>NZ_JACHJP010000001.1:0-474338 GCF_014203715.1 Streptosporangium saharense
CAGCAGGACGGGCACGAGTACGTGCAGCCGTCCGGGCTGTTGATGAACGCCCGTCTCCAGGCCCGCCGTGAGTACGGCCCGCAGATCCTTCCCGCTCCCCGGCCTCCGGTGGAGGTCGCACCGGGCGAGGTGGTTCCGCTGGTGCCCGCCCAGCGACGTCCGGTTCCCGAGTTGGACCCCGAGCCGGGATCGCCCGCAGCGGCCCCGGCCGCGACCGCCGTACCGGATGACCTGCCCGGCCTCGCGGAAACCGCCCCTGGGCCAGATCACGCACCGATCCCCGCCGATACCCTGCCCGCCGCCCCGGCCCGGGCTCCGAGCACTGCGTCCACCATGCCTCCTGCCGCTGACCCGGTCGCTGCCCCGGCTTTCGTGCCTGTACGGCCTGCTCGTCCGTCGCTGTCCCGGCGAACCCGGCGTCCTGTCCCCGGTGTTCCCCGGTCCGGGATCTCCTGGGCCAGGCTGCGCCGCCTCGGTCTCTTCTGGGGTGGAGTACGGCCCGCGACCGGCAGGTGCCGCATTCCCCGCACTCATATGACCTGTCGGCCCGGTCTCCACAGGGCGGTGCCGTACGGCATGCGCCCCTCTTTCTCTTGTCCCGTAGGGCAGGCCCGTCTGGCGATCACCCTGGCCAGGCATGCCTCTGATCGGATCACGGAGGTCCAGATCATGCGCAACACCCCCGCTTCTACCCCGGTGATCCCGGGTTGGCGGTTGATCGTCAGTGACACCGGCCGGTACTGGGCGATCCGCAACCGTGCTTTCCCGCGTGTGGCGTTGCGGGCCGGGGTGGAACCGGCGGTGGACGCCGACACCTTCGAGGAGGTCCAGGCCGCCGTGGCCGCGCAGGAGGACAAGGCCCGCGCTGTTGTCGCCGCCGCTGAGAAGACCGCCGTCGTCAACGCCGAGAAGACCGCCGTGGCCGCTGCTGAGAAGACGGAGCCGGTCTCGTGACGGGACGCCACCGCGACGGTCAGCCGTACGCCTCGGTGTATCAGCGGGTCTGGGACGGACCGGCACGGGCTGAGGCCGAGCGGCTTGATCAGGTGTGGTCTGGCTGGACGGTGCTCTACAGCCTGGGCAAGCGCGCCTTCTACGCCGTCGCGTCCTGGGACAGTCCCCAGCTCGTGGTGGTTGAGGACGCGACCTCCGAGGGGTTGGAGGAGCGGATGCAGGAGGCTGAGATGGCCCGCCTGCTCCAGGCCACGCCGCCTGAGCGCATCGAGGAGCGTCCGTCCGCTGAGCCGCGCGACCGGGGGCCAGCCAGAAGGCGACGTTCGCCGGGCGGGAGGGCGGCATGATGTCATCACTCAGGGCAGCCCATCCACAGGTCGGGCTTTCAGATCGAACCTGCGACACCCTGCAACAGGCCCATCCCGGTTGGCTGGTCTTCCACAACGCACAAAGCGGATTGTGGAGCGCCTACCGCCACGTCCTGTCCGGCAGGCCGGAACCCGGGGCCGTGTTGCTGGTACGCGCGGAGTCGGCCGAAGAGCTGGACCGCAAGCTGGCCGCGCAGACGCCTCCGGCGGTGCCGCCGAGCATCCGGGCCGTCGCCGCCACCCGCGCTCTGCAGGCCCGAACCGCCCACGCCGTCCGGGCCGCCGCCACCGCCCGGACCGGATGGGCCGGTCAGCGGCCTCCCGCCCTGCGCAGACTCCTGCGCTCCTAAGCCGGTACGGCGGGTAGCGGGACCTCATCCCACCCGCTGCCCGCCGTACCTCATAAACGTGCGGCTCAGGTTGGAGGGCTTGGGCCGCACACCCCCGCAAGGCGGCTCCCACGCACGCCGGGACATGGCAGGGCGTGTTGGGGAAGGGGGAGCCGCCTCGCATACCGGTCTCGCGTCCCCACACGCGGGACCGGTCCCTCTACCGGGTGCCCGGCCTCATGCTCCCCGGCTCGGGGCCGGGCACCCCCCCACCTGACCGGCACGGCCTCCCCGCGTGAGGCGGGTTTCCTGTCCGTCCTCCGAAGCGAGACGACGATGACTGATGACGAGTACGAGCGACGCGTGATCGACGTGCTCACCAGCACCCACCCCGGCTGGCACTACCAACAACGCGACCTACCCGGCCTACCCCGCTGGTGGGCCACCCGCTACTACCCACTCCGTGCTGACCAGCGCAAAGCCGGAGCCCGCGACGTGCTCGGCCGCACCACCCTGCACCGACTGATCAGCGCCCTCGCCCACCACGACGAAATCCTCCATCGACTCCGCTACTGAAGGAGCCCCCCCATGCCCACGAGCAAGGCCGTCGCACCCGACGGCACCTTCACCACCGGCCCAGAAACCACCGACCGGCTCCTCACCCCCGGCGAAGTCGCGTACATCTTCGGCGTGGACCCCAAGACCGTCAACCGGTGGTCCCTCACCGGAAAGATCCCCTCGCTCAGGACGCCCAGCGGACAGCGTCGCTACCGGCAGAGCGACATCAACGCCCTGCTGAACGGTTCCCGTACCCCCTGATCGGTGCGGGCGGCCCACCGCCGACTTCGTCCACCACGAGGCCGCGATGTGGAACGCGATGGTGGCCGCCGACGAGCACGGGGTCACCCGGGCGATCAAGGACAACATCGCTCAGGGCCTCGAAGAGGGCGGCGCGGGGCCGGACAAGTGGCCTGTCCGGCCCGGTGTGAAGAGGAGCTAGCCGAGGAAGCTGACGTGGAAGGTGATGTTCGAGTAGGCGGTGAAGGTGCAGGGGACGGAGCCGAACACGTTCTGGCATGGTCCGGAGCCCCACGAAGTGATGTCTCCGTCCGGCGTCAGCTGCACGCTTGAACCGTAGGGGACGGCGTGGCCGCAGCTGGCGACGCTGCATGTGCCGATCAGCGTGCCGTTGGCGCGGACGCGGACCGATCCGTAGAAACCGTGCAGTTGAAGATTGACGGTGACATCGGTGAAACCGACGGGAACGCCGTTCTTTCCCGCGTCGTCTGTCTGTGCCGAGGCGGAGGCGGTCGGCAGGAGTGCTGTGACGATCGCCAGGAAGCCGATGACGAGTGTCGTCGCCCGTCGTACGCCCGGTGCCCCGGAGTGGTGGCGAGTGCGGTCGGGGGCCTTACACGGCATGGGTCCTCCCTCACGTTCGGGTCGCGGGTTTCCGCGCCGCGATCCCGGCTGGCGGGTTCAGCGAACACCACGCCGCAGGAGATGACACCGGTATGGCGATATATCCGGACAAGTCCGGACGCAATAGGTGAAGCCGTTCCTCGTGTGTGGCGGTCCCACGAAGCCCGGTGAAGGACGGCGCCTCCCCGGAGTAGGAAGGCGCCGCTTCGAAAGAACGTCAGGGCTGGCTGGCCGTCAGGACTCTCAGGGAGTGTTCCACCAGGGTTACCAGGACGGTTTTGGCCGAGGTGCGGCGCCGTACGTCGCAGAGGAGGACCGGCACCTCCGGGTCCAGGTCGAGGGCGACGCGGACCTCTTCGGCCTCGTACTGCTCGGCCCCGTCGAAGCAGTTGACCGCCACGATGAACGGCGTGCCGCGCTGTTCGAAGTAGTCGATCGACGGGAAGCAGTCGGTCAGCCTGCGGGTGTCGGCGAGCACGACGGCGCCGAGCGCGCCGTAGGACAGCTCGTCCCACATGAACCAGAACCGTTCCTGGCCCGGGGTGCCGAACAGGTAGACGACCAGTCCCTCCCTGATCGTGATGCGCCCGAAGTCCATCGCCACGGTGGTCGTGGTCTTGTTCTCCACACCTTCGACGTCGTCGATGCCGATGCCGCGGTCGGAGAGCACCTCCTCCGTGCGCAGCGGGCGGATCTCGCTGATCGAGCCGACGAGCGTGGTCTTGCCGACGCCGAACCCGCCCGCGATGAGGATCTTGAGCGCTACAGGTTCGTCAGAGGGCCCGAAGTCCATTGATCACTTCCTTGAGAATGCGCTCGCTCGCCGACGCGCGCCCGATCGAAATGAGCTTGTGGTCCTTGAGGTCGCCGAGGAGCACCCGGACGACGCCAAGCGGCAGGTCCAGATCGGATGCGATGTCGGCGACCGAGGTCGCCTCGACGGCGACCAGGGAGAGAATGCGTTGGTGCTCGGGTCCCGGGACGAACCCGCCAGACGGCGCGGAACCGGTCGCGGTGACCATCGCGACCAGGTCCAGGGTGTCACCGGACGATCTGGTACGGCCCCCGATCAGCGCGAACGGCCGGACGACCGGTCCCGCCTCCTCGTCCATCCATCGGGTCATCCGCCCGCTCCACCCCTGGCCCCGGGCAAGAAGAACCCGGGCAGGGAGAACGAGGAGAACCCGGCCAAACGTGCGTGTGGCATCATGCGAGTCCCTGCCTCGGACGGGTGGAGATGTGCTGGCCGACCCGCTTGACCAGCATCGCCATCTCGTAGGCGATGTGGCCGACGTCGGCGTCCGCGGTGCTCAGTACGGCCAGGCAGGTGCCCTGCCCGGCGGCCGTGACGAACAGGAACGCCGACTCCATCTCCACGATGGTCTGGCGCACCTCGCCGCCGCCGAAGTGGCGTCCCGCCCCGCGCGCCAGGCTCTGGAACCCGGAGGCGATGGCGGACAGGTGCTCGGCCTCCTCCCGGTTGAGTCCCTTGGAGAAGCCGACGGCGAGCCCGTCCGTGGACAGGATCACCGCCTGACGTACCGCGCCCACCCGGTTGGTCAGGTCGTCGAGGAGCCAGTTGAGCTCGCCGGTGCTGGAAACTTTTCCAGTCATTAGTCCTCCTTGTCGCCTGTCCTGTGGTGTGCGAGATCGGTGTTCTCTTCCTCCCGGCCACGTCGTGATCCCGCCTGGAAGGCGGAGAACAACGCCCGTGCCTCGTCCGGTGAGCGCTCCGGCGGATCGACCTCCGGCGAAGGCTCTGGAGAGGGCTCGGACGAGGAGTCGGATGACGACTCCTGGCGGAGTTGCGGCGCCAGGTTGGCCTGCCGTACCCGACGGGGCAGGGCCCGGGGCCGTGGCGCCCCCTCAGCGGGAGCAGCGGCCTCCCCGGCGTCCTCTGAGACGACCGACAGGGAGGGCTCGGGGACGGGGGCCGTCCTGGACCTGCGGGGCAGCGCGCCCGGCATGGACGACTCGAACAGGCCACCCGAGGGGCGCGCGGGCAGTTCTGCGGGCCGCTCGTCCACCCGCTCCGCGGTGAGGGCGAGGTGCGAGGGCAGCTCGGCCAGTACGGCGCGCGGGATGAGCACGATGGCGGTGGTGCCGCCGAAGGGGGAGCCGCGCAGGATGACGCGGATGTTGTGCCTGGCGGCGAGCCTGCCGACCACGAACAGGCCGAGACGCTCGCTGTCGGCGAGGTCGAACTCCGGCGGGCTGGCCAGCCGTTCGTTGAGGACCGCGTACTCCTCGGCGCTCAGCCCGAGGCCGCGATCCTCGACCTCGATGACGAAGCCGTTGGCGACCAGGTCCCCCCTGACGACCACCGTGGTCTGCTCGGGGGAGTAGATCGTGGCGTTCTCGATCAGCTCGGCGATGAGGTGGGTGATGTCGGCGACGGCCGCCCCGTCGAGCGCGGCGGCGGGCATCGGCGCGACGGTGACCCGGGTGTAGTCCTCGACCTCGGCGATGGCCGCCCTGACGATGTCCACGGCCGCCACGGGGTTGCGCCAGGCGCGTCCCGGGGCCGCGCCGGACAGGATGATCAGGCCCTCGGCGTGCCGCCGCATGCGGGTGGTCAGGTGGTCGAGCCGGAACAGGTCCTCAAGGCTGTCGGGGTCGGTCGCCCTGCGCTGCATGCCGTCGAGCAGGGTGAGCTGACGCTGCAGCAGGATCTGCTTGCGCCGGGCCAGGTTCAGGAAGACCTGGCCGACGCCGCGGCGCAGGTTGGCCTGGCCGACGGCGGCCTCGACGGCGGTGCGCCGTACCGAGTCGAAGGCCTGGGCGACGTCGCCGACCTCGACCGAGTCGCCCACCTTGATGGGCGGGACCTCGGACGGGACGTCCACCTCCTCGCCGAGCCGCAGCCGTTCGACGACCCGCGGGAGCCGTACGTCGGCCAGGTCGAGGGCGGTCGAGCGGAGGGTCGCGAGCTCACCGGCGAGCCTGCGGCCGAAGCGGACGGACAGGACGATCGAGGCGATCACCGCGATGAGCCCCATGCCGCCCGCGACCGCGATTCTGACGATGATCCCGGTGGCGACCGACCTGGCCCGCTGGGACAGGGTGTTTGAGGAGGCGACGCCGAGCTGGTCGAGCCAGTTGGCCACGCCGTTGGTGCTCTGCTTCCAGCGCTGCGCCTCGACGGGCAGCCGGTTGCCCTGGGCTCCCGCGATCGTCCGCTCAAGGGCGGTGAACCGCTCGAAGGCTGTCGAGTCGAAGGTGTCCCGGTACGGCCTGCCCAGCTCGGCGTCGAGCGCGGACAGGCCCCGCGCGTGCAGGTAGCGCCGGGTCGCGGCGTACTCGCCGAAGGCCTCGCGCTCCCTCGGGGTGAGGCGGTAGTCGATCAGGGCGCCGCTGATGAGCGCGTTCTCCCTGGCGATCATCTCGCGGGCGTTGCCCATGGACTGCATGGCGGCGGCCTGGCGGTAGATGGCCAGGTCGGGGACCGCGACGAGCTGGTCGTAGAGGAGGAAGACCGAGTCGAGGACCCGGTTGTAGTTCGTCAGGACGTCCAGGCGCGCGTCACGGCCGCTGTCGATGCCGGAGCGGATGCTCGCGAGTCGGCCGATCTGGCTGAGGACCCCGTTCAACGCGGTGCGGAGTTCCGGACTTCCGGAATCGGTGGACGCGGCGGCGGCACGGAACTTCTCGACAGCCCGGTCGGTACGGCTGCGCTGGTCGGCGATTCCGCTGGTGAGGACGCGGGAGCTGATGGCCACCGAGGACTGCGTCCGCTCGGCCTGAAGCTGGAGCCCAAGCTCGGTGGAGGTGACGCCGACCGTTTGGTAGAGGGTGTTCGACCGTAACAGTGCTGCCCCGTCGCCCACGGTCAGATTAAGGGCGAAACCCCACAAAGCACTCAGCGATAGCAGGGGTAAGAGCAGCAGCAAAAAGATCTTGAACCGAATTGACCGGTTTCCAGAGCCCATGCCCACTCGTCCCAACTTCTGAGTGTGTGGAGGCCCGCGATGCCTTGGGGATGGATATGCCTCCGGAAGATCGCACAGGAGACTAGCACCGATAGGGTTTCCGCGCAGTGGAGGATCTGATGATTAATGTGATTACCGGGGCGAGTGCCGGAATCGGTGAGGCCGCTGCCGTCGAACTCGCCAGGCGCGGGCGGCAGGTCGTTCTGGTCGGCCGGAACCCCGAGAAGCTGGCCGGGGTCGCCGCCCGGGTCAAGGAGGTCTCCGGGGCGGTCCCGGACACGGCGACGTGTGACTACGGCTCTCTCGACGACGTCAGGCGGCTTGCCGAGGAGTTGCGCTCCCGCTACGAGCGGATCGGCGTGCTGGTCAACAACGCGGGCGTGATGACCACCGCCCGGACCCGCACCGGGGACGGCCACGAGACGATGATCCAGGTCAACCACCTCGCGCCCTTCCTGCTGACGACCCTGCTGCTCGACCGGGTCGAGGAGCGGGTGATCACCACCTCGTCCATGGCCGCCAGGTCGGGCCGTCTCGACCCGGCCGACCTGAGCCGCGACCGGCGCCGCTGGAGCGGCTGGCTGCAGTACGGCGACTCCAAGCAGGCAAACGCCCTGTTCACGGTCGAGCTGGCCCGCCGCCTGTCCGGCACCGGGGTGAGCGCGACCTGTTTCCACCCCGGCGTGATCAAGACCGGGTTCGCCCCGGGGACATTTCTGATGTGGATGACCCACCACATCCCGGGCGTCGGCCGTACGGTCGAGCAGGGGGCGAGCACGCTCGTCCACCTCGCCACCCACCCTGACGGGACCACCCACTCCGGGCGATATTTCGCCAACGGCGCCCCCGCGAAGGCGACCAGGGGGATGACCGATCCCGGCCTGGCCCGCGCCCTCTGGGAGGCCAGTGAGCGGGCCGTCGTCTGACCGTCGCCGGGATGTCATCCCGGGTTGGCCCGCCGTTGGGACACGGGCGGCTACGGTGCGTGGCCTGTGAGCGTCACGAGCCCCAGCCGGGTCGCCGCCCTCCCCACGGCGGGCAGGGACCCCTTCTTCGACAACGCCAAGTTCCTGGCGATCACCCTGGTCGTCTCCGGGCACCTGATCGAGGACCTGCGGGACGTCGCGGTCGCGCACGCGGCCTACTTCTTCGTCTATTTGTTCCACATGCCACTGTTCATCGTTCTCAGTGGCTATTTGTCACGAAATTTCACCTTCTCTTCGGGCAAGGCGCGCAAGCTGATCAGCACGCTCGCCGTGCCGTACGTGATCTTCGAGCTTGTCTACTCCCTGCCCCGCCTGATCCTGTACGGCAAGCTGGACATCAGCCTGCTCGACCCGTACTACCTGACCTGGTTCCTGATGTCGCTGTTCCTGTGGCGGCTGTCCACGCCGGTCTGGCAGCAGCTCAGGTGGCCGCTGGTGGTCGCGGTCGGCATCTCGCTGCTGTCCGGGATGAGCAGGCTGCCCGACGAGCTGTCCATGAACCGCACGCTGGGGCTGCTGCCGTTCTACGTGCTGGGGCTCATGCTGCGTCCCGAGCACTTCGAGCTGCTCAGACGACCGAAGGTGAGGATCGCCGGGGCGCTCACGCTGGTGGCCGGGGCGGCGCTCGCGCTGGCCGTACACGCCTCGGTGAAGACCGAGTGGATCCGCTGGCGGCACGCCAACGACGCCATCGGGGTCGACGACCTCACCGGCAGCCTGTTCCGGCTGGGCATGCTGGTGGCCGGGGCGCTGCTGGTCGCGGCCTTCCTCGCGGTCACCCCCTCGCGCGGGACGTGGTACTCGGGGCTCGGCGCGGCGACCATGTACGCCTACCTGCTGCACGGCCTGGTGGTGAAGGTCGCCGAGCGTTTCTACGGCGACTGGGCGCGGACGGTCCCCGGCGTGGTGGCCGTGGCGCTTCTCGGCGTCGGGCTCGCGGCCCTGCTGTGCACGCCACCGGTCCGCGCCCTGACTCGCTGGGCCGTCGAACCCCGGATGAACTGGGCCTTCACCCGCCTGCGCCGCCCGGCCCGCTGAGCGCTCAGGCCCGCAGGTCGAGGACGGCCCGGTAGGCGGCGGTGATCGCCGCGTCGGCGTAGGCCGAGGGCACGGAGTCGGAGTTGGCGATCGCGATCCGCCCCCACCTGCGCCGCGCCGTCTCGGCGGGGAAGGGCCCCTGGGGGTAGAAGTCCAGGTTCCACGGCGTCGCGTACTCTGGCGCGTAGCCGTGTCCCCACCGGTTGACCGTGATCCCCTGGATGTCCCGGACCGGGTCGAACCCACCCGGCCCCAGCAGCCTGGCCAACTGCTCGCGGACGCTGAACTCCAGATGGGCGTACGGCGTGCCGAGCAGTTCGCGCCTCCCGGCGATCGAGCCCTCCGCCGGTGACATGCCCGGCAGCGCGGGAGCCCGTACCAGATGGGCAAGCACCGGCTCGTCGGGGCCCTCCGGCGGCCGGTAGCCACCGACGGCGACCCTGGGGGCCAGCTCGACCGTGGACCAGTAGGCCCCGGTGAAGCGGACCCTGCCCGCGCCGACCGCCCGCCAGGCCCGCCAGTCGCGAAGCTGGACCGTGGCGTAGAGCATCGGCACCTTGACCGCCGCGCGCAGCGCCCGTTCCTGCTCCTGCGGCAGCCCGGCGACCAGGTAGGGGATCATCATGTTCCAGCAGGCCATGATCACCCCGGTGGCCCGGACGGACCTGACCCGCTCGCCGTCGAAGTAGCCGACCGTCGCCGTGGTCGCGCTCGCGGCGTCGCCGTCGTTGGCCACCGAGACCACCGGGCTCGACAGGCGGACCCGGACCCGGTTGTCCGGCAGGTCCAGCCGGTCGTAGTCGAACCGCGCCGTGGTCACGCCCTCGGGGTCGACGGAAGTCGCGAACCCCGGAACCATCCTGCCGACCATCATCCTGACCAGGGCCTGGTTGCCCTCGGGGAAGAGCAGCGTCTCCCTGGGCGCGTCCCAGTGCCTGATCACGCTCGGCGAGTTGTAGACAGACGGCTTCGACCGGTCGAGCCCGAGCCCCTGGAAGCCGGGGTAACCGCACCCCCAGGCGTCGATGGCGCCGAAGGCGTCCGAGCCGTACCCCCACTCGTCGTTCGGCATGGTCTGCACGAAGCGCAGCACGTCCGGGTGGGCCCCGCAGACGTCCCTGAGGAAGCCGGAGTAGGTCAGGTGGGCGAGCCGCCGCTGCTTCTCCTCCGGCGTCAGGCCGGGCAGCCAGTCGGGCGGGTCCAGGTGGAGCGTGAGAAGGTCCATCCTGGCCCGCTCGGCGACGGGCAGCTCCGCGATCCACCTGCGGGCGTCGGTGCCGGTCAGCACGAGCCGGTCCCTGCCGAAGCTCTCCCGGTCGCACAGGACGCCCTCGCGCGTTCCGAGTCCCGGGTACGGCGTGGCGGCGAGCCGTTCGGGGCGCACCCCGAGCCCGTCGAGCAGCCGCCTGCCCTCGGGCGTCCAGGCCGAGGGCGCCTCGATCATCGGGGAGCCGCCGTAGCCGACCAGCGGCCCCTGGCGGCCCTCGGGACGGAACTCGTTGCGGCGGGCGTGCCCCCCGACGTCGTCGTGGTTGTCCAGGATCAGGATCCGCGCCCTCGGGTCCTGTTCGAGCCACCGGTGGGCCGCGCTGATCCCGCTGATCCCGGCGCCGACCACCACCAGGTCGTAGTGCTCGCCGGTCGGCTCGACCGAGCCAGCGTGGGTCCAGAACCGGCCGTCGCGCAGCGCGTGCGGCACGCCGAGGCTCTCCGGGGCGCTGCCCCGCAACCCCGTCAGCGCGGCCGGGTGGACGCCCTCGGGGGCCATCCCCATGGGCTCGACCGGAGGCTGGGTGCCGGTGAAGGCGTCGAGTGCCGCGATCCCGGCCGCCATCGCGACGCCGTCGAAGAAGTCGCGGCGGGAAATGGGGCGGTCCATCCCCAGTTCCCCAGCCGTGCGCGGAGTGATCTCCTGGGGATCGGTCATGGAGAGATCATCACGAATCGGACCGCCCGAGATAGCCCTCTAAGGGCGGTAGCGCGGACTTTTTACCCGGGGCGTTGAAAGGCTTTTCATGATTTCTGGCGAACGGGCCCGATGAACCCGTCCGCCAGAAACGTCATTTATTTCGCGGGTTGGACCCGAGACCACAGGGCGGGCGCCCTCGGCGGCTCCCACCCGGGCAGGGAGACGTGCTTGATCACACACCGGTAGACCGTCCCGCCGTGGGTGACCCGGTCACCGGCCGCGTACGGGGTGTACGGCCGCCACGCGGGCACCGGGCGCGGCTTGACGGTCAGCGTGAAGGTCGCCGAGCGCGTCACCGAGCCGACCGTGCTGACCGCGCTGACCGTGATCGGGTAGGTCCCCGGCGCTGTCGTCGCCGACGTGCCGAACGTGATCGTGCTCGACGAGCCGGTCTCGATGGAGCGCGGGTTCGCCGCGACGTTCACCCCGGCCGGGATGCCGCTGGCGGAGATGTCCACCCGCTGGGGGCCTCCCCAGTCGGTCGTGGTCTCCAGGACGGACAGGGTCGTGCCCCCGACCTCGACGGACGCCGCCTCGGGCGTGAGCCGTACCGAGAAATCGGGCTCGCGCGGGTCCCGCACGTTCAACCGCAACGTGGTCGTACGGCGGGCGGCCCCCGTGGCGCGGACGGTGACGAGATAGAGGCCGGGCGGCGTCTGCGCGGACGGATGGACGGTCACCCTGGCGTTCTGCCCCGTGGTGACCGTGGACGGGTTGAAGGTGAAGGAGACCGAGTCGGGCAGGCCCACGGCGCTGAGCGCGACCTTCTGCGGGTCGCCCCTCGTGGTCGCGGTGCTGAGCGTCAGGGTTGCCGTCGTGCCCCGGTCCACGGTGGCCGTGTCACGGCCGAGCGTGACGGAGAAGTCGTTCGCCGGGGAGGCCGGGGTGACGGTCAGCCGGTAGTTCGCCGCGTGGGAGAGCGTGGGGGAGGTCGCCGAGGTGGCGCGGACGACGACGGTGTGCGTACCGGCCGGGGTCGGCGCCGAGGTGGTCACCGTCATCGTGGAGTCGGCGCCGCTCGGCACCCGGGCCGGGGAGAAGGTGGCGTTCGCGCCCTCGGGAAGGCCCTCGGCGGACAGGGTGAGGTCCTGGCTCTGGGCGCCCAGGGTCCTGGTCCGCAGCGTCACCGCCGTCGAGGCGCCCTGGTCGACGACGCCGCCGGACTCGGTGGGCCGCACCATGAAGGTCCGCGGCTCCGACGGGCAGGTCGGCTCACCGGGGGAGGCGGCCACCCCTACCGCGTCCCAGGCGTCCTTGACCCGCTGGGCGTGCAGGCAGCCGGGGAAGATGGAGAACGCCGCCCGTACTGTCGCCGTGCGCGCCTTGGCGTGGGTCCAGGGGACGGTCTTGAGGTTCAGCGCGCCCATGAAGATCTCACCGGCGTCGCGCAGGCCGACCCCGGTCACGCCGGTGCCCGCGCAGACCGGGCTCTGCTCCGGCCTGCCCGCGACACGGTCGCCCTCGGCCAGCAGGTAGAACCAGTGGTTCTGCACCCCCGCGGCCTTGTGCGGTTCCTGGTTGGGCAGGTCGGGGGTGTAGCAGCCGGGGTCACCCAGGGAGGCCGGGTCGTACATGTTGCGCAGCGGTCTGTCGCCGTCGTAGTCGACCTCCTCCCCGACGAGGTAGTCGGCCTCGTCCAGCTCCGGCGGGTGGTTGACGTAGTGCTCGGTGAGGGCGCCGAAGATGTCGCCGGTCGACTCGTTGAGGGCGTAGGCCTCAAGACCGCTGCCCGAGCCGCCGCTGGTGGTCTGGAAGACGGCGTGGCCGAACTCGTGGCCGACGACGTCCAGCGAGGACAGCGGCTTGGTGTTGGCCACGTTGTGGCCGATGTCCACGGAGCTGCCGCTCCAGGTGGCGTCCGGGATGTTGACCCCGACCCGGACCGGGAACGCACGGCCGGAGCCGTCGATGCCGTTGCGCCCCAGCCACTCGCGCATCATGTCCCATTCGTGCTGTACGGCGAACAGGACGTCGACGCAGGTGGTCTCCGGGTTCGTCGCGGTCCCGTCGCCCCAGTCGTCGTCGGGACCGGTCAGGATCCGGTTGTCGGGACCCGCGCAGCTCACCCCCGGCCTGAGCGGGTCGGTCAGGGTGTAGGAGTCGCCCGTGGCCCTGGTGTCCAGGTAGACGGGGTCGCCGTTGTAGAAGGAGTGGCCGATGCCGCGCCGTACGTCGTCCCAGCGGTCGGTGATCGAGCCGTCGGCGGCGTCCACGTAGACGTGCAGGACGGAGGGGCCGTCCTTCGAGCTTCCCTTGACGACGCTCTCCCAGGTCAGCCGGGGCCGGGTGCCCGCGGCGTGCACGGTCAGGCGGGGGGCGCTCTGTTCGGTCACGGTGCCCAGGAGGTTCCTGGCGATCTCCCGTGCCCGCTCGGCGGTGACGACGGGCTTGGTCGCGACGCCGTCGAGCGTGGCCCGCTGGCCGGTCGTGACCGTGGTGACGGTGCCGCCCTCGCGGTCGGTGGCGACGATCACGTCACCGCCGTAGACGGGCAGGCCGTGGTGCAGGCGCCGGTAGGTCAGGTACTGCAGGCCGCGTGGCCCGAAGACGACCATGGGGCGTTCGAAGGTGTCGCCGTCACCGGCGAGCAGCTCGCGGGCCTGCCCGGCGAGGGCCTTGTCGGCGCTGTCGAGGGCGCGGGAGCGGGCACGGGCGTCGGGGGGAGCGTGTGTTCCGGGAGCCGGAGCTTCGGTGGCGGCGGCGGGCGGCGCGCCGTACAGCACGTTCGCCGCCAGTGCCGCCGAGAGTAACGCCGCGATGGGGGATCTGCCGTTCGGTTTCACTGAGTGACTCCTCAAGACGTCCCTGGGGAGGGGGACCGGGAGCCGGGCCGGCCAGGCTCAACTCGAAACGAAACTCAACGTGACACCGGTTGTGGAGGTCGAGTAGCCAATGCTTTTCCATTTCACGGTGTTATGGCAGTCGCTTCTGGCACGTCGCGGTCCGTCCACATATGCCGGACATATGGTGATGCGTCGAGATTGTTTGGGCTTGTCGCAACCGATGGTGAACGTTTTCGGGGTGTCGGTCGTTGGAGGGGGAGACGGGCGGCTGAGCGGCGATCGCTCCCACGGGGCGCCTGGCATGCTACGAAGGGTGGTGAAACAAGACATGTCGGAGTAGCGTCCGCAGACGCGGATCCGCTCCGCGACGGGACGGGGAGTCGCGCGTGGTCGGTAAGCAGGGCAGGGTGACCGGAAAGATCGGTCCCGGTCTGGTCGGAGAGGTGCTGCTGGCGGTTCGCGGCGGCGTCGAGGCCTTCTACGCGCATCCAGCCGTCCCCGACGAGGAGATCTCTCCCGGTTCGATCGTCGTCGTCGTGGAGTACTACCCGCCCCGCACGGTCTACGTCGCTCGCGCGCTCGTCTAACTCTCTCCCTTTTCGCTTGTTCTCTCCCCCTCGCGGAGGCCACATTGCCAACCGAGTACCTCATCGTCGGTGGCGGCGTCCTCGTCGCCATTGTCGTCGTCATCCTGCTGTTCAAGGCCGTCTGGAGGGTGGCCGAGCCCAACGAGGCGCTGATCATCTCCGGCCTCGGCGCCCGAGGCAAGAGTGAGGGCGACAGCCTCGGGTTCAAGATCGTCACCGGTAAGGGCACCGCCGTCCTCCCCGGCTTCCAGACCGCGCGCCGCCTGCGGCTCGACAGCCGCGCGGCCAACCTCCAGGTCTCCTGTGTCACGCAGCAGAGCATCCCGGTGGTCGTCAAGGGCGTCGTGATCTACAAGGTCGGTGACGACCTGCACTCCATCGCCAACGCCGCGCGTCGCTTCCTCGACCAGCAGGACTCGATGAACGGGGCCATCCACGAGCTGTTCACCGGTCACCTGCGTTCGATCACCGGCAACCTGACCGTCGAGGACCTCATCCTCAACCGCGAGCGGCTGACCGGCGAGACGCGCGCCTCCGCCGCCGACGAGATGATCAAGCTCGGCCTGATCGTGGACTCCCTGCAGATCCAGGAGATCGACGACGAGACCGGCTACATCACCAACCTCGGCAAGCCGCACGCCGCCAAGATCGCCGCGACCGCCCGTATCGCCGAGGCCCAGCGCGACCAGGAGGCCACCGAGGCCGAGCAGATCGCCGCCGCGAACAAGGCCGCGGCCTGGCGTGACGCCCAGATCAAGCAGGCCGCCTACCAGGCCGAGATCGACGAGGCCCAGGCCAAGTCCCGCCAGGCCGGTCCGCTGTCCGAGGCTTCGGCCCGCCAGGAGGTCGTGGTCCAGGAGACCCGCGCCGCCGAGCTTGAGGCGCAGTTGTCCGAGCAGCGCCTGCAGTCCCAGGTCCGCAAGCCCGCCGACGCCAAGGCGTACGAGACCGTGACGCTCTCCCAGGCGGAGAGGGACGCCCGCATCGCCCAGGCGGAGGCCGAGGCCCGCGAGACCGAGCTGCGCGCCGTCGCGCAGGCGTCCCAGGTCAAGCAGGCCGCCGCCGCCGAAGCCGAGTCCGTACGGCTGCGCGGTCTCGCCGCCGCCGAGGCGACCAAGGCGACAGGTCTGGCCGCCGCCGACGCCGCCAAGGCCAAGGGCCTCGCCGAGGCCGAAGCCGCCAAGGCGAAGGGTCTGGCCGAGGCCGAGGCCATCCGTGCCCGCTCCCAGGCTCTCGCCGAGAACCAGGAGGCGGTCATCGCCCAGCAGCTCGCCGAGAACTGGCCGCAGATCGTCGAGGCGGGCGCGAAGGCCTTCGGCAACGTGGACCACATGGTCGTGCTGAACGGCGCCCAGGGCATCGAGGAGATGCTCGCCAAGGCCCTCACGCTCGGCGGGACCGGCCTTGGCCTGGCCCGTTCCCTGCTCAGCATGAACAACGGCGCGACCCCCGGCCCCGAGGTCAACGGCAAGGTCGTCGATCCCACTCCCTGATTTTTTCTGAGGGGCCGTCCGCGTTCCTGCGGGCGGCCCCTCAGGCTGTCGGGGAACGCAACGCGTCGAGGACGAGCGCCGGGGAGTCGGCGAACAGGCGGATCATCCGCGCCTCCTCAGTACGGCCCAGCGGCCTGACCACGGTGACCGGGTCCGACAGTTCGACGACCACGTTCGTCTGGGAGGAGACCGCGACCCCCAGCCGCCCGTCGGCCACGGTGACCGTGCCACGTTCGTCGAAGGCGCGCGCCAGCCGTACCGACGAGATCAGATCACGCGGGACCCGCAGGTCGAAGTGGGCGCCGTAGCGCACCCGCAGCTCCCGCTCCGTCACCACGTGCGGCCGGGTCGCGCAGGCGGCCCACAGCGCCAGCACCAGCACGACCCCGTAGACGTCGAGCACCAGCACGACCAGCCGCACCCCGGACGGCACGCCCAGCGCCCCGAGCAGCAGCTCGACCGCGACCGTCTCGACGACAGCCAGGAACAGCAGCACCAGCAGCATCGAGGACTGCTCCCGCGCGTACGGCACGGCCGTCGCCCCCCGGGGCACCCCGTGACGGCGCCGCGTCACCCACAGCCCGAGACTGGCCATGCTCCGCAGCTCGAACCCCAGGAGCCTGCGCACCTGGACCGGCACCAGGCGCCGCAGCGCCGTACCGAACGCCGCCCGCCGACCGGCCCCCTCCCGCCGCGCCGCGCGGAACAGCCGGTGCAGCGTCACCGCCTCAAGCAGCAGCATCAGCGCGACGGCCACCTCGACCGCCACGAGCACCGGCCCCGGCAGCCGCACCCCCGCCACGGTCAGGATCACAAGCACCACCTCGGCGGGCAGTACGGCCAGCAACACACCCCGCGCTACCTTGATCATCAACCCTCACCTCTCACCGTGGTCATCACCAGCCGGAGCACCTCGGTCTGCGCGGGCGACATCTCCGCGCCCAGCGCCCCGACCACCCCCGCCACCTCGTACGGCCCGGCGAACGCCCCCGCCAGCTCGCCGGGCAGGTGCGCGGCCAGGTCGGCGGCGAGCACGGCCACCCGGGGATCACCGGGGTCGGCCTCGGCCAGCTCGTCCAGCCGCCTGTAGAGGTCGCGACCCCTGGCCAGCGCCCCGGGCTCGGTCAGCGGCCGGATCAGATCGAGAATCCTGTCCCTGGTCTTCTGGTCGGCGACGCCGTCGATCAGGGTCAGCAGCTCCCGGTCGATCTCGGCGACGCGCGAGCCCTCCGCGGGGATACCGCGCAGCACCGCGGCCAGGCCGGGGGAGACCGTGGAGTCGGGCCCCAGGTCCTCCTCGGCGAGCAGCGCGGCCAGCCGTTCGCGCCTGGCGCCGATCGCCTCCTGCTGCCTGGCGAGGTCGGCGTCCAGCTCCATGAGCACCTCGCGCAGGTCCCCACCCCGGTCGCCGGAGCCGAGCACGTCACGGATCTCGTCGAGCGAGAGACCGAGCTCCGTCAGCCGCCGCACCCGGGCCAGGACGACCGCGTCGCGCAGGCCGTACTCCCGGTAGCCGTTGGCCAGCCGTACCGGCTCGGGCAGGAGGCCGAGGTGATGGTAGTGGCGCACGGTCCGGGTCGAGACCCCGACCAGTGCGGCGAGTTCACCGATCCGCATGCCCTCATTAGAAACGTTGACGTTACGTCAGGGTCAACACGGCTCGATGGGGAAGCAGGCGAAGAACTGCGCGATGTCGAACCGCCGCACGACCATGGAGACCGTGACCCGGCTGAGCACCCTGATCTTCCTGATCCGGGTGGCGTGGTCGATCGTGACCTTCACACACCGGAGTGTGACCGTGTGGGGTCCGGGGAGCGCGTAGTAGGAGATCGAGGCGGTGTCACGGCCGAGCCCCCGGTCTGACAGGCCGATCCCGACCTCCCGGTAGACGCGCCGCGACCCCTTCAGGGCGAACGCCGTCGAGCCGACCGTCGCGTGGTTGGCGCCGGTCGGGCAGTGCACCATCAGCCGGACGTCGTTGTTCTGCCGGGGCCAGGCGGGCAGGACCCGCAGTGAGGTGACGTCCTTCCACGCGGCGGGCAGCTTGCTGGGATTCCACGACGCACTCGGACTCGGCGTGGGCGTAGGCGCGGCGGGAGCCGTACTGATGCCCCAGGAAGAGGGGTACGGCCCCACCACGAGGGCGACGGCCACCCCCACCACCCCCGCGACGGAACGCATCTGCTCTCTCCTGACGTCTTTCCCGAACCCGGCGACGGATCACGGGCGGTGGCCGGGAGCCACCCGGGGAGCAGCGGGGAAGACCGCTCTGACCAGGCTGTTCATCATTATGTCGATCTTCACCCCGGGGGGAAGATCGACACGCCACACCTCAGAGATCCCCGTCGGCGACACCGGCCTTCTCGGGCTTCTCGACGATGACGGCCTCGGTCGTCAGGAACAGCGCCGCGATCGAGGCGGCGTTCTGCAGCGCCGAACGCGTCACCTTCGCCGGGTCGATGATGCCCGACTCGAACAGGTTGACGTACTCGCCCGTGGCGGCGTTGAGGCCCTCACCCGGGGTCAGGTTGCGGACCTTCTCCACCACGACGCCGCCCTCAAGACCGGCGTTGACCGCGATCTGCTTCAGCGGCTCCTCCAGCGCCTTGCGCACGATCGCCGCACCGGTGGCCTCGTCGCCCGACAGCTCCAGCTTGTCGAAGGCCTTGGCACCGGCCTGCAGCAGCGCCACACCGCCGCCGGGCACGATGCCCTCCTCGACGGCCGCCTTGGCGTTGCGCACCGCGTCCTCGATGCGGTGCTTGCGCTCCTTGAGCTCGACCTCGGTGGCCGCGCCGGCCTTGATGACCGCCACGCCACCGGCCAGCTTGGCCAGGCGCTCCTGCAGCTTCTCGCGGTCGTAGTCGGAGTCGGTGTTGTCGATCTCGGCGCGGATCTGGTTGACCCGGCCCGCGATCTGCTCGGCGTCACCGGCACCGTCCACGATCGTCGTCTCGTCCTTGGTGACCACGACCCGCTTCGCCCCGCCGAGCATGTCGAGGGTGACGGACTCCAGCCTCAGGCCGAGGTCCTCGCTGACGACCTGGGCGCCGGTCAGCACGGCGATGTCGCCCAGCATGGCCTTGCGGCGGTCACCGAAGCCCGGCGCCTTGACGGCGACCGACCTGAAGACACCGTGGATCTTGTTGACCAGCAGGGTCGCCAGTGCCTCGGCCTCGACGTCCTCGGCGATGAGCAGCAGCGGCCTGCCCGTCTGCATGACCCGGTCGAGGACCGGGACCAGGTCCTTGTTCGCGGAGACCTTGGACCCCACGACGAGAATGTACGGATCCTCCAGGTTCGCCTCAAGCCGGTCGGCGTCGGTGACGAACTGCGGGGCGACGTAGCCCTTGTCGAAGCGCATGCCCTCGGTGAGCTCAAGCTCCAGGCCGAAGGTGTTGCTCTCCTCGACGGTGATGACACCTTCCTTGCCGACCTTGTCCATCGCCTCGGCGATCATCTCGCCGATCTGTGGGTCACCCGCGGAGATGGAGGCCGTGGAGGCGATCTGTGCCTTCGTCTCCACCTCCCTGGCCAGCGCGGACAGCTCCTCGGAGACCCGGGCGACCGCCCACTCGATGCCGCGCTTGAGCGCCATCGGGTTGGCGCCCGCGGCGACGTTGCGCAGGCCCTCGCGGACCAGCGCCTGGGCCAGCACGGTGGCCGTGGTGGTGCCGTCGCCCGCCGCGTCGTCGGTCTTCTTGGCGACCTCCTTGACCAGTTCCGCGCCGATCCTCTCCCACGGGTCCTCAAGCTCGATCTCCTTGGCGATGGAGACACCGTCGTTGGTGATCGTGGGGGCGCCCCACTTCTTCTCCAGCACGACGTTGCGGCCCTTGGGGCCGAGGGTCACCTTGACGGCGTCCGCGAGCTGGTTCATGCCGCGTTCGAGGGCCCGGCGGGCGTCCTCGTCGAACGAGATCATTTTCGAGGCCATGGCTGTCTCCTAGGAAAGAGGGGGGCCGGGGCGGCGCCCGCGACGGACGGCCAATGGACGGGCCTCGCCGTACCGGCCGAGAGCACCCGCACTCTACCCACAGATTGCGTGCCACGCATATAGTGCGTGGCACGTACGTGGTGGATAGGATGGCGGAATGAACGAAGAAGCCCAGGACATGCGGATTCGCAACAAGAGGGCCACCCGTGAGGCGATCGGCGCCGCCGCGCTGCGTCTGGCCATCGAGCAGGGCTCCCCGCTCGTGCGGGTCTACGACATCGCCTCCGAGGCGGGCGTCTCCCCGCGCACCTACAACAACTACTTCTCCAGCAGGGAGGAGGCGATCTGCGCCTTCCAGTCCGACCGCGCCAGGAAGATGGGTCAGGCGCTGCTGGCCAGACCGGCAGACGAGCCGCTCGCGGAGGCCGTCGTCGCCGCCGTGGTCGAGCACGCGACCCCCGAGCCCGACCGGGTCGGCCTGCGCATGATCATGTCCACCCCCGAGCTTGAGGGGGAGGCGCTGAAGGCCTTCGCCATGGCCGAGGAACCGCTGTCGGCCGCCATCGCCGAGCGCATCGGCGTCGATCCGGCCAGGGACACCTTCCCCGACGTCATGGCGGCCGCGGTCGCCGGTGCCGTACGGGTGGCGGGCAGGCACTGGCTCAACGGCGACGGCCGTGAGTCGTTCGCCGACGTGGCCCGCAGGACCCTGACCCACCTCCTGCCCGCCATCACCCGCGCGGCCCCGTAGCTCTTCCCCGGAGGCGGGGTGAGGGGTGATCATGCTGGGGTTTCTGTTGTTCGACCCGGTTCGAGGAGGACGTGTGACCGACATCGCCGATGAGATCGCCGACTGGCTGTATCCCACCATCGAGCGTGAGATGAACGGCGCCCAGGTTCTCGCGAAGGACGGTGACCTGCTCAGGAACCTCGGGGAGAAGACCCTCGGCCCCGGGGGTGGGGAGAGGTTCATCGACCACATCTCCGGCAGTTCCCAGGTGAAGCTCAACATCATCCAGCGCTACCTGGCCACCCGCGAGACCGTCGTCGCCTTCCGCGAGCGGATCGCCTCGGGAGAGCCGCTGAGCACCGAGGACACCCTGGCGTTCACCCGCGCCACGATCAGGGACGAGACCCTGTCGGAGGTCCTGTCGTACCTCGCGGCCGGTTACTACCTGCGCCCCGGCTTCAGGGAGGAGTGGCGTCCCACCCCTCCCTGAACCCCTGAATTCAGGTCATTTTCGGGTACGGCGTGGCCGCGTGGGGGCCGTCAGCCTGACCAGGAACGTCTGGGCGCCGGAGACCCGCACGCCCTGGACGTGTGCCGGGACGAGACCGTGCCGCAACCCGAGGGGAAGCTCGTCGAGGCCGGGCAGCAGCACCACGGCCGTGCCGTCGGGGGCGAGGACCCGCCGCAGCTCGGCCCACCAGTGGGACGGGGAGGCGGCGAGCAACCCCAGGGCCGTGACCTGCCCTCCCCAGGGCGGGTTGCTCAGCACCCGGTCCACACTCCCGTCGGGCAGCGGCAACCGCCCGGCGTCCGCCCGCCCGACGACCACCCCCAACCCCGCCGTGTTCTCCCGGGCGGCGCGTACCGCCGAGACAGACAGGTCGAAGCCGTACAGAACGGCCCGTGGAGCCTGTCCGCCCGCCTCGGCCAGCAGGGTGCCCGCACCGCAGCACGGGTCGAGGACCGTGTGCCCAGGACGGATGTCGGCGATGCGGGCCATGGCGGCGGCCAGCGGGGGATGCAGCGTCCCCGGGACGGTGTGGCGTTTGTAGTCACGCCGGTGCAGGGGCCGTTCGGTGATCCGCAGCATGAGGGTCGCCCGCAGGCCGTCGAGGGTCACCCGCCACCCGGTGTGCCCCGGTGGGGGAGCGCCCGCCGTCCTGCGGGAGTGGTAGCCGACGCCGAGACGCCGGGCCAGGACGCTCCCGACCGCGTCCTCGACGTCGTAGCGGTTGAAGTTCCGCCCGCCCAGGAAGGACGCCGACACCTCGACCCCGGAGACCCCGGAGACCCCGCCGGGACCGCCGTGCGCACGGCGTAGTTCAAGCAGCGTGTCGAGGTCGGCCTCCATGGCGAGCCGGGACAGGGCGGCCACGTCCCGCCTCGCCGTACCGGGATCGGGGCGGTGACCCGCGAGCAGGAACACGTCGTCGGCGGTGCGCGGGGCGACGGGACCGGGCCGAAGGGCGCGGAAGTGGAGCTCGCGGTGCCCGAGATGGGTGATGGCGCCGAGTCCGAGCTGGAGGATCTCGGCGGAAAGGGTTGGTTCAAGCCCGTGCGCGCACCGCGCCACCAGGCTCGCCGCCGTCACGGGACGGTGGGAGCACAGGGACGCGGTACGGCGAGAAGGAACGCGCGAAGGCGCATGATGACCGTTCTTCTCCCACGTCGACTCGGGGCGGCGCCACGCCACCCCGCATCGTCGGCGACGGGACCTGCCTCGTCTCGCCGACGGCGACCTAGGAAAGGAAGAACGCGAACTTCATGACCGCGAGTCTAGCCCTCTAGATCATCACGTGGTCCTCGGGGTGACCGACGAAGGAGAACTGGGCGTTGCGGGTCAGCTTGATGTCGTCGGCCTGCCAGGTGTGCATGGCCGCGTCGCCGCTGCGCCAGTACACGAAGTTGAACCGGTCCGCCGAGTAGATCTTGACCCGGTCCTCCTTGAGGCGCCTGACCAGCCGGGTGTCCTCGCCCCTGGTCACGTCCTCGAAGCCGTAGTGCTTGAACATCTCGGCCTTGCCGAGGAAGGTGCCGCCCTGCACCAGCCAGCTGTAGCGGTGTTCGAGCCCCGGCAGCCGCAGCATCGTGGTGTTGCTGCCCTCGAAGTAGGCGTAGTGCGCGCCCTTGCCGACGAGTTCGGCGTCGGAGTAGTCGAAGGCCCGCACCAGGTCCGACAGGTAGTGCTCGCCGTACAGGTTGTCGTCGTCCATCTTGGCGATGAGTGAGCCCTCGGCGGCGGCGATGCCCAGGTTCATGCAGGCGCCGAGCGACAGGGACGGGTCGGCGGGCAGCACGACCACGTCGGAGATCCCGGCGACCCGCGCCTTGTCGGCCACGACCACGGGGTCGATGTCGAGGCCGTGCAGCACCATGACGAGCTGGACGGGCCGGTGGATCTGCTTGGCGACCGAGGAGATGGCGTGCTCGATCTGCGCGGCCCTGTTGGTCGGCAGCACGACGGAGACCGACCGGGACCGGGTCTCCACGGGCTTGCCGAGCACCTGGAGGATCTGGTCCACGCGGTGGGTGAACAGGTGCTTGTCGAAGACCTCCCGCATCGCCAGGTGGCCCTGCCTGGCCCGCAGCTCGGGGCTGTTGATCAGGTGGAGCACCTGGTTGTAGGACTCGACGGGCTCACGCGCGATGGGGATGAGCGAGCCGAAGGTCTCCTCGATGGCCCGCGACCACCCGGAGACGACGGAGGTCGCGCAGGCCGACAGCTCGAAGACGCGACGGGCGCACATGGTCGGCGAGTCGAGCACCGAGTTCACGTTGAGGAAGACCTTGTACATCTTGTACGCGGCCAGCATCTGGTCGTACGGCAGTTCGCCCACGATGTGCGGGACGTACTCGGCGGGCCAGGCGTACTTCTCGTCGACGGTGCCGTTGCGGGCGAAGATGTGCAGCCCGAGTTCGCGGACGGGGGCGAGCACGGTCTCCATCTGCTCGCGGCGTTCGGGGTGTTTGTCGCGGAAGTACATCCCGGCGAACACCACGTCGTGCAGCCTGCCCTGGCGCTCCTGGATGGGGTTGTGCACCCGGGGCTGGGCGGCGAACTGGAGCACGTCCACCCGGTCGTGCCCGAGGACCTCCCGGTAGCGGGACACCATGTCCCCGTCACAGGTGAAGACGTGGTCGAAGAGCTTGGCCGTGTCGATGAAGAAGTCGAAGTTCGGCGGGTCCTCCTTGTTCCAGAAGACCGTGGGGATGCCCTCCGCCTTGCACCAGTCGATCAGGGCGCGCAGCTCCGGCTTGGGGGCGTTCGAGCCGGTCATCTGGTAGCGCCAGCGGCCCTGGTTGCCGTGCCAGGCCGACTCGGCGAACAGGATGTCCGGCCTGCGCTCGGCGAAGATCTCCGGCCAGTCGCGCAGCCCGAACTCGATCTGGTCCCACTCGTACTTGAAGGCCATCCTGGAGAAGTCGTCCAGGATCACCGCGACCTTCAGGTCGGGCCGGTTGATCGGTCCGGCGGGCCACTTCACCTGGGGCACGGTCACCGCGGGACCCTGCTGGTCGAGCTCCTCGATCACCTCGGAGACGGGCCTGGGGGCCTTGGGTCCCTTGCGGGTGGACATGGCGGCCTTCAGCTTGCCGGGCAGCCGGACGACCCCCGACCCCTTCGCCCCGGTCAGCGCCTCGGCCACCCGGTACGGCCGCTGCACCTTCGTCGACTCCAGCTTCCACTGGGCGTAGTCGGCGCGCGCCTCCGCGATGGCCAGCCGCCGTTCCAGGTCGCGGACGCGCTCCTCGAAGCGCTCGATGACCTTGCGCTCCTCGGGAAGCCAGTTGATCGGCCCAAGACGCTGGAACTTCGGCTCTTCGGGGGTCTGCTCAGGGGAACTCATGGGAATCGCCTTTACACCGAGGTCGTGCCAGCGTACGGCGTGAGCCGTACCGAAAGGGCGGTTTACAGGGAATTGGGCGGTATGACCTGACCTGCGGGGGAGAGGTTGCCTCCCCTGAGCCAGGCGGCGATCACCCTGGCGATCCTGGGACCGGCCTTGCCGTCCCAGAGCGGGGGCAGGTCACCCGAGGGGGTCACGGCGCCCTCGGCCAGCGCCCGGTCCGCAGCGGCGGCGAGCTGCGCCGGGGTGACCAGGCGGTTCGTGCCGTGCGTGATGGTGATCGGCCGCTCGGTGTTCGGCCGGACCGTCAGGCAGGGAACGCCCAGCATGGTCGTCTCCTCCTGCACCCCGCCCGAGTCGGTGACGACCAGCGAGGCGCCGCGCACCAGCGACAGGAAGTCCACGTAGCCCAGCGGATCGACGATGAGGAGGTTCCCACCCGTCACCAGCCCGGCGTCGGCCAGCCGCTGACGGCCCCTGGGGTGGATCGGCACCACGATCGGCAGCCGCGCGCTCACCTCAAGGACGGCGTCGACCAGCTCCTTGGCCGAGGCAGGGTCGTCCACGTTCGCGGGCCGGTGCAGGGTGGCCACGCCGTACCGTCCGGTCAGGCCGAGACGGGAGCGGATCGGGGCCGGGTCGAGGTGGTCCAGCGCGGAGAACAGGCTGTCGATCATCGGGTTGCCCACCAGGTGGACCCGCGCCGGATCGACGCCCTCGTTGGCCAGGTGGGACAGCGCGTCCGGCGAGGTGGCGAACAGGATGTCCGACAGCGCGTCGGTGACGACCCGGTTGACCTCCTCGGGCATCTCGCGGTCGAAGGAGCGCAGGCCCGCCTCGACGTGCGCGGTCGGCACCTGCAGCTTGGCGCAGACGAGGATCGCCGCGAGCGTGGAGTTCACGTCGCCGTAGACGACGACAAGCGTGGGACGGTGTTCGAGCACCACGTCCTCAAGGCCGGTCAGCAGGGCCGCGGTCTGCCGCGCGTGCGAGCCGGAACCCACTCCCAGGTTGGCGATCGGCTCCGGCAGACCCAGGTCGGCGAAGAACACGTCCGACATCAGCGCGTCGTAGTGCTGACCGGTGTGGATGATGCCCTGCCGTACCCCCAGCTCCGTGAGAGCGCGCACCACCGGGGCCGCCTTCACGAAGTTGGGCCGCGCGCCGAGCACGTGCAGGACGAGGGGATTGTCGGGGTCCGGGGTCGTCCCCGTGGGGGCGTAGTCCCTCATTGACCTCGCCTTTCATGCGGGAGTAGGGCAAACGATGCCTATGGTACGGTCACGGCGTGGTATCCGATGCCAGCACGCCAGACTCCTCAAAGGTTTCCGCGAAGTCGGCCCGTGCCGGGCTGAGCGGCCTGCTGAAGGGGTTCGCCAAGCACCCCGTGATCGTCTCCCGGGTCGTGGCGGCCAAGGTCAAGTCCGATCCGGTGCGTGTGGCCCAGGCCGCCGCCGAGACGCTCCCGCCGAAGCTGCGTCCCGTCGTGGGCCGCTTCGCGTGGCCGGCGGCGCGACAGGCCAGGCTGGTCGTCCGCAAGCTCGGCATGCGCATGGTCAAGGGGCCGTGGGCCGAGGCCAAGGAGCACTTCGACTCGGGCCGGATGAGCGAGGCCGTCGCCGTGCTCCAGGGGCACACGAGATACCCCTTCATCAAGCGCAGGGCCGCCTACTACGCCGGTGAGCTGGCCGCCATCCAGCCCAACCCGATCCCGCCCAAGGCCAAGGTCATCGTGGGGGAGCGGGTCGAGGGCCGGGTGCTGCACTGCGTCACCAACGCGCTGCCGTTCACGCAGGCCGGATACACCGTGCGCACCCACCGCATCGTCACCGCGCAGCAGGCCGCCGGTCTCGACCCGCACGTGGTGACGAGCTGGGGCTGGCCGATGATGCAGGGCCACGCGGACGCGACGCCGTTCGAGGAGATCGACGGCATCCCCTACCACCGGCTGATCCCCGGCGGCGGGGACGTGCCCTTCGAGAGCCACGGCCGCATGATCAAGGGCGCCGGTGAGGTGACCGAGCTGGTCAGGACCCTCAGGCCGCAGATCCTGCACGCCGCCACCGACCACCGCAACGGCTCGGTAGCGCTGGCCGTACGGGAGCGCACCGGCACGCCGATGGTCTACGAGGTCCGCGGCTTCCTTGAGGAGACCTGGGCCTCGCGCGACCCCAAGCGCGTCGGCAGCCAGCGGCACGTCCTCCAGCGCGACCGCGAGGCGTTCATCATGCGCTCGGCCGACGCGGTGGTGACGCTCGCGGAGACCATGGCCGTCGAGATCGCCGAGCGCGGCGTGCCGAGGGAGAAGATCTTCCTGGCGCCGAACGCCGTTGACGACTCGCTGCTGACCGCCGAATACGACGGCGCGACCTTCCGTTCCGCGTACGGCATCGCCCCCGGCGAGGTCGTCATGGGGTCGGTCTCCAGCATCGTGGCCTACGAGGGCTTCGCGACCATGCTGAGCGCCGCGGCGCTGCTGCGTGACCGGGGGACCCCGATCAGGGTGCTGCTCGTCGGCGACGGCGCGGAACGGCCCGCGCTGCTCGAACAGGTCGAGGAGCTCGGTCTCGGCGACGTGGCGATCCTGCCCGGCAGGGTCGGTCCCGACGAGGCACTCCAGGCGCAGGCGGCCATCGACATCTTCGTCTGCCCCCGCGAGGACCTGCGGGTGTGCCGACTTGTTACACCATTGAAACCCGTCGAGGCGATGGCGCTCGGCAAACCGGTAGTGCTGAGTGACCTGCCCGCTCTCTCGGAGCTCGTCGGCTCCGACGGCGCCGGGCTTCTTGTCCCTCCCGGCGACCCCGAGGCCCTCGCGGAGGCGCTCGCCGGACTGCGCGAGGACCCCGCGCGGCGGGCCGAGATGGGGCAGGCGGGAAGGGCAGAAGTCGCGGCCAAGCGCACGTGGAGCCGCGTCGCGGAGACGTACCGTGACCTTTACCGATCACTTACCTCTTGATGACCTTCGGACGACTCCCAGGAAACTGCCAGTTTGTGATGCGTTCAATCGCATTAGACGTGGCTCGTTCGGACTTGAGATAGCCTTTGCGACCATGAAGTGTTGTTTCCGGCATTCCAAGGTCACCCGGTGAGCGAGCGCAACGAGCCCGCCGGCGACACTGGCGCCCCCGCGGGCGAGGCCGGCGAAGGAGGCCGAGTGAGCACCTACGACCTGGCCGTCATCGGTCTCGGATATGTCGGCATGCCCCTGGCGAAGGAGGCCACGGGAGCCGGTCTGCGCGTCATCGGCCTTGAGGTCGATCCGGTCAAGGTGGAGGCGCTCAACGCGGGCCGCTCCTACATCGATGACCTCACGGACGCCGACCTGGAGCACATGCTGGCCAACGGCTTCGGCGCCACCCTGGACGAGACGGTCCTGGCGCAGAGCGCGACCGTGGTCATCTGCGTGCCGACCCCGCTGGACGAGGACCACCGCCCCGACCTGTCCGCCGTCGAGGGCGCGACCGCGACCGTCGCCCGCAACCTCTCCGCGGGCACGCTGGTCGTCCTTGAGTCCACCACCTGGCCCGGCACCACCGACGAGGTCGCCCGCCCCATCCTTGAGGCCTCCGGCCTCACCGCGGGCAGCGACTTCCACCTCGCGTTCTCGCCCGAGCGCATCGACCCGGGCAACGCCAAGTACGGCATGCGCAACACCCCCAAGGTCGTCGGCGGCTACACCCTGGCCTGCCGGGAGCGCGCTGTCGCGTTCTACTCCCGCTTCGTCGAGCAGGTCGTGCCGGTCAGCGGCACCCGCGAGGCCGAGATGGCCAAGCTGCTGGAGAACACCTACCGGCACGTCAACATCGCCCTCGTCAACGAGATGGCGATCTTCTGCGACGAGCTGGGCGTGGACCTGTGGGAGGCCATCGAGGCGGCCTCAACCAAGCCGTTCGGCTTCCAGAAGTTCCTGCCGGGACCGGGTGTCGGCGGCCACTGCATCCCGGTCGACCCGTCCTACCTGTCCTACACGGTGCGCAAGCTGGGCTACCCGTTCCGGTTCGTCGAGCTGGCCCAGGAGATCAACGAGCGGATGCCGGCCTACGTGGTCGCCCGCGTCCAGCGGCTGCTGAACCGGCATAAGAAGGCCGTCAACGGCTCCCGGGTGCTCCTGCTCGGCGTCACCTACAAACCCGACATCGCCGACGAGCGTGAGACCCCGGCCCTGCCGGTCGCGCGGGCGCTCGTCGAACTGGGCGCGGAGCTGGTCTTCTCCGATCCCCATGTCAAACAGTGGCGGGTCGACGGCGTCGAGGTGCCCCGCGAGGAGGACCTGGCGAAGGCCGTCACGGAGGCGGACGTGACACTGCTGCTCCAGCAGCACGCCGCCTTCGACCTGTCAATCGTCGAGGACCACGGCAGGCTCGTGCTCGACACCCGCGGCGTCCTCGCCGAGGGTGAACGCGTCGAGCGGCTCTAGTAGCGAAGGGCTGCGCGCAGTGCACGTGCTCGTCATGACGGTGGTGCATCACCCCGAGGACGCCCGGATCCTGCACCGGCAGATCCGCGCGCTCGTTGATGCCGGTCATGAGGTCACGTATGCCGCGCCGTACACCGCGCGGGGCGTCATGGCCCGGTCGTGGGTGAACGGCGTCGACCTGCCCAGGGCGGCCGAGCGTAAGCGGCTGACCGCCGTACGCGCCGCCCGCAAGGTCTTCAAGCGCATGCGCGGCCAGGTGGACCTCGCGATCGTGCACGACCCCGAGCTGCTGCTCGCGGTCGTCGGGGTGCGCAACCGGCCCCCCGTCGTCTGGGACGTCCACGAGGACACCCCGGCGACGCTCTCGCTCAAGCCCTGGCTGCCCGCGTTCCTGCGCCCGCCGGTCCGCTTCCTCGCCCGCCTCCTTGAGGGTACGGCTGAGCGCCACCTGCACCTGCTGCTGGCCGAGAGCGCCTACGCGGGCCGGTTCCGCAGGACGCACCTGGTGGTGCCGAACGAGACGTGGGTCCCCGACCAGGTGACGGTGCCGGGCGACGACCGGGTCGTCTACCTCGGCTGGCTGTCGGAGGCGCGCGGGGTGCGCGAGGCCATCGAGGTGGCCAGGCTGCTGCGGCCCCACCGGGTCGCGGTCGAGCTGATCGGCTACGCCGACCCGCAGTCACGCCCGATGCTGAACGAGGCGGTCGCCGAGGGCGTGCTCGAATGGCGTGACTTCATGCCGAACGACGAGGCGCTCAAGCGGCTCGACGGCGCGCTGGCCGGGCTCTCGCTGCTGCGCGACGAGCCCAACTACCGCCACTCCATGCCCACGAAGATCGTGGAGTACATGGCGCACGGCATCCCCGTGATCACCACCCCCTCCCCGAGGGCGGTCGAGCTGGTCGAGCGCTACAGCAGCGGCGTCGTCGTGCCGTGGCAGGACCCCAAGGCGGTCGCCCAGGCCGTGGTCTTCCTGCGCGACGACGTCAGGGAGCGGCATGGTCAGGGCGCCCGTGGGTACGCGGCGGCCCGTGCGAACCACCACTGGCCCAACTCGGCGCGTCGTTTCGTCTCCCAGCTTGAGTCGTGGGCGGGGGTCAAGAGCTGACCCCGGGCCCGGGGAAGCTGTTTATGTCCGCCTGATCGCAAGAACGGTAGTGTCCTGAACGTGCGCTGGCTCACCGTCTTCCTGGGCGTGGCGATCCTCGCCGCCGCCGCGGCGGTCGCGATGGTCCTGCCCCGCGGTGAGAGCGCCTCGACGGCCCGCAGCACCACCCCCTCGCAGAGCCAGAGTCCCTCGGCGTCGGCCTCCTCGCCGCAACCGTCGGGCACGCCGTACACCGACCCGTGCGGGACGTTCGACACGACCGTGCGCACGCCGTACGCGCTGACCGGTTACTGGCTGATCCCCACCACCGACCACTGCACCTGGCGCAGGCAGTTCACGGCCATCCACGAGGTCGGCGGCGACACCGTGATCCGGATCGGCTGGGGCCTGCAGGCCCGCAGGACGACCGAGGACGGCCGTGTCCTGGAGAAGGAGGGGAACAAGGCCGACCCGCGCTACGCCCCCTGCGTCGAGGACGGGGTGCCGTGCGTCGCGGCGGCCGAGCGCGATCTCAAGGCGGCCAACCCGGGCAACCGGGTGAGCTGGACGTTCGTCTACCGGACCGACGAGGCCTTCGGCGACGGGCTGTTCCGCTGCCCGGCCTACGAGCGCAGGATCGTCACCGAGGACACGGTCTTCTACCGGCTGCTCGCGCCCGACGACGGCACCGACGACCCGAGCTGCGACAACATCAGGAACCGGGGACGCGGCTACCACCTGATCCTGGTCGCCGCCGCGAAGCAGGACAGCCTCACCGAGCTGCTCGACCTCGGCGACAGGTTCGGGGTGAAGGTCTTCCCGGCGCTGCCGCTGGCCCCGCGTGACCCGATGCAGAGCACCCGGGCCTCCGAGCGCGGCACCGACACCCTGACCACGCTCACCCGGCGCATCCTCCAGGACTACGGCGACCGCTTCGCCGAGCGGCCCTCGCTCGGCGGTTTCTACCAGCCGTTCGAGCTGCAGCTTCGCGACATGAAGGCCGAGCACCCGACGCTCGCGGTCTACGCCTCGCAGCACCAGATCGTCGAGCAGGAGATGCCGGGCAAGCCCATCCTGGTCAGTCCCTATCTGGACGCGCGCAAGCGGCTGCCGTTCAGCGCGACGCCCAGGGAGGTCGCCAAGGGTTTCGAGGCGCTGGCCAGGACCGGCGTCGGCATCATCGCGCCGCAGGACAGCCGGGGCACCGGCAAGGTCGGGCTGTTCTGGCCCGACCAGCGAAGCCAGAAGGTCGACGAGCGGCTGCGCTCCGTTGTGGGGGAGACGACAAACGGCGACGCCTACCACGGCTCGACCCGCGACTACTACCGGGAGATGGCCGCGGCCAGGACCAGGATGGTCGAGCAGGGCTACAACGTGCAGCTCTGGGCCAACGTCGAGGCGTTCGAGCCGTCGTCGGAGGAGCAGTGCGCGGCCAGGACGGGCACCAGGGGACGCACGGACAAGGAACGGCTCGACACCGCGGTGACCCAGGTCGGCCGGTACGTCTCGAAGATCGTCTCCTACATGTGGAGCGACTTCTTCACCTGCGGCTCGCCGTCCCTGTCCGAGGAGATCGCCAGGGACGCGGGCAGGCCCATCCCGGTGGACGCCGTGCACAGGCCGCGTGACATCCAGGACGGCGTCGAGATCCGCGGCTACGACATCCCGGTCGGCTCGACGGTGACGATCACCTGGCCAGGTCAGGACACCCCCGAGGTCACGAAGGTCACCGGGGTCGATCTCGACGGTCTCCCGTCCGACCTGCCGGAACGCGTCAGGACGGCGTGGTTCCCGTTCGGCTGGGACGGCGTGCCGAAGGGCACCTGGGTGCGCATCAAGGTCACGGCGCCCGACGGGCGTGCCGCGGCCGAGTCCTTACACGTCCGCGTGGGCGTCTGAGCGGTGTAACGTGCCTCACATGGTTCCGCGCATCCCCGTCAGCGTGGACCTTGTCGTCCTCACGGTGCGCTGCCAGGCGCTGAGCGCGCTCGTCTGGCGGCGGAACAAGCAACCCTACGAGGGACGCTGGGCCCTGTCAGGCGGCTTCATCCAGCTCGACGAGGACCTTCCCGCCGCCGCGGAACGCGTGCTCGCCGAGCGGGCCGGTCTGCCCGGCGCCCCCGTCCATCTGGAGCAGTTGCAGACCTACGGCTACCCCGACCGCGACCCGCGTCAGCGCGTCCTGAGCGTCGCCTACCTCGGTCTGGCCCCCGACCTTCCCGCCTCGACCGAGGCCCACATGAGCTGGCAGCCGGTCTCCTCGCTGCGGGAGATGGCATTCGACCATCGGCGCATCATGGTGGACGGGATCGAACGGGCGAGGGGGAAACTCGAATACACCCCGCTCGGCGCCGCCTTCTGTCCGCCCGAGTTCACGGTGGCCGATCTTCGCCGCGTCTACGAGATCGTCTGGGACCGTCCACTCGATCCGAGAAACTTTCACCGGAAGGTCACCAAGGCGGAGGGCTTCCTGGTGCCGACGGGTCGCACGACGACCCGCGACGGAGGCCGTCCGGCCAAGCTGTACCGCAGGGGACCTGCGGTTTTCCTTCATCCCCCGATGCTGCGCTCCCTCAAGGAGTAGGCAGGAAGACAGTCCCCGCGGGGAAGTCTTCCGACGCATCCAATCTCAAGGGATGAAAACCATTTCTCCGTTATAGACATGAAAATGGTTATCGCTTACGCTATTCCCACACTGAGAGGTTAAGAGCGCAAAATCTTGAAATTTCAGGATGTCGGTGTGGTTGTTCCACGACGATTGTCCTGGTGGTCTCGGCGACCGTGAACCCGGCACCGGGCGGCGACGGCTCACCCGGCGAACGGCCATGCCCCGTCACCGTCCGGTGGCGGAAGCGGGTCAGACCGGGGACAGGGCGCCGTCCGGACGCGCGACGCCCTTCCCAGGCACGGAACAGGCTTTTCTCAAGACAGGAGAGTGCTGATGGCGCGGCGGACACTTGCGCCCGGCGTGGAGATCTTCTCGGTGACGACCGGGACGGTACGGCAGGCGGCGGACACGACCGGGCGTTCCGAGGCGGAACCCCGTGGGCGACGGCGGACCGGGACGGGCAACGGCCACGCGGAACGCCGCGGCGGCCTGGCCGTACCCGACGAGTCCGCGAAGGTGACGGTGCTGCGGACCGCCACCGGGGAGTTCCTCCCCGTCCAGCCGGAGATCGGCGAGGACCTCGACCAACTCGACCCGGGGACGCTGCGGGCCTTCGAGGACCGGGGCCTGCTGGTCGAGCGAGAACCCCGTTACTGGCCGGGCCCCGTCGCCGTGGTCGGCGGCGGAGCCATCGCGCTCGCCCTGTCGGAGCTGCTCGTGCGGATCGGCGCCGAGGTCCACCGGGTGCCGACCCCCGACGCCGCCCTCGGCTGCGCCGCCGTCACCTGGTGCCACGACGACCACCCGCCCGCCGAGTGGGCCAAGGCCGACGTCCTGCTCACCGAGCGCTCGATCGCCTGGCAGCGCTGCTCGGTCGAGGGCGCGACCGCGGTGATCGAGCCCATCTCCTTGGGCCCCGAGGACCTCACCCACACCGACGTCAGGGCCAGGCGGCTTGCCGCCTCCGCCTCTCCCGGACACCTCCAGGCCTACTGGAGCAGCGAGCGCCGCCGGGGTCCCTCCCCGATCGGCCCCGCCGAAGCCTGGTTCGTCGCCGCCCTGCTCGCCGCCGACCTCGAAGCCTGGGCCGCCCGCCGTACGGCGTCGCGGCGGCTGAGGATGGTCGACCTGATCAGTCTGACCGTGACGGAACAACCGATCCTGCCGCTGTCGGCGGTCTCCTCGGGAGACGTCTGACCGCGGCCCGAGCGCCAAGCGCCCAAGGACAGGCGCCGGATCCCCGGGGGGGTGGAGCCGGCGCCGACCGGCCGGCGAGCGGACGACCCACGTCCGCCCGCCGGCCGGACAACTTCTGCTCAGAGGTTCTCGGTCTCGGCCAGGTCGATGTCGATCTCGAAGGGCAGCGGGACCTTCAGCCGGTCATGGTGGATGCCCATGAGCGCGTAGTGCCGGGTCGCCGGGTCCAGCTCGTAGACGTAGACCGTGGGCACGCCCTGCGTGTTCTCGACCCGCCAGAAGTGCGGGATGCCCGCCTCCGCGTAGAGCTCGGGCTTGCGGCGCCGGTCGCGGATCTCGGACTCGGTGGAGACCACTTCGACGACCAGCGCGACGTCGGCCGGGAGATAGGTGGTCTGTCCGGGCCCCTTGACCGCCTCCGCGCGAACCACCATGACGTCCGGCTCGGGACGCTGCCGCTCTCCGAGCGTCACGGTCATCTCCCTGCGGACCCGCAGGTCCGAGGGGGCGGCGCGTCGCAGCTCGCTCTCCAGAAGGAAGAGTGTCGCCATATGGAAGTTGGTCTGGGGCCCCGCGAAGACGAGACTGCCGTCGATCAGTTCGGTGTGCGGGGGAATCCCCGGCAGCCGGTCGAGGTCGTCGGCCGTGAAGCCTGCCACGGGAGGAATCGCCCATACGGGTAGAGGTTCAAACTCGACCGGTGGCGTGCTGCTCATGTCGTCCTCCCGGTCGGGCATGCTCTCACCTCCAGCATTCCAGGAGGATGCCCCATCCGCCTGCTCCTCATAAAGTAAGGTCATGCCTCGTTTCCGCGCGATTCTGGACACCGTGCCCCCCTATCGGGCGGGCAAGGCCGTGGTGTCAGCCGACGGCCGGTCCTTCAAGCTGTCCTCCAACGAATCCCCCTACGGTCCGCTTCCCTCGGTGGTCGAGGCGATCTCCAAGGCGGCCTCCCAGGCCCACCTGTACCCCGACCCGGGAGCCACCGCGCTGACCAACGCCCTCGCGGAGCGTTACGACGTGCCCGCGGAGCACGTCGCGACCGGCGCGGGCTCGGTCACGCTGGTTCAGCAGCTCTTCGAGACCGTGGGCGAGCCGGGGGCGGAGGTGATCTACGCCTGGCGGTCGTTCGAGGCCTATCCGCTGATGGCCGACCTGGCGGGAGCCACCTCGGTGCGGGTCCCGCTGGCCGACGAGACGCACCACCTCGACGCCATGGCCGAGGCGATCACCCCGCAGACCCGCATGATCTTCGTCTGCAACCCGAACAACCCCACCGGGACTGTCGTGCGCTCGGCCGAGCTTGCGGCCTTCCTCGACCGGGTCCCCGAGGACGTGCTGGTCGTCCTGGACGAGGCCTACCGCGAGTACGTCAGAGACACCGACGTGACCGACGGCCTCACGATCTACCGCGACCGGCCCAACGTGGCCGTGCTGCGCACCTTCTCCAAGGCGTACGGCCTGGCGGGGCTGCGGGTCGGCTACCTCATCGCCAACGAGCCCGTCGCCACGACCATCCGCAAGACGACAGTGCCCTTCGCGGTCAACCACCTCGCCCAGGCCGCCGCGATCGCCTCGCTGGCCGCCGAGGCCGAGCTGCTCGACCGGGTCGAGACCGTGGTCAAGGAGCGCGACCGGGTCCGTGACGCGCTGATCGCCCAGGGCTGGACGGTGCCGGTCACCGAGGCCAACTTCGTCTGGCTGCGTCTCGCGGAGCGCACCGTCGAGTTCGCCGGGGCCTGCGCGGCGGAGGGCGTCGCCGTGCGCCCCTTCGAGGGCGAGGGCGTCCGCGTCTCCATCGGCTCTCCCGAGGCCAACGACACCTTCCTGAAGGTCGCCGAGGTCTTCCTGAAGGGCTGAGTCTCAAACACGTCCCAGGGGCCTCACAGGGCCTCCCAGGCCCCTCAGGGAACCCGCGCCTACGCGGGCGCGGGTTCCTCCTGTTGTACGGCAGGCGCCTTCCTGCGTTCGGTCGAGACCACCAGCGCCACGCCGACGACGATCACCAGGCCCGCGACGACCATCGAGCCGGTGACCACCTCGCTCAGCACGAGCGCGCCCAGGGCGACCGCGACGACGGGGTTGACGTAGGCGTAGGTCGAGATGAGGGAGATGGGGGCGTTGCCCAGCAGCCACACGTAGGCGGTGAAGGCGACCAGCGAGCCCATCACGACGAGATAGGCGAGCCCGACCCAGGAGCGCCCGGACACGGCCGCGAGGTTCAGGTGCTCGCCCGCCGTACGGCTGACCGCCAGCAGGCCGAGACCGCCCGCGAGCATCTCGACGGCGCTCGCCGCGAAGGGGTCGGCGGGCATCGGGATGCGCGCGGCGAGGAACGAGCCGACCGACCACGAGACCGACGCGATCAGGACGGTCGTGACCGCCGCGCCGCTCGACGCGCCGCTCGCGCCGGTCAGGGAGAGCACCGCGACCCCGGCGAACCCGACGAGCACCCCGGCCAGCGTCAGCGCCCTGGGCCTGTCACGCGCGACGACGCGCAGGATCACCAGCCACAGCGGCACGGAGGCGACCAGCAGCGCGGCCAGGCCGCTTGAGATGTGCTGCTCGGCCAGCGCGACCAGGCCGTTGCCCGAGGTCAGCAGGAGCAGGCCGACCAGCGCGGCCCCGCCGAACTGCTTCGGCGACATCCGGTAGGCCCCGGGCCCCTTCACCAGCAGGACGACCAGGCCGAGCACCGCCGCGGCGATGGTGAAGCGCATCGCCCCGCTGACCAACGGGGGGACCGTCTCGATCACCACCCGGATCGCGAGGTAGGTGGACCCCCAGACCACGTACACGATCGCCAGCCCGCCCCAGACAAGGAGAGACGTGCGCTTGTCAGCAGCGTCATAAGCCATAGCTCCTGACAATATCCCCTCAAGTCAGGAAACCTCTCGCGGTTTTCAGCCCGTGAGACGACCCCCTGACAAGCAAAGGGCCGTCACCCCCCGGTGGGGATCCGGAGGATGACGGCGTGGCGGTCCCGGGGCATGGGCCGTGCTGCAGTACGGCACAGGCCCCGGGACCGCGCGGACACACGAAGACCGCTGCGAAGCCGTCACAGCGGTCTCCACAGCTTCGGCGACGGCCTCAGCGACTTCCCAGCTTCTCCACGATCAGCCGGTAGAGCTGGCGCGGACGGCCGGGCTGCGGAGTGCGGTTCGGCGGAAGCGGCCACGCGAGCCCCTCGTCGACCAGCGTGCGCAGCAACCGCCGTGCCGTACGCGGCGTGACGCCGAGCATCTTGCCCGCGCCCTCCGCGTCCACCACGGTGTCCCCGCCCTCCAGCTTGGCGGCCAGCCGAGCCAGCACCTCCACGCCCTTGGGCTTGAGCGGTCCGCCGCCCTGCGGAGGCATCCTGGGCGCGGGGATGAGCGCCCTGCCCTCCCGGTCGACGGCGAAGCCCTGGGCCTGCTTGCCCGCCTGTGTGCGCGCGAGCGCGGCCCTGGCGTGGGACTCGGCGTCATGGGTCGTACGGCCCATGCCGACCCCTACCTCGACCGCCAGGCCCAGTTCGTCACGCACCCGGGCCGCGAACGGCAGCACCCGGAAGCCCTCGGTCGCCGTGGCCACCGAACCACGCGTGGCGGTGACCATGTAGCTGTGGTCGTCGACCGCGGTCACCGAGGCGTTGATCCGGTTGGCCTCCTGCACCAGCAGGCGGTGCAGCGACAGCCTCAGCTCGTCACGCCAGTAGCGCGGCGCGGCCCTGCGCACCGGCTCGCGGAGCGTGGGAACCTCGACCAGCACCACCGTGAGCTGCGACTCCTCCAGCCTGTGGTGCGCCCCGAGCAGCGCCGCGGTGTGCAGCGCCGTACGGACCGCGGCGGAGGTCGGGCGGATCCTGACCACCGGAACCCCGGCCGTCTGCAGCCGGTCGGCGACGGCGGGCAGGCAGGTCAGTGCCCCGCTGGTGTTCCCCTGGCGCGCCAGGCGTTCGTGGAAGGACGCGATCGTGCCGGTGGCTCCCGGCTCGTCGCGGCTGTGCACGTCCCCGGCGGGCAGCCCGAGGTCGGCGTAGGCCTCCTCGATGTCGCCCCTGCCGAGCACGTCGATGCTGACCCTCCTGGGGTCGATCCGCTCGTCCAGCGCGGCCCTGGCCAACGCGGCGATCAACGCGGCGCCGCCGAGCTGGACATACGTCGCGGGCATCGTCAGCACCCCCGATCGCCTCGCCAGGTCGTACGGCACCGGGCTGGCGAACAGACAGGCGTCCACCCCGGCTCCGAGGCGGGTCACCTTGTCGGCCGCCTCCTGTTCGTCGCGGTACGCGGCGGCCACCAGGCGGCACGGCAGAGGTGCCGCCGCGTGTCCCATAAGCATCACCCTTTCTACGAGGTCATGGGGGCCCACCACACCGATAGTGAGGTCCGGTGTCATGGCACCCGGGCGTGACACTCGTGGAGTTTCTTCGGCCCGCTCGACCAATGTTCGTCCCATCCTGCCGTCCCTGTTGATTCGGCTCTCTTTTGGAACGATCGCTTGCGAGGGCCGTAATGTCACGCCCGTTTAGAGGTCAATTCTTGGAGGAACCCACGGTCTAAACCCTGACTGACAGTGTTTACACAGGTCAGAGCGCTTTTTGGGAGACTGAAACCGGTTGATTATCATGCAGAAATCTCTCGGTGGACATCCGCACCGAGGGCCTGCATACGCTCGGCCAGATAAGAGTGGCCCCGGTCGATGAGATAACCTGACCCGATCACGGTCTCTCCCCGGGCCGCCAGACCGGCCAGCACGAGGGCGATGCCGGAGCGCAGGTCATGGGCCGTGACGTCGGTTCCGGTGAGCGGGGTGGCCCCCCGGACGACGGCGCTGTTCTCCTTCACTTCGATGTCGGCGCCCATTTTGTTGAGTTCCGCGGCGAGTGCGAAGCGGCCGTCGAAAATACGTTCGTGAATGTAGCTCGCGCCGTCCGCGAGGCAGGCGACCGTCATGATGGGCGACTGCAGGTCGGTGGCGAAGCCGGGGTAGGTGTCGGTGATCACGTTGATCGGGCGCAGCGGCCGGTCCCTGCGCACGTGCAGCACGGCGCCGTGGTCGGCGAACTCGACCCCCATCTGCTCCAGCTTGTAGCGGACGACGCCGAGGTGGTCCAGGTCGGCGCCGACCAGGTTGACCTCGCCCCCGGTGATCGCGGCGGCCATCGCGAACACGCCCGCGTCGAGCCGGTCGGGCATCACGGTGTGCTCGACGGCCTGCAGCTCGTCGACGCCCTCGACGGTGATGAACCCGGTGCCGCCGCCGCTGATCCGCGCGCCCATCCGGGTCAGCATCTCGATCACGTCGAGGACCTCGGGCTCAAGGGCGGCGTTCTCGATCACGGTCGTGCCGCGCCCGAGGACGCCCGCCATGATGAGGTTCTCGGTCCCGGTGTGCGAGGGGGTGTCGAGGTACAGCGTGGCGCCGGTGAAGCCCGTCGACTTGACGTGGATGACGGCGTCGCCCTCGTCCACGACGGCTCCCAGGCGCTTGTAGCCCAGGTAGTGGAAGTCGAGGTTGCGGCTGCCCAGGTTGCAGCCGCCGACGCCCTCGATGATGGCCTCGCCGAGGCGGTGCAGCAGCGCCGGGACGAACAGCACGGAGCCGCGGAAGCGGCGGGCGATCTCGGCGGGCAGCACGGGGCTGCTCAGCGTTGAGGCGTCGATCACCAGCGTGCGCTCGGCCTCGTGGAGCTCGACCTTGGCGCCGACCGCCTCGGCCAGCTCGACCGCGCGGCGCACGTCCTCGATGATGGGGACGTTGCGCAGCACCGTACGGCCTCTGGGCGCAAGAAGGGCCGCGCCGATCATGGGAAGCACGGCGTTCTTTGCGCCCTGGATGAAGGCGGTTCCACGGAGGGGATTGCCACCGCGCACGCGGTAACGGACCATGCTTCTTGCTCCTTGAGGGTGGGGGACGATATTCGTACAACAAGGGGGCGGTGGCCGGAAGGCGTCGGCCAACACTAGCCGTTGGATGCCCCTGAACCAGCTATTTCGTGGGGAAACGCCCCTTGGGTGACCGGTCAGGCGACTGACCAGAAGCCTCCGCGCGAAAGATTCAACGGTTCCCTCATGACAATTTCCACTGGGCCGTGAAAGCCTCCGCGACGCGTGTGTCCCGCCGAAGGGAGGGCTGTGCGACACCGGCGTCACCGGCCAGAGTTTATTCACGCGGCCCGGGTGCCTCTGTCCGAGGGGGTGAGCGGGGAGGCGGCCGTCAGCAGGGTGTCGGCCCGTTGGTCGACGAACCGGGTCACCACCTGCTGGCCGTACCCGAAGACCATCGCCCAGACCAGGATCGCGGGCTGTGAGCCGAGCCCGGACATGCCGGGGACGAACCCGGAGTTCAGGATCAGCAGCCCGAGCACGGCCGTCGCGACCCCGGCGGGGGCCTTGAGCAGCGTCTGGGCGACCGCGAGCGAGTAGCGCGTGGACAGGTCGGCGCGGGTGGACAGCGAGGCCGCGCTGGACAGGGCGGCGCCGAGCACACCGACCAGCGCGACGAGCGGGACGTCGCCGTGACCCGGCCGGTGGCCGCCGGTCGGGCAGATCTGGGCGGGCATCAGGCCCTGCGTCTGGATCACCGACTGGTTGCCGCACATCGGCACCGCGTCCGGCCAGATCGCGCCGACCGTCACCAGGCCGAGCACGATCATCGACAGCATCACGACGCCGCCGAGCAGCAGGTTGCGGAAGCTGCGGACCCGGCCGCTCTCCATCGCCTGGGCGGTGTAGGCCGCCCGCAGCACCGACTGCATCAGCGGCCTGTCGCCCTCGTTGAGGTCCCCGGCGGCGACCCTGGCGTGTAACTGGACGAGCCTGGGGTCGTCGCCGGGTAAGTAGGCCCTGCCGATCGCGAGGACCTCGGTGGCCCGGCCGCACAGCTCCGCCGTCGGCAGCACGCCGTACAGCATCACGGTGGCGCTGTTGACGTTCGACCAGGCGCCCTCGATGGCGTGGCCGGTCAGCCAGCGGCGCAGGCCGTGCCTGCTCCTGGCGTAGGACTCGGCGCGCGCCAGGTGCGTGCCGATGCCCTCGCCGACCGAGACGAGCTGGCCCGCGCCCTCGCGCACGGTCAGCGCGCGTTCGGCGTCGGCCCTGATCTCCTCGCTGCGGGTGGCCACGTACACCCGCCAGGTGCCGGGCCAGCGCAGGACGCCGGTGTCGCCGATCCGTTCCGGGGAGACTGCGTCGAGCGACATCGTTCCTCCGTTGGGCGTGGGCCGAGAGGGGATCGGGCCGGGACTACCCCCGGCCCGCCGGGACATGCCGATTCGACGGTACGTCTCCGTGACGGCCGGACACCGTACGGTCAGAGACCCCGCAGGCTCAGAGGCCCTGGGCCGCGATGTCCGTGCGGTGGTGCGAGCCGCGCATCCGGACGCGGCCGACCGCCTCGTAGGCGGCCTCGCGGGCGGCGGCGACGTCGGCGCCCGTGCCGACCACGCTGAGCACCCGCCCGCCCGTGGAGACGACGCGCTCGCCGTCGGCGGCGGTCCCGGCGTGCAGCACGTAGGCGTCTCCCGACACCTCGGACAGTCCCTCGATCACGTCGCCCTTGACCGGCTCGGCCGGGTAGTTCTCCGCCGCCACGACCACGGTGACCGCGGCGCCGCCACGCCAGGTGAGCGGCCCGAATTGGTCGAGCGTGCCGTTCGCGCAGGCCAGCAGCAGTCCGGCCAGCGGCGTGGCGAGCCGGTCGAGCACGACCTGGGTCTCCGGGTCGCCGAACCGCGCGTTGAACTCGATCACCTTCGGGCCGTCCTTGGTGAGCGCCAGCCCCACGAAGAGCACCCCGGTGTACGGCGTGCCACGCCCGGCCAGCTCGGTCACGGTCGGCAGGACCGTCTCGGCCATGACACGCTCTGTCAAGTCGGCGGGAGCCCAGGTCAGCGGCGTGTAGGCGCCCATCCCGCCGGTGTTGGGACCCTTGTCGCCGTCGTAGGCGCGCTTGTGGTCCTGGGCGGGCAGCAGCGGCACGGCCGTCGAGCCGTCGCAGAGCGCGAACAGCGAGACCTCGGGGCCGTCGAGGAACTCCTCGATGACGACCCGCCCGCACGCCGCCGCGTGCCTGAGCGCCTCCTCGCGGTCGTCGGTGACCACGACGCCCTTGCCCGCCGCGAGCCCGTCGTCCTTGACCACGTACGGCGTGCCGAACGCGTCGAGCGCCTCGGCGGCCTCCTCGGGCGTCTCACAGGTGTGCGAGCGCGCGGTCGGCACGCCCGCGGCGGCCATGACGTCCTTCGCGAAGGCCTTGGAGCCCTCGATCCTGGCCGCCTCCGCCGAGGGGCCGAAGCACGGGATGCCCGCCTTCCTGACCGCGTCGGCGACCCCGGCGACCAGCGGCGCCTCGGGGCCGATCACGACCAGGTCGGTCCCCAGCTCCCCGGCGAGCCGGGCGACGGCCCCGGGGTCGGTCGGGACGACCGGGTGGAGGGTCGCGACCTGGGCGATGCCCGGGTTTCCCGGGGCACAGTGGACCTCGGTGACCTGGGGGTCTGACGCCAGCGACCGGCACAGGGCATGCTCGCGCCCGCCGGATCCAATCACAAGAATGCGCACTCGGGAGAGCTTATCCGCCGCCCGTGCGGCGTCTGTCCACAGGCTGTGGACAAGCTGTTCGACCGCGTACCACCCGAGGTTGACGAACCCACGCGTGTCGATCTTCTCTCTGACATATCCTGATGAAAGAGCTGATTTCGCTGTAAACGGGGCGTGAATTTCGTGGAGTTCCGCATGATCGCCCCTTGTGAGCGAGGGTATCCTGGGAGTCCGCCCCCCGGTATGTGCTAAGTTTGGGCGGCTTTGGCGTGTCTGATGCTGATTGGAGGTGGTCGGGGATGACCTCTGGCGATCCCAGCAGTACGTGCTCGCGCACACGTGCTGTGCGCACTCTCGAACCACTTCACACCGGTGTCCGACCGGCTGCGCACGCATTCTCTTTTTTGAGTTGAGGTGACACGACGTCGCGTGCGATCAGCGCCGGTTCGGGCGGGAAGGCCTGACATGCGCTCTTCACTTCTTTTCCCCCGCATCAAGCACGTGCGTGCTGTTCGTACCCCGCGTCCCGACCTCTCGGCGGCCGGCCGTACGAACGCCCAGTGTGTCCCGCCGAGCGACTCGCTCGTCGAGTACGCCGCCTACGTCGACGGCAAGAAGATCCACGCCCTGGGCATCGTCGACGCCCTCGAACTCGTCCGCGAGCGCAACGCCGCCGAGGAGAAGGCCAACGCCTTCGTCTGGGTCGGCCTGCACGAACCCGACGCCCCCGAGGTCGAGTGGCTTGCAGAGGTCTTCGCCCTGCACCCCCTCGCCGTCGAGGACGCCGTCAAGGCTCATCAGCGTCCGAAGGTCGAGCGCTACGGCGACTCGTTGTTCGTGGTCCTCAAGACCGTCGCCTACCTCGACCACGACGTGCTCACCGCGACCAGCGAGATCATCGGCACCGGCGAGATCATGGCCTTCGTCGGCCCCGACTTCGTGGTCACCGTACGGCACGGCACGCACTGCCCGCTGACCGAGGTGCGCGAGCGCCTTGAGGACAAGCCCAAGCTCCTCAACCGGGGCCCGACCGGCGTGCTGCACGCCATCGCCGACCACGTCGTGGACAAGTACCTCAACGTGGCCGATCTCATGCAGACCGAGCTTGAGGACGTCGAGGCCATGGTCTTCGCCGACGTCAGCGCCCGCGACATCGGCCGGATCTACAACCTCAAGCGCGAGATGATCGAGATGAAGCGGTCGGTCATGCCGCTGCAGTCGCCGCTCGCCACACTCGCCCAGCGCCGGATGATCCCCTCGGAGATGCGCGAGTACTTCCGTGACGTCGTCGACCACCTCGCCCGCGTCTGTGAGCAGGTCGAGTCGTCCAACGAACTGTGCAACTCGGTCCTGCAGGCCGCCCTGGCCCGCTCGAACGCCCTCGCCAACGAGGACATGCGCAAGATCTCCTCGTGGGTCGCCATCATGGCCGTCCCCACGATGATCGCCGGGATCTACGGCATGAACTTCAAGCACATGCCCGAGCTTGATTCCTTCTTCGGCTACCCGCTCGTGATCGGCGTCATGGCCATCACCTGCACGCTGCTCTACCGGGGGTTCCGCCGCAACGGCTGGCTGTGACTCTCAACCGACCGGTGCGCGCATCGGGGAGAGCGGGGCGGCCAACGGCAGGCCCCGCTCGGCCCACAGCGCGCGCATCCGGTCGGGATAGTCGGTGACGATCCCGGCGGCCCCCAGGTCGAGCATCCTGGCCGCCCTGGCCGGGTCGTTGACGGTCCAGACGACCAGCGGCAGCCCGGCCCGCGCCGCCCCGGCCGCCAGCTCCTCGTCGACCAGCACGTGGTCGGGCGAGAGCACCGTGCCGCCCGCCGCGAGCGCCACGGCCGGCAGGTCACCGTCGAAGTCGTCGACATCGAGCCCGCCGAACCACGCCGGGTCCATCGTCGCCCGCTCCACCAGCGCGTAACGCGGCGTCGCCGGGGCCAGCGAACGGGCGGCGCCAAGAATCCGCCAGTCGAAGCTGAGGATCGCTGCCCCACCGAGCCTGCCGTGCAGGTCGAGCTCGGCGAGGACCAGCTCGGTCAGCTCACGCGGGTCGGCGCTCAGGTCAGGCCGCGTCGGGTCGGACTTCAGCTCCACGTGCAGCCGCACCCCGTCGGCCCCGTAGACGTTGACCAGGGCCAGCACAGAACCCAGCGTCGGCATGCGGGTGTCGGGAACCGGAACCTGGGTGGCGGCGAACCGGTCGTCAGGAGTGCGCGGCAGCCGTACACCGCAGTCGAGGGTGCGTAGCTGCGCCAGCGTCAGCGCGCCGACGGGCCTGCCCACGTAGGGGAACATCGGGTCGCCGGGAAAGGCGGCGTAGCGGTCGGCGCTGGTCACCGCCGACACGGTCAGGTCGTGGGTCAGCACCAGGCGCCGGTCGGCCGTCAGCGCGACGTCGAACTCAATCGCGTCGACGCCCAGCTCCAGGGCGTGGGCGAGCCCGGGCAACGTGTTCTCTGGCCGGAGGCCGCGGGCTCCCCGATGGCCATGGATCTCGGCATGCACACAGGGACCCTACCGACCCCGGCCACCGATTCCACAGCGCGGCTCGCGCCTTGTTTCCACCGCACGTCAACCTCGCCACCCCGTACGGCCCGCAAAGCCCTCACCCACGGACAACCAAGGCGACGCCCATGGAGCAGGCTGGGGGGATGAGTTCACGTGTCACGCCCGCCACCGGTGGTGGGTCCCACCCGGCCTTCACGATCCGCGAAGCCCGCGAGGACGACTGGGCCCGGATCTGGCCCATCGTCCACGACGTCGTCACCGCGCGGGACACCTTCACCTACGACCCCGCCATGAGCGAGGACGACGCCAGGCGGATGTGGCTCCTGCCCGCCCCGGCCAGGGTTGTCGTCGCGGCCGACGGCGACCTGGTGCTCGGCACCGCCAACATGTACGCCAACCGGCCCGGCCCCGGCGACCACATCGCCTCGGGAAGCCTGATGGTCGCCGGACAGACACGCGGCCTGGGCGTGGGCCGCGCCCTCGTCACCGACATGATCGCCTGGGCGCGGCGGGAGGGGTTCGCGGCGATCCAGTTCAACGCCGTCGCGGACAGCAACAGAAGCGCGATCCACCTCTACGAGAGCCTGGGGTTCGTCACCCTCGGCATCGCCCCCGGCGCCTTCCGCCACCCCACCGAAGGCAACGTCGGCCTCCGCATCATGTGGCTGGGTCTCTAGCCGTTGATGATCGCGTTGACGTCGCTCTGCCGGTAGCGGCGCTGCCCGCTGGGGGTCTTGAGGGAGGGGATCTTTCCGGTGAGGGACCACCGGTTGACGGTTTTGGGGTCGACGCCGAAGATGTGGGCGACTTCTCCGGGGGTGAGGAGTCGGTCGGTGGTTTCTGGGCCGGTGGTGAAGGTGCCGTCGGGGGTGACGGCCTTGCTCGGGGGCATGAGGGGGCTCCTTCAGTAGCGGAGGTCGTGGAGGATCTTGTCGTGGCGGGCCAGCGCCCTGACCAACCCGTGCAGGGTGGTACGGCCCAGCACGTCGCGGGCTCCGGCCTTCCGCTGGTCGGGGCGCAGCGGGTAATAGCGGGTGGCCCACCATCGGGGTAGGCCGGGGAGGTCGCGTTGTTGGTAGTACCAGCCGGGGTGGGTGCTGGTGAGCACGTCGATCACGCGTCGTTCGTACTCGTCATCGGTCATCGTCGTCTCGCTTCGGAGGGCGGACAGGAAACCCGCCTCACGCGGGGAGATCTCGCCGGTTCAGGCGGGGGGTGCCCGGTCCCGAGCCGGGGAGCACGGGCCGGGCACCCGGTAGGGGAGTTCTCACGGGAATGGAGCGGGTGTTCTTGTGGGGAGAGGGTGGGGGTGCCCGGCCCCGAGCCGGGGAGCAGGGGCCGGGCACCCGGTAGAGGGGACCGGTCCCGCGTGTGGGGACACGGGACCGGTGCGCGAGGCGGCTCCCCCTTCCCCAGCACGCCCTGTCATGTCCCGGCGTGCGTGGGAGCCACCTTGCGAAGGGTGCGGCTCAGGCCCTCCAACCTGAGCCGCACGCTTGGGGGGTACGGCGGGCAGTGGGTGGGATGAGGTCCCACCCACTGCCCGCCGTACCGGCTTTTAGGAGCGCAGAAGTCTGCGCAGGCCGACAGGTCGCTGACCGGCCCACCCGGCTCGAACGGCATGGGCGGTTCGGGCTTGGAGAGCGCGGGCGGCGGCGACGGCCCGGATGCTCGGCGGCACCAGCGGGGATGCCTGAGCGCTCAGGCGAGCGGACACCTGCCTGGGCGCCTGGACGGACACTTGAGCGGGTGTCTGAGCGGGTGTCTGGGCGGTCAGCTTGCGGTCCAGCTCTTCGGCCGAGTCGGCGCGTACCAGCAGCACGGCGCCGGGGGTGGGCCTGCCGGACAGGGCGTGGCGGTAGGCGCTCCACAGGCCGGACTGCGGGTTGTGGAAGACCAGCCAGCCCGGGTGGGCCGTTTGCAGGGTGTCGCAGGTTCGGTCTGCGACACCGGCCTGGGGATGAGTCGCCTTGAGCGAGGGCATCATGCCGCCCTCCCGCCCGGCGACGAACGCCGCCGCCTGGCCGGGCCCCGATCCCGCGTCCCCGGTGTGTCCCGGTCACTCGGCTCAGCCGACAGACGCTTCTCCTCGCCCCGGGGCGGTGTGGTCTGGAGCATTCGGACCATCTCCGCCTCCTGCATCCGCTCCTCCAACCCCTCCGACGTGGCGTCCTCGACTACCACGACCTGCGGGCCGTCCCAGGAGGCCACGGCGTAGAAGCTCCGCTTGCCCAGGCTGTAGAGCACGGTCCAGTCCGCCCAGGTCTGGTCGAGCCGCTCGGCCTCGGCCCGTGCGGGCCCGTCCCAGACCCGCTGATACACCGAGGCGTACGGCTGGCCGTCGCGATGCCGTCCCGTCACGAGACCGGCCCCGTCGTCTCGGCAGCGGCCACGGCGGTCTTCTCGGCGGCGGCGACGGCGGCACGGGCCTTCTCCTCCTGCTCGGCGACAGCGGCCTGGACCTCCTCGAAGGTGTCGGCGTCCACGGCCGGTTCCACCCCGGCCCGCAACGCCACACGCGGGAAGGCGCGGTTGCGGATGGCCCAGTACCGGCCGGTGTCGCTGACGATCAACCGCCAGCCCGGGATCGCCGGGGTGGGGGCGGGGGTGTTGTGCATGATCTGGACCTCCGTGATCCGATCAGAGGCATGCCTGGCCAGGGTGATCGCCAGACGGGCCTGCCCTACGGGAGAACAAAGAGAAAGGTGCGCGCCGTACGGCACAGCCGGGCGAGCGCGGGGAACGCGGCAGTGGCCTTCGCGTCGAGGCGGCCTGCCGGTCGCGGGCCGTACCGCGCTCCTGCGGAAACCAGGCCGGGACAGACCGGATCGACGCAGCCTGGCCCAGGAGATCCCCGATCGGGGAGCGCCGGGGACAGGGGGCCGTGAAGGCCGGACCGGCATCGCGACGGGTTCCGGGGCCGAGACGGCAACCGGGTCGTCAACGGGCACTGGCAGAAGGCCCGGCTGGACGTTCGCGGCCGGAGCCACTGCGGGCGACTCCGGCTCGGGGTCCGGCTCGGGAGCGGGCCGCCGCTGGGCGGGCACCAGCGGAACCACCTCGCCCGGCGCGACCTCCACCGGAGGCCGAGGCGCGGGAAGGATCTGCGGGCCGTACTCTCGGCGGGCCTGGAGGCGGGCGTTCATCAACAGCCCGGACGGCTGCACGTACTCGTGCCCGTCCTGCTGCGAACAACCATGGGCGTAGGGGGAATGGCCGCAGCGGGCGCATCCCATCGGCAGGGGTATGGCGTCGGCGAAGCAGCCGCAGCCGTCCTGGGTTGGCGTGTCCAGGCCGGAGCCCGGAGCACTACTCTTGCTCACGTCAGGAGATGCCTTCCTGATCAAGGACCTGTCCCGACGTCGCAACCGTCGGGCAGGTCCGTTTTGACTGTGGCGAGTTCGTTTTGACCGGTCAGTGCGTGTCGGGTTCTGTGCCGATCTCAGCCCAGGCCAGGTGACCAGACCTGTTTTTGCTTGTGCCGAATGCGCGTGCGAGTCGGGATACGACTGCGACACCTTCGCTTTCGACCTGGTCGTTCTCTCCGGGGTCCCGTACTTCGAGGCGCAGTCCGGTTTCCCAAAGTGTCATCTGTACGGTCACGGTCGCTGTGGGCTGATTTCGCCGAACCGCATCTTCGGTAAGGGCTGCGGCCACCTGTTGAACCGCGTCGGCGAGATTGAGATGAGCGGCTAGAGCAAGGTTGCGCGCCCAATTCTGGACGGTCTCCACCATCTCTGGCCGGGCGGGAATCGTGGCTTCATACACCGACTCTCCTAGATACCCTGCTGTCCTTCGGGGTACCCAGCTTGCTGAGCAAGATAGCCTGCTGTCAAGCTGGAATCGTGGATCAGTCAGGCGCCTTGTACCTCGCGATTGCGGACCAGCTCCGCCAGCAGATCGTCAACGGCGAACTGGCCCCCGGAGCCGCCCTTCCATCACAGACAGAAATCGCCCGACAGTTCGAGGTTTCTGACGGTGTCGCGCGGAAGGTCATCCGGACACTGGTCGTCGAGGGACACGCCATCGCACGTCCGGGAGCAGGAACGTTCGTCCGGGAACGCCCCACCCTCCGGAAACTCGTCCGCTCCTGGCATCGCTCTCTACGCGGCGGCAGTCCCTTCGCCGCCGAGATGAAAGCCCAAGGAGTGAACGGCGGCTGGCAGTACAGCAGCCGCACCGAGACCGCGCCGCCCGCCGTACGGCAAAGATTGCTGCTCGCCGAGACCGACAACGGCCCGGACTCCATCAGAACCGACTACGTGTTCACCGCCGACGACGAACCGGTGATGCTCTCCACAAGCTGGGAACCCTTCGCCCTGACCAAGGGAACACCCATCGTCCTGCCCGAGGACGGCCCCTACGCCGGACGCGGCGTCGTCGAACGCATGATGGCGATCGGCATACGCATCACCCACTCCGCCGAGGCCATATCCGCCAGGATGGTGCTGACCACCGAGGCGACTCGCCTCCAGATGGCACCGGGCTCGATCGTCCTCACCATCGAGCGCACCTACTGGGCCGACGAACAACCCGTCGAAACCGCCGACATTGTGATTCCCGTGGACCGGTATCAGGTGATCTACGGCACAGCGATTGACGAAATACCGTAGATCCGAGACATCCCACGATCAGGCACGCCTGCCAGTCGCTCATTGCCCCTCTGGCGCAAACGGAGATGGATGCGTGGACACCGGCATCTTCGACGCCTGATTGCTTACTCGTGAGGCTCCAGTGCTGGTGTGGCGCCGGAGTCTTGTGCGTACTGGGGACTGCTCGCACAGTGAGGATCAGGAATCCTCAGACGAAGGCAAGGAGCAACCATGTCCCCCGACCTGACAGGCACCACGTTCCACAAGTCCTCCCTCAGCAGCGCTGAAGGAGGTAACTGTGTTGAGGTGGCCACCAACCTCCCTGGCCTGGTCGCCGTCCGCGACAACAAGAACCTTTCCGGCCCGGCGCTCACTTTCAGCACTTCTGGGTGGGACACCTTCGTAGACAGCGTGGAACTCGGAACGTTCGACTTCTGACGGCTGAGCCCGTCATCATGGACAGAGCTTCGTGCGCCGGGCCGTACCCAAAAATGATCAACGCCCTGACCTGCACCTCTGCACGACCGCCGGACTGCTGCAAAATCAGCCCCTCTCACCCTCGCCCGGCCCTACCTGACCTGGGACTTTACCCTCGGGTCGCTCATCACCCTGAAGGGTTCGCAACAAGATCATCAGCCTGATCACGCCGGTCATCCAGTGGCGTCGCTCATCACCCTGAAGGGTTCGCAACCAGCAGCAGCGCCAGGCGCGCCCGTTGCTGCTCAGGTCGCTCATCACCCTGAAGGGTTCGCAATCAGACACAAGGAAGCTCCGGTTACCCGGTTTCTTGCAGGGGTGTCCGGCCTGGGGTTTCGGTGGGGCGTCACCCGTTGGGTGGCGCCCCGGTTGGTTCACCAGGTTTTGCCGGCCTGTTCGCGGATCGTGTGGTTGATTCGGTTGAAGAAGTTGGTCAGGGCGATCTCCATGGTGATCGCGTTCAGTTGTTCGCCGGTGAAGTGGTTGGCGGCGGTGTTCCAGATCTCGTCGGTCACGCCGGGGGCGCCGTCCTGGATCCGGGTGGCGGCCTCGGCCAGTGCAAGCGCGGCCCGTTCCTCGTCGGTGAAGAAGGGCGTCTCGCGCCACGCGACGACGTTGTGCAGTCGCTCGTCGGTCTCACCGGCCTTCTTCGCCGAGGTGATCGAGGCGAAGACGCACGCGCTGCACCCGTTGATCTGGCTGACACGCAGGTGGACCAGCGACAGCAGACGCCCTTCGACACCTCCGGCGTGAATGACCTTGTACAGCCGTGCGATCCCCTCGAACAGCTCGGGGCTGGCCGTACCCTTCAGACGTGCTTCCATCGTTCCTGCTCCCTCGTCGGTTACCCAAGCCCGTTCTGGCTCGTCATCACCCATGACGAAGCAGTTCCGAGGAAGGTAACGGCATGTCCTCCACCCCGATGGCCGAGGCGTTCGAGTCCCAGCGCGACCGGTTGCGCGCGGTCGCCCATCGTCTGCTCGGATCGCACGCCGACGCCGAGGACGTGGTTCAGGAGGCGTGGCTGCGACTGTCCCGCCAGGACACGGCGACCATCGACAACCTCGCGGGCTGGCTGACCACGGTGGTCGCCCGGATCAGCCTCGATGTCCTGCGAACGCGCCGGGCCCGTACCGAGGTGCTCCTGAACGACCGGCTGCCCGAGTTCGTGGTGACCCTCGATGAGGGTCTCGCTCCGGAGGAGGACGCGGTGCTGGCCGACTCGGTCGGGCTGGCGCTTCTCGTCGTCCTCGAATCGCTCCGGCCTGACGAGCGGCTGGCCTTCGTGTTGCACGACCTTTTCGCGGTGCCGTTCGACGAGATCGGCAAGATCCTCGGCAGGTCCACCGACGCCGCCAAGATGCTCGCCAGCCGCGCCCGCAGGAAGGTGCGGGCGACCGAGCGTCCGGCAGGCGCGGGACGGGAGCGGCGCGAGGTGGTCCAGGCCTTTCTGGCGGCAGCTCGCCGTGGTGACTTCGAGGAGCTGCTGCGCCTGCTCGACCCCGAGGTGAAGCTGACCGTCGACACCCCCACGGGCGTGGTCGTCGTCCTCGGCGCCACCAAGGTCGCGGCCGGTGCGCGGCCTGCCGCCGACACGACCGCCCTCAGCCGGGCGGTGCTCGTCAACGGCCTGCCCGGCGTCATCGCCTGGCGCGAGGACGGCACCCCGTTCTCCGTCCTGGCGTTCACCGTCACCGAGGGCCGGATCACGGCCATCACCGCCATCGTCGATCCGGCCAAGCTCGCCCGGATGGACCTACCGGGTCCGGTCTGAACCGGTTTTCCTGTTCCAAGGGACGCGTGAAGTGCGAGGATCGCTGGCAGAGATACCTTTTACTGCACTTCCGGAGGATCGGTGCGTTCTCTCCCCCTGGCCTTCGCGGCGGTGCTGGCCGCCGCCACCCTCGTCCCCGCGCTGCCCGTCCACGCCGCCGCGGTTCCGACCGTTCAGATCACCCGTATCTGGTACAACTCACCCGGCTCGCCGGACTCGGGAGCGAACAGCAGCCTGAACGGTGAGTACATCCAGGTCAAGAACACGACCCGGCGAGCGGTCAGTCTCAAGGGCTGGACCGTCCGCGACACGACGCGCCGCTCCGACCACGTCTACACGTTCGGCGCCTTCACCCTGGGCGCGGGCAAGGCGGTGACCCTGCGGACCGGTAAGGGCAAGGACACCTCGACCACCCGGTACTGGGGCAGGAGCGGGGGCACGCTCGCCTACATCTGGAACCAGACCAAGGACACCGGCTACCTGCGCGATCCCTCGGGAAAGCTGGTCGACTCCTGCTCCTACAACTCGTCCCGGGTCGAGTACGTCAACTGCGTGTAGGCCAGCCCGCCCGTAGTGGAGCCCGCCCGGAAAGGGGCGGGCTCTTTCAATCCGAGTGCCACGACCTCGTATCCTCCTTGCCCCGGCGAGCCGCTCCTCGGCCCGGCCTGATCGAGGCCCCTCTTGTCGTACGGCACCGGCCGTACGGATCGGAGATGTCCTGCAACCTTTCGCTGGGTTGGTCGCGTTTGGAACCGGCGAGAGGAGATCACATTGGATCGTCACGACGGCTTCCGCGAGTTTGTGCTCGCTCGCCAGCAGGCGCTGACGCGGACCGCGTACCTGCTCACGGGGGACGCACACCTCGCCGAGGACCTGTTGCAGAGCACGCTGGTCAACGTCGCGAAGCAGTGGCCCAGGCTGTCCGTGGACGGCAATCCCGAGGCGTACACGCGCAGGGCGCTGATGAATCAGTACATCTCGTGGCGGCGTCGGCTGCGGCGGGAGTGGCCGAGCGCATCCCCGCCCGAGCACGGTGTCTCCCACGACGAGGAGACGCTTGACCGGATCGTGCTGCGTCAGGTGCTGGCCAGGCTGACGCGCAAGCAGCGTGCCGTACTCGTGCTGCGTTTCTGGGAGGACCTCACCGAGGCGCAGACGGCCGAGGCGCTCGGCTGCTCGGTCGGCACCGTCAAGAGCCAGACCCATCGCGCGCTGGCCCGCCTGCGCGCACTCGCGCCCGAACTGGCCGGGCCACATTCCCTTTCCACATTTCAGGAGGTGACACCGTGACGAGGCTGCGCAGAGCGCTGTACGGCATCGCCGAGGAGGCGCCCGCGGTGGACATGGCCGCTCTGGTGGACCAGGCCCTGGCGGGCCGTCGGCGCAGGCGGCGCGTGCCCGCCATGATGGCCGCCGTCGCCATGGCCGCCACGGTGGTGGCGACGGGTACGGTGATGACCGCCATGAGGTCGTCCCAGCCCCAGGAGATGGCAGCGCCGGGGATAACCGACCTGCCGGAGGGCAACGTGGGGCCGCTCGGCTACGCGTACGAGACGCCCTGCAAGGTTGACGAGAAGCGGCGCGTCGACTGCGGTGCCGCGGAGTGGCGAGTGGTCACAGGCGCGGGAGAGACCTACCGGCTGCCGCAGGCACTCGCCATGACCGCCAAGGACCGTCGCGTGCCCGTCGCGATCAGCCGGGACGGGCGCAAGATCGCCTACTACAGCCGCAAGGACCGGGCGCACGTGGTGCGTGACCTCGTGAGCGGCTCGGAGACGACGTCCCCCGTCACGGTCAAGGAGTCACGCATCGGCCCGGGCTCCACGCTCGTGCTCTCCGACGACGGTCGGTATGTGGTCTTCGATCCGCGCGAGGGGAGCAAGGATCCCGGGCTGCTGATCGAGGTGAGCACCGGCAAGACGGTCAAGGTGCCCGGCAAGTACGAGGCGATCGGGGTGCGGGACGGTGTCGTCGAGCTCGTCCGCTACCTCAAGACCGACCTGTGGCTGATGCCCGTCACCGGTGGAGGTAAGCCGGTGCGTTTCGACGGCGCGTTCATGGGCTTCAGCGAACTCGCTCCCGACGGCCGTACGGTCGCCGCCTTCGAGAGACGCGACGAGAAGAAGTGGATCCAGGAGCTGCGCACCCTCGTCCTGCTCGACGTCAGCACGGGACGCAAGCTGCGCAACGTGCCCATCCAGGGCCTTCCTGAGGGCCGGCCCGTCATGTTCACCGGGCCCTGGCGGAGCGGATCGGAACTCACGGTCGTCGTGGACGACGAGAAAGGCGCGCATGCCTACGGGGTCGATATCGGCACCGGGAAGGCCCACCCGCTGACCGACTATCCGAAAGCGCTGTACCTGACCCTGCCGGGAATCGTGAACGAGTGATCCGCGAAGGGCGTCGGGCATGGGGGCGCCGACGCCCTTCGGGTGTTCTCAGCTTGAGAGCTGGTCGTAGCGGACGCGCATGCCGTCCACGAGGGTCTTGAGAGCGGGGGCGTTCGGCAACCAAGGGCTGGCGAGCGACTGGGTGGCCTGGGTGACGAACTGGTCGGCGAGGTTGCCCACCGACGTCGCCGCGTTCGTCACGTCCGCGGCCCACAGGTAGGCCGCGTTCCCCGCGGGCAGGGGCGTCCCGGCCGCCAGCACGTGCACGGTCTGCTGCGCCTGACCCCAGCTGACCAACCGGTGCAGGTCGGCCAGGACCTCCTCCATCACCGCGAGGTCGTAGGCGGTGACCAGGGGAAGCACCGGCGGGACGTCGGGCGGGGTGGTGGCGCGGCCTCCGGTTCCGTGGTGCAGGGTCATCGAGATCTGCTGCGACTCCAGCATGAGCTGCCGGACCAGCAACTCGGTCGTCGGCGCCTCACCCAGCCACAGGTAGGAGTTCTGGTAGCGCTGGACGAGCCCCATGTTCTGCCACACCCACAGCGACCGGGCCCAGCCCTTGGTGAGACGCTCCTGGGCCTCCGTCAGCGCCTGGCTCACCTTGAGCTCCTGCGCGGGCGTCAGGGCCGGACCGGCGGCCGGGGCGAGTACGGCGAGCGGCGCCGGGGCGGGCAGGGTCAGGCCCGCGTGGCGCCTGGCCACCTCGGCGTAGTGGTCGGCGTTGGTCTTCATGGCCGGCCAGCCGACCGTGGAGAAGCCCGCCGCGCCGAAGTAGATGTGATCCACGATGTCCTTGCTGGCGATGTGGAAGGACTCGTGCAGCAGGATGCGGACCCGGGCGTCGGTACGGGCGTCCGCGAACGTGACGGGGACGGTCAGCGACCTGGGTGACGACACGGCTCCGGCACCCTGGATGTCCAGGTCACCGCGGTGGTCCAGCAGGATCAGCCGGTTGTCGTGGAGGCGTCTGAGCCCCTTGGCGGCCTCGGTGAACGTCCGCTTGATCTCCGGGAGCCTGGCGCCGTCGGCCAGGTTGAAGACGGCGGTGATGTGCGCGTCGGCGTTGCCCGCCGCGATCTGGGTGAAGGCGGTGGTCGCCTCGTCCACCATGGTCTTCAGCACCGCCTGCCCGGCGTTGCCCGGGGGCTGGTTCTGCCGGTTCCCGGCCTGCGCGACGTACGGGGTCTTGTCGACGAAGACCGTGATCAGCTTCTCCAGGGCGTCGTTGACCGCCGTGTTCGTGTAGTCCGGCACGGCGGCGGACCTGACGTAGTTGTCCACGCCGGTATTGCTCAGCGCGACCCTCAGGGCGCCCAGGTCGTCCTGCCGGACCCTGCTGTAGGCGCGCCGTACCAGCCGGTGCAGCGTCGCGCGGAGCGGAGGCTGGGGGAGCTGGGGGTGGGTGAACGGTTCCTGCTGGGTCACACCGCGTAATGGCAGCATGAATTCCTTTCCACATCCGCGTCTTGCCTCGCGACGAACGCCGCGCGCACAGATATGACCCCCACCACACAAATCACGTTTACCGCTCCAACGCGAACAACCGGACCCTGTCAGCCCATGCCTGTTGAGCTGGATCCCTGTCTGGGGTACGGCATGACATCCGTCATGCGAGGAAGCGGATGTAATCCACTGTCCGGCGACCGCTGGACATCGAAGAATTATCACGAAGGGACAATCCAGTAATTAGGGGGATGAAATGACCAGGAGTGCCGAACTTCTCGTACAGCCCGGCGGCGCGACGGGGGCGGAGGTGCGGGGCATCGCTCTCCTGCTGCACGGCGGTACGGTGAACGGCCACGGCAGGCCCTCAAGGCTGGCCGCACTGGGGCTGAACGCACCGGCCAAACGCCTGGCCGAACTGGGCCGGGGCGCCGGGGTGGCGGTGGTCCGGCTGCGCTACCGCTTCCGTGGCTGGAACGGCGCGGAGGCGAGCACCCTGGTCGACACCGAGTGGGCCCTGGAGACCCTGCGCCGCGACCACGGCGACGTTCCCGTGGTCCTCGTGGGCAACTCCCTCGGCGGCCGGGCCGCCTTCCGGGCCGCGGGGCACCCGAACGTGGTGGCGGTCGCCGGGGTCGCCCCCTGGCTTCCCCCGGGTGAACCGGTCGAGCAACTGGCGGGCCGACGCGTCCTCATCGTCCACGGTGACCGCGACCGCAGCGACGCCAGCGCGGCGGACTCTCTCGCCTACGCCGAACGGGCCAGGCCGGTGACGAACGTCCGCCGCCTGGAAGTGGCCAACGCCGGCCACTTCCTCCTGACCCGCGCCGACGACGTCTGGGCCATAACCACCAACTTCACCCTCGCCACCCTCACCAACCGCGACCCCTCCCTCCCCACCGAAGACCCCTCCACCCCTCTCCGCACCCCACTCCCCATCGGCTACGGCACCCGGTAGTGACCGGATCCGGTCACCACGTAGCCCGGGTGCATGGCACAGCCGTCACACACGCATCCCTCGCAGATCAGGAGATGACGTGTCCTACCCGCCGAACTATGGCCAGTTGTACGGCGCGCCGCCGCCGACCAAGAACAACGGTCTCGCCATCGCGTCCTTGGTCCTCGGCCTGACCGGTTTCATCACCTGCGGGTTCACGTCGCTGCTGGCCGTCGTGTTCGGCCACGTCGCCCTGGGTCAGATCCGCCGTGACCGCACCGACGGCCGTGGCATGGCCTTCGCGGGCGTCATCCTCGGATGGTCGCTGACCGGCCTGTGGATCCTCTACTGGGTCCTCGTCATGGCGGGCGCCGTCTCCAGCTTCGGCTCCTTCGCGGCCAGTCGCGGCGACTCAGCCTCCTCGAAGGCGGTGGGCGCGCACTCCGTGGTGCTCGAAGCCGTCGGTTCCGACGGGGCCACCAGCGCGATGAACATCACCAGCAGCGTGGACTTCGACATTAAGCAGGACAGCGGTGTTCCCCTGCCATGGCGAAAGGAACTCAAGCTGGACGAACTCGGCCACACGTATCTGTGGGTGCAGAACGCCGGAGACAAAGGCACCGTGACATGCCGCATCATCATCGACGGCAAGGTCACCCGCGAAAAAGTAGAAAGCACCCCCTACGGCGTATGCCAGGTCACCGCCGACACCCCGTAATGCAAGCCGGGTGATCGGATTATCTCCTTCCGGTCGCTCAGCGCGAAGGTACGATCACCGTGAGCGTTCCACGTCAAGGATTCGACGAGGGAGAAAACGCATGGGAGATCACGAGGGAAAACCTCTGCCGCCGCTGGAGCCGTTCGAGTTGGGCGACACCAAACAGGAGCCTGATTCGAATCCCCCTCCGGGTAAGCACGAGAAGCCAGCGCAGAAGTGACGGCCGAAGAACCCCAGCAGGGACTGCGCGAGATTCTGCTCGCCTGCGGTGTCTCCCCTGAGTGGATGAAAGCCTTCGAGGCAGCGCCTCGGGAGTTGTTCCTGCCGGAGGTGATGTGGCCGTTCGACAATGGGCGTGACCTTGTCGTCTCCCGGCCGCGGGAGCCCGAGCGGTGGCGACGGTGGGCGGACACCGATGTGCCGATCACCACGCAGTGGAATGACGGCCGACACACTGGGACAGCACCGGGTGAGGAGCGGACCAGTTCCAGTTCGGCGCCCAGTCTGGTGTTCACCATGTTCGCCGACCTGTCGGTGGACGAGGGGATGCGGGTCCTGGAGGTCGGCACCGGAACCGGCTGGTGCGCGGCTCTGCTGTCAGCTCGGCTGGGGGAGTCGAACGTCGTCTCGGTCGAGGTGGACGAGGCGGTGGCCGTTCGGGCGCGCGAGGCTCTGTCCGCCGCTGGTTGGCATCCCGAGGTCGTCGTCGGGGACGGCCTGCTGGGCTGGCCAAGGCGGGCGCCGTACGACCGGGTGCTCGTGACCGCTGCCGTGCGGGAGGTGCCGCGAGCGTGGATCGAGCAGACCCGGCCCGGTGGGGTGATCGTGGTGCCCTGGGGGACCCGTCACAGTTACCAGGACGCCATCGCCCGGCTGGTCGTCGGCGAGGACGGTACGGCCAGCGGGCACTTCACCAGGCTCGCCCGGTTCATGCAGATCCGCTCTCATCGGCTTGAGGTGAGGTCCGCCGACTACATCCCCGGCAACGCCTGGCCGGACGACACCAGGGCCTCCGCCACCGGTCTGACCGCCTCGAAGATCGTGGGCGACCCCACCACCACCTTCGTGCTCAGCCTGCTGCTGCCCGACTGCGTGCGCGTCCCCGGTCGCAACGCTGACGGCACGCGGGGCATGTGGCTGTACGGCCTGGGCGACCGGTCATGGGCGGCGGTGTTCTTCGGTGAGGATTCACGAGTCTTCCAGGGCGGTCCACGCAACCTGTGGGACGAGGTCGAGGCCGCCCATCGGTGGTGGAGCGAGCAGGGTCAACCGGGATATGAGAAGTTCGGCCTGACCATCACCGGGGACGCCCGCCAGGAAACATGGCTGGGTGACCCATCCACACCCGTACCGAACACCGCTTCCGCCGTACAGTAACCCCGTGCTAGCTGCATAGGCTTCCCCGCTGGCCTCACAGTGAGCGTCAGGCTGTAGGGACGCCCTGATTCTTACCGTCGTGCTTCAGGCAAAGGTGAGGATGGGATCGTGAATCACTACCTGCTGATCTACGGTCGTCGTGAAGGGCGGCTTCTTGCACAGGAAGAGTTCCGTGACGGCCGAGCGGCCTTGAGAGGGCGCTTCGCCGCTGAGGCGCGATACGCGGACGACCCCGATGTCGAGGTCGTCGTGTTGGGAAGCCGGTCCCTGGAGGGGCTGAAGAAGACTCATGCCCGTTACTTCGCCTCCGTCCAGGACATCGCCGCGAGCGCACTGAGGTAGGGCTTCCGCGTCGTGATGACGCACTGACTGTAAAGGGCCGACGCGCCGTGAAGGCGCGTCGGCCCTTGTCGTTTGGCGAGCCTTCCTGAGGAAGAACGTCTGACGGCCTTCACTCGTCGGGGTGACCGGTGAGGAGGGTGCCTATCAGGGCGGTGCCTCGGCCGGGGTGGGCGCCGGGGCCGGGGTGGTAGGTGATCTGGTCGGGGGTCAGTTTTTCGCCGCAGGAGTGGCAGGTCACGGTGGCATGGGTGTCGTTGCCGCAGGTGTGGTGCCGGACGATCAGGGGTGGGCCGTCCTCGCCCGCCTCCCAGCGGTCGCCCCAGGCGGTCAGCGCGAGCAGGACGGGCACCAGGTCGGCGCCCTTCTCGGTCAGGTGGTAGCCGTACCGGTCGGGGCGTTGGGCGTAGCGCTCGCGCCGGAGCAGGCCGCCCTCGACCAGCCGTTCGAGCCGTTGGCTCAGCACGTTGGTGGCGGCGCCGAGGTCGCGCTGGAGGTCGTCGAACCTGTGGAGGCCGAGCGCCACGTCACGCATGATCAGCAGCATCCAGGGATCGCCGACGATCGCCGCTGAACGGGCGATCGAGCAGGCGATGCCGGTGAAGTCCGTTCTGGTCATTTTTAGTCCCTTGCTTAAAGCAAGTCAGCAGGATAGCGTCCATTTTCGTGTATCACGCTGTTGTGCGATCTGTCGTCAGGAGAACCTGGCGCAAGGTGGGCGAGGGCGACTACGAGGCGGCGGTCGCGATGGCCGCGCCTGATGTGCGGTTCCGGTTCGTCGGGGACACGGCGTTGGGGGCGGACGTGCGTGGTCGGGCTGCGTTCCGGGCGTGGTTCGTCCGCTTCACCGAGCGACTGCCCGGTGTCCGGCTGGAGCTCGTGGACGTCGTGGCCGGGGGCTGGCCGTGGAACACCAGGGTCGCGGTCTGTCTGCGGGTCGTCGGCACGCTGAGGGACGGCACGCCGTACCGCAATGTCGCCATGCAGTGGGTCACCCTCCGCTGGGGGCGGATGGTCGACGACGTCGTGGTCGAGGACACCCTCACGCTCGACGCCGCCCTGCGACGGCTCCCCGCCTGAGGCGCTTGGCTTTCCCGGCACCGGGGCCCGGGAAAGCTGAGCCTCGAAGGGGCGAGGCTCGGGAAACGGCGACGTGGGGACGGTGCTCTGCGACACCGTCCCCACGTCAGCACGCCGTACGAACACAGGCAAAAGCACGCCGTACAGGCACAAGCAAAGCGCGCCGTACGGACACAGGCTGAAGCGCGCCGTACGGGCTAGATCAGGGAGTGGATCTGCAGGGTCTCGGTGCGGCCGGGGCCGACGCCGATGGCGGAGATGCGGGCGCCGCTCATGCTCTCCAGGGCCTTGACGTAGGCCTGGGCGTTGGCGGGCAGGTCCTCGAAGGTCTTGGCGCCGGAGATGTCCTCCTGCCAGCCGGGGAACTCCTCGTAGATCGGCTTGGCGTGGTGGAAGTCGGTCTGTGTCATCGGGATCTCGTCGTGACGGACGCCGTCCACCTCGTAGGCGACACACACCGGGATGCGCTCAAGACCGGACAGCACGTCCAGCTTGGTGAGGAAGAAGTCGGTGACGCCGTTGATCCGGCTGGCGTAGCGGGCGATGACGGCGTCGAACCAGCCGCAGCGGCGGTTGCGGCCGGTGGTCACGCCGTACTCCCCGCCGGTCGTGCGCAGCCAGTCGCCCATCTCGTCCTCAAGCTCGGTCGGGAAGGGACCGGAGCCGACGCGGGTCGTGTAGGCCTTGAGGATGCCGATCACGCCGGTCAGGCGGGTCGGCGGGATGCCGGAGCCCGAGCAGGCGCCACCGCTGGTCGGGGAGGAGGAGGTGACGAAGGGGTAGGTGCCGTGGTCGATGTCGAGCAGGTTGCCCTGGCCGCCTTCGAGCAGCACGACCTTGTTCTCGTCGAGTGCCCTGTTCAGGATCAGGGAGGTGTCGGCGATGTGCGGCTTGAGGCGTTCGGCATAGCCGAGGTACTCGTCGAGGACCTTGTTCGCGTCGATGGTCCTGCGGTTGTAGATCTTGGTGAGGATCTGGTTCTTCTCACCGAGGGCGACCTCGATCTTCTGCTGCAGGATGCCCGGGTCGAGCAGGTCCTGGACCCGCACGCCCATGCGGTAGATCTTGTCGCCGTACGCTGGGCCGATGCCGCGGCCGGTCGTGCCGATCTTGGCCTTGCCGAGGTAGCGTTCGGAGACCTTGTCGAGGGCCTTGTGGTGCGGCATGATCAAATGCGCGTTGGCCGAGATCAGCAGGCGCTCCGAGGAGACGCCACGGGCCTGGAGGCCGTCGATCTCACTCAGCAGCACCCCCGGGTCGATGACGACGCCGTTGCCGATCACCGGGATGACGTTGGGGGAGAGCACTCCCGTCGGCAGCAGGTGCAGCGCGTACTTCTGGTCGCCGATGACGACCGTGTGTCCCGCGTTGTTGCCACCCTGATATCTGACGACGTAGTCGACCTGGTCACCGAGCAGGTCGGTGGCCTTCCCCTTGCCCTCATCGCCCCACTGGGCACCCACGAGAACGACAGCCGGCATCGTTAGTCTCCAACCGCAAAAACCAAAGCCCCTGACGCAATCGCGACAGGGGCTCTTGCGAGGTGAGAATACCTGACCTGGTGGGAAATGGGGATTGTCCGTTTCCGTGAGGGTCAGCGGGCGTTCAACTCCTCCACGGCTGCGGGGCTCGAATCCTTCAGGAACTGCTGGCACCGCTCCGCCTCGTCCTTCTCGCCGATGGCCTGGGCGGCGCGGCCCAGAGCATGCAGGCAGCGCAGGAAACCGCGGTTGGGCTCGTGCTCCCAGGGGATGGGACCGTGGCCCTTCCAGCCCGCTCTGCGGAGCTGGTCGAGGCCGCGGTGATAGCCGGTCCTGGCGAAGGCGTAGGAGGTCACCGCGTGTCCGGACGTGAAGGCCTCGTCGGCGAGCGTGGCCCAGGCGGCGGGGTAGGCCGGGAAGCGCGCGGCGACGTCGGAGGCCTGGGCGCCGGACTCCAGCGCCTGCCTGGCCTCGGGCAGGTCCGGCAGCCTGGTGGGCGGCGGACCGGCGAGAAGGTTCTCGGATTCCATAGGGACAGTCCTACCCGCTGGGACGGGCTCAGGCCAAGATCAGCCGCCTGAGACGTGCCTTACTTCTCCAGGCTTGTCATCGGCGGTAGCCCGGGTGGACGCCCTCGGTCAGGCCCTGTTGTACGGCGACGGCCTCAAGGAGGGCGGCGAGCTGCTCGCGCTGGGGCTCGTCCAGGGCCGCGCAGATGTCGTCCTCGTGTGCCGCGCCCACCTCGCGCATCCCGGCCATCACCCGTGAGCCCTCCTCGGTGAGGTGCAGGGCGTAGTTGCGGCGGTCCCGGGGGTTGCGGCGCCGTTCGACCAGGCCCTTGCGCTCCAGGCCGTCGACCAGCGTGACGACCCGGCTCGGCACGACGCCCAGCTCCTCGGCCAGGGACTGCTGGCTGCGTCCGGGGCGCGTGGAGATCATGCGCAGCAGGCCGACGTCCGAGGGGGCGACGCCCAGGACGCCGACCCGCTCGGCGAAGCGCGCCGCGGCGTGTGCGCCCACCTGCGCGAGCAGGAACGCCGTGCCCCTGGGCCTGGACCGCGGCGCCGTCCCGTTCCCGTGCTCCTGTGAGGTCATGCAGCGATGGTAGCCGCAGTGAATAGTTCTCTGCTATGAATAGTTCAGTAAAGAGAACGGAGAAGAGCGTGACGAACGACATAACCGGCAAGGTCGCGCTGGTGACCGGCGGCTCACGGGGGATCGGCGCCGAGACCTCCCGTGTCCTGGCGGCCAACGGCGCGAGGGTCGCGGTGAACGGCCGCGATAGGGCGGCGATCGACGCGGTCGTCGCCGACATCACGGAACGGGGCGGTACGGCTCTCGCCGTACCCGCCGACGTCACCGACGAGGACCAGGTTGCGGCCATGCGCGAGCGGATCGAGAGCGAGCTGGGGCAGGTCGAGATCCTCGCCGCCTTCGCGGGCGGCGCAGGGGCGCCCGCGCCGACGGCGGAGCTCGGGGCCGCCCGCTGGCGCGAGGTCGTCGAGTCCGACCTGACCTCGGTCTATCTGACGGTCTCCGCCTTCCTGCCCGCCATGGTCGAGCGGCGCGGGGGCGCGATCGTCACCATGTCCTCGGCGGCGGGACGCCGCCCCAGCAGGGCGAACGCCGCCTACGCCGCCGCCAAGGCCGGGGTGGTGATGTTCACCAGGCACCTGGCCGCCGAGGTCGGCGAGTACGGCGTCCGCGTCAACTGCGTGGCGCCCTCGGCCGTGCTCAACGAGCGCATGCGGCGGTTCATGTCCGACGAGCAGCTCGACGGGCTGGCCGCCTCCCACCCCCTCGGCCGCATCGGGCTTCCCGAGGACGTCGCCCAGGCCGTCCTGTATCTCGTCTCCGACGCCTCCTCCTGGGTGACCGGCGTCACCCTCGACCTGACCGGTGGGCGGGTGACCGCGTGAGCCGGGGCGGCCCGCCGCTGGGCGTCCTCGGCGTCGTGTTCACCGCGCTCTTCCTGGCCGGGATCGCCGTCAGCACGATCATGGCGGGCACGACCTTCCCCTCGCCCTACGGGGACGGGGCCCCGGCCTACTTCCGGGCGAACCAGAGCGCCGTCATGGTGACCGGTTTCCTGCAGTTCGCCGCCTCCGTTCCGCTGGCCATCTACGCCGCGACCGCCTCGGCCCGGCTGCGCAACCTCGGCGTCCGCGCGCCCGGCGCCGTCATCGCCCTGACTGGCGGCACGCTCGCCTCGGCCATGCTGGCGATCTCCGCGCTGGTGAGCTGGACGCTCTCGCGTCCCGAGGTGGCCGCGGAGACCGGGGTGGTCCACGCGCTGCACTTCCTCGCCTTCGCCACCGGCGGCGTCGGGCACGTCGTCTTCCTGGGACTGCTCGTCGCGGGCGTCGCCGTACCGGGATGGCTCGCCAGGCTGCTGCCGCGTCCGTTCGCGCTGGGCGGGCTGGTGATCGCCGTGGTGGCCGAGCTGACCACCCTCGCCATCCCGCTGACCGGCCTGGCCGTGCTGCTGCCCGTCGCCCGCTTCTGCGGCCTGGCCTGGCTCGTGGCCGCGGGCTTCCTGCTGCCCCGCACCCGGCCCCGCAACAGCGTCAAGGAGACCCCGTGATGCTCGAAAAGCTCATCAGGTTCCAGCACCCCGAGAAGGTCCTCGGCTATCTCGGCGCCCTCGACGACGCCCACGTGGCCGCCCTCTTCGGCCTGGAGACGGACGCCTATCTGCGGGTACGGCACGGCCACGAGGAGCGGGTGCGGCAGACGGCCTCGGAGCTGCTCGACGATCCCGCGTTCGCCGAGAAGGTGGACCGGTTGCCCTTTGCGGCCGGTCAGCGGGTGGTGGCCGTCGGCGAGAGCACGACCGACGACCTGCTGTCCTGGTTCGAGATCCTGCGCCATCTCCTCGCCCTGCGGCGCCCTGCCGACGGGATCGTCCTGGAGAACACCGCCATCTCGGGGCAGACGAGCGTCCAGGCCCTGTCCGGCTCGCCCGGGGTGGCCTTCCAGCGGCCCGACTGGGTGCTGTGCATGCTGGGCGCCAACGACGTGCGGCGCTTCGGCGGCCCCGAGGGGCCGATCCTGGTCAGCCTTCCCGAGACCGAACGCGCCCTGGGCGCGCTGCGCGACGTCGTCACCGCGCGCACCGGCGCCCGCTGGGTGTGGGTCGCGCCGAGCCCGGTCGACGAGGAGCGGGTGGCGGCCTACCAGCCGTTCACGCGGGGTGGGTTCTCCTGGAGCAACCGCGACCTCGACCCCGTCGCCGCGTTTCTCGCCACCCAGCCGGAACCCGTGATCGACGGCGGATCCGCACTGGACGCGGACGCCTTCCTCGACGACGGGGTGCACCTGTCCCTGGCGGGCCAGCGGGCCCTGGCCGTCGCCGTGGTCGAGGCCCTCACGTGAGACGGGCTCCCGGTGGGAACCCGTCTCACACGGGAGCTCAGGTGAGCTTGGTGCCCGCGGACTTCAGGTGCTGGCAGGCCTCGACGATGCGGTTGGCCATACCGGTCTCGGCGGACTTGCCGTACGAGCGGGGGTCGTAGGCCTTCTTGTTGCCGACGTCGCCGTCGACCTTGAGCACGCCGTCGTAGTTCCTGAAGATGTGGTCGGCGATCGGGCGGGTGAAGGCGTACTGCGTGTCGGTGTCGATGTTCATCTTGATCACGCCGTACGCGATCGCCTCGTGGATCTCCTCAAGCAGCGAGCCGGAGCCGCCGTGGAAGACGAGGTCGAAGGGCTTCTCCTGGCCGTACTTCGCGCCGACGGCCTCCTGGATCTCCTTCAGCACGCTGGGACGGAGCTTGACGTGGCCCGGCTTGTAGACGCCGTGCACGTTGCCGAAGGTCGCCGCCAGCATGTAGCGGCCCCGCTCGCCAAGACCGAGGGCGTCGGCGGTGGCCAGGGCGTCCTCGGGCGTGGTGTAGAGCTTCTCGTTGATCTCCCCGACGACGCCGTCCTCCTCGCCGCCGACGACGCCGATCTCCACCTCAAGGACGATCTTCGCGCGGGCGGTCTTGTCCAGCAGCTCCTGCGCGATCTCCAGGTTCTCCTCAAGGGGTACGGCGGAGCCGTCCCACATGTGGGACTGGAACAGCGGATCCTGGCCACGGGCGACCCGTTCGAGGGAGATGTCCAGCAGTGGCCGTACGAAACCGGGGAGTTTGTCCTTGGGGCAGTGGTCGGTGTGCAGGGCGACCGTCACGGGATACTTGGCCGCGACGACCCTGGCGTACTCGGCGAGCGCGGTCGCGCCGGTCACCATGTCCTTGATGGTCGTGCCGGAGAGGAAGTCGGCGCCACCGGTCGAAACCTGGATGATGCCGTCGCTCTCCGCCTCGGCGAACCCTCTGAGCGCGGCGTTGAGGGTCTGGGACGAGGTCACGTTGATCGCCGGGTAGGCGAACTCGCCGGCCTTGGCCCGGTCGAGCATCTCGGCGTAGACCTCTGGAGTCGCGATGGGCATCGGTGTCATCTCCCTAGAGACGGCGGTGAACTGCTGGCGCGGGGCCCGGCTGGGGGCGAGGCCCTCAGCCAGTATTCCGGGTTCCTTCCCACGCGGACAGTCCGGGCAACACTTGTGCCTGTGAAGATCTCTCGATCCGGGGGCCTTTGCCCGGGTAGGCTTCGAGCCGATGGACCTCCTGCATAACATCCTCGACCCGAAGTGGTGGCTCGGCCTGCTCGGCCCCTTCGCCACCATCGGCGTGCTCGGCATCATCTTCGCCGAGACCGGGCTGCTGCTCGGCTTCTTCCTGCCAGGTGACTCGCTACTCGTGGCGGCGGGGGTGTTCAGCACGGCCGAGGCGGCCAAGGCCATACCCGGCCTCGAACCGCTGTCGTTCCCGGTGCTGCTCGTCGTGGCACCGCTCTGCGCGATCGTGGGGGCCCAGCTCGGCCACCACCTGGGCGCGAGATACGGCCGCAAGATGTTCGACCGACCCGACTCCAGACTCTTCAAGAAGGAGTACGTGGAGAAGGCCGAATACTACTTCCAGCGGTTCGGACCGGCCAGGGCGGTGGTGATCGCCAGGTTCATCCCGATCGTGCGGACGTTCCTGAACCCCGTCGCGGGCGCGCTCGGCATGGACGCCAAGCGGTTCTTCCTGTGGAACTGCATCGGCGCCGTCCTGTGGACCGACAGCATGCTGATCTTCGGCCGCGTGGTCGGTTCGGCGGTTCCCAACGTCGACCGGTACATCCTGCCGGGCGCCTTCGTGATCATCCTGCTGTCGATCATTCCGATCATCCGGGAGGTCATGAAGAGCCGCAAGGAGGGCAAGGCCGTACAGAATCCTCAGGGTAAGCACCACCGGGCCGCGCCGAGCGGCACGCCTGGTGAGCCCGGTCTCTGACCGTTCGCGCCTCAGTCCGACAAAGCCCCTCCCGGGCCCGCTGCCTGCCGCTACTCTCCACCTGTGGGACGCCACAGGTCTGATCCGATGGGCATCGCGCGCCTTCTCCTCGCGGCTCTCGCGGTGCTGGCGCTGATCGCCCTCGTCGTGATCGGCGTCAGGTCCCTGTCGGGAGCGCTCTCCGGAGGGGCTCCCGCGCCGACGCCGACCGAGGCGCCCTCCCCGGTGCCCTCCGCCACCGAGGCGACCGAGGAACCGGTTCCCACGGTCCTGGTGCGATGCGTGCGGGAACGCTGTCCCACGGTCTTCCTCAGGGTCGCCGGGGGCGACGTGCTGATCAACCGGGAGATGGACGACGGCGAGCAGGTCCGTTCCTTCGAGGACAGGCTCGACGTGGTGCTGGCCGACTCGGCCTCCGTCAGCGTCCTGGTGAACGGGGAGGAACGCCCCCCGGGCAGCCCGGGGGAGCGTCAGGAGTTCACCGTCTCCCGCGACTAGGCCAGCCCGAGGTCCCCGAGGGTGTAGGCGGTGAGGTACGGCAGGCCCGCGGCGGCGATCGCCGAGGCCGCGCCCCGGTCCACGATCGTGGCGACCGCGACGACCTCCGCGCCCGCCTCGCGCAGCGCCTCGACCGCCGTCAGCGGGGAGCCACCGGTCGTCGAGGTGTCCTCGACGGCGAGCACCCGCCGCCCGGCCACGTCCGGCCCCTCGATCCTGCGCTGCATGCCGTGCGCCTTCTGCGCCTTGCGGACGACGAAGGCGTCGAGACTGCGCCCCTGGGCGGCGGCCGCGTGCAGCATGGCCGTGGCCACCGGGTCGGCGCCCAGCGTCAGGCCGCCGACGGCCTCGTAGTCGAGGTCCTTCGTGAGGTCCAGCATGACCCGGCCGACCAACGGCGCCGCGTGCCCGTCGAGGGTCACCCTGCGCATGTCCACGTAGAAGTCGGCCTCCTTGCCGGAGGAGAGCACGACCTTTCCGTGCACGACGCCCTTGTCCTTGATCTCGGTCAGCAGGTTCTCACGATCGCTCATGGCAACAAGGTTAGGGTGACCGCGGAGGGCCTCGCGCGGCGGGGAATCACCTGCTGGAGGGGCCTCAGAAACGGGGCAAACTGGTACGGTCTGCGTAAACACTCCGGCGTGCGGTCATGCGCGGGTCGAATCGTCGGGATTCACCCTCGGACGATCAGCGGCTTGATTACCCTGAGAAAGGGCCGCCTGTTCTGGTCTCTCAAGGGGTTCTTTCAGGCGCGTGTGAGCCGGAAGGGCCGGGCCACGCAAGGAAGGGCGGTTTCGCGTGGATCGCTGCGCGCTTTTCGTGGACGCTGGATACCTGCTGGCCGACGGTGCGATGGCGGTGCACGGCACCCGGCACCGGGAGGCGGTCTCGTGGGACTACCCGGGACTGCTCACCCTGCTCAACGAACTGTCCAGGGAACGCACCGGTCTGCCGTTGCTGCGCTGCTACTGGTACGAGGCCACCGTCGAGGGCCGCCGCACCCCCGAGCACGACGCGCTGGCCGATCTCCCCGGTCTCAAGCTTCGCCTGTCGCGCATCCGTCCCGGGCGCCGCGAGGGCGTGGACGCCCAGGTCCACCGTGACCTGATGACGCTGGCGCGCAACGGCGCGGTCTGCGACGCGGTCGTGGTCAGCGGTGACGAGGATCTGGCCCAGGTTCTGTGCGACGCCCAGGACTTCGGGGTCCGCGTCACGGTCGTGCACATCACCGCCGAGGGAAGCTGGGCCGTCTCACGCTCGCTCCGCCAGGAGTGCGACGACCTGATCGAGATCAGCGCCGCCCATCTGAGGCCGTACGTCACCCTGACGTCGAGTGTCTCGGTCGGCGTCACGGTCGGGGCCCCAGCAGTGACCTCGGGGGTGACCTCGGGGGCGGCGGAGACCCCCGCGCTGTCCAACGGCAGCAGGTCGGGCGCGAACGGGCAGGCCCCCGCGGTCTCTCTGACCGCCGGGACCTCGCAGACCGGCCCCATGCCCACCGTCCAGCCCTCGCGGGCCGCCCACGCGCTGCCGACCTACCCCGGCTACTCGACCGAGCCGCCCGCCCCGCAGGCGCCGTCGCAGCCCCAGCAGCCGTCCCCGGTCTCCCCGTCGTCCCCCTCGTCCGGCCAGGGCGGCTCGACGGGGTCGCAGTCGCCGTACGGCTCGGCGGGCACGAGCGCGTCCTCGGCCTACCGGCCGGGGCAGATGGGCGCCTACACCGGGCCGCAGCCCGCGCCCGTCCCGCAGCAGAACGTGGGCGGCAACGGCACCACCACCCTCTCCGACGCGGTGAAGGCCGCGCACAAGGAGGGATACGACTTCGGCGAGTCCGTGGCCAAGGACGCCCCGGCCCTGTGGCTTGAGGCCGTGCTCGCGCGCAAGCCTCGGATGCCCTCCGACCTTGAGGCCCGGCTCCTGCAGGGCTCCTCCCTGCCGATCGACTTCCTGCTGCACGACGAGGTACGGCACGCCCTGCGCCGGGGCTTCTGGGACGCCCTCGAACGCGCTCGCCGGTAGCGTTCCGGCGCTGATCTGACGAGGCCGCTGGAGAGAGGTTCCTCCGGCGGCCTCCTCGTCGTTCAGGAGAGGGCGTCGAAGCTCGCCCTGAGGTGGTTGAGGCGGTGGGAGAGGTCGGACAGGGGGCCGACGAGGTTCGGGTCCCCGCCCTTGCGGGCCAGATCGACGACCCGGGCCAGCTCCTCCTCGGCCGCCGTGAGGCGCCTGGACAGCTCGGGCAGCACGGCCGTCTGGACGTCGGCCGCCTCCCCGGAGGGGATCTCGGCGGCCAGCCGCTCGCGGAGCATGGAGGCCTGCTCGGCCAGGCGGCGGTTCATGTTGTACAGCTCGACGAAGACCGCGACCTTGGCCCGCAGCACCCAGGGGTCGAACGGCTTGGTGAGGTAGTCGACAGCCCCGGCCGCGTAGCTGCGGAAGGCGTAGTCGGGAGCACTGTCCACCACCGTCAGGAAGATGATGGGGATGTTGCGGGTACGCTCACGGCGCTTGATGTGCGAGGCGGTCTCGAACCCATCCATCCCGGGCATCCGCACGTCCAGCAGGATCAGTGCGAACTCCGTGTTGAGCAGGGCCTTCAACGCCTCCTCTCCCGATCTGGCCCGCACGGGCACGAGGTCGAGCGAGCTGAGGATCGCCTCAAGCGCGATGAGGTTCTCCTCCCGGTCGTCGACCAGGAGGATCTTGGCGCGGTCCGCCATCTACTGTGCCCCTTCGTTGGAGTCGCCCGCCGGCCTGCCCCTGGTGAGCCAGCCGCGCAGCCGTTCCAGCAGCCGGTCGACGTCCACGGGCTTGGGAACGTAGTCCGAGGCACCCGAGGCTATGCTCTTCTCCCGGTCGCCGCGCATGACCTTGGCGGTGAGGGCGATGATCGGCAGCTCGGCGAACTGCGGCATCCTGCGGATCGCCGACGTGGTCGCCCAGCCGTCCATCTCGGGCATCATGATGTCCATCAGGACCAGGGCGACGTCCTCGTTGCGTTCGAGCTGCTCGATGCCCTCGCGGCCGTTCTCGGCGAAGACGACGGTCGCGCCGTGCCGTTCGAGCACGCTGGTCAGCGCGAACACGTTGCGGATGTCGTCGTCCACGATCAGGATCTTGGTCCCGGTGAGCGGGTCCTCGCCCTTCCACACCTTGGTCTCCTGCTGCGGGAAGTGCGAGACGGGCATCTCCTCGGGCATCGGGATCTCGGGAACCTCCTCGGGCTCCTCGGACACCCGCGTGGCCGGCTGGGCGGGCGGCAGCGCCTCGGTGACCGTGGCCTCGGGGACTGCGGCGCCGCCGTCGCGGGAGGCGAGCGGGCCGACGTAGGACGGCGGGAGATACAGGGTGAAGGTGCTGCCCTGCCCGACCTCGCTGGAGACGTGGATCTCACCGCCGAGCAGGCGGGCGATCTCCCTGCAGATCGACAGACCGAGGCCGGTGCCGCCGTACTTGCGGCTGGTCGTCCCGTCGGCCTGCCGGAACGCCTCGAAGATGAACTCCAGCTTGTCGGCGGCGATGCCGATGCCGGTGTCGATCACCTCGAAGGCCAGGGTGCCCTCGGCGCCGCGCAGGGTGTCGTCCACGTAGGAGATGGTCGAGGGGGCGTTGACGACGCGCAGCCGTACCTCACCCTTGGGGGTGAACTTGATCGCGTTGGACAGCAGGTTGCGCAGCACCTGCTGCAGGCGCTGCTCGTCGGTGCGTAGCTCCTGCGGGATCGAGGGATCGACCTCGACGGTGAACGACAGGCCCTTGTCCTGCGCCAGCGGGGCGAAGGTCGCCTCGAAGTAGTCGACCAGCTTGGGCAGCGAGATGCGCTGCGGGTGGATGTCCATCCGGCCCGCCTCGACCTTCGACAGGTCGAGGATGTCGTTGATGAGCTGGAGCAGGGCGGAACCCGCGCCGTGGATGGTCTTGGCGAACTCGACCTGCTGCACGGTGAGGTTGCCCTCGGCGTTCTCGGTGAGCAGCTTGGCCAGCACCAGGAGGCTGTTCAGCGGGGTGCGCAGCTCGTGGGACATGTTGGCCAGGAACTCGGTCTTGTAGCGGGAGGAGACCGCCAACTGCTCGGCCCGCTCCTCCAACGTACGGCGGGCCTGCTCGATCTGGAAGTTCTGGATCTCGATGGCGCGGTTCTGCTTGGCCAGCAGGGCGGCCTTGTCCTCAAGCTCGGCGTTGGAGCGGCGCAGCTCCTCCTGCTGGCGCTGGAGCTCGTCGGAGCGCTCCTGGAGCTCGGTGGTCAGGCGCTGCGACTCGGTCAGCAGGTCCTGCGTCCTGGAGTTGGCGATGATCGTGTTCATCGTGACGCCGATGGTCTCGACGAGCTGGTTCATGAAGTCATGGTGTATCTCACTGAACTGGCTGAAGGAGGCCAGTTCGAGCACTCCGAGGACCTGGGTCTCGAACAGGATCGGCAGCACGATGATCTGGGCGGGCACCGAGCTGCTCAGCCCGGTGTCCACGGTCAGGTATCGGGCCGGGACCTCTCGCAGGAAGATGCCCTTGCCGTCCATGGCGGCCTGCCCGACGATGCCCTCGCCGGTCGCGAAGCGCTGTCTGATCCGGGAGCCGGGGCGCGCGCCGTACCCGGCGATCAGGTGCAGGTCGTGGTCGCCGCTCGGGTCGGCGAGGTAGAAGGCGCCGTAGTGGCCCGCGACCAGCGGGGTCAGCTCACCCATGATCAACTTGGCGACCTCCATCAGGTCGCGGTGGCCCTGCATGAGACGCGAGATCCTGGCCAGGTTGGACTTCAGCCAGTCTTGCTCCTGGTTGGCCTTCGTGGTGTCACGCAGGTTGGACACCATCGTGTTGATGTTGTCCTTCAGCTCGCCGATCTCGCCCCCGGCGTCAACGGTGATCGAACGGGTCAGGTCGCCCCTGGCCACGGCCGTGGTGACCTCGGCGATCGCGCGGACCTGGGTGGTCAGGCGGCCCGCGAGCTCGTTGACGTTCTCGGTGAGCCGCCGCCAGATGCCGTCGACGCCCTCGACCCTGGCCTGACCGCCGAGCTTGCCCTCCGAACCCACCTCGCGGGCGACTCGGGTGACCTCCGAGGCGAAGGAGGAAAGCTGGTCCACCATCGTGTTGATGGTGGTCTTCAGCGCGAGGATCTCGCCCTGGGCGTTCACGTCGATCTTGCGGGTGAGGTTGCCGTTGGCGACCGCCGTGGTGACTTCGGCGATATTTCGGACCTGGTAGGTCAGGTTGTTCGCCATCGAGTTGACGTTGTCGGTGAGGTCCTTCCACACGCCGGAGACGCCTCGGACGCGTGCCTGGCCGCCGAGCTGTCCTTCCGTGCCGACCTCGCGGGCGACGCGGGTGACCTCGTCGGCGAACATGGAAAGCTGGTCCACCATCGTGTTGAGGGTGTCCTTGAGCTGGAGGATCTCCCCCTGGGCGTCCGCGGTGATCTTCTTCGACAGGTTGCCCTGCGCCACCGCGGTCGAGACGGCCGCGATCTGACGGACCTGCGTGGTCAGGTTGTTCGCCATGACGTTGACGTTGTCCGTCAGGTCCTTCCAGGTGCCCGAGATGCCGGGAACCTGGGCCTGGCCGCCGAGCTGCCCCTCGGTGCCGACCTCGCGCGCCACCCGGCTCACCTCGGAGGCGAAGGAGGAAAGCTGGTCCACCATCGTGTTGATCGTGGTCTTCAGGGCCAGGATCTCGCCCTGGGCGTCGACGTCGATCTTCCTGGTCAGGTCGCCGTTGGCCACGGCGGTGGTGACCTCGGCGATGTTGCGCACCTGGTAGGTCAGGTTGTTGGCCATGAAGTTGACGTTGTCGGTGAGGTCCTTCCAGACCCCCGAGACGCCTCGGACGCGGGCCTGGCCGCCGAGTTGCCCCTCGGTGCCCACTTCGCGGGCGACGCGGGTGACCTCGTCGGCGAACATGGAAAGCTGGTCGACCATGGTGTTGAGGGTGTCCTTGAGCTGGAGGATCTCCCCCTGGGCATCGGCCGTGATCTTCTTGGACAGGTCGCCCTGGGCGACCGCCGTGGCGACGGAGGCGATGGCGCGGACCTGCGTCGTCAGGTTGCCCGCCATGAAGTTGACGTTGTCGGTGAGGTCCTTCCACACGCCCGAGACCCCGCGCACCTGCGCCTGGCCGCCCAGCTCGCCCTCGGTGCCGACCTCGCGGGCGACGCGGGTGACCTCCTCGGCGAACGCCGAGAGCTGGTCCACCATCGTGTTGACCGTGGTCTTCAGCTCGAACATCTCGCCGACCGCGTCAACGGTGACCTTGCGGCTCAGGTCTCCCTTCGCGACCGCCGTCGTGACCAGCGCGATGTCACGCACCTGCGCCGAGACGCGGCTGGACATCGTGTTCACGGCCTCGGTGAGGTCCTTCCAACTGCCCGACATGCCCCGGACGTTCGCCCGGCCGCCGAGGCGCCCCTCCGTGCCGACCTCGCGCGCCACCCGGGTCACCTCGGAGGTGAACAGCGAGAGCTGGTCGACCATGCCGTTGATCGCCTTGCCGAGGCGGCGCACCTCGCCCCGGGAACCGCGGACCAGGTCGATCCTGCGCGACAGGTCTCCCTTGGCCACCGCGTCGATCACGTCGGCGGCCCCGCTGACCGGGCCGACCAACGCGTCGATCAGAGCGTTCACCGAATCGACGCTCTCCGTCCACGAACCGACCCCGGGACCCGGGGTGAGACGTTCCCCGAACCGGCCCTCCCGCACGACCTCCCTGCGGACCCTGTGCAGCTCGTTCGCGAGATGCTCACGGCGGTCGGCGACCTCGTTGAGCAACAGGCGGATCTCGCTCAGAATCCCAGGTGGGGCGTGCGGCACCCGGCGGCGAAAATCGCCATCGCGCCAGGTGATCAGTGTCTGGAGAATCGGCTGCAGGTCCGATTCGGTGTACCGTCGTTCTTCGACGCCAGACACGGTGTTGGCCGTGGTCATGAGACCTCCTTGACTCCCGGGGGGCGCAGCCGTGAGTCATCCCAGTCTGTCACGGTGCGCAACTCCGAGTCCCGCCTTCGATTTACCCCATGTCAGCAGCAAGTGTGGTAGGCACGGAACAGTGACGAACGCTCCCCGCGCCGTCCTGGCGGCGACTTTCGCCCCAGGAGACACGGCCATCCCAGCAGCCAGGCGGTTCACCATGGAGGTGATGACCGCCTGGGCGGCCGCCTCCCTGCTCACCCCCGCTGAGCGCCTGGTCGAGGAGTTCGCCGGTCAGACCAGGAACGTGCCGTTCGAGGTCGTCTGGAGCCACCTTGAGGACGGCCTGCGGATCGAGGTGCGGAGAGAGGACACCTCGGAGACGACGTTCGACCGCCCGACCGTGCCGGTTGAGGAGTGGGGCGTCACCTTCATCGACAACCAGCGTACCCACTGGGCGGTACTGGGGCTTCCCGCCAAGGGGGAGAGCAGGGCCGCCGAGTGGAAGGCGGACGAGCCGAGCCGGGGACCGCTCTGGATGGGCTTCCTCGCCGACGCCAGCGACCTGCTCGCCGGAACCCTCAACCCGGACATGGTGCCCGCGATCATCTCGCAGATCGTGGTGCCCCGCCTGTCCACCTGGTGCGCGGTCTACACCTGGAGCGACGGCGGCGGCCCGCAGCGCCCCGCCTACCTGTGGCACACCGACGAACGCGGCATCGACGGGCTGCGCGAGGAGCTGTCCACCGTCCAGATCCCGCAGACGGGCGGCATCATGCAGCTCGGCGACTGGCAGATGCTCGTCGTCCCGCTGCTGGCCAGGGGCAGGGCTCTCGGCGCGATGTGCCTCGGGCGCCCCGACCACTTCGCCGAGGACGTCTTCCAGTACGCCGAGGACATCGGCCGCCGCGCCGCCCTCGCCATGGACAACGCCAGGCTCTACGCCACCCAGGCGGCGGCCAACAGGGCCCTGCAGCGCAGCCTGCTGCCCCCCGACGAGCCCGGCGAGATCCCCGGCCTCGACCCCGCCGTCGTCTACGAGCCCGCGGGTGAGACCAACGAGGTCGGTGGCGACTTCTACGACCTGTTCGCCGCCGGGGACGACTGCTGGCGCTTCGCCGTCGGCGACGTCTGCGGCACCGGCCCCGAGGCCGCCGCGGTCACCGGCCTCGCCCGCCACACCCTGCGCCTGCTCGCCAGAGAGGGGTACGGCGTCGCCGCGGTCCTCGACCGCCTCAACCAGGCCATCCTTGAGGAGGGCGACCGGGCCCGCTTCCTGACGCTGCTGCACGGGGAGATCAAGCCCGTGCCGAGCGGGCTGGACGTCTCCATGGTCTCCGCGGGCCACCCCGAGGCGCTGCGGCTGCGGCCGAGCGGCGTCGTGGACACGGTCGTGACCTCGCAGTCGCTGCTCGGCGTCTTCCCCGAGGCGACGTTCAAGGCCCAGCTCGTCCACCTCGACCCCGGCGACGTGCTGCTCGCGGTGACCGACGGCGTGACCGAACGCCGCCAGGGCGGCAGGCTGCTCGACGACGACGGGGGACTGGCCAAGCTGTTCGCCGAGTGCGTGGGGCTGTCGGCGCGCGCGGTGGCGGAACGGATCCGCCGCGCCGTACAGGACTTCACCAACGAACCGAGTGCGGACGACATGGCTATTGTCGTGCTACGCGCACGTTAGCCCTGCTTTTTTGCGACGCCTGGCGGCGTCGCGGGGCTTGGGCGCCTGAGGCCAACGCTTTCCCTCGTCGCTCATCCGCTGGCGCTCCTTCGCTCCTCAGTCCAAGCGTCGGCGCGCCCAAGCAAACCCCTCACGCACGGCACCGGGGCTAGTGCTCGGGGGTTATGTGTTTGCGGGCGAAGTCGAGTTGGGTTGACATCTGGGTGATGCGTTCCGAGACGACCAGGGAGCCGTGGCCGGCGTCGTAGCGGTAGACCTCGTGGCGGTGGCCTCGGGCGGCGAGGTGGGAGACGTAGGTCTCGATCTGTCCTATGGGGCAGCGGGGGTCGTTCTCTCCGGCCAGGATCAGCACCGGGGCCTCGACCTGGTCGACGTAGGTGATCGGGGAGCACCTCGCGTAGCGTTCCGGCTGCTCCTCGGGGGAGCCGCCGAGCAGGGCGCGGTGGTAGGCCCGCAGTGCCTCGGTCTCCTCGCGGTAGGTGGCCAGGTGGTCGGCGATGGGCACGGTGGCGATGCCCGCGGCCCACATCCCCGGCTGGGTGCCCAGGCCGAGCAGCGTGAGGTAGCCGCCCCAGGAGGCTCCGGCGAGCACGAGGCGGTCGGGGTCGGCGGTGCCGCGTTCGATCAGGGTGGCCCGGACCGCGGCCACGTCGGCCAGTTCGATGTGGCCGACCTCGCCGACCAGCGCGTCCCGCCAGGCGGAGCCGTACCCCGTGGAACCTCGGTAGTTGATCCGCGCGACGGCGAAGCCGTGGTCCACCCAGGCGGCCACCTGGGGCACGAAGGAGTCGTCGTCCTGCGAGGTCGGGCCGCCGTGCAGCAGGAAGACCGTGGGGAAGGGGCCGGAGCCGCGTTCCGGGCGTGAGACCAGGGCGTGGATGCGTCCGCCGGGACCCTCGACGTCCAGGTCCTCGACCGGCACGGACGGCGGTGCGGTGGGGCCGCCGTGGCTCACGACGACGTGGCCGTTGGTCGATCTGATCACCGGTGGGTGGGCGCCGCTCGACCAGGAGTACTCGACCGAGCCGTCGGGCCGGGGCGCGGCGGCGTCGATCACCCCGTGCGGGGTGTCGATCGGGGACATCCTGCCGCCGGGAAGGTCGTAGTGGTGCAGGTATGTCCGGCCCCGGTTGGCCCGCACGAGCAGCAGGGAACGGCCGTCGTCGTACCAGTCGGCGGTGATCTCGCCGGAGTCGCGCAGCCAGATCTCCCGCTGGTCGCCGGTCTCCGGGTCCCACACCAGGGGCTCCCTGCGGCCCCTGCGCTCGTGCAGGGCGAGCAGTCTGCGGTCGCCGAGGACGGGGGCGAAGCGCAGGCCGAGCACGCCCCTGCCCTCGCCGTCGCGCAGGTCGCCGACCACGGTGCCGTTGCGCCTGAGCACCCGCAGCGCGGGGTGGCGCGAGTCGCCGTGCTCGCTGTGGCTGATCGCGATGAGGGAGCCGTCCAGGGAGATCGCGGCGACGGAGGCGGCCTCGGTGTGCTCGTAGATCACCCGGGCGGGTTCGCCGGGCCGTACGAGACTGACGGTGAAGCCCTGGCCGGGCCTGGCCATGCCGATGGCGGCCTCGCCCGTCGCGGACAGCGCGATTCCCGAGGGGAAGCCGGGCTCCAGGTCGATCGGCTGGTCGTCGCCGCCGTAGAAGGGCTGGCGCATCCAGCCGCCCCACTCGTCGCCGTCGGTGTCGGAGAACCACCAGATCCACTGCCCGGAGGGGTCGATCGTGCCGTGCGAGGTGCCCTTCGGCCGCGCGGTCACCTGGCGGGTCGAGCCCGTCGTACGGTCCCAGGCGTAGATCTCCCAGGTGCCCGAGGCGTTGCTCCGGTAGACGTTCCTGGCGGGTGCCCGCCGCGCCCACACGGGCAAGGTCACGCGGGGCGCTCGGAACCTGGATTGCCAGCGTTCCTCCGCCTTCATATATCGCTTCCCCTCGTCAAGGCGTGGCTTCAAGCGTCCAGGCGCGGGCTCGCCGGATTGCCGTCCAGTATGTCGCCTCCACCACTGGTTTGCTTCATTAATGTGTGGGAATTTCGGGCTAAATGTCACTCCAGTAACACGAATCTCGGAGGCATCTGTCAAGTTAACGGCTTGATCGGGGACGGCGTTGAAAGATAGACATATGGAAAGAAGCCGTCACTTCACTGGTTTCCGGTAGGTCAGCGATCCGAGCCCGCATAACGTGAGAATCGGTATGCCAGGCGCTCGGTCCCATGCCCACGACGGCCTCGACAGCGTCCCGTCCGAGCGTCATGCCGAACTCGTGCGGGCTCCGCTCCGTCTCCGCGAAACGGTCACCGAGGCTCTCGGCCACCCGCCGTTCCTTCTCCTGGTCGACCGAGAGCAGCCCGAGCTTTTCGACAAGCGGTTCCAGGTGCCTGGAGGTCGGGGTGACGACGACCAGCGTGCCTTCCGGGGCGAGAACCCTGGCGAACTCGGGGCCGTTCCTCGGCGCGAACACGTTCAGCAGCACCTCGACCGAGCCGCTCCTGAGGGGCAGTGGCCGCCACACGTCGGCCACCACGGCGCCGAGCCGGGGATGGGCCCGCGCGGCCCGCCTGACCGCGTGCTTGGAGACGTCGAGCGCGACGCCGACCGCGCCCGGCAGCCCGTCGAGCGCTCGCGCCAGATAGTGCCCGGTGCCCGCCCCGGCGTCCGCGACGACCTTCGTTCCCGTACGGCAGGCGCCCGCGACCGCCTCGGTCAATGGGGCGAAGTGTCCGGCCCCGAGAAAGACGTCCCTGGCCGCGACCATCTCCGCGCTGTCGGCAGTCCCCGGTGCCCGCGAGCCGGTCAGCAGGCTGACGTATCCCTGCCTGGCCACGTCGAAGGCGTGCCCGTCGTCACACCGTACGGCCCGCTCGTCGAGGGCCAGGTCGCCGCCGCAGACCGGGCAGACGAGGAGGTGGACGACGTCGGCCAGCATCCGTCCATCATTCCGTGTCCTACGGAGTGCTACGGCCTCAGGCCGCCCGGACCTGCCTGAGGAAGGCGGCGTTCGAGGGGGTCTCCCTGAGGCGGTCGGTGAGGAGCTCAAGGGCCTGCTGCCTGTCGAGGCCCCCGAGCGTACGGCGCAGCCGCCAGGTGAGGTCGAGTTCGGCGGGGTCGAGGAGGATCTCCTCGCGGCGGGTGCCCGAGGCGTCGAGATCGACCGCGGGATACAGGCGCTTGTCGGCGAGGGCGCGGCTGAGGCGCAGTTCCATGTTGCCCGTCCCCTTGAACTCCTCGAAGAGGTTGTCGTCCATCCGGGAGCCGGTCTCGACCAGGGCGGTCGCCAGGATCGTCAGCGAGCCGCCGCCCCTGAGGTTGCGGGCCGCTCCGAAGAAGCGGCGGGGAGGCAGCAGGGCAGCGGCGTCGAGCCCGCCCGCGAGGGTGCGTCCGCCGCCGGGGGCCAGGTTGTTGTAGGCCCTGGCGAGCCGGGTCAGCGAGTCGAGCAGCACGACGACGTCGTGTCCCGCCTCGGCCAGGCGCTTTGCCCGCTCGACGGCGAGTTCGGCGACGGCGACGTGGTCGCGGTCGGCGCGGTCGAACGTCGAGGCGGCGACCTCGCCACCGACGGTCTCGCGCATCTCGGTGACCTCCTCGGGGCGTTCGCCGACGAGGACGAGCATCAGGTGACATTCGGGGTGATTACGGGTGACCGCGGTGGCCAGGTCGCGCAGGACCATGGTCTTGCCCGCCTTGGGCGGCGCGACGATGAGGCCGCGCTGGCCCTTGCCGATCGGCGCGAACAGGTCGACGACCCGGGTGGTCACCGACTCGGTCTCCAGGTGGAGCCGGTCGCGGGGATGGGTCGGCGTCATGTCCGCGAAGTCGGGTCTGTCCTGCCAGGAGGTGCCGCCGTTGACGGCGCTCACCTCCTCCAGCTTCTCGTACGGCCTGCGGGCCTTCGCGACGACGTGGTCGCCGGGACGCAGGCCGTACCGTCTGATCTGGGCGAGGGGGACGCGAACGTCGTCGGGACGGGGCAGGTAGCCACCGGTCCTGAGATATCCGGTCTTGTTGCGGATGTCGAGGAGCCCGGCCACCGTCTCGACGGGGGCGCTGTTACGGGGGCGAGGTGGTTTCACAGGTGTTTGGGACGTCATGGGAGGACCTTTCACACGGGAGACCCCGGACGGGTCTCACACGGGGGAGAAGACACATGGGAAGAAAAGGGGAAAACAACCGCACGCCGAAGAAAGGGGCGGTGATGTGAGAATGGGCGGATCATCGCACGCGGCTCGGCCAGCGGTGCGTCACACCCACATTTACCGTAGCACCGTCAAGCTGTGGATGAACAGGAGAACCGATGCCACATCAGCCGATAACAGTCGCCGGGGTCGAGGTGTTCCCGCTCTGCGACGCCGTGGGACCGATGGGCGAGGCGATCCGGCGTCCGCTTGCCGAGCTGTTCCCCGGGGCCGACCACGGGGACTCCGACGAGTGGGTGCTGCACTTCCACTGCTACCTGCTGCGTGACGCCGCGGGCCGTACGGTCCTCGTGGACACCGGCGTCGGTCCCGAGGGTTCGCCCGCGTCGAGCTGGGCGCCGGTCCCCGGGGCGCTCGGGGCGGAGCTGGCGCGGGTCGGCGTCGCCGCTGAGGAGATCGACGCGGTGGTCATCACGCACCTGCACAGCGACCACGCCAGCGGCGCCGTGATCGACGGACTGCCCGCCTTCCCCAACGCCAGGCACGTGCTCCAGCGGGCCGAGGTCGAGGCGGCGGCGGAGACCGTCCTCGACGCGGTCGTCAGGCCGCTGGGCGAGCGCGTCCACGTGGTCGAGGGCCGGGCGGACGTGTTCCCCGGCATCAGGATCCTGCACGCCCCCGGCCACACGCCAGGCCACCAGGTCGTGCAGGTGGGAGACCTCGTGCTGACCGGTGACCTGGTGCTGCACCCGGTGCAGCTCGCCGACCCCTCGGTCACCTACCTGTACGACGATGATCCCGGCCTCGCCGTGGTCACCAGGACGAAGCTGCTCGAACAGGTCGAGGCCGAGCGGGGCATGATCGCCACGGCCCACTTCCCCGAGCCGTTCACCCGGCTTGGGAGGTGACCTCGGGCTCCGCGGGCCGTACGGCCGCCGCCATCCGCCGGGCCTTGCGCCGGTAGCGCAGGACCTGGAGGGCGCTCAGCGCCCAGATCGGATACTGGACGGCCAGGGCCCAGCGGAAGGACTCAAGGGTGGTCTGTCCTGACAGGTCCAGGACGATCCCGATCAGGGCGATCAGCGACATCGACGCCACGAACCCGCCGCCGTTGACGATGCCGGTCGCCGCGCCGATCCTGGCGGCCGGGTTGAAGGTCCTGGCGTAGTCGAAGCCGATCATCGACCCCGGGCCGTTGGAGGCCAGCACCACCACGAGCACCACCAGCAGCCACAGCGGGGCCCGCCCAGGCCAGGCGAGCACGGCGGTCCACGCGGCGGCGGTGCTGCCCACCACGACGAACACCATCCGCGAGCGGTGGAAGGGGAAACGGCCCGCGAGATAGCCGAGCAGCGGGCCGCAGACCATGCCGCACAGCGTCAGCGTGGACAGCAGCACGCCCGCCGTCGCCGGGGACAGGCCCTGCCCCTGGACCAGGAACGGATACCCCCACAGCATCAGGAACGCGGCGGCCGAGCACTGGGTCGCCGCGTGGGTCCACATGCCGAGACGGGTCCCCGGCTCCGCCCAGGCGGCGCCCAGACTCGGCAGTTCCGCCGTCCGCGCGGGCCGGGAGTCACGCAGCACGACCAGCAGCGACAGCGCAGAGACCGCCCCGAGCACCGCCGCGCCCATGAAGGTCGGGGTCCAGCCGTTGACGCGCAGGGAGTGGATCAACGGCACCGTGGACGCGATCGCGCCCACCTGTCCGATCAGGCCGGTGAGCTGCACCATCAGCGGGTTGCGGTGGGCGGGGAAGTGGACGTTGACCAGCCGGATCACGCTGATGAACGTCATCGCGTCGCCGCAGCCGATCAGCGCCCTGCCCGCGATGCCGCTGGTCAGCGTGTCGGCCAGCGCGAAGACCAGCTCGCCGCAGCCCATCACGACCGCGCCGGTCACCAGCATGCGCTTCGAGCCGAACCGGTCGACCAGTACCCCGACGGGCACCTGCATGACCGCGTAGACCAGCAGTTGCAGCATCGCCAGGATGGAGAGCCCCGCCGCGCCGATCCCGAGCCGGGCGGCGGCCTCGATGCTGGACACGCCGAGGGACTGGCGGTGGAAGACCGCGATCACGTAGGCCAGAACACCCACGGCCCAGAACAGCCCCGCCTTGGATCGTGGAGTCATGGGATGAATATACGTTTATGTGCTTTTTGCCGCATCGTTGGGGTTGTATGACTCTGAGCACACAGGGTGTGGCGCCGGGGACAGTTTCGGTGTGGCTGTACGGCCTCAGCCTCGTGGGCTGCTCTCGGTGTGGCTGTACGGCCATCGGCGATGGGCTGCTCTGGCGTCGCCGTACGGCCTCAGCGGTGGGGGTAGCGGATGAGCAGGGTGGCGTGGACGTCCTGGGTGCCGAGTGCCTCGTAGGAGTGCGGCACGTCGGAGACCCAACTGATGTGCTCGCCCGGCCCGGCCGTCAGCGGGCGGTCCGCGGGGCCGACCCTGAGCGTCCCCGCGAAGACCGTGATGTGCTCGGTCACCCCGCGGTGGTGGGCGGGGGAGGTCTGCGCGGCCCCGGCCGGGACCGTCATTCGGTAGAGCTCGTAGGTCGCCTCCCTCTCCTCGAACACCTCAAGGAGCACGGCGGCGACGGCCGTACCCCTGATGGTGGTGCCCGGGGCGGCGGGAGCGGTGCCGAGGGCCACGGCCAGGGGCACGCCGAGCTCGGCGGTGACCGACCAGAGCGTCTCCAGGGTCGGGTTGCGGGTGCCGTTCTCCAGACCGGAGAGGGTGGCCTTCCCCACGCCCGCGCGACGGGCCAGTTCGGAGAGCGACATGCCACGTTCCTCACGCAACTGGCGGATTCGTAGGCCGATGTCGTGAGTATTGCTCTCCAGCGCCGGACGAGGCGTTTGTGAGTCGGACTCCATGGGGCTATCGTGCAGCATGCCCGCTGTTCCGTTTACGGAACGATCGTCCGCGCGGCGGGCATAGGCGGAGAACGGAGAACGATGTCACGCCTTCTGCAACCGGCGCTCGCCGGGATCGTCACCGCGCTCGTCGGCTTCGCCAGCTCCTTCGCCGTGGTCCTGGCCGGGCTGCGCGCGGTCGGCGCCGACCAGCGTCAGGCGGCCTCGGGACTGCTCGCTCTCTGCCTGGCCAACGGGGTCGTCGCGATCGTTCTCGGGCTGCGGCGACGGATGCCGATCACCATCGCCTGGTCCACGCCGGGCGCCGCGCTGCTGGTCGCGACCGGCGCCGTCGAGGGCGGTTTCCCCGCGGCCGTCGGCGCCTTCGTTGTCTGCGGGCTGCTGATCGTCGCCGCCGGGCTCTTCCCCGCGCTCGGCCGCCTGGTCGCGGCCATCCCCGCCCCCATGGCGAGCGCCATGCTCGCCGGGGTCCTGCTCGACCTGTGCATCGCTCCGGTCAGGGCCCTCGGGGAGGTGCCGCTGATGGCCGCTCCCGTGGTGCTCACCTGGGCGCTGCTGAGCAGGTTCGCCGCCCGATGGGCGGTTCCCGCCGCGCTGGTGGTCGCGGTGGTCGCCATCGCGCTGACCGGCCCCGGTCTTGGCGCCGTGGACGTGAGCCCTGTCGTGGAGCTGACTCTCCCGGCGTGGAGCCCGCAGGCCATGATCAGCATCGCCCTGCCGCTGTTCCTGGTGACCATGGCCTCCCAGAACGTGCCGGGCATGGCGGTCCTCGCCCAGTACGGCTACCGCCCGCCGCTGCGGGGCATCCTGCTCGGCACCGGCCTGGCCAGCACGGTCGGCGCGCCCTTCGGTGGCCACGCGGTGAACCTGGCCGCCATCACCGCGGCCCTGGCCGCGAGTCCCGACGCCGATCCCGACCCGGGGCGCCGCTGGATCGCCTCGGTCACCGCGGGCGTCTCGATGATCGTCCTCGGCGTCGGCGCGGGACTGGCCACGGCGCTGGTCCTGCTCTCCCCGCCCGTGCTCATCGAGGCCGTCGCGGGCCTGGCCCTCGTCGGGGCGCTCGTCTCCGCCCTCGCCTCGGCCCTGGCAGAGCCGGACGGCAGACAGGCCGCCGTCGTCACCTTCGTCGTCACCGCCTCGGGGGTGATCCTGTTCGGGATCGGCGCCGCCTTCTGGGGCCTGGTGGCCGGGGGCCTGATGACCCTCCTGCACGGCGGCAGGAAGGCTCTCGTTCCACGCTGACACGCCCTCCCGCCCGGTGTGGGGCGGGAGGGCGTGGGGCGTCGCTACTTCGACTGGCGGGTGTGGCGACCGGCGACGAGCTGGTCGGACGAGTGCTGACGGGGGACCTCGACGCGGGGGTGCGGAGCCGTCGTCTCGGCGCGGTCGTCCACGCCGTCACGGTCCCTGTCCACCACGGGGGTCGCGGCGGGGGTTGTGGCAGGGGTTTCCTCAAGCTTGCGCTCCAGCTCCCGCTTCTCCTGCTCCAGGCGGGCCACCCGGTCACGCGCCTCAAGGCGAGAGGCGTGCATCTTGCGGCGCCGTACGGCGGAGTGGCGCATTCCGGCGAACAGCAGGGCCAGACCGAGCAGGAAGACCATGCCGGTCACGGCACCGGCGAAGAAGAACTCCAGCTGGGAGAGCTGGATGGTGCGGTCGAAGACCGTGAACGTCGCGGTACTCGCCGCCGTCGCGGCCTCGTCCCAGGAGACCGCGACCACGGTCGCGCCCGCGAGTACGATCAAGAGGAGTCCAAGAACTAACATGTGACCTCATCTCGGGCTGCTTGTGCTGTGCTGGTTATCACCGCTGCCCCGAGATGGTCCGGTTATGCGTGGGACTATCCGCCGCCGGCCGATGGTTGCCAGAAGACATGGTGGACATCGACGTCGTGGTCATCGGAGCGGGGCAGGCCGGGCTGTCCAGCGCCTACTTCCTCAGGAGAGCCGGTCTCGACTTCGTCGTGCTCGACCGCTCCCCGGCCCCCGGGGGCGCCTGGCAGTTCCGCTGGCCCTCGCTGACGCTCGGCGCCACGCACCGCGTGCACGACCTCCCCGGCCTGCCGCTGGGCAGTCCCGACCCCCGTCGTCCCTCGTCGGAGGTCGTCTCCGAGTACTTCGCCCGCTATGAGCAGACCTTCGACCTGCCGGTGCTGCGCCCGGTCGAGGCGCGCTCCGTCGAGGAGGGTACGGCGGGCAGGCTGCTGGTGCGCACCTCGGCGGGGGACTGGTCGCCCCGCGCCCTGGTCAACGCGACCGGCACCTGGGAGCGCCCCTTCTGGCCGCGCTACCCGGGGCAGGAGACCTTCGCCGGACTGCAGTTGCACACCGCCGACTACGTGAGCGCCGAGGAGTTCGCGGGCAAGCACGTCGTGGTCGTCGGCGGGGGAGCCTCGGGCGTGCAGCTCCTGATGGAGATCGCCCGCGTCGCCACGACCACCTGGGTCACGCGCCGTCCCCCGGTCTTCCGTGAGGGGCCGCTCGACGAGGAGGCGGGCCGGGCGGCCGTCGCCAGGGTCGACGCCCGCGTCAGGGCGGGCCTGCCGCCGGGCAGTGTGGTCGGCGCCACCGGCTACCCGGTGACACCGCAGGTGCGGGCCGCGATGGCGGCCGGGACACTGGACCGGCTGCCGATGTTCGACAGGATCGTCCCCGAGGGAGTGGTCTGGGATGACACAGGGCGCCTTGTCAGGGCCGACGTGATCCTGTGGGCCACCGGGTTCCGGCCCGTCGTCAACCACCTGGCCCCGCTGCGCCTTCGCGAGCCGGGCGGCGGCATCCGCGTCGAGGACACCGTCGCGATTCTCGACCCCCGCGTCCACCTGGTGGGATACGGTCCCTCCGCGAGCACGATCGGCGCCAACCGTGCGGGCCGTACCGCCGTAAGGCATATCAAAAGACTCCTCGGCGCCGTTTCCGAGGCCGCCTGATTCCTGGTTAGGGTGAAACGCCATGAACCGCACCCGCCTGTACCGTGACGGCGCCCTGAAGGCCGAGGGGTTCCCCGTCGCGGAGGTCTCCGAGCACGTCAAGGACCCCTCCGCCGTGGTGTGGTTCGACCTGTGCTCGCCGACGCCCTCCGACCTGGAGATGATCAGCGAGGAGCTCGGGCTGCACCACCTGGCCGTCGAGGACGCCCTGCAGAGCCACCAGCGCCCCAAGCTGGACAGCTACGACAGCCACCTGTTCATCACCGTCTACGGCGCGAGACTGGACGGCGGGACCCTCGACCTCGTCGAGGTGTCCATCTTCGTCACCAAGAACGCCCTGGTCACCGTGCGGGAGAACCCCGGCTTCGACATCGACGAGGTGGTCAGGCGCTGGGACGCCAACCCCGAGATGGCCAGGTACGGCGTGCCGTACCTTCTGCACGGGCTGCTCGACTACGTGGTGGACGGCTACTTCGACGTGCTGCAGGCCATGGACGACCGGGTCGAGGCGCTTGAGGACGATTTGTTCGCCGACGTTCCCGGGGACCGGATACACATCCAGCGCCTTACCTTCGAGATGCGCAAGAAACTGGTGCGTTTCCGGCGGTTGGCCGTACCGGTGCGGGAGGTCGTCGGCAGTCTCCTGCGCCGCAGCGTGGAGATGTTCGACCCGGCGCTGACCCCCTACTACCAGGACGTCTACGACCACACCCTGCGTGCGGCCGAGTGGACCGACTCCCTGCGCGAGCTGGTCGGCAACGTCAGGGAGGCCCACATCAACCAGCAGGGCTTCCGGCTCAACGACATCATGAAGCGGATCACGAGCTGGGCCGCGATCATCGCGGTGCCGACCATGATCACCGGGTTCTACGGGCAGAATGTCCCCTACCCGGGTTTCGGCCACGCGGTCGGCTTCTGGATCTCGACCCTGGCCATCGTCGTCACCTCGGCCATCCTCTACACGATCTTCAAAAAGAGAGGCTGGCTGTAGCCCTCAGGGGCCGCGGATGTCGTGGGTTCCCGTGGTCGCGGCCTTGATGTCCCGTGACGAGGCGTCCTTCTGATGATATTTCCGGGTACGGCATGCCGTACCCGACCGGTAAACGGGTTTCCGGTTGTTCTATTCTGCGAGGGCCATTCTGACCAGCAGGCGAAGGAAACCCCGTGACCTTTTCGGCTCTGACCCTCGACGAGCTGACCGCTCAGCGTGACCGTGCCCGGCGCGACTACGACGCTCTCGTCCAGCGCGGCCTCTCGCTCGACCTCACCAGGGGCAAGCCTTCGGCGCGCCAGCTTGACCTGGCCTCCGCCATGCTGACGCTCCCCGGCGGGCACACCGCCGCGGACGGGACCGACTGCCGCAACTACGGCGGTGGGCAGGGCCTCGCCGAGCTTCGGGCGATCTTCAGCGGCCTGCTCCAGGTGCCCGCCGCCCAGCTCCTCGCGGCGAACAACTCCAGCCTGTCCCTGATGCACGACACCATCGTGCACGCGCTGCTCAGCGGCCTGCCCGGTGTCGGGCGTCGCTGGGTGGACGAGCCGAGGGTCGCCTTCCTGTGCCCGGTGCCCGGCTACGACCGGCACTTCGCGCTGGCCGAGCGCTTCGGCATCGAGCTGATCCCGGTGCCGATGAACGACGAGGGTCCGGACATGGACGTCGTCGAGGGCCTTGTGCGGGAGGACGCCCAGGTCAAGGGCATCTGGTGCGTGCCCAAGTACAGCAACCCGAACGGCGTCTCCTACTCCGACGAGACCGTACGGCGCCTGGCCGCCATGCCGACGGCGGCTCCCGATTTCCGGATTTTTTGGGATAACGCCTATGCCGTACACCACCTGACCGAGACCCCGGTCGAGATCGCCGACATCCTGGCGCTGTGCGCGGAGAGCGGCAACCCCGACCGCGCCTTCGTGTTCGGCTCCACCTCGAAGATCACCTTCGCCGGGGGCGGCGTCGCGTTCTTCGGCTCCTCCCCGGCGAACGTGTCCTGGCTGCTCGGCCACACCGGCAAGCGCACCATCGGCCCCGACAAGATCAACCATCTGCGGCACGTGGAGTTCCTCCGCGACGAGGCGGGCGTCCTGGAGCACATGCGCCGTCACCGGGAGCTGATCCAGCCGAAGTTCGAGGCCGTGGACCTGATCCTCACCAAGGAGCTCGGCGGCACCGGCCTGGCCACGTGGTCCAAGCCCCTGGGCGGCTACTTCATCAGCCTCGACGTGCTTGAGGGGAGCGCGCGCCAGGTGGTCAGCCGGGCCGCGGAGGCGGGCATCGCGCTGACCCCGGCCGGTGCCACCCACCCCTACGGCGACGACCCGGCCGACAGCACCATCCGTATCGCGCCCACCTACCCCGAGCTTCCCGAGGTCGAGCTGGCGATCGGCGGCCTTGCCACCTGCGTGCGCCTGGTCGGAACGGAGAGGCTGCTTGAGCGCGCCTGACTGGTCGAGACTCTTCCACGCCTACGGGGCGGCGTCGGACGTCCCGGCCCACCTTGAGGCGCTGGTCGGCGACGACGACCGGGCGCGGGAGGAGGCCGTCGACCACCTGTGGGCGGCGGTGATCCACCAGGGAACGCCCTGGTCGGCCACCCCGCCCGCCGCGCTGGTCGTCGCGGGCCTGCTGTCCGATCCGCGTACGGCCCGGCACACGGTCTCCTCACGCCCGCTGCGGGCCGTACTGCTGGACTTCCTCGGTGAGGTGGCGGAGGCCACCCAGCCGGAGGTGCCCGAGGAGGAGTTCAGGGCCGCGGCCGACCCCCGGGGACGTGAGGCGGAGATCGCCGGGACCCTGGAGACGCTGCTCAGCGACGACTCCGAGGAGAGTGATTCGGAGGAGATCTGGGACGACGAGGCCATCGAAGTGATCATGGCCCAGGCCGTGCTCGACCTCAGGGCCGTGGTGCCGAGGCTGACCGAGGCGGTCGCCGCGTGCCTGGACGACGAGGACCCGAGGGTGCGCGACTCCGCGGAGGCGGTGCTGGAGATCCTCAGGAGCGTGCCGGTCTGACGTTCCCGTCAGAGGCGGTGGCCGACGGCGGTACCTCGACCACGAAGAACAGGAAGACGGGTCTCCGCGAGAGGTCGTGGAAGCCGTCGGGGAACAGCTCACGGGCGGCGGGGTCGGGCTGCGGCTCGCCGATGACGCCGAGGCGGAAACCGGCGGTGGTGAAGGCGTCGGTCATCGCGTGCAACGGCTTACGCCAGAACCTCATCGGGACGGTCCGCCCGCCGAACGTCCAGTCGAAGGTGTAGTCGGTGGTCGCGAAGTAGTCAGGCCGGGGATCCTGGATCGTGTAGGCCACGAAGGGGTGGTCGACCGACGCGATCAACCGGCCACCCGGCCTGAGCACCCGCCGCAACTCGGCCAGGGTCGGCCCCCAGTCCTCCAGATAGTGCAGCACCAGCGAGGCGACCACGTCGTCGAACGAACCGTCGGCGAACGGCAGGCGGTCCCTCAGGTCCACGGCGTGCAGGGCCACGCCGTCACCCAGCCGCCGCCTCGCCAGGGCCAGCATCCCGGCGCTGACGTCGACGCCGGTGACGATCGCACCGCGGTCGCGTAGCGCGGCGGACAGGGGACCGGAGCCGCAACCGGCGTCCAGGATCCGACGGCCGGTCACGTCTCCCGCGAGGGCCAACATCGCGGGCCGCTCGTAGTACGCGTTCACGAGGCTGTTCTCGTTCTCCACCGAGTACGCCTCGGCGAAGCCGTCGTAGTCGTTCACCCGGGCGGGGCTCTCCGGCACATCGGCTACGTGTTCCATCGTCCCAGCCTATTGATCACGTGATCCGCCGCGGTTCCTAGGGGCGTAGGGCGCCGAGCAGGGTCCGGAACTCGGAGACGCGAAGCGCCCACGCGGCCAGGCCGTACAGCAGGGCTCCGAAAGTGCCCGCGGCGAGCACGACGGTGAGCGAACCCGCCCAGCCCGGCCCCGTGACCTGCCCGGCCAGGCGTGCCACGACCGCCGTCGCCCCGCCCGCGACGAGCGTCGCGGGGAGCATCCTGCCGTGCGCGCGCAGCAGGCGGTGGCCGTCGACTCTGCCGAGCCTCGCCCGCAGTACGGCTGCCGCCACGAGGAACCCGGCGCAGTTGGCCAGCGCGTATCCCACCGCGACCCCGACGACCATCCGCGGACCGGGTACCAGCCACGCCGAGACCACGGCGCCCCCAACCGTGGCCGCCGCGACGAGCAGGCCGATCATGGCCGGGGTGCGGGTGTCCTGCAGGGCGTAGAAGCCGCGCAGCAGAACCTGGTAACCGCAAAATGGCACCAGGGCCAGGCCGTACGCGGCCAGGACCGTCCCCGTGAGCGCGACGGCGGAGGGGACGGCGTTGCCGTGCGCGAACAGGGCGGTGGCCAGGTGCGGGCCGAGCACGACCAGGAGGGCGGCCGTCGGCAGGAGCACCACGCCGGACAGCCGCAGGCACCGGGACAGCTCGGCCGTCACCTGCGACAGGTCCCGCCGCGCCGCCGCCCGGCTCAACCCCGGCAGCACACCGGTGACGATGGACACCGTGACGACCGCGTAGGGCAACTGGAACAGCGTGTAGGCGTTGGCGTAGGCCCCGAGCGCCCCCTGCCCCGAGGTCAGGGCGAGCCGGTTGACCACGACGATCGCCACCTGCGAGGCGGCCACGGAGACGAGCGTCCAGCCCGCCATGGCCGCGATCCGCCGGACCCCGACCCCTCGCGGATCGGCGCGCAGCCGTACCCGGAAACCGGTGCCTTGGGTCGCCAGACACAGCACGAGTGCCTGTACGGCGACGCCCGCCGTGGTGCCGACGCCGAGCAGCCAGGTTTGGGCGACGGTCAACCTCTCCAGGTGTCCCGTGCCGCCGACCACCAGGTAGACGGCGGTGGTCGCGATGACCACGAGGTTGTTGGCCACCGGCGCCCACATCGGTACGGCCTGGCGGCCCCTGGCGCTCAGGACGGCGGCGAGGGTCGTCCCCACGCCGTAGAACAGGACCTGCGGCAGGAAGAACCGGGTCAGCGTGATCGCCACCCGGCGCTGGTCGGCGCCGAGGTCGCTGGCGCACAGGTCCACGATCTGCGGGGCGAGCAGGGTCGTGACCACCACGGTCACGCCCAGGCCGTAGACCACCAGCGACAGCAGCCGCTGCGCGTACAACTCGTCGGGATGCCGCACGAGCAGGGGAACCAGGACGCTGGTCAGCGCCCCGCCGAGCACCAGGTCGTAGATCGAGTTGGGCAGCGTGTTGGCGACGGTGTAGGTGTCGAACAGGTGCGATCCGAGCCCGAGCGCGGCGACGAGCGCCAGCGTACGCAGGAACCCGGTGCTCCTGGAGACGACCGTTCCCACGGCCATGGCGCGCCCCGAACGTGCGAGTCCTTGATCCATGAACGCCATACTCCCCGAAAGGTGAGGTGTTCGGCCTATTAGCCGTGCTCCTGGAGGCCGGTACGGTCGGCGCTATGGAGTCGATCTCGGTACAGCGTCGGGGTGAACTGGTGCGGGCCAGCAGAGACACCCGCAAACTTGAGCTGCACGATTATTACGGCGCCGACAACGAGGACCTGAAGCTCTTCCTGGCGGGCGATCTGGACGCCGTGGAAGCCTCCTACCGGCAGTGGGCCGTCAAGGTCGCCGAGGAGGAACGCAAGGGCAGGCATCTGCGCCGGGTGCGGCTGATCTCTGAGCCCCTGTCGGACTACCAGCGGATGTCCGTCCGCTACTCCGGCATGGCGGTCGACGCGGGTGAGGACCTGCGCTGGCTGCCCCGGCGCCTCGCCTCCGCGATACTGCTGCCCGGCAACGACATGTTCGTCCTGGACGGCGGGCTCGCCATGTTCAACGTTCTGGACGGGAACGGGGAGCGGGTCGACATCCAGTTCACCGACGACCCCGCCGTCGTCGCCCGTTGCGTGGAGGTCTTCGAGGCGGCCTACTCCGTGGCCGTCCCGCACCGCGAGTATCACCCGGCCTGACGCCGGGCCGTGTCCGACCACCTCAACGGGAAAGGATGACATGAACCCTCGCTGGGTCACTCTCGCCCTCGCGGCGGGCGCCGTCAGCGCTCTCTACCAGAAGGTGTCCGAGCACGCCGACAGGCGCCGCTTCCCGGCACCCGGCCGGTTCGTCTTCGTCCGAGGCCGACGCCTGCACGTGCGGGCCGAAGGCCAGGGCGGTCCGACCGTCGTGATCCTGCCCGGCATGACCGACAACGGCCTGGGCTGGGCCAACGTCAGGAAGGGACTGGTTCCCGGCCGGCGGGTGTGGCAGTACGACCGGTCCGGACTCGGCTGGAGCGAGGCACCGCCCTGGTGGGAGTGGCGCGGCTCCTCGGCGCTGGCCGACGAGCTTCACGAGGTGCTGGAGGCGTCCGGAGAACCCGGCCCCTACCTCCTCGTCGGCCACTCGATGGGCGGGGAGATCGCCCGGTTCTACGCGGCCCGTCACCGTGACAGGGTCGCGGGGATGGTGCTCGTCGACGCGCCCTCCGAGCGCGTGACCTGGATGGTCGAGGAGTTCGGCTGGCGGGCCGGGCCCGTGAAGCACTGGCGGACCGCGCTCACCTACGCCCTGACGCCGTGCGGCCTGGTCCGCGCCCGGCTGCGCCTGGCGATCCTGAGGGGGCGGGAGCCGGCCCTGCTGCGGCAAACGCGGCGACGGCTCCCGGCGGAACTGGTCGAACTTGGCCTGGCCCTTGAGCTCACCAGCGGGCAACGCCGGGCCGAGGTGCTGGAGGATCTCGGCAGGGCCGGAGTCGTCAGGGCGCTGGAGGCCGAACGCACGCACTTCGGCGACATGCCGCTCACGGTCATCTCCAGAGCCCCGCACCCGGCGCGGGACAGTTACTACGGCGGCTACTTCGCCAATCGCCCCGCCGACGTGGCCGAACGCCAGAACCGCGTCTGGGGACGCATCCAGTCCGACCTGGCCAGCCTGTCCGACGACAGCACGCTGATCGTCGCCGAGCGGGCCGCGCAAAACGTCCAGGTCGACGAGCCCGAGCTGATCGTCAAGGCCGTCACCGACATGTGCGCCAAGCTCCGGACCGATGACGGTGAGCACGCGGGCGGGGGGAAGAGGTGAGCGATCCGGTCGACCGGATCGCCGGGCCCTTCGCGTCGTTGGGGCCTCGTTGGGTGGAGGCGTTGAGGGCTAATCCGAGGGGGTTGTTCGTTCCGGGGCAGGCGTGGGTTTCGCCGGAGGGCGGGCCCGGTTACATGATCGACCGGGACACGGACGCCTCGGCCTGGGAGAAGGCCGTCTACAGCGACATCTCGATCGTCACCCAGATCGACGACGGGGCGACATCCCTGAGCGAGGGGGACGGCCTCTACAGTTCCTCAAGCTCCATGCCCACGATCGTGGCCGCCGAACTCGGGCTCCTCGGCCTGCACGCCGACGACGACGTGCTGGAGATCGGCACCGGAACCGGCTGGACGGCGGCGCTCATCCACGGCTTCGTCGGCGACGGCCGGGTCACCAGCGTCGAGATCGACCTCGACGTCCACCGGCAGGCACGGGACAACCTGACGCGGGCCGGTCACGACGACGTCCGGTTGGTTCACGGGGACGGCACGCTGGGCTTTCCCGGCGGTCAGCCGTACGACGCCGTGCATGTCACCGTCGGCGCGACCGGGGCGGCACCGGCGTGGGTCGCGCAGACCCGGCCGGGTGGCACCGTCGTGTTTCCGTGGATGCCGACGTGGCGGTACGGCGCGTTCGTCGCCCTGCGTGCCCTGGGCGACGGTACGGCGGTCGGCCGTGTCGCGTCGGGCTGCTCGTTCATGATGATGCGCGGCCAGCGTCCGGGGGAGCTTCGGGGGCTCGGTGACGACGTGCGCGGGCGCCCGGCCAGGATCGACCCACGGCGGATCACCGGGGAGTGGGCCGCCTCCGTCTTCCTGAACGCGATGTTGCCCGGTGTCGCGTGCACCACCGAGCACGACGGCGGGTTCGTCCTGTGGGCACACTCCGACACCTCGGCCGCCTACGTGGCCTGGGACGAGGAGGTGGGTGACTGGGCGGTGCGCTACAGCGGTGATCGTGACCTGTACGGCGAGGCCGAGGAGGCGTTCCTGCGCTGGATCTCCTGGGGCTGTCCGGACATCGACCGATACGGCTACACCAGCACGCCCGAGGGCGACGTCGTCTGGGTGGACCACCCGGGTCGCGTTGTCAACCCTTGAGAATCAGAAGGGGCGGGTTCCGCCCGCGCCGAAGGTGGTCTCGTGGTTCCACAGGTGGGTGCAGCCGGGGCACTGCAGGTGGAGCGTGCTTCCCGTGGTGCGGATGAGGTAGCGCCAGTGGTCCGAGCAGTTGCGGCCGTCGGTGCAGGGGGCGCAGTCCCTGTCGTCGCGGCATCCCGGGCAGGGGATCCACGCCCTGCGTCCCAGGTCGGCCTGCGGATCAATCGGCAGCATGCCCGGCCCCCCGGTACGGCAGGACCCCGGCGGCCACGAGCGCGTCGTAGATCTCCTGCTGCCGCTCGTCGAGGTTCGAGTAGAGCAGGTCGTAGGCCTCCTCCTCGCCCTGCATCACCGCGATCGGGTCCCAGTCGTCCCCCAGGGCCTCCATGACCGCGGCCCGGCGACGGGCCTCCTCAAGCGTGAGGTCGATCTCGACGACGACGTGTGCGTTGCTGTCATGACTCATGCGGCGGCTTTCCGGCTTCCTGTGGGTTTGCTCTGGCTCCCTGCGGGCCTGATTGTGGGGGGATCTGGTCGGCGGAGCGGGACCTGCTCTTCGCGGTCACCTGAACGTCCGCCTGCGCGGGACCCTTGGGGCTATCTATACCTTTTTATACCTTATGTCGCTTTTCTTGGGTGGTTCGTGACACATTTCACGGTTTGTCGGGTGTTGGGGGACATGGTTGACCTGAACTTTGGTTGAGGTCCTACGGTTCAGGGAGATGCTCAGGGGGTGGTCGCACTCCGTGTTCGCGCGGGGGATGGCCGTACGCGATTTTGTCGGTGGCGAATGAGAACCTCTGGGTGTCGTAAATCTGTTCGAAGAACGGCCGGAAGGCCGTCGGCCCCCCCGGAGACGAACGTGGACATGGAAGTCACCGCGTGGACGTCGATGTACCACGCGATGCACGCCCAGGAGGAGCGCAGACCCTTCTCCCTGGCGACGTTGCGGCGCATCGGCTCCTTCGCCAGACCGCACCGCCGGTTCCTGACGTGGTTCCTGCTGCTCAGCATCGCGACGGCGGTCCTCGCCGTCGCCACCCCCGTGCTCGCGGGCCGGGTCGTCAACGCGATCGTCCAGGGTTCCGACCTCGGCGTCGTCGTGCTCCTGGCCTCCCTCATCGCCGTCATCGCGGTCGCCGAGGCAGGGCTCGGGCTGGTCACGCGCTGGCTGTCGGCGAACATCGGCGAGGGCCTGATCCTCGACCTGCGGACCACCGTGTTCGACCACGTGCAGCGCATGCCGATCGCCTTCTTCACCCGCACGCGCACCGGCGCGCTGGTCAGCAGGCTGAACAACGACGTCATCGGCGCGCAGCGGGCCTTCAGCGACACCCTCTCCGGCGTGGTCGGCAACCTCGTGACGCTCGTGCTCACGCTCGTCGTGATGATCGGGACCTCCTGGCAGATCACCCTGCTCGCCCTGCTCCTGCTGCCGGTCTTCGTGCTGCCCGCCCGCCGGATGGGCACCCGTCTGGCCAAGCTCGAACGCGAGTCGGCCGACCACAACGCCGCGATGACGACCCAGATGACCGAGCGCTTCTCCGCGCCGGGAGCCACGCTCGTGAAGCTCTTCGGCAAGCCCCTGCGCGAGTCGGCGGAGTTCGAGGCGCGGGCCAGGCGGGTGCGTGACATCGGCGTGCGCACGGCCATGTCCCAGTCGGTGTTCGTCACCGCGCTCGTGCTGGTCTCCGCGCTCGCCCTGGCCGTGGTCTACGGTCTCGGCGGGTTCTACGCGCTGCGCGGGCAGCTCGAACCGGGCGCGGTCGTGGCGATGGCGCTGCTGCTCACCCGGCTCTACGCCCCGCTGACCTCCCTGGCCAGCGCGCGGGTCGAGGTGATGAGCGCGCTGGTGAGCTTCGAGCGGGTCTTCGAGGTGCTCGACCTCAAGCCTCTCATCGCCGACGCCCCGGACGCGAGGGCGGTGCCCGAGGGGCCGGTCTCCGTCGAGTTCGACGGGGTCGGCTTCGCCTACCCCTCGGCCGACAAGGTGTCGCTCGCCTCCCTTGAGGAGGTCTCGACCCTCGACACCCGCGGGGGCGTCGAGGTGCTGCACGGGGTGTCCTTCCGCGCGGAGCCGGGGCAGATGGTCGCGCTGGTCGGCTCCTCAGGGGCGGGCAAGTCGACGATCGCGCAGCTCGCGACCCGCCTCTACGACGTCGACAGCGGCGCGGTGCGCCTGTCCGGCGTGGACGTCCGCGACCTGAGCGCGGAGTCGGTGCGCGAGACGCTCGGCATGGTGACGCAGGACGGCCACCTGTTCCACGAGTCCGTCCGCGCCAACCTCCTGCTGGCCAGGCCGGAGGCCACGGAGGAGGACCTGTGGGAGGTGCTGCGGCGGGCCCGTCTCGCCGACCTCGTCTCCGCGCTGCCCGACGGGCTGGACACGGTCGTGGGTGAGCGGGGATACCGGCTGTCCGGTGGTGAGCGTCAGCGCCTGACGATCGCCAGGCTGCTGCTCGCCCGTCCCCGGGTCGTCATCCTCGACGAGGCGACCGCCCACCTCGACTCCACCTCGGAGGCCGCCGTGCAGGAGGCCCTGGGGGAGGCGCTCGCCGGACGGACCTCGGTGGTGATCGCCCACCGGCTCTCCACAGTCCGGGCCGCGGACCTCATCCTCGTGATCGAGAACGGCCGGGTCGTGGAGCGCGGCACCCACACCGAGCTCCTCGCCGCGGGTGGCCGCTATGAGGAGCTCCACCGCACCCAGTTCGACCAGTCAGAGGAGAGGCAGCCCGTCCCCGAACCCGTCCACTGAGCCTGCCCCCGGGGCTCACCCCAGGCCGTCCGAGTCGTCGAAGGAGAAGGAGCACGGGCCGGATCCCGACCGGTCAGTTGTCGCCGTACCAGTGCCTGCCGACGTGCCCTTCGGGCAGGCCGCACGCCTCGTCGTCGACGCCGTTCGGGTCCGCGCCTATCCGGTCGATGGGGCAGGACGTCAGCTCGACCAGCTCACGGTCGCGACCGCTCCAGCGGATCCACACCGGCTGGGGGGCGTACCGGACCTGGAACACGGGCGACACGTGCGGGCCGGGGTGACCCGCCTCCAGGTCGCACTCGTAACTTTCCATCCGGGCGCTCTCGTCACCGTGGAACAGCCTGATCCACTCGGCGGTGGTGACGACGTTGAAGTGCGGGCACCTGCCCTCGGGGGCCCTGCGCTCCAGGCCGAAGGTTACCGCGCCGACCAGCCAGCTCGAACTGGCGGCCTTGCGCAGGCAGGCGTTGATGAGGACCAGATCGTCGCCGCTCAGGTCGGCCTTGGCGAGTTCGTCGGCCAGCGCCGCCACCCGGGTGGAGAAGGTCTCACAGAGCATGGCCAGCTCGATTACCGAATCCGGAACACCGGTGAGCGCGGTACCCCAGGGGTCCTGATCGTCCATGGCGCGATGCTATGCCGGGCTGTGCCAGGCCGTACCGGAAACGGCCATCCCTTCTCTGATGCGAAGGGTCAGGTGAGGAGGCCGGGGAGGCGGTCGTTGACCACGGCGTACAGCGCTTCCAGGCTCTCCTCGACGGGAAGGTTCGTGTCGAAACGGACAAGTCCCTCCTCGTCGGCGACGATCTGGTAGTTCATGTAGAGCTGCTGGTCGTGGTCGGCCTCGATGTAGGAGTCGCGCCAGTCGGTGCGGCGCCCGACCCGGGCCTGCGACACCTGGAAACCCGGGTCGCACAGCAGCGTCAGATCCGGCCTGGGCACGTGCTTGCAGATCTCGAAGAACCACTCCTCGTTGGCGAGACCGCGTGCCCTCATCTGCGCCAGCGCCGTGAAGACGTACCTGTCGGTGATGACCGTGCGTCCCTCGCGGAGCGCGGGCAGCACCACCTCGTGGATGTTCTGCAGCCGGTCGCTGGTCAGCAGGCAGATGAGGGCGCGGTAGTCGACCTGGTGCCGCTCCTCGGGGTGGTAGATGTAGCGGATGAACAGCGGAGATTCCCGGGCGTAGCGCGACGGCTGCATGGTCACGACCGGTTCCGCGCCACGTGAGGTCAGCCGCTTGGAGAGCCCCTCGATGAGGCTGGTCTTCCCGCTGCCGTCCATGCCGCAGAAGGCGATCAGCGTGCCGGGAAGGTCGTGTTCGTAAAGGGGAAGGGACATGGCCGGGATCCTCTCGGGGTCCTCTCTTGGGCAGATGACGGTACAGCTTCGGGGCCGATGACGGGTCAGCTCCGGGGTCGACAGTGAGTCGGCTCGGGGACCACCAGCGGTCTGGCTCCTGGGTGAGGCGGGGACTCCAGAGCCGATGATGGTCAAGGTGGGTTCAGGGCTGCGTCGGTGGCGATGGGTGGGTCAGATGGCGGTGTAGCCGCCGTCCACGAGTAACTCGGTGCCGGTGATGAAGCGGGCGTCGTCACCGGCGAGGAAGTGGATGGCTCCGGCGATCTCCTCGGGGCGTCCCTCGAAGCGCAGCGGCGCCCCGAACGAGTGCCGCTCCCGCCGGGGGCCGTCGGCGGAGGTGTAGACGGTCTCGGCGAGCCTTCGGGTGTTCTCACCGAGCCGGGTCGCGGTCCGTCCCGGGCTCACGACGTTGGCGCGCACGCCGTACGGGGCGTTCTCCACGGCGAAGGCGCGCACGAGCTGCACCAGGCCCGCCTTGGACGCCTCGTAGGCGGCACACCCGCCGCCCGCGCCGACCACGTGGGCCGAGACCGAGCCGACCGCGACGACCGAGCCCCGGGAGGAGCGGCGCAGCAGCGGCGCCGCCCCCTTCAGGCACAGGAAGGAACCGGTGAGGTTGACGCCCAGGATGTAGGACCAGTCGTGTTCCGACATGTCGGAGACGAACCCGTCGCTGGTGACGCCCGCCGCCAGGATGAGGGTGTCGAGCCCCCCGTCCTCCGCGAGCCGGGCGAAGAGGCTCTCCACCTGCCCGGCCACGGCGATGTCCACGACGTACGGCAGGGCACGGCCGGGGCCGTGTTCGGCGGTCAGCCGTTCCACGGCCTCGGTGAGGGCGCTCTCGTCACGGTCGACCAGGGCGACGTGGTGGCCGTTGGCGAGGAAGGCGTCGGCTGCGGCGTGACCGATGCCGCTGGCGGCACCGGTCACACACACCCGCCGGGGGGCCGTCACCGCTTCCTCCCCGGGGAGTCGTACGTCCGGCGGGAAAACTCACGGCCCTGGGACGCGTGCGCCCGGCGGGAAACCCCACGGCCTGAAACGTGCACCCTGGGAAAAGCCTCACGACCCGAGGAAACCCCACGGCCCGAGGGAGCCCCACGGCCTGAAACGTGCGCCTCCACAGTGGGAGTCACTCCCACTCCACGGTCGCCGGGGGCTTGCTGGTGATGTCGTAGACCACGCGGCTGATCCCCGGCACCTCGTTGACGATGCGGTTGCTCACCGTCGCCAGGAAGTCGTGGGAGAAGCGCGACCAGTCGGCCGTCATCCAGTCCTCGGTGTCCACGGCGCGCAGGGCCAGGACGTCCTCGTAGGTCCGGGCGTCGCCGAGCACGCCGACCGTCCGCTCCGAGGTGAGGACGGCCAGCGCCTGCGCGGTGTGCTTGTAGAGACCGGCCGCGCGCAGTTCGGAGATGAAGATGTGGTCGGCCCGGCGCAGCCGTTCCAGCCGCTCCCTGGTCACCGCGCCGGTCATCCGTACGGCGAGGCCGGGGCCGGGGAAGGGGTGGCGGTCGACGATCTCCTCGGGCAGGCCGAGGCTGCGCCCGACCTCGCGGACCTCGTCCTTGAACAGGAACGACAGCGGGTCCAGCAGCTCAAGGCGCATGGTGTCGGGCAGCCCGCCCACGTTGTGGTGCGTCTTGATCTTCGCGGCGGCGGAGGAGTGGCGCTTGGAGTCGCCCGCGCTCTCGATGACGTCCGGGTAGGTGGTGCCCTGGGCGAAGAAGTCGGCGTCGCCGAGGGTGGGCGCGACCTCCTCGAAGACCTCCATGAAGCTGCGGCCGATCCTGCGGCGCTTCTCCTCGGGATCGACAACGCCTTCGAGGGCGCCGAGGAACTTGTCCGTGGCGTCCACCTTGACGACGCGCATGTGCAGGTGGCGGGCGAAGACGTCCATGCACTGTTCGGCCTCGCCGAGCCGCAGCAGTCCGTTGTCGACGAACACGCAGGTCAACTGGGAGCCGACGGCCCGTGAGACCAGCGCGGCGGCGACGCCCGAGTCGACGCCGCCCGACAGGGCGCAGATGACGCGCCGGTCGCCGATCCGGGTGCGCAGCCACTCGACGGTGTTCTCGATGAACGAGGTGGCGGACCAGTCGCCCGCACAGCCGCACAGGTCGAGCGCGAAGTTGCGCAGCAGGTCGCGGCCGAAGGCGGTGTGCGCGACCTCGGGGTGGAACTGCACGCCCCAGAACATGGCGCCGTCGCCGATGACGGCGACCAGGCCGTCACCGCTGCGCGCGAACACCTCGAAGCCGGGCGGCACCTCGACGATGTGGTCGGTGTGGCTCATCCACGCCACGGAGCGCGACTCCACGCCGTTGAGCAGGGGGGACTCGCCCTCGACGAGGACCTCGGCCCGGCCAAACTCCCGGCTCGGGGCGGAGGCCACCTTGCCGCCGAGGGAGTGGGCGAGCAACTGGGCGCCGTAGCAGATGCCGAGGACGGGAATGCCCAGGTCGAGGAGGCCCTCGGGCAGTCCGGCGGCGCCGTCGTCGTAGACGCTGTGCGGGCCGCCGGACAGGACGATGCCGCGTGGCTTGCGCGCGGCGATCTCCGAGACGTCGGCGGTCGCGGGCATCAGTTCGCAGTACACGCCCAGCTCACGGATCCGGCGGGCGATCAGGAGGCTGTACTGCGAGCCGTAGTCGAGCACGACCAGCTCAGCCTGCTCGACGGAGGGACGGTTGAAGGTGGGGCTCACGTCGGAGCGTGACATGCGAATCCATTCGGGCGGTCTCGGCGGTCCCACGTCCCACGCGGGATCCAGAAGTACTCAGATCATACGTATTAAGTATGAGGGCGAGGCTCCGGGACAAGCCCCGCGAGAGGCCTTCCACATTCCAGCAGGTCAGAGCCTCAAGCTTGTCGGGAGGGCCGGTCGTACCGGCCCAAATGAACGGTAAACCTTCTTAACTGTAGATCCTTGACACTACCAAAGTCATACGTATGATGAAGCTCACTTGTAAGCCTGTTTGTGGGCTATTGGGTGCTTTGGCCATGCGAAAAGGCGGGCCTCCCACCCATAACGCTGCAGCTGGGAGTGAGCACAGATGTCCACCAAATCTGAACTCCAGCGGTCCATCGACGGTGGGGCCATCCCTCCCTTCGTCTACTGCTATCCGGTGCGTTCCTCCTATCGACCCCTGGATCCGGAAAGGGCCGTCGAGGCCATCTGGGAAGAGGACCTGAGTCACTCGCCGACCCGTGAACTCAACCTCTACCTGCACGTTCCCTTCTGCAGGTACAAATGCGGATTCTGCAACCTGTACACCGTCATCTCCGAGGACGCGGACGTGTACGACGCCTACACCGAGGCGCTGTGCGCGGACATCAGGCGGCACGCCCCCGTCATCCGTGACCGGCGATTACGGACGGTCTACATCGGCGGAGGGACGCCGAGCCTGTTGCACCGCCGCAACTTCGACCAGATCTTCGACACGCTGACCGAGGTCTACCCCAACTGGCGCAGCACCACGGAGGAGGTGGCGGTCGAGGCGACGCCCGACTCGATCGTCGACCGCCCCGACACCCTGCGCCACCTCATCGCACGCGGCCTGACCAGGGTCAACATGGGAATCCAGTCCCTGAGGCCGCAGGAGATCCGCGAGGCCGGGCGCGGCCAGGCCAACGAGCGCACGGTCCGCAAGGCCATCGAGATCGTCAAGACGACGGAGCTGGCCAACCTCAGCACCGACCTGATCATGGGATTCGCCGGGCAGGACGACCAGTCCTGGCGTGAGTCGGTCGACGAACTCGTCGAGCTGGCCCCGGAGACGATCAGCACCTACTTCCTGACGATCCGCCCGGACGCCTGGTTCTCCAAGACCGGGAGATACCGCTACATGCGCAACGGCGCCCTGTACGAGCGCTACGACTACGCGCAGGAGAAGCTCCTTTCGGCCGGGTACGTCCAGGAGTCCAACGTCCGCTACAAGAAGCCGGGACGCGGGGGCTACGTCCAGAAGGTCCTGCAGTTCCACGGCGTCCCCGTGCTCGGCCTCGGCTCGGGGGCGCGGACCTACACCAACACCGTGGACTACATCGTCGGCGGCAGCGCCAACCCCAACCTCGCCGAGGTCGGCGACTACATCAGGGGCGCCAACGCCGGGGTGCTCGCCCCCAGGGCCGGGTTCGTCTACGACGACGTCGAGCGCATCCGCAAGCGGCTCGCCCTCGACCTGTTCGACCTCAACCTGCGCGATCTCGACCGGTACGGCTACCGCGAGCACGCCCACCTGTTCGAGCCCGTCCTGCTCGCCGCCGAGGAACTCGGCCTGCTCACCCGCCTGCCCGGGGACCGGGTGCAGCTCACCAGGATCGGCTTCAAGTACCGCGACATCATCTCCTGGATGTTCTACTCCCCGGAGGTCGTGCGGCTCGACGAGGAGTTCTACCGGGAGCTGCACAACCAGAACTCCCGGGCCACCCGCCTGCTCGGCAACCCCTCGTTCATCTCCGGCCTGTCGTCGGCCGCGGTCTGAGGGGGGACGAGATGCCGGTGCTCGCCGTACTCGGGGCCCACTGGGGTGACGAGGGCAAGGGAAAGATCGCGGCGGCCCTCAGCAGGGACGCCCACGTGTGCGCGCGCTTCCAGGGTGGGCCGAACGCCGCCCACTCGGTGCTCGCGCCGGGCCGTACCGAACCGTGGGTGCTGCGCATGGTGCCCAGCGGCATCCTGAGCGGGGCCGTGGGGGTCGTCGGCGGTGGCTGTGTCATCGAGCCACGGATGCTGCTGAACGAGGTCGCGGCGCTGCGCGCGGCCTTCCCCGACGTGACGGACCGGCTGCGCGTCTCGCTGCGGGCGCACGTCATCACCGCCGAGCACCGGGAGGCCGACCGCTCGGGAAGCGGCGTGGGCAGCACCCGGATGGGAGTCGGCCTGGCCTACCGCGACAAGGCGGCGCGCACGGGGCTGCGGGTGCGGGACCTGCTGGCCGGTGGGGACCGGCTGCCCGCCGACCTGCGGCCCGTCGCCGAGGAGTTCGCCGACCTGCTCGGCGGCTGCTGCGTCGACGAGGTCACCTACCTGCGTGACCGGCTCGACGCCGGGGCGCGGGTGGTGGCCGAGGGGGCGCAGGGCAGCAGGCTGGACCTCGACCACGGCGACTACCCCTACGTGACCTCCAGCAACACCACGGTCGGGGCGGTCCTCACCGGCCTGGGCGTCGGCCCGAGGGACATCGCGAGCGTCCTGCTGGTCACCCCGGCCTACGTCACCAAGGTCGGCGGCGGTGAACTGCCCTCCCGGCTGTACGGCGAGCTCAACGCCGAGCTGCAGGAACGCGGGGAGGAACTCGACCGGGCGACCGACCTGATGCGTGACACCGGCTGGCTCGACGTCGGCTGGCTGCGCGCCGCCTGCCGGCTCAACCAGGCGGACGGGATCGTGATGACCAAGTTCGACGTGCTCGCGGGCTTCCCGTCGATCGGGCTCTACGACGAGGACAGGAACCCCGCCGTACGGATGGTCCCGGGGTGGAGCGCCGAGGACGTCGCCACCGCGTCCGGGGGTTCTGAGGCGCCGTACATCGCGGCCTACCTCGCCGAGGTCGAGCGTCGCTGCGCGACCCCGGTGGTCGCGGCGGGACGCGGGCAGGGGCTGGACGACTGGTGGTGGCGCGGCGACGAGAAGGACCTGTGGAGGTCGTCCGACCAGGCCATGGTCGTGGGCTGATGATCGAGGTCGACGTGGGCGAGGCCGTACTCGGCAACCTGCGGATCGGGATCAGCCCGCTGTGGGAGACGGTCGCGAGCCTGTCGCTGCTCAGCAGGCGGGACGCGTGCCCGTGGCCGTACACCGTGTGGGCCAGGAACGCCAGACAGGCGCTCGGCAGGGGACGCGGGGGCGAGGCGCTGGCGTGGTTCGCCGGGGTCGGGCTCCCGCTGCCCGCCTTCCTCACGCCGGTTCCGCCGCCCACGGCGGCCGGGATCGACGAGGAACTCGACGCGCTGCGGGCCGTACCCGAGGAGACGGTCAGGCAGGAGCTGGCCCGCCGGTATCCGTCGGGGACGCCGGAGCCGTTCGCCCGGTTCGCGAAGGAGCCGGGGGAGGCGCTCGACCGGTACGCGGACCTGATCCAGGACTACTGGACGGCCACGGTCGCGCCGTACTGGTCGGCCATGCGGCCCGTCCTCGACCAGGAGGTGCTGCTCCAGGCCAGGGTGCTGGCCACCGCGGGCGGTGAGGCCGTGCTCGGCAGGCTCGGCGGGCGGCTGCGCTGGGACCGGCCGACCCTGAGCCTCAACGACTCCTCGCCCTCCCGGCGTGAGGTACGGCGCGCGCGCAGGCTGGTTCTGGTCCCGCTGCTCTTCGCCAGGGGCACGCCGCTGTGCGTCACCGGTTCGCACGGCGAGGACGAGGTGGCGGTCGCCTACCAGGCGCGCGGCTCCGCCGTACTGGCCGGGGGGCGGGCCTCGGGGGCGGTCAGGCAGGACGCCGAGCCGGAGCGCGGTGACCGGCTGGCGATCCTGGTGGGACGCGGCAGGGCCGCCATCGTCAGGGCGCTGGCGGTTCCCACCACGACCTCGGTGCTCGCCACAACCCTTGGCCTGGCGGCGAGCACGGTCTCGGAACACCTCACGGCGTTGGTCGCCGCGGGCGTGGTGCAAAGGCATCGAATCGGTGTACGTGTGATGTACGAGCTGAACCGGTCGGGCCGGGCATTACTGGAGTATCTCGACAACGAGACCGTGCACCCGGCCGCCTGACGCCTGTTCCAGGAAGGACCACCGCATGCCACCGATGACACCGTCCCTGATCGCCGACGAGAAGACCACGCTGCACGCCTTCCTGCGCTACCTGCGGGAGTCCGTGATCGCCAAGACGACGGGCGTGAACGACGAGCAGGCCGCGAAGGAGCTCGTCCCCTCGGGCAAGAGCCTGCTCGCGCTGCTCAAGCACCTGACGGTGATGGAGCTCGGCTGGGTGAGCTGGGCCTACGCGGGCGTCGACCTGCCCTCTGAGCTGTGCGACCAGGAGGTACGGCCCGGCGAGACGGCAGAGGAGGTGATCGCCGCATACCTCGCCGCCGCGGAGCGCTCCGACGCCGTCATCGACGCCTGCGCGTCCCTGGACACCCCGGGCGTGCGCACGCTGCGCCCGACCGCCCCGGCCACGCCGACCCTGCGCTGGGTGCTGACCCACCTCATCGAGGACACGGCCCGGCACACCGGCCACGCCGACGTGCTCAGGGAGCAGATCGACGGGCTCGCCGGGAACTGGAAGGGCAACACGCGGTGGTGAACGGCCCGCGCGAGGTGGAGACCGTCTTCACCGAGGGGCACGTCGAGCTGCTCGACTGGGTGGGCGGCCCGGTGCTGGCCGACCAGGACGACAAGGGCGTGCTGCTCACCGGCCCGGACGGTACGGCGCGCAGGATCGACGACGGGGCCGACGTCACGGTCTTCACCGGGGACGAGGCCGCCTTCCTCTCGGTCACCCGGGACGGCACGACGCTGCGGGCCGTCCAACGGCCCCTGCGCGGCGACCAGGTCGCGTGGGAGGCTCCCCTCGAAGGGGCGGCCTCGCGGGGATGGACGCCGTTGGACGCCCTGCCGGGCCGTTCCGTCGGCGGGACCCGGGGCGTCGCGCTGGTCGTGGAGACCGACACGGGCGCCCAGGCGATCCTTGAGACGTTCCCCGGGGGAACCGGACGAATCCACCCCAACCGATGGCCCAACGAGTCGCCGGTGCACGTGGACGGCGGCCTGAACCTGGCCGTGACCCAGCTCTACGACGCCCCCGACCGGCCGGTGCTGCACGTGTGGCCCCTGGAGCCGGACGCCGTGGAGCCCGTGGAGCGACGGGTCGCGGGACGCTGGCTCGACGTCAGGGACGGCCTCGCGCTTCTCGACCGCGACGGCAGGCCGGTGACGTGGCGGCCCGGCACCGACGTCGTCACCGACGAGCCCCGGCCTGAGGGAGAGCTTGTCGACGCGCGCTTCCTCGGACCGGGCACGGACACGATCGCCATGGTCGTCACCTCCGAAGGAGCCGACCGGCTGGTGGTCGTCGATCGCGCGGGCGGGGCGCTGCGGGCCGTACCGCTGCCGCCGGGGCGGGTGCGGGTCTGCTCCGCGCACAGCGGCGGCGTCGGGCTGCACCTGACCTCGGTGGTGAACGGCAGCGTGTGGGCCTGGCTGGCACCGGACGGCACCACGCGCACCGCCCCGGGAGAGGTCCCGCCGCTCGGCGGGGGCGCCGGGTACGGCCACCGCCGGCAGGGCGCGACCCCGTTCCACGCCCACCTGCCGGGAGGCAGGCCGAAGGGCGTGGTGATCTCCCTGCACGGCGGCCCGGAGATCGTCGAACGGGACGAACTCCGCTATGACGGCCTCTACCGGAGACTCCTGGAACGCGGGATCGCGGTCCTGGCGGTCAACTACGCGGGCTCGTCCGGCTACGGGCCCGCGCACACCCGGCGCGCGTGGCGGGCGTGGGAGACGACCCTCAGGGAGGACCTGACGGCCTGCCTGGCGTTCGCGGAACAGAAGGGCGTGCCCCGGGAGCGGACGATCCTGCTCGGCGCCAGCTTCGGCGGCGGCCTCGCGCTGCTCGGCAACGCGCTCCTGCCCGGTCTGGCCGGGGTCGTCGCCTGCTCGCCCCTGGTCGACCTGGTGCGGCACGTGCGCAGGATGACCGAGGAGGACCCCCGCTGCCGGAGCTGGTTCGCCCGCAGGTTCGGCGACCTGACCGCCGAGGACGCGCGCGCCCCCCTCGATCCGGTACGGCTGGCCGCCCCCGAGGGCGGTCCCGTCCTCCTCATCCAGGGCGACCGTGACCCGATCTCCAGCCTTGGGGACGTCCAGGCTCTCGCGCGGCTGGCGGCCGAACGCGGCCTGCCCTGGGAACTGGTCGTCGAACGGGGCGTCGGCCACCGGCCCGTCACCCTCGCCCAGGCGCTGACCCGGCACCGCAACCTCATGGAGGGCCTGGAGAAGTTGGCCGGTCAGTGGGGGCATTCGGCTGGAACCGAATTCCTTGTTCGGCCAACGGAGGCGACCTAGGGTCACGGTGGCGATCCACTGTCCGCCGAGTCCGGGAGGTCCCGTGAAGCCCTACGTCAGGCCGAAGCCCATGCCCGAGGAACCTCAGGAAGAGGCCTCCTCAGAGCCCCCGAAGCCCCTCAAGCCGTACGTCAAGCCGCAGGCCAGGCAGGTCGCCTACAACACGGTGCTGCGCGTGGTCGCCTGACCAGGACCTTTCCCGACCGACCCCCGAGGTGTACATGTGCGGCCTGGCAGGTCTGGCCCGTATCGACGGCGGCCATACGGACGCCACGACAGACGCCCTCCTGGAACGGATGGCGCGGATCATCGCCCATCGCGGCCCCGACGACCGGGAGTTGCTGCGGCAGGGGCCGGTCGGCCTCGCCTTCACCAGGCTCTCCCTGGTCGATCCCGAGAGCGGCGGCCAGCCGCTCACGACGGAGGACGGCGACCTCGTCCTGATCGCCAACGGCGAGGTCTACAACCACCGTGAGCTGGCCGCCAAACTGCCCCCGGGCACCCGGCTCAGGGGAGGCTCCGACTGCGAGGTGCTCCTGCACCTGTACCGCGAGCGGGGCGACGCCTTCCTCGACGAGGTCCGCGGCATGTTCGCCATCGTGCTGTGGGACCGCCGCAGGGACCGGCTCGTCCTGGCCCGCGACCGGTTCGGGATCAAACCGCTCTACTACCACCGTGACGGCCGTCGCATCGTGTTCGCCTCGGAGATCAAGGCGCTGTTCGCCGACCCGGCGACGCCGCGGACCCTGGACTGGGAACAGGCGCTCACCCACCCCATGCTCAGCGCCGCGCCGTACCCGCACCGGGCCGAGACGCCGAGCACCTGGTTCGGCGGGATCGAGTGCGTCCCCGCGGGCCGGATCGTGCAGATCGACCTGGCGGACGGGACGACCAGGGAGCACCGCTACTGGTCGCTGCCGACGGCCGACACGGACGCCTCGGAGGAGGAGTTCGTCCGGCGCTACGGCGAGCTGCTCGCCGAGTCCGTGGCCGAGTGCGCCACCGCCGACGCCGAACTCGGGCTCTTCCTCAGCGGCGGCGTTGACTCCGCTGCCGTCGCCGCGCTGGCCACGCCGTACGCGGGACGGCTGCACACCTTCACCGTGCTGTCGGCGAGCACCTACCGCAACGGCGACGCCGAGCACGCCTCCTGGCTCGCCGGGAAGCTCGGGCTGCCCAACCACCAGGTGTGCTTCGAGGCGGAGCGCGTCCCCTCCCCGCAGGAGTGGAAACGGCTGCTGTGGCTGATGGAGCACCCGCAGTGCGGCCCCGAGCAGTACTACAAGCACGAGCTGCACCGCTACGCCAAACAGGCCAGGCCCGAACTGCGCGGCATGCTCCTGGGGGCCGCCAGTGACGAGTTCAACGGCGGCTACTCGGCGGACTACAGCGGGGGCGGCGGCTGGGACGACTTCGTCGCCACCCTCGACACCATGGCGTGCGCGGGCGCCCTGCGGACCAGGCCCGACCTGGCGCCCTGGTGGACGCGGACCGAGGTGCCCCTGCTCGCCAGGGACGTGCTCGGCGTGCGGGAGGACCCCTACCGGGCCTACCTGGCGGGCGAGTACAGCAAGATCCAGCAGTACAACTGCTGGCACGAGGACCGTACGGCCGCGGGCAGCGGCATCGAGGCCCGGGTGCCCTTCCTCGACCACCGGCTCGTCGAGCTGGTCGTCTCCGTCCCGCCGAGCCGTAGGAAACGGCTGCTGTGGGACAAGACGATCCTGCGGGAGAGCATGCGGGGCGTGCTGCCCGACAGGATCACCGGCCGGGAGAAGGTCCCCTTCTTCTACGGCGAGGGCCAGCATCACACCCACTGGCTCTTCCTGCGGATGCTGCGCCGGGACGGGGCCGCGCTCGTCGAGGAGGCCCTGGCGGCGCCGGGCGCGTCCGGGGTGCTGGACGGCCCCGCCGTACGAGGACTGCTGGGGTCGCTGACCGAGCGGAGCGACCTGGCCCAGGTCGAGATCCTGCTGCGCCTGGTGAACCTGGGGCTGCTGGCCCAGATGGTCGCCGACCTTCCCCCGCCCGTGGTGAACATGTCGGCAGGTTCCGTCCCCGTCGCCCTCGACCCCGGGGACCGGGAGCGGACGGAGGAGATCCTCGGCTGCGCGCCCTCCGTCGAGGTGGGGTCGGTGCCCACCACGGCCGACGGGTTCCTCCTACTCGCCGACGCCATGACCGAGGGAACCTGGTACGTCGCCCTGGACGGCGCCGTCCAGTACGTGCTGGAGCGGGACGACGACTGGCTCGACCTGCTGCGTTCCGTTGACGGCGTCCGCTCGGTCGCGGGCATCGCCGAGCTGACCGGCCGGTCCCCGGAGCAGGTGGTACGGCAGGTCGCCGAGGCCGTCGAACGAGGACTGCTGCGACTGACCGAGGAAGGCGTGAGCCATGCGGGTTGATCCGAGCGGGCACCTGGCCGAACTGGCCGCGCGCGGGCTGCTGCCCGAGGACCACCTGGCGGTCTACCTCGCCGGGTCCCTGGTGAGGGGCTGGGGCAACTCGGGCAGCGACCTCGATGTCTACGTCGTCTCCGCGGCCCCGAGAACCGCCCCGAGCACGGCTCTCGCCCCGGTCGCCCTGACCCCCGACCACGTCCCCGTCGAGGTCGTCCACGTGGACGGGGTCAGGTGGGACATCGAGTACTGGACCGACTCCCAGGTGGACCAGATGTTCGCCAAGGTCTCCTGGGAGGAGTTCGACACCAACCACAGCGTGGCCGACCTGCTCACCTCCCACGAGATGGACTTCCTCGAACGGCTCGGCAGCGCCGTAGCCGTGACGGGGGAGACCTGGCTGGCCGGGCGCAGGACACGGCTCGAATCCTCGGCGATCCGCTCGATCCTGGTCAGCCGCGCGCTCAACCTGTCGGACCTCTTCGTCGAGGACGCCGTGGGGCAGCTCAAGGCGGGAGACGTGGAGAGCGCCGTGCTGTCGGCCAAGCTCGCCTTCGGCTACGCGGTCAACGCCCTGCACGTCTCGTGCGGGGAGTTCGGGCACAGCGCCAAGTGGCGGGCCCGCCGCTTCCGCCAGGTCGAGCAGACCATCATGCCGTTCGAGGAGTACTGGGCGATCGAGACCATGCGGGGCTACGACCCGGCGAACCCGTCCGCGTGGGTCGAGGACGTCGTGCTGGCCTGCCGCCGCATCTCCATGGAGGTCGTGATCTGATGGACCACGAATCCGCCGAGGCCGTACCGGTGCCCAGGCTCGACGTCCGGGTGCGCAACGTCGGCGGCACGCTCACCGTCGCCTGGGGTGAGAGTGTCTTCGAACTCTCCGAGACGGCCGGGTTCCTGTGGAAGCGCGTGGACGGCCGCAGGTCGCTGCGCGAGCTGGCCGGGCTGCTCGCCGGTGAGTACGCGGTCGATCCCGAGACCGCGTTGCGGGACACGCTGGAGACCATGACGGCGCTGGCCGACGGCGGGCTCGTGCGGTTGCGATGAAGGACTCGCCGGAGGAGTACGGCAGCCGTTTCGAGCGCTGGGACGAGCGGGCGGCCGTCAGGGTCAAGCCGCAGCCCGTCCTGGACCTTCCGGCGCCGGACGTGCTGTATTTCCCCCCGGAACTCGTTCCCGTCCTGCGCCACCCCCTGGTCGCCGAACGGGGCGGGCGGGCGGTCCATGACGCCCTCGCCCAGCACCTCTACCACTACCTGCACTTCACGGTCGAGCTGGAACAGCTCGCGATCATCCCCGTGGCCGCCAGGATCGCCAGGGGACGCTCCGGGCTCGACCTCCCCGAGCGGATGCGCGCCGACGCCTACAAGATCGTGACGGACGAGGCCTGGCACGCCCAGCTCTCCTACGACCTGATCAGACAGGTGGAGACGCGCTCAGGGGTGGCCTGGACGGACGCGGGCACCCCGGCCTTCCTCCATCGTCTCGATGCCGTACGGCGCCGCCTCGATCCCCGGGTCAGGGGGCTGGAGCGGCTGCTGTTCGCGGTCGTCAGCGAGACGCTCATCTCGACGGTCCTGACCGACCTCCCCAGGGACCGCAGGCTGCCGGGGGCCGTGCGCGACCTGGTGCGTGACCACGCCGAGGACGAGGGCAGGCACCACGCGTACTTCCGTGACCTGCTCCGGCGGCTCTGGCCCGCGCTGAGCGCCACGGAACGCGCCTGCGTCGGCCCCCTGCTGCCCGCGATCGTCGCGGCGTTCGTCGAGCCCGACCGCGAGGCGGCGGCCGTGGTCGCCCGCGCCGCCGGACTGTCGCGCGATCAGGCCAGGACCGTCGCCGCCGAGTCGCTCTCGGTCGCGTGGACACCCCGGGACACGGCGTCGCGGGCCAGGACCGTCGTGCGCTACTTCGAGGAGGCGGGGGCGCTGGACGACGGCGCGACCAGAGAGGCGTTCGCCGAGGCCGGTCTCCTCGACCCCGGCCGCGACGGGTGACGGCATCCCCCGTGTTCCCCCTCGATCCGATGGGGAATGCCGGGATGGAATACTTGTCCTCACATCGGATCGCAGAGCATCGAGTGGCAGCGGCGCACGGGGGCAATGCCCGTCTGTGCCCCATGACGAACACACAGGGTGATTGGACATGCTGAGGCCGGTGAAAGCGCGCATCACCAGCAGGGATGTGGCCCAGGCGGCCGGGGTCTCGCAGTCGACGGTGTCCCTCGTCCTGACCGGGAAGTGGCCGGGCCGGGTCTCCGCGGAGACGGCGGACAGGATCAGGCGGATCACCGAGGAGATGGACTACCAGCCGGACCTGGCGGCACGGAGCCTGCGCCTTGAGCGCACCGGCACGGTGCTGCTGATCGTCCCGGCGATCACGAACGTGTTCTTCGCCAACCTCCACGTGGGAGCGACCCAGGTCGCCAACCAGTACGACACGAGCGTCCTGGTGTATCCCATGGGAACCGACAGGCACGAGCGGCTGCTGCCGATACCGCAGCAGGCCATCGACGGGATGCTCGTCTACGGCGCCGTGGGCACCGAGAGCATCCGGCCGCAGGGCGTCATGCCGCTGGTGCCGCTGGACTGCGACCCCCGGCTCTACCCGGACGCGGTGAACGTGGACATCGCCGTCGGCAGCCGCGAGGCCGCCCGGCACCTGCTGGACCTCGGCCACCACAGGATCGGCTACCTGCACGTGGAACGGCGCGGCGCCTGGATGTTCACGACCCGCCTGCGCTCCCTGCGCGCGGTGGTCAGGCACCGCGCGGGGGCGACCCTCACGGTTGCGGGCACGACCTTCGACCCCGTTGACGCCCACCGGGCGGCCCTTGAGCTGCTGCGTTCCGACCCGCCCCCGACGGCGGTCGTCTGCGAGGACGACAACCTCGCGGTCGTGGTCTTCAGCGTCGCCCGCAGCCTCGGGCTCGACATCCCGAACGACCTGTCGGTGATCGGCTACAACAACCTGCCGATCAGCGACGTCCTGCACCCGACGCTGACGACGGTGAACATCCCGGTCACGGAGCTGGGGGCGGCTGGTGCCCAGGCGCTGCACGACCGGCTCGCCGCCAGGGAGCCGCGCCCCGTCGCGCTGCGCAGCTCCCTGGTCGTACGGCATTCCACGGCCCCACCCCGTCAGGCCTGACCCTCCGAGGCCCGCACGAGGCCCGGGTTGCGGTAGATGATCCCGAACGAGGTGAGCAGGAACGCGACCGGCAGCAGCGCCTGGACGGTCCCGGTGAGGAAGACGGTGGTCGCGGTGCCGAGGGACTGCGCCGCGATGCCCCCGGCCAGCGCCCCGAGGGGGATGGCCCCGTGCGAGATCAGCCGGTAGCTCGCCGTCACCCGCCCCATCAACTCGGGACGGACGATCGCCTGCCTGGCGCTGATGGCGTGGACGTTGTAGACGGCCAGCGCGAACGTGCTGACGAACATGCACGCGACCAGCACGGCGACGCGCGCCGCCGTACCGTCGAGAAGCGTGGCCGAGGCCGCCGCCATCACCCCGACCCCGCTCATGAACTGGGCCGCGAAGATGGTCGGCCCCGCGGGGAAGCGGCTGTGCACGTAGGCCGCGAAGGCGGAGCCCGCGATCCCTCCCACGGCCCCGGCCGCCACGACGACCCCGAGCAGCGCGGGCGTCAGCGCGAGCGACTGGACCACGTAGATGATGATCGTCACTTCGAACGCCTGGATGCAGATGTTGCCGAGCCCGCTGGCCACCCCGAAGGCGAGCACCCGGCGGTCCCGGAAGAAGTAGCGGAACCCCTCGGTGATCGCCGTCCCCCAGCGCAGCCGCTGCGGCCCCTTCCGCCCGGAGAACCTGAGCTTGAGCGTGGCCAGCAACGAGGCGGACAGCAGGTAGGAGACCGCGTCCACGAGGATGGCGTACGGCGCGCCGAGCAGTTGGACGAGCAGTCCCGCGAGCCCGGGGCCCGTCACGTCGACGACGGAGTAGCTCGTGCTGACCGCGGCGTTGCCGGGGACGAGCTGCTCCTCGCTGACGATCCTGGGAAGCATGGAGTGGTGCGCCACGTCGCCGAGGGCCTTGAACACGCCCATGGCCAGGCCCAGGCCGTACAGCCAGTTGAGGCTCAGCACCCCGGTGGCCGTGACGATCGGCACGGTGAGCAGGATCAGCCCGCGGGCCAGGTCGCATCCGGCGTTGACCAGCTTGGCCGGCCAGTGGTCGGCGACGACCCCGGCGAAGGGCAGGACAACCACGGCGGGGACGTACTGCAGGCCGGACAGCACGCCGAGCTGCACGGGGTCGGCGTGCAGGACCACCAGCGCGGTCAGCGGCAGGGCCATCAGCGTGATCTGGGACCCGATCCCCGAGACGGTGACCGCGGTCCAGAACCTGAGGAAGTTCGCGTCGCGAAGCGGGCCTTTCATGGCAGGCCGATGACGCCCACGTCGACGAGCGAGGCGTGGTAGGCGGCGATCTCGTCCTCGCCGACCTGGAGCCCCTTCGAGGCGAGCACGCCCCCCATCAGCCGGACGGCCTCCTCCCTGGGACGGCCGTGGGAGATGCCCCACAGCAGGGCGCCCTGCCAGCTCAGCAGCACGGACTCACCGCGTATCGACTCGATGAGGACGCCGTCGCCCTTCATGGGGATCACGCACACGTCGGTGCGCCGGGTGTGGTGCTCCGGGTCCGCGCCGAGCACCGGCTCGTACTCCAGGCCCGTCGCGGCCATGACCAGCAGGTCCTGCGCCAGGAAGCGGTTCCTGCGGACGACGTCGCCCTCGGCCGCGTACGAATTGTCGATCACCTCGGTGACCGCGGCCTTCAGCAGGTCGCTCGCCGAGCGCCTCCAGCGGGCCCAGATCCACTTGGTGTTCACGTAGAGGTCGCCGCGCATGCACAGGTACGCCTCGGTCGCGCGGTGGAGAAGCTCCTGGGAGAGATATCTCGTGGCGGGCGCGTCCCCGTTGAGAATGGCGCCGCAGATGTCCTCGGTGAGGTTGTGCGCGTCGATCGCGTGCCGCGTGATGAGAAGCCGCCTGAAGTCCGGCATGCTCTCCGTCAGACGCCGCCGTAACGCGGCGAGTTCACCGTCGTCCACGACGACCTCGCCGAGCAGGAAACGCGTGAGAACGTCGAGCCGGTTACGGCTGAACCGCGCCGTCTGGCTGAAGTCGGTGTTCGTCACCCGGAAGACCGTGCTCTCCTGCACGTCCCCGCGCAGCCGGTCGAGGTCCAGGTATTCCACGTCCACGCGCTCGCCCTCGAATTCGAGCTGCGCCGGGGGAAGTGATTCGCAGTCGGCCCTGACGACGAACAGATCGATGTCCGACATCGGGGAGCCGAGCCCCGCCGTGGGCGCCCCACCGAGATAGATCCGGGAAACGGGATGTTCCTTCGCGAGCCATTCGGCGGCGCGTCGTCCTCGTGACAGGACATCGTTCGGCAGGGGGGTGCTCATAGATTTTCGACGCTTTCCGGAGATCTCGCGTGGATTTCTGGGGTCCGGCCGGACGGCTGGGTGCGCGAGCACTCTTTCCGAGGGCGCGCGCACCCAGTCAAGCTGGGGATATCCAGCTTTCGAAGTACTACTCCATCCTGGTGGAGATGGTAATCATCGGAGACTCACCCATGGCCGATCACCCCCTTCCTGACCGTCGCGGCGGTGTTTTTCGTGAAACACGGCCGTCCTCGCCAGGAACCGATATTCCGGGTTCCCATGGGATCTCCGGCCGCCGTCCTCTTCCACATGCGTCCGCCCACGGGAATGGCGTTCCGAATCCGTTGCCGCGTGATTCCTCTTCCGGCTCTCCCACCGGTACGGTTCCCTGCCCAACCTTCGTGGCCCCGGAGATCGCCGGGCAACTCTTTCGGCCCCCGCCGAATCGCCGGACTCCCGGCCCGTGGGTACCGTACAGAGATGTCCCCCTTCGACGCGGTGCTGTGTGACTTCGACGGTGTGCTGCGCGTTCACGACGCGCGGGTCCAGGCGGGCATCGACCACGGGTACGGCCTCGCCCCGGGGACTGTCCTCGCGACGGCGTTGAGCCCGGCCCTGATCGGCCCCGCGGTCCTCGGCGAGATCACCTTCGAGGAGTGGGAGGCGGCGCTGGTGACGGAGTTCACCGGCCTGCTCGGCTCACCCGAGCGTGCGACGCGGCTGGTCGGGGAGTTCATGGCGGTGCCCGCCCGGGTGGACGAGCGGGTGCGGGAGCTGCTGGCGCTGGCGCAGCGGCACGTGCCGGTGGTGCTGGTCACCAACGCCACGACCCGCCTTGAGGAGGAGCTCGACGGGCTCGGCCTGACCTTGTTCGCCGACGAGGTGGTGAGCAGCGCCAGGGTGGGGGTCGCCAAACCGGACCGGCGCGTCTACGAGCTCGCCGCGGCCAGGGCGGGCGCGGTCCCCGAGCGGTGCCTGTTCATCGACGACCGCCGGGAGAACGTCGAGGCCGCCACCCTGCTGGGGATGACCGGGGTGCACTTCCGGGAGGCGGAGGACCTGCGGCGCGTGTGGGCGGAAGCGGGCTGGGAGTAGCCCCGGAGGCGTGGCCCCGGGCCTCGGGCACCGCCATGCCCGAGACCCGGGGTGTCCCCTCCGCCCGAGCCCGGAGCGCCTCCGCGCCGGGGCAGGAAACCCCGATTATCCAGATGTCCCCCTCCCTTCGCTGGCTTTTTATCGTAGAATGCTCAGTTTTCTGAGGCCCTTCTCCCGGAATTGTCGGGTGCATATGATTCGAGCCGATTGAAGAAGTCTCCCGCGCTCGGACCCGGCCGTCTCCGCACGAGGAAAGGGACACCACGGAGCGGTCAGCCGTACTCCGCCTGCCCTGATGCGTCCGCGCGGCCGGGCGGCGGGTGTCGCGCGGTGTTTTCCGGAAACCCCGAACAAACGGTTAAACAAAAGGCGCGTCGGTTCGGCGGAACCCTTTCCCCATGAGTCACGCAAAGTCTTTTCGTATGCCTCGGAGGCGGAACGATGAACGAACCGATGACGGTCGGTGCCGCGGTTCCCGCTCTTGTCGCGCGCTGGGCGCGGGCGCGCCCCGACCACCCGGCGATCGTGTCCGCCGGAACCGAGCTGACCTACGGCGAACTGGTCGAGCGGGCGGGCCGGATGGCGAGCGTGCTGCGTTCCCACGGCGTGGACGGCGGCACTCTGGTCCCGCTGGTCGTCGAACGCTCACCGGAGCTTGTCGTCGCCGCCCTCGCGGTGCTGTTCGCCGGGGGCGCCTACGTGGGTGTCGACGTGGACGAACCGGACGCCAGGCTCAGCACGATCGTCGCCGACTCCGGCGCCCCCCTCGTCGTCACCCGCGCCGCCACGGCCGGACGGCTCGGCGGGGGAGCGGCCAAGGTGCTCGCCGTCGAGGAGCTGCTCGCCGCCGACGCCCCGGTGTGCCCGCCGCTCGATGTGACGACCGAGGACGTCTGCTACGTCACCTACACCTCGGGCTCCTCGGGCACGCCGAAGGGCGTCATGGTGCCGCACGGCGGACTGGCCAACCTGGTCTCCTGGTACGGCCAGGCCTTCGGCGTGCGGCCCGAGGACCGGATCACCCAGTTCGCCCGGCCCTCGTTCGACGCCTGGGCGCTTGAGGTGTGGCCCTGCCTCGCGTGGGGCGCGACCCTGCGCCTGGTCGAGGGACGGCTGCCCGACTCTCCCGCCGACTTCGCCGAGTGGCTCGCCCAGGAACGCATCTCCGTGTGCTTCCTGACCACGGTGCTCGCCGTCGAGATGTTCGACCAGCCCTGGGACCTGTACGGCTCCGCCCCCCGCGTCCTGCTCCTGGGCGGGGAGAGGCTGCGCCGTCACCCGCCCTTCGGCCTGCCGTTCACCGTGTACAACCTCTACGGGCCGACGGAGACGACGGTGGTCGCCACCTGGGCCGAGCTCGATCCCGCCGACGTGGTCGGGGGCCAGGACCCTCCGATCGGCAGGCCGCTGCCCGGTCTGCGGGCCTACGTCCTGGACGCCGATCGGCACCCCGTGCCCCCGGGCACCGTCGGAGAGCTGTACGTCGCGGGGGCCGGGGTCGCCCTCGGCTACCTGCGCAGACCCGAGCTGACCGAGGAACGTTTCCCCGCCGACCCCTTCACCCCCGGCGAGCGCGTCTACGCCACCGGCGACCTGGTCCGTGAGCTGCCGGGCGGCGCCCTGGTCTTCGTCGGGAGGGCCGACGACCAGGTGAAACTGCGTGGCTTCCGGATCGAACTCGGCGAGGTCGAGACGGCGCTGACCCGGCTGCCCGGGGTCCGCGAGGCGGCCGTCGTCCTGCACGAGCGGGGTGACCGGCTCGTCGGCCACGTCGTGACAGACGGCCCGGTTGAGGACCTGGGGGAGAAACTGGCCGGGTTGCTGCCCGCCCACATGGTGCCGCAGACGATCGTCCCGGTCGAGCGGCTGCCCCTGACCCCGCACGGCAAGCTCGACCGCGACGCCCTGGCCAGGCGCCCCCTCCCCGCCCGCGCCGCGAGCGAGGCCGGTTTCCTGACCGAGGCCGAGCGGGTGCTCGCCGAGATCTGGTGCGACGTGCTCGAACTCGACGAGGTCGGACGCCAGGACAGCTTCTTCGACCTCGGGGGCGACTCGCTCAGCGCGATGCGGCTGGCGTCCCGGGCCCGCGAACGCGGCATCAGACTCGGCGCGGAGGACGTGTTCGAACACGAGGTGCTGCACGAACTGGCCGCCGCGATCGGCGCCACGGCGGGGGAGGACCGATGAGCTCTCGAACGCGGCTGAGGGTGAGCCTGCTCGAACTGCCGTTGTACGCCAACACCCTGCCCCTGGCCTCCGGTTACCTCCAGGCCTACGCCCTCCAGGACCCCGAGATCGCGGCCGGGTGTGACTTCACCGTGTACGCCCCCATGGCGCAGACGCCGGTTCCCGAGCTGGTCGCGGCGCTGCTCGCCCAGGACGCCGACGTGTACGGCATGAGCTGCTACCTGTGGAACATGCGCCGGATCAAGGAGGTGCTCGACGAGCTCGTACGGCACCGCCCCGACGCCTGCTTCGTCCTGGGCGGCCCCCAGGTGATGAACCACGCAGCCGAGTACGTGGCGCCCGAGCTGGAGAACGTGCTGGTGTGCAACGCCGAGGGGGAACGGCCCTTCCAGGCGCTGCTCGTCGAACTGCTCGCCGCCCGTGGGCGGGCAGCCGTACCGGACTTCCAGCGGGTGCCGGGGATGAGCTTCTGGTCGGCGGGGGAGCTGCTGACCACCGAGAAGCCCGCGCGCATCACGGACCTGGACGAGATCCCCTCGCCGTTCGCGGCGGGCCTGTTCGACGGCGGGGAGTACACCTTCGCGGTCGTGGAGACCAACAGGGGCTGCCCTTACAGCTGCTCCTACTGCTACTGGGGCGCCGCGACCAACGACAAGGTCCACCGCTGGGAGCTGGACCGGGTCAAGGACGACCTCACCTGGATCAGCGAGCACGGCGTGGAGAGCGTCTTCGTCGCCGACGCCAACTGGGGGGCGCTGCCCCGCGACGTGGAGCTGACCCGGCACCTGGTCGAGGGCAAACGCCGTACCGGCTACCCGATGATGATCGCCATCCAGGCGGCGAAGAACCGTCCCGACCGGGTCACCGAGATCACCGAGATCCTCGTGGACGGCGGCCTGCTGACCAGCCAGCCGGTCTCGCTGCAGACGCTGAGCCCGCAGACCCTGGAGATCGTGCAGCGCGCCAACATCAAGGAGTCCACCTATGTGGAGCTCCAGCTCAAGCTGCACGAGAAGCAGATCAGCTCCTACACCGAGCTGATCTGGCCGCTGCCCGGTGAGACGCTGAAGTCCTTCCAGGCGGGCATCGCCAAGGTGTGCCGCACCGGGGCCGACGCCGTCGTCGCCTACCCCCAGCTCCTGCTGCGCAACACCCCCATGTACGGCACGCGCGAGGCGCTGGGCATCGAGACCGTCCGGGTGGACGACCCCGTGGCCGAGGCCGACGTGGTCGTGGCCACCAAGTGGGTGACCCGCGACGACTTCCAGGCCGGGGCCTGGTTCTACTACGCCGTGATCAGCCTCTACAACGCCCGCTCCGGCTTCCACGTCGCCAGGGAACTCGACCGCAGTGGCGTCTGCTCCTACGAGGACTTCCTCGTCCGCGCCGCCGACCACTACCGCCGCCGCACCGACACGGAGATCTGCGCGTTCTTCGACGAGTCGGTACGCGGCCTGGGCAACTACGACCTCAACAACATCGGCAAGGTCCTGCACATGGTGCTGCACTCCCACCGGGCGGAGATGGACACCCTGCTTGAGGACTTCCTCCGCGAGCAGGGCTGGCTGGCCGACCCCGCGCTGCGCGCCGTCTTCGAACTCGACCTGGTGGCCAGGCCGTACGTCTACCGGGAGGCGGTCTCAGAACCCGCGGTGGCGCTCTCGCAGGTGCGGATCGTGAAGCGCGACCGCTACACGCTCGTGGTGGACCTGCCGGAGACCGCCGTGGAGTCACTCGCCGACGCGGGCTTCGTCGAGGCCGGTGACTCCGGGAGGTTCGTCGTCGACCACCGGGGCCGCAGGAAGATGCCCTATCCGCGCCACCGCAGCCTGGAGCACAACGCCGCCTACTGCCAGGCGATGATGAACCGGCTGCGCGACATCCTGCCCACCTGGCGGGCGGCGGCCGTACGGGATCGGGTGCTCGATGCGTCGTGACCTCTTCACCCGGGAGCACGAGGAGTTCCGCGACCTCGTGCGGACCTTCGTGGCCAGGGAGGTCACCCCGAACCTGGAGCGGTGGGAGGAGCACGGCGCCGCCGACCGGTCCGTGTGGCTGCGCGCGGGCGAGCACGGCCTGCTCGGCCTCGACGTCGATCCGGCGTACGGCGGAGCGGGCGTGGCCGACTACCGCTACCACGCGGTGCTGGGGGAGGAGTTCGCGAAGGCCGGGGCCCACGCCCCGGCGCTCTCCCTGCACAACGAGATCTGCGGCCTCTACCTGCGCGCGCACACGACCGAGGAGCAGCGGCGGCGCTGGCTGCCCGGCTTCTGCTCGGGCGAACTGGTCACGGCCGTGGCCATCAGCGAGCCGGACGCGGGCAGCGACCTGCGGCGCATCAGGACCAAGGCGGTGCGGGACGGCGACCGCTACGTGCTCAACGGGCAGAAGACCTTCGTCTCGAACGGTGCCACGGCCGACCTCGTGCTGGTCGTGGCCCGGACCGGGGAGCGCCCCTCCGACGCCGGTGTCTTCGTCGTCGAGCCGACCAGGGTGGGGGTGACCAGGGGCAGGACGCTCGACAAGATCGGGATGCGGGCCCTCGACACCGTCGAACTCTTCCTGTCGGACGTGGAGATCCCGGTGGAGAACCTGCTCGGTCGCGAGGACCGCGCCTACGCCTACCTGATCAGGACCCTCCGGCAGGAACGGGTGATGCTCGCCGTCTCCGCGCTGACCACCGCCGAACGGCTCTTCGAGGAGACCCTGGTCTACTGCGGCAAACGCGAGGTTTTCGGACGGCCGATAGGACGACACCAGTACAACCGTTTCCTGCTCGCCGAGCTGAGGACCGCCCTCACGGTCGCCCGCGCCTTCACCGACCGCTGCGTTGCCGAACACGACGCCGGACGCCTCACCTCGGAGGAGGCCGCCATGGCCAAGTGGTGGAACACCGAACTGTGCCAGCGCGTGGTCGACCGCTGCGTCCAACTCCACGGCGGCTACGGCGTCATGCGAGAGTTCCCGGTCGCCAGAGCCTTCGTGGACACCCGGGTCCAGACCATCTACGGCGGAACCACAGAGATCATGAAGGAACTCATCGGCCAGTCCCTGCTGTGACCGGTTGCTTCTTCGAATGAGAAGAAGCTTGGCAAAATTTAAACCATGTTTTCTACGTCGCGCGCTCGAAGGAAGTTCTGGGATGCAGAAATAATTTTTCGACCGAAGAGGATTCCGGGGCCGTGCTGCGGGCGACCGACTGGATAAATGATTCGATGTGAATGTGGGCCATCTGTCATCGGCAAAAAATCTCACACGGAGAACAGATCGTCCTGTACAAACTCAACGACACTTCGCTGAGGATAGAACAGGCCTAGCAGCATGAAGGTTCGAGGGCGGGCTGCGATGTTTCCTACAAAGCAGTGAACCGCCCGATCCGGAGTAATGACACGCTCGAACCATCGCTCGTGTAGCTTCTCTCTGGCGGCCCGTTCACCGTATGCGCGCAGAAACTTTCGGTAGGAGGCGCCAGCTTCCCAGTCCTTGAGCCCCATGTCATGCCCTGCGCAGTGACTGTCCGCGCAGCGGAATCGGTAGCGAAATTCGAAGGGCACCCACTCCAGAGGCCTCAGATCTTGATCGAACAGGTCCATCTGGCCTGATAGGGCGGTTTTCGCCGCAGGCCATGGTTCCGCCGGCTCTAACCTGAAGTCGGTGATCTCAGCTGGTCGGAAGATACCGAGGGAGGTCCCGTTGACTTCCTGATCGCGTTTGATTGCGCACAGAGAGGGGGCAACGAGCGGTTCGACGTAGGCATATCGCTGCCTCCAGCCGTCGGACGGTGGCACGCTTCCAACGACATGTAAGGTTTCCAGGTTGGGGCGCAGACTCTCGGGGCGCCTGTCTCCGGAGTGTCGTCTGACGTCAACCTCGACAATTGAGTACTTGGTGAACTGGACGTCCGTGCTCAGGAGACGGAAGGGTACGGGGAAGAGCCGTACATGCTGAGGTTTTCCGCGATCCAGCCGTATGCCGGCCACGCAGCTTGTCTCTCGATACTTCGAGGACAGTTCCGGATAAGTCTTGACCGTGATCATTATTCGGTCTCGCTGCCAGTCGCCTGCCATGCCTTCCCTTCCCACGGGATATCCCTGATCCGATGGGAAAGGAGAAACGACCTTCGGTCAAGACCACAATGTGGTACAGCCCGCTGGTCTCAGCTCAGTGACTGCACCTCCACGACGATCCGCTCACGAACCGTGTCCAGGACCACCTTCCTGTGGCAGCGCTCCTCGTCCTTTTCGAAGCACAGGACGGCGACACGTGATTGTACGGCCTGCTCGGTCAGGCGATTGAGGTCCGACTGTGCTTCGGCTGAGCGCAGTATGTCGCGAAACCGCGCCTGCCCCACGTTCACACGACCGTCCCAGAACGGGGCACGGTTGTCTTTCGGATTACCAAGGGCGCGCAGATGGGTGTACTGGATGCCCGCCTGGGAGAGCGCCTCACCCAGGCGAGATTTGCTGAAACCGGGCTTTCGACTAATGGGCGTGAGGCGTACATCGGCCACCATGTCGATACCGTGGTCGAGTAAGGACGCAACGAACGAGTCAATGTCACGCCCTTCATAACCGGCAGACCACAGCCCAGGATTCGTGCGCGTGCTTCGGAACAGGTCGTCGAGCGACACGTTCAACGCTTCCGCGACAGCTCCGACCGTGAAGAAACCTGGCTGGGCCACGCTTTGGCTCTCCAGACGCGCAAGAGTGCTCAAACTGATTCCAGCTTCGATGGCGAGGTGTTCTCTCGACCATCCGCGCGTTTCGCGCAGCTTTCGAACCTGGCGTGCGAGAGCGTGGGCGTGGTCAGTGCTGTTCGTGGAGAGTTGACCGGCCATGATCTGGGATCCTAACGGGCAGACAACTACATCGTCCTGTTCCCCCTGAAGCCGTTCCATATCGTGTAGTTCGGCTTCTGGAAGACCTCCCGCGACACAGTCTGACGGTCATGCGGAGAAAACCAGCCCCTGCCGTGACCATACGGCTCAGCGGCGGTGGAGCCATTCCAGCAGGTCGGGTAGGGCAGGCGGCTCGTCCGCTCGTGGTAATGGGCCAGTTCGTCCGAAGTGAGCAACTCGCGGCCCGATTCTGAGGTACCCCTGCGGAAGAACCCGGCAGTATCCCTCAGCACCCTGGCCTGGTTGGGAGCGAGCCTGTCGGTACGTGCCGCTGGGCTTCGAGCCGCTCGAACAGCTCCTCCTTCGGCACGGTCAGGTTGTCCAGCTACGGCGACATCTCCGCAAGCGGCTCAGGGAGGTCGGGGGTCCGCAGGATCAGCGGCGCACAGATCATCTGCATCCACGTCGTGCCGCTCTTTGAGCGGGTGCTGATGACGATGTCCCCTCGGCGGGAGGGGAAGCCGTCCCAGCAGGCGCTGCCCTCCCCGGGGAAGACGTATCTCACGGACCCCTCTCCTCACTGCGTTACAGCTTGACGCAGGCGCTTCCCGAGGCCCAGGTGGGGCTGAGCAGGGTCACCCGGTCGCACCGGTAGGTGCCCGCACTCGGGCCCGAGGAGATGGTGATCACACCGGCGCCCCCGTCACCCGAGCCCGTGCACGGGTTGCCCCAGGCATGCCAGAGGGGAGGACCTCCGACGGGTCCGCGCTCGAAGAAGGTCCCGCTCTCACAGACGTACGTTCCCGCCGCGTGCGCGGCCGGGACCGTCAGCAGCGGCCCGGCGAGGAGCGCGGCGGCCACGGTGACGGTGAAACGCTTGATCAGGGACATGGGGGGTGCCCTTCCGAGAAAAGGATGATTGCCCAACTATCCAGCAATCTCCTCCTCGGTACCCCTCACCACCCCGTCAGGGTTTCGAACCCTTTCACCCGTTACAGGACTCTAATTACTGTACATGTACAGTTAGGTGTGGCTAACCTAAGTAGCGCAGGTTTCGGGCCAACCATAATCCCGGCCTTCCCTGGCTTCCCTCGGCAAAGGACCACACCCATGAGACTCCTCCGACGTCCGCTCACCGCCGCCGTCGGCGCGTTCGCCGCCACACTCTTTCTCGTGGGCTGTACGGCCTCCCCAGCGGCCGAAGCCCCCGCGCCCGAGGTGAAAGCCGGACAGGGCGGCTTCCCGCTCACCCTCCACAACGCCTGGGGCGACGTCACCATCCAGAAGGAACCACGCCGGGTCGTCGCCCTCGGCTACTCCGACGTCGCGGTGGCCTCCGCCCTCGGCGCCGAGGTCGTGGGAAGCGTGCAGAGCTTCGGCAGCGTCAGCGGCCTCTCGCAGGACAGGAACCTGCCCTACGTCACCCCGCTGCCCGAACCGGTGACCTGGCTGAACCCCATGGACATCAACGTCGAGCAGATCGCCACCCTCAAGCCAGACGTCATCCTCGCCACCGCCGCCTACAGCCTCAACGAGCAGACCTACGAACTCCTCAACGACATCGCCCCGGTCGTCACCTACGAGAAGGGCCTCTACCAGGCATCCGGTCCCGACGAGGCCCGCAGGATCGGCAGGGCCCTCGGCAAGGAGACCGCGGCGCGGGAACTCGTCACCAAGTCCGAGCAGGCGGTCTCCGCGCTCCGCGAGGAACTCCCCGGCCTCGACGGCGGCACCTACCTGTACGGCCAGGCCAGAGCCGGGGTCGCCGTCATGGTCGTCGCCAAGGACAACCTCACCGCGAAGTTCATGAGCGGCCTGGGCCTCGTGCCCCTGCCCGCCGTCGCGAACCTCAGGGGCAAGGGGTCGGTCCCGGGCACCATCGACGTCAGCTACGAGCAGGCCGGGCTGTTCGAGGACGCCGACGTGCTCTTCATGACCTACCAGAGCGACCAGTACCGCCAGCAGTTCGAGAAGGACCCCGTGGTCGGCAAGCTCGGCATCATGAAGTCCCGGTACGTGCCGCTGGACATCGAGGTCGCCACCGCCCTCCAGGCCCCCAACGTCGTGGCCGTGCCCTGGCTCCTCGACAGGCTCAGGGACGGCCTCGGCAAGGTCTCCGCCAGGCGGACCGGGTCGTGACCCCCACGCGCGGGACGGCCGAGAGGCCGCTTGCGCGCGCCGTGCCGTACCTCACGGGAGGCCTGCTCCTGCTCGGCGCCGCGGTGGTGTGCAGCGTCGCGATCGGCTCGAAGGCGCTCGGCGTCGGCGAGACGCTCCAGGCGCTCACGGGCGCGGGCGTCGACGAGAGCGCGACCATCGTCAGGGAGGTACGGCTCCCGCGCACCCTGCTCGGACTCGTCACCGGCGCCGCGCTGGGCGTGGCCGGTGCCCTCATCCAGGCGCTGACCAGGAATCCGCTGGCCGATCCCGGCATCCTCGGGGTGAGCGCCGGGGCGGGCTTCTCCGTCACCCTCGGGGTCGCCTTCCTCGGGCTCACCGGGGTCCAGGCCCACCTCTGGCTGGCCTTCCTGGGCGCCGCCGCCGTCACCGTCCTCGTCTACTTGGTGGGCGCACTCGGGCGATCCGGGACGAACCCCACGCGGCTCGTCCTCGTCGGCGTCGCCCTCAGCGCGGTGCTCGCCGGAATCCAGTCCGGCCTCACCCTGCTCAACCCCCGCGTCCTGGACGGCATGCGCGCCTGGGCCGCGGGGTCGCTCGCGGGCTCCGACCCCGAGGCCACCCGGCACGTCATCCCGTTCGTCCTGGCCGGACTGGCCCTGGCCGTCTGGGTGGCCCCTGCGTTCAACGCCGTCGCGATGGGGGAGGACCTCTCCCGCTCCCTCGGCGTCAACCTGACCGTCGTCCGCGTCCTCACCGTCGCCGCCGTCACGCTGCTCACCGGCGGGGCGACCGCGCTGGCGGGGCCGATCATGTTCCTCGGCCTCATGGTCGCGCACATCGCCCGCTACGTCGCGGGCCCCGACCACCGCTGGATCCTGCCGGTCTCCCTCCTGCTCGGCCCGCTCGTCCTGCTCTCCGCCGACGTCCTCGCCCGCGTCGTCGTATGGCCCGGCGAACTCCCCGTAGGCGTCGTCACCGCCTTCCTCGGCGCCCCCCTCCTCATCGTCTTGATCCGCCACCGAGGCCCAACATGACGTACGGCCCGCAATCCCATCGAGACACCCTTTCTCCGCGTGTGTACGGCGTGCTCCGGCACCCGGGGCCCCACCGAGGCGTCCTCCCTCCGCGCGCCGCCTCTCGTCATGCCGATCCGCAGCCGAGCCGGAGGCACGGCACGCCCTGGCTACTCGGAGATGTCTGTCTCATCCCTTCCGGCGCACTGACCCGCGGACAAGCCAGAGGCCCAGCATGACCCTTCAGCGTCACGTCGTCAGGCCACACCGAGGCGTCCGCGGGCACCTCGCCGTACTCCTCGTCACCGCCTCCATCGGCGCGCTGGTCTTCCTCCTCGCCCTGGGCACGGGCGAGATCGGTCTCTCCCCGCTCGAAGTCCTCCGGATCCTCGCCGGGAACGCCGGGGACACACTCGGCGGGACGGCCGTCCTGTCCTGGCGCATGCCACGTGCCCTGCTCGCCCTCGCCTTCGGCGCGGCGCTCGGCCTCAGCGGCGCGATCTTCCAGAGCATCACCCGCAACCCCCTGGGCAGCCCCGACATCATCGGCTTCGACACCGGCGCCTACACCGGCGCGCTCATCACGATCATGGTGACGGGCGCCGGGGGCTACCTCCAGATCGCGGCGGGGGCGCTCTGCGGTGGCCTGGTCACGGCCGGACTCGTCTACACCCTGGCCTTCAGACGCGGCATGCGGGGACACCGCCTCATCATCGTCGGGATCGGTGTGACGGCGATGCTCGCCTCCGTCAACACCTGGCTGATCTACCGCGCTGACCTCGACGTCGCGGCCCGCGCGGCGCTCTGGGGCGCGGGCTCGCTGGAGTCCCTCGGTTGGAAACACGCCCTGCCCGCCCTCGCCGTCCTGGCGGTGCTCCTCACCCTCGCCGCCGTCCTGTCCGGACCGCTGCGCGTCCTGCGGCTCGGTGACGACGTCGCCGTCGTCCTCGGCCTGCGCGTCGAGCCCGTACGGCTGGCGCTCGTCGCCGTCGGCGTCGGGCTGACCGCGACCGTCACCGCCGCCGCGGGCCCCATCGCGTTCGTCGCGCTGGCCGCCCCGCAGATCGCCCGCCGCCTGCTCCCCGCCACGGGAACCGCCCTCGCGCTCTCGGCCGTGGTCGGCGCCACCCTGCTCGCCGGAGCCGACTGGCTCGCCCAGCGCGCCTTCGCCCCCACCCAACTCCCCGCAGGCATCATGACCATCTCCCTCGGCGGCCTCTACCTCCTCCACCGCCTCACCACAAAACGCGTGTGACTCTCAGTAGTCACTCACAATTGACTTCGTGTCCGTCGTGGTGCACGATGAGGGCGTCGTGGGCACTAGTCCACGGAAGTGAACCCGGCAGCTCTCCGGACGGTGAGTCGGCCGGGTTTCGCGTTTCCCGGGGACGTTCTTCAGGCAGTCACACTGACGACGTTCCGCACCACACCATCTGTGCGACGACGCCAGTCGCCCCCCTTCCCGTAGGCCCACGCCAGAGCGTCCGGCACCCACAGAAGCGGCTCCGAAGAAGGACGACCATGGCCGTACGCCATCCGATCGTGCGCCTCGGCCTTGCCCAACATCTCATGGACAACCAGCCGATCCTGCCGCAGAAGGATTCCGGTCAGCGCCTCTCGATGATCGTGGTGAGGCCGTCGAGGAGGGCGGACAGGCCGAATTCGAAGAGGCGGTCGAGGTTGAGGTCGAAGGCACCGGCCAGGTCGTCGACGACCCTGGAGAAGGCCGGGTAGTCCCCGGTCTCGAAGAGCGTCCGAAGGTTGTCCTCCTGGCCGTCCATCCACTCGTTCTGGGTGAGCCCGGTGGTGGCGAACGCCTGCCGTTCGACCTCGATGTTGACCGCGATGCCCTGCACGAAGCTGTAGAGCAGGGTGTGCACATGCATCTTGGTCATGGCGTCGATCGGGGTGTCCTCCAGCGCGGCGAACGCCCATTCGGTGTGCCTGATCAGGTTGGACGAGGGAAGCGGCCTCACCAGTGAGGTCGCCTTGACCAGCCACGGATGAGCCCGGTAGGCGGCCCACTGCAGGCGCGCGGACGTCTCCAGGCGGGCGCGCCAGCCGTACGGAAAGACCTCGGGTAGGGGGAACTCCTCGACCACCGCGTCGATCATCAGCAGGACCAGGTCGTCCTTGCCGCCCACGTGCCGGTAGAGCGACATGGTGGCCGCGCCGACCCTGTCCGCGACGGCGCGCATGGTCAGCTCGGGGAAGCCGTCGGCGTCGGCGATCTCGATGGCGGCCCGCACGACGCGTTCCCGTGTCAGGTCGCCGCCCGGTGCCACCGGACGCCGGGCGGACACCGGGCGGCCCCGGGGCTTCGCGACCACCGTGCCGACCCGTGGCTCGGCGACCACGACGCCCTCCCGCGCCAGGAGGGTCAGCGCCTTCGCGGCGGTGGCCAGGGCGACCCCCCAGTCCCTGGCGAGCTGCCTGGTCGAGGGCACCCGGTCGCCCTCGCGGAGTCTGCCATCGGCGACGCGGCGCCTGATGTCGTCGGCGATACGCGCGTGGGGCGGCTGGGACATCGTGCTCCCTGTACTAGTACAGAACGTGCTGTTTCACCTTGCTGCTAGCTGTTCGTACATCGTAATTTCTGTTCTGCGTACAACGTCAACAGACAGGAGTGTCCCATGAGGGTTCTCATCTCGGGCGTGGGTGTCGGCGGCCCCGTCCTGGCCTACTGGCTACGTGAACACGGCGCCGAGGTGACGCTCGTCGAGCGTGCCTCCACCCCGCGCACGGGCGGCCAGGCCGTGGACATCCGGGGGGCGGCGCTGACCGTGGCCGACCGGATGGGCGTCCTGGAGCAGGCCAGGGCCGTACGGACGACCATGCGCGGCATGTCGATGGTCGACGGCGACGGCAACGAGACCATGCGCAGCACCGAGGAGACGGTCAGCGGAGGCCGCTTCGACAGCCCGGACATCGAGATCCTGCGCGACGACCTGACCGCCATCGTCACCGCGGCGACCGACGCCGAGTACCTGTACGGCGACTCGATCGCCGCCATCGACCAGGACGAACACGGCGTGGACGTCACGTTCGAGAGCGGCGCGCGAGGCCGCTACGACTACGTGGTCGGGGCGGACGGCCTGCACTCGAACGTCCGTGACCTGGTCTTCGGCCCCGAACATCAGTTCCTGCACCACCTCGGCACATACGTCTCGATCTACACTGCCCCCAACTTCCTCGGCCTGGACCACTGGCAGGTCTGGCACCACGAGGGCGAGGCGGGGTTCGGCCTGTTCAGCGACCGGGACACCGACGTGATGCGGGTCAACCTGGGCTTCGAGGCCGGGCCGATCGACTACGACCCCCGCGACACCGAGGGGAACAAGCGCCTCGTGGAGGAGCACTGCTCGTCCCTGCGCTGGGAGACGCCCCGGCTGATCGAGGCCATGTGGAAGGCCGACGACTTCTACTTCGACGCCATGGCCCAGGTCAAGATGGACAGCTGGTCCAGGGGCAGGGTCACGCTGGTGGGGGACGCGGGCTACTGCGCCTCGCCGCTGTCGGGCCAGGGCACCAGCCTGGCCATGGTCGGCGCGTACGTGCTGGCCGAGGAACTCGGCAGGAAGCTCGCCGGGGCGTTCGAACGCTACGAGGAGCGCATGCGCCCCTTCGTCGCCCGCAACCAGGCCCTCGCCCTGGAGAACCCCGGCCAGGGCGCCTCTCCCGAGACCGTACGGCAGGCCGCGGAGAGCATTGTCATCTGAGGCGGCGCCGCAGCGACGGGTCGAGCAGCGCGGGCGGGGTGTCGTGTTTCTCGTGCGGGGCCAGATCGACACCGGGGGCGACGATCGTGTCGATCGCGTCGAGGACGTCGGCGGGGAGCACCGTGTCCGCGGCGGCGAGCTGTGAACGCAGGTGATCCAGCGTACGGGGACCGATGATCGCGCTGGTCACGGCGGGGTGCGCGGTCACGAAACCGAGCGCGAGCTGGATCATGGTCAGCCCGGCCTCGTCGGCGACCTTGGCCAGCCGTTCGACGGCGTCGAGCCTGGCGCGGTTGGCGGGGACTGCGGTGTCGAAGCGCTGCGGCATGAACGTCGAGCGGTTGGTGGCGACCTCCCTGCCCTCGCGGATCGCGCCCGACAGCCAGCCGGAGGCCAGCGGGCTCCACACCAGCACACCGAGTCCGTACTGCTCGGTGACGGGCAGCACGTGGCTCTCGACGCCGCGCTGCAGGATCGAGTAGCTGGGCTGCTCGGTGACGTAACGACCCAGGTGGTTCTCACGGGAGGCCCACTGGGCCTGCACGATGCGGTACGCGGGGAAGGTCGATGAGCCGAAATACCGGATCTTTCCCGCGCGTTGCAGGTCGGTCAGGGCCGACAGCGTCTCCTCGTCGCCGGTGCTCGGGTCCCACCGGTGGATCTGGTAGAGATCGACGTGATCGACACCGAGGCGGCGCAGGCTGTCGTCCAGCGCGGTGACCAGCCAGCGCCGCGAACCTCCCCGGTGGTTGCGCTCCTCGCCCATCGGCATGCCCGCCTTCGTGGCCAGCACGATGTCGTCGCGGCGCCCGGCGACGGCCTTGCCGACCATCTCCTCCGACTCGCCCGCGCCGTACACGTCTGCGGTGTCGATGACGTTGATCCCGCCTTCGAGGGCGGCGTCGATGACGGCGGTGACCTCCTCCTGGGTGGTGCGTCCGATCCTGCCGAAGTTCATCGCGCCGAGCGCGAGAGAGCTGACCCGCACACCGGTGCGGCCCAGGTCGCGATACTGCATGGCTGGGTTCCTCCATCGGGGGTGATGACGTACGGCTTGGCCGCCGGGCCCCGTTCTGCCATCATGGATAAACGGGACGTTGTCCCGGTTAACGATATGGAACGTTGTCCCGTTTAGCAAGCTCGGCAGGTTCGATGGAGGACGGAGTGGTGGACAAGCCCAGGCGGGCGGACGCCCAGCGCAACAAGGAGGCTCTGCTCGACGCGGCCGCCGCGATCTTCGTCACCTCGGGCGTCGAGGCGCCGGTACGCGACATCGCGGCCAGGGCGGGCGTCGGGACGGCCACGATCTACCGCCACTTCCCGACACGGGCGGACCTCATCATCGCCGTCTACCGCCACCAGGTAGAGGCCTGCGCCGAAGCCGGTCCGGCCCTGCTGGCCTCCGGTGCGACGCCGTACACCGCGCTGGGGCGATGGATCGACCTCTTCGTCGACTTCCTGGTCACCAAGCACGGTCTCGCCGCCGTGCTGCAACCGGGCAACCCCGGCTTCGACACGCTGCACGCCTACTTCATCGACCGCCTGGTGCCCGTGTGCGCCCGGCTGCTCGACGCCGCGACCGAGTCCGGGGAGATCCGTCCCGGCCTTCAGGCCTACGAACTCATGCGCGGCATCGGGAACCTCTGCATAGGCGCGAACGGCGACCCCCACTACGACGCCCGCCGCCTGGTCGGACTCCTCGTCGCGGGACTGAGAGCGTGAGGAGCCTCAGGAGGGGGATCGCCGCCGCGCTTCCCGTCACCGGCGCGCCCCCGACCATGCTGTACGGCGAGGCGCTCGGTGACGACGGCTACGGTCTGACGCCCTTCCTGGCGCCGGTGGTGAAGCCCGCGGTCTGGGGGTCGCCGGTGGTGCCCGCCGCGACCGAGGTCAGCATGCTGACCACCGCCGCCATGCCCGCCACCGAGACCACCGCGGGCCAGGCGACGTCGAACAGTCCGACCTGCTTGGCGCTCAGCGCGGCCAGGGCGGTGGAGGCCGCCGCCCTGATCATCCGCTCGCCCGTGTCCACCCAGTACGTTCCGGTCAGCAGTCGTCGCGTCATCGTCGTGATCTCCTCTTCCGTCTGCGCCGGAGTCGGGGCGCTGGAGGGTGAATGCTTCCACGATCGTAACTATTTGTAGTTATGTGTGCACTGATCGTTACAGTGAGGAAGTCATCACTTCACCCGTCCCTGTTCGGGAGGGTCGTGGGGCGGACGGTGCTTCTTCGCGGGAGCCCTCCGAGGGCGGGAATTACTTCGGGGGCAAAACGGCAGGGAGATATCAACCATAGGGCCGAAATATCGGTAAATATGATCTCGTTATTCCCGGTGACTGATGATCATCTTGGAGGCGTTAACCCCCCAAAACGCAAGGAAACACCCAGTGAGAATCCGCAGTTTGTCCGCCGCAGCCGTACTCGCCGTGGCGCTGGGCGCCGGAACCCTCGCCGCCGCCGTACCCGCCAGCGCGGCACCGGTCGGATGCCGTCCGACCTACCCCTACAACGGCGCGGTCACCACCTACTGCTCGGGTGGCACCGGCGAGCACAGAGCCGTCTGCCTCTACCGGGACGGAGGAACCACCCTGAAGAACTTCGGCGCGTGGGTCCCCACCACCTCCTCCTCCACCACCTGGTGCCCACCCGCCTCCATGATCGGCGGCAACGTCGAGGTCAGAGGCTGACACCACCCCGACCACGCCCACGGGCGCCCCGGTGCTTCTCAGGCCAGAGAAACACAAACGACCCCTGGCCAGTAGGGCGCCAGGGGTCGTCTCGCGGGCCTCAGGGGATGATCAGGAAGAACGGTTCGTCGGCGGCGGCGCCGTTCTTGCCGGTGTAGACGAGGACCGAGTTGGGGTGGCCGGAACAGTTCGAGTTGTCGATGTTGGTGAAGATCTCGCTGCGCCAGTCGGCGGAGGAGCGCAGGGTGGCGATGGGGACGGCGCGGGCGGCCGAGACGTCGGAGTGGAGCTGGACGCAGTACTTGCCGGTGGCGACCTTGGTGACGCTGGTGACGTTCTTGGAGTTGGTGATGGTGCCGTTGGCGTTGACCTGGGCGGCGGCCTGAGCGTAAGGGGCGATCGGAGATGGAACCGGGGCTGAGGCGGCCAGGGCCGGGGTGGTCAGGGCGGCCAGGGCCAGGCCGCTGGCGCTGATGGCGGTGGCCGCGAAGGTGGCGATCCTGCTGCTGACGCGCATGTGAGGTGCCTTCCTGAGCTGTTCTCGGTGAGCCGGTGCTACCGTTTTGATCTTTCAGTAAACGATCACTCACTGTATGTAACCGATCGGCCACTGTCGACTACGCGCTGATGTGGAGTCGTCGTGTTCCGGCGTGGCCAGGCGTGCCGGGTCACCGCGGGGGGCCGGGTCGGGCGTCGGCCAGGGCCGTACGCGCTCAGGACCGGGGAAGCGTCGGGCGGTGTGCTTCATGCGCGTATGGCCGCACGTGGGAATACGCGCCCGAATGTTTTGATCTTGTCGCCAGGGTCACGCTCGCCGAGGCCACCTCGATCCGCGTGGAAGACAGGCCAGGGCGAGACCGGCGGGGGCCTGGCGATTGGACACGCGGAAAAGCAAGAAGGCCACCTCCGCAGATCGGAAGTGGCCTTTCAGCTGGCAATTCTGTCGGGGTGGCGGGATTTGAACCCACGACCTCTTCGTCCCGAACGAAGCGCGCTGCCAAGCTGCGCTACACCCCGGAGCACGCCGTTTTGCTCGTGCTTCGGAAAGTCTAGCGGACTTCGCGCGTGCTTGCGTCACCTCTGGGGCGGGGGCGCAGGGTCAGCAGGCTGGCCTCGGGGAAGCAGGAGAAGCGCACCGGGGAGAAGGGGCTGGTGCCCAGGCCCGCCGAGACGTGGAGGAAGGCGGACTCGTGTCGGCTCAGGCCCTTGACCCGCGCCCTGTCGATGCCGCAGTTGGTGACCAGGGCGCCGTAGAACGGGATGCAGACCTGGCCGCCGTGGGTGTGGCCCGCCAGCAGCAGTTGGTAGCCGTCGTCGGCGAAGCGGGTCATGTTGCGGGGCTCGGGGGAGTGCATCACGCCCAGCCGGAGATCGGCCTCGGCCGGGGCGGGACCGGCGATCTCGTCGTAGCGGTCGAGGTTGATGTGGGAGTCGTTGATGCCGCCGACGGCCACGTCGATGTCGCCGACCTTGAGGCGGGCGGTGGCGTTGTTCATGTTCAGCCAGCCCTCGTCGGACATGGCGGTGCCCAGTTCCTCCCAGGGCAGGGAGGGGATCTTCCTGCCGTGGTCCCCCTTCGAGGTGCGCCACAGGTAACGCGCGGGGTTCTTGAAGACCGGCTCGTACATGTCGTTCGAGCCGTAGACGAACAGGCCGGGGCGTGACAGCAGCGGTTCGAGGGCGCGCATGAGGGGGGCGACGGCGTCGGGGTGCGCGATGGAGTCGCCGGTGTTGACCACCAGGTCGGGCTTGAGCGCGCCCAGCGAGCGGACCCAGTTGATGAGCATCCGCCTGCCGGGGGTGAGGTGCAGGTCGGACAGGTGCAGGATGCGCACGGGCCGCTGACCGGGTTCGAGGACGGGCACGTCGAAACGCCGCAGACGGAAGGTGTTGCGCTCGACGACCGAGGCGTAGGCGAGGCCGGTCAGGCCGAGACCGATCAGGGACAGGGGCACCGCGGCTGCTTTCCTCACCTTCTCATCATGCCCGACGAACGACCCCCCACAGGAAACCTGCGATACAACGAGGCGGTTAAGACGGCAAGATGGACCGCATGAGCGCATTGAAGGACAAGCTGAAGGCCGACCTCACGGCCTCCATGAAGAACAGGGACGAGGTTCGCACCCGTACGATCCGCATGGCCCTGGCGGCCGTGAACGTCGAGGAGGTCTCGGGCAAGGCGGCCCGCGAGCTCTCCGACGACGAGATCGTCAAGGTGCTGACCAAGGAGGCCAAGAAGCGCCGTGAGGCGGCGGAGGCGTTCAGCGGCGCCGGCCGTACCGAGCAGGCGCAGGCCGAGGTGGACGAGCAGGCCGTGCTTGAGGAGTACCTCCCCGCCCAGTTGTCCGATGAGGAGCTCGCGAAGCTGGTCGACGAGGCCGTCGCGGAGAGCGGCGCCTCGGGGCCGCAGGCCATGGGTCAGGTCATGAAGATCGTGAACCCCAAGGTCGCGGGCCGCGCCGAGGGCGGCAGGGTCGCGCAGGCCGTACGGAGCCGTCTGGCGGGCTGAGAACGCGAACCGGCCGGAGCCCCTCCCCTTGAAAGACAAACGGGGAGGGGCTCCGGCCGTACGAGGGCCGTGCGAAGGAGGCCGCGCAGAAGGGCCCGAGGGTTACACGACCTGCGCGAATGGCTACGAGGACCCCGCGAAAGCCGTACGGCCCGCGCGAGAAGCCACGCGGGTCGTACGAGAGGTCAGCGGCCGCCGCGGGCGTTGGGGCGCTTCTTGATGCCCCGGCCGCCGAACCAGCCGCCGTTGCCGTCGTTGTTGCCGTCGTCGATGGTGCCGTTGTCCCTGGGGTTGCCGTTGTCGTCGCCCTGGCCGGGGCCGTCGCCGGGCTTGTCGGGCTTCGGGGGCGGCTTGGGGGCACACCTGGTGCACCCGCCGAAGCGGTCCTTGTCCACGGCGGTGAAGGGTGTCGGATCAATCCCCTTCAAGGCGTCGATCATGGAATATTTCCAGATCCGTCCGGAGATCGTGGCACCGTACACGTAGGGATAGTAGGTACCGCCGATGGTCACGCCGGTCAGGTCGTGCCGGAAGGCGCCACGCGGGTCGCCGAGGCTGACCGCGGAGGCCATGTCGGGGGTGAACCCGGCGAACCAGGCGGCGGTGTAGCCGTCGGTGGTGCCCGTCTTGCCGGCCGCCGGACGGCCGATGCCGCCGTACTGGCTCATCGTGCCCTTGGTGAACACCCCGGACATGATGTGCGCGGCCGCGTCGGCGACCTCCTCGTCCAGGACCTGCTGGCACTTCGGCTTGTACTGCGTGGCCTTGTTGACGCGGTCGCGGATCTCGGTGATGGCCATCGGCTTGCAGTAGGCGCCGCGAGCCGCGATGCCCGCGTAGGCCGCGGCGACCGTCACCGGGTCCATCTCGTTGACGCCGAGGGTGAAGGTCTCGACCTCGTTGAGCTTGTTGCCGTCGGCCCGCTTGATGCCGAGGCTCTTGGCGGTCTTGACCACGTCGCAGAGGCCGACCTCCTGCTCAAGGCGCATGAAGAAGGTGTTGACCGAGTGCTGCGTGCCGGTGGTCAGCGTGTTGAAGCCGCCCTCGCCCTCGCTGGAGTTCTGCACGGTGTGGTCGGGGATGCCGACCGGGTTGCCCTTGCAGTCGCGGAAGGTGCTGTAGGCCGAGGCGCTGTAGCCGGAGCCGGTGCTGAAGCCGTCGTTGAGCTTGAAGCCCTTGCTCAGCGCGGTGAGCAGGGTGAAGACCTTGAACGTCGAGCCCGCCTGGAAGCCGGTGCCGCCGCCGTGCTGGACGTCGCCCGCCAGGTTGTAGCTCATCTGGTTCTTCTTCTTGTTGCGCCCGAAGTCGCGGCTGGCGGCCATCGCCCTGATGGCGCCGGTGCCGGGCACGACCATCGCCTGCGCGGCCACCGGCTTGTCGCTGGCCTTGACGAACTTCTTGATGGCCTTCTCCGAGGCGGACTGCATCTTCGGGTCGAGCGTCGTCTTGATCGTCAGACCGCCCCGCTGGAGCAGCTTCCTGCGGTCCTCGGGGGTCTTGCCGAAGGACTCGTCGTTGAGGAGCTCGTTCTGGGCGTAGAGGCAGAAGTAGGGGTAGGGGCTCTCGTCGCAGCCACCGGGGACCTGGACGTCCTTGTAGCCCAGCTTCTTGGCCTTGGCCTCCGTGGCCTCCTGCTGCGTGATCTTGCCAAGCTCGGCCATCCGGCTCAGGACGATGTTGCGCCGTTCGAGCAGCCGCTCACGGCTCGCCTTGCCCACGTTCGGGTCGGTCCTGTTGGGGTTCTGTACGGCCCCGGCCAGCGTGGCCGCCTCGACCAGGTTCAGCTTGGAGGCGGGCTTGCCGAAGAAGCGCTTGGCGGCGGCCTGGATGCCGTGGGCTCCGGCGCCGAAGTAGGCGATGTTGAGGTAGCGCTCAAGGATCTCCGACTTGGTGTACTTCTCCTCGATGGCCAGCGCGTAGCGAAGCTCGTTCAGCTTGCGTTCGAGGGTCTGCTCGATCGCGGCGCTCTGCTCCTCGGGAGTCTCGGCGGCGTTGACCAGCACGAGCTTGACGTACTGCTGGGTGATCGAGGAGCCACCCTGGATGCTGCCCCCGGCGAAGTTCTTCACGGCGGCGCGGAGCGTGCCCTCCGGATCGATCGCGCCGTGCTCGTAGAACCGGAAGTCCTCGATCGCGACGATCGCGGTCTTCATGATGTCGGAGACCTTGTCGAGCTTCACCGACTCGCGGTTCTCGTAGTAGAACTGCGCGAACTGCTTGCCGTTCATGTCGAGCAGGGTGGTCTTCTCCGCGAGCGGAGGCTCCTTCAGCTCCTCGGGGAGCAGGTGCAGTTCCTCGGTGGCGGACTTGACGGTCAGTCCCGCCCCACCGACAGCCGGAAACGCCACGGCGGCGGCCAACACACCCGTGATGGTGGCCGCGGCGAGCAACCGCACCACGCTCCCGATGCCACCGAGCACAGACCTGTGAGCTTTGCCTTGAGCTTGCACGACACCAAGAGTACGTCGGACGGATAGCCCAAACGGTAACGGAACACCACTTCACTGTGACTCGCTCCCGTATCGGACGCAGGTGACTAGTCATTCCCGGCCAGATGGCCGCCGATGACCATGCGGGAAATTGGTCCCGCCGGGGTCTGTCGGCCCGATCGTCTGATTGCGTACGTTCTCCTTCTGCGGCAACTGAATACGGAGGCTCGACGCCCGCGCCCGTCGGCCCCAAGTCACGACTGACCACCTAAGGGGAGTGGGGTCGAATGTGGATCACGGATTGGACCTCCCGTGCGGCCTGTAAGGGTGCGGATCCTGACGCGCTTTTCGTTCAGGGCGCTGCCCAGAACCGGGCGAAGCTGATCTGCCGGGGATGCCCGGTCCGGACCGAGTGCCTCGCCGATGCGCTGGACAACCGCATCGAGTTCGGGGTGTGGGGCGGGATGACCGAGCGCGAACGCCGGGCGTTGCTACGCCGGCGACCGGACGTCGACTCCTGGCGAGACCTGCTGGAGTTGGCCAAGGAGGAGTACGAGCGGACGAACGAGCTGATCGCCGGCTGAGTTCACGCAGATTCCGTACGGCTGGCGTCCCGCGCCGGCCGTACCCGCGCGTCCGCGGGATGTGAGGCTCCCGGAGGCCTGAGAGAAGCCTTCGGGGGGTCTTTCCGAGACCTCCGGGAGAATCACTACGACTGGGCCGCCAGCAGTTCACCAACCTTGCGCAGGCCCGCGAGATCGTGCACGTCCTGCGACATCGCGGGAACCCTGGCGACGGGGACCGTGGGATGCGCCGACAGGAAGTGCTCCTGTTCACGGTCTTCACGCGCGGCCAGTTGCATCCGGCCCGCGTGCAGGCGCAGGACGGCGGCGGTGAGATCGTGCTCGCCCCGCGTCTCAAGATCCTCGGCGGCGGCGGTGCTCCGCGCGGCCGACAGTACGGCGGCGGGCGCCCGGTGCACCCGGTTCACCACCAGCCCGGCCAGCGGCATCCGCTCCTCGGCCAGCCGTTCCACGAAGTAGGAGGCCTCCCGCATGGCGTCGCGCTCCGGCGCGGCCACCACGACGAAGGCCGTCCCCGGAGCCTGCAGGAGCTTGTAGGTCTGCTCGGCCCTGGCCCTGAAGCCACCGAAGACGGCGTCGAGCGCGGAGACGAACATCTGCAGGTCCTTGAGCACCTGCGCGCCCAGCAGCTTGGTCAGGGCGCCCGCCACGATGCCGAACCCCGCGTTGAGCAGCTTGAACGCGCTGCGCCCACCCGCCTTCGCGGGGGCCATGAGCAGCCTGATGAGCCTGCCGTCCAGGAAGCGGCCGAGCCGTTCCGGCGCGTCGAGGAAGTCGAGCGCGGAGCGCGACGGCGGGGTGTCGACGATGATCAGGTCCCAGTCGCCAGAGCGGCGGAGCTGACCGAGCTTCTCCATCGCCATGTACTCCTGGGTGCCGGAGAAACTCGACGAGAGAGACTGGTAGAAGGGGTTCGTCAGGATCTGCCGGGCTCGTTCCGGGTCGGCGTGCGCCTCGATGATCTCGTCGAAGGTGCGCTTCATGTCGAGCATCATGGCGTGCAGCTTGCCCTCGCCCTTCACCCCGGCGACGGGCCTCGGGGTGTTGTCCAGCTCGGTGAGGCCCATGGACTGGGCGAGCCGCCTGGCGGGATCGACGGTGAGCACGACGGCCGAACGGCCACGCTCGGCGGCACGCAGCCCGAGCGCCGCGGCCGTCGTGGTCTTGCCGACGCCACCGGAACCGCAGCAGACCACGATCCTGGTGTCCGGGTCGTCGATGATCGCGTCGAGGTCGAGGACCGGGACCGCCCTGAGCCTGCCGGACCGCTCGTTCATGCCGCTCCCTGCGCGTGGATCGACTCGGCCAGTTCGTAGAGTCCCGCGAGATCGACCCCGTCGGCCAGCAGCGGCAGCTCGTAGCGGGGCCTGCCCGAGGTGTCCAGCGAGCGCCGCTCACGGCGTTCGAGCTTGGTGCGGTGGGCGTGCTCGGCGATCTCCTCGGCCAGGGCCTCGGCCACGGCTGCCGCGTTCGCGCCGCCTTCGGCGAGCCCTGCGGCCTTCAGGCCGAGCGCCAGCTCACCCGGGTCGAAGCGGCCCTTGGCGGCGGCGTCGAGGACCGAGGCGGGCAGCAGCGACTTCCTGACCATGTTCGTGAAGATGCCCCCGGGCGGCAGCCCCGTCTCCCGCAGCTCGCCGAGCCCGTCCAGGGTCTCCTGGACCGGCATCTCCTCAAGGAGCGTGACGAAGTGCACCGCGGTCTCCGGGGAGGCGACGACGCCGTTGACCAGGTCGGCGTGGTTCTTGATCGGCCCGACCCTGGCGAGCCCGGCGACCTCGTTGGTGACGTTGAGGAAGCGGGCGACCCGTCCCGTCGGCGGGGCGTCGAGCACGACGGCGTCGTAGACCCGCCTGCCGTCCTTGCCCTTGCGGCGCACCGCCTCGGTGGTCTTGCCGGTGACCAGGACGTCGCGGAAGCCCGGCGCGATGGTGGTCGCGAAGTCGACGACGCCCATCTTGGTGAGAGCTTTGCCCGCCCTGCGCATGCCGTAGAACATCTCAAGGTAGTCGAGCATGGCCTCTTCGGGGTCGATGGCCAGCGCGTGCACGTCCCCGCCGCCCGGGGCGACGGCGATCTTCCGCTCCTCGTACGGCAGCGGCGGCAGGTCGAAGACCTGTGCGATTCCCTGTCGGCCCTCGACCTCGACCAGCAGGACCCTGCGCCCGCCCGAGGCGAGCGCGAGGGCGAGGGCGGCGGCCACGGTGGTTTTGCCGGTTCCGCCCTTACCGGTGACGACATGGAGACGTACGCCGTCCCAGTCGGTGTCACGAGCTCTCACGCTTCGAAGGCTACCCAACGGTCCCTCGCCGATTCGCCCGGACCGTCCACCCATGGATATGCCAATTCTCACTGGCGATCCATCCGAAATGGGACACGGAGGTGGTGGGGGCCTGTGGACGCGGTCCCCGGGGGTGGCTGTCGCTAGTGTGTCCCCCATGACGCAATGGGAGTACTCGACGGTGCCGCTGCTGGTGCACGCGACCAAGCAGATCCTCGACAACTGGGGCCAGGACGGCTGGGAGCTCGTCCAGGTCGTGCCGGGGCCCAACCCCGAGCAGCTCGTCGCCTACCTGAAGCGGCCGAAGCAGTGACGCCGGAGGAGAAGCTGGGCGAGCTCGGCCTGACTCTTCCCGAGGTGGTCGCGCCGCTGGCGGCCTACGTCCCCGCGGTCCGCACGGGAAACCACGTCTACACCTCGGGCCAGCTCCCGGTCGCCGACGGCAAGCTCCTGGCGACCGGCAAGGTCGGCGCCGAGGTGAGCCCCGAGGACGCCTACCAGCTTGCCAGGACCTGCGCGCTCAACGCCCTGGCCGCGGTCGCCTCGGTGGTCGGCGACCTGTCGAACGTCGTCAGGGTCGTCAAGGTCGTCGGCTTCGTGGCCAGCGACCCGGCCTTCTCCGGCCAGCCGAAGGTCGTCAACGGCGCCAGTGAGCTGCTCGCCGAGGTCTTCGGGGACGCGGGCAAGCACGCCCGCAGCGCGGTCGGCGTCGCCGTCCTGCCGCTGGACGCCCCGGTCGAGGTCGAACTGGTCGTCGAGGTCGCCTGACCGGCCGCCAGGGGCGGGAGCCGTACCGGATGATTGTTCTGGTTGAGGGGTCTGATGGGTGGGATTCCGCTCCGCGGTGAGCTGGGCGAGCGCGCGCGTGACATCCTGGCCGGGCGGGCCGAGCCCGTCCCGGCCCGGGACGCCGCGACGGTGGTCCTCCTGCGCGAGACCCCGCCCCGGGGGGTCGAGGTCTATCTCCTGAGGCGTACGGCGAGCATGGCCTTCGCCGCGGGCGCCTGCGTCTTCCCCGGTGGTTCCGTCGATCCGCGCGACGCCGACCACGCGCTCGCCTGGGCCGGTCCGCCGCCCGCCGAGTGGGCACGCGTCTTCCGTACGGCCGAGGGCACCGCGCGTGGCCTGGTGTGCGCCGCGGTCAGGGAGACGTTCGAGGAGTCGGGCGTGCTGCTGGCCGGGCTCTCCGAGCGGGAGGTCGTGGCCGACACCACCGGAGACGACTGGGAGGTCGACCGGCTCGCCCTGATCGACAGGAGCCTGTCGTTCGCGGACTTCCTGGCCAGGCGCTCCCTGGTGCTCCGCGCCGACCTGCTGCGCCCCTGGGGGCACTGGATCACCCCGGAGGCCGAGCCGAGGCGCTTCGACACCCGCTTCTTCGTCGCCGCGCTCCCGCGGGGCCAGCGCACCCGCGACGTCGGCGGGGAGGCCGACCAGGTCATCTGGGTGCGGCCGGCGGACGCGCTCGACCGGGCGGGGCGGGGGCTGATCAGGCTGATGCCCCCGACATACCGCACGATCAGGGAGATCTCCCTGCACCCGACCGTGGCCGACGTCCTGGCGACCGAGCGTGAGATCGTGAGCTACATGCCCGACATCGCCGAGGTCGACGGGGAGATGCGGATCGTGCTCGACGACGACTACGGACCCGGTGTGGGATGAGCGGCCTGCGGATCCCGCTGGACGGCCCCGACGGGTCGGGGACCGCCAACGCGTTCGCCGTCCTGGCCCCCAACCCGTCCCCGATGACCCTGGACGGCACCAACACCTGGGTGATCGGCACCGGTGAGGAGACGCTCGTCGTCGATCCCGGTCCCGACGACGAGGCCCATCTGCGGCGCCTCGTCGCCCACCTGGGGGAGCGCAGGGTCCGGGCGGTCCTGCTCAGCCACGGCCACGACGACCACAGCGGCGGCGCCAGGCGCTTCGCGGAGCTGGTCGGGGCACCGGTCAGGGCCCTCGACCCCCGGCACCGCCTCGGCGAAGAGGGGCTCGGCGACGGGGACGTGATCACCGTTGACGGCCTCGAACTGCACGTCGTGGGCACTCCCGGCCACTCGTTCGACTCGCTGTGCTTCTGGCTGCCCGAGGACGGGGCCGTGCTCACCGGGGACACCGTGCTCGGCAGGGGGACGACCGTGATCGCCCCCGACGGGGACCTCGCGGACTATCTGCGCTCCCTCGACCGTCTGCGGGCGACGGTCGAGGAGGTCGGGGCGCGGGCGCTGCTGCCGGGACACGGCCCCGTGCTGCCCGACCCGGTCGGCGCGCTCGACGGCTACGTCGCGCACCGCAGACAGCGGCTCGACCAGATCAGGCGGGCCAGGAGGCAGGGGGCGACGACGGCGAGGGAGATCGTCGAGGTCGTCTACGCGGAGGTGGACAGGTCGCTGTGGCCGGCCGCGGAGATGTCGGTCCGCGCCCAGCTCTCCTACCTGGACGATCTCGGGGAGTGAACGGGGTCAGCGCGAGCGGTTGTGCAGGCGCTCCAGGTCCATGATCACCACGGCCTTGGCCTCGATGCGCAGCCAGCCACGCTGGGCGAAGTCGGCCAGGGCCTTGTTCACGGTCTCGCGCGAGGCGCCGACGAGCTGGGCCAGCTCCTCCTGGGTGAGGTCGTGGTGGACCCGGACGCCGTCGTCGATCCGCTGACCGAAGCGCTCGGCCAGGTCGAGCAGGGCCTTGGCGACCCGGCCCGGGACGTCGGTGAAGACCAGGTCGGCCAGCACGTCGTTGGTACGGCGCAGCCGCTGGGCCAGGGCACGCAGCAGGTGCAGGGCGACCTCGGGACGGCCGGTCAGCCACGGGCGCAGGTCGTCGTGGCCGAGACCGGCCAGGCGGACGTCGGTCAGCGCGGTGGCGGAAGCCGTACGGGGCCGGGGGTCGAACAGCGAGAGCTCGCCGAACATCTCGCCGGGGCCCAGCACGCTGAGCAGGTTCTCCCGCCCGTCTGGAGCGGTCCTGGACAGCTTGATCTTGCCTTCGAGGACCACGTAGAGGCGGTCCCCGGTCTCGTTCTCGCTGAAGAGGGTCTGTCCCTTGGACAGCTCGACCTCCGAGACACTCGTGCGCAGCGCGGCGGCGCCCTCACGGTCGAGCGCCGAGAACAGAGGCGCCTTTGCCAGCACGTCGTCGGTGTTCACAGTGCCTCCTGGTTCGCGGCTCACGCAGTTATTGTGACCTATCCCACCGAGTCGTTCTCAAGGGGCCCGGCGAGAAGGCCGCCGGGACTCACGGCGGCGGTTCCGCTGGTGAGGCCCGGCTCACAGTGGTTTCCCCGTGTTCGCCGGATAGACCACTCATCCGGAAATTTACCCATATGGGCGGGTGAACCCGACGCCGGTCCCTCCTCTTACGCCTGTGCCCGCGCTCCGGGCGGGCCGGAGCGCGGGTGTGAGGTGACCGTCAGTCGTCGGCGGCGCCGCGCAGTTCCCACGCGCCGCGCCTGCGCAGGACGAGCAGGTAGTAGGCGGCGAAGACGATCCCGATGCCGAGGGTGATGAGGAGGCTGGGCCGTCCGACCTCGGGGTCGAGGAGGTTGCGGTAGGCGACGTACCCGATGGCCAGCAGGGCGAGCACCGGCGCCACCGGGAACCACGGCATGCGGTAGGCGGCGTGCGCCGTGGAACCGTTGCGCCGCCCGGTGAGGGTCGCGACGCACAGCGCCGCGTAGATCGCGATGATCGTGGTCGCGGTCACGACCAGCAGGAACCGTTCGTCGGCGTAGCAGAACCCGGCGCCGACGAGTCCGGCCCCGATGGTGGCGATCCACGGGCTGCCGAAGCGCGGGTGGATCGAGGCCAGCGCCCTGCTGACCGGGGAGGGCCAGGTGGTGTCGCGGCCGGTGCTGAAGATCATGCGGGCGGTGACGAGGATGATCGCCAGGACCGCGTTGAAGATGGCCAGGGCCACGGTGAGGCTGAGGATGTTGTTCAGCGTCGTCCCGGCGCGGGCGGTGATGAAGTACTCCATCATGTTGCCCGCCCCGAACAGGTCGGGGAGCGAGGGCGCGCCCATGAGGACCGCGGTCACCGGGATCAGTTCGGCGGCGACGGTGATGCCCAGGGCCCACAGGACGGTCTTGGCGATGCCCCGGTGGGCGTCCTGGGTCTCCTCGCCGAGATAGACCGCGGCGCCGTAGCCGTTGTAGGCGAACAGGGCGACGGCGGTCGCGGCGCCGATCACCCCGACGGAGGCCGCCACGACCGTGCCGTCCTGGCCCGCGACCACCGGGTGGAACACCAGGTCGGCCAGGGAGCGCTGGGGGTTGAGGAAGCCGAGCGCGCTCACCACGACCAGGGCGAGCATCTCGATGGCCAGAAAGACGCCGGTGACCCAGGCGTTGAGCTTGATGTCGAACACGGCCAGCACGGTGGCGACGACCGTGGTCACGGCCGCGACGGTCGGGGCGTGCAGGCCGGGGAAGATGACCGCGAGATAGATGCCGACGCCGAGCGCGATCACCGCGATGATCAGCAACTGGGTGACCATGAACAGGCCGAGCACGACGAACCCGGGCAGCCGCCCGAAGGTGCGGGCCACGATCGCGTACTCACCGCCGCTGAGCGGGTAGGCCGAGCCGAGTTCCGCGTAGACGAAGGCCATGAAGATCCCCACGATGCCCGCGACCAGGAAGGCCGTGAAGGCTCCCGAGCCCGCCTGGGAGATGACGCCCGGGGCGATGATGAACACCGAGGACGCGGGGGAGATCGCCGACAACGTGATGAACAGGGTTCCCAGGAGCTTCAGGCCCCGATGCAGATGGGGATGGGCGTCGGCTGTTGGTGCGGGGGTGGACGGGCTCGTGTCGTGGGGGGTCACGGCGCCTCCTCAGGCGTGGTTCTTTGAACATGCATCAAAGAACTCCGCGGGGTGTACGTCAATACACATCCGTGTAAAAGCTCTGTGACGGCTTCCCCGGTTGCGTTCTTTGACCGATGTCTAGAGAATCACCGGCATGGCACGACCTAGCCGAGCACACGAGAAGCGCGCCGAGCTCGTCGCCGCCGCCCGCCAGGCGGTGCTGCGGCACGGCGTCATCGACCTGCGCCTGCGGGACGTCGCCGAGCAGGCGGACATGTCGACGGGATCGGTCCTGTACTACTTCCCGGCGCTGACCGACCTGCTGAGGGAGGTGCAGCACGAGGCGGTCGAGCGGTTCTGCGTGGAGCGGGAGCGGGCGGCCTCGGAGGAGCCTGACCCGAGACGCAGACTGCTCGGCATGATCCGCTCTGGCCTGCCCGCCGGGAGCGACGACGAGCTGTGCGTCCTGCTGTACGAGCTGGGCACCTACGCCCGCAGGGACCCCGCCTACTCCGCCCAGCACATCCGGCTGTGCGAACGGCAGGTCACCCTGTACGCCTCCATCCTGGAGGCCGGGGCCGCGACGGGGGCCTTCACGCTGACCCGTGACGCCGTCACCCTCGCCCGCAACCTCGTCATGCTGGAGGACGGTCTCGGTCTCCACGTCACGCAGGCCGTACCCACCCTCGACGCCGGGCAGGCCGAGCGTCTGCTGCTGACCTACGCCGCCGACGTGACCGGCTGCGACCTGGAGAACCTGGAAGGACCTGACGAACGATGACACGGGCGCGCGAACTCGGCCTACCGCTGCCGGGCCGTACGGGACCGGAGAACGCGATCACCGACGTTGCCGGGGTCGAGGTCGGCTACACCACGCTGATCGAGGGGGAGTCGGTGCGCACCGGCGTGACCGCGCTGCTGCCCCGCGGGCGCGCTGACTTCGAGGTGCCGTGCGCGGCGGGGTGGTTCTCGCTCAACGGCAACGGCGAGATGACGGGCACCTCCTGGCTCAGCGAGACCGGCTCCCTGCGGCTGCCGGTGCTCATCACCAACACCCACGCCGTCGGCACCTGTCATCGCGGGGTCATCGACTGGGTGGCGAGGGAGAAGCCCGAGGTCGCCGCCGAGTGGCTGCTGCCGGTGGTCGCCGAGACCTGGGACGGCTACCTCAACGACATCAACGGTCCTCATGTACGGCCAGAGCACGCGGTGGCGGCCATCGACGCGGCCCGGCCAGGCCCGGTCGCCGAGGGTTCGGTCGGCGGCGGAACCGGGATGAACTGCTACGGCTTCAAGGGCGGAAACGGCACTTCCTCCCGGCTTGTCGAGTATGGCTCCGACACCTACACGGTCGGGGCGTTCCTCCAGGCCAACTTCGGTGGCCGTAAGGAGCTGACCGTCTGCGGCGTGCCCGTCGGCAGGTCGTTCACGGACGCCGACACCATGGAGGCGCATGACACCCCGGCGGGGGCGGGCTCCGTCATCGTCGTCATCGCCACGGACGCGCCCTTGCTGCCGCTGCAGTGCACGGCGCTTGCCCGCAGGGTCCCGCTCGGCCTCGCCCGTACCGGAACCACCGGGTCGCACTTCTCCGGCGACATCTTCCTTGCCTTCTCGACCGGCAATCCTGGCGCCCTGACCTCGGGTTTCCCCGGGGAGGAGGCCGTCTACGAGACCATGCGGTTCATCCCGTGGAGCCGCCTCGACGACTTCTACGAGGCCGTCGTCGAGGCCGTCGAGGAAGCCGTGCTCAACGCCCTCCTGGCCGCAGAGACCATGATCGGCCGCGAGGGCCGCCGCTCACCCGCCATCCCCGTCCCCCGCCTCCTCGACCTGCTCGGCGACCGCTAATCCGCGAACGCATCGATCTTCACCATGGCCGCTGGTACGACGTCTCCTCCTTGAACGACGCGGTAAGACCGTGACTCATTTGGCGTCAGTCGTTAGACCGTTCGTGGATGCGTTCTTTCAACGACTGGTGCCCGGTGAGTTGCGGGAGTTGTTCCAGCGGGTGGTTCCGTCTGTGCCGACACGGCCGCAAGGCGGTGGACGGCGGCGGGTCGATGATCGTGTGATCATGGCGGCGATCGTGTATGTGGCCATGACTGGGTGCGCCTGATGGCAGGCGGTCAACCGGAGCTTCACCGAGTGGAGCTAAGCGCGGGTATGGGCCACACTGTACCATTTCCTGCTGGATGAACTCGGCTCCCGCAGGGAAGCCTGACTGGTCGCGGTGTGCGATCGACTCGGTCAGCGTGCGCGCACTTGAAGGAGGGGATCTGACCGGTCCCAGCTCGATCGATCGTGGCAAGCCCGGGTCGAAGATCCACCTTGTCGGCGGCATACGGGCCTGCCGATCGCTGTTGCGATCAGCGCCGCCAACATCCACAACAGTCTGGCCTTGGAGCCGCTGATACGGAGCATCCCGCCGATCCGCTCCCAGCACGGGCCACGACGGCGCCGACCCGCCAGGTTGCACGGCGATAAAGGCTGCGAATATCCCCATCTGCGGGCTTTTCTACGCAGCCGCAGCATCGTCCCGTACATCGCCCGCCGAGGCATCGAATTCAGCCGCAGACCCAGCCGTCACCGCTGGATCGTCGAGCGCACCGTCTTCTGTCTGTCCGGTTGCTGCCTGCACCACCGCTACGAACGCCGAGCAGGCCACTTTGCGTTCTTCGTCACTATCGCCATGGCCCTCATCCGCTACCGCCGATTAGCCAAATGAGTCATGATCCCGGTGACACCGACCCTGTTTGCGAAGTATCTGACGCCGGAGGGTCTTTCCGTAGTAAATCTACGCTGCCTTCGTGCGGAGCCTCAACTGAGGATGCCCTGACAGGCTCCGCCGCAACGGCACCCAATGCCGCTCACCGCCCCCGAAAATGCCCTCACCGGTTCGACCGGGAACCCGATGGATCGCGGTCGCGACCATGGATCTGGCTCGACTTCCTCGAATGGACCACATGATGGCGATGACACAGACAACCAAGCGGCTTCCACGGCCGAACTCCGCAAACTGCGTAGTGGCCCCGGATCGGTCAATCCGGGGCCACTATTTTCTATGGGCGATTTGTCGCGCTAGTCGGGTTGAGTAACGCGAAGAGCGGTTTGCTGTTAAGTGCCGGGCGTGGTCTCGCCGCCGGACTTTTTGGGCGCCGGACGCGGCTTGGTCGTCGGGTAGGACGGGCGGCGCCTACGGGATGCACGGAGCTCACGTCCCGGCCTTGAATACGTCTTTCCCATGATCGTTCCTTTCTTCAGCCTTGTGCCCGATATGTCTTCCTGAGGATGCACTTTCGGGTACAAAACCTATTTACTGGACAGTCCGGGTTTGATTGCTCGTTCTTCCCGGACATCACTCATGCTGGCAGAGGCGAACTCTGCTGTCGCGTGCGGTCATGAGCGAGTCGTGAGAATTCCTTCCGGCCGACCTGGCATGCTGAGGTCTGACAGAGAAACAGGTGATCGAGGGGCGATCATTGATGAGCATCTCAGTAAGGATTCTCGGCAACTTCGGGGTTTTCGCCGATGGCGAGCGTATTGCGATCCGTGCGGAAAGCATGCAGGGCCTCTATATCGTCGCGCTCGCCGCGAGTGAGAATGCCAGTGCTCGGCATGAGCACATATCTCGGCTCCTGTGGGGCGGCACCGTGACCGCAGAGCGGGCCAGAGACCGGCTTCGGCAGTACAACTCGCAGCTTCGCACTGCTGCTCCGGGAATTGTCCCAGAACGGAATGAATTCGGCGAATGTCGCCTCTCGCTCCCTCTCGCTGCCATTGACTACCAGAGGTTTCGCAGATACTGCGACAAGGCGTACGGGGCGACCGGAGAGGTCCGGGTTGACCTTCTCGGCAGCGCGCTCGCCCAGTGGAGTGGATCCCCTCTCTCTGACATCACCAGTGCTGGTTTCGCCGACGAGAGAATACGCCTTGATCTTGAATGGCTGAAGAGTTGGCACTCATATCTTGGCGCATTGGTGGATCTGGGAGACGTTAAGACGATCTTGGATCGGGTCGAGGAGCCGCTCGCCCGTTGGCCCAATGACGTTCGGCTCCACAAGATCAGGAGGGAAGCGGAAGACCTGCGGGAGGGGGTCGGCGCCTCGGAATCGTTCTCTCCGATCATGAAGTCCTTGTCGAAGCGTCCGACCGGAATATCATCCCTGATTGGGCGAGAAGAGCAGATACTTCTTCTCGATCTCTTTCTTCTCGGTTCCTCCGCGCCGCCGAAAGTCGTCGTCCTATCCGGAATGCCCGGAGTTGGCAAGTCTGCGTTGGCTCGGACCTGGGTCGAACAAGTAGCGCATAGATTCGGAGATCGCGTGCTCAGGGCTGATCTCAACAGTTATTCGGGCAGTCAGCCGGTCGCTGCGATTCTGGTTGAATTCCTGGACAGGCTCATGGTCAAGCCAGCTTCTTCCACCATGGACGATCTAGTCGAGGCGTATGTGAAGGCCACAAGTCGGCAGAAGGTGCTGGTCGTTTTGGACAACGTGCGTGATGCGACGCAGGTGCGCCCGCTTCTTCCTGCCCAGGGCGGTGGCTCCGCGGCCCTGGTGATCAGTAACGATGATCTCAAAGGCCTGACCGTTCGCCCCGGCGCCCGTTCCATACGGCTGCTTCCGCTTGCGCTCCACTCGGCGGTCAAGCTCCTTGCGGAGACCGGGGGCATCACTATCGACGCCAATCTGGCGATCGCGCGCGAAGTCGCTGAACATTCCGGCTGTCTTCCGCTCGCTCTGCGGATCATCGGATCCCTGGTCAAAGACGGCAGTCATACCCTCCTACAGGCGAAGACCCTTCTTGAGGGCACGACATCCAGGCTGCGTAAGCTCCGCTACGACTCCTCTGACGAGCGACTCGACGTCGAGGCGGTGTTCGCGAGTGCCCATCAGAGGCTGTCCGACGACGCGAAGGGGCTGTTCTGGCGGCTTGCCGTCCATCCCGGTCCGACGATCAGCAGGTCGGCAGTCGCCGTGCTCATCGGCGGGTCGGGTCATGAGTCCTGGATCCAAGAGCTCGAAGAGCTCAGATCGGCGAATCTGATCGAGGAGCCCTTGGAGGGTCGATTCGCCCTGCACTCACTGATCCGCAGCTATGCCGAGTCGCACATTGAGGAGCAGGACGAAGAAGAGATAGTTCGGACACTCACGCGCTGCCTCGACTTCCTCCTGCACGGCGCGCGTCATTGCGACCGGCTCCTGTCGCCCGGACGGCCCGAGTACACCGAGTACAGAGAGGAGTTCCCCGCATCCGCCATCGGCGACGTGCCGGAGGCCATGAAGTGGTTCGAACGCGAGTATCAGACTCTGGCCAGCGCTTTCACGTCCGCCCTCCGATTCGGACTCCACCGGCATACTCGACAACTGGCCCTGGTCCTCGTTCCTTACCAATGGAGGACGAACAGGCACGAGGAAACCGTTCGGATGCTCACGGAGATCCGGGACGTCGCAGACGGATCGGCCTCCTTCTGTGAGCAGTCGATGATCTATCGTCTCCTCGGCGGTGCCTACCGTTCGCAGGGCCGACCGAACCTCGCCATGGCCAACGCCGAGTCAGCGCTTCGGAAGGCAGAAGAGGGCGGCGAGCCCCGCGACATCTCGCTGAGTCAGAACGCTCTGGCGATCCTCTGCGTGGAGTCGGGCGACTACCAGAGGGCGCAGAGGCTGTTCGAGGAGTCGCTGCCGCAGCTTCGAGGTCTTGGTGACCTCGCCAGCGCCGCGATCTCGCTGCACTGGCTAGGCCAGATCCACTTGGATCGCGAAGACTTCCCCGCCGCGCGTGAACATTACGACGAGGCCATCGATGCCTTCAGCCAGACGACGGACATGGCAGGACTGGCCAGCGCGTTGTATGGCCGCGCGCTGCTACGGCTGGCGACGGATGCCGGAGCTGAGGCCATGGAGGACCTTCGTACAGCAGCGGAGTGGTACAGGCATCTCGGGTACACGCGGAACGAGGCGAGGACCCTCGCCGCACTCGCTCCGTCGCTGGTCGCTTCGGGCCTGATCGAAGAGGCCCGCCGTACGCTGACCCGTGCCCAGGCACTGTTCCAGACGATCAACGACACGCTCGACGCCGAGCACCGGAAGTCGGCGGATGCGGTCGAGACCATGCTTGAGGAACTGGCCCGGTGACCCTCTCCTCAATGAGTGTCGGCCGTTACGCCTGGGCCTTTGCGGTACCAGCGGGTGACATCCGGCGGCCTGACCTTCGCGGGCCGCAGACTGCCGGGAGCCGGGAGCACAGGTCCCAACGCGCGCAGCACGGCATCCGCTGTGGGACGGTCCGCCGCATTCGGGCTGATCATCGCGAGGCCGAGCTCCTTGAGAACCGGGTGGACTCCGTCGAGCGTCCCGGGAGGGAATTGCGGGTCGCCGGGCTTCGCGGTCCTTGCGTTGCCGTCGTAGGGAAGGACCTGCACGAGCATGTCGAACAGAACGCACCCCAAAGCGAAGACGTCGTTGGCGAACCGGGTCGGCTCGTCCTTCCTGAACTGCTCGGGGCCGGAGTAGCCCTCCGTTCCCGACGCGGACGGAGGAAGTTCCCCCACGCGGCAGGCCAGCCCGACGTCGAGCAGACGGACCTCCCCGTCGGGCTCGATCAGGATGTTCTCTGGTTTGACGTCCCGGTGCACGAGCCCCTTGCGATGGATTTCGGCCAGGATCTCGCTGAGCTGACCGGCGACCGAAGCCGCTACACAGGTCAGCGTCGCCTTTCCCACCTCTATGTAGCCTTCCAGGCTGCCGCCCGCACACAACTCCATGGCTATGTAGCGGCGTTTCTCTCCTGGTATTTCACCGATGTCGCCTTCGCAGACCCACTCCGGTACCCCACGGACCCCCCTCAGCTGGACCAGGTTCTTCCCCTCAGCTTCGAAGTCTGCGCGCGAGCTCTCGAAAGACTGAGTGGTGTCGAAACTGCGCCGGTGCTGGATCTTCACCGCGACATCCGCGCCTGTGATGAGGTCCCGGGCCTTGAAGGTCTGGCCCCAGGAGCCGCTGCCCAGCTCTTTGTCGAGGCGGAAACGGCTGCCAATCATCGTGCCGACGCGCACCGGGTCCCCCGATCCTCAGGGCCGCCTCCTGGGGCGAGCCCGGCTGATATCCACTGAAAGGTGAGTGCAGAATGTCAAGCTGGCACCCTCCCGAGGGCATGAAACCGTTCAGCGGTCTGATCCGGGTCTCCATGGCCACTCTCGCCTCAGGGAACTACCACTGTCCGGCCAGCACTGCCATGAAGGCGCGCCTGCTCGAGCCGGTGGTGCCGCCGCCGCGCAAACCGGATCGCCTGGAGGACTTCGCCCTCGGGCCGTTCATGGCCGCCCTGGATCAGGCCGACTTCCCCTTTCTGGAAGTACGCCGTGGCCGGCCGATGCACGACGGGCTCAGAGCGTGGACGGAGCACGCGCTCACGATGTACCGCAGGGCTTTCCCGGCGGGAGCGGAATCCGGCCTGGAACCGGTGTACGCCCCTTGGACCAGGACTGTCGAGCTGCGCGATCCCGACCATCGGTCCGCCCGGCGCTACGAAATCACCGCGTGGGGGCGCCGTCTGGCCTCGCCCGACAATCGCATCCGTGAACTGCGGCTTCCGGTGTACCGGATCAGCCGCCTCAAGAACTCCGCGGAACGTTCGGTGGCCGCGCTCGTCGCCGCGACGGGCTCGCCGGGGCCGCTCCCTGAGCACGTCCGGGTCTTGCAGTTCGGGCTGCTAGACGGCCAGGTCGAACCCCTTTTCTCAGGATCTCCGCAGGACGCGCAGATGCTCTTCGACGAGCATGGGCGGAGCGGCCTGGAAAAGGCCGTCGACAACAACGACTATCGCCCGGGCTCAGCCTGTGTCACTTGCAAGTACACCGCGGCATGCCCTGCGCTGCCCCGGGCCCCGGGGCTGCTGGGCATCACCGACCGGACGCAGCCGCGCAGAACATGGTCGCCGTCGAACGGACGTGCCTATCGGGCCTGCCCGGCACGCGATCATCTCCGCCGGTTGAACCTGCCGAAGGATCACCGGATCGATCACTCGGCGAGTGCGGACCGGGGACGGGCGATCCACCACTTCCTCGCGGACCGTCATCGTGTCCCGGCGGCGCCGTCCTGTGATCCCGCCGTTCCGGAGCAGTGGAACGCCGTCGATTTCGTTCTGCCTGAGAACGAACGGCTGCTCGGCGCGAGGCTGCTGCGCCAGCATGCCGCGGTATGCCCGCTTCTGCACGCTCGGACCGGCTCGGCGAAGGTCGAACCGACGCTGACCTTCCATGACGAGAATGCCGACGTCTTCGTGATCACCACTCCGGACCTGCTCTACCTCGATGGCGACTCGTGGGTGTGGCGGGAGGTCAAGACGAGGAGCCGAGATTGCAGGAGAACTGTCGACCTGCTGGAGGACAACCCGCAGCTCTCACTGGCGATCCTTCTGCTCGCACGCGGTGAGCTGGGGGGAAGCCGTACCAGGTCCCGAGTCGAGCTGGAGATCCTTCATCCGGATGGTGTCGACCTCGAGATCCTCGATCCGTTCACCATGAGCGTCCAGGTTACCGCTCGACAGGTCCTAGAAGATCATTTGCGTGAGTGGCACGCCGATCGGGACTACGCGCCCAGGCCTGGTATCGAATGCGGCCGCTGCGAGGTTGCCCGCTGGTGTTCGGCCGCTTCGACGTCAGGAGCGGAGACATGAACGAGCCTCAAGATCACCTATTCTTCGCGGCTGCCCGTGCTGTCATGGAGCTGATGATGCTGCGCAGGACGGACTCATTGCGACTGCCCTATCCGCCGCTGGTCCAGCTCACGCTGGACCGGATCGTGCTGGACTGTCTGAGACGGGGAGACGATCCGCCGACGAGCGTTCCCGATTTGGTCGCCCGCCTCGGAGACCCCGCCCGCTGGCCCTTCGTCCCGCCCGTTGGCATCACCATCCCTCTGGTCGACTTGGCCACGCGGACTCCGACGAGGACCTGCGCGGAGGCGGCCTCCGCAGGGCCCTCGGGAGTCCTGGAGCAGGAAGCCGAGCTGCTCCTAGCCGAGATCGCCGAGGGCTGCCGCTCTGCGGAGCACTTCGCCGAGTGCAGGGCTTTCCTCAGCGAGAACATCATCATCTCCCCGGCTAGGGGCCGAGCGCTGTCCTCTCATCGGCGGAAGTCGGCGCTGCTACGGCGTTTGCGGTGGCTATACGAGGAGGCGCCGACGGCCTTCGCAACGCGCGGAATGGGCGAACGGTTCCTTGCCGAGTGTGCCCGGTGCCGGTTTCCGGCCTTCCAGGTGGGACGGGCTGAGGAGGAGACCTGGCGGTGCGAGACCGGCTATTGCGGGCTCATGGACGCACCGACCCTCTACGGCTTCCACGACTCGCTGCTGCTCCGAGCCCCATTGCGGCTCTTCATGGCGCTGCCAGGTCAGGTCGAAAGTGATCTCCTCCGGCGTCTCCACGGAGCCGGCGTCTCCACCGTGCTGGTGGAGGGAGGTCTTGGCGCTCATCGGACGACCCACCCGGTGGACGGGCCGGTCTTCCAGGTTTTCGACCGTGAGGATCCCGTCCTCCTTGCAGCTCGCTTCAGTGAACTGGACGATCTTCCTGGGCCTCCGGTGACCGCAGTGATCCCTGATCGAGTGGTCGCTGAACGACCCTCCTACCTCACCACCCTCGCTGCGCATCTGGAGCCGGGAAAGACCGCGACGGTCGTCACCGAGGCGGAGCTTCTCCGCTCCCTCATCGGCGCGGTCGAGGAGGGATTGGCGCATGCGTAGCCTGGACGTGCCACTCAAGGAGATTCTCGGAGAGCTCCGAGAATCACCCCTGTCCAAAGACCTGCTGGAGAGCGATCTGCGCGCTCTGTGCGAGGTTGAGATTGGGTTGTACCTCCAAGAGAAGATCATCCCGAACGACCCAGCCATCACCGGCTGGGCGATTTTCAGCGGCTACCCGTTCGCCGAGGCGTGGGGCACGGTCACGACCCCAGAGCATCGGCTGCTTCTCCGCATCGCGCGCCATAGCGTCTGGAGCTTCCGGAGTCGTGAAGCCTGGAACTCCGCACTCCAGACTTATCAGACCCACGAGCGGCTGCTCAGAGGCTACGACGTGGCGAGTCCCGCTGCCGCGCCAGCGGTACGCCGCAGCCTCCCCGCAGCGGCACGTGACCGCTGGGACGTCTACGAAGCGCTTCTCCTGGCGCCGCCACCGTTCGAGGGTGCCCCGCTGCCGATTGCGGCCCCCGGGTACTACGAGTTCTGGCTCGGCCGGTCGAAGACCGGCGTTGCTATGCCTGTGTTGCCGTCTCAGCCGCCGATCCCATCCCACGACCTTGACGTCCGTCCGGGTCCGTGCGGCCCGCTGACCTTCGGCTGGGACGAGTTCGAGCGCACTGCGGACTACATGGATTCCGTGAGCTATCGGCGGTGGAGGGGCCGCCTCGACGAGATCCGCCTTTTTACCGCCGGAGCCCAGGGATTCGCTAGGAGCGAGCGGTTCACCGTCTCCGGCATGCTCCACCTTCTCGGCATCGTCGGAGTGGGGAAGAGCACGCTGCGGGACGTCCTCACCGTCCACCTCGCCCGAACGGGCCGACGGGTCACGGTGGTGGTGGGAGATGTGGCGGAGCAATTGAGGCTCGTGGAGGACTACAACCTCTACGCCCCTGAATCGGCCGTCCCGGTGATCGGAGTGTCCAGCCGGGAACAGCATGCTCAGCGGCTCCACCGCAGACTCGCGAGTCGGACCAGCCTGAACCTCCTAGCCCATGACGGCCCTGGTTTCGCCAGCGTCTGTACCAGCTGCTCGATCAACGCCCTCCGCTGGGAGCAGCAGGGCGTGGCAGAGCCGCTCCCGTACACGGACGCCCCCTGCACCCGGATGTTGCGGGGCTGGACCCGGCACTTCTGCTCTCTCTGGGCCTCATGCCCCCGCCACTTGGACGAACAGCGTCTGGTCTCCGCGCCCGTATGGGTCACCACCCCACAGAGCCTCGTCAGTTCCTCGGTGCCGGATCCGCAGAACGCCGAGCAGATCCGTTACCTGGAACTCGCCTGCCGCCGCAGCGACCTGATCATCATCGACGAGGCCGACCGCGTCCAGATGCAGCTCGACAGGATCTTCGCGCCAGCCGTGACGCTGGAGGGTGGTTCCAGCGGAGAGTCGTTTCTGTTGGACGTGAACCAGCGCAAGCTCAGCACTCTGGCGGAGGGCAGGCAGGAGCAGCTTTCCAGCCATGACGTCGAGACGTGGTCGGCAGCGGTAAACACCGTCACCGCTGCGGTCAACCGGATCTATCCGATGCTTCTCCGCGACCCCAGCCTGCGCAAATGGGTCCGCGGCAGGTACTTCAACTCCTGGACCCTCCAGTTGCGGATGGTCGAGGAAAGGTATCCGCTGCCTGAGGACCCCGCCTTGCCTGACCCGTACAAGAAGCCCCGAGAGCGTCTGAGGAAGCTGCTCGACGAATTTAAGGACAACCCTTTCGGTGACAAGGCGCAGCCGAAGGGCGAGGCCGCTGGCCTGGTCCACACCTTGGCCGACCTTCTTCTCACGGGACGCCCCGCGAAAACCCGGAAACGCCTCACTAAGCGGGTGATAAGGATCTTTGACCTCGCTCCCGAACTCGCGAGGGTGCAAGCGGAATACGAGGCGTTCGAGGTGCAGCAGGAGTTGAGGATCCGCACGAAGGCGAAGCAGCCGCCCTCCGCCAAGGAATGGCTCGATGTCCGGGTCAAGCGCTTCGAATTCACTCTGCTGCTTTGCCTGCTGGAAACGAAGCTCGCCCTCATGAACGCGATGTGGCCGAGAGTCTCACCGATCCTGAAACTCGATTTCAATGAGATGTACCGCTCGCCTCGCGACTACGCTCCGATGATCCCCGAATCACCGATGGGCAACGTTCTCGGCTTCCAGTTCCTGGTCGACGGCCACGACACGGGCGGCGTCCGCAGCGGCGAACTCCAGTACTTCCGGTGCAGCGGGCTGGGACGGGAACTCCTGAGAGCCATGCCGGGGCTCGCTGAAGTAGACGGGCTGCCCGGGACCAATGTGATCTTGATGTCCGGCAGTAGCTGGGCAAGCGTGTCGAGTCGCTACAACGTCCATGTCCCGGTGGGAGCTCTCCTCAGGCCGGAGTGTTCGAAGATCGAGGCCATCAGCCGGGACAGTCGCTTCCGGATGGAGTTTCTGCAGGGCGTTGGCGGTCCTCTCACCGTCTCCGGGACGAACGAGACGCAGCGGCCTGAGGTCCTCCGGCAGATGATCACGATGCTTGGCGCCGCAGACCATGACGGTCTGAGCAGGCTGAGTCGCGAGCTGAACCGGCTTCCGGAACTCCGCCGCCACCTCCTCATCCTGGTCGGCAGCTACGAGGAGGCGACTCTGGTCGCCGACGCCCTGCACGCCATGCCTAACTGGAAGGGTGACGTCATCCGGCTCGCAGCCGATGACGAGGACCTCGACACCGGTGTGGATGCCGACGAGCATCATGCCCGTGTCCTGCGCCGGGGCGATCTAGACACCTTGGCGCTGATCCCTGGCCGCGTCCTGGTGGCGCCCCTCCTTGCGGTCGAACGCGGGCACAACATCCTCAACGAGGAACTGGAGGCCGCGATCGGCACGACCTATTTCCTGGCGCGGCCTAACCCCCGACCTGACGATCTCGGCCTCGCTGTTCACGCGATCAACGATTGGATGGTGCGCGCTCTGGAGAGCGGCGAATTCGCCACTTGGGTTCAGAACGGACAGAGCCTTGACCAGGGCGCGTCTGCGGCTCATGCCGAGGCCCGTTCGCACTGGTACCGGCTGCTGGCTCGATCGCTGGCCTGGAGTCGACTCGGCGACGACCGTGCGACTGTTACCTGGGACATGCTCGTTCTGACGTGGCAGGTGATCGGCCGTCTTGTCCGCGGTGGAGTCCCCGCCAACGCGGTCTTCGTCGATGCGGCCTTCGCCCCCTTTACCGCCTCCGGCAACCGCCATCTCGAAACCTCTGCCTCCAGCCTTTTGCACAGCATCTGGGAGGTCCTCGACCCCGCCTTCCGCGGACCGGAGATTACTGCGGGTCCCGGCAGGCTCGAGCAACAGATCATTCGAGCGCTCTTTTACCCGCTGTGGGCCCCACTCGATCGCTGCCTGAATGATCCGACCGGTGAAAGGACAGTGGCATGCCTCACTCAGTGATCCGGATGGCGGCTTACGAGCCCGATCCCGCCCACGGCCCTTGGGAGGTGGTCCATCAGGTGCTGCGTTTCCCCCAGTTGTGGGGAGAGGAACTCCACGGCCTATACCGGCGCCGCTGGTCCACCGCCCCTGTCCTCCCGGTCCGCTCGCTTAGCGCGACGGCACGCGCCATCGCCCCTGGCCTGATTGCCATCGCGCGACCTCCCGGAGGGCTGGCGGGTCCGGCCATGCCCCTCTTGCACGCCCAGGAGCGGATCCCGGACGATGTCGTCATGGCCCTCATCAATGCGTGGGCCTGGTCGCTCGCTCCGGCTCAAGAGGCAGACCAACTCGTGGACCAGACGTTCCAGAGGTTGGAAGAGGCGCCGCCCCACTGGGAGGTCGCCACGATGAACCTGCTGGAACAGCGCACGACCAGCGGCGGAACCGCAGAGCCCGCGCGAGAGCTTTACACGCTCCTTCCAGAGCGGCTCGCGGCCAGGCTGGCGGATCGCGCCTTCCGCACCGCCGGTGGAGAGCTGCGCTTCCGGGTGGTCAGCGGTGAGGCTGGCGCCGAAATGGTCTCGTGGCCGCCTCTCTTCCACGTCAAGGAAAAGCGCCGCTGGTACTACTCCCTGGTCATCACGATCACGGTGCAGACGGTGCCCTTCGCCGACTCCTTCCGGGTGCACACCTCTACCCATCTCCGGCGGTGGGCGACCTCTTCCGGCACCCGTCCGCGCCGGGGACAAGGCGCTAAGGTCCTCTTTGACGTTCCGATCCCCTGGGCGGATCTGGCAAGCGAGCGACGTCGCCTCATTCCCAACACCATGCGCTACAGCCACGAGACGGGCAAGCTTGGGTGGGGGCAGCGCGGTCCTGTCGAACTGCTCGGAGGTCTCGACATCATGCGGGACTACCCTTCGCCGGCCGACTTGCTGGCCGCACCAGAGATCCGTGTCTTGGGCGTCGAGGGCATCGCGTCCGGAATCGTGTTCAGCACGGGAATGGGGCACCATGCCGTCGGTACAGGCCTTATGCCCGGCGAGCGGGCCGAGATCGACGCCTGGATAGAGGAAGGGCTCGCCCCGGTGCTCCGGCGGGTGTCGGACTTGCGGAGGGCCTTCTCGCCTTCGAGACCCGCTCTGCTTCCTGAAGCCCATCCGGGTGAACTCGCGAAGGATCCAGAGAGCTACCAGCGCAAAGTGGAGACCCGCCGCGCTGCCCGGAGGGCGGCGCTCTCGGCGGCCCTGAGAGAGCCGCCGAGAGTCGAGATCCTCTGGAAGCACGAGACGACGAGAGACTCCCTGATCAACGAGATGAGCGATCTGCTCGGCACCGGGCTCCAGATTCACTGCGAGCCGGTCGACCGCCTCGTCCGACCGCTAGAACTCATTGGGAACGGTGTCGAGGCGTGGCAGGAGGCCGTCCGCGCCCGGGGCGAGGAGGTACGGGAACGATTTGGTTCCGATGGCGTATCCCGGCGGGTGGCGCTCACCTTCGTTGAGATTGACAAGAAGGATCTCTATCCCTCGAAGGAGGTCGACCCGAAGTACGCGCTGCGGCTCGGATTCGCGCGCGCGCACCGCCTTACCCAGTTCATCCAGGACGCGGAGCAGACGGATGTCGGGATTGGCCTCCGCTCCCGCTCCGCATGCCTGGACGGGTTGCGGCAACTCGGCGCCGACATTCTGGCCCCGCACCGATGCGGGGCTGGCGTTGCGGCAGATCTACAATATGCGGGCCTTTGGATGATTCGTCAGAACTCCAGGAGGAAAGGACAGTACGGGGCACGCAGGCTGATCGCCGTACGCATCCGTCCCGATGCCCATGAGCACCCCGTCCGCGGGTGGGATCAGGGACTCGGGGAGTGGATCCCCTATTCCGACCTTTTGGCGAACCTTGGCGCGAGCACGGAGCCGTACCGGCCAGACGCCGATGAGGACGAGTCATCAAGCGAGAAACTGGCGCGAACCGTCCAGCAGCAGATCCGCGTGCTTCTCTATCGGCTTCGGGACAGACCGACACTCCTAATGGTGAACAGTCCGAACATCCGTCAGCTGTGGCCCTTCCTTAGGAACAGCCGTCTTGTTTGCGATCAGCTGCAATTCGGCGGTGACCCGTTCCAACCCGTGGCCCTCTACGGTCCCGACCTGCGTGTGGTTCTCGTCCGGGATCGCAACGGCCGAGAGGAGACCGCTCAGTGGCATGCGACCGGCGGGGGAGAACCCGGCTTCGCCTCGGGCCTATGGAGCGCGCCGACCGAAGAGAGGGAGGAGCGTGTGTTTCTCAGCACGACCGATGCGCCACCCATTCTCCGCACGCTGCCCAGAGGCCTGCGCAAACTCTTTCCTGGGCCGGAATGGCTGACCGCGCCGCGGAAGACCGCCTGGAACCCCCAGGCTCTGGAACTCACCGTACTCGGTGGTCTCACCGAACACGGAGAGGACTCAGCGGTCCTCTGGGCCGCGTTGGCCCACCAATCCCGTTTCCACAATGACCACCAACCCCTCTCGCTCCCATATGCGCTGCAGCTAGCCCGGCAGGCCGAAGAGTACGTACTTCCGATGGCCGAATACGACGAGGGCTGAGCAAAGGCCCGCAAGGCAACCCACATTTCCGATCGGAGAAAAGAGCAGCAGGTTCGTCAGGAAAAGACCACCGCTTTCGCTGAATCGAATATGCTGCGGCCCCGGAATGAAGGAGCGAGGCCCGTCGCGGAGAACGCGATGGGCCTGCGGTCACCGGTTGCGCCCCTTCCATCTGAGCGGGCTTCCGCTCAAGGCCTTTCGGGCGTCGGCACGCTGGGCGGGGGTGCGGTGCGGGCCCGTGATCCGATCCTCGCAGAGGGAGCGGTATAGCGGTCGCGTATGTCGTTCAGATGGCCGCCGAGAACGCCAGAAGTGTGGCCTCTTGATGGAGCATTGGGAATTCTATAGCGCCGCGTCCTGTACCGGTCGGTTATGAATGCGACGGACCCGATCAGATATCTGATGCGCTCACCTTTACGTGCCGCATGCTGGCGGCCGACCGCAGGTGAGGAGATTTGGATAATCGCAGGTTGCAGTTTCGACGGACACTCCCGAGCAATCGGAGTATTCTTCCTCACCGCTAGGGCCTGTTTGGGGTTCGGATCTAGGTGGGGCCCGGTGACGGGCTGGCTGTGGCTGGTAGAACTCGGGCATGGCGCGTTTTGATGTGACCGATGCCGAGTGGGTGTTGATCGAGCCGCATCTGCCGGTGGCGGCCACCGGGCCGCTGCCGCGGCGCGTGCGCGATCAGTTCAACGGGATCCTGTGGCGTTTCCGCACCGGGTCCGGTTGGCGTGATGTCCCGGAACGGTATGGGCCGTGGTCCACGCTGTATTCCCGGTTCAACGGCTGGGCCAAGGCCGGGGTGTTCCAGGGGCTGATGGAGGCGTTGATCGCCGAGGCCGCCTCGCGGGGGCAGGTTGGGCTGGAGCTGGTCAGTGTGGACTCCACGATCGTGCGGGCGCATCAGGACTCGGCCGGGCTGGCGGTGGCCGGGGAGACGCTGGATGCGCTGGAGCAGGCGCTGACCGAGGAAAAGGGGGCTGCGCTGGCGGGGCAGCCGCCGGTGCTGCGGGGGATACGCCGCAGGTCACACCCGGCCTCGACGGTGCGGACACGTCGTCGGGCTGGGATCGCGTCGCCGTACGGCGACGCCGCAAGGCCCGCGCTGCGGTTGCCGGGCTTGGCCGATCCCGAGGCGGGTTGAGCAGCAAGGTCCATGCCGCGGTGGATGCCGCCGGGCTGCCGTTGGCCTTCGTGCTCACGCCCGGCCAAGCCGCCGACTGCCCGCGCTTCGTCACCGTCTTGAACAAGATCCGTGTTCCCGGCCGGGTCGGGCGGCCGCGTACCCGCCCTGCCGCGGTGGCGGCGGACAAGGCGTACTCGTCTCGCGCCAACCGCTCCTATCTGAGGAGACGCCATGTCAAGGCGGTCATCCCGGAGAAGAGGGACCAGGCCGTCAATCGCAGCAGGAAAGGCAGCCGGGGCGGTCGGCCCGTCGGCTACGACACCGATCTTTACAAGGAGCGCAACACCGTTGAACGGTGCTTCCAGAAGATCAAGTCCTGGCGCGGTCTGGCGACCCGTTATGACAAGGCCCCGGAAAGCTACGAGGCCGGGCTCCACCTTCGAGGTTCGATCATGTGGCTGAAGCTCCTCACCTCACCCACATGATCCGAACCCCAAACGGCTCCTAGCCTCTGGCGGTGTCCCGGACACTCCGTCGACCGGCAACCCCCGAGCCCCGACCTCGGGTTTCCCCGTGGAGCCGCTTCGACGACTTCTACGAGACCATGATCGGCCGTGAGGGACGCCGCTCACCCGCCATCCCCGTCCCCCGCCTCCTCGAACTGCTCGGCCGCCGTTAGACGCGCGGGCTTCGGACGTCGACCACCGGATCGGGTCCGGGGCCCCGCCGCGCGGCGTAGCCTTCCTGCATGGCAGAGAGCAAGACCAGCGGCAAATCGGTCAAGAGGGCCAGGAAGCCGGAGACCCGGCTCGGTCTCGTACGGCGGGCACGGCAGATCGACCGCGTCCTCGCCGAGACCTACCCGGACGCGCACTGCGAACTCGACTTCACCAACCCCCTCGAACTGCTGGTCGCGACGATCCTGTCCGCGCAGTGCACCGACAAGCGGGTCAACCTGGTCACCCCCGCCCTCTTCGCGAAGTATCCGACTGCTGAGGACTACGCGGGGGCCGACCGCGCGGAGCTTGAGGAGCTCATCCGCTCGACCGGCTTCTACCGGGCCAAGGCCAACAGCATCCTCGGCATGGCGCAGGCCCTGTGCGAGCGCTACGGGGGAGAGGTGCCCGGCAAGCTCAAGGACCTGGTCACCCTGCCCGGCGTCGGCCGCAAGACCGCGAACGTGGTGCTGGGCAACGCCTTCGGGGTGCCGGGCATCACCGTGGACACCCACTTCCAGCGCCTCGTGCACCGCTTCGGATGGACAGAGGAGACCGACCCCGTCAAGATCGAGCACGTCGTCGGCACACTCATCCCCAAGCGCGACTGGACGATGGCCTCCCACCGCCTGATCTGGCACGGCCGCCGCATCTGCCACGCCCGCAAACCAGCCTGCGGCGCCTGCCCCCTGGCCACCCTCTGCCCGTCGTACGGCACGGGCCCCATCGACCCCGTGCAGGCCGCGAAGCTGGTCCGCCCAGGCCCCTTCTCCTGACTTTTCGTGACTTGGCCGGGTCGGTGGGAAGCGCCGGGCCGGACGGCGCGTTGCAGAGAACCGGAACAGACCGGAGGTGTGCCCGTGGAAGTGCCCGGATGGTTGGAGACGCTCGCCGAACGGGTCGCGGGGAACCCGGTTCCCCTGGCCCTGCGTCCACCGGAGACCGGTGGGCGTCACGCCGCGGTGCTCATGCTGTTCGGCGAGGGGCCGCTCGGCCCCGACGTGCTCCTGATCCAGCGCAGCTCACGCGGGCGCAGGCACGCGGGACAGCCCGCCTTCCCCGGCGGTGGGATCGACCCCGGCGACGGCGGCCCGATCGGCGCCGCGCTGCGTGAGGCACGCGAGGAGACCGGGCTCGACCCCGCGGGCGTCCGCGTGGTCGGCACCATGCCCGAGCTGTACATCTGGCGCAGCGACAACCGCGTCACCCCCGTCGTCGGCTGGTGGCACACCCCCTCCGTGGTGCACGCCGCCTCGCCGAACGAGGTCGAGTCTGTGGAACGCGTCCCGCTCGCCGAACTGACCGACCCGGCCAACCGCCTCGTCCTGCGCCATCCGAGCGGCTTCGCCGGACCCGCCTTCCGGGTGCGCGGGCTGCTGGTGTGGGGCTTCACCGCGGGAGTGCTCGACGGGGTGCTCACCGGCTCCGCCTTCGAACGCCCCTGGGACAGGTCACGGGTCGAGGACATGCCCCCCGACGTCGTCAACCTCGCCGCGCGCTGAGCCCTCCCAGCCGCTCTCCTCGACCTCGCGCCCTGTGGAGAGCGCCAGTCCGAGCCGCGCCCACTCGGCCACGTCGTCGTCGGAGTCCTCGGTCAGCCGTTCGAGCACGGCCAGGCCCGCGGGATCGGGTGGAACGCCCATGATCTTCGGCAGCGCGTGGGCGACGCCGTACCGGACCCTGGAGTCCTCGTGCTCGCTCAGCGCGAGGACCGAGGGCAGCGCGCGGCCGTCCCGCAGGTGGCCGAAGGCGATCAGCACCGAGTAGAGCACCATGCAGTCGTCCTCGGCCGCGGCCAGGAAGCGCAGCACGGGCAGGCTGCGGTCGACGAACGGCAGTCTGCCGAGGATGTCCACCCCGAGCATCCGCTCGGTGACCGTGTTTCCCGCGCACAGCCGTCTGGCGGCGGTGAAGGTCTCCAGATCGCCCCGTTCGTGCAACATGGCGATGGCTTTCCAGCGGATTGTGCCGTCCTGGTCCCTGTCCCGCAGCGCGGTCTCGATGAGCGTTTCCACAGCTGGCGACCCCCCGATCGTTGCCATACGGCCACGATAACCGTCGGGACCTCCGGCAAGGGGTGCACGCGCGGGCCGACGGCTGGATACCGTAAAGGGGTGCGTGGTGATCTCCTCGACCTCATCCTGATCGCCCTTATGGTGGCCTTTGCGGTGTCGGGGTACCGTCAGGGGTTCATCATTGGGTCTCTGAGCTTTGTCGGTTTTGTCGGCGGCGCCCTGCTGGGCATGTTCATCGCCCCGCCCATCGCCGGGGCCATCGTGGACGGCGACACCGAACGGGCGCTGCTCGCCATCGTCATCGTCTTCCTCGCCGCGACGATCGGGCAGTTCGCCTCCTCGACGATCGGCGCGGTGGTCCGCAGCCATGTCACCTGGGAACCCGCCAAGGTCGTCGACGCGGTCGGCGGCACCTTCGCCAGCGCCTTCTCCGTGCTGGTCATCGCTTGGCTGATCGGCTCACTGGTCGCCTCCTCGCCGTTCACGGTGCTCAACCAGCAGGTCAACGGCTCCCTGCTGATCAGTACGGTGGACCAGGCGCTGCCCCCCGCCGCCAAGGACTTCCAGAAGCCGTTCAGGGAGTTCATCGACACCTCGGGCTTCCCCAAGGTGTTCGGCGCCATCGGCGGCAACCAGCTCGTCGAGGTGCCGCCCCCCGACCAGAGCGTGGCCAAGGGCCCCCAGCTCAAGCGGGCCCGCCGGGGCATCGTCAAGGTCCAGGGCGTGGCCACCAGCTGCCGCAGGCACATCGAGGGCACCGGGTTCGTCTTCTCCCAGAACAGGGTGATGACCAACGCCCACGTGGTCGCCGGGGTCAACCAGGACCTGCAGGTCACCGACTATCTCAACAACAACCACCCGGCCAGGGTCGTGCTCTACAACCCCGACCGGGACATCGCCGTCCTGTACGTCCCCGGCCTGAACATGCCGGTGCTGCGCTTCGACGGCACCGCAACGCAGGGTGACGACGCCATCATCGCGGGCTTCCCCCACGGCGAGGGCTTCACGCTCGCCGAGGCCCGCATCCGGGTCAAGCAGCGGGCCAAGGGCCCCGACATCTACGAGCGCAAGACGGTCGTCAGGGACATCTACTCCATCCGGGGGAGGGTCATCCCGGGCAACTCGGGCGGTCCGCTGCTCACGCCTGACGGGCGGGTGTACGGGGTCGTGTTCGCGGCGGCCCTCGACCAGCAGGAGACGGGCTTCGCGCTGACGGCGGCGGAGATCTCACCAGACGCGGAGGACGGGTCCAAGCTGTTCAACCGGGTCAGTACGCAGGAGTGCGACCGTAATAGCTGATACACGGCGCCGCAGTGCTTGCTTTTGCGGCGCCTGGCGGCGCCGCGGGTTTGGGCGCCCGAAGTCGGTGACTTCCCTCGTCGTTCCTCCGCTTCGCTCCGTCACTCCTCAGTCCAGCTCACCGACGCGCCCAAACCGACACTCTTCACGCTTGGCACCGGTACCCCAAACCCTTCACGCACGGCATCAGAGGAGGTCTCTGATGGTGGTTATGGCGGTTTGGGGGGGTGGGGGTGGGGTGGTGGCGAGGGAGTGGGCGGCTTGGGCCAGGGATTCGTAGTGCGGGCCGTACGGGGTGATTCTGGTGGCGCCGCGGGTGAGCAGGGTGGTGGCGCCGCGGGGGTTGCCTCGTTGGAGGTGGGTGAGCCCGACGCAGATCTGCGCCAGGCCCTGCCACAGCTCGCGTTCCTCCTCCGGGGAGTTCTTCCAGCGGCCTTCGAGCACCTCGTGCGCGTGGAAGGGTTTGCCCTCGCCGAGCAGCCTGCGGGCCTCGGTGAGCGCCTCCTCGGCGGTCGGGGCGTAGTCGTCGGGGATGCGGTCCACGCCCTGTTCGCCGTGGGGCAGGGGGCGGCCGAAGGCGTCCCTGGGGCGGCGGTTGCGTGGTCTGCCCTCGGGGTCGCGGTCCCTGGGGAACGGGTGGTCCGTCATCGGTCGGGCTCCGCGTCGGCGAGCCAGGACAGGAGCTCGGTGTCGAACTCCTCGGGCCGCTCCTCGTGGGGGAAGTGCCCGGCCCCCTCGATCAGCCGCCAGCGGTACGACCCGGTCACGTGGCGGCTCGATCCCTGGGCGGTGCGGGGCAGGGTGTGCGGGTCGAGGGAGCCGTGGACCTGGAGCGTGGGCGCGTGGATCTCGCCGCGCATCATCCTGGCGTAGCGCAGGCCGTCGGGACGGAGCTGGGAGCGGGCGAACCACCGGTGATACTCCAGCGCGCAGTGCGCGACGGTCGGGATGCGGAACACCTCGCGGTAGGTCCGCGCGACCTCCTCCTCCGGCCAGTCGGGCCCCGACCAGTCGTCGAGCATCCGCCCGACCATCGCGCCGTCCTTCGCGGTGAGCCGCCACTCGGGAAGGAAGGGCAACTGGAAGCCCAGCGCGTAGGCGCTCGCCCTGATCTGGCCGACCGAGCCGGTCAGCAGGGCGGAGCGGAGCCTGAGGGGGTGCGGGGCCGAGACCGGGACCAGCCGCAGGACCGCCTTCGGGTCCCGGACGGCCATGGTCCAGGCGAGCAGCCCTCCCCAGTCGTGGCCGACGACGATCGCGCCGCTCTCGCCCAGCGCCCTGATCAGCCCGGCCGCGTCACCGGCGAGGGTCGGCAGGTCGTAGCCGCGCGGCGGTTTGTCGCTGGCACCGTACCCCCGCAGATCGACGGCGACGGCGCGGTAACCGGCGGCGGGCAGGGAGACGAGCTGGTGGCGCCAGGTCCACCAGAACTGGGGAAAGCCGTGCAGCAACAGGACGAGCGGGCCCTCACCGGCTTCGACCACGTGGAAGCGGGTGCCCCCCGCGTGGACCGAGCGATGGGTCCACGGGCCCTCGATCCTGACCAGGGACTCGTCCGGCTCGCTCACCGGTCCGGACTCACCGGTTCGCGGTGGGAGCCGACCTGGCCCGCGCTCTGCGAGGCGCCGACCGTGGCGAGGCCGGACTCCGACTCGCCGCTCTTGAGGTTCTTGAGCGAGCGCATGGTCCGCCGCATCCCGGCCAGACCCTTGAGCTTGCGCACTCCGAACAGGACCAGCAGGCCCGCGACCACCAGGTAGAACACCGTCACGATGGTGAAGGCGAGCCAGGTCCACACGCCCAGGGCGACCAGGCCGTAGGCGATGGCGAACGAGGCCAGGATCAGGCACAGGTGGGCCATGAACGCGGCGGCGCCGAAGAGCCCCGCGGCCGTGCCCACCCGTTTCGCGTCGAACCGCAGTTCGGCCTTGGCCAGTTCGATCTCGGCGCGTACCAGGGTGGAGATGTGGTCGGTCGCGTTGGCGACGAGTGCGCCGAGCGACTCCTCCTGCGGCTCCGCGGACAGTGGCTCCGCGGCTGGGTTGTGTGTCATGAACGATCTCCTATCGAGCGCCGGTGTCCATCATCATCCTGTGCGCCGGCGCGGTTACGCACGCGCGCCCGGAGCAGGATCGCCGCCAGGACCGAGGAGGCGAGGCTCGCCGCGAGCACGCCCGTGGTCACCGCGTTCGTCCGTCCGGGATCGTCCCCGTATGCCAGGCCGCCGATGAGCAGTGAAACGGTGAATCCGATCCCCGCCAGCGTCGAGACGGCCGCCATGTCCCGCCAGTGCAGTTCCTCGGACAGTCTGGCCAGGCCGAGCCGTACGGCCAGCCACGCCCCGCCGAACACGCCGAGGAACTTGCCGACGACCAGCCCCGCGACCACGCCGAGCACCACCCGGTCGCTGAACATCGTGCTCAGCGATCCCGTGTCGAGCGCGACCCCGGCCGACAGGAAGGCGAAAACGGGCACGACGAACCCGGCGGACAGGGGACGCAGGCGGTGGGTGGCCAGTTCGGCGGGGGAGTTCTCCTCGCCGGGGTCGTTGCGGACGCGGGTCATCAGACCGAGGGCTACCCCGGCCACGGTCGCGTGAACACCGCTGAGCTCCACGAGATACCAGGCCAGCAGGGCGATCGGGAGGTAGATCCATGGCCCGCGGACCCGCCTTGCCTGGAGCAGGCCGTACAGGGCGATGAGAGCGGCTCCCGCGGTCAGGGCGAGGAGGTTGAGGTGGTCGGTGAAGAAGACGGCGATCACGCTGATCGCGCCGAGGTCGTCGACGACGGCGCAGGTCAGCAGGAAGGCCCGTAGCGCCGCGGGCATCGCGCCCGCCGTCACGGCGAGCACCGCGAGCGCGAAGGCGATGTCGGTCGCGGTGGGTACGGCCCAGCCCCGGCCTGCCCCGGGAGCCCCCCAGCTCACCGCCAGATAGACCAGGACAGGGACGACCATTCCGGCGATCGACGCCAGGATGGGCAGCGCGGCCTTGCGGAGGTTAGACAGCTCGCCGTGGACGAACTCCTCCTTGACCTCGACACCGGCCACGAAGAAGAAGATCGTGAGCAGGCCGTTCTGAGCCCATTCGCGAAGATCGAGATCCAGGTGGAGGGAGGCGGGGCCGAACGTCGTGGCACGCAGCGCCTCGTAGGAGTCGGTGGACACGTTGGCCCAGACCAGCGCGACGACCGTGGCGGCCAGCATGACGACGCCGCCGACCGTCTCCGCCCTCAGCGCCTCGGCGAGCCTGCGGGAGTGGTGGATGGTCGGCCTGAACGGCCAGACCTCGACGACGCGACGCATGCGACCTCCGGGGAGTGCAGGCAGGGCCGGTTCCCTCCCTGGCCGACCAGACTTCCCGGCACACCTGATCGACAGCCTACAGAAGACCGGCGAAAGGGACTCACAGTGCCTTTGTGTCGCATATCACTCTTGGCGATCGGTCGCGCCCTCGGTCGCCCGTGCCTTGTGGGCGGCGACGTCGAGGGGCGCGAACCGGGAGCCATCATCTTTTTCCTGCTTGTTCGCGCGCCGCGCTGCTGGCGGGGTGTCCGCCCGCGGCGCCCGAGGTGGTCCTCAGTCCTCGCTCTTGGCGCTGGGCAGCTTCTCGGAGATGAGGTTCATCACCGTGCTGTCGGCCAGCGTGGTGACGTCGCCGATGCTGCGGTTCTCCGCCACGTCACGCAGCAGACGCCGCATGATCTTGCCGGAACGGGTCTTCGGCAGCTCGGGCACGACCAGGATCTGACGCGGCTTGGCGATCGGGCCCAGCGTCTTGGCCACGTGGTTGCGCAGCTCGGCCCCGATGTCCTCGCTCTCCTCCACGCTGCCGCGCAGGATCACGAACGAGACGATCGCCTGGCCGGTGACCGGGTCGGTCGCGCCGACGACCGCGGCCTCGGCGACCTTCGGGTGCGAGACCAGGGCGGACTCGACCTCGGTGGTCGAGATGTTGTGACCGGAGACGAGCATGACGTCGTCGACCCGGCCCAGGAGCCAGATGTCGCCGTCGTCGTCCCTCTTGGCGCCGTCGCCCGCGAAGTACATGCCCTCGAAGCGCGACCAGTAGGTGTCGATGTAGCGCTGGTCGTCGCCCCAGATCGTGCGGAGCATCGAGGGCCACGGGTCACGGATGGCCAGGTAGCCGCCACCGCCGTTGCCCACGCTGTTGCCCTGGTCGTCCACCACGTCTGCGGTGATGCCCGGCAGCGGACGCATGGCCGCGCCCGGCTTGGCGCTGGTCACACCCGGCAGCGGGCTGATCATGATGGCGCCGGTCTCGGTCTGCCACCAGGTGTCCACGACCGGGGTGCGGTTGCCGCCGATGTGCTCGCGGTACCAGACGTAGGCCTCGGGGTTGATCGGCTCACCGACGCTGCCCAGGACGCGCAGGGACGACATGTCGAACTTGGCGGGGATGGCATCTCCCCACTTCATGAACGTGCGGATCGCGGTCGGCGCGGTGTAGAGGATCGTGACGCCGTACTTCTGCACGACCTCCCAGAACCGGCCCCGGTGCGGGGTGTCGGGGGTGCCCTCGTAGATGACGCTGGTCGCGCCGTTGGCGAGCGGGCCGTACACGATGTAGGAGTGGCCGGTCACCCAGCCGATGTCGGCGGTGCACCAGTAGACGTCGGTCTCCGGCTTCAGGTCGAAGACCGCGTTGTGGGTGTAGGCCGTCTGGGTGAGATAGCCGCCGGTGGTGTGCAGGATGCCCTTGGGCCTGCCGGTCGTGCCGCTGGTGTAGAGGATGTAGAGCGGGTGCTCGGCGTCGTGCGGCTGCGCCTCGTGGGTGTCGGACTGACGCTCGACGAGGTCGTGCCACCAGACGTCCTTGTCCGTCTGCTCGACCTCCTGGCCGGTCCGCCGTACCACCAGGACGTGCTCGATGCCGGGACACTCCTGGACGGCCTCGTCCACGGTCGGCTTGAGGGCGCTGGGCGCGCCACGGCGGTAACCACCGTCGGCGGTGACCACGACCTTGGCGTCGGCGTCCTTGATGCGGCCGCTGAGGGCGGTCGCGGAGAAGCCGCCGAAGACCACGGAGTGGATCGCGCCGATGCGGGCGCAGGCGAGCATCGTGATCGGCAGCTCGGGGATCATCGGCAGGTAGACGGCCACCCGGTCGCCCTTGCCGACCCCCAGCTCCTGCAGGGCGTTGGCCGTCTTGGCGACCTCCCGCTGCAGGTCGGCATAGGTGATCGTACGGCTGTCGCCCTCGGGCTCGCCCTCCCAGTGGTAGGCGATCTTGTCACCGCGGCCCGCCTCGACATGACGGTCCACGCAGTTGTAGGCGACGTTCAGCTCCCCGCCGACGAACCACTTGGCGAAGGGCGCGTTCCACTCAAGGGTGGTGTCCCAGCGCTTGGACCAGGTCAACCTGTCGGCCTGCTTGTCCCAGAACGCGAGACGGTCGCGCGCGGCCTCCTCGTAAGCCTCGGCGGTCACGTTCGCGGACGCGGCCAGCTCGGCAGGAGGGGCGAACCGCCGGGTCTCGTTCAGCAGGTTTGACAGCGTCTCCTGGGTCTCACGCGACTCGGAACCAGGGGTCTCCGGGGCCACTGCTCACTCCTTATACGTACTGCTCGTCTACTGTTCGTGTCCCACTTCACCAGGCCAGAGGTGCCCGCCACAAGAGGTCTAGACTGGTCTGTACCAATCGGTGATAGCGGTCCGTACGGTTCACAGGCGCCTTAACACCGGATAACAACCGCAGCGGAAACGTTGCTCTTTTGTCATCGTAAGAATGTAGATGACGCTATTCGGCGGCCTTTAGCTGGGGGGCCTGACACGTCCGGAGGGCGGGTACTTACGGGCCGTCCGTAAGGACGGGGCGTGTCCACCTCCCGGCACCCGGCCGCTATGGTCGGGGAGCGTGAACGACCCATTGGCTGTCATCGCGGAGATGCCGGGCGTGCCGGAGGCCGTCGCCGAGGCGCGCAAGGCCGTTGACCGGCTCTACGGCCACCGTGTGCTGCGGCGCAAGAGCCCGGAGGTGTCGGCCAGGTCGGCACTGCGCGGCGCCCGCGCCTCCGCCGCCCTCGACGGTGCCGACATCCCGCTCGAAGCCGTCCCCGAGACCGTCGATCCGGTCGTCCAGGGCTCCCTGCGGGTGTCCGCCGAGCTGGGACGACTCGGCGCGACCTGGCGTACTGCCCCCCGCCAGGTGCTGGCCAGGCTGCACACCCTCGCCGCCGCCGGTCACGGTGACGACCTGGGCCGTCCCCGGTCCTCGGTGACGGCTCCCGACCCGCTCGGCCTGGGCGCCGCTCCCGGCCCCGAGGAGACCGTGGCCAGGGTTGACGGCCTGGTCGGCCTCCTGACCCGCCCGACCACGGCCCCCGCCCTGGTGCTGGCCGCCGTGGTCCACGCGGAGCTGGCCGTGCTGCGCCCCTTCGGGTCCGCGGACGGGGTGGTCGCCAGGGCCGCCGAACGCCTCACGCTGGTCGAACACGGGCTGGACCCCAAGTCGCTGGTGGCCGTCGAGGTCGGTCATCTCGAACTCGGGACGGCCTATCCGCAAGGGTTGCGCGCCTATCTGAGCGGGACGCCGGACGGGGTGGCGACGTGGGTACGGCACTGCGCGGACGCGGTCGTGCTCGGGGCGCGTGAGGCCACGGCGATCTGCGAGGCCATGCAACGCGGCTGACCGCGGGGCTGTGGCTTTTCCGGACACAGCGGACGGCGCCCCTGGTGATGGGACGCCGTCGCTAACACGACGCCACCGGGTTACCAAGCGTGCACCTGTCTGTCGTCGGAACGGGTCGAAAAACCCGTCCTCGACATGCCTCCCGCGGCTCGGCGGCACGTGGGTACCCGGCGGTCGTGCCCGGACAAGTGGTCCGTGCACCCTTTGTACGTCGGATCCGGGCCGATGGGAACCCCTTGCGGCGGGTCCTTTACGGAACATGGGACATTTATGGACAAAGCGCACATATGCCGCATCTCATGTGTTGGGTGATCATTGGTGCGGCCGATGTTGGTCACTCTGCGTTACCGAAAACGGGCCTATTAGGGACGTGCCTGATTGGGCCCTATGGCTATACGAGATCGTTACATTGAAAAAAACTAGCGGAAACTGCAGATTGCTCCTCGACGAAACTCAACTCGATCGGGCAGCATGAGGTGGTATCTCCACAAACTGGAGCGACCGCGCACGCGGGGGCATGCAATGTCCTTGCCGTGCCCTGGTCAACCCTTGAGGCTTTCTTCTGAAACAGGGCCGGCTCTACCCCCCCAGAGCCGGACCGGTTGGCGGCCCCCGCTCTCCCCCCCGGCGGGGGTCGCCACTTTTCCTCCATGTACGGCATGCGTTCCCATCGTCGGACACTTCGACTGCCCGCGTTCGTTGGTGTTCCCGCGCCCTGTCCGGGGCTCCCTCGGCGGCTGGTGGCTCCCTCGGCGGCGCCCGAATACCCGGGTTCGCTCCCCGCCGCGTTCCAACCGCCAGGCATCCACGCCTTCCGGGGCATCTCGCCAGAGGATCCAATTGCCCTGCTCGTTGGCGTTCTGTCCGCAGGCGCTGTCGGAGGCCCCTTCAATCGGACGCTCCGTTCGCCCCCGCCGCGGCTGCCGGTTGGCCTGTGTCCGTGCTCTGTCCGAGCCACCCGCCCGCTTTCCAATCAGGCGTTTCGTTCGCTTTTGCCTTGGCCGCTCGTTGGCGGACTTCCAGGTCGCCTGTCGGGCAGTGCTTCTCGTAGAGAGATCGTCCCCTCGCATCGGTCGCGGACGAAGGCCGTGATGCTCCGGGTGATCTCCGAGACCCTCTTCTGAGAAGTTATCCACAGGCTGAACCAGCCTCCTCGGGTTTTCCACAGAACGGCGTTCGGTGCCGCCGGGGGGAGGGCTCTTCGCCGAAAGTGGGCTTCCCGCGTCTCAGGGAGGCATCATTGGACCGTCCGCTGGTCATCACCGAGGACCACGATCTGCTCGACGACCTTCTCCGGGTCGCCGCCGCTGCGGGGGCCGAGCTCGACGTCGCCCACGCGCCCACCCACGCCAGGCCGTACTGGAGCCGTGCCCCGCTCGTTGTTGTTGGCGGCGACATGGCCGACGCGCTGGCGGCGACCGGGCCACCGCCCAGAGACCGCGTCCTGCTGGTCACCCGCGCGCCCGGCGATCCCGACACGTGGCGCAGGTGCGTCGCCGTCGGAGCCCAGACCGTCCTGGAGCTGCCCTCGGCCGAGCGGCGGCTGGTCGAGGAGTTCGCCGACGCCGTCGAGCCGGTGTCCAGGGCCGGGCCCGTGGTCTGCGTGACCGGTGGACGCGGCGGAGCGGGGGCCAGTGTCCTGGCAGTTTCCCTGGCGCTGACCGCCTCCCGGCGACGGCTGCGCACCCTCCTCGTTGACGCCGACCCGCTTGGTGGCGGCCTCGACCTGCTGCTCGGCCAGGAGGAGGCTGAAGGAGCCCGCTGGTCAGACCTGGTCGCCCGGGAGGGCAGGATCGGCGCCGCCGCCCTTCAAGCCGCGCTTCCCACATTCGCGGACCTCACCCTGCTCTCCTTCGGACGGGAAGAGGTCGAGGCCATCCCCGCCGAGGCGATGCGCTCGGTCCTCGAAGCGGGCAAGCGCGGTTTCGACCTGGTTGTGGTTGATCTGCCACGCCGCCGCGCAGGCCCTCGGCAGGGCGGCGACAACCCTGCTGGTCGTCACCGCCGACGTGCGCGGCGTGCTGGCCGCCGCGCAGGTGCTGGCCCGGCTGCGCGAGCACACCGCCGAGATCCGGGCCGTCGTGCGGGGCGGCGTCCTGGACGACGACGTCGTCACCTCCTCGCTCCGTCTGCCGTGCGCCGGTGGCCTTCCCGACCAGCCCAAGCTCACCGCCGCCCTCAACCGGGGAGATCCGCCCTCGCTCGGCGGGCGGTCCCCTCTGGGCCGTTTCTGCGCGTCGTTCCTGAACGCGCTGCCCGGGACCGGGCGATGAGCCGGGAGAGCACGGTCTCACCCGAGGTGGTCGAGGCCGTCCGGGTGCGACTGGCCCGCGCCGGGGCCGAGCCGAGCGCCGCGCACGTCGCGGCCGCCCTAAGGGCTGAACGCGCGGTGCTCGGCGACGCGGAGATCCTGGCGGTGACCCGCGCTCTGTGCGCCGACCTGATCGGTGCCGGGCCCCTGGAGCCGCTGCTGGCCGAGCCCGACGTGACCGACGTGCTCGTGAACGGCCCGGAGGAGGTGTGGGTCGACGACGGCCGGGGCCTGCGCCGCACGTCCGTCACCTTCCCCGACGAGGAGACGCTCCGGCGGCTCGCCCAGCGGCTGGCGGCGTCTGCGGGCAGACGTCTCGACGACGCCTGCCCCTTCGTCGACGCCCGTCTCACCGGAGGCGTACGGCTGCACGCCGTCCTGCCGCCCGTCGCCACGGGCGGGACCTGCCTGTCCCTGCGGCTTCCGCCACGCCGTACGTTCACCATGCCCGACCTGGTCAGGGCGGGCACCATCAGGGCGGAAACCGTGCCCGTGCTCGACGCGCTGGTCCGTTCAAGGCTCGCCTTCCTCGTCGCGGGCGGGACGGGCACGGGAAAGACCACTCTGCTGTCGGCATTGCTGTCCCTGGCCGATCCTGGAGAACGCCTGATGCTGGTCGAGGACTCGGCCGAGCTACGACCACTCCATCCGCACGTCGTGCGGCTGGAGACCCGTCCCGCCAACCTCGAAGGGGCAGGCGGCGTGTGCCTGCGCGACCTCGTGCGTCAGGCCCTGCGCATGCGCCCCGACCGCCTGGTCGTCGGCGAGGTTCGCGGCGCGGAGGTGGTCGATCTCCTCAACGCCCTCAACACCGGCCACGAGGGCGGATGCGGCACGCTGCACGCCAACACCGCGGTGGACGTCCCACCCCGCCTTGAGGCCCTGGCCTGTGCGGCGGGTCTCAGCAGGGAGGCAGTCCACAGCCAGATCGCCGCCGCGCTGGACGTCGTCATCCACCTCGTCCGAGACCACGCCGACGGGCGCCGCAGGGTCGCCGAGATCTGCGTGATGACCCGTCGCCCCTCCGGCCTGGTCGAGGCCGAGCCCGCACTCACCTTCTCTCCCGACGGCCGGGTGATCACAGGCCCGGGGCTCCCCGCCCTCACGTCCCGTGCCCCCGGCGTGGCCTACTCACCGATCCGAGCCCTGCCACGAGGCGGAACCCCACCGCCAGAGGTGGACCGCCCGCCGTACGAGGAGCTTCCCGAGATCGCAGGGCGCACAGGCCGCACGGGATACGCGGTGCGTCAGGTTCGTGAGAGCGATCGAGCCGGTCCGCCACCCACCCCCTCACCGATCGCCGGGCGAACCGTCGCGAGAGTGCTGTCATGACGGTGATGGCCGTGCTTCTGGCCGCCCTGGCGACCTGGCTGTGGACCGGCGCCGACCAGGCGACCGCCCGCCTGCACCGGGCAGCGCGTGATCACCGGCATCCACCTCTTCTCCCACACCGACCGTGGCCGTCGCTCGGGCGCGTCGTGGCCTCTCTGCCGTCGAGACGCGCTCAGGCCTGGCGGATCGCGTCGATCGAGCTGTGCCGGGGTCTCGCCGCCGAGCTGACCGCTGGACGGACGGCCGGGGAGGCGCTGGCCCGCGCCGCGTCAGCCACCGACTTCCCCGATCCGACGGCGACGCGTCCCCTGGTCGCGGTCGCGCGAGACGGCGGTGACATCCCTTCCGCCCTGCTGGCCGTGGCCCCGGAGAGAGGTGGGGAGGCCTTCCACGCCCTGGCGGCCTGCTGGCGGGTGAGCACGACGACCGGAGCGGCCCTGTCCGTCCTGGTGGACCGCGTCGCCGACTCCCTCGGGCAGGCGCGGACCCACCGTCAGGACCTCACCGCCCAGCTCGCCGGTCCCCGTGCCACCGCCCGGCTGCTGGCCTTCCTGCCCGTGCTCGGCCTGCTGATGGCCACCGGCCTCGGCATGGATCCCCTGGGTTTCCTGTTCGGCGGTCCCGCCGGTGTGGGGTGCCTCGTCGCCGGTCTCGCCCTCGAAGGCTGCGGTCTGTGGTGGACGAACCGACTCGTCGCCCGCGCCCAACCCTCCTGATCTCCGATCCCTACGGCGGACCATTCGCCGCCCGGAGCTACCCGTGATCCACAAAGCCGCTTTCGTCAGGCGGCCATGGCGACCGTGAGGAGTGGAACAAATGATCACCATGCTGGCCGTCGCCCTCGCCGGAACGGCCGGATGGCTGTGGACGTCACCCGGTGGTCCCGCTGACCGGGTCCACCGAGCCCTGCGGGCCGTACAGACGCCTTCAGCCCCTTCGCCGCCCTCCTGTTCGTCGCGGCCCGTCATACAGGGTTCGCCCGCCGTGAAACAGGTCTGGACGCCGTCTTCGATCCGAGGGCACCCCGAGCCGCCCTCCGGGCGGAGACGGCAACCGGCGCGGGGAGAGGTGCTTCTCTGCGCGGCCGTCGGCCTGACAGCGTTCCTCACCGTCGGGGGCGCTGCCGGGTTCGTCGTCGGTGTGATCGGGTTCGTGGTCGCGCTGGAGGCCGTGCGGAGGCGGGAGCCGTCCTGGCTTCGTCAGGAGCGTGACCGCCTGGCGAAGGACCTTCCGCTCGCCGCCGATCTCATGGTCGCCTGCCTGCGCGCCGGACAGCCGATCGCCGGTGCCGTCGATGTGACGGCCAAGGCGGTCGGCGGGCCACTCGGCGACCGGTTGGCGTGGGTGGGCGGGCAGTTGAGGCTGGGAGCCGCTCCCGAGGAGGCCTGGCAGGCTCTGTCGTCCGAAGGTCCATTGGCCCCGCTGGCACGGACGATGAGCCGTGCCGCGCTCAGCGGCGCGCCCGTGGCCGACATCCTCACCAGACTGGCCGACGACGCACGCCAGGAGGCCTGTGCCTTCGCCTCCGCTGCCGCTCGACGGGTCGGCGTGCTGGCCGTCGCCCCACTGGGGCTCTGCTTTCTCCCCGCCTTCGTCTGCCTGGGCATCGTTCCCGTCGTGGCCGGCCTCGCCGGTGACGTGCTGTTTCCCTGAGCCGTCCGGCGTTTGTCCACAGGGCGTGCCCGTGCCCCCGAGTTATCCACAGAACGCCGTTCAGGCCCTCGGAACCCGGTCGTCATCGAGAAAGCTGGCCTGACCGGCGCCGGGAGCCCATCCGGCGACGATCCCGACAACCCCCAGGAGGAAACGATGTCCCCGACGATGCCCTCATCGCCCGCTGGTCGTGACCGTCCCGAGCCACTGCGGTGGCTCCGCGACCGCTGGGCGCGTCTGACCACGGTTCCCGGTCGTGACCGGGGCATGTCCACCGCCGAATACGCCGTCGGCACGATCGCCGCCTGTGCCTTCGCGATGCTCCTTTTCAAGGTGGTGACAAGCCCCGAGGTCCGGCAGATGCTCACCAACCTGGTCAAACGGGCCCTCAACGTGGCCGGGTGAGCTCCATGAGGTCTGCCGTCTCCTTCCGCGGGTCGAGAGGGTCGGTGACCGCGGAGACCGCGGTCGCGCTTCCCGCGCTGGTCGTGGTCCTGGCGGCCGCACTGTGGGCGGTGATGGTGGCCGGAGCGCGACTTGAGTGCGTGGACGCGGCCAGGGCGGGCGCCAGGGCCGCATCGCGAGGCGAGTCCCTGGAGCGCGTGCGAAGCGGTGTCCTGGCCGCGGCTCCAGCGGGGGCGCGGGTGACGGTGACCCGAGGTTCGGAGACCACTCGGGTGGAGGTGTCCGTGACCGTCACTCCCGGCTGGGGCGCGTCGCTGCCCGGCATCACCGTCCACGCGACCGCCGTCTCCGCCACCGAACCGGGCGCGGAGCAACCAGGCGGCACACCGGAGTGAGAGAAGACCGAGAGCCAGGAAACAGCGGCAGAACCGTGCATAGAGGCCACACAGACGGCGTGGGAGCGGCCTGACCAGGGACTCCAGGTCCCAAAGAAGGCGACCAAGCCTCCAGGAAGCACGAAGGGGAGACGGGAGACGGACATGGGGCGCCGCGGACCGGACGGACGACAGAAGAGAAAAGAGACGAAGAACGATGAAGCGGCAGTAGTTACGACAGGCAGAGCCGTAGAGACAAACAGCCGCGAGGGACGAGGAGACAGTCGGGCAGGTGGGAAGGCCAGGGCGCCGGGAAGTCGGCGGGGAGGAGACCGGGGAGCGATGACGATCTGGATGGCCGGGCTCATGACGCTGATCCTCATGGTGATGGTCGCGATCATGTTCGCCGGAACGGTCAGGGTCGCCCGGCATCGCGCCATGAGCGCCGCGGACCTGAGCGCCCTCGCCGCCGCCCGCCTGGCCTTCGCCGACCCAGGACGCGGGTGCTCCCTGGCGGCCTCGCTGGCCGAGGACAACGGCACGAGACTCACCCGGTGCTCCATCAACGATCACGGGATCGCCGATGTTCAAGTGACCGTACGGTTCCACCTGCCCGCACTGGGACCGCAGACGGTCACGGCCGCCGCCAGGGCCGGTCCCGTTCAGCTCACCGTCCCCGGAGGCCCCGAAGGAGAGGCCGACGAAGCGGTGAGGGGTCCACCCCCGAGAGGGTCTTCCCCTTGAGGAAACCGGCTGTGGCTGAGGGCCGGTCGTCGCGCGGTCCGGCGACGGATTCCAGGTCCCGACGACCGGATGGCTGCGCACGCCGGTCAGAGGTGGTGGTCGCCGAGCGACATGCCCGCGATGGAGATCCTGAGGGGAGCGGTCATCGCCCGTTGGGCGGCCGACCGGACGGCGCGAATTTCCCGGTGACCTGCCGAGACGTGCCCGCCCCTTCACGCTAGGGTCTGTTTCCTGGATCTTCGTCGTGGTGAGGATCAGTCAGGCATGCGCGTCGTGAGGGAAGGAGCCCGTGACGGTGTTGTGGGCGATACGACCCTCCCGGGGCTTACGGCGAGCACGAGATTGGCGGAACGTCATCGCGGGTGAGCCGACGCCACAGGCGGCGCCCAGCCGATCACGGTGGGCGCGAGGCTTCAGGGAGCCGACCCGGGGTGACCCAGGGTGACCGTGCCGAACGGCTGGTCAGCGATGAGAAGACCAGTGCGGTGTCGAATGATTGCGTATGCCATGGCGGTCTGATCCTGATATGTGACGCCCGGTGCCCTGGCCAGACAGGCAGGACATCGGCTACACCAACGAACAGTGAAACCTCCCCTCCGGCCCCTCCTCTCCGATTCACCTGGCAGAAGGCGAAACGACTGCGCGGATCGCCTGCCTCCCCCTTGGGGGCTGCCGCTGAACACCAACCCCATATCGCGGCCGGAGTGATGAGTTGTCGGTAAGAAGCTCCCCACACCACGGTTCGCCACGACGACTGACCCGAACCGGGGAGAGAGACCATGCACGATCAGCCGTGGACCGCCGTGCCCCGCCTGGTGGCCTTCGACATGGAGGGCACAGGCGGCCAGGACAGGGAACGTGAGGCGGTCCTGGAGGTGGCCGTCGTCCCACTGGACGGCGGGTGCCCCGCCCTTTCGGATGCCTACCACTCCGTGGTGAACCCAGGTCGCTACATTCCGCCCCACCGGTGGATCTCGCCCGGACTGACCAACGACCTGCTCGGACTCGCCCCACCGCTGGAACACGTCCAGCCGGAGTTGGCGACCCGTCTGGACGGCGCCGTTGTCGTCGGCCACAACGTGCGTGTCGACGCACGGCTGTTGGAGTTGCGCTGTCCGGGCATCCATGTGGCCAGGCTGATCGACACGCTCAAGCTCGCCCGGCTCGTTCACCCTCACAACCGGCGCCTCGGGCTGACGGCACTGTTGGATCACTACGAGCTCACCGAGGAGGTGAGTGAGCTGACCGGCAGCGTCCCGCACCGGGCACTGTGGGACGCGGTGGGAGCCGCCCTGCTGCTGGGCAGTCTGCTTCGAGACATCCCGGGAGGCGCCGACTACACCTTCGCCCAACTGAGCGCGGCGGCCGGCCTGCCCGACACGGCCGGTGCCGAGGAGAGCCGCTCACACGAGGACGACCGGTCGCAGCTGTTCTGACGATGTTCTGACGGTTGTCCTGACGTGTTCTGGCGGCGAACCTGGTGGACCCCGCTTTCCGGTGGGGCGGTCGTTTGGGATTCCACCTCTATATGGCGGTCTTCCGCGTGCCGGTCGGAACCTCTGACGCGCATGGGCCGCCGAGCCGTACGGCATGCGGATCGTGGCCAAGTTCCTCGGTGCTTGGGGAACTCCGTGGGGCGCGGAGTTCGACGGGAGAGTCCCCGGAGAGACGATTGATGTGAAAAAACGGATATGTCGGAAATGGTATTTATGGAGGCGGTTTTTTGTCGGGCGCGTATTGACCTTCTTCCCTCGCCTTCCCTGATCTTCGCCCTTGTCTCAAGCTCTTAAGGCCCCTTCAGTCCGAAGTCCCAACCTTCCAGCTCCAGACCCAAAGCCCGCGCCTGCCGAGCCAGACCTCAACCTTCCGGATCGAGCCTCAGCCTCCAAGCTGAGATCTCCACCTGTCAGGCCAAGGCGCCCACCACCAGGGACACGATCCCAAGATCACCATGTCCACAGAGCTTCACAAGCAAAGACTCACGACAGAAAGGAGACCGGCAGGCGGCAAACGCCAGGCGGATACTCGGTCACCGTGGCCTCCATAAAGAGGTGCGTCGTAGGGACGGCGCCGGGCGGGTTCCCCAGGAGCGGAAAGGGTTCTCCGGAATACGTGGAATGAACTCTCCGGAATATCGGATGCCCGAAGAGAGCGCCTCAGCCCTCTAACACTTCACGCCGCCATCCCTAACCCCAAGCCCTCAAGCCGACCCCTCAAGAGCAGAACCAGGAGAGAGCAGGACGGCGAGAAGGCGTAGGGCTCCGGCCTTGTCGAGGGGTTCGTTGCCGTTGCCGCACTTGGGGGACTGGATGCACGAAGGGCAGCCCCGCTCGCACTCGCACGCGAGGATGGCCTCCCTGGTAGCCGTGAGCCAGTCGACGGCACGGGCGTAGCCGCGTTCGGCGAAGCCCGCGCCCCCCTCGTGGCCGTCGTAGACGAAGACCGTGAGCAGGCCGGTGTCGGGGTGCAGTTCGGTCGAGACGCCGCCGATGTCCCAGCGGTCACAGGTCGCGAAGAGCGGCAGGAGCCCGATGGAGGCGTGTTCGGCCGCGTGCGCAGCCCCGCCCAGGTCCAGGCCCTCCTGCGCCAGGGAGGTGGTCGCGGAGGCGGGCAGGGTCCACCAGACCGCCCGGGTGCGCAGGGTGCGCGCGGGAAGCTCAAGGGGTTCGTCCCCGAGCGACTCACCGCTCTGGACGCGGCGCTTGAGATAGGAGACGACCTGGCGGGTCACCTCGACCGAGCCGAAGTGCAGTTCCCCGGGGCCGAGGGGGTGGGAGTGGAGCGACTCCAGGACGGAGATGTCGGTGACGTCCCTGGCGAAGGTCGTGTAGTCGGGGCTGCCCTCCTCGACGAGGGCGACCCCCGCGTCGAGGTCCAGCTCCTCGACCAGGAACGTCTCTCCCCGGTGCACGTAGACGGCGCCGGTGTGCACGGCGGTGTGCGCAGAGGCCTCGTCCACGGTGCCGAGGAGCCGTCCCGTCGAGGCCTCGACGACCTGTACGGCGGGCCCGCCCGCCCCCCTGATGTCGGCGAGATCGGTCGCCCGTTCCCTGAGGGTCCAGAACCAGCCCGTCGCCCGCTCCCTGAGCAGGCCGTCCGCGACGAGGTCGGCGAGCACCTCCTTGGTGCCCTCCCCGAAGATCTCCAGATCGTCCCGGGTCAGCGGGATCTCGGCGGCGGCGGCGCACAGGTGGGGGCCGAGCACGTAGGGGTTGCCCGGGTCGAGCACGATCGCCTCGACCGGGCGGCCGAAGAGGGCCTCGGGGTGGTGGACGAGATAGGTGTCCAGCGGGTCGTCCCTGGCGATCAGTACGGCCAGCGCGTCCCGGCCGGCGCGTCCCGCCCGGCCCGCCTGCTGCCACAGCGAGGCCCTCGTCCCCGGCCAGCCCGCGATGAGCACGGCGTCCAGGCCGGACACGTCGACGCCGAGCTCCAGCGCGTTGGTCGTCGCGAGCCCGGCGAGCTCTCCAGACCGGAACGCCTTCTCCAGCGAGCGGCGGTCCTCGGCGAGGTATCCGGCACGGTAGGCGGACACCTTGTCGGGCAGGTCCGCCGGGGCCCCGGCGCCGAACACGAGGTCCTGGAGCCTGGCCCTGGCGGTCAGGGCGACGGACTCGGCCGCCCGGCGGGAGCGGACGAAGGCGAGGGTGCGGACGTCGGCGGCGACCAGGTCCGCGAGGAGGTCGGCGCTCTCCAAGGTGGCCGGGCGCCGCAGCGGGGCACCGCGCTCGCCGCGCAGCTCGGTCAGGGGCGGCTCCCAGAGGGCGAAGGTGGTCGCGCCCCGGGGAGAGCCGTCCACGGTCACCTCGGCCGCCTGGAGGCCCGTCAGACGCTCCGCGAAGGCCCCGGGCTCACTGGCGGTCGCCGAGGAGAGTAGGAAGACCGGACGGGAGCCGTGGCGCGCGCACACCCGGCGCAGGCGCCGCAGGATCTGCGCGACGTGCGAGCCGAACACCCCGCGATAGCCGTGGCACTCGTCGACCACGACCATCCTCAGCCGCCGCCAGAAGGCCGCCCACTGGGCGTGCCGGGGCAGCAGCGAGCGGTGGAGCATGTCGGGGTTCGTCAGGACGTAGTTGGCGTGCTTGCGGACCCACAGCCGTTCCTCGTAGGGGGTGTCACCGTCGTAGGCGGCCGCGCGCAGTTCGGGAAGGTCGAGATCGCGCAGCGCGCGGAGTTGGTCGGCGGCCAGGGCCTTCGTCGGCGTCAGATACAGGATCGTGCCGCCGTCCAGCACGGACGTCAGGGCGGGGACGAGGTAGGCCAGGGACTTGCCCGAGGCGGTGCCAGTGGCGATGATCACGTTTTGGCCGCGCCGTACCAGCTCGGCGGTTTCGGCCTGATGCGGCCAGAGGCCGGGGATCCCTTGGTTCGCCCAGCGCGTAACCAGACGTTCCTCCACCCAGTCCGGCCACTCGACCTGGGCGCTCTGACGTGCGGGAACGTGTTCGACGTGCGTCACGCGATCATGACGTGCGGAAACACGGAGCAGGGTGTCGAGCGCGGAACCCGCTCCGAGGGAGGAGGATGAGGTCGGAGTCACTGGTTTCCAGTCTGGCATCTGTGGGCAGAGTCGCCGGGAATCGTGATTTCGTATAGACACTGAGCGTACGCATGGTTGAATGCCGCGCGTCGGGGCTTGTCGTCTGGGGGCCACCCGGTCCCAGGAGTCACGCCTGAATCGGTACTTTCGCAGGCAAGGCGCTGGAGGATCTGTGGATCTGAAGTTGGACCACCATTCCGAGGACCGTCTCACCATCGTTGAGGTCGAGGGTGAGATTGACGTCTACACCGCGCCCAGATTGCGTGAGCTCCTGATCGACCTGGTCAACAAGGGAAACTTCCACCTTCTCGTGAATATGGAGAAGGTCGACTTCCTCGACTCGACGGGCCTTGGTGTCCTGGTCGGCGGGCTCAAGCGCGTTCGGGCGCACGACGGCTCACTGGAGTTGGTCTGCACCCAGGAGCGCATCCTGAAGATCTTCCGGATCACCGGACTGACCAAGGTCTTCGGGATCTACGCCTCGGTTGAGGAGGCCAAGGAAGCTCACGGCTCAGACAAGTAATCATGGCTACCGTCGAGCTGACGTTCAGCGCCCTTCCAGCCCACGTGCGCACGGCACGTCTGGTCGCCACGGCGATCGCCAGGCGCACCGGGGTGGAGGAGTCGCTGCTGGACGAGGTACGGCTCGCAGTCGGTGAGGCGTGTTCCCGGGCCGTCGAGGCACATCGTCTCCATTGTCCGGGAGAGCCGATCCGCATCGAGCTGCGTGATGATCTGGGACGGTTCGAGGTCACGGTCACGGATTCGGCCCCGAGCGACGAGCTGGAGCAGGAGCAGGCCTCGTTACGTTTCGAGGACCCGCTCGTGCAGCTTCCCGACACCCTGATGTCCGGTTTCGGCATCGCGGTAATCGTGGGGCTGGCCGACGACGTCCAGGTCTATCCGAGCCAGAAGGGCATGCGCATCCGCATGAGCTGGCCCGCGACGGCCAACGGCCTGTCCGCGGTCTGACCGTCCGTGGCACCGTGACCCGAGGTGATCCGGGCACGGGACCGGCGAGCAGCCCCACAACCTGATCTGACAGCGTGAGAAGACCCCGGCGACCGGGCGCGTCCTCCAGGACGCGCCCGGTTGTCTGTTTGGGGCAAACATAATTTTTGACACGTACAGACCGAAACGTGCATGAAGGCTGGTGAAGGTACCTCCTGTCCCAGTTTGAACCTCCCGTTAACCGGGGGAGTCGGGAAGGATTACTGACCCTGTCATCAAATGGCCACGCGCGGAGGCTTCATATCGGCGTCCTCGCTGCGTAGACTCCCCGCACCGGCCAAGGTTTGTCCTTCGGAAACGGCCCGCAGGCGGGCTGGGTTCCGCGGGAGGTCTGCGGACGCAACCGGAAGCGGCACTGCCAACCACCCCGGATGCGCGCCGCCTTCCACTGCCGATCACCTACCGCGGCGCAGTCCGGGCAGGACGTGTTCCCGTCTTGCCGAGGAGAGTCGGATGTCTGTGCTCGATCTCGCCGCTGCCAGTGAGCCAGCGGTTTCCCTGAGCGGTTCTCACTTCAACATCGTGATCGCTGTGGCCATTGTGGCCCTGATAGCACTCGCCGTGGCGGCCGTGCTGGTCCGGGAGGTGCTCGCTGCCAGCCAAGGCACCGAGCGCATGCGGGACATCGCGCGAGCCGTACAGGAAGGAGCTTCCGCGTATCTGACGCGGCAGTTCAGAACCCTGGCGTTGTTCGTGGTTCTCATACCCTTCCTGCTCTACCTGCTTCCCGCCGACTCGACCGGGGTGGCCGTCGGCCGCTCCGTTTTCTTCGTGGTGGGCGCGGTCTTCTCCGCGCTTACCGGCTTCGTCGGCATGTGGCTCGCGGTCCGGGGCAATGTCCGGGTCGCCGCGGCCGCCCGTGAGTCCGGCGAGAAGGTCGCCATGCGGATCGCCTTCCGCACCGGCGGCGTGGCCGGCATGATCACCGTCGGCCTCGGCCTGCTCGGCGCCGCCATCGTCGTGATCGTCTACGGTGGCGAGGCCCCCGCCGTGCTTGAGGGCTTCGGCTTCGGCGCCGCGCTGCTGGCCATGTTCATGAGGGTCGGCGGCGGCATCTTCACCAAGGCCGCCGACGTCGGCGCCGACCTGGTCGGCAAGGTCGAGCAGGGCATCCCCGAGGACGACCCGCGCAACGCCGCGACCATCGCCGACAACGTGGGCGACAACGTCGGCGACTGCGCCGGTATGGCCGCCGACCTGTTCGAGTCCTACGCGGTCATGCTGGTGGCCAGCCTCATCCTCGGAAAGGTGGCCTTCGGCACCGAGGGCCTGGTCTTCCCGCTGGTCGTGCCCATGATCGGTGTGCTCACCGCCATCATCGGCATCTTCACCACCGCCCCGCGCAAGGGTGACCGCAACGGGATGGCGGCGATCAACAGGGGATTCTTCATCTCCGCGGCCATCTCCGCGATCCTGGTCGCCGTCGCGGCCTACCTGTACCTGCCCAGCAGCTTCTCTGCGCTGAGCGGGGTCGACCCGCAGATCGCCGCGATCACCAGCGACCCCCGGCTGATCGCCATCGGCGCGGTGCTCATCGGTCTGGTGCTGGCCAGTGCCATCCAGATCCTCACCGGCTACTTCACCGAGACCAACCGGCGTCCGGTCAGGGACATCGGCGAGAGCGCCCGCACCGGTCCGGCGACCGTCATCCTGTCCGGCATCAGCGTCGGCCTGGAGTCGGCGGTCTACTCGGCGCTGGTCATCGGTGCCGCCGTCTACGGGGCGTTCCTGCTCGGCTTCGGCAACGTCACGATCGCCCTGTTCGCGGTCGCGCTCGCCGGAACCGGTCTGCTGACCACGGTCGGCGTGATCGTGTCGATGGACACCTTCGGCCCGGTCTCCGACAACGCCCAGGGCATCGCCGAGATGTCCGGCGACGTCGAGGGAGAGGGCGCCAGGGTGCTCACCTCGCTCGACGCGGTCGGCAACACCACCAAGGCCATCACCAAGGGCATCGCGATCGCGACCGCCGTACTCGCCGCGACAGCCCTGTTCGGCGCGTTCAGAACCGCGATCGAGACCCAGCTCGCCTCGGCGTCGCAGGGGGTGAAGGACGCGCTCGGGTCGTTCGCCACGTTCAACCTGAGCGTCGACTCGCCGAACGTGCTCGTCGGCCTGGTCGTCGGCGCGGCGGTGGTGTTCATGTTCTCCGGCCTGGCGATCATGGCGGTCGGCAGGGCGGCGGGCCGGGTGGTCTTCGAGGTCCGCGAGCAGTTCCGCACCAAGCCGGGCATCATGGCGGGCACCGAGCTGCCCGACTACGGCAGGGTCGTGGACATCTGCACCCGTGACTCGCTGCGGGAGCTGGCCACGCCGGGTCTGCTGGCCGTACTCACGCCGATCGCCGTCGGTTTCGCCCTCGGCTACCCGTCGCTGGGCGCCTTCCTCGCCGGTGCCATCGCCTGCGGCACGCTGATGGCGGTGTTCCTGGCCAACTCGGGCGGCGCCTGGGACAACGCGAAGAAGCTGGTCGAGGACGGTCACCACGGGGGCAAGGGGTCGGACGCCCACGAGGCGACGATCATCGGCGACACCGTCGGAGACCCGTTCAAGGACACCGCGGGACCGGCGATCAACCCGCTGCTCAAGGTGATGAACCTGGTGGCGCTGCTGATCGCCCCGGCCGTCGTGATCTACGCCGACAACGTCGCGCTGCGGACCGGGATCGCCCTGGTCGCGGTGGTCATCGTGGTCGGCGCCGTCGTGGTCTCCAAGCGCAGGTCGGCGAGCATTTCTCCGACCGAGGAGAACCACGTGGACCGCACGAGGGAGCCGGTCGGAAGCTGACGGCCGAACCGGTGTGAAGGGGTGCACGGTCACCGTGCACCCCTTTGCCGTCAAGGGGACCCCTCGGTGGAAGACTGACCCGTATGGAACAGCAGCCCTCAGGAGGCAGAACGCTCGTGATCATCCTGTTGGCGATGGTCGTGGTCTTCGCGGCGATCGTCGGCCTGGCGACGTGGGCGTCGAGGTGAGCGGGACGCGGACGCTGGTCGTCCTCAGGCACGCGAAGGCGGCGCACGTCCCCGGTCTCGCCGACCGGGAGCGGCCCCTCACCGATCGCGGGCGCCGCGACGCCGACCGGGTCGCGCGGACCCTCACGGACCTGGGCGTCCAGCCCGACCTGGTGCTCTGCTCGCCGTCCGTGCGGACCAGGCAGACCGCCGAGCTGGCGCTGCCGGGCGCGGACGTCGTCTACGAGTCCGAGATCTACGAGGCCTACGCCGACGAGCTGCTCGCCCTCCTGCGGCGCGGCGACCCCGAGGCCCGCACGCTGGTCCTGGTCGGGCACAACCCCGGTGTCCACGAGCTGGTCCAGCTCCTCACCACGAGAGACGACGAGGGCTTCCCGCCCGGCGCGTTCGCGGTCATCGAGACCGACGACGAGTGGTCCGGCCTCGACTCCGGGCGTGCCGTCGCGCGCTGGAGCCCGAAGGAGCAGTAGGAAACACGGGGTGGCATGCGCAGGATCGCCGGGGCGCTACGCGGTGACTTCGCGCTGGCCGCGCGTCCCGCGTGGGGGTACGGCCTGCTGTGCGCCCTGGCCATCTGCCTGCCGCTGGTCGCCGGGGTCCTCTCCGGTCACGTCCGGGAGGGCGCGGCGGCGGCCCTGGGCGGTTATCTCACCGTCTTCGGCGACGCCCCCGGCCTGCCGTACGGCGCGCGGGCCAGGAAGCTGCTGCTCACCGCGCTGATGGCCACGCTCGGGGTGGGGCTCGGGCAGCTGATCCAGCCGTGGCCGTGGCTCGCCGCCGTCGTGATCGGCCTGGTCGCCGCGGCCGGGGCGGTCTGGCCGGTGATCAACACTCCGGCCGTGCTCGCGGTGACCCTGACCTACTTCGCCCCGATGGGGATGAGTCTGCCCGCCCGGATGGCGATCACCGTGGCGGGTGGCCTGCTGATCACGGCGCTGGTCCTGGTGCTGTGGCCGGTGCGCCGCCTCCAGCCGCTGCGCACGGCCTTCGAGGAGGCCGGTACGGCGCTGGCGGATCTCCTGGTCGCGGCGGGACGCGCCCCGCTGTCCGACGAGAGCTGGGAGTCGCTGCGGCGCGAGGCCGTGACGACCCACGACGACGCCTCCCGGGCCTTCTCCCTCTACCGGGTCTCGCAGGAGGACGACAGGGCCCTCGAACGGCTGCTGACCACCATGGACCGGATCTTCCGCGAGACCATCGCGCTCCGGGTGCTGCGGGTGGCCGCCGTACAGGAGGATCCGGAGGGCGAGTGGGTCGGGGTGCTCGACGAGACGACCGAGGCGCTGGCCCACGCGCTGCGGGGGGCGGTCACCCGAGGTGGCCCGGTCACGGTGCCCGAGGCTATGGACGCCGTCGGACGCTTCGCCGACCTGAACGAGGAGGTCCGCAGGGCCGCCCACGCCAGGAGGACGCCGCTGCCGGTGGCCGTACTGCTCGGGCAGATCCGCCGCTGCCTCGACCGGATCGGCACGGCGGTGCGGTCGATCTCCCAGCAGGCGGAGGAGGCGGTCGAGGTCGGCCCGCGCCTGCCCAGGTTCACCCGCCCGCGCCGCCCGGTCTTCTCCACCGGCCACCATCCGGTACGGCTCGGCCTCGCGGTGACGCTGGCGATGGCGCTGATGCTGCTGACCCACGAGCACTACGCCAAGTGGTTCGTGGTGACCGTGCTGGTCAGCCTCCGTCCCGCCTACCGTGACACGGTCGACCGGGTGACGCTGCGGGGGATCGGCACCGCGGTCGGGGCGGCGGGGGCGGCCGTCGTGCTCGCGATCGCGCCCGGCCACACCTACCTGATCGTGTTCATCGGGCTCTGCGCGCTGCTGGGGTTCGCGTTCAGGGGCGTCAGCTACGGCTACTGGACGATGTTCGCCACGCCTCTTTCGCTGATGCTGTCGGACTTCACGCTGCCGCTGGACTGGGGAGCGGCGGCGGCCAGGGTGACGCTCACGGCCGCCGGTGGGGCGCTGGCGCTGGTCTTCGCGCGGCTGCTGTGGCCCAGGGGGCACCGGGCCAGCCTGACCGGCAGGATCGTGGACACCCTCGAACGGCACGCGGCGCTGGTGCGCGCCCTGGTCGACAGGGACTCCAAGAAGGTCCTGGAGCGGGTCTCCAAGGCCTCGGAGGCGGCGCACCTGCTCGCCGACTCCCTCGACCGGCTGGACAAGGAGCCGGGGGGAAGCGCCCCGCAGCGGCTCAGGGACGCCGTGACGGCCGCCAGACGGGTGCGGGACAACGCCCTGGCGCTGCTGGCCGTACCGGCGCCGGTCGAGGAGTCGGGGCCGACGGTCGCGCTCCTGGACATGGTCGCCGACCGGCTTGAGGACGTCGCCGAGGCGGTCAGGACGGGCCGGCCACTGAAGCGGGCCGACGACTTCGACCACGTGCTCGACGAGCTCGGCGCACACGTCGAGCGGCTCGCCGAGCGCCGTCTCGACGAGGTTGCCGAGGGGGCGGCCGACCGGATGACCGGGGTGCGCCGGGGCATCATGCACGCCGCCGCCGCACGGCCCGCCCTGAACGCGCTCGGCACCGAGGCGCTCAAACTGGCCTCGCTCACCGCCCCGCGCACCTGAACCGGTCGGATCAGGCGGTGACGACGCCGTCCTCGGCGTCGGCGGCCTCGACCTCGGCGCGCGGGATGCCCAGCAGGTAGAGGATCGCGTCGAGGTAGGGCACGTTGACCGCGGTGTCGGCGGCCTGGCGGACCACCGGCTTGGCGTTGAACGCGATGCCCAGCCCCGCCGCCGCGATCATGTCCAGGTCGTTGGCGCCGTCGCCGATGGCCACGGTCTGGCTGATCGGGATGCCCGCCTCACGCGCGAAGCGCTCCAGCGCCCGCGCCTTGCCGGGACGGTCCACGATCTCGCCGATGACCCGGCCGGTGAGCAGGCCGTCGACCACCTCAAGCGTGTTGGCCGCCGAGTAGTCGATGCCGAGGTCCTCGACGAGGGCGTCGGTGAGCTGGGTGAAGCCGCCGCTGACGATCGCGAAACGGTAGTCGAGCCGCTTGAGCGTGCGCACCAGCGTGCGGGCGCCGGGGGTCAGCACGAGCTCCTTGCGGACCTTCTCGAAGGTCTCCTCGCGCAGACCGGCCAGCAGCGCGACCCTGCGGCGCAGCGACTCGGCGAAGTCGAGCTCCCCGCGCATCGCCTCCTCGGTGACCCTGGCCACCTCCTCAAGGCAGCCCGCGTGCGCGGCCAGCAGCTCGATCACCTCGGCCTGGATGAGAGTGGAGTCCACGTCCATCACGATCAGCCGCTTGGCCCTGCGGTGCAGGCCGCTGCGCTGGACCGCGACGTCCACCTGCTGGGCCGCTGCCTCGATGGCCAGCTCGGCGCGGAGCGTGTCGGGGTCGGCCCCGGAGACCGCCAGCTCGAAGCAGGTCACCGGGTAGTTCGACAACCGTTCGATCCGGTCGATGTTGGCGCCCGCCGCGGCGATCCGGCCGGAGATGCCCGCCATCGCGGCCGGCTGCAGGGGCGAGCCGAGGACGGTCACGTGCAGCCGTCCGCGCCTGCGCTTCTCCTGCAGGTCCGAGCCGGTGGACAGCTCGACCTCAAGGCCAAGGTCCCCCGCGGTCCGCTCGACGGCGGTCCACAGGGCGCCGAGCGTGCCACCGGTCCCGGTCGGGGTGTCGCCCGCGTAGGCGACGAGGACGCCGAGGGTGAGCCTGCCGCGGATGACGACCTGTTCGACGTCGGCGACGACTATGGGAAAGCCGGACAGGACGGAGAAGAGCCGCGAGGTTACCCCTGGGCGGTCCGGTCCGGACAACGTGATCAGAAGCGTGCGCTGGTTCATCGGTATCTACGCTACTTGGCCCCCAAAACGATCGTGAATGCGGTTCATCATCCGGACGCCTGGCGTTCGCGGCGCCCTCCCGTTCCACGTCATCTGGCCCTGCCTTCATATCGTCATGACGACCACACCCGCGCGGCAGCGGGCCGCCCGTTACACCGTCGGACTGGCCGGCACCGCCGCCGACATGCGGGAGGCACAACGCCTGCGTCACCAGGTGTTCGCCGAGGAGCTGGGCGCCCGGCTGGACACCCCCATAACCGGTCTCGACGTCGATCCGCTCGACGCCTACTGCGACCACCTCCTCGTACGGCACGGCGACACCGGTGAGGTCGTGGGCACCTACCGGCTGCTGTCCCCCCGCAGGGCCGACCGGCTGCACGCCGACGCGGGCTTCGACCTTCGTCCGCTGGACGGCGTCAGGGCGAGCATGGTCGAGGCGGCCAGGGCCTGTGTGCGCGCCGACCACCGCTGCGGCGCCGTGATCGGGCTGATGTGGACGGCCATCGCGCGCTACGTGGTCGCCGGGGGACACCGGTGGATCGCGGGTAGCTGCTCGGTCCCGGTCTCCGGGGTCACCGGGGTCGCCGAGATCATGCGGCGGCTCCCGCTGTGCCCTCCCGAGTACCGCGTCACCCCACGCCGCCCCTGGCGCGGGACCAGAGCACGCGGCACGGGGACGGTTCCCGCGCCGCTCAGGGGCTACGCCAGGATGGGCGCCTGGGTCTGCGGGCCGCCCGCGCACAACCCCGACCTCGGCACCGCGGACTTCTTCGTGCTGCTGTCGATGGCGAACCTGGACCCCCGGTACCGCCGGCACTTCCTGGGAGCCCCGTCATGACCGCGTGGTCCCCCGAGGCGCCGTGCCGGTCGGGCACCTGCCTGACCCCGCGGGGCCCCACGGTCGCCGCGCCGCTCAGGGCGCTGCGCCTGGTGGCGTTCTCGCTGGTCGTCCTCGCGGGCGCGGTGCTCTCCCTGCCCGCCAGGCTTCTCGGTACGGCGGAGCGCGCACGGCTGGCGAGCGGCTGGTCCAGGCTCGCGCTGTGGACCCTCGGCGTCCGGATCGCGGCCAGGGCGGGCTTCGCCTTCCTCGCGGGCTCGGCGGCGGGGCTGCGCGCCCTGCCCGTCTCCGGGGTGGCGCCGTTGATCGTCTCCAACCACGTGTCGTGGCTCGACCCGCTCGTCATGATGGCCGTGGCGCCGTGCCGCGTGTTGGCCGGGCGGGAGGTGCGTGACCGGCCGCTGGTCGGGGAGCTGGCCGTCGGCGCCGGGGCGCTGCTCATCGACGGGCGCGGGCCGTACACGCTGCCCGAGGCGGTCGCCGGGGTGGCCAGGGCGCTGGAGGAGGGCGACCCGGTCGCGGCCTTCCCCGAGGGCGCCAGGTGGTGCGGCAGGGAGATGGGGGTGTTCAGGCGCGCGGTGTTCCAGGCGGCGCTGGACGCCGGGGCGCCGGTCAGGCCGGTCGCGATGCGGTATCTGGGCCCCGGCGGGGTCCCCGCGGCGGAGGCGGCCCACGTGGGCGACGACTCGCTGGGCGCCTCGGTCCTGCGGGTGGCCGGGCTGCGCGGGCTGACCGTCGAGGTGACGCTGCTGCCCCCGGTCCAGGCCCGTGACCGCAGGGCGCTGGCGTGGGCCGCGGAGTCGTCGATCGCCTCCGTGGTGATCGCACCGACCGTTCACGGCGCCCGGGTGGCCGCCTGACGCCACAGAGCGGCTCGGCCGCTCACGGAGCCTGGGCGGCCGCCTGATCGTCGCCGGGTAGCTCCACCGCGAGTGTGCCGGGCGGCGGGACCGGGTCGCGGGGCTCACGGACCCCACCCTCGCCGGGGTCGTGGCGCACCCACACGGTCACCGTGCCCCAGCGCTCGATCCTGCTGCCCGGGGGTGGCTGCTGGGCCACCACGACGCCGTCCATGACCGGGTGCGGGCTGTCGGGGTCCGGCCCCTGCAGGAGCACCCCGGCGTCGTGCCCGGCCAGCCAGGCGTTCAGCGCCTGGCTGCCGCGGAAGTCGGGAACCACCACGAAGTCAGTCAAATCTCGTCACCCGCGTCAATCGTACGCCAGGAGAGTCGCTGTTCACTAGATTGCTAGCATGCTAGCATCGGCCACATGGGCGGCGCTGAGGTCAAGCAGTTCAACGTGTACCTGCCGGTCGAGCTGATCAAGCAGGTCAAACATCACGCGATCGAGACGGGCACGTCCCTGTCGGCGCTGGTCGCCGACGCGCTGCGCGTCTATCTCGACGCGCAGGGACCTTCGGAAGAGGAGAGATGACATGGCGACAACCGGAGTCGAGGCGGTGTTCCTGGAGACCCACAACTGGGGAAGGGCCGCGAGGTTCCTCCAGGCGCTGGGGTTCGAGCTTGAGGTCTCCACAGGAGACGGCTCGGGGGTGTTCCGCAACGGCGGGGGTGCCTTCCTCGTCGTCGCGGAGGTCCCCGAGGACCGCGAGCCCGGGGTCCAGGTCGCGCTGCGGGTGCCCGACGCGGACGCCTTCCACGCCGGTCCCGACGTCGAGGTGGTGACCCCGTTCGAGGACACCCACTACGGGACCAGGGAGATGACCGTCAGGGACCCCGACGGGCGGCTGTGGAGCCTGCAGGCTCCCGCGAAGGGATGAGATCTCCCTGGGCGGTGCTGCTGACGCTCAGCCTGGGGTTCTTCATGACGCTGCTGGACCTGACGGCCGTCAACGTCGCCATCCCCAGCATGGTCGAGGGCCTGCACGCCTCGCTCGACGAGGTGCTGTGGGTGGTCAACGTCTACGTCCTCGTCCTGGCGGCGCTGCTGATCACGTTCGGCAGGCTGGGCGACGTGCGCGGGGCCCGCGCGGTGTTCGTCGGGGGCGTGGCGCTGTTCACGGTGGCGTCCGTGCTGTGCGGCCTGTCGCAGGACCCGGCGCAGCTCATCGCCGCCAGGGCCGCGCAGGGCCTGGGCGCGGCGGCGCTGACACCCCAGACGATGTCGATCATCATCGCCACGTTCCCCGCCGAGCGCAGGGGCGCGGCGCTCGGCGTCTGGGGGGCGGTCGCGGGCGTGGCCACGGTCGCGGGGCCCACGCTCGGCGGATTCCTGGTCAGTACGGCGGGCTGGCGCTGGATCTTCTTCGTGAACGTCCCGATCGGCGTGGCCGTCCTCGTGATGGCCGTCACCCTCGTGCCGGACGTCAGGCCCGGCACGCGCCGCAGGATGGACGTGCCGGGGGTCGTGCTCGCCACGACGGCGCTGGCGTGCCTGACCTTCGGGCTCACCGAGGGCCAGCGCTACGGCTGGAACGCCGGGATCTGGGCGCTGCTCGGCGGGGCCGCGCTGGCGCTGGCGGTGTTCCTGGTCCACCAGGGCACCCGGCGGGACGGTGAGGCGCTGCTGCCCTTCGCGCTCTTCCGCGACCGTGACTACGCGGTCATGAGCTTCGTGGCCGCGACCGTCCAGGTCGGGATGATCGGCCTGTTCCTGCCGGTGATGATCTATCTGCAGTCGGTCCTGGGCCTCGGCGCGCTCGAAGCCGGGCTGGTCATGGCGCCCGCGATGGCGCTCTCCGCGCTCCTGTCGCCGTTCGCTGGCCGGACGGCGGACCGGATCGACGGCAGATACGTCCTGATGGCCGGTCTCAGCCTGTTCGCGGCGGGCATGGCCTGGCTGACCTGGACCATCGACGTCGGCAGGCAGTGGTGGGAGTTCCAGCCAGCCCTGGCCGTGGTCGGGACCGGCATCGGCTGCGTGTTCGGCCCGATGGTCACGGTGGCGATGCGCAACGTGGGCCCCGCGACGGCGGGGGCGGCCTCGGGGGTGCTGAACACGATCAGGCAGGTCGGCACGGTCGTCGGCAGCGCCGTGATCGGGGCGGTGCTGCAGAACCGCCTTGCCGTCTCGCTGCGGGACGAGGCGGCGAGGCGGGCCGCCGACCTCCCGGCGAGCGTGCGGAGCGGTCTCCTGTCCGGCCTCGACGGCGGCCTGGAGATCAAGCCGCCCCCGGGGACGCCCCCGGAGCTCGCGGAGCACGTCCGGCGGGTGGCGGCCGAGACGTTCGCGCACGGTTTCGTCCACGCCGTACGGCCCGCCCTGGCGTTCCCCGTCGTGGTGATCGTGATCGGCGCCGCCGCGTGCCTCCTGGTGCGACGTTGTCGGCCCGGTGGCACATATGCCGCGACCCGGGCCGTGAGCCGTACGGGGCGGGGCGGGGTGTCGAAACGGTAAGGGCACCCTGGCCGGTTGGGTGGTGTGGGGCTGAGGTGGCGCGGGGGACACTCGTTTCGTCACGCAGAGGAAGTGACTCATTACGTTCCGTTGACATTCGGCCGGTGGTGACCGGTGCCGTCTCCGGCGGCTGGGAGGCGGCCCGTGGGCCGCCGGCCGGGAAAGGTGATGCACCCGTGCGATCCATACGCCGGATCGGAGCGCTGGCCGCCACGATTCCCATGGCGCTGCCCGTCGTAGCCATGCTGGCCCCGGCCGCCCACGCCGACCCGCCGATCTCCTACGTCGGCTCAAAGGCAAGCTCGCAGTCCTCCTCCTCGCCCTGGGCGACCACCTCGACCCGCTGGTCCACGCCGCCGAGCGCCGTCTCTCCCGACCTCGTCTCGGGAGGTCCCTCGGTGGTCCTGGTCTCCTTCGAGGCGGAGGGGCGCTGCGTCGCACCCTCGGGCGGGGGCGCCTGTGAGGTCGCGGTCGAGGTCGGCGGGCAGCGCACCCGCCCGCACGTCGGTGACGGGGGCCCCGACACCATCTGGCGGGGGAGCGACTGGGGAGCCCGCAGGCTCAGCCGTACCGTCTGCGTCCCCTACCAGGACTCCCTGCGCGACCTGACCGTCAAGGTCCTGGCCAGGAGTTCCCCCGGCGCCAGGTTCGAGCTGCGCAACCGGCGCCTGAAGGTCGAACGCCGCGCCCAGGTGCGGGAGGACGGCTGCTCCTGACCTCCGGGCGGCGTTGCGCACAGGTTTGCGTACGTTGTAAGTTTACGACGTACGCAAACCTGTGCGTGTGAACCGAGGGAGTGCCGCGCCATGACCACCGTCGCGATCGTCGTCCCGTTCGTCTGGCTCGCCTGGCTGGTCCTGACCGAGTGGGTGCCGATGTTCCCGCTCAACGACCTGGCCCCGGGCAACCTCCGCAACCGGCTGGTCGCGGCGTCGATGAACTACCCGATCCCCCTGCTGATCGCCGGGGGAGTCGCCCTGCACCAGACCTGGTCGCTGGTCACGGCCACCGTCATCTCCGGGCTGGTCATCGTCGGACACGTCCAGAGCTGGTGGCTGCCCTACTTCGGGGTCAGCTCCGCCGCGCAGCGCGAGCTGTACCGGGCCGACTACGCCCGCACGCTGAAGATCCTGCCCACCGAGGGGCGCGACGTCGTCATCGACGTCCAGCACATGGTGGTCGGCGTGATCTCCGTGGTGATGCTGGTCACCACGCTCACCGCTACCCTGACCGCATGACCCAGACAGCCCGTCGCCGGAGCCAGGGGAGCAACCGTGGGGGCAGGCCCGCCACCCTCACCCCCGAGCGCGTCGTCGCCGCGGCTGTCGAGATCCTGGACGAAGAGGGCCTTGAGGCCCTGACCATGCGCCGTCTCGGCGCGCACCTGGGCGTGGCCGCGATGTCGCTGTACCGCCACGTCCCCAACCGTGACGCCCTGCTGGCCGAGGTCGTCACCCACCTGTTCACCGAGGCCGTGATCGAGCTGGGCCCCGCCGAGCCCTGGGACGAGGCGCTGACCCGCTTCGCCGGGGCCTACCGCGAGACGCTGCTCGCCCACCCGCACGCCGTACCCCTGCTGGCCACCCACCCCGTCGACACCGACAGGGGCCTGGCACTGCTCGCCGGGCTGCTCGGGCGCTTCGCGGCCTCGGGCGTCGGTGAGCAGGACGCCCTGACCGTGGTCCAGTCCGTCGCCGTCTACGTGCTCGGCCACGCGCTGGCCCAGGTCGGCACCCCGTCCGGTACGGCTCCCGCCCAGGCCACCACCGACCCCGCCGCGACCGCGTTCTACGACCGGTGGTTCGAGGCGGGGCTGGCGGCCATGGTCTCCGGGTTCGAGAGGCGGCTCGCCGGAGACGACCGGCCGACCAGATAGTCGGCCGGTCATCGACTCAGGACTGTCAGGCCCGGGGGCCGCAGGCCGCGCAGGCGGCAGGGGCGCAGTCGGAGCAGGGCTTCGGGGGCTCGACGCAGACCTCGACGGAGTCGGAGTCGTTCGCCGGGTCGAGGTCCAGCTCGTCGCCGCTCACGGTCGCGGTGTTGGTCGTCCTGCCGGTCTCCGTCGCCTTCGCGTGGACCGTCAGGGTCGCCGTCTCCCCGCTGGGCAGGGCGCCGACCGTCCAGAGACCGGCGACCGGGTCGTAGCCCCCGGAGGAGGCCGTCGCCGAGACGAAGGTCAGCCCGGCGGGCAGCGACTCCTCGACGGTGACACCGCTGGCGTCGTTCGGGCCCGCGTTGCGGACGGACAGGCGGTAGGTGACGGTCTGCCCGACCGTCGCCCTGACCAGGTCGGCCGACTTGACCACGCTCAGGTCGACGGCGGGGTTGACCCGGGTGACCACCTCACCGGTGGTCGAGCGCAGCTCCTGCGGTTCGTCGCCGAGCAGGTTGTCGTAGCCGACCGTGGCCTCGTTGACGATCTGACCACCGGCGGCGGCCCGCTGGACCCGCACCCGGAACTCGACGGTCGTGCCACCGGGCAGGTCGGCGGTGTTGGCCAGCCTTCCCGGCGCGCTGTCGGTGGCGCCGTCGCCCAGCAGGAAGGAGATCCTGTCGTCGCCCGGGTCGTAGGTCGCCTGGTCGTCCCCACCCTGGTCGGTCTTGGGCCCGGCGTTGGGGCCGTCAACCACGCGCAGCGAGCCGGGCACGTAGGCGGTCCCCTCGGGGATGGCGTCGGTGAGCCTGACGTTCTCCGCGACCGCGCCGCCCTCGTTCCTCGCGGTCAGCCGGTAGGTGATCACGTCACCGACGTCGGCGGGCCCGTCGGGGACGGCGCTCTTGGTGACGATGACGCAGGGCGCGGTGCCGAAGAAGACGTCGTCGAGGAAGTTGCCGATGCTCCGGTTGCCCCCGGCCGCCGACAGGGAGTGGAAGGCGAACCGGGTGAGCGTCTGACCCGCGGGGACGGTGTAGGTGCCGGTGTAGGTGCCCCAGGCGCCCGCGCCGTCGGACACCGTGCGCTGCCCCACGGGCGCGCCGGGAGCGCCGATCTCCAGGGCCATCGTGTCGACGCCCAGGCGTCCCCGGTGGGCCAGCCGCCAGTACAGCGTGGAGCCCGGGGTCGTCGCGTGGTCCTGGTAGAGGGTGGAGACCTGGTTGGCGTTCAGCTCGGCGAACTGCCTGCCCTCGGCGGGTACGGCGTTGGTCGGGTTCGGCGGTCCCGTCCACAGCTCGATCTGGTGGTCGGTCGCGCTGGTCAGCCAGCCGGGCACCCCGTTCAGCGAGGCGTCGGGGAAGAACCTGACCGCGCCGCCGCTGAAGGCCGGCTGCTCGAAGCCGCCGTTGACCAGGGCGACGCGCCGGGGGCAGGCGGCGGGGACGGGGGCGGCGAGCGCGGCCTTCCCGGAGGCGGGCCGTACGGTGTCGGCACGGGTGTGAGCACCCGCGTTGGCGCTGCCGGGCAGGGTCAGGGGTACGGCCAGCATCGCGAGCGCGGCGACCGGGTAACACATCCGCCGGATGTGTCTCATTTATCGACTTCCTCTCCTGGAGCGGCGTACTGCCTTGGAGGCATCGGCGCCGTGTGACGACGGCGCCGGTGCTGGAGGGCAGGCTTGCCTGAAGCCCCGGGGGGAAGGCGTGCGACACGGGCACGCGTTCCAAGGTTTGGGAGGAGGTTGACCTGGGTAACGAGCGGGGGCTACCGAGGGCCCAGATAGGCGATGACGGCCGCGACCCTGCGATGGGTGTCGGGGCTGTTCTCCAGGGCCAGCTTCATGAAGATCGAGTTCACGTGTTTCTCGATCGCGGAGATCGACAGGTGCAGGGCACGGGCGATGCCGCCGTTCGACAGGCCGTGCGCCATCTCCCTGAGCACGTCCAGCTCACGCGGGGTCAGCTCGGCGGGCGGCGGGCTGTCCCTGACGCCGCGCTTGGCCAGCAGGCCCTCGACCACCTTGGGGTCGATCACCGAGCCGCCCGTGGCCACCGAGCGGATCGCGCCGAGCAGCTCGTCGATGTCGCCGACCCGGTCCTTGAGCAGGTAGGCGCGGCCCTCGGTGCCGTCCCTGAACAGGTCGAGGGCGAACAGGGCGTCGGCGAACTGGGAGAGCACCACGACCCCGATGTCCTGGGAGGCCGCCCTGATGCGGTGGGCGGCGTCGATGCCCTCCATGCCGGGCCGTACGAGATCGGGGGAGCCGGGCATCCGGATGTCGGTCACCACCACGTCGGGCCGCAGCCGCCTGGCGGCGTCCAGCAGGTCGTCGGCGGTTCCCACGGCCGCAACCACACCGATCTCGCCCGAGGCCTCAAGCAGTCTGCGGGTGCCCTCGCGCACCAGGTAGTGGTCCTCGGCCAGGACGACCCTCAGCTCAGTCATGGGGAAATCCTGCCTGGTGGGCGGCCGTGCCGTACATGGGGCTGTCCGCACATCCGGCCGGGCAGCCCCTCGGTGACGGGGGTCAGCGCAGGATGCGGGTCCTGACCTTGACGTACTTCAGGTCGACACCGGCGTCGATGCCGTAGATGTTCAGGGTGTCGATGCCGCCCGCGGGGACGTCGATGGAGGCCGTGGCGAACTCGGCCGTCGCGGTGCCCCTGGCGCTTCCCCTGAGCCACACCTTCACCTTGACGCTCGCGGTCTTACCGGGCCGCAGCCTGTTGAGCAGGCAGCCGACCTCACGTCCCTTGGCCTCGCAGTAGGAGCCGGAGGGGCCGACGATCTGGACGCGGCGTGCCTGCTTGGGGACGTAACCGCCGACGTAGGCGATGTCGGTCGGCCAACTGCCGACGTTCCTGGTCTTGAGGGTGTAGACGATCGTGTCGCCCGCCCACGCGCTGCGCGGGTAGTAGGCGGTCAGCTTCAGTGGCGAGAGCGGAGGAGAGGCGAGGGCCCCCGCGGAGGCCCCCAGGGTCGCCACGGTCGGCGGCGCGGTGGCGGCGTTCGCGCTCTGCGGAACGAACAGCACTCCTGCGGCCATGGCGGTGGCGGCGAAGGCGGTGAGATGCCGGCGCATTTCATACTCCAGTCGGAATAGGTGCTTGCCGGCATCAGCATGATCTGTCCCACTTGAAACCCTCTTGCGGATGACTGACTCCACCAAGGATCAGCCGAGGATCAGGTGGAGGTCGCCGAACTCGTGCCAGAGGTAGCCCTCCCCGAGCGCCTCGCCGTACGACCGGGAGAGCAGGTCCTCGCCGGTGATGGCCGAGAGCATCAGCAGGTGGCTCGATCGGGGCTCGTGCAGGCCGGTGATCAGCCCGTTCACCACCCGCACTCCGGAGGAGGGGGTGACCAGGTGCGAGGTCCAGCCCCGCGCGGCCCGTAGCCCGTCCTCGGCCAGGCCCGCGGTCTCCAGGGCCCTGACCACGGTCGTGCCGACGGCGATCACCTGTCTGCCCGACGCCCGGGTGAAGGCCACCTGGCGGGCCGTGGCCTCCGGCACCTCGAAGCGTTCCGGATAGGGCGGTTCGTCCCGTTCAGGGGAGGCGACGCCGGTGTGCAGGGTGATCGGCACGATCCCGATGCCGTGCGTCACCAGACGGGTCACCAGCTCGGTGGTGAAGGGCCGTCCCGCACTGGGCATCTCGGCGCTGCCCGGCCGTGCCCCGAAGACGGTCTGGTAGTGCGACAGCGGCCAGTCACGGCCCACGTAGGAGTAGCGGATCGGCACGCCGTACCGGTGCAGATAGGTGGGAACGTCACGGTCTAGTACGGCACGCCACAGCCGGGGCGTGTGCCGTTCCAGCAGCCGCAGCGTCGCACCCCCCGGCAGCGGCAGCCATTCCCCCACGGCCCCGCCCCGGTACGGCTCGCTCGCCGACTCGGGCGCGCCACGGCGGCGCAGCTCGACCAGCCACGTCCCGTCCTCATGCTCGGTGGAGAAGTGCACCGCGAGCCGGTCGAGCCGTACCGCGGCGGGCAGGGTCGCCGAGTCGTTGACCACCAGCAGGTCGCCGGGGCGCAGCAGACCGGGCAGGTCGGTGAACCTGTGGTGACTGACCTCCCCGGTACGGCCCCGCGAGACCAGCAGCCGCACCTCGTCACGAGCCAGCCCCCGTGCCTCCGGTGGCTCGTGCGCCTCAAGCTCGGGAGGGAGCGTGAAGTCCGCGGCCAGCGCGTTCACCGGACCCCGACCCTTCCGCTCGCCGGGCGTTCCCCGATCAGCCTCAGCAGGGCCGCCGCGGCCTTCTCCGGCCCGGGAGCCGCCCCCGCCTCCTCCGCGCCGACCGCCGCCGCGAGCATGGCCGTGTTCATCTCCCCCGGATCGACCCACCAGACCGTGACGTCCGGCTCCTCGACGGCGAGCACGTTGGAAAGCTGTTCGAGCGCGGCCTTCGTCGCCCCGTAGCCGCCCCAGCCCGGATAGGCCTCGACGGCCGCGTCCGAGGAGATGTTGACGATCGTGCCGCCGTGCCGCCTGAGCGAGGGCAGCGTCGCCTGAACCAGCGCGAGCGGCGCCAGCGTGTTGACCTGGAACAACTCCCTCAGCTCGTCGAGCGGATAGTCGGCCAGCGGCGGCATCGGACCGAGCCCCGAGGCGTTGTTGACCAGCAGGTCGAGCCCGTCCTGTACGGCGTGCGCCAGGCGTTCCCGGTGGGCCGGGTCGGCGACGTCCCCGGCCAGGGCGAGGGCGCCGAGTTCCGCGGCGACGGGGTCGAGAGCCTCCGCGCCCCGCGCGGTGAGGACGAGCCGCCAGCCGTCGGCGGCCAGCGCGCGGGCCAGCTCAAGGCCGAGACCGCGGGAGGCGCCGGTGATGAGTGCTGTCTTCGTCATGCCCCCGACGGTAGGAACCGGGACGTGCCGTCCACATCGGCCGAGAGCCGGGCTGAAGGTCCTAGGACCTGTGGCTGACCGGTTCCGTCCCGGGTGCTCGTAGAGTTTCAGCGTGGAGAGCGTGGGAGACGACAGGGACGCCGTGCTGCACGCGGTCAGCTCGGCCGTCCTGGCCGTGACCAGGCACCTGTCCGTCAGGGAGGTGCTCCAGGTCATCGTGCGTTCGGCGCGGCGGCTGCTGGACGCCCGCTACGCCGCGCTCGGGGTGCCCGACGACCAGGGGGCCTTCGCCGAGTTCGTCGCCGAGGGCATCTCGGACGAGCAGTGGGACGCGATCGGGCCGATGCCCCGCCAGCACGGCATGCTCGGCGCGATGTTGCGCGAGGGGGCGCCGGTCAGGCTTGCCGACATCCGCAAGGACCACCGCTTCGAGTACTGGCCGAGGGCGCACCCGGTGCTCAAGGACTTCCTCGGGGTGCCGATCCTCGACGGCGACGCGGTGCTGGGCATCATCTTCCTGTCCAACAAGCGCTCACCGGGCGGCTTCACCGAGGCCGACCAGGACCTGCTCACCATGTTCGCCGCGCACGCCGCGATCGCCCTCACCAACGCGCGCCTGTACGAGCGCGGCAGGGAGCTGGCGCTGGTCGAGGAGCGCACCCGGATGGCCAGGGAGCTGCACGACGCGGTCACCCAGAAGCTCTTCTCCCTCAGGCTCACCGCCCAGGCCGCCTCCTCGCTGGTGCGCCGCGACCCGGACCGGGCCCTCCACGAGCTCGAACGGGTCGAACGGCTCGCCGGGGAGGCGCTCGCCGAGCTGCGCGCGGTGATCGTCGAGCTGCGCCCCGCCGAGCTCGACCGGCACGGCCTGGCCGAGACGCTCCGCAAACACGTCCGCCTGCTCGACCGGCTGCACCCGGCGTCGTTCACCTTCGAGGAGAGACCGGTGTGCGAGCTGGACCCGGCGACCGAGGTCGCCGTGCTGCGGGTGGCCCAGGAGGCGCTGCACAACGCCTCCCGGCACGCCAGGGCCGTCGGCGTCGCCGTACGGCTCGGCTGCGAGGGAGGCAGGGTGGTCCTTGAGGTGCGTGACGACGGGACGGGCTTCGACGTGGCAGCCGCGGCGGGCCGGGGGCTGGGCATCGCCTCGATGGAGGACCGGGCACACGCCCTGGGCGGGAGCGTGCTCGTCAGTTCGGCCCCCGGGGAGGGGACGCTCGTGCGGATGGAGGTTCCGGTGTGATCAGGGTGCTCATCGCCGACGACCACCCGGTGGTCAGGCAGGGCCTGCGGACCTTCCTCGCCCTGCAGGACGACCTCGACGTCGTGGGGGAGGCCGCAGACGGCGAGGAGGCCGTCGAGCTGACACGGTCGCTCGACCCGGACGTGCTGCTGCTCGACCTGAAGATGCCTGTCCTGGACGGACACGGCACGCTGCTGCGGCTCAGGGAGCTCGGCCTGTCACCCCGGGTGCTGGTGCTGACCTCGGTCGGCGACCGTCAGGACGTCACCCCGGCCATCAGGGCGGGCGCGACCGGCTTCCTCTACAAGGACGTCGATCCCGCCGCGCTCGTCCAGGCCATCCGCGCGGTCAGCGGCGGTCAGGTGCTGCTGGCCGCCGAGGCCGCGGAGGCGATGCTGACGGCCCCCGCGAGCGTGCCGGGCTCGCCCACGCCCCCGATGACGCCGCTCACCGAGCGGGAACGCGAGGTCCTGGCGCTGATCGCCTCGGGCCGCTCGAACCGGGAGATCGCCCGCGAGCTGACCGTCGCCGAGAAGACCGTCAAGACCCACGTCTCCAACGTGCTGATGAAACTCGGCGTCCAGGACCGCACCCAGGCCGCCCTCTACGCGGTACGGCACGGCCTGGCCTGAGGCGGGTCAGACCAGCTCGGAGATGGCGTGGTGGGCGGCCACGCGGGCCCGCCGTACGGCACGGTCGAGGGCACGCAGCGCCTGGCTCCTGACCGCGACCTGGCCCGAGGTGAGGCCCCGCTCGTCGGCGATCCTGAGCACCGCGGTGAGCCGGGCGGCCAGGGCGGCGACGCGGTGGGCGCGGGCGGGGTAGCCGGGCGCCAGGCCGTCGTCGAGGGTCTGCGCCCGCCGGTGCCCCTGGGCGGGCCCCCCGACGCCCGTCAGCGCGTCCGTGGCGTCGCGCATCGCCATGGTCAGGGCGTGCTCCGCCTCCGCGAGGGAAGGAATGTCCGGAATGTTAACGCTGGCCGCGAGCACGCTCCAGCGCACCCCGGCGTACGATGAGCCGCGGCGGTCCCGTGCGGGGACCAAGCCCAGGCATCTTCCGGGGAAAACGGCTATCGCCGCCTGCCCGGCCTCGATCGCCGCGGAGTTGAAGGAGGGCGGTCCGGTGAGTCCGAGCGGGTCGCCCGCCACGGGAAGCGCCAGGCGCAGCGAACGCATCCCCTCGACCCTCAGGTCGGCGAGGAAGCCGCGCAGGGAAACGTCGCCCGTCTCCTCAGCGACGAGTTGGGGGCCCGCCTGCCGTTCCACACGGTCGGCGGCCTCGTCGAGGCCGACCTGTCCGGTGAGCCAGGCGTTGCCCCAGCAGACCAAGGTGGCCGAGATCTGTGAATCAGGGTGCACCGATCCACGATATGCGCTCGCCCTGCAATAGGTTTTGTTCGAGCGATACTCAAGGAGGCGTAAGGGATGGGCGGTCAGGTGCTTCGGCTACAGGACGTCACCGTCCGCAGGGACGGTGCGGCCCTGCTGCGGGACATCGACTGGACCGTTCACGAGGACGAGCGGTGGGTCGTCATCGGTCCCAACGGCGCGGGCAAGACGACGCTGCTGCAGGTCGCGGGGACGATGCTGTTCCCGGCCGAGGGCGTCGTCGAGATCCTTGGGGAACGGCTCGGTCAGACGGACGTGTTCGACCTGCGGCCCAGGATCGGCATCGCGAGCGCCGCGCTCGCCGAGAAGGTCCCGCCGGACGAGAAGGTCATCGACCTCGTTCTCACCGCGTCGTACGCGATCCTCGGGCGCTGGACGGAGGAGTACGACTCCAACGACGTCACCAGGGCCGTCGAGCTGATCGACCAGCTCGGCTGCGCCCACCTGATCAGGCGCCGGTTCAACACGCTGTCCGAGGGTGAGCGCAAGAGGGTGCAGATCGCCAGGGCGCTCATGCCCGACCCCGAGCTGCTGCTGCTCGACGAGCCCGCCGCGGGCCTGGACCTCGGCGGCAGGGAGGACCTGGTCCGCCGTCTCTCCACGCTGGCCAACGACCCGAAGGCGCCGACCATGGTGCTGGTCACCCACCACGTCGAGGAGGTGCCGAGCGGCTTCACCCACGCGCTGCTGCTGCGGCATGGCTCCGTCGTCGCGCAGGGGCCCATCGACCAGGTGATGACCGCCGAGAACCTCTCGCGCACCTTCGCCGTCCCGCTGACCCTGGAACGCGGGCGCGATGACCGGTGGTATGCCCGCGCCTACCAGTTCTGAGCTTGTTTACGCTGTTCAGGGGTCGGTAACGAGAAAACCAAATACCATTCCGAGCGAGAGAGATCCACTTGACTCGACCGTCCGGAGTGGCTCATGGAAACGCTTCTTGCCGCGCTCGTCGCGGTGGCCGTCGTTGGCTTCATCCTTTTTCGGGCGATTCATATCGTTCCTCAGGCCACCGCGGGGGTCGTGGAGCGCCTCGGGCGCTACCACCGGACACTCTCCCCGGGCCTGAACTTCGTGGTCCCCTTCGTCGATCGCCTCAAGCGCACGATCGACCTGCGTGAACAGGTCGTCTCCTTCCCGCCGCAGCCCGTGGTGACCTCGGACAACCTCATCGTCTCCGTGGACACGGTCGTGCACCTGCGCGTCGCGGACCCCAAGGCCGCGACCTACGAGATCGCCGACTTCCTGGTCGGCATCGAGCAGCTCACCGTGACCACGCTGCGTAACGTGATCGGCGGCATGGAGCTCGAACAGGTGCTCGCCTCCCGCGAGGAGATCAACACCGAACTGCGCGCCGCACTCGACGGCGCGGGCGGCTGGGGGATCAGGATCGGCAGGGTCAGGCTCAAGGCCATCCAGCCCTCCGCCGAGATCCAGGAGTCGATGGAGCGCCAGATCCGCGCCGACAGGGACAGGAAGGCAGCCCTGCTCGCGGCCGACGGCCAGAAGCAGGCGGCCATCCTCAGCGCCGAGGGGCACAAGCAGGCCGCGGTGCTCAAGGCGCGGGGCGAGGCGGAGGCCGTGGTGCTCAGGGCGCAGGCCGACGCCGAGGCCAAGGCGGTGCGGGCCAAGGGGGAGGCGGACGCGATCGGCATGGTCTTCCGCGCGATCCACGACGGCAAGCCCGACCAGCGACTCCTGGCCTACCAGTACCTCAGGACCCTGCCCGAGATCGCGAAGGGCGACGCCAACAAGGTTTGGATCGTTCCATCCGAAATGGCCAAGGCCGTGGAGAACCTCGGCGGCCTGTTCACGGTCAGGGAGAAGAAGACCGCCGAGGAGAGCGGCTGACGCCCGCCCGGGTGGCTCACGGCGGCAGCAGGCGGTAGACGAGGGCGACCGCGAAGAAGGCGGCCGTGGCCAGGGTGAGCAGGGTGTAGGCGATCCGGGCGGACGGCCCCCACCAGCGGGCCCGCCAGGCCAGCACCGTCGCCGGGACCATCGGTACGGCGAAGACCAGCGCGAGGGTGGCCAGGACGGGCAGTACGGCAAGGCGCGGGGGGTTCAGCGGAAGGTCGGCCATGAGGACGTTGGGATCGGCCATCAGCAGGCCGAACCCGGCGAGGAAGACCGTGGTCAGAGCCGCGCAGATCCAGGCGGTGAGGACGGCCAGCCGTGCTTCTCGCGGGCGGCGGATGGCGGCGATCAGGGGAAGAACGAGAACGGCCAGCAGGAGGGCCAGGGCGCCGGTCGCGAAGAGCGGCAGGGCCAGGCCGGGGGCCTCGTACCACGCGATCCGCTCGTAGACCTCGGCGGGAAGGGCGGAGGAGACGAGGACGCCGTCCCGGGGGAAGGAGATCCGGGCCTGGCCGCCGCGTTCGGCGAAGAGGCCCGGAGCGGTCTGGACCCAGTGCTGGACCGGCCTTTCCGGGTCGGGGGACAGCCCGGTCGTGGTGAGGGTCCCGTCGGGGTTGGCGGTGACGGACGGGGTGGAGAACAGGGTGGCGACCTTCGTCAGGGTGGTGTGGCTGGTGCGGGCGGAGCGGTAGGAGCCCGCGTGGCGTGAGACGTCCGTGACGAGCGGCGTGAACGCGGGGGCGGCGGGCGTGGGGAAGCGCAGATCGACGATCTGACCGAGGAGCCGCTGCGCGTCCCAGGCGCCCACCCCCGAGACGCCGTCGCCGTTGAGGACGACGTAGACGCCGAACCCCTGGTCGGGCATGAGAGCCATCGCGTTGTGGTAGCCGGGGACGTCGCCGTCCTTGTAGAGGAGCCTCCTGCCGCCCCGGGGGCGTTCCTCAAGGACGTAGCCCATGCCGGGCATACGCTCGTCGGCGGTGAAGTGCCGTTCACGCATCAACCGGGAGACGGGGTCGTCCCCCAACTGGTCGATCATGTAGTTCGCCATGTCGGCGGGGGTGACGGCGGGGCCGGTCCCCGAGGGCGTCCAGGGGGCGTACTGGCCTTTCTGCTCGACGTAGCCGTCACCCTCGGGCCGGTAGCCCCGGGCGAGCCGCTTTCCGACCGCCGCGGGGTGCGGCAGGGCCGCGGTCGAACCGGTCATCCGGTGCGCGGCGAAGACGTGCTCCGCGACATGGTGGGCGTACGGCTCGCCGGAGACGATCTCCACGAGGTGGCCCGCCAGGGCGAGGGCGTAGTTGTCGTAGGCGGTCACGGTGCCCGGGGGCCGTACCCGGGGCGGCTGGCGGTCCCTGAGGCTCTCGGCGAGGGAGGGCAGCGTCGCCGGGTCCTCCTCCGCGAGGCCGACGAGGTCCTCGTCGAAGCCCGCGGTGTAGGTGAGCAGGTTCTCCAGGGTCACCGGGCGGCCCGGCCAGGTGTCCTCGATCCTGAACGAGGTCAGGTAGCGGTTGACGTCAGTATGCAGGTCGAGCTTTCCCTGCCTGACCAGGCGCAGTACGGCCTCGGCGGTGAAGACCTTGGCCAGCGAACCCGTGAGGAAGGGCGTCGTGGCATCGACGGGACGACCCGAGACCGTGTCGGCCAGGCCGTACCCCCTGCTGAGCACCGTCCTGCCGCCCTCCACGACGACGACGGCGGCACCGGGGATTTTGTCCCTGGAGAGCATGTCCGGCACGAGACGATCGAGGGCGGTGCCGAGGTCGTCGGCCCGATCCTGAGTGGCGCCGAGGTCGCCTTCCTGGCCTTGGGCTGTCGCCTGGGTGGTGCCGAGGTGGTCAACGGTCGCGCTGGGGCCGCCTGGCCGATCCTGGGCTGCCGCCTGGGCGGTGTGGGAGGTGAGGAGGACGGCCACGGAGGCGAGGAGGGCGGTTGTGGCTCTCTTCATGGTCGTCAGCGTGCCGTCGCGGCCTGTCCCGGCATCAGTGTCCGGCACCCGAGTTCGACATGGAGAATGCACGATCAGGGCATATGGTGCATAAAGTGCTGATCGTTCTGGTGGTCCTCGTCGGCGCCGCGTTCGATCCGCTCCACCCGGTGCCGAGCGCGCCGTTCGCCCTCGTCGTGGCCCTGCAGGTGCTGCACTGCCTGACGCCGTGGCGCGGCCGCTGGTCACTGGCCGTCCAGGTCCTCCTGCTGCCCTGGGCGGGACCCGCCGCGGCGGGCATGGTCGCGGCGTCGGCGCTGCTCCTCCTGCGCGGGACGGCCCGTTGGTGCCTGTTCGCCTCGGTGGTCGTCGCGGCGGCCCTGCTGGCGCCCACGACGCCGTTCGAGATCACGCTCGCGGCGCTGAACGCCGCATGCCAGGGGCTCGTCCTGTACGGCGTGACCCGGCTCGGCGACACGCGTGCCGCCCTCCAGGCCGCCCGCGCGGAACTGGCCGCCGGGTCGGTCGCCGCGGAGCGCTCCCGGGCCGCCCGAGAGCTGGAGTCCGTCCTCGGAGGCGCCCTGTCCACGATCGCCACCCTCGCCGGACGTGGGGAGGCCGCCGGACGCGGCGAGACTGCCGGACGCGGCGAGACTGCCGGACGCGGCGAGGCCGCCGGACGTGAAGAGGCGGTGCGGATCGCCGAGATCTCCCGGGCGACGGCGGCGCGGGCCCGTGCCGTCCCGGTAGCGGCCGAACAGGGCCCGGAGCCGGATCTCATGCCCAGGCTCGCGCTGCCGATCCTGGTCGTGGTGCACGCCGGATACCTCGTGACCTCGCTGATCTACCTCGGGGGACGCCCGGTGCTCGCGCTGGTCGCCGCGGGGATCCTCGGGCTGAACCTCTATCACGCCCTGCCCCGCCCGTACGGCGCGCGCCCCCGGCACGTCGTCTGGACGGCCTGCCCGCTGCTCCTGCTCACGGCCGTCACGCTCCTGCTTCCCGGGCAGGCCTATCCGCAGCTCGCCGGGTTCGCCGCGGCCGGGTTCCTGGTCCTCGGGCGGGCCTGGTGGCCGCTGGCCGGGGTGGTCGTGGCCGCGCTCGCGGTCGTGCTGGCCGTACGGGGCGAGGCTCCGGCGGACAACCTGTACTGGACGTTCAACGCGGTCGCCGTCGCGGCCATGTTCCACGGGCTGGCCGTACAGACGTCGCTGGTCCTGCAGGCGAGGCAGGCGCAGCGGGCACTGGCGGCGCTGGCCGTGGCCGACGAGCGCAGGCGCATCTCCCGTGACGTCCACGACCTGCTTGGATACGGGCTCTCCGCGATCACGGTCAAGGCCGAGCTCGCCGTACGGGCGGGAGAGGAGGACGCGCGGGGGCAGCTCGGGGAGATCGCCGCCATCGCCCGCCGGTCGCTGGCCGCGCTGCGGGCCATCCCGGCCGAGCCCGATCCCCGGCTCTCGCTGGCCGCGGAGGTCGACTCGGCCCGCGCGGTCCTCCTGGCGGCGGGCGTCGAGGTCACCGTGCGCCGGGAGTCGGACAGGGACGACGCGCTGCTGGCGATCGTCCTGCGCGAGGCCGTCACCAACGTGCTGCGGCACAGCGACGCCACCCGCTGCCGCATCGAGATCACCCGGGACGGGCTGCTCGTCGTCAACGACGGCGCTCACCATGCGAAAGGATCGGGCAGCGGCACGGCCAACCTCGTCGCGCGGGTCACCGCGGTGGGAGGCACGCTGACCGCCGGGCGTGACGGCGGCGAGTATCGGCTGAGGGCGCTATATCCAGCCGTTCTCGGCGGCGATGCGGACGGCGTCGAGCCGGTTGCGCGCGTCCAGCTTGGTGACGATCGCCCCGAGGTAGTTGCGTACGGTCCCCCTGCTCAGGAACAGCTCGGCCGCGATCTCGGCCAGGTCGGCGCCCTCACCGGCCCGGCGCAGCACCTCGGCCTCGCGCGGGCTCAGCGGGTTCGGCCGCCCGGTGATGGCGGCGGCGGCCAGGCCGGGATCGACGACGGTCTCGCCCGCGCTGACCCGCCGGATCGCCTCGGCCAGCCGGGCGGGCGGCGCGTCCTTCAGCATGAAACCGCGTGCCCCGATCTCCAGCGCCCTGCGCAGGGTCTCGGGCCTGCCCGCTGAGGTCAGCATGAGCAGCCCGCACTCCGGCGCCCGCGCCCGCAGCTCCCCGGCCGCGTCGAGTCCGTCCAGCTCGCCGGGTAGCTGGATGTCCAGCACCACCACCTCGGGGCGGAGTTCGAGCCCCAGCGTGACCGCCTCCCGTCCGGTCGCCACCTCCCCGACGACCCGCATGTCGTCCTCAAGCTCGATCAGCGCGGCCAGCGCCCCCCTGATGAGGTGCATGTCCTCGGCCAGCAGAACCCTGATCACGGCCACCCCTTGTCATGCGCTCTTTGTCCTAATGATCCCGGTACCCCGCCGCCTGGCGGGGAGCGCTCCCCACTTACCATCCGGTAAGGCCGTGCACCGGTTACGGGCGCGAGCCGTACGAGCGAGGGAGAGGCATGACGCTGTGGGAGGCGGTCGCGATCTTCGCGGCCGGAGTCGGGGCCGGGGGCATCAACGCCGTCGTCGGCTCGGGGTCGCTGATCACGTTTCCGACGATGGTCGCGGTGGGGATACCGCCGGTCGTCGCGAACGTCTCCAACAACATCGGGCTGGTGCCGGGGTCGATGACCAGCGTGCTCGGCTACCGGGCGGAGCTGGAGGGCCAGCGGTCCCGGCTGGTCAGGCTCGGGATCGGCTCGGTCATCGGCTCGCTCATCGGCGGCCTGCTGCTGCTCTCCCTGCCCGCCAAGACGTTCAACGTGGTGGTCCCGATCCTGATCGGCCTGTCGTGCGTGCTGGTGGTCATCCAGCCCAGGCTCAACAGGTGGCTCGCCGCCCGGCGTGAGACCGCCCACCCGCACGGCGGCCCGTGGCTGTGGCTGGGGGTGCTGGGCGCCGGGGCCTACGGCGGCTACTTCGGCGCGGCCCAGGGGGTGCTGCTCATCGGGCTGCTCGGCAGCGTTCTCGACGAGGACCTGCAGCGGGTCAACGCCGCGAAGAACGTGCTGGCGCTGCTGGTCAACGGGACCGCGGCCCTGCTGTTCGTCGTGGTCGCCGAGGTGGACTGGCGGGCCGTGGCGCTGGTCGCGCTCGGCTCCACGATCGGCGGTTTCTTCGGCGCGAGGTTCGGCAGGAAGCTGCCCGCGTCGGTGCTGCGGGGGATCATCGTCTGCGTCGGCGTCGTGGCGATGGTCAAGCTGATATATGCCTAAATTCCCCTGTCAACGGGCATGAATCAGGCATGAAAGGCGACCGGGTAGAGATCGTTATCGACGCGGGCGACAGTTCGCGTACCTACGAAGTCGTCGCCACCCGTGCGGGCCGTCGGGTCGAGGTGACCAACAGCCGGGGTGGCGTGGTCGAGGTGAGTGAGGTCACCCGAAGCGGTACGGCGGTGCGCACCGCCCGCTTCATGTCCAGCAGGATCCTCGCCCTGGTCGAGCATCCGGCGGAGGACGCGGCGGCCTGACCGACCGCCGGGCCGCCCCAGCGCGGGACGGCCCGGCGTGGCCGTACAAATCCATATAAACCGGTTAGATCGGGGCGGGGCGGACCTGGAGCACGCCGTCACGGCGGATCCTGGTCTCGAAGTACGGCTGCGGCGCCGTGGCGGGCCCGTGGGCGACCGTGCCGTCCGTGAGGCGGAAGGCGCTGCCGTGCCACGGGCATACCACGCAGACCGTCCCCTGGTCGGAGACGAGCTGCCCCTGGTGCAGCGGCCCGGCCAGGTGGGAGCAGTGGTCGGCGAGCACGGTGACCCCCTCGCCGACCCGCAGCACGAACAGGTCGATGTAGCCGAGGCGCCTGGCCACGGGCCGCCCCTCCGGCAGGTCCTTCAGCTCGCACAGGTCGTGCCAGCCGAGCGGGACGAGGTGGGTTACCGACTCGGCGTGGTTGGAGCCCGCCGCCTGCCGGTAGGCCAGGTGCCCCCCGAGGTAGCCGCCCGCGCCCGCCGCGCCCAGGCCCGCGAACGCCAGCAGCTTGCCGCGCCTGTCGTGCCCGGCGATCCGGAAGGCCAGGGAGCCCACGTAGAGCCCCAGGGCGGCGACGTTGGCGATGGCGTGCACGAACCCGACCCGCTGCTGCTCCCGGTGGAGTGCCGACCAGTCGGTGATCCCCGAGGCGGCGGTGGGGATGGCCCCCGCGATGCCCGTGGCGAGCACCGCCCGCGCCGCGCGGGGGTCGGCACCCGCCAGGTCGAGCACCGCGGTCGCCAGCCAGCAGCCCAGGCTGAGATCGGTGAGCGGAGGATGGAGTGGCTTGCCCGTCGGCACCCCGTGCAGCAGGTCACGCAGCCGCCCCGGGCCGATGCGCTGCCGTACGGCCTTGGCCAGGACCCGGATGGGCCTGTCCATCCGCTCCGATCGCTCGATGCGGCCCGCGATGTCGACCGGGGGTACGAGATGCCGGAGACTACGGCGGTTCGTTTTGACTGATTCCTTCACGATCGCCCCCTTCTCAACCCAGTAGGGACCTACCCGGGAACCATGTCACGCACGCGCCAGGTGCCCCCGGCTGACGGACAGCTCGATGATCTCCTTGGCGTAGGTGCCGAGTGTCGGCGACCCCTCCTCGATGATCTTCACCTTCTCCAGGACCTGTTCGGCCGTCACCTTGTACAGCGACCAGGTGCCGCCGTCGTTGTGATGGTTGGCGAGGATCGGCGCGATCCTGTCGAGCGCCTTGGCGAACTTCGCCTCCGGGGTGGCGCGCTCCTCGAACTCGTCCCACAGCGCGCGCAGCCGCTTCGCCTGGTCGTCGGGGAGCAGGCCGAAGATGCGGTCGGCGGCCTTGCGCTCGATGCCGAGCTGCGCCTCTACGGCCCCGGCGTCGTAGATGAAGGTGTCTCCGGCGTCGATCTCGACGATGTCGTGGACGAGGAGCATCGCGACGACCTTGTCGGTGTCGGTGCCCGGTGGGGCGTGCTCGGCCATGATCATGGCCAGCATCCCGACGTACCACGAGTGCTCGGCGTCGTTCTCCCGCCGCGACCCGTCCATGAGGGTGTTGCGGCGCACGATGCGTCTGAGCTTGTCGATCTCCATGGCGAAGGTGAGCTGGGCGTGGAGGCGATCCTGTTCTGGAGGGGTGGTCACCCGCGCAAGCCTAGTGCGCGCCGATCCCCGTTTATCGAACGGTCAGGTGAACGTACGGGACCTGGCGTGACGACCACCCCGCTGAACAGGGGGTACGGCCAGGCCGTACGAAAAGGCGGTGGGGCCCGTGTTTCGCGCACGGGCCCCCGCGCCGTCACTCGCTGATGCCGAGTCCCTGGGCGACGCCCTGGCCCAGGTCCTTGTGGATGTTGGTCCAGTACTCGACGACCCGCTTCTTCGTCTCGGCCGTCACCTCGGGGGCCGAGGCGTGGCCGACGACGTTGCTCACCAGGTGGGAGCGGTCGGTCTCGGACAGCACGTTCTCCCACAGCGCGCGCGGCTGGACGTAGTCGTCGTCCTCGCGGTGCAGGGTGTAGGCCGAACGGATGATCTCACCGCTGACGTGGTAGTCCTCGCCCCTGAACAGCTCCGGGTCGGCCACGGGGCCGCCGGCGGTGTTGGGGGCGTAGACCGGGTCGGCCGGGTTGACGAAGGCCATCTGGCCGTCCTTGTTGTAGCTGTGGACGGGCGAGAGCGGCCGGTTGATCGGCAACTGCAGGTAGTTGGTGCCGATGCGGTAGCGGTGGGCGTCCGGGTAGGAGAACAGCCGCCCCTGGAGCATCTTGTCCGGGGAGGCGCCGATGCCGGGGACGAGGTTGGCGGGCTCGAAGCTCGACTGCTCGACCTCGGCGAAGTAGTTCTCCGGGTTCCGGTTCAGCACGAACTTGCCGATCGTGATCTCGGGGTAGTCGGAGTGCGGCCACACCTTGGTCAGGTCGAACGGGTTGAACCGGTAGTCGGCGGCGTCCTCGAACGGCATGACCTGGACGTTGACCGTCCAGGACGGATGGTCGCCGTTCCTGATCGCCGTCTGCAGGTCGCGGATGTGGTGGTCGGCGTCCTGCGCGATGATCGCGCCCGCCTCGGCGTCGGTGAGGTTCTTGATGCCCTGGTCGGTCTTGAAGTGGTACTTGATCCAGAACTTCTCACCGGCCGCGTTGTACCACAGGAACGTGTGCGAGCCGAAGCCGTGCATGTGCCGCCAGGAGGCCGGGGTGCCCCGGTCGGTCATCAGGAAGGTGACCTGGTGGGCGCTCTCCGGGGAGAGCGTCCAGAAGTCCCACTGGATGTTGTGGTCGCGGAGGTTGGTGTCCGCGCGGCGCTTCTGGCTGTGGATGAAGTCGGAGAACTTCTGCGGGTCGCGAATGAAGAAGATCGGCGTGTTGTTGCCGACGATGTCGTAGTTGCCCTCTTCGGTATAGAACTTGATCGCGAAGCCACGCGGGTCACGCTGGGTGTCGGGGCTGCCGAGTTCCCCGGCGACCGAGGAGAAGCGCAGGAAGAGCGGGGTCTCCTTGCCCTTCTGGAACAGTCCGGCCTTGGTGTACTGGCTGACGTCCTCGGTGATCTGAAGGATGCCGTGGGCGCCACCACCCTTGGCGTGGACCACCCGCTCGGGAACGCGTTCCCGGTTGAAGTGGGCCATCTTCTGGATCAGGTAGTGGTCCTGCAGCAGCAGGGGCCCATTCGGTCCGACGGACTGGGAGTGCTCGTCACTGGGGGCGGGAATTCCGGCATCGGTCGTGGTTGTGGGCCTGGTGCTCATGATCGGTCCTCCGGGTTCTCTTCATCGAGCATCTTCGGAACGACACTCGGGACACACGCCCCAATAGATGACGTCCGCCTCGTCGACCAGGTATCCGGCGTTCGAGGCGGGGTCGAGGCACGGGGCGTGTCCGACAGCGCAGTCAACGTCGGCGACCCGCCCGCACCGCCTGCAGACGAGGTGGTGATGGTTGTCACCGACCCGCGTCTCGTATCGGGCGGGGCTGCCGGCCGGTTCGATCCGGCGCAGGAGCCCCTCGCGATGCAACGCGTGAAGGGAGTCGTAAACGGCTTGCAGGGAGACATGACCCACTCGCTCCCGTACGCCACGGTGGACGGCTTCCACGTCGAGGTGGTCGCCCTCCCGTACGGTCTGCATGATCGCCAGACGTGCCGCGGTCACCCGTAGGCCCGCCTGTCGAAGCCGGTCTTCGTCCTCCATGTCCCCACGCTATGTACTAAACCGGAATGATTCAACCAATTGACGCATTCCATTTTGTCTGCTTCGAGTCATCACGGCCTGCCTGTTCCCCATCGAGACGACGGGGTGGCATCCTCGGATAGCGATGGACACGTATATCCCCCGCCGCCTCGCCGTGGCCGCGGTCGCCTCCGCCTTCGCCCTCATCGGTACGGCCTGCTCGGCGGCCGAGTCAGCCACCCCGGGATCCGCCGGCAGCACACCCGACGTCGTCGAGAAACCGGCCTCCTCTCCCGCGGCCGATCCGACGGCCGAGCCCGAGCGCGGGCCGTACACCATCTCCTTCGGGGGAGACGTGCACTTCGAGGGGGTGCTGCGCACCAGGCTCAACGCCAACCCGAGGACCGCGCTCGGCCCGATCGCCAAGGTGCTCGGCGCCGCCGACCTGGCGATGGTGAACCTGGAGACCGCGATCACCACGGGCGGGACCCCCGCGCCCGGCAAGCAGTACACCTTCCGTGCCCCGGCCAGCGCGCTGACCGCGCTGCGGGCCGCGGGGGTCGATGTGGCGTCCATGGCCAACAACCACGGCATGGACTACATGCAGAGCGGTTTGACCGACACGCTGGCCGCGATCAAACGTTCCAAGTTCCCCGTCGTTGGCATCGGCAGGAACGCCGACGAGGCCTACAAGCCGTGGCGGACCACGGTGAACGGCAACCGGGTGGCCATCATCGGCGCCACCCAGGTGCTCGACTCCGAGTTCATCCAGGCGTGGACCGCCACCGACAGGCAGGGCGGCCTGGCCTCCGCCAAGAACGAGGCACGGCTGCTGCAGGAGGTGCGCAGGGCACGCAGGAACTCCGACACCGTGATCGTCCACCTGCACTGGGGCACCGAGCTGCAGAAATGCCCGAACGAGGCCCAGCGCGCCCTGGCCCCCAAGCTCGTCGCGGCGGGCGCGGACGTCGTGGTCGGCGGCCACGCGCACATCCTGCTCGGCAGCGGTTACCTCGGTAAGGGCTACGTCAACTACGGCATGGGCAACTTCGTCTTCTACAACTGGGGCCCGGAGACCGGCAGGACCGGCGTCCTGACCCTGACGATCAACGGGCGCAGGGTGCTCAAGGACCGCTGGACCCCAGCGACCATCCAGGGCGGAGTGCCGGTCCCGGTGACCGGGACGAGCGGGCAGCAGGCGCTGGCGAGCTGGAAGTCGCTGCGCGGCTGCACGGGCCTGACGCCGAGGCCGAGCTGATCCGGGGATTGACAACACCCATACGGGGTGTACGGGGAAAATCATGCGATTGACAGAGAGAACCTGACCGGAAGGGGGACGGGCGGGCAAGATGGGTGGGTGACCATGCCTGCCGAGGAGACATGTGAAGCTCCGCTGCGGCGCCAGCCGTCCCAGCGGCGCAGCGCACGCCGTGTCGAGAGGATGCTCGACGCCTGTGCCCAACTGCTGGACGAGATCGGATACGAGGCGCTGTCGACCACCAGGATCGCCGAACGCGCGGGTGTCGCGATCGGTTCGATCTACCAGTTCTTCCCCGACAAGCGGGCCATCACCCAGGCGGTGACCAGGCGCCATGTCGAGCGGTTCGTCTCCCGCGTCGGCAGGCGCTTCCTGTCGGAGGACTACGGCGGCTGGTGGGACGCCGTCGACGCGATCATCGACGAGTACGTGGACATGCACAGGACCGTTCCAGGTTTCCGTGTCCTGCACTTCGGCGACGTCGTCGGCCTCAACCTGCTCGACGGGGTCTCCGACAGCAACACGGTGATCGCGGGCAGACTGCGCGGCCTCCTGCTCCAGGAGTACGGCCTGGCCGACAGTGAGGAGCTCGACCTGGCCATCCTCGTCGCGGTCGAGGCCGGGGACGCGGTGCTCAAGCTGGCCTTCCGGCGCGATCCCGAGGGCGCCCCCGAGATCGTCGACGAGGCGAAACGCCTGATCAGGGGCTATCTGAACCGTCAGTTCGCCGGGGCCTCCGCCTGAGAGGAACCGGTGACCGAGCCGCCGGCGGGGGCGTCGGTCGCGGGCCTCTCAGGGGTCGCCGCGCACAGACGCTCCTGCCGCTGCTTGCGCCGCTGCTCACGTTTGGTGGCCTCGGAGGTCTCCGCGGAGGCGGACACGTGGGCTCCGGAGGCGGCCCCCACGCCGCTGGCGAGCGTCCCGGACCCTCGCTTGCCCGCCTGCGGGCGCGGCTTGATGTCGCACGGCGTCATGCCCGGCACGGCGACCGTCTCGTTGCGGGCCCAGACCGGTGCGGTGAGGAGCTGTTCCTGACGTATCCGGCTCTCCAGGGAGACAAGCTCCCTGTGCGCCCGTTCGACGGCGTCCATCCTCGCGGACAGGTATCCGGCACACCCCGGAACGATCACGGAGAGTCCCGCGAGGAAGGTCAGAGTGAAGGTCGTCTGCTTGGACATGCCCATCGCAGCCCCTCCGAACATAACGCTCCACGAGCAGGAGACGCCTGCCATATGCCCGCTTTCCTGGCGAAACACGCGCTTGGTAGTCAATCGTTTACAACTGGTGGATGAAGGAATACCTGCCGTTGTGCGGACGAAACCAAGCGCCGCTCGCTACTCTCGCGATGTGGCGCATGTGACACGTGGGCAACTTGATCGGTTGCTTGAGCAGGCACTTTTGGCCGACGATCACGGAGACCTCGCCCGGCGGTTGGAAGCGCTGGCCGAGGAGTACGTGTCCGGGGAGATCTCGCGGGCCGCGATCCTGGTGCTCGCCGCCGAGGAGTGGCGGCAGGCCGGGCAGCCGGCCCACGCCCTCGTCTGCTTCCAGCGGGCCGTCGACGACGGCGGGGAGGTGAGCGTCGATCCGAGGGCGGGCATCGCCGACACCCTCTTCGAGCTCGAACGGCCGGACGAGGCACGGCAGGTCATCGAGACCATCAGGAGCGAGGGCGGGGTGACGGCCGCGACGGCCCTCACGGTCGCCGAGACGCTCGTCGCCTACGGCGATCTGCGGCAGGCGCATCTGTGGGCCACGGAAGGGGCGCACAGGGCGGTGCGGGACAGCGGGGAGCACACGGCCCTGCTCCGGGCCCGCTATCGCATCAGGGTGGATCTGGGGCTTCCCGAGGACGAGCTGGACGCTCTCCTCGACGCCTCACGCTGAGGTCGGGCCGTGGTCCCCGCGCAGGGAGAGCCACGGCCCACGGGTCATCCCAGGCCGCCCAGGCCCAGGAGCGGCAGCAGCATCCCCAGCGGGGACAGCGGGGGCTTCGACGCGGGCTTCGCCGGCCTCGTCGGAGCCGAGGGCCGGGACGCGGGCGGCTGGGCGTAGGGCGGGGCGTACGGCGGCTGCTCGGCCGCGGGCGGACGCTCCTCGCCGATCTCCCGCACCGAGGCGGGACGGGGCAGCGGCGTCAGGTCGTAGGGGTTCTCCCGGCCGTAGCTCTCCGGCGGCGCGGGAACCGAGGCGGACTGCGGGTAGCCGCCCGTGACGTTCTTGCGCGTCTCGCCGACGGCCACGCCGTAGGTGGGCGCGTTCGCGAGACGGTCGGCCCAGTCGCCCTCGGCGACGCTGATGAGCTGGGACTGGGTGTGGGTGGACTCGTTGGCGTTCCTGGCGAACTTGCTGTACTTCGGATCCATGATGCCCTCGGCGGCGGCGAACTCGTTCACCACGCCGAAGATGCTCTCGGCGAACCGGAGGGCGTTCGCCGTCTGGGGCTTCATGGCCTCGTCCACGACCCGCAGCGGGGCCCTGCCGGCCGCGAAGCCGTTGGCGACGATGTCCCGCTGCGCGTCGAGATACTCGTTGGCTCCGTCGCAGACGGTCGGTGCGGCCCCGGGTGCCTGCAGAAGGCAGGGCACCACCGCGTCCACCGAGGCCGAGGCCGAGGCGGCCGCCGGAAGTCCGAATCCGGCCGCGAGTCCGCCGACGAGGGCGGTGGTGAGCACCGCCCTCGCGAGGATCCCGCGGGTCTTGCGTGACCCGTTCGACATGCTCGTCTCCCTGTTACGTTCGGTTGTCGGAAGAATGCTGAAAGTAACAGGAAGAGGCGGGCGCCGAGAGCGTTTGGTCCGATGCTGGTCAAACTCTTGCCGACGAGTCCACGGCCAGGGTGTCCCCCTTCTCGTCGAGATCGACCAGAACCTCGTCACCGTCCTGGATCTCGCCGCCCAGCACCTTTTTGGCCAGCGTGTCGCCGATCGCCGACTGCACCAGACGACGCAGCGGGCGCGCGCCGTACAGGGGGTCGTAGCCGGTCAGCGCCAGCCAGTCGCGGGCGGCGGGGGTGACCGTCAGCGTCAGCCTCCGGTCGGCCAGGCGCCTGGCGAGGTGGGCCACCTGGAGATCGACGATCTTCGACAGCTCCTCGGTGCCGAGCGCGTCGAACAGGATGACCTCGTCGAGCCGGTTGAGGAACTCCGGCTTGAAGGAGCCCCTGACCGCGTCCATCACGGCCTTGTGCTGGGTCTCCCTGTCCAGGCTCGGATCGACCAGGAACTGTGAGCCGATGTTGGAGGTCAGGATCAGGATCACGTTGCGGAAGTCGACGGTCCTGCCCTGCCCGTCGGTGAGCCGCCCGTCGTCGAGCACCTGGAGCAGGATGTCGAAGACCTCCGGGTGGGCCTTCTCGACCTCGTCAAGAAGCACCACACCGTACGGCCTGCGCCTGACGGCCTCGGTGAGCTGGCCGCCCTCCTCGTAGCCGACGTAGCCGGGAGGGGCGCCGACGAGACGCGCCACACTGTGCTTCTCGCCGTACTCGCTCATGTCGATGCGGACCATGGCCCGTTCGTCGTCGAACAGGAAGTCGGCCAGCGACTTGGCCAGCTCGGTCTTGCCGACGCCGGTCGGGCCGAGGAACAGGAAGCTGCCGGTCGGCCGGTCGGGGTCGGCGATGCCCGCGCGGGCGCGCCGTACGGCGTCGGAGACGGCCTGCACGGCCTGGCGCTGGCCGATCAGGCGCGCGCCGAGCTCCTCCTCCATGCGCAGCAGCTTGGCGCTCTCGCCTTCGAGCAGCCGGCCCGCGGGGATGCCCGTCCACGAGGAGATGACCTGGGCGATGTCGTCCGGGCCGACCTCCTCCTTGACCATCGGGTCCTCGGGCTGGGAGGCGGCGGTCGCCTCGGCCAGCTCGGCCTCAAGCCTGGGCACCTCGGCGTACATCAGCCGGGAGGCGGCCTCGAAGTCGCCGTCGCGCTGGGCGCGCTCGGCGGTGCCGCGCACCTCGTCGAGCTGCTTCTTCAGGTCGCCGACCCGGTTCAGGCCCGCCTTCTCGCGCTCCCAGCGGCCGACGAGGCCGTTGAGCTCCTCCTGGCGGTCGGCCAGCTCCCTGCGCAGCCGTTCGAGACGCTGCAGGCTGCTCTCGTCGGTCTCCTTGGCGAGCGCCAGCTCCTCCATCTTCATCCGGTCCACGTTGCGCTGGAGCTGGTCGATCTCCACGGGACGGGAGTCGATCTCCATGCGCAGCCGGGAGGCTGCCTCGTCCACGAGGTCGATCGCCTTGTCCGGCAGGAACCGCGAGGTGATGTAGCGGTCGGACAGCGCCGCGGCGGCCACCAGCGCGCCGTCGGCGATCTGCACCTGGTGGTGGGCCTCGTAGCGGCCCTTGAGACCACGCAGGATCGCGATGGTGTCCTCGACAGTCGGCTCGCCGACGTAGACCTGCTGGAAACGCCGTTCGAGGGCGGGGTCCTTCTCGATCCGCTCGCGGTACTCGTCGAGCGTCGTCGCGCCGATCATCCGCAGCTCGCCCCTGGCCAGCATGGGCTTGAGCATGTTGCCCGCGTCCATCGCGCCCTCGGCGGCGCCCGCGCCGACCATGGTGTGCAGCTCGTCGATGAAGGTGACGACCTGTCCGTCGCTCTCCTTGATCTCGCTGAGCACGGCCTTGAGCCGCTCCTCGAACTCACCGCGGTACTTCGCCCCGGCGACCATCGCGCCCAGGTCGAGCGCGACCAGGCGCTTGTCACGCAGGCTTGAGGGCACGTCGCCCGCGACGATCCGCTGCGCCAGACCCTCGACCACGGCGGTCTTGCCGACGCCGGGCTCGCCGATCAGCACCGGGTTGTTCTTGGTCCTGCGGCTGAGCACCTGGATGACCCTGCGGATCTCCGAGTCACGGCCGATCACCGGGTCCAGCTTGCCCGCCCTGGCCCGCTCGGTCAGGTCGACGCCGTACTTCTCCAGCGCCTGGTAGGTGTCCTCGGGCGTCTCGCTGGTCACCCTGGCGTGCCCGCGGACCTTCTCGAAGGCGTCGAGCAGGGCGTTCGGGGTCGCGCCGCTGCGCTTGAGCAGCTCGGCGATCGGGCCGCCGTCCGCGGCCAGACCGACCAGGAGGTGCTCGGTCGAGACGTACAGGTCCTCAAGCTGGGTGGCCCGCTGGGCGGCGGTGTTCAGCACCGTGAGCAGCTGCCGCGAGCTGGACGGGGCGCTGACGGTCGATCCCTGCGCCTTGGGCAGGGCGGCCAGCTGCGTCTCCGCCTCGGTGCGCAGCTTCCTCCAGTCGGCGCCAACGGCCTCAAGCAGGGGTACGGCGGTGCCCCCGGTCTGGGCGAGCAGCGAGGTGAACAGGTGGGCCGGGGCGACCTCGGGGTTGCCCTCGGCGGCCGCCCGCCTGATCGCTGAGGAGAGGGCCTCCTGGCTCTTCTGGGTGAGCTTGTAGTCCATGGTTGTCTGCCTCGCTCCGTTCGGCGGCTACGGCGCCGGTGGGGCCGGCGCGATGATGTCCCCCCGGCCTTCGAGTTGGAGTGTCAGGCGGGTGGCAGTTGGTACTGGATGAGGGCGCGGATCATGGCCATCTCCGCGCGCAGGCGGTGGTTCTCGTCGCGCAGGCGGAGCGCCTCGGTCTCCAGCGCCAGGATGCGCTTGATGCCCGCGAGGTTGATGCCCTCCTCCTGGGAGAGCCGTTGCACCTCGCGCAGCATGACGATGTCGCGCGTCGAGTACAGGCGACCGCGCCCCGCCGTACGGCCCGGGCTGACCAGGCCGAGACGGTCGTACTGGCGCAGGGTCTGGGGGTGGAGGCCCGACAGCTGGGCCGCCACCGAGATCACGTAGACCGGGGTGTCGTCAGACAGGTCGAAGTAGTTGGCGTCCATGGCTACTCGCTTCTGGCCAGTTCGATGAGCTCGGCTCTCGGGTCACCACCCGCCGTCGCCTCACGGAAGTCCTCAAGGGCCCCCCTGGCCTTGTCCTCCAGATGTTGCGGCACCAGGACCTCGACCGTGACGAGCAGGTCGCCCTTCGTGCCGTCCTTGCGGGCCACGCCCCTGCCCCGCACCCGGAAGGTGCGGCCGTTGGGGGTGCCCTCGGGGATGCGCAGCGTGACCGGCAGCCCCTTCAGGATCGGCACCTTGATCTCGGCCCCGAGCGCCGCCTCGGTGAAGGTGACGGGCACCGTGATCGTCAGATTCTCGCCGGTCCTGCCGAAGACGGGATGCGGCTTGACGTGGATCTGGACGTAGAGGTCGCCCGCGGGACCGCCGTTCTCGCCCGGCGCGCCCTTGGCCTTGATCTTGATGCGCTGTCCGTCGCCGACCCCCGCCGGGATGCGCGCCTGGATCGTGCGGGTGCTCTTGCCCCGCCCGCTGCCCTCGCAGACCTCGCACGGGTTGTCGACCAGCAGCCCCCTGCCCTTGCAGTCGCGGCAGGGCTCGGAGAAGGCGAAGTTGCCGAGGTTCCTGCTGGCGGCCCCGGTGCCCTCGCAGGTCGGGCAGACCCTCGGGGTCGTCCCGGCCTTGGCCCCCGTGCCCGCGCACGCCGTACAGGCCGAGGAACTGGTCAGACGGAGCGAGACCGTGGTCCCCTCGACGGCCTCGCCGAAGGAGAGCGTGACCTCGGACTCGATGTCCTGGCCACGCCGCGCCCTCGTGGTCGCCCCCCCGGCGCGGGTGGTCGTGCCGCCGCCCCGGTTGAAGATGCCGCCGAAGATGTCGCCGATGCCACCCCCGCCCGTGCCGCCCTGGTGGGTGCCTCCGAACAGGTCTCCCAGGTCGAAGGGGAACCCACCGCTCCCGCTCCGCGAGGCCCCCCCGGTCCCCGCGTAGCCGCCGAGTCCCGATCCGAACAGCGTCCGCGCCTCGTCGTACTCCTTGCGGCGCTTGGTGTCGGACAGGATGTCGTAGGCCTCGGAGACCTCCTTGAACTTGGCCTCGGTCTCCGTGCTGCCCTGGTTGGCGTCCGGGTGGTACTGCCTGGCCAGCTTCCGGTACGCCTTCTTGATCTCTTCGGCGGTGGCGGTCTTGGGCACACCAAGGACGGCGTAGTAGTCCTTCTCCAGGTAGTCCTTGGTGCTCATCTCAGTTCCTTTTCAGATCTCAGATACGGGGGGTTCAGCTGTCGCTCGCGACAGGCTCTTCTTCGGGCTCGGCGACGGAGACCCGCGCGGGGCGGAGCACACGGTCGCCGATTCGGTAACCGGGCTGCAGGATCTCCACGCAGGTCGGCTCGGTGACTTCGGGGGAGTAGCTGTGCATGAGGGCCTCGTGCACCGTCGGGTCGAAGGGCTCACCCTTGGTTCCGAAGGCGCTCAATCCCAGCTTGCCCGTCGCGGCCTCAAGAGACTCGCTCACCTTGGCGAAACCGCCGGTGAGCTCGCCGTGGTCGCGTGCCCTGCCGATGTCGTCGAGAACGGGCAGCAGCTCGGTCAGCACACCGGCCACGGCCTGTTCCTTGATCGTCGTCCTGTCCCGATCGACCCGCTTGCGGTAGTTGGAGTACTCCGCCTGGAGACGCTGCAGGTCGGCGGTGCGCTCGGCGAGCTGGGTCGCCAGCTCGGCCGAGGCCAGGTCGGAGACCGCCGCGGCCTGCTCGTCCTGCCTGTCCGTCTCCCTGTCCGCCGCGCGCGCCTGCCCCGTCTCGGGGTCGATCTTGCGGTTGTCGCGGATCACCGGCTCCTGCTCGGAACCGTTCTCACGCGTGCTCACGCTCTTGCTCCCCTCGGCTCCGACGTCACTTCGCGCCGTTGTCGCGCTTGGGCTCGTCGTCCACGATCTCAGCCTCGACCACGTCGTCGTCGGCCTTCTGACCGTCGGCGCCCGCCGTACCGGCCGCACCCGCCTGGGCCTCTGAGGCCTGGGACTGGGCGTAGATGGCCGAACCCATCTTCTGGCTGACCGTGGCGAGCTTCTCCGCGGAGGTGCGGATCGCCGCCGAGTCGGTGCCCTCAAGGGTCTTCTTCAGCTCGGCGAGAGCCTCGTTGACCTCGTTCTTGATGTCGTCGGGGACCTTGTCGGTGTTCTCACCGAGGAACTTCTCGGTCTGGTAGACCAGCGACTCGGCGTTGTTGCGGGTCTCGGCCTCCTCGCGACGGCGCTTGTCCTCCTCGGCGTAGGACTCGGCCTCGCGCATCATGCGCTCGATGTCGTCCTTCGGCAGCGCGGAGCCGCCGGTGATGGTCATCGTCTGCTCCTTGCCGGTGCCGAGGTCCTTGGCGGAGACGTTGACGATGCCGTTGGCGTCGATGTCGAAGGTGACCTCGATCTGCGGGATGCCGCGCGGCGCCGGGGCGATGCCGGTCAGCTCGAAGGTGGCCAGCTTCTTGTTGTAGGCCGCGATCTCACGCTCGCCCTGGTAGACCTGGATCTGCACCGACGGCTGGTTGTCCTCGGCCGTGGTGAAGACCTCAGAGCGCTTGGTGGGGATCGTGGTGTTGCGCTCGATGATCTTGGTGAAGATGCCGCCCTTGGTCTCGATGCCCAGCGAAAGCGGGGTCACGTCGAGCAGCAGGACGTCCTTGACCTCGCCCTTGAGGACACCGGCCTGCAGGGCGGCGCCGATGGCCACGACCTCGTCCGGGTTGACGCCCTTGTTGGGCTCCTTGCCGCCGGTCAGCTCCTTGACCAGCTCCGCGACCGCGGGCATACGGGTCGAGCCGCCGACCAGGACCACGTGGGCGATGTCGGAGACCTTGATGCCCGCGTCCTTGACGACCTGGTTGAACGGGCCCTTGCACCGCTCAAGGAGGTCGGCGGTCAGCCGCTGGAACTCGGCCCGGGTGAGCTTCTCGTCCAGGTGCAGCGGACCCTCGGCCGAGGCCGTGATGTAGGGAAGGTTGATCGAGGTCTCGGACTGGCTGGACAGCTCGATCTTGGCCTTCTCCGCCGCCTCGCGCAGGCGCTGCAGGGCCATCTTGTCCTTGGTCAGGTCCACGCCGTGGGCGTTCTTGAACCGGTTGGCCAGCTCGTCGACGACGCGCTGGTCCCAGTCGTCACCACCGAGGTGGTTGTCGCCGCTGGTGGCCTTGACCTCGACGAAGCCGTGGCCGTCCTCCTGGCCGACGTCGAGCAGGGACACGTCGAAGGTGCCGCCGCCGAGGTCGAAGACGAGGATGGTCTCGTCCTTCTCCTTGTCGAGGCCGTAGGCGAGCGCGGCCGCGGTCGGCTCGTTGATGATGCGCAGCACGTTGAGGCCGGCGATGGTGCCCGCCTCCTGGGTGGCCTGACGCTGGGCGTCGTTGAAGTAGGCCGGAACGGTGATCACCGCGTCGGTGATCTTCTCGCCCAGGTAGGCCTCTGCGTCCTGCTTGAGCTTCTGCAGGACGAAGGCGCTGATCTGCTGCGGGGAGAACTTCTTGCCGTCGATCTCCTGAGACCAGGTGGTGCCCATCTCGCGCTTGACCGAGCGGATGGTCCGGTCGACGTTGGTGACGGCCTGGCGCTTGGCCACCTCACCGACGAGGACCTCGCCGTTCTTCGCGAAGGCGACCACGGACGGGGTGGTCCGCGAGCCCTGAGCGTTGGCGATGACCGTGGGCTCACCGCCTTCGAGAATCGAGACGACGGAGTTGGTCGTCCCCAGGTCGATACCTACCGCACGTGCCATGAGTACGTCCTTGTAGTCAAAGTTGAGTGGGTCAGACTCATAGTGGAGCTTCGAGTGACGTTTGTCAAACGACTTGAGTCTATGCCGCTCAACCCTGAAGCGCGTGAAAGCATTCCCGAAATCCGGGAAACAACGGGCGTCCACGTCCCCCAACGAAGGAACCCGCGTGATCGCTCCCGAGACGGCCCCAACATGATCGACTCCTCGGGCCCGGACCTGAAGGAGGGGCTCGACCAGGTCTTCGACGCCCATTTCGCCGAGATCCACCGCTACATCGCCAGACGCCTGGACACCGACACCGCCGACGACCTCGCGGCGGACACCTTCCTGATCGCCTTCCGCGACCGCCACCGCTTCGACGCGGCCAGGGGCGCCGTCAGACCGTGGCTGTACGGCATCGCCACCAACCTCGTCGCCAGGCATCGCCGTGAGGAGGTGCGCCGCTGGAAGGCGCTCAGCCGTACCGGCGCTCCACGGGGGTGGGCGCAGGAGGGGCACGAGGACGCGGTGACGGCGAGGGTCGCCGCGGGGCAGGTGACGGGCAGGCTCGCGGGGGCGCTCGCCGGTCTGGCCAAGCGGGACCGCGACGTGGTGTTGCTCCTGGCGCTGGGCGGCCTGGCGCACGCCGAGGTGGCCGATGCGCTCGGCATCCCCTACGGAACCGTGGCCTCCCGGTTGAACCGGGCCCGCAGACAACTACGCAAGGCGCTGGGCGGCGTCAACCCGCTTGAGGAGGCCCACGATGGATGAGATCACCCTACTGGCGTCCCACCTGCCCGACGCGCCGCCCCCCGCCCCCGAGGTCGTCGCCCGCGCCAGGGCGCGCCTGAGGGATCCCGGATCCCGTACGGCCAGGCCCGGACCGCGGAGGTGGACTCCGATGGCCGGACTGGCCACCGCGACCGCGACCGTCGCGGTCGCCGTGGCGGTCACGGTCGTGGTGGCCAACCTGGGCGACGCCGTACCGCAGACCGTGGCGACCCCGCTGAAGGGAAAGCAGCTCCTCCTGGCCATCGCGGACAGGGCAGAGAAGGCCCCCGTGGAGACCGGTGCCTACTGGCGGCGCCGGTCGGTCGTCGGGGCTCTCTTCCCGGTGGACGCCGTCTCCAGCGGAGTCGTGATCAACACCTACGACATCACGCTCTGGGCGCCACGGGAGTCCGGTGATCCCGCCCTCGCCAGCTCCAAAATGGAGCGCAAACGCTCCCTGACCCTGCCGTCGGGGAAGGCGCGCGAGCCGTGGGACCCGGCGAAGAAGTACGACTACATGCTGGGCAGCGAGCCGAACCGGTGCGAGTACTCCTGGAAGGTCGAGCGGAAGGGGGTCCTGTACGACCGCAGGGCTGCCGAGCTGACCTTCGCCGACCTGGAGGCGCTACCGACGGATCCGGCCGCGCTGCTCGAACGGCTGAGGGCAGTGTGGACCGACCGGCCCAACGTGTCACCGGCCCCCGGGAGGGCGGGGCGTGGGGAGGTGCCCAAGGACGCGAAGGAGGAGCAGTACCTGAGCCTCGCGGCGGTCTCGCTGCTGAATCTGCCGAGTCCACCCGCCCTGCGGGCCGCGGCGCTGCGGATCCTCGCCGACCGGCCGGGCACCGAGGTGGTCGGGGAGGTTGTCGACGCGCTCGGCCGTACCGAGGTGGCGGTGCGGGTCAACGCCGACCCGCCCTCCGAGACCGACTACCAGGTCATGGTCGATCCCAGGACGGGGGAGCTGGCGGGGAGCCGGAGCACCGCGGTGACGGACCGCGGCGGCCTGCCCCGGGGTACGGTGCTCGACTACGCCGCCTACGCCGAGCAGGGCTGGACCGATGAACGGCCCGCCCGGCCCGGCGGGTGTAAGCGGGTTTCGAACATCCCCTGACGGGGGTCAGTTACCAGGCGTGGCGGTGGGCTTGGGCTTCGGCTTGGGTTTGGCGCCGTCCACGAGTTTGCGGTGGGCGAGGGGGGTCTTGAGCTTGACGGTCGTCACCTTCTTGATGGCGATGTCGATGCAGACCGGGTTCTGGATCTTGCTGCTCTGGCCCTCCCAGAGGGTGACGGTCACCTGCTTGGAGGTCTGCTTGACGCTCACCCGGTCGAGCACCGCGCAGGGCTCGACGCCGGACCACCAGACGACCCGCAGGCTCTTACCGTCCTTCGACGGCTTGGCGGAGAGCCAGGCGACCTTGCGCGGGCCGATGGTGTGGCCCTCGGGCTTGACCGGCTTGGGGCCGCCCCTGCCGGTCGGTTCGACCCTGGGGGCGACGGTACGGCTCACCGCCAGGGAGGGGACGGTGCCACCCGTGGCGCGCGTCGGGGCTTCGGCGCCGGTGGCGTTCTGGGAGCTCTGGGTACCGCAGGCCGCCGTCAGCAGCAGGCCCCCGGCCAGGACGGGGATCACGATCCTACGCATACTCCTGTCAACGGATCGCGGCGCCGTACGGTTCAAAGGTGCCCTTAGGCTGGTCATCCGCTTCTCCTCATGCAAGGTGCTTCGACGTGATCGCGATTCTGGGAACCGGGAAGATGGGCGAGGCCCTGCTCTCGGGGCTGCTGCGGGCCGGGTTCGAGCCGGACGAGGTGCTGGCGACGGCGCGCCGCCCCGAGCGGGCCGCCGATCTCGGCAAGCGGTACGGCGTGCGGGTCGTGACCAACGCCGAGGCCGCCAGGAGCGCCGGGACGATCATCCTTGCGGTCAAGCCGCAGGACATGGGCTCCCTGCTTACCGAGATCGCCCCGCACGTCGCCGCCGACCGCCTGGTGATCTCGGCCGCCGCGGGCATCACGACCTCCTTCGTCGAGTCTCGGCTTGAGGCCGACGTCCCGGTCGTGCGGGTCATGTCCAACACCCCGGTGCTGGTGGACGAGGCGATGAGCGTGATCTCCGCGGGCGCCCACGCCGGGGAGGAGCATCTGCGCCTGGCCGAGGACCTGCTGCGGCCCGTCGGCAAGGTGCTGCGCATCCCCGAGTCGCAGCAGGACGCCGCGACCGCGCTGTCCGGCAGCGGCCCCGCCTACTTCTTCTATCTCGTCGAGGCCATGGTGGACGCGGGCATCCTGCTCGGCATGCCCCGCGCCGCCGCGCTCGACATGGTCACCCAGTCGATCGTCGGCGCGGCCATCATGCTCCGTGACTCCGGCGAGCACCCGGTGATCCTCCGCGAGGCCGTCACCTCGCCGGGCGGCACGACCATCGCGGCCATCGCCGAGCTCGAACGGCACAGCGTCCGCGCGGCCTTCCTGGCCGCCATCGAGGCCGCCAGGGACCGCAGCCGCCAGCTCGCCGGTGGGTGATCCCCCCTTAGCCAGTTAAGTTTCCTTTTCATGCCATAAGCGGCATCATTTCCACGAGGTTCCGGGGGAGTGATGTGTGATGGGCGGGCGTGCCGTACGAGCCGATGACCAGGGGAGACGGGAGCTGCCCGCGGTCTGGTCACGGAGCTTCGCCCTCTTCTTCACCGCCCGCTCGGTCTCCATGCTCGGCAGCGCGATGGTGCCGATCGCCACGGCGCTCGGTGTGGGCGGGCTGGGGTACGGCCCGACAGGGGTGGGGCTGGCGCTGGCCGCATGGATGGGGCCGGTCGCGCTGCTGATCCTGTTCGGCGGGGTCTTCGCCGACCGGTTCACCCCGCGCCGCATGATGGTCGGCGCCGACACGGTCAGGGTGGTGACCCAGGCGCTGCTGGCCTCGCTGTTCGTCTTCGGCACGCCCCGGCTGTGGCAGATCCTCGTCATCTCCGCGATCAACGGCGCCGCCGCCGCCATGTACCAGCCGGGGGTCGCGAGCACGGTCCCCAGGGTGGCCGGGGACGTGCAGCGGGCCAACGCCACCCTGCGCGTCTCCGAGTCGATCATGATGCTGGTCGGGCCTGGGGTCGCGGGGGCCGTGGCGGGCTTCGTCAACGTCGGGGTGGTCTTCGCGATCGACGCGGTGGGGTTCGCGGTCAGCGCCACCTGCCTGCTGCTGATGCGGCTGCCTCCCGGTCCCCGGCTCGTCACCGAGGGGGCGATGTGGCGCGACCTGCGCGGCGGCTGGCAGGAGTTCCGCTCCAGGACCTGGATGTGGTCGGTGATCCTGGTCTGGATCATCTTCGGCGCCACCCTGTTCGGCCCGCTGATCCCGCTGGGCTCGGTGCTGGTCAGCGCCAGGCTCGGGGAGCAGGGGTACGGCCTCGTCATGTCCGCCTCCGGCGCGGGCACGATCCTGGGCGGGCTGCTCGCGATGCGGGTACGGCCCGCGCGACCGCTGATGGCCGGGGCGATCGGCATGTTCGGCTTCGCCCTCGAACCGCTGACGATCGCGACCGGCATGCCGCTGGAGATCCTGATGGCCGGGCACGTGGTCGGTGGCGCGGGCTGGGCGTTCTGGTCGGTCATGTGGGCCACGAGCATCCAGACTCAGGTGCCGCCGGAGGCGCTCAACCGGGTCACCGCCTACGAGGTCGGCGGCTCGACGCTGGCCGTACCGGTGGGGCAGGTCCTCGCCGGTCCGCTCGCCGAGGCCTTCGGCGCGCGGGAGACGCTGACCGTCTCCACGGTGGTCGCGGTGTGCGGCTGCGCCTGCCTGCTGCTGGTGCCCGCGGTCAGAAGACTGCGCAGGGTCACCGGCGCGGTCACCGCGTGAGACCGGATGGGTCTGTGCGTCTGCACGTGCGGTAACGTCGGCCGGGGTGGGGGCCGTACCGGAACGCCTGTCTCCCGCGCACGATCGAACAGGGGAGGGCGCATGAGCCGATCCGTGCGGGTCGTCTGGGACGATGCGCTCACCGGATACGACTTCGGACCGGGGCACCCGCTCGCGCCCGTCCGGGTCGAGCTGACCATGGCGCTGGCCAGGGAGCTGGGCGTGCTCGACGCCGTCGAGGTGGCAGGCTGCGTGCCCGCGACCGACGACGAGCTGGCGCTGGTCCACGGGCGCGGCTACATCGAGGCCGTCAGACGCGCCTCCGTCACCGGCAGACCCTACAGGGCCCACGGGCTCGGCACCGAGGACACCCCCTCCTTCGTCGGGGTGCACGAGGCCTCCGCGCTGATCACCGGCGCCACCCTCGCCGCGGCCCGCGCCGTCTGGTACGGCGAGGCCGAGCACGCGGTCAACGTCGCGGGAGGGCTGCACCACGCGATGCCCGACGCGGCGAGCGGGTTCTGCGTCTACAACGACCCCGCGGTGGCGATCGCCTGGCTGCTGGCCCAGGGGGCTACCCGGGTCGCCTACGTGGACGTGGACGTGCACCACGGCGACGGGGTGCAGACCGCCTTCTACGACGACCCCAGGGTTCTGACGATCAGCCTGCACGAGAGCCCCCGCACGCTCTTCCCGGGGACGGGCTTCCCCGACGAGCGCGGGGCCGAGGGGACGGCGGTCAACGTCGCGCTGCCCGCCGGGTGCGGGGACGTCGGCTGGCTGCGGGCCTTCGGCGCGGTCGTGCCGCCGCTGCTGCGGGAGTTCGCCCCCGAGGTCCTGGTCACCCAGCACGGCTGCGACAGCCACGCCCTCGACCCGCTGGCCCACCTCATGCTCAGCCTGGACGGCCAGCGTGCCGCCTACGCCGCGCTGCACGAGCTGGCCCACGAGACGGCGGGCGGGCGCTGGGTGGTGACCGGGGGCGGAGGCTACGAGCTGGTGCGGGTGGTGCCCAGGGCGTGGACCCACCTGATCGCCGAGGTCTCCGGCCAGCCGCTCGACCCGGAGACCGAGACGCCCCACGAGTGGCGGCGGTTCGTCGCCGAGCGGACGGGGGAGACGGCGCCGCTCACACTGACCGACGGCAGAAAACCGGAATTTCGTGATTTTTCTGCTGGTTATGACCCAGCAGACCCGATCGACAGGGCCATCATGGCGACGAGGAAGGCGATCTTCCCCTTCCACGGGCTGGACCCCCTCCCGTGACGGTTCCGCGACGCTGGAAAGACACGCCACGACAGGGAGGAAGGGCCGATGACGCGTGAGGACCTCCGCGCCCACCTGGTCCGCACCCGCATCGCCGGGGACGTGGACACCAGCAGGGAGAACAACCTCGACCACTACCGGGCGCTGGCGGAGCGGGAGCCGTACCACCTGTTCGGGCTGAGGCCGGAGGGCAACTGGGACGAGCGGGACGTCCTGGAGCTGATGGCCAAGTCCGCGGGGGTCGTGGCCGACCCCGGTCACAGGTTCGGCCAGGACACCATCGACCCGGACCTGACGATCGACGCCGTCGAAGCGATGGGGGACACGATCGCCGGGGCGCTGCGGGTCGGTTCGCCGAGGGTGCTGATCGCCACCGGCCACCCCACCGGGCTGCTGGCCGTACATCTCGTGCTGGCCAGGTTGCTTGAGGAGCACGGGGCGGAGCTGCTCAGCCCCGCCGAGGGGTGGTCCTACCGCAACCCGAGGACCGGCAGGAAGAACGAGATCCGCTATGTGGGCGGCGTCGGCATGGCCGCCGACCGGGGCAACCTCATCCACACCCACGACTCGGTCCTCATGAGGGCCATGCTCGCCGAACTCGGCGAGGAGCGTCCCGACCTGGTGATCGCCGACCACGGCTGGGCCGGGGCGGCCGGGGAGGCGGGCGTTCTCACGGTCGGATTCGCCGACAGCAACGACCCCGCGCTCTTCGTCGGCGAGGCCGAGGGGAAGATCGCGGTGACCGTCCCGCTCGACGACAACGTGCTACCGCGCCATTACGCTCCGCTGACGAATCATCTCGTCGAGAGGGTCGTACGGGCTCTCTGAGGCGGGCGTTGCGCGAATCGGTTCGTCCCTTACGTGCTTTTCGCGCCTGCATTCCATCTGCCTCGCCGCCCGTTTACCGATTTTTTGGTTGTTGTGGGCCACGCTGAGAGAAGACAGTTGGTCCGTTCCAAGATCGGAAAGAGGGGTGTGGTCCGGCTGCTGGCCAGCGTTTTCTTCCGTTTCGCTGACGTGGGGCTGCGAGGACTGAGACAGTGGGGGGTTTGCACACTCGGAGTCCCGACTTACGCTGACGGCAGTACACGTGCGTGAGCAATGGCACCAGTGGGGATAACCCGGAAACACGTGCGGAAGAGGCGTCCGATGGGTGCAGGCGAAAGACCTCTCAGTGAGGTGAAGTTCCTGACCGTGGCCGAAGTGGCCACTGTCATGAGGGTGTCCAAGATGACGGTGTACCGACTCGTGCATTCGGGCGAGCTGCCGGCCATCCGGGTCGGCCGATCCTTCAGAGTGCCTGAGCAGGCGGTCCACGACTATCTCAGGGATGCCTACATCGAGGCTGGTTGAAGCGGTGCGAGCCTGACGAGCGAGTCGGGCGGACGGGGTCCTGGGTGATCCGGCCGCCGGGCGAGCGAGACGGGCGAACGGCCGACGGGTTCCGGTCCTCCGGGTGAGACCGGAGGCGGGAACCCGGCCTTCAGCCTTCGAGACGGCTGTGGGGTAGCGACGTGCGCGTCACGTCGTGAGTTCCGGTACCCGGGATCCCCCCAGGGGGCGATCTACCATGGATCGCCGGTAGTCTGTTGAGCCGGTGTGCTCGCGCGCACCGGTCTGACAAACTCGGCTACCAGCTACCTGGGGGTCCCGTGGGCTCTGTGATCAAGAAGCGCCGTAAGCGCATGGCGAAGAAGAAGCACCGTAAGCTGCTCAAGAAGACCCGCATCCAGCGGCGTAACAAGAAGTAGCGACGCGGATCTGCGAGGCGCCGATGACCCAGACCGTGCTTGTCACCGGGGTCTCGCGCCACATCGGCGCCCGAGTGGCGAGCGTTCTCGCGGCTGACCCGGCCATCGACCGGGTCATCGGAGTGGACACGGTGCCGCCGCCCTCGCTCTCACGTGATGGCGGCGTACCTTCCGACCGGGTCGAGTTCGTCCGTGTCGATCTGCGCAGCCCCGACATCGCCCAGGTGATCGCGGCCGCCGACGTCGACACTGTGGTCCACATGAGCCTGGTCAGCGCTCCCCCGAGGAGTGGCGGCAGAGCCCTCATGAAAGAGCACAACGTCATCGGCACCATGCAGCTACTCGGTGCCTGTCAGCGGTCCGCGACGGTCCGTCGCGTCGTCATCCGCTCGACAACGGCGGTCTACGGATCCTCCCCGCACGACCCCGCGGTCTTCGCCGAGGACACCGAGCCCGGCGAGCACCCGGGTCACGGCTACGCCAAGGACGCCTGTGAGGTCGAGGGCTACGTCCGCGGCTTCGCCAGACGACGCGCGGACGTGGCCGTCTCGATGCTCAGGTTCGCCAACTTCATGGGACCGGGCATCGACTCGCCACTGACGCGTTACCTCTCCCAGCCGGTCCTGCCGACCGTGCTCGGCTTCGACCCCCGGCTGCAGTTCGTCCACGAGGGCGACGCCGTCGAGGTCCTCAGACGGATGGCGACCGAGGACCACCCCGGCACGTTCAACGTGGCCGGGGACGGGGTGCTGCTGCTGTCGCAGTGCGCCCGCAGGGCGGGCATCGCGGCGCTGCCCCTTCCCGCACCGGCCTTCCGGCTCATGGGAGACCTCGTGGGCGACCTGGTCAGGGGCGTGGGCTTCACCGGCTACTCCGCTTACTCCGCCGAGCAGGTGCGCCTGATGCGCTACGGCCGCGTGGTCGACACCACCAGGCTCGCCACGGCCCTCGGCTGGCGGCCCAAATACTCGACAGCCGCGGCCTTCGACTCACGCTTCGCGACGGCGGCCCGACGGTGAGCGGGACGGCCTCCGAGCTGCTGGACTTCCTGCGCCGCCGTGTCACCGGGCAGTACGACGTCGACGAGTTCGGCTTCGACCCCGAGCTGACCGACAAGGTGCTGCTCGAACTCATCCGCCCGCTGTACCGGCACTGGTTCCGCGTCGAGACCGTCGGGATGGACAACGTCCCCGGCGACTCCGGCGCCCTGGTCGTGGCCAACCACTCGGGCACGGTCCCCCTCGACGCGCTCATGCTCCAGGTGGCGTTGCACGACGACCACCCGCGGCGCCGTGCCGTACGGCTGCTCGGGGCCGATCTGGTCTACCAGCTTCCCGTGCTCGGGCACCTGTCCCGCAAGACCGGGCACACCCTGGCCTGCCGGGAGGACGCCGACCGGCTGCTGCGCAAGGGCGAGCTGGTCGGGGTCTTCCCCGAGGGGTTCAAGGGCGTGGGCAAGCCGTTCTCCGAGCGTTACCGGCTGCAGCGCTTCGGCCGTGGCGGCTTCGTCGCCTCGGCCATCAGGGCGGGGGTGCCGATCATCCCCTGCGCGATCGTGGGGGCCGAGGAGATCTACCCCAAGATCGGCGATCTGCGCTTCCTGGCCAGGGCTCTCGGCCTGCCGTACCTCCCGGTCACGCCGTTCTTCCCCTGGCTCGGTCCGCTGGGGCTGGTGCCGCTGCCGTCCAAGTGGGTGATCGGCTTCGGCGAGCCCATCAGGACCGACGAGTTCACCCCCTCGGACGCCGACGACCCCATGCTGGTGTTCAACCTCACCGACCAGGTCCGCGAGGTCATCCAGCAGCAGCTGAACGAGCTGCGCCTGCGGCGGGGACACGCCTTCCCGCCGCTCTTCTGAAGGTCACCGGGAGCGGTAGAACCGGCGCAGGGCGACGGCCGCGGCCACCCCGCCCGCGACCGCCCCGACGCCCGCGGCGATGGGCAGCCCGATCATGGTCGCCTTACGGCCGGTACGGAAGTCCCTGACGTCCCAGCCGTTCTCCCTGGCGTACTCACGCAGCTCGGCGTCCGGGTTGATCGCGGTCGCGTGGCCGACGAGCGACAGCAGCGGCAGGTCGTTGGCCGAGTCGCTGTAGGCCGAGCAGCGGCTCAGGTCGAGACCCTCCCTGCGGGCCAGCGCCCGTACGGCCTCGGCCTTGGCGGGGCCGTGGAGCAGGTCGCCGACCAGCCGCCCGGTGTAGACGCCGTCCTCGGTCTCGGCGACCGTGCCCAGGGCGCCGGTCAGGCCGAGGCGCTGGGCGATGACCCGGGCCAGCTCGACCGGGGTCGCGGTGACCAGCCACACGCGCCTTCCGGCGTCCAGGTGGCTCTGTGCCAGCGCGCGGGTGCCCGCCCAGATGCGGTCGGCCATCACCTCGTCGTAGATCTCCTCGCCGAGCCTGACGATCTCCTCGACCTTGCTGCCCGCCACGAAGGCCAGCGCGGTCTCCCTGGCCTTGGCGATGTGCTCGGGGTTCTCGTCGCCGCGCACGCGGAAGATGACCTGGCCGAGGGCGAACCTGACGAGGTCCCTGGTCGTGAACAGGCCGCGCGAGGCAAGCCCCCTGGCGAAGTGGTAGATGGAGGCGCCGCGCATCATCGTGTTGTCGACGTCGAAGAAGGCGGCCGAGGACGGGTCGGGCTCAACCATCGGCATGGCCACCGCCGCCGCGGCCGCCACCTCTCCGGCCATCCGAGATTCGTCCCGCCGTCGTAGTAGCCGCCTCATAGCCCCTCAGCTTAACCGCGTACGTACGCCGAGCCGGTGTGCCGCTCTCTACTCTCTGGTGACGGGTTGTGAGGAATCGGGCTGGGTCAGCCCGTCGATGTAGTCGAGGTAGCCGTTGGCCCTGCGGCGGTCGTTCTCGTCCATCTTGGGGAGCATGATCTGGATCTGGTCGCGCTGCTTCTGGACGAAGCGCCTGAGCTGCCCGGTGCTCCTGCCGCTGCGGCGCTCGACCCGGGTGAGGGAGGTGACCGCGGAGCGGGTGGTGTCCTCCATGTCCTTGAGGGTCTCGTCGATCAGGCCGCTCTCCCGCTCGGTCGCGCCCAGCAGCTCCTCGACCTCGTGGGCGCGTGTCTCGGCGTAGCCGAAGGAGCGGTCGGCCCGTTCGGCGTCGTTGGTGCTCAGGTGGAAGAGCGTGCTCTCGGCCGCGCGCTTGAGCGGGTAGAGGGCGTCGCCCGGCATCGACCGGTAGGTCCCCACGCCTCCGCCGACCAGCGCGCCCGCCAGCGCCAGGCTGACCACCTGGGGCACCAGTGTCGTACGGCGCCGCCGCACGGGGGCGCTCGCGGTCTCCGGGACCGGGTCCGGGGGCAGGTCCTCCTGCTCGGCGACGGTCACCTCGGCGGCGGTCATCTCGGTGACGGTCATGAGGCGTTCGCGCAGCTCGGCGCGGAACTCGGGCCTGGGGTCGCCGCCCATGTCGGCACCGAGCCTGGACACGCGGTCCTGGATGCGTGTCCGCGATCTGCGTGAGATGCCGGGCAGCCACTTACCCATGAACGCTCCCTGCCGCCCCCAGGTCATGATCCGTCTGTGCACTTGCCTAACGACAGCCCCGCGTGCCAGGTTACGCGATCCCCTGCCATCGGCACGGTCAGCCGAGGTCCGAGGGCAGCGCCCGCGCGAGCGCCCGGATGGCGCGGAACTGCAGGGCCTTGATCGCCCCGCTCTTCTTTCCCATGACGAGAGCGGTCTCCGCGAGGGACATTCCGTGCAGGAACCGCAGGACCACGCACTCCTGCTGTTCGGGGCCGAGGGCGCGCACCGCGCTGAGCACCCGGTCGTTGATCATGGCGGTGACGACGGCGTTCTCCGGGATGTGCGGGCCGTCGAGGGGGACGTCGAACACCTGGGCGGTCGAGACCTCAAGGCGGTATCTCCCCGACTTGAAGTGATCGGCGACCAGGTTCCTGGCGATGGTCACGAGCCAGGCCCCGAAGTCACGGCCCTGCCAGGTGAAGTCGGCGATTCGGCGCAGTGCCCTCAGGAAGGTCTCGCTGGTGAGATCCTCGGCCAGCGGGTGGGAGCCGACCCGGAAGTAGACGTAGCGGTAGACCAGGTCCAGATAGCGGTCGTAGAGCGTGCCAAAGGCGTCCGTGTCCCCGGTCTTGGCACGCAGAACAAGCCTCCGGAGTTCCTCCGAGGCGTCCTCGCGTGTGGCGAGCTCATTACTGCGGGCAGGCTGGGTCACCCCGGTGGTCGTGGGGAGGGGCCCGGCGAACGGCCACGTGTCTGGCATCCGGTATCCCTTGGGGGAGGGGGCACGGCGTGCTCGAACACTCTAGGAAAACATCCTGAAATTCCACAATCCACTGGGCAATGTCGTGACTGCGGGTAATCGATCGATACGGTAGGGCGCCGGTGGTTTCGTACCGATCCGGGCAGCCCGTCATCAGTTCGGCTACCGGTTAGGGGGTAATGTCCGGCAGCATTGGAGGCACCATGAATCTCCTCGTCGCTGTCATCGCGTTCGCCGGGGCGCTGCTCGCGGTCATCGCCACAGTCGCTCTCATCAGCCGGATCCGGGACGAACGCAAGGGATGGCTGATCGCCTGGAGCCTCACGACGGCGACGCTGGGGGTATCACTCGGAGTAATCGGAACCGGTTGCATCATTGGATTTGGGGCGACCACATTCCGCGTTTTCCAGCTTTCCGGATCATTGCTCGCCCCGCTCTGGATGGCCGTCGGAGTGGTTCAGCTCATCGGTCGCGGGTCGGCGGGAAGATTCGCCTCCTGGCTGCTCGGAGTGGCGTTCACCATCGTCGGAACGGTCATCATGATCTCCGACCGGGTGGACCTGGTGCAGGAGTTCACCACCAGCCTGCCGCCGGGCAGCCGCCACTGGGACGTCTTCCCCGCCTACCTGCTCTGGGTGACGCACGCGGGCGCCGCGCTCGTCCTGCTCGGCGGTCTGATCTTCGCGGTACTGCGCCGCAACGGCGACGACTACGACGCCGACAACCTGCACGCGATGCTCGTGCTCGGCCCCGTCGGGCTGGCCATGATCGGGGGGGTCAGCTTCTCGGTCCCCGGGATGTTCACGATCGTCCTGCTCGCCGTCACCGGCGCCGCCGTCTGGTACGTCGTGCTCCGCCCGCTGGCACCGTACGAGGACGAGGACGAGGAGGAGCCGGTGGAGGAGGCACGGCGCGAGGTAGCACCCGCGGGCCGCAGGGCCGCGCCGGAGCAGCCGCCCTTCCAGGACGTCCAGGTCGCCGGGCGCCGGGCCGTACCCGAGGATTCGGCACGCCGTTCCGGTCTGGGTGATCTGGTGGCCGAATATCGGGCGGGCGAGCGGGAGGCCGACTACGCGGCGCACACGCGTCAGGCGCCGCTCCCCGCGAACACGCCGCCAGTGCCGCCAGCGGGGCCCGTGGGGAACGAGGCGTTCGGCGGGCCCGCGACGGGCATGTTCATGGCCGGTGACTACGTCATGCCGCCGACGGGCGGCGCCCACGCTCCCCAGCAGCCGGTGAACGGCCAGTTCGGCATGACCTCCGGCGGCCCGGCCACCGGGGAGTACGACATCCCGACCAACGAGTACAGCAGGCGCGGCGGCAGGCGGGCCAAACCCGCCGACCCCGCGCTGGGGCCCGTCACGGGCGAGTTCGCCGCCGACCCTCTGCGCGGCGGCAGGCACAACGGCCTCACCCCCATGCCCGCGGACCAGGCCTTCGGGCCCCCGCACCCCCCCGCGCCCCTCCAGGAGCCCCCGAGGGCCCCCAGGCACGGTCAGGTGCCCGAGCAGCCGCAGGCGGGCGTTCCCGCCTTCGGGGTGTACGGCCAGCCGCCCATGGCCGCCCCGGAGACCGGAGCCATGTATCCCGGCGCCAGGCCCGAACAGGGCGGCGGCGGAGGCCGTCCCTCCCCGGGCATCTTCGGGCTGCTGACCGTGTTCACCATCCTCGACGGCACCGGCGAGAGGTTCGACCGGCTGGCCGAGGAGACGCTCGAAGCCGTCCGCCGCACCGAGCCGGACACGCTGATCTACGCCTGTCACTCGGTGAAGTCGGCCCCGCTGCAGCGCATCGTCTACGAGCTCTACCGCGACGAGGTGGCCTACGCCGAACACCAGCGGCAGCCCCACGTCGAGCGCTTCGTCGCCGAGCGGCAGGCCATGGTGCTCGCGACGAACGTGATCGAACTCACGGTCAACGCCGCGAAGGTCGTGCCGCTGCCCACGGCGTTCAGGATCTGAGGGTCAGCGGGCCAGCGCGGCGCGCAGACGACCCTCGTCGACCCGCCAGAAGTCGTGCTGGACGCCGTCGATCAGGGTGACCGGGATCATCTCCCAGTACTTCGCCTGGTCCTCCTCGGAGAGCGTGATGTCACGCTCCTCCCAGGGAACGCCCAGCTCCGCCGCCACGCGGCCTATCACCGCCCGCGCGTCGTCGCACAGGTGACAGCCGGGCTTGCCGTACAGCGTGATGCGGTGGTCCTGCGGTGCCATGCCGTCACGCTAGCCCAGGGCGAGGCCGGTCCCGGCACGTGGGGGACAGGAGAGCAACCTGGGAGTTCTCGTCTCCCGCCGCCGTGACCGACACTGGGAAGACCCACTTTGTGCACCGGTTCACAAAGGGACTAACCTGAAAGACAGTGGCCTCACCTCGTCATCCGTCGCGTCCGGGCCGCGCCGGCCGCCTGTCCCCCTGGAGCTCCGGCACGTGATTCGCCGTCTTTCCCAAGCTCGTGAACGTGGCATCCCCGAGGCGACCGTCGCCCGGTTGCCGCTCTATCTGCGAGCGCTCAACGGCATGGCCGAGCGGGGCCTTGCGACCGTGAGCTCGGAGGACCTGGCCGTCGCCGCGGGAGTCAACTCGGCCAAGCTCCGCAAGGACCTGTCACACCTGGGTTCCTACGGCACCCGCGGGGTAGGCTACGACGTCGAGTACCTCATCTACCAGATCTCCCGTGAACTGGGTCTGACCCAGGACTGGGCGGTCGCGATCGTCGGGGTGGGCAACCTCGGGCGCGCGCTCGCCAACTACGGAGGGTTCGTCTCCAGGGGGTTCAGGGTCGCCGCGCTCCTGGACGCCGACCCGGAGGTGGTGGGTGACCACATCGCGGGCCTGACCGTGGAGCACGTCGACGAGTTGGAGGCCGTCATCAGGCGGCGGGCCGTGTCGATCGTGGTGCTCGCGACTCCCGGCGCGGCCGCGCAGCAACTGGCCGACAGGGTCATCGCCGCAGGTGTGACCAGCATTCTGAACTTCGCTCCGGTCGTACTCGCTGTACCCGAAGGCGTCGATATCCGTAAAGTCGACCTATCCATTGAACTGCAGATCCTCGCGTTCCACGAACAACGTAAGACGGATCGGATGACTGGGGGGCCCGCGATGGCCGAGGAGTGGCCCGAGGCGGTGGACTTGTGAACGACAGAGCCCGAAGGCACGACGTCTCCCGTCGGGGGACCACGGGTTCGCCACGACCCGGGGAGGCCCGATGAGCGTCCTCGTCGTCGGTCTGAGTCACAGGACCGCCCCCGTCGCCCTGCTCGAACAGGTCTCCGTCTCCGGTGACGCCCTGGTCAAGCTGCTGCACGACGTGCAGCAGGACGCCCGGGTCGCCGAGGCCATGGTCGTCTCGACCTGCAACCGGGTCGAGGTCTACGTCGTCGTCGACCGCTTCCACGCGGCCGTCAACGCGATCTCCGAGCTGCTCGCCGTGCACTCCGGCGTCGCCATGGAGCGGCTGATCGGCCACCTGTACGTCCACTACGAGGACCGGGCGGTCGAGCACCTGTTCTCCGTCGGCTCCGGGCTCGACTCGATGGTCCTGGGCGAGGGGCAGATCCTCGGCCAGATCCGCTCGGCGCTCAAGCTCGCCCAGGAGCAGGGCACCGTCGGCTCCACGCTCAACGAGCTGGTCCAGCAGACCCTGCGGGTCGGCAAGCGCTCCCACACCGAGACCGGTATCGACAGGGCGGGCGCCTCCCTCGTCGGCGTCGGCCTCACCCTCGCCGAGCGCACCCTCGGCCCCATCCAGGGCAGGCGCGCCCTGGTCGTCGGCGCGGGCTCGATGAGCGCCCTGTCCGCCGCGACCCTCCAGCGCTCCGGCGTCACCGACATCGTGATCGTCAACCGCACCCACGAGCGCGCCGTACGGCTGGCGCAGACGGTCGGCGGCAGGGCCGCCAGGTTCGACGACCTGGCCGCCGAGCTGGCCGAGGCCGACCTGGTGATCTCGTGCACCGGCGCCACCGACGTGGTCGTCACCGCCGACATGGTCCCCGCCAGGCAGATGTTCGTGCTGGACCTCGCGCTGCCCCACGACGTCGATCCGGCGGTACGGCGCCTGCCCGGCGTCACCCTCGTGGACCTGGAGTCGATGCAGGACGGCGACATCGACGCCGAGACCGACGACGGCGGACGGGCCGAGGCGGTCGTCGCCGTCCGCGAGATCGTCGCCCAGGAGGTCGCGGCCTACCTGTCGGCCGAGCGCGCCGCGCGGGTCACCCCGACCGTGGTCGCGCTGCGCAGCAAGGCCGCCGACGTGGTCGAGGCCGAGCTGGGACGGCTCGCCTCCCGGGTGCCCAGCCTCGACGGGCGGGTCCGCGACGAGGTCGCGCAGACGGTCAGGCGCGTGGTCGACAAGCTGCTCCACGAGCCCACCGTGCGTGTCAAACAGCTCGCCGAGTCTCCGGCAGGCGATCATTATGCGGAGGCACTGCGCGAGCTGTTCAATCTTGACCCGAAGGTGCCCGACGCGGTGAGACGGGTCGAATCGGTGGAAACGGAGACGAGCAAGAAGGAGGTGGGCAGATGAGCGACACGGTTCCTCCGCTGAGGATGGGGACGCGGCGCAGTCTGATGGCGACGACCCAGTCGGGCCTGGTCGCCGCCCGCCTCACCGAGCTGACCGGCCGCGCCGTCGAACTGGTCGGCGTCACCACCTTCGGTGACGTGACCAAGGCCAACCTCACCCAGCTCGGCGGGACCGGCGTCTTCGTCAGCGCGCTGCGCGACAAGCTCATCGAGGGTGAGATCGACTTCGCGGTCCACTCGCTGAAGGACCTGCCGACCACGCCGGACCCGCGCATCGTCATCGCCGCCATCCCGCCCCGCGACGACCCCAGGGACGCCCTGGTCGGTCCCGCCAAGCTGGCCGATCTGCCGCCGGGCTCCAAGATCGGCACCGGCTCCCCGCGCCGGGTCTCCCAGCTGCGGATCCTCCGCCCCGACCTGGAGTACGTCGCGATCCGCGGCAACGCGGAGACCCGCATCGGCAAGGTCACCTCGGGCGAGCTGCAGGGCATCGTCCTGGCCGCCGCGGGGCTCGGGCGTCTCAAGCGCGAGGCGGAGATCGCCCAGGTCTTCGAGGTCGAGGAGATGCTCCCGGCCCCCGGGCAGGGCGCGCTGGCCGTCGAGTGCCGCGCCGACCGTCCCGACCTCGTCGAGTTCCTGAGCGTGCTCGACGACGCCGCAACCCGCGCCGCGGTCACCGCGGAGCGCGCGGTGCTCGCCGCTCTTGAGGCGGGGTGCGCGGCCCCGGTCGGCGCCTACTCCGCGGAGCGCGGGCACGAACTGTTCCTTACCGCCGCTGTCGTCGCCGTGGACGGCAGCCGAGCGGTACGCAAGTCCGCCGCCGGGACCTCTTCGGCGCCCATGGATCTCGGTCGCGACCTCGCGGCCGAGATGATCGCCGAAGGGGCAGGCACGTTGATAGGGGAGCGAGCACATTGAGCTCCGGAAGTACCACCTTCGAGCGCTCCGCCGGGTTCGTCGCCTTCGTGGGCGCAGGACCGGGTGACGAGGGCCTGCTCACGCTTCGCGGCGCCGACCTGCTCTCGAAGGCCGACGTCGTCGTGCTCGATCGGGAGCCGTACGGCACGCTGCTGCGCCACTGCCGGGAGAACGTCGAGGTCGTCGACACCGCGAACGAGGAGGCCGTCTCACTGCGAGCCGTCACCGCGGCCAAGGCGGGCCGCGACGTCGTGCGCCTGTGCGCTGGCGACCCGATGTTCTTCTCCTCGATCACCGAGGAGGTCGCGGCCTGCGCCAAGGCCGAGGTGGACTTCGAGATCGTCCCCGGCGTGCCAGCGGCGACCGCGGTCCTCACCTACGCGGGCATTCCCGCCGCGGTCTCCGTGCCCGAGTTCCGGGTCGTGGACGCCACCCAGGTCGAGGACTGGTCGGCGCACGCGGCCGGCGCGGGCACCCTGGTGATCTACAACGGCCTCTCCCAGGCCGCCGCGATCGGCAAGGCACTCATCGCCGCGGGCCGCCCCGACTCGACGCAGGTCGCGATCAGCGGTTCGGGCACGACCACCGAGCAGTACACCGTGGTGACGACGCTCGGCAGGATCGCGCCCGACCTCAAGCACGCCGGGATGGCCGAGCCCGCGCTGATCGTGGTCGGCGAGGCGGTCGGCATGCGGGAGCGCCTGTCGTGGTTCGAGACCAAGCCGCTGTTCGGCTGGCGGGTGCTCGTGCCCAGGACCAAGGAGCAGTCGGCCGGGCTCGTCGAGCAGCTCCGCTCCTACGGCGCGGTGCCGGAGGAGGTCCCCACGATCTCCGTCGAGCCGCCCCGCACGCCGCAGCAGATGGACCGGGCGATCAAGGGCCTGGTCACGGGCCGCTACGAGTGGGTGGCCTTCACCAGCGCCAACGCGGTCAAGGCCGTGCGGGAGAAGTTCGAGGAGTACGGCCTCGACGCCAGGGCCTTCGCCGGGCTCAAGGTCGCCGCCGTCGGCGAGGCCACCGCGCGGGCCCTGGTGAGCTTCGGGGTCAAGCCCGACCTGATGCCCTCGGGCGAGCAGTCGTCTGAGGGACTCGTCGCGGAGTGGCCACCGTACGACTCGATGCTCGACCCGATCAACCGGGTCCTGCTGCCGCGCGCGGACATCGCCACGGAGACCCTCGTGGCCGGGCTGACCGAGCTGGGCTGGGAGTGCGACGACGTGACCGCCTACCGGACGGTCAGGGCGGCGCCGCCGCCCGCGCCGACCCGGGAGGCGATCAAGAGCGGTGGCTTCGACGCGGTGATGTTCACCTCGTCGAGCACCGTGCGCAACCTTGTGGGCATCGCGGGCAAGCCGCACAACGTCACGGTCATCGCCGTGATCGGCCCGCAGACCGCGAGGACCGCCGAGGAGTTCGGGCTCAGGGTGGACGTCATGGCCGACAAGCCCTCCGCCTCCGCCCTCGCCTCGGCACTGGCCGAGTACGGCGCCAAGCAGCGGCAGGCGGCCGTCGCCGCGGGGGACGTCCCCCGCAGGCCCTCCCAGACGAGGCGGGGGGCCAGGCGCCGCGCCAAGTAACCTGAAGAACGGCAGGCACGGGTGCCACGCGGCAGGAGGTCGGCGCGTCGGCACCCGGGAAGACGTTGACCAACCGAACACGTCCCCCGGCTCCTCTCACCTCCTTGCGGTGCCGTGTGCCGTTGCCGGGGGGAGGGGGAGAGACCATGACCGCCCAGTTCCCTGTCGCGCGCCCACGCAGGCTCCGCCGTACGGCGGCGATGCGCCGGATGGTCGCGGGAACCCGCCTGCACCCGTCCGAGCTGGTGCTGCCGGTGTTCGTCAAGGAAGGCATCGACGAGCCAAGCCCGGTGACCTCCATGCCCGGTGTCCTGCAGCACACCCGTGACTCCCTGCTCAAGGCCGCCAACGAGGCGGCGCAGGCGGGGGTCGGCGGCCTGATCCTGTTCGGCGTGCCCGAGGTGAAGGACGCCAGGGGCTCGGCCGCCGACGACCCCGAGGGCATCGTCCAGCGCGCGGTCGCCGACCTGGTCGCCGAGGTCGGTGACGCGCTGGTCGTGATGACCGACACCTGCCTGGACGAGTTCACCGACCACGGCCACTGCGGCGTCCTGACCCCGGACGGGGAGGTCGACAACGACGTCACCCTTGAGCGTTACGCCGCCGCCGCGGTCGCCCAGGCCAGGGCCGGGTCCCAGGTCATCGCGCCAAGCGGCATGATGGACGGCCAGGTCGCCGCGATCCGCGCCGCCCTGGACGCCGACGGCTTCGAGCAGATCCCGATCCTGGCCTACTCGGTCAAGTACGCCTCGGCGTTCTACGGCCCCTTCAGGGAGGCCGCCGAGTGCGCGCCGCAGTTTGGCGACCGCAACGCCTACCAGCAGGACGGGGCTGGCCCGGTCGGGGAGGCGCTGCGCGAGGTGCGTCTCGACCTGGAGGAGGGGGCCGACGCCGTGATGGTCAAGCCCGCCCTCGCCTACCTCGACATCCTGCGCCAGGTGCGCGACCTGGTCGACGTCCCGGTGGCCGCCTACCAGGTCAGCGGCGAGTACTCCATGATCGAGGCCGCCGCGGCGAACGGCTGGATCGACCGGGACCGCGCCATCATGGAGTCCCTGGTCGCGATCCGCAGGGCGGGGGCCGACATGATCCTCACCTACTGGGCGACCGAGGTGGCCAGAAAGCTGGGCTGACCTGGTGTGACGACAGGCACGTGGTGAGAACCGGGGGTTTGTCGCTTGCGGATGGGGTCTGTGCGTTAGAGTGCGAGGACCGGTGCGGATGTGTCCCAGGTGGTGTAGACCCTGGCTGTCTGACTTCTTGTGCTGATCGACCGAACGCGGGCATGTCATCGCATCCGAGGACATGCGGGACGCGCGGACGACGGAGGACACGATGGTGGGGGTACCGCTGACTCGTCGCGGCAAACGACGCGCTCATCCGAAACAGACGGTCGCCTCCGTGCTGGAGTACGCCGCCCTCGGCTGGCCGAGCTGTCCCGGGGCGCGGCCGCTGAACAGCGGTTCCCGCGCCTGCTCGTGCGACCGCATCGGCTGCCCCGACGCCGGTGCCCACCCGCTCTCCCGCGCCTGGCAGATGCAGGCGACCACCGACCCCGCCCTGCTGAGCCACTGGTGGCAACGGGACCCGGAGGCGAACGTGATCCTCCCCACGGGCCGGGTCTTCGACGTCTTCGACGTGCCACTCGCCTCCGGCCTGGCCGCCTTCGCGAACATGGACTCCGCCGGAACCGCCCAGGGCCCGGTCGCCGCCAACGGTGACCGGGTCCTGTTCTATGTGGCCACCCGCAACACCTCCGAGGACGAGGACGAGTGGTGGTCCTGCCCCCTGGACTACGGGCCCTCGACGATCGAGGAGATGCCGGGCCTGCGCTGGCACTGCCGCGACAGCTACGTCCTGGCCCCACCCTCCCTGCTGGCAACAGGCAAACCCGCCACCTGGCTCCGCCCTCCGGATGGTCGACCGCTTCCTGATCCTCTGCTGGTGCTGGAGCAACTGGCTGATACCTGCTGATTTGCGACGCCTGGCGGCGTCGCGGGCTTGGGCGCTTCGGGTCGGCTCCTTCCCTCGTCACTCGTCCGCTTCGCTCCCTCGCTCCTCAGTCCAGTCGCCGACGCGCCCAAGCCGACACTCTTCACTCACGGCACCGGTACCCCCAACTCCTCACGCACGGCGCCGGGGCGCGGAGCCAGGTTTCGATGGGCCCTTCCACGAGGGTTTTCCGGGGTGGCCCTGAGGCCGGGGGTGGGGTTTGCGTCGTTACGCTGGGGGCGTGAGCCTTACTGAGAAGTCCGAGGACCTGTTCGCCCGTGCCCGCGAGATCGTCCCTGGAGGGGTGAACTCTCCCGTCCGCGCCTTCGGTGCCGTCGGTGGGACGCCCCGGTTCATGGCCTCGGGGCAGGGGCCGTACATCACGGACGTGGACGGCAACCGCTACGTCGATCTGGTCTGCTCCTGGGGGCCGATGATCCTCGGGCACCGGCACCCGGCCGTGGTCGAGGCCCTGCAGGACGCGCTCGCCGCCGGAACCTCGTTCGGTACGGCCACGCCCGGCGAGGTCGCGCTCGCCGAGGAGATCGTCTCCCGTGTCGCCCCGGTGGAGAAGGTCCGGCTCGTCAGCTCGGGCACCGAGGCCACGATGTCCGCCGTACGGCTGGCACGGGGGTTCACCGGCCGGGCGAAGATCGTCAAGTTCGCCGGGTGCTACCACGGCCACGTGGACGCGCTGCTCGCCTCCGCCGGGTCGGGACTGGTGACCTTCGGGCTGCCCGACACCCCCGGCGTCACCGGAGCGTCGGCCGCCGACACGGTCGTGCTGCCCTACAACTCGGTCGAGGCCGTGACCGAGGCATTCCGGGAGTTCGGCGACGAGATCGCGTGTGTGATCACCGAGGCGTGCCCGGCCAACATGGGCGTCGTTCCTCCGCTGGACGGCTTCAACGCCAAACTGCGTGAGCTGTGCACCGCCCACGGAGCCCTGCTGATCCTCGACGAGGTGCTCACCGGCTTCCGGGTCACCGAGGCCGGGTGGTACGGCCACGACCCGGTCGAGGCCGACCTGATGACCTTCGGCAAGGTCATGGGCGGTGGCCTGCCCGCCGCGGCCTTCGGAGGACGTGCCGACGTGATGGCCAACCTCGCCCCCGAGGGGCCGGTCTACCAGGCGGGCACCCTGTCGGGGAACCCGCTGGCCTGCGCGGCGGGCCTGGCCACGCTGCTCGCCTGCGACGAGGAGGTCTACGACCGGGTCGACGCCGCCGCCCTGATCATCGGCCGCGCCGCCTCCGACGCTCTGGCGGCGGCCGGGGTGCCGCACCGCCTGCAGCGCGCGGGCAGCCTGTTCTCCATCTTCTTCACCGAGGACCGGGTCGCCGACTTCGCCGGGGCGCAGAGCCAGAACACCGCCGCCTACCGGGCGTTCTTCCACGGCATGCTCGACCAGGGCGTCTACCTGCCCCCTTCGGCCTACGAGGCGTGGTTCCTCTCCTCGGCCCACGACGACGAGGCCCTCTCCCAGGTAGCGGAAGCCCTCCCCACAGCCGCCAAAGCCGCCGCCCAAGCTTTCTGACCATGAAGAACCCGGCTTGGGCGCGTCGGCGACTGGACTGAGGAGCGAGGGAGCGAAGCGGAGGAGCGACGAGGGAAGGAGCCGACCTGAGGCGCCCAAGCCCGCGCTGCCGAAGGTGGCGCAAAGGGGCGCGGCTAGTCGATGGGGAAGGGGACCGGGACGGTCAGGTGGCCGTGGTGGATGCCGGTGAGGCCGTAGGCGCCGGTGGCGGGGTCGAGTTCGTAGACGTAGACGACGGCTTTGCCGTCGTTGTTCTCCACCCGCCAGAAGTGCCTGATGCCCGCCTCGGCGTACCGGAACGGCTTGGTCTTGCGGTCGCGGTCCTCTGACTCGGGAGAGACGATCTCGACGACGAGACGCACTTCGTCGGGGGTGTAGAACGTCCGCTCGTCGTCGTCGGCCGCGACGGTGTCGATGACGACGATGTCGGGACAGGGACGTGTCCGATGCCCGAGCTTGACGTCCATCTGGTCCACCGCTGAGAGGGACTCCGGAGCCTGTTCGTCGAGCGCCGCAGTGAGGCGACGGATCATGCGCTGGTGGAAACGCTTCTGGGGGGACATGAAGACGAGGGCTCCATCGATGAGTTCGACGTGCTTGAAGAAGTCGGGCTCGCCGTTCGGTCCCTCTGCCGGAAGGTGGTCGAGGTCGTCGGCCTTCCACCCCCAGGGGGGCGGTGACGGCCAGTATTCGAGCGCGCTACTCACGGTGTTCACCGTAACGTCATCCTCGTCACCCGGTGTACCCATTCCAGATCATCTCCGTTGCCTTCCGCTCATTGTCTCCCGCCTCCCCGCCCCGAAGCCATAAACACGATGCGGACGCGCCAAGCCCCAAGTTCGGGTTTTGGGGTACCGGTGCCGTGCGTGAGGAGTTTGGCTTGGGCGCCGTCGGTTTCTGGACTGAGGAGTGACGGAGCGCAGCGGAGGAACGACGAGGGAAGAGACCGACGGCGCCCAAGCCCGCGGCGCCGTTAGGCGCCGCAAAGAGGCAGGGCAGCGGCGCACTATGGCGCTGTAAGAATCTGATCAAGAGAAGCAGGGTCAGAGAGAAGTTCGTTGACCTGTTCCGCGGTGAGGTCCTTGCCGTTGAGGCGGAGGGTCGGGGTGCTGTTGACCTGTTGTTTCTGGGCGTATTCGGTGGCCTTGTCCACGTCGCCCGCCATCCCCATGCCGACGACGCACTTCTCGAACCCGGCGTCGTAGAAGCCGAGGTCACGGGCCCAGTTGAGCAGGTCCTTGTTCTCGAAGCCGTTCTGGCCCTCGACGGGCTGGTTGGCGTACAGCGTCTTGGCGTACGAGGCCCACTTGTCGGGCGGGGTGCACAGGGCCGCGTTGGCTCCGCGCCGGGAGACCGAGGGCACGGGTTCGGGGTGGTTGGGTGCCTTGAAGAGCTGGAACGGCCGGAAGATCACCTTGGCCCTGCCGTCCGCGGCGGCCTTGTAGATCGCGTCGCCCGCGCTGTCCTCAAGCTTCTTGCAGAAGGGGCACTGGAAGTCCTCGAAGATCTCCAGGGTGGGGGCGGTGACGCCCTCCTTGGCCATGAGGATCGAGCCGTCCGCCTGGCGGGTGGTCGGGGCCAGCGGGCCGGTGTAGGCGACGGCCTTCTGGTCGCTCTGACCGGCGTTGTTCTGCACGACGACGACCGTGACCACGACGACCGCCGCGGCGGCTATACCGCCCAGAACGCCCAGCAGCAGTTTCCGCTGCCTTTCACGGGCGGCCTGAAGTTTGCGTTCCTCGGCGATGCGCTCCCTGGCCGACTTCTGCCGGGCACTCTTGCTCATCACGACTCCTCATCGATATCGCCACGGCGGTCAGGCCGTCTGGCCCACCCGTCGGTATTCGTCAGCCACGACACATCCGAAAAGCGCCACGGTTATCACGTGTACGGCCGTGCACCACAGGCAGATCTTGCCGAGAACGAGCAGTTCCGCGCTCACCAGGTAGACCACGAAGAGCACCCCGACGATCACGCTGCCGAGCCGTACCCAGCGGATGAGGGGGGAGGCGGAACGCCAGGCCCACGGGGTGGTCAGCGCCGTGATCGCGGCGAAGAACAGCAGGCCGAGCATGGGGACCGGAATGCCCATCAGTTCGGAGTAGCTGCTCGACGTCACGGAGGCGCAGTCGATCGTGGAGTTCTCCGCGCACACGAGACGGATCGCGGTGTCGTAGTGGGCGAGGGTCAGGTAGGCCGAGATCGCCAGGCCCACGACGCTCAGCAGGAGGGTCGTGACAAGGAGCCAACGCGGCTGCTCCGGTGCTCGGCCGGAGCGCGGGTGGACGTCTGTGGCCATGGGGTTTCCTTCGTACGGCCCCGCTCTTGCGCCGTGGGGGAGAGGCGTGGCGATGCTAGAACAAAGGGCGTAAGAGGGTGGTAAGGGGCTTGGTACTGCCTTTTTGTGGGTCAGGTCTGAGCGACGATAGCCGGGGCCGCTTTCCTGAAATAGGGGACAAAGTCCCTCGAAAGGATTGGCCGTTGCTTTCCTGGGGCCGACATGGGCCGGGGAGGGCGGACGGGTAGCCTGAGGGAGTCGGTTGTGAGGCCGTTCCAACAGCGGATGAGGGCCGCGCGTGTGCCGACGTGGTGCCATGGGCGACCTACGATGATCATCGGCGATCCGTGGTAGACAGTCGTCCTCCGGACCGATCATCGTCCCCCGATTGGAAAAGCCCGTGACCGAACGAGGAACGTATGTGCTGGGCATCCCCACCGCCGCGGGCGGCAAGGTGGTGTTGCCTTTCCTGACGGGGGAGCAGGCGGAGCGGATCAAGGCGGCGTTCGAGGACGTCGCCGAGGCCGCGGCCCACGTGAAGGAGAAGCCGATGGGAGCGACGCGCCCCTGTGGCAACTGCGGAGGAAACGGCCACTACTACGAGACCCGCGAGACCAGGACCGCCGCGGGCGGGACGGTGGTGACCCAGGTCGAGATCACCTGCCGTCCCTGCAAGGGAAGTGGACAGGTCAGCGTGAAGGCCTGAGGTCCCCACAGCCGTGCCCCGTGGCTCGAAAGGTGCGCGGGCGAAGGCGATGGGCCGGGCGGGACGAAGACGTGATGGATTCGGTGACTTTCGTCCCTGTTTGTGCCTTTTCTTTAGTAAAGGGAGCTTTCTGGACTATGGGCGTTTAGAGTTACTACATGTTGGATCTCAACCGCCTCAAGGCCCTGCATGCCGTGGCCGTGTACGGATCGGTCGGCGCGGCGGCCGACGCCCTCATGGTGACCCCGTCCGCCGTGTCGCAGCAGCTCGCCAAGCTCGAACGCGAGACCGGGGCGACGCTGCTCGAACGCAACGGGCGCGGGGTCCGGCTGACCGACGCGGCCGGGCTGCTCGCCGACCACGCCGAGCGCATCCTCGCGCTGGTCGAGACCGCGGAGGCCGACTTCGAGGCGCTGCGGGGAGCCGTCGTCGGCAGGTTGAGCATCGGAGCGTTCCCGACGGCGGCCCGGGGGCTGCTGCCCGCCGCCCTGGCCCACCTGCAACGGCGCCACCCCGACCTCAGGCTCCAACTGCACGAGCGCGAGCCGGAACGCCAGCTCCGCGAGGTGAGCAGGGGCGAGCTGGACCTCGCTGTCGTCCAGGACTGGATGAACCGGCCGCTTGCCGTCCCCGAGGGACTGTCCAGGGCGATGCTCTTCGACGACGTGGCCGACGCGATCCTGCCCTCCTGCCACCCGCTGGCCGACCGGCAGGAGATCGAGCTGTCCGAACTGTCCGGCGAGCGGTGGATCAGCTCCTCGCCCGGCACGATCTGCCACGACTGGCTCGTCTACACGCTGCGTTCCGCCGAGCTCGAACCCGACATCGCCTGCATGGCCGACGAGTATCCAACCCACCTCGCCCTCGTCGCGGCCGGTCAGGGCTGCGCGATCATCCCGCGTCTCGGCCGTGACTTCGTGCCCGCCGGGGTGCGGATCGTCCCGCTCAGGCCGCGTCCCATCAGGAAGATCTACGCGCTCTGGCGTACCGACGCGGCCCGCCGCCCGGCGATCAGGGCCGCCGTCGAGGCGCTGCGGATCGCCGCCGAGCCCCACCAGCCCGCGGGTACGGCCGAGCCGGTCAGGGAGCCCGTCGAGGGATGACGCACGCGGGCCGGGATCGGCCACGGATGGGCCGTGGAACGGTGAGATCCTGCACGGAACACCGGAAAACGCCGCGAAACCCGGAAGTCGACCCCCTCCGACGCTGGCGTCGCCCGTGTGGCACGGCCACACTGGTCCATCTATGCGCCCTATTCATCCATACCTGTCGGTAGGCTGGCGGCACCATGGCTGAGACGACCGTCGTTCACCTCCTGCGCCACGGTGAGGTGCACAATCCCGCGAACATCCTGTACGGCAGGCTGCCCGGCTACCACCTGTCGGAGACGGGAAAGCAGATGGCCGAGATGGTCGCCAAGTCCGTCGCGGGACGCGACATCACGGCCCTGTTCTCCTCTCCTCTTGAGCGGGCGCAGGAGACCGTGGCCCCGATCGCCTCGTCCTTCGGCCTTGAGCCCACCCTGGACGAGCGCCTCATCGAGGCGGAGAACATCTTCGAGGGCTTCTCGGTCGCCGGGGGCAACGGGGTCTTCCGCAGCCCGCGTCACTACCGCCACCTGTGGAACCCGCTGCGTCCCTCCTGGGGGGAGCGCTACACCGACGTCGTGCGGCGGATGAAGAGCGTGATCGACACCGCCAGAGACGCGGCGCGCGGGCACGAGGCGGTGCTGGTCAGCCACCAGTTGCCGATCTGGATCATCCGGCTCGCGGCCGAGGGCAGGCGGCTGCCGCACGACCCCAGGCGCAGGCAGTGCGCGTTGGCCAGCCTCACGAGTTTCTCCTTCGAGGGGAACCGGTTGGTCAGCGTCGGATACAGCGAACCCGCGGGCGCGCTCGTCAGGCGCCCTGCCGTACCGGGCGCCTGACCGCGCCGGTAGAGTGACTGCTCTACCGGTTGTAGTACAGGAAGACTCAGCCCCTGATGCGCGCAAAACCCTTCGCCGCCGTGCTGCTCGTGGCCGTGTCACTCGTCACAGTGGCCGGATGCGCCGGTAACCAGGGATCCCAGCCGCAGAGCGGGGACACCCGGTTCATCCCGGGAGACGGCAAGATCGTGGTGTTCGAGGCCGCCGACCGTAAGCCCGCGCCCGCCGTCGAGGGCGAGACCCTCGACGGTGCGACCGCCTCCCTCGGCGCGCACAAGGGCAAGGTCGTCGTGCTGAACTTCTGGGCCGCCTGGTGCGCGCCCTGCCGTGCCGAGGCGCCGGTGCTCAAGGACATCGCCGCCAAGACCAAGGCGGCGGGCGTGGAGTTCCTCGGCATCGACTTCAAGGACCGCAAGGCCGAGGCCCTGGCCTTCGAACGCAGCCAGCAGAGCGGCTACCCCAGCATCTTCGACCAGCCGGGCCGGATCGCGCTGGCCTTCCACGGCACCGTGCCTCCCGCCGCGATCCCCTCGACGCTGGTCATCGACCGTCAGGGCCGGATCGCGGCCCGCGCCCTCGGCGCCGTCAAGTACAACGACCTGCTCAGCGTGGTGACCAAGGTCGGCGATGAACGCTGACCTGACCGCGACGGTCGCGAGTGGATCACTGCTGCTGGCGTTGCCGATCGCGGTCGCCGCGGGTCTGGTCTCCTTCCTGTCGCCGTGCGTGCTGCCGCTGGTGCCCGGCTACCTGTCGTACGTGACGGGGATGAGCGGCGACCCGCGCCGCGGCCGGATGGTCGCGGGCACCGGGCTGTTCGTCCTTGGCTTCGCGGTGGTCTTCGTGGCGGGCGGAGCGATCTTCGGCAGCCTCGGCGAGGCGCTGATCACCAACACCGCGGTCATCACGCGGGTGCTCGGCGCGCTGACGATCGTGCTCGGCCTGGCGTTCATGGGGGTGATTCCCGGCCTCCAGCGTGACCTGCGCATCCACCGGGTCCCGGCCGCCGGGCTGGCCGGGGCGCCGCTGCTCGGCGTGGTCTTCGGCCTCGGCTGGACCCCGTGCATCGGCCCCACCCTCGGCGCCGTACTCACCCTCGGCCTCACCGAGGGCAGCGCGGGCAGGGGAGCGCTGCTCGCCTTCGCCTATGCTCTCGGTCTCGGACTGCCCTTCCTGGTGGCCGGACTGGCATACCGTAGGGCACTGCACACGTTCAAGGCGGTTCGCCGCCATTCGCAGCTGATCACCCGGATCGGCGGGGCCATGCTGGTCACCGTCGGCCTGCTGCTCGTCACGGGACTCTGGGGAGAGCTCGTCGCGATCATGCAGGGGTGGATCGGCGGATTCGAGCCGGTGATCTGATGGTGGAGGAAGTCAAGCAGGCCACGCCGGGCCGTACGGCTGAGCGGAGTGAGCCGGGCGGGGACGAGCAGGCCGTACGGCCCGCGTCCTTCGGCGTGCTCGCCTGGGCGCGGTGGTTCTGGCGCACGCTCACCTCGATGCGCACGGCCCTGATCCTGCTGTTCCTGTTCGCCCTCGGCTCGGTCCCCGGGTCGATCTGGCCGCAGCGCGGCGTCTCCGACGCCAAGGTCTCGCAGTACTTCACCGACAACCCCGCCCTGGCCGAGTGGCTCGACCGGCTGTGGCTGTTCGACGTGTTCAAGGCGCCGTGGTTCGCCGCGATCTACCTGCTGCTGTTCCTGTCCCTGGTCGGTTGCGTGCTCCCGCGCGCCGCGACCCACCTGCGCGAGCTGCGCAGGAAGCCCCCGGCGCCGCCGCGCAACCTGTCGCGGCTGCCGCAGAACGCCTCCTTCGACGGCGACCTGACCGTCGAGGAGGCCGCCAAGCGGCTGCGCGGGATGCGCTTCCGGGTGACCACGGGCCCCGGCTGGGTCGCGGCAGAGAAGGGATACCTGCGCGAGACGGGCAACCTGCTCTTCCACATCGCCCTGCTCGGCCTGCTGGTCGCGGTCGGCGCCGGCGCCCTGTACGGCTACCGCGGCAACGTGCTGGTCGTCGAGGGGGAGGGCTTCGCCAACACGGTCGCCGCCTACGACCGCTACATGCCCGGCCAGCAGGTCAACGCCGAGTCGCTCGAACCGTTCTCCTTCACCGTCGAGGACTTCCAGGCCTCCTACATCGCCCAGGGTGAACGGCGTGGCCAGCCACTCGACTTCCTGGCCAAGCTCAAGGTCACCGACGTCCCCGGCGGCCCGCAGCGCGACTACACGCTGAAGGTCAACGACCCGCTGGACGTCGACGGCACGCTGACCTACCTCATCGACCACGGTTACGCCCCGACCTTCAGGATCACCGACGGCAAGGGACAGGTCGCCTTCGACGGCCCGGTGCCGTGCCTGGTGGTCCAGCCCGCGACGTTCACCTCCGAGTGCGTCATCAAGGTCCCCGACGCCCAGCCCGAGCAGCTCGGTCTCCTGGTCGGCTTCCTGCCGACCACGGTGCCGATGAACGGGGAGTGGGTCTCGGTCTTCCCGGGCGCGGCCAACCCGACCGCCCAGGTGTACGGCGCGTTCGCCGGGGACCTCGGGCTGAAGAACGGCAGGCCGCAGTCGGTCTACGAGCTGGACCCGACGAGCCTGAAGAAGATGCGCCCGCTGGTCATGAAGGCCGACCCGCTGGCCGTCGGCAAGAAGCTCGACCTGCCCAACGGCGCCGGGTCGATCGAGTTCACCGGGGTCAAGGAGTGGATCGCCCTCCAGATCACCCACGACCCGGGCCGGATGCCCGCGCTCGTCGCCTCCGTGCTCGCGGTGGTCGGCCTGGTGCTCTCGCTGACCGTCCGGCGCCGCAGGGTGTGGGTGCGGGTCGGCGAACAGCAGGGAAAGGACCGTGGACACGTCGAGATCGGCGGTCTCACGCGCACCGAAGGCAGCGATTTCAGCGAGGAGTTCGCCGGGATCGTCGCCGATTTGAATCCAGGAGTGAACAACGATGCCCGTTGAGGTCGACGTCGGCCTCGCCACGCTGAGCGACCAGCTCACCTTGGCGACCGTGCTGCTCTACATCGTCGCGATGATCGGCTACGCCCTCGACCTCGGCTTCGGCCGGGTCAGGAGCACCGCGAAGGCCAGGGCGGCCGGTGAACCCGCGCTGGTCACGGCCGGAGGAGAGACGGTGGACGCCCCCTCGGCTCCCCGGGAGGGGACGCCCGAGGAGAAGGCGCCGCCCGCTTGGGCGCTGCGGGCCGCCCCGGTCGCGCTCGGGCTGACCTGGCTCGGCTGGACCGCCCACCTGGTGGCCATCCTGACCAGGGGCTGGGCCATCGGCCGGTGGCCGTGGGGCAACATGTACGAGTTCGTGGTCGCGATGTGCTTCGCGGCGGTGAGCGCGTTCCTGTTCATGCACCTGCGCTACCGCAACCTGTTCCTGGGGGCCTTCGTCACGGTCGCCGCCGCCCTGGGGCTCGGTTTCTCCGTACGGTACCTGTATGTGCAGGCCGGACCCGTGGTGCCCGCGCTGAACTCCTACTGGGTCGCCATCCACGTGTCGGCGGCGATCATCGCCAGTGGCCTGTTCATCATGGCGGGCGTGTCCGGCATCCTCTTCCTGGTCAGGAAGGACAGCGCGGTCCGGCTGCCGTCCCGGCAGGACCTGGAGCGGGTCGCGCACCGGGCCATCGTGGTCGGCTTCCCGATCTGGACGTTCGCCGTCATCGCGGGCGCCCTCTGGGCGGACAAGGCCTGGGGCCGTTACTGGGGCTGGGACCCCAAGGAGATCTGGGCGTTCATCACCTGGATCGCGTACGCGGCTTATCTGCACGCCCGCGCGACGGCGGGGTTCAAGGGCAAGGCCGCGATGATCGTGCAGCTCATCGCCTTCGCCTGCCTGATGTTCAACCTGGTCGGGGTGAACATCTTCCTCGGTGGCCTGCACTCCTACGCCGAGGTTCCCGGCTGAGACCGGTTCTTCCCACCCGTCAGGGGGGCGGCCGTGCCGTACCTCCTGACGGGCTTTCGCATGCGCGGTGCCGGGGGCCGGGGTCACCGGGCGCCGCTCACTCCTCGTCGCGCAGGCGCCGCTCCAGGTCCTTGAGGAAGTCGGGGTCGTCGTCGGGACCTCGGGGGACCTCGCGGCGCACGGGCCTGTCGTCGTCCGGCGGGAGGGTGCCCGTGACCCCGGAGGCGCTCGGCCTACCGAGCAGGAGCCAGAACACGCCACCCGCGACGGGCAGCAGCAGAACGATGATCACCCATAGGAGCTTGGGCAGGTTCCTGGTCTCCTCGTCCGGCGTGGTTATCGCGTCGAACAGGCAGTAGAGCCAGAAGGCGAGAATCGCCAGACCGACAAGCAGGGGCATGCCCGAACTGTAAGCCATTCGGCGCCAGGGTGCGGTCGTGGCCCCGATCCAGGTGACTGGCGAAGGTCCACACCGTACGGTGGAGCCTGTTGCCACTTCCTCCTGGGGCGTGTGATGGCGAATTCGGCGGACAAAGGCCGTCATCGACGGCGCTGGTGGCAGCGGAGCCTGCCGCAGCGCACGGAGAGTGTCACTGGCCGGACGGTCCGTGACGCACCGGTAGCGCCCGAGCGGCGGGTGGCCGTGACGGCGCCGGTTGTCGATCGCCCGCAGTACACCTGGCGGGACTTCGAGCTCGACGACGACCGGCCGAGAGCCATGCCGAACCCACCGGACGCGCCCAGGACGGGCGACGGCCTGCTGCACTGCGGACGGCTCGAACGCATCCTGCACCGCCAGTGGGACGCCCGCCAGGGACCGCCGTCGGCCGACGCCGTACGCGCCGTCGAGAGCCTGGCCAGGCTGCCCGAGCTGCTGAAGGCGAAGCTCGCCGAGGGGCTCGACGGCATCTACGTCGGCGCGGGCGGGGTGCCCGACCTCGACGACATGGGCTATCTGCGTGGCGCGCCGCTGCCCTCCGGCCGGGCCACCTGGGACATCTGCGCGGGGGCGTACGGCGACAGCAAGATCGTCGTGGGGGACAGGCCGTCACCGACCCCGGACGTGATGATGCACGAGGTCGGGCACGCGCTCGACGACGTGGACGCGCCCTACGGTGGCTGGGTCTCCGACTCTCCGGAGTTCGCGGCCCTCTACGACAGGTGCGTCCCTATGCTGGCCTCCGGGTTCCACCTTCAGCCGGGAGATCTGGGGCGCAAGGAGTTCTTCGCCGACGCCTTCGCCGCGATCGTCTCGCGGCAGCGTCCCGCCCTGGTGGACATGCTCGGCGGTAACACGAGGCTGGCGCTCGATGTCATGTTGTTCTTCAACCGGCGTTACGGAATCTAGGTGATCTGGGATGTACGTCATCCGGCTCGCTGACGGAACGCTGCGCGTGCCGCAGACCCTGTCCAGCGACGACGGGCGCCTGATCGGCAACGCGTACGTGGAGCTGCTGCCGGGTGACCCGGACTACGACCGGTGGCTCACCGAGGCGCTCACCGAGGAGGAGCTCGCCGAGCGCAGACGGCGCTGGCTTGAGGAGAACGACGATCTGGAACGTGAGTTCCTGGCCTTCAAGGCCGAACAGGACGGTTGACGTCCCTGGGGGCGCCCCGGGTGGGCGGGGCTGCGGCTCGGGGGGTGCGAGCCGTACGACTCCATCGGTGACCCTGCGGCTTTCCGGTGGGGGCCCCGTAGGACCACCGATGGTGTGACGTCATAAGTCGTCAGACACGCGGTGCGTCGCCTGCCGGCCTTTCGGCCGTCAAGACGTCTTCCCCGCGCAGAAGGGCGTGCACTTCCGACTCGCGGAACCGCCGATGCCCTCCGGGGGTACGGATGCTGCTGATGCGGCCTGCCGCGGCCCAGCGTGTAACCGTCTTTGGGTCCACCCGGAAGAGGGCGGCAACCTCTCCAGGCGTCAGCAGACGCTCGCTGCTACTCTCCACAATCTCTCCCCCTCGCATCCCGCTTCCTGCCAGCGGGCGGACAGGTAACCAGTGTGCCGAGCGAAGTCTGATTTATCCGTGCTTTTCAACAAAGATCACGGGTTGTTATCGACTGACTGCCCGATTGTTATATGATAGAGCCTCTTTGAGAGTCTCGTGGGTGTTTCTTTACGAAACTGATCTGTTGTGCACACTAGCAGCGCTCGCGCGCAGTGCGAAGCACCCACTTCCGCCACCCCACCCGTCCCTGAGCAGGCCGAGCACGGGGTGACGTAACCTCAACGCTGTGCATCCCGTCTTCGTTTACACCGTCTCCCGGCTGGGACTCCTGCTAGGGAGCATCGGTGTGCTCTATCTCCTTGGCCTTCGCCAGCCCTTCATCCTGCTGGTCGCCGCATTCCTGGTCAGTGGGGTGGCCAGCTACGTCCTGCTGTCGAAGCAGCGCGACGCGGTGAGTGAGCGATTCACTAAGAATCAGGAGTGATCACGGCAACGGGAACATGCCGACTCGGGCATGGTACTCGTGACCAAGCCGCGTTGTGTCACTACCAACCAGTAACCCTCCGTGATGGGCGAGGAAAGCCTTGACGCCGATTCCCCGGTCTCTCGTGGGGTTCCAGGACAGGGCCTTGCCCGTGCGCGGGTCGATCGCCGAGATTCCCGGCCGTGGGACCGCTCCAGGGCCCGCCGAGTCACGGCCGAGCGGGTTGTCCAGCCAGCGCTGGTGCCCGCCGACGTACACGGCCGCGCCCGTCGCGGCGACCGCGTAGAGCGAGTCGCCCCCGGTGAGGTTCATCCAGGTGGGCCGGATGTTCTCCAGCGAACCCCGGGGACGTGTCTCGAACCGCGCCGCGCTGTCACACGGCTTGTTCGGATCGGCGGGACCCCCGGTCGTGACGACCGCGAAGTAGGAGCCGTCCGGCGCGAAGTCCACCCCGCGCACGTAGGAGGGGAAGACGGCCTTGCACCTGGCAGCGTAGGTCGAGGTCCGCCAACCGGCGACCTTCGCCGGGCGGGAACCGACGTCGACGAGACCGAGCTGCGGCCTGGACAGGCCGTCCAGCGTGGTGAAGTCGCCGATGACCGCCAGCCGGTCCCCGCTCAGCGCCAGCGCGGCGACCTTCGTCCTGCGCCCCCTCGGATCCCCAGGCCGTACGGCGAAGCCCGCGTCGATCACCCCGCTCACGGCGTCGAGCCTGGCCAGTGCCGTACGGCCGACCCCGCTGATCCTGGTGAAGTCGCCGCCGACGTAGAGCTGTGAGCCGGACCTGGCAAGCGCGGTGACCCCGCCCCCGTACGCCTGGGCGCCGAAGCCCGGCACCGGCGTCCCGTCGGACAGACGCAGTCTGACCAGGCCGTTGGTCTCGGCCCCCGAGGCCGCGGGACCCACCGCGGGCAGCCCTGCGGCCCTGGCCCCGGCCGCCATCTCGGTGAACTCGCCCCCGGCGTACACGGTGCCGTCAGGCCCGTCCACGAGCGCCCTGACCTGCCCGTCCAGCTCCGGCGCGAAGCCCGGCAGAACACGCCCCGTGACCAGGTCGTAGGCGAAGATATTGGACCGCTCCAAGGTGGTCGTGCCCCGGGCGTCGCTCACCCTGCTGAAGGACCCGCCGACCACCACGGTCCTGCCGACGAGCGCGATGGCGTTGACGATCCCGTTGAGCACGTGGGGGGTGGTGTCCACCGGGTCCGCGGAGACGACCCGCGTATGCCGTACGGTGCCCGCCTGCGCGGGCGAGGCCGCCCAGGGCGGCAGAAGAACCATTGCTGCGACCAGCGCCAAGGCGCTCCTGGTAAACATTCGGTAATTCCTAGCAGACCCACAGTGATCGAACCGTCGCTTTACGTAGATCCCACGACCTCACCGATGCCTGGGGCTGAGGGGTTTTGGGGTACTGGTGCCGTGCGTGGGGGTACGGCTCGGCTCTCCTGGCGCCGTGCGTGAGGGTGTTCGGGGTACCGGTGCCGTGCGCGAGGAGTGTCGGCTTGGGCGCGTCGGTGAGCTGGACTGAGGAGCGACGGAGCGAAGCGGAGGAGCGACGAGGGAAGTCACCGACTTGAGGCGCCCAAGCCCGCGGCGCCGCCAGGCGCCGCAAAGAGGCAGGGCGCAAAGAGAATTACTCTTGTGCTCATGACGCGCGCTTCGCTGGACAAGCAGCCGCATGAGGTCGCCGCGATGTTCGATCGCACGGCCCGGCGGTACGACCTGGTCAATGACGTTATCTCCCTTGGCCAGGTCAGGCTGTGGCGCAAGGCGGCCGCGGCCGCGGTCGACGCGGGCCCCGGCGAGCTGGTCCTCGACCTGGGCGCGGGCACCGGCACCTCGACCGACACCTTCACCACCCTCGGGGCGCGGGCCATCGCCTCCGACTTCTCGCTGGGCATGCTGGGCACCGGGGTACGGCGGCGCGGCGGTTCCGGCATCCACGGCGGTGGGGTTCGCGGGGTCAGTTTCATCGCGGGTGACGCGTTGCGGCTGCCGTTCGCCGACGAGGTGTTCGACGCGGTGACGATCTCGACGGCGCTGCGCAACGTGCAGGACACCGGGCAGGCGCTGCGCGAGATGCTGCGGGTGGCCAAGCCGGGCGGGCGCCTGGTGATCCTGGAGTTCTCCCACCCCACGCTGCCCGCGTTCGACCTGGTCTACTCGCAGTACCTCATGCGGTTCATGCCGCAGGCCGCCAAGCTGTTCGGCTCGAACGACGACTCCTACGAGTATCTGGCCGAGTCGATCAGGGACTGGCCGGACCAGGCGGCGCTGGCGAAGATCATCCAGGGCGCGGGCTGGGAGCGGGTCGCCTGGCGTAATCTCGCTCTGGGCATCGTGGCCCTTCACCGTGCATATAAGCCCGCGTGAACATTGACAGGCGATAGCCGTACCCGCCTGACACTTCTTGCCGCAAAGGGGTTAGACTTCGGCGCGACAAGTTTGTGAAGGTCTTCACAAAGGAACGAAAGGCCCCACTCCGAGGCCCTCAAAGCGTGTAGGACAGGACAGGTCCCGTGACCGTGCCAGCCGCCGTACAGCGGAAAGTCGCTGAGGCTGACGCCGACGTCATCGTCGTCGGCGCCGGGCCCGCCGGTTCGACAACCGCTTTCCATCTCGCACAGGCCGGGCTTGACGTCCTGTTGCTCGAGAAAACCACCTTTCCCCGCGAGAAGGTCTGCGGTGACGGGCTGACGCCCAGAGCTGTCAAGCAGCTCATCGCGATGGGCATTGACATCGACGCCCCCGGTTGGGTCAGGAACAAGGGCCTGCGCGTGGTCGGCGGTGGCAGGCGTTTCGAGCTCGACTGGCCCGAACTGGCCAGCTACCCGGACTTCGGGCTGGTCCGCACCCGCCAGGACTTCGACGAGATCCTCGCGGACAACGCGGTGCGTGGCGGGGTCCGCCTGCTGCAGGGCGTCAACGTCACCGGCCCGATCCTCGACGACCGCAGCGGTCACGTGGTCGGCGTGGTCGCCAAGAAGGACGACGAGGAGGTCACCTACCGATCCCGCCTCGTGGTCGCCGCCGACGGCAACTCCACCCGCATCTCACTGGCGATGGGGCTGCACAAGCGCGAGGACCGCCCGATGGGCGTGGCCGTGCGGACCTACTTCACCAGTCCGCGTCACGACGACGACTACCTTGAGGTCTGGCTGGAGCTGTGGGACGGCGAGACGCTGCTGCCCGGCTACGGCTGGGTCTTCGGCGTCGGCGACGGCACCTCGAACGTGGGCCTCGGCCTGCTGAACACCACCGAGGCCTTCAAGGGCATGGACTACCGCGACCTGCTCAGGCGCTGGGTCAAGGGCATGCCCGAGGAGTGGGGTTTCAGCGAGGAGAACATGACCTCCCCGATCAGGGGGGCGGCGCTGCCGATGGCCTTCAACCGCCAGCCCCACTACACCCGGGGTCTGGTGCTGGTCGGCGACGCGGGTGGCATGATCAACCCGTTCAACGGCGAGGGAATCGCCTACGCGATGGAGAGCGGTCACGTGGCCGCCGAGACCATCGTCCAGGCGCTCGGCCGTACGACCCCGGCACAGCGTGAGCGCGTGCTGCGGGCCTATCCGCAGACCTTGAAGGACGCCTACGGAGGCTACTTCACGCTGGGCAGGGGCTTCGTCGAGCTGATCGGGCACCGAGGGGTGATGGACTTCGCCACCCGGCACGCGCTGCCGCATCCTCGCCTGATGCGCTTCGCACTCAAACTCCTTGGTAACCTCACCGACCGACGAGGCGATGCGTCCGACCGCATCATCAACGCTCTGTCGAAGGTCGCGCCATCGGCATGACCTCAGCAAACGTCAAGAACGTGGAAGCAAGAGCGATGATCGCCCTGCCTAGACTTGCACAACGACCTGCACAAGCCGCACAAGGAAACGACCTGATGAGCTGCGCGCCGGCGCGCGTGGAGATGGGAGAGGAGGCGTAGCGATGGAGTTGTACGCACCCATCCTGGTGCTCGCCGTTCTCGCGGCGGGATTCGCGATCTTCTCGGTGACGATCGCGCCCTTCACCGGTCCCAGGCGCTGGAACCGCGCGAAACTCGACGCCTACGAATGCGGGATCGAGCCGACCCCCCAGCCGGTCGGTGGTGGTCGCTTCCCGCTGAAGTACATGATCACCGCGATGCTGTTCATCGTGTTCGACATCGAGATCATCTTCCTCTACCCGTGGGCGGTCGCCTTCGACCAGCTCGGGATCTTCGGACTGATCGAGATGGTGCTGTTCATCGTCACCGTGCTCGTGGCCTACACCTACGTGTGGCGCCGCAAGGGTTTGGACTGGGACTAGACATGGGTCTTGAAGAGAAACTTCCGAGCGGGTTCATGCTCAGCACGGTCGAGCAGGTCGCGGGCTGGGCGAGGAAGAACTCCGTCTGGCCGGCGACCTTCGGTCTCGCCTGCTGCGCCATCGAGCTGATGTCGACCGGCGGTCCCAAGCACGACCTGGCGCGCTTCGGTATGGAGCGCGCTTCGGCGTCTCCGCGCCAGGCCGACCTGATGATCGTCGCGGGCAGGCTGTCGCAGAAGATGGCGCCGGTGCTGCGCCAGATCTACGACCAGATGGCCGAGCCCAAGTGGGTCATCGCCATGGGCGTGTGCGCGTCGAGCGGCGGCATGTTCAACAACTACGCCATCGTGCAGGGCGTGGACCACGTCGTCCCCGTCGACATCTACCTGCCCGGCTGCCCGCCGAGGCCCGAGATGCTCATCGACGCGATCGTGAAGCTGCACGACAAGATCCAGAACACGAAGTTCGGCGCGCATCGCGCCAAGCAGATCGACGAGCTCGAACTGCAGGCGCTGCGGGCGCTGCCCCTGATCGACCAAGGGAGCGCCAAATGAGGTGCCGCGACGGCCGGCCCCGCGCGACGGACGAGGAGCGGTGAGGGACCGACATGAGCAGTGACAACCTCCCCGGGGTTCCCGAGGAGCCGATCGCCCGGACGGGCATGTTCGGCGCCACGGGGACCGGTGACACCTCCGGCTACGGTCGCCTGGTCGTACGGCGCAAGCCCGAGCTTTCGACCCCCCGCCCCTACGGCGGCTACTTCGACACCGTCGCCGACGAGCTTGAGCGCGCGCTCGGCGCCGAGCTGGCCGACGCGGTCGAGCGTGTCGTCGTCGATCGCGGCGAGCTGACCTTCCACGTCAGGCGGGAGCGCCTGGTCGAGGTCGCCAGGACCCTGCGCGACGACCCGGCGCTGCGGTTCGAGCTGTCGCTCGGTGTCTCCGGCGTGCACTATCCCCACCTTGAGGGGGAGGAGCTGCACGCGGTGATCCACCTGTGCTCGATCACCCACAACAAGCGCCTGCGGCTTGAGGTCTCGTGCCCCGACGCCGACCCGCACATTCCCTCCACGGTCTCTGTCTACCCGACGCACGACTGGCACGAGCGTGAGACCTGGGACTTCTTCGGGATCGTCTTCGACGGCCACCCGGCGCTGACGCGCATCATGATGCCGGACGACTGGGACGGGCACCCCCAGCGCAAGGACTACCCGCTCGGCGGTATCCCGGTCGAGTACCGCGGCGCCGAGATCCCCGCGCCCGACCAGAGGAGGTCGTACTCGTGAGTGCTCCGTACGAAGAGATCACGGACGCCACCGAGGGCAAGGTCTACACCGTCTCGGGCAACGACTGGACGGAACTGGTCGAGACCCTCACCGGGCAGCAGGACGAGCAGCTCGTCGTCAACATGGGTCCGCAGCACCCCTCGACGCACGGCGTGCTGCGCCTGGTGCTGAACCTCGACGGTGAGACGGTCACCGAGGCCCGCACGGTCATCGGCTACCTGCACACGGGCATCGAGAAGAACATGGAGTTCCGGACGTGGACCCAGGGGACCACGTTCGTCACCCGCATGGACTACCTGGCGCCCATCTTCAACGAGACTGCCTACTGCCTGGGCGTCGAGAAGCTGCTCGGCATCACCGACCGCGTCCCCGAGCGGGCGCAGGCCATCCGCGTGATGATGATGGAGCTGACCCGCATCTCCTCGCACATGGTGGCCATCGGCACCTTCGGCATGGAGCTCGGCGCGACGACGCCGTTCCTCTTCGGGTCCCGCGAGCGCGAGATGGTGCTCGACGTGATGGAGTACATCACCGGCCTGCGGATGAACATGGCCTACATCCGGCCCGGCGGCGTCTCGGTTGACCTGCCCGCGGGCGCGGTCGACAAGGTCGGCGAGCTGCTCAAGATCATGCCACAGCGCATCAAGGACATGCGCAAGATGCTCGACGCCAACCCGGTCTACCTGGCCAGGACCAAGGACGTCGCCTACCTCGACCTCACCGGCTGCATGGCGCTGGGGATCACCGGGCCGATGCTGCGGGCCGCGGGCCTGCCGTGGGACCTGCGCAAGTCGCAGCCCTACTGCGGCTACGAGACCTACGAGTTCGACGTCCCGACCGAGAGGACCGCCGACGTCTACGGCCGCTACCTCGTGCGGATGGCCGAGATGGAGCAGTCGCTCAAGATCATCGAGCAGGCGCTCGACCGCCTGTCCGGGCCGCTCAAGGGCGACCGGGTCATGGTGGACGACAAGAAGATCGGCTGGCCCGCGCAGCTCGCGCTCGGTCCCGACGGCCTGGGCAACTCGCCCGACCACATCGCGCACATCATGAGCGGTTCGATGGAGGCGCTGATCCACCACTTCAAGCTGGTCACCGAGGGCTTCCGGGTCCCGGCGGGGCAGGCGTTCGCCTCGGTCGAGTCGCCGCGAGGTGAGCTGGGCGCCCACGTGGTCAGCGACGGTGGCACCCGGCCGTACCGCGTGCACTTCCGTGACCCGTCCTTCACGAACCTGCAGGCGGTGCCCGCGACCTGCGAGGGTGGCATGGTCGCCGACGTCATCTCGGCCGTGGCCTCGATCGACCCCGTCATGGGAGGGGTTGACCGGTGAACGAGGAAAGGAACGAGGAGGGGGGCGCGACCGTGGGCACAGGGTACGCACCGGAGGTCCGTGAGCGCCTTGAGCGCGACGCCAAGGAGATCATCGGCCGGTACCCCCGGCCGAGGTCGGCGCTGCTCCCGCTGCTGCACCTGGTGCAGTCGGAGGACGGCTACGTCTCCGACGCGGGACACGAGTTCTGCGCCGAGATGCTGGGCCTGAGCAAGGCCGAGGTGGTCGGCGTCTCCACCTTCTACACGATGTACAAGCGCAGGCCGATGGGTGACTACCACGTCGGGGTGTGCATCAACACGCTGTGCGCCGTCATGGGCGGCGACCAGATCTGGGACGAGCTGTCCGAGCACGCCGGGGTCGGCCACGACGAGGTCACCCCGGACGGGAAGGTCTCGCTGGAGCGGCTTGAGTGCAACGCCGCCTGCGACTTCGCCCCGGTGATGATGGTCAACTGGGAGTTCTTCGACAACCAGACGCCCGAGTCGGCCAAGCAGCTCGTCGACGACCTGCAGGCGGGCAAGGAGGTCTCGCCGACCCGGGGCCCGAAGAGGCTGTGCACCTTCAAGGAGGCCTCGCGGGTGCTGGCGGGTCTGCCCGACGGCCAGGCGGGGGACGGCCCCTCCGCGGCGGGCGCCTCCCTTGAGGGCCTGAAGGTCGCCAAGGCCAACGGATGGAAGGCACCTGAGCCATCATGACGACTCTCACCCCGGTCCTGACGGCCAACTGGGACCAGCCGGACTCCTTCACCCTGGACGGCTACGGTGACTACTCGGCGGCCAGGAAGGCGCTGGGCATGGACCCGGACGCCGTCATCCAGGCCGTCAAGGACTCCGGTCTGCGCGGCCGTGGCGGTGCGGGCTTCCCCACCGGCATGAAGTGGGGGTTCATCCCCCAGGGCGACGGCAAGCCGCACTATCTCGTGGTCAACGCCGACGAGTCCGAGCCGGGAACCTGCAAGGACATCCCGCTGATGATGGCGAACCCGCACGCGCTGGTCGAGGGCGTCATCATCGCCTCCTACGCCATCCGTGCCAACCACGCCTTCATCTACGTGCGCGGCGAGGTGCTGCACGTCATCCGCCGCCTGCAGGCCGCGGTCGCCGAGGCGTACGCCAAGGGTCTGCTCGGCAGGGACCTCTTCGGCACCGGGTTCGACCTGGAGCTGGTGGTCCACAGCGGCGCGGGCGCCTACATCTGCGGCGAGGAGACGGCACTGCTCGACTCGCTTGAGGGACATCGCGGCCAACCTCGCCTCAAGCCCCCCTTCCCGGCCGTGGCGGGCCTGTACGCCTCGCCAACCGTCGTGAACAACGTGGAGTCGATCGCGAGTGTTCCCTCGATCATCGCGAACGGGGCCGACTGGTTCGCGGGCATGGGCACCGAGAAGTCCCAGGGCTTCGGCATCTTCTCGCTGAGCGGCCACGTCACCAGGCCCGGTCAGTACGAGGCGCCGCTGGGCATCACGCTCCGCGAACTGCTCGACATGGCGGGCGGCATCCGCGCCGGGCACCGGCTGAAGTTCTGGACCCCCGGCGGGTCGAGCACGCCGATCTTCACCGACGAGCACCTGGACGTCCCGCTCGACTTCGAGTCGGTCGGGGCCAAGGGGTCCATGCTCGGCACCCGGGCACTGCAGATCTTCGACGAGACGACCTGCGTGGTGCGGGCCGTGATGCGCTGGACCGAGTTCTACGCGCACGAGTCCTGCGGCAAGTGCACCCCGTGCCGCGAGGGCACCTACTGGCTCAAGCAGGTGCTCAAGCGGCTGGAGAAGGGACAGGGCACCGAGGAGGACCTGTCCACGATCACCGACATCGCGGACAACATCCTGGGCCGCTCCTTCTGCGCCCTGGGCGACGGCGCGACCAGCCCCATCCACTCGTCGGTCAAGCACTTCAGGGACGAGTACCTCAAGCACTTCGAGATCGGTGGCTGCCCGTTCGACCACGCCCCCTCAACGGTCTGGGGGAACAGGTGAGCGGGCGGTACACAACCGGCAAGCACAGCACCGTTTCGGTCATGAGGCCGACGGAGGAGGCGCCATGACCGTCGAAGCGACCACCCCGGCGCAGACGCCGGTAGAACTGGTAACCCTCACCATCGACGGTTTCCAGGTGAGTGTCCCGAAGGGCACGCTGATCATCCGAGCGGCGGAGCTGCTCGGCATCCAGATCCCCAGGTTCTGCGACCACCCGCTGCTGGACCCGGCGGCCAACTGCCGTCAGTGTCTGGTCGACATCCCGGACGCGGGCAACGGCAGGGGCTTCCCGAAGCCGCAGCCGTCCTGCGCCATCGAGGTCGCCCCCGGCATGGTCGTGCAGACCCAGCTCACCTCGCCCGTCGCCGAGAAGGCGCAGCGCGGTGTGATGGAGCTGCTGCTGATGAACCACCCGCTGGACTGCCCGGTCTGCGACAAGGGTGGCGAGTGCCCCCTGCAGAACCAGGCCATGTCCAACGGCCAGGGGGAGAGCCGCTTCCAGGAGAGCAAGCGGACCTTCCCCAAGCCCATCGCGCTGTCCACCGAGGTGCTGCTGGACCGCGAGCGCTGCGTGCAGTGCGCGCGCTGCATCCGCTTCTCGGACGAGATCGCCGGTGACCCGCTCATCGAGTTCTTCGAGCGCGGGGCCAAGGAGCAGGTCAGGACCGCCGACGGCGAGCCGTTCGAGTCCTACTTCTCCGGCAACACCGTGCAGATCTGCCCGGTCGGCGCGCTCACCGGCGCGGCCTACCGCTTCCGGGCCCGTCCGTTCGACCTGGTGTCCACGCCCAGCGCGTGCGAGCACTGCTCGGGCGGCTGCGCGCTGCGCACCGACCACCGCCGGGGCAAGGTCACCCGCCGTCTGGCCGGGGACGACCCCGAGGTCAACGAGGAGTGGAACTGCGACAAGGGTCGCTGGGCCTTCACCTACGCCACCCAGCCCAACCGGCTGAAGACCCCCCTCGTCCGTGACGAGGAGGGCCACCTGGTCCCGGCGTCCTGGCCCGAGGCGCTGGCCGTCGCGGCCCGCGGCCTGGCCGCGGCGCGCGGCAGGGCGGGCGTCCTGGTCGGTGGCAGGGTCACCGTCGAGGAGGCGTACGGCTACGCCAAGTTTGCCAGGATCGCGCTCGGCAGCAACGACGTCGACTTCCGCGCCAGGCCGCACTCCGTCGAGGAGGAGCGCTTCCTGGCGCACGCGGTCGCAGGGCGGGGCATCGAGATTCGCTACCGCGACCTGGAGAGCGCCCCCGCGGTGCTCCTGGTCGGCTTCGAGCCCGAGGAGGAGTCGCCGGTCGTCTTCCTGCGACTGCGCAAGGCGTGGCGCAAGAAGGGCCTGAAGGTCTTCTCGGTCGCGCCGTTCGCCACCGAGGGCCTGGCCAAGATGGGCGGCACGCTCGTGCGCACCCTGCCGGGCGAGGAGACCGCGGCCGTCGAGGACCTCATCTCCGGCGTCTCGCCGATCGCCGGTGAGATCAGGCGCGAAGGTGCCGTCATCCTCGCCGGTGAGCGGCTGGCCACCGTGCCGGGCGCTCTTTCCGCTCTGGTACGGCTCGCGGACGCCAGCGGCGCCAGGCTCGCCTGGATCCCGAGGCGGGCGGGGGAGCGCGGCGCCGTCGAGGCGGGCGCGCTGCCGAACCTGCTGCCCATCGGCAGGCCGATCGACGACGCCGAGGCCCGCGCCGAGGTGGCCAGGGCCTGGAACGTCTCCTCGCTGCCCTCGACCCCGGGCCGTGACACCTCGGCCATCCTGACGGCGGCGCTCGGCGGCGAGCTCGACGCCCTCGTCGTGGCCGGTGTGGACCCCTACGACCTGGCCGACCCCGAGGCCGCTCTCGCGGCCCTGGAGAACACCCCGTTCATCGTGAGCCTCGAACAGCGCCCGAGCGCGGTCACCGACCGCGCCGACGTCGTGCTGCCGGTCGCCGCGGTGAGCGAGAAGGCCGGCACGTTCGTCAACTGGGAGGGGCGCGGCCGTACGTTCGAGGAGGCGGTGCCGGTCCCCGGCATCATGAGCGACCTGCGGGTCGTCTCCGCGATCGCCGACCACATGGACGTCCACCTCGGTCTGCCCGACCCCGCCTCCGCCCGGCGTGAGCTGGCCGCGATCGGCGCCTGGCGTGGCCCAAGAGCCAGCGCGCCGAACGTCGGGGCCTCCAGGACCCCCGCCCCCAAGCAGGGCGAGGCGATCCTGGCCACCTGGCACCGGATGCTCGACGACGGCCGCCTGCAGGACGGCGAGCCGTACCTCGCGGGCACCGCGCGTGCGGCGGTCGCGCTGGTCTCGGCGGCGACCGCGGCCGAGTCGGGTCTCGCGGACGGCGGCGAGATCACCGTCACCGCGGAGGGCGGCTCGGTGAGCCTGCCGGTCCTGGTCGCCGACCTGCCGGACCGGGTCGTGTGGCTGCCCACGAACTCCGCGGGCCGTTCGGTGACCCGCGACCTGCGCGCCACGGCCGGTGACGTCGTCAGGATCGGCGCCACGAGCGCCGCTGACGTCGTGAGCGCCGTCCGCGAAGTGATTGAGGAGCGGTGAGCGACCAATGAATACGCACGTGCTCGCGGTTGCGAGCGATCCGTCCCTTGCCGACTTCGGCCACGACCCGCTCTGGATCAGCATCATCAAGGCCGTCGTCATCTTCGCGGTCCTGATGCTGGGCGTGCTGTTCGGCGTGTGGTTCGAGCGCAAGCTCATCTCCCGCATGCAGAACCGCTACGGCCCCAACAGGGCGGGCAAGTTCGGCCTGCTGCAGTCGGTCGCCGACGGTCTGAAGATGGGTCTCAAGGAAGACCTCATGCCCAGGACCGTGGACAAGGTGATCTACTTCATCGCCCCGGTGGTCCTGGCGGTTCCGGCCTTCCTCGCCTTCTCGGTCATCCCGATGGGGCCGATGGTCTCGATGTTCGGCGTCAAGACCCCGCTGCAGCTCACCGACCTGCCGGTCGCGGTGCTGCTGGTGCTGGCGATGGCCTCCATCGGCGTCTACGGCATCGTGCTCGCGGGCTGGGGCTCGCGCTCGCCGTACACCATCCTGGGTGGGCTGCGGGCCAGCGCCCAGGTGGTGTCCTACGAGATCGCGATGGGTCTCTCGTTCGTCGGCGTCTTCCTGTACGCGGGGACGCTGTCCACCTCGGAGATCGTCGCCTCGCAGGCCGGGGGCAGGGAGATCGTGCTCGGCGGGCTGACCCTGCAGCTGCCCTCGTGGTACATGATCCTGCTCATCCCCTCCTTCCTCATCTACATCGTCACGATGCTGGGTGAGACCAACCGGGTCCCCTTCGACCTGCCCGAGGGTGAGGGTGAGCTGGTCGGCGGCTTCCAGACCGAGTACTCCAACTCGCTGAAGTTCGCGGTCATCATGCTCGCCGAGTACGTCAACGTCTTCGTGGTCTCCGCGGTCTCGATCACCCTGTTCATGGGCGGGTGGCGGGCGCCGTTCCCGATCTCGTTGTGGTCGGGGGCGAACACCGGCTGGTGGCCGCTGCTGTGGTTCTTCCTCAAGATGGTGATCGTCTTCTCGTTCTTCATCTGGTGCCGCGCCTCGCTGCCGCGGGTGCGCTACGACCAGCTGATGGCCCTGGGATGGAAGGTCCTCATCCCGATCAACCTCGGCTGGATCCTCCTGGTGGCGACCATGAAGGCCTTCCAGATCCCGGGCGTCAACGGACAGGTGATCCTGATGCTGGGCGGTCTCGTGCTGGTCGGGTGCTTCGCGCTGTGGTGGCGCTTCGACAGCGTGCTGCAGAAGCGCAGGGAGGCCAAGGCGGCTCAGGTCGAGGAGGAGTTCGCGCGGCTCGACGCAGAACCGGCCGCGGGTGGCTTCCCCGTGCCGCCGCTCGACCTGCCGCACTACCACGGGGTAGCGCGCAAGGAGGTTCCCAGTGGGAGCAACTGATTGGCTGAACTCCGTCAAGGGGTTCGGCGTGACCTTCCACACGATGTTCAAGAAGGTCGAAACGGTCAACTACCCCGAGGAGAAGCGGCCGACGGCTCCGCGCTTCCACGGCCGTCACCAGCTCAACCGCTGGCCCGACGGCCTGGAGAAGTGCGTCGGGTGCGAGCTGTGCGCCTGGGCCTGTCCGGCCGACGCGATCTTCGTCGAGGGAGCGGACAACACCGAGGAGGAGCGCTTCTCGCCGGGCGAGCGCTACGGGCGCACCTACCAGATCAACTATCTGCGGTGCATCCTGTGCGGCCTGTGCATCGAGGCCTGCCCCACCCGGGCGCTGACCATGACCAACGAGTACGAGCTCGCCGACTCAAGCCGCGAGAGCCTCATCTACACCAAGGAGATGCTGCTGGCGCCGCTCGGGCCGGGCATGGAGGTTCCGCCCCACGCCATGCGTCTCGGTGAGACCGAAGAGGACTACTACCGGCTGGGACGAAACAATGGGTGAGACCATCACGTTCTGGGTGCTGGCGGTGGTCTCCGTCGCCGCGGCCCTCGGCCTCGTCTTCAGCCGCAAGGCGGTCTACTCGGCGCTGATGCTGGGCGTGGTCATGCTCTCCCTGGCGGTCCTCTACGCCGTCCAGGACGCGCCCTTCCTGGCCGCGGTGCAGATCATCGTCTACACCGGCGCGGTCATGATGCTCTTCCTGTTCGTGCTGATGCTCGTGGGCGTCGACTCGGCGGACTCACTGGTCGAGACGATCAGGGGACAGCGGTTCTGGGCGGCCATCGCGGGCCTCGGCTTCGCGGCCCTGCTCGCGCTCGCGGTCGGCAACACGCTGATCGCCCCCGCCAAGGGCCTGACGAACGCGGTCAAGGAGGCGGGCGGCAACGTCCCCAGCCTGGCCCAGTTGATCTTCACCAGATACGTCTTCGCCTTCGAGGTCACCTCGGCGCTGCTGATCACCGCGGCGCTCGGCGCGATGGTCCTGGCCCACCGCGAGCGCGTACGGCCCAAGGCCACCCAGCGTGACCTGGCCCGTGCCCGCTTCAGCGGCCCGCAGCCCTCGCCGCTGCCCGGCCCCGGCACCTACGCCCTGCACAACGCCATCGACATGCCCGCCCTGCTGCCCGACGGCACGATCGCGGCCAAGTCGATCAACCGGGTGCTCGCCAGGCACGAGGAGGAGGACGGCGTCACGCCGACCGACCCGAGCAAGGCGGCGATCGTCAAGCAGCTCCTCGTCGAGGAGCGGCTCGCCCCGAAGGACGAGGTGCCGGACGACTCCCACACCGACGCGCGGGCGGTCGTCGAGGACAACGTCGCTCAGGACGACCTCCGGGACGAGGCCGCGACGGACGAGGCCGAGACGGGCGGCGCCGTACGGGAAGCCCACCAGGAGGACGGCAAGTGACCACCCACTATCTGGTGCTCTCCGCACTGCTGTTCGCGATCGGTGCGATCGGCGTGCTGACACGGCGCAACGCGATCGTGGTGTTCATGTGCGTGGAGCTCATGCTCAACGCCTGCAACCTCGCGTTCGTCACCTTCGCCAGACAGCACGGCAACCTGGACGGCCAGATCATCGCGTTCTTCGTGATGGTCGTGGCCGCGGCGGAGGTCGTGATCGGTCTGGCCATCATTGTGATGATCTTCCGAACCCGCAGGTCAGCGTCGGTGGACGACGCGAACCTGCTGAAGTACTAAGAGGTGGCAGGTGCAATCTCCCGCTGAGATCGTTCCGCACTCCACAGGGGTGGTCGGGGTCTCCTGGCTGATGATCGCGCTGCCGCTGCTCGGTGCCGCGATCCTGTTGCTCGGCGGACGTCGTACCGACCGCTGGGGCCACCTGCTCGGCGTCGTCATGTCGCTGGCCTCGTTCGTGGTCGCCGTGCTGGCCTTCGTCCAGATGCTCGGCCTGGACCCGGGCAAGCGCCGGATGGCGGTGGAGCTGTACCAGTTCATCCCCGGCGTCGCGAACATCGGCCTCCTGATCGACCCGCTGTCGATCAGCTTCGCCCTGCTGATCACCGGTGTGGGCTCGCTGATCCACATCTACTCGATCGGCTACATGTCGCACGACCCCGACCGCCGCAGGTTCTTCGCCTACCTGAACCTGTTCGTCTCGGCCATGCTCCTGCTGGTGCTGTCGGACAACTACGTCGGCCTGTTCATCGGCTGGGAGGGCGTCGGCCTGGCGTCCTACCTGCTGATCGGCTTCTGGCAGTTCAAGCCCTCTGCGGCGGTCGCGGCGAAGAAGGCCTTCATCGTCAACCGGGTCGGTGACTTCGGCCTCCTGATCGGCATCTTCACGATCTGGACCACGTTCGGCTCGGTCGCCTTCAAGGAGGTCTTCGAGGCCGCCCCCGGCGCCCAGCAGAACACGCTCACCGCCATCGGCCTGCTGCTGCTCCTGGGCGCGTGCGGCAAGTCCGCCCAGCTCCCGCTGCAGTCCTGGCTCCTGGACGCGATGGAGGGCCCGACCCCGGTCTCGGCCCTCATCCACGCCGCGACCATGGTCACCGCCGGTGTCTACCTCGTGGTCCGCTCCGGCGCGTTCTTCGAGGCGGCCCCGACCGCGCAGCTCGTCGTGACGATCGTCGGCGTGGCCACGCTGCTCGCCGGTGCGATCATCGGTTGCGCGAAGGACGACATCAAGAAGGGCCTTGCCGGTTCGACGATGTCGCAGATCGGCTACATGATGCTCGGCGCGGGTCTCGGCCCGGTCGGCTACGCCTTCGCCATCGCGCACCTGATCACCCACGGCTTCTTCAAGGCCAACATGTTCCTCGGCGCCGGTTCGGTCATGCACGGCATGAACGACGAGGTCAACATGCGCAAGTACGGCGGACTGTTCTCGGTGATGAAGGTGACTGCGATCACCTTCATCATCGGTTATCTGGCGATCATCGGCTTCCCGCTGCTGTCCGGTTACTTCACCAAGGACGGCATCATCGAGACGGCCATGGAGCACAACCAGATCCTGGGCTGGCTCGCCGTCGTCGGCGCGGGCATCACCGGCTTCTACATGTCGCGGATGGTCTTCATGACCTTCTTCGGCAAGCGACGCTGGGAGGACGGCGCCCACCCGCACGAGTCGCCCGCCGTCATGACGGTGCCGCTGATCATCCTGTCCATCGGGTCGATCTTCCTGGGTGGCTTCCTGATCCTGGGCAACCGGTTCATGCAGTTCCTGGCCCCGGCCGTCGGTCTGCCCGAGGAACTGCCGAGCTTCCACCCCTTCAGCGTTCCCGGTCTGGCCACGCTCGCGCTGGTCGCCGTCGGCGCCGCCTTCGCCTGGTTCAGGTACGGCGCCGCCGAGGTGCCCCGGGTCGCCCCGCGCGGCTCGTTCCTCACCACCTTCGCCCGCCGTGACCTGTACGGCGACGCCCTCAACGAGGCGCTGTTCATGCGTCCCGGCCAGTGGCTGACCCGGCTGGCGGTGTTCTTCGACAACCGAGGCATCGACGGCCTGGTCAACGGGCTGGCCGCGGCGATCGGCGGCACCTCCGGGCGGCTGCGCCGTGTGCAGACCGGCTACGTACGGTCATACGCGCTGTCCATCCTCTTCGGTGCCGCCGTGGTCGTTGGCGCGCTGCTCTACGTAGGGAACATGTGATGCCCTGGCTCTCGACCCTGATGGCCGTGCCCGTTGTGGGCGCGGTGGGTGTCTCCCTTGTCAAGAGTGACAAGCTCGCCAAGCAACTGGCCCTGGTGGTCTCGCTGGTCGTGCTGGTCCTGACCGCCGTCATGGCGTTCAGGTTCGACCCGGCCCTGGGCGCCGCGAAGGAGACCCGCTTCCAGTTCGCCGAGGTCTACGACTGGATCCCGGCCTTCGGCGTGCACTACGGCGTCGGCGTGGACGGCATCGCCCTGGTGCTGATCGCGCTGTCGGTCATCCTGGTGCCGATCGTGATCCTGGCCTCCTGGCACGACGCGGACGGCACCGGGGCCGCGGCCCCGCCCAGGCGGTCCGTGAAGACCTACTTCGCGCTGCTGCTGGTGCTGGAAGCGATGATGATCGGCGTCTTCGCGGCGACCGACGTCTTCCTCTTCTACGTCTTCTTCGAAGCCATGCTGATCCCGATGTACTTCATGATCGGGTCGTACGGCGGAGCGCAGCGGTCCTACGCGGCCGTCAAGTTCCTGCTCTACTCGCTCTTCGGTGGCCTGCTCATGCTGGTCGCGGTGATCGCGCTCTACGTGATCGCCGAGAAGGGCACCTTCATGTTCCCCGAGCTGGTCGGGGTCATCCAGGACCCGACCACGCAGAAGTGGCTCTTCCTCGGCTTCTTCATCGCGTTCGCGGTCAAGGCGCCGCTGTGGCCCTTCCACACCTGGCTGCCCGACGCAGCCGCGCAGGCCCCGGCGGGCGCCGCCGTACTGCTGGTCGGTGTGCTGGACAAGGTCGGCACCTACGGGATGCTGCGCTTCTGCCTTGAGCTGTTCCCCGACGCGGCCAAGTTCTTCACGCCGCTGGTGATCACGCTCGCGGTGATCGGCATCATCTACGGCGCGATCGTGGCCATCGGCCAGACCGACATGAAGCGCCTGATCGCCTACACCTCGATCTCGCACTTCGGCTTCATCGCGCTCGGCGTCTTCGCGATGACCACGAACGCGGGTGCGGGCGCCACGCTCTACATGGTCAACCACGGCTTCTCGACCGGCGCGCTGTTCCTGATCACCGGGTTCCTGATCTACCGCAGAGGATCGAGCCAGATCGCCGACTACGGAGGCGTGCAGAAGGTCGCCCCCGTGCTGGCGGGCACCTTCCTGGTCGCCGGGCTCTCCGGTCTCTCGCTGCCGGGTCTGTCCACGTTCGTCAGCGAGTTCATGGTCCTGCTCGGCAGCTACGAGCGCTACGTGGTCCCGACGATCATCGCGACCACCGGGGTCATCCTGGCCGCGGTCTACATCCTGTGGATGTACCAGCGCACGATGAACGGTCCCACGGCGGAGAAGGTCAAGGGCCTGCCCGACCTCGACGCCAGGGAACGATGGGTGGTCGGCCCGCTGATCGTCCTGATCATCGCCCTCGGGTTCTTCCCCAAGCCGGCGCTCGACATGATCAACCCGGCGGTGGACCACACGCTGTCCAACGTGCACATCTCCAACGTCCACGTCACTCCGGCCGTCGCTGAGAAGAAGGGGGCCGGGCAGTGAACGGCACCACCATCACCGCTCCGACGATCGAATACGCGCTGCTGGCCCCGATGCTGATCGTGTTCGGCGCCGCGCTCGTCGGTGTGCTGGTCGAGGCGTTCGCGCCCCGCTACCTGCGCAAGTCGATCCAGATGCCGCTCACGCTGCTCGCGCTGATCGGCGCGTTCGTCACGACCGTCCTGACGGCCCTCAACGGCCTGCCGGAGCGGGCGGCCGCCATGGGCGCGGTCGCTGTCGACGGCCCCTCGCTGTTCATCTGGGGCATCATCCTCATCCTGGCCTTCGTCAGCGCGCTGCTGATCAACGACGACGACCAGTTCGTCGCGCAGGCGGCAGCCGTACCCGGAAGCGTGGACGAGGAGGAGGCGGTCCGCAGCGGGTTCGCCCAGACCGAGGTCTACCCGCTGCTGCTGTTCGCGGTCGGCGGCATGCTGCTCTTCCCCGCCTCCAACGACCTGCTGGCGATGTTCGTCGCCCTTGAGGTCATGTCCCTGCCGCTGTACCTCCTGTGCGGCCTGGCCCGCCGTCGCCGCCTGCTCTCGCAGGAGGCCTCGGTCAAGTACTTCCTGCTCGGTGCCTTCTCCTCGGCCTTCTTCCTGTACGGCACGGCCCTGGTGTACGGCTACGCCGGGTCGGTCGACCTGAGGGCCATCAGCGAGGCGCTCGGCAGCGTCTCCGGGCAGCAGACCCTGCTGCTCGTCGGCGTCGCGCTGCTCGGCGTCGGCCTGCTGTTCAAGATCGGCGCCGCGCCCTTCCAGGCGTGGAAGCCCGACGTCTACCAGGGCGCGCCGACCGCGGTCACCGCGCTGATGGCCTCGACCGTGCTGGTCGCCGCCTTCGGCGCGCTGCTGCGCGTCTTCTGGGTGGCGCTGGGCAACCTCGACTGGGACTGGCGCCCGGTCATGTGGGGTGTGGCGATCCTGACGATGATCGTCGGTGCGATCCTGGCGATCACCCAGACCGACATCAAGCGCATGCTCGCCTACTCGTCCATCGCGCACGCGGGCTTCCTGCTCACCGGCGTGATCGCCACCGGCTCCGCGGCGCAGAACTCCCAGTCGCTGTCGGCGGTGCTGTTCTACATGGCGGCCTACGGCTTCACCACGGTCGGCGCCTTCGCGGTCGTCACCATGGTCCGCGACGCGGGCGGCGAGGCCGGGCACCTGTCCCGGTGGGCGGGTCTCGGCAAGCGGTCCCCGGTGCTCGCGGGCATCTTCGCCTTCTTCCTGCTGGCCTTCGCGGGCATCCCGCTGACGAGCGGTTTCTTCGGGAAGTACGCCGTGTTTACCGCGGCGGTCGGCGGCGGGGCGCTGCCGCTGGTCATCGTGGGTGTGGTCAGCTCGGCGATCGCGGCGTTCTTCTACGTCCGCGTGATCGTGCTGATGTTCTTCAACGAGCCCGCGGCCGACGGCCCGAGCATCGCGGCGCCCAGCGTCGGCACCTCGGCTGTGGTCGCCCTGGCGGCAGCGGCTACCGTAGTGCTGGGGGTTTTCCCGCAGCCGGTGCTCACTCTGGCGGACCAGGCTGCGTCCGCGTTGTTCATTCGTTAGAGGGAGTAGTGCTTCATGGCTGCGCCACCCGTTGTTGATCTCCCGTTCGTCGACGAGCGGCTGGCGCAGGACCTCGCCGAAGGACTGGCGGAGGTCGAGAAGCTGCTTCGCTCCTCGGTCGAGAGCCGGGACTCCTTCGTCACGGAGGCGTCCCGGCACCTGATCGAGGCGGGTGGCAAGCGGTTCAGGGCGATGCTCGTGCTGCTGGCCGCCCAGTTCGGGGCGCCCGGTGCCGCGGGGGTGGTTCCCGGCGCCGTGGTGATCGAGCTGACCCACCTGGCCACGCTGTACCACGACGACGTGATGGACGAGGCCCCGGTGCGCAGGGGGTCGCCGTCGGCCAACGCCCGCTGGGACAACACCGTGGCCATCCTGACCGGCGACTACCTGTTCGCCCAGGCCTCGGAGATCCTCGCCGATCTCGGCCCCGACGTCATCCGCATCCAGGCGCAGACGTTCTCCCGCCTGGTGCGCGGGCAGATCCGCGAGACCATCGGTCCCCGCGACGACGAGGACCCGATCGCCCACTACATCGAGGTGCTGGCCGACAAGACCGGCTCCCTGATCGCGACCTCTGGGCGGTTCGGCGCCATGCTGAGCGGTGCCTCTCCGGAGATCGTCGATCGGCTGACCAGGGCCTGCGAGGCGATCGGGGTCGGCTGGCAGCTCGGTGACGACCTGCTGGACGTGGCCTCGGAGTCGGTCGAGTCGGGCAAGACGCCGGGAACCGACCTGCGCGAGGGCATCCGCACGCTGCCCGTGCTGTACGTCCTGGCCTCGGGGGCGCCGGAGGACGCCCGGCTGCGCGAGCTGCTGGCCGGGCCGGTGGCCGAGGAGGACGTCGAGGAGACGCTGCGCCTGCTGCGCGCGCACCCGGCGATGGACCGGGCCCGTGCGGAACTGGTCTCCTGGGTCGACCGGGCCCGCAAGGACCTTTCCGGTCTTCCCGACATACCCGCCAGGGCGGCCTATCTTGCCCTGTGCGACTACGTCATCGAGCGCTCGGGCTGATCCTCTTCCCGGGAGCCTCGGGGCTTCTGCGGCCTTTCCAGGGGCCTTTCTGGGGTATGGCGATTTTTCAGGATTTTTCGTCTTTTCGGGCTGAGTGGGGTCGGCGTCTGTTCTGTACGGCGTCGGCGTGAGCCGTAAGCCCCGATGGGGTGGATGATCCTCCATTGTGGGCGCCGAGCGGTGGGTTTTCCTCCATCGCCTTGCCGTACGCCCCGGTGCTTTGATCGAGGCATGTCAGCCAGTCCAACTCTTCAGCCTTCTCAGCGAACCGTCGTCCCCGCCCGCGAGGGCCGCGCCGTACACGTGGCGGCCGGGCAGGGGATCCGGGTGGTGGACCTGGAAGGCGGCCAGGTGGGAGACGTGTTCGCCTTCGCCGTGGACGACCTGTCCGAGCACCACAGCGCCTCGCACACCCGGACCCAGATCGACCGCCTGTTCCCCAGGGTGGGCGAGCAGTTCTTCACCAACCGGCGCAGGCCCATCCTGACCCTGGTCGAGGACACCTCCGTCGGACGGCACGACATGCTCATCGCCGCGTGCGACCCGGAGCGTTACGCCACACTCGGCGTCACCGGCTGGCACGCCTCGTGCGCCGACAACCTCCGCACGGCGCTGGCCCCCTTCGCCGGGGCCCCGACGTTCGTGCCCCAGCCGATCAACGTCTTCATGCGCGTCCCCGTCGACGAGCACGACGACCTGAGCTGGCTGCCCGCAGCCTCCCGCGCGGGCGACAGCATCACCTTCCGCGCGGAGCTGGACTGCCTCGTGGTCGTCTCCTCCTGTCCACAGGACGTCTCCGTGGTCAACGGCGGGGTGCCCACCTCGCTGGCGATCGAAGTCCTGGACCCCCAGGAAACAGCCGTCCTCGTCCCGTCGTCAGGAAAGCAGGCCCACTCATGAACCATCCGGCACTCACCTCCGTCGAACTGGGGGGCCTGCGGCTTCCCAACCGCCTGGCCGTGGCACCCATGACCAGGGTCTCGGCCACACCAGAAGGCGTCCCGACGTCCGAGATGGCCGACTACTACGCCGGGTTCGCCCGTGGCGGGTTCGGCCTGGTCATCACCGAGGGCACCTACACCGACACCGTCTTCAGCCAGGGCTACTTCAACCAGCCGGGCCTCGCCCTCCCCGAGCACGTGGCCGGGTGGCGGCCCGTCACCGCCGCGGTGCACGCCGAGGGCGCCACGATGATCGCCCAGCTCATGCACGCGGGGGCGCTCTCCCAGGGCAGCCACTACCGCTCGAACACGGCCGGCCCCTCCGCACTGCGCCCTGGTGGAGTCCAGATGCCCGAGTACGGCGGAGGCGGCACCTGGCCCGTCCCCAAGGAGATGACCGAGGAGGACATCGCCGAGGCCGTCCAGGGCTTCGTCACCTCGGCGAAGAACGCGCGGGCCGCCGGATTCGACGGGGTGGAGATCCACGGCGCCAACGGCTACCTGCTGGACCAGTTCCTCACCGACTACACCAACCAGCGCGCCGACGGGTACGGGGGTCCCATCGACAACCGGGTCCGCCTGGCCGCCGAGGTGGTCGCCGCGGTGCGGGCCGAGGTCGGACCGGAGTTCGGCGTCGGAATCCGCCTGTCGCAGACCAAGGTCAACGACTTCACCTACCGCTGGCCCGGTGGCGCGAAGGACGCCGAGATCATCTTCACCCGGCTGGCCGAGGCGGGAGCCACCTACCTGCACGTGGCCAGCGAGGGACGCGACTGGATCGAGACCGCGCGCCTCGACGGCGGACGGACCCTCACCGCGCTGGCCCGCGAGGTCACCGGCCTGCCGGTGATCGCCAACGGCAACATGCACAACCTCGACCAGGCCGCCCGCGTCATCGCCGAGGGACACGCCGACCTGCTCTCGATCGGCCGTGGCGCGCTGGCCAACCCCGACCTGCCCAGGCGTCTGGCCGCGGGTGCCGAGCTGGACGCCTTCGATCCGGCGATACTTCACCCCATGGCCAACCTCGCCAACGCCCGGCAGTGGGCTCGGGGTTAGTCGGCCAGGAGAGGAGACCGCCCGTGACCGGGACCTGGCGCGGCCGAGCCGCCGCCGTCGCGACGCTGACGTTCGACGTCGACGCCGAGACGCCCGTCCTCGCCCATGGCAGACGCTACGCGCGGCACGCCATGACGATGTCCCACCAGGCCTACGGCCCCGAGGTCGGTGTGCCGAGGCTGCTGGACATGCTGGACGAACTCGGGGTGCCCGCGACGTTCTTCGTGCCCGGCTGGGTCGCCGAGCAGCGGCCGGGCCTGGCGGCGCGCATCGCGGAACGCGGTCACGAGGTGGCCCACCACTCCTACAGCCACCGCGCGCCGACCTCGATGGGCGAGGGGGAGGAGCGGGCCGACTTCGAACGCGGCCTGGAGGTCTTCGCCCGGCAGGGGGTGGAGATCTCCGGGCACCGGGCGGCGATGTGGGAGGCGACCTGGCTCACCTCCGAACTCGTCGCCGAACACGGCCTGCTGTACGACTCCTCCCTCATGGCCGACGACCGGCCCTACCGGATCTCCACCGGGGCCGGGGAGATCGTCGAGCTTCCCGTGCACTGGTCACTCGACGACTGGGAGCAGTACGCCTTCCTGCCCCAGCCGCACGTCGGCTCGGTGATCGAGGAGCCGGAGAAGGCCGAGCGCATGTGGCGTGCCGAACTCGACGCGATGCGCCACTACGGCTGCCTGTTCAACCTCACCAGCCACCCGTTCCTGACGGGACGCCCGGCCCGCTCCCTGGCCCTGCGGCGCCTGGTGGAGTACGCCCTGAACTGCGGCGACGTCGAGTTCCTCCGCTGTCGCGACGTCGCGACCAGGGCGGCGGGGGATGCCACGCTCGTCCCCCGTGAGCTGGAACCGCCCTCCGTCGATCCTGGGACCTACCCCCGGGAGTGACACGCCTGCCCTGCCGGATCATGGCTCCCGGTTGGCTTTGCCGTACGGCAAGGCGAGCGGCCTCGCCGTACAGGAAGACAGGTCATGCGCCGCGGTCGGCCTGGAGGGCGAGGAACAGGTCCACCCTGCCCGGGGTCGTGCCCACGTCGCGGCCGGTCAGTTCGGTCACCCGGGTCAGCCGGTTGCGCAGGGTGTTGACGTGGACGTACAGCGCGGCGGCCGTCTTCGCCCAGTGGCCGTCGTGGTCGAGGAAGGCCCGCAGCGTCGTCTCCAACTGCCCGCCCTGGGCGCGGTCGTGGGCCCTGAGCGGGTCGAGGACGGCGGCGGACAGCCGTCGCAGCGCCTCCTCGTCCTGCGTCCCCAGCAGCAGCCGGTGGGTGCCCAGCTCGCCGAAGAGCGCGACGTCCCGGCCCGGGGAGCGGCGCAGCACCCGGCACGCCTCCCGCGACTCCGTCAGCGGGGCGCGCAGCGCGGCCCAGCCGTTCGCGACGCCGCCGAGACCCGCGACGACCCGCCGCCCGTCGAACCCGCGCGACAGCCAGGCCGTCAGTCGTTCGACCGTCGCGGGAAGCTCCTCAAGCGGGTGCCGCCACGGGTGGACGGCGACCACGTCCTGACTGCCCCCGGCCACGACGACCTGCACGGCCTCGGCGGTGAAGAACTCAACGACGGCCTCGGCCATCCCGGGCAGCGTCGCGACCCCCTCTCCCGAGTCGGCGAAGGCCAGGGCCGTCACCGCGAGCGGCCCCGACGGATCGACGCCGAAGGCCTCAAGCCGCGCCGGGACCTCGGCCGCCCGTGAGGAACCGGACAAGACCATGTCCAGCAGCTCCGTGGCGAAGCGCATCTCGATCGCCTGCACCGCCTGCCGCCGCGCCACCTCCAGGCTGAGGAAGTGGGCCGCCTGCACGAGCGCGTCCTGCTCGGTCCTGCTCAGCGACCTGGCCGGGCGCAGGCACACCAGGCCCGCGTCGGCCTCACCGAGCGCCCCGACGAGGAACAGCGTCGCCGTACCTGACTCTCCGACGGCGAGTTCCAACGGCGGCGGGCGGCGGGCGAGCCCCTCGGCGACGGTCCGCAGCTCGTCCTCGGGCAGGGAGCCTCCCGCGGTCGCCAGCAGCCGTCCCATGCGGTCGACGACGACGAGGGGCAGGTCGTGGTCACGCCGCAGCACCCGGAGCACGCCGGAGGCGCCCGCCCCCTGGGAGATCGCGTCCGCCAGCGCGTTGCCCCGCCGTACCATCGACACCAGCGTCCGCTGCCGCTGCTCGGCCAGTGTCGTGGCGGCGGCTCGCGAGACGGCGGTGAAGGGCACCTCGGACACCAGCTCGACCAGGGGAAGGTCGGCCTGACGGCACGCCTCGACGAGTTCGGCAGGGGTCGCGGGCATCTCCTCGCGGAGCCCGAACACGATGCCCGCCGCGCCGGAGCGGACGACATTCGCGACGAACTTCCCGGGCGTGGTGGTCCGCAGCCACAGGCCGTTGGTCAGCACCAGCTCCCTGTCCCGCAGATACGGGGAGGGATCGGGCAACTCGGTGTTGTGGACCCAGAGGGCCTCGGCGTCGAGCGCCCCCTCGGGACCCGCGACGAGCACCTTCAGCCCCAGCGAGTCGTCGTCAACCAGGGATCGCAGACTAAGCACGGTGTCAGAATATCCATCGACTTCCTGGGTTAACTAGAGATTCACCCATGGGCCATTCGCCGCCCTCGGTGGTTGAGTGAGTCAGATCACAAGCACAACGCCTCGACCACACCGGAGGCCAGCGATGCAGGACACCCGACCCCATGCCGAGGGAACGGCGGAGGCGGCGTTCGACGCCCACGGGATCGCCCCCATTCCCGAGAGAGCCCGCGACTCCACCCCCTGGGAGCAGTTCTGGATCTGGGCGGGCGCCAACATCGCGCCCATCAACTGGGTGCTCGGCGCCCTCGGCGTCACCCTCGGCCTGAGCTTCCTTGAAACCCTGGTCGTCGTGGTCCTCGGCAACCTCGTCGGATGCGCGGCCTTCGGCCTGTTCAACCTGATGGGGCACCGTACCGGCGTCAACCAGATGCTCCTGGCCCGCTCGCCCTTCGGCCGCAGGGGCGCCGTGGTGCCCGGCGTGATCCAGGGCCTGCTCGCCATGGGCTGGGTCGGCGTCAACACCTGGGTCGTGCTGGACCTGGTGCTCGCGGTCCTCGCCCGGATGGGGGTCGAGGGAGGCCCGGTCCTCAGGTATCTCGTCGCGGGCCTCATCATGGCCGTCCAACTCGGCCTTGCCGTCTACGGGTTCTACGCGATCCGGACCTTCGAGAAGTACACGGTCCCGCTGACCGTGGTCGTCATGGTGATCATGACCGTGGTCGCGCTCACCCAGACGAAGATCAACTGGACGCACGCGACCGCGCCCGACACGGGAAGCAGGATCACCGCGATCACCCAGTTGCTCACCGCGATCGGGGTCGGCTGGGGCGTGTCCTGGCTGCCGTACTCGGCGGACTACAGCAGGTTCGTCCGTCCCGGCTCCTCCGGCAGGTCGGTCTTCTGGGCCACGGCCCTCGGGATCTACGTCCCCACGGTGTGGCTCGCCGCGCTGGGGGCGGCGCTGGCCAGCGCGGGCAGCGGCGGAGACCCGTCCGACCTGGTCATCCAGGCGTTCGGCGGCCTGGCGCTGCCGGTGCTCCTGCTGCTCATGCACGGGCCGGTCGCGACCAACATCCTCAACCTCTACTCGTGTTCGCTGGCCGCGCTGACCGTGGGCATCCGCCTCGCCCGCTGGAAGGTCACCCTGGTCGCCGGGGCCGTGGCCTCCGTCGTCCTTGTCGTCTTCATCCAGGCGGGCAGCTTCGCCCATGCCTTCGACAACTGGATGACCTCCATCCTGGTGTGGATCAGCCCCTGGGCAGGGATCATGCTCGTCGCCTTCTTCGTCAAGCACCGGGGTTCCCCCGACGTCGCCGCGCTGTACGCCCCCGGCCGTGGCGTCAACGTCCGGGCGCTCACCGCCCTCGGCCTGGGCGTGCTCGCCGGGTGGTCCTGGCAGTACGGCCTCGTCCCCGCCATGCAGGGACCGGTCGCCCGCGCGCTCGGCGGCACCGACTTCTCCTGGCTGTCCGGCGCCCTGGTCGCCGCGCTCCTGTACTACTTCCTGTGCGACCGCTCCCCGGCCCCCGTCGCCGCCGCGCCGCGGCCCAGGGTCACGGAGGCGTCATGAGCCGCGTGATCGTCCTCACCACCGGCGGAACGATCGCCTCCCGGCACGGCAAGGACGCCGTGACGGCCGGGACCACCCCCGCCGACCTGCTGGAGGGCCTCGACGTCGAGCACCGCGAGATCTTCGACCGGGGAAGCTACGGCTTCGGGGAGGCCGAGCTGCGGCTGATCGCCCGCACCGCCCTCGCCGCCGCGGACGAGGCCGACGGCGTCGTCGTCACCCACGGCACCGACACCATGGAGGAGACCGCCTTCCTGACGGCGCTGACCCACACCGGCGACCGGCCGATCGTCTTCTGCGGCGCGCAGCGTCCCGCCGACGACCCCGACCGCGACGGCCCCCGCAACCTCCGCGACGCCGTACGGCTGGCCGCCCACCCCGAGGCGGCCGGGCTGGGTGTGATGATCGCCATGGGCGGGCGGGCGTGGTCGGCCAGGCACGCGACCAAGACCCACACCCTCGACCTTGAGGCCTTCTCCGCCCCCGATATGGGCCCGCTCGCGACCCTCATGGCCGACGACGTCCAGGTGGTCGCCCGTCCGGTACGGCACGGCGGCCTTCCCCTTGCCGTGCTTGACGAGCCCCTGCCGCGGGTCGATCTCGTCACCGCCCACGCCGGGGCTGATGGGGCGCTGATCAGAGCCGCGGCGGCCAGTGGGGCGCGCGGCGTGGTCGTGGCGGCCCTCGGGACAGGGAACGTGCCCCCCGACATGGCGACGGCGATCGGCGAGGTCATGGCGTCCGGCGTGACCGTGGTCGTCGTCTCCCGCTGCGCCGGTGGCCCCGTCGTCCCCCGCTACGGAGGACCCGGCGGCGGCGCGAGCCTGGCCGCCTCCGGCGTCACCTTCGGCGGCTCCCTGCGGCCCTCGCACGCCCGTCTCCTGCTGGCGGTGTCCCTGGCTGCCCCGGGTTTTTAGGCCGTCACGCTCTCCGGCTCCGGTACGGCGCGGCGGGACTGCCGGGCCGTACGGAGACCGTCCCAGGTGAAGACCGAGAGGGCAAGCCAGACGATCGCGAACCCGAGCCAGCGGCTGGCGGGCATGACCTCGTGGACGATGAAGACGCCGACGAGGAACTGCAGGACCGGGGCGATGTACTGCAGCAGCCCGAGCGTGGTGAGCGGCACCCGCAGGGCCGCGGCGGTGAAGCACAGCAGCGGGATGGCGGTGATGACGCCCGCCCCGACGAGCAGCAGGGCGTGCCCGGCGCCCTCGGTCCCGAAGGTGCCCTGGCCCTGCCCCTGCAGGAAGGCCAGGTAGCCGAGGGCGGGAAGCAGCAGCACCAGGGTCTCGACGGCCATGCTCTCCGCTGCGCCCACCTGCGCGATCTTCTTGACCAGGCCGTAGGTGCCGAAGCTGACGGCGAGCGTGAGCGCGACCCACGGCGGCCTGCCGTAGTCGAAGGCGAGCAGCAGGACCGCCAGGGCGCCGAGCCCCACGGCGGCCCACTGCCACGGCCGCAGGCGCTCCTTGAGCAGCACGACGCCGAACAGCACGCTCACCAGCGGGTTGATGAAGTAGCCGAGCGCGCTCTCGACCACGTGCCCGGCGTTCACCGCGTAGATGTAGACGCCCCAGTTGACCGTGATGATCGCGGCGGCGAGGGCGAGGAGGGCGAGCTTCTTCGGGGTGCGCAGCAGGTCGCGGAACCATGACCAGTGGCGTCGCACGGCCAGGATCACGACGACGGCCGCGAGGGACCACACCATCCGGTGGGCGAGGATCTCCAGGGCTCCCGAGGGCTTCAGGAGCGGCCAGTACAGGGGGAACAGGCCCCACATGCCGTAGGCGGCGATGCCGTAGAGGACCCCACGTCGTGATTCAGGCATGACCCCCATTTTCACTGCTTACGCGATTTAACACAAATTAGTAATACTTGTCCGATAGTTAAGGCCTGCTTAGGGGAACAGGAGGGTGGCGCCGGTGGTTGCTAGCTGGTGAGAACGTGTCAGAAGGAGGTTCGCAGCATGGGCTGGCTGTTCGGCAAGGACAAGACGACCATGGTCGCCCCGGAGAACGCGCTGCCGGGCCGTACCACCCCGATCCCGGTGCCCGAGCGCCACGCGGTCCTCGACGCTCCGCTGGCTCCGCCGTACCCCGAGGGGACGGAGATCGCGGACTTCGGCCTCGGCTGTTTCTGGGGCGCCGAGCGCAAGTTCTGGCAGACCCCGGGGGTGGTCTCCACCTCGGTCGGCTACGAGGGCGGCTACACGCCCAACCCGACCTACGAGGAGGTGTGCACCGGCCAGACCGGCCACACCGAGGCCGTCCGCGTGGTCTTCGACCCGTCCCGCGTCTCCTACGAGGAACTGCTCCGCGTCTTCTGGGAGGCCCACGACCCGACCCAGGGCATGCGCCAGGGCAACGACGTCGGCACGCAGTACCGCTCGGCGATCTACTACCACTCACCCCAACAGGAGAAGTCAGCCTTCGCCTCCCGCGACGCCTACCAGAAGGTCCTGGACGAGGCGGGCTACGGCAAAATCACCACCGAAATAGCCCCGGCCGGCGACTACTTCTACGCCGAGGACTACCACCAGCAGTACCTGTACAAGGTCCCCAACGGCTACTGCGGGATCGGGGGGACGGGCGTCTCCTGCCCGGTGGGCATCGCGCCCGCTGGTGAGTGAATCAGGACTTCAAGGTACGAGGGGTTCCTCTCCTGCGGGATCCGGTGATGGCCGCCGGTTGTGAGCGGCACCGGTTCTGCAGGAGGGAGGACTTTGACGCACGGAGCCCGATCCCTGCGACAGGTCGGGTTCTCTGCGGAGGACGCCTCGAAAGGCCTAGTTCTGCTCCAGAGCCCGTACGAGATCGGCCGCGAGGAACGATGTCGCCAGGGCGACCGTTTCGGGCTCGCCGATTCCCTCTTCCGCACGTCCGGCCATCTTTGCGCCGGGCGCGTCCGGTCCTAGGGCGAACAGGGCGGCCAGATGCTCGACGGCCTCGTTCGTGACCTCGTCGCTAATGGGTTCATGACGTAGGACGTCGAAGGTCGTGGCCAGTTCGGTTGTGTCGGTGTCAATCAGTATCCGATATATGTCGTGTGCGTCCTTGTCGTTCAGCCGATGTGGAGCGGAAACACGTTCAGCGATCTTGTGAAGCTTGGCCACCAGCAAAGCAGCAGCTCCAGCGACCCTGACTTGGTACGTGCGAGTGTCGTCCGGGTCGAGAGCGACGACATCCATGATGTCGTTGTCGATGACAGCGGCTTCGAGGCCTCGGGCGCGCCGGGTGGCGCGGCGGTCATGAGGCGGAATGCGGGCTCCCCGCGTGTTCTTCGAACCCGACCCCGCGAGAGCTTCGGGCACCATCAGATCGACAGGAATGCCTTCCGGACTCAACCATGCACCCGGCTGTCCTCCGATGGGGTCGCGGTAGAACCCTGCGCGACTCATGGAAGCCTCCAGAAGTGGTTCGTCCTCCAACACCCTTGGGTCGAGGGCGAGATCACTGTCTTTGGTTGTTTCGGCGAGTGCGACAGGGCTGCGTGCGGTACGTAGATATATGGCCTGTGCGCCGATCACGATCACCGCGTCCCGATGGGCGTCCAGTGCGGCCAGAGCATCAAGAAGCGCGGATCGGGATCGGACGAGAAGGTCGTCCCTATCTACGCCAGGAGGCTTCATTTCGGGTCATCCATTCGATGAGTTCTTCGGCTTCGGCAGGACCGCGCCCAGGGCCTGTCAGCAAGTCGACGGCGACCTGGGACGGTGCGGCGATTGAGAGACCGGCAGCGTTAGTGATGGTGCGAGTGAAAACGATATCGATTTCGGGTTCGGCCAACATCACATTTGCTCCGGCATCAGCAGGACGAAGGCCCCAAACCTGGGCGGATTGCTCAGCATCCGCTGTGTAAACCATTGCGGAACGGGCCGGAGCATAGGGGGCCCACACGGCAGCCGCCAAGGTTCCGGTCACGGCGTACTGAACGGAACTCTCCGCCGCTCGCTGTTCGAGGCTTGACAGCCCTCTGGGAGCTATCCAACGTGTAACGCGGCTGTTCCGCACAAATCCGTAGTCCTCGCTCCATCGTCTCAAGAGTGGGACCCAATCGGGTACGACGACTGCACCCGAACTGCCCCGTGCCACCAGGTTCTCGTTCTCAAGGAAATCGATCACCCGATAGGCCGACCCGGTGGAAACGCCGGAGGTATCGACCAGTTCGCGGATCGTCCATATTCTGTCGTGGTCCAATAATGTGCGCACGACCTTTGCCGCAGGAGCACCCTTCAGCGTTCCACGTGGTCTTCCGGGGCCGCGCCACGGATCACGGTCGGCTCCATGAACCAATACGTACAAGCCTGGGCGGGGAACGTTCAGGTATATGTTCCCTGTCGCGTCTGCGTAGGAGAGTCCAGCGTCGGAGAGTATTTTTCGTACAGGAGGCGACAGGTATCTGGAAACGACAACCCCATGACTTCCTGGATTCTCTTTCGTGTATGCGCCTAGTTGCTGGATCAGCATAGCGATGTCGCGTCTTTCCACTGTGCGCTTGGCCTCCACCACCAGTACGGCCGTTGTTCCGTCCGGTGCGGTCACCTCCCAGAGCGCGTCGAGACGAGCATCGGGGACACCGTGACTCAGTGATCGAGTCTTCCAACCCGTGGGCAGTTGGCTGCTCAAGGCAGCTGCTCCGGCTTTCAGAATCTCGGCTTCGTTCTGAGGTCGTGCCTTTGTTCCCATGAGCTCCCAGCCCCTCGTGTTCGGGAAAAACCCTACCTCCGCTGGAGGCGGAAAGCTGGTATTTCCCGAACGTCGTGCCGTATGGGTCCGTTCCGACGCCGGCCACGTTCATGGTCAGGCGGTCCACGTTGCCGTCGTGTTCGCCAGCATCGATGTCATGGTCTCGGTGGCGTGCGGTGGGACGTCCATCGCGGGCGAGGGGTGACGGTTGTTCCCTCTCATGCCGAGCTGACGACCCAGCAGGCGGCGGACATGCTGAATGTTTCGCGCCCCTATCTGATCAAGCTTCTTGAGGAGGGGGAGATTCCCTTCCGCCTGGTCGGCAAGCACGGGCGTCGCGATGATGTCAGGCGCCGTACGGCTGCCGATCAACTCGCCGCGCTGGGCCAGGAGTTGGGCGTCTGAGCATGGGCTTTGTGGGGTCTATGACGCGAACGTGCTCTACGGCAACGCACTTCGCGATCTGCTCATCCGCGGCCATGACGGGGCGGATCCAGGCCATGTGGACCGGCAGGATCCTTGACGAGATGTCGCCGCCAATCGTCCGGAACACCTGGCGCCCTGGGAGATCGAGGCCAAGTCTCCCGATGCCTTCGTGCTGGACCAGACTGACCTCGACGGACGAGTGGTCTGGGCGTGCGTCCAGCAGATCGCGGACTCGCGGGTCAGCCCGCCGGAGACCGTGGACGACGTGCTCGGCGTTCGTAGCGGCGGCAACTCACGACGCTGTCCTGTTGAGGAAGTCGATAACGTGGGCGTTGAGGGAGGCGGCATCGTGCCATGGCATTGAGTGGTGGGACTGGCCGGGCAGTACCGTGACCTCCGCGTGGGGCAGAAGGTGTGTGGCGGCGGACGCGACGCGGTGCGGGGAGTGGGCCTTGCCGCGTCCTGCGAGGAGTACCAGGGTCGGCGTTGTGAGCGCGCGCAGCGATTCGGGCCTGGGGCGCCTCCCGGTTATGACCTTCGTGTCGGGGAACTCCGCGGCCAGGCCGTAGAGCCGTGACCAGGCGGGGTCGGCGTGCGCGCCGCCGGTCTCCCATGCCAGGAAGGCCCGTGCGCGCGAGGCCGTCGGCCGGATGAGGGACGGCAGCGCGCGTGCCAGGTATCCCGCCCGGAACCCTCCGAAGCACTGCGTCGGATCGAGCAGGACGAGGCGCCGGACCCGCCGGGGCGCGTGCAGGCCGTAGGTCAGGGCGATCCAGGCCCCGTAGGAGTGCCCGCACACCGCGGCGTTCTCGACCCCGAGCCCGTCGAGCACCCCGTCCAGCCAGCCGAGCAGATCGTGGACATCGCGAGGGGGGCGTCCGCCCCGGACGCTCCGTCCCGGCTCGCCGATGCGATCCACGGCGTACACCCGATGGCGATGCGCGAACTCGGCGACGTTGGCGAACCACATCGCCGCCGTGGTCCCACCGCCGTGCAGCAGCACCAACGGCGGGCCGTCCACGGGGCCGCACGCGTTCACCCGTGTCGTGCCGTACATCGACGGCAGATCGATCGGCTCGACCCGAACAGGCCAGCGCGCGAGGACCGCGTCGTAGGCGGACAGGAAGACCGTACTCGCGTCGCCGGACATGCCTCACCCCGATAAGTAGCTCGCTCAGCAATAATCTCGCTGAGCGAGATAATGCCATACTGTGGCGAGGGCACGAGAAAGTGGTGGAAAAGTGGACGAACAGGACGCCGGGATGCGGGTGGTGCATCTGCTGCGTGCCATCACCGTGGAACTCGACCGCATGGGGGAGAGGTTCGCCGCCGGGCACGCTCTTCATCCGACCGATGTGCGCGCGCTCATCTGCCTGCTGGACGCCGACCGCACGGGCACACCCGCCACCCCGGGGACGCTGGGGGCGCAGCTCGGCCTGAACTCCGCGGGCACCACGGCGGTGGTCGACCGTCTGGAGAGACTCGGTCACGTGCGCCGGGAGCGCGACACCCGGGATCGTCGGCGGGTGCTGCTGAAGGTGGAGGAGAACGCCATCGCGCTCGGATGGGGCTTCTTCGGCCCGCTCATCCGCGAGATCGTCACCGTCATGGACCGGTTCGACGCCGCGGAGCAGGCGACCATCGAGCGCTTCCTCGGCGATGTGCACGAGGCGGTCACCAGGTCATAACGGGCCGGAGATCTGCCGGGGTGAAACCGTCGTGCTCCTGCAGCAAGGTCCAAGCCGTTTGCAAACGCGGCCCGGAATCCTGACGCCGTGAATCACACCGGCCTGTCACGGAGAAGTGCGACGCGCGGAGACCGGCCGGTGTGGTTCGTGCAGGGAGACCACAAGGGCTTTAGGCCGGCGGTGCCGACCCTCGAACGGGACAAGAAGGAGACGGTGGACATGAGCACTGTGCCGTTGTTCGGAATCGTTTTCGGAGCGGTGTTCACCGGGATCGGCATCCGTGTCCTCACCGTCGGGCAGCGGCTGCGGCGGCACGGGACGCGAGTGCCGGGCATCGTCGCAGGACTGCGCTGGTCCGGCGGCGACGACGGCGTGTACTACCCCACACTGCGGTTCCAGACGGTGCAGGGCTCCATGGTGGAGACCGAGTCGGATCTGGGCTCCAACCCGTCACCGGTCCGTCCGGGCCAGCAGGTCACGGTGGTCTACGACCCCGAGCGACCCCAGCGCGCCCGGTTGGACGGTGCGAACGGCGGAGGCGTGCTCCACGGCGTACTGTTCCTGATCTTCGGAGCGGTCGTCCTGGTGGTCTCCCTGATCTTCGCGGTCGGCTCCTGGCTGTGAGGCCGGGGATGGACACCGCTGGCGGTGACTCATCCTTCGGCCGCGCCATCCGCGACCCGGTCATCGCCCCCCGGTGTTTCCGTGGAGGTCCCTCGCTCGTGGATTTCGTCCGTTCCCGATGGGGACCACTCAACCGCTCGCAAGGCGGTACGGCCTGAGGGCTGTCCTGAGGGGAGGAGCGGGCGACGAAGCAGGTTGTGCCGCGACTCAGAGCGGCACCCGGGACCGGAGCGTCGTCGTTTCCCAACCGCTTCTGCAGTGGTTGATACGGGTGCCAAGCAGATCGTCCGGTCCGGGCTCGGACTGGTTCCGATCAGAGGCTGGCTCCACTGTGCTTCACCGTACAGGACCTGGTGCTTGCGTTTATTTCGTCTGTTGCGGATACTGCGGTAAGGAGGTGTGAAGATGACAGATGTACAGGCCAGGCGGGTGCAGCCTGGAAGCATGGACGCCGAGATGGCCGGTCGTGCCGTGCGTCGCATCAAGGATTACCTCATGCGGTCTCCTGGGCAGGAGACCATCCGCGTTGTCGGGGAGCATGGTGCGGAGGATCCGTTGGTCCTGCCTCGGGAGGCCGTGAGCCTGTTGGCTTTCATCCTCGCCCAGGCGGCCGGGGGGCGAGGGGTGACGGTTGTTCCCTCCCATGCCGAGCTGACGACCCAGCAGGCGGCGGACATGCTGAACGTCTCGCGCCCATACCTGATCAAGCTTCTTGAGGAGGGGGAGATTCCCTTCCGCCTGGTCGGCAAGCACAGGCGTGTCACGTACGAGGACCTTCAGGAGTACAAGCGTCGCGATGACGCCAAGCGCCGTACGGCTGCCGATGAACTAGCCGCATTGGGCCAGGGGCTGGGCATCTGAGAATGGGCTTTGTGGTGGTCTATGACGCGAACGTGCTCTACGGCAAAACGCTTCGCGATCTGCTCATCCGCCTGGCCATGACGGGACGGCTCCAGGCCAAGTGGACCGGCAAGATCCTTGACGAGATGCAGCGCAACCTCGCCGCCAATCGTCCGGACATTCCAGAGGAGAAACTGGACAAGCTTCGCCTGCTTATGAACTCCGCGGTCCGAGATTGCCTGGTTGAGGGGTACGAAACTCTTGTCGAGGGGCTGAAACTGCCTGATCCAGATGACCGACATGTGCTTGCTGCGGCGATCAAAGCAGGAGCGCAGGTCATCGTCACGTCGAACCTCGGAGATTTTCCTCCGGAGTACCTGGCGCCCTGGGAGATCGAGGCCAAGTCTCCCGATGACTTCGTGCTGGACCAGATCGACCTCGACGGACGAGTGGTCTGGGCCTGCGTCCAGCAGATCGCGGACTCGCGGGTCAACCCACCGGAGGCCGTGGACGACGTACTCGACGCCCTGGAGAAAGCGGGTCTGGTCGAGTCGGTCGCCGCCCTTCGCGCCGGCTAGCGGCTCACGCCCGTCACCCAGGCGTGAGCCGTACGGCCAAGCGTCAGGCGGCGGTGCAGAGTCTCCCGTTGAGGGCGAAGTTCACGGGAGCGGGCTGGGAGCCGGTGTAGGAGGCGGTGAAGCCTATTTGGGTGGTTGAGCCGACGGGGATGACCTTGTTCCACTGTCTGTTTTTGCCGGTGAGGCGGGTGCCGGTCTGGGTCCAGTCCGCGGACCAGCCCGAGGTGAGCTGTACGGACGACGCCGGGTAGTCGACCGTCAGGGTCCAGCCGTCGATGGGGGTCGTGCCGATGTTGCGGACGGTGATCTCCGCGTTCAGCAGGGAGCTCCACGTCGCCGCGCGGTACGACACCGAGCACGTCGGGGTCGGAGTGGGGAAGCCCTCCCTGGCCAGGGCGGACAGGGGGGCGGAGGGCACGCTGACGTTGCCGGCCGCGTCCCTGGCGACCACGAAGTAGGTGTAGCGCTGCCCGACGACCACGTCGGCGGACTCGGCGAAGTTCAGGAATCCGGAGGGCAGGACCGTGCCGACCTTGGCGTAGGTCGTGGCGGTCTCGCGGTAGACGTCGTACGCGGTCACGGCCACGTTGTCGGTCGAGGGCTGCCAGCAGAACGTGACGCCCCGGTAGTCCTGCAGGCAGGCGTCACGCAGGTCGGTCGGCTGGCTCGGCGGCGTGTGGTCGCCCGGCTCGGGGGTCGGCGAGGCGGTCGGGGTCATGCCGAGCGTGGCGGTCACCGTGATCAGGGCGGAGGGCGGGCTGACGTGCCCTTCTGCGTCCCTGGCCACGACGTACATCGTGTACCGGCGGTTCAGGACGCCGGAGAAGCCGCCGATCGTGGCGGTCGTGGTGTTGGCGAGGACGAAGCCGTCGGCGTCCAGGCGGTACAGGTCGTAGCCGGCGACCCCGGTGGCGTCCGAGGAGGGGTCCCAGCAGATGGAGGCGTAGCCGTACTCGGTGAGGGGAGCCAGCGGGACCGGGCAGGGCCGCAGGTTGCTGGGGCGCGTCGGGGAACCGGGGTTGGTCGCCGTCTCCGTGGGAGAGGGAGCGGCCGCGTATGCGACGTCGCTCAGCGGGGCTGCGGCCATGCTGATCGCCAGCATGGCGGTCAGTAACGCGACCGTGAGGAATCCGAGGGTGAGGAGGACCGTCCCGGAGGATCGTCTGCCAAGTTGCATGATGTCCCTGTCGAATCGTTTCTGGCGTGTGTCCCCCCGCGGTGATTGTGGAGTGTTTCTGACATTTCGTAAAGTCGCGGTTTTGCAAACAAGCAAAAGCGCTACGACATCGGTCAGCGCTTGGCGCAGCCGACGCAGGTCGTCGCGACCGGGCGCGCCCGCAGGCGTTCGACGGGGATGGGGTTTCCACAGCGTTCGCAGACGCCGTAGCGGTCGTGCCTCAGCCGTTCCACGGCCTCCTCCAGATTGTCGAGGTGGCCTTTCGCCTGGTCGATCAGGGCCTGGATGTGGGCGCGTTCGAACGCGATGGTGGCGCCCTCGGGGTCGTGCTCGTCGTCGACGGCCACGAGTGCGGAGGATCCGACGATGTCGTCCCAGGCGCGCGTCAGCGTCGCGATCCGCGTCACCGTGCTCGCGCGTTCGGCGGTGAGCAGATCTCGCAGGGCCGCCTTCTCCGCGGCGGAGAGGGCGCGAGGCGACCGTTCGGTCATCATTCGTCCAGGTTACGCGCAGCTCAGGCGGTGTGACGCAGCTCACGTCACGTTTCGAGTCCCTGGCCGGTTCTCAGCGGCGAGGAAGGGAGAGACGGATGACGCATCACATCGTGGTTCTCGGGGCGGGGTACGCGGGACTGGTCGCCGCCAAGCTCGCGGCGCGACAGGCGGGAACCAAGGTCACCCTGGTCAACCAGCGGGACCACTTCGTGGAACGGGTACGGCTGCACCAACTCGCCACCGGCCAGCGCCTCCGCGACCTGCCGCTGACCGAGCTGCTCGCGGGCACCGGGATCGAACTGGTCGTCGACACGGTGACCGGGATCGACGCGGATGCCCGGACTGTACGGCTGGCGCACGCGGAGCGGATCGGCTACGACACGCTGGTCTACGCGCTGGGGAGCCAGGCCGACCTGGGCCTGGTGCCCGGGGCCGCCGAGCACGCCCACACCGTCGCCTCCCTCGACCAGGCCGAGCGGCTCAGGGCGCGGCTGCGCGACGGCGGCACCGCGGTCGTCGTCGGGGGCGGCCTCACCGGCATCGAGGCGGCGGCCGAACTGGCGGAGTGCCTGCCGGAGGTGAAGGTACGGCTGGTCACCGAGGGCGCGCTGGGCGGAGCGTTGTCACGGAAGGCCCAACGGCACCTGAACGCCGTCTTCGCCCGGCTCGGTGTCGAGGTGCACGAGCACGCGCGGGTGGCCGAGGTGCGCGACGACCACGTCACGTTGGAGGGCGGCGACCGCCTCAGCGCCGACGTCACGATCTGGACGACCGGCTTCCGGGTCCCCGAACTGGCGCGCGAGGCCGGGTTCTCCGTCGATGACAGCGGGCGCCTGCTGGTCGACCCGACGCTCCGCTCGGTCTCGCATCCGGAGGTGTACGGCATCGGCGACGCGGCGGCCGTGCGAACGGCCGACGGCATGGAGCTGCGGATGGCCTGCGCGACGGGACTTCCCGTGGCCCAGCAGGCCGTACGGGCGATCACCGCGCGGAGGGCGGGCCGTACGCCGAAACCGGTGCGTTTCCGGTACGCCAACCAGTGCGTCAGCCTCGGCCGCCACGACGGTCTGATCCAGTTCGTCCGCGGGAACGACAGCCCGGTCGAGATGGTGCTCACCGGGCGGGTGGCCGCCGCCTACAAGGAGGCGATCGTGCGGGGCACCGTCATCGCGCTGCGTCACCCGGGGATGCCGACCCAGATGCCGGGACGCTGACGGCCTCCGGCGCCGTCGTCAACAGCCAGGGGGATCCTCGGTAGGCCGCGAGCGGGACCACCGGATCACCTCCCAGGGGGACGATCTTCGCCATGCCCCACGACCACACTTTGATCTTCAGCGCGCCGCCTCTCTGAATGTGATCCACACGCGGAAGGGAACCGATGGAGATGAAGATGAGGACGTACGGCAAGGCCATGTCCGTGGCGGTGGCGGCCGCCGCGGTTGCGGCGATGACCGTGGCCTCTCCCGCCTCGGCGGCGGTGACGATCAGGGTCGAGCGGGCCTACTCCGAGATCGTGCCGGAGTGGAACACGCAGTTCACCTGCCCGACGAACCAGGTGCTCACCGGCCGCACGCACAACGGCGACGAGAACGCCTGGACCACGTACCACTGCAGCTGGATCTTCATCAACGGCGAGCAGGTCCGGGTGTCCATCGGCGACTGGAGCCCCGGTCAGAAGGAGAGCAGGTCCAGCTACAGCGCCCCGGCGGACCAGGCGCTCGTCGGCCGTTCGCACACCGGCGACGAGAACGGTACGACGAGATACCGCGCCGCCACGCTGTCCTGGCAGGGCCGCCCGGTACGGCTGACCGCCACCACCTGGAGCGGTGACCACAAGGAGAGCAAGCACACCTTCCAGGCGGACTACAACCGGGTCCTCGTCGGCCGTTCGCACAGTGGTGACGAGAACGGCAAGACCCGCTACCAGCACGCCCTCGTGACCTTCGAGGGCTGACCACCTTTGGACGTACGCGGAAGGGAACCGAAGAAGATGAAGACGAGGACGTACGGCAAGGCCGTACCCCTGGTGGCGGCCGTTGCCGCGGTGGCGGCGATGACCGTGGCCTCTCCCGCCTCGGCCGCGGCGGTGACGATCAAGGTCGAGCGCATCTACCAGGAGACGGTGCTGGAGCGGGCGGACGCCTTCACCTGTCCGGCGAACCAGGTGCTCACCGGCCGGTCGCACAACGGTGACGAGAACGCCTGGACCACGTACTACTGCAGCTGGATCTTCATCAACGGCGAGCAGGTCGAGGTGCACTCAGGCGACTGGACCTCCACCCAGCGGGAGAGCAAGTCCAACTACAGCGCTCCGACGGACCAGGCGCTCGTCGGCAGGTGGCACACCGGCGACGAGAACGGTATGACGCGCTACCGCACCGGCGCCCTGTACTGGCAGGGCCGTCAGGTACGGCTGACCAACCTGTCCTGGAGCGGTGAGTACAAGGAGAGCAACCACAACGCGCAGGCGGGCTACAACCGGGTCCTCGTCGGCCGCTCCCACAACGGCGACGAGAACGGCAAGACCCGCTACCAGTACGGCACGGTGACCTTCACCGGCTGACGCTTCCCAATCCCCTGATCGCCGCCGCCACCCCCACGGCGGCGATCAGCGGTTTCGCCCACCGACCTGGGGCGGGGGCCGATCGCCGGATGCTCGGCAACGCCCTACAGGAGTCCGCGCCTTGACGCCCAGTCCGGGAGCTCGTTTCCGGTGCAGGGGAGGCGCATTCCTGTGGATCTGAGGGTGTCCACATGGCCGCAGATCTCCACGAGCGTCATTTTGCCGAGCCGGTGCAGCCGGGTCAGGAACCACACCGTTCCGTGTATCTCCAGCCCCTGCGCTCGGCCCACTCTGGTCGCGTCACGATCATCCGTGATGGCGACAAGACCATGAATCTCGGCGGCGGTGAAGACGCTGGCCTCTCCCACGTTGTGCTCGTCGGCACCCAGCAGGTTGGCCCACTGCCCGAAGGCGATCAGTTCCTCGTCGGTGTCCTGCGGGAGAACCCGTAGCCATTCCAGGTCGGCGGTCGATCTCAGTGACGGGTACTGGTCGCTGTACTTGTCGACCTCCTTCGCCACGATGTGTGTGGTGGTCAGCGTGGAGACGCAGGCGCCGAGAACGTCGAGGCGGTCGGCTTTGGCGAAGTGGTGAATGACCATGGCGTCCGCGACGAGCGGGGGTAGTGGCCCGTCCGCTCCGGTCACGCTCATGGAGCATCATCCTCTTCGGGCCTGGGTGGCAGATCCGCCGCGCTTTCAAGCTGCCCGTGCATCAGTTCCAGAGCCCGTTCACCGGTGATCCGGCCCTTCCGGTACGCCGTCATCACGGCGTGCGCGAAACTCGGGGGGACGCGAATGGTGTTGAGGTCCGGCTGAGGTGACCAACCCAGGGAGTCTCTGAACTCCGCGAGGGTCGGTAGGCAGGATCGAAGGCCTTTTTCCTCGGTTGGAGTGATCAGTTTGGCGGTCCGGGCCTGCCGTAGCGCGAGACTCCAGGAGGTTCGATATTCCGCCGCGAGCCCTACCAGGGCTGATCGGGTTGATTCCTTCACCCTGAAGGCTTGGCGGACAGCCTCGACAGGCAGGAGGAGTTCTGCCGCGAAGGCGTCTATCACCGCTTCGCGTTCCATCCTGGAGGCGCTGATCCCTATGTCCGTTGAGTACTCGTCGCCAAGTATCAGATGACCGAGTTCGTGAGCCGCGGTGCTGCGCCGTCGACCGGGATCACCGTTGAGGCTCACCACCGCCGCCGCCACGTCGCCGTCCACCGCCGATGCTCCGTCTCCTGGCAGATCCGTCACCAGGATGTACTGACCACATCGCTCGCACAGATCAGCCAGGGACTCGATGGCGGCGGTTCCCAGGTGGAGATCGTTTCTGAGCCACCTGGCGGCCTCCACCGCGGCGGCAGGCCTGTCAACTCTGCCGGTATACCGCTTGATCGGCTTCGGACTGAGCACGCCTAACGACATGAGCATGCGGATCTCACGGATCCACGCGGCCAGCGCGCTGTCGATGCGATAGGAGGCCTTGGTGGCGTCCGACACCGTGTCCTCGGCCAGAGGCGTGCGGTGGGACATAACCGTCGGCGGCGCGTTCAGGAAGTGCCCGATGGGCATGTCGAGCGCACGGGCCAGCCGGGCGAGTTCCAGTGCGTCGAGCCGCCTTGAACCGGCTTCGATCTTGCTGACCATGGTTCTGTCAAGATCAATTTCCAGGGCAAGCTGTTCCTGTGACAGTCGCATGGCCAGTCGCGCCTCGCGGACTCGCTCTCCGATCTCGCTCCAGTCAAGGGTGCTCATGGTGCGATAATCGCACACCGCATGGTAGGTGGAGCAGACGTCGTGGATATCAGGGAAACAACTTTGCTGAAGCGATGAGATGGGATGTCGGACCCGGTGCTCTCTTCTTGGAGGCCGAATCAGGTCAGGGTGCCGGCGAAGATGATTATTTGGTCTATGTCGCCGTTGGGCGTCAGGTGGACGACGTCTGTGCCGGACAGGATGGGTTCGCCGGTGGGTGACTCGTAGCGCCAGCCGAATCTCGCCCATTCTCCTGGGGCGTCCACGTCGGTTGTTCTGATGAGGCGGCCCGGGCCTTCGGGGTGGCCGTGGACGACCTCGGTGATGAAGTCGTTGACGGCTTCGCGGCCGACGCCGCGGCCCAGGGGGTTCCAGAAGACGACGTCGGCGGAGAGCGCGCGGCTCAGGAGGGTGGTGCGACGCTCGGGGTCAACGGTGTTGGCCGCCTCGACGAAGTCGTCGACGACCCGCGCGTAGAGGTCTTCTTCCATCGCTCCACGGTCCTTTCGACGGGCGCCATCTGTTCCTACCCTTCGTCGTGGTTTCCGAGGGTTGGGGAGGAGGGCGTCTACGATCCTGAGAAGGGGGTGGGGTCCATGGCGGAGGAAATGACGGGGCTGGCGGGGCTGCTGTACGAGATGGGGTTGCTCAAGCGGTACCGGCGCACAGGATGGCTGGTCGCCGGGGTGCGTGATCCCGAGAGTATCGCGGACCACTCGTTCAGGGCGGCGGTCATCGCGAGCGTGATCGCGGCGCTGGAGGGCGCGAATCCCGAGCGGGCCGCGTTCATGAGCCTGTTCCACGACACCCAGGAGACGCGGATCACCGACATCCCCTACCTCGGCAAGCGCTACCTGAAGCCGGCGTCGAACGAGGAGGTCACGGCCGACCAGGTGAGCGGGGTGCCCGAGGTCGTGGCGGAGGTGGTGAGCGGTGCCGTCGCCGAGTACGAGGAGAAGACGAGCCTTGAGGCCGTCTGCGCCCGCGACGCCGACAAGCTCGAATGCCTGGTCCAGGCGGTCGAGTACCGCGAGCAGGGATACCAGAACGTCCAACCGTGGATCGACAGCTCGCTCGCCGCGCTGCGGACGCCCTCGGCCAAGCGACTGGCGGACGAGGTGCTCGACACGGGATCGCTGGAGTGGGTGACCCAGGTCCTCAACGGGGACTGAGCCCATGTCCCCGGCGGGGAAACGGGGCCTGAGCAGGAAGGACAAGTCCGGTCGTGTGGGGCTGGACCCACGGCCCATGCAGGACTGGGTCGCGCTGCCGATGGGGGACAAGCTCGGTCGTGTGGGGCTAGGTCGCGCTGCCGGATAGGGGGCAAGCCTGGTCGTGCGGGGCTGAGTTCACGCCCTTGACAGGGGAAACGGAGAGACTGGATCGCGCCGCCGATGGGGGCAAGCTCGGTCGTGTGGGGCTGAATCCGAAAGCGGCCACGGTCCAGGTGGGGTTGGACAGGGCGATTTCGGTTGTACGGCTCTCGCGGGGGTGGGAGAGCGAATCGGCAGGTCAGGGGACTGTCAAGGGTGGGTATTGTGGGGATATTCGTGTTGTTTATCCCCTTTGTCCTTGTTTGGGAATCTGCTTGAGGATCTCTGGGGGACCTGAAGACCCGAGGTGAGTCCCATGAGCATTCACGTTCACGTCCGTGTCAGCGGCGGCCTGGCCGTCACCGAGAGTGGGGAACTGGTCGAGGACTACCGCTGCGGGTGCGGTGCCACCTGGACGGATGTCCACCGGGTCGACGAGGGGCAGCCCGAGATCTGAGCCCCTCGCCGCCTGGCGGAGGGGAAGGTCAGCCGCGGATGCCGCACAGCAGGCGGTTGTTGCCGCGCTGCCACAGGCAGCCGACCTCGACGAAGCCCGCGTCCAGGAGCGCGTTGACGTGCGTGGACAGCAGCGGGGACTCCGAGCCGTGGTGGTCGGCGCCCGCGGTGGCGCGGGTGGCGTTGAGTTCGGTGAAGGCGGGGGCGGCGGCGACCGCGTCCCACCACTGACGCCAGTCCTCGGGGTGGTTCCCGGCGAACCTGCGCGCGGCCTCCCGGTCGTGCACGGCGAGTTCGAGACGCGACAGGGCCGGGGTGGTGTCCTCGGTCTCCATGTGGTCGCCGTTGAGCAGGAGCCCACCGGGGCAGAGGACGGTCGCCACCTCGGCATACACCTTCGCGATGTCCTGCGGGGAGATCCAGTGCAGCGCCGTGGTGCTCACCGCGGCGTCGGCGGGGCCGTCCAGGCCGAGTTGGTCGCTCCAGCCGGGGACGCGCAGGTCGAGAGAGACGAACCTGAGGCGCGGGTCGGGGTAGGCGGCCCTGCCGAGGCCGAGCAGCAGCGGGTCGGCGTCGATTGCGACCACCCTCGCCTCGGGAAGGCGTTCCAGGAGCCGGGCGGCCAGTGAACCCGGTCCGCAGCCGAGGTCGATGACGAGCGGATCCGGGCGGCCCGCCGCCTCCACGGCGTCGATCAGCGCGGTGAAACGCTCCTCACGGTCGGGTAGGTAGCCCTCCTGCTGACGGTCCCAGCGCGTGATCCACTCATGTGCGACATCGTGGGTGAGCACACCGGCCTCCTTGTGACTGTCGTCTATGCTTTCAACAGTTACAAGCTAGAACGCGAGGATGTAACTGGTCAAGTGGATTTCAACAGTCACACCGATGGGGTCGTCCGCGTCGCGGTCGCACTGGTCAACGCGCTGTCCCCGGGGGAGCGGCGGGGCCGTCCCTTCCCGCGCCCCCGTGACCTCGCCGTCGCGGGGACCGAGGCGCTGCGGGGTGCCGGATACCCGGACCAGGCGAAACTCACCGAGAACGAGGCCGCCGAACTGGCCGGGATCGCGGCCAGGCTGCGCGAGGTGTTCGAGGCCGTCGCGGCCGAGGACATCGACGCCGCCGCCCTGAAGGTCAACGACCTGCTCACCGAGACGCGCGCCCGGCCCTCACTCCAGCGGCACGACGGCGAACCCTGGCACCTGCACTTCCACGGCCCCGACGGGACTATGGCTGCCGACTGGGGGGCTAGCTGTGCCACCGGTCTGGCGATCGTGCTGGGCGGCGACTTCCGCGACCGCCTCGGGGTCTGTACGGCACCGCACTGCGACCGCGTCTACGTGGACGTCTCCCGCAACGGCACCCGCCGCTTCTGCGGCACCGCGTGCCAGAACCGCGTCAAGACCGCGGCCTTCCGCGCCAGGGAGGCGAAGGGGAAGGTCACTCCGTGACCAGGCCCGCCTCGTGGGCGAGGACGGCCGCCTGGACCCGGTTGCGCAGGTCGAGACGGGTGAGGATCGCGCTGACGTGCCCCTTGACCGTGCCCTCGACGAGGCCGAGCCGCCTGGCGATCTGGGCGTTCGACAGCCCGGCGCCGAGCAGGGCGAGCACGTCGCGCTCCCGCTCGGTGAGCGCCTCGACCCTGCCACGGGCCGTCACCGCGCGGCCGAGCCGGGGCGAGCGGAGCTCCCCGATCACCCGCGCGGCCATCCTCGGCGACAGGTAGGCGCCGCCCCCGGCGACCGCGTGGACCCCGGCGATCAGCTCGCGGGGGTTGCCCGACTTGAGCAGGAAGCCGCGTACACCGTCGTCGAGCGCCCTGGTCAGGTAGGCGTCCTCGCCGAAGGTCGTGAGGATGGCCACGGCGACCGCGGGAGCCGTACGGATGATCTCGATGGCGGCGGCGAGACCGTCGAGGCGGGGCATGCGGATGTCGAGCAGGGCGACGTCGGGCCGGTGCGTGAGGGCCAGCTCGACGGCCTCCCGCCCGTCTCCGGCCTCGGCCACCACCTTGATGCCCGGGTCCGTGGCGAGGATGGCGCCGACCCCGGCCCTGACCATCTCGTCATCGTCGGCCAGCAGCACTCTGATCATGGTTCTCCCGCGTAGGGCCGCGACGGCTTCGGTCACGATTGCTCCGCGTGTGGCAGTGTGGCCACGACCTCGAACTCCCGGCCCCGGGGTCCGGCCTGGAAGGTGCCGCCGTGCTGGGGGACGTGTTCCCGGAGCGTGGGCAGGCCCGAACCCGCCCCGGTGCCTCGCCGTACGCGATGGGGGAGGGGGTTGACGACGGTGACCACCGTCGTGTCGTCGGAGGTGGCCAGGCGGACCCGCACGGGTTCGCCCGGGGCGTGTTTGGCGGCGTTGGTGAGGGCCTCCTGGACGACGCGGTGGGCGAGCTCGCTCGTCGGGGGCGGCAGGTGCCGTACGCCGTGCCATTCGAGGGAGACCGGCAGGCCCGCGCCCGCGGCCCGCTCGACGAGGGCCTCCACGCTGCCTGCGGGGAGGAGCGGCGCGGGGCCGCCGTCGCGCAGCAGGGTGAGGACCTCGGCCAGGCGCTCGGTCGCGAGCCCGGCGCTCTCGCGCAGCTTCGCGGCGGCCTCACGGTGGCGTTCGTCCAGGTCGGGAGCCATCTCCAGGGCTCCGGCGCGTAACGCGAGCAGGCTCAGTTCGTGGCCGAGCGTGTCGTGCATGTCGTGGGCGATCCGGGCGCGCTCCTGGAGCCTGGCCCGTTCCGCGGTGACCGTGACCAGCTCGGCCTGCTGGTACGTGGAGCGGCCGAGCATCCACGGCAGCGCGACCGTCAGGCCGAGCAGCAGCACCCCCACCCCCCACACCTCACCCAGGGCCACGCCGAACACGACGTCGAGCGCCACCCCGGCCGCGCACGCGCCCAGCGCGGGAGCCACCTTCGGCGCCCTCCGCCCCGCCAGCAGGCTGATCACGAAGAGGGACGCGCAGAGCGCGCTGCTCCACACCGGGACGCTGTCGGTCATGCTCAGCGCCACGGTGACGCTCGCCACCGCGCATATCCAGAGCGCGACCGTCGGGTACGGCCCCAGCGACACGGCACCGGCGACGGGGACGAGCAGGGCGGCGGCCAGCGTCCACCCGGACAGTTCACCGGACAGGGCGATGACGGCCAGCAACCCCACGAGCAGCACCGACGCCCACGGAGGGACGGGCAGGCGGGTCATGGCACCGACACTATCCGGGCCGGGGAAGTACGGCGGAGCCGGACAAGGGTGACGATCCTGGAGGTCAGCACGGCGAGGTTCACCAGGGCCGCGACCGCCGTCCAGACGACCAGCGGGGCCGAGTAGTAGAGAAGCTGCAGATAGGTGATGTCCCGCCCACCCCCCGCGAGCGTGCCCAGCAGCCGGGGCAGGAAGACCAGCAGGACCAGGGGAAACACCCTGGGCAGCAGCCTCGGGACGAGCCGCCACCGGGGCCGGGAGGCGAACCGCTCCGCCCAGCGCCGGACGTGCCGCAGGTTGCGTACGCCGAGGACCAGGCTCAACAGGGTGAGGCAGGCCAGCGCCAGGTCGATGATCAGCCGCAGCGGGGGATCCGTTTCCGCCGTGCCACCGGTCACCAGGGCGGCCAGTTCGTCCGCCAGCGCGCCGATGCCCTCGTTGCCGAGTCCGATGCCGCTGTTGCCCATGACCGCGATGCCGTACCCGCCGGGAAGCAGCAGTTGGTGGGCGGTGTAGGTGAACCAGACGCCGCTGTGGCCGATCCGTCCCTTCGTGTCAGTGTCCCAGCCGAGGCCGTACGTCCAGCGCCGGTCTGAGGAGGTGTGCGTGGCCCGCACGCCCGCCGCGGACAGCAGCCGGGTGCCGTTGGGGGCCATGCCCCCGTTGTTCTGTGTGATGAGCCAGGTGGCCATGTCCTCGGCGGTGGTGATCACGCCGTCGGAGCCGCCGACGAACCGCTTGGGCTCGGCGGCCGGAAGCGAGAGCCCGTAGGCGTAGAGGTGTCCCTCGCGCACGCCGGAGGGCAGGTCACGCGGGGTCTGGGCGATCGTGGTCGTCGAACGCATGCCGATGGGACCGAACACGTGCCGCCGCAGGTGCTCGGAGAACGGCTCACCCGTGACGACCTCGACCAGCCGGGCGGCGAGGTGGTAGTTGGTGTTCGTGTAGCGGTGCCGGGTGCCCGGTTCGGTGGCCAGCGTCGCCGTCCCGGCCCGGACCACGGCCTCCTCGGGGGAGCCGGGCTGCGGCAGGCTCTTCTCGGGGAAGGTGGCGTCGCTGAGCCCGGAGGTCTGGTTCAGCAGTTGCCGTACGGTGATCCGCGTCCCCCGGAGGTCGGCGAGGTGGAAGCCGGGCAGATAGTCCCGAACCGGGGCGTCCAGCACCACCTTGCCCTCCTCGGCCAGCCGTACCACGGCGAGCGCGGTGAAGGACTTGCTGACCGAGGCGACCGGCATCGGCGTCGTCGCGGTCACCGGGGCGCCCGAGGAGTCGTGGCCGTAGCCTCCCGTGTAGAGCACCCGGTCACCCCGCGTGATCGCCACGGCGACGCCCGGATAGCCGGACCTGGCGGCGAAGCCGGACACGACCCGCTGGACCGCCGTGCCGTACGGCTCCGCCTGGGCGGGCAGCGGGGCGGCGACCGTCATGGTCAGGAGGACCATGGCCGTGAGAAGTGCCGTTTTCCAGGTTGGGGTTCTGTTACACGACATGGCGTGCTCCGATCGTCTCGTTGGCGAAGGTCACGTTAGGCACCGCGAAATCCCAGGTCAGGAGCCCGAAGTCAGGGGACGTCCCTGTCTTTCGTCAGGGGTGGGTTTTCTTTTGGTGGCCGAGGAGGTTCGTGAGGCGCCATAGGCTTGGGGGCATGCAGGAACCGGGTGAGAAGCAGTCGAGCGTCCTGTCGAAGATCGCCATGCTGGCCGGGGTCGGGGTGGCGGCGGGCGCGGTGGTCGCGGGACTCGCGTTACCGGCGGTAGGCGGCGCGGGCTTCGGACTCATCTCGGCGACCAACGAGATCAACCTCGCGCCCGAGGAGCTCGTCGAGCCGCCCCCGGCCGAGGTCACGGTCGTCGAGGACGCCAAGGGCAAGCCGATCGCCCGGTTCTACGAGCAGTACCGCGAGGTCGTCGAGCTCGACCAGATCGCTCCGATCATGAAGACTGCCATCATCTCGATCGAGGACTACCGCTTCTACGAGCACGGTCCGATCGACATCGAGGGCACGATCCGGGCGCTCGCCAGGAACCTGCAGGCGGGCGGGGTCGCCCAGGGTGGTTCCAGCATCACCCAGCAGTACGTCAAGCAGGTGCTGCTCAACGCGGCCGACACCGAGGCCGACAAGAACAAGGCGCTTGAGGCCAGCTACGCGCGCAAGCTCAAGGAGCTGCGCTACGCCATGGCGGTCGAGAAGAAGTACACCAAGGACCAGATCCTGGCGAAGTATCTGAACATCGCCTACTTCGGCGCGGGCGCCTACGGCGTCGAGGCGGCGGCCAAGCGGTTCTTCGGCGTCAGGGCGGACGCGCTCTCCCTGGCTCAGGCGGCGACGCTGGCCGGTGCCGTACAGGACCCCAACGCCACCGACCCCAACCTGGGCAAGAAGCAGCGCGAGCGGCTGCTGAAGCGGCGCAACGTCGTGCTCGACCGGATGGCCGAGCTCGGCAAGGTCTCCAAGGAGGACGCCGACAAGGCGAAGGCCACCGGGCTCGGTTACAAGGGCACGAAGCTCCCCGGCGGCTGTGAGTCCAGCAAGTATCCGTACTTCTGCATCTACGTCCGCAACGAAATCCTGAAAAATCCGGACTTCGGGAAGAAGGCCGCAGACCGGGTGAAGTTCCTCAACCGGGGCGGCCTGACGATCAAGACCACGCTCGACGCCGGGATGCAGGCCGCCGCGGACAAGGCGATCAAGAAGTGGGTCTACGCCTCGGACAACCCGGTCGCCGCGGAGGCGCTGGTCCAGCCGGGCACCGGAGCCATCAAGGCCATGGCCGCCAGCAGACCGTACGGCGGGGACGCCGACAAGCACGAGATGGCCTACAACGTCGTCGCCGACGCCGCGCACGGCGGCGGCATCGGCTTCCAGGCCGGATCGACCTTCAAGACCTTCACCCTGATCACCGCGCTGAGCAAGGGCATGAAGGTCAACGACGGCTTCAACGTCGGCGCGGGCTACACGGCCCCCGGCTACGCGTCGTTCAAGAACTGCGCGGGCGAGAGCATCGGGGACCCGAACCACACCGTCACCAACGACGAGGGCGCCCCCGGCTGGCGGACCCTGCAGACGGGCACCTGGGGCTCGGTCAACACCTTCTTCATGACGCTCGAACAGCGCGTCGGTCTCTGCGACGTGGTCAAGACCGCCAAGTCGCTCGGCATCCACCGCTCCGACGGGAACAAGCTCCAGGAGTACGAGACCTTCACCCTCGGCATCAACGAGATGGACCCGGTGACCGTGGCCAACGCCTACGCCGCGATCGGCGCCAGGGGGAAGTACTGCGCGCCGATGGCGATCTCCCAGATCACCGACCGCGACGGCAAGGTCACCACCTACAAGCCCAAGTGCCGTCAGGTTCTCGACCCCGAGGTCGCCGACGCGGCAGCCGACGTGCTTTCCGGCGTGTTCACCAAGGGCACCATGCGGGGGGTCGGCGGCATCGGCCGTGACGCGGCGGGCAAGACCGGCACCACCGACAGCTACGCCACGGCCTGGTTCGCCGGGTTCACCCCCGACCTGGCGGGCGCCGTCAGCATCGGTGACCCGCGCGGCTCGCAGAGCCACAAGCTGAACGGTGTCACCATCGGCGGCCAGTACTACGGCTCGGTCGTCGGTGCCAGCATCTCCGGGCCGATCTGGAAGGACACGATGCTGGCGGCGCTGAAGGGCATCCCGCCGACCAAGTTCACCCCGATCAACACCTCGCGGTTCGGCGGTTGTGGCCAGAGCTGCCAGCCCGCGCCGCCGCCGGACGAGGACGACGACGGTCCCGGCGACGTCTGGCAGGACGACAACGGCCGAGGCGGTTGGGGCAACCACGGCCGCGAGAACGACACGGGCCGCAACGGCCGAGGACCTTTCGGCTGACGGGTACGGCACGCGCGACCGGGCCGGTCAGGCGGGAGCAGGTCGTCCCCGCGTGACCGGCCTCGCCCGTTCTGGCTGGTATGGCGCGCTCAGGGTAGAGATCGGCTTTGGCCGTACGGCAACCGGCTGGATCCGTCAGGTGGGAGAGCTGTCCGCGTGACCGGCCTCGCCAGTTCTGGCTGGTACGGCGCGCTCAGGGTAGAGGTCGGCTTTGGCCGTTCGGTGACCGGCTGGATCCGTCAGGTGGGAGAGCTGTCCGCGTGACTGGCCTTGACCGTCCTGGTCGGTACGGCTCGCTCAGGGCAGGGACCGGCTTCGACTGCTCTGGCCGTACGGCGTGCTCAGCCGGGCCGGTTGGGCGGCAGATCCCCGCGACCGGCTTTGCCCGTTCTGGTCGGTACGGCTCGCCCAGGTAGGGCTGGTTGGGGGCTTGTTCCCATGACCAGCCCTGGCCGTACGGCGTGCTGGTTGGATCGGGTGGGATCCGCGGGCCGTACGGGCTGCTCAGGCGGGGGAGGTGGGGGCGGCGATGGTTTCGGTGAGGCGGGAGAAGGAGTCGGCGCCGTGACCGGCTTCGACGGCCCTTCGGGCTACCGCCCTGGCCGCGTCGATCACCCCCGTGTCCAGTCCCCTGGCGCGGGAGGCGTGGGCGATGTGGTCCATTCCCGCCAGGGCCGACACCAGCGCCGAGGTGTCGGCGGCGTGGTCGCCCTTGTCGACGTTGCGGGCGAAGTCGTCGATGACGATGGGCAGCAGTGAGCCGATCCCCCTGGCGAACGGGGCCAGGTCCCTCGCCGGGACGCCCTCGGCCGAGGCCAGCGCGAAGGCGTGGACCAGACCGCTCATCGACGTCCAGAACAGGTCGAGCAGGGCGACGTCGTAGGAGGCCGCCCGTCCCGGTTCCTCGCCCAGGTAGACACCGCCCGCGCCCAGCGCCTCCAGCGTCGCGCGATGCTCCAGATAGGCGTCCTCGCGCCCGCTGTACAGGACGACGGCCTCGGGGCCCCCGATGGTCTCCGTGGGGGTCATGATGGCGCCGTCGAGGTAGCGCACGCCGTTCTCCTCGGCCCAGGCGGCGGTCCCGCGGGCGCGCTCCGGCGTGTCCGCGGTGAGGTTGACCAGGGTCCTGCCCCTGAGCGCCCCCGCGGCGGGTTCGACGATCGCGTGCACGGCGTCGTAGTCGATCACGCAGACGACCGTCAGCGGGGCGGCCTCGACCGCCAGCGCGGGGGTGTCCGCCCTGGTCGCGCCCCTGGCGACCAGGTCATCCGCCTTGCCTGCCGTACGGTTCCACACGGTTGTGGGGTGGCCGTTGTCGAGGAAGGCGCCCGCCAGCGCCTGGCCCATCGGCCCCAGGCCGAGAACCGTCACCGGGACGCGGTGGTCGTGAGTCATCGTCATCCGTTCCAGGAGATCGAGAAGTGAGAGGCGTCCTGCCGGCGGGGACGTGTTCGATGCTGGTCCCGGGCGGGGGATTCCTCAAGTACCCACTCTCATGTCAGTTGCTCACCTCCCGGTAAGCACGCGTGCGACTCCCGCCGTACCGCCAGCTCTGGAAGTCGCACGTGACGAGCCGACTTTCGGGCGATGTGGGGTACGGCGGGGCGTCACGAGGATGCCTCGTATGAGCGAACCGATCAGCGGACCAGTCATCCGCGGCGCCCTGACCGCCGCAGTCCTGCTCGCCCTCGCCACCCCGGCCACGGCCATGGCGACCCCGGCGGAGACACCCGCGCTCGCCCTGCCCGCGCCGACCGGGCCGTACGGCGTCGGCACGACCGCCCTGCACCTGGAGGACGCCACCCGCCCCGATCCCTGGGTGGCCGAGCAGAGGACCCGGCACTCTGGTATCCCACCCGGACGCACCGGGGGAGCACGGCACCGTACATGACGACCTCCAGGAGGCGGCGCTGCTGCTTGAGGAGCAGGGCGCCAAGGGGGTGCCCCCCGAGGCGCTGAGCGGGACGCGGACCAACGCGGTCCTCAACGCCCCCGTGGCGGGGCACGGCCTTCCCCTCGTGGTGCTCTCGCCCGGTTTCAGCCTGCCCCGCAGTTCGCTGACAGCCCTGGCCGAGGACCTGGCCAGCAGGGGATACGTGGTCGCGGGCATCGACCACACGCACGAGACGGCGACGACCTTCCCCGACGGCCACACCGAGACCTGCACCGTCTACAAGGCCAAGCCCGATGCCGCGTTCGGCGAGAAGTCGACCAGGACCAGGGCGGCGGACGTCTCGTTCGTGCTCGACCGGCTGACCGGCCCGCGTCCCGCGTGGAAGGACGCCCGGGTGATCGACAGTTCCCGGATCGGGATGGCGGGTCACTCCGTCGGCGGCGCCGCCACCACCTGGACGATGCTCGAAGACCGCAGGATCGACGCCGGGGTCAACATGGACGGCACCTTCTGGGCGCCGATCCCCGCCCGTGGGCTCTCCCGGCCGTTCCTCCTGGTTGGCGAGGACAAGAACGGTCCCGACGGCGGCGACCCCACGTGGGCGCGGGAGTGGCGGCGGATGACCGGGGGGAAGCGCTGGATCACCGTCGACAGGGCGACCCACGGCACCTACACCGACCACACCCTCCTCATGGAGCAGCTCGGCGGCGACATCGACAGGGGGATCACCGGAGCCCGCGCGCTGGAGATCACCCGTAGGTACGTGGGAGCCTTCTTCGACCTCCACCTCCGTGGGCGGGCGCGGCCGCTGCTCGACGGCCCCTCGAAGCGCCACCCGGAGGTCAGGTTCTGGGACACGAAAAAATCCTGAAAAATCATAAAAAGGGTGTCGAAAGCGGTTCGGCTCGTTCGAAGCATGGTCAGAAGGCCGGATGAGCGGCCCGGATCGAAGGAGACACACCATGCGGTACCTGATCGTCCTCAGGCTGAACGAGCAGCCGCAGACCCCGCCGCCCGCCGAGCTGATGGAGGCCATCGCCAAACTGGGCGAGGAGGCCACCGGCGCGGGCGTCCTGCTCGACACTGCGGGGCTGGCGCCGAGCGCGCAGGGGACGCGGGTCGAGCTGGCCGGTGGGCGGCTGAGCGTCACCGACGGCCCGTTCGCCGAGACGAAGGAGTTGATCAGCTATGCCCTCTACCAGGTCGGCTCGAAGGAGGAGGCCGTCGAGTGGGCCGCCCGCTTCCTGCGGCTCCACCGGGACCTGTGGGCCGGTTGGGAGGGGGAGGCGGACGTCCTGCGTGTCCTCGGCCCCGAGGACTTCGCCGCCCTGGCCTGAGTCATGACGGGCGGTGATGTTCGCCGGGTGGTCGAGGCGGTCTGGCGGATGGAGTCCGCCAGGGTCGTCGCAGGGCTCGCCCGGATGGTCGGCGACGTCGGCCTCGCCGAGGAGCTGGCGCAGGACGCCCTGGTCATCGCGCTCGAACGGTGGCCGGAGACCGGCGTTCCCGACAATCCCGGCGCCTGGATCACGCTCACCGCCAAGCACCGGGCGATCGACCTGCTGCGCCGCAGGACCCGCTACGACCGCAAGCTCGAAGAGGTCGCCCGGGACCTGGAGGCCCGCCAGGAGCGGGACGTCGTCCTCGACGACCCCATCGGGGACGACGTCCTGCGGCTGCTCTTCACCGCCTGCCACCCCGTGCTGCCCACCGAGGGACGGCTCGCGCTCACCCTGCGCCTGCTCGGCGGGCTGACGACGCGGGAGATCGCGCGGGCCTTCCTGGTGCCCGAGCCGACCGTCGGGCAGCGCGTCTCCCGGGCCAAGCGGACCCTCACCGAACGGCGGGTGCGGATCGAGATGCCCGAGCCCGCCGAGATGGCCGAGCGGCTCTCGTCGGTCCTTGAGGTGATCTATCTGATCTTCAACGAGGGCTACGCGGCGACCGGAGGCGGCGACTGGACGCGTCCGGCGCTGTGTGAGGAGGCGCTGCGCCTGGGCAGGCTCGCGGCCGGTCTCATGCCGGGGGAGCCGGAGGCGCACGGCCTGGTCGCGCTCATGGAGATCCAGGCGTCCCGTCTCGGCGCGCGGACGGGGCCCGACGGTGAGCCGGTGCTCCTGCTGGACCAGGACAGACGGCTGTGGGACCGGCTGCTCATCCGTCGTGGCCTGGAGGCGCTCGGCCGGGCCGAGGCGCTCGGCACCCTCGGTCCGTACGGCCTGCAGGCGGCCATCGCCGCCTGTCACGCCCGTGCCCTCCGTGCCGAGGACACCGACTGGGAGCGGATCGCCGCGCTCTACCGGGTGCTGGCCCACGTGGCGCCCTCCCCGGTCGTCGAGCTGAACCGCGCGGTCGCGGTCTCCATGGCGTACGGCCCGGCCAGGGGCCTGGAGATCGTGGACGGGCTGGCCGGGGAACGCGCGCTCAGGGACTATCCGCAGCTGCCCGCCGTACGGGGAGATCTGCTTGGGCGGCTCGGCCGCGCCGAGGAGGCGCGGGCGGAGTTCGGGCGGGCCGCCGCGCTGACCCGCAACGAGCGGGAGCGGGCTCTCTTCCTGGCCCGCGCGTCAGGCCCTGCCGTACCACGTGACGGTTGAGCCGTTGCTGAAGGAGCGGCTGGTGGTCCGGGTGAAGAGGGTGGGGGAGAACGCGCCGGTGAAGGCGGAGATGCCCACGCCCGCGACCACGGGGTAGCTCTTGACGACCAGTTCGTCGATCTCCGGGAGCAGGGTGCCCGCCAGCTTTCCGCCCCCGCACAGCCAGATGTCCAGGCCGTCCTCCTTCTTCAGCGCGCGCACCAGCGACAGGGGGTCGCCGGGGACGAGATTGACCTCGGGGTCGGCGATCTCCGGGATGGTGGTCGAGACGACGTACTGCTCCAGATGCGGGTAGGGGCTGGCGACACCGGCGTCGAGACCGGGCTGATAGGCGCCGCGTCCCATCAGGACCGTGCCGAAATGCCTGTTCGGCGTGTCGAGGCCGAGCTGCGTGCGGCTGTGGACGAAGAAGGTCTCCGGATAGTCGGTGGCCATCCACGTCACCATGTCGTCGGGCACGGGGTAGAAGTCGAACTCGCCGCCGGGGCCCGCGATGTAGCCGTCGATGCTGACGCCGACGTAGTAGACGAGCTTTCGCATATGTTCACTCCGATTGAAGTACTATGACTGAAGTGGTTTGAACGTAGTACTACATCTGGAGTGGTGTCAACCGAGATGCGACAGAACCAGGCAAGACGGGCCGCGTTGCTCGACGCCGCCATCGACGTGCTGGCCCGCGAGGGCGCGCGTGGGCTGACCTTCCGCGCCGTGGACGCCCAGGCGGGGGTGCCCGGGGGGACGGCCTCCAACTACTTCGCCAACCGCGACGACCTGCTCACCCAGGCGGGCACACACGTCTACGAGCGCCTCACGCCGGACCCCGAGACCATGGCCAGGAGCCTTGAGGGGCCTCGTGACCGTGAGAAGGTGCTCCAGCTCATGCACGAGGTGGTCGGGCGGGTCAGCGCCTACCGCGCCGGTTATCTGGCCCTGCTCGAACTGCGCCTTGAGGCGACCCGCAGGCCCGGGTTGCGCGCCGTACTCACCCCGAGGATCAGGAAGGACGTCGACGACAACGTCGACTATCACCTGAGCTCGGGGCTGCCGGGTGACGCGACGGCGGTGACCCTGCTCTATCTGGCCATGAACTGGCTGATCGTGGAACGGCTCACGCTGCCCGACGTCTTCGGCGAGGAACAGGCGCGTGAGCTGGTCGAACGCGCCGTCGAACGCCTCATTCCTGAGGTCTAACCGGTTTGGCAAAAAAGCGCTACAAAGCGTGATATAAGTGGCGGGAATTGTCGTTTTGTGAAACCTCGATGAACAGAACATTCGTGGTGATATGAGAATTTTCGCGCTGATTGCCGGTGGCGCCGTGGCAGTTCTGGCGGCCTTCGGGATGCTCGCCGAGTCAAGCGGATCGGCGAGTCCGGACACGGGCGTGCGGGTGGCGAGCGTGCGGACGGCCGCCGCGGCTCCGGGCAAGGTGACGGTGAAGACCTCGCTGCTGAAGGTGGGCGGGAAGTCCTACCTGTCGGCCCGGGTGACCAGCGCGTACGGCACCGCCAGGCGGTTCACCGTGAAGCAGCGCGTCTGCGCGGCGAGCACATGCCGTACGGTCCCCGTCGCCCTGACCGTGGGCGCGGGGATGACTGGGTGGCAGGAGCGGTATCTCGGCACCGGCTCCTACCGCAAAAGCGGCGCCCCCGGCGTCTCGGCGACCACCCCGCCCGCCGTACCCGCCGCTCCCGTGCCCGCGCCTGTCCCGGTTCCGACGGTGACCGTGACGGTCAGGGAGACGGTTCGGGAAACGGTCACCGTCACGGCGACCGTCACAGCCACGGTCACGGCTCCCGCGCCCGTGGCGGGTCCCGCGCCGGGGACCGAGGACACGCTGTGCGGGGCGCCCGCCAACGCCTACGGCTTCACCTTCTGCGCCACGGGCGCCAGGGTGTACGCCCCCGCCACGGAGGCCTGCCTGGTGTTCGACTGCATCGACAACTTCCCCAAAGGTGAGGGTTACCTGGTGATGTGCAATGACGGGAAGGTCAGCATGTCCGGCGGCCTGCCGGGGGTCTGCTCCTACCACAACGGCTGGTCCAGGGACATCTACCGCTTCGCCACCTGATGCCCCCCGGGTCAGTGGTCGGTCCGTCTGCCGGGAGTACGGCGGTCGGCCTCGTCGGCCAACTGATCCTCGACGACCGCGCACCATCGGTGCCACTGGGCCAGGTCGAGGTGTTCGGCCACGTCGCCGACCCCCTCCCTGGCCATCAGTTCGTGGTTGGAGGCCGCGGTCTCGTGCGCGTTGACCAGGGCATGGTGACCGTGGCTGGCGAGCGCCTCGCTCACCGCCAGGTTCACCGCTATCTCCCCCATGGTCCTGGGCCGGCCGAGAACCTCGTCCTCGGAGCCATCGGACGCGTAGCTCTCAGACTCGTCGCTCATAGGAGCCTGAGTGCCCAGCCTTCGGTAGATCTACCTCCTGACACGCGAGCTTCGAAAGGCACCCTTTCGGGGGAGGCCGGGGAGAAATACCCTGCACGGCATGATTGAGGTGGAGTTGCGCGGCTGGGGCCCGGGTGACGTGGGGGTCGTGATCGACGCGTTCGGGGCGCCGGACATGGCCGACCAGGCGGCGCGGCCGATCGACACGCACAGGGCGGCGCTCGAATGGATGGGGACGTGGGGCTTCCGTGACGACGCCCACGCGTTCGCGGTCGTGTCCGGCGGCCAGGTGGTCGGCAACGTCGCGGTGAGCAACATCGACGCGCACGACACCGGCTGGGTGTCCTACTGGACGGTTCCACGGGCCAGGGGCAGGGGCGTCGCGGTCGCGGCCCTCACCAAACTGGCGCGCTGGGCGTTCGCCGAGCGGGGGCTGTTCCGCCTCGAACTCGGGCATCGGATGAACAACCCGGCCTCGTGCGCGGTGGCGACGCGGGCGGGCTTCCCGTCCGAGGGGGTCGAGCGGGCCAAGCTGAACTACGGGGGCGTACGGCACGACGTGGAACGGCACGCCCGGCTGGCCACGGACTGATCGGGTGGGTCGTGCGACTGGCCGTGCGACTGATCGGGTGGGTCGGGTGAAGTGCGGTGGCGGGTGGGGGTAGCCTGTGCGGCAGGAAATTTCGCGCTTTAGCGGGTTTTGTCGATAGCTGTAATATCCGTCCTTGACAACCTGGGCGGGGCGGAGGCGCGGGTGCCGGGGTGGGCGCCATACCAACACTTGATGAACAGCGCCGAAGGCGAAAGTTAACCGTATTTCGGGAAATATAGAGTTTTCTCCGAAACGGGAACCTCTGGCTTCTCGGGCACGTCCACATTGGCAAAGGGGGAGGCGATCCACGGTGGATGACATCGCGAGACTGATCGGCTTCGAAGCGAAGATCGCGTCACAGGAGGCGCTGGCTCGCGGCGGTGACCTGGAGAGGGCCGACGCGGTCCAGCTCGTCAGGTTCTGCCCGACGCTGATCACCGCGGAGGTCGACGACGACGCCGCGTGCGTACGGTTCCAGATCGTCGACGAGGACCTACGCTGGCACTGCACCTGCGAACCAGGCAGAAACGGCGACTTCTGCGCCCACTGCGTGGCGACCGCCAAATCGGTCGCCAGAGCCGTCCGCCGAACAGAAGCCGCCCTGATCCCCAACGCCTGACGCCCCCACGGGCGCCCCTCTGACACCCGGCCCCTCACACGAACTTCCCAGGCGCCGGATCTCACCCACCTGCCGCGTGATCACCGTCGGCAGGACGAATACCAGCGCCCAGGCCGGGAGCGTCCATCTCGCCTTCGGCGTCTTCCGCACACGGCGGCTATTGGGGCTGTGTCCAGGTGCTTGATCGTGATCTTCCAAGTGCGATGAGCGCCTCCGACCTCATCGACCTGACCGACGCGCCGGAGGTCACGTTGCGAACCCTTCAGGGTGATGAGCGACCTACGGTCAAAGGGGCTTGACCTGATGGGCAGGGCGGGTGGCGCTGGGAAACCCCAGGCAATCCACGTTCTGGAGGCCGCAATCTCATGCAATCTCCTGACGACACCTTGCCTCTCACTCCTACCTTCATCCTCAAGGATCCTGATTCCGTCCAGGAAGACCAGTGCCCGAAGCTTGTACCCGCACGAGTAGGCGCACGTGGATCATTCAGGCCTGAGGTCACAGGCCCGAGCGCTGGCCCCGCACGAAGGACTCGGCGAGACAACCGATGACTTCATGGACGTGATCGCCCGAACCTACGTGAGGGAGAGGTATGGACTTGGTATCCCTGGCTGAACGCCGAGCGTTGATTCCCGGCGTCAGCCGTGAGGCGCTCCACCTTGAGGCCAGGGACAACTACGGCGTTGACGCCGAGCTGTTCGCACGGTGGCGTGCCGGTGATCGCGAAGAGGTGTCCAGGTTTCTCAAGCCGTGGTGCGACGAGGTGAGGGTGGGAGTCGCGGCAGGCAAGGTCTACCGCCGTGCGTGCGTCGTCTCCGAGCCGCTCTCCGAGCATCAGTGCTTCATGCGCGAGGTGACGATTCAGGCTTCGTCGGAGCCGAATGTGGTGAAGTTCTGCGCCGACATCTTCGCCGGGCTCTGGCCTTTGGCGATCCCGCACGGCGAGTACCGGTCGACCTGATCGCTGCCACACATGTCAGGACAAGCAGCGCGCAAGGCATTCGCCCTTCGCTTGAGGGATCTACGCCTGGACGCTCGACTCAGCGGGCGTCAGCTTGCCGCAGCGACGGGTATGCACCCGTCCAAGGTCTCTCGTATCGAGCACGCCCGGCAGAACCCCACAGAGGGTGACATACGCGCATGGTGCCGGGCGTGCTCGGCGGAGGCACAGATACCCGAGCTGATCGCGGCTCATCGTGAAGTTGGGCAGACGTGGCTGGAGCACCGCCGAGTACTGCGCGCGGGCTTCAGGCACCAGTCCGAGCGCAACCGACCGCTGTACGAGCAGAGCACGTTGATCCAGGTATATGAGCCGATGGCCATCCCTGGCTTCCTCCAGGCTCATCACTACATCCGAGCCTTACTCGATCCCATCGCGCGGTTCCACGGAATGCGGGACGACCTGGACACAGCCGTTGAAGGTCGGCTGAATCGGCTTAGGGTCCTGACGTCAGGAATCACGCGGTTCTCGTTCGTCGTCGAAGCGACAGCGCTGTACACGGTGTTTGGCGACCAGGAGACCATGAAGGCCCAGTACGACTTCCTCGTGACGGCCACGCGCCTGCCCAATGTCTCGTTTGGCGTCATCCCGCTGGGCCAGACCAGGAAGGACATGTGGCCAGGCGGTGGCTTCTACATCTATGACGACCGCCTGGTCCGGTGCGAGCAGTGGACCGGGCTGTACCAGACCGAGCGCCCGGAAGAGATCGCCACCTTCCTGAAGATCTTCAGGTTGCTGCGTGAGCAGGCCGTTCACGGAGATGCGGCACGAACCGAAATCGACGCCGCACGCACACATCTGCAATCTCGGGAAACTTCTTAGCCGTGGTCAGTTCCAGGAGTCCGGGCCGCCTGTCAGGTAGCGATGTAGGGCGCTGGCTGTGGGGGCCGAGCGCACCTGGGTGTGCCGATCCCTTCGTCAAGGTGTCAGAGGGAAGCCGCTCCTCCTGGCTGTTGTACGCGGTAGAAGATCTTCCCGTTGTGCGGTTGGGCACCCAACGCGGCGTAGAACGCCAGAGCGGCAGGGTTGTCATGATCGGCGGTCCACTCCACGCGCGAACACCCCGTCTCTGCGGCGGCCTGCCCGAGTGCATCCATCAGCGCACGTCCCACACCCCGCTTGCGGGCATCGGGCCGGACGAACAGTTCTTTCAGATACAGCGACGCCTCGGCTCCGGCCGCAGGCCACAGAAACGAGTAGGAGGCCATTCCGAGCACCTGGCGGTCCTCTGCCCGTGCCAACAGGACATGAGCGACCGGATGCGTCCCGAAGAGCAGTGCGGTGATCTGGTCGGCGTACTCATCATTCGAAGGGGTGCCGCCGTAATACGCCTCGATCTCACCGATCAGCTCAGCAAGGATCGGCACATCAGCACGTACGGCTCGCTCTACGCTAATCATCTGACCGTTTTTCTCCTCAGTAACCAGCACAAGCTAACAACGAGGAACAACCTTCAGAGATATATGTTGGCCTGGGCGTTGACGATGTGCGGGGCGTCGTCCACGTCGACGACCACGGCTCCGATCTCACGGGGGCGATGAGGACTTTGGACCACGCAGGTGGCACCATCCACGATGAGGACGTTTCTCTCTGGCCGGATTGTCCAGAGTGTGGTCTCTCCTGAGCGGTTTCCTTGGTCGAGAAGGCATTGTCGCCCCGTGGTGAAGGGTGTGGGCCGTAGCCTGAGGGAGGTGTTGACACTCCCGGAGGTGCTGGGTGTATGACGATCAAGCCACCATCGGAGCCCGGCTGAGGGCGCTGCGCCGCTGGCGGAGGATGAGCCTGGAGCAGCTCGCCGGACAGGCCGGGCTGAGTAAGAGTTTTCTGTCGATGGCTGAGCGCGGACAGCGCATTCTCGACCGCCGTTCTCATATCGCCGCGCTGGCCTCGGCCCTGCGGGTCTCGGAAACCGAACTCGTGGGCGCCCCCCACCTTGGCAGGGATCCTGAGCAGTCCGGTCCGCACAGGGTTGTGCCCGTCCTGCGCGCGGCCCTGACCGGTAACACTCTTGACGACCCGGCCACGGATCAGGCGCGCCCTCTCGATGCCCTGCATAACGTCCTTTTTGGCGAAATAGCCGATATGCGGGACTCCGCAGATTACGTGAGCCGCGCGCAACTCGTGGCTCCTGTCATCGACGAGTTGCACTGGCACGTGGCCACAGGAGGCGAGGCGGATCGTCGTCGCGCGCTGAGGTTGTTGGTTGAGGCGTGCCACGAAACCGGGGTGACGACCCTGAAGGCGCTCGGACATCCGGACCTGGCCTATCTCGCGGCGGCAAGGGCGAACGAGGCGGCCACGCTGCTGGATGAGCCCCTGACGACCGCCTACGCGGCCTACCTGCGGGCGAGGGCCATGCCGAAGGGCGACTGGGATCGGCCTCTGCGGATCGCCTCGGCCGCCGCCGACCGCCTTGAGCCGCACAGCAGGTCGAGGGACGCGGGCGAGCTGTACGGCATGCTGCACCTGACGGCGGCGCTGTCGGCGGCGGCCATCAGCAGGCCCACTCTCGCCGCAGACCACCTGGCCGAGGCGCGGAGTGTGGCGGTACGGCTGGGCGAGCGTCAGAACGCGTTCGGCACCTTCGGCCCCACCAACGTGGCCCTGTGGGGCATCGCCATCGCCATGGAGCACGGTGACTACGGTCAGGCCGTCCAGGTCTCGTCCGGGGTGGTGCTCGGGTCGATGCCGAACAAGGAGCGGCGCGCGGTCTTCCACGCCGACCGTGGGCGGGCGTTCGCCCATCTGAAGGGTGAGCTTCCAGGCGCGGTCACCGAGTTGAGGAAGGCTGAGCACATCGCTCCTCAGATCATCCGCAACAACCCTGTCGTGCAGGAGACGGTGCTTCATCTTCTTGGCCGTCCGCTGTCCGCCGCTCTGGGGCGGGAGGTTCGGGGCATGGCCGCCCGTATGGGCATCCCGCACTGACCGCATCCGGCCAATCCAGCCGGAGTTCACACCTGTGAACTCCGGCTGTTCTCGTCTGGCTACGTTCCGTGTCCATGGGGACCGACGCCACCTTCCACCTTGAGCGGCTACGCGCCGAACTCATCGGCCGCTCATGGGCCGCCGACGTTCTCGGCACCGCGCAACAGCCGGTTCTGCGCGTGCGCAACCCCGCCGAGGCGGAGATGCACGACGAGGTCGTGTGCCAGGACAGTGCCTTCCTGTGGGCGTGGGGCGGACTCATCGGGCCAGTCACCAATCTCATCGACGTGACCGACCGAATCATGTTCGTGCTGCGAGAGGTCGCTCCCTGATGCGCGTTGACCACCCGGCACCCGTGGCGCCTGGACGGGTCCCTGATCACAAAGGAGTGAGCCCCATGGAGAACGCCAGATCTGCGAACCAGGCGATCCCGGGATGGCGCCTGATCGTCAGTGACACCGGGCGGTACTGGGCCATCCGCAACCGGGCCTTTCCGCGTACGGCACTGCGGGCCGGGGTGGAACCGGCGGTGGACGCCGACACCTTCGAGGAGGTTCAGGCCGCCGTCGCCACGCAGGAGGAGAAGGCCCGTGACGCGGTGGCCAAGGAGGTGACGACGTGATCGGGCGCTCCCGGCCCGGTGGGCGCCACCGTGATGGGCAGGCTCACATCCCGGTGTATCGGCGGGTGTGGGATGGCCCTGCTCGGGCTGAGGCTGAGGTGCTCGACCAGGCGTGCTCTGGGTGGGCGGTGCTCTACAGCCTGAGTGAGCGGCGGTTCTTCGGTCTGTGTGCCTGGCCTTCCCCGCAACCGGTGATCCTCAGTGACGACACCGCCGAAGGGTTGGAGCAGCGGATGCGGGAGGCCGAGACGCTGCTGATCCTCCACATGCCGCCCGCCGAAGATCAGTTGGGGAGGGCGGCATGATGCCACGCCTCACGTCACCGGGTCCAGCGTTCGGTGTCGCACGTCGAAGTTGCGACGCCGTGCAACAGGCCCACCCCGACTGGCTCGTGTTCCACAACTCGGCGACCGGGCTGTGGAGCGCCTACCGCAGCAGGCCGGAGCCCAAGAAGGTGCTGCTGGTGCGGGCTGAGTCGGTTGAGGAGTTGGACCGCAAGCTGGCCGCCCAGACGTCCCCGGTGGTGCCGCCGAGTATCCGGGCCGTGGCCGTTGCCCGTGCTCTTCAGGCTCGGACCGCCCATGGTCTCCAGGCTGCCGCCACCGCCCGGACCGTTCGAGCTGGTCAGCGGCCTGTCGGACTGCGCAGGTTGCTGCGCTCTTGAAGCCCGTACGGCGGGCGGCGGAACTCATGCCTGCCGTACCTCATGAACGTGCGGCTCAGTCTGGAGGGGTCTGAGCCGCACACCCTCGCAAGGCGGCTCCCACACACGTCGGGACATGACAGGACGTGTTGGGGAAGGGGGAGCCGTCTCGCGCACCGGCCCCGGGACACGGGGCCGGTCCTCCTCCAGGGTGCCCGGCCCGTGCTCCCCGGCTCGGGGCCGGGCACCCGCTCTTGACTCCCACCCCTGGAACACGCCCGGAACACGCCCGGACGTGCTGGAACACCCCCGAACACGCCCGGAACAGGGACGACCATGACCGAGGACGAATACGAGCAACGCGTGATCAACGTGCTTATCAGCACCCACCCCGGCTGGCGCTACGAACAGCACGACCTGCCCGGCCTTCCCCGATGGTGGGCCATCCGCTACTACCCACTCCGCCCCGACCAGCGAAAGGCCGGAGCCCGGGACGTGCTGGGCCGTACCAGCCTGCGCCGGTTGGTCAGCGCCCTGGCACACCACGACAAGATCCTCCACAACCTCCGCTACTGAAGGCCACGCATGCCGTACAAGACAAAGAAGGCCGTCAGCCCCGACGGGACCTTCGCCACAGGAGAGACCACCGACCGGCTGCTCACCCCCGGTGAAGTCGCCCATATCTTCGGTGTGGACCCCAAGACCGTCAACAGGTGGTCCCTCACCGGGAAGATTCCCTCGATCAGGACGCCGAGCGGGCAGCGCCGCTACCGACAGACCGACATCGACGCCCTCATAGCTCCCGGTCAGGAGTCCGGGAGCAGGACCGAGAGGTAGGCGGGAGAGGGGGTGTCGTCGGCGACGGCGTCGACGAGGACGGACCGGATGCCCTCGAAGGCGGCGGGGTCGGCTTCGCGGAGGACCGAGGAGCGGGTCCAGACCAGCAGGTGTTCACCCGCGGGCAGCCACTCCAGGTCGGTGAGGGAGTCGTAGAGCGCGTCGAGATTGTGGCCGAAGTAGTCGGGGAACGACAGGGCGTCGGCGATGGCCGACATGGCCTCGGCGGAGGTGGTGATCCCCGAGCCGTCGACCCGGTGCGCGAAGGCGTCGCCGTGTTCGGTCTCCACCTCTTCGGCGACGCCGGGCACCTCGGGGACCTCGGTGATCCTGGAGACCTTCGGCGCTCCCGAGGGTGTCTCGACGATCTCCGTCGCCCGCGCGACCCCCGGGTCCTGCTCGCCACGGATGGCCCGCAGGGTGCGCAGGGTCTCCTGGGCGGCCGGTCCCTCCTCGAACGTTCCCCTGGGCAACGTCGGTCACCTCCGTACGTCGACGATGACGAAAGTCCGGTAATGGTCGCCGGTGTAGTAGAGCTCCCGGGTTCCGTCGCCGCTGATCAGGCGTCGGGCTCCCCGGTCGCGGCTGCCCGGGGTCGGGACGGTGTACTCGTGGTAGTAGCCGCGCTCCCTGATGGGCAGGCGGCGTTCCCGGTTCTGGAAGACCACGCCGTCACGGGGGTAGGGGAAGGGGCCGCCCCGCTGGATGAGCCGCCAGGTGGCGGCGGCCTCTGGGGGCAGCGCCGCGAGTGCCCTGGTGGGCAGCGTGCCCTGGGCCTGCGGGCTTGGGCGCTTGGTCGGGGTCGTGGCGGCGGGGGCGCTGCGGGCACCGGCGGTCTGCTCGACGGCGGTGCATCCGGACAGCGACATCACCAAGGACAGCGCTGCGGACGCGATGAGTGCGGCGGTTCCCCGAGGTGTCACCTGCCCAAGCTACCCGTGAGCACGTCAGGAAAAACGGTCGGGGGCGTGTGGTGGGCGGCAAGGATTCGACAGACATTGTCTAGTTGTCAGACAATGTCCGAATGAAGTTCGCCGTCGTCGCCGCAGCCATGCTCTGGGGGACCGCGGGCACCGTGGGGATGCTCGCCGCCGGGGTCGATCCCGTGTCCCTGGCCGCCGCCCGCCTGGTCATCGGGGGGCTGGTGCTGGTGGTCGCCGCCCGCAGGCTCCTGCCCCGGCTGCCCCGGGGAGGTCAGCTTCCGCTCGCCGCCCTGGCCGTGGCCGCCTACCAGCTCTGTTTCTTCGCCGCGGTCGACAGGACCGGGGTTGCCGTGGGAACCGTGGTCGCCATCGGCAGCGGACCCGTCTTCACCGGCCTGCTGACCTGGCTGCTCGACGGGCGTGCGCCGTCGGGGCGCTGGGCGGCGGCGACCGCGGCGGCGGTGGCGGGCTGTGCCGTACTGACCGGTGGGGGTGGGCAGGTGCGGCTCGACGGGGTGCTGATCGCGCTGCTCGGCGGGTTCCTGTACGCGTTCTACGCGGTGAGCGCGGCCAGGGTGATCGCCACCGGGGTCCCGTCTGACGTGGTGATGGCCGCGATGTTCGGCGGGGCGGCCCTGGTGATGCTGCCCGTGCTGCTGTGGACGGGGACGGCCTGGCTGGCGGAGCCGCGCGGGCTGGTCACCGCCGTCTACCTCGGCTGCGTCTCCACCGCGTTCGCCTACGTCCTGTACGGCAGGGGCCTGCGGGTGACGCCGGTGGCCACCGCGGCGACCCTCTCCCTGGCCGAGCCCGCGGTGGCCGCGCTGCTCGGCGTCGTGGTGCTCGGGGAGCGGCTCACGTTCCTGTCGGCCTGCGGCCTGGCCCTGCTGGGCGTGAGCCTGGTGGTGGTCGCCCTTCCCGAGCGCGGGGCGGCGTTAGGGTCGTCGGCGTGACCGTTCCCCTGCGCCCCGTCTCCGCCGTGAACGCCCTCGCCGACGCCCTGCGCGGGCGGGTGCTCTCCGGGGAGATCTCCCCGGGCACCTCGCTGCCCGAGCAGGAACTCTCCGCGCTGTACGGCGTCGCCCGGCCAACGGTCAGGGAGGCGCTCGCCGTACTCGTGCACGAGGGGTTGCTCAGGCGGGAGCGGCACCGCAGCGCGCAGGTCGTCGAGGTGACCGTGGCCGACCTGGACGACCTGATGTTCGTGAGGCGTCCGCTTGAGGACCTGATGGCGAGCACGCTCGCCGGACGCAGGGTCGCGGAGGCGGACGCGGCGCTGGGCAGGATGGCCGCGCTGCCCGCCGAGGCTCCCTGGTCGGAGATGGTCGCCGAGCACATGGCGCTGCACCAGGCGCTGGTCGTGGCGGTCGGCAGTCCGCGTCTCGAACGCCTGTACGGCTCGCTCGCCGCGGAGACGCGCCTTGGTCTGGTACGGCTGCGCGCGGTCTATCCCGACCGGGAGGTGCTGGTGGCCGAGCACCGGGAGCTGCTCGACGCGATTGGTAAAGGTTCTCCGGAGGAGGCGAGGCGGGCGGTGGCCGCGCACCTCGATCACGGCTGGGGCGAATGAGGCTTGCACCGGGCGCCCGGTAGTCGTCACAATCGCGGCCATGCACGGCAATTCAGTGCCGGACTCCTACGTGTACGTCACCGAGGAGGGCGTGGCCCGTCACTACGCTGACGGCAGCGTTGACGCCCTCGCCTGGGAAGACGTCGTCGAAGTTCGTGTGGAGGGGGACTCGGAAACCGAGTCGGACATACTGTACATTTTGCTTGACCGAGGTGGTCAGGGGTGTGTGGTGCCCAAGTCGGCGACTGACACCACCTTCCTTGCGCGCCTGCGGTACCTGCCTGACTTCGACGTGGAGCGGCTCGGTGAGGCTGTCGAAGGCCTCGGTGAGGGTCACGTGGTGGTTTGGCGTAGTCCCGATCCTCCCAGCCCGTTGCCCGACTTCGAGTACGACTGACCGTCGTACGGGTCCGGCACGCCCCAAGCCAACCAGGTGGTAATCGTGCACGTATGGACCGTTCCGTCAAGGTGCTCTCTCTGTCCCTCTTCGGCCAGTAGTGGACAGTAAGGCTGTATTCCCCTGCCCAGGGATGATCACTAGGATTTCAGTGGGTTTCCACGCTCCTGGTGCATTCGGGAAAGCTGTCAACCAATGAAATGAGATGCGCGTCCCGTTACCTGGTAACGATGGGGCATCTGGGTGGGGTGGTATGAGAGTGGGGACAGAGGAGCCCGCTGCTACGCTCCTCGAAAATTCGGTGCGGACCGCTCCAAGCATCTGGACGCGATCCTACGCACGGATCTTGCTGGCCGGTGATCTCGCGTGCGCGGTTGTCGCATGTGAGGCGGTCCTCGGGGTCCGACTGTGGTTCGGCGCTTTCATCCCCAGGACGGAGGCGCTGTTCGGGCTCGGTCTGGCCTTGGTATGGCCCCTGTTCCTGGCGATCGGCGGCGCCTACCGTAAGCGTGCGCACGGCGAGGGGACAGAGGAGTTCCGGGCGGTTTTCGACGGCGGGGTCGGACTGACGGCCGCCGTCGCGATCGGTGCGTACGCCACGCAGACCACGATCGCCAGAAGTTTCGTGATGGCCATGCTCCCCCTGGCGCTGGTGCTCACGATCGCCTTCCGCTACTGGATGCGCAAGCGGCTCCACCGCAGGCGCGCCCACGGCGAATACATGCGCCAGGTGGTGGCCGTCGGCCACCGCGAGTCGGTGCTCGACCTGGTGATGCAACTGCGCAGGCAGCCCCACCACGGCATGACCGTGGCGGCCGCGTGCCTGCCTTCAGGACCCGAGGACATGGACGTGGACGGGATTCCCGTGCTCGGCGGCTTCAGCGACGTCCCCGCGGTCGTCGCCAAGGTGGACGCCGACGCCGTGGCCATCCTGGCCTGTCCCGAGTTGGACGGCGTCGCGCTGCGCCGGATCGCCTGGGGCCTTGAGGACGCGCGGACCGACCTGTTCGTCGCGCCCGCCCTCATGGAGGTCGCGGGACCACGCATCAGCATCCGTCCCGTCGCCGGGATGCCGCTGCTGCACGTGGAGCATCCCGAGTTCGACGGCGCCAAGCAGCTCGCCAAGAGCCTGTTCGACAAGGCCGCGGCGGGCTTCGCACTGCTGCTGCTCGCCGTACCGATGCTGACCATCGCGCTGCTGATCAGGGTGACCAGCCCTGGGCCGGCACTGTTCCGGCAGGTCAGGGTGGGTCGGGGCGGCAGGGAGTTCGACGTCGTGAAGTTCCGCACGATGGTCAACGACGCCGAACGCCGCAAGGTCGAACTCCAGCAGAGCAACGAGTTCGACGGGGTGCTCTTCAAGATGAGGAACGATCCAAGGATCACCCGCGTGGGGGCGTTCCTGCGGCGTTACTCCCTTGACGAGCTGCCCCAACTGCTCAACGTGGTCCGCGGGGAGATGTCCCTCGTCGGCCCGCGCCCGCCGCTGCCGAGCGAGGTCGCCCAGTACGGTGCCGACGTGCGCCGCCGCCTGGTCGTCAAGCCCGGCATGACCGGCCTGTGGCAGGTCAGCGGCCGCTCCGACCTGAGCTGGGAGGAGTCGGTCCGGCTGGACCTTCGCTACGTCGAGAACTGGTCGCTCTTCCTTGACCTGCAGATCCTGTGGAAGACCTGGAGCGCCGTCATCGGCGGAGAAGGGGCCTACTAGCAGTGAAAGCTCTCGTGCTCGCCGGGGGGTCGGGCACCCGGCTCCGGCCCATCACCCACACCTCGGCCAAACAGCTCGTCCCGGTGGCCAACAAGCCCGTGCTCTTCTACGGGCTCGAAGCCATCGCGGCGGCCGGGATCACGGAGATCGGCATCGTCGTCGGTGACACGCAGGCGGAGATCGAGGCGGCAGTCGGTGACGGCTCAGATCTCGGCCTGCAGGTCACCTACCTGCGGCAACAGGCGCCACTCGGACTCGCGCACGCGGTGTTGATCGCCCGTGACTATCTCGGCGAGGACGACTTCGTCATGTATCTCGGCGACAACTTCATCGTCGGCGGCATCGGCGACGTCGTCGGCAGGTTCACCAGCGACAGGCCGGACGCGCAGATCATGCTCACCCAGGTCGGCGACCCCAGGCAGTTCGGCGTCGCCGAGCTCGACGCGGACGGCAGGGTCGTCGGACTTGAGGAGAAGCCCGCCGAACCGAAGAGCGACCTCGCGCTCGTCGGCGTCTACCTGTTCACCCCGCTGGTCCACCGGGCCGTGGCCGAGCTGAAGCCGTCGTGGCGTGGCGAACTGGAGATCACCGACGCGATCCAGTGGCTCATCGAACGGGGTCACCGGGTCGAGTCGTCCGTGATCTCCGGCTACTGGAAGGACACCGGCAACGTCACCGACATGCTGGAGGTCAACCGGCTGGTGCTCGAATCCCTCGAAACCCGCCTCGAAGGCCGCGTTGACGACGTCAGCGAACTGATCGGCCGGGTGGTCGTCGAACCGGGGGCCGTGGTCGAACGCTCCCGCATCGTCGGCCCCGCGATCATCGGCGCCGGAGCGCGGATCGTGGACAGCTACGTCGGCCCCTTCACCTCCATCGCCGCCGACTGCGTGGTGGACGGCAGCGAGATCGAGTACTCGATCGTGCTGCCCAGGTCGTCGATCTCCGGGGTCTCCCGGATCGAGGCCTCGCTCATCGGTCACGACGTCGAGGTGACCCCCGCCCCCAACACCCCCAGAGCCCACCGCCTCGTGCTGGGCGATCACAGCAAGGTGCAGATCAGCTCATGAAGGTTCTGGTCGTCGGGGGGGCCGGATTCATCGGCTCCCACTACGTTCGCACGCTCGTGGCGGACGGTGTCTCGGTGACGGTGCTCGACAAGCTCACCTACGCGGGCAACCCCGCGAACCTGCGGGGCGTCCCGCACACGTTCGTGCTCGGCGACATCTGTGACGCCGAACTGCTCGCCGAGGTGGTCCCCGGGCACGACGTCGTCGTCAACTTCGCCGCGGAATCACATGTGGACCGGTCCATATCGGGGGCCGGGGAGTTCGTCAGGACGAACGTGCTGGGCACGCAGACCCTGATGCAGGCGTGTCTGGAAGCCTCGACCCCCAGGGTCGTGCAGGTCTCGACAGACGAGGTCTACGGCTCGATCGACGTCGGCTCCTGGGCCGAGGACGCGCCGCTACGGCCCCGCTCGCCGTACTCGGCGGCGAAGGCGGGGGGCGACATGATCGCCCAGGCCTACGCGATCACCCACGGGCTGCCGGTCTCGATCACGCGCTGCGGCAACAACTACGGGCCCAACCAGTATCCGGAGAAGGTCATCCCGCTGTTCGTCACCAACCTCCTGCAGGGGCGCAAGGTGCCGCTGTACGGCGACGGCGGCAACGTCAGGGACTGGATCCACGTCGCCGACCACTGCGCGGGCATCAGGCTGGTCGCCGAGCGCGGCGAACCCGGGCAGGTCTACCACATCGCCGGTACGGCGGAGCTGACCAACGTCCAGCTCACCACCCTGCTGCTTGAGGCGTGCGACGCCGACTGGGACATGGTCGAGCGCGTCGAGGACCGCAAGGGCCACGACCGCCGCTACTCGCTGGACGACTCCCGGCTGCGGGCCCTCGGCTACCGGCCCTCGGTGCCGTTCGAGCGGGGTCTGGCCGCGACCGTCCGGTGGTACGCCGACAACCCCGACTGGTGGAAGGCCGCCGCCGAGGCCCAGGACCTGACCGCCGAGGAGAAGATCGCCCAGGAACGGGCAGTCGCCGGGGAAACCAGATGAGCCGATGGCTGGTCACCGGCGCCTCCGGCATGCTCGCGGCCGAACTGCTCGGCCTGCTGCGCGCGCGGGGGGAGTCGGTCATCGCCCTCACCAGGGACGATCTCGACCTGCGTGACGGGCGGGCCGTACGGGACGTGGTCGCCGGGCACGGACCGGACGTCGTGGTCAACTGCGCGGCCTGGACGGCGGTTGACGACGCCGAGACGCACGAGCGGGAGGCGCTGGCCGTCAACGGGCACGGCGTGCGGGCGCTGGCCGAGGCGTGCAAGCACGTGGGCGCGCTCATGATCCAGCCCTCGACCGACTACGTCTTCGACGGCACCGCGGTCGAGCCGTATCCCGAGGACGCGCCGACCTGCCCGGTCAACGCCTACGGCAGGACCAAGCTCGCCGGGGAGCGCGCCGTACTCGAAACGCTGCCGGAGACCGGCTACGTCCTGCGAACCGCCTGGCTGTACGGCGCGGCGGGCGGCAACTTCGTCAGCACGATCGCGGGCCTGGAGAGGACCAGACCGGCCTTGGACGTCGTGGACGACCAGCTCGGCCAGCCGACCTGGGCGGGCGACCTGGCCACCAGGATCGTCGAGCTTGTCGGGATCACCCCGGAACCCGGCGTCTACCACGCCACCTGCTCGGGCCAGGCGAGCTGGTACGAACTGGCCAGGGAGATCTTCACGCTCCTCGGCGCCGACCCCGAGCGGATCAGGCCGGTCTCCTCGACGGAGTTCCCCCGCCCGGCGCCGCGTCCCGCCTACAGCGTCCTGGGCCACGACCGCTGGACCACCGCGGGCCTGCCACCGATGCGCGACTGGCGAGAGGCCCTGAGAAGCTCAAAGGTCCTGATCAGTGGTTGAGTTGTTTTTGCGTCGCCTTCGGCGCCGCGAGGGCTTGGGCGCTGCGGGCCTGTGCTTTCCCTCGTCGCTCATCCGCTGGCGCTCCTTCGCTCCTCAGTCCAAGCACAGGCGCGCCCAAGCCAAACTCCTCACGCACGGCACCGGTAAAGCCAAACACTTCACGCTCGGCGTCGCGAGTACCGGGTCAGGCGCGGGCGGCGAGCTTTTGGTAGTACGCCACACACGCCTCGTAGGTCGGGAGCAGGCCGGTCTCCAGGGCCTCCTTGAGGGTGGGGGCGGCGGCGTCCTTTTCGGACAGGAGCGGGGTCAGGTCCGTGGGCCAGTCGATGCCCAGGTCCGGGTCCAGGGGGTTGATCCCGTGCTCGTGCCCCGGGGCGTACGGCTCGGAGCACAGGTAGGAGACCGTGGCCTGCTCGCTGAGCGCCATGAAACCGTGTCCCAGCCCCTCGGCGACGTAGAGGCCGCGCCGGGACTCCTCGTCGAGCCGGACGGTCTCCCACTGGCCAAAGGTGGGCGAACCAACGCGGATGTCCACGACGACGTCGAGGATGGCCCCCGACAGGCACGTGACATACTTCGCCTGTCCGGGCGGAACGTCCGCGAAGTGGATGCCGCGAAGGACGCCGCGCCGGGAGACCGAGCAGTTGACCTGGGCCAGGTCGATCGCGTGGCCGACGGCCTCCCGCAGGTCATGGGCGCGGTAGGTCTCCAGGAAGGCGCCACGCGGGTCGGTGTGGACACGCGGGGTGTGGCACCAGGCTCCGTCGATGCTCAGGGGTTCCATGGGCGGAAGCATGACACAGCGCGTCGCTGTAACACCCCAGGACCGTTGGGCGAAATCCTAGGGTTCGCCCTCATTGGAACGATCTTGCAAGTCACCGGTCGAGCCGCGTCGCGCGGCGAGGGAGCGTATTGATGACAACGTGCCGCCTGTGCGGGTCAGCGAGTCTTGCCAGCGTGGTCGACCTCGGGGCGACGCCGCCCTGCGAGTTGTTCCTGACCGCGGAGCAGGTCGACGAGCCGGAGACGACCTACCCGCTGCACCTGAGGGTGTGCACCGGGTGCTGGCTGGCGCAGATCCCGCCGCTGATCACGCCCGAGGACACCTTCACCGAGTACGCCTACTTCTCCTCCTACTCCACCTCGTGGGTGGAGCACGCCAGGCGGTTCGTGGACGGCGCGGCCGGGCGGCTCGGGCTCGACGAGAACTCCTTCGTGGTCGAGGTGGCCAGCAACGACGGCTACCTCCTCAGGCACGTCGTCGACCGCGGTGTCCGCTGCCTGGGCATCGAGCCGTCCAAGAACGTCGGCCAGGCCGCCAGGGACAAGGGTGTGCCGACGGTGACGGCCTTCCTCGGCCCGGAGACGGCAGCCGAGGTGCGCGCCGAGCACGGTCCCGCCGACCTGGTGGTCGCCAACAACGTCTACGCGCACATCCCCGACGTCATCGGGTTCACCCAGGGGCTGCGCGCGCTCGTGGCCGACGACGGCTGGGTCTCCATCGAGGTGCAGCACCTGCTGACGCTGATGGAGCTCAACCAGTACGACACGATCTACCACGAGCACTTCCAGTACTACACGGTCGCCTCCGCGCAGCGCGCCCTCGCCTCCGGCGGGCTGGCGCTGGTGGACGTGGAGCTGCTGCCCACGCACGGCGGCTCGATCCGGCTGTGGGCGCGTCCCCAGGAGGTCGCGGGCGAGCCCACCTCCCGGGTGGTCGAGGTGCTCGCGGCCGAGAAGGCGGCCGGGCTGCACGAGCTGTCCGGCTACGCCGAGTTCGCCGCCCGGGTCGCGAAGGTGCGGCGGGACCTGCTCAAGTTCCTCGTCGAGGCCGCCGAGCAGGGCAAGACCGTGGTGGGCTACGGCGCCCCCGGCAAGGGCAACACGCTGCTCAACCACTGCGGGATCCGCCCCGACCTGCTGCGTTACACCGTGGACCGCAACCCGTACAAGCACGGCAGGTTCACCCCCGGCACGCGCGTTCCGATCGCGGCGCCAGAGCGGATCGCCGAGGACCGGCCCGACTACGTGCTGGTGCTGCCGTGGAACCTGCGCGAGGAACTGACCGCCCAGCTCTCCTACGTCGGCGAGTGGGGCGGGCGCCTGGTCTTCCCCATCCCGAACCTGGAGATCGTCGAGGTGAACCCGTGAAGGTCGTCCTCTTCTGCGGCGGATACGGCACGCGGATGCGCAGCGGCACCCCGGGCGACGTGCCCAAGCCGATGCAGCTCGTCGGCCCCCGGCCGCTGATCTGGCATGTGATGCGCTACTACGCCCACTTCGGCCACACCGAGTTCATCCTCTGCCTCGGGTACGGCGCGCACCACATCAAGGACTTCTTCCTCAACTACCAGGAGACGATCTCCAACGACTTCGTCCTGCGCGGGGGCGAGGTGAAGCTGCTGTCCACCGACATCTCCGACTGGTCGATCTCGTTCGTGCAGACCGGGATCGACTCGCCGATCGGTGAGCGGCTGCGCCGGGTCCGCGACCACCTCGACGGCGACGAGATCTTCCTGGCGAACTACGCCGACGTGCTCACCGACGCGCCGCTGCCGGAGATCGTGGACCGCTTCACCGCCTCGGGCGCCGGAGCCTCGATGATGGTCGTCCCGCCCGCGGAGACCTTCCACTGCATCGAGGTCGGCGAGGACGGCATGGTCGGCGGGATCACCCCGGTCAGCGACATGCCGCTGTGGATCAACGGCGGCTACTTCGTGCTCCGCCAGGAGGTCTTCGACCACATCCCGCCCGGCGGTGACCTCGTCGCCGACGGCTGCGGGGAGCTGGCCAAGCGGGGACGGCTGCTCGCCTACCCGCACCGGGGCTACTGGAAGCCGACCGACACGGTCAAGGAGCGCATCGCCCTGGACGAGGCCTACTCCCGGGGCGACCGGCCGTGGGCGCTGTGGGAACGTGAACAGGCGGTGCGGGCACGATGATCGGTTTCCGTCCTCCCACGGTCGGCGGCGTCGTCCTGCTGGCCGCCCACTGCGATGATCTCGCCATCGGCGCGGGCGGTAGCCTGCTGACCCTCTGCTCGGCGCGGCCCGGTCTCAGGGTCGACGCCCTGGTGCTCTCCGGCGGCGGCACCGAGCGTGAGGAGGAGGAGCACGCGGCGCTGACGGCCTTCTGCCCCGGGGCGGACCTTCGGCTGACCGTGCTCAAGATGCCCGACGGGCGGCTGCCCGCCAACTGGGAGGAGGCCAAGGCCGCGGTGGAGGACCTGCGCTCCAGGACCGACCCCGACCTGGTCTTCGCCCCGAACGCGGCCGACGCCCACCAGGACCACCGGGGCCTCGCCAAGCTGGTGCCGACCGCCTTCCGCGGTCACCAGGCGCTCGGCTACGAGATCGTCAAGTGGGACGGCGACCTCGGGCGGCCCTCGGTCTACCAGCCGCTGACGCCCGAGGTGGCCGAGGCCAAGGTGACCCTGCTCCAACAGCACTACCCCTCACAACGGCAACGCCCCTGGTACGACCGCGAGGCGTTCCTGGGACTGGCCCGCATCCGCGGCATCGAGTGCCAAGCGCGCTACGCGGAGGCGTTCTACACAAGCAAGCTGACTCTCGACCTGGCTGGAGGATGAACCGGATGCGTGTGCTGCTGACCGGGCACCAGGGCTACCTGGGAAGTGTGATGGCCCCGGCACTCGCCGAGGCGGGCCACGAGGTGATCGGCCTGGACTCCGGTCTGTTCGCCGACTGCCTGCTCGGACCCGCGCCGGCCGACCCCGCCGGACACCGGGTCGACCTGCGTGACGTCACCGCCGAGCACCTGGCCGGGATCGACGCGGTCATCCACCTGGCCGCCCTGTCCAACGACCCGCTCGGGTCGCTGGCGCCCGAGCTGACCTACGACATCAACCACCACGCCTCGGTGCACCTGGCCAGGCTGGCCCGCGACGCCGGGGCACGAAGGTTCCTGTACGCCTCGACCTGCTCCGTCTACGGCGCCTCGGGCGGCGACGAGCTGGTCGGGGAAGAGGCGCCGCTGCGTCCGGTCACGCCGTACGCCGAGTCCAAGGTCAGGGTCGAGGACGACCTGACCGCGCTGGCCGACGACGACTTCACCCCGGTCTTCATGCGCAACGCGACAGCGTTCGGGTTCTCGCCCCGGCTGCGCGCCGACATCGTGCTGAACAACCTGGTCGGCCACGCCCTGCTGACCGGGGAGGTGCGGGTGCTGTCCGACGGCACCCCGTGGCGTCCGCTGGTCCACGCCAAGGACATCGCCGAGGCGTTCGTGCTGGCGCTGACCGCCCCCAGGGAGGCCGTGCACTCCCGGGCGTTCAACGTGGGCACCGAGCAGAACAACGTGACCGTCGCGGACATCGCCGCCGAGGTCGCCGAGGCGGTTCCCGGCTCCACGCTGGTGATCACCGGTGAGGCGGGCGCCGACCCGCGTTCCTACCGGGTGGACTTCTCCCGCATCCGTGCCGCGCTGCCCGGCTACGAGGCGAGTTGGAGCGTCAAGGCGGGCGCGGCCGAGCTGGTGGACGCCTACCGGAGGTTCGGGATGACCGAGGACCTGTTCAGGAACAGCTTCACCCGGCTCGCCAGGCTGGCCGCCAGGAGCGCCGACGGCACGGTTGACGAGACACTGAGACCGCGTGAGGCGGGCGTCGGTGACAACTGACGTCCCCCAGACGGCAGCAGGGGAGAGCCGCGAGACCGAGGGCCGTGAGATGCACGCCCTGGTCGAGCGGCTCTACCCGCTCTGCAGGAGCATCACCGGCGACGGGCTGCGCCGTACGCTGGAGATCGTCTCCGGGGAGATCCCGCTGGAGATCAGCGAGGTGCCGACCGGCACCGAGGTCCTCGACTGGACCGTGCCCAGAGAGTGGAACATCCGCGACGCCTACGTCAAGGACGCCTCGGGCGACAGGGTGATCGACTTCGCCGAGTCGAACCTGCACGTGGTCGGCTACAGCGTGCCGGTCTCGGCGACCATGACCCTCGACGAGCTGCGCGGGCACCTGCACACCCTGCCCGACCAGCCGGACCTGATTCCGTACCGCACCAGCTACTACGCCGAGACCTGGGGTTTCTGCCTTCGGGAGAACACCCTGGCGGCGATGGGGCCGGGGCCGTACGAGGTGAAGATCGACTCGACGCTCGCCGACGGCCACCTCACCTACGGCGAGCACGTCGTGCCGGGGCGCAGCACGGACGAGGTAATCATCTCCTGCCACGTCTGTCATCCCTCACTGGCCAACGACAATCTCGCGGGCGTGGCGGTCGCCACCCGTCTCGCCCGGCGGCTCGCGGAGAGCGACCCGCACTACACCTACCGGTTCGTCTTCGCGCCGGGAACCATCGGCGCGATCACCTGGCTGGCGCGCAACAGGGAGCGTGTGGACCGGGTCAAACACGGTCTCGTGCTGGCCTGCGCGGGCGACAGCGGGTCGCTGACCTACAAGCGCAGCAGGCGTGCCGACGCCGAGATCGACAGGGCGGTCCGCCACGTCCTGCGGTCCTCGGGGCGCGAGCACACGGTCGTGGACTTCTCCCCGTACGGCTACGACGAGCGGCAGTACTGCTCGCCCGGGTTCAACCTGCCCGTGGGATCCCTCACCAGGACGCCGTACGCCGGATACCCGGAGTACCACACCTCGGGCGACAACCCGGACTTCGTCTCGCCCGAGGCGATGGCCGACACGCTGGAGACCTGCTGGGAGGTGACGCGGGTGCTCGAAGGCAACCGCCGCTACCTCAATCTCAGCCCGTACGGCGAGCCGCAGCTCGGCCGGCGGGGCCTGTACGGCTCGCTGGGGGGGCGCAGCGACACCAAGCAGACCCAGATGGCGATGTTGTGGGTGCTGAACCTCTCCGACGGGGAGCACACCCTGCTTGACATCGCGGAACAGTCAAACCTGCCCTTCGCCACCGTGGCGGAAGCGGCACAAGCCCTGCGTGGTGCAGGACTCCTCAAGGAGTAGTGGAGATGACGCGGTTGCAGGCCGTCACGGAACCCGGGGTGCTCAACCTCCGGGTTGGGGAGACGGTTGAGGTCCTGAGCGAGGCCGAGATCATGGCCACGCTGGACGAGAGGGGAGAGCTGGACCAGCTTCCGTTCATGCCGGAGATGCTGGCCTTCTGCGGGAAGCGGCTCACGGTGCACAAGGTCGCATACAAGCTGTGCGACACCATCAGCCGCAGTGGCATGCGCAAGATGGAGCGCGCCGTACACCTCGCGGGGGCGCGGTGTGACGGGTCGGCGCACGGCGGGTGCCAGACGGCCTGCCTGATGTACTGGAAGGAGGCCTGGCTCAAGCGGGTCGATCCCAACGACCCTCCGGCGCCGGAGCCTCCCAAGGAGTCGGGTGGTCTGGCGCAGGGCCGCAAGCTGCTGCCCATCCTGGAGGTGGCGTCCAGGAAGGAGCCGGGGCCCGACGGCGGGGAGCGGTTCTCCTGCCAGGCGACCGAGCTGCTGCGCGCGGCGCCGACCTGCCTGCCGCTGAAGGACATGCGGCAGTACGTCATGGACGTCAGGACCGGCAACGTGGGGGTCTTCTTCTCGTTGCGCGGGCTCTTCGTCGGGGTTTTCAACAGGTTCCAGGAGCGCAGCAAGCGCACACTGCCCAAATGGTTGCTGATCAGGGGCGGTCTGCGCTGGGGCTTCGTCAAGGGCGCGCTGGTCGGCGCGACCCCGAACGCGACGCTGGACCTGAAACCGGGTGAGCTGGTCAGGATCAAGTCCAAGCAGGAGATCCTCAAGACCCTCAACCAGGACCTGCTCAACCGTGGTCTTGGCTTCGAGGAGGAGATGGCCCGGTACTGCGGGCAGACCGCGAGGGTTCTTTCGCGGGTCGACCGGTGTCTGGACGAGCGGACCGGCGAGATGCTGGAGATGAAGAGCTCCTGCATCGTGCTTGAGGGCGTGGTCTGCGCCGGTGCGTACAACGTCAGTTGCCCCCGGGAGTTCGTTCCCTTCTGGCGGGAGATCTGGCTTGAGCGGGTCGAGGAGCCCGTCTGATCCGTCGGACCTGTGAGGGTGGCGGCGGTTCGGCGGGCGGACGGTGAAAGGTAAGAAATGGAAGACACACAGGGCGCGCGGCCCGCGGTGGTCGACGAGGACCACGACGCGGCGGACAGGACCGCCTCCCAGGTGGGGGAGATCGGCCGCCAGGCCGGTCGCGGCCTGCGCTGGAGCGTGCTGGGCAACCTGGTGATGAAGGCGGGCTCGTTCGCCATGAGCCTCGTCCTCGCCCGTCTGCTCGTGCCCGAGGACTTCGGCGTCTACGCCATCGCCCTGGCCGCGAGCCAGTTCGTCATCTACATCAACGACGCCGGAATCATCGCGGCGACGGTGCAGTGGCGGGGCAAGCTTGAGGAGATGGCGCCGACGGCGACGGTCGTTGCGATCACCTCAAGCACCGCCCTGTACGTGATCTTCTGGATCTTCGCCCCCTACTTCGCCGAGTTGTCGGGCAGCGAGAGCGCGACCGGGGTGATCCGGGTCCTCACCGCGGTCAACCTGGTCTACGGCCTGACCGCGGTGCGCAGCGCGGCGCTGCTGCGCAGGTTCGAGCAGGACAAGCTCACCAAGGCCAACCTGGTCGGTTTCCTGGTGACCGCGCCGGTCGCCATCACCCTGGCCGCCAACGGCGCCGGGGCCTACAGCTTCGCGTGGGGCCAGCTCCTCGGCGCCGTCGTCACCGGGGTGCTGGTCGTCCTGTACGCCAGGGTCAAGATCGGCTTCGGCCTCGATCGCGCCATGGCCAAGAAGCTGCTGGTCTTCGGCCTGCCGCTGTGCGTCACCCTCGGCATCGAGGGCGTGCTGCTCAACATCGACTCCGTCATCGTCGGTGACGCCCTCGGCGCCAAGGAGCTTGGCTACTACCTGCTGGCCTTCAACATCTCAAGCTGGGTCCCCGGGCTCGTGGGTACCGCGGTGCGCTACGTCGCGCTGCCCAGCTTCTCCAGGCTCGCCGAGCAGGACGGCGACTCGGTCTCCGAGGGCGTGCAGCGGGCCGTGCCGCTGCTGCTGTCCATCGTGCTGCCGGTCGGCGTCCTGCTGGGCACGCTCGCGCCCGCGGTGATCGCCTTCCTGTACGGCGCGCGCTGGGAACCGGCCGCCGCCGTGTTGAGCTTCCTGTCGATCCTCATGGTCGTGCGGATGCTGACGGCGCTGGTCGTGGACATCCTGGCCGCCATGGGCTCGACGAAGGCCACCATGTGGCTCAACCTCGGCTGGGCGGTCGCGCTGATCCCCAGCCTGATCGTGGGCGCCAACATCGGCGGCATCCGCGGCGCGGCGATCGGGCACGCGGCGGTCGCGCTCGTGGTGGCTCTGCCGCTCGCGGTGCTGACGATGCACCGCGCGGGTGTCGTCCTGGCGCCGATCCTGTCCGCCCTGGTGCGCCCGATCATCGGCGGGGTGCTCTGCGCCGCCGTCACGCTGGCGCTCACCTACTTCGTGGACGGCATCCCGTTCGTGCACCTGGCCGTCGCGGGTGGGGCCGGGCTGCTCGTCTACGTCCTGGTCGTCGTGCCGCAGGCCGTACTGCGGCAGCTCGGTGGCCGGGTGACCGCTCTGATCCCCGCGCGCTCACGCTGACGTCGATGACGTCCGCGCCGACCCGAGAAGGAAACGGATGCATTCCTCCGACACGCTGGTGTCCATCGGACTTCCCGTGCGCAACGGCGCCTCCAGGCTGGAGGCCGTGGTCAGGTCGGTGCTGGCGCAGGACCACGAGAACCTCGAACTGCTGATCTGCGACAACGCCTCGACCGACGGCACCGAGGAGCTGTGCAGGGAGCTGGCGAGCGCGGACAAGCGGATCGTCTACCACCGCCAGCCGGAGAACGTCGGCCTGCTCAACAACTTCATCCACGCGGGCAGGGCGGCGCGCGGCACGTTCCTGCGCTGGATCGGCGACGACGACGCGCTTGAGCCGTCCTGCCTGTCCCGCGCGGTTCAGGCGTTCGCCGAGGACGAGCGGCTCATCCTCGTCACGACGCAGGTCTCATACACCGATCCGGACGGGACGGTCCAGACCGAGCGCTACGAGCGCCCCGGCCTCGGCTCCGACGACCCGGTCGAGCGGCTCGGCGAGATGCTGCGCCTGCTCACCGAGAGCCACCTGCTGATCGACCCCCTGTACGGCCTCATGCGCCGCGAGGCCGTGGTCGGCATCCCCCGGCGCAACATGCTGCGCGAGGACGAGGTCTTCGCCTGCAAGCTCGCGCTGGCCGGGCCGTGGGGGCACGTCAACGAGGTGCTCGCGCACCGCAACTGGAAGCACGAGAGCCTGGGCACGATCAGCCGCCGCCTCGGCGTGCCCGGCTGGCAGGCGCACTTCTCCACGACGCTGCAGTGCAGGGAGATCCTGCGCTGGCTCGACGAGATCGACCTCACCCCCGAGCAGCGGCGCCGGGCGCGCGGGGCCGTACACCAGATGTACGCGCGCCGTCAGCGGAGCGTGGTGTCCCGGCGCAGCCGCAAGCTCGTACGGCTCGCCACGGGGGCGCTGCGGGGCCGTACGGGCTGACCTGGGGTTCTCTCAGTGAGAGCTCTCCGCGGGCGCCTCGGCGGGCACCGGGGCGCTGGAGCGCTCCACCGGGGAGCGGGAGAGCCTGGCCCGGATCGCCCCGCGCAGCTTGGGCCAGCTCCGGTGGCGCTGGAACGGCAGCTCGAAGACCGCCGCGAACAGCCAGGCCACGACCAGCGCCAGCGGCACCGACAGCGCCGTGCCCAGCAGGAAGGCGGGCAGCCCCGTGGACACCCGCGGGGCGACCACCAGCAGGAAGACCGTCACGACGATGGGCGCGTGGATCAGGTAGAGCGTGTAGGAGAAGGAACCGAGGCTGCGGATCGGCCGCAGGTCGAGCAGCCTGATCAGGACCTTCGCCCTGCCGGTCGCGATGGCGGCCAGCGTCAGGCCGACGGCCGGGCCGAGCGCGATGTCCATCCAGAAGAAGTTGCCGACCGTCCACTCGGAGCCACGCACGAGGATCACCGCGAGCACCGGAAGCACGGCCGCCAGGGCGAACCACTGCCAGGGCAGCCGCCGTACCCGATCACCCGCGGACAGCACACCGGCGGCCACGACCCCGATCGCGAACAGCACCGCGAACTGGGGGGTCAGGCGCAGCAGCATGCTCACCACGTGCACGCTCGGCGCCAGCAGGCCGATCACCGCGACGACGGCGGTGACGGCGGCGAGCATCACGACCGCGCCCGCCCTGCGCAGCATGATCAGCATCAGCGGGAAGACCAGGTAGAGCTGGGCCTCGACGGCGATGGACCAGAAGGCCCCGTTGGGGCTCGGCGCGCCGAAGAGGTCCTGGACCAGGAGACCGTAGACGAGCACGGACTTGGCGGTCGGCACGCCCTCTCCCGGCTGTGCCGCCAGGGTCCAGGCGATGACCAGGCTGAAGACCAGGGCCGCCCAGTAGGGCGGCAGGATGCGCCAGGCGCGCCGACGGGCGAATCTCCGCAGACCGCCCAATTGCCATCCCGACCTGGCGGGGGAGACCGCGAGGGAGAAACCGGACAGTACAATGAACACCACTACGGCAAAGTGTCCGTAAAGCAGAAATCCCAGCCAGGCCGGTCCGGTACTGGCCGGAAACCCGGGAAAGGCCATCAGCCAGCAGTGGTGAAGCATGACGAACAGGGCCGCCACGCCCCGGATACCGTCCAGACCCGCGAGCCTGCCGCGTCCCGTGGGAGTCTCCGGCCGGCTTCGCTGGGGGTCCTGGTGGGACGACCCCATCCGATCAACTCCCGTCTTGGGCCCTCACGGGCTCCTGGTATCTACCATATCTTGGCCTATCAACGGGTCTATCGCTGTATGGTCGCCAGACGTAACATCCCCAGAGGACGCCGAAGGCTCGGCCTCCTTCCCGATCATGTAACAGGAAGTGCGCACTCGGCGATGGGTAACTGTGTTGTCTCGGGGGTTCGCTGTGCCCCGGTGTGAATGAGGGGCGGAGGATATGGACTTCTGGAAGACCATTTTCGGTCTCGCCAGACGTAAGGCCATCGGTCCGCCCCTGGCGGTCCTGTCCGTCATCTCCGCAACCCTGGTCTTCCTCCTGCTGCCGACGTACTACGTCTCCACGGCGTCGATGGTCCTGACGACCCCGGCCACCGGTGGAACGCTCTCAGCCGATCCGACCAAGCCGCTGGGCCTGACCAACCCACTCCTTCAGTTCAGTGACGGCCTGCGTGTCACCGCGGGCATCCTGATCCTGTCCATGAACACCCCCGAGGTCGCGGCCGAGCTCGGCGTCGTCCCCGACGGCCCCACCCAGATCGTGATCAACGACGGGCGGACCAACCCCGACCTCCTGGGCATCAGCACCAACGGCCCGTTCGTCTACGTCGAGGTGCAGAGCAGGTCGGCCCCCGCCGCGCAGGACGTCGTGCTGCGCGCCAAGCAGCGCATCCGCAGGGAACTGGCCAACCGCCAGCAGGCTCTCAAGGCCCCACGCTCGACGTTCATCACGGTCGTCGACGTCGTGCCCTCCTCCGTCCCGACGGCGAAGATCTCCGGCAAGCTCACCGCCGCGGGCGCGACGATGTTCCTCGTGCTCTTCGGCGGCCTGAGCATCGTGTACGGCGTGACACAGCTCAGGGGCGGGCGCAGGCGGCCCCCGCAGGGCGGTCCCGCCGAGGCGGCGCGCGACGAGCGGGAGGCGCAGGAGGAGCAGGCGTGGGAGGCCGCGGGAGCGGGCAGGGAGAGCGGTTCCACGACCCCGGTCGCCGACCAGCCCCTGGTCACGCGGCACGCGTCCACTGTTTCCGACTCCGGTGAAGGACCGTTCCAAGACGACTCCGCCGGACTGGTCGTCGTGGTCGACGATGACGAACCGCAGGACCCCTCGGACACTGTGGTGTTCACCCGGGTCGGCTGGCGGGACGAGCGGAAATGACACCCCTGGCAGCCGGGAGCCGGTGTGCCCCGCCGTACGGCAGGCCAGGACGGTAACGGCCCGCCGACGCGGGCGATGACATCGACGGATCACGGTCACGAAGGCCGGGGAGGCGCGCGTGGACTTCTGGGGAACGGTCCTTGTCCTGTTCCGGCGCTGGTACGTGGTCCTGCCGACCTTCGTTCTCTCGCTGGTCGCGGCGGCGGCGATCTACTCGACGGTCCCCACGACCTACACCTCCTCCGCCGTTCTCATCCTGACCACCCCGACCACCGGTGGCAGCCTGCCGACCAACCCCCGCATGCCCAACGGCCTGACCAACCCGATGCTGAACTTCGACCGGGGACTGAGCATCTCGGCCTCCATCCTCATCGCGGCGATGGGCACCCCGGACATGGCGGTCGAGATGGGCGCGGTCGAGGGCGGCGACACGGCCTTCAAGGTCAACAACGGCAGCAGCAACATCGAGTCGCTGGCCACCGGCCCGTACGTGTTCATCGAGGGCGAGAGCTCGACGCCGGAGGCCGCCAAGGACATCGTGGTCCGGGTCATCGCCAGGACGAAGCTCGAACTGGTCAACCGCCAGGAGGCCGTGAAGGCGCCGAAGGCGACCTACATCAGCGCCTACGAGGCCGTACCGCCGACCGAGCCGCTGGCCCAGCGCGGACGCAAGCTGCGGGCCGTGGCCGCGGCGGCGGGCGTCGGGGTGATCGCGAGCCTGTTCATGGCGTTCACGGTCGAGAGCTTCGTCACCACCCGCAGACGACGCCGCGAGGAGGCGGCCAAGGGCACCCCGGGGCCGGTGAGCACGCCCCCCGCGGAGCTGGGACAGCTCAACGGCCGGCTGCCCGCGGGCACCCCGGTCACGAGGACCTGATCCATGGCCACCTCCTCGGTGAAGGTCGCCGCGCCCGCTCCCCGCGTCTCCTCCCGCGACCTCGCCCAGCCGCTGCCCAGGCGCGCCGACGGCGCCACCCTGGTCGCCTTCTTCGTCATCAGCCTGACGATCGTCCCGGCCCGCCTGGTGTTCCGCGGCATCCCGCTCTCGCTGACCCCGGCCAACTTCATGGCCCTGCTCGCGGTCTTCTGCTGGATGTTCGCGCACTTCACGACCACGCTGGGGATGGCCAAGGGGCGCACTCCCGTGCGCACGGCGCTGTTCGTCTTCCTGACCGCGATGATCGCCACCTTCGGCTACTCGACGTACGGCTACCTGCCCTCCGACGAGCTCAACCTCGCCGACCACGCGCTGATCCTGCTGGTGGCCAACGCCGGGATCGCGCTGATGATGTGCGACGGGGTCCGTGGGCAGGAGCGTCTGGACTTCGTGCTGAAGACCGTCGTGGTGACCGGCGCCGCCGTCGCGGTGATCGGTGCCCTGCAGTTCCTGATCGAGTTCGACCTCACCCGCTATCTCGCGCTTCCCGGCCTGCGCTACACCTCCGAGGACGCCTCGATCATCGCCAGGTCCGAGTTCCGCAGGGTCGCCGCGACCACGGGCCACCCCATCGAGTTCGGCGTCATCTGCGCGATGATCCTGCCGCTGGCCGCCCACTACGGTTTCAAGGCCCGCGAACTCGCCCAGCCCGCCCTGCGCTGGTGGGCGTGCGTCGGCATGATCGCGCTCGGCCTGATGTTCTCGGTCTCGCGCTCGGCGGTGCTGAGCCTGGCGGGCGTCGCCTTCGTGCTGTTCCTCGGCTGGCCCGCCCGGCGGCGCGTCCAGGCCGTGCTGGTCGCGGTGGTGTTCCTGATCGGCATGCGGATCGCGGTCCCCGGCCTGATCAACACCTTCTACAACCTGTTCGCCAACGCCGGCAGCGACGACAGCATCCAGTACCGCACGCACGACTACGACGTCGCCGCCTACGAGCTGGCCAAGCACCTGTGGCTCGGCCGGGGGATGGGCACGTGGTACGCCCCCAAGCACCAGGTCTTCGACAACCAGTACTTACTTTCGGCGGTCGAGACGGGGCTGCTCGGCATCGGGGCTGTCGTGGCGATGTTCGTGTGCGGCATCTACTCGGCCCTGCGGGCCCGCCATCTCAGCACCGACCCCATGACCCGCGACCTGGCGCTGACGCTGGCCGCCTGCCTGGTGGTCCCGCTGATCGGGGCCGCGACCTTCGACCTGATGTCCTTCGCGACCGTGACGGGGCTGTCCTTCGTGCTGATCGGCGCGACGGGCGCGCTGCTACGGACCACGGCGAGCACCGCCGTACCGCGACCCCGCACCCACCGCCTCACCTGGCGCGAGGCCGCCCGCCTGGGCGTGCGACGCCTGTTCGGCCGCTGACCTTCCCGGTCACGGGTTTTCCGGGGTACGGCTCGCGACCACGGTCTGGACGAAGGCGCGGATCAGCGCGCTCTCCTTGGCGCCACGCCAGACCAGTCCCCACCGGCAGGGCGGGGCGTCGCTGATCGGCACGAAGGCCAGGGACGGCCACGGGTAGAAGCGGGCGGCGTCCCCGGCGACCCCCGCCGCGGCCTGGCCGGAGGAGACGACGCTGAGCACCTCCTGCCAGGTGGAGACCAGCGGCCCCCGGTTGACGGGACGGCCAGAGGGCGTGTGGAAGGGCGCGAGGGTCTCCTCCATGTAGGCCGGGGTCGAGCGGACGGAGACCACGGTGCACTCCCCGAGATCCTCAAGGCTGATCGATCCGCGCCGGGCGTAGGGGTGGTCGGCGGACACCATGAGCATCACCGGCGAGGTGTGCACGACCGGGCTGACGGCCAGGTCCGGCTCACGGACGGGAAGCCACAGCAGCGCCACGTCGACCTCCCCCGAGCGGAGCAGGTCGAACGGGGCGGGCGGCTGGATCTCCCGGTGCCGCAGCCGCGCCCCCGGGTGACGCGCCTCGAACAGCTCGATCACGTCGCCGAACTCCATGGCGATCGGGCCGATCGTGCCCAGGGTCAGCGTGCCCGACGGGCCCCGGGCCACCTGCGTCGCGGCGTCGATCCCCGCCATGATCTGCCGGTAGCCGACCTCCAGATCGCGCCTGAGCCGCTCGCCGAGCGGCGTGAGCCGTACCGTGCGGGTGGTGCGGTCGAACAGGGGCGCGCCGATGCGCCGCTCCTGCTTCCTGATCGCCTGACTGACCCTGGCCGTGGTGACCCGCAGCCGGTCCGCGGTACGGCCGAAGTGCAGTTCCTCGGCCAGCGTCAAGAAGATCTCGATGTCTCGAAGCTCCATCTTCCCCCCAGATTGTCAATCTATTGGTTAACGGTGCGTTGTCGAGACCGTCGTTGTTCGGCGGGAGGGGTTCGACGAGGCTTGGGCCACACGCAGTTTCGTGAGGAGTTTGAACGTGAACATCCTGATCTCCGGGGCCAGTGTGGCCGGCCCCGCGCTGGCCTACTGGCTGCACCGTCAGGGGCACCGGGTGACCGTGGTCGAACGGGCTCCGGCGCCGCGCGACAGCGGTTACGCGGTCGACTTCCGTGGCCGGGCCTTCGAGGTGCTGGAGGGGATGGGCATCCTTGAGGAGGTCCGCGGCCACGACACCCGGATGCGCGGCACCGACCTGGTGGACGCCGAGGGCCGCGTCACCGGGGAACTGCCCGCCGAGGCCTTCGCGGGCGAGCTTGAGGTGCCCAAGCGGGACCTGACCCGCATCCTGCACCGCGTCACCGAGGGCGACGTGCGCTACGTCTTCGGCGACTCCATCAGCGCCCTCACCCAGGACGGGACGGGGGTGCGCGTGGAGTTCGAGAACCACGAGCCCGCCGAATACGACCTGGTCGTCGGTGCCGACGGGGTCTACTCGACGGTACGGCGACTGGCCTTCGGCCCGCACACCGACCACGTCCGGCACCTGGGCATGTCCGGGGTCGGCTTCACCACGGCCAACCACCTGGGCCTGGACCGCAGGGGAGTGCTGCACAGCGCGCCGGGCCGGGCGATCTACCTGTTCAGCGCCGCCGAGCCCGACAGGATGACCGTCAGCCTGTCGTTCGCGACCGACTCCCCCCAGCTCGACCTGCTCGACCGCGCCACGCAGGAGGAGCTGGTCAGGACCGCCTTCGCGGACTTCGGCTGGGAGGTCCCCCGGCTGCTGAAGGAGATGGGGGAGGCCGAGGACCTGCTGTTCTCCTCGGCCTGCCAGGTGGAGATGGACCGCTGGTCGACGGGCCGGGTCGTGCTGGTCGGCGACGCGGGCTACTGCGCGGCCCCCTCGTCGGGCATGGGGACCTCCCAGGCCCTCATCGGGGCCCACGACCTCGCCCGGCGCCTCGCGGAGCACGACGGGGACCTCGCGGGCCTCACGGCGGCCTTCGCCGCCCACGAGCGGGAGCTGCGCCCCTACGTCGCCGACAACCAGCGCCACGGCCGCGAGGCCGTCAAGATGCTCGGCGGCTGACACGGCGACGGTTCTGGTACGGCGAGCGGTTCCTTCGACGCGTCGGTGGTTCTGGTACGGCGACGGGGCGGACGCTCGCGCGCCCGCCCCGCCCTCTCCTACGAATACGAACGTGTCACTTCGCGCAGGGCAGCGCCTTGACGACGGAGGTGACGTTGTAGTCCTTGTCGATCGTCACGATCGAGTTGTTCTTCCAGGAGATCTTGTCGCAGTCGGCCTCGACCGGGCCGTACGCCCAGCTCTTGTCGACGATCTGGTTGCCCTGGACGATCAGCGTGCCACGGGCGTTCTTGAGCTGGATGCTGTAGGTGCCGCCCATGACGAGGTTGTTGGTGACCACGGCGTCCACGATCTGCGGGTCGGTCAGGAAGATCGGCGCCGTGATGTCCTTGACGCCCCGCTGGTCGATGGTGTTGTGGTCGAGGACCAGGCCCTTGCCGGTCTTGTAGGTCTGGATGCCGTCGGAGTGGTCCCCGGGGTTGGAGCACAGCCGGACGAAGGAGTCACGGATGACGATGTTGTCGCCCGAGGCCCGGAAGCCGTCGCCGTGGTTCCTGACGAGCACCCGTTCGGCGGTGAACTTGCTCTCCCCGACGCCGGGCAGCGTGTTGCAGCCGCTCGCCGGGCCGACGGTCGAGTCGTAGATCTTGAAGCTGTAGGTGTTCGGGCCGAACTCGTTGATGACCATCCCGTCGATCTGGCTGTTCCTGACCACCACGTTGTTGGCGGTGATCAGCAGGTCACCGGCGATGTGCACGCCGTTGAGCTCGGTTCCGGCCGTGGTGACCCGGTAGCTGCGGCCCTCGTTCAGCGCCTTGGTCGTCAGCTTCGTGCCGGGCGGGACACCGGTGCAGTCGGGGGTCGGGAAGCCGTCGCAGGAACGGCCGCCCGGCTCCTGGGGCTTGGTCGGCTCGGGGGTCGGCTCCGGGGACTTGGTCGGAGTCTTGGTGGGGGTCGGCTCAGCCGTACCGGTCGGAGACTTGGTCGGCGTGGGCAGGGGGGTCTGGCTGCGGGTGGGCTCGACAGTGGGGGTCGGCTCCGAGGTGGGCCAGTGGGTGGGGGTGGGCCTCGGGGTCGGCTTCCACGTGGGCCAGTTGGTCGGCCTGTGCGTGGGCGTCGGGCGCGTGGTGGGCGTCCTGGTGACGGTCACGGTGGGCGACGGCTCGTACGTGGGCAGATCCGTCGGCAGGTCCGTCGGCAGATCTGTCGGGACGTTCGTGGGCACGCTCGTCGGCCAGTGGGTCGGCCTGTGGGTGGGCCTGCGGGTCGGCCAGTTCGTGGGGCCGCTCGTGGGCTCCTCGGTCGGCCACCTGGTCCACGTGGGGGTGGGGGTGGCGGTCGGCCAGCGGGTGTAGGTGGGCCTCGGGGTGGTCGGCCTGCGGTGCTCGTGCCAGCGGAAGATCACGTCGACCCAGTAGTTGTAGCCCTTGGGGTTGGACTTCCTGGGGAAGGCGCTGCCGCCGTACCCGAACACCCCGGCGTTGCGCGACGTCGTGCTGAGCGGGCCGGAAGTTGCCGATCCCGCTCCCTGGGAGCCGACGTAGGTGCCGTGGGCGCTGTGGTACGAGACGGTGTAGACCTGACCGGCCTCAAGCTGCACGGGCGAGGAGAAGCGGGCCTCCTGCCAGCCCGAGGCGGTCTCGTCGGGGAAGGTGACCTTGGCGAGGCGGCGGCCCCGGGCGTCCCAGAGGCTGCCGGTGTGCTGGCCCTTCTCGCCGGGGGCCTTGTAGAAGCGGACCCCGGTGGCCGCGCCGTCCTTGGCGGCGGTGAAGCGCGTGCCGAGTTCGACGGGGGCGCGGTCGGCGTGCGTGGGCGCCTTCACCCGCTCCTCGGACGACCAGAGGCTGGTCTCCTGCGGCTGTTCCGGCTCCTCCTCGGCGGCGGCGGGCTTGGCGGCGGCCGCCGGGGTGATGGTGACCTCATCGCCGCGGGTGACGACCCAGGCGACCGGGACGGTCACCCCCACCAGGGCGACGACCAGGGCCGCTACCAGACCGGGCCGCGTCCGTCTGCGATGGGATGAGCCGTCCTGGGGTTCCCCACCCCGGCGTGGGGGGTGTGTACTTGCCATCTCTCTGACCTCCGCACCGACCTGGGGTCGGCTCGACGACATGTCTGGTTGGTCCTCGTGCAGAGGACATTGTTACGACAGAGGCCACAGTTACGCATCATTTTCTGCCGATTATCCGTAAGTGTTATGACATACCGGTCAGATGAACTATGTGAAGATCAAGTTTTTCGTGTATACATCGCGGGCGCCGGAAAGGCCGGAAACGAAGATCGAAAAATGATCGTCAGGTGCACTTCAGCGGGCCGACGGTCGAGGTGACGCGATAGTCGGCATCGATCGTGACCAGCGTGTTGTCCGCCCAGTCGATCTTTTTGCAGTCGGAATCGACAGGCCCGTAAACCCATGATCCGTCAACGAGTTTGTTGCCCCGCATCACGAGCCTGCCCCGCCCGTTCCTCAGCTGGATGCTGTAGGTGCCGCCCATCACGAGGTTGTCGGTGACCTCCGCGTCCACGATCTTCGGGTCGGTCAGGAAGATCGGCGCCGTGATGTCCTTGACGCCCCGCTGGTCCACGGTGTTGTGGCTGAAGACCAGTCCCCGGCCCGTGCCGTAGGTCTGGATGCCGTCGGAGTGGTCGTCGGGGTTGGAGCACAGCCGGACGAAGGAGTCGCGGATGACGATGTTGTCCCCCGCGGCGCGGAAGCCGTCACCGTGGTTGCGCACGTGCAACCGCAGGGCGGTGTACTTGCTCTCCCCGACGGCGGGCAGCGACTGGCAGCCGGTCGCCGGGCCGACCGTCGAGTCCATGATGGTGTACCTGAAGGTCCTCGGGCCGATCGCGTTGATGACCAGCCCGTCGATCTGACTGTTCTTGATCGTCACATCGTTGGCGGCGACCAGCAGGTCACCGGCGATGTGCACGCCGTCGAGCACGTCCCCCGGCTCGGTCACGCGGTAGGCGCCGGGCTCGGTCAGCTCCATCGGCTCCAGCCGGGTGCCCGGCGGCACACCGGTGCAGGCGGGGGTGGGGTAGCCGGGGCAGCGGACCGCGGCGGGGGAGCGCGCGGGGGTCGGCGCGACGGCGCCGGACGGGCTGCATCCCGTCACCAGGGCCAGCGCCGCGGCCGACAGGACACCGAGCGGGATGAGCCGTCGCATCTTCACTCCGTCGCGGTAGGACCGATGAGCCGCTTCTGCAATTGTGCCCACGAACCCGCGGAAAGATCCCGTCCGCTGATCGAGGAGACCGGAAGAGGCCAGTGAATACCCAGGTCAGGGTCGTCGTAGCGGACCGACAGGTCCTCGGCGAGGTCGTGCTCCCTGTCGATGCGGTAACAGACGTCCGTCTGCTCGGTCAGCGCCTGGAAGCCGTGCAGCATGCCCGGCGGCACGTACAGGGTGGTGAACGTCTCGTCGTCGAGCAGCACCGAGACCTGCTCGCCGAAGGTCGGCGAACCGGCGCGGGCGTCCACCAGCACGTCCTGTACGGCACCGCGGGCGCAGCGCACCAGTTTCGCCTCGCCCCGCCCGGAACGGCCGTGCATCCCGCGGATCGTCCCCCGCCGCGAACGGGACTGGCTGTCCTGCACGAAACGGCCGGGGTCGAGACCCGCCCGCTCGGCCACGACGTTGTCGAAAGTCCTGGTGAACAGGCCACGGTCGTCACGGTGTGGCGTCGGAATGAACAACAACACCCCGTCGATGGCGGTTCGTTCTACTCTCATCCTGTGATTCCCTTCGAGAGGTGGAAGGCGGGCCGGTGAACAGCGTCACCAGTCCTGTCGTGAGCATCGTGGTCCCGGCCCACAACGAGGAGACCGTCCTCGCGGGCAACCTCGACCGGCTGCTCGCGGACACCGAGCCCGGCGAGTTCGACGTGATCGTGGTGGCCAACGCCTGCTCCGACCGCACCGCGGAGGTCGCCGTACGGCCCGGCGTGCGTGTCGTCGAGACCCCGGTCTCCGGCAAGGCCAACGCGCTGCGCCTCGGCGACGAGCTCTGCGCGACCTTCCCCAGGATCTACCTGGACGCCGACGTCGAGCTGGACTCCGGCTCCGTGCGCGCGCTCGTCGCCGCCCTCGACCAGCCGGGCGTCCTGGCCTGCGCCCCCGTCCCGGTGTGGGACATGACGGGGGTGAGCTGGGTGGCGAGGCGCATGCACAAGGTCCACAACGAGCTGGTGGCCCCCTTCAGGGCGCTGGCCGGGGTCGGCGTCTACGCGCTCACCGAGGAGGGACACGCCAGGGTCTTCCCCATCCCGGACGTGCTGTCCGACGACGGCTGGACGCACGGCAGCTTCGCCGTCCACGAACGGGTGGTCGTACGGCAGGCCACCTCGCTGGTGCGCCCGGCCAGGACCGTCTCCGCGCACCTCAGGCGGCGGGTGCGGGTACGGCTCGGCAACCGTCAGCTCGCGACCCTGGGCCGCTCCGCCCCCGAGGGCCGCCTGCGCCTGGGATCCCTGGGGGCGTTGCTGACCGGCGGGAAGGTGAGCCCGCTCGACGCGGGCTGCTACCTCGCCGTCCTGGTGATGGACCGTGCCATGACCAGGTTGCGTAGCTCCCGGGGCGGCCAGGTGCAGTGGGGCACCGACGTCGGCAGTCGTTCCGAGGCGGGGTAGCCGACAGGGCCGCCCCGCCGTACGGCGCGGATCGTCAGGCACCGGCCCGCTCGGTGATGGTGTATATCCGGATCGTGCCGAAAGGCCCGTCCTGCTTGTCCCTGCGGCTCCGGTTGACGGTCCTGACGTGGCGGAAGCGCCCGGTGCTCGTCAGGAACTCGTCCTCGGTGGGGTTGAAGTAGATCACCGTGACCTCGCGCGGGTTGTCGTCGACGCTGGCGACCAGTTTGCGCATCACGGTCGCGAAGGTCTCGCCCCTGAAGGGGTTGTTGAGGAAGACGACAGTCACGTCACGGGGGATCTCGTAGTCGAGCACGTCGGAGCTGACCAGCTCGACGTCCTTGCAGCGCAGGCGCAGCCGGGTACCCGCGACGTTCTGCCGGGCGATCTCGCTCAGCTCGGCGGACAGCTCGACCCCGATCACCTTCTTGAAGGGGTAGCGCCAGGCCGCCTCAAGCACCATGCGCCCCATGCCGGAGCCGAGATCGACGAACACGTCGTTCTCGTTCACGGCGTCGCGGGGGAGCGTGCGGCGCAGGGTCTGCCAGTTCGCGGCCGAGTAGTAGACCCGCTCCTCGTGCGCGAGCCCGAACTTCTCCAGGCTCACGACGTCGGAGGTCCGCACGCCGTACCGGCGCTCGAACAGCAGGCGGACGGCGCCGCTGCGCAGTGACTTGTAGTGGCGCTTGAACCCACCGGCGATCCCGCCGAGGAGGGCGGTCGTGCCCTCGACGAGATCGACGCCGACCTCCACGACGGAGGCCAGCTCACCGGTGGTGACGCTCAGCAGAAGCCCGCTCATCGGGGGTGCTCCTCTCGTTCGGACTGCTCAGGAGACGGCTGCCTCGTAGGCGGCCAGAAGAGCCTTGGACGACTGCTCCCAGGACAGCGGGCCCGCGACGCGCGCCCTGCCGATCTCGCCCATCCGCCCGCGCTCGGCGGGGTCGTCGAGCAGGTGGGCGACGAGCTTGGCGAACTCCGACTCGTCGTTGGCGGGCGCGTAGAGCGCCGCGTCCCCGGCCGAGACCCTGGCCTCCTTCAGGTCGAAGGAGACGATCGGGCGGGACATCGCCATGTACTCCATGATCTTGTTCATGGTGGACACGTCGTTGAGCGGGTTGAGCGGGTCGGGGGCCAGGCACACGTCCGCCGCCGACAGGTAGCGCAGCAGGTCCTCGTCGGAGATCCGCCCGGTGAACTCGACCTGGTCGGACAGGCCGAGCTTCCTGGAGAGCGCGACCATCTCGTCGAAGGTGTCGCCGCCGCCGAGGAAGACCGCGTGCCAGTCCTTGCGGCCGACCTCGTCGCGGAGCTTGGCCAGCGCCCGCAGCGCGTAGTCCACGCCGTCCTGGGGACCCATGACCCCCAGATAGCACAGCATGTACGGCTTGCCCTTCTTGAGCGCCTCCTCGACGGGGACCTGCCGGAAGCGCTCGACCGCGGGCGCGCTGCGCACCACGAACACCTTCTCCGGCCGCTTGCCGCCCCTGCTGACCGCGACGTCGCGGTAGCTCTCGTTGGTGGCGATCACCACGTCGGCCGCCCGGTAGGTGAGCCGTTCGAGCCTGCACACGGCCCGGTAGAGGAAGTCCTGGCCCCGGTCGAAGCGGGAGAGGTACAGCTCGGGCACCAGGTCGTGCTGGTCGAACACGAACCGCGCGCCCTGCCGCTTGAGCCGCTTGGCGACGAGGTAGAGCAGGTCCGGCGGGTTGCAGGCGTGCACCACGTCCACCCTGCCGACCTTCCTGGCCAGCCTGAAGGTGTGCCACAGCGCCGAGCCGTACTCCTGGACGTAGCCGAGGGGACCGCCGGTGGCCGCCTTCAGCGGGTAGCGGTGGATCTTCACCCCGTCGATCTCGGCGTAGGGCTCGGTGTCGCGTTTGGTGCCCTGCGGGCAGATGACGTGCACGTCCCACCCGGCGTCACGCAGCGTGGTGCTCTCCTGCCACACCCGCCTGTCGAACGGGACGGAGAGGTTCTCGACGAGGATGAGTGCTTTACCAGCCAAGGCCAACGTATCCAGGGTGCGCCCGGCGCGTCTCCGCGTCGGGAAGGCGGACGAGGTCGATGATCGTGCGGTCTCCCGCGTTGTCGAGCGCGCTCAGCACCGCGGGGTCCTTGCAGCCGACGACGCAGACGTCGGCGTGCGCGAGCACCTCCTCGACGGAGTTGGTCAGCAGGTCGCCCAGGTGCGGGAGCCTGCCGTCGATGTACTCCCTGTTGGCGCCCATGAGCCGCGACAGGGTGACGTTGGCGTCGTAGATGCGCAGGTCGTAGCCCTTGCCCAGGAGCCGCTCGGCCAGCTCGACCAGCGGGCTCTCCCGCAGGTCGTCCGTACCGGGCTTGAAGGACAGGCCGAGCAGCCCGACCTTGCGGCTGCCCGCGGCGGTCACCAGGTCGAAGGCGCGCCTGAGGTGGTCCTCGTTGGAGGGCAGCACGTGCGACAGCAGCGGCACCGAGACGTCGGCCCGCCTGGCGGCGTAGACCAGGCCGCGCAGGTCCTTGGGCAGGCACGAGCCGCCGAAGGCGAAGCCGGGGCGCAGGTAGGCCTTGCTGATGTTGAGCTTGCTGTCGGCGAGGAAGACGTCCATGACCCGGTGGGAGTCGAGGCCGAGCGCCTGGCAGATCGCCCCGATCTCATTGGCGAAGCTGATCTTCAGCCCATGAAAAGCGTTGTCCGCATATTTCGTCATTTCGGCGACGGCGATCGGCACCCGGAAGACCTCGCCGGGAAGCCCCTCGTACAGCGCCGCGACCGCGTCACCGCTGGCGGCGTCGAACTCGCCGATGACGGTCTTCGGCGGGTCGAAGAAGTCGCGGACGCTGGTGCCCTCGCGCAGGAACTCCGGGTTGACCGCGACGCCGAAGTCGGCGCCCGCCCGGTAGCCGGAGGCCTTCTCCAGGATCGGGACGAGCAGGTCGAGGCAGGTGCCCGGCAGCATGGTGCTGCGGAAGACGATCGTGTGCCGCCCGTTCTTCGCGGTCAGCGCCTGGCCGATCTCCTCGGCGACCCGCTCCAGGTAGACGGTCGACAGGCTGCCGTTCTGGGCGGAGGGGGTGCCGACGCAGATCAGGGAGATGTCGGTCGCGCCGATGGCCTCCGCCACGTCGGTGGTCGCCCGCAGCGCACCACTGGCCACGACCTCCGCGGTCAGCTCGCCGATCCGCTCCTCGACCACCGGCGCCTTGCCCCGGGAGATGAGGTCCACCTTCACGGGGTTGACGTCCACGCCGACCACCTCGTGCCCGCTGGCCGCGAGGCAGGCCGCGGACACGCAGCCCACGTAGCCGAGCCCGAACACGCTGATTCTCATTTGTGCGCTGCCTCCATCGCGTCATGTGCGGCCGGGCGCGAGGCAGGAGGCGTCTTGCCAGGCCTCGCCCGACTCACCCGACGGCCGGATGATTCCTTGTGGTCGTTGCGTTCTGTGCGGTGGTTCTTCATCGGGGTTCCGGGGGCGTGGCTAACGGTTCAGGTTCCGGAGCCCGCGGACGATCTTTCGCAGCCCGGGGCCGAGCGCGGACGACTTCGCCGTCTCGACCACGGAATCACGCGCCCGCCGCAGTGTCTGCCGGGCCGAGCTACGCGTCACTATGCCTTGGCATACCAGCGTTTCGCCGGTTTTGGCACGTCTTTTGTACTCATCGTCGCCCCGTCCAAGGTCGATGCGCGTGATTCCCAGCGCGGGGGCGGCGATCGTGAGCTCGCGCAGCAGCATCCAGCCGGGCGCGAGGTTGGAGAACTCGGGGTCGTAGACCGGGAACCACCAGTGCAGCACCGAGCCGGAGCGGATCCCGAAGTGCGCCGCCAGCAGCTTCTCGCCCGCGTGTAGCGTGGACAGCACGCCCGCGAAGGAGGTGCCCCGGGTGCGCAGCAGCCCGCTCATCAGCTCGTGGCGGTCGGGCGCCGAGAAGTAGTCCTTGGCGCCGGTCGCGGCGTACTGCGCGCGCTTGAGCTCGATCACCCGCTCCAGGACCTCGTGGTCGGTGCTGTCGGCGACGAAGCGCACGGTCCCGTGGGTCCGCTCGGCCTTGGCGGCGCGGCGGCGGGCCTGGCCCATGTTGTCCTTGCCGCTGCGCGAGGCGCGCCCCAGATAGCCGTCGAGGCCGCCGGAGACGTCAAGGAACGGTGAGGGCCTGCGGGACTCGATCCACGGCTCGAAGTCCGTACAGTCCTCGACGAGGTGGTCGAAGGCGAAGCCGCGCACCCCGTCGGCGAGCAGTCCGAGCGGCGGGAAGTGGGTGCCGGGGGCGAGGACGGGCCCCTGGAAGTCGGCGGCGGGCCAGCCAGCGGGCCTGATCAGCGACCGGTCGCGGTGGTGGGGCAGCAGCGCCCTGATCTCACCGGCCCTGTCCCTGCCGACGGCGACGCTCACCTGCCGCCCACTGGCCTGTACGGCCTGCGCGAAGCCGGGGTGGAAGTAGGGGCTGTCCAGGGCGGGGTTGGCCTCCCGCAGCCGGTGCCAGGTCTCCAGCTCCCGCGCGGTGAGCGCGTCGAGGGGGACCGTCCGTACGGCGTGCACCCGCGCGGGCTCGGCAAGGCCCGTCTCGCCGGGAGCCTCGCTCGCGGACATGCTCATCGTCGTCTCTCTCCTCGAAGGCGGCGGGTCAGTCCGCGAGCTTGTGGACGCGGCGTGAGGGGCGCAGCAGCGCCACCACCGAGGCCTTGGAGATACGGCGTCCCATGAGCGCGCGAAGCGCCTCGCCCAGGACGACCGCCAGGTAGTAGGCGACGAAGGCGGGGGTGCTCCTGCGTCTGCGGAAGAGCTTCACCTTGTTCACGATCAGCAGGGAGGCGAGCATCGGGTTGATCGCGGAGTCGCCGCCGATGTGCTCGACCACGGAGGCGGGCTCGTACCAGGTGATCCAGCCGCGGTCGCGGGCGCGCAGCGAGAACTCGGTCTCCTCGCTGTAGAGCAGGAACGACTCGTCCCAGGCGCCGATCTCCCTGATGAGGCCGGTCGAGATGAGCATGGCGGCGCCGGTCGCCCAGGCCACCTCGCCCGCTTTGGCGTACTCGCGCGGGTGGGTGACCATCTCGCCCAGCGTGCCGATCCTGCCTGCGAGGTTGCCCCCGATGACCGCCTCGACCACGGCCCTGCCGACGGCGGGCATCCTGCGCAGCGAGGGCTGCAGGCTGCCGTCCGGGTTGACCAGGAGCGGGGCGGCGATACCGCGCCCGGGGCGTCCCAGCGACTCGGCGAGCGGCAGCAGGGAGCCAGGACGCAGCCGGCAGTCGGGGTTGAGCACGAGGACGGCGTCGAGCGCGTCGAGGTCGAGCACCTCGACACCCGCGTTGATCGCCGCGGCGTACCCGGCGTTCCGCCCGACCTGGACGATCTGCACGGGCAGGTCGGTGACCTCACCGACGATCTTGAGGCAGTCGTCCTTGGAGTTGTTGTCGGCCACGACCACGTGCGTGAGCCGTACGCCCCGAGCCCCCTCGTTGAGCGACCGCAGACAGCCTTCGAGCACCGGGGCGCTGTTGTAGGTGACGATCACTATGGCGATCCGGGGGGGACCAGGCGTCATACACGGGTCATCGTGGACCGGCGTGACGCCGTTACTACGTTCCAAATCACGCTCCCGCCTGCTCAACACCCGCATTTTTGCACTCGCATATAGATCGTCGGCAGATGACCTTTACGGCGAAGTTCATCCGCGAACGCGCTTGTATGTCCGAGAGGCTATGCGGCGCGCGCGAATAGGCAAAGGCGGGGTCCCATCCAGGACACGAGGAGCCCACGTCGCGTCGATGTCGTGACGCAGGCTGTTGCGGGCCTGGAGCCAGGATCCGGGCCTGGCGCGGCCTCCGTCGCTGGTGTAGGCGCGTGTCACGTCCGCCCGCCTGAGCCTGCTGAGCACGCGCCTGTCGTAGGAGCCGAAGGGGATGGCGACCCTTGACACCGGCCCCCCGATCAGCGAACCGAGGAAGCGGTTGGCCTCGGAGATCTCCTGGACGGCCTGCTCGGCGTCGAGTTTGCGCCAGTCGCGGTGCGCCCAGCCGTGGGAGCCGATCCGCATGCCCGCGGCCTGGAGCTCCAGCACCCCGCTCTCGTCCAGCCTCCCCGGTTCGCCGAGCAGCCCCGCCAGCACGAAGAACTCCGCGGTGAGACCGCGTTCGAGCAGGCGGGGCAGGCCGACCTCCAGGTCGGAGGCGTTGCCGTCGTCGAAGGTGATGCGGACGTCCTCCCGGCCGACCACGGCGTCGAGCACCTGTTCGAACTGCTCGACGCTGACCCAGGTCTGGTCCTCGCCGGGGTCGAGCTCACGGTCGGTCGGACCGATGCCGTGGACCGTGAGATTGACGACCGAATGCACCGACTTCCTCGTTTCTGGTTTCCGCACCCTGATCGTGGAGGGGTGCTGTCCTATGTCCGGTGTCTTGATGGATATCGGATTTTTTGTTGGACCGTTACAGGTGCTTCGCGTACCAGTCCACGGTCAGCCCCAGGCCCTCCCCAAGCTCGACGGTAGGACGCCAGCCCAGTGCCTCCGTCGTCGGGGCCACCTCGGCGATTCTGGCGCTGTCCAGCGGGCGGTCGGGGCGCGCGCCGTACCGGGGGCGAAGAGGGCTGCCGGTGACGCGCACCAGCGCCTCCACGGTGTCGCGGATGGAGGTCGCGGTCCCGGTGCCCACGTCCAGACTCAGGCCCGCCGAGCCCGGACTCCTGCCCGCCGCGAGGAAGGCGTCCACCACGTCGTCGATGTAGATCCAGTCGATCAGGCGCGTCCCGCTGCCGATGCTCGGCTCCTCGCCCCGCAGCAGCGCGAGCGTGACGTACGGCACCAGCCTGTGGTGGTTCATGTCCCCGGGGCCGTAGACCATCCCGACGCGCAGGGTTGTCGCGTGCACGTCCCAGAGCTGGTGGAACATCCGCGCGTAGCCGTTGGCCGCCCACTTGGCGACCGCGTAGGGGGAGGAGGGCGCCCTGCCTCCCTCCTCGGGCTTCAGCTCCTCAAGAGAGCCTGCCAGCACCACCCGGGTCTCCGGGCTGCGCTCGGCGACCGAGGTCAGCAGGTTGACCACGCTGCCCAGGTTGCTGTCCAGCATCGTGCGAACGACGCCGGGCTCCCTGGTGCCCGCGACCTCGCTGGCCAGGTGGAAGACGACAGAGGGGCGCAGGGAGGACACGAGCCCGTCGATCGCCCCGGCGTCCGCGACGTCGGCGACGTGCCAGGTCTCGCCCTCTTCACCCTGTCTCGGGGTACGGCTGACCGCGTGCACGAGGGCGCCGAGGGCGCCGAGCCGCCGCACCAGATGGATCCCGATGAAGCCTGTGGCGCCCGTCACCAGGACGCGTGAACCGCTGTACCGGCCGAGGTCCTCCTGTCCGGAGGGGAGACGATCTCCGGATAACGGAGCCGTGAGCATTGGCGTTCTCCTCGCGTGGGACGAGTTCGTCGGATGCTTTCCGTCAGACCCTGCCAGATAAGACGTGTCCCTCGGAACACGGCGACACACTGCGTGCAGGTCTTTGTCCGCATATTTCGCCTGACGGGCGAATGTGGACGATATCAACTTCCTCTGAAAGCTAACCCGGTTTCCCGGAAAAGCAAACGGGGCCGCTCAGATGAGCGACCCCGTCTCCATGCTTTCCGGTACGGTCCCGCGACCGTCAGCCGATGCGCCAGGTGTCCCCGGCCAGCAGCAGGTCGTCCAGGTCCCCGGGACCACCCTTGCCGATCGCCTCGTCGAGCTGCTCGGTCATCAGCTCCTCGTAGGAGGGACGGTCCACACTGCGGAAGATGCCGATCGGGACGTGCTCGAAGGCGGGCTCGTCGAGCCGGGACAGCGCGAAGGCCAGCGAGGGGTCCGGCCGCCTCACGTCGTGGACGAGGATCTCCTCCTCGCTCACCTCGGAACGCGGAACGACCTCGATGCCGCCGTCGGCGCCACGCCGTACGGCCTTGGTCGCCGAGGCGATCGGCTGGCCGTGCTCAAGGCGCAGCGTGATGGCGTCACGCTGGCCCGGGTCCTTGAGCTGGTCGAAGGCCCCGTCGTTGAAGATGTTGCAGTTCTGGTAGATCTCGACCAGCGAGGTGCCCTTGTGCTCGGCGGCCTCGCGCAACACCGAGTGCAGGTGCTTCCTGTCGGAGTCGATGGTCCTGGCCACGAAGGAGGCCTCGGCGCCGATCGCCAGCGAGATCGGGTTGAACGGCTTGTCCAGCGAGCCCATCGGGGTGGACTTGGTGATCTTTCCGACCTCGGAGGTCGGGGAGTACTGGCCCTTGGTCAGACCGTAGATCCTGTTGTTGAACAGCAGGATGTTCAGGTTGATGTTGCGGCGCAGCGCGTGGATCAGGTGGTTGCCGCCGATGGACAGCGAGTCGCCGTCACCGGTGATCACCCAGACCGACAGGTCGGGCCGCGAGGCGGCGAGACCGGTCGCGATGGCCGGGGCCCGGCCGTGGATCGAGTGGAACCCGTAGGTGTCCATGTAGTACGGGAACCGGGACGAGCAGCCGATGCCCGAGACGAACACCATGTTCTCGCGCCTGAGACCGAGCTCGGGAACGAAGGACTGGACCGCGGCCAGGATGGCGTAGTCACCGCAACCCGGGCACCAGCGGACCTCCTGGTCGGACTTGAAGTCCTTCATGCCCAGCTTGACGTCGGACTTCGGCACCAGGGACAGGCCCCTGCCGTTCTGGATCTCACTCACTGTCGATCACGTCCTGGATCACGCCGGCCAGCTCCTCGGCCTTGAACGGAAGCCCGCGCACGCGGTTGTAGCTGATGATGTCGACCAGGAACCGGGCGCGCAGCAGGAGCGCGAGCTGGCCGAGGTTGATCTCGGGAAGCAGCACCTTGTCGTAGGCGCGCAGCACCTCGCCGGTGTTGGCGGGCAGCGGGTTGAGGTGGCGCAGGTGGGCCTGGGCGACCTTGCCGCCCGCCCGCCTGATGCGCCGTACGGCCGCCGCGATCGGCCCGTAGGTCGAGCCCCAGCCGAGGACGAGCACGCGGGCGTCGCCGTCGGGGTCGTCCACGTCGAGCGCCGGGATGTCGTGGGCGATTCCCTCGATCTTGGCCTGGCGGAGCCGGACCATCTTGTCGTGGTTGTTGGGGTCGTAGGAGATGTTGCCGGTGCCGTCGGCCTTCTCGATGCCGCCGATGCGGTGTTCGAGACCCGCGGTGCCCGGGATGGCCCAGGGGCGGGCCAGGGTCTCCGGGTCGCGCTTGAACGGCAGGAAGGTCGTGCCGTCCTCACCGTTGGGCGCGGTGGCGAACTCGGTGGAGATGTCCGGCAGCTCGGCGCTGCTCGGCACCCGCCACGGCTCGGAGCCGTTGGCCAGGTAACCGTCGGACAGCAGCATGACCGGCGTGCGGTACTTCACCGCCAGGCGGGCCGCCTCGACCGCCGCGTCGAAGCAGTCGGAGGGGGTCGCGGGGGCGACGACGGGCAGCGGCGACTCGCCGTTGCGGCCGTAGAGCGCCATCAGCAGGTCGGTCTGCTCGGTCTTGGTCGGCATGCCGGTGCTCGGCCCGGCCCGCTGCACGTCGACCACGATCAGCGGCAGCTCGGTGGTCACCGCGAGACCGACGGTCTCGGCCTTGAGCGCGACACCCGGCCCCGAGGTCGTGGTGACGCCGAGGGCGCCGCCGAAGGAGGCCCCGAGCGCCGCGCCGACACCGGCGATCTCGTCCTCCGCCTGGAAGGTGCGGATGCCGAAGCGCTTGTGCTTGGACAGCTCGTGCAGGATGTCGCTGGCCGGGGTGATCGGGTAGGAGCCCAGGAACAGCGGCAGCTTCGACTTGACCGAGGCGGCGACCAGACCGTAGGCGAGCGCCTGGTTGCCGGAGATGTTGCGGTAGACGCCGGGCGGAAGCTGGGCCGGCTTGACCTCGTAGGAGACCGAGAAGGACTCGGTGGTCTCGCCGTAGTTCCAGCCCGCCTGGAAGGCCGCGATGTTGGCCTTGGCGATGTCGGGCCGCTTGGCGAACTTGGTCTCCAGGAACTTGATCGTGGTCTCGGTCGGCCGGTGGTAGAGCCAGCTCAGCAGACCGAGGGCGAACATGTTCTTGGAGCGCTCTGCGTCCTTCTTTGACAGGTCGAAGCCCTCAAGGGCCTTGACCGTCAGCGAGGTCAGCGGCACCGGGTGGACCCGCCACTCCGACAGCGAGTCGTCCTCAAGGGGGCTGCCGTCGTAGCCGACCTTCTGCAGGTTGCGCTTGGTGAACTCGTCGGTGTTGGCGATGATGTCGGCCCCGCGCGGCAGGTCGCCGAGGTTGGCCTTCAGCGCGGCGGGGTTCATCGCGACCAGGACGTTCGGCGCGTCACCGGGGGTGAGGATGTCGTGGTCGGCGAAGTGGAGCTGGAAGCTCGAAACGCCCGGCAGGGTGCCTGCGGGGGCGCGGATCTCAGCGGGGAAGTTGGGAAGGGTCGACAGGTCGTTCCCGAACTCGGCCGTGCCCGATGTGAATCGGTCACCGGTCAGCTGCATACCGTCGCCGGAGTCACCGGCGAAGCGGATGATGACGCGATCGAGTTGCTGAACCTGCTTGGTCACAGCTCAGTCCTCCTCGACGCGAAAGGGCGCCGTTGATGGTGGCATGTTCTCATTCCCATGCTAGATCCCTCGGGATAACCCGTAGTGGCTTCGCGTTCCACTCGGCGGAGGAGTGTGACGCATGTCGCAGATCCTCGGCGGACGCCGAGTCGAAGTCCGGGCGCGGCGAAAGCGCGCGTGGCGGCCTGGCGGCGGCCTTGAAGGAGGTCATGATCGCGAACGGCAGGCCCGACACAGCCCGGCGGCAAGCCGACACAGATCCACGTGCAGGCGGCCGAACAGGACGGTAAGGGTCACGATGCCTAACTATATGTCCCACCAGGAAGGGGGCCTCATTGCCGCAGGCTATGTGCTCATAGCCGACGGCTATGGGTCGTCATGGCGACGCCCTCCCGCCTGTGCCGTTCCCGGCACCCACGGGAGGGCGTCTTCGCCCAGCTCTCCGACCTACGAGCCGCTGGCGGAGACCACGGAGCGCGGTCCCGCTCCGGAGTCGTAGACCTGACCCGGCTGCATGCCCGCCTCGCCGTACAGCTCGGGGACGGTGACGAAGGTATAGCCCTTGTCGCGCAGTCGTCGCAGGATCTCGGGGGTCGCCTTCTCGGCGGTGCCGCCGACGTCGTGCATGAGGACGATCGATCCGGGCCTCGTCTGCGAGACGACCCGGTCGGCGACGGCCTTGGGGTCACGGGTCTCAAGGTCCTTGGCGTCGACGTTCCAGCGGACCAGGGCCAGGCGGTACTGCTTGGCCACCGGCGGCACCCGGTCGTTGACCGCCCCGTACGGCGGGCGCACCAGGCCGGGGTGGCGGCCGATGGCCCGTCCCAGCGTGCACTGCGCGCGGCCGAACTGGTCGCCCATCCTGCTGTCGTCCAGCGTGGTCAGGTCGCGGTGTGACCAGGTGTGGTCACCGACGAGGTGTCCCTCCCGCATGATCCGCCGCAGCAGCGCGGTGTGGGCGATGGAGTTGGTGCCGACGGCGAAGAACGTCGCCCTGGCGCGCTGCGCGTTGAGCGTGTCCAGCAGCCGTCCCGTGCCGGGGCCGGGGCCGTCGTCGTAGGTGAGGGCGACGCACTTGACCTTCGTGCAGTCCACGCTGCCGTAGGCGGCGCTCTGCGCGGGCGGAAGGGCGGCGTACTCCTTGTACTTGGCCATCCGCTCGGCCCGGTGGTCGATCCCGGCGCCCAGCTCGACCGCCGAGCGCTGCGCCCGCTCACCGGTCGGGGACAGCAGGCCCCTGAGCTTCGCGGCGGGCACGGCGACCGCGACCCTGCCGAGGGGGGCGGTTCTCACCTGCCGGTCGTCGAACTCGGCGACGAGGTCGCCGCGGCGGTTGAAGGCCAGCGAGTCGAACAGTTTCGCGTCCGCGGTGATCGCCTCCGGGGTGATCCCGGAGTTCGTCCGGCTCAGCCGCTCCCGGGCGAGCCTGGCGAACTCGCCGAGCGCCGCCTTGTCCTTCAGCAGGCCGACGGAGTCGATGACACGCTTGTCCACCCGGTCGTACCAGACGGTGGTGCGCTCCTCCGACCAGTGGGAGTCGACGGTCCTGCCGATGTTGAGGTTCACACCCAGCACCTGGGTGGAAACGGTCGGCAACTGCCAGTCCACGTTGAATTCGGGGTGGGGCCCCACGGTCTGGCCCTTGTTGGCCTGGTTGAACGACCGGAGTTCCTCGTTGATCGTGCGGTGGAGTTTCTCCGTCAGGAGCGGAGCGTCGCTGACGGACGGGTAGACGGCGTGGGCGTGCAGGCCCGCCGTCTCCCCCTCGGTGACGGTGTGCATGGTGAGTCCGGGGACATCGGCCGGATCCACGGAATCAATCAGAGTGGGTTCCGAGGGGATCGGCTCCTGCGCCTTGGGAGTCGCCGTAGCGGTACCGCACCCGGCGACCAGTGCGGCGATAAGTGCGATCCCTCCGGAAGACCGGATTCTAGGCATAAAAGGCACGTTACTTGAAAAAGTGGGGTATTTACGGACGCTTGGTATTAAAGGGTGCAGAGTTTGGGGGTGCCGGAGAGGCCGGATGACGGGGAAAGACAGGGCTGCTATAGCTGTGTGAAGGCCCCGCCGTACGCCGGGAGCCCCTGAGAAAGCGGGAGAGGAGAAGCCATGCACGGCTACTTCGGCCCCTACGCGGTGGTCGGCGCGCTGCTCGCGCTCGGCGTGGTGATCGTGTGCGGGGCGCTGCTGGTCAACCGCCTCCTGCGCCCCAACCGTCCCACCCCGGAGAAACTGGCCACCTACGAGTGCGGTGTCGATCCCGTGGGCGAGGGCTGGGCGCAGTCCCAGGTGCGCTACTACGTCTTCACCTATCTCTACGTGGTGTTCGCGGTGGACGCCGTCTTCGTCTTCCCGTGGGCGACGGTCTTCGCCGATCCCGGGTTCGGTACGGCGACGCTGGCCGAGATGTTCGTCTTCCTGGGCTTCGTGGCGCTCGGTGTGCTCTACGCCTGGCGCAAACGCGTGCTCGCCTGGGCCTGAGGGGGACAATGAGTGGCATGGCGGACCTTCCGATGCCCACCAGGGCGCCAACTATGGGACCGGCCGCACGGCTGGCCCCGAAACCCATGCGCTTCATCCTCAACTGGGGACGGCGCTACTCGCTGTGGGCGTTCAACTTCGGACTCGCCTGCTGCGCGATCGAGTTCATCGCGACCTCGATGAGCCGCCACGACTTCATCAGGTTCGGGGTCATCCCGTTCGCGAACGGCCCCAGACAGGCCGACCTGATGATCGTCTCCGGCACCGTGACCGACAAGATGGCCCCCGCCGTCAAGCGGCTCTACGAGCAGATGCCCGAACCCAAGTACGTCATCTCCTTCGGCGCCTGCTCCAACTCGGGCGGCCCCTACTGGGACTCCTACTGCGTGACCAAGGGCGTCGACCAGATCATCCCGGTCGACGTCTACGTGCCGGGCTGCCCGCCCCGCCCCGAGGCGCTGCTCAACGGCATCATGCTGCTCCAGGAGAAGATCGCCGCCGAGGGCATGGAGGACCGCCGTGCGTGACGCCCTCGTGGAGAGGTACGGCCAGCGGGTGCGCCTCTCCGAGTCCTTCGGCGAGACCACCGCCGACGTCGATCCCGGCGACTGGCTCGACCTGCTCGCCTTCGCCCGCGCCGGGGGCTACGCGTTCTTCGACTGGCTCACCGCGGTCGACGACCCCCCGGAGGCCTTCCAGGTCGTCGCCCACCTCCTCGACCCCGTCTCCCACCGGCGGCTGCTGACGCGCACCCGCGTGCCGTACACCGACCCCCGGCTGCCCAGCGCCGTCGGCGTCTTCAGGGGCGCGGACTGGCACGAGCGGGAGACCTTCGAGATGTTCGGCGTCGTCTTCGACGGCCACCCGAACCTCGTCCCGCTGCTGCTGCCCGAGGGCTTCGAGGGACACCCGCTGCGCAAGGACTTCGTGCTGGCCTCCAGGGTCGCCAAGGCGTGGCCGGGGGCCAAGGAGCCCGGCGAGTCCGACCACGGCTCGCCGAGCCGCCGCAAGACGCTCCCACCCGGCGTGCCCACCGACTGGGGACGCGATGGCTGAGGTGCTTGAGGCCGCCCTCAGGCTCGTCCTGGTCGTCGCCGCCTTCCTGGTGCTGCCGCTGATCGCCGGTCAGGCCGAGCACAAGGTCATGGCGCACATGCAGTCCCGCCTCGGCCCGATGTACGCGGGGGGCTTCCACGGCTGGGCCCAGCTCATCGCCGACGGCGTCAAGTTCGCCCAGAAGGAGGACGTGATCCCCGCCGCGGCCGACCGCAGGGTCTTCGCCCTGGCGCCCGCGGTCGCGCTGGTCCCGTACCTGCTGGTGATGGTCGTCATCCCGGTCGCTCCCGGCCTGGTCGGGGTCGATCTCGACGCGGGCCTGTTCTTCGCGCTGGCCGTGATGGGGGTCGGCGTGCTCGGCTCGATCATGGCCGGATGGTCCTCGGGCAACAAGTACTCCCTGATGGGCGGGATGCGCTCGGCCGCCCAGCTCATGGCCTACGAACTGCCGCTGGTCCTGGCCGCCTCCAGCGTCGCGATGGCGGCGGGCACCCTCTCCCTTCCCGACATCGTCGGGGCCTGGCAGTGGTGGTGGCTGCCCTGGCAGGCGATCGGCGCGGTGGTCTTCTTCGTCGCCGGACTCGCCGAACTGCGCCGCCCGCCGTTCGACATGCCGATCGCGGACTCCGAGATCATCATGGGACCGATGACCGAGTACACCGGCATGCGGTTCGCGCTGTTCATGCTGGCCGAGTACGCCGGGATCATCGTGCTCTGCGCGCTCACCACCGTGCTGTTCCTCGGCGGCTGGCACGGCCCCCTGCTGCCGGGGGTGGTGTGGACGCTGCTGAAGACGGCCCTGCTGGTGTTCGTGGTGATCTGGGTGCGGGTGAGCTATCCCAGGCTCCGCGAGGACCAGCTCCAGCGGCTCGCCTGGATAGCCCTCGTCCCGCTGGCCCTGTTCCAGCTCGCGCTGACCGGCGTCGTCAGGGTCCTCCTGGCCCCCTGAACCGCTATTCGCGGCGGAAGACCCTGGGCTTCACTCGCGGCGGAAGACCAGCACGAGCGAGCGCAGCGCGAGCACGAAGCCGACCAGCAGCAACGCGAAGCCGACCAGCGCGAACAGCCGCAGGTCGGGCGTCACCATCGGCCCCGAGTCCGCCGCGATGAGCAGGATCGCCCCCAGCGTCGCCGCCGCGGCCAGGACGGCCACGACCACCTGCTGGACGAGACCGGTCAGGAAACGCCGGTCCCGCTCGTCCGCGAACGGCCTGATGTTGACCGAGATCCTGCCGTGTTCGAGATCCTCGGTGAGCTTGTTGAGCCGCCGGGGCATCCGCTGCAGGATCGGCAGGAAACCGGCCAGGCGGCTCTCCAGGTCGGTGCGTACGGCCTCCGGCGAGACGGCCTCGCGCATCATCTCCCTGCCCTGCCGCCTGACCGCTCCCACCACGTCGAGATCCGGGCTGATCAGGGTGAGCGTGCCGTCGAGCGCGGCCAGTGCCCTGAAGGCCCCAGCGATCTGCGGCGGTACGGCGAAGCCGTACGCGTGGATCAGCTTGAACAGGGCGGCGAACAGGCCCGCGCTGCCGCTCCTGCCGAAGCCCGAGCGGTAGCGGACCATGAGCTGACCCAGGTCGCGTTCGAGCTCCCGCTCGGCCAGGTCCTCCGGCCGGTCGAGCATCTCGATGAGGGAGTCGGTCGCGCCGATCGCGTCGTTGTTGTCGATGGCCAGCAGCAGCATGCCGAGCGCGTTGCGGGTCGGCTGGTCGAGACGGCCGACCGAGCCGAAGTCGAGCAGCCCGAGACGGCCGTCCTCGGTGAGGAGGATGTTGCCCGGGTGCAGGTCGGCGTGGAAGACGCCGGTGCGGACGAGCTGCCTGAGGATCTCGCTGAGCAGCCGCCCGGCGATGGCCTCCCGCTCGGCGGCGGGCAGCGCGGCCAGCAGCGCCCCCGCCTCGCCGACCGGCGTGCCGTCGAGGCGGTCCATCACCAGGAGCCTGCCGGTCGAGTGCTCCTCGTGGGCGACGGGCACCCTGATCTCGCCGTGCAGGGTGGCCGCGACGCCCCGCAGGTTGTCCAGCTCGACGGTGTAGTCCAGCTCCTCGTCGAGGGAGGCCGCGAAGCCCTCCGCCAGCCTGGACACCCGCAGCGATCTGCCCCACGGGGTGGTCCTTTCGAGCCACGCGGCGAGTCTGAGGATGATCTCGACATCGGAGGTGACCTGTTTGCGTGCCCCGGGACGCTGCACCTTGAGCACGACGGGCGTGCCGTCGAGCAGCCGCGCCGAGTGGACCTGCGCGACCGAGGCCGAGGCCAGCGGACTGGGGTCGACCATCTGGAAGACCTCGGTGAGCGGTTTGCCCAGCTCCTCCTCGATGGCCCGCTCGATCTGCGCCCACGGCTCCGGCTCCGCCCTGGTCTGGAGCGTGGCGAGCTGGTCGGCGAAGACCTCGGGAAGCAGGTCACGCCGGGTTGAGAGCATCTGCCCGAGCTTGACGAAGGTGACGCCGCCCTCGTTGAGCGCGTCACGCAGCGAACGGGCGATGGCGGCCGGTCTTCCGTCGGTTCTGCGGCCCCGGCCGAGATAGCCGCCGAGCCCGTGCCTGGTGGCGATCCGCACGACCTGGGTGTAGCGCCTGGCCCTGCTCCTGCGGGCGTTCCAGCCGCGCAGGAACGCCGAGGGCGGGGGCAGCGTGCCCGTCGGCAGGAAGAGTTCGAGCAGGACCAGGCCGATCAGGCCGATCACGAAGGCCCACGCGGTGACCAGCGCCATGACGAGGAAGACCACGCCGGTCGGGGCCTTGATCTGGCCGTCGACGAAGACGCCGGTCATCCGGCCGACCTCCGTCGCCGCCCACGAGATGGTCACGACCATGATCAGACCCATGACGAGGGCACGCGGCCAGCCGACCGGCACGCCGAGCGTCCTCCTGGCGAAGAGCGCGACGAGGTAGGCGACGAGCAGCGTGGCGAGGAAGGCGGCCAGGTCGGGCATGTCGGTCTCCGTCACCGTTCTCGGTTACTGTCGCCGCCCGGCGGGGGGCCACGGCGCACACCCTAATGCGTTTTCCGGACGATTCTTACTGGACTCTTACTGGACGATCCGCAGCATGATGTCGGCGGCGGTCGGCCGGTTGCCCGGCTGCTTGTCCAGGCACTCCGAGGCCAGCGGACGCAGCGACTGGGGCAGGGCCGACAGGTCGGGATGCTGGTTGATCACCCGGTTGAGGATCGCCGGGATGGTGTCCTCCCCGAAGGCCGCCCGCCCGGACGCGGCGAAGATCATGGTCGCCGCCCAGCTGAACACGTCGGTCTCCGGCCCGATGTTCCCCCCGGCGAGCTGCTCGGGGGACATGTAGGCCGGGGTGCCCATGATGCTGCCCGAGGTCGCGGTGACCTGGTTGAGGGCGCGGGCGATGCCGAAGTCGATCACCCGGGGGCCGTCCGCGCCGATCAGCACGTTCGCGGGCTTGAAGTCCCGGTGCACGACCCCCGCCCGGTGGATCGCGGCGAGCGCGCCCGCCGTGGCCAGCGCGAGCCGGGTCAGACCGTCCTCGTTGCGCGGCCCCTGTTCGCGGACGAGCTGCTCCAGCGAGATGCCGTCCACGAACTCGCTGACGATGTAGGCCTGGTCGTCGTTGATGTTCACGTCGAGCACCCTGGCCGTCGAGAAGGTCGCGACCTTGCGCGTCGCCTCGACCTCCCGCAGGAACCGGTCCCTGACCATCTGGTCGCCGGTGAGGTGCTGGTGCAGAACCTTGATCGCGACCTTCTGCCCCTGCGGGGTCAGGGCCAGGTGCACGGTGCCCTGGCCGCCCTTGCCCAGCTCCCCGATCAGCCGGTACGGCCCCAGCCAGCCCTTGGTCGGGTGCTGCCGCTGGGTGGGAGTCGACGGCGCGTGGTGCATCTGGGGCTGGAGCATCTGGGGCTGAGGCTGGGGCCGTACGACGGGCTGGTGCGCGTTCGAGGCGATGGTCGGCGCGGTGGGGTACGGCACGGCCTGCATCGGGGGCGCGCCGTACACCATGGGGTGCGGGTTCTGCTGGAAGACCGATCCCCTGATGATCAGCGCGTGTCCCAGGCCGCCGAACATGCTGCCGAAGAGGCCGACCATCATGATGCCGTTCAGCCAGCCCGGGATCAGGTCGGTGTTGTCGTAGGCCGCGATGGCGACGATGAACACCCCGATGCCCAGGCCGTACAGGACGGCGGCGAGGGCGTGGAGCGGGCTGCGCAGCTTGCGGGCGGCGTGCGTCATGATCAGGAACGTCCCCATGCCACAGGTGAACAGGGGGACCAGTGCCCACACCACACTCAGCCCCGTGTTCGATCGAGGAGGCGGCGGCTGGTTGTGCCATGGGGCACCGTACTGGTGGGACATGTGGCGAAGAATACGTATTTCTGGGGTGTCTTGCAGTCCTCTTCAAGAGTGATTCTTCGACAGAGAGCGACACTCGAACACACAGTCTGTGGATAACGGTTGTGGATAACTTGGGGCTTCCGGGAGATGATCCCGCCAGGAACGGGTCTTGAGCCGGTCTGTCCGTACCGTTTTGTTCGTGGGGCTCTCGTTCGTGGCGGACGTGGATGCCAAGATGTTGAAGTGGCACGGATACCAGGAGTGGGCTTGGCGAAGGGGCTCTCCGTCACCCTTCGCCACATGCTGAGCAAATCGGTGACCCAGCAGTACCCCGAGGTGCGACCGGACCTGCCCGCCCGCAGCAGGGGCGTGATCGGCCTGGTCGAGGAGAACTGCACGGTCTGCATGCTCTGCGCCAGGGAATGCCCCGACTGGTGCATCTACATCGACTCCCACAAGGAGACGCTCCCCGCCCCCGAGGGAGGCCGCCCCCGCGCCCGCAACATGCTCGACCGCTTCGCGATCGACTTCTCGCTGTGCATGTACTGCGGCATCTGCATCGAGGTCTGCCCCTTCGACGCGCTGTTCTGGTCGCCCGAATTCGAGTACGCCGAGGGTGACATCCGTAACCTCCTTCATGAGAAGGACAAACTGGCGGGGTGGGCCAGGACGGTTCCTCCGCCGCCCGCGCACGATCCCAACGCCGACCCCCCGAAGGAACTGGCCGCGGGGACTCGTCCTGCCCGAACGCCCTCCGGACCGGGTGCTTCGCGGGGTGGTCCTTCAAGGGGCGCCGCTTCCGAGAAACCGGGTTCACCGACGGGGCCGTCACAAGAGGCTCCGGACTCTGCGATGCGTTCCCGGTCGATCAGGCCGCCGGGGGCGCCTCCCACAGATGTCGAGGGGCCTTCGTCCGGGAGCGAATCGGAGAGACCGGCACGGCGTGCTTCCGCGGGACATATGAACGTCCGCGCCATCAGACCCCCGGGCACACTCCCCAAAAAGGACGTCCCACCCCCGGACGCCGTTTCGGCCGAGGGCGGGGGGCCTGCGGATGCAGGAGGGACCAGGCCACCGACTCCGCCCTCGGGAGAGGCTGGGGCGGACAGGCCGGTGCGGCGTGCTTCGACGAGGCCTGCGGATGTCCGTGCGATCAGGCCACCGGGCGCGCTTCCCAAGGAGGACGGCCCTTCTCCAGGAGAGGCCGAGACCGGCACTTCGGATGCTCCAGGGTCTTCGGCTGAGGGCGGGGACAGTCGTGCTTCTACGGGGCATGCGGATGTCCGTGCGGTCAAGCCACCGGGCGCGCTTCCCAAGGAGGACGGTCCGTCCTCGGAGGAGCCGGGACGAAAGTTATCCACAGGCGAGTCCGCTGACGAGAAGTTGTCCACAGGTGGGGGTGGCGCGTCACCGGCGGAGGGCGCGACGGAGCAGACTTTTGCCACGGAGCCGAACGGTGGGCTTCAGAAACCCCGGGAGCCTCAGGATCCCGAGGAGTCTTAGGAGGAGATGTGACCGACGTGCCGTCCTACCTGTCACCGACGGGGCAGGAGATCGTCTTCCTGCTGCTCGGCGTCGTGGCGGTCGGGGCGGCGCTGCTCGTGGTGACCACCAGGCAGCTCGTCCACGCCGCCCTGTGGCTGGTCGTCTGTCTCGGCGCCCTCGCCGGGTGCTATCTCGTCCTGACCGCCGAGTTCGTCGCGTGGGTCCAGGTGCTGATCTACGTCGGCGCGGTCGTGGTCCTGCTGTTGTTCGGCATCATGCTCACCCGCGCCCCGATCGGCAGAGCCGCCGATCTCGACAGCCGCAACCGGCCCGTCGCCGCCGTCGTGGCGACGGCCACCGCGATCGTGCTGGTCACCGTGGTCATCGACGGCTTCCGCACTGCCTACGCCCCTCTCGAACCGGGCGGCGGGTCCGCCAGAGAGATCGGCTCCAGCGTCTTCCGCACCTGGGTGCTCCCCTTCGAGGTGCTCTCGGTCCTGCTGCTGGCCGCCCTCGTCGGCGCCATCGTCCTGTCCCGCACCGACATCCGCGGGAGGAGATGACGTGCACGTCGTCTATCCGGCGGTCGTCTCCGCGCTGCTGTTCTCCATCGGTGTGTACGGCGTGCTCGCCCGCCGCAACACGATCCTCGTCCTGATGTCGGTCGAGCTGATGCTCAACGCGGTCAACCTCAACCTCGTCGTGTTCGACGTGTGGCTGCGTGACCGGTTGCACAGCGGCCAGGTGCTCACGCTGTTCGTCATCGTGATCGCCGCGGCGGAGGTTGGTCTGGGCCTGGCGATCATCCTCGCCCTCTACCGCAATCGCGCGACCGTCGACCTCGACCGTCTCCGCGCCCTGGCCGAGTTCCCCGTCCCATCTCCTGAGGACGCGGACGACCACCTCCCCGAGAACGCGACCGAGGAGACAGCCGGGCAGGCCAGCCGGGCGTCCGCCGCCACGGGCCCCACCCGTCCACCGGGCCGGGACGACACCCCGGAGGCCACGCCGTGATCGCCGTAACCGCCGCCGTCATCCTGCTGCCCTTCCTCGCCGCCGTCGCCGGCCTGCTGGGCTCCAGGTTCCCCCGGGGCGCCCGGGGTGGTGCCGCCGACCTGGCCGCCAACCGCAGGGCCGCCCTGATCGCGATCGTCCCCGCCGTCCTCTCCATGCTGCTCGCCCTCTGGACGGCCTACGTCAGCCTGACCGGCACCGGCGTGTCCACGGGCACGCTCGACGTCATCCCCACGGGCTCGCTGCCGATCTCGGTCGGCCTGCTCGTGGACCCCCTCGCCGCCTCGGTCGCGGTGCTGGTGACCGTGGTCGCGCTGGCCGTGCAGGTCTACTCGGTGGGTTACCTCGCGGGAGACCGGCGTTACCCGTCCTACAGCGCCTTCATCAGCCTGTTCACCAGCGCCATGCTCCTGGTCGTCCACGCCGCCGACCTCCTCGTCCTCTACGTCGGCTGGGAGGTCATGGGCCTGTGCTCCTACCTGCTGATCGGCCACTGGTGGGAAGACCGCGCCAACTCCCGGGCCGCGGTCAAGGCGTTCCTGGTCACCAGGATCGGTGACGTCGGTTTCCTGTTCGGGATCTTCGTCCTCGGCATGGCGGCCGGGAGCTTCCGGATCGCCGACGTCATCTCGCAGGTCCCGCAGATGTCCTCGGGCACGGTCGTCACCGCGACCCTGCTGCTGCTCGCCGGGGTCGCGGGAAAGAGCGCCCAGGTGCCGCTGCACACCTGGCTCCCCGACGCCATGGCGGGTCCGACCCCCATCAGCGCCCTCATCCACGCCGCCACCATGGTCGCGGCGGGCATCTTCCTCGTCGCCCGCCTCCACCCGGTCTTCGCCGGGGCGGGTCCCACCCTGGACGTGCTCGCCGTGGCCGCCGCACTCGGCATGCTCGGCGCCGCCCTGGCCGCCCTGGCGCAGGACGACCTGAAACGGGTCCTGGCCTACTCCACGATCAGCCAGCTCGCCTACATGGCGGGTGCCCTGGCCGCAGGGGCGGACGGCGCCGCGATCCTCCACCTGATCACGCACGGCGCCTTCAAGGCCCTGCTCTTCCTGTGCGCGGGAATCGTCATCCACACGGTCGGCTCCAACCTGATGAGCGCGATGGGCGGCCTGCGCGGGAGGCTCCCCATCACCTTCGTCACGATGACCGTCGGCTTCGCCGCCCTGATGGGCCTGCCCCCGGTCAGCGGCTTCTTCAGCAAGGACGAGGTGCTGGTCTCCATGGAGCGCGCCCTGGCCGCGGGACCGCTCACCGACGCCGCCGCCCTCCTGCTGTACGGCTGCGCCCTGGCCACGGTCGCGGTGACCGGCGCCTACGCGACCCGGGCATGGCTACGAACCTTCTTCGGCGAACGCCGAGCCGTCCCCCTCCCCGAGTCCGCCACCCCCCACACCGGCCTTGCGAAGTCCGCGACCACGCCCGGCTTCCCCGAGTCCACGACCCCGCACACCGACGCGCCCGAACCCGCCAGCCCACGCGCCGGCCTTTCCGAACTGGCCACCCCGCATACCGGCCCTTCCGTGACCGCGCACACCGACTCGCCCGAACCCACCACCCCGCACACCGACCTGTTCGGGTCCGCCCCCTCGCGTACCGGTGGCCTCCGGGAGGCTCCGGCGACCATGCTCTGGCCGGTCATCGTGCTCGCGGTGCCCACCCTGCTCCTCGGTTTCACGGGCGTCGGTTTCGCGGGCGCCGCCGACGTCCACTGGGGCACCGCCGCCCTCAGCGTCCTGCTGGCGCTGCTCGGGGCCGCGGTGGTCTACGTCGTCTGGCGCGGCGCCCCCCTGGCTGACCCCGCCCGGGTGCTCGGCCCTTTCCGCGTGCCGCTCGAACGGGCCTTCTACGTCGACTCCCTCTACCGCGCACTGTTCGTCCTGCCCGTGCTCCACCTGGCCCGCCTGGTCGCCCGCACCGACGACCGGGTGATCGACGGCGCCGTGCGCGGCTCGGGCAGGGCGACCCTGAGCCTGTCCGGCCTGGTCAGGCTGACCCAGAACGGCAATGCCCAGCTCTACGTCACCGCCGTCCTGGCAGGCGTCCTCCTCCTCGCAGTGGGGGCGGTGGTCCTCGGATGACCCACGACTCCCGAGACCGGCCCGGCGTCTCCCCCCGCCCCGGTGACGGCCCGGACGGTGTGCGGGGCACGACTCCGGCGCGAGACGGGGTGATCGGATCATGAGCTGGGTGCTGGTGGCGTTGCTCGTGGTTCCGTTGGCCGGAGCCCTGATGCTGCTCGTGCCGTACGGGAAGGGGCGACTGCTCAGGGCGCACGCCCTGACCGTCTCCGGGGTCACGTTCGCGCTCTCGCTGGTGGCCGCCGTCGCGTACGGCTCCGACGGTGCGGTCGGCATGCGCCTGGTGACCGATCTGGCCTGGGTGCCCTGGCTGAACCTGAGATTCCACCTCGGTGTCGACGGCGTCTCCCTGCCGCTGGTCGTGCTGACCACGCTGCTGACGTTCCTGTGCTTCGTCTACATGTGCCGGGAGGGCGGCAACGGGCCGGACCGGCTGCCGCGAGGCGAGTTGGGGCCAGGACGGCCCAGGGCCCTGGTGTTCACGCTCCTGCTCCTCGAAGTCGGCGTGGTCGGCACCTTCCTCGCGCTCGACCTGCTGCTGTTCTTCGTGTTCTTCGAGGTCGTCCTGATCCCGATGTACTTCGTGATCGCCATCTGGGGCGGTCACGCCCGTCGGGCGGCGGCGAACAAGTTCATCCTCTACACGCTGCTCGGTTCGGTCGTCCTCCTGATCGGCCTGCTGTTCGTCTGGGCGCGGACCGGCACGCTGGACATGGTCGCCCTCGCCTCGGCGCACGGGGCGGGCATGCCCCGCTCCGCGCAGACCCTCGCCTTCGTCGCCATCGGCGTCGGACTCGCCGTCAAGACCCCGATGTGGCCGCTGCACACCTGGCTGCCCGCCGCCCACACCGAGGCGCCGACCGTCGGCTCGGTGCTCCTGGCGGGTGTGCTGCTGAAGATGGGCACCTACGGCTTCGCCCGTATCGCCATCCCGATCCTGCCCGAGGGGGCCGCGGCCGTCGCCCCCTGGCTCGGCGCGTTCGCCGTGATCGGCATCGTCTACGGCTGCCTGGCCTGTCTGGCCCAGCGCGATCTCAAACGGATGATCGCCTACTCCTCGATAGGCCACATGGGCTTCGTGCTCCTGGGCTTCGCCACGCTCACCCCGGTCGGGCTCAACGCCGCTCTCTTCGGCAACATCGCCCACGGCCTGATCACCGCACTGCTCTTCTTCGTCGTCGGAGGGATCAAGGAGCGCTACGGCACCGCCGACATCCCGGCGCTCGGCGGTGGCATGCTGGCGCGCCTGCCGCACCTGGCGTCCCTGCTCACCTTCGCCTGCGTCGCCTCCCTCGGCCTGCCCGGCCTGGCGGGCTTCTGGGGGGAGATGCTCGCGCTTCTCGGTGCCTTCGACCCGGCGCCGGGGCTGTCCCGGCCGCTCTTCCTGACCTTCATGGTCCTCGGAGGGATCGGCACCGTCCTGACCGCGGCCTACTTCCTGGTCATGCTGTCCCGGGTCACCCACGGCCGTCCGACCGAGACCGTCCACGCCCCGCTGCTCGCCGCGGTGGGACCGGCAGAGACTCGGGAAGCCGTGGCGGCTGCGGAGCGGGTGACGGAGAAGGTCACGGCGGACGCCGAACAGGTGGTCGAGGAGACCATGGCAGGCGGCGAAGACAGCGGCCCGGTGGACACGGCGGTCGTGGACGACACCGGAGGCGCCATGGCCAGGCGGGATACCGAAGGCGCCAGAGGTTCAGACAGCTCCGGGGGCGGCGGGCGTGCCAGGGGCGGGCGTGTGCGGGACGTGACCCCCCACGAGTTGGCCGCCTGGGTGCCGTTGGTCGTGCTGATCCTGCTGTTCGGTCTGTGGCCGAAGGCACTGCTGTCCCTCACCGATCCGGTGGTCCACGGCCTGCTGGGGGCGCCATGATCCAGTCGGTGGTCCAGTCGATCGACTACTTCGCGGTGGCGCCACCGCTGGTCCTGGCGCTGGCCGCCGGGCTGGTGCTGCTCCTGGATGCCTTCCTGCCGCGCAGGCCGTACGTCAGGCCGGCGCTCGGCGCGGTCACGCTGGCCGGGGTGCTCGTGGCCCTCGGCTTCGTGATCGCGCAGGCGTCGCGCTCAGGGGAGGCCATCCGGACCTTCTGCGTGCCCGAGAGCCTGACCGCCCCCACCAGGGGCATCCCGGCCGTGTCACCGGCCGCCCCACCGGGCGTCGAGCAGGTGACCCAGACCCTCACCGGAACGGCCGCGGTCGCCCCTGGGCCAGGGGCGGTGAGCGCGCCGTCGTGCTCGTTCGTGGTCGACGACTTCACCCTGATCTTCGCGGGACTCGTCCTGGTCGCCGGGGTCGTCGTGGTGCTGCTGTCCATGACCCTGCTCGCCTCCGGCGAGATCCCCGTCGGCGAGTGGCACTTCCTGCTGCTGTGCACGCTCACCGGTGCCGTCGCCCTGCCCGCCTCCCGAGACCTGATCATGCTGGTCGTCGCGCTTGAGCTGGTCTCGCTGCCGGTCTTCGCGCTCACCGGGCTCAGACGCCACGACGGCCGGGCCTCCGAGGCGGCGGTCAAGCTCTTCCTGGTCTCCGTGGTCTCGACGGCGGTGACGCTCTTCGGCATCTCCCTGCTGTACGGCGTGACGGGAACCGTCCACCTCGACCGGCTGGCCCAGGTCCTGCGCGAACGTGCTGCCGTTCCCGCCGCCCCCGGTCCAGGCCAGGCGGCCGGTACGGCGTTGCCCCAGGCGGCCGGGGCCGCCGATGTCACCGAGGGATACGTCTCCTCGCTCCACATCGTCTACGACTCGCCGCCCCCGGACCTGTCGTCCGTGGTGACCGTGGCCATCGTCCTGGTGCTGGCCGGGTTCGCCTTCAAGGTGGCCGCGGTGCCGTTCCACGCCTGGGCGGGCGACGTCTACCAGGGAGCCCCGGTGCCGGTCGCCGCGCTGCTCTCGGTGATCTCCAAGGCGGCCGGGTTCGCCGGGCTGATCCTCATCCTCGTGACGGCCCTGGGGAGCGAGTCGGGCACCTGGGTCCCACTGGTGGCGATCATCGCGGCGCTGACCATGACGGTCGGCAACCTCCTGGCCCTGCGACAACGCCATGCCGTACGGCTGCTCGCCTGGTCCTCGGTGGCGCAGTCGGGATACATCCTGGCCCCGCTCGGTGTCCGCGACGAAGAGGCGACGAGCGCGTCGATCGCCTACCTGGTGTTCTACGCGGCGATGAACCTCGGGGCGTTCGCGGTGGTCATGCTGGTCTCGCGGCGTGCCGCGCGCAACGAGCTGGACGACTATCGGGGACTCGCCTTCCGCAACCCGGCCGCGGGGCTGGCGTTGGTGTTCTTCCTGCTCTGCCTGGCGGGCCTGCCGCCGGGGCTGGTGGGCCTGTTCGCCAAGATCGTGGTGTTCCGGGAGCTGGTCGTCGGCGGCGTTGGATGGCTGGCCGTGGTGATGGCGGTCAACACGGTCATCGGCCTCTACTACTACGTGGCCTGGGCGGTGCGGATCCTCACCCCGGCCCCGGGCCGGGCGGCCGGAAAGGCCGCTCCAGGGCCGGACCGCAGAGAAGTTCGAGAAGACGACGCGGCCCGGGCCGTACCGGCGGTCTCGTCAGAGCGGGGGATCACGGGCCATGCCGTTCCCGGAGCCTCTTCGGGGCACGAGGACGTGGGACGCGCTGCCCCCGAGACGTCCTCTGGCCGTGAGGGCGTCCCTGATCAGGGAAGCCCCGCTCCCGGCCAGGTTCCAGGCACACCTGACATCACGGCCCCAGCGGCCCCAGCAGCTCCGACGGCCCCGGCTGCTCCGGCGGCTTTGGTGGAAGACGCGGACGGGGGCGGGAGCCGTACCGGATGGAGAGCGGGGTGGATGCCGGTCGCGGTCGCGATCGGGGTGACCGCGTTCGTGGCCCTGTTGTTCTCGGTCGCGCCGCAGGTGGTGCTCGACTTCCTCCCCGGTGTCGTCGGCATCGGGAGGTGAGCGTTTCCGGGAACGTTCGGCCAGGCCGGGGACGTTGGAGAGGGTGAATCGACATCAACCGACAAGGGGGGTGTAGTGCACCACAACGGTCTGCGTACCGCCGTCCTCCTTGGCGCACTGTCCGCGACGATCATCGCCGTCGGGGCGTGGCTGGGCGGTGGCGCCGGCCTGCAGATCGCGGTTCTGGCCGCCCTGCTGACCAACGGTGTCGCCTATTTCTTCTCCGACAGGATCGCGCTGTCCGCCATGCGGGCCCGCCCGGTGAGCGAGGTCGAGCAGCCCACTCTGTACCGGATCGTGCGTGAGCTGTCCACCGAGGCCCGGCAGCCGATGCCCAGGCTGTACGTCTCGCCGACCATGCAGCCCAACGCCTTCGCCACCGGCCGCAACCCCCGGAACGCCGCGGTCTGCGTGACCTACGGCATCACCCAGTTGCTCGACGAGTCCGAGCTTCGCGGGGTCATCGGGCACGAGCTGTCTCACGTCTACAACCGCGACATCCTGATCTCCTCCGTGGCCGGGGCGCTCGCCACGATGATCACCTACCTCGGATACGTCGGGCTGCTCTTCGGTGGGGGAGACGACGACGAGGGCCCCGGCTTCCTTGGCGCGCTGCTCATGATCGTGCTCGGTCCGGTCGCCGCGGGGATGGTCCAGATGGCCGTTTCCCGCTCCCGGGAGTACCAGGCGGACGAGTCGGGGGCCCGGCTGACCGGCGACCCACTGGCCCTGGCCTCGGCGCTGCGGAAGATCGAGATGGGCGCCCGGCAGCTTCCCCTTCCGGAGAACGCCCGCCTCGCCTCGGCCTCCCACCTCATGATCGCCAACCCCTTCCGGGGCGCGGGCATCGGCAGGCTGTTCTCCACCCACCCGCCGACCGCCGAGCGCGTCGCCCGCCTGGAGCGGATGGCGGGCTACCGCCGCTGAGAGATCGGCGGCAGCCCGCTGGTCACCGTACGTTCCGTAGCAGGCTGACCAGCGGGGCGGCGGCCAGGGTCAGCAGGCCGCAGGCGGAGAAGAGCACGAAGTAGTTCGGTCCCTCGGCGAAGGGGTCGGATCCCAGGCCGAGCAGGACCGGCGCCAGTGCGGGGGCCACCGCGCTGGGCAGGTGCTTGGCCATCGCGAAGGCCCCGAGATAACGGCCCGCGTCCCGTTCGTCGGGAAGCACCTGGGTGACCAGGCCGAGATCGACGGCGTAGTAGACGCCGGTGGCGGCGCCGCTGATGACCGCTACGGCGATCACCACGCCGACGCTGGCGGTCGTGGCCTTCAGCAGCAGCGTCACGCCCAGGATCGCCGTCGCCCACAGGACGAACGGACGGCCCCTGCCGATCCTGGCCGACCAGCGGCCACCGAGATAGGCGAAAAGTCCGGACAACAGGGTGCTGGCGATGGTGGTCAGCCCGACCAGCGCGACGGCTTCCGCGGTCGGCATGCCGATACGGCTCTGCAGGTAGTAGAGCGAGTAGGACGAGATCAGCGCGAAACCGATGCTGACGAGCAGCCGCTGCACCCACAGCAGCCGGTAGTCACGGGCGTGCCGGGGCAGCACGAGCAGCGCCGAGGCGAGGCTTCTGACGTTCACCGGCCGCCGCTCGGCCGGGTCGAGACGACGGTCGGGCAGCAACGCGCAGAGCACACCCGCCGCCGTCACGGCGAGCCCGCCGCAGATCGTGAACTGCAGCAGCAACTCTCCCTTGAACACCTGGGACAGCACCATCGCCGGGACGACCCCGAGCATGTTGCACATCGAGAACACCCCAGCCACCCGGACGCGGCGTTCGGCGGGAAACTGGTCGACGACCGTCGCGGTCAGCCCGGCGACCATGGCCTGATAGCCGGTGACCGCGACCATCCAGCCAACCGCCACGAGCGCGATCGACCCGGCGAGCGCCAGGAGGAGCAATCCGGCCAGGCCGAGCAGGGAACCGCCCAGGATCCACGGCCTGCGCATGCCGTACCGGCTGGTGGTGCGATCGGACAGATGGCCGCTGAGCGGGTTGGAGATCACGGTGGCCACGCCACCGAGCGCGGCGACGAACCCGAGCATGGCCTCCTTGTTGGCGGGCGCGATCTCCTGGACCTTGAGGCCGAGACCGAGGATCAGCGGCAGCGCTCCGGCCGCCGCGTAGAAGAGTTCGGCCATGCCGATGGCCGCGACCAGCCCGCGCCTCGGCACACGCCGAGAGGTGCCGGTTCCATGGGGCGTGCCGGTTTCGTGGGGAAAGGTGAGGGACACGGTTGTCTCCGGATCAGCCGACGAGGGCGGCACGCAGCCGCTGGACGTGGCCCACGGTCAGACCGTGGGCGGTGAGCAGCCGTTCGGCACCCCCACGGGCGTCGAGGGCAGCGAGAAAGGTACGGATGGCGGCTTCGGGAGCATCGAGCAACCCGGAGATGGCCCCGACCATCGCGGGAACGGCCTCCGCCGTCGAAGGAGCGGTTGTCATGAGGACGGCTTCAGCAGGAACGGCACCCAAGGGGACGGCTCCCGTAGGAACGGCTTCCGCCGAGGGGACGGCTTCCGCTGGCGAAGAGGCGGTCAGGCCGAGCATCGTGATGATCTGGGGGAGGTGTGTGGCGGTCGCGGCGTAGTCGCGGACGATCACTTCATGTTCCACCCCGACCAGGTCGAGAACCAGGGCCACGACCAGGCCGGTACGGTCCTTGCCCGCCGCGCAGTGCACCAGCGCCGGCAGCCCGTCGGCGATCTCCGCCACGACGGAGGCGAACCAGGCGGTCCGGTGGTCGAGCATCAGCACGTAGAGGTCACCGAGGTCGATCCCCGGCGGCAGCGCGGACAGGTCGGCGGGGGAGCCCGAGGTGCCGAGGCGGGTGACCCTGACGCCGTGGTCGGTCAGGAGGGTCCAGTCGTCTCCGGCGCGTTCGGCCTCGCTCCGCAGGTCCGCGACGAGCCGTAGCCCTTCGAGTGACCCGCCGAGCAGGTCAGCGAGCCGGTCGGTGTCGGCGGCGGTCAGCCGGTGGGGCTGCGCCGAGCGCAGCAGCATTCCGGTGCGAAGGGGAGTTCCCTCTGCGACGTCACGGAGGTTCAAGAGCGGCATGAGTCATATATATGACTGTCTGACCTGCGTGAACGCGACGGAAAGATGGACCTGGGATGAACGGCCGGGCAATCCCCGGATCATCGGCGGGGCCGAGGTCGCGGGAGCCGTACAGTTGTCCAGATGTCCAGAGAAGCCCGCTACCGCGCGATCGCCCGCGAGCTCGGACGGCGCATCGAGTCCGGTGAGCTGCCCCCCGGTGAGCGCCTGCCGACCGAGGACGCGCTCGCCGAACGGTTCGGTGTGCACCGCCTCACCGCGCGGCAGGCCATGGTCGAGTTGCGCAGAGCGGGACTTGTCGAGACACGGCATGGTCTGGGGAGCTTCGTCAGGCGTGTCCAGCGTCGGATTGAGGTGTCCATCGACCCGGTGACCCGCAGGCACCGGCGGGTCGATCTTGAGGGGCTGGCGACCGTCTTCGCCGGGGGAGAGGAGATCCTCGGCCGGGCGCTCGTCGAGCATCCGGCGGGGGCGCGGCACCTGAGGGTGGCGGGCGAGGAGGTCTACGAGATCACCACCCTGCTCAGGTCGGAGGGGTCGCCGTGCGTGCTGAGCCGCTACCGGCTCCCCCCTGAATACGCTGACCTGGTCTGCGACCCCGATCTCGGCGTGCTCGGCTCGCTGGAGGCGGGCGGGATCTCCTACCGCTACACCTGGCACGCGATCTCTGCCGACCTCGCCGATCTCGCCGACCAGTCCGCCCTCGCGCTCGACGCGGGCGCCGCCGTACTGGTGCGTGAGGGGCTTGTCATGCACGGTGACGAGCCCCTGTGCCACGTCGAACGGCGCTGCAGGGCGGACCTGATCTCCTTCGTCACCCGCTATGACCGGCCAGGTGACTGAGCAGCACCTCGGTGTCCAGCTCGTAGACCGGGGGAGCCGACGACATCGGGACGACCGTGGTGATCACGCCGTCCCCGGTGAGGTCCACCCGGCTGAACGCCTGTGACGGTATGCCCCTGGTCCTGCCCGCGGGCGCCATGGTGTCGGCGGCGTAGGCACCACCGGGACCAACCCAGACGGGGATGCCCGCCAGCGTGCCCGCGGTCGCGCTGTGGGTGTGCCCGGCGAGGATGATCCGCACGTCGGAACCGGCCAGCGTCCGCGCCAGCCTCTCCGGCTCGCGCAGCCCGATCCCGTCCATCAGCGGCAGCACGCTGGGGATGGGCGGATGGTGCAGCACCAGCACGCTCCCGTCAGGCGCGGGCTCGGCCAGCACCGAGGCCAGCCACTCCAACTGGTCATCGGACAGCTCACCGTGGTGCTCGCCCGGCACGGTGCTGTCCAACGTCACGATCCGCAGCCCACCGACCCAACTCACCACGTCGTACGGCTCACCGCCTTTTCGATCACCAACGAGTGCGGACCGGAACGCGCCCCGTTCATCGTGGTTGCCCATCGCGACCACGACGGCCGCGCCGAGGTCACCGGCTGCCTTCTCCAGCGCCCGCGCGACCAGCCGGTAGGAGGGTTCGTCCCCCTGGTCCGCGATGTCGCCGGACAGGACGATCGCGTCAACGGTCTGCCCCGCCGCGACCACGGTGTCCAGCGCGTTCCCGAACTCGGCGGTCGAGTCGACGCAGCCGTGGAGCAGGCCGTCGGCGACGGCGTGGACGTCGGTGAGATGGATGAGGGTGTAACGGTTCGCCATGACCACAACCGTCGTCCACGCCACTGAACGTGACCGGTCATCTATATGAATTGCGGCCGTACGGCTCGCGGCGCGCCGGTCAGGAACGCTGGGTGACCGGGTCCGTCTCCTCGGCGGCCAGGCCCGCGATGCCGTCGATGCTCTCCCGGTTGTTCTTCGCCCGGTAGGTACGGCGCTGTTGGACGTCCTTGCGCTCGGCCCACTCGTCGAGCAGCGTCCGGTCCTTGTCGAACGACATGAACGGCACCGAGAAGCCACAGGAGTCGGCGATCCGCTCGCACTCGACGACGATGATGGACCGGACACCGGGATGCGGCCCGAACCTCGCGAGCAACTCGGGAAACTCGTCCTCACCGGGGGTGACGACCCGGCCCGTGCCGTACAGCCGCAGGATGTTGGGGGGACCGGAGAACGCGCAGAACATGATCGTGATGCGCCCGTTCTGGCGGAGATGGGCGATGGTCTCCACGCCGCTGCCGTCCAGGTCGAGATAGGCCACGCTCATGTCGTCGATCACGCGGAAGGTGTCGGCGTATCCCTTGGGGGAGACGTTGACGTGACCACCCTGCTCAGGGGCGGTGGCGACGAAGAAGACCGGCTGCGCCTCGATGAACTTGCGCAACCGGTCGTTGATCCTTTCATGGACTTTCCCCATAAAAAGAAGATATGTCCTCGTCGTTCGTCAGGCTCGTTCGCGGGGGTGCCGGAATCGTTCGCACTGGTCAGCCGGGGCACTCGTGGGGGCATTCGTGCTGGTCATCGGGATGTTCGCATGTGCCGAGCGTTCGTGCAGGTCAGTCGGGGGCACTCATGGGGCGCCGAAGGTATCCGTGTGGATCAGCCGGGATGCTCGTACGCGTTGGGGCGTTGGCGTCAGTCAGGCGGGGACACTCGTGGGGCGCCGGGTTATCCACGTGGATCGGCTGGGGATGCTCGTCGGGACCGTTCGTGTCGGTCGGGGCCACTCGTGGGATCGGCTGGCGCCGCGACCGTTTCTGGTCAGTCGGGCCTTTCGCGTCGGTCGGACAGGGACATTCGCGGAGACACCGGGAACACCCCATGAATCGCCTGGGGTGGGTCACTCCCCGGGTAGCCACCAGCTCCACGGGGCGTTCCTGATCGGGAAGGAGTCCACCACGCGGACGGCGCCGGTCCTCGCGTTCACCGTGCGCTTCGCCGCCGAGGTGACCTGACCTCCGTGTCCCTCGGTGAAGCCGGTCCAGAGCGTGAGCGTGCCCGCCGAGTCCCAGGAGAGCCGCTGCGCGCCGTCGTTGACCGATATGCCGAGCGGCACCGCCGCCGAGACCCTGTCCGACGCCAGGCTGTAGGTGTGCAACCGGGCCTTCTTCGTCAGCGCCCCGGTGACGACGAACGCCGTCGTGGTCCCGTCGTTCGCCAGTGCGACCGGCGAGTTGTTGGCCACGATCTGCGGCACGACCCGGCTCGCGGTCACCCGGCCGCCACCGTCGAAGACCGCGAACTCGGTGGTGCTGTCGTCGGTGTAACGGCTGACGAGCAGGTGCCGTCCGTCCGGGCTGAATCCCAGCATGTTGATCTTCGATGGAAGCGTGGCGATCTTGCCGCTCCGGAGATCGACGAGCAGGGACGGCAGGTGCTCGGAGTCGTCGAGATAGTCGACCACGACGGCCGAGCCGTCCTCGGAGAGCACGGTGTCCAGACTGGCCTGGTCGAGCCCCCTGGGGAGCGTCGCCGCCCGCCCCGGCAGCGGGGTGACCTTCCCACTGGCGACGTCACGGACGACGAGGATGTCCCCCTTGAGGTAGTTCACGACCCGGCCGTCCCCGCTGACCGCGAAGGTCGTGCCCGCCTCCCTGTCCACGGTGCCGTTGGGCCTTCGGGGGTTGACCCGCGCGTCGTCGAGCTTGACGGTCCTACCGCTACGCAACGTCAGCGTCCACTTCCCACAGGGAACCGTACGGTCTCCCTTGGCGCAGCTCTTGATCCACGCGTATCTCACCGGATCGGCCGTCCTGGCCTCCGCCGGTGAAACGGTCACGGTGGTGGCCACCAGGGTGGCGAGTGCGAGTACGGCCAAGCCGCGGAGCGAGGACATCACATCTTCCTTTCGTCACCCGGGTAGATGCCTCGCCCGGACGAAAGGTTCAGCCACACCACCGGTTGCGGTACTCCAACGGGGTGAGTCCGATCCTGCGGCGCATCAGCGCGCGAAGGTTGGCGGCGGTGCCCAGCCCGCTGCGCCGCGCGACCACCTCGAACCGCGCCTCACCACGCTCGATCAACCGGCACGCCAGCGCGAGCCGCTCTCCGGTGAGCCAGGCCAGTGGTGTAGTACCCAACTGTGCCCGGAACCGGCGATGTAGTGTCGCCTGGCTGACCGAGGCCCGTGCCGCGAGGTCCGACACCGCGAGCGTGCTATCCAACCGTTCCTGCGCCCAGGCCAGAACGGGAGCGAGGGATTCGTCCGGCACATCGGGCACCGGCCGTTCCACGAACTGCCGCTGCCCGCCGTCGCGATGCGCGGCGAAGACGAGCCGCCTGCTCACGGAGTTGGCGACCTCCGCGCCATGGTCGAGGCGGACGATGTACAGACCGAGATCGAGCGCCGCGGCGCTCCCCGCGGCCGTCAGAATGTCGCCGTCATCCACGAACAACACATCTGTCTCCAGCCGTACGGCCGGGAACCGGGCCCGGAAGGAGTCCGCCCACTGCCAGTGCGCCGTGGCCCGCCGCCCGTCGAGCACCCCGGCCTCGGCCAGGGTGAAGGCACCGCTGCAGAACCCCACCAACCGGGCACCCCGCGCGTGCGCCCGCCGAATAGCCGCGAGTACGGCGGGCCGCCGGGGCACCTCGACGTCAGGACGGTTGGGAACGATCAACGTGTCCGCCGTCTCGGCCGCGTCGAGACCCGCGACGCCCGTGAGCGTGAAGAATCCGTCCCGCATCGCCGTACGAGGCGCGGGAGAACACAGCCGGAAGTCGTAGAGATCACGCCCGAGCTCGGGCCTGCGCAGCCCGAAGACCTCGGTCGCACACCCCAGCTCGAAGGGATTGGAGTTCTCGTCCACGATCACAACCACCCGGTGAAGCGCGTGAGGTCCATGCACGGTGTGCGTCGCGTGCGTTGCTTGCTCCATTTGTGATGATTCCTGCGCCGCGTACATCGTGTGTGTTGCTTGCTTTGTCTGCGAGGATCCTTGCGCCGTGTCCATCGCGCGCACCGCTAGTCCAGCCTGTGAGGATCCGTACGCCGTGCGCCTCGCCTGCCTCGTGCGCGTCGCTTGCTCCTGTGAGGAATCTTGCGCTGCGCGCATCATGTGCGTGGTCTGCCTCGCCTGCGAGGATCCTTGCGTCATGTGCTATTCCTAGCACTCGCGCCAGCCGTACCGGTGGACCAGGATTTCCCTGTGAGCAACGAACCCATCGCCCTGGACGAGGCCCTGACCTCGTTCGACGCCCTGTGGAGCCCCCGCGTCGTCACGCGCGTCAACGACTACGACGTTCGGATCGCCAAGGTCGAAGGCGAGCACATCTGGCACGTCCACAACGGGACCGACGAGTTCTTCCTGGTGCTCGACGGCGAACTGCACATCGGCCTGCGCGAACCCACAGGAGAGCGCACGGTACGGCTCCCGCGCGGCGCGGTGTTCACCGTTCCCCGTGGCACGGAGCACCGGCCGTCGGCCCCCACCGGAGCCGCGATTCTCATGTTCGAACCGACCGGAACCTCGTCGGTCGGCGACCACCCCAGCGAGATCCCCGCCCACATCGACGCCACGACGGGCCACCCCCTCGGCACCTGACCGTGAGACCGTGATGCCGCACAGAACCGTCAAACTTCGGGGGTCGGCATCGCACGGCGGGGGATCCACTTCGGGCCTCGCGCTGCCATAGACGCACGCCAGCTGTGTTGTGGGAGACCGTCCGCACGGGGAACCGGGGTTCGACGGCACGAAGGCAGTTTTTCGGGTATGCCGGGCTTCTCTTCAAAAGGAGATGCGCGGCGGTTGCCACTATCTCCCCGGGCCGGGGCCGTACACCGGGCCAGTTGGGCACGTCCCGGTTCGCCAGACCGGAGACCTGCCAGGGCGAGACTCCGTCAGGCCGGGGCTTTACCAGATTGGAGACTTCGCCGGGTCAGGGCACAGGCCTTCGGCCGTGTGCCCCTGGCATACCCGTTGGCACTACCGATAGTTCGTGAACTGCAGCGCGATCTCCAGGTCCTTGCCCTTGAGGAGGGCGATGACCTCCTGGAGCTCGTCCCGCTTCTTGGAACTCACCCGCAGCTCGTCACCCTGGATCTGGGCCTTGACCCCCTTGGGGCCCTCATCCCGGATGATCTTCGAGATCTTCTTGGCGTGCTCCTGGTCGATGCCCTCCTTGAGGGTGACCACGAGCCGGTACTCCTTGCCGGACAGCTTCGGCTCACCGGCGTCCAGAATCTTGAGGGAGAGCCCCCGCTTGATCAACTTGTCCTTGAACACATCAAGGACGGCGTTGGCCCGCTCCTCGCTGTTCGCCTTGATCTCGACGGCTTTCTGCCCGCCCGACCAGGCGATGGTCGCGCCGGTACCCTTGAAGTCAAACCGGTGCCCGACCTCCTTGACCGTCTGGTTCAGCGCGTTGTCGGCCTCCTGGTGGTCGATCTTGCTGACGATGTCAAAACTGCTGTCGGCCATGCGTCGACTATCCTCTCTAACTCTCCTGCCGACCCTAGCGCCTCACCTGTCGGCCCATGATGAACGTGACCACCAACACCAAGTCGACGGTGTCGAAAACCCCCGATGCACTGCCGGACCCGGCTCCCCGCACGGACGGTTCATCCCCCTCGCTCCCAGCCGGTACCCCCACGGCACAGACGGCAAAAGTCCTAGTACGACGGGCTTTCGGTGGGCAGTCTCCGCCGATGTCACGTCACACCCGGAAGTCCGCTATTCTTCTTCCTGTCGCCGCCGCAGGCGGAGGACATGGCAGGTTGCCCGAGTGGTCAAAGGGAGCGGTCTGTAAAACCGTCGGCTCAGCCTACGCAGGTTCAAGTCCTGCACCTGCCACCAAAAGCAAAAAGAGCCCCTGACCAGCAGAGATGCCGGTCAGGGGCTCTTTTGTTCATGTCCGGCCATGTCCGGCCGTCACTGACTGTCTACGGCTGGCCGTTCCCAATGCGTTCCCAAGCAATCAGGGCTGGGTCGCGGTCCAGATTCGACGCATCGCCTCGTTCTGCTGGCCGTGGATGCATTTGGCGTAGACCTTCAGCAGGACATCCACGCTGTGCCCGGCCCACTCGGCGACCTGGGGCGCCGGAACGGCAGCATTGAGCCAGGTGGACACGGCAGCGTGCCGTAGGGCGTAGGGCACATCCATGAGCGGGGAGGCAGCTTCCTCTGGGGTGAAGGCGGCGGCCCTCGCTTCGTGGAAGACCTTGAGATAGGACCGGTCGGTCATCTCACCGCCCCGGGGACCGATGAACACCCGCCCTTCAGGGCCGGTGCCGAACGTCTCCAGGTGCCAGCGCAGCAGCGCCACCAGCTCGGGATGGATCGGGACCGTGCGGGTGTCCCCCTTGGCACGGTGCTTGAGTTCGCGGCGCTCACGGGGTCGGCCGTTGTCGGTCCAGCGGCTCCCGGGGCGGGGGGAAGCTCCGGTCAACCGCATCTCTCCCCATGTGCCCGGTTCGGCGGGCAGCCTGGTCAGGTGGGCGCGGTGCAGGTCGATGACCTCTTCGGGGCGCAGGGCGGCGAAGTACATGCAGCCGAAGAACGCCTTCATCCGCTCCCCGCGCTGGCTGTGCTTGTGGACAGCGGACAGGAACCGGCGGGCCTGCTCGACGCTGATGACCACACGGGGATCCACGGTGGTCAGCAGCCGCGGCTTGGTCCACTTCACGGCCTTGAGCGGGTTGCCGATCAAGGGGGTGATCTCCTGGGCGTAGCCCATGGCGTTGTTGAGCGTCATTCGCTTGCGGTTGGCGGTGTTGGCGGCGGCGATCTTGCCGTTCTTCTTCCGGCTGATCCGGTCGAGTACGGCGCGGGCCAGCCGCGCAGCCTCCTTGGGATCTTCGAACGCGCGCATCGGGACCGTGTGCTGATCGAGCCACGTCACCATCTCGACCAGCCCGGCCGGGGGCGGTGCATCTGGGTCACGGGCGCGGTCGCTGTAGGCCCATCGCAACGCGGCCCGGATCTCCTCTCGTGACGGAGCGGCCTTGTCCACGTCGATCAGGAGTACCTCGGTGGCGTCGGTAAGCGCTTCGGCGATGCCACGGCGGTGGTTGGCGCTGACGTAGGACCACTTCGAGTCCACGTAACTCACGGCGAAGGCATACCAGCTTGGCGACGGTGGCGTGTCCTCCTCTTCGGCCTTCCGTTGCCAGGAGATCGGCAAGCCCGTTTCCAGGCTGAATGCTTCACCCCGCTTGCTCGCGGTCATCAGCTCGGACCGGAAGGCGTCTGCCAGAGGGTGGGTGCTGAACGTTCGCTTCTGCACCTCGCCAGCGACCTTCCATGACAGGCGGTGGGAGGTGATCACTCCCGCAGTGTTCTTGCGCGGCTCGATCCCGTGAATCCGCACGTCATACGTGATGTTCTCCATCAGGCGGCGTCCTCCAGCTTGGTCAGCCACGCCTCGTAAACGGTCCGCCTGACGCGCAGCTCTCCGTTGGGCAGCTTCTTGCACTTGGGGGCTCGACCTTTGGCCTTCCATTCGTAGAAGGTCGATCGGGCGATGCCCAGGTCTGCGCAGATGTCAGCGACGGTGAGCATTCCGCGTGGCGCCTTGGCCTCAGCCATACGCGACTCCTCAGCGATCGTGCGGGCGGGGACAGTAGAGATCGGGATGCACGGCAAATGCCGGTGACGGGCGACGCCCAGGGCCGGTACGAGGCGGTTCGGGCTCGCGCTGGATCCAGCCGAGTTGCTCCAGCAGGTCGAGGGCAGGTTCCAGGTCACCGACCTTGCGGAAGCGACTCCGTGGAAGCGCGCTGAACGCCTCACGAACGGTGAAGCGCTCGGGCCGGGTGCGGGAGAGCCATTCGTGGACGGTGCGGGCGGCGTCTTGGTCGGGGTCGGCGCCCATGGCATCGAAGGCGGCCAGGGCGTGAGTGGTGAAGTACTCACCGAGTTCCATGGCGGCGGCCATGGTGGGGCCGTCGATGGGTCGGCGCCATCCGTCGTCGATGTGGGTAGCCAGGTGCAGGAGTCCGGCCAGGCGGGCGACGGCGCCGTCGAATTTGGCGGCCCAGTCGGCGATGTGGCCCAGGTCGCCGGTTTCGGGGCGTAGGCGGGGTTCGGTGTGGCGGCGCTGCTCGGCGAACAGTTCTGCGGCCTCGGGCGACAGGATGAGGCGGGCAGGGTCGGTCCAGCCATGCATGGTCAGGACGAGGCGTTCCAGGTTCGCGGTGTAGGTGGCGGTGACTAGGTCGGGGATGGGATCGGGGTCGATCGCGCGATAGCCGACATTGCTCGCGGGCAGGCTGTAGAGGATGCGGCCCAGCAGTCCCTTGCCACGGAAACCCGGGGACTTGGCGATCTCGGTGATGATCTCCGGCTGGACGGCCAACCCCAGCGTCAAGGCGGGGTTGTCCACGCGTTCGCGGCGGTCACGCCGGTCCACGATGAGCAGGTCCCCGGCGTGGCCTTTGAGGAACAAATCCAGGTTGGGGGTTCCGGAGTAGCGGCCCGCGAGGGTCGCGAAGATGCCACCCTCAGCCGACAGGACGGCCAGGCGACCGCCCTGCTCGGCGAGCAGGGTAGTCGCGGTCTCTGGAGTGGCGTCGTCGGACACCAGGCGCGGTTCTACCGGGATGGTGATGGTGTCTACGGCCAGGGCGGCGCTTTGGGCTTCGGCCAGCAGGGAGGGGTCTCCCCTCCCGGTGGTGGCTTTGTGGGTGGCCTTCTCGGCGGCTTCCTGGGCGACCTTCTGGGCGATTTTGGCTTCGGTGATCTGCGGTTTGATCTGCTCTTGCAGGATCTTCTCCGCGCTCAGCAGCGGGGAGACGATGGCCCGGAACACCGGGGACTTGCGGGAGCCGGGCGGCATGGCCACGACGGTGTAGATGTTGACCGGTTCGCTCCAGGTGCCGCGCACGCACACGATGGCGCGGCCCCCCGCGGCGGTGGAGATGGCGGACAGCGCGATGCAACCGGCCAGGTCGTGCGGAGTCTGGGTCTCCTCGGCCAGCGCGGCTACGAAGTCGGCCAGCCAGCCGGGGAAGGCGTGGGAGGGGAAGGCCGGGAGCGCGGGCCGCGCACCGATCGGAAGCGGGGCTTCCCAGGTGCGCGGCGCGGCGGCCTGCTCATGAGGCCAGGGCACGTCGGCCGTGGCGCTCATCGCGTTTCCGCTCCCGGGACCCGGCCAGGCTTGGTTACGAGCGGTGATACGAGCACAGATCCTCCTGCGGCTGGACGCGGGGGCCGGTCAGTAGTTACGCGCTTCGCCGGGCTTGGGCGGCGAGCCGAAGACGTTGACGATCGGTGGGGCGGGGGCGAGCGAAGTCGGCGCGGTTGCCGTCCCAGCGGCGCTGGTTCAGCTCCGCGTAGGGGTGGGTGCGGGCCAGCTCGCGCACGTGCTTGGCCAGGTGAGCCCAGCGGTCGGCCATCTCGTGGTGGGCGTGGCCGTAGCCGGTCTCCCAGCCGGAACGGTGGCCGTCGCGGTAGCCCCGCTCGTAGGCGGCCCGTTCGCGGCGATGCTGTCCGTCGAGGTCGGCCACAAGCGCTGCCATGGTGCGGTAGAGACCGGTCGGGGCGGTCATGACGGCGCCTTCTCGGTGTGCAGGTCACTGCCGTACTCCGCGACCACCGGAACGGGCGTTTCGTCGGCCTGGTGGTCGTGGGCGTGCTCTCGGGCTGCGGACCGGGCGGCACGCATGCTCTCGTAGTTGCTGCCGGTCCATGGACAGTTGCCGCACCGCCAGGCGTAGCCGCTCCGGTGGGGGTTGGCCCAGATGTCGATTCCGAAGCCGACCACGACCAGCCCGGCGGGGATGGCGACGGTGGCGGCCAGGCGCTTGAGGAGGTCGGTCACGGCCGATGGGTTGGCGTGGACGGCCCGGCGGAAGTGTTCGCGGGCGGTGGTCAGGTCTCGGTCGTCGAGGGCGTCGAGGATGGCCTCGACCGCCTCGCTGTACGTGGCGGCGGATGGCTCAGAAGAGAGCATCAGTGACCTCCTGGGGTGCGGGGCGGCGGAGCCCTCGGAAGGGGCGGACGACGCGGGAGCCGTCCGGGCGGCGGATCAGGACGTTGCGGGGGCCGGTGCCGCGGGTGGGCAGGCCCCGCCCGGACGGGGCGGGGTGCACGGTCACCGGGGTCGTCCCGGCCGGGCGGCTGCTCTGCCACCGGGCCAGGATGACAACGGGCTCCCCGCGTTCGTGGTAGGTGCGGCCGATCACGACGCGGCCTGGTGCACCGCGCGCAAGACGACGGTCTTGCCGCTGGTTGAGGCGGACAGCTGGACCACGGCGGAGGCGGCCGGGGACGCGCAAGCGGACGCAGCTGGGGCAAGTGGCGTTGTTGGGGTGAGGAGTCCCTGCTGGATCCAGGTGTCCATCAGGTCGGTCTGTCCGGCCAGGGGGGCCGGGCAGGAAGAGCACAGCCGTCCGGCGATGCTGCCGGGCTTGGGCTGGTTGCCGCCGGGTGGGGCCAGGCCCCACTTGCAGGCCGCGATCCCGGCCTGCTCGACCTGCTTTTCCAGGCTGCGGATGGTGTAGGCGGTCTGGGGTAGAAGAAGGCGATCTCGTCCAGCTCGCCGGGTTTGGCGTAGGCGCCGCACAGGCATTCGCCGGACATGTGCAGGTGCTCAGCGACCGGGTTGCGCGGGATGAGGTGCCGGTCGCGGTATTCGCGCATCTGGGCGTTGGTCCAGTGCGCCAACGGCGAGCACCAGATGATCCCGCCGTCGGGGTCGATCTCCGCAGCGGTGCGGAAGCGGCGGTCGGATTCGTCCCAGCGCATCCCGGCCAGGTAGAGCACTTTTTGGGAGCGGCCGTGGGTGCCGATGATGGCGGCGCGGTTGCGCTGCAGGGGCTCGTTCTTCAGCCGCCGGTACATCACGCTGTGCCCGGCCGGGCCAGGAAAGCCTTTCCACACCGCCCGGATTCCGGCGTTGGGTCCGGTGCGGGCGATGACCTGGCCGAGTACGAGGTCTTCGTAGGAGTCGCGCGGGTGCAGCTCGCGTAGTGGCAGGTTCCAGGCGGCGGCGGTGTCGCGCACGTGCTGGCGGGTGTCGTCGATGCCGATGCCGGTGTTGACGTGCACCACCGCGTCATGGTGTGAGGAATCGAGGTAGGGGCGGACCAGGTGCAGCAACACCATGGAGTCGTTGCCGCCGGACACCAGCGCTTGGCGGGCCACGATCGGGTACCGGTCGAGAGCTTGAGCGATGATGTCGTGGCTACGGGCGATGGCCTGGTCCAGGGTGCGCAGCGGCGGCCGGGCAGAGGCCTTGGCCGGGCGGCCCGCGACCGCGTCCGGCATGCCGGGCAACATTGGCATCACCATTTTTTGATGACGGCCCATGAGGGCTCCTCAGTCCTGGGGTGGTCGAGGAAGGAGCCCTGACACCGGGGAGAGGCCCGGTGCCAGGGCAGCGGGGTTACTGGTCGTCTGGCTTCCGCTGGGCCTGCTTCTTGATCATGCGGACCTCGTCCACCGGGTCGATCGAGGTGTGGTCCGCTTTGGCCAGCGGAGTGAGCGGGAGCGTGTCGCCGTAGCGGCGGGCCAGTCCGGCGACCCAGGTGTCGATCTCCTCCTGAGTGGCCTGCTCGATCCAGGAGGGGATCTTCACCTCGCGAAGCTGCGGGTGCTGCTCCAGGATCGGCCCGGCGGACTCGGCCGCGACGCGGCCCAGCTGGTGGGACCACAGCGTCTCCCCCGCCATGAAGCACAGCATCGTGCCCATGTCCCCCACGGTGCGCACCAGCCTGCACCCGGTGGTGACGGACAAGATCTCCGCCAAGGTGAAAGCGCGAACCTGCGGGGCGGAGTCGGACTCGGACATGGTTCCTCCTTGAGATGGAATGGATGTGCGGGACAGGAGCCGGTCAGGGCAGCCGGACCTCCAGGTAGACGCGGACCTGACGGCCGGTGCCCCGCGTCGGGTACGGCGCGGACACGTCGATCACGTCGAAGGTCTGCTCGATGCGTTCCACGGCCTGGGCGACCTCGTCGGGCAGGCCAAGAAGGCGGATTTTCATGCGGTGTCCTTTCAGAACTCGAACTCGAACTCGGCGACGGTGGAGGGGGCAGGCAGGGCGTAGGGGTCGATGGCGGCGGCCAACCGAACCCGAGCGGTCGTGATGCCGATGCGCAGGTGGTCCCGGAGAGTGAGGTAGGCGGCCTGCCATCGGGGGGTGCGGGTCTCGGTGGGGCGGGTGAGCAGCCAGCCGCACCGGCCGCACGTGCGGTAGAGGCCGTAGCGGAAGACAGCGCCCGTCTTGGCGGGCATGGTGACGGGTAGGTGGCCGGTGGCGGCGCACGTGTGCTGTTCGGTGCAGGTCGGGCAGCGCCACTGCTGTGCCGCGACCTCGGGCGGCAGGAGAGGCGAGGCCGAAACGGTGTCGAGGGGGGCCGGTTCGGCGTCGAGGGCGCGTGTCCAGCCGGAGTAGGCCAGGGCGTACAGCATCCAGTCCGGGTCGATGTAGTAGGGCATGCCGTGCAGGCCGGACCCGTCGAGACCGCATTCGTAGCAGGTGACGGAGATGAAGTTGGCGAGGTGGAAGCTGCGAGGCTGGTCGGCGGGCGGGTTCGGGACGGGGGCGGTGGTCATGGCAGGGGCTCTCCCGGTCGTGAGGAGGCGGAGGAGGGTGCCCCGCCTTTTGGCGGGGCGGGATGACGGCGGTTGCGTTGTTTTGGTGGTGGGCTGTCAGATGAGCCGGGGCGGGCGCTCGGTGGATTGCCCGGCCGCGCGCCGGGCGGCCACGATGAGTTCGGTGTCGGCGGCGAACCACGGCACCGCGCCCCATTCGGGATCGTTCACCGGCTGTCCGTTCTCATCGCGGGTCGGGTGGCCTGCCTGGTTCTGGAGACCGAACGCGCCGAACCCCTCCAGCCAGCAGACGACTCGCCCCATGTGGTGGTCGGCAGCGGCTTCTGTAAGGGTGCGCCGGATGGCCGTGAGAACGGCCGTGAGGGCAGCGTCGGCCTCGGCAGTACTCATGCCGGTGTCGACAGTGATCGCGTCGATGATCGCGGTGTTGGACTTGATCTCGTCGGTCTTGGTCGCGCTGTTCATGTCTTCCCTTTCGCGGGTTTGGGGTGGTGTGACAGGCCGGGGGTGTCACGGCCGGGGGTTGGGGGAGGGAGTTACAGGTCAGCGGGGGTGTGACACCGTGACAGGAGCCCCGTGACACGGGCGTGACAGGGGTGTGACAGCGCCCGTGACAGGTGGCGTGACACCCGTGACAAGATCATTTCGGGGTGGGTGCTCTCCCCCACGCGCAGCCGCACACGAGGCGCCTCCGGAGGGTGGGGCGGCCCCGGCCGGTGGTCGCACCGGCGCCGCCCCCAGGGGCCGCTTGGTCAGGCAGCGCGGTCGTAGCCGTCGTCGCTGTCGCCTTCCAGCGGGGACAGGTCAGCGATGGTGAAGGTCCGGGTGGTCCCGGCCTTGCTCGCGGACAGGACACCGCGTTCGGTCAGGTCGGTCAGAACCTTGTAGATCCAGGGGCGGCTCAGGCCGCCCGTGCGGCGGATCGCGGTGAGTTCGTCATCGGTGGCGGTGAAGGTGCGCCGCCCGGTCTGGTGGCGGCGGCGCAGCCAGGCGTGGACGAGGTCGCGCGCCTGGACGGGGTCCATCTGGACGGTGGGGCCGTCGGCCTGCAGCGCGTCGGCCTCCGCCGGGGTCGGGGCCTGGACGGTGTCATCAGGCGTGGCGGTCAGGGACGGGTCGGGGTCGTCGAGCTGGGCCAGGGTGGCGGTGACGACGTCGCCGGTGGTGCGCAGCTGCTCGACAATCCCGGCCGCGGCGACGTCGTCGGCGCCGATCAAGACGGGCCGCTCGTCGGTGCCGGGGTGCGGGGCGCCGATGACGCCCTTGCGGTGCAACGCTTCCAGCAGGCGCAGGCAGTCATGCCGGTTGGCGCGTAGTCTGCGCTCCAGCAGGGCCGGGGAAGCCTGCTGGGTCGCGATGACGAGTGCGGCGGCCTCGGCCAGCAGGTCGGCAAACGCGGCGGCGAACTCCTCGGCCTCGTCCGGCTCCCCCTCGGCGGGAGGCGCGGGCGGCGTGGGCATGACGCTCTCTCCTGCGGTCGTGGCGGGTGCGGAGGTCGCAGGGACCGGGGTGGAGGGGCGGGCCAGCGCCGCGGTAAAGGCGTCCACCTTCTTGGCGGCGGCGGGGAAGGCGGCGGCGTGCGCGGCCATCGCGGCCCGCGCCTCGGCGCTACTACTGCCCCAGGTGAAGGTCCGCATCGGCATGGCGTAGTGGGTCGGGCGGACGCTCTTGCCATCCAGGTAGGCCATGCCGGGGTGGTGGTCCTCCCACTCGTGCGGGGCGACGTCGGCCTTCTTCTGGCGGCTGCTGACCCCGTACCTGACGTCATCGGGATCCGACAGGCCGAAGCACATCTTGGCCATCTGGGAGCGGAAGATCGTGGGGATCTGCGTGTAGTCGGCGCGCTGCAGCGACAGGATCACACTCCCGCCCGCGGAGCGGATCTCCTTGAGGATCTCCCCCAGCAGCTCTTCGTCCTGGGCGCCCAGCTCGTTGACGAGCTTGGCGATCTCCTCGACGTGCAGGTACCAGTAGGTCAGGCCGCAGCCGGGCTCCCAGTTGCTGTAGCCGCGGCTGGCCAGCCACTTGGTGCGCTTGGGGATCTCGGCGTGCAGGGCGCGGATCAGCCCCACCGCCCCGGTCTTGGTGCTCTCGAACCGGTGCAGCCCCTCGCGCAGCGGCCCCATGGTCTGGTCGTCCTTGCTGATGTCGATGGAGAACACCGCGGCGTCGTGGCGGGTGATGATCTCCCCGATGATGTTCCACGCCCCGCCAATACTCTTGCCGGACCCGGTCATGCCCATGATCTGCAGGTGGTGGCCGACGAACCGGTACTGCACGTCGTCGCCGTCCTGGTAGAGCCCGATCCGCAAGGGTTTGTCGATGGAGGCGGCGGGGTGGGACGGGCCGGGCCAGGGGATCGGCTGGCGGATCGCGCGGGGGTTGGAGACGGTGAAGTGTGCTCGGTCGGCGCGGTCGTCGTCGCGGGAGACGGTGACGCTGCCGGGCGGCAGCTGCATGCCTGATTCGATCCGGTCCACGCTCTTGATGACGTCGTCGGCGGTCTTCTCGCCGGGCGGCAGCTGCATCTGCCCCTTGACCTTGTGCGAGGTGACCTCGGTGGCCCGCACCTTCGCGCCTTTGAGTCCGGCCTGCTCGCGGGCTCGGGCGAACAACGTCCCCAGCGCGTCCCCTGTGCCCTCGCCGTCACTATCGCCGCTGGTGTTGCGGATGACGGTGCGGATGTTCCAGGACAGGGCCAGGGTGGCGCCGCCGAAGAACAGGGCGCCGTTGACGACCGGCGTGCCGAGGCCGGTGATGGTGGCGGCGGTGAACCAGGCCGAGGCGGCGGCGGTGGTGGCGGTGGCGTGCAACCGGCCGATCAGGCGCCGCTGGTGCGTCACCGCCCATGTCAGGCCGGTCAGCACGGTGGAGCCGAGGGTGCAGCCGACTGCGGCCCACGTCACTGCGGGGGCTTGCCCCCACAGGGCGTGGGAGACGGCCCCGGCGGCGGCTTCGGCGCCGAGCACGGCCCACGGCGGCACCAGGACGCCGACCTTGGAGACGGCGGAGGCGGCCAGCCGGTCCATGGTGGCTTCCTGCACCACCTGCAGAGACGGGGCGGAACTCTTGCGGGCCATCACAGTTCGACCTTTCCCTTGTAGTCCTTGCCCTTGGCGGAGCGCTGCTCCAGCGCCTGCAGCGCCTCCAGGAACTCCTGGCGGAACTGCAGGTTGAACTTGACCGCCTCGGCTGAGATCCCCTCGGCCAGCTCCTTCGCTTCGCGCAGGTGGCGTGCGACGCGCCAGGCGCGGGCGCGGATGTCGATGCCCAGCAGCAGCGGGTGCCCCTTGAGCTGCGTCATCGCCGATTCGGCGGCCGCTTCGGCGTGGTTCAGCTCGCGGGCGACGTCGTGGGCGAAGAGCTGGGTGGCGACGGTGTAGGCGGTGATCTGGGCCGGAACCTTGCCGTGGAACTCGATCGCGGCGATCTCGTCCAGCCGCTGCTGTCCAGTCCCCATGCGGGTCTCCTTCCGGGGTTAGGCGTTGGGGGTGAAGTGGCGGCGGTAGCTGCGGTGGAACTTCTCGCCGCGCTCCCCCAGCGCGGCCACCAGGGTCTGGGCGCGCTTGAGGCGCCGGGCCACCCGGCGGGCGCGGACTTTGGAGTCCAGGCCGAACAGCAGCGCGTGACCCTTCATGCTGCCCATGGCGGCTTCGGCGTCGGCGGCGGCGATCTCCAGCTCGACGTTCCACCGCTCGGCCAGGGCGGTCAGTGCCCGCCCGTAGGCGTGGAAGGCGACTCCCAGGGAGCCGGTGAACTCGACGCTGGACAGCTCGGTGATGCCGCGTCGGCTGATCGGGCGGTTGGTGTGGTTGGGGCGGCTCATCGCCAGACCTCCTTATCGGTGTCGATCACATCGGCCTCGACCACGTCACCGCTGGTGAAGCGGTCGGCGGCGGCCCGGCACTCACCGGCGACGACGACGGCGAGGTGGCGCAGGGTCGGCAGCAGCGGCGGCCAACCGAGCAGTGCGCTGATTCCTTCGTCGGCGGCGGTGATCAGCAGCACCAGCAGCGCCCCCGCGATCCGAGCGAGGACCCGCACCCGCTGCCAGAAGCTCATCCACGGCCGGAAACGGGACGCGCCGGGCAGTGGCGCCACGCTGCGCTCCTCCTGGGGCAGGGGCATCAGGCACCTCCGGCGAGGGCGTCACGGACGGCGCGGGCGTCGTCCATCCCGCAGCGCAGGGTGCGCTGAATCCGGGTCGCGCTCGGACTGTCGGGCAGTTCCCCGATCTGGATCAGGGCGCGGACGCGGTTCACGAGTTCGGTGTTTGTCCTGTACGTAGGGCCAGTAGGGGCGCCGGTAGGGGTGGGCTGGTCGAGGTGGGAGAAGGCGGCCAGGATGATCGGCAGGGCGGTGGTGATGGCGACCGCGACCACGGGGCCAAGGATGTGCAGCACCAGCCGGGCCAGGTTGAACGTCTCGGTGACGAGGGGTAGGTACGGCCAGGCGTTCATGCCGACGGTCAGGGTCAGAAACAGCCGTTCGACTTTGATCAGCGACCGGTCGTGCAGGATGTGGCCTCGGGTGCCGAGGTAGGCGCGGGCGCCGACCACGACGAGCAGGGCCAGCGACAGGAACGGCTCGACCAGCCAGGCGAACCACCACACCGGCGACCCCACCGGGGCACCGTCGGCGGCGAAAGCCTGCACCCCGGCGGTGGACCAGGCCAGCGCGAGCGTCAGCGCCGTCAGCGCCACGCCGACCAGTAGCCGCCGGACCCGCATGCTCTGGTAGATCCGCATGGCGGGGTCCTGGGCCAGCTCGGCCAGCCGTCCGGCCTCGTGCGCGGCCTGCCGCAACCGCCGCACCCGCGCGCTCTCCACCAGGAGAGGGGTGTCGTCATCCTGCAGTTCGGCCAGGCGGCGAGCCTCGGCGACCTCGGCCCGCAGCCGCCGCACTCGGGCGGTCTCCCCACTGACCTCCTCCCGATCAGTCTGGTCGGGGACATCGGCGGCAGGGAGGGGCGGGGGGTGCTGGGCGAGGTGGTGTTCCAGTGCGGCCAGTCCTCGGGAGACCTCGTCCGGGTCCGGGGTAGGGGTGATCAGGCTCACTGGCTCGTCTCCCTTGTGTGGGTGGCGGCCAGGCCGTACCGGGCGGCGGCCGGGGTGGTGGTGTGCTGCCAGAGCAGCGCCCACCGCAGCCGCCGGGCCGGGCGGCCCGTGGCCAGGGTGCGGCGCCGGGCGCGGGCGGTCGGGTGCCCGCCGAACATCCACCCGCCGAGGCGGTAGCCGATCGGGTCGGCGGGCAGGTCGGCCAGCGCGGCGGCCACGATGCGCCGCCCCGGCGCCCCGGCCGCATCCAGCAGCCGCACCGCGTAGGCGTCGGCGTCGTACTCCTCCAGCCGAGAGCGGCGCGCATCGGCCAGGTGAACACCGAACATCAGCCCGACCAGGCCCAGAAGGGCCAGCGAGGGCAGGTTCAGGGCCAGCCCGGCCAGCAGCGCGGCCTGCACTACGCGTGCCCGGTAGCGGCGGATGATGCCGTCGCCGTGGTTAAGGGCGTGGTGGGCGATCTCGTGGGCGAGCACCCCATACAGCGGCTGCGGGCCGGAGGTCAGCAGGTCGGGGCTGATGTCGATGCGGTCGGTGCCGTCGCATAGGTTCACCGACGCCCTGGCGTTGTGGTCGAGGTCGGGGTCCAGGGTGATCAGCAGGCCGGGCCGGGTGGTGTGGACGCGCAGCGCGGCGGCCAGGTCGGCCAGCCCGGCCAGCTCATCCGGGATCCGCTCAGCGGCGGCGGGGGGAATGGTGGTGGTCATGGTGCGGGCCTCCTTTCAGCTCAGCGGCAGCGCGAGGGCCACGGCGGCGGTCGCGGCGATCAGCAGCCACACCGCGGCGGCGATGGTCTGGTACTTGGCGAGGGTCAGGCGCGACAGCCGCCACACCTCAGCCGACAGCCGGTCGGCTTCCTCCTTGGCGCCGTCGGCGCCCGGGGTGAGGGAGGTGAGCAGGTCAGCCGGGCAGGCGCGCCGGGCGTGGGCGACGAACCCGGTACCGCCGCGGCGGGGGATGCGCGGCAGGACAGCGACCAGCAGCGCACCCATCGCGGCGGCGAACAGGAACCCGGCGACCTCCCGCAGGAAAGACGCGGCCCCGGCCGACGCCGGGAGGGCGGGGGCGGCGAAGGTCAGGGCGAGCCCCCCGGCGGCCAGGCTCACCAGGAGGGCGCATTTGGCGTCCACCCGGGCCAGCTCGCCCCGCGCCGCGGCCACTTCCTGCTGCAGGGCCGGGACGGCGCGGCCGGACATCGGCGCGGCGGGGGTCGTGGAGTGGGTCATGCCGATCACCTCCCGGAGCGGGTCAGGGCGCGGCAGGTGCCGCACTGGGCCAAAGGGCGGGCGCCGTGGATCGGGCAACGCGGAACCTGGGCGTCGGGGCCGGTCGAGCAGCGCGTGCACCCGGTCAGGGCGGTGTGACGGCGCGAGCATCCGGAGCATTGGAAGCGGGCCATGTCAGGCCACCCGCTGCCCGAACCCGGCCGCCTGGTCGAGCTGGGCGGCGTGCTCGGCAACCTGCTCGGGCGTGCGGCCCGCCCAGATGCCGGAGGCGGGGCGCACCTCGGCGGCGTACAGACCGCAGAACCGCAGGGCGGGGCAGGTGACGCACACCTCGCGGGCGACCTCCTCGCGGGCGGCCCGCTCGCCAGGCGACTCGACGTCGGCGCCGTGCTCGGGGCTGTGCAAGGCGGGGTCGTAGGCGCACTCGGGGACCGGCAGCTCGCCCTCGGCGAACCATGCCGCGTTGAGCTGCTCATCGGTCATCCGGGACGGGTGCAGGGACGGCAGGGCCTGGGCGCCGTAGGTGTGGGCGTAGGCGCGGGCGACGGCCTCCAGACCGATCCCGGGACGGCGCCGGTCGTTGGTGGTGCACACCGTGGCGAAGCGGCCACCCATGCGCTCGACCACGGCCACGGTCGCCGCGGCGGGCAGCGACCAGTCCCGCAAACGCAGGCCGTCGGTGATGGGCTCGACCTCCACCGTGTGCATCGGCTTGGAGGTGTGCAGACGAACGGGATTTGCCATGATGGCGAGAACTCCTGACTACTGAGGTGGGAAGGGGAACCGGGGCGGTGCGGGTCTTGGCGGATGTGCGCCGCCCCGGGCTGATGCTGAGAAGGGCCGGGTGGGTCAGCTGGCCATCACGGTGGAAGAGTGGCCGTTGCCGCACTCGCCGGTGAACAGGCCCTTGAGGTCGTCGCTGTAGCCGATAGTCGGCTGACCGCACGTGCAGTTGTAAGCCATCGTGAACTGGGCGTTGGGGTTGGTCCGGTACACCGCGAAGTCGACTTTCTTGCCCATGACGTGCTCCTTCGAGGTCTACGGGCGGGCGGTCTGAGCGGCGATGGTGGCGGCGATCCAGCGGGCCGCGGCGCCCCGGGAGGGCAGGCCGTGCCGGGTCGCGGTAGGCGGGTCGTAGCTGACGCCCGCGCTCCACACCACCCCGCCCCGCGCGCCCCGACTACGGGAGATGACTCCCGCGATGTCGGCGGCGGTGCGGGGGATGTCGGGGGTGGTGGTGACGAAGTAGCCGACCGGGTCCGGGGTCGTGGCGGGACGGCGCAGGACGGCGGGGCCGGGGTGCAGCCACAGCCCGGCCGCCTTGATGGCGGGCTGGCCGTAGCCGGTGACCCAGGTCGCGGTCAGCCGCTGGTGCGCCTCCGACCGCATCCCCTCAACGCCGGTGTCGATACCGGGGGCGTTGGCGTCGAGGTCGGTGTCGGGGGTGATGCGGGTGGTGAGGTCGTGGACGGTGCCGCATCCCCAGCACACCGCGCGCATCCCCAGCTCGCTCACCCCACTGGAGTGCTCCAGGCTGAAGGTCTGCACGTCCCAGGCGGGGCGGCGGCAGCCGGACAGGTGGCCGACCGGCTGCCAGTAGAGGTAGGCGTGACGCAGGTTGTTCATCGGCCGACCTTCTGCGCGGAGTTGTTGCCCTGGCACAGGGGGCAGAGGTAGGGGCCGGCGCCGGGGTTCCAGATCTGGCCGTTGCGGCAGTCCGACGTGCACACCTCGGACTTGGTCAAGGTCGCTCGGTGGAGCATGATGAGTACGCTCCTTACGGAGTCGAAGGGGGCGGCCTCGGTCTTGGCGGATGGGGGCCGTCCCCAGATGAGTTACCGGCCTGTTGGTCGGAGCGCCCCGGCAGGGAGTCGAACCCTGCCTTCGACCATCGGGGCTGGTAGAGCGGGTCAGCGCTGGACGACGGGCTTGTCCAGATCGCGGTGAGACAACGCGACGGTGAATCCCGCCGCGCGTAGCCGGTCGGCGAGCGCGGCGGCGAAGGTCGGGGCGCGGTGACGGCCCCCGGCGCACCCGTCGGCCACGAGCACCGGCCCGGCGCTCGGGCCGCAGGCGAACGCGCGCACGGCGGCGGCACTCGCCTCGATGAGGTCCGTGATGCCCGGGGTGGACAGCACCGCGGCCCGTACCGGCTCGTTGCGGGCGGTCAGGTAGCGCAGCTGCGGGGAGACGTGCGGGTCCCGGAAGTGCTGACGCAGGTCAATGGTCAGATGCGCGGCCGGGGGCTCACCGTGCAGGTAGCCGAACGACTCGATACGAACCTGCGTGCTGGTCGCGATGGTCATGACGGGTCTCCTTCAGAAACTGCCGAGGAAGGTCACGAGGCTCTCGGCAACGACGCCGAGACCGGCAGCGGCCCGCGTGGTGAGATCAGCCGCTCGGGCCGGGTCACGAACCACGAAGAACAGCAGGAGAGCCGCGACGACCACGGCTGCTGCGCGCCGCCAGGGGCGATGAGAGGAGTACATGAAGGTTCCCTTCGTGCGAACTGAGATGGGTCTCGTGGTCCGCGCCAGCCAAATCGTGCTGGCACGCACCAACATAGATGGCACTGTGCTGGTACGCAATAGCTCGTGACATGGAAGTTGGTCGTGGCGAGATCTAGGCTTGAGGGGTGGCTATCGACGACAACGACCCGCGCCCGCCGTTCTTGCAGCTAGCCGACGCTCTGCGTCAGGACATCAAGTCCGGCCAGTACCCCCCGGGCACCCGCTTGCCCTCCATCAGAGAACTGGCCAAGACGCATGGAATCTCCGCGCAGACAGTTCAGAACGCGCTCCGCGAGCTTCGACACGAGGGGCTTGTGATCTCCCAGCAGGGCCGAGCCCTCTTCGTGCGCGACCCCGAACGCGGGGTCAGCGCCGAACCTTCGCTCTCCGAGCGAGTCGCCGAGCTTGAATCGACGCTTAAAACCCTTGCGAACCGCGTTGAAGCCCTGGAGGCCGCTCACCAGAACCAATGAGGGATTGCACATCTTTGTGTCACCGCCTTTCTCTTGCGTTTCCGTAGACCGGGGCCGCAATCCCCGCTTGACTGGACACCACAAGAGTGCGTCTCTCTGAGAGTTCGCAGCAGTGAGCACAGGGGGGCGCAGATGTGCACTCGGAAGGGCGGCGATGGCTACACGGACCCCGAATGACCGATTGGCCCGACTTCTGGAAGAAGGCGGGTTTTCTCAAAAGTCGTTCGCCCGTGCCGTCCGTAACCTCTCAGAGAGTGTCGGAACACCTATCGGGTGTGATCACACATCGGTGAGCCGATGGCTTCAGGGCATGCAGCCCCGATCGGATGCGGCGGGTCTGGTCGTTGCGGCTTTGAGCACTGCCCTGGGGCGTACGGTCACCCTCGCAGACGCTGGAATGGCATCCTCAGCCAAGCTTCCCCTAAGCCTCGGACTGACCTACCCGGAGACGCTCGCCGAAGGAATGGAGACGGTCGTCCAGCTGTGGCAGGCAGACCTGGACGAGGCATCTGTCCTCCTCAAAGGACAGGTCAGTGGCCCAGCATGGAACGATGCCTCACTTGCCTGGCTCCTTACGACGCACTCGACCGGCGATGAAAGCGCTTATGGCTCCCGTGTCGGAGAGGCGGACGTCACTCGTTTTCGGGCGACGATCGACCTGTTTGCCCAGATGGACAATCGTTTCGGGGGGCAGCATGCCAGGAAGGCCCTGATTCAATATCTGGCCACTGATGGTGTTCGTCTTCTGCGCGGCCAGGTAACAGATAAGACCAAACGATGCCTCTTTTCCGCTGTGTCGGAAGCGACACTTCTCTCCGCCTGGATGTCTTATGACAGCGGGTTACATAGCCTGGCCCAACGTTATTTCATCCAAGCTCTGGGCCTTGCCCAAGCAGCGAATGATCGGCTCTTAGCTGGCAGCATCCTGGATGCCATGAGCCATCAGGCTACTTTCGTGGGGCGATATCGAGAGGCAGCCAACCTGGCGAAAGTCGCACGTCAGGGTACAGCAGGAGTTGCACCCCCAACGCTGACAGCTCACTTCCACGTCATGGAAGCGCGGGCGCTGGCACGCCTGAACGATAGCGCCGCATGTGACCGCGCGCTGGCCGAGGCCGTACGGGAATTCGAAAGAAGAAATCCGGACGATGATCCGGAGTGGATTCGCTACTTTGACGATGCTGAACTGGCAGCAGAGTTCGGGCACTGCTTCCGAGACTTGGGGCGCCCTGCAGGAGCAAGCCAGTATGCGGCTCAGTGCCTCGGCACGGGAAATGACGGCACGTACCTCCGAAGCGACTTTTTCGCCACGATGGTGCTCGCGGATGCGCACCTCGGAGCAGGTGAAGCCGAACAGGCATGCCGAGTCGTCCTCGACGCCTTGAGACTCGGTGAGCAGCTCAGCTCGGCCCGCTGCGCGAGTTACCTTCGAGAGTTCGCGGTACGGCTCGCGCCCGCAGGCACCTCGGCAGCTCTGAAGGATTTCCACGAGGAGGCGGCTCAGTTCGCTCTCTGGCAGCAAGTGGCAGCTGCTCAGTAAGGCTCCCAATCCCGGCGACTTGCACCGGTCCGCAGAGCGCTGATCCGTTTCCGTACTTCAGCGGCAACTCGTTCGTCGTGATCGGCCTTCTGGCTGAGCCATGTCACCATCAGGAACTCACGGATGTCCCTTAGCGCCGGGTAACCAGCCCAGCGCATCACGTCGAAGCCGTATGCCTCAACGTAGGCGTTGTACTCCTCGGTTGTATGCCAGCCGAAGCGCTCGAAGTAGATCGCTGTGAGGACGAGGTCCCACTCGCGCGGCCCGGTGGCGAAGCCGTCCAGGTCGATCAGGACAGGGCGGCCAGCCACATCCCGGATGACGTTGCCCACGTTCGCGTCCCCGTGAATCGGCCCTTGGGGAAGCTCAAAGGTCAGGGCCGCGTAGTCCTCACGAAGCCGCGCGAGCTGGCCGTCAAGAAAGGCCGCGTCCTCAGGAGCCAGCCAGTCATTACCCGCGATCCGGCGTTCAGCACGAGCGAAGGGATCGAGAGGGGGAAGCTGCAATGACGTCGGCGGTTTCAGCGCATGAAGCCGGGCCAGTAAGGTGCCGACCTCCACGGGTGACCCGTAGTCTTCTGCGTCCGAGACGGACTCCCAGAAGGTGACGACCCGTTCATCGACGATGACCGGCTGTTCTATGGGCAGCGCGCGGGCAGCGGGGAAGTCCTCGGTGGCCAGCCAGCGGGCTACGGCCACTTCCTTCCGGGCGTCCTCGGCGTACGCCACCGTACGACCGATGCGTGCGATGACCGGCGAAGCGAGCCGGTAGACCGCGTTCTCGCCGAGTCGGATCAGCTCCGCGTTCACCGGATCGAGTCCGGCCGTGGCGCACGCTTTTAACAGGGTGTTCTTGGTGCTCTCAGGAGTGAAGGGGGACCCAGCATGCTCAGTCGGCGACGTAGCCGCTTGGCTCTTGGTCATGGATCGACGGTACCTCGGCGCTTGAGCCATGAAGGCCTACTGAGTGGAAGGCGCAGGTGTGGCCGCTCGTGGGACCATCGCGGCGGACCTGGGGGCGTGGGTCTGTTTCGAAGACGAGTGCGGCCGGACGATGAGGCCGCCGACTGCCCGCATGTGGGGACGGCGCGGGGCGACGCCGGTGGTGTGGGCGCCGGGCCGCCGAGAAGGCTGGGCTTCGGTTGCAGCTCTGGCCTGCTACCGGCCCGGGCGCCGGTCCCGGCTGATCTACCGGGTCCACACCTACCGGCGGCGCAAGGGCGAGGCGGCGGAGGCGCGTGATCAGAGGCGGTTACTTGAACAGAGCGTCAGACAGATAGTCCAAAAGCTTTCCAGCTACGGCGCCCAACGCAACCTGCGTCTTCCAGCTCGGTGGATCAGTCGGACACCTGTGTTGCCCTTTTTGAAAAAAGCCGAGAGCGTCGGTTACCGCAAATGAAAAAATTGGGATCAACCAAATTGCTAGAGCGACAACCAGGTCATTGCTCAACAAGGATAAGCAACTCACAACCGTTGATCCAACGGCCATAACAATGTTTGTTATGCGCCCAATTCTTTGGAGTCCCTTGCGAAATTCAAGGGACCCCTCTTGTGCGGCCTTTAAAGCTTCTACACCCAAGGTCATATCGCTGTAGCAGATGGGCATGCTCCCATCATAACCCTCTTCGGGCTGAGGGGTCGCCGAAGCATACAATCCGGCACCCTCTCACTGTGAGCTGCGGCTTTACGTTAGGGCCCTCATCCCTACAAGGGTTCGCAACGCACGAAGCTGCTGGTTGTGTACTGGGTCACCCATGTCTTCGTCGTCCTCCGAGGGTTCGCAAGGCGGGTGACCAGCCCGTCATAGTCGGCGGCCGGTGCCCTTGAGAGACCCGAAGAACCTTCTTCGAGTCTTTTAGTAAACCGTGCCATCCGAACGGCTACGTCGTTTACTCGACGACCTTGGCCGCCCGCCGGTGTGCGTGAGGGCCATGCCACTACCCACCGTAGCGGGCGTCGCTTAATGCGTTTGCGGCACTTTGTACTTCTATAGCCGCTTGCTTCAGCATGAGGGCACTGTCCCCCAAGTGCTCCAGGCTGTTCGCGGCATCCGCAAGCATGCTGGCGCTGTCCTGGAGATGGGCCAGTGCGTGTGCCGAGTCGTTCAGCGCCCACAGTGCGTCTTCCGAGATACCAAAACCGTGTACGCGGGGGTCGGTGAGCTCGTTGATAACAGTCCTAAGCAAGGAAGCAAGCTCCGGTGCAGTCTTGGCGAATTCGTCCAGAGCAGGGCCGAGGCGGTCTAAGAACTCGTTCTGGGCATCCGCGATCATTACGCCGAGGTCTGCCTTGCTGAGGTCTCCAAGCCCTTCCAGGGCATCCAGGCCATCGGCCTCCCGGGCGATTTTCCAGGCCAGCAGCACCCTCGTCGGATAGAGGTTGCTGCGGGGGCCGTCGATTACCTTGTGGTGCGGCGTGCAGAGGAGGATCAGGTTGGCGAAGCCGTTGCGCTCCTTCACCGACCAGGTGGGGTCGAAGCGCTTGCCGCCTTCCTCAAAAGCGCGGACATGGGCGATGTCCAGGTTGAGGACCGGTTCGCCATCGATCATCCGGATGATCGGGACGTTGCAATCAGGCCAGTAGCATCCGCCACGAGCCAAGGTCATGAGCGCAGCGAGGGTGGCATTGGTGTAGCTGCGGTGAGGCTTCGACGACACTGAGTTCTCCCAGATCTGACAGAAAGTCAGCTGACAGTAGCGGTTGCCCTCGACACTGGGGACACGGATGGGATACGTCTGAAAGACAAGATCGGCAGCGGTGTACCGTCGCAGCGAGAGCACCAGTGGACCGATGACCTCATAACCGTGTCGCTGAAGTCAAGACGTTTCGGCTCTACATGGGGTCCCCGTCCTCATCACCCCTATGAGGGTTCGCAACGCGCCATCCCGGTCAGGGCGGGGCATGCAGGCGGCAGTGTCCTCATCTCCCCTATGAGGGGCTACACCCGCCGCAGAATCCGCAGAATCCGCAGAACTCCCTGAGGGAAGACATCTGCCCAGTTCAGAAGGCATAGGGTGAGTCGTGATCCACCCGCCGCAGAACGCCGCAATATTCCGCAGAATCCAAGCGCCCTGACCTCCCCGGGGAGCGGGATGAATACTGCGGAATATTGCGGCATTCTGCGGAAGGCTGCCCTATAGATGGCACAGGGCTCTGACCAGCGGAAACGAGGCGCTTGCGAGGTTCTGCGGATTCTGCGGATTGTGCGGCGGCTTCCGCGCCACCCGCGAGGCATCAGGGGCCAGATAGGTGCCCGGTCGAGGCGGATGCAGGGTTGCCCGGGGCTGTTCGGCTAGTCGTATTCTCGTCATCGGCCCCCGGTGACGACATGAAATGTCCGTTTCGGGGAGTGGTCGTGAGGCGCCCGTTCCCAATGTGTTCCCTGCGTCGGGGCATCGAGGCGAAGTTGCAGCTCAGGGGTGGTTTGCGTCGGGTCTGTAAAACCGTCGGCTCAGCCTACGCAGGTTCAAGTCCTGCACCTGCCACCAGCCAAACTGGCAGCTCAGAGCCCCGCAAGGGGCTCTTTTGCTTTTCCGGGACATGCGGTTGTACGCGGCCAAGAGCAGCCGTATGCCATCGCTCCACCAGTATGCGTGCAATGATCTTGAAGGCGTTTCTCCAGGTGGAGCTAGGGTTTCCAGGCGGTACGAGGGCGGGAATCGGCCTCCGGAGGGCCAAAGGCCCCCGGGCTTCCCAGGGTCCTGGTCGTACGGCAGGCAGTTCGCGCGGTCAGCGCGCCGTCTCTTCGTCGGTTGGCCACGCCCTTCTGCCCGTCGAGGCACTTGGCGTAGACCCGCAGCAGGACGTCCACACTGTGCCCGGCCCACTCGGCCACCTCGGGAGCGGGGATACCTCGGGGAAGCCGCAGACTCTGCCCGGGACTCAGAAGCCGTCCTCATCGAGGCCGCCGCCGGAATGATCCAGACCGACACGACCGCGCGCCGTACTCGACCATCGGTTACCGCACGTGGGCCACACCGCCGTCAAAGCTATCGATTTCTGTGGCTACACCACCAGTAGTCGTACAGAGCCGCCACGGCCTACCGGACTCGAACCGGCTCATCCCCGCAAAGGGAGTTAGCAACGCTAATACGAACTTTCCCATTCGCCTTTGCCCGTGACGGCGCAGAAAGCTTATAGCAGCGTAGAACGGACGTCGAAGGATTTGCTTCCAGCCGGTTTCCTGCCGTTGTCGCTGAGTTCTGGGCGGGCCATTACACCGATGCGGGTCGACGATCGCGCTGTGGCTAGTCACCGTACGGAGTGGCGGGCGATCGACGGTCTGGGACTTCGTGCCTCAGCCTCAGTCCACCGGGCAACGGTGTTGAGGACTGTCTCCGGCGTGCCCGTCAGGAGAGAACGAGGGGGAGCCGCGGGACTTATGGGAAAGCTCAAACTGCCTCTGAGTCGCGATTGAGCATGCCATGGGCCGTGTGCCGAGATCTTCTGAACTGGTGTGTCGGGTCATCGCCAAACCGCGAGATCACCGTCTGGTTGGCAAACGAGAAACAGAGTGTCTGGACCGTGTGCGCTCCACGCCTCGTACTGGTGATTACGTTGCACGTTCAGATGTGCTCCGGTGCTGAAGACCAATCTCAGCGCGCCGGATTTGAAGGCAACCGATGAGAGAACCATCGCGCCAAAGAGCGTCAGAACTGGCGCTATCTCTCGGCGCTCGGGGACGAGCCGAACCGTCGTCGCGTCTGGAGCGCTCAGCGGGCCGTGGCTGAGCATCGCCTCACCCCCAATATCCACGTAAGCACCGCTGTTCAGAAGCAATGTCAATTGACGATCCAACCGGACTTGAATCACGTGCATCCCCCGATAGGGCAGCAGCCAACGATCCTTCAGCTCGGTCAACTCTGTCGGTGCACCCACATGCAAATCCTGCCAGGTGTCTACTGCAACCCGCTTCATCATTTCCGCGCTCGGGTTCGGCGTGCTCGTCAGCAGGGTGATCAAGGGGACTCACGAGGAACCACGGTCACTGCCCCCACTCCCCACAGGTCAGCATCTTCCCAGCTCAGCAGCCAGGCGTGATAGAGAATTCCCAAGCTGATAGCCCGGGTTTGACAGGGAGTAGCACTATCAGGAGGGCGAGTTTTCCACTTTGCATCACTGGTGCGTGGTCAGTCCATCACACTTCGCAGTGTGGAAGATACCTCTGTCCCCTCGCGCCGGTTCGGCCCTGAGTTTGTCGAAGAGTACCGTCGCCGCCACGGCAACAAGCCTCCGCAGGGGCGAACTCTCACCTACGAGAACGCTGTGAACGAGGAGTTTGCGCCACGTCGGGACTGGCTTGATGAGCAACTACGTCAGCTGTCTGTCAGGCAGGCCGACCGGCTCGCACGCTGTGTGTGGAAAGACGAGCACTACTGGTCCGTTCACTTCGAGATGGCAGTCGGTGCTGCATTACGCCAGGCCGGGCTGCATATCGTCTATGACTACTTCTGGGGTAGGCAGACACCCGACTGGACCGTGATGTCGGACACCGGTGAGCCGCTGTGCCTGGTTGAGGTGTACACCGCCTCCCCTCCGCAGAAGACCTACGACTCAATGCGCGCCTGGCACCAGTTGACCCAGCAGATCAAGACCATCCCGGTCGGAGTGGTGCTCAGGCTGGAGCCCACTGGCCGACCCGTCCAGGCGCCTGACTCACGCACGGCCAAGAGAATCGCAGGAGAGATTCGGGGGGCACTGTGCGGTGCGCTGTGTCCGTCCCGTATTTCCACCAGCTTCGGCTACACCTTTCTCGTTCAAGGTGACCGCTACGGGGGTGTGATTCCCTCTCCCTTCGGGTTGTTCGCCTGTTTCGATCCACCCAGTTCGACCGCCGGACAAGTCAGTGCGGCGCAGATCATCCAGCCTGTCAAGGACAAGATCAGCAAGTATCGGCGGATAGTCGACGAACATGATCTGCCGCTGGTAGTGGCAGTAGGCGCGCACCGCTTCACAGGCCTAGGATTACGTGAACTCGACGACTTGCTCACTGGCGAGCCGGTCCTGACCTTCCAGTTCAATCTGGGCGACACGCATGTCGATGATGCGATCTTTCCGCCGCCTCGCTGGGATATGCCCAGGGAGTTATCCGGACTGTTGTGGGTCGACAACAAGTTTCCGTTCGCCGTGACAAGCCGACCTAACCCCGCCGCGCACCGTCCAATGCCTGCCACGCTGGCCAGCTTGGGAGCCTGACTCAGGGGAGTGACCTTCTTGGCCAGTTGGTGAGAAGGGAATGTGCTGCGCACCGGGGCAGCGGCCATGTCGCCGTAGGAACGGTAACGAGCTGTAAAATCGTTGGCTTAGCCTACTCAGGTTTGAACCCTGGATCCGCTACCGGTAGCAGGAAGCCTCCGATCGTAGAGATGCGGCCGGGAGCTTCTTCTGTTGGGGTACTGATCTCCGCTGTTGTTTCTTGTTTCCGGGTGGTTCGGTACGTGTGGGGCACGGGTGCCTGCTGCCAGTCCGATCAGCTTGGCTGTTGTCATCCTGCCCAGAAGCTTTGGTTTGCTGAATGCTTTCTCCACCTCAGTGAGGCCGCGCCAAGGGTGTTCAGGCCTGCGCCCCAGATGAGGACGACGACGGTCCACTGTGACCATGCCAGGGGGCTCATCTGGCCGGAGAGGAGGTTTTGGGCGGTGGTGTAGGGGGTGAGCCAAGGTTGGGCGGGGTGGAGGGGGGTGATGCTGCCGAGGGTCAGCCATAGGCCCATTGGCAGGACGATGGTGCTGAGGCAGGCGATGACGGGGGAGCGTAGGAGCAGGCCCAGGCCGGTGCCGGTGAGTTGGGCGACTGTCTGTACCAGCACGCTGCCTGCGGCGAGGTTCCCCGCGTTGAGCCATGGGTCCGGGCCTGAGGCGGCCGGAGCGATCGTGAGTGCCAGGGCGCAGACCAGGATTCCGAACACGCCGACGGCGGCGGCCAGCAGGGTCGCTGCCAGCAGGGTTGGGGTGAGCCGGGCCGTACGAGGTGATCTCCACAGGTCATGGGCCAGCAGTGCGCCGAGGAAGGGCAGTGGGATCGACATCAGGCTCTGGGTTGCTTCGGTGAGGGCGGCGAACGTCCGGCCTGCGGGCAGGGTTACGGCGGGTGCCAGGCCCACCAGCAGGGTGATCGCGACCATCAGCAGTCGGGGACGCGTCCCGACAGAGCGCCGGAGTGCGGCGCTTGTCGCTTTTACCAAGCTGGTGTACGCCTCGCCGGTGTTCACGGGATGCTCTCTCCGATCCTTATGTCATGTTTTGTGTGGTTGATGAAGTCGCCCACGAGTCGAGGGAGGGGCTACTTCGGGGTGCCGAGGTTGAAGGTGGTGTCGGTCAGGGTGATTGTTCTTGTTTCTGGGGTGTTGAGGAGGGGTTTGAGAGCGGAGAGTTTCCAGTGGTCGAGGAGGAGGGCGTGTACGGTGCCTTCTTTGGCTGTTTCGGTCAGGCGGTGGGGGGTCAGGCCGAACTGGCTGAGGTCGTCTGTTTCGTGGAGTTTTCTGGTCCACCGGCGGAACTCCGCCAGGGCCGCCTCCGGTTCGGTCTCGCACTGGTAGGTGGGGTCGCCCTCGGCGGTCATGCCGCGGTTCCAGACGATCGCGTTCGTCAGGGGAATGGGGTCGGAGTCGTCGTAGTAGGACGGGGCGTAGACGTAGGAGACGCCCGTCCCTCCGCAGAGGCGGTGCCTCCGGTTGAAGGCGACGAGCTGTTCGGTGGTCATCGGGTGGGTGAACTCCACGACCGCGACGGCCTCCAGCGTCTGCGGGAGGGCGTCGATGGTCTTTCGGCTCGCCTCCGTCAGCGTTTTATCCTCGCCGGGGTTCGCGTCCACCGCGGTGATCGCGTCTCCCAGTCTGCCGGAGGGGCCGGAGAGGGAGGGGGCTCGGATGACGCCGAACAGGTCCTTCGTGATCTCGTACTCCCGCCAGGGTTGATCATGGTCGGCCCGGCGTGGTTCCCCGGTCAGCGTGTAGGTCGTGCCCAGTAGTCCTCCGCCGTCGCTGTAGCCGGTCGAGAGGCGTTTGTCGGGGTTCGTGATGCGGGCGGCTGTGCCGTACACCTGGGCCAGGCGTTTGTCGTCGAGGTCGACGAACGTCGCCAGTGCGCCTTCGGCCGCGTAGAGCGCCACGAACAGGGTCATGCTGACGATCAGGACCCTGAGGAGGGACCTGGCCACATACGCCCAGTCAGGTTCTCTCACGTTCATCGCCACGCTCCCGTGATCTAGGTCAAGGAGCACGATAGCCACAAAAGGGGTTGTTTGTACGGCATTGGCCACCTGAAGGCTTCCTAGGAAAGGTGTTATATGCCGGAAAATGTTTTATTTGTGGATCGGGCGACCTGGGTGTGGCCATGATTGGGGAATGAATTTTTTCAGGACCGTTGTCGCGGTCGTTCTGGCCGGAGCCTTTCTCACCTCCTGTGATTCGGCACAGGTTTCCCCGGTCTCCACGGGGAGTGGCGCGGTGGTCACGCCGACGGGGTCTACCGCGGAAGAGGGACTGTATCCTCCGGGTTTCGATCCGACCGCATACTCGCCACCTGACCACTGGCAGGAGGCCTGCAAAAAGACCTACACCAGATTCGCTGTTCCATTGCTCGCCGGATGGAACTCGATTCGGGGTCTTCTCGAAAACTCAGAGTATTCCTCCTATCACTCCAGGATGCTCATGGTGGTCCATGAGATGCTCGCCGAGTCTCCACAGCAGAAAAGGCTGAAAGCCTGCCAGGGGGTCGATCCGGTGATCGGAGATCGGTTCGAGCGCAGCCTGGCCCGCCTCCGGGTGGCCGCGTACATCGTCTGCCCGGGGGAGAGGGCGCGGTCGTGCGGGGCAAGGAAGCTGACGGCGGACGAGCGAACCACTCTGGACGGGATCATCCCTGAGGTGCTCGCCGCGCTCCCGCCGAAACGTTGGCAGGGAAGCGCGAACGCCTCTGGCCACGGCTGAGGTGGTCGAAGCTCACGGCTGTCCGGACGGATCGGGACCCGCTCTTGGAAATAGAACCCCTGGGGGGTATGTTGATGCCGCATGACGACATACCCCCCGTGGGTAATGAGAGGAGAGGTCCATGTGTACGGCATGTGCGTGCGGCACCCAGGGCGGCACCCAGGACGGCGCCCAGAACGGCGACTCCGCGCGGGCGGTTGCCGGTGGCGCTGAGGCGAGCGTCTACACGGTCAGCGGGATGACCTGTGGGCACTGCGTCTCGTCGGTCTCCAATGAGATCGGCGAGGTCGGTGGCGTGACCGATGTCCGGGTCGATCTGGCCAGCGGCGCGGTCACCGTCAGCGGGGCGGGCTTCTCCGACGAGGAGATCCGTGCGGCGGTGGAGCGGGCGGGCTACACGTTGGCCGCCACCCTGCCCGTCAGCGCCGCCTAGGAGATGCCCCCTGGGGGGTAGCGCCCTCCGGAGCGGACACGGCCCGCGGGCTGTGCCGTACAGGAAGCCCCAAAAACGGGAAGCCCCAGAAACAGGAAGCTCCAGAAACAGGGAGTCCCGAGAACAGGAGGCTCCCAGAAGCAGGAAGTTTCCGGAAACGGGGAGCCCCTGGGAACAAGGCGCTGCCCGAGGAACGAGTGGTGGGCGTGCATTGGCGTGCACGCCCACCGCGGGGCCGGTCGAGTCGAATCACCCTCAATCCCCACCCCCATCCTGCCTCGTCGGCAGGAATGCGAGAAATCAGGAGTGCGGCATGAATGCCGTCAATCCACGCAGGTGGCAGGCGCTCATCGTGCTCGCCGCCGCGCAGTTCATGGTCATCATGGATACCTCGATCATCGGCGTCGCCCTGCCCGACATGCAGCGCGACCTCGGCTTCTCCGCAGGCGGTCTGCAGTGGGTCTTCAACGCCTACGTCATCGCCTTCGGTGGTCTGCTGCTCCTCGGCGGAAGGCTGTCCGACCTGTTCGGCGCCCGTAAGGTCTTCACCACCGGCTGGATCATCCTGGTCGCCGGTTCGGTCGTCGCCGCGGTGGCGGACACCGCCTGGGTCGAGATCCTCGGCCGTGGCGTCCAGGGAGTGGGCGGGGCGCTCATCGCCCCCGCCTCGATGACCCTGCTCATGATGCTCTTCGGACACAACCCGCGCGAACTGGGCAAGGCCATGGCCCTGTACGGCGCGGCCGCCCCGGCCGGAGGCACCGCAGGGGTGTTCCTCGGCGGCGTCATCACCGAGTATCTGAGCTGGCCGTGGGTCTTCATCGTCTACGTGCCCATCGGCCTGGCCACCCTGGCGGCTGTGCCCGCGCTGCTTCCCTCGGTCCAGGGCAGACGCGGTTCGGTCGACGTGCTGGGCGCCGTCTCCGTGACCGGGGGAATCGCCCTGGCCGTCTACGCCATCGTGCGGGCGCCCGAGCAGGGGTGGACCTCGGTGGCGACGGTGCTTGAGTTCGCCGGGGCGCTCGCGCTGCTGGCGCTGTTCCTGGTGGTCCAGCGGACCGTGCGTGAGCCGCTCATGCCGCTCGCCGTCTGGCGCACGCCCGGCCTGGCCACCGCGAACCTCGCGATGGCCCTGCTCGGGGCGGCCTGGATCCCGATGTGGTACTTCCTCAACCTCTATCTGCAGCAGGTCCTCGGCTACGGCGCCTTCCCCAGCGGGGCCGCGCTGCTGCCGATGACCGTGGCGATCATGATCTTCATGATCGGGATCACCGCCCGGCTGCTCGGCCGGTTCGGCGCCAAGCCGCTCATCGTCGTCGGCCTGGCGGTCATGGCGGTGGGCGTCGGGGGACTTGCCTTCGCCAGGCCGGACGGCGTCTTCGCCGTGGACGTCCTGCCCGCCTCCCTCATCGCCGCCGTGGGCATGTCCCTGGCGTACATCCCGGCGATGATGTCGGCCATGTCGGGGGCGGGGCCGCAGGAGAGTGGGCTGGCCTCGGGCATCGTCAACACCACCTACCAGATCGGCTCGGCGATCGGCCTGGCCGCGATGACCGCGATCGCCACCTCCCGGCCGGTCGAGCCGGGAGACCTCGCCGGGCTCACCGACGGCTTCCAGGGCGCCTTCGTCGGCGCCGGGACAGTGGCCGTCGTGGGGGCCGTCCTCACCCTGCTGCTCATGCGCGGGCCGAGGCGCTCCGACGAGGAGAGCCAGGAAAGGGAGACCGCCCGCGTGTGAGACGGCTTCGGGGACCTGCCCGGCGGGTCCCCGAACCGTGTGAGCTGGATCTCGCGGTTCGGGCCTCGTGCAAGTGCGGGCCTGCCTACGACGGACATACGACAGAAGCCTGCCCACGGCAGATACGCGGTAGAAGCGGTAAAAGAGGAGCGTGGCTATTGAGCGTCCGTTTGTGGATTTTGCGAAGGTCGTCGTGGGCGCCCTGGTGTTCGGGGTGGGGTTCGGGGCGGTGACCTCCCTGGTCAATGCGGTCTCCCACCACTACGCGGACCTCGAAAGTGAGGCCGCCACGATCAGCGGCGCGTCGCCCATCGAGATCGTGAGCGTGATGATCGACTCTGGCTGGGCGTGGGCGGGAGCGGCGGTCGCCGTGGGATGGCTGGTCACCCGTACAAACCGGTCCTCGGCGCTCGCCAGGGGAGCCGTCGCCGGTGTCGTGGCGCTGCTCGCGGCCACGGCGGCCTACGGTTTCGTGGACACCTTCCAAAGCGGTGGACCGTACATGCCCGAACACCCCGTCTGGTGGGTGGCCAGCGTTGTCTTCGGCGCGCCCCTGGGAGCCGCGGGCGCCTGCGCCGTACGCCCCGGGGTGGTCGGCCTCCTCGCGAGACTGGTCGTGCCGGTCGGCGCCGCCGTACAGATGGTCGTGCTTCCCCCGGGCAGGAACGAGCGGATCGTCGTCATCGGCCAGACGGTCGTGTGGGCGCTGGCCGCGATCTGTGTCGGCTTTGTCGTCATCCGCTTCCTTGGCGGGCGCCGTTCCGCACAGGCCGGTTGAGAAAGCTAGCGGATCGGCTCAGCGCAGGAACTCCAGGAGCACCGGGGTGATGGCCTCGGGGGCGGGGCCGTGGCCCTGACCGGGGAGGACACGGCGGGCCGCGTTGGGCAGGGCCATGGCCACCGCGTCGGCGGCCTCGGGGAGACCGGGGAAGGTCTGGTCGCCCGAGTAGACCACCGTCGGCACGGTGACCGAGGACCAGCGCCCTGCCCAGTCGGGATCGACGTTGATGTCGTGGACGGCGGCGATGTCGTAGACGAGCGTCGGGGCGACGGAGACCATCCCCGCCCAGCCGGGCGACTGGGCCATCCCCTCGACGACCTCGGCCGGGATCCCGATCACCGACGTCATGTTGTAGCGCATCGCCTCGTCGTTCCTGCCCTCCGCGAGCAGGGAGCGCAGCACGGTCAGGTGCTCGGAGTTGTCGACCTCGGCCATCAGCGGCGGCTCGTAGAGCGCGAGCGCGGTCACGCCGACGTCCGCGTCCGCCGCGCCCAGGGCGACGGTGGCTCCGGACGAGCTGCTGTAGACGGTGGCGGTTCCTCCGACGGCCTTGATCAGCGCCGCGAGGTCCTCGACCTCCCGCTCAAGCGCCCACGGCTGGGTGTCGCCGGAGCGCCCGCGTCCGCGGCGGTCGTAGTCGACGGCCGTGAAGCCCTCGGCGGCGAGCCGCCGCCCGATCTGGCGGGTCTCCTGGTCGATGGCGCGGTGCTGGGTGGCGCCGCCGACGAAGACGACGGCGGGTCCGTCACCGTACCGGTCGTAGTCGATGACCGTGCCGTCCCGCGAGATGACTGTGCTCAAGGTCCTGTCCCCGATCGGTGAGATGGAAGCGCACGGCCAATCCTAGGGACGGCCACCGACACTTTCCGAGCACCTGCCCAGGGGTCCGAATCTCCAACGGAGTGGGGGTAAGTCCGATTTGGGGGCACATGTAGCATGCGTCTCGCTTGACCGATTCAGCACCAGTCCGAGCGAGGAGCGGCTGTGCGAGACATCACCGTGTTCAGTGGAAGCGCGCACCCTGAACTGGCGACCGAGATCTGCTCCCACCTGGGGACTCCGTTGCATCCGGTCCGGGTGAAGCGGTTCGCCAACGACTGTCTTGAGGTGCAGTTGCAGGCCAACTGCCGGGAACGGGACGTGTTCCTGATCCAGCCGCTCGTACCGCCCGTTCAGGAGAACCTCGTCGAACTGCTGCTGATGCTCGACGCCGCGCGAGGGGCGTCCGCGGCCAGGACGACCGTGGTGATGCCGCACTTCTCCTACGCGCGTTCCGACAAGAAGGACGCCCCGCGCATCTCGATCGGGGCTCGTCTGGTGGCCGACATCCTGGCGACCGCCGGGGCCGACCGGGTGCTCACCATGACCCTGCACTCCCCGCAGGTGCACGGCTTCTTCAGCGTCCCGGTCGATCACCTGCACGCCCTGCGCGAGCTGGCCGCCCACTTCCGGCAGTACGACCTGTCCAACACCGTCGTGGTCTCTCCCGACCTGGGCAACGCCAAGGAGGCCGCGGCCTTCGCCCGGCTGCTGGGGACCGAGGTCGCGATGGGGGCCAAGCAGCGTTTCAGCGACGACCGCGTCACGATCAGCTCGGTGATCGGCGACGTCACCGGCAAGGACGTCATCGTCCTGGACGACGAGATCGCCAGGGGCACGACCGTGATCGAGCTTCTCGAACGGCTCCGCGAGCGTGACGTCAGGTCCGTGCGGATCGCCTGCACCCACGGGGTGTTCGCGGCCGGGGCCCTCGACAGGCTGGGGGAGGAGCCGGAGGTCGAGGAGATCGTCTGCACCAACACCGTCCCGCTTCCCGAGGTCAAGCCGGACTCCAAGCTCCGCGTCCTGTCGATCGCCCCCGTGCTGGCCGAGGCCATGCGCCGCATCCACGACGGCGAATCGGTCAGCGCCCTGTTCGACGCCTCCTGACCAGAAAACCGTGGAAAACCACTCCGAGAATGCGGAATTTCCACGTTCCGGCCTTTCTCAAAAAGGCGCTTCGCGGAGGCCGTTAATCACGCAAACAGCATTTTGGTGTTCCACGGTTATCTCCAGGTCACTGAGTGACGTTGAAGTGCGTTCTTGTGCCCTTCGCCGGGCCGTCCCAGGATGAGGTCCTGTAGTTCTTCCGAGATCTCAGAAGAGGCGACAGTGACACGGACTGTGGAAATTCCAGGGTATGTGGCGGGGACGTGGACCATTGATCCGGTCCATTCCGAGGTCGGTTTCGTGGTACGGCACCTGCTGATCAGCAAGGTGCGTGGACGGTTCCTCGCGTTCGAGGGGCAGATCGTCACCGGGGCCGATCCGCTTGAGTCCAGCGTCACCGCGAAGGTGGACCTGACCTCGATCGACACCGGGCACCCGCAGCGGGACGACCACCTGCGCTCCGCGGACTTCCTGGAGATCGAGAAGTACCCGACCCTGACCTACCGCTCCAGCGCGCTGCGGCGTGAGGGGGACGAGTTCGTGCTGGACGGCGAACTCACGCTCAAGGGGGTCACCCGCCCGGTCCCCCTGAAGGTCGAGATCAACGGCTTCGGCCCCGACTCCTATCTCCCGGACCCCACGTCCGGCGCCCGGGTCGGCATCTCGGCGCGCGGGGAGATCGACCGCACCGACTTCGGGGTCAGCTTCAACAACCCCATCCCCGGGGGCGAGGGGCTGGCGCTCGGGGAGAAGGTGCAGATCTTCCTGGAGATCCAGGCGGCGCTCGTCGTGTGAGCGGAGATCATCCGTCGAGCGCGTCCCACAGGGTGGCGAACTCCTCGGCGGTCAGCGGGTTCAGGCCGAAGTCGTCAGGATAGAGCGGGCCCTCGGCCAGGAAGCCGTGCTCGTCGGCGATGTGCCGCCACGAGTACCGGCGGGGGACGCCGTCTGCGCCGAGTTCGGCGTGCCTGACGGGCCAGTACTCGCCGCCGTCGTCGATGACGGCCTCGAACAGCCACACGTGGCCGTCGCCGCCCCTGCCGTACCAGTACCAGTGCTGCCGGTCACTCTCGGCGAGCGCCTGGATCGCCGCCCTGCGGGGTTCCTGTGACGAGGACATCGTGCTCCTTCGCATGATGTGAAATACGCTGCCTTCTGTTATGTTGCGCGTTCTTGGTCCGCTGCAGGCGGAGATCGACGGTCGTCCGGCAGACCTGGGCGCGTTCCGGCAGCGCGCCGTACTGGCCCGGCTGGTCGCCGCGGGCGGCCACGTGGTCTCGACAGATCGTTTCATCGACGACCTCTGGCGTGGACAACCCCCGCCCAAGGCGCTGGCCGCGCTCCAGGTGTACGTGTCCAACCTGCGCCGGACCCTCGAACCCGACCGGCCGCCCCGCACCCCCGCGACCGTACTGGTCAGCGCCGCGCCCGGCTACCGGCTGCGGCTCGAACCCGAGCAGGTTGACGCCTGGGCGTTCGCCGCGACGGTCGAGGAGGCCGCCGCGGCGCTCGCCGGGGGCGAGGCGGCACGGGCGCTCGGCCTGCTGGACGGGGCGCTGGCACTGTGGCAGGGACAGGCCTACGCCGAGTTCGCCGACCAGGAGTGGGCCGCCGCCGAGGCCGCGCGCCTCGACGACCTGCGGCTGGCCGCCGTCGAACACCGCGCGGAGGCGCTGCTCGCCCTCGGCCGCAACGCCGAGGTCCGGCTCGAACAGCACGTCCGCGCCCACCCGCTCAGGGAGAACGCCGTACGGCTGCTCGCCCTGGCGCACTACCGGGCGGGACGGCAGGCGGACGCGCTGGCCGCGATCAGGAGGGCCCGCGAGACCCTCGCCGAGGAACTCGGCGTCGATCCAGGGCCCGAGCTGCGCGCCCTCGAAGCCGACATCCTCACCCACGCCGCCCGGTTGCGGACAGCCGTACCGGAACCTCCCCTGCCGTCGCCGCGCCCGCGGCCGCCCGCCGAGGCGCCGGTCGTCGAGATGATCGGCCGTACGGCGGAGCTGGCCGCGCTCGACGCCGTCGCCGAGGGCCGGGGGCTGCGCACGGTCTGGCTCGGCGGGGAGGCGGGCGCGGGCAAGAGCACGCTCGCCCACGCCTTCGCCCGGCGCCTGGCGGCCGAGGGGTGGCTGACCGCCACGGGCCGGTGCCCGGAGACCGACGGCGGGGCGCCGCCCGCCTGGGCGTGGAGCGAGGTCCTGCGCACCCTGGCCGCCGCCCGCCCCCCTCAGGACGCCCTGGCCGTACGGCTCGCGCCCCTGCTGGCGGACGAGGCGGACGAGGCCCCGGCGACCGGCCGCTTCCAGCTCGCCATGGCGGTCGAGGACTACCTGGCGCGCACCGTGACCGGGGGGACCCGGCTGCTGGTCGTCCTTGAGGACATCCACCGCGCCGACGCCGAGACACTGCGCCTTCTCCGCCACCTGGCCGTACGGCTCGCGACCGTGGAGATCATGGTCCTGGCCACCTACCGGCAGGCCGAGACGTCCGACGACCTTGAGGCGACCTGGGCGGCCCTGGCCGGGCACGACACCCACCGGCTCGACCTGGGCGGCCTCGACGTGGCGGAGGTGACCACGCTGCTGCGGGAGCGCTCAGGCCGCGACGTCGATCCCGAGACCGCCCGCGCGGTCGCGGGAAGGACCGGGGGCAACCCGCTCTTCGTCTCCGAGACGGCCCGGCTGATCAGCACGGACGGCACCGGCGCCGCCCTGGCCCTGCCGCCGGGGGTGCGCGACCTGATCAGGCGCAGGATCGCCAGGCTGCCCGCGACCGCGCGGACCACGCTGCGGGACGCGGCGGTCGTCGGCAGGGACGTGGACGTGGACGTGCTGCTCGCGCTCGGCGGCTCCGACGAGGACACCGTGCTCGAAGGGCTCGAAGCGGGCGTCATGACGGGGCTGCTGACCGAACCCGCCCCGGGGAGGGTGCGCTTCGCCCACGTCCTGGTCCGCGAGACCCTCTACGAGGACACGCCGGGGCTGCGCCGTACGCGCCTGCACGGCAGGGTTCTTGGGGCGCTCGAACAGGTCAGGCCGGGGGACGTCTCGGCCCTCGGACACCACGCGTTGGCGGCGGCGACCCCGGCCACGGCTCGGCGGGCGGTGCCGTACGTGGTGGCGGCGGCGAAACGGGCCGCGGACCTGCACGTTCACCGGGAGGCCGGGGCCCTCTACCGGGGCGCGCTCGGCCTCGTCGAGGACGACCAGGAGCGGTTCGACCTGCTGTGCCGCCTGGTGGGCGCCGAGGCGCACGAGGGCAACGTGCTCGCCGCCAGGGCCGACCGGCGGCGGGCCATCGAAGTGGCGCGGCGGCTCGGGACCGGGCTCACCCGGGCGCTGACCGCCTACGACGCCCCGGTGACCTGGTCGATCCAGCCGGAACGGCGGGTGGACGAGGAGTTCGTCGCGGCCGTCGAGGAGGCCCTGACCGGCGAGAACGACGACGAGACCCGCTGCCGGCTGCTGGCCACACTCACCTTCGAGCTCGAAGGCCACCGGGAGGAGGAGTGCGAGGCCCACAGCGCCGAGGCGCTGCGCCTGGCCAGGGACCTGGGCCGCGCCGAACTGGTCTGCCTGGCGCTCAACGCGCGCTACTTCGTCCTGCTGACCCCGGACCGGCGCGCCGAGCTGGAGGCCGTCGGGCGGGAACTGGTCGAGCTCGGCGGGCGGGCCGGGCTGCCCGGCTACCGGATGCAGGGGCACCACGCGCTCTTCATGGTGAGCCTGGGCCGCAACGACCTGGCCGCCGCCCGCCACCACGCCGACCGGGCGCTCGAACACTCCACCAGCGGCCAGCTCGGCCTGGCGCTGAGCGTGCTGGCGATGCTGGACGCCCTGGTCCTGCTGGTCCAGGGCGACTTCGCCGCCGCCGAACGGTCCTACACGCGTACGGCGGAGCGGATGGCGGCGGCCGGGGGGCCGAACGCCCTGGGCGTCGGCGTCTTCGGCCGGTTCGTGACGCGGCTCGCGGGCGGGCTGCCTCAGGACGTCGGGGAGATCAGGGCCGTCTACGAGCTGATCCCGCACGACACCTCGGAGCTGCTGGTCGCGGCGCTGGTGGCCGAGGGGCGGCACGAGGAGGCCAGGCCGCTCTGGGAACCGTACTGGCGGGCCAGGCAGGACTACTACTGGCTGATCCGGCTGGCGCTGCGGGCGGGCAACGCCGTCGCCCTCGGCGACCGGGAGGTCGCCAGGCGGTGCTACGAGGCCCTGCTGCCCTGGGACGGCGAACTGGCCGGGCTGTCGTCGGGCTCGGTCACCATGGGGCCGGTCGCGCACGTCCTGGGGGACCTCGCCGAGTTCCTCGGCGGGGACGGGGCCGACCACTACGCCAGGGCCGTACAGGTCGCGGAGCTGGTCGGCTCCCCGCACTGGGCACGCGCTGCGGCACGGGCCCTCGCCTCCGCTTCGGGAGGGGCTCACAACCCCGCGAGAGAGCCGTAGACGAGGCGCTTGCGGCGGCGGTGGCCACCGCGGAACAGGGACAGCATCACCGTCAGCGCGGGACCCGCCATCTTGCGCAGCCGGACCAACTCCTCCGGCCTGGCGTACTCCTCGATCCTGGGCAGCTCGGTCCTGACGTCACCGCCCTTGCGGACGGCCTTCTCGACCTTCTCCCAGTCGGCGACGGAGACGTACTTCCTGATGATCGGGAAGAGCAGCCGTTCCTCCTCCTCGATGTGCTCGTCGAGCATGTCGGCGAGCCTGGTGAGCAGGGCCGCCAGGCGGGCGGCGTCCCCGGTCGAGACGAAGATCTTAGCCTGGCCACTGATCTCGGCCAGCAGCGGGTCGAGCTCGGAGTGGTCGTCGCTCAGGTCCCGAAGATCGACCTCGGCCCCGGCCGACCGTTCGAGGACGGGCCAGAGCACCTCGTCCTCGGAGACGTGGTGATGGTGGATGTACGCGCACAGCTTGGTGACGTAGGTGCCGATGGCCGCCGCACGGGCCGCGTCGGCGCGCTGCCCGCCCTCGGTCAGCTCCGCGGCGAGTACGGCGAGGCGGCGGGTCTCCCCCCGCATGACGCGATGGGTGATCTGGAAACCCAGCAGTTCCGGGGTCGTCACGGCTCTCTCCTTCGTGGTGTTTCTCGTGGTGGGACCACGATGCGAGAGGCCGCTTATGGGGCACTTGGTGGCCACTTGGCATGGCCGTCGTTTGATTTCGCATCACGCCGCCGAGCCGTGTATGGTTACACCTGTCCGCAGCGCCAAGGCGAAGACCACGGCAAGCAGACAGGCCCCTTTAGCTCAGTCGGCAGAGCGTCTCCATGGTAAGGAGAAGGTCTACGGTTCGATTCCGTAAAGGGGCTCGACAGCCTCAAGGCCCTGACCAATCGGTTGGGGCTTTCGGCTTGGGTGGACGCCGAGGCCACCCGCAACGCGCTCAAGGACCCGCCGTGTGGACGGGCATAACCGGGGAAACCCGGAAGATGGCCCTGACCTGCGCAAGTACGCAGTCAGTCCGCAGGTCGGGTATCCTTGCGGAGGCCGTCAGTTCAGACGGCCCCAAGGCGGAGTAGCTCAGTCAGGCAGAGCAAACGGCTCATAATCGTTGTGTCGCCGGTTCAAGTCCGGCCTCCGCTACTACCCTCCCGGTCTCCCTCGCGGGGCACCGGTGCGGGTTGTCCCAGTCCCGAACGTAGAAAGGCACTCCCAAGTGGCTGCCACCGACGTTAGGCCGAAGATCACGCTGGCCTGCCAGGAGTGCAAGCACCGCAACTACATCACGCGGAAGAACCGGCGCAATGACCCGGATCGGCTTGAGCTGAAGAAGTACTGCCCCAACTGCAAGACGCACCGGGCGCACCGCGAGACCCGCTAGTTCTCGCGAGGGCTCCCCTTCGGGAGACGGCTGCCTCGGTAGCACCCGCAAACTCAACGCGAACCGGCGTCCTTCCATGAGAGGGCGCCGGTTTGTCGCGTTCGCACAGCTTTCCTGCCCGGCCGTTGACCACGCTCGACAGCCGTGCCGAGGCCACGGAGGGCTACGGTTTCCTGGTGGCCGTACCGGCGGCCCCAACCAGCTCGATATCCGTAAAGGAGCACGATGGCTCTGAACCGCGATTTCGTCGGGCGGGCGTCCACGCCCTCTCCGCCCTACGAGGTCAGCCGTGTGAAGATCAAGGAGTTCGCGGCGGCGATCGGGGACGACAACCCGGTCTACCGGGACGCCGAGGCCGCGCGGGCCGTCGGGCACCCCGACGTGATCGCGCCCCCGACCTTCCCCATCGTGTTCAGCCTGGTGGGCGGCTCGATCCTGGCCGACCCCGACCTGGGCCTCAACTTCGCCATGGTCGTCCACGGCGAGCAGCGCTTCGAGTACCAGCGGCCGATCCACGCCGGTGACGAGCTGGTCACCGTCTCGACGGTGACCGACATCCGCAGCGTGGGCCGCAACGAGCTCATCACCGTCAGGAGCGACGTCTCCACGGTCGAGGGCGAGCCGGTCTGCACGACCTACAACACCATCGTCGAGCGTGGAGGGGCGGGCTGATGGCCGCGACGGTCAAGTACGACGACGTCGAGACGGGCCAGGAGATCCCCGCGGTCGACTATCCGGTCCGCCGCGTCAACCTGGTGATGTACGCCGGGGCCTCCGGCGACTTCAACCCCATCCACTGGAACGAGCGCTTCGCCAAGACCGTCGGCCTGCCCGACGTCATCGCGCACGGCATGTTCACGATGGCCCAGGGTGGCCGGTTCGTCACGGACTGGGCGGGCGACCCCGGTGCCGTCGTGGACTACGGCGTCCGTTTCTCCTCCATGGTGGTCGTCCCCGACGACGAGGAGGGGGCGGTCATCACGGTGAGCGGCATCGTCGAGCAGAAGCTTGAGGACAGGCGCGTGGTGGTCGCGCTGACCGCCCGCTCCAACGACTCCCGGGTGCTCTCCAAGGCCCGCGCGGTCGTCCAACTGATCTGACGCGCCGTACGGCCTGGGCCCGGAGGCTCAGCGCGTCATGCCGCGCAGGAGCGCTCCACGGGCGGGCGGTTCGGGCAGCGGCGCCGTCTCGGGCGTGGTTCCCGGTACGGCGAAGGCCTGGAGGAGATAGGCGAGCAGCCGCCTCCAGGCCGGTGGGGCCGAGGCGACGCCCGCGGCCGCCGCGAGCAGCACGGTGACGTCCTCGGGGACGAAGTCCCTGCGCAGCCTGCCCGCGACCTTGGCGCGGCTGACGAGCTCGACCAGGCCGTGGTAGGCGCGGTCACGCTGGGCCTCCAGGGCGCGGGCGCCGGGAAAGGCCGTGGTCAGCGCCTCGGCCAGGCCACGGTCCGCGGCCTGCATGGCGCACAGGCGCTCAAGGAGGTCGCAGAAGCCGCGCCAGGAGTCGGGGTCGTCCAGGGCGGCGGCGACGGCGTCGGCGTAGGCGGTCATCCCGTCCTCGTAGGCCGCGGCGACGAGGTCCTCGCGGGTGGGGAAGCGGCGGTAGAGGGTGGCGACGCCGACCCCGGCCTGGCGGGCGACGTCTTCGAGCGGCACGCCAAGGCCGTGCTCGGCGAACATCAGCCGGGCGGCGGCCGTGACACGCTCACGGTTGCGTTCGGCGTCGGCGCGCAGCGCGGGCCTGGCGGGTGTGCTCATCCGATCATGATACCTAAGTGGAGAGTGTCCTCCACATGTATCGCCTCCCCATCCGTGGGTAGCGTCCGGGAATGAGCGAAGTACCACCTCACGTGACCGCTCTCGCCGAGCGGTGGACCAGGGCAAGGACAGGCGGCGACCACGCCGGGGAGCGGACGCTGCGCGAGGAGATCGAGGCCGAGGGCTGGCTCGTCCGTGCGCTGGACGAGGGGTTCGACCTCGTTCCCCGGCCACATTTCGACGTGTGGCCGACGGTCAGCTCCGTTCCGGTCTCCGAGGCGCCAAGGACGGAGGGGCGCGCGACCGGCACCGTACCGCTCGGGGAGGACTCCCGGGAGGCCGGGCGGATCGACGAGGCCGCGGCGCCCGGCGCCCGTCCCGAGCACCTCGACAACCTGGAGGCGGAGCGGGTCGCCGAGACCCAGGCCGCCCCCGCCCAGGAGCCCGAGGGCGCCGAACTCACCGGCAGGGCGGGCAAGGACCTGGGGGATCCCGAGCGGATGCTCGAATCCCAGTTGCTGTGGGACGCGAGCCTGGCCGTCTCCCGGCTCGACGAGGAGGTGACGCCGGTCGAGCCGGAGGAGCCGGTCGTGCCGCCGACCGTGACCGTCGCGCTCGTGGTGGACGGCTGGCCCGAGGACCTGCTCGAATGCGTCAGGGCCGTGGTCGCCCGCACCGAGGCCAGGATCGTCGCCCTTGACCTGGGCAACGTGGACGGGGCCGGTGAGGTCCTTGAGGAACTGGTCAAGGAGTATCCCCACCGGGTCGAGGCCTGGCACGTGGCCGAGATCGCGCACTGGCGGGGCGGCTCCGCGGGGTGGGGCGAGAGCCGTACGAAACTGTTGGAGCTTGACGGGTCCGACGTGCACGTGGTGATGGAGACCTCCACGATCCTGGACGGTGACGCGATCACCCCGCTGGTCAGGGCGCTCGATGACGACGTGGCCGCGGCGGGCTGGAAGGGCGTCAACCCGGGGGAGGACGGCCACGACTGGCACGAGGCCGGGCCGGGGGAGGTCAAGGGGGTGCTCGGCCACCTGTTCGCCGTACGGCGCGACACCGCCCTCGGCGCGGGCGGCTTCTCCCGCGACGCGCGCTACTACCGCAACGCCGACCTGGAGTTCTCCCTGTCGCTGCCCGGCACGATCGTCGCGCTCGACCGGGACCTGCCCGTCCACCAGGAACGGCACCGCGGCTATCACGACGTCGATCCGGCCTATCGCGACAGGGAGTCGAGCAGGACCTACGACCGGGTGCTCGGCCTGCTCCGCTCCACATAGCCGGGCTCCCCGTAGGCTGGTCGCCGGATTGTCGCACCGGTGTGGGGAAGCGCATGACTGAGCGGGTCGCAGGGGTACGGCTGGCGCCGTACACGACGTTGGGGCTCGGCGGGCCCGCGAGGGCGTTCGCCGAGGCCGGGTCGGCGGAGGAGATCGTCGAGCTGGTCGCGGCGGCGGACGCGGCGGGCGAGCCCGTGCTCGTGCTCGGCGGCGGCAGCAACCTGGTGGTGGCCGACGAGGGGTTCGACGGCCTGGTGGTGCGGGTCGCCTCGAAGGGTGTGCGGACCGAGGCGCACGACGGGCGGGTCCGGGTCACCGCGCAGGCGGGTGAGGACTGGGACGCCCTGGTCGCGCTGGCCGTCGCCGAGGGGTGGTCAGGCGTCGAGTGCCTGTCGGGCATCCCCGGTCTCGTCGGCTCCACGCCGATCCAGAACGTCGGCGCCTACGGGCAGGACGTGTCGCAGACGATCACCGGGGTGCGGGTCCACGACCGCAGGACGGGCGAGGTCAGGGACCTGGACGCGGCGGAGTGCGGCTTCGCCTACCGCGACAGCGCGTTCAAGGGGGAGCCGGGCAGGCACGTGGTGCTCGCGGTGACCTACGAGCTGGCCGCCGACGACCTGTCGGGGCCGGTCGCCTACAAGGAGCTGGCGGGCAGACTGGGCGTCGAGCTGGGGGAGCGGGTGCCGCTCGGCCAGGCCCGTGAGGGCGTGCTCGCCCTGCGCGCGGGCAAGGGCATGGTGCTCGACCCCGACGACCCGGACACCCACAGCGCGGGCTCGTTCTTCACCAACCCGGTCCTCAGCGCCGAGCAGGCGGCCCAGCTCGACCTGCGGGTGCCCGGTTTCCCCCGCTGGGACACGCCTGACGGCTCCGTGAAGGTCCCCGCGGCCTGGCTGATCGAGAACGCGGGCTTCCCCAAGGGCTACCGGCGTGGCCCGGCGCGCATCTCGACCAAGCACACCCTGGCCATGACCAACCCCGAGCTGACGGCGACCACCGAGGAGCTGCTCGACCTGGCCCGCGAGGTGCGGGACGGCGTGTGGGAGAAGTTCGGCGTCACCCTTGTCAATGAGCCCGTGATGGTAGGCACCGCTTTGTGAGGGCCTGTTATGGTTGAGCGGTAACACCCGAAGGGGAGTAGTCCCAATCGCGTGATCGACACACTGGCGCCCCGGCGCCCGGTCACGCGGGCCTCATGGTCATCGAGGCGGACGAGACCTTCGGCCTGGCAGGCACACATTCGATGCCGCCGGGCCGAAGTCGTGCCCGAAACTCCCCGGGTGCCCCCCTTCCGGCCCGGCCGCGCGCGCGGAAGGGCAGCTCGTTGGACGCTTTCTGGATCAGTCTCGTCGTGATCTTCGTCGCCGAACTCGGCGACAAGAGCCAGCTCATGGCGATGACCTTCGCGACCAGGTTCAAGCCGTGGCCGGTCCTGGCCGGGATCACCGTGGCCACCGCGGTCGTCCACCTCGTCAGCGTCGGCCTGGGCAGGCTGGCCGGTGATCTCATCCCCACCACGGCGATCACGGTCATCGCGGGCCTGGCGTTCCTGGGATTCGCCGTGTGGACGCTGCGCGGGGACGAGTTGACCGACGAGGAACAGCAGAAGGCCAGCCGTACGACCAGGTCGGCGATCGTGGCGGTGACCGTCGCGTTCTTCCTCGCCGAGCTCGGCGACAAGACCATGCTGGCGACCATCACGCTGGCCACGCAGTACGGCTGGTTCGGCACCTGGCTCGGCTCGACGGTCGGCATGGTCGCCGCGGACGCGCTGGCCATCGTGGTGGGCCGCATGCTCGGCAAGCACCTGCCGGAGAAGGTGATCAGGTACGGCGCCGCCGCCGCGTTCGCCGTCTTCGGAATCCTGCTGCTGGTCGAGCCGCTATTCGCCTGAGCCCAGCCGCTCGCGGATCTCCCTGAGGCTCGGGTTGACCAGGCCGGTGCCGTCGGGCATGACCACGGTCGGGATGAGCCAGGAGCCACCGCCGATCTCGGTGACGCGCTCGATCGCCCCCGGGGTGTCGTCGATGTCCACCTCGGTGAAGGGGATGCCCGCGCGGGTGAGGTCGGCCTTCAGGCGGTGGCAGTGGCCACACCAGGGGGCGCCGTAGACGGTGAGGGAGTCCATGTATTCCCCATTCGGAAGGTGGGTTTGACCGGGATGCCATCGGGCGAATACTCTCCTGAGCCAAGTGGATAGTAATGGTAGACGCAGCAGCTAGACAGGCTGACTGGTCGCACGAAAGTAGGTCCCCCGTGGCCGGTCTCCCCGACGTCGCCCTCACCCGGCGCTCCCTCCTGAGGTCCCTCGCCGTCGTGGGCGGACTGGCCGCGGTCCCCGGTCTCGCCGCCTGCGGCACTTCCGCTTCTCCGGCTCCCGCTTCCGGGAAGGCCGAGGTGCTCAGGGTCGCGCTGCCCTCCTCGATCGGCTCGCTCGACGCGAGCAAGGAGGCGGGCATCATGAACTACGTCGTCGCGCTGCTCTGCCAGGAGGCGCTCGTCGGCGTCGGCCAGGACGGCAGTCTCACCCCGGCCCTCGCCGAGTCGTGGGAGCGGAAGGACCCGAAGACCTACGTCTACAAGGTCCGCTCCGGGGTGACCTTCGCCGATGGCACGCCGCTGACCGCCGACGACGTCGTGGCCAGCCTCGACCTGCACGCGAAGAAGGGCTCCACCTCGGCGTACGCCTACGCCTACGCCAACGTGGACACGATCAAGGCCGACGGCTCCACGGTCACGATCACCCTGAAGGAGCCGGACGCCTCCTTCGCCTGGACGCCCTCCCCGGGCACCCTGCAGATCACCAGCAGGAAGTTCGTCGAGACGACCGGCGAGAACATCGGCACCCCGGCCGGGAAGATCCTCGGCACGGGACCGTACAGGGTGACCGAGTTCGCGCCCGACTCGCACGTGACGCTTGAGCGCAACGACACCTGGTGGGGCGGCAAGGCGCCCTACCGGCAGATCAGGCTGGACTTCGTCCCCGAGGAGTCGACCCGGCTGCTCGCCATGCGCGGCGGCTCGGTTGACGTCGCGCTGAACGTCCCCGCCGAGCAGATCGACCAGTGGAAGGCGATCACCGGCGTCGAGGTCCGTACGGCCAGCGACCGGTCCCTGGTCACCCTGGCCTTCAACACCGCCAAGAAGCCCTGGAACGACCTCCACGTCCGTAAGGCCGTCGCCCACGCCGTGGACCGGGAGGGCATCGTCCGCAGCGTGCTGCGCGGCCACGGCCAGGTCGCGCTGACCGTTCCCGACCCGGCCCAGTGGGGTGGTGTGCTCGACGAGGCACAGGTCAAGGACCTCTACGGGCGCATTCCGCAGTACGGCTTCGACCTCGCCAAGGCCAAGGAGGAGCTGTCCTTCTCCTCGGTGCCGAACGGCTTCTCCGACGTGCTGACCTACCCGAGCAGCGGTCCCCAGCTCGGCAGGGCCGCCCTCACCCTCGCCGAGAACCTCAGGACCATCGGCATCACCCTTGAGGTCAAGGAGATCCCCCTCGAACAGTGGATCGCCGAACTGGGCAAGCATGACTCCGGCGTCTATCTCGGGTGGTACTTCGCCACGACCGGCGACCCCTCCGAGTACGTCCAGCAACTGCTCAACGGCGCCTACGCCGGGGAGAACGGCTCCAACATCGCCGAGTACGCCAACGCCGAGGTGACCGGGCTGCTCGACGACGCCAAGAAGAGCACCGACGACGCGGCCAGGGGCAAACTGCTGGGGGACGCGCTGGTCAGGGCGGCCGCCGATGTGCCTTATCAGCCACTGTGGTGGGGGGAGGCGGCCACGGCGTTCGGCCCGAAGGTGGGCACCACGGAGTTCGGCCCCTACTTCTTCGTCGCCCCCTGGGCCACCAAACTCACCCCCCGCTCATGACCTCCCCTGACGCTTCCCCCGGCGTTTCCTCGGGTGGTTCCCCGGTCTTGCCAGGTGGTTCTTCGGTCTCGACGGGTTCTGGGTCGGCCGCCGCGGGGTTGCGGGCGCACGCGGCCCTGGCGGCTCTGCGGGTGCCCGAGGCCGTGGCCCTGCACCCGGACGGCACCCGTGCCGCCTGCGTCCTGCCTTCCTCCGGCGCCGGACCCCTCGCCCACGTGCTCGATCTCGCGCGCGGAGACGCCGTACCCGTCCCCGAGGTCCCGGGGCGTTGGCACGCGCTGACGCGCTGGCTGCCCGACGGGCGGCTGTTGCTCGCCTCCGGCGACGGGGACCTCCTCGACCACGTCGAGGTCCGGGCGGGGGACGGTCTCGCTCCTGTCTGGCGGGTCAGGGTGGCCGGGGAGATCGAGGACCTGGTCGCCGACGCCGACGACACCGTTCTCGTACGGCTGGCGGACCCCGGCAGCGAGCGCGACGGCAGCCATCTGGGGCTCCGGGTGGCTGACGCCGCCGATCCCTTCGTCAGGACCCCGGGTGGGCGGCTGCGGCGGCTCGCCCTGGCCAGGATCGGGGACCCGGCCCCGAGGACCGTCCCCACTCCCGGTCTGACGGTCTGGGAGGCCGACTGGCGTGACGGTCTCGCCCTGGCCGTGACCTCGGTGGACGAGACCCCCGCCGGGTACTACCGGCCCAGACTTGACCTGCTCGACCCGGCCACCGGGGAGAGCAGGACCCTGATGACCACCTCCTGGCAGCTCAGCCGTCCCCGGCTGGCCCCCGGAGGCCGTACCGCCGTCGTGGTCGAGGGACTGTCCATCGTCTCCGGCCGGGTCGTCCACCTCGACCTGGAGAGCGGTGCGGTGACCTGGCTGACCGCCGTTGACGACGTCACCGACCTGGGCTGGCTGGACGAGCACACCCTGTGGTTCACCGGCTGGTCGGGAACCGGCACGCACGGCGGCACCATGACCGCCGAGGGCCGGGTGCTGAGCCGCTGGACGGCCTGGGGCACCCTCGGTGGCCGTGACGGGCAGCCCTCGCTGTCGCCGGACCGTACCGGCACGCTCGCCGCCGCCGTCTGGGAGACGGCCGGGCAGCCCCCGGAGATCGCGCTCGCCACGCTCACCGAGGGGGACTGGCGGCAGGTCACGGCCCTCAACGGGGATCTCGCGCGGCTGGCCGTACGGCAGGAGGAGGTGACCTGGACCGGGCCGGGCGGGCTCGCCGTACAGGGGCTGCTGCTGACCTCGGGGGAGGCGCGGGGGCCGAGGCCGCTGGTGGTGGTCGCGCACGGCGGGCCGACCTGGCTGTGGTCGAGCGCCTTCGCGCCCGCCGAGTCCAACCAGCTCGCGCTGCCGCTGGCGCACGCGGGCGCCGCCGTACTGCTGCCCAATCCGCGAGGGAGCAGTGGTCGCGGACAGGACTACGCGCGGGGGGTCGTCGGGCACGTCGGCGAGGAGGACCTCGGGGACGTGCTCGCCGGGACCGACCACCTCGTGGCGGCCGGGATCGCCGACCCCGGTCGGATGGCGGTGCTCGGGCTGAGCTACGGCGGCTATCTCAGCGCGTGGGCGGTGACGCGAACCAGGAGGTTCAGGGCGGCGGTGGTGATGTCCGGCGTCGCCGACTGGCTCAGCTTCGCCACCGCGAGCAACCTCGCGGGCGGCTACGACCCGCTGTACCACCGGGGCGCCGACGTGACCACCCCCGAGGGCAGGGAGTTCCTCGCGGCCCGCTCCCCGGTCTGCCACGCCGCCGCCGTGACCACCCCGACGCTGATCCTGCACGGCGCGGAGGACAGAACCACCCCCGCCGGGCAGGCGGACCAGCTCTATCGTGCCTGGTCAGCGGCCGGAGTACGGACCCAGCTCGTCGTCTACCCTCGGGAGGGCCACGAGCTGACCGAGCCGGGACACCGTCACGACGCGGCCGGACGCGTGCTCGCCTGGCTGACGGAGAACGGGGTGCTGTGATGGCCGGGCGGAACCGGGACACCTCCCCACCGGACGGGGAATCCCAGGAAGCACACGACCGCGTCCAGGGAGACGGCTCACCCGGGGACGTCCTGGGAGGCGGCCCGGGCGGGGTCTTTCAGGGAGACGCCTCGGGCGAACGCGCTCAGGATGACGGCCCGGGTGAGGACCCCCAGGGAGGCGGCTCGGGTGGGGGTGCCCGGGGAAGCGGGTGGGGTGGGTTTCTGGGGCGGAGGCTGCTGGGGACCGCCGTTGTTGTCGTGTTGGTCTCCGTCGGCGTGTTCTGCCTGCTCTACCTCGCCCCCGGCTCGGTTCAGCAGACCCTGCTCGGCACCCGGCCCGCCACCCCCGAGACCGTCGCCGCCATCCAGGCCCGCTACCACCTCGACGAGCCGTTGCCGGTGCAGTACCTCACCTGGCTCGGCGGCGTCCTGCGCGGCGATCTCGGCGTCTCGATCAGGACGGGTTCCCCGGTCGCGGACATGATCGGTGAACGGCTGCCGCTCACCCTCGCGCTCACGGGGTACGGCACGCTGCTCGCGGTGCTCGTCGGCGTTCCCCTCGGGATCGCGGGAGCCGTACGGCGTGGCAGGGCGACCGACAGGTTCGTGGTCACCGCCGGAGTGGTCGGGCTGAGCGCCCCGCCGTTCGCCGTTGGGCTGCTGTTGCTCGTGGTCTTCGCCGCCTGGCTCGGCTGGTTCCCCGTGTACGGCACCGGTGAGGGCTTGGTGGACCGCATCTGGCACCTGACGCTGCCCGCCGCCGCGCTGGCCGTGGGTGCCATCGGCATGCTGGTCCGCTTCAGCAGGGCCGCGCTGATCCGCGAACTCGACCAGGACTACGTGGTCTTCGCCAGGGCACGCGGCCTGGGCGGCGCCGGGGCGCTGGCCTACGCGCTGCGCAACTCGCTCGTGCCGATCCTCACCGCCGCCGGGCTGGTCGTGACCGGCATGCTGGCCGGGACCGTGCTCGTCGAGGTGACCTTCGCGCTGCCCGGTCTCGGCTCGCTGCTGGTCGACTCGGTCACCTTCAAGGACGTGCCCGTCGTCCAGGCGCTCGCGCTGCTGCTCACCCTGCTCATCGCCGCCGTCAACCTCCTGGTGGACGTCGGCTACTCCCTGGCCGACCCCCGGGTCAGACTCGGCGGGAGAACCTCATGAGGCCCGGGTGGCTGCGGGCGCCGGTGAGCGTGGCGGTCGCGCTCCTGGTGCTGGTCCTGGCGGCCGTCGCCGCCGCGTTCGCCCCCTGGATCGTGCCCGGCGCGACCGCGCAGGACCTGATACTGGGCATCAGCGGCCCCGGCCCCGGGCATCCGCTCGGCACCGACGACCTGGGCCGCGACGTGCTGAGCCTGCTGGTCGCCGGGGCCCGTACGGCGGTGCCGGGGGCGCTGTGCGTCGCGGTGGGCTCGATGGTCGTCGGCAACCTGGCCGGGCTGCCCGCCGGATACCTCGGCGGCTGGGTGGACGCGCTGGTCATGCGCTGGGCCGACCTGGTGTTCTCGCTGCCCGCCCTGCTGGTCGCCATCGTCGTGGCGGGCGTGCTCGGCGGCGGGTACGGCCTGGCCATCGTGGTGCTGGTCGTACTGTTCGCGCCGACCGACACGCGGGTCGTGCGCGGAGCCGTACTCGAACAGCGGCACCGTCCCTACGTCGAGGCCGCGCGGATGAAGAACCTGTCCGCCTGGCGGATCATGACGCGGCACGTGTGGCCGAACATCGCGCCCGTCGCGCTGGCGAACGTGTTCCTCAACTTCGCCTACGCCCTGGTCTCGCTGGCCTCGCTGTCGTTCCTCGGCCTCGGCGTCGCGGCCGGATCACCCGACTGGGGGCGGACACTTTCCGACAACCGCACCCAGTTCCTGGCCAATCCCTGGACGGTGATCGCCCCCGGTCTGGCGATCATCGCCGTCGCCGCCGCGCTCAACATCGTGGGCGACTGGCTCTACGAACGCGTCGATGCGCGGGGAAGGGCACGCTGAGATGGCACACGAGGGCGGGATCACGGTCGAGGGACTGACCGTGCGGCAGCCGGAGACCGGCAGGACCCTGCTGTCCGAGGTCTCCTTCGACGTCGCGCCGGGGGAGTCCCTCGCGATCGTCGGTGAGTCGGGCTCGGGCAAGTCGCTCACGGTCAGGGCGACGCTCGGCCTGCTGCCCCGGGGGCTCGACGCCACCGGACGGGTGGTCATCGACGGGGTGCGGGTCGATGACGATCCCCGCGCCCGGGCCCGGCAGCGCGGCGGCGTGGTCTCCCTCCTCATGCAGGACCCGTTCACGCTGCTCAACCCGCTGCGCCGGGTGGGAAGGCAGATCGCCGACGGGCTGCCGAAGGGAGCCGACGCCAGGACCGAGGTGCCCCGGCTGCTGGCCGAGGTCGGGCTGCCCGCCGACGTGGCCGGACGGTACCCGTTCCAGCTCTCTGGCGGCATGCGGCAGCGCGTCGGGCTGGCCGCCGCGCTCGCGGGCGGGCCGCGTGTGCTGGTCGCCGACGAGCCGACGACCGCGCTCGACGCGACAACCCAGCGCGAGGTGCTCGCCCTGGTCAGGCGCGTCCAGCGGGACCGGGGCATGGCGTTCGTGCTCATCACCCACGACCTGCGGCTGGCCTTCTCCACCTGCGACCGGGTCATGGTCATGTACGCCGGGCGGATCATGGAGACCGGTGGGGCGGGAGCCGTACGGGACGAGCAGCTTCACCCCTACACGCGGGCCCTGCTGGCGGCGGAACCGCCCGCCGACCGGCGCCTGGCCGTCATCCCCGCCGTCCCCGGCTCGGTGCCCGCCCATGACGCGGTCGCAGAGCGGTGCGCCTTCGCCGCGCGCTGCTCCCTGGCCGTGCCCGACTGCCTCGCCACACGGCCAGAGCCGCTCGCCGTACGGCCAGGCCGCCTGTCGGCATGCCTCCGCGCCGCCGAGCTGCCCGCCAGGCCCGCGCCCGCGCCGGGGGTCGCGCCGGGGCCACCGGTCACGGCCGCCCCGCTGCTCGACCTTCGTGACCTGCGCAGATCCTTCGCCGGGGCCGTCCGTCCCGCCCTCGACGGGGTGAGCCTCACCGTCGCGCCCGGCGAGGTGGTCGGCGTGGTCGGGGAGTCGGGATCGGGCAAGACCACGCTCGCCCGCTGCGTCGCCGGGCTTGAACGCCCCGACGCGGGCACGGTCACGCTGGACGGGATGGACTGCTCCGACTACGGCAGGCTGGGCCGTACGGCGGTGCGCCAGGCCAGACGCACGGCGCAGATGATCTTCCAGGACCCGTACTCGACGCTCAACCCGGCCCGCACGATCGGGGCGACCCTGGCCGAGGCCCTGCGCGCCGACGGCCGCCCGGCCTCCCCCGGAGACGTCGCCCGGCTGCTCGGATCGGTCGGGCTGAGCCGTGACATGGCCGGGGTGCGGCCCGCGGGGCTGTCCGGCGGCGAACGTCAGCGGGTCGCGATCGCCCGCGCCGTGGCGGGGGAGCCCCGGCTGCTGATCTGCGACGAGCCGGTCTCCGCGCTCGACGTCTCGGTGCAGGCGCAGATCCTCGCCCTCCTGTCCGACCTGCGGGAACGGCTGTCCATGGCGATGCTGTTCATCACCCACGACCTGGCGGTCGTCCGTCAGGTCGCCGACCGGCTGTACGTGCTTGAGGCGGGCCGGTGCGTGGAGACGGGCCCCGCCGACCGGGTCCTCGACGCACCGTCCCACCCCTACACCCGGACTCTCCTGTCGAGCGTCCCCACCGGCTCCCCGAACTGGCTCTCCTGAGTCAGGACCCTGTCCCTCGTCGCGGTACGGTTCCACCAAACGCGGGCCGATGGGGAAATCGCATGCGAAACGTTCAGCAACGGTCGATCGACGCGTCGGCGGACGAGATCGGCGCACTCCTGGAGCGGGTGGCCACCTCCGACGGCCATCTCTGGCCCGCCCCGGCCTGGCCGCCGCTGGTTCTCGACGCGGGACTGACCCCGGGGTCGAAGGGCGGTCACGGCCCGATCCGCTACAGCGTCTCCGAGCGTGAGCCAGGGCGCCGTCTCCGCTTCGTCTTCGATCCGGCGCTGGGACTCGACGGGCACCACGAGTTCCTCGTCGTCGCGGAGGGGCCGGACCGCTGCCGTCTCACCCACACGATCCTCGGCACCGCCCGGGGCCGGATGCGGGTCCTGTGGCCGCTGGTGATCCGCTGGCTGCACGAGGCCCTGGTACACGATCTCTTCGACAACATCGAACGCGCCGCGACCAACCGGGTGACCCACCCTAACCGCTGGTCACCCTGGGTCCGCCTCCTACGACGCCTCAGAAAAACCTCCCGCCGCCGAGGCTGACCGTGGTTCAGGTGCACTGCCACAGAAAACGGCCTTCAAGACCGTCCCCGCTGATGAACCCGTAGCCCACCCCGGCGTCGCCGAAGGTCACGTGGTTGCTTGAGGCGAGCTGGAAGAGGAACGACCAGGGACCGCCAGGAGGGTACTCCTCGTCCTGTATCCAGTCTGGTTCGCCGTACATCCTGGACTCGGCGTGCTCCAGGTCTCCGGGGCATTCGGGCTCCAGATCGACCAGCACTCCACCCCGGGACGACGACTCCCACGAGGGGACGATCGTCGTGAGGAATGACGGGACCCGGCCCGGCTGGACGATCAGTGCGTTCTTGCCCGCCTCGGGCTCCCACGTCTCCTCGCAGTCGCCGCACATGAACAGGTAGGCCATCCGAAGCTCCTCGTCCGGCAGCCGGAACTGTCCGACGAACCCCATCGGGTTGTCCCACCTGGCGCAGAGCGGCCACTGCGGTTCCCCGACCCAGTCGGGGGCGCCGCCGATCCTGGTCGCGAACCTGTCCACGGGGCCGTCGGCGTCCCTGAAGAACATGACGTACGCGAGATCGTCATTCGTGATCACGCGCACACCGTAGTGGGGGACGGTGACGTTTTCCTGAGTCGTGTTGGGGCCGCCGGTCCGTGGGACCGGCGGCGGTTCTGGTGGGATCGGGGTCACGGGGGCGCCGGAGGCGGCCGGGGCCGGGTGACGGAGGGTCAGGACCAGTAGGGGCGGGCGCGTTCGGCGGCGGTGGCGAGGGCCTCGCCGTCGATCTTGGTGAAAGTCAACGGTACGTCGAACGCGGGCCACTGGACCACGAACTCGAACGGCTCGGGGGGCGGCAGCGGCCACAGCCACAGGTTCCAGTGGCCGGTGGCCATGCGGTCGCTGCCGCCGTCACCTCCGCCGCCCCCGCTGCCCAGGCGCAGGACCGGTCCCTCGGGGCGCGGCGGTGGCCACTCGTCGGAGTGCGTCCTGCCCTCCACGGTCGTCGCCTTGGTGCCGTCGGGCAGGCGAACGCCGAAGCGCAGGACCTCGTCCTTGAGGAGACGGCTGGGACGGGTCCGGTGGCGGCGGCCCTCGAACATCAGGCCACGCCGTTCCCACCAGGTGTCCTCGTCCTCGTCGAGGAGCCGTCGTGCGGCGAGCCGGACGTGGAACTTCACGTTCTCGGGGAACGCGACGGCGCTGGCGAGCACGATCGCGAGCGCGTCGTTCTGGAACAGCGTCTTCTCAACGGCCACGGTGCCGCCGAGCAGATCCTTCGGGGGGCCTGTCCACGGCGGCTGATCTCTCTCCTCCGCGGCCACGTCCCGGCCGCGTCGTGGAGGGGGGGTGAAGAAATCCATGCGGTTCAAAGTACGCAACCCCGTGGTCCGTCCGGGCGTTTTTACGTGACATGGCACCCCATAAGTGCGGTGTCCTGATCAGCACGCCACGCCCATATAGACTGATTTATCCAGAAAAATCCCCTTTCCGTACGGCTTGCGCCCCGGGCAGGTCAGGGCCAGTAGGGGTGGGCCCGCTCCGCGGCGGCGGCGATCGGGGCACCGTCGATCTCGGTGAAGGTCAGCGGCACCTCGAACAGGGGCCACTCGACCGCGAGCTCGAACGTCTCGGGCGGCGGCAGCGGCCACAGCCACAGCGGCCAGTGCGCGGAGAGGAAGTCATCGCTCCCCGAGCTGTTGCCCGAGCGTCGGCAGTGCAGGACCGGGGCGTCCGGGCGCGGGGGAGGCCAGTCGCCGGTGTGGTCCAGGGCGCCGTCCACGGTCGTCGCCTTCGACCCGTCGGAGAAGCGGATTCCGAATCGGATGGTCTCGTCCAACGAGGAGCGGTGACGGCTGTGGACGTTGAACATCCGCTCGTAGCGGTCCCACCAGGTGTCGTCGTCGATCTCCTCCGACCTGCGGGCCGCCATCCGCACGTTGAACCTCACTCCCTCGGGGAAGACGAGGGCGTCGGTGAGCACGATGGCCAGTGTTTCGGAGTGGAAAAGCGCCAGGTCGAGAGGGGCGGCGGCGCCGACGAAATCCTCGGGAGGGCCGAGCCAGGGCGGTCTCCTTTCCCGCTTCTCCGGTTTCCTCTCACGGGGCGGTGGTGCGGTGAAGAATTCCATGGGGAAATGCTATGTGAATTCCGTTGCCTTTTAAAAAGTGGAAGGAAATCCATTTATCTGATTTAGGGTCACGGTTTTCCCGGTGCCCGCCGTACGGCATGGGCAGCCCGGCGGGGGCGCAGGCAGAAGGACCTGGCAGAGTCTCAGGTGTCAAAGATGACACAGCATTAGGAACGGGATCATGACATCCATCGAGTTCGGAACGCCCTCGACCCTGCCGCCGACCAACGGCTACAGCCATGTGGCGAGCATTCCCCCCGGCAGCAGGATCGTGTGGACCTCGGGGCAGGTCCCGATCGCCGCGGACGGGACGGTCGCGGACGGCTGGGAGGCGCAGACCCGCCAGGTCATGCGGAACGTGGAGGCCGCCCTCGAAGCCGGGGGAGCGGGCTGGGACGACGTGTTCAAGCTGACGATCTTCGTGGTGGACACCTCGGCGCTGGCGACCGTGCGGGTCGTACGGGATGAGTTCATCAACCTTGAGCGGCCCCCGACGAGCTCCCTCGTCCAGGTCGCGGGCCTGTTCCGCCCGGACCTCCTCATCGAGATCGAGGCGGTGGCCGCCGTCGCCCCGTAGGGCGGCGTCAGTCCTCGGAGAAGGAGATCAGCGTCAGGACGCGGCAGGGGACGGCGCCGGTGACGTAGACGTGGTCGGACTCGGAGGCGAAACGCAGCGCGTCCCCCGCCGTCAGCGTCACCGACCACTGCGCCGTCTCGACCGTCACCTCCCCCGAGACCACGTAGGCGTGTTCGACCGACCCCCGGCCGTGTGAGCTCTTGGCGCTTCGGGTCCCGGCCGGGATGTCGCCCTCGGCCAGCTCGAAACGGCGGCGGTCGGGGGCGGCGAACAGGGTGCGGATCGCGCTGTCGCCGACCAGCAGGGGGACGTTCTCGACGCGCCGGATGACCTCGGGACCCATCAGGTTGACGCGGGTCAGCTCGCCGAAGGTCAGCCCGAGGGCGGTGGCCAGCCGCGAGAGCACCTCGACCGTGGGGTTGGCGACCCCCCGCTCGACCTGGGAGATCAGCGCCTTGCTCACCCCGGTCAGCTCGGCCAGCTCACGGACGCTGAGGCCGCGCGCCAGGCGGACCCGGCGCAGGTTGGCGGCGATAGCGTCACGCACCCCGGCCGCCTCGGTGGGAGCCCCGAGGGAGCCGGACACGTCGAAGGCGACGCCGTTCTCGCTCCGCATGGGCTTCCCCTCTTCCCGCTCCGCGTACGCCTCACATGATGCAGGACGTCAGCCGATGAGGGCGAGGCGATGGGCCGCGGCGGCGGCCTCACCCCGGGTGGAGACGCCCAGCTTGCCCAGGATGTTGGAGACGTGCACGCTGACCGTCTTGGCCGAGATGAACAGTTCGGCCGCGATGTCGCGGTTGGACAGGCCCCGGGCGACGAGCTTGAGCACCTCCTGCTCCCTGGGCGTGAGCGGCGTCACCGGGGTGGGAGCCTCGCCACCCCTGGCGCCCTCCTCGGTGAGGGACACCCCGATCCTGCGGGCCAGCGCCTCGATCTCCAGCGTCAGCGGCTGGGCCGTCAGCGCGACGGCGATGGGATGGGCCGTGCGCAGCCGTACGGCGGCGCCGTCGCGATCACCCGCGCCCGCCGCGGCTCGCCCCGCGTGGAGCAGCGACTTGGTGCGGGGGACGGGCCGTTCGAGCCGCTCCCAGGCGATGGCGGCGGCGTCGTGGTCGCCGTTGACGCTGAGCCGGTAGGCCTCGGCGACCGGGCTGTGCACGCCCATCGTGGCCCCGACCTCCTGGATGCGGGCGCGCAGCGCCGTCGTGCGCTCCGGCGCGAGCGGCCTGACGGTCTCGGTGACCGTGGCCAGCATGGCGAGCACCCGCCAGCCCAGCATGGGCTTGCTGGTGAGCTGAGCCTCCTCGGCGACCCGCTCGGCCAGGTCGAGCGCGACGAGCGGCTCACCGTCGAGCAGGTGCAGGCCGATCCTGAGCCGGGTGTTGGCCGAGCGCTCCTGGGTGAACTCCTCCATGACGGTGAACGTCTCGACCTCGTTCAGCACCGACCTGACCACCTCGGTCTCGCCCCGGGTGATCGCCACGTCGGCCCTGATGCGGCGCAGGTGGTGACGGGTGCGCAGCGGCGGGTCCATGGTGAGCGCCTGCTCGGCGAGCTGGGCGGCCTCGTCGAGACGGCCGAGCGCCTCAAGGGCCTCGGCCCGGTTGTTGGCCAGGAACGTCCCCGAGACGCGGTAGCGGCCGTACTTCCTGGCCAGCCGTTCGCCTTCGAGGGCAAGCTCGACCGCCTCGGTGGAGCGGCCCATGTTGTTGAGGGCGTCCACGGTGTTGCTGAGTGCCCGCAGCACGATGCGGCCCGAGCGTTTGCGCTCGCCGATGGCCTGGGCTGTCGCGTTGAGGGCCACCGTCTCCTCAAGGCGCCCCTCGATGGAGGGTCCGAGGGCGAGGTTGAGCAGCAGGTCGGCTTCCAGGCACTCGTCGTCGTGCTCGCGGGCGATGCGCAGCGCCTCCTCGGTGAGCGCCGTCCCTTCGGCCAGCTCACCGCTGAAGATCAGGAAGGACCCCAGCCTGGACAGCACCGCGGCGCGCTCCGGGCTCGGTTCGGGGACCAGGCGCGCGGCGTAGCGGAGGTTGTCGAGCGCCCCCGGCTTGCGCTTGGACATCTTGAACTGGGCCAGCCGTACGACCAGCTCGGCGACCCGGCCCGGCTCGGCCTCCTCGTCGAGCTCGTCGAGCGCCGCCTTGACGAACTTCATGCCGCGGTCGAGCTCCCCGCAGGCGTGGGCGGCCTCGGAGGCCTGTTCGAGGACCGTGGTGTGGTCGACGCCGATGCGCGAGGAGGCGTCGGGGACCTTGTTCCACAGCGTGAGCACCCGTTCGAGCAGCTGCATCTTCTCGTTGTAGGCGAAGGTCTTGGCCGCCTTGTCCGCGGCCTCCCAGGCCGAGATGAGGGCCCACAGGTCGTCACGGGCGGAGTACCAGTGGTGGGCGATCTCGATGGCGGCCCGGCCCATGGGGACCAGGGTGCGGTCCCTGCCGATCTCCTCGGCGAAGCGGGCGTGCAGCCGTACATGCTCACCGGGCAGGAGCTCGTCGTGTACGGCTTCGCGGATCAGGGCGTGCCGGAAGGCGTAGGCGCGGCCGTCGGCGACCTGGAGCACGTTGGCCGCGATGGCGGGCCGCAGGGTGTCCTCAAGATCGACGTCGGACAGGCCGCTGACGGCGGCCAGCAGGTCGTGGCCGACCCGGATGCCACCCGCGGCGGCGATGCGCAGCAGCCGCTGGGTCTCGTCGGGAAGCTGCTCGACGGAGCCGAGGATCAGGTCGTGCAGGGAGTCGGGATAGGTGCAGTCGCTGTCGCATTCGAGCAGCGCCTCGACGAACAGCGGGATGCCCTCGCTGCGCTCGAAGACCTTCCCGACCCGGGGGAAGTCGGGGGTCGTGCCGAGGATGCCCGCCATCTGGGCGGCGACCTCGTCACGGGTGAGCCTGGGCAGCTCCATCCTGACGACCCCCTCGACCCGGCCGAGCTCGGCCAGCACGGGACGGAGCGGGTGCTGACGGTGCAGGTCGTCGGAGCGGTAGGTCAGGATCATCAGGACCGGCGCGGTGCGCAGGTTGCGGCTGAGGAAGGCGAGCAGGTCACGGCTCGACCGGTCGGCCCAGTGGATGTCCTCGATGACCAGGATCACCGGGCGGCGCTCTGCCAGCCGTTCCAGAAGGGTGAGGATCTGCTCGAAGAGCCGCCCCCTGGCGATGTCGGTCTCGACCTCGCCGCTCGGCTCGCCGAACTCGGGCAGCAGCCGGGCGAGGTCACGCGCGCCGCCGACCGGCAGCAGCGCCGCGACCTCCTCGGCGCTCGTCTCACGCACGAGCTGACGGATCGCCGCGGTGAACGGCGCGTACGCCAGGCCCTCCGTGGAGAGCTCGACGCAGCCGCCGATGAGCACGTGCGCGCCCCCGTCGGCGGCGTGCTCAGCGAAACACCCGATCAACCGTGACTTGCCGACCCCGGCCTCGCCCCCGAGCAACAGCGTCACGGCCGCGGCACTCCGGGCCTGCTCGAACGACTCAGACAGGGCGGCGAGTTCAATCTCCCGTCCTACGAAGACGGGGCTTGCCGCCCGACCCACCATGTCTTCCAGCATGTCATGCCTTTTAGAACTCCTCTTCCCATTTATCTCTCGGCGAAGGGGGTCTACGGGGGGCGAGGCGCCCGGCCGGGCGGGTGGGGGCGGCCGGGCTCTCGTGGCGTGGTCATGCGGAGGCGGGCTTGCGGAACAGACCCCTGCGGCGCTCGCCGGAGGACTGCTTCTTGTCCTGTGCGTCCTGCCGGCGGGTGGCCTCACGGGCGCGGCGGTACTCGACCGCCTCCCGGCGAAGCTCGGCGGTCCGCTGCTCGATCAACTGGTGGTGAAACTCGGGAACCATGGTGGCTTCCTTCCTGGCCGGGGTCGCTGCCCCGGATGGTGCGACTTCCTTACACCTTCGAGACTCCTCCTAAGGCCCCCGCCGTCACATCGGACGGATGCCCTATCTCTGGGCCGCCGACGGCCGGGGGGATACCTAGGCGGGGGGCCGCCCGCCTTAGGTGCCCTCCTGGGCGGGGGTACGGGACCGAATACGGCCTCCTGGCTTTCCGATATCCACTTTCTCGACAAACTTCCATACTGCGGAAATATGGCTATTTAAGGGGTTCTTTCCGGTTGTTTTCGGTGTCATGTTTGGAGCAGCCCGGCCGGCTGTGGCTCCTGACCGACAAGGAGCATCAGGATGAATCCCAGAACGACGTTGGCCGTGGCTATGGCTATGGCTATGACTGGAAGCGCGCAGGCCGTCTCCCCGGCGCGGTTCCTCCAGGGAAGCGGCAACAGCCACTTCAACGGCAACCCGGTGACCATCCAGACCACGAGGTCAGGATCCACTTACTCCCTGACCGACCCCACCCGCCCCGGCCTGAAGTGCGCGAACGCGGCGGGAGTCGTCTTCACCAAGCCGGTCGACACCTGGGGGAACGGGCAGGGCACCAACCTGGAGACCGCCTGCGTCGACGTGATGTTCGGGGTGCAGAAATTCTCGGACATGCTCGCCCAGTGGCTGGGACGAAACGGTATCGACGGCGCGGGAAACAGTTATCCCGCCCGGGTCGGGCTGAACCAGCTCGAGAACCAGTGGAACGTCAGCTCGGTCCACTTCGGCCACAACCAGGCGAACACCAAACAGCTCGTCTCCCTCGACATGGTCACCAACGAGTACGGCCAGATCGTCTTCAACACCACGGGAAACGGCGGAGGCCCGGCCGCGACCCCGGAGGGGACCGCGCTCGCCGAGTCCACCGGGGACATCTTCGGCGCCATGAACGAGCACTACGTCAACCACCCGGTCGCCCTGGACGAGCCGGACTACACGGTCGGCGAGGAGGTGAACGTGTACGGCGCCGGCCCCATCCGCTACATGTACAACCCGTCCCTCGCGGGCCATCCCAACTGCTACACCTCGGCGCCCATCACCGATCCGAGCAGCGCGGCGGGGCCGCAGAACCACTGGTTCTACCTGCTGGCCGAGGGCACCAACCCGCCCGGCAAGCCCGCCAGCCCGGTCTGCTGGGGCCCCTCGACGCTGACCGGCCTCGGCATCGTCAAGGCCGGGCGGATCTTCTACGCCGGGCTCCAGCTCAAGACCTATCCCTGGACGCACGGCAAGGCCAGGGCCGCCACCGTCCACGCGGCCAAGACGCTCTTCGGCTGCGCGGAGGTGAACGCGACCAAGGCGGCGTGGACCGCCGTCAACGTCTCCCCGCAGGCCGGTGAGGTGACCTGCTGACCGGTTCTTTCTCCGACGCCGTCCGCCTCCTCGGGGAGGTTTCTCCGAGGAATCGGCGAAAGTTGACGAAAACCGGTGCTGGGACTGGGCAGCGCCCAGTTTGGAACTAATCACACCAGTCGGCATGCTGGAGTGGTGTCGACTATGACTCCTTCGCTCGCCGACGTGGCCTCGTCCAACGTGGCGCTGCGAAACCTCCTCCACGGCCTACCCGGTGTCGACCGTGTGGGCGCCGACCAGCGAGCCGCGATGCTCGGCACCCGATCAATCAAGACCACGTCCAAGGCACTGGCCATCGACCTGGCCATCCGCATGGTGGACCTGACCACCCTCGAAGGGGCCGACACGCCGGGCAAGGTGCGCGCGCTGTGCGCCAAGGCGGTCCGCCCCGACCCCGGTGACCCCTCGGTGCCGAAGGTGGCCGCGGTGTGCGTCTACCCCGACATGGTCTCCCGCGCGGTCGAGGCCCTCGCCGGTTCCGGGGTGCGGGTCGCCAGCGTCGCCACCGCCTTCCCCAGCGGCCGTTCCTCCCTGGAGGTCAAGGTCGCAGAGACCGCCTTCGCGGTCGGGGCCGGGGCCGACGAGATCGACATGGTGATCGACAGAGGGGCCTTCCTGTCCGGCGACTACCTCAAGGTCTTCGAGGAGATCGCCGCGGTCAAGGCGGCCTGCGGTACGGCGCACCTGAAGGTGATCCTGGAGACCGGCGAGCTGGCGACCTACGACAACGTACGGCGCGCGGCATGGCTGGCCATGTTGGCGGGGGGCGACTTCGTCAAGACCTCGACGGGCAAGGTCCAGCCCGCCGCGACCCTGCCGGTGACGCTGGTGATGCTTGAGGCGGTCCGCGACTTCCTGAGCATCACGGGCCGCAAGGTCGGGGTGAAGCCCGCGGGCGGCATCAAGACCACCAAGGACGCGATCAAGATGCTGGTGCTCGTCAACGAGACCGTCGGCGACGGCTGGCTCGACCCCGACTGGTTCAGACTCGGCGCCTCCAGCGTCCTCAACGACCTGCTGATGCAGCGCCAGAAGCTGGCCACGGGCCGCTACGCCGGTCCCGACTACTTCACCCTGGACTGATCCGATGTTCGAATACGCACCGGCCCCCGAGTCCCGCGCCGTCGTCGACATCAGGCCCTCCTACCGGCTGTTCGTCGGCGGGGAGTGGACCGACTCCCAGGGCGGCACCGCCCACAAGACCGTCAACCCCGCCTCCGAGGAGGCGCTGTCCGAGGTCGTCTGGGCCACCGAGGCCGACGTGGACAGGGCGGTCGGCGCCGCCAGGAAGGCCTTCGGCGTCTGGTCGGCGCTGCCCGGCTCCGAGCGGGCCAAGTATCTGTTCAGGATCGCCCGCATCATCCAGGAACGCTCGCGCGAGCTGGCCGTACTGGAGACGCTGGACAACGGCAAGCCGATCCGCGAGTCCCGGGACGTGGACCTGCCGCTGGTGGCGGCGCACTTCTTCTACTACGCGGGCTGGGCGGACAAGCTCGGCCACGCGGGCTACGGCCCCGACCCCAGGCCGCTGGGCGTCGCGGGCCAGATCATCCCGTGGAACTTCCCGCTGCTCATGCTGGCCTGGAAGATCGCACCCGCGCTGGCCTGCGGGAACACGGTCGTCCTGAAGCCCGCGGAGACGACGCCGCTGACCGCGCTGCTGTTCGCCGAGATCTGCCAGCAGGCCGACCTGCCGCCGGGTGTGGTCAACATCGTGACCGGCGCGGGCGAGACCGGCGCGGCCCTGGTGAACCACCCGGACGTGAACAAGATCGCGTTCACCGGCTCGACCGAGGTGGGACGCCAGATCGCCAGATCCGTGGCGGGCTCCGGCAAGCGGCTCACCCTGGAGCTGGGCGGCAAGGCGGCCAACATCGTCTTCGACGACGCCGCGCTCGACCAGGCCGTGGAAGGCGTCGTCAACGGCATCTTCTTCAACCAGGGGCACGTGTGCTGCGCGGGCTCCCGCCTGCTGGTCCAGGAGTCGGTCGCCGAGGAGCTGCTTGAGGCGCTGAAGCGGCGCCTGACCACGCTGCGTCTCGGCGACCCGCTGGACAAGAACACCGACATCGGCGCGATCAACTCCGCCGCCCAGCTCGCCAAGATCCGCGAGCTGTCCGAGGCGGGGGAGGCCGAGGGAGCCGAACGCTGGTCCCCGGCGTGCCCGCTGCCCGAGCGGGGCTACTGGTTCCCGCCGACGATCTTCACCGGGGTGGCGCAGTCACACCGGATCGCACGAGAGGAGGTCTTCGGACCCGTGCTGTCCGTGCTGACCTTCCGCACCCCCGCCGAGGCCGTGGAGAAGGCGAACAACACCCCCTACGGCCTGTCCGCGGGGGTGTGGACCGAGAAGGGCTCCCGCATCCTGTGGATGGCGGACCGGCTGCGTGCCGGCGTCGTGTGGGCCAACACCTTCAACCGGTTCGACCCGACCTCGCCGTTCGGCGGCTACAAGGAGTCGGGATACGGCAGAGAGGGCGGACGACACGGGCTGGAGGCCTATCTCGATGTGTGACCACCGTCAGTCCAAACGCCGTAGCCGCCGCTCCCAGGCGACCAGGGGACACGGCTTCGCCAGGGCGGGACGTCCCGCGCTGCGCGGCTGGTTCGCCCACCGGTGCGGGGTGAGCCGCTGCGGCCAGATCTTCGTGCCCGCCCGCCTCTCCCAGCAGGAGAGCAGTTGGAGGGGACGCGGCGATGAGTAAGACGGATCCGGTACGGCTGGCCGTACGGAAGACCTACAAGCTGTACATCGGCGGGGCGTTCCCGCGCTCGGAGAGCGGAAGGTCCTACCCGGTGACCTCCTCCAAGGGCGACTTCCTGGCCAACGCCGCCAAGGCCTCCCGCAAGGACGCCCGTGACGCGGTCTCCGCCGCGCGCAGGGCGTTTCCCGGCTGGTCGGGCGCGACGCCGTACAACAGGGGACAGATCCTGTACCGCGTCGCCGAGATGCTCGAAGGGCGTCGGGCGCAGTTCGTCGCCGAGCTGGTCGACGCGGGCACGGGCAGGGCCGAGGCGGGCAGGAACGTGGACGCGGCCGTCGACCGGCTGGTCTGGTACGCCGGATGGTCCGACAAGATCACGTCGATCGTGGGAGCGGCCAATCCGGTCGCCGGGCCGTACTTCAACCTCTCGACACCGGAGCCGACCGGGGTCGTCGCGGTCGTCGCGCCCGAGGACCCGCTGCTTGGGCTCGTCTCCGTCGTCGCCCCGGTGATCGTCACCGGCAACACCTGCGTCGTGGTGGCCGGGGAACGGGCGCCGCTGCCCGCCGTCACGCTGGCCGAGGTGCTGGCGACCTCCGACCTGCCGGGCGGGGTGGTCAACATCCTGACCGGCTCGACGGCGGAGATCGCGCCCTGGCTGGCCTCGCACATGGACGTCAACGCCATCGACCTTACCGGCGTCACGGACGCGGAGCTGGCGGTCGCGTGCGAGGAGGCCGCCGCCGAGAACCTCAAGCGGGTCCTGCGCCCGACGGGCGGAACCGACTGGTCAGCCGACCCCGGCACCCGCCGGATGACCACCTTCCTGGAGACCAAGACGGTCTGGCACCCGACGGGAGTGTGAACCGCTCTACCCACCGGGCCACTGTTGGTGAATTAGGTCAAGGGCTGTGAGCTACAGCGGTCCCGCTATCGCGGGACCGCTGTAGACGCGCTTTCAGCAGGTGGACATCATTCGGCTTGATGCGTGGCTTGTCGATGCCCCACCGGCCCCGATCTGAACCTCTAGCCTCGCGACGCTGTGTCTGTCCGCGCGACCTGCCAACTAATGTGCCAATGGTGGCGTCATGTCTGAATCTCAACGGAGGGATTGGAGGGGATGGGAACAAACGTTCAGTTGTCGGTGCCCGAGGGGGTTGCTTCACACACACGGAACGAAGATCGCCACGCCTCGTCGGTGTGGCCATCGACCTCAACTTGCCATGTGTACACGCCAGGCTTCAGTTGCAGTTGCGTGTTGAACGCCACGGGCATGTACAAGTCATCGCCAGGCTGGGCATACGCCGGCCGTCCGATCTCAAACTCCCCGGCCACCTCGATGGGAGAGTCTTCGTTGGGGGGGTCCTCTCGCCTGACGACCTCCCCGGCCTCTGTCACAAGGCGAACCCTGAAGTTGATCCGCTTGCCACTCTCATCCCACGGGACATGAAAGATCACTCCAACTCCGCAGGCAAGTCTCCCAGGGCCAACGAAACTCCAGCCGCCACCTGAGACGAACAACTTACCTTCAGCGACCTGCACATGATCGGCGAGTAACAGCGTGACCTTCATGTCGGCTAAGAGTAGACCGCTCAGCAGGTGAGGAGGCGTGGATGGGGTGAGACAACGTCGTTGCTTCGGCCAAGCCCGGCCGAGACGGTGAGAGCATCCGCGATGCCTGTGGCTGACCTCATCAGGAAGTGCACCACCACCGGTCGGTCCTGGTCATAGCGCTCGTCAAGCTCTATCTCGGCGTTGTCCAGGTAGAAGGCGATGCCCTCCTTGGCGAGCTCTCTCACCTCATCGAGGGTGCCGCCTGTGGCCGCGAAGGTTTGAAGATCCGGTTCGGTTGACTCGGCCCACCAGATGTTGTCCTCGTGGTGGTAGACGACGGTCACTTTGCGCATCGGATCACCTACCCCAAAAGGTCCAAGGCCTCCGCCTCGGACAAGCCAATCTCGACTACAAGGTACTTGCGAATGATGCCGGGTGGAACAGTGGCCCCGTCGTGGAATGAGAAAAGGAGGGGAGGAAGACCGACCGCCTTGAGGGTCCGATGAGATCCATTTTGGCGTGCGACTTCGTATCCCAGGGGTTCCCGCATCAGGACGGCAAGAAACCGGCTTGCCTTCATCGAGGGGAACTTCACCATGACACTCGATGATTCCACATGTCGGACTGCTCTCCGTCGCTTCAAGGCAGACAGACTGCTTCGACCTCGACAGTACGTGGTGCAGGTGTAGGCCAAGGTCCGCCCAACGAGGAATAGGAGTAGTCAGACGGCACGAAAGCGCCCCGTCCTTCTTTAAAGGGACAATTGATCAGTAGGTCATGCGGCCAGGCACAAAGCTGCGTCGCGTAGCCCGAAGCCTTGAGCTTGATACTGGGCGCTAGTGCCGTTGCCACTCATCGCCCTTCGGCGCCTTCGTCGACGGTGACTCTCAGGTGAGCGGGGCGTGGCGCAGCCACGGGTGGGCGGCTTCCAGTTGCTGGGCCAGGCCGAGTAGGCGGGACTCGCCCCCCGGGGGTGCGACGAGCTGCACGCCGATGGGCATGCCCGTCGAGTGCCAGCCGTACGGCACGCTCATGGCGGGCCAGCCCGCCATGTTCCACGCGCCGGTGGCCGGGGCGTAGGTCAGGTTGACGCGGGTGTTGTCCAGCAACCCACGGCGGCCCCAGCGCTCCGCGGGGGGCGGGGAGGCGGCGAGCGTCGGGGTGAGGAGCACGTCGAAGCGGCCGAACCACTGGTCGGCGCCACGGCCGCGCCAGCGGTCCCTGCCCCGCGCGCCGTCCTTGCCGATCCTGGCCAGCAGCTTTCCCGCCCTGGCCAGTGAGCGGGTACGGCGCTCAAGTCGGCGGGAGTCGAGTCCCCGGGCCTCGCGCAGGGCGCAGGCGAACCAGGCGGCGATCGTGGCGCTGCCCAGCCAGCTCGGCAGCCGGGTCTCGTGCTCGGTCACCGTGTGGCCTGCGGTAGCCAGGGTGTGGCCCGCGTCGGCGACCGCCCGCTGGAGCTCGGGGTCGATCGCGAAGCCGGGCGGCACCGGCAGGCGGGCGACCCCGATCCGCAGTCCTGAGGGGCGCAACGGAACCGGGACGCCACGGCCTCCGTCGCTCCACAGGGCCCCGCCCTCGCCGTACGGGCCGGGGGTGGCGGTCGGCAGGGCCAGGGACATGTCCCCGGCCATCACCGCGAGCGCGAGGGCCAGGTCGGTCACGGTCGTGGCCAGCGGGCCGTTCTCGGCCATGCCGTACCAGTCGTGCTCGGGAGGCGGGACGACCTTCTGGCCGGGTTTGATGGCGACGATCCCGCAGCAGGCGGCGGGGATGCGCAGGGAGCCGAGGCCGTCGGTGCCGTGGGCCAGCGGGACCATCCCCGAGGCCACCGCCGCCGCGCTGCCGCCGGAGGAGCCGCCGGGGGTCCGCTTCGGGTCCCACGGGTTGCGGGTGACGGCGTAGACGCTGTCGCAGAACCCGGCAAGGGACAGCTCCGGCACGTTGGTGATCCCGACGACGACCGCCCCCGCCGCCCTGAGCCTGGCCACCACGGGGTGGTCCTCGGCCGCCGCGACGGACGAGGTCGCCGCGGAGCCGTTCCGCATGGCCTCGCCCCTGACCGCGACGACGTCCTTGATCGCGACGGGCACGCCAGCGAGCGGCAGCGTGGCCAGGTCGTCGCGTTCCTGTAAGGCCCGCGCCTCGGCGAGTGCCCGTTCCGTGCGGACCCTGCGGAAGGCCCCGATGTGCCCGTCGCGTTCGGCGATCACCCGGAGGTGGTCCTCGACGACCGAGGGGGCGGTGACCTCCCCCCGGCGCACGGCCTCCGCTATCTCGGCTGCGGACCTTCCCACCCAGGACATGAACCGAGTGTGATCCGGTGAGTGCGCGAGGGGAAGCACCTCACGTCTCAATCAGATGACTTGTCCGGCTCAGCGGCGTTATCCCCGTCCCGCTCGGCGCGTCGCAGGTCGCGACCGGCCCCCCTGAGCGCCAGGCGAAGCGCGTACTCAAGCTGGGCGTTGACGCTCCGCAGATCGTCGGCCGCCCACTTGGCGATCGCCTCGTAGACGGCCGGATCCAGTCTGAGCAGGACCTTTTTCCGCTCAGGCATACAGGCTGCCGGCGTTGACCACCGGCTGGGTCGCCCGGTCGCCGCACAGGACAACCAGGAGGTTGGACACCATCTGAGCCTTCCGCTCCTCGTCGAGCTCCACGACGCCCTCCTCGGCCAGCCGGTTGAGTGCAAGCTGGACCATACCAACGGCGCCGGAGACGATGTGGGTGCGCGCGGCGACCACCTGGGCGGCCTGCTGGCGGACCAGCATCGCCTGGGCGATCTCGGGGGCGTAGGCCAGGTGGGTGATGCGGGCCTCAAGCACCTCGACCCCGGCCAGCTCGGTGCGGTCGACCAGTTCGGTGGTGAGCTCGGCGGCCACCTCGGCGCCGTCGCGCAGGCTGGTGTTGCTGTCCTCGTGGGAGTCGTAGGGGTGGCTGGTGGCCAGGTGCCGCACGGCAGCCTCCGACTGGATCGCGATGTACTCCTCGTAGTCGTCCACGGAGAAGGCGGCCTTCGCGGTGTCGGTCACCCGGTAGACGACGACGGCCGCGATCTCGACGGGGCTGCCGTCGGCGTCGTTCACCTTGAGCTTGGCCGTCTCGAAGTTACGCACCCGCAGGGTGATGCGCCGCTTGCTGGTGAAGGGAAGCACCCACTGCAGGCCCGCGTCGTTGACCGAGCCGACGTAGCGGCCGAGGAACTGCACGACCTGTGCCTCGTTGGGGTTGACCACCACAAAGCCGCTGCCCACGACGACCAGGAGCAGTGCCGCGACGACGGCGGCGGCGATCATGGTGACCTGACCGCCGGTGAGCGCGATCCACGCCAGGACGGCGAGGAGGACCAGAAGTCCGAGGAGAACGGCGAAACCGTTGATCCGGAAGGCACGTCGTTCCATGTGCTCCACCTTTGCTATCGAAGTGATATCACCACGATAGCGCTTAGTCAGCGATGTGTGAACCGGGAATTCTCCGGGGGGTGTACGGCGGGCGCCGCTTCGCTCAGGACCATGGGCCGGTACGGCGGGCAGGCCGGGGCGTGTTGCTCAGCCGTGAGGGCTGGGAGTTCAGCGGCGGGGGTTGGTGCGGCGGGTGGCCGTCGCGGACAGGGGGTCCTCGGGCCACGGGTGCCGGGGATAGCGCCCGCGCAGTTCCGCCCTGACCGAGCGGTAGCCGTCACCACGCCAGAACGACGCCAGATCGTCGGTGACCGCCGCGGGCCGCCCGGCGGGGGAGAGCAGGTGGACGACCAGCGGGGTCCCCGCGATCCTCGGCGCCTCGTCCCAGCCGAACAGCTCCTGGAGCTTGACGGCCAGCACCGGCCGTTCGCCCGAGTAGTCGATCCTGATCCGCGACCCGCTGGGCACCTCGATCCGCTCCGGGGCGGTCTCCTCAAGGCGCGCGCTCCACGGGACCAGACGGCCGAGGGAGCCCGCCACGTCCAGCCGTTCGAGGTCGGCCCTGCGGCGGGCCCGGGACAGTTCGGGTTCGAGCCACAGGTCGGCCGCGTCGAGCAGGGCGTCGTCGTCCGTCGCGGGCCACGGCTCGCCGAGCGCCCGGTGACAGAAGGCCAGCCGTTCCCGCAGGGTCACGGCCTCGGGGGTCCAGCGCAGGATCGACAGGCCCTCGGTGCGCAGGCCGTACAGGAGGGCGGGTCTGACGTCGGCGCCGGGCAGCGGGACCGAGGACAGCTCGACGGCGCCCAGGCGTTCCACACGCCGGGCGGAGACGTCGCCGCGCCGCTCGCCGGGCGGGACCCGCCACGTCACCTCCTCTACCTGCTCGTACAGCGGGGCGGCGGCGAGCCTGGCGGTCTCCTCGTCGATCACCACGGCCTGCCTGACCCGGGCGGCGGCCGATCCGGTCGGCCGGTCGGCCACCGCGACCGCCAGCCACGGCGCGCTGCCCAGCCGCGACCCGGACGGCAACTCGGCGGCCGCCCCCGAGGCCATCAGGTAGGAGCCGCCCCGGCGCCTGGCCACCCGCTCCGGATAGGCAAGCGCCACGACCAGCCCAGCCACGGCGTCATCCCCCAGCCGCCGCCCGGAACCGGAACCCGCGTCGCCGTGCCGCGTGGGCCCGGGACCGGCATCGCCGTGCCGCCCGGTGCCACGGCCCGCGTCGCGGGTCAGCCGCCGCGCCTCCTGGCGCCAGCGGGCGGCGAAGGCGTCCTTGCCATGCCGTACGGCGCGCCAGAACGCGACAAGGTCGTCGCCCGCGTCCCCAGGCAGCCGCTCGGACAGCAGCGCGACCACCTCGGCCGCCTCGGGACCCACGTCGAGCAGGGCCCTGGCCAGCCGGGGATGGACCCCGACCGCCGCCATCTCCCGCCCTCTCTGCGTGACACGGCCGCCGAAAGAGTCGAGGGCACCGAGCGCGTGCAGCGTACGGCGGGCGGCTTCCATCGCGGCGGGCGGCGGCGGGTCCAGCAGCGCCAGGCCGCTGACGGCCGGGTCTCCCCAGCAGGCCGCCTGGAGGGCGAAACCCGTCAGGTCGGCAAGGGCGATCTCGGGCGCGGAGTGCTCGGGCAGCCGTTCGTGCTCCACCGGCGACCAGCACCGGTAGACCACCCCGGGAGCCTCGCGCCCCGCCCGGCCCGCGCGCTGGGTCGCCGAGGCCCGGGAGACGCGGACGGTGGTCAGCGAACCGAGCCCCCTGGCGTGGTCGGTCCTCGGCTGCCTGGCCAGCCCCGAGTCCACGACGATCCGCACGCCGGGGACGGTCAGGCTCGACTCGGCGACCGAGGTGGCCAGCACCACCCGCCTGCGCGTGCCCGGCGAGAGTACGGCCTCCTGGACGCGGGCCGGGGCCTGGCCGTGCACCTGGAGCACCTCCACGTCCCCAAAGGGATGCGCGGCCACCCTGGCGATCTCCCCGACCCCCGGCAGGAAGCACAGCACGTCCCCCTCGTGCTCGGCCAGCGCACGCCGTACGACGGCGGCCACATGAGCCAGGAAGGCCGGATCGACCCGCGAGCCGTGCGGGGGAGCGACCGTGGCGGGGGCAGGCGCCCAGAGCGGGGTGACCGGATGGGCGGTGCCCTCGGCGTGCACGACCGGCGCGGGCGGCCCGTCCTGGCCGAGCAGCGCCGCCAGGGGAGCGGCGTCCGCCGTCGCCGAGGCCGCCACGATCCGCAGGTCGGGCCTGAGGGTGGAACGGACGTCCAGCAGGAAGGCCAGGGCGGTGTCGGCGTCCAGGTGGCGTTCGTGACACTCGTCGAGCAGCACCACGTCCACGCCGCCGAGTTCGGGATCGCGCTGGAGCCGCCGCAGCAGCACGCCCGTGGTGACGACCTCGACGACAGTCTCCGGTCCCGCCCGCCGCTCTCCCCGTACGGCGAAGCCGACCTGTCCGCCGACCTCGGACTCCAGCAACCACGCCATCCGCCTGGCCGCGGCCCGCACGGCCATCCTGCGCGGTTCGGCCACCACGACCCGTCGGGCGGGCAGGTCACCGACAAGCCCGGCGAGCGCGAGCGGGACGAGCGTGGTCTTGCCGGTGCCAGGAGGCGCGGTCAGCACGGCCGTGCCGTACTCCTCAAGGGCGGCGGACAGCTCGGGCAGGACGTGCCGGACGGGGAGGGTGGACCAGTCAGGACGCACCGGGCGTTACCGGGTCAGGACAGGGGGTTGAGGACGCCCGTGCTCACCAGGGCGATGATGATCACGCCGAGGACGATCCGGTAGATCACGAAGCCGGTGAACCGGTGGGTGCTGATGTACTTCAGGAACCACGCGACCGCCGCGTAGCCGACGACGAACGAGATCACGGTGGCCAGGATCGTCGGCCCCCAGTCGGGGCTGTCGGCCTCGCCGATCTTGAACAGCTCCAGCACGCCCGCGCCGAGCACCGCGGGGATGGCCAGCAGGAAGGAGTACTTCGCGGCCTCCTCCCTGCGGTAGTCGAGCAGCAGACCCGCGCTGACCGTGCCACCCGAGCGGGAGACGCCGGGGATGAGGGCGAGGGCCTGGGCGAAGCCGTAGATCAGGGCGTGCGGGAAGCTGAGGTGGCGCTCCAGGGTCAGCTTGTTGCGGGCCGTACGGTCGGCGAACCAGAGGATCAGCGCGAAGACGATCAGCGTCGTGCCGATCAGGCGCAGGTCGCGGAAGACGGTCTCGATGCTGTCCTTGAACAGCAGGCCGAGCACGACGATCGGCAGGGTGCCGACGATGATGTACCAGCCCATCCTGGCGGCGTGGTGGGTGCGCAGGGCGGGGGTCCACAGGGACCTGACCCAGGTGGAGATGATCTCCCAGATCTCCTTGCGGAAGTAGATGACGACCGCGGCCTCGGTACCGATCTGGATCACGGCGGTGAACGCGGCCCCCGGGTCGGACCAGCCGAAGAGGGCGGAGACCACCCTGATGTGGGCACTTGAGGAGATCGGCAGAAACTCCGTCAACCCCTGAACGAGGCCGAGGACCACCGCTTCGAACCAGCCGATCAACTTGGGCACCTTCCGTCCCGGAGCACGTGCGTGACGTAGGCGAGGCTAGCGGAGCCGGACCCCTGACGTGACCCGGTCATTCGGGCGAGATGTCACTGTCATCCGAATGCGGGGGCCAACCGGTAGTCCTCCACGAGGACGTCACTCTGGAGGGATGAATGACTGAGTTCGCGGAGTACGTCGCGCAACGTCATGAACGGTTGCGAAGAACGGCGTATCTCCTCACCCGGGACTGGGCGACAGCCGAGGACCTGGTGCAGACGGCACTGGCCAGGGCATGGCTCGCCTGGCGCCGGATCGACGGCGATCCCGACCCCTACGTCTACCGGATCATCGCCAACACCCACGCCTCCTGGTGGCGGCGGCGCTGGCGCGGTGAGGTCCCGACGGAGGAGATGCCCGACTCGGGCGACGGACGGGACTTCACCCGGGAGATCGGCGACCGGGACGCGCTGTGGACGGCGATCGGCACGCTGTCGGGGCGTCAGCGCGCGGTGGTCGTCCTGCACTACTTCGAGGAGATGACCCTGACCCAGGTCGCCGGAGTGCTCGGCTGCTCGGTCGGGGCGGTCAAGAGCCAGCTCGGCAGGGCGCTCGCCCGGCTGCGGGTCGACCAGGGAATCCGGACGATGACGGGAGCGGAACGATGAACCAGACCGAGCACGACCTGAGGGAACTGCTCGCCGAACGCAGCACGGGCGCCAGCGGGGGCGGCGCCCGGCTTGAGGAGATCCTCGCCAGGGGCAGGGGGATGAGGCGGCGCAGATGGGCGGCAGGGGGAACGCTGGCCGCCGTGGTCGCCGCCTTGGTCCTGACGCCGCCCTTGCTGTCCGGTGGCCCGGCCAGGGACGGCGTCATCGCGGCCCGCGTCGGGGAACCGGACTCCCAGACGAGAGGTGAGGGGGTACGGCTGGCGGGCCTGCGCTCGGAGAGCACGGGGAAGGTGGAGCGGCTCACGTTCACACCGAAGAGCGAGAGGGCCTCCTACCGCGTCAACTGCGCCGCCGGGAGCCGGGCGTTCGTGCGCTACGGCGACCAGGTGGACGCGGGCGTCTGCGGGGAGGACAGGCAGGGGCAGGAGTGGACCGCGTTCGGCCACTTCGACGGACTCACCGTCGGCGTCCCCGTCACGGTCGAGGTGTTCACCGTCCCCACCACGATCAAGGACCCCCCGGACGAGTCCTCCGAGGGGTTCGACGAGGCGCTCGCGGACGCGGTGCGTAGGCCCGCCCTGTGGGAGATCGCGGTCCACGACGGGGGAATCTCCGACGCAGCCTGCTCGCCGGACATCTGCCTGGACAGTGGGAGCCGTCCGGCGGCCAAGGGTGAGCGCAACCTCGCAGGCCTGCCCGACGGCCACCAGGTCGCGGGCGGCCACGTCACCCGGATCAACGAGAAGCACACCTTCCGGGGCACGGTGGAGGGCGAGGCCCGGGTGTACGTCCGCTGCGAGGGGGAGGACCTGCACGCCTTCATCTGGGCGGGGAGAGCCGTCCTCGCCAAGTCAGTGCCCTGCGGCGCCAAGCCCGCCCTGTGGGAGTTCGTGGCCAACGGTCCGACGGAGGTCACGGTCGCCGTCGTACGGCGCGACCGGCTGCCGCGCGGGAGCGACTTCACCTCCGACCTGCAGGCCGCCTCGAAGGAGGCCAACCGCCTGCTGTCCGGGCTCAGGCCCGAGGCGGGGTACTGGCACGTCGCCCTGCAGCAACTGGATGAGCCGAAGCCTTCCGCTGGCTGAGCGCTCAGGGGGAATCGTATATAAAAATCGTATATCTATGCGGGGCCAGGTGAGCAGGGGAAAACCGGCGACCTAGGCTGTCCCTGCCCGCCGTTCCACGACGACAGAGGTCCCCCATGACGACTGTCTCCCCCGTCCCCTTCGACCCCGAGCTCGGGGCGCTGCTCGCCGCGATGAGCGGTGACACCCCGCCCATGCCGCTGAGCACCGAGACGCTGGCCGCCTCCCGCGCCGGACTCGAAGCCATGGCCCAGCCTCCCGCGGTGGTCATCGGCGACCGGCCCGTCGAGGCCGAGGAACGCATGATCCCCGGCAGGCCCGGAGCCCCCGACCTGGCCGTCACCATCCTGCGGCCCAAGGAGCGGGTGCCGGGCGCACCGGGCCTGTACAACATGCACGGCGGCGGCCTGGTCATGGGCGACCGGCACATGGACACCCCCCGCCTGGTGGACATGGTGGTCGAGTTCGGCTTCGTCGTGGTCAACGTCGAGTACCGTCTCGCCCCGGAGAACCCGGGAACCGGCCCCGCCGAAGACTGCTACACCGGCCTGCTGTGGATGGCCGACCACGCCGAGGAGCTCGGCTACGACCCGGACCGCCTGATCGTCATGGGCGGCAGCGCGGGAGGCAACCTGGCAGCCGCGATGTCGCTGCTGGCCCGCGACCGCAGGGGACCCAAGCTGGCCGGGCAGTTGCTCCTGGTCCCCATGCTCGACGACCGCAACGAGTCCGTCTCCTCCCGCCAGTACGACGGGCTCGGCACCTGGGACAGGGCCGCCAACCTCTTCGCCTGGAAGGCGGTCCTCGGCGACGGGGTCGGCGGTCCCGACGTCTCGCCGTACGCCGCACCGGCCAGGGCCACGGACCTGTCCGGTCTGCCCCCGGCGTACATCGAGCTGGGCTCGGCCGAGCTGTTCCGCGACGAGTCGGTCGAGTACGCCAGCCGCATCTGGGCGGCCGGTGGCGAGGCCGAACTGCACGTGTGGAACGGCGGTTTCCACGGCTTCGAGATGTACTTCCCGGACAGCAGGCTCGGCCGGGACGCCCTGCGGACCCGCGACACCTGGGTCCGCAGGATCCTCGGCCTCTGAGGGCTTTCGCGCGGGGCCGTGACCGGTCCCGCCGAACCCTGTCAGGGTTTTCTCAGGGTCGCGCGGGGAACGGGAGTCTTCCCGTTCCTCGTTGAACCGGGTGAACAGACCATGACTCGGCCCTACCCGGGGAGAAGAAGTGCACCGTTCGAGAGACCACAAGATCATCGCCGGCGTCTGCGGTGGCATCGCGGAGAGCCTCGGCTGGTCACCCACCGTCGTACGCGTCCTCTGGCTGCTGCTCTCCCTGCTGCCCGGACCCCTGTGGATCGCCTACGTCCTGATGTGGATCTTCCTGCCCCAGCGGGCGGCGACCCGTTACTGACAACTACCCTTGGGGGTATGAGGGAACGGCCGCTGACACTGCTGCAGGACGACCTGGTCGACTACGAGAAGGCGATGGAGCGGATGACCGACCTGGTCGGTCAGCGTCAGCGTGACGAACGCCCCGACACGCTCTGGCTTCTCAGCCACCCACAGGTCTACACCGCGGGCAGACGCACCCTGCAGCAGCATCTGCCCGACCCCTCCCACGGCATCCCCGTCGTCAACACGGGCAGGGGAGGCCAGCTCACCTACCACGGTCCCGGCCAACTGGTCGGATACCTGATCGTCAAGCTCGGTGACGACGAGGGGATCGTCGACTACGTCCGCGAGGTCGAGCTGAGGCTGGCACGCGCGCTCGGCGCACTCGGCGTCCCCGCCGAGCGCCGTGACACCCCGCCCGGCTCACCCCTGCTCACCGGCGTCTGGACGACCGGGACCGGCCGGAAGATCGTCTCCATCGGCATGCGGCAGAGCCGTGGCGTCACCAGCCACGGCTTCGCCCTCAACGTCGAGGGCGACCTGACCCCGTGGAGCTGGGCGGTGGCCTGCGGCATGCCCGAGGTGGACATGACCTCCCTCAACAGGGAGATCCCCTCGGACGCAGGCACCATGGACCGGGTCAGGGCCGCCGTCGCGGAGGCCTTCGAGGCGAGCTGACCTCACGCGTCACACCGGGACGGCTGCCCGGCCGTACGGCATGGCGGGGCGCAGTAGGCTACGGCCGGGGTGTCGCGGCGAGAGCGGGGTGGTTCGCGGTGCGGAAGTCAGGCATGACGCCGACACTCGACCTGATCGACGTCGGCGAGCACGTGTGCTGGGTCGTCGAGCCCCACCAGGGATACGCGGCCGCGACCTCGGCCTTCCTGGCCGACGGCGAGCTGTTCGGCGACAAGGTCGTCATCGTCGGTCCGCCCCTCGACCCCGCCGCGTCCGCCGAGGTCCCCAGGGACGCCACCCTCGTCGATCCCCGCTCGATCCTCGGTGACGGCCCGACCCCCGACCTCGGCCCGATGCTCGGTCTCGTACGGCGGGAGGCCGACATGGCGGGGCGACAGGGATACCGGGCCCTGCGCGTGCTGGCCGTGATGGACCAGCTCATCCCACCCGAGACGGGCATCGAGGCGCTGATCGACCACGAGCTGCGCCTCGACCGGCTGGTCGCCGACCACGAGGCCATCATGGTCTGCGCCTACGGCCGTGACAGCTTCGGCGCCGCCACCCTCGATCATGTGGCGTGTGTGCATCCCCGCGAACTGGGTAACGGACGCTCAGGACCGTCGTTTCGGATGTTCAGCTCGGGGCCGGGAAGCTGGGCCGTGTGCGGAGTGGTCGACTCCGACGGGGCCCCGGCGTTCGGCGCCGCCCTGGCCGCCGCGACGGCGCTCTCACCGACGTTACGGCTCCACCTCGACGATCTGGAGCTGATGGACGCCGCCGGAATGCGCGCGCTCGTCGAAGCGGCCGCCGACACCTCGGTCCACCGGATCACGATCGAGGGCGCGAACCCGACAGTGAGGTCGTGCTGGGAGATGCTCGGCTACAGCAACTGCGAGATACGCGTGGAGCTGACGCCATGACAACCGAGACCACCGGTGTGACGGACCCGGCGGGCCTGCGCCACGAGCTCTACACCTATTCCGGTGAGGAGCAGTTCCTCGCCGGGGTCCGTTCCTTCATCGACGATGCCCTGGCCTCGGGGGAGATCGTGCTGATCTCCGTGCCCGAAGACCGCGAACGCATGCTGCGCGAGGAGCTTCCCGGAACCGACCCCGGCGTGGTGTTCATGGACACCTCGGCGCTCGGCCGCAACCCCGCCAGGCTCATCCCCGCCTGGCAGCGCTGGATCAGCGAACGGGCCGGGGAGGGCAGGCCGGTGCGCGGCATCGGCGAGACCGACTGGAACGGCAGGGGTAGCGCGGAGATCGAGGAACTCCGCTACCACGAATGGCTGCTGAACCTCGCCTTCACCGGTTCCCCGGCCTGGTGGCTGCTGTGTCCCTACGACACCGGGACGATCGACCCCGAGACAATGCGGGCGATCAGCCGCTGTCACCCGTACACGATGGCCGACGACGGTCCCCGACTCTCTCCCGACTACGTCAAGGAACCCTTCTCCTGGGCGGACCTGGAACCGGCCTGCGATCCCTACGAGGAGTTCGCCTACGCCAGGGGAGACCTCGCGGCCGTCAGGGAGAAGGTGATCGGCTGCGCCGCGCCGTACGGGCTGACGGGAGACCGCCTGAGAGAGACCCTCGTCGCCGTCACCGAGGTCGCGGGCAACAGCATCGCGCACGGCGGCGGCCACGGGACGCTGCGCACGTGGGTTCAGCAGGGCACGCTGGTCTGCGAGTTCCGTGACGCGGGGGTGATGAGTGACCCCATGATCGGCCGGATGGCGCCCTCCCCGCGTTCACTGCGCGGCAGAGGCATGTGGCTGGTGCACCAGATCTGCGACCTCGTGCAGGTCCGCTCGACCCCGGAGACAGGCACGATCATCCGCCTCCACATCACCCTGCCCCAGCCCTGACCTCCTGTGGTTGTACGGCTCAGCGCCTCTCCAGGGCCTCCTCGACCGAGTCGGCCAGCTCGAAGAACGACAGCAGCCCCGTGGTGGTCAGCATGTGGCGAAGGGTGCGGTTCGTCCCCGCCAACATGAGCCGGGTCCCCGCCTCCCTACTCCGCTGAAGCACCCACAACAACTCCGCCAACCCGGTCGAGTCACAGAAGGTAAGCCCACTGAGATCGATGACGAGCCGGGAGATCCCGGGGGCGTTCACGTCTGCGGTGTGGGTCGTGTCCGTGGTGTGGGGTGTTTCCGTGGGGCGGGTTGCTTCTGGGAGATGTGTTGTTTCTGGGAGGTGGACCGCGCCCGCCGCGTGGATCGTCTCGGTGGGATGGGTCGTGCTCGCGGCGTGGGCCGTGTTCACGACATGGGGCGTGGCCGCACCGTGGGGTTGGGCTGTGATGTGGGACGCGCCTGCGCCGGGGGCCGGGGGCGTGGTGTGGGTTGTGCGCGTGTCAGGGGTCGGGGACGTGGCGACGTGGGCCGTGTTCGCGTCGGGGGCCGGGGCCGTGGTGACATGGGCCGTGTTCGCGTCGGGGATCGGGGCCGTGGCCCAGAGCTCGGTGAGCTGCCGTCGGAACACCGGTGCGTAGTCGTAGTCGAGATCGCCGACCGCACGGATCACCGTGGCGCCCCCGTGCAAGCCCGACGATACGGACAGTGCGCTCGTGCTCTCCGGTGACATCGGAAACTCCTTAGGCCCGCTGTTCACAGGGCGGACGTTCCCACTGTCCTACCAGGTATTCAGCCCCACCGCCTCCACACCCCATCTCCCACCCCCCACCCCCTCCCCCAAACCCCCAGCTCAACCCCCTCCAAACCCCGTCCTTCTCCCGGCCCAAAACCATCCCCGCGTGCGAGGGGAGTACGTCATCGAGGTGGCGCAGGTCATCCAGGCGCTGGGACCATCCCCGCGTGCGCGGGGAGTACCCTCGCCGACCTGCGGGTTTATCGACGGGAAGGGCCGGAATTCATCACTTCCGTTGAGTTGGACATTTCGGGCACTTGGCCTGCTAGTCGAAAGACGAGGGGATTGGTGGCCGTTGGCTTTGGTGAGGATGTCCTGGTCGCAACTTTCGAGGTCTATGTCTGGTTTTCCTGTTCCGGGGTGGAGGTGTACTGGGGGCATTCTCTATCGCGTCGCACGCTAGCCTGTGGCTGACGTTCTCCCGACGAACTTTTCGATGCGCCCGAAATGTCCGAGTCGATGAAAGTAATAAATTTCCGCCTCCTCCGCCGATAAACCCGCAGGTCGCCGAGGGTGCTCCCCGCGCACGTGGGGATGGTCCCCCGAACAGACCGACACCGATCCTTCGGTTTCTGTGCTCCCCGCGCACGTGGGGATGGTCCCATGCGGCAGGGAGCCGGGGCGACCGTGCTCGGGTGCTCCCCGCGCAGGCAGGGATGACGGTGGGGCTGATCGCTGGAGCGAGCAGAAGGCTTGGCTTTGAGGCCATACGGTGGTTCGGCGCGATCCGTCGTTCGGTGCGGGTTCAGCCCCAGTCGTTCTGTACGGCCTCGCCCTCGGTCACTCGCCGGGCAGGTGCCAGGTGCTCAGGGAACTCTTGACCGTGAAGGAGTCCAGTTTTCTTGTGGTGGCGGTTCCGGGATCAACCGTGCGTTTCACGAACGAGACGAATGCGCCGTCTCTCTTGTTGCCCCGGCCCGTCCAGAGCGTCAGTGTACTGTCCGTGTCCCAGTAGAGGCGCTGCGGTTCTTCCCCTTTGGGAACGCTGAACAGAACCGCTTTCGAGAGGGTGTCCGTCGCCATGTCGTAGGTGCGCAGTCGGGGCTTGGCCGGAATCATCTTGTCGAGTAACGCGACGGTGGTCGCGTTGTCCGCCAATGCGACCTGTGCGGTGTCGAACACGGCCAGCGGCACACTTCGGCTCGTGCCCCTTCCCCCGTTCGCGTCGAGAACCGTGAACTCGGCGGTGTTGCCCTCGGTGTCCCGCCTCGTGAGCAGGCTCCGTCCGTCGGGACTCAGGGTCAGTACGGAGGTCTTCGCGGCCAGCCGGGTGGTTCTGCCGTTCCTGAGATTGACGATCAGGGGTGGCAACTTACTCTCATAGGCGATCACGGCGAGCGATCCACCGGCGGAGAGCGTGACGTCCACGTCGTCCTGGCCGACTCCCGGAGGCAGGACGTCGGCCCCACCGGGCAGCGGGCGGGCCGTCCCCTGGTTCACATCGCGTATGACGAGCCGGTCGCCCCTGAAATAGCTCACGTATCGGCCGTCGCCGCTGACCGTCAGGGGCGCGGTGTCCTTCTTGTCGATCTTCCCGTTGGCGCGGCGAGGGGTGACCCGCGCATCGGCCAGCGTGATCGTCCTGCCGCTGCGCAGCGTCAGCGTCACCGCGCCACAGGGCACAATCAGATCCTTCTTGGTGCAGCCCTTGACCCACGCGTATCGAACCGAGTCGTCGGATGCCGTTCCTGCCGCCGCGTTGGCAGGGGCGATGGTCGCCACCGTCGTGGCAGCGAGAACGAACAGAGCGAGCCCACGTAAAGGTGCCATCGCTTTTCCTTTCGTCACCCGAAATAGACGAACACCGACAACGAAAAGTTGCGTCACAAACAAACGGCCTACCCGGAGGTCCGAAGCGATGAATTTGTGCCCGATACCCCGCGAAGAAGACTGATTTTCCTCCGCCCGTATAGCTCGGCTTCTCTCACGGCACGGGAACACCTGCGCGTTCCCCGGAGCCGTGAACCAGTAAGCGGATCATCCCCGCGCGCGTGGGGAGCACGCTGGTAGATACTTTCCTGTCTATTTGGAATGGGGACCATCCCCGCGCGCGTGGGGAGCACACTCGGCGACCTGCGGGTTTGTCGTCGAGGGAGGCGGAAATTCATTACTTTCGTTGAGGCGGACATTTCGGACGCAGGGCTTGTTGGTTGAAGTCGGGGGTCAGGCGTCGTAGGTGCCGGTTCGTACGTGGCCGATGAATGAACGCCATTGGGTGGGGGTGAAGGTCAGGGCCGGGCCGGTGAGGTTTTTGCTGTCGCGGACGGCGACGAGGCCGGGGAGATTGGTGGCGACTTCGACGCAGTCGTTGTTGGGGCCGCTGAGGCTGGACTTGTGGAACTCGGCGCCGGACAGTACGTCAGTCATATTCACTCCTCACCGCGGCGACGAACGCCGCGGAATCCTCGGGGGACAGCGCCGTTGCGGCGAGGCGCTTAAAGTTCAGCTTAAGCTGCTGAATCTGCCCGAGGTCCTCGACGTACACCTCCCCCGCGGGGCATTCGGCGTATCCGAGATCCGGATCCTCGTCCCCGAAAGTCAGCACCGAGAAGGCACCTTCCGTTCCGCCGTGCACTCCGGCTGCCATTGGAAGAACCTGGATCGTGATGTTCGGCTGCTTGATGGCCTGGAGAATCTCGTCGAGCTGGCGGGCCATGACGTCGGGGGTGCCCACGGGGTAGCGCAGGACGTACTCGGCGATGACGATGTGCAGCACCACCGGATGGGCGCCGAGCAAACTGGTCTTGCGCTGCATCCGGGCGTCGATGCGACGCGACAGTTCGACGTCTGACCGGTCGGGATGGCCCGCCTGGATGATCTCTCGGGCGTACTCCTCGGTCTGGAGCAGACCCGGCACCAGCAGCGGCGCCCAGTGGAGGATCTCCTTGGCCGCCGCCTCGAACTCGACGTAGGAGCCGGTGAACACGTCCGAGTAGGCCGTCCACCAGCCGCGTCGGGCGACCTCGCGGGTGAGCTGGACCAGGGCCTCGGTGGTCGACTCGGCCACGCAGTACAGGTGGCAGATCGCCGCGACGTCGGCGGTCGTGGGCGCGCCCTTGCCGGTCTCGAACCTGTTGAGCTTGCTGCGTGACCAGCCGAGCTGTTCGGCGGCGGCCTCGGTCGTCATCTCAGTGGCGGCGCGCAGTGTGCGCAGCTCACGCGACAGGCGGCGCAGCCGCACCGTGGAGTGCTTCATGCGGCCAGTGTGGAGCACAACTCCTCCCAGCATCTGGACTTATTGGATATTCGCCGAATGCGATTGTCAGCATGAGATTCTCACGCCATCATATGAGCACCAGAGGCCGTTGCCCTGAGAGGGGGTGCCATGGTTTGTCCGAAAATTTCTGGATCTGCGTTGCTTTGTCAGGGAATCTCAATTTCCGTGTCGTACGCTGACAGGAGACGCGTTTCTCCGTTCTCCACGACGAGCACGGGCATCCCTTCCGCCAGTTTCAGGCGCTTGCGTTCCTGCAGGGTCGGCAGTCGCACACGGATACGTGCCGGTCCTTCGATACGGACCACGGCCGGATCCGCCTCTTCGCGGACATATGACCCTTCGCGGCTCACGGTCCGCACAAGGCCTTCGCTGCGGAGTACGGCCAGCGCGTCGCGCAACGCGTCGACTCCTACTCCATATTCGTGTGCCAGATCGGGTTCCGCCGGGAGCCTCTGGCCAGGGGACAGGGCCCCGCTGGTGATTCGCTGGCGCAGATCACCGGCGACCTGCCGATACAGGGGTTCATAAGAGTCAGGATCTATGGGCATCGCATCATGCCACTAGGCCTGTATGCCAGTCCCCCTGCTGGCTAGTAGGGAAGTAGGCCATGAAAGCCATCGAGACAGATCGACCCCGTCACCGGTGTGCGAGACCGGTGACGGGGCCCTGATCGGACACTGGAGGTCCGGCGTGCACGATGGTAAGACTCCGACGACCGCACCGACGATTCCGGGCTGGCGGTTGATCATCAGCAACACCGGCCGGTACTGGGCCATCCGCAACCGTGCCTTTCCCCGCGCCGCCCTGCGCGCCGGAGCGGAACCGACAGTGGACGCCGACACCTTCGAGGAGGTCCAGGCGGCCGTCGCCGAGCAGGAGGAGAAGGCCCGCGCCGCCGTCGAGGGGGTGACCTCGTGACGGGACGGCATCGGGAGGGCCAGCCGTACAGCCTGGTGTATCGGCGGGTCTGGGACGGCCCGGCCCGCGCCGAGGCCGAGCGGCTCAACCAGGTGTGGCCTGAGTGGGCGGTGTTCTACAGCCTGAGCAAGCGCAGCTTCTACGCCGTCGCCAGGTGGGACAGCCCGCGGTTGGTGGCTGTCGAGGACGTCACCTCCGAGGGGTTGGAGGAGCGGATGCGGGAGGCGGAGATGACCCGGTTCGTCCCGCGTGGGCGGGCGGCATGATGCCGTTTCCCGGGTCGTCCCGTTCAGGACTCGGTATCGCGGAGCAGAGCTGCGACAGCATGCAACAGGCTCACCCCGGCTGGCTGGTCTTCCACAACTCGGCGACCGGCCTGTGGAGCGCCTACCGCAGCAGGCCGCACTCCGGGGACGTGTCGCTGGTGCGGGCCGACTCCGCCGAGGACCTGGACCGCAAACTGACCGCTCAGAAGTCCCCGCTGGTGCCGCCGAGCATCCAGGCCATCGCCGCCGCCCGCGCCCTCCGCGCGGGTCGGCGTCCTACGGGGTTGCGCAGGTTGCTGCGCTCCTGATCCGGTACGGCGGGCAGTGGGCCCCGCCGTACCCCATGAACGTGCGGCTCAGTCTGGAGGGGTCTGAGCCGCACACCTTCGCAAGGCGGCTCCCACACATGTCATGGCATTGGGCGTGTTGGGGAAGGGGGAGCCGCCTCGCGTACCGGTCCCGTCTTGTGGCGGGGCCGGTCCCTCTACCGGGTGCCCGGCTCATGCTCCCCGGCTCGGGCCGGGCACCCCCACTTATCACCGCCGAGGGCAGCGGCTTCCCCTTCTGTTCCCGCCTTCTGCCTTCCCGTTCCCCGTCCCTGGTTTCCCGTCTCCGGTTCCCGGTTCCTGTCTTCTGCCTTCCGGTTCCTCGTTCCGGTCCGGTTCCGGGCGAGGAGCGTTTCCTGTCCACCCTCCGAAGCGAGACGACCATGACCGAGCACGACCCCGACTACGAGCAGCGCATGATCGCCGTGCTCATCAGCACGCATCCTGGCTGGCGCTACGAGGCCTGCGACCTGCCCGGCCTGCCTCGCTGGTGGGCCACCCGGTACTACCCGCTACGGCCTGGCCAGCGCAGGGCCGGGGCCCGGGACGTGCTGGGCCGTACCACGCTGCGGCGGTTGGCCGGGGCGTTGGCCCGCCACGACGAGATCCTCCACCAGCTCCGCTACTGAGACCTATGGAGCCCCCATGTCCGCAAGCAAGATCGTCACCCCCGACGGCACCTTCACCACCGGCCCAGAAACCACCGACCGCCTTCTCACTCCCGGCGAAGTGGCCCACATCTTCGGCGTGGACCCCAAAACGGTCAACAGGTGGTCCCTCACCGGAAAGATCCCCTCCCTCAAGACCCCCAGCGGCCAACGCCGCTACCGCCAAAGCGACATCAACGCGATCCTCACCCCTTCGACTTCCTGATTGCCCTTCGCTTCAGTGCCAACCGGACCCACAGAGACGTGACTCCCAACCCACCCTGCACTGCCTGACGGAGGCTCATCCCCGCGCGCGGGGATGGTCTCCAGAGCGTAGGACGTAGACGAACAGCATTGGTGGGTGCCGAGTCAGGGCGGGGTGGGGTGGGGGAGTTCGGTGGTTATGGTTAGGCCGCCTTCTTCTCGGGGGCGGGCGGTTATGGTGCCGTCGTGGGCGTCGGCTATGGCGCGGACGATGGACAGGCCCAGGCCGCTGCCCCGTTCCGAGCGCAACCGGTCGCCGTGCAGCCTCCGGAACGGCTCGAAGATCGTCTCGATCTCGTACGGCGGGACCGGGAGCCCAGTGTTCGCCACCACCAGTTCCGCCACGTCAGCCCGCTGACGGGTCGTCACCCACACCTCGCCGCCCTCGTGGTTGTGCCGGATGGCGTTCTCGACGAGGTTCTGTACGAGCCGCTCCAGCAGCACCGGGTCTCCCGCGGTCGTCACGGAGTCCAGCAGCCGGTGCACGGTCACGGAACGTTCCGCCGCCTCGGCGCCCGCCTGGTCGAGGACGTGTTCGACCACGTCGGACAGGTCGAAGGCGCGCCGGTCGAGTACGGCCTGCTCACCTTCGGCGAGGGCGAGAAGGCCGTCGATCAGCCGTTCGTGCCGGGTGTTGACCAGCAGCAGGGACTCCCCGAGCCGTTTGAGGTCGTCGGTCGCGTCGGGGCGCCTGACCGCCACGTCGACCAGCGTCCTGTTGATCGTCAGCGGGGTCCGCAGCTCGTGTGAGGCGTTGGCGACGAAGCGGCGCTGGCCGTCGAAGGCGCGGGCGAGGCGGGTGAGCATGGTGTCGAAGACGTCGGCAAGTTCGGCGACCTCGTCGCGCGGACCGGTGTAGGCGATGCGTTCGGTCAGGTTGTGGCTCTGGGCGACCCGCCTGGCGGTCTCGGTCACCTGCTGGACAGGGCGCAGCGCCCAGCCGCCGACCCACCAGCCGTACCAGAGGGCTATCGCGGTGCCACCGGCGAGCCCGGCGCCTCCCGCGGTGAGCAGCGTGCTCAGCGTGTCGCGCTGGTAGGTGCGCCGTACCTGCTCGACCCGTCTGACGGCCACGTAGTACTCGGGGGAGTTGGCCTCGTAGACGCCGTTGGGCATTCCGATGTACGCGGGTCTGCCCAGGCCGTCACGGGGTTCGAGGCTGTTGCGGACCAGGAGGTAGACCCCCATGAGCAGCAGGCTCCCGATGACGAGGAACACCGCGCCGCAGGCCAGCGCGAGCCGCGTCCTGGCGGTTGGCTTCATGGGATGCGGTACCCGACGCCAGGGACCGTCTCGATGACGGGAGGGTCGCCGAGTTTGCGGCGGAGTTTCATCATCGTCGTCCGTACGGTGTTGGTGAAGGGGTCGATGTGCTCGTCCCACACCTTCTCCAGCAAGTCCTCGGACGAGACGACGGCCCCGTCGGCGCGCAGCAGCTCGGCGAGCACGCCGAACTCCTTGCGGGCCAGCGGCACGTAACGGCTCCCACGGAAGACCTGCCGGTGGGCGCGGTCGAGCCGTACTCCCGCGCGTTCGAGCATCGGCGGGTCGGCGGGCCTGGCACGGCGGCCGAGCGCGTGCACCCTGGCGAGCAGTTCCTCGAAGGCGAACGGCTTGGGCAGGTAGTCGTCGGCGCCCAAGGAGAGCCCGGCCACCCGGGAGCGGACATCGGCCGACGCGGTCAGCATCAGGATCCTGACCAGGGCGCCCGAGCCAACCACGGACCTGCAGACGTCGTCGCCGTGCACCCCGGGCAGGTCACGGTCCAGGATCAGCACGTCGTAGTCGTGGACGCCGAGCCGTTCGAGTGCGGAGTCGCCGTCGTAGGCGATGTCGACGGCCAGCGCCTCCGCACGCAGGCCCTCGGCGATCGAGTCCGCGAGCATGCGCTCGTCCTCGGCGATCAGAACGCGCAACGATCCTCCCCTGAGCCCCCCGGCGCGCACGGAACGCGTGCCCCATCCGGCTTGATCCCCTCGGCGCGTACGGCATGCGCGTCCGGACAGCATCCCGGGAAGCGCATAACGCCGACATAACCAGATTTGGTGACGTTCAGGTTATCGATCACCGGGTCTACTCCACCACCGACGCGGGAAGCCGTCCCGGGCGGGAACAGGAGAGTGATCGATGCCGAGCCCACGCCCCGCATCCCCGGAATCCCCGTCCGGATATTCCCCACCTTCATATGCCGAATCACCAGATCCACCAGACCAACAGGATTCCCGGTCGGCGGACGTTCCGCGGGACAGAGGGCACAGCCCGTCCACCACGCCGGAATCACCCTCGGAGTCCCCGGGGGTCGGGACATCCGGGTTGCTCGCCGTACCGGAAAGGCAGCCTTCCGGTGGGTCGTACGGCGCGGCGCTTCGGTGGTCCGGGGTCGCTGAGCCGGAAGCACCCACGGAACCGCCGGAGTCCTCGGGGTCACCGTCTGAGGCGGTCGGGGCGTCCGGGTTGCTCGCTGTACCGGAAAGGCAGCCTTCTGGTGGGTCGTATGGCGCGGCGCTTCGGCGGTCCGGGGTCGCTGAGCCGGAAGCATCCACGGAACCGCCGGAGTCCTCGGGGTCGCCGTTCGAGGCAGTTGGGACGTCCGGGGCGCTCGCTGTACCGGAAAGGCAGCCTTCTGGTGGGTCGTATGGCGCGGCGCTTCGGCGGTCCGGGGTCGCTGAGCCGGAAGCATCCACGGAACCGCCGG
>NZ_JACHJP010000001.1:474431-1879495 GCF_014203715.1 Streptosporangium saharense
CCGCCGGAGTCCTCGGGGTCACCGTTCGAGGCAGTTGGGACGTCCGGGTTGCTCGCCGTATCGGAAAGGCAGTCCGCTGGTGGGTCGTACGGCGCGGCGCTTCGGCGGCCCGGGGCTGCTGAGCCGGAAGCACCCTTGGAACCGCCGGAGTCCTCGGGGCCACCGCCCGAGGGGGTGTCCAGGCCGCTCGCCGTACCGGAAGAGCGGCCTTCTGGCAGGTTGTACGGCGCGGCGTTTCGGCAGGACAGGACATCTGGGTTGTCCGCCGCGCCGGAAGCACCCTTGGAACCGCCACGAGAGTCCCCGGAGTCCTCAGGGTTACCGCCCGAGGGGGTATCCAGGCCGCTCGCCGTACTGGAAAAGCAGCCTTCTGGCAGGTTGTACGGCGCGGCGTTTTGGCAGGACAGGGCATCCGGGTTGTCCGCTGTGCCGGAAGCGCCGCCGGAACCGTCACGAGAGTCCTCGGGGTCATCGTCCGAGGTGGTCGGGGCCGCCGTGCCGGAAAAGTGGTCGTATGGTCAGGGGCTTCGGCGGCATTGGGTGTTTGTGGTGGTTCTCGTGGGCGCGGGGGCGCTACGAGGGCTGGTCATGCTTGGTTACCGGCCCGCCCAGCTCTACTGGTACGACTCGTTCACCTATCTCGATACTGCCGTGCACCTGAGGCCGTCCGGGCAGTTTCATCCGGCCGGGTATCCCCTTCTGTTGCGGGCGCTGTGGCCCTTCCACAGTGTGGAGGTGATCGCGGGCGTCCAGCACGCCATGGGGTTGGGCATCGCGTTGATGGTCTACGTGACGCTGCGACGTTGGTCGCTGCCCGGCTGGGGGGCGACCCTGGCGACGTTGCCCGTCCTGTTCGACCCGGCGTTCCTGCGGCTTGAGCACGCCGTCCTGTCGGACACCCAGTTGATCTTCCTCGTGGTGGCCGCGCTCACGGTGCTGCTGTGGCGGCGGGTGCCGACGGTCCAGGCCGCCGCCTGCGCGGGTCTGCTGGTGGCCTTCGCCGGGCTGACCAGGACGGCCGCGGTGCCGCTGCTGGGCCTGCTGCTGCTCTACCTTCTCGTACGGCGGGCGGGCTGGCGGTCGGTGGTGGCGCTGGTGCTGGCGGGGGTCGTGCCGCTGGGGGCCTACGCGGGGTGGTACGCGGCCAACCACGGCAGGTTCGCGCTCAGCGGTTCCGACGGGGTGGCGCTGTGGGCGCGGACCATGACCTTCGCCGATTGCGCGGTGATCAGGCCCCCGGCGCGGGAGGCCGTGCTGTGCCCGAACGGCACCGTTGTCGACGCGGCCTCCGAGTACGTCTGGGCGCCGGGCGCCTCGCTCAACCGGCTGCCCGGTGACCGCTTCTCCCACAACGACCTGGCCAGGTCGTTCGCGCTGCGGGCCATCGCCGCCCAGCCGTTCGACTATCTCCGCGACGTCGCCAGGGACACCTCGCTCGCCTTCACCTGGACCCCGGTCGCCCACCCGAAGCGGGTCAACGCGGCCCTCACCTTCCCCAGGGGGAGCTGGCCGCTGCCCGCCTTCCCGCTGATCGACAAGGTTCGTCAGGAGTACGACCCGGGCATTCGCGGGCTGTCCTCCGTCGAGCCGTACGCGGGGGTGCTGGCGGCCTACCCCTATCCGGTCTTCCTGCACGGCCCGCTGCTGGGCGTGGTCCTGCTGCTCGGCGGGCTCGGGGTGCTGCGGCGGCGCCGTACGGCACTGCTGCCTTGGGCGGTCGCACTGTTCCTGCTGGTCGGGCCGGTCGCGGCGCTCGACTTCGACCACCGCTACGTGCTGCCGGTCTTCCCGGTCGCGTGCCTGGCCGCCGCCCTGGCCCTCAGCCCTCGCGCAGGAGCGAGCGCAGTTCCACGGAGTCGATGATGTGGGCCATCCTCGGGAAGACGCCGGTCAGCAGGGTCCGGTGGAGGTGCGGGTCCGGGTCGGCGACGCCGTCGGAGAGGACGTGGAGCCGGTAGTCGCGGTCGGCGGCGTCGGCGACGGTGGACAGCACGACGCCGCCGGTGGTGACACCGGCGAGGACGAGGGTGGTGATTCCACGGTCCCGCAGCCGCCGGTCCAGGTCCGTCGTGGACAGCGCGCCGAAGCGGGTCTTGCGGACGACGATGTCACCGGGCTCGGGGGCGAGCCGGGGATGGATGTCCGTCGCGGGGTCCGCGTGGTGCATGAGGCGCTGCTTTCCCAGGTAGGAGAAGGATCTGTTGGCCGACGGGATCGCCGCCCAGTCGGCCTCGGTGAACCCGACGTGCACGTGGACGATGGCGGCGCCGTACGCCCGCATGTCGGCGACGGCACCCGCCACCCGCGTCAGCAGCGCCTCCTGGTCGGTCGAGTCGGGGAGCGAGGCGAGGATGCCGCGCTGGTAGTCCATGACGAGCAGTGCGGACGTCCCGGGGTCCAGCGGCGGGGGTGTGACGGTCATGCTGTCTCCTTGATGGTTGTGGAGCGGCGGGGGAGCAGGAGCGGGGTGGCCAGGAGGAACACACCGGCCAGGCCGATGGCCACGCGTGGGCCGAACAGGGTGCCCAGCACGCCCCACGTGGCCGTCAGGAGCGCGGTCGTCGCCTTGGTCGTCACGGACCAGGCGGACAGCGTGCGGGTGATCCGGTCGTTCGCGGTGCGTTCGAGACGGTAGGTGGCCTGGACCGGGTTGAAGACTCCGCAGCAGAGGATGAGACCGAACTCGACCCCCATCACCAGCAGCAGCCCCCCGGCGCCGGGCCCCACGAAGGCCAGGCCGACGGGCCAGAGCGCGCGCAGCGTCCCGGCCACGACCAGCACCCGGTGCTGCCCGAACCTGGCCACGAGCGGCCGGGTCAGTCGTGAACCGAGCAGCCCGCCGATCGCGGGCACGGCGAAGGCCAGGCCGTACTGCCACGCGGTGAACCCGAGCTGCCCGAGCATGAGTACGGCCAGCAGCGCGTCGGCGGCCATCACCAGGCCGTTGAACAGGGCCGTGTTGAGGAACAGGGGCCGCAACGTCGCGTCAGCGAGGATGTACCGCCAACCGTCGAGCAGGTCTCCGGCCCGCGGGCGCGCGGGTTTCCGGTGGTCGTGAGGGGGGTCCACGGACGCGAGCGGGGTTCCGGTCTGTGCATGTGCGGTTTCCCGGCGTTCGTACTGCGGCTTCTGGGTGCCGGTCGCGTGGACGTGCGTGGTCTCCAGGTGTTCGGGGTGTGGCTCCTGGCGGGTGCTCTGGGACGTGATGTCGCCTGTCGTGTGGAGGGCCGGGAGTGGGTTTCCGGCCCGCGTGTGCGTCGTTTCCTGGTGTTCGGGGCGTGAGTCCCCGGTCCGCGTGCGTGTGGCTTTCCGGTGTTCAGGGTGTGAGCCTTGGCGGACGCCTGTCATGTGGATGCCCAGGGCCGAGAGGAGGTAGCTGAGGGCGTCGGCCAGTACGGTCGCCACCGGGCCGAGGAGGCCGATCGCGGCGCCACCCAGGGGTGGGCCGATGATCGTGGTCGTCCAGGTCGTTGACTCGAAACGGGCGTTGGCGACGAGCAGGTGCTCGGCGGGAAGCAGCGTCTTCAGGTACGCGCCCGAGGCGGCGCGGAAGGTGATGTCGGCGGCCGCGACGACAACCGAGACCAGCAGCAGTTGGACGAAGGAGAGCACGCCGAGCGCGAACGCGGCGGGGATCGTCAGCAGCGCCGCGAACCGCACCAGGTCGGTGCCGATCAGCACGGGCCGCTTGCCGCGGAACTCCACCCACGGGCCGAGCGGAATCGCCACGACGGCGCCGACCGCGGCTCCCACGGAGGACAGCGCCGCGACCTCGGCGGGTCCGGCGTGCAGCACCTGGACGGCGATCAGCGGAAAGGCGCCGAAGGCGAGCCACGTGCCGAGCGCGCTGGTTCCATACGCTCCCCAGAGCCACCCGAACCGCCGCCCCAACCGGTGCCCGGACCGCTTCGGCCACCCCGACCGCTGCTCGGTCCGCCGTCCAGGCCACCGTCCGAACCATCCCAACTGCGGCCCGAACGACTCCGGCCATCCCAACCGCCACCTGAAGCGTTCCGGCCACCACCCAAACTTTTCCGACCGCCCCCCGAACCGCCGTTCCGACTGCCCCAACCGCCACCTGAACCGTCTCGACCGTCCAGAGCTTCCGAACCGCCCCGGCCGCGACTCGACCCGCTGGCCCAACCGCCATCCGAACCGTCCTGGTTGGCCAGAACTCCCCGGCCGTTCCCCGACGCGCTTCAGCGACCCCAACCGCCACCCGAACCGCCCCAACCGCTCCGACCGGTAACCGCTTCGCATGTCCACCCCCGTACAACCAACCAGCGACCCAACGCATCAAACCGCCCGCCGTACCAGGCGATCAAACAACCGAGAACCCGCTCAGCCACAACCAGCGGTTGTCCCACTAGGGTTCGAGGATGGATCTCGACGCCGTCAGGACGTTTGTCGTCGCCGCTGAAGTGGGGCAGTTCCAGGAGGCCGCGGCTGAGTTGGCGGTTACGCAGCAGGCCGTCTCGAAACGCATAGCCGCGTTGGAGCGGACCCTCGGGGTGCGGTTGTTCACGCGGACGCCGCGTGGTGCCGAGCTGACCATCGACGGGCAGGCGTTCCTGCCGCACGCCCGGGAGTTGCTCAGGGTCGCCGAGCGGGCGGTCGCGTCGGTGCGGGTCGGCAGTCGTCCGCTGCGCGTCGACGTGATCGCCTCGCGCGGGGCGGCCTCCGGTCTGATGCGTGACTTCCACCGGGCGTATCCCGAGGTCGAGCTCGACGTGGTGATGCTGCACGACATCGAGGCGGCCGTCTCCGCGATCCGGTCCGGGGTGATCGACGCGACCTTCCGGGCCGTCGCCATGCCGGGCAGGGCCCTGCCCGAGGACGTCGAGTCCGTGCGGGTGCTCGACGAGTCGCTCCAGCTTTTCACCGGCCCCGCCCACGCGTTGGCGGATGCCCGGTCGGTGACCATGGCCCAGCTCGTCGGGCACCGGATCTGGATGCCGGGCATCGTCCCCGGCACCGAGTGGGGCGCCTACTACGACGATCTCGTCGCCGCGTTCGGGCTCACGATCGAGGCGACCGGGCCGAACTTCGGTTCGGACGCGCTGCTCGACACCGTCGCCGACACCCCGGCCCTGGCCACCTTCATGGGCGAGCGGACCCGCCTCGTCTGGCCCGCGGGCTACGGCCTGCGACGTATCCCGGTGACCGATCCCGAGCCCGTCTACCCGCACTCGCTCCTGTGGCGCCGCGACAATCCCCACCCCGCGCTGGCCACCCTGCGTGCCCACCTCGCCGGGATGGCGGGTGGTCACGGTGCCGCGGGGACCTGGGTGCCGGGGTGGGTGATCCAGCGTTGAACCATGTGCACAATGAGGGCATGTCGCCTCGCGCCAAGCTCCGCCCCGCAGCCGCCTCGTGCCCCTGCGGGGCCGCCGTGCCGTACCGGGACCACTGTGGTCCGCTGCACCGGGGGGAGGCGGCGGCGAGCACCGCGGAGGCGCTGATGCGCTCCCGGTTCAGCGCCTTCAGTGTGGGGGACGCCGGTTACTTGCTGCGCACCTGGCACCCGAGCACCCGTCCCGCGCGGCTTGATCTCGGCGGCGGGTTGCGCTGGGTGCGTCTGGAGATCCTGGAGACCACCGGCGGCAGCGCCGTACACACCGAGGGGACAGTGCGTTTCCGTGCCCACTATCTGGAGCGGGGCGTGCCGGGGGAGATGGAGGAGAACAGCCGGTTCGTCAGGGATGGCGGCGCCTGGACCTATCTCGGGGCGGTCTGAACTCACTCCTCGTTGAGACGGGCGAGCAGGGCCTGCTTGGCGTAGGTGAACTCGTCCTCGGTGAGCACGCCCGAGCGGCGCAGCTCGCCGAGTTCGCCAAGGCGGCGCAGGACGGCGTCGTGGTTCTCCAACTCCGCCACCCGGCGCAGCAGCTTCTCCCGCTCATCCTTCGGGTCGAGGGTCGGCGCGGGGGCGACGGCCGTACGGCGTGGCAGCCTGGCGTGCACGGCGGCGGCGACCAGGATCGTCGAGCCGCCGTAGCGCTGCACCCCCCAGGAGACGCAGTTGGGGTCCTCCTCGGGGGCCTTCGCCGAGGCGGTGCCGTTGAGGTGGAAGCGGAGCCGTCCGTAGCCCATGCCGGACTGCGGGGCCCACTCGACGCCGGTGACCTCCCGCAGCGGGAACGTCCTGGACCCCGCGGCCTGCTTGGCGGTCTTGGCGAAGCCGGTCCAGTCGAGCCAGACGGTGTGGCCATCGAAGTTCACCGTGCCGTCGCCCGCCGTCGCGGAGATCGGCACGGCGGGCCCGGACAGCAGGAACCCCTCGGGGGGCGTCTCCGTGGTCCGCTCGACCGACAGGTAGGCGCGCACCTCGTCGGCGAGGTAGCTCGCGGCCCCGGTGCGGTCCTTGGGGATCGCCAGCCGGTAGGGGTCGGCGGGCCCGGTGAGCCGCCCCGCGGCCACGTCAGTGAGCGGATCGGTGCCCGGCCGCAGACGAAGTTGGAGATTTCCGCCCTTGCGCGCGGGCTCGAAGGACACGCTGCTGATCGCGGCGAGTGGAACGGTCAGCTCACCGACGAGTCTGCGCAGCTCATGGACGCTTTTGTCTCCACCCGGGACGATCCTTAGGGTCTCGCCGTCGAATGTCCAAGACCCGTCCGGGACGAAGATCTCCGCCATGCCGGTCAGCCTAGTGCCCCGTGGGCAGGCACCCGGAATCTACCTATCGGGAGCGTTTTGGTCCGGAGAAGCGGATCATGTTGCCCGAGGGGTCGCGGAAGGCGCAGTCGCGGACGCCGTAGGGCTGGTCGATCGGCTCCTGGAGCACCTCGACCCCGGACTCGCGGATCTTCTCGAAGGTGGCGTCCACGTCGTCGGCCTTGAAGAAGACGCCGTTCAGCACCCCCTTGGCCAGCAGCGCTTCGAGCTGCTCGCGGTCGGTCGGGTGGACCATCCCGACCTGGTTCAGGACGATCTCGACGTCGGGCTGGGAGGGCGTGGTGAGGGTGAGCCAGCGGTATCCCTCGATCACGACGTCCGAGTTGACCCGCAGGCCGAGGACATCCCGGTAGAAGGCGACGGCCTCGTCCTGGTCGCGGACTTCGAGGAAGACGTGGGAAAGCGTGAGTGCCATGGGGGAACCGTACTCAGGCGTCCTCGACGGGGGCTTCTCGGATCCTGCTCGGACGGGTGATGATCCTGGCGTAGCAGGCCGGTACGGCGGCGTCCCCGCTGTGGTCGCGGGCCCGGTAGGAGCTGGGGCTCTCGCCGACCAGCTCGGTGAAGCGGGAGCTGAACGAGCCGAGGGAGGTACAGCCGACCTCGACGCAGACCTCGGTCACCGACAGGTCGCCCCTGCGCAGCAGCGCCTTGGCCCGCTCGATGCGGCGCGTCATGAGGTAGTTGTACGGCGTCTCGCCGTAGGCGGCCTTGAAGCTGCGGGAGAAGTGGCCGGGCGACATGAACGCGGCGCGGGCGAGCGCGGGGACGTCGAGGGGGCGGGCGTACTCACGGTCCATGAGGTCACGGGCCCGGCGCAGGTGGGCGAGGTCCTCGGGTGTCACCCGGCCAGCATGCCACGGCGGTTCAGCGCTTGATGCCGATGCCTCCGTACATCGAGACCTCGTCGTCCTTGAGGGATCTCGCCTCGGCGTCGGGATGCCAGTGGTGCACGGGGACGAGGCCGGGGGGAACGATGTCGAGCCCCTCGAAGAAGAGGTCGACCTCGGCCCTGGTGCGGGTCTTCGAGGCGATGCCCCGGGCGTTGAAGGCCGCGACTGCCGACGTGACGCGCTCGGGGGCGGCGTCAACCGCGATCGTCGACAGGGCCAGGGCGCTGCCGGAGGGCAGGGGCCGCAGGAGCTTCCTGACGATCTCGTGCGCCTCCTGCTCGTCGGGAATGAAGTGCAGGATGGCGATCAGGCAGAGGGCGACGGGCTTGCCCAGGTCGAGGGTGTTCTGCGTCTCGGCGGCGTCGAGGATGCCCTGCGGGTCGTGGATGTCGGCGTCGATGTAGCTGGTCTTGCCGGTCGGGGTGCCGACGAGGAGCGCGCGGGCGTGCTGCAGCACGATGGGGTCGTTGTCGATGTAGACGATCCGCGCCTCGGGGTTGACCCGCTGCACGACCTCGTGGAGGTTCGGCGAGGTCGGCAGGCCGGTGCCGATGTCCAGGAACTGGGTGATGCCCAGCTCGGAGGCGAGGTAGCGGGCCACGCGGACCATGAAGTTCCGGTTCGCCCGTACGGAGACCCGCAGGTAGGGGGAGAGGGCCATGACCTCCTCGGCGACCTTGCGGTCGGCCGCGAAGTTGTCCTTGCCCCCCAGCATGTAGTCGTAGACCCGGGCGGAGTGCGGCTGGTTGGTGCGCAGATCGACAGGCTTCGGGCTGTCAGGCGTGAGTCTGGACCAGTCCAAGTTTCCCGACAAGGATGATCCTCCGGTCTTCGGCTCGACATCGAGTCGTATAACGATAAAGCCTGTCGATCATATGCCGACCTCCCCCAAACAGGGCGGAGTGGAGATTGCGGGATGAGAACATTTGATGTTCGCCGGGCCCCGGTGGTGACGGGGCTGCCGGCTTGTCGCAGACCAGTTCGAATACCCCGTCTCGTTGATTGAAAAAGCCATTGTGGAAGATGGAAGTTAATCCGCCTTTCCAATGGGTCGCCGGGGTAAATAAAAGCGATTCTTTGTCGGGTGTCGACAGGCGGAGGACCAGGGAGAAGGTGAGATACGGCCTACCGGTCGGGGGTGGTGATCTCGGTGGTCAGTTCGTCGATGAAGGTTCGGAAGAGGCCGGGCATGTCCACCCGGTCCGGGTTGAGGAGCCACTGCAGCTGCAGGCCGTCCATCATCGAGAACACCAGCCGGGCCACGGCCGTGGTGTCCACGTCGGCGCGGATCGAGCCGTCCTCCACCCCGAGCCGCAGGTTGGCGGCCAGGCCGCCGATGAGCTTCTCGTACCGGCCCACGGCCCAGTCCCGCGCGGGGTGCGCGGGGTTGACGGCCGCCTCGCTGGTCACGATGGCGAACAGCTTCACCAGGCCGGGCAGGTGCGCGTTGTGCTCGACGATGTTCACGTAGTGCCGCAGCGCCGCGGTGCCCGGGGTCGGGTCGTCGACGTGGAACTTCTCCGCGTCGAGCCGGTCACGGTATTCGAGGACGGCGGTGAGCAGGTCGGCCTTGGTGGGGAAGTGGTGCAGCAGACCCGGCTGGGACAGGCCGCACCCCTCGGCGATCTCCGCGATGGAGGCGCCTCGGTAGCCGTTCTCCGCGAAGATCTTGAGCGCCACCGCGAGGATGTGCTCCTTACGGGCCTGCCCACGAGGCTGGCTGCGGGGCTGGGGCCGACCGGGGTTGGACATGTCACCAATCTTCCTCATCTGACAGACCTGCCGCTGCCCGTAGCCTCCGCAGGGGACGCGAGGGGTCACGCTCCGTCGAACAGGGTACGTCGAGCAGCCGGGTCCACCGGTCCTCAAGATCGAAACGCGGCCAGCCGGTCGGTGGGGCGCCGTCGCGGGCGAAGGCCGTCCACGCCTCGCCGAGGTCGTCGGCCAGGGCCTGCGGCGGGTTGGGGCCGGTGAAGATCGACACGCCGGGCCGGTCAAGGTTGTCGAAGACGAACGGCAGCTCCAGCGAGTGACATGCCCCGAGCAGGCCGTCCCGCGCTCCCGACCGCCAGGTGAACAGGTAGCGCCACACATCCGGCGTCAGCGCGGCGTAGGCCTCGGCGAGCCGTTCGGTGGGTTCGAGGAACAGCCGGGCGCCGGTGAGCGCGGCGTGGGACGGCTCAGGAGAGCCGGGGGCCAGCAGGAAGAGCCCGCCCTCGTCGCGGTTGGCGCCGAGCAGGAGCGGGACCGGGGTGACCGTCCCCGCCCTGATCGTGTCCAGCGGCCTGGCGGGCAGGACGACGCCGTCCACGACCGGGAGGAACGGCAGCCCGACGTCGTCGCCCCCGGCCCGCAGCGCCGCGATGACCGACTCCTCCGCGGAGACCAGCTCGGCCACCGGGACCTCCCACAGCCGGTGCGTCTCGGTCTCGTCGAGGCCGAGTACGGCGAGCAGCTCGTGGGTCACCGCGTCGGCCCGCTCCGGGGAGCTGACCAGCTCGCCGCTGCCGCTCTGCACCACGGCCCGGTGGAACAGCCCCGAGGCCACGGGCGAGGTGATCAGACTCACGATGCTCATCGCCCCGGCCGACTGGCCGAAGACCGTGACGTTCCCGGGGTCACCGCCGAAGGCCGCGATGTTCTCCCCGACCCAACGCAGCGCCGCGACCTGGTCGAGCAGGCCCACGTTGCCCGAGGAGACGTGCTCCGCGCCGAGCACCTCGGCCAGGTGCAGGAACCCGAGGACCCCCACCCGGTAGTTGACCGTCACCACGACCACACCGTGCTTGGCGGCCAGGCGCGAGCCGTCGTAGACGACGTCCCTGCCCGAGCCGTTGAGGAAGGCGCCGCCGTGGATCCAGACCATCACCGGCCTCGGCCCGCCGCCGGTGCCCGGCGTCCAGACGTTGAGGTTCAGGCAGCCGTCCTCCGCGGCGGGGTAGGGGAGCTGGCCGAGCATCTCCTCGGCCACGGCGTCATGGCACTGGGGTACGGCGGGGCCGTACTCGACGGCGGGTCTGACCCCCGCCCACGGGGTGGGCGGCACGGGCGGGCGCCAGCGCAGGTCACCGACGGGGGAGGCGGCGAACGGCACGCCCAGGAAGGCGGTGACGTCCCCTTTGACCAGGCCCTCGACGGCTCCGTAGTGGGTGTTCACGATCATCTGCGTCTCCTCGGACCATTCCATCAGAGAGGGGGGCGGGCGCGACCCCGCCCCCTGGGGGTTCACCTGGGCTTGACCTCCCAGGCGAGGTCGGGCAGGTAGCCCGAGGCGACCGTCACCCCGTCGAGCTTCTTGCCGTCGAAGGCGAAGATCTGGTCCTGCCTGGAGACGGCCACGAACCACGCCTGGTCCACGACGTAGCGCATGGCCTCGCGGTACAGGCCCGGCTGTCTGGCCTGCGGCGCGGAGGCGGCGGACTCCAGCAGCTTGGCCAGCTTGGGGTCCTGCGAGGCGAAGGGGTTGAACGGCGAGGCGTGCGGGAGCATCCAGTCCAGCGATGTCAGGTAGGTCGGCAGGCCGCCGTAGGCGAAGCCGAGCGCCGGGAACGACTTGGACATCGCGTTGCTCAGGAAGGCGCCGACCGTGGTGTCGGTGACGACGTTCACCGTGACGCCGACCTGCTTCCACTGCTGGAAGACGGCCTGGGGCAGCAGGTCGAAGCCGTTGACCCCCTGCACCTCGGCCCGCAGCGTGAACCCGTCGGGGTAGCCCGCCTCGGCGAGCAGCTTCTTCGCCTTGGCCGGGTCGTAGGGGTAGCGGTTGTCGTAGTCGGGGACGTACCCATCCAGACCGGGCAGGGAGAGCTGGGTGGTCGGCTGGCCGTACTCCTTGAAGATCGCCTGGGTGATGGCCTGGCGGTCGACGGCGTAGTTGAGGGCCTGCCTGACCCGCACGTCCGCCAGCGGCTTGGCCAGCGTCCCGTCCCGGTCGGCGAGGTTGACCCCGGCGAAGGCGATCGGCGCGTTGATCACCGCGAGCCCGGAGGACTTCGCGGTGTCCGCCTGGTTGGCGACCAGCGCGGTCAGGTCGGCCTGCCCGGTCTTGACGGCGTCGAGAGCCGAACTGGGGTTGGTGACGACCTTGATGACGACTTTCTTCCAGTGGATGCGTGACTTGTCCCAGTAGTTGGGGTTCGGCGTGTAGGTGTAGTGGTCGCCGCTCGCACTCTGCGCACTGTCCAACACGTACGGCCCGGCCCCGAAGCTGTTGGCTCCCATCTTCGACGGGTCCGCCAGGCCCTTCGGGCTGATGACCGAGCCGACGAGCTGGATCTGGTCCAGCAGCAGCGGCAGCACCGGATGCGGCGTCGAGCAGTTGATCCGCACGGTCAGCGGACCCGTCGCGGTGACCGACTCGATGGCACTCGACCAGGTCGCGGCGTTGAGGCCGTTCTTCCTGGCGTAGTCCAGCGAGGCGGCGACGGCCTGCGCGGTCAGCGGCGTCCCGTCGGCGAACTTGACGCCCTCGCGCAGCTTCAGCTCGAAGGTCGTGTTGTTCTTCCCGACGTAGCCCCACCTGACGGCCAGGCCCGGCTGGACGTCCCCGTCGGGGCCGAGCCTGAGCAGGGTGTCGTAGGCGAGGTTGACGAACCAGTTGTCCGATCCGACGTTGGCCTTCACCGGGTCGAGGGTCGCCGGGGCGGCGCTGGCGACCACGGTGAGGGTCTCGGCGGCGTTCGATCCTCCGGTGGACCCGCCGCCGCACGCGGCGACCGATCCGGTGACGAGCGCGATCGAGATCATCCCGACCACTGCGCGATGCCTGGACATCACGTTTCCTCCATGTGAGCGTTTCCCGGACGGCCCACGGCGACCGCGCGGGCCACCGTGCCGTTTCCGGTGGGGGTGAGCTCCGCGGCCCGGTGGCAGGCGGCCGACGCGCCACCGGGAACCCCGTCGACGGGCAGCAGCCCGGGACGTTCCCTCCGGCAGATCTCGACGACGTGTGCGCACCTGGGCGCGAAAGGGCAGCCGGTGGCCGTCGGCTGTGACGCGCCCCTGGGGGTGGCGGGCTCGTCGTGACGTCCGGTTCTGATCCGCGGGTCGGGGTCGGGGACCGCGGCGAGCAACGCCCTGGTGTAGGGGTGGGCGGGACGCTCGTAGACCAGGTCCACCGGCCCGGTCTCCATGACGCGACCCCGGTAGAGGACGACGACGCGGTGTGACAGGTACCGGACGACCGGCAGGTCGTGGGCGATGAACAGATAACTGAGGGACAGCTCCCGCTGCAGGTCGGACAGCAGGTTCAGCGTCTGCGCCTGGATCGACAGGTCGAGGGCGCTGACCGGCTCGTCACAGACGACGAGTTCGGCCGACGTCATGAGGGCCCTGGCGATGGCGACGCGCTGGCGCTGCCCCCCGGAGAACTGGCTGGGGTAGCGCTCGGCGGCCTTCGCGGGCAGGCCAACCCGCTCAAGCATGGCCGCGACCCGCTCACCGACCGGTTTTCCGCGTTCTCCGGAGTGGACCAGCAGCGGTTCCGCGAGCGTCTGGCCGATGGTCCGCGCCGGGTTCAGCGACGAGTACGGGTCCTGGAAGACCATCTGCAGCCGGGCGCTGAGGGCGCGTCTGGTCTTTCGGTTGGCGTGGGTGATGTCGGCGCCGTCGAAGCGGATCCGCCCCGAGGTGACCGGGGTGAGACCCAGCACCGCGCGGGCCACGGTCGACTTGCCCGAACCGGACTCGCCGACCAGGCCCACGGTCTCCCCGGGGCGGACGTCGAAGGACACGCCGTCGGCCGCGCGCAGCGTGGGGGCGTGCCGCTGGCCGTACTCGACGGTGAGTTCGGTGACCTGGAGCAGCGGGCGGGGGGTCACAGGCGGGCTCCTTCACTGACGAGTTCCTCGACGTGCAGGCACCGCGTGAGCCTGGCCGGGGCCGGTCCGGTGAGCGCGACGGGCGCGGCGCGGCAGTCGTCGCCCGCGTACGGGCACCGGGCCGCGAAGCGGCAGCCGACCGGCCACTCCCTGGGGGAAGGGACGGTGCCGGGGATCGTGGTCAGCGCGTGGCCGTGCGCCGCCCGGTGGGGGTTGGCGGCCAGCAGACCCGCGGTGTAGGGGTGCAGGGGCCGGACGAACATGGACTCCACGTCGGCCTGCTCGACGACCTGGCCCGCGTACATGACCAGGGAACGGTGGCAGAGCGTGGCCACCACCCCCCAGTCGTGGGTGACGATCAGCACCGCGATCCCGGTCCTGCGCTGGAGGGTGTGCAGCAGGGTGAGGATCTCCTTCTGCACGCTCACGTCCAGCGCGGTCGTCGGCTCGTCGGCGATGAGGAGCTTCGGGCGCCCCGCGAGGGCGAGGGCGATGAGCACCCGCTGGGCCAGGCCGCCGGAGAGCTGGTGCGGGTAACGCCCGGCGACGCCCTCCGGATCGGGGACGCCGACCATGGCCAGGAGTTCCAGCACCCGCTCCCGCGCCTGCTCCCGGTTCGCCCCACTGTGTCGTCGTACGGCCTCGCGGAGCTGGGAGAGCACGGTGAAGGTGGGGTCAAGGGCGACCATCGGGTCCTGGGAGACGTAGGCGATGCCGCTGCCCCTGACCCTGGCCAGCTCCGTGGGGGAGGCGGTCAGGTCGGTGCCGGCGAAGACCACCCGGCCCCCGGTGACGCGGCCGTTGCCGGGGACGAGGCCGAGGACGCCCAGGGCGGTGACGGACTTGCCGCAGCCGGACTCCCCGACGACGCCGAGCGTCTCACCCGGCATGACGTCGAAGCTCACGCCCTGGACCACGGGGACGCCGTCGATCTCGACGGTCAGGTCCCGCACGGACAGCAGCGCCCCCGGCACGGGGGCCTCGGCGTGCTCCTTCGCCACGGGCGGCGGGGCGGAGGCCGTGGCGAGCTTGGAGACCGACCAGCTCTCCACGGCGCTGTCGCGGATCGCGTCGCCCAGCATGCTCAGGGCGACCACCGTCAGCACCAGCGGCACCCCGGCGGGTACCAGCATCCACGGATCACGGTCGATCACCTGGGAGGCGTCGGCCACCAGGCCGCCCCAGCTCGGGGCGGGCGGCTGCGCGCCAAGGCCGAGGAAGCCGAGCCCGGCCTGGATGATCACCGCGACCGCGGAGAACAGGGCCGCCTGGACGATGACCGTGCTGGTCAGGCGGGGCAGGACGTGCCGCAGCAGGATCTGCGCGTCGGACAGGCCGCAGACCCGCGCCGCCGCGACGTACATCTCCTGCCGGATGCCCAGGGTGCGTGAGCGCAGCACCCGGATGAGCCCCGGGCTGCCGAGCACCCCGAAGGTGATCATCGCGGCGTGCAGGTTGCCCGGGAAGACCGAGAGCACGACCAGCACGATGATGATCGCGGGCAGCGCGAACAGCAGGTCGCCGACCCGGGTGATCAGGGTGTCGGCCCAGCCGCCCAGGTATCCGGCGACCAGCCCGAGGGTCACCCCGACCACCAGGTGGGCCACCAGGGCCTCGGCGACCGCGAGCAGCGCGGGCTGCCCGCCGTACAGGAGTCTGCTGAGCAGGTCGCGGCCCAGGCTGTCGGTGCCGAGGGGGTGCGAGGCCGAGGGGAGCGCCAGCACGTGGGACAGGTCCTGGTCGAGCGGACCGTGCGCGGCGATCAACGGCGCGCACGCGGTGGCCACGGTCAGCAGGACCAGCCAGGCGACGGCGACGACGGCGGCGGGGCGGCGCAGCAGGCGGGAGGTGGTCTTCACGAGGTCCTTACCCGGGGGTCGAGGCGTACGTAGGCGAGGTCGACCACGAGGTTCACCACGATCACGAAGACGGTGATGTAGAGGACCGCGCCCTGGATGACCGGGATGTCGTGCTGGACGGTCGCCTGCTGGGTCAGGCTCGCGACGCCGGGCATCGCGAACACGGTCTCGACGAACACCACGGCTCCCAGCAGGCTCACCATGAGCACGCCCAACACGGTCACGATCGGCAGCGCGGCGTTGCGCAGGATGTGCCGGTAGAGGATCGAGCGCGGCGAGAAGCCGTTTGCCTGCATGACCCGGATGAAGTCCCTGTTCATGGTGTCGAGCACGGAGTCACGGGTCTGCTTGGCGATGATGGCGACCGCCCCCAGGGCGATCGAGACGACCGGCAGGACCAGCGACCCGGCCCACCCGCCGGGATCCTCCTCAAGCGGGACATAACCCGTCACGGGGAACCAGCGCAGCGTCACGGCGAAGACCTCGATGACGAGCAGCGCCAGCCAGAACGGCGGAGCCGCCAGGCCGAAGAGCGCGAGCCCATCGACGATCTTCATCAGCACACCGCCGCGACGGGCGCTGAGCAGGCCGAGCGCGACCCCGGCGAGGCCGGAGACCACGGTGCTGGCCAGGATCAGCGAGAGCGAGACCGGCAGCCGGTTCTGCAGGATCGACGTCACGGCCTCGCCGCTGAAGAGCGAGGAGCCCAGGTCACCCCGGAACACCTGGGTGAGCCAGTTCCAGTACTGCACGGGCAGTGGCTGGTCGAGACCGAGCTGACCACGGATGAGGCGGTACTGCTCGGCGGTCGAGTGCTGGCCCGCGATAGTGCGGGCCGGATCTCCCGGAACGAGGGAGACGAGCACGAAGGTCAGTGCGGATGTGAGAAAAAGCAGTGGCATCGACGCCAGAAGACGGCGGATGACGAGGCGAAGGGCGCCCATAGCGCCTCCAGAGCTTCAGATTTACTTACCGAGTACTCGCTCGGTTATTTTGCTGACAGTAGTAGCCCGCTGACGGGGACACAAGAGGTGTTTCAAGGTTTCTCAGGACGTTTCCGCAGGTAGATCGCCTACGGACGTGCTTTCTCCCCCCGGCGCCAGGCAGGCTCCAGCCGTACGGGGCCCGGTGTCTGAGACGCCTTCAGGCCACGCAACGACATGCCTGGCTACGCGCTGGCGAAGGCGTTACGCGAGAAATCCGGCCTCGACGGCGTTGGCGCTCAGTCCACCCTCGGGCTCGGCCATCCCGGCGCCGTGCGTGAGGAGTTGGGGGTACCGGCGCCAAGCGTGAAGAGTGTCCGGCTTGGGCGCGCCGACGCTTGGACTGAGGAGCGAAGGAGCGAAGCGGATGAGCGACGAGGGAAAGCGTTGGCCTGAGGCGCCCAAGCCCTGCGGCGCCGAAGGCGCCGCAAAAGCAGCACAGCCCAAGCCCTGCGGCGCCGTCAGGCGCCGCAAATAAGCAGGGCGCCGTGAATGAGCAGAGCTCTGGAGTCGGCCCCACCCGGCAGCGGCATCTCCGACGTCGTGTACCCGAAGCTCAGCCCCGTCGCCGGGTCCGCGAAGCCGATGCCGCCGCCCACGCCGTCATGTCCGAAGGCCCGGTGGCTCCCGTACGTGAGGCGTTGGTCCGGCTTCTGGAACAGCGTCGCGAACCGGGTCGGCATCCCCAGCACCAGGTCGTCGCCGACGACCTGCAGGCGGGTGACGGCCTCGACGGTCTCCGGGCTCAGCAGACGTGCCCCCGAGACGTCGCTGATGCAGGAGGCGTAGAGCTTGGCGAGGCCGCGGGCGTTGCCGACGCCGCCCATGGCGGGCGGGCCGGCCCGGTGCAGCGCCGTACTGTTGGCCAGGTCGACCAGCGGCGGGAACTCGGCGACCTCGGCGTTCATGGCGATTCCGCCGATGGTTCCCCGGGCGAAGGTGGCCTGCATCGCGGCCACGAGCTCCGGGTCCTCGGGCAGTTCTGGCGGCAGCAGCGGGACCACGCGGCCGTCCTCGGACTCGGGCAGGCCGATGAAGAAGTCCACGTCGCGGGGGAGACGGATCTCCTCGGTGTAGAACGCGGACAGGGTGCGGCCGTCGGTCCTGCGGACCAGTTCGTCGGTGAGGACACCGATCGTCATGGCGTGGTAGCCGTGTCCGGCGCCCGGCTGCCAGTAGGGCCGCTGGTCGGCCAGGCGTTCGGCGAGCCGTTCGTGCCCGAGCAGCTCGGCGACGGTGAAACCGCCGTCGACGCCGACGAGTCCCGCCTGGTGGGACAGCAGTTGCCGTACGGTCACCGCCGCCTTGCCGTGGCGGGCGAACTCCGGCCAGTACTCGCTCACGGGGGCGTCGAGGTCGAGCAGGCCGCGTTCGACCAGCAGGCCGACGCAGATGCCGGAGACGCCCTTGGTGCACGAGAACGTGGTGACGATCGAGTCCTGACGCATTCTCGCGCCGCCCCACAGGTCGACGACCAGCTCGTCGCCGACGTAGGCCGCGACGGAGGCGGAGTATCCGGGGTCCTCGGCGAGGAGGGCCTCGAAGCGTTCCCTGACCGGCTCGTAGCCGGGCTGGACCACGCCGTTCGAGAGCTGTTCTGCCACGGTCCACCTTCCTGAAATAGAAACCTAGTAACCACTCGGTCGGTAACCTATAAGCGTGTCAACCCCTCGGCAAGGCTCGGATGTCAACGGTTCGGTCTCGGTTCACCCCTCTTGTCGAGGGTTGTCCACACGATGTATACATGGCGTCCATGAGCAGTCTAGAAGCTGTGAGCAGGAAAGATTCGGCTCAGGACATCGCATACCGGTGGCTGAAGCAGCACATCGGCGGGCTGCCGAGACGCGGGGGGACCTTCCTCACCGAGGCGGAGGTGGCCGTGGCGACGGGGACCTCCCGCACCCCGGTAAGGGAGGCTCTCCTCCGCTTAGAAGCGGAAGGATTCCTCCAGATAGTCCCGAGGAAGGGAGTCTTCGTCCCGCCGATCTCGGATGCCGAGGTCGAGGCGGTGATGCAGGCGCGGGCCCTCGTCGAGGACTGGGCGGTGCGCCGGGCCGCTCCTTCGAGCGAGGAGTTCCTGGTGGAGCTGGAGAGCCTGGTGGCCGAGCAGGAGGCGGCCGTCGAGGATCCGGTCGCGTTCATCGACGCCGACCGGGCCTTCCACCGCGCGATCGTACGGCAGGCGGGAAACCCGGTCCTGGCGGAGTTCTACGAGTCGCTGCGCGACCGACAGGTCCGGATGGGGCTGCGCGCGGTCGCCAAGGTGAAGAACCGGGCCGAGACGGTGCTGACCGAGCACCGCGCGATCATCGCCTGCCTGCGCCGTGCCGTACCCGAAGAAGCCGGTCAGGCGCTCGCCACGCACCTGTCCAGCACGCTCGCGGTGCTCAGGCTGCCTGACACGGGCGGCTGGGCCCGGCGATGAGAACTCCAGCCGCAAAAGCCGCAAATGCCACAGCCGCAAAGGCCGCAGAAGCCACAAATGCCGCGAGACCCGCGAGGAAGGGACGCCCATGAGAGTAGCCCTGCTGCAGGTCGCCAGTCCTCCCGACGAGACACCGGAGGATCGCAGGGCCAGGGTCGGCCGGATGGTCGCCGGGGCACGTGGCGCCGACCTGGTCGTGCTGCCCGAGCTGTGGGCCGCGGGCTACTTCGCCTTCGACGCCTACGCCGAACGGGCCGAAACGCTGGACGGGCCGACGGTCGCGGCGGGCCGCGAGTGGGCCGCCGAACTGGGCGCCCACGTGCACCTTGGCAGCGTCGTCGAACGCGACGACCGGGGAAGGCTGTTCAACACCGCCGTGCTGCTCGCCCCTGACGGGACGATCGCCCACACCTACCGCAAGATCCACGTCTTCGGCTATGCCTCGCGGGAGGCGGAGCTGCTGACCCCCGGCGACCGGCTCGACGTCGCGCCGACTCCCTGGGGCGGTCTCGGCGCCACGACCTGCTACGACCTGCGCTTTCCCGAGCTGTGGCGGGGCCTGGTCGACCGGGGCGCGGGCATCGTGGTCGTCCCTGCGGCCTGGCCCGCCGCCCGCCGTGAGCACTGGCGCCTGTTCACCTCCTGCCGGGCGGTCGAGGAGCAGGTCGTCGTGATCGCCTGCAACGCCGTCGGCACCCAGGACGGCAGCGTCGAACTGGGCGGCACGAGCCGGATCGTCGATCCGTGGGGCGTCGTGCTCGCCGAGGCGGGCCAGCAGGAGGGGGTCACCTTCTGCGAGGTCGATCCCGGCGTCGTCGAACGGACCCGCGCCGAGTTCCCCGTCCTCGCCGACCGCCGCTGGCCCTCTACACCGGAAGGACAGGAAACAACGTGATCCTCAACGTCGCCGCGAGCAACGAACAGCTCGTGGTCGCACCCGAACGGCTGGTCGTGGCCGGATACACCGGCAGGGACGAGGCCGCCGTGGCCGCGCACATCGCCGAGCTCGAAGCCATCGGGGTGCCGCCACCCCCCAACGTCCCGGCGTTCTACGAGCTGGACCCGGCGCTGCTGACCACGGACGCTGTGATCGAGGTCGGCGGCCCCGCGACCTCTGGGGAGGTCGAACCGGTGCTGGTTCGCCACCGGGGCCGATACTTCCTCGGCGTCGGCTCCGACCACACCGACCGCGACCTCGAACGCACCGACATCACGGCCTCGAAGGCGGCCTGCCCCAAGCCGGTCGGCGCGACCGTCGTCGAGATCGGCGCGGGCATGGCGACCCTGGACTGGGACCGGCTGACGGCCGTCTCCTCCGTCGACGGCCGGACCTACCAGCGGGGTTCCGTCGCGACGCTGCGGCACCCGGCCGACCTGCTGGAACGGATGACCGCCGCGCTCGGCGAGATCACCGGTGACCTGGTGCTCTTCTGCGGCACCATGCCGCTGCTCGGCGGCGAGTTCGTCCACGGCGACCACTGGCGGATCCACCTGGAACTACCGGCCGGGACGGTCCTGACCCACACCTACGAAACGAAGAGGAGAAGCCTGTGATGCGCAGTGGAGCCGACTACCTGGCCTCGCTGAAGGACGCGCGCCGCGTCTACGTGGACGGCGCCGCGGTCGAGGACGTCGCCAGCCACCCGGCGTTCGCCCCCATCGCCCGCACCGTCGCGGAGCTGTTCGACCTGGCCGCGGACCCGGCGTCCGGCATGACCGTCACCGACCCGGAGACCGGCGCGACCGTCAACCGGGTGTTCACCGTCCCACGCAGCAGGGAGGACCTGACGGCCTTCCGGCAGGCGGCGACCCGCTGGGCGCGGCACACCCACGGCTGGGTGGGCCGCAGCCCCGACCACGTCGGCGCGTTCCTCGCCGCCTTCGCCGCCCACCCCGAAGCCTTCTCGACGAGTCCGGAACGCGACCTCGCCGCGAACGTCACGGCGTTCCAGCGCCGGGTCGCCGAGGAGGACCTGTACGTCTCCTACGCCATCATCCCGCCGCAGGTCTCGCGGGCGGCCACCGCGCACGCCTGGGACGGCGAGCTGATCCAGGCCGGGGTCGCCGAGGAGCGGCCCGACGGGATCGTGGTCAGGGGCGCGCAGATGCTCGCCACCGGGGGCGCGGTCGCCGACGAGATCCTCGTGTCCTGCATCAAGCCGCTCGGCCCGGAGGACACGGACTTCGCGATCAGCTTCGCCGTACCCGTCGGAGCCGAGGGGTTGAAGCTCTACTGCCGCAGGCCGTACGCGCCCGCCGCGACGAGCGAGTACGACTACCCGCTGACCAGCAGGTTCGACGAGACCGACGCGCTGCTGGTGTTCGACGACGTGTTCGTCCCCTGGGAGCGGGTGTTCGTCTACCGCGACGTGGCCGGGCTGCGCAGGCAGTTCTTCGACACCGGCGCGCACGTGCTGGGCAACTGGCAGGCGCAGATCAGGTTCTCGGTGAAGCTGCGCTTCCTGGCCGGTCTGGCCCGCAAGGTCGCGGCGGTCAACGGGGTGGACAGGTTCCCCGGCGTCGTCGAGAAGCTCGGCGAGCTGGCGAGCCTGGTCTCGCTGGTCGAGTCGGCTGTCCTGGCCGCCGAGTACACCGCGGCCCCCGACGAGCAGGGGCTGTGGCGTCCCGGCGCCCGCGCGCTGTACGGCGCCATGGGCCTGCAGACCGAGCTGTATCCCCGGGTGCTCGCGATCCTGCGCGACCTGGTCGGCGGCGGCGTGCTCCAGGTGCCGTCGAGCGCGGCCGACATGACCAGCGAGGAGACGAGGCCCGACATCGACCGCTACGTCCACAGCCCCGGCGTCTCCGCCGAGGAGCGGGTCAAGCTGTTCAAGCTCGTCTGGGACGCGGTGGGCAGCGAGTTCGCCGGACGCCACCACCAGTACGAGATGTTCTACGCGGGCGCCCCCTTCGTGGTGAAGGGCTACGCCTTCCGTAACTACGGCTTCGAGGAACCGCTCGCCGAGGTGGAGACGTTCCTCGCCGGTTACTCCCTCACCTGAGACGAGACCTGAGAGGTACGGCATGAGCAAACCGGAACGCGAGTTCTTCCCCGTCACCGACGTCGGTTTCACCGTCTGCGCCGGGGACGACCCCGCCATCACCGAGCGCGTCCTCGCCCGCGATCCCGTAACCGGGGTCGCCACCCGCGTCCTGCGCTACGCCCCCGGCGCCGACTCGACCCCGATGGGCGTGCAGCGGCACGACTTCTGGGAGGAGGTGTACATCCTCGAAGGGTCCTTCACCGACCTGACACTCGGCGAGACCTTCACCGCGGGCATGTACGCCTGCCGCCCACCCGGCATGCCGCACGGCCCGTGGCGCACGAACGAGGGCGTGCTCACCTTCGAAGTCCGCTACCCGGCATGACCACGGCCATGACACCCACCCCCGTGGTCGATCCCCTGACGATGCGGCGCACCATGGGCCGCTTCGCCACCGGCGTCGCCGTCGTCACCACCGTCGCCGACGGCGTCCCGCACGGCATGACCGTCAACTCCCTGACCTCGGTCTCGCTGGAGCCACCGCTGCTGCTGGTCTGCCTGACCACCGGCGCCCGCAGCACCGACGCGGTCACCAGGGCGGGCCGCTTCGCGATCAGCATCCTGTCCGTACGGCAGGAGCAGCTCGCGCTGCGCTTCGCCCGCAGGGGGGAGGACCACTTCGCGGGCCTCGACGTCACCTACGGCAGGCACGCGGTCCCGGTCATCCCGGACGCCTTCGCCCACCTGGAATGCGAGGTCGAACGGCACTTCGTCGCCGGGGACCACGTGGTGGTCATCGGGCACGTGCTCACCGTCTGCGAGCGGGACGGCGAACCGCTCGGCTTCATGGGCGGCAGGTTCAGCGACATCGTGGACCGGGGGCACGACCCCGTCTCCTGGTTCTTCTGACCCCCGTCCCGACGCGGTCCGCGGGTGCCCGACGACGCGCACCCCGCGGTCGCGTGGGTACGGCGGGCCGCCGATACCCTTGCGGCGGGAAGATCAGCCGGGAGGTGCGATGGGTGACGCGGTTGACGCGTTGCTGGCCCAGTGGGCACGGGAACGGCCCGGCCTCGACGTGTGGCCGATGGGGATCGTCGGCCGGATCTCGCGCCTGTCCCGCCTGTTCGACCGCGAGCTGAAGGAGTTCTTCGCCGGACACGGCCTTGAGCACTGGGAGTTCGACGTGCTGGCGACCCTGCGCAGGGCGGGCCCGCCGTACGAGCTGACGGCGGTCGCGCTGCTGCGGGCGGCGATGGTCACCTCGGGGGCGATCACCAACCGGATCGACAGGCTTGAGGCCAGGGGTCTGGTCGAGCGGGTCAGGGACGCCAAGGACCGCCGCCTGGTTCCGGTACGGCTCACGCCGAGGGGCTGGGAGATCGTCGAGGAACTGGTCGCGCTGCACGTGGCCAACGAGGCCAGGCTGCTGGCCGTACTGGACGTGGAGGATCGTGACCGGCTCGCCGGGACGCTGCGCGCGCTGCTCGAATCCCTGGGGGACACCTCCCTGGAGTGAGCGGCTCTTCAGTAGGTCGCGGTGCCGAAGTCCTGGAAGATGAGCCACTCGGTCGAGCCGCCGTAGCCGTAACCGGTGATGGTGCCGATCGCGCGGGTCGCGCTCGATCCGTTCTCCAGGTTGAAGACGGGGCCGCCTCTGGGGCCGGTAGTTGAAAGCACAGGAACCCCGTTTGTTGACAGTCCGAAATGGACGCCCAAGATCTACGAGCGTTCCGCTGCTCGGAAAACAAGATCATGTGGCCGGGGGATGAACGCGAACAGAACAGCCACCGGCGTCACATCGGCGCCGTCCCACGGGTCATCGGTATGACGGAGGGCGAGGGAGGGGTTGGGATCCATGGACGAACACGAGTTCCTGGCGGGCCGGTTCGAGGAGCACCGCGCCCATCTGCGCTCGGTGGCCTATCGGATGCTCGGCTCCTCGAACGAGGCGGAGGACGCGGTCCAGGAGGCGTGGCTGCGGCTCAGCCGGTCCGGCGCCGACGACGTGGAGAACCTCGGCGGCTGGCTGACCACGGTCGTCGCGCGGGTGTGCCTGAACATGCTGCGCTCGCGTGCCACCCGACGCGAGGAGCCCCTGCGGCAGGACGAGGACCAACCGGACGGACAGGACCCGGAAAGCGAGGCGATCGTCGCCGACTCGGTCGGCCTGGCCCTGCTGGTCGTACTGGAGACGCTCACCCCGGCCGAACGGCTGGCGTTCGTGCTGCACGACATGTTCGCCGTGCCGTTCGAGGAGATCGCGCCGATCGTCGAGCGCTCCCCGGCCGCGACGCGGCAGCTCGCGAGCCGCGCCAGGCGCCGGGTGCGGGGAGCGGCCCCGGCCTCGGAGGCGGACCTGGCCAGGCGGCGGGAGATCGTCGCCGCCTTCCTCACCGCCTCGCGGGAGGGCGACTTCGCGGCGCTGCTCGCCGTACTCGACCCGGACGTCGTGCTCAGAAGCGACAGGGCGGAGGCGCTCGCGGGCTCGCCGGGGCCGCTCAGGGGCGCCTCCGTGGTCGCGGAGACCTTCCTGGGCCGGGCCAGGGGAGCGCGGCCCGCGCTCGTGGACGGGGTGGTCGGGGCCGCGTGGGCGCCGGACGGGGAACCGCGCGTGGCCCTCGGCTTCACGGTCAGTGGTGGCCGGATCACGTCGATCGACGTGGTCACCGACCCCGAGCACTTGCGCGAACTGGACGTGACGTTCCTCTGACGCACGCGACCCCCGGAAGGAGATCCTCCCGGGGGTCGCGTGGTCGTTCGTCAGCGGCTGACGCGACCGTCGTGGTCCACGTCGGCCAGAGCCTTCTTCTGGGGTACGGCCGCCGCGGGGGCCCCGGAGCCGGGGAGCTTCCCGCTGAAGGCGTACACCACGGCCGCGGTGGCGATCGCGCCGGTGTTCAGCGCGAGGGCCTTGTCGTTGATGTTGGCGATGGTGTCACACGCCTGGTGGTAGCACCCGTCATACGGCTTGCCCGCCGTACCGCCGAACAGCCTGGCCTCCTCGGCCGTCTTGATACCCTCGGCGCCGGTGAACAGGCCACCGGAGGGGATGCCGACCGCGATGAACGGTCCGTAGTCGGAGCGGCCGTCGAAGTCGGTGCCGTTGTGGGGCTGGCGCAGGGTGTCGAAGTACTTCTCGAAGAGCTTCTCGATCTCGGCGGATCCGGCCGGACCCGCGGGCGCGCCCGTCTGGTCGGAGTCGTCACCGTCGTAGATCTTCAGCGCGTAGTTGGGGGAGGCGACCATGTCGAAGTTGAGGTACAGCTTGATCTTCGAGCGCTGGGCGTCCGTCAGGGTGTCCACGTAGTGCTGGGAGCCGAGCAGCCCCAGCTCCTCGGCGCTCCACCAGGCGAAACGCAGCCTGTTGACCGTCGGGATCCTGCCGAGCGCCTCGGCGACCGTGAGGTCGGCCGCGCTGCCCGAACCGTTGTCGTTGATGCCGGGACCGGCGTCCACCGAGTCGAGGTGCGCGCCGAGCATGACGACCTTGTTCGGGTCGCCCCAGCGCGAGTCGGCGATCACGTTGTGGGTCAGCCGGGTCTCGCTGGTCGTGTCGGTCTTGACCCGCACGACCGTGTTCGGGGTGGAGGCCAGGTCGGAACCGATGGCGAAGCTCGTCCCCACGACCGGGATGTTCACTCCCGGACCGCCGAGCCTGCCAAGGACGGTGTCGGTACGGCCCGGCTGCCCCTCGTTGAAGACGATGACCGCGGCTGCGCCCGCGTTCAGGGCGTTGCGCGCCTTGTCCTCGAAGGAACAGGTGCCACGCTGGACCAGCGCGATGTTGCCCCTGGTGAAACCGGCGAAGTCCGCGGCCTCACAGCCGGAGGTCGAACCGGGCGCCGGGGGCGGCGGCAGCGACACGTCCACGGCCTGCACGGTCCCGGTGACGTCGCCGGAGCCCGAGTAGGTCATGGTCGCGAACTCACCGAGCGTGGAACTGCCCGGCTCGGTCGGGACGTAGGTCCTGGGGTTGGGGGAGATGCGGGCCAGCGACGCTGTCGAGTTCTCGGTGAAGTAGCCGAACTCGAACGGCTGGATCGTGACGTTCCAGCCTGCCTTGCGTAACTTCCCCGCGACGTAGTCACGGGAGGCGTCATGCCCCTTCGTCCCCGCGGCGCGGGTCCCGTTGTTGGCGTTGGCGATGTTCTGCAGTGCCTTCAGGTGGTTCTTGACCAAGGGTGCCGTCACCGAGTTGATCAACTGGCTCTGTACGGCGCTCACCCCCGGATCGGCCTGGGCCGAGGGGATCAAGGCGAGGGGCAGGCCGAAAGCCGTGGTCACGGCGGCGAGCCGGATCGCGTTTCTGCGCAGTTTTGTGCGCATTGGACTCCTCCACTGCTCTGAATTACGGAGAAATCTCCTGACGTGTCACCGGTGGAAATCGCAACGTGACACTGAACGGAACCTAACCGTCTGACGGCTTTTGGGAAAGAGGCTTTTTTTCCGGAAGGCGCGCGGGGGATTTTTCCACGCGTCCTTAGGGTCCGTCAGTCGTCGTGGAAGTCGCCGGGGTTGCAGTAGTCGATCTGGCTCGTCGTGCTGAAGGGGCCGTTGACGATCTTCCTGACGAACCGCCCGGTCTCCAGGACCTCCTCGGCGGAGGCCTCGTAGGTGAACTCCTGCCCGGGCTGCAGCCGCCGGTCGCCGACGAGGATCGGCCTGTTGACCCGGTAGATCGGCGCCCACGGGCAGCAGTAGTAGTGGTAGTTCAGCACCGAGACGTCGCCGCGTTCGATCCCGTCGTTGATGTCCTCCTGGAAGAGCAGCGTCTGGGCCGGGTTGGGGTCGTGCCGCCACAGCTCGCTGATCGACTCCCGGGCGCGGGGGTCGTTCGTCCACCGGCTCAGCGTCTTGCGGTCGGTCAGGCCAGGCACCACGGGTCGAAGCCGGGCTGCCCCGGCCTCGGCAGCTTCCTGTGCCGCCGCGGCGGTTCCTGCGGGGAGCCGTACGTCCTGAGGAGGGTGGGCATCGCCACCAGTTGTCCCAGGTGGTGGTAGGTCCCGAGGACGCCGCGCAGCCGTTCCTCGATCAGCTCGTGCAGCCGCGCGTCGACGCCGGGGGAGTACATGTTGACCGCGTAGTCCGCGGCGGTCGCGGCCTGGGCGGCGAGCTGCCGCAGCCGGTCGCGGTCGGCGAGCCGAGTCTGGGGGACGCCCGCCTGTTCGAGCAGGCCGAGCGCCAGTTCGGCGTGCTCCCTGATCGCGGCGCTCGCGGCGATCATCGCTTCGAGGTGGGCACTCGGGCAGGGCTGGACCTCGACCCAGCCGGGCAGGTCGGCGGGGAGCGCGCGTGGGTCGGCGATCCTGAACCCGGGGTTGGCGGCGGCCTGACGGGCCAGCGACAGCCACCCCTCGACCTGGCCGAAGAAGGCCCACACCTGCTCGGCGGTGACCTGCGGCAGGTAGCCGACCGTCCTGGTGTCCGCGTGGTAGTCCGCCTCGATCATCTTGTCGCCGAGCGTCTGCAGCACGAACGCGTTCCAGGCGTAGAGCTGCTGGGCGGCGACGGCCTCGGGGGCGCTCCACGGGTCGATCCCCTCGGCCGCCATGCTCCTGCGCAGGACCTCGGCCTCGTCGAGCACCTGGTAGACGCCGATCCCCGCCTGTTCGCTTGATATATCGGGATTTTTGGTATTTTGTTGGGTCGTCGCACCTCGCGGTAATTACGGCGGCCCGGTATTCGTGATTTCGGCACCACCCGATGGATTTTCGGCCCGCCGTACCGCTGGAAAAGGCCGGGACTCACCCGCGCGTGCGTGCGGGTAGTGGCCGGCGCCGGGCAGGGGTTTCCGACCGGTACGGCGGGGCCGGAGCCCAGGCGCGTGATCAGCGCGGCGATCTCGTGGGAAAGAAGGCGAAGAGCAGCGCTCTCTGTTTGTTCAGGGGATCTCGTTGGGGTTGGATGTCGTGTCATGGACGTCACGGAGTTGCTCACGACCCAGCGGGACCTGGAGGGGCTGGACCTCTCGGACATGGCGTTGACCGACGTGCTGGCGGCCGAGCCGTACAGGCTCGTCAACTGTGACCTGAGACGGGCGGACCTGAGCGAGGCCGTCCTCGTGGGGTGTGTCTTCGACCGGTGCGCGCTCGACGGCGCCGACTTCCGGGGCGCCGACCTCGACGGCGCGCGGTTCGACGGCGGAGGCGGGGCGGACCTCAGGTTCCTCAATGCCGAGCTGACCGACGCGGTCTTCACCAACGTCGACCTGTCGAACGCCCGCTTCGGCAACGCCCTGCTGGCCGACGTGAGCTTCACCGGCTGCCGCATGATCGGTGCGAGCCTCACCGGGACCCGGGGGACCTCGTTCACCGTCTCGCGCTCCAACCTCACCCTGGCCGACGTGTCCGGCTGCTCCTTCAGGAAGCAGGAGATCGAGGGCGTACGGTTCGACGAGGCCAACCTGTCGGGCTGCGACTTCACCGACGCGGTCCTCACCGACTGCCGGATCATCAGGGCACGGCTGGTCGGCACCACGTTCACCAGGACCGACCTGCGGGGAACCGACCTCGGCCAGCCCGACGACCGCGACCTACGCACCCTCACCGGCGCGATCATCACCTCGGCCCAGGCGGCGGCCATCCTCACCGACAGGGGCCTGACGGTGCTCTAGCGCCTCAGGACTGCGGGGCCTGGGCGTTTCCTCAGCCCTGCGGGGCCTGAGCGCGCAGCCTCGCGGCCTGCTCCTCAAGCAGCCGCGCCTGCTCCTCAAGCGACCGGGCCTGCGGCTCGTCGTCGTCCTCCCGGAGCTTGCCGGTCTCGGCCTTGAACACCCGCAGGGACCGGCCGATGGACCGGGCCATGTCCGGCAGCTTCTTCGACCCGAAGAGGACCACCAGAACAAGAACGATGATGAGGATCTCCCCGGCCCCCAGATCAGCCATGACACACCCCTACCCGTCACCTGGAAACAACTGTTCACCCCCGATCGTACGCACACCCCCGGATGCCCCCGTCCCGAGCCCTCTCACGGCAGGAGCGCATAGCCGTACAGCGAGCCGGTAGGTCCTGAACCGAGCTGGCGCAGCCGCCGCGCCGAGAGGCCCGGATACGACCCCTCGTGTACGGCGCCGCCGAGGAGGACGACCGTGCCGTGGTCGGGGGAGCCCACCAGGAGGTCGTCGAGGGCGCCGTCCGCCCGCCTGAGCGGGGCCAGGGCGGCGCCGAAGCCGTCGCGTCCGTGTGGGATGAGGACGTTGTGGTTGCTGGTCAGGCCACCGGAGCGGGTGCCCGCGAGCACCTGGACCGCGCTCTCGCCCGGCGCCCCGACGGCCAGGTCGTCGTCCCCGTCCCCGTTGAAGTCCCCGGCCGCGAGCGCGGTGCCGAACCGGTCGGCGTAGCGCGCCTGGCCCACGACGCCCCGGGTGTTCTGGGTCCACATCTCACTGCCGAGCGCGCTCAGCCCCCGGCGCGAGCCGTACAGCACGTTGACCGCGCCCGCGCCGTAGTCAAGGGCCCGCACATTCGCGTCCAGGTCCTCGCCCGGCACGCCGATCGCCAGGTCGTCGCGGCCGTCGGCGTTGAAGTCACCGGTCGCCAGGGCGGCGCCGAAGTGGTCCCACTTCTCCGCCGAGCCCTTCACGTTCGGGCTGTCCTGGGTGTAGAGGCCCGCCTGCCGCGCGGCGAGGTCCAGGATCGTCACGGACCCGGCCCCCGAGCGCGGCCCGCCGTCCCCCGGCGCGCCGACCGCCACCTCGTCCCTGCCGTCGCCGTCGAAGTCCCCGGTGGCGACCACCGCCCCGAACTCGTCGGTGCTCAGCGCGTCCTGGGCGATCCACGGACTCGCCTTGCCGAGCGTGTACGGCCCGCGCCCCCTGACCCCGTAGACGCCGATCCCACCCCCAACCCCGAGACCGGGAGCCCCGATGACCAGTTCGTCGGCCTTGTCCCCGTCGAGCTGCCCGGCCGCGAGCGCGGCGCCGAACCGGTCACCCGCGGCCCGCCGCCCGAACCCCGTGACGTCCAGCACCTTCCCGGGCCGCAGCCCCCGGGACGAGCCGTGGAACAGGTGCACCACCCCGTTCCCGTCCGCCCCCGGCTTCCTGGCGCCGAGGAACTCCTCCGACGCCCCCACGGCCAGATCGGCACACCCGTCCCCGTCGAAGTCCCCGGCCGCGACCGCCGAGCCGAACGCGTCCCCGGTCTCGGGCGCGTCCCGGCCCTCCTGGGACAGCCTCTCGGTCCTGCCGGTGCCGTACCTGACGGTCACCTCACCGGCACGGAAAACCCCACCAACCGTGGCGTACGGCGCGGCGACCACGGTGTCCGGATGGCCGTCGGCGTCGAAGTCGGAGGCGACCCCCGAACATCCCGAGGCACTGGCACCGGCCGGAGACAGGAAGGAGGCGACAAGAGCGGAAACGAGAAGGACGCTCATAGGTCGAACGGTCCCCGCCCAGGACCACGAACGCATGAAATCCGCATGACCGGCTCACGTAGGGAACATGCCGACCTGGGAAAACGGGACATGCCGGGCGGGCTTCCTTGCCGTGGGGATCGGGGAGACAATGAGGCCGCGTAGACCCCCGGCCAGAGAGAGCGGCTCCGATGGACTTTCGCGACGACGTGGACCTCGACGCCTCCCAGGTTGAGGACGTTGGCGGTGGCGGCGGTGGATTCCTTGGGGGCGGGGGCCTCATGGTCGGCGGCGGTGTCGTCGGGGTGATCGTGCTGGTGGTCGCGGCGCTGTTCTTCGGGGTCAACCCGGCCGCCCTGCTCGGTGGTGGCGACGGGGGCGCTCAGCGTCCCGCCGCCCCCGGTTCCGACCTGGGCGCCCAGTGCCGCAAGGGCAGCGACGCCGACCAGTCGGAGAAGTGCCGCGTGGTCGGCGTGGTCAACAGTGTGCAGGCCTACTGGCGTGAGGCGTTCACCGAACGCGGCAAGGGCGCCTACCGCAACGCCAGGACCATCCTGTTCACCGGGGGAGTGAACACCGGCTGCGGCCAGGCCAGCTCGGCGGTCGGCCCGTTCTACTGCCCCGCCGACAGCCGCGTCTATCTCGACCTGGGCTTCTTCACCGACCTTGAGAGCCGCTTCGGCGCCAGGGGAGGTCCGTTCGCCCAGGCTTATGTGATCGCCCACGAGTACGGCCACCACGTGCAGAACCTGATCGGCACCTCACGCCGGGTCGGCAACGACCGGCAGGGGGCAGAGAGCGCCTCGGTCAGACTGGAGCTGCAGGCGGACTGCTACGCGGGGGTGTGGGCCAAACACGCCGTGGAGACCGGCTTCTACGCAGCTCCGTTCACTTCCGCCGACATCCAGGAGGCCCTGGACGCGGCGGCCGCCGTCGGCGACGACAGGATCCAGCAACGCACCCAGGGCAGAGTGGACCCCGAAGGCTGGACCCACGGCAGCGCCGCCCAACGCGTCAAGTGGTTCACCACCGGCTACCAAACCGGTTCCCCCTCCCGCTGCGACACCTTCTCCGGCGCCATCTGAGTTCCCCCGAGCCACTGCCCTGCTGTCCAGGTGCGGAGATACCGCTGGCTGGGTTTGTCACAAGTTGCTTGCGAGACATGTCATGACAAGGGGTGATCGTCAGTCCGCGCCGTGGCGGCCAGCTCGGTGAGGTCCAGTCCGGCGGTGAGCCTGCCGAACGCCCCTTTCTGCCAGCGATCCAGCATCGGCTGCAACAGCGGCCGAAGCCACAGGTAATCCTCGGCGGTGACCAGGTGCTGGGTTCCCCGGAGCAGCGTCGCGCGCACCACCTCGCGCCGGTACAGCAGCCGGGTCAGATCATCGAGACGGAAGGTCGTGATCCGGTTCCACAGCCCGATGTACGGCGGGTCGGGATCCTGGGCCTGTAGCCCGACGAGGCGTTCGATCATGTCGAGCGCGGGCACGTCAGCCCGGCGCAGGAGCGACTGCCGTTCCAACGTCGCCCGGTTGAGGCTTCGGCGGGTCAGGATCGTCATAACGTCCCCCAAGGGAGTCGGTAGTAACCGGTCGTCTGGTCGATGCGGGTCCCACGATCAGGCTTGTGAGTCCGCCTGCGGCCACGCGGCACGCTGGAGGCGGGCGGTCAGTGTGCGGAGGTGCTCCAGCAACTCAGGTGGCTCGTGGACGTCGAACTCGAAGCCGAACGCGGCCACCCACACCGCGAGATGGTCGAGGCTGTCCGAGCCGATGCGCAGGGTGCAGGTGTTCTCGTCGAGGGGTTCCACGATGCCGAGGGTGGGAGGAACCTCTTCGGCCACTTCCCGGGCCGAGCCGTACATGGTGAGCACGGCCTGGTAGCGGTGGCGGTCCGTGGTCATGTCCCTGGCGAAGTAGCCGGCCAGGTCCTCGCTGGGGAGCGGTCTCGGGGTGAACCGGGGCCCGAGAGGGCTGCGTAGGGACAGTCTGTCGACTCGGAACGTCCGCCAGTCCGACCTCGCGGTGTCCCAGCCGAAGAGATACCACCGCCTTACGCCGGTGATCAGCCGGTACGGTTCCACGTCCCGCACCGTCTCCGAGCCGTCACTTGAGACGTAGTCGAACCGCAGCCGTCCGTGGTCACGCACCGCGGAGGCGATCACGGTCAGCGTCGACGGATCGACCGTGGGACCGGCCGTCGGCATGGTCACCAGTGCCGAGCTGAGCGTGTTCACCTGGTGGCGCAGCCGTGCGGGCAGCAGCTGGTCCAGCTTGGCCAATGCCCGTACGGAGGTCTCGGCGATGCCCGCGACCGCACCACCGGCCGCCGTCCGCAGCCCGACCGCCACCGCGACCGCCTCTTCGTTGTCGAGCAGCAACGGGGGCATCGAGGCACCGGGCCCCAGTTGGTAACCGCCGCCGACGCCGCCGATCGCGTTGATCGGGTAACCCAGGACCCGCAGTTTGTCGACATCGCGACGTACGGTCCGCGGGCTCACCCCGAGACGCTCGGCCAACTCCGTTCCCGACCAGTCCCGATGGGCCTGCAGCAACGTCAGCAGACGGAGCAGACGAGCGGAGGTCTCCAACATACGACGATCGTCGCACCGCTCGCGGACAGGAGCTGACCGCGATTCCTCCTAGCGTCTGTGCCACAACGAAAGGAATCACCATGACCATCCTTGTGGCCGGTGCCACCGGCAATGTCGGACGCCCCCTCGTTGAACAACTGCTAGCGGCCGGACACCGTGTCCGTGCCCTCACCCGCAACCCGGCGAAGGCGAACCTTCCTGCGGGCGCCGAGGTGGTCGCCGGCAATCTGGCCGAGACCGCGAGCCTGTCCACTGCTTTCTCCGGCATCAGCGCGGCGCACCTGATCAGCTTCAACGGGGAGGACTTCTCACCGCTGACCAACGGTCCGGAAATCGCCGACCTGGCGAAGAAGGCCGGGGTACGCAAGGTGACGGTGCTCAAGGGAGAGGTGACGAAGAGCCCGTTGGAGGAGGCCGTCGAGGCCAGCGGCCTGGAGTGGACGCACCTGTCGCCGGTGGAGTTCATGTCCAACGCCCTGGAGTGGGCGGAGTCCGTGCGAACCGAAGGCGTCGTCCGCGAGGCGTTCGCCGAGGCCAGGAGCGCGATGGTCCACGAGGCGGACATCGCCTCGGTCGCCGCGACCGCGCTGACCGCCGACGGCCACGAGGGCCAGGAATACTGGATCACCGGGCCGGAGGCGTTGACCCCGCCGGAGAAGGTGCGCACGATCGGCGAGGTCCTCGGTCGCGATGTGCGCTACATCGAACTCACCAGGGACGAGATCGTCGAGCAGTGGCGCCAGACCGGCTTCTCCGACGAGGACATCGAGTTCTTCCTGACCATGCGGACCAACCCGCCGCAGGCCGGCTACACCGTGCTTCCCACCGTGGAGAAGGTCACCGGCAGGCCGGCCCGAACCTTCGCGCAGTGGGTACAGGAGAACGCCGCGGCCTTCGGCACCTGACGCCGGACACAGCCCGGTGAGCTTCAGCTCAGGCGTCGAGGGAGTCAGCAGACCAGCGGCGCGCGCCGTACGGCACCAAGGCGTCGTGAGGAAGCTGGGCCTTCACACGAGCCCGACCGCGCCCGGGACCTGGACCCACGTGGCCGCCGGGCCTGAGGATGACGCGAACGTCGTCTGGCAGACGCCTGCGGCGACTCCGGCCCCTCAGTGACCCCGGATCACTCACCGTTATGGATCAACCAACACCACCGTGCCCGCCTGACAGGCGCTCGCCATCAGGGCGCAAGGTACGGCTTGGCTGACCGAGGGTGGGCGGCTGTTCGGCGGACAGGGAGGACAGCAGGCGTAGGCGTTCTTCGGAGGGTGATCCGGGTTCGGCGGTGTAGATGATCATCGCGAGGCCGGGTTCCGCGGTGAGGGCGAGTTCCTCGTAGGCGAGGGTGAGTTCGCCGACCTCGGGGTGGTGGAAGCGTTTGGTGCCTGTGCCGTGGGTGCGCACGTCGTGGGCGGCCCACAGTCGGCGGAAGGTGTCGCTGCGGGTGGACAGCTCGCCCACGAGGTCCTGCAGGGCGCGGTCGTGGGGGTCGCGACCGGCCTCGGCGCGCATGATGGTCACGCACATGTCGGCGAACAGGTCCCAGTCGGGGTAGAAGTCGCGTGCGGCGGGGTCGAGGAACTGGAAACGGGCCAGGTTCGGGGTGCGGCCGCTGTCGCCGATGACGGGGGCGTAGAAGCGGCGGCCGAGCGCGTTGGTGGCCAGGAGGTTCTGGCGGGGGTCACGGACGAAGGCGACGGCGCCGGTGACGGCCTCCAGCGCCCAGTGCAGGCTGGGGCGGGAGGCGCTGTGCCGGGTGGCGCGGCGGCGCGGACGGCCGGAGGCGGGGATGCCGTCGGCGGCGCGGGCCAGGTCGAACAGGTGGGCGCGTTCGGTGTCGTCGAGCTGCAACGCCCGCGCGATCGCCTCAAGGACGGAGGCGGAGGCACCGGCGATCTGGCCGCGTTCGAGCTTGGCGTAGTACTCCACGCTCACGCCGGCGAGGATGGCGACCTCGGTACGGCGCAGCCCGGGCACGCGCCGGTTGGAGCCGCCGGGGATGCCGGCCTGCTCGGGCGTGATCTTGGCCCGGCGTGAGGTGAGGAACTCGCTGACTTCGCGGCGGTTGTCCATAAGGCCAGCGTAGGTGGGGTGCCGGAGGTCTGGGGTGCCCTGCTGGTACACCCCTCGACAGAGACTCCCCCTGCGCCGCGAGGCGCCGTTCACTGGAGGGGTGTTCAAGCGATCCTCACGGCTTCTGCCCATGCTGCTGCTCCTGCTGACGGTGTTCGGACCCATCTCCATGGATCTGTACCTGCCGGTGCTCCCGGCGTTGACGGCCGAGCTGGGGGCGGCGACGTCGATGGCTCAGTTGACCGTCACCGCCTGCCTGACCGGCCTGGCGCTCGGGCAACTGGTCGCCGGGCCGCTGTCGGACCGGTTCGGCCGCGCCCGGCCCCTGTACGTCGGGGTGGTCACCTACGTCGCGACCTCGCTGCTGTGCGCGGTGAGCCCGAGCATCGAGACGCTCATCGCCGCGCGGCTGGTGCAGGGGCTCGCGGGTGGCGTCGGCATCGTGATCGCGCAGGCGGCCGGCCGTGACCTGTACTCCGGCGGCGAGCTGATCCGCTACTACGGCCGTATGACGGTGCTCGGCGGCCTGGCCGCCATCGTCGGGCCGCTGCTGGGCGGGCAGTTGGCCAGGAGCACCGACTGGCGCGGCCTGTTCGTCTTCCTCGCCGTGATCGGCGCGCTCATCCTGGTCCTCGTCGCCACCGGCTACCGCGAGACGCTGCCCCCTGCGGGCCGTACAGCAGGCGGATTCGCCCAGATCGGCCGTGACTTCCGCACCCTGCTGGCCGACCGGGTGTTCACCGGCGCGGTGCTGCTGCAGGGGTTCGTCAACGCCGCCCTGTTCGCCTACCTGGCCGGGGCCACCTACGTCCTGCAGGGGATCTACGGGTTGTCGCCGCAGCAGTACGCGCTCGCGTTCGGGCTGAACTCGGCCGGGTTCATGGTCTTCGGCTATCTGGCAGGCCGTACCAGCGAGCGGTGGAGCGTCGGCGGCACCCTGGCCGCGGGTCTGGTCATGTGCGCGGCCGGTGCGCTCGGGCTGCTGGCCGCGGGGGTGTGGGCGCTGCCGCTGGCCGTGGTGGTCGTGTCGCTGCTGGTCATGGTCAGTGGTGTGGCCGTCACCACTCCACCCGCGACGACGCTGGCCCTGGCCGGTTACCCGCGCCTGGCGGGCACCGCCTCCTCGCTGCTGGGGATGGCGCGTTTCGCCTTCGGCGGCGTCGCCGCGCCCTTCGTCGGGCTGGCGGGCGCGGCGAGCATGCTGCCGCTCGGCATCGTGACCGTCGTCTCGGTCGCGCTCGCGGCGGCCTCCTGCGCCCTGATCTTCAGGCGTCGCACATGTACGGCGCGGCCGTACCCCGTGACCGAGATCGAGCTCGCCGGAACGGCGGCGAAGTGAGCGCGTCATGCGGGAACCACAACTGCGAAATGCCGGGAAAGAGATCATCTCGCCTGTTCAGCCCTCGTTGACCGGGGGAAAGGCCAGGCGGGGGGTCGGAAAACCGGTCGGTGACGCACCGGCCGCATTCATCAGGACACCGTTGAAGGAGACATCTGTCATGCGCGGAGTAGTTCTGCACGGTCCGGGCGACATCCGGGTCGAGGACCGTCCCGACCCGGAGATCGTCGAGCCCACCGACGCGATCATCCGCGTCACCGCCGCCTGCGTCTGCGGCTCTGACCTGTGGCCCTACCGCGGCATCGACCGGGGTGACGGGCCGTCGCCCATGGGACACGAGTACGTCGGCGTCGTCGAGCGGGTCGGCGACCAGGTTGGAACGATCAAGGTGGGGGACTTCGTCGTCGGCTCGTTCTTCGCCTCCGACAACACCTGCGAGATCTGCCAGGCGGGCTATCAATCCCGATGTGTGCACGCCCAGCCGATCGGCGTCTTCGGCACCCAGGCGCAGTACGCGCGGATCCCCCTGGCCGACGGCACCCTGGTCGCCACCCCCGGCCAGCCGGACGCCGACCTCGTCCCGTCGCTGCTCGCCGCCTCCGACGTGCTCGGCACGGGATGGTTCGCCGCCGTCGCCGCGGAGGCCGGGCCCGGCAAGACGGTCGCCGTCGTCGGAGACGGAGCCGTCGGCCTGCTCGGCGTCCTGGCCGCCCGCTACCTCGGGGCCGAACGCGTCATCATCTTCAGCCGCCACGCCGACCGGCAGAAGCTCGCCGCCGACTTCGGCGCCACCGACGTCATCACCGAACGCGGCGACCAGGGCGTCGCCCAGCTCAAGGAACTCACCAACGGGCTCGGCGCGCACTCGGTCATCGAGGCCGTCGGCACCCAGGAGTCGATGATGCAGGCCATCCGTTCCACCCGCCCCGGCGGCCACGTCGGTTACGTCGGCGTCAGCCACGACGTCCAACTGCCCGGCGAGGAACTGTTCTTCTCCGGCGTGCACCTGCACGGCGGCCCGGCCCCCGTACGCCGCTTCCTGCCGCGACTCATCGAGCTGATCTGGGACCGGAGGATCGACCCGGGCAAGGCCTTCGACCTCGACCTGCCGCTTGAGCAGGCCGCAGAGGGCTACCGGGCGATGGACGAACGACGCGCCATCAAGACCCTGCTGCGCCCGCAGCACTGAGAGGAACACCCATGGAACTCCTGCGACAGCCGCCAGCCACCAAGGGACCCGCCGAGTGGTTCACCGGCGACGTCTGGTTCGACGTCATCCACCGCGGCGAGGAGCCGTCCCGGTCCCGCGCCAACCTGGTGCGGTTCGCCCCCGGCGCCCGCACCGCCTGGCACTCCCACGGCCTGGGCCAGAGCCTGCTCATCGTCGCGGGCGTCGCCCTCGTCCAGGCCCGTGGCGACCGGCTCATCGAGGCCCATCCGGGTGACGTCATCTGGACCCCGCCGGGCGAGGAGCACTGGCACGGCGCCGCCCCCGGCTACTTCATGTCCCACCTGGCCCTGTGGGAGGGCGACGACACGACCTGGCTGGAACACGTCACCGAAACCGACTACACCGCCACCCCGCAAACCACCCGCCGCTGAGGAGCACCACCGATCCGATTGGTCCGCGTCATGGTGTCAGCCGGATGGCCGTTGTGCCGGTGAATTCCTCGGCGAGGGTGTCCATGACGATCTCGTCGCAGACGCGGCCGAGCCAGTAGCCCGCCTGGCGTAGCCGTCCGGCCTCGCGGAACCCGGCTCGCCGGTACGCGGCGACACCGGCCGCGTTCGGTTCGAGGACCTTCAGCCACACCATCCGCAGGTTGGTGACGTGCCAGGCGTAGTCGAGGGTGAGCCGGGTCGCCTCGGTGCCGAGCCCTCGGCCACGGGCTTCGGGGCCAAGCATGATCACGAACTCGGCGGTGCGTACGGCCTGGTCGATGTACAGAACCGTTGTGCCGACCGGTACGGCGCCGCCACCGGTGACGTCGTAGACGGTGAACCGAGGGGTGTCGCCCAAGGAGGAGAGCTGGTGGGCGAGTCCCTCGGTCCGGGACTCCAGACTGTCGGGGGTCTGCCTGCCGTACCCCACGAGCGTGGCCGGGTCCTGCTCCCACCGCCAGTACTGCTCAACAAGATCAGCCCGGTACGGCCCCAGAGCGGTTTTCTTCCCCACAACCCAGAGAATCGGCTCAGCCTCCCCGGTCATCGTCGATCGCCTCCTATGATCACTTTGAGGGGCGTGTACGCGTTCGTCGACTTGGGTTCGCGACGGGCGGCTCATATTTAGTTTGTACCCATGCGTGAAGCAGGGTCGGATCTCTGGCGATTCCGTGGCATCACACCACGTCGAACTCGTTGAACCGGGGATAAGTAACGCGAAGACATGCTGTGGCATAGCTCCGCGTGGGGAAGCACAGGTACCGTGCCCATAGAAGCCACTCCCCACATCGAAATGGACGAAGATGCCGCGCGAACTGGAGGAACAGGAGGCGATCGGCTACCGCATCAGGCGGAAGCGCCTCAGCCTCAGGATGAATCAGGCTGCCCTGGCTGCGGCGGTGGGAAAGTCGCAGGGGTGGATGTCGAAGGTCGAAAAGGGTCATATTGAGCTTGACAGCGCTACCGTAATTAACGGGTTGGCGCGTGCCTTGCTCTGCCACCCCAACGAGCTGATCGAACGGCCGTATACCGGAACGGCCGCTGAGAATCGGTGGCGGGAGGCTGCGGCGAACATCCTGCGGGAACTGCGTCGCTACGACCTTCCCCCGGCTTTCACCGGCGCTCCACGGTCGGCTTCGGAGCTGTGGGAAAGCATGAAGCGCCTGCACCGTCTCAGGGATACGGCGGCGAACAGCGCGATCATGCTCAGCCTTCCCGACCTTCTCCGGGAAGTGCGCGCCTTGGCCGAGGTCTCCACCGGCCATGAGCGGGAGGAAGCCTTCGCCATTTATGCCGTGTGTTGCAAGTTCGCGCACACCGCCGCCCACGCGCTCGGTCACGCCGAGCTTGTCGCCATGGCCTGCGAACGTGCCGCCTGGTCGGCGCAGCTCTCCGGCGATCCGCTGATGCCCGCCGTCGTTGACTGGATGCGGGTGTGGGACATGTGGGCCACTGCCGACTGGAACGACGCCATCTCCCTGTCGGACAAGGCGCTGCGCAGCATCGAGAACGACTACGAGCGAGGCGATCCTCTCGCGATCCGAGCGTGGGGATCTCTCCAGCTGAGGGCGGCCGTGTCAGCGGCGCGAGCGGCGAACGCGGCCGAAGCCGACCACCGTCTCGCCCTGGCCGACCAGGCAAGCCAGCGGATGGTCACCGGCAAGTCGCTGGCCTATGACCGTCATTCACTGACGTTCTCCTCTGGAAACGTGCAAATCCACCGCGTCAGTGTGGCGTTGGAGATGAGCGATCAGGTGAAGGCGCTCACCCTCAACGCGCACGTTGATCCGGCTCACCTGGCGGCCCTGCCCAACTCTCGCCAGGGTCACCATCGCATGGATCTCTCCCGCGCCTACCTGTGGAACGGCAACCGCGACAAGGCCCTCAACGAACTCCAGGAAGCCGAAAAATTGGCACCACAATTGGTGCGAAATCACCCAATCGGCCGAGCGACCCTAAGAAGAATCATATGTGCTGAAAGAGCATCCACCCGTGAACGCCTAAGAGCGATGTCAAGTCGATTTAACCTCGATGACCAGGCGTTATTCCCCTGATTCATATTCCCCTGTAACGGGCTCCTTACGCTGCGATACATGACGGTCAGCAACCAGCGTTTCGCTACGGAAGCCCTCCGTTCCGAGTGGACTCCTGAGCGCGGAGACCTCGTCCTCGATACGGTCTGTGGCCGTATCGGGGTTGTGGTCGCCTTGCCGGAAGACAGCAACACCGACCTGTACCACCTACGCCCCCCTGACGGGGGAGAGGATTGGGTGGCAGGCCTCAACAACCTCGAACCACGCCCTGACAGCACCAAAACCTCCGCCACCGGCGCACCTACGCCCTTTTCCGTACGGTTTCCACTTTGCCGCTGGCGAGCCTTTGTGCGCCTGAGTCTCCAAGTCACTTAGCGTCGTACGTTCTCCTGGGCTGTCCCACCTCTCTGGGGACCGTGGCGAGACCCACACCCGGCGTGACGTCAAGTCCGCCGCTTCCCAAAGACCTCATCGCGGATCGGGCCGGAAACGATCCCGAAGGTGTCACTCCACCCATGCACGAAGGAGTCGAATCGTGTTTCCACTCAATACGCCCATGACCGATGCCCTGCGCCGGAAGATGCATGAGGGGTTCTACGACCCCAAGGCGCCGCAGTTGCGTCACCTGCAGAGTCTGCTCGCTCGGTTGCGGGTGGAGACGGTGTTCGTGTGCGAGGACGGCGCCCCTCGGGTGGAGGTTCCCGGTAGGGAGGTTGTCATCTGGACCGATCGTCGGGAGCGGATCTACTTCTGGAAGCACCAGAATGAGCGGGCTCTTCAGGTGCCGGTCGAGCAGGCCGAGGAGGCGGCCCGGCAGATCGCCGACCACCTGACCCGCCTGGCGGAGGCTTCCGGGGCGGAGGAGGGGGCTCCCTCGTGATCGGACGGTCCCGGCCCGCAGGACGCCACCGTGACGGGCAGCCTGTGACGGCGGTCTATCGACGGGTGCGGGATGGCCCTGCTCGGGCTGAGGCTGAGGTGCTCAACCAGGCGTGCTCTGGGTGGGCGGTGCTCTACAGCTTGAGCATGCGCCGCTTCTTCGGCCTGTGTGCTTGGCCTTCTCCGGAGCCGGTGATGATCAGTGACGACACCGCCGACGGGTTGGAGCAGCGGATGCGCGAGGCCGAGACGCTGCTGATCCTGCGGATGCCACCTGCCGAAGAGGCGGCATGATGCCACCGCGTCGAAGTTGCGAGGCCGTACAGCAGGCTCACCCGGACTGGTTGGTGTTCCACAACTCGGCGACCGGGGTGTGGAGCGCCTACCGGCGTGCTCTGCCGTACAGGCCGGAGCCTGAGAGTGTGCTGTTGGTGCGGGCGGACTCGGTTGAGGAGTTGGACCGCAAGCTGGCCGCTCAAGTGTCCCCGGTGGTGCCGCCGAGCATCCGGGCCGTTGCCGTTGCCCGTGCGCTCCAGGCCCGAACCGCTCATGCCGTCCGGGCCGCCGCCACCGTCCAGGCCGGGCGGGTTGGTCAGCGGCCTCTCGGACTGCGCAGACTGCTGCGCTCCTAAGCCGGTACGGCGTGCAGAGGGACCTCATCCCGCTCCCTGCCCGCCGTACCTCATGCGTGCGGCTCAGGTTGGAGGGACCTGGGCCGCACACCTTCGCAAGGCGGCTCCCGCACCGAGCACTCGGTGCGTTGGGGAAGGGGGAGTCGCCTCGCGCACCGGCCCCGTGACGTGGGGCCGGTCCTCCTCCAGGGTGCCCGGTCGCATGCTCCCCGGCTCGGGGCCGGGCACCCATCGCCTACCGCGTTGCTGACCTCCCAGGGAGCCCCCATGCCCGTGTCCAACGTCGTCGAGCCGGACAGCACCGGCCCCACGGAACAACTGTTGACCCCCGGTGAGGTGGCCCACATCTTCGGGGTGGACCCCAAAACCGTGAACAGGTGGTCCCTCACCGGGAAGATCCCCTCGTTGAAGACCCCCGGCGGCCAGCGCCGTTACCGTCAGAGCGACGTCAATGCCCTGTTGAACGGGTGACGGCCTCACATGAAGGGTCAGGTGTGGAGTTGGGTGCAGACGGATTTGACCTCGGTGTAGGCGTCGAGGGCTTGGTGGCCCATTTCGCGGCCCCAGCCTGACTGTTTGTAGCCGCCGAAGGGGAGGGCGGCGTCGAAGACGTTGTAGCAGTTGATCCAGATCGTGCCCGCGCGGATGCGGCCCGCCAGGGCGTGGGCCTTGGAGATGTCGCGGGTCCAGATGCCCGCCCCGAGGCCGTAGACGGTGTCGTTGGCCTGGGCGGCGATCTCGTCGAGGTCGGAGAAGGGCGAGGCGACCACGACCGGGCCGAAGATCTCCTCGCGGACGAGCCGCATGTCCGGCCGTACGTCGGTGATCACGGTCGGCTGGACGAAGTAGCCCTGGTCGCCGTGCCGCTCACCACCGGTCACGGTCCTGGCGCCCTCCTGGCGGCCCGACTCCAGGAAGCCGGTCACCCGGCGCAGCTGCTCGTCGGAGACCAGGGGGCCCATCTGGGTGTCCGCGTCGAGGCCGGGGCCGAGCCTGATGCCGCGGGCGATCTCGGCGACCCCCTCGACGACCTCGTCGAAGCGGCTGCGGTGCACGAAGAGCCGGGATCCGGCGATGCAGCACTGGCCGTGGTTGAAGAAGATCGCGTTCGCGGCGCCCTGGACGGCGAGGTCGGGGTCGGCGTCGTCGAAGACGACGTTGGGGCTCTTGCCGCCGAGTTCCAGGGTGACCTTCTTCAGGTTGCCCGCGGCGGCGTGGACGATCAGCCTGCCGACCTCGGTCGAACCGGTGAAGGCGACCTTGTCCACGCCGTCGTGGGCGGCCAGGGCCGCGCCCGCCGTCTCGCCGTACCCGGGCAGGACGTTGACCACGCCGTCGGGCACCCCCGCCTCGGCGATCAGCTCGGCCAGCCGCAGGGCGGAGAGCGGGGTCTGCTCGGCGGGCTTGAGGATCACCACGTTCCCGGTGGCCAGGGCGGGGCCGAGCTTCCAGGCGGCCATGAGCAGCGGGAAGTTCCACGGGATGATCTGGGCGACGACGCCGACCGGCTCGCGCAGGGTGTAGGCGTGGAAGGCAGAGCCCGGGAGGTAGGGCACCGACAGCGAGATCGTGTTTCCCTCGATCTTGGTGGCCCAGCCCGCCATGTAGTGGAACAGGTCGGCGGCGAGGGGGACGTCCGCGACCCGGGCGACCGCCAGCGGCTTGCCGTTGTCCAGGGATTCGAGCTGGGCCAGCTCGTCGGCGTGTTCCAGGATCAGGTCGCCGATCCGCCAGATGATCCGGCCCCGCTCGGAGGCGGTCATCCTGGACCAGGGGCCGTGCTCGAAGGCCCTTCTGGCGGCGCGTACCGCCCGGTCGACGTCCTCGGCGTCGGCCTCGGCGACGTGGGCGAGGGTCTGGCCGGTCGCGGGGTCAGGGGTGGTGAAGGTCCTGCCGGAGGCCGCGTCAACCCAGCGGCCGTCGATGAACAGTTGGTGGGGGCTGGTGATGAAGTCCTCGACGCTCTTGTCCAGGGCCACCGTCATGAGCGTTGGCTCCCTTCCTGATCGAAGGCGCTCCGCCGGGCTGCCTGAACGCCCGAGCCGGTTGGCGTCCCCGGTCCTCGGGTGGGCGGCCCGTTGGACGAGTAGCCTTCATGACACTATGTGTGAAGAAGGAGCACAAGGTGTGATTTGGGTGGCCTGAGGGTCAGCGTGGGTGCGCGGCCAGGGCGAGGGCGTCGGCGAGCCGGGACGCGAGGGCCGCGGCCTGGGCGCGGATCTCCGCGATGGCCGTCGTCTCGTAGAGGGTCCCGCGCAGGGTCGGCCCCAGCGTGAAGACCCTGTCGTTCGGCCGCCCCACCGCGTCGAGGACCCGGCCGCAGGGGTCGGCGTCGATCCCGAGCCTCAGCGTGTCCTGCCGTACCACACCGTCGGCGACCAGACGGGACAGGAACGGATCACCGGCGACGCCGCCTCCCGGGCCGGTCGCGTTGACCAGCCAGCCGACGTCGAGCCGCCTGACGGCGCCGTCGGCGCTCACCCTGGCACTCACCCCCTCGGGACCGGTCGTGGCCCTGACCAGACGGCCGCGGATCACCCGCAGCCGGCCGTTCGCGCGCAGCTCGCCGATCCTGGCGGCGGTCGCGGGCGGGATGCGGTGCCGGTGGACCTCCCAGTAGCGCGCGACCAGGTCGAGGAAGCGCCGCTGGTCGTCCCGGCTGAGGTTCGCCCACAGCCGCTGGGTCCGCGGGCGCAGCCCGTCGATCACCGCGTGCCAGTCACCCCCGTTTTCTCGTACGGCCAGCCGCACGGCGCGCAGCAGTTCGGCCAGGTCGAGCGGCCCCTCGGGGATCGCCGTCGGGATCGGGGGCGGCACGGGACAGGGGTGCGGCCGGGGCAGCAGGGCGTGCCGCGACAGCGCGTGCACCACCGTCCCCGGATGCGCGGAGGTCACGGTGAGCGCCACGTCCACCATGGTCAGCCCGGTCCCCACCACGAGGACCGGGGCGCCGTCGCGGATCCTGGCCAGGGCGCCGGGGGCCCACGGGTCGGCGACGTAGCGGCGGCTGCCCGCGTCCACGACCCTCGGCCAGGGGGCCTGGGGCCGGTTGCCCAGCGCGAGCACGATGGCGTCGGCGCCGACCTGGCCGCCTCCGGAGAGCTGGACCCGCACGTCGGGGCCCTGGACGAGGGCGGTCGCCGTCGCGGTCACCCGGCGCACCACGCGGGCGGGCCGGTCCTCGGCGGCGGTCAGCAGGTCGCGCAGGTAGCGTCCGTAGGCCTGTCTGGGCAGGTAGCCGGAGCCGTCGATGTCGATCCCGTCGTCGTGCGCCCAGCGCAGCAGGTGCCCCGGGTCGTCGTCCAGGCCGCTCATCTTGTCGACGCTGGCGTTGAGCAGGTGTCGTGGATCGACGGTCGAGTACGCCTGCCCCTGGGCGTGCCTGCCGTACTGGTCGATCAGCATGATCTCCAACGGCATGGCGCGCGCCCGCGCCAGACGGAGGAGGTGGACCGCGGCCAAGGTGCCGCTCGCGCCGCCACCCACGATGGCGACCGATGGAGAGCCTGACACGGCGTCCATCATACCCACTATCCTGGTAGGATATATGGGATGTTTTGTGCGGTCCCTTGGGGGCGGGGATCCCGTCGCGGCGGACCCCCGCCCGGTCAGGGGCCGTCAGCCCGCCGTGCGGAAGACCTCCACGGACGCGTCCGGTTCGGAGCGGCGGTCGTGGCGTCGGCGGTGGTCGCGGGGAGACAGGCCGCGCCGCTTGGTGAACTGCTCGCGGAAGACCGCGACGGAGTTGTATCCGACGAGCCGGGCGATCTCCTCGATCCGCAGGTCGGTGGTCTCAAGGAGCTCCTCGGCGCGGTTGAGCCGCTGGGCCAGCAGCCAGGAGTGCGGCGTCGTGCCCATGGCGGCCCTGAACCTGCGGGCGAAGGTGCGCGGGCTCATCAGGGCCTGGGCCGCCAGGTCGTTGACGAGCAGCGGCCGGTCCAGGTTGGCGTGCGCCCAGTGGATGACGCCGGTGAACAGCTCGTCCTCGTTGCTGCCGGGCACCGAGCGGTCGATGCGCTGCGCCTGGTCGCCGTCCCGGTGCGGCGCGGCGACCATCGCGCGGGCGACGGCGTTGGCCACGGCCGCGCCGTGCTCGCGGCGTAGCAGGTGCAGGCACATGTCGATGCCCGCGACGATCCCGGCGCCGGTGATCACCAGTCCCTCGTCGATGTAGAGGGTGTCGGCGGTCACGGTGACCTCGGGGTAGAGCGTGGCGAAGTCCTCCAGGAGGTGCCAGTGGGTGCTCGCACGCCGCCCGTCGAGCAGCCCGGTCGCGGCCAGCAGGTGGGTGCCGGTGCAGAAGGCGGCGATGATCGCGCCCCGCCGGTTGGCCGAGAGTAGCGCGGTGACCAGTTCGGGGGTCGGATCCGGGCGGGTGTCGTACCCCGGCATCAGAATGACCAGATCGGCCTTGTCGATGCGGTCGAGACCGTGCGTCACGTGCATCGACAGGCCCAGATCGGTAAGGAGTGGACCGGGGCGTTCGGCGCACACCGTGAAGTCGAACGACGGAAGTTCGGCTTCGAGACGGTCGGCGAAGATCGCGCCGATCCCTCCGATGTCGAACGTGCTCACACCATCTGTGGCGAAGACCACCACCGATCGGAAAGCGGCCATCCGGTCAGCCGACCGATAACGGGAAGGTGGACGGTTCCACAACCATCTGACTGTTCCTCATGGGAACAAGTGAACCCCAGAACCGGCACTTTGGAACGTCGCTTCGATTAATGTTCATGGATTTCGCTCCTTACCGTGCTTTCTGTGTGACGAGAGTGACGGGAGGGGTGAAGGAATGCGAGCCGTGGGGGACGCGGTACGGCGGGTGGTGGATCCGGTCGGGCGGAAAACCTCTTTGGGGGCGGGCGAGTGCCTGTCGGGCGTCCAGGGTTTTGGTGAAATCCCCAGGGACACCGGGTTTCCTGGGTGGCCTCGGAACCCCCACTGGGAGGCCGGGCGGCTCGGTGGCGGTTTCCCAGGGGTTTTCCGTGGGGCTGGGACTCCGTTTCGAGGGACGTCCGGGGTTTCGGTGGGTCGGAAACGCTGATTGGTATGGGACTTTTTCGGGGTTCTGGGATTCCGGTGGGCGGCCGGGCTTTCCTGGATCGCGTGGACGTGCGGGGCGGGCGTCTTTCCCGGGCCACGAAGAGTTCATCTCACCTTTGGCGGAAGGCGTCTTCATCGGATTCCGCCCCGCGGTGATCCTGGCGGTTGTCCGCCTCTTCGCGATCCATTCTGTGAAGAGGCTCCGCGCACCTCTGTGAGGAGGCCCCGTGAGCGCTCCAGGAACTCCCCGGTCCGTTCCGTTCGCCGTCGTGTTCGCCGTGATCACGTTCCTGACCGGTCTGGTCGGGGTGGTCCCCGCCGACGCCGCCGTCTACTCGACCTGCACCGTCTCCCGGTGCGCCGACGCCCGCTCGGCCAGCTCGACCTGGGCCGGCAAGGGATACCCGACCGGCGGCGGGTGGTACTCCTGGCCGGACGGCCGGTACAACTACACCGGCGGCCAGTTCTACAACCGCGAGGGGCAGCTGCCCGCGGGTGCCACCTACTACGAGTACGACGTGTACTCCCGGGCCAGGGGCGCGGCGCGGGACGCCTACCGCATCGTCGTCAACCGCTCGACCGGCGTCGTCTGGTTCTCGCCCAACCACTACACCGACTTCTACCGGCTCTGATCCCGTTCGTTGTTCGTTGGGAGAGTCTTTCCCGGCTCCTCGTATGTCGGGATCCCGGGGGGAAGGTGGCGCGGAGTAATCATTGAGCGACCCACCGTGCGGGGCCAGTGCCCCCGGACCTCAAGGAGCTCAACCATGCGACGCCTCCCCACCGCCCTGGCCGTCACGGGCCTGCTCTTCCTTGGTGGAGCCCCCGCCGCCTCGGCCGATCCCGTGGACGACGGTCACCTCCGCCTTGACGGCCGCAGGGTCGTCGCCCCGAGCGGCTGCTACAACTCCCACATCCGGCCGCTGATCGTGCAGAACCGCACCAGCAGGGTCCTGTACGTCTACGGCTCTCCCAACTGCGAGGGCGAGGTGATCTCCACCGTGGTCGCCGGGAACACCGCCGTCGAGAAGTCCGGTGTGAGCGTCTTCGTCACCCCCTGAACCCCCTGACCCGCGCGCGCATCGGGACCTCCCTGACCGGATGATCGGGGACTTCCCCGATGGCGGTTCCCCGGTGACGGGGCCGACACTGGGCGCACACGTGACCAGGTCCGTGTGCGCCCCGCCATATCCGGGACGCCTGCACTACCCGGAGAGACCTATGGCGATACGCGAGACCAACCGGATCGCCAGGCGTGCCCTGCTGGCCGCCGTGCCCCTCGTCGTCCTCGGAACCGCCGGACTGCTCCTGCGGGGGAGCCCGCCCGGGGCCGCCGTGGTCTCCGAGGCCGTTGACCGTACGGCACCGCCCGGCGCGACGCTGACCCCGTGGGGACGGCTCCCCGCGGGAACCGGGATCGGGTCGGGGGTCGCGGTGACCGGGTCGGGGGAGGTGCTGCTGCTGCACCGGGGCGGTGGGGCGTTCGCCACGGACCGGATGATGGACGTCGATCCGATCGTCGTGCTCGACGCGGGCACCGGGGCGTTCCTGCGTTCCTGGGGGTCGGGGATGTTCGCCTCCCCGCACGGCGTCTCGGTGGACGGGCGGGGCCGGGTGTGGGTCACGGACGTGACGACCAACCACGTCACGGTGTTCACCCCCGAAGGGCGGCTCGAACGGACGATCGGGCACGACTACGGCTTCGGGCTCGACACGTGCCTGGCCGTACGGAACACGCTGACCAACCTGCCCTGCACCGGGGACCCCTACATCTTCGCCAGGCCGACCGACGTGGCGGCCGGGGGAGCCGGGCGGGTCTACGTCTCCGACGGCTACCGCAACTCCAGGGTGGGGGTGTTCGACGACTCGGGGCGGTTCACCGGGGAGTGGGGAAGGCTCGGCGACGATGACGGCGCCTTCTCCATCCCGCACGGGATCGCGCTGCGCGGCAACGGCGACGTCGTGGTCGCCGACCGGCGCAACGCGCGGGTGCAGGTCTTCTCCGCCGACGGGAGGCACCTGGCGACCCACTCCTCTTCGGCGATCGGCAGGCCGTACGACGTGGCGGTGGGTCCCGGGGACGTGCTGTACGTGCTCGACGGCGGGGACGCGCTCGACGAGAAGGGGGGAGAGCATCGGGGGCACGTCGTCACCCTCGCCGGGGACGGGTCGGTGACACGGCGCTGGACGATGGCCGACCAGAACGCCGACCCCCACCAGCTCGCGGTCGGCCCCGGGGGCGAGATCTACGTCGCCGCGCTCAACGGCCCACCGCTGTGGCGTTGGACCCCTTCACAGCAGGCGAAGGCGTAGCCAGGTGACCAGGCGGGTCTGGGGGTCGGACAGGTCGAGGCCCTCGGCGGCGAGTCTGCGGACGCGGTAGCGGAGCGTGTTGGGGTGCACGCCGAGCCGCGAGGCGGCGGCCCGGACGTCCCCGTGGCTCTCGATCCAGGCCAGCGCCGACTCCGCGACCTCGGAGAGGTCTCCCCAGGGCTCGTGCAGGAGCAGGCCGGGATGGTCGTCGAGGAGGGCGCGCAGTTCGATGAGGGCCGCCGCCGCGCGGACCTCCTCGATCGTGCCCACCGCCGTACCCGACGCGCGCAACGCCGCCAGCGCCAGGTCGGCCTCGCGGCGGGAGCGCGGCAGCTCCTCCGCCGTGACCCGCCCGCCGACCGCCGCGACCAGCCGTCCGCGTCTGCCGAGCTGCCGGACGAGGTCGGCGGCGATCTCCCGCAGCGCCGTCAGGTCGGGCGTCGGGACCAGGCAGTAGACGGTCTCCGCGCGCAGCACGCAGGCCGCAGAGCGCCGGTAGGCGTCGAAGTAGGTGGCGACGCCGTCGAGCAGGTGCTCCCCGGGCGGGTCGTCGGCGCCGAGCGAGAGCCCGGCCACGGCGAGCACCGCGATCCCCGCGTCCGGGTCGAGGCCGAGGCGGCGGCAGGCCGTACGCGGGTTCGTGCCGTCGAGCGCCTGCCCGACCAGCTCGCCACGGCGCTCCCGGTCGGTGGTTCTGGCCGTGCGCGCCCGCAGCAGGTGGGCCGCCGCCAGCCTGGCGAACTCCTCGACCAGGACGAGCCTGTCGTCGGGAAGCTGGTCGCGGCCTTCGAGGACCCACAGCATGCCGAGGGGTTCGGCGCCGCTCCGGATGCCCGCCCCGACCCGCCAGATCGTGTGGTCGGCGGTGTCGTAGGGCGCGTTGGTGAGGAAGCGCAGCGCGCGGCCGGTGGTCAGCAGCAGCCGCCTGGTCTCCCGTGGGGCGTTGCGCTCGGGCACGACCCGGTTGAGGATGACGTCGCGTTGCAGGTCGTCGTTGACCTGGCCGGGCACTGCCGAGTAGGCGAGCAGCCGCCACTGGGTGTCCACGATCCCCACCGGGCGGTCGAGGGTCTCGGCGATCAGGTTGACCAGCGTGTTCAGGTCGCCGACGGGGACGCTGCCCAGGTCGCCGCCGGGTGCCGAGACGAGGTTCTCGCCCAGTAGGACGGTCTCCTCGACCAGCGTGTGCAGGTGGCTCCAGGTCATCGCCGACTCCAGCGCGACCAGCGCGACGCCCGCCCGCGCCGCCTCCTCCGCCAGGGGTACGGCGTCCGCCGCGTCGGCCCGCAGCACCGCCGCCGTCGCCCCGCCGAGCCCGCGCAGCGTCGTGACGATCTCGGGGGAGGTGGCGGTCAGCCCGACCAGCAGCACCATCGACCCCGGGCGGGGCGGTACGGCGCTCAGCGGGTCATGGATCGCGGGCCCGGAGACCGGGACCTCGACCCCGCGCGGGGCGCCGACGACCGTGACGTAGCGGTCCCCGATCCGTTCGACCACCTGGGCGAGTGACGGTTCGAGATACTCGACCTGGTTCACCTGTGCAGTATCGGCCAACACCCAGGGTGATTCCTCGTCCGATCGGCCAAGGAATTTCGGACATTCTTCACCCAGGGTTGACGCATGGACAATTCCTGGGGCTCAGTGCGGATTCTCCGGGACGCGTACGGCACGCCGCTGATCGACGCCTCCACCGAGCCCGCCGCCTACTTCGGACTCGGGTACGCGCAGGCGCGGGACGACCTGAACGGTGTGCTCGGGCAGTACCTCCTGGTCCGGGGCGAGTCCGGCGATCCGGAGCGCGACGCCGTACACCGTCGTTGGCAGGTGCTCGAAGAGGCCAGGCGGGGCCTGGAGTCCATGCCGGATGATCTGCGGGCCTGCTACGAGGCGTTCGTCGCCGGGGTCGGCGCGTGGATGGCGGAGAACCCCGGGGCGGTTCCCGACTGGGCGCCGCCGCTCGAACCCGCCCTGCCGATCGGCGTCAACCGGATGGTCATGCTGTTCTGGATCATCACCGACGGCGTCGAGGCGCTGCGCGCGGCCGGGGTGCTCTCGAACGCCCCGGCCTCGGAGAAGGACGTCGGCTACGCCCCGCTCGGCTCGAACGCCTGGGTGGTCAGGCCGTGGCGGACCGGGAGCGGCGAGACGTTCGTGGTCAGCGACCCGCACCTGCCCTTCGGCGGCGCGTTCGCCATGCACGAGGCGGTCGTCAGGGCCGGGGACCTGCACTACGCGGGGTTCTGCTTCCTGGGGGCCATGCTGCCGCCGCTGGCCCACAACCGGACCTGCGCCTGGGGGCTGACCACCGGGGGACCGAGGGTCTCCGACGCCTACCAGATCGCCGTCCAGGGCGACCGCTACCTCCACGACGGCGAGCCCAGGGAGGTCCTGCGGCACGACGGGCACGAGTACGTCGTGCACAACGGCGTCGTCGCGCCCGTCCTGGCCAGGGACGCCGAGGCGGTCTACGTGGTGTGCACGCCGTACATGGGGAGGGCGGGGGAGACGGAGCGGCAGTTCGCGGCGATGGTGCGCGCCCGCGACGTGGGTGAGCTGCGCGCGGCGCTCGGGGCGTGCGCGTTCCCGCCGCAGAACGTGCTGGCCGCCGACGCCTCGGGTGACTGCCTCTACCAGCGCACGGGCCGGGTGCCGCTCAGACGCCCGGGGCAGGGCGGCGGGGTGCTCGACGGCAACACCTCGGCCACCGGCTGGCTTGGCGTCAGGCCCGCAGAGGACCTGGTGCAGATCGTCAACCCCGCCTCCGGCTACCTGCAGAACTGCAACACGGCCCCCGACACCGTCACCCCCGATGCGGCCCTGGCGCCGGAGCGCTGGCACCCGGACGTCTTCAACGACGAGCCTGGGCGCGACACCAGCCGGGGCAGGCGCCTCGCCGAACTGCTGCCCCGGGCCTTCGCCGTGAGCCTGGCGGAGGTGACCGCCTGGGCGCTCGACGACAGGTGGCCGGACACCGGGGACTGGCAGGCGAGGCTCCGTGAGGCCGCCTCCGCCGAACCGGAGCGGGTCAGCGGCTGGCCCCCCGAGCATCGGCGGCTGCTGCACCGGCTGCTCGCCTTCGACGGTCACGCCGCCCCGGACTCGGCGGACGCCACGGCCTGGGTCGCCTGGCGGGAGCGCATCCCTGACGACGGCGACCTCCTCGACGCGGTCTCCCAGACCTGCGAGGACCACAAGGCCTATGGGGAGGAATACCGCCTGCCGACCGGGGTGCCGGGCCGGGGTGGGGCGATCGGGCTCGACGTGTCGCTGCGCTCGACCTACTACGCGGGGGGTACGGCCTTCGCCGGGGGACCCTGCCTGCGGATCGTCGCCCTCGACAAGGACGGGATGCGCTCGTGGAGCGTCGCGATGCCCGGCCAGGCCGCGCTCTACAGCCGTGGCGAGGTCAAACCGATCGTCTTCGACCCGTCGTGAGGCCCGCATGAGGCTCTATCCCGTCGTCGCCGTCGGCATGCTGGCGATCACCGACGCGTTCGTGAACCAGGCCCTCAGCGTGCTGGCCCCGGACATCACCGCCTCGTTCGGCGTCTCGACCGGCGCCCTCACCTCCCTGCTCGCGATCCAACTCCTGGCCGTGGGGGTCGCGCCGTTCCTGATGGCGACCGTGGTCAGGGGCCGTCCGATCCGCGCCCTCGTCTCCATCGTCACCGGCCTGGTCTGGAGCGTGTCCACCCTCGCGATCTCCTTCGCCGGGGACATCTGGACGCTGGGCGCGTTGCTGCTGGTCAGCGGGCTGGCCAACGGCAGCCAGATCGCGCTGCACTCCCCGCTGCTCGCCGACATCTACCCGCCCGCCGTCCGGGGAAGAGTCCTCGCCCTGTACGGCGCCGCCATGCCCGCCGGGGCGATCCTGAGCCCGTTGACGGTCTCGGCGCTTTCCGGCTGGTTCGGCCTGGACTGGCGGGCGGTCTACGCGGTGCTCGGGGTGCTGTCGCTGCTCGGCTGCCTGTCGGCGCTGCGGCTGCGCGACCCGGGGATCGGGCGGCACGACGAGGTGACGCCGGGCGGGAACCCGCTGCGCTCGCGGACGCTGCGCCGGGTCTTCGCGGCCTTCGTCGCCTACGGCATGCTCCTGGTTCCGGCCGCGACGTTCCTGTCGGTCCACCTCAAGGAACGCTGGGGCATGGAGACCGACGCCCGTGGCCTGTTCACGGCGTGCTGCTCGGCCGGGGCCATCGTCGCGCTTGTCGCCTTCGGACGGAGGCTCGACGCGATCTTCCAGGCCGACCCCGGGAGGGTGCCGATCGTGGCCGCCAGGATCATCGCCTGCTCGGCGCTGGCCTTCGCGGCGGGCGCGTCGGCCCCCGTGCTGCCCCTGACCCTGCTGGCCTTCTTCGTGGGGCTGGTCCTGACGCCGATGATCGTCCCAATGATCACATTGATCATGATCGCGGTCACCGGTCCCGGGGGGCGCAGCTACATGGCCAGCCTGTTCGGGGTTGGGCTGGCGATCGGCGGCCTGACCGGGGCCGCGCTGCTGAGCACCGTCGAGGGAACGTACGGTACGGCGGGGGCGGTGGCCTCGATCGCCCTGCCCGGACTGCTCGCCGGGCTGCTCATCGCCTCGACGGCCCGTACGATCCGTGCTGATCTGATTCCCGTCCGGGAGGAGAACGTCAATGCCTAGCGTCTTCGGAGACCCGGGGTACGCGCCCCTGCCGGACGGACGGCGGCTGCACTACGTCAGCCAGGGGTTCAGCCAGGGAGAGGGACGGCCCGTCGTCGTCCTGGAGTCGGGACTCGGGGCCTCCCGGGTCGAGTGGGGCCTGGTCATGCCCCTGGTCGCCGAACGCACCCGGGTCGTCGCCTACGACCGGGCTGGGCTCGGCCGCAGCACCCCCGACCGGCACCGCCGCGACCTGGAACGCATGGTCGAGGACCTGGGACGCCTCCTGGACCACCTGGGCGAGGAGCGTTACGTCCTGGCCGGGCACAGCCTGGGCGGGCCGATCCTCCGCGCCTACGCCGCCGCCAACCCCGGGCGGGTCGCCGGGCTCGTGCTCATCGACCAGGCCGTCGAGGACCTGCCCTTCTACTACTGGCGCAGCGTCCGGGCCCTGTCCCTGGCCGTGCAGACGGTCACGATCGGCCTGGCCGGGCTCGGCGTAAAGATCGTCCCGAAGGAGGTGCGTCGCATCCTCGCGCTGTTCCCCAAAGAGATGCGGCGGGAGGCGCTGGCCGAGATGACCAGGGCGTCCGAGCTGCGCGCCACCCGCGCCGAGTACGCCGCGCTCCCCGAGGGCTTCGCCCGCCTGCGCGCCTCGGAGATCACGCTGCCCCCGGTCCCCGTCACGGTGATCAGCGGCGCGCTCGCCCCGAGCAAGCTGGAGAGGCGCTTCCGCCCGGAACTGGTCGCGGCCCACAGGAGGCTCGCCGAGGCCCAGCCCATGGGCCGTCACGTCCTGGCCGAACGCTCCGGCCACATGGTCCCCCAGGACGAACCCGGCCTGGTCGCCGAGGAGATCCTCAGACTGCTCGGTTGAGCTGTTCGGCCAGGGCGACGATGATGCCCGAGGGGCCGCGGAGGTAGCAGAGCAGGTAGGTGTCCTCGTAGCGCACCACCTCGCCGACGAGTTCGGCGCCGTGGGTCCGCAGCCGGGCGACGGTGTCGTGGATGTCGGTGACGGCGAACATGACGCGGTGGGCTCCCAGCGTGTTCACCGGCCTCCTCTCCGGCTCGGGGCGGACCACGGCCGGGGCGTGGAACCTCGTTAGCTCAAGCCTGCCGTGGCCGCCGGGGACGCGCATCATCGCGATCTCGGACCGCATGTCGTCGTCGAGCCCGACGACACGGGCCGCCGAGGCTCCCTCGATCATCGCCCTGCCCTCAAGCTCCATGCCGAGCTCGGTGAAGAACGCGACGGTGGCGTCGAGGTCCTCGACGATGATGCTGACGTTGTCCATTCGTTCGATCATGGTGGTTCCCCTTCGTCACGGCTGTCGTGTCCCCGGGGACGGAGCCGGAACCACGATCTCGACATCCGGCGACCGGTCAGCTGAGGAGCAGGACCCCGGCGGTCAGCAGGGCCACGACCTTGACGGCCTCCAGGGCGATGTAGGCGTGGTGCGCGTGCGAGCGGGGAGCTTCGTGCCCGGCCATCACCAGGTCCGAACGGCGGGTCAGCCGGGGCCGTACCGTCGCCAGCTGCGCGCCGAGCGCCACGATCGCGACCCCCTCGGCCACCGCCGCGCCGTACGGCAGGGCCCCCGTGACGACCGTGACCAGCACGACCACCGCGAAGACGGCCTCGGCCGTGTTGAGCGCCCTGAAGACGAGCCTGCCGATGCCGAGCCCGATCGCGAGGCTCACCCCGGGGGCGCGGAACTTCAGCGGCGCCTCGACGAACGAGATGGCCACCACCATGCCGAGCCAGACATACGTCACCGCCGTCGCGACCGCGTGCCCCACCGCAACGCCCTCCTCACCGGGATTCACCGGAAACCAGATTAGTCCGTGGTGAGTCCCGGCTCGGGACAAACCCCTTTCACGGAAGGTGGAATAAGCGCGGCCCCCATTTGGCCCCCAAATCAACCCGCGATATGGCCGGGGGGCCGGAACTGGGTTAGAAGTGGAGCTCTGGCGAAGGAAAAAGCACCGGGGGGCATTCACCAAAGGCAATTCATCAGGCAAGGAGGAGAACGGGTGCATCGAATGGTCTCGATGTTGCTCGCCATGCTCGCCGCGACGATGACGGTGAACGAGTCAGCGCTCGCACGGACGGAGACCGACGGTCCCGGAGGCGACGGCGACTATCCAGGGCCGGGAGGCCCCGTGGCGGCCGACACGCTGCGCCTGCTGTGGGCCGCCTCCCACGGCGGGCAGGACCTGGCGCGCGAGCTCGCCGGGAACGGGCCGAAGCTGGGGGTGTTCACCCGCCACGAGGACCTGTGGTGCTGGGACGTGACCCCCGACTCGGCCGGGGAGTGGCTGGCCGGGCTGATCGGCTCCGGCGGGGCCGTACTGGACGAGGCGCAGCTTGAGGCGCTGGAGACGCTGGTCAGGCCCTACACGGCGATCACCAGGACCGCGGAGCCCGCCCATGACGTACGGCTCACGCCCAGGGAGCACGACGTGCTGCGCCTGCTCTGCGCGGGCCTGAGCGCGGTCGCCATCGCCCGCAAACTAGGACTTTCCCCGCGTACGGTGACCAAGCACCAGGAGCGGCTCTACCGCAAGCTCGGGGTGTGCGACCGGGTCAACGCCGTGCTGCTCGCGCAGCGCCTCGGCATCGTCGCCGGTCCCCCGTGACCCCCGCCGGTGGCGCGGCCGGTCACACCCCGGAGAGCTGCCGCCGGCACCGCTCCCGAACGGGTTCGAGCTCGGCCACGTCGGCGCCGGGCAGTTCGAGCGCGGTCTCCACGTCTCGCAGCGCCAGGTCGGCGCTGCCCGCCGCCTCGTGGGCCAGGCCACGGTTGAGCAGTACGTCGGGGTCGGGGCCGAGCAGGTCGAGCACCCGGGTCAGGTCCTCGACGGCGGCCCGTGGGTGACCCAGCTCGAAGTGCGCGACCGCCCGGTTGACCAGCGCCGCCGCGTAACCGGGGTCGGCGTCGAGCGCGGTGTCCAGCAGCCGGGCGGCCCGCTCGGCGTCGCCGCGCTCCAGGGCGACCGTGCCGCGCATGCACAGCAGCTCAGGATCGGTGGGCCGCAGGTCGAGGCCCGCCACGACGTCGGCCTCCGCCGCCTCGAAGTCCCCGAGGCCGAGGAACACCTCCGCGCGTCGCATCCGGGTCGCCACGTCGTCCGGTTCCATCTCCAGCACGTAGTCGAAGTCGGCGAGCGCGCCCTCCACGTCACCCGCGTCGAGCCGGGCGGTGCCCCGGTTGTAGTACAGCTCGGGGAAGGGCGGCGCCATGGTGACGGCCCGGTCGTAGTCGGCGAGCGCCGCGTCGAGGTCACCCCGCCTGCGGGAGATCTTGGCCCGTTCGCAGAGGTAGTCGGTGTAGTACGGGTCCATCTCGATCAGGACCGTGAAGTCGGCGTAGGCCTCGTCGACCCGGCCGAGCGCGGCCAGCAGCCGGGTCCTGTTGTAGAGGAGCTGGGAGCGGTGCACCACCCACTCGTCCGGCTCAAGCATGGCGTCGAGCCGTTCGATGCCCACCCGGATGAGGTCGAGGCCGTGCTCCAGGTTGCCCCGGTGCATCTCGATGAGCGCGAGCGCGTTGTCGTTGAACACCTGGCGCAGGGTGCGCTCCCTGGCGTCGGGGAGCAGGGCGGCGATGGCCACCGCGTTGTTCTGCCAGGCCAGCGCCGTCTCGTGGTCGCGGGGCGAGAAGAACCGGGTGTACAGCATGGCGATGCCGTAGCTGGAGATCATGTGCGCGTTGGGGTCGGTGTAGCGCCTGCGCAGGTCCATGTAGAGGTCGAACGACTCCTCAAGGCGGTGCAGCGGCACCAGCGCGTTGGCCGCCAGCGCCGTGAAGCGGCGGAAGTCGTCCGGGTGGGCGACCGGGTCGGTCACCGCCCTGCCGCGCAGCCCCATGTCCAGGGTCATCGCGGAGAAGCCGATCTCCGCGCTGATCCGCAGCCCGTCGGTGAGCGCCTCCCGCCCCAGCCCACCGGGGTCGGCGCCGCGCTCACGGTGGTAGGGGATCGCGCCCATCCTGGTCCCCACGTCCGCGCCCACGGACAGCTCCTCGGCGCGCAGGTCGTGCAGCCGCCGTACGAACTCGGGGTCCGCCGCCTCGTAGGCGGCGAGTTCGGCCGGGTCGTCACCGATGCCGTCGGCCATGACGTGGGCCCTGACCAGCTCCTCCGCGGAGCGCCCGTCGAGGGAGCGCTCGCCGGGTACGGCGTGCACGCTCAGCGCGTGGCGGGCCAGCGCCCCTTCGAGCTCCTCCGTCAGAGCGGCCGTGGAGGTCGTGCAGACGAGGACCCGCAGCCTTTCCGGGTCCGCCCTGCGCAGCAGCAGCGCGATCAGCTCCTGCGTCGAGGACTCGGCGGCGTGCGCGTCCTCGAACACCACCAGGAGTGACGGGTCGCCTGCCTCGGCGAGCCGCCGCGCGTGCTCGTTCAGGAACGTCACGATGCCCTGGTTCATGCACCGGATCATCTGCGAGCCGTAGAAGCGGGTGCGCTCCTCGAACGGCCCCTTGAAGGCGAGCTGCTGCGGCGCCTCCCCGACCAGCTCCGCCAGCTCGGGGACGCCGTAGAGCAGCTCGACCCGGTGCCGCTCGACCAGCTCGGGCCAGCGGCCGTACGCCTCGGGGAGCATGGCGCGCAGCAGCGTGTCCACGCCCGTGTAGGGACCGCGCAGCCGCTGGTGGCACCCGGCGACGACGGCGCGCTCGCCGTACGGCTCCTCGGTGGCCCGGCGCGAGCGGTCGGTACGGCGCTCGCCGACGATCCTCAGGTGGGCAGGCATCTCTAGTTCACTCCCTTGCTGGTTACCGGCTCGGCGACCGTCCGCGCGCTGTTCTGACGGGCCTGGCGGCGCTTGCGCCGGGCGAGATAGGCCGGGGTGACGAACCAGTTCACGAGGATCAGCAGTCCCAGCGCCCCGTCCCAGAAGGCGGGGGTGCCCACTCCGCCGCTCATGCTCCGCAGGGCGGTCTGGACGTACTGCACCGCCACGGGCAGCGAGCCGAACACGGTGATGAGCAGCATGGCCAGGATGCCGAGGCTGATGAAGGGGCCGTACCACCGGCCGACCCTGCGGTCGTACTCGGTCCACTGCTCCTCGTCCACGAGCCGTTCGGGACGCCGCAGCAGCCGCCAGATCCTGTTGCGCAGCAGTGCCGTACTGGCGTTGTGCAGGTCGTGGCAGTTGAGCGCGGTCGCGAACACGTAGTAGAGGTCGGTGCGCAGGTAGAGCTGGAACTGCCAGGCGAAGCGCATCAGGACCGTGAAGGCCAGCGCGAGACAGACCCGCCCGGTCAGTGAGAAGGTGCCGTCGTCGGCCCTGGTGAGGTGCGCGGCCAGCCCGAGCAGGCCGAAGACGACGACGTCGCACACCATCCCGACCAGGAACGGCAGGTAGCGTTTGCGGCGCTCGACGCTCAGCAGGCCGTTCATCTGGGTCTCGAAGACGATGTACAGGTAGCGGTTGCTGATGCTGAGCCTGCTGCGCAGCCCGAGCCGCCTCCCGGCGAGCATGTGGAACGCCTCGTGCAGGAAGACCAGCGGCAACTGCCCGAAGATGATGCCGAACTGGACGACGAGCAGCGAGTCGGCGAAGAAGATGTGGTGGGGGCTGGGCAGCAGGTCGCGGTTGTTCACGGCGGTGAACAGCCACACGCAGAACACGGCGCCGTAGAGCACCCAGGCGAGCGGCGAGAAGGCCGCCTCTCCCAGCCACCGGAGCGGCAGAGGTCTTTCGGGAGCGCTCTTTTCCGAAGAGCCGTCGGAGCGGACGAACCCCAGTTCGTGCAGCGTCTCCAGGAACTCGTCGATGTCGACCTGTTCGCCGTAGGTGTCCTCGTACCACCGCGCTGCGCGTTCCGGCGGCATGCCCCGGGCCATCTCCATGAGCAGGGCGGCGCCGTCGCCGGGCAGCACCGCGTAGGAGTCCGCGTCCACCCTGCCGACCACCACCTCGTCCCCCTCGGGGACGAAGCTCAGCTCGTGGAAAGCGATCCTGACGTCGTCCACGACCCTCACCTTTCCGCCGTACGGCCCGGCCGGATGGCTGTGCGCACAACCGGTGCGCACAGCCTCGTTCCGTTACCCGGTGGCTCCTAGTTGGCCTGGGGGTAAGGGCAGGAGCACGTGGCGCTGGTCAGACGGACGTCGCCGGCGCGACGGACAGTGATCTTCTTCATCTTCGTGGTCGGCTTCATGGCTCCTCCTCCAGTGGGACATCCCGGGCCGAGGCCGCGGTCGTCGCCGGTTCTTCGGGCGACACGACAAAGGATGCATGCCAAAAACGACCCTAGATATCAGGAGAAATGCGTATACGTCGGAATTCAATTCATGGGTACATTCGCAATGTGCCACGGGGGCGGTCCAGAGGTGGTCGCCCGGGGAAATGCGGAAACCGCGGCCCATGTCTTCCGCGTGGGCCGCGGTTTCTCCTCCCGGTGGTTCTCACCGGCAGCGGACGGCGACCACGGAGACCCAGAGCATCGCGGTGATGGCGCCGACGGCCAGCGTCAGGGAGCCCGCCGTACCACCCGTCATGGCCCACAGGTCACCGACCAGCAGGGCCGTGCCCGCGACCCGGGAGGCCACCGCGAGTCCGCGCTCACCGGTGCGGGCGAAGCGGTGCCCCAGGACGTAGCAGGCCGCGATCAACGTGCCGAAGGCGACCGTGCCCGCCGCCATGTGGCCGTAGCTGTGCCAGCTCATCACCTGCGGCATGCCGTACGGCGTGCCGACCGGGAAGCCGTCGGCGGGGTCCATGACGAGGAGACCCGCGGCGACCATGCCGAGGCCGTAGGCCCTGACCAGGCGTGGCGCCCACCGGCCACCGGGGCCGCCTTCCAGGGCGCGGCGCAGACCGCTCGCCCCGGCGACCGTGAGGGCCCCGGCGAGCAGGAAGTTGGCGATCTGCAGCCAGCCGAGGGAACCGGTGCTCAGCGCGCTCAGCGGGTGGCGGAGCAGGTCGAAGCCCTCGCGGGTCGCGGCCTGGGCCAGGGAGACGGCCGCCCACAGGGGAGAGGCGACGGCCAGGCAGGTGAGCAGGGCGCGGGGGCTGGCGGTGGAGGCGGCGGTGGAGGCGGTGGTGCGGGGGAGCTGGACGGCGGTCATGTCCTTGGCCTTTCTGCGGGGCTTGTTCGCTGACACGTCGTCTGGGCGATGTGACAGGGAACGCTGCCATTCCCTGTCACATCGGTTGTTCGACGTAGGGGCGGAGAATGGAACAGCACACCGAACAGAAGAGGTAAGACATGCGTTACCTGATGACCACCAAGCCCACCGACGCCGCCCCCGACGAGCGCCTCTACGCCGAGATGGCGGCCTTCGTCGAGGAGCTGACGGCGGCGGGCGTCCTGCTGGCCACCGGGGGCCTGGAGCCGGGAGGCGTGCGGGTGACCTCCTCCGGCGACGAGATCACGGTGACCGACGGCCCGTTCGCGGAGGCCAAGGAGGCCGTCGCCGGGTTCGCCCTGGTCGAGGTGCGCTCCAAGGAGGAGGCGATCGAGCTGACCCGCCGCTTCCGCAAGATCGTCGGCGACGGCGAGAGCGTCATCCAGCAGGTCTTCTGATCTCACCCGCCCAGGGCCTTCGCGGGGAGGCCCTGGGCGGGTATTCGTGATCATCCCGTGATCACAGTCCAGGATGATCTTTCCCCTGTTTGTTGATACAGGGGGAAATATCATGAGACGTCTCGCCATCGCGGTCGCCGCCTCGGCGGCGGCCGCCGTCGTCGCAGGCAGCGGCCAGGCCCAAGCCCAGGCCGCCCCGGTCCCGCGTCCCGTCGAGAGCGTGAAGGCCCAACTCGTCCCGGGAGGTGGGGTCCTGATCTCGGAGACCGCCCGGGCCACCTACACGGGGATAAAAGGCACCTTCTCCGTCAAGACCACGGGGTCGGTCGGATTCGGACGGGCCGGAAACACGGACTACGACCTCGTCTCCAGGGGCCAGATCTCCCCGGAGGCCGAGAAGTTCTTCTCCGAGAAGGACCTGGAGCGGCTGCGGACCCCCATCCACACGATCAAGGTGGGCCGCCACACCTACGTCTCCGGCCTGAGGCCGGACAGGGGAGCCGATGACTGGCTCAGGTTCGGCGGCGACGTCACCTGGGGTGAGGAGGACCAGCGGGGCAGTCAGTTCCTGGACGTCCTCAATGTGACGGTTCTCAAGAAACTGATCGCCAAGGCCGTCAGCCCCAGACCCGGGGAGTACCAGGGCACGATCACCAGGAGGGAGCTGTACGGCGAGCGGCCCTGGGAGATGGACGTGCGCAAGCTCTCCTACCGGCTCTTCGTCGGCACCGACCAGCTCCCCGTCCGCCTGGTCACCGAGACCAGCCAGAAGACCACCGTGAACCTGGGGGAGAAGGGCAAGCCGGTCCGCCGTACCGAACACGCCGTGGTGGACACCCGCTACCGCGCCTGGGGAACCAGGGTGACGATCACCGCCCCCTCGGAGAGCGAGGCCGTCACGGCCGGGAGCCTGATGACGCAGCTGTTCACCCCGCTGTCGCCGGTCCCGATCGGCCCCGCGGGAACACCCGACGCCAACCGCCCCCGCTGAGCCCCGGCCCGCTCATCGCGGGACGATCCCTTCGAGCAGGAGGTCGAGGAAACCGGCCGCCTGCTCCGGGGTTCCCGCGCGGGCCACGGCGGTGGTGAGCGCCACCAACTCCGCCACACCGAGGCCGGGCCGTACGGCTCCCGCCTCCTGGGCCGCCGCCAGCAGCGGGGCGGCGGCCTCGCGCACGGACCGGTGCCAGGCCGTGATCTGCGGCGGCTCGGCGTCGGCCGGTCCCTGGTAGGCGGCCATGAACGCCTCGCCGAGCACCCGGCTCTCGGTGATGTGGACGACCACCTCGCGCAGCCAGCCGACCAGGGCCTCGCCGGGCCGCCCCGCCGCCGCCCACTTCTCCGTGGCGTCGCACAGCGCCCGGATCCGTCGGTCGTAGACGGCCTCGATCAGCTTCTCCCTAGTCGGGAAATGCCGGTACAGGGTGGCGTTGCCGACTCCGGCGACCTTGGCGATGTCGTCGAGTGAGGCGCCCGCCCCCTGCGCGTTGAGCACGGTCTCCGCGGCGGCCAGCAGGCGATCGTAGTTGCGCTGCGCGTCCGCCCTACGCGGAGGTCGAGAAGTCACCTCCCCATCCTAGTTGCCAACCGGGGACGAGTCCCCGTATCTTCCTTTCCATGGAAACGGGGACATGTCCCCATTTATGAGGGAGAGCGGATGACCGAGGGACCTGCGGCCGTGGTGAGGGCGATCATCGCGGCCCGCGAGGACAACGACCTGGACGCGGGCCTGCGCCGTATCGCATCCGACTCGCTCGACCAGGGCAGGCACGTCAGCCGGGAGGACTGGCGACGCAAGTGGGAGCACATGCTGACCGGCTGCCCCGACCTGGAGGTGGTCACCGAACACAGCGTGGAGAACGGCGAATGGGTCGCCAACCGCTACACGATCCGAGGCACCCACACCGGAGACTTCTTCGGCCAGACCCCGACCGGCGAGCGCTTCGAGATCCACGGAATGGACATGGTCCGCGTCCGCGACGGCCAACTCGTCGAACACTGGGCCTTCGCCGAACCCCTGCCTTAGTGTCTGCCTCAAAGTCCGGCTTTTGATCTTGTGACAGGATCGCGGGATGCTGCGACTCACCGACTTCATCATCGACTGCCCGGACACGATGAAATTGGCGGCCTTCTACTCCGAGGTGACGGGTCACCCGGTCAAGGAGGGCAGCGACGAGAGCTGGGCCGGTATTCGGTTCGGTGAGATCGAGCTGGCCTTCATCCGGGTGGAGGACTACCGCGCCCCACGGTGGCCCGACAGCGAGCACCCCAAGCAGTTCCACCTCGACTTCGAAGTCGACGACATCGAGGCCGAGCAGAGCCGCGTCCTGGCCCTCGGCGCGTCCCTGCAGCAGGACTCCATCGGCTCCGACGGCTACGGCTGGCGCGTCTACACCGACCCCGTGGGCCACCCCTTCTGCCTCTGCCACAACAGGGGTGTCGTCTGGACCGACCAGGGCCCCATCTGGCCCAAGCGCGGCTAGCCGCAGTCGCCCTCCCCGGCCACGGACAGGGCCGGGTGGGCGAAGGCCTCGTGATCCCAGACCGGTTCAGCGGATCGATCCTGCTGAGGCGCTTTCCGGATATATGCGGATTTTGTGCGGGTGATTTCTCGCATTATGAATGGAGGTATGGCCCCCACCCGCTTCCGGGAGGCCGAGCGGCGCGGCCGGGCCATCTCCCGCCCCCTGCTCCGGCTCGCCCACGTCAGCCCCGAGATCGACGAGTCGCTCATGGAACGGCTCCGCGCCGCCCTGATGGAACGCGACGAACTCGGTGCAGCCCTGGCCGGGGCGATGCGCCTTCCGCCCGGCGACCCCGGCCGGGTCTCCCACCGACAGGTGGCCGCCGCCCTGCGCGACGCGCCCCACCTGGCCGACGACCTGCCCCCGGCGCTCGAACGGTTCATGGCCGAGCTGACCACGGTGCCCGGATGGGTGGACTGGGAACGGGTCGAGCGGGGGGCCGCGGCCTTCCGCTATCTCGGGAGCAACGCGAACGACGTGCTCCTGCAACTGTCGCTGATCGGGGGCTACCGCTTCGGCGGACCGGCCGACCTCCTCGTGCTCACCGACGGTCTCGGCGGAGAGAACACGCTCGGGCGCCTTGCCGAGACCCAGAAGTGGACCCACGAGGTCACCAGGGCCGGTGGCCTGCGCCCCGGCGCCGAGGGCTGGCGGCTGACCGTCCACGTGCGGGCGATGCACGCCCTGGTCAACGCACGCTTCGAGCCGAGCTGGGACAGCGGGCGCTGGGGACTGCCGATCAACCAGTCCGACCAGGCGGGAACGCTCGGCCTCTTCGACAGCACCGTGATCCTGGGCTGCCTCGGGCTCGGCGTGCCCCTCAGCCGTCGGCAGCGCGACGACCTCATGCACCTGTGGCGCTACGTCGGCTGGCTGATGGGCGTCGCGCCGGACTTCCTCACGGACGTGGAGAGCGTGCGGCACCGGCTGAACTACCACATCCTGCTGTCCGCGGGAGGCCAGACGGAGGCGGGACGGACCCTGGCCCGCGCGGCGGTCGAGACCCAGCGCATGCGCGCCTTCGGCCACCGGAACGCCCTGGTCGAGCGCCTGCACCAGCGCTACGAGCGTGCCCGCACCCTGAGCATGCTCACCGCGTTCCTCGGCCTGTCCGGCATGCGTGACCTCGGGCTTCCGGTGCGCCTGCCCTGGGCGCTCGTCCTCGCGTTCGTCGGAAACACCCTCCGCTACCGCGTGCTCGGAGCCCTGCCGGGTGGCCGCCGCCGTACCGAGGAACGCGGAGCCCGCGCCCAGGAACGCGTCCTCGCCTCCACCTCCCGCGAACTGCCCTAGGCGTGTTCTACGCCTGGGGCAGTCGCTTAGGCGGCGCGTCCACCTGGACGATCCTCGCAACGGCGAAGACCCACCCTAGGTCGTCGCCACGCGAACCCGCAGTCCGAGTACGGCGAGCGCCGCCAGGGCCAGGGTGAGCGGGACCAGGAGATACCACCCGCAGAACGCCGTGGCCACCCCCGAGAAGACCGTCGCCGTGACGGCGACCGCCCGGCGGCTCCCGGTGAGCGTCGGGATCGCGGCGGCGGTGCCCGCCGTCGTCACCGCCGCCAGACACGCGGAGGTGGCCCGCATCAACGGATCGACGTCCAGCCCGGAAACCAGCGCCACGGCCGCGACCCCACCCGTCAACGCGCCCAGCAGCGCCAGGCTCCGCCGTACCCCACCGGCCGGGTCGGCGAAGCGGCGTGGCAGCGCGCCCTCGGCGGCCAGGGCGGCACCGAGGCGGGCGGCTCCCGCGATGTAGGTGTTGACCGCGCCGAACGTCAGCAGCAGCGCGAGCACCCCGGTGACCGGCCGCGCCACGGGTCCGACTCCCGTCTCCAGCAGGGCCGTCAGCGGCACCGGGCTCCCCGTGGCGCCGGTGCCCGTGGCCACGACCGCCACGCCTAGATACAGCACCGCGACCACGGCCAGCGTGATCCGGGTCGCCCGGACGAGACCGCGCCGCCGGTCGGCGAACTCACCCGACAGGTGGCTGGCCGCCTCCCAGCCGACGACCGCGAACAGCAGCACCCCGGCCGCGTCGGCGACCCCGGCCATGCCGTACGGGGCGAAAGGGGTGAAGTGGGTGGTCGAGACCGAGGGGGCGGCGACCACGACGGCGACCGCCAGCAGCCCGACCAGCGTCAGCACCATGACGAGCTGCAGCCGTCCCGAGACCCGCAGCCCCGCCGCGTTGGCCGCGAACGCCCCCGCGAGCAGCGCTCCCGCCACAGCGTTCGCCAGGCCGGAGCCACCCCCGAGACTCGCCGCCACGTATCTGCCGCCGACGAGTGCCCCGGCCAGCGTGCCCAGGGGAACCGCGCCGTAGAACCACCAGCCGACCACCGCCTCGGCCCGTGGCCCGAACACCGGTCGCACGAACGCCGCGACCCCGCCGCCGCCGGGGCGAAGCGTGCCCAACGCCGCGAACGTGGCCGCGACCGGCACGCTCAGCGCGAGCAGCCCGGCCCACGCCAGCACCGAGGCGGGTCCCGCCGAGACGGCCGCGAGGTGGGGGAGCACCAGCATCCCCGGCCCGAGAACCGCTCCGACCAGCAACGCCGTTCCCTGCCAGGCGCCAAGCCTGTGTCCTGTCATAGCGCCAGAAACTAGTCATGTGCACGGTTGATCAGCGTCGTCACCGAACGTTCGGCCGGAAAACGCGCGATGATCGAGGGATGGACGAACTTGATTCGGAGATAGTCCGTCTTCTCCAGACGGATGCGCGGCAGTCGAACAGGGAACTGGCCAGACAGCTCGGCGTCGCCCCCTCAACCTGTCTGGAGCGGGTCCGCTCCCTCACCCGGCGCGGCGTCATCCGTGGCTACCACGCCGACATCGACCCGGCCGCGCTCAACCGGGGCACCCAGGCGATGATCTCCGTCCGGGTGCGCCCGCCGAGCCGGGAGGTCATCGACACCTTCCAGCGCACGGCGGCGGCCCTGCCCGAGGTGCTCAGCGTCTTCGTCGTGGCGGGGGACGAGGACTTCCTGCTCCACGTCGCCGTCCAGGACCTCGACCACCTGCACGCCTTCCTGCTGGACCGCCTCAGCAAACGCCGCGAGATCGTCGGCTTCAAGACCTCGGTGATCTTCCAACAGGTCCACACCCCACCGACCCGCCTCGGATGACCCTGTACGGCATGTCGTTGAAAAGGCCGGTGTACCAGGGGCGGCCGGTGATGGCTTATGGAGATCGACTATTCCGAAGCATGAGGTATTCCAAGGGCGGCAGGCTGACCGCCGCGGACCGTGCCAGGCGGGATTTGAAACCGCAGAGTCGTTCGCGCAAGGAGTGCCTGAACTGGAGGTGGCGCGGTAGTTTCGAATGAGCCGGACGTCGGCCAATCGCTTCCCGGCGCGGCGGGCTGTTGAGTGCGGCGAGGGGGTGATCGAGTCGTGGGCCGCCGAGCAATGGCCGGTGATAAAAGAGGCGGCGCTTGACATGGGCGCCTGACTGTATTGGGAAGACGAGTTTAGGTAGAACCTGAGGACGCCCAGAACGACCGGCTGGGCGCCGTGCGATCGCACTCCGGTGGCGAGGGTGACAGGCAGAGGGTATGGACGGGTAGCGGTGACCGGGTGGTGCGTGCTCGGCTGATGTACCGGGTCTTAGTCCTGCGCGGGCAGCCGGGTGAGGTCAAAGGCTCGGGGCGGCCGATTCATCGACTCGTTCTTCGTCGAGATGTCAATGTTTGAAATCTCGCTTAGCTGTGCTTTCTTCGCTGGTGCCCAGCTTAGAGGAAAGCATCTCTCTGGCGGAGAGTTCTTGCCCGGCAGTCGAGCTTATTGCAATAGCATCCAAAAATTGGCTTCGCCTGTCTAACTCGCCGCCATCATGAGGAGGGAAGGCAGACTTGCCGCACAGGCAGAAACACCCGTTACGCACAGCAAGGAAACGAGTCGACTCGCACGCACTACTATCAGTTTTGGGCAGCCTTCTCCAGGCAGGCTTGCTATATTGATAGTCCCCGGCCAAGGACGACTTGTCGAGTGAGGCCCTATGGCGCGCACGAAGAAGAAGTCTCCACGCAGTACCCGCGCCACCAAGCCCTGGTGGGAGAAGTGGGGCTTGCCCGCAACGATCGCGACCAGCCTTGTGGGTCTGGTCTTCGCGTTCGTGCAAGGCTACGGTGAAAAGCTGCTCGGCCTAGATGGTGGCACACCTGAGACAACGCCTGCTCCATCGGCCCCTGTCTCCCCGACACCCTCGGGAGAGCCACTGCGCGTAACCAAAGTGACTCCCGTGCAACGCTTTGATGATCACACATGGGTGATGAAAACGGCTCTCGATCGACCCCAACTAGCTCAGGTCAATAAGGAGATCGAGGCGGCAGGAGGGTTGGAAAGCGAGGGCGGTGAAGCGATAATGCGGAAGCTGGGTGCAGTGGAAGCAGAAATGGCGACTGTCGAGATAGAGCTGGAAGGAAATCATCCAAAAGGCGTCAGAATTATCGGTATTCAAGCGCAGAAAAAGTGCTCCGCGCCTTGGAGCGGGACTCTACTCTATGGAGCCCCGCAGGGAAGCGTGGATCCGGTTAAATTGGGCTTTGATCTGGAAAAACCAACACCATACGCTCAGTATATTGAGATGGACGGCAGAGATCTACCTTCCTTTCGAGGTGATTATTTTGCCGACCACAAGTACACCCTCGCCCAGGATGAACAGGTCACGTTTCGAATGGCCGCACGCACGCGCACACAATCATGTGAATACAGATACCAGTTCAAGTTAATCATCAACGGAAAAACCTACATTCAGGCCGTCCCCAAAGAAAGCGACTCGCCCCTCCTTGTGTCTGCCCTGTATACCGATGGCTTGGATGGCGAAAACCTCTGTTCGCCTTACAAGAGGGTGTATGCCTGGAATTCTTATTCGAAAGGAATAATAAAAGGAATGATAAATGGCCAAAATCCTACCTGGATAGAAAAATCTGAGGCATGGCCTTTCTGTAAGTGATGCACCATTTCTGTGATCCCACTTGCGTTGGTTCGAAAATCTCTGGACATATAGTGTTCTGTCGGTCAAGAAATGCGAGCGTGGTGTAACGCCAGCTCCTTTCTGAGTCAGACTTTCCCTGGTGGCAGGCTTGAGGGATGAGATTCTCCACAGAAGTGGGGCCATCGACAGCAGAACGGGAGCAGCGCCAGGAGCTAGGGTTCCAGGCATCGCTGACATGTTCGCCGAGAAGATCACCTCTCCGTGACTACCCACCTCCTGGGCATCATCCGTAAATCTGCCGACGAATAGCGTGCGCTGTAGAAACACAGTGGCAAGGACGCGCTGATTTCCAAGGGTGCCGGGACCGGCTGCAAACCCACCGACAAGCAACTGGGCCGACTACGGGCACTGCTGGACGGGGGCGCGGCCGCGCACGGCTGGGACGCCCCGTGCTGGATCACTCTGCGCATCGCGATGCTGATCCCCGACATGTTCCACATCCCTATATCCCACGCGGATGTCCAACCCGCTCAAGCGGCTGGGCTGGTCGTTCCAGATCTCGGCGCACCGAGCGATCCGCCGTGATGAGGCCCGCGTGGCCACCCGGGTCAGGCGGGGGCGGCTGGCAAAACCTAGGGCTCTGGCACGTCTTCGCCGACGAGTCCGGCCATGCCTGAGACCGCTCAAAGGCCACACTTGAGCCCGCACGGGACACACTCCGAGGCGGCCGGTGTCCTACTGCGGCTCGGGTCTCGATCGCCTCGCTAATCTGTGTCAAACCTGGATAGCGCACCCGGCTGAGCCCGCCGCACGCTCACCTACCACTGCCGCGCGAACGAACCCAAGGGCTTCAGTGAGGAGACCTTCCAAACCCTACTGAGTGCCGCTCATGCCCAACTGGGCGAAGTCTGGGGCAAAGTGCCCAAGCACGTCAGCATCCCGATGCGCGAGCGGATCGCCGCACACGAGGACTGGCCGCGAGTTCACCGGCTGTCGCCGTACGCGCCCGATCTCAATCTGGCCGAGGCGTTTGGCCGGCATTGCGCACCAAGCTGTTCACCGTCAGCGACATGGACCAGCTCGCCAGCCAGCGCAAACCCATGCGGTACCATTCCGACCTGTCAACGGATTCATCGCCGAGACAGGTCTCACGCTCGACCCGCTGCAATCCCTGGCTTTCTTCCTCGGGACGAGGAGATCCGTTTTAGCGGGCGCTCCACCTGACCTCGTGGGGCTGGAGGGTGACCTTCTTGCCGTCCACGGTGGCGTCGATCTTCTTCTCGGTGGTGTTGACCATCACCAGTTGTTCGGGCTGGGCCAGCACCCGGATCGCGGGGTTGGAGGAGGTGACGTCCTCAAGCTTGGCGTCGGCGGGGAACCATTTGGCGAAGCCGCTGACCAGCTTGCCGGTCGGCAGCAGGGCGCCGGTCTTCGGGTCCCACATGCAGCCGTCACAGGCACCGCTCTTGGCCTGCGGGTTCCAGTACAGCGCGGTCGCCGCGCCGCTCCTGGCGAACTCGATCATCGAGGCGGCCTGTACGGCGAGCCGCTTGGCAGCGGGCCACGCGGTGCCGTCCTCGGGGACGAAGTACCACTCCGACCACCAGATCGGCATGTCCCCGGTCTTCTTCCGCAGCCAGGAGGTGACCGCGCTGAACTTGCCCAGCGCGCCGAAGGCGTCGGGCAGCAGCTCGTGGGCGTCGGTCAGCGAGGCGCCGTCGACTACGACGAAGTCGGCGCCCTTCTTGTTCTCGAACCAGTAGGTGAAGGCGTCCAGGACGTTCTGGTTGACGACCCCCCACGACCCGCGCAGCTCGGAGGTGCCCTCGCGGTTGGTGTCGAACCCGATGTACGGCCCGCCTATCTTGGCGTCGGGCCTGACCTTCTTCACCGCGTCGTAGACCTTGTTGTACAGCTCCGTGTAGCCCTTGTAGTCGGCGGGCTTCGAGTGGTCCTTCCAGAATCCCTTGAGCTCGTTCCAGACCATGAAGTACTTGACGTCGCGATACCGGTCGGCGACGGCCGCGGACAGTTTCGCGAAGTCGTCGAAGTGCTCGGGGTAGGGGGCGTCCTCAAGGTGCTCGGCCCAGGCCGACTCCTCCGTCGGTCCCTGGGGGCCGCCCTTCATCCAGTCGGGCGCGCAGCACAGCGTGATGACGGGTGTGCCACCGGACTGCCGCATGAGGTTCGTCCGGCTGTCGAGGTCCTCCCAGTAGTAGTCCCCGGGATGCGGCTCGGGGTTGAGCGCGCCGAAGCCCATGATGTGCTGGTTCTGCAGCATCGGAATCGGGGAGAGCGCCTGGCTCACGTCCTGTTCGAACCGCTGGGTGACGTTGTTGGCGCTGATCCCGGTGTGGGTGAAGCCCCAACGTGGCCAGTCGGGATCGACCGAGGGCGGCGTGGCGATCTCACTGGCCGCCTGGGGCGAGGCGCTGAAGCGCTGCGCGTCGGGGGTCGCCCCACCGTCGTCGCCGGAGGAGCAGCCGGCCGCGACCAGCGTCACCGCGACGATCGCGGCGGCCGAGGCGATCGCCCGGCCGCGGAGACGCCACGTCGATCCCGCGTTACCCGATGACACCTTGGTCTCCATCCGATACTCACTGTTCGCTTTGTCCAGAGCGTTCCATGGTCGTGGAGTAAGCGGAGAACACGGGAGATGGTTCACAGGCAAGCGTTATGCCAACTTCACCGGCCTCTGCCGTGCCGTACGGCCTGAGCTGGGGTGATTTAACAGGGAGTAAGCAGAAGGTGAGGAAAGTCACCGGCTCTCCCGAGAGCCGGGGGTCGCCGGGGCGGTGTGGGATCTACGACATCCGGGGCTCGGTGCTCGGCACGGCCCTACAGTGGGTCTCCGAAGAACGGGGTGTCCCGTTCCCGTTTCCCCCGAAAAACCCGGATATTTGCTCATTTGTCCACCGAAATGGTGCAGCATGGCCGGGTGTCTCCTCCTGACAAGAGCGACATGACCACGGACGATCCCCATCCCCGAAGGACCGCGCGGACGGCCCTCCTTCTCCTGATCGTCCTGCTCGGCCTCACGCTCGACCTCCCCACCACCGCCCCGGTGCGGGCCACGGCGGTCAGCCGTACGGTCGTCAAGGAGAAGCAGGAGAAGAACGTGGTGCGGACCGTCGTCGGGCTCGGGGACTCGGTGCCCGCGGGGTCCGCCTGCGACTGCGACCCCTACGTCTCCCTGGTCGGCGACGCCCTGGCCACCCGGCAGGGCACCGGCGTCGCCACCGAGAACCTCGCGGCCGCGGGGCTCACCACCCGGGGACTGCTCGACCAGCTCGACGACGACACGACCAGGCGAACCCTGCTCGCCGCCGACCTGACGATCATCACGATCGGCGCCAACGACTTCGACAGCGGCACGGTCACCGACGACGCCTGCGGCCCCGGCAACGACCTGGCCTGCTACCACGACGATCTGGTACGGCTACGCGCCAACATGGACGCCATCCTCGCCAGGGTGCGCGCCCTGCGACCCCGCCGTGAGACCCGCGTCCTCGTCACCGGCTACTGGAACGTCTTCATGGACGGTGCCATGGCACGGGCCGAGGGAACGGCCTACGTGACCAACAGCGACAGCCTCACCCGCGCGGTCAACGCGACCCTCGCCGCGTCGGCCGACGCCGCGGGCGCCCGGTACGTGGACCTCTACACGCCCTTCAAGAACGGTGGCGACGACACCGCCCTGCTCGCCGAGGACGGCGACCACCCCGCCGCGACCGGCCACAGACTGATCGCCCGCGAGGTGCTCTCGGCGATCTTCCGCTGACCGGCGTCAGGGAGCCCAGACGTAGGGGGTGGTCGTGGTCACGGCGTGGAAACCGAGCCGGGTCAGGATCGGCCTGCTCTCGTCGGAGGCGTCCACCTGGAGATAGCGCACCCCACGCGAGGCCGCCCTGCGCGCCCGCTCCGCGACCAGCGCCCGGTAGATGCCCTTGCCCCGCCAGGAGGCCAGCGTCGAACCACCCCAAAGTGAGGCGAACTCCGTGCCCGGCCGGTAGGCCAGCCACGCCGCGGAGACCACCTGCCCGTCGGCCTCGGCGACCAGCACGGTCAGGTCGTCCGGCGCGGCGGCCAGCCGTGCCGCGAGGTCGTCGACAAGCCACCCCATGTCGGTCTCCCACACCTGGGACTCCATCGCGGCGATGCGCCGCAGGTCGGCGAGGCTGTGGACCTCCCGCAGGACGACCCCGGCGGGCAGAACCGGCTCGGCCGCGGTCTCGGCAACCAGGCCGATCATGACCGTCTCGGTCTCCTCGGCCTGGAAACCGGCCTTGACCAGCCGTTCCACGATGTCCTCCGGGTGGTCGTGCCCCCGGGTCTTCCACTCGACCGCCTCACCGCGCGCCGCGAAGAAGTCGCGCTGCCTGGCGATCAGTTTGTCCAGCGCCGCGCCCTCGATCCCCAGGTCACGGGGGCCGGTCACCAGACCCCGATGCTCGCCGACGACCCGCAGCACCGGGCCGTCCTTCTCATGGGAGACACCGGCCGCGGGCCTGGGAGGGACACCGCGCATCTGCTGGTCATAGACGTTCAAAAGGCCGCGGATCATATCCCGAGCGTACCGGCGAGGGACGGAGCACACGCTAGGCCCAGGAAATCGTTCTCGGCGGGCGGACACGGACGGGAAGGAACACGGCGTGGCTTTGCGGAACGTTAACCCCGAACCCCGGTCGCATCGGGCAGAGTAGGAGGGGGGCCGCGATCGAGGGAGAAGAACATCGTGGTTCTGCCTGGCGGGGGTGGTCTCTGGCGGAGACACACCCGGTTTCCCGCCGTCGCGCTGTGGATCCTGATGACGCTGCTGAACGTCTACGAATTCCTGATGACCTTCTGAAGCGCCGCCGCCCCGCGCGGCGGCGCTTCAGAGCACCGGGAACCACGGCGGGGTGTCCGGCCGTTGAACGCGGTGTCAGGTTGACCGCCTCCCACCCCCGGTCGGAGGCAGCCTCACAGGAGTGTGCGCACCATGGCAGTGACCGGCATAATCTCCGCCCTCATCGTCGGTCTCGTGGTCGGAGTCCTCGGACGGCTCGTCGTCCCCGGCCGACAGAACATCCCGATCTGGCTCACCATCGTGATCGGCATCATCGCCGCGCTGATCGGCACGGCCATCGCGACCGTGCTCGGCGTGGCCAGCACCCGAGGGATCGACTGGATCGAACTGATCATCCAGATCGCCCTGGCCGCCGTCGGCGTCGCTTTGGCAGCGGGCCAGTACGGCAGGCGCCGCCCGTAGCCGCCCTCCACGAGAACGAACGTGGCCCCCACCCACATCGGGCGGGGGCCACGTTCGTTTCACCGTTCAGGCAACCGAGCCATCTGAGAACTGTTCAGAACCGTCCGGTGGCCGAGCTGCGGAATCACCGGAGACCAGGCGTGAAGGTCGAACGGCCAGAACCACGTGATGACCGGACCTATCAGTCGTCGTCGCCCTCGTCGTCACCCTCGAAGATCTCCTCGACGATCTCACCGGCGACGAAGCCGCCCACCACACCGGCCGCCCCGGCCGCCGCGACCGTGCCCCACCCGGGCCCGCCACCATGGTGACCGCCGTGGTGACCGCCATGGTGATGGTCCCCATGGTGCCCTCCGTATCCTCCGTGGCCCCCATGGGCATAGGGGTCGTGGTGACCGTACGGGTCATGGTGACCGGACTGGAAAGCGCCGTGACCGCCCTGGGCCAGACCGGCGAGCCAGCCGTTGATCTCCGCGGCCCAGTCGCGGTGCGGCGCCCCGTGATGGTCGGTCTGCCAGTGGGCGTAGACGTCGCCGCCGTGGCTGTAACCACCGGAGCGCTTGTCGGCCTCCAGGATGATGTCGATGCCGCCGGGGTTGGTGACGAAGGTCAGCTCGACCTCGTTGATCCGCCCCGAGTACGCGGGCGGCGGATAGAACTCGATCTCCTGGTAGAAGGGGAGCTGCTGGTGGACGCCACGGATGTGGCCCATCTCCAGGTCGGCGCTCTTGAAGTGGAACCCGAGCTGGGAGAAGGCCCGCAGCACCGCCTCCTGGGAGGGCAGCGGCTCGACCACCAGCGGGTCCAGGTCGCCCTTGTCCACCGCGGCGGCGATGGCCAGCTCGGTGCGCACCCCCAGGGCCATGCCGTGCAGGTGCTGCCCACCGATCTCGGAGATCGGCGCCTCCCAAGGAACCGGGATCTGGAAGGGGATCACCCTGTCCTGTCCGGTGCGCAGGGAGAACGGCCCGGAGACCGTGGCGTGGTGGAACTCCAGCAGCCCGACGTGCTCTCCTTCGCCGCGCTCGGACTCGGCCCGGGCGACCAGCCCGAGCGCGACGTACTCGATCTCGGCGTCGAAGTCACCCCCCTTGATGCGCACCTCGCCGTGCAGCGCCCCACCGGGCTGCACGCGCGGGGTGGACAGGACCGTGTCCACCGAGGGACCTCCGACACCGAAGGCGCCCAGCATCCGTTTGAAGATCACAGCTTCCTCTCCTGCTACCGATGCGTGTGAGATGTGATCATCTGCCCAAACGGCCGCGCCACCACCGGAGTTCCCAACGACCGGATGCGGCCACCCTCCGGTTGGGGCCGTGCGTTTTCGCGGGTAGGAACCGTCTCACGTCGGCACGGCGGTGGGGAGCACGGGGATGAGCCGTACATGGGGACGGTTGTGAGGGGTGGGTTTCGGTGGGTTTCTGACCTGCTGTTTGATTTTGGGGAGAACCGGCACGGGGTGCTGCCCGCTCTGCTGGTGGTGCTGACCGTCACGACCGGGCTCGTGGACGCGCTCAGTTTCCTCGGGTTGAGCCGGGTCTTCGTCGCCAACATGACCGGAAACGTGGCCTTTCTCGGATTCGCCCTGGCCGGGGACCCGCAGTTGTCGGTGTGGGCCCCGCCCCTGGCCGTCGCCGTCTTCACTGCGGGGGCCTGGAGCACCGGGCGCCTGGCCCGGTGGATGCCGGACGCGCGGCGGGAGTTCACGATCCTCACGGCCGCGCACGCGCTCCTGGTCGCGGTGGCCCTCGTGGTCGCCCTGCTCGCGGGTCACCGCACGGTGGGTGTCCGGGCGGCGCTGATCGCCCTTTTGGGGTACGGCATGGGCCTGCAGAACGCCGCGGCGCGTCGGCTCGCGGTGCCCGACCTGGTGACCATCACCGTCCTGACCAGCACCCTCACCCGCCTGGCCGCCGACCCGCCGGAACGGGCAGGGCTGCGCCGTTCGGTCTCGATCGCCGCCCTGTTCACCGGAGCCCTGGCGGGCGCCGCCCTCTTCCTGAACCTCGGCGCCGTACCGGTCCTGGCCCTCGCCGTGGCCCTTCTCACGGTCGTGACCTTCGCCTCGCGTTCCCGGTCATGACGCGTTCTGCGGAACTCCCGTGTGCGATGCCCTGACCCATTTCTCGTCGACCTTTTCTCCGAAGAGCGACTCGGCGGTGATCAGGGCGGCCCTGGCCCAGTCGTCCTTCCATGTGTCGTATCCCGCGGGTGTGGCGGAAATCCATTTATTGACGCTTTCGATGTCGGGTTCTGGAATGAATTCCCAGTCGAAGGGATCGAAGAAAATCGCGGGTTTTTCGCCCGTGACGTAGGTGATTCCGGGCGGCGTGGTGTCGCTCCAATGGACGCTCAGACACGGTCCGTACTGGGCGAGAGGTCGCAGGACATCGTTCGTTGGGCAGCCGTTGGGCTGAATCACCAGCGTGCCTTTGCCGAGACGGCCGACAAGCAGGCGAAGCTCGGGAAGCAGGGCGAGAGTGGTGGGCTCCGCCTCGGTGGCGGCCACGCCGTACGCGGCCAGGACGTCGTGGGGTGACGTGGCCGAACACCATGTCAAACCATCCACGTAGCCAAACTCGTCATTGAACCAGGTGAGATACTTGTCGTCGATCACGGGTTTTCGCCTTTCTTATTTTGAATTCGGCGTGTAGCCGGTCATCGACTTCGTTCCTTCCCGGAACGGGTCTTTCCCAACAGTCCGATCCGCGTTCACACGGGACAGGATGGCGACAACATCTCCGAATTACCATGGAGAGCCGCACGTCGCCATTGCGTACAGACCAGACTTACCGCCCCACACATCGCCCATCATCCCAGAGATCTCGTAATACCGTGGTTATTGAATTGTTTCTCCCTGGTATCTCATCGTGAGATTACGATGACCGCGAGCGCTCCAGATTGGGGGCAGGCGAGGAAAGGAAGACAGCCGAATGGGAGACCACGAAGGCAAGCTGACGCCGGCGCACTCGGACGGTGCCGTCCCACATGGAAAGCACGAGAAGCCGAACGAGGGCCCGAAGAAGTGAGCATGCAGCGGGAGCTGCGTGATCTGTTGATGGAGACGGGGATGCTGACCCCGGACTGGGAGACCGCCTTCGAGACGGTTCCCCGGCATCTCTTCCTGCCCGAGGTGATGTGGCCCGCCACTGAGAAGGGGCATATCACCGTCTCCAGGACCAACGATCCCGATGGGTGGTGGCACTGGGCCGACGCCGACGTGCCCATCGTCACCCAGTGGGACGACGGCCGTCACACCGGCTCCGCGCCCGGCGCGCTGGCCACCAGCTCCAGCTCGATGCCCACCGCCGTGCTGCTCATGTTCGACGAACTGTCGGTGTTCGATGGAGCGAGGGCGCTGGAGATCGGCACCGGCACCGGCTGGTGTGCCGCCCTGCTGTCGGCTCGGCTCGGCGAGGCGAACGTCACCTCCGTCGAGATCGACGAGGCGGTGGCCGACACCGCGCGCAAGGCCCTGGAGGTCGCCGGTTGGCACCCCGAGGTCGTCACCGGGGACGGCCTGCTCGGCTGGCCGGAGGGCGCGCCGTACGATCGCATCCTCGTGACGGTCGGCGTTCACGAGGTTCCCCGGGCCTGGATCGAGCAGACCAGGCCCGGCGGGGTGATCGTGATGCCCTGGGGCACCCGCTACAGCGGGCAGAACGCCGTCGTCCGGTTGGTCGTCGCCGACGACGGCACCGCCAGCGGGCGGTTCTCCAGGGCCACCCGGTTCATGCACGTGCGTTCCCAACGTCTGGACTGGCCCGAGTTCGATGACTACCTCCCCGGAGAGGGATGGCCCGCCGACACACGCAGCTCGACCACGGATCTGCCATCCGCGCAGATCATCGACGAATCCGACTACGCCGCCTCCGACTTCGCGATCAGTCTCCTGGTGCCCGACTGCGTCCGTACTTTCGCGCGCAGCCCACAGGGGGTGCAGACCATGTGGCTGTACGGCCTGGCCGACCGGTCCTGGGCGGCGGTGTACTTCGACGAGGACTCGCAGGTCTACCAGGGCGGTCCGCGCAATCTGTGGGATGAGGTTGAGAGCGCGCATCGGTGGTGGGTCGAGCGGGGAAGGCCGGGGCACGAGGAGTTCGGCCTGACCGTCACCGCCGATGGACGCCAGGAAGTATGGCTGGGCGAGCCATCCACGCCCGTGCCGCATATCGTTTCTTGATCATCACAAGCTCCCGAGCTGGGAGCCCGCCAGAGGAAGGAAGGCACGCGCATGGGAGACCACGAAGGCAAACCGGCCGAAGACCGACCGAAGGGGCCGGAGTTGGATGGGGGAGCGCCGAGGGGTAAGCACGCGAAGCCGGAGCCAAAGCCGGAGTCCGAGAAGTGACCTTGGAGGCCGGGCGGCGGGAGCTGCGTGGGCTCGACTGGGAGGCGGCCTTCGAGGAGGTTCCTCGGGAGCTGTTCCTGCCCGAGACGATGTGGCCGGACGGTGGGAGTGCCGTCTCCAGGGCCGACGATCCTGAAGGGTGGCGGCGCTGGGCCGACGCCAATGTGCCGATCGCCACCCAGTGGGACGACGGCCTCCACACCGGCACCGACCCCGGCCAGGTGGCCAGCAGTTCGAGCTCCGCTCCAAGCCTGGTGTTCTGGATGTTCGCCGAGCTGTCGGTGTTCGACGGGGCGAAGGTGCTGGAGGTCGGCACCGGTACGGGGTGGTGCGCAGCCCTGCTGTCGGCCCGGCTCGGCGAGGCGAACGTCACCTCCGTCGAGATCGACGAGGCGGTGGCCGAGGTCGCGTGCGGGGCGCTGACCTCGGCCGGGTGGCATCCGAGGCTCGTCGTCGGGGACGGCCTGCTCGGCTGGCCGGGGGGCGCGCCGTACGATCGCATCCTCGTGACGGCGGGTGTGCGGAACGTGCCGCGGGCGTGGATCGAGCAGACCCGGCCCGGTGGGGTGATCGTGATGCCCTGGGGGACTCGCTACAGCGGGCAGAGCGCCGTCGCCCGGTTGGTCGTCAACGGCGACGGCACCGCCGGTGGGCGGTTCTCCTGGGCCACCCGGTTCATGCACGTGCGTTCCCAGCGCCTGGAGTGGCCCGACCACGAGGACTATCTCTCCCCGGGCGAGGACTGGCCCGACGGCACTCGCCGCTCGATCACCGGCGTGCCGGTCGCGGAGGTCGTGGACGAGTCGGGCTACGAGGCGTTCGACTTCGTGCTCGGCCTGCTGGTTCCCGAGTGCGCCCGCACCTACGCGCGCAGCCCTCGGGGAGTGCAGACGATGTGGCTGTACGGCCTGGCCGACCGGTCGTGGGCGGCGGTGTATTTCGACGGGGACTCGCGGGTCTACCAGGGTGGTCCGCGCAGTTTGTGGGACGAGGTTGAGGTGGCGTATCGGTGGTGGGTCGAGCGGGGGAGGCCGGGGCACGAGGAGTTCGGCCTGACCGTCACCGCCGATGGACGCCAGGAGGTGTGGCTTGGCGGGCCGTCGGCGCCGGTGCCGTGTGCCGCGTCAGCCGTACGGTAGACGTCAGGTGGTCCGGGGTGCGGTGAGGGCCAGGGTTGTGTAGGGCATGGTGAAGCCGCCTCCGAGGGTGTCGATGGCGGCTCCGACGCTCTCCAGGACCTCGGTCAGTTTGTCCGGGGGGAGCTGGGTGAGCGCGCCGGTGGTGGGGAGCAGGTCGAGCCAGTCGGCGCGGCTGTAGTGGCGCTCCCAGTCGAACCGCCACTGTTCCGGCTCGCCGAACCCGGCCTCCTGCCGGATGCCGTCGGCGAACGTCGCGAACATCAGCCGGTAGATGTCCCCGGCCGGTTTCGGCGGCGCGGCGCTGAACGGTGAGTCGGGGACGACCTTCCTGAGGGCCGTGGCGAAGGCCTCGGCGACGAGGGGCGGTGGGTCGTAGACGTGCGCGAACACCGCCAGCAGGCCGCCGGGCCGCAGCACCCGCGCCGCCTTGGCCGCGCCCGCGACCGGGTCCACCCAGTGCCAGGACTGCCCGGCGACGACCGCGTCGAAGGTACGGCCCGCGTCATCCCAGTCCTCGAAGGTCGCGACCTCCACCTCGACTCCGGTACGGCGGGCGAACCCGGCCATCCGCGCGTCCGGCTCGACCCCGAGGACCGTGCATCCGGCCGCCAGGAACTGCCGGGCCTCTATGCCGGTGCCGCAGCCGACGTCGAGGAGGTCAGGGCCGGGGGCGGCGGCGATGATCCGTCGCACCAGGTCGTCGGGATAGTCGGGCCTGGCCCGGTCGTAGCGTTCGGTGTCCACTCCGAACGACTCGGCCATCTGCCTGGCCTCATGTGCCTTGTTTCGCTGGGGCTCTATAGTGGGCATGCGCCCACCATAGTGGGCACGTGCCCACTCGACAACCGGGCAGTGGTTCGCGGTGAGCGAAGGAGGAACGGGATGCCGACCGGGGTGGCCCTTCGGGACGTACGGCAGCAGCTTTTCGACGCCGCCGAGCGCATCCTGCTCAGGGACGGGGCGAACGGCCTGACCAGCCGGGCGGTCACGACCGAGGCGGGCGTCGCCAAGGGTGTCCTGCACCGGCACTTCGAGGACTTCGACGCCTTCCTCGCCGACCTCGTGGGGGACCGCATCACCCGGCTTGAGGGCCAGGCCGCCACTTTGCGAGGCTCGGCCGGGACCGGTGACGTCGCGGGCAACCTGACCGAGGCGCTGGCCGACCTGTTCGATCCGGTCGCCGTGGCGATCGTCGGTCTCATCATCTTCCGGGACGAACTACGCGTCCGGCTGCGTCGGACTCGTCCGGCCCCGGGCATCCCGGTCCTGACGGAGGCCGTGACCATGGTCGCGGCCTACCTGAACGAGGAGTGCGAGATGGGCCGCATCGCGGCGGACGCCGACGTGGACGCGCTGGCACTCTCGCTGATCGGTGCCGGGCACCTGCTGTTCGCCGACCGGGGGAGACCCACGCCGGGTCCCGGGGAGGTCGGCAGGGTCGTGAACGCGGTCATCGCCGACGTCGTCCAGAGACGCCTGCTGTAGCTGAGGCTTGGTGGCGAACTTCTCCTGTCCGGGGGTCTTCGCCGCCCAGGCGTTCTCCTGCGGCCGACACGGCCACCGCATGATCTTCAGGTCGAATGGTCACAGCGAGGGCCGTTCTCTCCAGAACCTGATGGTACGTACACACGCGCACCTGCCGGTCTCAGCCGTATCGCTCGATGAGCGCGTTGCCGATCGAGGCCAGGTGGTTTCGCACCTCCGGAGGGCCGGTCACCTCGATCCATTCGACCAGTCCGGCGAGCTCGCCGGCGATCATGTGCTCGTCCTGGCCGCGGATCGCGACCTCGACGCGGCCGTCGGGCGTGGGACCTCCCACTTCGAGTCGGCCGCCGAAGGCTATCCGGAGCAGGCCTATCCCGTGGGGTACGCATACCGCCCGGATCTCAAGGGGCGTTCGCCTGCGGTCGACCTCGTCGGCGATCTCGCGCCAGCTCTCGGCGAGGTCGAAGTCCTCGGGCCGGTGCACGGGGTCGTCGGTCGGCTCGACGGATGACACGCGGTCGATCCGGAACGTCCGTCGACCGGCGTCGGTGTCGGTGACGAGGTACCACGTCGGTCCTTTGGCGACGATGCCCAGCGGGTGGACGGTTCTCTCGGTTTCTGCGCCTTTGCTGTCGACGTAGCCGAGCCGTACCTGGACGCCGCGGATCACCGCGTCCTGGAGTTCGTCGAGGAAGCGAGGTGGTCGGTGCTCGACCCGGCTTGACCCCCAGCGTCGCGGGTCCATGACCACCGACGACGCCGCCGCCTCGGCCTGCACCCGGAAGGGCTCCGGCAGGGCATGGACGAGCTTGCGCAGCGCCGCTTTCACGGTCGGCGTCGCGGCCGAGGCCGGACCGGCGACCAGGAACAGGGCGCGGGCCTCGCTCGCGGTCAATCCGGACAGGTCGGTACGGGCGCCGCCCACGAGGCGCCAGCCGCCGCCCCGGCCCTGCGTGGAGTACACGGGCACCCCGGCCATGGCCAGGGCGTCGAGGTCGCGGCGGGCAGTGCGCTCGGAGATCTCCAGCTCTCGGGCGACCTCCGCCGCTGTCACCTGCCCGCGCCGTTGGAGCAGGAGGAGGGCGGCCACCAGCCGGTCGGTTCGCACCCCACAAAACTCTCACACAAACCGGTCATGAGGTGACCGGTTTCGGTCGGCAAGATGGCGACACGAAACCGATCACCCAGAAAAGATGAAGAGGAAGCGCGATGCTCAGTCCAATCGATTTTCCCGAGCCCACCATCGTTCCGGTCAACGGTGTGGAGCTCGAAGTCTTCGAAGCGGGCCGGGAGAACGCGGGAAAACCCATTGTGCTCTGTCACGGCTGGCCGGAGCACGCCTTCTCCTGGCGCCACCAGATGCCCGCTCTCGCCGCGGCCGGTTATCACGTCATCGCACCGAACCAGCGGGGTTACGGCAACTCGTCCCGCCCGGCCGAAGTGACGGACTACGACATCGAACACCTGTCGGGTGACCTTGTCGCGCTCCTCGACCACTATGGATACGAGGACGCCACCTTCGTCGGCCATGACTGGGGCGCGTTCGTCGTCTGGGGGCTGACCCTGTTGCACCCCAGCCGGGTGAGCAAGGTGATCAACCTGAGCCTGCCCTACCAGGAGCGCGGAGAGAAGCCCTGGATCGAGTTCATGGAGGACATGCTCGGCGGCGACTTCTACTTCGTCCACTTCAATCGGCAGCCGGGTGTCGCGGACGCCGTGTTCGAAGACCACACCTTCCAGTTCCTCCGCAACCTCTACCGGAAGAACGAGCCCCCCAGAGAGCCTCAGCCGGGCATGGCGCTGATCGATCTCGCCAGATCGGAAACACCACTCGGTGAGCCCATCATGAGCGACGGCGAACTTGCCGTCCTCGTCTCCGCCTTCGAATCATCGGGATTCACGGGCGGCATCAACTGGTACCGGAACCTCGACCGCAACTGGCACCTGCTGGCGGACGTGGACCCGATCATCCGCCAGCCCGCACTCATGATCTACGGCGACAGGGATGTGATCGCACGGGGCGCGAACCTGGCGGAGTTCGTGCCCAACGTGGAGGTGGTCAGCTTTGACTGCGGTCACTGGATCCAGCAGGAGAAGCCGGAAGAGACGAACCAAGCGATCCTGAAGTGGCTGGACCAGCACGATGCACTGACCTGAGAGGTCGGGAACAGGGCGGTGCGCAGGTGTTCCTGCGGCGGAAGGTCAGAAGTCGAACTCGCCGTTCTTCGCGCCGTCGATGAAGGCGTCCCAGACGGCGGCGCGTACGACGTAGGGGGCCTGGTCGGGGGCTTCGGTGTCGCGAATGCCGACGCGGCCTCCGGAGAGCGGAGCGACCTCAAGGCAATTGCCGCCGTTGGAGCCGCTCCTGGTGGCCTTTCTCCAGGAGGCGTTTTCAAGCTCTTCGCTCAGGTTCATCGCTGGCATCTCCTCTGACTCCGAGTCGGCTTTCGGTTAAGGGAGGGGTTTTGCCTGGTGGGGGGCGCCGTCCGAGGGTGGGCGGAGCCCCCTTTTTTTGTTGCTGTACGGCTCGCGGGCGTTTTGGCATTCCCTACGGCCGCTGGGAACCGTGGTCCGCGAGATAGGGGTTAGAAGTCGAACTCGCCCTTTTTGGCGCCGTCGATGAAGGCGTCCCAAACGGCGGCGCGTACGACGTAGGGGGCCTGGTCGGGGGCTTCGGTGTCACGGATGCCGACGCGGCCTCCGGAGAGCGGAGCGACCTCAAGGCAGTTGCCGCCGTTGGAGCTGCTCTTAGTCGCCTTCCTCCACGAGGCTTCCTTCAGCTCGTCGTTTAGGTCCACTTTCGGATCTTCTCCTCTATTAGGCGCTTGCTCTCCCTGCGAGACAGGGCGTCCGCCCTAATGGCCTCATACCGGATGCTTATGTATCTAACTGTCTCGGGCTGGTCGGTGACCTGGCCCGTTCCTGCGGACTCCAGATACGCCGTGTCCCTGGCTCCGGGAATCGTTGCCAAGGCGAAGCCACCGAGCATGCCGGTGGTTGAGCCCAACTCCAGGGGGGAAACTTGGACGCTGATGTAAGGAGACTCTACCGTTTCAAGTAGATGCTCAAGCTGTCCACGCAGCACCTCCTTGCCTCCCACGGGCCTGATTAGGGCGCACTCATCAAGCACCGCCCACAGCATGGGAGGAGTTTCCTGGAGGAACACGTTCTGGCGAGCCATTCGTACCGCCAGCTTGCTCTCCACGGCCTCCTCCGTCAGTCCAGGCTCTCCCCGGATAGCTGCTCTGGCATACTCCTCCGTCTGGAGCAGACCCGGGACGACCAGCGGTTCCCAGGATCGGATCGAGGTCGCGACCCGTTCCACTTCCACCCACGACCTGAACCAGCTCGGCGTGCTCTCTGCCTCTGTGGCGTCGTAAAGCTTGAGCAGCTCGCCCTCCGCACCCAGCACTCGATCGCATCGTTCGACGAGACCCCTTGCCGGACGGCGACCGGCCCGCTCCACCTGGCCGATCTGGCTGTGGCTGTAGGAGACACGGTCGGCGAGCTGTTCCTGGGTGAATCCTGCGGCCTCTCTGTAGTAGCGGAGTGCCAGGCCTAGGGCGGCCAGCGGGGTCTTCGGGTTGGGGTCGAGCTTCTTGGGGGCAGGCACGGACCCTCCTGATACCGAGGTGCTACAGATGCGACATACAGATTCCGCGCATCCGTCTAATAGATGTGCGCGGAATCCTCGTTCAGAAGGTAACCGGTTGACGGCACTCTGGGAACTGCCCAAGGGAACACAAGGGCACAGTCAAGGACTTCGTTGTACGGCTCAGCGGATATTTGCGCTATAGCCGGACGGCCTGGAGAAGGTGGGTGATTCCTATGGCAATCGGACAATCCTGGCGGGAAAGGCCGCTGGGGGAATTCGTCCTGGAAAGGGATCCGGAGTCGGTTCCGATTGCCAGGGAGAAGGCGCTGAGCATTGTCGGGGAGGACTGTTCCGTACGGGACGACCTCCTCCTCGTGGTCTCCGAACTGGTGACCAACGCGATCCAGCACCCGGAGCTGACGGGCACGATCCATGTCGGCCTGACGGCGGGCATGGGGTTGCTCATCGTGGAGGTTCGTGACCCCGGGACCTGGTACGAGGCGCCCAGGGTGGTGCCACCGTACGACCCGCTCGCCGTCGGGGGCAGGGGGCTGCTGCTGGTCGTGCTGCTGTGCGGGGGACGGTGGGGGACCTACGTCATCCGAGGTGGTGAGCGGATCGTGTGGGCCGCGATTCCTACGGCGGAGTGGGCGCCACGCGCGCAGGACGTGATCGTCGCTCGCAGACGGCTGGTGGCCTGAGCCCACAGGCGGCCGATGGCCTGAGCCGTCTCTTCGAACGGCCTCGGCGGGGGTGTCCATGGGCGATCTCGCCTGGCTCCGTCTTCCGGAGTCCCTCCCGCCGAGGTTGTCCATCCGTTCCGGAAAAGCCGAAAAGCCGGAAAGCCGAGAAGCCGAAAAGTCCGGAGAGCCGGAGAAACCGGAGAACCCATGTCCTCGAAGACGAAAAGCCTGGTCGAGTTCGTCGCCGCCCTCGTATTCCTGGGCGGGCTGCTGTCCCTTTCCATCTGGGCCGTGGCCGACCCCGCCTCGATTTCCGTGCCGATTCTGATTCTCATGGCCGTGTTGAGCGTTTCCGCGCTGATCGCGGTGCTCAAGCCGCCGAGTCGCGGGCGGCGCTGGTAAAGACTCCCCGGTAGGGCCTGAGCGGCCTTCACGGCGGCGGTCGCGGTTCATTCTGTGAACCGTACGGGCCCTACCGGGGTAAAACGCAGCAGCCCTCTCCGACGGCATCCGGAGAGGGCTGCTGTTCTACCGGTGGGACCGGTAGACGCACACCTGGGCGCCCGTGGTGGTGGTGATCGAGGAGACCAGGTCGAAGGTGCTCAGGGCGCCGTCGGCGGGGAAGATCGTCTTGCCGCCGCCGAGGAGCACCGGCATGACGACGAGTCTGAGTTCGTCGACCAGGCCCTCGCCCAGCAGGGTGCGCACCAGCGTGGGGCTGCCCATGACCAGGAGGTCGCCGCCGTCGCGTTCGCGCAGCTCCCGGATGTGGGCGACTGCCTTCTCCCCGGGCAGCAGGGTGGTGTTCTCCCAGGTCAGGTCGTCGTCGCGGAGGGTTCCCGAGACCACGTACTTCTGGATGGAGTTCATCCGGTCGGCGAACGGGTCGCCGCCGCGCTCCGGCCAGGCCGAGGCCATCGTCTGCCAGGTGCGGCGGCCGAACAGCAGCGCCTGCGCCGCCGTGAGCCCGTCGTCGAAGAAGCCGCCGATCACCTTGGGGTCGAAGAACGGGTGTGACCAGCCGCCGTGGGTGAAGCCGCCGTCGGTGTCCTCCTCGGGGCCGCCCGGTGCCTGCACGACGCCGTCCAGGCTCATGAACTCGCTGATCACGATGCGCATGGGTCTCGCTCCTTCGCTGTGCTCTCGTCCGACCGCAGACTATTGCCGACGATTTTTCCTGTCAAGACAACTCAATTCGTCGGTAGGAACGGCAGAGCAACCTAGGTTGTATCCCTAACTAGATTGCTCTACGGTTTAGGTAGCGAAGCACCAAACGGAGGTTCCCCCATGTCGTTCACCCCGCTGGCCCTTGGACTGTCGGCCGTCCTGGTCGTCTATCTGGTCGCCGTCAGCCCCCTGATCGGCAAGCGCACCTACGACAGGCTCGGCCGTACCCGAGACCAGGACCCCACCATCTACCGCAGGATGATCATGCTCTGGAGCGCCGAGCTGTGGGCGCTGGCCGGGGTGGCGCTGCTCATCGTCGCCATCGAGCCGAGCCTCGACCTCGCGGACCTCGGGCTGGAGTTCAGCAGGCCGCCGAGCACCACCCTCGGGATGGTCGTCGGCGCCGTGCTCTTCCTGACGGTCATCCTGTTCGCCCGCAGATGGGCCTCCTCCAGGAGCGCCACCCCGCGGAAGCAACTGGCCGCCGAGCACCTGCTGCCGCGCACGAAGGCCGAACGCTGGTACGCCGCGGGCCTGTCGGTGACCGCGGGCATCACCGAGGAGATCGTCTTCCGTGGGCTGCTCATCGCGGTCGGCACCGAGGCGTTCGGCCTCAGCAGGGAGGTCGCGGCGGCGCTCGCGCTCGCGGTGTTCGTCGCGGGCCACCTCTACCAGGGCTGGTTCGGCATGCTCGCGGTCTCCGTGGCGGGGCTCAGCCTGACCTTCGTCTACTTCAGGACCGGTGACCTGCTCGTGCCGATCCTGGTGCACGCGATGATCGACCTGTTCGCCATCGTGTTCACCCAGCGGAAGCGAACCGAGCTGGTCAGGGAAGCGGCATAGGTAGGATCGCCAGCGTGACGAGCGACCGACGTGCGAGCTGGCTCAAGGGCGTTCTCGACCTGCTGGTCCTGGCCAGTCTGACGGCCGGGGAGAACTACGGCTACGAGATCGCCAAGGACCTGGCCGAGTCGGGTCTTGGCCAGATCAAGGGGGGCACCCTCTATCCGGTGCTCAACCGGCTTGAGGAGGCGGGGCTGGTCACCGCCGAGTTCCGGGTCACCGAGCGCGGGCCGGGGCGCCGCTACTACCGGCTCACCGAGCAGGGCAGGCAGACGCTCGCCGAGCAGAGCGGGCTGTGGCTGAGCTTCGACGAGTCGGTGCGCGCCGTACTCGGCAGGGGCGAGGCAAGCAGGGGCGGCGGGGAGAAGGTGTCACGATGAGCGGTTACTTCGAGCGGCTGACCACTGCCCTGACCGGGGCGGGCATGTCCGCGGAGCGGGTCGAGGCGACAGTCGCCGACCTGCGGGCCTACCTCACCGAGAGCGGGGGCGACCCCGAGGAGGAGTTCGGCCCCGCGGACGAACTGGCCGTCGAGCTGACCGGCGCCTCGGCCCCACCGGAGGAGGGCGCCCGCGCATGGCGCTGGACCGCCGACCTGTTCCACGACGTCAAGATGCTCGACGAGTACGGCGCGCAGGGCTGGGAGGTCGAGCGGGTCGACGCGAAGGGGCTGTTCGTCAGCGTCCGCGACCCCGGCAGGGCCCAGCAGTGGGAGTACCGCAGGGAGCCGCGCCGTCCCGGGGTCGCCGCGCTGCTCGCCCCCGACGGCTGGGAGCCGTGCGGCACCTGGGTGGCCTTCGAGTACTACAAGCGGCCAAGAGCCGCCAGTGTGGGACCGGCCGCCGAGCTGAGCGCCCCGCCACGGGCGCCGAGGCGGGGCGTCTTCCTCAGCCCGAAGTTCTACGCCCTGGCCGCCGCCGTCCTGGCGGTCGAGGTCGTGATCCTGGTGCTGCTGGTGGTCGTCATGGGGGTCGAGCTCGGTGAGTCCGAGGGTCTCGACACCCTGCTCGGCCTGCTCACCGGGGGAATCCTCAGCGTGGCGGCCGTGACGGCCGCGCTGTGGCTGCTCAGCAGGTCACGCGGCGGGGGCCGCGACCACTGAGCGGACCAGACGGCAGCTCTCCGCGGGCAGCAGCTTCTCGTTGCTCCGCCAGCTCTCCGGATCGGCCACCTCCCGCTGACCCACATGTTCGGCGACCGTCAGGCCGTGCTCGGCGAGCGTGGCGGACAGCTCCTCGGGGGTGAAGAAGCTCAGCCAGGGCTCACCGCGCTCGGCCGCCGCTGCCGTGGCCAGCTTGGTGAAGGCGGTCGCGGTCTCGTCGCACAGGCCGGGTGCCAGGGCGTACTCCATGACGAGCTCGCTGCCGGGGGCCAGACCGGCGACCGCCGTGAGCGTGGTGCCGATGGCCTCACCCGTCAGATACATGCTGACGCCGAGCCAGCTCACCAGCGCGGGCTCGGCCGGGTCGAACCCGTGGGCGACGAGCCGTTCGACGAGGTCGTCTGTCTCGAAGTCCGTCTCGACGAAGACGGGCCCCGCCTGGGGGGCGAGGCCCGCCGCCGTGAGCAGGTCGCGTTTCCAGCGCTGGGTGGCGGGGTGATCGACCTCGAAGACCGTCACCTGCCCGGCCAGCGGCGAGCGGTTGGCGAAGGTGTCCAGGCCCGCGCCGAGGATCACGTACTGCTTCAGCCCGTCCTCGACCAGTTCGGCCAGGCGGCGTTCGGTGTACCGACTGCGGGTGGTGACCTGCGCGCGGACCCCCGACAGGATGAGGTGCTCCCCGTAGGCGCGGTGGTAGCCGACCAACTCCTCCGCCCGGTCGCCGAGCAGGGAGTGGGCGAGGGTGTCCTCGAAGACGAAGGGCTTCCTGTCGACCACCAGATGGGCCGCGCGGGCCGCCGCCGCCATGAGCGCGGTCTGGCTGTGTTCGTCGTTCATCGGCTGATTCCTTTCGCGGTTTCCAGGCCGTTGAACGACGATGCTAGGCGCACGTCAGGGTGATTGTTTCCAGCATATCATTTGAACATTAATTTCATGTAACGAGCGGATGATGATACGGAATCGTCGGGCTTTCCGTCCGCGCACGCGAAAAACGGGACCGCCCGTTTGGGCGGCCCCGCTGAGGGGTCAGACGCTCGCCGAGATCAGAACCGGACCGTCAGAGGAAGTAGTAGACGTCGACCCGGCCGTCGGAGCGGTTGGCGAAGGAGACTTCCCCCGCCTGCTGGGCCGGGGCCCTGTTGACGAACGCGGCCGCCGCGGCCGGGTTGGCCTGGATGGTGTGCCGCCAGATCTTGGGGGCCGCCGCCAGGCTTTCCTTGCTGACGCTCTCGGTGTCGCTCATGAGGTTCTGCCTTTCTGTCGAATAGCCGTCGTGGAGAGGTGGTGCAGCTCATGTATCGCACGACGAGAAAGGCGGTGTGTATGGCCCCAGGGTATGGATTGCATTTCTTTTCGAGCGGCCTGGGCATTGTTTTGAAAGGGGAAGCGCTTAATATATGCCTTTGTGTGGAAATGGCGTGCCGGGTGATTGTCGCCATTGACGGTATATGTGGCCGGGGTGGGGTGTGACATGGCGAGAAACGCGAGGCCAGAAGAATGGGCACCGGGAGTAATCGTAACGTCACGGAAATGGCTCCCGGGGGTCAGTCCTCGTGGACCGTGATGGCGGAGGTGGGGCAGACGGCGGCGGCCTCACGGACCGTGGAGTGGAACTCCTCGGCGGGTTCGGGATCGAGCAGCACGACGATGCCGTCCTCCTCGCGCTGGTCGAAGACCTCGGGCACGGTCAGCACGCACTGCCCGGCGCCGCAGCACCTCGTCTGGTCCACGCTCACCTTCATACTCAAGGCTCCTCTCGTCTCCGGGGGATTCACCACCGGACCGGCAGCTCGCTCAGCCCACCGACCGCCAGCCCCTCGACCCGCCGCAGCTCCTCCTGGGGTACGGCCAGCTCCAGGGTGGGCAGCCTGCGCAGCAGTACCTCAAGGACCACCTGCAGTTCGGTACGGGCGAGCGCCTGGCCGAGACAGGAGTGAATCCCGGAACCGAAGGCCAGGTGCTGGTTGGGGGAGCGGCCCAGGTCCATCTCGTCCGCCGCGTCGAAGACGCCCTCGTCCCGGTTGGCCGAGGCCATGCTGCAGATCACGGTGGTGCCGCGGGGCAGCGCCGTACCGCTGACCTCGATCTCCTCGTGCAGGTAGCGCGGCAGGCCGAAGCCCGCGTTGGCGTCCAGGCGCAGCGCCTCCTCGACCGTGGTGCGCACCAGCGAGGGGTCGGCCAGCAGCCGCTCCCACCGGCTCCGGTCGCCGAGCAGCATGGCGACCATCTTGCCGATCATGTTGGCGGTGGTCTCGTGCCCGGCGACCAGCAGTCCCATGCCGGTGACCACGATCTGCAGGTCGGACAGGCCGCCGTCCTCCGGGGGACCGACCGCGATCAGCTCGCTCAGCAGGTCCTCGCCGGGCTCGGCGCGCTTGGCGGTGACGTGCTCGGACATGTACTGGAAGAACTCGACCTGGGAGGCCTCGGTCTCCGCCTTCGTGTAGCGGGTGAGGTTGAGCAGCGCGTCCGACCAGTGGGAGAAGCGGTCCCTGTCCTCCGCGGGCACGCCGAGCATGTCGCAGATCACGTAGACCGGCAGCGGGAAGCCCAGGGCGGCCCGTAGGTCGCCGGGCGGCCCCGCGGCGACCATGTCGTCCACGAGCCGGTCGGCGATCTCCGTCATGGCGGGCCGCAGCGCGATCATCCGCTTGGCGGTGAACCACCTGGCGACCAGGCGCCGCCAGTGCAGGTGGCCCTCGCCCATGTCGGGGATGATCTGCGACATCTCCCCGCTGAACACCCCGCCGCCCTCGGCGGAGAGCCGGGCCGCGTCGGGCGCGGTGAGTTGGCGGGTGAAGCGGGGGTCGGCCAGCACTCGCTTGACGTCGTCGTACCTGGTCAGCAGCGTCGCCTGGTCGCCGCTGGGCAACCGCACGTGGGCCACGGGACACTGCTCGCGCAACCGCTCCCACTCGGCGGGCGGCTCAAGTGCCGTCTCGCCGGGAAACGGGTAGTTCAGGACCTGCTCGTCGGTAGTCACGCGGGCCTCTCCTCCGAACCTCCGAACGGAATGGTCTACGGGGCCTCGCCTCGGGCCGTGATGCCCGCGCCGTCGGCCTTGACCCCCGCTGTCAAACGTAACCTACATATGGAGGAAAACCTACATGTGTAGGGAGAAGGTAGATTTGTCCTGTGACCACGAGCAGAGCCCTCGGTGATCGGCGGGTGCGCCGTACCCAGAAGGCGTTGCAGCGCGCGCTGATCGAGCTCGTCGAGGAGCGGGACCTGTCGCGTCTCAGCGTGGCCGACGTCGCGGAACGGGCCGGGGTGAGCCGCTCCACCTTCTATGACCACTACCGGGACGTCCACGAGCTGGCCGAGGCCGCCTGCACCGTGATGATCGACGAGCTGATCGGGTCCGTACCCGGTCCCGGCACGGACGCGACGCGGGACGCCCCCGGGAAGCTGCTGGCCTTCTTCACCACGCTGGCCGAGCACGCCGGGCTCTACCGCGCCCTGCTCGGGCCGAGCGGGAGCGCGCGGGTGATCGACCACATCCGCCGCCGCGCCACCGCCGCCGGACATGCCGGGGCACGTCAGGCCGCGGGGGAGAGCGCACCGGACGGCGATCCGCACGACGTGCCCGCGGCCTTCGCCGCCGGGGCGCTGGTCGGGGTGGCGGCCGACTGGCTGGAGCGCGGCTGCCCGCGCACGCCCGCCGAGATGGCCGACCTGACCTGGCCGCTCTTCGTCGCCCTCTACCGGCCCCTTTAACCCCCGACGTCAGGGCTGGGTCAGCAGCCGGGAGCGGGTGCGGGCGGGGGCCGTGGCGGGCAGGGTGTCCAGGATGTCGGCGAGGGAGACCCCGGCCAGACTGCTCCGCCAGGCGTCGTGCGCGTCGGCCATCTTCCTGGCCAGCACGCAGGTGTTCCGGCAGTCCTCCTCGGGCAGCGCGCCGCGTCCCTGCCTGCGGATCTCCCTGCACTCGTACGGCGAGGCCGCCCCGCCGACCGCCTCGACGATCTGCAGGAGCGTGATCTCCGAGGCGGGCCGCGCGAGCCTGAACCCGCCCCGGGGACCCGTCGTCGCGGCCAGCACCCCGGCCCTGACGAGCAACTGCAACTGCTTGGCGAGGTAGGGCGAGGGCAGGTCGTAGTACAGCGCGAGCTGCGTCGCCGACGCGATCTCTCCCGGCGCGAGCTGCGCCAGGGACGTGGCGCAGTGCAGGACCCACTCGGTGCTCACGGGCAGCTTCATGCCATGAGTCTATCTAAGACATTGCAGATCTTTTTAGTCCGAGATACCGTACGGAGGTCAACTGGGGAGGAAAGATCATCATGCGGATCGCAGTCGCCGGGGCCACCGGCAACATCGGGGCTCTCACCGTCGCCGCCCTTGAGGGGCAGGGGCACGAGGTCGTGCGCGTCAGCCGCTCACTCGGCGTCGACCTGACGACCGGAGAGGGGCTCGACGCCGCCCTGGCCGGGGTGGACGCCGTCGTCGACGCCACCAACGCGGGCCCGGGGGACCGGGACGAGACGGTTGCCTACTTCGGCACCACGACGCGCAACCTGCTGGCGGCCGGGAAGCGGGCGGGGGTCCGCCACCACGTGCTGCTGTCGATCGTCGGCATCCACAAGGTGGACGGCAACGCGCACTACGCGGGCAAGCGGGAGCAGGAGCGGCTCATCTCCGAGGGGCCGGTGCCGTGGACGATCGTGCCCTTCACGCAGTTCCACGACTTCGCCGCCATGGTGGCGAGCTGGACCGAGCAGGACGGCGTCGCCACCATCGCGCCGCTGCTGGTGCAGCCGATCGCGCCCGCCGACGTGGCAGCCGTCCTCGCCGAGGTCGCCACGGGTGAGCCCGGGGGATACCACCCCGACGTGGCGGGGCCGGAGACGCAGGACCTGGTGGACATGGCCAGGCGCACCCACGAGGCGCTTGGCCGTACGGTGCGGCTGGTGCCGACCTGGGAGGGGCCGTTCGGGGTCCAGATGGCCGGTGAGGTGCTGCTGCCCGGTGAGGGCGCCCGCATCGCGCCGACCACCTTCGAGGAGTGGCTCGCCGGGCAGCGGTAGTCCCCGGCAAGGAGGAAATGTCGCGGTCTTTTTCCGGTGCGTTCTCCCCGGGCGATTGTGTGGCGGGTCCGGGGAGAACCGGCAGATGGGAACGCGCCAGAGGGTGCCGGGTGCCTGCCCGTTCATGACGGGAAACGGCGGACCGGTTGTCAGAGGCGCTTTTACGGGGGTTCTTGCAGGGGCGTCAGAGCGACGTTACAATCCGAATCTATTAGGAAAGTTTCCTAATGGAAAAAACGGTGAAGGGGTGTTTACCTGCCCCTTCGCGCTTAACGGGATCGCTTCAGTGCGTGCACGGAACGCGGCCCTGTCTCGCTCCACATGCCGGCCAGGCAGTGCCGACGTGACATCTCGGTACGGCCCGCCCGGTGGAAGACGCACTCCGGCCCGTGGCCGTCCCCGCTCGTGCGGGACAGCGGCGGGCATGCCAGAACACCCCCCATCCTCTGGAAGTGTGACGTGAGATTTCGTGTCCTCATCCTCGCGCTCTTAGCCGTCGCCATGACGGGCTTGGGCGCTCCCGCGCTGGCGGACGTCGGCGCGGCGCAGACGAGCATCCAGGCCGTCGCGGCGGCCTGGGCTCCCTACACGTCCTACGCGACGGGCGCCGTGGTCACCCACAACGGTGTCGACTACCAGTGCCTGCAGGGCCACACCTCGCTGCCCGGCTGGGAGCCCGACCGGGTCCCGGCCCTGTGGAAGGTCAGCACGGGCGGTCCCAGCGACCCGACGCCGCCCTCGACCCCGGGCAACCTGCGGGTCACCGGCACCTCGGCGAACAGTGTCTCCCTGGCCTGGGACGCCTCGACCGACAACGTCGGCGTGACCGGCTACGAGGTCTACCGCGGCGGCACCCTGGTGACCACCGTGACCGGCACCAGCCACACCGACTCGGGCCTGACCGCCTCGACGACCTACACCTACACCGTGCGCGCCCGTGACGGCGCGGGCAACCGCTCGCCGGAGAGCTCCCCGGTCAGCGCGACCACGCAGGGCGGCAACGGCGCCCCCGGTCAGCCCGGTACGGCCTCGGCGACCACCACCAACAGCAGCATCACCCTCACCTGGGGCGCGTCGAGCGGCACCGTGACCGGCTACCGCGTCTACGAGGGCACCACCCAGAAGGCGCAGGTCACCGCGACCACCGCGACCATCTCGGGTCTGGGCACCTGCGAGGCGCACAGCTACACGATCAAGGCCTACAACTCCGTCGGCGAGTCGGCGGGCCGCGACGTGAGCGCCACCACCAGCGGCTGCACCAACCCCAACCCCGGCAAGCTGCCCGGCGCGCCGTACCTCTACATGGGCTGGGGCAACCCGCCCAACCCCGGCACCGTGATGGACGCGACCGGCGTCAAGGCCTTCACGATGGCCTTCATCCTCGCGCAGAACGGCTGCAACCCGGCCTGGGACGGCCAGCGTCCGCTGACCGGCGGCTCCGACGCCTCGGCGATCAACACGATCAAGTCCAAGGGCGGCAGCGTCGAGATCTCCTTCGGCGGCTGGAGCGGCAACAAGCTCGGCCCGAACTGCTCCACCCCCGAGGCCTTCGCCGGTGCGGTGCAGAAGGTCATCGACGCCCTCGGCCCCGCGGCCGTCGACTTCGACATCGAGAACACCGACGAGTTCGAGAACTACACGGTCCAGGACCGCATCCTCAACGGTCTGAAGATCGTCCGGCAGAAGAACCCGAACGTGAAGATCGTCGTCACCATCCCGACGTTCAAGACCGCGCTGAGCGCGGCCGGCGTCCGGCTGGTCAACCAGGCCAAGGCCCTGGGCTCGCCGATCGACAACTTCACGATCATGCCGTTCAACTTCAGCGGCACCGACATGTACCAGGACACCGTCAACTCCTCCGAGGGCCTCAAGAGCGCGCTGAAGAGCGCCTACGGCTGGAGCGACGCCGACGCCTATGCGCACATGGGCATCTCCGGCATGAACGGCAAGTCCGACCAGGGCGAGACCACCAGCCCGGCCCAGTGGACCCAGATCCGTGACTGGGCCAAGTCCAAGGGCCTGACCCGGTTCAGCTTCTGGGCGGTCAACCGTGACCGTGTCAACGGCGGCGGCGTTCCGCAGGCCGAGTGGGAGTTCACCAGGATCACCGCGGGCTTCTGACCTCTCTGACCTGGTCTGACCAGTGATCTGAGCGGAAGCGGGGAAGGGGACGGGGCGCCACCCGTCCCCTTTCTCGCTTTTTATTTAGCTTTTTGTGGATTTATCCGGATTTGTCGGGTGGCTTCTGGGACGTCTCCCGGACATTCCCGGGACGCCCAGGACGTCCGCTCAGACGTCCTGAACGTTCCGGTTTTCCCGGCGGGCGGTCTCGTGGAAGCGGAAGGCCGCGCGGTAGGCGCTGGGGCTGACGCCGGACCGCTGGGCGAAACGGGCGCGGAAGGTCGCGGGCGAGCCGAAGCCGCAGCGCTCCGCCACCCGCTCGACCGGCAGGTTCGTGCTCTCCAGCAGCTCACGCGCCCGATCGACCCTGGCCCGCAGCAGCCAGCGCAGCGGGGTGGTCCCCACCTGGTCCTGGAAGCGGCGGTTGAGGTTGCGGACGCTGGTGTTCGCCCGGCGGGCGATGTCGGCGAGCGTCAGCGGCCGGTGCAGGTGCTCGCGCATCCAGCCCAGTGTCGGCCCCAGGTCGGTCTCGCCGGGCCCGGGTGGCGGATGCCGTACGAACTGGGCCTGCCCTCCCTCGCGCTCCGGGGCCATGACGACGCCCCTGGCGACGTCCGCGGCGACCGCGGGGCCGTGGTCGCTCCGCACCACGTGCACGCACAGGTCGAGCCCGGCCGCGACCCCCGCCGAGGTGAGGACCTGCCCGGCGTCGACGTAGAGGGCCTTCGGCTCGACCTCGACGAGGGGGCGGGCGCGGGCCAGCTCCCCGGTCATCCGCCAGTGCGTGGTGGCCCTGCGACCGTCGAGCAGCCCGGCCCTGGCGAGCACGAACGCGCCGGTGCAGATGGACAGGACCCGGGCGCCGTGCCGCACCGCCGTACGGAGAAGATCAAGCACTTCCGGCGCCACCTCGGGGGCGTCACGGGCCAGGCCGGGCACCACGATCGTGTCCGCGCGGGCGGCGTCGCGCAGCGGGTGTTCCGGGCGCAGGCGGAAGCACGCGGTGCCGACGGCCGTGGCCATCACGTCGTCGGGCCCGCAGACCATGACCCGGTAGAGGGGAGTCCCGTCGGGCGCGTACGCGCTGGAGAACACCTGACAGGGCACCCCCAGGTCGAACGCCACAACCCCGGGAAACGCCAACACGGCGACGGTCCGCACAGTGGGTACGGCGGGGGCAGACACGGCCAGAACCTGGCGCACGACGGCACTCACGCCGCTGGTCCGTCCCAGCTCTCGCGCACAGACTCGTGATCCATGGAACGCAGAACCCTTCTCCAGAGCGCCGCCGCGCTCGTCCCGACCGCCATGACCGGCGGTGGAAGCCACGTGTCCCTGCGGCGGGTGCACATCGTGCTCTTCGACGGTGTCGAGGAGCTCGACTTCGCCGCGCCGCTGGAGACGCTGGACATCGCGAGCAAGTTCGGCGCGCCGATCGAGACGACGCTCGTCACCTGCGAGGGGCCGAGGACTGTCGTCGCGAGCTGCGGCACCAGGATCGAGGTCCGCGCCCCCTGGCAGCCGGAGAGCGCGGACGTGATCCTGGTGCCCGGCGGCGACGTGCTCGACCCCGAACGGCCGGGCGTGGCCAGGGAGATCAGGCGGGGCGTGATCCCCGCCGCGCTGCGGGCCGCCCGGCGCCGACGCCCGGTCATGGCCTCGGTCTGCACCGGAGCGCTGCTGCTCGGGGCGGCGGGCCTGGTCAGGGGACGGCCCTGCACGACCCACCGGATGAGCAGGGACAAACTCGCCGAACAGGGCGGCAAGGTCGTCGACGCCCGGGTGGTCGACGACGGCGACCTCGTGACGTCGGCCGGGGTCACCAGCGGCCTCGAACTGGCCCTGTGGCTCGTCCAGCGCGGCCACGGCATCGACCTCTCCCTCGACGTCGAACGTGTCCTTGAGTACGAACGCCGGGGCGCCGTCTACCGAACCGGCCAGGGGTGAGCCGGGGGACCCTCGGATCCCCCGGCGTGGAGTACGAGCCTCAGCGGGCGGCCTCGAAGACCCAGAGGCGGTGGTCCCAGCCGATGTCCTTGGACTGGCGCGTCCGCAGCCCGGCCTGGGAGGCGAGCTTCTCGACCTGCTCGGCGGAGCGCAGCCCCGAACCGAAGGCGCACTTGAGCCGCAGGTGCTGGAGCGCGTCCTCGGGGTCGTCGAAGCTGCCCGGCATGCACGGCTCGACCAGGACCAGGTCGGCGCCGTCGGGCAGGCCGTTGGCGGTCTCGGCGAGCACCTGCACGGCGTCGTCGTCGGGCAGCCAGTTCAGCAGGTGCGCCAGCAGGTAGGTGCCGTCCCCGCCGGGCGGCACCGCGCTCGCGGAGGGGAGAAGCTCGACCTTCGGCAGCACGTCGGTGTCGAGGACGCTGTCCCTGAGCACGCCGAGCGCGGACGGCAGGGCCGCGATCCGCACCTTCAGCGCGGGGAAGGCCTTGACCAGGGAGTTGACGATGCTGCCCGCCCCGCTGCCGCCCGTGGTGAGCGAGGTCGCCGCGCTCCAGTCGTAGGCGCCGACGACGCCGGGCGCGACCCACAGCGCGGTCTCCTCGACGACGGAGCGGGCCGAGCCGCCCAGTGCCTCGTCGGTCCGTACGGCGGCGCCCAGCGTCTCCCCGGCGAAGGTGCGGTAACCGGCCTGGCCGGTGCGGAGCGTGTGCACCAGCCCGGACAGCGACAGGTCGAGGGCCGCGTGCGCCCCGCCCAGGTGGTACTCCTCGGCGGAGTGGTCATCCTCGACCAGCTCGTCACTGATGGGCGTGAGCCGGTAGCCGCCGTCCTCGTCGAGGCCGAACACCTCCAGCGACACCAGGTAGGACATCAGCACACCCAGGGTCTCCGGGTCGGCCGAGGCGCGCCGGGCGAGCTCGGGCAGGTCACGCACCCCGGCGTTGACCAGGTCCACCAGGCCGAGCGTGATCGCGGCCCTGATGGCGAAGCCGGGCGCCAGGTCGGTCAGCTCGTGCAGCCGCTCGTGGGCGTCGTCCTCGTCCTCCTCGTGGACCTCCGCGTCCGGCGAGTCGGCGTTCGCGGGGGCGTGCGAGGTCTCGGTGCGCCGCCAGTAGCCGGTGAGGTGCATCCACTCGCGGGGCACCTGCCGCTCGTTGACGAGGTGGCGCCGGACGCCCTTGAGGGCGATCGTCTCCCCGGCCGCCCAGACGAACACGGTTCCGGGCAGCCACTCCAGGTCTCGTACGGCGCGCTCAAGCAGGTCGGTCGTGCCCGCCGGGGCGCCGTCGCGCGACAGCCAGATGATGTCCGCTTCGGCCCTGGTCGGCAGTTCCTGCTGGTGAGAGGGGTTTCCGATCTCGATGAGGACCTTGGCCCTGGTGCCCTCGGGCATCTCCTCAAGCCAGCGTCCGATGGCGGGCAGCGCGGTCTCGTCGCCGATGACCAGGATCCAGTCGGCCCCCTCGGGGTGACCGTGGGACATCTTCGGCCCGGCGATCCAGGCGCTCTGCCCGGGGCTCGCCTGCTCGGCCCAGGACGAGGCCACGCCACCGTCGTGCCGTACGAAATCGAAGTCGATCTCACCGGCCTCGGGGTCGAAGCGGCGCGGGGTGTAGTCCTTGGCGAGCGGACGCTGGCCGACCGGCCAGTCGAGGCTGCTGACGTTCTGCCTGGGCAGCACGGGCGGCTCGTCCCCGACGCCGAAGAAGAACTTCACGTGGTCGTCGAAGCCGTCGGAACGCAGTCCGGGCAGGTCGAGCCCGTCGCGGGTGAAGGCGCGCAACTGTTCGCCGCCGAGGGTGACACGCCGCATCCCCGGCGTGACGTCCGAGACACGCAGGACGGTCAGCTCTCTCAGCACGATGGGAAAGGTGACGACCGCACGGGGGTTGCGGGTGGGCATCTGCGCTTCTCCTTAGTAGAGGGCGTGCCGGGTCTGTTTCCTGGGGTCCTCGAAGGTGACGAGGGTCCCAGGAAACAGACCTTAGGACGATCCGGGCGAGACGGATCCAACCGGGTGGTCAACCCGTGTATCCGACTGGGCCATCGAAAGGCCACTCAGGCCCCGGCGACAGCCTTGGCGAGGATCGGGGTGAGCTGCTCGACGACCCACGACGAGCTGAGCGCGTCGGGGTAGGCGATCGAGGAGGACAGGGTGTTCTCCGAGGGCACCACCGCGAAGTGCTTGTTCTTCACCGCGCCGAGCGACTGGAAGAGCTTGTTGCTCTCCAGCTCGGAGAGGCTGAGCAGGCCCTCGTCGCCGAACGGGAAGGTGATCAGGAGGACGTCGGCGTCGAGCTGGTCGAGATTCTCCAGGCTGACGCTGTTCTTGTCCGCCGAGTAGTCCTTCGCCCTGTCGGTCTTGCGCAGGCCGAGGTCCTCGAACACGCCGGGGTCCTGGTCACCGTACGACATGAAGGTGACCTGCTCGGGGTGGATGACGGCGTAGGTGTAGGTCTTGCCCTTGAAGGCGGGGTTGGCCGCGGCGGCGTCCGCGATCGTCTTGCGGTTGGCGGCGATCACCTCGTCGGCCTTGGCGCTCAGCCCCAGCGCCTTGGCGGCCGTCTTCAGCCGCTCCTGCCAGGGCAGGGTGTCGGCGTCCTCCTTCTTGGCGAAGGTCACGATCGGGGCGACCGGGGCGAGCTTGGCGTAGCTGGTGTCCATCTGCCAGTTGTTGACGGCGAGGATGACGTCGGGCGCCTCCGCGGCGATGGCCTCGTAGTCGACGCCGTCGGTGTCGTCGTAGGTCTTCAGCTCGGTCACGCCGAGCTTGTCCATGGCCCGCTTCTTGTACTCGGCGGGCGGGTCCCCGTCCTCGACGTCGGGGACGATCACCGGGACCAGGCCGAGTGCCAGCGCGATGCTGGTGTCACCGTCGGAGACCGTGGCCACCCGCACCGGCTTCTTCTCGATGGTCGCCTTGCCCCACGCGTTGGTGAGGGTCATGGGGAACTCGGCGGAGGCGGCCGGTGCGGAGGGGTCGGCCGCGGCCTTCTCCACGGGGTCGTTCTGCGCGCCACAGGCGGTGACCAGCCCGACGCAGACGAGGGCCGCCACGAACATTTTTCTCATACGTTTTTCCTTGAGAGTGGGAAGAGTTGCGGTGCGCCGGTTATGGGATGGGGGACGACCACGCATTTCAGGCCGAAGACCTCGGCGATGGTCTCCTCGGTGATCACCTGCTCGGGGGAGCCCTGGTGGATGATCTTTCCGTCCCGCATGGCGATGACGGTCGAGGCGTACAGCGCGGCCTGGTTGAGGTCGTGGGAGACCAGGACGATGGTCTTGCCGGTCCGTTCGTTGAGTTCGGCCAGCAGGTCCATCACCTCGATCTGGTGGGCGATGTCCAGGTAGGTGGTCGGCTCGTCGAGCAGCAGCGTGGGGGTGTCCTGGGCCAGCGCGAGCGCGATCCACACGCGTTGCCGCTGGCCGCCCGAGAGCTGGTCGACCGGCCTGTCGATCAGCTCGGCGGTGCCGGTGGCCAGCAGCGCGTCCGCGATGGCCACCTCGTCCGCCGCCGTACGGCGCTGCCCGAACCGCCGGTGCGGATGGCGTCCCCGCCAGACCAGGCCGCCGACGGTGATGCTCTCCGGGGCGATCGGGGACTGCGGCAGGATGCCGAGTTTGCGGGCCACCTGTTTGGTGGGCATCGCGTGGATGTCCGCGCCGTCGAGCAGCACCGAACCCGAGGCGAGCGGCAGCAGCCGGGCGACCGACTTGAGCAGCGTGGACTTGCCGCAGGCGTTCGGGCCGACCAGGGCGGTGATCTCCCCGGCCGGGATGCCGACGGACAGCCCGTCGATGATCAACGCCTTGCCGTACCCGCTGCTCAGCAGGCGCGCTTCGAGGTGGTGTGTCATGAGGTTGCTCCCGCTCCGCGCCGGAGGACCAGCCAGAAGAAGTAGGGCGCGCCCAGCAGCGCGGTGAGGACCCCGGTCGGCACCGGGCTGATGAGCGGCGCGTGCTGGGCCAGCAGGTCGGCGCCCAGGACGATGACCGCGCCGACGAATGCCGACAGGCCGAGCGCGTGCTCCCCGCCGACGAGCCGGGCCGAGATGGGGCCGCTGATCAGCGCCACGAAGCCGATCGGCCCGACGACGCTGGTCGCCAGTGCCGCGGCCGCCGCGCCGAGCAGCAGGGCGCAGACCCGGGTGAACGAGACGGGCAGGCCGAGCCCGGTGGCCAGCTCGTCGCCCAGCGCCAGGCCGCTCAGCCCACGGCCGAGTACGGCCACGCCCACCGCGCAGACCGCCAGCGCGAGGCCGAGGGTCAGCACGCCCTCCCAGGTGGCGTCGTTCACGCTGCCGATCAGCCAGCGCATCGCGGCGGCGATGCTGTGCTGGTCGGCCACGGTGAACAGGTAGTTGGTGTAGGCGCTGCAGACCGCGCTGAGCCCGATGCCGACCAGGACCAGCCGGTAGGTGTCGACGCCCTGCCGCCAGCTCAGCGCGTGGATCGCCGCGACCAGCGCGAACGCCCCGAGGATGGCGGCCAGCGGGACGCCGAAGGGCAGGGTGGGCGCCAGGATGAGGACGGTGGTCGCCCCCGCGCTGCCGCCCGCGGAGATGCCGACGATGTCGGGGGTGGCCAGCGGGTTGCGGATGAGTTTCTGGTAGAGCGCGCCGGACAGGCCGAAGAGGGCGCCGGACAGCAGCGCGGCCAGCGCGCGGGGCAGCCGGTTCTGGAAGACCACGTAGTCGGCGAGGCCGGTGCGCAGCCCGAACGCGGCGGGCAGGATGTCGGCGGCGACGACCCGTCCGCCGCCGAGGAAGAGGGAGGTGGCCAGCAGCCCGGCCAGCAGGACGCAGCAGGTCGCGAGCACGACCGCGAGCCGTCTCACCTGGACGTTTCTGGTACGGCGCAGCGCGCGGACAGTGTCCGCCTGGGTCGTCGGCACGGTGAGTGAGTTCGTCACACCCGCACCAGGTTCCTGCGGCGGGCCAGCCACACGAAGAACGGCGTGCCGATGATCGCGGTCATGATCGCGACCTGGATCTCGCCGTGTTCGAGGATCAGGCGTCCCGCCGTGTCCGCGCCGACGAGGAGGATCGCCCCGCAGAGCATGGACAGCGGCAGCGACCAGCGGTGGTCGGCGCCGACCAGCATCCTGGCGCAGTGCGCGGCGACCAGTCCGACGAAGGCGACCGGGCCGACCGCGGCGGTCGCCGCCGCGCACAGCAGCACGGCCGCGCCCGCGCCGAGCAGCCGCGCCCGGTTGACCCTGACGCCCAGTCCGGCCGCGGCCTCGTCGCCCATGCTGAGGACGTTGAGCGTACGGCCGAGCGGCAGGGCGAGCAGCAGTCCGGCGGCCATGAACGGCAGGGCCTCGCCGAGGACCTTGGCGCGTCCGGTGAGCTGTCCGACCGACCAGAACCTCAGGTGCGAGTAGACCGCCTCGTCACGGACCACGAGCAGCGTGATGACCGAGGCCATGACGGCGGCCACCGCGACCCCGGCGAGGACCATCCCGATCGTGGTGCTCGCGGCGGCGGCCCGGGTGCCCGTGGCGTAGACCAGGGCGGCGGTCAGTCCCGCCCCGGCCAGCGCCAGCCAGAAGTAGCCGGTCACCCCCCGGATGTCGAGGAACAGGATGCCCAGTACGACGAACATGGCGGCGCCCTGTTCGACGCCGAGGACCCCCGGGTCGGCCAGCGGGTTCATGGTCAGCGCCTGCATGACCATGCCGGAGCCGCCGAGCGCGGCGCCGACGGCGAGGCCGAGCAGGGTCCTGGGGATGCGTTCGGTCCACAGGACGTGGGTGTTGTAGCTGTCCCCGCCCGGGTTGACCAGGATCCTGATGATCTCCAGTGGGGAGATGTCGCGGGCGCCGAGGCCGATGCTCGCGACGGTGACGACGACCAGGGCGAGGATCGCGGCGACGGCGACGGCCGTACCGCGGGTGAGTCCTGTCCTGGGGATCGGCGTCACGGGGACGGGGGGATCAGACATCGGTCATCCTGGCTCCTAACCTGACAAACAGCCGGTTAGGTTACCCTTACCTTATTTGGGTCGATCCAATGTGGAGGGCGGCCGTTCACACTCGGGGACCACGTGCCCCTGATCGTCGGGAGGTCGGACCGTGATCGAAGAGGCAGCCGGGGTGGAGACCCTGGTGGACGACGAGTTCATCGCGGACTGGGGTCACCCGCCGCACGTGCACACCTACCACCAGTTCCTGTTCGTCCCGCTCGGCTGGATCACGGTGACGGCGCAGGGCCAGGAGTACCGCCTGTCGGCGTCGGTGGCCCTGTGGATCCCGGCGGGGATCGTGCACAGCTCCAGGTTCGGCGAGGACTCGATGATCGTCTCCGAGGCGTTCGACGCGGACCGGTACCGCCTGCCGTACACGGAGATGACCAGCGTGAACGTCACCGACGCGCAGCGCAGGCTGCTGCTGAGCAGGACCCGCAGGTCTGTGCTGTCGGACGACGCGTTCGCGTTCGCGTCCCTGTCCGCGGCGACGCGGGCGAGCCTTCCCCTGCCGCAGCCGAGCAGCCCGCTTGCCGTGACCGTCGCCAGGGAACTCGGCCGCAGGCCCGACGATCCGCGTACGGTCACCGAGTGGGCGCTGAGCCTGCACACGAGTTCGACGAGCCTGCGCCGGGCCTTCCGGGCCGAGACGGGGCTGGCCTTCTCCGAGTGGCGGACCCGGCTGCGGCTCAACCACTCCCTCGACCTGTTGCAGCGGGGACACCTGGTCGGCGCGGTAGCCGCCATGGTCGGCTTTAGCAGCGTAAATGGCTACATCATGGCGTTCCGGCGGCATTTCGGACAAACGCCGGGTGCATATGCGAAACGCTCTGCGTAATCAGCAATTGCCTGACGGATCGGCATAAGGGTGGATAAGAAGGCAGAGGGGAGAGTGCGCGGAGAAAGTCTGGAGTTCCAGGAGAAGGTCTCTGGTTATTAGGCTAGCCTTGCCTAACCTAAAGGATCATACTTGTCGTGCCATGCGGTCGAACCCTGATGGGGAAGGAATCATTTTGGCACGTCGTGAACTGTCTGTCGGGATCATGAGAGGTGCGCGGACGGCCGCGCTCGCCGTCGGAGCCGTGGTCCTCGCCTTAACCGCGGCCTGCGGCGCGAGCGGTGGAAGCGCCGCCCCGTCCCAGGCCACCACTGACCCCTCGGCGGGAGCGGGAGGCGCGGGCGCCTTCCCGGTGACGATCCACCACGCCGCGGGAGACACCCGCATCGACAAGGCCCCGGCCCGGGTGGTCGCTCTCAGCACCGGCTGGGTGGACGCGACCCTGGAACTCGGCGTGGTCCCGGTCGCGGCCAACCGGTGGAGCACGACCGAGCCCGTCTTCGCCCCCTGGAACAAGGACCTGCTCAAGGCTCCCGAGACCGCCCCGATCAACACCGTCGCGGACATCTCCGTCGAGGAGATCGCCAAGCTGCGCCCTGACGTCATCTTCGGGTCCTACCAGGTCACCACGAACAAGAACCTCTACGCCGCTCTCAGCCGGATCGCCCCGACCATCGGCATCATCGGCGAGAACAACCAGGACGGCTCCTGGCAGGAGATCCTGCGCACCGTCGGCAAGGTCCTGGGCAAGAGCGCCGAGGCCGAGGCCGCGGTGAGCAAGGGCGAGGCCCAGCTCACCGGAATCACGACCACCTACCCGGCCCTGAAGGGCAAGACGGTCGAGTACGTCGTCCTGCGTCAGCCGGGCACCGTCCAGGCGGGCGCCAAGGCGACCGACCACCTGGTCAGGTTCTTCCAGGCCATGGGCCTCGAACCCGCCCCCGGCCTGGTGAAACTGGAGGAGAAGGGTGGCGAGACCGGCTTCCTCAGCTACGAACAGCTCGACGCGCTCGACGGCGACCTGATGTTCGTCGGCGGCTTCAGCGACGAGGAGATGGCGACCTTCGAGAAGTCGGAGCTGTTCAAGAAGATCCCGACCGTCCGCGACGGCACCTACCTGGTCCTGGACGCCGAGAAGATCGGCGCGATGCGCACCCCGACCGTGCGCAACATCCCCTACCTCATCGAGGCCATGAAACCCGCGCTGGAGAAGGCCGGGAGCAAGTGAAGTCCGAGGTTCGGTGAGCCGGAACCACAGGGGCGGGGCGGCGTGGCGCGGCGCCGCCCTGCTGGTGGCACTGGTCCTCCTCGTCCTGGTGTGCGCGCTCAGCGTGGGGCTCGGGGCGATGGACATGTCACCGGCCAACGTCATCTCGGCGTTCCTTTCGCCCGACGACTCCTACTCCACGCTCATCGTGACGTCCATGCGCGTGCCCAGGACGCTCGTCGGCCTGCTGGCCGGGGCGGCGCTCGGCGCCTCGGGGGCGCTCATGCAGACCATGACCCGCAACCCGCTCGCCGACCCCGGGCTCCTCGGGGTCAACGCGGGCGCCGCGACCGCCGTGGTCTTCGCCGTCGCCTTCCTCGGGATGAGCAGTCTCAGCTCCTACGTGTGGTTCTCCTTCGCCGGGGCGCTGGCCATCTCGCTGCTGGTCTACGCGGTCAGCTCGACCGGGCGCGGCGGGGCCACCCCCGTACGGCTCGCCCTGGCGGGAACCGCCGTCGGCGTCGTGCTGACCTCGATCATCCAGGCCGTCCTGCTGGTCCAGCCGGTCACCTTCGAGCGCTACCGCTTCTGGGCCGTCGGCGCGCTGGCCGGGCGGGACCTGGCCGTCGTGTGGCAGGTGGTGCCCTTCATCGTCGCCGGCCTGGTGCTCGCGCTGTTCCTGGCGCCCTCGCTCAACGCCATGGCCCTAGGGGAGGACAGTGCCCGCGCCCTGGGTGTACGGCTCGGCCGCACCCGGGTGTTCGGGGCCATCGCGATCACGCTGCTGTGCGGCGGGGCCACGGCCGCGGCCGGACCCATCGGGTTCGTCGGCCTGGCCGTACCGCACATGGTGCGTTTCCTCACCGGCCCCGACCAGCGCTGGGTCATCCCCTACAGCATGGTCGTGGCCCCCATCCTGCTGCTGAGCGCCGACATCGCGGGCCGTCTCGTGGCCAGGCCGAGCGAGCTGGAGGTCGGCATCGTCACGGCCTGCCTCGGGGCGCCGGTGTTCATGTGGCTCGTCCGCAGGCGGAAGGTCGCCAAACTGTGAAGGTCTCCTCGCGGCGGCAGCCGTACGGCAGGGCGGTCCGTCTGTTCGGCGACGGGCTGTCGGTGCGTCTCGGCGTCAGGTCGCTGGTCGTGTGCGCGCTCGTCACGGTGGCCGTCGCCCTCCTTGGGCTGACGGCGCTCTCGCTCGGCGACTACCCGATCCCGTTCGCCGACGTGATGGACATCCTGGCCGGGGGCGGCACCGGCGGTGACCGCTTCATCGTCGCCGACCTGCGCCTGCCGCGTGTCGTGTGCGCCCTGCTCATCGGGGCGGCCCTCGGCGTCGCGGGCGCCATCTTCCAGGGCCTGACCCGCAACCCGCTGGCCAGCCCCGACGTCATCGGCTTCACCACCGGGGCGGCCACCGGGGGCATCCTGGCCATCGTGCTGTTCGCCGGGAACTCCTCCCAGGTCGCCGTGGGCGCGCTCGCGGGCGGCGGGCTCGTCTCGGTGATCGTCTACGTGATGTCGTTCCGGCGCGGCATCCAGGGCTACCGGCTGATCCTCATGGGCATCGGCATGACCTCGATCCTGGTCTCCGTCAACAGCTTCATCCTGACCAGGGCCGAGTTCGAGACCGCCGCCAACGCCCAGCGGTGGCTGATCGGCTCGCTGAACGGCTCCGCCTGGGGCGACGTCACGGTCCTGGTCGGCGCGCTGGCCGTCCTGCTGCCCGCCGCGATCCTGATGGGCGACCGGCTGCGGCTGCTCGAACTCGGCGACGAGCACGCGCTCAGCCTGGGCCTGACGGTCGAGCGTTCACGGTTCGCGCTGGTGCTGGTCTCGGTAGCGCTGACCGCGCTGGCCACCGCGGTCGCCGGGCCCATCGCCTTCGTCGCACTGGCCGCGCCGCAGCTCGCCGGACGGCTGACCGGCGCGAGCGGGACGGGCCTGGTGGCCTCGGCGCTGCTCGGTTCGCTGCTGCTGGTGGCGGCCGACCTGGCGGCCCAGCGGGTGATCCCCGGGGTGCAGCTTCCGGTGGGCATCCTGACCGGCGTCATCGGCGGCCTCTACCTCCTGGTCCTCCTGACCGCTCAGTGGCGGGCCAATCACGGGTGAGCCCGCTTTGTTCGCTATATTTAGAAAATGGTGAATATGGCTGACGTGTTCCCCTTCCAGGGCTGCGACCTGCGCTACGGCGACACCGGGGGTGACGGCACGCCACTGGTGTTCTCGCACGGCGCCGGGGCCGACCACGTGATGTTCGACGCGCAACGGGAGCACCTGCGCGCCCAGGGACACCGCGTCATCACCTGGGACATGCGCGGCCACGGCCTCTCGCGTCCGGCCGGTGCCCCGTTCACCGCCGAGCAGGCGGTCGCCGACCTGCGTGCGCTGGTCGAGCACCTGGGGCTGGACCGGCCGGTGCTCGTCGGGCAGTCCCTCGGCGGCAACCTCAGCCAGGCCGTCGTCCGGCGATATCCAGGTCTCGCCCGGGGCCTGGTCGTCATCGGCGCGACGTGGAACACGGCGCCGCTGTCCCTGCGGGAACGCCTGCTCGTGAAGGCCGCCGCGCCGATGCTGGCGACGATCCCGGCCGGGTCCCTTCCCCGGGTGATGGCCGACGCCTCCGCGGTCACCCCCGAGGCGCGGGCGGACGCCCGGCGGGCCTTCGGGCAACTGTCGAAGAAGGAGTTCGTCGAGGTGTGGCGGGCGACCGTCGGGTTCCTCTCCCCGGACCCCGGCTACCGCACCCCGGTGCCGCTGTGCCTGATCCGCGGCGAGCGGGACGGCACCGGCAACATCGCCTCGGCCATGCCCCGCTGGGCCGAGACCGAGGGCGTGAAGGAGATCGTCATCCCCGGCGCCGGTCACATCGCGAACCAGGACAATCCCCGGGCGGTCAACGAGGCTATCGACGCGTTCCTGCGGGAGCGGGTGTGACGGCGGACAGGCGACAGGCGTTCGTCACCTCGGTCGGCGACCTGCTGGCCTCGTGGAACCTCCCGCACGCGACGGGACGCGTCTACGGGCTGCTGCTCCTCGGCGAGGAACCGGTCTCCCTCGACACGATCGCCGCCGAACTCGGGCTGAGCAAGGGCGCGGTGAGCACCGCCGTACGGCAACTGGACTCCTGGGGACTGGCCAGAGTGATCCCGCAGCCCGGCAGCAGACGGCTCCTGGTCGAGGCCACCGGGGGCATCGAGGCGCTCCTTGAGGCCAGCCAGGCACGGGCCAGGACGCTGATCGCCGCCCTGGGCGAGGGCGAGGACCTGGTCGGCCCCGGCCCGGCGCGGGAGCGGCTCCACGATGTGATCGGGTTGTTCGCCGGATATGTCGAGGTGGGCAGCGAACTGCTCGCCAGCCACCGGCGCCGCCGGACCGGCCCTGACCCCGCTCCTCCGTCCGGTACGGCTGGCACCGCGCCCTGACGGCGTGGAGGCCGTCACGATGGCCGTGCGCGCACCGCGTAGTCGGCCAGGGACGGTTCCAGCAGGTCGAAGGCCAGGCGGGAGCTCTCGGCCACGACGGCGGCGATCTCCTTGTGGTCCCTGCCCGCCGCCGTCAGCTCCATGACCTGCTGGAACAGGGCGCGGTGGGTGGCGGCGAGCAGGGCGGCCACGGCCCGGGGCGTGAAGTCGCCGGGAGCGGCGGCCTCGGCGGTGAGCGCTTGGGCGAGGGCGTCCTCGCGTTGTTCGTACAGGTCGCGGAGCCGCGCGGTGAGGGTGGGGCTGTCGGCGATCATGCGGGCGAACCTGGGGCTGGAGAAGCCGAGCAGGGCGTCCCGCCGTTCGAGCGCGGCCAGGAACTCACGGCGCAGGGCGGCCAGCGCCGACTCACCCGGCTCGCGGTCGGCGACGGTGCGCGCCAGCCCGGCCACGAAGACCTCGTGCACGTCGAGAGCCAGGTCTTCCTTGCGCGGAAAGTAGTTGGTGACGGTCATCTTGGCCACCTGGGCGGCGGCCGCGATCTCGGCGATGGTCACCGCCTCGAAGCCGCGATCGAGGAACAGCCGGGTCGCGGTGTCGGAGATGGCCTGGCGGGTCTGCCGCTTCTTGTGCTCGCGGAGGTGGGCGGACATGGCCTCCATCCTTCCATGGGTCCGACCTCGGAACAGGTTTGACACATCTTTATGTCGAACATAAATTTGGGTGCGACCAACCGAAGGGGGAGGCATGAACCCGCGCATCACGCCTGAACGACCGCTGCGACTGATGAGTGTGCACGCCCACCCCGACGACGAGTCGAGCAAGGGCGCCGCGACGCTGGCCAAGTACGCCGCCGAGGGCGTGGACGTGCTGGTGGTCACCTGCACCGGGGGTGAGCGGGGCGACGTGCTCAACCCCGCCATGGACCGGCCCGGCGTGCGCGAGAACCTGCCGGAGATCCGCCGGGCGGAGATGGCCGCCGCCCGGGAGATCCTCGGTGTACGGCACCGCTTCCTCGGCTTCGTCGACTCCGGGCTGCCCGCGAACGGCGAACCGCTGCCCGAGGGCTGCTTCGCCCGCACCCCGCTGGATGAGGCGGCCGGTCGGCTGGCGGCGCTGATCCGTGAGTTCCGCCCGCACGTCGTCGTCACCTACGACGAGACCGGGGGCTACCCGCACCCCGACCACGTCAGGACCCACGAGGTGACGGTCGCCGCCTTCGACGCGGCCGGTGACGGCGGCTTTTCTCCCGAGTCGGGCGAGCCCTGGCGGCCCGCCAAGCTGTACTACCAGGGCGCCCTGTCCAGGGCGTGGTTCCAGGCGATGCACGACGCCATGACCGGACGCGGCCTCGACTCCGGCATGGGCGCCGTCCTGGCCGAGCTGCCCACGGACGACGCCGCGCCGGAGTGCACGACGCGCGTGCCCTGCGCGGAGTACTTCGAGGTCAGGGACCGCGCGCTGCTGGCCCACGCCACCCAGGTCGATCCGCACAGCGGGTTCATGCTGCACGACCGGGACGTCGAACGCGAGGTCTGGCCAACGGAGGACTACCACCTGGCCCGCTCCCACGTCGAGATCACACTCCCGGAGGACGACCTGTTCACCGGCCTCCGGCGCCGCGGCGCCGTACCGGATCGGTGACCGTGGCCGGGAGCGTGCGGGTTGTCTGGGGAGAACCACGAAGGGGCGCATCATCTTGTGGTCCTCGTGGAGGCGTGGCCGTTTCTGGTGCCTGGAACTCAAAACGTCTTTTCCAGGCTCCCGACACGGCCGAGGGAACGACCGTTTTGAGAACTGGCCGCCATGGTTCCGGCTTCACCGGCGCGGTTCACCTCATACCCCTTGAACCAGGAATCGGTTTCAAGGGGGCGTGCCCTATGGTCGAGGAATGCCAAGCTCTTTCAGATAGGTGATCCTGGCGACGATCGCGGCCGCGAAGTGCTTCCAATCGAGACTCTCGACCAACTCGACGGGGCGGGGGTCGTCCGCGGACGATGTTATGTAGCAGACGGCGTCGTAGAGCCCTTCTGACATGAGACGTTCACAGAAAATTGAAAATCGGCGCTGATACGAGGCCCCCTGCCAGACGTCCTCTACCGCGAACTTCCCGTTGGCAGTTCGTACCGGTGAGCGTGAGCCAGGCGCGTCCTGCATGATGAAGAAATAGCCCAACCAGGGCTTCTCGCCCGGGAAGAGACCGGCCAGAGCCGCGCGCCTGAGGTCCACGGCACTACCCAAGGCCTCTTCGACACGATTGTTGTAGTTGTTTCCGAAGGAGGGCCCGCCCAAGGCCTTGAGTTCGAAAGCGGCAACCAGGGTGTCGCCGTGTGCGACCACCACATCCCACTTTTTCTGTGGACGGTAATATCCCGGAAGCTCGAGGCCGGTTGATACGCGGATGTCATCCGGGCCGTACCCGGCTTCGAGAAAGAACTTCGCCAGCAGGGCCGCGATCTCGTCGAAGTGCTTGCCGCCCCGCACGTCCCCCGCGGTTCCAGCGCCAACTGCCCCCTTGATCGCTGACATCTCTCGCTGTGTCTGCTTGGCTCCCCAATACGCTGCGAGCGCATCCTCGAAGTCTTGGCGGGTGACGGTCAAATGTGCCCCTGGTCGCTAATCCGGCAACTCCTCAAGCCCGTAGGCTCGGAGCGCGGCCTCCGTTGCGGCCTGCACGTCACGTCGATCGAAGGCGTCGGCCAGCGCTGTGCGCAACTCTTCACTCATCTCCGCCGGATCGGGGACGCGGATCTTCCGAAGATACTGAGCTTGGAACCTGAGGGTTCCGCCGCGCATCTTCACCGCGTACGCCTCCACGAAGGCTCCGGCGACCTTGGACAGGAGCAGGCCGCCAAGCACGCGCATGTCCCATGAGTTCGACACGATGTAGTACAGGTTGTGGTGAGGATACATCCCACCGCGATCAAGAACAGGATGGATGGCTGACTTCATGTCAGGGAAGAGAAGTTTCTCTTTCGCGACCAGCTTGTGGTCGACCTTGTCGATGGTCTTGTACCAGCGCTCAGGTTGCTTCACCGCCACATAGCGCTTGCGGAGATCGCCCGCGTGCTTGGCGAAGTAGGCTGACAAGCGCGGGTACCGGGAGAGGTTCACGAGTTCGCCGTAGGCTCCCCATGGATTGACCAGGTATGCGCCACCCCAATCGAGTGTGCCGCTGGTCGTGTCACGCACCATGGCGAGCGGGAGAAGGCGATCGCCTTCGACGAGATCCTTCTCGTAGGTGATGAAGACCTTGTCCGCTCCGGTGGCAACGCCGATGCCCACCCGTGTGCCTGTGGTCTCGTCCTCCAGGAGGCGGAAGCGGTCGCTGAGGTCCTCCAGCATGGCAAGGCGTGCGGGGGAGGCGGCAGGCCAAGAGTCCTCATTCGGGAACCAGTGCGGGAGACGAGCCGCGTGATAAGTCTCGTGACCTGCTTGGAACTGCCTGCCCTTGGCCCATGCCACGAAGTCCGCCGCTTCGCGAGCTCCGAAACCCTGGGTGGTGTCCGCGGCGATGGCAGGACCCTGTGAGGCGTTTCGAATGATGGTAATCGCGGGGTATGCGGACACAGGCTCTTGGAAGGCGTCCACGTCGTGCATGCTGAGGACGACTTCCACGCTGTAGCGTCGCGTCACAAGCTGCCGAAGCTTCTGTCCGTATTGATTGCGCATCCAGCGATCCGCGCAGATGAACCCCAGCCGCCCTCCCGGCTTCAGACTACGCAGCCCGATCTCGTAGAAGCCGACGTATACATCCGCCCTTCCGCTCATGGATGGGCACGCGGTGCGGTATGCGGCCATACGAGCGGCCGGCACGTCTTCGAGCCGGATGTATGGAGGATTCCCAACGACGAAGTCAGCAGGTCGCCCGGTATGTAGCGGCTGAAGGAGGTAGTCGCCCTGATTGACCCAAACGCGGACGACCTTCTCGACATCGGCTGACTCCCAGCCATCGGCAACAAGCTGACCGATCAGCAACTCGCGGCTCTGCCGTACGTTCGGGCCGAGAAGGTCAAATGCCTTCACAGCGTTGATCGCCTCGGAGAGAGAACGCCCGTGAGCACGGCAGGAGGCGCTGAGCCGCTCAACGATCGGACCGAGAAATGCCCCGACACCGCAGGCGGGCTCCACGATCCGCATCTCGGCGAGGTCCTGATCAGCCGTGTAGCCAACCAGATCAAGGATGGTCTCGACCACCCAGGGTCGTGTGAAGACCTCACCGTGCTGGACCGCTTCCGCCAGAGCGGGGGACAGGGGCATGGTGTCCGGAAGGAGAAGCTCTTGAGTCGCCACGGGGCGACCATACCCACTGGTTGACCGCTGTGCGGGAGCGTCGCGTCGGCCTGTGGACAAAGTCGGCCGTGCCACAGGGAGGTTGCCGCGCCGCTTTCCGTGATCGGTCCTTGTGCTTCCCCCGCTCGGGGATCAACGCGGGCCTACCGGGTGGCCCTCAGTGACCGTGACCGGGGGCGTGGGGGTCCATGGCCATGATCTGTTTGGGGAGGACCACGAAGGGGCGCATCATCTTGTGGTCCTCGTGTTCGTAGACGTGGCAGTGGTGCATGAACCGGCCTACCGAGCCGGTGAAGCGGCCGACCGTGGTGATCATCTCCTCGAAGCCGAGCGCGATCACGTCCTTCCAGCCGCGCTCCTCCGGCCGTAGCGTGCCGGGGCCGAGGACCTTGATCGGGGTCTCGGTGCCGCCGCCGAGCCGTCCCGAGGGGGTGGTGAAGTAGCGGAAGGTCGAGCCGTCCACGCGGAGCCGTTCCACGGCCTGGAAGGAGAAGCCGTGGGTGTGCATCGGGTGCGGCACCCCGCTGCCTTCGAGGGAGACGAAGCGCCAGGTCTCCCAGTCGCCCTCGTTGACATGGAAGGCGACCGGGTCGGAGTAGTCGCGGGCCAGCCTGCGGTAGGTCGTCACCCTGCCCTGCTGGTCCTCGAACTGGACGATCCCGTCGATCGGCAACGGCCCCGCCGGAGGCTGCTCGACGCGTTCCATCTCCCACAGTTCGGCGTTGATCGGGAAGGCCGGGGTGACCAGGACGAGCCGCTGCGGGTGCTCGGGCAGGGCGGCGGGATCGACCGTCTCGAAGTCACGGCTGATCCTCGCGGGCGGGGTGAAGCGCGGTGGGCGCCGTTCCTCCCGAACCCGGAAGGCGAGCACCTCGGGCACGGGTGAGGCGATGAAGGAGGCGTCCACCCAGCGCAGCGTGCGTCCGCCGAGGCCGGTGAAGTCGACCAGCACGTCCGCCCGCTCCGCAGGGACCGTCAGCACCCAGTCGTCGATCGGCACCGGGGCGGGCAGCAGCCCGGCGTCCGTGCCGATCTGGAAGACCCGCCCGGTGACCGGCTGCCCCTCCTCGTCGACCAGCCGCAGCAGGTAGGGGCGGATGCTCGCGGCGTTGAGGATCCTGAAGCGGTACCACGTCGCCCCGACCTCGGTGTACGGCCAGACCGTGCCGTTGACCAGGGTGTAGGGACCGGTGAAGGAACGCACCACGGTCTCGGCCTGCTGGGGATACTCGGCGATCTTGTGCAGCAGGCGGCCGTTCACCCTGCCGTCCGAGCCGGTGTCGAAGTTGCGGTCGCACAGCACCAGCGGGATCTCGCGGTCCCCGGAGGGGAGGCCGAGGCCGCGTTCCTCGTCGTCGCGGATGAGATACATGCCGGCCGTCAGGCCCGCCATGGTGTTGAAGCGGGTGATGTGCATCGCGTGGTCGTGGTACCACAGGGCCGCCGAGCGCTGGTCGTTGACGTACTCGGTGAGCTGCGCGCCCCCGGGCAGGATCGCGTTCTCCGCCCAGCCGTCGTGGCCGCCGCCGATGTGCGCGCCGTGCAGGTGCACCACGGTCCACGGCGGCAGCGCCGCGACGTCCGCCCTCGGGGTCGCCCCGCTCCTGCCGGGCAGGTCCCACACCGGGGCCGGGCCCGGGGCGTTGGGCAGCTGGACGGCGGTGAGCGGGTAGGCGCCGGTCAGCGCGTTGACCCAGGTGACGCGGAGCCGTTCGCCACGCCGTACCTCGATGGTCGGGCCGGGGAAGTGCCCGTCGTAGGCCCACAGCGGGGTCGGCGGCAGGTCGGCGTGCAGGCGCGCGGTGACGGCGCGCATGGTGACGGTCAGGTGCGACATGCCGCGCTCGCGGACGGGCCGCGCCTTCGGCGGGACGCGCAGCCGGTCGCGGTGCGGGCGAAGCTGCAGGATGTCGGCCCCCGCGGCGGACGTGCTGACGAACACCCTCGCCGCTCCGGGGGCGCGCGGGACCGGCGCGACGGCCCGCGCTCCGGCGAGGGGATGTACGGCGTGCGCCGTGCCGGGGGTGAGTGCCGCGTGCAGGCCGTAGCCTCCGGCGACCCCGACGACGGCGGCGCCGGACAGGAGGGTTCTTCTGGAGATCGAGGGTGTGTCGTCCGGCATTGGGGCGGCTCCCGTCGGAGGGATCAGCGGGCAGACAGACATCGAGCAGACAGCGGGCATCGGTCAGACACGGGCGGCCGCTGGGCGGCAGCGAGCAGCGCGGCCACGGGCGGTCAGCGGCGGGGAGTGAGCGGGGCGGCGGGCACGGGCAGGCACAGGCGGACGGTGGGTGGGCAGGAGGTCGGTGGATGTGGTGTGCGAAGATCGGAGCAGCCTTGAAGTTAGGCTAGGCAAACCTAATAAACAACCCCTGCGGACTCTTGAAATGCCGCAAAAAACACTTACTATCCATCCTGACAATTAACCATCCAGAGTCAGGAAATAGCGCTAAACGCTCTTGTCTGGATGATTAGGTTTGCCTACCCTAACTTAGGGTCGTCCTTGCCGGACGGCCGTGCGACCGCGTGACCACACACCATCCGAGCTGGCCAAACGGTTACAGGAGGCGGGCGACCCCCGATGGCGACAGATCTCGCGCCGACGTCCCACGCGCAACGGGCACTGTGGTTCCTACACCGGTGGGACGGCCCGTCCCCCACCTACAACATGCCCTTCGCGTTACGTCTGACCGGGACGCCCGACGAGACGGCGCTGCGCCTCGCGGTCGCGGACGTGGCCGCGCGGCACGACATCCTGCGCACGGTCCTCGAACCCCTCGACGGCCTGCCGTACCAGCGGGTCGAGCCCGGGTGGACCGGGGACCTCGTCGTCCTCGACGTCGTGGGTCACGACCTGGAGGAGCGGGTCGCACAGCTTGTGGCGAGGCCGTACGACCTGGAGCGGGAGACCCCGTGGGGCGTGTGGCTGCTGCGGGGTGAGCGGGGGTCGCTGCTGCTGTTCGTCCTGCACCACGTGCTCGCCGACCGCTGGTCCTTCACCGTGCTCGCCCGTGACCTGCACGTCGCGTACGGCGCGCGCCTGGCGGGCGGGGCGCCGGTGTGTCCGGAGCCCGCGCCCCGGTACGGCGACTACGCCCGCGAGCAGCACGCCCTGCTCGGCTCCGGGGACGACCCCGGCTCGCCGATGAACCGCCAGATCGAGGAGTGGCGCGCGACCCTGGCCGGGCTGCCGGAGAGCGTCCCGCTGCCCGCCGACGGGCCGCCCGCGCCGGACGACCACACCGGGGCCGAGGTGAGCCTGACCCTGCCCCCGGAGACCGTCCGCCCCCTGGTGGCGCTGGCCAGGAAGGGCAGGGCCAGCCTGTTCATGGTGCTGCAGGCCGCCGTCGCCGCCCTGCTGCACCGGTACGGCGCCGGGGAGGACGTCCCCCTCGGCGTCACCGTCTCCGGTCGCGGCGACCGGCGCTGGGACGACCTGGTCGGACCCCTCGTCAACCCCGTCGTGCTGCGCGTCGACCTGTCCGCCAGGCCGAGCCTGCGCGACCTCGTCGGCCGGGTGCGGGAACGCGGCCTGTGGGCCTACGGCAGGAGCGCGGTCCCCTTCGACCGTCTTGTGGACGGCCTCAACCCGGCCCGCTCACCCGGCCGCAACCCGCTGTTCCAGGTGATGACGCTGTTCGAGCAGGCCGACGAGCGGGCCGTACCGCTCGGTGACCTGCGGGGGGAGGCCGTGCCCGTCTCCACCGCGACCGCGAAGTTCGACCTCACGTTCGTCTTCGTCCACCACGTCGCGGACGGAACCGTGGACGTGGTGCTCAACTACGCCGACGCCATGTTCGGCGCCGCGACCGCGCACGATCTCGTCACCCGGTTCGAGCGTCTGCTGACGGCCGCCGTCGCCGCCCCCGACACGCCCCTCGACCGCCTCGACCTGCTCTCACCCGACGAACACCGTCGTGGCCACGCCCTGGCCCACGGCCCGGAGCGGCCGGTCGAACGGCCTGAGAGCTGGGTGACCCGGCGCTTCACCGAGCTGGCGACCGCCCAGCCGGACCGCCCCGCCGTACTCGCCCAGGACGGAGAACTCACCTACGGCGAGCTGGACCTGTGGTCCAACAGGCTGGCCCGCTATCTGGTGAGCAGGGGAGCGGGGCCGGAGAGCGTCGTCGCGCTGGTGCTGCCCCGGGGCGCGTGGACGCTGGTCGCGGTCCTGGCCACGCTCAAGGCCGGAGCCGCCTTCCTGCCGCTCGACCCCGACCATCCTTCGGCCCGCAACGCCGCCCTGCTGCGGGACGCGGGCGCCCGCCTCGTGCTCACCCAGGGGGGCGGCGTCTCCCTGCCCCCCGAGGTCGAGGCCGTACGGCTCGGCAGACTCGACCTCGTGGCCAGGCTCGCCGCGCTTCCCGGCCACGACCCCGCCCCCGACCTCGCGCCCCCGCACCCCGAGCAGGCCGCCTACGTCATCTACACCTCCGGCTCGACCGGGCGGCCCAAGGGAGTCGTGGTCGGCAGGGCCGCGCTCGCCACCTACCTGGAGTGGGCGGTCCTCCACTACCCCGGTCTCGCCGGGGCGGCGCTGACCCACGCGCCCCTCACCTCCGACCTCAACGTCACCGCCGCCCTCGGCCCCCTGATGGCGGGCGGACACGTGGTCGTCGGCGACTTCACCGACCTCACCGAGCCGGGCCCGTGGCCGGTGACCCCGGTGACGTTCGTCAAGTGCACCCCGAGCCACCTGGCCCTGCTCGACGACGCCCACGGCGAGCGGCTCGCGGCGCTGCGCACACTGGTGGTCGGTGGGGAGGCGCTGAGCGGGGCGCACCTGCGCGCGCTGCGCGGCGCGGGTCACACGCCGGAGGTCGTCAACGAGTACGGCCCGACCGAGGCGACAGTCGGCTGCGTCGTCCACTCCCTGTCCCCGGACGTCCCGGACTCCCCGGTGCCCGTCGGGGCGCCCGCCGACAACTGTGTGGTTCACATCCTCGACCACACGTTGCGTCCCGTTCCGCCCGGTGTGACCGGTGAGCTGTATCTCGGGGGAGTGCAGGTCGCCCGTGGTTACCTCGGACGGCCCGGGGCGACCGCCGCCCGGTTCGTGGCCGACCCCTTCGTCCCCGGCGCCCGCCTGTACCGCACCGGGGACCTGGCCAGGCGACCCGTGGGCGGGCCGATCGAGTATCTCGGGCGGGTGGACGGGCAGCTGAAGGTCCTGGGCAACCGCATAGAACCCGGCGAGGTCGAGGCAGCCCTGGCCAGTCATGAGAACGTCGCCCACGCGGCCGTCGCCGTACATCCGGGTGGGGTTGATGGACGGGAACGGCTCGTCGGATACGTCGTCCCACGCCGCGACAACCACAATCACGGCCGTCACCCCGGTCACGACCTCGATCCCGGTTCCGAGCTTGGCTATGGCCTCGCTCATGGACCCACCCCTGACCATGATTCCGGCCTCGACTCCGGCTCCGACCACCGTTCCGGTCACGGCCTCGATCCCGAGGAGGTCCGTGGGTACGTCGCCCGGTCGCTGCCGCCCGCGTTGGTGCCCGCCGTCGTCGTGGTGCTCGACACGCTGCCCCTCACCCCGGCCGGCAAGGTGGACCGGGCCGCGCTGCCCGCTCCCGTTCCGGCTCCTCGGAGGGGTACGGCGGCGCGCGGGGCGGCGGAGCGGCGGCTGTGCCGGTTGTTCGCCGAGGTGCTCGGCCTGCCCGACGTGGGCGTTGACGAGGGCTTCTTCGCCCTGGGCGGGGACAGTATCGCGGCCATCAGGCTCGTCGGCAGGGCCAGGGCCGAGGGGATGACCTTCACCGCCCGCGACGTCTTCGAACGCCAGAGCGTCCAGGCCCTGCTGCGCGACACCCGGCGGGACGACTCCCGAAGGGCCGCCCCCACGGCCGGGGACGGGTCGGGCGAGGTGCCGGTCACCCCGATCCTCGCCGAACTGCTCACCCGGGTCGCCGGGAGCGGCTCGCTGCGCGGCTACACCCAGGCGCGCCTGGTGTCGCTGCCCAGGGGACTCGGCGCCGACCACCTGACCAGGGCGGTTCAGGCGCTGCTCGACACCCACGACGCCCTGCGCTCCCGGCTGCTGCCCCCCGGCGACGGGCACCGCGAGTGGCGGCACGTGATCAGGCCGAGGGGCCGGGTCCGCGCGAAGGACGTGCTGCGGGCCGTACCCGGAGAGCTCACCGGAGACCTGGAGGCCCGCGTCTCGGCGGCGCTCGACCCCGAGGTGGGGGAGGTGACCGCCTTCGTCAGGTCCGGCGAGGGCACAGGGCGGGACCGGCTGCTGGTCGCCGTGCACCACCTCGCCGTGGACGCCGTCTCCTGGCCCATCCTGCTCGGCGACCTGGCCACCGCCTGCGCCCAGCTCGCCGAACACGGCCAGGACGATGGGGTACGGCTGCCCGCCACCGGGACCTCCCCGCGCGAGTGGGCACGCCACCTGCGGGTGACGGCCACCGGCTCCGCCTGCGAGGAGACCCTCGACCACTGGCGTGGCCTGGCCCGTGACGCGGGCGCGCCGCTCGGCGGACGCCCCCTCGACCCCCGGCGCGACACCATCGCCGCCACCGACTCCCACACCGCCGTCCTGCCCGCCGAGGTGGCCGCGCCCCTGGCCGCCAGAAGCGGCGCCGAGACGCAGGAACTGCTGCTGGCCGCCCTGGCGCTGGCCGTACCCCGATGGTGTCCGCACGACGAGCCGCCGCTCCTGGTCGAGGTCGAGGGGCACGGCAGGGAGGAGGCACTGCTGCCCGGCTGCGACCTGTCCCGCACGGTCGGCTGGCTGACCAGCCAGTATCCCGTCAGCCTCCGCCTCGACGGAACCGCCCCCGACCAGGCGCCGCGCCTGCTCGCCGAACGGCTGCGCGCCACCCCCTTCAGGGGCGTGGAGTACGGCCTGCTGCGCCACCTCAACCCCCGCACCGCGCCCCTGCTGGCCGGGCTGCCCCGCGCGCAGATCGGCTTCAACTACTGGGGCCGGATATCGGGTGGTTCCGACGGGGACTGGCGACCGGTGGAACACGACGCCGTCGTGCGCGGCCACGCCGATCCCGCGCTTCCCGTGCCGCACTGCCTTGAGGTGAACGCCGCCCTGCGCGACGGCCCCTCGGGGGTCGAACTGCGCGTGCAGTGGTCGTGGGTGGAGGGCCCGTTGACCGGTACGGCGGTACGCGCGCTGGCGGACACCTGGGAACAGCAGCTCAGGAGCCTGCTGTGGCCGTCCCCCGTCTCCCTCCTCGACGACCTCGACCAGGACGAACTGGAGTCACTCCAGCGTGAATGGAGGCAGGCGTGAGCGCCCCGCGGGACGTGCTGCCGCTCGCTGGATGGGCCGGGGTCGTTCCGGCGGGATGGGAGACGGGCTTGAGGGCTTTGCGGGACGTGCTGTCGCTCACTTCGCTCCAGGGGGCATCCTCTTCCCTCTCGACGGTCTTGACCGGGACGAGCCGGAGTCGTTCCGGCGGGATGAGCGCGTTAATCCTCCCCGCCCGGCCGGGGTCGTTTCAGTGGGACTGGAGGCGGGCGTGAGCGCTCTCCGGAAGGGGCTCTTCTCTCATGCCCGGTTGGGCTTCCTCGACGACCTTGACCAGCGGGAATGGAGGCGGGCGTGAGCGCTCTGCGGGATGTGTTGCCGCTCACTCCTCTTCAGGAGGGGATTCTCTTCCACGCCCAGTCGGGTCATGATCCCTACCTCGTGCAGGTCACGCTCGATCTTGAGGGGGCGCTCGACGTGGCCAGGTTGTGTGCGGCGGGTGACGCCCTGCTGGCCCGTCACCCCAACCTGCGCGCGGCCTTCCTGACCCGTGCCTCCGGTCAGGCGGTCCAGGTCGTGCCCGATGCCGTACGGCTGCCGCTGCGCGTCCACGACCTGACCGGTGGGGACAGGGCGGCGTTCGAACGGATCGCCGCGGCCGACCTGGCCGAGCCGTTCGACCTGACCGCCGCGCCCGCGATGCGCCTGACGCTGCTGACGACGGGCCACGCGCGGCACCGGCTGCTGCTCACCTACCACCACGTCCTACTGGACGGCTGGTCGAACTCGCTGCTCGTCGGCGACCTGCTGCGGCTCTACGCCGCCGAGGGGGACGCGTCCGCGCTGCCGGGGGCGCCGCCGTACCGGAACTTCCTGGCCTGGCTGCGTGAGCGGGAGCGCGACGGGCGGACGCTCGACGTCTGGCGGCGCAGGCTCGCCGGGCTGGACGAGCCGACGCTCGTGGCCACCCACGCGGATTCGCAGGTGGGAAGGCCCGTGCGGGCCGTCGCGGAGCTTCCCGCAGGGACGAGTGCCGCGCTGGCCGCGCTGTGCAGGAAGACGGGCGTCACGCTGAGCACGGTGCTCCAGGCCGCCTGGGCGCTGCTGCTGCGCGGGCTGACCGACAGGCACGACGTCACCTTCGGGCTGACGGTCTCCGGCAGGGACGCCGACGTGCCCGGCATCGAGTCGATGGTCGGGCTGTTCGTCAACACGGTGCCCGCCCGGGTGACACTCGACCCCGCCGAAGCCCTGCCCGAGCTGCTGCGCCGGATCCGCGACGCCCACGCCGAGACGCTCGGCGCGCAGCACGTGGGGCTGGCCGCCGTACAGCGTGCCGTCGGGACGCGTGAGCTGTTCGACACGCTCGTGGTCGTCGAGAGCCATCCCGTCGATCCCGGCCTGCTCGGCGGCGACTTCGGCGGGCTGCGGCTGCGCGCGGTCCGGGGGAGCGACGCCACCGGCTACCCGCTCGCGCTGGTCGCCGTGCCCGGCAGGAGACTGAAGCTCAACGTGGACCACCAGCCCGGCCTGGTCGCCCCCGAGGTGGCCGGGCGGCTGCACCTGCGGCTGGCCGGGCTGCTCGCCATGATGGCGGGCAACCCCGGCGTCAGGACCGCAGACCTGCCCGTCACCCTGCCCGGCGAGCAGGAGCCCGGGTGGAACGCGACCGCCACACCGGTGCCCGGCCTCGACGTCGTCGAGATGTTCCGGGAGCAGGTCAGCAGACACCCCGGCAGGGTCGCCGTCTCCGACGAGGGGGAGTCGCTCACCTACGCCGAACTCGACCGCTGGGCCGACCACCTGGCGGGGGAGCTGTCGCGGTACGGCGCGGCCCCCGAGCGGCTGGTGGGCGTCGCCTGCGAACGCTCGACCGGACTGGTCGCGGCGCTGCTGGCCGTACTGAAGACCGGGGCCGCCTACGTGCCGCTCGACACCGACCATCCGCGGGACCGGCTGCGCGCGGTGCTCGACGACACCGACCCGGTGTGCGTCCTGGCCGACGCCACCTGGACCCACGACACCGGCCGCCCGGTGCTGCGGATCGACCGTCCCGAGGAGGGGGAGACGCCTCGGCGGCACGGGGGCGGCCACCACCGGGACCGGACGGCCTACGTGCTGCACACCTCGGGCTCGACCGGACGGCCCAAGGGCGTGGCGGTCACCCACCGGGCGCTGGCCAACCGGCTGCGCTGGACGCAGCACCGGTACCCGCTGACCGAGGACGACCGGGTGCTGCAGAAGACTCCGGTCAGCTTCGACGTCTCCGGCTGGGAGTTCTTCTGGCCGCTGACGCGGGGCGCCGAACTGGTCATGGCCCGTCCCGGCGGCCACCGCGACCCCGCCTACCTGGCCTCCGTCATCGCCGGACGCCGTGTCACGGTCGCCCACTTCGTGCCCGCCATGCTGCGGGAGTTCGTCGAGGACCCCGCGGTGCCCGCCGTACACCACCTGCGCAGGATCATCTGCAGCGGCGAGGCGCTGCCCTCCGCGCTGGTCGCCCTGACGCAGGCCAGGCTCGGGGCGGTCGCGGTCGAGAACCTGTACGGCCCGACGGAGGCGGCCATCGACGTCACCTCCATGCCGTGCGATCCCGCTGTTCTCGCGGAGGCGGCCGTTGTGCCGATCGGCCGTCCGGTGTGGAACACCGTGGCGTACGTCCTCGACTCCTGGCTGCGGCTCGCGCCGGTCGGCGTCGCCGGGGAGCTGTACGTGGGCGGGGTGCAGCTCGCCCGTGGCTACCACGGACGCCCCGGCCTGACCGCCGAGCGCTTCGTCGCCAGCCCCTTCGCCCCCGGGGAACGGCTCTACCGCACCGGCGACCTGGTCCGCAGGCGTGCCGACGGCGTGCTGGAGTTCCTCGGCAGGACCGACCAGCAGGTCAAGATCCGTGGGGTACGCGTCGAACCGGGCGAGATCGAGGCCGCGCTGCTGACGCATCCGGGGGTGCGCGGGTGCGCGGTACGGACCCTGCTCCACCCGGGCGGGGGCGCTTACTTGGCGGCCTATGTCGTGGGCGGGACCTCCGTGGGCGGCGTCTCTGAGGCCGGGGCCTTTGGGGATGGGGATTCTGAGAATGGGGCCTCGGGAAGCGGGGCTTTTGGGGACGGTGTTTTCGGGGGCAGGGTCTCCGTGGGTGAGGCTTTCGAGGGCGGTGCCCCTGGGGGCGGGGCCTCGGCAGGCTGGGTCTCCGGGAGTGGTGCCTTCGGAGGCGGGGCTTCCGGGGGTGAGATCGATGTCGCTGAGCTGCGTGAATACCTCGCCCGGCTGCTGCCCCCGGCCATGGTGCCCTCGGCGTACGTGCCGCTCGACGCGCTGCCGCTCACGGCGAGCGGCAAGGTGGATCTCGGGGCGCTGCCCGTCCCGGACACCACTTCGACGCGGGTACGGCGTGAGCCGTCCGGGCGGGGTGAGGAACGGCTGTGCGCGCTGTTCGGGGAGGTCCTCGGGCTGTCCGGCGAGGCGGGGGCCGACGACGACTTCTTCGAACTGGGCGGGGACAGCATCCTGGCGATGCGCCTGGCGGGCCGGGGCCGCAGGGAGGGCCTGGACCTCACGGTCGTCGACGTCTTCGAACACCGGACTCCCGCCGCCCTGGCGGCTGCCGTACCCGAAATCGATTCCGGGACTGTTTCCGAGGGCGCGGTCATGAGCGGGGCGGGAGCTCTCTCCGGGGAACCGGCCGCGTCTGCCGGAGGGCGGGAGACGGCGTCCGCGCAGGTGTTCCCGCTGGCTTCTCCGCAGGGTTCTTCACCGGCTCTTCCGCAGGCGCCTTCAGGGACATCCTTTTCCGGGGTGCCTGCTTCGGGAGCGCTCGTTTCAGGAGAGCCCGTTCCGGGGGCGCTCGCTTCGGAAGCGCCTGTTTTGGGAGCGTCTTCCCCAGGAGCACCCGTTTCAGGAGCGCCCACTTCGGGAGTGTTCCCTCCAGGAACGCTCGTTTCAGGAACATCCGCTTCGGGAGTACCTACCGCAGAAGCCTCTGTTTCGGAGGCACCTGCTTCAGGGGCGCCTACTTCAGCGGTGTCTTCTCTGGGAGCACCTACCGCAGAAGCGTCTGTTTCTGAGGCATACGTTCCGGGAGTGCCTTCCCCAGGAGTGCCCGCTTCAGGGGCTCCGGCGCAGGTGCGGGCGGTGGCGTTGCCGTTGGCGGCGCATCGGCTGCGGCGTTCCGGGCTGCCCCCCGCCACCTACCTGTTCACTGCCGTCCACACCCTGGGGACGAGGTTCGAGCCCGGGGCACTGAGCGAGGCGGTCGAGGCCGTGGCCCGTCGGCACGACGCCCTGCGGCTGAGGGTCACCACCCCGGTCCGCAGGCCGTGGAAGGCCGGGATCACCGCGCCGGGCCAGGCCACGATCCCGCTCACCCACGGGAACCCCGCCGACGACCTGTCCGGCCACCTGCGCCGGGCCAGGGCGGAGGTGGACCTGGAGGCGGGCCGTCCCTTCCACGTTGTGGCCGTAACCGACGAAGAGGGGACCCGGCTGGTGGCCGCCGCGCACGGCGCCGCCCTCGACGACCACTCCCTGCACCGGGTACTCGCCGAACTTGCCGGAACCGTACAGAACGGCACGGTGGAACACCCACCGGAGGCGGGTGAGGACGCGCTCGGGCGCTGGCTCGACCTGCTCGCCGGGGGAACCGCCAAGGTGTTCGGTCCCTGGAAACCCGGCCCCGGCGACCGGCTCAGGCTGAGCCTGCCCGTCGCGGGTCCGCCGTCGTGGCCGTCACTGCTGGCGGCCGTGGCACATGTACCCGGTTCCCCGCCGCCGCTCGCCGACCTGGAGATCCCCTCGCTCGCCGGGGTCGGCGCGCTCACCAGGACCTTCCCGATCCGCGCCGACGGCGCCTCCCACGGCGGCGACCCGTCGTCGTACGAGGCGCTGAGCCTGCTCGACCCCCGGGGCGCCGCCGCGCTGCGCGCCCACCCCTCCCGGCAGATCCTCCTGCGCCACCGCCCCGGCGACCCCGCCGAGGAGTACGGCCCCGCCGATCCGACCGAGCAGCACCACCCCCTGGTCATCTCGTACGCGGAGAACACCGGCCGACTCTGGCTGGCCTGCGACGACGCCGTCCTGAACCGTGACGGCGCGGCCGAGCTACTGGCCCGCCTGGGGGACCACACGCACGCCTGAGCGTGCTCCGAACCGACGCATGGAGACACGAACGGTGACGATCACGGACACCAGCCGTATGCCCCTGTCCGGTGGACAGAACGGCCTCTGGTTCGCCCAACGCCTCGACCCGGGCAACTCCATCTTCAACACCGCCGAGTACGTGGAGATCACCGGGAGACTCGACCCCGGTCGTCTGGCGGAGGCGATCGAAAGGACGATGAACGAGACCGACGTCCTGCGGGTGCGGTTCGAGACCGAGGGCGAACTGGTCCACCAACGCGTCCTGGACGCCACGCCGTACCGGGTGAGGGTGGTGGACCTGCGCGGCCGGGACGATCCGCGCGGCGCGGCACTGGAGTGGATGCGCGGTGACCTGGCAGAACCGGTCGATCTCACGGGCGGGAACCTGGTCGCGCAGGTGATCTTCAAGGTGGGGGAGGAGACGCACTACTGGTACCAGCGGGCGCACCACATCCTGCTCGACGGGTACGGCTACGCGCTGGTGCAGAACCGGACGGCCGACCTCTACGCCGCGCTGGTCGAGGGGCGCGAGCCCACGCCGTCGCCGTTCAGGCCGTTGCGCGACGCCCTCGATGAGGAGGCCGCCTACCGGTCCTCGGAACGCTACGACGCCGACCGGCGCTACTGGCTCGGGCGGTACGGCTCCATGCCCGCCCCGGCGGGTCTGGCCAGGAGGAACGGCGGTCCCGCACGGACCTTCCTCCGCGAACTGGGCACACTGGACGGTGCCCGTACGGCCCGGCTGACCGAGGTCGCGACGGCGCACCGGGCGAGCTGGGTCGAGGTCGTGATGGCCGCCCTGGCCGCCTATCTGCACCGGGTGACGGGCGAGGGGACGGTCGTGCTCGGCGTGCCCCTGATGGGCAAACCGGGCTCGGTGTTCTCGCGCGTCCCCGGCACCTGGGTGAACGTCGTGCCGATCGACGTCGAGGCAGGACCGGGGACGAACCGCCAGGAACTGCTGCGCCGGATCAGGGCACGGCTCGACGAGGTGCGCGGGCACCGTGACTACCGCTTCGAGGACATGCGCAGGGACCTGCGCGGGACGGGTGAGGACCGGCCGCCCTCCCGCGTCTGGGTGAACGTCAAGCCGTTCGACATCCCGCTGCGCTTCGGCGAGGCCCAGGGGAGTTCGCGCTATCTCGCGGCCGGTCCGGTCGAGGAACTGACCGTCTCGGTCTATCCCCGGCACGGCAGCGACGAGCTGTACTTCGAGTTCGACGGCAACCCGACCATGTACTCCCGTGCGGAGCTGGCCGCGCACCGGGAACGCTTCCTCGACTTCCTCGACCGGTTCGCCGCCGCGCCCCCGGAGCAGCCCGTCGGCCGCCTCGACACGGTGACCGCCGCGCAGCGGGACACGGTGCTGCGCGAGTGGGGTGGCCACGCCGTACCCGCCGCTGACCTCTCCGCGGCTCTTTCTGTGGCTGAGGCCTTCTCCGTGGCCGTACGGCGCGACCCGGGGGCGGTCGCGGTGCGGCACGAGGGGAACGCGCTGACCTACGACGAGCTGGACCGCCGCTCCGACGCGCTCGCGGCGCTGCTGCGCAAGCGGGGAGTGCGGGCCGAGACGCTGGTCGCGGTCTCCCTTCCCCGTACGGTGGAGCTGGTGGTCGCGATCCTCGCGGTGCTGAAGGCCGGGGCCGCGTACCTGCCGCTCGACGTGCGCTATCCCCCGGAGCGTGCGGCCTTCGTGATCCGCGACGCCACCCCGGTCCTCCTGCTACGCGGCCCCGGCCCAGGCCCCCGAGGCCGAGACCTGGCCCTCCCGGAACTCGTCCTGGACGCCGAAACGCTGTCCACCACGAGATCTGGGCCGGATCCGAAGGGGCCGGAGGCGGAGCGGGGACCAGCCTTGAACCCCGGAACCCTGTCCACCGCGAGTCCGGAGCCGGGGCCGGGGTCTGTCTCGGACTCCAAGTTGCTGGAAGCAGGACAGGCTTCGGGCACGGAGCCGGGATCCGTCTTGGCCGCCGGAACGCTGTCCACCGTGAGATCTGGGCCGGATCCGAAGGGGCCGGAGGCGGAGCGGGGACCAGCCCTGAGCTCCACGAATCCAGGACCCGTCCTGGACCCCGGAACCCTGTCCACCGCGAGTTCGGAGCCGGGGCCGGGGCCGGGGTCCGTCTCGGACTCCGAGATGCCGGAAGCAGGACAGGAGCCGGGACCCGTCTTGGCCGCCGGAACGCCGTCCACCGCGAGATCCGAGCTGGATGCGAAGGGGCCGGAGGCGGAGAGAAAGCGGGGACCAGCCCTTTCAGGACCCGCCCTGGACCCCGAAACGCCGCCCGTCACGGAGGTGGGGCCGGACTCCAAGGAGCCGGGTGCCGGGACACCGTCCTTCGCGAGGCCGGGGCCGGGGGCTGTCCCGGCTCCCAGGACGTCGCCTTCCGTGAGGCCGGGTGCCGTTCCGGCCCCCAGGAGGCCGACCTCCGCGAGGCCCGGGCCGGGGAACGCGGCCTATGTGATCTACACCTCCGGGTCCACCGGAACCCCCAAGGGCGTCGTGGTGACGCAGGGGGCGGTGGTCGGGCTGGCGGCGTGGGCGCGTGAGATCCTCGGCGAGGACCACCTGCGGCACGTGCTGGCGACCACCTCGCTCAGCTTCGACGTCTCGGTGCTCGAACTGTTCGCGCCGCTGCTCAACGGCGGCTGCGTCGAGATCCTCGACGACGCGCTCGCCCTGACAGGCGCCGGGCCCGAGGGAACCCTGGTCAGTGGGGTGCCCTCGGTGCTGGCCACCGTACTGGCCGATCCCGCCTTCCGGGTGCGGGCCGACTGCCTGATCGCGGCGGGGGAGGCGCTGCCCGCCGACCTGGTGGCGACGGCCGCCGAGCGGATGCCCGGCTGCACGGTCTTCAACATGTACGGCCCGACAGAGACCACGGTGATCGCCACCGCGGGCACCGCCGTACCAGGAGAGGGAAAGCCCAGCATTGGGCGGCCGGTTCCCGGCGCCCGCGCCTACGCCCTGGACGGCGCGCTGCGGCCCGCACCGCCCGGTGAGACGGCCGAGCTGTACATCGGCGGCGGTGTCCCGGCGCGCGGTTACCTCAACCGGCCCGGCCTGACCGCCGAGCGCTTCGTCGCCGACCCCAACGGGGAGCCGGGCAGCCGCATGTACCGCACCGGCGACCTGGTCAGTTGGCGCGACGACGGGCGGCTCGACTATCTGGGACGGGCCGACACGCAGGTCAAGGTGCGTGGCTTCCGTATCGAGCTGGGCGAGGTCGAGCACGCCCTGCGTGCCGTGCCGGGGGTGGCGCGGGCCGCCGCCGACGTGCGTGGTCCGTCCCGGCGCCTGGTGGCCTACGCCGTACCGGAGAAGGGGACGGAGCGGGACGGCGACGCGGTGCTCGCCGCGCTGCGGCGGACGCTGCCCGGATACATGGTGCCCAGCCAGGTGGTGTGGCTGCCCGACCTGCCGCTGAACGCCAACGGCAAGCTCGACAGGGCCGCCCTGCCCGATCCCGGCGTCCCCGTCTCCGCTCCGGGGAGCGGCGGCCCGGCGACCGCCGAGCAGGAGGCGCTTCGCAAGATTTTCGCCGAGGTGCTCGGCCTGTCGTCGGTCGGCCTCGACGACGACTTCTTCCGCCTCGGGGGTGACTCGCTGAGCGCGGCCCGGGTGACGGGACGGGTGCGCGCCGAGCTGTCGTCCGGAATCACCATGCGCGCGGTGTTCGACCACCCCACGGTCGCGGCCCTGGCCGCCCACCTGGAGACGGCCGAGGCCGGGCGCGCGCCGCTGCGCCGCCAGGCCCGCCCGGCCAGGATCCCGCTGTCACCGGCGCAGCGGCGGCTGTGGGTGCTCTACCGGACCGACGGCCCCAGGCCCACCTACAACATTCCGCTGGCCACCGAGATCGACGGGCCGGTGGACGTCGCGGCGCTGCGGGCGGCGCTCGCCGACCTGGCCGGGCGGCACGAGAGCCTGCGCACGGTCTTCCCCGAGGAGAACGGCCTGCCCTGGCAGCGCGTCCTCACCGGCCCGGAGGCCCACCCGCCGCTTGAGGTGGTGGACGTGACGGAGGACGGCCTCGACGCCGCGCTCGCCGCAGCCGCCCGCCACCCCTTCGACCTGGCGACCGAGCCGCCGCTGCGGGCCAGGCTGTGCGTGCTCGGCCCTGACAGACACGTGCTCCTGCTGGTGGCGCACCACATCGCGGCCGACGAGTGGTCAACCGTCGTGCTGCTCGACGACCTGTCCAGCGCCTACGCGGCCAGGCTCGCGGGAGGCGCCCCCGGCTGGTCGCCGCTGCCGGTGCAGTACGCCGACCACGCCCTGTGGCAGCACGCCCCCGACGGCCCCGCGGGGCCGGGCGCGAGTGCGCTGGCCGAGACGGAGCACTGGGTCAACCGCCTGACCGGGGTACCCGCCGAACTCGACCTCCCCGCCGACCGGCCACGACCCGTCCGCGCGGGGTACGGCGGTGCCGTACACGGCTTCGACCTGCCGACGGCACTGCGCGAGCGGATGGAACGGCTGGCGGCCGGGAGTTCGACGACGCCGTTCATGGTGGTGCACGCCGCCGTGGTCGCGCTGCTGCACAGGATGGGCGCCGGGGAGGACGTCTGCGTCGGCACCCCGGTCGCCGGTCGGGGAGACCCGGCGCTGGACGGGCTCGCCGGGTTCTTCGTCAACCTGCTGGCGCTGCGGGTGGACGTGTCCGGTGGACCGACCTTCGCCGAGCTGCTCGACCGGGCGCGGGCGGTCGACCTGGACGCCTACGCCCACCAGGACGTGCCGTTCGAACGGGTCGTCGAGGCCCTCAACCCGGCCCGTTCCCTGTCCAGGCACCCGGTCTTCCAGGTCCTGGTCAGCTACCACGTGCTGCCGGACCACACCGGGGACGGGGCGCTGCGCGTCACCGGGACCCGGCTGATCGACACCGGAACCGCCAAGTTCGACCTGACCTTCCGGATCAGCGAACGCGGCCCCGGCACCCCGCTGCGCGGAGAGATCGAATACGCCACCGCCCTGTTCGACCGGGAAACCGCCGAAGGCCTGGCAACGCGACTGCTAACCCTCCTGGAGACCGTCACCCGCGACCCGCACACCCCGCTCGCTGATGTGGACCTGGTAACCGACCAGGAACGGGAACTCCTCCACAGAACCTGGCAGGGACCACCTTCCACCGTGGAGAGGGCCGTGAGGCCGGGTTCGACGCGGGCCGTGGAACCGGTCTTGGAACCGGGCTCGGATCAAGCCTTGGAGCCGGTCGCCGTCGATGGGCTGGTGCGTCGGCGTGCCCTTGAGGATCCCGGGGCGGTCGCCGTCGAGTGTGAGGGGGAGCGTCTCACCTACGGCGAGCTGGAGAGCCGGGTCGAGGCGCTCGCGGGTGCGTTGCGGGCCGAACTTCACGGCCCTGAACCCGTGGTCGCGGTCGCGCTGCCCAGGACCGCGAACCTCGTGGTGGCGCTGCTGGCCGTGTGGCGGGCCGGGGCCGCCTACCTGCCGCTTGACCTGGACTATCCGGCGGAACGGCTGGCGTACATGCTGCGTGACACGGCGCCCGCGCTCGTGCTCACCGACGCACGGGTGAGCGCCCGCCTCCCCGGCCGCTCCTCCAACGGCTCCACCGGCCGCTCCTCCAACGGCCTCTCCGGTCGCCTCTCCGAAGGCGCGGACGTGCCCCGCCTGGACATCGCGGACATCCAGGCCGCCCAGTCCGTACGGCCCGCACCCGCGGCGCCGTACCTGCCGGGAAGGGCCGCCTACGTCATCTACACCTCGGGCTCGACGGGACGGCCGAAGGGCGTGGTCGTACCGATGGGGGCCGTGGTCAACTTCCTGCGGGCGATGACCGGCGAACGGGGCATCGGCCGTGACGACACGCTGCTCGCCCTCACCACCGTGGGGTTCGACATCTCGGTGCTCGAACTGTTCGCGCCGCTGATCGCGGGCGGGCGGGTCGTCGTCGCCGGGGACGGTCAGGTCCGCGACCCCTCGGGACTGCTGGCCGTGCTGCGCCGTACCGGCGCCAACGTCGTGCAGGCCACCCCCACCCTGTGGCGGCTGCTCGCGGACGCCGACCACGACGGCGCGCTGGGCGGGGTGCGGGCGCTGACGGGCGGCGAACGGCTGGAACGGGCGCTGGCCGGAGCACTGCGGGCCAAGGGGGCCGAGGTCGTCAACCTGTACGGCCCGACCGAGACCACGGTCTGGTCCACCCGCGCGGACCTGCCGCCCACCGACCTGCCCGGTGACCCGCCCATCGGCACGCCGATCGCCGGGACCGTCGCCCGCGTCCTGGACGAACGGCTGCGCGTCGTCCCACCCGGCGTTCCCGGGGACCTCTACCTCGGCGGAGCGGGCCTGGCCAGGGGATACCGGGGGATGCCCGCGCTGACCGCGACCCGTTTCGTCGCCGACCCGTACGGCTCCGCCGCCGTGCTCTACCGCACCGGCGACCGTGCCCGCTGGCGGCACACCGGCGACCTGGAGTTCCTCGGCCGCCAGGACGAACAGGTCAAACTACGCGGCTTCCGCATCGAACTCGGCGAGATCGCCGCCGCCCTGACCGACCACCCCGGCATCAGCCAGGCCGTGGTCACCGTCCACGAAGACGAAACAGGCCACCGAACCCTGACCGGCTACTACGTCCCCACCGCAGCACTCCCCCCGGAACCCGCACCGGGACCTTCAACGGAGGCCGAGGCCGGGCTCACCCCAGAGCCCAGGCCGAGGGCAGCCTCGGAACCTACCTCGGCGCCCACGCCGGGAATCGCGGCAGAGCTTGAGCAGAGGGACGAACCGGGATTCGCTCCAAAGCCCGTGCCAGAACTCGGGCAGGGAGCCGCACCAACGTCTTCACAGGGACTCGTCCCAGAGACCGAGGCCGGGATCGCATCGGAAACCGCGTCAGAGTTCACGCCAGAGCCCAAGCCGGAGCCAGCTTCGGGCCCTGCCTCGGCCCCAACACAGGGACTCGCATCAGGAGCCGTGTCAGAGGGCGCCTCGGAGCCCACGCCGGGAGATGCATCGGCGTTCAAGCAGGGACCCGTTTCAAAGCCCGAGGTAGGGCTTGGGCAGGGGGTCGAGCCTGTCTCAGAACCCGCGTTGGGAACCGCGTCAGGACTCGGCTCGGAGTCCGTGCCAGAGCTCAGGTCGGGAGCCACGTCAGCGTCCACACCGGGATCCACAGAAGAGCCTGCACAGGGGGACGAGCCGGAACCCGCCCCAGAGCCCGTGTCGGAGCTCGGACCGGAAGCCGCGTCAGAACTCACAGCAGAGCCGACGCAGGGGGACAAGCCGAGACCTGCATTGGGGCTCGCTTCGGGACTCGGGTCGGGAACTGCATCGACGTCTTCACAGGGACTCGCGTCCGAAGCCACGCCGGGAACCGCCCCAGAGGCCGAGGCCAGGCGCGCACCAGTACCCGCACAGAAGCTCGCGTCCGAAGCCGCGCCGGGAGTCGCTTCAAGATTCGCGCAGGGAGGTGAACCGGGACCCACCTCAGAGCCTGTGCCGGAGGTCGCTGAGCTGCGGGTTTATCTAGCCGCTCGGTTGCCCGGACATATGGTGCCCGCCCATCTCATCGCCCTGCGGACGCTGCCTACCACCCCCAACGGCAAGGTGGACAAGGCCGCATTGCCCTCCCCGGGCCAGGCCAGGGGAGCAGGCCGTCCGCCCGTGACCCCCATGGAGGAACGGCTCTGCGCGCTCTACTCCGAGGTGCTTGGCCGTACCGGAACAGGGGTTGACGAGGGGTTCTTCGAGCTGGGTGGGGACAGTGTGCTCGCGGTCCGGCTCGCGGGGCTGGCCAGGGGCAAGGGCGTGGTGATCGCTCCCGCCGACGTGTTCGCCCAGCCGACCGTCGCCGGGCTGGCCACCCTGGCCCGGCCGATCACGGGGACCGACACCGGCCCCACGGACTGGACGCCGCCCGCCCTCGACCCCGCCGACCTGGCGGCGCTGCGGGAACGGTACGGCGCGTTCGAGCAGGTCTGGCCGCTGACCGCCGCGCAGGAGGGCGTCCTGTTCCGGCAGGAGACCTCCGCCGAGCAGGACCCCTACGTCATCCGCTGGACACTCGACCTGGCCGGGCCGCTGTCGCCGGAGCGGATGCGCGACGCCGCAGCCGTGCTCCTGCGCCGCCACCCCAGCCTGCGCAGTTCCATCACCCGCACCCCGTCCGGCCTGGCCGTACAGGTCGTCCATCCCGAGGCGGAACCGTGCTGGGGCGCGGGACCGATCGACCTGGGCGCGCCCTCGCTCGTCCGCTTCGAACTGCTGGGCACCGGCCTGGACCGGTGGCGGCTCTCCCTGGTCACCCATCATGTCGTTCTGGACGGCTGGTCGCTGTCGGTGCTGGTCGAGGAGCTTCTCACCCTGTACGGCTCGGCGGGCGACGACGGTTCCCTGCCCCCGCCCGCCGACCCGCGTGACCACCTGGCGTGGCTGTCCCGGCAGGACCGGGCGGCGGCGGAGGAGGCGTGGCGTGGGCACTTCGACGGCTCCCCGGGGCCGACCGTGCTGGTACCCGCCCAGGACCGTGAGAGCGCCCCGCTGCCGGAACGGCTCGACATCGACCTGCCGCCCGGCCTGACCGCCGACCTGACCCGGATGGCCAGGCGCAACGGCCTGACGCTCAACACCGTCGTGCAGTGGGCGTGGGGAATGCTGCTGGCGCACTGGACTGGCCGTGACGACGTGGCCTTCCTCGGGATGTCCTCCGGCCGTTCCCCCGAGGTGCCGGGCTCCGAGCGGATGGTCGGCATGCTGGTCGACACCGTGCCCGCCCGGCTGACGCTGCGCCCCGCCGAGACCGCACTGCGCAGCATGCGGCGCCTGCAGGGGGAACAGGCCGCGCTCACCGCCCACCACCACCTCGGGCTGGCGGGCATCCAACGGATCGCCGGGTACGGCGAGCTGTGCGACACCTTCGCCGTCTTCGACAACTTCCCGTTCGACCAGGGCCGTCTCGACGCCCTGGCCGCCGTTTCGGGGCTGACGGTCGAGGCGGTCGACGGCTTCGACGCCACCCACTACTCGATCGGCGTCACCGCCCTGCCCGGCAGCGACCTGCGCCTGGTGCTACGGCACCGGCCCGGACTGCTGCCCGGGGAGCGGGTCGGGTCCGTGGCGCCGACGCTGGTCCGGCTGCTCACCGACCTGGCCGCCGACCCGGAGCGGCGGGTCGGCCGCTTCGACCTTCTTGGTACGGCGGGCCGCGAACGAGCACTGCGTCTTTCCAGCGCACCCGACACCGGGATCGCGCCCGCGACCTGGGCGGAGCTGTTCGCCGGACAGGTCGCCCGCGACCCCGGCGCCGTCGCCGTCGAGGACGGCGACGTCCGGATGACCTACGCCGACCTCGACCGGGCCTCCGACGCCGTGGCGGGCGCGCTCGCCGCGAGGGGAGTCGGCCGGGGAGACAGGGTCGCCCTGCTGCTGCCCAGGTCGGCGGACGCACTGGTCGCGATGCTGGCCGTACAGAAGGTGGGCGCCGCACACCTACCGGTCGATCCCGCCTACCCCCGCGACCGCATCGCCCTGATGCTCCACGACGCCGCCCCCGCCGTACTGATCACCACCAGGGATCTTGCACCCGGCGTCACCACGCGGAACGCGTCCGACGGCGGTAGCCGGGAGTTGGCACCGGACGCACCCATCGGCACCACGTGGAAGGCCGTTCAGAACGCGTCCGACGGCACCACGTGGAAGCCGGTGCCGGACACGTCAGGTGATGCCGCAAGGGAGCCTGGGCCGGATGCGCCCGGAGGTATCACGCGGGAGCCCATGCGGAACGTGTCCGACGGCGCTGTTCGGGAGCCGGTGCCGGACGCGCCTCGGGACATCACGCGGGAGTCGGCGTCGGGTATGCCGGGTGATGCCGTGCGGGAGCCGATATCGGACGCGCCCGATGGCATCGTGCGGGAGCCCACGCGGAACGCGTCGGATGACGCCGTTCGGGAGTCGGCGCCGGACGCGCTTGGCGGCGTCACGGGGGAGTCGGCATCGAACACGTCGGGTGATGCCGCGAGCGAGTCGGCGCCGGATGCGTCAAGCGGTACCACGTGGAAGCCGGTGCCAGGCGTGACCACGCGGGACAGCGTGTCGGGCCTGTCCGGGGACATCACGCGGGGGACGGCGCCGGGCGCGTTCGGGCCCGGGGTGTTGTTGATCGACGAGGTTCCTCGGGATGGCACCGCCCCGCCTGACCCCGGGACCCGGGTGGACGAGGCCGCGTACATGATCTTCACCTCCGGGTCGACTGGGAGGCCGAAGGGGGTCGTGGTCACCCACGCGGGGCTGGCGGATCTGGTGGAGACCATGACCGGGCAGCTCGGCGTGGGGCCGGGGAGCCGGGTGTTGCAGTTCGCCACGCTGAGCTTCGACACCTCGGTCTGGGAGGTCGCCATGGCGCTCCTGACCGGGGCGACGCTGGTGTTCGTACCGCAGGAACGGCGGCTCGGTGCCCCCCTCGGGGACTTCCTCGTCGAGAAGGGCGTCACGCACTGCACGCTGCCGCCCTCCGCGCTGGCCGAGATCGACGAGGCCGCGGTGCCGGAGGGACGGGTCGTGGTGGTCGCGGGGGAGGCGTGCCCGGCCTCGCTGGCGGCGCGCTGGGCCGTACGGCATCGCGTGTTCAACTCCTACGGCCCAACCGAGACCACCGTGGACGCCACCCTGTGGCGCTGCCGCCCGGTGGACGGGACGGGGCCGCTGCCGATCGGGGCGCCCGTCGTCAACACCGAGGTCCTGGTGCTGGACGAGGCGCTGCGACCGGTGCCCGACGACGTGCCCGGCGAGCTGTACGTGGCGGGCCGGGGCCTGGCGCGCGGCTACCACGGCCGTCCCGGGCTGAGCGCGAGCCGGTTCGTGGCCCACCCCTTCGCCGAGGGTCGGCGCCTCTACCGCACCGGTGACCTGGTGCGCAGGCGCGCGGACGGGGTGCTGGTCTACCTGGGACGCACCGACGACCAGGTGAAGATCCGGGGGTTCCGGATCGAGCCGGGGGAGGTCGAGGCGCTGCTCGCGGGCCACCCCGCCGTCACCCAGGCCGCCGTCATGGTGCGGGACGACCGGCTGGTGGCCTATCTCGTCGCCGGGGCCGACGCGCTCGAACCGGTGCGCGACCTGGTGGCCAGGAGCCTGCCGGACTATCTGCGGCCCTCGGCCTACGTGCTGCTCGACCGGCTGCCGCGCACCCCGCACGGCAAACTCGACCGGGCCGCGCTGCCCGCCCCTGAGCGTACGGCGCCGCCACCTTCGGCCGGGGAGATGGACGAACGGCAGCGGCTGGTCGCCGAGGCCTTCGCCGACGTGCTGGGCGCGGACGCGGTGGGGCCCGAGGACGACTTCTTCGAGCTCGGCGGCCACTCACTGCTGGCGATGCGGCTGGTCACGAGGTTGTCGGCACTGTTCGGCGTCACGCTTGAGGTACGTCACGTCTTCGACGGCCCCACGGTCGCCGAACTTGCCGACTCGGTGAACGACGCCCTACGTGACACCGTGAACGGCACGGCAAACCCCACCGGAACCGACACAGCGCCTCCCATGGGGACCGGCACAGGAACCGGCCCGGGAACCCCCGCGCCGACTCCCACAACGACTTCCGCAGCCCCTCCCACGGGGACCGGCACAGCGCCCTCCCCGGAGAACAGCACGGCGACCGGCCCGGGGACCAGCACGACGTCCTCCGTGGGAACCGGCCCGGGGACTCCCGCGACGACTTCCGCAGCACCTTCCATGGCGACCGGCCAGGGAACTCCTGCGACGATTCCCACAACGACCTCTACGGGAACCGGCACGGCGACCGGCCCGGAAACCCTCGCGACGACCTCCACAGCGCCTCCCGCAGGAACCGGCACGGCGACCACCCCGGGAACCCCCACAACCACCGGCGCGCCGTACGACCCCCAGACACAGAACGACGCCCCCCTCTCCCCCGCGCAGCGCAGGTTGTGGTTCCTCGACCGGCTCGAAGGGCCGTCGAGCACCTACAACACCGGGGTCATGATCGCGCTGACCGGGGGGACTGTCGATCCCGGCGTCTTCCGGCTCGCCCTGCTCGACGTGGCCGCCCGGCACGAGGTGCTGCGGACCGTCTACCCGCTGCGCGGGGACGAGCCCGTGCAGCGCGTCCTTCCGGTGACCGCACTGGCCGGGCACCTGCGCGCCGACCTCGTGGACCTGCGCCACCTCGGCGACGAGGACCGGGAGGAGGCCTTCCGTACCGCCCTGACCAGGCCCTTCGACCTGGAGACCGAACCGCCGCTGCGGCTGACCTTCTTCAGGACCGCCGACGGCGAGCATCTCATGCACATCGGCACCCACCACATCGCCTTCGACGGCACCTCCGCCCAGATCGTGCTGCGCGACCTGGGAGCCGCCTACGCCGCCAGGACCAGGGGCCTGGACCCTGCGCTGCCCCCGGTCGAGGTCAGCTACGCCGACTACGCGCGCGGGCGGAGCGACGCGCGGACCGCCGCCGACCTCGCCTTCTGGCGGGAGCGACTTGCCGACGCGCCGCGCCGCCTCGCCCTGCCCCTCGACCGTCCCCGTACGGCCGAAGGCACGGGGGAGGGACACGTCCTGAGCCACACCCTGGGCACGGACCTGTCCCAAAAGCTGCGCGAGCTGGCCCGCTCACGCCGTACCAGCGTGCTCACCACCGTCCAGGCCGCTGTCGCCGCGCAGCTCGCCAGGGCGGGAGCCGGGGAGCTGATCCCGCTCGGCTCGCCCGTCGACGGCCGCATCGAGGAGCGGCTTGCCGAGATCGTCGGCTTCTTCGTCAACACGCTCGTCTTCACCGTGGACCTGTCCGGCGACCCGCGCCTCGGCGATCTCATCGACCGGCTGCGCGCCGACAACCTGACCGCCATGGAACACGCCCAGGTGCCGTTCGAGCAGGTCGTCGAGCATCTCAACCCGCCGCGCGAGAGCGGCCTCAACCCGCTCTTCCAGGTCCTCGTCTCGTACGGCACCGCCCCCGACATCGCCCTCGCCTTCGAGGGGCTGCGGGCCGAGCCCCGGTTCGTGGACACCCGCACCACCAAGTTCGACCTCGTCTTCCACGCCTTCGACGCCGGAGGGCAGGCGCCGCTGGACCTGTCGCTGGCCTACGCGACCGCCCTGTTCGACGAGGACACCGCCCGTGACCTGCTGAACGGCGTGGCGGCCGTACTCGCCCAGACCGTCTCGCACCCCGAGACCCGCCTGTCCCGCCTGGCCGTACCGGACGGACCGGACCAGCCGGAGATCCTGCTCACCCCCGCGCAGCGCTGGTGGCTCGACGGGCACCGGGACGGGACGCCGCTCACCATGAGGAACCTGCCGCTGGCCCCCGGCACCGACGACTCCGACCTCGTCGCCGCGCTGCGCGGGTGCGTGCTGCGGCACGACGCGCTGCGCACCCGCCTGTGGCGGGACGCGACGGGCCTGTGGCGTACGGCGGTGCTGGACGGACAGCGGGCGATGGAACTGCGCCTGCTCGGCCACGCCGAACCCGGGGACGCGCGCCGTACCTTGGCGGAAACGCTCGACGCGGCCTCGGGCCGGGTGTTCGCCGCGGTGCGCGTCGGCGACGAACTGGTCGTCGGGGCGCACCCCGCGCTGGTAGACGAGCATTCCTGGGACCGCCTGCTCGCCGAACTGTCCGGGGAGCCGCCCGCCGGGGGCTCGTCCTTCGCCGCCTACACCACGGCGCTGGCCACCCTGACCTCCACTGCGGCGATCGAGGACGAGGAAGAACCCTGGCTCGACCTGGCCGACAGAATCACCGAAACAACCCCCTTCTGGCCGTACGGCCCGGCGCCCACGGACACCGATGGCCGGGAGACACGGCAGGGCCGCCCGCTTCCCCGGGGAACGAAGGGCCGGAACCTGGCCCTGGCCGCACTGGCCGCCGCATTGGCAGGGAGGGCCACCGGCCCGGTACTGCTCGACGTGTGCGAACCGGACAGGGAAGACAACCCCGACACCGTAGGCAACCTGACCAGGATCTTCCCCTACCTGCTGACCCAGGAGGCCATGGCCGATGGTCCTGATCGGGAGGCCGTGGGCGACGATGCTGACAGTTCGCCCGAGCAGGAAGTCTCGGCTGGTGACCCCGCCACTCTGTCTGACCAGGGAATCCCGACCGGGAACCTCAGTAGTCCACGCGACCGGGGAACCTTGGACGATGGCTCCGATCGTCCGCACAACCAGGAAGTCCAGGCTGATGGCCCCAACCATCGGCCTGACCGGGGAACCCTGACCGGGAGGCTCGACAATCTGTATGGCCGGGGAACGCCGAACGATGGTTCCGGTCGGCTGCGTAACCAGAGGGGCTTGGCCGGTAACCCCAACGCCCTGCCCGGCCAGGAAACCCTGACCGATGGTCCCTTCCGGTTGGAGGCCCTGGCCGATGGTCTCGCGCGGTTGGCTGGGCTGTTGCCCGGCGACCGTCGTACCGCTGTGGGCTACGGCGCCGCCCGCTACGACAGGCCCGAGACCGCCGAGGTGCTCGATGAGACGCCTCAGGCGACGGTTCTGCTCACCCTTGGAGGGGCCGCGCAGGACGGGCCGCCGCCCGACGGCTACGTGTTGGCGTTCGCCGTACGGGAAAGTGGTGATCTTGAGGTCGCCTGGACCCGGGAGGCCGACGCGGAGACGGCCCGCGCGCTGCTGCGGGGGTGGGCCGAGCGGCTGGAGGCGTGGGCGCCGGAGAGTCCCGCGCCTGTCTCCACGGCGCCGGTCAGGGAGCCGATGGTCGTGCTCCCGCCGTTCCAGCGGCGTCGGCTTGAGGACAGGACGGGGCCGCTGCGTGACGTGCTGCCGCTGTCGCCGCTGCAGGAGGGCCTGCTGTTCCACCTCATGCTGGCCGAGAGCACCGGCGAGGTGTATCTCACCGAGAACACCCTCCTGCTGCGCGGCTCTCTCGACGGGAGGAGGCTGAGGGAGGCGGCCGGGGCGGCGCTGGAGAAGTTCCCCAACCTGCGGGCTGGCTTCTTCACCCTGGGCGAGCGCACCGTGCAGGCCGTACCCGCAGAAGTGCCCCTCGACTGGGTGAGCGCCGACCTGCGCGGTGCGCAGGACCCGGGGGAGGCGTTCGAGCGGTTCCGCGAGCGTGAGGCGGCCAGGCCGTTCGACACGGGGAAGCCGCCGCTCATCAGGTTCGGCCTGGCACGTCTGGGCGAGGACGAGCACCGGTTCGTGGTGTGGGCGCAGCACATCCTGATGGACGGCTGGTCGATCTCGCTGCTGCTGCTCTCCGTGCTGGCCGCCTACACCGACCCCGAGGAGGAGGCGCGGCGGCCGGTCTGCGACTTCCGCACCTACCTGGAGTGGCTGGCCGCCCAGGACATGAGCGCCGCCGAGGACGCCTGGCGGGAGTTCCTGTACGGCGTCGGCACCTCCGGCCTCATCGCCCCGAACGCCCTGGAAACCGGCGTTGACGCCCGTTCCATGGACGAGCTGGAACGCGAGCTGCCCGCCGACCTCACCGCGAGGCTCACCCGGGTGAGCCGCGAACTCGGCCTGACCGCGAGCGCGCTGTTCGAGATCGCCTGGGCCGTCCTGCTCCACCAGCGCACCGGCGCCGACGAGGCCGTCTTCGGGCTGCTCACCTACGGCAGGCCACCGGAGATCCCGGACATCGAGACCACCGTCGGCCTGCTGTTCAACACGGTTCCCATGCGGGTGCGTACGAGGCCCGGCGACAGTCTGCGCGCCATCGCCGAACGGGTCAGGGCCGACCGGATGACGATCGTGCGCCACCCCTACGTCGGCCTGGCCCGCATTCAGGAACTGGCTGGACGGCGCAACCTGTTCGACACCCTCTTCGTCTTCCAGAACCAGCCCAGGGTCACCCCCGAGCAGCGCTGGGGGCCGGACGGTGACCTGCGGGTCGAGCGCAGGGACCTGCGTGACGCCACCCACTACCCGCTGACCATGGTCGTCAGCCCACCGGACGGTACGGCCAGGCTGCGCATGCTGTTCCGCACCGACGTGTTCACGGACGAGGACGCGACCGAGATCCTGGAGCGCTACGTCGCGGTCCTGACCGCCTTCGCCGACGACCCGGGGCGGCCGTTGGGCCGGGTTGAGGCGGTGTCGGACCGGGAGCGGGAGACCCTGCTGACCGGCCTGAACCCCGCGCCGCGCGCCGTACCCGAGAAGTCGATCGCCGACCTGCTGCACGAGCGGGCGGTGCTCGCCCCCGACGACAGGGCACTGGTCGCCGGGGACACCACCCTGACCTTCGCCCAGCTCGAAGCCGCCTCGGCCAGGCTGGCACGGCTGCTGGTCGCCAGGGGGGTGGGCGCGGAGAGCGCCGTCGCCCTGGTGCTGCCCAGGTCGGAACTGATGGTCGTGGCCCTGTTCGCGGTCTTCGCCGCAGGCGCGGCCTACGTCCCGATCGACCCCGACTACCCACCCGAGCGCATCGCCTACATGCTCGGGGAAAGCACCCCGGTGGTCGTCCTGACCATCGAGTCCCTGCGCCACCTGGTCGACGCGGGTGCGGTGGGGCATGTCGTGCTGTCGGACGGTACGGCCATGGGCCCGGCGGATGTGTCTGCGGGTGAGCAGGTCGTGTGGCCGGACGGTACGGCCCCGGCGGGAGACGTGCCGGTCACGGAGGTGGCGGGGCAGACCGTGCTGTCGGATGGCGCGGGTACGGCCAGCCGGGTCGTGTCGCTGGAGGGTACGGGCGCGGCGGACGTGTCGGCGGCTGGGCACGTCGTGTCGCCGGACGGTACGGTCCCAGCCGGACAGGACATGTCGGCGGGTGGCCACGTCGTGTCGGCCACGGGAGTCGTGTCGTCGGACGGTACGGCTCCGGCCCTGGACCCGGCGCCGGGCGTGGATGCGGCCGCGGGTACGTCCTTGACCACGGCCTCGGTCTCGCCTCCGACCACGGGCACGGCCTCGGCCACGAGTACGCCTCCGACCCCGGTCTCAGGCGTGGATACGGCCATGAGCACGCCTCAGACCACAGCCTGGTACGTCGTGTCCCTGGACGCGCCCGAGACCCTCGCCGAGTTGGCGGTCACCTCGCCCGAGCCTATCCCCGCGCACGAGCGGCATGCCCCCGCCGGGCTCGACCACCCCGCCTACATGATCTTCACCTCGGGGTCGACCGGCAGGCCGAAGGCGGTCGTGGTGCCCTATCGGGGGCTGACCACCATGTACTTCAACCATCTGGAGAACATCTTCGAGCGGGTCACCGTACGGCAGGGCGGGCGCGGGCTGAGGATCGCGCACACCACGTCCTTCTCCTTCGACGCCTCGTGGGAGCAGCTTTTCTGGCTGCTGGCCGGGCACGAGGTGCACGTCGTCGACGAGGAGACGCGCCGTGACCCGGCGCTGCTGCTCGGCTATCTCGACAGGGAGCGGATCGACGGCTTCGACGTCACCCCCTCCTACGGCACCTTCCTGGTCGAGGCGGGGCTGCTCGACCGGCCCCGGTGCCTGGGCGGGACAGATCAGGACGAACCCGGCCTCGTCTTCGTCTCCCTCGGGGGCGAGGCCGTACCCGCCGGGCTGTGGAACAGGCTGCGCGAAGCGCCGGGGGTGCAGGGGTACAACCTCTACGGCCCCACCGAGTACACGATCAACGCCCTCGGCGCGGACCTGGCCGAGAGCGCGACCTCGACCGTCGGCAGACCCATCATGAACACCCGCGCGTACATCCTCGGTCCCGGGCTGCGGCCGGTGCCCAGGGGCGTCGTCGGTGAGCTGTACCTCGCCGGGGACGGCCTCGCCAGGGGTTATCACCGCAGACCCGGCCTGACCGCGGAGCGCTTCCTCGCCGACCCCTTCGGACCGCCCGGAGGGCGCATGTACCGCACCGGCGACCTGGCCCGGTGGCGCCCCGACGGGCTGGTCGACTTCCTCGGCCGCTCGGACGGGCAGGTGAAGATCAGGGGATACCGGATCGAACCCGGAGAGGTCGAGGACGTGCTCACCGGGATCGACGGCGTCGGCCAGGCCGCCGTCGTGGCCAGGGACGACGCCGGGGGAGCCGCCCAGCTCGTCGCCTACCTCGTGCCCGAAGGTCTCGACATCGAAAGGATCAGGGCGGAGGCGGCGGCCGTACTGCCCGGACACATGGTTCCCGCCGCGTTCGTCACCCTGGACCGGCTCCCGCTGACCGTGAACGGCAAGCTGGACCAGCGGGCGCTGCCGGACCCCGTCGTCACCCCCCAGAACACGGGCGAGCCGCCCAGGGGACCGGTCGAGACGGCGGTCGCCGAGGCCTTCCGCGACGTGCTCAGGCTCGACGAGGTGGGCAGGGACGCCGACTTCTTCGCGCTCGGCGGACACTCGCTGCTGGTCGTACGGCTGGTCGGCCGTCTCAGGCAGGCCCTCGGTGAGGTGTCCGTCCGCGACGTCTACGACGCGCCGACCCCGGCCGGGCTGGCTGCCAGGTCGGGCGGACGCCGTGGCGACGGCGGGCTCAGGCCGCTGCTGGAGATCCGCGCCTCCGGCCAGGCCGCCCCGGTCTTCTGCTTCCACCCCGCGGGCGGGCTCGGCTGGTCCTACACCGGCCTGCTGCCCCACCTGCCGTCCGACCACCCGCTCCACGCCCTTCAGGAACCCCTGCTGTCGGACCCGGATGCCCCGCACCTGACCTTCGACCAGGCCGTCGCGGCCTATCTGGCCCGTATCGGGGAGGTGAGCCCGTACGGCCCCTGCCACCTGGTCGGCTGGTCCTACGGCGGTCTGATCGCCCACCGCGTCGCCACCACCCTGCGGCGCCAGGGGCGGGAGGTGGCCTCGCTGACCGTCCTTGACGCCTACATCACCGAGACCGGTGGCGGGGCGTCCGGCGGCGGTGACCTGCGGGCGGAGGCGATGGCCTACGTCGCGGCCTCGGCCGGGCTCGACCCCGCCGCTCTCGACCTCACCGACCGGCGTGCCCTCTACGCCCGGGTACGGCGGAGCGAGAGCGTGCTGTCGTCCTTCGACGAGGCCGTCCTCGACCGGATCGTGGAGTCCTACCTGCGGCACGGCGACCAGATGGGCAACGCCTCGTTCGAGGTGTTCGACGGCGACATGCTGTTCGTCGGCGCCTCGGTGGGCACCCGCCCCGGAGAGGCCGAGGCCAACCGGGAAACCTGGCGCCACCACGTCGCGGGCACCCTCCTCGACCACACCGTGGACCTCGACCACCACTCCCTCGGCAGAGCGGCGGGCTGGTCCGTAACAGGCCCCCTCGTCGCCACCCACATCACCGACGCCGAAGGGAAACAGCGATGAGCGGCGCCGTGGACTCCCCGCGTCGTCACGGAGTTCCCGGGGCCGTGCCGTACGACGCCTGTGAGGGCCGTTCTGGACCCCATCTGTGCCACAGGGAGAAGGGTTCCCCCGGCCCTACGGCGTCCGTGGCAGGAAGAGACGCCAGGTCTTCCGCCTGTTCCAAGAGGAGGCAGCGATGAGGAGCTCGTGTCCGTGCCGTAGACAGACGCCCGCCCGTCTTGGCGTCCGCATCACCGGCGTCACGGGGAGGCGGCGATGAGGGTCGTCCCGGACCTCTCACGTTCGCGGCGTGATCCACGTCCGTGTCACCGGGTGCTGCCGCGTCACATTCGTTCCGGCCGTGCGGTCAGGAGGTCGCGGTGAGGATCGCCCTGGACTTCTCGCCGTTGCGGCGGTCGCGGTCGTTCCGGCTGGTGTTCACCGCGCGGCTGACCTCCCTGTTCGGTATCGGTCTGCTGATGGTCGCGGTGCCCGTCCAGGTGTACGGCCTGACACGTTCGACGGTGCACCTGGCGGCCGTGGCGACGACGGCGGGGGTGTTCGTCTTCGCCGGGACGCTGGCCGGAGGGCTGCTCGCCGACCGGCACGACCGACGTTCGGTCATCCTGACGGCCAGGTCGGCGGCGGGGATCGGCTTCCTGCTGCTGGCGGGCAACGCGCTGCTGCCCGAGCCGATGCTGTGGCCGATCTACGCGCTGGCCGCCTGGGACGGCCTGGCCACCGGGATCAGCGCCAGCACCCTGACCGCGCTGGTGCCGAAGCTCGTCGAACGCGAGGACCTGCCCGCCACCGGAGCACTGCTCAGCCTGACCGCCGACCTGTCGTCGATGCTGTCACCCGCGCTCGGCGGGGTGCTGATCGCGATGTGGGGGGTGGCGTCGAACTACGTCGCCGCCGCGCTGGCCACCGCGTTCACCGTCCTGGGCATCAGCCGCCTGCCCCACTTCCCCGCCTCACCGAGCGGCAGGGAGTCACCAGGCCGTGCGATGGCGGCGGGCCTGGCCTTCGTGCTGCGGCACCGTACGGTCAGAAGCGTGCTCATCGCCGGGCTGGGCACGATGCTGCTCAGCGGGCCGGTCGTGCTGCTTCCCGCGCTGGTCGCGACCCGCCTCGGCGGCGGCGAGACCACCCTGGGCCTGCTCTACAGCGCCCCCGCCGTGGGTGCCGTGCTCGGCTCGCTGACCAGCGGCTGGATCGGGCAGACCCGGCACACCGGCCTGGGACTGCTGGCCGCCATGCTCGTGATGGGGCTGGCCATCCTGGGCGCCGGCCTCAGCGCCGTCCCCGTCGCCGCCTTCCTGGCCCTCACCGGCTACGGCCTCGGGCGGGTGCTGACCGACATCCTGCGCTTCACGCTGCTCCAGCGGCACACCCCCGACGAGGTCAGGGGCAGGGTTTCGAGCCTGTGGCAGGCCCAGATCGTGGCCGCCGCCTCGGTCGGCTCCATGGTCGCAGGGCTTCTCGCCGACGCGTACGGCCCGGCGACCGCTCTCGTCGCCTACGGCACCGGAGCAGCCATCGTCGTGATCGCGCTAGCCGTACTCCTCACCCCCCTCCGAGCCCCCGACAACGCCAGCACACCCGACCGCGACGCCAACGAAAAACCCGGCAGCGCACCTGTCAGTCCACCCGACCCCGTCACCGCGCCCAAGAACGACCCCGACACCCCGCCGATCCGGTCCACCCCGGCCGGTTGAACACTTCTGGAGGTTTCATGAGCAATCCCTTCGACGACGAGAACGGCACCTTCCTGGTCCTCGTCAACGACGAGAACCAGCATTCGCTCTGGCCGGAGTTCGCCGACATTCCCGCAGGATGGCGGGTGGTCTTCGGTCCCGGAGCCAGGGACGCCGCCCTCGAATACGTCGAGCGGAACTGGACCGACATGCGCCCGCTCAGCCTCCAGCACGCCATGAGTGGAGCATGACGACCATCACCACCGGTCCCGGGCCGTCCGCGACGTCGTGGGCGGCCCGGGACCTGCTCCGCTGGTGCCTGCGTGTCGAGGGGCGGGCCATCGCCGTCGCCACCGCCCTGACCACGCTCTGGCAGCTCGCGATCGTCTCGTTGCCGCTGTCGATCCAGCGGGCGCTTGACGACGGGCTCGTGGCCGGGAACCGTACCGCCCTGCTCACCTGGACCGGGGTGATCGCGGGGACCGGCCTGTTCGCCTGGGTGACCCAGCACGCGGGGCAGCACCTCAACTACATGGCGGGGGCGAAGATCGTCAACAGGCTCAGGGCGCGCCTGTCCGACCACCTGCTCAGCCTCGACACCCGTACGGCCGGCGCCTTCGGCAGGGGCGATCTCCAGGCGCGCAACTCCCACGACGTGGACCTCGTCTGGATCTGGGTCGGCGGCACCGTGGCCGTACCGCACCTGGTCATCGGCCTGGGCGCGGCCGTCGTCGCGGTCGCCGTGCTCGATCCGCTGCTGGCGTTGCTGTGCGTCGCCGCGATGGCGGTCGTCCTCGTCACGAACGTCGTCTTCGGCAGGGCGCTCGCCACCCGCAGCGCCGCCCTGTCCGCGGCGCACGGCGAACGCGCCGACCTCGTGGACGAACTGGTCTCCGGCGGTCTCACCGTACGGGGATCCGGTGGAGAGACCGCGCTGCTGCGCGAGCACCACGCCCGCAGCGCCGAGGTGAGCGGCAGGGCGCTCGACCTCATCAGGGTCGGGGCCAACTGGTCGGCCTCGTCCTCCTTCGTGCCGCTGCTGGCCATCGGCGCGGGAATCGGCCTGGCGGCGCCCGCCGTACTGGCCGGGACCATGACCGTGGGCGGGCTGACGGCGTTCGCCACGTGGATGCTGATGCTCACCGCGACCTCGACCACCCTGTCGGTGCGGATGTCTCAGCGGGCCCAGGCCGTCGAGGCCGCGACCAGGATCGCCGAGGTGCTCGCCACCACCCCCGGGGACACACGGACGGGCACGACGGTCCCCGAGCACGGCCCGATCGAACTGTCCGGCGTCACCGTCGCCCACGAGGGCCGCACGCTGCTCGGCCCGCTCGACCTCACCGTGGAACCCGGCGAGTTCGCCGTCGTCACCGGCCCGGTCGCCGGGGGCAAGTCAACGCTGCTGCGCCTGCTGGTCCGCCTCCAGGAGCCGGACGCGGGACGCGTCACCTACGGCGGCGTCGACCTGCGTGACCTGGACGCCGACGCCCTGCGCGGCCGGATCGGCCTGGTCCCGCAACGTCCCGTCCTGGTCTCCGGGACGGTCGCCGACAACCTCACCCTCGGACTTTCCGATCCGCCAGGCCGTACGGCATTGCGGAGGGTCTGCCGGGCGGCGGCGATCCTCGACGAGATCGACGCGCTGCCCGACGGGCTGGACACCGTGGTCGGCGAGGGCGGCGCCACCCTGTCCGGTGGGCAGCGCAGAAGGCTCGCCCTGGCCCGCGCGCTGCTGCGCCATCCCGACGTGCTGCTGCTCGACGACGTGACCTCCGCCGTCGACGAACCGACCGAGGAACGGATGCTCGCGGGCATACGCGAGCTGCTGCCCCACGCCACGATCCTCGCCGTCAGCCACCGCCCCGCCGTACTACGCACCGCCACCCGAATCATCCCGCTCTCCCCACCCTCGGGATCCACAACCGCGCCGAAGGACGTGGGCCAGTCAGGAACTCCGGCCCCATCGGGGAGTACGGTCCCGCCGAGAAACCCAACCGCACCGGGAGGCGCGACGCCACCGAAGGGCATGGTCGAGCCAGGGGATCCGGCGCCACCGGGAGGCGCGTCCGCGTCAGGAGACACGGTTCAGCCAGGGGATCCGATCCCGCCGGGGGACGCGGGCCAGTCAGGAAATCCGGCCCCATCAGGGGGTACGGCCCCGCCGAGGGACACGATCCCACCAGGAGGCACGACGCCACCAGGGGATCCGATCCCGCCAAGAGACGTGGACCAGTCAGGAAATCCGGCCTCGCCGGATGGCACGGCTCCTTCGGCAGGTGGGGAGGGGACCCATGGCTGAGGTCACGCTTCTGAAGGACGCGCCGCCCCGGAGTGGGTTGCTGCGGGCCGCCTGGCCGTACCTGCACGCACATCTGGGACGGATCACGCTCGGGGTGCTCGCGAGCCTGGTCGCCACCGCGTGTGTCGCGCTTGTGCCCGCCGCGGTCGGTGCCGCCGCGACCGCCGCGCTCGAACGGGACGGGGGCGGGATCACGTTCGCCACGTCCGCCCTGCTCGTGCTGGCCCTCGTGCACCTGGTGCTGCGCCGTGCCGGGGACCTGTTGCTCGGCGGCGCCGGGGAGCGGGTGGTCAGGGACCTGCGGGAGAAGGCGGTCGGGCACCTAGCCGCGGCGCCGCTGCGGTTCCTGGAGAGCCATCCGGCCGGTGAGCTGGTCGGCAGGGCCACCGCTGAGATCACCGAACTGTCCACGTTCGTCCGCCAGCAACTCCCGGCGCTGCTGGCCAGTGCCGGATACCTGGTCGTCGGCGGTTACGTGCTGGTCTCCCGGTCGTGGCAGCTCACGGCGCTGCTGTTCGTCGCGTTCCTGCCGCCCGCGCTGTTCGTGCTGCACCGCTTCCGGGTCAAATCGGCGACCGCCTGGGACGCCGAGGCCGCCTGCCAGGCCAGGGTGGCCGCGACCTTCGCCGAGGGACTCGAAGCCCGCGAGACGTTGCAGCTGGCGGGCGCCAGGGAGCAGTGGGGACGCCGCTACGCCCGCGACAACGACCGCCTGCTCACCGGGATCGCGCGCACCACCCAGGCGCTCAACACCATGACCGCCATCCAGTTCTTCGAGTGCCTGACGATCGCGGGGGTGATCCTGCTCGGTGGTTCGCTGCTCGGCGGTGGCCCCGAGGGCGTCGGAACCGTTGTGGTGTTCGTGCTCGCCTCCCGGGGCATGTTCGACTCCTTCATGGAGCTGACCCGTCTTGCCGGTGCCGTACAGCGGACCGGGGTTGGCCTGGCACGCGTCCTCGACCTGCTGACCGCGACCACCGTCAGGCGGACCGTCACCCCCGCACCGCAGGAGAGCGGGCAGGGGCTGGCGCTGCGCGGGGTGTGGTTCGGCTACCAGCCGGGGACCGACGTCCTGCGCGGCGTCACGCTGACCTTCCCGCCGGGGGACAGGACCGTCGTCGTCGGCCCGACCGGCGCGGGCAAGTCCACCCTCGCGAAGATCATCGCGGGCCTGTACCACCCCGACCGGGGACACGTGCTGCACGACGGCGTCGATCTGACCACCCTCCCGCCGGAGGAGGCCAGGCGGCGTGTCGTCCTCATCCCGCAGGACGTGCAGACCATGCGCGGCACGATCGCCGACAACCTCACCCTCGGCTCTGGCGCCGACCGCGCCGCCGTACTGGACGCCGTGGACAGGCTCGGGCTCGGCGACTGGCTGCGCGGCCTGCCCGACGGGCTCGACACCCAGACCGGGGCCAGGGGAACCCTCCTGTCGGCGGGTGAGCGCCAGCTCGTCGGGCTCATCAGGGCCGTGCTGCTCGACCCCGCGGTCCTCGTCCTCGACGAGGCCACCGCCGACGTCGATCCGGCCACCTCGGCCCTCATCGAGGGGGCCTTCGACCGGCAGACGGGCGACCGCACCCTGATCGTGGTCGCGCACCGCCGCAGCACCATCGACCGTTTCACCCGGCGCGTACGGCTCCGCGAAGGCGTCGCCGTGACCGGCACCATCAGCGAGGAGACACAATGACGGACGGCCTGTACACCGCGGAGGTCCTGCGGACCCGGTACGTGACCCCCCTGATGGTCAGGGTCACCCTCGGCGGGCCCGGCCTGTACGGCTTCGCCGGCAGCGGCGTCCCCGACGAGTATTTCAAGATGTTCTTCCCGGCGCCGGGCCGTACGGCACCCACGATGCCCGACGTCGTGGACGGCCGCTGGGTCTATCCGCCCGGAGAGCCGGAGCCCGAGCTGCGCACCTACACCGTGCGCCGCTACGACGCCGCGGCCGGGGAACTCGACGTGGACTTCGTCGTCCACGAGGGCGGCGTCGCGGGTCCCTGGGCCGTCGCCGCCCGGCCCGGTGACAGGGTGGGGCTCGCGGCCCCGCACGGCGTCTACCGCCCGCCCGCGGACACCGGCCTGCGGCTGCTCCTGGCCGACGCCACAGCCCTGCCCGCCGTGGGACGCATCATCGAGGAACTGCCCGAGGGGGCGCGGGCCACGGCCTACGTCGAGGTGGCCGGGCCCGCCGAGCACCAGGAGTTCGAGACCGCGGGCGAGGTGGAGGTCACCTGGATCCACCCCGGCGACGGGACCGGCCTTGAGCAGGTCCTCAGGGCCCACGATCTCGACGCGACGACCTACGTGTGGGCGGCGGGCGAGGCCGGGGTCATGCGGGCCATCCGCAGGCACCTGCGCCACGAGCGCGGCCTGCCCGCCGAGCGGTACGCCACCCTCGGCTACTGGCGTCCGGCCGCAGAGGAGTGGCAGCGCCGCTTCTCACGGGTCGCCGACGACGTACGGGCCAAGGTCGCCGAGGCGCGCAGCAGCGGCAAGGACAGCGAGGAGTGCCAGGACGAGTTCGACGCGGCGCTGGAGGCGGCGGGGCTGTGAGCGAGGTCACCGAGGACCGCTACGCCGACTTCTACACCCGTCAGCTCGCCAGCCCCACCCTGGCCCGCATCTACCGCGAGGTGTACGGCGACGACCACCCGGAGGAGCTCAGGCCGTTCGGCTTCGTCACCCGCACCGACCTGGCCCGCTTCGCCGACCTGCTGTCGCTGCGGCCCGGGGAACTGCTCGTGGACGTCGGCTGCGGCAGGGGAGGGCCGGGCGTCTCCCTGGCCAGGGACGCGGGGGCCCGCCTGCTCGGTCTCGATCCGGTCGAGTCCGCCGTGCGCGGCGCCCGCGAACTGAGTGTCACGCTCGGCCTTCCCGAGGCCCGCTTCGAGATCGGCGGCTTCACCGCGACGGGACTCGGCGACGCCTCCTGCGACGCCGTACTGAGCGTGGACGCCCTGTGGATGGTGTGGAACAAGCGCGCGGCGTTCGCCGAGATGGCCAGGATCCTGCGTCCCGGCGGCAGGCTGGTGTTCAGCACCTGGGAGCCGGGCTATCTCGACCACGCCAAGATGCTCGTCCGCGCGGGCTTCACCGTCACCGCGAAAGAAGAAGCGCACCGCTGGCTCGAACGGCAGCTTGAGGTCTACCGCCTTGTCCTCCAGGAGGCCGACACGCTGCGGGAGGAGCTGGGGCCGGGCGCCCCGGTCCTGCTGGCCGAGGCCAAGGACACCCCCGCGACCCTGCCGGACACCCCCCGATACATCATCGCGGCGACCCTGTGAGGCGACTTCCGAAGTTGTTGATTCACCTGAAGTGATCGACTGATCACTGGTAGACACGTCATCGGTGGGCGCGGTGCTGGAGGAGGAACCGGGCCCACCCGAGGGGAAGGGACGGGACCATGGCCGCCGCCGCACGCCAGCCCCACCCCGTCCGTCCCCTGTCACCGCGTTCGAGCATGCCGTACGGCCCGGCCTCAGTTGTGGTCGGCGGGAGAGTCGTCGGTGGGCGGTTCCGCGGGCTCGGGGGCGTAGATCAGCCCGATGGGAAGCGCCCCGTCGGTGTTCCACGGGGCCTGGGTGAGCTGTTCGGAGGCGCCGTCGAACTTCCGTGCGGCCTTGGGATGCCCGTTGTTGTCGGCGCGGCTGAACCAACTGGCCGCGGCCCAGTCTTCTCCCTTGCTCTGGTGGATCATCGCCAGCCGGTAGGCCGCGTCCGCCTGCCCGTGGTTCCCGGCCAGCCGGTAGAAGAACATCGCGACGCTGAGGTGCTCCGGCCCCGCCCGCTGGTAGTGACGGCCGTAGCGGTAGGCGAGCTCGGCGGCGGCCCGCAGCTGCTGCGGATCGTTGAACAGCGCGGGCGCGTCGGCGTGCCCCGCGTCCCCGGCCCGGCGCAGCCACTGCCGTCCCTCCTCCGGCCAGCCCTTCAGCAGGGCGATGACGGCAAGGCGCATGCAGTCGTCACCGTTGCCGACGTCGCTGTGCTGCAGCAGCCGGGCCCCGGTCCTGCCGTAGACCTCCAGCCGGTGCTGATCGTCCTCGGACAGCGGGGGCTCACCGGTGGTGTCGGACCGCTGCCGCGTCCTGCGCGGAAGCGCGGGCCGCTGCTCCCGGTCTTCTTCCCGGTCTTCTGGCCGGGGCCGTACGGCGGGCGGGGTGAACGGCGAGGGCTCGTCCTGAGGCAGCGGTGAAAGCGTCTCCACCGACGGCGGCCTCCGGGACTCGGGGGCGTCGCGGTCGGCGGGGTCGCTGTGGGTGGGATTGCCGAGGTGGGCGGCGCGCCAGCGCCGGTGCCAGACGTCCGTGTCCCCCAGGGTGCTCACGTCGAGTCCGGTCCGCTCCGCGGCTGTCGTGCAGGCGGCCACGAAGGAGGACACCCATGGCCAGCCGGGGACGCGCTTGCGCTTCCCGCTGAGGATGTCGTGGGTGGTGCTCTCGGTCAGCTCCCTCGCCAGGCCCGGGTTCTTCCCCGACGGCCGAGAGATTCTGCGCAGGTCGGACAGCGTGGGGGAACCGGCCAACTCACGCAGCTCGTTGAGCTGCGCGATGAAGGCGCGTAGCGTCGCGACGTGGTGTGAGTGAGCCATCGCCCCCAGCCGAAAATGAGTGATGTGTGATCTACGGGTCGTAGTTGCAGTCATATTGGCATCAACTGAGGGTCAAGCAAGGGGAGATCCCATATCCCGCCTCGTCCGGGCCCGATCGGAGGTTGACCTGCACAGGCACACCCGGACGAGTCCGAACAACCCCGAAACGATCCGGATGACTCCGGATAGGACCGGATGAAATCGGATGGCCTCGTAACGGCCAGGAAAAAACCGAAGATCGTTGGGATCCAGTGAATCCCAAAACCATTCCCCAGCCGCCCTCTTTGCCCCAACAGACGGCGCACCCGCAAATAACATCCCTCATTTTCGACAAACCGAACACTCCGCCGCCAGTCACCCGAGAAGCCCCGAAGCCAGGCGACGCTGGCCATCCCGTACTTCGGAACGCCGTAGCGTGCCCGATCACCGCCCGGCCTACGGCGGGATCCAGGTGGCCACATACCTGGTAGCTGGCGAAGCCGTACACCCGATTAAATCGGTCGCTTCGCTTGTGGAGGATGAATACCATCACGGCACGCTCTGGGGGATTTCGCCTGGACTCACGGAGGGACATCCCCGCGATGCTGGACCTGATCCTCGACCTGGAGACCCAGGATCCCGACGACGTACTGACCCTGTGCCTGGTCGCGGGACATCCGGCCGTACGGCTGCGCGCGGTCACGATCACTCCGGGGTCGCCGACACAGGTGGGGCTGGTCCGGCACGTGCTGCGACGGCTGGAGCGGGACGACGTCATGGTGGGCGCCGACGATCCCGGTACGGGCAAGAGCCATGTGTCGGGCTTCCACGACCGCTGGCTCGGCACCCCTCCCGACGCTCAGCCGGACGCCTCGCCCGCCGACGTCATCGCCGAGACCCTGCGGCGTCACCCCGGCGCCACGCTCCTCACCGGCGGACCCCTGCACAACCTCCGGCGCTTCCTCGACACCTATCCGGATATGGGACTGAGCCGGTGGGTGGCCCAGGGCGGGTTCGCGGGAGACAATGTCGTACCGCCCGAGCACCGGTTGGCGAAGTTCGAGGGCCGCACCGTGTGCCCGACGTTCAACTTCAACGGTGAACCCCGGGCCGCCCTGCTCGCACTGTCCTCGGACCGGATCGCCCGGCGCGAACTGGTGTCCAAGAACGTCACCCACAGCGTCGCCTACGACGGCGGGTTCCACGAGCGGCTGCGCCCACACCGCGACCGCACCGCCGGGCTCGCCCTGCTGTTCACCGGCATGGAGCACTACCTGCGCAAGCGGCCCAAGGGAAAGCTGCTGCACGACCCCACCGCGGCCTGCGCGGCCATCGACCGAACCATCGCCACATGGGCCGAGGTCGAGATAGTCCGGGAGGAAGGCGGCTGGGGCGCACTACCAACACCGGGCAGCGGCACGTTCATCACCACAGCACTCGACCCCGAACGCCTCTTCGAGGTCTTTGTCGGCGACAACACCTACCGGTCGGCCTGACCCGGCCTTCAACTGGAGACGCGGGCCGGGGCCACGGAGGCGTTGACGATCAGGCGGGGTTCAGCAGGACGGCGATGTCGGTCTGCCGGTAGCGGCGCTGGCCACTCGGCGTCCTGATTGAGGGAATCTTCCCGGTGAGGGACCACCGGTTGACGGTCTTGGGATCGACTCCGAAGATGTGAGCAACTTCGCCGGGGGTGAGAAGCCGGTCGGTAGTCTCCGGCCCGGTGGCGAAGGTCCCGTCGGGGGCGACGGCCTTGCTCGTGGACATGGGGGGCTCCTTCAGTAGCGGAGGTTGTGGAGGATCTCGTCGTGCCTGGCCAGCGCACTGGCCAATCGCCGGAGGCTGGTACGGCCCAACACGTCCCTGGCCCCGGCTTTGCGCTGGTCAGGCCGCAGCGGGTAGTACCGGGTGGCCCACCACCGGGGCAGGCCGGGCAGATCACGCTGTTCGTAGCGCCAGCCGGGGTGGGTGCTGGTGAGCAGGTCGATCAGGCGGCGTTCGAGGTCGGTCATGGTCGCCTTCTGGGTCGAAGGGCGGGATGGAGATGGGTGCCCGACCCCGAGCCGGGGAGCACGGGCCGGGCACCCGGTAGGAGGACCGGCCCCGCGTGTGGGGAGGCGAGACCGGCACGCGAGACAGCTCCCCCCTTCCCCAACACGCCCGGCCCTTGGGAAAGCCGTGTCCCGGCGTGCGTGGGAGCCACCTTGCGGAGATGTGCGGCCCAGACCCCTCCGTCTGGGCCGCACGCTTGGAGGTACGGCAGACAGTGGGTGGGAGATGAGTCCCGCTGCCCGCCGTACCGGCTTCAGGAGCGCAGCAACCTGCGCAGACCGGGAGACCGCTGACCAGCCCACTCAGCCTGAACGGTGGTGGCGGCCCGGACGACATGGGCGGTTCGGGCCTGGAGCGCACGGGCAACGGCGACAGCCCGGATGCTCGGCGGCACCACCGGGGACGCTTGAGCGGCCAGCTTGCGGTCCAACTCCTCAACGGAATCGGCCCGCACCAGCGACACGTCCCCGGGCTCCAGCCTGTACGGCAGGGCACGCCGATAGGCGCTCCACACCCCGGTCGCCGAGTTGTGGAACACCAACCAGTCCGGGTGAGCCTGCTGTACGGCGTCGCAACTTCGACGCGGTGACATCACGCCGCCCTCCCCAACCGATCGTCGGCAGGCGGCATGTGGAGAATCAGCAGCGTCTCCGCCTCGCGCATCCGCTGCTCCAGCCCTTCGGCGGTGTCGTCACTGATCATCACCGGCTGAGGGGAAGGCCAGGCGCACAGGCCGAAGAAGCGGCGCATGCTCAGGCTGTAGAGCACCGCCCACCCCGGTGAGACGCTTCCCAGCACCTCAGCCTCAGCCCGGGCCGGGACGTCCCACACCCGCCGATACACCGGGGTGTGCGCCTGCCCGTCGCGGTGGCGTCCTGCGGGCCGGGACCGTCCGATCACGAGGGCGCCCCCTCGACCGGGGCCTCGCAGGCGGCCCCCTCCGTCCCGGAAGCCGCCGCCAGGCGGGCCAGGTGGTCGGCGATCTGACGGGCCGCCTCCTCGGCCTGCTCCACCGGCACCTGAAGCGCCCACTCGTTCTGGTGCTTCCAGAAGTAGATCCGCTCCCGACGATCGGTCCAGATGACAACCTCCCGCCCGGGAACCTCCACCCGGGGAGCACCGTCCTCACACACGAACGTCGTCTCCACCCGCAACCGAGCCAGCAGGCTCTGCAGGTGCCGCAACTGGGGCGCCTTGGGGTCGTAGAAACCTTCACTGAACTTCCGGCGCAGGGCATCGGTCATGGGCGTATTGAGCGGGAACACGGTTCGGCTCCTTCAAGGACTTCAAGGGATGGGATGACAGCTCCGGGGTTGTTTCCGGTTCGACCAGCAGCGGGGTCTTCGGCATCGGAAACGCGCCCGGGGCCGTCCGAAGCGGCACGGCCTGGATGACGTGTATGTGGATCACCTGCGGGAGGAGGGGCCTGTCACCGGCTCAAGGGAAAGTTGACGACAGCCACCAGTCGTTGGAGAGCCGTACCGAAACCAATGAGCCGTGGAAAGCCATGGCCTGACGTTAGGAATTGACGAACCGCTCCGGAAAGGTCGCGGGTGCGTCACCATGCGTCATGGACGCGTCATTCCCCGGGCACGCTTCATGCGGTAACCCAAGTAAGGGGTACGAAAGGAACAAGCCTCAAGGCTGAAGCCGCCCGGGAGAACGTACGGCCAGCTCATTTCTTCATCCTGTGACGAAGGGGTGTGATCTATGACCAACCAGCGCAGTCTTCTCAAGGTGCTTTTGGCGAGGCGACATCTGACGACGCGTGCGGCGTTCGCAGCCGAGTACGACAAGGTCGCTCGGCAGGTCGACAGAACCCTGATCGGGACTGCTCCCAGCCGAGAGCAGTTCACCCGGTGGCTGGCATGCAAGGTCAAAACCCTGCCCCGAGCTGATCACTGCCGGGTGCTGGAACGGATGTTTCCTGGACACAGCGCCCAGGAACTTTTATCACCTTATGATCCCGTTGTGGCTTTTCCGGATACCGGAGACAGTCCTCACGGAGAGGAGAAGAGCACGAACAGGAGAGAGATATTTCGGCTGGGTGCGACGGCCATGGCCGTTGGCCTTGTCGAAAACGTATGGAATGGTCCTGACCTTCTTGAACAGGCTCTGGACCTGGGAAGCGTCAGCGAAGGACGCCTTGTCCTGCTTGAACAGGAAGCCGAACGGCTCGGACAGCGCGTCGTGAAGGTCCCTCCCGCGAGCCTGCTCCAGGAAACACTGCTGAGCCTGTCAAGCGTGCGCGAATTGCTTGGGCAGCGCCAACCAGCTCATGTTCAGCAACGCCTGGCCCGGGTCGGTGCCCAACTCGCCACCGTGGTCGGCGAGATCCTGTTCAACTCCAACCAGTTTCCCCTGGCTCGGCGCTGGTATCTTGCTGCGGCACGTGCGGCCCTCGAAGCCGGGGACGGCTACCTCAGCGACATCGCGCTGGCTGGCGCCGCTTACCTGCCCACCTATGCAGGGGAACCACGAGAAGTCCTCGCTCACGTTCTGCCGCGCCTGGAACAGAACCCCTCTCCCAGCCCAGCGGTGGCCTGGCTGTGGGGATTCGCCGCCAAAGCGCACGCCGCCCTCGGCCACCGGGACGCTTTCGAACGAGCGATTGACGCATCCCGGACCGCGCTTGAACGATCACCCGCTGACAGCGTTCGACCAGGCATTTTCTCCTTCCTGCCAGAGAAACTCTCCTTCTATGAAGCACGGGGCCGAGTAGACCTGCGAGATGCCCCAGGAGCGGCTGATGCCGCCGCCCGAGCACTCGCCGCCTACGACCTGACCGACACCACCGAACCCGCTCTGGTTCGCTTCGAGCATGCCTCCGCCCTCGTGCAGACCGGCGAGACCGAGGAAGCCTGCCGGATCGCCCTCGGCGCCGTCACCGACCGCCACACCTTCCTCAGCGTCAGCGTGATGACGCGCGCCCACGAGTTCGGCACGCTCCTGCCTCCCCAAAGCCCCGAGGCCCACCAATGGCGTGACGTTCTCACCGGTTTCGAAAGCTCCGAAACCCTGCCCACCCCCCTTCCAGCTTCAAGGACGCACCTATGACCACGGCCCGAGTTCTGCTCCAGGAGTACGTCGCCAGCGGATCGTTGATGCAGGTGGCGACCCTCACCGGCGAGGGCGATCCTCAGGTGTGCAGCGTCTGGTACGACCCGCACTTCGCCCCTGACGTGCTGCGGTGGATCTCCCGCCATGACCGCGCCCACAGCCAGGCCATCACGAAGGACGCGCGGGTGGCCGGTGCGATCGTCGCCATCCCTCTGGACGGGCTCGGGCAGACGGTACGCGGTGTGTCCTTCACCGGACAGGCCCACCAACTTCCCACCGAGGGCATCGACCAGGAGATCACCGACTTCGTCACCCGCTGGCCAGCCGCCGCAGGAGCCCTGGACAGGGAGAAACTCGCAGCCGGACACACACCGACACGGTTGTACGAGGTCACGGTGACCGAGTGGGTGCTGTTCGACGAGGAGAACTTCCCCGACCAACCCCGACAGGTGATCACCTGTGAATGACCCACAAGGCCAAGCCGAACGGGTGACCTTCCAGCGGCTGAACACCAACGAAGCGCGACAACTATCGCTGAACTTCGCCACCAGATCCAGACGGTGATCCAGGCATGACCCTCGCCCAGGAGGCGGAGACCGAGGCCAGGGCCGTCCTCGACGAGGCGTGCCGTACAGCGGGAATCGACGCTTCCGGAGCGGAGCTGATGCGGCTGGGCGAGAACGCCCTCTACCGGCTGCCCGGCCGAATCGTCGCCCGTATCGCCCGGGCCGGGCAGGCCATGGCAGCCGCCCGCGAGGTGAAGATCGCCCGTTGGTTGGAGGCCCACCAGGTGCCCGCCGTACAGGCCGTGCCAGGGCTGGAGCAGCCGGTCGTGATTGAGGGGCGCGCGGTCACCTGGTGGGTGGAGTTGCCGCCGCACCGGCACGGCACCGCCATACAGGTCGCCACCGCCCTACGCCGACTGCACGACCTGCCGATCCCGACCGGCTTCGAGATCGGCAGACTCGATCCGTTCGTCCGGCTCACCGAACGGATCGAGCGGGCCGCCACCCTGACCGAAGACGACCGGGCCTGGATGCGGAAACGGCTGGCCGCCCTGCGGACCCGCTGGGAGGTGCTTCCCGCGGGGTTGCCCGACCGTGTTGTGCACGGTGACGCCTGGATTGGAAACGTCGTGGGCACCGACGACGGCCGGGTGGTGCTGCTGGACCTGGAACGCTGCTCGGTCGGCCCCCCGGAGTGGGACCTGACCTCCACCGCCGTCAAGGCGTTCACCCTGGCCGGGATCAGCACCGACGACTACCGCAGATTCGTCGCCTCCTACGGACACGACGTCATCACCTGGCAGGGTTTTGAGACCCTGCGCGACATCCGCGAATTCCGCATGACGTGCATGGCCGCCCAGGTCGCCGGAGAAAACCCGGTCCGCCACCCGGAGATCGTGCACAGGCTCGCCTGTTTGCGCGGACAGCGCGGCCCCCGCCCCTGGACCTGGCAAGCGGTGCCCTAACCCCGCTCAGGAGGGTGTCTTACCATCCCAGGCAGTGAGGATCGCCGCTTCTCGTTCTGTGGAGATGCCCAGCTCCGCTGAACGTTCGGACGACACCACGGCACCGGTCTGGAGCCATCGCCAGGTGTCGGCCACGGTCTCCTCGATCGGGCGGTACGTCAGGCCAGCGGCGTGAGCGCGGGAGGCGTCCACGTGCCAGGTGCCGTCGTAGTCGCGCCAGATCGGCAACTCCGTCCACTCCTTGACGCCGTGCTTGCGAAGGAACGGGTCATCCACCCACACCAGTTCGGCGGTGCTGCCGGTCGCCTTCCGGCACGCGGCGAGAAACTCCCCGAACGTCGCATGCCCGATCGGCGCGGCCACATTGTAGGAACCGGTCAAGTGCCGCTCGGCGCACTCCAGCGCGAAAGCGGCGACATCACGGACGTCGATCGGCTGGATCTTCCAGGTCATCTTGCCCGGAGCCAGCACACGACCACCGACACGAATGCGCGACAACCACCACGGCAGACGCCCCACGTACTCGTGCGGACCGAGAATCACGCTCGGCCGCAAGATGGTGGCCCGCTCCCCGAAAGCGGAGGTGATGGCCCGCTCACAGCCGACCTTCTCCCTCCCATAGGCGTCAAGGCCACTCTCCCCTTCCGGGGCTTCAGGCGTGTACTCGCGCAGCGGGGAAGCGTCCGTCAACGGCGTGGTGGGCCACCCCTTGTAGACGTTCACGGTGGAGACGAACACATACCAGCCAGCGACACCGGCCAGAGCGCGGACGGTGTCCTCCACCATGGCCGGGGTCATACCGCTGGGGTCAACCACCGCATCCCACGGCCCCGCATCAGCGAGCGCCGCCAAGTCCTGACCGCTGGTGCGGTCTCCACGGATCACGCTGACACCGGGCACATCATCGCCGGAACGGCCACGGTTGAACGTCGCCACCTCGTGGCCACGCTGCAGGGCCTGCTCAGCGAGCACACGCCCCAGGAACTTCGTACCGCCAAGGATGAGGAGTCGCATGGCCTTGATCCTGACCCAAGAAGACCTGATCCACACAGGCGGTTGCGGGAAGTAGTTCATAACCGTGCCCCCTGGAACCATCGAGTACGGCCCTGCGAGGCTAGATTGTGTGCCGACCGCCGTCGGATGCGAGGCAGAGGAGAAGTGTTACTGAATCAGACCGAACCCAAGATGATCAATGCTCTGGCCTGCGCTTCTGCGATACCGCCGGACTGCTGCAAAAAACAGTGCATACTGCCCTCGCGGCGCCAGCTCTGATCTGGGGCTTTACCCTCGGGTCGCTCATCACCCTGAAAGGTTTGTGACGTCTCGATGGCGACCGGCCAGCGTCCGGTAGCCGGTCGCTCATCACCCTGAAAGGTTTGTGACTGCTGGCCATGATGGAGTGCGGTGCACTTCGATCCTGTCTTGCCCTGCATGTGGCTAAGAAGGGTATTTCCTTCTGATACCTCACCTGAGGTAACCGAAGAGGGAAGCGCTGCGCGAGGTTGGTCGGCACTTCGGGGACGAGCCTGCGGGCTTGATTCGGGTCGCGTTACGCTACGCCCTGCAGCGTGCCCCAGATGCTCCTGTGCTGGTTGGATTCCGTGACGCCGAGCAGATTACGACGAGCCTCACCGGCCTTGGCGCCCCTCTCACCGGGGAAGCGATCGCGCTGTTGCGTCACCTCATGGCCCCCGCCAGGCAGATGATCCACGGGCTTTCTTCCGGAGACCGCAGTTCCGGCCCGTCAATGCCTGACCCGTTGCTCCGACAGAAAGGAACACCGTGAAGTACATCGAGGTCGAGCAGAAATACGTCCTGACCGACCCGGAAGCCCTGAAGGCGAAGTTGAAGGGGCTCGACGCGGTGCCGGGCACCGCGACCCGCCAGATCGACTCCTACTTCAATGCGCCCCATCGCGACTTTCTGGAGCCTCAGGTCATCTCCGAGTGGCTGCGCATCCGTGAAAGCGACCGTGGCGCGTCGGTTAACTTCAAGCTGTGGCACCCGGTGGACGCGGTGACCAAGACGCACGCCGATGAGTACGAGACCGGCGTCGAGGACCCGGAGGCGGTCCGCCTCATCTTGACCGCGCTCGGCTTCACGCCCCTGGTCACCGTGGACAAGACCCGGGAGGAGTGGACCGTCCCCGGCACGGTGGCTGTCGCCTTCGACACCCTTGCCGACGCCGGGACGTTCGTCGAGTTCGAGTTCAAGGGGGAGGCCGACGGTATCGACGACGCCATCGAACAGCTCGATGGCTTCATCGCCGGATTGGACGTGCCGTTGGGCGAGCGCGTTGCTCGGGGGTATCCCCATATGTTGCTCGATCGTGATCACTGACCCTTGTGCAGGCAGCCCGGGGTTGGGTGGTGGGCGATGCTGGCGAGGGTCAGGTTGAGTTCGGTGAGGGAGTCTTCCAGGGCGGCTTGTTGGTCTGGGGCGCGGGCTATGTCGAGGGCCATTTCGCAGATGCCTCCGTACAGCAGGGAGGCGACGGGCTCCAAGGGCCGGGCCGGGATGCATCCGGCCTCGATCGCGATGGTCAGGCCGCGCCGCATCAGTTCCTTGCATCCGGCCTGGATGTCCCGCATGGCGGACCAGCCGAGCGCGCCCGGCGCCTCGACGAGGGTGATCTGGCGTACGGAGGGTTCGAGGGACGCCTCAAGCAGGCGCCGACAGGCCGCCGCCATCCCGTCCCAGGGATCCCGCTCGGCCCGGAACGCCTGCCGTACGATCACCGCGAGCGCCTTCTGGTCGGCGGCGTAGACCTCGCGGAAGACGTGTTCCTTGTTGGTGAAGTGATGGTAGAACGCGCCACGTGTCACACCGGCCCTGGCGCAGATCTCGTCCACCGAGGTGGCGGAGAAACCGTCACTGATGAAAAGCTCACGCGCCGCGGCGACCAGGGCGCCCGTGGTCGCCCTGGTGCGCTCGTGCTGGCTCCGCCGCACACCCGTGTTCCCTGCCACCCGCGTGTCTCCTCCTGCTCCGAACCCGAGGGTAGAAGAACTTACGCGGCGAACGTGTTTCCCGAGCCGTCGCGGACGGAACTCGGCGGCCTGGTTCAGGGGGTGCGAAGGAGGATGTCTGCCAGGGGGTGGGGGGCGGTGACCATGGCGTCGTGGCCGGTGGGGAGGGGGGTGGTTGGCCAGCCGTACTCGGTGGTCAGTCTTGCGAACGGCATGGGGCCGTCGAGGGTGCAGAGGACCGCGCGGCAGGGGATGGTGTCGACGGCTCCAGACAGTTGGGTCGGGTCGGAGAAGGTTCGCCGGGGCTGGGGCGTCAGCAGGGGTTCCAGCCATGCCACCTGGTCCGGTTCCGTCACGCCGATGGCGGCGGGCGGGGAGGGCGGAATCATGCCGTTCACGGTGGCCGACTCCATCCAGTCGAGGAAGAACGGGGGAGCCAGGTCCTCAAGCGACTCCCCGTCCCGGGCCGCCCAGGCGTCGACCATGACGAGCTGGGAGACGCGTTCCGGCGCGCGGTCGGCGGCCTCGCGCACGACCAGACCGGCGTAGCTGTGCCCGACGAGCACGACGTCCCGCAGATCCTCATATTTCAGTAGGCCCAGTAGGTCGTCCACGTGGGTCCGCAGGCCGATCTCGGGACCGGCCAGGTGGGCCCGCTCGCCGAGACCGGTCAGCGTCGGGGTGTGGACCTCGTGACCGGCCTCCCGCAACCGCGCGGCCACGTGCCGCCAGCACCAGCCGCCGTGCCAGGCCCCATGAACCAGTACGTATGTCGCCGACCGCCGCATGATCGTCCCTCCTGTGATGACGTCAAGGACGATACATACATACACCATGTATGTAAATGTGGAGGAAACACCTCAGAAGGAACACATGCCACGCGTCCCGAGGCGTACGGCCCGGCCAAAGGCTCTTGTTGGCCGACATAGGTGGATCTTCGTGGGTATGGGGAAAGTCATGATTTTTCCGAGGCGGGCAGTCTGCGTCGCCGTACTGACCCTCGTGCTCATCCCCGTCACCACCCCGCAGGCGGAGGCGCGACCGCGCAAGCAGTCACAGGCCGCGAGTGTGGCTCTCGCCCGGCACATGCTGGCGCACCTCAAGGTCGCCAGGTCCCTGAGCATCCGCGGCTACAGCCGTAAGCGGTTCCAGCCCCAGTGGGAGAACCGCAGGGGCAGGTGCAGCACGCGGGAGTTGGTGCTGGCCCGCGACGGGCGGGGCGTGCGCCGTAACGCGGCCTGCCGTCCGGTCAAGGGACTCTGGTACAGCCCGTACGACGGCAGACGGCTCAGGAGTGAGAAGCAGGTGGACGTGGATCACGTGGTGCCGCTCGCGCACGCCTGGCGATCGGGTGCCAAACGATGGAGCCAGGCCAAGCGGCGCGCGTTCGCCAACGACCTCGTCCGTCCCGAACTGCTCACCGTCAGCCACTCCGCCAACATCGCCAAGGGCGGGCAGGGCCCACAGAGCTGGCGCCCGCAACGCCGCGCGTACTGGTGCCGGTACGCGACCTCATGGATCACCGTGAAGCACCACTACCGCCTCTTCGTGACCCGCAAGGAGAAGGTGGCCCTGACCAACATGCTCCGCACCTGCTGACGTCACGCTCTCCGGTGGCTGCGGCAGAGGGGCGGGCTTCTCTCACGGCGTTCTTTTCGCTCCGCTCTCGGTCATCGAGCAGGAGTGGGCGCCCAGGGTGCCGTTCCAGGGGAAACCCCGGCCGCAGTGGTAGGTGCCCGCCGCCGCCCCGGACCTGACGGTGACCGTGAAGTCGACGTAGCCGGTGCCGCTGCAACTCCACGCGTCCAGCGCGTAGCCGTCCTGCTCCTGTTGCCGCTGCCCGAACCAGCAGTCGAAAGAGCCGTCGGCGTGTGCGGCGGGCATTCCCAGCAGCGGGACGGCCAGAACCACCGCGGCACCGAGAATGAGCCCGATCGGTTTCATGATTCCCCCTCATACGCGTCCTCTCGGACGGTACATAGCCGGTTTGAACGTGTCGACGGTGATATCTCATTGGTTTTATGTGGGTTTCTCCCACCGGTGTTGCGGGCGCCGGATGCCCGTCAAAAACCGTTGGCGCTGAATTCCCAATAGGAGAGCGGAAGGCCAGGAACGAGGTAGGGGTGGGATTTCCGGATCTGTCCGGAAGTGTTTGGAGTGGTGGCGGTGGGGGTTCGTGGGGGCGCAGGGTTGGGGCAATCCTCCCCGCCTACCCTCTCAGGAGGCGACCGTCCATGACGCGCGCCGACATCTCCCACACCTTCGTGCGCACCCCCGGCCGGGACCCCGAGGACGACCGGCTGCTGGCCCTGTTGGTGACGACGTGGGTCCTGGTGACCGGGCGGGTTCCCCCTGACCGCCCCTTCGACGAGTTGGATGCCGGTGAACTGCTCGACTTCTGGGCCGACGACCAGAGCGCGGGGCGGTGACCTGCCGGATTCCGATCCATGGACACCGCGGTTCTGCGTCCGCCGTATCCTCTGGAATGCTGGGCTGAGAACCGCGCCCCTGCTGCGCCAGGACCGGTGCCAGGTTTTCCTGGCGGAGAGGACCAGCATGCCCATCGCCTTCCACTACGCCGACGACACCGAACGCGGGCACGCCGAGAAGCTAGCCGCGACACGTCACAAACTCCTCCACGAGGGGACGGCCCACCCGGCGTGGGAGGAGTTGACCGCCACCGACCGCGAGCGGGCCACGGCGGAGGCGGCGTGGTACCTCCGGGCCGGGCGCCGGGCCGGGCTGTACGACCTCAACGCGGCTCCGGTCACCTCCATGGTCCGTGGCGCCGACGGCAGGCCGATCTCCCGCGACGAGTACGAGGCCCTGCTGCGCACCTGGATCGAGAAGAACGGCACCGGGGAGCGGCTCGCACTGCTGGACAGGGCGGAGCTGTCGGTGGTGACGGCGCTGTTGAACGAGCTGTGCGGTGCCCTGCCCAAGGAACGGCTCGGCCAGTTCGCCCGCGAGATGGCGGTGAAACTGAACGACCGGGGCGGAGTCTGAGGACTCGCCTGGTCACGGTGCCTGCCTGGCCGTCGATGGTGGCGGCCCGGTCTGGCCGGTCGCGGTGACAGCCCATCCGCCTGGTTACGGTGACGGCTCTGGAGGGTTCCCGACAACGGGCTCACCCGCCCTGGCCCAGGATGTGGGCGGGCGGGTGAGGTCCCCTCTTCCCGGAGGGTCTGGGTTCCCGGCGACATGGCTTCCGGGGCGCGACCCAAAGGAACGGTTTCCAGGAGGTACGGCCCGCAGCCCCCGTTTTCCGGAGACACGGAAGCCACGGCCTCAAGGAGTCAGTGGACGAGGAAGTAGCTCATGGTCGGGCCCTGGTTCTCCTGGGCGGCGGGTGGGTCCTCAAGGCGGCCGACGAAGATGTTCTCGGTGAGCCAGTGGAACCTCGGGGAGGCCGTCTCGAAGGTCGGCACCACCCTGAAGTAGAAGTCGTCGGCGGTTACCGGTTCCGACCTCGTCATCCAGGCGGTCATCTTGGCCGGGTCGTAGGCCCGTCTGATGCCCCGGTTGCGGACGTAGATGACCGTGCCGTCCTCCTCTTCGAGGAGCCATCTGGCGTTGATCATCAGGGATCCGTCGGGCCGCAGGTGCGGGTTCTCGATGCCGCCGGGCAGCACCTTGCCACGCATGCCGGGTCCCTCGAAGACACCTCCCGCGACGTTGATCGACCAGCGGTCCCCACCGCCGGGAAGGCCCTCGATCCTGCGGAGGCTGCCGGGGACCATGGTCAGGGTGACGGTCATGACGTGTTCGAGCTCGGGTGGGTTCATCGTGCTATCCAGGCGTTCCAGAAGATGCGGTAGAAGTTGTCGTAGCCGTGGAGCTTCGAGGTGTAGGCGGCGTAGAACTTCGACTGGCTGATGGCGATGCCGGGGAGTTTGTCCCAGATGTAGGTCTGCAGGCCGTCCACGGCCGCCCGCGCCTCGGCGTCGTCCTTCGCCTGGTCATAGGCGGCGATCTTCGACTGCCCCTCCTCGTCGAACCCCTGCATCAGCGCGAACTGCGCGGGGGTCGTCATGCTGCCGTTGTACATCATGAGCGAGATGTCCCAGTCGGCGGGGCGGGACTTGGTGGTGGCCAGCATGGCGGTGAAGTCGTAAGTCTCGATCTTCGACTCGACGCCCGCCTCCTGGAGTTCCTGCTGGATGACGACGGCCCACTGGGAGAGCTGCGGGTAGGCCTTGGTCGTCACGATCCTCAGGACCTGGCCCGGCTTGAGTCCTGCCTGGTCGAGGAGCTTCTTGCCTTCGGCGGGGTCGTGGGCCTGGAAGCGGTCGGTGCCCGCGGTGGAGAGCATGCCCTTGTTGGCGGGCATGGCGTAGGAGCCGGTCAGGGTGGTGATGTCCTTGCTGCCGCCGCCGACGGCGTTCAGCTCCGGCTTGTCCAGGATGAGGTTGAGGCCCTGGCGGGCGCGGACGTCGCCGAAGACCGAGGCGGGGTTGGTGTTGGGCAGCACGAAGTTGACGTTGCCCGAGCTCCAGGTGGCCACGGTCAGCGAGGGGTCGGCCTTGAGCAGGTCGTACTTCTCGTTGGAGGGCATGGCGTAGTCCCAGCGGCCCGCCTTCAGGCCGTTGACCAGGGCGTCCTCGTCGGAGACGACGAGGTAGGTCACGGTGTCGAGGTAGGCGTGCTTGGCTCCGGCCTGGCCGCCCCAGTCTTCCTCGCTCCGCGAGGCGTACTTGTCGTACCGCTCGAAGACGATCTTCTGGCCCACGTCCCAGGACTTGAGGCGGTACGGCCCGGTGCCGATGAGCTGCTCGGTCTTCAGGCCGTTGGCGTCGGTTCCCTCAAGGGCCTTGGCCTGGTAGATGGCCGCGGAGGAGGTGGTGAGCTCCTTGATCAGGCCGTAGCGCGGCTTGGAGAGCTGGAACCGTACGGTGTGGTCGTCAGTGGCCGTGACGTCCTTGACCTGGGTGGCGACGAGTTTGCCCGTGGCGTTGCCGGTGAACCAGCGCTTCATGCTGGCGACGACGTCCTTCGAGGTCAGCGGGGTGCCGTCGTGGAAGGTGACGTCCTTCCTGAGGACCAGGGTGTAGGACAGGCCATCCTGGGCGCGCTCGTAGGTGTCCACGAGCATGGGCCGCGCCTCGTAGTTCCTGTCCACCTCGAACAGTTTCTCGAAGATCATGTCGCCCATGTGGGCGGCCAGCAGGTTGGGCTTGGCGACGAAGTCGAGCGAGCCGGGGTCGTTGGGGACGGCGACGTTGAGGTTGCCGCCCCTGACGGGTCCCTGGTCGCCGGTCGGGCTGGCTGCCGTACCGGAACGACCGGCACAGGCGGTCAGGGCGAGCAGGCAGGCCGCCACCAGGATCGGGATCGAGAGGCGGGACCGGGGGGCTGTTCTCACGGGGTCTCCTTCTCCTGGGAACAAGCTTGGGGACGAGCTCCCGGGAACGGATGAGAGGGAATGGGCGGCGTTCCCAGGGGGAGTCGCGGCAGCCGAGATTCCCTGCAATGTCGCATATCGGTTCCGCGCAATAAACCGAGAAAAACAGCACAGAATCCTCGACCCAGCCGAGGAAGGCGATCGCGCGCCTGGGACTTCCCCTACTCAGTCGAGGAAGAGGTCCACTTTTTCCTGGTTTACCGGGGGAAATCTGACTGCCAGAGTCGTCCTACCCGTCAAACCGCCTGCTCGGTGAGAAGGGTGACGAACGCCCCGATGCCAGCCCACCCGTGCAGCGTAGGAACGCCATGCCCAACGCCCCCGAACCACCCCTCCTCGACGTGCGGGGCCTGTCGGTCACCCTCGGCACCGACACGGCGGACCTCGAACTGGTCCACCACCTCTCGCTGACGCTCGACCGCGCGCAGACGCTCTGCGTCGTCGGCGAGTCGGGCAGCGGCAAGACCGTGACGGCCCTGTCGATCATGCGGCTGCTGGAGTTCACCGCCCCGGTACGGACCCGTGGGCGGATCGACATCGACGGCACCGACTTGGTCGCCCTGCCCGACGAGGAGATGCGGCGGTACCGGGGCCGCAGGATCGGCATGATCTTCCAGGAGGCCCTGGAGTCCCTCAACCCGTCGCGGCGCGTCGGCAGACAGCTCGTCGAGGCCGACCACCGGGCCCGTGGCCTGCGCGGGCGGCGGGCGCGCACCCCCGGCGCGATCGACAGGGCCGAGCGCAAAGCCCGCGACCTGCTCACCGAGGTCGGCCTGACCGACACCGAGCGCGTCATGGCGCTCTACCCCCACCAGCTCTCCGGCGGCATGCAGCAGCGCGTGATGATCGCCATGGCGCTCATGTCGGACCCCGACCTGCTGCTCGCCGACGAGCCGACGACCGCGCTCGACGTCACCACCCAGGCGGACATCCTCGACCTGTTCCGCAGGGTCCAGCGGGAGCACCGCATGGCGTGCGTCTTCATCACCCACGACATGGCCGTCGCCGCCGAGATGGCCGACCGCATCGCCGTCATGTACGGCGGGCGCCTCGTCGAGGCGGGTCCCGCGACCGAGGTGCTCACCATGCCCAGGCACCCCTACACCCGGGCGCTGCTCGACTGCGTGCCGCAGGTCGGGGTGCGCAGGACCGGTGGCCTGCCGTCCATCCCCGGCGCCGTGCCGAGTCCGGCCGAGCAACTGCCCGGCTGCCGCTACGCCCCCCGCTGTCCGTGCGCGACCACCCGGTGCACCGCGCAGGAGCCGGACCTCATCCCGGCCGGGACCTCCCGGGTCGCCTGCTGGCACCCGGTGACCGAACCGCTCACCGCTCCAAGGAAACCCGCCGAAAGCCCCGCCCGGATCCCCGCGCGGGACGAGGCGCCCGTGCTGCGGGTCAGGGAGGTCGGCAGGACCTTCGGAACGCGGGTACGGCAGGTGCACGCGGTCAAGAATGTGTCGCTGGCCGTCGCCCCCGGGGAGTTCTTCGGCCTCGTCGGGGAGTCGGGGTCGGGCAAGACGACCCTCGGGCGCATGATCGCCGGGCTCGAACGGCCCACCACGGGGGAGATCGACGTCGGCGAGGACATCGTGCTCACCGGCTCCGGCATCCGGGGGCCGAAGAAGGACTTCCGGCGCCGGGTGCAGATCGTCTTCCAGGACCCGCAGAGCTCGCTCGACCCGCGTCACACCGTCGCGGCCATCATCAAGGAGCCGCTGCGGGAACTGACGCCGCTGCGCGGGGACGCCCTCGACGCGCGGGTGCTCGAACTGCTCGACGAGGTGGGGCTGCCCGCCTCGACCGCGCGCAGGCTGCCCGGCCAGCTCTCCGGCGGGCAGCGTCAGCGGGTGGCCATCGCCCGCGCCATCGCCCCGGAGCCCGAGCTGATCGTCGCCGACGAGCCGACCTCGGCCCTCGACGTCTCGGTCCAGGGGCAGGTGATGAACCTGCTGCTCGACCTGAAGCGGGAACGACGGCTCGGCTTCGTCTTCATCACCCACAACCTGAGCCTGGTGCTCTCGGTCGCCGACCGCATCGGCGTGATGTACCAGGGTGAACTCGTGGAGGTCGGCCACCCGGACGCCATCGTCTCTCCGAACGCGCACCCGTACACCCGGCGGCTGCTCCAGGCCAACCCCAAGCTCACGATGCCGGATTGACATCCTCCCCTGCCTGAAGGCGGGGGATTCCAACGGCAACTACTCCACGAGGAGGAGATCGCGTTGAGGTTCACGGTTCGCAGACCCACCCAACGGCGGGCCTCCCCGTGCGGACACGGCATGCCCTGCCGCGTGGCGAATGTTCCTGGCCGCGTTCACATCGGCGTTGCCGGCGTATCCGCAGGACCGGCACCGGAAGTCGGCTTGGCTCTCACGCGACGTCCGCTCCACGATCCCGCACGCCGAGCACCGCTGACTCGTGTACGCGGGGTTGACCTTCACGACCCGCCCGGGGGCCTTGTGCTCCAGGCGTTCCACAAGCCGGCCCCACCCGGCCGCCAGGATGCCCCGGTTCAGGCCCGCCTTCTGACGGACGTTCCCGCCGGGCGCCTCAACCGTGCCCCTGGCGGATCGGGTCATGTTGGAGATCTTCAGGTTCTCGACGGCGATCACGTCGAAGCGCCGAGCCAGGCCGGTGGAGATCTTCTCCACCCAGTCCCTGCGGCGGTCCGTCTCGCGGGCCTTCAGCCTCGCGATCGCGGCCTTGACCTTGCCGCGCCGGTTCGAGCCGCGTTTCGCCCGGGCCAGTTTCCGCTGGAGACGCCGAAGCCGGGCCTTCTCCGTCGGGCGAAGCGTGGGCGCGTTCAACAGCTCACCCGTGGACAGGGCGGCGCTTACCGCGACGCCCCGGTCCACGCCGACGACCTCACCGGTGCCGGGCGCGGGGATCGGCTCCGGGATCACGGCGAACGCCACATGCCAGCGGCCCGCCCGGTCGCGGGTGATCCGGTAGGACTTCACACCCTGCGGGACGGCACGCGACCAGCGAAACCGCACCCAACCGACCTTCGCAACCCTCACCTCGCCCACGGTGCGCGACAGGCGGCGCACATCGCCCGCCGTGACGGCGACGATCCGAAACCCTTCACCCCGCCCGCGCCTGCGCCACGTCGGCCGGCGGTGAGTTCTGCCGAAGAAGTTCGCCATCGCCTGCGCGAAGTCCTTCAACGCCTGCTGCTGCACGATGACCGACCCGCCGCGCAGCCACGCGTGCTCGGCCCGTGCCTGGGTCAACTGGCGGCACTGCTCGGCGAAACCCGGCGCGGACGCCCGCCCCGGCTTCCAGTGGGCATGCTGCTCCACCGCCAGATTCCACACGTATCGGGCGTGCCCGCAATGCTCCAACAGCGCCCGCTCCTGAGCGGGCGTGGGCTGAAGACGGTAACGGGACACGCCCTCGAACCTACCGACCACCACCGACACAACCAGGAGACCGAAGTGCTCGACCGTGCCGCGTTTCCTCCCCGCCCTGAAGCACGGGGCATCCACGCCGTAGGCGCTTGGTGATCCGGGAGGAAGAGAACGATGCCACAACTCCTGCTCCGGCGCGCACGTGACCTCGTCATCGTGCTGTGGGTGGTCGGAACCGTCATGTTCGTCGTGATCAGGCTCGTGCCCGGCGACCCGGCCGTCTCGATCCTGGGGGACACCGCCACCCCGGAACAGCTCGCCGTACTGCGTGACAGCCTTGGACTGTCGGGGTCGTGGTACGAGCAGTACGCCGCCTGGCTCGGCCGGGTGATCTCCGGGGACCTCGGGACCTCGATCAGCTTCTCGGAGCCGGTCCTTCCGGTGATCCTGGGGCACGTCGTCCCGACGCTCACGCTCGCGGTGTTCAGCACGGTGATCAGCTTCACCGTCGCGCTGATGATCACGCTGTGGGGCACCGTACGGCCAAGGAGCCTGGCGGCCAGGTCGGTGACGCAGGTGGCCTCGCTCGGGATGGCGCTGCCGCAGTTCTGGGTCGCGCTCATCGTCATCCTGGTCTTCGCGATGGTGCTGGGGTGGTTCCCGCCGAGCGGGTACGCGGACCTGCTGACCGACCCGTTCACGGCGGTTCCCTCCCTCGTGCTGCCGGTCGTCGTGCTGGTCGTCGGGGACGTCGCGGTCTATCTGATCTTCCTGCGGGAGAGCGTCACCAACGAGATGTCGCAGCTCTACCTGCGCACCGCCCGCTCCAAGGGGCTGAGCGAGACCAGGGTCGCCCTCGGCCACGCGCTGCCCAACGCGCTGATGCCGATCCTGACCGTCATGGGCGGCCACTTCGCCACCCTCGTCGGCGGCGTCGTGATCGTGGAGACCGTGTTCGTCATCCCCGGTCTCGGCTCCCTGGCCCTGCAGGCGATCTCGACCAGGGACTATCCGCTGGTGCAGGGCGTGACCCTGTTCGTGACGCTGTTGTTCGTCGTCGTCAACCTGCTCGTCGACCTCTCCTACGCCCTGATCGACCCGAAGGTTCGCGTCTCGTGAGACCACACACGCTCATCACTTCCGTACGGCGCAACCCGGCGCTGACCACGGCGATCGTCGTTCTGGCGGCGATGGTCGTGGCGGTCGCGCTGCTGCCGCTCGTCCTGCCCTCGACCAGGGCGATCTACCCGGAGAGCAGGCTGATGCCGCCGAGCTGGGCGCACCCGCTCGGCACCGACTCCTACGGGCGCGACGTGCTGAGCCGCCTGGTCACCGGGGGACGCTACTCACTCGGCCTGGCCGCGCTCATCACCCTGTGCGCGGGGACGCTCGGCCTGCTGGTCGGCATGGTCAGCGGGTTCTTCCGTACGGCTGACGCCGTGCTCATGCGCCTGGTGGACGCGGGCATGGCCTTCCCGGGGATCGTGCTGGCCATGTCGCTTGCCGTGGCGCTCGGCCCGAGCATGTCCACCGAGCTGCTGGCGCTGACGATCGTGTTCACGCCGTTCGTCGCCCGGGTCATCCGCAGCCGGGCGCTGAGCGTGAGCGGCCGGGCCTACATCGACGCGGCGCGGGCGGCCGGGGTGCCGTCGTGGAAGATCCTGCTCAGACACGTCTGCCCCAACGTGCTGCCGCTGGCGGTCGTGCAACTGGTGATCGTCTCGGCGATGAGCATGCTGGTGGACGGCGCGCTGAGCTTCCTCGGCCTGGGGATCGCGCCGCCCACCCCGACCTGGGGGAACATGATCTCGGACGGCCGCGACTACCTGACCGTCGCGCCCTGGCTGGTGATCTTCCCCGGGGTGGCACTGCTGGCGTGCGTGTTCTTCCTCAACCTCCTCGGGTCGAGCCTGCGTGCCGTCGTGGACCCCAGGACGCGCTCGCTCAACGCGCTGCAGCGGCTGCGGGCCCGATCACCCCTGGCCAGTGGCTGACCTGGATCGCATACGATGCGGGTTCCCAAGGGTCGGCCGGTGGGGGACGGATGAACTTCACGCTGCGACAACTGAGCTACTTCGTGGCCGCCGCCGAGGCGGGCAGCATCTTCCACGCCGCCGACAAGCTGCACGTGTCCCAGTCCGCGCTCTCGGCCGCCCTGACCGAGCTGGAACGCACCCTCAACACCCAGCTCTTCGTCCGCCGCAAGGCGCGCGGGGTGACGCTGACGGCCAGCGGGGTGCGCGCCCTGGAACAGGCCAAGCTGATCCTGCGGGACGCGGCCGAGCTGAGCGTGACGTGTTCGAGCACCGAGCTGGCCGGGCCGGTCATGCTCGGGTGCTACCCGCCGCTGGCGTCGATCGTGCTGCCCCGGCTGCTGCAGGGCTTCGGTGACCTGCATCCCCTGGTACGGCTCGACTTCGTCGAGTGTGACCAGGACGTGCTGCAGGGCAGCCTGCACACCGGGGCGCTCGACGTGGGCATCGCCTACGAGTGGGGGCTGCCCGCGGGGCTCGACCGGGTCGTCCTCTACGAGGCCCACCCCTACGTCCTGCTGTCGGAGGACCACCCGCTGGCCTCGGCGCCGACCGTCGATCTCGCCGACCTGGCCGGGGAGCCGCTCATCCTGCCGAGCACGCCGGTGAGCCAGGAGCACACGCTGTCGGTCTTCCACGACCGGGGGCTCACGGTCTCGCGGGGGCACACGACCACCAGCTTCGAGCTGACCCGGGCCCTGGTCGGGCGGGGGATGGGCTACGCGGTCTCGGTGCAGCGTTCGCACAACGACCGCAGCCACGAGGGGCTGCCCGTCGTGGTCAAGGAGCTGTCGCCCTCGGCCAGGCCGGTGCGGGTGGTCATGATCTGGCCTTCCCGGGTACGGCTCGCCCGCCGGGTCAGGGAGCTCGTCGAGTACGCGACCACCCTGGACTGGGGCGTCGGGGGCATGCCCCCCGAGCCGCCCCGCTAGAGACCGAGCTCTACCGCGACTTCTTCGAGCCGTGGGGACGTCCCCCCGGCCAGTGCCCTGCGGGCCCACACGTGGTCTCTTGGCCGGTTCACCGACTCGACGGCGACCAGCCTCTCCTGCCGGAACGACAGCACCGAGAACGCCCCGCCCGCCGGGTCTCCCAGCGGAAGCGCCCTGTCCCCGGCCTGCCGTACCCCGGCGATCTGCAGCCTGACCTGGCCCTGGTTGCTCCAGAACCACGGGACCTCGTCGTGGCGGGTGTCGTCGCCGAGCAGGGTCCGCGCCAGGGTCCTGGCCTGGGCGGAGGCGTTCTGTACGGATTCGAGACGTGTCCTACGCCCGGTGTGGAGGTCGGGGAAGCTCGCGCAGTCGCCGATCGCCCAGACTCCCGGCGCCCCGGCGCGGAAGCGCTCATCGACGCGGACGCCGTTCTCCACCGGCAGTCCGGTACGGCGCGCCAGCTCGTCCCTCGGGGTCGCGCCGACCCCCACGACCACCAGGTCGGTCTCCAGCAGCTCGCCCCGGTCGGTCCGTACAGCGGCGACGGCGCCGGAGGAACCGACGATCTCCACGACCGAGGTGCCGCAGCGCAGCTCGACGCCGGTCCCGGCGTGGGCGCGGGTGACGAACTCCGAGACCGGCGGGCTGGCGACCCGCGCCATCGGCCTGTCGGCGGCCTCGAACACGACGGTCTCGACCCCCAGCAGGCGTGCGGCGGCCGCGATCTCAAGGCCGACGAACCCGGCGCCGAGCACCACGACCCGGCCCGCCTTCGCCAGGTGTCCCCTGAGCAGGTCCGCGTCCGCGAGCGTGCGCAGCGCGACAACCCCGCTCAACCCGGCGCCCGGAATGTCCAGGGTCCTGTTCCTGGCGCCCGTGGCCAGCACCAGGTTGTCGTACGGCACGCGTTCGCCGTCGTGCAGTACGGCGTGGCGGTGGCCGAGGTCGATCCCGGTGACCGTACGGCCCCGGCGCAGCTCGACGCCGTGGTCGGCGTAGAACGTCTCCCCACGCAGTGGGGGCGGCGCGTCCTCCCGCCCGAGCAGGTAGTCCTTCGACAGCGGTGGACGCTGGTACGGCAGCGCCGTCTCCGCGCCGAGGAGGACGACGGGTCCCTGGTGGCCGCCCGCGCGCAGGGAGTCGGCGAGCTGGACGCCCGCCGCCCCGGCGCCGACGATGACGACGCGCATCAGATCTGGGTCTCCGGGACCTCGACCTCGATCTCGTCGAGGCCGGAGCCGACGACGATCTGGCAGCTCAGGCGGCTGCGGACCTCGTCGCGGGGCGAGGCCGTACAGCCCAGCATCTCCTCCTCGTCGTCGCCGATGTCCGGCAGCCGGTCGAGGTAGCCGTCGGCGACGTAGACGTGGCAGGTCGCGCACATGGTCTGGCCGCCGCACTCCCCGACGATGCCGGGGATCCCGGCCTCGACGGCGGCGCGCATGACGGAGGCGGGGGTGGCGCGTTCGACGGCCCGGGTGGTGCCGTCGCCGTACCGGTAGACGATCCTGGCCATCTCACGCGTCCCAGGTGAGGCGCAGCTCGTGGATGCGGCGGAAGATCCAGCCGCCGCTGCGCGGCTCGGTGTCCTGGGCGGGCCGCAGGCCGGGGAGCCCGGCGAGCAGCGTGGGCAGCGCGACCCGGCCGATCATCGCCTTGGCGGCGTGCTGACCGGCGCAGATGTGGGCGCCGTTGGCGAAGGCCAGGTGGGGTTTGCGCTCGCGGTTGAGGTCGAACTCCTCGCCGTTGGCGAAGACCGTCTCGTCACGGTTGGCCGAGGCGATCACGACGCCGAGGTTCGCTCCTTCGGGCAGGTCGATCCCGGCGAGCGTGGTCGGCCGGGTGGCCTTCCTCGGATACATGCCGATGGGGGAGACCCACCTGACGGCCTCGTCGAAGGCCAGGGTGGCGGCGCCGGGGTCGTTCCTGACCTGGTCGAGCTGGTCGGGGTGGCTGAGCAGCCCCCACATCGCGATCACCAGCGTGTCGCGCGGCTCCTTGACCCCGCCGCCGACGGTCATCTTGACGTTCGCCCTCACGGACTCCAGGCTCATCGGCTCGGGGCCGTTGACCAGGGCGGAGATGAGCGAACCGTCCGGGTTCGAGCGCAGCCGCGGGATCATCTCGTCGAGCGCCGCGTCGATCTCCTCGCCGCTGCGCCGGTAGCGTTCCCAGACGGCCTCGTCGTCATCGCTGTTGCTGTTGCCGTCCATGATGGTCTGGGACCACCGGTGCACGTCCTCGTGGGCGGCGTTCTGGAAACCGAGCATCTCCCGCAGACATTCGGCGGCGAAAGGGCCGGAGAAATGCTCCACCAGGTCGGCGCCGGGGCCCGCCTCACGGAGTTCGCCGAGATATCTCCGCGCGTTCTCCGCGAATATCCTGTTCCAGTCGCGGTTTATCGCGTTCGGTTTGAGAACGCCGCCGAACGCCTTTCTTTCCACGGCGTGCTCGGGGTCGTCCTTGTGGAGCATGCTCGCGCCCATCGAGTACCGACGGGTGTAGTCCCTGGTCGCCGTGAATATCCGCTGGTCGAGGTTGACGTCGCGGCACGCCTGGTAACTGGTCAGGAAGTAGCCGCCCGTCGCGGGAACCCAGGCGATCGGCGCCTCACGCCTCAGCCGCGCGTATATCGGATAGGGGTCGTCATGGAGCTGGTCCAGGGTGAACCAGTCCGCGACCGGGGCCTTCGCGGTATTCGGCACGTCAGAACTCCCTTTTGTGTCCTCTCTGTTTTGGAGATTCTGACAGCCTTACATCTTCGTATAAACCGCATATATCAGAGCATGTTTTCCTACTGGGCAGGGAAACCGGAGGTCCCCAGGAGTTCGGCGAACAGCCGCTCCCACATCGGCGTCACGACCTCGGGGGAGTAGTCCCGAGCGGTCCGCACGGCGGCGGCCCCCATCCGCAGCCGCAGCTCCCGGTCGCCGATCAGCCGCAGCAGCCCCCCGGCCAGGGCGTCCACGTCCCCCGGCGGCACGAGCAGCCCGTCGATCTCGGGGGTGAGGACGTCACGCGGGCCGGTCGGGCAGTCGAAGGCCACGACCGGCAGGGCGTGCGCCATGGCCTCGATCATCACCATCGGCAGCCCCTCGAACCGGGAGCTGAGCACGTAGACCGACGCTCGGGCCAGCTCCCGGTCAAGGTGGTCGCTGCGTCCCATCAGGGTGACGTTGTCGCCGATCCTGTGCTTGTTGACGAGCTCCCGCAACGCGGCCTTGCGCGGGCCGGTGCCGTACAGGCGCAGCCGCCAGTCGGGGCGGTGCCGTACGACCTGGGCGAAGGCGGGGACGAGCAGGTCGAAGCCCTTCTGCGGGACGAGCCGTCCGGCGGCGACGACCAGCCGCTCCTCCTGCCGGGACGGGGCCCGGTCGAGGGGGTGGATCGCGTTGGGGATGCGCACGACCGGGGTGTCCGGCAGCAGCGCCTGGTAGTCCTTGCGGTCGGTCCCGGTGAGCGTCACGACCGCGTCCAGCCTGCCGTAGTGGCGGGCGATCTCCCGCCGGACGGCCTCCGGGTGGGTGGCCAGGTTGATGTGCTCCTGCGCGACCCGGACCACGCTTCTCGGGGTACGGCGGGCGGAGATGAGGTTCAGCGCGGGCCGGGTGGTCACCAGGACGCCGTCCCGCAGGGAGGAGACGTAGTCGATGACGGCCCTTTCGACCCGTTCCGTGAAGTAGGCCGCCGCGAACTCGCCGGACGGCACGACTTTCCCCCGGAGTCTTCGCCAGGCCCTGCGGCCCAGCGAGTCCGGATATATCCCGTCACGTTGGTCGACCAGGGCGGTGAGCGTCACCCGGGGGTCGATGGGGAAGCGGGCGGCGTCGCGGCGCCGTACGACACTGATGATCTCCACCTCGTGCCCAGCCTCCGCCATCGCGTTGGCCTGGTTGATCACGGTGCGGATCGTGCCGCCCATCCCGTAGGCGTGCAGCAGCAGGTAGCGGACCCTCACGGGGCCGCCAGATAGTCCCAGGTGACGGCCATCGGGCGCAGGACCTCGGGGACCTCCTCGGGGGCCGGGAGGTCACGGCCCCGCTGCACGCTCCCCGAGCGGATCTTGTCCTTCCAGTCGCCGAGCCCCTTCTGGAGTACGGCCTGCTCCCCGTAGTCGAGCATCCCGGTCTCCCAGGGAACTCCCAGGAAGTCGCACAGGCGCCGGGTCTCCCGCTTCGGGTTCTCCGTCAGGTCCTCGTAGCGCACGGTCAGGCCGTCGAGCGCCCGCCGCGCCCGCTGCACGGCCTTCATGTAGCGCAGGGCGTCGAGCGCGGCCTCCTGCCGGGTACGGCGCTCCGGGCTGGCCTCGTGCCACGACCTCGCGATGGAGGCCGGGTGACGCAGCAGGAAGACGAAACGGGCGTCCGGCCAGCAGGTGGTGATGCGCTCGTAGGCGAAGGCGTTCGCGGGGGTCTTGTCGACGACGAAGGACTTGCCGCTGCGGACCAGCTCCCGGTGCAGGACCCGGTCCCACAGCAGATGTTCCAGGTCCGCCCGGTTGTGGCCGAGGGCCTCCATCGCCTTTCTCGACAGCGGGGTGCCGAAGTCCACGGTCAGCCTGCGCACGTGCAGTTCGTGCGGGGCGTGCAGCATCGAGTGGGCGTTGAGCAGCGCCCGCAGCAGCGTCGAGCCCGACCTGACGGGGGACAGGATGAAGATCGGCGCGGTCAGCAGCCGGTCGGTCACCGGGTCGGCGGGAGGCCGTATCGGCTCCCGCTCCTTCTCCTGCTCGGGTGCTTTCTCCGCCTTCTCCGGTCGGTTGAGCTGGAATCCGGTGACCCTGACCAGGGCGTTGTTGACCGTGCGCTGCCAGTTCATGGCGAGGCAGGTTACCCAGCCTTCCTGGCATTTCTCTGTGTACGGCCCGGCCTAGCGGCGCTTGGGGGGAACGATCCGTACCCGTTCCTCGGAGCGTTCGTCGATGCCGCCGAGTTGCTCGACGACCGTTTTGCGCAGGTCGTCGTAGTCCTGGAAGGAGTGGTCGTTGAAGAGGGTGTAGCCGGTCCACATGAGGTTGGCGCACACCCGGGCGGGGACCCGGCCCGTCGCCGCGCCCATGCCGACCAGCGCGACCGAGGTGATGCTGCCCGGCTCCTTCTCGTTCTGCATGTGGACGGCCTGGAAGGCGGCGGCGCACGCCAGGGCGACGTTCAGCGTCTCACTCACGTCCTGCGACGTCCGCGTCATCGTCGGCGTCGAGATCAGGAACTTCGGGGTGACCGCCCCGGAGGGCACGCACACGGCGGCGCCGACCGGGAGCGACCCGCCGAAGCTCTCGCGGATCGCCCGCTGGACCTTGAGCTGGATGCCCGCCCCGAGGTGCCGCTTGATGACCGCGTCGACGCCGCCGTCCATCCGGCCCTTGGAGTTGGTCGGGGTGACCCAGGCGTCGACGTTCTGGTCGAGGATCGACCCCCGGTTGACGTCGATCCCCGGGGTGTCGGCGAAGGCCGCCAGCCACGACTGCACCACCTCGGTGTTGACGTCCGTCAGCACCACCCTGAGCGGTGACTTCACGTGTTCGACGGTCATGGATGTGCTCCAGGTGCGGGGAGGTTGGTTCCGACATATCCGAAAATATCCTGCGCGACCGACATTTCGGATCATGCTGGTAGGCGTCCGATCTGGAGATCGCATCCCGGGGCTCCAGACGGCACAATTCCCCCCAATCGTCGATCCGATATCCGTACGCCCGCCGACCAGGAGCTCACGATGAGTGACAGCACGCCCCCGCCCTCGCAGGACCCGAACGACCCGCTGGCCCTCGCCGAGCTCTTCGCCGGGGGCGAGGACTGGCTGCCGGTCCTGAAGCCGGTCATCGAGCGGCAGGCCAGGCCCGACCTGTTCATCGGCCCCAACCGCGACCAGCAGATCGTGCCCGTGCGGGAACTGACCTTCCAGGCCCTCAAGCCGAACCCGCCGCACAGGTGGAAGGTCGTCGTCTTCGGCCAGAACCCCTACCCCAGGGCCGAGAGCGCCACCGGCATCGCCATGTTCGACAACACCTTCCACGACTGGAGCGACAGCCAGTTCGGCAGGGTCGTGAGCATCCGCTGCATCATCAAGGCGGCGGCCATGTGGAAGCACGGTATCCCCAAGAAGACCCCGATCGCCGACATCCGCGCGCTGCTCAAGGAGCACGAGACCGTCCAGCCGCCGGAGTGGTTCCAGGCGATGCTGACCCAGGGCGTGCTGCTGCTCAACGCCGCCCTGACCGCCAGCGGCGACGGAGCGATGAGCACCTCCGAGCACACCTGGTTCTGGCGGCCCATCATCAAGGCGATCGTCGAGGAGATCTTCAAGGCCAAGCAGGACGCCGAGGACGAGCAGGACCGTGGCATCGTGTTCGCCTGGTGGGGAGCGCACGCCCGCAACCTGAAGGAGATCGTCCAGGGCGTCCAGGAGAAGTATCCCGACGTCACGGTCTGGCACATCGACCACCCCAACCCGGCGGCCCAGGGCGACATCTTCTGCGACGGCGACCACTTCGGCGCCGTGAACAACGCGCTCAGGGCCCTCGGCACCGACGAGATCGACTGGCTGCCCAGCAAGGGGTGGAACGCGGCAAGCGGCGACGACACCGCCAGCAGGATGGGGGAGTTCATCGCCTCGACGATGGAGCTCCACCAGCTCTACCTGGAGCGGCTCGCCAGCGTCAAGGACGAGGGCCTGGTCCTGCCCGCGATCACCGGCGTCTTCGACACCCCGCTCATGGACTTCCTCAAGGCCGTCGAGCCCGTCGCCGAGCTGCTGTCCGGCCTCGACCGGTACGTGAAACGGGCACACCTGTTCGGCGTCGAGAAGGCGGGCACCCTGTCCGCCGAGGAGACCGCCGCGCTGTACCTCTACACCTGCGAGTCGTCCTTCTACCGGCAGATCAACGCAACCCTGCGCAACCCCGACCGCGACCGGATCGTCCCCTACCTGCCGTACCTGCGCCTGCTGTTCGAGGCCGTCTCCAACCTGCCCACCCGCAGGGAACCCCTGTGGCGCGGCGTCTCACTCGACCTGCGGGCCCAGTATCCGCTGGGCCGTACGGTCACCTGGTGGGGTGTGTCCTCCTGCACCTCCGAGCCGGACGTCGCCAGGGCGTTCCTCGGGCGCCGGGGCAAGCGGACGCTCTTCGAGGTGCACCCCGTGCGGGCCGTGGGCATCCGGGCCTTCTCCGCGTTCACCGGCGAGGAGGAGTTCATCCTGACCCCCGGCACCCAGCTCAAGGTGACCAACGTGAAGACTGAACGCGGCGGGCTGTGCACCGTACAACTGACAGAACTGGACGAACAGGGCCTGGTGGCGTGACATGAGCGAACAGCTCGACCCGGAGATGTTCTCGGCCTGCGGGAACGTCGTCCTGCCGATGAGGACGCACAACAAGTGGGCGTTCAGGATCATGGTCTGCCTGGAACCGGGGCGGCGCCGGTTCTCCGAGCTGCGGATCCCGCTGCGGGAGATCACCCCGAAGGTCCTCGCGGAGTCGCTGCGGGCGATGGAACGCGACGGTCTCGTCACCAGGACCGCCTATCCCGGGGTACCGCCCAGGGTCGAGTACGAACTGACCGACCTGGGGCGGTCCCTGCTCGGGCCGATGCGGGTCTGGTGCCGCTGGGCCGAGGAACACCTGCCGGACCTGGTGGCGGCCCGCGAGTCCTACGACACCGCCGTCTGAGAGGACACCTTGACGCGCGTGATCGTTCAGGTATGTTCCAAATAGGAAAGTTTCCTAAAGAAAAGCCCTGGCCAGGCTCCCTTGCAAGCCCGGAGGCTCTCACCTTGCGCAGTGCAACAATCGCCCTCACCCTCGCGACCGCCGTCGCGGCAACCCTGGTCGGAGTCACGCCGGCGAACGCGCAGATTTTCTGCCACGTCACCAAGGACACGTGGGTCTACTCGGCCCCCGGAGGATCGGCCCGCTACCTGATCCCCACGGGCGGAGGGTTCTACCTGGACTACTACTGGAACGCCGGTGGCTGGGCCGCCGGTCACGGCGTCGGCCAGGTCGACGGCTACCTCCAGAACAATGACGGCCGCCTGAGCTGCTAGTCACACCGTCGGGATGGCTGTCATCCCGAAGCCGGTCTGTGTCGTCATGACGACACAGACCGGCTTCGGAGTGGGCCGGTGGTCAGGCCACCGCCACCACCGCGCGGGTGTGCCGCCTCCCGGTCGCCTCGTCCACGAGCGCGACCGCGAGGTCGGCGTAGGAGAACGCCCCGGCTCCCTCCTCAGCGGACAGTACGGCGACGCCCCCGGTCCGGTAGGTCCCCGTCCGCTCGGCCTCGGCGTCGAGAACGACAGGGGGCGGGGTCACCACCACCCAGTCCAGCTCGCTCCCGCTGAGGACCGCGATCTCCGAGGCGTGCCCGACCGAGAAGCGCCGATACTCCTCGGGGAAGTCCGGCGCGTCGTGCACGGCCACCCCGGGCGCCACCTCAAGGGCGGTGCCGATCCCGACCGTGACCAGCCGCTCCACCCCCGCCTTCGTGAGACCCGCGACCAGCGCCTCGGCCGCCGCCGTGTAGAACTCGTCGGCGGGCACGTCCGCCCGGTACACCGTGGAGACCACGGCGTCGTGCCCTGCCGCGACGGCCGCCACGCTCTGCGCCCGGGTCACGTCCCCCGCGACGAGCGTGACACCGTCACCCCGTAGCCCCTCGTGCCCGCCGGGATCCCGGACCACCGCGGTCACCGCGTGCCCACGGGACACCGCCTCGGCGACCACCCTCCTGCCCGCGTTGCCCCCGGCCCCGAACACGACGATCCTGCTCATCGCACATCCCCTTCGTCTGGTCTCGCTGAACGCTGGTCTGCTGAACGCGCGTCCAGACGTTAGCCCCGGCCCCCTCGGTTACCGCAACGATACGAAGGCGTCCTTCTCGGCGTCCCTGCGGCGCAGGTGGTAGGAGACGGTGGCGGCACCCAGCGCGGCGCCCCAGATCGGCCAGAAGCACTCCGGCAGCCACGTGCCCCACAGTTCCATGGGGAAGACTCCCGTGCCGGCCATCCGGATGTAGGCAAGCCCGGCCACGACGACGATGATCGACACGAACGAGGCCGGGATGACCGCCAGCATGGGCGGCACCCGCCTGCCGCGCAGGAAGGGAATCCACCTCGGGAAGATCTCCCCCCACCGCTGGATGAGCCCGAGGGTGAGCACCCCGCCGAGCGCGCCGAAGGTCGCCAGGTAGGCGCCGACCAGCCACAGGGCCTGCGGGCTGGCGGCCAGGAACTCCGAGGTCACCCCGAGCGGGATGCCCAGCGCCCACGCCCACCGGGTGACGCAGTAGATCAGGGAGACCGCGATGCTCACGTACACGGCCACGCGACCCCGCCCCGGGGTGAACCAGCGCAGCAGGGTCCGGCGGCGGTCGTAGGCCAGCGCCGCGGAGGCCAGCAGCAGCCCGCCCAGCAGGGGGAGAAGCTGGTTCAGGACGGGCCACGGCCAGGCGTCGGCGAGGGTCTTGCCGCCCAGGTCCCAGCCGAAGACCGGCAGGACCAGCATCAGCGGGGTGTACGCGACGCCCATCATCAACCGTGAGTCGGGCACCACCAGGACCAGGATCGCGGCGATCGGCCAGGCCAGGAACAACGGCGCACGGCGACTGCCCCCACGGGTGAGCGCCAGCGCCATCACGGCCGTGAGCAGGCAGAACGCGGCGATCCACCAGCCGAAGCCGGGCGTCGTCCAGCCCAGGGAGGACATCGCCCTGTTCGGGCTGGGGTCACCGGTGCCCCAGGGGTAACCGGGCAGGCCGAGCGCCCATGCCAATGCGAGCGCGCCGTACGCCAGCGCCCACAGCGCGGCCGTGTAACCCCGCCAGGCGGGAGCAATGGATCTCATGCGACCAGCCTGGCCGTACGGCACCCCGCCACCCAGATGCCGTTCGGCACCTTCGGCCGTACGAAAGGTGCCGAACGGCACCTGCGGCCGGACGCCGTGGCGCACGTATCGTGGTCGCGGTGAGCTCGATGGTTTCGGTGGTTTCGCTGCTGGTCTCGCTGGTCGCGGTGACGACGGCGGTGTTGTCGCGGTCCTCGCCCGGACGCCTGTCCGCCCTGACGCTGGTGGCGGCGGCCGTCTCGCTGGCCGTCTCACTGGCCCACATCCTCGGCGGCGTACGGCCAGGCCCGACCGCCGCGTCACTGCAACTGGCCGAGAGCCTGGCACTCATGGCGCTGGTCGGCCTGGTCGTCCGGTACACACCGGTACGACGGGCGGCGCTGGCCGCGCCGGTGGCCGGGGTGGTCACGGCCACCTGGCCGCTGCGCTTCCTGACCCCCGTCTCGCTGCTGGAGGGGGTGGGCATGTGCGCGTTCTGGGGGATGGGCGCGCTCCTCGCCGCCGCGGTCGGTGGCTACCTGCGCTTCCTCGACGTACGGCAGGCCCGCGCCGTGGCCGACGCCGGCACCGCGCTGCGGCTCAGGCTGGCCAGGGACCTGCACGACTTCGTCGCCCACGACATCAGCGAGATGGTGGCGCACGCCCAGGCGGGCGGGGTCGTGGGCGATCCGCTGCGGGCGCTCGAACGGGTCGAGGCGGCGGGCCAGCGGGCCATGTCGATGCTGGACCGCACCCTGGACATGCTCCACAACGACCGGCCCGTCACCTTCACCGGGGGGCTCGACGACATCCGCGACGCGGCCGACCGCTTCTCGGCCGCGGGCCCGGCGACGGTCCATCTGCGCCTGGACCGGCGGGCTGAGGTCCCCGCGGAGGTCGCGGCCCTGGCCTACCGGATCGTGGTCGAAGGTCTCACCAACGTACGGCGGCACGCCCCCCGGGCCGGCCGGGTCGATCTGGACGTCGGCACCGGACCGTCCGGCACGCTGGAGATCACGATGACCAACGACGGCGTGACCCGGGCGCGAAGCGGACGGCGCAGCGGACTGGGCCTGACCGGTCTGGCCGGACTCGTCCGGGAGCAGGGCGGCGAACTGCTCGCGCACGCCGTACCGGACGGGTGGTCGCTGACCGCGCGCCTGCCGCTGGCACAATCGCCGGAGTGTCCATCCGCATCCTCATCGCCGACGACCAGGAAGGCATCAGAAGCGCCTTCCGAATGATCCTCGACGCCCAGCCCGACATGACCGTCGTCGCCGAGGCCGCAGACGGCCGTACCGCGATCGACACCGCGAGGGCGATCAAGCCGGACGTCGTGCTCGCCGACATCCGGATGCCCGGCGCCGACGGCATCGAGGTGGTCAGGGCCCTCGCCGACACGGCCGTCCACGTGGTGATCGTCACGACCTTCGGCCACGACGAGTACGTCCACGCGGCCCTGCGGCACGGCGCCGCCGGGTTCATCCTCAAACGCTCCGGCCCCACGCTGCTCGTCGAGGCCGTCAGGGCCGCGACGAACGGCGACATGCTCATCAGCCCGCAGCTCACCGTCCGGCTGCTGCGCGACCACGGCCTGCCCCACGACACACCGGATCACGCGGTCCCTGACGTCGCCCTCACCGAGCGGGAGAACGACATCGTCACGCTGCTCGCGAGCGGCAGAACCAACGCCGAGATCGCCGCCGAACTCTTCCTCTCCCCGGGCACCGTGAAAAACCACATAGCCACCATCCAACGCAAAACCAACACCAAAAACCGCGTAGCCACCGCAGCCTGGGCCTGGTCCACCGGCCGGGCCACCCCCTGACCACCCCGGCTCGGGGATCGATCCCCGGCTACGGGCTGACCAGGACCAGATCGAGCACGTCGATGCCGACCGGGGCGTGCCCGGTCGCGATCCGGCCCACCGACCACGGACCGGGGAACCGGTACAGCAGTGCGTTGACCGCGATCGCGAGCTCATGCCGGGCCAGGTGCGTGCCGAGGCAGAAGTGCACGCCATGGCCGAAGGAAAGGTGCTCGTTCGGCGTTCGGTCGGGCCGGAACTTCTCTGGCTCGGCGAACACCCGAGGGTCCCGGTTGGCCGAGAGCACCATGGCCATCACTCGCTGGCCGGTCTCGATGGCGTGCCCGGCGATGCTGGTTGGGCCGGTGGTGAAGCGGTCGGTGCCACCCACCGGGGGCAGGAACCTCAGCACCTCCTCGACGGCATCCGGCACCAGCCCAGGGTCGGCACGCAGCTGGGCCAGTGCGTCCGGATGAGCCGCCAGGCACAGCACCGTGTTGACCAGCAGGGTCTTGGTCGTCTCGTGGCCGTTGATGAGCAGCAGCGTGCAGAAGTCGATCAACTCCTCATCGGACAGCCGACTGCCGTCCGGTTCGGCGGCCAGCAGAATGTCGATCACGTCGCCCTGGGGGCGGGCACGGTGCTTGGCGAACACCTCCCGGAAGTACTCGACCAGTTCGGTGTGTGCGGTGCGGAACGCGGCCTGACGCCCGGGGTCCTCGGCGAACGACCCGGCGAAGGAGGTGATCGCCTCGGTCCAGCGCATGAAGTCCGGTTGCCGGTCCGCCTCGACTCCGAGCAACGCGGAGATGGCGCGCACCGGCAACGGGTAGCCGAGTCGGCCGATCACGTCCAGTTCACCGTCCGCATCGGCCAGTTGTCTCCGTACGGTGTCGGTGATCGAGGGGAGTAACGCCCGGATCGCGCGGGGCGTGAAGGCTCGGCTGACCAGTCGGCGCAGCAGGTGGTGCCGGGGCGGGTCCATCGCCGACAGGCTGCTGAGAATCGGGTTGTCCCGGTGCGGTATGGGTCGCGCGCTGTAGCGCAGCTCGTCGGAGGAGAACGTCGAGTGGTCGGTGAGCACCCGGTTCACCTCGGAGTAGCCGTGCACCACCCAGGCGTCGAACGGTTCGACGAAACGCACCCCGTCGCCGGAGAGACCGTCCCCTGCGGTCTCCCGGCACCAGTCGAGGACCTCTGTGACAACGTCATCAGTCATGCGTCGAGTGTGTTAGCCCCGGCCTGTCGAGGCTTGGAGAGAACGGACATCCGACAGCAACGTGGTCGGCGGCACCCCCACCGCGTACCGGAACTCGGCGAGCAGGTGTGACTGGTCGTAGCAGCCGCTGCGCACGGCGATGGCGGCCCAGTTCGGGCGCTCGCCCTTGGCCACCGCAGCGTGGGCGGCGGCGAGCGCGTGGTGCAGCCGCACCACGCGTGCGTAGGACTTGGGTCGCAGCCCGACCGCCACCCCGAATCGCCGCCGAAGCTGCCGTTCGGACAACCCGGCCTGCGCGGCATACCGGTCGACCGGCGCACCTGGCGCCGCGTGCATGGCCGCCAGCACGATGCGCACCCGCTCGTCGACCCGGCATCGCCCAGCCCGCTCCCGCACCAGTGCCAGCGCCCCTGCCAGCCGCCTGGTCACCGACCCGTCCAGTCGCCCGACCTCGATGGGCATCCCGGCCAGTGGCACCTCGTCGGCCGCGACCCCGAACAGCCCGGTCACCGTCCCCGGTCGCAGCCGCACCCCGATCAGGGACCCGCCCTTGGGAGGTGTCCCCTGCCGAGCGCGCGTCTCCGGCCCGGCCAGCCGGCACATCCCACCAGGCATGACCAGCAGGTCGACCGTGGGCTGCGGTAACCCTCTCGGCACCACGTCACCGTCAAGCACCCAGATCCCGGCCACCAGATGGGCCAGGTCGGCGGGCACGGGCAAAGCGGTCACCGGTGCAGTCAACCCGGAGACCGTCGCGTCCGCCAGCGATTAACCGGACGGAGAACGCGGGACAGACACCACAGGATCGAGCCGGCCCCGGGCACGTCATTCGCCCGAGGCGTCCTCGGCCTCCCAGCGCAGCAGGACGCCCGGCTGGCACCTGAGCACCTCGCGGAGCGCGGCGAGTGTCGTGAAGCGCACCGCCTTGGCGCGGTCGTTCTTGAGTACCGCCAGGTTGGCGGGGGTGATCCCGACGCGGTCCGCGAGGCCGCCCACGGACATCTTCCGCCTGGCCGGCATCACGTCGATGTCGACGACGATTGCATCAGATCGTCTCGTCCAGTTCGGCCTGCATCTGCCTCGCTTCGACGTCGCGTGCGACGGCCTGGGCGAGCAGCATCCGCAGCACGAGCACGATGAGTGCGACCCCCAGGATGCCCAGGACGATGGCGTACGGCGGAAGCCGTCAGGAACACGGTCTCACGGTGCGGTGAGCGGTTCTGAACGGTAGGCCCGGTGGAGCGTCTCGACGAAAGCCGGGGCCTCCGGCAGGGAGAAGGAGCCGATCCTGTGCACCGGGATTCCCGGGGACCAGGAGTTCATGACCACGGCGCCCGTCAGTGTTGGCAGGTCGGCGAGGGTGATCTCCTGGACGCGCTGGGGCACGCCGAGGTGTTCCAGGCGGCGCCGTACGATCCCCATCGTGATTCCGCCCAGTTTCTCGGCGTCGGGCCACACCACCGAGGTGCCGTCCCAGAAGGCCAGGTTCCAGATAGTCGCCTCGCTGAGCCGTCCCCGGCGATCGACGAAGGCGGCGTCGTCGAAGCCCTGGGCGACGGCCTGTCGGAGGAAGTATGTCTTGGCCACCTCGCCGACGTGCTTGATGGCCGGGAGGACCCGTTCGTACTCGACGGCCGTCAGGGCGAGTGGTCCGCGCGGGGCGGTCGCGGGAGGGCCGGTGCGCACCAGCAGCGCGGGCTCCGCGTCGGCGTCGGTGAACTCGCCCGCCGGGGAGTAGACCGTGGCCGTCAGCGACAGGTCGGCAGGACCGGCCTGGATCGCCGTCCGCAGGTGTGCCAGCACCCGGTCGTCGGGCAGGGCCCTGCCGTACAGCTCCATCGAGGCGAACCGCAGCCGTTCCAGGTGGAGGTCGAGTCCCCTGATCCCGCCCTCACGCACCTGCATGGCGGTGAAGTGGGCGTAGCCCGCGAAGGCGAGCGGTGCCAGTTCCTCGGCGCTCGCCACGTGGCCGTCACGGTGAACAGCGAAAAAGGACATGTGCCGCTCCAGACGTGTGTGGAATGTCCGTTCCTGGGGCGACGTTAAGCCTTCACACCGGTGGAAAGGTCAACACGTCGAGGGTGGGGCACATGCTGATCGGGGAGCTGTCTCGCAGAACCGGGGCCAGTCCCCGCTCGCTGCGCTACTACGGAGAGCAGGGGCTGCTCGCCACCGGACGCGGGACGAACGGCTACCGCCACTACAGCGAGGACTCCGTGGTCACGGTGCGTCAGATCCGTGCCCTGCTGAAGGCCGGTCTGTCCACCGAGGTGATCCGGTCCGTGCTGCCGTGCGCGCGGGGTGAACGCCCGGACTTCGACTGGTGCGCCGACCTGTGGGACATCCTGAACGGCGAGCTGGCCGCCATGGACGAGCGCATCGACAACCTCCAGCGCGACCGCGGCACCCTCGCCTCCTACCTGACGCCCCCCTGACCACCGGGGCGGGGGTCGTAGGGTGGCCTGATGCCGTTGGTGGAAGTTACCCATGGGCCGGATGTGACCGAGGCGAAGCTCCGCGAGCTGGGGACCGTCCTGCCCCACCTGGTCTCCCTGGCCGTCGAGTGTCCCGAGGAGCCGTACGACGGTGACCTCCAGCCAGGCGACGTCGAGATCCGCTTCCGCCCCCTGGGACCGCTGGACCGCTGCGGCCTGGACGTGGTGATCGAGATCAGGTCCAAGTGGTTCGAAAGCAGAGCCGCCAACCGTCAGGCCCGCGTGGACACCCTCCACGAAGCCATCAGCACCGCGACCGGCCTCACCGACTTCGGCATCTACCTCTCCCTCCCGGTAGCGGCCTGGTCCCAGGGCGACTGAAGCAGTTGCTCGTGCAGGGCGCGGGCGGTCCTCAGGAAGCCGCTGGTTCCCCTGCGGGCCGCCGCCTCCGCGACCACCGGGACGGGGCCGTGCGCCTTCGCCCAACGAGCGGCGTCGATCGCGAAGGAGAGCGCCTGGGTGTGCGCGGAGTGCGGTCGTTCGTCCGGCCCCGGCAGGTAGACGGGCAGCAACCCGGTCATGATCTCCCACACCTGCCGGTGCGCGCCCTGCCTCGCGCACTCCTCAAGGGCCTGCCGTACATTGCCCATCTTGGTCACGTCCCTGCGCAGGCACAGCCCGAGCTGACGTCCGCACTCCACGGTGGGCAGGAGGTCCGCGGCGGTCGCGTTCAGCAGCAGCCTCTGGCCGCGTTCCGGCCAACCGAACATGCTCTGCTCGGTCATCTGGACGGCGATCAGTAGCGCCATCGCCTCACCGATCGGCCCGTCCTGGGAGAGCAGGGCGGTCACGGCCTCGTGGAAGTAGCCGGGCCGATCCCAGACGTTGAGCAGGTGCGGCAGCAGGTGCATGGCCGCCACCTCCCGGTCCGAGGGCAGCGTCAGCCGCCAGCCGTGCACGTACGCGCCGCCCTCTTCGCCCAGCCAGGACGGCGGATCGGACAGCAACGCGTCGACCAGTGCCAGCCCGGTCGGCTCGATCCGGACGCGGGGGTGCAGCCGGGGACTGTGCCCGCCCTTCTGCCGGTCGTGCGTGTAGTCGCCGCCGGAGGACGACCAGTCGACGCGCAGCCTCGGCTCCGGCCGGTCGGTCAGCCAGCGGACCAGTACGGCTCCCGCCTCCGAGGTCAGCTTCCCGGCGCGGTCGACCACCTCCGGGTCCACCTCGCGCGGCAGCCGCAGCAGCGCCTGTCCCAGGTCGGCGGGCAGCGCCTGGACGTCCGCCCGCTCGTATCCCTCAAGACGGGTCACCAGCTCGGCCGGATCGAGGTGACCGGAGGTCAGGGTCGGGGTGGCCAGGAGGTACGGCGGAAGCGTCCCGGCCTTCAGCGCGGCGTGGATCTCGGCGCAGCGCAGCAGCATGGCGTAGTGCGGCGCCGAGACGTGACGCGGGTCCGGCAGCCGGTTCGTGGGCCTGGGCTCCTCCTCCCTGTCGCCGCCGCTCCAGGGACCCGACGGTATGACCATCGTGTGCAGGATCTCGGCTTCAAGCGGTGGCTCCTCGGTGAAGTGCTCCAGGTTGCCCAGCGGAATGCCGCGCTGCCGCAGACCGGAGATGATCTTGTCGCGCGTCTCGGCGGGCAGGCCGCCGAAGCCGACCTCCATGTCCCCGTCGGGGGTGCGTACGGCGATGGTGTGTATGACGGGCTCGGGAGCCCGCCGGGGCTCCTCGGGGATGGGCGGTTCCTCACCGGGGGCGGCGGCCTCGCGCAGCATCGCCTTCGTCCACTCTTCGAGGCGGTGCCACTGACGCTGCCGGTAGATGCCTCCCTGGCCGGGACGTGGCCGCCCGGACGGGTCGCGGACGAAGCCGTCGAGCCAGCGTTCGAAGGTGACGCCGTCGTTCGTCGAGGCGTAGGTGCCGGTCAGGTCGGTGAGCGGCGCGGGGAACGGCTCACGGGGGAGCGGCTCGAACGGCGGCAGCGACCCCGGCTCGAAGTCGTCCACCACCTCGGGCTCGGCCGCCGCCACGCCGTACGCCTCGGCCAGCCGCCCCGCCAGGTCGGCGGGCAGGAAACTCGCCGCCTCGCGGACGGCCTCGGCCCCGGTGGCCGTGAAGCGTCCCGCGTGCTTGACGGCCAGGCGCACCGCGCGTTCGCGTACCTCGTACGACTCGCACAGGAACGCCGAGGCGAGCGCGGCGGCCAGGTCGTCGAGGTCACCGGTCGTGTCGCGGGCGGCCCGCTCAAGCAGACTCAGTCCGGCGCGGACGAGCTTGCCCTCGGGGCGCGACAGCAGCGCGACCGCCGCCTCGTTGACCTCCTCGCCACTCAGCCAGTCCGAGCCGCGCACCTGCCGCAGCGCCAGCTCCGCAACGGGCCCCGGGGACGCGGGCAGCAGCCGAAGATAGTCGCGGGTGCGCTCCCTGCTCGGCCCGGGAGCGAGCATCTCGTGCAGCCGGGCGAAGAACCGCAGGTCGGTGGCGCTGCCGCCGCGCAGGAAGCGGCGTACGCAGCCCTCGACCAACGGCTCGGCGGCGAACCGCCCGGCCGCGACCGCGTCGCGCAGCGCCCCCAGCCAGGTGCGACGGCCGGAGTCCCACTCGGGCGGATCGACGACGTCCTCGCGTAGTGCCCGGCCCACCCCCTCGGCCTCGAACAGCCGGGGCACTAGGTGCTCGGCCAGCGGGTCGTGCTCCAGGTCCGGCGGTTGGGAGACCCACGCGACGACGAGCGGGTCGTGCTCGGGCGGGGTCACGCCGGTACGGCGCAGCAACTCCAGGGCCAGCGAAGCGCTGCCGTCCCTGGCCTGAGCCCGGCTGCCACGCAGCCGCAGCGCCAGCCGTACGGCCAGGTCGGCCTGCCAGTCCTGCGGACGCGCGGTGATCACACTCAGCAGCGGCCCGGAGTCGAGCGGCTGTCGCCAGAGGGCGAAGTCACGCCGGTAGAGCCAGGTCGCCACGGCCGCAGCTCCGGCGATGGTGCCCGCGCCCGCGACGCGCATGGGTTCGGTCCACTTCTCGGCGTAGGACCACTCGCTCTGACGCGGGTTGCGTTCCGCGGTCTCCTTCTTGGCGGGGCCGAGGTGGCCGGGCAGCTCGCGGGCCACCGCACGGCGTCCCGCCTCGTCGAGAGCCAGTACGGCTTCCGCGACCTGGGCCGGGTCTTCGGTGGAGATGGCCGCGCGCACGCTCGACCAGGCCCCGCCTTCGGGGAGTGTCGTCATGCCGCACACCGTAGAGATCGGCTCCGACAGAAGCGGATCACCCGGCGTCGTGGGATATGAGGGCTAGTTGGACGCGGTTTTCGAGGTTGGTTTTGGTGAGGATTCGGGAGATGTAGCCCTTGACCGTGCCGACGCTCATGTGGAGTTCGGCGGCGATGTCCCCGTTCGACAGGCCACGGCCGACCGCGGCGGCGACCTCGCGTTCGCGGTCGCTGAGCCTGGACAGCAGCCGGGCGGCGTCGTCGCGGCGGCGGCTCTCCGTCTCCGGGGTCAGGTGCGCGATCAGGCGCCGGGTCACGCTGGGGGACAGGATCGGCTCACCGGCGACGACCCTGAGGATCGCGTCCACGATGCCCTCAGGCGGGGTGTCCTTGAGGAGGAACCCGCTGGCCCCGGCGCGCAGGGAGCCGAAGACGTGCTCGTCGGCGTCGAACGTGGTCAGCATGATGACGTGCGGCGGGTCGGGGCGGCGCCGGAGCAGCCGGGTGGCGTCGATCCCGTCCAGGCCCGGCATCCGGATGTCCATGAGCACCACGTCGGGCGCGTGGGCCTCGATCGCGGCCCCGACGTCGGCGCCGTCGGCCACCCCGCCGACCACGACCAACTCCTCCGCGCCTCTGAGCATCAGCGTCAGACCCGCCCTGACGAGCGGGTCGTCGTCCACGACCAGCACACGTACGGCCGTCATGTCGGCCATGGTAGCCAGACGGTCAGAAGGAACTCCCCGCCCTCGATCCCGGCGCGCTCGACCCGCCCCCCGGCCAACTCCGCCCGCTCCCGCACCCCGGTCAGCCCCGCGCCCTCACCCTGGGAGAACCCCTCGACGGGGTTGCGGACCTCTATGGTCAGGTCCTCGCCCGGGGTGCCGGTGAGGTGGAGGGTCACCGGCTGGCCGGGGGCGTGTTTGAGGGCGTTGGTGAGGCCCTCCTGGACTATTCGGTAGGCGGCTCGGGCCGTGGTGCCCGGTAGGTCGGCCAGCCGTACGCCACTGTCGTCCAGTTCGACCCGGGCGCCCGCGTGCCGTACCTCCTCGACCAAAGCCCGCAGGTCGAGTTCGGCCAGGACGGGGGCCTCGCGCAGGACCGAGATGACCTGGCGCAGCTCCTGGAGGGCCTGGTGGGCGTTGGCGCGCACCACGGAGGCCGCCTCGACGACCTCCGTGGGGTCGGCCTTCGCGTTGAACTCCAGGGCTCCGGCGTGCAACGCCAGCAGGGAGAGGCGGTGCGCCAGCACGTCGTGCATCTCGCGGGCGATGACCAGGCGTTCTGCGTGGCGGGCCTGCTCGGTGCGCCGCCGCTGGTCCTCCTCGGCCCTGCGGGCGCGCTCGACCAGCGAGAGCAGCAACTGGCGGCGGGCCCGCGCGAGCATCCCCCACCCGGTCAGCGCCACCCCGAACAGCACCGCGACCAGGGCCCACACCGGGTACGGCGCCAGCCCGGGAGGCCGGAGCCAGAACCGTGTCAGCGTCGCCGCGACCCAGGCGGCGCCGACCGCGACGGCGACGGCGGAACGCCGGTACAGGGCTGCCATCAGCGTCGCGACGCCCGCAGCGACCGACGCCGAGGCCGCGAACACCGAGATCGCCACGGCCACCAGTGCCATCGTGGCGGGCCACCGGCGTGACGGCCACAGCGCGGCGCACGCCGCCACGCCACCGGCCACGTCCACGAAGAACCAGGTGTCGCCGACCTCGCCCAGTACGACCGCGACCGCCGCGACCAGCGCGCAGGTCAGGCCGCCGATCCGCGTCGCCCTGTCCCAGGAGGTCCTGGCCGGCCCTGGCCGTACGTCTGCCATCACGGACGACCAGCGTAACCAGGCGAGTCGGCCGGGGGCAGCAACCAAAGTCGCCGCCGGTCGCTCACCTGGGTTGCCACGGACAGGCCCGGGGGCACAGGCCAGGGAGGGGGCGCGCGGACCACGATCGCCGTATGACAGCCAACCGGACCCGCGGCCGCCTGGCCGCACTGCTGCTCGCGGTGGTCACACCGCTCGTGGCCGAGTTCACCCTCGGCAACCCGCCGCTCCGCATGGCGTGGCTCCTGCTGCTGTGGATCCCGATCTACGGCGCGGGCACCGTCCTGGTCCGTGAGCTGGTACGGCGGGCGGGGACGGGCTGGGCCGGGGTGCTGCTCCTCGGCGCCGCCTACGGGATCGTCGAGGAGGGCCTGGCCCTGCAGGCGCTGAGCAGCCCCACGATGTACGGCGCCGTAGGGTGGGCGCCCCGGATCCTGGGCCTGAACAGCGCCTACGCCGAACTGCAGATTCCCTACCACGCGGTCTTCAGCGCCGTGATCCCGATCCTCCTGACCGACCTGGTCTTCCCCTCCCTGCGGGAGCGGCCCTACCTGGGCAGGCTGGGCGTCTGGTCGGCCGGGGTGGTCTTCGTCCTGGGTGCGCTGCTGCTGCGGGTGACCGTGGTGACGAGCATCGACCCCGGATACCGGGCGTCGACGGCGGTCCTGGTGGGGTGCGCGGTCGCGGTGGCTTTGCTGACGTTCGCGGGCCTGCGGCTACGGCTTCCCCGGAGCACGTCCTCGGGGAAACCGCCCCGGCCTGCGGTAACCGGGGTGTTCGGCGGGGTTGTCGTGTTCGGATACCTGGCGCTGCTGTTTCCCTTCGGGGGCGCGACGCGGCCGTTCTTCACCCACGGCGGGTGGACGGTCGCGCCCATGGCGGCCGCCGCCGTACTGGCCGTGGGGGCCGGGTGGCTCCTGCGCCGCTGGACGGCCGGTGACCCGTGGACGCCCGGGCACAGTCTCGCCCTGGCCACCGGCGCCCTGGTCGCCCACACCGCCTTCGGGCTGGTCTCCAACGCCGACACGACGGCCGACCGGCTCAGCCTTGCTGCTGTCGGCGTGGTCATGGTTGCGCTGCTGGCCCTGCTGGGAAAACGGGTGGCGTCCCCTCGGGGGTTGGCGGTTCACTGTGAGCGGTCTTTTCCAGAGGGAGCCTCATGATTGTCATCTCGGCCGCTTCGGGCGCTCTCGGCCGTCTCGTCGTCGATCGGCTGCGGGACCGGGCGGAGGTGGTGGCCGCCGTACGGGATCCCGGGCGGGCTCCTTCGGGGGTGGAAGTCAGAAGGGGTGACTACGACGATCCGGCGAGTCTGCGCGCGGCGTTCGAGGGGGCCGACCGGCTGCTGCTGATCTCCTCTCCCGAGCTCGACCCGGCCCGCAGGATCGGCCAGCACCTCGCCGCGATCGCCGCGGCCGTCGAGGTGGGGGTCGGTGCCGTCGTCTACACCAGCTTCCTGGACGCCGACATCGTCCCGACCGGGATGACCGAGGCGCACCACGCCACGGAGCAGGCCATCCTCCGCAGCGGCCTGCCGTACACCCTGCTGAGGCATCCCTTCTACGGTGAGGCGTTCGTCCCGCAGGTCTCCGGCGGGGAGCTGACCGGCAGCACCGGGGGACGGGGGCTGAACACCGCGTTCCGGACCGACCTGGCCGAGGCCGCGGCGAACGTCCTGACCGAGGAGGGGCATCTGGGCCGCGCCTATGACTTCACCGGCCCGCTGTGGAGTCACCCCGGGGTGGCCGAGGCGCTCGGGGTGCCCTACCGGGAGGTGCCCGACGCGGGCCCTGGGCCGATGAGCTGGCTCAACGCGCGGGTGCGTGCGGGGGACCTGGAGCGGCAGACACCCGACCTGGAACGGGTGCTCGGCAGGCCAGCGGAGAGCATGGTCTCCCGGCTGCTTTCGGGGGGTACGGCGAAGCCCCGCTGACCGTGGCGGGTCACACGGCGTGTTCGGCGCACAGGCAGGAGACGCCCCGGTCTATCCACTCCCGGCCGGTCCACTCGGGGTGGCGTTCGAGGAGCAGGGCGCGGACCTCGGCGAGGATCTCGGTCTCCTCCATCGCCGAGTCGCGCCGCCGCCACGTCTCCTCGCGCAGTTCGCGCAGGTAGTCACGGACGTCCGTGAGCACCTCAGGACCCCCGAGGTCGCCGTGGCCGGGCACCACCGTCCTGGGAGCCGTGGCGGTCAGCCGGTCGAGCACCGCCAGCCAGCCCACGCCGGAGACGTCCGTGTCGTACGGCGGGAACCAGGGGAAGATGGCGAACTGCCCGGTCTCCGCGAGGTCCCCGGTGAACAGCACCCCGGCGTCCGGCACCTCGACCACCTGGTCACCCCTCGTGTGACCCCGGCCGGTCGGGCGCAGCCGTACCGTGCGACCACCGAGGTCCAGGTCGTGGGCGTCGTCGTAGACCAGGTCGGGGACGGGCACCCGAACACCGTCAAGGCGGCGGGCGACCGTCTCGCCGAGGCCACGGAACATCTCCAGGTAGCCCTGCCCCTTCTCCCTGAGGTCGTCGGCCTGGGCGCGGTTGACCAGGTAGGTGGCCTCGTCGGCGAACACCTGCGCGCCGAAGGCGTGCTCCGGGTGGAAGTGCGTGGTGGTGAGGTACAGCTCGCGGCCCCCGGCGACCTCGGAGGCGAGGGCGAGGACCTGCTCGGCGTTGGCGACGCCGATGCCCGTGTCGACGACGAGGACGGCCCGCGTGCCGCCGACGACGCCGATGTTGGGCACCAGTCCGGCCCGCCGGTTCGGGACCACCAGCAGGTCGCGGGCGATCTCCTGGGCGCCGGAGGTCTGGACGGCGGGGTCGGGGATGGGTTCGTGGGTCATGCCCCGATTGCACCGCCGAGGGGTCGTCGCCGTCCAAGTCCGGTTGGGTGGCGGCGATACCGTGCGGGTATCGTCGCCGGTCATGGAGCTACGCACGCTGCGCTACTTCGTGGCCGTCGCTGAGGAACTCCACTTCGGCAGGGCCGCCGCCCGGCTGCACATGAGCCAGCCGCCGCTGAGCCGGGCGATCAGGGGTCTTGAGGCCGACCTCGGCGCCGTCCTGCTGCACCGCTCGGCCTCGGGAGTCAGCCTCACCCCGGCCGGTACGGCGCTGCTCGACGAGGCGCGTGCCCTGCTTGGGCGGGCGGAGCGGCTGCGGGTGCGGGTGGCCGTCGCGGCGGGGGCCTCGACCGTCACCGTCGGCATCCTGGGCGACGGCACCGACCGGGGCGCGACCCGGCTGGCCGCCGTCTATCGCCGTCGGCACCCGGACGTCGAGATCCGCGTCCGCGAGACCGACCTGACGGACCCGACCTGTGGGCTGCGCGCCGGGCTGGTGGACGTCGCCCTGACGCGTGGACCGTTCGACGAGACCGGGCTGACGGTGCGCGAGCTACGTGCCGATCCGGTCGGCGCCGTGCTGCGCGCCGACGACCCGCTCGCCCGGCGTGACCGGCTGAGCATGGCCGACCTGGCAGGACGGCGCTGGTTCCAGTTCCCCGACGGCGTCGATCCGCTCTGGCGGTCGTACTGGAACGGCGGCGAACCCCGCGAGGGCCCGGTCGTGCGCGCCGTACAGGAGTGCCTGCAGGCCGTGCTCTGGAACGGCACGGTCGGAATGGCCCCCCTCGGGCACACCCCGCCCGAAGAACTGACCGTGGTCCCGCTGACCGACATGGCCCCGAGCCGCGTGGTCGTGGCCTGGCGGACGGGCGACACGAACCCACTGGTCAGGTCGCTGGTCCGGCTCGCGGTAACTGTCTATCGCGGGTGAGGCGTACGGCTCGCGGTGGTTGTTCACCGTGACCGGGGGTCCAGGGTGCTCGTGATCAGGTCGGTCAGGGCCGTGACGGCGTTTTCGAGGGTCGTGTGGCCGTGGTTGAGTTCGGCGGCGATGGCTTCGGCGGCGCCGAGGGCGCCGACGCAGCGCAGCCTCAGTGCCGGGGCGGGCAGGCCGGAGTGGGGGGCCAGCGCGGTGGCCATCAGGTCGGTGTAGCCGTCGAGCGCCTCGCGCTGGACCGCCTCCATCTCCGGGCTGCCCCGTAGCGCGGCGGAGACGGCGTTGAACTCCGGCATGGCCGTGGCGCACGCGAAGTAGGCCGCGCTCATGACGCGGGCGACCTCGTGGCCGGTTGGCACGGCCTCCCGCAGTGCCCGGGTCAGCGCGGCCCGGTGCTGCTCGTCGAGCCGCTGGTAGAGCGCGATCAGCAGGCCGTGGCGGGTGCCGAAGTGGTCGTAGACGATCGGCCTGCTCACCTCGGCGGCCTCGGCGAGGGTGGGCAGGGTCAGGCCGTCCGCGCCCTGGGTGCGCACGATCGTCAGGGCGGTCTCAAGGAGCTGTTCCCGTCTCGCCTGCTTGGACAGACGGGTCGTCGGTGTTGCCATGGTGCCCCAGCTTAAGCTACAACGTGTAGCCTACAAAACGTAGCTTAGCCGTACGGGAGGAAACCGATGGAACCGGTACTGATCATGGGCGGGTCCGGGCAGGCGGGCGCGGGGGCCGCGGCCGTGTTGCGGCGGTGGCACCCGGAGCTGCCGCTGACCCTCGCGGGCCGTGACCTCGACCGCGCCCGGAAGGTCGCCGACGGGCTCGGTGCCGCCACGGCCGTGACCATCGACCTGCGGCGTGACGATCTCGGCCTCCCTGAGGACGGGAAGTACTCGGCGGTGGTCGCGGCGGTGTGGGACTCCCACCTCAACGGGCTGCGCTACGCGCAGGGGCGCGGCCTGCCGTACCTCAGCATCTCCAACGGGCTGGTGGACCTCGCGCCCGAGGTCTTCGCCGTGGCCCAGCGGGCGTCGGCGCCGGTGCTGCTGGCCAGCCACAGCTTCGCCGGGCTCGCCGTCCTCGCGGCACTGGACGCGGCCCGGCGGTTCGAGCGGATCGACGCCATCCGGATCGCCCTGATCCTGGACGAACTGGACGCCGGTGGGCCCGCCGCCGTCGCGGACCTGGACCGGCTGATGGCCGCCACCTCGGCCGGGCTGGTGCGCCGCGACGGCGTCTTCGCCTGGGTGGACGGTGAGGAGGCGCGGGTGGAGGTGGCGACCGCAGACGGCGTCGTCCTGGCCGGCCAGACGATCGCCATCCCCGACGTGCCGAGCGTCGCGCTCGCGACGGGGGCGCCGAATGTCCGCTTCGACTTCGCGGTCGGGGAGTCGGCGGGCAGGCGCGGCGGAGGTCCGGCCTCCGTCGAGGTCAGGATCGACCTGGCGGGGACCGGCCCCGGAGGGACGCCGCTCGGGGTGAGCCGCCGCCTCGCGCACCCCGACGGGCAGCGCCCCCTGACCGCGCTCGGCATCGCCCTCGGGGTGGAGCGCCTACTCGGCGAGCCCGTGGCGCCCGGCGTCCACGCCCCCGAGGCGCTGCTCGACCCGGCCCTCGCGGTCGAGCGGATGGTGGACGCGGGCACCGTCCTCACCGACACGTGAGGCTCACCGTTCGTCGACGACCTTGCCGTTCAGGGCGGTCGCGTCCTGGGTGAGGGCCATGGTCAGCGGGGCCTCGGGGAAGGTGGAGATGGCGGCGAGGGCGGCGCCGAGCTGGGCGGCGCTCTCCCAGTGCCAGGTGTCGGTGTAGGTGCCGTCCTCAAGCCGGACGAGCACGGCGTGGGTGAGGCCGGGGTGCCCCTCCCTGACGGTCGCGATCAGTGAGCTCCTGCGGGCGAGGAACTCCTCAAGATCATCCTCGGCGACGAGGTAGCGGTGCGAGCGGACCACGGACATGTTCTGCTGCTCCTTCGGAATCGGGCTTACCAGCTGCCCGCGACCTGGCGGATCGGGGCGTTCAGGCGGTTGAAGAGGTTGGTGACGGCGGTCATCAGCAGGATCGAGGCGAGCTGCTTCTCGTCGAAGTGGTCGGCGGCGTTGTCCCAGACGTCGTCGGGGACGGCGTCGGTGTTGTCGGCGAGCCGGGTCGCGGCCTCGGCCAGCGCGAGCGCGGCCCGCTCGGCGTCGGTGTAGTACGGCGCCTCGCGCCAGGCCACGACCAGGCCGACGCGGTCGTCACTCGCGCCGAGCTTGCGCAGGTTCTTCAGACCCGCGTCCACGCAGAAGCTGCAGCCGTTGATCTGGCTGACCCGCAGGTGGATCATCTCCATGAGCTCCTGGGGGAGGCCCTGCGACTGGGCGGCCTTCATCAGCTCCTGAACGGGCTGGATCACGCCGGGGATGATCGAGGCGGGGTTCTTCATCCGGGCTTCCATGGTGTTCCTTCCATCGCGGTTGGTGTGAGACCAGAGTGGATGTCCGGATTGATACATTCGCTATGCGTGCACGATGCGACCGTGATGGGGGGACGATGCCGCGTTTCACCCTGCTCGGTCCTGTCCAGGTGATCGTTGACGGCGCCCCGCTGACGGGCATCGCCCCACGTCACCGGGCCGTGCTGGCCTACCTCCTGCTCAACGCGGGCCGGGTGATCGGCATCGAGCGGCTGATCGACGCGATGTGGGGCCACGACCGGCCGGACACCGCCCGCTCGCAGATCCACGCCTCGATCACCGCGATCCGCAAGGTGCTGCGGGGCGCGGGAGCCGTACACCTGCTGGAGACGCGGGGCGGCGGGTATGTCGCGCGGCCGGAGCCGGGGCAGCTCGACACGCGGGAGTTCACCGAGCTGGTGGCGGCCGGGGAGCTGCGCGCGGCGCTGGACCTGTGGCGCGGCGAGGCGCTTGAGGACGTGCACGCGCACTACGTCTCCGGCGCCAGGGAGCTGTGGCGGGACCGTCGACTCGCGGCCTACGAGCGCCTGGTCGAGGGGGAGCTGGCCGAGGGGCGGCACGGTGACCTGCTCGACGAGCTGGCGGCCCAGGTGAACGCCAACCCGCTGCGCGAGAGGCTCAACGGTCACCTCGTCCTGGCCCTGCACCGCGCGGGACGGCAGGCCGACGCCCTGGCCGCCGCGCGCTCCTACCGTACGGCTCTCGCGGAGGAGCAGGGTCTCGACCCCGGGCACGCCTTCGTCGAGCTGGAGCGGGCGGTGCTGACGGACACCCCGGCCGCCGCGCCGGTGCGCCGCTCGGCCTTCCTGCCGTACGACATTCCCGATTTTTCCGGACGAAGTGTCGAGGTGGGGCGGCTCGTCGGGGAGCACCGTGGGGCGGCGGTCATCACGATCGACGGCATGGCCGGGATCGGCAAGACCACGCTCGCCGTCCACGCGGCCCACCGGCTGGCCGGGCGCTACCCGGACGGACAGCTCTTCATCGACCTGCTGGCCCACACCGCGGGCCGGGAGCCGGTCGACGCCGCGGCCGCGCTTGAGACCCTGCTGCGCCAGCTCGGGGTGCCCGCGGAGCGCATCCCGGCCTCACCGGCGGAGCGGGGCGCCCTGTGGCGTGCCGAACTGGCCGGTCGCCGGGTGCTCGCCGTACTGGACAACGCCCTGGACGCCGAGCACGTCCGGCCCCTGCTGCCGGGGCGCTCGGACACCCTCGTCCTGGTCACCAGCAGGCGGCGGCTCGTCGATCTCGACGGCGCCGGTGCCCTCTCGGTTGACGTGCTGGGCGAGGAGGAGGCCGTCGAGCTGTTCGGGCGGATCGTGGGGGAACGCGCCTCACGTGAGGCCGAGGCCGTACGAGACGTGCTGCGCCTGTGCGGGCACCTCCCGCTGGCGATCAGGATCTCCGCCGCCCGCCTCCAGCACCGCCCGCGCTGGACCGTGGCCTACCTGGCGGACCGGCTGCGTGACCACCGCAGGCTCCTGGACGGTGTTTCGGCCGCGTTCACCCTCTCCTACGAGCAGCTCGACGAGGCGGAGCGGCGCATGTTCCGCCTGCTCGGGCTGGTGCCGGGACGCGACATCGACCCGTACGGCGCGGCGGCGCTGGCCGGGATCTCCGAGGAGGAGGCCGAGGAACTCCTCGAGGGGCTCCTCGACGCCCACATGCTCCTGCAGCTCGAACCCGGCCGCTACACCTTCCACGACCTGCTCCGCGAGCACGCGCGCTCGATCGCCGAGGACGACGGCGCCGTCATGCGGCTGCTCGCCTACTACCTGCACCGCTCGCGGGCGGCGATGGACCGGCTCTTCCCGCACACCGTCGGCCAGCGGGAGGGCATCCCCCAACCGGCGACCCCGGTGCCGCCCGTCCGCGACGCCGCCGAGGCGATCGGCTGGCTCGACGCCGAGCGCGCGAACATCATCGCGACCGCCGTCCAGGGGCCGGAGATCTGCCTCGGTCTCCTGGCGCTGGCGATAGGGCTCTATCTCGACAGGTACGCGCACCACGACGACGCGCTCACCCTGCACACGCTGGTGCTGCGGCGCAGCCGTACGCTCGGAGACCGTGGGGTCCAGGCGCGGGCGCTGGCCGACCTGGCGTGGACCCACTGGCGGCTCGGCGACTACGAGCGGGCACAAGAGTACGCGGAGCAGGCCCTCGACGTGTGCGAGAAGGCCGAGGAACGGGCCCTGGCCCTGCTCGCGCTGGGGAACGTGGCCCTGCGCCGCCACCGGGACGCCGAGGCCGAGAAGTACCTCAGGCAGGCGCTCGACCTGACCAGGATCGGCGCCGACACCTGGGGTGAGGCCCACGTGCTCGGCATCCTCGCCCTCGTGCTCGACCGGGCCGACCGTCCCGAGGAGGCCAGGCGCCACCTCGACCTGGCGCTCGCGCTGCACCGCAAGGTGGGCAACCCGGCGGGGGAGGCGGTGACGCTCAACCATCTCGGCGTCGTCCTGCGGCACCAGGGGGAGCTGGCCCAGGCGCGGGTCCGTCACGAGCGGGCCGCCGCCCTCTACCGCGGGCTCGGCAACGCGGCCGACGAGGCGGCGGCGCTCAACGGGCTCGCCGAGGCGGCCGACGACCTGGCCGGGGCTGTCGAGGGGCACACGGCGGCCCTCGCGCTCGCCGAGCTGACGCGCAACCGGCCCGAGCTGGCCCGCGCCCACGAAGGGCTGGCCCGCGCGCACCTGACACTCGGGAGCCCTGAACGGGCCTGCGAGCACGGGCGGCTTGCCCTGGCCCTCTACGACGAACTCGGTGTCCCCGAGGGCGGGGAGCTCCGTGCCCTCCTGGACCTGACGGGAGAGTCCGCAGGGGTGACAGGCTTGTGGCGGTAAGGAAACACCCCGAGGAACGGATCAGCGGTGGGTGACAGGAGAAACGACCCGGTCGTGGTGATCGGGCTCGGCAGGTTCGGCAGCTCCCTCGCCCTGGAGCTCGTCCGCCAGGGCACCGAGGTGATGGCGATCGACCACCGGCCCAAGGTGGTGCAGAGCCTCGCCGGGCAGCTGCCGCACGTCGTCACCGCCGACTCGACGGATCCCCACGCGCTCGACCAGCTCGGGGTGCCCGACTTCTACCGGGCGGTCGTGGCCATCGGCAGCGACATCGAGGCGAGCATCCTCACCGCGTCGATCCTGAGCGAGCTGGAGATCGACGACATCTGGGCCAAGGCGATCAGCCGCCAGCACGGCCGGATCCTCAACCGGGTCGGCGCCCACCACGTGGTCTTCCCCGAGCACGACATGGGCGAGCGCGTCGCGCACCTGGTCGGTGGGCGGATGCTCGACTACATGGAGGTCGACGAGAACTTCGCGCTGGTCAAGACCCGGCCGCCGAGGGACTACGTCGGGGTGCCGCTGGGCGAGTCGAACCTGCGCCGCAAGTACGGTGTCACGATCGTGGCGGTGAAGCCCCCCGGGGAGGAGTTCACCTACGTCGGCTCCGAGACCGTGCTGGCCTACGGCGACGTCATCATCGTCTCGGGCAAGACCCAGCAGATCGAACGCTTCACCGACCTTCCCTGACCGGAGGCTCCGGGGCCAGGGGGAGAGGTCTGTGTTATCTTTTGGGCAAACGTCCAGGGCGATCGTCCAAGAGGGGTGGCGATGGTGGAGAGATCGGCGGAACGGGGCCGGGCGACCCGGCAACGGCTGTTCGACGCCGCGGTGGCGCTGATCGGTGAGGTCGGCTGGGGTGGGGTCACCACCCGGATGGTCGCCGAACGCGCCGGGGTGGCCCCCGGCGTGGTGCACTACCACTTCGCGTCGGTGAACGACCTGCTGGTCGAGGCCTCGGCCGCGTTCGCCGGTGCGCTGTTCGGCGAGGCCGCGCGTCGGTTGACCGAGCAGCCCGACATCGGGAGCGGTCTCGACTGGCTGCTGGGCGAGCTGTCCGGATACACCGGCGCCGATCCGGCCTCACCGCTGATCGTGGAGATGTATCTGGCCGCGGGCCGGCACCCCGAGCTCCGCGACCGGCTCCGCGTCATGATCGACGACTTCCGCTCCCAGGTGGCCTCCTGGCTGCGGGTCAACGGCCACACCGGTGACGCCGAGGCCGCCGCCGTCCTGCTCGCGGCGAGTGTGGACGGCCTGGTGCTGCACCACAGCCTCGACCCCGCCACGGACATCGCCGCGCTCGCCGCTCCGCTGCGGGCCATGCTGACGGGCCAGCCCGGATGAGGGCGCTCATCTGCGGCGCGGGGATCGCCGGGCTCACCCTGGCCTGGCACCTGGAGCGCGCGGGCTGGCAGGTCGAGGTGGTCGAACGCGCCCCGGCCCTCAGGGACGGCGGATACATGATCGACTTCTACGGGCCGGGATACGAGGTGGCCGAGCGGATGGGCCTGACCCCCCGCCTGCTGCAGGCGCGCTACCCGGTCAGCGAACTCAGCTACGTCGATCGCGACGGACGCCAGACCAGCCGCCTGGCCATGTCCGCGTCCTTCGACCGGGTGGTGAGCCTGCTGCGCGCCGACCTGGTCCACGCCATCCACGACGACGTGCGCACCCCGGTGACCTACGGCACCAGCGTCGCGGGCATCGAACAGCACGACGAGGGCGTCACCGTGGAACTGACCGACGGCACCCGCCGCGAGGTCGACCTCCTCGTGGGCGCCGACGGGGCCCACTCCCGGGTCAGGGAACTGGCCTTCGGCCCCGAGGAACGGTTCCTGCGCTACCTCGGCCACCAGGTCGCCGCCTACGTCATCGACGACAAGGCACTCAGCGAGCAGGTCGGCACCCGCTACCGGATGCTGACTGTGCCGGGGCTGATGGCCGGAGCCTACGCGCTGCGCGGCGACCGGCTCGCCCTGCTGTTCCTGCTCCGCGAACCCGACCCCACCCTGACCGGCGACCCGGCCACCTGGCTACGGCGCCACTACGGCGACCTCGGATGGATCCTGCCGGAGGCGCTCGCCCGGTGCCCGGAGCCCGCCGAGATCTACCGCGACCAGGTGACCCAGATCGACATGGAGCACTGGAGCACGGGACGCGTCGTCCTGCTCGGGGACGCCTGCCAGGCGGTGTCCCTGTTCGCCGGGCACGGCGCCTCCCTGGCGATGGCCGGGGCGTGGGTGCTCGCCGACGAACTCGCGGCGGCGGGCGCGGACGGCGTCCCGGACGCGCTGGCCGCCTACCAGCGGCGGGTACGGCCCGCGGTCGAGGAGGTGCAGGCCTTCGGCCGCCGCTTCATCCGGTGGATGGCCCCCGCCAGCAGGCTGCGCATCACCGCCCGCGACTGGATGCTCCGCCTGGCCGCCCTGCCGGGAGCCGACCGGCTCTTCCTCAACACGCTCACCTCGGGCGGACACGGCCTCATCGTCTCCCGCGCCGTGGACGAACTGCGGGGTTGACGAGACCGAGGTGCGCGGCGGCGACACCTTTGGGGACGGCCATCCGCCAGGCGTCGGTCACGATCTCCGTGAGCTCCGGGGTGTCGAGGGCGGACAGCCGTACCCGGACCCAGTTGAAGCGTTCGTCGGACGGGAGGGGCATGAGGAAGCGGTCCGGGTCCGAGGCCACCAGCGCGGCGCGCTCCTCCCTGGGGAAGGCGAAGCCCATGAGGGTCTCGTCGCGCGACAACGCGACGTAGACGATCCGGCCGACCCTGAACTTGACCCGGTCGCGGATCAGGTGCTCACTCGTCCTGGGCAGCGCCATGGCCACCCGCCGCACGTCCTCCGTGGTCACCAACGCATACCTCCCGGCACCGTACGGCCCGCTCCACCGACGGGCACGACAGCCGCCGGTCACTCGTGACCGGCCACCATTGTCGGCCCCGGACGAGGCCCCCAAGGACATGACCGGACAATCCACGCATCCCTTCGGGTGTACGGCCCGCCGTACCACCCGCCTGACCTGCGGCGGGACCCTGACCACTCGACGGAGTTATGCACCCCTGGGATTAGTCAGTGAAGAAGGGCGCTCGTACGCTCCACGGTGACGACGAAAGAGCGGTGGCTGTCCGTGCCCTGCTTGCCCGGCGGCGCGTCCGCTCAGGAATGAGGTCCCGGTGAGTCGAAAACGCCTCCTGTCTCTCGTGACCGTGCTTCTCGCGCTGCCGCCGCTCGCGGTCACCACCCCCGCCTCGGCCGCCACCACGAGAACCGCCGCACCCTACTGTTACGAGGAACCGTCACAACCGACCGCGGACGTGAGCGACCTCAAGGCGAGGTTCACCGCGTCCAACTGGATGCAGACCCTCCAGACGATGTACCGAAGGCGGTGGCCGAGCGGTGAGGCGCTGGCCGTCGCCCAGGCCAGGGACCAGTACTGGACCCAGTTCGTCCGGACGAACAGCTTCGAGGCCTTCGCCGAGTCGATGATGGTCGCGATCCACGAGGAGACCCACATGTGGGACCTCGACCCCGCGCGGACCAGGTGGAACGTGCACACCGCGGCCTGGATCAACGCCTCCCGGCAGGACACGACGGTGCCGCTGCACGACGGCTTCCCCCGCAAGGAGATCATCCCGCTGATCACCGACCGGCTCAGCGACTCCATGGACGGCATCTACCTGCGCGACCGCACCCAGGGGGAGTATCACCTCCAGGGCGTGCTGGCGGAGCTGAACGCCGGGCTGACGGGCCTGCCCGCGGTGACTGTCGTCCAGGAGTACATCCGGGGCATCGGCGCCAGCAACGCGCGTGACATCGCGGCCACCAACCTGCGCTACCTGCTGCTCTATCTACGGGTGGCCAAGAGCAGGCACCCCGACTACTGGACGAAGATCAAGAACGAGCCGAAGCTGCGTGAGCTGGTCCTGACCCAGTTCCTGCGCACTGCCTACTGGCTGGAGAAGTCCGCCCCCTACACCGGCAAACTGGGCAGCCCCGACGCCGACAGGATCACCGCGACCAACTACTCCGCGGAGAACATCGCCATCCTGGAGGAGTTCACCGGCAGACGCGTCCGCACCGACACCCAGAAGAACTGCACCCTCTGAGCAGGAACCGGCGCTCACCGACTCCCGCTGCCGCGTGAGCGCCGGTCCCACAGCCCGCCACGCCGTACGGCATGGCAGAACCCGTCGGTTCAGTCGCGGACGGCTCGTCGCAGGACGGCGTGGATGCGGTCGGGGTCGGCGGGGGCGTTGTCGAGGAGGATCGCGGTGCACAGTCCGTCGGAGGCCGCGACGAGGGCGGCGACGGCCGCGGGGTCGTCGGTCAGCGTGGCGGCGAGTTCGGCGATGTTCTCCCGCCAGCGTCGTGCCACGGGTCGCAGCGCGGGGCGGCGGGCGGCCAGGGTCGCCAGCTCGCGTTCGGCCAGGGCGCGTTCACGTCCGGGACCGGCGGACTCGGCGATGAGGTGGGCCAGGCCGGTGAGCTTGTCGCCGGGGGCGTCGATGATGTCGCGGATGCGGGCGGTGTAGGCGTCGGCGACGCTCGTGAGGGCGGCGACGAGCAGGTCGTCGAGGGTCGCGAAGTAGTAGGTGCTCAGGGACGTCGTGGTGCCGGCCTGTTTGGCGACCGTGCGATGGGTGACGCCTGCCGCGCCGTCGCGGGTGACCACGGCGAGGGTGGCCTCGATGATCTCCGCGCGTCGCTTCTCGCCACGTGCGCGGCGTCCGTCGGTGGTGTCGGTGGTGTCGTCCATGCTGCTCCTCGGCCCGGCCCCCAGGATAGTCGGACCATCGTTCAAACGTCGGGGTCGCGGTTCGCCTCCCCGAGCGCGGGCACGTGACGCAGCATCCCGAGGCACAGCACCGTGGCGGCGGCGATGGCGACCCCCGCGACCAGGGAAGCGACGTTGAGCCCACCGGTGAAGGCCTGCTGGGCCGCCTTGACGGTCGCGGGCGGAAGACTCTCGGCGATCGTCACGGTCGCGTTCAGGCTGTCGGTGAGGTGACCGGAGGCTTCCGACGTCAGGCCTTCGGGCACCGTCACCCGGGTGCGGTAGACGGCGGTGGTGAGACTGCCGAGCAGGGCGACGCCGACGGCGATGCCGAGTTCCTGGACCGTCTCGGACATCGACGCCGCCGACCCGGACCGCGCCGTCGGCACGGAGCCCACCACCATGTCGGTGCCCAGGGCGGCGAGGGCGCCCAGCCCGAGATAGACGAATGCGAAGCCGACAACCACGGGGACCTTGTCGTCGAACCCCACGGTGGCGAGCAGTGCGTAGCCGACGAGGGACACCCCGAGGGCGGCGCCCATGACCGAGCCGGGGCGCAGGCGCCGGGCGACCAGGGGAGCGCCGACGGCGGCGGCGAACATCGCCAGCGCCGGTGGTCCCATCCAGAGCCCCGCCTCGAAGGGAGTGAGCCCTTCGACAAGCTGGAGGTACTGCGTGACCAGGTACATCGAGCCCCCGACTCCGGCCAGGCCGATGAGCAGCACACCCAGGGCCACGGTGAAGGCCCGGTTGCCGAACAGCGTCACGTCCAGCAGCGGGTCGGAGAGGCGGCGTTGGCGGCGTACGAACACGATGCCGGCCAGAACGCCCGCCACGGCACAGACGAGGGTCAAGCCGCCGGGACCGTCGGAGGCGACGTGTTTGACGGCGTAGACGACCGGAAGGATCGCCGCCAGGGACAGGCCCACGCTGATCAGGTCCAGTCGCCCGGCGGACGGATCCGCGTACTCGGGAAGCAGCGCGCGTGCCCCGGCCAGGACGGCGAGGGCGACGGGCACCGCCGTCAGGAACGGCGCTCCCCACCAGAGGGAGTCCACCAGCGCTCCGCCCACGATCGGCCCGGCGGCCATCCCGAGCGCGAACATCGTGGCCCAGACCCCGATCGCGACCGCGCGCTGACGCGCGTCGGGGAACATGTTCGAGATCAGCGACAGCGTGGAGGGCATGAGCGTCGCCCCGGCCACCCCCAGCAGCGCTCGTGCGAGGATCAACAGCTCGGCCGTGGGGGCGAACGCGGCGAACACCGATGCCGCCGCGAAGGCGATCATCCCGATCTCCAGCAACCGGCGCCGCCCGATCCGGTCGCCCAGCGTGCCCATGGTGACGAGGAACCCGGCGACGAGGAACCCGTAGGCGTCCATGATCCATAGCAGTTGGGCGGCTGACGGGGACAGATCGGCCGCCATGCTCGGCGCCACCAGGTACAGGACGGTCACGTCCAGTCCCAGCAGCACCGTCGGCAGGGCCAGCAGGCCCAGTCCCGCCCACTGGCGCTTCCCCGCTCGCATGAATCGTTGCCGCGTCATCACGTCCCCCTTCGTCCTCATTAAATTGAACGTTAGTACAATTAGTACCATCGTTCAATATTATGAGGACGAGCGTGACCGGTCGGGTCCAGGACGTACGTTGTGAGCCCTCAGTCGGGCTGCCTGGCGTTGACCCGTGCCTGGATGCCCTGGAGCACGTTGTGCGTCGCGCGGATGGAGCCCTCCTGCCAGCCGGTGATGTGGCTCATGTGCTCACCCGTGAACCGGTACGGCCCGTCCGGCGGCAGCGGCACGGAGTAGACGTCGCGGCGCGTCGCCCCAGTCGATCCACGCCCCCTTCTGGAAGGGCACGTTCGGCCACGCGACGGAGAAGGGGCGCCGGACCAGGTCGCGGTAGCCCGGGAACAGGTGTTCGCCGTCGGCCGCGCGCCGCGAGATCCGGCCGACCCGCACAGGGTTCCGGTACGGCCAGCAGCCCCATCGCCGTCAGCGTTCCGTAGGCGGCTCCCACGCCACCGGCGCGGCCGACCAGGTTCACGAACGCCCGGCGTGTCAGGTGGTCACGGTGCATGCGCCCTCCAGTGCGGGGGTGAGTGGGGGATCTGCGGGGCGCCTGGCTTCCCAAGCTTCCGTCACGCTTTTCCAGAACGTCCCCCGGACGTTTCCGGGCTCCCAGGAGGCGCTCGGGAAGGCTGCGGCTTTCGGGGAACTTGAGGTGAGCTTGTCATTGCATGACTGGAATGTCGTTGACGATCTCCGCACGGGTTGTTGATGGTTTCTGCACCGTCCCGCGCCGGGCGAACCCCGTTCCACGTGCCTGGATATATGTGGATATATCCAGCTATCTCCCATTCAACAGGTGTAACTCTCCCTGAGGCCGGTAGCACCAGAAGGCAGGAGAGGAGAAGCCATGGAACTGACGGCCACGACAACAATCCGCAGACCGGCGCGGGACGTGTACGCGTTCTGGCGTCGTCTGGAGAACCTCCCGACGTTCATGTGCCACCTCGACGAGGTGCGCGTGACGGGCGAACGGACGAGTCACTGGACGGCGAGCGCCCCCTTCGACCGGACGGTCGAGTGGGACGCCGAGATCACCGACGAGGTGCCGGAGGAGTTCGTCGGCTGGCGCTCGACCGGAGACGCCGACGTGCCGAACGCGGGAAGGGTCCGCTTCGCGCCCGCCCCCGACGGGGTGAGCATGGAGGTGCACGTGGTGCTCGTCTACGACATCCCGGGTGGCCCGCTCGGCAAGGCGGTCGCCAGATACTTCGGCGAGGAGCCGCACCAGCAGCTCGACGACGACCTGCGCAGGCTGAAGCAGGTGCTGGAGACCGGTGAGGTGGTGCGCTCCGACGGGGCACCCTGGGGCAAACGCGCCCGCAAGGAGTTCCCGCAGCGCCCGGCACAGCCCCTGTCGGCCGAGGAAGTCGAGGAACTCGCGAAGGAGGCACGGGCATGAGAGCCAACACCTGGGCCGGACGCAACAGGGTCGAGGTCCGTGACGTGCCGGACCCGACGATCCTCAACAGCCGTGACGCGATCGTGCGGGTCACCTCGACCGCGATCTGCGGTTCGGACCTGCACCTCGTCGACGGATACGTGCCGACGATGCAGGACGGCGACGTCATGGGCCACGAGTTCATGGGGGAGGTGGTCGAGGTCGGCTCCGGCGTCGATCCGTCGCGGCTGCGCGTCGGCGACCGCGTCGTGGTGCCGTTCCCCATCGCCTGCGGCGCCTGCGCGGCGTGTACGGCGGAGCTGTACTCCTGCTGCGAGAACAGCAACCCCAACGCCGGGATCGCGGAGAAGATGTTCGGCCACCCGGTCGCCGGGATCTTCGGATACTCCCACCTGACCGGGGGGTTCGCCGGTGGGCAGGCGCAGTACGCGCGGGTGCCGTTCGCCGACGTCGGGCCGTTGAAGATCGAGTCGGAGCTGAGCGACGAGCAGGTTCTCTTCCTGTCCGACATCCTGCCCACCGGCTACATGGGCGCCGAGATGTGCGACATCCAGCCCGGTGACGTCGTCGCCGTGTGGGGCGCGGGTCCCGTCGGCCAGCTCGCCATGGACAGCGCGAGACTGCTCGGCGCGGCCGAGGTCATCGCGATCGACAGGGAACCGTACCGGCTGCGCATGGCCGAGGAGGCGGGCCACACCGTCGTCGACTTCGAGGAGGTGGACGTCCGCTCCCGGCTCCTGGAGCTGACCGGGGGCCGCGGCCCGGACAAGTGCATCGACGCCGTCGGCCTTGAGGCCACGCACGGCAGCACCCCCATCGGCGCCTATGACCGGATCAAGCAGGCCGTACGCTCGGAGACCGACCGCCCGCACGCCCTGCGGCAGGCCATCCTGTCGTGCCGCAGCGGCGGTGTCGTCTCGGTCATCGGCGTGTACGGCGGGCTGATCGACAAGTTTCCCGCCGGGGCGTGGATGAACCGGTCGATCACCCTGCGCACCGGGCAGTGCCACGTGCAGCGGTACATGGAGCCCCTGCTGCGGCTGATCGAACAGGGCGAGCTCGACCCGACCCGGGTCATCACCCACACCCTGCCGCTTGAGCAGGCGCCGTACGGCTTCGAGATCTTCAAGAACAAGCGGGAGGACTGCGAGAAGGTCGTCCTCAAGCCCTGAGTTCAGCGCGGCTCCGCAGTGTGGACCGTGGCCAGGTCGGTGAAGCCGGAGATGGCCAGCACCGGGAGCAGGAGGGGCGGGGCGAACAGCTCGATCCGCTCGACGTGGGCGAAGAGAACGGAGAGACCGGCGCTGTCGAGATACTCGACGGCGGTCAGGTCGAGCACGACCGGCCCCGTCGTGTCGTCGAGGGCGGCGCCGAGGGTTTCGGCGTTGCTCATGTCGATCTCCCCGACGGCCGTCAGCAGGGCGGCGCCGTCCTGGCGACGGCCGGAGGTGAGGGTGAGCGGTGTGGCCATCAGGCGATCCTCGTGTGCATGTCCACGGTGGTTCCCGTGGAGCCGGAAGTGACGGTGACCTGCTGCATCATGGCGCGCATGAGGGCCATGCCACGCCCCCGGTGGGTGTTGGCCTCCGGCTGGGGGGTCTTCCAGTCGCCGGTGTCGACCACGGTGAGCCGCAGGTCGTCCACGAAGGCCTCGGCGCGCAGCCGGATCGTGCCGCCCGGCGCGTTGCGGTGCCCGTGCTCGATGGCGTTGGCACACGCCTCACCTGCGGCGAGCAGTACGCCCTGCAATGTCTGTGGAGAGAGCTGACACCGGGTGAGCCAGCCACGCAGGGCACTGCGGATCGGGGCGAGCTGGGACGACTCGGCGGGGAAGACCATCTCCAGCGGGGCGGGATGCCGGTACAGCAGCAGCGCGACGTCGTCGTCGTAACCCCCCTCGGGGGCCAGGCGTGACATGACCTGGGTGGCGAGGTCGTCGACGGCGACGTCCCGTCCCGCCTGGATCGCCTCCCCCGCCTGGTCGATGCCCACGGTCAGGGGGCGGCGACGGCGTTCGACGAGGCCGTCGGTGTACAGCAGCAGGGTGGCGCGGGCGGGGATGGCGCACCGGGCCTCGGGGCGCTCCCTGCCGGGCAGGACGGCCAGCGGGACGGAACGGCCCTCGGACAGCAGGCGGGTGGTGCCGTCGGAGTGGGCGAGGATGGCCGGTGGATGCCCGGCGCTGGAGTAGGTGAGCTGCCCGGTCTCCGGGTCGAGGACGCTGCAGAAGACGGTGCTGCACCTCGCGCCGGGAAGGCTGGCCGCGAAGTGGTCCAGGGCCATGAGCGTACGGCCGGGCCGCGCGTCCTGCAGCAGCAGGGCGCGGCAGGCACTGCGCAACTGGCCCATGACGGCCGCGGCCTCCAGCCCACGGCCCACGCAGTCGCCGACCACGACGCCGATGCGGCCGTCGGGCAGGGCGATGGTGTCGTACCAGTCGCCGCCGACCTCCAGGGGACGGGTGGCGGGCTCGTAGCGGACGGCGAAACCGTCGGGCAGGCTTGAGGGGCCGAGGATGGCGCGCTGCAGGGCGATGGCGGTCTCGCGCTGCTGGTCGATCTGGTGGGCGCGGACCAGGCCCTGGGCGAGATGCCCGGCGAGCAGCGACAGCAGTAGCTGGTCCTCGCCGGTGAAGGGCCGGTTGTCGCCCAGGTCGATCCACAGGGCCAGCGGCCCCTGCGGGTGCTCCAGGAGGATGCCGGCCCCGGTGCGGTCGGCGGCCGGGGTGAGCAGGGGCCGGTGGCGCAGCTCGGTGAGGACGTCACGGCGTTCCCCGGGCAGCCCGTGCCAGGTGAACGTGTCGTCGGTGGCGGTCAGGGCCGGTTCGTCGTCGCCGCCGAAGACGGCGGCCAGCACGGACCGGGCACGCCAGAGGTTCCTCAGCTCGGTCAGCGCGCCGCCGAGCGCGTCGGCCAGGCTGGTGGCCTGGGACAGACGGGTGCTCAACGAGGCCAGGGCGCTGTCACGCTGGATGGCGTAGTGCTCGGCGGTGACGTCGCGGAAGGTGCCGACGACCACCCTGCGCCCTGTCTCCGGGTCCTGGGCCTGGTTGAAGGTGGAGTTGATCCACAGCCGGTGCCCGTCGCGGTGGGTGACGGGCAGGGTGTAGCTGCCCTGGCCGTGGCCCAGCAGCCCCGCGAAGGCGTCGGCGGCCTGCTGGTGCGCCTCGGGATCGACGGCGGCGTCCGGCCACCAGGGATGAACCGGCGCGTACGGCAGGCCGTCGGCCCCGTAACCGAGGATGTCGGCGAAGGAGGCGTTGATCTCGATGACCGCACCGTCCTCGTCGCAGACGAAGAACGCCTCCTGCAGGGAGTCGACCAGCGCGGTGCGCCAGCGGGCGTGGTGGCCGCGCAGCCGGGCCAGCTCGACGCTCGCCCGTACGCGCGCCAGCAGCTCGGCGGCGGCGAACGGCTTGACGAGATAGTCGTCGGCACCGGCCCGCAGGCCCTCGATGGAGGCCTCCTGCCCCGCCCTCGCGGACAGCAGCAGGACGGGGACCGAGGCGGTGCGTGAGTCGGCGCGCAGCGCCGCGACCAGCTCAAGGCCGTCCATGTCGGGCATCATCACGTCGCTGACCACCAGGTCGGGAGCGGCCGTGCGGACCGCCCGCAGGGCCGCTCGCCCGTCGCCGACCGCGTCGACCAGGTACCCGGCGTCCCGCAGGATGCGGGCGAGGTACTCGCGCATGTCGGCGTTGTCGTCGGCGATCAGCACCCGCGCCGCGGCGTCGGTGACCGGGACGGGGGAGGGGGCGTCGTCAGCGTCGGAGGATTCGTCGGGCAGCCAGCGCAGCGCCTCCCGCAGGTAGGAGTCCGAAGAAAGTACGGCGGGCCCTGTGGGGGGCGCCAGCGCCTCGGCGGGCAGGTGGGCGTGCCCGAAGGGCAGGCGGATGGTGAAGGTGGTGCCCTCTCCTTCGACGCTGTCGGCGGTGATGGTGCCGCCGTGCAGGCCGACGAGCTCTCTCACCAGCGCCAGCCCGATCCCGCTCCCCTCGTTGGAGCGGGAGCGGGCGTTCTCGATGCGGTGGAAGCGCTCGAACAGCCTGGGCAGTTCCCCGGCGGGAACGCCGATGCCGGTGTCGGCGACGGTGACGACGGCGTGACCGTCGTCCGCGCGCACCCGCACCCGGATGGAACCGTCGAAGGTGAACTTCAGCGCGTTGCTGAGCAGGTTGAGGATCACCTTCTCCCACATGCCGTGGTCGATGTGGACCGGCTCGTCCAGCGGGGGACACTCGACGTCGAAGGACAGCCCGGCCTTCTCGACGGCGGAGCGGAACATGCTGGCCAGTTCGGCGGTGACGGCGGCGAGATCGACCGGCTGGTAGCGGGCCTGCATCCGGCCCGCCTCGATGCGGGAGAAGTCCAGCAGGGTGTTGACGAGCTTGCCGAGCCGCAGCCCGTTGCGGTGGATGACCTCAAGCTCCTCGCGTACCCGGGGGTCCGCCCCCGCCAGGTGGCCGCGCAGCTCCTCAAGCGGTCCCATGATCAACGTGAGGGGCGTGCGGAACTCGTGGCTGATGTTGGAGAAGAACGTGGTCTTCGCCCGGTCCAGCTCGGCCAGTTCCTCGGCCCGCCGCTGCTGGGCCTGGTAGTTGCGGGCGCTGGCGACCCCGGCCGCGATGTGCCCGGCGACCAGCTCGGCGAACCCGCGGTAGCCGTCGTCCAGCGGCCGGTACCGGTTCAGCGCGGCCACCAGGAACCCGTACGGCCCGCTGCCCTGCCGCAGCAGCGGCAGCACCAGGGCCTGCGTGGGCGGCTGTGGCCAGTCCCCGGCGGGCAGGTCCGTGAACGGCGCCCCCCGAAGGTCGACCAGCGCCGACCTCCCCTGCGCCAGCTCGGTGACCGGCCAGACTCCGTCCGCGTCGTCGGCGGACAGGATCGCCGGGGCGGCGGGGTGCCCGGGAGCGACGCCTGTCGCGTTCGCCAGCCGTACGGTGCCGTCGTCCTGGAACAGGTAGGTCAGCGTGAACGGGAGGTCCCGCAGGTTGCGGCCGAGCTGCCTGCCGGTGAAGGTGAGCATCTCCTGCTCGGTGCGCACCACGCTGAAGTCGGAGCCGAGGTCCCGCAGCGTCGCCATCCGCCGTTCGCCGACGACCCGCTCGGTGTCCTCGCTGACCACGCACAGCATGCCGACCACGGTGCCGTCGTCGTCACGCAGGGGGCTGTAGGAGAAGGTGTGGTAGGTCTCCTCGGGGTATCCGGAGCGCTCAAGGAACAGCAGCAGCCCCTCGTCCCAGGTCGCCCTGCCCGTGGTGAGCACGGTGTCGATCCTGGAACTCGCATCGTCCCAGACCTCCGCCCACACCTCGCTCGCCGGACGGCCGAGGGCCCACGGATACTTGCGGCCCAGCGTGTCGCGCCGGTAGGCGGCGTTGCAGAAGAACGTCAGCTCGGGGCCCCAGGCCATCCACATCGGGAACCGGGACGACAGCAGGATGCTCACCGCCGTCCGCAGGCTCTGCGGCCAGCCGCCCGGAGGCCCGAGCGGGGTCGCCTCCCAGTCCACCAGGGCGAGATCGCCGCCGACCTCGTCGTCCACGACGAACACGTCGGCCCCCGTCGTCGCCGACGGCCCGTGCCCAGCGTCTTCAGAACGCGTCAACGAACGCCCTTTCGCCTACCTGACCGGATTCCGAAGTCGCCACCCGCGCCGGTCACGTCTCACATCGCCTCCTCTTGCCACAGGAGAGGAGAAAACACCGGCATTTTCTTGATCATTTAGCTGTTTTCCTCCCCGGCGGGCTCGGCCGGCTCAGGGGGGTCGGCGGGCAGGGTGAAGACGAAACGGGTGCCGGGCTCCGCGTCGCCGGAGTCCAGGGCGATGGACCCGCCGTGGAACTCGACGATCTTCTTGCACAGGGCCAGGCCGATGCCGTTGCCCGGGTAGTCCTGCCGGGTGTGCAGTCGCTGGAAGATGACGAAGATCCGGTCGGCGAACTCGGGGGCGATGCCGATGCCGTTGTCGCCGAAGGTGAAGCGCCACATCCCGTCGTCCCGCTGGACGGCCAGGTGGACGCGGCAGGGCCGGTCCGGGGAGCGGAACTTGATCGCGTTGCCCAGCAGGTTGTGCAGCAGCATGCCCAGCTGGGTGCGGTCCCCGGTGACGGTCGGCAGCGGGTCGCAGGTGACGTCGGCGTCGGACTCGGTGATCGCCAGGCTCAGCGTCTTCGCGGTCTCGGCGAACAGGGCCTGCAGATCGACGGGGGCGTGCTGGTTGTGCAGACGGCCGACCCGGGAGAAGTCCAGCAGGTCGTTGATCAGGGTCTGCATCCGCAGGGCGCCGTCAACGGCGAACTCGATGTACTTGCGGGCCCTGTCGTCGAGCCGGTCGCTGTAGTTGCGCTCCAGCAACTGGCAGAAGGCCGTCACCTTGCGCAACGGCTCCTGCAGGTCGTGGGAGGCCACGTAGGCGAACTGCTCAAGCTCGGTGTTCGAGCGGCGCAGATCCGCGGTCTGCTCGTCCAGTACGGCGCGCACCTCCTCCGACCTGGCCAGATCGTCGGCCATCCGGCGGCGCATCGCCTCCACGTCCTGGCCGAGCGCGCGCATGTCGGCCGGTCCGCTGCTCAGGATGGGGTGGGAGAAATCACCTTCGGCGACGCTGCGCGCGTCGGCCGCCAGCCGTTCCAGCGGGGTGGTCACCGCCCGGCGCAGCGCCGCGGAGACGACGACGGCGAGCGCCAGGATCAGCAGGGAGATCGCACTGAAGATCCCGTTGCGCAGCGAACGCATCGCGATCAGGTCCGCGCGGCTCTCGTCACGGGCGGCCTGCAGATGCCGCTGCTGTACGGCCAGCGCCTGCCGTACACCGTCGAAGGCGACCTTGCCCTCCTCGGAGCGCTCGCGCGCCACCGCGACCGGCTGGTTCGCGGGCGCGGCGGCGACCACCGAGGCGAACCGCTCCTGCCACGTACGGCTGCGCTCCCGCACCACGCGCAGGTCCTCCCGGGTGGTCGGGTCGTCGACCAGGGCCAGCAACTGCCGGTCGGACTCCCGCTGCTGGGTCAGGCCCTGCTGGTAGGGCTGCAGGAACACCGGATCCCCGGAGATGCCGTACCCTCGGATGCCGGTCTCCTGGTTGAGCAGCGCCGCCTCAAGACGGACGGCGGCGATCAGCGCGGGGGAGCTGCGGTCGACCAGGCGGTTGCTGATCGTGGTCATCCGGTTCAGCACCACCGCCCCCAGCACGGAGAGCGACATCAGCACGATCAGCGCCACGCTCACCCCGGCGCGCAGCCACTGTCGGGTCGTCCACCGCGACCTCCAGGTCGCTGGTGGCGGTACCGGCCTGGCGGACCTGGCACTGGCGCTCACGTGCTGCTCCTTCGGGGAAAGGGCTCCGAGGGCCACCGGCCGCGGAGGGCGGCCGATCCGCCCGGCTGGGACGGCGCGTCGCATACTACCCCCCGTGTGACAACACATGTTGTCGGGTGGGGTGGGGGTGCGTAGGGTAGGGGCATGGCGCGGAACGACTTTGTGACCAGCCTCACCGAACAGCAACTCGACGAGCTGGCGGAGACGGCCATCGCCGGTCTGACCGACGATCTGGTCGCACGGGTCTTCTCCGCGCTGCCGACCGGTTCCGACCACCTGGCGGGCCCGCATCCGGCTCCTCCCCTCAACCGGCTGCGGATCCTGGCGCACCTCAACCGCGCGATCGAACGCCGAGCCCGGAGTGAGGCGGCCCACGCCGCCCAGGCCGGAGCAGGCTACCCGCAGTTGGGCGAGGCCTGGTACATCACCCGGCAGGGGGCCCGCCGCCGCTGGCCGGGACTGGTCTTCACCGCACAACCCTCTACGCGGCCCCTTCCCGGCGGCCATGACAGGAACTCCGGCGTGAACAACGACCCTCGCACCTACGACGTCCTCCTGGTCGAGGACGACGAGGCCGATGCCATGCTCATCGAAGCCGCTCTGCACGAGCACGGCATGGCCCGCGACATCCACCATGTCCACGACGGACTGGCCGCCCTGCAGCACCTGCGTGACCCCGGCTCCCCGCGGCCCGACCTGATCGTGCTGGACCTGAACATGCCGCGGATGAACGGCCGTGAGCTGCTGGCCGTACTCAAGGGCGACGAGCAGTTGCTGAGCATTCCCATCGTGGTGCTGACCACCTCCTCGGCCCCGGACGACATCAAGGCGGCCTACCACCAGCACGCGAACGCCTACGTCACCAAGCCCATCAACCTCGACGACTTCGTCCAGGCCGTCCACAGCATCGACACCTTCTTCCTGGACACCGCCGTCCCCCCGCGCCGCCCCTGATCTCAAAGATCACGGCACATATCGGTCATCCGTGGGCAGAAGCCGGTTCGACCAGTAGGCACCACACAAGACAGGTGAACACCGATGTCGACGAACGGCACCGAGGACAGGCGGTGCGAGGCGCTCGGCCAGACCGGACTGTCGGCCCGGGCTGACGTGAACATGGAACGCTTCGCCGGTCTGGTGGCCAGGACGCTGCGAGCACCGGTGGCGCTGGTGTCCCTGGTCGAGCACGACCGTCAGGTCTTCCCCGGCGCGGTCGGGCTGACCGGGCCGTGGGCCGAGCACCGGCAGAGCCCCGTGACGCACTCGCTGTGCCGGCACGTCGTGGCGGACGGCAAGCCGCTGGTCCTGGCGGACGCCCGCCTCGACGACCGGGTGAGCGCCACCCCCGCCGTCGCCGAACTGGGGGTGGTCGCCTACGCCGGGATGCCGCTGACCGACGGGGACGGCCATGTGCTGGGGTCGCTGTGCGCGATCGACACCACCCCCCGCCGGTGGAGCAGGGCGGAGCTGACCGACCTGGCCGACCTGGCCGCGGCCTGTTCGAGCGAGCTGCGGCTGCGCCTGGCCTCCCGCGCCGCCGAGGACGCCAGGGCCGCGGCGGAGGCGGCGCGGGCGACCGCCCAGGCCAACGCCGCGCTGCTGCTGCGCGCCTCCCAGGAGATGGCCGACGCCGCCAGCGTGCAGGACGTGCGGCAGCGGCTGCGCCACCTGGTGACCGGAACCCTGACCCCGCACTACGTCGGCCTGAGCCTGCTGCGCGACGGCCGGTTGATCCGGGTGCCCGACCCCGACGCCCCATACGAGATCGAGGAGGCCTACGGCCACTACGACATCGAGGCGCCCTACCCCTCGGCGCGGGCGCTGCGCGACCGCCGGATGATCGCCATCCCCGACAGGGAGGTCCTGGCCGCCGAGTACAGCGCCGAGGCCGTTGCCGCCTTCGACTCCCTGGGCCTGGCCTCCGCGGTGTGCCTGCCGCTGGTCGCCAGCCGGGGCCCGGTCGGCGTGCTCATGGTCGGCTGGGACCGGCACCACCAGCCCGACCTGGTGGAACAGGCGACGCTGAACGCGCTGGCCAGCTACACCGCGCACACCATGGCCAGGGCGCTGTTCCTCGGCGAGCGCATCACCGTGGCCCGCCAGCTGCAGAGCGCCATGCTGACCGACCTGCCCGCCACCCCCGGCCTGGACAGCGCCGCCCTCTACCGGCCCGCCGCGACCGACGACATGGTCGGCGGCGACTGGTACGACAGCTTTCCGCTGCCCGCCGTCCCCGACCGGCCCGGGGAGTCCTCCCTGGCGATCACCGTGGGCGACATCACCGGCCACGACATCCGGGCCGCCGCCCTGATGGGACAGGTGCGCAGCATGCTCCGCCAGGCCGTACTCGATCATCCCGCGCTCGGGCCGGCCGCCGCGCTGACCGCCCTCGAACACGCCTGCCTGAGCCTGCGGCTGCCCGCGACCGGCAGCATCCTGCACGCCCGTCTCGCCCACGGCGACTCCGGCTGGGCGCTGACCTGGTCGAACGCCGGTCACCCGCCTCCGCTGCTGCTCCTGCCCGACCGGCGCACCCTCCGGCTCGACCAGCACGACGTGCTGTTCTACCCGGGGCTTGGGCATCCGCCGCGCACCGACCACCGCATGGACCTGGCGCCGGGCTCGACGCTGCTGCTGTACACCGACGGCCTCGTGGACCGTCCCGGCCGTGACGTCGAGCGGGCCATCGGGACCACCCGTGAGCTGCTGGCCACCCACGGTGACCGGCCGCTGTCCGAGCTGCTGGAGACCCTGGCCGACGAACTGGCCGGGCCGAAGGCCGACGACGACATCGCCCTGCTCGCCGTACGCGTCCCACCCTCTCCGCATGACTGACGTGCGGCGCACGGGACGCCCGGACGTGCCTTACCGTGGTCACAGAGCCGTGTACCGGCCTGTGGCGCCTGCCAGTGGAAGGAAGTCATGTCGCACCACGCCGAGCGGAACGAACAGACGGGGCAGGCGCAACGGACTTTCACCGTGGAGACCGGCGAGGGCGGCACCCCGACGGTCGTGCACGTGCGGGGCGCGCTGGACTACGACACCGCCCCCGTGCTGGGCGCCGTGATCGACGGGCTGTGGGAGGGCCTGGACGGCGGTCACCTGGTGCTGGACCTGGAGGAGATGACCTTCTGCGACTCGGTCGGCCTGAGCCGCCTCATCACCACCTTCACCGATTCCCAGCGGCGGGGTGTGACGCTGCTGCTGGCCGCCCCGAAGCCCTTCCTGCGGCACGTCATGGAGCTGACCGGCCTGTCCCGGATCCTGCCGGTCCGTGACACTCTTGACCAGGCGCTGGCCGAGGCCCGGGAGCACCACGCGCCCTCCCGGTAGTCACCTGCCCGCGTCGGTCGTGAGCAGGGGCAGGGGCAGCATCACCTCGACCGTGGTGCCCTTCCCGGGAGCGCCGCTGACGAGGCAGAGCCCGCCCAGCTCGGCGGTCCGCTCCCGCATGGAGGTCAGGCCCACGCCCGAACGGCGCTCCTGCGGCAGCCCGACGCCGTCATCGACGATCATCAGGCGCAGCGCCTCGGGCTCACGGCGCAACTCGACCCGGACGCGGTCGGCGTGCGCGTGCCGCCGTACGTTGGTCAGCGCCTCCTGCGCGATCCGGTAGACCGCCACCTCGACGGCGGCGGGAAGATCGTCCAGGTCACCCTCGGTCTCCACCTCGGTGACGGGCCCCTCGGGACCGGCGGGCCCGGCCAGGGTCCGTACGGCGGCGGCCAGCCCGAGATCGTCGAGGGCGGGCGGGCGCAGGCCGTACACGAGCTGCCTGATGTCGCCGGTGACCGAGTCCATGCCGGAACGCAGCTCGCCCAGCAGCCCGTCCGTCGCCTCGGGGGAGCTCTTCAGGCTGAGCCGGGCCATGTTGATGGTCATGGCCAGCCCGCTGAGCGTCTGGCCAAGGCCGTCGTGCAGGTCACGGCGCAGGCGTCGGCGCTCCTCCTCCCTGGCGGTCAGGATGCGCTCCCGGGAACGCTGCAGGTCGGCCGCCATCCGCAGCGCGTGCGCCACGTCGGCCGCGTACGGCACCAGCGTGGCCAGCACCCGTTCGTCGTGCGCCGCGGGGAAGCGGCGCGGGGCCGGTGGCCCGACCAGCAGCCGCCCCACCCGCTCGCCGTGCCAGACCAGCGGCACCTCGCGCGGGGAGTCGCCGACCTGCCCGCTGGCCGCGCTCGCCACGCTGACCCACCGCTCCGGCTCGCCGCCGGTCACCTCGACCGTCACTCCCTGTACGGCGAGGCCCTCACGCAACACGCCGATCACCGATGCCAGCGCCTGCGCCGGATCCCCCCGGCGTTCCTCCTGGACCAGCCGCTCGGCGAGTAGCCGCGGATCACCGACCGGGCCGTACAGCAGGCGGTCGATGGCGCGTTGCAGCACCCGGCGCAACGGCTGGAAGAACGCCCCGGTGAACAGGGCGGCGGCGAGCCCGGCGATCTGGTCGACTCCCGAGACCACCAGGCTCGACAGCGCCGCGACCCCGAAGTAGACCCCACCGACCACGGCCAGCAGCCCGGCCGCGACGAAGGTCCGGCTGACGATGGTGTCAATCCCGTACAGCCGGTAGCGCGTCACCGAGAACACCAGCGCGATCGGAAGGAGCGTCGCCCACAGGATCGACAGCCAGGTCAGCTCGGGCACGACGACGCCGACGAACATGAACACGATGTATCCGGCGAACGCCAGCAGCGGCCAGCCGATCTGCCGCCTGCCCACCGGATCGGCCCTGCGGAACCGCAGCAACATGGACAGCGCCGCCAGCGGCAGCGTCGCCAGGATGCCCGTCCAGTTCACGATCGCCAGCGTCGGGTGGTACGGCGCCAGCTCGGGGATCTGCAGCGGGTTGTGGATGACGACGGGCAGCAGGTAACCCTCAAGCGGCGGGTCGGGCCGTACGAACTGGCGCAGCATCTCGGCGGCGGTGGACACCGCGCCCAGCGCCACCACCAGCCGCCAGCGCGGCGAGGGCAACTTGCCGTCCGGGGAGTACAGCGGCAGCAGCATCTCCAGCGCGAGCCCGGAGACCGCCCACCCCACGTAGACCGGGAACCTCAGGGACCCCGCGAGCGTGAGATGCCCATGCGATGCGGCCACCAGCATCATCGCCTGGCAGAAGTCGTGCAGGGCACCGCCGAGCCCGCCGATACACATCAGCCACGCCAGCTTGAGCCGGGGCCGGTGCGCGATGAGGAAGGCGCCGACCGCGGGGAAGGTCACCCCCGCCGCCGTCAGCGGGGTGGCCGTCTCCGGCAGCCGCCACTCCTCGGGCAGCGTCGCGAAGGTCACCATGGCGATGGTCACGAGCACCGGGGACACAATGGCCAGGACGACGGTGACCACCCGGGCTGCCCGCGCCATCCCACCCCCGCTCTCCGCCCCCCATTTCCGCCCGACCCTAGCGCGCCTTCTGGCCAGCACAAAGGGGTCTCAACGGTGCTGTGGTCCTGTGGTTCACAGGGTGGCGCGAACTCCCGGTGATACCCGGCCGAAGACGTTCGACCTCGTCTGGTGCCTCCCCACGGGAGTGCCGGGATCTACAGGTCCGGATTCACCACCACCTGCAGCGACTGGCGCTCCACCGAACAGCCCCGCGAGCCGTACTCCATCACCGGATCTTCAGAGATCCGGCCAGACGTGGGTGTCCGTGTACGGAGACCGCCCGGTGACGAACCAGTTCTGAAGATCGTGGAGACGTTCCAACGCGGCCTCGTAGTAGTCGGGCTCGGGACGGGGAAAGTTCGGGTGGCCGGTCCAACCCGGCACGAAGTCGGCCAGAAACCAGTAGCCGTCGACCAGCCAGCGGTCGAGTCGTTCCTCGGCCTCGTAGCGAGCACAGACCCGGCGCATCGCCCTCTCCAGGCGACCGAACGCCTGCCGGTCCCAGTGCAGATCACCCCGGAGCCGAAGCAGGAAGGAACCGTCCTCCGCCTCGAACTCCCGCCGAAGCACCTCAAGATCGTCCACCCACCTCAGCATGCCACGGCGGCTCCGGACACTTCATGTCATCGGACATGGTGTGACGGTCACGTCAGCTTGTGGGATCAGGCGCATCTATCGGAGCTGGTTGTCGGATCTGCTCGCTACGGTCGGTCCGTGAGTGACGATCAGACCGCGTTGGAGCGGCTTCTCGCCCTGGTGCCCCCGCCGACGGATCCGCTGTTCGCCCTGGGGAGTTGGGAGGAGTTGTTCACGGACCTGGGAACGGGACTGCCCTCGGACTACGTGGCGCTCATCGACGCCTACGGGTCGAGTGACTTCTCCGACTGGCTCGGGGTGGGGGATCCTCGGCGGGACGGACACGGGTCCAGTAAGGATGCCGGGGCGCGGGAGATGGGTGACCAGTATCGCTTCTTCCGCTCGCGGTGGCCGGAGGACAATCCGTTCGCGGCCTGGCCCGAGCCCGGGGGGTTCCTGTCGTGGGGGAACACCAATGACGGTGATCACCTGGGGTGGCTGACCGTGGGCGAGCCCGATCGGTGGCCGGTGGCCCTCTGGCCGCGTCACCACGGTCATCGGGTCGTCGAGCTGACGGTGACGGAGTTCCTGGTGGGCTGGTTCACGGGTGAGCTCGTCGGCGAGGAGTTGCCGGACCTGACCCCGCTCACCTGTGCGCCTTGGGGATGCGGCTGTGGCGGCGACTGCATGAGACAAGGCGGGAGATAGGCCTGGTACGGCCCCGGCCTGGGATGTCGCCGGGCCAGGCACGACGGCTTCTGCGCCTGGTGGAGGTGGATCCAGGGTGGCTGACACGGCAGGCGAGGAACAAGCTGGTGCGGCCCGGTGCCGTCGGCTGTCGATCGCTGGAATCGGTGCGTCCGGTGAGGGTGATCTGTCGGAACGGGTCGAAGATCTGCTGGGGGAGCGGTTCGGTCGCTCGGTGTGAGACGCGCGTTCCTGGTCGAGGTCGTTATGGTCTTTGTGTGACTGAGAGTTTCCGCCTTGAGGCCGTTACCCCCGCCAATGTTGAGACGGCTCTTGGGATCAGGGTTCGGCCTGATCAGGAGCGGTTTGTTTCGCCGGTGGTCAAATCGTTGGCGGAGGCTTACGCGTACGGGGAGGTGGCCTGGCCGCGCCTGATTTTTGATGGGGACCGGCCGGTGGGTTTCCTCATGGCCTTTCTGAACATCGACTGGGACGGCAAGGGGGTTGACTTCCGGTCCGGTCTCTGGCGGCTCAATGTGGTGGCCGACGCGCAGGGGCGTGGGGTCGGGCGTTTCGCCGTCGAGTCGGTGGCCGCCGAGGTGCGGCGCCGGGGCGAGACGCGGATGTACGTCACCTGGGAGCCGGGGAAGGACGGGCCTGAGGGCTTCTACCGGAAACTCGGGTTCCGGTTGACGGGTGAGGTGAGCGGGGGCGAGACGGTCGGGGTGCTGGATCTGACGAGCTTCTCGTGAGGCACATCGTCGTGGGGGGGGACACCGGTCCCCGAAGTTCTGATCCGCGCCGGGGCTGAAATCGCGCGCCTTTCTTGGGATTTCCGCTTCACAGAAGCGTGAGCGTGTTCAGTCATATGACTCAGGATCTTTTCCTCTCGATACCTCATCGTCGGATGCGTCAGATTCCAGCCCGTGGAGAGGATCGAGATGTTTCCGGTGAAGAACAGGGTTCGTTTACCCGGGTGGGCGCGTCCGCTGGCCGTGGCGGTTTTGGCATTCGGCGTGGTGATGGCGCCGAACGTCGTCGGGGGTGCCGCCTCCGCCGCCCCGGCCCCCACACCCACCTCCGCCGCCGAGAGCGGCCCGGTCCCCACGCCCGCCGCCGAGAGAATGCGGGCCGCGCTGGACGGGCAGCGGGAGAAGGACAGGCTCGCGGAGGCCAAAGAACGCTGGAAACGCGAGAACGGCGTCATCGGAATGTCCGCCGACAGCGCCGGGCACGTCACGGCCGCCGTTTCGAGAACGGCACCTGCTGACAGACTCGCCGAGGTCAGGGCCACGGTGAACGCCAGGCGACTGTCCCCGGACGGCGCCCCGGTCACCGTGACCCGCAGCACCCTGACCTCGGCCGACATCGAGGCGACGGCGGCCACGATCATCGCCTTCCACGCCGAGCACCCGGAATACGGGATCAGCTTCAGTTTCGACGCGGCGAGGGACGCGACCGTGGTCAGTGGAAATCTGCCCGCCGTACTCGCCGAGAAGCTTGAGGCGAAGGCCGGAAAGGTCATTCTGGAGATGTCTCCGGAAACTCTCATGGAGGAGAACGTCGGCACCTCCTCCCTCGGTGCCCTGGAGGGAGTGGGAAGGGTTCAGGACCGGGGCCCATGGCATTTCGGAGGGGCGCGAATCTCCTCCCATGACGGCACCGTCTGCTCAAGCGGGTTCTCGATGGACGCCAGTCCGGGATACGACGCGACCTATTCGACGACCGCGTCGCACTGTGGGCCGCTCAACACGAACTGGCTCTCCGGCGGCTACGAGTACGGCACGGTCATCTGGCGGGTCGACTTCCCGGCAACCGACGTGATGAAGCTCGCCTGCTGTAGCGAGCACTACGGAGACAGGATCTGGACCAGCCCGACCACCACCAGGAAGGTCTCGTGGGCCTGGGACCCGGACCTCGGCTACAACACTCCTGCGGGCGGTAGCGGCATCTGCGTCTCCGGTGGCAAGAGCGGCAACGAGGAGTGCTTCGCCCGCGTCACCAACACCGACGCGACCGTCTGTTTCTCCGGTCAGAGCGCGTGCACCCAGCACCTGATGGCGTACGAGCGGGACAACGGCAGCCAGATGACGTGGGGCGGCGACTCCGGCTCCCCCGTCTACACCATCGACAACGGCAACGTCGACGCCCACGGCACGCACGTCGGGTTCGAGCGCAGGTCCTACGGGGGCGGGGCCGCGAAGTATCTCCACTACGCCATGAAGTACTCCACCATCAGGCACTACTACGGCGGAGTCATCAGGAACTGGTAGCCACGCCGTGCCGATGCCCTCGAACAGGGCATCGGCACCCCGGTCAGGCCGTCCTGGTCCTGCCGAAGGCGGCGGTGACGGCCACGGCGACCAGGGCGAGCGCGGTTCCCACCCACATCACCCCGGGAAGCGACACCCCGTCCACGATCCGGCCGCCGACGAACGCGCCGAGCGCGATGGAGACGTTGAAGACGCCGACGAAGAACGCCGTGCCCATCTCGCCGTCGCCGGAGCGGAGGATCCAGAGCTGCAGCGCCACCCCGACGCCGCCGTAGCCGAGGCCCCACACCACGAGCATGACCAGAGGCAGGCCGACCAGGGGAAGCGCCGCCGTGGCGAGCGCGATCAGCAGGGCCAGCGTGATCAGGACCGGCCTGGGGTTCCTGGCCGCCCACGCGCCCGCCACGAAGTTCCCGGCCACGCCCGCCGCGCCGTACAGCAGCAGAGCGGCACTGACGAAGGCGGGACCGGCGTGTGAGACCTGCTCCAGGAACGGCCGGACGTAGGTGTAGGCCGCGAAGTGGCCGGACACGATCAGGGCCGTCAGGACAAGGACGATCTTGAGCGAGCCGGAGAGCCTCCGGGCGGGCGACGGCTCGGACCCGCGCTCCCGGGGTTCGCCGGGCAGGGGCGGCAGGGTGACGGCCAGCAGCACGATGAGGGCCAGGGCCAGCGCCCCCATGGACGCGAACGCGGTCCGCCACCCCGCGAACGACGAGATGAACGTCGCCAGGGGCACCCCGAGCACCGACGCCACCGACACCCCGGCCAGGATGATCGACGTGGCCCGTCCGACGGACGCCTCGGGCACCAGCCGCAGGCCGAGCCCGGCCGCGAAGGCCCAGAATCCGCCGATGCTCACCCCGGTCAGCACCCGCGCGGCCATCATGACTAGGTAGTTCGGCGCGAACGCGCCCGCCAGGTTCGCCACCGACAGCAGCGCCACCAGTCCCAGCAGCATGACGCGCCGGTCGAGCCGCCGGGTGGTGATCGCCAGCACGGGCGCGGAGATGGCGGCGACCAGTCCGGGAGCCGTCATCGTCAGCCCCGCCGTACCGTCAGAGACGCCGAGGTCCGTGGCGATCGAGGTCAGCAGGCCGACGGGGAGCATCTCGCTGGTCACGATGGTGAAGGTGCCCACCGCGACCGAGAACACGGCGAGCCAGCGCGCCCGCGTGACGGCGGAAACGTCAGTCATGGTCATGCGACCAGCCTTCTGCCGGTCGTCGGCGGGAACAATGACGAAGCTCGAAGGCTTGGTTTAGGTGAGCTAAGCGAACATACGGGGGTGAAGGTGGAGTTCAGGGAACTGGAGTGCTTTGTCGTGCTCAGCGAGGAACTGCACTTCGCGCGTACGGCTGACCGCCTCTACCTGTCACCCGGCCGGGTGAGCCAGCTCATGCGCTCCCTGGAGACCAGGGTCGGCGGCCGGCTCTTCCAGCGCACCAGCAGGCGCGTGAGCCTCACGCCGCTCGGCCAGCGTTTCCTCGCCGACCTGCGGCCCTCCTACGACGGCCTCGCGGAGGCGGTCAACCGGGTCAAGGCGGCGGCCCGCGAGGTGACGGGCGTGATCAGGGTCGGCTTCCTGGCCACGCCGACGGACGTCGTCGTCGGCAGCGTGCGGGCCTTCGAACGCCGGTATCCAGAGTGTGAGGTTGAGCTCGTGGAGATCACGCTCTCCGACCCCTTCGGGAAGCTGCGGTCCGGGGAGGTGGACATCGCCTTCTCACTGCTCCCGATCGACGAGCCCGACCTGGTGACGGGCGAGGAGCTGAACCGGGTCTCCTACCAGCTCGGTGTCTCCGCACGCCACCCGATGGCCGGGCGTTCGCACATCGACGTGGAGGAACTGGTGGACGTGGCCCTGATCGGACTGGACGGCCCGGCCCCCCGCGTGTGGGCCGATCGGATGGCGCCGTTCTTCACCCCTTCGGGCCGCCCCATTCCCCGGGCCGGTGCGGTGGTCACCTGTCAGGAGGGGCTTACCCAGGTGACGCTCAACCGGGGCGGCATGCTGTTCTGCACCCCCACGGCGCTCCACTACCGGCGCCCGGACATCAGCTTCGTCCCCGTCACGGGACTGCCTCCCTCGATCCTCGGCCTGGCCTGGGCGAAGGCGGCGGAGACGGCGGCGATCCGGGCGTTCAACGAGGTGGCCGTCGAACACGCGCTGGGAGCCGCCGCCCTGGTCGCATAATCCGTTGCGGTGCTTCGCCGTACTGGGCCACCATGATGTCCATGTCCCGTCACGCCTTCCAGAAGACGCTCGCCGTCGCGGGTGTTCTTGGGCGTGCCTGCGACGGCCTGGAGCGTTGACCTCTTCCCGTGAGTCCTGAGGTGACCCGGCGGGGAGAGGTTGTCGCCCCACATCGGGTCACAAGAACCTCCAGGTCTTCAGGGAAGGGATCATGGCCAAGCAGGCCTACGTGCGGAACAAGCCGCACCTCAACATCGGCACCATGGGTCACGTCGACCACGGCAAGACCACGCTGACCGCCGCGATCACCAGGGTGCTCGCCGAGCGGGGCCGCGCGACGTACACGCCGTTCGAGAAGATCGACCGCACGCCCGAGGAGGCGCGGCGGGGCATCACGATCAACATCTCGCACGTCGAGTACGAGACGGACACCCGTCACTACGCGCACGTGGACATGCCCGGCCACGCCGACTACGTGAAGAACATGATCACGGGGGCGGCGCAGCTCGACGGGGCCATCCTGGTGGTCTCCGCACAGGACGGCGTCATGCCGCAGACCCGCGAGCACGTGCTGCTCGCCAGGCGGGTCGGGGTCGAGCACCTGGTCGTCGCGCTGAACAAGGCCGACGGCGCCGACCCCGAGCTGGCCGACCTGGTCGAGCTTGAGCTCGGCGAACTGCTGGCCGAGCACGGCTACCACGACGTGCCCATGGTCAGGGTGTCCGGGCTGCGGGCGCTGGAGGGCGACCCCGAGTGGACGGCCTCCGTCGAGACGCTGCTGCGGCAGGTGGACGACCATATCCCGGTCCCGGTCCGCTACGTCGACGCGCCGTTCCTCATGCCGGTGGAGAACGTGCTCACCGTCACCGGGCGGGGAACTGTCGTCACCGGGGCGATCGAGCGCGGCTCGGTCAAGGTCGGCGAGACGGTCGAGGTCGTCGGCTTCGACGCGGACCTCACCGCGGTGGTGACCGGCGTCGAGACCTTCGGCAGGACCATGGACCGGGGTGAGGCGGGTGACAACGCCGCGGTGCTTCTGCGTGGTGTACGGCGTGAGCAGGTGCGCAGGGGCCAGGTGCTGGCCGTACCGGGCTCGCAGAGCGCCCACCGGCGTCTCGTCGCCAGGATCTACCTGCTCACGACGGCCGAGGGCGGACGGCACAGCCCCGTCTCCGGCGGCTACCGGCCGCAGTTCTACCTCAGGACGACCGACGTCCCCGGCCAGATCGACCTGGACGCCCCGGCCGCTCCGGGGCAGACGGTCGAGGCCGTCGTGGAACTGGGCAGGGCGGTGGCCCTGGAGCCCGGCCTGAGCTTCGCGATCCGCGAGGGCGGCCTGACCGTGGGAACGGGCACGGTGCTGTCCGTCCTCGATTAGGTGTAGTGGCCTGACCTCGCCGCGTGTCGGCGGCGAGGTCAGGCTGTCTCACGGTCCGGTACGGCGGGGCGCCGTGGTGCGATCACACCCAGGATCCCGCTGGATTCGGGCCGGACTTTCTCACGCATCGGGCTTTCTCACACACCAGGCTTTCTCACGCATCGGGCTTTCTCACACAGGAGCCGATGACTTGGGCGAGTTCCTCAGGCAGGGGATAGGGACGCTCCACGGGCAGCATGCCCGTGACGTCCCGCCCGTCGCGCAGCGCCCGCCGGATGTCGTGAACCCGGTCGGTCAGATCGGTGATCCGCAGAGTCCACCGGTCGAGATAACGGGCGACGGCCTCCCCGGAAAGCCCAACCTGGATCGACCGGTACGGCAGGGCATTGTGGTGCGGGTCGCGTTCGGGATCCCACTGGACCCGGACCGGACTTTCCCGCAGCCGCCTCCGCCACGCCTCGGGATCCGTTTCCCCGTCGGGATGGCTGAGGCAGGAGTGCCCAAGCGCCCACTCGAACCCTTCCCGACTGATCTCGACGGCCAGAACCCTGGTCTGTCCGGCCTTGGTGGCCCAACCGCAGCGATACATCATCCACAGAAAGGACGGCTTGATCCAGGTCATCCGCTCACGCTTGAAAGGCGCCACGAACCGCTGCGCCGCGACAGCCGGATCCGCGATGGCCGGATCATAGGCCTGATAGACCGTGACAGCCTCCTCACCGAAGTCAGCCCGGATCTGCCGATAGGGGACGTTCATCCCGCCGAGCATGGTGAACGGTCCTCCACCCCGCAACAGAATTAACCAGGCTCGGCTCATCATGGACGATGAGCCGAGCATCCTCGATCACGTCGGGTGGCCACGCGGTACGGCTTCGCACACCGTTTTTGACAGCAGGACTCTGTCCCATTGAATGATGTCCTGGCGGACAGTGGCATGGTCGTGACGACAACGTGAACGGTTCATGCCGGTTACGTGCTGTGGAATTCAGAAGTCGAGTTCGCCTGGCTGGTGAATGAGCACTGCAGGAGGCGTCGCTTCAGGTGACTTCGGGGTTTTCGTTTGGGCTGACATCCAGTGTCTCGTTGGCGCGTACCTGCGGTAAGGGGGTGCCGGTGTGCGGGAGAGATAATCGCTAGGACAAGATCAAGAGTGTTGTCTGAAATGCTGCACGTGGCTCTTGCGGGACGGGGATGACCGGGGTCGGTGGGGAGTTCGCCGGTCAATCCGGGGTGGGAGCGGAAAAGCGGGTCGGGGTTTTTCAGATGGGAGACACGCATTGGTTACGCGGATCGAGACGGCCGCCTCGTCGAGTGTGACCCGGTCTCAGGGGGAAGCGTTGGATGAGGACTACCGTTCCAGGCTTTCTGAAGTTCAGACGGTTCCCGTTCGTGAGCTGCTCTCGGCGGACACGCCGCGGAGCGGGGGAGAGGATCTCCAGCACGTACGCCTGCTCTCCAGCGTGGAGACCGCGCTGCCCCCGGTGATCGTGCACCGGTCCACCCGGCGGATCGTGGACGGGATGCACCGGCTGCGGGCGGCGATGCTGCGGGGGGACGAGACCATAAGCGTGCGGTTCTTCGACGGTGACGAGCGCGAGGCCTTCGTGGTCGCCGTCAAGGAGAACATCACTCATGGCCTGCCGCTCTCCGCCGATGACCGGGCCGCGGCCGCCGTACGGATCGTCCGGACGTATCCCCACTGGTCAGACAGGATGATCGCCAAGGTCGCAGGGCTGTCCGCTCGGACGGTGAGCGGCATCCGCCGTACCGCACTCCCCGAGGACGCCTCGCCGAAGGCGCGGCTGGGGAACGACGGCCGGGTCCGTCCGCTGGACAGCTCGACGGGCCGGATCCGCGCGGCCGAACTCCTCACGAAGGAGCCGCGTGCCTCGCTGCGGAAGGTCGCCGAGCAGGCGGGCATCTCACCGGGCACGGTCCGGGACGTCCGCAACCGCCTTGAACGCGGGGAGGGACCGTTACCGGGTCTGCGACGGTCCGTTGACGCGCGACCAGCCTCGGCCTCGCGCGAGCGGCCGGTCACCGCGGACATTCCGCTCCCGGACACCGCCCCCGAATCCCCTCCCCGCCGAAGGTCGTCACTGAAGACCCTGATCAGGGACCCTTCCCTCCGGTCCAGGGAGCACGGCAGGCTCCTTCTTCGGATGCTCAGCGTGAACGCCCAGCTCACGTCGATCCGGGAGCAACTGGTCGCCGTGATCCCCGAACACCGCATCAGCCAGGTCAGCCAGCTGGCCAGGGAAAGTGCCGCGGCATGGACGGAGTTCGCGGAAAGACTCGAACGCAGAACGGCACGCCCCAAAGCGTGAGGTGGAGAAGCGGTGGTGAGGACCGAGGATCTGATCGGTATTCAGGCGAAAGCACCGGTCTGGGAAAGCGCTGGCCGACGGCCGTGATTCCTCTGGGAGCCTGTGAGGCATGAGCGAGATAGTCAGGCGGGTGCCGTTTCCCTTCGACGGCGGGAAGTTCCCTTCCGAGCTTGGGGCTGTCGTGCAACGTACGGTCCTCAGCGGAGAGTTTCCCGTGCTCGTCGTGATCCACGATGACGACGATGACTGGCTGATCGGGGACGCCGTGACCGACGCGAGCGATCCCGAGGTCCTGCTCATCAGCCACGTTCGTCACCTGGTGGAACGCGATCCCAGCATCGAGGAGACCGCCGATCTGCCCCGCGGGTACGCGGCTCGAAGGGTGTCGCCGTCGGCTCCTTGGACGATCGAGAGGTGGAGCTACGAGGACGAGTAGTGCGACCATCGCCGCATGATGTCGATCAGAAAGAACCATGCCGCGTAGGCGCCCCTCCGAGGTCCGCGCACGCAGGGTGCGGTGCGGAACCCACAGGGTCTCGATTCACCAGGTGCCAGGTCTCACCGCCCACCCCATGGCCGCGGTGATCGCCCTGGAACACACCCTCCTGCAGCCGGGCGAGGTGGCCGCGAGGCTGTTGGCCTGGGCACAGGACGTCATCCCCGGCACCTCAGCCAAGCTCCTCCCCACGTGCTCATGCGCTGGGTGCGCCTGGGAGGTCGATCCACGCGGGGAACTCGAAAGGGCGCTCGTCGCCCTGCCCCACTGGGCCAGGCCGTACCTCTATGGCCTGGTGCTTCCCATTGACAGGAGCTTCCTCGCCAGGACGACGCCGGATCCGTATGCCTCGCCTGATTGGCCGTGGTGGCGACAACGACGACGTCCGTACTTCGGAGAAAGGCGGACTTCAGGGGGTGTCCAGGACGGCGGCCAGGCGTTGTAGGGAGTGGGGTTGCCGTCGTGGTCGAGGTGCCTGAAACTCACCGGCGACGACGAGCAGAACGCGTCCGCGAATGGTGGGCAAGTACGGCAAGCGAGAGCGCCTGACCTTATCGAGAGGCCGGGCAGTTGGGCTGATGGTAGGGCTCGCCGGGAATGTATTGCCGCCACTCCTCGGGGGTGAAGGACCGGCCTGCGATGCTGCACACCGCTCGCAGGAGGGCCTGGGGATCATACGGTAAACCGACGTTCCAGATCCGTACCATGCCATCGCCTCCAGCGGTGGCCAGGCGGGTGCCGTCTGGGCTGAACGCCACCGAGAACACGGTATTGGTGTGACCGGTGAGGGAAGTGCCGATTTGCCTGCCGGTGGCCGTATCCCAGATCCGCACCGACTTGTCGTATCCGCCGCTGGCCAGGCGGGTGCTATCTGGGCTGAACGCCACTGAATACACCCCGCTGGTGTGTCCGGTGAGGGGGGCGCCGATTTGTCTGCCGGTGGCCGTGTCCCAGATTCGCACGGTGGTGTCGTCTCCGGCGCTGGCGAGGCGGGTGCCGTCTGGGCTGAATGCCACCGAGTACACCCGGCCGGTGTGTCCGGTGAGGGGGGCGCCGATTTGCCTGCCGGTGGCTGTATCCCAGATCCGCACGGTGGTGTCAGCTCCGGCGCTGGCCAGGCGGGTGCCGTCCGGGCTGAACGCCACCGAATACACCCCGTTGATTTGCCTGACGACAGGGGCGCCGGTCGGTTTGCCGGTGGCTGAGTTCCAGATCCGCACGGTGATTTCGCCTCCGCCGCTGGCCAGGCGGGTGCCGTCTGGACTGAACGCCACCGAGAGCACTGTGCTGGCGTATTTGGCGACGGGAGCGCCAGTCGGTTTGTTGGCAGCCACATTCCAGCTCCACACCGTCTTGTCGTCTCCGGCGCTGGCGAGGCGGGTGCCGTCTGGACTGAACGCCACCGAATACACCACACCGGTGTGTCCGGTGAGAGGCTGGCCGGCCGGTTTTCCGATGGTTGCATTCCAAATCCGCACGGTTTTGTCGCCTCCGGCGCTGGCGAGGCGGGTGCCGTCTTGATTGAACGCCACTGAATACACCACACCGGTGTGCCCGGCGAGGGGGGCACCGCTTTGTTGGTTGGTGGCTGCATTCCAGATCCGCACGGTGGTGTCGTCTCCGCCGCTGGCCAGGCGGGTGCCGTCCGGGCTGAACGCCACTGAATACACCACACCGGTGTGCCCGGTGAAGGGGGCACCGATCTGTTGGTTGGTGACCGTATCCCAGACGCGCACGGTTTTGTCAGCTCCGGCGCTGGCGAGGCGGGTGCCGTCATGGTTGAACGCCACCGAATACACCACACCGGTATGCCCAGTAAGGAAGGTGCCGCTTTGTTGGTTGGTGGCCGTATCCCAGATCCGCACGGTGGTGTCGTCTCCGCCGCTGGCCAGGCGGGTGCCGTCCGGGCTGAACGCCACCGAATACACCACACCGATGTGTCCGGTGAGGGGCGCGCCGACTTGCTTGCCGGTGGCCGTATCCCAGAGGCGTACGGTTTTGTCGTCTCCGGCGCTGGCGAGGCGGGTGCCGTCTGGGCTGAATGCCACCGAGTACACCCCGCCGGTGTGTCCGGTGAGGGGCGCGCCGATTTGCCTGCCGGTGGCCGTATCCCAGAGGCGTACGGTTTTGTCGTCTCCGGCGCTGGCGAGGCGGGTGCCGTCTCGGTTGAACGCCACCGAGTACACCCCGCCGGTGTGCCCGATGAGGAAATTACCGATCTGCCCAGCGTTGGCCACACCTCGGATCGACACCGTGCCGTCGTCTCCGGCGATGGCCAGGTACTTACCGTCCGGGCTGAAGGCTACCGAGCGTAACGTTCCACCCTCAAGGAGATCGTCAGCGTCACTCTGCCTGCCAGTCGTCGCATTCCAGATCGACACGACGCCATCGCCTCCGGCGGAGGCCAGGCGGGCGCCACCCGGACTGAAAGCCACTGAGAACACCGTACTGGTGTGCTTGGTCAGGACAGCACGTGCAGGTCTGCTGAGGAGAGCGGCCATGCTCGCTCGAGCTTCGTCGGTATCGGCGATGGCTTGCGCCGCAGCGGCCAGCCGCGCCGATGTCTCTGGGATGCCGGGCAGGGCTTGGCTGTAGGTGGCCGCCTCCCGAGAGGCGGCCTGGGCACTGCGAGCCAGCGCCAACGCGCGTTGCTGATTGGCATCTTGGCTGGAGAGTGCCGCGGCCACTGCGGCGATGCTCGTGATCACCAGCAGCCCGGCCAAGACCGCGGACATCCCCTGCCGGCGGAGTCGAGTCCGAGCGGCGGTACGGGCGCCGTCGTGCAGAAACGCCTCCACAGAGTGGGACAGGTCGAATCCGTCGTAGCGGTCCGGGTCAGCCCGCCAGCGGGTGATGGCCTCCTGGGCGGCTTGCAGACGAACCCCGCGATACAGGAACGACGCATCCCGGCGACGCTGGTCCCATTTGGTGGAATCTCGAACGATCTCCCCGTGCAGGGCCCGGTCAGCGCTCTCGCTGGCCAACCAGTCCTGCAGTAGCGGCCAGGCGGTCAGCAGTACGTCGTGGGCGAGTTCGACCGCGTTGGCTCCCCCCGCCGTCTCAGGAGTCTCGGGCGCCGGGGAGACGTTGGCGGTGGCCTCCGACGCGGGATCAGCGGATACCGCCTCCGTTGTCTGGGCCGGGTCGGGGGGCCGGAGCACAGGGCCGGTGATCATCAGCCGGGCGGCGGTGAACACCTCGACCACCTGCCGGGCCAGTTCAGGCGGTTCGGGTGCGCACAAGGCGGCCAACTCACCCATGGTGGCGCGGCGTCGGCTGACCTGCCCGTCGGCGCCCGTGATCGTCAACGCCAGGATCAGACGCGGAGCGATGGCCTGCTGCCGGGGGGTGAGGGAGTCGAAGGCCTCTTTGGCGGTGGCTTCCACAGCCGAGGCGACGCCGCCGGAGCGATCGTAGCCCTGCCGGGTCAGCTTCCCGCCTTCGCGCTGATCCCAGGTGCGCACCATCGCCATCGACAGCAGCGGCAACGCCCCCGTCAGCCCTGTGAGGCCGATCCCGCCCGCGGGCAGGCGCAGGTGGCCGACCAGTTCCCGCACCACCTGCTCGGCCAGGCCGTCTTCCACACTCGCCCCGGCTGCGGCGGCCGGGCCGGTGATCGCCCGCTGTAGTTCCGGCTCGTTCATCGGGCCCAGCACGAACATCCGCTCCTGCAACGCCCGCTCCAGCACCGGGTGAGCGGCGCACCGCTCGACGAAGTCTCCGCGCATCGCCACCACCACGACCCCCGGTGCCGGTCTGCCTGCCTGCTCACCGGCCGCGCGTTCCGGCTGGGCGGAAGGCACCGGAGCGGCCCCGCTTCCGGTGCCGACGGTCATCGCCTCCAGAGCGACGACGAACGTCTCCGCTTCCTCGGCGTGCTCTCCCGAGGTCAGGGTGAACAGTTCCTCGAACTGGTCGACGACCACGACCAGGCGTTGCGGGCCGTCACCGGTCGCGCCCTGCTGGTGGCGGCGGATCCGTTCGGCGGCCAGCACCTGGTAGGCCCGCTCCCTGGCCCGGGACGGGTCGCGGCCTAGCTCGGCCAGCACGGTGTCGGGGTCGGCGCCACAGCGCACCGCCAACTGTGTGGCCAACTCCTGCAGCGGCCGCTGCCCGGGGGTGAAGGTCACCGGCACCCATTTCGCGCCACCAGGGCCACCAGGGCCACCAGGGCCACCAGGGCCACCGGCGGACGAGGAGGCGGGGGTGGTCAGCGCAGGCAGTAGTCCGGCGTGCAACAGGGAGGACTTGCCCTCCCCAGAGGCCCCGATCACCACGATCAGCCCGCCTTCGCGGGGGACGGTGACCATCGCCGTCAGCCGGGCGGTGGCCTGGCCTCGCCCGTAGAACAGGTCCGCCTGGGCTGGGCCGAACGGCTCCAGCCCCTGATACGGGCACCCGCCCGCCCACGCCGTGCCGCTCGCGCCCAGCAGTGCAGCGGAGGTGCCGCCAGGTGGGCGGACTGCCAGCTCGCTCAACTGTTCACGCATCACCGTCAGCAGGGCGATCTGCTGCTGTGTCTGGGCGCGGTCGAAGCGATGCTCGGCATCTTGCCGGTACAGGGTCTGCTGGATCCGGGCCACTTCGACGTACAGCAATCTCAGCATCGGTGCCAGCGCCGCGATCTGCCGGCCGAGCTCGACGAAGGCTGTCATCAGTTCCTCCAGCAGCCGGGCATGTCCCTGGGCGACTGCTTCACCGATCACGACCTGGGTGACCTCGACCTCGGCCAGCACCCTCCCCAGCGTCTCGGCGAGGGCATCGGCGTGCGCGTCTCCGGCCTGTAGGGCCTTCTCCAACTGCGCCGTCAGTTCCCGCTCCACCTGCCGCACCCGGTCGGCCGGCTGGGCAGCGGCACGGGTATCACCGGGGGTTCTGAGGCTGGTTTTGGCGCGGGCAGCGGCCAGGTAGGAGCCGATGAGGCCCGACAACAGATTCTCCCCGACCGAGCCGACCACGTTGATCCCGGCCGCCGCCACCGCCAGGCCCGGCTCGGCCAGGGCCAGGGGAGCAAGTGCGCTCGCGCACAGCGCGGCCAGCAGCGCCCGCGGGCTCGCCCAGCCCACTCCCCGCGCGGACTGGGACGCCGCCTGCCGCACCCAGCCGCGCACCCCGTTCTGGGCAGCGGCGATCTGCTCGGGCAGCAGGACATGACCATCCAGTTCAGGCAGTTCAGACAGCTCGGGGAGTTGCTCACCGTGGTGGCTCACACTGCTCCTGACCGTGCGATACGACAGCCGACATAGCGTGCGACAGCAGAGGCCGAAGTCGAGTGGCATCCCGGCCCCTCTTACGGCCTCCATGGCTTATCGGCCCAACCCCGCCGAGCGCTACCCAACCCCAGCACATCGGTCTGCCCTGAACGGTAAGCGTTCACCGAGCGTTACTCACCCACGAGCCGACTGTCCGGAAAAACCCAGGCACCCCAGCGTGAGATGCGGAACCCGATCAGGGCGTGACGATGGGGAAGTTCGGGGTGGGGGTGTCCAGGATGGTGGCCAGGCGTTGTAGGGGAGTGGGGTCGCCGTCGTGGTCGATGTGGGCGAGGGCGCCGGGGGCGCCGGTGGTGAGCAGGTCGAACAGTTGCTGTCTGGTCAGTCGGAGGGTGAGGTCGGCGCCGTCGCCGGAGGGGGTTCGGCGGTGGGTCAGGGCGCCGTTGGACAGCGTGGTGCTGTGGTGTTCGTCCAGGTCGGTGAGGTACCAGTCGATGGTGAAGCGCTCGTTCCAGGCGTCGGGGCCGTTGACGCGGATGGCGAGGGAGTCGAAGACCTGCTCCACGCTGAGCGCGCTGAGCATGTCCGGTGAGGTGGTGTCTGCCGTGCCCGCGGCGGGGCCGTCGGCCAGCTCGGCGGCGCCGGTCAGGTAGAAGTTGCGCCAGGTGGCGTTCTCGGCGCCGTGCCCGAGGCGGGTGTAGACCTCGGCGAGCAGCGAGCGAGCCTCGGCGTGGTGCGCCGCGTCGTGCTCGTCGCGCCCGCGGTGCTCAGAGCGGTGTTCGGTGCGGTGCTCGCCGTACCTGGCGTCGGAGTGGGGGTCGGTGGCGAAGATGGCGTGGTTGAGGAGGGTGGCGGCGAAGCGGAGGTCGCCTTCCTGGATGTAGCGGCGGGCGTGTGCGATGACGGCCGAGGTTCCGCCCAGGCACTCGACGTAGCGTCGAGCCTGCTCGACGGGTGGGTGTTCCCACAGGTGGGCCGGGTTGCCGTCGAACCAGCCCAGGTAGCGCTGGTAGATCGCCTTGACGTTGTGGCTGACCGAGCCGTAGTAGCCGTGGGTGTGCCAGGCCCGTTCCAGGGCGGGTGGCATCCGCATGGTCTCGGCGATCTCGATGCCGGTCAGGCCGTGGTTCAGCAGGCGTACGGTCTGGTCGTGCAGGTAGGCGTACAGGTCGCGCTGCTGCGACAGGAACCGGACGATGTCCTCCCTGCCCCAGGTCGGCCAGTGGTGGGAGGCGAAGGCGACGTTGGCCCGGTCGGCGAACAGGGTGATCGCCTCGTCCAGGTAGCGGGCCCAGACGCGGGCGTCGCGGACCACCGCGCCGCGCAGGGTGAGGACGTTGTGCAGGTTGTGGGTGGCGTTCTCGGCCATGCACAGGGCGCGGTGGTCGGGGAAGAGGAAGTTCATCTCCGCCGGGGCCTCGGTGCCGGGGGTGAGCTGGAAGACGATCCGCACCCCGTCGATGGTCTCCTCCTGCCCGGTGTGGGTGATGTCCACGGTGGGCGGGATGAGGGTGACGGTTCCCGCCGAGGTGCCCATGCCCAGGCCGCAGCCGAGCTGGCCTTCGGGAGAACGCGGCAGGCGCTGGCCGTACATGTAGAGGGCTCTGCGGTTCATGGCGGTGCCCGCGTAGACGTTCTCGGCGACGGCGTGTTCCATGAAGTGGGCCGGGGCGAGGATGGGGATTCCGGTGCCGTCGGTGACGCCGCGGACTCCGCCGAAGTGGTCGGCGTGGGAGTGGGTGTAGATGACGCCGGTGACCGGGCGTTCGCCCCGGTGGTCGCGGTAGAGCCGGAGCGCGGCGGCGGCGCACTCGGTGGAGACGAGCGGGTCGATGACGATGACGCCGGTCTCGCCCTCGACGATCGTCATGTTCGACAGGTCCAGGCCGCGCACCTGGTAGATGCCGTCGGTCACCTCGAACAGGCCCTGTTTGGCGCACAGTTGCGCCTGTCGCCACAGGCTCGGGTGGGCGTCCTGTGGGCAGTCGCCGTCAAGGAAGGCGTAGACGTCGTTGTCCCAGACGACCTCGCCGTCGGCTCCCCTCACGAGGGCCGGGGAGAGTTTCGCGACGAAGCCGCGGTCGGCGTTGTCGAAGTCGGCCCGGTCGTGAAAGGGAAGGTCTGCCATGGAAGCGTGGTGCCCCCGGTCATCCGGAATAAGGCCAGGAAAACCCAAAAATCATCTTTTATGACCCGGGTCGGTGCCGGTGACGAGAGGGGAGGCCCAGGCCGTGGCGGGGTCGGCGTCCAGCAGTACGGCACGGGCGAAGGAGCTGAGCGGCACCGCCAGGATCGCGCCGAGCGCCCCCAGCGCCCAGGTCCATACGAACAGGGAGAGCATGGTCACCGTGACGGACAGGTGGGCCGACTGCCCGGCGAACTTCGGCTGGATGACCGACTGGATCACGAAGTTCAGCACGCAGTAGGCCACGACCACCCACACCATCGTGGCCACCCCGGAGTCCAGCAGCGCCAGCACGGCCGGGGGGACCAGCCCGATGACGAAACCGACGTTGGGGATGTAGTTCGTGATGAACGACAACAGCCCCCACAACAGCGGCAACGGCACCCCGAGCAGCGCGAGGACCGCCGTGTCGAGCACCGCTACGATGAGCCCGAAGACCGTGCAGACCACCAGGTAGGAGCAGGTGTCACGGGCGAATCCCCGCAACGCGGTCACCAGGTCGGGGCGCTGGGCCACGAGGGCACCGGTGGTCCGCCGGAAGACGACAGCGTCCAGGCTCATGCCGTACAGGACCAGGATCGTCACCACCACCGCCGAGACCGTTCCGGCGAATCCGGACAGCAGGCTCTGCGCCGCCCGGACGATACGGTCGGGGTCGATGCCGCTCAGCGCGTTCCTGATCTGGGACTGGTCGACGCCGAGGTCGCGCAGGGCCGTACCGACGGACGACAGCAGGCGCCGGTACTGGTCGGCATATCGCGGGACAAGGGCGACGAACCGTGCCACGGAGACCACCATGGCCGCGCCGAGGGCGCACAGCGCGAGCAGGATGACGGCGAGGGGGACGAAGGCCGCGGCCCAGCCTCGCAGCCGGTCGCGCAGCGGGCTCACCGCGATCGTCAGGGTGAGCGCCAGGAACGCCGGGGCGACGATCGCGCTGAGCTGCCTGGTTCCCCACAGCACGATCACCGCCGCCGCGCAGGCCGTGAGCGTGCGGAACCCGACGGACACCTTCACCGGCATGCCGTGACGCTACGCGATCACCTCCGGCGTCCCCGGAAGGCGACACGCTCCTTGATCGATCGCATACCGTCCGGCGACGGCTTGACAGTCCGGCGGGAGATTATCTATAACTCAGCTTGTAGGTTTCCTCTTGCGTGAGGAGCAGTTTTCCCCGGAGGTGATGGTCCATGTTGCTGACGTCGATCGACCCCTTCGTGCAGGAGTTCGAGCGGCAGTTCGACCGGATCGTCCGCCAGGCGGGTGGCCAGGACGGTGCCACCATGGCGATGGACGGCATCCGGCGCGCCGACGACGTCGTGCTGCGCTTCGACCTGCCCGGCATCGACCCGGACTCGATCGAGGTCACCGTCGACCGCGGCGTGCTGTCGGTCTCCGCTCGGAGGGAGGAGAAGTACGCCCAGGACGAGCGGCTGTTCGTCCGCGAACGGTCGATGGGCACCTTCACCCGGCGCGTCTACCTGTCGGAGCACCTGGACGCCGAGGCGGTCGAGGCCGCCTACGACAGCGGCGTCCTGGCCGTCCGCATCCCGGTGCTGGAGAAGGCCAGGCCGCGCAGGGTCACCATCAGGAAGGGCGCCGACACCCGCAGGGCGATCAAAGGCTAACCGCGCTGGAAAGGAGTGCCGTTGTCCCACCAGGTGGGTTCCAGGTGGGCTTCCAGCACCAGGTCGCGGACGGCTTCCCGGTCGTCGGCCAGTACGGCCAGCAGAACGCCGCCGGTTCGTGGGTGACTCCGTGCGAGGGCCGTGGCGAGGTTCTCCACGGGCTGCAGGTGAAGACCCTGGTCGCCGAGGCTGGGATAGGTGTCCGCGACGGCGACCAGGGTTCCCCGGTCCCCGGGGAGGGTGCCGCACAGTGCGGTGAAGTGCCCCACCCGCCAGTCGGCGGACGGCCCGAGGGTGAAGTCCCCGGTCCGGAGATAGTTGTCGATCTGGTCCCGCGTCGGCCTGGATCCCCACAGTGGGCCGGTGGAGAGGTTCGCGACGGGTACGGCGGGGCGGCCTCGCTCGTGCAGGGCGTCGAGCAGGGCGAGGAGCCCGCCGGGGGTCCACACGCCGGTCGCGGGGACCGCGGCAACGGCCCCCGAGGACAACTCCTCGACGGCCGCCCCCACCCCGGGCGCCGAGGTGCCCGCGCCCTCCACGTCGGCGGCCCGCGACACGCCCGTCCAGGCGTCGGTGCGTGAGGGCTCGCCGACGGGACGGGCCGAGGGCAGGTCGTGGGGCCAGACGGCGGTGCCCGCCGCGACCGCGAAGGTGGGCAGGTCAGGAGGGTCCTCGCCGGTCAGGGTGGCCACGGCGAGCCACGCCCAGAACGGACCGCACAACTGGTCAGGCTGGGGCAGCGCGCGACGGTGCCGTTCGAGCAGCGCCGTCGCGCCCGCGAACCGCCGTACCCCTTCCAGCACGTCCATGTCAGTACCGCCACAGGTGGGCGGCCACCACGTCCTGGATGGTCTTGCCCTCGGCCCACGCCTGGTCGGCCGCGCGGACGGCGGCGAAGGCGCCGAGGAGTTCCTCGCCGAGGGCGGCGCGGACGCGGTCGTTGCCGAGCAGGGCCCTGCGCTGCTCCTCGGGGGTGGTGGGCAGGCGGTGGATGTTCCGCCTGTCGCGCTGCTCGGCGGACCAGGAGCTGGGGTCCTCCTGGACGGGTTCCGGCAGGGTGAGGCCGTCGGCGATCCCGGCCAGGCCCGAGGCGATGACGACGCCGAGGGCCAGATAGGGGTTGGCCGAGGCGTCGGAGGGCTTGAGCTCGACGTTGGCGTGCGAGGCGCCGAGCAGGTCGGTCGCCGGGACGAACCGCAGGGCCGCCTCCCGGTTCTCCACCCCCCAGAAGGTGAAGGCGCTGGAGAAGTAACCGGGCCTGAGCCGGTGTAGGGACGGCACGCTGGGCGCCGTGACGGCGGTGATGGCCGGCAGGTCACGCAGCAGCCCGGCCAGATAGGCGGCCCCTTCGGGGGTCATGCCGTACGGCTCGGCGCCCCCGGACAGCAGGTTGACGCCGTCGCGGGAGAGGGAGGTGTGTAGGTGCCAGCCGTTGCCCACCCCCTCGGTGGTGACCAGGGGAGCGAAGCTCGCCCGCAGGCCGTGCGCGTCAGCGGCGGCGTGGATGGTCTGCCGGGCGAGAACCTGCTGGTCGGCGGCGGTGACCGGGTCGGCCGCCGCGATGCTCAGCTCGAACTGGGCCGGGCCGTACTCGGCGTGGAACTGGTTGACCCGCACCCCGTTGTCGCGCAGGTCGCGCAGGAGCTGGGCGGCGAAACCGTCCACGTCGAGCAGCACGCGGGGACCGTAGGCCGGTCCCGAAAGGACCTCGGCGGCTCCCGGCTCGGTGCGGCTGAGGTGGAACTCCATCTCATAACCGGCCCGGAACTCCAGCCCGAGCCCGGCCGCCCGCTCGACCTGGCGCTCCAGCACCCCCCGCTGGTCGTACGGCCAGGCCGAGCCGTCGGCGGCGACCTGCCTGCCGGGGGCCCACGCGAAGGCGGGCTGCCCCGCCAGCCGTACGAGCCGGTCGGCGACGGGGACCAGCCGGACGTCGCCGGAGGGGGTGCTCAGCCCCGGGTGGCCGAAGGTGATGCCGTCGTGGGAGTCGAAGACCGCGAACAGCGTGGTGACGCCGACGCCGCGTTCGGCGACGGACGGCAGCTCGTCCACCGGGACCGTGCGGGAGCGGGTGATGCCGTTGTTGTCCACCCAGGCGATCGTGATGCCGACGACGCCCTCCTTCGCCAGCGCCTCGGCCTTCGCCTGGAGATCGACGGCTGTCACGTTCCGCTCCATGAACCGCTCCCTGGGGTGCCGGTGTGTGGTGGCCGTTGGTGAAGATACCGCCCGTGGCGACGGCGGCGAGGGTGGAGATCGGATACACGCCGGGGCCGGGGTCTTTGTGCGGGCCTGGTGCCCCGCCGCCTGGTTCGGGCGGTTGGCGCGTCGCGGGAAACTTGTCGCAACACGAGATATGGGATGTGACTTTTGGATCAGCCCTATATATGGTGTCCCATGCAGTCGGTTCGGCCGCCCAAGCCAGGGTGGTCGAGGCAAGAGGGAACCCGGTGGAAATCCGGGACTGCCCCGCAGCGGTGAGTGGGAACGACCGCCGTCACACGCACTGGGTCACGGACCTGGGAAGCGACGGCCAGTAGGAACGCGTGTCACGCCCACGAGTCCGAAGACCTACCGGCCGTGCCGTACGCGATCGTGGGCGTGCGGCTGCTCCGAGGCCGCGCGGGACGGTCGACGGCATCGGCGCGAGGGCTGTACGACGCCCCTGCCGGAGCCCTTCTGCGCGGACCTTCGGTTCATGACCGAGTTCGCGAGGAGAGAGCTGTGACGGTCATCGGGGATCCGTTGACGGACCTGACCAGTATGACGCCGGACCAGGGGGACCAGCCCGCGCCACGGCATGTGCAGATGCACGTCCGCAAGCGCAACGGCAACGCGGAACCCGTCGATGTCAACAAGATCGTCAGGGCGGTCGAGCGCTGGGCCGACGGCCTGACCGACGTCGATCCGCTGCGCGTGGCCACCAAGACCATCAGCGGTCTGTACGACGGTGCGACGACGGCCGAGCTGGACAGGCTGTCGATCCAGACCGCCGCCGAGATGATCGGCGAGGAGCCGCAGTACTCGCGCCTGGCCGCGCGGCTGCTGTCCGGCTACATCGACAAGGAAGTACGCGGCCAGAGTGTGGCGTCCTTCAGCCAGGCCATCCGGCTCGGACACGCCGAGGGCCTCATCGGCGACGCGACCGCCGCGTTCGTCGCGGCCAACGCCCGCAAGCTCGACGACGCCATCGACCCCACGGCCGACCTGCGGTTCGAGTACTTCGGGCTGCGTACGATCTACGACCGCTACCTGCTGCGGCACCCGTCGACCCGGCTGGTCGTGGAGACGCCGCAGTACTGGCTGCTGCGGGTGGCGTGCGGGCTGGCCGAGACGCCGGGGGAGGCGATCGGCTTCTACCGCCTGATGTCGTCGCTGTCCTACCTGCCGAGCTCGCCGACGCTGTTCAACTCGGGCACCCAGCACACCCAGATGTCCTCGTGCTACCTGGTCGACTCCCCGCGTGACGAGCTGGGCTCCATCTACGAGCGGTACGCCCAGATCGCCAAGCTGTCGAAGTTCGCCGGGGGCATCGGCGTCTCCTGGAGCCGGGTGCGCTCGCGCGGCGCCCTGATCCGTGGCACGAACGGTCACTCCAACGGCATCGTGCCGTGGCTGCGCACCCTGGACGCCTCGGTCGCCGCCGTCAACCAGGGCGGGCGTCGCAAGGGCGCCGCCTGTGTCTACCTGGAGCCCTGGCACCCGGACGTCGAGGAGTTCCTCGAACTGCGGGACAACACGGGTGAGGACGCCCGCCGTACGCACAACCTGAACCTGGCGAACTGGATCCCCGACGAGTTCATGCGCCGGGTCGAGGCCGACGAGATGTGGTCGCTGTTCGACCCCAACGAGATCCCCGAGCTTCCCGACCTGTGGGGCGAGGCGTTCGACGAGGTCTACCGCGCAGCCGAGCAGGCGGGGCGCCACACGCGGCAGGTCAGGGCGCGCGACCTGTACGCCAGGATGATGCGCACGCTCGCGCAGACCGGCAACGGCTGGATGACCTTCAAGGACGCCGCCAACCGGACGTGCAACCAGGCCGCCGAGCCGGACAACGTGGTGCACCTGTCCAACCTCTGCACCGAGATCATCGAGGTGTCCAACGACGGCGAGACCGCGGTGTGCAACCTCGGCTCCGTCAACCTGGCCGCGCACGTGGCCGACGGCGACATCGACTGGGTACGGCTGCGCGCCACGGTCCACACCGCGGTCACCTTCCTGGACCGGGTGATCGACATCAACTACTACCCCAGCGAGCAGGCCGCGGCCAGCAACCCGAGGTGGCGCCCGGTCGGTCTCGGGGTGATGGGACTGCAGGACGTCCTCTTCGCGCTGCGGCTGCCGTTCGACTCGGCGGAGGCCAAGGAGCTGTCCACCCGGATCTCCGAGGAGATCTACCTCTCGGCGCTGGAGACCTCCGTCGGGCTGGCCGAGCGCTTCGGCGCCCACCCCGCCTACGAGCGGACGTGGGCGGCGCGCGGCAAGCTCCAGCACGACCTGTGGGGCGTCGAGGGCACCCAGACCGAGCGCTGGAACGCCGTACGGGAGCGGATCGCCGTCCACGGGCTGCGCAACTCGCTGCTGGTCGCCATCGCGCCGACGGCGACGATCGCCTCGATCGCCGGGTGCTACGAGTGCATCGAGCCGCAGGTGTCCAACCTGTTCAAGCGCGAGACCCTGAGCGGGGAGTTCCTGCAGATCAACAGCGCGCTGGTGACCGAGCTGAAGACCCGTGGGCTGTGGACCGAGCAGATCAGGGCCGCCATCAAGCAGGCCGACGGCTCGGTCCAGGGCATCACGGCGCTGCCCGACGACGTGCGGCTGCTGTTCCGCACGGCCTGGGAGCTGCCGCAGCGGGCGCTGATCGACATGGCCGCCGCCCGCTCGCCGTACATCGACCAGAGCCAGTCGCTCAACCTCTTCATGAGCGCGCCCACGATCGACAAGCTCTCCTCGATGTACCTGTACGCCTGGAAGTCGAAGCTGAAGACCACCTACTACCTGCGTTCCCGTCCCGCCACCCGCATCCAGCAGGCCACCGTGCCCGTCGCCGCGGCGGCCGAGCAGGTGAACAAGTCGGAGGAGGCGCTCGCCTGCTCCCTGGAGAACCCCGAGTCATGTGAGGCGTGCCAGTGATGTTGCTCGACCCGGGCATGAGCCTGACCCTGCGTCCCATGCGGTACCCGCTGTTCTTCGACCGCTACCGTGACGCGATCAAGAACACCTGGACGGTCGAGGAGGTGGACCTGCACTCCGACCTCAAGGACCTGTCCAAGCTGTCGGCGGCCGAGCGTCACCTGGTCAGCCGTCTGGTCGCCTTCTTCGCCACCGGCGACACGATCGTGGCCAACAACCTGGTGCTCAACCTGTACCAGCACGTCAACGCCCCCGAGGCGCGGCTGTACCTGTCGCGGCAGCTCTTCGAGGAGGCCGTGCACGTCCAGTTCTACCTGAACCTGCTCGACACCTACGTCCCCGACGAGCAGGAGCGGTTCGAGGCGTTCGCGGCGGTGGAGAACATCCCCTCCATCCGGCGCAAGGCGGAGTTCTGCTTCCGCTGGATCGACTCCCTCGGCGAGCTGCGGGAACTGCGCAGCAGGGAGGACCGCAGGGCGTTCCTGCTCAACCTGATCTGCTTCGCGGCCTGCATCGAGGGGCTGTTCTTCTACGGCGCCTTCGCCTACGTCTACTTCCTGCGCTCCCGGGGCCTGCTCAACGGCCTGGCCTCCGGCACCAACTGGGTCTTCCGCGACGAGTCCATGCACATGGCCTTCGCCTTCGACGTCGTGGACGTCGTGCGCGAGGAGGAGCCCGACCTGTTCGACGACGAACTGGTCGCCCAGGTCAGGGAGATGCTCGCCGAGGCCGTCGACTGCGAGGCCCAGTTCGCCGAGGACCTGCTCGGCCAGGGAGTGCCCGGCATGTCGACCGCCGACATGCGCTCCTACCTGGAGCACGTGGCCGACCGGCGGCTGTCCCTGCTCGGCATCGAGCCGCTCTACGGGTCGAAGAACCCGTTCGCGTTCATGGAGCTGCAGGACGTGCAGGAGCTGTCGAACTTCTTCGAGCGCCGGGTCTCGGCCTACCAGGTGGGCGTGACCGGCTCGGTCAGCTTCGACGCCGACTTCTGATCCTGCACGGCGTCTGATCTTGTACGGCGCCGCCCCGGATGGGGCGGCGCCATGTCGGCATATTTGCGGTATTTGGCGGATCGGCGCCTCGTGTCATGATGGCGGAAAGGCGAGCGGGGACGAGGAAGCCGGTGTGAGTCCGGCGCGGTCCCGCCACTGTGATCGGCGAGCGGATCCCCACGTGGTCACCGCCCCTGACGGGGTGGGAAGACGGGGACGAGCATCGACCCGAGAGCCAGGAGACTCACCCGGTCGCCTCCTCGATGAGCTGGGGCGGATCTCCCCGGGGAGGAGCGGGTCGTCATCCAGGTGCTTGCCGTCCTGAGGGCTCCCTTCGCGGAAGGGAGCCGGGGGACGAGCTGACCTTTTTCCTCGAACCAGCCGGGCGTGAGGTCCGGCCATTTCGACATGCGTTCCTGTGATTCCGGAGAACGGAGAAACAGCGCTATGGAAACACTTCGACCGGCGTCTTCAGAATCAGTTGTCACCGCCCTCGGGGAGGTGGCGAAAATCGGTTCCTTCTTCGCGATCGACATCGGTGCCGGCGGCGCAGGATGGCACGACGTGAATGCCGACTACGCGCGTGGTTTCACCGACCTGGTGGAGGCGGTCGCCGCGAGGTACGGCACCGGAGAACTGCGGATCGGCGCCTCCATCGCCCAGCTCGGACACGCCGCCAGGCTGTGGTCGCCGCTGCTGGCCACCGTGCTCGGCCATGGCCTGGTGCTCGACCTGCGCCGCCTCGAACGCGCCGACGACGGACCGAGGCTGCGCCTGCCAACGGTCTCCGGCTGGCACGCGGAGACGGAAGACCAGGTCACGGGCCTGCTGTACAACATGGTCGTGCGCGGTCACCTGGAACCGCTGGCCGCCGGACTGCGGGTCAAGGTCGCCCCCGGACTGCTGTACGGCAACGCCGCCTCGGCGCTCGTCGAGGCGGGCCGGGCGATCGTGGCCGCCCGCCCCGAGCTGACGGCCCCGGCCACCCGGCTGGTCACCGCCCTGCTCGGCCACGGCGCCCTGACCGGGAAAGGCGTGATCACCTCACCGGCCCTGGCATTTCGCCGTACCACCTGCTGCCTTTATTACCGGGTGCCCGACGGGGTCAAATGCGACGACTGCTCGCTGGCCGGAAAGTGAGTTCTTGAATTTCCCCGGCCGCCATGCTTATTGTGCTTTCGCAAGGAGTTCGCAAATGCGTATCACTTGCAGTTGGCCGGTGATGCGCGCGACCGAAGGAGGACGCACATGGCGCACCACGGTTTCGACGAACCCGAGGGCACGGAGTCGTGCCTGAAGTCCCACACCCCCGCGGTCGACGCGCCCTTCGAGTGGCGTGAGGACGACGACGAGTAACCCCGGGGCCGGGGTTCCCCAGGCCCCGGCCACACCCTTGACTGGAGGAGCACAGGTGCGACGACCCCGCGTGCTGGTCGAGGGAGCGGGCGCGCTCGCGCGGCGGACAGCCGTACTGCTCGCGGCCGTCGGCGAGGTCGTCACCGAGGGGGACGCCGACCTGGTCGTCTCGTGCGCCGTCGGGCTGCCCGACGAGCACTGGTGCGACCTCGACCTCCGGCTGGCCGAGGCGGGCGTCCCGTGGCACCGCGCCCACACCGAGTCGGGACGGGTCCGCGTCGGGCCGTTCACCCGGGCCGGTGGGGTCACCTACCGCGACGCGCGGACCCGGCTGCTGGCCGCCACCGGCGAGCTTCCCCCGGCCGACGACGAGGGGGAGATCCACCCCGAGGTCGTCGAGGTCGCGGCGGCGATGCTGGCCGCGGAGGTCGTGACGCACCTCACGGGCGGCGCCGTACCCGAGCACGAGCTGACGATCGAGGCGGGCCAGGCCGTCACGGTCACCGCGCGGCCGGTGCTGCCGCTGCCCGGCGGCCCGCCGACCCCCTCCAGGGAACACGAGGGGAGGGAACGGCTGCTGGTCGGCGACAGGTTCGGGCCGGTCAGGAGGGTACGGCGGGACCGGCGACGCGCGCCGGACCCACGGAACCTGGTCTCCTACTCCGCCTATCTGGCGCATCATCCCCGGCTCACGCCGTGGGTGGCCGACCCGGTGACCGGGGGAGCGACCCTGGGCGACGACGAGGCCGCCCGGTGGGCGGCGATCGGCGAGGCTGCCGAACGTTACTGCGGCAACCACGTCCCCGAGGACCTGCCCCGCGCGGCCTATCGCGACCTGGGCGACTCCGCCGTGGACCCCCGGACCTTCGCGCTGTACTCCAAGAGCCAGTACGACGCCCATGGCTTCCCGTTCACGCCGATGACGGCCGACCTGGAGATCGCCTGGACCTCCGCCGTGGACCTGGAGGACGGACGGGACGTCCTGGTGCCCGCCTCCCTGGCCTACGTCAACTACTTCCGTGGCTCTCACAGGGACGAGCCGCCGACCAACTACCCCCTGCTGGCCGGTACGGCGGCCGCGGACTCGCCGGAGCGGGCCCGTGAGGCGGCGCTGCGGGAGGTGCTGGAACGCGACGCGGTCACCCTGTGGTGGCAGAGCGGCGCCCCCGCCTCCCCCCTCCCCGTGCCGGGTGAGGGCCCGCTGGCCGACGCGCTCCACGAGGCAGCGGAGGCGGGGCTCACGGTGTCGCTGCTGCGGGTGCCCTCGGCGTTCGACGCGATGGTGGCGGCGGTGTTCGTCGAGGACACGCGGCGGCACGTCGTGGGGTTCGGCAGCGCCTGCCGTACCACCGCGGAGGAGGCGGCGAGCAAGGCGTTCACCGAGGCGATCGGCACCTACCAGACGGGGCTCGACCTGCTGGACGAGGAGAGCGGCTTCTGGCGCGGGGTCCGCTCCGGCACCGTCGAGCGGCGGCCGTACCTGCCCTATCGCGCCGACCGCGCCTACCTGGACGGACTGCGGCCCGGCTGGCGCGACCTCAACGACGTGCGCGTCAACGTCCAGGTGTATCTCGACGAACGCATGCAGGACGCGGCCCTCGACCGGTTGCGCGTCCCCGTCGGCCCACCGCTGCCCGCCGAGACCGTCGGCCCGTGGCGGTCGCTGGCCGGGCGGGGGCTGCGGCCGTACGCGGTGGACCTGACGACCCGCGACGTGCGGGCGGCGGGGCTCAGCGTGGCGCGCGTCATGGTCCCCGGCCTGTACGGCAACGCCCCGGCGGCCTTCCCGTTCCTTGGCGGGACCCGGCTGCTGACCGAGCCCGTGGCCCGTGGCTGGGTGCCGGGGCCGTTGACCGAGGACGACCTGTGGCGACGGCCCCTGCCGTTCGCCTGACCTTATTCATTCCTGGGGGAGCGTATGCGGCTGGGACTGGCCATGGGGTACGGCGGAGCGCCCATGGAGCGGGTGCTCCCGGTGATCCGGCACGCCGAGCGGATCGGCGTCGACTCGGTGTGGAGCGTCGAGGAGTACGGCCCCGACGCCGTCAGCGTGCTGGGCTACCTGGCCGCCGTGACCGAGCGGATCGAACTGGGCACCGCGATCATGCAGATCCCCGCCCGCACCCCCGCGGCCACGGCGATGGCCGCGATGACCCTCGACGTGCTGTCCAACGGGCGCTTCCAGCTCGGTCTCGGCCTGTCGGTCCCGTGGATCGTCGAGGGCTGGCACGGCCTGCCGTACGAGCGGCCACTGCGCAGGACCCGCGAGTACGTCGAGATCGTACGGCGGGCCATCGCGCACGAGGACCGCGTCCACTACGACGGGCAGATCTACACGCTTCCCTACCGGGGGCCGGGATCGACGGGCCGGGCCAGGCCGGTCCGCTCGGAGATGACCCCGCTGCGCCCGGACATCCCCATCTACCTGGCCGCCATCGGCCCCGGCAACCTCGCTCTCACCGGGGAACTCGCCGACGGCTGGCTGTCCGGGATGTACGCCCCCGAGCACGAGGCCGCGATCCTGGCCCCGCTTGAGGAGGGTCTCGCCCGGGCCGGACGCGCCCGCGACGCCGTGAAGATCTGCCCCATCCTGTACGTCGCCCGCGCCCGCACCGTCGCCGAGGGCCGTGACAAGCTGCGGCCCCTGTACGCCCACCTGATCGGCGCGGCCTCTCCCGGCGTCCGCAACACCTACGCCGACGTCGTCGCCCAGATGGGCTACGAGGGCGCGGCGCACGACGTGCGCAAACACTTCGCCGACGGCGACAGGGCGGCGGCAGCGGCGGCGGTGCCCGACCGGCTGCTCGACGAGGTCGCGCTGCTCGGTCCCGTCGAGGCCATCGTGGACCGGCTCGCCGCCTGGCGGGAGTCCCGGGTGGACACGCTCATCCTGCTCGACCGGGACACCGAGCTGCTGGAAGCCGCGCGAGCCGCCCTGTGAACGAGCCGTCCATGCGGCGGCTGTGGGCGCTGGCGGTTCCGCTGCTGGTCGCGGGGCTGACGCAGATCATCGTCAACCTCGTGGACACGGTGCTGCTGGCCCGGCTGTCCACCCGGTCCCTGAGCGCCTTCGCCCTGGCCGCCCCGTTGTATCTGGTCGCGCTGGTCGTCGTCCGTGGCTGGGCGACAGCCGTACAGGTCAAGGTCGCTCGGGCGCACGGAGCCGGTGCGCCGGGGGAGGTCGTCCAGGTCGTCCGGCTCGGGCTGGTCACCTCCGCGGGCGCCGGACTCGCCATCGGTGCCGTCCTGTACGGCGTCGCCGAACCGGTGCTGACCGCGCTGGGCGCCACGGCCGAGATCATCGAACCGGGCGTCTCCTACCTGCGCGTCCTGGCGTTCGCGGTGCCGTTCGCCGCCGCGTCGTTCACGCTGCAGGGGGCCTGCGCCGGGATCGGGATCACCCGGGCGGCCATGTACCACGCGCTCCTGGTCAACGTGGTGAACCTGCCGCTGGGGCTGTTGCTGATCTTCTCCTTCGGCCTGGGCGTGACGGGCGCGGCCCTCGCCACCCTGGCCGCGACCGTGGCGGGGACGGCCTTCCTGCTGGCGTACTCCCGGACCCGGCTGCCCTCGGTGGCTCCCGTGGACACCGGCGCGGTGGTGCGCGGGCTGTGGGCCATCGGCTGGCCGGAGATGAGCGCGATGGGCGTCGGCTACGTCAACGAGGCGCTGATCGCCGGATTCGCGGCCAGGATCGGCACCCCGGAGCTGGGCGCCTACCGGATCGTGGACAACCTGCTGCTCGTCGTCTTCACCGTGATGGGCTCGGTCGCGGCCCCGATCAGCATCCTGGCGGGACACGAACTGGGGGCTGGCGACCCGGCCCGCGCCGAACGGTGGCGCCGCACCGGGCAACGGCTGCTGCTGGCCGTGTACGCGGTCCCGGCCGTCCTCGCCCTGACCCTGGGCCGTCCCCTGCTGTCCCTGGTGACCGAGGACGCCACCATCGCCGACCTCGCCTGGCAGGCGGTGCCGCTGGCCGTACTGAGCCTGGCCCCGATGGTGCCCGCCATGTCCTACGGCTGCCTGCTGCGCGCCATGGGCGACACCCGCTCCGTCATGATCGGCAATGTCGCCGGGGACTATCTGGTCCTCGTCCCCCTGGCGTGGTTCCTGGCCGTCCCCGGCGGGTGGGGGCTGCCGGGGATCTACGTGGCGTGGGTCGCGTTCACGGTGGTGCTGGCGATCTTCCTGGGGGCGCGTGTTCGGGTACGGCTACGCGTGGGCGTCGGGTAGCCGGTCTTGTCGTGTGGCGGTCTTGCCGTACGGCGGGCTGGTGGTGCGGCGGGTTGGTTGTACGGGGGGCTTGGTCGTGAGGCGGGCTTGCCGTAGGCGGCTTTGGTATGCGGCGGTGCGGCGGTTTGTGGTGGCGCGGGGATCTGTGGTGGCGCGGTTCTTCTTCCGATAGTGGGCCTTATGGGGAGATCTGTCCGAAAACGGCTGGGACGGGTTTGCGATGATCAGCGGGTGAACTTCCATTCCCCCGGGGCCGATCAGGTGTCGATACGAGAACGTGTTCGCCGCATCCTCGAAAGTTCTCGTCTGCAGCGGACCGTGGTCGCGGTCATCGTGATCAACGCGATCACGATCGGCTGCGAGACGTCCTCCTACCTCGTCGAGCACCTCGGCGGGCTGCTCCACGTCGTCGACAGGATCGCGGTGGCGGTCTTCGCCGTGGAACTCGCCGCCCGGCTCTACGCCTACCGTGGGGACTTCTTCCGCGACCCGTGGAACTGGTTCGACACGATCATCGTGAGCATCGCCCTGATCCCGGCCTCGGGGCCGACCTCGATCCTGCGCACGATGCGGATCCTGCGCGCGCTACGCCTGGTGTCGGCCATCTCCAGCATGCGCAACGTCATCGACGCCCTGCTGTCGGCCATTCCCGGCATGCTGTCGATCGTCGGCCTGCTCGTCCTTGTCATGTACGTCTCGGCCGTCCTGGCGACGCAGTTGTTCGGGGGAATCGCCCCGGAGTACTTCGCCGAACTGCCCACCTCACTGTTCACCCTGTTCCAGGTCATGACCGGTGAGGCGTGGCCCGACATCGCCGAGAAGGTGATGGCGCAGCAACCGTGGGCGTGGGTGTTCTTCGTCGGCTACATCCTGATGACCACCTTCGTGGTCCTGAACCTGTTCATCGCCGTCGTGGTCAACGCGATGGACGACCAGAACACCTCGGCCGAGGAACAACGCACCGAGGACCACCTGGCCGACATCGCCGTGGAACTGGCCCGCCTCCACGCCAAAATCGACGCCCTCCAGTCCCACCAAACAGCGACCGAACCCACGACCTGACCGTTCCCCCGGTGTCCGCCGTGTGTCAGGGGGAGTGGGCCTCGGGGCCGGGCCGGGGTTTCGAATTCAGAGGGGCAATATGCCGGGACTGGTGTGGGACGAGGTCAGGTGTTTCTTCGACCCCGACCTGATGGGGGCACTGCCGGAGGTGTGGGTCGCGGATGCTTCCGTCGCGGACTGGCAGATGGTCCTCGACCTGATCGAGGCTCACCCCTGGGGGAGCGAGTATCTCGAAGGCGACGTCGTCATGCCGCTGCCTTCCGCCGAGCAGGTGCTTTCCCGGCCTGAAGACGCTGAGTGTCCGACTCTCCGCGTCCGGCCCGCCCCCGACGTGCTGGCGATTTTTCGGTTCCTGTCGGATGACACGATCGACTTTGACGTCGATCTGCGGGAACTCCAGGGTCAGGAACGGCTGGACATCCTGTGCGAGTTCATCACGGCGATCGGGCGAAAGCTGGGAAAACCGGTGATGATGTCGCCGGAAGGAGACCGGGAACAGGATCACCCGGTCCTTGGGTTCGACGTCGAGGCCGATCGAATGGTGCTGTTGGCGCGACCTCTGCCCGACTGAGCATCCCTCAGCGGAGAAACCGACCGCCTCGTTGCCGACCTTCGGAAGACCGGCACGGGGCAGGGACGGTCAGGGCAGGCGGATGCTGGAGACGATCTTGTTGAGGTCGGGGACGAGGGGGGTGCTGGCCATCACGGTGATGACGACTCCCTTGCGTTCGACCCAGCCGACGTACTGTCCGTCGCCGAGTGCGCCGTCGCCCTCCCTGGTCAGCACCCGGTGGCCGCCGATCGTCGCGGTCTTCACGCCCGAGGTGAAGGTTCCGTAGGTCACGGGGAGGCGCTTCAGGTCCGTGAGCTTCCTGGCGCCAGGCCAGCACAGCACGCGTACCCACAGGCTCCGCTGCTTGGGGTCGGCGTTGGCCCGGTCGTCACCCCACTGGTAGCCGTAATCGGTGACGCCCTTGTGCTTACCGGCGACCACCCCGCCGTAGGTGAAGCCCCCGGGGAGGTAACCGACGCGTACGCCTCTGATGGCGGTGGCGCCCCTCGGGGGCTTGTCGACCTTGGAGTCGTAGGAGTGCTTGATCTCCGCCTTGCTCGGAGTGGGGCAGGCGGCACCGCTCGTGGTGGCCGCGTGGGCGGAGGGGACGACGAACAGCGTCGCGGCGGAGGCCACGGACAGGGCGGCGGTCGTGAGTGTCCTCGTCATTGTGTTCATGTACGGATTGGACGCGGCGGACGGGACAGAAGTTCGCCGTCAGCCCTGAAGAACGACGGACGCCGCGTCGCAGGGCGGACAGGCGAAGACGAACGCCTCTCCGCCGCCGAAGTTCATCAGCCAGTTCCGGCTGTAGCCCTCCCTCATCTGCGCGACGAAGCCCATGGGGGTGCCGCAGGTGGAGCACGTGGGCGTCATGTCGGTGTCCCACCACTCCGCCTCGCCGCCCAGCCAGCCGACCACCTTGAAGTCGGCGACCTCGTCGGCAGTCTCCGGTTCGACCTCGCAGATGCCGATCTCGAAGCACTGCGACAGGACGAACGCCTCTCCGGGGGAGGTCGCGGCCACCGTGGCGTCCGCGGCGAACAGGTAGGCGCGGTTCCCACCGGCTTCGGGGTCCCAGGCCTCGCACTGGCCGGGGTCGTTGTCGCACATGAAGAACGACAGCAGGGCTCCCGGCCGCAGGGACTCGGCGTGGTCGCCGAGGTCGTCCGCCATGAGCTGGAACAGGAACCGCAGCGGCCCGTCACACCGGGAACAGAGCGGCCAGGAGAACCCCTCCGGCGCCAGCGGCAGCCCACCGATCCGGCTCACCCGGGCCGCGACCTCAACATCCTTCACAAAAGCCATAGATCCACTCACGGCCCGGCAGCCTATACCGCTCACCGGCCCTCGCCATCCACCCGGCCTTGGTCAGGCGGAGTACTCACCCGTCCGGAAGACCAGAGGATGTCGGCGGCTTCGCGTAGGCCCTCTGCGAGGGCGGCGACGGTGGAGACGGACAGGGCCAACGTCTCGCCTGGGCTGTCTTCTGGAAAGTCGGTGTGGCAGGGGGGCGTGGGAGGTAGCAGGGCGGACAGGGTTCGGGCCATCTCGCGGGCCTGCGCCGGCGACAGGTTCACCCAGGTGGAGGCGTCGCTGTGGCGATAGGTGACCCGCACAGCCGCCGGACCAGAGATCTGGCCGTCCGGCTCGGCGGGCTGAGCCGCCTCAACCAGGACGAGATAACCGTCGACGGTGTCGATGAAGGCGGTCCGTCGGACGTGGTCAACGGCATGCGTCGCGTTGCACCACGGTGGACAGGGCTGACGCACGGTGACGCCGGTGGTCGTGGCGTCGTCCTGGCCGAAGCCCTCCGGCGTATCGGCCGGGGAGGCGCTGGGATTCTGGGAGTGATCCATGCGAGCTCCAGAGGGTGATTTTCGGTCGCGGGAGAGTCGAAGTTATCAAGGAGCTTGAGTTCTTCTCGCGGTCGTAGAAGAGGCGGAGCCCAAAAGGAAGCGGACCGGCGCCTCACTGGAACGAGTATCAGCTGCCAGGTACGGTCGTCTCGGAGGCGCACAGCTGACCGGATGGGGAGGCGCGTTGCCGTACCGAGGCCTGATCTTGGACTTCTCCGGAGTGATGACGATCCCTCTGAGGGCCCCCATCCATGCCTGGTGCACCAGCCAGGGCTTGCCCGTCGACGCCTGGGCGAACGCGCTGGGCAGTCACCCCACCGGTCGATCCCTGTATATGGAGCTGGAACTGGGCCGCATGACCCAGGCGGAGTGGAACACGGCCACCGCCATGCTGCTGGGAGTGGATCCGGACAACCTCATGGGGCGCGTCCACGCACAGGTGCGCGCCGAGCCGTCGATGGTCGCGCTCGCTCGCCGGGCACGTCAGGCTGGCCTCACGGTGGCGCTGCTGTCCAACTCCTATGGTCGTGATCCCTACGATCCCTACACCGCGACCGGCGTGTGGGAGCTGTTCGACCATCATGTGATCAGCGAGGTCGAAGGTGTCGCGAAGCCGGACCCGAGGATCTACGAGGCGACGTTGGAGCGAATGGGCCTGGTGGCCGACCAGTGCCTGTTCGTGGACGACACCGCGGCCAACCTCCTTCCGGCACAGATGCTGGGCATCGGCACCGTCCTGGCCGACGGACCCGACATCGCGCGGCGTGTGGCCGCCCTCCTGGATCTGCCGCCTGTCTCGTACACGGCCTGGCCGTAGACGCCGACACCAGAAGCTCTCCAAGCCGGTGCCGACGTCGAAGGCTTGGGACCGCTGAGCCAGCCGTACAACCGGCGTGGAAGCCTTCCCGACGTCACACCGGTCGATGGGCGGGCCAGTGATCGCGTCATAATGACCAGAATGGCGTTTTTGGTCATTTAGGATGTTGATTGTGGTTCGCCCCAGTGTTGAGACGAGTGTCATCCTTGATGCCGCTGCCCAGGTCATCGCGGAGCAGGGGTTCGGTGGGGTGCGGATGGGCGAGGTCGCCGCCCGGGCCGGAGTCGCGAAAGGTGTGCTCTACCTGCGGTTCGCCGACAAGAACGCGTTGCTCCGCGCGGTCGTCGACCGGGAGGTCGTCCTGACGGCCCGTCGTTCGATCGAGTTGGTGGAGGCCGACGACCAGGGTGGCTCGTTCTCCCGCCTGTACGTTCACGCGGTGACCGCGCTGTACTCGCGTCCGGCGTTGCTGCGCCTGTACCAGGAGCCCTCCGCGCCGCTGCAGGAGCTGGCGCGGGACGGTGAGCGGCTCCGGGCGCGCGAGCTGCTCGGCGCCGAGTTCATCCGTGCCCTCCAGGCGGAGGGCGTCGTGACGGCGGACCTGGACGCGGACGTCCTCGTCGCGAACCTCACCCTGTGGAACCAGGCACTCGCCGCGCAGGCGCCGACCGTCGGCGCCGACGCGCTCATCCTCGGCATGGGCGCGCTGCTGGCACGCGCCGTCGACACCGGCACCGGCGACACGACCGCGGGCAAACGCGTGTTCGTCGCCTTCGCCGAGGCGCTGATCGCCGAACGGGAGCGACGGTGACCCCGAAACGAGGCCATGCCGTACAGACCGATCCCACAGGAGGGCACCCGCCTTGTACATACGAGAGACCGGTAACGCCGACGGCCCCGTTCTGCTGCTCGTCCACGGCGGCGGGGTCGCCGGGTGGATGTGGAAGGCGCAGATCGACAACTTCGGAGCGCGCTTTCGCGTTCTTGTGCCCGATCTGCCCGGTCACGACCACAGCCGCGACGTGCCCTTCACGACGAGCGCGGCGGTCGTCGCCGAGCTCGCCGCCCTCCTCAAGCGGCTTCCCGCCGGTACGGACGTCACCGTGGTGGGCTTCTCGCTCGGCGCGCAGCTCGCGCTCGAACTGGCCGCCTCCCACCCCGAGCTGGTCACCCGCGTGGTGGTCACCAGTGCGCTGACCGGGGGCATACCGCTGCCGAGCCTGAGCCACGGGCTCGTCAGGCTCACCGCGCCGCTCGCCCGGCAGACGTGGTTCGCCAAGCTCCAGGCGAAGTCGCTGTACATTCCGGACGACCTCCTCGACGACTACCTCCGCACCTCGAAGAACCTGCCCGTGGAGAGCCTGGTCGCGCTGACCAGGGAAAACGCCGACTTCCGCACACCACCGGCCTGGCCCGCGTTCCCCGGCGCCGCCCTGCTCCTGGCCGGAGCGAAGGAACCACGATCACTCCGGGAAGGGATGCGGCGGCTCGACCAGGAGCACCCGAGGAGCGAGTTGATCATCCACGAGAACGCGGGTCACGGGCTGCCGCTGCGGTACCCCGAGTGGTTCAACACGCGCGTCGAGGACTGGATCCGCGCCGACCTCACGTGAGCCCGCCGTACAGCGTCGGCCGCCGCTCGGACAGGTAGGAGAAGGCGGACCGGGCACCCTCGACGGCGGCGGTGTCGATCGTGGCGAACACGAGGCCGGGGCCGGTGCCCGCGGACGCCAGCTCGGTGCCGTCCGGGCCGATGACGCGGCTGCGGCCGACATACTCGGTCGTTCCCTCGGCGCCGCACCGGTTGACGTAGGCGAGATGGACCTGGTTCTCCCAGGCCCGGGTCCACATCACGTGCTCGTTGATGGCGCCATAGGGATGCATGTTTGCGGTCGGCACGAGCACCACGTGCGCTCCCGCGAGCGCCGCGACCCGCACGGGCTCGGGGAACTCCGCGTCGAAGCAGATCACGACGGCACACCGCACCCCGTGGTGGTCGAAGACGGCCGTGGGCTCCTCTCCCGCGCGGAACCGGCCGTCGATCTCGCCGAACAGGTGGGCCTTGGTGTAGTCGGCCAGCACCTCGCCGCTGTCGCCGACGACGACAGCCACGTTGCCGACACCTCCACCGGGCAGTACGGCGGGCAGACCGGCGACGACCGCGATGCCACGGGCGGCGGCGATGGTGGCGACCCGCCCGGTCAGCGGCAGGGCGGCGAGTTCGGCGACGTCCCCGACGTCGTACCCGGTCACGAACATCTCCGGGGTGACGAGCAGCTCCGCGCCCTCGGCCACCGCGGCGGCCGCTGTTGAGTCCAGCTCGGCCAGGTTGGCCTCGACGTCACGGCCGTGACCCGCGCTCTGCATGCACGCGATCCGCAGGGTGCTCATGACGACCGCCCCTCGGCGAGTTCCGCGCGCAGCTGTTCCGGGGTGGCGATCGGGCGCTCCAACTGGTCGGCGATCGCCACGGCCGCCGCGACGAGCTCGGCCGAGTCGGCGGCCTGCCTGCGGCGCCGTACACGCAGGTTGTCCTCGATCCCGACCCGCACGTCCATGCCGGACGCGGCGGCGACGGCGGCGAGCCGCAGCTCGGCGGGGTAACCGACCCCGGCGACGCTGACGGCGGCCAGGTCGGGCCCGAGGATGCGGCCTGCCGCCTCACGCAGCGCGAACAGGTCGTGCGGGCTGCTGCCCACGCCGCCGAGCACGCCGAGGACGAACTGGACGCGGACAGGGCCGGTGAGCGTGCCCTCGTCGAGCAGGAACCGGGCCATCGACAGGTGGCTCAGGTCGTACACCTCAAGCTCCGGGGTCACCCCGAGCTCGCGGAACGTCGTGGCGAAGCGGCGCATCGTGGCGAGCGTGTTGGTGAAGACCACCGACCCGGACTGCTCCAGCACCCGCCGCTCCCAGTCGTGGGTCACCCGCGGCCACCGGGAAGGGGTCGGGAAGCCCTCGAAGTTCATCGTGCCGAGGTTGAGCGTCGCGATGTCCGGCACCACGGCCACGACGCCCTCAAGGCGCTGGTCGGGCGTCATGTCGACGGACCCGCCGGTGGTGATGTTGATGACGATGTCCGACCGCTCGCGGATACCGGCGACGATCTCCTTGAACATCGAGGCCGATCCCGTCGGGCGGCCGTCGAGCTCCCGGGCGTGCAGGTGCACGACGGTGGCACCGGCCCGCGCGGCCGCCACGGCCGCCTCGGTGATCGCCTCCGGCCCGCACGGTACGGCGGGGCTCTGGCTGGGCAGGACGTCGCCTCCGGTGACGGCGGCGGTGAGGACGATGGGGTCGTACGGCGCGCGCATAGGGCGTTCCTTCCTCGGATGTGGTTCAGGTGGGCAGGTAGGTGCGGTCTTCGGTCCAGCCGTCGGCGATCGCGCCTTCGGCGGCCATCGCCTCGATCTCGGCGGGCGTGAAGCCGAGTTCGGCGAGCACCTGGCGGGTGTGCGCGCCGTAGCGGGGGGCGTCGGAGGGCACCCGCACCGCCGCGTGCCGGGGCCGTACGGCCTGTGGGGCGATGAGGTCCACCTCCCGGCCGCTGGGATGCCGGTCGTGGCGGACGAACACCGCCGAGCCGCGCAACGGGACGGGTCCGGCGCTCTGCCGTACCAGACCACGGGAGCGCAGTGCGGCGATGTGCTCGATCCGGTGCACCGCGACCCCGTGCGGGCCGAGCAGGTCGGCCCACGCCTGGACCGGGCGCTCCCGGAACCGGGCGGCGAGCAGGTCCTGCGACGCGTCCGCGTCGAGCCCGAGCGCGGGCGCCAACACGTCGGCACTCGTTTCGGACGGGCAGGCCAGGAAGAACCAGCCGTCCGAGGTCGGGTAGCACCGGTATCCCGCGTGCTCCCCGAGCACGTCCGGCCCCGAAGGTTCCCGTACGGCGTCGCGGCCCGTGCCGTCGAAGAGGAACGGGATCTGCAGCAGCTGCCCGGCGGCGGCCAGGGAGGTGCGCATCACCGGGGCGTGTTCATCGCGTCCGGCCAGCGCGGCGACGACGGCGAAGGCGCCGCAGAACCCGGCGAGGGCGTCGATCGTCCCGAGGTGCGCGTGCTCCTCGGGGGTGTCCGGGCCGCCGCCGAACCGCGTCATGATCCCGGTGCACGCCTGCACGTTGTCGTCGTAGCCCGCCGCGTGGCTGCGTGGCCCGTGACCCGGCCCGCCGTAGGCGTCCACCCGCACGAGCACGATCCCGGGGTGGATGTCCCGCAGCCGCCCCGGATCCAGGCCGAGTTCGCCGAGCTGGCGTTCGCTGCCGTTGAACGTGACGACGTCGACGGTGGGCAGCAGCCGGTCGAGCACCTCGCGACCGGCCGGAGTGCGCAGGTCGGCCAGCACGCTGCGTTTGCCGCGCTGGGCGTGCATGCCGATGACCACGGTGTGGTACGGGTCGAAGCCCGGCGTCGGGGGGTCGATCTTGACGACCTCGGCGCCGAACCGTGCGAGGGTCGCGCCGATCATCGGCCCGGCGATGACGTTGGTGACGTCGAGGACGCGGACGCCGTCCAGCGGGAGCCCACCGGGCGCGGCCGACGGGTCTGGCGGCGGTACCGGTGGTTGCGGCGGCTCCGGCGGCAGGGCGGCGAGGATCGCGGCCCGGTCGGCGTCGAGCGCGGGGGCGGGCCTGCGCCCCGGCGGGGTGCCCTCGGCCCAGACGACGGGTCCGGGGATGGTCAGTTCGCCGTGGACCGGATCGTCGACGGTGGCGACGAGCCCCGCCGTACGGGGATGTTCGGAACGCAGCCACTCCAGGCTGCTGCGGTGGGCGGCCCCAGGAAGGCCCGCCGCGTCGAACCGCCGCTCCCACTCCCGCGCCGGGTGCCGCAGGAAGGCGGCCGCGATCAGCTCCGACAGCCGGGCCGCCCAGCGGGCGGAGAGCGGGTAGGCCAGCAGCGTGCAGTCCGTGCCGTCGGGCCAACGGTCGGTGGACAGGTAGGGATCGACGGTCGGGATGCCCTCCGCGCGGACGGTGTCCCAGATGCCAAGCAGCCGCAGCGACCGGACCGCGTGGGTGCGGTGGGCGGGGCAGCAGTGGTAGAACAGCCGCCCGTCCTGGCAGGGGTAGCTGCGGTAGAACGGGTCGAGAAGCTCCTGCAGTTGCGCGTAGGTGAGGTCCATCGGCTCTCCCGTGGCGCGTCGGCGGGCGATCTCGTGCTCGCGCAGCGAGAGGTAACGCGGCGGGAGGTCGGAGACGGCCAGGGAGTTGAACGCCAGCCCTTCCAGTACGGCCTCGGCGAGCGGCACCTCGAAGGCGTCGCCGTGGCCGGTGCGCCGCCTGGCGACCAGCCCGACGCCGACCGCGAGCGCGCCGAGCGCCGCGGCGTAGGCAGAGGCCAGCGGCAGCGGCGTGTAGGACGGGTTGACGCCCATGAGGATCCGGTTGAGTCCCATGTCCGTGAAGCCGCCGGTGGCCGCCAGCACGATCCCCTCCCAGGCGGGCAGGTCGCGGCGTGGGTCGTTCTCGGCGAATCCGGGCAGCGACAGGTGGATCACGCGGGGGTTGAGCGCGAGCGTGTCCTGCGGTCCGAGCCCGAACCGGGCCATGACGCCGGGACGGAAGTTCTCGACCACCACGTCGGCCCCCGCTATGAGTCGGCGGGCGGTCGCGACGTCGGCGGGCCGGGTCAGGTCCAGCACGATGCTCTTCTTGCCCGCGTTGAGCGCGGCGGCAGCGGGGGAGGTCCATCGCGGGCCGCCCGGCGGGTCGACGCGGATCACTTCGGCGCCCAGGTCGGCGAGCAGCAGGGCGACGGCCGGACCGGCGACGTACTGGCCGAAGTCGAGGACGCGGACGCCGTGCAGCGGCGGGTTCATACGCGGCTCCTTGGGGTGGGACCGGTTCGTGGGTCGCGGGGACGGGACTCTTCCCGGTGGCGACGACGAGGTGGGGCCGGACCTTCCGGGCGATCGTCGGACGGGCCTCGCACGCCGTCAGGGGAGGCTGCGGACCCGGACCCGGACCCGGACGCGTGGGCGAGGACGTGTGCCCTCATGTCATGACCTCCGGCCAGCGCGGCCGCCGCTCGACCGCAGCCCCGACCAGGAACGGCGTGGTGTCGTCGAACGGCCGCCCGACGATCTGCACCCCGGTGGGCACCCCGTTGCCGGCGATTCCGGACGGTACGGCCAGCACGGGGCAGCGGTTCATGATGTTGAACGGGAGCGCGAGCAACGACTCCAGGTAGTGCCCGAGCCGTTCCCCGTCGATCTCCGGGCCGTGGTCGAGGTAGTCCTCGCCCGCCACCAGCCCGCTGGTGGCCGCGGTCGGGCAGACGAGCGCGTCGAACCGCTCGAACAGTTCGCCGACGGGCCGGTAGAGGTCGGACTCGATCGCGAGTCCGTCGAGCACCCCGGCGTCGGCGGCGTTCTCGGCCGCCCACCGCGCGAACGCCCGCGCGTACGGGGTGAGGTGGGCGCCGGGCGCGCGGTCCTCGGCCGCGACGGCGGCACCGAACCCGTGGTGGAAGTGGATGGCCGCCGCGCGCAGCACCCGTGCCCGCGGCACCAGGAGCCCGACCTCCTCGACGTGGGCCCCGGCCGCGCGCAGCCGCTCGCCGTACTCCCTGGTGTTGCGGCGGACCACCGGGTCGACCACCCAGTCACCGAGGTCCTCGGACAGGGCGATCCGCGTCCCGCGCAGGTCGCGGCCGAGCTCGGCGGGGCCGGGCAGCACGTGACGGGGCCGCAGCGAGCCGACGTCCCCCGGGTGGGGTCCTGCCACGACGTTCTGCGTCAGCGCGACGTCGGCGACGGTACGGCCCAGCACACCGGAGTGCACGTAGGTGTCGAGGTGGTAGGGCGGGTCCACCGGCACCCGGCCGTGCGGCGGCTTGAACCCGACCACCCCGCTGAACGAGGCGGGCACCCGGATCGATCCCGCGGTGTCCGACCCCGTCGCCAGCACCGTGGACCCCGCGGCGAGCGCGGCGCCCGAGCCGCCGGAGGAGCCGCCGGGGGAGAACTCGGGGTTCCACGGGTTGCGGGTGACGCCCCAGAGCGCCGAGTGGGTGAACGCGGCGGAGGCGAACTCCGAGGCCGTGCTCCTGGCGTGGACGATCACACCGGCGTCGAGGAGGCGCTGGACGAAGACCGAGGTGTGCTCGGCGACGGTGTCGCGGTGGCGCAGCGACCCCTGGGTCCAGGGCTGTCCCGCGACCGGTTCGTCCTCCTTGACGACGGTGGGCAACCCCTCCAGCGGTCGCGGCGGCTCGCCCTGGCCCGCGTAGCGGCGTTCGGCCAGTTTGGCCTGCCGCAGCGCCTCGTCGAAGAAGCGGTGGCACAGCGCGTTGACGACCGGCTCGGTCCGTTCCGCGCGGGCGATCACCGCCTCGGTCAGCTCGACCGGGGACAACCGCCGGGCGCGGAAGGCGCGCAGCGCGTCCGTCGCCGACAGGTGGTGCAGCTCGTCCATCGGGTCCTTCGCTCTCGTCGTGGTCGGCGCGCCCGGATCACCAGGCGATCTCCTGCCCGGCCCCCAGCGCCTCGGCGCGTTCGATGACGTGCCACGCGGCGGCGGCGTCCTGCACGCCGAGGCCGACGCTCAGGTAGGTCACCAGGTCGTCCGGGCGCCGTCGCGCGGTCGCGCGTCCGCCCAGCACCTCGCCGAGCGCCAGCAGTTCCATCGGCCGTCCGGCGACCACCGGCCCGGCGTGGGCGCGGGCGGTCGGCACGTGGTCGACGACGACCGCGGCGCTGGCCTCAAGCAGGTCCGTGCCGACCTCAAGGCGGTGCTCCTCGAAGGAGCCGATGCTCACCACGGTGGCGCCGGGGCGCAGCAGTCCGGGCGGGAGGATCGGCTCGGTGGCGAGCGTCGCGCAGACCACGACGTCGGCCTCGGCCACCGCGTGGGCCACGTCGGCGACGGCGCGCACGGGATACCCGTCCGCGGCCAGCTCTCGGGCCGTCCGCTCGCGTTCCGCGAGGTCCGGGGACCACATGGTCACCTCCCGCAGCGGGAGCACCCGGGAGATCGAGCGGACGTGGGCGCGTCCCTGGGTGCCCGCACCGAGCACCGCGAGCCGGGCCGCGCCGGGCCGGGCGAGCTCCGCGACCGCCACCGCGCTCGCCGCCGACGTCCGCAGCGTGGTGACGGCGCCGCCGTCCAGCACCGCGACGGGCGCCCCGGTCTCCGGATGCAGCGCCACCAGCACGGCGTGGATCGAGGGCAGGCCCAGCGCGTGGTTGCCGGGGTTGACGCTGCCGAACTTCGACACCGGTCCGGTCGCCGCGTCCAGGCGGGCGGCGTAACAGAAGACGGTGGAGCGCGCGCCGTACGGGCCGCCGCCGATCTTGTCAGGCTGCCAGGCCTCGCCGGTGGCCAGCGCCGTGAACGCCGTCCGCTGGGTCGCGATCGCCGCGTCCAGGTCGAGCAGGGCGTGCACGTCGGCCGCGGTGAGCAGTCTCATCGCCGCCACACCCGGCCCGCGGCCTGGGGAACCGGCCGGAGCCGTACCTCGGCGGCGGCACGCACCGCGTCGGGGAAGGGACAGGAGGTGCCGCTGGGGATGTCGACGTGGACGCCGAGCACCTCCGCCGTGGCCCGCGACCGGCCGTCCGCGGCCATCTCGTGCCACAGCAGCAGCCGCTTCGCGTCCACCCCGATCACCGTGGTGCGCACCTCAAGCCGTTCGCCCGGCAGCACCTGGTCGAGATAGCGCAGGTGGGCCTCGACCGTGAACAGCGAGCGCCCTGTCTCGGTGCGGTAGGCCGGAGCCATCCCCACGTGCGCCATCGCGTGTTCGGTCGCCTCTCCGAACACCAGCACGTAGTACGCCTCGCTGAGGTGCCCGTTGGCGTCGATCCACTCGTCCCTGACGGGCCGGTGCAGCGGCGGGACGGCGTTCACGCCCCCACCTCCCGCAGCGCCCGCAGGACCGCGATCAGCCGCCGGTCCCGTTCGGTGATCAGGTCCGCGGTGGACCGGCCCTCGGTGACCTGGGCCGCTCCCGTCACCAGCGCCTCCCGCAGGCTGCCGGTGAGCGCCGGGCTCGCCAGCCGGGTCCACGGATACTCCAGCGCCGGACCGAAGTGGTCGAGCGCGTGCGCCATGCCGCCCTCGCCACCGGCCAGGTGGAAGGTGGTGCACGGCCCGTGGAACGGCCAGCGTAGTCCGGGCCCCGCGGTCACGGCGGTCTCGATCTGGGCGACGGTGGCCTCGCCCGCGTCGAGCATGTGCAGCGCCTCCCGCCACAGCGCCTCCTGCAGGCGGTTGGCGATGAACCCGGGCACCTCGCGGTCCATCACGATCACGGTCTTGCCGGTCAGCGTGTAGAACTCCTCGGCCCAGGTGACCGCGGCCCGGTGCGTGCGTTCCCCGCCGACGACCTCGACCAGCGGCACCAGGTAGGGCGGGTTGAACGGATGCCCGACGACAAGCCGTTCCGGGTGTACGGCGGAAGCCTGCATGTCGGTCATCCGGTATCCGGACGTGGACGAGCCGATCACGATGCCGGGGGGCGCCGCGGCGTCGATGCGGGCGAGAAGGCCGGACTTCAGCCCGAGGTCCTCCGGCGCGCTCTCCTGCACGAACTCGGCGTCGGCGACGGCCTCCTCAAGGGTGGCCGCGACCGTGAGGTTGTCGCGGGTGGCGCCGTCCGCGAGCCCGAGGGTCTCCAGCGCGGGCCACGCGGCGTCGACGAGCCTGCGCAGCCGGTCCCCGGCGTCGGGCGCGGGGTCCCACGCGGTGACCCGGCGGCCACGGGCCAGGAAGTGCGCCACCCAGCCGCCGCCGATGACACCGGCTCCCACACAGGCGATCCGGTCGACGGCGCCAGGCGCGACGGATGGTTGCCACATGCTCATCACCTCGGGTTCTCAGGGGTCGGGGTCCGCTCGCCGAGACGGCGAACGGCGTAGAGGGTCATGGCCAGGGCCAGCACGCCGAACCCGATCAGCTCGTCACGCCAGCTTCCGTAGCCGGTCAGCTCCGGATTGAGTACGGCGACCACCAGCAGCAGCAGGTTGATCCCGGCGAGGGCGGCGGAGACCGCCACCCAGGACCGGTGCAGCCGGAAGGTCCGGTCGGGGGTCGTGTTCGCCCGCCGCAGCACCACGTAGCCGGAGAGCGCGATGACGACGGAGATCATGTAGCCGACGTTCGAGGCGAACACGACGCCCAGCAGGTTGCCGATGAACACGACCAGGCCGATGTTGACCAGCAGCCCGACGGTCATGGCACGGGCGGGCATCCCCGCGGAGTTGAGGACGCCGAGGCCGCGGACGGTCAGCCCCTCGACCGCCATGCCGTGCAGGGCACGCCCGCTGTCGGCGGTCGCCACCGACATGAGGTTGAGCATGGCCAGGCACAGCACGACCACGGCGAGCCAGCCGGCACCGCCGAACAGGTTCTCGAACATCACGACGGTGAATCCGAGAGGCTCGGTCGCGATGGCAGCCTCGCCCGTCGTGCCCGCGGCGAGGATCGGCATCAGCACGAACACGCCCAGCGCGGCGACGCCCGACGAGACGAGCGCCCGGGGGGCGTCCGAGCGCGGGTCGCGGTACTCCGGGGTGAACGTGGCGGCGACCTCGGTGCCGTAGACGGTCCAGCCCATGAGGAACAGCCACACGCACGCGACCACGAACGACGACTGCCCGTCGCCGCCGAGACCCCAGGACAGCCGGTCCAGGCGCAGGTTCCCGGTGAGGAGCGCCGTCGCGGCGGCCACCGCGAGCACCACCAGCACCAGGACGTTGACGATCGTGCTCAGCCGTACGGCGGGCCGGATCCCTGCGGTGTTGAGCAGCCACACCAGCACCAGCGCGGCCACCGCGACGGTGTGCGCGCTGCCCAGATGCAGGGGACCGACCCGCAGGATCCCGGTCTCCGGGAGCCACTGCGCCCTGATCAGCTCGCCGATCACGAGCGCGTTCCCGGCCAGGCCGAACGACCATCCGATCCAGTAGCCCGCCGAGGCGAGGGCTCCGAGCGGGCGGCTGCGGCCTTTCCAGGCGGCCGAGGCGTAGAGCGCGATGCCGCCGGGTTTGTCCGGGAACATCGCCGCCATCTCGGCGTACACGAAGTTCTGGCCGATCGCGAGCAGCCCCGACACGGCGAGCAGCGCGACGGCCGCCCACGCGCCGAGCGCGCCGGTCCAGTAACCGACCAGTGCGAAGGCGCTGGCGGGCAGCGCGATCGCCAGCGAGAACGCGTCCCGCCAGGTCATCACGCGATGGAACCGCTGAGAAGGGTTTTCAAGATGGGTGGGGGGTTTGGACATGGCGGTCTCCTTCCGTCGCCATTGCCCAGAAGGCGATCACTCCGGTCAGCGCCTGGGCGGTGACGGAGAATCAGCCGCACAGAAGAGGTGCTGCGGCATGGATAAATCGTCATCTCCTGTTTGGGATAAGTCAATTCTCGGATTTTGTTGCTGACCCATAAGTGTTAGCTTCTACCTGTGACGCTGGATGATCTGCGGGTGTTCGTTGAGGTCTGTGAGCGGGGCAGTTTCACCGCGGTGGCGCGGGCCCTGTCGTGCAGTCAGTCGGCGGTGAGTCAGCACGTGCGTCGCCTGGAGCGGGAGTTCGGCCTGAGCCTTCTCGAACGGCGTCCGCGTGGCGTGCTGCCCACGTCGGCCGGGCGGTTGCTGCGTGACGCGGCCGTCGCCGGGGTGGGTCAGATCGACGCGGCGGCGCTGCGACTGCGCGCGCTGGCGGCCGGTGGGGCGGGTGAGGTGCGGGTCAGCTCGGGAGCCGCGACCGTCCGGCACTTCATGCCCGAGGCGATCCTGGAGCTGCGCCGTCGCTACCCCGGCGTGCAGCTGACCCTGCGCACGCAGCCGACCACCCGGGCGTGCCTCACCGACCTGGCCGCGAACCGCGCCGACATCGCCCTGATCTCCATCAGCGGGCCGATCCCCGACGTCGAGCTGCGTCCCCTGGTCGAGCTGCGGTGGTCGCTGGCGGTCAACCGCGACGACCCGATGGCGGCGCGGGAGAGCCTGGACGTGGCAGAGCTCGCCGGCATACCGAACATCGTGCTGCCGGTGTCGTCGAGCTCCCGGGGGCGGCTCGAAGCGGTGCTCGGCGAGGGCGTACTCCCGTCCCAGGCCGTCTCGGACTGGGACACCGCGCTGTTGCTCGCCGAACTGGGGGTGAGCCGGGCCGTCGTGGCGACCGTCCCCAACTGGGCGCCGTCGGTCCACCCCGACCTCCGGCTGGTGCCGATCCCGGAGCTGCCCGGCCCGACCGCGGGCTGGGCGGCACGCTCATGGGCCGACCTTGAGCCGCCCGTCATCGAGTTCGCCGACCTGGTCGCCCACCAGATGCGCGGCTCGAAATGACAGGGCGGTAGTCAGGTCAGGGGTTCGGCGGGCGCCACATCGGGAACATCGGCGGGCCGCCGGGCATGAGGATCGGGTCGCCGAGGTCCTGGTAGCCGTGGCGCAGGTAGAGCCTGCGGCTGTCGGTGCTGCTGGCCTCCAGGTACGCGGGGACGCCCGCCTCGTCGAGCCCGCGGTGATACCCCTCAAGCAGCCGGGTCCCGGTCTTCCGCCTCTGGTGGCCGGGGAGCACGGCGAGGAACGCCAGGTAGTGGTGCGGGGCGTGGGGGTGGCGCCTGTCCATCTCCTCGCCCATCTGCCCGATGCGCTCCGTGTGGGGACCGGCGATGGCCTCCACCCGGGCGTCCCGGTCGGGGATCTCGGGAAGCGGCTCCGTGCCCTTGTGGAACCACACGGCGACGGCGGACATGTCGGCCGTCGCGTGGACCTCGCCGTGGACGAGGGCGCTCTCGGTGACCATGGAGAAGAAGGGGGGCATCACCCGGCGGCGGTCGTCCTCCGACGGGATCATCCAGGCCGAGATCTCCTGCGTGTGGAAGGAGGTCGCGATGATCGCGCCGACGGTCTCGGCGGCTCCGGGGACGTTCTGGACACGAATGATCTCTGTCACTGGGGCCCTCCCACGGCCGCCTGGGCACCACGCCCGATGTTCGCGTACACCTTCGGCCGGTTGGCCCGCAGGGCGAGCCCCCACATGACGCCGAGTCCCATGGCGACGAAGTAGACCGCGGGCATGATCCAGCGCAGCGGGGAGTCGGAGGCCACGCCGAGCACGGTGTCGAAATTGATCATGACGAGCGTGATGACCACGACCAGCAGGACCGAGGAGATGGCCGGGGCGATCCTGGTCCGCCAGGCGTTCTCCGCGTTGGGGTTCTTGGCGAAGAAGACCAGCACGGAGACCGAGGTCGCCGCCAGCATCATGAGCAGTCCCAGGCCGCCGAACGATCCGACGGTGAAGAACAGCTGGACGACCGGATCCAGGCCGAAGACCGCGTACACGATGATCGTGATCAGCCCGATGACGCTCTGCGCCAGCGAGCCGTTGATCGGGGCGCCGGTCCAGGGGGAGGTGCGGCCGAAGGTCTCGGGCAGCACCCTCTCCCTGCCGAGGGCGAAGACGTAGCGGGAGATCGTGTTGTGGAAGGCGATCAGCGCGGCGAAGAGGCTCGTCACGAAGAGGAGGGAGCCGATGGTGGCGATGGTCGCCCCCAGGTGCTGCCCGGCCAGGTTGAACAGGAGGTTCGAACTCTGCTCGCGCGAGGTTTCGACGATCTTGTCCGAGCCGATCGGCACGGTCATCGCCCAGGAGGACAGGGCGTAGAGCCCGGAGATGACGGCGAGCGCGACGTAGGTCGCGATGGGCACCGTACGCCGAGGATCCTTGGTCTCCTCGGAGAACACCACCGACGACTCGAAGCCCGCGAAGGACGCGATGCAGATCGCGACCACCGCGCCGACCCCGGGGACGAAGAGGTTCGACGGGTCGAAGACGTCGAGGCTGTAGCCCGAGGCCGCCGGGTTGACCAGGTCCGCGATGTCGAACACGATGACGACGGCTATCTCCGTCAGCAGCAGGACCGACAGGACCTTTCCGTTCACGTCGACCCGCATGAGACCGAGCGCCCCGGTCAGCACCCAGGCGACCAGCCCGATGACCCACCAGGGCGGGGAGCTTCCGAACCAGTCGGTGATCGGCTGTTGGGCGGCCGCGCCGATCATGCCGTAGAGCCCCACCTGGAGCGCGTTGTAGGCCAGCAACGCGACCCACGCGGTCGCCACCCCCACCGGCCTGCCAAGTCCTTTCGCGGTGTACGCGTAGAACGCCCCGGCGTTGACGACGTAACGGGCCATCGTCACGTAGCCGACGGCGAACAGGCCCAGGATGGCTCCGAGCAGGATGAAGGCGAGCGGCACGCCGGACACGCCGGTCGCGGCGTAGGCGGAGGTCACCGAGCCACCGATGACGGTCAGTGGCGCCGCCGCCGAGATGACGAAGAACACCACCGACGGCACGCCGAGGCGGTCCTGGGCGAGCGCCGCGGAGACGGCGCTGGCCCTTCGTTCTGTCACGGACATGGGGATCCTTGGAATGAGGGAGGGAGGTTCACCGGCGGCTGATGATGGAGTCACCCACGGCAGCCTCGGTCTGGGCGATCAGTTCCCGGAGCGGCGCCGGGAGGGCGGCGATCGAGTCGGCGAAGTACTTCGGGCTCTGCTCCCACAGGACGAGCCGGTTGCCGCCGGTCGCGACGAGCAGCCCCAGCAGGACACTGTCCTGGACGTTGAGCCGCTCACCGCGCTGGATCGCCAGGTTGACGCGTCCACCGGGCCACGCCGCGACGTTCACGTCGGCCGGTGCCTGCCTCCGCGACAGGCGTCCACCGGGCGGGCGCAGCAGGCCCTCGGCGGTCATCCGGGCCGCCACGTCGGCGAGAGCCGTACGGGCGAAGAACTGCAGCCAGGTGTGGAAGCGGTGCGAGGGTTCGGCGATGATGTGGCCCAGGGCGGTTCTGACGAGCGCGTCCTCCGGCGGCGTCGTGTCGAGAACGACGAGCCGTATCTGCCCCGCTGCCAATCCCACGGTCGTCCGCCCGGTGAGCATCAGCTCTCCCAGGATGGCGGCGGCAAGCCCCAGACCGGCCAGACGGGCATGAAGCCGTATCCGACCTGTCGAGTTGTCATGCATGACAAAGAACAGGTCGTTGGCCAATCGGGTTCTTGAAGGATTAACTCCAACCACGAACGGCGATCGTATAGCTAAATCATTAAATTTGTCATTATATGGATGGAGATCCGTCATCCGACACAGGCCAGGCGAGACCTGAGAAAACGGACAGGTAGTCAACAACCTGGAGCCCTGTCGCGGGTATCTCGAAAATATGGGCGAATATCGAAATTTCCTATTTTTGGCCAGTCGTGGGCGGGTGCCGGGAGGGGCGCCGGAGCCGGAACGACCCCGGTCAGGCGGCTTCCTGAAGCGTGATCCCGCGGCCCCCGATGAGCCTCCACGGGATTTTAATACGGGGATTTTCGGCAGTTTGGGACTGGCGTAATGCCGCGTGGCCGAGGGCGTGACGACCGTCGCCGCGTCCTTCGTGAGGGGAACGGTCAGCCTGGGAATTCTCTGCCGCGCATGCCCCCTGAACTGGAGAGACGCCTTTCCGCCGGGACTGAAGGAACAAGGCCTGACCGTGGGAGGACGGTATGACGCCATCCGGCGCGAGGTGGAGCGGTGAGTCCGAGGTGCCCGAGCTCGTTGGACTGACCGTCCGTGAGGCCAGGAACGTCGGGCACCAGGCGGGTTTCGTGGTCACCGCCGCTGATGTGGACGGACCGCCCCTGGGCGAGCTGACCTGGCCCGGAATCTGGGTCGTCACGGGCCAGGCCCCGTCCCCTGGAACACGTCTGCGTCGCTGGGAAAACGTGGTGATCGAATTCGAGAAGCGGTCAGGTGACGGGTCAGGCGGAGTTCGCGAGCCACGGCGGCCACTGCCCGATCCTGGAATGTTCGGCGTGGAGCTTGACCCAACCGAATAGGCGGATTCCGGATCTACCGGAGGTAGGCGCGGGCGAAGTTCGCCGAGGCCATCCGTTCCGCCTGGGTGAACCACCCGTGAACGGCCTCCGGCGGCAGTGAGGGAAGCGCCGACGCGGCCTGCCGCAGCCGGTCGAGCGCGGCGTTGGCGCGACGCCGTACGGCGTCGAGATCGACCCCGGTGAGCCTGCCGTACAGCTTGCGGATCTGACCGGCGACGAGCACGGTGGAGACGTCCGCGGCCGTGGACTGGAGCACGACGGAGCCGGTCGGATGGCTGGAGCGGACGAGGTCCATGCGCGGGGACACGACGATGAGGTCGGCCTGCTTGCCGGGGGTGAGAGAGCCGGTGAGTTCGCCGAGGCCGAGGGCGTCCGCGCCGTTGCGGGTGGCCCAGGCGAGCGCGTCGCGCACACCGAGGCCGACGCGGACGGGCATGGTGCCGGTGCGGTGCACGGCGTCGTGGTCGAGGCAGCGCTGGAACTGCAGGCCGAGCCGCATCTGGGAGAACAGGTCGCCGGAGCCGACGCAGACGATGTCGGTGCTGATCGCGGGGGCGAGGCCGTGGTCGAGGGCGGCGCGGAAGGGCGGGTGGCCCATGCCCATCTGCATCTCGGTCTCTGGGGCGATGGTGACCTTGCCGCCGGTCTCGGCGAGAAGCCTCCACTCCTGGTCGGTCAGGGCCGGGCAGTGGATGTGCAGGTGGCCGGGCAGCAGCAGGTCGTGGTCGTGCAGTTCGCGCAGGCCACGCAGCAGGATGGAGCCGGTGGCGGCGCCGGTGTGGGAGGCGCCGAGGACGCCCAGGTCGCGGGCGGTGCGGATCTCCTCCGCGGTCTGCTCGAAGGGCAGGATGCCGAAGTCGCTGTAGAGCAGCCCCATCCGGCCCAGGCCGTCGGCGGCGAAGTGCTCCGCGCGCACCCGGCGGGCGTCACGCAACCGGTCGGCATGGCCGTCGAAGGCGGGAGGCTGGAAATCGAAGGCCTGCATGCCGTACGCGTAGACGAACCGGATCCCGGACGCCTTCAGCGATTCGACGGCCGCGTCGGCGTGCGCGGGGCTGTTCACGCAGTCGCAGCAGTCGAGGATGGTCGTGACCCCGGCGTCGAGTGCCTCCAGGGCGCCCACCTGCGCGGCGGCGCCGAGATCGTCGGCGGTGACGAGCGAGCCGATGCCGTAGAAGGTGGAGGCGAGGAACTCCAGGAGTGACTGGTCGGCCGACTGGCCGCGCAGCAGCGCCATCCAGGTGTGCCGGTGGCTGTCGATCATGCCGGGCAGGACGAAGCCGCCCGCGGCGTCGACGCGCTTGGCGTCTACGTGATCGAACTCCTCTGCCGTGCGGCCGACCGCGGCGATCCGGTCGCCCTCGATGAGGACGGCTCCGCCGGGCAGCTCGCCCAGGTCGTCGTCCATGGTGATCACATGGCCGCCGGAAATCAGTGTGCGGTTCATCGTGTACGGCTCCCGCGGGCTCGAACGGGTCGGGTGGTGATCCGATGCTGGCGGCGGGGGAGCGGGGCGCGCCAATGCCGCTTGGGCCGTGAGGTATGCCGATCCTGAGGTATCTCGTCCTGGTTATGGCTCGCGACCGAAAACGTATTGGACAGCGCCGGAGGGGCGACACAGGATGACGGCAGAGGTATCCTAAAGTGGATCCAATTTCCGACCTCGGTGGGAGTGGACATGGGCGGACGTCACGTCCACGACGTAGTCCGTGGTCACCGGCTCGTAACCGGGCAGCTCCACGGCCCAGGTGACCTCGACCGGTGGCGCGAGCGTGCCGTCCGCCGACAGGGGCACGGTGATCCCCAGCCCCGTCGCGGCGTCGACCAGCGGCCCGAAACGGTGCCAGGGGTCGGCGTCGGTGATCAGCCCGATCGCGGAGCTGAGCACGTGCAACTCCTGCACCCGCCGCGCCCGCGCGCCGTCCCGGTCCCGCATCGCCTCCAGGAGGGCCCGGTCGAGCTCGACGGCGAAGGCCGGGATGCGGCGGCCGCGGTAGTAGAAGCGCTGCAGCCGCGACAGCCGCCGGTAAAGGTCCTGGGCGATCTTGGACAAAGTAGGCCCGAAGGTCGCCTCGTGCAGGCCGTGGAAGGCGGCGTGATCACGGTGGAAGTCGCGCGCCTCCTGCGGCCGGCCGCGCATCAGCGCCGAAAGCTCGGCCATCCGGGCCAGCGACTCCTCGGAGATCTCCCTGGTCGCCCTGGGCACCATCGGCGCGTGCAGCATGAGCAGCGCGGCGTAGAGCTCCTCGGCTTCGTCGAGGTCGAGCCCGGCGACGGTGATGCCGTGGTTGGCCCGGGAGAGCACGAACCCCTCGGCCTCCAGCATCCGCAGCGCCTCGCGCAGCGGGGTGCGGCCGACGCCGAGCCGCTCGCCGAGCTCGCGCTGGGTGAGCCGCTGACCGGGCAGGATGCGTCCGCTGAGGATCAGCTCCCTGAGCTCCTCGTGCACCCGCGCGACCGCGTCGCCCGATCGCGACCTGTCATTTGTATCCACCTTTGGATCATATCTACGAACCAGAGAGAACCAGTGAGGAGCAGGAGATCGACCTACTCAACGGACGGCTGAAGCTCCGTCACCTCATCGTGGTGGTGGCCGTCGCCGAGCAGGGCAGTGTGGTGCGGGCCGCCCAGCACCTGCGCCTGGCCCAGCCCGCCGTGACCCGCTGCCTGCGCGAGCTCGAACGCATCCTGGACGTGGAGCTGTTCGTCCGAGGGCCGCGCGGGGTGAGCCCCACCTTCTACGGCGAGGCGTTCCTGGAACACGCGCGGGCCGCGCTGGCCGAGCTGCGGCGGGCGGGGGAGAGGATCACCGACCTCGCGGACGGACGCCTGGGCACGGTCAGGGTCGGCACCCTGCTGGCGGGCTCCAGCCAGCTCCTGCCCCGGGCGATCGCCGACCTCAAACGGGCGCACCCGGGCGTCACCGTGCTGGTTTCCGAGGCGACCTTCGACAAACAGGTGCTGCGGCTGCTCGCCGGGGAGCTCGACCTGATCGTGGGCAGGCTCACCCCGCTCGGCGACCTGGGCGGGCTGCGGCAGATCCACCTCTACAGCGAGGCGATGCGGCTGGTCGCCCGCCGCGACCACCCCGTGCGCGGGCGGACAGGACTGGGGCTGGGCGACCTGGTCGGCTACCCGTGGATCCTGCCGCTGGCACAGACCGCCCTGCGCCAGGAGGTGGAGCGGGCCTTCCGCGCCGAGGGCCTCGACCTTCCCGAGGACGTTGTCGAGTGCACCTCGATCCTCACCGTGCGCACCCTCGTGCGGGAGACCGACATGATCGCCGTGCTGCCGGAGCTGATCGCCGCCGCAGACGGCGACCTCGCGCCGCTCGCCGTACCCCTGGAGGGCATCAGGCGGGCGGTGGGGGTCACCGTCCCGCAGGAGCGGTCACCGACGCCCGCGGCCGGGCTGCTGCTCGGCTACCTGCGCGAACGCGCCGCCGCGCTGGAACTGCCGGGCGGCGATCAGAACAGGTTCAGCAGGGCACGGGTGAGCGCGGAGTCCGTGTCGGCGAGGTCCAGGATGACGTCGTAGTGGTGCCGTCCGGGCACGGTCAGCAGCTCGGACGGCCACCGCGCGTGGAAGCGCGCCGCCTGGTCGAGGAACCCCGCGCCGTCGTGCTCGGCCACCACGACGTGGGCGGGACAGCCGGGCTCCACCGGACGCAGCAGCGGGCTGAGCGCGGCGGCACGGGCCTCGTCGAGACCGAGCCACTCGTTGACGTAGGTGCGGACGAGCGGACGCAGATCGAACAGGCCGCTGACCGGGAGCACCGCGCGGACTGCCGACGGCGGCAGGCCGAGCGGCTCCTGCCAGCCGCCGACCGCGGTCATGGCCGCCAGGTGCCCGCCCGCCGAGCTGCCGCCCACGACGATCCTGGCCGGGTCGAGCCCGTGCTCGGGGCCGTGGCGGTGGATCCAGGCGACCGCCGTACGCACCTGGCGGACGATCTCCTCAAGACTCGCGCGGGGCGCGAGCGTGTAGTCGGGAACCACCGTGGCGATACCGTGGTCGGCGAGCGCGCGGGCCATGAAGGCGGAGTCGTGCCGCGAGAGCATCCGCCAGTAGCCCCCGTGCAGGAAGACGAAGACCGGCCGCGGCCGCGCACCGGTGCCCCAGACGTCGAGCACCTCTCCCGAGTCGTCGTACGGCAGGCCCGCACGGCCGGGCAGCCCGGCCACGGCGGCGACCGACTCGGCCCGGTAGCGCTCCATCATCCGGGCGAACTCCACCTCGCCCACCGTGGCCCGAACGTCGTACCCCGCGTCAGGGGTCACCGTACGAACTCCGCGAGATGCCAGGCCAGGGCCGCCGGTGACTCCAGGGTCGGGAAATGGGTGCGCCCGCCGAGCCACTGGGCGCGGTACCAGGGGTGTTCGGCACCGAAGGCGAGCTGGGCCAGGTGGTAGGCGTCCTCGGCAGGCTGCGAGTACAGGTGCATGATCGGCCGCGGCTCCCCGAGCGCGGCCATCCGGGCCAGCGGCGAGCCCCAGCGCGCGTAGGCCGCCTCGATCACCCGGCAGGAGCGGGCCCACATCTCGAAGCCGAAGGAGCCCATGTCCCGGCTCAGGTGCTCGGCCACCGGCGGGCAGTCGGCGCCGTCCAGCCACGTGTCGAACAGCCGCTGCCGCCCCACGGCCCACAGCTCGGGGTCCTGCCCGGCCCGCAGGTCGGCGAGGAAGGCGTCGGGCGCCTCCAACTGCAGCCAGTCGATGACCGCCACCCGCGGTACCCGGGCACTCCCCAGCCGGTCGGCGAGTTCCAGCGCCGCCCAGCCGCCGTGCGAGGTGGAGACCGGCACCACCCGGTCCACGTCGAGCGCGTCGAGCAGCGCGACCAGGTCCTCGGCCTGCTCGGCGTAGCCGAAGTCGGCGACGGAGGAACGGTCGGCCCCGTGGCCCCGCCAGTCCGCCCTGATCACCCGGTGCGCGTCGGCCAGCAGCGGCACCAGCGGGTCGAACAGGCGGTGGTCCTGGCACCAACCGCTGAGCAGAAGCAACGTCGGCCCGGTGGAACCGGTGACATCGTGGTCAAGGGCATGCCCGTGCAGAGTCAGGGTCTTCACGCCCCCAGCGTCCTGTACGGCGTGCCCCCACCGCCAATGCCGTTTCTGGCCGCCGCCATACCCTGTCTGACCATTGCATTCTTGGCATATGTCCCGAGCGAACCGGTATTGGCGGCCCCGCCCCGGCGGCTGAAGGATTCTGGCCACCGTCCCTCCGACACAGGAGCCCAGCCAGATGAGCGAACACGTGTTGACCGCGATCCGCGACCTGCTGCCCGTCCTCAGAGAACGCGCGCAGGCGACCGAGGACGCCCGCGTGGTCCCCACGGAGTCGATCAAGGAGCTGCGCGAGGCGGGCTTCTTCCGTCTGCTGCAGCCCACGCGCTTCGGCGGGCACGAGGCCGACCCGGTGACCTTCTACACCGCCGTGCGCCTGATCTCCAGCGCCTGCGGCTCCACCGGCTGGGTCTCCTCGGTGCTCGGCGCCCACGCGTGGCACGTCGCGACCTTCCCGGCCGAGGCCCAGGAGGAGCTCTGGGGACAGGACCCCGCAGCCCTGGTCTCCTCCGCGTACGCGCCCGTCGGCCGGGCCACCGCCGTCGACGGCGGCTACCGCCTGTCGGGCACGTGGAACTTCTCCTCGGGGGTGAACCACGCCTCCGCCGCCATCCTCGGGGCCCTGATCATGGGCGAGGACGGCAGGCCCGCCGACTGGGTGGCCTTCCTGGTGCCACGCGAGGACTACGCCGTCCACGACGTCTGGCGCACCGTGGGCCTGCGCGGCACGGGCAGCAACGACGTGGTGGTCGAGGACGCCTTCGTCCCCGCGCACCGCGTGCTCAGCTTCGCCGACTCCTTCCGCTGCGTCTGCCCGGGGCAGGAGGTGAACCCGGGCCCGCTGTACCGCATCCCGCTCTACTCGCTGATGACCACCACGATCGCCACCCCGCTGGTCGGCATGGCCACCGGCGCCTACGAGGCGCACGTGGCGCACCAGCGGCGGCGCGTGCGGGTGTTCGCGGGGGAGAAGGTGAAGGACGATCCGTTCGCGAAGGTCCGCGTCGCCCGCGCGGCCAGCGAGGTGGACGCCGCCTGGCTGCAGCTCACCCGCAACATCACCGAGATCTACGACACCGCACGGCGCGGCGAGCCGATCCCCACCGCGCTGCGGCTGCGGCTGCGCCGCGACCAGGTGCGGGCCTCGGAGCGGTGCATCGCGGCCGTTGACCAGCTCTTCGAGAACTCCGGGGCGGGCGCGCTCGCCGAGGGCACCCCGATCCAGCGGTTCTGGCGCGACGCGCACGCGGCGCGGGTGCACGTCGCCAACGACCCTGAGGCGGCGCTCAAGCTCTTCGGCGACGGGGAGTTCGGCGAGGACGTCACGGTGGGCATGTTGTGAACCCCTCGCTCTTCCGGCAGGTCCTGGGCCACTTCTGCACGGGCGTGGCGGTCGTCGCGACCATGCGGGACGAGCGGCCGGTTGGCTTCGCCTGCCAGTCCTTCGCCGCGCTCTCGCTCGATCCGCCGCTCGTGCTGTTCTGCCCGGCCAGGTCGTCCGGCACCTGGCCGGCCATCGAGAACTCGGGCCGCTTCGCCGTCAGCGTGCTGGCCCACGACCAGCGCGAGACCAGCACGCTGTTCGGGCGGGGCGGCGCGGACCGGTTCTCCAGCACGCCCTGGCGGCTCTCGCCCAACGGCTCGCCGCTGCTGGAAGGGGCACTGGCCTGGGTGGACTGCTCACTGGAGACCGTGCACGAGGCGGGCGACCACCACATCGCCGTGGGCCGCGTCCACGACCTGGGCACCGGCCCGGCCGAACGCCCCCTGCTGTTCTACCGAGGCGGCTACACCGTCACCGAACCCCCGGCCGCACCCGCCCCCGCCCAGGAGACCTTCCTCACCTGGGCCAGGCCGGGGGACTGGTGCTGAACCACCGCCGAAACCCCGGCCAAGCTGTTCGGCGGAATGCGGTCACAACCGGGGGCGCGCCACCGGCACGGTGACATCGATCTGGGGTGGCGTTCTCACGAGGGCGGACCACATACGGTGGTGACGGCCGGATGACGTGCCGGGCTCCGGTTCCCAGGAGGAAGACATGCGGCGGCGACTCAACCTGATCCTGCTCGGCGTGCGCGACGTCGCCGCCTCGGTCGCGTTCTACGAGGCGCTGGGCTGGCGGAGGTCCACGGCGGGTTCGGACGAGTTCGCGCTGTTCGAACTGGGTGGGGTCGCGGTCGCCTTCCAGTCCCGGACGGCCTTCGCCGCCGACGCCGGTCTCCCCGACAGGGAACCGGGCGGCTTCTCCGGCTTCGCCCTGGCGTACGTGGCCCGCAGCGCCGAGGAGGTGTACCAGGTCATGTCCAGGGCCGCCGACCTGGGCGCCACCGTCACCCGCCCGGCAGGCCCGAATCCCTGGGGACACAGCGGCTACTTCACCGACCCCGACGGCCACCTGTTCGAAGTCCTCTACGAAGACGGCTGGATCTTCGACGACCACGACGACCTGGTGCTCTGAGCGGTTTCGTCTCCAGACGGTGAGTCACCAGCCGCCCCACCCTCTGCAGCCCCACCACGGGCCGGTCAGATGCCTGAGCCCGTACTCGTAGTCCTCGGCGCGGGGCTGTCCGTGAGGCGCCCATACGAAACATCTCGATGGTGCGATGAACCAGTCGCCGATCCGCAGTTCGACGCCGATGGGGGCACTCTTATCCTCACCGACGATCTCGCCGCATACCGAGAAGAGCCCTGTCCATGCGCAGTCGTCCTGTGCGCCGCTGCGCAGGACATCCTGGGCGAAGCCCTCCATGCTGGCCTGGGAAAGCGCGAAGCGCGCCTTGAATGGGAGATCGACATCGACGGCGAGCCACAACCCCCCGATGATCGCGGGTAACGCGAGCCAGCCGAGAAGGCGGTGCCGTACCGCCGCGGCGTCTCGTATCAGTGCCACCGTGAGGCGGACGATCCAGTACAACACCAGTGGCGCGAGGGCGAAGATCACCACCAACAAGGATTCGGTGTAGCTGAAGGGGACGCTCACCCACAAGGCGATGACGAGGACGGTGATCACGATGGCGGCGTGATAGCCCCGTCCCGGGGGCTTGTTGACCACGGCGTCACCATAGCGCCGGGGCCGCTCACCGCCGACAACCGGACGCGCACCGCGGAATCCGGACTGTCAGGTCCGACCCGCGCGTGGAACTCCGGGACGGCGCCGTGGAGAGGGCCGCGTTCCGGCCAGCCGTACGGCCTCAGCCTCCGAAGCGCGCGACCCGGACCAGGCGGCGCAGCCGTACAGCATGCCGATCTTTGGTCACGCCCGATCGTCCGGCAGCCTCTCGTCGCGATCCCGTGGGCTCGTCGGCCAGCGCGACGGGCTGAACCAGTGAGCTGTACGGCCCGGCGCCCGTGGGCCTCCTTGTCGAGACGTTGACATCTGATATATTAGAGTTTACGTTGCACATGCAAGGAGAGGGGCTGGCATGGGTCAGAGTCGAGTTGTCGTCATCGGCGGCGGTAACGCCGGCTTGTGTAGCGCGTTGGCCGCCCTTGAGGGTGGGGCCGAGGTGACACTGCTCGAAGCCGCCCCGGAGCCCGAGCGCGGTGGGAACTCCGGATTCACTGCGGGGGCCATGCGCTTCGCCTACGACGGCAGGGAGGACATCGTCCAGCTCGTCCCCGACCTGTCAGAGGATCAGCTCGCGAGGACCGACTTCGGCAGTTACCCGAAGGAGCAGTTCTTCGACGACATGGCCCGGGTCACGCAGTACCGCTGCGACCCCGACCTGGTCGATCTGCTCGTGACGCGCAGCTTCGACACGTTGAAGTGGATGCGCGAAAAGGGCGTACGGTTCCTGCCGATCTACGGCAGACAGGCGTTCCAGGTGGACGGGAAGTTCACCTTCTGGGGGGGCCTGACGCTGGAGACCAACGGGGGCGGCCCCGGGCTCGTCGACTCGCTGTTCAACGCGTTCGAGTCGGCGGGCGGCAAGGTGTTCTACGGCCACCGCGCCGTCGGCCTCACCGAGGACGGCGGCAAGGTGACCGGCGTCGTGGTCCGCACCGGCGGGGAGATCCGGACGATCTCCGCCGACGCCGTCGTGCTGGCCTGCGGCGGATTCCAGGCCAACGCGGAGTGGCGCACCCGCTACCTGGGGCCGGGATGGGAGTTCGCCAAGGTCCGCGGCACCCAGTTCGACGTGGGCGACGGGCACCGCATGGCGCTGGAGATCGGCGCCATGTCGTGGGGCAACTGGTCGGGCTGCCACGCGGTGGGCTGGGACAGCAACGCGCCCGCGTTCGGCGACCGCGTGGTCGGCGACGGGTTCCAGAAGCACAGCTACCCCTTCGGGATCATCGTCAACAGCCGCGGCGAGCGGTTCGTCGACGAGGGCGCGGACTTCCGGAACTACACCTACGCGAAGTACGGCCAGGAGGTGCTGCGGCAGCCGGGACAGGTCGCCTGGCAGGTCTTCGACAGCAAGGTGACCCACCTGCTGCGCGACGAGTACCGGATCCGGCAGGTCACGAAGATCGTGGCACCGACCCTGGAGGAACTCGTCCGGCGGATGGACGGCATCGACGCCGGGCAGTTCCTGCGGACGGTCCACGAGTACAACGAGGCGGTCGACCAGTCGGTCCCGTTCAACCCCAACGTCAAGGACGGGCGGAGCACCTCGGGGCTGCCGGTGCCGAAGTCGAACTGGGCCAACACCCTCGACTCGCCACCGTACGAGGCCTACGCGGTGACGTGCGGAATCACGTTCACCTTCGGCGGCCTGAAGATCGACACCTCGGCGCGCGTGATCGACGTCACCGGCGAGCCCATTCCCGGCCTGTACGCGTGCGGGGAGATCGTCGGCGGGCTCTTCTACTTCAACTACCCGGGGGGCAGCGGCCTCACGGCGGGTTCGGTGTTCGGGCGGATCGCAGGGTCGGCGGCCTCGGCCGCGGTCGGCCGCTCCGCCGCGTCGTCGGTGAGCGCGTGAGGTGGCCGTGCTCGGCGGAGTGATCGTTACCGGTGCGGGCGGGGGCATCGGCGCCGCGGTGGCCGAGTGCCTCGCCGCCGCGGGCTACGGCGTCGTCGTGAGCGACCTGGGGGTGTCCGTCGACGGTCACGACCCGGACCGGCAGGTGGCGGAGTCCGTGGTCGAGGCGATCCGGGCCCGGGGCGGCCGCGCCATGGCCCACCAGCACGACGTCGTCTCGTTCGACGCGGCGGCCGATCTGGTACGGCGCGCGGTCGAGGAGTACGGCTCGCTCGACGGCCTCGTCACCTGCCACGGCATCCTGCGCGAGCGCATGATCTTCAACATGACCGAGGACGAGTGGGACTCGGTCATCGCCGTGCACCTCAAGGGCACGTTCAACTGCGTGCGCTTCGCCACGGAGCAGATGCGCCGCCAGCGCGGCGGAAGCATCGTGGTGCTGAGCTCGGCGGCGGGTCTGGAGGGCAGCCCCGCGCAGGCCAACTACGCGGCGGCCAAGGCGGGCATCGTGGGCCTCGCCCAGAGCACGGCGCTGGCGATGGGACGCTACGGCGTCAACGTCAACTGCGTCGTCCCCTCCGCGGCGACACGTATGACCTCGCGGCTCACCGGACGAATGCAGGCCAGCAGGCCCGACGCCGAGCGGCAGGGTCCCGAACTGGTCGCCGCGCTCATCCACGCGCTGCTCGATCCGGCCAACCGCCACATCACCGGACAGACCTTCACGGCGGCAGGCCGCAGGCTCGCCCGGTGGGCGCCTTTCGAGGAACAGGAGAGCGTGCGCCTCGCCGACGAGTTCACCTACTCCGACGTGACCGGCGCGGTCCGGCAGCGGCTGGGAGCCACGCCGCTCCGCCGGTTCGCGGCGCTCGGGCTGCCGACACCGGCCGCGCCCGACCACCAGACCACGGACATCCTCGAAGTGGGAGACGGAACATGAACGCCCGGCCGACAGTGCGCTCCTCGCACGATCAAGCCGCCACGCGCGCCGAGGGGATGTCGCGGTGAGCGGGCGCAGCGTGCCGTTGGAGATCGGCACCGCCGTGGGAGCGGCGGACGAGCACCACGTGCGGGTGCGCGGACTGGACCTCGTCGACGACCTGATCGGCGAGCTGACCTACACCGAGGTCGCGCTGCTCGCGGTGACCGGCCGCAGGCCGACCCCCGCCGAGACCAAGGTTGTCGACGCGGTGCTGGTGAGCCTGCTCGACCACGGGCTGACGCCCAGCGCGCTCGCCGCGCGGCTGACGTTCTGGTCGGCTCCCGAGGCGATCCAGGGAGCCGTCGCGGCCGGTCTGCTCGGCGCGGGAAGCGTGCTGCTCGGTTCGATGGAGGGCTGCGGGCGCCTGCTCACAGATATCGCTGACCAGGTCGCCTCCGGTGCCGAGGCCCGTGACGCGGTGGACACGCGGCTGCGCGCCATCGTGGACGTGGGCGGGCGGATCCCCGGTCTCGGTCACAGCCTGCACCGCGACGGTGACCCGCGCGCCGGGAAGCTGCTCGCCGTCGCCCGCGGCCAGAAGGTCGCGGCGCGGCACGTCGAGCACCTCGAACTCGTCGTCGAGCGGGCCGCCGCCCTCACCGGCAAGGCACTCCCGCTCAACGCGACGGGCGCCGCCGCCGCACTGCTGCTCGAAGTGGGCGTGCCCTGGCGGCTGCACCGCGGCTTCGCCCTGATGAGCCGTACGGCAGGCCTGGTCGCGCACGTCGGTGAGGAGCTCGAATCGCCCATCGCCCCCGCGGTGCGCGCCGCGCTGCGAGCCGCCAGCCGCATCGAACCGGAGGTGTGAGCGGTGTCGGATGCCGTGGAGCCGGAACCGGGGTGGGAGATCTTCGTCTGCGACGAGTGGCGGGCGCGGGTGCTGCAGGAGATCACGGGCCTGGACGGCCCGCCGTACGCCGACGGACATGTGCCCTGTCCCGCGCTGCTGCCCCCGACGTTCCTGGTGGCGCATCGGACCGACCCGGACGCCATGGGTGTTCCCGACGCGCCGGTACGGCTCAACGCCGGCAACTGGTGCAGGTGGGAGGCGCCCGTGATGCCGGGTGAGGTCCTGGAGCGGCGCACGGTGATCGAGTCGGTCACCACGAAGCCGGGCCGGGACAGCGACCTGACGTTCTACCAGCTCGCGACGACCTACCGGCGCCGCATGACGCACGACGTGGTGGCGCGCACGTCCACGACGACGATCCGCACGGGTGCCCGGCAGGGAGGCGGAGGTTCCGGGCGGCACACGGAACCGCCCGCCGACGCCGTACCGGTCATCGAGGTCACCCCGAGCAGCCGCGAGGTCGTGCGGTACGCCGCGGCCACCGACGACTTCTACGAGGTGCACTACGACCAGGCGTTCGCGCGGGCGAGGGGTCTGCCGGGGACGATCACCCACGGCCTGCTCAAACTCGCCTACCTGGCGCGGGCCGCCGTGGAGTGGGGCGGCGACGGGACGTTCGTGCGGGAGCTGAGCGCCTCCTACCGAGGGATGGACCGGGTCGGCGCGCCGTTCCGCGTGCTCGCCAGGGCGGACGACGGCGCGGGGGACGGGCCGTCGCGTCGTCTCACGCTGTACGGCGTCTCCGCCGACGGCGTGGTCAGCACCGTCGGCCGTGCGGTGATCGAGAAGAGCGAAGGAGAGAACGGGCAGTGGCTGAGCGACTGACGGTGCAGACGGTACGCGGACCGGTCCCGGTGTCCGAACTCGGGCGTGTGCTGCCGCACGAGCACGTGGCGTGCGACCTGTTCCGGGTGACACGGCAGATGGGTCTCGCCGCGTTGAACGACCCGGACGAGGCGGTCAGGGACCTGAAGGTCTTCAAGGAACTCGGCGGCGGCTCCGTCGTGGAGGCCACCAGCGGCGGGCTCGGCCGTAAGCCCGGCGTGCTCCGGTCGGTGTCCGAGCGCGCCGACGTGCACATCGTCATGGGCTGCGGGTGGTACCGGGAGCCCTACTACGAAGAGGACATGAACAAGCTGAGCACGGCCGAGCTGACCGACCGCCTGCTGATCGACATCTTCGAGGGTGAGGGTGGCGTGCGGCCGGGGGTGATCGGTGAGATCGGCGCCGACCGCGAGTGGGTGTCCGGGGTCGAGGAGCGGGTGCTGCGCGCCGCCGCCCGCGCCCAGCAGGAGACCGGGCTCGGGCTGATCCTGCACGCGGTCAAGAGCGAGGTCGGCGCCTGGCAGCTCGACGTGCTTGAGGACGAGGGCTGTGACCTGAGCCGGGTCGCGGTCGGCCACTGTGACACCTATCCGGACGTCGACTACCACGAGCGGCTGGCTGAGCGCGGCGCGATGGTGATGTACGACGGCAACGGCCCGGGTGACCCGCTGCTCCAGGAGCAGCGGGTCGCGAACGCGGTCGAGCTGATCCGCCGTGGATGGGCCAGGAGCCTGCTGCTGTCCCACGACGTCTGCGTGCTGGGGATGCGCGAGCGCCGCGGTGGACCGGGCTACTCATACGTGCTGCGGCAGGTCGGTCCCGACCTGGTCGCGGCCGGGGTTCCCGAGGAGGTCGTGGAGACGATCTTCCGCGAGAACCCGTTGCAACTGCTCGCCGGGCACCGCCCGAGCGGCAACTGAGGCACGCCTTTTCCGCCGGCTCGAACGTTCGGGGACGACCGCTGCCGGATGCATTGGCGCCTGTTCTGTCAAGTTCCGAGAAAGTGTGAGGATGCGATGAACGACAGGACCGGTCGAACGATCGATCGACGGCGAGTTCTCGCCGGGGTAGCGGGAGCGAGCGTCGTCGCGTTCGCCCCTTCGGCGGCGTTCGCGGAGGAGCGAGCGCACGGCCAGCAGCGGCGCGGACGCGAGAACGTTCTGCCCGCGCAGACGTCGTGGGACCCGGTGCCCGCGATGACCGGCAGGAAGCAGGTGCAGATCCCCGACGTGAAGCTGGCGGTCTGGGACACCGGCAACGGACGCAGGGGCCCGGGCAGGGGCCAGACCGTGGTGCTCATGCACCCGCACACCGGCAACGGCGGCTCGTGGGGCTACCAGCAGGCCGTGTTCGCCGCCGAGGGCTACCGGGTGATCAGCTACTCGCGGCGAGGATATTACGGCTCTGAGGCCGGTCCCGCGGAGCGGCCCGGCACGGTCGTCGGGGACCTGCTGGCGCTGATGGACGCGCTCGGCGTCGGCAAGTTCCACCTGGTCGGCCTGGCCGCGGGCGCGTTCGCGGCGTTCGACGCCGGTCTGTCGGCCCCGAACCGGCTGCTGAGCTGCACGGTGGGCTCGACGCTGGCGGGAATCCAGGAGGCGTCGTGGAACGAGGGCACCACGGCGATCCTGCCGGAGGGCTGGTTCGCGCTGCCCGAGACGTTCCGTGAGCTCGGCCCGTCCTACCGGGCCGCGAAGCCGCAGGCGATGGCGACGTGGATCGAGCAGGTGAAGCTGCCGGTCACGACCGTGACGCAGCCCCCGCAGAACACGCTGCTGTGGCCGCAGATCGAGTCGATCAGGACGCCGATGCTCCTGCTCACCGGCGACTGCGACCTGTACCTCCCGCCGACGCGCCTGCGCGAGATGGCGGGCCACGTCAGGAACGCCGAGGTGGCGATCTTCAGCGAGGCGGGGCACGCCCCGCACTGGGAGTCCTACCGCGAGTTCAACAAGACGGTGCTCTCCTTCCTCGGCAAGCACCGGCGGTAGACCGTGGGAACAGCAGGCACCGGGGCCCAGGAGCCCGTGGATCTGAGAATCGCGGGTCATGTCGCGACCGTGACGCTCGACCGGCCCGACGTGCTCAACGCGGTCAGCACGCCGATGTACCGGTGCCTGCTCGCGGTCTTCGCGGAGATCGAGAACGAGGCGGACATCCGGTGCGTCGTGGTGCGAGGGCGAGGCAGGGCCTTCAGCGTCGGCGCGGACCGGACGGAACGCGCCGGGATGACGGACGACGACCTGCGAGGCAGGCGCAGGCTCGTCCCCCGGGTGTTCTCGGCGATGTACCACTGCTCGCGCCCCGTGATCGCGCAGGTGCACGGCTACGCGCTGGGCGGCGGTCTCGAACTGGCGCTGAGCTGCGATCTCGTGGTCGCCGCGGAGGACGCCGTCATGGGGCTCGTCGAGACGACCCTCGGCAGCATGCCCGCGGGCGGTGGCACACAACTGCTCCCGCGGCTCGTGGGCATCCCCAGGGCGAAGGAACTGATCTTCACCGGCCGCCGGTTCACCGGCGCCGAGGCCCGGCAGTGGGGGCTGGTGAATCACGCGGTGCCCGCCGCCGATCTCGAAACCACGGTGGGCGCGCTCGCCGCCGAGATCAGTGCGGCGGCGCCGCTGGCGGTCGCGCAGGCCAAGCGCGCCATCGCCCTTTCCACCCAGGTGGAGATCGACAGCGGGGTCGAACTGGAGGCCGAGCTGTACGAGCGGCTCCTCACGAGCACCGACCGGCTCGAAGGGCTGGCCGCGGCGCGCGAGGGGCGCCCGGCACGCTTCCAGGGCCAATGACCAGCGAAGAAAGGAATGCACGGTGATCGAAAGGTTGGGATGCGCCATCGGCGGGCTGGCCGACCCGGAACACCCCGGGGACGTCGCCTCGATGGTGCGGGCACTCGAAGGCGCGGGCTACGAGTCGGCGTGGTCCTACGAGGCGTTCGGCGCCGACTGCTTCACGCCGCTGGCCTGGTGGGGCTCGCACACGCGCACGATGCGGCTCGGCACCGACATCGCCCAGATGGCGGCGCGCCCTCCGACGGGGATGGCGATGGCCGCGATGAGCCTCGACCAGCTTTCCGAGGGGCGGGCCGTGATCGGCCTCGGACTCTCCGGCCCGCAGGTCGTCGAGGGGTGGTACGGCATGCCCTTCGAACGCCCGCTTGGCTGGACCCGGGAGTACGTCGCGATCATGCGCGCGACCATCGCCGGGGAGCGCGTCGCATATGAGGGCAAGACGTACCGGCTGCCCGCGGAGGGAGGGTCGGGGATGGGCCGCCCGATCCGCTCCACGCTCCGCGGCGGCCGTACCGACATCCCGATCTGCCTGGGCGCGGAGGGGCCGAAGAACATCTCGCTGTCGGCCGAGATCGCCGACGGCTGGCTGCCGACGAACTTCTCGCCCAGCGCGGACGACTGGTACCGGGAGCGGCTGGAGTTGGGCTTCGCCCGCAGACCCGGTGGCCGCCCGGAGAACTTCGAGATCGCGCCCGCGGTCTCGGTGGCGTTCGGCCCGGACCTGGAGTCCGCCGCCGACCGGATCCGCCCGTTCATCGCCTACCAGATCGGGGCGAACGGGGCGGCGAACATGAACTTCCACCTCAACGCCATCGCGCGGCTCGGGTTCGAGGAGCCCTGCCGCGAGATCCAGGCCAAGTTCCTCGAACGGGACCGCGAAGGCATGGTGGCCGCCGTACCGACCGAGATGATCGAGGCGGTCGCGCTGGTCGGGCCACCGGAGAAGATCCGGGCCGACCTGGAGACGAAGTGGAACAGGTGCGTCGCGACGAGCCTGATCGCCAGGGCGCGCTTCGACGACCTGCTGCAGTTGGCCGAGGTGTTCCGCACAACCACGGGCGCCGCGCGACAGCAGCCCGCCTGATTCGTACGACCGGTTCGGTCGGTGAGGAGTTCGCAAGTGGTGACTAGGTACGAACACTGGATCAACGGCAAGCCGACGCCGTCGTCGGGCGGGGAGTGGCTCACGTCGACCAGGCCCGGCACGGACGAGGCCGTGTGCGAGATCCCGTTGGGTACCCGGGAGGACGCCGACCAGGCGGTGGCCGTCGCGAACGCCGCCTTCGCCGGGTGGGCGGCGGAGAAACCGATCCGCAGGGGCCGGGTCCTGATGAAGATCGCGGCGGGGCTGCGGCGCGAGCGGCAACGGCTCGCCGAGCTTGAGGCCGCCGAGACCGGCAAGCCGCTGCGGCAGGCGGACGTCGAGATCAGGGGCGCGGCGGCGTTCTTCGAGTTCTACGCGGGCCTGGTCAACGTGCCCTCGGGAGAGATCATCGACCTCGGCGACGGCTACCACGGGTACACGCGGCACGAGCCGTTCGGCGTGGTCGGGGTCATCACCCCGTGGAACGTCCCGCTCAACCAGGCGGCCAGGGCGGTGGCACCGGCGCTGGCGGTCGGCAACGCCGTGGTCTGCAAGCCGTCGGAGTTCACCTCGTCGACCACGCTTGAGCTCGGGCGGATCGCCGCGGAGGCCGGGCTGCCGCCGGGCGTGCTCAACGTGGTGACCGGTATGGGCGACGTTGTGGGCAGCGCGATCGTCGAGCACCCGCATGTCCGGAAGGTCGCGTTCACCGGTTCGGTGCGCGCCGGTCGCATCGTCGGCAGGACCGCCGCCGAGAAGATCATCCCTGTCACGCTCGAACTGGGCGGGAAGTCGCCGAACATCGTGTTCGCCGACGCCGACCTCGACGCCGCCGTCGCCGGTGCGGCGAGGGCGTTCGTCGGGAACGCCGGGCAGGTCTGCTCGAACGGCACCCGGCTGCTGCTGGCCCGCGAGATCCACGACGCGTTCGTGGCGCGGCTGGTCGAACGGGTGCGGACGGTGAAACCGGGTGAGGACTACGGGTCGCAGACGACGAAGGACCAGTTCGAGAAGGTGCTGTCCTACTTCGACGTCGCACGCGAGGAGGGCGCCACGCTGGTCACCGGCGGGCGGTCCATCGGCGACGGGTGGTTGATCGAACCGACGATCTACACCGGCGTGACGAACGAGATGCGGATCGCCCGCGAGGAGATCTTCGGTCCGGTCCTGGTGGTCATCCCGTTCGACGACGAGGACGACGCCGTCGCCAAAGCCAACGACTCCGACTACGGTCTCGCGGCGGGCCTGTGGACGGCGGACCTCGGGCGGGCCCACCGCGTCGCGGCCGCCCTGCAGGTGGGACAGGTCTACGTCAACGAGTGGACGGCCGGACTGATCGAGGGCCCGTTCGGCGGCCACAAGAACAGCGGTCACGGCCGGGAGAAGGGCGTCGAGGCGCTCCGGCACTACACCCACGCGAAGTTCGTGTCGGTCCGGATCGGCAAGAGCGCGAGTGGTGGCTGAGCACGACCACCACCCGTGAGATGTACGGCAGGCCGGCCTACGTCGAGGCCGAGGACGAGCGCTTCCTGGGTCCGCGCGTCGACCGGGACGTTCCGCGCCGGCCCGCCGCCAGTTGGGTGACCGACGGCGTGTCGCTGTCGGTCACCGGCATCAGCGCCTCGACCTTCGCGGTCGAACGCGCCATGTGAGCCTGCATCGCGTTGTACGCCGCCTGCGGGTCGCCGACGGCGATGGCCTCGGCGACCGCGCGGTGTCCCACGACGGACTCGGCGAGACCGCCGGGCTGGCTGAGGCTGCGGAACCGCAGCAGGCGCACGCGGCCGTCGAGAACACCGAGCGCGTCGCGTAACCCGCCGCTCCCGGCCATCGCCAGCATCTTCTCGTGTCTTTCCTCGATCAGGCGGACGTACGCGGGGATGTCCCCGGCCTCGGCCACCCGCTCCAGGTCGGTCACCGACCGCAGCAGGGCACTCCGCTGGTCCACGGTGCCGCGTACGGCGGCCCAGGCGGCCATCATGGGTTCCAGCGCGGTCTTGATCTGGTAGACGTCGGTGATCTCCTGCGGGCTGATCTCCCGGACGAAGACGCCGACGCGCGGGGTGATGGTGACGAGACCCTCCACGCTCAACTGCTGCAGAGCGTCACGCACCGGTGTCCGGGACACGCCGAACCGCTCAGCGAGTTCGTCGGTCGAGATCCGCTCACCGGAGGCCATCGTGCCGTTGTAGATCAGCGCACGGATCTCCTCGGCGACCACGTCTTTGGCCGAGAGAATCCGGACCTGGGAATCCAACGATCTCACCTACTCCATTAGCGCTGATGTGCGGACCCTGAAGCCAATCGTAGCCGCCCGAAGGGGTCGGCCAGTGGGCATTGCGCGCCATCATCGATCAGCTCTGGAATGCTGATCCTTGACATGTAGTACATCAGCGCTCACACTTGAGCCTGTGCGCACTTCCCTGAGACTCCGTGTTCTTTCGGCGAAGGACGTCGTCATCGAGGAGATCCGTGCGCTGATCCACAACGGCACGGTCGTCTCCGGTGAGCGGATCTCGACCGACGAACTCGCTGAGCGGTTCGGCGTGTCCCGGACACCGGTGCGTGACGCTCTGCAGCAGTTGAGCGTGGAGGGTCTCGTCACCATCACCCCGCGCGTCGGCGTCTTCGTCCGGGAGATCAGCCCGCAGGAGATCACCGACGTCTACCAGATCAAGACCGCGCTGGAACCCATGATGGCCGCCTGGGCCGCCGTACGCGGCACCCGGGAACAACGTGCCGCCTTCCGCGGGACCTTCGACGAGCTCGAACGGCTGGCGCTCTCCAACGACGTCCAGGAATACGTGAGGGCGCTGGAGGAACGCCGCGAGGCCCTGCTCACGATGGCCAGGAGCGACGGGTTGCGGGACTCGTTCGCGGTGCTCGACGGGCGGGTGCGCCTGCTGCGGTTCCGCAACCTCAGCCAGCCCGGCAGGCTCGCCGAGTCCGCGGCCCAGCACCGTTCCATCGCGGAGGCGGTCGAGGCCGGCGACCCCGACGCCGCCTACATCGCCATGCGGGACCACATGCTGGACGCCACCGCACGGGTGCGCCTTCTCGTGGTGACGCCGCAGTCGAACGGCGATCCGGCACACACCGCCCATTCAAAGTTGTCGAAACGCACGGAAGGTGACCGATGATCAACAAGGTCGTGGAGTCGGCGGCCGAGGCCGTCGCCGACATCGAGAGCGGCGCAATGATCGCCTTCGGCGGCTTCGTCGGTGTGCCCGGTGTCCCGAGCACGCTGATCAAGGCCATCGCCGAACGCGGACTGCGCGACCTGACGATCATCGCGTGCGAGTCCGGCAGAGGCCGTGCCGGCGCGCAGTCGTACGGGGTCAGGGGCGGCGACCAGCCGTACATCCCGGAGCCTGAGGACGGGGTCTATCCCGTCGGCTACCTCGCCGAGCTCGGCCAGGTGCGCAAGGCGATCACCACTTTCTCCTCGCTCAACAGCCCGAACTTCGACGGGCCGTTGGAGGCGGGCGTACGGCGGGGCGACGTGGAGATCGAGCTGATCGGGCAGGGCAGCCTGTGTGAGCGGCTGCGCTGCGGGCGCGCTGGTCTCGGCGGCGTCTACACCCCGGTCGGCGTGGGCACGAAGATCGGCGCGGGCAAGGACATCCGTCACTTCGACGGGGTGCCGCACGTCCTTGAGACGGCGCTGCGCCCCGACTTCTCCATCATCTCCGCGTACCAGGCCGACCGGTTCGGCAACCTCGTCTACCGGCACGGCGCCAGGACGACGAACCCCGTCGTGGCGGGCAGCGGCAACGTGACGATCGTGGAGGTCGAGGAGGTCGTCGACTATCTGGACCCGCAGCACATCGTCACCCCCAGTCCGTACGTGGACCGGATCGTCCTGAGCGACAGGCGCCTCATGGTGAGGTGACCGGCGCTCCAGCGAGTTCCAGGACCGAGGCGGTCGGGCGGCCTCGGGTGAACCCATCCTCGGGAAAGGAGTTCGGGGGACACTGGGCCCGAACCCCCGGCCAGGCTATGACGCCAGCTCAACACCCCTCCGCGCCATCCCTGTCCAGGGTCGGAATCGCGCGACGCATCTCACAGGACTTCCGTGAGGGAGACGTCATCAACCTGGGCGTCGGTGTGCCCATGCTGTGCAGTCTCTTCATCGAGGATGAGGAGGACATCTTCCTGCACAGCGAGCACGGCGTCCTCGGGCACGGCAGGCAGGCCCGCACCCAGGACGAGGTGGACCCGTCCCTGGCCACGGCGGGCAGGCAGCCGATCATCCCCCGTCCCGGGATGGTCGTCATGGACCACGCCGAATCCTTCGCCCTGATCAGGGGCGGTCACCTCGACGCGACCATCCTGGGAGCGTTCCAGGTGAGCGTGCAGGGCGACCTCGCCAACTTCTGGCTGCCAGGGGCGGTGGCGGGAGCGATCGGCGGCGCCCAGGACCTCGCGTTCTGCGCCCGTCGGGTTGTCGTCGCCATGCAGCTGCTGCCGCGCCCGCGGCGGTTCGTCAACCGGCTCGACCTGGAGATGACCGCGCCTCGGTGCGTCGACAGGCTGGTCACCGACATCGGCGTGATCGACCTGGAGGACGGCCAAGCGATCGTCCGCGAGCTCGTGCCCGGTTGGAGCCTTGAGGACGCCCAGCGGCTCACCGAGGTCGAACTCGTGGCCGCGCCGGAGGGCGTCGCCGAGGTGACGCTCAAGAGCGACAGGGATGACCTGTGGAACGCGGCGTAGCGGGTCAGACCGTCGAGACCGTGCGCGGCCCGGTCCCGGCGTCGGAACTGGGGCGGATCCTGCCGCACGAACACGTGGTCTGCGACCTCATCAAGGACCGGCCCCGGCCCGACCCCACCCTGGACGAGTCCGAGGACGCCGTGCCCGACCTCAGGGAGTTCGCGGCGGCGGGCGGCGGCACGATCATCGACTGCACGAACAACGGCCTGGGGAGGAACCCGGGGCTGCTGCGTTCGGTGTCCGAGCAGACCGGCGTGCACATCGTGATGGGCTGCGGCTGGTACCGCGAGTCCTTCTACGAGGAGGACATGAACAGGGTCAGCGTCGCGGAGCTGACCGAGATCCTCCTTGAGGACATCAGAACCGGGGTGCACGGTATCCGGCCGGGCGTGATCGGGGAGATCGGGGCCGACCACGGCTACCTGTCCGCGGCCGAGGAGCGGGTGCTGCGCGCCGCGGCCAGGGCCCAGAAGGAGACCGGTCTCGGGCTCGTCCTGCACGCGGTGAAGAGCGACGTCGGCAGGTGGCAGCTCGACGTGCTGGATGAGGAGGGCTGCGACCTGCGGCGGGTCGCCGTGGCCCACTGCGACATGTATCCCTACCTCGACTACCACGAGCTGCTCGCGAGCCGCGGCGCGCTGGTGAGCTACGACCGCAACGGCCCCCGCAATCCGCACCAGCAGGAACGGCGCGTCCGCAACATGGTGGAGTTCATCCGCCGGGGTTGGGCGTCGCACCTGCTGATCTCCCACGACGTGTGCATTCCCGGGGATCGCGGCAGCGCGGGCGGACCCGGATACGCGTACGTGCTGAAGCAGGTCGTGCCCGACCTGCTGAAGGCCGGGGTCCCCGACGAGGTCGTCGAATCCATCATGGTGGACAACCCCCTGCGCCTTCTCGTCGGCTCCTGACCACCCCGATCCATCCGATTCCCGCCATGTTCCATCGACTGTTCCATCGACGTCAGGAGAAAGCGAGTGACTGACAACGCCGAGGTGGTGCTGTGCCGTACCGACGGAAGGGTGCGTGTCATCACCCTCAACCGTCCCCGGGTCCGTAACGCGCTGAACAGCGAGCTGCTGCGGCTCTTCCACCGGGCGGTTGACGACGCCGTCGCCGATCCGGACGTGGGCGCGATCGTCATCACCGGCAACGGTCCCGCGTTCTCGGCGGGGGCCGACCTCAAGGAGGCCGGGACGAGTCCCCGGCCGGACGATCTGTGGGACCGGTACGCGCAGGCTGTCGACAACGACCGGATCTACGAGCGGTTGTCGCGGGTGCCGAAGCCGGTGATCGCCGCGGTCAACGGCTTCGCCGTGGGCGGCGGCTGTGCGCTCGCGGTGTCGTGCGACGTCGTTCTCGCGGCCGACACGGCGCGGTTCAGCTATCCCGAGACCAACCACGGGATCGCCGCGGTCACGGTGGCGGTCGGCCTGAGCAGGGTGGTCGGGCGCCTCCAGGCCCTCGACCTGCTGCTGTCCGGCCGGTTCGTCGACGCGGCCGAGGCCCACGCGATGGGCATGGTCACCCGGATCGTTCCCGCCGCCGACCTGATGACCGAGGCCGTCGGCTACGCGCAGGCCCTGGCGGAGAAGTCGCCGACCGCGATCCGCCTCACCAAGCGGGTCTTCCGGGCCGTCCAGGAGCTCGACTACGACCACGCCTTCGAGTACGCCCGCGACGTCAGTCTGATGACCCGCGAGGCGATGACCGGCGGTCGCGGGGCGCCGGAATGACCGTTGCGTATGTGATATTTCAGGTGTAACATCCAAAGCTATACTGCAAGAGAAATCCAGCCCAGCGCGGTTTCTATCACTCGGGGACGGGATCGCCGCCGTCTCGGCACGACCCCCATCAATAAATTCCTTGGACTTTCGGAATCGGGTCAGTGCCCGGGACATGGAAGTGAACGATGAAGGTAAGCGGGATTCAAACCCGTGTTGTCGCCCCCGCCGCGCTCCTCGCGGTGCTGGCGGCCACCAGTTGTGGTGGCAACGCTCCGACGACGAACGAACGGCCGACCATCCGATGGGGTGTGGCCACCGAGGGCATCACGTCGATGGACCCGGTCCGCGCCGTACAGCCGGTCGACCGCACTCTGTCGATGATGCTGTTCGACGGCCTCGTGCGTTACCAGCCGGGCGACGCGACGGCGCCGTTCGAGCCGGGGATCGCGAAGGAGATTCCCCAGCCCACGACGCAGGACGGCAAGCAGGTCTGGACGATCGCGCTCCGCGCGGGCGTGAAGTGCCCCGCCGGGCAGAAGACCCCGGCCTACGACCTGACGTCCGACGACGTGGTGTTCTCGCTGAAGCGGGCGGCCAACCCCGAGACGTCGACGTTCGCCTCGGTTTTCACCGCCTATGACACGGTCGAGGCGGTGGACGCCGGCACCGTGAAGGTGACGATGAAGCAGCCGGTCTCGCCCGCCGCGTTCCTGCCGACGATCTCGAACTGGCAGGGCGGGCTCGTGGTGTGCAAGAAGGCGGTTGAGGCCGAGGGCGAGGACTTCGGCAAGCATCCGGTGGGGCCGGGGCCGTTCAAGTTCGAGAACTGGACGCCGGGCCAGCGCATCACGTTGCTGGCCAACGATGACTACTACCTGGGCAAGCCGCTGTCCGCCGGGTGGGACATCCGGTTCATGCCGGACGACACGGCTAGGCAGGCCGCCCTGTTCGGCGGCGACCTCGACGTCGCGCCGCCCACCGCGACCGGCGACAAGGGCCTTGAGGCCATCGACTCCCGCAAGGGGTTCAAGGTCGTCGAGGCCCCGCTCTTCGGCACCTGGTACCTGCTGTTCAACACGAAGGTCGGCCCCACCGCCAACCCGGAGGTACGCAAGGCGCTGGCCTACGCGGTGAACCGCGACGACTACGTGGCCCTGACCGGGAAGCGGACGGCGAAGCCCACGCTCAGCGTGTGGGGGGCCCAGCTACCCGGCGGAATCCCCGACGACCACGTGCAGCAGGCCGGTCTTGCCTACGAGTTCGACGTGGCGAAGGCCCGTCAGATGCTCGCGGCCGCGGGATACCCCAACGGCTTCGACGTCACCGTCACCGCGCCCAGCAACGCGACAACCTTCCAGGTCCTCCAGGCCCAGATGAAGGAGATCGGCGTCAACGTCAAGATCAAGACCGTGGACGTGCCCACCTGGCAGACGGCCATCATGACCGGCCAGGAGCCGCTCATGCTCACCCTCATCTCCTACCGGCCCACGCCGCAGATCCCGTACACGGACTTCTTCTATGGGCCCTCGGCCGTACGGGGCGGCAAGCACCCGGCGCAGAACTTCGGTGGATACGACGGGGCCGACGCCCTGATCGAGAAGGCGTCCAAGACGTCCGACTCCGCGGAGCAGGCGCGGCTGTGGCAGGAGATCAACGACAAGATCCTCGACGACGCCGCGGCGAAGCCGCTCTTCGTGGCCTACCAGGCGTACGGCGCGGTCTGCGGGTTCACCATGGGTGGCGTCGAACCGCCGACCACGATTCCCGGTAACTGGCAGCCGAGCTACAAGGCCACCGTCGATACCCGAGCGAACGACTGCTGATCCCGTGCTGTGCGGAAGAGAGGTGCTGTAGTGGCCGAGGTCGAGTTCCAGGTCGTGACCGATGGCGTCGGCGTCATCACGCTGAATCGGCCGGAGAAGCTCAACGCGTTCAACTTCGAGATGCACCGGCTGCTGGCGGAGGTGCTCACCGGCGACGAACTGCAGGACTGCCGCGCGGTCGTGCTGCGGGCCGAGGGCCGGGCCTTCTGCGGCGGCACCGACCTCAGCGAGCTGGGCAACCAGCTCGGACAGAGCCGGACGCCCTCGTTCGAGGTGTCCACCGGCACCGAGATGGCGCACAACTTCCGCTACGCACGGCCCGTGATCATCGCGGCGGTCCAGGGCTACGCGCTGGGCCTCGGGACGCTGGTGGTCAACCTCACCGACCTCGTGATCGCGAGCGAGGACGCCGTGTTCGGGCACCCGGAGGTCACACACGGCCTCGTCCAGGGCAACGGCATCCCTCGGCTCCGCGAGGTCGTCGGCACCCGGGCGGCGATGTCGATGCTCGTCACCGGCCGTCGCGTACCGGCGGACGAGGCCCTGCGGATCGGCATCGTGAACGAGGTCGTGCCCGCCGACCAGCTCGGCGAACGGGCCATGGAGGTGGCACGGCAGATCGCGGCGAACCCGCCCTACGCCGTGCACATGGCGAAGCGCTTCTTCTACGAGTCGGCCGACATGCCGTACGGCGCCGCCGTCCAGGCCGGTTACCGGGTCATGCGCACCGCGCAGCTCGCGAGGCGGGAGAACGGGGCGAACTTCCAATGGTGACCACGCCGCGGGCCGCGGTCGGGCCGGGAGGAGCGCCAGGTGATCGATAGGCTCGCCTGCTCGATCTACACGCTGGGTGCCGAGGCCGCCGAGGTGGCCGAGGCCGCGGGCTACGAGTCGGGATGGACGTCGGAGTCGTACGGCACCGACTCCTTCACCCCCCTGGCCTGGTGGGGCGCCAAGACCAAAACGATGCGCCTCGGCACCGGCGTCGCGCAGATGGCGGCCCGCGCCCCGACCGCGACCGCGATGGCCGCCATGACGCTGGACAAGCTCTCCGGCGGGCGCGTGGTCGTCGGCCTCGGGCTCTCCGGCCCACAGGTGGTCGAGGGGTGGTACGGCATGCCCTTCGAACGGCCGCTCCAGTGGACCCGCGAGTACGTCAAGATCATGCGCGACACGTTCGCCCGGGAGCGGGTCGCCCACCAGGGCGAGGTCTACCGGCTCCCGGTGAACGGCGGGACCGGGCTGGGGCGCTCGATCCGCACGGGCATCCGGGACGCCCGCACCGACATCCCCATCTACCTGGGCGCCGAGGGGCCGAAGAACATCTCGCTGGCCGCCGAGATCGCCGACGGCTGGCTGCCGACGAACTTCTCCCCGGAGTTCGACAACTGGTACCGGGAACGCCTCGACCTCGGTTTCCGCAGCAGGCCAGGGGGACGCCCCGAGAACTTCGAGGTGGCTCCCGGCGTGTTCGTCGCGTTCGGGCCCGACGTCGAGACGGCCGCCGACGAGCTCCGGCCCGGCATCGCCTTCCAGGTCGCGGCCAACGGCGCCGAAGGTATGAACTTCCACTACAACTCCATCGCCAGGCTCGGCTTCGAGGAGCCGTGCAGGGAGATCATCGAGCGGTTCAAGGCCCGTGACCGCGAGGGCATGGCGGCAGCCGTACCCACGGAGATGGTCGAGGCGATCGCGCTGGTCGGTCCGCCGGAGAAGGTCCAGCGGGACCTTGAGACACGGTGGCACGACTGCGTCGCCACGACGCTCATCGCGCGGACCTCCGTACAGAACCTTCCCGTGCTCGCCCACGTGTTCGCCGCGTCGCGAGCCGCCCGCGGCGCGCCCGTGGCCTCACGAGCGGAGAACGGCTGATGGCACGCTACTTCCTGAAGCTGTTCGGGCGGCTGCTGCTGACCCTGGCGGTGGTCTCCACCGCCGTCTTCTTCCTGATCCGGCTCACCCCCGGCGGTCCCGCCGTGGCGATGCTGGGCCAGGACGCGTCCCCGGACGCGGTGGCGCGGCTCAACGAGAAGCTCGGGCTCACCGACCCGGTGTTCCTGCAGTACTGGAAGTTCCTGACGCAGCTCGCCCAGGGCGACCTGGGCGAGTCGCTCACCAACGGCCTGTCGGTGAGCGGGACGATCCTGAGCGTGCTCCCGCACACGCTCGAACTCGCCATCGCGGCGCTCATCATCGGCAAGCTCGTCGGGATCACCCTCGGCATCGTGGAAGCGGTGTGGAAGGACAGGTCGCCCGACGTCATCGGACGGATCATGTCGCTGGTCGGGCTGTCCTTCCCGAGCTTCTTCGTCGCCGTGCTGCTGGTCCTGTTCATCGCGCTGCCGCTCGGGCTGCCGACCAACGGGGTCGCCCCCTTCGTGGAGCTCGGCTCGAACCTGCAACGTCTCCTGCTGCCCGCGCTGGCCATGGGGATCGTGAGCGCCGCCTACACCTCCCGGGTCACCCGCTCGCTCATGGTCGAGATCATCGGGGAGAACCACGTCCGTACGGCACGGGCGAAGGGGGTGCGGGAGGGCCGCGTCCTGGTGCGCCACGTGCTCCAGCCCGGTTCGCTGCCGCTCGTCCCGATCGCCGGTATCTCGTTCATCACCCTGGTGGGGGACGCGGTGCTCATCGAGACGGTGTTCGCCCGACCGGGGCTGGGCAGCCTGATGGTCAACGCCATGCAGGCACGTGACTACACGACCGTGCAGGGCTGCATCATCGTGGTCACCACGGTGATCGTCCTCGTGAACGCGGCCGTCGACGCCTTCTACCACGTCCTCGACCCCCGAACCAAGACGGCGTGAGGTGCTCCATGAATCCGCTCTGTATTCACAGCCCTCGGCGCCCGAGTGACGTCGAAACGACACGGATGCCGGTGCGAACATGACGACGAACGACCCGGGAGCGGTGGTGACCGCCGCCGTCCCCCCGCCGGGCAGGGGCGCCTCACGAGATGTCGTGAGGCCCCGGAGGCGGATACTGCGACGGCTCAATCCGCTGCTGGTCATCGGCGGGCTGATAATCGCCTTTCTGGTGTTCGTCGCGCTCTTTCCGACCCTGTTCACCTCCCAGGACCCGGCGCACCAGGATCTGGCGGCCCAGCTGGAGTCGCCGAGCGCCGAACACTGGCTCGGTCGTGACCAGTTCGGCCGGGACATCTACACGCGGCTGATCCACGGCACCCAGGCCTCGATGGTCATCGGGGTGTCGTCGGTGCTGCTGGGGATGGCCGTGGGCATCCCGGTCGGGATGATCGCCGGTTACTTCCGGGGCAGGACCGAGCGCGTGATCATGTGGGTCGTCGACGTGCTGATGGCCTTCCCCGGGCTCATCCTGGCCCTGCTCTTCGTCGCCCTGTTCGGGCAGAGCATCTGGAACATCACACTGGCCATCGTGATCGGGATCGTCCCGGTGTTCGCCCGGCTCGCGCACGGCCCCGCCCTGGCGTTCCGGGAGCGGGAGTTCGTGAAGAGCAGCATCGTGTTCGGCGCGCGGGCGCCGTGGATCCTGTACAAGCACATCTGGCCCAACCTGCGCAGCGAGATGGTGGTCATCGCCAGCATGACCGCGGCCGTGACGATCCGGATCGAGGCGGGCTTGAGCTTCCTCGGCCTCGGCCTGCCGCCACCCACGGCCACGTGGGGTGGAATGCTCCGCGACGGCACCACCTACCTGCAGACAGACCCCCTGTTCTCGCTGGTGCCCGGATTGGCGATCTTCGTCGCCGCCCTGGGCTTCAACCTCCTCGGTGACGGACTGCGGGATGCCCTGGATCCCCGGACCGCGAACAGTTGACCTGCCGGAGACCGGCCGACCCGAAGGCGTGTCGATGACCGACGTGACCGAAACCGAAATCCACGGACGTCCGCAGACCCCGGCGTCGGACGGATGCCTGTCCGTGCGGAACCTGACGACGGTGTTCACCACCAGGCGCGGGACCGTCGCGGCGGTGACCGATGTGAGCTTCGACCTGCGCGCGGGGGAGACCCTGGGGATCGTCGGCGAGTCCGGATCGGGCAAGAGCGTGACCGCGATGTCGGCCCTCGGGCTGATCCCGCAGCCCCCGGGCAAGGTCGTGTCCGGCGAGATCTGGGTGGACGGGAAGAACCTGCTGGCGCTCGACCGCCGCAGCCTGCGGGCGGCGAGCGGGTCGGACGTGGCGATGATCTTCCAGGACCCGATGACCTCGCTCAACCCCGTCCACCGGATCGGAGCGCAGATCGCCGAGGGGATCCTGACCCATCAGCGCAGGCCGTCGAAGGCCGACAGGGAGGCGGCCCGGCGCCGGGCCGTCGAACTGCTCGCGGCCGTCGGGGTGCCCGCGCCGGAGCGGCGCGCCCAGCAGTATCCACACGAGCTGTCCGGCGGCATGCGGCAGCGGGTGATGATCGCCATGGCGATGAGCTGCGACCCGAAGGTGCTCATCGCCGACGAGCCGACCACCGCGCTCGACGCCACGATCCAGGCGCAGATCATGCGGCTGCTGCGCGAGGTGCAGCAGCGCACCAACGTCGGGATCATGCTGATCACCCACGACATCGGCCTGGTGGCGCAGAACGTCGACCGTGTCCTGGTCATGTACGCGGGGCGGGTGGTCGAGATGGGCACCGTCGAGGAGGTGCTCGAGAACCCCAAGCACCCCTACACCGTCGGCCTGCTCCGGTGCACGCCGAGCCGGTTGCCTTCGGACTCGGTCCGGCGGCGGCTCACGCCGATCCCCGGCCTTCCGCCCAACCCGACGGACCTGCCCCCCGGATGCTCCTTCGCGCCCAGGTGCGGTCTTCGCGGCGACCGGGAGCTGTGTCTCCTGGAACAGCCGGAGCTGCGCCCGGCGCCGACGGACGACCACCGGTCCGCATGCCACTTCCTTGAAGAGGTCACTCCCTGAGCGTGTCCCTACGCTCGTGCTCGACGGTGAGGAGCCGGAACTCATGTTCCACAGCACACAGCAAGACGTGATGGACCCCGCGGAACCGGTCGGCGAGGAGCTGCTGCGGATCGAGGGACTCAAGATCCACTTTCCGCTCGGCAGGCGCAGACACGGCCAGTACGCCGAGACGGTGTACGCCGTCGACGGGGTGGACTTCGCACTGCACAAGGGCCAGACCGTCTCGCTCGTCGGGGAGTCGGGGTGCGGCAAGTCGACGGTCGCGCGGTCGCTCGTCGGGCTGGTCCGCCCGACCGCCGGGTCCATCCGCTACAAGGGCATGGACCTGAGGACCGCGAGCCGGAGCCAGATGCGGATGCTGCGGCGGGAGGTGCAGATCGTCTTCCAGGACCCGTTCGCCTCGGTCAACCCGCGGATGCGGGTGCGGGACATCATCGAGGAGCCCCTCCGCGTGCAGGGGCTTCCCCGGGACAGGTATGTGGCCGAGGAACTCCTGGAGATGGTCGGCCTCCAGCCCGTGTACGCGAACCGGTTCCCGCACGAGTTCTCCGGCGGGCAGATGCAGCGCATCGGCATCGCGCGCGCTCTCGCGCTGAAGCCCCGGGTGCTGGTGCTCGACGAGCCGATCTCCGCGCTCGACGTGTCGATCCAGGCCCAGATCATCAACCTGCTGATGGACCTGCAGGACGAGCTTGGCCTGGCCTACCTGCTCATCGCGCACGACGTGGCCGTCGTTCGCGCCGTCAGCCACCGCGTGCTGGTGATGTACCTGGGCAGGATCGTCGAGGCCGGTCCTGAGGTGCTGTCCGACCCCGGGCACCCGTACACGCAGGCGCTGCTGAGCGCCATCCCCTCGGCCGAGGTCGGCTCCCGCGGCTCCAGGAAAGAGATCATCCTTGAGGGCGACGTCCCCAGCCCGACCGATCCGCCGAGTGGCTGCCGCTTCCGCACCCGGTGCTGGAAGGCCGCCGACGTGTGCGCGGAGGAGGAGCCCGGTCTGCTCGACCGCACCGGGCACGGCGCGCTCAACGCCTGCCACTTCCCCGCCCACGAGTAACGCGCGACATGAAAAGGCCCGGAGGCCGCTGTGGCGGCTTCCGGGCCTTTTCCCGCGTCGGAGGTCAGAGGCGGTAGATGTGGTACACCTTCTGGAAGGTCTCGTGGACGGTCCAGGTGCCGTTCCAGCCGACGGGGAACACCGCGCTCGACCCGGGTGTGAGCTTGACGGGTTCGCCGCCGTCCTCCTGCACGGTCATGGTGCCGGACAGCACGTAGATGGACTCCTCCCGGTTAGGGTACTCCCAGCGGGACGACCCGGGCGCGCACTCCCAGGTGCCGATGATGAACTTCTTGTCCTCGCTCATGTGCAGGACGCGGTTGCGGGTGAGAATCTCGGCGGGCTCGATGGGCGTGGCGCTCGGCGGCACGAGCGGCCGCTGCTTCGCATCGCTCAGGTCGAGATCTTCGGGGCGAAAGTTCATCGTCATGGATCGCTCCTCACTTCGTCTGGATCGTAACGGCGCTGCGTGAAGTCTTCTTTTAAATTCTATCCTTGATATATCACATGTCAAATCTGGTGCATGTTCATCAGCCGTGCGCTCCGCCGGCCGGCCGGCCGTACCCGACCTGAGGGGTGGTCGCGTGGGGCAGGCCGAGGACGCGTTCGAGCCAGGAGCCGCGGGCGGCCTTCGACGCCCGGCTGACCGTGGCGCCGGGAGCCTGCTCCGTGAAGCCGTGGAACGCCCCCGCCCAGATGTGCAGCTCGGCCTGGCCGCCGACCGCCCAGATGCGCGTCGCGTAGTCGACGGCCTCGTCGCGGAACACCTCGCAGGCGCCCGCGTCGATGTAGGCGGGCGGGAGCCCGGACAGGTCGGTCGCCCGCGACGGCGCGGCGTACGGGGACACCTCGGGGCCGCCCGCGTCCTCACCCAGCAGGAAACGCCAGCCCCAGAGGTTGCTGTCGCGGTCCCACCAGCCGATCCCGTCGTACTGGTGACTTGACGCCGTGGTGTTCCTGTCGTCGATCATCGGGCAGTACAGCCCCTGCCCGGCGATGGCGGGCCCACCCCGGTCGCGCGCGAGCAGCGACACGCCCGCGGCGAGGCCGCCGCCCGCGCTGCGCCCCATCACGACGATCCGCCCCGGGTCGAAGCCCAGCTCGTCGGCGTGCTCGGAGACCCAGACGAGGCCCGCGTAGCAGTCCTCGACCGGCGCGGGATGCGGATGCTCGGGCGCGAGCCGGTACTCGACGGAGACCGCGACGAGCCCGTAGACGTCGACGAGCTCCACGAAGCTCTCCATGGACCAGAACCGGTTGCCCATGCACATCCCGCCGCCGTGGATGTTGTACAGCGCGGCCGGAGTCCTGACCCCGCCCTTCGGGCGCAGGATGGAGATGGTGAGGTCCGGGGCTCCGGCCGGGCCCGGGATCACCCGGTCCTCGAACTCCACAGGACGGCCGCCGATGATCTCCTCGACGGGCCTGGTCATCAACCCGCCGCCGTCGCGTTGCGCACGTACGGTCTCCGGGCCGAGCGGCGGACTCCCACCGATGTGGAGCGCCTGGTAGGCGGGCAGCAGGTCGGGATCGAACGGGACGGGTGCCACGGTCATCGGTGGCCACTCCTTCAAGTCTCAGACAGGGGACACGGCCGTACGGCTTCCGCCGAACAAGTCGGCCTCTTCACATACTAGATGTGATGTATCAATTCCTCTATTATGAGAAACGGGCACCCGGGCCGGACGGCATATGCCATCCGGCCCGGGAACCGGGTCTAACGCGCCGGGTCGAACTCGGCGGGATAGACCGTCGTGCTGATCAGCCTGCCGAACCCGTCGAGCGTGAAGTGGGCGAGAACCTCACGGGACTCGTCGAGCCCGAACAGCACGCCCCGCGAACGGATGCTGCGGATGTCACGGTGGTCGGCGACCGTCACCGCCGCGCAGGGAAGCGCCTTCTCCCGCCAGGCGAACAGGAAGATGCCGGGGCGAAGTTCGTAGGCGGTGCACTCGTCGGTGTCCGCGAGCCCTTCCTCCAAACCGGCCAGGCACTGCCAGGCGTACTGCCGCGGCCCGAGATAGATGTGCTCGTACACGCGGTCGTGGCCGTACTCCCACAGCACACGCAGACCGGTGAGCGCGGTGGACGGCGCGGGCGGAAGCATGGTCGACTCGATGCCCTCGATCCGCGCCGTCGCGAAGCTCTGCCGTACCCGAGGCCGGCCAGGTGAGGGATCGCCGATCGACGTGATCGCCGACAGCGCGTGCCCGCTCGTGAAGTCGAGCACGAGGCTCACGGACTCCGCCGGTGTCTGCGTGTGGTGGAACTGTACGTAGAAGAGATCGTCCGCGATCCGGAACGCCTCGTAGCGGCCCTTTCCCGAGGCCGGGACGTCGTCCCCGCGCCCCGGGCTGCGCGTCCACGTGACGGTGTCCGTGCCGAAGCGGTGCGTGGTGCGGGTGCCGTGGTCGTCGTAGAGCACGACCACGCGGCCGACGAGGGCGGACGGCGGATCGGTTCTGGTGAGGCCGATGTCCGTGGCCCCGAGAAGTCCGTGGATGGGTCGACGGATCGAGGCTTCGGAAAGATCGCTAATCATGGTTCTCCTCACCGGAGGAAGACGAGGCGAGGGCGGGCGAGGAGGCGGCGCCCGTGACTCCCGCTCGGCTCATCAAGCTCGGTTTCGCCCGCGGCGGCGGACTCTGGTTTGGCAGTGAGCGCGCGGCTGTACGCCGATCGTCAGGGGTGACGCTGGTTACGTGGAGCGGGATGAACGAGGTGAAGACGGCGTGGTGGAACTCGGCTGGGTTGGGGCCGAGCCGCGTCTCTTGAACGGCGTCGTTCAAGACTTACCTCCCTTGCCTCAAGGGCAAAGCTTGCCGATCCCATATCGGATCTCGCCAGGTCCGGTGCTGTCAAGGTGCCTGAAGCCGGACGTCTGATGATCGACGACAGGCTCCAGGCGCCCAGGTGGCGCTACCGAGGCGGGCAAAGCCGCTCACGGGCGCCGATGTACTCCGCGACGATCCGCTCGACGATCTCGGCCGCCGGGAGCACCGAGTGGACGAGTCCGGCTGACTGGCCCGCCTCGGCCTTGCCCCAGGTGACGTCGCCGTACAGCGCGGCGTCCCTCAGTGTCGAGGACTGGAACGCCTTGCGGCGCACGTCGAGGTCCGCGTTGGACTCCTCAAGCTCGGTCATGCGGGCGGTGAACTCGTTCGCGAGCGCGCGGGTGACGCCCAGCTCGCGTCCGACGGCGCGGGTGCCGTCGACGGTCGCCGCGAGGACGGCGGCCTTGTAGTTCGGGTGGACGGTCGCCTCGTGGCTGGCGAGGAACCGGGTGCCGAACTGCGCGGCGTCGGCCCCCAGGGCGATCATCGCGGCGAGGCCCGCGCCGTCGGCGACACCACCGGAGGCGATGACGGGGATGCCGGGGACCGCGGTGACGACGGCGCGCACGAGGACCTGCGTGGTGACCATGGCGGGCGGCGGGTGGCCGCCCGCCTCCGCACCGACGACGATGAGCCCGTCGACGCCCGCCGCCGCGGCCTTGCGGGCGTGCTCGGTGCTGGCGACGACGTGCAGGCACGTGGTGCCGACGTCGCGGAAGCGATCGAGGTAACGCTGCGTCCCGCCCTGGGCCGCGATCAGGACCGGCGGTCTGCGCTGGAGGAGGAGGTCGATCACCTCGTCGGCGCCCCGCCGGTAGAGGGGAAGGTTGACGGCCCACGGCCGGTCGGTCCCGGCCTCCATCTCGTCGAGCGTGCGCGTGAGGTCGGCGATCCGCATCGGGCCCGCGGCGACGACGCCGAGCCCACCGGCCCGGCTCACGGCGAGCGGCAGGGCGGAGCAGGACGAGGCCCAGGACATGCCGCCCTGGATGATCGGCAGGTCGATCCCGAGCAGGCGGGTGACCGAGGTGGAGATCACGCGTCCACCTCGCTGCGGTCCCGCTCAAGCAGCCCGCGCGCGTGGGCCGCGAGCTGGTTCTTCTGCACCTTCGAGCTCGCGGTCATCCCGATGTTCTCGAACCCGTCCACGATGCGGAGGTAGCGGGGGACCTTGAACCCGGCGAGCTGGGTGCGGGACCAGCCGAGCAGCTCCTCCTCCGAGGCGTCCCCGGACTCGGTGAGCACGACGAACGCGAAGGGAACCTCGATCAACCGCTCGTCGGGGACCCCGACCACGGCGGCCTGGTGGACGCTGGGATGGCGGTGCAGGGCGTCCTCGACGTCGGCGGGGGCGACGTTCTCCCCGCCGACCCTGATGATGTCCTTCGTGCGGCCGACGAAGTGCAGGCGCCCGGCCGCGTCGAGGACGCCGATGTCGCCGGTGAACAGCCAGCCGTCGGCGTCGATGGTGGCGGCGGTCTGCTCGGGGTCGTCGAGGTAGCCCCGCATGACGTTCCAGCCGCGGACGAGGATCGAGCCCGGTTCGCCGGGGGCGCAGTCACCACTGTCGTCGAGGGCGCGGATCCGGACCTCGACCCCCGGCTGGACACGCATCGCCCCGGAGGCCCGTACTGCCTCGTCCTCCCACCAGGCGGACAACGCCACATTGGGGGAGGCCTCGGACAGGCCGTAGGCGGCGACGCACTCGGTGGCGCCGAGCTCGTCGATCACGCGCCGGATCACGGTGGGGGAGGCCGCGACCCAGGCTCCCCGCAGGTGCAGCGTCCGCCGGGCGCGGTCGGGGTGGTTGAGCAGCATCAGCGCGATGGTGTCGTTGCCGGAGAAGTGCGTGCACCGTTCCACCTCGAACAGGCGCAGCGCCTCGGCGGGCTCGAAGCGGGCCATGGTCACCAGCGTGGTGGCGTGCTGGATCGACGCGAGCACCGAGAGCGTGCTCCCCGCGACGTGGAAGAACGGCCGGGCGCTGTGGTAACGATCTCCCGGACGCAGGCCGAGCCGTACCCCGGCGAAGAAGGCGTCGGCGCACATGCTGCGATGGGTCAGCAGCACGCCCTTCGGCCGCGAGGTGGTGCCGGACGTGTACTGGACCAGCAGGACGTCGTCCGGATCGGCGGCGGGCGGTACGGTGCCCACATCGCTCCCCGCGTCGACGAAGTCCGGCCACGCGGTCGCCCACCCGGGGACGTTGTCGCCGAGCACAACAACCGACGTGAGGTCGGGCAGGTTCTGGCAGGTCGGGGTCCCGTCGTGACCGATGCCGAGCTCGCCCAGCATGGTGATGAAGTCAACGCGCAGGACCCGGTCCGCCACGAACAGGGTGGAGATGCGGGCGTGACGCAGCGTGTACTCGACCTCGCCTGCGGTGAACCGGGTGTTCACCGGGACGGTGACGGCCCCGACGCTTCCGAGGGCGACGAACAGGGCGACCCAGCGCGGCTCGTTGCCGAGGCAGACGCCGACCCGGTCACCGTGCCCGATGCCGGCGGCGGTGAGGGCCGCGCGGATGCGGGCGACCTCCCCGGCCAGCTCGGCGTAGGTGATCCGGTCATCGGGGGTGACCACCGCCTCGACGTCGGGAGCGAGCAGCGCGGCGCGGTCCAGCGCCTCGTGTGGGGTGAGGGGACACGCCGTTCTGAGGTCCATCAAGCTTTCTCCGTCCCGGATCCGGTGCGCCGGACCTGTGGTCCGCCCGGGGCGACGTACGCGCAGACAGTGATCGCGTCGGTCATCGAGCCACCTCCTCGTGCTGGCTCTAGGAGTACGCAAATCTGTTGATGTTGTCAACAGTCTAGGGACTGTTTGTGTGGTCACGTTCCTGGCGCTCGATGTCCAGTGCGAGGTCGGCGAGCTTGTCGAGCGCGCCCACCAGCACCTTTCGCTCCTCCGGGGACAGGACGGCGAGGAACGTCGCGTCGCGCTCGTTCGCCGCGTGGATGAGGCCGCGGTAGACCTCGACACCCGTCTCGGTCAGCGCCAGCTGGGACGTCCGCCCCGACCCCGCGGTCCTGTTGACCAGGCCCCGCTCCGTTAGCTTGGTCACGATGCGGCTCATCTGCGCTTTGTCGAGCCCCGCGCGCCGGGCCAGCCGGTTCAGGGTGAGCGTCGGATCGGACGCGATCAGGGCGATCGCCCGCCACTCGCCAAGGGTGACGTCGAACTCGCGGCGGTAGCGCAGGGCCGCGCTACGGGAGAGGGCCGCCGATGTGCGTGACAGGCGATAAGACAGCAACTCGGCGATGGGGACGAGATTCCTGACGTTCGCGCGCTCGGGCATGCAGCGATCGTAGTAGCCAGGAAGGCTGTGTTGCATCATCAACAACCAGCGAGCTCATGACGATCATCACGCCCGCGGCCCGGGCTGACAGCGGTCGCACACTATGGCGCACCGGGGGGCTTGTGGCAAGACCCGGGGCGTACTGCAAAATCTCCGACCGAAGCAAGGATTCGCGGAAATGAGGAGAGTCGTGATCTCGGCTGAGGAACGGTATCGGAAGCGTCGTATCGAGGTTGACGGGCTTGAAATGGCATACGTGGAGGAGGGAGAAGGCGATCCGATCGTCTTTCTTCACGGCAACCCGACCTCGTCGTACGTATGGCGGAACGTCATCCCGTATCTGGCGGACAAAGGGCGCTGCATCGCCCCGGACCTGATCGGGATGGGCGAGTCCGCGAAACTTCCGGCCAGCGGACCGGGCTCGTACCGCTTCGTCGAGCATCGCCGCTATCTCGACGCGTTCCTTCAGGCCCTCGGCGTCCGTGAACGGGTGGTCATGGTGCTGCAGGACTGGGGTTCCGCCCTGGGTTTCGACTGGGCGTACCGCCATCCCTCCGCTCTCCGGGGTATCGCCTACATGGAGGCGTTCGTGGCCCCTATCTCGTCGTGGAGCGACTGGCCGGAACCTGCGATCGCGCTCTTCCAGACCATCCGTTCCACCGCGGGTGAGGAGATGGTCCTCGACCGGAACTTCTTCGTCGACGAGGTCCTGCCCGCGGAGGTGCTGCGAGGGCTGTCGGAGGCGGAGATGGCCGTCTACCGCCGTCCCTACACGGAACCGGGCGAGTCACGCCGACCGACGCTGACCTGGCCGCGAGAGGTTCCCGTCGCGGGTGAACCCCACGACGTTCACGACGTCGTCACGCGTTACGCGGAATGGCTCGCCAAGTCCTCGGTCCCCAAGCTGTTCATCGAGGCGGTCCCAGGAACGATGTTCGAAACGCACCGGGCCATCGCCCGTTCGTGGCCGAACCAGACACACATCACGATCATGGGTGGCCACATGCTCCAGGAAGACGCTCCCGACCAGATCGGATCGGCCATCACCTCCTGGCTGCGAGACCTTTCCTGAAAGGGCCGGCGGATTCGGGCGACCCGCTTCCCGAAATTTCTCCGCTACTGCGGTGGGGTCTCCTCCGCGTCTCGCAACGCCTGCCCAGAGGCGTTCTTGAGTCGGGTGACCCAGGTTTCGAGCCTCTGTCTGAGCGTGGGGCTGGCGCTGTCGTAGGAGTTGTCGAGCTGGTAGGGATCGGCGGACAGGTTGTACAGCTCGTGTTCGCCGGTTCTGTAGGCGACGTAGTTCAACGCCGCGTTCACGCCGAGCGTGTTGGGTTTGGCCCGCAGGCCGACGTAGACGGGGGCGCCTCCGGAGGCGAGCGCTTGCGCGTCGCCGGGATCCTGGGGTTCCAGCAGGTTGTTCAGGGCGTTGGTGTTCAGGGTGCTGGGGCCGGCATGCTCGTTGAGGAACGCCAGGCGCCACCGTGACGGTGTGGTGCCGCGCAGGAACGGCACGAGGGAGCGGCCGTCGACGAAGGCGGGCGTGGTCGCTCCGGCCAGTTCGGCGAAAGTCGGTGCGAGGTCGACATTGAGGGTGAAGGCGTTGACGACCGCCCCGGCGGGGACGCCAGGTCCGCGGATGACCAGCGGGACGTTGAGATCTTCCTCGAAGGCGGTGTTCTTGCCGGAGTTCAGGCGGTGCTCGCCCTGGTGGAAGCCGTTGTCCGACGTGAAGACGATGTAGGTGTTGTCGAGTACGCCTTGCGTCCGAAGGGTGTCAATCGTGTCCTGGACGAGGTCGGTGACCGCGCGCAGGGATTCTCTGCGCTTTTCGTAGAAGGTGTCGATGTTGTTGATCTGGGCGGCGGTGAGCTTGGGCTTGTTGCGGATCCAGGCTGGCTTGTCGCTGACGTCGTCCTCGTTGAAGGACGGAGTACGTGGAGCCTTGGCATTGGGGTAGATGCCGTCGTAGCGCGGCGGCGGCGTCGCCGGTCCGTGGGGGATGTAGGGAGCGACATAGGTGAAGAACGGCTTGTCCGGGTGGTTGGTGGTGGTGTTCTTGATGAACGTGGTCAGCCTGCGAGAGATCACGTCAACGCCGTAGTCCGACGGTGCGCCGCCGAAGTGGACGGTCGTTCCATTGTCGTTGACGTCGTAGTTGTACTCCGAATACGGGCTTCCGCCATTGGGGCTGAACCAGCGCGTCCACCCGGGAGGAATGTAGGTGCTGCTGGGCGCTCCGTTGGGATACCCGTTGAGATATTTACCGAAGAACCCGGTGCGGTATCCGGCGCTTTGCAGCCAGGTGGCGACGGTCGAGTTCTCCAGTCCTTTGCTGCGGAAGGACTGGAACCCGCCGCCGGAGGCGGCATCGTTGGTATAGATCCCTGTGTTGTGCGCGAACTGCCCGCGCAGCGTGGACACTCGCGACGGGCAGCACAGCGACAGTTCGACGAACTGCTTGTTGAATGTCGTTCCCTGACTGGTCAGGAGCGTTTGGAGCCCGGCGTCCTTGCCGAAGACGTCCTCGTTGAGGTCATCGGTAAGAATGAAGACGATGTTGGGCTGGGTCGTCGCTGCCGAGGCCGGCGAACTGTCGAGTTTCACACCCGCGTAGGCGACGCTCGCGGATGCGACAAGCAGGATCCCCAAGAGTTTCGATCGGTGACGATTTGGCTTGTGGGCGTTCATACTGCACCCTTTCTCGGGATGCCTGGTCCATCACCTGATGCGGATGAATTTTGAACAGGGTGAAGCCCATCTGGGCGTACCAGCAGTCGCGGGCACAGAAATTCGCACCCGAATGGGAGGCTGGAGAATCAGCGGTGACGAACCGGGCGACACAAGGCGCTGTTCACGCGCGCCAAGTCGATGTGACGCCGCACAGTGGCGTGAAAACTGTGTCCACTCCAGGCGGTCGGTGCCATAACCACATCGAATCCGAATTAATCCTACCGGTCAAGTGGGTAATTTCTGGTGCTCGCCGCATCATGCGATGTTCGCCCTGTTCACAACCTCGCACGGACCCTCGTCGGCATGCTTCTTTCGTCAGATCTCCGCTGCCCGGGGTCTTGCGGCCGGGATGGTCGGTGCCGTCGAGGGACGGTGAACGGATGCTGTCGAACGGCTTCGTCGCCGAGACCGCCCTGGCCTCTCAAGATCAATACTGGGACGGCGTAGGGCCGACCTTCATGGTTTGCGGGCGGCACATCATTGGGCGAGGTCATGGCCCACCTGCTCCTGAGGGCCAATTACGCGGAGAGACCGGGATTTGGCGGCTGGCTTCGGCAACGATCCCCACCGCTACATCTGGCGGCCAGTCTCCTCATCCGGCCCGACCCAGACTCCGCTGGCCGTACGGCGGCTGCGTGGAGTGGCTGGACGCCTCCGTTCGCTTCCCCGTCGCCTGATCGAGAGCGCGTGTCAACGACGCTCGAAAACTGGGTCACGCATCTGCTCGGCGCCCTGAACCTGGCCGTCGAGAAGATCTGCCACCAGAATGTTTTCCTGTTTCGGACTTCGATCTGCGGCCCTGTGGCCAGCCCGTAAAACGCGTACTCGAATCGTATACCGCCCCCTATAGATATCCGCCAAAGCTGTGTCTACTATCAAAAAGCAAACGTCGAAAACGAAAGGGATAACTAATGATCCGTGTCAAGAAGTTCGGCGTTTCTGCGGCCATGGTGGCCGCGATCACCGCCGTGACAACTCTGACGTCACCGGCTGCCCACGCCCAGGCGCCGATCTGCAGCAGTGGCGCACAGATTGGCGTCAGCGGCGGCACCGGCTGGGCGACGTGCGGCGGTACCGGAGTGACTCAGACACGGGTCGTGCTCTTCTGCCAGGACGGCAGCGGTAGCTATACCACAATTTACGGCCCTTGGGTCGCTAATTCTGTTACCTCAAATGCCAAATGCAGCAGCAGCTCATGGCCGATATCGGTCGGACATCAAAGAATCTGAGCCGGTCAAGAGCTCGTTCGACTGCGGCAGGACATACAGGACAGCTCAAAGAAAGCAAGGCTAAAAGACTCTTCGCCATCACCCGCCCGTGATGCAGCGGACCACTTCATCACAGACGGGTGATGAAACTCCTGCCCGACGTCGAGTCGGCGGCTACCACGGGGAGCACATGGTGTTGCTACCGGCGCTCGCGGCGGGCCTTGGACGGATCGCCGACCTGTTCGGCGTGCCGTACTCCACGGCATAGGGGCACCGAGACAAGACCGCATTCGACCTGCCCTGAACAGCCACAACAGCACATCGGAATCTCGGCCCGCTGACGCCGTTGGCCGTTCGGTTGTTGTCAATGGCCTGGAAATCAGTTCACCCGGCGGCCGGGGCCGGCTACCGGGCCGGGCGGGCGATCAGCGCCTCTATGCCGTCCAGCAGGAGGTCGAGGCCGAACCGGAAGTCGGCGTCCTCCGTCCAGCCAGTGGATTCCCTGAGCAGGCCGGAGCGCATCATGGCCGACAGCGCCGGGTACGTCGCGGGGTCCAGAACCTCGGCGAGTATCTCGCCGTACTCGGCGGCTCCCTTGGCCCTGGCCGCGGGCTCCTCGCCACCGGCGCCGAGCGCGTGCGTGAGTGTGGCGTCGGTGAGGGCGTAGCCGGTCAGCACCGTGGCGGCGTTGAACTTCTGGCCGTCGTCCAGCCCGGTACCGGACAGCGCGTCCAGGGCCCGGTCAAGCCAGAGCAGTCGCCGCGGGCCCATGGGCGGGGTGCTCTGGCGCAGGTCCAGCAGCCAGGGCCGGGACAGCAGGAGGTCGCGGTTGAGCCGGGTCCACGTGGCGAGGTAGGCACGCCAGGACAGGTCCCCGCGTTCGGGCGGTGGGGGCACGGCGCTGTCCGCCATGACGGTCAGCAGTTCGTCCTTGCTGCCGACGTACCGGTAGAGCGCCATCGGAGCGACGCCCACCCGGGCGGCGACGTTGCCCATGGAGACGGCGGCCAGTCCCTCGGCGTCGGCGATCTTGATGGCGGCCGTCGTGATCGTGGCCAGGTCCAGGCGCGGCCTCGGACCTCTGCGCGTGGTGGGTTCGCGGTCCCACATCCGCGCCACGACGGGTGGCAGCTCGGCCATCGAACATCCTCTCGTGCGGTCGGAATCTGTGTACGTCATATAGTCTAATAATCGTATATGTCGTACAGAGTAGGACATACATAGTGAGGGAGCGTCATGGAGATCCGTACGTTTGCGCCAAGTGACCGCGCCGAGCTGCGCGAGCTGTTCGAACGCGTGGGCGAGGGCTCTCCCACCGCGTCGCTGTGGGGGCACGTGGACTCGGAGGCGGCCGTCTACCTGGACCCCTACATGGAGCTGGAGCCGGACTCGCTCTTCGTCGCGGTCGCCGGGGGCGCCCTGGTGGGCTACCTGACGGGATGCCTCGACAGTACGAGCTTCCCCGGGGAGGGCGAGCGCATGGAGAAGGCGATCCGGACCTACCGGCTGGCCTTCCGGCCCAGGCCCGCGGCCTTCTTCGCGCGCAGCCTGGCCGACCTGGCGTGGGCCACGGTCCGCAGGGAGCCCGGCGTCGGCGAGTTCGCCGACGCCAGGTGGCCCGCCCACCTGCACATCAACGTGGCACCCGAGGCGCGAGGAACCGGCGCCGCCGACAGGCTGATGAGCCGATGGCTTGACCGGCTCAGAAAGGCCGGATCCCCCGGCTGCCACCTACAGACCCTGGTCGAGAACACCCGAGCGGTGCGATTCTTCGAACGCATAGGCTTCACCGATTACGGCCCGGCCCCACTGGTGCCCGGCCTCCGGCACAACGGCCGACGGGTCCACCAGCGGACAATGATCTGGAGCGCCGACCACGCCGCCGAGCAGGCCGAGTCCGGAGCGCGGACGTCCGCAAGCGGAACTCCTCGCCGACCCCTGGAGTAACCCCGACCTTGGGACGGTGCCGAGTACGGCCGCGACTGGATGAACGAGCGCCCTGACCTGTGGCCCAAGACGGCCCAGCTCTACGAGGAGCCTGGTGCCGACGTTCGGCAACTACGCCGTCAACGAGATCAGGACCGCCCACGTGTGCAAGACGCTTCTGGGCGGGGGAGCCGGGCCGGTGACGCGGCCAAGGCGTACCGGTTGCTCAAGGCGATCATGAACACGGCGGTGGAGAACAAGATGATCAAGCCCAATCCGTACCAGATCAAGAGCGGCGGCAAAGAGGAGTCCCCGAACGGCCCACGCTGACGGTGAAGCAGGTCCTCGCCTTGGCCGACGCGATCAACCCCGATTCCGGGCGCTGGTGCTCCTGGCGACTTTCGGCAGTCTGAGATGGGGTGAGTTGGCGGCGCTGCGACGCAAGTACATCAACCTGGATGCGGGGATGGTACGGGTCGTGGCCTCAACCACCGAGCTCAAGGATGGCTATTGGACCGCCCAAGCCCGCCGCTGGAACACGCACGGTGGCTCTGCCCGAGGCGGTGGTCTTCGAGCTTCGCACCCACTTGGGGCCTCTTTCCGCGAGTCCCCGTGGATGACCGAGGTTTCCCGCCTGTTCTGGCACGGATCTGGCACGCGATCGCTCGCCTGTGCTTACGTGTTCAGCGTGACTTTTGATTCGGATATGGGCAGGCGTCTCGAACCCGTTTCGGTGAAGATGGATCCGGCGGTTAGGAAGGCGAAGTACATCACGCCGGCCCTTGTCCTGGGCGTGGTCCCCCTCCTGCTCGCCAACTGGTTCATCGCTGCCACGATCCTAGGGCGCGACTGTGCCGTGCTATACGAGGGCGGCAACATAACAGAATGTGGTGGAGGGCTTTCGGAGGAAGAGATGTCCGCCGCATCAGGACTGATCGCACTGGTGATGCTCGCCATCCAGATAGGGCTGACCGTCCTGCTGAGACGGCGCATCCGCTCCGGCCCGCGGTGAGGTTACGTGGCTGGACGACTCGGCCCCCGTCGGCGCCGGAATCAACTGATCTGGCACGAGAGCGAGAACAAGCTCAGAAAAAGATCAAGGCCCAGTTCGGAATCATGTCATCGACCTGGGCCTACGCTCTTGGAGCGGGCGACGGGAATCGAACCCGCGCTGTCAGATTGGGAAGTCTCTATTGCGGCTGGTCACTGAGCTGGGGAGAGGCTGACCTGCGGGGGAGCGGGACGGGCGGCTGTGGTTCCCCGCGAGTCCCCCTTGATCACCTTTCTGGTGGGCACGCAACGGGCACGCGAGGAACACGGGAGCGTCTCCGCCTCCGTCGGCCTGGTGCTCGGTGGGCCGGGGGTATGAAACCCCGCACCGTCGATCGCCGTCAGTCCTGTGCGGAGATCAGCCACCGCCAGGTGATTGTGAGGGTGACAGCGCTCAGGGGCATCTTGCTTGAAGTTCAGGCTGTGACAGGATGGCGCTATGTCGATCACACGAAGGGGTTATGGCGCGTAGGCGTCCGGCTCAGATTCGCACTGACTGTCCGTGGCGTTCACAGAGAACCGCCACGAAAGTTCCGGAAGTTCCGGGCCTGTCTTACCGAGGCCGTGTTGCAGTCGCCCGTCTGGAGCACAAGCGTTACTGGCCTGGCGCGGCTGGAGAGGCGTTACGCGCCTGGTCGCTGTTCTTACGAGACCCATGGCACCGGCTTTTCGATCCGGCGCAATCTTGTGGAGAGATGCTGTGCTGTCCTGATCCCGCCGAGCTTCGTGTACTCCTGGACGCCGTGCTTCATGCCTTACCCAAGAGGGACGCACGTGTACTCCGAAAGAGGATCGGTGACCTCGACGCCTTCTGGTAGGCGCCTTTGATATGAACCTCACCCTGTCGTGTCCGGCCAAGTGCGGCCGCACAAGGTTCATGGTCTGCCCGGCTGACGCAGCAGGATGGCTTTGGCCAGGTCGGTGGGTGTTCCGATCATAAAGATAATCGGAATGGATGCCCAGGATCTTGGAGTACAGGACAGAGACATGAGGGTTCCTTGATCCGCAGTGACCTGGCGGCGGCTGGCTCGTCGACGTCGAAGTCCTGGCGCGCACATGGCCCGCTCACCACGAGAACGTCCACGCCCACGACACTCACTGCGCCGAGCCATCGGCTACGACGCAAGACGGGCGCGGGCAGTCACCCGGTCCACGCCGAGCTCGGTCTGGGGTGCCCAACGGGACGGTGCGGGGCGTGGCCTCCACCACCGAGCTCAAGGACGGATCGGTGACCATCGGGCCGCCCAAGTCAGCGGCCGGAGCGCGCACGGTGGCCTTGCCCGAGGTGGTGATCTCGGAGCTTCGCCTCCACCTGGACGCCTATGTCGGAGACGGCGACGAGGTATTCGTCTTTCTCGGCGTGAAGGGGGCCATGCTCCGGCGATCGGCCTTCACCCGGCCATGGGCCAAGGCGCTCATGCAGGCGGGGCTGTCCGGGGTCCACTTCCATGATTTGCGTCACACAGGCAACACCTTCGCCTCGCAGTCCGGCGCCACGCTCCGGGAGCTGATGAACCGGATGGGGCACTCGACCAACCGGGCCGCGCTGATCTACCTGCACACCGAGGGCGACCGGGATCGGAAGATCGCCCACGGGATGGGGAGGCTCGCAGAAGAGGCCCTTTCCAAGGAGGGATCGGGCACGTAACGGGCACGGAAGATCGAAGAGGTTCAGAAAACAAACAAGGCCCGGGTCGGGAAATGATCCCTGACCTGGGCCTTCTCTCGTGGAGCGGGTGACGGGAATCGAACCCGCGCTGTCAGCTTGGGAATCGGCTGCTGGTGTTGGTGGGCTGAGCTAGGAAAACAGGGGTGCAGGTCAGGGCGAGGCGAGTGTTCGTGAGCCCCCGTGAGTGACCGCGGTTCCCCGCCTGTTCTGGCACGGATCTGGCACGTGATCAAGGTGCTGACCTGTTGCCTTGCTGCGGTGCCGTACCTGGCTGCTCGGTGGGCCGGGGTTGAGGAACGAAACCCTGGACCGTCGATCGCCCCCAACCCTGTACGGTGATCACCCACCGCAAGGCGATCGTGAGGGCGGTACCGCTCCAGTAGCGGTTTTCAAGAGAGCTGCGTTTTCGGCGACGATGTGCTCTCTCACCAGGGCGGAAGCGCCGCCCTATCCCTTGACCACAGAAGATTATCCCGCATATATCCCACCTCCTATGCGAGAATCTGCCATCTAGCAAGATTGCAGATTAGAGAAATGATCTTTGACTACTTCATGCATTTTCCGCAGCCCTATAGGGGCATGGGGTATTAATCTAGATCCATTTATAGCAGTTAAGTCTTCCGGTGTCATCCTATAGTCTATGCTGAATGCCAGCACTAAGGCGCTCCTCGACAATGCTTTTCGTCCAATCGTGGAATATTTGCTTACGGAACTCCCAGGGGGAAGCGTGGCGCGAATATCTCATGGAAGAATAATACTTACCATCACAATAGGGGCAGCTGGCTTAACGCTTTTCGGAGCGACCGTATATGTTGCACGGTTGAGCATTTTAAGCTGGTGGACATCTGTCCCTAAGGTCGGGGTTCTTGCCCTCTTCTCAGGAGGGTTTCTAGCCACGGCTATCGGATTATGGGCCAGATCATGGAAGGATGAAGAAACTGAAAGCGGATTTCGCATCCTGCCCTGGTGGACCGTGATCCTGGGTCTTTTTACGGCCGCTATAGCAACATGGGGATCAATATCATGGCTGACGCAGGCCGCGAAAGGGGATCCAAAGCTCGAATTCGATGCGATTAAGACGGGTCTCACTGTAGGAGTGGGAGTAGCGGGATTGGCGGCATTGCTACTCACGGTCCGAAAGCAGTGGCTTAGTGAGCGGGTGCATAAGCATCAGGAGGAAGTTTCCCGGCGTCAAGAGCACGACGCCACGGAGCGACGAGTAACAGAACTTTATACCAAAGCTGCCGATCAACTAGGGAATGAAAAAGCAGCAGTACGGCTTGCGGGGCTATACGCGCTGGAGAGGCTAGGGCAGAGCCATACGGAGCATCGACAGACAATAGTTAATGTCATCTGTGCATACTTGAGAATTCCATTCGATGGCCCAACGCTGGGATCAAATAGCGACTCGGAAAGCGCCGACGATAACGGAGGTTCGAGCGATTTAGAGCAGGAGCGCCAGGTTAGATGGGCTGCACAAGATATTTTACAGCGTCATCTTTTTCGTGGAGGAAAAGGGGACTCGACTCCTGAAACGCTTTGGGAGGGAATGAATGTCGATCTAAGCAGCTCTCGCCTTGGTCGAGGGGGATTTGATAACTGCACTTTCCGGAGCGCTAATTTTAGCCACACGAACTTCGACAATGGCGCAAGTTTCATGAGGGCGCGGTTCATTGAACACGCTATATTTATTGGATCACGGTTCGAGGGTGCAGTAAGATTTAATGGGGCCACCTTCCTAGGTAAGGCTTATTTTAATCGAGCTTCCTTTCGGAAAATGGCACTCTTTCGCTCGGCAACCTTTGGTGATAGAGTAAATTTCTCTCGTGTTCAATTTAACTCCGGAAGCAGTTTTGAGGGAAGTAAGTTTAATGGAGTTTCCAGTTTCGAGGAAGCAAGATTCTCTGGTGAAGCACGCTTCAATAATGCCTACTATGCAAGGCGGGCAACATTCAATCGAGCCAATTTTATTGAACGGGTAGTCTTCCATGGTGTGGTTTTCTCTGGTGATCGATTCAACTCACAGGCAGCATTCGAGGGTACAACTTTTCGTCGAAGCGCGGTATTTAAAGAAGTAAGATTCCGGGGAGAGGTGAATTTTGATCACGCAAAATTCGAAAGTAGAGCATTCTTTTCTATCTCGACTTTCGGAAGTAGATCCAACTTTCGCAACACGGAGTTTGAGGGGAACGTAGAATTTAACGGAGCGAAATTTGAAGATCATGCAAGCTTTGGCGGCGCAGTTTTCAGCAGGCGATCTGAATTTAACTCAGTTCTCTTTGGAGGGGGTGTATTTTTTAGAGGAGCGAACTTTTACAAAGACCCATGGTTTGGGCGATCAGTCTTCCGCCAGCAGGTAAATTTTTGCGAAGTCGAACTAGCTAGCGTCGCCAGGTTCAACAAGGCGAAATTTTTTGGGGATATGAGATTTGATCATATGCCGGAGCAGATAGTTTTAAATGAGGCCCGCGCGCATAAAGATTGCTCTCATAACTTTCCGGCCGGATGGAGGTTAGGTGACGAATCTGATCCCGAAGGACTCAATTTAATCTTAAGGGATAACAAAAATGCATCAGCAGCTAATAAATGTGAGACGGATGGAAAATCTGATTTAGGTGATTTCTGCCTTTAAGGGTCGAAGAATCTTTCGACCCTCTAGCGCGTTTAGGGTGAGCATCGTCTCATTATGCTCACTCGATGGTTCTGGGTTGAGGAACGAAATCTTGGACCGGCGATCGCCTCCGACCACGTGAGAGTCCAGCCGTCATCAGGCGATCGGAAGGGCTGTATCTGGGCGGTGGTGCGGCCCGTGTGCGGTGCGTTGATAGGTACGGCGCGTGGGCAGTGCGGCGGGCGGCCCGTGGTCCCGCCGCCGACCGAGACCGGCGCCCACGCCGCACGTTCGGGCGGCGTTCGGGCGGCGGCGCGCCGCGCCGCCGCGCTTGATACCCATAAGAACAATTCGGCAGTGCCCGCGCTACGTGATTGCGATCGCTTCGCGCCCAGTGCTCAGAGCTTGGCCAGCAGGGCCACTACGTCGGCGAAGCTGCCGGTCAGGGAGTCGAGAACAGCCTTACCTTTTTCGGCGGTGCCCAGGGACGGGCGCCCGATGACCCCGGTTTCGGTGTAGGCCCGCATGCCCTCAGTCAGCAGATGACGGCGGTCGTCAGCGAGGTGGTCAGTGTCCTCGTAGCCAGGGCGAATCACTTCAGGACAGGCGTGCAGCAAGACGGAGGTCTCGATTTCCCCGGCGTGCATGTCCTCGTGCATGGAACTGACCAGTTCAGCGGCGGCCCTCGCCTCCTGCCAGTCCTCCCGGGTGGGGAACAGCGCCATCGTGCGGCCTTCGGCATTGGCCTCTTGGACGACGTTGCTCAGCACGTAGTTGCCGCCATGGGCGTTGACCACCACCAGAGCCTGCGGGCCGGTGCGGGTGACGGAGTCGTAGACGTCGGTGATGACGGCGTGCAGGGTGCGGGCGGAGATGCTGACGGTTCCGGGCCAGGCGCTGTGCTCATGAGAGCAGGAGATCGTGATCGGGGGCAGCAGCAGGACGGGGTAGGCGTCTGAGATCTTTCGGCAGATGAGGGTGGCGATGATCGTGTCGGTGCTCAAAGGCAGGTGGGGGCCGTGCTGTTCGAAGCTACCAACGGGCAGGACGGCGATGGGGGCGTTGCGGTGGCGTTCCTCGGTGGTGGTCGCGGTGGGCAGCGCGTGGATCACCGTTCTCCTTCTGGTGGCCGGGGTGCTGGCAGGAAGAAGGACTCGGCGAGGAGGTCGAGTCTGGTGAGCAAGTCTGCCACGGCCCGATCCGTCGACCACCGGGACAACTGAACCCGGAGGGTGGCAAGCTGGCCGGCCACCCGGCTGGAACGCAACGCCTGGATCCGCGGGATGGCCTCCTCGGTCACACCACAAGCTTGGTCGCGTTCGCCCGCCATGGCGTAGGAGGTGGCCATGCGGGTCAGGAACAGGGCGTGGTCGCGGGCCTGGCTGGCGGGTGTCCACTGGGAGCGGCTGGCCTCGAAGATCGGGATCGCGGTGCTGGCCTGACCGAGTAGGAGCCGGGTGGCTCCGGTCTCCATGGCGATGTAGGCGGGCGTGCAGTACGGCGCGCGGTCGCTGTCGGTCTGACTCAGCCCCGCGGTGGCCTCGACGAGGGCGCTTTCCGAGTCGCGGGCGGAGTCAGTGGCTTCGCCCAGGTGGGCATTGGCGATGGCCCGAGTGCGCAAGATGACGGCCCGTAGACGAGAGGTGAGGGCCTCGGGGGTGGTCAGAGCGGCGTTGGCCAGGCCGAGGCCGTGACCGTGGTCGCCGGACTCGATGGCGATGGCGCTTTTGCGCATGAGCACATAGGAGATGACGCGCTGGTCTCCCAGTTCCATGGCGTAGTCCAGGGCTTTGTTGGTCCACATCGTGGCCTGGGGGAAATCGCCGAGGTCCTGGTGGAGCCAGCCGCAGAACTCCAGCAGTTCACTGGCGAAACTGAGCGCTTCGGCACGGTCGGCGCCTCGCGTCACCCGGCATACGTGCCCGATCAGGGGGATCTGGCTGGTGACCGCGTTGACGAGCAGGGGTGGCCCCATGATGGCCTCGGCCTGGATGTGGGCGGTGAGAACGTGCCGCAGGCCGGAGATGACGGGGCGGCTGGAGGCGCCGGTGAAGGTGGTGAGGTACTTCGTCGGCACGTCTGGTTCCGGCAGCGGGACCTGGCCGGATGGTGCGGCATCTGGCGTCGAGAACGGGCCTTTGGGGGCCAGACCGAGGGTCATACGGGCGGGGTCGGGCATGTTCAGGCCGTCAGCGATGCGTTCGATGACCTCGAACGAGGTGACCTGCACGGCCCCTTTCATGATCTCGCTGATCTTGCCCTGGCTGAGATTGACCGCGATGCCGATGCGGGTCTGGCTGGCTCCGGTGCGCTGGCGGATGAGCCGGAAAAGCTGCCCGATGTTCCGACTTCGGAGACTTTCCAGGATTTCGGGACGTTGCCATACTTCCGGCAGGATAACGACTGGTTCAGTCGCATCTGCGGGCATATGGAATATCTCCTTGAAAGCTCGACTTTCGGGTATTCAACGGTTGCCGCCGAGTGGTTATCCCGTCAAGGGATACAGGCCATCCGCCTGAAGGATTCTGCGCCGGGATGGGAGACAACGGTGCAGGTGAAGACCCTTGACTCATGATTGGCGAGGATGCGCCGACGAGGGCGGCGGAGGAGAGGTGCCCGGCCTGTCGTGGGCGGGGCTGGCGGTGGGTTCGCCGTACCCGTGCTGAGATGGCGCTGCTGCTGGACGGGCAGGCCGTGACGCTGGTCCGGGTCGCGTGCCCGGACTGCCCGGCGGCGAGTGAGGCGGCGTGATGGGCCGCGACGAACGCCCTGTTGCCGGGCCGGGGCCGGTGGCCGGTGCGATGGAGGCGGCTCAGGGGTTGCAGCGGGAGTTGGCCGCGCTGGGGATCGCCTGCGATGTGCACGCCGGGCACTGCCTGGCCCTGGTGTCGGTCTGGTCGGGGCTGGTGGTGTGGACCGACGGCCGGACCTTCCGGTGGCGTTCCGGTCGTGACGTCATCGGCCGGGTGGTGCGGGACGGGCTAGGCTGGGACGCCTGCGGGCGGGTTGAGGATCTGGCGGGTACGGCACAGCGGGTGGCGGCCCGGTATGCCGAGCTTCGCCGCCTGGCCGCCTTCACCGACGTGGCGCCGAGCGGCTGGGTTCCGCTGTGACGGTGCGGGGCGGGTGTCTGAGCCCGCACCCGGCTCGGCCGCTTCCGGATCACATGAGGTTGGTGTGGCGCAGGCCGTGCCAGGCCGAGCGGCTGCGGGTGATCGCGTGGAGCTGTGACTGCGGCGCGGTGGTGTACGAGCTGTGCCATGCCGGTGGGCAGGCGTTCGTTCGCCGTACGCACCATTTCAACGGTGCCCGGATGGTGCATGAGACCTACCGGTGGCCGATCCGCAAGGGTGATGACGTGTGGAAGGCGTTGCTCTGCGGTCAGGCCCGGTAGAACGGCGCGGTGGGATGGGGTCCCTCTGGTCTTGGAGGGGTCCGGGGAGCGTTACCCCTGTCCCGCCGCGCTCCTTACGTTGTGTCTGATGGCGGCTGCGGGCGAGGGGTTGATGCGCGGACGGTCAGGGTCGAGGCGTCGGTGGCGGAGATGAAGACGGGAGAGCTGATCACCGGTCGTCCGAAGTCGGAGGCGGGCGCTCGGGTGGTCACTCTGCCGGAAATCATCGTCGGTGACCTGACCTGGCACCTCCAGCGGTTCAGCGAGTCGGCACCTGACGGCCTGGTCTTTGTGGGGGAGAAGGGCGCCCAGCTCCGGCGGAGCAACTTCACGAAGGTCTGGGCCAAGGCCATCACGGAAGCCGGGATTCCGAAGATCCACGTCCGTGACCTGCGGCACACGGGCAACACGCTGGCGGCGATGACCGGGGCCTCGCTCAAGGAGTTGATGGCGCGGATGGGCCACTCCAGCACCAAGGCGGCGATGGTCTATCTACACACGTCCAAAGACAGAGACCGCGTGATCGCCGATGCTCTCGGAGAGATCGTTAAGGCGGGACTCAAGAACGAGAGCAAGGGTGATCGAGGCGATGATCCACTGGCCGATCAGCCAACCGTGGGCTAATCGGTCACATGGAGCTTAAAGGTACAAAGCCTGCATTCGCCTGCATTCCGCAAGCGGGGTAGGGGAGCGTCCCCCTGCTTTACTGCTCCTTGCGTGAGAGCGGCGCGTCGGTCGCCAAATAGCGAACGGCTCTCTGTTGGCGCAGAGAGCCGCTCTTACGTCCCTCGGTAGTCGTAATAGGAGAGGACGTCGTTGATGAGCGTACGGAAGGGGCCTCCGCCAGACAAAGCGGCGGCGGGCGGCGGAGATGGGCGTCTGCCTCAGAGGTGGGTGACCATCCTGGCTGTCTCGTCTGCGATCGCCGTCGTTGCGGGGTTCCTGACCAACCCCATGGTCGGAGTGCCCGTCTGGCTCGCGGCGATCGGCTTGCTGCACCAGATCATGGACTGAGGTCGCGAAGCGGAGGGCCGCCGTGAGCGGTGGACGTGATGATCGGCGGCCCTCCATGCCAAGATCAACTGATCTGGCACGGATCTGGCACGTGAGTGAGAAACGTCTCAGGAAACAACGAAGGCCCAGATCGGAAATCTATCCCTGACCTGGGCCTTCTCTCGTGGAGCGGGTGACGGGAATCGAACCCGCGCTGTCAGCTTGGGAAGCTGATGTTCTGCCATTGAACTACACCCGCAAGGCGGTGAACCGCGTCCCCTACTGTAGCGGAAAGTTCGGGGTGTCTGCTCGCTCGTGGGTCTGCTTTCGGTGGGGGGCGTGGTTGGTAGGTTGCCCACGTGCTGCTTTCCGATCGTGACATCCTTACCGAGATCGACTCCGGCAGGGTCAGGCTTGACCCCTTCCAGCCGGAGATGGTTCAGCCGTCGAGCGTCGACGTACGGCTGGACCGTTACTTCAGGGTCTTCGAGAACCACCGGTATCCGCACATCGACCCGGCGGTCGAGCAGTCCGATCTGACGCGGCTGGTCGAGCCCGAGGGGGACGAGCCGTTCATCCTCCACCCGGGGGAGTTCGTGCTGGCGAGCACCTACGAGGTCGTCACGCTGCCGGACGACATCGCCTCCCGCCTTGAGGGCAAGAGCTCGCTGGGCAGGCTGGGGCTGCTCACCCACTCGACCGCGGGGTTCATCGACCCCGGGTTCAGCGGTCACGTCACGCTGGAGCTCTCCAACGTCGCCACGCTGCCGATCAAGCTCTGGCCCGGCATGAAGATCGGCCAGCTGTGCATGTTCCGGCTCAGCTCACCGGCCGAGCACCCCTACGGCTCCGAGAAGTACGGCTCGCGCTACCAGGGACAGCGGGGCCCGACGCCGAGTCGTTCGTACCTGAACTTCCATCGCACCCCGATCTGACGGGGTGGTGATGGAAATCACGTGACGGCTCCGGGCCCTACACGCCGCGCCGGGGCGGTAACGCGATGATCACCGTCCCCTGGGACGGCTCCATGGATGACCGGTTTCCACGTAATATGGGTCAAAACCAGCATAACGGTCATCGGAAAGATGCGCCCAAGGCTCCCTCAACCCGTGTGTTGCCAGGTATACGCCGGGTAGCGACAGCTGGAAGAGTGGGCGTCTTGCGGGTGAAGTTCGCATTTCCGCTGGTAACCCGTACCCTTCTCTGCGGACCATCCCCGCACATCTGGAGAACGACGTGCGCCTGCGTCTCACGCCTAGTGAGGACAGCTACTACGACTTGTTCGCCGACTCGGCGAACAACCTCGTCACAGCGTCCCGACTGCTGGTAGAGATCATCAGCGACGGGTCGGACAGGGAAGCCCTGGCCGAGAAAATGCGCGCTTGTGAGCACGCCGGTGACGAGCGTACTCATGCGATCATGAACCGGCTGAACGAGAGCTTCATCACCCCTTTCGACCGCGAGGACATCTACCGTCTCGCCTCGAACCTCGACGACGTGATGGACTACATGGAGGCCGCGGCTGACCTCATCGTCCTCTACCAGATCGACCATCTCCCCAAAGAGGTAGTCCGTCAGGTCGAGGTGCTGGAACGTGCCGCGGAGCTCACGGCCGAAGCCATGCCCCGTCTGCGCTCGATGCGAAACCTGAACGAGTACTGGATCGAGATCAACCGGCTGGAGAACCAGGCTGACCAGGTCTACCGCCGCCTTCTCGCCAAGCTCTTCGGTGGCGAGTACGACGCGTTGACCGTCATGAAGATGAAGGAGGTCATCGAGCAGCTTGAGATGGCCGCCGACGCCTTCGAGCACGTGGCCAACACGATCGAGTCGATCGCGGTCAAGGAAAGCTAAGTGGATCTCACGCTCGCACTCGTCATCGGCGTGGTGGTCGTGGCGTTGGCGTTCGACTACACCAACGGTTTCCACGACGCGGCGAACGCGATCGCGACCTCGGTCTCGACACGCGCGCTGACGCCGAGGGCGGCCCTCTTCATGGCCGCCGCGATGAACTTTCTGGGCGCCCATCTCGGCACGCAGGTGGCGGCGACCGTCGGCAAGGGCATCATCGACGCCCCGAAAGGCAGCCACGGTCTGGTGATCGTGGGCTCCGGCCTGATCGGCGCGATCGCCTGGAATCTCATCACGTGGTATTTCGGTCTTCCCTCATCGAGCAGCCATGCCCTCATCGGGGGCCTGGTCGGCTCGGCGCTCGCCTCGTCGAGCGTCGTCCACTGGGACGGCGTGGTGGACAAGGTCGTCATTCCGATGATCCTGTCGCCGGTGCTCGGTTTCTTCCTGGCGGCGATCATCATGATCGCCATCCTATGGGGTTTCCGGCGTTCCCAGCCCGCCAAGACCAACCGGGGCTTCCGGCACGCGCAGACCCTGTCGGCCGCGGCGATGGCCCTCGGCCACGGCCTTCAGGACGCGCAGAAGACCATGGGTGTGATCTTCCTGGCCCTGGTGGTCGGCGGGTTCCAGCACGACGGGGACCCGATTCCGCAGTGGGTCATCCTCTCGGCGGCCACGGCCATCTCGCTGGGCACCTACGCGGGTGGCTGGCGGATCATGCGGACGCTCGGGCGCAGGATCATCGCCCTCACCCCGCCGCAGGGGTTCGCCGCCGAGTCGGCGGCGGCGGCGGTGCTCTACGTCGCGGCCCTGGGCTTCGGCGCTCCCGTGTCCACCACCCACACGATCACCAGCGCGATCATGGGCGTCGGCGCGACCAAGCGCCTGTCGGCCGTGCGCTGGGGGGTGGCGGGCAACATCGTGACCGCCTGGGTTCTCACGATCCCGGCGGCGGCCCTGGTCGCGGCGCTGTCCTACTACGCGCTGCACTGGATGGTCGAGTAGGCGCGGGGCGCCCGCGGGCGCCCCGACCTTCACCCCTTCTGATACATGACGTCCACGTCCCAGCGGGTGAAGCCCAGCCTCTCGTAGAGGCGGACCGCCGCGACGTTGCTCTCGTCGACGTACAGCATCACCTGGGCCAGCCCCAGGGAGCGCAGGTGCGCCAGGCCCGCGAGGGTGAGCGCCCTGCCGAGGCCGCTTCCCTGCTCGGCGGGATCGACGCCGACGACGTAGACCTCGCCGATCGGCTCGTGGCCGTCGTGCACCTTGGTCCAGTGGAACCCCGCCAGGCGTGCCGTACCGTCCCGTGGGTCGTGCCGTTCGGCGAGGAAGAAACCCGCGGGGTCGAACCACGGCTCCCGTTCGCGCAGCCTGAGGTCCTCAAGGGTCCAGGAACCCTGCTCGGGGTGGTGGGCGAAGGCTTTGGCGTTGAGCGCGACCCAGGCCTCCTCGTCGGGGGAACCGGGTTCGAAGGCGCGCAGCCTTACCCCATCGGGAAGTTCGTAGGGCGGCAGTTCGGCGGACAGGGGGCGGCGCATCCGCCACAGTGACCTCACCCTGGCGAAGCCGGTCGCGGCGGCCAGCGCCTGCGCCCCCGGATGCCCCCCGTGCGCCCACACGCGCAGTCGCCCCCCGGTCTCGTCGAGTACGGCCCGCAGCAGGCGTCGCCCGTAGCCCCGGCGCCGGAAGGCGGGGTGGACGACCAGTTCCCCACCCGGGTCGGCGGGGTCGGTCAGGTCGAGGTGCGCGTAGCCGACGAGGTCGTCCCCGGCGTACAGCAGCGTGGAACGTGTCCGATCGCCGCCGTGGCGCAGTTGCAGGATCGCCTGTTCGTTGAGCGGTCCGACACCGTCCGCCTCCATCGCCGCCTCGGCCACGCCCAGGACGGCGGCCACCTGTGAATCGGTGAGTCGTTCCCTGTGTTCCACACGCACGTTCATGTTCTGGACTTTAGGCGCAGTGGCATTTCAACCGGCGATCGGGTAGTGGCAAAAGGCGCCACCTTTCGGGACGGTTAATCGTTACCTCTAGGACATTCCTTGCATAGATCGTCACTTTAATGTCGTGGTTCATGACGTCTCGTACCTTCCAGCGCCTGGCCATGGCCGGGGCTCTCGCCGGAGCGGGTCTCGTGCTCGCGATGGGTCCGGCCGAGGCAGGCGCCTCAGGGACCCAGGGAACCACGACCAAGGCTCCCAGGACGGTCCCCGTCCGCCTGCTCGCCCTCAACGATTTCCACGGTAACCTCGAACCCCCGACCGGCTCCTCGGGACGCATGGTCGACGAGAACGGCACGACCGTCGACGCGGGCGGCGCCGCCTACGTGGCCACCCACCTCAAGCAGCTGACCGACAGGAACACGCTGAAGGTCGCCCAGGGCGACCTGATCGGGGCCAGCCCGCTGCTGTCCGCGGCCTACCACGACGAGCCGTCCGTCGAGTTCCTCGGCAAGATCGGCGTCACCGCCTCCGCCGTGGGCAACCACGAGTTCGACGAGGGTTACACCGAACTGCGACGCATCATGTACGGCGGCTGCCACCCGACGGACGGCTGTTCGCCCGCGGGCCGCTGGAAGGGCGCGCGCTACAGCTACCTGGGTGCGAACGTGCTCTTCAGGAAGCCGGGCGGCGGGGCGGAGCAGGAGGCGCTCGCCGCGTTCGGCGGCCAGGACAGCGGGTCGCTGCGGGCCCTGCTGAAGGGGTACGGCATCCCGGCGCTGCCGCCGGTCGCGGTCCGCTGGGTCAACGGCGTGCCGGTCGGCTTCATCGGCCTGGTCACCCAGACCACCCCGGGCATCGTCACCTCCGAGGGCATCAAGGACCTGCGGTTCGTCGACGAGGTCAAGGCGGCCAACGTCGCCTCGAAGCTGCTGAGGCTGGTCGGCGTCAGGGCGCAGGTGGTGCTGGTGCACGAGGGTGACCAGGTCACCGCGGGCCAGTCGCCGGACGCCTGCAGCGCGCAGCCCGGCGTGGGCACCAGGATCGCCACCCAGGTGGACCCCGAGATCGACGTCGTCCTCAGCGGCCACTCCCACCAGGCCTACCTGTGCAAGGTGACCGACCCCGCGGGCGGCACCCGGCTGTTCAGCCAGGGCGGCTCCTTCGGCCGGGTGATCACCAAGGTCGACTTCCAGGTGGACGTCCGTACCCGTGACGTGGTGCGCTCCTCGGTCGTCGCCGACAACCAGGTCGTGACCCGCACGGTCACCCCCGACCCGGAGATCACCGCGTTCGTGCAGTCCTGGAAGGACCGCGTCGCACCGGTGGCCAACAGGCCGATCGGCAGGATCACCGCCGACATCACCAACGTCGCGGGCCCCTCCGGCGAATCATCCCTGGGCAACCTCATCGCCGACGGCCAGCTCGCCGCGTCCAGGAGCGGGGGCAACGCGCAGATCGCCCTGATGAACCCCGGTGGCGTACGGGCGAGCCTCACCTACGCGGGCTCACCCGTGGGGGAGGGCGACGGCGTGGTCACCTACGGCGAGGCGTTCACCGTGCAGCCGTTCAACAACCTCGTGCAGGTGGTCACCCTCACCGGGGCGCAGCTGAAGACGGTCCTTGAGCAGCAGTTCCCCGGCGGCCCCAACGCGCAGCCGTTCACCAAGATCCTGCAGCCGTCCTCGAACCTCACCTACACCTACAGCACGGGTGCCGCGTGGGGCTCGAAGGTCTCCGACCTCAAGATCGACGGAGTGGCCGTGACGGACACCCAGAGCATCAGGGTCACGGCCAACAACTTCCTCGTCGGCGGCGGTGACGCCTTCGCCGAGTTCACCAAGGGCACCGATGTGTGGAGCGGGCCGCTCGACATCGACGCCTTCGCCGCCTACTTCGCGGCGAACCCGTCGATCACGCCTCCGGCCCCCACCCACATCACCGTCGTCCCCTGATCACGACAGAGCACCGGAAAGCGTTTCAGTGGCGGACGGGCTCGCGCTCGTCCGCCGACTCGCCGCCGCGCTCGGGGACGAAGCGGTAACCGACGTTTCGTACGGTGCCGATCAGCGACTCGTACTCGGCGCCGAGTTTGGCGCGCAGCCTCCTGACGTGCACGTCGACGGTCCTGGTGCCGCCGAAGTAGTCGTAGCCCCACACCTCCTGCAGCAGCTGGGCGCGGGTGAAGACCCGGCCCGGGTGCTGCGCGAGGTACTTCAGCAGCTCGAACTCCTTGAACGTCAGGTCCAGCGCCCGCCCGCGCAGCCGCGCGGTGTAGGTGGCCTCGTCGATCGCCAGGTCACCGCTGCGGATCTCGTCGGGGACCTCCTCGGCGGTGGACAGGTCGAGTTTGCCGACGGCCATCCGCAGCCGGGCCTCGACCTCGGCGGGGCCCGCGCTGTCGAGCAGGACGTCGTCGACGCCCCACTCGGCGGTCATGGCGGCCAGGCCGCCCTCGGTGACGATGACCAGCAGGGGACAGGTGATGCCCGTGGTCCGCAACAGCCTGCACAGTCCCTTGGCGTGGACCAGCTCACGGCGCGCGTCGACAAGCACGGCGTCGGCGGGTGGGATGTCGATCAGGGCCGAACCCTCGGCGGGGGCGACCCGCACCGAGTGCAGTAGCAGCCCCAGCGCCGGGAGCACCTCGGATGAGGGCTCAAGGGCGTTGGTGAGCAGCAGGAGATTGCTCACGGTGCCTCCTTCCCGCGTCGTGCCGGCTGCTGGCCGTACAAACACGTAAGGACCCGGGGGCTACGTCGCCCAGGTCCCGTGTAGGTGAGGATAGCCGACGTGGCTGAGGCGTCCACGGAGTGTCCAGCCAGTGAACACGGTTCGCCCCGTGGATTCACGGTAACAGGATGATGACCCAGCGTATATGGGAGGGATTGGTCGGGCCATGGCGAGAGGGACGATTCGGTACTGGGCGGCGGCGAAGGAGGCCTCGGGGGTGGCGGAGGAGCCCTTCGAGGCGGGGACGCTGGCCGAGCTGCTTGAGGACGTCACGCGGGGGCGCGCGGAGCTGGCCAGGGTGGCCGGGCGCTCGTCCTTCCTCGTGGACGGGCACCCGGTCGGCAGGCGGGCGCACGACACGGTGGTCCTGGCCGACGGGGTGACGGTCGAGGTGCTTCCGCCGTTCGCGGGTGGATGACCGGGTGCGGCACTTGGTGAGGTGTTTTGGAGATGATTGCCGGGGGATGTGCTGCGATGGCACTCTGGCCGGACCGAGGCACTGAGGGGCCCTCAGCCGAGGCACCGGGTCGAGGCACTGGACGGGGAGTCAGATGCGCAAGCTTGTCGCTTTTCTGGTTTTGCTGCTCGTTCTGGTCGCGATCGTGGACAGGGTCGCCGTCACCGGGGCGCAGCGGGAGCTCGCCCGGCAGGCGACCGCGAGATACGACCTGGAGAACCCGCCAGAGGTGAGCATCCTCGGCATCCCGTTCCTGACGCAGGCGATCGCGGGGCACTACGACGAGGTCAAGGTCGCGGCGGGCCCGATGACGCTGAACGGACTGCGCCTTTCCAGCGTCGACTTCACCCTCCACGACGTCACCGCCCCGCTGTCCGACCTGGTGCTCCACTCGGAGCGGGCCGACATCCGCGCCGGACGGGTCGAGGGGACCGTGGTGGTCCCGCTGGCGACCCTGAACCAGAAGGCGCCGAACGGGATCAAGGTCTCGGTCGACGGCGACACCCTGGTGGTCGACGGGGAGGTCACCGTGCTCGGCCAGAAGGTCCCGGTCAAGGCCGACCTGAAGATCGGCGTCTCGGCGGGGGAGCTGCGGTTCGCCCCCGAGAAGGTCACGGTCGGTGGGGGCATCCCGGTGCCCAACCCCGAGCGGTTCATCAACTACCGCATCCCGATCAAGAACCTGCCGTTCGGCGTGAAGATCACCGGCGTGCGCGTCGTGCCCCAGGGGATACAGGTCTCCGGCGAGGCGTCCGACGTTCCCCTGCACGGATGAGGAAACGCTCCAGCGTGTGACGACGTATGACTGAACCGAAGCGCCGCGCCGTACGTCGTGAGGGTGTGAGCCAAGCCGGAACCGCCGACGAGCAGCTCGTCAGAGCGCTCTTCGACGAGCATGGCGGCCCACTCTACGGTTACGTTCTGCGGCTGACGGGTGACCCGGGGAGAGCGGAGGATGTCGTGCAGGAGACGCTGCTGCGGGCGTGGCGGCATCCTGACGCGCTCAGCGGGAAGCCCATCCGCGCGTGGCTGTTCACGGTGGCCCGCAATCTTGTCGTCGACCAGCACAGGGCGCGCAAGGCGCGTCCGCCGGAGATGGGGGACGAGGCGCTCGCCGTCGTGCCCGCCGACGACGAGCTCGAAAGGGCCGTCGAGTCGTGGGCGGTCGCCGAGGCGCTGGCCACGCTGAGACCGGAGCACCGCGAGGTGCTCGCCGAGGTCTACTACCAGGGGAAGTCGGTCAAGGAAGCCGCCGAGGCGCTCGGGATCCCCGCCGGAACGGTGAAGTCGCGCACGTATTACGCGCTTCGGGCGCTCAAGCTGGCGCTGGAGGAGCGGGGGCTCGCGCCATGATGATGACCTGTGATGACATGCGGATGTCGCTCGGGGCGTACGTGCTCGGGGCGCTGGAGCCGGAGGAGTGCGTGCTCGTCGAGGCGCACCTCGCCGAGTGCGACGGCTGCCGCGCGGAGTTCGAGGAGCTGACCGGGGTCGCGGCCTTCCTGGGGAAGGTGTCCCAGGAGGACGTGGCACAGGCGGCCAGCCCGCCGCACGCCGTACTCGACAGGCTGCTGAGCGCGCGGGCCAGACGGCGCAGGATGAGCAGGGTGCTGCTGTCGCTGGCGGCCTCGGTGCTGGTCGTCGGTCTGGGCGGGACGATGTGGGCGAGCATGCGCCAGTCGCAGGACGGCGGCTCTTCGGCGGCGATGCCCGCGGCGGTCTCGGCCTCGGCGGGCGGCGAGAGCGGTCAGTCGCGGCTGATGAAGGACCAGGGGCAGGGATACGCGGGCTCGGCCTCGGAGAGCCCGTCGCCGGAGGCCCAGGACAACCAGGTCTTCTCCGGGGTGCCGGAGAAGCGCAGGGTGGTCAAGGGAACCGAGGGTCCCGTCCACGCCACGGTCGTCCTGACCGAGGGCGAGGGCACCACGACCGTCAAGGTCGTCGTCTCCGGGATCGCCAAGGGCACCCCGTGCAGGCTCGACGTGGTCGGTGCCGGTGGACAGCGGCAGACGGCGGCCAACTGGGTGGTCAACAAGGCCGCCTACGACCGCTCGGGCCCCTTCCAGGGGAGCACCACGATCCCGTTCGGGAGCATCTCCAAGGTGGAGGTCACCACGGAGCAGGGGGAGACGCTGGTCGGCGTCACCGTTCCCTAACCGGGGAATGGGCCGGGGCGGGCGCGTGTTGTCGTGCTCCGTGACCGGATTGGCAGTGGTTCTCGTCACGCTGGCCGTGGCCACCCTGGTCGGCGTGATCGTACGGCGGCGCAACGGCGTGCCGCGTGACGTGGGGGGCGACGTGGAGCGGCTGACGACCGGCGATCTCGGAGCCCCCCTGGGCGAGCGGGCGACACTGGTGCAGTTCTCCAGCGCCTTCTGCCAGCCGTGCCGGGCGACCCGCAGGATCCTGTCCGAGGTGACGGCGATGGTTCCCGGGGTGGCGCACCTGGAGATCGACGCCGAGTCCCGTCTCGACCTCGTCCGTTCGCTGAACATCATGCGAACCCCGACCGTACTGATCCTTGACGCGTCAGGACGTGTTGTGAAACGTGCCTCCGGGCAGCCACGTAAGGCCGACGTGATCGGCGCGCTCGGTCTCGCCGTTGGCGAGTGAGCGGGTCAGGTATCACGCGTTGGGCAAATTTGTCTCATAGCGTGGACAGGGATGTGACAGACGATGGAGCGTCAATGTAGTGTCTTGGACATGAACCCCTCGACAGAGCTGCTGACGAAGCGGCGCGCGGTCGATTTCTGCCGCGTCGCCACCGCGCTCTGTCGCGTTTCCTAAAGGGCGATCTCAAGCGGCCATTGCCGCACCGATCTGTACAACCCTTCAGGAGCATCGAGCGATGCAGGTTGATCCCCGTGCCCTTCGCTTCTCTGCGGCCTTGACGACAGTTGTCCTCGCCCTCGTCCTCGTGACGGGAAGCGCGTGGTTGCTGGCCGCCCAGGCCGTGGTGTTCGCGCTGAGCCTTTTCGGTGCCTCGCCGTACGGGATGATTTTCAAAGGGATCGTGAAAAGCCCTCCGTCGGAGTTGGAGGACGCAGCCCCACCGCGCTTCGCGCAGGCAGTGGGCCTGGTCTTCGCTCTGGCGGGACTGGTCGGCTACGTCACGCAGATCACGCCGCTGGCCCTCGGCGCCACCGCCGCGGCACTTTTCGCCGCCTTTCTCAACGCCGCCTTCGGTTTCTGCCTTGGCTGCGAGATGTTCCTGATCATTCGCCGTATATTTCCCGCCGCAAATTAATCCCGGAGGATTCCGATGAGCCGCTCCGCCGTCCTGGTGGACGCCGACTGGGTCGAGGCCAACCTCGACACCGAGGGCATCGTTCTCGTTGAGGTCGACGAAGATGCCAGTGCCTATGACAAGGGCCACATCCGTGGCGCCGTGAAGGTCGACTGGAAGCAGGACCTCCAGGACCCCGTCCGCCGCGACTTCGTGGACCGCGAGGGCTTCCAGGCGCTGCTCTCCTCCCGGGGCATCGCCAACGACGACACCGTGGTTCTCTACGGTGGCAACAACAACTGGTTCGCCTCCTACGCCTACTGGTACTTCAAGCTCTACGGCCACGAGAACGTCAAGCTGCTCGACGGTGGCCGCAAGAAGTGGGAGCTCGACTCCCGCGAGCTGGTCAAGGACGTCCCCAACCGCCCGGCCACGAATTACCAGGCCAAGGAGCAGGACCTCGCCATTCGCGCGTTCCGCGACGACGTCGTGAACGCGATCGGCAAGCTCAACCTGGTCGACGTGCGCTCGCCCGACGAGTTCACCGGCAAGCTGCTGGCTCCCGCGCACCTCCCGCAGGAGCAGGCCCAGCGCGCCGGCCACGTGCCGACCGCCCGCAACATCCCGTGGTCCAAGGCGGCCAACGACGACGGCACCTTCAAGTCCGACGAGGAACTGAAGGCTCTCTACGAGTCCGAGGGCGTCGACTTCGCCAAGGACACCATCGCCTACTGCCGTATCGGCGAGCGCTCGGCCCACAGCTGGTTCGTGCTGCACGAGCTGCTCGGTCAGGCCAGCGTCAAGAACTACGACGGTTCGTGGACAGAGTACGGCTCGCTCGTGGGCGTGCCGATCGAACTGGGAGAGGCTCGATAATGACTCAGGGATGCGCTGCTCCGGAACAGACGATCGCCCTTCCGGCCGGGATCGACCTTTCGACCCAGGCCGTCATCCAGGGAGTGGTCTCGGGCACGGGCACGGCCTACGCCCGGCTGCTCGACCACTCCGGCGAGTTCACCGGTGAGGTCGTGGTGTCCGACGAGGGCATCTTCCGCTTCTTCGCCGCCCCCGGTGAGTGGACCGTCCGCATCATCGCGGGTGGTGGCGTCACCAAGGACATCCCCGCCCAGGCCCGCCTGGGTGAGGTCACGCAGCTCGCCGTGGCTGTCTGACCTCGAAGAACCGATCACCGGAAGCCGGTGCCCCGCCTGGGGTGCCGGCTTCCGGCGTGTCTCACGCGGCTCCGCGCCGCTCGGCCCTGCGGACGGCGTCGGCGTAGTCGGGCTCCGCGGACATGGCCGCCGCCAGGCGCAGGTGGGGCAGGGCCTCCTCGGGGCGGTTGGCCCGTTCGAGGGTACGGCCCAGCAGGAACCTGGCGTAGTGGTCGCCGGGGGCGCGCTCGACCAGCGCCTCAAGCACCTGCCGCGCCCTGCCGAGCTGCGCCGAGGCGAAGTAGGCGCGGGCGGCCAGCGACCCGACCGTGGGATCGTCGCCGTGCTCGTCGAGTAGCGGACGCAGCATCTCCAGCGCGCCGAGCGGGTCACGGGCGTCGAGCAGGGACTCCGCGTGGCGCAGCCGCGTGACCTCCTCGGGAAGGTCACGGCCGGGGGTGGCCTGCCGTACGAGATCGCGTAGGACCTCGGGGGACTGGGCGCCCGCGACCGCGCGGTCGCCGACCACGAAGGTCGGGGAGGTGACGATGCCGAGGGCCTTGCCGCGCAGGAGCTGGTGGCGGACCTGCTCGGTGCCCTCCCCGGCGGCGAGCGCCTCCGCCACGCCGTCCAGGCCCGCGTCGGCCGCCAGGGCGGCCAGGACCGCGGGGTCGCCGATGTCGGCCCCCTCGGTGAAGTGGGCGTCCAGGATCCGCCCGACGACGGCGTCCTGGAGGGCGGGGCCGCCGCGGTCGAGGGCGACGGCGATCACCCGGTGGGCGTCGAACGTGTTGGGCGGGGAGGTGGCGTCGTGGTCCTGCTCGCGCGGGGCCGTCGGGTCGAGTTGGTAGGGACGCCAGACGACCTCGACGTCCTCGCCGAACCCCGCGCTCACCAGGCGCCGCCTGCCGACGTGGGCCCAGGCGCAGACCATGTCCGCCCAGACTTCGATGCGCTTCATGACCTGTGCAACAAAGTGGACCTGCCGTTTGTTCGACGGGGATTGAAGCTCGCGTCCGGGCCGGTGCGGGCCGCTAGGATTCCTTGAGTGTCCGGAACGCCTGCTATGTCCCCGCCGCTGCCGTCGCCCAGAGCCGCGGGTCGCGGGCCGAGCACGCTGACGGCCTACTCCCTGCCCACGCACACCCTCAGGATCCTGGGGGCCTGCGGCATCTCCCTGGTGCTCTGGTTCTCCGCCGGGCGGGCGATCCGCGCGGGCCTGCTGTGGGCGGGCACCGAGCTGTCGCACGGCGACTACCGCCAGGCGCGGCTCGTCGTCACGATGTTGATCTTCACGTTGATCGTGATGAACGAACTCGTCATCACCGTCGGCATGCTCTACTCCGTGCGTGGCGCGCTCAGGGAGATCCGGGTACGGCGGGCGGGGGACGAGGCCGACGAGAGCCTGTTCGGCGCGCTCAACCGGGCCACCCTGGTCTTCGCCACCATCTACATGGCCTGGAGCTTCCACGTCGACGACGCCAGGGACTTCGTCTCGCTCGACATCACGCACAACGTCGGGCAGGACCTCGTGCGGACCTTCGCCGGGGAGACCGTCACCACGGGCACCGGCCTGGTGGGCCTGGACGTCCGGCTCTCGATCGGCATCGCGGTCGTGGCCTACGGCCTCAAGGCGCTCTTCGGGTGGTGGCACGCCAACGACAGGGTCAGGGGAAGCGGCATCATGGCCACCTTCTTCGAGCTGGCCTTCGCCTTCTACAGCATCAACGCGATGTTCACCCTCGTCTCCGCGCGTTCCGACTGGCTGTCCAGCCGGGTCGCGGTGACCACCCTGAACGGCTGGCTGGAACAGGCGCAGGGCGGCATCCCCGGGTGGAAGGAGGTGACCGGGGTCGTCGCGGAGGTCTGGCCGTACGTGGTCTCCGCGCTGGTCGAGCCGCTGACCTGGCTGACGGTCGCCTCGCTCGTCTACGGCGCCTTCGCCGAGGACACCCGCGCGGTCGTACGGGGGACCAGGCTGGACACCGTGGCCGACCGCATGGAGCAGACCCACACGCTCACCCGCTCGACCATGACCCGGGCCACGACCGGGTTCCAGGAGCGCTGGGTCCCGCCCGCCAACGCCTTCCGGCTTGCCGTACGGGGAGGAGCCGCCCTGTTCGGGCTGTTCTGCCTGCTCTACGTGCTGATCAGGGTGGGGACCGACTACGCCGACCAGGGGATACGGATGCTGGTCGGCAGCGAGGAGCCCTACATCTGGGTGTTCCTCGGCAACCCCGCCGGGGTCGTCAGGGAGCTGATCGTCAAGGTGCTGACCATCTGCCTGCTGGCGGCCACGTTCGACATCGCCGCCACCCGCAGCCGCGAGGCCGGAGAGGTCGTCAGCGCCTGAAGCGCAGCACGTTGTCCTTCAGCTCCTGCTCCTTCGCGGTCCTCTTGAACATGTCCTGTACGGACTCGCCCTCGATCATGCGTGCCGGGCTGGGACGCACGTAGACCTCGACCTGCGCGGCGAGCGCCCTGGGCACCATGCTGACCATGTCGTAGTGGTACGGCGCGCCGACCCTGTAGTCCTTGACCTCAAGGGGCAGGTCGTCGACGAGGGGCTCGACCTTCCAGACCCGCCCGTCGAGGGCCCGCACCTCGACGTCGGGAGCGGCCCTGCGGATGATCCCCTCCTGGTCCAGGGCGACCCGGGTGAGCCTGATCTTGAGCCACTGACGGTCGGCCGGGATGGGACGGGCGTTGGGCATGGTGTCCACGGCCTCCACGCTCACCTGCCAGGACACGTGCCTGAACGACGCGGTCTGCCCGGCCGCGAAGACGTGGACCTGGTCCGGGGGACGCGCCTCAAGGTAGGTGCTGTAGCCGTCCAGCGTGGGGACGGCGATGGCGACCGCCAGGGCCAGCACCGCGCCGGTCGCCAGCAGTGCCGTACGGCCACGCCTGGGCGGGGGCGGGTCCGCGGGCCCGTCGGGCCCGTCAGGCTCGGTGCCGTCGGCCTGGGGCGCGGTGGGGACCGGGTCCGGAGGAGGGGGCTCCTGCGTCATCCCGAGGGGCTGCATGGCGGGCACGGGCCGCCTGGGGGGCAGCGGGGAGGCGGGGACGGCGGGGAAGGGCTGCGTCGAGATCCCGGCGTGCTCCTCCCGCGCGTGCTCCTCGCGGGCGGCCGGGGGCCAGACCTGCTGGTCGGGGAAGGCCGCGGGGGACTCGGCGAACCAGGAGCGACCGGGCCGCGCCGGGGGAGCCGGGGCGGGCCGGGGTTGCGGCGGGGGAGTTTGGGCGGGCTGGGGTGGCTTCGGCGTTGGCGGGACAGGCTGCGCCGGGGCCGGGTGCGACCCTGGGTGCGACAGGCCGGGCTGCGGCGTGGGCGCGGGGTGAGCCGTGCCGGGGCGCGCCTCGGGGGCGGGGCCGGGCTGGGGCGGTTGGGGCCAGGTGCCGGTGCCCTGGGAGGGCCAGGGGGCACCCGGCGGATCCTGCCTGGGAGCGTCCTGATGGGCGTGCCTCGGGGCGGGCTGGCCGTACGGGGGGCGCTCCTCCCCGGGGGCGGACCGGCCGGGCTCAGGGGCGGGCCAGCCGGGGCCGGGAGCTGGGCGGCTGGACTCGGGGGCGGGACGGCCGGGAGTGAAGAGGCCGGGGTCGGAAGGGGCCTGGGCGGGGCCCTGCCAGGGGGCGTCCTGTTGAGGGGGCTGGGCGGGCTGGCCGTACGGGGAGAAGGGGGGACGTTCCTCCTCGGCGGCGGGCCAGGCGGGCGCGTCCTGCTGAGGGGGCTGGCCGTACGGGGAGAAAGGGGGGCGTTCCTCCTCGGGAGCGGACCGGCCGGGCTCGGGAGTGGGCCAGGCGGGGTCGGTGGGGGGCCAGCCGGGTTCGGGGGTGGGGCGGCCGGGCTCGGAAGGGGGGGTCGGCGTGCCCGTCACTTCTTGTTCCCCAACGGATAGACGTCCTTGGCTTCGGATACCAGCCGGGCCGCGCCCGCCTCGTCCAGGCCGAGGTCGATCTCCACCTCGGGCAGGGACGGTTCGACGATGAAACCGCGTACCGAGCTGACCACGATACGGGCTCCGGCCAGTTGGGAGACGGGGAGCTCGAAGACCGCGGGGCCGGAGACCCACCAGCCGGGCTGGACGAAGAACTGCTTGATGGTCTGGGTCTCGGGCACCCGGTCCGTGGAGGCGTAGCGGTGGCCGTCGGCGGTGAGGACCTCCAGCCAGACGACCTTCTGCGGCTCCCTGGTCGCCTGGGCCGCGAGATCGACGATGAGGAAGATGCCGGTGGTCGTCGCGGTCTGCGGCTTGCCGCTCGTCCCCGGCACCTCGATCGCCTTGGCGGCGTGTACGGCCTTGGCCTGGACCCAGACGCGTGAGGCCCGCACCTCGTCGCCGACGCCACCGGTCCAGGTGAGCGGGGCGCCGCGGTCGTCACGCGTGTAGGCGAAGGTCTGCGCCCACACCGCCGCCACGGCGAACGCCAGCCCGGCGACCAGTCCCACCGGCCGCTGCCACCTGCGGGGCCGGGAGGGGGCACGGCGGCGGCCACGGGTGGGCGCGGCCACGCGCTCGGGGGCGACGGTTCCCATCAGGTGTTCTCCTTCCGCCGGACCGGGAGGGTGACCTGCGCGGCGACGGTCGGCGGCCCGCTGGGATCCTCGCTGACGAGCACCCAGCCGAGTTCGTGGCTGAAGCCCTCGTTGAACTCGAAGGTGCCCACGTCCAGTTTCACCTGCTGGGGGGCGCGCTGGCCCTCGGTGAGCTGGTATTTGATCACGACGGTCGAGGGGACGTCCGGGTGGAGCTGCTGGCTCGGGACGCCCTGGGTGGCGACGGAGGAGAGCGGGCCGTACGGTGTCTTGATCTCGGGGGTGACCTTGAGCAGGCCCGCGCCGAACAGCAGGCCCCGCTCGGCGCCGTGCCAGGGGGAGCCGACCGGGACGGTCTTTTCGCCCTTGTTGGTGACCTTCAGCACGATCTCGACGAAGTGCTTGCCCGGCCCGCCGTACGTGTCGGGCTGGAAGGCCGTGCGGGACTCGACGAAGGTGGTCGTGAACTCGCCCTGGTCGACGGTCGCGCCGGGGCCGAGCTGTTTGGGAGGCTCTTGGGGAGCCTCGGCGAGCCCACCGAGGGCCGCGGTGACTCCCAGACCGGTGGCCGCCACCAGAGCGGCTATCGGGACCGCGACCGGGCGCCGTCGCCTGTTTTCGCCACCGGAGGGAGACGTCATGACAAAGGATGGTAATCGCTTACCTTCACCCCATCCGACTCATTCATCCCTTAAGCAGCGATGAACATGGGGAAAATGCAGCAGATTGACGGGAACGCTGCCCGAATCGGAGGTCCAACTCTTACGCTGTCTCCGAGGCGGCGAGAGCCCTATGGCGGAGGTTCCGTGGCGGACGTGCATCCCGAGCATGCGCAGCTCCAGGCGGACCGGATCTACCTGGGCTGGCAGTACGCCCTGCTGCACCCTGATCCGGGACCGGCCCCGAGGCGACCCTCCCCGGTGGACAGCGGGCCCGTGACCAACGACAAGGCCGACGCCGAGTGGATGCGCAGGGAGCGGCTCAACGAGGCCCTGCTGAACCGCCCGATGAAGGTCTTCAGGGCCTTCACGACCGCGCTCGCGGTGCTGATCCTCGTCCTGGGCGTCACCGAGCTGCTGCGCTGGTCCTTCGCCGCGGCCGGGCTGGTCACCGTGGGCGGGATCGCGGTCTTCTGCAGCTACGCGATCCGCCAGGGGAACCGCGCGGTCAGGCACCGGATCCAGGAGCGTCAGGCGGTCGGCGACCGGCAGCGCGAGGAGCGCGACAGGGAGCTGTTCCAGGCCCAGGAGGAGCACGCCGCCCGCTACCGCGAGTGGGCCGAGCGCAAGGAGCGCTACGACCGCCAGCTCACGTGGTACGCCGTGACGGTGCCCGACGAGATCGACCGCATCGACGTCGCGGGCGGCACGCTGCCCGGCTGGTCGGCGCTGATCACCCTGCTCGGGGCGACCCGCCTCTACAGCGGCGGCCACCTGACCGTGCTCGACCTGTCCGAGGGCGCGATCGCCAAGGACCTGATAGAGCTGGCCCGCAGGGGCGGCGACGACCCGCTGGTCTGGGTGCTGCCCGGCGACCTGCCCCGGCTCGACCTGGGCGCGACGCTGCCGCCGGAGGCCTTCGCCGACGTGCTCGCCCACGTGGTGAGCGTCAGCGAGGAGCACCCGAGGGACCTGTCGTTCGACAACGCGATCCTGGAACGCGTCCTCGAAGTCCTCGGCGAGAACGCCACGATCAACCAGGTCACCGCGGCCCTGCGCGCCCTTGCCCAGGTCGGCGACCCGCGCGAGGACCTGCTGACCGGCCTGATCACCGCGACCCAGCTCGAACGCATCGGCACGCTGTTCGGCCGCGGCGTCAGCGACCGGGTGGTGATCGAGCGCGCCTGGGCGCTGGAGTCACAACTGCGCAAGCTGGAGACGCTCGGTTCCGAGGCCGTACGGCTGCCGCCCGCGCGGTTGCGGGTGGTCTCCATGGACCGGCAGGCCGGGGTGCTCGGTAACCGGGTGCTGGGCACCTACGTCGCCACGGCGCTCACCCACATCCTGCGCCAGTCGCCCGCCTCGGAACGGCCGTGGTACCACACGATCATCGTCGCCGGGGCGGACAAGCTCCGCGGTGACGTGCTCGACCGGCTGATGGACGCCTGCGAGACCTCGCGGACCGGTCTGGTGCTCACCTACCGCGCGCTCACCCCGACCGTGCGGGAGCGCCTCGGGCGGGGACACGCCGCCGTGACGTTCATGCGGCTGGGCAACGCCGAGGACGCCAGGATCGCCAGCGAGCACGTCGGCACAGAACACCGCCTGGAGATCGCCCAGCTCACCGAGACGATCAGCGCCACGGGCGCCGGGCTCGACGGCGGCTACGTCTCGACGGTCGGCCACGCCGACGAGGGCGAGGACGACCGCGCCGTCAGGGGCACCGACCTCAAGGAGGACATCACCTCCTCGACCGAGTGGGGCCGCCAGGCGACCAAGGCCATGGGGGAGACCGAACGGGTCCTGCACCGCTCGCGGGAGTTCCTCGTGGAACCCCACCAGCTCCAGCAGCTTCCCACCACGTCGGTCATCGTCACCGACGCCACCGCCCAGGGCCGCAGGGTCCGCATGGCCGACGCCAACCCGGCCATCCTCACCTTCCCCAAGACCACCCTGGGGGAGTTTGACGAGATCAAGGAGGCGGTGCTGGAGCGCGCGCCGGAGGAGCCACGGCGCCACGAGCCGACCGCCTTCGAGAGCGCCCCACCCAACCTCGGGCCGCCTCCGGCGAGGCTCGACTGGCGCAGACGCCAATGAACCGTCCGCTCGCGGTAAGGACCTGGTCAATGCGGAGGTGCGATCACCGGGCGAGGTTCGACCTTGGTTGCCGGGGAACCCCCGCCCCCGGGTCCGCCGTCCAGTCCGGCGGAGCGATCCGTGAAGCGTCGACCCCTCCGGCCTGAGGCCGGGTCCCCCGGGTGGAGAGCAAATGCAACCGAGCGTGTCCCGTCCCCCCAACCCGCTGGCCGGTCCGTGGTACCGGATCCAGGCCATCACGGCTCCCTCCCGTAGTTCGTCCGCGGAGTGGGACTTCGTCACCGTGCTGCCGGCCGTACTGTCCGCCGCGCAGCGCAACCGGCCCTTCGTGGTCGGGTGGCTCTCCCGGGGGTCGGGGGCACCGCTCGAACTCATCACCAACGCCGGGCCCCTCAACCCGCCCAGGCCGCCCCGCAGGGCCGTCGCGGAGCCGGAGCAGGCCCCCACGGGTCCTGAGCCGCTGCTGTTCCCCAGCGGCGCGCGGGGCCTGCGGATCGGTGACGAGTGGCTGCGTGACCTGTCGGACCTGGTCTGGACCGTCTGCCCCGGGCGTCAGGCCCCGCCGCTCGGCGGGCGCCGCGAGCCGGACGCCGACGAGGCCAAGCGGCCCACGCTCTTCGAGTCGACCCTGGTCACACTCATGTCCCGGCCCTTCGCCTGGCTGGTGGTCGCCGAGCAGACCGACCTGCTCGACGCGGAGGTGGCCCACCTGCGCACCCAGCTCAACGTGCTCAGGCAGTACGGCGACGCCTCGGAACGCTCCCGCTACGACGCCGAACGCGCCGAGCGGCGCATGCAGGAGCTCGACGCCTTCCGCGAGGCCGGGCTGTGGAGCGTGCGGGTGCTCGCCGGGGCCGCGGGTCCCGAGGAGCTGCGGCAGATCGCCCCGGTGCTGGTCGGCTCCGCCGAGATGAGCCACCATCCCTACCGGCTGCGCAGCGCCCTGACCGGCCCCGTGCACGGTTTCGTCGAGGCGCTCTCCGTCACGTTGCAGGACCCGGCCGACGGCACCGCGGCGCCGTTCGCGGCCACCGCGGGCGCGCTGGCCGCCCTCGCGGGGCTGCCGCGCAGGGAGGTGCCGGGGGTCAGGGTGCTCGACGCTGGCTTCTTCGACGTGACCAGCGAGGCGGACATCGCCCCCGGCGCCCCGACCGTGGACCTCGGGGCGATCCTGGACGGCCAGGACAGGGCGGTCGGCTCGTTCCGGGTGCCGCTGGCCACCCTGAACCGGCACGCCTTCGTCACCGGCGCCACCGGCTCCGGCAAGTCGCAGACCGTCAGGCACCTGCTTGAGCAGCTCACCGGTGCCGGGATTCCCTGGCTGGCCATCGAACCTGCCAAGTCGGAGTACGCCGCGATGGGCGGTCGGGTCGAGCACCTCGCCCCGGTCACCGTGATCAACCCCTCTGCGCCCGACAGCGTGCCGTTCAGCGTCAACCCGCTCGCCCCGGAGCCGGGCTACCCGGTGCAGGCGCACATCGACATGGTGCGGGCGCTGTTCATGGCGGCCTTCGACGCCGAGGAGCCGTTCCCGCAGATCATGTCGCTGGCGCTGCAGCGGGTCTACGAGGCCAACGGCTGGGACGTGGTGACCGGGTGGGCAGCTCCCGGCGCCGCCGTGCGGCCGGCCGTACCGACCCTTGAGCAGTTGCAGCAGCACGCCATGGACGTGATCCAGGAGATCGGCTACGGCAAGGAGGTGCAGGCCGACGTCGAGGGGTTCATCTCCCTGCGGCTGCGGTCGCTGCGGGTCGGCTCCGCGGGGCGCTTCTTCGAGGGCGGGCACCCGGCCGACATCGGGGACCTGCTGCAGCGCAACGTGGTGCTGGCCATCGAGGACGTCGCCAACGACGAGGACAAGGCGTTCCTGATGGGGACGCTGATCATCCGGATCGTCGAGCACCTGCGGATGCGGGCCAGGAAGGAGCGCGGCGGCGGCCTGCGGCACGTCATCGTGATCGAGGAGGCGCACCGGCTGCTGCGCGACCGGGGCGCGGGCCGCGCCAGCACGCACGCCGTCGAACTGCTCGCGGGTATGCTCGCGGAGATCCGCGCGTACGGCGAGGGCATCGTGGTCGCCGAGCAGATCCCCACCAAGCTCGTCTCCGACGTGGTGAAGAACACCGCGCTCAAGGTGGTGCACCGGCTGCCCGCCGAGGACGACCGCCAGCTCGTCGGGGCGGCCATGAACCTCAGCGAGGAGCAGTCCAGGCAGGTCGTCTCACTCCAGCCGGGCGTCGCCGCGATCTTCGCCGACGGGATGGACCGGCCGCTGCGCGTGCAGGTCCCGCTGGGGGAGGACCGCGAACGGCTGCTGCCCGGCACCACGCCCCCGATCTGCGGGCGTCGTTCGGCCGCCTGCGGCCAGGAGTGCAGGACGGGACGCGCCTGCACCCTCGTCGAGCTGCGCGAGGCCGACCTGCTCGCCGACGCGCCCGAATGGGCCTGGCTGCGGATCTGGACCGACACCCTCGTGCTGGCCTTCGGCGCCAACCGGCCCGTGCCCGGGGTGCCCAGGATCCTGGCCGACATGTGGGCCGAGCTGCCGCCCAGGAGACGCGAGTGCCTGCTGGCCACGGCCGTCGAGCGCAGCGTCGGACGCAGGGCCTGGTCGCTGCGGACCATCGGCGACCCGGCGAAGCTGACCGAGCAGGTCGCCGGGGCCGCCACCCGGCTGCTCGGGCCCGACAGGGAGCCCGGCGAGCGCCCCGGGCCCGCCTGGGTCATCCCCCAGGTCCGCTGGCTGCACGAGGTCGACAAGCTCTTCCCGTACGGCCAGCCCGCCCCCAACCCGCGCGGGGCGGCCCCGGTCATGGAGTACGCCCTGTTCAACCGCCAGCACAACGGCACCGAACTGCTCGGCCACCGGGCCAAGGCGTTGCGCCACCACCCGCTGTCCATGGAGGTCGAACGCAACAGGACGCTCGCCTGGCGGGTCATCCTCGGCGACGACGAGCACGAGGGGATCGAACAGGACATCCTCACCGTGACGATCGGCGTCGACCCGGCCGAACGGCTGCGTCACGTCGCCCAGACGATGGGGGCCGGGTGGCTGGAGAGCGTGCTGTCGTGGCCACGCCGCTTCGTGCTGCCCTTCGACGCGGCCTCGCCGGAGAGCGCGGAGCTGGCCTTCAGCGAGTGAGGTGGTTTTGTCCCTGTGGTCATCTTCTGGGTTGTTGCTGGGGTTGTCCCACCTGTCGTCCTGGGGATCGTTTTACAAGGTAGGACAGGTGGGGACGCCCAGCCCTGAATCGGCATAGGACGGTGGCTCCGCCCAACCACGGCTAGGATCGGCGGCATGAACGATTCGGCTATCCCGGGCTTTCCGGCTGCCGGATCGTCCTGCGACGGGTCGCTACGCGAGGAGACGGCATGACTCAGCTTCCGCTGCGGGCGCAGCTCGCGAGCGCTCTCGGCCGGACGGCCGCGACCCTGTCCAGGGCGACGGGCAGAGGCGACGGATCGGTGATCGGCGGCCGGGTCGGCCTGGCGCTGGAACCCGACCTGCTGCGCAAGCTCGCGCAGGACCGCAAGCTCGCGCTGGTGAGCGCGACCAACGGCAAGACGACGACAACCCGGCTGATCACCTCCGCGCTGCAGGACCTCGGCGAGGTCGCGACCAACGCCTTCGGCGCCAACATGCCCGCCGGGCACGTCTCGGCGCTGTCCTCGGCCAAGCACGCCCCCTACGGCGTCCTTGAGGTCGACGAGAAGTACCTCCCCGAGGTGATCGACACCACCGGCGCCGGGGTGATCGTCCTGATGAACCTCAGCCGCGACCAGATGGACAGGGCGGGCGAGATCTGGCTCCTCGCCCAGAAGTGGCGGCGGGCACTGGCGGGCAGGCAGGTCCACGTGATCGCCAACGCCGACGACCCGCTGGTCACCTGGGGCGCCTCGACCGCCGCGGGCGTGACCTGGGTCTCCGCGGGACAGCCGTGGAAGGAAGACTCCTGGTGCTGCCCCGAGTGCGGCGGCCCGCTCGACCGCAAGGGCATGGAGTACACCCCGCCCGGCAGCGCGGCCCCCGGCCCCGTCCCGGCCGCCGCCCACGGCGCCGTCGTCTCCCGCGCGGCCGAGAACGACTGGGCCTGCCGCGAGTGCGCTTTCCGGCGCCCCCAGCCGACCTGGTTCCTCGACGACGACGCGGTGATCGACCCGCACGGGCAGCGCTGGGTGCTGGACATCGAGCTTCCCGGCCGGGCCAACCGGGCGAACGCCGTGATGGCCCTGGCCACCGCGGCGGCCTTCGGACTGCCGGTCCAGCAGGCGCTGCCCCGGCTGCGCGAGGTCACCTCCGTCGCGGGCCGCTACACGGTCGTCCAGCGCGACGGCAGGCACGCCCGGCTGCTGCTGGCCAAGAACCCGGCCGGTTGGCTTGAGGCGTTCGACGTGCTGGACCGCTCCCTGCCGGTGATCCTCTCGGTGAACGCCCAGGGTCCCGACGGCCGCGACACCTCCTGGCTGTGGGACGTGGACTACCGCGTGCTGCGCGGCGGACCGGTCTTCGTCACCGGGGAGCGCAGGCTCGACCTGGCCCTCAGACTGGACATCGCGGGCGTGCCGTTCCAACTGGTGAACTCCTTCGAGGAGGCGCTGGCCGCCCAGCCGCCCGGCAAGGTAGACGTGATCGCCAACTACACCGCCTTCCAGCAGATTCGATCGGAGTTCGGTCGTGCCGTCTGACAGCATCCTGCGACTCGTCTGGATCTACCCGGACCTGCTGAGCACCTACGGCGACCAGGGCAACGTGCTGGTCCTCGAACAGCGCGCCCAGCGCCGGGGCATCCCGGTCGAGACCTACCACGTGCGCTCCGCCGACCCGGTGCCCGAGGGCGGCGACATCTACCTCATCGGCGGCGGCGAGGACCGCCCGCAGATCCTGGCCGCCGAACGGCTGCGCAGGGACGGCGGCCTGCACCGCGCCGTGGCGCGCGGCGCCTGCCTGCTGGCCGTCTGCGCGGGCTACCAGATCATGGGCACCACGTTCGGCGGTGAGGAGGGGCAGCCGGTCGACGGCCTCGGGCTGTTCGACATCTCCAGCGGACGCGGCACCGCCCGCGCCGTCGGGGAACTGGTCGGCGAGGCCGACTCCGGGCTCGGCATCCCGACGCTGACCGGCTTCGAGAACCACATGGGCGTCACCCGCCTCGGTCCCGGCGTACGGCCACTGGCCACCACGACCGTCGGCACGGGCAACGGCAACGGCACCGAGGGCTGCCACGTCGGCAAGATGATCGGGACCTACCTGCACGGTCCCGCGCTGGCCCGCAACCCCGGCCTGGCCGACCTGCTGCTGACCTGGGCCGTCGGGTTCCAGCTCCCGCCGCTCGACGACACCTGGTTCGAACAGCTCCGCCAGGAACGGCTCGGAGCCGTACTGTCCCGCTGACCGGCGTTGGGTTCACGGCCCCGCCCGCGTGGCGGGGCCGTACCGCTCGGTGGGGCCTGTCAGTAGATGAGCGCCTGCACCCCTTCGCCGAGGACCTCCTCGACGAAGGTCGAGGCACCCGCGATGCGCACACCCTCGATCACGTCGTCGACCGTGATGTCCCGCCTGGCCGCGCACTGAGTGCACAGCGACACCCGACCGGCCGCCAGGACCGCGTCGAGCAGGTCGCCGAGCTGGGCGGCGTGCGGAAGGGCGAACTCCTTGGCCCGTCCGGGGAGGGCGAACCACGAGGCCTCCCCCGTGAGCCAGAGCGAGACCGGAACCCCGCTCGCCAGCGCCGCCGCCGCGACTGTGAACGCCTGGTTGCAGCGCTCCGGCGCGTCCGCGCCCGCGGTCACCTTGATCACCAGTGATCGTGCCATACCCCGAAGCCTACGAGGCAGGTGTCGCGGGCGCGAGCCGTACCGGGGCGGCTCTAGGCTCGGACGCATGGACGTTCCCGAACTGCACTCCGCCCTTGAGCCGATCGCCTTTCTCCTGGGCCGGTGGGAAGGTGCCGGGGTTGGTGGATATCCGACGATCGAGAGCTTCAACTTCGGCCAGGAGATCGTCTTCGGTCACAACGGCAAGCCGTTCCTGACGTACGAGAGCCGCACGTGGTTGCTGGACAAGGAAGGCAACAAGGTACGGCCACTGGGCACGGAGACCGGCTTCTGGCGGGCCCTGCCCGAGCGCAGACTTGAGGTGTGCGTGTCGCACCCGACCGGCATCGTGGAGATCTACGTCGGCGAGGTGGTCTTCCACAAGATCGAGCTGCAGACCGACGTGGTCGCCCGCACCGCGACCGCCAAGGAGTACACCGCCGGCCACCGCCTCTACGGCCTGGTCAACGGCAACCTGATGTGGGCTTATGACATGGCCGCCATGGGCGAGCCCCTCCAGTCCCACCTTTCCGCGGAGCTCAAGAAAGTGGAATGAAGAGGAGAAGGGCCACGGCCCCCAGGACCAGGAGGGTTTGGGCGGTGAGGTTGAGGGGGGTCGCGTCGCCTTCCAGGGAGAGCAGGACGAAGCCGCCCCAGACGTAGGTCAGCAGCGCGCCACCGGCCAGGCCGAGCCGGTGGGCGGCGCCCCAGCCCGTACGGCGTGACCAGCGGGTGATCGTGACGGCGGAGACGGCCAGCAGCACGACCGCCAGGGCGACTCCCGGCCAGTCCTCCATCCTGACGAAGAACAGGCCGGAGGCGAGGAAGGCCGCGAGGCCGACCAGCCACGGACGGGGAACGGCCCCGGGGATCGCGGGACGCGGACGGCGGAGGGCGAAAGCCGTACCGGCCAGGAGAAGGACCACGACGGCGGCGCCGATCCGCTGGGGCGTGGAGGCGACGAACCCGTTCTCCTCGACCATGCTCCGGAAGATGACGAACGAGCCGAGGACGAACAGGACGCCGGTGACGGCCAGGCCGGGCGGGCCGAGCCAGGGGACGGCGCTCCTGCGGGGAGTCAGGGCCTCGACGAGCGCGATCGGCACGCCGATGCTCCAGATCACGTGGCCGCCGACGAAGCTCAGCGCGTAGTGGGCGCTGACTCCCAGCCACGGGATCGGCGTGACGCTCTGGAAGTCGTGGCCCTCGAACGACGGGTTGAACAGCGACTGGTCGATCAGACCCGCTTCGAGCACGCCGTACGCCGCCGCCAGCAGGATCATCGTGGGCCAGCCACGTCCGGTACGGCGGGCGGTCTCCCTGACCAGGAGGGCGCCGCCGCCGTACATCGGGGCGAGGACCAGCAGGCCGCCGATGTCGGCCATGGGGACGTTGCCGAGCAGGTATTCGCCGACCAGTGGCGCCAGGAGGAACAGGCCGACGGCGGGGGCCAGGCGCCAGGTGATGGACCTCATGCCGGAGCGCTGGTTCTGGAGGCGACGAGGAGCAGGCCGCCCAGGGCCGCCAGGGCGAGGTTGGCGAACAGTTCGTAGCCGGTCAGGACGTCCAGGTGTTCCACGACCACCCGGTTGAAGAAGTTGAGGAAGGCGCTCATGAAGGGCTGGACGGCCACCCGGTCGATGGCCCCGCTGACCCCTTCCAGGAGGAGGAGCAGGCCCAGGAGCTTGACGATTTCACGCATGCCTGAACGCTAGGAACTCCGTCCCACCCGGCGGATCGGTCGTCGGCATGCTCCGTACCGACGGACGTCTCCCAGGCCAGGCTTGATGAACGACGAAGGTGTCGTTCCCCCCGACTTTGGTATCGCCGTCGTCCAGGACACGGGCGGGCGACCGTAGGCTCGTGGCGGGATGAACGAATCGACGACGGCGTGGCGACGCGGCCCGCGCGACTGGCTGGTCGACGCCTGCCTGTTCCTGCTGGCGGTGGTCTTCGGGATGGTCCTGGCCGGGCTGCGCCTCGACGTCTCCCCGAGACCGCCGAGCTGGCTGTTCAACCTCGACCAGACGGTCGCCGCGCTCGGCTGTGCCGCGCTGTGGCTGCGCCGCAGGTGGCCGACGGAGCTGGCCGTGGCGCTGGTCGTGCTGTCGGTCTTCTCGGAACTAATCTCCGGGGCGATGCTGATCGCGACGTTCACGGTCGCGGTGCACCGCCCGCCGAGGACCACGATGACGGTCTTCGTGGCGAGCCTGGTCGCGGCGATCGGCTACGTGCTGCTGCGCCCTGAGCCGGACATGCCCGCGACGATGGCGTGGGTCACGGGGGCCGCGATCCAGGGGGCCGTGGTCGGCTGGGGGCTGTACGTCCACCACCGGCGCAGGCTCGCCGCCGCGATGCGCGAACGGGCGGCCCGGGTGGAGACGGAGGCGCGGCTGCGCGCGGAACAGGCAGGTCAGGAGGCCCGTACGGCGATCGCCAGGGAGATCCACGACGTCCTCGGGCACCGGCTCTCACTGCTGAGCGTGCACGCCGGGGCACTCGAATACCATCCCGACGCCCCCGCCGAGGAGGTCGCCCGCGCGGCCAGGGTGATCAGGGAGAGCGCCCACCAGGCGCTACAGGATCTGCGCGAGGTCATCGGGGTGCTGCGCGCCCCGGTCGGGGAGCTGCCCCAGCCGACCTTCGCCGACATCAGGCAGCTCGTCGCCGAGTCGGACCGGGCCGGGATGCGGGTGACCATGGCCGAGGAGCACATCGGAACCGTGCCGGAGGGGCTTGGCCGTACCGCCTATCGGATCGTGCAGGAGGCGCTGACCAACGCGCGCAGGCACGCGCGGGGGGCGTCGGTGCGGGTGCGGATCGCGGGGGCGCCGGGGGCGGGACTGACCGTGGAGGTCGGCAACGACGCCGGGGGCCACTCCGTCGAGCCCACCGGGGCCGCCCGGCCTGGGCGGGGGCTGATCGGGCTGGCGGAGCGGGTCGCGCTGGTCGAGGGACGCCTGGAGTACGGTCCCACGGAGATGGGCGGCTGGCGCCTCACGGCGTGGCTTCCCTGGTCGCCGTGCTAATACCATCGCGGGCATGAGCACTCCTTTCACCCCTGATGTGGTCGAGGCGATCAAGCGCCACATGAACGACGACCACGCCGACGACTCGCTGCTGATCTGCCGGGCCCTGGGCGGCCAGCCCGAGGCGACCAGCGCGGTCACGTCGGGGGTGGACGCCGAGGCCATCGAGTTCCTCGCGGTCGTCGACGGGCGGGAGGTCACGGTCAGGGTGCCGTGGAGCACGACGCTGACCGAGCGCGCCCAGGTCCGCGCCGAGGTCGTCCGGCTGTACCGCGAGGCGTGCGCCGCTCTCGGGGTTCCGGCCAGGGGCGAGCACTAGGGGGTCAGGTCACGCCACCGTCGGCAGGCTGCGGCCCAGGCCGGTGACGTGCAGCAGCCGGGACAGGAACGGGCGGGGCGCGGCCAGCACGAGGGTGATGCCCATCGACCGGGCGCGGCGCCGGGCACCGACCAGGACGCCCAGCCCCGAGACGTCGCAGAACGTCACCCCGGACAGGTTGAGGACGAGCACGTTCGTGCTGTGGCGCAGGGTGTTGATCAACTGGTGACGCAGCGCCGAGCTGGAGAAGATGTCGATCTCACCGGTCAGGTGGACGGTGGTCGGTCTCGGCGCGTCGGCCATGCTGGGCGCGAGGGTGTCGAGGACGGTCATGGTGTTTCTCCGATCGGAGATGAGTGGAAAAGGCGCCCGCGTGGGCGGGCGGCCTCTCAGGCGTCTGGACGGTCGGCTAGACCCGCACGGTTTCGTGGGCCGTACGGCTGGCGTGACGGGTGGGCGCGGGCGGCGCGGGATTGTGCGTGATGTCCGGTTCGACGACCAGCAGGACGATGCGCTCGGCGCCCATGGGGAACAGGACGACCACCTGGGAGTCGCTGCGGCGAAGGCAGTTGACCCGCACCCGGCGCCCACGGGCCGGAACCCGGTACGGGATGTTCTCCCACGTCTCGGGGTGCACGCTGACCAGCAGTGTGGTCCGGTCGAGCCGCTGGTCGACGGCGGCGATGAGACCGGGAAGTTCGGCGACGGCGTCGTGGGAGTAGGGCCACCACATGCCGTGCGTCGCGGCCTGCGGGTCCGGGACGGGGTCGAGGCAGAGCCGGGTGGGAATCGCGGACATGGCGGAGCCCAGCGACTTGAGATGGAAGAGGACTGTCGGCGTCATGATCGCCTGGCCTGTCTGGGCCACCTGCTAAGGGGCCGGGAGCGGTCTATCGCCGGGGGCGACGCCGACCTGAGTGCCAACGCTCGAAAAGTCCTCGGTGCCCTCACCCTACCTCTTTACCTAGGAGGTTTCTGTTTCCGGGGGTAAAGGGGAGCCGTGGCTTCCGGAAACCGGCGTTCCGGGACGGAGATTTCCGGAGTGGAAAAGGGAAGAACCCCGGGCTGTTACCTCCCTGGGGTGGGAGGGCCAGGTGGACCAAAGGCGGGAGAACACTCCCACCACCCTGGCAGCCCGGGGTTCCGGTGATTGTCGTGGATTCGCCGAACGTCACCAGACGTCCGGACGGAGTCCGGAAGCTGGGGCGTCCTAGCGGACAGCCACCTCGCTAGCCCTATGATCAACCATCGTTCGGACCACCTCCTTTCGGCGTGCTTGTACGTTATGAAATCTCCGGAGCCAGGGCAAACGATTATTTTCGCCAGGTTGCCCCCGCGTCTCCGCCCCCTGGTCGGGCGCGCCCTGACCTCCCCCGACTGGCAGGTCCGGTACGGCGGAGCGCCCAGGAGAGTTCGTGACGTCCTGCGGGATCACGCTCCCGGTGTCACGCGAGCGCGGGGGCGCCTGCCGCGCAGGGAGATCCGGGCGAGATCTATCTCTTTTTCGTCACATGGTCGGATTTGACCCGCTTGGAACGATCCTTCCTGGCACTCTGGTCCTCCGCCTCACGATCTTCGTGCTCGTCCCTTCTCTCTCTGGAGTCACATTCATGCGATCGAAGACGCCCGCCGCGCTCCTGGGCGCCGTTGTTCTCCTGGTGGGTCTGTCGAGCGTCACCACCGCCTCGGCCGCCACGTCGGCCGCCGCGCCGACGGTCTTCTGCGTCAACAAGACGACGAAGGTCGTCCGCGCGCTGACGAGGTGCAACACGAAGACCGAGCGGGTGCTGACCATCGAGGAGGCCCAGCAGGGCATCGCCTCCCAGGGTCCGGCCGGTCCGCGCGGGCCCCAGGGACCGCAGGGTCCCCAGGGCGAGCGGGGCACCGCAGGCCCGCAGGGTGAGCGGGGAGCCACGGGCCAGCAGGGACCGCGCGGCGAGACCGGCAGGACCGGGCAGGCCGGACCCCGGGGTCCCCAGGGCGAGGCGGGCCCGGCCGGAGAGCAGGGAGAGCAGGGGGCACAGGGACCCGCAGGTGAGGACGGCGGGCTGCCCCGCGTCTACGCCTACCGGGTCGGTCCCGTCTGGACGACCTGCACGCTGCTGGACGGGTACGCGATCGCCGCCTACGACTGCAAGGTCACCAAGGCGCCGGAGAAGGGTCCGAAGCCCAGCGCGTCGCCGACCCCCACGTCCTCCTCGACGCCGAAGTAGGGCGTCTACCGGACATGTTCAACTGACCGCCGTCCGCCCGTGGCGGGCGGCGGTCGGTCGTTACCATGAACCAGGTGATTACCGATCAAGGGGGGCGGCGGAGCCGTCTGGCATGGCTTGACGCCATCCGGGGGTTCGCGGCGCTGACGGTGGTCTTCGAGCACGCGCTGCAGCCGCTGCTGCCCGAGCCGCGCTTCCAGATCAAGGCCGCGTTCGAGCCCGGCTGGTACGGGGTCATGGTGTTCTTCCTGGTCAGCGGCTACATCGTGCCCGCGTCGCTGGAGCGCGGGGGCAGCCTACGGGCCTTCTGGATCTCCCGGGTCTTCCGGCTTTACCCGATGCTGGGCGTCTGCGCGCTGGGGGTGGCGCTGCTGGTCGTCGCGGGCTGGGACGGCATGCACGTCTGGTGGGAGGACCGGCCCCTTTCGGTGACGCTGGGGCATCTGACGATGCTGCAGAACCTGTTGAACATGCCGAACATGGTCAACGTGCTGTGGACGCTCTCCTACGAGATGGCCTTCTATCTGCTGCTGAGCGCGATGTTCACCCTCGGGGTGAACCGGGGGAGCACCACGGCCGCGCTCGGTTTCGCCGCGGCGGCCGTGCTGGGGGCGGGCGTGCTGCCGAGCAAGCTGCTCTCCGACGGTGACGGGACGCGGATGCTGTCGGTCACGCTGACGGTGGTCGCGCTGGTCGCGGTGGGGACGGCCATGATGCTCGGGGGTTCCGTCGCGGTACGGCGGGCGGGCGCCGTCGCGGTCGGGGGCACCGTGCTGGTGCTGCTCGCGGTCAACCAGGTCTATCCCGGTCCCTGGCAGGGGTTGTTGATCCTGGCCACCATGTTCTCCGGCACCGTGCTCTACCGGGCCGAGCAGGGCCAGATCACCTGGGCGCGGGCCGGGTGGGTGCTCCTGGTGCCGACGGCCGGGATCTGGCTGACCCGGGACGCGCCCGGCCTGTGGCTGGCGCTGGTCGCGGCGTGGCTGACCTTCGCCGTGGGGATGGCGCTGCGGGACCGGGAGATGCCCCGGGTGCTGCCCTGGCTCGGGCTGGTCAGCTACTCGGTCTATCTGCTCCATCCGCTGCTGTTGAAGGCCGTCCAGATGGTCTGGCCGGATCCGCTGGCCGTACCGCTCGGGGCTCGGTTGGTCGCACTGGCGGTTGTGGTCGGGGTTCTACTCGGAATCAGTGCGTTGACCTGGCGTTTCGTTGAGGCGCCCGCGCAGCGGCTGGGCAGGCGCCTCGCGCGGGGGACGTCAGAGGGTCTCGCCCCGCGTCCAGCCGAGGACGCGCTCCGCCAGGGTTGAGGGGTCCTCGCCACCGTCGAAGATCGTCGGAATGAACGCGCGGGCCTGGGCCGCGTCCTCCATCGCCTCGTCGATCCAGTCCTGGGGCCAGTTCCTGGCCGTCAGGCGGTCGAGCCGTACGGTGTCGGGGCAGTCGAGCAGCGCCCAGCGGGTCGGGTCGCCCCAGCGGGCGTCGGAGGTCAGGTCCTCGGGGTCGGGGACCGGGGTCAGCAGCAGCACCGGGTGGCCCGCCCGCCGCACCATGTCCACGATCCGCCGCCACATCCGGTCGTAGGCGGGCCAGACCGGGGCCGCCTCCGGTTCGGCGATGGGCACCCCGACCAGGGCGCCGTCCTCAAGCAACTCGTCCATGTCCATCACGACCAGCCCAGTGGCCTGCCGTACGAGATGCGGAAGCAGTGTCGTCTTGCCCGCTCCCGGGGCGCCGGCGAGGATCCACAGCGGCTCTCTGTTCACCGGAGCAGACTAGCGGCGGGGGATTTGCTGGGGTTTGTAGCGATCCCGACAGGCCTGTTCTGCTCGTAGACTCTCTTCATGACCGAGACGTCGTGGCATGAGCAACTGCGGGCGCACGGTTACCGGATCACTCCGCAGCGCCAGTTGGTGCTTGAGGCGGTCAAGGCCCTTGAGCACGCCACCCCCGAGGAGATCTGCACCAAGGTGCGGGAGACCGCCCGTGGGGTCAACATCTCGACCGTCTACCGGACGCTTGAGCTCCTCGAAGAGCTCGGCATGGTCACCCACAACCATCTCGGGCACGGCGCGCCGACCTACCACCTGGCGGAGGACGCCGACCACGTCCACCTGGTCTGTCACGACTGCGGGGAGCTCAACGAGATCCGCCCCGAGCTGGTCGACGACTTCGTGTCCAAGCTGGACGAGGAGTTCGGCTTCGCCGTGAACGTGCACCATCTCACGGTCTTCGGCCGCTGCAGGAAGTGTCGCTGAGGCCTCGTAGGCTTGGGGGCATGCGAAGTCCTCTGCTGGACACCCCCGGCGCGGTCGCGGCCGAGACCCCCGACGCCGACGTGGCCGGACACTACGGCGATCCGTTCGCCGAGCAGCGCGCCCTCCTCGCCGGAGAGGCGATGGTCGACCGGAGCAACCGCGAGGTCGTGCGGATCTCCGGTCCCGACCGGCTGAGCTGGCTCAACAGCCTGAGCTCGCAGAAGCTCGACAACCTGAAACCCGGCGAGGCCACCCAGACGCTGTTCCTCGACGCCCAGGGCAGGGTCGAGCACCACCTCACGCTGGTTGACGACGGCGAGGCCGTGTGGGGGCACGTCGAGCCGGGCACCGGGGCCGACCTTGTCACCTTCCTGGACAAGATGCGCTTCATGCTCAGGGTCGAGGTGGCCGACGTCACGGCCGACTACGCCGTGGTCTCCGTGATCGACGCCGGGCGCCTGACCCCTCCTGAGGGCACGATCGTCGTCGGCGACGACCTGCTCCTGCCGCGTGACCTGCTGGCCGGGCGGCTCGGCGGTCTGCGCCTCGCCGGGCTGTGGGCCTACGAGGCGCTGCGCATCGAGGAGCACCGGCCCCGCCTCGGCTTCGAGACCGACCACAGGGCCATCCCGCACGAGGTCGGCTGGATCGGTACGGCCCTGCATCTGAGCAAGGGCTGCTACAAGGGCCAGGAGACCGTGGCCCGGGTCCACAACCTCGGGCATCCGCCCCGCCGCCTGGTCTTCCTGCACCTCGACGGCAGCGCCGACGTCCTTCCCGGGCACGGCACCCCGGTCCTCAACGCGGGCGAGGAGGTCGGCTTCGTCGGCAGTTCGGCCCGACACCACGAGCTTGGCCCGATCGCGCTGGCCCTGGTCAAGCGGACCGTCCCGGTCGACGTCCCCCTCGACGCGGGCGGGGTCGCGGCCTCCCAGGAGGTCATCGTGCCGCCCGACGCCGGACGCAACGTCCAGATCGACCCGGCGCTGCGCCGCCGCATCCGCTGAGCGGGCCGCGCGCCGTACCTCTTCGAGAGGTACGGCGCGCGGTTCCGTGGGAGATCAGCCCTTGGTCCAGATGGCGGCGTAGGTGCCGCCCTCGGCGTCGAGCTGTGTGGGCAGGTAGCCCTTGGCCTTCAGGTCGTCGAAGCGCTTCTGGTAGCCGCCGGGGGTCATGCCGGTGTACTCGTACCAGCCGGAGCCCGAGCCCTTGACCCAGACGGCCGTGTAGGTCCCGTCGGGGGCGACGGAGACCAGCGAGGGCCGCTCGCCGCCCTTGGTCCTGGCGAGGAACTCCGCGTGGTGCTCGTCGAAGGACTTGCCGACGGTGACGGACCAGGCCTGTGAGCCCTGCGTCCAGACGCCGACGTAGCGCGGGTCGTCGGCGGTGCCGTACACGTTGGCCGTGGTGAGCACGTAGCCTCGCTTGGCCGCGTCGGCGTTGGCGGCGGCGAACTGGCCGGTCGTGAGGTTGTGCTTGGCGAAGAACTTCCCGGGGATCTTCTCGAAGATCGCGGCGAAGACGGTGCCGCCGCCGGAGCCGGTCGCGCTCACCGAGGTCGGGCGGTAGCCGTCGGCGAGATAGTCGTCGAACCGCTTCTGGTATCCACTTGCCGACATGCCCTGGATCATCGCCCAGGCCGGGCCGGACCGCTTGACCCAGACGGCGCCGTAGCGCGGCGAGGACGCGTCGTCGACGGTGAAGGTGATCGGCCGGTAGCCCTGGCCACGCAGGGTGTTGAAGCGTTCGGTCTGCTGCTGGCTCGTGGCGTTGTGGTAGGCGCTGAAGGCCGGTGCGGCGGCCTGGGCGCTTGCCATCGGCCCCGTGACGGTGACCAGTGCGGCTGCGACGGACGCGGCGGCGATGGACGCGGAGATGCGCATGACCCTCCCCAAGGGTGCGACTTTTCGGGCGTTTCATCCACGGATAAACGGATTTATCCGGACAGGCGGCTACCCTAGCGGATCATCGCGGCCGGTGATCGTGATGCCGGTTCAGACCTCAAGAATCAGGGTGATGGGGCCGTCGTTGGTCAGCGCGACCTTCATGTCGGCGCCGAAGACCCCGGTCTCGACGTGCGCGCCCAGCGCCCGCAGTTCGGCGCAGACGGCCTCGACCAGGGGTTCGGCGACCGGCCCGGGAGCCGCGGCCTGCCAGGTCGGGCGGCGGCCCTTGCGGGCGTCGCCGTACAGGGTGAACTGGCTGACCACGAGCAGCGGGGCACCGATGTCGGAGCAGGACTTCTCGCCGGACAGGACGCGCAGGCCCCAGAGCTTGGCGGCGAGTCTGGCCGCCTGCCGCCGGGTGTCGTCGTGGGTCACCCCGACCAGGACCAGCAGTCCAGGCTCGTCGATCGCGCCGACCGTCTCGCCGTCGACCGTCACCGAGGCCGAGCTCACCCGCTGTACCACCGCACGCATGCGTCCATCATCCCGGTTGACCCGACCGCGCCGGAAACCGGAAATTCCGATCTCCGTAGAATCCACGCGAAAGGAGCTGTGGTGTCTGCTGAGTCACTGGTCGTCGAGGTCGTCCGTTCCGGGTTCGTGGAGTCCACCCACCGGGCCCGCATGTTGGCCGTAGACGCGGCCGGTTCACCGGTGCGGGTGCACGGGGCGGTCGACGTCCTGGTGTCCCCGCGCTCCTCGTTGAAGCCGTTGCAGGGGCTCGGCATGGTCCGCGCCGGGCTGGACCTCGATGGTGAGCTGCTCGCCCTGGCCTGCGCCAGCCACACGGGGGAGCCCTTCCACGTCGAGGGGGCGCGCCGCATCCTGGCCGGGGCCGGGCTCGACGAGAGCGCGCTGCGCTGCCCCGCCGACCTGCCGGAGGACACCGCCTCCCGCGAACGGGTGCTGCGCGCGGGCGGCGACCCCTCGCCGCTCTACATGAACTGTTCGGGCAAGCACTCGGCGATGCTCGCCACCTGCGCCGCCAACGACTGGCCGCTTGAGACCTACCTGAGCCCGGCGCACCCGCTGCAGCGGGCGCTGCGCGACACGGTCGAGGAGCTCACCGGGGAGCGGGTCGCGGCCACCGGGGTGGACGGCTGTGGCGCGCCGCTGTTCTTCGTGTCGATGGTCGGCGTGACCAGGTCCTTCCGTGCCCTCGTCCAGGCCGGGGAGGGCACCCCCGAGCGCAGGATCGCCGACGCCTTCCGCGCGCACCCCGAGTGGACGTCGGGTACGGCCAAGCCGGAGGCGCGGCTGATGCGGGCGCTGCCGGGGCTGCTGCTCAAGTCGGGGGCCGAGGCGTTCGATGCCTTCGCCTTCGGGGACGGCAGGGCCGGGGCCGTCAAGATCGAGGACGGTGGCTACCGGGCCAGGATGCCGGCCACCGTCGAGGCGTTGCGGGCGCTGGGCTTCGAGGCCGACGTGCTCGACGAGCTGGCGACCGGCGTGCTGTTCGGCGGTGGCCAGCCGGTCGGCGAGGTACGGCTACGCCGGTGATCCGGGCCGGGAACGGCAGCAGAGTTCCTCGGCGACCAGGCTCGTCCCGATGCCCAGCAGCCAGACGTCCTTGGCGACGCCGATGCCCTCCTGGGACGGGCGGAGGCTGCCCTCCCGGCGCAGGCTCGGCGTACGCAGGTAGAGGCCGACGAGCCCCCCGGCGAGGGCGGTGAGCGCGGCGCCCGCGACCAGTGAGGGCACGACCGGGACCAGCAGGGCCGCGCCGACGGCGATCTCGGCCCGCGACAGCAGCCAGACGAACCTCTGGGGGTCCAGCTTCTTCAGGAACGGGTAGGCGTTGACGGCCATCCCGTGGACGGCGGCGGCGTTGTCCTCGTCCCCGGCCGCCATGGACAGCCCGGCGTTCAGGACGAACGCGCCGGTGGCGAGCCGTACGGGAAGCTGGTGCAGGCGCGGCAGGATCCTCATGAATGCTCACAAAGGTTGATGGGCCGGGAATCATGCTCCTTCCCGGTATATATCCGGCTCATCCGGGTTTCGGGCCTTTCTTGACGGTCGGTGACAGGCCCTTTGCCGAGCTCACACCGGGGTGGCCTCGCACCAGTGGCTGAGGCAGTTGCCGAGCCAGCCGTCGCCCTCGCCGTTCTTGATAGCCCGCGCGGCGCCGACGAGGTGGCCGTGGCGCGCGTTGAGTTCGAGGACCAGCCGGGGGCTGTTCACCCGCGCGTCCTCGGTCGGCAGTTGCAGCGGTGCGCTGACCCGCAGGTCCCAGTCGTCGGAGGCCGAGACCACGTCTGCCCGCACCATCTCCCCGCCGTCGAGCCCGACCTCGGCCTCGGAGTCGGGCAGCACCCGCAGCAGCAGCGGTACGGCTCCCGCCTCGGTCCGCACGTGTCCCTCCCAGAGTCCCTGCGGGACCGCGACCGCCCGCTCGGGGGAGAAACCGGGCGGCAGGGACGCGGGGGTGTGGTCCGGGACCAGCTCGGCCATGACGCGGTTGACGACCGAGGTGCGGACCTCGGACCCGGTCTGGTTGGCCAGCACGCAGACCGACAGCTCAAGCTCGGGCACCACCGCGAGCATCGCCGACACCCCGCCCATGCCGCCGCTGTGCGCCACGGTCTGGTACGGCCCGCCGCGCGAGACGAACCAGCCAAGGCCGTAGCCCAGCTCCGCGGTCACGGGCAGGGCGGTTCTGGTGGCCGCGGCCGTCTCCGGTCTCAGCACCCCGGGCCCGCACACCTGTAACAGCCCGAACCTCGCCAGGTCCGGGGCGCTCGCCCAGCCGAGCGAGGCGCCGCGGTGGCTGGTGTCATAGGAGGGGTACGGCATGCCGTCGGCGGAGTAGCGCAGCGCCGTGGGCCGCTCGCCCTCGTAGGAGGGGCCGACGCGGCAGCCGGTCAGCCCGAGCGGGTCGAGAACGTGGTCGGCGGCGAAGTCGGCGGCGCTCCTGCCGGTCGCCCTCTCCAGGACCGTGTCGAGGACGCCGTATCCGAGGTTGGAGTACTCGAACCGGGAGCCGGGCTCGCGGTACAGCGTCGCGTAGTGCTCGACGCCGTGCCTGACCGTGGGCAGCCCGGCGTAGGCGAAGTCGTAGTGCCCGCCGAACCCGGCCCGGTGCTGGAGGACCTGCCGCAGCGTCGGCTCGCTGTGGTCGCGGTGTCTGGGCAGCCGGAAGGGAAGGTGCTTCTCGACCGGGTCGTCGAGGTTCAGCAACCCCCGGTCCGCGGCTACGCAGACGGCGGTCGCCGTGATCGGCTTGGTCACCGAGGCGATCGAGTAGACGGTCTCCGGGGTGGCCGCGACGCCCCGCGCCACGTCCGCCAGGCCGTACGCCTCGGCGAAGACCACGCGGTCCCGGTGGGCCACCGCGACGGAGACCGAGGCGCAGCCGTGGGTGGCGAGCGTCCGCGCGCAGTGCTCCGAGAGTCCCTCAAGCATGATCGAACATCCCTTCCGCCGTGCCGACTCAGACTCTAGGCCCCGCGATGACCGGTGCGGCGGGCATCGTACCGATGACGACGCTCGCCCCCAGCTCCTCGCAGTCGGCCACACGCGCGTCGAGTCCCGCCCGCGCCACGGCCTCGACGGTTCCCCGCGCCTGCCGCTGGCTCGTCTCGACCAGCAGGTGGCCGCCGGGCGCGAGCCACAGGGGCGCCGCCCGCGCCACCCGCCGCACCACGTCGAGACCGTCCGCGCCGCCGTCGAGCGCCACCATCGGCTCGTGGACCCGCGCCTCGGTGGGCAGCAGCCTGATCGCCTCCGTCGGCACGTACGGCGGGCTCGCCACCAGCAGGTCGACCCGGCCACGCAGTACGGCGGGCAGCGGGCCGTACAGGTCACCCTCGTGGACGTGCCCCGAGACGGCGGCTCCCGAGACGGTGGCTCCTGGGACGGCGGCGAGGTTGCGGCGGGCGCAGCGCACCGCGGCCGGGTCGATGTCCACCGCGTGCACCTCGACCCGGCCCGGGGGCAGCGGAGACAGGGCCGTGGCCAGCGCGGCGCCCATCGCGCCGGAGCCGCAGCACAGATCGACCACCACGACCGGCCCGTCCCGGCGTGCCAGGGAGACCGCCTGGCCGACGAGGAACTCGGTACGGCGCCGCGGCACGAAGACGCCGGGATCGACGTCGATCCGCAGGCCGCAGAACTCGGCCCAGCCGAGGACGTGTTCTAGGGGCAGGCCGTGGGCACGCCGCTCGACCATGAGGGCCAGCTCTTCAGGGGTTCGCGCGGCCGAGACGAGGAGGTCGGCCTCGTCCTCGGCGAAGACACAGCCCGCCGCGCGCAGAGTGGCGACGACCGTGGAAAGGGAGGAGACAGGGGACACGTGGAGCCTTTCGGGATGCCGACGGGCGCTCCCTGGGTCCTGTGTCAGACGGACCGCGTGGTCGTGGGAGAGAGCACCCGACCTGATGTGGTGATCGGACTCACCTCCTCGACGCGTGTACTGCTGGGGCCGGTAACACTACCCGAAGGTCACCCGGCCCGCCGAGCAGGGGCTGCCCTGCCCGGCGGGTGGGTGTTCCTAGAGGTGACCGAGGTGGTCGTACAGGACGCGCCACCGGTCAGGATGGACGTGCGCGACGACAGTCCCCCTCGGGACGCCCGCAGCGGCGAAGGCGGCCTCGACCAGCGGCGCCGGGTGACGCAGCCGCATGCTCGCGTCCAGGGAGCCGCCAAGCCCGGTGAAGCCGTAGTCGACGAAGGCCGCGTAACCCGGCAGGTCGGGCGTCTCGGCCCGGCGCTCGATCCGCAGGATCGCCGAGTCGACCGAGGGCACGGGCCGGAACGCCTCCCGGCCGATGTGCCCGAGCATCTCCCAGCGGAACCACGGCCAGGTCCGCACGGTCAGCGCGCTCCAGCGGCCGAAGTCCCCGGTGCGCTTGCGGACGTATTCGAGCTGGGCGACGAGCGTGGCCGAGGTCAGCGCGGGCTGCCCCAGACACCAGTCGACGATCTTCGAGGTGATCGAGTACGGGATGTTCCCGACGACCGCGAACGGCTCACGCGGCGCGCGGGCGGCCAGGAAGTCCCCCCTGACGACCCGGACACGGGCGTCGTCACGGGTGCGGACGGTCAGTTTGGCCGCCAGCAGCGGGTCGATCTCGTAGGCGACGACCTGGTCGCAGGTCCCGGCCAGCGCCAGGGTCAGGACGCCCTCGCCCGCCCCCGGCTCAAGGACGAGGCCGCGCGCCCCTGCCGCCTCGGTGACGCGCCGTACGGCCTGGCGGTCGACCATGAGGTTCTGCGAGAGGGTGCGCCTGGCCTGGTCGCGGGCGGTCCTGCCTTTGGCCGCGACCTTCTTCTGGGTGTGTGAATGATCTCCGTGTGCGAAAGAACGCGCCACAGTCTTGCCCCTTCGGGTCCGAGATGAAGTGGTCTCGGAAGATCCGGGGCACGCGTGGAGAAACGGTGTTCCCTAGCGGCCCTGGATCGGGCCGCGGCGTATACGGATGAAGAAGCACGGAGCGTGACACATGCCGCTCACCCTAGGAGGGGCCGGGTGAGCGGCACAAACGGTTTTCCATCGCTGTCAGAGGGACCGGAACTGCCGGGACGAGGAGATGGCGCCCGAGGTCGTCATGGTGAAGGTCCGCATCGAGTCGGCGAACTTCGACAGGTCCCACTCGGCGGGGCCGTGGTACCAGTACAGGTTGTCCGCCTGACCGCCGTTGCCGGTGATCGAGGAGACGACCCGGGCCCAGCGGTCCACGCTGTCGAAGATCACGGCATAGGGAAGATAGCGGGAGAAAAGCTCCACCCGCTGGGAGGGCGGAACGTCCGCGCCGATGTCGCCGGAGGCCAGATACTCGCGGAAGCCCAGCGTGTGGGCCAGGGCCGCGGCGCCCTTGGACGTCTTGGCGGGCATGTACTGGCCGCCAACCGCCAGCGCGGCCCCGGCGATGATCACGGCCAGGCCGAGCAGGCCGTACGTCGTGAACCAGGCGAGCGCGACGGTGCCGAGGACACCGGCGGCGGTGAGCAGCACGCCGAGGGTCGTCCAGCGGGTGCGCACGGTGTCCGGGCGCCGGGCGAACCAGCCCTGGGCGACCACGTCCCGGTAGAGGGCGTCGCGGACCTTGCTGAGCTTGGAGGCGAAGGTGCCCTTCAGGTGCGAGAGCGGGACCGCGTCACGGCCGTCGAAGATCGCGTCGTACAGGGCGCGCTCGTAGGACTGCAGCGCCTTCAGGTCGGCGTTGGGCATCCGGACCAGGACCCAGTCGGGCGCGTCGTAGGTCTGCCTCGGCTGCTCGTCGATCCCGAGGTAGCCCCGCACCGCGAGATCGACGATCGTGGCGGTCACGTCGATGACGTCGGCCTGCTCGTCGACGAGCGTGCCGATCTGGCCTGGCCGTACGCCGTCGGGTGGGGCGAAGTGACCGTTGCTGACCCCGCTGAGCGCGCCCGACTCGTGGCCGACCACGCGGGCGTCGCGGCCCCTCGTCCAGTACAGCAGGCCGACACCACCGAGCAGCAGGACCAGCAGGCCCGCCAGGGCGCCACCGGTGACGGCGTTCAGGGTGAAGGCGTTGGACAGCTCGAAGCGGCGCTCCAGGATGGGCGCGCCCTTGGTGGCGCCGTTCGGGTAGCCGATGACCACGGTGAGGACCTCGTCCGGCCCGAGCCCCTGCTGCTCGAACTCGGCCTCGACCCCGGTGTGGTCCGGCGAGGCGGTGGTGCAGCCGATCGCGGAACTCAGCACCCCGGCGAAGCAGGACAGGCTCTGCAACTGCGCCGGACCCTTGACCTTGACCTTGGCCAGGTCCACGGGCACCGACCAGCCGCCCGCGGCGTACCACCGCAGCTCCTGGACGTCGCCGAGCGGGGTGACGGCACCCTTGACGTCGTATTCGAACTTGGCGGTCCCCGAGCCCTTCACCGTGATCGTGGCACCGGTCAGCGTGGCGTCGCCCTTGACGTTGACGACCTGGTAGAGCCGGTCGTTGGAGTCGTCGTAGCGCGTCCGGTCGACCAGTTTCCTCGTCGGCGCGGTGCCGTCGAACGTGACGGTCTCCTTGACGTGCAGCACGCCGTCCTGCCGCAGTTCGAGTTCGAGCGCGTCACTCTTGATCTTGCCTGCCAGAGCGGCGGCCGTACCCGGTGACGTGTGCGCCGTACCGGCCGCGAGCGCCGGGGAGGCGCCCAGGGCCAGCGCGAAGGTGGCGATCGTGGCCACGCTTCCGACCGTCCGGCACACGGTCGCGGCCTTTCGGTGCAATAAGGATCCCGACATGGCCCGGGAGCCTACCCATAACCACCGACACATGACGTCAGCGACCCTTTCAGGTTTTTCGGACAATCACGTCTATGTGCTGAAATCCGCTAGATTGCCGCCCGGAGATCCACGGTTCGGAGAGGTGGTCGCATGCGTCCGCGAAGGTCAAGTCCCCTGGCCTTTGGCGTTTTCGGGATTCTGGCCCTGACCTTCGCGGTGGTCGTGGTGATCGCCGGTCTGGTCGGGGGAGACGACGCCGGGGTTCCGGCCGGCCCGAAGACGGGTCCCGTCGCGACCGAGAACGGCGGTCCCGTACCCGCGGAGGGAGCCGAGATCTCCCCGCCCGACGTCACGCCTCCGTCGCCGCTCAAGCTTCGTGAAGCCGGTGACGGCAACGGCGCGGGCGGTGTCCCGATCACGCTGGCCGCCCGCTCGGGCACGAGCGTGGACCTGCGTTCCATGCGGCGCACGGACACCACCGTCAGGCTCCAGCGCAACCCCCTGTACGGCACCGGCGTCATGGGCTCGATCGCCTGCCGCGCGCCCCGCCCCTCGACCCAGCCCGCCGCGATGTACGGCTACCTCAGCGCCGTCACCAACTGCCTCGACCGGGCGTGGGCGGGCAAGTTCGCCCAGGCCAGGGCGGTCTTCCTGGCCCCGCGCCGGGTCTACTGGACCCGGCCCGGGCGGGGGCCGTGCGGCACCTACCCGGCCTCGGGGGCCGCCGCCTACTACTGCCCGTCCAACCGCGGCATGTACATCGGCCTGACCCACCTCATCAGGGAGAGCGGCAACGTCGATCCGGCGCAGAACCACGTCCCCTACCTGACCGTGCTCGCCCACGAGTACGGCCACCACGTGCAGGCCATGTCGGGCATCGGCGGCGCCTGGTGGTGGGAGGTCGCGGACCGGTCGAAGTCCGCCCAGGACGCCCACTCCCGTCGCTCCGAGCTCCAGGCCCAGTGCCTGGCCGGGATCTTCACCCGCGCCGTCCGCGTCCCGCTGGCCGTCACCGCCGCCCGCTGGCAGTCGGTGCTGGAGCTGGAGTACAGCCGGGGCGACGACCAGAACGGCCTGGGCAAGCGCGACCACGGCAACGGCGACCACTTCGCGGGCTGGATCAACCAGGGCTGGAAGTACTCGAAGATCGCCTACTGCAACACCTGGAGCGTGCCCGCCTCCTATGTGAGCTGACACTGTGAGCTGACGTGATCTCGGGGAGGCCCCTTCCCGCGCGGATAGAATGCCGATCTGCTCAAGATGATCCCCCCGGGCGGTGATTTCGCCGTGCCCGCCTGGGGGAATCCCCTCTCATATCGGCAGTCCGAACCTCCCCGAGGTGGCATGCGCGGGCCTGTGCGCCGACGTCCCCGAGCATCCGTGCTCGCGGCTTCTATGGTGATTTTCTGTCTTATTTCGGGATGTGCTGATGGGGAGGCGGCCGGGCAGGTCCCGATCCCGGCCTTCAACCAGCCCGCGACCCCGGGAGGCCAGGAGCGCCTGATCAGGTCCCCGGTGGTCATGGTGCTCGGGGACAGCTTCACCATGGGCTCGGGGCCGGTCCCCCGCTGGGAGAGCTACGCCGCGCAGGCCGCCCGCACCCTGGGCTGGCAACTCGTCACCGCGGGCGCGGCGGGGACCGGGTTCGTCAACCCCAGCAGGGTGCGCAGGACCTTCCAGCAGTCGTTCGAGCAGGAGCTGTCCTGGCGCCCCGCCCCCGACCTGCTGATCATCTCCGGCGGGCACAACGACCACACCGCCGACCCCGGCAGGGTGTACGGCGCCGCCAAGCGCCTGCTGGTGACGGTCAGGCTCCGCTGGCCGCAGACCAGGATCGTGGTGATCGGCCCCATCTGGATGGGCAGGGAGCCTCGCTGGCTCCCCGCGGTCAGGGACGCCGTCGCGGTCGCCGCCGACGAGGAGGCGACCGTCTTCCTCGACCCGCTCGGCCGCTCCTGGGGACGGGGGGCGATCCTGCCCGACGGCGTCCACCCCACCCTCCTGGGGCACAGACGGCTGGCGAACTGGCTGGTCACGGCACTGCACGAGCACGGGGCAGGGCCGGACGGCTGAGTTCGGCCAGTGTCGCCGCCACCCCCTCCCGGTAGGACGGATAGCGCGGCGCGAACCCCGTCTCCGTCAGCGCCGAGGTGTCGGCGACGACGTCGAGCGTGAGCGTCTGGACCGCGATCCCGCCCGCGAACGGCACCGTCAGCCACCGGGGCAGCCTGCGGGGCCTGCCCGCCCCGAGCAGCGCGGCCGTCTCGTCGAACAGCTCACCGAGCGTCGTGGCCGTGCCGTCGGTGGCGACGAAGCTCCGTCCCGCGACATCGGGCAGCCCCGCCACGTGTACCAGCGCCCGCGCGGCGTCCTCCACATGGATGATCGGCAGCCGGTTCCTCCCCGTCCCGGGAACCGGCATCCTGCCGTTGGCCAGGCCCGGTACGACCAGGTCGCCGAACCCCTTGCCCGGGCCGTACACCATGTTCCCCAGATAGACGTGTACGGCGGGCGTCCCCGACGCCTCGACCAACCGCCGCACCGGCAGCCCCACGTGCGCGAACCCCACGGCGCTCTCACGCGGCACCGACAGGTGCGAGACCGTACGGCCAGGCCCGGGGGCGAGGTCGTCCATCCCGCTGACCGAGACCAGCAGGGGCCGCTCCTCCTCGGGCAGGGAGAGCAGCGTTCGCAGCACCCCCCGGGTGGTCTCCTGCCGGGTGGCGGCGACCCGGCCGATGGCCCGCCTGGTCAGCCGCCCCGGCAGGCTCGGCTGGATGAGGTCGAGTACGGCGTGCGCCCCCCTGGCGGTCTCGGCCCAGGTGGCGGGGTCGCCGACGGAGAAGAGGTGAGGCGTGCCGCCCGCCCGCCGTACACGCTGGGCCGCCTCGTCGTTCCTGACCAGGCCGACGACCTCCCAGCCCGCGGTGACGGCCTCGCGGACGGCGGTGCGGCCGATGAAGCCTCCGGCGCCGAGAACGAGCAGTTTCATGGTTCCTCCAGGATTGTGCGGTTAGCATTTGCTAACTCGATGGGCGTGCGAAACGTCCCGGGGGCCGGGACGGGTCTCAGGGGGCGATCATGCGGGTGACCAGGGGCCGGAGGGCGGCCAGCGCCGCCCCCCTGGGAAGCTCGTCGAAGTGGCGCATCCTCGCGTACTGCGCGACGGTGCCGGAGAGCGCCGCGACCAGCAGGTCGGCCGGGATCTCCGTGGTGACCTCGCCCGAGGCGACCCCGTCGCCGACCAGCCCGCGCAGCAGGCCGAGCAGGGACGGCCCGCGCTCGTCGGCGGAGAGTTTGGGCAGGTAGACGCGCAGGTTGTCCTGGGTGAAGAGCAGGACCTCGGGCTCCTCGTCGAGGAAGGCGCCGAAGGCCCGCATCAGCGCGTCGAGCCGCTCGCCGAACGGCCGTCCCGGCGCGGTGGCCAGCGCGGCCCGCTCACCGAGCCTCGCGTAGCACCTGGCGAACAGGTGCAGCGCCAGCTCCTCCTTCGAGGCGAAGAACTTGAACAGCGCCGGATTGCTGTAGCCGCTGGCCGCGGCGATGTCGCGCACCGTCGTGCCGTCCACGCCCCGCTCGACGAACAGCCGCAGCGCCTCGACCAGCATCCGCCGCTTCGACGGCGGATCCCGGTCGTCCACGAGGAACGTCTCGATCCCTGTCACACCACGAAGTTAGCAGTTGCTAACCGCCGCTCGCCAGGGGCCGAAAGTCCCGAAGTCAGCAGGTCGCCGAGACGACGGGGGCGGGCGGGCTGACGGCGGCGCGCGCGGGCGTCGCGGGGACGGTGACCAGGACCAGGAAGACAGGCAGGAGGGTGGCGAGCGTTACGCGTCGTGTTCTCATGACCTACCTCGATAGGGGAGTCGCCGACGGCCCCGAGGCCGCCGGAAGGCCGGGTTGCCTTGCTGAGGTGGCACCGAGGGCGCGGACGGAACACGCCCGGAGACCGTGAGAGGCGTCCAGAGAGCCTCACGGAACCCGAAGAGCCGATAACGGTCAGAATAGGATCCATCACCATCCGAAGGAAGCCGAAAACCCGGCCTCACCCGGCCACCCCTGCTCGGCCACGCCGTACGGCCCGCGCGACGGCAGACCGATGAGGTGCCCAGCTTCAGTCGGCAGCGGCGAGCCTGGCGGCGGTAACCTCACCTCCGGTCGATCAGCGGCAGACCGGCGGCGACCTCAGCTCTGATCGATCAGCGGCAGGCCGCCGGTGGTCTCAGCCCCGGTCGAGCAGCAGCAGGCTGTAGGCGGCGAGGCTGCAGCTCTCCACGATCACTCCCTCGCGGATCATGTCCTCCACCTCCCGCCGGGGGAACCACCGCTGGCACAGGTCCTGCTCCTCGGCCTCCCGCTCCGCCTGCCCCTGCCGCAGCCCGGTCGCCAGGAACACGTCGTACCCCTGGACCGTCATCCCCGGTGCGCAGTGCAGGTGCCCCAGATGCCGCATGGAGGCCGCCGTCAGCCCCGTCTCCTGGCGCAGTTCCTCCCTGGCCAGGTGCTCGGGGTCGGCGGTGGCCAGGTCGGGCATCGTCCCCTGGGGAAACTCCCACGACCTGCGGCCTATCGGATAGCGGTACTGCTCCACCAGGTGGAAGCCGTCATCCTCCAACGGGATGATCAACGCGAAGTCCGGCTTGTCCACGTAGGAATACACCCCGAGCGACCCGTCGGCCCGCCGGATCTCGTCATGCCGCAACCGCATGTACCGCGTCTCATGCACCACCGTGCTGGAAAGTCGCTCAATGTCAGCCATACTCAGCCTCCGGACGGATCATGATATTTCCCGATTCTCCCCGGGTGCAGCCGTGTCTCCTGGGCGCATCCGTGAACCAGGGCTCAGCCACCTGTCAGCCGGGTTCTCAGCTCGGCGGTGGCGTCGCTGAGTGTGGACGGCAGAGCCGCCTTGGACCTCCCAAGCCTGTCGGCGACGGTGGTCAGGAGATTGTCCGTACGGTGTGACCCCACCTCCCCGACCTCCGCGAGCAGCGTGACCAGCACCGGCTCCGCCTCCCGCCAGGCGCCCGCCCGGACGAGGATGTCCAACTGCTGTGCCCTGTCGTTGAAGGAACAGCGAGTCCTACCGGCCTCGCATCCCTCAACGGCACGGCCGATCACCTCGACCGCGCGGTCCCATGACCCGAGATCGCCGTGACACACGGCCTCGTGGTAGGCCAGCTCGTGGTCGTCGATCCACCATGCCCACGGAGGGTCGGAGCTCCCCACACCGTCACCGAGATGGGCGTGGGCGGCGCTCAGCGCCTTGAGAGCGTCCCGTCGCTCGTCGAGCTGTGCGAGCGCCCGAGCGCGCCGCATCTGGAAGAGCGTCGAGGTCCTCCCCGACAGCCGTCTGTCGTCGATCACGGAGTCGGCCAGGGACAGGGCTTCACGCGACCGATGGAGGTAGACCCCCTGCATGCTGAGGTGGGAGAACTGGAGAAGCTCCATGCCACGGTCACCCGCGAGCCTGCTGATCATCATGGCCTCGTGGATGAGCTGGCGGGACAGGGCCTGCCGGTCGGCGTCATAGGCGATCCACGCCGCGATCTCTCCCGTCTCACCGACGGCGGCCTGTAGATCGCGTTCGACGGCGGGTGGGCAACGGCCCGAGGCGAGTCCGGCACCGGCGTTCCGGAAGGCGCGGCAGGCGATCGCCACGAGTTCGCCGCCGCCGTAGGCGTTGTCCAGCGCCACGAGGTGCCGGTTGGCGTCCCGCAGGGCGAGCACGTGGTCGGCGTCAACAGGACGGGCCCGCCTCGCCCCCGTGAGAAGAAGGTCCCCGAACGACGCGTGGTCGATGATCATCCCCTCCGGGGAGCCACCGAAAAGCTCATGATCAGACTTGCCGTATATCGTGCGATACAGCGGCCGATACGGGTCACCCGGCCTGTGGCGCCCGACCTCGTGCCCCTTGATACTCGCCACTATCGACTTCATACCGGGCAGCGTGTACGGCTCGGCCGCCTTCAGCATCTCGCGGGCGAGGTCGGCGCGTCCCCACCCCCGTGACTCACGTTCGGCGCGTAGCCGCCTGGCCCATTCCGGCAAACCAACCTTCACAGCCATCAACGCCTCGCCGCAGGTGGGTGATCGTTGTTCCTGCTCTCAGTATCACCACCGGCGCGTTCCGGCGTGCCGACCTGGAAGAAGTGACCTTCGTGGGTGCCCGGCCGGATGCCCCCCGCATCAGACCGGGCACCCTCACCCCCTACCCGCCTGAACCGTTCACACCCTGGCGGCGAGCCATTCGGGGGCCAGGACGGACATCACGACGGCGTCGTGCCAGCGGCCCTCCCAGAGCAGGGCGTCGCGGCGCACGCCCTCCTCGACGAAGCCGGCCTTCCGGTAGACGTGGGCGGCCCGCTCGTTGAAGGTGAAGACCTCAAGCTCGATCCGGTGCAGGTCGGTGGTGGTGAAGGCGTGGTGGAGCATCAGCCTGATCGCCTCGCTCCCGTAGCCCCTGCCGTACACCTCGGGGCCGGAGAGCGCGATGCGCAGGTTGCAGGAGAGGTTGTGCGCGTCAAGGTCGTTGAGCACGACCTCGCCCACGTAGGCGTCGTCGTCCGCGGCGCAGATCGCCAGGTCGAGACGGTCGTCCTGGTCGGCGCGCGTGTGGCACCACAGGGCGATCGCCGCGCGGTCCACGACGCCGTGCGAGCCGGTGAGACGGGCGGTCTCCGGGTCGTTGATCAGCGTCCAGAGGCCTTCGGCATGCTCGGGGCCGACGGGCCTGAGGGTCACGCGGCTGCCGTACAGGACGGGTTTCTTCGCGAACAACGTCACCCGAGGTGTCTACCCGGTCCGTACGGCGGGGGCAACGGAATTCACCAGGGGCCGTAGGGACCCTGGTTGCCACCCTTGCCGATCTCGCTCACCGCGGGCTTGACGTCGGCCAGGTAGATCCCGGCGGCGACCACCGACGCGATGGCGAAGATGTTGAGCTGGCCGAGGCCGATGCCGAAGTAGCCGACGGCGGAGGCGAAGGAGAACAGCGCCGCCAGGCCCAGGATGATCAGCCAGAGCTTCTTCGTCTGCTTGCCGGTCACGGCGAAGGCGCGAGCGGGGGTACGCGTCGCGTGGAACAGCGCCCAGGCGGACATGCCGAAGGCGATGATGCTGAGGACCCAGAAGACGAGGTCCAGCCCTACGGAAATCATCGTCGTCACTCCACCGTGCTCGCCCTGCTGACAGCAACCACCCTAATGCCGGAACTCTTCCCGTGGCGGACGTCCTTCCGCCCGGATCGGGCGGGAAAGACGGAGGGGCCGCCCCGGGTGTCCGGGGCGGCCCCTCTCGGGATCCTGGGGAAGGCCCCGGGGTCAGGACTTCGCCGAAGAGCCGTTCCTGGTGGTGCGGGTGCTCTTCCTGGCCGGCTTGGCGGCCTCGGAGACCTGCGCGAGCTCACGGGCGGTCTGGCCGCTCGTCTTGGAGACGACCTTGCGGCCGCGGGTGGCGAACTCCTCGTACAGCTTGACGGCCCTGCCGCTGACCTGGTCGGCGTAGCCGCGGGCCTTGCCGGGGAACTCCCTGGCGTAGACCTCGGCCTTGTCGGCCAGCTCCTTGGCCTTCTCCGGCAGGTCCTTGGCGGCCTCCCTGGCGGCATCGCGGATGTCCTCGCGGCGGCCCTGGATGCGCTGCAGGTGTTCGGGCAGCTCACGGAGCTTCTCGACCGCGTAGTCGCCCGCGCCCGCGACGGCGTAGAACGGCTTGGACTCGGCGAGCCTCTTCACTTCGGTGGCGAGAGTCATGGGTGTTAACCTTCCTTGGATTCCGGTGTGACGTTTTCGCTGTCCACGGGGGCCGCGTAGGGCTTCAACGCGGCGAGATACCCCTTGGGCAGCGGAGTCTCCCCCTCAGGAGAGATGTTCGCGTCGCTCCCCTGGGGCTCCGGTGCGGGATGCGCTTTCTGGGAGGTCTGCGCTTCCTCGTCCGGGGCCCCGTTCCGGTTCTCCCGGCGGAACGACTCGTAGATGTCGATCAGCACCTGGCGCTGACGCTCGGTGATGAGATGGTCCGCCCTGATCGCGGCGAGCACGTCGCTGTCCGGCTCGCGTTCCTCGATGAGCCCGGCCTGGACGTACAGGGCCTGCGACGAGATGTGCAGTCCCTTGGCGATCTGGTTGAGGATCTCCGCACTCGGTTTGCGCAGCCCCCGCTCGATCTGGCTGAGGTAGGGGTTGGAGACCCCCGCCGCCGCCGCGAGCTGGCGCAGCGAGATCTTCGCGTGCGTGCGCTGCTCCCGGATGTACTCACCGATCGAGCCGACCTTGGGTAGTGCCATGTTTGCAGTCTACCCTCGTTGCTTGCAATTGCAAACGCGGTGGCTAACAGTTGCAAGCGTCAGTGGGGCATCAGCCAGAGCAGCGGGGCCGAGGCCGTCAGGGTGACGGAGAAGGCGACGATGGCGTAGCGGACCCGCCGGGGGAGGTCGGGACCGGGGCTGACCAGGCGCTCGACCCTGGCCATCACGGCGCCCGTGGTCTCGGAGACGCCGAGGGCGCCCTGCGGGGTCGGCGCGGCGCCCGCCGTACCGAAACGGAGCAGGGCGGTGGCCAGACGGCGCGGTGAGCAGTAGCGGCGGGCGACGTCGTCGGCGGCCATCTCGACCAGCAGGCTGACCTCGCTCTGCACCCTGCCGACGACCTGAGACCAGGGCAGCGCCCTGCGCAGCGCGGCGAACGGCAGCAGCACCAGGTCGTGGCGCTCGCGGACGTGCGCGGACTCGTGGGCGAGCACCGCGGTCAGCTCGGCGGGCGACAGCAGCTTGAGCGTCCCCTCGCTGACCACGACCTCAGAGCGCAGCCCCGGCACGCAGTAGGCGGCGGGGCCCGGGTGGTCGACGACCCTGACGCCGGGGACCTCGGGGTCCTCGCGGGCGACCAGGGCCAGCAGCGTGCGGTGCCTGCGACGGGCGCGGAGCGTCTGCGCGCCCGCGCTGAACAGCACGACGACCAGGATGGTCAGCGCCGTCAGCCCGGCGATGAGGGCCAGGATCCTCGGCAGCGTGAACGAGTCGGCGGGGCCGTACCCCCCGTTCATCGCCGAGACGGCGAAGGAGCCGAGACCGTGGAGCACGCCCTGCCCGTAGGGTTCGAGGGCGTAGGAGAGGAGCGCTCCCGTCCCGGCCAGGCCCCAGGTGACCCCGAGCGCCTGCCACAGGACGATGGCCACGTGCGGGGCGCGATACGTCCACCGCGCCCGCGTGAACCGCCAGGCTCCGACCGCGCAGACCAGGGCGAGGGTCGCCAGGACTGCCGCGGTGATCACTCGTCCTCCAGCTCCGTCAACGCTTTGAGCAGGATCTCGGCCTCGCTGCCCGAGACGGCCTGTGCGAACCGGGTGAGGGCGGCGGACCGGTCTCCGGTCAGGTCCAACGCCTCAAGCATAAGCTCCGCGACGTACGCGTCACGGCTCTCGGCCGGCTCGTAGCGCCAGGCGCGCCCGTCCCGGGTGCGCTGCAGGAACCCCTTGCGGGTCAACCGGTCGAGCACGGTCATCACCGTGGTCGGCGCGAGGTCGCGATCGGCGATCAGACGCCCTACCTCCCGCGCCGTCACGGGGGATGACTGCGCCCAGATGATGTCCATGATGCTGCGTTCAAGCTCGCCCAGACCCTTCACACAACCAAGCCTAACTCCCGCACCACGAGGGGTAGTACTACGGGTTGTCGAGTGATTTCCGTCACAGCCTCAGAACCATGTAGATCTCGTCGCGGTCGTCCCCCGGGACCAGCCGGATGGCACCGGGGATCCGGCCGACCTCCGTGTAGCCGAACCGCGCGTAGAAGCCCTCGGTCCCGGTTCCGCCGCGCACGGTCAGGTGCAGCGCCTCGATCCCCAGGCCACGGGCCGCCTCCTCGGCCGCCCGCATGAGGTGCGCGCCGTACCCCGCGCCCTGGTGTTTGGGGTGGACCATCACGCGCAGCACCCAGCGCCAGTGGGCCCGCAGGTGGGATCCGGCGTCGGCCAGGACCAGCCAGCACGCCAGCCGCCCGGTCTCGTCGAATCCGGCGACGAGGTGGTCGGGGCCGTCCGCGCCGCAGCGGGCGAAGGTCGGCAGAGCCAGCTCGCGGACCTCGGCGGCGGTGACCGGGGGCACGAAGCCGACAGCCCCGCCCGCGTTGCTCACCTCGGTCCAGCACTCGACCAGCTCGGCGACGAGTTCCTCGGTCAGGTCGGGGTCCGTCACGAAACGAGGGGCCATGCCGACGACCCTAACCGCCGCATTCGGGACAGGTCCGCGCGGGGGTCAGCGTTCCAGGGCCGACCAGGGAAGGGTGAGTTCGCCGAGCCGCCAGCGGGCCCCGCCGCCGAGCGGGGGACGCGTCGCGACCGGCCAGGTCCTGGCCAGCGTCCGGGCGGTGGCGATCCACCGCTGCCGGAAGCCGTAGGCGCCCAGCGGGGCGTTGACCGCCCAGGCGTGGTCGAAGTCACGCAGGAAGGCGTGGATCGGCTCCCCGGGGACGTTGCGGTGGATCAGCGTCTTGGGCAGCCGCTCCGCCAGGTCGGAGGGGCGCTCGAACCCGCCGAACCGCGCGGAGAAGGTCAGCGTCCTCGGCCCCGTCGCGTCGAGCCCGGCCCACACGGCCCGGTGGCCGACCTCGGAACACGTCCCCTCGACCACCACGCCGCCGGGGGCGACGGCCCGGCTGAGCATCGTCCAGTAGCCCCACGCCTCGGCCTCGCCGTACTGCCTGAGCACGTTGAAGGCCCTGACCAGCGTGGGCGGCCTGCCCACCGGCAGCTCGAAGCCGCCGAGCACGAAGGACAACCCCTCCTGCTCGTACGGCCTGGCCGCGGCGACCCTGGCTGGGTCGATCTCGACGCCGACCACCTCGACTGTGGGACAGACCCTCCGCAACCGGGAGAACAGTTCGAGGGTCGTGGTGTGCGAGGCGCCGTAGCCCAGGTCGACCACCAGGGGACGTTCGGCCGAGCGCAGCAGACGGCCGTGGACGGCGACCACCCAGCGGTCGGCGCGCCTGAGCCGGTTGTGGCCCGTGGTGCCCCTGGTGATCTCCCCGATCGGCTTGGGCACGGCTCAGACGCGGTGGATCTTGTGCTGGGCGGCCTGCGCGCGGGGGCGGATGACCAGGCGGTCCACGTTCACGTGCGCGGGCCTGGTCACGCACCAGGAGATGGCGTCGGCCACGTCGTCGGCGGTCAGCGGGCCGGGGACGCCCTGGTAGACGCGGTCGGCCGCGGCGGAGTCGCCGTGGAAGCGGTTGAGGGAGAACTCCTCGGTGTGGACCATGCCGGGGGCGACCTCGACGACCCTGACCGGCTCGCCGCACAGTTCGAGCCTGAGCACCTCGGTCATCGCGGTCTGCGCGTGCTTGGCCGCGTTGTAACCGCCGCCGCCCTCGTAGGAGACCAGTCCCGCGACCGAGGTCAGCATGACCAGCACGCCGTCGCCGGAGGCGACCAGCAGGGGCAGCAGGGCCTTGGTGACACGAAGCGAGCCCAGCACGTTCGTGTCATACATCTGCTGCCAGTCGTCCACATTCCCGGCCGCGACGGGTTCGAGGCCGATCGCCCCGCCCGCGTTGTTGACCAGCACGTCGCAGCGCTCAAGGGAGGCGGCGAGGGCGTCGACCGACTCCTGGGAGGTGACGTCCAGGGAGACCGCGCGGATCCCCGGCACCTCGGCGGCCAGTTTGTCGAGCCGGTCCCGGCGCCGCGCCGCGGCCACCACGTCGAAACCCTCCGCGGCCAGGCGGCGGGCGGTCGCCTCGCCGATCCCGCTGCTGGCGCCGGTAACCACTGCCGTCCTGTTCATGGCCCCCATCCTGCCAGGGCCGTGAGCCGCGGTGTCACCGCCTCCCGGGCGCCCGGGGCGGTGGGAATGTCGCGAACTATTGGGTGGTTATATCCCTCTCGGAGGTGGTGCCGGTGAGGCGGCGGGGTAGACAACGGGTCAACCGGGTCGCGACGATCAGCATGCACACGTCCCCCCTGGACCAGCCAGGGACCGGAGACGCGGGCGGCATGAACGTCTACGTCGTCGAAGTGGCCAAGCGCCTGGCCGGGCTGGGCGTGGAGGTGGAGATCTTCACCAGGCAGACCGCGCGTGACCTGCCCCCGGTCGCCGAGATCGTTCCCGGGGTTTCGGTCCGCCACATCACGGCCGGGCCGTACGAGGAGCTGGACAAGGGGGACCTGCCGGGCCAGCTCTGCGGGTTCCTGTCCGGCGTGCTGCGCACCGAGGCGATGTACGACCCGGGCCGCTACGACGTCATCCACTCCCACTACTGGCTGTCCGGGCAGGTCGGCTGGCTGGCCAAGGAGCGCTGGGGCGTGCCCCTGGTGCACACCATGCACACCATGGCCAGGGTGAAGAACCTCCTGCTTGCCGACGACGACAACCCCGAGCCCCAGGTCAGGGTCACCGGTGAGCAGCAGGTGGTGGACATCGCCGACCGCCTGGTCGCCAACACGCCGACCGAGGCGCACGAGCTCGTCGAGCTGTACGGCGCCGCCCCGGGCCGTGTCGAGGTCGTCAGCCCCGGGGTGAACCTCACGGTCTTCCAGCCCGCCTCCCAGGGCGCGGCCAGGCACCGTCTCGGGCTGCCCCAGGACGCCCACGTGCTGCTGTTCGTCGGCAGGGTGCAGCCGCTCAAGGCCCCTGACGTGCTGCTGCGCGCCGCGGCCCTGATGCTCGCCGAGGACCCGGCGCTCAGGTCGCGGCTGGTCGTCGCCTGCGTCGGCGGCCCCAGCGGCAACGGGCTCGCCAGGCCGTCCTACCTGACCGAGGTGGCCGCCTCGCTGGGCATCTCCGACGTGGTCAGGATCGTGCCGCCCGCCCCGCAGCACGAGCTGGCCGACTGGTACCGCGCCGCCGACGTGACCGTGGTCCCCTCCCACAGCGAGTCGTTCGGACTGGTCGCTCTTGAGTCCCAGGCGTGCGGGACGCCGGTCGCCGCCGCCTCGGTCGGGGGGCTGCGCACCGCCGTACGAGACGGGGTGTCCGGGGTGCTCGTCGAGGGGCACGATCCGCACGACTGGGCCAGGGTGCTCAGCCGGTTCGTGCACCACCCCGCCTGGCGCGACGCGCTGGCCGCGGGGGCGGTGACCCAGGCGGCCACCTTCGGCTGGTCGGCGACCGCCTCCAGGCTCGCCGACGTCTACGCGCGGGCGATGACCAACCTGCACCGGGTGCCGGTCGCGGTCAGCTCGTAGGGTGGGCACATGCGTGAGGTGATCGAGGCGGCGCTGCGGGCCGCGGAGGCGTCCTTCGAGGAGCCGAGGCCGGGCGCCTTCCTGGTACGGCTCCCCGGCCAGCACAAGCTCGCGACCATGACCTGGCTCATCGTCGGCGACCAGGCCCTGCACGTGGAGGCGTTCTTCTGCCGCCAGCCCGACGAGAACCACGCCGAGTTCTACCGCTGGCTGCTGACCAAGAACGGCACGACGTACGGCGTGCACTTCGCCCTGGACCCGGTCGGCGACGTCTACCTCGTCGGCCGCGTCCCGCTGACCGCGGTCTCCGAGGAGGAGATCGACCGGCTGCTCGGCTGCGTGCTCACCTACGCCGACGAGGGCTTCGACCGGGCGCTCGAACTCGGCTTCGCCTCCTCCATCCGCAGGGAGTGGGAGTGGCGTGCCAAACGGGGCGAGTCGCTGGCCAACCTCCAGGCCTTCGCCAGGTTCGCCGACCCTGACCTGGGCGTCTCGCCTGTCGAGCGCCCTCCGGGAGCCGCGGAGGGGTCCCACTAAGCTTGGCCGCATGGCGACTTTGGTGCTGCTTCGGCATGGTGAGAGTGAGTGGAACGCTAAGGGCCTGTTCACCGGGTGGGTGGACGCCGGGCTCTCCGCCAAGGGCGAGGAGGAGGCACGGCGCGGCGGGCGGCTGCTGAGCGACGCCGGGGTGCGGCCGGACGTGGTCCACACCTCGCTGCTGACCCGCGCGATCCAGACGGCCAACCTCGCGCTCGGTGCCGCCGACCTGCTGTGGCTGCCGGTCACCAGGTCCTGGCGGCTCAACGAGCGTCACTACGGCGCGCTGCAGGGCAAGGACAAGGCGCAGACCCGCGCCGAGTTCGGCGACGAGCAGTTCATGCTCTGGCGCCGCTCCTACGACACCCCGCCGCCCCCGATCGCCGACGACGACGAGTTCTCCCAGGCGGGCGAGGCCCGGTACGCGCTGCTGCCCGAGGAGCTGCTGCCGAAGACCGAGTGCCTGAAGGACGTCGTCGAGCGGATGCTGCCCTACTGGTACGACGCGATCGTGCCCGACCTGGCCGACGGCAAGATCGTCCTCGTCGTGGCCCACGGCAACTCGCTCAGGGCGCTGGTCAAGCACCTGGACAAGATCGACGACGACGCGATCGCCGGGCTCAACATCCCCACCGGCATCCCGCTCGTCTACGAGCTGAACGACGACTTCACCCCGGTCACCAAGGGCGGCCAGTACCTCGACCCCGACGCCGCGAAGGCGGCGATCGAGGCCGTGGCCAACCAGGGCCGGTAGCCTCCGGACACGTCGAAGGGCCCGCCGGTCACGGCGGGCCCTTTCGCGTCCCCGGGCCTAGACCAGGTCGGCGGCGTCCGGCGTCCGGGTGCCGGTCACCAGGTAGACCACGTCGCGGGCGACGCGCACCGCGTGGTCGGCGTAACGCTCGTAGTAGCGCCCGATCAGCGTCACGTCGATGGCGGGCTCGACGCCGTGCTTCCAGTCGGGGGCCATCAGGACCTTGAACAGCCTGCGGTGCAGCCTGTCCATCGCGTCGTCGTCGTCCTCAAGCTCAAGGGCGGCGTCCACGTCGCGGGAGGCGATGCAACTACCCGCCTTGGTGACCAGACGCTCGGCGATCTGGCCCATCTCCACGATCGTCGAGCGGACCTCCGCCGGGATCGCCGACTCGGGGTGCCGCAGCCGCGCCACCTTGGCCACGTGCTCGGCCAGGTCGCCCATCCGTTCGAGGTCGGTGCCCATCCGCAGGGCCGCGATGACCACCCGAAGGTCCACGGCGACCGGCTGCTGGGTGGCCATCAGGCCGAAGATCGAGGCCTCGATCTCGGAGAAGATCCGGTCGACCTCCTCGTCTTGGGAGATCACGCTCTCGGCGAGCTGAAGGTCGGAGTCCAGGATTGCGGTGGTGGCCCGGGAGATCGCCGACCTCACCAGTCGGGTCATCTCCACCAGTTGGCCCGTGAGGGCGTCGAGCTCGTCATGGTAGGCGTCGCGCATGGCCCTCACCGTATGTGCGCAACAGTGAACGAACCTCGACCGTAAAGTGAACTTTGCGGGAAAGGCCTTGGTCGTGCCCCCATGAGCTGCCCCAATGGGGAAAGCACCCGCCTACCATCAAGGACGTGAAGCGGACAGGAGGAGCACGTGAGTGAACTGATGGCGAGTCTGGCCGCCCTGGCCGGGTTCGTCGTGGGGGCGCTGGCCGTGATGGTGGTCCGTCAGAACTTGGGGCGAGAGACTCCCGCCGCGTCGGACTCACCCGAGCCCGCCACGCTGCCGCAGGGTGTCGCCTCGGTGCTGGCGGTCCTGCCGTCGTCGGCGGTCGTGCTCGACAAGGAGGACCGGGTGCTGCGGGCCAGTTCGGCCGCGCGGGCCTTCGGTCTCGTACGGGGCGAGAACCTGATGGCGGCCGAACTGCTCGCGCTGGCCAGGCAGGTCCGCAGGGACGGTGAGATCCGCGAGAGCGAGATCGAGGTCGCGGGCCACAAGTTCGGCCAGGACTCGACGAGCTTCGCCGTACGGGTGGCCCCGCTCGGCTCGCACGGGCAGGTGCTGGTGCTCGCCGAGGACCAGACGGAACACCGCAGGGTCGAGGCCGTACGGCGTGACTTCGTGGCCAACGTCAGCCACGAGCTCAAGACACCGGTCGGGGCGCTGTCGCTGCTCGCGGAGACCATCCAGGACGCCGCCGACGACCCCGAGGCCGTCACCCGGTTCGCCGGGCGCATGCAGCACGAGGCCGCGAGGCTCACCTACCTCGTCCAGGACCTCATCACCCTGTCCCGCATCCAGGGGGCGGAACCCATCCCCACCCCTGGACCCGTCCCCGTTGACGAGGTCGTGCACGAGGCCATCGACCGCTGCAACACCACGGCCGCCGCCAAGGACATCACCCTCGTCGCCGGAGGGGCCGAGGGGCTGCGCATCTGGGGCGACGACGATCTCCTCGTCACCGCGCTGCGCAACCTCATCGACAACGCGGTCGCCTACAGCCCCGAGCACACCCGCGTCGTGGTCAGCGCGCGCACCGCGGGGCCGCACAGCGACTCGATCGAGATCAGCGTCAGCGACCAGGGCATCGGCATCCCGGAGAACGCCCAGGAGCGCATCTTCGAGCGGTTCTTCCGCGTGGACGCCGCCCGCTCGCGCGCGACCGGAGGCACGGGCCTCGGCCTGGCCATCGTCAAACACGTCGCCGCCGCCCACAACGGCGCGGTGACGGTGTGGAGCAAGGAAGGGTCGGGCTCCACCTTCACACTTCGTCTGCCCGCCTTCGGCGCGGCAGCCGTACCCCGTACCACCACCATTCCCCTGGAGGCCGCGCAGTGACTCGCGTGCTTGTTGTCGAGGACGAGGAGTCCTTCTCGGACGCCCTGTCGTACATGCTGCGCAAGGAGGGCTTCGAGGTCGCGGTCGCGGCCACGGGTCCCGAGGCGCTGGACACCTTCGACCGCAACGGCGCGGACCTGGTGCTGCTCGACCTGATGCTGCCGGGGCTGCCCGGCACGGAGGTCTGCCGTTCCCTCCGTCAGCGTTCCAACGTCCCGGTGATCATGCTCACCGCCAAGGACAGCGAGATCGACAAGGTCGTCGGCCTCGAACTCGGCGCCGACGACTACGTGACCAAGCCGTTCTCCTCACGGGAGCTGGTCGCCCGCATCCGTGCCGTACTGCGCCGCCAGGGCGACGTCGAGGAGCTTGAGTCGGCCGTCCTGACCGCGGGTCCCGTCAGGATGGACGTGGACCGCCACATCGTCGCCGTCCGCGGCGACCACGTGCAGCTCCCGCTGAAGGAGTTCGAGCTGCTTGAGGTCCTGCTCCGCAACGCGGGACGGGTGCTCACCCGGGGCCAGCTCATCGACCGCGTCTGGGGCGCCGACTACGTGGGCGACACCAAGACCCTGGACGTCCACGTCAAGCGCCTGCGCGCCAAGGTCGAGGCCGATCCCTCCAACCCCCGCTGCATCCTCACGGTGCGAGGCCTCGGCTACAAATTCGACCCCGCCGAGGACTGACCAACCCATTCAACGTTCAAGGGGTACGGCGCACGCCGTACCCCTTGTTGTTTATTTGCCGTTATGAGCCGGTAATTGCATTTGTGCTTTACCGACGCCGTGCGTGAAGAGTGTCGGCTTGGGCGCGTCGGTGAGCTGGACTGAGGAGTGACGGAGCGAAGCGGAGGAGCGACGAGGGAAGTCACCGACTTCAGGCGCCCAAGCCCTGCGGTGCCGTCAGGCGCCGCAAAGCAAGCACAGCCAAGCCCTGCGGCGCCGAAGGCGCCGCAAAGCAAGCAGGGCTAATGACCGTGTTCATCCGTGGCCGGAGCGGTCGGCTCAGCGGGGGCCGTGGGGTCCGCAGGGGCAGCGCCGGTCGTGGTGGCCGAGGGGCTCGGGGTGGGGCCGGCGGTCGAGGCGGGGGCCTGGGGCAGGTCGGCGAACTCGCGGCTGCGGGTGATGACCGGGACCGTCAGCGAGATGACTCCGGCCCTGGCGAACTGGAGCTGCACCGGGATGCTCTCGCCGCCGCTGAGCGCCTTCTTGAGGCCGTCGATCATGATCGTCGGCGTCGGCTTACCGACGTTGACGCGCTGCTGGATCGGCAGGTTCACGGGGGAGACGACCTTGGCGGTGCCGAGGGCGGGGTCCACGCCGAGACCGACGAGCTGGTCGGCGTCCTTGTTGGTGTTCACCAGCGACAGGTAGAGCGGCGTCGCGCCGCCCTCGGCCAGCTTCGAGCCGGAGTCCGGGCCCAGGAAGAACGCCTGGGAGACGGAGATGCCCTTGGCTTCGACGTGGAGGGCCTCGGTCGGGGCGTACGGCTTGTTGGTGATCGCGTCGAACCCGGCGCCGCAGCCGGTCAGGACCGGGGCGGCTGCGAGGAACGCGGCGGCGGCGATCGCCCAGTGACGGCTGTTGCGGGTCACGGTGCGGGTACTCCTTGTCACAAACGGGGCCAGGGCAGAGCCAACCCTATCCGTGGGCTTCGCCGGGTTTTCCGCCGACCCGCCCCATCGCGGGGAGGTGTGGCCCGCAGGTCGCGGGGGCCTTTCAGGCCCCTGATTCACAGAGTCGGACACTTGTCAAGCCTTAATATGCGGCTTTGACCTGCAGTTATGGTGATTTCACTGTTCCGGGAGGCTGTGGATACGTGGTACTCTTGAGTACAGCGGAAGGGGTACTTGTCACATGACTTTCCAGGTCGGCGACACTGTCGTCTACCCCCACCACGGGGCTGCTCGGATCGAGGCCATCACGACCCGAACCATCAAAGGTGAGGAAAGGACCTACCTGGTTCTCAAGGTCGACAAGGGCGACCTTACCGTCCAGGTGCCGGCTGACAACGCCGAACTCGTCGGTGTTCGCGATGTCGTCGGCCAGGAGGGCCTTGAGCGCGTCTTCGACGTGCTTCGCATGCCTCACACCGAAGAGCCCACGAACTGGTCCCGCCGCTACAAGGCCAACCTCGAGAAGCTGGCGTCTGGCGACGTCAACAAGGTGGCCGAGGTCGTTCGCGACCTGTGGCGGCGTGACAAGGAGCGCGGGCTCTCCGCAGGAGAGAAGCGTATGCTCGCCAAGGCGAGGCAGATCTTGGTAAGCGAGCTCGCGCTCGCCGAGAAGACCAACGAAGACAAGGCCGAGGCCCTGCTCGACGAGGTTCTCAACTCCTGAATACATCATTTCCACGGGTGGGCGTCGGGGTCGACGTCCACCCGTTCGCATCCGACCGCGAGTTGCATCTCGCGGGACTTCACTGGCCGGGCGAAACCGGTCTGGCCGGGCATTCGGACGGCGACGCCGCCGCCCACGCCGCCTGTGACGCGCTGCTCTCCGCGGCCGGTCTCGGCGACATCGGCGGCCTCTTCGGCACCGCGGACCCACGCTGGGCCGGTGCCTCCGGCGTCGCCCTGCTTGAGGAGACCGCACGGCAGGTGCGTGCCGCGGGCTTCGAGATCGGCAACGTGGCCGTCCAGGTCGTGGGGAACCGTCCCAAGATGGCGCCGCGCCGTACGGAGGCTGAGAAGGCGCTCAGCGCGGCCGTGGGGGCACCGGTGAGCGTCAGCGCGACCACCACCGACGGTCTGGGGCTGACGGGGCGCGGTGAGGGCGTCGCGGCCATCGCGACCGCGATAGTGGTCAACCACTCTCCGCAGTCAGGCGTCTCCTGATACAGAACGCGTCAGCGTTCCGGCGGGTGGCGCGAAGACCCGCCGCCGCATTCCGAGGTGGCCCGTTTACTGGCGCGGTACGGGCCACCTCCTTTTCTGGAATGACCGGTGAATGTCCTGGGTAACCCCTAATTAGCCATGTCTCGTCATCGGGGGGAGCCGGACATGATTGGCTCGATTATCGCTGCGATCGTCATCGGTGCCATCATCGGTGCCCTCGCCCGTCTGATACTTCCCGGGCGGCAGAACCTGTCGATAGGTCTGACGCTCATCGTGGGTATCGTCGCGGCCCTCATCGGCACCGCCATCGCGGCGGCGCTGGGTCTCACCCACACCAGGGGTATCAACTGGTGGGAGCACATCATCCAGCTCGCGCTCGCGGTGCTCGGAGTGCTGCTGGTGGTCCAGATGCGTGCGAGAAAGACGCACTGAGCGGAAACTTTGCCGTTCCCAGGAATATCCGTGACCCAGGGGGTAGCCAACCTCCCGTGAGCGTGAAGGTCACCTCACTGGGAGGTTCACGATATGACCATCGCATCCATTCTCGGGGCCATCATCATCGGTGCCGTCATCGGCGCTCTGGGTCGTCTCCTGCTTCCCGGTAGGCAGCCGATCGGGTGGATCCTGACCGTTGTGGTCGGCATCGTCGCCGCGCTGATCGGTACCGCCATCGCCCAGGTCCTCGGCGTCGCGACCACGAACGGGATCGACTGGATCGAACTCGTCATGCAGGTCGTCCTCGCCGCCGTCGGTGTCGGCCTGGTCGCGAGCATGCAGCGTTCCAGGGTCTGACCCGAGAGGACGCCGCACCTTGGGAAGACGTCCGAACGCCCGTCCGTCTCCCGTCGCCGGTCCGTTCCGGCGGCGGTGAGCCGGGCGGGCTCCGGCGCGCCGTACCCCGAAAGCACTGACCGCCCCGCGGCGGGGCGTCGCCCACAGATCGGTGAGCGAGAAGCCTGCGGGCCTGTCCGATCCGCGTGAACGCGGCCCCCAGACCGGGCCGGCTCCTTCCAAGGCCCCGGAGCCGGCCCGATTCTCTTATTCCTCGCCTTTTTCCGGCGGGACGGGGGTGCTGCGCATCCGCCCCGAGGGCGCCGCGTCGTCAGCTTTGTCCGTCTCGCCGGATCTCTTCGCGGGCTCGTCGGTCGCCACGGCCATCGGCTGGGTGTCCTCGCCCGGGTCCTCCTCCGCGTCTTTCTCCTCGGCCTTCTCGGCGGGTTCCTCAGGGGAGCGCTGCTCGGCCTCCCACGTCTCGACCCGCTCACTGACCCGCCCCTCCGGCTCCTCCGGCTCATCCGAGGCGTCCTGTACGGCGGAGCGCGGCGGGTGGACGAGGAGGTCGCCGTGGTGAGGCCGTACCAGATCACCCCAGCGCAGCGGCCTGTCAGGCTCGCGCTCAGGCTCAGGCTCCGCTTCCGCGCGGGGGGCGGGGAGCTCGGTGACCTCGGGCGTCTCCGGAGCGGCGGTCGGGCCGACTACCGGTTCCGAGACGGGAACGGTGACGGGCGCGGCGGGCGGGGCGTGGCGCGGCGCGGGTTCGAGCGGGGGAGCGGCCTGCGGGTCGAGCACCACCTCGGAGGGCTGGTGGTGCACCGGCTCCTCGTGCCGCCCCGAGTACTCCTGGTGCGCCGGTCGGGGGAGCGGGACGGGATACTCGGCGGTCGGCAGGTCCCCTTCGGGGAAGGGCACGATGTCGGCCGTACGGCCCGCCGCCGCGGTGTCAGCCGACGCCCGTCTGGCCGCCGCGTGGTTGATCAGCAGCAGCCAGAGCCACAGGGCCAGCAGTAACGCCACCCAGGGGAAGACGGCCACGACCACGGCCGCGCGCCGTACGTCAACGGTGGCCCGGACGGCGGTGGCCGTCTCGGCGGCGACCGCGCCCGCGAGCAGCAGGGTCAGGACCACGCCCGCCTGCAGCCGGATCGGCCAGCGCGCGCCCCGCAGCAGGAGCACGGAGATCAGCGCGACGGCCAGCAGCGCGTCGAAGGCGGCGGGATAGAGGTAGGCGAGGCCGACGGGGGCCTCGCCCGTGATCGCGAGGGCCCGCAGGTCCTCGAAGGAGAGCACACACGCCGCCGCGGCGAGCGCGGCCACGCCTACACCGACCAGGGCGATCCCGGTACGGCGCAGCACGATGGCTGTCCTGCTCTGCTGGGCGGGCGGGATCGAGGACGGGCGGGAGGCGATGCCTGCCGCCGCGGGGGATTTCACGTCCATGGCGCTTCGAGCCTACAGAATCGACACCTGGCATGATCTGTACATCGAAGCACGACAAGGAGGAAAGTTGTCCGAACTATCCGACGACGTGCGGGCGCTCTTCGACGCGGCGAACTACGCCACCGTGACGAGTCTGAACGCGGACGGCAGCCCGCAGGCCAGCGTGATCTGGGTGAAGACCGACGGTGACGACGTGGTGTTCTCCACGGTCAGGGGACGGCGCAAGGCCCGCAACTTCGACCGCGACCCCAGGACCGCCGTCGTGGTGATCGACCACACCAACCCCTTCCGCTACGCGGAGGTGCGCGGCAAGGTCACGGTGACGGAGGACCCGACGGGCGCTCTCATCCAGGAGTTGGCGCACAAATACACCGGCAAGCCCTGGACCGAGTCTCGTCCTGACATCGAGCGGTTGATCGTCCGAGTGATCCCAGAAAAGGTGCATCTGCACGGCTGACCGGGGAATGCGTGGGGCGCCATTCGCCCTCGTTGGTATAAAAAGTGCCGTCGGGCAGTCCCAACGTCTCGTAACACGGCTTGTGAGGTGAGGTAAGGCGTTAGCCTTGCCTCCGTGAGCCTGCACCTATACGACACCAGCGCACGTACGGTCCGCGAGTTCGTTCCGGTCGAGTCCGGCCGGGCGTCGATCTACCTGTGTGGTGCCACCGTGCAGGCTCCTCCGCATATCGGGCACATCCGCTCCGGCGTCAACTTCGACGTGCTGCGCCGGTGGATGATCCGGTCCGGCTACGACGTCACGTTCTGCCGCAACGTCACCGACATCGATGACAAGATCATCAGGGTCGCGGCGGCCGAGGGCGTGCCGTGGTTCGTCGTCGCAGAGCGCAACCAGCGCGCCTTCACCTGGGCCTACCAGATTCTCGGCTGCCTTCCGCCGACCGTCGAGCCCAGGGCCACCGGCCACGTGCCCGAGATGATTGAGCTGATGGAACGGCTCATCGCCGCCGGGCACGCCTACCCGGCGGGCGGTGACGTCTACTTCGACGTCGTCTCCTACGCAGACCGGTACGGCTCGCTGTCCAACCAGCGCCTGGAGAACATGAGGGCGGCCGGGGACACCGACACCGACTCAGCCAAGCACGACCCGCGTGACTTCGCGCTGTGGAAGGGCGAGAAGCCCGGCGAGCCGACCTGGCCGACCCCCTGGGGGCGTGGCCGTCCCGGCTGGCACCTGGAGTGCTCCGCCATGGCGACCAAGTATCTCGGCCCGACCTTCGACATCCACGGCGGCGGCGTCGACCTGATCTTCCCGCACCACGAGAACGAGCTGACCCAGTCGCAGGCGGCCGGTGACGGCTTCGCCCGCTACTGGATGCACAACGGGATGCTCAAGATCGGCGCGGAGAAGATGAGCAAGTCGCTCGGCAACTCCCTGCTGATCCCCGAGGTGACCAAGAAGGTCCGCCCGGTCGAGTTGCGCTACTACCTGGCGGCCCCGCACTACCGTTCCGCGATCGAGTACTCCGAGGAGGCGCTGGCCGAGGCCGCCGCCGCCTACCAGCGCATCGAGGGGTTCGTCACCAGGGCCGCCGAGGTGATCCACGACGTGGACGCCCACGCGCCGCTGCCCCAGGCGTTCGTCGACGCCCTCGACGACGACCTGGGCACCCCGCAGGCGCTCGCGGTCGTGCACGAGGTGGTCAAGGAGGGCAACGTCGCCCTCGCCCAGGGCAACAAGGAGCAGGTGGCCAGGCTCCTGGCCGAGACGCAGAACATGCTCGACGTGCTCGGTCTCGACCCCCGCTCCGAGCAGTGGCGCTCCTCCGGCGACGACTCCGGCCTGCGCGCGACCGTCGACGCGCTGGTCGGCGTGGCCCTCGAACAGCGTCAGGCGGCCAGGGCTCGCAAGGACTTCGCGGCGGCCGACGGCATCCGTGACCAGCTCGCCCGGGCGGGCATCGTCGTCGAGGACACCGCCCAGGGACCGCGCTGGGAACTTTCCCGGTAGACGCAGGCCATACCCTAGACACCATGGCTGCTGGCGGTAGAGGGTCCGGACGACCCGCGAAGAAGAAGAGTCCGACCAAGGGCACGGGCGGTAACAAGCGCCGTGGCCTTGAGGGCAGGGGCGCGACCCCGCCGGCGCACCTGCGGCACTGGCACAAGGACAAGGCCAGGACCGAACGGGTCGAGCGGGAGGAACGCACCGGCGGCAAGACCTCCGCCGCGCGTCCGCAGACCCGCACCAGGCGCAGCGAGGACGCCCCCGAGTACATCGGCGGGCGCAACCCCGTCCTGGAGGCGCTGCGTGCGGGTGTGCCCGCCGCCGCCATGTACGTCGCGCTGCGCATCGACAACGACGACCGCGTCAAGGAGGCCGTACGGCTGGCCGCCGAGCGGGGCATCGCGCTCCTTGAGGTCGGCAGGGAGAAGCTGGACCGGCTGACCGAGGGCGGCATCCACCAGGGCGTCGCCCTGCAGATCCCGGCGTACGAGTACGCCCACCCCGACGACCTCGTGAGCATCGCCCAGGAGGCGGGAGAGGTGCCGTTGATCGTCGCGCTCGACAGCGTCACCGACCCGCGTAACCTCGGCGCCATCGCCCGTTCCGCGACCGCCTTCGGCGCCCACGGCCTGCTGGTCCCCTCCCGCCGTTCCGCCGGGGTCACCGGAGGGGCCTGGAAGACCTCCGCGGGCACGCTGGCCACCCTGACCGTCGCCCGTGCCTCCAACCTGACCTCTGCCCTGCGGGAGTACCGCGAGGCGGGCCTGTTCGTCGTCGGCCTCGACGGTGAGGGCAGCGTGGACCTGGAGAAGGCCAACCTTCTCGACGGCCCACTGGTCATCGTGGTCGGCTCCGAGGGCAAGGGCCTGTCGCGCCTGGTCGCCGAGTCTTGTGACCTGGTGGTACGCATTCCCATGCACGCCGCGGCCGAGTCGCTCAACGCGGGTGTAGCGGCGGGCATCGCGCTGTACGAGGTGGCTCGCCACCGCCGCCGCTGACTTTCTCTCCGCCGGGGCGGCCGTACGGAAATCGGCGTTTCGGCGGCTCCGTCGGTGACGTCCACCGTTCGGGCCGACTACACTCATCAGTTGACCATGCCGACGTAGCTCAATCGGCAGAGCAACAGTCTTGTAAACTGTAGGTCAGGGGTTCGATTCCCCTCGTCGGCTCGTGAAGAACCCCCAGGCACCTGGGGGTTCTTACTTTTGTTGGTCCGATCTTCCTCGCGGGGGCGACCGGCAGTCGGACGACTCCCGGACAGCGACCTTTCAGGAGAACAGAGTGGCAATCGCCTCGGCCGCCTCCCGGGCCACTCCCGGCGTGATCGACGTGTGTGACGGAATCCGTCATCACCAGATACCTGGGGACGTACAGGACGGCAGTTGAAGAAGCCGCGATCGGCTGGAGCAACCTTTCCTTGGAGAGGCTCAAGTCGGCCGCCACGACAGCTCCCATCGTGCGCTTCTACACTCCTTGACGTCTTGGGCTCTGAGGTGCTGCCACTCGCGGAGTTCAGTCGGCACGTCACGTTCATTGGCCCTCGGCGATGCAGTGCAACGCCGAGAACTGCGTCATCTCCGTGATGTTCATGTGCTCGCTGCTCGGGTCCGTTGACGAGACTCTCAACGGACCGGAGCAGCAGTAAGAGCAGGTGGAGCTTCTGGCGGGGGCGATGCGGTTACGCGAAAAGATCCTCCGGATCGCGGCCCTCGGCTAGTTCGCCGGTTCCTGCTAGTAGCACATTGGAGGTGCGGCCATCGGCGCTAGCCGGATCGGCGCCAACCTGGACAGCACGCAGTCCCGCACCGGCTAGGGCTTCCGCCGCGATATCCGCCGCCTTCTCCTGGCGGTCTGTCGGAACCACTAGGTAGAGCCGGACATGGTTGTCCTGGATGAAAAGGCAGGCGCCGTTCAGGGAGGAGGTATCGACCGGGAAACCGGTGTCGTCGTCTCGGACGTCGAAACCAGCCGCGATGAGAGCCGCTTCGGTCTGTCGGCGGAGGTCCTGAAGATTCATGAGTATTGCTCGTCTTACGTTAGGTATTGATCATCTCCGGAGTGGGATGATCACTGCTTTCGAGCGTACGCGCGATCGAGACCGGATTGTTAGTTCAGCCCGCCCGGCACCTCGAAAGCCCTCCTTCCGGAGATCATGAGACGTGGCAGTGACAGTCTCTGGGGTCCCGGTTCCTCGAAACGGGCCGCCGAAGGGGCTACGCGAAGGCGCCTCTATCTTCGACCGTTCCCCCTGGCCGGTCAGGTAGAGGTACGGGTAGCAGCGCCGCTACCTGTTCTGGAACGGAGCCTGGCCATCCTTCCCGCCGTCCTGGTAATCGCGTGGCGCTCCTGCGAGTGTCACGGCGGGGTTCGGGGAGAAAGATGCAGGCCAGGGCGGGTTCACGGATCGCGGCACCCGGTATGGCACTCTCGTGACACCCGTGGCGGCAAGATCAAAAACTTTCTCGCGCGCATCCCGTACGCAGTCGTATGTGTGACTCGGGCCATCAACTGCACCAGGAGTTCGATATTCCAGGTGACTCGGGTTTTCGCATCGAAAATCTGCTAATATGGTTTTCGTAGTGAAAAGCCTATGCCACGGGGGGAAACGTGTCTAACTCCAACAAGGGGGGCCGGCCGTCGGTCGGCACCCCCATCACCACAACGATCCCGGATGACTTGCTGGCCGAGATCGACCAGCAGGCCGCCATGTCCGGAGTCACCCGGGCGGCCGAGGTGCGGGACCTGTTGGCCAGCTCAATCGGATTGTTCAGGGGGCCAATCGAGCTGCCCGTCTCCGAATGGAGCGACGTGGCCGAGAAGGTGCGTCCCGTCACCGAACTCCTGGTGCGCTGGATCGGCCACACCCCAGCCAAAGCACTCAAGCGGTATCGGGACTACCGTGTCCGCTCGCTCGACCCCGACCGCCTCCTTCGAGTGATCGGGGTAGCCCGGGGAGAACTCCTGCTCGCCAAAGAATCCGGCGTGTCTCCGGCCCCGGAGCTGATCGCCTGGCTGAGTGGCGAGAACGGGCGCCCTGCCCGCAGCCTGCTGGCCGCGACGGTCAAGCAGGGACTCGACCAAAAGGGAATCCTCAACGCCATCCAGCTTGTGGACCGTGTGAACACTGTTATCGACAAGGAAGCGAACCTGCACGAGGGAAGCGCTGACGTCGAGGTCTGGCTGACCAACGCTTACGAGATTCGCATCCGGATGGGCGAGCAGTGGCTGGGGGATTACAACATCGCCAAGAGCGTGGAGGAAGAGCTCAACCGAGCCGGGTTCGACCTGTTTGGTACTGCCCCCGCTGTGGACATCTGCACGCTGCTGGCAGAGCGGGCCGAAGTTGAGGTACGAGCTCGTCCCTAAGCGTCGAGCTTGTCCCAGCGTACGTCGTCTGGTCGGGTTGTGGTTCAAGGTGGCCGACGTCCCGGTTTGGATGCCCGGGTCCGACGTCGGACCCGGACACTCTCAGAACTGGGCGTACGGCGGGCCGATGACGGGCGGCATGGGCGTCGGAAGGGCCCAAGGAGGTATGTTCCAAGGCCCGGACCCCCTGGACGTCTGGGGTTGTCTGGCCACCCACCTGCAGAAACGCTCTTTTTGCTTTTTCCTGGGGCTGTTGCGACTCAGTAGCCCATGAGGAAGTAGAAGCCGAAGCGCGGGAGGTCGGTGTTGTATTCGCAGGGGTCGACGAAGCGGTAGGGCGGGTGCGCGAGGGTGTAGTCCCGGTATTCGTTGCACTCTTTCAGAGTCTTGAAGGGGCCCACCCACATTATCTGTGAGCCGGTCTGAGCAGTGGCGGCGGTGGGGGCGGCCAGGACGGTGGTGCCCAGTGCCGCCGTTAGCAGGGCGGTGTGGAGTCTGCGGATCTTCACTGCGGGTGGCTCCTCACGGCTGGGTAGGAGGACACCTCAAGATGACCACCGGTCGTTGGGACCGGGGAGCTCTCGGTTCTCCATATTTCGGCTGCATGGTCCTGCTTTGCCGCCTGCTGGATCGGACCCGAATCGGCGTCGGTCATGGCTCGGTGAAGTGATCGCGTGTGGCCCGCGACGCAGGAGCGACATCGGCCCTGAAGGGGTTCCTGATTCTTTCGGCACCACCCTGACGGCGTGAACTCCTGAGAGGTCCATGACCAACGTCGTTCTGATGGGCGGTGGAGCTTCTGGTGGCCGGTGGTTTCGGGCGACCGCCGTGTGTGATGGTTCGCCAGAATAGTGGGATGCCCCGACCGGTTTCCGCCGACCTTCTGGAGATCGCTGAAGCGCTTGTCCCCGGCGCTCCACCTGACTCCGCACGCCTCGCCGAGGACGGGAACATGCACCACGTCGTGCTGTTCCCCGGTGTCGCCGCCGTGCGTATCAGCAGGCGCCCCGATGCCGCCGCCGAGCTGCCGCGCCGGGTCGAGATTCTTCGGAGCGTCGCGGCGGTAGGTCTGCCTTTCGCCGTACCGGAGCCGCTGACCGAGGTGGCCGCGTTCGGGGAGCGCGCGGCCGTCGCGATTTCGTGGATCGGCGGGGAGGGGCTACCGGAGGGCGTCGGGGACCCGGGGGCGTTCGGCCTGCTTCTGGAGGCGCTGCGTGAGGTCGAGATCTCGCCGGAGCTTGAGGCCGTTCTCCACAGGCCGCGCCGGTGTGCCGATGGCCTGGGGTGGGCCGACATTCTGAACGACGAGATCGTTCCGCGCCTGCCGACGAAGTGGCGTGACGGAGTCCGGCGACGGCTGGACACGCTGCTGGCGCTTGAGGAGGTCCCGGCCAGGCTCGTCCACGGCGATCTTGGTGGAGGCAACGTCCACTTCGGCGAGGAGGGCAGGCTGATCGGCGTCCTCGACTGGGACATGGCGATCCTGTCCGACCCGGCGATCGACGCGGCACTTGTCGCGACCTGGCACGGCTGGGATGTCCTCCGTACCACCGACGAGGAGACCAACCGACGCGCCCGGGCCTGGAACGACGTGGTCGGGGTCGAGCACCTCCACGCGGTGTTCACCGGCGAACCGGTGTCGCGTGTCGATGGTTTCGTCCGTTCTGTTGTTGCCTGGTTGGAGGGGCGTGACTGATGCCCTCTCCTCGGGTGGCCGACCAAGGGGACGGACTCAAGCCAGGGGTCAGAGCACGGGCAGGTCCATCACCCACCCAAGGCTTCAACACGCCCACCTGAGAGGGAACATCACGCTTGGCCCGGACCCGCGCCGAGCCGGGCAACTCGTCCAGCGATGATCGGCAAGTGGCGGCGCACAGCGTGGGATCACCTTGTTAGTACCCGGACCTGGTCGGCCGGAGGGGCGGTCACGGTCGTGCCTCCCCAGTGGGAGAAGGTGACCTCCGCCGGGGCCTTCGCGGTCAGGCGTTGCCGTACCGGACGCCCCTGGTTGTCGAGCCAGAGATCGTACGTGGCCCGTGGGCCGAACTCCTTGAGCAACTTCTCGCGTAGCCGTGCCTGTGCCGCTTTGTCACCGGCCCGGACCAGGGCGTACTCGTCCCCGGTGTCCCGCGTGAACGGCAGCGGGTCGTACGCGTCGAGGAACGTGCCGAGATCCACCTCGTCGAGTGCCGCCCGCACGTCGATGGTGACCGTGTAACGGTCGAGATCACCATCGGGCGCCGGGCCGCTCGCTCGTCCCCGCGCTGCCAGCAGCGCGTGCACCCGGTGGCTGTTCACCAGTGTCATCGCCTGGCTTGTCACCATGGTGACACCGAGCAGGTTGTACGGCTCGTGCTCTTCGGTGATCCTGTCCCAGGTCTTGCCGGGTGCCACCTCCTCTCCCGGTGTCTGCATGTAGGCGGCACCGCCCGTCTGGATGAGCCGTCCGCGCAGGCCCCCGCCCAGATCGGCGAAGGCGTCCTGGTCCTGTCCCCTGATGACCACGGTGGCGCTCTGGATTCCACTCTTCGCCACCCGCTTGACGTCCGGGTGCGCCTGTAGATACGTCTCGACATATCCGGCGATTTCGGGGGCGGTCCTCGCTCCCGAACTGCAACCCGCCGCCAGCAGCGCCAACACGACGATCGCCATGTATTTAGGCACACCGGGCATGCTCGCACCGTCGCGTGCAGATTCTCCTGGGCGGGACGTGTGGATCGCGTGCAGAAAGATCGGCCCGAAGCCGAGTCCGCCGATCGTCGACGCGTGGATGGAAGTGGCGATGCCCTTACCGAAACACTAAGCACTTGATCGACTACTGATGGTTATGTCCGCGAGGTTCCCGGTTATGTTCCGTGAGGTCATCCACCCCACGGAAGGACCTCTCGTGCGCCTGACCCACCCTCTGCTCACCACCGCCCTGGCCACCCTTGTCGCCGCCACAGCCGTGGTCCTGGTCCCGTCCAGCTCGGCCTGGGCGGGGAACGGCTCGCTGTGGATCAACGGCCGACGTCACCACAACCCCAGCGGCTGCTTCACCGTCATGGGACGGCTTTCGATGACCAACCGCACCAACACGGCGGCCATCCTCTACAGGGGCGACAGGTGCAACAGCCGGATCCTCGGCGCCCTCGGGCCCGAGCAGCGCAACACGTGGGAGTTCGTCGGCAGCGTCTACGTCCAGTAGCACGGCACCGGCTGACGCCCTCGTCCATCAAGGGGCGGGGGCGTCGTCGCGTCCGACGTTGGACAGCTCGGCCTGATGGCGGAGGGGGCGCAGGGGCGGTGCGTGGCGCCATGATCACGTGTAGGTGAACGTTGGCCGTCGGCAACGGTCCGTGCCGTAACTGCCGTTGCGGAATGCTCATTGATGTCCGCTTCTGGTCATGAGATGAGAGCGGTCTCCCGGGTTACCTTCAAGGCGCTCCCCCGAACGGTCTCGCCAACCTTCTCGTGAAGGGCACTCCCATGTCCTTGATCAAACGTCTCGCCGTCACCGCTGCTGCGACGATGCTCGCTGTCCCGTTGGCGGCGGCTCCGGCCACCGCTGTCGCCACCCGCACCTACGTCTGCGCTCAGGGAGGATGGGTGGACTGGTATCCGTTCCAGGTGATGTCCCTGGAAGGCCAAGGGTGCACCGGGCCGGACGGGTTGGGCGGGCCCGGCGTGATCACCGTATCTTCCTGGGGAAAGACCTATAGCTGTGAGTCCGTGCTGTGGGCTTCCACAAAAGCCTCCGCAATCGGCTTCCGCTGCGTCCTGGCGTAGCAAGTCCTGGACATGACAGCGCCCCAGCCCAGAAGGACGGGGGCGCCGCGTCCGCGAAGTTCTCTCGGGAGCACTGTCGCCTCCGCCTCACTCCCCACGAACGGCCATGCTTCCGGCAGCCAAACGTGATCAGGCCGGCGTCCCCACACCGCTTGCAGAGCCTTCAAGAGCCGGTTCATCTGAATGATGCTCGTACGGCCCGGCGCCTCAGGTGGGCTCAGGGGGCGGAGGCTCGGTCGTCGGTTCCGGGGGCGGGCTCGTCTCCACCCGTGCCTTGGCCGGGGCTGGCGATCTCACCGAACGGTCGGGTTCGCCGTGGTAGACGACCATGGCGATGACGACGACGATCGCGATCGCCACCGCGCCGCTGATCCCGGCCACCGTGGCCGTGAAGACCGTCCGACTGTGCGCACGGACCCTGACCCGCCGTCCATTCGCGAGGGTTCGCCAGTGCGATCGGACCCGTGTTGTGCGCTTAGGGGTCATTATCGGACCGTATGAAGGGGATATCGGCAGGTCAGGTCGCGGTGAGGCGGGCATTACCTGCCGTGCGGGTGAGGTGATTCCAGCCACGTCCAGGATTGCTCGCCGTCGGGTCTCGGCCGTAGGGGATCACGGGACGGCTTGGTGAAGGCGGTCCGAAGGAGCTTCTTGCTCATCCCGGTCATGCCTGGCCCGGGAAGGACTCGCCAGGAGGGCATTCCCCTGCTCGGCGCGGGTCCGATGGAGCCTGGTGGTCGCGCGTCCTATCCCTCGGATCCGGGGCGGACGATCATCAGGACTACGACGATGGCCCAGATCAGGTTGTAGAACCCGGCGAGCATGGACAGGGTGCGCAGGGGGGCGGCCGGGCCGGGGGTGTCGAGTGCCGCCCGTTGACGCGGGACGATCTGGGTGACCAGCAGGCCCGCCGCTCCCGCGGTGAGGATCATCGACAGGGTGATCCAGATCTCTCCCATCCGGCCCTGCACTGTCGCGAGGACGATACCGGCCACGGGAACGACGAGACCGGCGACGGCGTAGCCCCGGGTGATGCGGTGCATCGCGGCAGCGACGGTGGGGCTGCGTTCGTCCTGGTCGGACGCGGCCTCCGCGGGAACGGTCGCGGCGACAGGTGCGTAGCGGGGGAACAGGCTCGTCGCGACGGCGGATCCGCCGACGAACACGATGGCGGCCAGGACATGGACCACCAGCAGGACGTCTTCCAGCACGGATGGCTCCCTTCAACCTTCAGGCTGGCTGAAGCCTAGACCATGCTTCAGCCAGCCTGAAAGATGGGGTCCGTGGAGAAGGGGTCAGTCGGTGGTACGGAAGGCGGCCAGGATGGCTTCGCCCACCTGCCGACGCGTTGGATCGGAGTTCGGGCCGAACAGGTGCTCGTCCACCTGGTCCACAGCTTCCTGCGCCGCGCGCAGCAGGTGCGCGCCCTCCTCGGTCACCTCGATGACCGAGGCGGAACCGGCGCGGGCGCTGCTGTCGCGCACCAGTCCCGACCGCTCCAGCGCCTTCACCGCCGTGTGCACGCTCTGTACGGTGATCCCCGACATGCGCGCCAGGTCGCTGAACGACACCCCGGGCACGGCCCTGATGTGCGCCAGCAGCCCCAGCCTGCTCACCGTCAGATCCAACGGCGCCAGGGCCTTGTTCAGCTCCGCCTCGACCTGGTGCGCCAACGTCAGGACCACGATCGAAACGCTGGTCACAGGCGGCGCGGGCCGGGAGGTCTCAGACACCGTTCCAGTGTCCCCGGTCAGACAGGCACTTCGCACAGACACGGGGCCGCTCTCGTCGTGTCGGAAGGGCGCGGGGAGCTGTCGCCAGGTGGGCAGGCCAGGGTGTGCGTCAGCGGGTAGGGCCGGTGGCGTCCGGAGACGCGTGAAAACTGACCCCGGGGGAGTTCAGTCTTGGCTGCGGCCGGGGCTTTCGCGTGACCGTCGTCTTCTCGCCGCGTACGGTCGAACCATGGCTGAGGATGACGACGTGCGCCTTGGCGCGCAGGGTGAATGGATCAGCCAGAACGGCACCGGGCCGAAGCAGACCGTGTGGGTGAAGTGCAAGGCGTGTAGCGGAACAGGGCGGAGATGACCGACCCGATCACCTGCCCGGAGTGCGAGGGGCGCAAAGGACAGCACCTGGGGGAGCTGTTTCTCCGGTGCCGGTTCTGCGGGGGGCTCGGCTGGGTGGGTGATCACAACGAACCCGCCGAACGCGGGGAGCGCCCGCCCCCGGAGCCACCACCGGCGTGGGAACACAAGGTGTGGCGAGACCCGGTCGTCGTCGCGGCGCTGCCATGCCGGTACTGCCTCGGCGCCCGAACCGTGTCGCACATCGACGAGAAATCCCGACGAATGACCACGGCGGCCTGCCCGGCGTGTGTGGCGTGACCGAACACGGGAGCCACGGCCGAGGAGGAGGTCGCGGCTCGGCCTGCCGTGTGGGGATCTGCGTGAGGGGGTCCGCTGGAGGGGCGCTGACTTCGTGGAAGTGCCGAAGCCTCATGTCGTGTGGAGCAGCGGGCTTTTGAAGGTGATTCTGAGGGCTGGGTTGCGTCTGGAGTCGGGGGAGGGAAAACTTGTGGGCCTGGCCGGATTCCACAAGATGATCAACGCTCTGACCTGCACTTCTGCACTACCGCCGGACCGCTGCAGAAACAGTCCGTCCTCTCCCTGTCTTGCCCTGTCTGACCTGGGACTTTACTCTCGGGTCGCTCATCACCCTGAAGGGTTCGCAACACGATCCCTTGGATGATTTCGATCATTTCGTCAGGGTCGCTCATCACCCTGAAGGGTTCGCAACCCCGGCCACACCGACCGGAAGATGCGGTGACCGTCCTGTCGCTCATCACCCTGAAGGGTTCGCAACAGGTCGGCCATACACGCGGCCTGCGCCGCGCTGAGTCGCTCATCACCCTGAAGGGTTCGCAACCGGGCTTGTGGCGGCGCCCCTTGGGGGCGGGCAGCGTCGCTCATCACCCTGAAGGGTTCGCAACTCGATCTCACTTCCCCGGTAGCCCAGGTCGTCCCCGAGTCGCTCATCACCCTGGAGGGTTCGTGACTTGGGTGGTTGGGGGGTTGATGAGAGCGTTGATGTCGCTTTGGCGGTAGCGGCGCTGCCCGCTGGGCGTTTTGAGGGAGGGGATCTTCCCGGTGAGGGACCAGCGGTTGACGGTTTTGGGGTCGACGCCGAAGATGTGGGCGACTTCGCCGGGGGTGAGGAGGCGGTCGGTGGTTTCTGGGCCGGTGGTGAAGGTGCCGTCGGGGGTGACGGTCTTGCTCGGGGGCATGGGGGGCTCCTTCAGTAGCGGAGGTTGTGGAGGATCTTGTCGTGGTGGGCGAGTGCCCTGATCAACCCGTGCAGGGTGGTACGGCCCAGCACGTCGCGGGCCCCGGCCTTTCGCTGGTCGGGGCGCAGCGGGTAGTAGCGGGTGGCCCACCAGCGGGGCAGTCCGGGCAGGTCGCGTTGTTCGTAGTACCAGCCGGGGTGGGTGCTGGTGAGCACGTCGATCACACGTCGCTCGTACTCGTCATCGGTCATCGTCGTCTCACTTCGGAGGACGGACAGGAAACCCGCCTCACGCGGGGAGGTCTCGCCGGTCAGGCGGGGGGGTGCCCGGCCCCGAGCCGGGGAGCACGGGCCGGGCACCCGGTAGGGGAGTTCTCACGGGAATGGAGCGGGTGTTCTTGCGGGGAGAGGGAGATGGGTGCCCGGCCCCGAGCCGGGGAGCAGGGGGCGGGCACCCGGTAGGAGGACCGGTCCCGCGTGTGGGGACGCGGGACCGGTACGCGAGGCGGCTCCCCCTTCCCCAACACGCCCGGCCCTTGGGAAAGCCGTGTCCCGGCGTGCGTGGGAGCCACCTTGCGGGGGTGTGCGGCTCAAGCCCTCCAACCTGAGCCGCACGCTTGGGGGTACGGCGGGCAGCGGGTGGGATGAGGTCCCACTGCCCGCCGTACCGGCTTAGGGGCGCAGAAGTCTGCGCAGGGCGGGAGGCCGGTAACCGGTCCGACCGGCCCGGAGGGCGCGGGTGGCAGCGACGGCCCGGATGCTCGGCGGCACCACCGGGGGTGCCTGAGCGGTCAGGCGAATGGACACCTGCCTGGGCGCCTGTACGGGCACCTGAGCGGGTGTCTGGGCGGTCAGCTTGCGGTCCAGCTCCTCCGCCGACTCGGCGCGTACCAGCAACACGGCCCCGGGGGTCGGCCTGCCGGACAGGACGTGCCGGTAGGCGCTCCACAACCCGGTCTGCGCGTTGGGGAAGACCAGCCAGCCCGGGTGAGCCGTTTGCACGGTGTTACAGGTTCGATCTGAAAGCCCGGCCTCTGGACGAGACGCCCCGAGCGATGGCATCATGCCGCCCTCCCACCCGGACGCCGCCGCCTGGCCGTGCCCCGGTAACGCGTTCCTGTCGTGTCCCGGTCGCGCGGCTCAGTGGGCGGACGCTCCTCGCCGCCGTGCTGGGGCGGCGCGGCCTGAACCAGGCGGACCATCTCCGCTTCCTGCATCCGCTCCTCCAACCCCTCGGAGGTAGCGTGCTCGACGATGACGGCCTGCGGGCTGTCCCAGGAGGCCACGGCAGAGAAGCTCCGCTTGCTCAGGCTGTAGAACACCGTCCACTCAGGCCACACCTGGCTGAGCCGCTCGGCCTCCGCCCGCGCGGGTCCGTCCCACACTCGCCGATACACCAGGCTGTACGGCTGGCCCTCCCGGTGCCGTCCCGTCACGAAGCCACCCCCTCAACAGCGGTCCGGGCCTTCTCCTCCTGCTCGGCTACGGCCTCCTGGACCTCCTCGAAGGTGTCGGCGTCCACGGCCGGTTCCACCCCGGCCCGCAACGCCGTACGCGGGAAAGCCCGGTTGCGGATGGCCCAGTACCGGCCGGTGTCACTGACGATCAACCGCCAGCCCGGGATCGCCGGGGCGGTCGTCGCGGCTTTACCATCGTGCACGGTCGCGCTCCTTTACGATCAAGAACATGTCCGGACGCCGAGAACGACCGGTAGGTCCGCCACCCCTGACGTTCAGCCAGCCTCGGCGGCCAATCGGTCCTGGTGCCGGAGCTGTTCGACGAGCTGGTGCACGTCCTCGTCGCTGACGGTCTGCTCCAAGCCCTGTTCCATCTGCGCACCGGTGAGCCGCCGGTTGCGGGTCGCCCAGAGACGACCGGTCGAACTTCGCCAGATCGTCCATCCAGGAAACGCGGCCTGAAGGTCCGCGAGGATCACCGGCTTGCTCATGCAACAAGGTTGCTGAGAGTAGGAGGATTTTCACACCCCGTTTCCAGGACGTGAGGGACGTTCAGCGCTACCGTCAAAAAACGTCCCCCATGTCCTTCCGCCGATTCGAGGCAGTAGTGACCAACGACTCTCTCCGCCACGCCATGGCCGATGCCAGATTTACCGAAAAAGACCTCGCCGAACGGTGCAAGGTGGATGTCAAAACGGTGTCCCGCTGGCTGACGGACGAAGGGCGCATGCCCCACCCACGCCACCGGTGGGCCGCCTCCGAAGCGTTGAAAGTGGATGAGTCCGTGCTGTGGCCCGACGCGATACGTAACACGGTCAAAACCGGCCCGGACCGCGAGGTCCTGACGGTCTACCCCTACCGGTCCGCCTGCCCCAAAAGCGTGTGGCGCTCCCTGATCACCAACGCCACCTCAACCATCGTGCTGGCCGGATACACCAACTACTTCCTGTGGCTGGAACACCCCAACTTCGCCACCGTCCTCAAACGCAAAGCCGAACAGGGATGCCGCATCCGCTTCCTCGTCGGCGACCCCGACAGCGAGGTCACCCGCCGCCGCGAACAGGTCGAGGCCGTACCACTGACCGTCTCCACCCGCATCCGCATCACCCTGGCCGAACTCGACCCCCTCAAGAACCTCTCCGGCATCGAGGCCCGCTTCGGCGACGAACACATCGCCCTGTCGGTCTTCCAGTTCGACGACGAGATGCTCGTCACCCCCCACCTGGCCAACCTGGTCGGCCACGACTCCCCGATGCTGCACCTCAAACGCCGCCAGGACGACGGCCTCTACGACCGCTTCGCCTACCACGCCAACGAACTGTGGCAACACGGCCGCGACATCTGGAACAACGAACCCACCACCACCTGAACGCACCGGGAGAGTCGCAGGATGGCCGTGCACTCGCGCTATCTGGACCTTGCCACGCAAATCCGGACACGGATCGAGGCGGGCGAGTGGGAACCCGGGGCCAGGCTGCCGCGACTTGATGACTTCGCCGCGCAGTACGGTGCCAACCGCGACACCATCGGCCGGGCCATCGCCGTCCTGGAGTCAGAGGGCTACGTCTGGGCGGTCCAGGGGCGAGGAATCATCGTCCGGCACGGCATGATGCGCCTGCGCAGACCACGCGGCAACCTCGTCAAACGCAACGTCGCCACCGACGGCCCCGGCTACTCCTTCCCCTCAGCCTCCGGCCAGGAAGTCTGGAAACACCATGTTCCGCCCACGGTGTCGGATGAACCCCTGACCGACCCGCGTATCGCCAAACTGCTCGGCGTCCCACCCGGCACGACCGTGACCCGGCGCTTCCGCGTCACCGGCCCACAGTCGGAACCCCCGTTCCAGATCGCCGTCTCCTGGATCCACCCACGCGGCCTGGCCGACGCCCCCGAGGTGACCGCTCAGGCCACCGGGCCGGGCGACTGGCTGTATCGGCTGGAGCAGGCCGGACACTGGCCCATCTCGTGGATCGAGTTCCATCGCGCCCGCATGCCCACCAAAAACGAGGCCGCCCTAACGTCACCGTGATCGTCATCGACATGAAACCCACAACCTGACCGCAAGCCGTACCGGCAGATCGGCCCTGGGCTTCACCCACCCAGCGGCGTTCGGCCATCGGCCGCGTGAACACCGCCTGGTCACCTACCTTCCCGCGAGGCTCCGGTGCTGGTACAGCGCCGGAGCCTTGTGCGTGCCGGGCACCGCTCGCACAGTGAGGATCAGGAATCCTCAGACGAAGGCGGGGAGCCCCATCACCTCTGAGGAATCATGGCTCGGCGTGATTCCGCGATGGCTGGTCTGAGTCAGTGGATTCAGGAGACGCCGGCACGCTGGAGATCATTGCTGTCGGACAGGAGAGGTTGATGACACGTATCGGTGTGACCGGGCACATGGACCTGACGGAACAGACGGCCGAGCTGGTGACGCGGGCGCTTCAGGAACGGCTGGGGCAGGTAGGCGGCGAGCTGGTCGGGGTGTCGTGTCTGGCGCGCGGGGCCGACTCGTTGTTCGCCGACGCCGTACTGCGGGCAGGCGGAGCGCTGGAAGTGGTGCTGCCCTCACGGGACTACCGGCGGGCCAAGGTCAAGGCCGACCACGCCGAACAGTTCGACCGGCTGCTCGACGCGGCGTCCCGGGTGCGGGTGATGGACTTCGAGCACGCCTCCGGCGAGGCGTATGTCGCGGCCAACGAGACGGTGCTCGGCTCGGTGCACGAACTGGTCGCGGTATGGGACGGCGTACTGCCAGCAAAGGAAGGCGGAACCGCCGACGTCGTGACCCAGGCACGCCAACGCGGCCTCCCGGTGCACATCATCTGGCCACAGGGAGCCACACGCGGCTGACTCTGTAGAAGGCCGCGGTGCCGTACAGGATCAGAGGAGTCGCGGCTGAGGGAAGGGCCAGAAGGCGGCGGTGGCGTCGTCGTGGGTTTTGGGGCGGGGCCAGCGGGCGCCTTGGGGGTCTTCGTGTTCGGCGGCGCGGACGCGGGTGATCAGGGACTGGGGGCCGTCGTTGGCCAGGAGGTCGAGGAGTTGGCGCCAGGTGGCCAGGCCGAAGAGGTCAGTCAGGCGGGAGGCGCCGTCGCTGAGCAGGGCGGCGGCCCGCACCTGGTCGGCAAGGACGGTTCCGGTCAGGGACTGTTCGGCGGCGAGGGGGTCGGCGGAGGCGGTCCAGAAGCCTCCCTCGCGGTTGCGGTGGCCGTTCATGACCTCGATGTAGCGCCGTAGGGCCTCGGTGTGCTCGGGGGTTCCGTTCGGCAGGGCGTCCAGCTCGGCCCGGTGGAGCGCGCCGATCCGTTCGAGCCGGTCGTCGCTGAGCACGGTCGGCTCCGCCGTACCGGTGTCGAGGATGATCACTGAGTCGGCCAGCACCAGCCACTCCAGGCTGTCGTCCGTACGGCGCAGCATCGCGACCGTGGCCGAGGGGGTGCCGGGGTGGGTCAGGTCGCAGGTGAAGTCGTGCAGCGAGGCGACGGTCTTGATCGACCTGGTGAGCAGCTCGGTCAGGGGCGCGGCGCTCTGGGTCACCTCGGCCAGCAGGGTCGAGCCGAGCATGCGGGCGTACCAGGCGACGCCGTGTGAGCAGCCGGACTCCATGCCGCCGGGGGTACCCGCCCCGTCCAGGAGGACCACCGCGCCCGAGGTGACCCCGACGAAGTCCTCGTTGGGACGGCTCGGGGAGGAGGGTTCGGTGGCGAGGCTGAGCCGCATGTCCGTCGTCCTCGTGTCCTGGTCGGGTCGCATGAGGGTTCCTCGGGTGCGGGGGTGTGTTCGACGCCGGGAGGTGGTGTGCGGGTCACGTCAGGCGAGCCTTTGGGGGCATGCCCGCCAATGACAGGAAATATGCCCTTATGGAGGGCTGCACGCCTCGGCGGGGACTCGGTGATCAGGGCGCGGGAACAGGCCACCGTTCCCGAGATGGCCCAGTGGAACCGGCCGGATCCGCAACTGATCACCCCTGGGACATGGGGCCGGTGATGACGGCGACGATCACCGTGCCGGGTGGGAAGGCGCCGTTCTCGGCCATCGTGAACACGGCCCGCATCATCTTGGCCACGTAGATCCGGTCCAGACGCAGGCCGTGCCGGGCGGCGAAGTCGTCGGTGAACGTCTCAAGGGCGGCGTCACTTCTGGCGTAACCGCCCGAGTGGAAGTCCAGGGCGATCGACCAGTTGCCGGACGCCTGGCCGTACGCCTCGGTCTGGAGGCGGGTGACCTCGTCGGTGAGGAAGGCTCCGCCGCGCAGCACCGAGACGCCGAGCGCCCGCCGCCCAGGCTCCAGGCCCGCGGCGATGCCCGCGAGGGTGCCGCCCGTGCCGACCGGGCAGCAGACGATGTCGTACGGCACGGCGATCTCGGCGGGCAGTTCGGCGCAACCGTGCACGGCCAGCGCGTTGCTGCCGCCTTCCGGCAGCAGGTAGAAACGGCCGAACCGCTCTCGGAGCGCCTCGACGACGGGGGCGGTGTGCTTGGCCCGGTAGGTGGTGCGGTCGAGGTAGGTCAGCCGCATCCCACGTCCGACGGCGAAGGTCAGGACCTCGTTGAGCGGCAGGTGCTCCTCCCCGCGCACGACCCCGACGGTCCTGAACCCGAAGCGGGCACCGGCCGCGGCTACGGCCCGCAGGTGGTTGGAGTAGGCGCCCCCGAAGGTCAGCAGCGTGTCGTGTCCCAGTTCGGCGGCGCGTGTCAGGTTGTGTCGGAGCTTGCGCCACTTGTTGCCTGGCAGGTCGGGGTGGAGGAGGTCGTCGCGTTTGAGGAGCAGCCGTACCCCTGCTTGGGCGAGGCGCGGGTCGCGCAGCTCGGTGAGGGGCGAGGGGGCCACGGGAGCGCCGATCATGCGCCACCGGCCGGGGGAGTGGCCACGGGCTGTTCGGCGGTCTCGCGTCCCAGCAGCGGTGGCCGCACGGACGCACCGGTGGAGGCGGCCAGGGGAACGCCGATCATGCGGCGCCAGCCGACCCGGCTGTGGTGGTCGCATGGGAGCGCCGGTGGAGGCGGTGCCTGATCATGCGGTGCCGGTTGGGGAGCGCTGATGGGAGGCGCCGCGGGGTGCTCGGCGGCCTCGTGCCCCGGCCGTGGTGGCTGTACGGGAGCGCTGGTGGGTACATCGGTTCAGGATGCCATCTTCGGCACTGGTCCTTCCGTTCTGAAGGTGAAAGCCGCAATGCAGCCTCCAATCAACGCATATATCCGGACATGCCCGTTGATAAGGCATTCCTCTGCCACGCCGTACGACGTCATCATGGGGGGAACCAGCGGCCCGCACCCTGCCGCGGCGGTCGGAGCCCACGTGTGAAGAGGAAGACGTATGACCCACTCGTTGACAACCGGCCCGACCCAGCAGGAGCAGGAGGAGGACGCGCTGCGGCGTGACGCGGAGGATCCCGGACGCAGGGAGCTCTTCCTCGTCCCGCCCGCCGAGGGTGGAAACTACCCGGAGAGCGCCTATCTCGCGGGCAACTCGCTGGGGCTCCAGCCGAAGGCCACCAGGACCGAGCTGCTCGCCGACCTGGACGCCTGGGCGAAGCTCGGTGTCGAGGGGCATCTTGAGGCGGAACGTCCCTGGCTGCCCTACCACGAGCTGCTCACCGAGCCCGCCGCCCGGCTCGTCGGCGCGCTGCCCGAGGAGACCGTGGTGATGAACTCGCTGACGGTCAACCTGCACCTGCTGATGGTGTCGTTCTACCGGCCGCAGGGGAGGCGCACCCGGATCGTCATCGAGGACACGGCCTTCCCCTCCGACAGCTACGCGGTGCGCAGCCAGGCCCGTTTCCACGGCCTCGACCCGGACGCCACGGTGGTACGGCTGCGCGACGGCGGGGAGGTTCTCGACTACCTGGCGCGTGAGGGGGAGACGGTCGCGCTGGTGATGCTCGGCGGGGTGAACTACCTGACCGGCGAACTCATGGACATCCCCGCGATCACCGCCGCCGGGCACGCGGCAGGGGCCGTCGTGGGCTGGGACCTGGCGCACGCGGCGGGCAACGTCCCGCTGAGCCTGCACGAGTGGGGGCCGGACTTCGCCGCCTGGTGCTCCTACAAGTACCTCAACTCGGGTCCCGGCGCCCTCGGCGGCGTCTTCGTCCACCAGCGGCACCTGGGCGATCCCTCGCTGCCGCGCTTCGAGGGCTGGTGGAGCACCGAGCAGGCGACCCGCTTCCTGATGGACCCGGTCTCCAGGCCGCCCGCGACCGCCGACGCCTGGCAGATCTCCAACCCGCCGATCTACGCGATGGGCCCGGTGCGCACCTCGCTCGAACTCTTCGACCGGGTCGGGATGGCCGAACTGCGGGCCCGGAGCGTACGGCTCACCGCCTACCTGGAGAGCCTGCTCGACGAGATCGTGCCGTCCAGGCCGCTCAGCGTGGTCACCCCGCGCGACCCCGAACGCCGGGGCTGCCAGCTCTCCCTGCGGATCGAGCGCGGCAGCGCCGCCGAACTGGCCGGGCGGCTGCGCCGGGAGTACGGCGTCGTCACCGACGCCAGGGAGCCGGACATCGTCAGGGTGGCGCCGACCCCGCTCTACTCGACCTACCACGACTGCTGGCGCGCCGTCGTCGCGCTGGCCGACTGCGTCCAGGAGGAGTCGTGACCGTCGCCGTCGTCGGAGCCGGGCTCACCGGTTGCCTGCTCGCCTGCTATCTGGCCCGCCGTGGCCTCGACGTGACCGTCTACGAGCGGCGCCCCGACCCGCGTGCGGGCACGCCGGAGCGTGGCCGGTCGATCAACCTGGCCATCTCCGAGCGTGGCCGGGACGCGCTGCGCAGGATCGGCCTTGAGGACCAGGTCATGGCCGACGCGCTGCCGATGCGCGGCCGGATGATCCACCCGGTGAGCGGGCCGCTCGACTTCCAGCCCTACAGCCACGACGGCGAGATGGCGATCAACTCGATCAGCAGGGGAGCGCTCAACAACACGCTGCTCGACGCCGCCGAGGCCGCCCCCGGGGTGAAGGTCTTCTTCGGCCACCGGCTGACCGGGCTGGACCCGGCGACCGGGGCGATGACCTTCCAGACGCCCGACGGGCCGGTCGAGACGGTCGCCGACGTCGTGCTCGGCGCCGACGGGGCGGGCTCCGCCGTACGGGGACAACTGCTGGCGCACCGGGACATCGAGGAGAGCCTGGACTTTCTCGACTACGGCTACAAGGAGCTGACGATCCCGGCGGTCGACGGGGAGTTCGCGCTGGACCCGGGCGCGCTGCACATCTGGCCGCGCGGCACCTCCATGATGATCGCGCTGCCCAACCCCGACCGGTCCTTCACCTGCACGATGTTCTGGCCGACCGGCGGCACCGCGAGTTTCGCCTCGCTGAGCAGCCCGGCGGCCATCGAGCGGCACTTCCGCGACCACTACCCGGACGTGGTGCCGCTCGCGCCGACGCTGGTTGACGACTACCTGCACAACCCGGTCGGGCTGCTCGGCACGGTCCGCTGCGCGCCCTGGCAGTCGGACGGCAGGGTCGGCCTGATCGGGGACGCGGCGCACGCGATCGTGCCGTTCTACGGCCAGGGCGCCAACTGCGGCTTCGAGGACGTGGTCGTGCTCGACCAGTGCCTCGACGAGACCGGGGGCTCCTGGTCCAGTGCCCTGTCGCTGTACGAACGGCGCCGCAAGGAGAACGCGGACGCGATCGCCGAGATGGCGCTGGAGAACTTCACCGAGATGCGCGACAAGGTCGCCTCCCCGGTGTTCCGGCTGGTCAAGGGCATCGAGCACCGGCTTGAGCGGGCGCTGCCCGGCCGTTACGTGTCGCGCTACGAGCTGGTCTCCTTCTCCACGGTGCCCTACGCCCAGGTCAGGCGCCGGGTGCGGACCCAGCAGCGGCTGCTCGCCGGGGCGGCCGCCGTGCTCGCCGGGGCGCTCGTTGCGGGGCTCGCCGGTCTCAGGCGCAGGTCATGACGGAGGACCGCGCCGTCCTGGAGAGGGCCGCGCCCGGTCCTGACGAGACGGTCGAGTACGGCCCGGCCCCCGACCAGGTGACCGACCTGTGGCACGGGACGGGGCCGACGGTGGCGCTGGTCCACGGCGGGTTCTGGCGGCCCGAGTATGACCGGCTCCACCTGCGTCCCATGGCGAACGCGCTGCGCGAGGCGGGCTGGAACGTCGCCGTTGTCGAGTACCGCCGCGAGCCCGGCCACCCGGACGCGGCGGTCGAGGACGTCCGTACCGCGCTCGCCGCGCTTGGTCCCGCCGTGGTCGCCGGTCACTCGGCCGGTGGCCACCTTGCCCTGCTCGCGAGCCCGGAGGAGGCCGGGGTCCTCGCCCTGGCCCCGGTGGCCGACCTGGGGCTCGCCCACCGGCTCGACCTCGACGAGGGCGCGGTCGCCGACTTCCTCGGCGGCCCGCCCGACGGGCGTCCCGATCTCGATCCGGTACGGCTGGACGCCCGCCCGGGGCGGGTGACGATCGTGCACGGCACCGAGGACGGGCGGGTTCCCGTCGAGGTCTCCGAGTCCTACGTCGCCGCCCGTCCCGAGGTCTCGCTGGTGCGGCTTCCCGGTGCCGGGCATTTTGTGGTTATTGACCCGGAAAGTGATGTCTGGTCGATTGTTCTGAGGGAATTGGCAGCCCTCGTCCGTTGACGCGGTGGTTTTTTGATGGTTCTCCGGGTTACTGGGGTTTCGATCAGTACGGTGATCCCAGCCCCCGAAGGAGAAACCGCATATGACATCTCCAACCCCTCAGGAGTTGAGAAAGCTTCAGGAACCCGCGTACTGGCTGATCTTCGCGCTGCCCTGGCCCGAGTCCCAGGGGGACGCCGCGATGGCGGAGGCCGCCTACGTCGTCGCGCCGCCGCTCGTCCCCAGGAACCAGGTGTCGGAGAACGCCGAGGGGGTCTTCGCGGTGGCCCACTTCCACGTCAAGGAGAACCCGGGCCGCAGGACCGTCTGGTTCAGCGACCTCACCCGGTGGCTGGCCGGGCGGGACAACAGTTGGCAGGGGCTTGGGGTGGACTGGGAGGCGGCACTGCGCGAGATCCACGAGCTGCCCACGTTCGGGATGTTCCTGCAGGTCAGCAGGCGGGGCTACATGTTCCTGCTGGACGGCTCACCGGAGGGGGCGACGGTGACCTATCCCGGAGGGGAGCGGGAACGCCTGACCGCGCGGGAGCGCGAGGCGGTGCACGCCGACTTCGAGGCCAGGATCACGCGTGACTGGGCGAACTACATCGGGGAGATGGCCGCGCGGGGGATGATCCACCTTCACTGAAGGCGGCGCGACGCGGGCCCGGGGCCCCGGCTCCCCTCGCCGGAGTCGGGGCCGGTCCTTCGGCCGGACGCGAGGCGCTCGGCCTCGCCGTGCAACGCCTCGACGAGGAGCAGCTCCAGAAGGAGGTCCGCGTCCACGAGATCGTCGAGTGCTGCCATGTGCCCTCCTGGTGAAAAGACGCCCCACGGGTCACACGGGTTGCTTCTCATAACGGAACGGCATGGAAATTCCCCGGCAGATCACCCGGAAACATACGGATTTTTCGTGCTTTTGGGCGAGAAGTCGATAGCCGCCCCGGCTTCAAGGCCGTTTCCGGATGTCCGAGACTTGTCCCATGAACCGTCCCCCGGCGCCGAAAGGCGTCCTCTACGTGATCGTCTGCGCGGCCGGAGCGGCCCCCACGGCACAGGACCTGGTCGTGACGGCCCTCGCCGAGGGATGGGAGGTCCAGGTCGTCGCCACCCCCGCCGCGCTGGGCTTCTTCGACGTCCCCGCGTTCGAGGAGCTGACCGGACGGCCCGTCAAGAGCCGCTACCGCAGGCCGGACGAGCCGAAGCCGCCCAGGGCGGACGCCATCGTCGTCGCCCCGGCCACCTTCAACACCGTCAACAAGTTCGCCCAGGGCATCGCCGACACCTACGCGCTCGGCCTGCTCGCCGAGGCCCCCGGGCTGGGCATCCCGGTGGCCGTGGTGCCCTTCGTCAACGCCGCCCTGGCCTGCCGGACCCCGTTCCTGCGGAGCGTCGAGACGCTGCGCGCCGAGGGGGTGCGGGTGCTCCTCGACCCACGGAACGAGGGCTGGAGCGGTGCCAAGCCCTGGCGGGAGGCCCTGGACGCGATCGGGGCACCCCGGCACGGCGACGCGGAGTAACGAAACGGCGGGCGCGCGGGCCGTACGAAAAGGGGAGTTTCCACCAGGGGCGGCGAAGGCGGGAGGACCAAGAAGCCGGATCCGCCCCCCGCGCGCGGCCCTTCGTCACATACTGAAACGCTGCGTGACGTTGAGTAACCGACGGGGGGCACAGCGGTGACGGGGACGATCATTCAAGCGGTTCGCGCGGGGCGCGGTGAGCGGACGAGCGGGGAGGGGCCCCCGGGGGACGAGGCCGTCGGGCGGGGGCGCTGGGCGGCCCGGGAGGAGGCGCAGCGTCCCGACATCGACGTCAGCGTGATCGTCCCCGTCCACAACTGCCGTCCCTACCTCGACCGGTGCCTGACGTCGCTGCTGGTCCAGCGGGTCAACCGGGAGATCATCGTCGTCGACGACGGCTCCACCGACGGCAGCGCCGAGCTGCTCGACCTCTACGCCGCCCACCACAGGGGGGTCGTGCGGGTCGTCCACCTGGAGCGCTCGGGCGGCGCGGGCCGTCCCCGCAACGTCGGCCTGGCCCACGCCAGGGGGAGATACGTCTTCTTCTGCGACGCCGACGACTACCTCGGCCCCGAGGCGCTCGAACGGATGCTCGCGATGGCCGAGCGCAACGGCTCCGACATGGTGCTCGGGAAGATCGTCGGGCACGACCGCAGGGCGCCCGTCTCGATGTTCCGCGAGAACGCCGAACGGGTCACGCTCGCGGAGAGCTGCGTCTACAACAGCCTGAGCTGCTTCAAGCTGTTCCGCAGGGAGATGGTCGAGCGCTACGGCATCCGCTTCGACGAGACGCTGCTGGTCGGCGAGGACGTGTTCTTCACGACCCACGCCTACTGCCACGCCGAGGTGATCTCCGTCGTCGCCGACTACGACTGCTACCACCTGGTCGCCAGGCCGGACGGCAGCAGCATCATGCAGCAGCCGGGCAGCCGTGACCCGGTCGCCTGGATGCGGATGATCAAGAAGTCCGTCGAGCTGATGGTGAGCCACGTGCGTCCCGGGGCGCTCCGCGACCACCTGCTCGGCCGTCACTTCAGGATGGACGCGCTCAGCAACCTCGGCAGGCCCTTCCTCGACGCCGGGGACGAGACGCGCAGGCTGATCGCCGCCGAGGTCGCCGACATGTGCGAGCGGTGGCTGACCGACGGCGTCCGCGAGCGCCTCAACCCCATCGACCGGGGCCGCGTCGCCGCCCTCCAGGACATCGACCGTCTGGTACGGCTCGCGCACATCGAGTCGGCCGTGATCCACAGGCGGCTGACCGGCCTGCACTGGGACCCGCGGGACGGCCTCGTCGTCGCGGGCCTGGTCGCGCTCGACGCCCTCGACGCCCTCAGCAGGGACGGGCGCCCCGACCTCGTGGCCGACGGTCTGGACCTGGTGCTGCGGCTGCGCGGGGGGAACGCGGGAAGCGACGGGGGGCGGCCGGTCGAGCGGGTGTTCCCGGTCAGCGGCGACCACGAGGGCTTCACCGCCGTGGTGGACGTCACGACGCTGTCCTCCGGGGTCTGGGACGTCTATCTGAACGTCGAGTGCGAGGGCGTCACCCGTCTGGTACGGCTCGGCGCCGAGCGGGACGAGCGGATCGCCAGGCCCGCCCCCCGGGTGATCGACGGCGTCGTCGCCCTACCGTACTTCACGAGGCCGCACGGCAATCTCAGCCTCGACGTCGGGGGATACGTGGTGAGCGTCCCCGGGAGCGTCCGGCTGACCCGGACCCGCTGGACGATCGGGCACAGGCTGGTGCTCGACGGCAGGATCAGCGTCGGCTCGGCAGCCCCGGGGGCGCGGGCCGTACGGCATCTGGTGTGGCGGGAACGGTGGTCGGGGCGGGAGCGGCGCGAGCCGGTCGAGGTCGGGGAGGGGGGCGAGTTCGCCGCCCGGCAGGCACTCGGCAGACTGGGACCCGGCACCTGGGACGCCTACCTGGAGCTGGACCTGGGCGGGCCGCCCGCGCGGTTCAGGGTCGAGGCGCCCGCCGAGATCGTCGCGCCGCCGCGCACCTGGTGGCGCGGGCTGGTCAGGCGCAGCGTCAGGCCCTACGCGACCGCGGGCAAGGGGCGGCTGAGCACGGTCGTCCGCACGTTCACCCCCAGGTCACTCGTCCGCCGGGTCCTGCGCTAATGCCACTCCCTTGCAAGTGCAAGCCCATGGCTTAAAGTAGGGAGGATTTCGCATTTCCGGAGGCTTGCCGTGCACGTGCCCGATGGCTTTTTCAACGCAGCCGTATCCATTTCGGCCGGGGCCGTCGCGGCCGCCGGTGTGGGGGTCTGCCTGCGGGGAGCCCGTAAGGAGCTCGACGACAGGACCGCCCCCATGGCGGGTCTGGTCGCCGCCTTCATCTTCGCCGTCCAGATGCTCAACTTCCCGGTCGCCGCGGGCACCAGCGGGCACCTGCTCGGTGGCACGCTCGCGGCGATACTCGTCGGACCGTACACGGCGGTGTTGTGCGTGGCCGTCGTCCTGCTCGTGCAGGGCTTCTTCTTCGCCGACGGCGGCCTGACCGCGCTCGGGGTGAACATCACCCTCATGGGCATCGTCGCCATCGTGGCCGGTTGGGCGGTCTTCCGCCTGATCGCGAGCAGGGCGCGCAGCCGGGGCGTGGTGGTCGCGGCCTCCTTCGTCGCGGCGCTGGTCTCGGTGCCGGTCGCCGCGCTGGCCTTCGCGCTGCTGTTCTGGATCGGCGGCACCGCGCCCATCGAGGTCGGCACAGTAGCCATGGCCATGGGCGGGGTGCACGTGCTCATCGGCATCGGCGAGGGCCTGATCACCGCGGTCACCGTCAGCACCGTGCTCGCGGTCAGGCCCGACCTGGTCTACGGCGCCCGCGGACTTGCCGCGCCCCTGGTGCTGAAGGGCGCCGACGGCGAGGCGACCGCGGTGAGCGCTCCCCAGCGGGCGACGGCCCCGCGCCGGGTCGGCTGGTTCCTGCCCGCGGGTGTCCTGGTCGCGGCGCTGCTGGCCGGGATCGTCAGCTTCTACGCCTCCTCCTCGCCCGACGGTCTTGAGCGGGTCGCCGAAGACAAGGGTTTCATCAGCCAGGCCAGGGACCACGCCCTCGGCGACCAGCCGCTTGCCGACTACGGCGAGGTCGGCGGCATCCCGGTCGGCGTCGCGGGGCTGGTCGGCGTGGGGGTGACCCTCGCCGTCGGCGGCGGCCTCTTCTTCGCGGTACGGCGCCGTAACCAGGGAAAGGCGAGTGACGACTCGGCGAAGGACGAGGTCACCGCGTAGTGGGAGCGGGCCACCACCACCAGCTCTACCGGCCGGGCGACACCCTCGTCCACCGGCTGCCGCCCCAGTGCAAGCTGGTCGCGGTCGCGGCCTTCGCGCTGGTGGTCGTGGCGACCCCGCGTGAGTGGCTGTGGGCCTTCGGGCTCTACGCGCTCCTGCTGGGCGTGGTGGCGTTCGCCGCCCGGGTGCCACCGGGCTTCGTGCTGCGGCGGATGGTGGTCGAGCTGCCGTTCGTGGTGTTCGCGGTGGCGCTGCCGTTCATCGGGCTCGGCGAGCGGGTGCCGTTCCTGGGGATCACGCTCAGCGTCGAGGGGCTCTGGGCGGCCTGGAACATCCTGGCCAAGGCCACGCTCGGGGTCGCCGCGAGCGTGCTGCTCGCGGCCACGACCGAGCCGAGGCTGATGCTGCTCGGCGCCCAGCGGCTGCGGCTGCCGCCGCTGCTGGTGCAGATCGCGATGTTCATGCTCCGCTACATGGACGTGATCGTGGACGAGATGCGCAGGATGCGGGTGGCCAGGGAGTCGCGGGGGTTCGTGGCCAGGGACGTCCGGCACATCCCGGCCGTCGCCAAGTCGGCGGGGGCGCTGTTCATCCGCTCCTACGAGCGTGGCGAGCGGGTGCACCTGGCGATGCTCAGCCGGGGCTACACGGGCTCGATGCCGGTCATCCAGGACCTGTCCGCCTCCTCGCGTCAGTGGCTCACCGCGGGTATGTTGCCGGGCGCGGCGCTGGTCGCGCTGCTCGGGACGACGCTCGTGAACGGGGGCCTGGGATGACCGCCTCGCTGGAGGTGCGCCGCCTGGCGTACGCCTATCCGGACGGCACGCAGGCGCTGTTCGGCGTGGACTTCGAGATCGCGCGCGGGGAGCGGGTCGCGCTGCTCGGCCCGAACGGCGCGGGCAAGACCACGCTGGTGATGCACCTCAACGGCATCCTGACGCCGGGGCACGGCACGGTGACGGTCGCCGGGCTGCCGGTCGGCAAGGACTCGCTCAAAGAGATCCGCAGGCGGGTCGGGCTCGTCTTCCAGGACCCCGACGACCAGCTCTTCATGCCGACGGTCAGGGAGGACGTCGCCTTCGGCCCGGCCAACCTCGGGATCAGGGGCGAGGAACTGCGGCGCCGGGTGGAGGAGGCCCTCGACCGCGTCGGCATGCTCGACGTGGTCGACAGGCCGCCGCACCACCTGTCCTTCGGCCAGCGCCGCAGGGTCGCGGTGGCGACGGTGCTGGCGATGGAGCCGGAGATCCTGGTGCTGGACGAGCCCTCGTCGAACCTGGACCCGGCCTCGCGGCGTGAGCTGGCCGAGATCCTCAGGGGGCTGGACGTGACCGTGCTGATGGTCACGCATGACCTGCCGTACGCCATGGAGCTGTGTGAGCGGGCGCTGATCCTGTCGGGCGGCGTGATCGCCGCGGACGGGCCGACCAGGGAGATCCTCGCCGACGCGGAACTGCTCGCCGCCCACCGTCTGGAACTGCCGTACGGCTTCGCCCTCCCGCGAGCGGAGCATTCCTCATGATCATTACCGTGTGTATCAATTCGCTGTGATAGCGGCTTATATGATCTTTGATCCGCGTTATTCGTGATTTTTCCGGTATAACTCGGCGGGGGATGCCACGGTCTGGCCGGTTCGGCTGTGTCGTGTCGCGCTGTGCCGTACGGTGCCGTGCTGTGCCGTTGGCTTCACGGACGGGGATCCGGAACGGGGTGAGGGTGATGTGTGGCGTTTACGGTTCTTCCTCCGCCCGGGGCGAATGATCATAGGGTCGCGGGACCTCACATACGGTGATGGCGAAGTAAAGTGGGTCTGCCTCATGGGCGAGGAGGACTGATGAAGCTACGGCTGGCTCGCCGCGCCGTCGGCGACGCCGTGGTGGTGGCCGTCGAGGGCGAACTCGATCTGTTCACCGCCCCCTTTCTGCGGGACGAGGTTCGCGATGCCATCAAGCTCGACGGGTCCCGGCTGATCCTCGACCTGACGGCGCTGTCGTTCATGGACTCAAGCGGCCTGTCCGTGCTCATCGAGGCCTGGCGGCTGGCCACGGGCGAGGGCGGCGGTGTCAGCCTCGCCGCCCCGCAGGCCCCGGTGGCCAGGATCCTGCGCACCACCGGTCTCGACCGCCGCATCAAGGTCTATCCCGACGTCGGCACCGCGGTCGGCGCGGGCTGAGCGTCACGGAGCGTGAGGCGACCTGCCGAACGACCACCCCCTGGTAGAACTTCATTCGGTAGCCGCGTTAGAGTCCGCTCATGGACCTGAACGGAGCAGCAGCAGTCATCTCGGGCGGTGCCAGCGGCCTCGGTGAGGCCACGGCCCGTCATCTCGCCGCACACGGCGCCACCGTGGTCGTCGCCGACCTCAACGAGGAGCGCGGAAAGATCGTCGCCGACGAGATCGGCGGGGTCTTCGTCAAGACCGACGTCTCCGACGAGCAGCAGGTGCAGGCGGCGGTCGACGCGGCGGTCGCGACCGGCAAGCCCTTGCGCGTCGTGGTCAACAGCGCGGGCATCGGCTGGGCGGGCCGTACGGTCAACAGGGACGGCACCCCGCACGACCTGGCCTCCTACCGCAGGGTCATCGAGGTCAACCTGATCGGCACCTTCAACCTCCTGCGCGTCGGCGCCGCCGCCATCGCCAAGACCGACCCGGTCGACGAGGACGGCCAGCGCGGCGTGATCGTCAACACCGCCTCCGTCGCGGCGCTCGAAGGACAGACGGGCCAGGTGGCCTACTCGGCGTCCAAGGGCGGCATCGTCGGCATGACCCTGCCCGCCGCGCGCGACCTGTCGCCCGTCGGCATCCGCGTCAACACAATCTGCCCCGGCATCATCGACACCCCGATCTACGCCTTCAACGCCAACGCGGAGGAGTTCAAGGCCAAGCTCGTCGCCCCCGTGGTCTTCCCCAAGCGCATGGGCAGGCCGGAGGAGTTCGCCCAGCTCGTGCGCTCCCTGATCGAGAACGACTACATGAACGCCGAGACCGTCCGCTTCGACGGCGGCATCCGTTTCCAGCCCAAGTAGCTTCCGGCCGAAGGAGTCAACCGGTGTCTGACGAGGTACTGGCCGAGGTCGGCGACGGCGTCGCGGTCATCACGATCAACCGCCCCCAGGCCAGGAACGCGATCAACGGCGCGGTCGCCAGGGGGATCGCCGCGGTGCTCGACGAGTTCGAGGAGCGCGCGGACGTCTCGGTCTACGTGCTGACCGGGGCGGGCGGCACCTTCTGCGCGGGCATGGACCTGAAGGGCTTCCTCAAGGGCGACCTGCCCTTCCTTGAGGGCCGGGGCTTCGGCGGCATCGTCGAGGCGCCGCCGAGGAAGCCGATCGTCGCCGCCGTCGAGGGCTACGCCCTGGCCGGGGGCTTCGAGCTCGCGCTTGCCTGCGACATCATCGTGGCCTCGGAGAAGGCCGTCTTCGGGCTGCCCGAGCCCAAGAGGGGCCTGGTCGCGGCGGCGGGCGGCGTGATGCGGCTGCCCCGGCGCATCCCGTACCACGTCGCGATGGAGATCGCCCTGACCGGCGACCACTTCCCCGCCTCCCGGCTGAGCGAGGTCGGCCTGGTCAACCACGTCACGCCCGAGGGCGAGGCGCTGACCAGGGCGGTCGAGCTGGCCAAGCGGATCGCGGGCAACGCCCCGCTGTCGCTCGCCGCGACCAAGCGGGTGATCGTCGAGTCCGCCGACTGGAGCGCGGGGGAGATGTTCGCCAGGCAGGCGGAGATCATCGACCCGGTGTTCGCGTCGAAGGACGCCCAGGAGGGCGCCGCGGCCTTCGCCGAGAAGCGCGCCCCGGTCTGGAAGGGCGAGTAGGACCTCTCACGGCGCCGGGCGCGGTCCGACGGGCCGCGCCCGGCGCGTTCGTGGCCTGGAATGCGTACGGTGGAAGGGCGTACGGCGTAGGTGTGGAAGGGCACGGCCAGGGCACCTGACCCCCACCCCGACACCCCGACCGCCCCCCGAAGGCCAGGAGAGTGCATGGACGACCCACTGGACACCTACGGCACCCGGTTCTCCCCGGCCGAGCGGCCCGCCGGGGAGCGGTTCAGGCGCAGGGCGGGTGAGCTGGCCGCGGGCGCGGCCGGAGCCGCGATGCTCATCATCGTGTTGGTCGCGGGCATGTGGGCGATCGAGGTCGCCGACTACGTGCTGCCCGCCGACTTCGACGCCTACGGCATCAGGTCGTGGGACGTCGAGGGCCTCGGCGGCATCTTCCTGGCGCCGTTCCTGCACGCGGGCTTCGGCCACCTGATGGCCAACTCGCTGCCCCTGCTGATCCTCGGCTTCCTCGCCGCGCTGCGCGGGATCGGCAGGTTCCTGCTCGCTAGCCTGATCATCATCGTGGTCAGCGGCCTCGGCGTCTGGTTCACCAGCTCGCCGTACGTCATCACGGTCGGGGCGAGCGGGCTGGTCTTCGGCTACTTCGGCTTCGTGGTGGCCAGGGGCCTGTTCGACCGGCGTGCCCTCGACATCGTCATCGGCATCGGCGTCGCCGTGGCGTACTACTCGATCATCTGGGGCGTGCTGCCGGGCGAGGCGGGCATCTCCTGGCAAGGGCACCTGTTCGGATTGGTCGGCGGTGTCCTGGCGGCCTGGGCGCTGCGCCGCAGACGTCCCGCGCCACTCGCCTACTGACTTCTCGCCGGTGTCGGACCACGGGGATGGCTCCAGCCGGTGCCAGAAACGCTGTGGAGGGACTTTCAGTGGAATCTCAGGAGATAGCGGACCCGCGCCAGGAAAGTGGCTCTGCGAGCCACACGGAGCCCCGCGTGGTGGTACGGCGCGCACTGCCGACCCAGCCCGCCGTACGGGCCTCGGCGTCGCTCTTCATGACCGAGGCCGCCGCGCAGGGCGTTACCCCGGGCCGTCGCATGCTGGATGTCGGCCCCGAACCCGCCTCCGCCGACGTCGCGGCGGCGCTGCGCGTCGAGCCCGGCACCGACGTCCTGGCCCGCAGGAAGCTACTGCTCGCCAATGACATTCCGGTGCGGATCGCCACGAGCTATTTCAGGCTCGACCTGTTCGGCGGCACCCCGCTGTGCGATCCCGATTTCGTACGGCCGACGCTGCAGGCGGGCATCGAGGCCCTCGGCCACCGCTTCGGCCACGCCGAGGAGGAGCTGGTGGCCCGCCCGCCGACCGCCTTCGAGGCCGCGACCCTGGAGCTCGGCCCCGGCGAGTGGATCGTGCGGGTGCTGCGCACGGGCTACGGCGACGACGGCACCCCGGTCCACGCCCTTGAGACGATCTGCGCCGCCTCCCGGCACGTCTTCGTCGTGGCGCAGGTCACGGGCGCCGACGAGTTCTGACCACCGGGAGACGGGGCGGGGGAGCGGCTAGAGGCGCTCGACCACGTGGTCGATGCACCTGGTCAGCGCCTCGACGTCGTCGGGGTCGACGGCCGGGAACATCGCGATGCGCAGCTGGTTGCGGCCGAGCTTGCGGTAGGGCTCGGTGTCCACGATGCCGTTGGCGCGCAGGACCTTGGCGACCTCGGCGGCGTCGACCTCGTCGGAGAAGTCGATGGTGCCGACCACGTTCGAGCGGAACTCGGGGGCGGCGAACAGCGAGGTGTAGGAGGTCTTCTCCGCCCACGTGTAGAGCCGCTGGGCCGAGTCGGCGGTGCGGGCGGTGGTCCAGGCCAGGCCGCCGTTGCCGTTCATCCAGTCGAGCTGGTCGGCCAGCAGGAACAGCGTCGCCACCGCCGGGGTGTTGTAGGTCTGGTCCTTGACGGAGTTGTCGATCGCCGTCGGCAGGCTGAAGAACTCGGGGACGTACCGGCCGCTGCCGGAGATCTCCTCGACCCTGGCCAGCGCGGCCGGGGACATCAGGGCCAGCCACAGGCCGCCGTCCGAGGCGAAGCTCTTCTGCGGCGCGAAGTAGTAGACGTCGAACTCGCTCGCCTCGACGGGCAGGCCGCCCGCGCCGGAGGTGGCGTCGACTAGGACCAGCGAACCCTCCTCGCCGACCCGCCTGATCGGCATCGCGACACCGGTCGAGGTCTCGTTGTGGGTGAGCGCGTAGACGTCCACGCCCTCCTCAAGACGGGCCTCGGGGTGGCTGCCGACCTCGGACTTGATCACGGTCGGGTCGCCCAGCCACGGGGCCTTCGCCACGACGGAGGCGAACTTGGAGGAGAACTCGCCGAAGTGCAGGTGCTGCGACCTCTCACGGACGAGCCCGAAGGCGGCGATGTCCCAGAACGCGGTGGTTCCGCCGTTGCCGAGGACGACCTCGTACCCCTCGGGGAGGGAGAACAGCTCCCGCAGGCCCGCGCGGACGCGCCCCACGAGCGACTTGACGGGCTTCTGCCGGTGGGAGGTGCCCATCAGCGTGGAACCGGAGGCGGCGAGGGCCGCCAGCTGCTCGGGTCGTACCTTCGAGGGCCCGCAGCCGAAACGGCCGTCGGCGGGCTTGATGTCAGAGGGAATCACGATGTCAGCCACCTGACCAGCCTACTGAGCCCGCCGCGCGATCCTGTCCGGGGTCCGTATTTCGAGACGTGCGTGCCGTACCAGGTGAGACCGAAATCTCCCGGTAACGCGAGACGGCTGCCGCGCGAGGTGCGTCGCGCGACAGCCGTACCAGACCAGGTGGGGGATCAGAACGAGTTGAGAACCTCGGCGGCGCCGGGCACGTCGTTGATCGAGCGCTGCGGCGGGCCCACGTACTTGGCGCTGGGGCGGACCAGCCTGCCCGTGCGCTTCTGTTCCAGGATGTGAGCCGCCCAGCCCGCGGTGCGGGCGCAGGTGAACATCGAGGTGAACATGTTGGAGGGAACCTCGGCGAAATCCAGGATGACCGCGGCCCAGTACTCGACGTTGGTGGCGAGCACCCGGTCGGGCTTGCGGGCGTGCAGCTCCTCAAGCGCGGCCTGCTCAAGAGCGGCGGCGACCTCGTAGCGAGGCGCGTTGAGCTCCTTGGCCGTACGGCGCAGCACACGGGCCCTGGGGTCCTCGGCCCGGTAGACCCGGTGACCGAAGCCCATGAGCCGCTGGCCGCCGTCCAGCTCCTGCTGGACCCACTTCCTGGCGTCGCCCAGCTTCTCGACGCCCTCGATCATGTGCAGCACGCGGGCGGGGGCGCCCCCGTGCAGCGGACCGGACATGGCGCCGACCGCGCCGCTCAGCGCCGCCGCGACGTCGGCGCCGGTCGAGGCGATCACCCGGGCGGTGAAGGTCGAGGCGTTCATGCCGTGCTCGGCGGCCGACGTCCAGTAGGCGTCGATGGCCTTGACGTGCTTGGGGTCGGCCTCGCCACGCCAGCGGATCATGAACCGCTCGACGATGCTCTCCGCCTTGTCGACCTCGCTCTGCGGGACCATCGGCAGGCCGAGGCCACGCGCCGACTGGGCCACGAAGCTGAGGGCGGTCACGCTGGCGCGCGCGAGGTCGGCGCGCACCTGGTCGGCGTCGATGTCGAGCAGCTGGCGGAAGCCGTACGCGGGGGCCAGGATGGCCAGCGCGCTCTGCACGTCGACGCGGATGTCACCTGAATGGACGGGGATGGGGTACGGCTCGGCCGGGGGCAGGCCCGGCTGGAACGTGTTGTCGACGAGCAGGCCCCACACGTGTCCAAAGGAGACGCGGCCGACCAGCTCTTCGATGTCGACGCCCCGGTAACGAAGGGCGCCCCCTTCTTTGTCCGGTTCCGCGATCTCCGTCTCGAAGGCCACCACGCCTTCGAGCCCGGGTTTGAAGTCGGACATTCTCGGCCGCCTCCCTTTCTTGAAGTCAAAGCCTTGATGTCGAGATACCGGCGGGTCATATTCAACCCCCTGGGGCGCGGTGGTGTGCCGCCGGACCCGCCGGAACGCGATCGTCCCAGGTGGGGGCGGTGCGCATGCTCTCCGTCAAGCACGGGAGAATACCTTCCCGTGGATGCCACCTCGCGCCCGCCTTCGCTCGCCGGGCTTCGCCGCACCTACGAAGGTCTTCCTCTCCTTGAGGAGGATCTCGCCCCCGACCCCGTCTCCCAGTTCGCCCGATGGTTCGACGACGCCGTGGCCGCGGAGCTTCCCGAGCCGAACGCGATGGTCGTCGCGACCAGTTCCGCGGGGGGCAGGCCGACGGCCAGGACCGTCCTGCTCAAGGGCTACGACGAGAACGGTTTCGTCTTCTACACCAACTACGAGTCCCGCAAGGGCCGCGACCTCGCGGAGAACCCGAGGGCCAGCCTGCTGTTCCCCTGGCACTCCATCCGCCGCCAGGTCAGGATCGAGGGCCGCGTCGTACGGCTGCCGCGCGAGGAGTCGGCCGCCTACTTCAGGTCCCGCCCGTACGGCTCGCGCATCGGGGCCTGGGCCTCGCGGCAGTCGGCCGTCGTGCAGTCCAGGCGGGAGCTGGACGAGCGCTACGAGGAGCTGGCCGAGCGCTGGCCGGAGGACCCGCCGGTGCCCGACTTCTGGGGCGGTTTCCTGGTCGTGCCGTCGGAGGTCGAGTTCTGGCAGGGGCAACTGGACCGCATGCACGACCGCCTCCGTTACCGTCGCGCGGGCTCCTCGTGGACCGTCGAACGCCTGGCCCCCTGACTTGTTACCTGGCCATTACTGATATATCCCCATATGTCCGAAGGGCTGAGGGGGAAATGTGGCAGTCAGGGATCTCGTCAGAAGACTCGCGGTGGACACCCGTCCGCTGCGGGTCCCGGCCTACCGGCGGCTCTGGATGGGCCAGGGCGTCTCGTTCATCGGCTTCCAGCTCACCTCGGTCGCGGTCAGCGCCCAGATCTACGGCATCACCGACTCCTCCCTCTGGGTCGGCATGCTGGGCCCGGCCAACCTGGTCCCGCTGATCGTCTTCGGCCTGTGGGGCGGGGCCGTCGCCGACGCCGTGGACCGGCGCAGGCTGCTGCTGATCGGATCCCTGATCGCCTGGAGCGCGACGCTGGCCCTGCTCGCCCAGGCGGTCCTGCAGGTCTCGAACGTCGGCCTGCTCCTGGCCACCGTCGCCGTGCACGCCACCGGCTTCGCCATCACCGGGCCGACCAGGGGAGCGATCATCCCCAGACTCGTCCCGACCGACCTCGTCCCCGCCGCCAACACCCTCAACTTCCTGGTCAGCAGCCTCGGAACCGTGATCGGCCCGCTGATCGCCGGCGTCGTGCTCGCCCAGGGCGGCGTCGCCACCGCCTACCTGATCGACGCGCTGCTGTTCGGCGCGGGCTTCTACGCCGCCGTACGGCTGCCGCGCCTCGAACCGGTCGGCGTGGTCACCCAGCCGGGACTGCGCTCCGTCATCGACGGCCTGCGCTACATCTCCGGCCACCCCGTGGTGATGATGTCCTTCGTCGTGGACATCATCGCCATGGCCTTCGCGATGCCCAGGGCGCTGTTCCCCGAGATCGTCGCCGAGCGCTTCGGCGGCGACCTGCTCGCGTACGGCTGGCTCTCGGCGAGCATCTCGATCGGCGCGGTCCTCGGCGGCCTGCTGTCCGGCTGGGTCGGCAGGATCAGCCGTCAGGGGCTCGCCCTGACGTTCGTGATCGCCGCCTGGGGCGTCAGCGTGGCCCTGGCGGGACTGGCCGGCCAACTGTGGCTGATGGTCGCCCTGCTGGCCCTCGGCGGCGCCGCCGACCTGATCTCGGCCGTGTGGCGGCAGACGATCCTGCAGACCCACGCCCCCGATGACATGCGCGGACGCATGCAGGGCGTGTTCATGGTCGTGGTCGCCGGTGGCCCCAGACTCGGCGACCTCAGGGCGGGCGCCACGGCCGTGTGGTTCGGCGCGACGGCCTCCTGGATCGGCGGGGGAATCGCGTGCGCCGTGGTGGTGCTCCTGGTCGGGCTGGCCGTACCGGCCTTCAGGAACTACCGTTCCGCGGCCCGAAGCGTCTGAGTGATCTCAGCGTTTGGGCAGGTTGGGAAGGATTTACCTCTCCTCGATGTTGCCATCGATGGCCGCTGTGGGCGGATCTCGCAATAGGGTCAGGGTCTGAGGACTTTCGGTCCATCGCTGTCCCCAGGGGAGGACGCCGCGACAGGGCCTTGGAACGAGATAAGGACGGGAGGAGCCTTGACCGCACACGGCCTGATCGACACCACGGAGATGTACCTCCGCACGATCTTCGAGTTGGAGGAGGAGGGAATCACCCCTCTCCGTGCGCGCATCGCCGAGCGGCTTCAGCAGAGTGGACCCACCGTCAGCCAGACGGTGGCCCGCATGGAGCGCGATGGCCTGGTCAGGGTTGAGGGAGACCGGCACCTGACGATGACCGACCTGGGACGCACGCTCGCCACGCGCGTCATGCGCAAGCACCGCCTCGCCGAGTGCCTGCTCACCCAGGTGATCGGCCTGCCCTGGGAGGAGGTGCATGTCGAAGCCTGCCGCTGGGAGCACGTCATGTCCGAGTCCGTGGAGGCGCGGCTGGTCACCCTGCTGAACAACCCGACGGAGGACCCGCACGGCAATCCCATCCCCGGCCTTGAGGAGCTGGGCGTCACGGGCCAGGACAGCGGTGCCTGGCAGTCGCTGCCGTCGATGGCGGCGTTGGCCGGACCCAGGGATATACCCGTTGTCGTCCGCCGAATTAGCGAACAAGTGCAAAGTGATCCGGCTGTGATGCTTAAACTCAAGCAAGTTGGGATACAACCCGGACGCGAGGTAACGCTCGCGGCAAGCGACGACGGTGTGCGGGTGACAGGTGACGACAAGGCGGAGAATACTCTGGCGGACCTCCCGCGAGACATCGCCGCGCATGTTTTCGTCTCCACCCGATGACCAAGATCCATCTGCTTGGTTGAATTCCCCCCGGGAGACCCTCCACTCCCCTGCCGAGACCGCAGCAGGAGCAACCGTGGTTCGCTTTGCGCAAAGCCGTCCCCAAGGGGTGGTCGCTGGATGAAACGGTGGGGGGATCTCTCACAGGACACCGCCGACCACCTCTCGGCTCACTCGGTCCTCGACCATGCCGAGATGGCGGTGGTCGTGACCGACCGCTTCAGCAACGTCGTCTACTGGAACCCCTTCGCGGAGCGACTGTTCGGCAGGCCGGGCCCCGCGGCCCGGGACCAGTCGCGTTCCCTGGGGATCATGGAGAAGGACCACCCCCTCGCCGTCGAGCTCGCCAAGCACGTGCTCAAGGGCGGGGTGTGGGAGGGCACCTTCGACGTCAAGCGCGGAGACGGCACGATCATCTACGTCCGGGCCCAGGCGGTGCCGCTGCGTCACCCGTCGGGCTCGGTCACCGGCATCGTCATCACCGCCAGGGAGGCGATGCGCAGCAACGAGCGCGAGAAGGACCGCTACGGCCTGCTCGAACGGATCGGTGAGCGCCTCGCGGGCTCGCTGTACGTCGAGGAGACGCTCAACCGCGTCGCCGAGATGCTCGTCCCGCAGTTCGCCGACCACTGTTTCATCGAGCTCATGGACAACGGCAGGCTGACCAGGAAGGTCTCTAGCCACGTCCAGGGCTGGAGCCCGCCGCCCAACACCTGGGCCCCCGTCGGTGCCGACATCAACTACCCGACCGGGCACTACGCCGACATCGCGCTGCGGCGCCAGGAGACGATCCTCGTCGAGGACTTCTCCCAGACGAACTATCCGAGCCCGGGGGAGGCCAACACCCGCCTCGCCGCCGAGATAGGGATGACCTCGGCCATCGTGGCGCCGCTGTGCGTGCGCGGCGAGATCCTCGGGCTGATGTACCTCGGCCTGTCCAACCTGACCGACCGGCGCAGCCCGCACTACGACGCCTTCGACCGCGACTTCGTCGGGGCCGTGGCGACCCGGGTCGCGCTCGCGGTGGACAACGCGCTGCTGTTCGAGGAGGAGCGCCACACCGCCGAGTCCTTCCAGAAGAACCTGCTGCCCCCCCAGCCGCTGCCCGAGCTCGACGGCCTGGAGATCGCGGTCCGCTACTTCCCCGCGGCGCCGCTCGCCTCGCACGGCCAGGGCATCCAGACCCAGGTCGGCGGCGACTGGTACGACGTCATCCCGCTGTCGGCGGGCCGGGTCGGCATCGTCATCGGCGACGTCGAGGGCAGGGGAGCCAAGGCCGCCGCCGTCATGGGCCAGCTACGGGCCGCGCTGCGGGCCTTCGCCCAGGACGACAAGCCGCCCGCGGAGATCCTCGCCAGGCTCGACGACTGGACCCACAGCATCGCCACCCCCGAGTGGGACGACAGCGGCGCCGACATCAGCGTCCCGCCCATCGTGACCTGCCAGTACCTCGTCTACGACGCCTGGTCACGGCAGCTCTCCTTCGCCAACGCCGGGCACGCCCCGCCGCTGCTCCTCGTGGACGGCACCTGCACCGAGCTGGAGATCGAGGAGGTCGGCAAGCCCTTGGGCGTCCGCGCCCGTGGCATCAACGCCGACCTGGTCTACAAGGAGGAGACCCGCACGCTGCCCGCCGGGGCCGCGCTGCTGCTCTACACCGACGGCCTCGTGGACCGCCGCCCCATGCGCGACGCCGACAGCAAGCCACCGAGCGACGAGGAGACCCTCGCCACGCTCTTCGGCAAGCTCATCGAGATCGCCGACGACACGGTCGAGAACATCGCCGACACCGCGACGGCCGCCGTCCCCGGCGAGATCGACGACGACATGGCCATCCTGGTCGTCAGGTCGGCCCGCGAGGAGCTGGACGTCGAGGAGCGCACCTTCCCCGCCCAGCCGATCATGGTCGGCGAGGCCCGCAGGATGGCCGCGGAGGCCTTCAACGGCTGGAACGTCCCCGAGGAGCGCGCGGAGCTGGCCTGCCTGCTGGTCTCCGAGGTGGTCACCAACGTCGTGCTGCACGCCGCCAACGCCAGCGTCCCCCGCCGCGACCTGGTGATCGACACCACGACCCCCATCTCGTTCGACGAGTCGTGGGACATCCCGGGCTTCGAGGACGAGGTCGTCAGCGAGAAGGAGTTCACCCTGCGGCTGCGCAGGGGGGGCGAGTCCGTCTGGGTCGAGGTCTTCGACCAGGACCTGCGGCTTCCCCGAATCCGCAGCGCGGGGGAGAACGACGAGGGCGGCCGAGGGCTCTACCTCGTGGACCAGCTCGCCAAGCGCTGGGGCTCCCGCCCGACCAGGGAGGGCAAGGCCGTCTGGTTCGAGATCCCCACCAAGTCGCGCTGACCTGATCCAGGATCACTGTCAGGTTTCGTGAGCTTGGTCGGAATTTCCCGCAGGTTACGCGCCCCGTGTCGGCGAGGCGGTCAGGGCATGGCGCCTCCGTCATAGAAGCCGGGGACGATCGGTGCTTCACTCGGGGGATGGATCTGGCCTTCGAACGTCGCGGGACAGGGGAGCCCCTGGTCCTGCTGCACGGAATCGGGCACCACTGGCAGGCGTGGCTGCCTGTGCTCGACCTGCTCGCCACCGAGCGGGATGTGATCGCCGTTGACCTTCCCGGCTTCGGCGCCTCCCCGCCCCTGCCGCCGGGCACGCCGTACACGGTGGAGAGCCTCGCCGACGCGGTCGAGACGTTCTGCGCGAGGCTCGGCGTCACCGAGCCCCATGTCGCGGGCACCTCCCTCGGGGGTCACCTGGCCCTGGAGCTGGCTTCACGGGGGACGGTCCGTACGGCTACCGCGCTGTCTCCCGTCGGGTTCTGGAACCGGAGCGAACTGGTCTACTCGCGGGCGGTGCTCAGGGCGTCGCGGGCACTGGCCTTCGCGCTGGACTCCGCGCGGGGTGAGGCCATCGCGGCCGGTCCGCTCGGTCACACGCTGGCCGCCGGGCTGCTCGTCGCCCACCCGTCCAGGCTCTCCACGCGGGACCTCTCCGAGGCCCGGCAGGCGCTGCGGCGGGCGCCGGGGTTCGACGACACCCTCGACTCGTTCGTCTGGCTGATGCCTCCGGCCCCGCCGAAGACGCCGATCACGATCGCCTGGGGTGAGCGCGACCGGCTGTTCTCCAGGCGGCAGGCCGTACGGGCCGCGAGATGGTCGGGGCAGCGGGTGCGGCTGCTGCGCGACTGCGGGCACCTGCCGATGAACGACGACCCGGCGCTGGTCGCGCGGGTGCTGCTTGAGGGGTCGCGGATCTGAAGGTTCTCGTACGGCGGGCGGGGTCGCTCAGCGGAAGGTCTGGCCCCACATGGCGAGCATCACCAGGATGAAGACGATCATGATGCCGGCATAGGCGATCGTGCTGAGCCGCAACGCCCGCCGTACCCGGTTGAGCCCCCAGGCGAACAGGAACGCCAGGAAGACCAGCAGGATCAGTCCGCTGTCCATCAACACCGCCTCAGGGGAGCCTACGGTGACCAGTATGCGTCGGCCGTGTGGATCTCGCGGCGATTAACCGCGATGCCGTGTCTCGTGGAATGGTGCTGTCCGTGAGTAGATGGGTGAAAGTGACACGCCTTCCTTCGGCCGTCCGGGGCTCCGTGCTCGCCGTCGCGCTCGCCGCCTGCCTGGCGGCCTGCTCCTCGGGGGGCTCCTCTCCCACCGGTTCGGCCGCCGCGCCGTCGGCAACGCCGTCGGCCAGTCCGTCGGCCACACCGTCGGCCACGGTCACCGTCACGGTCACCGAGAGCCAGCCGAGCGTGCCGGTTTCCACTTCTACGCCTCCTACGCCGACGCCTTCCCGCAGCGGGGGCATCACGAAGGTGGACGAGGTGACGGGAAGGCTCAGCCCGGTGGGCAAGGAATCGGTCGTGGTGGACACCTCCGACGGGCCGCACGAGGTGCACCTGACCGCCGACACAGTTGTGCTCGACACGCAGGGGAGCGTCTGCGACAAGGGGGCGGTCCCGCATCGTTGCACGTCGGAGCAACTGGTCAAGGCGCTCAAGGCGGGGGTCACGTTCGAGGCGAAGGTGCTGATCACGGACGGCGACGCCGTCAAGATCGAGGAGATCGTCAGGGACTAGGTGGGGCCGCCCTCTCGACGTCCGGGTCGGGAGGGCGGCGGGCCCGTGGTCAGAAGCCGAAGGAGCGGCCGATGATCTCCTTCATGATCTCGGTCGTGCCGCCGTAGATCGTCTGCACCCGGCTGTCGATCCAGGCCTTGGCCACGGGGTAGTCCATCATGTAGCCGTAGCCGCCGTGCAGCTGCAGGCAGCGGTCGATGACCTTGTTCTGCAGCTCCGTGGTCCACCACTTGGCCTTGGCCGCGTCGACCGCGCTCAGCTCCCCGGCGTTGAGGGCGACGACACACCTGTCCACGTAGTGCCGGGCGATCTCCAGCTCGGTGTCCAGTTCGGCCAGGACGAACCGGGTGTTCTGGAAGCTGCCGATGTTCCGGCCGAAGGCCGTACGGGACCTGCAGTACTCGATGGTCTGGGCCAGCACGGTCTCCGCGGAGGCGATCGCCATCACCGCGATCGACAGGCGCTCCTGCGGCAGGTTGGCCATGAGCTGGAAGAATCCCTGGCCCTCCTGCCCGCCGAGCAGGTTGGCCACCGGGACACGTACGTCGTCGAAGAACAGCTCCGCCGTGTCCTGGGCGTGCATGCCGATCTTGTCCAGGTTGCGGCCCCGGCCGAACCCCTCCATGCCCCGCTCGACGACCAGCAGCGAGACGCCCCTGGCGCCCGCCTCGGGATCGGTCTTGGCGACCACCACGACGAGGTCGGAGTTGATGCCGTTGGTGATGAAGGTCTTCTGGCCGTTGACGACGTAGTGGTCGCCCTCGCGTCTCGCGGTGGTCCTGATGCCCTGAAGGTCGCTGCCCGCGCCGGGCTCGGTCATCGCCACGGCCGTGATCAGCTCGCCGGAGGCGAACCCGGGCAGCCAGCGGGCCTTCTGGTCCTCGTCGGTGAGGTCCACGAAGTACGGTGCCATCACGTCGTTGTGCAGGGAGAACCCGAGACCGGTGGCCCCGATCCGCATGACCTCCTCGGTGATCACGACGTTGTAGCGGAAGTCCTTGATCCCGGCACCGCCGTACTCCTCGGGCACCCCGAAGCCGAACACACCGATCTCACCGGCCTTCTTCCACACCTCGCGGGGGACGATGCCGTCCTTCTCCCACCGGTCGTGGTGGGGGACCACCTCGCGGGCCATGAACTCGCGCACGGTCTCCTGGAAGAGCAGGTGCTCCTCCTCGAAGAGGTCTCGTCGCATGGGCTTGCCTCCTTGGGATACGAGGACCTTGGGATACGAGGACAGAATACGATTCTGTTACCCATAGGTACGCGAGTTGACGAGACGCGTAGGGCCCTGCCGGGGATCACAAGTACGCCACGGTCTTCAACTGCATCTTCCATCTCGCTGCGCTCAAGATGGTGCAAACCGTACGATCTACTCTTGGTTTGCTAAGTCTGTAATCCCAATTGGTGCCCCTCCCGATTGGAGTGTGCGGTGGTGTGGCGATCTGGGCTCCGTAGGTCCGTGGTGATCTCGGCCTTGGGCCTGGTGGGTGGTGCGCTGGTCGTGCTGCCCTCGGTCCCGGCCGGTGCCAACAGTGCCGAACTCGTGGTCGACTACAGCTGCACCGGAGGGCCGACCTCGGTCGCCTCGCACGGTCCGGTGAGTCTGACGACCAGGGTTTCCGTTCCCACGACGCTCACCGTCGGACAGCCGCTCAACGTCCAGTGGGCCCTCGGCTACAAGGGCGACGCGGCCAGGTTCGGTTCCCCGGACTACTTCGCGGCCGGTGGCAAGGCCACGGTGACCGGGAACGTGCAACTGTCCGGCGTCTGGAACGGAATCCTCCAGCCGTCGGGATCGGTCGAGCAGGCGGAACTCGGCAAGGACGAGATTCTGAAGCTTCCCGAGAGCATCTCCGACTCCGCGCACACCAACCGGGCGGGAAAGCTGCGGGTTACGCCCCAGCAGTTGTTTGTGGACTTCACGCCGCCCAAGGGCGAGGACGTCGTCAACGACGACGACTTCGCCCGCGTGAAGTACGCCGGTGACTGGGAGGACCTCAACGACCAGCCCCGGAACAACAACGACTACCACTACGACATCCACCGGACCGTGGACAAGGGCGCCAAGGCCGAGATGACGTTCACCGGGACCGGGATCGAGTACGTCGCGCAGCGGGACTTCCGCGCGGGACGGGTTCTGTTCTACATCGACGGTCAGCCCGCCACCCCGGCCTCCGTGGACGCCTCGAAGAACACCAACGGCACGCCGTCGAACGACGCCAACAAGGGTGGCCAGACGCTGTGGAGGTTCCACGGCCTCAAGTACGGCAAGCACCTCGTCCAGGTCGTCAACGACGAGCAGGACAAGTGGGCGCAGCTGGACGCGTTCCGGGTGATCACCGACGAGCTGCCGGAGGCACCCCAGGAGCACCGGGCCACGTGCACGCTCGTCAGCGCACCGGTGTCGGTCGATGTCACGATCTCCAGCGGATCGACGCCCACCCCGACCAACAGCGAGGGTCCCGTGGGCACCCCGACGTGCACCCCCGTGTCGTATCCGGCGACGCCGACCTGCACCCCCGGATCGCCGACGCCGACGTGTACCCCCACGCCCACCCGGACGTGTACTCCCACGACACCTCCTCCGACGTGCACCTCAACGCCGTATCCGACGGGGTGTCCGTCTCCGACGATCACTCCCACGTGCCGTGTGGTCACCCCGACGCCCACTCCCACGGGCACTCCGCCCGTCACCCCCACGCCCACCCCGACGTGTATTGTCAGTCCTTCCCCCACCACTTCGACGACTCCCACCCCCACGCAGGGAGGGACGAGCACCACCACCTCCACCGCCACTCCCAAGCCGACGCTGACCGTGACGGCGACCGTCACCCCCACCAGGCCCACGCCCACCGCCCCGCAGGTGGTGATCACTCCCTCGGGAGGCGCGCAGACCGGTGAGGCCCCCGAAGGAAGCCCCTCGGGACCGGGTCTGATCGGTGCCGGAGCCGCAATGGTGCTCGGCAGCGCCTGGGGCGGGGTCGCCCTGAAGCGGCGCCGGGCGGCGCACGCGCGTGGCGGCCAGGACTAGGGAAGGCCGTCGCGATGTACCCAGGGGCTCCCCATCAGGATGGACACGACCCGTACCGGGGCTACGGCCGTCCCCAGAAAAGCGTCGGAGGCAGGCTGCTTCCCGCCCTGCTCGTGGTGGGATCGCTCGGCGGCGTCGGGGCGATCATGGCGGGGCTGCTCACCTACATGACACCGGTGGCCAGCGACGAGCCCTACGGACCCCCGATCCCGCAGGCGGCGAGCACCATGGAGGTGGCACCTCCCGCGGCCGGACAGGGCCAGGAGCCGGTGGCGGTGCTGCCCGCGGGGGTTGGGCCCGGGGGTCCGGACGCGCCGCTGACGGCCGCCGACCCCACGGCGCCGCCGCCGCTGCCCGTGGTTCTGCCGCCCGCGCCGCTCAAGAGTGCCGGGGTACGGCCGGGCAAGCTGGCCATTCCGAAGATCGGGCTGCTGGCTCCGTTGATGGCGTTGGGGGTCGATGCCAAGAAGGAGATCCAGACGCCGCCGCTGAGTAAGCCGAAGCTGGCCGGGTGGTACAAGAACGGGCCGGTTCCCGGGCAGCAGGGGCCCTCGGTGGTGCTCGGGCACGTGAACACCCGCAGGGGCGCGGCCGTCTTCAGCCGTCTGAAGGAGGTCCGGCGCGGGGACAAGATCAAGGTCTCCAGGTCGGACGGGGCCATCGTGGAGTTCACCGTTGACGGGGTCGAGCAGGTCAGCAAGACGTCGTTCCCGTCGAAGCGGGTCTACGGCAACACCGGGGAGGCGACGTTGCGCCTGATCACCTGCGGTGGCGTCTACAACAGCAAGACCCACCACTACACCGACAACATCATCGTCTACGCGACCCTCTCGGCCACCCGCAAGGCCTGACGCGCGCGGGCGGTTACCGTGGTCATGCCGCCGAACGGGAGGAATCACCCGATGCTCGAGTTGCCGACCTACGACGACGTCAGGGACGCCGCCGCCCGCATCGCCTCCCACGCGCACCGCACCCCGGTGCTGCGCTCGCGCCTGGTCAACGAGAGCGTCGGCGCCGACGTGGTGTTCAAGTGCGAGAACCTCCAGCGCATGGGCGCCTTCAAGTTCCGTGGCGCGTTCAACGCCCTGTCCCGGTTCACCCCGGAGCAGCGGCGCGCGGGCGTGGTCACCTACTCCTCGGGCAACCACGCCCAGGCCGTCGCGCTGGCCGCCCGGCTGCTGGACATCCCGGCCACGATCGTCATGCCCCACGACGCGCCCGCCGCGAAGGTCGCCGCGACCGAGGGGTACGGCGGGCGGATCGTCGGCTACGACCGCTACACCGAGGACCGCGAGGAGATCGGCCATGCGCTGTCCGTCGCGCACGGCCTCACGCTGGTCCCGCCGTACGACCACCCGGATGTCATCGCCGGGCAGGGCACCGCGGCCCTGGAGCTGATCGAGGAGGTCGGCGACCTCGACGCGCTGTTCGTGCCGCTGGGCGGGGGCGGGCTGCTGTCCGGCACCGCGCTGGCGGCCAGGGAGCTCTCACCGGGCTGCGCGCTGTACGGCGTGGAGCCCGAGGCCGGTGACGACGGCCGCAGGTCCCTGCGCGAGGGGCGGGTCGTCCACATCGACACCCCGGTGACCATCGCCGACGGCGCGCAGACCCAGCACCTCGGCGCCTACACCTTCGCGATCATCAGCCGTCACGCCACCGACATCGTCACCGCCACCGACGCCGAACTCGTCGAGGCCATGCGGACCTTCTTCACCACCATGAAGATCGTCGTCGAGCCGACCGGTGCCCTCGGCCTCGCCGCCGTCCGCAGGCTCGCGGGGGACCTGGCGGGACGGCGGGTCGGTGTGATCATCAGCGGCGGCAACGTCGATCTCGACCGCTTCGCGGCACTGCTGACCGGCTGAGGCCGTACAAGGCGACAGGAATCAGAGCAGGTCCTCAAGCCGGGCGGCGACCTGGCGGTAGCGGGAGACCGGGATCAGGTGCACCCCGTCGAAGGCGCCGGAGTCGCGAATTTTGAGCACCTGCTCGCAGGCGGCCTCGACCCCGGCCTGACGGTCGGCGGCGACCTGGCGGATCAGGTCCTCGGGGATGTCGATGTCCGGGATCGCCGCCGCGAGGCGCCGGGCGTGGTTCTCGCTGGCCAGGACCATCACGCCCGCGTAGACGGGGACCTCGACGGGGTTGGCCTCCCGCCATTCCAGCAGGGCGTCGAGGGAGAAGCTGACCTGGGCGAAGATGAAGTCGGCCGCCCGCTTCCACGCGGGAAGCGGACGCAGGCCGCTGGCCGTACCGACCTGGAAGGGCCTGACCCCGGCGAAGGCGGGGTCGTGCGGCAGGGCGTGGGCCTCCTCGATCATCGAGCGCACGTTCAGGTCGCCGGTGCGGTTGCCCGTCGCGGGCTTGTCCCCGTAGACGAACAGGAAGCGGTCCACTCCGTAGGCCGCGGCGGTCAGCATGTCGCGGCGGAACCCCAGCAGGTTGCGGTCTCGCGAGTTGAGACACGCGATGCTGCGGCCCCCCATCGCCTCGACCTCGTGCGCGACCGCCACGCTGGAGACCGTGGCCCGGCCGATGTGGTTGTCGGGCACCAGGAAGGTGTCGGCGACCTTGCTCAGGGTGCCGATCTGGTGCCGCACACGCATCAGGTCGGGCCGGGTCGGAGGCTCGATCTCGCATATCACCTGGAACGGGGGAGTGGTCATGCGCCAAATGTAGTGCAGGGATCGCCGCCCTTTCCGGCCGCGACGGAGAACGGCGAACAGGCGTTTCACGCGGAAAAGGAAAACGAATTTCCGATCGCTACGATCGTTCGTATGGCGACTACGGAGTCCGGATGGTCGTCGATCCCGCCCTGTCCAGGGACAACGTGCTCGTGCTCGCGCGGACAAGGAACGGCTGGAAACCACTGCCGGAGCCCAGGAGAATGGCGGTCATCTTCCCTGGTGGCCCTTCGGCCTTCTCGCCGCGCTTTTCCTCGGTGCCGGTCTCCCGGTCGAGATCGTGCTGGCCGTACCCGAGGTCGGGAGGCTGGTCGACGAGGCGGGTGGGTTGGAGCGGCGCGGGAGGTCTTCGGGCATCTGGACGGGACGGCGGGTGGTTCGTAGCGTGTCGGCATGGGCGTTGATCATGTTTCGTTGCGGCCTGTCGTCGAGGACGACCTGGAGACGCTTGAGCGGTTCACGAACGAGCCGGAGGCGGGCGGGGTGTTCAACTGGCTGGGGTGGTCCAATCCGCACCGGTGGCGTCGTCAGTGGGCGGAGAACGGCTTCTTCGACGCCGAGAGCGGTCGGCTGCTGGTCGTCTGTGGTGCGGAGCGGCTCGGCTTCGTCTCCTGGCGCAAGGCTCTGACCTCGCGGAGCTCGCACTGCTGGAACGTGGGGATCCTCCTGCTGTCCGAGGCCAGAGGCCGGGGCTTCGGCACCGAGGCGCAACGCCTGCTCGCGCGTTACCTGTTCGCCCACACGGAGGTCGCCAGGGTCGAGGCGGTCACCGAGGCCACGAACATCGCCGAGCAGCGCGCGCTGGAGAAGGCGGGCTTCACCCGGGAGGGCGTGCTGCGCGGTTACGCGTTCAGGAACGGCCGCTGGCGTGACGCGGTGATCTACAGCGTGCTGCGCGACGAGGTCGAACTGCCCGACTGATCACCCGGCCACCCTGGCGATCTCGTCGAGGACGAGGTCGGGCTGGGCGTTCTGCACGTAGTGCTCGGTGGTCGTGGCCGTCACCAGGCGCCCCCGGCTCGACAGCGCCGCGAGGCTCCTGGCGTGCGCGCTGTCCTCCTCTGACTGCCCCAAGGGGCGGATCACCGTGACCGGCAGGTCGCCCCAGGCCCCGGGGCGGACCGTCGCGGCAACCTGGGCGGCGCTGTCCACCGACGCCCACGCCTCCGCGCGGGCCGCCGCCATGCTGCCCGAGCCGTAGACGACTGTGGCGTTCGCGCGGGCCAGCGGGGTCGCCTCCGGCGGCACGAGGGCGTCACCGCGCAGCCTGAGCAGGCCGACCCGGGCGAGGAACTGGTTGACACTGAGCTGTACGGCCAGCAGCGGCTGGGAGATCCGCAGCGCGGTCAGGGCCGTCTCGTCGGTGACGTCGATCAGCACGAGCCCCGCGGTCAGGCTCCGCCAGCGGTCGGCGAAGACGCGCACGACGTTGCCGCCGAAGGAGTGCGCGACCATCACGTACGGCCCGGCCTCCCCGGAGGTGGTCAGCAGCGCGTGTAGTTCCCCGGCCAGGCGCTCCGCCGTACGGGGAGATGGTCCTTCCTGGCTCCAGGCGTATCCGGCCCGGTCGTAGGAGCAGACCCGGGAGCGGGCGGACAGGCGGCGCTGGATCACCTCCCAGCTCGCGCTCGACTCGGCCAGTCCCGCTTCGAGCACGACGGTCGGGGAGCCGGAGCCCGTGCAGTACAGGTGCAGGCGGTGGCCGCCCACGTCGATGAGCCGTCCCGGTGCCGGGTGCTCCCGCGCGTCGGCCCGTGCTGCGTTCGACTCGTAGGCGAACCCCACCCCCGAGGCCAGCACGAGCAGGACCACCGCCAGGGCCGTGGCCCGCAGCAGCGCGCGCAGCAGCCTGCGGGGGCGTGGTCTCGTGGTGCGTTCGAGCTTTCTGTCCGCCATGTTTCGAAGGTAGGGATGCGGATGGCCCGTTTCCTCCTCCGCGCTGGGGGATCCGGTCGCGCTCCCTCCTCCGGTGGAAGGACGACTTTGGGCGATTTGTCAGGGGCGGCTCCTAGGATCGGCGAACCGGCGAAGAGAGAGGTGTGACATGGGAGCCTGGGACCTGGGACCGTTCGACAACGACGGGGCACTCGACCTGCTGGGTCATCTCGACGGCAGGGCCGACCTGGCGACGGCCCTCGCGGGGGCGTTGCGGGAGGTTCTCGACCAGGACGACTACGTGGAGGGGCCGGACATGGCGGGCGGGGTGGCGCTGGCCTGTCTCGCGGTGGCGCGGCTCGCCGGTGCCGAGACCGTCGCGCTGACCGACCCGGTGGCGGTCAGATGGCTTGAGACCAACCCGTTCGAGGTGGACGAGGAGCTGCGCGGGCTCGCCACCGGAGTTCTCGACCGGGCGGCCGATCCCGGGGACAACGAGCTGTACGACCTGTGGGAGGACGCGGGCGTCCTCGACAAGTGGCTCGCGACCCTGGCTCCCTACCGGCGGGCGCTCGTCGGATAGGCGACAGTCACGCACAGTGACGGCATGGCCGCTTTACCGGCGGGTTCACCCACGCTCACCAGCAGATTTACCAGAAAAACCCATTTTTTCACGATGAGCTAGGAAATATGGCCCTATATCGTGATGGCATGGGTGGACCCAGCGCTTTCCCCGGCATCAACCCCGAGTCCGCGGCCCGCAGGGCGTCGTCGTTCGGCGACCAGGCGGAGGCCTACGCCCGGGAGCGGCCCGACTATCCCGACGCCGCCGTGCTGTGGGCGCTCGAACCCGTCGCGGTCCACGGGGCCCCACGGGTGCTCGACCTGGGCGCGGGCACCGGGAAGCTGACCGAGGTGCTGCTGCGGCACGTCACCGACGTCGTCGCGGTCGAGCCGGACCCGGCCATGCTCCGTCAGCTCCGTGGACGGCTGCGCGGGGTCGAGGCCCTGCCGGGCAGTGCCGAACGGATTCCGCTGCCGGACAGTTCGGTGGACGCGGTCCTGGTCGGGCAGGCGATGCACTGGTTCGACCTCGACCGGGCCGCGCCCGAGATGGCCAGGGTCCTGGCGCCGGGCGGGGTGCTCGCGGGGCTGTGGAACCTCGACGACGACCAGGTGCCGTGGGTGAACGGGATGAAGCAGGTCTCGTCGAGCGCGGTCTCCCGCACGCAGTGGCGTCCCGACGCGCTCGCGCTCGGGGAGCCGTGGTTCGGCGCGGTCGAGCAGGCCTGGTTCCCGCACAGCCAGCGCAGGACCATCGAGTCGATGGTGGCGACGATCTCCACCCACTCCCACGTGCTGACGCTGCCCGAGGGGGACCGCGCCGAGCTGCTCGGCAGGGTCGCCGACTACCTGCGCTCGACCCCGGAGACCTCGGGAGGCGAGTTCGAGCTGCCGATCACCACGGTGGTGGTCCGAACACCGCGCGCCTAGAGAGTCTTTTTCCTGGCGTGCACTGACTTGATGGGGCAGGACGGAATTTATGCCCGTTTTGCCAACACCCGTGCATCTCTCTGCTTGTGTTCATAGGATCTATGCCGGACTGTGACCATCGCCTGGAATCGTGGGCAACCGCGCCAAAGCGGTCAGCTGTGCCGAAACGGAGAGTAACTGTGCTGAGGTCCAAGACGCGGCGTCCCGTCGCGGCGAAGACGGCCGCCGGAATGATCGGCGCGGGCATCCTCCTCGGCGCGGTCCCCGCCATCGCCTCACTGACGGCGGTGGCCAAACCGGTCACCTACACGTGCACCCCGGCCTCGGCCGTCGGCACCGCGAACACCTACAAGATGCAGATGGACCTGTCGGGTCCCCTCACGCCCACCCCGAGCGCGACAGTCGTGGTGACCTGGAAGGCGGGCCAGCCCGCCATGCCGCCGAACCTGGTAGCCCCGGTGCCCATCGCGGCGGGCGACCGGATCGTGATCGAGGCGGACGCGGCGCTCTCCGGGCCGTTGCCGACCACGACGAGCATCCAGAGCGTCCTGGCCACGGCGACCCCGGGGGTCGTGCCCGTCAACGGCACGCTGCCCCCGCTGCCCACCGTGCTCGTCACCGTGGTCCCGACCGCGACCGGCGTCATCACGGTCAGGCCCGACGCCTTCTCCATCAGCCAGGAGACGGGCACCGGCACCGGGACGGAGACCGTCATCTACGACTGCCTGGTCGCCAACCAGGCGGAGGCGACCACTGCGGCCCTGCTGGTCACCGTCAAGCCGACCGGCGCGACCACCGGAACCCCGAGCGCGACGCCCACCAGCTCGACGACCACGGGCACGCCGACCCCCACGCCCACCGAAACCACCCCCGAGCCGACCGTGACCATCACCCAGACCAAGACCGCCAGCCCCAGGAAGTCCGGGCACGTCGCCGAGACCCCCGGTGGCGGCGCCTCGACGGGCGGGGGAGGGGACGCCGGTCCCGACGCCAGGATGTTCGTCCTCGGCGGGACGGCGATGATCGTGGCGGCGGGAATCGGCGGGCTGATGCTGCGGCGCCGTACGGCGACCCGGGGTTGACCGGGGCCGCCGGATGAGCATCCCGCCACCGGAAGGCTGGCCGCCCGAGCCGTACGGCCAGGGGCACTACGGCTACCCGGAGTACGAGGAGCCCTACCAGGAACGGCCCCCTGGCGGCGGCATCCTGCGCTCGGTGCTCGTCCTCGCCGGGGCGGCCGGGGTGGTCACGGTGCTGGTCGGCCTGCTGATGATGGCGGTCTCCCCGGGTGAGTACGGCCTGCCCGAGCAGCGCACCACGCTGCCGCCGCGCAGCGCGGCCAACGCCACCGGGCCCGCCGACCCCTACTTCAGGGCCGACCCGACCGCGCCGCCGCCCATGCCGAGCGTGCCGGCCGTACCCGCGATGCAGCCCTCGACCCCGCTGCGCCTGGTCATCAAACGGCTGAACATCAACGCGCCCATCACCTCGGTCGGGCTCGACAAAAAAGGCGCGATCGAGGTGCCGCCGGTCGGCGATCCGAACCTGGTCGGCTGGTACCGTTCGGGGCCGACGCCGGGCGAGGCCGGTCCCGCGATCATGCTCGGCCACAAGGACACGCGTTCGGGGAGCGCGGTCTTCAGCCGTCTGGCCGAGATCAGGAACGGCGACGAGATCGAGATCCGGCGCCAGGATGGCATCATCGCGGTTTTCACGGTAGGCGGACTCGAACAGGCGGACAAGACGGTGTTCCCGACACAGCGCGTATACGGCGAATCGCCGAACCCACAGCTCCATCTGATCACGTGTGGCGGCACCTACAACCACACGACAGGTCACTACACCGACAACGTCATCGCCTACGCGACGATGACCGCCACCCGCAAGGCATGAGCGCCGTGACCGCGACCGCCGAGGAGCCGGTCGAGAGGACACAGAAGACCCGGGATGTCCCCGCGTTCCTGCGCGGACGGCGGCACGGGCTGACGCTCGGCGCGCTCGTCGCGCTGGCCACCACGGCCTACAGCGTGCTGGGCCTGGTCAAGTTCTCGGCCTTCAAGGCGAGCGTCTTCGACCTGGTCATCTTCGACCAGGCGGTGCGGGGATACGCGCGCTTCGGGCCGCCGACCGCGCCCTCGGTCGGCATGTTCTACAACCAGGGGATGGACTTCGTCCAGCCGGCCGACCACTTCTCGCCGATCCTGGCCGTCCTGGCCCCGCTGTACTGGATCTACAACGACCCACGGACCCTGATCGTCGCCCAGGCGGCGCTGCTTTCGCTGGCCGCCGTCCCCGTCTGGCACTACACATGCCGCCGTCTCGGCCCGGTCCCCGCCCACCTGGTCGCGGTCGCCTACCTGGTCTCCTGGCCGGTCGCCCAGGCCGCGGGGTTCGACTTCCACGAGGTGGCGTTCGTCCCGCTGCTCAGCGCGATCATGATCGAGCGGGCGGACGCGGGCAAGATCCGCTACGCCGTACTCGCCGCGCTGGGCATTCTGCTGGTCAAGGAGGACATGGGCCTGCTGGTCGCCGGGTTCGGGGTCTACCTGTTCCTGACCAGGCGCAGGCTCGCGGGGACGGGCTTCGTCCTGCTCGGCGTGGGCGCGCTGCTGCTCATCCGCGGCGTGGTGATGCCGCTGATCGGCTCGGGTGGCGAGGGCTTCCACTGGGCGTACGGCAGCCGCGGCGCGACCCTCGGCGAGGTCGCGCTGTCCATCGTCCGCGACCCGTTCGGCACGGTGTGGCAGATGGTGAGCCCCGAGATCAAGGTGGACACCCTGGCCTACCTGCTGTGGCCGATGCTGCTGGCCGCGCTGCTGTCGCCGCTGGTCCTGGTGGCCGTCCCGCTGCTGGTCGAACGGTTCCTTGCCGACCGGCCGCAGTGGTGGGGGACGGACTTCCAGTACAACGCCTTCGTCGTGGCCATCCTCGTCCTCGCCGCCGTGGACGGCGTCCACCGGCTGACGGGGTGGGTCCGTAGGCGCTCCCCGGAGAAGGCGCGGGCACTGGGCGGGCACTGGGCCTTCGCGGTCTGCGTGATCGGGTTGACGCTCGTGCCCCGCTTCGCCTTGGGCAACCTCGTCGAGTCGTCCTTCTACATCGAGGAACCGTCCGTCGCGGCGGCGCGCGAGGCCGTGGCCAAGGTCCCCGACGGGGTGGTGGTCGAGGCGGCCAACAACGTCGGTCCCGCGCTCAGCGCCAGGGCCACGGTGCTGCTGTGGGGGCCGCAGGCGCACGGCGCGCCCTGGATCGTGGCCGACGTGACGCGCTGGACCTTCCCCTTCGGCGGCCCCGAGGTGCAGCAGCAGCGGGTGGACGAGGCGCTGCGCACCGGCTACGTCAAGGTGTACGACCGCGACGGCTACGTCGTCCTGAACCGGCCGTAGAACCGCTTCCCCGGCGGGCGCGGTACCCTGCAGGTGACCGAACAATGCTCGGTTCTGTGAGCAGGAGGCACCGTGGCAGAGGCGTACATCGTCGGGGCGGTCCGCACCCCGGTCGGCAGGAAGCAGGGAGGCCTGTCCGGCGTCCACCCCGCCGACCTGGCGGCCCACACCCTCAGGGCGCTCGTCGACCGCACCGGCGTCGATCCGTCCGCGGTCGAGGACGTGATCATGGGCTGCGTCATGCAGTTCGGCCCGCAGAGCATGGACATCGCGCGCACCGCCTGGCTGTCGGCGGGGCTGCCGGAGGACGTCGCCGGGGTGACCATCGACCGGCAGTGCGGCTCCTCCCAGCAGGCGGTCCACTTCGCCGCCCAGGGCGTGCTCTCCGGCACCCAGGACCTCGTGGTCGCCGCCGGGGTCGAGTCCATGAGCGTCGTGCCGATGGGCTCCCACGTCACCACGGCCCTGGAGAAGGGTCTGCCCTCACCGTTCGGCGACGGCTGGGCCGAGCGGTACGGCAGGCAGGAGATCTCCCAGTTCCGCGGGGCCGAGCTGATGTGCGAGAAGTGGGACCTGAGCCGCGAGGAGCTTGAGCGCTTCGCCGTCGAGAGCCACCGGCGCGCGCTTGAGGCCGTCGCCGAGGGCCGCTTCCGCGACCAGATCGTCCCCGTCGCCGGTGTCGAGAACGACGAGGGCCCCCGCGCCGACACCACCCCGGAGAAGCTGGCGACGCTCAAGACTCTGCGCGAGGGCGGCAGGATCACCGCGGCGACCTCCTCGCAGATCTCCGACGGCTCCGGCGCCCTGCTGATCGCCTCTGAACGGGCGGTCCGCGAGTACGGCCTGACCCCCAGGGCCCGCGTCGTCACGCTGACGCTCACCGGGGACGACCCGGTCTACATGCTGACCGCGCCGATCCCGGCGACCAGGAAGGCCCTGGCCAGGGCCGGTCTCTCCGTTGACGACATCGACGTCTTCGAGGTTAACGAGGCCTTCGCCCCGGTGCCGCTGGCCTGGCTCAGGGAGATCGGCGCCGACCCGGAGCGGGTCAACCCCAACGGCGGCGCCATCGCCCTCGGCCACCCCCTCGGGGCGACCGGGGCGATCCTGATGACCAAGCTCCTGCACGAGCTCGAACGCACCGGCGGGTGGTACGGCCTGCAGACGATGTGCGAGGGCGGCGGCCAGGCCAACGTCACCGTGATCGAACGCCTCTGACGGGTGAGACCGTCTCAGCGACCGCCCCGGCCGGGGATCCGGCGGGGCTGCCGGGTGGGCCTGGGGGGAGCGGGCGGCATCGGCACTCGCCTGGGCGCCGGAACCCGCTCGGGCAGCGGGACGCGGGGCGTGACGGGCTGGTTCTTTCCACCATTACGGGTTCGCATATGGACTCCTTAGAAGATCATGACGACGCGGACTGTGCCGTGCCGGAACCTCAGCTGCCGCGTCAGACGAACGGGGCCAGAGAGCTGAGCGCGGGCGGACCGACGACGATCGGTCGACGCCTGCTTCTTAGGAGTTGATCCACATGTGGAACACCGTACGGCGAGTCCGCCGTACGGTGCAAAGGGTTTTTTCCATCCAAAAACAGGTCAGCGCGGAACGCGCGCCACGCAGAAGACGGTCTGGCCGAACGGCGGGCGCACGAAACGCTCGATGAACCGGGTCGCCGGGACCACCGTACGGTCGTAGATCTTGACCAGCCTCGGGTCCGGATAGCCGACACCGCCCCTGCGGACCGCCAGCCACCAGGCGATGCCGCCCAGGAAGTTGATCGGCTTGAGCACGTCGATGTCCAGCCCCGCCTTGGAGACCGTGCCGCGCAGGGTCGCGGGGGTGTAGCGGGTGACGTGGCCGACCTTGCGGTCGAAGTCTCCATAAAGCTGCATGTAGCCCGGCACCCAGATGATGATCCTGCCGCCGGGGGCGGTCACCTTCGCCAGGGAGCGCAGCGCCTCGACGTCCTCCTCGATGTGTTCGAGGACGTTCATCATCACGACCGTGTCGACCTTCTCGCCGATCGGGATGTCCGTCGGCAGGCCGAACTGCAGCACGTCCACGTCGTCGCGCTCGGCGAAACGCTTGTTCAGCTGCTCGACGCAGTAGGGGTCGAAGTCGCTGACCACCAGCCTGTCCAGGCGGGGCAGGAACGACTCGGCGAAGTGCCCGAGACCGGAACCGATCTCCAGCATGGACTTGCCCACGTGCGGGGCGACCATGTCGAGCTCGTACTGCCGGTAGTTCCTGGCCTCGTCCCCACCCAGGTGGTTCTCCAGGGCCTCGTCACCGGCCGCCGGTTGCACTACGCGGTCATAACCAGACATGCGGTTCCGTCCAGCTCACTCATCGGGGAGCCGTGCCGCCCACGACTGGAGGGCGTCCACGGCCGGGAAACATCAAGAGTCTAGTGTCGCTTCCCCGGCGACGGCCCAGGAAACGCCTGGCCACCAGGTCCTCCGGGACGGACCGGGGGAGGAATCCGACCCCGGAAGATCAAAGGGAAACCCCGCTGACCTGCGGTTCTCCGTGAGATATGCGCCACGGGAGAAGATCCGACAACCGCACACCCCTCACGGAGCGGGTACGGCCACGCCCGCGTGGTTGGCTGGCCATCTCATGCGGAGGGGCGAGGAATTTCGGTGGAGGAGACGCGCACGCGCCGGGACAACGTACCGGCGGAGACGGGTGACCTCGTCGGGCGGGAGGCGGAGCTCGGCGAACTCGCCGCACTGGTCGGCCACTCGCCGCTGGTGACCCTCACCGGGGTCGCCGGGGTCGGCAAGTCCAGGCTCGCGCTCAGGGCCGCGACCACACTGCGCGGGGCCTTCCCCGACGGGGTGTGGGTCGTCGCGCTGTCCGCGGAGCAGAACGGCGCCCTGGTCGGCCACGCCGTCGCCGCCGCGCTCGGGCTGCCCGAGCAGGCCGTACGGCCCCAGGCGGAGGTGCTCGCCGACTTCCTCGCGGAACGGCGGCTGCTGCTCGTCCTCGACGACTGCGACCACCTCGCCGAGGCGTGCGCGGAGCTGCTGCGCCACGTCCTGGAACGGGCACCGCACGTCCGGGTGCTCGCCACCGGCCGGGGCCCCCTCGGGCTGGACCAGGAGAGGCTGGTGGCCGTCGAGCCGCTGGCCGTACCCGACGGGGCCGAGGCCGAGGACTGCGCGGCGGTCAGGCTGTTCACCGAGCGGGCCAGGGCCCTGGTGCCCGGGGCCACCCTCGACCCCCACGAGGTGGCCAGGCTCTGCCGGGGCCTCGACGGCATCCCGCTCGCCATCGAGCTGGCCGTACGGCGGCTGCGGGCGCTGTCCGTGCCGCAGATCGCCGAGCGCCTCGACGACCGCTTCGCCCTGCTGGCCGGGGAGAGCCGCGCCCCCCTCGGGCGCCACCGCAGCATGCGCACCGCGGTCGGCCTCAGCCACGAGCTGTGCACCGCGCGGGAACGCCTGCTGTGGGCCCGCCTGTCGGTCTTCGAGGGCTGGTTCGACGCCGACGACGCGTGGGCGGTGTGCGCCGACGGACGGCTGGCCACGCTCACGCTGTCCGGACTCGCGGAGAGGTCGATCCTGGTCGCCGACGGCGAGCGCTACCGGATGCTCGACACGATCCGCGACTACGGCAGGCAGTGGCTGCGGCTGCTGGGCGAGGAGGAGGCCATGCTCGCCCGGCACCACGACCACTTCCTGGCCGTGGCCCGCAGGGCGGAGGCCGAGTGGTACGGCCCGCGCCAGGCCCGCTGGGCGGCCTGGGCCAGGCAGGCGATGCCCGACCTTGAGGCCGCGCTGACCCGCGACGACGGCTTCGACCTGGCCACCTCGCTCTGGTTCGTCTGGTGCTGCCTGGGACAGGGCCGCCTCGGGCACCGGCACCTGGACCGGCTGCTCAACCGGGAGGCCACCCCCGGCCCCGCCCGTACCAAGGCCCTGTGGGTGTGCTCGTGGGCGGCGCTGGCCGCGGGCGACACCGCGGCGGCCAGACGCAGGGCCGCCGAGGCGTACACGGCGGCCACCGCCGAGGGCGACCTCGCCGCCGCCGGATGCGCGAAACAGGGCGCCGCGGCCGCCGCGCTCGTCCTCGGCGACCTCGACACGGCAGCCCGCCTCGCCGCGCAGGCCGCCGGGCTGTTCGAGCAGGCGACCCCGGAACGGGCAGCCCACATCGGCCTCCCCGTCGCCGAGACGACGCTGGCGATGGCGCACAGCCTCAGGGGCGAGTTCGGCCCGGCCGTCGAGGTGCTCGTCCGCCAGTGGGCCAGGTGCGCCGAACGGGGAGAGCTGTGGGCCAGGTCCCACGGCGACCACGTGCGCTCGCTCGCCGAACTCGGCAGGGGAGAGATCGCGGCGGCCGAGGCCTACGCCCGCGCGGCGCTCGACGCCACGTGGTGCCTGCGCGACCCGCTCGGCGTGGCCGCGGCCACCGACCAGCTCGCCGCGACCGCCGTGGCACGCGGCGACGGGCACCGGGCCGCCCGCCTGCTCGGCGCGGCGTCGCGGATGTGGACGGCCGCCGGACTGTCCGCCCACGGGGCCTCGCCGTACGTGACGTCGAGGGTCCGCACCGAGCGCGGGGCCAGGACGCTGCTCGGCGACCCCGCATACGAACGCGCGTTCGCCAGGGGAATGGCCATGGACATGGACACCACTGTCGCCCGTATCCGGGACACAGACGGCTTCGGCCACCTTTAGCATGAATGCCCACGCCGCGAGGAGACTGCGGAATGAGTGCATTCGTCGGTAGACGGGACGAGGTCGCGGAGATCACGGCCCTGTTCGACCGGGTACGGCTCGTCACCCTCTCGGGGGCGGGCGGCGTCGGCAAGACCAGGCTCGGCCTCGAACTCGCCAGGACGCTCGTCCCGGAGCCCGCGGTGATCGACGTCGCCGAGCTGGCCCAGGTCGGCGGGCCGCAGGCGCTCGCCCCCGCGGTCACCGAGGCCCTGGCCCTCTCGACCGGGTCCCTGCTCGTGCTCGACACCTGCGAGGCGCTGGTCGACGAGGTCGCCTCCCTGGTGAGCGAACTGCTCGCCGCCGACTCCGAGCTGCGCGTCCTGGCGATCAGCCGCCAGTCGCTGGCCGTCCCCGGCGAGCACCTGTGGGTCCTGTCAAGCCTGCCCGCCCAGGACGCCCACGCCCTGCTGGCCGGCCTCGGCGACGCCTGCCCCCAGGAGACGCTCGCCGAGGTGTGCGACAGGCTGGAGGGCCTCCCGCTGGCGATCGAACTGGCGGCCGTACGGCTGCGCGCGATGCCCGCGGAGGACTTCGTCACGGCCCTGGACGACCGCCTGGCCCTGCTCGTTGACGAGGACAGACAGGGACCTTCGAGACATCGGGCGCTGGCCACCTGCATCGGGTGGAGCCACCAGCTGTGCACCGAGCGGGAGCGGCTGTTCTGGGCGCGCGTCTCGGTCTTCCCCGGCGAGTTCGACCTGGAGGCGGCGACCTACGTCTGCCGCGACGACACGCTGCGCGCCCAGGACATGGTCGACGTGGTCACCGGCCTGGTCGACAAGTCCGTGCTGCTGCGCAGGGAGACCGTCGCCGGGGTCCGCTTCCTGATGCCCGGCGCCACCCGCGAGTTCGGCGCGGGCTGGCTGGCCCTGCTCGGCCAGCAGGAGGAGGTACGGCTGCGCCACCACGACTTCTACCTCGCCCTGGCCCGCACCGTGGAACACGAGTGGCCACGGCGCCAGGTGCGCTGGCACCGCAGGCTCCGCCTTGAGGCCGCCAACCTCGCCAAGGCGCTGGAGACGGGCCTTGAGGCGGGCACCGGCCTCGAACTGGCCGGGACGCTGTGGATCCTGTGGGTCTGCTGCGGCATGCACGCCGAAGGACGCGGCTATCTCGACCGCGCCCTGGCCGCCGACCTGCGGCGTGGACCGGCGCGCACCAGGGCGCTGTGGGTCTGCGCCTGGACCGCCAGCCTCCAGGGAGACCTGCTCGGGGCCGAGGAACGCCTCTCCGAGTGCCGGGAGGCCGACCCCGGCGGCCACGCGGGCGCCTACGTCACCCAGCTCGCCGCCCAGGTCGCCGCCCAGCGGGGTCAGGCGGACCGCGCCGTCCTCGGCATCAGGGCCGCCCGCGACCGCCACCACTCAGCGGGCCGCTCCTTCCCCGGCCTGCTGCCCGGCTACGCCGTGGTGGCCGCCTGCCTGCTGACACTGGGGGACGTCGAGGATGCGATCGGCGTCCTCGTCGAGGGACTCGACCTCTGCGAGACCTACGAGGACCTGTGGACCCGTTCCCACCTGTGCCACCTGCGGGCCCAGGCCGACTATCTGCGCGGAGACCTCGCCGCCGCGGGAGAGCACGCCCGCGAGGCCCTGCGCACCGCCCGCCTCTTCGACGACCGTACGGCGCAGGCAGCCGGGATCGAACTGCTCGGCGCGCTCGCCGTCGCCGAACGGCGCGCGGAGGAGGGCCTGGCGCTGCTCGCCGCGGCCCGCGACGCCTGGGTGGCCCTGGGCGGCGACCACCTGCGTCCGCCGCTGCTCGCCTCGATCCCCGCCCCGCAGGAAACGCTCCCCACCGAGGTCCTCTCCCTCGACGCCGCGACCACCCTGGCCCTCAAGGAGCCGTAGGCTCCGGGTCGGGGGCGGCCAGCCACTCGTCGATCTCCCGCAGGACGTTCTTACGAACCTCCTCGGGGGCGGCGGAGGCCCTGATCGACTGCCTGGCCAGCTCGGCCAGCTCCGCGTCGCGGAAGCCGTACACCTGCCTGGCCAGCTCATATTGCGGCAGCAGCCGCGCGCCGAACAGCAGCGGGTCGTCGGCGCCGAGCGCGATGGGCACCCCCGCGTCGAACAACCGCCGCAGCGGCACGTCCCGCGCCTCCTCGGCAACCCCGAGTCCCACGTTGGAGGTCGGGCAGACCTCGCACGTGATCTGCCGGTCCGCCAGGCGCTCCATCAGCCGGGGCGACTCGGCAGCCCGCACGCCGTGCCCGATCCGGTCCGCGCCCAGCTCGTCGAGACACTCGGCCACACTGGCCGCGCCGAGCAACTCCCCACCGTGCGGTACGGCCAGCAGCCCCGCCCGCCTGGCCAGCCTGAAGGCCCCGTCGAAGTCGCGGGCCCTGCCCCTGCGCTCGTCGTTGGACAGCCCGAAGCCGACGACGCCCTGGTCTATGTGGTGCGTGGCGAGCCTGGCGAGCGTCTTGGCGTCCAGCGGGTGCCTGGTGCGGTTGGCGGCGACCACGACCGCCATCCCGATGCCCGCGTGCGCCGCCGCCTGGTGCGCGGCGTCGAGCATCAGCTCAAGGGTCGGGGTCAGACCGCCGAAGCGGTGGGCGTAGCCCGAGGGATCGACCTGGATCTCCAGCCAGCGCGACCCCTCGGTGGCCTCGTCCTCTGCGGCCTCGCGCAACAGCCGGTAGACGTCCGACTCCCGCCGCAGCACCGCCCGCGCGATGTCGTAGAGCCGCTGGAAGCGGAACCAGCCCCGCTCGTCGGTCGCCCGCAACCGGGGCGGCCAGTCCTGCTCAAGCGCGTCCGGCAGGTGCAGACCCTGCTCGCGGGCGAGCTCGATCAGGGTCGTGTGCCGCATCGAGCCGGTGAAGTGCAGGTGGAGATGGGCCTTTGGCAGGTCGGTGAGCGGGCGTGGCATTTCCATATGGTGCCGCATGCCGGGCACCGCGCGAGGCCGCACGCCGAACGTCACGGCCCCGCCGCCGGGCGGCGCCGTACCAGCACCGCCCGGCAGGGGGTCTCAGCCGACCTGGCCGAGGAACTTGGCCACCCGGCTGACGCCCTCGACGAGGTCCTCGTCGCCGAGCGCGTAGGAGAGCCGGAAGTAGCCCGGGGTGCCGAAGGCCTCACCGGGGACGAGGGCGACCTCGGCCTCCTCAAGGATCAGCTCGGCGAGCTGGGCGGACGTCTCGGGGCGCCTGCCGCCGAAGTCCCTGCCCAGCAGCTCCTTGACCGACGGGTAGGCGTAGAAGGCGCCCTTCGGCTCGGGGCAGAGCACCCCGGGGATCTCGTTGAGCATGCGGACCATGGTCTGACGGCGGCGGTCGAAGGCCTCACGCATCTTCTCCACGGCCGACAGGTCACCGGAGACGGCGGCGAGGGCGGCGGCCTGGGCCACGTTCGAGACGTTGGAGGTGGCGTGCGACTGCAGGTTGGTCGCGGCCTTGACGACGTCCTTCGGGCCGATCAGCCAGCCGACCCGCCAGCCGGTCATGGCGTAGGTCTTGGCGACGCCGTTCAGCACGACGACCCGGTCGCCCAGCTCGGGGACGACGGTGGCGATGCTCGCGAACGTCGCGCCGCCGTAGGTGAGGTGCTCGTAGATCTCGTCGGTGACGACCCACAGCTCGTGCTCGGCCGCCCAGCGGCCGATCGCCTCGACCTGCTCGGGCGAGTAGACGGCGCCCGTCGGGTTGGACGGGGAGACGAACAGCAGGGCCTTGGTGCGCTCGGTGCGCGCCGCCTCAAGCTGCTCGACGCTCGCGAGGTAACCGGTGGTCTCGTCGGTCACCACGTCCACCTGGACGCCCCCGGCGAGCTTGATGGCCTCGGGATAGGTCGTCCAGTACGGCGCGACCACCAGCACCTCGTCACCCGGGTCGAGGAGCGTGGCGAAGGCCTCGTAGACGGCCTGCTTGCCGCCGTTGGTGACCAGCACCTGGGCGGCGTCGACCTGGTAGCCGGAGTCGCGCAGCGTCTTGTCCGCGATGGCCTGCTTCAGCTCGGGCAGGCCCCCGGCCGGGGTGTACTTGTGGAACCTGGGGTTGCGGCACGCCTCGACGGCCGCCTCGACGATGTAGTCGGGAGTCGGGAAGTCCGGCTCGCCCGCGCCGAAGCCGATGACCGGACGGCCCGCAGCCTTCATGGCCTTGGCCTTGGCGTCCACGGCGAGCGTGGCGGACTCGGAGATCGCGGAGATGCGCGCTGAGATGCGAGGACGGGTCATGCCTCCATGGTTACAGACCCACGAGGCGCCTTCCGCCTCGCGTCACCGGCTTTTCCCGTACGGCACGGGCAGGGCTGTGACGTGGGGGATTGATGGGAAAACGAGGGGCGGTCCTCGGCTGGTTCGACGCGGGGGCCATTCCCACGTAGACTCCCGCATGTTCCTGCCGCCGTGTGTGAATTCGGCGGCCGGACCCGTGAGCCACGGACAAACTTCGGTCCAACCGATGTATGGTGGTTCATGTCTTAGGGCACTAGCGCAATTGGTAGCGCACCGGTCTCCAAAACCGGCGGTTGGGGGTTCGAGTCCCTCGTGCCCTGCGAGGAGCGGTCCGCGCATCAGGGCGTCTAGCGCGCCGCAGACATGCGTTGGACTCGACGGAGCAGGTGAGGACTGTGGCGATCGACACGCGCGGCGAAACCGCAGACAAGCCGAGCGGTGAGAAGAAGGCGAAGCGCACTTCTCCCGCACTTTTCTATCGGCAGGTCGTCGCTGAACTGCGTAAGGTCATCTGGCCTACGCGTAAAGAACTTCTCTCATACACCACGATCGTCCTGGTCTTCGTTCTGATCATGGTCGGGATCGTGTCCGGACTCGACGCGTTGCTCACCGAAGGTGTGCTGCGGATCTTCGGCGGAGCCTGAGGCCGGACCCCGGCGGATCGCCCCCCGTAACTTCATCAGCCCATCGACGAAAGAGAATGAGTCACCGTGTCCGAGTCTCCACAGCCGGCCGGCGAGTCCCGCGAAGAGCGGACTGACGAGCCGGAAGAGGTCGTCGACGTCGCGAAGGACTCGCCTGACGCCGACACCGAGACCGACGAGGTCACGGCCGACGTCGAGGTCGACGAGGACGAGGAAGAAGAGGCCGGGCAGGCCGTCACCGGTGAGGTCGACGAGGACGGCGACGTCCTCCCCGACATCGACCCGGTCGAGGAGTTCAAGCGCCACCTTCGCGGCCAGTACGGCGAGTGGTACGTCATCCACTCCTACGCCGGCTACGAGAACCGCGTGAAGTCCAACATCGAGACCCGCACGCAGTCCCTCAACATGGAGGACTACATCTTCCAGGTCGAGGTGCCGACGCACCACGTGACCGAGGTGAAGAGCGGCAAGCGCCAGCTCGTCAAGGAGCGGGTGCTGCCCGGCTACGTGCTGGTCCGGATGGAGCTCACCGACGAGTCCTGGTCCGCGGTGCGCAACACGCCCGGTGTGACCGGCTTCGTGGGCCTGTCGAACAAGCCCAGCCCGCTGAGCCTGGACGAGGTGGCCAAGCTGCTGGCCCCCGAGCCCTCGGAAGAGGCCAAGAAGGCGACCGTCAAGACCGCGGCCGCGACCGTCGACTTCGAGGTCGGCGAGTCCGTCACGGTCATGGACGGTCCCTTCGCGACCCTGCCCGCCACGGTCAGTGAGATCAGCGCCGAGTCGCAGAAGCTCAAGGTCCTCGTGTCGATCTTCGGTCGCGAGACCCCGGTCGAGCTCTCGTTCAACCAGGTCTCGAAGATCTGACCGATCACATAAACTAAGACGTTCGGTGGGCCGTGTCTCGCGAAGCACGGCCTTCCGACATGCTCCCCGTGTCTGCGTGGGAGCCGCATCACCCCGATTAGGACCCGGAGTAGAACCATGCCTCCTAAGAAGAAGATCGCGGCACTGGTCAAGGTCCAGCTCCCCGCTGGCCAGGCCACGCCCGCTCCGCCGGTCGGTACCGCCCTCGGTCCGCACGGCGTCAACATCATGGACTTCGTCAAGCAGTACAACGCTGCCACCGAGGCCCAGCGCGGCAACATCATCCCCGTTGAGATCACCATCTTCGAGGACCGCTCCTTCACCTTCGTCACGAAGACGCCCCCGGCGCCTGAGCTGATCAAGAAGGCCGCCGGTGTGGCGAAGGGCTCGGCCGTCCCGCAGAAGGACAAGGTCGGCAAGCTCACCAAGGAGCAGCTGCGCCAGATCGCCGAGACCAAGATGCAGGACCTCAACGCCAACGACATCGAGGCGGCCGAGAAGATCATCGCCGGCACCGCCCGGTCGATGGGCATCACGATCGCCGACTGACGTCGCGGCGATCCGGTCCCGAGCGGACCGGAAACGACGGGACATGACGGTGGTTGTGTCCGTCACCACAACCTCGAAGTGAGTGGAAGGGCCAGGCGCTGGCCCGCACCACGGGCACTCGGATTCACAGGAGTGAGCAAGTGAAGCGCAGCAAGGCATTCCGCGCGGCGGCCGCACAGGTCGACGGCGAGAACCTCTACACCCCGGCCGAGGCGGCGAAGCTCGCCAAGGGCACCAGCGTCACCAAGTTCGACGCGACCGTCGAGGTCGCGCTGCGGCTGGGTGTCGACCCCCGCAAGGCCGACCAGATGGTGCGCGGCACCGTCAACCTCCCGCACGGCACCGGTAAGACCGCCCGGGTCCTGGTCTTCGCGACCGGTGACCGTGCCGAGGAGGCCCGCGCCGCCGGTGCCGACATCGTCGGCGCCGACGAGCTGATCGACGAGGTCGCCAAGGGCCGTCTCGACTTCGACGCCGTCGTCGCGACCCCCGACCTCATGGGCAAGGTCGGCCGTCTCGGCCGCGTGCTCGGCCCCCGTGGCCTGATGCCCAACCCCAAGACGGGCACCGTCACCCCGGCCGTCGGCAAGGCCGTCACCGACATCAAGGGCGGCAAGATCGAGTTCCGTGTCGACCGGCACGCGAACCTGCACTTCATCATCGGCAAGGTGTCCTTCGGCGAGCGTCAGCTTGTCGAGAACTACGCCGCCGCCCTCGAAGAGGTGCTGCGTCTGAAGCCGTCCGCCGCCAAGGGCCGCTACCTGAAGAAGGTCACCTTCTCCACGTCCATGGGCCCCGGCATCCCGGTCGACCCGAACGTGACGCGGGCGCTGACCGCCGAGATCGACGCCTGATCGACTAGCAGGCGCCTTCTGGGGAAGGCCTCAACCGAATGGCCATTCGGTTGAGGCCTTTCTTCGTTCCTATGGAGGACGCGCCTCGTGATCGCCGGGCGTATGGTCATAAACAAGTCCATCGGGGGACACGAAGGAGTGAAGACTAATGCGCCGATTGGCTCCCGCACTGACTCTGGGAGCGGCCGCACTGATCGCGGTCACGGGATGCGGTGCGCAGAGCACCGGCACCCTCGGAAACGTCAAGCTGGCCGCCGCTGACGCGGTCCAGCAGAGCGCCCAGAGGGCCGGGGAGGTCACTTCGTACTCCGCGGACCTGGTCCTTGACGCCACAGGTGGCGAGAAGGGCCCGGGCAAGATCCAGGGCAGCGTGGTCTACCAGAGCCAGCCCCAACTGGCGACCGACATCACGCTGGACACGATCACCTTCGACGGGCAGAACGTCCCCGGCGGAGCAAGGGCGATCTTCACCGGTGACACGGTCTACGTGAAGTCGCAGTTGCTCACCAAGTTCGCGGGCGCGACCAAGCCCTGGCTCAAGGCTTCGATCACCGACATCGACGCCGAGGGCCAGAAGGGCGTCAGGGACCTCCTCGACCAGGCCAGGCAGTTCGACCTCGCCGGGACGGTCAAGTTGCTCACCACGTCCAAGGACGTCAAGGCGGTGGGTACCGAGACGGTCGGCGGAGCCGAGACGACCCACTACAGCGGCACCTTCCCGGTCGCCGAGGCCGCCCAGGTGATCGACCCGGCCAGGCAGGAGCAGCTCAAGCAGCAGCTCTCCTCGGTCAAGGACGTGAAGTTCGACCTGTGGGCCGACGCCCAGAGCCTGCCCCGCAAGGTCACGCTCAGCGGCGCCGAGCACGGTGCGACCTTCAACCTGACCGCGCTCTTCAAGGGCTTCAACGAGCCCGTGACGATCGCGGCGCCGCCCGCCGAGCAGGTGGGCGACCTGCCGAAGAACCCGGCTCCAAGCGGCAACTGAGGCCCTCTGGGGCGTGTACGGCCCGCCTGCCCCACACCGGGGGAGGCGGGCCGTCGCCTTTCCCGGTTTGGCGTCCCCGGTTTGGTGTTCCTCACGTCAGGGCGTATGCTGTCAACGCCGAAGACCGCCGGTTGTCGTCAGGCCTCATGGTTCGACGACCTAAGGTTCCACTCGTGGACGACCCGCGTAGGTGTGATGTGAGTTTCCATTTGGACTGACCTCCTCATGTGAGCCCCGTGCGCCTGCGCCCGGGGCTTGTTTGCGTCTGTGGCCCCTTGCCGGTGGCAACATCTGGAAGGAGGCCCATGGCGAAGGCGGAAAAGGCAACGGCTGTAGCCGAGCTGAAGAGCAGCTTCGAAGGCTCCAACGCTGCCGTTCTGACCGAGTACCGCGGTCTCACCGTCGCCCAGCTCAAGCAGCTGCGCGTCTCTCTCGGTGAGCATGCGAAGTTCGCCGTGGTGAAGAACACGCTGACCAAGATCGCGGCCAACCAGGCCGGGATCAACGAGCTCGACGACCTGCTCGCGGGTCCGTCGGCGATTGCGTTCGTCAATGGCGACGTGGTCGAGGCCGCCAAGAGTCTGCGTGAATTCGCCAAGGCCAATCCCCTCCTGGTCATCAAGGGCGGTGTCGTCGACGGCAAGTCGATGAACCCGACCGAGATCAGCAAGCTTGCCGACCTCGAGTCGCGCGAGGTCCTCCTCGCGAAGCTGGCCGGTGCCATGAAGGCGAAGCAGGCGCACGCCGCCGCCGTCTTCAACGCGCTGCCCACCAACATGGCTCAGCTCGTCGAGGCTCTGCGCGCCAAGCGCGAAGAGGCGGGCGAGTAGGTCCGCGCTGGCGGACTCAGGGGATTAGCGCATACATACCGCGGTCCCGAATTCTCAGTTTTTTGATACATACGGAGGAACCATCATGGCGAAGCTCACCACCGACGAGCTGCTCGACGCTTTCAAGGAGATGACCCTCCTTGAGCTGTCCGACTTCGTGAAGCTGTTCGAGGACACCTTCGACGTCAAGGCCGCCGCCCCCGTCGCCGTGGCCGCCGCCCCGGCCGCCGGTGGTGGCGCTCCCGCCGAGGAGGCCGAGGAGCAGGACGAGTTCGACGTCATCCTTGAGGCTGCCGGCGACAAGAAGATCCAGGTCATCAAGGAGATCCGCGCCCTGACCAGCCTGGGCCTGAAGGAGGCCAAGGACCTCGTTGACGGCGCTCCCAAGCCCGTCTTCGACGGCAAGGTCAACAAGGAGCAGGCGGAGAAGGCCAAGGCTGCCCTTGAGGGCGCCGGCGCCACCGTCACCGTCAAGTAGTCTCACACGGCCTGAAAGCCGCGTAGAGAGCTCGACGAGACTCAACGGAAAGAGCGGGTCCACCTGGTGCCGGTGGCCCGCTCTTTCTGCTTTTCCGGCCCTCTGCGGGCTCCCCGTGCCCGGGGCCTCCCACGGTGCTTTTCCCACGCCATGCTTATTACGGTTTATGGTGCTATGGGTGCTTTTGGGGTTTGAGTTCGGTAAATGCCCCGAAAGGATGTGGAGTGTGGTCTGTCAAGGCGGGGCGAGGCCGTACGGCGAGGCGGGGGAAGGCGTTTCCCCGCGCGGGCCCGTCACGGAACGGAGGGGCCGTTTATCGGTGGTGTGCGGGCCTTCGAGCCGCGAGATCGGTGGTCCTGGGCCGGGTGGGCCACGGGATCGGCGGTCCAGACAGGAAAATTGTTTTCTCGTTGCAGTAAGGCGACTCTTGGAGAGGTCGGTAAAGCTCTCCATGACGGTCCGTTTGGCGGGTTATGATCCGGCGATCGGGGAGCTTTCGGCCTGACGGCCGGCGCCACGTGATCACCGGTCCGTGTTACGACGGACCCGCGATGGGAGAGAGCGCATGGCGGTGAACGCTGCTCGGCGGGCTCGCCCGCTGAGGGTCGCCGGGCTGGTGCTGGCCCTGTTGATCGTGGCGTTGCTCGGCGCGGCCCTCTGGCTACGCTCGGCGCTGGCGCAGGCCCAGTCGGAGGCCGACGACAGGGAGGCCGCGATGCGGGCGGCGGGCACGCACGCCCTGGACCTGCTCTCGGTCGGTCACCGGACCGTGGACTCCGACATCAAACGCATCCTGGACACGTCCACCGGCGCGGCGAGGGCGGAGTACGCCAGGAACGTCACGACGCTCAAGGAGACCACGCTCAGGAGCAAGGTTCTCCAGACGGGCGCGCTGCGGGCCTCCGGCCTTGTCTCGATGAAGGGCAACGTCGCCAGGGTGATGGTCGTCGGGGACGCCGTCATCCGCTGGGAGGGCAGCAAACAGCCCCCGCAGGAACGGTTCTACCAGTGGAACATGGAAGTGACCAAGATCGGGGCGGCCTGGCTCGTCTCGAAGACGGAGCTGGTCCTGTGACGCGCGTCTCCCTCCTGCTGGTCGGGGTGATGACCGCCGTCGCGCTCTCGCTCGCCGCGGTGGTGTGGATCATGTTCGCGGACCTGAGCCGGTTGCGCTCCGACGAGACCGCCGGACAGGAGGCGCTCGCGACCGCCCGCTCCGTCGCCGCCGACATGCTGTCGTACGACTACCGTACTATCGAACAAGATTTCGCACGGGCGCGTGGATACACCACGGGCAACCTCAGCCAGTACTACCGGGAGCTCACCACGAGCCTCGTGCCGACGGCCAGGAAGCAGCGCGCCGTCCAGCAGGCGACGGTGGCCGGGGCCGGGGTCGAGTCGGCGCGCGCCGACCGGGTCGAGGTGCTGCTGTTCGTGAACATGAACACCGTGCGGACCATGCCGGGAGACAAGCAGCCCCGGCGCCAGATCAGGCAGAACCGTGCCCGGCTGGTCATGGTCAGGCAGGACTCCCACTGGCTCGTCTCCGAGCTGTCCACCCTGCTGGGGAACCCGCCACCTCACTAGACGGGCGTGGCGCTTCATTCAATTGTTATCAAAGTCTGCGTTTAGAGCTGGTTTGTGGCCGGGTACATCGATCACGGCAGCGTCGATCGTCGGTCGTGCACACGGCTGGCGCTCGAAGCTTCGTGGGGCGAGGCGTTAGCCTCCCCGAGGCGCGGGTATCGTCTTGGGGCTGGTGGTTGCGCAGGTCACACGATGGGCAAACTCCCAGCGTCTCGGCTGTTCCTTGGCTGAAATGTCGGCTCGCGGGCTTGACGTTTCGGCTCTGACGGGCGATGCTGCGACCAACGTGGAGAGCGCAGCGAGAGTGGACTGGACAGGTGTATGCCCTTCGGCTACACTGCCCCTTTGCGCTGCCCTTTGACGACCCGCTTCTTTTGGTGCTCCGATGCATGGTCGTCTGGCGTGCGTGTAGTCAGTCCGCCGCGAGCCCTCGGAAGGACATCTGTTGGCAGCCTCGCGCAACGCCTCCGCCGTACCCGCTGGTCCCCGTCGCGTGTCTTTCGCGCGTATTCAGGAGCCGCTCGAAGTTCCTGACCTTCTCGCTCTGCAGACCGAGTCGTTCGACTGGCTGCTGGGCAACGAGAAGTGGAAGGGGCGGGTCGAGGCGGCTCGCCAGGCCGGGCGCAAGGACGTTCCGGCCCAGTCGGGTCTCGAAGAGATCTTCGAGGAGATCAGTCCCATCGAGGACTTCTCCGGGACCATGTCCCTGTCGTTTCGGGACCATCGGTTCGAGCCGCCCAAGTACTCCGTTGATGAGTGCAAAGACAAGGACATGACCTACTCCGCCCCGATGTTCGTCACGGCGGAGTTCATCAATAACACCACCGGTGAGATCAAGAGCCAGACCGTGTTCATGGGCGATTTCCCGCTCATGACGGGTAAGGGGACGTTCATCATCAACGGCACCGAGCGTGTCGTGGTCTCTCAGCTGGTGCGCTCTCCGGGGGTCTATTTCGATCGGAGTGTCGACAAGACCTCGGACAAGGATCTGTTCGGCTGCAAGGTGATCCCGTCGCGGGGTGCCTGGCTGGAGTTCGAGATCGACAAGCGTGACAGTGTCGGGGTCCGGATCGATCGTAAGCGTAAGCAGGCCGTGACGGTGCTGTTGAAGGCGCTGGGCTGGACCAGTGAGCAGATCCTGGAGCGGTTCGGGCGCTACGAGTCGATGCGGGCGACCCTGGAGAAGGATCACACGGCCGGTCAGGATGACGCTCTGCTGGACATCTACCGCAAGTTGCGGCCGGGTGAGCCGCCGACCAAGGAGTCGGCGCAGACGTTGCTGGAGAATCTGTATTTCAACTCCAAGCGGTATGACCTGGCCAAGGTCGGCCGCTACAAGATCAACAAGAAGCTCGGCGTCGACGCCGACATCACCCAGGGAACCCTCACCGAAGAGGACATCGTCGCCACCATCGAATACATCGTCAAGCTTCACGCGGGCGAGAACTCGATGCGGGGTGCCGGTGGCGAGATCGTCGTCGAGACCGACGACATCGACCACTTCGGCAACCGGCGCCTGCGCACGGTCGGCGAGCTGATCCAGAACCAGGTCCGTCTCGGTCTGGCGAGGATGGAGCGTGTCGTTCGTGAGCGGATGACGACGCAGGACGTCGAGGCGATCACGCCGCAGACCCTGATCAACATCCGCCCGGTCGTGGCGTCGATCAAGGAGTTCTTCGGAACCTCCCAGCTGTCGCAGTTCATGGACCAGACCAACCCCCTGGCGGGCCTGACGCACAAGCGGCGTCTGTCCGCGCTGGGCCCCGGTGGTCTGTCCCGTGAGCGGGCCGGCTTCGAGGTCCGTGACGTCCACCCGTCCCACTACGGCCGCATGTGCCCGATCGAGACGCCGGAAGGCCCCAACATCGGTCTGATCGGCTCGCTCGCCTCCTTCGGGCGGGTGAACTCCTTCGGGTTCGTCGAGACGCCGTACCGCAAGGTCGTCGAGGGCAGGGTGACCGAAGAGGTCCACTACCTGACCGCCGACGAGGAGGACCGCTACGTCATCGCCCAGGCGAACACGCCGATCGCGGCCGATGGCACGTTCCTTGAGGACCGCGTCCTCGTCCGCCGTAAGGGCGGCGAGTTCGAGTCCGTGCGGGCCAGCGAGGTCGGCTACATGGACGTCTCGGCACGCCAGATGGTGTCGGTCGCCACGGCGATGATCCCGTTCCTGGAGCACGACGACGCCAACCGGGCGCTCATGGGTTCCAACATGCAGCGTCAGTCGGTGCCTCTGCTCAAGAGTGAGGCGCCGCTGGTCGGGACCGGGATGGAGTACCGGGCGGCGACGGACGCGGGGGATGTGATCACCGCGGACAAGGCGGGGGTGGTCGAGGAGGTCTCGGCCGACTACGTCACCGTGATGAACGACGACGGCACGCGCACGACCTACCGGGTGGCGAAGTTCAAGCGCTCCAACCAGGGCACCTGCTTCAACCAGAAGCCCATCGTGGCCGAGGGCGACCGGATCGAGGTCAACCAGGTCATCGCCGACGGCCCCTGCACCGACGACGGTGAGATGGCACTCGGTAAGAACCTGCTGGTGGCGTTCATGCCGTGGGAGGGCCACAACTACGAAGACGCCATCATCCTGTCCCAGCGCCTGGTCCAGGACGACGTACTCTCCTCGATTCACATCGAGGAGCACGAGGTGGACGCCCGCGACACCAAGTTGGGGCCCGAGGAGATCACCCGGGACATCCCCAACGTCTCCGAAGAGGTGCTGGCCGATCTCGACGAGCGGGGCATCATCCGCATCGGCGCCGAGGTCGTCCCCGGCGACATCCTGGTCGGCAAGGTCACCCCGAAGGGCGAGACCGAGCTGACCCCCGAGGAGCGGCTGCTGCGGGCCATCTTCGGCGAGAAGGCCCGCGAGGTGCGCGACACCTCCCTGAAGGTGCCCCACGGCGAGCAGGGCAAGGTCATCGGCGTACGCGTCTTCTCCCGCGAGGAGGGCGATGAGCTGCCGCCGGGCGTCAACGAACTGGTGCGCGTCTACGTCGCCCAGAAGCGCAAGATCACCGACGGCGACAAGCTCGCCGGCCGACACGGCAACAAGGGCGTCATCTCCAAGATCCTCCCCGTGGAGGACATGCCGTTCCTGGAGGACGGCACCCCGGTCGACATCATCCTCAACCCGCTCGGCGTGCCGGGCCGGATGAACGTCGGCCAGGTGTTGGAGACCCACCTGGGGTGGATCGCCGCCCGAGGCTGGGACATCACCGGCGTACAGGAGGCCTGGGCCGAACGGCTGCGCGACAAGGGTTTTGCCGAGGTCGACCCCCGCACCAACATGGCCACCCCGGTGTTCGACGGCGCCAACGAGGAAGAGATCGTCGGCCTGCTCGACAACACCCTCCTCAACCGTGACGGCGGCCGTATGGTCGGCGCGAACGGTAAGGCCCGGCTGTTCGACGGGCGCTCGGGTGAGCCGTTCCCGCATCCGATCTCGGTGGGTTACATCTACATCCTGAAGCTGCTGCACCTGGTGGATGACAAGATCCACGCCCGGTCGACGGGTCCGTACTCGATGATCACGCAGCAGCCGCTGGGTGGTAAGGCGCAGTTCGGCGGTCAGCGTTTCGGCGAGATGGAGGTGTGGGCGCTGGAGGCCTACGGCGCCGCCTACGCCCTGCAGGAACTGCTGACGATCAAGTCCGACGACGTGCTGGGCCGGGTGAAGGTCTATGAGGCGATCGTCAAGGGCGAGAACATTCCCGAGCCGGGCATTCCGGAGTCCTTCAAGGTTCTGATCAAGGAAATGCAGTCGCTGTGCCTGAACGTCGAGGTGCTCTCCAGCGACGGCATGTCGATCGAGATGCGTGACACCGACGAGGACGTCTTCCGCGCCGCCGAAGAGCTCGGCATCGACCTGTCCCGGCGCGAGCCGAGCAGCGTCGAAGAGGTCTGATCTAGAAGCTGAGGAGGGGAACAACACATGCTGGACGTCAACTTCTTCGACGAGCTTCGGATCGGCCTCGCGACCGCTGACGACATCCGCCAGTGGTCGCACGGCGAGGTGAAGAAGCCCGAGACCATCAACTACCGGACCCTCAAGCCCGAGAAGGACGGACTCTTCTGCGAGAAGATCTTCGGTCCGACCCGGGACTGGGAGTGCTACTGCGGCAAGTACAAGCGTGTCCGCTTCAAGGGCATCATCTGTGAGCGCTGTGGCGTCGAGGTGACCCGCGCCAAGGTGCGTCGTGAGCGGATGGGCCACATCGAGCTGGCCGCGCCCGTCACGCACATCTGGTACTTCAAGGGTGTCCCGTCCCGACTGGGATACCTGCTCGACCTGGCCCCGAAGGACCTGGAGAAGGTCATCTACTTCGCGGCCTACATGATCACGCACGTCGACAAGGAGATGCGCGACCGCGACCTGCCGTCGCTGGAGGCGAAGATCTCGGTCGAGCGCCAGCACATCGAGCAGCGTCGTGACGCCGACGTCGAGGCCAGGCAGAAGAAGCTCGAAAGCGACCTGGCCGAGCTTGAGGCCGCGGGCGCCAAGGGTGACCAGCGCCGCAAGGTCCGCGAGGGCGCAGAGCGTGAGATGCGTCAGCTCCGCGACCGGGCCCAGCGTGAGCTGGACCGTCTCGACGAGGTCTGGAGCCGCTTCAAGAACCTCAAGGTCCAGGACCTTGAGGGCGACGAGCTGCTCTACCGCGAGATGCGCGACCGTTTCGGCCGCTACTTCCGCGGTGGCATGGGCGCCCAGGCCATCCAGGAGCGCCTGACCAACTTCGACCTCGAGCTCGAGGCCGAGAACCTCCGCGAGACGATCCGCAGCGGCAAGGGCCAGAAGAAGGCCCGCGCGCTCAAGCGTCTCAAGGTCGTCTCCGCGTTCCTGAACACCCGCAACTCGCCCAACGGCATGGTTCTGGACTGCATCCCGGTCATCCCGCCGGACCTGCGCCCCATGGTGCAGCTCGACGGTGGCCGGTTCGCGACCTCGGACCTGAACGACCTGTACCGGCGTGTGATCAACCGGAACAACCGCCTCAAGCGTCTTCTCGACCTCGGTGCCCCCGAGATCATCGTGAACAACGAGAAGCGGATGCTCCAGGAGGCCGTCGACGCGCTGTTCGACAACGGCCGTCGCGGTCGTCCGGTCACCGGTCCCGGTAACCGCCCGCTGAAGTCCCTCAGCGACATGCTGAAGGGCAAGCAGGGTCGTTTCCGTCAGAACCTGCTGGGCAAGCGTGTCGACTACTCCGGCCGTTCGGTCATCGTCGTCGGCCCGCAGCTGAAGCTGCACCAGTGCGGTCTGCCCAAGCAGATGGCGCTGGAGCTGTTCAAGCCGTTCGTGATGAAGCGCCTGGTCGACCTGAACCACGCGCAGAACATCAAGTCGGCCAAGCGGATGGTCGAGCGTGCGCGCCCGGTCGTGTGGGACGTCCTCGAAGAGGTCATCACCGAGCACCCCGTGTTGCTCAACCGTGCGCCGACGCTGCACCGCCTGGGCATCCAGGCCTTCGAGCCGCAGCTGGTCGAGGGCAAGGCCATCCAGATCCACCCGCTCGTCTGCACCGCGTTCAACGCGGACTTCGACGGTGACCAGATGGCCGTGCACCTGCCGCTGTCGGCGGAGGCACAGGCCGAGGCCCGCATCCTGATGCTGTCCACCAACAACATCCTGAAGCCGGCCGACGGCAAGCCGGTGACCATGCCCACCCAGGACATGATCATCGGTCTGTACTCCCTGACCACCATCAAGGACGACGAGGAGAACGCTCCGGGACAGGGCCGGGTCTTCGGCTCGGTCTCCGAGGCGCTCATGGCCTTCGACCGGCGCGAGCTGGACATCCAGGCCAAGATCCAGATCCGGATGAAGGGTGACGTCCCGCCGCCTCGCGGCTGGGCCGCTCCCGAGGGCTGGGAGCCGGGCGAGCCGTACCGTCTGGAGACCACGCTGGGCCGCTGCCTGTTCAACCAGACGCTGCCCGCGAACTACCCCTACGTGAACTCGCAGGTCGGCAAGAAGCAGCTGTCCGCGATCGTCAACGAGCTGGCGGAGAAGTACCCGAAGGTCGAGGTCGCCGCCGCGCTCGACGCGCTCAAGGACGCCGGCTTCTACTGGGCGACCAGGGCCGGTGTGACGATCTCCATCGAGGACGTCATCGCGCCGCCGAACAAGTCCACGATCATGGAGACGTACGAGCGCAGGGCCGACAAGGTCCAGCGTGAGTACGAGCGCGGTCTGATCACCGACGAGGAACGCCGTCAGGAGCTCATCGAGATCTGGACGCACGCGACCAGCGACGTGACCGACGACATGCAGAAGGCGTTCCCGAAGACCAACCCGGTCTGGATGATGGTCCAGTCGGGCGCCCGAGGAAACCTGATGCAGGTCCGGCAGATCTCCGGCATCCGTGGTCTGGTGTCCAACACCAAGGGTGAGACGATCCCGCGTCCGATCAAGGCCTCCTTCCGTGAGGGCCTGTCGGTGCTGGAGTACTTCATCTCCACCCACGGACAGCGAAAGGGTCTGGCCGACACCGCGCTGCGGACCGCCGACTCGGGTTACCTGACCCGTCGTCTGGTGGACGTCGCGCAGGACGTCATCGTTCGCGAGATCGACTGCGGCACCGACCGCGCGGTCCCGCTGCACGTCGGCGAGCGCGACGCCCAGGGCAACCTGGTCAAGGCGGAGAACGCCGAGAGCAACGTGCACGGCCGCATCCTGGCCGAGGACGTCGAGGTGGACGGCAAGGTCATCGCGAGCGCCGGCGTCGACATCGGCGACGTGCAGGTCACCGCGCTGGTCGAGGCCGGTGTCGAGACCGTCAGGACCCGCAGCGCTCTCGTCTGCGAGGCCAAGATCGGTGTCTGCGCCACCTGCTACGGCCGTTCGCTGGCCACCGGCAAGCTCGTGGACGTCGGCGAGGCGGTCGGCATCATCGCCGCCCAGTCGATCGGTGAGCCCGGCACCCAGCTGACGATGCGTACCTTCCACACCGGTGGTGTGGCCGGTGCGGACATCACCCACGGTCTGCCCCGTGTCCAGGAGCTGTTCGAGGCGCGCGTCCCCAAGGGTGTCGCCCCGATCAGCGAGGCCGAGGGCAGGGTCCGCATCGACGAGACCGACAAGACCAGGAAGATCGTGATCGTTCCGGACGACGGTTCGGACGAGATCGCCTACCCGGTGTCGATGCGCTCGCGGATGCTGATCTCCGAGGGGCAGCACGTCAAGGTCGGCCAGCAGCTGGTCGCCGGTGCCGTCAACCCCAACGAGGTGCTGCGCATCCTCGGCCCCCGGGCCGTGCAGCTGCACCTGGTGGCCGAGGTCCAGCAGGTGTACCGCTCGCAGGGTGTGTCGATCCACGACAAGCACATCGAGATCATCGTTCGCCAGATGCTCAAGCGGGTGAACGTGCTGGAGTCCGGTGACGCGGACATGCTCCCCGGTGAGCTGGTCGAGCGTCCCCGCTTCGAGCGGATCAACCGCGAGTGCGTCGCCGAGGGCGGCACCCCGGCCTCCGGCCGTCCGGTGCTGATGGGCATCACCAAGGCGTCGCTGGCCACCGAGTCCTGGCTGTCCGCGGCGTCCTTCCAGGAGACGACGCGAGTGCTCACCGACGCGGCGATCCACGCCAAGTCGGACTCGCTGCTCGGCCTCAAGGAGAACGTCATCATCGGAAAGCTCATCCCGGCCGGTACCGGCATGCCGCAGTACCGCAACATCCGGGTCGAGCCGACCGAGGAGGCCAAGGCCGCGATGTACACCGTCGGCGGTTACGACGGCTCCGCGGCCGACTACACCTTCGGCTCCGGCTCTGGTGAGGCCGTACCGCTGGAGGAGTACGACTTCGGTCAGTACAACCGCTAGCCGACAGGCACGGATCGACGACGGCGCCCGGTTCCCCGCGAGGGGGGCCGGGCGCCGTCGCGTCCGGAACAGTCCGGAGACTTCTTGACCGGAACGTTGCGCGGAAAGCCACGGGCTCGTAACCGGAACGGCCGGAGAAGTCCTCAGGGGCGGGTAAACTGTGGCCTGGACCCGACAGCGGCCGGCTGGAAATCGGCCGCGGAGTCGCGACACGAACACGGGCGCTCGCAACGGCGGCCGGAGGGCGCAACCGTTTTGACGTGTTGCGTTGGACTCGGTAGTCTTTCCGTTCGTGCCCGTGGCTTCATGGGCTCTCATGCGTGCGCGTCGACAGGTCTCCCGTCTGGGAGTTGACAGGTGCGCCGTGTGGCTTCCTCCACCGGAGCGGCCCTCCTCGGGAAGTGGCGTGACAAGTGCGCGACACGCCCGAGCGCGTGGGTCGGAGTGGACGGAAAACCCGCAGGTCATGACACCGGCAGTGCCTGCAAAAGCAACAACATTCGAATCACCGGCAAGCACGAACGGAGACGCGGTGCCTACGATTCAGCAGCTGGTCCGCAAGGGCCGCCAGGACAAGGTCACCAAGACCAAGACCCCGGCGCTCAAGGCCAGCCCTCAGCGACGCGGCACCTGCATGCGCGTTTACACCACGACCCCCAAGAAGCCGAACTCGGCGCTCCGCAAGGTCGCGCGTGTCCGGCTCACCAACGGTATCGAGGTCACGGCCTACATCCCCGGTGTGGGGCACAACCTTCAGGAGCACTCCATCGTGCTCGTGCGTGGCGGTCGTGTGAAGGACCTGCCGGGTGTTCGCTACAAGATCATCCGTGGTTCGCTGGACACCCAGGGTGTTCGTAACCGTAAGCAGGCCCGTAGCCGTTACGGCGCGAAGAAGGAGAAGTAAGAATGCCTCGCAAGGGTTCTCCTGGCCGTCGTCAGCTCATGGCTGACCCGGTCCACAACTCGCCCCTGGTCACCGCCCTCATCAACAAGGTGCTCCTGGACGGCAAGCGCTCCATCGCCCAGTCCATCGTGTACGGCGCCCTTGAGGGTGCCAGGGAGAAGACGGGCAACGACCCGGTCGTCACCCTGAAGCGGGCACTGGACAACGTCAAGCCGACCCTTGAGGTCCGCAGCCGCCGTGTCGGTGGCGCGACCTACCAGGTTCCGGTCGAGGTGCGCGCCGCGCGGAGCACCACCCTGGCGCTGCGCTGGCTGGTGCAGTACTCCCGCGCCCGCCGCGAGAAGACCATGACCGAGCGCCTCATGAACGAGCTGCTCGACGCCAGCAACGGCCTCGGCGCCAGCGTCAAGAAGCGCGAGGACACCCACAAGATGGCCGAGTCCAACAAGGCCTTCGCCCACTACCGCTGGTAACAGCGGGTTCGACGAGACGACGAGGACGCGAGAGAAGTGGCCACCACGACCGCTCTTGACCTGGCCAAGGTGCGAAACATCGGCATCATGGCCCACATCGACGCGGGCAAGACCACGACGACCGAGCGCATCCTGTTCTACACCGGCATCAACTACAAGATCGGTGAGGTCCACGAGGGCGCAGCCACGATGGACTGGATGGAGCAGGAGCAGGAGCGTGGTATCACCATCACCTCCGCTGCTACGACCTGCGAGTGGCTCGGCCACACGATCAACATCATCGACACCCCGGGTCACGTGGACTTCACGATCGAGGTGGAGCGCTCGCTCCGCGTCCTCGACGGTGCCGTCGCCGTGTTCGACGGCGTCGCGGGTGTGGAGCCCCAGTCCGAGACGGTGTGGCGTCAGGCCGACCGTTACGAGGTGCCCCGCATCTGCTTCGTCAACAAGATGGACCGCGTCGGCGCGGAGTTCCACCGCTGCGTCGACATGATGGTCAGCCGTCTGCACGCGACCCCCGCGGTCGTTCAGCTCCCCTGGGGCGTCGAGGCTGACTTCAAGGGCGTCATCGACCTGGTGAAGATGAAGGGCCTGCTCTGGAGCGCCGAGGCGGCCAAGGGCGAGATGTACGAGACCGTGGACATCCCGGCCGAATACGCCGAGGTCGCCCGCGAGTGGCGTGACAAGCTCGTCGAGACCGTCGCCGAGAACGACGACGAGCTGATGGAGCTCTTCCTTGAGGGCGTCGAGCCCACCGAGGAGCAGCTCGTCGCGGCCATCCGCCGCGCGACGCTGGCCAGCGCCATCAACCCCGTCCTGACCGGCACCGCGTTCAAGAACAAGGGTGTTCAGCCCCTCCTCGACGCGATCGTCGCCTACCTCCCCGCGCCGACCGACATCCCGGCCTTCAAGGGCCACGCGGTCAACAACGAGGAGGAGGTCATCGAGCGGCACGCGGACGTGAACGAGCCGTTCGCCGCTCTGGCCTTCAAGATCATGAGCGACCAGCACCTGGGCCGTCTCACCTACATCCGCATCTACTCGGGCACGCTCGAGACCGGCACCGCCGTGGTCAACTCGGTGAAGGGCCGCAAGGAGCGGATCGGCAAGATCTACCAGATGCACGCCAACAAGCGCGAGGAGCGCTCGTCGGCGCACGCCGGTCAGATCGTCGCCGTGATGGGTCTGAAGGACACCACCACCGGTGACACCCTGGCCGACGTGGCGAAGCCGGTCGTTCTGGAGTCGATGAACTTCCCGGCTCCGGTCATCAACGTCGCGATCGAGCCCAAGACCAAGGGCGACCAGGAGAAGCTGGGCACCGCGATCCAGCGTCTGGCCGAGGAGGACCCGTCCTTCCAGGTCCGTCGTGACGAGGAGACCGGCCAGACGGTCATCTGGGGTATGGGCGAGCTCCACCTGGAGATCCTCGTCGACCGGATGCGCCGTGAGTTCAAGGTCGAGGCCAACGTCGGTCGCCCGCAGGTGGCCTACCGCGAGACCATCCGCCGCAAGGTGGAGAAGGTCGACTACACCCACAAGAAGCAGACCGGTGGGTCGGGTCAGTTCGCGAAGGTCATCATCGACATCGAGCCGCTGGGCGAGGGCAACGACGGCTACGAGTTCCAGAACAAGGTCTCCGGTGGCCGCATCCCGAGGGAGTACATCCCCTCGGTCGACGCGGGCGCCCAGGAGGCCGCCGAGTTCGGTGTTCTCGCCGGCTACCCCATGGTCGGGGTGAAGGTCACCCTGCAGGACGGTGCCTACCACGAGGTGGACTCGTCCGAAATGGCCTTCAAGATCGCCGGGTCCATGGCCTTCAAGGAAGCCGCCCGCAAGGCGGACGCCGTAATCCTGGAGCCGATGATGGCCGTCGAGGTCACCACGCCCGAGGACTACATGGGTGACGTCATCGGTGACCTCAACGGTCGCCGCGGGCAGATCCAGGCGATGGACGAGCGCGGCGGCAACCGTGTCGTCAGCGCGCTCGTGCCGCTCTCTGAGATGTTCGGCTACGTGGGTGACCTCCGTAGCAAGACGCAGGGACGCGCGAGCTACAGCATGCAGTTCGACTCCTATGCGGAAGTGCCTGCGCACATCGCCAAGGAGATCGTCGCGAAGGTACGGGGCGAGTAAGCCCGGTATCCGCCTCGGTGACGGACGGCGAGAGGATCGCCACCCGCCACCGGGGCATACGGGCGAGGTTCTATTGGCGGGTCCTGCGGGATCCGCTCCCCGAACCCGAGTGAGAAGACGAAAGTCAAGTCAGAATCTCTAAGGAGACAGAGCAGTGGCCAAGGCCAAGTTCGAGCGGACCAAGCCGCACGTAAACATCGGCACCATTGGGCACATCGACCACGGCAAGACCACTCTGACCGCGGCGATCACCAAGGTGCTCCACGAGCGTTTCCCGAACCTCAACGAGGCGACCCCGTTCGACAAGATCGACAAGGCGCCCGAGGAGAAGGCTCGTGGTATCACGATCTCCATCGCGCACGTCGAGTACCAGACCGAGCAGCGCCACTACGCCCACGTGGACTGTCCCGGTCACGCCGACTACGTGAAGAACATGATCACCGGTGCGGCTCAGATGGACGGCGCGATCCTCGTGGTCGCCGCCACCGACGGTCCGATGCCGCAGACCAAGGAGCACGTCCTCCTGGCCCGCCAGGTCGGTGTTCCCTACATCGTGGTCGCCCTGAACAAGGCCGACATGGTGGACGACGAGGAGATCCTGGAGCTCGTCGAGCTCGAGGTCCGTGAGCTTCTCTCGGCCCAGGAGTTCCCCGGCGACGACCTGCCTGTCGTCCGCGTCTCCGCGCTCAAGGCGCTGGAGGGCGACGAGAAGTGGGGCGACAGCATCATCGAGCTCATGACCGCGGTGGACGAGAACGTTCCGCAGCCGCAGCGTGAGACCGACAAGCCGTTCCTCATGCCGATCGAGGACGTCTTCTCGATCACCGGTCGTGGCACCGTCGTCACCGGTCGTATCGAGCGCGGTGTCGTCAAGGTCAACGAGACCGTCGACATCATCGGCATCAAGGACACCAAGACCACCACCACGGTCACCGGTGTCGAGATGTTCCGCAAGCTCCTCGACGAGGGCCAGGCCGGTGACAACGTCGGTCTGCTCCTGCGTGGTATCAAGCGCGAGGACGTCGAGCGTGGCCAGTGCATCATCAAGCCGGGCACGACGACCCCGCACACCGAGTTCGAGGCCCAGGTCTACATCCTGAGCAAGGACGAGGGCGGCCGCCACACGCCGTTCTTCAACAACTACCGTCCGCAGTTCTACTTCCGTACGACTGACGTGACCGGTGTTGTGAACCTGCCCGAGGGCACCGAGATGGTCATGCCTGGCGACAACACCGAGATGAGCGTCCAGCTCATCCAGCCCATCGCCATGGAGGACGGTCTCAAGTTCGCCATCCGCGAGGGTGGCCGCACCGTCGGTGCGGGTCGCGTTACCAAGATCATCAAGTAGTACGATCGCGGAGTGGCGGTCGGCCCTCATCCCAGGGTCGGCCGCCGCACCACGAGGAGGCTCGTGCCGTACGGCCCGGCCTCCGCGCCCCACGAGAAACCGTGATCTCGCAGTTGGTTCGGCCGCACAGTGACCGAACTAACCGCCAGATCACGGAAGAAAGCGCAGATCATCTGCGTCTGCTCCGTGGGACACGAACAGCGGCACAGGCCGCACGCAACTTTTTCAGACGACAGCGAAGGACACCGAGGCCATTATGGCGGGACAGAAGATCCGCATTCGGCTCAAGGCCTATGACCACGAGGTCATCGACAGCTCGGCCAAGAAGATCGTTGAGACGGTCACGCGGACTGGTGCTAAGGTCGCGGGCCCGGTGCCGCTGCCGACCGAGAAGAACGTGTACTGCGTCATCCGCTCGCCGCACAAGTACAAGGACAGCCGCGAGCACTTTGAGATGCGTACGCACAAGCGGCTGATTGACATCATCGACCCGACGCCGAAGACGGTCGACTCGCTCATGCGACTCGACCTTCCCGCCGGCGTTGACATCTCGATCAAGCTCTGAGGGAACGCACTGACATGGCTAAGCAGATCAAGGGCGTCCTGGGCAAGAAGCTCGGCATGACCCAGGTCTTCGACGCGGACAACCGGATGGTCCCGGTGACCGTCGTCGAAGCTGGTCCGTGCGTCGTGACCCGAGTCCGTACGCCCGAGAAGGACGGCTACTCCGCCGTACAGCTGGGCTTCGGGCAGGTCGACCCGCGGAAGGTCAACAAGCCGCTCGGCGACTACCTGCGCAAGCACGACATCACCCCGCGCCGTTACTTCACGGAGATCCGTACCGACGACGCGAGTGACTACACCCTGGGCCAGGAGGTTCTGGCCGACACCTTCGAGGCGGGCCAGTTCGTCGACGTGACGGGCAAGAGCAAGGGCAAGGGCTTCGCCGGTGTCATGAAGCGTCACGGCTTCAAGGGTCTGGGCGCCTCGCACGGTACCCAGCGCAAGCACCGTTCGCCGGGTTCTATCGGCGGCTGCGCCACCCCGGGCCGCGTTTTCAAGGGCGTGCGCATGGCCGGTCGGATGGGTAACGTCCGCACCACCATCCAGAGCCTCAAGGTTCACGCCGTGGACGCCGAGAAGGGCCTCATCCTCATCAAGGGTGCGATTCCCGGCGCCAACGGCAGCCTGGTTCTCCTCCGCACCGCTGCCAAGAAGGGGGCTGCCAAGTGAGCACCATTGACGTCCTCGACGCGAGCGGCGCGAAGTCCGGTACGGTCGACCTCCCCGGCGACGTCTTCGGCGCCAAGGTCAACGTTCCGCTGATCCACCAGGTCGTCGTGGCCCAGCTCGCCGCTCGTCGGCAGGGCACGCACAAGGCCAAGACCCGTGGTGAGGTCAGCGGTGGCGGCAAGAAGCCGTACCGCCAGAAGGGCACCGGCCGCGCCCGTCAGGGTTCGACCCGCGCCCCGCAGTTCACCGGCGGTGGCGTCGTCCACGGTCCGGTTCCGCGGGACTACAGCCAGCGGACGCCCAAGAAGATGAAGGCCGCCGCCCTGCGTGGCGCCCTGTCCGACCGGGCCTCCGGCGGTCGCGTCCACGTGGTCAGCTCGCTGGTCACCAGCGAGACGCCCAAGACCAAGGCGGCGCTTGAGGCGCTGCGCAAGGTCACGCAGGCCCGTAGCGTCCTGGTCGTCGTCGACGAGGGCGACGAGCTCACCTGGCTGAGCCTGCGCAACGCTCCGGAGGTCCACCTGCTGGACTCCGGGCAGCTGAACACCTACGACGTGCTCTGCTACGACGACGTCGTCTTCACTCAGGAGGCGTACGACCAGGTCGTCGCGCGCCTGAGCCAGAGCGGGAAGGAAGACGCCTGATGGAGAAGATCGCCGACCCGCGCGACATCATCATCAAGCCGATCGTCTCCGAGAAGAGCTACGGCCTGATCGACGAGCACAACAAGTACACGTTCCTGGTGCGGAAGACCGCCAACAAGACGCAGGTGAAGATCGCGATTGAGCAGATCTTCGGCGTCAAGGTGGTCAGTGTGAACACCATCAACCGCCAGGGCAAGCGCAAGCGGACCAAGTTCGGTTACGGCCAGCGCCCCAGCACCAAGCGCGCGATCGTGAGCCTGGTCGAGGGTGACCGTATCGACATCTTCGGCCAGGTCGGCTGACCCGCTCGCTGAAGTAAGGAAAGGGAGAATGCCCCCCGTCAACAGCGGGGGGCATTCGACCGGATTAACCGACGAAGGATGAACGAAAAAGATGGGCATCCGTAAACTCAAGCCGACGACCCCGGGTCGCCGCGGCGCCAGTGTCTCGGACTTCGCCGAGATCACGCGCAGCACGCCCGAGAAGTCGCTGCTTGCCCCCTTGCACAGCAAGGGAGGGCGCAACGTCCACGGCCGGGTGACCGCTCGTCACCAGGGCGGTGGCCACAAGCGCGCCTACAGGATCATCGACTTCCGGCGCCACGACAAGGACGGGATCCCGGCCAAGGTCGCTCACATCGAGTACGACCCCAACCGCACCTCCCGGATCGCGCTGCTGCACTACGCCGACGGGGAGAAGCGCTACATCCTCTGCCCGACCGGCGTGAAGCAGGGCGACAAGATCGAGAACGGCCCCACGGCCGACATCAAGCCTGGCAACTGCCTTCCGCTGCGCAACATCCCGACCGGTACCTTCATCCACGCGGTGGAGCTCCGTCCGGGTGGTGGCGCCAAGCTGGGCCGGTCCGCCGGTGCGCAGATCCAGCTCCTCGCCAAGGAGGGGCAGTACGCCACGCTGCGTATGCCCTCCGGCGAAATGCGCCAGGTCGACGTCCGCTGCCGGGCCTCCATCGGCCAGGTCGGCAACGCCGAGCAGGCCAACATCAACTGGGGTAAGGCCGGCCGTATGCGGTGGAAGGGCAAGCGCCCCACCGTCCGCGGTGTCGCGATGAACCCGGTCGACCACCCGCACGGTGGTGGTGAGGGCAAGACCTCCGGTGGTCGTCACCCCGTGAACCCGAAGGGCAAGCCCGAGGGTCGTACTCGTGCGGCGAACAAGGCCAGCGACCGGCTGATCATCCGTCGTCGGACCAAGCGGAAGAAGCGGTAGGAGCAGCCAAAATGCCACGTAGCCTTAAGAAGGGTCCCTTCGTGGACGACCACCTTCAGAAGAAGGTGGATGCCCAGAACGAGAAGGGCACCAAGAACGTCATCAAGACGTGGTCGCGGCGCTCCATGATCGTTCCCGACATGATCGGTCACACGATCGCCGTTCACGACGGCCGCAAGCACGTCCCAGTGTTCGTCACCGAGGCGATGATCGGTCACAAGCTCGGTGAGTTCGCGCCCACGCGGACCTTCCGCAGCCACGTCAAGGAAGACCGCCGCAGCCGGCGGTAAGCGCCTCACAGGGCGGCAGGCCAGGCCGGTCGCCCCACACGAAGCAGAAGGTTAAGAGGAGTAAGCGATGGAAGCCAGGGCTCAGGTGCGGTTCGCGCGCCACACGCCCATGAAGGCCCGCCGTGTGGTGGACCTCATTCGCGGGCTGCCCGCTTCGGAGGCGCAGGCCGTGCTGCAGTTCGCTCCCCAGGCGGCGAGCGAGACCGTGTACAAGGTGCTGTCCAGCGCCATTGCCAACGCGGAGCACAACTTCAAGCTCGACCGCGACACGCTCTTCGTGAGTCGTGCGTGGGTCGACGAGGGCCCGACGCTGAAGCGGTTCCGTCCCCGCGCTCAGGGTCGTGCCTATCGGATCAACAAGCGGACGAGCCACATCACCGTGATCGTGGAGTCCCGCGAGCCGAAGGGGAGGACCCGCTAGTGGGTCAGAAGGTTAACCCGCACGGGTTCCGCCTCGGCATCACGACCGACTTCAAGAGCCGGTGGTATGCCGACAAGCTCTACAAGTCGTACGTTGCCGAAGACGTGGCGATCCGCCGCATGCTCAAGAAGGGCATGGAGCGGGCCGGCATCTCCAAGGTGGAGATCGAGCGGACCACCGACCGGGTTCAGGTCGACATTCACACCGCCCGTCCGGGCATCGTCATCGGCCGCCGCGGCGCCGAGGCGGACCGGATCCGCGGTGACCTCGAGAAGCTGACCAAGAAGCAGGTCCAGCTGAACATCCTTGAGGTCAAGAACCCCGAGATCGACGCTCAGCTCGTCGCCCAGGGCGTCGCCGAGCAGCTGTCCAGCCGTGTCTCGTTCCGCCGTGCCATGCGCAAGGCGATGCAGTCGGCCATGAAGAGCGGCGCCAAGGGCATCCGGGTGCAGTGCTCCGGTCGTCTCGGCGGCGCTGAGATGTCGCGTTCGGAGTTCTACCGCGAGGGCCGCGTGCCCCTGCACACGCTCCGCGCCGACATCGACTACGGCCTCTACGAGGCCCGCACCACCTTCGGCCGCATCGGCGTGAAGGTGTGGATCTACAAGGGTGAGGCTCCGACCAGCCGCGCCGAGCGCGAGGCGGCTGCCGCCGGTGCTCGTGCGGGGCAGCGTCGTGACCGTGACGACCGTCGTGGTGGTCCCGGTGGCGACCGTCCCCGTCGCGGTGGTGGCGGTGACCGCCCCCGTCGTGGCGCGGGCCGCGGCGACCGCGCCCCCAGGACCGAGGCGGCCTCCCAGGCCACCCCCGAGACCGGCCCGGCTGCGCAGCCGGGTGCTGAAGGGAGCTGACCATGCTGATCCCGCGCAGGGTCAAGCACCGTAAGCAGCACCGGCCCGACCGTCACGGCGCCGCCAAGGGTGGCACCAGGGTCGTGTTCGGCGAGTACGGCATCCAGGCGATCGAGCACTCCTACGTGACGAACCGCCAGATCGAGTCGGCCCGTATCGCCATGACCCGTCACATCAAGCGTGGCGGAAAGGTCTGGATCAACATCTTCCCGGACCGTCCCCTCACCAAGAAGCCCGCCGAGACCCGCATGGGTTCCGGTAAGGGTTCGCCGGAGTGGTGGATCGCCAACGTCAAGCCCGGTCGCGTCATGTTCGAGCTGTCGGGTGTCGCCGAGCCCGTGGCCCGCGAGGCCATGCGTCGCGCGATGCACAAGCTCCCGATGAAGTGCCGGTTCGTCAAGCGTGAAGTGGGTGAGGCGTGATGGCTAAGGGCCTGACCGCCGGTGAGCTGCGAGTGGAGGACCAGGACACCCTGGTTCAGAAGCTGAAGGAAGCCAAGGAGGAGCTGTTCAACCTCCGCTTCCAGGCCGCGACCGGCCAGTTGGAGAGCCACGGGCGGCTGCGCGCCGTCCGCCGCGAGATCGCCCGTATCTACACCGTGATGCGCGAGCGGGAGCTTGGCATCGTGACGGTTGAGAAGGAGACGGTCGATGGCTGAGACAACTGAGAACACGAACCAGGCGCGGAACTACCGCAAGACCCGCGAGGGTCTGGTGGTCAGCGACAAGATGGACAAGACTGTCGTCGTCGCCGTCGAGGACCGCGTCAAGCACCCCCTGTACGGCAAGGTCATCCGTAGGACGACCAAGTACAAGGCGCACGACGAGGCCAACACGTGCGGCGTCGGCGACCGCGTTCTCCTGATGGAGACCCGGCCGCTGTCGGCCAGCAAGCGCTGGCGGGTCGTCGAGATCCTCGAACGCGCCAAGTAAAAAGACGCGCCTCGTGGGGGGTGACCTGATCACCCCCCATGACGGTGTCCAAGGGGACGGGGACAACTCCTCGTTCCGCCCGCGACGGCGGTGGTACGGAAGCGGACGCTCATCCGGGCACGACAGGTGCCCGGCGGGTTGCCGGCCGTACGGCTGTCGCCGGGGGAAAAAGACCACAGCAGTTCCGCAAGGCTTGCCCGGCACACGGGTGAGAACCGGCGAGACAAACAGGAGTTATAGGTGATTCAGCAGGAGTCGCGACTCAAGGTCGCCGACAACACGGGTGCGAAGGAAGTCCTTTGCATCCGTGTGCTCGGTGGCTCGGGTCGGCGCTACGCGGGAATCGGCGACATCATCGTCGCCACGGTCAAGGACGCCATTCCTGGCGGCACCGTGAAGAAGGGCGACGTCGTCAAGGCGGTCATCGTCCGCACTGTCAAGGAGCGCCGTAGGCCCGACGGCTCCTACATCCGCTTCGACGAGAACGCCGCCGTGATCATCAAGGACAGCGGCGACCCTCGTGGAACGCGTATCTTCGGTCCCGTCGGACGCGAGCTGCGCGACAAGAAGTTCATGCGCATCATCTCGCTTGCTCCGGAGGTGTTGTAATGCCGAAGCTGCACGTCAAGAAGGGTGACCTCGTCCAGGTCATCGCGGGCAAGGACAAGGGCGCCAAGGGTCGGGTGATCGCCGCCTACCCGAGCGAGGACCGCGTGGTCGTCGAGGGCGTCAACATGATCAAGAAGCACTCCAAGGAGACCCACCAGGGCCCGCGCGGCGCCAAGAGCGGCGGCGTGCAGACCATGGAGGCTCCCATCCACGTGAGCAACGTCAAGAAGCTCAAGGGTGACGAGAAGCCCGCCAAGAAGGAGTCGGCCAAGGCGGACTCCGACGAGTCGGGTGAGGACAACTGATGACCGCCAACACCACCGAGGCCGTTCAGACCCGGCCCGTCCCGCGCCTCAAGCAGCGTTACCGCGAGGAAATCACCGCGAAGCTGCAGGAGCAGTTCGGGTACGAGAACGTCATGCTGATCCCCTCAATCACCAAGATCAAGGTGAACATGGGTGTCGGCGAGGCCGCGCGTGACTCGAAGCTCATCGACGGCGCCGTCCGTGACCTGACCTCCATCACCGGTCAGAAGCCGGCCGTCGTGCGGGCCCGCAAGTCCATCGCCCAGTTCAAGCTGCGCGAGGGCATGCCGATCGGCGCCCACGTGACGCTGCGCGGCGACCGCATGTGGGAGTTCCTCGACCGGCTGCTGTCGCTGGCGCTGCCCCGTATCCGTGACTTCCGCGGTCTGTCGCCGAAGCAGTTCGACGGCAACGGCAACTACACCTTCGGTCTCACCGAGCAGGTCATGTTCCACGAGATCGACCAGGACAAGGTCGACCGTCAGCGTGGCATGGACATCACGGTCGTGACCACCGCTAAGACCGACGACCAGGGCCGGGCGCTGCTGAAGCTTCTCGGTTTCCCGTTCAAGGAGGCCTGATCATGGCGAAGACGTCGCTGAAGGTCAAGGCCGCTCGCAAGGCCAAGTTCGAGGTCCGGGCGTACACTCGGTGCTCGCGCTGTGGTCGTCCCCGCGCCGTCTACAGGAAGTTCGGCCTGTGCCGCATCTGCTTCCGCGAGATGGCGCACCGGGGCGAGCTGCCCGGCATCACCAAGTCGAGCTGGTAGTCTCCGCGCGGTCCGGTGAACATCTCACCGGACCCGCGCGGCGCCAGCCGTACATGTAAGTCGATATTCACCGGGCGCTGTTCCAAGCGCCCATGACCGCACCGAAGGTCCCCTGGGGAAACCGCGGTGAGGAAGGCCGCCGGCCATGACGATGACCGACCCGATCGCAGACATGCTCACGCGTCTGCGAAACGCGAACTCGGCGTACCACGACACCGTGGCCATGCCGTACTCGAAGATCAAGGCGCACATCGCCGAGATCCTCCAGCAGGAGGGTTACATCCAGGCCTGGAGCGTCGAGGACGCCAAGGTCGGAAAGAACCTCGTGGTGGAGCTCAAGTTCGGGCCGAGCCGTGAGCGTTCGCTGACGGGCCTGCGCCGGGTTTCCAAGCCCGGTCTGCGGGTCTACGCGAAGAAGGACAACCTGCCCCGGGTCCTGGGTGGACTGGGCGTCGCGATCATCTCGACGTCCGGTGGACTCATGACCGACAAGCAGGCCGGCAAGCGTGGAGTGGGCGGGGAAGTCCTCGCCTTCGTTTGGTAGAAGGGAGAAATCACAGCATGTCGCGAATCGGACGGCTGCCCATCCCTGTACCGAACGGCGTGGACGTCGCCATCGACGGCCGGGAAGTCACGGTCAAGGGCCCCAAGGGCACGCTCTCACACAAGGTCGCTGAGCCGATCGACGTCGTCAAGGGAGATGACGGCGCTGTCACCGTCTCTCGCCCCAACGACGAGAACAAGGTCCGTGCGCTGCACGGACTGTCCCGCACGCTGATCGCCAACATGGTGACCGGTGTGACCCAGGGTTACTCCAAGACCCTGGAAATCGTGGGTGTCGGTTACCGCGTGCAGGCCAAGGGCCCGACTCAGCTCGAGTTCGCCCTCGGTTTCAGCCACCCGGTGGTCGTCGACGCCCCCGAGGGTGTCACCTTCCGCGTCGAGAAGCCGACCCTGTTCCACGTGGACGGCATCGACAAGCAGAAGGTCGGCGAGGTCGCCGCGAACATCCGTAAGCTGCGCAAGCCCGACCCGTACAAGGGCAAGGGCGTGCGCTACCAGGGCGAAGTTGTCCGCCGCAAGGTCGGAAAGGCTGGTAAGTAGGCATGGCTGGCAAGACTGCGTTCGGCAAGCACACGGCCGCCCGCGCTGTCTCGCGGGCCCGCCGTCACGGCCGAGTCCGCAAGAAGGTGGTCGGTACGGCCGCGCGTCCGCGCCTGGTCGTCAACCGTTCGACGCGGCACCTGTTCGTGCAGATCGTCGACGACTCCCAGGGCCACACGCTGGTGAGCGCTTCCACCATGGACGCCTCCCTGCGCACGGCGACGGGTGACAAGACCGAGAAGGCGAAGCAGGTCGGCGAGCTTCTCGCTCAGCGGGCCAAGGCTGCCGGGATCACCGCGGTCGTCTTCGACCGTGGTGGAAACCGTTACGCGGGCCGCCTGGCGGCTCTCGCGGACAGCGCCCGCGAAGCCGGGCTGGAGTTCTGATGGCCCGTACTTACAAGAGCAACGAGAAGAGGAACCACTGATGGCTGGAGCTCCGCGTCGCGGTGGCGCCGCCGGTGGCGAGCGGCGTGACGGTCGTCGTGACGACCGCCGCGGTGGCAGCGCTGACAAGGGCGTCTCGTACATCGAGCGCGTCGTGAAGATCAATCGAGTGGCCAAGGTCGTGAAGGGTGGTCGTCGCTTCAGCTTCACCGCCCTCGTCATCGTCGGTGACGGCAACGGCATGGTCGGTGTCGGCTACGGCAAGGCCAAGGAAGTTCCCGCGGCCATCGCCAAGGGCGTCGAAGAGGCGAAGAAGCACTTCTTCAAGGTGCCGCGCATCCAGGGCACCATCCCGCACATCGTGCAGGGTGAGGAGGCCGCCGGCGTGGTCTTCCTGCGTCCGGCCTCGCCCGGTACCGGTGTCATCGCCGGTGGTCCGGTGCGCGCCGTACTGGAGTGCGCCGGTATCCACGACGTGCTGTCCAAGTCGCTCGGCTCGGACAACCCGATCAACATCGTGCACGCCACGGTGGCCGCTCTGAAGGGCCTCAGCCGCCCCGAGGAGATCGCCGCCCGTCGTGGCCTGCCGCTGGAGGACGTCGCTCCCAAGGCGATGCTCAAGGCACGCGCCGAGGGCCTCGCCGAGGCCGCGGCCGCCAAGGCGGTGAGCTAACCGATGGCACGTCTGAAGATCACTCAGGTCCGCTCGAAGATCGGCGGCAAGCAGAATCAGCGTGACTCGCTGCGCTCGCTCGGTCTCAAGCGAATCGGCGACGTCGTCGTCAAGGAGGACCGCCCGGAGATCCGCGGCATGGTCTCCGTGGTGACGCACCTGGTCACCGTGGAAGAGGTCGACTAGTCATGGCAGACAACACTCCGCTCCGCATCCACCACCTGCGTCCGGCTCCCGGTGCCAACAAGGCCAAGGTCCGCAAGGGTCGTGGTGAGGGCTCCAAGGGCAAGACGTCCGGTCGTGGCACCAAGGGCACGCACGCGAGGACCGGGGTTCCCCTCGGCTTCGAGGGTGGCCAGGTTCCGCTGCAGCGCCGCCTGCCCAAGATGAAGGGCTTCTCCAACGCCCTGTTCAAGACGACCTACCAGGTCGTCAACCTGGACAGGCTCGGCGAGCTGTTCCCCGAGGGTGGCGACGTCACCGTCGAGACGCTCGTCGCAAAGGGCGCGGTTCGCAAGAACCAGCTCGTGAAGGTCCTGGGAACCGGTGACATCTCCGTGGCGTTGAACGTGCAGGCGCACGCCTTCTCCGCCAGCGCCAAGGAGAAGATCGCCGCGGCCGGGGGCTCTGTCTCCGAGCTGTAGGACATGGAATTTCACGCATGAAAACGTGGCGCGGGGGCTCATTATGGGCCCCCGCGCCCGTAGTGCGTTAGAGTTCGCTGGACAGCGAGACTCAACTCGTTTCCGTGAGCTCGTTGACACGAGATAGCAAAGATGGACCACCCCCGCACCATCGCTGACCGACATCGCCTTTCAGGCGCGCAGGAGGGCCCGTGCTGACCGCGTTTACCCGAGCGTTCCGTACGCCGGACCTGCGCAATAAGTTGCTCTTCACCTTGGGCATCATCGCGCTGTTCCGGCTGGGTTCGGTGCTTCCGACCCCGGGTGTGAATACGGAGAACATCAGCCGCTGTCTCAGCCAGGCTCAGGCTGGGGACGCGGGCAACATCTATGGAATGGTACAGCTCTTCAGCGGTGGCGCCCTGCTGAAGCTGTCGGTGTTCGCGCTCGGCATCATGCCGTACATCACCGCGAGCATCATCCTGCAGCTCTTGGTCGTGGTGATCCCGCGCCTTGAGGCCCTCAAGAAGGAGGGGCAGGCGGGCCAGACCAAGATCACCCAGTATACGCGGTACCTCACGGTCGGTCTGGCGATCCTGCAGTCCACCGCGTTCATCGCCCTCGCGCGCACCGGGCAGCTGTTCCCGCAGTGCCGTGAGGAGATCCTGCTCGACAAGAACAACATCTTCTCGATCGTCACCATGGTGGTCATCATGACCGCCGGTACGGCCGTCATCATGTGGCTGGGCGAGCTGGTGACCGACCGCGGCGTCGGCAACGGCATGTCCATCCTGATCTTCACCCAGGTGATCGCGGTCTTCCCCGTCGAGCTGATGACCATCGCCCGTACCCGCGGCCTCTTCGTCTTCAGTGTGGTAATCATCACAGGTATCGCGATGATCGCCCTGGTTGTCATGGTCGAGCAGGCCCAGCGCCGGGTCCCGGTGCAGTACGCCAAGCGCATGGTCGGCCGCAGGATGTACGGCGGGACCTCCACCTACATCCCGCTGAAGGTGAACCAGGCCGGCATCATCCCGGTGATCTTCGCCTCCTCCCTGCTCTACCTTCCGCAGCTGGTCACGACCCTGTTCAGCAACGCTCAGGAGGAGCCGAACGCGGTCGTGCAGTGGATCCAGCAGAACCTGGTCACGGGCGACACTCCTGCGTACATGGTCACGTTCTTCCTGTTGATCGTCTTCTTCGCCTACTTCTACGTGTCCATTACCTTCAACCCCGTTGAAGTCGCCGACAACATGAAGAAGTACGGTGGGTTCATCCCGGGCATCCGTCCGGGTCGGCCGACGGCTGAGTACCTGAACTACGTGCTCACGCGACTCACTGCTCCTGGCGCCCTCTACCTGGGGTTGATCGCCATGGTGCCGATCGTCGCACTCGCCCTCGTCGGCGCGAGCCAGAACTTCCCGTTCGGAGGGACGAGCATTCTGATCATGGTTGGTGTCGGCCTGGACACCGTGAAGCAGATTGAGAGCCAGCTGCAGCAGCGCAACTACGAAGGCTTCTTGAAGTAGTGCGTCTCGTCCTGGTCGGGCCCCCCGGAGCGGGTAAGGGGACACAGGCCCAGTTCATCGCATCGAACCTGTCCATCCCGAAGATCTCGACAGGTGACATCTTCCGCGCCAACGTCTCGGGCGGCACGGAACTCGGCAAGCTTGCCAAGGAGTACATGGACCGTGGCGACCTCGTGCCCGACGAGGTCACCATCGCGATGGTCCGCGACCGTCTCTCGGAGAGCGACGCGCAGGACGGTTTCCTGCTCGACGGCTTCCCCAGGAACGTGCCCCAGGCCGAGATCCTGAAGAAGATGCTTGAAGAGTTCGGTGTCGCGTTGGACATCGTCCTCGAACTCGTGGTCGACGACGACGAGGTCGTGCGCAGGCTCGCGGGCCGCCGCACCTGCAGCCAGTGCGGCCGCATCTGGCACGTCGACTTCGACGACAAGAAGGACGACGTCTGCGACGCCTGCGGCGGACACCTCTACCAGCGTGACGACGACAAGGAGGCGACCATCAGGCACCGCCTGGAGGTCTACCAGGAGCAGACCGCTCCTCTGGTCTCCTTCTACGCCCAGGAACGCATCCTGGTCGGGGTCGACGCGACCGGTCCGGTGGAAGAGGTCACGCAGCGCGCGATGGAGGCGCTGAGCCCGTACATCGACTAGGGACACTTGTCTCCCCAGCACGCCATCCATGGCAACCCCATGGGTGGCGTGCTGCCGTTTAGGGCACAATCGGGGGAATTGGGCTCCCCGACTGCCCGTTGAATCACCCCAGGGGGTGCGCACGTGTTCAAGAAGAACAAGCACGGAATTCAGATCAAATCGCCCGAACAACTGGAGAAGATGCGGGCAGCGGGTCTGGTGGTCGGCCGTACGTTGCAGTTGCTCCGTGAGAACGTCAGGCCGGGCGTGACGCCGCTCGACCTCGACGGCATCGCGGAGAAGGCGATCAGGGACGAGGGCGCCATCCCCTCGTTCAAGGGCTACCAGGGATTCCCGGCGACGATCTGCGCCTCGGTGAACCACGAGGTGGTCCACGGCATCCCGAGCAACCGGCGTCAGCTCCAGGAGGGCGACGTCATCTCCATCGACTGCGGTGCCATCCTGGACGGCTGGCACGGCGACTCGGCGATCACCGTCCCGGTCGGGGAGGTCGATCCCAAGCTAACCGAGCTGATGCGGGTCACGGAGGAGGCCATGTGGCGGGGCATCGCCGCGCTCACCGTCGGCCGCAACCTGTCCGACATCGGGCACGAGGTCGAGAAGTACGTCCGCTCCCAGGGTCGCTACGGCATTCCCCAGGAGTACGGCGGGCACGGCATCGGCACCGAGATGCACATGGACCCCTGGGTGGCCAACCACGGCAAGCCCGGCAGGGGACCGCGCTTCGAGCCCGGCATGTGCTTCGCGGTCGAGCCGATGGTCAATCTCGGCACCGACAGGACCAGGGTGCTGGCCGACGACTGGACCGTCGTCACCGTCGACGGCAAGGCTTCGGCGCACTTCGAGCACAGCGTCGCCGTGACACATAATGGACCTTGGGTACTGACCGCTCTTGATGGTGGAAAAGAGCGGCTTGCCGGACTGTTGGGCGATGCGGGATAACACGTAACGCCCGCCGACGAGCGGATGTGGTCAACCATGATGCCTTCCCCGGAGATGCGAGCCTCGGACGGAGACCGTGACAAGGTCGCCGGGGTGCTGCGCGAGCACTACGCCCAGGGCAGGCTCACCAACGAGGAGTTCGACGAGCGTCTCGAACGGCTCTACTCCAGCAGGACCTACGGCGAGCTGGCCAGGCTCACCTCCGATCTTCCCGACGTCGACCTGAAGCGGATGACCCCGGCCCCGGCGAACTCCCCGCAGCGGCGCGACGCCCGGCGCAAGGGCGTGGCGGCGATGTGGGCGTCCTGGGCCATGGCCAGCGGCATCAACTGGATGATCTGGCTCATCATCGGCGTCACCAACGGCCTCGACTTCCCCTATCCGTGGCCGCTGTGGGTGATGGGCCCCTGGGGCGTCATCCTGCTGATGAGCACGTTCCTCGGCGGACGGGGTGACCGGCCGGACCGGTGACGGCCCCGAGGCCCTGACAGAGGTCACATACGCGAAAAGCCCTCCCACGACCAGGTCATGGGAGGGCTTTTCGCGTTGTGTCAGATCTTTAACGTCAGGGGCAGTTGGGGCTGGTGGGGCGGGGTAGATGATCGTTGCCGAGGCGCCGTCGTGAGGTGGGGGTGGTGATGGGCCTCAGACAAGACCCTGTGGCGGCGGCGAGGGCCCTGCTGGGCGCGGGGACGGTGTTCCTGTTCGTGGGGGGCGCCGCCGTACCGGCCGATGTGCGGGTCACGCCCTCGACGGTCGCTCCCGGGCAGTCGGTGGCCATCGCGGCGGCGGGCTGTGCGGCCCCGGCGACCGCCTACTCGGCCGCCTTCGCCTCGACCTCGGCGCGGTTGAAGGGCAGGACAGAGGCGCTGCGCGGAAGCGCCCGCATCAGCTCCCATGCCGCGCCCGGCACCTACGCCATCACCGTCCGCTGCGTGAGGGGCGGGCCGTACAACGGCACCTTCGTCGTCGACGAGCATCCGGTCCTCGCTCCCGGAACCGGGGGCGGCGGCCTGGCGATGCACACGTCCGGCGGCGCCACGCGCACGGCCTGGCTCTTCGGGGCCCTGGCCACGGTCGTCACGGTCCTCGGAGCGGCCCTGGCGCTGTCGCGCGGGCAACGTGGACAGGGCGATCACTAGACCTCCGTGCCCGGCCGGAACCGTTTGTGCGCGTCATCGGCGGGGTCGCGCCTCGGCCGGGCACGGATTCCCGTTGCGGGCTGCGGGCCGTACCGGACGAGGGGCTGGGAGGGGTCCCGCGCGCTCCGTGGCGGTCCAGGCGGGGCGGTCGCGGGAGTCGCGGCCCTTGCTGGCCCGTGCCGATCTCGCGTCTCCTGGGCGGTGCTGAGCCGACGCGTGTGCGGGGTGAACGTCCCATCGGACGGCAGGCTCCACTTGATCATGCCGACGCGACGGGTGGTACGGCGGGCGGGGTTGACTCCGCGGTCTTCGCCAGGCTCGGTGAGCTCGGACCCGGGGACGCCGAGTCTTCGCGGTCGCGTGCGTCGAGTGGGTGTACGGCTAGGCGGGTGGGCGGCGGCTTCGACCAGGTGGGACGCTCCTACGCGGACAACGTGATCGTCCGGCCCTGTGCCGTGCGGGATAACGCGCTTCGGATCTGCGGTATTCTGAGTAGCGGTTGTGTCAAGGTGCCGGCCGTCTGTTTCGCATTTCATCGCCCGGTGCCCTACACTCCTTCTTCGGTTCACTATGACCATTGCGCATCGACGGTGTCGCAACCGTCGCTCTCATCGAAGCGCTGGGTCGCGGCTGCGTAGTGTTCCGAGAGCCTCAGACGACCGATCAGTGAAACGCGAGGGACATGGCCAAGAAAGACGGCGCCATCGAGATCGAGGGCACTGTGGTTGAGTCGCTCCCGAACGCGATGTTCAGGGTGCAGCTCGACAACGGCCATAAGGTCCTGGCCCACATCAGCGGGCGGATGCGGATGCACTACATCCGAATCCTTCCTGACGACAGGGTTGTCGTCGAACTGAGCCCCTACGACCTCAGTCGTGGGCGGATCGTCTACCGATACAAGTAAGCGCGTCTGAGGGACGAATAAGGACTATGAAGGTCAAGCCGAGCGTCAAGAAGATCTGCGACAAGTGCAAGGTGATTCGCCGGCACGGTCGCGTCATGGTGATCTGCGACAACCTGCGCCACAAGCAGCGTCAGGGCTAGTCGAGAAAAGGCCCACAAGGAGTCCGCTCATCAGTGGCGGACTCGACCCATGTCGGGCCACAAAGTAATCGCGTTCCACACTCACGTAGGCGGCCTCGGCCGGACCACGTGGGAGACCCCCGGTCGGAGGCCGGGGCCCTCACCCCGGGCATGGGGAGGGGAAGTGGGGCGTAGGACCTCCGCCACAACGAAGGAGAATGCCCGACCATGGCTCGCCTGGTTGGCGTCGACCTCCCCCGCGACAAGCGGCTGGAGATCGCTCTCACCTACATTTACGGAATCGGCCGCACCCGTGCGCTTGAGACCCTGAAGGCCACCGGCATCAACGGCGACCTGCGGGTTCACCAGCTCACCGACGAAGAGCTGGTGCCGCTGCGCGACTACATCGAGGCCAACTTCAAGATCGAGGGTGACCTCCGTCGCGAGGTCCAGGCCGACATCCGTCGCAAGATCGAGATTCAGTGCTACCAGGGCATCCGGCACCGCCGTGGCCTTCCCGTGCACGGTCAGCGCACGCAGACCAACGCGCGTACCCGCAAGGGCAAGAAGAAGACCGTCGCCGGTAAGAAGAAGCCCGGTAAGAAGTAGTCCGCGTAGCCGCAGGACCGAACACCTCAGGAGTTGAAGGCAAGCAATGCCTCCTAAGAGCCGCCAGGGTGCCCCGAAGAAGGTGCGCCGCAAGGAAAAGAAGAACGTCGCTCACGGGCACGCCCACATCAAGAGCACGTTCAACAACACGATCGTCTCGATCACCGACCCGAGTGGGAATGTGATCTCCTGGGCCAGCGCCGGCCACGTCGGGTTCAAGGGCTCCCGTAAGTCCACCCCGTTCGCCGCGCAGATGGCCGCCGAGAACGCCGCCCGCCGTGCCATGGAGCACGGCATGCGCAAGGTCGACGTCTTCGTCAAGGGTCCGGGCTCCGGCCGTGAGACCGCGATCCGTTCGCTGCAGGCGACCGGCCTTGAGGTTGGCTCCATCCAGGATGTCACCCCGGTGCCGCACAACGGCTGCCGTCCGCCCAAGCGCCGTCGCGTCTGACGCCCAGGAGAAGATAGAAAATGGCTCGTTACACGGGTGCGGACTGCAAGCTCTGCCGCAGGGAGAAGACCAAGCTCTTCCTCAAGGGCAAGAAGTGCGAGTCCGCGAAGTGCCCCATCGAGATCCGTCCCTACCCGCCGGGTGAGCACGGTCGCGGTCGTCCGAAGGAGTCCGAGTACCAGCTCCAGCTTCGTGAGAAGCAGAAGACCCGCCGCATCTACGGCGTCCTCGAGAAGCAGTTCCACAACTACTACGAGGAAGCCAACCGCAAGACCGGCAAGACCGGCGAGAACCTCCTCCAGATCCTGGAGAGCCGTCTCGACAACGTGGTCTACCGCGCCGGTTTCGCCGAGTCGCGCGACGCCGCCCGCCAGCAGGTGCGCCACGGCCACATCGTGGTGAACGGCAAGAAGGTCGACATCCCGTCGTACCGCGTGCGCGAGCACGACATCGTCGAGGTCCGCGAGAAGGCTCGCAACCTTCTGCCCTACGAGGTGGCCCGCGCCACCGCCGGTGACAAGACCTACCCGGCCTGGCTGGGAGTCGCTCCCGAGGCGCTGCGCGTGCTGGTCCACCAGCTCCCGGTCCGTCAGCAGATCGACACGCAGGTCCAGGAGCAGCTGATCGTCGAGCTCTACTCCAAGTAGTGGCCTCGCGGGTGCCGTACGGTTCGCCGTACGGCACCTATGCTGTTTATCCGAGCGACGTCAAATAGCGGGCGTCGCCATCCAGGGGGAGATCCCACATGCTGATCGCTCAGCGTCCCACCCTCCTCGAGGAGTCCATCGAGGAGACCCGCTCCAAGTTCGTCATCGAGCCGCTGGAGCCGGGCTTCGGTTACACCATCGGCAACTCGCTGCGGCGCACGCTGCTGTCGTCCATCCCGGGCGCGGCCGTGACCAGCATCCGCATCGAGGGCGTGCTGCACGAGTTCTCCACGGTTCCCGGGGTCAAGGAGGATGTCACCGACATCATCCTGAACCTCAAGGAGCTGGTCGTCTCCTCCGAGCACGACGAGCCCGTGGTCATGTACCTGCGCAAGCAGGGCCCCGGTGACGTCACCGCCGCCGACATCGCGCCCCCGGCCGGTGTCGAGGTGCACAACCCCGAGCTGCGCATCGCCACGCTGAACGGCAAGGCGAAGCTGGAGATGGAGCTGACGGTCGAGCGTGGCCGCGGTTACGTCTCCGCCGCGCAGAACAAGCAGCCCGGCCAGGAGATCGGTCGTATCCCGATCGACTCCATCTACTCGCCGGTTCTCAAGGTCACCTACAAGGTCGAGGCGACCCGTGTCGAGCAGCGCACGGACTTCGACCGGCTGATCCTGGACGTCGAGACCAAGCCCTGCATGAAGCCTCGCGACGCGGTGGCCTCCGCCGGCAAGACCCTCGTCGAGCTGTTCGGCCTGGCCAGGGAGCTCAACGTCGAGGCCGAGGGCATCGACATCGGCCCGTCGCCGACGGACGCGGCCCTGGCCGCCGACCTGGCGCTGCCGATCGAGGAGCTGAACCTCACGGTCCGCTCCTACAACTGCCTCAAGCGCGAGGGCATCCACACCGTGGGCGAGCTCGTGGCCCGCAGCGAGCAGGACCTCCTGGACATCCGCAACTTCGGTGCCAAGTCCATCGAAGAGGTCAAGCAGAAGCTGCACGAGATGTCGCTCGCGCTGAAGGACTCCCCGCCCGGATTCGACCCGAGCGCGGTGGCCGGAGGCGGCTACGACGATGACGACAGTGCCTACGTCGAGACCGAGCAGTACTGATTTTCATCTGACGGGGGCCGGACACCGGCCCCCGGCCTGACCGCGGTACCTCGTACGGCCGCGGCGGGTTAACTCTCAAGGAGAACGAAATGCCCAGGCCCACCAAGGGTGCCCGTCTCGGCGGCAGCCCGGCCCACGAGCGGCTGATCCTGGCGAACCTCGCCACCCAGCTGTTCCAGCACGGCCGGATCAAGACCACGGAGACGAAGGCCAAGCGCCTGCGCCCGCTGGCGGAGAAGCTGATCACCAAGGCCAAGAAGGGCGACATGCACAACCGTCGTCAGGTGCTGACGGTCGTGCGTGACAAGAGCGTGGTCCACCACCTGTTCACCGAGATCGCGCCGACCTTCGCGGAGCGTCCCGGTGGCTACACCCGCATCACGAAGATCGGCTTCCGCAAGGGCGACGCCGCCCCCATGGCCGTCATCGAGCTGGTGTCCGAGCCGCTGAACACGGTCACCACCACCCGCCAGGCCCCGGCCGCCGCTCCCGCCGCCACGGAGGAGCCGAAGGCCGAGGAGACCGCCGAGACCACCGAGGCTCCGGCCGAGGAGGCCCCCGCGGCCGAGGCTCCCGCCGAGGAGACCGAGGGCAAGAAGGACAACGCCTGATCTTCCAGGCTTTCGGACGGGTCCGGCATTTCGCCGGGCCCGTTCTTCTTTTCCCGGCTTCTTTCAGGAGGGACACATCGTGGTACGGCTGCGCCTTGACCTGGCCTACGACGGGACCGGCTTCTCGGGCTGGGCGCGTCAGCCGGGGCGCAGGACGGTCCAGGGGGAGATCGAGGACGCGCTCGGCAAGGTCTTCAGGCTTCCCGAGCCCCCGTCGCTGACCGTGGCGGGGCGCACCGACGCCGGGGTCCATGCCAGGGGTCAGGTGGCCCACGTGGACCTGGAGCCCGAGGCGTTCGGCGCGCTGGACAGCAGGAACCGGGTGGTCCCCCTGGACGATCCCGTCGCCGACCGGCTGCCCGTCCTGGTCAGACGCCTGGCCGGGATCCTGCCCGCCGACGTCAGGGTCCACCGCGTCACCGTGGCCCCCGAGGGCTTCGACGCCCGCTTCTCGGCGATGTCACGGCGCTACGCCTACCGGGTCTGCGACGCTCCCGGCGGGGGCGATCCGCTGCGCCGCCACGAGGTCGTCTGGTATCCCCGGCCGCTCGACCTGGACCGGCTCAACGCCGCCGCGTCGGCGCTGCTCGGCGAGCACGACTTCGCGGCCTTCTGCAAGAAGCGCGAGGGCGCGACCACGATCCGCGAACTCCAGCGGCTCTCCTGGGTCAGGGAGGGTGACCTGCTGGTGGCGACGGTCGTCGCGGACGCCTTCTGCCATTCGATGGTCAGGGCGCTGGTCGGGTCGCTGCTGCCGGTCGGGGAGGGGCGCCTGCCGGTCGAGTGGCCGGGGCAGGTGCTGACGCGGGCCGTACGGGACTCCGCTGTGCACGTCGCACCCGCGCACGGGCTGTGCCTTGAGGAGGTGCGCTACCCGGAGGGCGAGGCGCTGGCCCGCCGAGCGGCGCAGACCCGGCGGGTGCGCACACTCGGCGACACTCCTGAGGCGTGACGGTCGGCCCTGGTCGTCCGTCTTGTACGGCAGGGCCTTGGTTGGTCAGCTGGTTACGCGGCGTTCGACGACTTTGGCGGTCTCGTCGCGGAAGGCGCCGCTGACCTTGCCCAGGGTCTTCTCCTTGGCCGTCGGGGTGTGACCGTCGCTGAAGGTGGCGTAGCTGAAGACGATGTAACGCCCCCACACCAGGCCCGCCGCGTAGCCGCCCGCGATGCCGACGCGCTCGGCCCCGCTGCCCGCACTTCCTGGAAGGCCGCGGAACCACAGGTTGCTGCCCAGGTTCTTCGTCCGGTCGACCTCGACGGCCGACTGCAGGGTGGGCAGCACCGCGATTCCGGTGGTCACGGCGTACTTGCGCTTGCTGTCGACATACGTGGCCCGCAGCACTTGGCGGCAGTCCTGGTTGGCCAACGTGCTGGCGAACCTGCCCGCCGCGGCCTCGTCGCACTTGTTGGTCACATCGGTCTTGACCCGGACGAACGTGGCACCGGCCAGGGTCACCTTCTTGGTGAAGGCGTCGGCCACGGTCATCTTGCCCGGGTCCGTCTTCTCCGAGTTGAGGATCTCGGTGTTGATCGGGTCGGGCTCGGGAGGCGTGTTCGGGTCGTCGGTGGGCTCGACGGGCGCGGAGGTGGGGATCGGGGGTTCCGCGCTGGCCGACCGCTTGGCGTTGAACGACTGGTAGGCGAAGAACGCCCCGGTACCGGTGCCGCCGACCACGACGGCGACCACGGCCGCGAGCAGGATGGTGTTGACACGCTTGCGTGGCGGCGCGGGGGGAGGCGGCGGGGCCTCCTGGACGACCGCGGACGGCGGGGTGAACGGCCCGCGCTCGACCTCGACGGCCGGACGCGGTGCCGGTGGCTTGTCACCCGTCGGTGCGGGAAGCGGCGCCGTGACCACCGGGATGCCCCTGGGCGGGGTCGGCTGGTCACCCTGCTCGGGAGGCGGGGCCAGCGCCCTGCTGACCACACCGGGCGCGTCGGTTCCGAGCGGAACGGCAGCCTGATCCGGGGCGGCACTCTCGGTCGAGGGCGTGGGCTCCGGCGTCGCGTCGGGGGTGTCCGTCTCTGGCCGGGGCCCGGACTCCTGCTCTCGCCCATGACGGACGGGCGTTACGGCCTGGCCGACGTCCTTTCGGACCTTGACGGTGGTCTCGTCGGACTCCTTGTCCTGCGGCCCCTCGTTCTCCGAGCCCTCGGGCCAGACGGGTTCCCCGGTCGCCGCGGGCCATCGTGAGGTGTCGGGGAGGTCCTGACCGGGGGCGGGCCACACCTGCATGCCCGCCGCGGCGGCCGTGAAGGCGGGGGGCGGCTGCCAGGGCGGACCTCCCGGCACGGGCGGCGCCGTCGTCAGCGGGGACGCGTCGAACGGCGTCTCCTGCTGCGGCGGTGGAGGGGGCGGGGGTGTGCTGGTCTGCCAGGGCTGCTCGTTCTGTCGGGCTTGTTCGGTCTGCCGGGGTTGTTCGGGGAGGGCGTCCTGCCGGGGTTGTGCGGGCGCGGTGAAAGGCGTGGGTTGGGCGGGGGTGCCCGTGGAGACGTCCTGCCAGGGCTGCTGGGGCGCGTTGGCGGGGGGCTGTGGGGGGCCGCTCTGCGTGGGCGCACCCCAGGAGGCCGGGGACTCGGGAGAAGGAGAGACCCACGGGCCCTGGGAGTCGGTCGGGGGTGCTCCGGGCTGGACCACGGGGGGCGTCCACGGCGCCTGACCCCTCGGTTCTCCGGACGCGGGACCCCACGGCGGTGGTCCCGACGGCCCGGACGACGCGGGGGTGGGTACGGCTCCAGACAGGGGAGCGGGCGGAGCTCCCGGCGCGTTTCCTGGCGGCGCCCACGGCTGTGCGGTGGGAGCACCGGGGACGGGCGGCGCCTGCCAGCCCGGTCCCTGCTGGGCGGGCGGCGTGTTCCAGGCGGCGCCCGGGGGTGGAGGCCGGTCCACGGGAGACCACGGCGCCGGTCCCTGCGGCCCGTTCTGCACGGGACCCGGTCCGTTATGGGTGGAACCCGGTCCGTTCTGCACGGGAGCGGGTCCGGGCTGGGTTGGGAGCGGTCCTTGAGGTCCGTTATGGGCGGGGGCCGGTCCCGGCTGGATCGGAGGCGGTCCCTGCAGCCCGTTCTGAACAGGAGTGGGTCCGGGCTGGGCCTGAGAACCGGGCTGGGAGGAAGGCGGCGCCTGAGGTCCGTTGTGGACGGGAGCGGGTCCCTGCGGTCCGGGCTGGGCGGGGGCGGTCCCATATGGCCCGCTTTGGGCGGGAGCCGTTCCCTGGGGTGGGTTCTGGGAGGGGAACGGGATCTGACCGGCAGGCGGTCCCTGGGGTCCGGCCTGGGTGGGCGGTGCTGAGTGCGCGCCGGGGGCCGGGGGGGTCCAGGAAGGTGCGGCGCCCCAGGACGGGGGAGCGGTCGGGGCGGGTGGCTCGGAGGCGGGGGCGGGACCGCTCCACGGCCGGGTGGGAGGCTCTTCGAGGGCGTCGTTCCACGGCGGGGCGGGCTCCCGGGGAGCGGCCCACTGCTGCTGCGCCTGACCCGGAGCCTGACCCGGGGCCTGAGGGCCGGGAGGAACCGGGGCGCCCGGACCGGGGTTCTCGATCCAGGAGATGACGGCGGGCACCGCGGGCGAGACGTCCGGCCACGCCGATCCGGTCCCGCCGGACGGTCCTCCAGATGGGCCGGAGCCGTACGGCTGGGCCGTACCGCTAGAGGGGCGCTCTGCCGACCGGGCGCGCCACGGGGTGGGAAGGTCGTCCTCGGGGTCGGAGAACCAGTCGTACGGCGCGCCGTCGTCGCCCGGGACCACCCATGGCTGGGCGCCTCCCGGCGAGGGTTCCGGCCAGGCCGGAGGCTCGCGGAGCTGGTTGTCACCTGTGAGATCTGCCCGCGGCACGTGCGGCGAAGGCTGACCGAAACTCGGCGGGGGCGTCGCCGGTGCGGCCGAACCGTCGGCTTCGCGTTCGTGCTCGGACCCGGATTCCTGGCCACGCATACGTGGAAGAGTAGCGACAGCCAAAGATCATCATGTGGGTATGGGTGTTCCTGGCCGGATCGCCCGCCAGTTTTATCCGGGGAAACCGTCGTATGAACCTTTGGTCAGGGTCGCTTCCCGGTCAGCGAACGCGACTCCAGGGCCGGGGTCACGGTGGCGTCCACGGTTCCGAAGGCGGCCTGGTTCAGCTGCTTGACCTCGGTCTTCTTGGGCAGGTGGCCGTCCTTGAACTGGAACCAGACCATCACGGCGTAGTGCCCGTGCCGCCATCCCCCGGCGAACGCCTCGCCGGAGCCGAGAAATTTGGTGACCTTGTCCTTACCGGGCAGCGCCTTGAGGTACTCCTTGCGAGACTTGCCAGCCCCCACCGAGACGACCTTGGCCGCTCCGGCCGACGTCTTGAGGTTGGCGACGCCCACGGTTCCGATGATCTTCCCGGAGGCGTCCCGGAAGCTGGCCCGCAGCAACTGGGTGCATTTGGCCGCCTCAAGCGCCTTCTGGAGCTTCTCGCCGACCACGGCGTCCTTGCACTTCTTGTCCGTCCTGCGAACCGTCATCAGGTAGCTGCGGCCGCCGTACGACACCTTCTTGTGCTTGAACAGTTCGCCGAGCGTGAGCGCGTACGGATCGGTCGTGCGGGCGCCGGCGAAGCCGAACTTGCCGCTGGGCGGCTGGGGGATGGCCGGGTCGGTCGCGGTCCTCGTGGGGGCGGCGGTGCCGGGGGCGGGGGTGGAGTCGGAGTTCACCAGCATGGTGAGGCCGACGCCGCCCGCGACGAGCACGGCGAGCGCGCCGAGCGCGATGAACAGCGGTCGCCGGGAACGCGGGCCCTCGTCGTATGGACTCCACATCGCCTGCTTGCGCGACGGGGGCTCCGCGGACGAGGGGCCCGGCGTGGGAGTGGGGGCGTTGCCGTACGGCGGGCTCTCCACGGGGCGCTCCCCCTGGACGGGGCTCTGCGGGACGGGCGGTGTGGGGTCGAACCAGCCCTCGGCACGTGCGGGCGGCATCTGACCCGCGGGGCTCTCAGGCTGGACGTACGGCTGGCGGCGCGGCGGCTCCCCGGGAAAACCCATGGGGCAGAGACTAGCCCGCTCTCCGGGCCGGTTCACTCACGAGTAACCGAAGTCCTGGGTCCACCAGGGACCGCTGACGCCGCCCATCACCCCGACGCCGGTCGCCTTGAGCGAGCAGTTGAGGATGTTGCCTCGATGGCTGGTGCTGGCCAGCCAGCCCCGCACCGCCTCGGCGGCCGTGGCGAAGCCCCGGCCGATGTTCTCCGCGCCCCCGTTGCGGTAGCCCGCGGCCTCCATCCGCTGCCAGGGCGAGCGTCCGTCGGGGGAGGTGTGGGAGAAGACGTCGCTGGCGGCCATCTCGGCGGAGTGCGCCCTGGCCGACTGGACCAGCCGCCTGTCGATCCGGAACGGCGCGCACCCCGCTTTCCTGCGCTGGGCGTTGACGAGCCTGACGAACTCGCTCTCCAGGGAGCTCAGCGGGACGGCGGAGGTGTCGGTGTTCTCCCTGCCCCCGATGTTCTGGTTGTCCCCGCCGATGATGTAGCGGGGGCCGTTGTCGGCGCCGAGGTCGTCGAGCGGGGCGCGGGGCAGCCGGGTGGCCTGGGGAGTAGGGCGCTCGTTCGGCGTCACCGGGGCTGGCGTGGGGCGGATGACACGTTCGAGCGGGGGACGTCCGTTGGCGTATCCCTGTTCGACGGCCGTGGGCGTCGGTCGCGCGGGTCCCGTGTTGTTCAGATAGATCTTCGGGGTGTCGTCGTCACGGCTTCCACGCCCGATGAGATAGCCCAGCAGCAGCACCGTCATCAGGCAAGCGAAAAGCCCCATACGGCGCAGACTGGTCCGCTGGGTGTCGCGAAGGTGAGGAAGCTGCCACATTCCGCTGCCAAAGATAGAGATGTTTGTGCTGAGGAAAAAGAGAATGTCAAGAACGTATTGGAACCGTTCTGCGAAGAACGGGAGGGCTGATCGTGGCAATGGTCCGGTGGGGCGGTGCCGTACGGGTAGACTGCTCGGGGACACCGGTGGGGTGAGGCCTCGTTTTGACCCGCGCTCAGCCGTACCGGTAACCTGCTAGTTCGTTGTGTGCGAATTGGTCTCCTCAGCAGACCGATGCGCGGCGCGTCCGGCGTCATCTCCTGCGTCTCGGGAGACGGAAGGTCCGGGCTGTCGTGTGCCCGCACCTACCGACCATGTTGCTGTCATCTCTGACAGCGCCGAAGACGCGAGCAAAGAAGGCATACGACCGTGCGCACGTACACACCCAAGCCTGCCGAAGTCGAGCGTCAGTGGTTCATCATCGACGCCACCGACATCGTGCTTGGCCGGCTGGCCAGCCACGTCGCGATCCTGCTCCGCGGTAAGCACAAGCCGATCTTCGCCAACCATGTCGACACCGGTGACTTCGTCATCGTCATCAACGCCGACAAGGTCGCACTGACCGGCAACAAGCTTGAGCAGAAGAAGGCGTACCGTCACTCGGGCTACCCCGGTGGTCTGCGTTCGGTGACCTACGGCGAGCTCATGGAGAAGCGTCCCGACCGCGCCGTCGAGAAGGCCGTCAAGGGCATGCTCCCCAAGAACGCTCTCGGCCGGAAGATGATCAAGAAGCTCAAGGTCTACGCGGGCTCCGAGCACCCGCACCAGGCTCAGCGCCCGACCCCCTTCGAGCTCACCCAGATCGCCCAGTAGCCACCGGCTGACCATCGCCAGCAGCGTCGGCCGGACGGCCTGCGCCGAGTTAGGAAAGTAAGAGGAGAACCGTGGCTGAGCCCACCGGTGTCGAAACGCCCATCGAGGGCGAGCAGGAAACGTACTCCGCGGAGGAGTTCCCCTCCGAGTACACCTCCGAGTCCACTGCCAGCGGCGAGGCCGCCGTCCGTAAGCCCATCACCACGGGCAACTCCTACGGCACCGGCCGCCGCAAGGAGGCCGTCGCCCGCGTCCGCATCGTGCCGGGCACCGGCAAGTGGACGATCAACGGCCGTCCGCTCGACGTCTACTTCCCGAACAAGGTCCACCAGCAGATCGTCAACGAGCCCTTCGTGACGCTCGGCGCCGAGGACCAGTTCGACATCATCGCCCGCATCGACGGCGGCGGTGTCACCGGCCAGGCCGGTGCCCTGCGCATGGGCCTCGCCCGCGCGCTCGCCATCCTGGACGTCGAGGTCAACCGCGCCCCGCTGAAGAAGGCCGGCTTCCTGACCCGTGACGCCCGCGCCACCGAGCGCAAGAAGTACGGCCTCAAGAAGGCCCGTAAGGCTCCGCAGTACAGCAAGCGTTAAGTTGGGGCGCCTTTTCGGCACCGACGGGGTACGTGGGGTCGCGGGTCGCGACCTCACGGCCGAGTTCGCCATGGACCTGTCCGTGGCGGCCGCTCATGCCCTCGGCGATGCCGGGGCGTTCAACGCCAGCGTCGGGCGGCGTGGCCGCCCGGTCGCCGTCGTGGGCCGGGACCCGCGGGCTTCAGGAGAGTTCCTGGAGGCCGCAGTGGTCGCCGGCCTTGCGTCGTCTGGCGTGGACGTTCTCCGGCTCGGCGTGTTGCCAACCCCGGCGGTCGCGTATCTGACCACGGCTCTCGGAGCCGACATGGGCGTGATGATCTCCGCCTCCCACAATCCCGCACCGGACAACGGGATCAAGTTCCTCACCCGCGGTGGCTACAAGCTGCCCGACACGGTGGAGAACGAGATCGAGGAACGGCTCGGCGAGAAGTGGGACCGCCCCGTCGGCGCTGAGGTCGGCCGTGTCCGTGAGGCGTACGGCGAGGCCGACCGTTACGTCTCCCACCTGCTGTCCACGGTCTCCGGCCGTCTGGACGGCCTGAACGTCGTCCTCGACTGCGCGCACGGAGCCGCCCACGTGGTGGCGCCCGAGGCACTGCGCAGGGCCGGGGCGACCGTCGAGACCATCGGGACCCGTCCTGACGGTCTCAACATCAACGCCGGTTGCGGCTCGACCCACCTGGACAAGCTCCAGCAGGTCGTGGTCTCCAGAGGGGCGGACCTCGGTATCGCCTACGACGGGGACGCCGACCGCTGCCTGGCGGTCTCGCACACCGGCGAGGTCGTCGACGGCGACCAGATCATGGCGATCCTGGCCACCTCCATGCACGCGGAGGGCAAGCTGGTCGGCGACACCGTAGTGGCCACGGTGATGTCCAACCTGGGCTTCAAGATCGCGATGCGGAACGCGGGTATCGACGTCATCGAGACGGCCGTCGGTGACCGCTACGTCCTTGAGGCCATGCGGGCCGGTGGCTACAACCTCGGCGGGGAGCAGTCGGGGCACGTCCTGCTGCTCGACCACGCGACGACGGGGGATGGTCTGCTGACCTCGCTCCACCTGCTGTCGGTCGTGGCCCGCGAGGGCAGGCCGCTGGCCGAACTCGCCTCGGTGATGACCCGGCTCCCGCAGATCCTGGTCAACGTCAAGGATGTGGACCGCGCCAAGGCCTCCGTGCCCGAGCTGTCCGCGGCGGTCGCCGCGGTCGAGCTGGAGCTCGGGGAGACCGGGCGGGTGCTGATCCGTCCGAGCGGCACGGAACCCATGATCCGCGTCATGGTCGAGGCCTCCTCCGCGGAGCAGGCCGAGCGGATGGCCGGCCACCTGGCCGAGGTCGTCCGTACGGCCTGCGTCTGAGAACACCCGGCCCGCCCGGTGCGCCTACGCACACCGGGCGGGCCGTTTTCGTGTCTCAGGAGTGGGAGCGGAGCTGAGTGTCCAGCGTCCAGATGCCGACCTCCACGTTGGTCACCCTGGTGCGGTAGAGCTCCCGCTCGGTCAGGATGCAGAGGTCGCCCAGCCCCAGCTTGGCCATCACGTGGTCGGAGAACGGCGTGCCTGTCCCCGCCCCCGCGAGCAGGGAGCGCAGGAACCCCTCACCCCATTCGACCGTGTGCAGGACCCAGGGAGCCTCACCGGCGATGACCAGACTCAGCAATTGGTGCAGTTTGTCGGCGCGGTCCCTGCGGACGCGGCCGTCGGAGAGCTGGGCGATGTGGTTGCCGGTCTCTATCACCGTGGTGACGGGCAGGATGAGGTCGCATCCCCGCCTCTGCTCCAGTTGTTGCTTGACACTCTCTCGGTCCTGGTTCTTGCCGGGGATATCGAGGATGTTGCAGAGCACGGAGGTGTCGACGAACTCCACTCTGGGCGCCATGGTCAGTCGATCCCCATGAGTCGGTCGAACGCGGTGAAGTCGCGGGAGCGGACGGGCGCCTGTTCCAGGAGCCCGGAGGTGATGACCGTGCCGAGATCGCCCTGGGCCATCAGGGTGGGGTAACCGTCCATATCGGGGAGTTTTCTGAGCTGGGAGAGACCGGTCGTCCGGTCCCGGGTGCAGACGACGACGTTTCCGTGCTCCTCGGGCTCCAGGGCGGAGAGGAGGGCGGGGCTGTGCGTGGTGAAGATCACCTGGGCGGTGTCCTCCCGCGTGGCCTGTCTGACCAGGTCAAGGATCTGACTGGCCTGGGAGGGGTGCAGGCCGTTCTCCAACTCCTCGATCACCAGGGTGGGGGACACCGTCTCACGGGTGCGTCCCTGGCGGAGCAGGCTGGTGGCGATGGCCGTGAACCTCAGCAGGCCGTCACTCATCTCCCTGGCAGGGGTCAGGGCGCCGTCCTCCCTGAGGGCGAGCATCACGTCGTTGAGCGGGGACCGGATGACCTCGATCCCCGTCACCTCGTGGTCGACGAGTCCCCGCACATGGGAGACGAGCTGCCGGAACCGTTCGGGATCGTCGTCGGCCATACGACCGACCACGGCGGAGAGGTTTTCTGCTGTTCTGCGCAGTCGCACATCCCGGCTGGGGATGTACTGCCGCATGAGATGGGGGACAGGGTCCAGGTGGAAGACCCCGCGCAGCGTCTCCAGGACGTCTTCGACGGCGGTGACGACGCGCCTTTCCGCCTCGGTTTCCCCGGCCAGCCGGAGAGGCAGCTGGCTGATCAGCAGCCGGTCGGAGCGGAAGGGCACTCCGGGGGCTTGTCCTCGACGGCCGTTGTACCAGGTGGCGTCGACAGTCCCAGACCGTGGGTCCGTCTCTGTCGACCTGAGGAGGTCGTGGAAGTCATCGTTCCCAGACCGGCCGGTCAGGCGCTCGCTGACGATCACCGGTTCGGGGCGGACCAGGATCGTGACGTCGAACCGCAGATGGACGTATCCTTCGTCGGCTTGGCCGACGGCGATGACGTCGCATCCGAGTTGGAACTGATCAGACCCGTGAGGCGGGCACCCTTCGATGCCGCCCCGCAGTGCTCCCTCGTCGCCTCGCCTGCTGTCCAGCGCGTCGACGATGTCTCCGCCCTCCGCCAGGCGGGACAGGACTTCGAGGCCGTCGAGGGCGTTGGACTTCCCGCCGCTGTTGCGGCCGATGAGCGTCGTCATCGGCCCCAGAGGGAGAACCGCGTCACGGAAGGTCTTGAACTCGGTGAGACGCAGTTCTGCCAGGCGAGACTTCATAGGTGAACCGTACATGCGCACCTCCTACAGGAGGTGCGCACGCGGACCTACTCGTCGCCGGTGAGGGAGAAGGTGCGCAGGCGTTGGCCGGCCCAGAGGACGGCGCCTGCGGTGATGAGGAGGAGGGCGGTGGCGGCGAAGCCTATGGTGAGGTCGCTGGACAGGAACGACGAGGATGACACCTGGTCGGCCACGGTCTGGGCCCACTGCTGGATGGAGTATCTCCTGGCGCCGGGGACGAAGTTGCCGACGACGCCCTCCCAGATGAGGGCGTAGGCGATGCCGACCGTCACCGCGTGCCTGGTGAGGACGCCGAGCAGCATGAACAGCGCCGCGTAGGCGAGGCCCCCGGCCAGGGCGCCGACCGCGAAGCCGTACGCGATGCCGGATTCGAAGCCGACCAGCAGGTAGGCGGCGACGAGGGTCGGCACGGCGGCGAACAGGGCCAGGACCGAGGAGGCGACGAGGAACTTGGTCTGCGCGACGACCGGGCGGGAGATCGGCTTGGACAGCAGGTGGACGATCGTGCCGTCGTCGATCTCGGGGGCGATCACGCCGGTCCCGGCGATCAGGCCGAGCAGGGGCAGGATGGTGCCGAGGGCGAACTTCTGCATGAAGTCAACGGCGATCCGCTCGCTCCCGCCGCTGATCATCCGCACCAGCACGGCCAGCCCGATCAGCACGACCGGCAGCAGGACCAGCAGCCAGATCCTTCTGCGGCCGAGCAGCGCGCGGTAGGAGATTCCGGCGATGACAGCGTTCATTGTCAGCTGCTCCTGTTGATCAGGTAGGAGAAGACGCTCTCCAGGTCTTCGTCGGCGGGGGAGATCTGCCAGATCCGCACGTCCGCGTCCCTGGCGACCCTGGGCAGCAGCCAGGTGAACCGCCGGAAGTCGACAGCCTGCACCTCAAGCCCCGTCTGGGTGAGGGAGACCGAGCTTGAGGAGCCGTCGGAGATCAGGGCCGAGGCCAGCCGTCTGTCGTCGCTCGACCGGACCCGGAACACGTGGGGCCGGTCGGTCATCCTGCGGCGGATCTCGCGGAAGTCGCCGGTGGCCGCGTGACGGCCCGCGACCAGCACCTCGATGTGCTGGGCGACGCGCTCGACCTCCTCCAGGATGTGCGAGCTGAACAGGATGGTCTTGCCCGCGGCGCCCATGGCACGCACGAGGTCCATCAGGTGCATGCGCTGGCGCGGGTCCATGCCGTTGAACGGCTCGTCGAGCAGCAGGACCTGGGGGTCGTGCACGAGGGCGGCGGCGACCTTGATGCGCTGGCGCATGCCCTTGGAGTAGGTCTCGATCCTGCGTTCGGCGGCGGTCTCCATCTCGACCGTGGCGACGGCCTTGCGGGCGGCGCCCTCGGGGTCGGACAGCCGGTGGAGCCTGGCGCTGGACAGCACGAACTCCCAGCCGGTCAGGAAGCCGTAGGCGGCCTCGCGCTCGGGGACCAGGCCGATCGAGCGGTAGACCTCGTGGTTGCGCCAGATCTTGACGCCGTCGAGGGTCACGGTGCCGCCGGAGGGGGCCAGGAAACCGGCCATCATGTGCAGCAGCGTGGACTTGCCCGCGCCGTTGGGGCCGAGCAGGCCGGTGACGCCGGGGGCGACGGTCATGGTGACGTCGTTGACGGCCACCACGTTGCCGTACCAGCGGGAGACCTGGGCCAGTTCGATGTTCATCGCGCGGCCGCCTTCCGGTAGCGCGTGACCAGGGCGATCACGGACAGGGCGATCAGGACGACCACCAGCAGCAGCTGCAGCGCGACGGCGCCGCCGCCGCTCGGGTAGACGACGGGGGAGGAGGCGTCCGCGCCGAAGAGCCCGACGTGCACCGCCGCGTCGACCAGGAAGAACGGGTTGATCATCAGCGCCCAGCCGGAGGCGGTGTAGTTGTTCACCGACTCCATGGTCGCCGAGACGAGGGTCGAGACCGCCGACGTGAGCAGGTAGAACGCGATGACGGAGGCCACCCCGAGGCCGCGGCGCGGGGTGAAGGAGGCGATCGCCACACCGATGCAGGACAGCAGCAGCGCGGAGACGGCCGCCCCGGCCATGGCGGCCAGGTAGTTGCCGGTCTTGACCGGATCCGGCAGGTCGACGACCAGCTCACCGATATAGAGCACGGTCAGCGGTACGGCCAGCAGCAGGAACATCGCCGTGATCATCGCCGCGAGCTTCGCGCCGACGTAGTCCCACAGCGTCACCGGGCGGGACAGGTAGAGCGGGAGCACCCGGAAGCGCAGGTCGGGGGCCACGATGTACGGCGACTGCGCGGCCAGGAAGACCGCCAGCACCGCCTGCATGATGGAGCCGTAGGAGGTGTAGGCCATCACCTTCTGCCGCAGCAGCGCCATGACCGCGATGGAGACGACCGCGGGCAGCATCATGACGCCCACGATCAGGAAGGGGATGATCTTCGCCCGTATGGTGCGGCCGAGGCCGAAGATCCCGCGCAGGCTGTGTACGGCCAGCGCCACGGTGGCGTGTCTGCGGCCGAGCCGTACGCCGTCGTAGTGGCGGTATCCGATGTCGTGGATGACACCTGTCGGCTCAGACATCGGCGGACTCCCTGCTGACCGGCTCCTTGAAGACGTCCTCGATGCGCTGGCGCCCCTGCTCCATGCGGACCAGGCACAGGTCCAGGTCGCAGACGGCGTCGCGGAGCGTGTCGAAGGTCTCCGGCGCGCGGACCTGGACCAGAAGAGAACGGCCGTGCTCGACGACGGTCTCGCCCAGCTCGGTCAGGCGGGCGGCCAGCGCCTGGCGGCCCTCCTCGACCTCGACCGTGACCGTCTGGGTGGTCTGGGTGAAATCGGCGATCGACGAGGAGCGCAGCAGCTTGCCGCCGTCGATCACGATGACGTGGTCGCAGACCCGTTCGAGCTCGCCGAGCAGGTGGGAGGTCACCAGCACGCTGATGCCGAACTCGGTGCCGATCCTGCGGATCAGCGCCAGCATCTCGTCGCGGCCCTGCGGGTCGAGGCCGTTGGTCGGTTCGTCGAGGAAGACCAGGCGGGGGTCGTGCACCAGCGCCTGGGCCAGCTTGACCCGCTGCTTCATGCCGGTCGAGTAGCCGCCCATCACGCGGTAGCGCTCCTCGTACAGGCCCACGTGGCGCAGGACGTCGGCGGCGCGCTCTCTGGCGGACGTGCGTGGCAGACCGGACATCTGCCCCATGTGCACGGTGAACTCGGTCGCGGACATGTCGGGGGGCAGACAGTCGTGCTCCGGCATGTATCCGACGACCCTGCGGATCTCGGGACCCTGGGTCGTGGTGTCCATGCCGAGCACCTGGGCCTTCCCCGCTGAGGGGTCGAGCAGACCCAGCAGGATCTTGATGAGGGTGGACTTGCCCGCGCCGTTGGCGCCGACCAGGCCGGTGACGCCGGGACCCACGTTCACGGTGAGCTGGTCGAGCGCCGTCACCCGGGGAAAGCGTCTGGTTAGTCCCTCGGTGGCGAGGATGGTCATGCTCGGACCCTACCTAGCGGATGGGGGTAATTCCTCGCCCGAGCGAATGAGGAGGGCATCGTCCGAAAGTTCAGGTTCTCAGGGCTTCTCCCAGGGGGTTCCCCGGCGAGGATGCACGGGCAGCCGCACGCCGTACCGCGACCAGTAGGCCCGCTGGACGACGAGCGTTGCCGTACCGGAGATGACCATGCCCGCGACGTTGACCGCGAGCTGGGTGACGGAGGCGGCCATGTCGTCCCAGCGGGCCAGGGCGGCGGCGACCGCGAAGTATCCGGCGGCGGGGACTGTCGTGACCGAGATGAAGACGCCGACCAGGGCGGAGGACTTGCCCGCGGTGACCGAGAGCACCCCGGCCGCGCCCGCCAGCAGCGCCACGATGAACGACCACCGGTCGGGTTTGACGATGAACTCGATCTCCTTGTGCTCACTGAGGCTGGTCGGCCCGATCCAGCCGAGTCCCCGGGAGACCAGGGCGCAGGCGAGGGTGACCGCGACGGCGAAGGAGAAGCCGACGGCCAGCGCGCGCAGGGCCCTGGTGATCAGCCGTCTGTCGCGGCGCAGCAGGCCGAAGCAGATGGCGGCGATGGCGCCGAACTCGGGGCCGAGGACCATCGCGCCGACGATGAGGATCGGTGAGTCGGTGATGACGCCGATGGCCGCGAGCTGCGTGGCGATCGCCAGGAAGGCGAGGAAGGCCCAGGTGATCCTGGACTCGGCGGCGACCTTCCTGGCGAGTTCCGCCCAGATCACCGCGTCGTCGCTCTCGCCGGGGGCCTCCCGTTCCGCGCGGTCGGCCGCCTCGGAGAGGGACAGGTCGACCTCCTCGGCGGAGATGGAGCCCTCGGTGCGCAGGCCGAGGCGCTGGAGGTGCTCGATCACCTCGTTGGCGGCCTCCCGCGCGACGTCGAACTGGACCAGGTCTCCGCTGGGGGAGCGGGCCGCGCCGGGCAGCACGACGAGGTTGGTCACCCCGACGGCGCCGTCGAGCAGCCCGAGGACGTCCTCGGTGCGCCCGGCAGGGCTGATCACACGCAGATGCAGCACGGGCCAACCCTAGATCCTCCTGGTTCGACAACATTCGCGCCTGGCCGAACCTTGGAGTATCTATTAGATATATCTGTTAGATAGAAGGGGGTCATGATGGCGCGACGAGATCAGACGGGGCATGTGCTCGGCGAGCCGCCGTTCGTCATGTGTGATGGTGTACGGCTGGCATCGCCGGGCCGTGTGTTCGGTGAGTCGCTGCTCGACATGGGTGTACGGCTCGCATCGGTGGATCGCGTGTTCGATGAGCCGCCGTTCGTCACGCGTGAGGGTGTACGGCTGGCGTCGCCCGGCCGTGTGACGGGCGGGGACGTTCCCGGGGCCGAGGGGCGAAGGTGACCGGGACCGTGAGGCGGGCCCGGGTCGGCTTTGCCCTGTTCGCGCTCGTCACCGTTGGCGGTGGCTGGCTCTTCGTCGTCCTCGACAGGGCGACCGGGCAGCTCACCGGCACCGGCAGTGCCGTCTCCGCCGACGGTTCCACCTCGGGGCAGGGGCTGTGGATCGTCGTCCCCGCGCTGACCGCGCTCGTGCTGTTCCTGGTCAGCAGGGACGGCGCCGGGCCGCTGGGGATGACGCCACGCGTCCCCGTCCGCTGGTTCGCGTTCGCGACGCTGTTCTTCCCCGTGCTGGCCGTCGGCTGTGTCGCCGCGGCGGCGGTCAGCGGCGTCGCGACGTTCACGCCGGGCCTTCCCGGCTCCGTGGCCACCGTCCTGGGCTTCCTGGTGGTCAAGAACGTGCTTGAGGAGTTCGTTTTCCGTGGGTACGGCACGCGCACCGCGATGGCGCTCGGCCTGCGGGGGGTCATGCCGCACGTGCTCGTCGGGGCGGTCTGGGGGCTGTGGCACCTGCCGCTGTATCTGGTCTGGATGTCCCCGGCCGACCTGCGCGCCGCGACGACGCTGCCGCTCGCCTGGTACGTGCCGTTGTTCCTTCTCGGGATCACGGCGCTGGCCGTCCTGTACGGCGAGCTGCGGGTGTGGACCGGCTCCATCTGGCCGGGGGTGGTGCTCCACACGGTCAGCGGCGCGCTCACCCTCTCGCTCATGACCGGCGGCCACCTGCGCTTCACGGGACCCGGCGAGGTGCTGTTCGGCCTGTCCCCCGCCTCGGTGGCCTCCATGATCGTCTGCGGCGGCACGGGACTGTATCTGCTGCGGCGCCGTACAGGACGGTCAGGCAGGGGAGGGCGTCAGCCCAGGGATCTGGCCATGCCGACCGCGATGGGGCCGAGCAGCGGCAGCGCCACGTTCGACAGGGCGTAGACGATCGTGTACGACATCAACGGCGTCGGGTTGCCCGCGACCTGCTGGATCGCGGTGATGGCCGGGGTCGAGCACTGCTGCCCGGCCACGGCTCCCAGGGCGAGGGGCGGCTCAAGCTTCAGCACCTTGAATCCCACGACCAGTGAGATCGTCGCGGGGACCAGCGTGACGAGGATGCCGACCAGCGGCAGGGCCAGACCGTACTTGGTGATGAGGGAGACCGCCTGGGGGCCGGAGGACAGGCCGACCGCGCTGATGAAGACCGCGAGCCCCAGGTCCTTGATCACCGAGGCGGCGGCGGGGTCGTACTGGCCGAAGGTCGGGTGGCGGGCGCGCAGCCAGCCGAAGAACAGGCCGGTCAGCAGGCAGCCGCCGCCCGTGCCCAGCGACAGTGGGATGTCGCCGAGGGTGAGGGTGAGCTTCCCGATGAGCAGGCCAAGGACGATACCGGCCGCGATGTAGACGAAGTCGGCCTTCACCCCGGTGCCCAGGCGGGTGCCCATCCAGGCGGCGGCGCGTTCCACGTCCCCGCGCACGCCGATGATCCGCACCACGTCCCCGGTGTTGACCACCGTCCCCGGGCGGATGGGCAGGGTGTGCTCCATCCGGCTGATGTCGCGCAGGTAGACGCCCTGCACGGCCTCGGGAGGGAGGTCGTGGCGCAGGTGGGCGAGGGTCTGGCCGGAGTGGTCCCTACGGGTGAGCAGGACGTCGGCGACCTCCAGGTCGAGGTTGAGGTCACGGCCCCCGGGCAGTTCGGGGCCGAGGACGGCGTCGGCCTTGATCGCCTCCTGGCGACGTCCGACGACCACCACCTCGTCGCCCTTCCGCAGCACGGTCTGCGGATCGACGTCGATCACCTGGCCGTCGCGCAGGACGCGTTCCACGGTGGCCTGGCCGTCCATGGCCGCCTCGACCTGCGCGACCGTCCTGCCCGCGCCCGCGATGACCCGCTGGGCCCTGCCGACGACCGAGGGCAGCGCCGGGGTGCTACTCGCCCGCGAGCCGGTGCCGCCGAGACTCTTCCACAGCTTGGCCGCGGACTCCCGCAGGTCGAAGCGGAGCAGGGCGGGGGTGATCTGGCTGGTCAGCAGCACGATCGTGATCAGGCCGCAGATGTAGGAGATGGAGTAGGCGGTGCCGATGTTGGCCTGAAGTGTCCTGATCTCGGCGGCGGGCAGCGGCAGCCTGCCGACGGCGTCGGTCGCGGTGCCGACGACCGCCGACTCGGTGGCGCCGCCCGCCATGAGCCCGGCGGCGGTCCCCGCGTCCAGTTTGAGGATGACGACCGCCAGCGCGGTCACCGCGAGTACGGTCACCACCTCGATGAGGGTGAACCAGCCGTAGCGCAGGCTGGTCCTGTTGAGGCTGGAGAAGAACGACGGACCGCTCATGTAGCCGAGGGTGAAGATGAACAGCGCGAACGCGATGTTCTTGACCTGGTCGTTCAGGGTGACGCCGCCGCCGACCATGCCGACGACGATGGCCACGATCAGCGTGCCCGCGATGCCGCCGAGCGAGAGCCGCCAGAATTTGATCCTGCCCAGCGCGAAGCCGAGCGCCAGGCAGACGAACAGGGCGATCTCCGGGGTGCCCCTGAGCAGCTCCTTCATGAGCGGTCGAACTCGTCCTTGTAGCCCTGCACGACCTCTTTGAGCCAGGTGCCGATCTTCTCGTAGGCGTCCATCTCCAGGTTGGCCAGGCTGACCCGGACGCTCCACTCGGGGCCGTCGAAGCCGCCGCCGTTCAGCAGCACGACCGACCCCTTCTCCGCGAGCCTGAAGACCGGGTCCACGGGCTCGTAGTTGTGGACAAGCCAGGTGGCGAACTCCTGGCCGAAGGTGCGGCCGATGAAGGACAGCAGGTCGAGTTCGGCGTAGTAGTGGGCGGACAGCGGGTCCTTGGGCAGGGGGACGCCCATCCCCTTGACCAGGGCGTGCAGCCTGCGGGCGACGATCGCCTGGCAGGTGTGCCGGTACTCGTTCTCCTCGTCCATCAGCTCCGCGAGGGCGAACAGCGCCATCTGCGCCTGCTGCGGAAGCGACAGACCGGCGGTGTGGTTGAGCGCCACCTGCCGGGAGTCGGCGACGAGCCGGTCGATGAACCTGATCTTCTCGGGCTCCAGGCTGATGCTGCCGTAGCGCTCCCTGAGCCGGTCCCTGTCGGAGCGGGGCAGGGCGGCCAGCTTCTCCTCGAAGACGTTGTCCTGGTTGATCGCGATGACGCCGAGCCGCCAGCCGGTGGCGCCGAAGTACTTGCTGAAGGAGTACACCCCGATGGTGTTGCGCGGCGCGGCCGACATCAGGGAGCGGTAGCCGTTGACGAACGTGCCGTAGACGTCGTCGGTGATGATCGTCAGCCCCGGGTTGCTCGTCCTGCTGATCTCCACGATGCGGTCGAGCGCCTCGGGGGCGAGCATCACCGAGGGCGGGTTCGACGGGTTGACGACGAAGACCGCCTTCACCTGGGGGTCGGAGAGTTTGTCCAGTTCGCGGAGGTCGTACTGCCAGGTGTGCACGCCCGACGCGTTCACCTTGGTCGCGGCGATCTCGATCGTCTTGAACCGGTAGCGCTCCAGGTGCGGGATCTCCAGATACGGGCTGAAGATCGGCGTCATCAGCGCGATGGTGTCCTCGGGCCGCAGGATGCCGTTGATCACGGCGCTGTCGAAGACGTAGCACATGGCCGCGGTGCCGCCCTCGGTCGCGAACAGGTCGTACGGCCTGGCCGGATCGTGGCCGTCGCACACCTCCTTGACGAGGTAGGCGTGGACCACCCGCTCGACGTGGGAGAGCATGCGCACGGGGTCGGGGTAGTGGTCGCCGACCACCGCGTCGGTCAGTTCCCACACCCAGGCGTCGGGGTCGAACCCGAGCCGGTCGACCCCCCAGGCCACGGAACGGCTGAGCTGCTCGGCCCCCGGCCGGTCCGCGTTGTCACGCAGGAAGGCCGTCATGCGCTCGGCGATGCCGTCCTCGCGGGGCACGCCCGCCAGGCCGTCCCACTCGTCCCAGTCGCGCCGCGCCTCGGCCATGCCGAAGGAGCCGAGCAGGAAGAACGCCTCGCGGGGCGCGGTGGCGGTCCAGTTGGGGTTCCCACGGCCCGCGTTGAGCAGCGCGCGGGCGTTCCTCCCGTTCCGCTCCCCGGCGAGGGCGATCAGCTCGTTCTTCAGCTCGAACGGGCTGAGCGACTCCCACCGGCGCTCCGCCTGACGATCGACCATGTTTCCCCCATGTCAACGGATGGGGGGACCGGTCAGACTCCTACCCGGTCAGATGCGGCGTAGCCGTACGCGGCGGACGGAGTGGTTGGGGCCCTTGTAGAGGATCAGGCCCGCGCGGCCCCTGGTTGGGGCGATGTTCTCGACCAGGTTGCGTTCGTTGATGTCGCGCCAGATGTCCCTGGCGAACGTGGTGGCCTCCTCCTCCGACAGCTCGGCCAGGTGCCTGAAGTAGGACTTGGGGTCCTCGAAGGCCGTACGGCGCAGCTTGTGGAAGCGGTCCACGTACCAGTCGCGGATGTGCTCGACCTTGGCGTCCACGTAGATGGAGAAGTCGAAGTAGTCGTTGACGGCCAGCGCCGCGGGCGGGGCCGGTTGCAGGACGTTGAGGCCCTCGACGATGAGGATGTCCGGCCTGCGCACGGTCTGCAGGGCGCCGGGGACGATGTCGTACTCAAGATGGCTGTAGACCGGGGCGCTGACCTCGGGCAGACCGGCCTTGACGTCGGCGACGAAGCGCACCAGGGCCCGGCGGTCGTAGCTCTCCGGGAAGCCCTTCCTGTGCATGATGTCCCGCTCGGTGAGCACCGCGTTCGGGTACAGGAAGCTGTCGGTCGTGACCAGATCGACCCTGGGGTGCTCCGGCCAGCGGGCGAGCAGGGTGTGCAGCAGCCTGGCCGTTGTCGACTTGCCGACCGCGACGCTGCCCGCGATGCCCAGGATGTACGGCGAGGGCCGCTGCCCGGCGCCGAGGAAGGTGTTGACCGCCGCCCCCCGCTGCCTGGCGCCGGTGAAGTGCAGGTTGAGCAGCCGGGTGAGCGGCAGGTAGATGTCGGTGACCTCGGCCAGGTCGATCGGGTCGTCGACGCCGCGCAGCTCCTCAAGCTCGTCCTCGGTGAGCGTCAGCGGAGTGTTCTTGCGGAGCTCACCCCACTGCTTGCGGCTCAGCTCGACGTACGGCGTGCCGTCCAACCCGTTGGCCATAGCTCCGAAGCCTACTGATCGGTCAAAAGTGCCTTTCGGTGGGGACGCCTTTGCCCGATGGCGGGCAGGAATCTTGGGCCTGCGGGCACGTTCTCCCTAGTCTCGTTCGGACGAAAAGGGGGATCCCATGTGCGGAATCGTGGGTTATGTCGGCGGGCGGCGGGCCGTTGACGTGGTCGTCGAGGGGCTGGGGCGGCTGGAGTACCGGGGGTACGACTCGTCGGGGGTCGCCCTCGTCGGGACCGACGGGGAGCTGACCGTCGAGAAGAGGGCGGGCAAGCTGGCCAACCTGCGCTCAAGTCTGGCCGGGCACTCCGTGCCGCCCGCGACGACCGGGATCGGGCACACCAGGTGGGCCACCCACGGCGCGCCGACCGACCGCAACGCCCACCCGCACACCGACTGCTACGAGCGGATCGCGGTCATCCACAACGGCATCATCGAGAACTTCGCCGAGCTGCGGGCCGAGCTTGAGGACAACGGGCACAAGATCGACTCGGAGACCGACACCGAGGTGGTCGCGCACATGCTCGAAGGGTTCGCCGACCTCGGGCTCGCCGAGGCGATGCGCCGTACCTGCCGACGTCTTGAGGGGGCCTTCACGCTGCTGGCCGTCTCGGTGGACGAGCCGGACACGGTGGTCGGCGCCCGGCGCAACTCGCCGCTGGTCGTCGGACGCGGTGACGGGGAGAACTTCCTGGGCTCGGACGTGGCGGCCTTCATCGCCCACACGCGGGAGGCGGTCGAGCTGGGCCAGGACCAGGTGGTACGGCTGCGCGCCAGCGAGATCACGGTCACCGACTTCGAGGGCCGTCCCGCCCCGACGCGCAACTACCACGTGGACTGGGACGCCTCGGCGGCGGAGAAGAGTGGCTACGACCACTTCATGCTGAAGGAGATCGCCGAGCAGCCCAGGGCGGTCGCGGACACGCTGCTGGGCAGGATCGGCGCGGACGGGCTGCTGACGCTGGACGAGATGCGGCTTTCCGGCGAGGAGCTGCGGGAGATCAACAAGATCATCGTGGTCGCCTGCGGCACCTCCTACCATGCCGGACTTATCGCGAAATATGCCATCGAACACTGGGCGGGTATCCCGTGCGAGGTCGAGCTGGCCAGCGAGTTCAGATACCGTGACCCGATCCTCACCCGCGACACGCTGATCATCGTGATCAGCCAGTCCGGCGAGACGATGGACACCCTGATGGCCGTACGGCACGCCCGCGAGCAGCACTCCCGGGTGCTGGCCATCTGCAACGTCAACGGCTCGACCATCCCGCGCGAGGCGGACGCCGTCCTCTACACCCACGCGGGCCCGGAGATCGCCGTCGCCTCGACCAAGGCCTTCCTCACCCAGCTCGTCGCCTGCTACCTGGTCGCGCTCTACCTCGCCCAGGTCAGGGGGACCAAGTTCGGCGACGAGATCTCCCAGATCGTCGCGAGGCTGTGGGAGATGCCCTCGCGGGTCGAGGAGGTGCTCTCCACGATGGAGCCGGTCAGGGAACTGGCCCGCTCGTTGGCCGGGGAGCGCTGCGTGCTCTTCCTCGGCCGTCACGTCGGCTTCCCCGTCGCCCTCGAAGGGGCGCTGAAGCTCAAGGAGCTCGCCTACATGCACGCCGAGGGCTTCGCGGCCGGGGAGCTCAAGCACGGGCCGATCGCGCTGATCGAGAGCGGGCTGCCCGTCGTGGTCGTGGTGCCCTCGCCGTCCGGCCAGCGGGTGACCCACGAGAAGATCGTCTCCAACATCCAGGAGATCAGGGCGAGGGGGGCCAAGACCATCGTCATCGCCGAGGAGGGGGACACCTCGGTCGAGCCGTACGCCGACACGCTGATCCGCGTTCCCGCGGTGCCGACCCTGCTCCAGCCGCTGGTGGCGACCGTGCCGCTGCAGGTCTTCGCCTGCGAGCTGGCCACGGCCAAGGGGCACGACGTGGACCAGCCCCGCAACCTGGCCAAGTCCGTCACGGTGGAGTAGCCGCGGGTCCCACGGTGATCGCCCACTGCCGGGTGCCCGCGAGGAAGGCCGCGACCGTCAGGGGCAGGCTGACGAGGCCCGTCACCAGGTCGCCCCAGACGGGCAGGCTGACGGCGGCCAGGGCCCCGGCGAAGGCGAGGACCGCGTTGCCCGTGGCCAGCGTGTGGGCCGAGCGGGAGCGGGTGGCGAGCACGGCCGCGACCACGTCGGCGGGGGCGGCCGGGATCGGGCGCAGCCGCAGGGAGCGGACCAGGAGCAGCGTTCCGCCCGTGACGGCGGCGGTCATCACGGTCCAGGGCAGCCCCGGGACGGGCCGTCCCGTCACGGCGACGCCGATCCCGGCCAGCAGGCCCAGCACGCTCAGCGCGGCGCCGCCGTACAGGAAGGAGCGAGCCTGGGGGGACAGCAGCCGGGGCGGGGCGGGGGCGGCCGCGACCGGGCCGGGCTCGCGCCTGGCGCCGATCGCCAGCTCCGCCCCGAGCACGCCCAGGAACCAGCCGCTGAACGGATCGAGTGTCAGCGGATCCGGGAGCCCCGTGAGAAGAACGAGGCCCGCAGCCAGCCCAGAGGCCCGCCACATGCGTGTGGTCCGCAGGTAGCGCCGCACGACCGGCTCCGCGCCGGGGGTGACCGCCAGCGCCTGACGCCTGGCGAACAGGGAGATCCGCTGCGGGTGCACCGGGCCCGACCAGTACCACGCCGCGAAGGCCATCAGGACGGCGGTGGCGGCCAGCGAGAGCATGTGATCATTTTAGGAGCGGCGACCGACATTTCCCGTCTCGGCAGGCCATGGGGGATGTGTCCACAACCTGTGGACAACATCCATGGATTGCCGGGACATGAAAGTGGGTAACGCGGCCTAGCCTGGAACCGTGATCGTGGGTATCGGGGTCGACGTCGTGGACGTGGCACGTTTCGCGGCGTCGCTCGAAAGGACGCCCTCCCTGCGGGCCAGGCTGTTCACCGAGGCCGAGCGCGGGCTGGCCGTACGGTCCCTGGCGGCGCGGTTCGCGGCCAAGGAGGCCGTCGCCAAGGCCCTGGGCGCCCCTCCCGGCCTGAGCCACCTCGACGCCGAGGTCCTCCCCGGCGCGTACGGCAGGCCCGAACTGCGGGTCCACGGCACGGTCGCCGAGGTCGCCGTGACCCTCGGCGTCCTGCGGTGGCACGTGTCGCTGACCCACGACGCCGGTGTCGCCGTCGCCTACGTGATCGCCGAAGGCTGACCGCACGGCCTCGCGCTGCGGCGTGGACGGGACGGGATACCGTCGGATCATGCTCAGCGCTTACACCTCCGACCAGATCAGGACGGCCGAGGCGGCCCTGATGGCGAAGCTGCCCGACGGCACGCTCATGGACCGGGCCGCGACCGGCCTCGCCACGGTCTGCGCGGCGCTGCTCGGCGGCGTGTACGGCTCGCGCGTCGTGCTGCTGGTCGGCTCTGGAGACAACGGGGGCGACGCCCTGTTCGCCGGGGCACGCCTGGCGGCCAGGGGAGCCAGGGTCGACGCGGTCCTGGCCGGGACCCGGGTCCACGAGGCCGGGCTCGCGGCCCTGCGTCGCGCCGGGGGACGCGTCCTGGACGTCAGGGAGGCCGGGGACGACGGGCGGGAGCGGGCACGCACACTGATCAAGCGAGCCGACCTGGTCATGGACGGCCTGCTCGGCATCGGGGGCGCCGGAGCGCTGCGGGAGCCGTACTCGACGCTGGCGGAACTGACGCATGAGACCGACAGACCGCTGGTCGTCGCCGTTGACGTGCCGAGCGGGGTGGACGCCAGCACCGGGCGGGTCGAGGGGGAGGCGGTCAGGGCCGACTACACGGTCACCTTCGGCGCCTGCAAGGCGGGACTGCTCGTCAGCCCGGGGGCGCGCCACACGGGACGGATCGAGTTCGTCGACATCGGGCTCGGGCCTTACACACCGGAGCCCGCGGTGACCGCGCTGACCGACGCCGACGTGGCCGCGATGCTGCCCAGGCCGGACACCACCTCCGACAAGTACCGCAGGGGCGTGGTCGGCGTCGCGGCGGGTAGTCACGGCTACACCGGGGCCGCGGTGCTGGCGGTCGGCGGGGCGGTCAGGTCGGGGGCGGGGATGGTCCGCTACGCCGGGGTCGCCGAGCCGGTGGCGCAGGTGCGCGCCCGCTGGCCGGAGGCGGTGATCACGGAGCTGGCGCCGGGGGAGGGCGTCGGCGAGGTCGGCAGGGTGCAGGCGTGGGTGCTCGGTCCCGGCCTCGGGACGGGGGCGGAGTCGCTGGAGATCGCCCGTACCGTGCTGGCGAGCGACGTGCCCGTGCTCCTCGACGCGGACGCGCTGACGCTGGCCGCCCGCGACAGGTCGCTGCTGCGCCGTACGGCACCGGTGCTCGTCACCCCGCACGCGGGCGAGCTGTCGCGGCTGCTCGACGTGCCCAGGGAGCGGATCGAGGCGGACCCTCTCGACCATGTACGGCGGGCGGTGGACGAGCTGGGCGTGACCGTGCTGCTCAAGGGTTCGACCACGCTCGTGGCGCGGGACGGCCTGCCGGTCAGGGTGAACCTCACCGGCAGCCCGTGGCTGGCCACCGCGGGCACCGGCGACGTGCTGGCCGGGATCGCGGGGACGCTCCTGGCGGCCGGGCTCGACGCCTACGACGCGGCCTCGTGCGCCGCCCACCTGCACGGCCTGGCCGGTGCCGACGGGCCCGTGTCCGCCTGGGACGTCCTTGAGGCCGTCCAGGGGGTCGTACGGTCCCTCCTCGAACCCGGGTTCCGGTCGAAGTAGGGCGGGAGTTTCGGACGCGGCGAGCCGGGCAGGTGGAGTGCTCGTCCCGGCCGCCAACCAGGCGCCGGAAACGTCCCTAAAGGGGTGCCTTTGGCATAGGTTAGACCGCTGACCTGGGAGACTGGATGAATGAGCATGCCGATGACCCCTGCCGAGGCGAGGGTGAACCTCTCTGCCATCAGGGAAAACGTGGCCTTGCTGAGGGAGCGCTCTCAGGGCGCGGAGACCATGGCCGTGGTCAAGTCCGACGGTTACGGCCACGGCCTGGCCGCCTCCGCCGAGGCCTGCCTCGCGGGGGGCGCGACCAGGTTCGGCACCGCCTACATCCGTGAGGCTCTGGCGCTGCGGGCCGCCGGGGTCACGGTGCCGGTCCTGGCGTGGATCATCCCGCCGGGCGAGCCTCTTGAGGAGGCGATCGTCCAGGGGATCGACCTGTCGGCGGGCGCCGTGTGGCTGGTCGACGCGATCGCCGAGGCCGCGGGCCGTACGGGCAGGGTGGCCAGGGTGCACCTGAAGGTGGACACCGGCATCCGCAGGGGCGGCGCGACCAGCGCCGAGTGGCCCGCGCTCGTGGAGCGTGCCACCAAGCGGCAGATCGAGGGGACGATCGAGGTCGTCGGGCTCTGGTCCCACCTCGCCTGCGCCGACATGCCCGGCCACCCGTCCGTCGAGATCCAGCTCGACGCCTTCGACGAGGCCCTGGCCATCGCCGGACGGGCGGGGCTCGGCGGCTCGCACGTGATCCGGCACCTGGCCAACTCGGCGGCGGTGCTGACGCTGCCCAGGGCGCGCTACGACATGGTCCGTCCCGGGCTCGCGCTCTTCGGCCTGAGCCCCATCCCGGAGCTGGGCGACTTCGGGCTGCGGCCCGCGATGACCCTGGTCGCGCGGATCGCGATGGCCAAGCGGGTGCCCGCGGGCTGCGGCGTCTCCTATGGCCACACCTACCTCACCGACCGCGAGACCACGCTCGGCCTCGTCCCCCTCGGCTACGCCGACGGCATCATGCGCCACGCGGGCAACACGGCCCAGGTGCTCGCGGGCGGCAGGCGGCGACTCGTCGCGGGACGGGTCTGCATGGACCAGTTCGTCATCGACGTCGGGGACGACCCGATCGCCGAGGGTGACGAGGTCGTCGTCTTCGGTGACGGATCGCGGGGGGAGCCGACCCTGCAGGAGTGGGCGGATTCCCTTGGCACGATTACCCATGAGATTGTGACCAGGATCGGATCGCGGGTTCCGCGCGTTTACCACTGAGAGGGCATGACTGGGGGGTCGCATGAGCAACACCGCACGGCGCAGGGTCGGCATCGCGGGAGCCGTCGTCGGCACCGCGTCCGCCGGGGTGGCCGCAGCGGCCCTCGCCAAGCGGTACGCGGTCGGACGCATCAGGCTCCGGCCCGACCTGGAGATGAGCGAGCCGCTCGGTGAGCTGCGCGGCGAGCCGGTCAGGGTCACCACCTCCGACGGCGTCAGCCTCTACGCCGAGGTGGACGGTTTGGAGACCTCCCCGCTGACCGTGGTGCTCTGCCACGGCTACACGCTCAATCTGGACTCCTGGCACTACCAGCGACGCGACCTGCGTGAGTCCTACCGCCTGGTCCTGTGGGACCAGCGCGCGCACGGCCGCTCGCCCCGCGCGGGCGCGGAGGGCTCCACGATCGACCGGCTCGGCGACGACCTGGCCGAGGTGATCGCGGAGCTGGTGCCGGGGCCGTGCGTCCTGGTCGGCCACTCCATGGGCGGGATGACCGTCATGGCGCTGGCCGAGCGCTACCCCGAGCTGTTCGGCGACAAGATCAAGGGTGTCGCGCTGATCTCCACCTCGGCGGGCAAACTGGCCGAGATCTCCCTCGGGCTGCCCGCGCTGCTGTCGAGGGCGGTGCACAAGGTCACCCCGAGCACGGTCGCCCTGCTCGGCCGGGGCGGCGCGCTGGTCGACAAGGGGCGTCAGGCGGGCAACGACGTGGCCTTCCTGCTCCTGCGCCACCTGGGCTTCGGCGACCCGAAGAGCGTCAGCCCGACTGTCGTCGACTTCGCCGAGTCGATGATCCGCTCGACGCCGTTCGAGGTGATCGCCGACTTCTACCCCGCGCTGATGTCGCACGACAAGCTGAGCGCCCTCGGCGTCCTGGACGACGTGCCGACCTCCATCATCGTGGGGGACAAGGACTGGCTGACGCCGATCGAGCACAGCAGGGCCATCGCGGCGGCGCTGCCGCGCGCCCAGCTCACCGAGGTTCCGGGAACCTCCCACCTGATCCAGCTCGAACGCCCTACGGTCGTCAACGACGCGCTGCGCGACCTGCTCAAGCGGGCGGCGGCCGAACCAGGGGGCGGCGAGCCCGGACGGACACCACCAGGGGAGAAGAGACAGTGAGAGTCGTGGCGACCGCCGAGGAGATGCGTGAGCTCGGCGTCGAGCTGGCCGGGCTGCTGCGCGCGGGAGACCTCGCGGTGCTCTCCGGGCCGCTGGGCGCGGGCAAGACGACCCTGGTCCAGGGGATCGCCGAGGGGCTGAAGGTGCGCGGGCCGATCACCTCCCCGACCTTCGTCATCGCCAGGGTCCACCCCTCGCTGGCCGGGGGCCCCGCCCTGGTGCACGCCGACGCCTACCGGCTCGGCGGGGACCTTGAGGTCGACGACCTCGACCTGGACGCCTCCCTCGAAGACTCGGTGACGGTCGTCGAGTGGGGTGAGGGCCTCGTCGAGGGGCTGACCGAGGACCGCCTTGAGATCCACATCCAGCGCGCCGAGGCGGCCGGGGTCGGCGAGGAGCGGACCGTACGGCTGAACGGCGTCGGCGCCCGCTGGGAGGGCGTTGTCTGATTCACCCCCGTAGGCACGGGAATCCTGTCACTCTGGCAGCACGCCCCACTTGGTATAGATCATTGGAACCGAAGATCGACCATGCGGGTATGCCCATGTTTAATGGGATTCAGGCGGGAAGTTATGCCGGGCAAAGGGTCGTCGGCCGGACTGCGAAGTGGAGTGCGACGGGTGCCAAGGGTCAAGCGTGTCGCGGTTCTGGGGGCTGCGGCCCTCTTCGGAGTGGCCGGATGTACGGCCCAGCCCACCACGGAGAACACGGACGGGAACGTCTCGCCCGTGTCGCAACGGACGGCGATCAGCAGGCAGGACATCGAGGTCCAGCTCCAACCGGCCCGCGCCAAGGCCGGGCAGAAGGTATGGGTGCTGGCGAACTGCCCCATCCCCGAGGGCGGCCCCGAGCACAGGGGCACCGCCTCCTCCGAGGCCTTCGGCGCCCCGATCACCCTTGAGCCCATCCTCGCCACCCCGAGCCCCTCGGCCTCGGCGACCGGCACGCCCGCGGCGCGCCCCTGGGTCCGCGGCCAGGCCACCGTCGCCGACAGCGTGAAGGCCGGGGTCTACGACGTCAACACCAGGTGCGAGGGCACCAACGACACCGGCAAGGCCGGGCTGCGGATCGTCTCCGACACCAAGCCGAGCTCCGAGCCGACCACGCGCCCGAGGCCGACCCGCACGATCATCTCCACCCACGCTCCCGGCACCGGCGGCGGAGGCACCGCCGCGGGCGGCCCCAACGACGGCTCCGGCATGCCGCTCGGCGCCACCGGGGCACTGCTCGCCGTCGCCCTGGCGGGCGGCGCGGGCTACCTCGTCGTACGGCGCCGCCGCTCGTAGTGGCCCCGTAGGCACCGATGGCAGACTCCTCCCGCTGGACCCGGATCATCGTCGCCGGGCTCGTCACCGGCTTCGTGATGGTCGCGGTCAACAAGGGCGTGGGCAGGGACGAGACCCCCGCCCGCGCCTCGGTCGTGCCCAAGCGCCTCGACATCCCCTCGCTGGGCATCGAGGCGCCGCTGATGAAGCTCGGCGTCACCGACGGCCAGATCGACCTGCCGCCCTTCGACAGGCCGGACACGGCCGGATGGCTCAAGGAGAGCGCGGTCCCCGGCGACCCCGGCTCCGCGGTGATCCTCGGGCACGTGGACACCAAGACCGACCCGGCCGTCTTCTACAAGCTGAAGCAGATGCGGTCCGGGCAGGTGATCAAGGTCGTGCGCAGCGACGGCAAGGTCGCCCAGTACCGCGTCGACTCCATCGAGCAGACCAGCAAGGAACGTTTCCCCGCAGACAAGGTCTACCTGGAGGACGGCCTGAGGCTCATCACCTGCGGCGGGACCTTCGACTGGGACAAGCACGAGTACCGCGACAACGTGATCGTCTACGCGACCCTCGTCAAGGCGAGGACCTGACCCGATCCGAGACGGACTAGGCTAACTGTTCGTGCTGGTCCTGGCCTTTGATACCGCGACCCCCGCCGTCACCGCAGCGCTGCACGACGGCGAGAGAGTCCTGGCCGAGTCGACGACGGTTGACGCGCGTCGGCACGGCGAACTGCTCGTACCCACGATTGAGACGGTCCTGCGGGAGGCCGGTGCCGTCCTCGCCGACGTCACGGTCGTCGTCGCGGGCGCCGGTCCCGGTCCCTACACCGGGCTGCGGGTCGGCCTGGTCACCGCCCAGGCCCTGGCGACCTCGCTGGGCGTGCCCGCGTACGGCGTGTGCACCCTCGACGCCGTGGCCTACGGCAGCGGCCTTGAGGAGCCGTTCCTGGTGGCAACCGACGCCCGCCGCAAGGAGGTCTTCTGGGGCCACTACGAGGACCGCAGGACACGTCTGTCCGGACCGGCCGTCGACAAGCCCCAGGACCTGCCCGCTGAGCTGCCGCTCGTCGGCGCGGGCGCGCGGATGTACGCCGAGGTCGTCGGCGCCTCCCGGCTGCTCGACGTCCCCGAGTACCCCTTCGCCGGGGCGCTGGCGGCGCTTGCCGCCGAGCAGCTCGGCCAGCCCGACGTGGCGGAGGTCGTGGAGAGCGGCACGCACCCGGTGCTGAGCCTGCCCAGGCCGATCTACCTGCGCCGTCCCGACGCCCAGGTGCCCGCGCCGCCGAAGAGGGTCACGGCGTGAGCGCTACCCTGCGCCCGATGACCGTGGACGACCTGCCCGCGGTGATGAAGGTCGAGCGTGAGACCTTCCCGCTGGACGCCTGGAGCGAGGGCATGCTCCGCGGCGAGCTGGACGACCAGCCGAGGACCAGGCACTACGTGGTCGCCGTCGTCGGCGAGGAGATCGTCGGCTACGCCGGTCTCTACGCCGCGGGGGACCAGGCCGACGTGCAGACCATCGCCGTCTCCGAGGGCCACCGCAGGTCGGGCATCGGCGGCGCCATGCTGACCGAACTGCTCACCGAGGCCGTACGGCGCGGCGCCGAGTCGGTCTTCCTTGAGGTGCGCGCGGACAACCCGGGGGCGCAGGCCGTCTACCACAGGTTCGGGTTCGAGCGGATCGGCCTGCGCCGCCGCTACTACGAGGACGGCACCGACGCGATCATGATGAAGAAGGATCTCAATGCGTGACGAACCCCTGGTGCTGGGCATCGAGACCTCCTGCGACGAGACCGGGATCGGCATCGTCAGGGGGCACACCCTGCTGGCCAACACGATCGCCTCAAGCGTCGAGCAGCACGCCCGCTTCGGCGGCGTCGTGCCCGAGGTCGCCTCACGGGCCCACCTTGAGGCCATGACCCCGACCGTCGAGCGGGCCCTCGACCAGGCCGGTCTGCGCATGACCGACATCGACGCCATCGCGGTGACCGCCGGTCCCGGTCTCGCGGGTGCCCTGCTCGTCGGCGTCGCCGCCGCCAAGGCCTACTCGCTCGGGCTTGGCGTGCCCCTGTACGGCGTGAACCACCTGGCCGCCCACGTCGCGGTTGACCAGCTCGAACACGGCGCCCTGCCGAAGCCCTGCATCGCGATGCTGGTCTCCGGCGGCCACTCCTCGCTGCTGCTGGTGCCCGACGTCGCCAAGGAGGTCATCCCGCTCGGCTCGACCGTGGACGACGCGGCGGGGGAGGCCTTCGACAAGGTAGCCCGCGTGCTCGGCCTGCCCTTCCCCGGCGGCCCCCACATCGACCGGGTCGCGGGCGACGGCTCGGGCACGGCCATCGCCTTCCCCAGGGGCAAGCACGACGACGGGACGCTCGACTTCTCCTTCTCCGGCCTGAAGACCGCAGTCGCCCGCTGGGTCGAGGCCAGGGAGCGCGCCGGTGAGACGATCCACGTGCCGGACGTGGCCGCCTCCTTCCAGGAGGCCGTTGTGGACGTGCTGACCCACAAGGCTCTGCTGGCCTGCCGCGAGTACGGCGTGCAGGACCTGCTGATCGGTGGCGGCGTCGCCGCCAACTCCCGGCTGCGGGCGCTGGCCCAGGAGCGCTGCGACGCGGCGGGCGTACGGCTGCGCGTCCCCCGGCCCGGTCTGTGCACCGACAACGGGGCCATGGTGGCCGCGCTCGGCTCCGACCTGGTCGCGGCCGGGATCTCCCCGTCTCCGCTGGACATCCCCGCCGACTCCTCGCTGCCGATCACCACGGTCCACGTGTGACCCCCCGGCCAGGCGTCAGGCCGGGTGCAGGGCGAGCGCCGGGTAGTCGGTGTAGCCGACGTGGTCGCCGCCGAAGGCCGTGCTGAGGTCGGCCTCGTTCAGCGGCGCGCCCAGGCGCAGGCGCACCGGCAGGTCGGGGTTGGCCAGGAACGCCTTGCCCAGGGCCACCAGGTCGGCGCCCTGGGCGAGCCAGTGGGCGACGGAGTCCGAGGGGACGTCCTTGGCGGGGTCGTTGACGATGAGCGCGTTCGGCCACAGGGAGCGGACCCTCTTGTCGAACTCCGCGGAGCCGCCCGCCAGATGGTGCAGATAGACCAGGTCGAGGCTGGCGAGCTCGGCCAGCAGCGCCGGGTAGACCTCGTCCGCGTCCTCCTCCACCAGGTCCTGGATACCGGTGGCGGGGGAGATCCTGATGCCGACCCGGTGGGCGCCGATCGCCTCGGTGACGGCCCTGGCGGTCTCGACGGCGAAGCGGATCCGGTTCTCCACGGAGCCGCCGAAGCGGTCCTGGCGCTGGTTGGCGTTCTGCGACAGGAACTGCTGGATGAGATAGCCGTTGGCCCCGTGCAGCTCGACCCCGTCGAACCCGGCGTCGACGGCGCGTCGGGCGGCGTCGGCGAAGTCACCGATGGTCGCCTCGACCTCCTCGGTGGTCAGCGCGACGGGGGTCGGCAGGTCCTGCATGCCGTTCGGGGTGAAGATCTGGCCGCCGGGCCGTACCGCGGAAGGGGCGACGGGAAGCGCGCCCGTGTTGTCGGGGTGCCCGATCCGGCCCGCGTGCATGATCTGGGCGAAGATCCGGCCGCCCGCTGCGTGGACGGCGTCGGTCACCTCACGCCACCCGGCGACCTGCTGGTCGGTGTGCAGTCCCGGCGTGTCCATGTATCCCTTGCCGGCCGCGCTCGGCTGCACGCCCTCGGAGACGATCAGTCCGGCCGAGGCGCGTTGCGCGTAGTACAGGGCGGTCAGCGTGGAGGGGACGCCGTCGACGTAGGCGCGCGAGCGGGTCATGGGGGCCATCACCAGGCGGTTGGGCAGCTCCAGCGCGCCGAGCCTGAACGGGGAGAACGGCATGACTGATCCCTTCGAGATCTGACGTGGTCGGCTAACTTGGGCGGCCAACTTGGTTGGCCAAGGCTTAGTTCTACAACTTGGGCAGCCAACTTGCAAGGGGTACGCTGGAGTCGAACAGGAGGACGAGATGACGCTTCCACGGCTTGACGAGGAGCTGACGAGGGTCGAAGCCTGGGACGAGAGTCCTGACAGCCTGAACTGCCTGATGGTCCAGGCCACCCGAGGGCACCGCACTCTCCTGGCGAGCCTCCTGGCGGAGATCGACCTCTACCCGGGCCAGGAACGCGCCCTGACCCTGCTGTGGGAGCTCGGCCCCCAGCCGCAGAACGTGCTGGCCAAGCACATCGGCATCGACATGTCCACGATGACCAAGACTCTCCAGCGTCTCGAACGCAGCGGCTTCGTCAGCCGCGCGCCGAGCCCCGCCAACCGCCGCGTCAGCATCGTGAGCAGCACCCCCAAGGGCGACGCCCTGCGCCCCGAGGTCGAACGCGCCCTGGCGGAGGTCCACCGCAGGATGACCAAGGGCCTGAACTCCACCCAGGCCGGGGAGCTGGCCTTCCTGCTGAGCGTCGTCAGGGACAACCTGTGCGGCGAGGGGACGTGCGAGACCTCCTCCTGCGCCACGGGCGACGACCTCTGCTGACCGTCAGTCCTTGTCGTTGCGCGGCGGGCGCAGCAGGGCCTCGGCGAGGGCGAGCATGGTCTCCTCAAGCGCGCCGAGACGGCGGGTGAGGTCGGCGCGCGCGGGCTCGACGGCCCGGGTCAGCGCCTCGGCGAGCTGCTCGCGGTCCGGCTGGGCCCGCAGCATGCCGCCCAGCGGCGCGAGGGCCGCGCGGGCCTGGGCGACGCACTCCTCAAGAGAGTCGAACCGCCGCGCGTGCTCCCCCTCCCTGGCCTCAAGCAGCCCCTCCAGGCGTTCCGTCGCCTGTACGGCATAGCCGTCGAGCGCGCGCAGCCGGGAGTCCACGGCCTCGATCCTGCTGGTCGTCCGCCCCTCCACGTCGTCGAGACGCTCGTCGAGGGTGTCGAACCGCACCTCGTGCCGGGCCGCGACCTCCCCGAGCCGCCCGCCCGTCTCCGCCACCCGCTCCTCCAGTACGGCGAGCCGCCCGTCGAACCCGCCAAGACGGTCCTCGACGTCCTCGGTCAGACCGTCGATCCTGGCCATGACCAGGTCGATCTTGCCGCTCACCCGCTCGACGGCACCGGACAGACGGCAGGCCGCCTCGCCGACAGCCTCGGCCAGCCCCGCCGACAGCTCGGGCAGGCCCTCCTCAAGGCGCTCCGTACGCTGGGCCAACTCGCCCAGCGTCCTGTCCAGGCGGGTGAACCGGCCCGCCGCGGCCTCCATGCCCGTCTGGAGACGGCCGAGCCGCTCACCGACCAGCTCACCGGTGTCCCGGGTGCCGTCGGTGAGCGCCTGGAGGCAGCCGAGCGCCTCCTCGACGTTCTCCCCGACGGTGCCGAGATCGGCCCACAGGCTCGGCAGCTCGCCCAGCGGTACGACCCGCGCGCCGACCGACTCGACGCCCTCGGACAGGGTGCCGATCCGCGCGCCGACCGCGTCCACGTGGTCGCGGACCGCCTCGACGTGCTGGGCGAGCCCCTCGGCCCACGAGGGCGGACGGGCCATGACGTCGTCGAGACGGACGGTCACGGATTCGAGCGTGCCGCTCAGCCCGCCAAGCTCCCGCTCCCTGACCTCACGCAGCAGCCACTCCATGCCTTCGAGGCGCTGACGGATCTCGTCGAGCACCGCGCCCTGGGTGCGTTGCTCGTACACGTGGTCCTGGGCGGCGCGCGCCAGTAACTCGCGCATCCGGTCGGAGATGGCGCTCTGACCGCCTGGCTGGAGCAGGGTGTGGTCGGAGTGATCCATGGAAAACTCCTTCACCCACCGACGATCGGCCGCGCGGTGGACGTTTGCGATTTGTTTGCGATTTTTACCGGTGAATTACCGGAGAACGCGGCCAGAGCCGCACGCGGAAAAACTCCGCGCGGGCAACCCTAGCCCCTGGATCGTGCGTTCTCCGTGCTGAATTTAAAAGATCTCGATTGCCGGTGAATTGCTCCATGCACCGTTTTGCCAGGTCAGGAAGGGGTGCAGATCAGGGCGAAGGGCCTTTCCTCGATACGGGTCAGAATGACGACCGCGGATTTGCCCCCGGGCAGTCTGAGGTCCTTTCGCAACCGATCGACATCGACCGCCGAACCCCTTTTTTTGATCGTCACGTTCCCCACCCCGCGCTCGCGCAGCGCGGCCCTCAGGCGTTTGAGCGAGAACGGCAGCGTCTCGTGGACCTCGTACCGCGACGCCCACGGCGTCCGCGCCGGGCCGTCCCCCGTGATGTAGGCGATGCGCAGGTCGAGCAGGTGCCCGCCGACCGCGTCGGCGACCTCCGCGACGAGGTGGGCCCTGATCGCCGCCCCGTCCGGCTCGTGGACGAAGCGCCCGACCGGGCCGTGCTCCGCCGTACCGAGTGCGGGATCGGGGGTCAGCGTCGCGCCGGACGGCAGCATCGTGGCCCTGCGCCCGACCCCGCCCGCCAGGGCGCCGCACCAGATCGCGGCCTCCTTGACCTCGCCCCGGTAGGAGACCCACTCGGCCTCCGCGTCCTGCGGGATGAACGCGTAGTCGATCCCGGGGGCGACCTTCAGGCACGCCGCCCGCGCCGCCCTCGCCATCTCCAGCACCAGTGGCCACGGCGGTGAGTAGGCCATCGGGTCGAAGGTCCTGCCCCGTGCCGTACGGCGGGCGGGGTCGGCGAACAGGACGTCGAAACCGGACGGATCGACCGTGGCGGCGTCAGCCGTACGGACCGTGATCCGGTCGCCGAACCCCAGCGCCTCGGCGTTGGCGCGGGCCACCGCGGCGGTGAGCGGATCGGCGTCGACGGCCTCGACCACGCATCCGGCCCTGGCCAGGGCGAGGGTGTCCCCGCCGATGCCGCAACAGACGTCGGCGACCCGGGAGCCGGGCGGGACGCGCAGGGCGCGGTGGTCGGCCACCTCGCGGCGGGTCGCCTGTTCGAGCCCGTTCGGTGTGAAGTACATCACCTGGGCGTCGGCGCCGAACTTCTCCGCGGCGCGCCGTCTGAGCCCGGCCTGGGTGAGCGCCGCGGAGGTCAGGTCGGCGTCGTAGGTCTTCCTGAGCCGCGTCACCGCCGCGACGGGGTCGTCTCCCGCGCTCTCAGCCGCCGCCAGGGCCTCCTGGCCACGGGGCGTCAACAGCCCCAGGAACGAGTCAAGCTCCACACCGCCCGACGCTACCGCCTCGCACGGGTGGAGCCTGTCCCGCGATCCGTCAGTCGGGCAGCTCGCTGAGGTCGATGTCGATGGGGAAGGGGTCGGCGAGCTTGAGACGTCCGTGGTGAATGCCGGTGACGACGTAGCTCTGGTTCACCGGGTCGAGCTCGTAGACGTAGACCACGGGCTCGTCGGCGTTGTTCTCCACCAGCCAGAAGTGCTGGATGCCCGCGGCGGCGTAGCGCCTGGGTTTCACCTCGCGGTCACGCAGTTCGGACTCGGGGGAGATGACCTCGACGACAAGGTGAACCTCCTGGGGAAGGTAGGCCGTGCGGGACCTGTCCCTCGCCACCTCACTGTCGATGATCAGGACATCCGGACACGGTCGCTGCCGTGGGCCGAGCACGACGTCCATCTGGGTTACGGCCTTCAGCTGCTTGGGCGCCTGGGCGTTGAGGCAGGTTCGCAGGCCGTACAGGACGTGCTCGTGGAAACGCTTCTGGGGGGACATGAAGATGAGGGCTCCATCGACGAGTTCGACGTGCTTGAAGAAGTCCGGCTCGCCGTGGGGGCCCTCCTGGGGAAGCCGGTCGAGGTCGTCGGCCGTCCATCCGCCTGGCGGTGGGTAGGGCCAGTTGGCGAGCAGCTCGCCGACCTCGCGCGTTGTGCTCGTTTCCTCGCTCAGCGTGCTGGTCACGTCGCCCACCGTAGCGTCTTTCTCGTCACCGTTCGTAGTCATCGGGTTGCGTTCCCCCCGGTGCTCTCTCGTCTGTTCCCGAAGTCGTATGTTCCCCGATGGGCGTCCCGGTGTCGCCCCGAAGCGCGGGAATTCGCACGATGGTCCTCAGGCGTCCGCGGCGCGGTAGGCGGTGAGGTCGGCGACGAACTTCCTGCGCAGCGCCGGGATGCCGTTGGTCACGCGGAAGAACATCCGGTTGGCCGCCAGGACCGCGCGGCCGACGACCGGCCTGTGCAGGGGGTCGTCGCCGTTCGTGCCGTTCTGGGCGAGGGAGTCGGCGACGCGGGCGAAGCCGTACGGGATCATCTCCGCCTCGTAGGCGGCGACGGCGTCCAGCAGTGACGCGGCGCCATCGCGTACGGCGACGAGTCGCCTGGTCAGGAGCATCGCGTCGCGCAGGGCGGTGTTGGCGCCCACGCCCCGGCCGGGGGTCATGGTGTGTACGGCGTCGCCGAGCAGGGTGACGTTCGTGCTCTTCCAGGGGGCGACCGGCTCCGAGGTGCGGATGGCGATGGGGAAGCAACTGCCCGGGTCGGCGGCGCGGAACAGCGCGCGCAGGTCCGGGTGCCAGTTGGGCGTCATGTCCAGGACCACCCGCTTGAGGTCCTCGCCGCGCAGGTCCATCACGCCGGGCGGGAACCTGCGGGCCGAGGCGGAGAAGCCCCAGTTGATGTAGTCGCGGGTGTTGTCGTACAGCAGGCCGGGCCAGCGCGCGATCAGCTCCGCCTCGTTGCCGCCGACGCCGTGTTTGACCGCGCCGTCGCGGTCCCACTTGAACTCCATGACGTGCCAGATGCAGAACTGGCCCCTGGGGGCGAAGGTGACGGAGATCCCGTCGAAGGCTTCGTCGGGCAGCAGGGCCCTGGTCTCCGGGGTCACCGCGACCTTGGCGGAGACCGCGATCACCCCGGTGTCCCTGACCTTCGCGTGTGGGAGGTACTGCCTGCGGACCCTGGAGCCGGTGCCGTCGGCGGCGACGAGCAGGTCGCCGGTGGCCGAGGTGCCGTCGGCGAAGAAGGCGGTCACGGTGCCGTCGGCGCCGCGCTCGTAGTGGGTGAAGGTCTTGCCGAAGCGCACCACGTCCTCCATCCCGGTGAGCAGCACCTGGCGCAGCGTCATCCGGGAGACCGAGCGTTCGCTGTGGACCGGGTCGTCGCTCTCGGGAAGCCGGAAGGAGGCGATCGTCCTGCGCCGTTCGGTCAGCACGTTGAAGTGGGCGGGTGTCCTGGCGCAGGTGGCGGTGTAGGTGTCGAACAGTTCCCGGGGCAGACACTCCTTCAGCGCCTGGTTGCCCGTTGGGTCGATGCCGACGCGGTAGCCGTGCACGCCGTCGGCGCGGGTGCGGTCGCGTTCGTAGACGGCGACCGAGATCCCGGCGCGCCGTAGGCCGTGGGCCAGGCACATGCCGCCGGTGCCCGCGCCGATGACGATCACGTGGAGAGGGGACATAGGACTCCCTTGAGAAGGCTGCTCCTCTCGAACGCCATGTATCTTGATGTTCGAGGCATATTTGGCTTGATAGTCGAGAGGCTTGAATGTCAAGGGAAAAGTCCGGTGGCTCCGGGGCCGCACGACAGGACAGTGCGCTCAGGGCGGAGCTCGGAGAGGAGATCCAGGCAGGTCAGGCGGCCGTTGACGCGTTCGACGAAGCGGTCGCGCTCTGTCTCGGGGTGAACAGGACCGACCTGCGCTGCCTGGAGATCCTGGCGCGCGAGGGGAGCGTCACGCCCAGCGTCCTCGGGGCGGGCCTGGGGCTCACCACGGGCAGCGTGACCGCGATGCTCGACCGTCTCGAACGGGCGGGACACCTGACGCGCTCCCCGGACCCGGGAGACCGCAGGAAGGTGGTCGTGCGCGCGACTCCCGAGGTCCTCGCCAGGGTGGCCGAGCTGTACGGTCCCATCGTCGAGCGGGGAGGGCGGATGATCGCGGGTTACTCCGACGAGGAGGTCCGTGTGGTGCTGGGTTTCCTGCGGGGTTCGCGGGCGCTGTACGAGGCCGAGATCGAGCGGGTCAGGGGCCTGCCGGGGGCGGGACGGCGGAGGGTTTGAGGTTCGCGTACCCAGTGCGGGGGTGGTTCGTGTTGACTGTCAAGGCCACCTTGCATACTGTTCCGTATTGGCACTCTCCCGGTGAGAGTGCCAAACATACGCGACGAGGCAGGTCTGACACCCGCGACGGCAGACCGCTGGTCGCCTCTTCTAGATCATCCAAATCTGAAGGGGAGGTCCGACGTGACGACCGCCACCAAGGTTCCCGTTAAGCCGCTCGGCGACCGCATTGTGGTCCAGCCGCTTGAGGCCGAGCAGACCACTGCTTCCGGTCTCGTGATCCCGGACACCGCCAAGGAGAAGCCGCAGGAGGGCAAGGTCCTCGCTGTCGGCCCTGGCAACTGGGACGAGGACGGCGACAAGCGCATCCCGCTCGACGTCAAGGAGGGCGACGTCGTCCTCTACAGCAAGTACGGCGGCACCGAGGTGAAGTACGGCGGCGAGGAGTACCTCGTGCTCTCCGCCCGCGACGTGCTCGCCATCATCGAGAAGTAACCAACACTTCACAGCGATGACGTATCGAGCCCCGGGCCGCGCGAGCGCCCGGGGCTTTGATGCGCCGACGTGCTTTCAGAGAGGACCACAATGCCCAAGATCCTGTCCTTCGAGGAGGACGCGCGCCGCGCTCTTGAGCGTGGCGTCAACGCCCTCGCCGACGCGGTCAAGGTGACCCTCGGCCCCCGTGGCCGCAACGTCGTCATCGACAAGAAGTTCGGCGCGCCGACCATCACCAACGACGGTGTCACCATCGCGCGTGAGGTCGAGCTGGAGAAGCCGTACGAGAACCTCGGCGCCCAGCTCGCCAAGGAGGTCGCGACCAAGACCAACGACGTCGCCGGTGACGGCACGACCACCGCGACCGTCCTCGCCCAGGCGATGGTCCGCGAGGGTCTGCGCAACGTCGCCGCCGGTGCCCAGCCGCTGTCCCTCAAGCGTGGCATCGACCTCGGCGCCAAGGCCGTCAGCGACAAGCTGATCGAGTCGGCCAGGCCGGTCGAGGACAAGAAGGAGATCGCCCACGTGGCGACGATCTCCGCTCAGGACGCCAAGATCGGCGAGCTGATCGCCGAGGCGTTCGACAAGGTCGGCAAGGACGGTGTCATCACCGTCGAAGAGTCCAACACCATGGGCCTTGAGCTGGAGTTCACCGAGGGTCTCCAGTTCGACAAGGGCTACCTTTCGCCCTACATGGTCACCGACCAGGAGCGGATGGAAGCGGTCCTCGAAGACCCCTACATCCTGATCCACCAGAGCAAGATCGCTTCAGTCGCGGACTTCCTGCCGCTGCTGGAGAAGGTCGCGCAGACCAAGAAGGCGCTGCTCGTCATCGCCGAGGACGTCGAGGGCGAGGCCCTGGCCGTCCTGGTCACCAACAAGATCCGCGGCACCTTCACCTCGGTCGCGGTCAAGGCCCCCGGCTTCGGCGACCGCCGCAAGGCCATGCTGCAGGACATCGCCATCCTGACCGGTGGCGAGGTCGTCAGCGAGGAGGTCGGCCTCAAGCTTGAGCACGTCGGCCTTGAGGTCCTGGGCACGGCCCGCCGCGTCGTGATCACCAAGGACAGCACCACGGTCGTGGACGGCGCCGGTGACGCGCAGGCCATCGCCGACCGCGTCAAGGAGATCAAGCTCGCCATCGAGCAGTCCGACTCCGACTGGGACCGTGAGAAGCTCCAGGAGCGTCTGGCCAAGCTCTCCGGCGGTGTCTGCGTGCTGAAGGTCGGCGCGGCCACCGAGGTCGAGCTCAAGGAGAAGAAGCACCGCCTTGAGGACGCCATCTCCGCGACGCGCGCCGCGATCGAGGAGGGCATCGTCTCCGGCGGTGGCTCCGCGCTCATCCACGTCGCCAAGGTCCTCGACGACCTGGGTCTGTCCGGCGACGAGGCGACCGGTGTCGCCGTGGTCCGCAAGGCGCTCATCGAGCCCGCCCGCTGGATCGCGGAGAACGCCGGCCTTGAGGGCTACGTCGTGACGACCAAGGTCTCCGAGCTCCCCGTGGGCCAGGGCCTCAACGCCGCCACCGGTGAGTACGGCGACCTGATCGCCCAGGGCGTCATCGACCCGGTCAAGGTCACCCGCTCGGCCGTCCAGAACGCCGCCTCCATCGCCGGCATGCTGCTGACGACCGAGGCGCTCGTGGTGGACAAGCCCGAGGAGGAGGCTCCGGCCGCCGCCGGGCACGGCCACGGGCACGGCCACGGCCACTGATCCGCTTTCGCCGTACGGCCCGCATCTCTCGCAGATGCGGGCCGTTTCGTTTTCCGGTAAACCGGAACGTGTCTCAAAGCGTCATCCTGGGATGCGCACAAGGAGTAAACTTTCACATGACCAATGGCCGACATAATCGGCAATCCAATGAAATATTCCATGGCGATCAAAGCCTTACTGTGTCTGGTTGATTACGCCCCGTTATCTCCCTCTCAATGTGACCAATCCGTAGCCGTTCGCCATGACGACAGGCTCGATCAGGGCGGGCATCATGCCTAACGTGACCGAGGGATGCGTCGCCGACGCCAAAAGTGGGGTAAGGCTTGCGACGAGATCTGAAGGGGTCCCCCACAGGGACGATCTCAAGGATCTGACGAGCCTCGCCGTTCAGGGAGATCGCACCGCGATCGAATCTCTGATCGCGCAGTTACGGCCAATGGTCGTTCGTTATTGCCGTGCCCGCCTGGGGCGGGTTTCCGGTCAGTACCACATAGCGGACGACGTGGCCCAGGAAGTGTGCATCGCGGTTCTGTCCGCCCTGCCGCGCTATCGCGACATGGGGAGGCCCTTCGCGTCCTTCGTCTTCGGTATCGCCTCGCACAAGGTGGCCGACGCGCTGCGCAGTTCCGTGCGCTCCGCCGTACCCACCCAGGACCTTCCTGACGGGCCCGACGAGGGGCCGGGGCCCGAGGAGACCGTGGTGCGCTACATCGAGGCCGAGCACGCCCGCAGGCTGCTCTCCAGGCTCCCGGACAACCAGCGCGAACTGCTCATGCTCCGGGTGGTCTCGGGATTGTCCGCCGAGGAGACGGGTAATGTGCTCGGCATGTCACCAGGTGCGGTTCGGGTCGCCCAGCATCGGGCGCTCGCCCGGTTGCGCGCGATGGCGGAGCTGGAGTCGATAGCTTGACCGCCGACCAGCCGGGCCGGATTCTTCGGCACCGCGGGGAAGCGTGGAGAGGGTCTCGCCGGGCCGGTGGGACCCGCTGGCGGGTGCCCTCATGACGGCGGTCCACCCCAGGCGCCCCGTCAGGAGATACGGCCCCGAGGAGGACAGGGGCGTCGCCGAGACCGACAGCCTTCTCGACGCGCTCTCACGGCGTGAGCCCGTCGCGTCCTCGGACGTCGCCGTCGGCCTGCTGGCCGCGCTGATCGGCGACGTCGATCAGCGATGCCCCTCGGTGTCGGTCACCCCGTCCACGTAACCCCTGGCGTACTCCCAGGTCACGTAGTTGGTCGGGTCGGGTTGGTAGGCGGGTTCGTGGACCTGTGGCCTGCCGTTCTCGATCATCTGACGCAGGTTGCCGCGCAGCAGCTCCCAGTCGAAGTAGTGCTGCTCCCCGCACTCGGGGCAGTCGAGCACCAGCCCGAGCACGCCCTGGGGTTCGAGGAGGGACCTGAAGACCTCGACGTCGGCGAGGTCCGTCATGGCCTCGTCGCGTTCGGCCGAGGTCAGCGCCTGGGGGGCCTCCGCCTCGCCCATCGCCGCCGCCGGGTCGTCGGGGTCGTCCGCGAACGGATCGCGGGGGACGTCGTCGAGCACCATCCCACCTTATGGCCTGGATGTGCCTCTCGCCCCCGAACAGGTAGGAGCCTGTCGTGGCGTGCGGTTCACCGGCGCGCGGAGCTTTCCTGCCCCGGTTCAGGTGAGCCAGCCGCGCCGGGCCGCCTCGGCGCCCGCCTGGAAGCGGGACTGGGCGCCCAGCTCGGCCATGGCGTCGGCGAATCTGGCGCGTACGGTTCGCACCGAGATCCCGAGCTGCCTGGCGATCATCTCGTCGCAGACGCCCTGGGCCGCCAGCCGCAGCACCTGGATCATCCCGTCACCCCGGCGCGGCCAGGGCAGCGGCGCCGCGCGGGCCCACAGCTCGTCGAAGAGCGAGCGCAGCGCGTCCACCACGACCGGCGTCCTGACCAGGTGGAAGTTGTAGGCGCTCTCCGCGAGCGTGCCACCCCACCTGGCGGGCACGCCCGCCGCGTCGGACCCGGCGACCAGGAACCAGCTCGGCACCGTGTCCAGGGTGCGGACGCTGGCCCCGGCCTGCTGGAACTGGGTCAGCTTCTCCCGCAGGGCGGGGATCTCCAGGGTCTGGACGGGGATGATGTTCCTGGTGGACAGCAGTCCCGCGCGCTGCGCCCCGATCCACTGGTCGGCGTAGCGGTGCGCGAAGTCGTTCATCGTGCGCCGGTCGGGGATGACCGAGAGCAGTTCGAGCGGCGGTGACTGTACGGCCATGCCGATCACGCTCTCGTACAGCTCGTCCGCCCCGCCGACCAGATCGACCGAGAACCGGCCCGTCTGGTAGTCGCGGCCCGCGTCGTACTGGTGGATGAGGTCGCGGATCGAGCCGACGACGGTGTCGATCCTGCGGCTCTCCGCGGCGAGCCGGTCGAGCCGGTCGGCGAGCAGGTGGCCCAGGGCCGTCGCGGGGTGGCGGGCGAGGTACTCGCCGCCCTGCTCGTGGACCACGCCCAGCTTCACCAGTGTGGCCAGCTCACGGCTGAGCGGCTCCGGGGAGCCGTCCAATGCTTCGGCGAGTTCGGCGCAGGTTGCGCGGTGTAGTCGTAGCACCGCGTTGTACAGGGAGATCTGGGCCGAGGTGAAGCCCAGACCCTCAAGCGGCGGTGTGTCGGTACGCATCGGCGAGAGGCTCCAGAGAGGACACGGCGTTCCGCGAGAATAACGTCCCGAAATCACCGGTGTCCGGGCGTTGCGTCTTCTGGGCCACTTCCGGTCTCGTGGACGACTCGTCCCACGGCCGGTCCTCCCGGGGTCCTCCCGGGCCTTCCCGGGGGCTCTCCTGGGACGACGGGTGCAGGTTCGTGCAACTGCACGTCCGTACATTGCGGATGAACGGAAGGTGACACAGACTTTACCCAGCGTCGGCGAGGGGCGTGGGCGTAGTGGCCGTTCGGACGCGGAGGGGGGTCCGACGGCGTGCGGTGCCCCCGCGCCTCCCGCCGGTGACCGGGGAACCGGGCGGGTCACCGACCGCTCGGTTCCCCAAACCCCGGCCGGGACCGGGCGGTCCGTCGGCCGCCCGGCTCCCGACCGTCTGGGGAGGGGGCTCCTCCCGAGGGGGGAACCGGACGCTCACCGGCCGTTCGGTTCCCCACCTTTCCCCGGTGTCCTCCTGCTTTGGCGCCAGACTCTAAACTGTGACCCGGGGGCCGGCGCCTTCCCCACTCCCATGAGAGCGCCGTGGCAGGAGGGTCGCAGATGGCAAGGTTCACCGAGACCGGGCTCACGTTCGACGACGTGCTCCTGGTTCCCGCCTATTCGGATCTACAGCCGGGTGAGGCCGACACGACCACCCGCCTGTCGCGGGGGATCACCCTGCGCATTCCGCTCGTCTCCGCGGCCATGGACACGGTCACCGAGGCCAGGATGGCGGTCGCCATGGCCCGTCAGGGCGGCATCGGCATCCTGCACCGCAACCTCTCCATCGAGGAGCAGGCCCAGCAGGTCGATCTCGTCAAGCGCTCTGAGGCCGGGATGGTCACCAACCCGGTGACCTGTTCCCCCGACGACACGCTCGCCGACGTCGAGCGCCTGTGCGCCACCTACCGCATCTCCGGCGTCCCGGTCACCGACGGCAGCGGCGTGCTGGTCGGCATCGTCACCAACCGCGACATGCGCTTCGAGAGCGACCACAGCCGCACCGTGCGCGAGGTCATGACCAAGATGCCGCTGGTCACCGCGCCGGTCGGGGTCTCCAGGGACGACGCCTTCACGCTGCTGCGGAAGAACAAGATCGAGAAGCTGCCGCTGGTCGACGCGGGCGGACGGCTGCGCGGGCTCATCACCGTCAAGGACTTCACCAAGAGCGAGCAGTACCCCCTGTCCACGAAGGACGCCGACGGCAGGCTCGTCGTCGGGGCCGCGATCGGCGTGGGCGAGGACGCCGAGAAGCGTGCCGCCGCCCTGATCGAGGCCGGGGTCGACGTGGTCATCGTGGACGTCGCGCACGGCCACTCCAAGGGCCTGGCCGACATGGTCTCCAAGCTCAAGGCCAACAGCGGCGTCGAGGTCATCGGCGGCAACATCGCCACCCGCGCGGGCGCCCAGATGCTGGTCGACGCCGGGGCCGACGCGGTCAAGGTCGGCGTCGGGCCCGGCTCCATCTGCACCACCCGGGTGGTCGCGGGCGTCGGTGCCCCGCAGGTCACGGCCATCCACGAGGCCTCGCTCGCCGCGGGCCCTGCGGGCATCCCGGTGATCGGCGACGGCGGCCTGCAGTACTCCGGCGACATCGCCAAGGCCATCGCGGCCGGGGCCGACGCGGTCATGCTCGGCTCGCTCCTGGCGGGCTGCGAGGAGTCTCCCGGTGAGTTGATCTTCATCAACGGCAAGCAGTTCAAGTCCTACCGGGGGATGGGCTCGCTGGGCGCGGTCCGCAACCGCGAGCGCGGCGGCGCCTCCTTCAGCAAGGACCGCTACGCCCAGGCCGACGTCGGCAGCGAGGACAGGTTCATCCCCGAGGGCATCGAGGGACAGGTCCCCTACCGTGGGCCGATCGCCGCGGTCGCCCACCAGCTCGTCGGCGGCCTGCGCCAGGGCATGTGGTACGCCGGGTGCCGCACGATCGCGGAGATGCACACCAGGTGCGAGCTCATGCCGATCACCGCGGCCGGGCTCAAGGAGAGCCACCCGCACGACATCCAGATGACCGTCGAGGCTCCGAACTACCACCGCCGGTAGAGTCCTCCCGGCTCTCGTGGCGGGCCGGACCGTGACGGCACGGTACGGCCCGCCGTACAGGCACGACATGGAAAGACAGGCATATGACTCAGGTGGAGATCGGTCGCGGCAAGAACGGCCGCCGTGCCTACGCGCTCGACGAGATCGGCATCGTCCCCTCCCGTCGCACCCGTGACCCGGAGGAGGTCTCGATCGCGTGGCAGATCGACGCCTACCGGTTCGAGCTGCCCGTCGTGGTGAGCCCGATGGACAGCGTGGTCTCCCCGGCGACGGCGATCGAGGTCGGCAGGCTCGGCGGGCTGGCCGTACTCGACCTTGAGGGGTTGTGGACCCGCTACGACGACCCGGCCTCGCTGCTGGCCGAGGTGGCCGAGCTTGAGGGGGAGGCCGCGACCAGGCGGCTCCAGGAGATCTACAACGCGCCGATCAGGGAAGAGCTGATCGGCCGTCGCATCGAGGAGATCCGCGGGGCCGGGGTGACCACGGCGGTCCGGCTGTCGCCGCAGCGCACGGTCCAGTACCACAAGGCCGTCATCGACGCGGGCGTGGACATCTTCGTGATCCGCGGCACCACGGTCTCCGCCGAGCACGTCTCCGGGCGGGCCGAGCCGCTCAACCTGAAGCAGTTCATCTACGAGCTGGACGTGCCGGTGATCGTCGGCGGCTGCGCCACCTACACCGCGGCCCTGCACCTGATGCGGACCGGCGCGGCCGGTGTCCTGGTCGGCTTCGGCGGTGGCGCCTCGCACACCACGCGCACGGTGCTCGGCGTCGCGGTGCCGATGGCCACCGCGATCTCCGACGTGGCCGCGGCCCGTCGTGACTACATGGACGAGTCGGGCGGCCGGTACGTCCACGTCGTCGCCGACGGCGGCATGGGCACCTCGGGCGACATCGCCAAGGCGATCGCCTGCGGCGCGGACGCGGTCATGGTCGGCTCGCCGCTGGCCAGGGCCGTCGAGGCTCCGGGCCGCGGGTTCCACTGGGGCTCGGAGGCCCAGCACCCCGAGCTGCCCCGGGGCAAGCGGGTGCAGTTCGGCACGGTCGGCACGCTGGAGCAGATCCTGCACGGCCCCTCCTCGGTCGCCGACGGCTCGATGAACCTCATGGGCGCGCTCAAGCGGACGATGGCCACCGCGGGCTACTCCGACCTGAAGGAGTTCCAGCGCGTCGAGGTCGTCGTGGCCCCGCAGGGGTCCTGACCTCTCGCCTTCGGGAAACCGGAGGCGCTTTCCGTGCCCGGGGCGGTTCGCTCCGGGCACGTGTGTTTTTCCGCACATCCGAGTTCTGTCCCGTGTCGCTCCGAAACGGAACTGTCACCGATCGGGAAGTTCCCAGGTCGCGACCCTGGAGTGTGCAACGGGTGCCAGGAATTGGCATCGGGGGACATTGTCATGAATGTCGACGCAGACCCGTGGGTGGTTACAAAATTGACACTGTCTGCGTCGGTAAAAGTGACGTAAGCCGAAAAATCTGTGAACATTCCCATGTGTCGGATGATCGTGAGCTGCGGGTCGCTCTTCGGGAAGGCCCGTTCCACGTCGCGCTCCGCGCCGCCGTCGAAGCGAGGGGGCTGACGCTGGACCGGCTCCGCCACCGCCTTGAGGAACGCGGGCTGCGGGTCGGGATGACGAGCCTGAGCTACTGGCAGCAGGGGCTGCGCCGTCCCGAGCGGCCCGAGTCGCTGCGGGCCGTACGGGCGCTTGAGGAGATCCTCATCCTCCCGCCGCGCTCGCTGATGGGCCTGCTCGGACCGCCGCGGCCCCGGGGCAGGGGGCAGGGCGGTGGCGTCGTGTCCAGCCCGATCTCCTACGCCACGATCCTCGAACCCTCCCGCGCGCTCTCCGCCCTGCTGCACGACCTCGACGGCGCCGCCGACGACAGGCGGCTGCACATCGGCGGGATGTACGAGACGCTGCAGATCGGCCCCGACCGCAGCGTCGTGCGCCGGGAGACGCTCCAGGTGGTGCGGGCGCAGGAGCCGACCGACCGCCACATCATCGTCTACCGGGGTGACCTGGGGTGCGACGTCGAGCGGGTGCGGATCAGGGCGCTTGAGGACTGCCGGGTCGGCAGGGTCAGGCGGGACGGGCCGACCGCGCTCGTGGCGGCCGAGCTGCTGTTCGACCGCAGGCTGCGGGTCGGGGAGACCCAGGTGATCCGCTACGAACTGGCCGACCCGAGCGGGGTGGAGACCACCGAGTACGAGCGCGGGTTCCGCTTCCCCGCCGGGCAGTACACGCTCAGGGTGAGCTTCGCCGCCTCGGCGCTGCCCGTCGGCATCCGCCGCTTCGCCCGCCACGACCACGCCGCCGAGGAGCACGACCACGGCGAGCTGACCCTCAACGCCCACCACGCGGTCCACCTGGTGGCCGACTCCCTGCGCCCCGGCCTGATCGGCATCCGCTGGACCTGGCCTAGTTCAGGACCCCGAGGAGACGCGTGACCTCGGTGGCGACGGCCGTACGGGCCGCTGACAGGTAGACGCGGGAGTCGACGACCCGGGCGTCGGCGGCCAGGTGGTCGCGGATCGTCCCGGTGAAGGTCCTGTTGAGGTGGGTGGCGATGTTGATCTTCTTCATGCCGTGCCGTACGGCGGCGCGGAGGGTGTCGTCGGGCACGCCGGAGGAGCCGTGCAGCACCAGCGGGACCGGGACGGCGGCGCGTAGCGCGGAGATCAGCTCCAGGTCGAGCACGGCGTCCCTGGTCGTCATGGCGTGCGAGCTGCCGACGGCCACGGCCAGCGCGTCCACGCCGGTCCTGGCCACGTAGTCCACGGCCTCGTGCGGCCTGGTCCGCGCCCCGGGAGCGTGCACCCCGTCCTTGCCGCCGACCTCGCCGAGCTCGGCCTCGACCCACAGGCCGTGGGCGTGGCAGTGGGCGGCGACCTCGGCGGTGAGCGCCACGTTCTCCTCGTCGGGCAGCGCCGAGGCGTCGAACATCACCGAGCCGACCCCCAGCGCGATGGCCTCCTCGACGAGCGCGCGGTCGGTGGCGTGGTCGAGGTGGACGGCGACGGGTACGGCCGCCGCCCTGGCGACCGCCAGCGAGGCCGCCGCGATCGGGGCGAGCGCACCGTGGTAGCGGACGCAGTTCTCGCTGATCTGCAGCACGACGGGCGTGCCCGCGGCCTCGGCCCCGGCGACGATCGCCTCCGCGTGTTCGAGCTGGACGACGTTGAACGCGCCGACGCCCGCCGGGGCGTTCCTGATGATGTCGCCTATTCCGGCGAGGGACATGGTTGACCTCCGTTACACCGGTTCCGGTTCCACCCGGACGCCCGGGTGGACCTCCCGCAGGACGTCGGCGTCGAAGTCACCCGCGACCGGGGCCGCGACCGCCGCCGCGCCGAGCGCCGCGGCCCGGCGCAGCCGTTCCGGCCAGGGGGTGCCCTCGACCAGGCCGAGCGTCAGCCCCGCGACCAGCGCGTCACCCGCGCCGGTCGGGTTCCCCTCCACCCGGTACGGCATCGCCGCCCGCCACGCCCCCTCCTGGGTCACCGCGAGCAGGCCGTCCGCCCCGAGGGAGACCACGACCGCCCTGGCCCCCGAGCGCCTGAGGACCTGGGCTCCCCGCACGGCGGCGCCCGGTCCTTGAGGCTCATCGGAGCCGATCAGGGCGCGCGCGAGTTCCTCGGCGTTCGGCTTGACGATCTCGGGGTGCCCGCCGGGGGCGTGTCTGAGCGGTTCGCCGTCGGCGTCCACGATCGCCGGGACGCCGCAAGCACGGGCGCGGGCGGCGAGTTCGGCGTACAGGCGCGGGGAGACCCCGGTGGGCAGGCTGCCGGAGATCACGACCGCGGCGGCACCCCTGAGCCGGGTGTCGTAGTCGTTCAGGAACCGCCCGATCTCGTCCTCGGTGACGGCCGGGCCAGGCTCGTTGAACAGCGCGGTGCGCCGTACCTCCCGGCCGTGGTCGTGGACGGCCAGCGTGGCGCGGGAGGGGGCGGCGATCGGGGTGAGGGCCGTGGGCAGGCCCGCCGCGGTGAGGTCGGCCAGGGCCGCCTCGCCGTTCGGGCCGCCCGCCAGACCGGTGACGAGCACCTCGCAGCCGAGGGCGGCGAGCACCCTGGCCACGTTGACGCCCTTGCCGCCCGCCCTGCGGTGCACGGTCCCGACCCGGTTGACGCCGTCCCAGTCGACGTCTCCGGCCACGTAGGTGACGTCGAGTGCGAGGTTCAGCGTGACGGTCAGGACCGGACCGCGGGCGGGCGGGGAGATCATCGGGGAGCCGTTGTCCACTTTCCGTGCCGCATGACGCCGGAGACCTCCAGGTCGTCGGTGAGCACAACGAGGTCGGCCCGCTTGCCGACGGCGACGGAGCCGAGGTGGTCGGCCAGGCCGAGCACCCTGGCGGGGGTGAGCGAGGTGACCTCGGCCGCCTCGGGAAGTGACAGTCCGACCTGCTGTACGGCTCGGCGGAAGGCCACGTCCATGGTGAGCGTGCTGCCCGCGATGGAGCCGCCCCCGGCCAGCCTCGCGACGCCGTCGACGACCTCGACCCGCATCGGGCCCAGGCCGTACACGCCGTCGCCCATGCCCGTGGCGGCCATCGCGTCGGTGACCAGCGCCGTCCTGCCGGGACCTGCGACGTCGTAGGCCAGGCGCATCATCGCCGGGTGGACGTGCACGCCGTCGTTGACCAGCTCGACCGTGACCCGCTCGTCCTCAAGCAGCGCGGCCACCGGGCCGGGGTCGCGGTGGTGCAGGGACGGCATCGCGTTGTAGAGGTGGGTGGCCACGCTGCCGCCCGCCTCGATGCCCCGCAGGGTCTGCTCGTAGTCGGCGTCGCTGTGACCGAGGGCGGCGATCACGTTGTTGGCGACCGCCTCCCTGATGGTGTCCAGGGCGCCGGGCAGCTCGGCGGCGAGGGTGAGCATCCGCACGTGGCCACGGCCCGCCTTGAGCAGCTCGGTGAACTCCTGCGTGGAGGGGTCCCGCAGGAGAGCCGGGTTGTGCGCGCCGCAGCGGGCCTTGGAGATGTAGGGGCCTTCGAGGTGGATACCGGCCAGCAGGCCGTCGTCGCACAGGTCGGCCAGCGCGGAGGCGGCCCTGGACAGCTCGGCCGTGGTCGCGGTGACCAGGCTGGCCATCATCGTGGTCGTCCCGTGCTCGGCGTGCAGGCCGACGACCCTGCGGGCCTCCTCCTGGTCGCCGTTGGGGAAGGAACCTCCGGCTCCGCCGTGGGAGTGGATGTCGACGAAGCCCGGGACCACGTGGCGGCCCCCGAGGCTGAGGCCCGGTCCCGGGGCGGCACCGCGGCCCACGTGGGTGATGCGGCCGTCCTCGATGGTGAGCCAGCCCTCGTGGACACCTTCGGGGGTCACGACACGGGCGTCGGAGAGTGTGATGCTCATGGCGTCAGTCCTTCCCGCTTCTCCCACGGGTCAATGGTCAGGAGGGGAGGATGACGGAGCGGGTCAGATTGAGTGGTTCGTCCGGGTCAAGCCCCTGGGCCAGTGCCCTGGCCACCGCCACCCGCTGGACCGTGACCAGCTCGGCCATCGGGTCGAGAGGACTGTCCAGGAACGCTCCACCCGTGGCCTCGACCTCGTCGCGCAGCCCCGGCGCGCCCTCCCCGAGGACCCAGGTGACGCGGTTGGGCCCGGCGATGCTGATCGGGCCGTGGCGGTACTCCATCGCGGGATAGGACTCGGTCCACGCCCTGCACGCCTCACGCATCTTCAGCGCCGCCTCAAGCGCCAGGCCGTACGGCCAGCCCCTGCCGAGGAAGGTGAACTGCTCGGCGGTCAGCGCGACCTCGGGGAGCGGGGCGGCGAGCGCCCGTTCGGCGTCGGCGGCCGCGCCGGTCAGGTCCTCGCCGAGGTGGGCGCGGAGCAGGGCGAGCTGCGTCGTGGCGAAGCGGGTCTGCACGACGGACCTCTCGTCGGCGAAGTCGAGCATCACGATCTCGTCGGCGGCGGTCATGACGGGGGTGCCGGGGGAGGCGGTCACGGCGCTCGTCCTGACGCCCCGCCCACGCAGGACGGCGAGCGCGTCGAGGACCTCGGTCGTCGTGCCGGACCTGGTCAGCGCGAGGACCCGGTCGTAGGGACGGCCCGTGGGGAACTCGGAGGCGGCGAAGGCGTCGGTCTCGCCGTGCCCCGCCTCCTCGCGGAGGACCGCGTAGGACTGGGCGACGAACCACGAGGTGCCGCAGCCGATGACGGCGACCCGCTCCCCGGGGCGGGGCAGCGCGTCCCTCGGGGTCTCGGCGACGGCTCTGCGCCAGCAGTCGGGCTGGGACGCGATCTCGGCTTCGGTGTGCGTGGTCACGGCGCGCCTCCCCAAGAAGCTTCGTTTATGAGTGATTTATACCAGAAATGAGCAGCTTTGTGCAGAGGTGGGTTTTGATCGGCGCGTGTGCGAGGCTGGCTACCGTGAGCCGATATGAGCGTTGGAACGCCATCCTCGAACTGCTCTCGCAGGAGGGACGGCTGTCCGTCGAGCGGGCCGCGGAGGCGCTGACCGTCTCGACGGCGACGATCCGCCGCGACTTCGACCAGCTCGCCCAGCAGCAGATGCTCATGCGCACCCGTGGCGGCGCCGTCTCCCAGAGCGTGAGCTACGACCTGCCGCTGCGTTACAAGACCGCGCGCCACGCCGACGAGAAACAGCGCATCGCGGACGCCGCCGCCGAACTGGTCACGCCGGGCGCGATCGTCGGCCTGAACGGCGGCACCACCACCTCCGAGGTCGCCCGCGCGCTGGCGATCAGGGCCGACCCCGACCTCGGCTTCACCGTCGTCACCAACGCGCTGAACATCGCCGCCGAGCTGACGGTCAGGCAGCACGTGAAGATCGTGCTGACCGGCGGGGTGGCCAGGCCGCAGTCCTACGAACTGATCGGGCCGCTGGCCTCCGCGGTGCTCGAACAGGTCGCGCTCGACATCGCCTTCCTCGGGGTGGACGCGCTCGACCCGGTCGCGGGCGCCTTCGCCCACCACGAGGGCGAGGCGAGCGTCAACAACCTGCTGATCAGCAGGGCCTCCCAGGTCGTCGCGGTCGCCGACGCCTCCAAGATCGGGGGGCGGGCCTTCGCGCGGATCTGCCCGATCGACGCGATCGGCACCCTGATCACGGACGAGGGGCTGCCGGACGAGGAGGCCGCCCGGTTCACCGACGCGGGCGTGAAGGTCGTCCGGGTGTAGGGGAATCGGGGAGCGGGCTCGCCGTACCGGATTCTGGGTGTTTCACGTGGACGGGGCGTCGCGGGTGGCGCGGGCGCGGTCCAGGTAGGTGTGCAGGGCGGCCATCTCCTCGGCGGACCAGGGCAGGTTGCGGACGATGTCGTCGCCGTGGTCCTGCCACATCCGCTGGACCGCGGTCCTCAGCCGTTCGCGCTGCTCGTCGGTGACGCCCTCCGGCTGGAAGGGGACGCCGAGCCGGTCGTACTCGCCCAGGAGGTCCAGCACCCGGGGGTCGTCGACCGGGGTGTCGTTCCGCACGTGGTCCAGTAGCCGTTCGACCAGCTCGGCCCAGCGCCGCTTGGTCGCCTCCGCGGCCTCGGGACCCGCGGCGGCGATGCCCTGGGCCATCTGCTCGCGCTGCTCTTCGGTGAAATAGCGGTCCAGCATCGAGATCGTCTCCAAGGTCGTCATGAACTGGTCGGGATCGGGCATCGACCCGGCCTCAAGCCGCTCCAGCAGCCCGCGGACCTGCTGGGCGAGCCGCTGGAGCTGGTCCGCCCGCGCGTTCAGCTGGCCGAGCTGGGCCGTCAGCAGCCCGCGCATCCCCGCCAGGTCCTCCGACGAGGAGTCGAGCACGCTCCTGATCCGCTCAAGGGGGATGCCGAGCGCGCCGAGCGCCCGCACGCGGTACAGCCGCCGCAGGTCCTCCTCGGTGTAGCGGCGGTGGCCCGAGGCCGTACGTCCACTCGCCCGCAGCAGGCCGATCTCGTCGTAGTGGTGCAGCGTACGCACGGTCACCCCGGTCGCCCGCGCCAGCTCGCCGACGCTCCAGCGGTGCCCGGCCGCGTCTTCTCCGATCACGACCTCGACGGTAGGACCTCACGTCGCGTGAGGTTCAAGTCCGCGCCGGTCAGTTGTGGGGAATCGTCTAGGATCGTCAGGGTCCGGATGATTCCGCCGCCCCCCGAGGAGCCTGTCTGTGAGCGGCGCGCACACCCTGCGGCAAACCGAGGAGGCCGTCTCGGGGAAGCTCCAGGGGCTTGAGCTGGACTTCCGCGCGATGACCGCGATCTCGAACCTCTACCGGGTGGCCTCGTCCATCAGGAACCACGTCGAGCAGACTGTGCTGAAGGAGGCCGACCTCACCTGGACCGCCTTCGTGGTGCTGTGGGTCGTGTGGATCTGGGAGTCGATCGAGAACCGGCACGTCGCCGCGGAGGCGGGCATCACCAAGGGCACGCTGACCGGGGTCGCGCAGACGCTTGAGACACGCGGGCTGATCGCGCGGGACATCCCGGCCAGTGACCGCAGGCGGACGGTCTTCTCCCTCACCCCCGAGGGCGAGAAGCTGATGACCACGCTGTTCCCCGAGTTCAACCGGGAGGAGCGGTTCGTGCTCTCCGGCCTCGGCGAGCGGCGGCTGACCGAGCTGGGCGAGTCGCTCAGGCACGTCCTGCGGCACCTGGAGAAGGAGGGCCCGGAACGACGGGCCTCCCGTAACGCCGGATAATCCGATGCCGGGTGGCGGGCCGTACGTCACGCTGGGGTGATGGACGACCCTTGGCTCGGACGGATCCTTCGCGAGGGGGCGGCACCCGGGATGCTCGACGCGCTGGTCGAGCGGCTGTCCCCGGCCGACCTCCAGACGCTGATGATGGCCGTCTACCGGCGTCGCGCGGCGGCCGTCACGCCCGCGGGCCTGCTGCGGCGCTACGAACACGACAGGTTCACGGCCCCGTCGCCGGTCGACGCGGGCGACCTGGCGCGGCTGACCCTGCTGGCCCACGAGTGCCTCACCCGGCACGGGTTCACCGCTCTCGCCCTGGCGCCCGTCTGCCCGCTGGGCACGGCCTCGGCGGTGGCGACCGTGAGCCAGGACAAGGTGGTGACGACGACCCGCACCACCGAGGTCGTCTCCGACGTGACCAACGTCCTGGCCCTCGAATGCGCGCTGCGCCGCCGCGACCTGCTGCGGGCCGACGCCCGCTCCCGGACGCGGGTACGGCTCGGCGCCGTGCAGCGGGTCCTGCGCGCGCAGCCGTTCGGGCCGGGCATGATGCCGCACTTCGCCCTTCTCGGGTTGTGTACGGCGGGCAGGGGCGAGGGCTCCTTCGACGTCGAGACCCTCGTCGAGCACGTCGAAGTCCACCTTGACGTTCTGAGGGGACTCGGCCGGGTGCGGGTCGGCTTCACCGACCTGACAGGCGGGCGGCGCCGTACGGCACTGCGGGAAAGGGTCCTTGACGTGCTGGCGCCGAGGCATCCGGAGGTCGGATTCGGCTTCGACGACGAACGGGTGTCGGGACGTGGCTACTACACCGGGGCCGCGTTCGGGATCGACGTCACCACCCCGGAGGGTGAGGTCGTCAACCTCGGGGACGGCGGGTTCACGACCTGGACCGGCGCGCTGCTCGGCAACGCCAGGGAACGGCTGCTGGTCAGCGGGCTGGGCGTCGAGCGACTGTGCGGGCTGATGCGACCTTCGTCGCAGGGGGAGTCCTCCTCAGAGGGGAGAAGGGGTGATCCTTTCACCCTTTCGGGTGACGTGTCGGGTGGGGAGGATGACTAGGGTCCTGGGCATGCGTGCTCTCGGATGGACTCTGGCGGTTGCGGGGCTGGTGCTTGCCGGATGCGGCACCGGTGGCTCCGGTGAGGCGGAGGGTGGGCTGCGCCAGACGATGGCGCGGCTCGACGCCTCGGGGCCCGCCGCGACCTACCTCGAATACGGCGACATGGCGCACTGGCGCAAGCTCGGTGTGGTCACCGACAAGGGCCCCGGCCAGGACCGGCGCTGGGTCGCCGCCGTCGGCTCGGGCTTCGGTGACTTCGCCGTCGGCGGGCAGCGGATCGCCGAGGCGACCGGTCTCAACGTGTTCGCCGCCGACCGGGGTGTCATCGCCGGGACACCGCCGAAGTCCGCGATCCGCGTCGAGGGCACCCTCGACGCCTCGGGCATCAGCGCCAAACTCACCTCCATGGGGGCGAAACCCCGCGAGATCGGCGGTCAGGAGGGGCTGTCCCTCAACAAGGACAACATGCTCGACCTGGCCGGGCCGCAGACCGCGCTCGGCCTGACCAACCAGCTCAACCAGGTGGTCGTCACCGACTCCGCGCTGGTCGCAGGTGCCGCGGCCGACTCCGTCGCGGGGGCGCTCGGCACCGGCTCGTCTCTGGCCGACGACCCCGGCCACGCCGCCGTCGCCGACTGCCTCGGCGACGTGGCCGCCGCGGTCATCATGGCTCCCAGGCAGCCGGGCGGGGTCATCCTGTACGGCGTCGGCCTGCGCGGGCCCGCCTCGACGGCGGACAAGGCGGTTGACGTGGTGTGCGTGCTGCCCCGGGTCGCCGAGGTGGGCAAGGTCTTCAAGGAGCGCCTCGTCACGGCCGCCAAGCCGGGTGGCAAGCCCCTGGGCGATCTGGTCGAGACGATCACGCACGACGACGTCACCTCGGGCGACCGTACGGTCCACCGCGCCCTGCTGACCGTCAAGCCCGACGGTCCGGTCCTGCTGGCCAACCAGCTCCTGATCCGCGGTGACCTGGAGCGTCTCGCGGACCCGGCCGCGCCCCTCGACCCGCTCGGCGTCACCCGTCCGAGCTCCTGACTCACCGGGACGTTCCGGCCAGGCCGTTCAGGTGGGCGTAGACGACGGCGTGGACCCGGTCGCGCAGGCCGAGTTTGGCCAGGATGCGGGAGACGTGCGTCTTGACGGTCTCCTCGCCGACGTGGAGGGCCGCGGCGATCTCGGCGTTGCTGCGGGCGTCGGCCAGCAGGAGCAGCACCTCGCGTTCCCGGGAGGTGAGCCGTTCGACCTCGGCGGGTACGGCCGCGGGCTCGATGCTGGTGGTGAAGCGGGCGATCAGGCGCCGGGTCACCGAGGGGTCGATCAGCGCGTCCCCCCGGGCGGCGACCCGGATCGCGGACGTCATCTCCTCCGGTGGCAGGCTCTTGAGCAGGAAGCCGCTGGCCCCGGCGCGTAACGCCCGGTAGACGTACTCGTCGCTGTCGTAGGTGGTCACGACCAGGACCCTGGTGGCGTTCCCCGGCGCCGCCAGGATCGCCTCGGTCGCGGCCAGGCCGTCGAGTTTGGGCATCCGCACGTCCAGGACCGCCACGTCGGGGCGCAGCCGTACGGTCTCGGCGACCGCCTCGTGGCCGTCGCCGACCTCGGCGACGCAGAGCAGGTCGGGCTGGGTTTCGAGGACGGCGCGCATCCCGGAACGGAACATCGCGTGGTCGTCGGCGAGCAGCACGCGCAGCGTCACGGTGTCTCCAGGTCTCGGGGGCGTCCGGGGGGCCGGTTCCCTGTGGGAAACGTGTCACGAACGGCGATTGTCTCCCGATGCCAGGGTTTTTCTGGCCCTAACCGCTACATGGAGAAATTTCCGGATATCGTCGCTGGATCCGGCCCCCGATGGTGATCTCCGGATCCAGCGGACGAACCTCTCCTACGGCTCCCGCGTGACCGTCAGCGCGTGCCCACCCGGGGCGGCGTGCCGTACGCCGTGGACCTGCCGGAACAGGGGGGCGGGCCACCAGTTCCACCGGCCGAGCGCGATCATGGCCGCGGGCAGGATCGTGGTGCGGATGACGAAGGCGTCGAGCAGCACGGCGACCGCGAGGCTGAAGCCGATCTGCTTCATCTCGGCCAGGTGCAGGAACACGAACCCGGCGAACACCGTGACCATGACGATCGCGGCGCTGGTCACCACGCCCGCCGAGCCGGCGATGCCGTCGAGAACGGCCTGCCGGGTCGGCACCCCCGCGGCGGCCCGCTCGCGGATACGGCTGACCACGAACACCTGGTAGTCCATCGAGAGCCCGAACAGGATCACCAGGAGGAACAGCGGCACCCGGGAGCCGATCGCGCTGGTCGCGCTGGGATCGAACCCGAACAGCGTCGTCGCCAGGCCGTACTGGAAGAACACCACGACCAGCCCGAACGAGGCCGCGGCCGACAGCGAGTTGAGCAGCACCCCGAGCAGCCCCAGCGTCACCGAGCGGAACACGATCATCGTCATGACCAGGGTGACCAGCAGCAGGAGCCCGGCCACCAGCGGCAGCTTCCCGTTCACGTGGTCGAGGTCGTCCACGTTGCGCGCCGCGTCCCCGGTGACGGCGGCCTCGACCCCCTCGATCGCGCCGACCGTCGCGGGCAGGTAGTCGTCACGGATCCGGTCCAGGGAGCGTTCCGCCTCCGGCGAGCTCAGCCGGTACGGCACGGCCAGTTCGAGCACGCTGACCCGGCCGTCGGCCGAGACGCGGATGTCGGCCGGGGCGTTCCGCGCGAACAGCGGGTCGGCGTGGGCCCGCCTGCCGAGCTCCCGCAACGCCTGGCCGACCTCTTCCGTACGGCCCTGCCCGTCGCGTACGACGACCTGGTGCAGGGTCCGCAGCTCGGGGAAGGCGGTCGTCATCCGGTCGTGGATCCGCAGCGCCGGGATCTCCCGGGAGTGGCTGTCCCGGTTGAGCACGCGCAGCTCCATGCCCAGCGCGGGCAGGGCCAGGACGATCATCACCAGGACGGCGACGACCAGGGTGAGCACGGGGTGCCGGTCAGCGGGCCGCAGCAGCGTCCGCCACAGCCGTTCACCGCCCGCCCCGCGCTCCCGGCCGCGACGCGGCGGCAGGCCACGCAGGGCCCTGCGCTCGGCCCTGCGTTCGGCGCGCTGCCCGATCCTGACGAGCAGCGCGGGAAGCACGGTCACCGAGCTGGCCATCGCGACCAGCACGACGAGCACGGTGCCCGTGGCCAGGGAGGAGAACACGACGTCGGCGGCGAGATAGAGCGTGGCGGTCGAGACGAGCACGGCGAGCCCGGAGACCACCACCGCCCGCCCCGAGGTGGCCGCGGCCAGTTCGACCACGGCCCGGGGGCTGAGCCGTCCGCCCGCGCGGGCCCGTTCCTCGCGTTCGCGCTTGAGGTAGAAGAGCGTGTAGTCAACGCCGACGGCCATGCCGATCAGCAGGATCACGTTGTTGCCGACCCCGGCGTCCGGCAACAGGTGTGAGACCAGCATCGACAATCCCATGGCGGCGATCGACGACAGCGCCAGCAGCAGCGGCACCGCGGCCATCAGCACCGAGCCGAACACCACGAGCAGGGTGACCAGCGTGACCGGGAACGAGATGGCCTCGGAGAGCGCGAGGTCCTCGCCGCGCTGCTGGTTGACGCCCTTGCTGATGGAGGCGCTTCCTGTCTGTTCGACGACCAGGCCGGGATGGTCGCGCTGGACCTCGGCGGTCTGCGCGAGCAGTGGGTCGACGTGCTGCCGGGCGTCGAGCTCGGGGCCCTTCATCGTCACGGCGATCAGGAGCGTCGTGCCGTCGGCCGAGCGGGCCGGAGGGCCGACGTTCTCGACCTCGGGGAGCCGCTTCATGCGTGCGGTGACGTCCCGCGCGGCGGCCTGGGTGGACGTCTCCCTTCCCGGCCTGATCAGGACGTACTCGACGGGCCTGCGCTCAAGGCCCGCGCTGGTCGCGATCTCCTCGGCGCGTCCGGCCTCGCCGATCCAGTAGTCCTCGGTGCCCGCGTTGCGGGTGCCGGCCGCGATCCCGGCGCCCAGGCACAGCACGACGAACACCAGCCAGCCGATGATCGCCCGCCAGGGGTGGGCCGCGCTCCAGGCGGCCACGCGCACGACGCTCATGGGCGCGTGCCGTACGGGCGGATGGATTTGCGTGGGAGCAGCATGAACTGCTCTCCTTTCTGTGGGGGTACGTGCGCATGAAGGCACGCCGGAAACGGCGTGGTCGCGCGACTTCCTTCACGGGGGCGGCGAGCTGGCACTCGCCGTCCCCGTACTCATGGTCGGAGGGACATCGGGGGACGGGTCAGCCGACGCTGCGCAGGATGCGCTCGATCTCCGCGACCCGGCCGTTCAGTTCGGTGAGCTGGGTGGTCATCTGGTCCTGCTGCCTGGTCATCCGGTCGACGGCCGCTCGATACTCCGCCATGGCCGCCCGGTACAGCCTGGCGCTGAGCACGAAGGCCACCGTGATGCCCACGGTGCAGATCAGGATGACCCCCAGAGGGAGAAGTGTTTCCTTCGTCATTTGCTCTCCTGCACGTCGTCTGGTCCTTCCTGGTCGGCCGCCTCGGCCGCTTTGGCTGCTTCGTCCGCGCGGAGAGCGTCGAGGACCGTGTCCACGGTGACGTGGACCCTGAACGGCACCAGCTCGTGGAACTTCATCGCCTTTCCCTCGGGGGAGAGCTCCAGCTCACCGGTGACCATCCCGGCCTCCTCCAGTCGCTGGAGATGCATGTAGAGCAGAGGCCGCGAGATGCCCAGCCGCCGGGCCAGCTCACTGACGTGCAGCCGTCCCGAGGAAAGCTCGGCGATGATTCTGAGCCGCTGCGGATGGCCGACGGCCATGAGCGTCCTCAGCAGTTCCTCACTGGTCAGCGTCCAACTCCCATCAACCGACTTTCACCTGTAATTTACATCTTACATGTGTTCGCCGGTTTTATCCCTCTGGGGGGCGGGACTGTTCGAGGGGGAAGCTGGCTCTGATCTGCCAGTGCCTGCCGTCGGGCTGCACGCCGTAGGTGATCCGGCCGCCGAACAGCGCGACCCGCTGCCTGATCCCGGCCAGGCCCCGGTGCGGCGAACTCCGCTGCTCGACGGGTCCCTCCCGCTCGCCGAGCTGGTTGGTCACGGTCACGACCGCCTCGGTCTCGCGGTACTCGATCTCGACGCCGACGCTCTCGCCCCGGCCGTGCCGCAGGGCGTTGGTCAGGGCCTCCTGCGCGACCCGGTACACCGCGACGTCGAGCGAGCCCGGCAGCTCACGGGGTGAGCCGTGGGTCGTCAGCGTGACCTTCAGCCCTGCGGCCCGCACGCCGTCGAGCAGCTCGTCGAGGTTGTTCAGGCCGGGCTGGCGCCGCCCGGTCTCGGTCTCGTCGCCGTGCAGGATCGCCAGCAGTTTGCGCAGGTCGGCCATGGCCGCGCGGCTGCTCGACTCGACGGCCGACAGCGAGCGGTAGGCCCGGTCCTCGGTGTCGTCGCCGGACGGAGAGCCGAGCCCGAGCCTGGCCGCGCCCGCGTGCATGCCGATCGCGCTGACGTGGTGGGAGATCACGTCGTGCAGGTCCCTGGCGATGGCGCTGCGCTCCTCGGCGACGGCCCGCTGCACCGCCGCCCGCTCGTCGTGGCGCCGCAGCTCCGCCTGCCGTTCCAGCTCGGCGATGTAGGCGCGCCGCTCGGTCGTGTAGCGCCCGACCAGCCAGGGCAGCAGCACCCTGGCGGTGAGGTCGATCCCCAGGACGACCAGGCTCGTCGGACGGCAGAGGTTCCCGGCCAGCAGATGGCTTCCCGTGACCCCGGCCGCCAGCACCGCGAGCGCGGCCCACGCCTGCGTCGAGCGCAGCCACGCCCCCGCGCGGTAGCCCGCGACCAGGAAACCCGCCTCGACCGGATGCCAGGTGGCGTCGGGGAACAGCAGCGGGGGCACCAAAACGGAGAAGCCGTGGAGCACCGCGACGGCGCCGGAGAAGCGGGGCGGGGTGGCCAGCACCGCGTCGATCACCAGGACGGCGAGGAACGCGGTCCAGTACTGCCATACGCCGGTCGGCCGGTCGTGGAGCAGGAACACGCCCGCGTCCGCCACCATGCACACGGCCGCGACCAGCAACGACTGGTTGGCCAGTGACCGGCTGGCGTCACGTCTCATGGCCCTCGCTCCTCGTCGGTCCTCACCCGGCCACGACATGCTGCCTTCTCCCGCTCCGGGAGGGAAGGGATGCGGGTCCCTCACGTGGGGGACCCGGGTCCCGCCCTCAGGTGACGAAATTCCGGGTGTGCCCCGATTAGCGTCTGGCGCGATGAGAACCTACGGACCCCGCGCGCTCCTCGTGCCGGTCATCGTGGCTGTGCTGATGATCCTGGTGGTCGGTCAACGGCCCGCGCTGGCCGACGGCGCCCCCACGGGACAGGACCTCCACGTCGCCCAGACGCTGGGCACCCGTGAGCTGTCGGTCGTCCTGCGCCGGGTGGACGAGGTGCCGGGGCCGCTGCGCGTCGAGGTCCTCACCCACGCGGGGGCCGGTCCGGGAAAGCTGGTTCTGCGGCTGGTCCCGACCGGGGTCAGCAGCGCCGAGGACGACCTGCCCGCCGCGGGCTCGGTCGTCAGTGAGGGCGAGCTGGTCCTGGGCCCCACGCCCGCCTCGTACGGCGCGACCCTGCGCGTGGACCGGCCGGGGCCGTGGGAGCTGACCGTCGACGACGGCCACGACAGCGGGCGGATCCCGTTCGTCGTGCCCGCCCCGGTCAGGTCGCCTCCCGACACGGTCGCCTACGCCGCCTTCTCGGTGGCGGGCGGGCTGCTGCTGCTCGCGCTCGGCACGGCGGTGTGGTCGCGGCGCTGGTGGCTTCCGCTGGTCCCGGCCTGCGGGATGGTTGCAGCCCTGGCCACGGGGGTGACCGGTGCGGCGCTGTCCCCGCTCACCCCGCAGCCCCCGCTGCCCGGTCTCCAGGTGGATGCGACAGTGGACAACGTCACGGCTCCCTACACGGCGGCCAGGCCGGTGAACGCCGACTACTCGCGGCCACCGGTGAACATGCTGGTCCGCGCCTCGGAGAAGACCTCGGGACGCCGCACGGACCTCGACCTGCTGCTGACGGACGGCTCGACAGGGCGGCCCGTCGAGGACCTGGTCGTCCACGACGACGCGCTGGTCCACCTGCTGGTGGTCTCGCCGTCCGGCCGCCTGTGGCACCTGCACCCGGTCATGACCGGTCCCGGGCACTACCGGGTCGGCCTGGTCCTGGCCGAGCCGGGCCACTACGCGCTCTCGGCGGAGGTGGCCAGGCGCGGCGGCGGTGTGCAGCTGGTCCGCTCGGCCGCCGGGCTGGACGTCGGCGAGGGCGCCACGCCCGTCGCGGCGGCGCCGACGCCCGGCGGCCCCGGTCCCCGGGAGATCGACGGCGTCCGGATCGACCTCGCCGCGACCCGGCCGTCCGCCGGGGAGGCCACCACGATCACCGTCAAGGTGGGGGAGCGCGCCGACCTGCAGCCCTGGCTCGGCATGGTGGGACACCTCATCGTCGTCGGGCCGCTGCCGTACGCCACGCCGGTCGGCACCGCGGCGCAGACCGCGCCGGTGTGGGGGCACGCGCACGCGATGGCCCCCGTGCCCCGGGGCGCGGCGGGCCGTCCCGACGAGACCGTCGCGACGTTCGGGCCCGAGGTGCGCTTCACCCACACCTTCCCCGAGCCGGGGCGCTACCGGCTCTGGGCGCAGGTGGAACGCGGCTACGCGCTGGTGACCGTACCGGCCGTGCTGGACGTTGGTGCGCCATGAAGCGCCGGGGGACGTGGGCGGCCGGCTGCGCCGCCGTACTGGCCGGGGCCGTGCTGTGGCTGCTGTGGCCGGGCGGCGGTTCGGAGCCGACGGTGCTGCGCAGCGGGACCGAGCACTATCGGGTACGGCTCACCGTCGAGCGTTCCGGGACGGGGCCCGTGACGATCGACGTGGCCGACCTGCGGGGGCGGCCGGTGACGCTGCGGAGCGTCACCGTCGAACCGGTCATGACGAACATGGGCCACGCCCTCGAACCCGTCACGACCGTCGCCCAGGGGCCGGGGAGATACCGGGCCGAGCGCCTGGCCCTGCCGATGGGGGGCGCCTGGGCGCTCACGGTGCTCATGCACGGCCCAGAGGGGACCGACCGGGCCACCTTCCCCGTGCTGGTGGCCGGGTGACTTCTGCGAAGACGACGAAAGGAGAAGATGATGACCGTCGCTGACGGGGCGTTGCCGATCAGGGGGCGCGCTCCCGCGTCCGCCCGTGCGACCACCGCGCCCAGGGGGTGGGTCCCCGCCTACGTCGTCCTGCTCGGCGCGGCGTTCTCGCTGTCGGCCGCGAGCTGGGACATCCAGTGGCACATCGACGTGGGGCCCGACACGTTCTTCACCCTGCCGCACCTGTTCCTGTACGCGGGCAGCGCCCTGTCCGGGCTGGCCAGCTTGGCCGTGGTGCTCATGACGACCGCCGCGAAACGCGGTGACCGTGAGGTGGACGCGGCAGTCGGGGGCCGGGCCGTACGGGTGTTCGGCGGAACCTTCGCCGCGCCGCTCGGCTATCTCGTCGCCGGTACCGGCTCCGCGGGCTTCCTGCTCTACGGTCTGTTCGACCTGTGGTGGCACAGTCTGTACGGCTTCGACGCGGTGATCGCCTCACCCCCGCACATCGGCCTGCTGCTGTCGATCACGCTGAGCATGGTCGGCGCCGTGATGGTCTTCGCCGCGGCCGGGGAGCACTCCTGGGGCAGGATCGGCGTCGTGCTCGCCCTCACCGTGATGCTGGCCTTCAGCCTGGTGGCCGCACAGGGGCTTGAGGAGTTCGAGGGCGGCGTGATCGACGCGATCACCGTCGGCATCACGTTCCTGACGACGCTTGTGCTGTTCACGGCCGTGGGGTTCCTGCGGAACGTCCGGCTTGTCCTGGGGTTCGGGGTCGTGTTCGCGCTCCTCCAGGGCCTGCTGTGGTGGTTCTCGCCGTGGGCGACCAGGGCGTACGCGGTGGCCGTCGATCTGCCGATGCGCGACTACGTGATGGGGGCGCCGCTGGTGCCCTCGCAGATGCCGATGTCCCTGCTCGTGGCCGCCGCGCTGACCTGGGGGATCATGCGGTTCGCGGGCCGCGCGGGACGGCTGGCCGCGCCGCTTGGAGGTTTTCTGGTCGGGGCGCTCGTGACGGTCTGCGGGCTGGCGCAGTCGGCCCTGGTCTACGGGTACTCGATACCGCCGTTCGGCGACCTGGTGCCCACGATCGTCCTGGGTGCCGTCCTCGGAGCCCTGGCCGGGTTCCTCGGCCGTCGCTTCGCCGTCATGCTGCGCGCGATGCGGGAAAGCAGGTAACCCCGTGTTCTCTCCCTTCTCACGAAGAGGCGTCGCGGCGGTGCTGGCCGCGACCGGCCTGGTCCTGGTGAGCGCGACCCCGGCCCTGGCCTATCCGCCGGTCGAGACCGTGCACACCGAACGCGTCCAGGCCGGGCCGTACGGCATCACCGTGGGGTTCAGCGTCTGGCCGCTGCGGGCCATGCAGTCGCTGGACTTCACCTTCACTCCCGACGACGGGATCACCGGCAAGCGCGGCACCGTCACCATGACCGGTCCCGACGGTCACGCGCACCGGACCAGGATGGCCAGGCATCCGCGCAAGCGCGAGGTGTGGGGCATGGACACCGTGGCCCTGCCCGCCGAGGGCGGTTGGAAGTTCACCTTCGCCGTCGAGGGGCCCGCGGGTCGGGGTGAGGGCGTCACGAAGGACATCCAGGTGCTGCCGCAGCCGGGGCCGCCGATGGCCCTGAGCTGGTCGATCGGGACCATCCCTCTTTGGGCGCTGATCGCGCTGCTCGCGGTGGCGTGGCGCCGTACCAGAGGGATTGTCCCTGAGGGGGTATAGATCCAGAAATGTGACTGACAGGCAGGATGCGGCGTGATCCGATGGCAGGTGAGCCTTCACCCCCGAACGGAGATCACACATGGCTGTCGAACGGCTCTGGCTGGACGTCCCCTACAACGAGAAGGACGAGGCCAAGGCGTTGGGTGCTCGGTGGGACCCGACCGCCAGGAGGTGGTACGCGCCCCAGACCGGTATGACCGGGTTGGAACGCTGGACGGCGCTGCCGGACGTGCCCGACCTGCTGCCCGGGGAGGACCGCGCCTTCGGCTCCGGCCTGTTCGTCGATCTGGTCCCCACCTCGTGCTGGTTCACCAACGTGCGTTCCTGCGTGGACCAGCGTGACTGGGAACGGCTGCGCCGGATGATCACCCGCCGCGCCGGGCACCGCTGCGAGATCTGCGGCCGGGGCGAGGACCGGGCCGTCCAGCGCTGGCTTGAGGCCCACGAGCGCTGGTCCTACGACAAGGCGGCCCGCGTCCAGACCCTGCGCCGGTTGGTGTGCCTGTGCACCGACTGTCACACCGTCACCCATATGGGCCTGGCGCAGATCCAGGGCAGGGAGGTCCAGGCCGTCGCCCACCTGCGGGCCGTCACCGGGATGAGCGCCGACGAGGCCGACGCCCACATCGACGCCGCGTTCGCCGAGTGGCACTCCCGTTCGGCCACCACCTGGACCCTGGACCTGAGCATCCTCACCGACGCCGGGGTCACCCTGGCCACGCCCCCCGAGGCCGGGGCCAGGGTCCGCCAGGCGGAGCGACGGCTCCGGGGCGTCCGTCAGTAGCCGACGGTGAAGTGCCGGTGCCCGCCGGGGTTCTCCAGCTCGTCGAGTACGGCGACCGCCAGATCCTCGGCGGAGATCCGGGAGGTGCCGTCGGCGTCGGCGATGAGGGTGGTCGTCCCCCGTCGATATGCCCCGGTGCGCGTCCCCGGTTCGAGGAGGGCGGGCGGGCTGAGATAGACCCAGTCGGCCGGGTGCGCCAGGCAGGTGTCCAACTGGACGGCGCTGGCCGCGGCGATGGTACGGATCTCCCCGGGCACGTAGTCCGGGTTGTCGAGCACGAGCAGGCCGGGGTTGCCCGGGGTCCGCAGGGGAGAGGCCCCGCCGACGACGAGGACGCGTGTCCCCGCCTTCGCGGCGGCGTCGAGCAGGGCCGTCGTGGTCGCCGCGACCGTGTGCTCCTGCCCGGGGGCGGGCCGGGTCGCGGCCACGACCGCGTCGGCGCCGTCGAACAGCTCACCCATGTGCCCCGGATCGTCGGCGTCGCCCACGACGGCGGTCACCCCCGGCGGCAGGGCGGCGGGCCTGTTCCTCCTGAACACGGCGACGAGGTCGTGGCCTCGGCCCGCGGCCTCGGTGACGACGCGTGAGCCGACCATTCCCGCGGCTCCGACGATGACGATCTTCATGAGAGTGTCCTTTCCAGGGGCGGTACGGCGGAGCGTGGACGGACGGGGCCGGGGAGCTGGCCCGCGACGATCGCGGCGAGGGAGAGCCCGAACCCCGCGATCTGGACCGGGCCGAGCGTCTGGCCGAGCAGTACGACACCGAGAACGGCGGCGACCAGCGGCGAGAGCAGGCCGAGAACCGCGACGGAGGTGACGGGCAGGACGGTGATGCCGTGGAACCACAGGGCGTAGGAGATGAGGCCGCCGACCAGCCCGAGCCAGAGGTAACCGAGGCCCGCGGCCAGGTCGATCGCCGGGGGCGCCCCCTCGACGAGGAACGTGATCGGGACCAGGAACAGGCCTCCCGCGGCGAGCTGCCACCCGGCGAAGGCGGTCGCGCCGACCCCTTCTGGCCGTCCCCAGCGCTTGGTGAGCGTCACGCCGAGCGCCATCGTGACCGCGCCCGCGAGACCCGCGACCACCCCGGTGACGTCGAGCGCCGCGTTCGGCCCGATCACCACGAGGCCGACGCCGACGACGCCCACGATCCCCCACAGAACGCGCCGGGCCGAGGGGCTCTCCCGCAGGACCGTCACGGCGAGGACGGCGACGACGAGCGGCTGGGCCGCCCCCAGGGTCGCCGCGACGCCGCCGGGCAGCCGCTCGGCCGCGACGAACAGCAGCGGCAGGAACAGCCCGATGTTCAGCACGCCGAGCACCGCGGCCTTGCCCCACCAGGCTCCGCGCGGCAGCGTCCTGGTGATCGCCAGCGCGACCAGGCCGGCGGGCAGCGCGCGCAGCAGCCCCGCGAACAGGGGGTGGCCCTGCGGGAGAAGCTCGGTCGTGACGACGTAGGTCGTGCCCCACACCAGGGGCGCGAGCGCGGTCAGGACCGTACGCGGCAGATTTCCGAAATTTGACACTTTCGCAGTCTCGCCGCGCGACTATTGATGAGTCCAACACATGTTTGTCAGCTCATCCATCGTGAATCAAGATGGATTCATGGAGCTCCAGCAAATGCGCTACGTCGTCGCCGTCGCCGAGACGAACAGCTTCACCCGGGCCGCCGAACGGTGCCTGGTCGTCCAGTCGGCCCTCAGCCACCAGATCGCCCGCCTGGAGCGGGAACTCGGCGCCCGCCTCTTCGAACGCACCAGCCGTCGCGTACGGCTGACGCCCGCCGGTGAGGCGTTCCTGCCCGCCGCCCGTCAGTGTCTTGACGCCGCGGACCGGGCCGCGGCCGAGGTCGCCGCAGCCGTCGGGGAGGTGCGCGGACGGCTCGCGGTCGGCCTGATCCCCACCGTGGCCGCGGTGGACATCCCGGAGGCGCTGCGCGTCTTCCGCGAGCGCTACCCGCACGTGCGGATCAACCTGCGGGTCGGCGCCAGCGAGGACCTCACCGAGCAGGTCAGGCAGGGCGTGGACGACGTGGCCTTCCTCGGGCTGCCGACCACGGCGCGGCCCGAAGGCGTCGCCGTACGGGAACTGGCCCGGGACCGGCTCGTCGCGGTGGTCGCGCCCGGCCACCCCCTCGCCGCGGAACCGACGGTCACCCTCCGCAGGCTCTCCCGCGAGGTGTTCGTGGACTTTCCCGCGGGGACGGCGGGACGCGTCCAGTCCGACCAGGCCTTCGCCGCCGCGGGACTCAGCCGGGACGTGGCCTTCGAGGTGACCACCGCCGACTACGTCACCCGGCTCGTCGGCCCAGGGCTGGCGGTGTCCATGCTCCCCAGCACCTACGTGCCCCAGCTCACGGGGGTGGTGACCATCGAGGTCACCGATGCGCCGAACCGCATCGAATACGTCATCTGGCGCCGCTCCGGCCACACTCCCGCCGCGGCGGCGTTCCTCGACATCCTCGGCGTCACGTCGGGCGAATAGCTACTGGTCGGTAGTAACGGGTGGAATGAGGGGGTAGGTACCGGAGAGCAAGCCGGTGACCCGTACCCCGGGGGGATGCACATGACGGCGCGAATGGGCACGGCTCGGCTCGGCCCCGCCGAGCGGGCCACGGCACTGCGGCGGATGGCCGCCCAGGAACTCGACGTGGTGGTGATCGGCGGCGGAGTCGTCGGCGCCGGGGTCGCCCTCGACGCGGCGACCCGGGGACTGACCGTGGGACTCCTCGAAGCCCGCGACTTCGCCTCGGGGACCTCCTCCCGGTCGTCCAAACTGATCCACGGCGGGCTGCGCTATCTGGAACAGCTCAACTTCGACCTCGTCAGGGAGGCGCTCCAGGAACGGGCCCTGCTGCTGCAGCGGATCGCGCCCCACCTGGTCAGGCCGGTGCCGTTCCTGTTCCCGCTGACCCACCTGGGCTGGGAGCGGCCCTACGTCGGGGCGGGCCTGACGCTGTACGACACGCTGGGCTTCTCCCTCGGGTTCACCCGGGGCGTCCCCGGCCACCGGCACCTGTCCCGCAGACGGGCGCTGCGGCTGGCGCCCGCGCTGCGCCGCGCCGCCTTCTCCGGGGCGGTGCAGTACTGGGACGCGCAGGTGGACGACGCCCGCTACGTGATGACCATGCTGCGGACCGCCTCGACCTACGGCGCCGAGGTCGCCTCACGCGTCCAGGTGGTCGGCTTCCTGCGCGAGGGGGAGCGGGTCACCGGCGTCAGGGCACTCGACCTGGAAGGCGGCGTCGAGTTCGACGTACGGGCCCGCCAGGTCGTCAACGCCACCGGCGTGTGGACCGACGACATCCAGGAACTGGTCGGCGGACGCGGCCAGATCCACGTCCGCGCCTCCAAGGGCATCCACCTGGTCGTCCCACGCGACAGGATCCACTCGCTCACCGGGATCATCCTGCGCACCGAGAAGTCCGTACTTTTCGTGATCCCCTGGGGCCGTCACTGGATCATCGGGACCACCGACACCCGCTGGGACCTGGACAGGGCGCACCCGGCCGCCTCCCGCTCCGACATCGACTACGTGCTCGAACACGTCAACGAGGTGCTGGCGGTCCCGCTGACCCGCGACGACGTCGAGGGCGTCTACGCCGGGCTGCGGCCCCTGCTGTCGGGCGAGTCGGAGGAGACCTCCAAGCTCTCCAGGGAACACGTCGTCGCCCACCCGGTCCCCGGCCTGGTCATGGTGGCCGGGGGGAAGTACACCACCTACCGCGTCATGGCCAGGGACGCCGTGGACGCCGTCGCCCACGGCCTCGACCAGCGCGTCCCGCCGTCGTGCACCGACCGCATCCCGCTAGCCGGGGCCGAGGGCTACCAGGCCCTGTGGAACTCCCGCCAGCGCCTCGCCGCCTCCTCCGGCCTGCACGTGGCCAGGATCGAACACCTGCTCCAGCGGTACGGCTCGCTGATCGACGAGATCATCATGCTGATCGAACGCGACCCCTCGCTGGCGCTCCCGCTGACCGGGGCCGACGACTACCTCAGGGCCGAGATCGTCCACGCGGCCACCCACGAGGGGGCACGGCACCTGAACGACGCGCTGTCCCGGCGCACCCACATCTCGATCGAGACCTTCCACCGCGGCCTGGCCGTGGCGGAGGAGGCCGCCGAACTGCTCGCAGGACCACTCGGCTGGGACGCCGAACAGATCAAACGCGAGATCGAGCACTACACCAAGCGGATCGAGGCCGAACGCCTCTCCCAGGAACAGGACACCGACCAGGAAGCCGACGCCATCCGCCTGGGCGCCCCAGAGATCGTCCCGGTCGTGGGCCCCGCCTCGTGACGGCCCTCCTGGCAAGATGGCGCCATGGAACATGTGCTTGGGATCGGCGGATACTTTCTGCGGGCCGTCGATCCGGTGGCGCTGGGCGCGTGGTACCGCGACTGCCTGGGACTGGACACCGACGAGAACGGCCTGTGGCGCCAGGAGACCGGGGTGACGGTGTTCGCGGCCTTCGAGGCCGAGACCGACTACTTCGGCTCCCGCGCCCAGCAGACGATGCTCAACTTCCGTGTCCGCGACCTGGACGCGATGCTCGCACAGCTCCGCGCCAGGGGAGCGGACGTGGCCGAGGAGACCCAGACCATGGAGGGCGTAGGCAGCTTCGGCTGGGTCACCGACCCCGAGGGCAACCGCATCGAACTGTGGCAACCCAGTTGAGGGTCAGGGGAGGTTCGCGCGGGAGATCAGCCGGGCGAGGGTCCTGACGAACCTCTCCGCGGCCACCGGGGTGATGCCGAGGTCATGGGCGGCTCGTGCGACCAGTTCCGGGCCGCTTTCCGGGACGGCGGCGCGGACCCCCTCGACCAGCGACCGGTACCGCGAGCGGCCGTCGTTGAGCAGCATGGCCAGGATCGTGCGGGCCTGCCGTTCCTCCTCGCCACGGATGACCACCTCCTCCGGGGTCGGCGGATGGTCGCAGGGGAGGAGGGGCATCCCGAGGTGGACGGCCACGTTGGCCGTGTAGAAGGCGGGACGCAGCTCACGTAGCCGTTCCAGGGTCGCGCGCAGCAGCTTCCGCGCGGTCCGCGCCTCCAGCCCGTGCTCGTCGAGCAATGTCGTGGGGACGGCGTACAGGTCGCACGTGACGCCGCGCAGCCGTACGACCGCGTCGGTCAGCAGGGCGAAGGCGACCGGGTCCTCGCGCAGCGGCGCGGCCCAGGCCGTCTCCCTCAGGTCGCGCGACGGCTTGGCCGAGGCTCCCCGGGCCGTCGCGATGTCGCGGCGCACCCGCGCCTCCAGGCTGCGCAGCGGGTAGTGGACGAGCTGGGCGCGGGCCGCGCGGATCGCGGCGGGCTCCTCGCCGCGGGGCCGGTCGCGGATCAGGCGGGCCACCCGGTGGACGTCCTGGCGGGCGGCCTCGGGGGAGGTCACCCAGCGGGCGACGGTCTCCAGCTCGCGCACCGGTTCGCCCGTCCGGGTGCGGGGCGGGTCTCCGGCCAGTGTCCGGCGGAGGGGAACGTATCCGTCGAGCAGACGGTCGTCGGTCTCCTGCTCGCACTCGTCGCACCAGTGTGTCCCGCTGACCCCGGTGCAGGGACGGCCACCGTGCCTGGCCCTGCGCAGCGGCCCCCGGATCAGGTCCCGCAGCGTGGGGGAGATCAGCGCGTGGTAGACGGGGAAGGCGACCGAAGAACGGGAGGCGGCGAGATCGCCGAGGTGCATGGCCCCTCCGAGCATGACGGGAGGACGCGCCTGGGAAGGCACGTTCTCATGACGTCGACCTCGACATCGAGGTCCTCAGAGGGAGCGGGAAGAACCGCTCAGGCTCGCGGGCACCAGCCGTTGAACGCCAACAGAATTCCAGCCGGTTCGATCATCGTCAACCGCTTTCCTGATATACGAGAGCGAGTTCGGCAATGAGTGATTTGTGGCGAATGATGAGTTCGTCATCCTTTTCGGATGGCCCGCCCAGTTCGCCAATGGCCTGCGTCAGTACCGTCCGCGCGTCTCCACGGCTGTCCCTGCCGTTGCCGGAACGGCCTCGCCGGTCGAGTCTGTCCAGCGCGTGACCGTGCAGGGCCTCGTTCGCCCGCCGTCCGAGCTCCTTCAGGGCGGGACGTGACTCACGCATGTCCTTCCAGACGCTCCAGGAGAACAGTGCCGGTTGCAGGGCGGAGACGGCGAGATAGACCGCCAGCCCCGGGTAGTCACCGCACGCCGCCGCGACCAGCCCCAGGCGTTTTCGCGCGGCGGCCCGCCGTTCCCCGTCCGTCCAGACGGAGGGGGCCGCGCCGAACAGGTCCTTCTCCAGTCCTTCGAGCGCGGGCAGCAGCTCACGCAGCCGGGACGAGCCACGCCCCGCCAGCCGTACGGCTGTGCGCAGATCCAGTCTGTGGACGGCGCTCGCGGTCAGCCTGGCCAGGACGTGGTCCGCGCCGAGACGGGCCAGGACCGGCTGTCCACCGCGCAGTTCGGGGACGGCGTTCTCGCGGACCAGTTCCGTGACGTGGAGCGGGCAGGCCGCAGTCAGCGACCACTCCACGCTCGCCGCGATCATGCCGTAGTTCGTCGCCGGAGGTCCGGGGTTGAGCACCAGCAGCAGCTCGTCGATGTCACGCGGGCTGCCCGACCCGGTACGGCCGGTCGGCGCCGCCTCGGAGCGCAGCGCGATGACGATCACCTCGCGGACCCGCTCGATGTCGCCGAAGACGTCCTCGATCACCCGGACGTCGGTTTCCGGGGATACGGAGGAGACCCAGTGGGCGAGGCCGTACGCCCGCTGGGCTGTCTCGGGGCTGGCCAGCAGCCGCAGGCGTGGAACACCCTCGCGCGGCAGCCGCTCCCGCCGCCTGCGCAGCTCGGCCAGGATCGCCCGGACGGCCTGCCGGTCCTCGGCGTCCTTCCCGCCGTCGGCGGGATCGTCGTTCCTGTCCAGCCCGACGGCCAGGAGAGCGAGGACGTCCCCGCTGCCCAGGACGGGCCAGCCGGTCCTGCCCGTCCGCGCGACGAGGCCGACCCCCTGGTCACCCCTCTCCCACTGGTCGGCCGCAGCCAGCAGCGCCGGTGGTAGCGGCCCCGGCTCCATGGGTTCGGGCAGCAGGTGCGCCCTGTGGGTCGAGGCCCTGGCGTAGAGGCGGGTCAGCGCGTTGTCCCTGAGCAGCCGCACGCAGGCGGCGTCGACACGCTCGTCGATGAGGCGGACGGTCTGCCTGATCCGTCCGGACAGGTGGCCCTGGTCGTCGTCCCGGGTGCCGAGCGCGGTGATGAGCTGCTCGATCTGCTCCCCGACCCGGGCGGGCAGTTCCTTCCGCTCGTCGCCGAACAGCTTGCGGAGCCGGTCGCCGAACCAGGCCCGCAGCAGGCCGTGGTCGGCGGCCTCGCCACGTCCCAGCCGCTCGAACAGGGCCGCCTGCATGGTGGGACGCAGCTCGGTGAACTTCTTCAGCTCTCCCTTTGCGATCATGTCGCTTTTGCGCACCTGGGCGGCGAAGTGGGTGTCCCCGGCCTGCCGGGCGGCCAGCAGTCGCCACAGCTCCTCGTTGCCGGGGTCGGTCTCCGCGAGCGCGTCCCAGAACCGGTGCCTGAGCAGCCAGGACTCCATGTGCCCGGCCATGTCCCTGGGGCGTTCCAGGGTGTACGGCCCGCATGGCGTGTCGATGTGCACGAGATCGGTGGGAACGCACGTCTCCAGCGCGGCGCACAGGGCGCCCGCACTGAGTGCGAACGCCCCCGAGCCGTAGCTGATGAGGATCTTCTCCGGCCGGTGCCGTGCCAGCCAGGCCGTGAGGCCACGGGAGGCTGCCTCCATCCGGGGCGCCTCGACCTCGACGATGTGAACCGCGCCGGGGTCGAGGCGCACCCCGCACAGCCCTTCTTCCGAGGTGAGGCGCGCCCTGATCTCCGTGGCCCAGTGGGCGAACGGCAGGCCGAGGGGACCGCCCTGGTTGGTCGTCCCCAGCAGGGCGAGCATGGAGACCGGGGGCAGTCCCTCGAAGAGCTTCCTCAGCGGCCTGCGGTCCCTTCCCGTCGCCTCGGGGGTGTCGCTGAGGATGGGAACCGTCCGTGCGTCGGTGAGTCCCAGGTCTCCGCCGCCGACGGCGTGAACGAGCACCACGCCGTCGCTTTTGTCGGGAATGGCAGACCCCCCGCTTCACGGGAACCGGTTATGACGTCATCTCTTGGTACCACCTTTTCTCCGATGGGGTTCGGATGGTGCTTTCTGTGGATAGATCCGGAGAGGGGAAGGGGTGCCTTCCAGGCCGGGCAATGAACGTTTCGTCCGGATTTTTGGTGATTTATCGTCTTGTTCGTTTGCGGTGAACCACTCGAAGTTCCTGCCGCGCGGATCCGGAGGAGTGGGGGCACCGGGGAGGAGCCCGTTCGGACGGGTGCGCGGATAGTGCACCGGCAGCGCCGGGTCACCGCGCGAGACCGTCAACATCGCGTCGCGGATCGTGGACAGCGCCGGGGAGGAGGCCACCTTCTCCTCGAAGACCTGCCTCGCCTTCTCCAGGACCTTGGCGCCGTCGGTGGCGGGGAGGTCCCCGGTGAGGGTGCGGTAGTAGGCCGCGTACTCCGCCCCCGTGTGCAGTTCGGTGCCGTCGGGATCGACGGCGAGCCGTACGCTGCCGAAACCGAGCGGGCGGCCGAGACCGAGCCGGTGGAAGTGCCCCTCGGGGAGGCTGAGCAGCCAGGCGAGCGCCCCAAGCTCGTGCTCGTCGAGGTCGCGGACCTCGACGGTGAACCGGAAGACCGTGCCGGGCCGTACCCAGCCGTTGATCGAGCGGTTCTGGGTGTCGCGCTGCTCGGCGCCGGGGACCGTCTTGTAGCGCCTCCTGTCCCTGGTCAGTTCGCCGCTGTCGCCGGGAGATCTCCACGAGCGCGTGTACTCCCGGTGACGGTCACCGGCCGGGGCTTGTGTCGGGTCCTCGGGCCCGGCGACGTTCCAGTGTTTCCCGGCGTCCAGGCCCGCGTGGTGCCAGTACACCTTCCTGCCGCGCAGACCCCGTCCCTCCGCGTAGAGGTTCTCCTTCGGAGTGCCGTCCCTGACCGGACGCTGGGGCCGCTGCCTGGACTCCGCCAGGTAGAACCGGCCCTGCTGGGGCTTGGGGCGGCTGAGGATCGCCAGCGACAGACCGTCCCCCTCGAACCTGGCCACGGCGTCGGCGGCGACGTCGTCGCAGGTGACCGGGCCGACGCGTAGCCGTCCCCGATAGGCGGAGGGCCGCACCCCGCTGCCCTTCGGTGCCACCCACCCGAACACCCGGTCGGCCGGGGACAGGCACTCGTAGCGGGACGCCGGGGTCAGATCCTCACCCAGCAGCGTCGAGGGGGCGACGGGATACAGGTCGCGGGGGATGAGGACCGGATACAGCCGATCGACCCCGCCGTCCACGAGCCTGGCGTAACAGATGGCGGAACGCCCCAGCCGCATGTGGTTCTCGTCGTGGAGGTGTGGGCTCCAGGCGAGCTGGCCCGGTCCTTCGCCGATACGCTCGCCCGGCCCCGCGGGTAGGCCGCCCGGGGTGCGTCTCTGGAGGAGGTCCTCGTCGGCGTGGGCGTCGCGGTAGTTCTGGATCAGCAGGTCCCAGTCCTCGACCAGCGCCTTCCACTCCCGCGCGAGGGGCAGGGGCGACGACTTCTCGCCCGGTGTCCGGTAGAGGAACCGCTCGTACTTCTTGCCCTCGATGTTGGGGCCGGTGATGTAGGCGATGCCGGTGACCACCTTCTCCCCTCTTTCGGCGACGAGCGCCACGGTCGAGTCCGCCGGAGCGAAATCAACCACTTTTTCGCCATTTTTGGTTTTGCTGATCACCGCCCGAAGGCGCTCCATGTGCCGAGGAGCATGGAGGTCGCCGTCCGGATAGAGGTTCTCGCCGCTCTTCTTGTCGTACATCTCGAACAACGCGCTCTGGAGACGGACGAGGACTCCCTCCCCGGCGACGTACACCGGCACCATGCCCAGGGCGTACTCGGCACCGCGCCGGAAGCCGAAAGGTGTGTCATGGGCGTCGAAGACGCCGAAGCGGGAGTTGGTGGCGGCTTCGTAGGCGGCGCGGAGCATGCCCTTGACCGTGGTCGCGGGCAGGTGCGGGCGGCCGTCGCGCAGCCGTACGGGATAGACCAGGTGGTCCTTCTCCTCGGTCGAGGGCGGGATGGCGCGGGTGGTGTCCAGGAGCAGGAGCGGGGTCTCGACGGTCAGCGTCACCGCGATCCCGCCGGTCAGGCACTCCGCCCGCAGCCGGTCCCTCGGCGGCGGCGCGGCGTCTTGGAACGGCTCGGGCAGGGCGTCCCGGGGGAAGGCGGGGATGAAGGTGTAGGGGTTGAGGAATCCCTCTTCGCCGGTCGTCACACGGTTCCTTTCACGAGATAGGGCTCGAAGCCGATCAGCCGCTCCTCGGCGACGTGGATGTTGCCGTGGTCGTCACCGACGACGACGTACTCGCGGGTCAGCAACCGCACCCGCCTGTGGTGGCCCTCGGCCAGGGGAACGGCCGTCGGCAGGGGGACGGTCAGGTGGCCGACCCGGCTTGAGGAGAGCGCGACCCAGCCGGGGCCGGGCGTGGCGGAGTCGTCGACAGCGCCCCACAGGAGGTAGTGGTTGTCCAGGGTCGTCAACGCCTCCAGGTCCTCAACCGGCTCGTCGAACGTGGCCGGGAACGGAGCACGGTCCTCGGTCAGCAGCACCGCGCGGTCCTGAGTCCAGCGCAGCTCGGCCTCGCCGGTGAAGACCCGCGCCTCGTAGACGGCCGACAGGCCGACGAGGCCCTCGGGGGTACGGCACGTCCCACCCGCCACTGAGGCGATCCGGTAGGCCGACGGCGTCGTCAGCAGGGCACACCCGCCGTCGAGGCCGGACGCCTCCAGTGCTCGCGGCAACGTGAGACCCGTGACGGCGGCGGCGCGTAGAACGGTCATGACACCTCCTGTGCCAGGTAGTCGGTCCAGGCCCGCCCGACGGAGGACACCTCCGGCGAGTTCAGGGCCTGCGGCAGCGTGACCGGCCGTGCCCAGGGCGGGCCGGTCAGGACGACCTCGGTGACCTCGATGTCGCCGAACCCCCGGTTGGCGGAGGCGCCGAGCGGGATCCGTCCCTCGGCCAGGTCGCGCAGGGTGACGAGCAGCAGGGCCAGCGCGACGTCGGAGCCGGAGCCGAGGCGGGTGAGATCGACGGAGAGCCTGATCGGCTCCCACCCCACGGCATGGGGTTCGAGCACGGTGAACAGCCGTCCGTCGGCGGCCCCGCCGGTCCACCGGTCGAGGGAGACGTGGTCGGAGCGCGCCATCCCCAGGTCCTCCAGCCTGTCGCGGACCGAGTCGGATTCGTCGGGTTCACCCCCGATGGCGGCGTCCCACAGTTCGTCGGGGACGGTCACCAGGGCCGCGCACTCCTCGGCGCGCAGCGCCCCCGCCCCACGCTCCCGCCCGTCACGGGCCGCACCGAACAGTGCCCGTACGGCGGGCAGCTGGTCGAGCTGGGCACGGAAGGCGGCGCTGTAGTCGGCAGGGGAGGCGCCGGGCGGTGCCGACGGCGCCGGGGGACCGCCTTCCCGCGCGGTGCGCTCGACGAACTCGGCGTGCCCGCGCAGCGCCCCCTTGATCGACCCGCCGGGCAGGACGAGCGTGACGTGGCGACGATCAACCCGCGTGGTCAGCGGCAGGGTGTCGGCGAACAGACCGCCCGCCCCGGCCCTGACCATCACCGGTGCCAGCGGCCGCCACTCCACCCGGATGTCGAGCACCTGTCTGGCGGGCGGCAGGGCGGGATCGGTCCGCCGCGAAGGCTCGGCTCCGCGACGGCGCGCGGGATCGTCCCGCAGTACGGCGGGCAGCCCCTCGGGAGAGTCGAACCTGTCGACGACCATCTCGAACGGGTCGTCGAGCAGCCGTACCGCGCCCAGCCCCCTGCCGGTCGCCGCGCCGACGCGCACCTTCCCCGCGCGCAGCGCCGTGAGCAGCGCGTCCATCCTGGCCTCGTCGAGGTCGGCCTCCTCGTTCGACTCGACATCGATCTCCAGCCTGACGTAGTGACCGGCCGGGATGACGGCCCTGCCGTACAGGAACTCGGGGGCCGCCGCGCCCGTCACCCTGTCGATGCCCACCGAGGGCCGGAACTCCAGGGCGGCGACGTCGAGTGGGGCGGCGGGCAGGGCGTGCTCGTCGAGGCGCGGCTCGGTCGTCACGAGGCCGTCGGCGACGACCACGCGGCTGGCGTGGCCCTTCTCCTCCGCCGACCCCCACAGGCCGTCCAGCGTGCCGGGCTGGGCACCGTCCATCCAGTGCCGCAGGACTCCGGCCAGGGTGGTGCCGGGGACGTACGGCCTGCCCTGGCCGTCGAGCGCGATCGGCAGCGGATCGGACGGGTCGTGGCCCAGGCCGCCGACGTGCAGCGGCGCGGTGGTGAGCAGCCAGCCGCGCGCCCTGACCCTGCTGGTGAGGTGGCGTCCCGCTCTGGGGCTCATCTCTCGCTCCCGGTGTCCGTCGAAGTCGCCTCGTCGCGGCCGTGCGCGGCCAGACAGGAGTCCACCAGCGTGCGTACCGCCTCGTGCCGGAGCTCGGCCCGCAGGCTCTTGACCCCATCCCGGGTGACGACGAGCTGGTCCTCCGGCAGATTCAGCAGCGTCCACACCGCGTCAGGGCCGGTCAGCAGCTCTCTGAGCGTCGTCACCGCCTCCTTCGGCCAGGGGGGACGGCCCGCCTTCTCCCTGGTGAGCCAGAGCAGACCGCTCTCCGCGCGGCCGGACGGCAGCTCACGGACGATCCGCCGCAGCGCGTTGAGCTGGGTGCTGGAGACTCCGGAGGGAACGACCCGGGCGCGTAGCGTCCTGTCGGCCCTGATCCGCTCGCAGGACCGGTGGATCTCCGCACGCCAGGCGGCGCGCTCGAAGATCCGTGCCTCCCGGTGCCCCTTCTCGTCCGGCGCGAGCGGCCCGATCGGCCCGGCCGGTTCGGCGGGCTCGGCCTGCGCGAGAGCCGCGGGAGACGTGGACTGGGCGGCGACGGGGGCGAGCAGGACGTCGTGGTCGAACTCCACCTGCCCGAACCCCTCGGCCCTGCGCTCACCCACCCCCGCGGCCCGTACCTCCGCGAGGACCTCCGGGGTGAGCGGGCCGCCGTCCACCGTGAAGGTCAGGCAGCTTCCCTGCGCGAGGCCGTACAGGGTGGGGCGGGGAAGGTTCCACCCCCGGTGCCAGCTCTCGGTGCGCTGCTCGCCGAGGGCGACGGTGACTCCCCTCCCGTCAGCCGCCGCGCTCAGCCGTACGCCGGGGGCTCCCGCCTTCGCGAACGCCTGCTCAAGCGCCCGCGCGACGTCACGCGGGTCCGTGCTCGGCCGCAGCCTGCGGTCGCGGACCAGCAGGCCGGACAGCAGCCACACACTGAGCGAGCGACCGCCGTGGCCGCCCGCCGACGGAACGCCGACCGGGGTGGCCGTGACCCGGACCTTCCCGTAGTCGTCCTTGGCCGAGCGGCCGATCCGCCAGCCTCCCGTCAGCCGCCGCGCCCAGCCGTCGCCCAGCGCGCCCGTACGGACCCGCACCTCGGCGCGGAGCACCGTCCCGGCCGCCAGCGCCCGGTAGACGTAGACGCCGCCGACCTCCCGGGTGGGCCGTTGCAGGTCGTCCTGGATGGTGTTGTGCATGCGTACCGTGCTCGCGGGGTTGACGACGGTGTACTTCTCCGGCCCTTCGGGCACGAGATATCCCGTCCGGTACGGCTTGCTCCTGGGAGGCCCGTCCCCCGCCATCTGGTTGCCGGCCACCGTGCCGTCCGCGTCCTTCTTGTGCACCAGGACCCTGGGCACCGGCAACGTCCTGACTCCCGGGGAGGGCACGGGGAAGGCCGCCGTGACCACCAGGTCGCCGGTGCGGACGAGGGCGTGCGCCCCACCGCCCAGCCTCCTGGCGACCTCCGGCATCAGGCACCAGCCGGGGATGTGGTCGGCGCCCCTGACGACGTTGCCCAGCACCGTGGCCGCGACGAGCACCGGCTGCTCGACCGTGATGAGCAGCTCCACACGCTCCCATCCGGTGCCCGCCGTACCCGCCGGTTCCGGACGGTCGGCGACCGCGTGATCCGGGCCGTCCGGCGGCGACGGGACACCGTCCAGGGGTGGCGGCGTCCACTCGGGGGAGACGCCGGGGCCGTCGAGGGTCATCCGGCAGCGGCCCGCGCCACGGCGCCGTTTGCCGCCGAGCCGTTCCAGCAGCCGTGCCCCCGCGTCCAGCAGGGCGACGGCGGCCTCCCGCTGGGTCCGGTCGAGTCCGGCGAACCCGTCGATCCTGGCCCGGCCCTCCAGGGTGACGCCGCCCCGGGCCAACTCCTCGAAGCGGAGCATGCCCTCCTCGGCGCCACCGGTGTGTGGATCGACCGCGACGCCCGGCTTGCGGAAGGTCGTCGCCAGGGCGACGCGCGGCCGCTCCCGCAGCGCCTCGGCGAGCCTGCCGGGCAGCCGCAGCGGGCCGTCCAGCGTCAGCGCGGCCGGGGCCGAGGTCCTGCCCACCGGGCCCGGAATTCCGTTCACCGGGGCGTACTGGCCGCCGAACAGGAACCTCACCCAGTCGTGCCACACCCCCACGGGGCCGCTGTCCAGGGCGTGGGCGGCCAGCTCGCAGGAGTCGCGCCAGACGCCGACCAGGGACTTGGCGGGCACGACCGGGGGAGCGGGAGCCCGGGACGACTCCTCCTCGCGCTGGATGATCTGGTTGACGTAGCCGGAGGCACCCCTTCCCGTGCCCACCCCCCAGTCGCTCACCATGAACAACGAGATCGTGAACTCGCCCGTCACGCGTCTCCTCCCTCTGATCTCCACGGCCCCTCCGGCACGAACGGCCGGGCCGCCATCACGTCCAGCAGCCTCGTCACGGACCTCTCCTCGGGGCCGGTACGGTCGGTCCACGTCAGGCCGCCGTCCTGCCCCAGGGCGAGCAGGGCCCCGGTGCGCGCGGCGTTCCCCGTGAAGCGGCGGCGCGCCAGCTCGAAGCGGGAGGCCGCGACCTCCTCGCCCAGGCACATCCCCTCGCGCAGTTCGTGCACGAGACCACCGGGCAGGAGCACCTCCCCCGAGGCCGGGTCACGCCGCCGCAGCGCGGCGACCCCTTCGAGCACGTCCTGCCAGCGCCGCCCGCGCGCCCTGGCGTCCCCGCTGCCCACCCCCACGAGGTACGGCGAGGCGGACCTGCCGCCGCCACCGGACAGGGCGACCGAGGCGCGGATGCGCTTCAGGTCGGGGGCCGAACTCTCGAACAGTGAGACGAACGACAGGGCAGAGCCCCAGCCCTTGACCCCCTTGGCCTCCTTGGTCAGCGCCTCGGCCAGCTCGTAGGCGAAGTGGAAGGGGTAGTTGCGCTTGACGATCGCCACCCCGGCCGCCGCACTCAGGCCGTCACGGTCCAGGCGCGCGAGGACGGGACGCAGCAGGGGATCCTCCTTCGTCATCCGCTCGAACCGCTCCAGGTAGTGCCGGGCGAAGGGCAGCGCGACCTCCCCCTCGCACACCACGGTCAGGTCGTCCCCCCCGATGATCAGCGGCAGGACGCGGACGGCCTCACCGGAGGCGAGTTCGCGGGCGGTGAGCCGCAGCGCGGCGGCGAACGCCCGCTTGGCGCAGCCGTCCACACCGCGTGAGAGGGCGCCCAGCCTCTCCGCGTGACGGCGGTCCCGCTCCCCGGGCGGCAGGGGCGCGTCCGCCACGCCGAGGCCGTCCAGGCCGCCGAAGACCTCGCCGAGACCGTTGCCGTCGGCGTGAATCACCGCCACCCACTCGGTCCTGAACCCGAGGTGGTCGACGATCTCGTTCATCGTGGCCCGGTCGGTCCCGGCGATGGCGGACATCCGGGAGAGCGCGCCCGGATGTGACACGCGCTTCGCCCTGGACACGGCGGACTCGGGACGGGCCGCCTCACCCTCTCCCTCGCTGTGCAGGCCCTCCGCGGGAAGCCCGTCCGACGCGCAGTCCGCCACGATGGGCAGGCGGGGGAAGCGCGCCGACGGTCCCGGCCGCCGCTCGCGCACCGTCGGCAGCTTTCTGCGCGCCTCCTGTACGGCGGAGGCCAGCGAGCCCTCCTCGTAGTCGACGACCACGCCGCACACGTCCAGCCCCGGGGCGAACTCCAGCGCGAGCAACTCCAGCCGCGTCACCAGCCGCTCCCCGGCCTGTCTGTCCCTGACCAGGACGGTGACGCCGCCCGCGCCCGCGACCAGCAGCTCCGCGTCATGGGTGCCGATGCGCCAGCCGTCCCTGTCGAAACCGGGGAAGACCTCCTTCAGAGCCTTGTCGGCCCACTCGCCGTCGACCCGGGCGATCAGGTCGGACGCCCCGACGATCTGCTGGCGTTTGCCCGAGGCGAAGATGTACCGCTGGAGACCGGCCGTACCGATCATGACGAGGTGCATGTCTCTCCTGTCTCGTGCGGGTGCTCGACCACCCGCATCGTGTGGCCGAACAGCCAGCCCAGTGCGAAGGCGACGCTGGCGGGGGCCGCGATGAACAGCCGGTGGGTCAGGTCCGCGTACTGCGGTCTGGCCCGGTTCCAGGCCCGCCACGACGCGTAGACGTGCCGTACCACCAGTTCGAAGTCGGCGGTCGTCTCGGGGAGGTTGGCCGGACCGCCGTCGATGACCAGCGCGGCCCGGCACCGCGCCCACTCTCCCCGGGCGTCCGCGCACCCGGCGCCCGCCGCGCGCAGCGCCTGGGCGACCATCAGCGGGTTGTCCGACAGGTGCACGACGACGGCGACGGCCCGCCCTTCCGGGTCGCTCTCGAAGTGCGGCTCCTCGACCACCTCGGCCAGCTTCGCCGCCCGTACGGCCTCCGCCGTGCTCAGCGGGTCCTTCAACCGGCCACTGATGCGGACGGCGGGGAAGAAGTCCGTGTGGGGGCGCTCGGAACGCTGCGGCAGCGTGACCCTCTCGGGGATGTCGTGCATCCCTCGCAGCTCACGCTGGACGTGGGACTTGAACTTGGCGCCCAGCTCGAAGGCGTCGGGCAGGGCGGCGTTGACGTACAGGGACACCGGCGTCGAGGGGTCGGCCGCGGACAGCTCGGTCAGCCGGGCGCTCATCAGCTCGTAGGCCACCCCCAGCGCGTCCTCACGGGTGGCGTTCCGCTCGGCGCCGGAACCGGACGAGGGGACGGCACGCCGTACGGTGAAGCAGGAGTCGTGACCACGCCGGGCGTGGTCGGCCGCTGCGACCGTCCACTGGGCGTTCCAGGGCTCCCGCCACTCCTCCCTCGGCAGGGCTACCACGATGCCGACCCCTCTGCTGCGCTGCTGCCACAGGTTGATCCCCGCGAACACGCCCGCCGCGACCACGCACAGCACCGTCAGGAACGGCCGCTGCTCTCCCAGCCAGCTCTTGATCACGTCCGGCAGGGTTCCGGCGGCCACCGCGGCGGCCACACCGGCCAGGGCCGCGACCGTCCACCCGGATGTCCCCTTCAGCACCTCCCTCGCCCTGCCCGTCCCGTTCCTGGCCCGGGGAAGTCTCATCTCCGCACCGCTCCATCCGTCGTTCTTCGCTTCCATCCACTACTGATGGACGACGGCGGTCGTCCATCAGTAGTCGGTGAAGGATGGGAGGAAACGATGAGGTTGCGGATTGAGGTCATGACGGGGGCGACGGAGCTGGCGTGGGCGAAGGTGTTGTCCCCTGGCCGTTCCCTGCTGTACGACCTGTTGACCCGTGAGGCACCCGATCTCGGGCGGCGGTTGCACGCGCGGGGGGCCGGGCCGTACGGCATGGTCCCGCTTGGGCACGGCGCCCCGGTCTTCCCCAGGGCCGTGAAGGTCAGGGGCAGATACGCCGTCGGCGGGCGGGGGCACCTGGAGCTGGGCAGTCCGCTGCTTGAGGCGGTGACCGCGATGGCCCAGGGGATCAAGCAGCGGGAGTTGCTCGACTGGGGCGGGGCGGCCTTCCGCGTGCTGAACGCGACTCTGGTCGAGCCCCCGGCGTTCGCCTCGGGGCGTGCCCTCCTCAGGACGCTCACCCCGGTGGTGGTGAAGGGCACCGGGGTGAACGCCCTGGGTGAGCGGACCACCCGTCAGGCGTGGCTGCTGCCGGCCGACCGGGAGTTCCCGGAGTGCTTCCAGCGCAACCTGCGCCGTAAGGCCGAGACCCTGGGGCTGGACCCGGAGGTGTCGCTGACGCGGATCACCTGGGTCGGTCCCCGGCGCTCCTTCGCCGTCGGCTCCGCGGGCGCGGTGCGGGGCGGCAAGTCCGGGGCACCGGTCGAGGTGGAGCTGACCGGTGCCCCGGAAACCCTCCAGGCGATCTGGAGCTGGGGTCTCGGCGAGGCCAATCCAGCGGGCTTCGGCTGGATTGGCTGAGGCAAGATCAGAAGGAGGAGGTCCAGCCGGGTCGGGTGATGAGGGGGGAGACGAGCTGCTGGAGGTTGAGGTTACGGGCCCCTGTGTTCGGCGGGACGGCTGGGCAGCGGGCTCCGCGGGCGGGGACGGTCCGTGAGATCAGGTAGGCGTCGATGGCGCTCGTGGCGCACGGGCTGCGGCCGTAGACGATGTGGCCCCAACCCTCGTAGGTGAGCAGCCTGCCCGAGTGGCCGAGCTGGCGGGTCACGTTCACGGCCCACGGGTAGACGGTGGCCGGGTCGTGCAGGGAGTTGACGACCAGCACCGGGGTGTCCGTACGGACGTTGATGGGGCGCTGCGGGTTGGGGATCACGTCCGGCTCACCCAGGCAGGCGAAGACAGAGAAGACCGCCAGGCTGCTGTAGCGCAGGTCGGGAGCGATCTTCTCCAGCCTGCGCAGGTGCCTGCTGTACTCGCGGAAGTCGCGGACCGGCAGCCGGTAGTCCTCGCAGAAGATCTGGAAGGGGTTGGGGGTGACGCCCTGGGAGCCGGCGGCCGCCAGGGGCGTGGGCAGCCGCTGGGCCGAGGGCCGCCCGGCGTCGAGGTCGGCCAGCAGCTCGGAGAACGAGCGCCAGGCGTCGGGGGTGTAGAAGTAGTCCAGCGCGGTCCAGGAGAGCAGGAAGGGCGTCAACGGGACGTCGGGCTGGCCGGGGGTGCCGAGTTCGCCACGGTCGGCGCGGGCCATCAGCCCCTTCCAGAGCGTCCTGACGTCCCCGTCGTGCTGGAGGCAGCTCTCGTCCCGCTCACACCAGGCCACGAACTCGTTGAAGAGGTCCTGCGCGCCTGCGGACTCGGCGTCGAGGAAGCTCCGGGTGTCGAAGGTGTGATCGATGGTGCTGTCGAGCGCGAAGGTCCTGACCCGGCGGGGGTAGCGGTCGGCGTACTGCTGGCCGAGGAGGGTGCCGTAGGAGCCGCCCCAGAAGGACAGCTTCTCCTCGCCGAGCGCCGCGCGGAAGGCGTCGAGGTCGGCGGTGGTGCTGAGGGAGTCCACGTGGTCGAAGACCGGTCCGGTGCGGGCCCGGCAGTCGGCGCGCAGCCGCCTGCTGTAGGTCCGCGCCCTGTCGAAGTCGGCCTGGTTCTTCAGGAGCGGGTCGGGAGACTGCAGCAGCAGGTCCGTCGAGCAGACCACCGGGTTGCTGCGGTTGGTGCCACGCGGGTCGAGGCCGACGATGTCGAAGCGGCGCACGAGCTCGGGGCTGAAGATCCACGAGCTGGCCAGGACGAGGTCGACCCCCGACCCTCCCGGACCACCCGGGCCCAGCACGAGCGTGCCGATCCTGGCGGCCGGATCGGCCGCCCTGTGCCGGGCGACGCCCACGTTGAACTTTCTGCCCGTCGGTCGGTTCCAGTCGACCGGTACGGCGAGCGTCCCGCACTCGGTCGCGGCGTCCTCGGGGCAGGGGCCCCAGGAGATCGCGGTGCTGGGCGTCGGGGTCGGCGGGGTGGCGGCCGCGACCGGGGTTAAAGGGGCAAGGGGGATCGTGAGCCCTAATAACAGGGCTAATGCCTTACGCATGTACCGATAAATATCGTAATTTCGGCATAAGATCATCATGCGGAAGTATGGGGTGATTTCTCCCTCAGAGGAATGATCTCAGAGGTCGCGTGACCTGAAGCGCTCGTGCGCGCTCTGCTTGGAGATTCCCATCGCCTCACCCACCTGGGCCCAGGATGCACCGGCGTCCCTGGCCCCGGCGACGGCCAGGTCGAGCAGGGCGCGCTGCCAGCTCTCCATCTGGGACAGCAGGGTCAGGGCCGCCAGGGGGCGTTCGGCGGCGAGCTTCACGACGCGCTCGCACAGGAGGTTCGACCTGGCCACCAGTTCGCTGGGCGGCGCGGCGGCGATCAGCGGGGCGGCGTGCCTGCTCCACCACCGGTACTCCGCCTCCTTGGCGCCCTCCTGTGTGGCCGGGAACCGTCGCTGGTCGGTCCAGCCGCACGAGCACACGGCCTGGTAGCCGACGAAGACCTTGACGAAGGCGCTGGAGGTCGAGGCCAACTCCCCGGTGGGAAGCACCGGGGCGGCGAGGCCCTCGTGGCCGGGGATGTCGGGGGAGGTGAACGTCATATGCGTCAGGATATCCTGACGAATCCAGGGCGGCGCAAGGTTTGGCAGTATCAAGGGGATGAACGCCCCGGAGGAGCCGACGCCCCGTTTCGCCATCGGCGAGGGATACGCGGTGTACCGGGGCCCGACGGGCGACAGCACCGTCCACCGGCACGCCGCCTTCCAGATCGCCGTCGCGGTCCGGGGCGAGATCTCCGTGGTGGACGCCTCGGAGACCTGCCACAGGGCGACGGCGCTGGTCGTGCCGCCGATGGAACGGCACCGCATGCTCGCCGCCCCGGACCTGCTCGTCTTCTACGTCGAGCCGCACTGTGTGTTCGCCGACCGGCTGCGCGAGCGCTACGGGAACGGCGTCACAGCCGCCCCCGAGATGCGTGACCTGCGCGAGGAGGACATCGGCAGGGCGGGCGCGCACCCGTCGGGCGACCTCGACCCCCGCCTCGTCGAGGCGCTGGACGTGCTGGGGGAGCGCGGCGTCCCCATGCCGGTCCTGGCCGCGCTGGTCGGGCTCTCCCCCCAGCGCCTGCGCGCCCTGGCGCGGAGTCAGGTGGGCATGCCGCTGACCCGCTGGCGGGTGTGGGTACGGCTGCGCCGGGCGGCCGAGGCGTTGCAGGCGGGACGCTCACCGGCCGAGGCGGCGCTCACGGCGGGCTTCGCCGACCAGGCGCACCTCACCCGGGGGATGCGCGAGATGATGGGCCTCACCCCCGCGACCGTGCTGGCGCTCCTGCGCGGTCACTCCCGGCGCGCGACGTAGACCGAGATCGAACCGGTGGCCGTGGGGACGACCTCGACCTCGCGGACGTCACGGAACCCGGCCGCCGTCATCAGGCCGGGGAGGGCGCCGTCGGCGTTGGGCTGGGTGTCCTCCCTGCCGTCCGCGAACTGCACGGTCCTGAAGGCCAGCCGCATCAACCTCGTCCGCTGCAGGCCGTAGTCCGCGATCACCAGCTTCCCGCCGGGCCGCAGCACCGCGCACATCGACGCGAGCACCGCCCGCTTCACCGCGATCGGGCACTGGTGGAGCACCAGGCTGGACACGACGGTGTCCACCGGGTCCGCCCCCAGCGCCTCGACCAGGTTGTCGCCCATGCCGACCCGCCAGTGCGCCGTCACGCCCGCGGTGTCGGCCTTGCGCCGCGCCACCGCGAGCACGTCGGGGTCGGGGTCCAGGCCGACGATCCGCGCCCCCGGCTCGATGCGGGCCAGCAGAACCGCCAGCGAACCGGTGCCGCATCCCACATCGACGATCACGTCTCCGGGCCGCGGCGCCACATGCATGGCGGCCAGCGCCCGCCACAGGCGCTCGCGCGTCAGCGCGACCACGCCGTCGTAGAACCGGGTGGGCGCGAACCGGCCAAGGGCGGGAGTGAAGGTGTTCTCGCTCATGCCCGCAGTCTTGTGCGACCGCCGCACCCCGGTCTTGAACGAACCGCTCGCCCCGGGCACAGCGCTCTCTTTGGTACGGCGTGCCGTACCAAAAGCGACGAGTGGGTACGGCGAAGCCCCCTGATCTCAGGTGACCGCGACGGCGTCCACCTCGAACAGCATGCCGGGCAGGGCGAGCGCGGCCACGCCGGTGAGCGTCTGGGTGGGCGGCAGGTCCCCCCAGATCCCGTGGATGACCTTGCCGAGAACCTCCAGCTTGGACAGGTCGTGGTCGACGATGTGGGTGCGGAGCTGTACGACGTGGCTGAAGTCCAGCCCCACCGCGTCCAGCGCGTTGCCCAGGTTGGCGAAGGAGCGCTCGACCTGTTCGGTGAAGTCCTCGGAGACGACCTGGCCCTGGCCGTCCGAGGCGTACTGACCCGCGACGAAGACGAGTTCCCCCGAGGCGCGGGCGATGTGGCTGTAGCCGAATCCGATGGGGTTGTGGAGCGAAGCCGGGTTGATGATGGTGTGCGGCATGGTCGCTTCCTTTCCATGATTTTTCGGGATTTATCAGGCGAAATTCAGGTTCGCCGGTTCCGCAGCCCGTCGCGGGTCTGCCCCGCCACCAGAGGGAAGCGGGACTCGACCGTGGCCCTCACGTCGGCCAGGGTCTGACCGGCCAGCTCCCTCCGCCAGGCCAGCTCGGCCTTCCGCATCGTCTGGGAGATCGCGCACGTGCTCCGGTAGTCGACGCCCGCCTCGCCGTGCGGGGCGTCACGCAGGATCTCGGTGCACCGGAAGGCGTCCTGCGGCCCCTCGATGGCCACCACCACGTCCAGCACGGTGATGTCCCCCGGTTCACGGGCGAGCCGGAACCCGCCGCGCGGCCCTGAGACCGACGACACGATCCCGGCCCGCGCCAGGGCCTGCAACTGCTTGTTGAGGTAGGCGGGAGGCAGCCTGAAGTAGTCGGCCAGGACGGTGGCGGACACGGGCGAGCCGTCCTCGACCCAGGCCAGGTTCAGGCACGTGTGCAGCGCCCACTCCACGCCCTCACTCATCTTCATATTCTGGATAGTACATGTCCAGAATAGCCCACGCGAGGCCCCGTCAGCCGTGGGGGAGGGCGAGGTCGAAGCCGTCGGCGGCGAGTTCGGTCAGGAAGGCGACCGGATCGACCAGCTGCTCGATGTGCCGGACGCCCGCCGGGAACGTGGGCAGGTCGCGCACGACCAGGGCGGCGGCGCGGCCGGTGGCGAGGCTCTGCCGCCGCCCGCCGAAGGCCGCCCGTGCCGTACCCGAGGTGACCGTCACGGCGAACCCGTCGCTCCCGAGGTGGACCCTCCCCAGCACGGTGAGGAGCAGGGAGCGGACCCCGTCGCGCCGCAGCAGGCGCGCGACGGCGGGCCGCCCTGCGGCGGCCAGCAGGCCGGTGAACAGCCGGGAGTCCAAACACAGCCCGGTGCGTACGGCGGGCACGCCCAGTGTGCCGGGCAGCGTGTACTGGTCGGAGAACGGGAACCTGTGGACGACGCGCGTGCCGTACGGCTCGGGAAAGGTCATGGTCCAGGAGCCGTCGAGCGCGCCGAGCCCGTCCAGGGTCCAGGCGAGGGCGGCCGGGCCGTGCTGTTCGCCGGAACCGAGCAGCACGCCGATGCGCGCTTCCGTGGTGGGTGAGCGCTCCGCGCAGAGGCGGGCCAGCAGGTTGGTGACCCCGGGGACGAGGCCGACGCTGAGGGCGGCCGTCGCGCCGGATGCCCGTGCCAGGTCGTCGAGGCCGCCGATCTCGGTGAGCAGGTCGTGGGAGGCCGACACGTCCACGTAGGAGACGCCGCGTTCCAGGCAGGCGCGGGCGACGCGGGCGTTGTCGATCTCGGCGCACATCAGGACCGTGGTCACGTCGTCCAGCGCCACGGCCAGGGCGGCGGGGTCGGTGGCGTCCAGGCGCATGGCGACGGCGCCGGGGACGGGCCGTGCCCGGCCGGGATCGCGTCCGGCCACGATCACCTGGGTGCCGGGATGCCGGGTGAGGGCGGTGGCGGCCTCGCGGCCGACCGTGCCGTAGCCGCCGAGGACGAGGACGGTGTTCATCGCTGAGGCCAAGTTTTTGTAGTCACGCTATAAGAATGTTTTTAGAGTGCCGCTATAGTCAAGTCGTGAGCGAGACACCGAGACGACGACGCGACGGCGCATCTGGGCCGAAGTCCGGGCAGAAGGAGGACGGGCGGACGGCCAGGGCGAGGATCACCCGCGCCCGGATCACCGCGGCGGCCACCGAACTGTTCACCACCTCCGGCTACACGGCTACGAGCATGGCCGCCATCGCGGCCAGGGCCGGGGTGAGCGAGCAGACGCTCTACTACGCCTTCAGTACCAAACGGGCCATCCTCACCACCGCGCTCGACCTGGCCGTCGCCGGTGACGACGAGCCGGTGCCCACCCTCGACCGTCCCTGGGCCCGCGCCGCCCTCGCGGAGCCGGACCCGGTCGGGCAGCTCCGCCGCCAGGTGGACGGCGCCGCCGACATCCACCTCCGGGTGGCGGCGCTGCTGGACGTCGTGCGCGGCGCCGCGACCACCGACCCCGACCTCGCCGAGGTCTGGGTCACCAACCTTCGGCAGCGCCTCACTGTCCAGCGCGTGTTCGCCGAGGCCCTGGCCGACAAGACCCCCCTGCGTGCCGGGCTCACCGCGGAGACCGCCGCCGACATCGCCCTGACCGTCCTGGCCCCCGAGACCTACAACCTGCTGGTCCACATCCGGGGCTGGAGCGGGACACGCTGGCGGGACTGGGCCGTCGACGCCCTCGTCGGCATGCTCACCACCCTGCCCCGCCCGGACGACGATCGGCGTGTCACCCCAGGAGGGTGACCCGGAGACGCCGGTCATGACGATGGACGACGCGCACCCCGAACTCAGCACGGTCCGGGCCCGTCACCCTCCCCGGCGGGAGCCGTCGGGAGAAACGGTCCCGGCAGTACGGCGGGCAGGCGGGGGCGCCAGCCGTACACGCCGGGTCAGGGGTCAGGCGGACCCGTCAGTCGTGGGGTCCGAGAGGATGCGCAGGCGGGGTTCGCGCTGCCACTTGATCCGCACCTCGAAGTGGCCCTCCGCGCCGGTCTTGGCGATCACCGCCCCGGCCGACGCGCTCAGCCTGACGCCGAACTGCAGCTCGACCTCGTCAGGGGGTACGGCCATCGCCTGGAACTGCCGCAGGGCGCTCGACGCGGCGTCACGCACCCCCGCGAGGGCGTTCTCGAAGGAGACCTTCGCCTGGGCGAGGTTGCCCTCCCCCCGGGAGAGGCGTTCGAAGCCCGGCAGCGGGTCGAGCTCGACGAGCACGGACCCTTCCTTGTCGTCGAGCTCGAAACGCACCAGTTCGGTCATGGGGTGACTCCGTTCGGATTCGTAGGGGTGGACCGGTCGAGGGGACCGGGGCAGGAGAAGGACCTCAGGTCCTGGCGTTCCTGGTCGCTCGGCTGCCACCGGTCCCCGACGCGGGCCTGGACCCTGTCGAGTTCGGCGAGCAGGGCGGGCAGCCGTTCCGGGGCGCTGAGGTACTCAAGGACGGCGTCGCCGAAGGCGTCGCGCAGGGCGGGCGGCATGAGGTCCGAGGCGTCCAGGCACACCATGGCCGCCGCGTCGAGGGTGTCGGCGACCTTCCTGCCCACCGGATCCGCGGCGGGATGGGCGTCGGGCGGCACCCTCAGGTTCGCCGAGAACGCGGCCCCCGAGGGGATGGCGGGCCAGATCCGCTGGGCCTCCTCACCGGCGAGGAACCTCATCAGCTCCTCGGCCTGCGGGGTCGCGTTGAACATCCCGGCGAAGTCGGCGGAGATCACCATCGGCTGGTGGGCGGGGACGCTGTCCCAGGGGTTGAGGGACGGGAACGGGAAGAAGTCGACGTCGCTGCCGGGCGGGTAGGACACGATGACGAAGGACGCCTGGTGTTCGAGGAGGCAGGCTGGCGGGTCGCCGAACAGCCCGAGCCCCGCCTCGCCGAAGTCGGTCAGCAGCGCGACCCTGCGGCCCTGCCGGTCGAGACCGGAGGCGTCCAGGATCTTCCCCCACGTCTCCCACGCCTGCCGTACCGGCGCCGAGGACCAGCTCAGCGTGCCCGAGGCCCACTTCCGGTACGTCTCGGGACCGGCCTGGTGCAGCAGGACGTCCTCGATCCAGTCCGTCCCCGGCCAACCGGCCGAACGCAGGGCCTGCATCCCCAGGCACCAGACGGTCCGCTCCCCGCCGTCGGCCCGCAGGGAGAGCAGGTCCCGCATGTCGAGGGGCGCGGGCCGCCGCCACCGTGCCCGGTCGTACCAGACGACGCTCTTGAGATTGACCTTGAACGGCACCGCGTAGACCCGCTGGTTCAGCCGCAGCAGCCACGGCTGCCTGTACTGCCCCTGCCAGGGGATCACCTTGTCCAGGGGGAGCAGGTCGCCGCTGTGCGCGTACTGCGCCAGGTCACCGGTGCTCGGCAGGATCGCGACGTCCGGCGGCGTCCCGCCCCGCAGGTCGGAGCGGAGCGTCTCGTCGATCGCGCGGGTCCCGGTGTACTCGACGTGGATGCCGGTCCTGTCCTCGAACGCGTCGAGGACCCGCCCGAAGTGCTCGGCCTCGGTGCCGGTCCAGGTCGCGAGCACGGACACGGTACGGCCTCCCGGCAACGGCGCACACGCGGTCCCCAGGACCGTCAACCCGGCGACGACAATTCCCGCTATGGCTCTGTGAAGGGTTCGGTGTCTCATCGTGGGCGGTACCTGTACTCGTTGAGGCGGGGATGGATGCCGCTCCAGATCAGCGCTCCGGCGGTGACCGCGAGCAGCGGGATGAGGAAGGCCAGGCCCGCGTACTCCGTGGCGTCCCGCATCCGGGTGGTGACCCCCCTGATCTCGGCGGCCTCCACGGTCTCCGCGGGGAGGACCGGGGTGGGGGAGCCGGGCCGTACCCGAAGTTCCTTGGCGACCGTGGGCCCGCAGCGGCTCGGCGCGCCGCAGACGGGGAGCAGCAGCCGCGCCAGCCGTTCGTCACCGAAGCGGCGTTCCGCCTCCACCTCGGCCTTCCTGGTCTCGGCCACCCGCCGCGTCATCGTGCCCGCCTCGTCGAGGCTGGCCCTGGAGAAATAGGCGAGCGAGGTCGCCGCGGCCAGGACGACAACGAGCCCGGTGGCCGCGAGCAGCCGGGGGTTCAGGTCCCGCCGGAAGCGCCGCCGCAGGAAGAGCTGCGTCCCGCAGAGCAGGGCCAGCGTCGTCAGGAGGCAGACACCCCAGGAGACCGTGGCCGTCCGCATCGCCCAGGTGGACGGGAACTGCGCGCGCAGCCACGTCCACTGCCGTTCCTGGGCGTCGTCGAGCGTCTTGAGGATGCCCTGGTCGTCATGGTGCATGAGACGGAAGGCGCCCCAGAGGTAGGTCGCGCCGACGGTGTCGTCCCCGCGCCGGTAGTGCTCCCCGGCCTGTTCGACGAGGGTGGTGTAGACGGCCAGCATCCCCTGCGCGAGCTGCAGGTCGTCACTCCTGCCCGGTATGTCCTCGGCGACGTCGTCCCTGGCCGCCTGGGCGAGGTTGAGACCCGCGGTCTGGATCTGCTCGCGGTACTCCTGCTCGGCGGGCAGCGTGAGTGTCGGCCCCGCTGACTTCGAGGCGCCGAGGAAGGTCTCGACGGCGGCCCGGTCGGCGGTGGCCAATGCCTGCCGGACGCTCGATATCTCCAGGATCGCGGAGACCGCCCGTGAGTTCGCGGTCTGGTGCACCCCCTGGAACAGCCAGAACGAGGTGGCGAACAACGCGACCACGGCAACCGTCAACCCAGCCCGAAGCCGCCACAGGGTCCTCCGCGTCGTGCTCACCCCTCCTCCGGGGGAGGCGCGCTCTTTGAAACAGCGTCCGAGGGCACCTCTGGTGACAGAGCATTTGGTACGGCCTCAGGGGGAGGCGCGTCCCTCGAAACGGCATTCGAGGGCGCCTCTGATGGCAGGACATCCGGTACGGCCTCAGGGAGGAGCGCGTCCGAAAACGGCGCTTTCGAGGCAGCGTCGGAGGAACGCGTGTCCGAGGGCCCATCCGATGGCAGGGCATCTGGTCCGGCCTCAGGGGGAAGCGCGTCCGAAAGCGATGCCTTCGCGGAGGCATCCAAGAGACGCGCATCTGAGGGAAACGCCTCCGGGAGTGCCTCGGACGGAAGGGCATCTTCAACGGCCTCCGGCGAAGAGGTCCCAGCCGTCAGGGGGAGGCCGCACTGTTCGCAGAACCTGCTCTCCGCCCGGGGCACCCGTGAGCAGTTCGAGCACCGCCGCCCTCCCGCCACCAGCCGTTCCCCCACCCCCTCGCCGGGACGCCGGGAGCGGGTGCCGGGGCTCAGGGTCGAGTGCCACGAGCTGAGCTGGGAGCCCTTCATGTCCCTGGGGTCGATCCGCTCCCGCAGCCGCACCAGCCCTCGGGAGGCGTCCACGACGTGGACCAGGTGGGACAGCCAGGTGAGGTTCCTGTCGTTGCCAAGCTCTGTCGCGAGCCGTACGGCCCGGCCCCACGCCTGCTCCGCACCGGCCCTGTCGCCGGACTCGTAGGCCAGGCGGCCCGCGTCGATCGCCTCCCTGAGCGCCAGGTGCCGGGTGTGGTGGCCGATCTTCGGGTCGATCCTGGAGGACAGCACCGGCTCGTCGGTCCAGTGCACGAGGATCGGCGTACCGACGGCGGGCAGTTCGACGTCCGTGGACGTCCCCTCGGCGGCCTCCAGATCGACCCGGGCCAGCCGCAGGTCCTCGCCCCGGTCGCGGCCGGTCGGATCGACGGCGACGCAGACGAAGTACTCCCTGCTCTCCTCGCCCCACGGCCCCGTCCCGAACTCGACAACGTCCCCGGTCCGCGTGAGCCGCCCGGTGAGGTCGGCTTCGACAGGAAAGACCTGTCTGACGTAGCGGACCTCGGCGCCGGGCAGCAGCCTCAGCCTGACCCGCAGGTCGGGGACGCCCCTGCGCATCGCCGAGCGCGTCAGCTCCCTGAAGTCGGCCACCAGGTCGACGTCGTCCCGTACGGCGTCGGCAGTGCCGTTGAGCCTGGTGACCACGCGCAGCAACTCCTGCGAGGCCCAGCCGTCCCCGATGCCGCGGGCGTCGCAGGAGAGGAACCCCGCGCAGGCGTCGAGTTCGGCGTCGAGCCGTTCCGCGGGCTCGCTCTCGTTGCGGCCGTCGGTCAGCAGGATCGCGTGCCTGATCACGGCGGGCCGGGTGGCGAGGACCTGCCGGGCGAGCCGTAGCCAGGTGCTCATCGCCGTGCCGCCGCGTTCGGTGAGCCGCCGCACCGCGGCCTTCGCCTCCCGCCTGACCTCCGGCGTCGCGACGGCCAGGCCGGGGGTCGGCGGGTAGACCATCGCGGCCTCGTGGTTGCCGGAGACGACGGCGAAGAACGCCCCGTCGCGCAGCGTGTCGATCGCCGCCGCGCTCGCCCGCCGCGCCGCGCCGATCTTCGTGCCCGGCCTGCCCATGGAGCCCGAGGTGTCCACGAGGATGACCTCGGCGACCGTGGGGGCGAGCCCGTCCAGGCCGTGCGCGCCGATCGTGAGCATGGCGTGCATCTCGTCGGCCGTGGCCCTGAGGTACTTGTTCTGGCCCACTTCGAGGGTGAAGGCGGGGCGTGCGCTCATCCGTTCCTGCTCCTCATCGCCGTGTCACCGCCGGGTTCTCGGGCGGACCGTGTTGGCCAGGTCGATCAGCGCGTCGTGCCGCCCGGCGTCCTGCGCCTGCTGGGCGAGCCTGCGCAGGGACTCCTCAAGCAGCGCCCGCTGGGCCGCCTCCCCGACCGGATCCGCCAGCACCGGCGCGCCGTACCTCGTGGGAGACCTGCGGAAGGACCCGGTGCCGCTCTCCAGCACCCACCCAAGGGCAGCCTCCTGGAGTACGGCCCGCAGCCGGGCACGGGCGTCGCCGTCCCGGTCGCCACCGTCCAGATAGAGGTCGGGCAGCCGGTTGACCGCCTCGCCCAGGTCGGCGGCCGTCGGCAGCCGCACCCCCGCGCCGCCGGGCAGCCGTCCCGCGTGGATCCGCACCGCGGCGATCCTGGCCGCGTCGAAGTGACGTGAGACGCGGGGAACCTGGTCGAGGACCCGTACGGCCTCACCCCTCGCGCCCTCGGCCAGGTGGATGCGGGCCAGCCCGAAGGCCGCGCTCACCTGGGAACGGTCACGGCGCCACACCGCCCGGTAGTGCCGCGCGGCCCGGTCGGGCTCCCCGAGGTGCTCGGCGCAGAAGCCCAGGGCCAGCCTGGGCGCGTCCTCCCCGGGCAGCGCCGTGCAGACGGCGTCGAACCGCTCCCGCGCCGCCTCGACCCGGTCCTCGGCGAGGGCGAGGAGCCCACGGTGCCAGGCCATCCGCCAGTCGTACGGCGCGCGCCCGCCGAGGAGCTCCCCGGCCCTCTCCAGGCACCGTCCCGCCTCGTCAATCTCGGCCAGTTCGAGGTGCGCCCGGCACATGAGCAGGTGCGCCTGGGCCGACTCCCGGCGCGGGGCGGCGAGGGTGTCCACGAGCCGCCGGGGGTCGTCCACGCTCACGTTCGCCAGATAGCCCGCCTCGGGATCGCCGGGATCGACCCGGGGCGTGGGCAGCCGGACGGCGCATTGCGCGGGCGAGGGCCTGCCGGGATCCAGCGACGCCGTACGGCCCGCGACATCGGTCCAGTGGTCGAGCGGCGGCACCGCCCCGAGCCCGGCGTCGAGCAGCGCGGCGGTCGGCGCGAAGACCGTGGACGGCTCCGGGCGGGGGACGCCGTCCCGCAGGGAGAGGATCTCCCGCAGCACACCGCGCAACTGCTCGGCCATCTCCGCGGCGGAGGCGAAGCGCTCCTCGAACGGGGCGGTCGCGCGCCGCAGCAGCCGCAGGAACGACTCGGCGCCGGGGGCGTCCTCGGCCTGCCAGTCGTCGGGGAGCAGGGCCTCCAGGGTGCGGCCGACCGTGTGGAGGTCGGACCGTACGGTCAGCCAGTGCTCGTCGATCTCCTCCTGGGGGACCTGGAAGTCGCGGGTGTGGACGAGGGGGGAGGTCCTGTCGCCGATCCAGCGGGCCGCGCCGAGGTCGATCAGCTTGACGCGGTCCCCGGTGTGCAGGACGTTGTCGGGCTTCATGTCGCAGTAGAGCAGGCCACGGCGCCCCGAGCCCGTGTCCGCGAAGCCGTGGAGATACTCGAAGGCTGACAGGATGCCCAGGCCGTAGGCGATCACCTGCTCGACGGGCAGGTCACCGGCCGCCGCGAGCCTGTGCAGGGGCTGGCCGTCCACGTACTCCATGACGATGTAGTCGGTCTCCGCCCCCGAACGCGGGTCGGGGTGGGTGACGAAGTTGAGGATGCGGACGATGTTGGGGTGGTGCAGGACCGTGAGGATCTGCCGCTCCCGCACCGCCACCCGGCGGGCGTGCTCGTCGCCGTCGCCGATCAGCCCCTTGAGCGCGACGTGCAGTTCGAGTCTGGTGTCCCAGGCGAGGTAGACCCAGCCGAGCCCGCCGTGCGCCAGGCAGCCGAGCACCCGGTACCGGTCGACCATCTCACCGGACAGCAGCTTCGGCCTGAAGGAGTACGGCGTGCGGCAGACCGAGCAGACGCCCTCGAAGAGCGGTGGCTGTCCGAGGTAGCCGCCCCCGACGATCCCCGTGCAACCGGGACGCGCGCAGGGCCGTCCGTGCTCGGGCGGGTGGGGGGCGGGATCGATGTGGCTGAGCGGGTCCGTGGCGGGAAGCCTGGGCAACGGAACCACGGAGAAGTCGTGCTCTCCGGTGGCCTCCACGGCTTTCGTCGGCTGCGGGACGTTCCGGTGCCCTTGGGCGTCGCAGTAACCGGTGTCGTCGACGACCCCCGTACACCCGGCCCGCGCGCACGGCCTCATCCGCCGCCCCCCGCCCCGTCTCCCGCTCCGCCGCTGTCCGCCACGCGGTCTCTCGCCTCACGGCCTCTCGTCTCGGGGGCGGCCGTGCGCAGGCGCCGTACCGTCGTCTCGTAGTGCCTGACCACCGCGCCCGCCTCGCCCACGTCGCAGGGGCGTTCGGTCCACAGCAGGCGGTGGGCCTCGTCGTAGAGGCGGCCCAGGTCGATGTCCTCGGCAAGGTCGGCGTCCACGGCCAGGGCCTTGCTCGTCTCCAGGCGGCCTCGTAGCTCGTTCCTGCGTGCCAGGGCCTCGCGCAGGCTTCCGCCGTACTCCTCGATCCGGGTCGCCGCGCGCTTCTGGCGGCGCAGGAGCTCCTGGAGCTCGCGGGCGGTCCAGTGCTCCTCGGGGGCCGTGCCGGGATGCCGGAGCAGGCGGAGCAGGAACGCGGCGGCGAGGTCGGGTGGGTCGGGCACGCCCGCGACGCGTGGGGCGACCTTTTGCCAGTGCTCGACGGCGCGTCTCTCAGCGGTCCTGAGCTTGGCGACCCTGCCGGTCAGCTCGTCGAGGAGGCGCAGGACGTGCTCGCGTTCGGCGCCGGCCGCCTCGGACTCCAGCGACCGCGCCCGGGTGAGGGCCGGAGAGGGATCACGGCCGAACACCAGCAGCAGCCGTGACCTCTGCTCGGCGAGGGGCCGCAGCAGGGTGTCGACCAGGGAGACCGGGTCGTCGGCCTCGTCGATGCCGTACACGACGATGGTCATCGCCGGGACGCCGTCCCGCACCCGTCCGGCCGCGCCGCTCGCGGGGCCGGGGATGCCCAGCCGGTCGAGGATGCGTTGGGAGATCGCCTCGACGGTCTTGCCCGAGGCGTTGACGGCCAGGTCGAGGCTGGCGACGGGGGAGACGGTTCCCGGGGGCGCGGAGACCAGCACCCGGTCGGGCGGGCGGTGCTCCCGGTCGGAGGAGACGATGACGCTGCGCAGCGTCCGTCTCTGCCCGGGGCCGTCGCCGACGAGCACGCGCACGGTGCTCGGGGCGCGCAGCCAGTCGGTCATCCGCTGGGCGAGCGCGACGTCGGGGACCAGCGGGTCGTAGTCGGACGCCGTCTCGGGATCGACCGCGCCGGGGCCGTGCACCCAGCGTCTGGTCCGGGGCAGGTAACGCGCGACGGTCTCCACCGGGATCATGTAGGCGAGGTTCGCCGGGGGACCGTTGTGCCTGCCGACGACCATGCCGATGACGTGGCCGTTGAGCATGTTGAGGACGGCCGCGCCGCTGAACCCCCTGGACGGCTCGCCGGGGCGCCAGTCGTTGAGCTGCACCCACTCGCCGCACGGGCCGCAGTTGCCCGCGAGCCGCATGGAGACCCACAGGCCGTCGGGGTGGCCCTGGGGGAAGCCGAGCGCGTGGACCTCGGTCGCCAGCGGGGTCGCCTGCCTGCGCAGGACGGCGCCGCAGCCCTCCGGCTGGTCCTCGGCGAGCCTGAGCAGGGCGATGTCGCCCTCGCCCGCCTTCCCCTCGGGGATCCAGTGGTCCGGCTCGACCCGCCCTGTGGTCGTCGCCTCGGGGCGGGTGGTGAACTCGACGACGACCTCGTTCTCCGGGTCACCGACGACGTGGGCGCAGGTCAGCACGTGCCGGGTGCCGACGAGCACGCCCGCGCCGAGGATCCGGTCCGTGGCGGCGTCCCTGACGCGCGCGTGCCAGGGGAGGGGGACGCCGTCGGGTTCGGTCGAACGCACTCTGATCAACTCCAGGCGACCGGGGGCCGCCGCCTCTCGAATGATGATCGAAAAGGCGGATCGACCGGGGGACCTCCGCCTCTGTCTCGCGTTGGGGCGACGGTAATGCACCGTGTGCAATTCGTAAAGGAATGCGGGTCAGGCTATCAAATGATTTACGACAGTTCTTATCGGCTGACCGGATATGGCGATATGTATCGTGCCATGCGAGGTGCCTGCTGTCCTGCTTGCGGTGGTTTGTTCGTTTTTTCCCGGGTGTACGGCCTGGCAGAAAACTCGGTGTGGCGGCCGAAAGGCGATTCAGGTGGAAAGTGGTTTTCCTGGTTCCGTGTGAAATTCTGCGCCCTCTTATTCATGGCGCGCAAGCCCTTGGGACGGGCTCGGCAAAGGCAGCGCCAAGCGCGGAACGCCGTCTTGAACAGGCCACTACGTTATTTCCATAACGTTGCCCGTTGAATGGCCGGTGATGCAGGAATGCGATCCATGCGGGCAATTTCCCCGAAAGGCCCAACTACGTATGCCGTTGATAAGAGTGCCCAGCCGTACCATCAGGGTCGCCGCCGGTGTGGTGATCGCGGTGACCGCGCTGTCCTACAGCGTGGGAGACCTCGACCCCCGCCTGCCCACGGCGCTCTCCGCCGGGTTCGCGGCCGGGACGGGGTGCCTGACGTTCGCCGCCGCACGCTCCCTGACGCGGGCGCTGCGGCGGGGCGAGGCCAGGAACGGCCGGATGTGCGGGGAGCTGAACCGCCTCGGGCGCAGGGTCGGCTCCCTTGAGAGCTCCGGCGAGGTACGGCACGCCGAGTGCCTGCGCTCCCTCACCAGGACCACCCAGCTGGTCGAGGTCGGTCTCGACCGGGTCGGCGGGCAGTGCCGCTCCCTGGAACGGGAGATCGGCCGCTCCTACGCGCAGCTTGAGGCCTTCACCGACCTGCGGGCGCTCATCACCCCCCGCGCCCCGCTGCCCGCGCTCAGGGGCTGGGCCGCCTCCCCCGACGTGCTGCGGATGATGACCGGGTGGATCCTCAGGACCAGGCCGAAGACGATCGTCGAGTGCGGCAGCGGGTCGTCCAGCGTGTGGCTCGGCTACGTCGCCGAACGCACCGGGGCCACGGTCGTCGCGCTCGAACACGAGCCGCGCTACGCCGAGGCCAGCCGCGACCTGGTCCGCGCCCACGGCCTGTCCGACGTCGTCGAGGTTCGTGACGCGCCCCTGCTTCCCTGGGAGGAGGGGCAGGAGAGCTACCTGTGGTACGACCGGGAGGCGCTCGACGGCATCGAGGACATCGGCCTCGTCTTCGTGGACGGTCCGCCCGGCGCCACCGGACCCGCCGCGCGCTACCCGGCGCTGCCGCTGCTGCTGCCCCGCTGCTCCGAGCAGGTCGCGTTCTTCCTCGACGACGCGGCGCGGGAGGACGACAAGGCGGTCAGCGACCGCTGGGTGCTGCGCTTCCCCGACGTGGTCCGCACCGAGCATCCGGCGGAGAAGGGCCTGGACGTCTTCGTCAGGGGCGGCGTGTGAGCCGCGAGACACTCGGCTGCCACATCGGGTTCGAGGAGAGCCCCGCCGTACTGGCCAGGCTGCGCGAGGGGACGAACGCGACCTGGACCGACCTGGACGCCGTCCCCGCCGACCACGTGATCGCCAAGGAGGCCGATGCCCTTCTGGTGCTCGCCAGGACCCCCGCCGACCTGCGACGGGCCGTGCCGTACGGGACGATGCTGCCGCGCGTCCGCACGCTGACGGTCATGGTCGCCGAGTCGCCGCAGTGGCGGCTGCCCCCGGTGCCGGTCCCCGACGGGGCCGCGTTCTGGCGGGCGCTGCGTGACGTCCGCGTGCGCGGTGGCCGCCCGCCCGCCTGCGCCTGGCGCGTCGAGGCGGTATTCGGCAAGGCCGTACCCGCCGGAGAGGTCCTGCGCGCCGTCGCCAGGGGGATGGGCGGGGTGGCCCGCGAGACGCTGCACGGCCCGGTGGTCTCCCTCGCGGGCACCGGCGCGGCCCACTGGCGGCCCGGCGACCCCAACGCCACCCCCGCGCCCCTCTCCGGTCCCGTTCCACCGCGACGCGACGCCCCGGGCAGCGACCTCTCTCTCCGTACGGCGGGCCACCCCGCCCGGCAGGGCGACGCCTCTGTTCAGCAAGGCGATGCCTCTGCCCGGCAGGGCGACGTCCCCGTCCACGAACACCACGCCCCCGTCCTACAGGGACCGGAGCCGATCGACCGGCCGGAGCCCGCCCGTCATCTCGTGCCCGCCCGGCCCGTGTCCGGTACGGACAGGCCGGTGCGGCTCGTCTCCGGGGGTTCGCCGCCCGACGGCCCCCTCACGCCCGACCTGCTCGCGCCGGTCGACGAGCGCTCCGTCTGTCCCGTCGGGTTCCTGCCCGCCGCCGACGGACCCGTCGCCGAGCTGACCGAACGTACGGGAGCCCACGAGATCGCCGCCGGGGATGTCGTCGTGCGCGTCCCGCTGTCCGGGGCGCTCACCGACACCGACGTCGCCCGGCTGCGCGGCCTCGCGGGCGTCACCGTGGACCTCACCGGGGAACTCGCCAACCGGATCTCCCCGCTCGGCCTCGCCCGTACGGTCTGCGGACTGGCCGCGGCGGGCGTGCCCGTCGTCGCCACCCCCGCCGGGGCCTGGCGCGACCTGCTCGGGGCCGAGCTGGCCGGGGTGCTGGACGGCTTCGCGGCCTCCCGCCTTGCCGACGCCCTGGACCGCGAGCAGTACAGCGTCAGGCTGCGGCGCTGCGCGCTCGACCTGCACGGCGTCGCGGGCCGGTGGCGCGCGCTCGCCACCATGAGCGGCCTGCGCGCGCCCGCGCCGACGACGGTCTCCGTCCTGCTGTGCACGCGGCGCCCCGACATGGTGGGCTTCGCCCTGCGGCAGGCGGGCAGGCAGCGCGGACCCGAGGTCGAGGTCGTCCTGACCCTGCACGGCTTCCAGGCCGACCACCCGGACGTCGCGGCGGCCGTCTCCGCCTACAAGGGGACGGTCACCGTGATCGAGGCCGACGGGCGCATGGTCTTCGGGGACGCGCTCAACCAGGCCGCGGAACGGGCCTCGGGTGCCTGGCTGACGAAGATGGACGACGACGACTGGTACGGCCCCGACCACCTGTCGGACCTGCTGCTCGCCCAGCGCTACTCGGCGGCCGACCTGGTCGGCTCCGCGCCCGAGTTCGTCTATCTGGAGCGGATCGGCGTCACCGTGCGCCGCGACATGGCCACCGAGCTGTACACCGGCGTCGTGGCGGGCGGAACCATGCTGCTGTCCCGCGCGGCGTTCGACGACGCGGGAGGCTTCCGCCCGATCCCGCGCACCGTGGACGGCCAGTTGCTGCAGTCGGTCACCGCGGCCGGGGGACGGGTCTACCGCACCCACGGCCTCAACTACATCCTCCGGCGCCGGGAGGCCTCCGGCCACACCTGGCAGGAGCCGATCAACGCCTTCCTGCGGTCGTTCAGGCGGCAGTGGAGGGGGTTCCACGCCAACCCGCTGATGGAAATGGAAGGACTCTCCGCGACCGGAGAGCGCGACGAGGCATAGATGAAGGGGCCCATGAACATGCACGACGTGCGCGCCCGTCCGGCGCGGGGGGCGCAGCCGCTGATCCGGCTCAACGACTTCGGAGTCGTGACGCCCCCCGCCCTGGGAGCGTGGACGCCGAGCCGTACGGTCAGCGTCGTCGTCCCCGTCCATCGGGGCCGCACTCTGGCGCTGACCCTGGCGAGCCTGGCCGCGCAGAGCTACCCGAGCCACCTGATGGAGGTCGTCGTCGTCGACGACGGCGCCGAGCCCCCGCTGCGGCTGCCGGAGATCGTCCCGGAACGGACCCGGGTCGTGCGCAGCCGTCCCGGTGGGTGGGGCCGTGCCTGGGCCTGCCAGAGCGGGGCCGACGTGGCCGAGGGCGAGGTGATCCACTGGCTCGACGCCGACATGGTCCTCTTCCGCGAGCAGGTCGAGGCGCAGATGCGCTGGCACCACCTGGCCGACTACCTCACCGTGCTCGGCACGCTCAAGATGGTCGCGGCCTGGGACGCGGGCCTCACCCCCGCCGAGGTGCACGCCGCGGTGAGCGCGGGCACCACGGAGAAGCTGTTCGAGGACGCCCTGGGGGACGGCGAGGGCAACGTCACCGACACCTGGTCCAGCGAGTACATCGGGCGGACCGCAGGGTTGCGGGAGGCGGGCTTCGAGGCGTTCAAGGTGCACGTCGGCGCGAGCGCGTCCCTGCCCGCCTCCCTGCTGCGCCGCGCCGGGGGGATGGACACCTCCCTGGTCCTGGCCGAGGACACCGAGTTGGGCTACCGCCTCGCGCAGGTCGGCGCCGTCTTCGTCGCCGACGAGGAGTCCCGCAGCCGCCACCTCGGCGCCTCCACGGTGATGCGCAGGGAGCAGGAGGTCAAACGGCACAACTGGGTCTTCCTCGCCAACCGGGTCCCCACCTTCCGGTGGCTGCGCAAGCCCACGGTCAGGCAGTGGGCGGTGCCGTACGTCGAGATCGTGGTCGAGGCCGGGAAGGCCTCCTACGAGCAGGTCCGCGCCACGGTTGACGGGTTCCTGCGCGGCTCGATCGCCGACCTCAGGATCGCCGTCGTGGGACCGTGGTCCTCCCTGCCGGAGGAGCGCCGCGCGCCCCTCGACGACCCGACCGTCGATCTGCGGCTCGTCCACGAGCTCTACGCGCACGACGGGCGGGTGACTCTCGTCGAGAGCGTGCCGGAGAGCCCCTTCCCCGCCCCCTTCAGGTTCGTGTGCCCGCCCGGCTGGGTGCCCGCGGTCGACTGCCTGCACCGTCTCGTACGGCTGGCGGACGACAACGGCTACGGCCTCGTCTCGCTGGCGCTGGCCGAGCGGGGCGGTTCGGGGACGGACGGGGTGGTGGCCGCCAGGCTCGAAAGGACAGCCGCCTTCGGCCGCGCCAGGCTGCTCGCCGAGCGGGGCGGCGGCCCCGACCTTGAGGACCTCGTCGAGGCCACCTTCGGCACGCAGTGGCTCGACGGGGAGACCTGGGGCCTGCTGCCCATGGAACGGGCCGTGGAGAAGCCGGCCACCAAGGCCGCGGCCAAGGCCAAACAGTGGAAGCGGCGGGCACAGCGCTGGAAACGGCGGACGGCGCGGTTGCAGGCCATTCTCGACCGCACCCCCGCCCGGCGCGTGCGGCGCGTCCTCGGCAGGGCCGTCAGGAAGGCGCTGACCGTCGCGGGCATCCGCCGCAGCAGGCGCTCCCGCTCCCGTGGGGGGAGCCGTCCGGGATGAGAGCCGGACAGACGACATCCAACCGGGCAGGCCGGGGTGCCGGGTCCCGCCCGCTCCAGCCATGGGAGTCCACACCGTGCCAGCCCTGAGTGTGATCGTTCCGATCTACGACGTGGAGCCGTACCTCACGGCCTGTCTGGAGTCGCTCGCCTGTCAGACGTGGCGGGACATCGAGGTCGTCATGGTGGACGACGGGTCCCCCGACACCAGTGCGGAGATCGCCGCGCGGTTCGCCGAACAGGACCGGCGTTTCCGGCTGGTCCGCCAGCCCAACGCCGGGCTCGGCGCGGCCCGCAACGTGGGCCTGCGGGCCGCCTCGGGGGAGCTGTTCGCCTTCGTGGACAGCGACGACATGCTCCCGCCGTACGCGCTGGAGACCATGGCCGCCACCCTCGCCGAGACCGGCTCCGACCTGGTCACGGGCAACGTGCACCGGTTCAACGGCAGGGGCGCCTGGCGGTCGAACATGCACCGCGACGCCTTCGCCGAGCGCCTCACCCGCACCCACGTCACCCGCACGCAGACCCTCCTGCGGGACCGCCTGGTCACCAACAAGCTGTGGCGGCGCTCCTTCTGGGAGAAGCACGGGCTGCGCTTCCCCGAGGGCGTGCTCTACGAGGACACCTCGGTCGCCCTGCCTGCCCACTTCCTCGCCGAGACCGTGGACGTGCTCGCCCGCCCCATCTACCTGTGGCGCGAGCGGGACGGCGACTCCCTGTCCATCACCCAGGACCGCGCGCACGTCAGGGGCATCGAGGACCGCTTCGCCTCGGTGCGGGCCGTACGGGACTTCCTGCTCGGCACCGGACGCGCCGCGCACGTGCCCGCCTGGGACCTGACCGTCCTCGACGGTGACCTGCCCGTCTTCCTGCCCGCGCTCGAACGCGGCGGGGAGGACTTCCGGCAGTGCTTCCTCGACCTGGCCTGCGACTATCTCGACGCCGCCGGGCCCAGGGTCTTCGCGCGGCTGCCCGCGCAGAAGCGGGCGCGCTGGCGCCTGGTCCGCGAACGCCGCCTGCCCGAACTGCTCGAACTGCTCGAATGGGACCGTACGGCCCCGCCCGACGCCAAGGCCGTCAGACGCCTCGGCCGCCACCACCTGGCCGCTCCCGTGCCGCTTCCCTCCAGGGTGACACGGCTGCGCCACGAGCTCGAACCCCGTCAGCGGATCGACGACGTCCGCTGGGAGGGCGGCAGGCTCCACGTGCAGGGCCGGGTGACGCTGAGGTACCTCAGCCCGCGCGAGCGCAGGCACCAGCACGTTTTCGCCTGGTTCGTCAGGCAGGACACCGGACGCGGCGTCAGGGTCCCCGTCACCGTTTTCCCCGCCGACTCGCTGTTCTCCCGCGAGGAACAGGACTGGTGCGGCTTCTCCCTGTCCGTGGACGCGGACACCCTGACCGAGGGGACGAGCTGGCGCGTCGACCTGTGGATCGTGCACCGCGGCATGCTCAGACGTGACCGGCTGCGCAGGCACGGCCCGGTCGAGACGCCGCTCGACCACCACGAACCCCGTCCGGGAGTACGGCTGTGGCCCCACTGGACGGATTCGGGGGAGTTCCGCGTCCGCGTCGAACGCGACCGGCTCGTGGTCACCGGGTGCTCCTTCGACGAGGACCGGCTGCTGCTGGCGGGTCACGTCGCCGAGGACCCGGGACCCGACCCGGTGCTGCTGGTCTCCAGGGCCGGGGGCGGGGTCGTGCACCGCTTCCCCGTGGACGTCGTGGGCGAGCGCTTCCTGGCCACGGTCGAGCTGGACAGGCTGCTGGCCTCCCGGCTGCCCGCGCTGCCCGCGTCGAGCCCGGAGGCCGCCCTCCTCGACGTGCCCGCCGAGTGGCGGATCGAGGTCGAGGGAGCGGGCGTCGGCTCGGTCGCCGCCGACCCCGTGGCCGGGAGCCGCCACACCTACGCGGGACGCGACCTCGTCGCCGGACCGTCCCTCTCCGGGGCCCTCGTGCTGCGCGAACACGCCCGCGCCTACCACGTCCTGCGGGCCGAGTGGACGCAGGACGGCGACCTTGAGCTGTCCGGCACCGCCGCCGGGACGGACCCCGCCCACCTGGTCGTGACCTCGCGCAGTCGCCACGACGAGCACGTCTTCCCGCTGCGCGTGGCCCACGGACGCTTCACCGTCATGCTCACCCCGGGCGAGGTCGCCACCCTCGCGGGCCGCCTCCCCCTGCCGACCGGCTCGTACGGCCTGGCCGTACGAGCCGGAGGCCGGGAACGACGGCTCCTGTCACGGCTCGACGGGCCGGTCACCCACACCGGGGCGTGGCGCGAGACGACCTTCGAGACCGGGCGGGACGGCGTGCCCACCCTCACCGTCGGCGGCGACCTGCGCGGGGAGGCGCAGGAGCCCAGGGAGCGGCGGGCGCTGCGCGACCGCTTCCACGTCCGGCTGCGGGAGGAGGAGCCGCTGCGCGAGGCCGTGCTCTTCGACAGCCGTGGCGGCAGGGGCTTCTGCGGCGACCCCAGGGCGATCTACGAGGAGCTGCGGCGCCGGGGGACCGCCGTCGAGTTCCTCTGGCACGTCAGGGACCGTCAGGTGACGCTGCCGGACATGGTCACGCCCGTCGCGACCTCGACGCGCGAACACTTCGAGGCGCTGGCGACCTGCCGGTACGTCATCACGGACGGCTCCCTCCCCAGGTGGTTCCGCCGCAGGCCGGGCCAGGTGGTCGTGCAGACCTGGCCGGGGGCGACCCCCAAACGGGTCGGCTTCGACATCGACAGGGGCCCGCTGGCCGCACCGGTCCACGTGGAACGGCTGGCGAGGGAGGTCGCCCAGTGGACCCACCTGGTCACCCAGGGCCCGTGGAGCACCCAGATCCTCGGCGCGGCCTTCCGTTCCCCGGGCTCCGAGTTCCCGGGGGCGGCGTTCCCTGGATCGGCGTTCGCGGGGTCCGGGTTGGTGGGGTCGGGGTTCGCGGGCTCCGAGGGGTTCTCGGGTTCCGAGAGCTGCAGCGGCACCGGGGGCGCCGGGGGCATTCGGGGCATCGGCGGCGCTAAGGGCATTCGAAGCGTCGGGGATGTCGGGGGCTTCTTCGCGGACTTCGAGGACTTCGAGGGTTTTCGAGGGGAACTGCTGGAGACCGGCAGCCCGCGTGACGACGCCCTGGCCCGTCCCCGCTCCCCGGGGACGGTGGCGGCCATCAGGGAACGGCTCGGTCTGCCCGGGGGCAAGAAGGTCGTGCTGTACGCGCCGACCTGGCGCGACGACAGGTACCACGGCAAGGGGCGCTCCCGCTTCGACCTGCGGCTCGACCTGTACCGGATGTGGCGCGCCCTCGGCGACGACCACGTGATCATGGTCCGCAGGCACTCCAACACCCTCGACCGCATCCCCAGGGCGGGCACGGGATTCGTCCTGGACGTCACGGCCTATCCCGACGTCCGTGACCTCTACCTGGTCGCCGACGTCCTCGTCACCGACTACTCCTCGGCGATGTTCGACTTCGCGGTCACCGGACGGCCCATCCTGCTCTACACCTACGACCTTGAGCACTACCGGGACGAGGTGCGCGGCTTCTCCTTCGACCTGGAGGCCCTGGCCCCAGGCCCCCTGCTGCGCACCACGGCGGAGCTGGCGGCGGCCCTCCGCGACCTCGACCGGGTGACGATCGAGTACGGCGAGCGCTACCGGGCCTTCGTGACGGACCTACGCCCCCCGGCGGACGGCGGCGCCACCGCCAGACTCGTCGACCACCTCTTCGGCCACCGCCCCGAAATAGACATCCCCCGCCAAACCCGAAAAGCCATCCACGACCGCCCGTCATGACTTTTCGTGATCTGACCCAGGGGGTCTCTCATCCGTTCCCGTAGTCGATGACCCGCCACCGTTCGGCAGGGGTGTCCCGCCCACCAGATAGTCGTAACGACGCTCCCCGTTCGCTTCGGGGTCCCCATCCTCCGTCTCGACCCTGTACCGGGTCGGAACGGCGAGGACGAACCGGGCGTATGGCGAACTGTCCGCATGGGGTTCGCCGACCTGGATCAGATCGAGGCGACGGTAGGAGCATCCGAAGCCCGTGCCGCCATATCTGGCCGAGAAGGAGGTCGCGGACAGGGCGAGGACGACGTCGTCGTCTCTGGCGGCCACGGCGTGCAGATACGCCGTGACGACCTGTTTTGGGGACGCGTCGGGAGGTGGGACGGCGACCGCCGCACGCCGTACGGAAAAAAGCTCGCACCACCCGATTCGCACCGCAGGCAGAACCCCATACGAAACCGCGTCGCCCACGCACACCACGACGATCGCGATCGGTATCCATTTCCCACGAGGCATGTCGAGATCCTGTCGGTGATCCGGCAAGGCGGGAAGGCCGCTGAACGGACACTCCAGGCCACTCTCATGGCCGACCGCATGAGGTTCGGGGTGTTGGGAGGTCAGAAGTCGAATTCGCCCTTTTTGGCTCCGTCGATGAAGGCGTCCCAGACGCTTGCTCTGACGATGTAGGGGGCTTTTTCTGGGGCTTCGGTGTCGCGGATGCCGACGCGGCCGTCGGACAGGGGGGCGACTTCGATGCAGTTGCCGTCGTTCGAAGCGGACTTGGTGGCCTTGCGCCATGCGGCGGTCGCCAGTTCAACGCTCAGGTCGTCCATAGCTTCACCATCGTCTCTTTGATTATCTTCGTCGAGGCGTGCTGCGAATGCGCGTCGCCACGGATCGTCTCGTACCTGAGGTTAACGGCCTGAATCTCCTCCGCCTTGGTTCTCCAGGGGTACATATTGCTGAAAGCCCCCGGGGTTCGGGGGCTTTCAGTGGTGGGTTGGGGGGTCAGAAGTCGAATTCGCCCTTTTTGGCTCCGTCGATGAAGGCGTCCCAGACGCTTGCTCTGACGACGTAGGGGGCTTTTTCTGGGGCTTCGGTGTCGCGGATGCCGACGCGGCCGTCGGACAGGGGGGCGACTTCGATGCAGTTGCCGTCATTGGAGCCGGACTTGGTGGCCTTGCGCCATGCGGCGGTGGCCAGCTCAACGCTCAGGTCGTCCATAGCTTCACCATCGTCTCTTTGATTATCTTCGTCGAGGCGTGCTGCGAATGCGCGTCGCCACGGATCGTCTCGTACCTGAGGTTAACGGCCTGAACCTCCTCCGGGCGATCGGTTACGTGCCCTGCTCCCATCGACTCCAGGTAGGCCGTGTCCGGCCCCCGCCTGAGCTGGGCTATGGCGAACCCACCCAGGAGCCCTGTAGTCGAGCCGAGGTCGAAGGGGACGATCTGGATGCTGATGCGCGGGGACTCCAGCATCTCCAGGAGGTGTTCGAGCTGGCGGCGCATGACCTCACGGCCGCCGATGGGGCGCCTGAGCACGCACTCGTCGATCACCACCCAGTACATCAGCGGCTCGGTGCGCTGGAAGACCTTCTGCCGCGCCATCCGTACGGCCAGCGACTCCTCGACCTGGTCGGGGGTGGCGCCGGGCTTGCCGCTGATGACGGCCCTGGCGTAGTCCTCGGTCTGGAGCAGCCCGGGGACCAGGAGCGGCTCCCACGCCCGGATGGTGTGGGCCTCGCTCTCGACCTCCAGCCAGGTGCGGAACCATCGCGGTGCGGCCTCCCTGGTGAGGCCGGGCCAGTGGTGGAGCAGTTCGCCGTTCAGGTTGAGCGCCTCCTCGCAGCGCTCGATGAAGACGCGTGAGGGCCGTCGGGTCGCGCGTTCTATCTGGCCTATCAAACTGGCGCTGAAACGCATTCTCCTGGCCAGCTGGTCCTGGGAGAGTCCGGCGACCTCCCGGTGTCTGCGCAGCTCATAGCCGAAAAGAGCCAGCGGACCTGCGTCCGGATTCAGCTCCTTGGGGGCGGGCATGGCGGCTCCATAAAACACGATCCCACAACGGTTGAACTGGTTGAACTGACCGAAGTGCGGATCTGTCCAGCAGATGTGACTGGAGTTTCGCATAAAAAATCGGCTCGTCAACGGCACTCTGAAAACTGCCCGCAGGAAACAAAAGGCGCAGGTTCGGATCTGGTCGTACAGGGCCGATGGAACTTTGGTGCTATCACTGGGCGGGCTGGACGAGCGAGGTGATACCAATTAATAACGGACACTTCACATGGAAAGAAACGCCGCTCGGAGAGGTCCTCCTGGAGAAGACCACCGCGTCGGCGGGGGCGGCCAGAGCCAGGGCGCTGGACCTCATCGGCCAGGATCACCCCGCGAAGGACGACGTCCTGTTGATCGTCTCGGAACTCGTCACGAACGCCGTGGTCCACGCGGACAGGGGGCGGACGCCGATCCGCCTCCGGCTGGTCACCACCAGGGATCTTCTCGTCGTGGAGGTCCACGATCCCGGCTCGCTCTTCGACGCCCCACGGGTCACGGACGTCCAGGACGTGTGCGCTCCCGCGGGCCGGGGCCTCCACCTGGTCTCGATCATCTGCGGGGGCCGGTGGGGCAGCAGCCTCCTGGACGACAGGCAGGGGCGCCTCGTGTGGGCGGCCCTGCCTCGGACGGACGACGCCCCCTCGGCGTACGAGATCTTCGTCGCCAGAAGACAACGGGCCGCGTGACGTCCTCTGATCACTACCGCCCGTTCCCGCCGCCCGCCGTACGGCCTCATATGGCTTCTCGTACGGCAGGCGGCCACCCCTTTGTCGCCTTTCAGAAAACCTCGGAAGAGCAGGAGTGTCGTGTGGGCACGGAGACATTCGGTGAGGTGCTCCGGCGCCTGCGTCTGCGCACCGATCTTTCGGTACGCGCACTGGCCCGCCGGGCCAACTGCGGAAAAACCCACATCTCCGATCTCGAGAACGGACGCCGAAATCCAAGCCTGACCGTGGCGACGGCACTCGACCGAGCACTTCAGGCGAACGGGGAACTCCTGGCCAGCAGACAATTTCTCATCGGATGCGAGAAAGACCCGACGAGAGTCAGCATCTGGTTATCCGTTGTGTTCGTTCGCGACGTCCACGACCCAGACGACGCCGAAGCGGTCTTCGAGCATTCCGTAGAGGGGGGCCCACGGGGAGGGGGCCAGGGGGTGCACGATGGTGGCGGACTCGGAGAGGTTCTTCCAGTAGGCGGTGACCTCCTCGGCGGTCTCGCCGCGCAGGGAGACGAAGAAGGAGTTCCGTCCCCGGTCCCACGGCAGGTGTGAGGGGACGTCGTAGGCCATCACGTGGAAGCCGTTCCCGGCGATCACCTGGCCCCACATCACCTGGTTCGCCTCGGTCGGCTCCTGCGTGTTCCCGGCGTCCGCGTACGTGACGACGGCGAGGTCTCCACCGAAAACCGACTGATAGAACGTGAGCGCCTCGCGGGCGTCGCCCCGGAAGTTAAGGTGGATCGCGGTGTTGACGGACATGAGAAGGCTCCCTGATCTCTGGGTGGTGGTGCTCACGACCACGGTCACAGAGGAAGCGGACAGGGTTTGACCGCTTCTCACGGCACGATGGCATCCATGCAGAAAACCTCAGCGCGGCTGCTGGCGCTGCTCTCGCTGCTGCAGGCCCGCAGGGACTGGCCGGGGGCGCTGCTGGCCGAGCGGCTGCGGGTCAGCCCGCGCACCGTGCGCCGCGACGTCGAGCGGCTGCGCGAGCTCGGCTACCCCATCGCGACCTTCAAGGGGCCCGACGGTGGATACCGGCTCGACGCGGGCACCCAACTGCCCCCGTTGCTGTTCGACGACGACCAGGCCGTCGCCCTGGCCGTCGCGCTCCAGCTCGCCACCACCTCCGGCGTCGGCGTCGAGGAAGCCGCGGTCCGCGCGCTGCACACCGTCCGCCAGGTCATGCCCGTACGGCTGCGCCACCGCGTCGACGGTCTTCAGGTCACCGCCGTCGAACGGCCGGGCACTCCCCAGGTCAGCGGCGACGTGCTCATGGCGCTCGGCGCCGCCGTACACGCCCGGGAGGTGTTGCGTTTCACCTACACCTCACAGGAGACGCGCCGGGTCGAGCCGTACCACCTCGTCGCCAGGGGTGGGCGGTGGTATCTCGTCGCGTGGGACCTCGACCGGGACGACTGGCGCGTCTTCCGCGCCGACCGGATCAGCCCGCGCACTCCCACGGGGCCTCGCTTCTCTCCCCGTCAACTGCCGGGAGGGGACGTCGCCGCCTTCGTGACCGGCAGGTTCCGGGGGTCCGACGGCACCGTCGGCTGGCCCTGCCGGGGTGAGGTGATTCTCGACCTGCCCGCCGCCGTCGTGTCCCGCCACACCCACGACGGGGTGGTCGAGGAGCTCGGCCCTGACCGTTGCCGGCTCGTCCTCGGCTCGTGGTCCTGGACCGCGCTGGCCGCCGCCTTCGGCAGGTTCGACGCCGACATCGAGGTCGTCGGCCCGGCCGACCTCAGGGACGCCTTCGCGCTCCTGGCCCACCGCTACGCCACCGCTGCCAGGACGGCCCCCACCCCTGAGCAGGGCGGGGGCCGTACGGGCTAGCGGGAGAAGGCCTGGAACTCGGCGGCGCGGAGCTGGTCCCTCAGGGGAGCGGCGGTGGCGCAGTCGGTCGCGGAGTTGGGGTCGTTGTCCTGCTCACCGGCGTAGAGCGGGTTGCCGGTGCACTGGGTCGAGACGGCCCGCAGGGTCAGGTGGGTCGCCGTGGTCGCCGGGATGCGGAAGGACTTGATGATCAGGTCCGAGGCGCGGGGGCGCGGCAGGCGGGTCTGGAAGGCGTCGGCGGGGCTGGTGTAGACGACCGAGTACGACGCGGGGGAGGAGCAGTCCTTCTTCTTGGTCACGTCGCAGGCCAGCACCTCGAAGGCGCGCAGGGCGCTGAAGCGGTTCTGGCCGCCGGGGTCGGCGGGGTCGTTGATGTTGGGCCGCAGCAGGGCGCTGACCTGGACCCTGCGGACGGTGACCGGCGCGGTCCCGGCCAGGTCCACGGTCACCGACTTGCCCTTGACCGGTCCGGTGAGCGAGGCCCAGTCGGTGGCCTCGGTCTCGTCGATCAGCTTGGCCTGGTTCACGCCGTCGCCCGAGGCCGTCGCGCCCAGGGCGGCGGAGGCGTGGTTCCTCTCCAGCAGCAGCGGCAGGGGAAGCGTCGCGCCGGGCAGCACGGTGAACTTGAGGCGGGTGTGGCCGAAGCCCTCACCGACCACGAGGAAGTCGTAGGTGCCGGGGGTCAGCTCCGCGGTGTCGCCGAGCGGGGTGGCGGGGTCGGTGTCGGCCACCGGTACGGCACGGCCCTCGTAGTCGCCCACGTAGAGGCGAAGCTTGGCGTCCCTGCTGCTGACGAGCGGGCTGAGCCGTACCTTGCCGTTCTTGCCCGCGGGGTTGACGAAGCTGGGCGTCGGGTCGGGGTCGTTGGGGCCGTTGCTCGTCGCGCCCTTGCCGAGGCCGTGTTCGGCGAAGGCCCGCCACATGACGTCCTTATCCCGGCCGCCGAAGCGGATGGCGTCGGCCGCGAGCAGCGCGTCCCGGTGGTCGACGTAGCTGACCGCCCCGGAGGCCATCAGCAACAGCGCGTCGAAGGAGACCTGCGCCCAGCGCCGGTTGCCCGGGCAGCGGTTGACGGCGAGGCTGCCCTCGGCGCAGGCCCGCTGCTGGGCGGCGGTGCCCTTGCCGTACCTGTCGATGAAGCCTTGGCGCACGTCGTACTGGGTGGCGGTCCAGATCTCGCCGTCGGCGTGCACCTGCTGCCCGACCAGGTCGTAGGCGATGTCGCTGTAGTTCAGCGGAGACTGCGACATGTCGTAGTTGCGGATGCCCGCCTTCTTGTCGCCGGTGACGTAGCCACCCGTGACGTACGGCGTGTCGCCCGCGGGGCGGAAGCCGTTCTCGAAGAGGTACTCCATGGCGAACAGGTCGGAGGTGCTCTCGTTCATGGCACCCGCCTGGGCGCCGCTCCACCCGGCGTCGGGGCCACCGATCATGCGGCCGGAGATGGCGTGGGTGTACTCGTGCCCGATAACCGACATGTCGTAGTCGCCGTCCACGCAGGGCGCGTAGAACGAGCCCGCGATGGGCTGCCAGAGATACATGTTGGTGATCGGCGCGAGGCCGTCGGGGCCGGTGATCTGGTTGGCGTTGTCGCGCACGGTCAGGTCCCTGGCGCCCGCCTGGGCGTTGCCCTGCTCGGGGTCGCCGCCGAGGCCGCCGCGGTCGCCGTTGTCGTCCTGCATGTTCCACGCGGTCTCGGTGAAACCGAGCCGGTAGGACCAGTCGTGCATCCGGTTGTGCATGACGTGCAGGTTGGAGATGGCGGCTTCGAGGTCGGCCTCACCCGGCTTGTCGAAGGTGGCCGGGTCGCACTTGGCCTTGTACCACGTGTTGGTCCACGGGTAGGAGTATTCGCGGTTCGGTGTGGCCACGTTGCTGCGGGTGCCGACGGTGTACGGGTCCCCGCTGGCGCGGTTCTCGAAGGTCTTGGCGGAGTTGCCGACGCTGGTGCCGGTCGGCGTGCCCGTGGTGTGGTTCACGTCCCAGGCCTTGCCGGTCGCGGCGTCGGCGACGGGCGCCAGGTCACAGCCACGTCCCGGCCTGAGGCACCAGGTCAGCCGGGTGTCGGCCGAGGAGTAGTCGGCCGGAGGGTTGGCGGTGAAGGCCTTCCAACGCGGGTTGTCCGGCTGGAAGTCGTGGTCCACCAGGTTCTCGCGGGTGAGGATCTCACCGCTGACCGCGTCCACGTGGGTGGTGTAGGCGGTGGCCTCGCCCTGGCCGGAGCCGATCAGGGTGACCTGGAAGGCGCTGTGCGTCCCGTCGGGGGCGGGCACCGCGACCAGGGTGACCTTCTTCACGCTCGCGGTCGCCAGGTCGATCGCGCCGTCGGCCGCGGCGACTTCGAGCGCCCGCTGCTCGGTGATCCTGGCTGCGGGCGGCGGCGCGCTCGACCGGGCCAGGGTCGAGGTGACGTGCAGGACCTTGCCGTCCACCACGCCGATCGCCACCTGCCCGTCCACCCCCGCGGACAGGTCGCCAAACTTCTGCCGCAGGAGTACGGCGTGGCCGTCCCCGATGGGGTTGACCGCGACCTTCTCCAGGGCGTCGACCTCTCCGGCGGACAGGCCGAAGAGCGGCTCGTTGGCCTTGAGGTAGGCGCGGGCGGCCCGCTCAGGGTCGGCGCCGAGACCCTCGGCGAGCGGTACGACCCCGACTGCCGTGTCCAGCGCGCCGGTGACGACGGCCGGGGTGCCCAGGGCGTTCCAGCGGACCGTCGCGCCCGAGGGCGGGGCCAGGGAAGTGGGCGGGGGCACGCTGCCCCTGCGGTTGTCCAGGTCGGGCTTCTCGTGCTCCTCGGCCTGGAAGTCGTGCGCCCTGGGCTGCTGGGCGGATCCCGACGGGGTTTCCTGGGCGAGGCCAGGGAGGGGGAGTGCGAGCGCCGCTGTCGCGGCCGCGATGACGGTGATGCGTAACCAGGGTTTGGTCGACACCGATCCTCCTGCGCAGAGTTGGCCGTCGTTGGCCATACGTCACGTGGGTCACGTGCGTTGCGCAAGAGGTAACACCCTCCGAAGTGTCCTGACAAGATCTTGTAAAGGGGGATATGTCCGTGTAAAAGCCCGCCCCGGGAAGGGGCGGGCTTTCACGTCGTCAGTCGAACGGGATCCACGCCTGCTCGGCGAGGCCGTCCATGGCGTTGACCTTCACCCCCTGCTCGGAGAACGTCCACAGCCCGTCCCCGATGACGACCGCGCGCCGTACGGTCGGATCGAACAGGATCGGCTCACCCTTCTTCACCGGCTTCGGCTTCGGGTGGACGACGGACCCCGTCTTCGTGACCGCGGAGTCGTCGATCTTGAGAACCAGCGCGGAGCCGGTGGTGTTCGCCGTACCGTCCCACGTGTTCAGCGGCAGTACGGCGAGGCCCGTCTTGGCCCAGTACAGGAAGGCGTGCGGGTCCCACTCGGCCTCAGAACCCGAGTCCTTCTGGAACATCTGCGACAGACGGCGCGGATTGGCCGGGTCGCTGACGTCGAAGAGCGAGACCTGGGTGCCGAGCGTGCGGCCCTTGGCGTTGGCCTCCTGGCCGATGCCGATCAGCCGTCCGTCGCCCGCCGGGTGCAGGTAGGCGGAGTAGCCGGTGATCTTCAGCTCGCCGGTCTTCCTCGGGTTGGCCGGGTCGCTCAGGTCGATCGTGTAGAGCGGATCGACCTGCTTGAAGGTGACCACGTAGCCGACCGGGCCGATGAACCGCACCGAGTAGATCCGCTCCCCGGCGCCGAGGCCACCGATCTCACCGACCTTGTCCAGCGTGTCGTCCTTCAGGACGTAGACGGCGCTCGAACTGTTCTCGGTGGAGGGGCCGACCGCGGAGTTCGTGGTCGTCGCGATCCGCAGGTGACCCTGGTACTCCGACATGGAGTACTGGTTGAGCAGGCGGCCCGGCACCTTCCCCGAGGCGACATACCGGGGCGCACCCGGCGCCGTGATGTCGAACCGGTGGACCTCGGTCTCCTCGGGCGGCTGCTCCGGCGTCTTCTCGGGAGCGGGACTCGGATCAGCCGACGGATCGACGGGGGGAGCCGAGGGGTCGCCCGGGGTCGGCTCGACCTGCGGGGCCTGTCCCGAATCGCTCTCGGCGGGAGCCGGGACGACGTCGTCGACCGGCCTCGGCCACCACCACCAGCGCGGGTTGCTGGCCACGTAAAGGCTGGTGCCCGTGCCGTACACCGTGTCACCGTCGGCGGCAACGCTGATCGGTGCGGTGTCGGTGAGACCCTGCGCCAGGTCGAGGGTGTGCACGGTCAGCAGCGAGGTGCCGGTGTAGTCGTCGGGGTGGCTGACCTGCTCACACTTGACCGACCCCTTGACGCCCACGCCCTTGGCGTCGGCCGTCTCGAACGTCGGCAGCCACGCCGAGATCGGCGCCCTGTTGACGATCTCCCTGTTCTTCAAGGTCCGTTCCTGCTCGGTGAGCTTGGGACCCAGGTCGGGGAAGACGATCTCCGGCTGGCTGCGGACCACGATCCGCACCGTCGAACCGACCATCCTGGCGTCCACGTGCGAGCCGTTCGGGGTGATCGAGCCCATGACCTTCGGCTCCCCGGACAGATCGACGAGCACGTATCGCGGTCCCGGGCTCGCCGCCCGCTTGGCCATGGCGCCGAAGGGGATGATCCCGCCGCCGGAGAAGAGCACGAGCGCCCTGTCCCCGCTGATCAGCAGGTCGGCCGGGGCCCACGCCTGCTCGGCGCTCACCAGCCTGAGCGTCCCGGTGATCTTCTTGGTCGCGGCGTCGATCACCCGCAGCACGCCGCGGTTCACCGTGATCACCCGGTTGCCGTCGGTCTTGACCAGGTCGGGTTCGTCGACCCCGGCCTCGTGGGTGTTCGTGGTCGAGTGCTCCTGCCCTGACCCAACCGCCTTGGCCTGGGAGGAGACGTCGGAACGGGCCTCGGCGTACATGATCTGCGGGGGGCCGAGTCCCCACGGCCCGACGTTCTTGGCCGCCGCCCTCCGTAGCCCGGCAAGCATGTCGTCGCAGCCGCTGTAGGAGACCAGTTTGACCTTCCCCAGCTCCACGACCGGTGTCGTACGGCCCGCCTCGCCCGCCGACCCCGTCGAACCGCTGCACCCCGTGGTGAACAACGCGGCGGCGAGGGTGACGGCGCCCGCCGTACGAATGGATGTCCTCATGCCACCTACCACGGATCGCCGTCGCGTCCGGTTCATGCCATTACTGCCTGGTAGCCAGCGAGGTTCGCCGGGAATATCCTCCGAGCATGGCTGTCACTGTCGGAGCAAACCGGACCCTCGACCCGGCGATGATCGCACGCGTCGTCCAGCAGGTGACCTCCAGCGGAGGAACCCGCACGGTCGTCGCGCCATTCACCGAGGAACCCCTCGCCGATATGCCCGTCTCGACCGCGCAGGACGTCCGTACCGCCTACGCCAAGGCCCGCGCGGCCCAGCGGGAATGGGCGGCGCTGCCGGCGCACGAGCGGGCCAGGCCGTTCCTGCGCCTGCACGACGCCATCCTCGATCGGCGCGAGGAGATCCTCGACGTGGTCCAGTGGGAGACCGGCAAGGCCCGCAGGCACGCCTTCGAGGAGGTGCTCGACGTCGCGGGCTGCACGCTCCACTACGTACGGCGCGCACCTTCGCTGCTGGCTCCCCGGCGCAGGGCGGGCATCTTCCCCCTGGCGACCAAGGTGACCGAGACCCGCCACCCCAAGGGCGTCGTCGCGCTGATCTCCCCGTGGAACTACCCGCTGTCCCTCGGCGTGACCGACCTCGTCCCCGCCCTGCTCGCGGGCAACGCCGTGGTCCACAAGCCCGACACCCAGACCGCCCTGTCCACGCTGTGGACGATCGACCTGCTCGTCTCCCTCGGGATGCCCCGCGACATCTGGCAGGTCGTCCTCGGCGACCCCGACGAGGTCGGTGACCCGCTGATCGCCGAGGCCGACTACGTGGCCTTCACCGGCTCGACCCGGGGCGGCAGGAAGATCGCCGAGGCCGCCGCCTCCCGGCTGGTCGGCTGCTCCCTCGAACTCGGCGGCAAGAACCCGATGGTCGTGCTCGACGACGCCGACCTCGACCTGGCCGCCCAGGGCGCGCTGCGCGCCTGCTTCACCAACGCCGGGCAGCTGTGCATCTCCATCGAGCGGCTCTACGTGCACGACAGCGTCTACGACGCCTTCGTCGACAGGTTCGTCCGCCAGACCAGGAACATGAAGCTCGGCTCCGGGCTCGACTGGGACGTGCAGATGGGCTCGCTCACTTCCCGCCGCCAGCTCGACGCCGTCGAAGCCCACGTGGACGACGCCGTCGCCAGGGGCGCCAAGGTCCTCACCGGCGGGAAGGCACGCCCCGACGTCGGCCCGCTGTTCTACGAGCCTACGATCCTGAGCGGCGTCGAGGACGGCATGGCGCTGTGCCGCGACGAGACCTTCGGCCCCGTCGTCTCCGTCTACCGCTTCGGCGACGACGACGAGGCTGTCGAACGGGCCAACGACACCGCCTACGGCCTCAACGCCTCCGTCTGGACCCGCGACCTGGCCCGTGGCCGCGCCCTGGCCGCCCGGATCAAGGCAGGCACGGTCAACCTCAACGAGGGGTACGGCTCGGCCTACGCCTCCTACGACGCGCCCATGGGCGGCATGAAGTCCTCCGGCCTCGGCCGTCGCCACGGCGCCGAGGGCCTGCTGAAGTTCACCGAGGTGCAGACCATCGCCAGCCAGGCCTCCTGGCTCGGCTTCGAACCCATCCTCGGGATGACCTACGACAAATACGCCGACACCCTCACCGGCCTCCTGAAGACCATGAAGAGGTTCCACCTCAAGTAGACGGCCCCCGGAACGCCTGGCGGTAGGTCGAGGGCGGAACCCCGATGGTGGCCGTGAGGTGCTGGCGCAGCGAGGCGGCGGTGCCGAAGCCCGCGTGGGCGGCGACCTGGTCCACCGGCAGGTCGGTGGTCTCCAGCAGCCGCCGCGCGTGCTCGACCCGCTGCCGGGTGAGCCACTGACCCGGCGGCATGCCCATCTCGTCGTGGAACCGGCGGCAGAACGTCCGGACGCTCATCCCGGCGTTCTCCGCCAACTCGGCCAGGGTCAGCGGCCGGTGCAACTGTCGCAGGGCCCAGTGGCGGGTGGCCGCCGTGGTCGCGGCCGACGGCTCAGGCACCGGGTTGTCGATGTACTGCGCCTGTCCGCCCTCCCGCCACGGGGGCACCACACAGAGCCTGGCCACCCGGTTGGCGATCTCACTGCCGTGGTCGCGGCGCACCAGGTGCAGACAGAGGTCGATGCCCGCGGCGACCCCCGCTCCCGTGAGAATCCGCCCGTCATCGACGAACAGGACGTTCGCGTCCACCTGGACCTGAGGGAAGGACCGCTGGAAGTGGTCGGCCTCGTTCCAGTGCGTGGTCGCGGGTCGGCCGTCGAGCAGGCCCGCGGCGGCGAGGACGTACGAGCCCGCGCAGATCGAGACGATGCGGGCGTCGTCCGGCAGCAGGGCGAGGGCCTGGCGCAGCGCGTCGGGCAGCCGGTCCCGTTCCCTGTCGGGACCGTAGGCGAACGGCGGGATGACGAGGGTGTCCGCGGACCGGAGCGCCTCGCTTCCGTGGGCCACGGTGATGGCGAAGTCGGCGCTCGTGGTGACCGGCCCACCGTCCAGGCCGCACGTGACGACCTCGTACAGCGGCTCCCCGTCGTGACCGACGGCCGTGCCGAAGATCCGCATCGGGATGCTGAGCTCGAAGGGATAGACACCTTCGAGGGCCAGGACCAGGACACGATGCATGGCAGGATCCTTCCATATATTGGCATTGTTGCCACTCGTCCGTCCTGGCGGAACGCGAAAGCCTTGCTCCCGACGGGGCAGCGGGGATGGTTCCCCCGCAGACCGAATCTTCAAGGGAGCATCACGATGACCACCTTCGTCCTCGTCCCCGGCGCCTGGCACGGCGCCTGGACCTTCGAACCGCTGGCCAGGAAGCTGCGCGAGCACGGACACCAGGCCTACCCTCTGACCCTCACCGGCGTGGGGGACCGCAGACACCTGCTCACCGCCACGGTCAACCTCGACACCCACATCGACGACGTCGTGAACCGCCTGGTGGACGAGCAGGTCACCGACGCCGTGCTGGTCGGCCACAGCTACGGCGGCGTGGTGATCACGGGCGCCGCGGACCGGGTGCCGGATCGCGTGGCCGGACTGGTCTACGTCGACGCCGTGGTCCCCGAGAACGGCGACTCGTGCTGGTCCCTCGTCACCGAGCGGGAACGCGGCTGGTACCTCTCGGGCGTGGGCGAGACCGGCTACACCAGCGCCCCGCTGCCCTTCTTCGACCCCCGGGCGACCCCGCACCCCCTGGCCTCCCTGCTCCAGGCGGTCCGCCTGGAGGGCGGCCTCGACCGCTACCGCAGCAGGGACTACGTCTACGCCACAGAATGGGACGGCGAGTCCCCCTTCACCGCCCTCCACGAACGCCTACGTGACGACCCCACCTGGCGCACCCACGCCCTGACCTCAGGCCACAACATCATGCGAGACGCCCCCGCCCCCCTCCTGAAGATCCTGCTGGCCGCGGCCTCAGGCTGACGAGGCCGTCAGTCCTCCAGGGCGTACCGCAGATACAGGTCCGGCCTGGTGAGGAAGCGGCGCCAGTGATCGACAACCTGGAGACGGTCCCACTCGGTCTCCCGGATGCCGTCGTCGCCGAGTTCGAGGATCCGCGCGCCAGGAAGGCTGGAGAGGATGGGCGAGTGGGTGGCGCAGATGATCTGCCCGCCCTCCCCGGCCACCCGCTTCATCAACGCCATCATGCGCAGGCAGGAGGCGAAGGACAGCGCCGCCTCGGGTTCGTCCATCAGATAGAGCCCGGGGCCGGAGACCATCCGCTCAAGGACGGTCAGGAACCCCTCCCCGTGGGACTGCCGGGTCAGGTCCTGCTCCCAGAAGCCGTACCTGCCCGACACGTTCTGCCCCAGGTTGAACAGCGTCTCCGCCCGCAGGAAGAACACCCGCCGCTTCAACCTCGGCCCGTGGACGAGCCGTAGCCCCTTCGAGGTCAGTTCGGCGTCGAGCACCTCCCCAAGCGGTGTGGCGGGCCCGGTGCTGGAGTACATGGTGCCCGCCTTGCCACCCTCCGAGTTGACCCGGCACACATCGGCAACGGCCTCGACGAGAGTCGACTTGCCCGAGCCGTTCTCCCCGACAAGAAAGGTGACAGGCGTGGTCACCTCAAGCCCCTCCTCAACAAGCTGCCTTATGGCCGGTACGGCCGCCGCCCACCCCTCAGGCGCCCGCCTGGCACTCAACCGAGTGAGCAACAAGCTCATCCCCTCCCTCCTCGGCTCAGGATCCGCATGGCGTGGCGCCGTACAGGATGTTGGAGTTCGGGATAGTCGTCCACACGATGTGCCCGCCCAAGCACGTGAGCGGCGGCGCTGAGCTGGGCGACCTGACCCGTCGGTGTGTCAAGCAGATCGGCGAACACCTCCCACACCCGCGCGGCCGTCTCGGGAACGAGGAGGCTGTGCAGGTAGAGGAGCGCGGCTCCATATCCGACCGGGGCGAGACCCCAGTACTCCCAGTCCAGGATCCACAACCGGGGTTGCGTGAGGTTGGCCCAGTGAAGGTCCCCGTGTTCGGTGCCGAGCGTCGGGGCGGGCAGGTTGATCGGTCGTTCGTACAGTCTCTCCAGATCACGCACCCAGGCGTCCGCGTCACGGAGACCCCGGCCGGTGGGATGCGAGGTCAGGCTGTCGAGCGCCGATCTGAGGTCGTGCCACCACACGTCGGGTACGTTGAACGCCTCGGTCAACTCGGCAGTCGGCGAGCACGGCCTGTCCGGGACATAGGTCATCAACTCAACGGATATGGCGACCGGCTCCTCGTACCATTCCGTCGAGGCTATGAGATCGGGTTTCGGGAGACCGGTTATCCCGGCGGCGTCGCGGTTGCCGGTCCACGCCTCGTTCCGTGTCCAGTCCCGGTGCTCACCGGTGGCACGTATCCAGAACCGGCCGCCATCTCTGTCGGCGGCCGATCCGATGGTGCGATCCCGCCAGCCGAACACCACATCGCCGACAGGGCTCACGCCAAGCCGCTCCGCTCCCTCATGGAGGATGCGGCTCAGAAACGCGCGCTGCCCGTGATATCCGGTCATTCCACGATCTTCCTAGCTGGTGGGGCGGCACTTGTTGGGACGGCACTGCCTGTCAGGGTTGCACAGTCGATCGTCCGGGTTGCACACGCCGTAGCTGGGGCCGCATCCCTTGTTCGGTACGCAGGGCTGTCCCATGCCCTGCGGGGTGCATGCCGGAGAGCAGGAGGGACCACACCTCGGCGCGCAGTGATCTGGTCCGCAGGTGGCGCGGGCACTGAACACGTCCCGCAGACTTTCCGTGACCTCGGAGAATCGCTCGCTACCGAGCGATATCCATCAGAGAATCCTGACGGACGTTACCGAGCGGCATCCATCTGGAGAACGCGCACGGCCACACTTCTCCCGTCGGGGAGACGGCGATCTGTCCCTGCCCGCAGCGACCGCAGAGCTGTTCGACATCAGGGCCGTTCTCCCGAACTCCGCGCCCCACCTCCCTGAGATTGTCGTAGCCGACTTCGGAAATGCCGAGCTGTTTCAGAATATCGACGGCCTGCCGGGACCGCTGTCTTTCAAGAACCTCGACCACTCCTACGCGGAGCGGGATACCGAGTTCTCGTAAACGGGCGCTGTTTCTTGTCGTCGCCCTGAGGGAGGGACGCTTGGTGATCAACCTGTGTTCTTCGGGATGGTCGGAATAGTAGGAGGTGGCCAGCCGTACTCCAGGAAGCTGGAACGTCTCCCACATGGCCGGGGTGACGTGCACGAGATTGGTGTAGATCTCAACCTCCATTCCCGTGTCGAGCGCGTGGGCGACGAGGTCGGAGAGGCTCGGGTGCAGTGTCGGCTCGCCGCCGATGAACTGTCCCATTTCCGCGCCGCTTTCCCGCGTCTGGGTGATGACCCGTCGCCAGTCGGCGTCGGTCATGGTTCCCTGGCTCCCGTTGGGGCCCGACGATGCATAACAGTGATCACAGGCGAGCTGGCACCTGCCGGTGATCTCCCACCATGCGAACTTGAGCGTGCTGCGTTTCACGTCTTCTCCGGAAGAGGCGATGATGGAGATGTTCGATCTGGGCAGTCGGGGCAGGGCACGGGCCTCGTAGCGCCAGCCGAGGTGCGTGCCGACGAGCAGACTGATCAGACGTTGCTCGTACTCGGTCATGGTGATCCCCGTTCCGAGGGCGGTACGGCGGTGAAGGTGAGAGGGTGGGGGTGCCCGGCCCGAGCCGGGGAGCATCCAGCCGGGCACCCTGGAGGAGGCCGGTCCCGCTGCGATCCGGGACCGGCGCGAGGCGGTTCGACCTTCCCCAACACGCCGGATGTTCCGAGTGTGTGAGAACCGCCTTGCGGAGGTGTGCGGCCCAGGTCCCTCCAACCTGAACCGCACGTTCATGAGGTACGGCGGGCAGCGAGTTCCTCCTGCCCGCCGTACCGGCCTCAGGAGCGCGGCAACCTGCGCAGTCCGGGTGGCCGGGTGCGGAGGGCGCGAGTTGCGGCGACGTCCCTGATGCTCGGCGGAACCAGCAGGGAAGCCAGGGCGCCCAGGGTTGCGTCCATGAAGCCTGCCCGCACCGGCGACACGTCCCCGGGGTACGGCCTGCTGCGGTAGGCGCTCCACACGCCGGTCGCCGGGTTGTGGAAGACCAGCCGCCCAGGATGAGCCTGCCGTACGGCATCGCAGCTCAACGGCATCATGCCGCGCTCCCCGACGAATGCGGCAGACCTTCGGAGATCAGGAGCGTCTCGGCCTCGCGTATCCGTTCCTCCAGTCCCTCGACGGTGTCGTCGCTGAGGGTCACCGGCTGGGGGGAGGGCCAGGCGCAGAAGGCATGGAAGCGACGCTGGCTCAGGCTGTAGAGCACCGTCCACCCCGGCGAGGCACTTCCCAACGCCTCAGCCTCAGCCCGAGCCGGACCGTCCCACACCCTCCGGTAGACCGCCGTCACAGGCTGCCCGTCCCGATGCCGCCCGATCACGGCGTCATCCCCTCAGCCGCGCTGGTTGGGCGGTCACGACTGATGGTCGTCTGATCGTGGTAGGTGGTGGTGAGGATCATTCGTCGCTCCGGGTGAGAGTGGTGAACACCCTGTACGGAACAGCGAAACGAAGCGCTTTCCCACCCCGGCGAAGGGGGAGCGGTAATACTCGAAATTCCCCGCGACAAGGGGAGCACGAAGAGCCATCAACGGCGTACGGTCGGTTCTGGTCTGTTCACCCATAAAGAAAAAGGGACATATCCGAATGGATGCCGCGGGTGGTCGTCGCCAGGTTAGGGAACTGCGCCGGATACTGCAACAGCGCGGAGTCCCGACCCGGCAGATCGCGGCGGTGATGGCCGAACGGTTCGGCGTCACTCCGCTGATGGCCTTCCGGCACGCCACGGGCCTCACCCAGGCCGAGGTGGCCGAGCTGTACAACAGGAAATGGCCCAGTGACCCTCCCAAGACCTTCAAGCAGGTCTCCTACTGGGAGTGCTGGCAGGGGCCGGGCTCCGAGTCGTCCGCCTCGGCCCGGCCGCCCTCCTACGAGGACCTGGTACGGCTGGCGAGCCTGTACAGGTGCCTGGTCGACGACCTTCTCCTCGGCCCGCACCGGAAGCTGCCGCTGCCGCCTCCGGAAATCGGTGAACTGCTGGCCGACGTCCTGTTGACAGTGGAAAGCGACAGCTACCCTGGAAAAGCCGATGACGCCACGGTCATCACTTTTGATGTCCCGACCGGCGAAGGGATTGTCGCCGTGAAACTCTCCCGTCGTGAATTCACCGAACTACTGGCTGCGGGCGGGCTGGCGGCTCTGGTCCCAGGCGCCGCCTTGGCCGAACCGGTGACGGCCTCCGGCACCGCACGAGGCGCCACCTACTACCGGCATGTCCTCAACGCCCACCAGGCCGGTCACCACCTGCTGCCCCCGGCCGCCCACCTTTCCGTGCTCCAGCGCGAACTGCACGGCATCGAAAAGGCCCGCCAGGAGACTCCCGGCGTCGCACGCCAGGAACTGCGGCGGATCCAGAGCGAGTACGCCGAGCACATCAGCTGGCTCCTGCGCGAGAGCGCCGACCTGAACGGCTGCCAGCAGTGGGCCAACCGCGCGACCACCTGGGCCATGGAAGCCGGGGACACCTCCATGGCTGCCTACATGATGATCCGTACGGCGAGCCTGGCTCTCGACAGGAAAGACCACACCCGCGCGATGGACCTCACCATGGCAGTCCGCAACGCCTCCTGGACGATCCCTCCGGTGCTGCGCGGCATCGCCCAGGCCTACGAGGCACGCGGACACGCGCTCACCGGCACGGTGGCCGCCGCCCACCTCGACGAGGCAACCGAACTGATCACCACGGGACGCACCGAGACCGACCCGCCCTACCTGAGGTTCTTCACCGGCGACTTCGCCGACATGCAGCGCGCCACCTGCTACGTGGACGCGGGACAGCCCGGACGAGCGGTCACCATCCTGCAGAGCAGGATCACCACCATTCCGACCTCACACCGCAGAGACCGCGCTGTCTACCTGACCCGCCTTGGCGCCGCCCACGCCGCCGCCCAGGAACCGGACGCGGCGGCCTTCGCCGGACTCGGCGCCCTGACCGACGCCCGCAGATCCGCCTCAGAACACGTCATGACCGAACTCGACAACCTCGCCGACACCCTGATGCGGCAATGGCCCAAACAACCGCAGGTACGCCAGTTCCACGAAGAACTCCGCACCGCCCGTCACTCTCAGTTGTCCGGTTCCGTCTGAACGAGAGGTTTTCGCGATGAGCACCCCGAACGAGAATGGCCGTGTTTTTCGGGAAGCCTGGATCGCCGGTGTTCTGAAGCATTTTCCCGGTGAGCCGAAGCCCGGTTACGTCACGCCGTGGGACCAGACCCCCGACTGGGAGCGCGAGGCCGCCACGGCGGTCTACGGGCAGGTGGCCGACTTCATCAGGGTCAGCGATGGAAACACCGGCAAGCTCACCCGTGAGCAGAAGGGGCGCTTCGTCGCCCTGTGCTGGATCGCCCAGATCCACAAGCACATCCCCGACCCCAAGCCGTCCTACGTCGCCGACTGGGACGACCTCCCCGAATGGCAACGGCAGACCGACGCCGACATCTTCGAACGCATCGAGCTGGAGTCCTGACCGTCAGGCACGTCCCGGGTATCCAGGGCGGTGGGGCGGATGGAGAGTCCGGCACCGCTGCCCGCGAGGTCGATGCGGCACTTCAGAATGCCAGGGCGCTCAGAACGCCGGGGCGGGAGGAACCGGCCCCTGGGCTTGAGGCCAGGCACCGGCCAGTATCCGGGCGACGACGGTGCTCAAGATCCGCACACCGCGCACCGAGCCGGGGTCGACGTTGACCAGGTCGCGGACGCGTCGCAGGCGGTAGTCCAGCGTTCGTGGATGGATGTGCAGGGCGGTCGCGGCGGCGAGCCGGTTCATGTCGGCGCGGTAGTAGGCGTCCAGTGTCATCACCAGGTCAGGGCCGTTTGCCAGGCGGCAGGCGATCTCACGCAACCAGCCGTCGACCTCGGTGAGTTGTGCGGCACCGAGTTCGACGAACACGTCGGCGACTCCGGAGAGGGTTCGCGGTGCGGTCTCCAACGGTGCGACATGGGCCACGCGTCGTGCCAGGTCCGCCGTCCTGTTCAGGGCGTTCATCGGGCCGGCGGCCGTCCCCACCGCGCATGGTCGGCCCACCCGTTCCACGATCTCGCGGACCAGGCTCATGAGCCGGTCTCCGTCGGACGTCATGGGCGACAACGACAGGGGGGACAGGGACACGGAGCCGTCGTGCGGCACCAGGGCGAGTAACTCGTCCGGTTGCTGCCAGGACAGTGGTACGAGGTGGTCTTTGAACACGCTCGCGATGAGATCGTCGTGAGCGGTGTCGGTTGGGCCGAACAACCGGCTCGGCACCCTGACGATGACCACCAGGTAGTGGTCGTGCAGGCCGACCCCCAGGCTGCGCGCGAGGTCAGGGGCGGTGGCGTCGCCGGTGAGCAGTAGCTGGGTGAGCGTGCGCACCCGAGTCGCCAGCGAAAGGCGCAGTTGCTCCTCGTCCATGTACGGCTGGAGATAGGCGGCGGTGCCTGGCGTGCCCTGGGTGCCGAACCACGACAACAGGTGCAGCAGTTCCTGTACGTCCTGACCTTCGGCCGCGTCGTAGAACTCGCGGAGCATCAAATTGGCGTGCAATGTCAGCACACGCCGTGCCGTATGAACGGAGAACCCATGCCGCGCACGCTGTTGACCGATGCTCCCGATGAAGGACAGGTCCCCCGCCACGAGCGATTGATCTTCGCTGACGCACTCGATCGTGCGTCGGCGAAACCAGACGGCGTAATCCAGCGTCTCCGCGTACGCCCGCGAGTTGGCGGTCTCCCTGCGATACTCCGGCAGCTCACGTATGTACGCGCTCACTTCCGCTCGCGCATTGGCGTCGGATCGTTTCATCAACAACCGCAAAAGATCGCTCACGCCGATCGGTCTCTCCCTTTATGCGGGCGGCATCACACGCACCACACCAGCGAATAAATCCTTTGGCCAGGTTTGTCCGAATTGGCCGAGAGCGTCCTTATGGTAACCCGCCACGACGTGACGCCCACCATACGAACGATCCGGGTGGCCATAGGGCCGGGGCGACGGCGATAACACAACATTGTGGTCGCGGCACAACAACTCTTACCGGGCGATTCGCGTAGCCATAAAGCGCATAAGTGAAGACCGGATCGGCGCCATCGCGAGCCTTGCTCAAAGTCGAGTCACATAACCGTAACGGCTTGCGAGAAATGACAATTTCCCCTTGGCCGCGGCAGAGCACTTCCACACATGTCACGACGACAGTGCTCCCATCTCCAGGCCATTCTGTTGCCGCTGGCAGCGTCGGTGAGCCCAGGCGAAGGGCTGCCGGCTGAATTTTCCGGCACAACTCGATGGGGAGGAACCAATGCAGGGACGGATCAAAAGAGGAGTCGCCGCGGCGATCGCACTGGCGGCCGCGACGGCGATCGCCGTCGGGCCTGCGGGGGCCAGTTCGGCGGCAAGCCCCACTCCAAACGCGGCCACCTCGCTGCAGGCGTTCGGCATCCTCAATGACGGCAAGCTGATGGCCGCGTTCAAGACAGACAATCCCGAAGAACTCGACTGGGTCAGGAAGATCACCGGGCTGGTCAACGACACCGTCGTCATCGGAATCGACTTCCGTGTGCAGGACGGTAAGTTCTACGCCGTCGGCAACCAGGGCGGCATCTACACGATCTCGCTCCCGAGCCCCAGCGTCCCCGAGGTGGTCGTCGCAAAGGTCTCCCAGCTCAGCGTCGGGCTGAACGGCACGACCTTCGACGTCGACTTCAATCCCGCCGCCGACCGGCTGCGCGTGATCAGCAACACCGGCCAGAACCTGCGGCACAATCTCGGCAACGGCGCGACGGTGTCGGACTACTCCTTGAGCTCCGCTCCGGGTGCCCCGGCGATCACCGGAGTCACCGCCGCCGCCTACACCAACAACGACCTCAACGGCGCCACCTCGACCACCCTGTTCGACATCAACACGGCGACCGCCCAGGTCGTCGTCCAGTCACCGGCCAACAACGGCCTGCTGGCCCCGACCGGTGCACTCGGCACGTCTGTCGGCGTCAACGCGGGCCTCGACATCTTCAGCAAGCTGAGCAACGGCAAGACCGTCTCGAACTCGGCCTACGCCACCCTTGTCCTCCCGAACGGCGACGCGACGCTCAACACGGTCGACCTGCTCACCGGTGCCGCCACCCAGGTCGGAGTCTTCCCCCTGTCCGTCACCGACATCGCCCTCGCTCTCGACGCGTCCTGACACGCCTCGTCCGGCCAGCGATGGCCAGCCCGCGCCGGTCCCGCCGGCGCGGGTTCATCCATGCCGTCCGGTGCGTGGTGAATCCGTAGCACCAACAGTGCGACGATCGGCTTCACCGACCGGCGGAAGGCGCCGTGCGGGCGCGGAGTCTGCGGAGCATTCGGGCGTCGACGAAGCCTACGGCGCGGGCTGCGGTTTCGACGGTGGCTCCCCGGCCGAGGAGGTGTTCCGCGCGTTCCAGGCGTAGGGCGGTCTGGTAGGCCAGGGGGGTGAGGCCGGTGGCCTGGCTGAACAGGCGGGTCACCGTACGTTCGCTGCATCCGGCGGCCTCGGCCAGCAGGCTCAGCGGCAGCCGTTCGGTGAAGCGGACCTCGATCAGGTCCTGGATGCGGTGGACGGTGTCGTCCACGTGTGAGCGCCAGCGCAGCAGTGGGCTGATCTGCTCCGCCGTACCGTCGCGGTGGGTGTGGACGAGCATGGCGCGGGCGACCTGTCCCGCGGCGTACGGGCCGTGGCGGGTGGTTATCAGGTGCAGGGCCATGTCGGTTCCGCTGGCCACGCCCGCCGAGGTGACGATCCGGTCGTCCTCGATGTACAGCCTGTCCTTGACGACCACCGCGCGGGGGTAGAGGCGGGCGAGTTCGTCCTGGACGGCGTGGTGGGTCGTGCAGCGGCGGCCGTCGAGCAGCCCGGCGCGGCCCAGTGCGTCGGCACCCGCGCACACGCTGGCGACCGTACCGCCGGACGCGTGGTGTTCGCGCAGGTGGCGCAGGGCCTGCTGGCTCGCGGGGCGGGTCGGGCCGCGCCAGCCGGGCACGATGACCAGGTCGTCGGGGGTCAGGGACGGCCAACTGGTCTCGGCTCGCAGGGTCAGCCCCTGCACGGTGGCGACCTCGTCGTCCTCTGCGACGTAGGTGAGCGTGTGCGGGTGGCCGAGGTCGTCGGCGGTGGAGAAGACCTGGGCGGGTCCGGCCACGTCGAGGAGGTGCACCTGCGGGATGAGCAGGAAGACGACTCTCGGCATGACCGGCACCTCCTAGTTTCCGGTGAGCTGGTCCACGGTCCTGATGGTGGCGAAACGACCTGAAAGAGCGTATTCGGTACGGGCCGTGATCTGGTCCACGCCGAGGGTGCGGGGGTCCCGCATGAGGTCGGGGAAGGACAGGCCGTCGGGGGCGGAGCGGTGCGGGATCGGCGTGGTCGCGGTGGCGTCGATGGCGAAGTCGACCTCGAAGCCCAGGTCGGAGGCGATGCGGGTGGTGGTCTCGCAGCACTGCTCGGTCCGGATGCCGCAGATGGTCAGCTTCCTGATGCCGCGCTGGGTGAGGTACTGCTGGAGGTTGGTGGTGGTGAAGGCGTTGTGCGCGGTCTTGGTGAGGACCGGCTCGCCGGGGAGGGGTTCGACGCCGTCCATCAGGCGGACGAATCCTCGGGCCGGGTCGAAGACGGAGCCCGATCCTGGGCGCGAGCCGAGCACCCAGACGACCTCGTCCCCCGCGTCCCTGGCCGCTGCGGCCAGGCGGTTGACCTGGGAGACGATGTCCGGTCGTGAGGTGTACTGCCAGTCGGGGAGGTGGAGGAAGGAGTTCTGGACGTCGATGGCGATGAGGGCGCTGGGCATGCCCTCAGAGTGGCAACGTGGCGTCCCGAGCTGAAGGCATCACCTGGTCAGCCTGCGGATCGATCTGGTCAGAAGCTTCGCCCGCACGCCGTACACAAAATAGCCACAAGAGGACAGAAGGTAGCCCCAGAAAGGTGAATGGGGCATCATTGGGGCGCGAACTGAGGATGATCTCAGTTCGGCACGTATGCCAACGCGGGAGCTCGGGGCAACCGGGCTGAGAGGGCAGCTACCGCCGCTGCCGACCGCTGAACCTGACCGGGTAATGCCGGCGTAGGGAGTAGTTGTCCTATGGTGCCACCTGCCCAGAATGTCCAGAACGCTGCCCAGAACCAGAATGCGAGGAAGGTCTATCTTGTCGGCTCGCGGCCGGACATCCGTGTGCCGATGCGCGAGATCTCGCTGACCGACGGATCGTCCGTCGTCCTGTACGACACCTCGGGGCCGTACACCGATCCGGAGTACGACACCGACCCGGAGAAGGGGCTGCCGCCGCTCAGATCGGCCTGGCGACAGGCCGGGGAGACGCTTGCCTGTGGAGGGAGGGAGTCCTGCGGCGGAACGCTGTCCCACCCGACGCGGCAGACCCAGCTGGCCCGTGCCAGACGCGGGGAGATCACACCGGAGATGGAGTTCGTCGCGCTGCGCGAGGGCGTCGAGCCGGAGTTCGTCCGCGACGAGATCGCCAGGGGCCGGGCCGTACTGCCGGTGAACGTCAACCATCCGGAGAGCGAGCCGATGATCATCGGGCGCAACTTCCTGGTGAAGGTCAACGCCAACATCGGCAACTCGGCCGTGTCCTCCTCGATCGAGGAGGAGGTCGAGAAGATGCGCTGGGCCACCCGCTGGGGGGCCGACACGATCATGGACCTCTCCACCGGGAAGCGGATCCACGAGACCCGCGAGTGGATCCTGCGCAACTCCCCGGTCCCGGTCGGTACGGTGCCGATCTACCAGGCGCTTGAGAAGGTGGGAGGCAAACCCGAGGCCCTGTCGTGGGAGGTCTTCCGCGACACCGTGATCGAGCAGTGCGAGCAGGGCGTCGACTACATGACCGTGCACGCGGGCGTACGGCTCGCCTACGTGCCGCTGACCGCGAACCGCAAGACGGGCATCGTCTCCCGGGGCGGTTCGATCCTGGCGGCCTGGTGCCTGGCCCACCACGCGGAGAACTTCATCTACACCAACTTCGCGGAGCTGTGCGAGATCCTCGCCGCCTACGACGTGACGTTCTCCCTCGGCGACGGCCTGCGGCCCGGTTCGATCTACGACGCCAACGACGAGGCGCAGTTCGCCGAGTTGCGCACGCTGGGGGAGCTGACCCACGTCGCCTGGGAGCACGACTGCCAGGTCATGATCGAGGGGCCGGGGCACGTGCCCATGCACAAGATCAAGGAGAACGTCGACCTGCAGATGGAGCTGTGCTCCGAGGCGCCGTTCTACACGCTGGGGCCGCTGACCACGGACATCGCGCCGGGCTACGACCACATCACCTCGGCCATCGGCGCGGCGATGATCGGCTGGTACGGCACGGCGATGCTGTGTTATGTCACCCCGAAGGAGCATCTTGGCCTGCCCGACCGTGACGACGTCAAGGCGGGGGTGATCGCCTACAAGATTGCGGCCCATGCCGCAGACCTGGCCAAGGGGCATCCCGGGGCGCAGGCCTGGGACGACGCGCTGTCGCAGGCCCGCTTCGAGTTCCGGTGGGAGGACCAGTTCAACCTCTCCCTGGACCCGGACACCGCCCGCTCCTTCCACGACGAGACCATGCCCGCCGCCCCGGCGAAGACCGCGCACTTCTGCTCCATGTGCGGTCCGCACTTCTGCTCCATGCGGATCACCCAGGACGTGCGCGCCTACGCCGAACGCAACGGCCTGACCGACGTCGAGGCCATCGAGGCCGGGATGCGCTCCAAGGCCGAGGAGTTCAGGAACGAGGGCGGAAAGGTCTACCTCCCCATGCCCTCACCCCCGGGCGAGGAGTAGGCCAGACCCGTCCGTTCGTGGGATGTGGTGGGACCGGAAGCCGACCAGCATGGAGAGAGGCGGTTGTCGTTTCCGACGAGAGGGGCTGGCAGATGGCTCAGGAACGACCCGAGGTGCCGCGCGAGGAGTGGCGCCCGTTCTTGGACGGCCTGACGAAGCAGTACGAGGGCTCGGAGGTGACGATCGAGGTGCTGGACTCCTCGTCCGGCGACCTCTACCAGGCGGAGAAGCTTCCCCTTGCCTACATCGAGTACGACGACAGGGACGACATCTTCTCCGTCGGCGTCGGGGGACGCGACCCGCGCTACCCGGTGGTGCTCCGCCACGGCATCGAACACCCGAGGAAGATCCTCGCCGACACCGTCTCGGCGGAGACGCCACGGGTCTTCGACGTCGTGGACGGGGAGGGCACCGAGACGATCATCACCATCCACCGGCACGCCGCGTGACAGGCCCGGCCCCGCTCTCGTCGCGGGGCCGGTCCCCATCCGGTACGGCGGCGCCCTTCCCCGGCCCGCGCCGCCGTACCCCTCGGACGTTCAGGCGTGTCCGCCCGGGGAGATGAGGCCGGTCTCGTAGGCGAGCACAACGGCCTGGACCCGGTCGCGCAGCCCCAGTTTGGCCAGGATGCGCGCGACGTGCGTCTTGACCGTCGTCGTGCTGAGCGTCAGCCGTTCGGCCAGTTCGGCGTTGCTCAGCCCGGTGGCGAGCAGGCGCAGCACCTCAAGCTCCCGTGGCGTCAGCTCGGACAGGTCACGGTGCGACGCGTCGGTCCCCGCCTCCTCGCGCTCCTCACGGCGGGCGAACCGCTCGACCAGGCGGCGGGTGATGGACGGCGCGAGCAGGGCGTCCCCGGTGCGCACCAGCCGTACGGCGGAGACCAGGTGTTCCGGGGTGACGTCCTTGAGCAGGAAACCGCTGGCCCCCGCGGCGAGGGCGGCGTAGACGTAGTGGTCGAGGTCGTAGGTGGTCAGGATGAGCACCCGCGTCTCCTGCCCCTCCTCGGCCATGAGCCGCCGGGTGGCCTCAAGGCCGTCCATCTGCGGCATCCGGATGTCCATGAGCACCACGTCGGGGCTGGTGCGCCGTACGGCGTCGATCGCCTCGGCCCCGTCCGCCGCCTCCCCGACGACCTCGGCGCCGTCCGCGGTGAGGATCATCCGGAACCCGGTGCGGACCAGCGCCTGGTCGTCGGCGATGACGACGCGCGGCGGCCGGTCCATGGACCACTCGGGAGGGCGGGTCACGAGGTCGTCCTGGGCAGGCGGGCCACGAGCCGGTAGCCACGGCCCCGGGGCCCCGCCTCCAGGCTTCCGCCGTACAGGGCGAGCCGCTCGCGCAGGCCGATCAGCCCCCTGCCGTCGCCGGTCGCCGAGAGGGCGGGGCGTCCGGCGCCGGTGTCGGTGACCTCGATCCTCAGCCAGTCGCCGTCGTGGCGGATCACGACGGACGCCGCCGCCCCCGAGGCGTGCTTGATCGTGTTGGTCAGGGCCTCCTGGACGACGCGGTAGGCGGCCAGGTCGATCCCGGGAGGCAGCGGCTCGGGAGGCGGCGACAGCGTGACGTCCACCGGCGTCCCCGCGGCACGGACCCGCTCGACCAGGGTGCTCAGCCGGTCGAGCCCCGGCTGCGGTTCGAGACCCTCACCGGGGTCGGCGTAGCGTCCCCCCGCCGGACCCGCGAGCAGGCCCATGACGTGCCGCAACTCGGCCAGGGCGGTCCTGCCGCTCGCCTCGATCGCGAGCATGGCCTCCCGCGACATTCCGGGATCGGTCCCCATCACCTTGCGCGCCGCACCGGCCTGGATCACCATCACGCTCACATTGTGGGTCACGACGTCGTGGAGTTCCCCGGCGATGCGGGCGCGTTCGGCCTCGACGGCCCTGCGGGTGGTCTCCTCCTGGGCCTGGCGCAGCTCCTCGATCCTGCGCCTGCTCGCCCTGAGCCGCTGCCGCCAGACGTGGACGAGGCTCGCGACGACCCCGGCCCCCAGCAGCAGGGCCGAGGGACCGAACCAGCCGGGCAGCCGGGGGGCCACGCCCTCGAAGGCACCCCCGGCCAGCATGGCGGCCAGCAGCAGCCCGGCCACCGCGGCCACCCGGTTGCGGCTGTGCGCGACGGCGCTGTAGGCCGCGACGGCGCAGGCCAGCACGGTGATCCAGGTCGCGCCCGCGTAGGTGACCAGCGCGGCGGTCAGCACCGTCCAGAAGACGGTCAGCGGAAAACGGCGCCGAAGCGCCAGCGGCAGCGCCGTCAGCACCACCAGGATCGCGGGCGGCTCGTAGACCTTGGGCCAGGTGGGCTCCGAGCCGTCCTCGTCGTGGATGCCGAACACCACGGCGGGTGGCACGGCCGGTACGGCACCGCCTTTCGGCGCGTCGGGACGCAGCCGCAGGACTCCGGCCAGGGGCTGCGGAGCGCCGTGGTCGTCGCGGTTCCCACCGGGGAAGTTCACCGCCGCGACCAACGCGAGGACGGTCAGCGCGAGGGCCAGCAGCACGTCGGTGACGATCGACCTGCGGGACGGCATGACGGGTTCCCCCGCCGGTCGTAGCACCTCAAGCGCGTACCGCCTCCACGACCGTCGTCCCTCTGCCACCACCCGCCCATTGTGGCCTCCACCACCCCGCCCCCACATCCGCCAAGAAGACCACCCTTCCCTTCCCGAGAAGTACACCGCGCGGACGATTTCATGAATCGGTCGTTTTCCGGAGGTATCCAATATCGGTTTGATGGCCGACGCGAATGGGGATCGGCCGCGCCTACCGTCGTTCTCGTCTTCCGGCTGTCCTTTCAGGGGAGCCGTTCCGATGGGGAAGGACGGATATTTCATGACTAATGAGACCGGCCGGTACGGCACGGCGATTCCTGGTCCCGGACGGACAACGAGCGGGCGGGCCGTACGGCGCGGCACGGCTGTCGTCGTCGGTCTGCTGGCCTTCCTCACCTCGACGACCCCCGCCTCCGCCACCGTCGCTTCCGGCTCCGAAGCTGTTTCGGTTGTCACGCCGAGGTTGCCCGCGCCGGCCGGGCCTCATCCGGTCGGTACCGTCTCCCTCCACCTGAAGGACACCTCCCGGTCCGACCCGTGGGTTCCGGCCGTGAAGGTCAGGGAGTTGATGGTCTCCGTGTGGTACCCGGCCGTGGGGAGGAGCGGGCGGCGGGCGCCGTACATGACGGTGCAGGAGTCGGAGGCCCTGATCAGAGGGGAGGGGATCACCGACCTGCCACCGGGCATCCTCGGTGAGGCGCGGACCAACGCCTTCCTCGGCGCCAGGCCCGCGGGGCGCAGGCACGGGCTGCCGCTGGTGGTGCTCTCTCCGGGCTTCATCAGGTCACGCAAGACCCTCACGGCGCTGGCGGAGGAACTGGCGAGCAGGGGATACGTGGTGGCCGGGATCGACCACACCTACGAGAGCCGGGGTACGAGCTTCCCCGACGGGCGGTTCACCACCTGTGTCGCGTGCGAGGTCGATCACGAGGAGGGTTTCGGGGAGAAGGCGGTGGCCGTACGGGCGGCCGACGTCTCCTTCGTGCTCGACGAGCTGACCGGTCCCCGTCCGAAGTGGGCGGGCGCCTCCCTGATCGACCCCACCAGGATCGCGATGGCGGGTCACTCGCTGGGCGGCGCGAGCTCGCTGGCGGCGATGGTGAAGGACGACCGGGTGCGCGCGGGGATCGACATGGACGGCAACACCTACGCCCCGATCCCTCAGGAGGGGCTGGCGCGACCGTTCATGTTCCTGGCGTCGCAGGGGCACACCCCGGGAGGTGGAAGCCCCGCGTGGGACCGTGACTGGAAGCTCCTGACCGGCTGGAAACGCTGGCTCACGGTCACCGGGGCCGAGCACTCCTCCTTCACCGACCTCATCCCGCTGGCCGACCAACTCGGTGTCCCGCATGACGGTGAGCTGTCCGGCACCCGCTCCCTGAAGATCACCAGGGAGTACGTCCTCGCCTTCCTCGACCGCCACCTACGCGGCAGACCGCAACCCCTGCTGGACGCCCCCTCTCCCCGCTATCCCGAGGTCAAGCACTGCTCCCCGCCCGCGAGCACCTGCTCCTAGCCGCGGTCAGGCCGGGCCGAGGAGGTCCCAGCGGTTGCCCGCGATGTCGAGGAAGACGGCGATCTGGCCGTACGGCTCGGCGCGGGGGGCGGTTACGAACCTGACGTTCGCGGCCGTCATCCGCCGGTAGGCCGCGTCGAAGTCGTCGACCCGCAGGAAGAACCCCACCCGCCCCGCCACCTGGTTCCCGACGGCGGCGCCTGGTGGTCGCCGTCCGCACGGGCGAGGAGAATGCCCGTCTCCGCCCCGGGCGGACGGACGACGACCCATCGCTTGGGCCGCCCGTCGTTCGTCAGGGACGGCGAGTCCTCGGCCAGCTCGAAGCCAAGCACCCCGACGAAGAACTCGATAGCCGGGTCGTAGTCGTCCACGACGACCGTGAACAGATCGATTCGCATGATCCCGATCGTAGGGAGCCAGGGGCGCTGTCGGTTACACTTATTGCAGTTATCCTGCAGGAGGTGCTCGTGGCTCGTGCCGGAGTTCTCGCCAATGCCGTCCGTGTCGAGGCCGACAGCGACGATCGTGAGCTGCTGGCCCACCTCGGGGACGTCGCCGAGGACGCGCAGCTGGTGCTGCGCGGACCCGACAGCCGTGACGTCGTGCTGCCCGAATCTCTTCTCGCTCTCGTGCTGGCCGCGGCTCACGACCTCGCGAAGGGCAACGCCGTCCTCGCGCTCCCGATGGAGACCAGGCTGACCCCGAGTGAGACCGCCCGGGTGCTCGGGCTGTCACGCCCCTTCGTCGCCCGTCTGCTCGACGAGGGCGAGATTCCCTCCCAGCACCTGCCCGGCAGTCGTCACCGTCTGGTCCGCCTCACGGATGTCCTGGAGTTCCAGGCTCGACGTGAACGGCGCGCGGAAGGTCGGCGCAGGATCATGGAACTCGCCGAAGAGGTGGACCTGCCCTACTGACCTTCCTGGAGACTGGCCGATGGCCCGTGTCTTCGTCGACACCAACGTGCTTTTCCCGTTCTCGCTGATGGACCTGATGCTCGCCCTGACCGAGGACGCGGTGCACACTCTGGTCTGGAGTGATCACCTGCTGGCGGAGTGGGAGCGGGTCATCGTGCGAGAGCGACAGCGCTCCGCGCCTGCGGCGGCGGGTATCAGCGCGGCGATCCGGGAGTTCTTCGCTGACAGTCGGGTTCCCGACGACGACTACAAGCACCTGCTCGCTCAGATGGAAGGGCCTGATCCGGACGACTGCCACCACATGGCTGCTGCCGTCGCAGGCCGCGTACGTGTCCTGGTGACCTGGAATCTCGCGGACTTCCCGGCGGCTTTCCTCGCCCGGTACGGGGTGACCGTCGCTGATCCTGACGCGTATTTGTGCTCGTTGCTGAGCCGGAGCCCTCGTGAGGTGCTGGGGGTTCTGAGGCGAATGGCGGCGGGGAAGCGGCGCCCGCCCATGACCACGATAGACCTCGTCGGTGCTCTGGATCGGGCAGGGGTGACGCTCTTCGCGCGGAGTGCCCGCGATCGCCTGGATGGCCTGTCTGTCTGATGAAGTGATGGAGTCGAAGTGGTTCCTTCCTGCCCTCGACGTTCCTGGTCGATTTACACCTACCCCGGGGCCAGAGTCGTCCAGCTGAGATCACGGTGACCATGGCGAAAGTGGAGATTCGCGGCGAATTCCTCCAGTATCCGGGTGTGGTTTGGAATGTTGAGGAGTTCGTCGCTGCGGCGGGTGTGACCGTTGGGCGGGTGGCTGACTATGTGGACGGTAGTCAGCGGGGGTTGGGGGCCGTCGTTGGGCGGCGGGGGCCGGGGGAGTTGGCGGAGCGGCTGGATCTGGCGCGGTGGATTCGTGAAGGGGGGATGACGCCGGAGGCCTACGCGGAGTTTCTGGCGGTCTACCTCGACGAGGGGACCAGGTTCCACCATCCCGGTCACCTCGGCCACCAGATCGCCGCGCCCGACTTCCCCGCCGCGCTCGCCGACCTCGTGCACGGCGCCGCGAACAACCCGATGGCGGCCTACGAGATGGGCGCCGCGGCCGCGACCGTCGAGTTCGAGGTCGTGCGCTGGATGCTGGACAAGGCCGGGTACGGCCAGGCGGGCGGGGGCGTGCTCACCCACGGGGGGTCGCTGGCCAACCTCACCGCCCTGCTGGCCGCGCGGGCGGCGGCCGTACCGGACGCGTGGGAGAACGGGATTCCCGGAGACCTGGCGTTGCTCGCGCCCGAGTCGGCGCACTACTCGCTCACCCGGGCCGCGGCGATCCTCGGGCTGGGGGAGCGGGCCGTCGTGCCGCTGGACACCGACTCCCTCGGTCGGATCGACGTGGCGCGGCTGCCTGAGGCTCTCGATCGGGTACGGCGGGCGGGGCGGCGGCCGATGGCGCTGGTCGCGGCGGCCTGCGCGACCGGGACGGGGCTGTACGACGACCTGCGGCGGATCGGGGAGTTCTGCGCCGCCAACGGCCTGTGGTTCCACGTGGACGGCGCCCACGGGGCCTCGGCGCTGCTGGCCGAGGGGCACAGGCGCCTGCTCGACGGGGTCGAGCTGGCCGACTCGCTGACCTGGGACGCGCACAAGATGCTGCGCACCTCAAGTCTCGCGGCGGCCGTGCTGGTCAGGCGTGGGGACGCACTGGACGCGGCCTTCAGGCAGCGGGCGAGTTACCTGTTCTACGGGGACCAGGGGTTCGACTCGATCGGCAGGACCGTCGAGTGCAGCAAGGCCGAGCTCGGCCTGAAGATCTTCCTCAACCTGGCCTGGCGGGGGGAACGGGGGCTCGGGGAGTACGTCGCGCGGCAGTACGCCACCGCGCGTCGCCTGTGGGAACTGGCCCGGGAGCGGCCCGGGTTCGCGCTGCCGTACGAGCCGGAGAGCAACATCGTCTGTTTCCGGTACGGCGGCGGCGACCAGGCGGCGATCAGGGAGGCGTTGACGGCCGACGGGGCCTTCCACCTGACCTCGGCCGAGATCGGCGGGGTCCGTCACCTGCGGGCCAGCGTCATGGCCCCCGCGACCGACGACAAGACACTGCACGCACTACTCGACCGGATAACCGAGCTTGGGGGGTGAACCGCCGCGCCGCCGTACCGGTAGGAGCGGCAGGTGGGGGAGCGAGCCGCCGTACCGGTAGGAGCGGCAGGTGGGGAGTGAACCGCCGTACCGGTAAAAGCGGCAGGTGGGGAGTGAACCGCCGCGCCGCCGTGCCTCATGAGGTACGGCGGCGCGGGGGCGTCAGAGGGTGACGCAGATGTTGTCTGTCACGGGTTGGTTGTTGCCGTCGTAGAACTTGGCGCACCACAGGTGGCCGGACCAGGCGACCACCCAGGGGTAGGAGTTGTACGGCTCACCCCAGCCCCAGGACTTGGTGGGGCTGTTGTCCGACCAGCCGTAGGGGCCGAAGAGGTTGAAGTGTCCGTACTTGGAGCCGGAGGCGCTCCAGGCCTGCACGTGGTTGACCTGGCAGCCGCTGCCGTAGGGCACGTAGTAGACCTTGACGGTGATTCCGTCGCCGGTCTCCGCCTTGTCGCCGGGGCAGCTCACCAGTGCCTTGGTGGACTGGGCGGCCTGGGCCGTGGAGGGGACGGACAGGAGCGCGAGGCCGGAGAGGACGGCCAGCACGGCGAGGACGAGCTTTCGCATGGAGCCTCTTTCCTGGACCGAATGGGGATTTGTGCTCGTCAAACTACTTTTCTCTGGCGTTTTCCTATGAGCCGATAAAGCGCCAAAAACCATCGCTTTCCTGCCAAGCAAGTCGGGAAAAAGCCGGGGATTCGCCCTGATCGCCTGATATAGCGTCAGAGCCATGAGCGAACTCGACAGCCGCCTGCGCGCGGTGTGCGACCTGTCCCTCCCGCAGATCAGGGAGATGGCGGGCAGACACGAGTACGACGGCCGCATCCAGGACCTCTCCCCCGAAGGGGTGCGCACCGGGCTGGCCGCGCTCGGCGCGGGAGAGCCGCCCGCCGACCCCCACGACGCGGCGCACCTGCGGATCTTCGAGGAGGACGCCCGGGTCAGGTACGGCGAGCTGGAGCTGCACCGGCGCAACCCCCTGGCGCACCTGGAGAACCTCGACCTGGCCACCTACGACCGCGAGTACGCCCCGGAGGCGGAGCGGGTCGCCGCGAGGAACGCCCACCTCGCCCTGTGGCCGGAGGCCGTCGACCACGCGATCACCTCCCTCGACCTGCTCAGCGCCCCCGTCGCGACCGCGCTGCTCGGCGCCGTGCGCGGCCTGGCCGCCGGGGTGCCCGCGGACGCCGACGCCTCGGTGCGCGAGGCCGCGCTCAAGGCCCACGCCCGCCTGGCCGAGCACGTGGAGGAGGCCGCCCGCTCCGGCGACCCCGACGCCTCCCTCGGGGCGGCCGGGCTGGCCAGGCTGATGGGGGCCGGTGACGGTCTTCCCGTCGATCTCGGCACGCTGGCCGTACGGGCCGATGCCGAACGTGACCGGCTGCTGGCCAGGCTGGCCGAGTCCTGCGCGCGCCTGGGGCGGGGCGGCGGGTCCCCGCTCGACGTCGCCCGCGAGCTGGTCAAGGACCACCCGGGGATCGACGGCGTGATCGAGGCCGCCAGGGTCGGCACAGAACGGGCCATCGCCTTCACCAGGGAGAAGGACCTGGTGCCCTACCACGACGGCGAGTGCCTGGTCGGGATCGCGCCGGAGTCGCGCAGGTGGGGGATGGCGATGATGAGCTGGGCCGCGCCCGGAGAACCCGAGGCCCCCTCGTGGTATCACGTCACCCCGCCCGAGCCGTCGTGGCCGGAGCGCGACATCGAGGAGTGGCTTGAGGTCTTCAGCGCCACCACGCTTCCCGCGATCAACGTGCACGAGGTCGCCCCGGGGCACTTCTCCCACGGCCGTGCCCTGCGGCACGTCCCCTCGCCGGTGCGCCGTACGCTCATGTCGCTGGCGTTCATCGAGGGCTGGGCGCACTACGCGGAGGAGCTGTGCGTCGAGGAGGGCTTCGCCCCCGAGGACCCGCGCTTCGAGATCGGCGTCTGGCTTGAGGCATTGATCCGGGTGACCCGGCTGGCCTGCGCGATCGGCGTCCACAGCGGCGCGATGACCGTCCAGGAGGGGGCCGCGCGCTTCGAGGCCGACACCCACCTGGCGGGTCCCGCCGCCCTCTCCGAGGCGTCCAGGGCTACCTTCGACCCGACCTACGGCCGGTACACGTGGGGAAAACTGGAGATCCTCGATCTTCGCTCGCGGGCCAGGGCCGAGTGGGGGACGGGGTTCACGCCCAAGCGCTTCCACACCGCCATGCTCGACCTCGGCTCCCCGCCCCTCGGCCTGCTCGGCAACGCCCTCGCCTAGGCAGGTGCCCGGTCGCCGGGGAAGGGCTCGCGGTGGTGAGTAACCGCGCTGATGGGCGCCGATAGACTGGGAGGACCGCTGTGTTTTCTTTGGGGGTCTTGTGTCTGAGTTCGACACGGTCCTCGTCGTCGACTTCGGCGCGCAGTACGCGCAGCTGATCGCGCGACGGGTGCGTGAATGCCACGTCTACTCCGAGATCGTCCCCTCGACGATGCCGGTCGAGGAGATGATGGCCAAGAATCCCAAGGCCATCATCCTGTCCGGCGGCCCCTCCTCGGTCTACGCCGAGGGTGCCCCGGCCGCCCCCGAGGGGCTGTTCGAGACCGGGGTGCCCACCTTCGGCATCTGCTACGGCTTCCAGGTCATGGCCCAGACGCTCGGTGGCCAGGTGGCCAAGACCGGCGTCGCCGAGTACGGCGGGACGCGGCTCGACGTGGCCAGCGAGGGCGTGCTCTTCTCCGGTCTGCCCGCCACGCAGTCGGTCTGGATGTCCCACGGTGACAGCGTCGCCGCCGCCCCCGAGGGCTTCCTCGTCACGGCCACGACCGCCGAGACGCCGGTCGCCGCCTTCGAGCACCCGGGGCGCGGCCTGTACGGCGTGCAGTTCCACCCCGAGGTCCTGCACAGCGACCACGGCCAGGCCGTGCTGAAGCACTTCCTTGAGGCGGCGGGCTGCCGCCCCTCCTGGACGATGCTCAACATCGTCGAGGACGCCGTCGAGGCGATCCGCGCCCAGATCGGCCCCGAGGGCCGCGCGATCTGCGGCCTGTCCGGCGGTGTCGACTCCGCGGTCGCGGCGGCGATGGTGCAGCGGGCCATCGGCGACCGGCTGACCTGCGTCTTCGTGGACCACGGGCTGCTGCGCAAGGGCGAGGCCGAGCAGGTCGAGCGCGACTTCGTCGATGTCACCGGCGTCAAGCTCAGGGTGGTCGACGCCCAGGAGCGCTTCCTGAAGGCCCTCGACGGGGTGACCGACCCCGAGGAGAAGCGCAAGATCATCGGACGCGAGTTCATCCGGGTCTTCGAGGACGAGCAGCGTGCCATCCTCGCCGACGGCCCGGTCGAGTTCCTCGTCCAGGGCACTCTTTACCCCGACGTCGTCGAGTCCGGCGGCGGCACGGGCACCGCCAACATCAAGTCCCACCACAACGTGGGCGGCCTGCCCGACGACCTTCAGTTCACGCTGGTCGAGCCGCTGCGGGCGCTGTTCAAGGACGAGGTCCGCCGCGCGGGCGAGGAACTCGGGCTGCCGTCCGCGATGGTCTGGCGTCAGCCGTTCCCCGGCCCCGGGCTGGGCATCCGCATCGTCGGCGCGGTCACCCGCGAGCGCCTGGAGATCCTGCGCGAGGCCGACGTCATCGCCCGTGAGGAGCTGTCCAGGGCCGGTCTCGACCGGGACATCTGGCAGTGCCCGGTGGTGCTGCTCGCCGACGTCCGCTCGGTCGGCGTCCAGGGTGACGGCCGCACCTACGGTCACCCGATCGTGCTGCGTCCGGTCTCCAGCGAGGACGCCATGACGGCCGACTGGTCGCGGCTTCCCTACGAGGTGTTGGCCCGGATCTCCACCCGGATCACGAACGAGGTCCGCGAGGTCAACCGGGTAGTCCTCGACGTGACCAGCAAGCCCCCGGGCACCATCGAGTGGGAGTAGAACCTCACGGCGCGGCCCCCGGAGAGATCCTCTCCGGGGGCCGCGCCGTTTTCCGCACCCAGCTCACCGGTCGCCGCGGAGGGCGACGTACTGCAGGGCGGCGAATCCACCCACGACCAGGGCCTGCGCGAACACCCAGACGGCCCCGAAGGTCGTCGTGCCCAGCCCACCGAGGGCAAGTTCGACGACGCTCGCCACGGCCCACAGGGCGTTCAGGGCGATGACGGCGGTCACGGCACCCCGGTTGACGGTCTTCGGCATGGCCAGCAGCCAGACCGCGACGCCGTACACCAGAAGAAAGACACCGACACCACGCTGGAGGGGTACGGCCAGGCCGAGCAGGTCGTTGATGGGGCCCGCGAGCAGCAGGTAGGCCAGGCCGTTGACGCCGGTGACGACGGCGTCGAGCCGCAGGGCCAGACGGAGGAGGGGGCCGGTCGTGGTGGTGGGGGCCATGTCAGGAGCCTTTCTCGGGGAGGGGTTCTGGGAACGTCCGGGACGGCGCGGCGGGGCCGTCCCGGACGCCGGGGGTCAGGCCGGGACCTGGTCGAGGAAGCCGTGGACCGTGCTGATCCGGCCGTCCTCGGTCAGCGTCGCGACGTCGAAGCCGACCACGATCGCCTCGCCGCCCTCAAGACCGAGTTTCCAGGTGAAGCGGGCCAGGTCGTGGTGGGCGTCCACGTCGTCGCCGGGGGTGAAGACCAGGCCGGGGAACTGCTGCTGGACGGCGGCGATGGTCGCGTCGATCGCGTCGCGTCCGGTGACGTCGACCAGGGGGTCCACGTAGCGGGCGTCCTCGGTCCATACGGCGTCGATCTCCGCGCGCCGCTCGGCGTCGTCGGTGATGTTCCAGATGGCCAGGTAGCGCTCGACCAGCTTGGTGGCGTCGGTCATGTCGATCTCTCCTCGTCGTCCGCAGTGGGGTCGTTCTCGCAGGTCATAACGCTACGGAGCATCGCGGAACGGGGAATCAGTCATTGACCGGTACTTCTCACGCCGCCTATCGGTCAACCTGGGAGTGTCCTGTGTACGAGGGGAGTCGGTCGGGTCCTGTCGGTAGCGAGAAGGTAACTTGGGGCGAATGTCTCCCCCCGCCGCCCTTCCGACGCCGACCCCGGCGCCGCCACCACCTGTGACGGGCCAGCGACTGGCCTGGCTGGACGCGCTTCGCGGCCTCGGCGCGGTCGCGGTGCTGCTCGAACACCTGCTGCCGTGGTTCATGCCGGCCCTGAGGCCCTACTGGTTCAACCTCGGCATGTACGGCGTGCTGGTGTTCTTCCTGGTCAGCGGCTACATCATCCCGGTCTCCCTGGAGGGGCGGGGGGACGTACGCGCCTTCTGGATCAGCAGGGCGTTCCGGCTCTACCCGATCTACCTGCTGGTCGTGGGGTTCGTCCTGGTCATGGCGTTCTGGCTGCCGGTTCGTGAGCAGGTGCCGCGCGGCCTGGAGGGGGTGGCGGGGCACGTCACGATGCTGATGGACGTCCTGCACATGGGCGGCCTGGCCGACACCATGTGGACGCTCTCCTACGAGATGGTCTTCTACCTGCTGGTGACCGCGCTGTTCGTGCGCGGCCTGCACCTCAGGAGCGGCCTCGTCGCCGTCGTCTTCGGCGTCGTCGGGATCGGGGCCGGGCTGGTGCTGTCGGCGCCGCTGCTCGGGGGGCCGTGGCCCGCCTACGTCGCCGGGGTGCTGTTCTGCGTGGGCATGGCGTGCGTGGTCGGCGGCCGGTTCCGTACGGTCGCCGCCTGCGTGCTCGGCGTGATGGCCGTGGTGCTGACGCTCTTCTCGGGGTTCGTCCCGTGGCTCGGGGCGACGATCCTGGCGGTGATGTTCACCGGGACCGCGATCCGCCGCTGGGAGCAGGGCACGGGCGGGATCGCCCCGGTGGCCGCAGCCGCCGTGCTCGTGGCGCTCGCCCCGGTGTGGTCGATCCAGGCGGGCTGGTGGTGGGTCCAGCCGGGCGTGTGGTTCGCCACGGTCGGGCTCGCGGCGGCGACGTTCGCCGGGGCCATGGCCCTGCGCGGACGTCGCCTGCCGCGTCCCGTCGTCTGGCTCGGGCTGATCAGCTACTCGCTCTACCTGCTGCACCACCCGCTGCTGAGGCTCTTCCACGCCCTCGTCGGGGACGTGACGGCCATGCCGCAGGCGGTGCAGCTCTCGGTCTCGGCGGCCTTCCTGGCCGTCGTGGTCGGCCTGAGCTGGCTGACCTACCGCTACGTCGAGCTACCGATGCAGCGGCTCGGCCGGAGACTGGCTCACAGGCCGTCCTCGGGCGAGGCCGCCTCGGGGGCGTCGGGGGAGTCGGGCGTTTCGGCCGCCAGGTCGTCCTTCTCCGAGCCGACCGGGTAGATCGAGCCCGCCTCCAGCTTGTTCGCGCCGCGCAGCGAGGAGACCGAGACGACGTGGTAGCCCTGCTTCTGCAGGGCCGCGATCAGCTTGGGCATCACCTTGACGGTCTGCTCAACCCAGTCGTGCATGAGGATGACCCCGTCACGCTTGGCGTTCTTGAGCACCTCGTCGTAGATGGCCTTCTCGTTCTTGGTCGCCCAGTCGCGGGAACCGCCGTTCCACAGCACGATCGGCAGGTTCATCTCCTTGGCGATGGCCTGCACCCGATAGTCCAGCTCGCCGTACGGCGGACGCAGCAGGGTGGGGGTCTTGCCGGTGGCCTGCTTGACGATGTCCTGGGTGCGGGTCAGCTCCTCGCGGATCTTCTCCTCGCTCAGGTCGCGCAGGTGGGGGTGGGTGTAGCTGTGGTTGCCCAGCTCGTGGCCCTCGACGGCCATCCGCTTGGCGAACGCCTTGCGTGACTTCACGTACTGGCCCTCAAGGAAGAACGTGGCCTTGGAGTTGGTCTTCTTGAGGGTGTCGAGCAGCTTGTCGGCGTACTTGCCGGGGCCGTCGTCGAACGTCAGCGCGATGCACTTGACCTTCGCGCAGTCCACCGGCTTCGTCTTTTCCGCTTTCGGCTTGTTCGTGCCCCACGCCGCGCCGGGCGAGGACAGCAGGGCCACGGTGCACGTGGCGGCCAGGAGCAGTCGGGCGGGAGACTTCATGAGGGTGAGCTTCCGGGTCGAGTGACTTCTGGGAAGAAAACATGCTATCGAGGCATGTCAACACCCTCGGGGGACATGAGTCACGATGTCCTGTGAAAAATGGATACCTCTGGTTCCCGTACGGCCCCGGGCCATGACCGGTTGGGCGGGGGCGGCACGGTATGCCACGGCTGGTCAAGAACCGGTATGGAGATCCTCTCTTGGCGTCAGAGTGTCGCTCTCCGATCACTCTGGGTGGCCATCCTGGGAGGCATGAGGGCCTATTCGTTGAACGACGTTCACGCGACCCGGAAACGAAAAGACTCCTGGTGGACTGTCTTCCTGGTCGACCCGGTGGCGTGCAGGCTCACGCTCGTCGTCGCCAACCACACAGACGTCACGCCGAACGGGCTCACCCGCCTGTCGCTGCTCCTCGGTCTGGGGTCGGCGGCCTGTTTCGCGCTGGGACAGCTCGTGGCGGGGGCCGCGCTGTTCTACGTGAGCTTCATGGTCGACTGTATGGACGGGAAGATCGCCCGTCTCAAGGGGACGGGGACCCCGTTCGGCCTCTGGCTCGACTACGTGGGAGACCGCATCAGGGTGGTCTGCTGCGCCACGGGCCTGGCGTTCGGCCAGTACGCCGTGACGGGAAGCGTCTCCTTCGTCCTGCTCGGCGCCGGGGTCGCGGTGCTCGACCTGTTCCGGTACGTGAACGCGCCGCAGATGAGGCGGGTGCGTGAGGCGGTCAAGGAGAACAGGGCGGAGCAGCCGCAGAAGGAACGCGTCGTGGTCCAGCGGCCGCCGAAGCCGCCGAGCCTGCGGCGCAGGGTCGGCCGCGTCCTCGTCAAGCACCGGGTGCGCACCCATCTGGTCAGCGGGATCGAGTTCCACGCCGCGGTCTTCGTGGTCGGCCCGCTGCTCGGCGCCCTGGCCGGGCCCGTCATGCTGCTGCCCGTCGCGGCCGCCGCGGGGTCGCTGCTCCTGCTGAACGAGATCGTGCTGATCTATCGAATGTGGCGGTTCACCCGGTCGACGCCTTTCGTCCCGCGCCCGGAGAACGCGCAGCGCGTACCTGTTTGATCATCTTTTTCGGGGGTTCGTTGTCATGCAGTCCGATCGACCGATCTTCGTGATCGGATGTCCGCGTTCCGGCACCACCATGTTGCAGCTCATGCTGCACTCCCACCCGCGCATCGCGGTGCCGCCGGAGACCCGTTTCGTCGTCCCCGGCTACTACCGCAGGCTGGCCTTCGGGGACCTGCGCGAGCAGGCCAACCGGCGCAGGCTGGCCCGGTGGATCGTCGGTGACAAGGACACCAAGTTCAAGGAGCTCAGGCTCGACGGGGACAAGCTGGTCGAGGACATCGTCGCGGGCCCGCCCACGCTGGGCTCCGCGCTCGGCATCGCCTTCCGCTCCTACGCCGAGCAGTACGGCAAGTCCCGCTGGGGCGACAAGCGACCGAGCTACTTCCACCACGTGGACCTGCTGCTGAGGCTCTTCCCCGACGCGCAGTTCGTCCACCTGATCAGGGACGGCCGCGACTGCGTCGCCTCCCTGAAGGAGATGCCCTGGTACACCAAGGACGTCTTCCACGCGGTGACCAACTGGGCCGAGGCCATCGACTACGGCCGTAAGCACGCCAGGAACCTGCCCGCGGACAGCTACTACGAGCTGCGCTACGAGGACCTGACGGCCTACCCGGAGACCGAGCTGAGCAAGCTCTGCGACTTCCTGGGCGAGGACTACGACCCCGCCATGAGCGAGCCGTACCACGTGGGCAGGATGGCGATCCCGCAGCACAAGGTCTGGCACAGCAACACCCACGGTGACGTGACGACCGCCAGGGCCGGATCGTGGCGGACCAGGCTGGAGCCGTGGGAGATCTCGGTCTGCGAGACCGTGCTCGGCGAGCGGCTGACGGCCAACGGCTACGAGCTGACCGGCGCGCCCAAGGCGAGCAAGGCCCACGTGGAGGCGTGCGAGAACGCCGCCTCGAAGCGGCGCTGGGCCCGCAGGCGCAAGGGGTTCCGCGACCGGATCAACCGCTTCCGCGAGCCGGGCCCGGTGGCCGCGCAGCTCACCACCCGGCAGCTCGGCGAGCTGGCGAAGGTCTGAGTATGCAGTCGGACCGACCGATCTTCATCGTGGGCTGTCCCCGCTCAGGGACGACGTTGCTGCAGCTCATGCTGCACTCCCACCCCCGCATCGCGATTCCCCCGGAGACCCGGTTCATGGTCGCCGCCTACCAGAGGCGGCTGCGCTTCGGCGATCTGAACGACCCGGCGCGCAGGCGCGAGCTGGCCGAGTGGGTGGTCGGACGCCGCCAGTCACGCTTCCACGAGCTGCGGCTCGACGGCGAGGAGGTGGTCAGGCAGATCGTCGAGGGGCCGCCGACGCTGGGCTCCGCGCTGGGCATCGTGCTGCGCTTCTACGCCACCCAGCACGGCAAGCCCCGCTGGGGGGACAAGCGGCCGAGCTACTTCCAGAACATCGACGTGCTGCTGAGGCTGTTCCCCGACGCGCAGTTCGTCCACCTGATCAGGGACGGCCGCGACTGCGTCGCCTCCCTGAAGGAGATGCCCTGGTACAGCGGGAACGTCTACAGCGCCGTGTCCGCCTGGGCCGAGGCCATCGACTTCGCCAGGCACGGCGCGCCGAAGCTCCCCGAGGGCAGCTACCACGAGCTGCGCTACGAGGACCTGACGGCCGACCCCGAGGCCCAGCTGCGCAGGCTGTGCGACTTCCTCGGGGAGGACTTCGCCCCGGACATGTGCGAGCCGAGGCGGATCGCGGGCGTGGCCGTACCGGCGCACAAGACCTGGCACTCGCGCACGCACGGCGAGGTGACCGCGGCGCGGGCGGGCTCCTGGCGGGAGCGGCTCGACCCCTGGGAGGTCTCGCTGTGCGAGAGCGTCCTCGGCGACCGGCTCGAAACCTACGGCTACGAGCTGACCGGGGCGCCCAGGACCGAGACCTCCAGGATGGTCACCTACGAGCGGACCGCCGCCAGGCGCAAGCTGGCCCGGGTGAAGCGGGTCGCCTTCGACCGTCTGGTACGGCTGCGCGAGCCGAACCCGCTCGGTGCCCGGCTCACCTCCGGCCAGCTCGTGCTCGCCGGGGTTCCCATGCCGCGCAACGAGCCGGTGACCGTCAGCGGCCGCTCGGCGTGACCCGCCCGGTCAGCGCAGGACCTGCTCGAACAGCGACTCCCAGCGGTCGATGATCCGTTCCGGCCGCAGGGTCTCGACGTGGGCGCGGGCGGCGGCGCCGAGCCGCCGCCGCTCCTCGTGCGAGGCCATCAGGCCGGTCAGCGCCGCCGTGAGCGCGGGCACGTCGGCGGCCGGGGCGAGCAGCCCGGTCTCCCCGTGGACGACCAGCGACCGCACCCCGCCGGAGACGTCGAACGCCACGGACGGCACGCCGTACGACGCCGCCTCCGCGAGCACCAGCGGCAGCCCCTCGTGCTCGCTGGACAGGGCGGCGATCGCCCCGTCGAGGTACTCGCGGCCCATCTCCGCCGCGGGCAGCGCGCCGCGGAACACCACGTGGCGCGCGACCCCGCGCTCGCACGCGTGCGCCCTGAGTCTGCCCAGCTCCGCGCCCTCCCCGATCAGGTGCAGCTCCCAGTCGTCCCCGGCCGTACGGCGGGCCTCGGCGAAGGCCGTGATCAGACGGTCGAACCGTTTGACGCCCTCAAGCCTGCCGACCCCGAGCACCCGGTGCCGGGTCAGCGGTGAGGTCCTGGACGGCCAGCCGGGCAGCGGGTTGGGGATCGCGCAGGCGTTGGGCAGCAGCGCGTGCTCGGAGAAGGACCAGGCGTCCTCCTCGCTGAGGAAGACGGCCTTCTCCAGCTTGCCGTAGTCGCGGCCGGCCGAGCGCAGGTGCCACGACCCCCGCGCGTGCTCGTAGGAGCCGTGGTACTGCCCGATGGGCAGCAGCCGCGAGGGCATCACGTCCTTGAGCCGGGAGACGACCCCCGGCGAGGAGAGGACGGCGAAGCCGGAGCCGAGCGTGCGCAGCAGCCCACGGAGCCGGTGACGCTCCCGGTGCGCGGCGCTCCACGAGAGCCTCCCGGAGGGGAAGCGGTTGATCACGTGCCGCCGGTAGCCGGGCTGCTCCACGTAACGGAAGGGCCGGGCTGCCCGGTGCAGCCCCAGCACGTGCACGTCGTACCCCCGCCCGGCCAGCCCCTGCGCCAGCGTGTGGGTGACCCGCTGGATCCCCCCGAGCGTGTCCGCGTCCAGGCACGCGAACACCACGGTCTCCCCGCTCACCGGACCCCCTCCGCGACGGGCACCACGATCCGTGGCCGTACGGCGGGCACGGGGCCGAAGAAGGCGTCCACGACCCTGGCCGAGGCGTCCCCGCGTTCCTCGGCGCACCAGGTCGCGCGGAAGGCGGCGTAGCGGGCCGCGTGTTCGGCGGCGAAGGCGGCCGGGTCGGCGTCGAGGGCACGGATCGCCCGGATCAGCTCCCCGGTGTCCGTCACGCACGGGCCGGGGGCGATGGCGGGCAGGTCGTGGTTGACGCCCCGCTCGGCACGCCGGTACTCGTCCCAGTCGTCGAGCAGGAAGAACATCGGCCTGCCGGTGACCGCGTAGTCGCACATCAGCGACGAGTAGTCCGTCAGCAGCGCGTCCGAGGCCAGCATCAGGTCGTTGACCTCCGGATAGCCCCCCGCGAACCGCACGAAGTGCCGCAGCCGTTCCGGTACGGCGTAGCGCTCGACGGGGTGGGTCCGCAGGATCACCACCCAGCCGTCGGCGAGCGCCTCGGCCATCATGGCCAGGTCGGCCCTGACCGAGGCGCCGGAGAACTTGGCCCGGTCCCGGTAGGTGGGCGCGTACAGCAGCACCCTGCGGCCCTCGGGGATTTCGAGCCGCTCCTTCGCCCGCCGTACGGCGTCGGGGTCGCCGTTGACCAGCACGTCGCAGCGGGGCGAGCCGTGCCGCAGGACCGGTCCCCGGTAGCCGTTGGAGGTGACGAAGATCCGCTCGAACTCGGCGCTCGGCATGACGAGGGCGTCCCAGCGGGCCACGGCCTCGCGCCAGGTCCTCCTCGGCGCGTCGAAGTCGGCCCGCAGGTCGGGGGCGTCGAAGCCGACCGTCTTGACGCCCTGGCCGTGCCAGGTCTGCAGGTAGCGGGTCCCTGCGGGCTTGGGGTAGGCCAGCGGCAGGCCGTGGCTGTCCACCCAGTGGCCCGCCCTGGCCATGGTCCACAGGTAGCGCCAGCTCATCCGCCGCACCAGGCGGGTGCCCTTGGGAAAGTTGCGCCGGTTCCTGGCCACCGACCACACCATCTCGTACGGCGCCCGCCTGCGCTGCAGCTCCTCGTAGACGTAGCGGGGGTTGCCGGTGTATCCGGCGCCCACGTCGGCCTCGAACAGCACCAGGTTCTCGCGCGGCGGGACGACCTTGATCAACGTCTGGTAGACACGCAGCTTCACCCGGGGGGCGCCGAGGCGCCGTACCAGCCCGGCGCGGAGCCTGCCCAGCCTGGGCATGATCCAGCGCAGCGCCCCCGTGCGCCGCCACCTGATCCGCAGGAACGCCGCCTGCCCCTCGGGACCGGCGACGATCTCGTGACCGGGGGCGGCGATCCTGACCGGTTCCGCCGTGGGATCGACGAGCAGCCGGTCGGAGGTGTCCCGGCCGTCGGCGCGGACGATCGAGATGCTCGGGTCCCGGAAGCTCTCGTGGCCGAAGCGCCCCCTGCCGACCCTGGCCAGGTCAACGGTCGTCTCACTCAGGTAGGAGCCGTCGTCGAGCGCCCGTGGCGCGAGCTCCACCCGGTGCCCGCCGAAGCGCGCGAACGCCCGCCACCCCGGCGTCGCGGTCAGCACCCCGAACGGGTCGTAGGTCCTGACCGTCAGCGCGAGCCGAGAGCCGTCCCCCCGGAAGGCCGCCTCGTGCCGCAGCCTGGCCGCGCCGTAGGGCAGCTCGGCCATCCTGAGCGAGGTGATCTCCAGCTCCCGCGCGGGAGCCGTACCCCAGTAGGTGCGTCCCGCGCGCCGTACGGCGAAGCGCGGCGCGGCCCTCGGGGTGGTCAGCGACCGGGCGGCGACCACCAGCTCGTCGGCGTCCCCGTCGAGGATCAGATGGCAGCAGACCCGCACGAGCGGATCGACGCCGTCCAGGACGCCGGGGTCGAGGCCCGCCAGATAGGGGCGGACGATCCCGGCGAACTCCCGCGCCCAGGCAGGGCCGCGCGAGGGCAGCGGGTTGAGATAGACCGGCAGGTCGTGGCGGACGAACCGGCGCTGCCGGTCGGCGACCAGCTCCGCAAGGCCGTTCCCCCGGAGGATGTCGTCGCTCAGCCCGGCGGCCCTGATCCGGTGCCTGACGTTGTCGATCTCCTGGAGACTCAGCGAGATCGACGGCCTGCCGTCCCCCTCGGCGGCCCGGTGCCAGAGGTAGACGACCCACGGGACGACGGCGAAGCGCCGGGCCACGCAGTACAGCTCGGTGGTGAAGACGTGGTCCTCGTAGTGGAGGTCCTCGCGGAACGGCAGCCCCCGCAGCGTCGCGGTCCGGTAGATCTTGTTGGTGCTGAAGGAGTCGAGGAACATGTCCGGCTCCCCGGCGATCCCCTCGACGACCCTGCGGCGCGCGAACAGGCCGGGGTAGTAGGGCTTGATCCTGCCGTTCCACTCGTGGAGCCGGGAGATCTGCCCGGTCACGAAGTCGGCGCCGGTGCGCTCCATCTCCAGGAGCAGGCTCTTGCACGCGTGCGGCGGCAGCTCGTCGTCACTGTCGAGGAACATCACGTACGGCGCGCGGGCGGCGGCGACCCCGTCGTTCCTCGGCGCCCCGCAGCCACCGCTGTTGACATCCCTACGCAGGTAGCGCACTCTCCGGTCACTCCGCCTGAGCGTGCGCGCGACCTGTTCGGTCCCGTCCGTGCTGCCGTCGTCGGAGATGATCACTTCGATGTTCCGCAGCGACTGGCCGAGCACGGACCGTACGGCCCTGGGCAGCCGGGCGGCGTCGTTGTAGGTGATGACGATCACACTGCACTCGGGAGCCTTGATCACAGTATGGGGCTTTCCCAGGAGTGTGATCGGTATTGTCCGCTTTATGGAGCTATGAATTTGTTTTTGCTGCTTTATGGTTCAGGGGGGATGTGTCTCCCTTCTTGGTCTCATCTCCCTTGATCATGGGTTTCGCGGCATTTATTCATTTTCACACTGTTATGTGGCTGGTTGAAGCTGAATCAGGGGGAGACGACCTCGGTCCGCGACCGGACACCCAGTTTGCGTAACACGGTCGCCACGTGGGTCTCCACCGTACGAGGAGACAGGAACAGCACGTCGGCGATCTCCCGGTTGGTCTTGCCGAGCGCCACCAGCCTGGCCACCTCAAGCTCACGCCGGGACAGAGCGCCCGCGCCACCCCTGCCGCGCGACCTCGGCGGCGCGACGCCGACCCCGGTGTCCCGCAACGTCCGCCTGCACCGGGCGGCGTCGTGGACCGCGCCCAGCTCGTCGTAGCGCCCGGCGAGCCCGGTGAGCAGCGCGGTCCCGGCCGGATCCCCGAGAGTGAGCAGGGACAGCGCCCTGCCCTCCTGCGCCCTCGCCGCCTGGTACGGCTGCGGCAGCGCGGCATAGGACTCCTCGGCCCCGGCGAACAGCTCGGCCGCCGCGGCGTGCCGTCCCGCCGCCGCCGAGACCGTCCCCTCGGCGAGGGCCAGCCCGGCACGCGCGGCGGGCGCGTCGCGACCCTCGACGCCCCCGGCGAACTCGGCGACCAGGGCTGCGGCCTCCTGCGCGCTCCCGGCCCTGACCAGCGCCGCGACGGCGGCGGGCACCAGCGCGGCACCCCAGACCCACACGCCCTTGTGCCGCAGCCGCGTCACCGCGCGGGCGGACTGGTTGACGGCCTCCTGCGTCAGGCCCCTGGCCAGGCACAGCTCGATCATGCCGCCCGCCGCGGTGAACATGACCGGCAGGAAGTGGCCGTCCGGCTCCTCAAGGCCGGTCGCCCGCAGGTGCCTTGCCGCCTCCTCCCACTCACCCCTGGCCAGCGCGAGCATCCCCACGACCAGCCAGATGTCCGCCGCCGACAGGGGAGTCTCCGGGACCAGCTCCGCCAGCGCGCGGGCCCGTTCGCGCAGCCCCTCCCACCGGCCGTTCAACCAGTCCCTGCGCAGCTCCGTCGCGTCGAGCTGGTAGGCGGAGACCGGGGCGTTCGCCGCCGCCGCGAGCCGCAGGCCCTCCCGCGCGAACCGCTCGGCCCACTCCAGATGCCCCAGGGTCGCCGCCGCGTCGGCGAGGTTGGCGTAGGCCCTGGCGACCTCCCTGCGCACGCTCGGGTTCCTGTCGGTGACCGGCAGCCCCGCCACCAGGTCGAACGCGCGCGGGGAACCGACGGCCATCTCGAAGGAGACCCGGTTTACCAGCACCGCCGCCGCGAGCGCCGGGTCGTCGGCGGCAGTGACCAGCTCCTCGGCGCGGTCGATCCACTCCCGGTGGGCCGACAGGGGATCGGGACCCCACCACGGCATCGCGAGCGCCGCGCAGGCACGGGCGGCGAGCATCGGCCGGTCCCGCAGCTCGTCGACCGCCGTGGCGATCTCCGGCCTGCCCGCCGCGCTGTCGTTGGCCTGGTTGCACAGCAGCAGCCCCAGGTTGAGCCGCGCCTCCCCGCGCACGTCGGGTTCGAGGAGGTCGTTGCCGAGCAGACGGCGCAGCAGCCGTACCACCCGCTGGTGGGAGAGCCCGGTCGTGGCCAGGCGGCTCAGCGTCAGCACCAGCGGTCCCCGGTCACGCGGCGGAAGGTCCTGGTCGGCGAGCATGTCCTCGATCAGCTCGACCGCCACGGGGGTGTCGCCCAGCTTCTCCGCGTGGCCCGCCGCCGCCGTGCCGTACCGCAACCAGGCCTCGCGCATCCCCGCCTGCCTGGCGTGGAAGGCGAGCTGCACCAGCGCGAGCGGCTCCGACTCCCGCAGCGCCGCCATCGCCCGCTCGTGCGCCGCCCGCCGCTCTGGCCCCGGGATCGCCTCGTAGACCGCCTGCTGGGCAAGGGCGTGGCGGAAGCCGTACCGGCCAGGGGGATCCTCGTAGAGGACGCCCGCCGCCAGGGCCTCACCGAGCCCGGCCAGGTCGCCGCCGACCGCGGTGACGAGCCGTTCGCCGACCGGGACGCCGAAGACGGCGGCGGCCCTGACCGTCCGCACGGCGGCCTCGGAAAGCCCGGAGAGCTGGTCGGCGGTCGCCTCGCGCAGCAGCAGCGGGACGCCGACGTGGTCGAGCGCGTCCGGCCCCTCGGGGCCGGGGCCGTCCGTCGCGGGCAGCGACCTGAGGACCTCCTCGATCACGAACGGGATGCCCGCCGTACGCTCCCGCAGGCTGGTGACGAACATCTCCGGCGGGTCGGGGCGGCCGAGCAGCGCGGCGGCCATCCCGCGCACGCCGGAGACGTCGAGCGGCGCCAGCGCGATCACCACGCTGTCGGCGCCCGCCGGACGCCGGTAGGCGTGGCCGAGCGGCAACGCGGCCTGCCCGTGGCCGTCCCGCCGGTAGGTCACCACCAGCGTCAGCTCCTCCGGCGGCTGCCCGATGAGGAAGTGCAGCAGGTCCCTGGTCCCGTCGTCGGCCCAGTGCAGGTCCTCGACCACCAGTACGGCGGGGCCCGCGGCGGCCAGCAGGGCACGGACGGCCCGGAAGACCCGGTGCCGCTCGGCCCGGGAGTCGCCGAGCGGCGGCGGCGCCGGGGGAAGGGGCAGTTCCGGCAGGTAGTCACGCAGGGCGCCGATCACCGGGTTCAGCTCCCCGGCCCGTGGCAGCCCGCCCGCCAGGTCCCGCAGCGCCTCGAACACCGGCCCGTAGGGGAACGGCTCGCGGATGCGGTGGCAGCCGCCCAGCAGGACGCGACGCTCACCGGGGGTGAGGCGGGCGAGCGCGGTGCGCACGAGCCGGGTCTTGCCGATCCCGGCCTCCCCCTCGACCAGGACGACCGCGGGTGGCCTGGTCATCGCCTCGACCAACGCCCGCAGCTCACCGCCACGTCCGATCAGATCGGGTGACGCCGGGCTCCTCATAGCTGCTCCTGATGCTGCATCGGCCTCCCCGATACAAGGACGCTATCCGCCATAGCATCCGCGTTCACCATCAGTTTGAGAAATTAACTGACTTGTTGTGACTTACACGGAATCACCGCAGTTCCAGAGCCTGAAGAGGTGGAGCGCTCCCACTATGGGGATTTCACCGTGGGCGCACCCCATAACTCTTGTTTATGGTTTTCTTCATCCTCCGATAAGGATCGGCGACCCTCAGTGACCTCCGGCGGCGCGCCTGCACAGGGCGCGGCGGAGCAGCCACCCGGCCAGCACGAGTACGGCGACGCCGCCCGCGATCGGGGCGATCCGCTTGAGAAGGGGCATCCCGGCGACCTCAAGGAGATCGAGGGCCTCCTCGTCGGGGGTGCGGGAGGTCCGTGAGGTGCCCGTCGGATGGATGTCCCCGGCCGTTTCCGATGTTTCCCGCTTTCCGGAAACCTTTTCCCCGGCCCGCTCCTGGACTTCCCCGGGCCGCTCCTGGACGACGGTGAGCCGGGGTTCCTGGAGCAGTTCGGACAGGTTCTTCGCGAACCGCTCGATCAGCCGGGCGCCCACCTCGGACATCACGCCCCTGCCGAACTGGGCGGGACGGCCCGTCACCGTGAACGAGGTGTCCACGGTCACCCGCGTCCGTTCCTCCTCGGGACGCAGGTGCGCCACGACCGTGGCCGACGCCGTGCCCGGTCCGCGCGTCTCCTTGCCGCTCGCCTGGATCGTCAGCGTACGGCCCCGCTCGTCCACCTCCTCGAACGTGGCCTTCCCCCGGTAGGTGAGGGTGATCGGTCCTACTTTCACCCTTATCTGGCCGGTCAGGTCGTCGCCCTTGACCGTCTCCAACGTCGCCCCCGGCAGGCAGGGGGCCACCCGCTCGACGTCGAGCAGCGTCGTCCACGCCCGCTCGACCGGCACCGGCACCGTGAACTCGTGCTCGAACCGCATCGCCATCGAACCGCTCCTTGTCGATCACCACTCCACACGCGAACTCGGGCCCCGGAAGGACCGTTCGGCGGTTCAGGCGCCCGCGGTGACGACCGCCCTGCGGGTCAGCACCCGGGCCAGGTGCCGCCGGTAGGCGGGATCCCCGTGCAGATCGGCGGGCGGAGAGGCGCCCTCGTCCGCCAGATCACACACCTGCCTGAGCCGCTCCCCGTCCGAGGAACCGAGGGGAACGCCGCGCAACGCGGTCTCGACAGCCCGCGCCCGCACCGGTGTCGGCCCCATGTTGGTCAGCGCGATCCGCGCCTCCTCGACCACCCCTTCGCCGAGCCGTACGGCCGCCGCCACCCCCACGGTCGCCCAGGACTGCGCGGTCCGGTGGAACTTCTCGTAGTGGAAGCCCCAGCCGGGGCCGAGCTTGGGCACCCGAACCCCGACGAGCACCTCGCCGGGTTCGAGCGCGGACTCCAGATAGTCCACGAAGAAGTCCGAGGCCGGGATCTCCCGCTCACCCTCGTCCGACCTGACGACGAACACGCAGTCGAGCGCCAAGGCGACGGCGGGCAGGTCTCCTGCCGGGTCGGCGTGGGCCAGGGAACCGCCGAACGTGCCGCGATGCCGTACCGCCGGATCGGCGACCGTGGCCGTGGCCAGCGCGAGCAGCGGGACCAGTTCCCTGACGACCTCGGAGCGCAGCACCTCGTCATGCGTGGTGAGCGCGCCGACGAACACGTGGTCACCCCGGTCCTCGACCCCGCGCAACTCGGCCAGCCGCCCGACGTCCACCAGCGCCGAAAGATAGGCCAGCCGCAGGCGAAGCAACGGCAGCAACGACTGCCCACCCGCGAGCACCTTGACGTCCTCGCCAGCTTCCTCGGCCTCGGCGAGCACCCGGCACGCCTCGTCGAGAGACCCGGCCCTTACATACTCAAACGGCGCCGGAATCATCGGCCACCCCCCTCGAAACCCTCCGAAGCGCGGGAGCCTTGAGAGCTTTGTGGAGCGCCGGAGCCGTGGGAACCCTCCGAAGCCTCCGAAACCCCGGAAGCTCCGGAAGTCCCTGAATTGATGGCCCGCCAGACGCGTTCCGGGGTGCACGGCATCCGCACGTCCCGCACGCCGTACGGTCGCAGGGCGTCCACAACCGCGTTGACCACCGCCGGGGTCGAGGCGATCGTGCCCGCCTCCCCGACGCCCTTGACCCCCAGCGGGTTGCTGGTCGCGGGCGTCTCCGTCCTGTCGGTGACGAACTCCGGCAGGTCGAGCGCCGTCGGGACCAGATAGTCGGCCATCGTCGTGGTGAGCAGGTTGCCCTCGGCGTCGTAGATTGCCTCCTCGAACAGCGCCTGCCCGATGCCCTGCGCGATGCCGCCGTGCACCTGGCCCTCGACGATCAGCGGATTCACCACGGCCCCCACGTCGTCGACGGCGACGTACGACCTGATCGTGGTCCCGCCCGTCTCGGTGTCCACCTCCACCGCGCACAGGTGGGTGCCGTGCGGGAAGGAGAAGTTGTCCGGGTCGAAGGTCGTCTCCGCGTCCAGGCCGGGTTCGACGCCGTCCGGCAGGTCGTGCGCGGCGAAGGCGGCCAGCGCGACCTCCTGGATGGTCCGTCCCTGCGACGTCCCGCGCACCCGGAAGGAACCGTCGGCGAACTCGACGTCCTCCGCCGAGGCTTCGAGCATGTGCGCGGCCAGCTCCCGCGCCCTGTCCTTGACCTTCTCGCAGGCGGACAGTACGGCGATGCCCCCGACGACCAGCGAGCGGGAGCCGTAGGTGTCCATGCCCTTGTGCGAGATCGCCGTGTCGCCGTGCAGTACCGAGACGTCCTCGAACGGCACGCCGAGCGCGTCGGAGGCGATCTGGCTCCAGGCCGTCTCGTGCCCCTGGCCGTGCGGGCTCGTCCCGGTGACCACCTCGACCTTGCCGGTCGGCAGCACCCTGACCGAGGCGTGCTCCCAGCCGCCCGCGCCGTAGCTGAGCGAGCCCAGCACCCGCGAGGGCGCCAGCCCGCACATCTCGGTGAAGGTCGAGACGCCGATGCCGAGCTGGATCGGGTCACCCTCGGCCCGCCGCCGCGCCTGTTCCTCCCTGAGCGTGTCGTAGCCGAACAGATCGAGCGCCCTGTCCGTCGCGGCCTCGTAGTTGCCGGAGTCGTAGGTCAGCCCGCAGACCGTGGTGTAGGGGAACTCCTCATGGGCGATCCAGTTGCGGCGCCGTACCTCCACGGGATCCAGGCCGAGTTCGTGCGCCAGCTCGTCCATCGCCCGCTCGATGGCGAAGGTGGCCTCCGGCCGCCCCGCGCCCCGGTAGGCGTCGGTCGGCATCTTGGTCGTGAAGACGCCCGTGCAGGTGAAGTCGTAGGCGTCCATCTTGTAGATGCCGTTGTACATGAACGCCCCGAGCAGCGGCACCCCCGGCGTGACCAGCATCAGATAGGCACCCATGTCGGCCAGCAGCTCGACCTGTACGGCCCGCAGCCGCCCGTCCCGTTCCGCGGCGAGCCGGATCCGCTGGAGCTGGTCACGGCCGTGGTGCACGGTCAGGTTCCCCTCCGAGCGCGACTCCGTCCACTTCACCGGCCTGCCGATCCTGCGGGTCAGCAGCAGCGCGAGGACCTCCTCGGCCGTCACCTGGAGCTTCGACCCGAAACCACCGCCCACGTCGGGGGCGACCACCCGCAACCTGTGCTCGGGGATGCCGGTCGTCATGGCGAGCATCACCCGCAGCACGTGCGGGATCTGGGTCGCCGAGTAGAGCGTGAAGGAGTCGCCGTCGGTGGTCGCCACCACGGCCCTCGGCTCCATCGCGGTCGGGATGAGCCGCTGCTGGACGTAGTCGCGCTCGACGACAATCGGCGCGTCACGGAAGGCCGCACCGACGTCCCCCTGGGCGAAACGCCAGGTGAAAGCCCTGTTGCCGGTCTCGTGGACCTTCGGGGAGCCCTCGGTGAGCGCCTCGGTCATGTCCACGACCGCCTCCAGCGGCTCGTAGTCGACCTCGATCTCCTCAAGGGCGTCGGCCGCCGCGTACCGGTCGGTCGCCACCACGCAGGCGACCGCCTCGCCGACGTAGCGGACCTCCTCGACCGCCATCGGCGGGTGGTCGGGGATGACGATGTCCTCGGTGACCGGCCACGCGCACGGCAGGCTGCCCTGCTCGTCGGCGAGGTCCCGGCCGCTGAGCGCGGCCACCACGCCGGGCCGGGCCCGCGCGGCCGAGGTGTCGACCCGGGTGATCCTGGCGTGCGCCATCGGGCTGCGCAGGAACGTCACGTACAGCATGCCGGGGAGCTGGATGTTGTCGGTCCAGGTGGTCCTGCCGGTGACCAGCCTGGCGTCCTCCTTGCGCCTGCGGGCCCTGCCGATCTCCCGGTCCCCGGAGGGGGCGCTCAGTTGGTCGCTCTCGGCGATTCGCTCGGCGACCAGGCCCGCGTCGAGTTGCTCAGTCATGGCGTCCCGCCATCTCCTGGGCGCCGCGCCGTACTGCCCTGACGATGTTGGTGTATCCGGTGCAGCGGCACAGATTGCCCTCAAGGCCCCGCCGTACCGCCTCCTCCGAAGGGTCGGGATCGTTCCTGACCAGGTCGATCGCGGCCATGATCATTCCGGGGGTGCAGTAGCCGCACTGCAACGCGTGCTCAGCGTGGAAGGCCCGCTGCATGGGGTGCCACTCCTGACCGCTGGACAGCCCCTCGACCGTGACGACCTCACTCCCGTCGGCCTGTACGGCCAGCACGGAGCAACTCTTGACGCTGACGCCGTCGAGCATGACGGTGCAGGCGCCGCAGTTACCGGTGTCGCACCCGATCGGGGTCCCGGTCCTGCCGAGCCGGTCCCTGAGCAGATGAACGAGCAGAAGGCGCGGTTCGACCTCCTCCTCGTAGGTGATCTCGTCAACGGTGACGGTGATCCGAGGCATCGGTCCTCCCGGTGCACCTGGCGGCTCGGAAGGCGGAGCCGGTGAAACGTACCCGTACCTCCCATGTCCTGCCCGCTCCCTTCCTCTTTCAAGCAGACAAATCCGCAGCTCAGAGCACATGTCCTGGGGGTTCTGTGGCGGAAGTTCCTCCCAGGACACGAGTTCCCTGAGACGGTGTTCCTCCGTGCCCAGGCTGAAGGGATGGTGGTCGTGAGGTTCCGTCGTGCGCTGGCCGAGGCCGTCGGGTCCTCCCGCTGGCGGGAGGCGTTGGAGGCGACACCGCGTGAGCTGTTCGTGGGGGACGCCGTCTACCAGGCCGACCAGTCCCGGGGTGATCTGTGGACCCCGGTTCGCCGTGCCGAGATCGACGAGGACGACTGGCTGAGCCTGGTCTACGCCGACACGACATGGGTGACCCAGGTGGACGGGACACTGGCCGAGGAGGCGAAGGGGCCGGTGACCGGAGCCCCCAGTTCGTCGTCCACGCTGCCGAGCCTGGTCGTGCGGATGCTGGAGGCCGCCGAGATCGGCGAGGGCGACACGGTTCTGGAAGTCGGCACGGGGACCGGCTACTCGACGGCGTTGATGTGCCGACGCCTCGGTGAGGACGCGGTGACCTCGATCGAGTACGACCCCGCCGTTGCCGAACGTGCCAGGACGGCCATCGCCCACGCGGGACATGCGCCCACCCTCGTTGTGGGGGACGGCCTGCACGGTCACGCCAACGGCACCGGATACGACCGGCTGATCTGCACCTGCTCGGTCCGGACCATCCCTGCGGCCTGGCTGGAGCAGACGCGCCCCGGAGGGACCATCACCACTCCCATGTGGGGCTGGCTGGACGGGGTCGCCTCCGCCCACCTCACCCTGGATGACGCCGGTACGGCCAGCGGACGGTTCCTGAAGCAGGGCTGGTACTTCATGCGTGCCCGCACCCACCTGCCGCCGCCCCGCCCGCCCATCGCGACCGGCATCGGGCGGGCCCGGGAGAGCAGGATCGACCCGGCGGTCCTGGACGACGAGGCCGCCCTGTTCGTCGCCCAGCTGGCCGTACCGGCCGCCCAGCGCTCCTCGGCCGACCAGACGACGATCCTGCTGGACGTCTCCACCGGCTCCCGTGCCGACGTCGGCCCCGCTCCGGGCGGCGGGTGGATCGTCCACCAGCACGGCCCGTCCCGCCTGTGGGACGCCGTTGAGGAGGCTGTCCTGCTGTGGCAGGAACACGGATCCCCCCACCAGTCCGCCTTCGGCCTCACCGCCACCCGCGAACGCCAGCACGTATGGCTAGGCGACCCCACCGGCCCAACCTGGGACCTACCGGCCTGACGAACCTTCACGAGAGCCCTTCCCGGGCTGAAGGATTTTTGCGGCTCTGCGGACCATCCGCGCGATGACCGCAAACGCACGCCCCGCCGATCAGCGACCGGCGGGGCGTCGTCGTTCGTCTCTCAGGCTGACCTGCCGGTTGTCAGCGCGCGGAGTTCCCGTACGGCGGGCAGGCCATACGCTTCCTCCGGGGCGGCTTTCAGCACGATGCGAGCCGCCGAATTCCAGGCCGTCATCGAACGTCAGGCGGAGATCTGGTGTGCCTTTCCCGCGCGGCCCACGGCACTGCTCATTTCACGCGACCAATGCCGTCCGTATGCTCCTGTAGGTGACTTCAACCGAGCAAGAGATCACCTTCCGCACGCTCGACGGCCTTCACCTTGCTGGAACTCTCGTCACACCAAGCGAACCACCCGAGCACGCCGCCGTCCTGGTCCACGGCGGTGGGGTGACGCGTCACGAAAGCGGCTTCTTCACCCGGATGGCCCACGGACTGGGCGACCACGGCCTGGCATCTCTCCGTTTCGACCTGCGCGGCCATGGCGAGAGCGAAGGAAGACAAGAAGAGCTGACCCTTTCGACCATCCTCAACGACATCCGCGCCGCGCTGGGACAACTCCGCGAGACGATCAAGGCCACGAGACTCAGCCTGCTCGGTACGAGCTTCGGCGGCGGCATCTGCGGCTACTACGCCGCCCATCGGCCTGACGAGGTGTCCCGGCTGGTAATGCTCAATCCCCAGCTCGACTACAAGAAGCGCACCATCGACAACCGTCCTTACTGGCACGACGACTATCTGGACGAAGATGTCGCCCGTCAGCTCACCGAACAGGGATTCATCACCTTCACCCCCACGCTGCGCCACGGCCGTCCACTCCTCAACGAGGTCTTCTGGCTGCAGCCACACACCGTCCTTGGCTCCATCAAGGCCCCGACCCTGATCGTGCACGGCACCAGGGACACCCTCGTGCCGATCGAGACCTCCCGAACGGCTGTACCCCGGTTCACCGCCCCGTGCGACCTGGTCGAGGTCGAAGGTGCACAGCACACCTTCGCCGTCCATGACGACCCGCAGTATCACAACCCTCAAAGCCAGGCATGGCAGGCCGCGGTGATCCGGACGGTCGCCGAATGGCTGAGGGACGGCCACCTACGCGACAGGACGATCAGCTAGGAAGTCTTGTCACGATCTCCTGGCCCACCGGCTGACCAGCCTTGCAGCTCAGCTAGCCGTACCGGCCCAAACTGGGACCTACCGGCCTGACGAACGTTCAGATTTCCTGAGAGCCCTTCTCGTGCTGGGGGATTCTCGCGGTGCTCGGCTTCCGTGAGCTCACCGACCAACGGCGCCGGGTGCGGTTGCTCGTTGCACGATCAACACAGCGGCATGAGGGCGAGCATTCCCCTCAAAATCGAAGAACAGGTAAGGCCATGCTGACCTGTTCCAATGCGCTCAGAGCCCAAGCCGGACCGTAAGCGGCGGGACCTTGACCGCGCCTCCTCGTCACATGACTCTTGGGTTCACGGCGTAGGGCAGGAGGGCGAAATCTCGTGCGGTCCCACGATGATGAGGACGGTCTCTCTCTAACCTTCTACTGCAAAGACCCCAACTCCAATCAGGACAACGAGTGCGAGACGTTCTATCGGACGAATTGGGGGTCTTGGCTTGTACAGGCAAAAAAGCATGGTCCCAATGTGAGGGCGCAGCTCATCGGCCTCGGGGAAGATGAGACGTTCGGAGAGCTCTCCGAACGCACCGTGAACGCGTTCGTCCGAAAGTACGTGAAGGAGCACTATGGAGTTGATCTCCCCGAAGGAACGGGCTGACCTGGTCAACGGCATCGGCCGGGAGGCACTCCACGTCGAGATGCGCGACAACTACGGCATAGACGCTGATCTTTTCGCCAACTGGCGGGCCGGTGACCGGGAGGAGGTTCCCCGCGTTCTCAAGCCGTGGTGCGACCGGGTGAGGGCCGGGGTCGCGGAGGGGAAGACGTACCGTCGCGTGTGCGTGGTGTCGGAGCCTCTTTCGGCCTACCAGCGGTGGTGTTTCGAGGCGACCAACGGCCTCAAGGCCGAGGCCGGGGAGGACCTGCGCTGGGTGCCGAGACGACTGACCTCGACGTTGAGCCTGCCCGGGAACGACTTCTGGTTGCTCGACGGCGAAACGGTCGTGTTCAACGTCTTCGACGGAACGGACAGGCGTGCCGAGATCCAGCTCTACCGGGACCTCGCCATCGTGAAGCACTGCGCTGACGCCTTCTCGGTCCTGTGGGACCTGGCTATCCCGCACCGCGACTACCGGCCCGCCTGACAGCGTTCCAGCCGTGTCCGAACGAGAACAGGTACAAGCCGCCCGCGAGGCGTTCGGGCAGAGGCTTCGCGGTCTGCGCCTGGACGCCAAGCTCAACGGTCGCCAGCTCTCAGCGCGATCCGGAATGCGCGACTCCAAGATTTCCCGGATCGAGCTGGGACGGCAGAATCCCACGGAAGACGACATACGGGTTTGGTGCCGCGCGTGCGACGCGGAAGACCAGATCGTCGAGCTGATAGCCGCCCATCGGCAGATCGACGAGATGTGGGAGGAGCACCGGCAGGCGATGCGTGCCGGGCTCAAGCAGCAGAGTGAGCGGATCAAACCGCTCTATGAGCAGACCAAGCTGATCCGCGCCTACGAACCCCAGACCGTTCCCGGCTTCCTGCAGAGGCCGGGCTACACGCGGGCCGTCATCGAAGACGTGTCCCGGTTCCACGGCCTGACCACCGACATGGACCAAGCCGTCGAGGGGCGGCTGAACCGCCTGCGTGTCCTTGAGTCCGGCAGATGCGTGTTCTCGATGGTCATCGAGGCCGGGGCGCTCTACGCCCAGCGTGGCGGCGTCGCCGTGATGCTGGACCAGCTCGACTACATCGAGCGTGCGGCGGGCTTCGCGAACGTGGCGCTGGGCATCATTCCGCTCGGCCGGCTCCGAACCATCTGGCCGGGCGAAGGATTCTACGTCTATGACGATTCGCTGGTCCGCAGCGAACACTGGACCGGGGGTTACCGCACCAGGCGTCCCAGCGAGATAGAGACCTATCTGCGGATATTCAAGCTGTTGCAGTCCCAGGCCGTCTACGGCAGGGCCGCACGAGCGGAGATAGAAGCCGCACGGAGGCTGCTGCAATCTCGGGAAAACTCCTAGCTGCGACTCTGACGGAATTCCTACCGTCAACGCATGGCTTCCGCACAGACAGCGAATGCCCCCGGCGCGGGGCAGCGTCAGGTGAGGTTGTTGTCCAAACTCTCGAAGAACACTGGAAAAGCGGAGAGAGGATCAAAAGTGCTGACAAAGAACGAGCAGGACATCCTCGACCTCATCACGCACTCCCCGGACGGAGAGTCGAGAGGGCTGATCTTCCGGGCCGGAGACGTCTTCCCCATGTCCCCTTCCCACCACATCCTGTCGGCAGCCGACACCCCGGCCAGCGGCGGCCTCGGCCCCAAAGAACGCCGGGATACGGCCATGGACACCGGGAGGTGCAACTCGCTCCCGCTCCAGAAGTGCCCACACCCGCTCCCTGACCACCTGCTTGGCCCGATCGGTGTCTACGCTGGAACCTCGCTTTTCGCTATTTTTCGTAGCATGCTGTGGAATTTGTGTCCGTCATGGCACTCCGTGCCCATTATCCCGTTTTGGCTTGTTGCATGGTTTGCAGGCTTCGCCTGAAACACCATTGGTCTTGTTTTGTATGACCCTTCCTTCGACGATGGTGGCGGCAAGATCCATGTGAAGCGGATCCGTACGGGCTGTAGGAGTGAATAGGGGTCCCCTGATTGTGGAAGGGGTGTGATCCGTGTGCGGTGGTGGGCCCTGCTCTTACGAGGTCATCGAACGCATCGAGTAGCTGCACGGTATCGCGGGCACTTCCGAGCATGTGGATCTGATTAATATGTGCCTGCAGCATCTCCAGCCGATGCGTGTTTCGCGCCAGGTAGCCGTTCTAAACCAGATCATCACGGAACTGGTTGGAAGGAAGGAGTGCTGATGCTACGGCTTGCGGTGTGCGGGACATTCCATGATGCCTATTGTGCGGTGCTGGATTTGGTGACCGCTGTCCCTCAGTACATGACCTCATCTCGTGGTAGCCGTTCACATGAGATGTTGAACGTATTTACTCTTGCCGATCCGTGCCGCCGTACTCCGGCGCTGGCCGCACGCCGTACCAACATCATCTTCAAATACGAAGAGGTGTTGTGGTGTCTGTCCGGACGCGATGGCCTCGACATGATCGGCTACTGCGCGCCACGTCTACGCGCCCTGGCGGTAGACGGCCACCGCCGCCCCGTGGGCCAGCTCCTGGCTCCCGGCCGGTTGCAAGTAGGACTTCTGGAATGCCGCTTAAGCCTGACGCAGAGGGCCGCGATCGGTTACTCAGCGAGTTCGATATCTGACGATATGTATGTTTCCTGCCATGGGAGTTGACATGATCACAGAAACCAGCGCGGACGGCCTTCGCAAGCAGATGGCCGAAGAGCTGGCCGGCTACCCAAGCCTGGTCACCGACCAGATCTTGGCCGCCGTCAGGGCGGTCCCGCGGCATCTGTTCGTGCCCGGGGTTCCGCTTGCGGAGGCGTACAGCCTGGACACGGTCATCACGCACCGGGACGAGCGTGGCGTCGCACTGTCCTCCTCCACGGGGCTGACGACCATGGCCGGGATGCTCAAGCAGTTGGACGTCCACCCCGGGCACCGGGTCCTGGAGATCGGAGCCGGAACCGGATTCAACGCCGGGCTGCTGCGCCACCTGGTCGGGCCAGAGGGGTCGGTGACCACCATCGACATCCTGGAGCCCGCCGTCGTCGAGGCCCGGCAGCACCTGGCCGCCGCCGGCCTCGGCGACGTCACGGTGGTGCACGGCGACGGCGAGCTCGGTGTTCCGGAGAACGGCCCGTACGACCGGATCATCGTCACCGCAGGCGCATCCGACCTGCCCCCGGCCTGGGCCGAGCAGATGGCCCCGGGCGGGCGGCTGGTGGTGCCGCTGCGGATCAACGGCCTGACCCGGGCGGCGACGTTCGAGCGGCCCGGTGGGTTCTGGCGCAGTTTGGACGCCGATGAGTGCGGGTTCATGCCGATGCGCGGGCCGGGCCAGACCGACGAGCACAATCTGTCGCTGCGCGGGCAGACCGGCGTGGTGGTGCGCACTGATGGCGGGCAGCCTCTGGACGCCGCGCTGCTGGAGGGCGTGCTGGACGGCCCGACCACCGAGCGCTGGACCGGGGCGGTCTCCGGCGACTTCGCGAACCTGGACTTCTGGCTGGCCGCGCTGCCCGGCTTCGCCCGCGTGATCGTCATGGGCGGCGGCGTCGCGGCCGGGCTGGTCCGCCCGATGTATCCCTGGGGCGCCATGGGTGTCGTCGACGGCGACACTCTGGCCTACCTGACCATGCGCTCGACCACATCAGGTGATGCGCCGCCGTACGAGATCGGCGTGTGCGCCTACGGCCCTGGCCGAGACAACCTGGTCGACCGCCTGGCCGAGCGCGTCGCGGCCTGGAACGAAGAGATGAACGGCACCGGCGACCAGCTGTGGATCGAGGTCCACCCGCACGACGCAGAACAGGTTCCGGACGGCATGGTGCATGTGATGCGCCGCTACAACCAGATCATCGTCGGCCGCGAGCCGATCTGACGAGCACACCGGCCGACCGCCGGAACAGCACCATTCATCCAACGAGAGGAAAGAACGCGATGTTCACGATCATGGCCCAGCGCGCCGACCCCGCCCGGGCCGGGACCGTCGTGGAAGCCGTCCTGGCCCGATGGCCGCACGCCCCACAGGCCATGGTGTTCGACACGGTCGCCGACCTGGCCCGCCGCGGCTTCCTGCTCACTAACCTGCTGCCAGCCGACGCCGGGAACGACCCAGTCGGGCACCTGCTGTCCGTGCTGCCCGAGACGCATTCGCAGCACTACCTGCTGGTCTAGCTCCGCAACGTGCTCGCTGCGGCCGACACCCTGCGTCCGGGGAGTCCCGAGCGGTGCAAGGCGCTGGGCCCGGCCCGGGACCTGGCCGACACGATCTGCAGGGTAGGCCGGCCCTTGGCCGTCGACACCGCCGCCGACGCCCGAATCGACATCCCCACCCGCCTGGTCGCCAACATCGCCGACCGCTACGGCCGCCACCCGGGGGTCCTGGCTTGTACAGGCAAAAAAGCATGGTCCCAATGTGAGGGCGCAGCTCATCGGCCTTGGGGAAGATGAGGTGCTCGGGGAGCTCTCCGAGCGCGTCGGAACGCGTTCGTCCGAAAGCACGTAAGGGAGCACTATGGAGTTGATCTCCCCGAAGGAGCGGGCTGACCTGGTCAGCGGCGTCGGCCGGGAGGCGCTTCATATCGAGATGCGTGACAACTACGGCATAGACGCTGATCTGTTCGCCAACTGGCGGGCAGGTGACCGGGAACGGTTCTGACGGCCACTGGTACTTCCTAGAAACGAACCAGTCCGGAGAATGGGGCTGGCTCAACCTCAAGACGGGCCTGCCCGTGCACACGGCGATGGCCGACGTTCTACGGAAAGGACCGGCATGGTCGAGGTGACGCCTGCGGCCGACCGGGCCGAGAAACTGGCCAACCACCTGCGGGCGCGGGGAGTGCTCGCCGACCCTCGGTGGGAGCGGGCCCTGCGCGAGGTGCCACGGCACCTGTTCACTCCTTCGACTGCCTGGTTCGGGCCGGACCACGACGGCGCGCCACGCGGACGGTTCGCCCTGGAGGAGGACCCCGGGGCCTATCTGGACGCGGTTTACTCCGACACCGTCGTCATTCTCCAGAGCGACGACGGCGCGGGTGATGCGACCAGTGGGAAAGGGCTCTTCTCCTCCAGTGTCTCGGCGCCCGGTGTGGTGTTTCCGTTCCTGGAGCTGCTGGATCCCCGGCCAGGGGACCGTGTTCTGGACGTTGGGACCGGATCCGGCTGGACGGCGGCCCTGCTGTCGTGGGCGGTCGGCGACGACGGTGTCACCTCCGTCGAGGTGGACGAGGCGGTGGCGGCCCAGGCGGCGGCCAATCTCAGGAATGCCGGATTCACCCCTCACCTGGTCGTCGGCGACGGCGCCAAGGGTTGTCCTGAGCGGGCACCGTTCGACCGCGTCCACGTCACGGCGGGCGTGGCCGACATCCCGATGGCCTGGATCGAGCAGACCAGGCCGGGCGGCGTCATCGTCATGCCGTGGCAGCTCGGCGGACGGCTCGGCCATCGGCTCCGGCTGAGCGTGCTGGATGATGTCACGGCGGTTGGAAGGGTTCACGGCCGGGCCAGCTACATGATGCTGCGCTCACAGCGGTACAACGCCCGCTGGGCCAGCCACAGCCACGAGGAGGCAGATCACTCCACGACCAGGATCAACCCGCGAACCTTCGGGGAGGCGGGCCTGGGCGCGGAGCTGGTGTTCGCGGCGCTGGCCCCGCGCGTCGGCTGGCACGACACGAGCGATGACGACGGTTACTCGCTGCTGATGTACGAGCTGGACGACCACGACGCCACGGGGTCCTGGGCGGCCTGCGACCATGAGCCGGGGGCCGACGTCTTCCGGGTGACGCAGTACGGCCCGCGACGCCTTTGGGACGAGTTGGAGTCCGCCTATCTCCGATGGGTCTCACTCGGCAGCCCCGGCCACGACCGTTTCGGCGTCACGGTCGATCCTGACGGTGTCCACCTGTGGCTCGACCATCCAAGCGGGCTGAACAAGGTCATAACTTGACCCTTGTCCTGATCTGATCGTCTGCGGGACCCCGCAGAACCACAGACGCCCCGCCGATCTCGGCGGGGCGTCGTCGTTCGTCTCTCAGGCTGACCTGCCGGTTGTCAGCGCGCGGAGTTCCCGTACGGCGGGCAGAGCGCCTGCCTTCTCTGGAAGTGTGGTCAGGACCAGCCGGGCGCTCGAAATGGTTTGACGGTCACGTCGTTCGGTGGGAATGCCGTTGAGGGTGCTCAGAGCGTGTCGCACGCCTTGCTCCGGATCGGTTCGCGCCTGTGTCGCCGCACGGTGCAGTTCGAGCACGGTGGACATGATGTGGGTGGCGTCGTAGATCTTCCCGGCGGCCTCCCGTGCCTCCTCGGCCTTCCTGTCGTCGCCCGCGAGGGTGTAGACCAGGCTGCGGCTGTACCAGTCGGGCCGGATGCCCGGAGTCTGCGCGGGAAGGGCCTCCAGCACGTTCTCGGCCCGGTTGAGGGCAGTGATCGCCTCTTCGGTACGGCCCTGCGTCGCGAGGGCCTGAACTTCCACGCGCAGCGCGGAGAACAACGTCACACTCGGCTGATCCCCGGCCAGACGCCGGGCTTCCTGAAGCAGAGGCAGCACGTCGTTGCTGTCATGGCGCCGACGTGACGCTTCCCAACTCCGTACCAGGGACGACTGCGTGCTGTCCCGGGAGACATCGGCCAGCGTGCGGGTTCGCTTCCACCACCGCGATGCTTCCCGATGGTTGTCCAGGTCATACCACGCTGCGGCGATCAGAGCGCTGAAGCGTGCGGCGGCGTGGGAGAGGTTCCGCTCGACAGCCTCCGGCTGGGCGCGGTTGAGGTGGGGTGCGAGGTTGGCGTAGTCCACGGCGAGAGCCGCGAGGAGGACGGCGGGCGAGTCGTAGTAGCCCCGTTCCCAGTGGGCCTCGGCCGCCTCCTCCCAGTCGTCGATCATTTCCTGCGAGACGCTCGCCCCGGAGATGCGCGGCCCGTAGCTCTGCCAGGCGTCGGTCAGGGTGGCCAGGACGGGCGCCACCGCCCCACCGACAGCGACGGCGGCGGCATCACGCATGAGTCGTCTGCGGTCCATGTCCTCATCCTCATCCCGCGTTGAGGCTTTTGCCTCGACGGTACCCTTCCGGAGCCGATTGCTATCGGCCACGGCGGCGTGCAGTCCGAGGGAAATCAGTTTCCCTTCGGCATTGAGCGTGGCATCGAGTGTTTCGATCGCCTCGGCTGAGGGGGTGAGGATGCCGGACTCCCAGCGACTCACCATCGAGTCGGCCCAGCCGATCAGCTCACCAAGCTGTCGCTGAGTTACCTGATGCCCATTTCGCCATTTTCGTAATGCTCTGCCGAATTCGTGCCACTCCTGGGATTCTGTGCCCATTGGTCCTCGCCTGTGTTTGCTACATGGCTTACACGTTTCGTTTGAAAGACGGTGGATCTTGTCTCGCGTACCGGGCGCCTCAACTATGGCACCAGCAAGGTCTGTGTAAAGCGGAACCCCGCAGGCGAGCAGTGCCGTACGGGGTCCCTTGACCGCAAAGGAGGTGCGATCCGTGCACGATGGTAAAGCCATTGCGCCCGCGCTCACCATCCCGGGCTGGCGGCTGATTCACAGCGACCAGAACCGTTTCTGGGCCTTCCGCAAAACCCTTTTCCCCGCCAGGGCGCGACGGGCCGGGGCCGTACCGGACGTGGACGCCGACACCTTCGACGAACTCCAGGCCGTCATCGAACGCCAGGAGCAGATCGCCCGAGGAGCACAGCCATGATCGGGCGGACCCGGCGCGGTGGACGCCACCGTGACGGGCAACCACCCACGACGGTCTACCGGCGCCTGTGGGACGGCCCGGCCCGCTCCGACGCCGAGACGCTGGATCGTTCCACCCCGGGGTGGAGCGTGTTCTACAGCCTGAGCCAGCGCCGCTTCTACGCCATCGCCACCTGGCCCACCCCCCAACCGCTGATCATCTCCGACGCCAGCGCCGAAGGCCTCCAGGACCAGATGCACCAGGCGGAGACCGCCCTCACCTGGCAAAGCCTCCCCGAGCAGGCCCGGCCCCGCCCGGCCCCGGTCCTACACCGGGAGGGGACCCGATGAGCCGGTACGGCGGGCGGGGGACCCCATCCCACCTCCTTGCCCGCCGTACCTCATGAACGTGCGGTCCAGGCGGAAGGGGCCTGGACCGCACACCCCCGTGGCGGCTCCCGAACGGCACGTTCGGGGAAGGGGAGCCGCCCACCCTGGCGGTGCCCGGTCGGCGAGACCCGGCCGGGCACCGCCCCACCTGCCCCCTTCAGAACCCGCTCCTGCTGGAGCCCGTCACCACAGAGTCCGCTCCTGCCAGAGCCCGTTCCTTCTTCCCAGGGATGACGCATGACCGACCACGATCCTGAGCGTGAGCAGCGGCTGATCGAACTGCTGGGCACCATCCATCGCGGCTGGAGATACGAACCGCGTGAGGTGCCGGGCCTGCCCCGGTGGTGGGCTTATCGCTACCAGCCGGTCACCCCGGCCCAGCACGCCGCCGGAGCCCGCGACATCGTCGCCCGCACCAGCGTCCACCGCCTGGCCCAGGCCCTGGGCCGCCAGGACGAGATCACCCACATCATCTGCCACTGACGCCAGGACCCTCTATGACCAGCATCATCAGCCCCGACGGCACCTTCAGCACCGAAACCGGCACCACCGACCGCCTTCTCACGCCCGGCGAGGTCGCTCGGATCTTCGGAGTGGACCCCAAGACCGTCAACCGCTGGGCGTTGACCGGAAAGGTCCCGTCCATCCGCACTCCCAGCAGACAACGCCGCTATCTGGAATCCGAGGTCCGTGCACTGTTGCGTGACGGATCGGTAGGAACTGATGGATAGAGACAACGGCCCCTGACTGTCTGGCTTGGCCTTGCACGACTGCCCATTCTGAAAACAGGCACGGCGAGGGTGATTCTCGAACGCTTCTGCCACCGATCACGACCTGAGTAGCGGTGAGCGACGACCTTCACCCTTAGCGATCACTTTGAGTACTTGTTCAGCTACAAGATCCGTCAAAGGGAGATCCGTGAAGCGCCTCATCATCGACACCCACGCCAGCTCTTGCTATTTCCGAACCTCGGTCGGAGGAGACGAACGCAAGGCATTGGTACAGATCACCGAACGCTGCAACCTGCACTGCGCACACTGCTTCGTCTCCTCGGGCAACTGGGGTGAGCACATGCGCCTGGAGGACCTCGTCGAGACCGTCTTCCCTCGGCTGCGCCGCGCCCGGGTCCAGCGCCTGACCCTGACCGGCGGCGAGCCGTTCGTCCACCCGCACATCATGGACATCTGCCGCGCCGTCGCCGACCTCGGCCTCCCCGTGGGGATCTGCACCAACGCCACCCAGACCAGCCCCGAGCAGATCACCGCCCTGGCCGACCTCGGCAATGTGCACATCAACGTCAGCTTCGACGGGTTCCGGCCGGAGTCCCACGGCAAGTTCCGTGGCAACACCGCGTCGTTCGAGACCACCTTGGCCACCACCCGTGCCTTCGCCGAGGCTGGCCTGCTGCAAGGGCTGCTGTCCACGCCCAACGCGCTCACCGACGTGGAGGAGTTCGGCGCACTGTGCGCCTTCGCCGTCGAGGTCGGCGCCGAGTACGTGCTGATGAACCCGCTGTCGTCGTTCGGCCGCGGCGTGAAGAGCCAGGGCCGCCTGGCCGCCGACACCGGCAAGATGCGCGCCATCGCCGACGTCACCGAGCGGTTCCGCCAGGAGGGCATCGACGTCGTCCACATCCGTTTTCCCAACGACGACGGCAAGCCGTTATCCGGGTGTGACGCCGGAAAGCTCATCTACGTCTTCGCCGACGGCCAGACCGCGGTGTGCCCGTACCTGGTGTTCGCCGCCCGCACCCCGCAGTCGCCCTACCCCGACACTGACTTCCTGGTCGGCAACATCCTGCACGAGGAGGTCGCCCAAGCCCTGGACGGCTACGACCTGACCGGCACCCTCTCCATGGGCGCCAACCCCACGTGCGGCTCCTGCTCGATGAACAGCGCCTGCGGCAAGGGATGCCCAGCCGCGCTCATCTCCCGTGGGCAGCGGATCGGCGAGGTGGACACCGAGCAGTGCCCCGCCTCCGACGGCCCCCTGTTGCAGATCACCCGCCGATCATGAGCGGCGGCCTGTTTGTCGCGGTGGAAGGACCGAATGGCGTCGGTAAGACCACCGCCGTCGCACGCCTGGCCGACAGGCTCCGCGCGAACGGCCGGGCCGTTCACGTGACCACCGAGCCGTCCGACACGCCCCTGGGACGGCTGATCCGCACCAGCGAGGGCTCATTGACCGGCCGGGCCTTGGCCCTGGCGGTGGCCGCCGACCGATACGCCCATCTGGAGGCGGAGATCCTCCCCGCGCTCGCAGCCCGGAAGGTCGTGATCAGCGACCGCTACGTGCAGTCCTCCCTGGTGCTTCAGCGCCTCGACGGCCTGCCGCTGAGAGAGATCTGGCAACACAATGCCCACGTGCCCCCCGCGTCCCTATCCTTCTACCTGCACCACACCCCCGAAGTGCTACGGCAGCGGCTGGAACAGCGCTCCAGGCGGTCACGCCTGGAGCGTGTCGGCTCGCCTCGGCGAGAGCTCGACCTGTACGACGACGCGTTCGCCTTCCTGGCTGCCCGCGGCTGGCGTCAGGCTCGCATCGACTGCCGTGATCTGGACCCGGACGGCGTGGTGACGCAGCTCCTCCAGCACCTGGAGCAGCTCGAACCATGAGACGAAATGAGGTGAGCCGGATGGTCACAGCGCTGACCGTCAACATCGGGGCCGCATCCCGGGAGCGCGCCGAGCTGCTGCTGCGCTGGCTCACCTCCCGTCCCGAGGACGTGTTCCTGCTGACCGAGACCAGCGCGGGCACCGGCACCGCCTACCTGCTGGACCGGTTTCGCCGCGCTGGCTACGCCGTCGTCAAGACGCCCGACGAGGGCGAGCGAGGGGCGGCGCTGGTCAGCCGGATTCCCCTGGCCGAAGACCCCTTCCTGCTGTCTGAGGTGAGCATCCCCGGCCGGGTCGCCGCTGCGGTCCTCGACACGACCCCGCGAACGCGGTGGCTCAGCGTCTACGTACCAAGCCGGGACCGCAGCGCCGACAAGACCACCCGCAAGGAGCTGTTCATCGCCTCCCTGCTCAAGGCGCTGCACGAGCTGCCTGCCGAGCAGCGCGGCCACCTGGTGATCGGCGGCGACTACAACGTGATCGCCGCAGACCACTCCCCCCTCCATCCAGGGTTCCTGCCGTTCGAGTTCGGCCTGCTGGGCACGCTGCGCGCCCAGGGATTCGTCAACGCCTACGAGCACTGCTCACCTGGGACGCAGCCCTACAGTTGGATCGGCCGCACGGGTGCGGGTTACTGCTACGACTACTTCCACGTGGGCGCGGCCCTGACCGACCGCATCGGCGGCTGCGCCTACCTGCACGAGACCCGCGAACTGGGCCTGACCGACCACGCCGCGGTACGGCTGAACTTGGCTCTCGACGCCGTCCGCCTGCCGTACGAAGATCTCGCCGAGCCGGACGAGATCGCGCTGTTCTAAGCCGGTGCCAGCGCAGCGCGCACCAGCGAATCGTAGGTGTCCCTCGTGCGTTCCAGTTCGACGCCGAGCGATCGGGCGAAGGCGTCCAGCTCGTCCTGCACGGCGGTGCCGGGCTCCTGGGCGCTCACGGTGCGTTCGAACTCGACGAACACGCCCGCGTGCTCGACCTCGTCCACGCAGATCGCCACTCTGTCGAGGGTCGCGGTCCTGCGGGTCTTCACGATGCGGACGGTGGGGTGGAAGCCCATCGCGACGATGGCGTGGTGCATCTGCTCGCGGTCGGTGATCTCGGTCTCGTGCTCAAGGCAGGCCATCGCGTTGTCCAGCGGCCGTTTGATCGTGAACAGGTGCCGTCCCTGCTGGGTGCGAAGCCGGGCGAACGTCACGCCGATCTTGCTCTGTTCGTAGGTCCAGCCGTCCTCTGCGTACGCCTGGTCGTCCTGCCGCGCGGGAGACGAAAGGACCGCTCCGCGCCGGGCCAACGCCTCTTCCAGGGCCGCGAGGTCACGCACCCGGTACTTGACCTCGATCTCCTGCGCCACATCTGCCTCCCTGGTCTCTGCTGGGACGCGGGGAGCCTACCGAGAGCGTAGGCGACCTGATGTGAGATTCGGGCTGATGCGAGAGCTGAATCCCCCGGCATAGCTCGTCAGTCTCCATGGCCTTCAGCGGCCACATCCTCGGAATATCGTCGCGGGCGTCATACCCGCCTCTGGAAAGGGTTTTGCTTCCATGACGACGCAGCGCCAGCAGGTCACCGTGGATGTTCATGTGATTCTCGAACGCGACGGCAACATCCTGCTGACCCTTAGGAGGGGAACCGGGTACGCCGACGGGCTGTACTGTCTGCCCTCCGGTCACCTTGACCCAGGAGAGACCGTCATCGACTGCGCGGTCCGCGAGGCCCGCGAGGAGGTCGGCGTCACCATCGACCCCGGCTATCTGCGGCCCGCCACCGTGGTCCACCACCTGTCTCCCGAAGGTCGGCCAAGGGTCGGGTTCTTCTTCGTCGCAGATACTTGGGACGGCGAGGTGGTCAACGCCGAACCGGACAAGTGCGCCAAGGTCGAGTGGGTGCCCGTTGACCTCCTGCCGGACAACACCGTGCCGTACACCGTCGCCGGAGTCGGCTTCTACCGAACTGGCACCGGCATCGGCGTGCACGGCTGGCCCGACTTCCGCCCCGGTGCCAAGCTCACGCCACAAGAGAATCCGGCCTGAACGCGTCGTCGCGTGGATGAAGGGTTTGGGGTACCGGTGCCGTGCGTGAGGAGTGTCCGGCTTGGGCGCGTCGGTGAGCTGGACTGAGGAGTGACGGAGCGCAGCGGAGGAGCGACGAGGGAAGTCACCGACTTCGGGCGCCCAAGCCCGCGCCGCCGAAGGCGGCGCAATTAACGCAGCGCCCGAGCCAGGATGGCCGCCAGACCCGCCAGGCCGAGGCCGCCGAGGATCACGGGGAGCATTACCAAAGGTTCCAGGGCTGGGATGGCGATGAAGAGGATGCCGGTGACGATGAACAGGAGGCCGGTGAGGAGGGCCATCCAGTCCGTTCGGTGCACCCGGCGGCGCACCGCGGGCTCGTTGTCAGGCCGCACGCCGTACCTCCACGTCTCCGATGCCCGCCTTGATGTTCAGCACGATGGTCGGCGCGTCGCCCTTGGGCTGGACCTCGGGCTCCAGGATCTTCTTGTGGTGGACGTCGGCGCCGCCCTCGACCAGGTGGTCGATCTTGACGTCTCCGATCTTGGTGTACGCGTCGATCTCGGCCCTGGCCGTCGGGGGGAGGATCACCTCCAGCTGGCCCACGGAGATGGAGGCGTCGAAGACGGTCCGTGATCCGGGGGTCAGGGGCAGTTCGCTCAGGTCGAGGGTGCCCTCGCCGATCCCCACCGCGTAGGTTCTGGACGCGTCGGCCAGGCTGGTCGGCTCCCAGTGGTAGGTGCCGAACTTCCTCGGCATGCCGGTGAGCGTCGATCCGGCCACGAGGGCGAGCGCGATGATGGTGCCCATCGCGACCAGGGCCGTGCCCCTGCCGTACCAGGCGGCGACCAGCAGACCGGCGCCGATGGTGATGAGCATCGCGCCACCGACGGCGGTCATGTTCACGGATCCGGACGGGGACTGGACCGCCACGATGATTCCTCCGACGATCAAGGCCAGGAACACGGTGATGAGCCCGACGAACGTTCTCGGACGCCTGGGCCTTGCCGTCTTCTGCGGCGGCAGGCTGGATCCGGGCAGGTCGTAGGGGGAGTAGGGCTGCTGCCGCCTGCTGGGGTCCAGCGGGCGGTAGGGGCCGTAGGGGGAGAACGGCTCCCCCGAGGAGTCGAAGGGCATCCGCGTCGCGGTGTACGGCGGGCGGGAGGCCGCCTGGGCGGTCTGGGAGGGGTCATACGGGGTGGAAGACGCACCGACGGTCGTCTCGTCCCGGACGGGGATGGTCGGCTCCTGTATGCGCGTCTCGTCCCGCATAGGGCCCTGTGCGTACGGCTGGGCCGCCGAGGGCGTCTCGTCCGGCACGGAGTGCGTGTACGGCTGGGCCGGGGCGGGCGCTTCGGGCGCCGGGGGTGCCGCAGGGGCCGCAGAGGCCTCAGGGGCGGCCGGGCGCTCCTGGTAAGAGTGGTGCGGCTGCGCCTCGGAGGCGTGGGGCACGGTCTCCCGCGGCTGGCCGTACGGGCCGCCGGTGGGGTCGTACGGTTCGCGGGCCGGGTCGTACGGTGCCCCGGGGGGAAACGGCGGGAAGGGAGGAGGGGGCGGGGGGCGGAAGGTGCGGCGCACGCGGAGCCGTTCCGGCAGGGAACGGGCGACGGCGAGCAGGTCGACGCCGCGCGAGTGGGCGGTGAGCAGCGCGATGGCGAACAGCGTGCCGACCACGACGGTGCCGGTGCCGATGCCGTCGGAGGACAGGTTGATGATCAGGCCGATGGCGAAGACGCCGGTCAGCAGGGCGAGGACGGTCTCTCCGTCGAAGTCGCGCCTGGTCCACTGCTCCATGTAGCCGGGGCCGCCGTTGGTCTCCCGCATGAGCAGGAACGCCGCGATGTAGAGCATGACGCCGATTCCCGACCCCAGCACCAGTACGGCGAAGCCCACCCGGAACAGCACCGGATCGACCCCGGTGTAGCGGCCGAGTCCCGCGCAGACGCCGGTGAGCATCCGGCCCTCCTCCGCGCGCCCGAGTGCTCTGGGCTGCTGGGGAGGGGGAGGTGGCGAGTCGGGCGGGGGGCTCGCCTGCTCCTGGGCGTTCCCGGTGTCGTTCATGTCTCCATCGTGGCCTGGTCGGGGGGATGGTCGCATCCGGGAGACCCCTGAGTCGTCCCCGACCACGAAGGCTCTCCTCAGGGTCCCGTCAGGGGAACGCCGGATGCGGAGACACCGTCCGACGTGTGACGATGCTGGTGATATGGCTGACAGAACGATGATTCGCGACGCGGCTCCCGCGACCTCGGAGGAAACCGCCTCCCCCCGGCTGATGCGGCCGGTCGAGGGGCGCCTTTTCGCGGGTGTCGCCCAGGGGGCCGCCACCCAGCTCGGGCTCGACCCGGTGGTGCTGCGGCTGGCGTTCGTGCTGCTCACGGTCCTGGACGGGATCGGCGCCGTGGCGTACGCGGCGCTGTGGATGTTCACGCCGCGCGAGCTGTACGAGGGCAGGGAGCCCGCACGGGACTGGAGCCAGCTCGCCGCCTACGGCGCGATCGGCCTGGCGCTGCTGGCCCTCGGCTGGCTGACCGGAGCCTCCTCGGGAGGGATCGGCGCGTGGCCGATCGCGGTCGGCGGCATCGGCTCGCTGATCCTGTGGCAGCAGGCCGACCCCGACCGGCGGCAGCGCTGGATGTCCACCACGGTCGGGCAGGTGCGCCAGAACCGGGTCCGCACGTTCGTCGGCCTCGGGCTCGTGGTCGTCGGCGCGATCGGCTTCCTGGCGGCGACCAACGAGCTGGGCAACGCCCGTCCCGGCATCATGTTCACGCTGGTGGTCGTCGGCGGGGTGGGGCTCATCGCGGCGCCCTGGCTCGCGGCCATGTGGAAGGAACTTCAGAAGGAGCGGCGTGAGCGCATCCGGCAGGAGGAACGGGCCGAGTTCGCCGCGCACGTGCACGACTCCGTCCTGCACACGCTGACGCTGATCCAGCGCAACGCGCACGACTCGCGCGAGGTGATGCGGCTGGCCCGCTCCCAGGAGCGTGAGCTGCGCAACTGGCTCTACCAGCCCAAGCAGGACGCGGACGCCTCGGTGGCCGCCGCCGTACGGCGGGTGGCGGCCGAGGAGGAGGACGCGCACGGCGTGCCCATCGAGGTCGTCTGCGTCGGCGACTGCCCGCTGACCCCGGAGCTGTCGGCGATGATGCAGGCGGCCAGGCAGGCTATGGTCAACGCCGCGAAGTACTCTGGCTCACCGGTCGTCTCCGTCTACGCCGAGGCGGAGCCGGAGGAGGTCACCGTCTTCGTCCGCGACCGGGGCGTCGGCTTCGACATGAAGGACGTCCCTGAGGACCGGATGGGCATCCGCCAGTCGATCATCGGCAGGATGGAGCGCCACGGCGGCAGCGCCCGGGTCAGGACGGAGCCGGGCGAGGGTACGGAAGTGATGCTGACCATGAAACTGGAGAAGGTGTGACCGTGAGCGCCGTCAGGGTTCTGATCGTGGACGACCACCGGCTTTTCCGCTCCGGCGTCCGCGCCGAGCTGGGCGACTCGGTCGAGGTGATCGGCGAGGCCGAGGACGTGGACTCGGCGGTCAAGGCCATCGCCGAGCTGCAGCCCGACGTGGTGCTGCTGGATGTGCACATGCCGGGCGGCGGGGGCCAGGAGGTGCTGCGCCGGGTGCTCGGATCGGGCTCGCCGGTGCGTTTCCTCGCCCTGTCGGTCTCCGACGCGGCCGAGGACGTCATCGGGGTGATCCGGGGCGGCGCCAGGGGCTACGTGACCAAGACCATCAGCGGGCGTGAGCTGACCGACGCGATCCGCAGGGTCGCCGAGGGCGACGCGGTCTTCTCCCCGAGGCTCGCGGGTTTCGTGCTGGACGCCTTCGCCTCCAGCGAGGCCCCGCCGATCGACCCCGAGCTCGACTCGCTGACCCAGCGGGAGCGCGAGGTGCTGCGGCTGATCGCCAGGGGCTACGCCTACAAGGAGATCGCCAAGGAGCTGTTCATCTCGGTCAAGACGGTCGAGACGCACGTTTCCTCGGTCCTGCGCAAGCTTCAGCTCTCCAACAGGCACGAACTCTCACGCTGGGCGACCGCGCGTCGTTTGGTGTGATCTGTACTATATGTAACTTATGTGCGACTCTGCGATGTATGGGTCGTGACGTACCTGCCATGGTGTTCAGCCGGGAGGACCGCCGACGCTACCGGGACAAGATCCGGCGGTCCCTCGACGCGCTGGCACGGATGCTGCGTGAGTTCAGGTTCGAGGCCGAGAGGCCGCGAGCGGGCCTGGAGATAGAGCTCAACCTCGTCGATGACCGGGGTGAGCCCACGATGAAGAACGCCGAGGTGCTTTCGGCGATCGCCCAGCCCGACTGGGCGACCGAACTCGGCCAGTTCAACGTCGAGATCAACATCCTTCCCGAGCCGCTTGAGGGGGACGGCGCCGTACGCCTGGAGAAGGCCGTGCGCGACCGGCTCAACCACGCCGAGGAGCGGGCCGACACGGTCGGTGGCCACCTGGTGATGGTCGGCATCCTTCCCACGCTGCGCGAGAGCGACGTGCACGAGGGGACGCTGTCGGCCAACCCCCGCTACCGGCTGCTCAACGAGCAGATCTTCGCGGCCAGGGGCGAGGACATGCACCTGTCGATCGAGGGCGACGAGAGCCTCGACACCTACGCCGACAGCATCACACCCGAGGCCGCCTGCACGAGCCTCCAGCTCCACCTCCAGGTGGCTCCCTCGGCGTTCGCGGCCGCGTGGAACGCCGCCCAGGCCCTCGCCGGGCCACAGGTGGCGGTCGCGGCCAACTCGCCCTTCCTGTTCGGCAGACGCCTGTGGCAGGAGACGAGGATCCCGCTGTTCGAGCAGGCGACCGACACCCGGCCCGTCGAGCTGAGGGCCCAGGGCGTGCGGCCCAGGGTGTGGTTCGGCGAGCGGTGGATCACCTCGGTCTTCGACCTGTTCGAGGAGAACGTCCGCTACTTCCCCTCGCTGCTGCCGCTCTGCGAGGAGGAGGACCCGCAGGAGGAGCTCGACCGGGGTCTCCCACCGGAGCTGGCCGAGCTGACCCTGCACAACGGGACCGTCTACCGGTGGAACCGGCCGGTCTACGCGGTCGTGGACGGCGTCCCGCACCTGAGGGTCGAGAACCGGGTGCTGCCCGCCGGTCCCTCGGTGTCCGACGTCGCGGCGAACGCGGCCTTCTACTACGGCCTCATGCGCGTGCTGCCGGAGGCAGAACGGCCCGTCTGGACGCGGATGCCCTTCTCCGCCGCGCGGGACAACCTGCGCGCCGCCGCCAGGCACGGCCTCGGCGCCCGCCTCTACTGGCCGGGGGAGGGCGAGGTCACCGCCTCGGACCTGGTCCTGCGCCGCCTGCTGCCGATCGCCGAGGAGGGCCTGCGGCTACAGGGCGTGGAGGCGGAGGTGCGCGACAGGCTGCTCACCATCGTCGAACGGCGCTGCGTGACGGGCAGGACGGGCGCAAAGTGGCAGACCGGGACGGTCGAGGCCCTTGAGACGCGCGACGGCCTCGACAGGCACGAGGCGCTGCGCCGGATGACCCTGCGCTACATCGAGCACATGCACACCAACGAACCCGTCCACGCCTGGCCCCTGAACTGACCCGGGTACGCCGCCGCGCCTACCCGGAAATCCGCCACGAGGTTGATGTCGGCGACCCCTGATCGGTCTAGCCTGATGACCGGTGGTCCACCAGGGGGTGATGTGTCATGCGGAAGACGGCCGGGGAGATCGGCTGGGCCGTACGGGGTGCGTGCCGCGCGAGTGATCCCGAGCTGTTCTTTCCGCTGGCCCAGGCCGTCGAGCAGGAGGCGCGGGCGAAGGCGGTCTGCTCCGGCTGCCCGGTTCTGGCCGAGTGCCGCGCCTACGCCCTGAAGGCGGCCGAACCCGAGGGCATCTGGGGTGGTCTCACCGTTCAGGAGCGGCGCGGGCTGCGCTTCCCCGCCGGATGGCGGCGGCCCGAGGCCGGATGACCCGCCCCGGCGTGGGCAGGGGCCGTACGGGACACGGAGGGGCGGAGCTGATGGCGCGGCGTGTGCAACCGGAGAGCATGGGTTTCAGGACCTTCAAGGCGGTACGGCGGGCGACCCGTGATCGGGTCGTTCCGGTACGGCGGCGCCAGCGGGCCGCGCTGGCGGGGGCTGTCGCCGTGCTGGCGACGGCCAACGTGCTCAACAACCGGGTCGCGCCGAGACTGGCCCCGGTGACCTCCGCCGTCACGGTCGGCGTCCTGCTCGCGCTGGCCCGCCGCCGTGGGGTCTCCTGGTCGGAGGTCGGCTTCCAGGAGGGCTCCCGTGGCCTGCTGATCGGGGGCGTGCTGGCCTCGGCGGTCGCCGGGGTCTACGGCGTGGGGATCGCCGTGCCCGCCACCCGCCGCTTCTTCCGCGACGAGCGGGCGCTGGCGCTCTCCCCGGCCCGCGCGGTCGAGGAGGCGCTGATCCAGGTGCCGTTCGGCACGGTCCTGCTGGAGGAGGTCGGCTTCCGGGGGGTGGTGCACGCCCTCGTCGCCCGCTCCCACGGGCCCGTCACGGCGACCGCGGTCTCCTCGGCCCTGTTCGGCCTCTGGCACGTGCTGCCCGCCATGGACATGCTGAGCGCGAACCCGGCCCTCGGCCGTCTGGCGGCGGGGGAGGACCCCGCCTCGGCCGTGCCGTCCACGGGTGAGGTCTCGCGGGCCGTCGTCGGTTCGGTGGTCGCCACGGCGCTGGCCGGGGTGCTGTTCTGCGAGCTGCGGCGCAGGGGAGGGCTGGCGGCGCCGTCGCTGCTGCACGTGGCGACGAACTCGCTCGGCTACCTGTTCGCGCGGCTGGCCCCCGCCGAAAAGACGGTCCCCGCGCCCTGAGGGGGACGCGGGGACCGTGGGACGTGTGCGCTCAGCGGCTGTCAGTGGGTGCGGGGATGGCGTACCTCCTTCGGTGTCGGATGCGGTGGCCGGGAAGGTCAGTGGTCGGCGTGGTCGGCCAGGCCCTCACGCTGGATCTTCTTCCAGGACCTGGGCTCCTGGATCTGGCCGGTGGGGGAGGCGCTGCGGGCGTTGGCCGCCACCGGGGCCGAGGCGGGCCTGCCCGCCGTGAACAGCCAGGTCCTGAAGAGGTTGTTCAGTGACTTGCCCGACTGGCGCTCGGCGTAGGCGACGAAGTCCTCGACGCGGGCGTTGCCGTACTTGTTGGCGGCGGGCCAGCCCTTGAGGATCTTGAAGAAGGTCTGGTCGCCGACCTCGCCGCGCAGGGCCTGCAGGGCGATGGCGCCCCGGTTGTAGACCGCCGCGTGGAACTGGTTGGCCGCACCGGGGTCACCCGGCTTGACCTGCCAGAACGGGTCGTCCGCCGGGTAGAAGGAGTAGGTGTAGGCGGCCAGTTCGGCGGCCGTTCCCTCGCCCTCCTTCTCCGACCAGAGCCACTCGGAGTAGCGCGCGAAGCCCTCGTTGAGCCAGATGTCACGCCACGTCTTGACCGAGACGTCGTCGCCGAACCACTGGTGCGCCTGCTCGTGCACCACCACGTAGGGGTTGGCCCCGCTGCGGAAGTGACGCGGGCTGTAGAAGGGCCTGGTCTGGGTCTCCAGGGCGTAGCCGGTCGGCACGTTGGGGACGTAGCCGCCGATCGCGTCGAACGGGTAGGGGCCGAAGACGCCGACCTGCCAGTCGAGGATCTCCGCCGCGCGCCCGACGCTCGCCTTGGCCGCGCCCTCGTCGGCGCCGAGGTCCCTGCTGTAGGCGCTGAAGACCGGCAGGCCGCTCTCCGTGGTGTCCGTGACGATCTCGAACTTGCCGACCGCGAGGGTGGTCAGGTAGGTCGCCTGGGGCTTGGCCGAACGCCAGTTGTAGCGGGTCCAGCCCAGGCGGGAGGTGGCCGACTGCAGGGTGCCGTTGCTGATGGCCTGGGTGCCGTCGGGGACGAGGACGGAGACGTCGTAGGTCGCCTTGTCGGAGGGGTGGTCGTTGCTCGGGAACCACCACCAGGCGGCCTCGGGCTCGCCCGCCGCCACGCCGCCGTCCGGCGTGCGCAGCCAGGGGTTGTAGCCGTTGACCGACACCTGCGACGGCGTGCCCGCGTATCTCACCACGATGGTGACGGGCTGGTTCCTGCGCAGGGGCTGCGCCGGGGTGATCTCAAGCTCGTGGGCGCCGGAGCGGGCGAAGGTCGCCTTGCGGCTGTTGACCAGCACCTCGTTGACCGTCAGCGCGAAGTCCAGGTTGAACCGGGTCAGATCCTGGGTCGCGGTGGCGGTGATGGTCGCCGTGCCCTCCAGGTGGTCGTCGGCGGGCTGGTACTTCAGCCTTAAGTCGTAGTGGGCCACGTCGTAGCCGCCGTTGCCGTAGTCGGGGTAGTAGGGGTCGCCCACCCCCGGCGCGCCCTGGCCCGCGACGACGGCATCGGCTGGCAGGCTCGTGAACATGCCGGCGAGGGCGACGACTGCGGTGGCGAGGACTCTCTTGCGCACTTCTGTCTCCATCCGGTCGTTAAGCATGTATTACCTACCTGAATAATAGGTAATGCGGGTAAAGCTTACAAGAGGCAAACGCGATCGTCGTCTCGGATGGTCAGGACCTGCTGGAAACCAGACGGTCAGGACACGCGGAAGCCCGGATGGTCAAGGCGCGCTGGACGTCGGATGGTGGAGGCGGGGGGTCATTCGGTCGAGACGCGCTGGAAGGCCTCGGCGTAGTGGTCCTCGCCGAAACCCGCCGCGACAGCCGTACGGCCGAAGCGCTCCCGCACGAAGCCGTCGAGGTCGTCCATGTGGCCGACCTGGCTGGCGTGGGCGCGCAGCGCGTTGATCTTGCGATCGACGGTCTCGGTGATGTCCACGTGGTGGTCGGGTGTCGGGGAGCCGTTGAGCCAGACCTCCCTGGCCTCCCAGGCGTCGAGACCCTCCTCGCGCAGCAGCTCCGGGAAGGCGTAGGGGTTGCGGGCGTCGGGGTAGATGGCGTCCAGCGTGGCCCCGCCGACGGCCCGGTGGTCGGGGTGGCTGGGGGCGACGAACCGGTAGTTGCGCTCGGGCGAGTGGGTGATCACCAGGTCGGGCCTCACCTGACGGATGACCCGGGCGATGTCGCGCCGCAGGTCGAGGCTCTGCACGACGGTGCCGTCCGGGTAGCCGAGGAAACGCACGTCGGTAACCCCGACGGCCTTGGCGGCGGCGGTCTGCTCGCCCCGGCGCAGCTCGGCCATCCCGCCGTTGTCCACCTCGCGGTCGAAGCCCCCCGCGTCGCCGTCCGTGACGACGCAGTAGACCACCTCGACACCCCGGTCGGTGAAGCGCGCGACCGTGCCCGCTGCGCCGAAGTCGACGTCGTCCGGGTGGGCGGTCACCACGAGGACCCGCTCGATCTCGCTCTCGGACAACATGTGCGCCCCCTCGTGTCGTTCACGTACCGGTGAATTCTCATAACCGTCCAGCGGCCCACCCACATTCCTGGACCCGGCTGTCGGCGGGCCGCCTTACCCTAGGGGACGTGCCGATCCCAGCCGCTCCCCTGACCCATCCGTTGCTCGACGGGCTCAACCCCCAGCAGCGTGAGGCCGTCGTGCACCACGGCGCCCCCCTGCTCATCGTCGCGGGCGCGGGCTCCGGCAAGACGCGGGTGCTGACGCACCGCATCGCCTACCTCCTGGCCGAGCGCGACGTCAGGCCGCAGGAGATCCTGGCCATCACCTTCACCAACAAGGCCGCCAGGGAGATGAAGGACCGCGTCGACGCCCTCATCGGCCCGCGTTCGGCCTCGATGTGGGTGATGACCTTCCACAGCGCGTGCGTGCGCATCCTGCGCAGGGAGGCCAAGCGGCTCGGCTTCCCCACGAGCTTCTCCATCTACGACCAGGCCGACTCCCAGCGGCTGATGGCCATGGTCTGCAGGGAGATGGACCTCGACCCCAAGCGCTACCCGCCGCGCTCCTTCTCGGCGCAGGTCAGCAACTTCAAGAACGAGCTGATCGACTACGAGACGGCCTCCGACCAGGCGGCCACCCACCTGGAGCGCACCCTCGCCGAGGCCTACCGCAACTACCAGCGCAGGCTCACCGAGGCCGGGGCGATGGACTTCGACGACCTCATCATGCTGACGGTCACGCTGTTCCAGATCTTCCCCGACGTCGCCGAGCACTACAGGCGCCGCTGGCGGCACGTCATGGTCGACGAGTACCAGGACACCAACCACGCGCAGTACACCCTGGTCAGGGAGCTGGTCGGCTCTCCCGCGCTGGTCACGGCCGACGGCGAGGTGGTCAGGGAGGGCACCCTCGACCCCGCCGAACTGTGCGTCGTCGGCGACGCCGACCAGTCGATCTACGCCTTCCGTGGCGCGACGATCCGCAACATCCTGGAGTTCGAGCGCGACTACCCCAACGCCAGGACGATCCTGCTCGAACAGAACTACCGCTCGACCCAGACGATCCTGACCGCGGCGAACGCGGTGATCGCGCGCAACGAGGGCCGCAAGCCCAAGAACCTCTGGTCAGACCAGGGCGCGGGGCCGAAGATCATCGGATACGTCGCGGACAACGAGCACGACGAGGCCATGTTCGTCGCCCAGGAGGTGGACAGGCTCGCCGACGACGAGGACGTCATCCCCGGTCAGGTGGCCGTGTTCTACCGGACGAACGCGGCCTCCCGGGTCTTCGAGGAGATCTTCATCAGGACCGGCCTGCCGTACAAGGTGGTCGGGGGGGTGCGCTTCTACGAGCGCAAGGAGGTCCGCGACCTGCTGGCCTACCTCAGGGTGCTGGCCAACCCCAACGACGTGGTCTCGCTGCGCCGCATCCTCAACGTGCCCAAGCGCGGCATCGGCGAGCGGGCCGAGGCCATGGTCGAGGCGTTCGCCTCCCGCGAGCGCGTCTCGTTCTGGGAGGGGCTGCGCAGGGCCGACGAGGCGCCGGGCATGGCCACCCGCTCGCTCAAGGCCATCAAGGACTTCGTGGCGCTGCTCGACGACCTGCTCGTCAAGGTGGAGACCATGCCGCCCTCCGAGCTGGCCCAGGAGGTGCTTGAGGCCACCGGCTACCGCGCCGAACTGGCCGCCTCAGAGGACCCGCAGGACGAGAGCCGCCTGGAGAACCTCGACGAGATGGTCTCGGTCGCCTCCGAGTTCGAGGAGGCCAACCCCGAGGGCACGCTGGTGGAGTTCCTCGAACAGGTCTCGCTGGTGGCCGACGCCGACCAGATCCCGGCCGACGACGGCGGCCAGGGCGTGGTCACGCTGATGACGCTGCACACGGCCAAGGGGCTGGAGTTCCCCGTGGTCTTCCTGACCGGCATGGAGGACGGCGTCTTCCCGCACATGCGCTCGCTGGGCGAGCCCAAGGAGCTTGAGGAGGAGCGCAGGCTGGCCTACGTCGGCATCACCAGGGCCGAGCGGCGGCTGTACCTCTCCCGCGCGGCCGTCCGCAGCTCCTGGGGCGCGCCCGCCTTCAACCCGGCCTCCCGGTTCGTCACGGAGATCCCGGTGGAGCTGGTCGAGTGGCGCGGCGACCCCGGCAAGAGCGCCTGGAGCGCCGCGACGACCCGCCGCGAGGCACGGCCCGCCCTGCCGAAGAAGACGGGTGGGCGCCCGGTCCCCAACCTCGCCCCCGGCGACCGGGTCACCCACGACCAGTTCGGCCTGGGCACTGTCGTCTCGGTCGACGGGGTCGCGGAGAAGACCAAGGCGAAGATCGACTTCGGCACCGGCGGGGAGAAGACCCTGCTGCTGACCTACGCGCCCATCGAGAAGCTCTGAGGTGTACGGCCTCAGTCGAGGAAGAGGTTGAGACCGGGGTTCCCGGGGTCGGTGTCGCCGATCTTCAGCTCGTCGAAGTCGGCGACCTCGGCGGCGGGCGGGGCCTTGATGGCCGACCTGACGCCCCAGCCGCCGTACTCGGTGTCGTTGAGATAGGTGACGTCGACGCTGGTCAGGCCCCTGACGGACTGGACGTACGACGAGACCACCCGCCGGGGGAGCTGGTCGGCGCCGAGATAGAGCCGCCAGCTCACCCTGAGCGGGGCCGACTTGGCCGAGGGCTTGGAGCCGAGCACGGCGCGGGCCGTGGGGGAGATCCGGTACAGCTCGCCCAGCGTGAGGGAGCCGGAGCGGACGACGGTCCTCGTGCCGTCCAGGGTGCCACCGGGACGGGCGGAGGTCGCGCGGGCGAGCGCGGCCCGCAGCGTCGCGGGCTCAAGCGGGTCGAACAGCTTCTGCGCCGGATTGACCATGGCGAGGGCGTCGTCACGGCCCCGCAGCCACTTCTTGCCCTCGGGCAGGGCGCCCGCGTAGACGCCGCCCTGGGTGTAGGAGGTGCCCTTCACCGTGACCGTCCTGGAGGGGGCGAACGGCTCGGGGGCCCTGCCCTCCGACGCGGGAAGCTCGAAGGAACTGGTCAGGTCGGAGGCGACGACCCCCGAGGGGCCGAACTCCAGCACTCCCTTGACCCGGCCGTAGACCGTGCGCGGGTTGCCTCCGTCGCCGACGAGCTTGGCCCTCTCGGTGATCTTCACCCCGTACCCGGTCCTGAACTGTCCTTTCAACGCCGCCACGGGATCGGCCGCGTTCGCGGGGGCCGCCACGAGCAGGGGGATCGCCAGGGCCGCGACGGCGGCACCGGTCAGGACGGCGGTCGTTCGCCTCATCGAGAAGGTCCTCCCGGGGTGTCCCCGCGTCGTCGCAGGGGGGTGAGGAAGATTGTCGCCCACCCGGGGGACCAACGGGACGTGCCCGGCAGAGATCGTCTGCCGGGCACGAACGCGCTTGCTGCTCTTCCGACTACCGGGAGGCACCCGTCCCCGGACGGTCGACGAGGGCACCCACTCCGTCGCGCAGGATCGAGAGCGAAGCCTCGGGCTTCTCCAGCTGCAGCTCATTGATCTTGGCGACGGTCTCGGGCGCGGGCGCCTTGACCGAGACCTTGGTACCCCAGCCGCTGTAGACGGTGTCGTAGACCGTCGTCGTCCTCGTGTTCAGGGCGTAGCTGGTCGTCAGGCGCTTGGGGAGCTGGTCGGCGCCGACGTAGAGCTTCCAGTTCACCACGGTCTTGGACGCGCCCTTGGGCAGAGTTTCGCTCAGCGAGGCGCGGAACCACGGCGAGACCTTGGCCAGCTCACCCCAGGTGATCTTCCCGGAGTAGAACCCGACGCGCTTGGTCGTGGCGTGCGCGAGCAGCGCCTTGAGGGTCGTCGGCTCGGCCGCGTTGACCGGCTGGGTCACCGAGCCAATGAAGCCAAGCGTGGCCTGGGGGAAGCGGAGCCACGTCTTGCCCTCGGGGAGGAACTCGCCGAAGGCGCCACCCGAGACGTAGGACGTGTTTCCGACGCGGACCACCCGCTCGGGCTTGACCAGACCCCTGAACAGTTTGTTGGCGACGTCCTCATCGCTTCCCTCTTCGGCCTCGTCGGAGCTGGAGAACTCCTCGATCGCCTTGAGGGTCTCCTTGTCGATTCTGAGCTTTCCGGTCTGGTCGGACGCGACGACACCCGACGGACCGAACTGCAGGACGCCCTTGCGGTCGGCGCCGACCTGGCTCTTCTGGCCCTTGGCGTAGATCTTCGTCCTGTCGACGAAGTTCACGCCCTGGCCGCTGACGAGCTTGGCCTTCAGGGCGGCGACCGGGTCGGCGGCCTTGGCGTGCGCGGTCGACGCGAGCGCGGGGACGCTCACCACGGCCGTGGCCGCGCACGCCAGACCGGCAATGTATCGCTTCAAAGGGGGATTCCTCCTGAACATACCCTCCGCCCCGTTCGGGAGGGTTCAGGGTATTCATATCAGACGTGATCAGTGGGAAATGTCGTATCTGCGAGGATATTCGGAATTAGTTGTGGATATTTTGTGCAGTGTCTCCGCTGTCACTTTCCGTGAGGCCTGCCCAGCGCCCCGCCCGCCGTACCCGCGCCTCGGACTGTGCAAGTGCGCGAGCCGTACGGCGGGCGGCCCGTGGGGGTGGTGACAGGGTGTGGTGACAGCGCCTGTCAGAGGCGGAAGGGCGGGCGGGGGTATGTCAGGGGCGATATGCGAAAGGGAACGGCCGGACATTCGGCGGTCGCAATTCGTTTTCCGCCTTTTATGGATTCCGCGGTTGCACGCGGTATCCGGTAAGTCAGCCGCGGCTGGAAGTGCCGAGGGTCGTCTCCCGGCGTTCGACGGGGGCCTCGGGAGCCTTGGGGGACTCCTCGGTGGGGACGAGGCCCGACCTGGCGCTCTCGGCGGAGGAGTGCGGCGCGCGCTCGATCGCGGCGCCGGAACCGAGGTCGCGGGCGTCGATGACCTGGTCCGCGGGCGGGGCGACCACGGCGAACCGGGAACCCCAGCCGGTGTAGCGGATGTCGTCGTCGCCGTGCGGGTCCTCGGTCACCAGGCGGGCGGGCAGCCCACGGGCGTCGAGCCACAGCCGCCACCTGACCGACAGCTTGCCCGTCCCACCGAGCGGGGTGTAGCCCCGGCGCTCCCTGAAGGAGGGGGAGGCCGCGTAGAGCCGCGCCAGGGTGACCGTGCCCCGGTACTGGACGCCGTCCCCGTTCGGCAGCCTGTGCTTCGCCGTACGCAACAGGAGGGCCAGGGTGGACGGTTCGAGCGCGTTGAGTGCCTGGTCGCCGAGCAGGACCTCCCAGCGGGTGTTCTCCCGGGTGTCGGTCACCCATTCCTTGCCCTGGGGGAGGCGGTCGGCGAAGCGGGGGGAGGAGGTGTAGTTCCTGCCGCCGACGGTGATCACGCGCTCCACGCGCAGCTGGGTGCCGATCCCCGAGGTGGGCCTGACGGTGTCCCGCCGTACGACATCCTGGGCCGCGACGCCCGAGGGGGACAGGCGGAGAGCGCCCGTGCGGTGGGCGATCAGGGTGCCGTCCTTCAGGGGGGCGTGGCCCGTCTCGGTGACGCGGACACCGTCCCCGGACGCCAGCCGTTGCCTGAGCGCCTTCACCGGGTCCACGGGGGCGGCCTGCGCGGCGGTCGGGGCCGTGATGGTCAGCGCCGGCGCGAGCAGCGCGGCCGCCAGCGGGGCGATCCATCGCCTCATGGGGTTCACCGTCCTGTACTTCGGTTTTCTGCAAGGGGAGGGAAAGGCATCATTCCAGACAATGATCATGAATGTGCCGAGATTTCCGGTGGTCCCGTGAAATCCATCGGGGCGTCGCCGGTTACGCTGCGAACAGCTCTTCCGTAGCGCGTGGAGCGCGGACAAGGAGGTCTGCATGGAAGCCGAGTCGAGGATTCGCGTCGTCATCGCCAAACCCGGCCTTGACGGGCACGACCGGGGCGTGAAGATCGTGGCGCGGGCACTGCGCGACGCCGGGATGGAGGTCGTCTACACCGGCCTGCACCAGACGCCCGAGCAGATCGTCCGTACGGCCATCCAGGAGGACGCCGCGGCGGTCGGCCTCTCCGTCCTGTCCGGGGCGCACATGACGCTCTTCGCCAAGGTCATCGAGCTGCTGGCGGAGAACGACGCGAGCGACATCGTGGTGTTCGGCGGCGGGATCATCCCCGACGAGGACATGCCCGAGCTGGAGCGCATGGGGGTCGCCCGGGTCTTCACGCCGGGGGCGACCACGCAGGAGATCGTCGATTGGGTGCGAAGCGCGATCCCGTCCCGCGTATGATTCCGTCCCGCGTCAAGAGGGCCCTTCCGTCCGCAAGGACCCGGTGACCTGGCCACGCCCCTCGGGAGGCTAGGCTTCTTTGGCGCAAAGACGCCGGGCTCCCCCATCAGAGCGAGGAGCCGGCCCGCCCACATTCTGTACACCAGCCGCACAAGCAAGGACGGACCCTCGTGGACCTGTTCGAACATCAGGCGAAGGAGCTCTTCGCGGAGTACGGCATCCCGGTGCCGCGCGGAATCGTCGCGCACACCGTGGAGGAGGCACGCGCGGCAGCCGAGGAGCTGACCGGCCGTGTCGTCGTCAAGGCACAGGTCAAGACCGGTGGCCGGGGTAAGGCGGGTGGCGTCAAGGTCGCCGACGACGCCACCGACGCCGAGCAGAAGGCCAACCAGATCCTCGGCATGGACATCAAGGGCCACACGGTCCACAAGGTCCTGATCGAGGAGGCCAGCGCGATCGCGGAGGAGTACTACTTCTCCTTCCTGCTCGACCGTGCGAACCGTACCTTCCTCGCCATCTGCTCCGCCGCCGGTGGCATGGACATCGAGGAGGTCGCGCACACCGCCCCGGAGAAGGTCGCCAAGGTTCCGGTCTCCCCCCTCGACGGTGTCGACCGCGCCAAGGCCCGTGAGATCGCCGTCGCGGGCGGTCTGCCGGAGGTCGCGCTCGACGGCGCCGCCGAGCTCATCGAGAAGCTGTGGGCCGCCTTCGTCGACGAGGACGCCTCGCTGGTCGAGGTCAACCCGATGATCCTGTCCGCCGACGGCCAGGTGAAGGCCCTCGACGGCAAGGTCACCCTCGACGACAACGCCTCCTTCCGCCAGCCCGAGCACACGGTCTTCGAGGACAAGGCCGCCGAGGACCCGCTTGAGGCCGCGGCCAAGGCCAAGGACCTCAACTACGTCAAGCTCGACGGCAGCGTCGGCATCATCGGCAACGGCGCGGGCCTGGTCATGTCCACCCTCGACGTCGTCGCCTACGCGGGCGAGGCCGTCCCCGGCCAGCCCAAGCCCGCCAACTTCCTCGACATCGGCGGCGGCGCCTCGGCCGAGGTCATGGCGGCCGGTCTGGAGATCATCCTCTCCGACCCGTCGGTCAAGTCGATCTTCGTCAACGTCTTCGGCGGCATCACCGCCTGCGACGCGGTCGCCAACGGCATCGTCTCCGCCTTCCAGCTTCTGGAGAGCCGTGGCGAGTCCGTCAGCCGCCCCCTGGTCGTCCGTCTCGACGGCAACAACGCCGATCTCGGACGGAAGATCCTCGCCGACGCCAGCCTCAAGGGCGTCGAGCTTGTCGACACGATGGACGATGCGGCCAAGCGTGCCGCCGAGCTCGCCGCGGTAGGTGCGTAATGGCTATCTGGCTGACCGAGAACAGCAAGATCATTGTTCAGGGCATGACGGGTGGCGAGGGCACCAAGCACACCCGCCGCATGCTCGCCTCCGGCGCCCGCGTCGTCGGCGGCGTCAACGCCCGCAAGGCCGGGACCGTCCACGAGGGCCTGCCCGTCTTCGGCACCGTCAAGGAGGCCATCCAGGAGACCGGCGCCGACGTCTCCGTGGTCTTCGTGCCCCCGGCCGCGACCAAGGTCGCCGTCAAGGAGGCCATCGACGCCGAGATCCCGCTCTGCGTGGTCATCACCGAGGGCGTCCCGGTCCACGACACCACCGAGTTCTGGGCCTACGCCGTCGCCAAGGGCAACAAGACCCGCATCATCGGCCCCAACTGCCCCGGTATCGCCTCTCCCGGCGCCTCCAACGCGGGCATCATCCCGGCCGACATCACCACCGCGGGCCGTATCGGCCTGGTGTCCAAGTCCGGCACGCTGACCTACCAGCTCATGTACGAGCTGCGTGACTTCGGCTTCTCGACCGCCGTCGGCATCGGTGGCGACCCGGTCATCGGCACCACGCACATCGACGCCCTCCAGGCGTTCCAGGACGACCCGGCGACCGACGCGATCGTGATGATCGGCGAGATCGGCGGAGACGCCGAGGAGCGCGCCGCCGCCTACATCGAGCAGCACGTGACCAAGCCGGTCGTCGCCTACGTCGCGGGCTTCACCGCCCCCGAGGGCAAGACCATGGGCCACGCGGGCGCGATCGTGTCCGGTTCGGCGGGTACGGCCCAGGCGAAGAAGGAGGCTCTGGAGAAGGTCGGCGTGCGCGTCGGCAAGACCCCGAGCGAGACCGCCCGCCTGATGCGCGAGGTCATGCAGGCCCGCTAGCAGGCACTCACCCAGGAAAGGCGCCCGTCTTCCCACGGGCGCCTTTCCTGTTTCACACCCTCTGAACGCACACCATCCCGTACGGCGCCGCGACACGCGGGCAGATGAGTGCCTTCGCCGTGGAAGATCCTGAGACCATCGACTATTGTGACGGCCATTCTCGATCAGCTCCGGACGGCTCCCCGTAACGTCCTCAGCCGACTCCCCCTGCCCGGCGTCACGGGTGACGACGACGACGTCCGCAGGCCGCTTCCCGTCTCGGGGATGCTCGCCGCGGTGTGGACGCTCGGCGTGGGTCTCGCGGTGCTCACCACCTTCACCCTGGTCGGCTGGATCGCCTCCCCCCGGGGAGCGTTCAGCAGCGGCCTGCCCGGCGTCTTCCGTACGGCGGCGCAGCTGTGGCTGGTGGCCCACCACGCGGGCTTCTCGATCTCCGGCGGGGTCATCGGACTGCTCCCGCTCGGGCTGACCCTGCTTCCCGCCTTCCTGCTCTACCGCGCGGGCATCTGGATGGCCAGGGACGCCGACCTGCGGCTCAGGATGCCCGCGAGGCTGCCGAAGAACAGCCCGAAGGACGAGGCCAACGCCCGTCGCAGGGCGCAGCTCGTGCTGGTCGGTCAGGCGGGCATCTCGCTGGCCGCGCCGTACGCGCTGCTGGCGGGGGTGATCGCGCTGATCACCGACAACGAGGTCACCCGGCCCTTCCTCGGCGAGACGCTGCTCAGCCACCTGCTGCTGGCCTTCGTCGCGGGGGCGCTGGCCACGGCCAGGGTGATCGGGCCGTGGCGGGCGATGCTGAGGCTGCTGCCCGAGCGGCTGCGCGCGGTCCTGCTCAGCTCGGCCGCCGCGCTGGGCATCATGCTCGTGGCGGGCACGGTCCTGGTGACCGCCGCGCTCGTGGCGAACTTCTCGCAGGTCAGGGCGCTGTCGGAGATCCTGGCGCCCGGGTTCGTCGGGGGGCTGCTGCTCCTGCTGATCCAGGTGCTCTACCTGCCGAACGCGATCGTGTGGGGGATGGCCTACACCGCCGGGCCCGGCTTCGCGGTCGGCGCGGGGACGCTGGTCGCCCCGACCGGGGTCCAGCTCGGCGTCGTGCCCAGCCTGCCGATCCTGGGGGCCCTGCCGGACGCGGGACCGACCCCGGCGTGGGTGATGGTGGTGGTCGCGCTGCCGTTCGCAGCGGGGGCCGTCGCCGGTGTCCTGAGCGTCAGGATCGCGCCCTCACCGACCTACGAGGGCGCCCCGCTGTGGGGGTTCGCCTGCGGGCTGGTCACGGGCGCGGTCGCCGGGGCGCTTTCGGCGCTGTCCGGGGGCTCGCTCGGCGGCGCGCGACTCACCGTGGTCGGCCCCGCCGCCTGGGAGGTGATGCTCTCGGTCACCCTGGAGGTCGGCGTCGCCGCGGGCATCTCGGCGGGCCTGGCCAACTGGTGGCTGATCTTCCGGGGGCAGAACACCGCCGTCGCCAGGGCCGCGGAGAAGGTCGGCACGGCCACGGCCCCGGTCCGCAAGGCGGGCGTCAAGATCGCCAAGGCGGCGGGCTCCGTGGCCAGCAAGGTCGGCCTCGCCGAGCCCGACGAGCTGGGCAAGCTGCCCGGCCACTGGCTGGACGCCACCGAGTGCGACACCCAGGAGATCCCGGTCATCAGGGACGACTGGCAGGACGAGCACGCCTCGGCCGCCGCGGAGAGCCCGGTGAAACCGGCAGACCGCGAGCCGCCACGCCCGCCCCGGCGCGACATCGTGGACGAGTCCGACGACAAGGGCGGCCACGTCATCTACCTCGACCCCTACGCCTGGGACCGCGACTGAATCCCGGCCTGATGGCCGATGTCGGACGTTTCCCAGGAAAACAGTGGAAAACCAGTGGGTTGCGGGTACGCCAGCGGGGAGTGTGATCCGGCCTTTACGGCCGGGACGCGCGAGGACGGCGCGGCGGCATCTGCTGGGGAAGTGCTTGCCGCCGCGCCCCCTTCAGCGGTGCAGGCCGTCGAGGAAGAACGACAGGCAGCGCCGCCAGGCCTGGGGGGCGGCGTCCGCCGACTCGCGGATCACCTGTGACATGGCCGAGACCAGCAGGGGCAGGTCCTGGACGCCGAAGTCCGCGCGCAGCGCGCCGCTCTCCTTGGCGCGTTCGATGACCCGCGCGGCCAGCTCGAAGCCCCGGTGGCAGGACGCGCGCACCTCCTCGCTCAGCGACAGCCGCCGGGCCAGCGCGTCGTTGAGGCTCTGGTCCTCGGCCTGGAGCGCGAACAGCCCCTCAAGGAAGCCGGTGAAGCCGGTCCACGGGTCGGGGTCGGCCATCGCCGCCTCGGCGATCAGCTCAAGGGCGGCCAGCCGTTCGGGGAGGATCGCGTCGAAGAACGCCTCCCGGGTCGGGAAGTGGTTGTAGAGCGTGCCGATGCTGACCCCGGCCCTGCGGGCGATCTCCTCAAGCGGCGCGTCGAGCCCGCGCTCGCCGAACACCTGCTTGGCCGCGGCCAGCAGACTGTCACGGTTGCGTACGGCGTCGGCCCGCAGCGGCCTGGCCTGAAGCGCCATCTGTCGTCAGTCCCCTCGAAGCGTCGAGTCATGGTACCTTCGCAAGAAATTGAGGTGACCCTCAACTTCTAACTTGAGGGTTTCCTCAACCTAGCCCAGGAGGAGCAGTATGTCCGTTTCACGTGGGGCCGCGGTCGTCATCGGGGCGGGGCCCGGCCTCGGCATGTCCGTCGCCCACCGCCTCGGCCGCGAGGGCCACACCGTCGCCCTGGTGTCCAGGAGCGAGGCCCGCCACGCCGCCTACGTCTCCTCGCTCGCCGACGCCGGCATCAAGGCGGAGGCGTTCGCCGCCGACGTGCGCGACCGCGACCGGCTGCTGGCCGTACTGGACACGGTCGCCGAGCGGCACGGTCCCGTCGAGGTGGTCTACTACGGGCCGGGCTCCGCCGACCCCGGGTCGCACCCGACCCCGATCCTCCAGGCCGGGGCGGACGACGTCCGCAGGGCGATGGAGTGGGCCTACCCGGCCGTGGACGTGGCCCAGCGGGTGCTGCCCGGCATGATCGAACGCGGGGAGGGCGGCCTGCTGTTCGCCACCGGCCTCAGCGCCGTCACGCCGATGCCCGCCCTCGGCAACCTGGCCATCCTGTCGGCGTCCCTGCGCACCTACGCGGTGACCCTCAACGCGGCCCTGGCCGGGACGGGCGTCTACGCGGGCTGCCTGGTCATCGGCGGCGTCATCGAACGCGGCGACATCCACGGGATGATCTCCTCCCAGCCCGAACGCTACGGTCCCGTGGCGGGCATGACCCTCGACCCCGACGCCCTCGCCGAGGCAGCCTGGGAGATGTACGCCACCGGGGACCGCGCGGAGGCGACCTTCAGCGTCTTCGGCTGACGGGGGAGTGGGATGACGATTCAGGTGGCGGTCTGCGGCCCGGGCGAGTGCACCGCCCGGGAGGAGGCCGACGCCCGCGAGGTCGGCAGGCTGCTGGCCGAGCGGGGCGCCGTGGTGGTCTGCGGCGGTTACGGAGGGGTCATGGCCGCCGTCGCGGCCGGGGCGCGGGCTGCCGGTGGGACGGTCGTCGGCGTGCTGTCCAGGGCCGACCGGTGGCAGGCCAACCCCGACCTGAGCATCGTGATCCCGACCGGCATCGGCGAGGCGCGCAACGCCGTCATCGTCAACTCGGGGGACGCCGTGATCGTCGTCGGCGGCTCCTGGGGCACGCTGTCCGAGCTGGCCCTGACCATGCGCGGGGGACGCGCCCCGGTGGTCCAGCTCGGCGGCTGGCGCGTCCTCGACCGCGACGGCACCCCGCTTCCCGGCGTACGGCACGCCGCCTCGCCCCGGCAGGCCGTCGAGCTGACCGGCCTGTGGCCGTGAGGGTCAGGGGGTGAAGGGGAACTGGATGTCACCGGGCTGGATGAAGGGCATCTTCTTCTGCAGGGCCTGTTCGAGCTGGTCGACGCACTCCTTCTGCGCGACGACGGTGCCCGCCCCGGCGCGGCAGTCGCTGTAGGCCGAGAGCTCGTCACTGAGATAGAGCTGCATCGCCGCCATCGACAGGGAGACCGGCAGCGCCAGGGCCGCCAGGACGATCCCCGTGACGGCCGTACCGGTCGGCTTGGAGACGGAGCGCAGGGTGGGGATGGCGCGGATCGCGACGACGAGGGCGAAGATCGACATGACGAGACCGGCGAGGGGGAGCAGGAAGGTCATCACCACGGCGGCGAACGCGAGCCACAGCGCCCTGCGTCCCGCGCTCTCCGCAGGCCGTGCCTGGACGGGCGACGTCAACTGACCTCCTTGCGTCGTACGAGTGCACAGGCCGATACCCTTGCAGCGGCGTGAGTCCCGTCCGAAAGGAGTGCGTCGGTGTCATCCCAGGCCGCTCGGCTTGTGGTCCTCGTATCCGGTTCTGGAACCAACCTACAGGCCCTGCTGGACGCTTCGGCCGACGAGACGTACGGAGCACGCGTCGTGGCGGTCGGAGCCGACCGGCACGGCATCGAGGGACTGGCCCGCGCCGAGCGCGCGGGGGTGCCGACCTTCGTCGAGCGGCTGCCCGAGCACGAGGACAGGGCCGCGTGGGACAGGGCCGTCGCCGCCAGGATCGCCGAGCATCAGCCCGATCTGGTGATCCTCGCCGGGTTCATGAAGATCCTCGGTGAGCCGTCGACGACCTCCTTCACCATGGTCAACACCCACCCCGCGCTGCTGCCGTCCTTCCCCGGCGCCCACGGCGTGCGCGACGCCCTCGCCCACGGCGTCCGCGTCACCGGCTGCACGGTGATCCTGGCCGACGCCGGGGTGGACAGCGGGCCGATCGTCGCCCAGGAGGCGGTGCCCGTGCTCGACGGCGACACCGAGGAGACGCTCCACGAGCGCATCAAGGTCGTCGAGCGGAGGCTGCTCGTCGAGACCGTCGGCCGCCTGGCCCGGGAGGGCTGGACGGTGACCGGACGGACCGTTCGTCTCGGACGATCCGGCGATGAGCCGGACTGCCGGAAAATCTGAACCAAACAGGAGGACCACGAAGTGACCCGCATCGCCATCCGGCGCGCGTTGATCGCGGTGTATGACAAGAGCGGGCTGGAGGAGCTGGCCCGCGGGCTCGACGCCGCAGGTGTGGAGATCGTCTCCACCGGCGGCACCGCCGCGAAGATCGCCTCGTTCGGTGTCCCCGTCACCCCGGTCGAGTCGCTCACCGGGTTCCCCGAGTGCCTGGACGGCCGCGTCAAGACCCTGCACCCGAGGGTGCACGCGGGGCTGCTGGCCGACAGCGGCAACGCGGCCCACGTCAAGCAGCTCGAAGAGCTGGAGATCGAGCCGTTCCAGCTCGTCGTGGTCAACCTGTACCCGTTCCAGGAGACCGTCGCCTCCGGTGCCTCCGACGCCGAGTGCGTCGAGCAGATCGACATCGGCGGTCCCGCGATGATCCGCGCCGCGGCCAAGAACCACGGCACCGCCGCGATCGTGGTCGATCCCGCCGTCTACGGCGACGTGCTCGCCGCGGTCGCGGCTGGCGGCTTCACCCTCACCGAGCGCCGTCGCCTCGCCGCGACCGCCTACGCCCACACCGCCGCCTACGACACGGCCGTGGCCTCCTGGTTCGCCGACGTCTACGCCGCGGAGGAGGGCGCCTGGCCCACCTACATGGGCGCGGCCTGGACGCTCAGGACGCCGCTGCGCTACGGCGAGAACCCGCACCAGGGCGCGGCGCTCTACTCCGGGCAGCGCGACGGCCTGGCCAACGCCGAGCAGCTGCACGGCAAGGAGATGTCCTACAACAACTACCTCGACGCCGACGCCGCGTGGCGGGCCGCGTGGGACTTCGCCGAGCCCGCGGTGGCGATCATCAAGCACCAGAACCCGTGCGGCATCGCGATCGGCGCCGACGTCGCCGAGGCGCACCGCAGGGCGCACGCCTGTGACCCGGTCTCCGCCTACGGCGGGGTGATCGCGGTCAACGGCGAGGTCACCGAGGAGCTGGCCGGGCAGATCGCCGAGGTGTTCACCGAGGTCGTGGTGGCGCCCTCGTTCACCCCCGAGGCGCTGACGCTGCTCACCGCCAAGAAGAGCATCCGCCTGCTGGCCTGCCCGAAGGGGCCGGACAACCGGGCCGAGTTCCGCAGGATCGACGGCGGCCTGCTGGTGCAGACGACCGACAGGGTGGACGCCCCCGGCGACGACCCCTCGACCTGGGAGCTCAGGGCGGGCGCCGCCGCCTCGCCCGAGGTCCTGGCCGACCTGGCCTTCGCCTGGAAGGCCAGCCGCTCGGTGAAGTCGAACGCGATCCTGCTCGCCTCGGGCGGCGCGAGCGTCGGCGTCGGCATGGGCCAGGTCAACCGGGTCGACTCCGCGCGCCTGGCCATCGCCCGCGCCGGTGAGCGCGCCAAGGGCGCGGTCGCGGCCTCCGACGCCTACTTCCCGTTCGCGGACGGCCTCGAACTGCTCGTCGCGGCCGGGGTCACCGCGGTCGTCGAGCCGGGCGGCTCCATCCGCGACCCCGAGGTCATCGCCGCCGCCGAGGCCGCCGGGATCACGCTCTACTTCACCGGCACCCGCCACTTCTTCCACTGATTCAAAGGATCTTCGCAGGTCGTACGGCTGCCGCCGTTTCGTGGGGCAGCCGTACACCAGAGACAGGAACGTGGCGAAACGGACACGATTTTTCGGTCAAAAAGGGTTTAAAGCCCGGTTAGGGTGAAGCGTTCCGTCATCGCGCCCGTGGAGACTCCCATGCCCCTGCTCGGCTCCTTCCTGAACGTCTTCGTGATCATGAACGGGTTCTGGCAGAGTCCCTGGCTCCTCATCATCGTGGCCCTCGTCGCCGCCTACCTGGGATCCAAGGTCGTGGAGTACATCCCCTTCACCCGCCGCATCATCGAGCGCCGGGAAGCGAGTCGCGGCTGACTTCGTGGAAGGATTGACGCCATGAGTGCGCAGATTCTGGACGGCAAGGCCACCGCGGCGAAGATCAAGGCAGACCTCACGGCCAGGGTGGCCGCGCTGAGGGAGCGTGGCGTCGTCCCCGGTCTGGGCACCGTCCTGGTCGGTGACGACCCCGGCAGCCAGATCTACGTCGGCGGCAAGCACCGCGACTGCGCCGAGGTCGGCATCTCCTCCATCCGCAGGGACCTGCCCGCCACCGCCACGCAGGCCGAGGTCGAGGCCGTCATCGACGAGCTCAACGCCTCACCCGAGTGCACCGGCTACATCGTCCAGCTCCCGCTTCCCCGGCACCTGGACGCCCTGGCGCTGATCGAGCGGATGGACCCGGCCAAGGACGCCGACGGTCTGCACCCGATCAACCTCGGCCGTCTCGTGCACATGGTGGACGCGCCGCTGCCGTGCACCCCGCACGGCATCGTCCTGCTGCTCCAGGAGTACGGCGTGCCGATCAAGGGCGCCGAGGTCGCCGTGGTCGGGCGCGGCATCACCGTGGGCCGCTCGCTCGGCCTGCTGCTGACCCGCAGGTCGGAGAACGCGACGGTCACCCTGTGCCACACCGGGACCCAGGACCTGGCCGGCCACGTCAGGCGCGCCGACATCGTCGTCGCCGCGGCGGGCGTACCCCACCTGATCACCGCGGACATGGTCAAGCCAGGCGCCGCCGTACTCGACGTGGGGGTCTCCCGGGTCGACGGGAAGATCGCCGGTGACGTCGCCCCCGAGGTCGGCGAGGTCGCGGGGTTCCTGACCCCCAACCCCGGTGGCGTCGGCCCGATGACCAGGGCGCTGCTGCTCAGCAACGTCGTCGAGGCCGCCGAGCGGCAGGTCCAGGGCGTCTAACCGGGGTTCTGCTCCGAGCCGCACCGCTCGGGTGCGGTCTCGGGGGTACGGCTGGCGCGCGGCCTGGCGATCAGGGCGTACGCCAGCCAGGATCCGACGCGGGCTATGGCGATCCCACCGGTCATCGCGATGGCGCTTGCGCCGCCGAGCGAGGCCAGCGGGGCGAACAGGGCGCCGAACAGGAAGCCCGTGCTGCCCAGCAGGGCGGCGGCCGTACCCGCGTTGGCCGGATGGCGGACCAGTGCGAGCGCGGTCGCGTTGGGCGAGGCCAGCCCGCCCGACATGATCGTGAAGAACAGCGACGTCAGGAACACCCAGAGCGGGGCGTGCACCAGCGCCGCGACAGCCGTACCGACACCGGTGAAGACGGCGATCAGCGCCTCGGGGACCAGCAGCCGCTCCGGGGTGAAGCGGCGCAGGAGCAGGGCGTTGAACCAGCCGCCCAGAATCAGGCCGACCGAGTTGATCCCGAAGATCAGGGAGAACACCTGCGGGCTCACGCCGTAACCGTCCTCGATCACGAACGAGCTGACCGAGATGTAGATGAACAGCGCGATGCTGCCGATGCTGGAGCCCAGGGTGCAGCCGACGAACAGCCGGTCGCGTCCCACGGCGGAGAAGCCCGCCCGCACCCTGGCCATGCCCCCGGCGTGCCGGAGGTCGGGGCGCAGTGTCTCGGGCAGGGTGAACGCCACGACCAGCAGCACCGCGGAGACCGCGGCGAGGAAGACGAACAGTCCTCGCCAGTCCACGAAGTAGAGAAGCTGGCCGCCGATGACGGGGGCGACGATCGGCGCTATCCCGCCGATCAGCATCAGCAGTGACAGGATGCGCGCCATCTGCCGGCCCTCGTAGAGGTCGCGGATCATGGCCTCGACCACGACCATCCCGGCCGATCCGGCCAGTCCCTGCACCAGACGCAGGATGATCAGCGTCTCGATCGACGGCGCCGCCGCGCACAGCAGCGATGCCACCGTGTACGTCATCACCCCGATGAACACCGGGCGCCTGCGGCCGACCCGGTCGCTGAGCGGGCCGATGAACAACTGGCCGAGGGCCAGGCCGATCATGCAGGCCGAGATGCTCCACTGGGCGGCGCCGTCCGAGGTCCCGAGCTGGCGGGCCAGCGCGGGCAGGGCGGGGAGGTACAGGTCAATCGAAAGCGGGCCGAACGTGGACAGTGCCCCCAGGGTGAAGAGCAGTTTACGAGTCCGCGCGATCGGAGGCGGGACGGCCTGCGGGCCGTCCGCGCTCACGTGCGACCCACCGGGTGACCCCGCCGAGGCGAGGTCACCGGGTGGTTTTCCCCCGAATGAGTGGCTGCGCTCACCGGCGCGCCCGCCGCTGCCGTCGCTGCTGGTCGAGCAGCATCCTCGCCCTGGGGTCGACGAACGCGCGCAGTGCCGAACCGGTGAGGTTCAGCAGGAACACGAACAGGGCGATGGTCAGGCCGGGGAAGATCACCATGGTTGGGTGGGTCTGCAGGTAGGTGCGCCCGTCGGCGACCATGTTTCCCCAGGTGGCGGTGGGCGGTGAGATGCCGAGACCGAGGAAGCTGAGCGAGCCGTCGATGAGCATGGCGCCCGCCGACAACAGCACGCACTGCACCACGGCCAGCGGCAGCGTGTTCGGCAGGATGTGCACGGCGAGGGTCTTCCACGGACCCATGCCGGACACCCTGGCCGCCTTGACGTAGGTGCGGGTGGTCAGGCCGAGCACGCGGCTGCGGATGATCCGGGCCGTGTACGGGGTGAAGATGATCGTCACCGCGAGCAGCTCGCTCAGCATGCCGGGGCCGACCACGACCGCGAACACGATGGCCAGGATGATCGACGGGAACGCCATCCAGGCGTCCACGATCCGCATGATCACCCGACCGGCCCGGGCGAAGTAGCCCGCGACCAGTCCGATGAACGTGCCCAGGGCGACCGAGCAGAGGGTGATCAGCAGGGTCATCCCGATCGAGACCCGACCGGCTGAGGCCCATCTGGAGAACAGGTCACGGCCGTACTTGTCGGTGCCCATCAGGTGCTCGCCCGACGGCGAGAGCAACCGGTTCACCGGATCGGCGGCGTTCGGGTCGGGCAGGAACGGCGGAAGCAGCATGACCACCAGGGTGATCAGGATCAGCAGTCCACCCGTCACGATCAGCGTGGGGTTACGCCGGACGAACGTGCGGACCCGGGTGGGGTCCGTCGTGGTCGGCGCGGTGGCGAGGTCGGCGGTCACGACACCCGCACCTTCGGGTCGATCAGCGCGTAGGCGAGATCGACCAGCAGGTTCATCAGCACGAACAGGAACGCGATGAACATGACACCCCCCTGGATGAGCGGGAAGTCCCGGGCGTAGACGGCGCCGAGCAGTGTGGTGCCGAGGCCCGGGATGATGAAGATGCTCTCGATCACCACCACGCCGCCGATCAGCGAGGCGAAGTTCAGGCCCACGGTGGTGAGGACCGGCAGCATCGAGTTGGGCAGCACGTGCCGCAGCATGATCCGCCGCTCGCCGACGCCCTTGGCCCGCGCGGTACGCAGGTACAGCTGGGTCAGCTCCCCGAGCACGCTCTCCTCCATGGTGATCGTGAGGAAGGCGGTCTGCCCGACGACGAGCACCGCAACCGGCAGTGCCAGCTGGGTGATCGCGGTGGCCGGGTCCTCGAACAGCGGGGTGTAGCCGCCGGTCGGGAACCAGCCGAAGGTGAGGGCGAACAGATAGACCGCCAGCAACGCGAGCCAGAACTCCGGCAGGGCGAGGCCGAACTGGGTGGCCCGGTTGACGAGCCGGGCCACCCGGTTGTTTGGCGCCACGGTGACCCAGGTGACGATCAGCACGGTCAGCATGAAGCTGATCACCGTACTGGCGATGGCCAGGGTCAACGTGGGCGCGATGTTGTCGAAGATCATCTGCAGGACCGGGAGGTTGTACTTGATCGACGTACCGAAGTCACCGGTCAGCACGTTGCCCAGCCAGTGCAGATACTGCTCGTACAGCGGTCCGGTCAGACCGAGGTCGTGGCGTAGCCGTTCGAGCTGCTCCGGGCTGGCCTTGGTGCCGAGAAGCACCGCGGCCGGGTCACCCGGAATCGATCGCAGCAGGAAGAACAGAGCGGTGCCGACCACGAACAGCACGATCACCAGATCGCGCAACCGGCGCAGAATGACCCCCAGCATCAGGTGCTACCTCGCAAGCCAGGCGTTGGCGAACTCCAGGCCCCAGCCGTCATAGCCCTGCACCTTCGGGTTGTAGGCCACGTAGGACCTCGCGTTGTAGAGCGTCAGCGTGGGCAGGTTCTCCGAGGTGAACTCCTGGATCTTGTCGATCGCCTGCTTCTGCTCCTCCGGGGTCTGGGCCGCGTTGTACGCGGTCAGCAGCGGGGCGAGCTTGTCCCTCGGGTAGCCCATGTTGTCCATGCCCTGGACGTTGTCGCTGTAGGACGGGACGGGCGGGTTGGCGTCGTCCATCAGCGCGAGCACGTCCCAGCTGTTCGGCTGGTTGTTCTTGCGCCCGATCAGGGTCGCGAAGTCGTAGCTCTCGACTGTCGCGTTGATCCCGATCTTCTTGAGGGAGTCCTGGATGATGACCAGGGCGTCCTTGAACTGCGGGAACTCGTCCGTGGTGATCATGCGGATGGTCTGGCCGGGACGCAGGCCTGCGGCGGCGAAAAGCTGCTTGGCCTTCTCCGGGTCGTGCTGGTCCCACTTGGCCTTGCCGGCCTCGGAGTACATGGCCTTGTTGGTCTGGGTGGCGAAGGCGCCGTTGCTCGGCAGGGTCAGGTCGGGGACGCCCTGCGACTCCATGATCGCCTTCTTGTCGACGAGCAGGTTCATCGCGTCCCTGGCCTCCGGCTTGGAGAAGATCGAGCCGGAGTTGTGGTTGAGGGCGACGTACTGGATGTTCGCCGCGCCCTCGACCCCGATCTTGAGGTTGGGGTTCTGCTTGATCTGGTCGTACTGGTCGTACGACGGCTCGGAGATGTCGAGCAGGCCGGTCTGCAGGCTGTTGAAGGCGGCGTCGCGGTCGGCGATCACCTTGTAGGTGATGGTGTCCAGGTAGGCACCCTTCGCTCCAGCGTACCCGCTGGACTCACCGGTCGGCGGCTTGTACTTGTCGTTGCGCTCCAGGACGATCTCCTGGCCCGCGGTCCAGGACTTCAGCTTGTACGGCCCGGTGCCGATCGCGTGGTCCTGGGGGATTCCGGTCGCTCCCGCGGCGGCCACGTCGGCGGCCCTGCGGATGCCGCTTCCGTGACTGGCCGCCATGAGGGCGACGAGGTTGAAGGGGGCCTTGAGGGAGAACAGCACGGTGTTCTCGTCGGGAGCGGTGATCTCCTTGAGCACCGGCTTGAGCGATCCGGCGTAGCTGCCCTTCTCCACCCAGTAGCGCATCGAGGCCACCACGTCCGCCGAGGTCAGCGGCGAGCCGTCGGAGAACTGGACCCCCTTGCGCAGCGTGAAGGTGTAAGACAGGCCGTCATCGCCCTTCTTGTAAGATTCGGCCAGCACGGGCTGGGGCTGGTAGTTGGCATCGATGGCGACCAGAGACTCGAAGATCTCGTGCCCCAGATAGCTGGTTCCGGCGTTGCTGTTCTGCACCGTGTCCAGCGATCCAGGGTCCTGGGCGAGGCGGACGGTCAGGTTGCCGCCTCGCGCGGGCTGGCCCGCGTCGCTCTGTGCAGCCGGGGTGGCCGGGGTGGATGGGGACTTTGTGGCAGTGCCGCAAGCCGAGAGCAACAGCCCTGCTGTGACAAGGGCGATGATCTTGGGCTTACGACGTTGTCCGGTGCGATCCATTGCGGCTCCTCGCGCCTGTTTCCGCGGGTCGGTGGCGGAGAACGTAACCCGGCCCGCCCGTCCAAGATAGGCGTCAGTGTCGGCTTTTATGTCACTCATACGAAATCGCCCTGCTCCGGGCCGTGAGTGTGGACAGACGCCGTTCCCGATCGGCACACTGTGCCCACAGCCTTGTTAAGCGGCAGCTTTGAGGTGCAGAATCCCCGACCCGAGGTCAGGATGGCCGACGGAAAGGATGACACCCATGTCACTACTCGAGATAGACCGCCTCTCGGTCGGAGTGCTCTCCGACGAGGTGACCACCGATTTGGTCCACGAACTCAGTCTCAGCCTTGATTCCGGACAGACCCTGTGCGTCGTCGGCGAGTCCGGCAGCGGCAAGACCGTCACCGTGCTGTCCATCATCCGCCTGCTTGAGTTCGTCGCCCCTGTGAAGACCACCGGCGCGGTCCGGCTCGACGACGTCGATCTCACCTCCCTGAACCCGGCGCAGATGCGGTCCTTCCGCGGCCGCCGGATCGGAATGGTGTTCCAGGAGGCGCTTGACTCGCTCAATCCGGCGCAGCGGATCGGCGTGCAGCTCGGCGAGGCCTACTGGCCCGCGGACGCCGCCTCGCGGCGTGGTGATCTTCGTGCGCAGGGGCAGGCCAGGGCACTTGAGCTGCTGCGGGAGGTGGGGTTCTCCGATCCGGAAAGAGTGGCGAATCTTTACCCGCACCAGCTCTCCGGTGGCATGCAGCAGCGCGTGATGATCGCTATGGCGCTGATGTCCAGCCCCGACCTCCTGCTGGCCGACGAGCCCACGACCGCGTTGGACGTGACCACCCAGGCCGAGATCCTGCGCCTGTTCCGCAAGGTGCAGCAGGAACACCAGATGGCGTGTGTGTTCATCACCCACGACATGGGCGTCGCGGCGGAGATCGCCGACCGGATCGCGGTGATGTACGCGGGCCGCCTCGTCGAGGTCGGACCCGCCGCCGAGGTGCTCAGCTCGCCCCGCCACCGCTACACGCGGGCCCTGGTCGAGTGCGTGCCGCAGGTGGGGGTGCGCCACACCCAGGGCATGCCGTCCATCGTCGGCTCCGTCCCCGAGGCGGGCGCCAAACTCCCCGGCTGCCGGTTCGCCCCGAGGTGCTCGCACGCCGAGAACCGCTGTCGCTCCGAGGAGCCACCGCTGGCCCTCGTCACCGTCCCGGTGGAGGAGATCAAGCGTCTGGATCGTTCCGAAGCGGCCGAGGTGGAGCGACCGGCGGAGGTCGCCTGCTGGAACCCGGGCGACGGTCCGGTCACCGTGCTCTCACCCGTCCCGACGGCCACCGAGGCCACGGACGAGGCGCAGGGCGAACCGCTCCTGGTGATCGACGACGTGCGCAGGGAGTTCGTCACCCGCAGCGGGCGCTCCAGCGGCCTGCTGAAGCTGCGCCGCCGTGAGCGGATGGCCGCGGTCGACGGGGTCAGCCTGAGCATCAGGCCGGGCGAGTTCTTCGGCCTGGTCGGCGAGTCCGGCAGCGGCAAGACGACGCTCGGGCAGATCGTCTCGGCCCTCGACCACCCGACCGAGGGCACGATCACCGTGGACGGCCAGCGGCACACCTCACGTGGCCTCGAAGGCGACGTGCGGGCGTTCCGCCGTACCGTGCAGCTCGTCTTCCAGGACCCGCAGAGCTCCCTGGACCCGCGCCACAGCGTGGGCAGGATCATCGCCGAGCCGCTGCGCGAGCTGACCGACATGCGTGGCGCCGACCTGCGCCGCAGGGTCGAGCGCCTGATCGACGAGGTCGGCCTGCCCAAGGCGATCATCGACAAGCTCCCCGGACAGATCTCCGGCGGACAGCGCCAGCGGGTCGCCATCGCGCGCGCCCTCGCCCCGGAACCGCGGCTGATCGTGGCCGACGAGCCCACCTCCGCGCTCGACGTCTCGGTGCAGGGTCAGGTGATGAACCTCCTGCTCGACCTGCGGCGCGAGCACAACCTGAGTTACCTGTTCATCACCCACAACCTGAGCCTCATCCTCTCGGTCGCCGACCGGGTCGGGGTGATGAAGAACGGCAAGCTGATCGAGGTCGCCACCCCCGAGAAGCTCGCCGCGGAGCCGCAGCACGACTACACCCGCACCCTGCTGGCGGCCAATCCGGGTATAACCCCATCCCCGTCCTCCCCGGCGTTGCCGGAACCCGAGGGCACCGCTAGTTCGCGTCAGTGACACTGGGAGCCGCCATGCCGTCCGTGTCGTCAGCCACGGTCTCTCCCGTCTCGTTCCCCACCCACAGTTTCGACGACCCCCGCATCGGTGACGGACCCCCCGGCTTCGCCATCGGGTCCTTCGCCGATCTGGCCCCCTGGTCGTACGCCCCCTACCCCCACCGGCACGAGTTCTACGAGCTGGTGTGCGTGACCCAGGGCTCGGGCACCCACGTGATCGACTTCGTGCCCTACCAGGTCGCCCCGGTCACGCTGTACTTCGTCGCCCCGGGTCAGGTGCAGTTCTGGGAGGGCCACACCCCCCTTGAGGGCTTCATCGTCACCTTCGTCGAGGAGTTCCTGGTCCCCCAGTACGGGGACCGGGTCTCCCCGCGTCAGTCCCTGGCGCTCGACCCGCTCGGCACAGGGCACGCCCTGCACCTGGCGGCCGACGAGGTCGAGCCCGTCACCGGGCTGCTGTCCGCCCTGGCCAGGGAGTACCGGCGCCCGGGCGGGGCCGACGTCTCGGTGCTCCAGGCGTACCTGCACATCCTGCTGGTCGAGATGCGCAGGTTCAGCCGGGGCGCCGACGTCCGTACCGTCGAGGAGGACAGCGGCACCGCGCTGGCCCGCCGCTACCTGCGGCTGGTGAGCGAGGAGCTGCCGTACGAGCAGAGTGTCAGCGGCTACGCCAGCCGGATCGGGGTGACCCCCAAGCACCTGGCGGACGTGGTCAAGCGCACCACGGGCAAGCGGCCCGCGGAGATCATCCGCGCCGCGCTGACCGTCGAGGCCAAGCGGCTGCTCAGGCACACCGACCTGACCGTCGCCCAGGTTTCCCAGCGGCTGCTGTTCGACAACCCGTCGTACTTCGGCCGCTTCTTCAAGCGGGAGACCGGGACGAGCCCCGGAGAGTTCCGCAGGCGGGCCGGAGCGGCGGATTACCTCCGTTCAGTGACACGGCCGCCGACCTGACGAGCTATTTGTGCCGCGACCTGCTGCCTAGCGTTAAGTCATGGAATCCTCCGTTGTGGGCATTAGGGCGCGGTTCGCCGAACGCCGCGTCGAGCAGCTACGTTCGTTGATCACCGAGGACCTGGTGACCGCCTGGATCCACGATCCCGAGGCGGTCCACCGGGAGCCGACGAGCCTGCTGGCGAACTTCCTCGGCCAGCGGCCCGCGACCGAGCGTCTGTCCGTCTACGAACAGACCCGGCGCGAGATCTGGCGGCTGGTCCGCCCTCCGGCGCGGCGCGGCGAGACCTACCGGCTCGCCGACCGCCGGGAGTTCACCAGCCTCGACGAGGCACGTGAGGCGGGTCTGCGGCGCGAGCTGTTCGACGTGTTCGGCTGGGGCGAGGCCTCCCAGGACGCGATCGACGGGCCGGAGCTGCGGCACGAGGGACCGGTTCTGCTCGGCTACGCCGACCGGGTGAGCGCGGCCCCCGGCGACCGGGTCACGTTCATGGTCAGCGCCGAGCAGGTCGGCGAGTACACCACGGAACTGGTCAGGCTGCGGCACACCGACGACAACCCGGAGAGCCCCGGCGTCAGGATCGAGCAGGTGCCCGACGCCTGGCAGGGAAGTCACCCCGGCCAGGAGCAGAAGGTACGGCTCGGCTCGCACATCGCCGTCCGCGACCCCCACGGCGCGACCACGGGCACGGACGGTTTCACCGTCGCTGCCTACATCTACCCGACCTGCGTGACAGGCGGCCCGCAGGTCGTGGTGTCGCGCTGGGACCGGGGTCCGCGCGGATACGCGCTCGGCCTGGACGAGACCGGGCGGCTGACCCTCTGGCTCGGTGACGGCTCGGCCGAGAGCGCGGTCCACGCCGACGCCCCGCTTCCCCTGCACCGCTGGTACGGCGTCGCCGCCTCCTACGACCCCGCGACGGGCCGTGCCACCCTGGTCGCCAGGCCCCTGGTGACCAGCGTGAACAGCCGGGTGAGCCCGATCGTGGTCGACGACAGGCCGCAGGTGACCGAGCAGGACGTCGCGGGCTTCGCCCCGGCCGAGCACGGGGACCTGCTGTTCGCGGCGCGCACTCCCGAGGACGACCACTACAACGGCAAGATCGAACGGCCCGGCTTCTGGCCGTACCCGCTGCCCAGGGCGGGCCTGGTGGTCGCGGCCTCCGACGACCACGACGCCCCGCTGCTCTGGTCGTTCGAGCCCGGCGAGACCGCGGCCTCGCTGGTCGTGCCGTGCCTGGGCCGCCCCGGCCTGGACGGCAGGCTGGTGAACCTCCCGGTGCGCGGTGTGACAGGACGCCACTTCACCGGGCGGGTCGAGCACTACGCCGCCGACCCGCGTGGATACGCGGCGATCCACTTCCACGACGACTCGCTCGCCGACGCCGGATGGGCGCCGAGCCACGAGTTCACCGTCCCCGACGACCTGCCGAGCGGCGTGTACGCCCTGCGGGTCGCCGCGACCGACGGCTCCTGCGAGCGGGGCATCCCGTTCGTGGTGCGCCCGCGCGCCGGAACCGCCACCGGCAGGCTCGCCCTGCTCCTGCCGACCGCGACCTACCTGGCCTACTCCAACGAGCGCGGCCTCGGTCACGTGCCGGTCGTCCCCGACGGCACGGTCTTCCTCGAACACCGCTACGACCTGGGGCACTCGGCCTACGCGCGGTACACCGACGGCAGCGGCGTGAGCTACATCTCCTGGCGCCGCCCGATCCTCACCCTGGCGCCGGGCTTCCGCGTCCACCTGTCGCCGTTCATGCTGGCCTCCGACCTGTACTTCCTGGACTGGCTCACGGAGCTCGGCTACTCCTTCGACGTCATCACCGACCACGACCTGCACGCCGACGGCGTGGACCTGCTGCGTCCCTACGCCGGGGTGATCAGCGGCAGCCACCCGGAGTACGCCTCCGAGCAGATGATCGACGCCATCGAGACCTACGTGGACGGCGGCGGCAACTTCGCCTACCTCGGCGGCAACGGCTACTACTGGGTGGTCTCCTTCCACCCCGAGCTGCCGCACGTGATGGAGCTGCGCCGCGGTGAGAACGGCACCAGGAGCTGGCAGGCCCAGACAGGCGAGCACCACCACGCCACCACCGGCGAGCGCGGCGGCCTGTGGCTGAACCGCAGCCGTCCGCCGCAGAAGGTGTTCGGCGTCGGCTTCAGCGCCCAGGGCAGCGGCCCCTCCGGCCGCTACCGGATCGGCCCCGACGCCGTGCCCGAGGACCTCAAGCACCTGCTCGACGGCGTGCCCGAGGTGTTCGGCGACTCCGGTCTGGACGGCGGCGGCTCGGCCGGTGGCGAGATCGACCGTTACGACCTCACGCTGGGCAGCCCGCCCGAGGCGGTCGTGCTGGCCACCTCGGAGGGACTGCTCGACGGCTACCAGTTCGCCGTCGAGGAGCTGAGTGGCACCCACCCGGGCCACGGCGGCTCCGAGGACCCCGAGGTCCGCTCCGACATCGTCTACTTCCACACCCGTGGAGGCGGTTCCGTGTTCGCCACGGGCTCCATCTCCTACAGCGGTGGGCTGTCCGCCCACGGCTATGACAACGGGATCTCCAGGATCACCCGCAACGTTCTCGACCACTGGCTGGGTAAGAAGAATGATTGAGTCGCTCTCGGTCGACCGGATGGTCGCCATTCCGATGCGGGACGGCACCGTCCTGCGCGCCGACATCTACCGTCCGGTCGGGCAGCGCTGCCCCGCCCTGATCTTCCGCACGCCGTACGACCGCACAGGTCTCGGCATGTACGGCACGCTCGCGCTGCGGGCGGCGTCCAGCGGGTTCGCCGTCGTGATGCAGGACACCCGGGGCCGGGGAGCCTCGGGGGGCCGGTTCACGCCGTTCGTCTTCGAACGCGAGGACGGCTACGACTCGATCGACTGGGTCGCGTCCCAGTCCTGGTGCGACGGCAACGTGGGCATGTTCGGCGGCTCCTACGACGGGGTGACCCAGTGGCAGGCCGCCATGTCCGGGCACCCGGCGCTCAAGGCCATCGCCCCGAACGTCACGGCCTCCAGCTACCACCACGGCTGGGTCTACCGGGGTGGCGCGTTCCAGCTCAGCTTCAGCCTGGGCTGGACGCTCTCGCTCGCCGCGCACAACGCCGCCCGTGACGCCTCGGTCTCCAACGAGGTGCGCGGGGCGCTGACCGACGCCCTGGACGACCTGCAGGACACGGTGCTGACGCTGCCCCTGGACAAGCACCCCTACCTCGACGGGGTCGCGCCGTACTACCGGGAGTGGCTGGAGCACCCCACCTACGACGAGTTCTGGGAGCGGCTCGACGTCTCCCGCGCCTACCCCGAGATCAGCGTGGCCGCCTTCAACATGGGCGGCTGGTACGACACCTTCCTCGGCGGCACCCTGGCGAACTTCGCGGGCATGCGGGCCGAGGGTCCCGAGGCGGCACGCGACCGGCAGCGCCTGCTCGTCGGGCCGTGGCCGCACGAGGGCCTGTTCAGCGGCAACCCGGTCGGCTCGTGGAACTTCGGCGCGCGCTCCACCGGAGGCGCCCTCGACGTGGACGGCCAGCAGATCCGCTGGTTCGACAGGTGGCTGCGCGACGGCGGCGACTCGGCGGGGGAGGAGCCGCCGGTGCTGCTGTACGCCATGGGAGCCAGCCAGTGGCGGGTCGCCGACTCCTGGCCGCTGCCGGGAACCGACTACCAGGACTGGTACCTGCACAGCGGCGGCCGGGCCAACACGCTGAACGGCGACGGAGTCCTGTCCAGGGACAGGCCCGGCGACGGGCAGCCGCCGGACAGCTACGTCTACAACCCGCGCAACCCGGTCCCCACGCTGGGCGGCTCGCTGTGCTGCAGCCCGGTGCACACCAAGGGCGGCGTCTACGACCAGCGTCCGATCGAGGCGCGCGAGGACGTGCTCGTCTACACCAGCGAGCCGCTCTCCGAGCCGCTGGACGTCACCGGCCCGATCAGCGTGGTGCTGCACGCCAGCACCTCGGCGCTGGACACCGACTGGACCGCCAAGCTGGTCGACGTCGGCCCGTGCGGCTACGCCCGCAACGTCTCCGACGGCATCGTGCGCGCCAGCCACCGCGAACCGAAGGCCGGGCTGCAGCCGGTCGTCCCCGGCGAGGTCGTGGAGTATCACCTCGACCTCGGCGCGACCAGCAACGTCTTCCAGCCTGGTCACCGCATCCGGATCGAGGTCTCCAGCAGCAACTTCCCGCACTTCGACCGCAACCCCAACACCGGTGAGCTGCCCGGCAGGTCAACCGAGATGATCAGCGCGTTGCAGAACATCCACCACGCGGGCGCCCACCTCTCCCGTGTCGTGCTGCCGGTCGTCAGCCCGGAGGCGACGCGCCCCTACCAGACGGAGCACTGATGTCCATCAACGAATTCCGTGAGCTGGGCCGTACCGGACTGCGGATCAGCTCGGTCGGCTTCGGAAGCTGGGTCACCGGCGGCCCGGGGCTGATGGGCTGGGGCTCGCAGTCCGACGAGGACTCGGTCGCCGCCATCCACCGCGCCGTCGAGGGCGGCGTGAACTGGATCGACACCGCCGCGGTGTACGGCTTCGGCCACTCGGAGACGGTAGTCGGCCGCGCCGTGGCCGCGCTGCCCGCCGCCGACCGGCCGCTGCTGTTCACCAAGTGCGGCCTGGTCTGGGACGAGAACGGCGTGGAGAGCCAGAACCTCACGCCGGAGTCGATCCGGCGCGAGTGCGAGGACTCGCTGCGCCGCCTGGGCGTCGACTACGTGGATCTGTACCAGATCCACGCCCCCGACCCGCAGGGCCCGCCGATCGAGGAGTCCTGGGGCACCGTGCTCGAACTGGTGAAGGAGGGCAAGGTCCGGCACGCCGGGGTGTCCAACTTCGACGTCGAGCTGCTGGACCGGTGCGAGGCGGTCGGTCCCGTCGAGACCCTCCAGCCGCCGCTGTCACTGATCAAACGGGAGTCGGCGGCCGACGTGATCCCGTGGTGCGCCGAGCACGGCGCGGGTGTGCTCGTCTACAGCCCGATGGCGGCCGGGCTGCTGACCGGCACGTTCACCGCCGAGCGGGCCGCCTCGCTGCCGTCCGACGACTGGCGCTCGCGTGACGACGAGTACCGGGAGCCCGCCCTGTCCCGCAACCTGGCGCTCCAGGAGGCCCTGCGGCCGATCGCGGAGCGCCACGGGGTTCCGGTCGGCGCGGTCGCGGCGGCCTGGACGACGACCGTGCCGGGGGTGACGGCGGCGATCGTCGGCGCCCGTACCCCGGGGCAGGTGGACGGCTGGCTGCCCGCCGGATCGCTCAGCCTCACCGCCGAGGACCTGGCGGAGCTGGCGGCGGCCCTGCGGGAGACGGGCGCGGGCCGCGGCCCGATCCCGTCGGTCTAGGTATGAGCCAGTGTGGGCCGGGTGGAACCTCCGCACCGGCCCACACTTATGTGACATTTCACGAAAAATCATGAAATAGGTAAGGGCCGGGCGGAGGGTTTCCGCCCGGCCCTTACCTGTACGAACGGCGTGGGCCGGGTGGAGTCGCTCCACCCGGCCCACGCCGCCCCCGCCGATCAGGTGTGGCGAGGAACGTTCTCGTCCGAGGCGTAGTCCGGGTTGAGCGACAGCGCGATGAACGTGAACGGGCGGTTCACGTAGTTGAACCCGAGCGGGCAGTGCCGGGTGCCCGCGGGGATGAACACCGAACCGGTCGTGGTGACCGTGTGCCGTTCACCCTCGATGTCGAGATACAGTTCCGCGCCGAGGTCGTGGATGTTGTCCGGGTCGTTCCCCATCCAGATGAGCACCTCGTCGTAGGTGTGCTCATGGTCGTTGACCCAGTGCACCTGCTCCGTCGTGGGGTTGATCCAGCTGTAGGCCATGTGGACCGTGCTGAGGTCGACGTCGATGGCGCGCATCAGCCCGAAGGGGTCGCCGATGTTCGCCGGACGCTCGCCGCCCGCTGCGGCACCCTCGTTCACCAGGTCGTCGGCGCAGTCCCGCATGTGATGGACGAACAGGTGATCGTACTTGCCCATGCCTCTCCTCGCTCCTTCACGTCAAGCGGTCGTTTCCGCACTTGAATGGTGCTTCTCGGGGCATAGGTGGAAAAAGACACTTATGACAGCGCTCATGTCACTGAACCTGTCATCCCCCCGGCACTCCGCCCGTCAGAGCCACGCCGTACGGCACGGCATGATCGTCAACAGGGCGTGGAGCCGCTGGTCAGGGCGTTGAGAGGCCGCGCGGGCGCGGTTGTGGCCGGGATCGGAGCCTGTCCCTGGACGGCCGTCGGCCCCTGTGATCTGTCACTGTTTGCCCGTTTCTGGCAGGCGATGGGAACGCCTCAGCACGACGCCCTCCCGGAGGCTTCGGAAGCCTCCGGGAGGGCGTCGTAGGCACGCTTGAGAACGGTGTGCCGGAGGGAGGCACACCGGTGCGCGTGCACGCCACCGGTCGCGGGCTAGGAAGCCCGGCGGTTGGTCGTCGTCGTGGCCGGTTGAGCCTCGGGGGGCCCGGCCGCGCGTTGCGGTGGCACCACCGGGGTCGGCCGGACCAGGCCAAGGGCGACCACCTCGTTGGCCAGCCTGGTGCGGCGGTTGGTGCCCTCGGGTATCCGGAACTTCTGGTACAGCCGCAGCAGATGTTGTTTGACCGCGGCCTCCGTCACCACCAGGTCGTCGGCGATCTCCCGCGCGGTCGCGGGAGCGACGAACGCCTCGTCGGAGAGGGCTGGACGGCACAGTGACGTCAGCACGTCCACCTCCCGACGGGTCAGCTCGGGCGCCGCGGCGCGGCGCAGCTCGACCTCTGGAGCGAAGTCCTCACGTGGGACCCCGCCTATCCTGCCCCGCGCGGCTCCGAAGGAGACGACGTCGCCGTCGTCGAGCACCCTCCTCGCTATCGGCCTTCCGTTCACCCGTGTGCCGTTGCGGGACAGGCCCAGATCAACGACATACAGGTAGGGACCGCGCCGGACGAATTCCGCGTGCAGCCGGGAAACACTTGGATCGTTGAGCCGGATGTCTACTCCCCGGCCACGCCCGATCGTCGTGATCTCGGGGCGCAACGGGACAACCTCGCCTGTGTCCTCGATGCGTATGAACGGCCCCTCCACGGCAGTTCCTCCCCAGGTAGCCCGCCGTAACTATTCCTACAGCTGCGGCTTACCCAAACGAGGGGATGGGGAATCGCCTTTGCCGTAAGGAGAATCCCGCGTGAAATTGGCCTTGACCTCTTGGGAAGGTTTGTCCTGCTCACGGGTAGACTTCGCTGGGAGAAAAGCGGGAGGAAACAGTCATGGCGGACAAGCCCACAAAAGGTCTCGCCGATGTCGTGGCCGCGTCCACAGCGCTCAGCGACATCGACGGCCAGGCAGGTCGTCTCTTCTACCGTGGTTACGACATCCACGATCTCGCGGGCCGTACGACCTTCGAGGAGACCGCGCACCTGCTCCAGCACGGCAGCCTCCCGACCAGGCAGCAGCTCGCCGACTACGGCGCCGAGCTCGTCGGGGGACGCGCGCTCGGCGCGCTCGCCGAGGCGAACATCCCGGAGATAGCCGAGAAGCAGGCCCCCATGGAGGCCCTGCGCACGCTGGTCTCGCTGGCCTCCGGCGACGATCAGGACAAGGACTCCAACAGCCCCGAGGCCAACCTGCGCAAGGCGGCCAGGCTCACCGCGCAGCAGCCGATCCTGGTGGCCCGCTACCACGCGGCCAGGACGGGCACCGAGATCCCCGAGCCCGACCCCGAACTGAGCGTGGCCGCGAACTTCCTGCTCCAGATCACCGGGCGCGTCCCCGACCAGCACGCCGTCGAGGTCTTCGACACCTGCCTGGTCCTGCACGCCGACCACACCATGAACGCCTCGACCTTCGCCGCCCGCGTCTGCGCCGCGACGCTCTCCGACATGCACTCGGCCATCGTCGCGGCCATCGGCACCCTGAAGGGCCCCCTGCACGGAGGTGCGAACGAGCAGGTCATGCGGACCCTTGAGGCGCTCGACCCGGGCTCGGTGGCCCAGTCGGTGCGCGACAGGCTCGCCGCCCACGAGAAGATCATGGGCTTCGGGCACCGGGTCTACAAGACGGAGGACCCGAGGGCGACGCACCTGCGCAGGATGTCCAAGGAACTCGCCGAGGCCTCCGGGGACGACACCTACTACCGGATGTCCAAGGAGATGGAGGAGGTCGTCTTCGAGACGAAGGGCCTCTACCCGAACGTGGACTTCTACGCGGCGACCGTCTACCACTACCTCGGCATCCCGACCGACCTTTTCACTCCCGTCTTCTCGGTGAGCCGCATGTCAGGATGGACCGCACATGTGATCGAACAGCACGCGGACAACCGGCTGATCCGCCCGGACAGTGAGTACGTCGGCGAGCGCGACCAGAAGTGGAAGCCGATCGACGAGCGATGAGCCGGACACACGAGACAAGGGAAGACGGACGGACCGGCGGATGTCCGGGGACGCCGATGACGGGCCGGACGCGCACGGACGCGCGGAAACAGAAGGCCGCCGGGCACGGAGAAGAGCGGTGAACGCGGAGAACGCCGTCAGGGAACGGTGGGGACCGTACCCCCTGGTGCTGGTCGGCGCGGTCCTCGCCGTGGTCTTCGCCGTCGTGGCCGACCCCGAGTGGGGAGGCTTCGCCCTCGGCGCCGTCATGACGCTGGGCGCGCTGCTGCGCCTCGGCGGGGGAGGACGGCTCGCGGTGCGCCGCCCGGCGACCGACGCCGTCACCCTGGCGATCTTCGGCCTCGCGCTGATGGCGGGGTCGCTGCTGTTGCAGTATCCGTGGCTCATGCCGCGATACGGCAGATGACAGGGGGCGTCGCAGGCCGGTCAAACCCGTCCGATAGCCTCAACGGCCAGTGAGCCTCAAGGACTGTCTGGCCAGTGTTAGTTCAGAAGGGGAACCACACGCATGCCCAAGATCAAGGTAGAGGGCCCTGTCGTCGAGCTTGACGGCGACGAGATGACCCGGATCATCTGGCAGTTCATCAAGGACCAGCTGATCCTTCCCTACCTGGACGTCGACCTGAAGTACTACGACCTCGGGATCGAGCACCGTGACGCGACCGACGACCAGGTGACGATCGACGCCGCCAACGCGATCAAGCAGTACGGCGTCGGCGTCAAGTGCGCCACGATCACCCCCGACGAGGCCCGGGTCGAGGAGTTCGGCCTCAAGAAGATGTGGAAGTCCCCGAACGGGACGATCCGTAACATCCTCGGCGGTGTCATCTTCCGTGAGCCGATCATCATGTCCAACGTGCCGAGGCTCGTGCCCGGCTGGACCAAGCCGATCGTCGTCGGCCGTCACGCCTTCGGTGACCAGTACCGCGCCACCGACCTCAAGGTCCCCGGCGAGGGCACGCTGACCCTCACCTTCACCCCGAAGGACGGCTCCGAGCCGATCGAGCTGGACGTCTACGACTTCCCCGGCTCCGGTGTCGCCCTGGCCATGTACAACCTGGACGAGTCGATCCGCGACTTCGCGCGGGCGTCCATGCGGTACGGCCTGGCCCGCAACTACCCGGTCTACCTCTCCACGAAGAACACGATCCTCAAGGCCTACGACGGCCGGTTCAAGGACATCTTCGCCGAGGTCTACGAGACCGAGTTCAAGGCCGAGTTCGAGGCCGCGGGCATCACCTACGAGCACCGCCTCATCGACGACATGGTCGCCGCGGCGCTCAAGTGGGAGGGCGGCTACGTCTGGGCCTGCAAGAACTACGACGGTGACGTCCAGTCCGACACCGTCGCCCAGGGCTTCGGCTCGCTGGGCCTGATGACCTCCGTCCTGCTGACCCCCGACGGCCGCACCGTCGAGGCCGAGGCCGCCCACGGCACCGTGACCCGTCACTACCGTGAGCACCAGAAGGGCAACCCCACCTCCACCAACCCGATCGCCTCGATCTTCGCGTGGACCCGTGGCCTGGCCCACCGTGGCAAGCTCGACAACACCCCCGCGGTGATCGACTTCGCCGAGAAGCTGGAGCAGGTCTGCGTCGAGACCGTCGAGAGCGGCCAGATGACCAAGGACCTCGCCCTCCTGGTCGGCGGCGACGCCAAGTGGCTGACCACCCAGGACTTCCTGGCGGCCCTGGACGAGAACCTCAAGAAGAAGATGGCCTGAGAGCCGTCCTCCCACCCGGAGGGGCCGCCACCTCGGGCGGCCCCTTCCGTCTGTGCGCTCACGGCCCGGTGAGGTCGCCGAGCACGATCGTCTCCCCGTCCGGCAGCCCGGCGACCCGGTGCAGCCGTCCGGTGATCGCGTCGACCCTGAAGAAGCCGAGCAGGTCCCCGGTCCGTTTGTCGGTCAGCTTGACGACGACCTCGCGGACGTTCGGCCAGCCGAGGACCTCCGCCGAGGTGGGGTCGCCCAGCGAGGGCAGCGGCAGGTCCCTGAAGACCTTCCTGGTCCTGGCGTCGATGACGTGCAGGCGGTCGCTGCCGCCCTTGCCCGGACTGACCGCGGCCGAGAACCGCCCGCTCGGCGAGTCGGACCAGACCCGGTAGTTCTCCCGCATCCAGTCGGCGGACTTCTCGGCGGCCGTCCGCCCCTCGGGCAGCGACGTCACGGCGCCGGTGGCGAAGTCGGTGCGCAGCCGCCGTCCGCTCAGCTCGACGACGAAGACGCCGCCGTCGCGCGAGACGCTCACCCCGGTCCCCGTCTCGGTGTCCGCGGGGACCAGGCTGGGCGAGAGGTACCTCTTCTCGCCGCTGTGCAGGTCGTGGGCGACATATCGCCCCTCAGCGGCGCTGAGATAGGCGATGCGCCGCCCGTCGCCGCTGATGGCGGGTGTGAGGCGCCAGTAGCTCCAGTCGTCGCCGTGGGCCAGGTGCTGGGCAGCGTCGGGCACCTTCACCGTGGACTCGCAGTGGCCGGGACGCTCGCACTCGACAGATTCGAGCGCGGGACGGCCCTCGTCGCCCCCGGTCAGCTTCAGCGTCCAGCCCGCGCAGGTGACCTTCCCGGCCCGCGAGGGCGCTGGCTTGCCGTCGGTCGAGGCGCCGTCGTCGGGACACTTGTCCGGTACGGCGTAGCGGATCGTGAACGACGTCCTGGGCGTCTGCCACGCCTGCGGGCCGGGTCCCACGGCCGAGTCCGCCCTGGTCGAGGCGATCTGGTTGCGTTCGCCGAGCGCGGAGTTCCACACCTGTCCCTGCTGCAGGGTGAAGGCCGCGATCAACCCGACCGGGACCAGACCGGCGACCGCGGTCAGGACCGCCCCCCGGACGCGGCGGCGGCGCAGCGCGCGCATGGACCTGGTGGCGAGGTCGGGGACCGAGGCCTCGCCCGCCGTGGTGGCCAGCCTGGTGCCCAGCCGCTTGGCGTCGCCCTTGGCCAGGGCGGTCACGGCCTCGGAGACCTCCGTCTCGACGACCTCCTGGGACAGGCCGAGGGCGGTGGCCATCTCCTCGTGCGTCCTGCCGTCGTGCAGGCACGCCACGACGAGCACCCGCCTGAGCGGGGGCAGCCGCAGCAGTGCCGTCGCCCTCGTCGTGACGGGCCGTCGCAGATAGCGGCGGTACATCGTGATCTGGGCGTGGACGGTGGGGTTCTCCCAGAGTGTCGGGGGCCAGCTCAGCCCGACCGAGCGCAGGGACCCCAGGGTGAGCCGGATGGCCTGGTCGTGGCTACCGGTGAGGAGCAGGGCCGTGCCGACCAGGAGACGCTGATCGCGCTGGATGAAGTCGCGATAACCGGTGTATCGGCGCATCAAGGATTGGCTCCGCTTTGACTGAAGGAACGGTCAACGGTAGCGATCTAAGCGCGTGGCGCGCCATCTTGGGGTGGTTTGTCGGTAATCGGGCAGGTCGGCATGTCCAGAAAACCCGCTGCGGGCCGTACAGGACGGAGATGGGGGGCGCGGGGTCGTAAAGTTTGGCTGGTCGGGGAGTCACCGGATCGTGAGGACGATGATGCCGCAGATCGCGCCGCTGGAGGCGGGGGAACCGCGCCAGCTCGGGCAGTTCCGCATTGTCGGCCGCATCGGGGAGGGCGGCCAGGGGATCGTCTACCTGGGCGAGACCGCGGAGGGGGAGCGTGCGGCGATCAAGCTGCTGCACGTGAAGTTCTCCGGCGACACGATCGCCAGGTCCCGCTTCGCCAGGGAGGCGCGCGCCGCCCGCAGGGTCGCCTCCTTCTGTACGGCGGGCGTGATCGACGTCGATCTGGACGGCGACACCCCCTACATCGCGAGCGAGTACATCGAGGGCAGGTCCCTGCGGGAGGTCGTCGAGGCCGAGGGGCCACTGCGCGGCACCGCCCTGCAGCGGCTCGCGGTCGGCACCGCGACCGCCCTGACCGCCATCCACCAGGCCGCGATCGTGCACCGCGACTTCAAACCGGACAACGTGCTCATCGCCGCAGACGGCCCCCGGGTCGTGGACTTCGGCATCGCCCGCGTCATCGACTCGACCGGCACGATCACCAGCAGGGCCATCGGTACCCCCGCCTACATGGCCCCCGAGCAGGTCTCCGGCGGCGACGTCGGCCCGCACACGGACGTCTTCGCCTGGGGGGCGACCATCGCCTTCGCCGCGACGGGGGAGACGGCCTTCGCGGGCGGCTCGATCGCGGTGGTGCTCAACCGCATCCTCAACCACGAGGTCGACATCGACGCCCTGCCAGAGCCGCTGCGCGGCGTGGTCGGCGCGGCGCTGTCCAAGGCGCCCGACGAGCGTCCCTCCGCCGACCAGATCCTGCTGCGGCTGCTCGGCCACCCGGAGACCGTCAACGCCTCGCCCGCGGTGCTCAACGAGGGGGCGCAGGTCGCGGGCCCCGACGACGAGACCAGCCCGATCAGGATGCCGGTCCGCGAGCAGCCGCCCACGGTCAGGATCCCGCGCTCCCAGACCTCCCCGGCGATCCCGCCACCCCAGCCCCCGCGCCCCCAGGCGGTGCCGTACGGCCAGCACCCGGGGTATGCCGAGCGCCCGCCGGACGTCTATCCGCCGAGCTGGCAGGGGACTGTCGCGAGCCAGCCTCCGCTCCCGGCTCCCCGGCGGCGTTCGCGGGGGCGCTGGATCGCCGCGGCCGTCGTCGTCCTGCTGGTCGCGGGGGCGGGCGTGGCCGCCTACGTCTCGGGCTGGCGGCCCGCGTTCGGCACGGGGGTACGGCAGGCGAGCCTGCCGCCGGTCACCCCGGGCAAGTCCACGAAGAGCTTCTCCTCGGTCGTGGACAAGGCCGCGAGCACCCACAAACTGACCATCGGCATGCGTGACTTCCTGCCCGGCATCGCGCTGAACAACGACGGCGCCTGGCAGGGCTTCGAGGTTGACCTGGCGACCGCGATCGCCAAGGAGCTCGGCGTGCCCGCGAGCGGGATCACCTTCAGGGGCACCTCCCGGGAGGAACGGCCCAGGCTGCTGGCCTCCGGGGAGATCGACCTGGTCGTCTCGACCTACGCGATCAACAAGGCGGACGACGTCACCTTCGCCGGGCCGTACTACGTGGCGCACGTGGACGTGCTCGTCAAGGGCGGCTCGGCGATCGACTCCGCCGCCGACCTCGAAGGCCGCAGGATCTGCCAGCCGGGGGCGAGCGCCTCGGTCGGCGACCTCCAGGGCGTGGTCAAGCGGCTGGACCTGGTCGCGGCGAACACCTACACCGAGTGCATGAACCTGCTGCAGGCCGGAAAGGTGGACGCGATCCCCGGCGACGACCTGGTGCTCGCGGGCTTCGCCGACCGGGAGAGCATCCGTTACAAGGTGGTCGGGCTCAAGCTCACCGACGAGCGCTACGCGGTTGCCGTCAAGAAGGGCGACGAGCGCACCTGCAGGGCGGTCCAGGGTGCGATCGTGAGCCTCTACGGCGACGGCACGATCGGCAGGCTGCTCGACCGGCACTTCTCCAGGGTGGACTTCCCCACCAGGGAGGACACCGTTCCCACGATGGCCGGGTGCGGCTGAGGTCAGCCCTGCCCGGCCGACCTCTCGATCTCGGCGGCGGTCTCCTCGGCCCAGTCGCGCAGCAGGCGGGTCTGCCGGATGCCCAGGTCCAGGGCGTAGCGCCCGAAGGTGGGCTTGCGCCAGGCGGAGTTCTCCGACCGCCTGGCGCGGATGTCCTCAAGTTTGGCCAGTTTCGCGGCGTGCACCTCGGCCTGCTCGCGCAGCAGCGCGACGGCCTCGTGCGGTTCGATCGTGGGCAGCAGGAAGGCGCGCAGCGCCGCCTCGCTGCGGTGCATGCGTGCGGGCTGCTCGTCCAGCATCCACGCGCGCAGCTCCGCCGACCCCTCCTCGGTGATCTCGTAGGTCTTCCTGCCGCGCGGTCCGGCCTCCTCGACCGTGACCAGCCCCTCGGCGGCCATCTTGTTCAGCTCCGGATAGATCTGGCTGTGTCTTGCCTGCCAGGCGTTGTTGATCGAGCTCTCGAAGAGCTTCGTCAGGTCGTAGCCGCTTGAGGGACCCGCGGCGGTCAGCAGGCCGAGGAGCGCGATCCGGAGAGACATGGCCTCATCTTAACTACGCGTTGACATGTCAAAAGTGACACGTCATCATCGACATGTGTCTACAGACGTATTGAATCCTCCCGTTGAGACCCGTTCCGCGAAGAACGGGTTGTTGCTGCTCGCCGTACTCGGCGGCATGTTCCTGGCGATGCTCGACCAGACGATCGTGGGTACGGCGCTGCCCCGGATCACCCAGGAGCTCGGCGGCTCGAACCTGTACACCTGGGTCGTCACCGCCTACCTGCTGACCTCGACGATCACCGTCCCGCTGTACGGCAGGCTGTCGGACACCTACGGGCGCAAGCCCCTGCTGCTGGTCGGCATCGCGGTCTTCCTGGTCGGCTCCGCGCTGTGCGGCGTGGCACAGGACATGACCCAGCTCATCGCCTTCCGCGCGCTGCAGGGTCTGGGGGCGGGGGCGCTGCTCCCGCTGTCGCTCGCGCTGGTCGCCGACCTGTTCCCGCCCGGCAAGAGCGGCCGGGTGCAGGGTGCCCTCGGCGGGGTGATGGCGCTGAGCTACATCGCCGGACCCTTCCTCGGCGGGGTGTTCACCGACCAGGCGAGCTGGCGCTGGGCCTTCTTCGTCAACCTGCCCATCGGCGTCGCCCTGATCGCGATCATCGTCGCCAGGCTGCCGCACGCCGCGGGCCAGGGGCGGGGCACGCGTCCCGACTACCTCGGCATCGCGGTCTTCAGCGTGGCGATCAGCGCGCTGCTCCTCGGCCTGACCGAGAAGGGGATCGACGGGCACACCTGGACCAGCGCCCCCGTGCTGTGGCCCATCCTGGCCTCCGTCGCGCTGCTGGCGCTGTTCGTCCTCGTCGAGAGCCGGGCGGCGGCGCCGATCATCCCGCTCGAACTGTTCCGCCTCCGCACCTACGCCCTGGCCAACACCGCCTCCTTCTTCAGCGCGTTCTGCCTGTACGCCGGGGTGGTCTTCCTGCCGCGCTACTTCCAGGAGTCCGTCGGCCTGAGCGCGACCGAGTCGGGCCTGCGCATCTACCCGCTCATGCTCGGGATGGTCGTGGGCAGCGCCGTCACCGGCGCGCTCATCACCAGGACCATGCGCTACCGGCCGTGGCTGATCTGCGGGGCGGTCCTCATCGCGGCCGGGGCCCTGCTGTTCTCCGGGATCACCGCCGGGACCTCAGGCGTCCTGCTCGCCGGGTGGATGGCGCTGCTCGGCCTCGGCATGGGGCCGATGCTGTCGGGCCTTACCGTCGCCGTGCAGTACTCGGTCCCGCCCAGGTTCATCGGCACCGCCAGCGCCAACCTGACCTTCTTCCGGCAGATCGGCGGCTCGGTCGCCCTGGCCCTGGCCGGAACGCTCTACGCCTCGGTCATCAGGCAGGAGGCGCCCGTGCGCGGACTGGGCGCGGCACACGCCGCCGCCACCGCGAACGTCGTCCCCTGGCTCGCCGTCAGCGGGGCCGTGGTGGCGCTCGTCGCCCTGATCGCACTGCCCTCGGGCCGGATCAAGGTACTCGCCGCGAGGTCGGCGACCATCGACGGGTAACATCCGAACGTCGCAATTCATCCTACGAGTAGGGGAAGGTCATGGCCCAGACTCCCGTAAAGGTCACCGTCACCGGCGCCGCCGGTCAGATCGGCTACGCGTTGCTGTTCCGCATCGCGTCGGGCCAGTTGCTGGGCGCAGACGTCCCGGTCAAGCTGAGCCTGCTGGAGATCCCGCAGGCGGTCAAGGCAGCCGCGGGCACCGCGATGGAGCTCGACGACTGCGCCTTCCCGCTGCTGAGCGGCATCGAGGTCACCGACGACGCCAACAAGGCGTTCGACGGCACCAGCGTCGCCCTGCTGGTCGGCGCCCGCCCCCGCACGGCGGGTATGGAGCGCGGTGACCTGCTGCAGGCCAACGGCGGCATCTTCGGCCCGCAGGGCAAGGCCATCAACGACAACGCGGCCGACGACATCCGCGTGCTGGTCGTGGGCAACCCGGCCAACACCAACGCCCTCATCGCCCAGCAGCACGCCCCCGACGTCCCGGCCGAGCGCTTCACCGCGATGACCCGCCTCGACCACAACCGCGCGCTGTCCCAGCTCGCCGCCAAGCTCCAGGTCCCGGTCTCCGAGGTCAGGAAGATGACGATCTGGGGCAACCACTCCGCCACGCAGTACCCCGACCTGTTCCACGCCGAGGTCGGTGGCAAGATCGCCGCCGAGCAGGTGGACGACGCCTGGCTGCGCGACACGTTCATCCCGACCGTCGCCAAGCGTGGCGCCGCGATCATCGAGGCCCGGGGTGCCTCCTCCGCCGCCTCCGCCGCCAACGCCGCCATCGACCACGTCTACGACTGGGTCAACGGCACCGAGTGGACCTCCGCCGCCATCCCCTCCGACGGCTCCTACGGCGTGCCCGAGGGCCTCATCTCCTCCTTCCCGGTCGCCTCCCGCGACGGTAAGTGGGAGATCATCCAGGGCCTGGAGATCGACGCCTTCTCCCGCGAGCGCATCGACGCCTCGGTGCGCGAGCTTGAGGAGGAGCGCGCCGCCGTACGCGAACTCGGCCTCATCTGAGCTTCCGCACACGAGAGGGGGTCCCGGTCGGCCGGGGCCCCCTCTCGCGTTCTCGCAGGTGAACCGGTTCAGGTCTCCAGAGGGTCGGCGGGCGGCGTGTCGCATGCCCCCGGAGGGTGTCTCGGCGTTGAATGACCACTGACGTTCGGGGGATCGGTGTTCACAGCGCATGGTGCGGCACGTTTTGTCGCCGCAGTAGTTGGTTCTGCTCTTTTCACGGCCTTTGGAGTACCAGGGGTGGCGCGGGCGGATGACGGGGGAGCAAGACCCGGTGGAGCGGACCTGTCGGTGCGGATCCGCGCCCTGCCCGGGGTCGCACAACCAGGGCAACCACTGTCCTACCGGGTCGAGGTGCACAACGCGGGCCCCGAGGACGCGGTGCTGCCCCTCCTCGTCGTACGGCTCCCGCACGGCGTGGACGTCCTCAGCGTCAACGTCGCCGAGTGCCTGCCGGGCAGGACGACCAGCGAGGTGGTCTGCCCCTCCCAGCAGGACGTCCTGGCTGGGACCGACGGCGGGATGACCGTCAGCGGCATCGTCAGGACAGGCGCGCACGGCCCGCTGACCGCGACCGCGACGCTCACCTCCGAGGTGGTCGACGCCGACGAGACCAACAACTCGGCCCGCCTCACGACCCCGCTCGACGAGGGCGCCGACCTGGCCGTACGGCTGGCACGCAAGGCCAGGCAGGGCCGCCTGGTGACGATGGACGCCGTGGTCCGCAACCGCGGCCCCAGGACCGTGAGGGACGCCGCCGTCTTCCTGCGCACCGTCAAGGCCCGCTTCCTGTCGGCGCGGGGCGCGCGCTGCCACTCCTACGCGGGCTACGTGGGCTGCGCGCTGGGCGCGGTCGGCTCAGGCAGACGAATCAGCCTCAGACTCGCCTTCCGCGCCAGGAAGAAGGCCCCCAAGGCCAGGGCGACGGTGTACTCCTCACATATAGGCGACAGACGCCCAGCCAACAACATGGCGCGCATCAGCTTGCGCTGATGTGCGGCGCCTGCGGCGCCGCAAGTCTTGCGCTGTGCTTGCTTTGCGCCGCCTTCGGCGGCGCGGGCTTGGGCGCCTGAAGTCGGTGACTTCCCTCGTCGTTCCTCCGCTTCGCTCCGTCACTCCTCAGTCCAGCTCACCGACGCGCCCAAGCCGTGTTCCTTTGCGACGCCTGGCGGCGTCGCGGGCTTGGGCGCCTCAGGCCAACGCTTTCCCTCGTCACTCATCCGCTTCGCTCCTTCGCTCCTCAGTCCAAGCGTCGGCGCGCCCAAGCCGGACACTCCTCACACTTGGCGCCGGTACCCCAAACCCAAACTCTTCACTCTGGGGTGCGCAGGGCGGTCCAGGCGTCGGTGACTATGTCCTTGAGGGTGGGGTGGTCGGGCTTCCAGCCTAGGGTTTGCTGGATTTTCTCTGAGGAGGCGACGAGGGTCGCGGGGTCGCCGGGGCGGCGGTCGAGTTCTACGGCGGGGATCGGGTGGCCGGTGACCTCGCGGCAGACCGAGATGACCTCGCGCACCGAGAAGCCGGTGCCGCTGCCCAGGTTGTAGATGCCGTGCTCGCCGGGGGAGCAGGCGTCGAGGGCCAGCAGGTGTGCCCTGGCCAGGTCGGCGACGTGGATGTAGTCGCGTACGCATGTCCCGTCGGGGGTGGGGTAGTCCGTGCCGAACAGGCTGACCGTCTCGCGCCCGCCGAGTGCGACGGCGAGGACGTTAGGGATCAGGTGGGTCTCCACGGTGTGCCGTTCACGGTAGGTCCGCCCGTCCCGCGCGGTGTAGGCGCCGCCCACATTGAAGTACCGCAGGCTCACCGCTGCCAGGCCGTACAGACCGGTGAAGGTGGTCAGGGCGGTGTCCACCGCGAGTTTGGAGGCGCCGTAGGGGTTGGTCGGCCGGGTCGGGTCGGTCTCCAGGATGGGGGAGCGCTCCGGCTCGCCGTACGTCGCGGCGGTGGAGGAGAAGACGATCCTGCCGACCCCGGCGGTCCGCATGGCGTCGAGGAGGGCGAGGGTGCCGCCGAGGTTGTGTCCCCAGTACAGGCCGGGCCGCTCGACGGACTCGCCGACCAGCGACTTCGCCGCGAAGTGCAGGACACCGTCAACGCCGGTCAGCACGCCGGAGGCGTCGGTGATCGAGCCGTGGACGAACCGGGCGCCGGGGGGGACCGCGTCGGCGTGGCCGGTGGAGAGGTCGTCGAGCACGACGACCTCGTGGCCCGCCTCGACGAGCTGCGCCGCCACGACGCTCCCGATGTATCCGGCACCGCCGGTGACCAGCAGCTTCACAAGACCTCCTGTTTGATGGTGTGGAAATGTGTTTACTTTTGTGAGGACGGTGCCAGCATATGCTTGCACCTCAAATATCGGCCACAGTCGGAACGGACGGCGGCCATGACGGAGACAATCTCGTGAACAGCGTCCTGGCGAACGCGTCCCTGGTCCTGGTCTTCATCCTGATCGGGGGGTTCTTCGCGGCGGCGGAGATGGCGATGGTCTCCCTCAGGGAGAGCCAGGTGCGCAGGCTCGAAACCCGGGGACGCAGGGGGGCCAGGGCCGCCAGTCTCGCCCACGACCCGAACCGCTTCCTGTCGGCGGTCCAGATCGGCGTGACCGTGGCGACCATGCTCTCGGCGGCCTTCGGCGCCGACACCCTCGCCAGGGAGTTCCAGCCGGTCGTCGCGGGCTGGGGGGTGCCCCAGGCGGTGGTCGCCCCGCTGGCCCTGGTGCTGGTGACGCTGGTGATCTCCTACTTCTCGCTGGTGCTCGGCGAACTGGTGCCCAAGCGGATCGCCAGGCAGCGGGCCGAGGGCATCTCGCTGCTGGTCGCGCCCTTCCTCGACCGGGTGGCCGCGCTGTCGCGCCCGCTCATCTGGGCGCTGTCCACCTCGACCGACCTCGTGGTCAGGATGCTGGGCGGCGACCCCGAGGCCGACCGCGAGGAGATCACGACCGAGGAACTGCGCGACATGGTCGTCGGCCACCAGGAGCTGACCCAGGACGAGCGCGACCTGATCGGGGAGGTCTTCGCCGCGGCCAAGCGCCAGCTCCGCGAGGTGATGCTGCCGCGCACCGAGGTCGAGTTCATGGCGGCCGACACCCCGCTCGCCGAGGCCGCGGTGCTGGCCGCGGCGATGCCGCACTCCCGCTTCCCCGTCTACCGCGACTCCTACGACAACGTCGTGGGCTTCGTGCACATCAGGGACCTGCTGGACCCGGTGCTCACCGGCTCCATCGAGCCGATCAGCGAGCTGGTGCCGATCCGCCCGGTCAAGCTCGTCCCCACCAGCAAGCGGGTCCTGACGACGCTGACGGAGATGCGCGACGAGGGCCACCACCTGGCGATCGTGATCGACGAGTACGGCGGCACCGCGGGAATCGTCACGCTGGAGGACCTTGTCGAGGAGCTGGTCGGCGACATCCGCGACGAGCACGACATTCAGGACAAACGGGCCGCGCTGCCCGCCGGGGAGGCCGAACTGGACGGCCTGGCCAACCTCGACGTGGTCGAGGCCGAGACCGGCATCCGGCTCCCCGAGGGACCGTACGAGACGCTCGCCGGGTTCGTCATGGCGGCCCTGGGACACCTGCCCGCGATGGGAGAGCGCGTCGAGGTTCCCGGGTTCGAGCTTTCCGTGACGGGAATGGACGGCCGCAGAGTGTCAAGAGTCCGGATAAAACACCGCGCCCCCGCGTCTGACGCACCGAACACTCCGGACAGCTGACACAATTACCTGCTATGGCCAGTCCCCGTGTCCTCTCCGGAATCCAGCCCACCGCAGACTCCTTCCACCTGGGCAACTACCTCGGTGCGGTGCGTCAGTACGTCGCCATGCAGGAGGGTTTCGACGCCTTCTACTGCGTCGTCGACCTGCACGCGATCACGGTGGACTACCAGCCGGAGGACCTGCGCAGGCGCAGCAGGATCGCCGCCGCCCAGCTCTTCGCCGCGGGCCTCGACCCCGAGCGCTCCACGGTCTTCGTGCAGAGCCACGTCCGCGAGCACACCGAGCTGGCCTGGGTGCTGATCTGCCTCACCGGCATGGGCGAGGCGGCCAGGATGACCCAGTTCAAGGACAAGTCGGCCCGGTACGGCGAGGGCTCGGCCAGCGTCGGCCTGTTCACCTACCCCATCCTGCAGGCGGCCGACATCCTGCTCTACCAGGCCGACCAGGTCCCGGTCGGCGCCGACCAGAAGCAGCACCTCGAACTCACCCGCGACCTGGCCCAGCGTTTCAACCACCGCTTCGGCGAGACCTTCACGCTGCCCAAGCCGTACATCGTCAAGGACGTCGAGAAGATCACCGACCTGCAGGACCCGACGGCGAAGATGTCCAAGTCGTCCTCCTCGCCCGCGGGCATCCTCGACCTGCTCGAACAGCCGGGGCCGCTGCGCAAGAAGGTCATGCGCGCCGTCACGGACACCGGTTCCGAGGTCCTCGCCGACGACGAGAACAAGCCGGGCGTCACCAACCTGCTGCGCATCCAGTCGGCCCTGACCGGCACGCCGATCCCCGAGCTTGAGGCCCGCTACGCGGGACAGGGCTACGGCACGTTCAAGAAGGAGGTCGCCGAGGCCGTCGTCGAGACCTTCACGCCGATCAGGGAGCGCACCGAGAAGCTGCTCGCCGACGAGGACGGGCTCGACCGGATGCTCGCCGTCGGCGCGGCCCGGGCCCGCGCGGTCGCCGCCGAGACCATGGCCAAGGTCCGCGACCGGGTGGGGTTCCTGCCCACCGTCTGACGCCTCCCACCGCGGGCCGTACGCCCGATTGAAGTCGTACGTACGGCCCGGCGGTATTTGGGTAGGTGACCGCGCGTGACAAGCGTGCAAGAGCGGATCGTCGCGATCCGCGAGCGGGGCAAGGCGGCGATCACCTCCGAGCGGATCAGGTGGCCCTGGTTCGACCACCTGATCAGAACCGTGCAGCGTTACCAGCTCCAGTCGGGTGACCGGCTGGCCGGATCGGTGACCTACTTCGCCTTCCTGTCGTTCTTTCCGATCATCGCGCTGGCCTTCGCGGTCTTCGGTTACTTCCTCTCTGTACGGCCCGACGCCATCACGACGTTGCAGACGGCCATCAACCAGTACCTCCCCGGGCTGGCCGACCAGTTGCCGATCAAGGAGATCGCCGACTCCCGGGGCAGCGCCGGGGTCATCGGTCTGTTCGGTCTGCTCTACGCGGGGCTCGGCGCTATCGACGCGCTGCGTGCCGCGCTCCGTGAGATGTCGATGACCGCCGAACCCCAGCTCAACTTCTTCCTGGCCAAGCTCAGGGACCTGGCCGCCTTCGTCTTCGTGGGCATCACGATGATCGCCTCCGTGCTGGTCGGCGGGGTCGCCACCCAGGCGGGCGGGTTCGTCGCGGAGCAGGTCGGCCTGTCCAGGTCGATCGCGGGGAGCTGGACGCTGTGGCTGTTCGGCCTGGCGGTGAGCCTGCTCGCCGACACCGTCCTCTTCGTGATCATCCTGCGCTGGATGGGCCGGTCGCGGCAGCCGTTCAAGGTGGTCGTGCGGGGCGCGCTGCTGGGCGCGGTCGGCTTCGGCCTGCTGAAGCAGCTCGCCGCGCTGATCCTGTCGCGGACCCTCAACAACCCCATCTACGGCGTCTTCGCGGTGATGGTCGGCTTGCTGATCTGGATCAACCTCTCCGCCAGGGTGATCCTCTACGCCGCCGCCTGGACGGAGACCTCCAGACTCGGCCCGCCGCCCGACCCGACCCCCATCCCCGACATGGGCGCCCTGGGCAAGGAGTCCCCCTGAGGGCTCAGTTGAGGGCTCAGTTGAGGGCTCAGTCCGCCTCGGCGTCCGGGGCGCGGCAGACCGTCCGCGCCGCCGGGGTGAGCGGGCACGGTACGGTCCCGGAGTCGGTCACGACCACCACCTTGACGCCGGGTGGCACCCCCAGTGCGTAGTCGGCCCGGCAGGGCGACAGGGGCTCCCAGGGCGGGCCGCCGCCGGGACAGTCGAGGCTGACCCGCAGCGTCTTGCCCTTCTCCCACGTCTCCCGCATCATGTGGGAGCCCAGGACCGGGGTGACCTTCCGCTCGACCGTGAGCCTGCCCGCCGTACCCGGCGTGACGCTGACCCCGACCGGGCCGGACACGTCGACGATGACCCAGGGCGCGGCCAGCGAGTAGACCCTCGTGTCCCTGCCGTCCGACGACTCCTGGCTTTCGACGAGGGAGGAGCCGTAGGAGCCGGGATAGGCGAAGTCGTAGGCGCGGGGCAGTTCGATCTCGCTCCAGACCGCGATGGCGAGCGCGAGCACAAGGGCGACGCTGAGCGCCCCGCCGCCGACGATCCAGCCGGTCCTGACACCGGTTCGCATGCCGTGTCCTTCCTCAGATCTTCAAGAACCGCAGTACGGCGAGCACCCTGCGGTGGTCCTTGTCCGCGCCGGAGAGGTCGAGCTTGGTGAAGATGTTGTTGATGTGCTTGCCGACGGCGCTTTCCGAGACGACCAGGGCCTCGGCGATCCCGGCGTTGGATCGCCCTTCGGCGATCAGCGCGAGCACCTCGTACTCCCTGCGGGTCAGCCGGTCCAGGGGGTCGCTGCGCCCGCGCAGCAGGAGCTGGGCGACCACCTCGGGGTCGAGCGCGGTGCCGCCGTCGGCGACCCGGCGCAGCGCGTCCACGAACTCGGTGACGTCGGCGACCCGGTCCTTCAGCAGGTAGCCGACGCCGCTGGTCGCGGTGGACAGCAGTTGGGTGGCGTAGCGCTCCTCGACGTACTGCGACAGCACGAGGATCGGCAGCCCGGGACGCTGCCTGCGCAGCACGAGCGCCGCGCGCAACCCCTCGTCGGTGTGCGAGGGCGGCATCCGCACGTCGGTGACGACGAGGTCGGGGACGTGCTCGTCGACTGCGCGCAGCAGCGCCTCGGCGTCGGCGACCGCCGCGACGACCTCGATGCCCGCACCGGCGAGCAGACGGACGAGCCCCTCCCTGAGCAGCACCGAGTCCTCGGCCAGGATCACTCGCATGGCAACTCCACAGTGATGGTCGTGGGCCCGCCGTCCGGGCTGTGGACGCTCAGTCTCCCGTCAACGGAGCCGACCCGCTGGGCCAGGCCGCGCAGCCCGGTGCCGCCGTCCTGCCTGGCGCCGCCCCTGCCGTCGTCGTGGACGCTCACGTGCAGCAGCCGGTCACGGCGCAGCACCCTGACCTCTGCCCTGGAGGCCCGCGCGTGCTTGGCGATGTTGGTGAGCGCCTCGGAGACCACGAAGAAGGCCACGGCCTCGATGGTCGGGGAGACCCGTTCCGGCACCTCGACCCGCAGCGTGACCGGGACCGGGGCGCGGGCGGCGACCCCGGAGAGCGCCGCGTCCAGGCCCTGGTCGTTGAGCACCGCGGGATGCAGGCCGCGCACCAGGTCGCGCAACTCCTTGAGCGCCTGCTTGGCCTCCTCGTGCGCCTGGACGATCACCTCGTGGGCGGGGGCGGGCAGGTCGGTAAGGGTGGTGCGGGCCATGCCCAGGTTCATCGCCAGCGACACCAGCCGCTGCTGCGCGCCGTCGTGCAGGTCCCTTTCGAGGCGGCGCCGCTCGGCGTCCGCCGCGTCGACGACCTCGGCGCGGCTCTCCCGCAGGCTCTCCACCCGCTCGGCCAGCAGGTCGCTCCTGCTGGGACCGAGCAGCGCCTCGGCGGCGATCACGTCGAGCGCGGTGACCCCGCGCGCCACCCACGGCACCGTGACGAACAGCACCAGCGTGGCTCCCGCGGGCAGCAGGGCATACCATCCGCCGCCGACCTGCCAGATCCGGACGGCCACCGGGATCGCGACCAGGCAGGCGGCCCAGCCGCAGACGACCCCCAGGAAGCCGACCGCGCCGATCAACGGCGCCAGCAGGTGGTAGGCGATCTGCCGCCACGTGCCGCCGTCGCGGGCCACGCGCACCAGGAACTTCAGCGGGTTGCGGGTGCCGTACCGCCGATGGATCCCGGGGATGTCCACCCCGAGGAGGGCCTGGAAGCGGCCCCGCTGCAGGCGGGTGAGCAGCGGCACCGCCCAGGCGAGCAGCAGCAGCGCCGCGACCGGGACCACCACGGTCCACACCAGCGCGACCGAGGCCGCGATCAGGCCGGTGACCACGCCGGAGGACAGCAGGGCGATCGGCAACCCCGCCACCACGTGGACGGTGCGTAGCCAGGTGAGCGCCGACCAGTGGTCACGGGCCCGATCCCGGAGCCGGTCCCAGGGGGTGAGCAGCTCGTTCATGCATCAAAGGTATGGACTCGCGGTACCTGTACGACATGGGCGAGGTATCCCGGAAAAAGGTAGGGAGAACCCCACCCCCGGCGAAGCTCAGGAAGACCTGCCCCGGGAACGTCTGCGCAGGCCGTACACCAGCAGGACACCGCCGCCGAGCAGGCCCGCGCCGATCGCGTAGACACCGGGGGAGACGCCGCCCCCGGCCGGTGAGCCGTCGGCCCGCGGAGTGGTCGAGCGCGCCACCTGGGGTGTCCTCGGTACGGCCTGGCCGGTCGGCGTGGGGGCGGCCTCGGGGAGCGGATCGACGAGCGTGCCGACCGGCGTGACCCTGCCCCTGGCGGCGAACCCCCAGTCGAGCAGCCCGGCCACCTCGTCCCAGAAGTAGCCGTCGTGCCGCATGATCGTCACGATGATCGTGTGGCCGTCCCGCCTGGCCGCGCCGACGAAGCTGCCCAGGGCCTTGGACGTCCAGCCGTTCTTGACGCCGATCATGCCCTTGTAGCGCCACAGCAGCTTGTTGTGGTTGCCGATCTCGTAGTAGCCCTTGGGCGCGGGGAACTTGCCGGTCTTCGTGCTGGTGTAGCGCTGGAAGTCGCGGTTGGCCAGCCCGGCGCGGGCGATCAGCGCCAGGTCGTAGGCCGAGCTGCTCTGCCCCGGCTTGTCGAGGCCGCTCGGCGTCTTGGCCACGGTGTCGAAGGCCTGCAGCCGCCTGGCCTCGGCGTTCATCTCCCTGAGGGTCTTGTCGAGGCCGCCGTTGGCCTCGGCGAGCGCCATCGCGCAGTCGTTGCCCGAGACCAGCAGCAACGCCTTGAAGAGGTCGTCAACGGTGTAGAGGGGCTTGGTGACCAGGCCGACGGCGCTGCCCTCCTCGTTCACCGCGCGGCTGCTCGGCCTGACCTTCATGGCCTTGTCGAGCTTGGGGATCAGGGTGACCGCGGTCAGCGTCTTGAGCGTGCTCGCCGGGAGGTAGCGCCCGTGCGGGTCCTTGGCGGCGAGCACCTGCCCGGTCTCCGCGTCGGCGATCACGTAGGCCTTCGCGGCGGTCTTCGGCGGCGCCTTCATCCCGGCGGGGGTGACGATGCCCCGGCTGCCGAGCGCGGTGCCGCCGACGGGCGCCCTGCTCCCCGCGGAGTGCGTGGTGCCGCCGACCGGCTCGTTGTCGGCGTGTGCGGGAACCCCCAGCAGGGCGCTCGCCGCCAGCAGCACCCCGACGGGCGCGACATGTCTGATCCCCATAGTGATCACAGGGTAGCTTCGTACCGATTCGCATCATGTACGCGACGCCCTGATCAGGGGCGGAATGGTGCGACGGAATACTGAACTCATGCAAATGTCGCGAAAGATCGCCGGTTTCCTGATCGTCGTCGCAGTTTTCATGATCTTCGAGTGGATAAACCTCGGTTTCAACCTCGCCGACGGCCACCCGACGGCGTTCTACGTCGTGCACGGCGTCCTGATCGGGGTCAACATCCTCCTGGGGATCGCCCTCGGCGTGATCGGGCTACGCGGGCTGGCACAGCGCCCGAAGAGTCCTGTCGTGTAGGTCGGCCGCCTCCTGCGGGGAGTTCCCGATGCTGGTGAAGCCGAGCTTGCCGTAGCTGTGGATCGCGCCGAGCAGATGCAGCACGTTTCCGGTACGGCTGTCGCGGTCGAAGCCGAGCCCGCTGTCGTTGACGAACTTCACGATCTCCGCGGGCGTACGGCCGAGCAGACAGTCTGAGGCGCAGTTGTCCGTGGCCACGTAGTACTTGGGGCGGCCGTCACGGACCAGCGTGCCGGTGTGCCCGTCGAAGGCGGCGCCGGTGGTCAGCAGCGCGGCCCCGAAGGGATGGGTGGTGCCGCCGAGGCGCAGGTTGATCTCGCACAGCAGCACGCGGTACCCGGCGTCGGTCTTGACGGCGAAGAAGTCGACGCCGAACAGCCCGACCACGCCGCGCTCGGCGAGCGCCCCGGCGATCCGGCCCGCGCACTCCCGCACCTCGGCGCGGTAGTCGGCCGCCGCAGGGAAGACGCACCCCTTGTAGACGTCGCCATTCTGACCGCCGAGGATCTGCTCGTGCGTGGCGATCACGTGACAGGTGCCACCCGGAGTGATCATGGCCAGGGCGCTCGGGGAGTGCAGCGGGCGCTCCTCGATGAACTCTTCGAGTACGGCCCCGCGCTCGGCGATCTTCTCGGCGAACGTCACCCACGTCTCGTCGGGGGCCGAGAAACTCGTCGAACTCGCGCTGAGCGGCCCCTCACCCCTGGTCACGACGGCGTTGCCCAGCCCCGAGTAGCTGTTGTTGAGCTTGACCATCAGCCGGGAGGCGGGATTCAGCGCGCGGGCGGCGTGCTCGACCTCGCTCAGCGACCGCAGGTCGGAGAAGCCCCGCGCCACCGGCACCCCGGCCGCCTCGGCGACCGTACGGCCCCCGCTCTTCGACCCGAAGGACGACAACGAGGTCGCGGGCCCGTAGATGGGCAGGTTCAACAGCGCCGAGAGCCGTTCCTCGTGCTCACTGACGACGAACGGCACCATCCAGGCGTCAGCCGTACGACCAAGAACCGCGCGGATCCGCGCCAGCAGGTCGGGGCGCCGTAACAGGGACTCGGTGAGCTGACCAGAGCCCGTACCACCCAAATTGATCATATGTAGCCGCGAACGAGCCTCACCGGGGTCGTCGAGGAAACTCAGGTAGTAGTCAACCGTGGCGGGGTCCACCGGCGCGGAGGAGAGGTAGACGACCTCGACGCCCGGCCTTCCGAGGGTGAGCAGGAAGAACAGCATGCGTTCCTCGTAGCAGTAGGCCCCGGTGATCCTGCGGAGTTCGTCCTGGGGAAGCGAGAGCGAAGGGACGATCACTATGGTCCCTTCGTCCGGTTCGAAGATGCTCAATCCCGAATGCTTCTCCCCGAACGGGATGCAAGTGATCATAAGCGGAGTTAAACACGCATTACTCCCGTTTGCATCACTCCGTCGGGTTCGATGACTGGTACCTGAAGCCACGAAAATTGCCAGCCCATCGACGTTTCAACCCCCCACAAACCAGCCACTCCCCGAGAGATGGACACTGGCGGAGCCCTCGACGCGGGAAGCACCTGATCAAGAGAGGTCGGGGACACCCCTCAGTTCGGCTCCGGGCTGAGGGGTTTGGGGTACCGGCGCTGTGAGTGAGGAGTTTCGGCTTGGGCGCGCCGACGCTTGGACTGAGGAGCGAAGGAGCGAAGCGGATGAGCGACGAGGGAAAGCGTTGGCCTCAGGCGCCCAAGCCCGCGCTGCCTCCGGCAGCGCCAAGCGACATAGTCAATCCGAGCCATCACCCCTGGTCCATGTGGGTCAGGAGATGTGAATGGAGAGCATGGGGCGGCAAAACATTTGGCCGAGATGACGGCGAGGTGTGTCTGAGGGGAGATAAAGTCGAAGTCATCGTCAACACGCCGGTGGACTCTGACCGGCCTGCCGCTTCCGTGCTGGCGGTCCATCGGTCCGCGCCGGAACGGCTCTGGGCACCCCCTCAGGCTCGTCGGTGCGGTGATCTTTTCTCTGGCTGCCCCATGGGTCGCGTGATTCCGGGCAGTGGCACGGTGCGTCGGGACCCAGGGCTGGCGGCGCGGATAGGACGGTGACCAATGCGGGGGCATAATCTGCGGGGGGAACTCGATGTGTTCCTCGCCGAGGCCGAGCAGGAGCTGATCGGTTTCCGGCGTGACCTGCACATGCATCCCGAACTGGCGTTCGCCGAGTACCGGACGACCCAGCGCATCGCCGACCGGCTGATCGCGGCGGGTCTCACGCCCTCGGTGCTGCCACGCGGTACCGGCCTGATCTGTGAGGTCGGCAGCGGCGACGGGCCGACCGTCGCGCTGCGGGCCGACATCGACGCGCTCCCCGTGCCGGACGAGAAGGACGTCCCCTACAGCTCGACGGTTCCCGGGGTTTGCCACGCCTGCGGGCACGACGTGCACACCACGATTCTGCTCGGCACCTCGCTCTTCCTGGCGAGGCAGGCGGAGGCGGGTCTGCTGCCCGGCAGGGTCCGGTTGATCTTCCAGCCCGCCGAGGAGCTTCCCGGTGGCGCGCTTGAGGTCATGGCGGCCGGGGGCATCAGCGGTGTCGACCGCATCTTCGGCCTGCACTGCGACCCCCGGGTCGACGTCGGCAAGGTGGGGCTCAAGACGGGGCCGATCACCTCCGCGTGCGACAAGGTCTTCATCAGGGTCAGCGGTCCCGGCGGGCACACGGCCAGGCCGCACCTGACCGCCGACCTGGTCTTCGCCCTGGCCAAGGTCCTGACCGAGCTGCCCGCCGCGCTGTCGCGCAGGATCGACCCGCGCTCGTCGCTGAGCCTGGTCTGGGGCCGGGTCGAGGCGGGTTCGGTGGCCAACGCCATTCCCGACGAGGGGCTGGCCGAGGGCACCGTGCGCTGCCTGGACGAGCAGGCGTGGCACGCGGCCCCCGACATGATCAAGGCCCTGCTGGAGTCCGTCGCGGGCGCCTACGGCATCGAGGCCAGGATGGACTACGTCAGGGGTGTGCCGCCGGTCGTCAACGACGAGGTCAGCGTGCAGATGCTGGCCGAGGCCGCGGGTGGCGTGCTGGGGGAGGGTTCTGCGGAGCCGACGCAGCAGAGCCTGGGCGGTGAGGACTTCGGCTGGTATTTGGAGTCGATCCCCGGCGCCTTCGCCAGGCTGGGCACCCGCACGCCGGGGGAGCCGCATCCCGGCGACATCCACCAGGGCACCTTCGACGTCGACGAGACCTGCATCGCGGCGGGCGTGCGTTTCCTCGCGGCGACGGCGCTGACCGCCCTGTGGGAGGGGCAGCGGCCGAGCGCGAGCGAGCACGTGGCGGGGGCCATCGCCTGAGAGTCGCCCGAGAGGTGCCGGCCACCGGCGTCTGGGTGGCCGCCGGTGACCGGAGTGGGTGAAAACCCGGACGGATCACCCATGGACGTCCGCGTGGAAGACGGTGCCCTACCGTGACGCTACCGTGACAACGGCTGAAGCTACCGTTCGGTAGGATCGGCCGTCCCTGCGGGTCACGAGGTGGCGTGTGCTGCATAACGGACCTGTTGCGGACTGGTGCGCTGGTTTGGCCAACCATGGTCAACCAACTATCTTCCGTGCAGGGTTGCCGTGCGTCTCCTCGCGCGTGCACTGAACGCGAAGGGGGTCCATCTTGCTTCGGAACCGATTCGGCAGGCTGGCCGCGGCGGTGGTCGCGGGAGGCATGCTCATGGGGGCTGCCGCGTGCGGGGGAAGCGAGGAGCCGACGACGTCGGCCAAGCCCGGGGCCGGCGCGAGCAGCGCGGCCCCGCAGGAGAAGGGCCCGAAGGTCGGCCTGGCCTACGACATCGGCGGGCGGGGCGACCAGTCCTTCAACGACGCCGCCGCCGCGGGCCTCGACAAGGCCAAGACCGAGCTGAGCCTGGCCGACACCAAGGAGCTTGAGGCGGGCAGCGGCGAGACCGAGGCGGCCAAGGAGGAGCGGCTCAGGCTGCTCGCCCAGGGCGGCTACAACCCGGTCATCGCCATCGGCTTCGCCTACTCGGCCTCGCTGAAGAAGGTCGCCGCCGAGTTCCCCGAGGTGAAGTTCGCGATCGTCGACGACGCCGCGGCCACCGGTCCCAACATCTCCAACCTGCTCTTCGCCGAGCACGAGGGCTCCTACCTCGTCGGCGCCGCCGCGGCGCTGAAGTCGAAGAAGGAGCACATCGGTTTCGTCGGCGGCGTCCAGGTTCCGCTGATCCAGAAGTTCCAGGCGGGCTTCTACGCCGGGGCGAAGAAGATCAAGCCCGACATCCAGATCGACGTCAAGTACCTCACCCAGCCGCCGGACTTCACCGGCTTCAACGACCCGGCCAAGGGCAAGACCGCGGCGCAGGGCATGTTCGACGCGGGCGCCGACGTGGTCTACCACGCCGCGGGCGGCTCCGGCGGCGGCGTGTTCGAGGCCGCGAAGGCCGCCAAGGGCCTGGCCATCGGCGTCGACTCCGACCAGGCGAAGACCGCCGCGGCCGACGTGCAGGGCGTGGTCATGACCTCCATGATCAAGAAGGTTGACGTCGCCGTCTTCGACTTCCTCAAGAGCTTCACCTCCAACTCGGTGAAGGCGGGCAACACGGTCTACGACCTCAAGGCGGGTGGTGTCGACTACTCGACCACCGGCGGCCAGATCGACGACATCAAGACCCAGCTCGACGAGCTCAAGCAGAAGATCATCTCCGGCGAGATCTCCGTCCCCGACAAGACCGCCTGATCCACGACCTCGAAGGGCCCGGCGGATTCCTCCCCGGGCCCTTTGGGTAACGTCCAGCATCACATGGCCATCCGCACGGAGGGGGCCGTCATCAGCACCTCGACACCGGCCGTCGAGCTTGCGGGGATCACCAAGAGGTTCCCCGGCGTCGTGGCCAACCGCGACATCTCCCTGTCCGTCCAGCAAGGCCACGTGCACGCCGTCGTCGGCGAGAACGGCGCGGGCAAGTCAACCCTCATGAAGATCCTGTACGGCATGCAGCGCCCCGACGAGGGCGAGATCCGAGTCAACGGCACGAGCGTGACCTTCAAGTCCCCCTCGGACGCCATCGCCGTGGGCATCGGCATGGTCCACCAGCACTTCATGCTCGCCGACAACCTCACGGTCCTGGAGAACGTGATCCTCGGCAGCGAGCCCCGCGTCGGCGGGGTCGCCATCGACTTCGGCGCCGCACGCGGCAGGATCAAGCAGATCTCCGACTCCTACGGCCTCGGGGTCGATCCCGACGCCATGGTCGAGGACCTGGGGGTCGGCGCCAGGCAGCGGGTCGAGATCCTCAAGGTCCTCTACCGGGGCGCCCGCATCCTCATCCTCGACGAGCCGACCGCGGTGCTCGTGCCGCAGGAGGTCGAGGAGCTCTTCGAGAACCTGCGCGGGCTGGTCAGCGAGGGCCTGACGATCATCTTCATCTCCCACAAGCTGGACGAGGTGCTCTCGGTCGCCGACGCGGTCACCGTCATCAGGCGTGGCACCACCGTCGCCGAGGTCAGCCCCAGGGACGTCACCGCCAGGCAGCTCGCCGAGCTGATGGTCGGCAGCGAACTGCCGAGCCCGGAGACACGCGAGTCGACAGTCACCGACGAGGTCGCCTTCTCCGTGCGGGACCTGACGGTCCGCGCGCCCGACGGCAGGGTCCTCGTCGAGGGGGTCGGCTTCGACATCCACCGGGGCGAGGTGCTCGGCATCGCGGGCGTCGAGGGCAACGGGCAGGCCGAGCTGGTCGAGGCCGTCATGGGGATGCGCGAGGCGGAAGGACGGCTCCTCCTCGGCGAGGAGGACATCTCGGCCTGGCCGACGCTGCGCCGCCGTGAGGCGGGCATCGGCTACATCCCCGAGGACCGGCACCGGCACGGCCTGCTGCTTGAGGCGCCGCTGTGGGAGAACCGGATCCTCGGCCACCAGACACAGAAACCGAACGTCAAGGGCCCCTGGATCGACCGCGCCGGAGCCCGCAAGGACACCCGGCGCATCGTCGAGGAGTACGACGTCCGTACGCCCGGGATCGACGTGGACGCCGCGGCCCTGTCGGGCGGCAACCAGCAGAAACTGATCGTCGGCAGGGAGATGAGCGGGGAGCCGGTCCTGCTGATCGCCTCCCACCCGACCCGGGGTGTCGACGTCGGGGCGCAGGCCGCGATCTGGGACCACCTGAGAGCAGCCCGCGCGGCAGGCCTGGCCGTACTCCTGATCTCGGCTGACCTGGACGAGCTGATCGGACTGTCCGACACGCTGAAGGTGATCCTGCGCGGCCGCCTGGTCGCCGACGTCGATCCGGCGGCGGTCACGCCCGAGCTGCTGGGCTCGGCCATGACGGGCGCGGGGGAGGCGGCGTGAGCGGCGGTACGGCCCGCAGCCCCGAGGCGGGTTCCACCTTCATGGACAGGCTGACGGGCAGGGTCAGACTCGGCGGCCTGCTCGCGCTGGCCGCGCCGGTCCTGGCCATCGTGTTCGCGGGACTGATCACCGCGGTCGTCCTGCTGGTCACCGGCGCCCCGCCGGTCGAGACGCTGGGCGTGATGGTCGACTACGGCGTGCAGCCCAGGCCGCTGACGCTGGCGCTGAACCTCGCCTCCGGCTACTACCTGTCGGCGCTGGCCGTGGCGATCGGGTTCAGGATGAACCTGTTCAACATCGGCGTGGACGGTCAGTACCGTCTGGCGGCGCTCATCGCGGCGGCCGTCGGCGGCGCGATCACCCTGCCCGCCCCGCTGCACGTCGCCGCGATCCTCCTGGTGGCCGTGCTGGTCGGCGCGGGCTGGGCGTCGATCGCGGCGGTGCTGAAGGTCAGGCGCGGGGTCAGCGAGGTCATCTCCACGATTATGCTGAACGCCATCGCGACCGCCCTCGGCTCCTGGCTGCTCAACAAGGACCGGTTCGCGGTTGAGGTCGCGGGCAGCAACAACATCGGCACCCAGCCGCTCGGCCCCTCCGCCCAGGTCCCCGGCATCCCGCTCATCCCGGGCACCCCGCTGAAGGTGGACGGCCTGATCATCCTGGCGGCCGTCATGGGCCTGCTGTACTACGTGGTGCTCAACCGGACCCGCTTCGGCTTCGACCTGCGCGCCACCGGACGCTCCGAGCCCGCCGCCGTGGCCAGCGGCGTCAACGTCAAGCGGATGGTCCTCATCACGATGATCATGTCCGGGGCGGTCGCGGGCCTGGCGGGCATGCCGAACCTGCTGGGCGAGTCCTACAGTTACAGCCTGAACTTCCCGCCGGGGCTCGGGTTCACCGGCATCGCGATCGCGCTGCTCGGCCGTAACAACCCGGTGGGCATCGCCTTCGGCGCGCTGCTGTGGGCCTTCCTCGACACCTCGTCGAACATCCTGCAGATCCACGACATCTCCCCGGAGATCGTCGAGATCATGAAGGGCGCGATCGTGCTCTCGGTGATCGTCGCCTACGAGCTGGTCCACCGCTACCAGATCGCGGCGGGACAGCGCAGGGTGAGCAGGGAGCTGTCCGGCGGGCCCACGGTCCAGGCCGAAGGAGCGTCGGCATGAGCGAAGGCGGTCTCACCCTGACCAAGGCTCCCGTCGTGGAGCCGCCCAAGCCGCGCAGGTTCAGGGTGACCTGGCCGGTCCTGCTGTCCGCCTTCGGCGCCCTGGTCGTGCTGCTCTCGGTCACCAGGCTCGTCACCGGTGCCACCGACCTCACCTCGGCGGGGGCGGTCAACGCCGCCGTCGCGCTGGCGGTCCCGATCGGCCTCGCCGGTCTCGGCGGCCTGTGGTCGGAGCGGGCCGGCGTGGTCAACATCGGCCTCGAAGGCATGATGGTGCTGGGCACCTGGTGCGGCGCCTGGGGCGCCCTCCACTTCGGCAACCCGTGGGCGGGCGTGCTCGCCGGGGCGATCGGCGGTGCCCTCGGCGGCCTGCTGCACGCGATCGCGACCGTGACGTTCGGGGTGGACCACATCATCTCCGGCGTCGCGATCAACATCCTGGGCGTGGGCGTCACCGAGTTCCTCTCCAAGATCACTTTTGCCCAGATGCCCGGTGGCGGCGACTCCCAGTCGCCCCCGGTGCCCAAGCCGGGGCAGGTGAGCGTGCCCGGCGTCGGGGACGGGCTGGCCGCCCTGGAGTCCGGCCACTGGTTCCTCGTCTCCGACCTGGCGGGCATCGTGCGGGGCCTGCTGACGAACGTCTCACTCTTCACGGTCCTGGCCATCGCGCTGGTCCCGCTGAGCTACTACGTGCTGTGGCGTACGGCCTTCGGCCTGCGGCTGCGTTCCTGCGGCGAGCGCCCGGTCGCGGCGGAGTCGCTGGGCGTCAACGTCTACTCCTACAAGTACGCCGCGGTGCTCGTCTCCGGCGCGCTGGCCGGGCTCGGTGGGGCGTTCCTGTCGCTGGTGGCCGCGACCGCCTACCGGGAGGGACAGACCGGAGGCCGCGGCTTCATCGGTCTGGCCGCGATGATCTTCGGCAACTGGCGTCCCGGTGGCCTGGCCGCGGGCGCGACGCTGTTCGGCTACACCGACGCGCTCCAGCTGCGCAGGGGCGGGGAGTCGGTGCACGCGCTGCTGCTCGTGGTGGCGATCCTCGTCGCCGCGGCGGCCGTCTACCAGCTCGTCGTCCAGCGGCGTACCCGGGCCGCGGTGATCAGCGGGATCGCGGCGGTCGCGGTCTTCGTGGTGTTCGCGCTGACCACCACCGTCCCCTCGGAGTTCACCTCGGTCGCCCCGCACATCACGACGCTGCTGGTGCTCTCGCTGGCCGCCCAGCGGCTGCGTCCACCGGCCGCAGACGGCGTGCCGTACCGCAGAGGGCAGGCGAAGTGAGCACGGCGAGCGTGGACTGGGCGGCGCTCAGGGCGGAGGCCGCGCGGGTGATGGCGCACGCCTACGCGCCCTACTCGAAGTTCCCCGTCGGCGCCGCGGCCCTGGTCGACGACGGGCGGCTCGTCTCCGGCTGCAACGTGGAGAACGCCTCCTACGGCCTTGGCCTGTGCGCCGAGTGTGGCCTGGTCAGCGCGTTGCAGGCGTCCGGGGGCGGCAGGCTGGTGGCCTTCACCTGCGTGGACGGCCGTGGGGAGCTGCTGATGCCGTGCGGCAGGTGCAGGCAGTTGCTGCTGGAGTTCGGCGGCCCCGGACTGCTCGTGGAGACCGTCGATGGCCCCAGGCCGCTGGCGGAGATCCTGCCCTACGCGTTCGGGCCGGACGACCTGGAACGGGGAGACTGAAGCGTTGGACGCGGTCGACGTCATCGTCACCAAACGGGACGGCCGTGAGCTGTCCACCGGGCAGATCGACTGGGTGGTGGACGCCTACACCCGGGGCGTGGTCGCCGACGAGCAGATGTCGGCGCTGGCGATGGCCATCCTGCTCAACGGCATGAACCGCGGGGAGATCGCCGACTGGACCCAGGCCATGATCCGTTCGGGCTCCAGGATGGACTGGTCGGGGCTGCCTGGCCGTACGACCGACAAGCACTCGACGGGCGGCGTCGGAGACAAGATCACGCTGCCGCTGGCGCCGCTGGTGGCCGCGTGCGGCGGCTACGTCCCGCAGCTTTCCGGGCGGGGCCTCGGGCACACCGGGGGGACGCTGGACAAGCTGGAGTCCATCCCCGGCTGGCGTGCCTCGCTGTCGGGCGCGGAGATGCTCGGCGTGCTCGGCGAGACCGGGGCGGTGATCTGCGCGGCGGGGGAGGGGCTCGCCCCGGCCGACAGGAAGCTGTACGCGCTGCGCGACGTGACGGGCACCGTCGAGTCGATCCCGTTGATCGCCTCCTCGATCATGTCCAAGAAGATCGCCGAGGGCACCGGCGCCCTGGTCCTGGACGTGAAGGTCGGCTCCGGCGCCTTCATGAAGACCGTGGAGCGTGCCCGTGAGCTGGCCACGACCATGGTCGAGCTGGGTACGGACGCCGGGGTGCGCACGGTGGCGCTGCTCACCGCGATGGACCGCCCGCTGGGCAGGACCGTGGGCAACGCCCTTGAGGTGGCCGAGTCGGTCGAGGTGCTCGCGGGCGGCGGTCCTTCCGACGTGGTCGAGCTGACACTGCGGCTCGCCAACGAGATGCTCCAGGCCGCGGGAATCGACGGCGACCCCGAGCGGGCGCTGCGGGACGGTTCGGCGATGGACGTCTGGCGCCGCATGATCACCGCCCAGGGTGGCGACCCCGACGCGCCGCTGCCCGTGGCCGCCGAGACGCTTGAGGTCACCGCGCCCGCCTCCGGCGTGCTGACCAGTCTCGACGCGTACGGCGTGGGCCTTGCCGCCTGGCGGCTCGGCGCGGGCAGGGCGCGCAAGGAGGACCCGGTCTCCTTCGGCGCGGGCGTCGTGCTGCACGCGGCCCTCGGCGAGACCGTACGGCGGGGGCAGCCGCTGATGACCCTGCACGCCGACGACGCCTCCCGCTTCGAACGGGCGCTGGCCGCGCTCGACGGCGCCTACGTCATCGACGGGGACGACGCCGGGGCGCTGCCGTTGGTGATCGACCGGATCACGGCCTGATCTGGGGATTCAGGCTCAGAAGCCTGTCGACAAGGGTGCGGGCGTGGTCGGGGCCGGCCGGACGGTTGAAGAACATCGCGTGGTAGTACAGGGGCGCGATGACCACCTCCATCAGTTCGAGCAGCGTCGGGGGGCGCTCCCCGCGCCCGGCGGCCCTGTCGAGCATGTTCTGCAGCTGAACCCCTCGCTCGATCAGGAAGGTCTCGCCCTCGGGGCCGCGTGAGCCGATCATGGCCGCGCGCAGGTAGAGACTGCCCAGCGGCCCCGCGACGTCCTCGGCCACCTGGAGCGCGTAGGCCTCCAGGTCACCGCGGAGCGTGCCCGTGTCGGGCACCGGCGACCCCTGGGACAGGCGCTCGACCACCACGTCGTCAACCAGCGCGTTGAGCGTGCCCCAGCGGCGGTAGATCGTGGCCTGGTGCACGCCGGACCGCTCGGCCACCACGGCGATGCTCAGGTCGTCCCATTTGTCCTCCCGCAGCAGGTCGAGCACCGCCTCGTGCACGGCCGTCCTGACCCTCGCGGTACGGCCTCCCGGTCTCTGCGCAGGTTGCATGGGGACATCTTAACGCGAACCTTCTTGCTTTAATGACGGAGCCGCGTTACCTTGAAGCGAAATCACTCGCATTAAGGAGTTCGGGGTGCGACCGTTCATCTTCGATGAAGACACCACGTTCTGGTACGAGACGCTGCGCATGTTCGGCCACATCGCCTACGGCGGCGCCGACTTCGGCGAGGTCGTCACGACCGCCCAGCGCATCGCCGAGAGCGACTACGACAGCTGGCACGACGGGTGGCTGGCCACGGCGGACCGGGTGGCGGCCGAGGCGGAGCGCTCTCTTGAGCAGGGACACCGGATCAGCGCCGCCGACGGCCTCCTGCGCGCGTCCAACTACTACCGCGCCGCCGAGTTCTTCCTGCACGGCGACCCGGAGGACCCGCGCGTCGACGCCGCCTACGCGCGGCAGGTCGCGACCTTCAGGGAGTTCGCCAAGATCCGTGACATCGAGCCGGTCGAGATCCCCTACGAGGGGACCACGCTGCCCGGCTACTTCTACCGTGGCGACGGGGGTGCCACGGTCGTCATGCACAACGGCTTCGACGGCAGCGTGGAGGAGATGCACTTCTTCGGCGCCGCCGCGCTGCGGGAACGCGGCTTCAACGTGCTGACCTTCGACGGCCCCGGGCAGCCGGGCGCCGTCAGAAAGGGCCTGGTCTTCCGGCCCGACTGGGAGAACGTGGTCGGCCCGGCGCTCGACTGGCTCGCGGCCAGGCCGTACGTGGACCGGGAGCGGGTCGCGCTGCTCGGGGCGAGCATGGGCGGGCTGCTGGCGCCGCGCGCGGCGGCGTTCGAGCCCAGGGTCAGGGCGCTGGTCGCCTTCGACGGCGTCTACGACATGGGCATCGTCATCGCCGAGAGGTTCGGCGGCGACAGGAAGGCGGCCCGGGAGTCCCTCGACGACCCCGGGGCCGACGCGTTCATGCGTGAGCTGATGGAACAGGACGCGGTCGCGCGCTGGGCCATCGGCCACGGCACCTGGGTGACCGGGACCTCGCCGAGCGGCTACGCCAGGGCGATGCTCGACGACTATCACCTGGGGGATGGCGTCGCCGAGCGGATCGCCTGCCCGACGCTCGTCTGCTCGGCCCCCGACGACTTCACCTTCAAGGGCCAGCCCGAGACCCTGTACGCCCACCTGACCTGCGAGAAGACGCTCATCGAGTTCGGTGAGGCGGAGGGGGCCGACGCCCACTGCCAGTCGGGCGCCCAGCGCCTGGCGATGGCCCGCATCGGTAACTGGCTGGAGAGGACGTTCCGATGAGAACCACGGCGCCGTCGGCGCGTGGAGCGGGTGATCACGGCTTCCTGAGCCTCACCCGGGGCCGTGCATCGGGCCGTCAGACCTCGGCGGGTCGCAGCTCCGCGGGCTTCGCGGGCTCGGCGGCGAAGACCTGGCGCAGGACGGCCCGGTGGGTGGGCACGGCCTCCCTGTGGCGGGTGCGGCCCTCGTCGGTGATGCGGACGAACACCCCGCGCCGGTCGGCCTCGCACATGTTCCTGCAGACCAGACCGGCCTTCTCAAGCCGTGCGATCAACCGCGAACACGCGCTCTGACTGAGGTGGACGGCGTCGGCCACCTCCTGGACGCGGTATTTCTCCCGGCCGCCCTCGACCATGCGCTCCAGGACCTCGAACTCGCTCATCCCGAGGCGGTGCCGTTCGGAGAGCTCGCGTTCCAGCACGCACGAGGCCGCGGCGTGCTTGGCCAGCACGTCTCGCCACTTCTGCACGACGGGGTCCTCGTTCATGCGGCGGAGCATACCATGTCCCGTCAATTAATGCACACGAATTAAGTTCGCTTGCATTAGATGCGTCTGCATGTATGGTTGTCCGCATGCTTTCCTCCACGGAAGAGCGCTGGGACGCGCGCCTCTGGGCAGCGCTCGCGGTGCTCTGCGCCGTCATCTTCCTCGACGCTCTCGACGTCTCGATGGTGGGAGTCGCGCTGCCGTCCATCCAGGCTGACCTGGGACTTTCCACCTCCGCGCTGCAGTGGGTGGTCAGCGGCTACGTGCTCGGATACGGCGGCCTCCTGCTGCTCGGCGGCCGTACCGCCGACCTTCTCGGGCGGCGCAGGGTGTTCCTGGCCGCTCTCGCCGTCTTCGTGTTCGCCTCACTCCTCGGCGGCCTGGTCAACGACGGCACGCTGCTGATCGCCGCCCGGTTCGTCAAGGGCGTCAGCGCCGCCTTCACCGCCCCCGCCGCGCTGTCCATCATCACCACGACCTTCGCCGAGGGCCCCGCCCGCAACAGGGCCCTGAGCGTCTTCACCGCCTCCGGCGCCAGCGGATTCTCCCTGGGCCTGGTCATCTCCGGCTTCCTGACCGAACTCGGCTGGCGCTGGACGTTCCTCATGCCGGTCCCCGTCGCGATCATCGCGCTGTTCGCGGCCCTGAAGTTCCTGCCCAAGCGGCACGAGGAGCGGGCCGAGAGCGGCCACGACCTCGTCGGCGCGGTGACGATCACCGCCTCCATGCTGCTGCTCGTCTTCACCGTCGTCGAGGCGCCCGCCGCAGGCTGGTTCTCCCTGCGCACGATCGCCTCCCTCGTCGGCGCCGCCGTACTGCTCGGCCTGTTCGTGCTGACCGAGTCGAAGGTCAGGCACCCTCTGGTACGGCTCGGCATCCTGCGCTCGGGGCCCATCGTCCGGGCCAACCTCGGACTGGTGATCCTGTTCGGCTCCTACGTCGGCTTCCAGTTCGTGGCCATGCAGTACTTCCAGAACTTCCTGCACTGGTCGGCCCTGGAGACCGCGCTGGCCTTCCTGCCCGCCGGTGTCCTGGTGGCCGTGACCTCGACCAAGATGGGCAGCCTGGCCGACAGGTTCGGCACCGGAAGGCTGATCGCGATCGGCTCGGCCTCGCTCGCGGGGGCATTCGCCCTGTTCCTGAGGGTCGACGCCAACCCCAGCCTGGGCACGCTGATCATCCCCGGCATGGTCCTGCTGGGCATCGCCTTCGCCCTGTCCTTCCCCTCGCTGAACATCCAGGCGACCAACGGCGTCGCCGACGACGAGCAGGGCCTTGCCTCCGGCCTGCTCAACACCTCGGGGCAGGTCGGCGGAGCCATCGTGCTGGCCGTCGTGACCGCCGTGCTCACCTCGAACACCAGCGCCAACCCGCTCGACGCCTTCCACGCCGCGATCATGGTCTCCGCGATCCTCGCCGTGGTCGGCCTGCTGGTCGCCCTCACCGGCCTGCGCCGCCCCCGCGCGCTGCCCGAGGTCGAGGACACCGGGGAGGACAGGGTGCTGGAAACCGTCTGAACCCAGGCGCGAGCCGTACGGCACGCACACCGGCCAGGGGGCCGCCGACGCAGAAACCGGGGCGCGTCGGCGGCCCTTTGCCGTATGCCAGAAGAGGATCTTCGCAGGTGGTGAACCCGGCCCGGTTGCTGGGCATCTAACCGGACAGGAGGCCACCATGAAGCGCACTCGCGTCGCACTCGCCCTTGCTCCGTTTGTTCTGCTGGCCGGTTGCGGCGGTGTCTCCGGCGCTCCGCCCTCCGCGGCTCCCCAGACGAGCGTTCAGCCGACGGTCACGGCCACCGTCACCGTCTCCCCGACGCCTTCGGGGGAGATCTCCGAGGGGCCGGGGGAGGGCGAGCTGGGGCCCCCGACGACCACGCGGGAGGTCGAGGTCAGGCGGACCACGAACAATCCGCCCCTGGTGCTGGGGGCGCGTTTCGCCAAGCATCCCGGCTTCGACCGGGTGGTGATCGACCTGCGGGGCGGGCAGCCTGGCTACAGCGTGCGCTGGGTGCCCAAGCTGGTCCAGGACGGCTCTGGCGACCCGATCGACGCCCCCGGTGGGGCCTACCTCCAGGTGACCGTCACCCCGGCCAACGCGCACAGCGAGACCGGCTCCCCGACCTGGGTTGGCGGCCCGGTCTTCCACGCGGGGCTGGGCAACGTGCGCAGCGTCGTCAAGACCGGTGACTTCGAGGCCGTGGTCGGCGTGGGCATCGTCCTCGACCACAGGGCGCCCTTCCGGGTCCTCGAACAGCGCAACCCGCAGCGCCTGGTGATCGACGTCGCCCACTGATCACGCACGTGCTGCCAGACTGGCCCGATGGTACGCAGAATCGACAATGCCACCCGAATCCCCGTCCCCGGCGGCAAGACCATCGACGAGTACGTCGGCCGGGTCAACAGCGGCGACTCCCAGATCTCGATCGCGCACATGACGGCTCCCCCCGGATGGGACGAACCCGCCCAGACGCCGGAGTTCACCGAGTACACCCTCGTGCTCAGGGGCACGGTCGTCGTCGAGCACGACGGGGGCGTGACCGAGGTCGGCGCGGGCCAGGCGTTCGTGAGTGAGCCGGGGGAGAGGATCCGCTACAGCTCCGGTCCCGAGGGCGCCGAGTACGTCGCCGTCTGCCTGCCCGCCTTCTCGCCGGAGGGCGCCAACAGATCCGACGCGTGACGGACTTGACCTGGAGTCCACTCCACGTCCCAGACTCCTTCTCCGGGGCCAGGAAACACCAGGCCATACCGGAGGAAACACCATGAAGTACCGCACGATCGGCACCGACCCGAAGACCCGCCGCGAGGTGAGCGTGATCGCCCTCGGCGCCATGCTCTTCGGGTCGAAGACCGACGAGGAGACCTCCTACGCGATCCTGGACCGCTACGCCGAGGCGGGTGGGACGTTCGTCGACACCTCCAACAACTACGCCTACTGGGTCGACGACAGCCTGGGCGGGCAGAGCGAGGAGCTGCTCGGCAGGTGGCGGCGCAGCCGCGGCGTCGGGAACGAGATCGTCATCTCCACCAAGCTGGGCGCCCGTCCGCTCGCGCCGGGCACCGGCTACTTCGACGGTGCCGACGGGCTGTCGGCGAAGGCGATCAGGGAGTCCGCCGAGCGCAGCAGGGACCGGCTCGGGGTGGACAGGCTCGACGTGCTCTACGCGCACATCGAGGACAGGAACGTTCCGGTGCGCGAGACCGTCGAGGGCTTCGCCGAGCTGGTCACCGAGGGGACGGTCGGGCTGCTCGGGGTGAGCAACCACGCGGTCTGGCGGGTCGAGCGGGCCCGTGCCATCGCGGCCGAGGCCGGGCTGCCCGGCTACGAGCTCCTGCAGTACCAGCACAGCCACCTGCGCCCGCGCTACGACATGCCCTACGGCATCTTCCCCGAGGGCAGCCTCGGTCACGCCGGGCCCGAGCTGCTGAGCTACCTGAAGGTGGAGCGGGACCTCACCCTGGTCGCCTACTCCCCGCTGATGGGCGGCCTCTACACCCGGCAGGACAAGCAGCTCCCGCCGGACTACGACCACCCGGGCACGCCCGTCAGGCTCGCGGCGCTGCGCCAGGTCGCCAAGGAGACCGGGGCGACGGTCAACCAGGTGGTGCTCGCCTGGCAGCTCGGCGGGCCGTACCCGATCATTCCGCTGGTCGGGGCGTCCTCGGTCGCGCAGCTCGAAGAGAGCCTGGCCGCCGTTGACCTGGAGCTGACCCAGGAGCAGCACGCCCTGCTGGACGGCGCCTTCTGAGCGCCTTCCAGGTGCTTCCCGGACGCGGCCCGGCGCGGCCTTCGAGGGCGGCCACGCCGTACGGCATACGCGGTGGTCCAGAGCGCTCGTTCTGGACCACGCGTCTAGGATGAGGAGATGAGTCAGCCACTCGCCCTTGAGGAGATCCGCCAGGCTCCCAAGGTGTTGCTCCACGACCACCTTGACGGTGGTCTTCGGCCGGAGACGATCGTCGATCTGGCGCGTGAGACCGGATACGACAGGCTGCCGACGACGGACCCGGACGCGTTGCGCACCTGGTTCCGTGAGGCGTCCGACTCCGGGTCGCTCGAACGCTACCTGGAGACCTTCGACCACACGGTCGGGGTCATGCAGACCCGTGAGTCCCTGGTGCGGGTCGCCGCCGAGTGCGCCGAGGACCTGGCCGCCGACGGTGTGGTCTACGCCGAGGTGCGCTACGCGCCGGAACAGCACACCCAGACCGGCCTCAGCCTCGAAGAGGTCATCGAGGCCGTGATCGAGGGCTTCGAGACCGGGTCGCGGGGTCGCGGCATCAAGGTCGGTACCCTGCTGACCGCGATGCGCCACCAGGCCAGGTCCAGGGAGATCGCCGAACTGGCCGTCCGCTACCGTGACGTGGGCGTCGCGGGCTTCGACATCGCCGGGGCGGAGGCGGGCTACCCGCCCACCCGTCACCTCGACGCCTTCGAGTATCTCCAGCGGGAGAACTCCCACTTCACCATCCACGCCGGTGAGGCCTTCGGTCTGCCGTCGATCTGGCAGGCGATCCAGTGGTGCGGCGCCGACCGGCTCGGCCACGGGGTCCGCATCATCGACGACATCACGGTCGCCGGGGACGGCCAGGCCAAGCTGGGCAGGCTGGCGGCCTACGTCCGTGACAAGCGCATTCCGCTGGAGATGTGCCCGACCTCCAACCTCCAGACCGGCGCCGCGACCTCCATCGCCGAGCACCCGATCGGGCTGCTGCGGGCGCTGAACTTCCGCGTCACGGTCAACACCGACAATCGGCTGATGAGCGGCACCTCCCTGTCTGAGGAGTTCGCGAAGCTGTCGGAGGCGTTCGGGTACGGCTGGGACGACCTGCAGTGGTTCACGATCAACGCGATGAAGTCGGCGTTCCTGCAGTTCGACGAACGGCTCGCGCTCATCAACGGCGTCATAAAGCCTGGTTTCGCCCGGCTCAAGTGGAAGGCGTGACCTGCCCTCGGACGTGTCGGAACCTCCCGTGGATCAGGTTGGATGGAGGTCCGTGACGAGAGTGGGAGCTGTGTGATGAAACAGGCGTTCCGGTCGAGGGCTGCGCAGGTGCTCGGCTGGGTCTGGATGGCCTTCGCCGCGTTCAACGCGGTCGATCTGGTCGTCCGGTACAACGGGCCGTCCTCGATGGCGGCCGGGGCGGTGCTCGCCGTACTGACCGCGGTGGTCTTCGTCACCTGCCTGCGCCCGGTGACCCTGCTCGGCGAGGAGGGTGTGCTGGTCCGCAACCCCCTCAGGAACTTCTTCGTGCCGTGGCGGCTCGTGGACGACGTCACCGTCTCCCACTCGATCACGATCACCTCGGGAGACAGGAAGGTCCGCTGCTGGACGCCGCAGGCCTCCGGGCGGGAGCGGGTCTCCGCCATGCGCAGGGCCGCCCCGCCGATCGGCAGGGGCCGGTTCAGGACCGAGCCCGTGCGCTCGAAGGCCGAGCAGGCGGCGCACGAGGCGCTGGCGGGCAAGACCCACGCCGACTGGGTCGCCGAGCAGCTGACCGCGCGGGCCGGTTCGGCCAGGAAGGTGACGCCCGGCGTCGCGGGCACCACCCCGGACCCGGGAACGGTCAGGGAGACCTGGTCACCGACCGCCCTCGCGGCCCTCGCCGCCTCGTTGGCCGTGGTCGTCGCCGCTTTTCTTGTCTGACCCGGGCTCCTCGCCGGGTGTCGGAAGCCCGGCGAGGAGAGCGGGGTCAGAACACGGGACGGATGACGAACAGCGGGGCGTTCACCCCCGAGGGCAGCAGGAGCACCCGCTTGGGCAGCAGGCTGCGGTCCTCGACGAAGTGACGGCCGATGTACTGGTCGGTGCCCGCGAGCCTGATCCTGGCCAGCCTGATCACGTCACCGGGACCGTCCGGCGTGAGGTCGCTCTCGGCTGAGGCCACCCCCTCGATGACGAAGACCGAGTTCTCCGGCACCCAGCGGGGCTCGCTCACCCGGAGCTGGGTGAAGGGTTCGGTGTCGGGGACGTAGACCAGGCCACCGGTGCTCTCGTCGCGGAAGCGGACGCCGCCGGGGGCGGGCAGGACGCGGAACCGGGTGGCGACGGGCGTGGGCAGCAGGGCGGCGAAGACCCTGCCGTTGATGTTCACCACGTTCCCCCCGCCGGTGCTGAGCGTCACCCGGGGTGGCAGCGGAGCCGGGGCGGTCCCGGTCTCGGCGGAGGCGGCGGGGGACAGCCCTGGCATCAGGACGGTCGCCAGAACGGTGGCCAGTACGGCCAGGCGGGTGCGGATCAGGCGCATGCTCTCTGCCTTCCTTGTGGAGGGAGGCCACGGGGGCCTCGTCTGCAACAGAAAGCATGCATTCGATTACTCAGCGTCGCTGTAGCCGTGAGGTGAGGGCTGCCCTACCACCCCCGATCACGGAGGGTCACAGCCCCAGGGCGGCCGCCAGGTCGGCGCGCAGGGCGTCGAGTTCGCGTACGGCGCGCTCCCTGGCCTCCGCGACCTCCCCCTCGACCGGAACCACGACCTCCAGATAGCACTTGAGCTTCGGCTCGGTGCCCGAGGGGCGCACCACGACGCGGGCGCCCCCCGCCAGGCGGTAACGCAGCCCCTCGGTCGGCGGCAGCCCGTCAAGGCCCGCCCCCAGGTCCTCCGCCGCCTCGACCTTGCGCCCACCAAGCTCCACGGGCGGTACGGCCCGCAGCCCGGCCATCGCCCCGATGATCAGCGCCAGGTCGGCGACCCTGAAGGAGAGCTGCGAGGTGGCGTGCAGGCCGTACTTCCTGGCCTGGTCGTCGAGGAGGTCGAGCAGGGTGCGCCCCCGGGCGGCGGCCTCGGCGGCGAGTCCGGCGACGGTCAGCGCCGCGCCGACGCCGTCCTTGTCGTGGACGGGCAGGCCCGCGTCGGAGCCGACGCTGTAGCCGAGAGCCTCCTCGTAGCCGAAGACCAGCCCCGGCCCGGCCTTCATGATCCATTTGAAGCCGGTGAGGGTCTCTGCGTGGCGCACGCCGTACTCGGCGGCGATCCTGCCGAGCAGTGAGGAGGAGACGATCGTCGTGGCGACCAGGCGGTCCTCGCCGGAGGTGTGCCTGATGACGTGCTCGCCGAGGAGCGCGCCGACCTCGTCGCCGGTCAGCATGCGGTATCCCCCGCCGGGCAGGCGCACGCCGACCGCGCACCGGTCGGCGTCGGGGTCGTTGGCCAGCACGAGGTCCGCGTCGATCCGCCGGGCCAGCCCGAGCGCGAGATCCATCGCGCCGGGTTCCTCCGGGTTGGGGAAGGCGACGGTGGGGAAGTCCGGGTCGGGGGCCGCCTGCTCCTCGACGGCAACCGGGGCCTCGAACCCGGCCGCCAGGAAGGCGCGGGCCGTCAGGTCGCCGCCGACGCCGTGCAGCGGGGTGTAGGCGACCCGCAGCCGCCTGGCCTCCCCGATGGGCAGCGCCGTCACCGCCGCCAGATAGGCGGTCACGACGTCGTCGCCCAGCGAGGTCCACTCCGAGCCGAGCGGCAGTTCGGAGACCGGGCCGACGGCGTCGATCGCGGCGGAGATCTCGGCGTCCACCGGCGGCACGATCTGCGAGCCGTCCCCCCAGTAGACCTTGTAGCCGTTATCCCTCGGCGGGTTGTGGCTCGCGGTGACGGTCACCCCGGCGTCCGCCCCGAGGTGCCGTACGGCGAAGGCCAGCACGGGGGTCGGCAGCGGGCTGTCGAACACCGAGGCCCGCAGCCCGGCACCGGTGAGCACGGCGGCGGTGTCGTGGGCGAAGACGTCGGACTTGTGCCGGGCGTCGTAGCCGATCACGACGTGTGCCCCGGGGCCGAGGACGTGGGCGAGCCCGGCCGCGGCGCGCATGACCGTGACCCGGTTCATCCGGTTGGGGCCCGCGCCCAGCTCGCCGCGCAGGCCCGCCGTACCGAACTCAAGTCTGGTGTCGAACCGCTCGCGCAGCGCGCCCAGGCTCTCCGGGAGCCCGTCGAGCAGGCCGGTGAGTTCGGCCCGGGTCTCCGGGTCGGGGTCCTGGGCCAGCCAGGCGCGGGCACGCCGTACGAGATCGTCGCTCATCGTCACCCTCCGCGAGACCGTCAGAGCTTGCAGACGACCTGGGCGAGCAGGTCACCCATGCGCGAGGCGGTGGCGCGGCCGACCGCGAGCACCTCCTCGTGGTTGAGCGGCTCGCCGACCAGGCCCGCGCCCGGGTTGGTGACCAGCGAGAGGCCGAGCACGTCAGCCCCGCCCTCCCTGGCCGCGATGGCCTCAAGAACCGTGGACATGCCGACCATGTCGCCGCCGAGGATCCTGCACATGCGGACCTCGGCGGGCGTCTCGTAGGTCGGGCCGCGGAAGGCCACGTAGACCCCCTCGGTCATGGACGGCTCGACCTCCCGGACGAGGTCGCGCAGGCGGGGGGTGTAGACGTCGGTCAGGTCGACGAAGGTGGCGCCGGTGATCGGGCTGGCGCCGGTGAGGTTGATGTGGTCGCTGATCAGTACGGCCTCGCCGACCCGCTGGGTCTCCGGGCGCAGCCCGCCCGCGGCGTTGGTCAGCACGACCGTGCCCGCGCCCGCCCTGATCGCGGTCCGCACGCCGTGCACGACCGGCTCGACGCCACGGCCCTCGTAGAGGTGGGTGCGGCCGAGGAAGATCAACGCGTTCGTGCCCGACCCGGTGCGCACCGCGCGGATCCTGCCCGCGTGGCCCTCGACCGCGGGAGGGGCGAACCCGGGCAGGTCGGTCACCGGGATCTCGGCGATCGTCTCGCCGATCGCGTCGGCGGCCGGGACCCAGCCCGAGCCCATCACCAGTGCGACGTCGAAGGAACCCACGCCGACGGCCTTCCTCAGTGCGGCCGCGGCGTCCGTTGCGAGGGCATAAGGGTCGTTGGTCACGAACCGAGGGTACTCGTCCCGCCATGGAAAACGGCGGGACCGCGCTGTCAGCCTCCCGTGGACGTGCAGGGGCGGCCCCGCAGCCTTCTGACGTAGTCGTCCGGCGCCCCCGCCTTCTCCGCGGCCTCGGCCAGGAGACCGAGATAGCGCGCGGACGGCAGGCCGCCCTCGTAGCCGTCGATGACGTAGAACCAGGCGACGACCTCGCCGTCCAGGGTCTGCACCCGGAGCCTGACCTTGTGGTAGAGGCCGCGTGCCGCGCCCTCCCACTGGTCGAGGGAGTTCTCGTCCCACTCGGGCACGTCGTAGAGGACGACGAAGACCTGTTCGAAGGAGTCTTCGACGATGGTGGCGAGAGCACCCTCCCAGCCGAGATCGTTCCCGCCGAAGGTGAGACGCCAGCCCTGAAGCCAGCCCGACCCCCTCATGGGGGAGTGAGGGGCCCGCAGGGCCATCTGCTTCGGGTCCATGTTGGTGCCGTAGGCGGCGTAGACAGGCACGGCATCCAACACTAATCGAAGATCCGGCGGGTGCTCACGCGGTGCCGGTGTGGTGTCGGTGTCTTTTGTCCCATGCCGTTGCCCGCCGTACCCGGGTGTCCTTTGCCATAACCGGTTCTTCCATGACAACCGAAGGGGACCCACCGGGTGAAAGCCGCGAAAGATGCGGGACAATGGAGTACGTGACGAGGATCGTGATCATCGGTGGCGGGCCCGGCGGATACGAGTCGGCCCTGGTGGCCGCGCAGCTTGGAGCACGGGTGACCGTGGTCGAGCAGGACGGCCCCGGAGGGGCCTGTGTCCTGACCGACTGTGTGCCCTCCAAGACTCTGATCGCCACCTCGGTCCGTAAACAGGCCCTGCTCGACGCCAGCATGCTCGGCGTGCACTTCACCGGCGGCCCCGACGGGGAGGTCGGCGGCGTCATCGCCGACATGCCGCTGGTCAACAGCCGCGTCAAGGACCTCGCCCAGGCCCAGTCGGCCGACATCGCGGCGCGGCTCGCCGCCGAGGGGGTCGAGGTGATCAGGGCCCCGGGGCGGCTTGTCGATCCCCAGGTGGTCAGGGCCGGTGACCGTACGATCAGGGCGGACGTCGTGATCGTGGCGACCGGCGCGACCCCGCGCATCCTGCCCTCCGCCGAGCCGGACGGCGAGCGCATCCTCACCTGGCGGCAGATGTACGACCTTGAGGAGCTTCCCGAGCACCTCATCGTGGTCGGCTCCGGCGTCACCGGCGCGGAGTTCGCGGGCGCCTACCGCTCGCTCGGCTCGGAGGTCACCCTCGTCTCCTCGCGCGACCGGATGATGCCCAACGAGGACGCCGACGCCTCCGAGGTCCTGGAGGAGGTCTACCGGCGCCGGGGGATGAACGTCATGGGCCGCTCCCGGGCCGAGTCCGTCAAGCGCACCGCCGACGGCGTGGTCGTCACCCTTGAGGACGGCAGGACGGCCGAGGGCACCCACTGCCTGATGACGGTCGGCATGATCCCCAACACCTCCGGCATCGGCCTTGAGGAGGCCGGGGTCACCCTCGACCGGGGCGGGTTCATCCAGGTGGACAAGGTCTCCCGCACCTCCGCCCCCGGCGTCTACGCGGCCGGTGACTGCACCGGCGTGCTGATGCTCGCCTCCGTCGCCGCCATGCAGGGCAGGATCGCCGTCTGGCACGCGCTCGGCGAGGCCGTGCAGCCGCTGCGCCTGGCGACCGTGGCCTCCAACATCTTCACCGACCCCGAGATCGCCGCCGTCGGCGTCACCCAGAAGGCCATCGAGGCCGGTGAGATCGTGGCCAACGTCGTCAAACTGCCGCTGGCCACGAACGCCAGGGCCAAGATGCAGGGGTTCAACGACGGCTTCGTGAAGCTGTTCTGCCGTCCGAACACCGGCATCATCCTCGGTGGCGTCGTGGTGGCGCCCCGGGCCTCGGAGCTGATCCTGGCGGTCTCGGTGGCCGTCCAGCAGCGGCTGACCGTGGACCAGCTCGCCCACACCTTCGCGGTCTATCCCTCGCTCTCCGGATCCATCACCGAGGCGGCCCGTCGTCTGATGCAGCCGATGACCCCCAGCGGGATCTGACCTCGCCAACCGACGGGAGTCTCATGGCACGTCTCGACGTCAACGGGATCGGGCTCGACGTCCAGGTCGAGGGGGAGGGACAGGCCGTGCTGCTCGTGCACGGCTATCCCGACACCCACGCCTGCTGGCGGTACCAGGTGGCGGCGCTGAACGCCGCCGGATACCGCACGATCGCTCCGGACCTGCGGGGGTTCGGCGGGTCGGACAAACCGCCCGGGCTTGAGCCCTACGAGCCCCAGCGGTTCGTCGGGGACCTGCTGGGCGTCCTCGACGCGCTCGGCGTCGAACGGGCGCACGTGGTCGGGCATGACTGGGGTTCGGCGCTCGCGCAGTTCCTCACCATGTTCGCCCCCGACCGGGTGGCCAGCCTCACCTGCCTGTCGGTCGGCCACCCCGCCGCGCTGGCCGCCGCGGGCTGGCGGCAGCGGGAGAAGTCGTGGTACATGCTGCTGTTCCAGTTCGAGGGCGTCGCCGAGCGCTGGCTCAGCCAGGACGACTTCCGCAACGCCAGGCAGATGCTGGCCGGGCACCCCGACGCCGCCGAGGTCGTCGAACGCATGCGTGACCCGGCGGCGCTCACCTCGGGCCTGGCGATCTACCGCACCGGGGTGCCCCCGGAGAGCCTGGTCGCCCCGCCGCCCGAGCTGCCGCCCCTCCAGGTCCCCACGCTCGGGGTGTGGAGCAGCCGCGACCCGTTCCTCACCGAGGAGGCCATGATCGGCACCGCCGCGTACGTCAACGCCCCCTGGCGCTACGAACGCGTGGACGGGGCGGGCCACTGGCTGCAGCTTGAGGCCTCAGACCGGGTCAACGACCTCCTGCTCACCCACCTGGCCCGCTACCCGGCCATCTAGCGGGACGTCCTGGCGCGCAGCCTGTTCAGGGCGTTCCTGCCGTCCTGTACGGCGCGCGCCACGAACTGCAGCTCCCCGTCCCGCCTGGCCACGGTCAGCGCGTTCTTGGCGGCCTCGTAGGCGTCGATGGCGTGCCGCCAGTCGGCGTCCGCGGTCATGCCGCCCCGCCCGCTGATCTGGAACTCGTAGTCGAGCTGGTCGATCTCCTCGCCGAGGCGGGTGATGTCCTCCTCGGCCCCGCGCCGCATGTGCGCGAACCTGGCGTTGCGCCTGTTGCGCCGCTGGGCGCTGACCCCCCAGGCCACCACGGTGACCGCGAGACCGAGGGCGCTGAGCACGACCATGACGAGCCCGACGGACACCCTTGAAGGCTGGTCCGTCGAGGCCACCGGGCTCTCCGTCTCGTCGTCGGCGGGCGTCTCCGCGGGCGTCGGTACGGTGAACGGCAGCCCGCCGACGCCCTTGGGGGTTCCCCTGGCGCCGGTCAGGTCGGCGTCGTCGGCCTGGGTGAAGGAGGCGTCGTCGACCAGCGCGCCGACGAAGGAGGCCCCGTCGAGCTCGGCCTGGTCGAACACGGCCTCGCGCAGGTCGGCGTCCTTGAAGACCGCGTGTCCCAGGTCGGACTGCCCCATCTTGGCCTCGTGCAGCTTGGCCCGGGTGAAGTCGGCCTTGCGCCCCTTGAGCTGGCCCGGCCTGCTCTCGTTGAGGTCGGCGTCGACCAGCTTGGCGTTGACGAAGTTGACCTGGGTCAGCACGGCCCTGGTCAGCTTCGCCCCGGTCAGGTCGGCGTGCGGGAACTCGGCCTGCCCGGCCTCGGCGTCCACCAGGATCGCCCCGCGCAGGTCGGCGTGGTCGGCGTGCATCTGGCCGAGGTCGGCCTCGCTGAGGTTCGCCCCGCGCAGGTCGGCGTACTTCAGCGTGGCCTGGGTGAGGTTGGCCTGCCTGAGGTCGGCCCCGCGCAGGATCGCTCCGGTCAGATCCTTCTGGATGAGCTCGACGCCCCCCAGCTTCGCCTTGGTCAGGTCGGCGCAGCGCAGGCTGTACGGCAGGGCGGCACCCTTGGTGAAGTCCTTGCCCCGCAGGTTGGGGCCCTGGCCCGGCCTACACGGCCCGGCCGCGGCCTGGGCGGGAGAGATCATGGCCCCTGACAGCGCGAGGATCGCGATGAGGAGTGTCAGGGAAACGGAACGACGCACGGGAACCTCCTTGGAACAGTCCCGATCGTGTCAGTGGATCATTGCATCCCGCTAGACGGCCGCTTGCACGTCGTGGGCGGTCACCGGGCCACGGCCAGGCGGTAGGTCTCGTCGGCGAGGAGGTCGCGGTGGGTGCCGTCCGCGATGACGGCGCCGTCGTCCAGGACGAGCACGCGGTCCGCGGCGCCGAGGAAGGCCGGGCTGCCGGTGATCACGACGGTGGTGCGGTCGCGGCGCAGCTTCGCGACGTTGTGCGCGACGAGCTGTTCGGTGACCGCGTCGACGGCCGTCGTCGGGTCGCGCAGGACCAGGACGCCGGGGTCGGCGGCCAGGGCGCGGGCCAGGGAGAGACGCTGGCGCTGCCCACCGGAGAGGTTCGCGCCCCGGTCCCTGACGCCGTGGTCGAGCCCCTCGGGGTGGAGGGCGACGACGTCGGTCAGCATGGACGCCTCGACGGCCTCGGGGATAATGCGACCGGTGCCCGCGGGGTCGATGTTCGTGCGGAGGGTGCCCGCGAAGATCTCCCCGTCGTACGGGTTCACCAGCAGGTGCTCGCGGACCGTCTCGACCGGCAGGTCCTCAAGCCTTCGCCCGCCGAGCCGTACCGTGCCCCCGTAGGAACCGGGCGGGGCGGCCATGGACAGGACCGCCGCCAGGTCGGCCGCCACCCGGGGCCGGTAGGCGACGACCGCGACGAACTCCCCGGCGGACACGTGGAAGCCCAGATCCCGCAGGGAACCGTACCGGACGCCGTCGAGCGTGAGGTCCCCGCCCTCCGGCGGGCTCTCACGCCCCGGGACCGTCACCGGGGGCGCGGCCAGCACCAGCGCCATCCGCTCGGCGGAGGCACGCGCGACCATCACGTACTTCGGCATCTCGGAGAACAGTTTCAGCGGCTCCATGATGAACTGCGCCAGCCCCACGGCCATGACGAGCTCCCCGACGGTGATGCGGCCGTCGAAGGCCAGCCAGCCCGCCGTCAGGGTCACGGCGGTCGCGAGGAGCGCGTTGAGCGCGAGCGCGGTGCCCGCGTAGACGCCGTTCACCCCGGCGACGGCGACCGCCTGGTCCCTGGCCCGCGCGCTGACCCTCCGGTAGGACAGGAACGCCGCGTGGTTGCCGCCGAAGCCGTGCAGCGGGCGCAAACCGGCGATCAGGTCGGAGACCTTCGCGGCCGCGCGGGCGACCCTGGCCTGCTGTTCGCGGGTGGCGGTGCCGATCCGTCTGGACATCACGCTCAGGACCGACAGGATCGCGGCGGTTCCCACGATCACCAGCAGGCCCAGCCGTACGTCCGCCAGGCCCAGGGCGAGCGCCGCGACCAGGACCGCGACCAGTGAGCTGACCAGCAGCGGCACCACCTCGATGATGTCGGCGGTCTGGTCGGCGTCCTCGGTGGCGACGGTCAGGATCTCCCCGGACCTGAGGTCGAGGTCCCTGGCCACGGGCTGGAGCCCGTGGGCCGCGACCCGCACCCGCCAGCGGTGCGCCTCGGTGGTGTTGGCCCTCTGCAGGATCCGCATCCCGAACCGCCACGAGAGGGAGACGGTCGTGATGATCACGGCAAGCGCGGTGATCGACAGGGCGAGCGCGCCGAGGCTCCTGTCCCGCAGCGTGTGTTCGACGATCAGGCCGAGCGCGATGGGGAAGGCGGTCTCGGCGGCCTGGTACATGCCCATGAGGACGGTGCCCGCGGCCATGGCGCCCGCGTTGCGCCGCAGTGCCGTGCGGAGGATGCCGGTCCCCGTGACCTCTGGAGTCGTCATCTGCCCTCTCGCCAGGCGCGCCACAGCCGCGCGTACCGGCCGTCCAGCGCCACCAGCTCCTCGTGGGTCCCCTGTTCCACGACCCGCCCCGCGTCCAGTACGGCGATGCGGTCCGCCGCCCTCGCCTGGGTCAGCCGGTGTGCCACGAACAGTGTCGTACGGCCCCGGCACGCGGCGGCCACGGCCCGTTCCAGTTCGGCGGCGCCCTGGCTGCCCGCCTCCGCGGTCGACTCGTCGAGCACCACCACGGGCGAGCGGCCGAGCACCAGCCTGGCCAGCGCGACCTGGGCGGCCCCGGTGCCGTCGAGGCGCTCGCCGCCCTCGCCGACCAGGGTGTCCAGCCCGTCGGGCAGCGTCGCGACCCACGTTTCGGCGCCGCTCTCGCGCAGGGCGTCCATCAGCTCGGCGTCGCTCGCCCCGGGCGCGGCCAGCCGCAGGTCGTCGGCGAGCGTGCCGGAGAACACGTGCGTCTCCTGCGTCAGGATGCTCACCAGGGCCCGCGCCCCGGCCTCGTCCAGGTCGGCGAGGTCGGTCGATCCGACGCGCACCGACCCGGCCTGCGGGGTCCCGACGCCCGCGACCAGCGCCGCCAGCGTCGACTTGCCCGCGCCCGTGGCCCCGACCAGCGCGAGTGAACCGCCCGCCGGGATCACCAGGTCGACCTCCCGCAGGACCGGCCGCTCTGAGCCGGGGTAGCCGAACGTCACCCCTTCCACGGTCACCGGGTACGGCCCGGCCTCCGCGACGGCCACGTGACCGACCAGCCTCTCCTGCGTCGCCTCCCCGAGCACCCCGACCAGCCGGGTCAGGCTCGCGCCCGACTTCTGCGCCTCGTCGAAGGTGAACATGATGGAGCCCAGCGGGTTGAACAGCCGGTGGAACAGCAGGGGAGCCGCCGACGCCTCGCCCAGGGTGACGGCGTCGGCCTCAAGCAGGGCGTAGCCCGTCACGATGATCAGGACGAGCCCGACGAACTCGGCGCGGTTCTCCCTGCCGACGAACCGGCCGAAGAGCCGGAACACCTCGATGCCGAGGTCACGCACCCGCAGCGACTCGCCGGTGACCTTCTCGCGGAAGGCGCCCTCAAGGCGGTACGCCCGTACCGTGTCGATCCCGTCCAGGCCGCTAACCAGCGCCTGCGCGCGGTCGGCCTGGGCCTCGCGCTGTTTCCTGTACAGCGGGGCCGACCTGGGGAGATACCAGCGCAGGGCCAGCGCGTAGGCGGGCAGCGCCCCGACACCGGCGAGCCCGAGCCGCCAGTCCAGCCCGAACATGCCGGCCGTGGCGACGACGACCAGCACGCCGGCGGACAGAACCGTGGGGACTGCCGTGCGGATGCCCCTGGACAGCACGGCCACGTCGTCGCCGACCCTGGACAGCACGTCTCCCCGGCCCGCCTGCTCGATCCGCGCGCTCGGCGTCCCCAGCACCGCGCGGACGGCGCCCTCCCGCAGCCGCGCGAGCAGGTCCGCGCCCAGCCGTCCGATCAGGTACGTCGAGGCGGCGGTGGCCGCCGCGGCGAGGAGCGCGGCGGCCAGCATCAGCGCGCCGACCGTGACCAGGATCGACCGGGGCTCGTCGTTGATCACCCCGTCGACCACCCGGCCGAGCAGGAGCATCGGCAGCACCTGGAGCGCGGCCCCGGCCACCGTGGTGAGCATGGTCGCGGTCGTCAGCCACGGCGTCTCGCGGCAGCGCGCAACGACCCAGCGGGCGGCCTCACGGCCGCCCGCCGTGCGCAGGGTGTCTACGGGGGTGTTCAATCCGGGGGTTCAGCCGACGGACTTGACGAGTTCGTCGATGGCGTACGGCAGGGACAGCAGGGTGCTCTGCGACAGGGCGGCGCCGATCGCCGGGCCCTCGCTGTCCAGGAGGTAGGTGACCTTGCCGTCCTTGACCGCGGACAGGTTGGTGAACAGCGCGAACTTCTTCAGCGCGTCCTGGTCGGCCTGGTCGGCGATGACGAAGATGCGGTCCACGTCGACCAGGTCGATGCGCTCGGGGGAGAGCACGGTGTAGAACTTGCCGCCCGCGACCTTGTCGATCTCCGTGGCGCCCTTGAAGCCGATGCCCGTCACGATCCGTCCGCGCACGTCGGTGGTGGCGAACGGCGCGACCGAGTCCTTGTACCAGGACAGCGCGACGGCGGTCTGGTCCGCGAACTCCGGGTGCGCCTTACGGGCGGCGTCCAGCTTGTCCTGGATGCCCTGCACCAGCTTGGCGCCCTCGTCGGCCTTGCCGAGCGCCTTGGCGATGTGGAGAGCGTTGTCCTGCCACGGCGCGCTGAACGGCTCCGCCTCGCCCTTGGTACGGCCGACCGTCGGGGCGATCTTGGAGAGCCGGTCGTAGGCGGCCTTGTCGATCTCCGAGTAGACCGCGATGATCAGGTCGGGCCGCAGGGCGGCGATCTTCTCGTAGTTCGGGCCCGAGTCACCGTTGTTCATGATGACCTCGGGGCGGGCGTCGCCCCACCTGTCCTTCACCCACGGCCACTGGGTGTTGATGTCGGGGGTCTTGCCCGGGGGGTTCGGGTACTGGTCGACCATGCCGACCGGCTTGACGCCCAGCGCCAGGATGGCCTGGTCGTCGGTGTAGCCGACGGAGACGACCCGCTCCGGGGCCTTGGTGATCTGCGTCGATCCGAACGCGTGCTCGACGGTGACCGGGAACACACCACCCGGACTCGCCGCGGTCTCGCCGCCCGGCTTCTCCGCGGGTTCGGAACCGCATCCCGCGAGGAGGCCGACACCGAGGGCCGCGACGGAGAACGCCGTTGCGAACCGCCGCAAGGTCTTCGTGACCGTTGTTCTTTGGAGGAGCATCCCGGAATCCCTTGCTTTCGTGCAATCCGCTACAAAACCAACCAGCAGCGGAGAAACCGTAGCATGTGGGATTAGGGGAGCCTAACCTCACCTCGCTCTGAGGTTCGCCCGCACCAGCAGGTAGACGAGGAAGGGGCCGCCGATCGCGGCGGTGACCACGCCGACCGGAAGGGTGACCGGCAGCGCCGTACGCGCCACGAGGTCAGCGCAGGTCAGCAGCAGCGCGCCCGTCAGCCCCGAGGCCACCAGCGGCGGCGCCGGGTGCCGTGTCAGGCGCATCGCCACCTGCGGCGCCACCAGCGCGACGAACGGGACCGGGCCCGCGGCGCTCACCGCCACGCCCGCCAGCAGCACCGCGCACAGCAGCAGGACCGCCCGCACCCGTGAGTGCCGGACGCCCAGGCCCGTCACGACGTCGTCGTCCAGCTGCAGCGCCCTGAGGTGGGGCGCCACGCACGCCACGACGGCCAGGAGGGCGAGCGTGCACCACAGCGCCACCCAGACCTCCCCCCACGACCGGTCGTTCAGCGAGCCGACCAGCCACACCTGGGCCCGCGCCACGTCCCTGATGTCGGCCGTGACCAGCAGCCAGGTTGTGATCGCCTCCATCACGGCGCTCACCGAGATGCCGATGAGGATGAGCCGCAGGCCGTTGATCCCGCGCCGCCAGGCCAGGAAGTACACAAGCAGGCCGGTGCAGAGCCCCCCGGCCAGCGCCGCGGCGGACAGGCCCACGGAGCTGACGATCGTCGCGGCGGCCCCGCCGGAGACCGTGACCAGGGTCACCGCGACCGCGCTCGCGCCCCCGGTGATGCCCAGGATGTCGGGGCTGGCCAGCGGGTTGCGCGCGATGGACTGCGTGATCGCCCCGGACACCCCGAGCGCGGTCCCCACGACGATCCCGGCCAGGGCGCGCGGCATCCGCAGATCCATGATCACGAACTCGTCGACCTGCTCTCCCCGGCCCAGGAGCGTGGTGACCACCTGGGGCAGGCCGATGGGGAAGTCCCCGGCGCCGATGGACAGGCAGAACACCACGAAGGCCGCCACCGCCAGCAGCAGCGTGACGAGCACCATCCAGGGCCGCCACACGAACGACACGGAGCCGAGCCGTACGCCCGGGGCCGAGGTCTTCATATTGTCTTGAACTTTCCGCGCCACACCAGCGCCGCGAAGAACGGGGCGCCGACGAGAGCGACGACGATGCCCGCCTGTAGCTCCCCGGGCCGGGTCACCACGCGCCCCACGATGTCGCAGACCAGCAGGACGAGGGCGCCGAGCAGCCCCGCGCACGGCACCAGCCAGCGGTAGTCGGGGCCGATGAGGTAGCGGGCCACGTGGGCCACCATGAGGCCGAGGAACGCGATGGGGCCGCACGCCGCCGTCGTCGCGCCCGCGAGCAGGGTGATGGCCGCGATGCCGACGGCCCGGCTCAGCGTGAGGTTCACCCCGAGCCCTCGCGCCACGTCGTCCCCCAGGTTGAGCAGGTTGATGGCGGGCAGCGTGAGGGCCGCCAGCACCAGGCCGACCACCACGAACCCGGTCAGCGGCCAGATGACGCCGAACCCGACCCCGGACACCGAGCCCGCGTTCCAGAACCGCAGCGCGTTCAGCGACGCCTTGTCCGACAGCGCGACCGCTATGGTCATCGCCGCCAGGAACACCGTGACCCCCTGCCCGGTCAGCGCGAGCGTCAGCGGGTTGCCCGCCCCCCGGCCGAGACTCGCCAGCCCGAACACGATCACCCCGGCGATCCCGGCCCCCAGGAAGGCGAACCAGACGTACTGGTACGGATTGCCGAGCCCGAACAGGATGATCACCGAGACGACGGCGAACGAGGCGCCGGAGTTCACCCCCAGCAAGCCCGTGTCGGCGATCGGGTTGCGCGTGTATCCCTGGATCAACGCCCCACCGACCCCCAGAGCGACCCCGGCCACGATCGCGAGCACGGTCCTGGGCACCCGTACGGTCCGCACGATGAGCGTTATCTCGGTGAGCCGCTGGTCGGAGCCCGAGGCCGTGAACAGCCCGTGCCACACCTCGGCGGGACTCAACGCGCGGGCGCCCACGGCCAGCGAGACCGCCCCCGCGAGCAGGAGGACGACCACGAGCGCGCCCAGGCTCACCCCTCGCCGCCGCCGACGGACCTCCGTGGCCTCGGTCGTGGGACGTTTCACCACAGACGTACTCATTCGACGTACGTTATCCCTTTGCCCCACTGGAGAGCCGACCGGAGTGCCACGGCCTCTCGGGAGCATGCCGTACGGCGTGCGCGCCTTTCAGGTGTGCACCTCTCCGAAGGCGAGGGCTTCAAAGGCAGGGCTTCAAAGGCGAAGGGCGCGCCCCCCGGAGGGGACGCGCCCGTTCACACTGCTGGCCTTCTGACCGTGCTGACCGTGATGGTCGCCGGGTCGGTCAGCGGTGACTACCAGTCGCCGCCACCGAAGTCCCCACCGCCGAAGTCGCCTCCGCCGCCGAAGTCACCCCAGCCTCCGCCGCCGAAGTCGCCTCCGCCGCCGCCGAAGTCACTGCCGCCACCGCCGTCCATCATGCCCTGCTCGTAACCGGCGCCGTAGCCGCTGTGACCCCAGCCGCCGCTGAGCATGCTGCCCATCATCGTGCCGACGAGCATCGCGCTCATGACGTCGCCGAAGCCGCCGTAGTAGCCGTAGGCGTAGGGCTGGTAGGCAGGGCCCGCGTCGTAGTAGGGGCGGTACTGGCCATCGACCATGACCTGACGCGTCTGCGGCTCGAAGCCACGCTCGATGGCCTCGGCGTCGGCCGCGCAGGCGGGCACGTCGCGCACCGCGCCACCGGGCGGGGCCCAGCGGACGTCACGGACCGAGGGGCCGTGCTGCGGGTTGAAGAAGCAGGGCGAGCGCCGCTCGGGGAGCGGCTGGTTGTTCACCCGTGCCTTCACACAGGCCAGGGCGTAGCGGCCCTCCTCAAGGGCGGTGGTCACCCCGCGCAGCTCGTCGGAGCGCTTGACCGCCGCGAGCTCGACCTTGGCCCGCTCGTAGGAGTCGAGGGCGCGCTGCCAGTCCTGCAGGTGCTCGGAGCCGCTGCCGAGGAGCTTGACGTCGGTGTCCAGCTCGGTGATCTCCTCGCCGAACTTGGTGACGTCCTCGTCCACGGTCTGCTTGACGGCGGCCAGCTCGGCGGCCTCGCGGGCCTCGCGCTGGCGCTTCTTCTTGCGGGAGTAGAAGAAGATGCCCAGACCACCGGCCGCGGCCAGCACCAGGATGCCGATCAGCACGCCGCCGCCGGAACCACCGGAGGAGGAGCCGGACGAGCTGGGGCTCAGACCGGCGCCGGTGGCCGCGTCGTCGGCCAGCTTCACGAAGTTGACGATGTTGTCCGTCGGGCTCTGGGTCGTCGCGGCCCTGCTGAGCAGCTCGTCGACGTCGATGCCCTTGACGTTGGAGACGCCGAACGGCTGCTTGCCGTTCATGACCAGGATGGTCGACTTGCCCCCGATGTCCTTACGCAGGGAGGTCAGCAGCGTCCTCGCCTGGGACTGGCTGGTGACCGAGCCGGAGGGCAGCAGCGCCACGTAGACCGTGGAGGTCTGCTCGGCGGCACTGCTCATGGCGTCCTGGGCGTTGGTGGGGATGCCCGCCGCCGGGTCGGCGTAGAAGTGGTCGCCGTCCTTCAGGCCGGACGCGATCGTGCTCGGGTCGGGCGCCGCGGCGTTCGCCGCCGGCGCGATCATGAAGATGGTCAGCAGCCCGGCGAGCAACGCGATGATCGCGGCACCGAGGCGACCTGACGCAGTTTGCTTGGTGGTCACGGCAGAAAGCCCTCCTTCGCCCTGGAAGACGAGCGAGTGGACGTCAGAGTTCCCCCCTGACCGTAATCCTTTCCCAATCCGGACGCGCCCCCGGAGGCGGGAAGAGATCAGTTGTCACGGATGTCACAGATGGCGGCACCCGCCGTGACGGTCTGCCCGACCGCCGCGCTCAGCCCGGCCACGACCCCGGCCCGGTGCGCGGTCAGCGGCTGCTCCATCTTCATGGCCTCAAGGACCGCGATCACGTCCCCGGCCGCGACCACGTCCCCGTCGGCGACCGCGACCTTCACGATCGTGCCCTGCATCGGGCTGACCAGGCCGTCCCCGCTCGCCGCGGAGGCCCGGCCGCCGCCCTGGCGCCTGCTCGCGCGCCTGCCGCCCGCCGCGTTCCCGGTGGCCACGGCGCCCGCGCCACTGCCGAGCCCCGCGGGCAGGACCACCTCAAGGCGCTTGCCGCCGACCTCGACCGTGACCCGCTCGCGCTCGGCCGTCCCCGGCTCGGCGACCGGCCCGGCGTACGGCTGGACCGGGTTGACGAACTCCGTCTCGATCCAGCGGGTGTGCACCGCGAACGACGACGCCCCGCCCGGCGCCGTGAACGCCTCCTCCTCGACGACGACCCGGTGGAACTCCGCGACCGTCGGCATTCCCTCAAGGCGGAGCTCGGCCAGCGCCCGCCTGGCCCGCGCCAGCGCCCGCCCCCGGTCGGCCCCGGTCACGACGACCTTGGCCACCAGCGAGTCGAAGGCACCGGGGACCGTCATCCCCGCCTCGTATCCGGCGTCCACCCGCACCCCGGGGCCCGCGGGCCAGCGGACCGCGGTGATCGTGCCCGGCGCGGGCAGGAAGCCCCGTCCCGCGTCCTCGGCGTTGATCCGGAACTCGATGCTGTGCCCGCGCACCTGAGGGTCGTCGTAGCCGAGCGGCTGTCCCTCGGCGATCCGCAGCATCTCGGAGACCAGGTCGAGCCCGGTGACCTCCTCGCTGACCGGGTGCTCGACCTGCAGGCGGGTGTTGACCTCCAGGAAGGAGATCGTGCCGTCCTGGCCGACGAGGAACTCGCAGGTGCCCGCGCCGACGTAGCCCGCCTCGCGCAGGATGGCCTTCGACGAGGAGTACAGCAGGGCGATCTGCTCCTCGGTCAGGAACGGCGCCGGGGCCTCCTCGACGAGCTTCTGGTGCCTGCGCTGCAACGAGCAGTCACGGGTGGAGACCACCACCACGTTGCCGTGTTTGTCGGCCAGGCACTGCGTCTCCACGTGCCGGGGCCGGTCGAGGTAACGCTCGACGAAGCACTCGCCCCTGCCGAAGGCCGCGACCGCCTCGCGAACCGCGCTGTCGTACAGCTCCGGGATCTCATCGAGGGTCCTGGCCACCTTCAGGCCACGCCCGCCACCGCCGAAGGCCGCCTTGATCGCGATCGGCAGGCCGTGCTCGGCGGCGAAGGCCACCACCTCCTCGGACCCGGAGACCGGCTCCGCGGTCCCGGCGACCAGGGGAGCCCCCACCTTCTGCGCGATGTGCCTGGCCTGCACCTTGTCGCCCAGCGCGACGATCGCTGAGGGGGGCGGCCCGATCCAGGTCAGCCCGGCGTCGATCACGGCCTGGGCGAAGGCGGAGTTCTCGGCGAGGAAGCCGTATCCGGGGTGGACCGCGTCCGTGCCGCTGGCCTCGGCGACCGCGAGCAGCCTGGCGATGTCGAGGTAGGTCTCCGCGGGGGACTGCCCGCCGAGCGCGTGGGCCTCGTCGGCGAGCTGGACGTGCAGGGCGTCCAGGTCCTGCTCGGCGTAGACCGCGACACTGGCCAGACCCGCGTCCCTGCAGGCGCGGATGATCCGTACGGCGATCTCGCCACGGTTGGCGACCAAGACCTTCTGCACCGACGTTGTTCCCTTCATCACGTGCGAACGGGGGGCTGGCGGGCCTTCATCGGAGTTTAGGCGTCAGGTGGCGTCTGGGAAGAGCGGGGTCCCGCCCGCCGGGATTGGGATTTGACGGTTCCCGTTTTCGGTCGTCCGGATCGGCTGTCATCTCCCCAGGTGGGGGCCGGGCGCGACCGTCGGCGGGTGACTCTTCTCGCGCGCTGATTCCCCATATGACACGCGACTTACAGCAAATGACGCGTTATCCGGTGTGCAGGTATGGGAAGATCCATAGCCGCTCGGCATAATCCGAGTAACTCCGTGATCCACTCACCTATCGTGATGTCGTTTGGTGAGCCCCCGACACCGATCCAGAAGGAGTGCTGGCATGAGCCAGAACTTGCTTGGTGGCAATCCCGCGGAAATGCAGCAGATGGCCACCCAGTTCACCCAGCAGGCCGACCAGGTGAGGGCCACTATGGCGGCTCTGGACCGTGAGGCGGGAAAGGTCGGCACCGCGTGGACCGGCCCGGGCGCCCAGCGTTTCACCGAGGCCTGGCAGAACTACCGCGCCGCCTTCCAGCGCATGTCCGAGGAGCTCGCCGAGGCCTCCCGCGTGATCAACACCTACCGCGGCAACATCGAGTCCGCCACGCGCTGACTTTCGCCGCGCGAACGCCGCCCTGGATTTCCGACGTCCGGGGCGGCGTTCGCGTTTTCTCACAAAGAGAGTTCAGCCGGGCAGGGCCGTCTGCATGGGGGTGACCGTGCCCAGCGCGACCAGCAGCCCCCGCCCCGGCGGGCCGCCGACCGCCCCTCGGGGCAGGCGGATGGTGAACAGGTCGCCGTCCGCCGGGCTCTGCACGGAGAGCAACAGGCCGGTGCGGGCCTTCCTGGCCTCGGCGACGAAGCCCCGGTAGGCGGTGGTCAGGTCACCCGTCGTGCCGCCGATGATGAGGCCGTGCTCGCTGTCGCGGCCGGTGCGCAGCACCTGTTCCAGGGACATGCCCAGGGGGGAGTCCGCGGAGACCAGCTCCGCGTCGTCCACGATCGCCACGTAGCGCTCGTGCCCCGCCACGGCCCCGTCGAGATCCCCGTCCGCGCCGAGTACGGCCAGCACCCCCTCCTGTCCGGCGAGCGTGCTGAGCGGGCTGCGCCTCGGGGTGACCACCACGACGGGCGTCCCCCTGTCCAGCAGGGAGCGCGCGGCGGTCAGCAGCGCCGAGGAACGCCCGGAGCGGGACGGCCCGGCGACGACAGCGCCCGGCCCCTGGGTGAGCAGGTCCACGCCGAGCGGGGTCAGCGAGTCGCCGCCGACGCCGAACAGCGCCCACAGCGGCGAGGACGGCTCGAAGGACGGCGCCAGCTCAAGGGCCTGCGACGCGGTGATCCGCATGGGCAGCGCGTCCACCCGCAGCGGGGGCTCGCCGTCCCACACCCACCGGCCTGGCTCCGCCGTACCGGACAGACCACCGAAGCGCTCCGGCACCGCGCGGGCCAGCGCCTGCAACGTCGCGACCTGGGCCGGTCCCGAGGGGTCGTCGCACAGCAGGGCGATCTGGCTCTCGACGATGCCGTGCTCCCCGGTGGACAGCGCCCTGCCCAGGGCGAGCGTGGCGGGCAGGTCCTTGACCGGCAGCCCGGCCAGGCCGTAGTCGGTGGGGTCGGCCAGGCGCAGGATCAGCCGGTCCTCGAAGACCGTGGAGATCTGCCCGAGAAGCACTGACCTGTCCCCGGTCACCACGGCGCGCAGCCCGACCGCGGGGCCCTCCCTGAGCAACTGCATCGCCGACTCGATCAGACGCCCGTAGTCGTAGCCCTCGAACGCGGCGACGAACCCCTCCCACCGGTCGAGCATCAGCACCATCCACGGCAGCCTGGGCCCGGTCGTGGCGGCGCGCAGCTCGGCCAGCGACGCGTAGCCCGCCTCGGCCAGCAACTGCTGGCGCCGCGCGACCTCGGCCCGCAGCCGGGTCAGCAGCCGTTCGACCCGGTCGAGCTGGTCGCGGGTCACCACGGCGCCGCAGTGCGGCATGGCCATCAGCGGCAGCAGCGCCCCCGAGCCGCAGTCGATCGCGTGCAGGTGCACGTCCTCCGGGGAGGCCCCGGCGGCGATGGCCCCGGCGAGCGTGCGCAGCGCGGTCGAACGGCCGCTGCGGGAGGAGCCCGCCAGGAGCAGGTGCCCGCCCGAGGCCAGGTCGAGCGCCAGCGGCCTGCGGGCCTGCGCCCACGGCAGGTCAGTCGTCCCGAACGCCAGCGGCGGCACCTCCTGCGTCCCCGGCCTGTACGGCGGCGCGTCCCCAGGGCCGACGGTGGCGCCGGGGGCCACCAGCAGGTCGTCCAGCGGCGGCAGCCAGGGACTCGGCTGCCTCGGGATCCCGGCGACCTGGGCGGCCTCGACCAGCGCGTCGGCCAGGATGGACAGGTCGGTGACGGCGGCGTTCTCCGGGCCCGCCTCCGGTGGGGCGAGCGACTGCCCCAGTGCCCGCCAGCCGACCTCCGTCACCCTGGCCCGCACCTCGCTCTGCGCGCCGGGGCCGCGCCCGCCGATCCGCGCGGTCTGCACCGCCGCGGGCGTGCCGACGCCCGACTTCACGTAGCACCGGCCCGGGGTCGCCTTGGAGATGTGCGCGGCGTCCGGCCTGCCGATGACGTCGGAGGACTCGGCGGCCTCCGTCACCCGCAGCGCGATGCGCAGCGAGGTGTTGGCCTGGATGTCGGCGGTGACCACGCCCCCTGGCCGCTGGGTGGCCAGGATCAGGTGGATGCCCAGCGAACGGCCCCGCCTGGCGATGTCCACCAGGCCGGTCATGAAGTCGGGCAGCTCGCTGACCATGGCCGCGAACTCGTCGATGACCAGCACCAGGCGGGGCAGCGCGATCAGGGGGTCGGTGCGCAGGGGAAGCTGCCTGACCGCCGAGCCCGCCCCGGCCACCAGCAGGTCCCGTGAGGCGCGGGCCCGCTGCGCGTCGCGCAGCTCGTGGTAGTCCTCGATGTCCTTGGCCCCGGCGGCGAGCAGCAGCCTTTCGCGGCGGCGGATCTCGGCGGCCAGGGAGGCGAGCGCCCGCTGCGTCAGGTGGCCGTCGAGGTCGCTGACCATGCCGACCGTGTGCGGCAGCCGTACACACTCCTTGAAGGCCGCGCCGCCCTTGTAGTCGATGAGCACGAACGTCATCTCGTCGGGGCGGTTGGCCACCGCGAGGGAGCAGATGAGGGTCTGCAGCAGCTCCGACTTGCCCGCGCCGGTGGTGCCCGCGATGAGCGCGTGCGGCCCGTCGGTGCGCAGGTCCACGGCGAAGACGCCGTCGGGGCCCGCGCCGATCACCGCCTGTGTCGTACGGCCCCAGCGCTCGGCGAGGACGGTCCCCGAGACCGAGGGCAGGTCGAGCAGGTCGAGCAGCCGGGCCGAGCCGGGCAGGGCGAGGGCGGCCTCGTCGCGGCTGACGTCGCGCACCGGCGCCAGGGAACGGCCGAGCCGGTCGCACCAGGAGGAGGAGACCCGGTCGGCCAGGATCTCGCCGAGCCCGTCGAGGCCGCCGCCGCGCAGCCGTACGGTGCCATCTGAGGCCACGTCGGCGACGGTCGCGCACTCCTCGGGCAGCAGCCGCTGGTCGTCGTCGAGGGCCAGGGTGTAGACGCCCGCCCTGGGGCCCTGGCGCAGGACCTGAGGCATGCCGGGCAGGGCGCGCAGGACCTGGGCGCCGTCCAGGACGACCAGCACGTCGTAGGGCCGCTCGTCGTAGACGGGCGCCACGTCGGCGCCTCCCTGGGCGCCGTCCCCCCAGCCGGAGGGGATGCGGCCGAGCTTGGACAGCGAGCCCTCCTCCTCTCCCTGGCGGCCCTCGATCAGCGCGGTCAGCTCGGTCACCCTGCGGGCGGCGGCCTCGGGGTCGGCGCCGACCAGCGCGACGCAGTCCTCGCCGCCGTGCGGGGCGCTGTGCGGCAGCCAGCGCACCCAGTTCCAGTTCTCCTCCCCGTCGCGGTGCGCGGAGAGCACCACGATCGCCAGGTCACGGGGGCTGTGCAGGGCCGCGGCCTGGCCGACCAGCCACCGGGCCAGGCCCGTGACGGCCTGCCGCGGCCCGGTCAGGCCCGCGACGCCGAGACGGCGCATGGCCAGGGCGACGGGCACCGCGTGGCAGTCGGGCGGGTCGGGGAGCGCGGTGTCGGCGGGGGCGGAGCGCTCTGGGGCGAACTCCAGGGCGGCGGGCAGGTCGGCGAGCCCCACCCGGAGCCTGAGCGCGTCCTGGTCGTGGTCACGGCGCTCCCACAGCCGCCGTCGTGGCCCGGTCGCGGTGAGCAGCACCTCGGCGGGGTCGGGCGCGGCGGCGCGGCGCTCGGCCTCGTCCTCGGCGCGGGCGCGCTCGACCTCGGCCTCGAAGACCTTCAGGCGCGCCTTGTACTCCTTCATCTGCTGGCGGTACTGCTTGCGGCCGTGCCGCCGGTCGCTCCACCACTGACCGATCATGATCAACGGCGTCATCAGCGCCATCAGCAGGAAGTACCAGATGTGCAGGGCCCAGGCCATGACGATGCCGAGCACCGCGGGCAGGAAGGCGGTCAGCAGTTGCAGCCGCATGGTCTCGGCGCGCTTGGGTTCGGCGGGGACCTCGAAGCGCCGGGTGCCCGGGGGCGTGCGCAGCCTGGGCGGCCGGTTGTAGGCGAGGCCGCCGTCGGGCTGGGCGTCCAGGTGCGCGTCCGGGGGCTCGACGGCCCTGAGCGTCAGCACGCTCGCGCCACAGGTCAGTACGGCGTGCTCCGGCCACGGCACCGCCTCCCCAAGCGGCTCGCGGTCGAGCCTGGGGGTGGAGTCGGGCCCGGCCTCGACGGTGATGGCCTCCGGGGTGAGCCGTACGACGGCGGCCCACGGGGGGAGCATGGGGTCGGCGACGGAGACCGCGCAGGCCGGGTCGGAGCCGACGGTGTGGACGCCCAGGCTGAGGCGGTGCACCGACCCGGCGGCGGGGCCGCCGACGACCCGGATCTCCACGATGCCGCCCGGCTCCTCGGCGAGCGTCGCGGCGGCCAGGTCGCGGTCGAGGGTGACGAGGTCGCCGTCGCGGAGCAGGCCGAGGGCGGGCGCGTCCGGGTCGAGGAGGCGGCCGTCGAGCCACAGGGGCGGGGGTTCGGACCCGGCGTCGCGGTCCAGGCCGTAGGGGGCCTTGGTGCGCGTCAGCCGTACCACGTTGCTCGGGCGCTCACCGGCCTGGCCCGCGAGCGCCTCGGCGAGCCTGGCCACCGTGGTCGTGTCGTCGGCCTCGACCACGACATCGCGGTCGGCGTGCTCGCTGAGCACCGTGAGCATGATCCGCATCGACGCTCTCCTCGGGTCGGAGCCCCGGTCCACGGTACAGAGTGGCTCTTGCCGCGTAAGGGTGGTTTGCGGCAATGCCATGGGTTGTGGAGCGGTATGTGGAAAACGTGGCGGCCTGTGGAAAACCGCCCGATGGCAGTGGCCAGTCGTGCCGTTTTAAATGGGCGTTCGCTCATGGGACCGCGCACGGGAATGGCCGGGTGAGGCTGTGGAAAACTCAGGCCGCCGCCTCGCCGTACGGCCTGACCTGGGGGGTCGTGACGCCGGAGTGACACGGGCTGTCCGTTTTCCGGGGGGAGGACCGGATCCGGCGCGGAGCCGGGGCGGCGCGCCCGAACCGGTTCGCCATGACACAAGCCATGTCGCAAGCCATGACGCAAGGATGACACACGGGGAACGACCTTCTGACCGCATGGTGAAGAGCGCGGACCTTTCCCGCCGAATGGGTCACCTAAACGCCGAGACGGATGATACACGAGTTAATCGGAGTCCTTATCACCCCGATAAGTCACCTGTCATCTCACCAAACCGCCAGCATCCCCAGCATCGGCGTTGACAGACCTGTTCCTATCAAACGAGCATGGGACCTGGATTTTGTCTGCCTGTTCATCGGTGCGGTGCGCATAATGGCGTAAATTCGAGCAGTAGTCCCATTTGCGAAGACTCTGGGAGTCCCCCTACCCATGAGGACCAGTGAGAAGCCGGGCGGCCGCCCCTCGGCGAACACCGAGCGGCCAGGCGCGCAACCAGGTCTTTCCGGCCCGGCGTCGCGCAAGCTCCCCGTGTCCCCGCGCGAGCGCAAGCCCGCGCTCGCGGCCCTCGCCCTGCTGCTCATCCTGGGCGGCGCGCTCGCGACCACCCTCCTGGTGCTGCGCAGCGGCGACCGGGTCTCCGCGATCAGGATCGTCAAGCAGATCGGCGGAGGGCAGCAGATGCTCGTCACCTCCATGGAGGAGGTGCAGATCGCCGACACCGGCGTCGACTACGTCCCGTGGTCCCAGGCCGCCCAGGTCGCCCGTAACTTCGCCAGCGTCACCCTCCTGCCCGGCACCCTGCTGACCCCCAGGATGGTCGCCTCGGCCAGCGGGGAGCTCGGACCGGGCAAGGCCATCGTCGGCCTGTCGCTCAAACCGGGCCAGCTCCCCATCACCCTCGACGAGGGCGACCGGGTCCAGGTGATCTACGTGCCGGGCCGGGGCAGTGACGGCACGCAGAGCCGGGTCCTCGCGCAGAGCGCGCTCGTCCACCGGATGACCGCGACCAGCAGGGGAACCCCCGCGGGCCCGCTGGCGATCGTGGTGGACGTCAAGGACGCGCCCCTGATCAGCACCTACGCCTCAAGCGGCGAGGTCGCGGTGGTCGAGCTGCCCGGGGCCCGCTGAGATGGCGCTCATCGTGCTGGCGGCCGACAAGGGGGCGCCCGGGGTCACCACGGCGGCGACCGCGCTCGGGGCGGTCTGGCCGCGCTCGGTCCTGCTCGCCGAGTGCGACCCGGCCGGGGGCGACCTGGCCTACCGGCTGCCCGCGCAGGACGGCGGCGTGCTCAACCCCGGCAGGGGGCTGCTCACCCTCGGCGCCACGGCCCGCAGAGGTCTGCGGCCCGAGCAGATCCACGAGCACACCCAGCAGATCGTCGGCGGCCTCGACGTGCTGGCCGGGCTGACCCACGGCGAGCAGGCCGCCGGTCTCACCTGGCTGTGGGGGCCCCTCGGCCGCGCCTTCGCCGCGCTGCCCGGCGCCGACGTGCTGGCCGACTGCGGGCGCCTGGGCGGCCATCCCGAGATGGGCGAGCTGGTCTCCGAGGCCGCCCTGGTCGTGCTGTTCACCAGGGCGAGCCTCGACCACGTCGCCCACCTGCGCGAACGCCTCCAGGTGCTGCCCTCCTCCGTGCAGGTCGCGGTCGTGGTGATCGCCGACCCCCGCCAGTACCGCACGACGATCGACGAGGTCCGCAGGATCGTCATGGCCACCGGCAGGCAGGTCGCCTTCGTGACCGGTATCGCGCACGACCCCAAGGGCGCCGAGCTGCTGCGCGGCCAGTGGGGCGGGCGCCTGGACCGCTCGCTGCTCATCCGCACCGCCCGTGAGCTGGCCGGACGCCTCGCCGCCCAGATCCGCGCCCCGGAGCACGCCCTATGACCGTCGACCACGCCCTGGTGAAGCGCTTCCGGCAGGAGGTCGGCGACCGGCTGGCCCACCAGCGCCGCCTCGACCAGGCCAGCGGCCTGCCGCCGATGAGCGGCGAGGACGAGCGCCAGTTCGCCCGCGCGCTGATCGCCCAGGTGCTTGAGGAGTTCGCCCGCGGCGAGATCGGCGTCGGCCGTACCCCGCCGAGCGCGGAAGAGGAGGAGGCGCTCGCCGGGGGCATCCACGCGGCGCTCTTCGGCGTCGGCCGCCTGCAGCCGCTGCTCGACGACTCCGACGTCGAGAACATCGACATCAACGGCTGCGACCGGGTCTTCGTCAGCTACGCCGACGGCCAGGAGCTCATGAGGGAGCCGGTCGCCGACTCCGACGAGGAGCTCATCGAGCTGATCCAGGTCCTCGCCGCCTACAGCGGCCTGTCCAGCAGGCCCTTCGACACCGCCAACCCCCAGCTCGACCTGCGGCTGCCCGACGGCTCCCGGCTCTCGGCGGTGATGGACGTGACGGTCCGCCCCGCCGTCTCCATCCGCCGCTCCCGCCTGGGCAAGGTCTTCCTCAGCGACCTGGTGGGCAACGGCACCGTCACCCCCGAGATCGGCCGCTTCCTGTCGGCTGCGGTCGCGGCCCGCAAGAACATCATGATCTCCGGCTCGACCAACGCCGGGAAGACGACCCTGCTGCGCGCCCTGGCCAACGAGATCCCGCCGCACGAGCGCCTCATCACCGTCGAGCGCGCCCTGGAACTCGGCCTCGACCAGTTCTCCGAGCTGCACCCCAACGTGGTCGCCTTCGAGCAGCGCCTGCCCAACTCCGAGGGCCAGGGCGAGATCTCGATGGCCGAGCTGGTGCGCCGTTCACTGCGCATGAACCCCTCCCGGGTGATCGTCGGCGAGGTCCTCGGCGACGAGATCGTCACCATGCTCAACGCCATGACCCAGGGCAACGACGGGTCCCTGTCGACCATCCACGCCAACTCCTCCATGGAGGTCTTCAACCGCATCGCCACCTACGCCCTCCAGGCCGCAGAGCGCCTGCCGATCGAGGCGACCCACATGCTCATCGCGGGCGCCATCGACTTCGTGGTCTTCATCGAGAAGCGCAACGACTACGCCAAGGGCGGCAGGCTGCGCCGGTTCGTCTCCAGCGTGCGCGAGGTCGCCGGGGTTGACGGGCGGGTGCTCTCCTCGGAGGTCTTCGCCACGACCCCCGACGGCCGGGTCCTGCCCAACGCCCCCCTGTCCTGCATGGAGGAGCTGGCCCACCACGGCTACGACCCGGGAGGCTGGGCGTGAGCGGCCTTCCCCCCGGCCTGTTCGACCCGCTGGTCATGCTCACGGGCGCGGCCCTCGGCGCCGGCCTGTTCCTGCTCGGCCTCGCCCTGTACGGCGTGCGTCCCCGGCCCGCCTCCCCGGGCAGAAAGGCGGGAAGGCGCGACCTCCTCAAGGCCCTGTCTACCCGCTCGGCCATCGGCGCGATCGTGGGCGTCCTGGTCCTCGTGGTGACCGGGTGGCCCGTCATGGCGGCCGGGGCCGTACTGCTCGCGCTCGGGTGGCGGGGCCTGGCGGGCGGCGCGGCGGAGGAGCGCACGGCGATGCGGCGCCTTGAGGGCCTGGCCGCGTGGACCGAGTCGCTGCGCGACACCATCGCCGGGGCGGCGGGCCTTGAGCAGGCGATCCCGTCGTCGATCAGGGCTGCGGCGCCGACCCTGCGCCCGCACCTGCTCTCGCTGGTTGACCGCCTGCACACCAGGATGCCGCTGCAGGACGCGCTCAGGCTGTTCGCCGACGAGCTGGACGACCCGTCGGCCGACCTCGTGGTCGCCGCGCTCATCCTCAACTCCAAGCTGCGCGGCCCCGGCCTGCGTGACGTGCTCGGCGCGCTCGCCGTCTCGGCCCGCGAGGAGCTGGACATGCGCCGCCGCGTGGAGGCCGAGCGCCGCTCGACCCGGCGCAGCGTGCAGATCGTGGTCGGTACGGCCGTCGCCTTCGCCGTGGCGCTCGTGGTGTTCAACCCCTCCTACGTCGCCGAGTACGACAGCACCCTCGGTCAGGCCGTGCTCGTGGTCGTGGCGGGGTTCTTCGGCGCGGGCTTCGCGTGGATGCGGCGCCTCGCCCGCTTCGACAAGCCCGCCAGGCTGCTCGGCCTGCCCACGGGCCTTTCGGGGAGCCCCGCGGCCCTCGCGGCAGGGGAGGTGCGCGATGCCGACTGACGCGTTGTTCGCCGGGGGAGTGTTCGGCCTCGGGCTGTTCCTGCTGATGCGGGCGCTGTTCCCGGCCCGCCCCGGGCTGGTGACCCGGCTGCTGGCCCTCGACGCGGCCAGGGAGGGCACCCAGGCGCCCCGGGCCAGGCTCATCCTGCCGGACGAGGACGTCAGCGCCCTGCGCAGGGAGCTGGGGGTACGGCTGGCCCGCTTCTACGCGGCCAGGGGCTGGCAGGTGCGCTCGGCGAAGGCCGACCTGGCGCTGCTCGGCAGGTCGTTCGAGGCGTTCCTGGCGACCAAGGTGCTGCTGGCCGTCTCCGGGCTGCTGGCCTTCCCCCTGCTGGCCGGGTGGCTGGTGCTGATGAGCTGGGACGTCTCGCTCACGATGCCGCTGTGGGTCGCCCTCGCGGTCTCCGGGGTGTTCTTCGTCCTGCCCGACCTGCAGGTCAGACGGGACGCCGCGCGGATGCGCCGTGACTTCCGGCACGTCGTCGGCGCCTTCCTCGACCTGGTCGCGATGAACCTCGCGGGCGGCCGGGGCGTGCCGGAGGCGCTGCTGATGGCCGTCTCCGTCGGCGCGCCCGCCGGGGACGAGGAGGAGGCGAACTGGGCGATGGCGCGCATCCGCGAGGCGCTCGGCAACGCCAGGATCGTCGGCATCACCCCCTGGCAGGCCCTCGGACAGCTCGGCGACGAGATCAACGTGGACGAGCTGCGCGACCTGTCCGCCGCCCTCGGGCTGGTCGCCGACGACGGTGCCAAGGTCCGCGCGTCGCTGACCGCGCGCGCGGCCACCCTTCGGCGGCGTGAGCTCGCCGAGATCGAGGGGCAGGCGGGTGAGCGTTCCCAGTCGATGCTCGTCGCCCAGCTCCTGCTCTGCGCCGGCTTCGTGATCTTCCTGAGTTTTCCGGCAGCGATGAAGATGTTGGGGTCCTGACATGCTGAACCATCCGTGGATCGTCTACGCGACGGCCTTCCTGAGCGTACGGATCGACCGGGCGCGCAACGCTCCGAGCCGGGGCGCCTCCGCCGTCGAATGGGTCATCATCACCGCCATCATCGCCGGGGTCGCCCTCGGCCTGGCCACCCTCATCAGGTCTCTGGTCGAGGGCAGGCAGGGGGAGATCTCCGACCAGTTCGGCGACAGCGGTGGCGGTGGTGGTGGCGGGGGCGGCGGCGGAGGTGGCCCGGTTGGCGGCAACGGCTGAGACATCCCGGCGCGGGCGTCGCCGGGACGGCGAGCGCGGAGCGACCGTCGTCGAGCTTGCGATGATCATGCCGGTCGTGCTGGCCATCGTGCTGCTCGTCGTGCAGTTCGCCCTGTGGTTCCACGGCCGCCAGGTGGCCGACGCCGCGGCGCGGGAGGGCTCCCGGCTGGCCAGGATCGACTCCGACTCCTGGCAGGAGGACGCCACCTCCAAGGCCGAGGAGGTGCTCAAGGCCATCGGCCCCAAGCTCCTCGACGGCGCGAAGGTGACGACCTGGGAGGAGGACGACCAGCGGGGGGTCGAGATCACCGCGACCGCCGTCCAGGTCGTCCCGCTGCTGCCCTCGACGAGCCTGACCATCACCTCGCGCTTCGGCGGCCCTGTCGAGTGCTTCCGTCCCGACGACGGAAGTGAGGGGTGCCAGGAGTGACCCGGCGACCGGACAGGGACCCGGAGCGGGGATCGCTGTCGGCGGAGACGGTGCTGCTCGCGCCGGTCTTCCTGCTGTTCCTGCTGTTCCTGGTCGGCGCGGGACGCGTCGTCGAGGCCCAGGGCGAGGTGAACGGCGCCGCGAGGGACGCCGCGCGGGCCGCCTCCGTCGAACGCTCCCGCTCCGAGGCGGAGAGCGCGGCCGAGGAGGCGGCCAAGGCGTCGCTGTCCGGGCAGTGCGAGCCCGAGGTCAGCCTCGACGGCACGGAGTGGAAGGCGGGCGGCCAGGTCAAGGTGACGGTGACCTGCTCGCTGAACCTGGACTTCCTCGGCTTCGGCGCGGCCAAGGACATGCGGGGGGACGCGGTGACCCCCCTTGAGCAGCTCCGGAGGGTGGAGGAGTGACCCCTTCCCACGGCCCCCGTGACCGGGGGTCGATGTCGGTCTTCACGGTGATCTTCTCGGCCGTGGTCTTCATGCTGGCCGGGCTCCTCGTGGACGGCGGCGGCGCCATCAACGCCAGGCTGCGGGCCGCGGACATCGCCGAACAGGCGGCCAGGGCCGCCGCCGACAGGATCGACGTCGAGTACCTCCGCGAGAGCGGCCAGGCCCGGCTGCTCGGCGAGGACGAGGTCTGCGCGAAGGCGAAGGAGATCGTCTCCGCCTACAGCGGCTCCGACGTCCGCCTCGGCGAGTGCTCGGTCGGCGCCGGGCAGGGCGAGGTCACGGTCCGGGTCTCGGTGGCCTGGACGTCGTTCTTCCTGGCCGCGCTCGGCTTCCCCGGCTCCGACATGGAGGCCGCGGCCACCGCGGGACCCGACATGGGGGACGACGGGTGACGGCCGCGGGCCGTACCTCAGGCCGTACCGATTGACACGAATCGCTGGCAGAGCCGGCCGAGGACGACGAATCTGGACAGGAAGGGAGACGCATGCCCACGCGACAGCCAACGCGCATCCGACCGAGACGTACGGCGGGCGACCTGGCCGCCGGTCTCGGCGCGCTGGTCGTGCTGGTCGCACTGGTCGGCGGGGTTCCCTACGCGCTGCTGAGGCTGGCCGGGCCGCCGCTCTCACCCGAGCTGCTCCACCTGAACCTGCTGACCAGCCAGGTCGGCACGAGCATGATCGTGGCGATCCTCGTGCTGCTGGTGTGGCTGGCGTGGTTCCAGCTGACCGTCTGCGTGATCGTCGAGATCTACGCGGGGCTGCGGCGGGTCGGCATGCCCGCCAGGGTTCCCTTCTCCGGCGGCACCCAGATGCTGGCCAACCGGCTGGTCTCGGCGGTGCTGCTGCTGTTCACGGTCTCGGCGGTCGTCGTGCCGATCGTCAGGCCGACGGCGGCGCCCGTCGCCCGCCCCGCGTCCGCGGCGGCCTCGGTCACCACCCCCGAGGCCGAGGAGCGGGCGCCGCTGGTGCACGTGGAGAAGGCCAGGAAGGTCTACGTGGTGCAGCCGCCGCACGGGCGCCACCACGAGAGCCTGTGGGAGATCGCGGAGAAGTGCCTCGGCGACGGACGGCGCTATCCGGAGATCTACCGGCTCAACCAGCACAAGGAGCAGCCGGACGGCAGCCGCCTGCACATGGCCGACCTGATCAGGCCCGGCTGGGTGCTCGACATGCCGGACGACGCCAGGAACGTGCACATCGTCCCGGCCACCCAGCAGCGCGGGGAGACCCTCAAGGACCACCCGGGCAAGCCCGCCGAACTCGACGGCAACACCCAGGACATCTCCACCAGGGGCGCCGATCTGCCGGGCGAGTCCCGAACCGAGTCCAGGCCGGAGGCCAGGCCCGAGTCCAGGAACGGGGACACCGCGGACAGCGGTCGGCGGGAGCCGTACAGCACGAAGGACACAAGCGGGGAGCAGAAACAGGACGGGCAGCAGGGGCTTGAGCTGCTCGACTACCTGGCCGGGGCCTCGCTCGCGGCGGCCGGGCTGCTGGCGGCCCTGGGCCGCAGGCGCAGGCAGCAGTTGTGGCACCGGGCGTTCGGGCGCAGGATCGTCAGGCCGAAGGACGACGCGGCCAAGGCCGAGGTGGCGCTCAGGCTCGGCGCCGACGCCCCGGGCAGCCGGATGCTGGACATCGGGCTGCGGCTGCTCGGACGTTCCCTGGCCGCGCAGAAGCGGATTCCGCCGACCATCTACGCCGCCCACCTGTCCGCGCAGAGTCTCGACCTGTGGATCCACCCGCCCGCCCCCGAGGCGCCCGCCCCCTGGAGCGCCCACGACGGCGGCCAGGTCTGGCGGCTGCCCGCCCACGAGGGCAGGATGCTCGACGAGCGGTCCCTGTCGGAGGCGCCCGCGCCGTACCCCGGGCTGGTCTCGCTCGGGTCGAACGGTGAGGGCCGCGTGCTCGTGGACCTGGAGGCGGCGCACGGCCTGATCAGTCTCAGCGGCCCGCAGACCACCGCGGCCCTGGCCGCGCTCGCCGTCGAGCTGGCGACCAACCGCTGGTCGGACCGGATGACCGTCACGCTCGTCGGGTTCGGCGAGGAGCTGACCGTGATCGCCCCGGACCGGATCAGGTACGTCGAGACCCTCGCCGAGGTGCTGCCCGAGCTTGAGGCCAGGGCCGAGGAACGCGGTCAGGGCGGGGACGTGCTGACCGGAAGGATCCAGGGCCGGGCCGCCGAGCCGATCTGGCCGCCGCACTACGTGCTGTCCGCGCTCGTCCCCGGCGAGGAGGAAGGCCACCGGCTGGCCGTGCTGGCCAGGAAGGGCGTCAGGACCGCGGCGGGCTACGTCGTGGCCGGGCAGGTCCCGCACGCCACCTGGAACTGGGAGATCACCGAGGACGGCAAGGCGAAGGTGGACGCGCTCGGCTTCGAGGTGGACGCCCAGTTGCTGCCCCGGCGCCACTACCGCGCCCTGATCGACCTGTTCGAGACCGCGGGACGGTTCGACGGCGAGTCCATGGCCGACCGGCCAGAGCCGGTCCCGGCGACGGCCTCGGTCGAGGTTCGGGTCCTCGGTCCCACCGAGATCGCGGGTCCCGAACCGATGGAGGAGGGGCGGGCCACGCTCGCCGTGGAGCTCGTCGTCTATCTGGCGACCCATCCCGGCGGCGTCCACCCGGTCGTGCTCGGCGGCGTGCTGTGGCCGCGCGGCGTGCAGGCGGCCGTCAGGGACGCGACCATCGCCAGGGTCGTCGACTGGCTGGGCACCGACGGCGCAGGGCGTCCCAACCTCTACGCCGACGAGGCGGGCAGGTTCAGGCTCGGCCCCGAGGTGCGGACCGACTGGATGGTCTTCCGCGACCTGGTCCGCCGCTCCCACACGGACGCCGGGGTGCGGGCCGTACTGCTCGAACGGGCGCTGAACCTGGTGCGGGGGCCGCTGCTCAACGGGCGCCCGCGGGGGCGCTACGCCTGGCTGGCCGACGACGACCTCGAGTACGACGTGACGGCGGCCGTCGCGGACGCCGCGCACCGGCTCTGCGAGATCCGGATCGAGGAGGGCGACGCGGGACGGGCCGTGGCCGCGGTGCGGGCGGGCCTGCTGCTCGCCGCCGACGACGAGGGGCTCTGGCGCGACCTGCTGCGGGCCACCCACCTCACCGGCGACCAGGAGCGGCTGCGGACCGTGGTCGAGGCCCTGCACAGGAGGGCCGCCGCCCAGCAGGGCGGGGGCGGGATGGCCCCGGAGACCGAGGCCCTGATCGACGAGCTGCTGCCCTCGTGGCGGATGCGCTCGGCGCCGTCCGCATGAGGGGCTCCAGGGTCCTGAGTGGCCTGCTGGCGGTCTCCGTCCTGGTTTCGGGGTGTACGGCGGAGCGGGAGCCGTTCATGCCGGAGGGCGACGCCGGGGGGGTGAGCGCGACGCCCGAGGTCTCCAGGGCGCCCGTCGCGGTCCCGACGACGCGTGAGGAGACTGTCGAGGTGGCCCCCGGGGTGCGGCTGGTCGTCGAGTGGCCCGCCGCGCCCGACCGGGACACCGCGGGGATGGTCGCCGCCTTCCGCGACCACCTGGCCGGGTCGTTCAGGGCCGTCGTCACCGGGGGCAGGGACATCGGCTATCTCGACGTCGTCACCGGCGACGCGGTCGAGGAGCTGAGCGCGTGGGTCGGGGAGTTCCTCGACCAGAGCCGTTCGGTGCGGGGCACCGTCCGCGTCTACGCGCTGACCGTCGGCCCGGTGAACGGGAAGGGGGCGCAGATGGAGGCGTGCATGGACGAGTCCGGCATGCGCCTGCTCGACGCGGCGACCGGAAAGCCGGTCGCCCGCCAGCCCGCGTGGACCCGCGAGCCCTTCCTGCAGGCGGCCGGGATGCGGCTCGGCGACGACGGGGTGTGGCGGGTCGCGCTGCTGCGGCACACGGAACTTCCCAACGAACGCGTGAAGGGATGTCGTCGATGACCTCCTCCCCACGCCAGAAGCCCGGGGCACCCACACTCAAGGAGTTTCGATGATCGGGAAAGTGGTCGTCGCGGGGCTGCTTCTGCTCGCCCCCTTCGCGGATCCCGGTGGGGGTACGGGTGGGAAGCCGGAGGCGAAGGGCTTCCAGGAGGGCAAGAACGGCGAGACGGTCGGGGTCATCCTGAAGGACTCCCGGATCATCGTCTCCGGCAACGGGACGAGCGGGAAGAGTGACGGCTACCGGGTCAGGCGGCCCTGCTGGTACGAGCCCGGGGGCAACGCCAAGGACATGCTGAAGAAGCAGGAGGAGTCCAAGCCCGAGTGGATGCCCGCGACGGAGTGGAACAGGCACCTGGAGTCCCTCAAGGAGTTCAAGGACAAGGTCGGCAAGGAGGGCACCTGGTGGACGCGCGCCTACAACGAGGCCGACCCGAACGCGCTGTCCTGCCTGGCGGCGCTCGAACCGTACGTGTTCGTCCCGCCGAACACCACCCCGCCCGCGGGGATCACCATCCAGGAGCTGGCCGACATCGCCAGGGCCGCGCTGACCGTGCCCGAGCCGAAGATCGAGGTCAATCCCGACGCCAGGAGCTACGTCAACCTGGACACCTGGGTCTGGCTCGGTGACGTCGGTTCCAAGACGCGCTCGGTGACCGCGACGCTGCCCGGCGTCATGAGCGCCACGGTCACGGCGACCCTCGGGCGGCTGGAGATCAAGTCGGGCACCACGGATGATCGCGCCACGGTCAAGCAGGACTGCGCGGACGGCGGTAAGCCGTACAGCAAGGGGGCGGCGTTCAGTTGCGGGGTGACCTATCGGCGGGCCTCGGCCGACCAGTCACGCGGGGTCTACACGATGACCGTCACCGCGGTGTGGCCCGTCACGGTTGAGGGGAACGTGAACTTCGGCTACGCCCCGGTCCAGGTGAGCGCGGACCGGGACGTGGCCGTCGGTGAGGTGCAGAGCGTCGTCAAGGGCGATGACTAGGACTGGCGGCTAGGACTGGACCGCGCCCTCGTGGGTGAGCAGCCACCGCTTGACCGGGACGCCGTAGTAGTAGCCGCCGAAGCCGCCCGTCGACGGCAGGACGCGGTGGCACGGCACGAACGGGGCGATCAGGTTCTGCGCGCAGGCGCCCCCCGCCGCCCTGGCGGCCGTCCTGGGTAGTCCCGCCCGCTCGGCCAGCTCGGCGTAGCTGACCGTGACGCCCGGCGGAACCTGCCGCAGGGCTTCGAGCAGCCGCTGCCGCGTCGGCGTGCCGGGCTGCGCCACCTCGACGGTGTCGAGCGCCTTGAGGTCACCGTCCAGATAGTCCCGTACGGCTCGCGCCGGCTGGCCGAGGTCGTCCACGACATCCAGGCCGAGGGCCCTGAGGGTGGGCGAGAGCCGTACGAACATCTCGTGGGGGTCGGCGGTGAAACCGGCCGCCACGACGACGCCCTCGTGCGTGAGCAGTGACAGCGGTCCGGTGGGCGTGGGGAGGACCTGGGCCTCGACGGGGTCGCGGGTCTCGGTCATGACGCACTCCAGAGGTGTAGGGCGGCGTAGGCCCGCCAGGGCCGCCACCGCTCGATGTGATCTTCGGAAATGTCCAGCCGGGCCATGGTTCTGCGCAGCACCAGGTCGCCGTCTGGCCAGGCGTCCGGGTCGCGCAGCGCCCGCAGCGCCACGTAGCTCGCCGTCCACGGCCCGATGCCGGGGACAAGCAGCAGCCGGGAGACGGTCTGGGCGGGCTCCTGGGCGCCGTCCAGGTCGATCTCCCCGTCGGCGACGCGGGTGGCGAGCGCCCTGAGCGTGGCGATCCGCCGCCCGGTCAGGCCGAGCCCTTCGAGGTCGGCCCCGAGCAGCTCCTCGGGGGCCGGGAACAGCACGCCTCCCTGCCCCGCGCGGGCGACGATCCTGCCCAGGAGCGTACGGGCGCCCGCCACGGAGATCTGCTGGCCGACAACGGCGCGCACGGCGACCTCGAAGCCGTCCCACGCGCCCGGCACCCGCAGCCCCGGCCTGGCGGCGACCAGCGGCCCGAGGGAGGTCCCGCCGAGCGCGTCGGCGATGGCCTGCGGGTCGGCGTCGAGGTCGAGAAGACGGCGGCAGCGGGCCACGACCCGGGCCAGCCCCCGGGTGTCGTCGAGCTCGACGTCGAGCCGTACGTGACCGGGCAGGGGGGTGAGGGTGACGGTCCCGCCGGGGACCACGCGGCTGTAGGAGGTCTCGTCGACGGTCTCCAGGCCGGGGATGGCCCTGGCCCGCAGGAACCGCAGGAGCGTCCCCGCGTCGTACGGCTCGCGGCGGTGCAGCCGCAGCCTCAGCGAGGTGTCGGCAACGCCCCTGCTCCCGCCCGCTGTCGCCCGCAGTTCGCCGGGCGTGAAGCCGTACGTCTCCTTCATGGTCGCGTTGAACTGGCGCACGCTGCCGAAGCCGGAGGCGAAGGCCACGTCGGTGATCGGCAGGCCCGTCTCGGTGAGGAGCTGCTTGGCCAGCAGCAGCCGTTTCGTCCTGGCGACGGCCAGCGGGCCGACGCCGATCTCGGCGGTGAACAGGCGGTGCAGGTGCCGTTCGGTGATGTGCAGGCGCCCGGCCAGCCTGGTGACCCCGCCGTCGTCGGCCACGCCCTCGTCGATCAGCCGCAGGGCCCTGCCGATCAGGTCGCCCCGGTGGTCCCAGCCGGGATCTCCCGGGCTCAGCTCGGGACGGCAGCGTTTGCACGGCCGGAACCCGGCCGCCTCGGCGGAGGCCGCGTGCCGGTAGAAGCGCACGTTGCGCGAGGCGGGCGTGCGCGCGGGACAGATGGGCCTGCAGTAGATGCGTGTGGAGGTGACAGCCGTGTAGAACCGCCCGTCGAACCGGGCGTCCCTGGCGGCCACCGCGCGGTAACAGGAGGCGAAGTCAAGCTCTGCGACGGACATGCCGACAACGATATGCACAGCGTAGATGGGGTGACTGGCGGGTTTCGGACGTGACCGTGGATCACTTCGAGGAGATGCCGACCCCGATCTCGAACTCACGATAGACCCTGGCCCAGAAGCCGTCACGCAGCCAGACCCTGGCCTCGGGGAAGGGCCGCAGCGAGTGGCCCAGCTCCTTTTCCGCCTCGATCAGCAGCTCGGTGTCGATGACCGTGGGCAGGATCGGGCCGGGGAGCAGGTCGCGGATGTTGTCGCGGCCCCGGGTGAGGATCCACTTCTGGGCCACGTGCTCGCCGACGTCCTCGACCCGGGGACGGCTCGGCCCGAGCTTGGCGGGCTGTCCCGCGGGGGCCTTCGGCTTGGCGGCGGTACGGCCCGCGAAGACCTGGGCGGGCGAGGGGGTCGTGGGCGGCACCGGGACGGGGACGGGCGCGGGGGCGCGGCTGAAGAAGGAGCGCAGGAAGTCGGCGCTGATGATCTCCACGGTGTCGGACTCCCAGACCAGCCGCTCGGCCTGGTTGGTGCCGTAGGGCGGCTCGACGCCCCACAGGTGGATGCGCACGCCGTAGGCCTGGGCCGCCTCGACGGCCGGGACCATGTCCTCGTCCCCGGCCAGCAGGATCGTGTCGCTCACCGCGTGGTGCCTGGCCAGGGCCTCCAGGTCGCTTCTGATCTGGGCGTCCACGCCCTTCTGCTGGCCACGGGCGTTGAGGTTGCCGAGCCGTACCTTGACCCAGGGGAGCTGGGCGATGACGCGCTGGTCCACGGTCGGCACCCGGTCGCGGGCCGCGTCGTACCAGTAGATGCGCAGCAGTTCGCCGTGGATGCGGGCCTCGGCGTGCTTCTGCAGCGCCTGGATGAGCTCGTCGGCCGCGACGCGGTACTCCTTGCGCTCCTTGGCGCCGAGGAGGACCTCTCCCGCCGCCGCGTAGAGGTAGCCGACGTCGACGAGGACGGCGTACTTCGCGGCGACGGGATGCGTTGTGAGGTCCAGGATGGTCATGTCGTCCTCCAGGCCTCGGAACTCAGTGATCGGGCTGACTATATGCGCCCATTTCTTAGATAGTCCCAAGTCTCGTGCAACTTGACACCCCGTTCCATGGATCTAACGAGGTAGACCGCTTGATCTCCAAGCACCATGTCCAGTGGGAAGATACTTTCGCATGCGCTGTGCGGGATTACGCCAATTTTCGCGCTTTGGTGGTGCTTTCACCTCCGGAACCGTCCGGGCGGCGAGGGCGACCACCAGCGCGGCGACCTCCTCCTGCGTCGCGTCTCCGTGAACGATCTTCAGATGTGTCACAGCGGGATGTTCCCATGCTTCTTGGGGGGCAGGACCGTCCGCTTGTTGCGCAGGGCGCGCAGTGCTCTGACGACCTGGACCCGGGTGTCTGACGGGCGGATCACGGCGTCTACATACCCGCGTTCCGCGGCGAGATACGGGTTGGCGAGGGTGTCCTCGTATTCGGTGACGAATCGGGCACGCTCGGCGTCGGGGCTGTCGGAGGAGGCCAGCTCGCGCCGGTAGAGGATGTTGACCGCGCCCTGGGCGCCCATCACCGCGATCTGCGCGGTCGGCCAGGCCAGGTTGACGTCCGCGCCCAGGTGCTTGGAGCCCATGACGTCGTAGGCGCCGCCGTACGCCTTGCGGGTGATCACGGTGACCAGCGGGACGGTCGCCTCGGCGTAGGCGTACAACAGCTTGGCGCCGCGACGGATGATCCCGTTCCATTCTTGATCGGTTCCCGGAAGGAATCCGGGAACGTCCACAAAAGTAAGAACAGGAATGTTAAAGGCATCACAAGTGCGGACAAATCTGGCGGCTTTCTCTGAGGCCGCGATGTCCAGTGTTCCGGCGAAACTCATCGGCTGGTTGGCGACGATCCCCACAGAACGGCCCTCGACCCGGCCGAAGCCGACCAGGATGTTCGGCGCGAACTGCGCGTGCACCTCAAGGAACTCCCCGTCGTCGAGCACGTGCTCGACGACCGCGCGCATGTCGTACGGCTGGTTCGCCGAGTCGGGGATCAGCGTGTCCAGCTCCCTGTCCTCCTCGGTGGTCTCCAGCACCGGCTCCGCGTCGAACACCGGGGCGTCGTCCAGGTTGTTCGACGGCAGGTAGGACAGCAGCGCCCTGGCGAACTCCAGGCAGTCGGCCTCGTCGACGGCCTCGTAGTGCGCGACCCCCGACCTGGAGTTGTGCGTGCGCGCGCCGCCCAGCTCCTCGAACGTCACCTCCTCGCCGGTGACGGTCCTGATGACGTCGGGGCCGGTGATGAACATGTGCGACTTCTCCGCGACCATCAGCACGAAGTCGGTGAGCGCGGGGGAGTAGACCGCGCCGCCCGCGCACGGACCCATGATCAACGAGATCTGCGGGATGACCCCCGAGGCGTGCACGTTCCGCTTGAAGATCTCGGCGTACAGGCCGAGGGAGACGACGCCCTCCTGGATGCGGGCCCCGCCGGAGTCGTTGATGCCGACCACCGGGCAGCCGGTCTTCAGGGCGTGGTCCATGACCTTGACGATCTTCTCGCCGAAGACCTCGCCGAGGGAGCCGCCGAACACGGTGAAGTCCTGGGCGAAGATCGCGACCGGCCTGCCGTCCACGGTGCCGTGCCCGGTCACCACGCCGTCGCCGTACGGCCGCTCGCGGTCGAGGCCGAAGCTGGTCGAGCGATGCCTGGCCAGCTCGTCGAACTCCACGAAGCTGCCCTCGTCCAGGAAGGAGAGCACCCGTTCCCTGGCCGTCATCTTGCCCTTGGCGTGCTGTTTCTCGACAGCCCGCGCCGAACCGGCGTTCGCCGCCTCGTGCAGGCGGCGTTCCAGGTCGGCGAGCTTGCCCGCGGTCGTGTGGATGTCGATCCCCGGGGCTGTCGGCTCGGCGCTCATCGGGTTCTTCACTCCTCGCTCGCTCCAACACTGCGTACATGTCGCTGCGCTACTGGTCGGGCGCGTTCCCCGCTCGTTTCCCAGCAGGGTAGCCCTCCCTTGGGCCCACGACCCAGAGGGGCTGCCGAGCCCACGAACATGCCCGTCAAAGGGGCAATTCTGGCAAAGTGGAAGTCATGACGGACAGCGCCGAAGCGGTACGAACACATCAGCTCTTCAAGAGATTCGGGCAGCAGGTGGCCGTCGGCGGTGTCGATCTCATCGTGCCCCGAGGCAGCTTCGCCGGGCTGGTCGGGCCGAACGGCGCCGGCAAGACGACCACGCTCAGCATGGTCACCGGCCTCCTCCGCCCAGACGGCGGCACCATCCACATCGACGGCCTCGACGTCTGGCGCGACCCGGTCCAGGTCAAGGCCCGCATCGGCGTGCTGCCAGAGGGCCTGCGCCTGTTCGAGCGCCTGTCAGGCCGGGAGCTGCTGTCCTACAACGGCCAGCTCAGGGGCATCCCCAAGGCCGAGGTCGAGCACAGGGCCGAGGAGCTGCTCCGGGTCATGGACCTGACGGAGTCGGCCGACAAGCTCGTCGTGGACTACTCGACCGGCATGCGCAAGAAGATCGGCCTGGCCGCCGCGCTGCTGCACAACCCCAGGGTGCTCTTCCTCGACGAGCCCTTCGAGGGCGTGGACCCGGTCAGCGCCAACACGCTGACCGAGGTGCTGCGGCGCTACACCCACTCCGGCGCGACCGTCGTCTTCTCCAGCCACGTCATGGACCTCGTCGAGCGCCTGTGCGACTGGGTCTCGGTGATGAGCAGGGGCCAGATCGTCGCCCAGGGACCGCTCGACCAGGTCCGCGCCGGGCGCAGCCTCAACGAGGCCTTCCTCGGCCTGGTCGGCGCGGGGGAGCACGGGCACGGCACCGACGGGGGAGAGGGGCTGTCGTGGCTGGGCGCGACCTCGGCGTGACCGAGCGGGCCGCCCGGGTCGGCCCCCTGCTGTTCGTACGGCTCAAGCTCAGGCTTGTCGCCGGGAACCTGCGCGGCAACGGCGTGCGCGTCGCGGGGTTCGTCTTCACCGTGATCGCCGCCCTGGTCGTCGCCGGACTCGGCTTCCTCGGGGTGTCCGCGCTGCGGTTCGCCCCCGCCCAGATCGCGGCCGACGTCGGGATCGTGCTGTTCACCGTCTTCCTGGTCAGCTGGGCCATCGTGCCGCTGCTCGCCTTCGGCCTCGACGACACGCTCGACCCCTCGCGCCTGGCGCTGCTGCCGCTGCGCACCGGCCAGCTCGCGACCGGGATGTTCGCCGCCTCGATCACCGGCGTCTGGCCGATCTCCGCGCTGGTCGTCATGTCCGGCGCTGTCTTCGGCATCGCGACCGGCCTCGGCGGCGTGCTCCTCGGGATCGTGGCCGTGCTGCTGGAGTTCGCGCTGTGCATCGTCACCTCGCGGCTGATCACGACCTCCATGTCCGGCGTCATGCGCACCCGCAGGGGACGTGACGTGCTGGCCGTCTCGGTCGTCCTGTTCGCCCTGGCCGGGCAGATCCCCAACCTGGTGCTCAACGGAGGCTTCTCCACCGACCCCGCGCGGACGCTGCACGCCATGGCCTCGGTGCTGCGCTGGACCCCGCCCGGCCTGGCCGCCCACGCCATCGCGGACGGCGGCCTGGTCGGACTCGCCGAGCTGGTGGTGCTGGCCGTACTGGTGCTGGTGATCGGGAGGCTGTGGATCGCCGCGCTGAACAGGGCGCTGGTCACCCCGGACGCCTCGACGCAGGGCGCCTCCGTGCGCAACTCCCGGGGCCTGCTCGCCCGGTTCCTGCCGGACGGCCAGCTCGCCGCGGTCGCGACCAAGGAGCTGAAGTACGCCCGCCGCGATCCCAGGGGCAGGGTCCTCTGGTTCACCTCCCTGGCGGTCACCGGGGTCATGGCCTTCTCCCTGAGCCGGGGAGACGGGGTCGGCGGCCCGGGTCTGGTGGTCGGCCCGGCCTGCCTGGGCGCGGTGATGATCGCCCTGCAGTCGGCAAACTCCTTCGGCATCGACGGCCGCTCGCTGTGGATGAACGCCGTGACCTACGGCACCGGCCGCGAGTGGCGGATCGACCTGACCGGGCGGCACCTGGCCGTCGCGACGATCGGCGCCCCGCTGCTCGCCGTACTGGCCGTGGCCGCCTCGCTCCTGGCCGGGGACCTGGCCCTTGCCGTTCCCGGGGCGCTCACCGCGTGGGGCGTGCTGGGCGTCGGGCTCGGGATCGGCGCCGTGACGAGCGTGCTGGTGCCGTACTCGGTGCCGGACCGCCTGAACGCCTTCACCGGCGCGGTGCCGGGACAGGGCGGCATCGCCTTCGTGGCCTCCTTCGGCGCGATGATCGGCGGCGGCCTGCTCGCGCTGCCCGTCGCCCTGCCCGTCCTCCTCGGCGCCACCTGGGTCAGCGTCCTCGCCGTGCCGTACGGCCTGCTGATCTCGTGGGCGGGTCGCAGGCTGGCCGGGAACATCGGTTTCCGCAGGTATCCGGAGCTCGTCGGGGCCGTCTCCCAGGGGGGTTGATTGGTCTAGTCCAATAGGTGGGACCGGTCTGCGGTCACGAATTCGGACTGACTACGCTGGCGATTATGTCCGCTATCGCGAACACCGCAGAACGTTCATCCGCTGTCACCGAGATGCCCGACGAGCTCCGCGCGGATGTGCGGCTGCTCGGTGGGCTTTTGGGGCAGGTGATCGCCGAGCACGGCGGCGACGACCTGCTCGCCGACGTCGAACGGCTCCGCAAGGCCGTCATCGACGCCCGTCGCGGGAAGGTCTCCGGCGACGAGATCACCGCGATGGTCGCGGAGTGGCCGGTCGACAGGGCGGTGCTGATCGCCCGCGCCTTCACCTGCTACTTCCACCTGGCGAACCTCGCCGAGGAGCACTTCAGGATCCGCACCCTCCGTGTCCGCGACACGGGGGAGGAGCCGCTGCCGGAGTCCATCGCGCAGGCCGTACAGGAACTGGGCGGTGAGCGCGTCGCCGAGCTGGTCGAGGGGCTGCGGCTGCACCCCGTGCTGACCGCCCACCCGACCGAGGCCCGCAGGCGCGCGGTCGTCACCGCGATCCAGCGGATCAGCGGCAGGCTCGCCGCCTACAACAGCCCAGAGCGGGGCGCCGCGGAACGGGACGAGACCCGGCGGCGCCTCCTTGAGGAGATCGACCTGCTGTGGCGGACCGCGCAGCTCAGGTCGACCAAGCTCGACCCGCTCGACGAGGTGCGCACGGCCATGGCCGCCTTCGACGAGACGCTGTTCCGGGTCGTCCCGCTGGTCTACCGCTCGCTGGACGCCGCGCTCGGCGAGGGCACGGGCACCCGTGAGCCGCTGGCCAGGGCGTTCATCCGCTACGGGAGCTGGATCGGCGGCGACCGCGACGGCAACCCCAACGTCACCGCCAAGGTGACCAGGGACGCCGTGCTCATCCAGTCGGAGCACGTGCTGATCGCGCTGGAGAACGCGACGCTCAGGATCGGCAGGTCGCTGACCCTGACCTCCTCCTACGTCCCGGCCTCCGCCGAGCTGCGGGCGGCGCTGTACTCGGTGGAGAACGACCACCCCGAGCTGGTCTCGGAGATGGCCACCCGCTCGCCGCAGGAGCCGCACCGGCAGTGGCTGCTGTTCGTGGCCGCCAGGATCGCGGCGACCAGGAAGCGCGGCCTCGACCTGGCCTACCGCTCGCCCGAGGAACTGCTGGCCGATCTTCGCCTGACCCAGGAGTCGCTGGTCGCCGCCAGGGCGCCCCGGCAGGCCTACGGCGAGCTGCAGCACCTCATCTGGCAGGTGGAGACGTTCGGCTTCCACCTGGCCGAGCTGGAGGTCCGCCAGCACTCGCAGGTCCACGCCCAGGCGCTGACCGAACTGGCCGAGGGCCGTACCTCCGAGCGCACCGACGAGGTCCTAGCCACCATCAGGACGATCGGCTGGATCCAGGAGCGGTTCGGCACGACCGCCTGCTCCCGCTACGTCGTCTCCTTCACCCGCTCCGCCGACGACGTCGCCGCCGTCTACACGCTGGCCAGGCACGCCCTCGGGGACCGGGCGCCGAGTCTCGACGTGGTCCCGCTGTTCGAGTCGGGCGCCGACCTCGCCAACGCGACCGCCGTACTGACCGGCATGCTGGACATCCCCGGCATCCAGGACAGGCTCGCGGTCAACGGCCGCCGCCTTGAGGTCATGCTCGGCTACTCCGACTCCGCCAAGGAGCTTGGCCCCGCCGCCGCGACGCTGAAGCTGTACGAGGCGCAGGAGGCCCTGACCGCCTGGGCCACCGAGCACGACGTACGGCTGACGCTCTTCCACGGCAGGGGCGGCGCCCTCGGCAGGGGCGGCGGTCCCGCCAACCGCGCCGTGCTCGCCCAGGCGCCGGGCTCCGTCGGCGGCAGGTTCAAGGTCACCGAGCAGGGCGAGGTCATCTTCGCCAGGTACGGCCACGCCGCCATCGCCCGCCGCCACATGGAGCAGGTCACCTCCGCGGTGCTGCTCGCCTCGACCCCGACCATCGAGGACCGTACGGCCAGGGCGGCGGGACGTTTCCGCGGCCTGGCCGAGCAGGTCGCCTCCGCCTCCGAGCGGGCCTACCGGTCGCTGACCGAGGCACCCGGCTTCCCCGAGTGGTTCTCCCTGGTCAGCCCGCTTGAGGAGCTCGGCTCGCTGCGCCTCGGCTCCCGCCCCGCCAGGCGCGGCCTCGGCGCTCCCCGCTCCCTGGACGACCTGCGGGCCATCCCGTGGGTGTTCTCCTGGGCGCAGACGCGGGTCAACCTGCCCGGCTGGTACGGCCTGGGCAGCGGCCTTGAGGCGGCCATCTCCAAGTCGGGCATCGACGAGCTGCGCGCCGCCTACCGCGAGTGGCCGCTGTTCGCCTCGCTGCTGGACAACGTGGAGATGTCGCTGGCCAAGACCGACAGGGACATCGCGGCCCGCTACCTCGCCCTGGGCGGACGGGACGACTTCGTCGAGCAGGTGCTCGCCGAGTACGACCGCACCCGCCGCCTGGCCCTCGATGTCACCGGGCACAGCCGCCTGCTGGAGAACCGCAGGGTTCTCTCCCGAGCGGTCCAGCTCCGCGACCCGTACGTGGACGCGCTCTCGCACCTGCAGCTGCGCGCCCTGTCCGCCCTGCGCTCCGGCGACGCCCTGACCGAGGAGGAGCGCGAGCGGCTGTCCACGCTCCTGCTGCTGTCGGTCAACGGCGTGGCCGCGGGCCTGCAGAACACCGGGTGACCGGGCCTACCCGGTCACCCGCTCGGCGCCCGCGTAGAGGTTGAAGCGCTCCTCGCGCAGGAAGCCGACCAACGTCATCCCGAACTCCCTGGCCAGGTCGACGGCCAGGGAGGAGGGGGCGGAGACGGCGCAGACGACCGGGATGCCCGCGCTCAGCGCCTTCTGGGTGATCTCGTAGCTCGTGCGCCCGCTCACCATCAGGACGTGCCCGGTCAGCGGCGTCATGCCGTTCATCAGGGCCCAGCCGACGAGCTTGTCCAGCGCGTTGTGCCGCCCCACGTCCTCGCGGAGGGCCACCAGGTCGCCCTCCGGGGTGAACAGCCCGGCGGCGTGCAGGCCCCCGGTCTTGCCGAACACGCCCTGTGCCTGTCTGAGGCGCTCCGGCAGGCCGTACAGGATCTGGGGGGAGACCCGCAGGTCACCGGCGGGCAGCGGGGCACACCGGCCACGCAGGGCGTCCAGGCTGGCGCTGCCGCAGACGCCGCAGGCACTCGACGTCACGAAGTGCCGGTCGAGGGAGGGCAGGTCGGGCAGCGGGCCGCGCAGCCGTACGGTGACGGTGTTGTATCGGGCCTCGGGCGCCACGTCCTCGTCCGTGCAGTAGGCGATGGAGGCGATCTCGGCCTGTCCGGCGAGGCCCTCACCGGACAGGAACCCGGCCGCCAGCTCGAAGTCCGCGCCGGGGGTCCGCATGGTGATCGCCACCGTACGGCGCGCACCACCCGACTGGACCCTGATCTCCAACGGCTCCTCGGTCGCCAGGTCGTCACGCCTGTCCCGCACGACCCCGCCCGTCACCTCTCTGACCCGGGTCCTGGTGCTCGGACCTGGGCGCCTGGCGGGCACCGGATGGCGTGGGTCGAGGCCTTCGTTCATGCCTCCCATCCTGGCGCTCCCGGTGTGCGTGGGCGTCACCGCCCCGGTGTTCCCCGCTCGTCGCCCTGGCTGGATGACAGATGAGGGAAGATGGGCGGGTGGACGACTCTCCCTTCACCGACCTCGACCGTCCGCCGCTGTCCCAGGCGGCGCTGACCCGCGCCCTGGTCCGCCCCGGCGGCCTGTGGTCGGACATCGCCGTCGTCGACAGGACCGGCTCGACCAACGCCGACCTCGCCCAGGCCGCGCGTGACGGCGCCAGGGAGGGAGCCGTCGTCATCGCCGAGGCGCAGTCCGCGGGCCGTGGCAGGCTCGGCCGCGTCTGGAGCGCGCCGCCCCGTTCTGGTTTGACCTTCTCGGTGCTGCTGCGCCCCGAGGTCTCGCCGGCGAAGCAGGGCTGGCTGCCGCTGCTGGTCGGCCTGGCCGCCGCTTCGGCCGTGCGCAGGGTCGCCGAGATCGAGGCCCGCCTGAAGTGGCCGAACGACCTGCTGGTCGGGGAGCGCAAACTCGCCGGGATCCTCGCGGAACGCATCGACAGCGCGGTCGTCGTCGGCGTCGGGCTCAACGTGAGCCTCCGCGCGGACGAGCTCCCGGTCGAGACCGCGACCTCACTGGCGGTCGAGAACGCCGTCTGCGCCGACCGTGACCCCCTGGTCAGGGCGGTGCTCCGGGAGATCGAGACCCACTACCGCGAGTGGTCGCAGGCCGACGGCGACGCCGACGCGTGCGGGCTGCGGGCGGCCTACCTGGGGCTCAGCGCGACCGTCGGCCGCGAGGTCAGGGTGGAGCTGCCGGGCGAGCGGGTGCTCACCGGCCTGGCCACCGGCGTGGACGGCGAGGGACACCTGCTCGTCGAGTCGCAGGGGAGCGTGCACACCCTGGGCGCGGGAGACGTCGTGCACGTGCGCCCGCACGTCCCGTGACTAATGGGGCCGGGACGTGCCACGATTTGCCCCATGGGTCTCGCTGATCACCATCTGGCGGAGGGGGAACTGCGCATCCGCACGTTCCACCCCCACTGGAAGCGTCTCGTCGCACCGTTCCTCGCCCTGGTCCTCATCATCCTCGGGTCCAGCGCCGCGATCTTCTTCATGCCCGTCTTCGACTACGACGGCTACGCCCGCATCGCCGTGGCGGTGATCGCCGTCGGGCTGATGACCGTGTGGTCGTTCGCGCCGTACCTGCGGTGGAAGAACACCACCTACGTGCTGACCTCACACCGGCTGGCCATCAGCAGGGGGGTGCTGAACAAGTCCACCGAGGACATCCCGATGACCAAGGTCAACACGGTCAGCGCCGACCAGACCCTGCTTGACCGGCTGTTCGGCAGCGGCACGCTCAACGTCGAGTCGGCGGGGGAACAGGGCCACGTCACGCTGCGCGACATCCCCAACATCCAGGACGTCCGCGCCGACCTCTTCAGAGCCGTCGACGAAGCCGACGACGAGGAACCCCGCGAACCCCGGCCTGTCTGAACACACGGCCCGGACGGGCCGGGGGCGGGATTGCCCCCGGCCCTTCCCTCAGGGAGAGCCAACTGCCTGAGGGAAGCCCTGGGTCTTCTCGGCGAGGGTCACAGGCCGAAGGCCAGCAGGACCGAGCCGTGGTCAGGGTTGGGGTACGGGGTGAACATGTAGCCGGAGTGGATGTAGACCATCCCGTGCGAGACGACCGCGCCGCCCGCGCCCGAGACGGCGCCGCCCCGGCCCGGCAGGCCGTTGACGCCCTGGACCTCGGTGATCGTGTCGTAGGTCCACAGCACCTCACCGGTGCGCGCGGAGTAGGCTCGCATCTTGCCGTCCATGCTGCCCAGCCACACCAGGCCGGGGGTGGTGGTCACCGCGGGGCCGTGGCCGAGCTGGCAGACGGCCGGGTACTGCGCGGCGCCGCCGGTGGTGCAGCCGTCGGCCGGGTTGGGGGTCTTCCAGATGATGTGGCCGTCGGCCGGGTTGATCGCGAACAGGGTGCCCGGCCTGCCCATGTAGGTCGAGACGTACAGGCGCTGGCCGTCGAAGCTGGTGCCCCACTGGATGCCGGACAGGCCGCCGCTGGGCATCGGCTCGGAGAGCTGACGCTGCCACACGATCTTGCCGGTCCTGGCGTCGAGCACGTGGTAGACCCCGGCCTTCTGCCCGATGCCGACCAGGTGCCTGCCGCCCGCCCTGAACAGGTTGGGCGCGGCACCCAGGTCGAAGTCGAGCGCGGTGCCGTCGTCCAGGTTCGGGCAGTACTGCCTGTCCTCAGGCGTGCGGGCCGAGCACTCGATCCGCCAGGTGTCGACGTCGGTCATCTTCCTGGTCCAGCGGGCCTTGCCGGTGGTGATGTCCAGGGCCAGGACCGAGTCGTAGTTCCCGGCGCTGCCGGTGTAGTTCTGCCCGGTCCCGACGTACAGGGTGCGGGTGACCGGGTCGATGGCCGGGGTGCTCCACACGCCCGCCCCCGACGGCTCGTACCTCGGCACGCCGTTGGGCCAGGTCCCGTTCTGCTTGGGCTCGGGAACCGTGTAGTAGCGCCAGACCTGCTCGCCGGTCTCGGCGTTCAGCGCGTCGATGTGGCCGCGGAAGGTGCAGCAGGGGAAGGTCTTGCCCAGGATGTTCTGGCCGCTGGAGACGCCCACGTAGACGCGTCCGCCGAAGACGATCGGCGAGCTGGTCACGCCCGCGGCGACCTCGGTGTCGATCTGCCTGGCCCAGGCGAGTTTGCCGGTGCGCTGGTCGAGGGCGTAGAAGTAGCCACGGCCGTCACCGAAGTAGACCTTGCCCCCGGAGACCGCGGCCCCGTCCTGCACCACGGCGCCGTAGCCCGCGGGGCCGACGGTGCTGAGGTCGAAGTCCCATTTCGCGGCGCCGGTGCGCGCGTCGCGGGCGTAGAAGTGGCCGTCGGGCGCGCCGAAGTAGATCGTGTCGCCGACTACGGCGGGCTGGCTGTGCGGGGTGCCCGCGGTCTTCGGGTAGGCGAAGGCCCACTTCAGCTTGAGTTTGCCCACGTTGGCCGGGGTGAGCCTGCGTTCGAAGGGGTTGGAGCGCGAACCGCTCAGGTCCTTCTGCCAGGATGGCCAGTCGCCGGGGAAGGAGCCCCCGCCGAGAGCCGTCGTCTCGGTGGCCTGGGCGGTGTCGTCGGGGGGTGCGGCGCTCGCCACGACGGGCGTGTTCAGCAGCAGTGCCAGGCACGACGCGGCGACGACCGCGGTCGATCTGAGCACTCTTCCCCTGCGGGTGGAACGTGATCCCATTGTCTTCTCTCCATGTGTGGTCCCGAGGCGGCGCGCGCCGTACCGGGAACGGGGAGGTCGGGTACGGCCAGCGGGACCCGGGGCGGTCCGGTGGCCGGTTCGACGGGCGGGCACGGTGGTGGAGGACGGTCGACCGGAACGGCAGGACAGGGTGGAACCAGCCGGTGCGCCGGGCCGTACGCGGGAAGGGGTGTGCGTCGGCTCGTCCGGCGCACCGGCTGGGGGTCGTGCCGCTCGGTGCGTGAAGGCCCTCGGTGGGAACCGCTCAGCGGTTGAAGGCCGCGTACTTCTGCCAGAAGTCGCAGTGGTGCTGCTTGGAGATCTCCTCGGTGAGCTGGCTGTCACCGGCGGGCACGAGCGACATGACCGTCGGGTGCGAGCGGGTGAACCTGGACCAGTACGGCGTGCCGTCCACGGTGGGGTTGCCGGTCCTGGCGAACCCGGTCCACTGGGCCACGAGCTGCTTGCCGAAGGTCTGCTGGTTGGCGCTCAGGTCGGTCCTGGGGAAGATCAGGAACGGCACCTCGTTGATGTGGTACGACCCGTTCGGCTTGGTCGCGTCCAGGAAGAACAGCGGCGGGGCGTCGGCGTTGTCCACCTGGAAGGCGAAGACCGGGATGTGGCGCGACAGCCGCTCGTCGTTGAGCAGGGCGGGGCAGACGGAGTTGGAGTCGGCGACGAGGGTGCGGTAGGCGATGAAGGCCGCGGGGTCGGGGAAGCGCTTCAGCGGGTAGCGCCTGAACACCTCGGGGGCCAGGGTGTCGTACTGCTCCTTGACCAGCTTCTCGTACTCCTCGGCGGTGTTGACGCCGGGGAGCTGGGTCTCGTCGCGGTCCACACCGTGCATGAGGGAGACCTTGTTGATGCGCCCTGTCTCGAAGGCCTCGGCCGGGGACAGCGGCAGCACCGTGCCGTCCACGATCGGGGCCAGCGTGCCGTTGTCAGGACCGAGCCCGTCGCCCGCCTTCTCCAGCAGGGTCTTCGCGGGTACGGCGCGCAGGCAGGCGGCCACGTCCGCGACGTTCCCGCAGCCGACGGCGGCGGCGAACCGGTCACCCGCCTGCTGCGCCTCGGCCTCGGTCGGCAGGTCGGCCTTGCAGTCCTGGGTCTGCCACATGGTCTCGTGGCCGCGCAGCGAGTTGTACTCGCCGCTCTGCGAGATGCCCTTCTGGAACAGCCCCCGCGACAGCGGCGAGGTGGTGTGGGCGCACACGCTTGACCCTCCGGCCGAGGCGCCGTAGATGGTCACGTTGCGCGGGTCGCCGCCGAAGCGGGAGATGTTGCGCTGGACCCAGCGCAGCGCCTCCTGCTGGTCGCGCAGCGCCCAGTTGCCCGAGCGGGCGCCGAGCGCTTTGTGCGCGAGGAAGCCGAGGATGCCGAGCCGGTAGTCCACGCTGACGTGGACGACCCGGCCCGCTCCCGCCAGGTAGGTCCCGTCGGTCGAGGAGCCGAGCCTGAACCCGCCGCCGTGGAACTCGACCATCACGGCCAGCGGCGTGGTGCCCGCGTCGGCGGGCGCGGCGACGTTCAGCTTCAGGCAGTCCTCGTTGAAGGTCTCGGGGGTGAGGAAGGCGGGCTGCGGGCAGGGGGCGGAGCGTTCGGTGGCCTGCAGGGTCTCCGTCCACGGGGCATGCTGCCGGGGTGGCGCCCAGCGCAGCTCGCCGACGGGCGGCGCGGCGTAGGGGACGGCGAGCCAGGACCTGACGCCGTTGGTGACCAGGCCGCACACCGCGCCCCGGTCGGTCTGCACGGTGGTGTCCGCGGCGCACGCGGGGGCGGCCGCCTGCCGGGTCGCGGGGTCCGGCGCGCTCCAGGGGGTCTGCGGGGAGGTGGCGTTCGGCGCTCCCGGGGGTACGGCGGAGGCCACGGCGACGGGAACCGAGGAGGTGAGGGCCATCGCCGCGACGAGTGACACGCCCACGGTGAACGTGAAGTGCCGTTTCTTCGTCTTCATGTTGGGTTTCCTTTTGGGGCCGACAACAGAGCTGGGGGGATCGGCCGGTGGGGCCGACTTCGATCTGCCGGGCAAATGAACACGAGAGGGCACCCTGACCATAGGACGGGCCGATGGTGCGGAACAGGCATGCTGTGCCGGGATGGACGAGCGGCGTCCCCCGAGCGCTCACCGGTCCCGTGGCGTCGGTGAGCGGTCGAAACAGATCGGCCAGCGGTCAGGAGATTTCTGACCGTTTCATGACAGTTCGAGTAACTGTCGGCGGCGCTACTCCGCCGCCTGCGACGGTCGTGCGCCGAGCCGGTCGACGGCGGCCGCGGCGTGGACCGCGTGCTCGCCGAGGAGCTTGACGTGCGCCTCCTCAAGGCTGAGGACGACCGCGCCGAAGACGGTGGCCAGCTCCCCGATGACGCTGCCGGAGACCACCAGGAACTCGTGCAGCGGCCTGGCCGCGGCCTGGACCGCCTCGACGACCTCGGGGACGTCGCCGATCTCCCCGCCGATCACCACGAGGTCGGGATCGACGACGGCCGCGAGCGCGACACACGCCCTGGCGACGTCGCGCACGTATCCGTCGTAGACGGCCCTCGCCTCGGTCGAACCCGCCGCGACGTCGGCCAGGATCGACCGCACCACGTGGCCGACGGACGGGTTCGCGTCACCGGAGGAGCCCGAGCGGCCCGAGCGGCCCGAGCGGCCCGAGCGGTAGGAGTCAACCAGGCGGGAGGCCGCCAGCCGGTCCTCCATCGCGTACCGCGAGGCCTGCTCGGCGCCGTCGGCCCAGGGGAAGGGCAGCCGTGACAGCTCACCCGCCGCGCCGTGGGCGCCGCGGACGAGACGGCCCTCGTTGATGATCCCGGCGCCGACGCCCACGCCGAGCTGCAGATAGGCCAGGCTCGGCACCTCGGCGCCGACCCCGATCCGCATCTCGGCCACCGCCGAGCAGTTGACGTTGTTCTCCAGCCTGACCGGGCCCTCGTAGTGGTCGGCGAGCGCGCGCAGCAGGGCCGCGAGGGCGCCTCGCTCCCGGTCGGCGTCCGCGGCCGACACCTGACGGCGGCCCGCGTCCACGATCTGCGGGACGGCGATCGTCACGGCCCGCAGCCTCCGCAGCCGGTCGGGGCGGGCGCACCACGCGACGAGCCGCTCGACCGCCCGCTCGACGACCGGAGGGGACGGCTCGCGCGGGCGCGCGGCGCCGGGGCCGCCGGGTTCGGCGAAGGAGACGTGCGTGCTGTCCGTCCCGGCGAGATCGACGGCCATCAGCTCGATGTGGGAGCTGCCCAGGTCGATGCCGAGCGCCCAGCCGACCTCCTCGGCCGCCTCGAACACCACGGCCGGTTTGCCGGTCGCCGGGACGTGCCTGCCGTTGCGGCGGACGTATCCGGCCTTCTCCAGGAAGCTGACGGCGTCGTTGACGCTCGGCTTCGACAGGCCCGTGGCCGCGAGCAGTCGTGGCCGGGTCGTCGAACCGTGCCCGAGCGTGTGACTCAGGACGTGCCGCTGGGTGGGGGGCAGTTCCGTGGAACGCGCGTCGTCATGCAATCGAGGTCACACCGGTCCCTGTCAGGGCGCGTACGGCGGCGGCCGCACTGGCCCGGGACGCGCCGAAGGTTCGGACCACGCCGGTGGCGTGGGGGTATTCGGTCCCCGGATAGCCCATGTCCACGACGACCAGGCGCGGCGCCCGCAGCCTGGCGAAGACCTCCGCGCTGCCGGGGTGCAGCGGCAGGTCCCTGACGACCGCGACCACGACGTCGTCCTGCGCGACGCCCGACAGGTCGGGAAGGTCGTGGATCGGCGGGGTCAGGACAAGGTCGTTGAAGGCGACCCCGGCCGCGCGCAGCTCCGGGCCTACGCCCCACGGCACCGGTCCGGCCGCGATGGACGTGCGGTCGTCGAAGGTCAGGACGTGCACGCCGCCACCGGCGACCGACACCTCCCCCTCGGAGACGGTCGCCCCCCAGGCCGCGGCGAGACCCGCCGACCGCTCGGCCGTCGTGTCGGTCGCGCCGGGTGCGCCCGGTGTGCCGGGATAGGCGGCGGCCATCGCCCGGATGCGCCGGTTGGCCTCCTCAAGGCGCTCGACCGCCAGCTCGCCGGACTCCACGGCGGTGACGATCGCGTCCACGACGGCTCTGGCCGCGTCCTCGAACTGCACGGCGCCGAGGCAGAGCGCGTCCACCCCGGCGCGCAGCGCGCCGACGGCCGCCGCGGGCAGCGAGGAGGCGTGGTCCAGGACGCCGCGCATCTCCAGGGCGTCGGAGATGACGACGCCGTCGTAGCCGATCTCGTCGCGGAGGAGGTCGCTGATCACAGTCTCGCTCAAGGTCGTGGGGACGCCGGGGTCCAGACAGTCAACCACGACATGGGCGGTCATCATGCTCGCCACGTTCGCGCGTGCGGCCCGCACGAAGGTGCGCAGGTGCTCCGTCTCGAACTCGGCGCGCCCGGCGGCGACCCGGCCCAGCGACAGGTGCGAGTCCAGCAGCGATCCGCCGAGTCCCGGGTAGTGCTTCACGCACGCCGCGACCCCCGCGCTCTGCAGGCCCTCGACCCAGGCCGCGATGTGCTCGGCGTTGGCCTGCGGCGTACGGCCGAACGAGCGTGTGGTGAGCGGGCTGGTCGGGGAGGTCACGTAGTCGCCGATCGGCGCCAGGTTGAAGTTGACGCCGAGGTCGCGCAGCTCGGTGCCGATGCCCCTGCCGACCGCCCGGGTGGCGTCGAGGTCGTCGTTCTCGCTCAGCACCCGGTTGCCGGGGTAGGGGCTGCCCTCGTCGTGGTGGATCCGGGTGACGTCGCCGCCCTCCTCGTCGATCCCCACGACGGCGTCCGGGCGCGCGTCGAGGATCTGCCGTACCAGCTCCGCCACCTGCGGCGGCGAGACGATGTTGCGGCCGAACAGGATGACGCCGCCCAGCCCCTCCCGCAGCAGGTCGAGCAGCCACGTCGGGGCCGTGGTCCCCTCGAAGGCGGGCAGCACGGTGCCGAGGGCGAGGCGACGCAGGTGGGCTGTCATGTCAGTTGCTCCTCATCGTTGCACAGGGCATCGTTGCGCAGAGTGCCCTTGCGTGAAACGTCGTCGCGCAGGGCCAGGGTGGCGAGCCGTACCGCCCCGAGGACCGGCTCTGTTTCGAGGACCGACAGCGGCAGCGTCACGTCCTGGGCGACAAGTCCCGAGGCGAACGCGGACCGGAAGGCGGGCTGCTTGACCATGATCGCACCCGCGCCCACGACGACGTCGGCACGGACACCCAGCCGCAGCGCCGTCGCGACGCTGCCCGCGAGCCGCCGGGCGTTGTCGGTGACGGCCTTCCCCGCGCAGGGCGAACCGGCCTCGGCGCAGGCGAAGACGCCCGCCGCGAGGTCGCCGAGGGTCTCCCGGGAGCGCTTCACGGCCCCGGGAAGGCGGCGGGCCTCGGCGACGCCGAGCGCCCCGGCCACGAACGGGCCGAACACCGGGTCGCTCTCTCCCCGGTCGAGGACCGCGGTGTAGAGCCGCAGCGCGTCGAGCACGATGCGCGGCGCGCTCCCGTGGTCGCCGAGGAGCCAGCCCCAGCCGTCGGTGAGCACCGTGACGCCGTCCGCGGTCAGGCCGCCGACCACGGCGCCGGTCCCGGCGATCACCGAGAGCGCGTGCTCGTGACCTCCGGCCAGCCCGACCAGCAGGGCGTCGTTGCGGACCCGTACGGCCACGCCGGGACCCAGCTCGGCACAGACGGCGGCTTCGAGCTCACGGGTCAGCGCCTCGGAGTCGCATCCCCTGGCGCCCACGCCGACCGCGGCCAGGACGTGGCTCGCGGGGGTGGTCCGGCGCAGCACACCGCCGACCAGCCCGGCCCGCTCGACGGGCGACAGGTCGTTCCAGCCCGGGTTCGGTCTCGTCTCCGCGGCGAGGGGTTCGCCGGTGGCCGCGTCCTCGACGCGGACCCTCAGGTAGGACCCGCCGATGTCGAGGCCCGCGACGCCGTGGCGCGGCAGGTCGGGCGTGCTCACGCGGCCGACCCGACCTTCGTGTCGAGGCGGACGAACACCGGGTCCTCGGGGCGGCGCCCTGTGCTCGCGCAGACCTCCTGGACGACCATCTGGAGGAACACGCTCGCCGCGATGGACAGCTCGGCGTCGGTCAGCCCGGGCAGGGAGGTCTGGTGCAGGGGACCGGCTCCGCCGTACTCGATCGGGGTGGTTCCGAGGAGGTGGACCGTGGCGCCGTGGTCGGCGAGCTGCCGGGCGAGCAGCGCCTCGGTCCCACGGTTCACGATCAGGTGCACGGTGCCGGGCCTGGCGCTGTCCATGAAGCCGTGCAGGTAGGACCGGGTGTCGAAGGAGGCGGCGGGCAGGCCGAGACCCTCGCGCAGCAGCAGCGAGCCCCCCTCCGCGGCGGCCAGTCCCGCCCCGGAGGAGACCAGGTCGGCGTGACCGGCGGCCAGGAGGTCCGCCGCGACGCGGCCCGCGGCCTCGCGCTGCCGCGTCACCGTGGCCAGCCGTTCGCCGAAGCCACGCCAGCGTTCCTCGTCGAGGCCGTCGGTGAGGTGCTCGGCGAGCAGGGCCAGGGCCAGGGCGGTCGCGGTGTAGCCGACGGTCGAGACCCGGGAGTCGGCGACGTCGCCCAGCCAGAGGTGCCGGGGCGTCAGGTCGGCCACCGGCGACGGCACCCGGTTGACGATGCTCATGCGTGACTCCGCGGGGGCCGCCGACAGGGCGCGCACGATCTCGACGCTGCGGCCCGACTGGGAGATGCCCAGATAGGCGGTGCCGGGCCGTACCTGGGACTCGGTGAAGTCGGCGCCGGTCAGCAGGTCGCACGGGACGCCCCGCGCGGTGAGTCCCGCGACGAGCACGTGGGCCGCGGCGCGGCTCGCCCCGATCCCGAACACGACGAGGCGGTCCGCGTCCTTGCCCACGTGGCGGTCGAGCAGGCCCGGCAGCGTCTCGGTGAGCCGGGTCAGCGCCTCGGGCTGACTGTGGAAGGCCTGGTCGAACGTGTTCCACGGGGGGTTCTGAAGATTGCCGGTTGCTGTGGCCATGTTAGTAAGGTAGCTTACCTTACTCAGGATCGTCAAAAGCTCCTGGATCCTGTGGAGGCACATCCCATGAACGACCGTCCGTCCCAGCCCCAGCCGACCCGTCGCTCGGTTCTGGCGCTCATCGCCCTCACCCCCGTCGCGGGCGCGCTCGCCGCCTGCGCCACCGGTGGCACCCGGAAGTCTCCCGCCGCCGTCGCCACCCCGACCGGCGCCGCGAGCGCGGGCAACCCGTTCGGGGTCGCCGTGGACGCGCCCGTCGAGGTCGTCGTCTTCGACGGCGGCTACGGACAGACCTACATCAAGCTGCCCGTCGAGCTGTACGGCAAGCAGCACCCCAAGGCGCGGGTCACCCAGACGGCGACCCAGCAGATCCAGCAGTCCCTGCAGCCCCGCTTCGTCGCGGGCAACCCGCCGGACGTGGTGAACAACTCCGGCTCAAACGCCATCGACTACGGCGCGCTCGTCAAGGACGAGGCCCTGCTGCCCCTCCAGCCGCTGCTCGGCGCCCCCTCCTGGAACGATCCGAAGGTCACCGTCGGTGAGACCCTGCGCCCCGGCGTGGTCGAGGTCGGCACGCACGGCGGCCAGTTCACGGTCCTGAACTACTCCTACGGCGCCTACGGCGCGTGGTACAGCGCCTCGCTGTTCGAGGAGAAGGGCTGGACGTACCCTCAGACGTGGGACGCCTACCTCGGGCTGTGCGACAAGATGGCCACCGCCGGAATCGCCCCCTGGACCTACCCCGGCCAGTTCCCGTACTACATGTTCTGGTGGCTGGCCTCGATGATCTACAAGGTGGGCGGCAAGGAGGTCATCGACAAGATCAACAACCTCGGCAAGGACGCCTGGACCGACGAGAGGGCCGTCGCCGCCCTGCGGGCCTTCGAGGCGATCCCCGCCAACGGCTGGGTGCTCAAGGGCAGCTCGGGGCTGAACCACACCGACGCGCAGATGCAGTTCCTGCTGGGCAAGGCCGGGTTCGTCCCCGGCGGCTCCTGGCTGGAGAAGGAGATGGGGGACAGCGTCCCCAAGGGCTTCGACATGTCGATCTGCCGCGTCCCGTCGATCACCGCCACCGACGACCGGCCCTTCGGCGCCCTGTGCGCAAAGGCGGGCGAGCCGTACATCGTGCCGCGTGCCGCGAAGAACACCGCGGGCGGCCTGGAGTTCCTGCGGGCCATGCTCTCCGACGACAGCGCCGCGAACTTCATCGCCGAGGCGGGCACCCTGTCGTCCAACCGCAGGGCGAAGCTGCCCGCCGACGCCAAGCACGGCCTCGTGTCGATCAACGCCGCGCTCGCCGAGGCCGGGGACAACGTCTTCGGGGTCACGCTCGACACCCGCGACAGCAGGCTGTGGGGCGACATCGCCAAGGTGATGGGCCGCTTCATGAACGGCGACGTCAAGGCGGACCAGCTCGCGAAGGAGGCCCAGCGCCTCACCGACGCCGCCCGTGGCTAGCCGACACCGGAGCCGCGTCATCGTCGGCTTCCTCGCCGCGCCCCTCCTGCTGTACACGGTGTTCGTGGCCTCGCCGTACGTGCAGGCGTTCTACATCGCCCTCACCGACTGGCGGGGCCTGTCCGCCGAGGCCGACCTCGTCGGCCTGGCCAACTTCGCCGAGCTCTCCGGCGACCCGGTGTTCTGGAAGGCGCTGCTCAACAACGTGATCCTGCTGGTGACCCTGCCCCTGGTCACCATAGGACTGGCGCTGTTCCTGGCCTTCATGCTCAACGCCGCGGGCGGTCCCCGCAGCGGGGAGATCAGGGGGGTGAAGGGCGCCGGGTTCTACCGGGTCGTGTACTTCTTCCCGTACATCCTGTCGATCGCGATCATCGGCGTGCTGTGGACGAACATCTACAACCCCATCAATGGCCTTCTCAACGGCGGGCTGCGGGCCGTGGGTCTCGGCGAGGTCCAGCCGTCGTGGCTCGGTGACGAGAGGCTGGCCTTCTGGGCCGTGCTCGCCGTCCTCGTCTGGAACGGCGTCGGATTCTACGTCGTGCTCTTCACCGCGGGCATCAAGGCGATCCCCGCCTCGCTGCTTGAGGCGGCCGTGCTCGACGGGGCGTCGAGAACCCAGATCTTCTTCCGCATCACGGTGCCGCTGATCTGGGAGAACATCCGCACGGCCACGGTCTATCTGGGGATCGCCGCGCTGGACGCCTTCGCCGTCGTGCAGATCATGACCGCGGGCGGGCCGAACGACTCCACCCAGGTCGCCTCGTTCTACCTCTACCAGAACGCCTTCTCCTACGGCCGGTTCGGTTACGCCTCGGCGATGGGCGTCGTGCTCTTCGCCGTCACCCTCGCCCTGTCCGCGTTCACGCTCAGGGCGACCCGCAGAGAGAGGATCGAGTTCTGATGGCCCTGCGAAAGTCTTCGGGACCGACGGTCACCGTCGCCCAGGCGTTCCTGGTTCTGTGGGCCGTGGTCTCGACCGTGCCGCTGCTGTGGGCCGTCGTCAGCTCCTTCAAGTCCGACCCCGAGATCGTCGCCGACCCCTGGGCGCTGCCGAAGATGCTGCGCTGGGAGAACTTCGCCCGCGCCTGGGACAGCGCCTCGATCGGGACCTACTTCGGCAACACCGTGATCGTGGTCGGCGGCGGCGTCACGCTGACGCTCCTGCTGTCGGCCATGGCCGCCTACGTCTTCGCCCGTTTCGAGTTCCGCCTCAAGGGGGTGCTCTACTACTTCTTCGTCGCGGGGATGACCTTCCCGGTCTTCATGGCGCTCGTCCCGCTGTTCTTCGTGGTCCAGAACCTGGGGCTCGGCGACTCGCTGGGCGGCCTCATCCTGGTCTACACCGCCTACTCGCTGCCGTTCTCGATGTTCTTCCTGGTGGCCTTCTTCAGGACGCTGCCCGGGGAGATCGCCGAGGCCGCCACGCTCGACGGCTGCGGGGAGATCGCGACCTTCTTCAGGATCATGCTGCCGATGGCCAGACCGGGGCTCATCAGCGTCGGGATCTTCAACTTCATCGGCCAGTGGAACCAGTACCTCATCCCGCTCGTCCTCGTCAGCGACGACAGCAGGTTCGTGCTGTCGCAGGGGCTGGCCAACCTCGCCGTCGAACAGGGCTACGCCGGTGACCGCTCCGGCCTGTTCGCGGGGCTCACGATCGCCATGCTGCCGATCCTGGTGGTCTACGCCCTGCTGCAGGGCAGGGTCCAGGCCGGGATGACGGCCGGCGCGCTCAAGTAGGGGCACCTGGGAGTGCCGGTGGTGGCGTAACCTCCTGGGCGGAAGCCTGAGCGCGACGGAGGGGACGGCGGAGAAGAACGTGGCGGAACGTCCGACGGCCGAGCAGATCGAACGCCTCTTCGTCGGCACCCCACCCCACTACACCCGGGGCGAGGTGGCCGAGCTGGCGGGAGTCCCGCAGGAGCTCACCGAGCGCATCTGGCGGGCGCTCGGCTTCGCCACACTGGCCGACGACGTGGTCGCCTTCACCGACGCCGACGTGGAGGCGCTCGGCCGGGTCAGGGCGATGCTCCAGGACGGCCCACTCGACGAGCGCGCGGTCATCAGGATGACCAGGGCGATCGGCCAGACGACCGCCAGGCTGGCGCAGTGGCAGGCCGAGATCATGGTCGGCGCCGTGCTCGACGGACAGGGACGGCCCTCCGACGCCGACCTCGCCGCGGTCATGGAGGCCTCCCGCAGGCTGCTGCCGGACTTCGAGCAGGTGCTCGTCCACGTCTGGCGCGCCCAGCTCGCCGCGGCAGGGACCCGCCTGCTCGCCACGACCGACCTCAGCGAGGAGATCGTGCCGAACCGGCTGACCCTCGCGGTCGGCTTCGCCGACCTGGTCTCCTTCACCCAGCTCTCCCGCGAGCTCGACGAGCACGGCCTGGCCGAGCTGGTCGAGGGCTTCGAGTCACGCGCCGCAGATGTGGTCGCCTCGTACGGCGGGCGGCTGGTCAAGACGCTCGGCGACGAGGTGCTGTTCACCGCGTCCTCCCCGCACACGGCCGCGAGGATCGCGCTCGGCCTGGTCGAGGTGATCCGCGCCTACGGCCCCGAGGTGCGGGTCGGGCTCGCCTACGGTCCCGTGGTGCCGATGATGGGCGACGTCTTCGGCACCACGGTCAACCTGGCCGCGCGGCTGACGGCCATCGCCCGCCCCGGCACGATCATCGCCGACGGCGAGCTGGCCGAGGCCGTCGAGGGGGCTCCCGAGATCGCACTCCACCGCATGCGCCGCCGTCCCGCGCGCGGCCTCGGCATGGTCCAGCCGTACGTGCTCAGAAGGGCGTGACAGGAGTCCGCTCCAGCCTGATAAGCATGGAGATGAGGTGTCCCGCGCGGGCGCCTCGGGAACGCCAGACGATCAAGGACGAGGTGCAGCATGCCGTACACCGTGCAGGGCGTGGTCGCGCGAGGCAAGGGGGAGCCCGTCTCCCTGGAGACCGTCCACGTGCCGGACCCGGGCCCGGGGGAGGCGGTGGTGAACATCCAGGCGTGCGGTGTCTGCCACACCGACCTGCACTACCGGGAGGGCGGGATCAACGACGAGTTCCCGTTCCTGCTCGGCCACGAGGCCGCCGGGATCGTCGAGGCCGTCGGCGAGGGCGTCACCGACGTGGCTCCCGGCGACTACGTGATCCTGAACTGGCGGGCGGTCTGCGGACAGTGCCGCGCCTGTCGTAGGGGCCGCCCGTGGTACTGCTTCAGCACCCACAACGCCACCCAGCGGATGACCCTTGAGGACGGCACGCCGCTCAGCCCGGCGCTGGGCATCGGCGCCTTCATCGAGAAGACCCTCGTGGCGGCGGGGCAGTGCACCAAGGTCGATCCCGCGGCCCCCGCGACGGCGGCGGGGCTGCTCGGCTGCGGCGTGATGGCGGGCATCGGCGCCGCGATCAACACCGGTGGCGTGACCAGGGGCGACAGCGTGGCCGTCATCGGCGTCGGCGGGGTTGGCGGCGCCGCCGTGCACGGCGCCCACCTGGCGGGCGCGACGAAGATCATCGCGGTGGACATCGACGACCGCAAGCTCGCCTGGGCCAAGGAGTTCGGCGCGACCCACACCGTCAACTCCCGCGAGAGCGACCCGGTCGAGGCGATCAGGGAGCTGACCGGGGGCGACGGCGCGGACGTGGTGATCGAGGCCGTCGGCCGTCCCGAGACCTACCGTCAGGCCTTCTACGCCCGCGACCTGGCCGGGACCGTGGTCCTCGTCGGCGTCCCGACCCCGGAGATGACGATCGAGCTGCCGCTGCTCGACGTCTTCGGCAGGGGCGGGTCGCTGAAGTCCTCCTGGTACGGCGACTGCCTGCCCAGCCGTGACTTCCCCCTGCTCATCGACCTCTACCTCCAGGGGCGGCTGAACCTCGACGGCTTCGTCTCCGAGACGATCGGGCTCGGCGACGTCGAGGAGGCCTTCGCCAAGATGCACCGTGGCGAGGTGCTGCGCTCGGTGGTGGTCCTGTGATCGACAGGGTCGTCACCTCGGGGACGTTCTCGCTGGACGGCGGGACGTGGGAGGTGGACAACAACGTCTGGCTGGTCGGCTCGGAGCGCGAGGTCGTGATCGTGGACGCCGCGCACGACGCCGCCGCCATCGCCGAGCGGGTCGGCGACCGTGAGGTCAGGGCGATCGTCTGCACCCACGCCCACAACGACCACATCGACGCCGCGGCCGACCTGGCCGCCAGGGTCGGCGCGCCGATCATGCTCCACCCCGCCGACCAGCCCCTGTGGGAGATGGTCTACCCGGACCTGCCGTACACCCCGCTCGGGGACGGCCAGGTGATCGGCGCGGGCGGCGTGGAGCTGAGCGTGCTGTACACCCCGGGGCACTCGCCGGGCGCCGTGTGCCTGCACGCGCCCGAGCTGGGCGTCGTCTTCAGCGGCGACACGCTGTTCAACGGCGGCCCCGGGGCGACGGGCAGGTCCTTCTCCTCCTTCGAGACCATCATCGACTCGATTAGAGAGAGGTTGCTCACCCTGCCGGGCGAGACGGTGGTCGAGACCGGGCACGGCGAATCGACCACGATCGGCGCCGAGGCCCCGCATCTCCAGGAATGGATCGCCAGAGGGCACTGATCGTCAGATCTGATCGTTTGACGCGCCCGGGCGTGCACGGCGGGAAATGTTTTCCCTGTGTTCTACATCACATAGGCAAGCCTTACTGAATAAGTTATGTTAGGTATGCCTTACCTAGTTGTAGAGCATTCGAGAAAGGCCTGCTCCCGCCGTGTATGTCTGCGTCTGCCGCGCTGTCACCGAGAACGAGGTGCATGACTGCATAGCGGCCGGAGCCAAGAGCGCACGTCAGGTCCGTGACCGGACCGGCGCCGGCGCCGACTGCGCAACTTGTGTGCGGAAGATCTGTGCGATCCTGAAGCGGTCTGAAGACTTGCTGCCGACCGCTTAGCACGAGGAGCCCGCCATGCAGGGCGACAAGAAGATCATAGAATTGTTGAACGAACAGCTCACGGCAGAGCTGACCGCGATCAACCAGTATTTCCTGCACGCGAAGATGCAGGAGAACTGGGGATACACCAGACTCGCGAAGTACACCCGCGAAGAGTCCATCGACGAGATGCGCCACGCGGAGAAGCTGACGGATCGCATCCTCTTTCTCGAAGGCCTGCCCAACTACCAGAGGCTCGGCACGCTGCACATCGGTCAGACCGTTGAGGAGCAGCTCCGAGCCGACCTCAACGTCGAGCTTGAGGTCGTCACCCGGTTGAAGCCCGCCATCATCTTCATGCGCGAGAAGGGCGACGCCACCTCCGCGCGCCTCTTCGAGGAGATCCTTGAGGATGAGGAGCACCACATCGACTACCTGGAGACGGAGCTGGGGCTGATCAGCAGCCTCGGCGAGCAGCTCTACCTGGCTCGCTACGCCGAGCCGCCGTCGGCTTCCTGAGGCCGATGGCCCGAACACGCCCACCGAATCCCTTTCGGCGGGCGTGTTCTGTTTTGTCGGAAATATTTGAGGGAAGGGTTTGCGGGTCTGCCTTTTCAAGGCAGTTCCGAGGCGGGAGCGCTACCGCGAGCACTCCTGCCGTTGCGGGACGACTATCCGGGATTTATCAGTGTTTGCCCAGGTCAATGGATAGGTCAATGACGAGTCAAACCGCGCGCTGTACCCGGGAAACGATCCCTTAAGGTCCTACGATCGCAACATGACCTGTGTACTTCTCGCCGAGGACGATACCTCGATCTCCGAGCCACTGGCGCGTGCGCTGCGTCGGGAGGGCTACCAAGTCGAGGTGAGCCCCGACGGCCCGCAGGCCCTGGAACGGGCGCTGTCGGGTGGCATCGACTTGATTGTTCTTGACCTGGGCCTTCCTGAGATGGACGGCCTGGAAGTCGCAAGACGCATACGCGCTGAGGGGCACGGCACTCCCGTGCTCATCCTCACCGCCCGTGTCGACGAGGTCGACACCGTGGTCGGCCTCGACGCCGGGGCCGACGACTACGTCACCAAGCCGTTCAGGCTGGCCGAACTCCTGGCCAGGGTCCGCGCGCTGCTACGGCGTGGCACCTCCGAGACGCCCGTCGTCCAGGGGGTGCGCATCGACGCCGACTCCCGCCGCGCGTGGATGGGCGACAAGGAGCTCCATCTGACGACCAAGGAGTTCGACCTGCTGCGTGTCCTGGTCCGCGACGCCGGGAAGGTGGTCACCCGCGAGCAGATCATGCGCGAGGTGTGGGACACCAACTGGTGGGGCTCGACCAAGACCCTGGACATGCACATCTCGTGGCTCCGCCGCAAGCTGGGGGACGACGCCGCCAAGCCGCGCTACATCACAACGGTGCGAGGGGTTGGCTTCCGCTTCGAACGCGAGTAGGGAATGCGCCGCCGCCTGCTCTCGTCAACCCTGCTTGTCGCCGTCATCGGGGTGTTGCTGCTGGGCATCCCCCTGGGCGTCGCGGTAAACCGGCTGATCGAGGAAGAGGCGACCCAGGAGCTTTCCTCCCAGGCCAAAAGCCTGCTGGGGGAGGTGGAGTATGCCCGGATCCAGGACCAGCCCATCGATCCGGAGCAGCTCAAGCGCAAATACCCCGACCGATATATCCAAGTCTACGCGAAAGGGACTCCCCCCCAGGTGACGATGGTGGGGACCGAGCCCCCCGACAATCGCAAGATGACCCAGGACGCACAGTCAGAGAACGGCGTGTACGTCGCGGTCAGCCGGGACAAGACCCAGGTGGAGCGGGAGGTCAGGGCATGGCTCCTGCTCATCCTGGCACTGGCCGCCGCGGCCCTCGCGGTCGCGGTCGGACTCGCGGTCGTGCAGTCACGCCGTCTGACACTGCCGCTCAGCGACCTGGCCATGATCGCCGAGCGGCTGGGCTCCGGCGACGCCAGACCAAGTAAGCACCGCTACGGCATCCAGGAGCTCGACCGGGTCGCCGAGGTGCTGGACCGCAGCGCCACCCGCATCTCGGACCTGCTGGCCAGGGAACGGGAGTTCGCGACGGACGCCTCGCACCAGCTCCGCACCCCTCTCACAGGTCTGACCATGCGGCTTGAGGAGATCGTGGCGGCCGCGCACGAGCCGGGAATCGTCAAGGAGGAGGGCGAGGCGGCCATCGTGCAGGCGGAGCGGCTCACGGCGGTGATCGACGAACTGCTGGCGGCGGCCAGAAGACAGCGGCAGGCGCAGGCGGACGCCGTCGCCCTTGACGACGTGCTCGACCAGCAGTTCATCGAGTGGGGCCCGGCCTTCCGCAGGGTGGGGCGGAAGCTGAAGCTGTCCGGGACACGCGGTCTGCACGCGCTGGGCACCAGCGGCGGCGTCAGCCAGGTGATCTCCACGCTGCTGGAGAACTCCCTCGAACACGGCGGCGGCACCGTGACGGTCACGACCAGCGACAAGGACAGATCGATCGTGATCGAGGTCGCCGACGAGGGACAGGGCGTCTCGGACGAGCTGGCGGGACGGATCTTCGAACGGAACGTCAGCGGGGCGGGCGGCACCGGGCTGGGACTGACCCTGGCACGGGCGCTGGCCGCCGCGGACGGCGGCCGTCTGGAACTCGTCCGTCCCCGTCCCGCGGCCTTCGCGCTGTTCCTGCGTCAGGTGGACGACACCACGAGAAACCGCGTGGTCAGCGGCCCCGCGTGACTCAGACGACCCGCCTGGTCTCGCCGGGAAGCTCCCTGGGCACCTCTTCGGTGACCTCCACGACGGCCAGGAAGACCCACTTCTTGTAGGACCAGAAGCGGAACAGCGTCCCCAGGCCGGTGCCGACCAGGTTCGCGATGTTCGTGCTCAGCGGGTCGGTCAGGCCCAGCGTGTACTGGGTGAAACCGATGCACAGCAGGCCGATCAGCAGGCCGATCCCGTTGAGCAGGAAGAACAGGAAGTACTCCCTGGCCATCCCGCTCTGCTCGCGGTGCCTGAAGGTCCACAGGCGGTTGCCCAGGTAGGCGAAGGAGGCGGCGGCGACCGTGGAGAGGACCTTGGAGGTCAGCGGTCCCCAGTGCAGGCCGTAGTGGAACAGGTTGAAGCCACCGGTGTCGATGACGAAGGCGATCGCCCCGATGATCCCGAACTTGGCCAGTTCACGGATCAGATCGGCGAGCCGCTCGTAGGCACGTCGCAACTGCACGTCTCCCGCACGGTCCTTTCCGGATTGGCTGAGGCCGCCGCTTGGGGAGGACCTCGGACATCGTTCTGTCAGGCTACCGGCGCACCCGCTCGTCCCGTGTTTCGGTTGACCAGATGTTCCGCAATCAGTCAGTTAGCGGTGTTTCAAGAAATATCGGATTTAAGGCGATAAATCTAGGCATCTGACGTTACTCCCATCCGGAACGTCACACCTGGCACTCGCGGCAAAAGCGCGACCGGCCCCGCGCCGTACCCGGGGGCGCGGGGCCGGTGCCCCCTGCCGGTTCCCGTGCGGCGGGCCGGTAAACTCGACCGACGTGAGCAGCCCTTCCCCGGTCAGTCCCATCGGTCCCGTCGTCGGCATCATCGGAGCAGGTCAGCTGGCCCGGATGACTCAGCAGGCGGCCATCGCCCTCGGGATCGAGCTGCGGGTGCTGGCCAACTCCCTCGGCGAGAGCGCGGCCAGAGTGATCGCCGACACCCGACTCGGCGACTACCGCGACCTCGCGGTCCTGCGCGACGTCGCCAAGGGGTGCGACGCCATCACCTTCGACCACGAACACGTGCCGACCGAGCACGTCCGTGCACTGACCGAGGACGGCTTCGCCGTACACCCCGGGGCCGAGGCGCTCGTGCACGCGCAGGACAAGGCCGTGATGCGCGAGCGGCTGACCGAAATAGGCGCTCCCTGCCCGCCGTGGCGGCGGATCGCCTCCGCCCAGGACGTGACGGGGTTCGCCGCCGAGCACGGCTGGCCGGTCGTGCTCAAGGCGGTGCGCGGCGGCTACGACGGCCGGGGCGTGTGGGTCTGCCGGTCGGCGCAGGACGCCGCCGAGGTGCTGGCCAGCGGGGTGCCGCTGATGGCCGAGGCGTTCGTGCCGTTCGAGCGCGAGCTGGCCGTCCTGGTCGCCAGGTCGCCCCACGGGCAGGGCGTCAGCTACCCCGTCGTCGAGACCGTCCAGCGCGACGGCATCTGCGTCGAGGTGCTCGCCCCGGCCCCCGGGCTCGACCCCGAGCGGGCCGCCGAGGCGCAGCGGATCGCCCTGAAGATCGCCCACGAGCTCGGCGTGACCGGGCTGCTGGCCGTCGAGATGTTCGAGACCTCCTCGGGGCTTGTCGTCAACGAGCTGGCCATGCGCCCGCACAACAGCGGCCACTGGACCATCGACGGCGCCCGCACCTCCCAGTTCGAGCAGCACCTGCGGGCCGTGCTCGACCTGCCGCTCGGCTCGCCCTCGATGGCGGCCCCCGTCGTGGTGATGGCCAACCTCCTGGGCGGCGACGACCCGGACCTGTTCTCCCGCTACGAGCACGTCATGGCGCACGACCCGGGAATCAAGATCCACTTCTACGGCAAGGACGTACGGCCCGGCCGCAAGATCGGCCACGTCACCGCCCTCGGCACCGACCTGGACGAGGTCAGGGAGCGTGCCCGGCACGCCGCGGTCTACCTGACCGAGGGCCGCTACACGTGAACAACCGTGAGCGCGGTCGCCGACCGCGAGGCGAGGAGAGAGCATGACCGCTGTCGGTATCGTCATGGGCAGCGACTCCGACTGGCCGGTGATGCGGCTGGCCGCCGAGGCGCTCGCCGAGTTCGACGTCGCCTTCGAGGCCGACGTGGTCTCCGCGCATCGCATGCCCGAGGAGATGATCGCGTACGGCAAGCAGGCGGCGGGCCGTGGCCTGAAGGTGATCATCGCGGGGGCCGGGGGCGCCGCCCACCTGCCCGGCATGCTCGCCTCGGTGACCCCGCTGCCGGTGATCGGCGTGCCGGTGCCACTGAAGTATCTCGACGGCATGGACTCGCTGCTCTCGATCGTCCAGATGCCCGCGGGGGTTCCGGTCGCGACCGTCGCCGTCGGGGGCGCGCGCAACGCGGGGCTGCTGGCCGTACGGATCCTGGCGGCTTCTGACGAGGGGCTGCGGGCCCGGATGGAGGGCTTCCAGGAGTCGCTGCGGGACCAGGCCCACGCCAAGGGCGCCAAGCTGCGCGCCGAGGCCGCCTCTCTCGGTTCCTGAGCCCCGGCTCTCCTCCTTCGCGTCGCGTTGGGGATATCTCCGACCTCAGGGGGAAGGGGATGACTCCCGGCGGGGGCGAGGAAGGAGGAGAGCGATGAGAAACGCGATACGGACGGCCCTTGGGGTGACGGTCCTGGTCCTGGGGGTTCTCGGCAGCATGGGAGCCGGAGGCCGTCACTCCCTCACCTCAGGGCAGGCGGTACTCCCAGCCCTCGCGCCAGGCGAAGTCGGCGACGGCCAACTCCTCCAGCGGCCTACCCTCAACGAGATGGTCGAACGCCCAGCGAGTCGCCACGTGGCCGATCACCAGCACCCTGGAGCCCGCCCAACGCGGTGACAGGTCGCCAAGGAAGCCGCCGACCCGCCGCACCGCCTGCCGCCAGCTCTCCCCACCGGGGTAGGGCCGGTCGAGATAGGCCGACCGCTCGCCGTGCACCTCGGCGGCGGGTCCGCCGTTCCAGTCGCCGTAGTCGCACTCCCGAAGCCGCCAGTCGTGCAGGATCGGGACACCGCTGTCACCGAAGGCGAGCCGGGCGGTCTCGGCCGCCCGGGCGAGATCCGAGGTGAAGACGGCCGCGAACCCGTCCGCGCGCCGCCGCTCACCCAGCTCCGCGGCCAGTGCGCGGCCGCGTTCGGACAGCTTCCCGGGTAACCAGCCGGTGGCCACACCCCGCTCGTTGTCCTCGCTGGTCGAATGGGTCTCGAACACGAGATCAACTGGCATGTGGCCATACTTCAGGCTTCACCCGGATGAGGGAAGCACCCGCGCACCTCGGGAGGTGGCGCGGGCGCGGGGGAAACGGACTAGCGGGAGTCTGTCGAGGCGGGTGGGGGAGGGGCGGAGCCGTACAAGAAAGCGGCGGCGACGCAGAGGTACGGCGCGGCGAAAAGCGCGAAGATCATGCCATGTGTGGCGAAGGGTGACAGAGCGGCGTAGACGCCGTAGACCACCACCGTGCCCGCGTCCATGCCGATGCCTGCCAGTGAGGTCACCGTGGCGCGGCTCGGTCCGGTGATCCGCCGTTGGAGGCGGGCGTCGGCGATCACGCTCGCCAGCTGGAACACGCAGAAGCCCGCGCCGACCGCGACCAGCCCCGCGGGACTTCCCGTCAGCGCCCCGGCCGCCATGACGAGCGAGGCCACGGCCAGCACCACGGCGAAGGCCCTGACCGGCATCCTGTTCGCCGCCCCGGCCAGCAGGCCGCCGATCGCGACGCCGCCCCAGACGATCAGTACGAGCAGTGGCACGGTCGCCTCGGAGACGCCGGTCGCCGCCGCGAGCAGCGGGACGTACTCCTCAAGACCGCCCCAGACCGCCGTCACCACCGCGACGAGCAGCAGGGCGCCCCTGACCGGCCGATTGTGCCGGACCTCGTTCAGGCCCGCCCGCAGCACGGCGACATACCGTCCTGTTTCCTCGTCGTCCTGTACGGCTGCCGCCCGGTGCTCGGGCAGTGCCGTACCGGCCAGGGCGCACAGCACGCAGGTCAGCACGCTCGCCACGCCGAGAGCGAAGTAGCCGCCGACGGCCAGCACCGGGGTCGCGACCGCGGTGGCCGCCGCGACGGCGACGAGCCCGATGGCGCGGACCCGGCCCATCACCGTGACGTAGCGCTCGGCCTCACCGAGATGGTCGAGCTCCTCGTAGACGAGCGCCTCCATCGAGCCGGAGCGGAGCGAGGCCCCGGCGTTCCAGAGGACGAACCCGAGCGCGAACGACCAGTAGGCCGGGACCAGGAACCACAGGGCGAAGCCCGCCGCCGACAGCAGCGGACCGACCGAGAGCAGCACGCGGCGGGAGACGGCGTCGGCCCACGCTCCCGAGGGGATCTCCAGCAGCATGCCGGAGGCGGCGCCGATGACGAACAGCGAGGAGATCTCGGGAACCGACAGGCCGTTGTCGGCGAACAGCAGAGCATAGACCGGATAGAGGAGGACGAAGTCCTCAAGGGCGGCGTAGACGTAGAGGGGCCGGGTCAGCCGTTTCACACGGGCGCCGGACGCCCGTGGAGAAAGTGCGATCATGAGGTCTTTCCACGAGACGAGATGGGGTGGGGCTCCAGGTGCTCGGAAGCGCCAGGTGGCCCACGGCATCCGCTCTCGGTTCGACCTCTGGTCGTTCATCAATGTCGCCAGATCATGCGAGGAGTATAGGGACGCCCTGCCCGCGTCCGCCTTCCGGTTTTTCCCCGCCCCGGTGGTCCCTCAGCCCTTGATCAGGTCAAGGATGTCGTTGTTCAGCCGCTCGCTGTGGGTGGCGAACAGGCCGTGGCCGCCCGTGGGGTACTCCTTGTAGACGCAGCCGGGCACGAGCTCCGCGGTGCGCCTGCCGGTCATCTCGACGATCGCGGACTGGTCGGCCGTGCCGTGCACCACCAGCGTGGGGACGGTGATCGCGCGCAGCCCCTCGCGGTGGTCGGCGTGGAAGGTCGCACGCCACACCTCGACCGTCGCCCACGGCGCGGTCTCCAGACACTGCCGCATCGTGAGGTCGATCAGCGCGGGCGAGACGTCGTTGCCCAGGTGGGTGGCGTAGAACCCCTGCGCCCGCTGGGCGAACCAACTGGGCCTGTCCGTCCTGAACTGGGCGACCGCCGCCTCGCACAGTGCCTCGGGCGCGCCCTGCGGGTTGTCGTCCGTCAGCTTCAGGAACGGCAGCACCGCCGAGACGAACGCGACCCGCGAGACCCGCTCCTCACCGTGCCTGACCAGGTAACGCGCCACCTCGCCGCCACCGGCCGAGTGCCCGACCAGGGTGATCCCCCGCAGGCCGAGGTGCTCGATCAGGGCGGCCAGGTCGTCGGCCCTGGTGTCGATGTCGTATCCCGTCGAGGGACGGTCGGAACGGCCGTGCCCGCGCCTGTCGAGAAGAACGCACCGGTAGCCCCGGTCCACGAAGAACGGCACCTGGTACTCCCACATGTCCGTTCCCAGCGCCCAACTGGCCACGAACACGATCGGCGCGCCGGTGCCGTAGTCCTCGTAGGCGAGGCGGGTGCCGTCGGTGGTCTCGAAGTATGGCATTTCGGTCTCCTTTGGATTTGCGCTGATCAGAACGCTATCGAGGTCCTTTTCTGGCGGAATCAGTCGTTCCTTAGGTAATTCCGCCAGGCTTCTCTCCGGTGGTGGTCGGCGATGCGGATACTGTGTGCGGGAATCCGACGCGTGCGGGGGACGCCACCGGCCATCCTGTGAAGCGGAAGATCTCCGTGCGGAGGCGCCCCGGGGCGGGCGCCGACCTGACAGCGAAGGTGATGAGAGATGGATGTTGACCTGAGCAAGGCCGTCTGGCGCAGGGCGGTCACCACCGACGACCCGGCCGAGGACTGCGTCGAGGTGGCCGTGATCGACCCCGTCGACTCCGGCCACAAGGCGAACCTCGGCTCGCTGTACGTGCTGCGCGACTCCAAGAACCCCGAGGGCCCGAAGCTCTTCTTCACCCGCTCGGAGTGGGAGGCCTTCGTGGGCGGCGTGAAACTCGGCGAGTTCGACAACTGACAGGCGGCGTGCCCTTTTCTGAACCCCGGGCGCCGGAGTGGGAGTTTGGGTCTGGTGGAAAAGTGGGCGAACATCAACAATCCCGATCGTGAACTTGACGTCGATCACCCTCGCCCTGTCCATCGCCCTGTCGGGCGTCACCACTCCGACTCCCGCCCCCGTCGCTCCCGCCTGGTGTCCTGAAATTTCCGGTCACCGGGTGGAGTGCGGGACGCTGCCCCGGCCCCTCGTGCAGGGGAGGCCGGACCTGGGTTCCGTCAGCGTCGCGTACGCGTGGATCCTCAGGCGGGAGTCGGCGAAGCCTCCCAGGGGGACGATCCTCGCCAATCCCGGTGGTCCGGGAGGGCAGGCGATCGCCCAGCACGGGACCTTCACCGGCCTGCTCGGCGGGCTGCTCACCAACCACGACCTGCTGCTCGTCGATCCCCGGGGCGTCGGCCAATCGGATGCCCTGACCTGCGGCGTCCCCGCGGGTGTCGTGGTGACCGAGCCACGGGAGGGCCTGTTACGCCTGGTCGGCAGGTGCGCGGACAACCTTGGTCCCCGGGCCGCGGGCTACACCTCGGCCGCGACCGCCGACGACCTCGACGCGGTCAGGGCGACCCTGGGCATCCCCAAGGTCATGCTGTACGGCCTGTCCTACGGCACCTATCTCCTGCCGGTCTACGCCCAGCGGTATCCGGGGCGGGTCCAGTCGGCCGTGTTCTCCGCCGCCTACCCGATCGACCTCGACCCGCTGGGCAGGGAGAGCGCCCAGGCCGTCTCCCTGACGCTGCGGCGGATCTGCCAGCGGAGCGGGGCCTGTGACGGGGAGCGGGCCGTACGGGACCTGGGGAGGGTGGCCGCCCGGCTGCGGGCCGTACCGGCTCGGGTGCCTCTGACCGTCGGCGGGCAGAACAGGTGGGTCTCCCTCACCGAGGACAGGTTCGCGCAGCTCGTCTACTCCTCGGCCAGCGTCGCCGTCGGGGCGGTGCCCTCCGAGGTCCCGGTGGTCGGCAGGCTGCCCAGGGCGCTGCGCGGTGCGGCGCGGGGCGATGACCGCGAGCTGGTCGCCCTGATGGGGGAGATCATGGCCGGGGACCTGGCGGCCTACGAGGGCATGGACATGGGCATCGCGGCCACCGTCTCGTGCAACGACTACCCCCGCCCGTGGCCGGTCGAGGCCCCGCTCGCCGAACGGCGCCGCCTCTTCGAGCGCGCGGTCGAGCGGGCCAGGCCCGGTGAGTTCGGCGCGTTCGACCCCCTGGGATTCGCCAGGGCGCAGGCCGACGCGGGGGACTACTGCCTGCGCTGGCCCGCCAGGGGGACCGGCAGGCCGTACGTCTCGACCGGGCGTTTCCCCGACGTGCCGGTGCTGGTGCTCAACGGCGACCTGGACGGCATCACCGCTGAGGCCAACGGGCGCAAGGCCGCCGCGCAGTTCCGCAGGGGGGTCTTCGTGCCCGTGCCCAACGTGGGTCATGTGTCCGAGTTCGAGCCCAGCGGATGTGTGACGGGCATCGTGGGCGGCTTCCTCCGCGACGGCCGGACGGGGGACACCTCGTGCCTGGCGGCCATCCCGCCGGTCAAGGTCCTCGGGTGATCTCCGGGGTTTCGCTTTGCTGATCTTGACGTGTTTTGGGGATGCGCTTCCAAACGAGTCGGCGTCACATTACCGTGCGTGATGCAGTTGTCACTGAAGGCATGACCGTGTCCCATCGTGACCGGTCATGCCGTGATGCCGGTGTGAGACGTAAGACAGGAGTTCGGATGCCACCGTCGCGTGAGCTCGACAGCAGGTCAGGCCCGCTGGCGTTCTTCGCCGCAGAGCTTCGCCGCCTGCGCGACCAGGCCGGGTGGACGCAGGAGCAGCTCGCAGAGGCGATCTCCTCCTCCGTCTCCCTGGTCGGGATGGTCGAGACCGCCAAGCGCAATCCGTCGCGTGACTTCATCGAGCGCTGTGACCGGATGCTCAACACCGAGGGAACCCTCATGCGGATCTGGCCGATCCTCAGCCAGGCCGCCTACCCCGCCTGGTTCCGCCCGTGGGTGGAGATCGAACGCAGGGCGCACGTCCTGAAGAACTGGCAGCCGCTGGTGTTCCCCGGCATGTTGCAGACCCCCGACTACGCCCGTGCCCTGCTGAAAGGCAGGCGGACGCTGACGGAGGAGAGGATCGAGGAGCTGGTCGCCGCCAGGATCGAACGCCAGGGCCTGCTGCACGGCGCCAATCCGCCCCTGCTGTGGGTGGTGCTCGACGAGAGCATGCTCTACCGGCGGATCGGCAGCCCCGAGATCATGCGCGGCCAGATCGCGGCCGTCATCGCGGCGATGGAGAACAGACACATCTCCATCCAGGTGATGCCCGGGGACGTCAGCGTCACGGCCGGTCTGAGCGGGGCCTTCGTCATCGCCGGAATCGAGGGCAGTACGGACACGGCCTATGTGGAGTGCGCGATCGAGGGACGGGTAACGGATCATCCGCGTGACGTGGCGGAGGTCAGCAGACGCTACGAGGAGCTTCGCACCGAGGCCATGTCCCCGGCGGCGAGCATCGAACTCATGACGAAGGTGATGGAGACATGGAAGCAGACCTGAGCGGGGCCGTGTGGCGTAAGGCGTCGCTGAGCAGCGACAACGGCGGCGAGTGCGTCGAGATGGCCACGGTCGGTCCGGTGTTCGCCCTGCGCGACTCGAAGGACCCCGACGGTCCGAAACTGCTCTTCGGTCGTACGGCGTGGCGGACGTTCGTCGGTGAGATCAAGCTCGGCGTGTTCGACGTCTGATCAGTCGGCCCCCTGGCGCCAGTCTCTCCGGATTTTTCGGGGTTTTTCCCGGCTTTCCGGTGGCGCAGGGGGCCGTCGCGTCCGTCAGGGGCGTCCCAGGGCGCGGTAGTGCCAGCCCGCCTCGCGCCAGATCTCCGCGTCGAGGGCGTTACGGCCGTCAACGATCTTGCGCCTCGCGACCACCGACCCGAGGGCCTCGGGATCGAGGTCGATGAACTCCTGCCACTCGGTCAGCAGCAGCACCACGTGGGCGTCCTTGGCCGCTTCGAGGGCGGACTCGCCGTAGGAGAGCTGCGGGTGGGCCCGGCGGGCGTTCTCCTGGGCGGCGGGGTCGTAGACGGTGACCCGGCCCCCCTGCTGGCTGATCGTGACGGCGACGTCGAGGGCGGGCGAGTCGCGGATGTCGTCGGAGTTCGGCTTGAACGCGGCACCGAGGACGGTCACCGTACATCCGTGGAAGGAACCGCCGGTCAGCTCGCGGGCCAGGTCGACCATGCGGGCGCGGCGGCGCATGTTGATCGCGTCCACCTCGCGCAGGAAGGTCAGCGCCTGGTCGGCGCCGAGCTCCCCGGCGCGGGCCATGAAGGCGCGGATGTCCTTGGGCAGGCAGCCGCCGCCGAAGCCCAGGCCCGGGTTGAGGAACTTGCCGCCGATCCGGTCGTCGAAGGACAGCGCCAGCGAAAGCTGCTTGACGTCGGCGTGCGCGGCCTCGCAGACCTCGGCCATCGCGTTGACGAAGGAGATCTTGGTGGCGAGGAAGGCGTTGGCGGCGACCTTGACCAGCTCGGCGGTGGGGTAGTCGGTGATCACCAGGGGGGTCTGGCGTTCGAGCATGGAGGAGTAGACCTCGCGCATGATCTTCTCGGCCCTCTCCGAGGCGACGCCGAGCACGATCCGGTCGGGGTACAGCGTGTCCTTCACGGCGAAGCCCTCGCGCAGGAACTCCGGGTTCCAGGCCAGTTCGGCGCCCGAGCCGATGGGAGCGAGTCGCGTGAGTTTCTCGGACAGCCGTTGCGCGGTGCCCACCGGGACCGTCGACTTGCCGATCACCAGGCACTCACGTTCCAGGAACGGCGCCAGCGACTCGATCGCGGCGTCCAGGTAGGAGACGTCCGCGCCGTACTCTCCGGGTTTCTGGGGGGTGCCGAGGCACAGGAAGTGCACATCTCCGAAGGCCGCGGCCTCCTCGTAGGAGGTCGTGAAGCGCAGTCGCCCGTTGGCGAGGTTGCGCCGGAGAATCTCCTCAAGGCCGGGTTCGTAGATGGGCAGATCCCCAGCCTGCAGGCGGGCGATCTTCTCCGCATCCACGTCGACGCCGAGGACTTCGAAGCCCAGCTCCGCCATGCATGCCGACGTCGTCGCACCCAGGTATCCGGTTCCCACCATCGTCAGGCGGTAGGCCACTGGTGTTCCTTTCGGTTTCTGCCCGATTCTGTGCCGTCAGAGTAGCGTCATCCCCTTGTCTGTACTCTCTCGCCACCTGCACAAACATCTGGCCAGGCGGTTCTCCCACCCTGGAGCGGTCCATATTTTGTTGGACGTCCTAGTATTTCTCCATGAGCTTCCCTCTCTACGCGCTGCCCGAAGAGCACCAGATGCTCCGGGAGACCGTCCGTGACCTAGCCGACGAGAAGATCGCTCCCCGGGCCGCAGAGGCCGACGAGACAGGGGAGTTCCCCTGGGACGTCTACAAGGCGCTCGTCGCGGCCGACCTGCACGCCGTACACGTGCCGGAGGAGTACGGCGGAGCCGGGGCGGACGCGCTCGCGGCCGTCATCGTCATCGAGGAGGTCGCGCGGGCGTGCGCCTCGTCCTCGCTGATCCCCGCGGTCAACAAGCTGGGGACCGTCCCGCTGCTGCTGTCGGCCTCCGAGGAGCTCAAGCAGCGCTACCTGCCGCCGGTCGCGCGGGGGGAGGCGATGTTCTCCTACGCCCTGTCCGAGGCGGAGGCGGGCAGCGACGCCGCGGCGATGAAGACCCGCGCCGTGGCCGACGGCGACCACTACGTGCTCAACGGCGCGAAGATGTGGATCACCAACGCCGGGGTCTCCGAGTACTACACGGTCATGGCCGTGACCGAGCCGGGCGCGGGCGCCAGGGGCATCTCCGCGTTCGTCGTGGAGAAGTCCGACGAGGGCGTCAGCTTCGGCGCCAAGGAGCGCAAGCTCGGCATCAGGGCCTCCCCGACCCGCCAGGTGATCTTCGAGGATGTCCGCATCCCGGCCTCCCGGATGATTGGCGCCCCCGGCACCGGCTTCAAGACCGCGCTGGCCACCCTGGACCACACCCGCGTCACGATCGCCGCCCAGGCCCTCGGCATCGCCCAGGGGGCGCTGGACTACGCGATCGGCTACGTCAAGGAGCGCAAGCAGTTCGGCAAGCCCGTCGCCGACTTCCAGGGCCTGCAGTTCATGATCGCCGACATGGCGATGAAGCTGGAGGCGGCAAGGCAGCTCACCTACGCCGCCGCCGCGAGGTCCGAACTGGCCATGCACGGCGAGCCGCAGAAGGACCTCACGTTCATCTCCAGCGCCGCCAAGTGCGCCGCCTCGGACGCGGCCATGGAGATCACCACCGACGCGGTCCAGCTCCTGGGCGGGTACGGCTACGTGAGCGACTACCCGGTGGAACGCATGATGCGCGACGCCAAGATCACCCAGATCTACGAGGGCACCAACCAGATCCAGCGCCTGGTGATGGCTCGCCAGCTGTTGAAGTAGGTCGTTGAACAGCGAAGACCCGCTCCTCTGAGGTGCGGAGCGGGCTTTCGCCACTCCTGGGCAGACCTCGCTGGATAACTTCGCGTTCTTGGGGTGCGAGACGGTTTCGAGGGTTACGTCCCGACTCTGTCGGCGAGGGCTCGTAGGTTGGGCGAGGGCGGGTCCTGCATGGTCAGTAGGTCGGAGACCAGTCTGCGGACGGTACGGTGGCCGCGGATCTGCTCCGGGGTGATCGCCTCCGCCGCGAGCAACGCCGAGACGGCCTCGTCGATCTGGCGGCGCTGCGCGTGCGCGCGGGCGAGTTCGATATGGAGGCGGGTACGGCGTTCGCCTGAAAGCACGGAGACGTCCACCTTCGACCCGGCCCGCAGGGCGTGACCGGCGTCGCCGAGTTCGACCGCCACGCTCACCTCGTGCAGGGCGACGTTGGCCGGGCCGAACTCGGTGTTGTGGTCGTTGCGGCCCTCACCGACCCGTTCGGCGATCTCACGCGCTCTGTCCAGATGCCGGTAGGCGGTGTCGGCGTCGTTGACCAGGGACGCGGCCACCGCGCGTTGCAGGGTGAGGGCACCCCACAGGGACATGGCCTCCGGCCTGCCCGCCTCGACGAGAGGCCACAGCGCGTGCGAGGCCGTACGTGCCGTCTCCTCCACCTGGTCGAGGTGACGGGCTCCCATGAAGACGAAGCCGAGCCGGAAGGCGCCGGCCGCGACCAGAAGCGGGTCTCCCGTCCGTTCGGCCGCGACGATTGCCCGGTCTGCGGCGATCCACGCGGCCTCGGGTTCTCCGAGTTTGGCGAGTGCCGCTGAACACGCCTGGTAGGTCGCGGCGAGCAGTTCGAAGAATTCGGCTGCTCGCCCTTCCTGGGCCGACCGGACGGCGGTCTCCAACGTGGGGACCAGCTCATGGAGAAGCCGGGTCAGCTCCGTGTACCGACTCTCATGGGTCAGTTCCCAGGCCCGCTCGACCTGCGGTCTGATCTCCTCAGCGGGTGGCGCGGAGACCGGATGCAACATCGCCCGCAGGGCGTGGGTGCCCGAGAGGAGGAGACGAAGGCTGGTCGCGTCCGGTATCTCCTCGTTGACGGCGGCGACCACCGGTGCTTCGGCGGCCAACTCCGACAGCGGCACGTCCAGGACCTCGGCGACCTTCTCCAGAACCGACATCCGGTCGACTTTCCGTACGCCGCGCTCCACCTGGGAGATCCAGGCGACCGACCGGTCGATCATCTTCGCCAGCTCGGGCTGTGACAGGCCGCGTCGTCTGCGTTCCTGGGCGATGCGGCGTCCCAGCGCCCGTTGATACTCGGTGCTCACTCTGTGGTTCCCTTACCGGCCTGCAGATGGAGAAAGTCGACCTCGACCGAGGTCAGGAGATCGTCACGAGCGTTCAGGAAGTGTCTGGTGTGCTCCTGCGCCTCGTGAGTGTCGAAGGCCACCCGGTCTTCATACAGCTCGTAGAAGATCCGCTGGAGCGGTTGTCCTTCGACCAGGTGTGTGGCGTACACCAGCGTCCCCGGTTCATTCTCGCGGATCTTCTCGACGATCTGGCCGGTCAGTTGGTCGAACGCCTCGGCGCTGGCCTGGTCTTTGCAGGTGAAACGCACCATAAGTCCGAACATGGATGCCTCCCTCGATCGCAGCAGTACTTATTGTGCGGCCCAAGTATCTCAAGTGGCTTGTACTTAAAGTACTGTACCCGTACTTTAAGTATCAGCCTACTGGTGGCAACTTCTCTGACCTGCGTGATCGTGAGGTGAGCTGACTTGATTCCACCCCAAGCCCGCTGGGACGTCGTGGACGGATGGCAGCGGGCTTTCCCCGGCACGAGAGAACAGGTGGGCCAGGCCCGTCGCTTCGTCAGGGCATGTCTTCCTCATCACCCAGACGCCGAACTCGTCGCCAGCGAACTCGCCACCAATGCCGTCGAGCACACTCGCACCGGTGAGCCTGGTGGAATCTTCACCGTCCTTGTACGGCTCCGCGCCGATGGCACCGCCTATCTCGCGATCGAAGACCAGGGTGGGTCCGCCGTGTTCGGTGTCCGCACTCCCGGCAGGGAAGGGGGACGGGGACTTCACCTCGTCGCGGCTCTCACCCTCTCCTGGGGAGTCAAAGGTGACGCTGCCAGCCGTACCGTCTGGGCCGAACTGCCTGCGCCCCTCCCATGACACAGGTCCCCCCGCTCCTCCGTGGGCGCCGAACCACTATCACCCAGGAACTGGCGGTCCGTATCGCCAACCTCCCGGCCAGACCCCGACCATGGCGATGATCCGTCACTCCCACGCGATCACACCGGCTTGTCCCGTCGCGTGCCTCAGGCCGGTGCTGTCGGCCAGGGCCTACAACCCCCTCAGCCAAGCGGGCACGGTCGCGGAGGTGGTCAGGTTGTGGCGCACCGGTGACCTCTGTCGAGTCTGGGGGCTGGGGCCTCGGCGCATCGGTGAGATTGAGATGGTTCTGATCGTCACCGGTCTGGCGACGCCCCATGGTTGATCACGGCTATGGCTTCCGAGGGAGTCCGGCGGTGAGGGCGAGGAGGGTGCAGGCTGCGGTTGTTGCGGCTGGTAGGTGCCAGGGGAGGGCGCCGTCTTTGGTGACGGCGATGAAGAAGAGGGCGTGCCAGGTGGTGGTGGCGATCACGAGGGCGGTCATGGTGAGGAGGGGGATCGTTAGGTGCCATCGGGGGGTGCTGAGCCAGGTGGTCAGGAGCAGGATGAGCACTCCTGCGAGGCCGAACAGGGTCAGCCAGGTGCCGAGTCTGGTTCGGGGGGTCGCGGCGTCGATCCAGCCGCTGCCCGGGATGGTGGTTTCCAGGACGGGAAGGGTCGCGTAGGCCGCGCGGGCGACCTGTGGATACTGCCCTCGGGTGTCGCTGACGACCACGAGCAGGTTCCTGGTCTGTTCTGTACGGCCCCGGCCCACCTGGCTGGTCAGGGTGCGGAGGCCGTACCAGACCTGAAGCTCCTGCAGCCTGCTGTCCTCGGGGTTCACGGGGGCCGGGGTGGTGGTGCACGGGAGTTTCAGCGTCCGGAGGGTTCCGCATGGGCCGATGAGCGTCGCGTGCTCGCCGTTCTCGCTGGTCAGCAGTACCGCGAGCGCCGAGGAGGCGGGAAGGGCCCGGGAGAACGCCTCCAGGTTCGGGTGCTCTGCCGTACGCACGACAAGGAGAGTGTCACCGATGCGTCGCTCCGTCGCCAGGGCGGCTCTCGCCGTCTCGCCGAGGTGTCCCTCCCAGATCTGGAGGAGGGTCACGGTCCCCAGCAGGATGATCAGCGCCGTGGACAGGCGCGCGAGCGGTTTGGGGTGTGCCGCGAGCCGTTGGCCGTCGATGAGAGCGGTCGTGAGGGAGGGCAGCAGGAGCCACATGCCGATGGTGCCGACGGCGAAGGTGATCAGTCCTCCGGTCGAGGGGACGTACTGGCTGAGGGCGATGGTCGCGACGGCGAGGGCACAGGCTACGAGGCGCCATCGCGGAACTGGGCGTGGTCGGGCGGCACTGACCTCTTCGGCCTCTCGGTCTCTTCCGGCATTTCGCTTCTTTTCGGAGTCCTGTTCCCCTCTGGCCTTCCGGTCGCTTTGTGCCTCGTGATCCTTGCCGATGTCCCGGTCGTTTTGGGCCGCGCGGTCTCTTTTCGTCTGTAGGAGCGTTACGAGTGCGAGGCCGGTGGCGAAGCTTGTGAGGAGGGTGGCGCAGGCGAGGGGCCAGGCGGCTCGGATGTCTGTGGAGTTCAGGATGTAGCCGGTGGCTGGGATGGGCAGGTCGGTGGATGCGGTCAGGATGAGGGGGAGGCTTCCTGCGGCGCTGCCGATCGCGAGTGGGGGAGCCTCCTTCAACGCTCCACGCTTACGGTTCCCGGTTCGTGAGGCGGTCGCCATGAGGGCCAGGGCGGGGAGCAGGGTGAGGGCGCCGAGGGCGAGGAGGACCTCGGGGAGGTCGCGTTGGTTCAGCGTCTCGACCAGGGGGAAGGGGCGGCCGAAGCCGCTGATCGGCAGCCACGAGTCCGTGTTCGGGGGCGCGGGTGGGCGGACGTAGGCGAGCCGTTCCGAGGGGGCGACAAGTCCTTCGCGCCCGATGAGCCCGCCGAACCGGCCGTAGCGGGTCCGGATGCCCTCCGCGGCGCCACGGCTCAGCAGTTCCGGCGAGAGCATCGCCTCTCCCGGTGCGGGCCAGCGGGTCAGGCCGGGAGGCGGCGGGGCCGAGGTGCCCAGAGGTTCGACGAGGACGACGCTGTGTTGGAAGTGGCCCACCGAGTCGAACCTTGACGACCACCAGGCGATGGCGTCCTGTGGTTCGGTGACGATCGGGCCGCGTGCCCGGTCTCTCGCCGCGCGTCCTTCGTAGGTCGCGACAGCGATCACCATGAGCGACGCGACCGTGGCCAGCACGCACGAGGCGACCATGAGCGCCCACCGGCGCGTCACGGGACGGCCTCCGGGCGCGACCCGTGATCGGTTCGTACGGCGCCGCCGAGGGGGGCCGGTTCCCAAGGGTCTTCTTGGCGCTTTCGCCGCCGCGGATGGAGACGGCCCTGACTTCCTCGGCGTCGGGAGAGGGGAGCCACTGTGAAGGGTGGCTCCCGGTCACCTTGTCGGTCGGTTTCCACGTGCCTCCCGCCGCTCTCCGAAGGCTGAAAGACGGAGGCCGGGACGGCGGAACCGGCCCGGCCAGGTCATGGGCTTCGGGTCAGGGGGCGACCCAGGGGCCGACGTCGTCGGCGGCGAAGTCGTTGTCGTCGATGGCGCGAAGCCTGATGATCTTCGAGCCGTGCGCCGAGTAGACGGTCCTCCGGTAGCCGCTGTGGTTCCAGAGGGTCCGCTTGGTGCCCGGGCTGCTCTGCCGGTAGTACTCGGCCTTCACCGGGTCGCCGTCGTCGCTGTTGTCCTTGACCGCGATCTTTCCCGGGTCGTTCTGGGCGGGTGCCCACGCGTGGGCGCCGCCGCCGTAGGAGCTGACCGCGACCGCGTTGGCGGTCGGGAGCGCGAGGCCGGCCACGAGCACCGCCCCCACGATCCATCTGACTCTCACCATGATTCCTCCGTAGCACCGATCTGGTCACGGAACCGCTCGAATCTGATTGGGAAGTGGCCCATTAAAAAGAGCGGTCACAATAACAATATGTTTTCGTTCCGTGCCGTCAAGGTGGTTCGCGCCGCCGAATTATGGCGTACGGCCTGGCCAGGAGGGTAGAAGTCAATTCCGGCGTATATTGCGCCGACTATTTCCGCATAAAAGGTGATTGGTTGTTCTCCGGCGGATGAAAGCGTTTCCCGTTCGGTGCGGGCCGTACGGCCAGGGCGGGGAGGGGGAGCGGCGCCGGTGATGAGCCGGATGTGTAGTCGCCGTTCGATCCGAAGGGAAATGTGCGGCGACGACTCGCTAAGGTTAGGCATTCGATCTTGTTGATTCCGGGAAGTGTCGCGTGTTACGTCCTTATCGTTTTGGTGTTCCCGCCCTGCTCGTCGTGGGCCTTTATCTTGTCGCGGTGGTGGTCGCCGTCGTGGTCGCCTGGACGGCCGGTGACCTCGGTGTGCTGTGGCGGTTGACGGTCTTCATGGAGGTGGAGGAGGTCACGGTGGTGACGTGGCCGAACGTGATCTCCCTGGTTCTGGCCGGGGCGGTGTGGGCCTGGGCGCTGTGGCAGGGGCTCCGTGGGCCGCTGGCGGGACCGTCGCCCGCGCTGGACCGGGACGAACGGCGGCTGAGGCTGGCGCTGTACGCCACGGCGGCGACCTGGCCGCTCTACTTTCTGGCGCCGTCCTGGACCTGGTGGATGGCGGTGCTCGACGCCACGCTGATGGTGGCGGTCGTGTGGTCGTTCCGGCCGGTGCTGACCCGCAACTTCAAGGCGGTCGACTATTTGTGGACCCTGGGCGTGGTGGGGTACGGAGGCGCCATCGTCGCCGAGACGCTCGACTTCTTCGGCCCGGGCGCGCCCGGCGAGATCGAGGCGATCTACGGCCTGGCGACGCTCGTCTGGGTGATGCTGGTCCTGCGGGCCCAGCGGATGGACGGTCGCTGGCGGCTGACCACCGTCCTGTACGGCGTCGCCGCCCTGCTGCTGCCCGCTCTCCTGCCCCTGGTCAGGCTCTTCACGGACGGGGAGGCCGTATACGGAGTCCTGGCGGTGGCCGAGGCCGTGAACATGGTCTGGCTGATCCGTTCCGCCCACGACCTCGCCGACCCCCGGCCAACGGCCGACCCCGCAAACCTGCTGACCGTCTCCGAGGAGAGCGCGTGAGGACGGTCAGGCGGTGGTGAGGACGGTGATGCCCGCTTTGGCGCACTGGACGTCCTGGATGGGGGTGGCGCCGCTGACGCCTATGGCACCGAGGAGGTCGCCGTCGTGTTCGAGGAGGAGGCCCCCCGGCAGGGTGGTCGGGCGGAAGGGGAGCTGGTCGCCCGCCAGGTCGAACACGTCGGGGTAGTTCTCCCTGAGGGCGGTCACGTCGGCGCTGTCGCGGCGGAAGGCGGCCGCCGTACGGGCCTTGCAGCGGGCGACCTCGGGGGTGAACCAGGTGGCCCCGTCGCCACGGACGACGAGGACGTCCCTGCCCAGGGCGTCGACGATCGCGACGCTGACCCGCAGGTCGTCCTGGGCGGCGTGGGCCAGCGCGGCCTCCGCCATCGCCCGCGCCTCGTCCAGCCTCAGTTCCCGTGCCACAGCCGGCCTCCCCTTCGTCCTGTTACGTAGAGCCTCACAGCGCCCTGCCGTACGGTCCCACTATGTAGGACATCGCAGCAAATGTCCTATACGACCGGACCCGGTGGGAATCGGGGGAATCGGCGTCGTGATACTGGTTCGTGGCTGTCGTTCCGTACCCGGGGTCTCGACGGCTCCGTGCGCGCGAACCGGAAGGAGATCCATGGACCTCGGCCCAGTCGGCACCCCGGACCGGGACGGACGGTATCAAGGAGGGCGGACGCGATGACGGTCGTCGAACGGCCCGTCGCGCTGTCCGGGTTCCGCAAGGTGCGGGTGCTGGCCACGCTCGGCGCCCTGTCGGCCTTCGGCCCGCTGTCGATGGACCTCTACCTGCCGGTTCTGCCCGAGCTGGGCAAGGCGCTGCGGACTACCGACGCCCTGGCCCAGATGACCATGTCGATGTGCATGGTCGGGCTGGCGCTCGGCCAGCTCCTGGCGGGCCCGATCAGCGACCGGATCGGCCGTCGCCGTCCGCTCCTGCTGGGCGTCGCGACGTACGCGGTGGCCTCGGTGCTGTGCGCGGTCGCCCCCGGCATCTGGTCGCTGATCGGCTTCCGTCTGATCCAGGGTCTTGCCGGGGCGGCCGGACTGGTCATCGCCAGGGCCATGGTCCGCGACCTGTTCGACGGCGACGAGGCGGCGAAGGTGTTCTCGCTGCTCATGCTGGTGGGTGGCCTGGCGCCGGTGGTCGCCCCGCTCGCCGGGGGCCAGCTTGCCCGCTTCACCGACTGGCGGGGCATGTTCGTCGCGCTCGCCGTCATCGGCGTGCTGCTGCTCCTGGTGGGCCTCACCCTGCCGGAGACGCTCGGCGAGCAGGCACGGCACACCGGCGGGCTGCGCGAGACGGGACGGCAGTTCACGGTGCTCGTGCGGGACCGGGTCTTCGCCGGGTACGCGCTGGTGTCGGCGCTGGCGGGCTGCTCGCTCTTCCTCTACATCACGCTCAGCCCGTTCGTGCTGCAGGAGAACTACGGGGTGAGCGCGCAGCTCTTCTCGGCGATCTTCGCGGCCAACTCCGTCGGGATCGTGATCGGCGGCAACGTCAACGGTCTCCTGGTCGGCCGGTACGGCGCACGCGGCATGCTGGGCGCGGGGCTCGTGGCCGGTCTGGTCGGATCGCTGGCGGCGCTCGCCGGGGTGCTCGCCGGTTGGGGTCTGTACGGCCTGCTGCCCGGCCTGTTCCTGGCGGTCTCAAGCATCGGCATGGTCATGCCGAACACCAACGCGCTGGCCATGACGCCGCACGGCGAGCGGGCCGGGACGGCCTCGGCGATGCTGGGGGTGCTGCAGTTCCTCCTCGGCGCCGCGGTGCCGCCGCTGGTCTCCCTGGCGGGCGCGAGCGCGCTGTCCATGACGCTGGCGATCTGCGTCACCTCGGTCGCGACGCTGGCCGTGCTGGTCGCGACGCTGCGGGTACGGCCCCGCGCCGTTTGAGTGAGGACGTGGCCCGGCGCTGTTTGGAGGAGGTCGTGGCCCGGCGTTGGGGGAGGGAGACCACCTCGCGCAGCACGTCGGGCCGGTTGGTGATGACGCCGTCGACCCCCTGGGAGATCACGCGGCGCATCGCCTCCTGGCTGTCGACGGTCCAGGTGAACACCTCCATGCGGTGCTCGTGGACACTCCTGACATAGCCGGGGGTGAGGTCACCGTACGGCGGATTGATCTGACGGGCGAAGCCCGACAGCTCGGCGAGGCGGGAGACGGGCGGCGTGCCGAGCAGGCCGACCGGGACCTGGGGCATGACACGGTGGAACGTCCGCATCGAGTCCCAGTCGAACGACTGCACGACGAGCCGTCCCGGGGTCAGCCAGGCGGGGTTGCGCCGCAGTTCGTCGGCGACGCGCTCCTCGATGCCCGGATACAGCTCCGGCGCCTTGACTTCGAGCAGCAGGCCGAGGCCGCCGCCGTCCATCGCGCGCAGCGCCTCGGCGAGGGTGGGCACGCGCTCGTCCCGGTACTTCGCGGCGAACCACGAGCCCGCGTCCAGCCTGCGGATCTCGGCGAGGGTGAGGTCCCTGACCCGCCACGGCGACCGGCCGGGGAAGACCCGCTCGGCGTCGGTGGTGCGGGTCAGGGTGGTGTCGTGCACCACGACCAGCTCGTGGTCCTTGCTCTCCTGGACGTCGAGCTCGAACAGGTCGGCGCGCTGGTCGCGGGCCAGTTCGAAGGCCGCGAGGGTGTTCTCCGGCGCGTACGCCGACGCCCCCCGGTGGGCGACGACGCTCACGGGCTGTACGGCGGAGGCCGGGACGGGCACCGTCACCAGGGCGACCACGGTGGCGGTGAAGAGGCCGAGTCGTCGGAACATGGGTCTCCTCGGTTCGGAGGGATGACCTACGATTCCAAGCTGACTGCGGCTTGTGACGCGGAGTTGATGAACAAGTGGACCGGCGATGCCGGGCAGGTGAGCAGACGCGGTGGCGGTTTACCCGAAGCCGGGTGGATCTTCCCCTTGGCGAGAGCGAGGGGAAGATCCACCCGGGGGGTCAGCCCCGGCGCCCGGACAGGGTCGCGTTGTAGGTGGAGTAGCCGCAGGGGTAGCCCCCGAAGCCGCGGATCGAGATCCGTCCCGAGACGGTGCCGTCGTTGTGGAAGGTGTAGGAGGCGCCGCCCTCGGTGGGGAAGTAGATGCAGCTCGTGAGGCTGCCGGTCGCGGTGAAGTTGTTCGAGCCCGAGGCGCTGATCCGGCTGTCGGGGGAGACGGTCGCGGTGTTGCCGTTGGTCCTGACGTAGGTCATGTCGAGGGCGGCGGTGCTGCGGAAGCAGGCCGAGTTGCTGCCGTACCAGATGGCGCCGACCTGCGGGGCTCCGCCGGGGAAGCCCGACTTCAGACAGACGTCGACGGGGTTGACGCCGTTGGTGGTGACACGGGTGACGGTGCTGCGCAGGACGAGCGTGGCGGAACGCCGGAAGCTCCTGCCGCTGACGGTGCCCGCGATGACGACGTTGTAGCCGACGGAGGCGCGAGCCGTACCCGACCTGTCGGCCGTGCTCGCGGTGGCGGGAGAGGGGAGTGCCGCGGCGATCAGTGCGGCACCGGCGAGGGTGGACGTGATGACGCGTGTGCGCATGTTGTGTGCTCCTGACGGAAAGGGCGGACCCCCAAGGGGGATTTTGGCGTGGCCACTCCACGGACGGCCATCCCCAAACATGGGGATGCCGCCGGGGTGAGGGAGGGCGGCAGGATCAGCACAGGCGCAGCTCCATCGCCCAGCGCAGCGCCGCGGCGCGGGGAGAGAGGTCCCTCTCCCCGGGATGGGAGGCCAGGTACTTCCGCTTGACCGCCTCAAGGTGGTCAGCGACGGTGCCCGGTCTGATCCCCAGCTCCCTGGCGGTCTCCTTCAGGCCGAGGCCCCGGCAGCCGACGACGGCGACCACGTCGAGCTCGCGGGGGGACAGGCGGTTGACCCTGCGGCGGCGGACGGTCAGGGCGAACGCCCCGGCGAGCGCGGCCTCAAGCGCGGCCTCGTCGGCCCCGGTCACGGCCAGGACCTCCTCGGGGCCGTCGCCCTCGGCCAGCGCGCGCAGCGCCGTACGTTGCAGGACCGACAGGTCGCCCGCGCCCAGCGGACGGGCCGTGGCGTCGTCGAGCAGGAGGGCGGCGAGCAGCGGGGAGACATGGTGACGGCCCGCGCCGACCAGGCCGACCGCGTGGACGTACTCCGCGTGGGTGGTGAAGCGCTTCTCCACGTATCCCCAGGCCCCCGCGGCGATCACGTCGAGCACCTGGGTACGGCCGGCGACCCCGGAGGTGGCCACCACCCGCCAGCCCCTGGAGGCCAGGTAGGCGACGGCGTCGGCGCCGGAGCGGCCCTCGGGGAGCGAGCAGTCGCAGACGGCCACGCTCCCCGGACCGCCCTTCGGCAGGGACTCCACGGCGGTGACCGGTTCGAGCACCGTGTGCCCGGCACGGCGCAGGGCGTCGGCCAGGGGATAGGACACGATCGGGTGGTCGTCGACGATCCCGACCAGTCTTTCGCTCACTCCCGGCCCTCCGGCCAGCGCAGGACGACCTTGGTGCCGCCGCCGGGGGGACGTTCGATCGTCCAGCTCCCGCCGTGCCGTTCGACGGCGGCGAAACTGCGCGACATCCCGCCGCCCCGCCGTACCGGACCCTCGGGCAGGCCGCGGCCCCGGTCGCGCACGACGACCGTCACGCCGTCGTCGGCCGCCGCCGCGTACAGGTGCACGCCCTTGGGCTCGCCCGCGTGCCTTGCCACGTTGTTCAGCGCCTCGCGGGCGGCGGAGGCGAGCACCTCGCCGACCTCGGGGGGCGGATCGTGGTGGACGCGCAGCACGTGGGTGAGTTCGAGGCCCAGGTCGGCGGCGCTCTCGGCGACCTCGGCCATCAGGTCGGCGAACGCCGTCGCGTGCTCGTCGGTGATGAACCGCCTGGCCCGCTGGGCGGCCCTGCGGGCGGCGCGGGCGGTCGGCGGGTCGAGCGACGGGCTGCCCGCGACCCGTTCGACGATCGGCAGCAGGTCGTCGTGGATCGCCCGGTGGGCCGACTCGCGCTGGCGCATCGCTTCTTGACGTCGTTTGTACTCGGCGAGCAGCTCCTGGCGCTCCTCGGCGAGCCGCTGCGCCAGCACGGTCTGGCCCGCCAGGTCACGCAGCTCCCTGCCGATCAGCACCGCGATCAGGAACCACAGCGTGAAGCCCAGCAGGTCGGACACCAGCTTCTGGGTGAGGTTGGGGTAGATGGAGACCGTCCACGCCGCGGCCAGCACGGCCACCGAGGCCACGGCCCTGCGGCTCCAGCCGAAACCGAAGCCGAGCACCGCGGAGGTGGCGAGACAGAAGGGCAGCAGGGCCGTCAGGACGACGTTGCGCTCGTGGGGGAGGGCGGCCCGCGAGCCGACCGTCATCACGACCACGCTCACCAGGACGTCCGCCCAGACGAGCGCCGGGTCGTGCAGGGTGCCGCCGCGCCACGCCCTGACCGCGAACCACACGGCCTCGACGGCCGCCAGGAGTGCCACGCAGACCGCCGCCCAGGGCAGGGCGAGCCGGTCCCAGGAGACCAGCGGGACCAGCAGGAACGCCGTCGTGCCCGCCCTGGAGTAGATGATCATCCTGGCCATGCGCCGTTCGGTGGCGGCCTGGACGTCGTGCCGGAGCAATTCCACGACCAGGTGACGTGTCCGGCCCCTTACCCGGGTTACCGCGTGCCCTGATCGTTATGCCCGGCAGGGGGTCAGGCGGCGGCCAGGGCCTCCCGCAGGCTGCCACGGGTCTCGAAGTACCGGTCGAGGTTGGTGATCGTCAGCAGGCGGGCGACCATGCCGGGCCGTACGACCAGGATGAGGCGGCCGTGGGCGTCCCTGACGCGGGTGAGCGCGCCGACCAGGACCCCGAGCCCGACCGAGTCGCAGAAGGGGACCTCGGTCAGGTCGAGCACCAGGCAGGGGCACTCGGCCAGGTCGAGAGCGAGGCCTATCTCCACGTCGAGACGCGGTGCCACCGCCATGTCCAGCTCTCCCGCCGCCCGGACCACGACGCACGGCCCCCTGCGCCAGCTACGAACCTCGAAAACCGTCATGACCATCACCTCCGTACCGGGTTCCCTGCCCGGGGAGGCGCCGATCTCACTTCTTGCAGATGTTCTCCGTCGCGGTCCTGGCTTCGGGGAGGTCGCTCGCCGTGGGACTCGCGGACGGGGTCGCCGAGGGAGTCGTGACGGTGACCTTCTTGACCCCGGGGTAGCGCTGTCCGACGACCACCTCGATCCGGTCGCCGAGATCCTCGACCTCGCGGAGCTCCACCCCCGGCAGCGCGGCGGCCAGGGTGCGCGCGGAGTCCTCGCGGCCGGGGCCGTACCGGACGAGGGTCTTGTCGTGGTCGCGCTCGCGCGTGTCACCGGCGGGCTGGGGGACCAGGAAGCCCGCCCTGAGCAGGTCGTTCCTGGTGCGCGCGCCCAGGCCCCTGATGAGGGTGCCGTTGAGCACCCTGACGGCGATCCGCGACGGCGGCACGGTCAGCGGCGTCGCCGACGGCTTCGCGGACGGGGTGTTCGAGGGGCTCGCGGACGGCGTGGCGGACGGGCTGGCCGTCGGCTTGGCGGGCTTGGTGAGCGGGTCGTCGGCGGCGATCCTTCGGAACAGCTCGGCCGCCGCCTCCTTGTCCCACAGCACGGCGGACTCGCCGGTCGGCGTCTTGTAGTCGACGTTGGCGAGCGGGACCGTCGCGAAGGAGACGTCGTCGGTCGAGACGTTCTTGAGCTGGTCGGCCAGGCCGAGCAGGTCCTTGCGGAGCGCGTCGTCCACGCTGAGCGTGCCGAGGGTGCTGTTGACGAACGCGCTGAGCTTGACCGGGTTGGCCAGCGTGCCGCCGCTCAGCGCCCGCTGCAGCAGGGCCGAGATGACCTGCTGCTGACGGTCGATGCGGTCGAGGTCGGAGCGGGCGGTTGCCCGGGTGCGGGCGTAGGACAGCGCCTTGGTGCCGTCGAGGGAGTAGTTGCCCGCGTCGAGCTTGAGCCCGGTCTTCGGGTCGTCGATGGCGACGGGGGTGCAGACGTCAACGCCGCCCAGAGAGTCGACGACCTGGATGAAGCCCAGCACGTTGACCTCGACGTAGTGGTTGATGGTCAGTCCGGTGGCGTTCTGCACGGTCCGCACGGCCAGCTTCGGGCCGCCGAGCTGGTAGGCCGCGTTGATCTTGTGCGGGCCCTGGCCGGGGATCGTCGTCCAGGTGTCGCGGGGAAGGCTGACCACGGTGACGCGGGTGTGGTCCTCCGACAGGTGCAGGACCATCATCGTGTCGGTGCGCTGCCCGCTCTCCCGGCCCAGCTTGAGCTGGTTCTGCTGCTTGCGGCTGAGGTTGTCGCGCTTGTCCACGCCGACGACCAGGATGTTCATCGCCCCGGTGGACTGCGAGCCCGGCACCCCCGCGTCGACCGACTTGATCTGGCTGCCCACGTAGTTGGTGAACGCCCAGGTCGTCCCCGAGGCGCCGAGCACCAGGAAGGAGAGCGCGCCCGCCAGGACCAGTCCGCGCCGCCGCGACCGGGCACCCCGGGCGGACCTGCGCTCACGCCGGGGGGCGACCCGGACCTTGCCGTAGGCGTCGCCGCCCACCCGCACCCCCGAGTCCTCTTCTCCCGACTCGCGCATGCGTCGCCCCCTAGGCTTGCTGGGTCGATGAGGTACCCGTCCGTACAGTAGCGTGAGCGACGCCATGAAGCAGTTCCCCGACTCGCCCGCGCCGGCGTCGTCTCCCGAGACACGCGTCTGGCCCCCCATCTCCATCGTCATCCCGGTGCTGAACGAGGAGCGCCATCTGCGGGAGGCGGTGCGTCAGGTCCTGTCGCAGCGTTACGACGGCCCGATCGAGGTCGTGCTCGCGATCGGACCCTCCAAGGACCGCACCCAGGAGGTCGCGGACGCGATAGCCGCGGAGGACCCGCGGGTGGTCGTGGTCCCCAACCCGACGGGCCGCACCCCCAACGCCCTCAACGCCGCCATCGCCGCCTCGCGCAACGGCATCGTCGCCCGGGTGGACGGCCACGCCATGCTGCCCGAGGACTACCTCAAGGTCGCGGTCGAGACCCTTGAGGAGACCGGGGCCGACAACGTCGGCGGTGTCATGGCGGCCGAGGGCGTCACGCCCTTCGAGCAGGCCGTCGCCCGCGCCATGACCTCCAAGATCGGCGTCGGCGGGGCGAGGTTCCACACCGGCGGAACCGCCGGGCCCGCGGACACGGTCTACCTCGGGGTCTTCCGCAGGGAGGCGCTCGAACGCGTCGGCGGCTACGACGAGCACTTCCAGCGGGCGCAGGACTGGGAGATGAACCACCGCATCCGCGAGACGGGCGGCCTGGTGTGGTTCCAGCCCAGGATGCGCGTCTCCTACCGGCCGAGACCGTCCATCAAGGCGCTGGCCAAGCAGTACTTCCACTACGGCCGCTGGCGCAGGGTGGTCGCCCGCACCCACGAGGGCACCATCAACATGCGCTATCTGGCGCCGCCCGCCGCGGTGCTGGCCATCGTCCTCGGCCTGGTCGTCTCGCCGTTCTTCTGGCCCGGCCTGCTGCTGCCCGGTGGCTATCTCGCGGCGATCCTCGCCGGGTCCGCGCTCACCGGCAGCGGACTGCCGGCCTCCGTCCTGCTCAGGCTGCCGCTGGTCTACACGACCATGCACATGTCGTGGGGCTGGGGCTTCCTGACGAGCCCGCGCAGGCTGGCCAAGCCGCCCAAGGGCTGAGCCCTCAGGTTCCGGTACGGCCCGTGCGCACGGTGGTCACCCGGCCGCCCGGCCCGGAGACGAGGACGTCGAGCGCGGCGCGGGCGACGTCCTCCCGCGAGGGGGCCGGTCCCTCGGGCTCGGGGACCAGACAGCTGACGCGCACCCCGTCGGCCGCCCACTCCTCGGCCAGCGCCTGGGTCAGCGCGACCACTGTCGCCCGCTGCACGGAGCGCAGCGTGCCGTACGGCGAGGCGGTGTGGAACAGCAGGTGACCCCGGCTTTCGCGGAGGTACGGCAGGGCGGCCCTGGCGACGTTGACTGGACCGAGCTGGGCTTCCGCGAGCACGGCGCCGTCGGTCTCGTCCAGGGTGCCGGTTGGCGGTGGTTCGGCCGCGTTCACGACGTAGTCGACGCCGCCGCTCTCCTTGGCGGCGTGGGCCAGGGCGTCCTCCACCCGGGCCGCGGTCGTGGGGAAGGAGAACACCACGGCGCCGTGCCGCTCCGCCAGCTCCGCCACCGCCGCGCCTTCGCCGAAGACCACCATCGTCCTGCCGCGCAGGGCCCGGCCGTACGCGGCGAGCTGGAACAGGCGCTCGGCGATGAACACGTCAACCGGGTGGGTGACCTTCATGTTGTGCTCGCTGCCCGGCACGACGTGGACCGGCACCTCCGGCAGGTAGCGCAGCACGACGCCGCAGTCGTCGGTCGGCGGCCGGTCGGCGAAGCCGGGGTCGGCGAACGCCCGCTCGTAGGCCTCCCGGATCACCGAGAGGCGGAACCCCTGCGGGGTCTGCACGCGCCGCAGCGCCGCCCTGTTGGGCACCTCGCGGACGACCTCCCCGTCCGGCCTCCGCTCGACGACCACGATCGTGTCGGAGGTGGGGATCGCGACCTCAACGGCCCGGTGGGTCCGCAGCGCCTCGACACACCCGGTGATGATGCCCGGTTCGAGCAGCGGCCGTACGGCGTCGTGCAGCAGCACGTCGCACTCGCGCCCCTCTAAGGCTTGCAACGCCCGCCAGGTGGTCTCGGTACGGCTGGCGCCGCCCTCGATGACCGCGCTGACCTTCGTGAACCCCCCGGCGGCGACGAGGCGCTCCACGTCCTCGGTGTAGCCCGGCGTCATCAGCACGAGGATCTCGTCGATCTCCGGCGCGTCCTGGAACACGGTCAGCGTGTGCTCGATGATCGTCCTGCCCGCGATCTCGACGAGCTGCTTGGGGGTGTCGAGCCCGACCCGCCTGCCGACCCCGCCGGCCAGGAGGACCCCGACGGTGTGCGGGCGTGGTTCAAGAGCGGTCAAGGTCTGCATCCTCCAACGGTCTGGATACGGCGAGCGTAACGGCTGGCCGTCCGATCCCGGGTCGCGGTCCCGTGCTACGCGGTCAAGATCTCGCTACGCTAAGTGGGCACTCCCCGATTCGTACGGCGAAGCCGTCGGATACGAAGGAGCTCCTCTTGCCCGATCCCGATGCCTCCGTCCCCTCGGAGGTTCCCCCGGACGACCCCTCCGGTGGCTCCTTCAACGACCCCGCGCCCGCGCCGAGGACGGCCACCGTCGTGCTCGCCACGACGGACGCCGCCCGCCTGCGCGGCAGGAGCGGCACCCTGCTCGACCGGCTGACCGGCCAGCTCGCCGGGCTGTCCACCGGGGACGTGCACGTGGTCACCCGGTCGAGCGACGTCATCCACGCCCCCGGCGGCGCCTACATGATCGGCTCGGAGGGCTCGGGCGGCCTGGCGGACGACCTGCGCAGGGTCGCGGGCGTCGCCCGTACGGCCACCGGCCCGGTCGCGGTGCTCGCCGGGAACCTCGTGGCCCACACCGAGGCGCTGGCGCTGCTGCTCGAACGCCCAGGACGTGACACCGGCGCCCTGGTCGCCAAGGACGAGGCGAACCCGCCCGTCAGGATCGACAGGGGGCTGGTCACGTCGGCGGGGACCTCCTTCCACGACGTCGAGGGGCCCAACGGCTCCTTCCGCGGCGCCTTCCAGGTCGGTGCCGACGACCTGCTTGCCTTGGCGGCGACCGCCGAGACGCTGGCCGACCTCGCCGAGGTCGGCAGGTTCGGCGCGATGGACGGCGCCGAGGCGGGCGAACTGCTGCTGTCCGGCCTGCTGCGCTCCGGCGTCGCCGTACGGGCCGTCGGGCTCGGGCGGCTGCGCTGCGACCGGGTGACGACGCAGGAGGAGGCGGACACGGCCCTGCGGCGCCTCGGCGAGGTGGACGAGTCCGACGCCCGGCTGGACGCGGCGATCAAGTCCGACGACGGCTTCTTCGCCACCTTCTTCGTCAGCTCGTGGTCCAGGCACGTGGTCAGGGTCGCCGCCATGCTCGGCCTGCGGCCCAACGCGGTCACCGGTGTCTCGGTCGGCCTGGCCGTACTGGCCGCCGTCTGGTTCTCCGCGGGCACCAGGCCCGCGCTGGTCACCGGGGCCGTGCTGGTGTACCTGTCGTTCGTGCTCGACTGCGTCGACGGTCAGCTCGCCCGCTACACCCGGCAGTTCTCGCCGCTCGGCGCCTGGCTCGACGCCACCTTCGACCGGGTCAAGGAGTACGTCGTCTACGTGGGGCTGGCCCTGGGCTACGCGGGGGAGGGCGTCTGGCCGCTGGCCGTCGGGGTGCTGATCCTGCAGACGCTGCGGCACACCGTCGACTTCTCCTACGCGGGCGCCAGGGTGGACGCCGAACGGGCGGGCCACGCCTGGGCCGGGGTCGCGGGCTCGCTGACCGCCAGGAGCGACGTGGCCGTCGCCGCGGAGGCCCCCCGGCGCCGGGGCCGCGAGCCGTACGGGCCGGTGACTCCACCCGCGCAGGCGCCCGCGCGGCAGGGCGGGCAGGGCAACTGGGTCGTACGGCTCTCGCGCCGTCTTGAGCGGGACTCCCCGACCCGCTGGCTGAAGAAGATCATCGTGCTGCCGATCGGGGAGCGGATGGCGCTGATCGCGGTGACCGCTGCCTTCTTCGACGCGCGGGTGACGTTCCTCGCGCTGCTGACCTGGGGGTCGGTCGCCCTGCTCTACACACTTTCCGGTCGGGTCGCCAGGTCGTTGAGCCGGTGAGAGGGGGATCATGGTCACCGTCCACATGACGCCGGTGCCGCGCGGCAACGTGGTCGCCTACCGCGACGACGGGGTGCTGTCGCGGGCGATGGGCGCACTGGTCGTCGGGCAGTTGCCGCCGCTGCCGCCCGTGCTGGTCGGCACGTTCGTGACCGGGGTGCTGCTGCTGGTCGGGGTCGCGGGCACCGACGGGCTGGCCGTGCTGGCCCCCGCCGTGGCGCTGCTGCTCGCGGGGCCCGGCAGCTCCCACCCGCACGACGGCCGCCTCGACTGGCTGGTGCCGCCGATCCTGCGCCTGACGGAGTACGGCTTCGTGGCCTCCGTGGGGTTCGCCCACGACGTGCCGCCCTGGTTGATCTTCACCTTGCTCGGCGCGATGGCGTTCCACCACTATGATCTTGTCTACCGCCTGCGGCAGCGCGTCTATCCGCCGCAGTGGCTGGCGACCTTCGGGCTCGGCTGGGATGGCCGGATGCTGCTGGTCGCGCTCGGTGGGTTCACCGGGCAGGTCACGCTGGTCTTCGCCCTTCTGGCGCTGTACCTGTGGGGGCTGTTCGGGTGGGAGAGCCTCACCTGCTGGCTGGCCGTACCCCGTGCCGGGGCGGACGCGGTCGACCTGGAGGCGCACGATTGAGAACACCCGGCAAACCTCCGATTACACGATCAAGGCCTGAAGGCAACTAACCTTTGGGACCAGGAGTGCCCGTCGAGGGGCTCACTTGGATGAGGAGTGCACGTTGCTGGGAATGGTGCTGGCCGCCGGGGCCGGACGACGCCTGCGGCCGTACACCGACACGCTGCCCAAGGCGCTCGTGCCGGTTGACGGTGACACCACGATCATGGACATCTCGCTGCGGAACCTCGCCGCCGCCGACCTCCGTGACGTCGTGGTCGTCGTCGGATACCAGGCGCAGGCCGTACACGAGCGCAAGGCCGAGCTGGAGCGGCGGCACGGTGTGAAGCTCACCCTCGTGCACAACGACAAGGCCGAGGAGTGGAACAACGCCTACTCCCTGTGGTGCGCCCGCGACCACTTCGACCAGGGGGTCCTCCTGGTCAACGGTGACACCGTGCACCCGGCCTCCGTCGAGGAGACGCTGCTGTCGGCGCCCGTGACCAGTGACATCCTGCTCGCGGTCGACAACGTCAAGAAGCTCGCCGACGAGGAGATGAAGGTCACCCTCGACGACGACGGCCACCTGAAGCTGATCACGAAGCTGATGGACCCGGCCGGTGCCGCCGGTGAGTACATCGGCGCGACGCTGATCCGCCCCGGTGCCGCCGAGCGCCTCGCCGACGCCCTCAGGGCCACCTTCGAGCGCGACCCGCAGCTGTACTACGAGGACGGCTACCAGGAGCTGGTCACCCGCGGCGAGAAGATCGCCGTCGCCCCGATCGGGGACGTCCCATGGGTCGAGGTGGACAACCACGACGACCTCGCCAAGGCGCGGGAGATCGCGTGCCGATACTAGCCAGGATGCTCCCCGTCCCCCTGACCATGGAGGTACGGCGGGGCGCGGTCGCCCAGCTCGGCACGCTGCTGGCCGACAGCAGGGTGGCGACCTCGGGGCGGGTCGCGGTGGCCGTCGGGGCGGGACAGGGTGACCGGATCGCCTCGGTCATCGCCCCCTCGCTCGGTGAGGCCCGGGTCTTCCGGGTGGCGGACGGTTCCGTCGACGCGGCGGTCTCGCTCGGCGCCGACCTGCGCAAGGGCGCCTACGAGGCGCTGGTCGGCATCGGCGGGGGCAAGACGATCGACGCGACCAAGTACGCCGCGTCGCTCGCCGGGATCCCCATGGTCGCGGTGGCCACCAACCTGTCGCACGACGGCATCTGCTCGCCGGTCGCCTCGCTGACCCACGACGGCGGCAAGGGCTCCTTCGGGGTGCCCATGCCGCTGGCCATCGTGGTCGATCTCGACTTCGTGCACGACGCGCCCGCCTCCCTGGTCCGCTCCGGGGTCGGCGACGTGGTGAGCAACCTGTCGGCGATCGAGGACTGGCAGCTCGGCAACGCCGAGCGGGGTGAGCCGATCGACGGCGTGGCCTGCGCGATGGCCCGCACCGCGGCCGAGGCGGTGATCGGCAGGACCGACTCCATCGAGTCCGACGCCTTCCTGACCGTGCTGGCCGAGGCGCTCATCCTGTCGGGGATGTCGATGGTCATCGCCGGGTCATCCCGTCCTTCGAGTGGCGGAGACCATGAGATCCTGCATGCCGTGGATCAGCTTTTCCCCGGCACCTCCAACCACGGCGAGCTCGCCGGGATCGGTGCGGCTTTCTGCTTCTTCCTCCGCGAGGACTCGCGGAGACTCAACCAGGTCGTCGAGTGTCTGCGCGGGCACGAGCTTCCGGTCACCCCCGGCGACGCCGGACTGACCGAGGAGCAGTTCACCGAGGCCGTCATGCTGGCGCCCTCGACCCGCCCAGGGCGCTACACGATCCTGGAACACCTGCGCCTTTCGGAGCCGGAGATTCGCGAGCGGGTGAGGGACTATGGCCGGGCCGTCGGTCGCTGAGTTCCGCGCGGTCGCCCAGCCGCAGTCGACCATGGGCCGTAACAGCGGCGAGCACTGGGCCGGTTCGCTGTACATGCGCAAGCTGTCGATCTACGTCACCTGGTTCCTCGCCAAGACGCCGATCACCCCCAACCAGACCACCTGGCTGATGATCCTGACCGGGCTGCTGGCGGGCGTGGTGCTCACGGTGCCCGGGTTCTGGGCCGCGGTCGTCGCCGCCCTGCTCGTCCAGCTCTACCTGCTGCTCGACTGTTCCGACGGGGAGCTGGCCAGGTGGACGGGCCATACCTCGATCACCGGCGTCTACCTGGACCGGGTCGGCCACTACTTCGCCGAGGCCGCCCTGCTCATCGGGCTGGGCTTCAGAGCCTCAGAGGTCCTGCCGGACTGGTACACGGTGCTGGGCTTCGCCGCGGCGCTCGGCGCCATCCTGATCAAGGCGGAGACCGACCTGGTGGACGTGGCTCGGGCCCGCTCGGGCCTGGTCGCGGCGACGGAGAGCTCGGCGGAGCAGTTCCGGTCGCGGGGCCTGGGCCTGGCCCGCAGGGCCGCGGCGGCGCTGAAGTTCCACCGGCTCGTGCAGGCGGTCGAGCTATCCCTGATCGTGGTGCTCGCGGCGCTGTGGGACGCCCTCAGTGGCGGTCTGGCCGCGACGCGGGTGCTCATGGTCGCCTGCGTGGTGGTCGCCGTGCTGCAGACGGCGCTGCACCTGGTGAGCATTCTGGCCTCCAGGCGGCTTTCGTGAGGAACCGGATAACGTTTCGGCGCGTCGTAGGTGCGGACATCCCGCTGTTTGGTGGGTGTTCGCCAGAGGTTCCGATACGCTTATTTCCCGGTAAATCAGGAAGTTGTACTGAAGCCAGCATTGCCCCACCCAGCAGACTCGGTGATCATGAAAGTATGCCCCGCACGTGCTCTCGACGCGTCAAGGCGATGACGCGTTGAAGATCTCGTGCGTCATCCTCACCATGGGCAACCGGGTCCCCGAGCTGGCCCGGGCCGTCGAGTCGGCCCTGAACCAGGTCGACGGCGATGTCGAGATCGTCATCGTCGGCAACGGCGCGGACGTGCCCGAGCTGCCGATCGCCGTGCCCGCGGGATCGGCGGCCTCGATCAGGACCGTCCGGCTCAGCCACAACACCGGCATCCCGGCGGGCCGCAACCGCGGCGTCGAGGAGTGCTCGGGCGACGTGGTCCTCTTCCTGGACGACGACGGCTGGTACGGCGAGACCAACGTGGTCTCCCACCTGCGCGAGCGCTTCTCGACCGAGCCCGACCTGGCGGTCGTCTCCTTCCGCGTGATGGACCCCGAGGGCGGCGTCGGGCAGCGCCGCCACGTCCCGCGTCTGCGCGCGGGTGACCCCGAGCGGTCCTCCCCGGTCACCACCTTCCTCGGTGGCGCCTGCGCCATCCGCCGCTCCGCCTTCCTCCAGGTCGGCGGCCTCCCCGAGCGTTTCTTCTACGCCCACGAGGAGACCGACCTGGCCTGGCGGCTGCTGGGTGAGGGCTACCGCATCGAGTACGACGCGCAGACGGTCATGTACCACCCGCAGGTCCCGCCGACCCGGCACGCGGACTTCTACCGTCTCAACGCCAGGAACCGCGTCTGGCTGGCCCGGCGCAACCTCCCCTGGCCGCTGGCGGGGTTCTACCTCCTCAACTGGATCGTTCTCACCCTGCTCAGGGAGCGTTCCCGTCAGGCGCTGCGCGCCTGGTTCACCGGCTTCACCGAGGGAGTGCGCGAGCCCGCGGGCGAACGCCGCCCGATGGGCTGGAAGACCGCCTGGCGCATGCTCCGCCTCGGCCGCCCCCCGATCGTCTGATCCTGGTTCCCGTGTAGCCCCTGTGTGCTCGTTCACCTCACGTGGCGGGGGTGCTGACGGACAGGGGGCCGGGGTTCGTCACGGTCTCGGTGATCGGCCTGTTCGGGAACGTTCTTGGTGCGAGTACTACCTCCGGGGGCTCGACTCGGTCGGGAGGTCCTCACCGGGACTTGTCGCGTTGGGGTGGGCGGTGAGCAGGGGGGCGAGGCGTTCGAGCTGATCTACGGCGGAGACCAGGTCTGCTGTCAGGGGATGTACGAGGACGTGGTCGGCGCCCGCCTCCAGGTGGGCGTTGAGCCTCGTGGCGACGGCTGTCTCGTCTCCCCAGGCCAGGATGGCGTCGATGAGCCGGTCGCTGCGTTCGCCCGCGAGGTCGTCGTCCCCGTAGCCCAGGCGCCTGTAGTTGACGGTGTAGGGGGTCTCGACGTCGCGGAACCGGGCCGGGGTCAGGGCGCGCATCCGGGCCCTGGCCGACACGGGGTCGGTGTCCAGGACGACCGCCTGGTGGGGGATCAGCAGCTTGTCGGACCCCAGGTGCTCGCGTGCGATCGCGGTGTGTTCGACCGGCTGGAGGAACGGGTGCACGCCGTCGGTGCGGTTGACGGCGAGCCGGTGCGCCTGGGGTCCCAGGGCGGCCAGGACGCGGGGATAGTCGATCTCGGGCAGCACCGTCGTGGCGGCGGTCTCCATCGCCTCCAGGTAGTCCCGCAGGACGCGTAGCGGGCGGTCGCCGCCGTGCCCGCCGAGTCCGAGGACGAACCGTCCGGGGTAGGCCTCGGCGAGGGTGGCGGCACCGCTGTGCGTGGCGAGGGGGTCGCGCGTCCGGATGTTCGCCACACCGGTCCCGACGACGATTCGTTCGGTCGCGGCCAGCATCACGGCGTGCTGGGTGAACACCTCACGCCCGGCACCGGGGCTGTCCGCCGGAGGTTCGCCACTCCACAGCGAGCCGTAGCCGAGCCGTTCGACGCGGGCGAACTGCTCGCGCTGCACGCTGATGGGGGTCTTCAGCAGGATGGGCGGGGATATCCAGACGCCGAACCGGCCCAGTCTCCGACGTGTCTCTTCCACGGTCACGATCGCTTCCCTCCGGGGGACGGCCTTTTGAGGGAGGCCGTGTGGGTTATTCGGAGCGCTGCTCCGCTTTATGTGCGCAACGATACGGAGCTGTCCTCCGTTTGGCAATCGGTGTATTCCGGGGTGGTGGTCCTTTCCGCAGGCCGTGTCTCCTGGGCGGAGCGTTCGTGGCCAGGGGCGTTCTTGGATGAAGAGGCGTGTTCGTGGCGCGGAGAGGGTGTGCCTTGGAGGGGAAGGTGTGCTCCTGGGCGAGTGCGCGAGGCCTTGGAGATGCGTTTCTGGCGCGGGAGGCGTGGGCTTGCGGGTGGGCGGGCTCGAACGGGTCGATCAGGGCGCGGTGGTGACGCCGGGGCAGCAGTTGGGCGCCCACCTCGAAGCCGAGCGCGTCCCCCTTCGCTTTGCCTCCCTTGGTGATCTTCCATTCCAGGAGACGTGTGCTCGGAGCGGAGGTGCATGCCTGGGACGAGAGGCGCGTACCTGGAGCGAGGGGCACCTCTCTGAAGTGAGGGACACGTGCCTGGGCCGAGGGGCATCTCTGGAGTGAGAAGCGTGTTCCCGGGGCGATGGGCGCGTTCCTGGAACGGGAAGTGTGTGCCTGGAGCGGAGAGGACGCATCCCGGAGCGAGGGGCGCCTTTCAGCGTGGGAGGCGGCACGCCGCCATGCACGGCGTCGCTCCTTGCTCTTCCGGACTTGACGCGCCATCACGCTTGACGCGCCATCACGAAGGAACCGCGAGTCCGGGAACGCTGATGGGCGCGGTATCGGCGATCGTGGAAACTCCACGAAGGATCCACCCCCTGGTGTGCCCTTCACGTGATGGCCGTCCTCATGTCTCGGCCACCACGCTCACCACCCCCATGGACGCGACCGGCGGAATGCGCGTCCTCAGGAGAGGCCCGACAGAAAGCCCTTGGGAAAAGGGAGAAGCGACGCGCCGGTGACGACCGTCCGGCCGGGCGGCCGTCACCGTTGTGACCTGCCGACGTGGCCGCCCCTGGAGCCGGACCGCCCCAAAGAAGCCACGGGTCACCGCACGCGGGATCAGGGGATCCAGTTGAAGGTGTCCGGGTCGGGGCCGACGCGTTCGTCGCGGTTGAGGGCCGAGATCTCGTTCATCTCCTCCTCGGACAGGTCGAAGTCGAAGATGTGGAAGTTCTCCTCCATGCGCTCGACGTTGACCGACTTGGGGAAGACGATGTCGCCCCGCTGGATGTGCCAGCGCAGTGTCACCTGGGCGGGTGTCCTGCTGTGCCGTTCGGCGATCCGGATGATCGTCGGGTCGTGGAGCACCTTGCCCTGTGCGATCGGAGACCAGGCCTCGGTGGCGATGTCGTGTTCGGCGTCGAATGCCCTGACCTCGTCCTGGGTGAGGTACGGGTGCGCCTCGACCTGGTTGACGGCGGGCACGGTCTCGGTCTCTTCCAGGAGTCTGCGCAGGTGGCTCGTCTGGAAGTTGGAGACGCCGATGGCCCTGGCGCGTCCCGAGCCGTAGATCTCCTCCAGGGCCCTCCAGGTCTCCACGAAGCCGCCGACGGCGGGCAGCGGCCAGTGGATGAGGAACAGGTCCAGGTAGTCGAACCCCAGGTCCTCCAACGTCCGGTCGAACGCCTTCAGCGCGTCGTCGTGGGCGTGGAAGCCGTTGTTCAGCTTGCTCGTGACGAACACCTCGCCCCGGTCGAGACCGGACTCCCTGATCGCCTCCCCGACCTGCTTCTCGTTGCCGTACATCTCGGCGGTGTCGATGTGCCGGTAACCGACGTCGAGCGCGGCCAGCACCGCCACCTTCGTCTCGGCGGGTTTGATCTGGTAGGTCCCGAAACCCAGCTGCGGGATCTCGACGCCGTTGTTCAACCTGATGGTGGGTACCGAAGCCATTCGATCTCCCCCTGGTGTCTGGTGTGTTGAGCCCCAAGCATGCGGTACCCGGCCTCGTCCCGTTTAACAGGTCAAAAGGCGTGTCGCCCGACATATCCACCAAGCGCCGCGACCCCGCTGACCAGGAGATAAGGAACAAATTTTCCTTAAGTGGTGATAAGTGAACCGAACCGGGAAGGGATCCGGCACCCAAGGGCGGGGAAGAGCCCCCGGGCCGTGAGGTCCGCCGAGCCGTACGAGGGCGGTGCCGGTGGTTGCCAGGCCCGGGGGTTCCGCACTTTCTGGGACCCCAGGTGTCATGCGGCGGGTTCCGCCACGGGACGGGGAGCTTGGACGAGACCGGAGGGCTCGGGGAGCCTCAGCGTGAGCAGGACGGCCACGGCCAGGACCGCGATGAGGGTCGCCAGCACGGTGTGCACTCCCCAGGCGTCGGCCAGGGCGCCGAAGGCGGGGGAGAGCAGGCCGCCGACCGACAGGGTTAGCCCCAGGGTGAGGCCGCTGGCCGTTCCCACCCGGTTGGGAAGGTAGTCCTGGGCCAGGGTGACCTGGGCGGCGAAGGGCACGAACAGGGCGGTGCCGAACAGCAGCGTGCAGCACAGCACCCCCGCCAGGCTGGGCACGAGCACCACGCCCGCCACCGCGAGCGCGGCCGTCAGGTAACCGAGGCGGATCGTGCTCAGCCGCCCCCGCCGCTCGGCGAGCCATCCGCCAACGAGGGTGCCGACCACGCCGCCCGCGGTGAACGCGGTGAGCGTGGCCGCCCCGGTCGCGGTCGAGACGTGGAAGCGGCCGATGACGTTCAGGGCGGCGAACGAGCCCATCACGACGTAGGGGACCGACCAGAAGACCGCCAGGGCCGACAGCCAGCCGAATGCCCGCCAGTCGTCGCGCCCCGTGACCCCGGCCGCGCTCACCGAGGCGGCCGAGGCGGAAGGGACGGAGCCGGAGGCGCGGGGAGAGCGCCGTGCCAGGAGGTAGCCGACCCCGGCCACCACGGCGGGCACGGCCAGCAGCCAGGTGCCCCGGGTGCCCGCGGCGTTGAGGATGAGGGCGACGAACAGCGGGGCGAGCGCGACCCCGACGTTGCCGCCGACGGAGAAGATGCCCATCGAGCGCGCGGAGCCGCCGCCGACGACCCGCGCCGCCTTGGCCGCGGCCGGGTGGTAGGCGGCCACGCCCAGACCGGAGAGGGCGATGGCGAGCCACGTCCACGCGTAGTCGTCGACCAGGCCGGACAGGCCGACCCCGAGACCGGCCGCCATCATGCCCACGGCGACCAGCCAGCCCATCGGACGGCGGTCGATGACCACGCCGAACAGCGGCTGCACGACGCTGGACAGGCCGGTGGCGGCCACGATGATCCCCGTGACCAGCGCGTAGCTGTAACCGCGCTCGGCCACCAGGAAGGGGAGCAGGGCGGGGACGGCTCCCTGGTACATGTCGTTGACCCCGTGGGTGACCGTGAGCAGCCCCAGGGCCCTGTTGTTCTTCACTTCCATGTCTTTCTCATAAGAAGAGAGGACTGACATCAGACCTCAGACGACTTGCGGCAGTGATCTTCCCCGATGGAACCGGGGAAGAAGGTCAGGAGGCCGTCACCAGGGTGGCGGCCTTGGCGCTCCAGCGGCCCTCACCGCGGGTGATCCGCACCGGATGGTCGAAGCACGCGCTGATCAGGTCGGTCGTCAGGACGTCGTCAACGGGACCCGAGGCCAGGCAGTGGCCCTTCCTGAGCAGCATCGCGTGGGTGGTGCTCGCGGGGAGCTCCTCCAGGTGATGGGTGACCAGGACCGTGGCCAGCGAGGGATGCTCGTGCCTGAGGGCGTCGATGCTGCCCAGGAGCTGCTCGCGGGCGGCCAGGTCCAGCCCCGTGGCGGGCTCGTCGAACAGCAGCAGCCGTGGGCTGGGCATGAGCGCCCTGGCGATCAGGGCCCGGCCGCGCTCGCCCTGGGAGAGCGTCGGCCAGCGCGCCTCACCCCTGGAGCCCATGCCCAGCAGCTCGATCAGGTGGTCGGCGCGCCGTGACTCCTCCTCGGTCGGCTCCCAGCGGGGCACGAGCGCGATGGTGTTCGTCAGGCCGGTCAGGACGACCTCCCTGACTTGCAGCGGGGAGTCGGGGGCGTGACGCGGATCGACGTGGCCCAGGTAGGAGCGCAGCTCCCGCATGTCGACCCGGCCCAGCCTGCGCCCGAGCACCTCGACGACGCCACGGGTGGGGTGGGTGACCGCGCCCAGCAGGTTGAGCAGCGTGCTCTTGCCCGCGCCGTTGGCGCCGAGCAGGGCCCAGTGCTCGCCCCTGCGCACCGTCAGGGAGATCTGCCGCAGCAGGTGGTTGCCGTCGCGCACGACGTCGACCTCCTGCGCGCGCAGGACGGGCCCGTTGCCCGAGGGGTGGGAGACGATCATCGGTCGGCCATCTCCGCCCTGATGAAGGCCATCGTGCCCTCCAGGTTGTCGGCCGTCGCGGCCACCGCGGCCTCGGCGTCGCCACGCTCCAGTGCTTCGAGCACGGCGGCGTGGGCACACGAGACGTCGGGCAGGGCGGCCTCGTGGGTGACCATCTCGATCAGCGCCGCGCGCAGCACGGGACGCACCACGTCGAACAGGCCGACCAGCACGGCGTTGCCGGAAAGCTCCACGATCGCGTGGTGGAAGTCCAGATCGGCGTCCACGAAGGCCGCGGGGTCGCCGCCGACCCGCTCCTGACGCTCGCGCAGGCTCGCCCGTAGCCGCTCGACGTCCTCGGGGCGGATGCGTCGCGCGGCGAGCCTGGCGGCCTCGACCTCAAGCGCCCTGCGCACCTCGTAGGCCTCAAGCAGCCTGGCCCTGCGCAGGAGCTGGCGCACGTCGGGCCCCTCGTGGGGGATCGTGGACAGGTCCGTGACGAACGTGCCGGAGCCGTGCCGTACGTCAACAAGACCGTCACGGGCCAGCAGGCGGATGGCCTCGCGCACCGAGGAGCGGCCGACACCGAGCTCCTCGGCCAGCCGCACCTCGCTGGGCAGCCGTTCACCGGCCTTCCACCGCTGCTCCCTGAGCAGCTCGCGCAGCAGACTCTCCAGTTGCGGCACGACGGGTCCGTGCCGCAGGCCGGGCGACTCGGCCATCTCCCACCTCCCGGGGGCTTTCCTTCGACACCAGGACCATAGCAGGTCCTCAGACCTCTGATGACCTGAAAGGAACTGGGAACCAGGAGGGAAGCCGCACGGGGCTGGACGAATCGCTAGAGTTCGGAATCCGAACATGGCTCCATCGGCGTCGCAGCGCGCCGCGAAAGGTTTCCCCCGTGGACGTCTACACCCTCGGCGAGGCCTTCGCCGTCGTCAGCAGCGGTCGGATCCGGCACGAGCACGAGGTCAGACTGGACGTCACGGGATCGGAGTTCACCGTCGCGATCGGCCTGGCCAGACTCGGGCACAAGGTGGCGTGGCTGGGCAAGGTGGGCGCCGACGAGCTGGGCCAGCGGGCGCTCACCGCGCTGCGCGGCGAGGGCGTGGACGTCTCCGACGCCAGGACCGAGGACGGCTCGGCGACCGGGATGATCCTGCGCGAGGCCAGGCCGGGTCAGGCGGCCAAGGTCACCCACTACCGGACGGGCACCCGGCTCGCCCAGGGGAACGTTCCCATCGACCGGATCGCGGCCGTGCGCATCCTGCACGTCAGCGGGATCACCGCGGCGCTGAGCGCGCGCGACGCCATGCACGCGGCGGTGCGGGCGGCGCAGACGGCGGGGGTCGTGGTCTCTGTCGCCGTCGACTACCGCGACCAGCTCTGGCCCGACCTGCGGGAGGCGGAGGAGGTCCTCGGCGCCCTGGCCTCCTCCGCGGACCTGCTGTTCGTCCGGCAGAGCGAACTCGACCTGGTCAAACCCGCGCTCGGCGGCGGCAGGCAGGTCGTGGTGCTCAGGGGGACCAGGGGCGCGAGCGTGCGGGTGGACGGCGTCCGCCACGACGCCCCGGGCATCGTGGCACCCGTGGTCGATCCCGGCGGGTGCGAGCACGCCTTCGTCGCGGGCTATCTCAGCGCCCTGCTCGACCGGCTGCACCCGACGGACAGGCTGCGCAGGGGCGCCCAGCTCGCGGCCTTCGCCGCGTCGAGCCCCAGCGACTGGCAGGGCCTGCCGACCCGCGCCGAGCTGCCGCTCCTCGAACTGGAGAACTGAACCAGTTAGAGCTGCTTGGCCTCGCCGAACGTCATGGCCAGGTGGGAGACCGTGCCCGTCAGCACCGCCCGTCTGGGCAGGCCCAGCTCGCTCAGCTCCTTGGCGATCGGGTGGTTGCCCAGCCGGATCAGCGCCCCGCCGAGCCGGGCACGGACCCCGCGCAGGGCCGCTGACCAGGGAACACGCCGGGTGACACCGTCGAGCTGGCCGTAGGCCCTCGGCGGCGTGACCGTGCCCGCGAAGGGCAGGGGCATGCCCGGCTTGACGAGCAGGTCGAGCACAAGGCGGCCGTCCCTGCGCACCACGCACCGCTTGTACGGCGAGGCCAGCCGCAGGTCGATGTCGGCGACCTCCCGGGGGAAGCCCCAGATCACGCGCCCTGCCTCGGCGGCGAAGCTCCGGTCGGCGGGCAGCCAGTGGACGAACGACCCCGCCCCCGTCCTGCGCAGTTCGGCCAGGTTCGCCCGCAGGCCACGCGCCCTGGGCGGCGGCCCCGCGTCGGGCGGCCTGGTCAGGAAGGAGACGGCGAACTCCCGGCAGGGCTCCAGGTCGCCGTCGGCGTGCTCGGCGAACGCGAGCGTGCACAGGGCCCTGCCCGGCAGCACCTCGGCGACGTCGAGCCCCGAGTAGGCGATCACGGCCCGGGCGGCGTCCGCCCTGACGAGATAGGAGGCGGCGCACGCCACCGCGTCGCGGACGCGGACCGGTGTGGCGATCTCACGTCCCTGGATCAGATGGCGTGCCATGCCTCCAGTACACCAATCTCCACGGCCGACGTCACCGGTTTGCCCGCCCATTCCTCAAGGCGGCCGACGAACTCGCCCGCCTGGTCGGGCCAGTGGTGGTGGGTCAGCGCCTCCTCATGCCCGCGCTTGCCCATCGCCGCGGCCCCGCCGAGGTCGTCCCGCAGTCCCAGTACGGCGTGCAGCGCCGCGTCCACGTCCCCGAACGGCACCACGACGCCGCAGCCGACCCGCTCAACCATGGAGGCCGCCGCGGGCAGCGGCGTCGTCACCACCGGCACACCCCTGGCCATGTACTCCACGACCTTGGTCGGCATCGACTGCCGGTAGTTGGGCACGTCGTGCAGCAGGGAGAGCCCGGCGATCGCCCCCTCGGCCATTCGCAGCGCGTGCTGGTTGGGCACGTAGCCGTACCAGTCGAGCACGCCCTCCCGTTGCGCGTCCCGCAGCAGCGGCCTGATCTCCTGGTCGGCCGCCCCGACCAGGTCGGTCCTGATCCCGTACGGCAGCAGCCGCCTGGCCAGCTCGACCAGCTCGACGGCCCCCCTGGCCGCCGACAGGTGGCCGACGTAGATCACCCGGTTCCCCACGGGCGGAGCGGGCTGGCGCCGGGGCACGTAGGTGGTGTTGAGCACCACGGGGTGGGTCCCGGAGAAGCGCTCCTGATATGCCTCCTCGGCCAGGATCAGGTGCATACGACGCTCCGCCCTGGCCTCGATCCCGCGCACCAGCGACGGCAGCGTACGGCGCAGCACCCCCGGCAGGTACGGCTTGGCCTCGATGGCGGCCGCGGTGTCTTCGTGCACGTCCCACACGGTCGCGGGACGGCGCCTCGGCAGCCGGAGCAGCAGCTCGATGTCGTGGACGATCAACAGGTCGGCACCGTCGAGCCCGCGTTTGAGGGCCTTCCTGGCGGCCTTGAACGCGCGCCTGCGGCGCCGCCCGGTCGCGCGGGGCACGTCGATCGCCCTGATCCCGGGATCGGGCGTGACGTTGCAGTCGGTGAAGGGCGCGACATAGGTGATGTCGTGCCCGGCGTCGAGGAGCGCCCGGATCTGCCGATGCATGATCCGGGCGTCTTCGGGGTGATGGACGATCGTCCCGACACATACCCGCATATGCCGATGCTGAGTGTCGGTTCCGTCCTCACCGGATGTGTTGAGTGAACTACCGGGGAATGGCGGCTGAACTCTCCCTGGAGGAGGGCCTGCGGTACAGCCAGACCAGGCGCGGTTCGAGCAGCCACTTGAAGAGCGTCCGGGTCTGCGGCAGGCACAGGATGATCGCCAGCACCAGGGCACTCGACGCGATAGCCAGCACGCCGAGCGGGCCGTACAGCCACGGAACGCTCAGCCACTTCTGGTCCTTGGCGATGAGCACGATGACGCCGTGCAGCAGATAGGCGTAGAGCGTGCGGGTGCCCAGGTCGGAGAACCAGGTCTCGCGTCTGGGCACGAGCGCCAGCACCGCGATGGAGAGCGTCAGGCCCGCCAGCAGCATGGCCGCGCGCACGATCAGGCCCATCCACCAGCTGATGTGCATGTACTTGAAGCTGTAGCGGTAGTAGACCGGGTCGAGGCCCACCCGGGGGGCGATGTAGATGGCCACCGCGACGGCCCCGGCGATGACGAACCCGGCGGCGATCCGCACCCAGAGCGGCTTGAGCAGGTCGAAGTGCTCGGGCTTGAGCAGCAGGCCGAACACGTAGAACGGCAGCAGGCCGAAGAACCGGTCGAGGCTGAAGTCGCCGGAAATCTCGGAGAAGCCCGCCACCATATATATGGTCACCGCGACCAGCAGCGGCCTGCGCATCCTGGTCCAGATGGGCGTGGAGATCCGCCAGAGCACCAGCGCGACGAGATACCAGTTCAGCCAGGCCGGGTCGATGATCGTCAGGGTCCACTTCTGGCCGAGCGAGTAACGCAGCAGGGCGTAGCCGATCTCGATGAACGCGTACGGCACCAGCATGGTGTCGACCAGCTTGTTGATCTTCGCGTTCGAGTTCCAGAAGTTACGTCCCAGGTAGCCGCTGATCAGTACGAACGCCGGCATGTGGAACGTGTAGATGAACAGGTAGGCCGACTTGGACGAGTGTGCGGCCAGGGTCGGCACCAGCGAGTGCCCGGTGACCACCAGGGCGATCAGGATGAACTTGACGTTGTCGAGGTACGGCTCGCGCTTCTTCTTCGCCGGGGCCGCGGGGGGCTCCTCGGCGTAGGCCCGCTGCTCCCACTCCAGGGCCGTCATGTCCCTGGTGGACAGACCGGGGGCGGCGTGCGCGCCGACGGGAACCTGCACGCCCTGCTGCTCGGTGGCCGGGGCGTGCTCGTTCAGGTAGGCGGGGATCCTGGGCCGGGCGTCCATCCGGGCGGCCCGCGAGCCCCGCCGCCGCGGCGCGGCCCGCTCGGGAACCTCGGCGGAGACGGGCTCGGTGTACGGCGTGGCGGGGGGCGGGCCGGGAGGTGCCTGGTCCCAGGACTCGGCGTGCGGGGGGACGGGGGGCACGTGCTCCCAGGGAGAGACGGTCGCCTCTCCCCACGCGGAGGGCTGCCGGTCGTTCTCTCGGGGCTCCGGCCGCTGCCGCGCGGGGTTCTCCCCGTAGGACCCGTGGGAGGGCTCAGGCTGCTGGCGGGCGGAGTTCTCCCAGTAGGAGAAGGTCTCCGAGGAGGAGGTGCCCGAGGTCCACGCCCGCGCCTGCGCCGCGCCGAACTCCTGCGCCCACCGCGCGTCCCGGTCCCTGGGGTCGGGTGCGGGGGCCGGGGTCTCGTGGGGGTCGGGGTAGGGGCTGCGCGTCTGCCGCGCGCCCGACGCGGCCTCTCCGGAACTCGCTCCGTTTCCTGGGGCGTTGCCCGGTTCCCGGTAGGCGGGGTAGCCCCACGCGGTGACCTCGCCCGCCCCTTCGGAGCCTGCCCCTTCGGAACCCCCGCCTTCGGAGGTGACCGGCCAGCTCGGGGGTTGGGGCCAGGGAGCCGCCCTTTCGCCCTGTGCGCCGGGTTGCCCGCCGTCTCCGGCGCCGGGGGCGCCGTCGTCTCGTGGGGCCGGTACCTGGGAAGAGGGTCGGGTGTCGCTCACGAGGAAAACGCTCAGCTATCTGTCGGAGACGGGAAGCGGACCGGCGAGATCGCCCGTGACACGGGCGGGCGACGGAGTCGCCCCACCGGTCGGACCACCATAAACGCTCTTGGACGCGATGTCGCACGAGCACACCGCGTTTCACGGGGTTTCGTGACCGTCGGACGGTCCGGAGCTGGGAGAACGCCCCGGTTTCCGAGGAAACCGGGGGTCAGAGGCAGGGGTTGGTGTTGGCGTCGACCACGTCGTCCTTGATGCTGTCCGGGATCTTGATGGGGGCGGCGACGCCCTCCCAGTCGGCACCGATGACCAACTGGATCACCGGTCCCTGACCGTCGACCGGGGCGGTGGGCGCGCTCGCCGTCGGCGTCGCGGTCGGGGCCGTGGTCGCGGCCGTGGGGACGTACGGCTTGCTGCTGCCCGGCCTGATCTTGCCGCCCTCCGGCTTGACCTTCGTCTTGTTGAGGAGCTTGGCGGTCACCGGGGTGGCGTAGTCGGCGCCCTCCTGGGCGTTCTTGGCGTACAGGACGCGCGTCCTCGGCTGGTCGGCGCCGCTGGGCAGCCGCGCGTCACCCACCTCGACCACCGTGAAGCCCTGCGCGGCCAGGGCGTCGGCCACCTCCTGAGCCCTGCCCGAGGTGTTGGTGCCGTTGAGCACCTGGACCCTGACCTGGGCGGGCTTGATCGCGGGCTTGGCGGGGGCCGTGGTCTGACCCGGGCTGGCCGAGGGCTTCGGCGTGGCGGTCGGCTGCACCTCGATGTCGCTGCGGATCGCGGCGAAGAGCTGGTCGGCCTTCGGCTGGGCCCACTCGACCCGGCCCGGGTCGGGCGCGTACGGCTTCCACGGCACGGTGACCGACTTCAGGCCCTTGGCGTTGAGCGAGGCCGCGCTCTGCGCGATCTCCAGGAGCCGTCCCGTGGTGAGGTTGCGGTCCATCGTCACCGAGGAGGTCGCGGCCTCAAGGAAGGCGGTCAGCTTGGGCAGGCTGGTCAGCAGGTCGGAGCTGGTGGCCTTCTTCATCACCTGGGTGAGGAAGACCTGCTGGCGCTTGATGCGGCTGATGTCGCTGCCGTCGCCGAGCGTGTAGCGGGCACGCACGTAGGCCAGGGCGGTCTCGCCCTTCACGATGTGCTTGCCCTTCTTCAGGTCGAGCTTGGCCTTCTTGTCCATGACGTCCTTGGGCAGGCAGATCTCGATGCCGCCGAGGGCGTCGATGATGCCCTTGAATCCGGAGAAGTCGACCTTGACGAAGTGGTTGATGTGGATCTGGGTGAGCGTCTCGATCGTCTTCCACGTGCAGGCGATGCCGCCGTCGTTGAAGGTCGCGTTGATCTGCCGGAGACCTGCGGGGATGAGCGCCTTGGTCTTGGGGTTCTGGCAGTCGGGCGCCTGGACCATCGAGTCGCGGGGGAAGCTGATCAGCGTCGCCTTGTCGCGGTTCGGGGAGATGTGCAGAAGGATGATGGTGTCGGTCCGCTCGCCCGTTCCCTGCAGGTGCTGGCCGTACTTCTTGTTGCCCGCGCCGTCGCGGCTGTCGGAGCCGACGACGAGGACGTTGAGCGCGCCCGTCTCCGGTGGGCGGTTCGCGCCAAGTTTGTCCTCGACGTCCTCGCGGGAGATGTTGCCCTCGATGTCCCGGTAGAACTTGTAGCCGGTGAGGGTGCCGACCACCATGACGCCGGTCAGCGCGATGCTGATCCAGGAGCCGATGCCGAGTTTCCCCGTTTTGCCACCTCCCTTGGAGCGGCCGCCGCCGCCTTTCCTGGGAGTTTCCTGGTAAAGAGGAGAGATCTCCTCGGGAGCCACCCCGTTCCTGCCCGCGCGCCTGGACGCCCTGCGTCCGGGAAGGGCCGGTTCTGTGGTGTGATCGCTCACGGCGACGTGCCGGTGGTCGCTCATGCGATCTCCTTGCTCGGCGGCAACGCCCGCTTTCCCAGCTCGCTCATTGCGCCCAAAGAGTAGGTCACGAAGTCAGCGCGGGGGGCCGTGATGATGTGAACTCGGCCATGACCGCCCCCCGGAGCCTTCGTGATGATACGGCGGCCCAGCATACTCAAATACGGACATTTCTTGGAATGTTACTGAAAGAAGGTTTACTCGCGGCGAAAGCCGCTGCAAGCCCGGCCAGTGGTACGGCGGGCAGCACGTAGCGGTAGTCGAACTCGGCCACCGCGGCGGGCATGACCAGCAGCGTCACCGCCGTCGCCCACGGCAGCACCCACGCCGTCGAAAGCTCCGCCCGCCGTACGACCGCGACCACCGGGGGGACGAGCAGGATCACCAGCAGCGCGGCGCCGGGCAGGGCGGCGACACCCTGGTAGGCCCGCATCCAGCCCGCGTACGGCTCGACGACCTCGGTGTCGATCGGTCCCCGCTCGTAGCGCTGGGCGAAGCCGGCGCCGACGACGGCCGGGTAGCGCCCGGGCGGCTCCGGCGTCGTGACCGGGAACAGGTAGTGGTCGTAGATCTCCTGGTCGGGATAGACCGGCCGGTCCAGGGTGAAGGAGCGGCCGAGTTCCGTCAGGACCGAGCCCAGATAGTCCAGTGGCTGACTCCGGATGGCCAGCGAGGCGAACTCCCCGGCCAGCGCGTCGGTCTCCCGGGTGAAGGTGATGCCCGGCAGCTTGACCAGCGGAGACGCCGGGTCCCAGATGTACTCCTGCGAGGGAGGCCGCTGCGCCGGAGGGCGAGGGTCGCACAGGACGGCCAACTCGGGAGAGGGCTTCATCACCGCGCAGTCGGCGAACGTCATCGTCTTGGCGTAGAGGAAGGCGCCGTTCGCCCCGACCAGGCCGATCCGGCCGGTGGTCGCGTGGAACCAGACCCCGTAGCCCACGATCGGCAGCGCCGCGGCGGCCAGCGTCACCGCCGCGACCGCCACCCGGCCCCGCTCCCGGTAGAGCAGCCACGCGCCCAGCAGCGCGACCAGCGGCAGCCCGACCGTCCTGGTCAGCGTCGCCCCGGCCACCAGCAGCCCGATCGCGCTCGCCCTGACCACCCACCCCCGCCCGTCGGCCCGCCGTACGGCCAGGCAGACGGCGGCGACCACGAGCGTCGTGAACAGCGTGTCGGAGACCAGCAGGTGCTCAAGCTCGATCTGGTAGGCGTCGAGCAGGATGGGGACGCAGGCGAGCGTCGCGGCCCAGGCGGGGGCGCGCAGCCGCCGCGCGGTGAGGTAGACCAGCACCCCCGTCAGCAGCCCCAGCAGGTGCTGGACTCCCGCGACGACGGCGAAGCTGTGGAAGGGCTCGAACAGCCGCAGGAACATCGAGTAACCGGCGGGACGGACCAGGTCGGGCCTGGGCCGCATCGCGGTGACCACGTAGGTGTAGGAGTCGGGGAACCACAGCGCGGGCCGGTAGCCGAGCATGGCCAGCGCCCGCAGGGCGGCCCCGAGACCGAGCACCACCAGGAACCACCGCTCCCGCAACGCCCCCGGCAGGGCCAGGGAAAGCCCGTCAGGAAGCCCTCGGCGCCCCCGCACCCACCCGACCACCGCTGCCCCCTTCGCACGCTGCGCGTACGCTACCCGCTCGGGGCCGCCCGTCGCGCGCCCCCGTCGCCGTCGCGCGGCGCTGCCGCTACGCTCGGGGCCAGCCATGAGGATCGGCCCGTGGGACAGCGCGCGCGGACCCACGGCGGGCAGGGTGCTCGCCGTGCTCTCCGCCGTGCCCGCGCTCCTTCTGGCGGGCTGGCTGCTGGCCGGGTTCACGCTGCTGATGCTCGGCTGGTTCAGGCCGCTGGCCGCGCTGCCGCTCGGCCTGCTGGTCGCGGCGCTGCTGTGCCGCTACGGCCTGCGCCGCCTGCCGGAGACGGTCGAGGCGACCGCGGGACAGACCGCGGCGGTCGTCGCCGTCGCCCTCGGTTCGGCGGTCTTCAACACGGTGTTCGGCAGCGAGCAGCTGATCGTCCGCCGTGACCCGGCGACCTACGCGCAGTACGCCGTCTGGCTCGCCGAGCACGGCTCGCTGCCGATCCCGTACCAGGAGGCGGCCTTCGGCGGCCCCGATCCCGCACTGCGCTTCGGGAGCATGGGCTTCTACGACTTCGGCGGCGCGGTCGTGCCGCAGTTCATGCCGGGACCGCCGATGATCCAGGCGCTCGGCCACTGGCTCGGCGGGCTCGGCGGCCTGCTGCTGGTTCCCCCGCTGCTCGGCGCCCTGGCGGTGCTGGTCTTCTCCGGGCTCGTGGCGCGGTTCGTCGGCGCCCGCTGGGCTCCGCTGGCCGCCCTGGTGTTCGCGGTCAGCCTGCCGATCCTCTACACCTCGCGGACGACCTTCAGCGAGATCCCGTCCCTGATCATGCTCTTCGGCGGGCTCGTGCTGATCCACGACGCCAGGGCAAGGCTGCGTTCCGGCGTCATGGGGCTCGGCTACCTGCCGCCCGTCCCCTCGGGGGAGCGCCCCGGGCTGGTCCGCGCGGCCCAGGCCTACGGTGCCGTCGCGGGCGCCGACCTGGCGGGCCTGGTGTTCGGGCTGGCCGTGCTGGTCAGGATCGACGGCCTGCGGGACATCCTGCCCGTGCTCGCCTACGCCGGGCTGCTGATTGCCATGCGCAGGGTCGGCGGCCGTCAGGAGGGGCGGCTCGGCCTGCCGCTGCTGTGCGGCCTCGCCGTGGGCACCGGGATCGGCCTGGCCGCCGCCTACTTCCTGTCCAGGCCGTACCTCACCTACCTGGGAGGCTCGGTCAGGCCGCTGCTGGCCATCTGCGGCGCGGTCCTGCTCCTCACCCTGGCCGCCGCCGCCCTGGCGCCGGTGCTCGCCCCCTTCCTGCGCCGGGCCGTACGGCTGCGCTGGCTTCCCGAGGTGGCCGCGGGCCTGGTCGTGCTGGCCGTCGCGGTCTTCGTGGCCAGGCCGTGGCTGCAGACCGTGATCCGCATCCCGGTGACCCCCGAGGACGCGCTCAACGCCGCGTTCATCCAGCGCACCCAGACGGACAACGGCCTGGCGCCGGACCCCACCCGGCTCTACTACGAGGAGTCGCTCTACTGGGTGATCTGGTACCTCGGCATTCCGGCCGTCGCGCTGGCCACGATGGCCGCCGCCCTGCTGACGCGCAGGCTGGTCAGGCGGCGCGGGTTCGGCTGGCTGCTGCCGCTGGCCGTGGTCGGCTGGACCACGTTCGCCACCCTGCTGCTGCCCTCCATCACCCCCGACCACCCGTGGGCCTCCCGGCGCCTGGTGCCCGTCGTCATCCCCGGCCTGGCCCTGCTGTCGGTCTGGGGCCTGCGCTGGGTCAGGGACAAGGCCCGCAGGCTGGGGTACGGCAGGGCCGTACAGCGTGGGCTGGTCGTGGCGGGGGTGCTGTTGCTGCTCGTCCCGCCCGTGGTCACCTCGGCGGGCGTGGCCTTCACCCCGGTCGAGCGTGGTGAGCGCGCCGCGGTCGAGGCGATGTGCGCGGCCCTGCCCGCCAACGCCTCCGCGCTGATCGTCGAGCGGGTCACCGGCGACCGGCTCACCCAGGTCGTCCGGGGCACCTGCGGCGTGCCGACCGCCAGGGTCTTCTACCGCGAGGGCGCGGACATCCCCGTCCCGGCCGACGTCGACCGCCTGGTCGGCCACATCCGCGCCGCGGGCAGGGTGCCCGTCCTGCTCGCGGTCAGGGCCGACCAACTGGCCCCGTACGGCGAGCCGGTGCAGGTGATGAAGCTGCGGGCCCGCCAGGACGAGCGTTCCCTCGTCGATCCGCCGAACGGCACCTGGTCGATGGCCGTGGACGCCTGGATGACCGTCCCACCCGCCTCCTGAGTCCCGTAGGTAACGGTTCGGTTGGCAAGGGGTCCTGCCGTCGAACGGTGATCGAATCCGTGATATCCATTCATGGCTGTTGTGAAGAACGTCTGGTTAGCGCGGTGGGTGACGCATTGGACGCCATGGTTTTCGGAAGTGGCGCGCGGGCACGGGTCCGCCGTGCCGTACTGTGCGGGATCGCGGTGGCCGCGGTGCTGCCGGTGAGCGCGCAGGCCGCACAGGCGGCGCCGTCCCCCAGGGTCACGCAGGGCGTCACCGACGGGAAGTTCTCCCCGCCGCCCAGGGGGCCGTGGCCGAAGGGCGGGACGTTCTCCGTCTTCCTGTGCTGGGACGGCGCGCCGGGGAAGAACTGCCACGGTAAGGCCGCGACCGCCGAGCAGCGGCGCGCCCTCGACGCGAGGCTGCGGGCGATGCCCCAGGTGAGGAACGTGCGGTTCGTCTCCCGTCAGGAGGCGCTGGCGGACTACCGCAGGGCCTACGCCGACGACGAGATCATGCTCTCCGTCGTCGAGGCCAGGGACCTGCCGGAGTCGTTCGTCGGGACGCTCCGCGACCGGGCCGACATCGCCCCCTTCCCCGGGACGCTCAACCCGGTTCCCGGCGTCGCCAACACCGCCGCCTACGGCCACCACTTCTGGCACGGCAAGGCCGACGCCCACGTCACGCTGTGCGGGCCGGACGACTGCGAGGGACGCGGCCCGGTCACCTCCCAGGAGCGCAGGGCCGTCGAGGCCAGGCTGGCGGGCATGGCGGAGGTCGAGCACGTCTACGTCGAGGACGCCGCGCACGCCAGACGCGTCCTGTCCTTCATGACGGCAAGACGCCTGCCCGACTCGGCGCCCGCCTCCGAGGGCTACTACGTCAGGCTCGCCGACCCCTCGGGTGCCCGGTCGTTCGCCGCGACGATGGAGAAACTGCCGGGCGTGAGCCTCGGCGAGGCCGTGGGAGAGGGCTGAGCCGGACGGGCGAAGTGGATCCGCCCGCCAGCCGGGCAGAGTATCCTCGCCCGACGTGAGCACGCCCGAGACGCCGAAGAGTGGAACCGCCGTGGACGCAACGCCGTACGTCACCATCGTCCTGCCCTGTTACAACGAGCAGAACCATGTCATCGACGAGGTCGAGCGCATCTGCAGGGCCATGGACGAGAGCGGTTACACCTACGAACTCGTGGCCGTGGACGACTTCTCCACCGACGCGACCCTGGCCAGGCTGCACGAGGCAGCGCCGCGCTTCCCCAACATGCGGGTGCGGGCCTTCCACCGCAACGGCGGCTCGGGCACCGTGCGCAGGATCGGCACGCAGGAGGCCAGGGGCGAGATCGTCGTGTGGACCGACGCGGACATGACCTACCCGAACGAGCGCATCCCCGAGCTGGTGGCGATCCTGGAGAAGGACGCGACGATCGACCAGGTCGTCGGCGCGCGGACCACCGAGGAGGGCTCGCACAAGCTCCTGCGGGTGCCCGCGAAGTGGTTCATCCGCAAGGTGGCGGAACGGCTCGCCGGGCAGAAGATCCCCGACCTGAACAGCGGGCTGCGGGCCTTCCGCAAGTCGGTCGCCAAGCCGTACCTCAGGCTGCTGCCCCCCGGCTTCTCCTGCGTCACCACGATCACGCTGTCGTTCCTGTCGAACCAGCACGACATCTACTACCTGCCGATCGACTACAGCAAGCGGGCCGGCAAGTCCAAGTTCAGCTTCATCTCCGACGCCTACCGCTACATCCTGCAGGTGCTGCGGATGGTCATGTACTTCAACCCGCTCAAGGTCCTCATGCCGCCCGCGCTGTGGCTGGTCGGCATCGGCCTGGTCAAGGGCGTGGTGGACATGATCCGCTACGGGTTCTACCTGACCAGCAACACCATCGTCATCTTCCTGTCCGGCCTGCTCATCGGCTCGCTCGCGCTGCTGGCCGACCTCATCGTGCGCTCCAGGAGCGAGTAGATGCGCGTCGCGATCGTCGGGCCCGCCCACCCCTACAAGGGCGGCGGGGTCGCGCACACCACGGAGCTGGCCCACCGCCTGCGGGCGGCAGGGCACGACGTGCTGATCGAGTCGTGGCGGGCGCAGTACCCCTCCTTCCTGTATCCCGGCACGCAGACCGTGGACACCCCCGACGGCGCCCCCTTCCCCAACGTGCTGCGCGACCTCGACTGGCGCCGCCCCGACGGCTGGGTGCGCGCCGGGCGCCGCCTCGCCGGTGCCGACCTGGTGATCCTCGTCGTGCTCAGCCCGGTGCAGGTGCCCGCCTACCTCGGCATCCTGTACGGCCTGCGCCGCCGCACCCGGGTCGTGGCGCTGTGCCACAACGTGCTGCCCCACGAGCGCAAGCCGTACGACGTGCCGTTGATGCGGGCGCTGTTGCGCAGGGTTGACGGGGTGGTGGCGCACTCCCCGGCGCAGGGGGAGCTGGCCGGGGGGCTGACGCCCGCCCCGGTGACGGTCGCCGAGATGGCGCCGCACCTGCCCGCCGTGCTGCGCGGCCGGGCGCGCACGAGCGGAGAGGTCGCCAACCGGCTGCTGTTCTTCGGCCTGGTCCGTCCCTACAAGGGGCTCGACGTGCTGATCCGCGCGCTACCCGAGGGGGTCTCGCTGCGCGTCGCCGGGGAGTTCTGGGGTGGCCTCGACGAGACGAAGGCGCTGGTCGCGCGACTCGGACTGACCGGCAGGGTGGAGCTGCGGCCCGGCTACGTTGCCGACACCGAGGTGCCCGGGCTGTTCGCCGACGTGGACGCGCTGGTCCTGCCCTACCGTGGCGGTACGGCGAGCCAGCAGGTGTGGCTCGGGCACGAGCAGGGTGTGCCGGTGATCGCCAGCCGGGTGGGGACGCTGGGAAACCACGTCACCGACGGCGTTGACGGCCTGCTGGTCGAGCCGGGTTCCGTGGAGTCCCTGCGGGCTGCGCTTGAGGCGTTCTACCGGCCGGGAGAGCCGGAACGGCTGCGCGCCGGGGTCAAGCCGGTCGATCCCGACCCCTACTGGGCCGCCTACCTCGCGGCTCTCGTGGGTGACCGGTGAGAGTGACGACGCGCCGGTACGCTTGCCCGGCGGAGGGCAGGGGCCGGTGATGACGAGGAGCGGTGAGCGGGCGATGGGCGGCGAGCGGGTTGCGCAGCTGGAGTACTCCGAGTTCCAGGCGGCCATGCTGGACGAGGAGAAACGCCGCCGCAAGGCCGCCAAGATCGTGGCGGTGCTCGGCCACTTCCTCGGCAGGAAGGAACGGGTCCTTGAAGGCCTGACGGTCGCCGACATCGGCTGCTCGGCGGGGTTCATCGCCGACGAGCTGGCGGCGGCGGGCGCGCACCGGACCTTCGGCGTGGACATCGACGTGCCCGGCCTGCGCAAGGCGTCGGCGCGCTTCGGCGAGCGGGTCCGGTTCCTCTGCGCGGACGGTACGGCGCTGCCCTTCCCCGACGACTCCGTGGACGTGCTGGTCTTCAACCACATCTACGAGCACGTGGTGGACCCCGACGCGATCATGGCGGAGATGCGCCGGGTGCTGGCCCCCGACGGCGTGCTCTACCTCGGTCTCGGCAACCGGCTCGGGGTGATGGAGCCGCACTACAAGCTGCCGTTCCTGTCCTACCTGCCGCCCGCGCTCGCCGACCGCTACGTGCGCCTGTCCGGGCGGGCCGACAGCTACTACGAGCGCTACCGGACCCGCCGTGGACTGCGCCGGATGGTCAGAGGGCTGCGGGTGTGGGACTACACCTTCCCGGTGCTCGCGACCCCCGCGGAGTTCGCGGGCTCCGAGCTGTTCCCCGGCGCGGTCGGCCGGGTGGCGGAGGGCGTGCTGTCCCGGACTCCCAGGCCCGTCCTGGGCGCGCTGCTTCCGGTCGTGCCGACCTACCTGTGGGTGGCGACCAAGGGGAATCGCCGTCCGGCCGGGCCGTCCCTGCCGCAGCCGCCGGAGCCGGTGCTTCCCCTGTGAATGTGAAACGCCTGGTTCGCGTCGCGTTCCTGGTCGTGGCGCTGGGCTTCGGGACGTGGGTGGTCGCCAGGCAGTGGGACGACATCCGCGCCGGGTTCGCCCTCCTCTCCTGGCCGGGTCTGGTCCTGTCGCTGCTGGCCGTCATCGCGGCGCTCGGCGGCGGCATGATGACGTGGCGGGCGCTGCTGGCCGACCTCGGCTCGCCGCTGCCGCTGCGCCCCGCCGCCAAGGTCTTCTTCGTCGGTCAGCTCGGCAAGTACATCCCCGGCTCGCTGTGGCCGGTCCTGGCCCAGATGGAGATGGGCAAGGAACTCGGCGTGCCCAGGTCACGCAGCGCGGCGGCGTTCTTCCTGACGATGCCGGTGCAGCTCGGCAGCGGCCTGGTCATCTCGGGGGTGACGCTGCTGGCCGCCATGCCGGGCTCCGCGGCGCCGTACGCCTGGGTGTTCCTGCTGATCCCGGTGCTCGCGGTGGCCTTCGAGCCCCGGGTGGTCAACGCGGTCCTCGGGTTCGGGCTGCGCAAGCTGCGGCGCGAGCCGCTCGAACGGCCGCTCACCCGCAGGGGCATGCTCACCGCGCTCGGCTGGGCGCTGCTCGGCTGGACCGCGTACGGCCTGCACCTGGCGGCGATCGTCCACGACTTCGGGCCCTCTGGGCTCTCCGCGATCGTCTTCTCCGTCGGGGCTTTCGCGCTGTCGTGGTGCCTGGGCATCATGACGTTCGTCGTCCCCGCGGGAGCCGGGGTGCGGGAGGTGGCCATGGTCGCGATCCTGGCCCCGGTGCTGAGCCAGGGGCAGGCGATCACGGTGGCGCTCTGCTCCAGAATCGTGATCATTGTGGGTGACCTCGTTTGCGCCGGTGCGGCGGGTTTCGCCGCCCGTCGTGACGTCGGTCCCACGCACGATCAAACAACGGGAAAACCCGTGTGATTTACCCCACGTTTTCGGAGACGCTCGCAATAGAGTGAGGGGGAAATGGGAGAAGGATCCCGCGTGGACCCTTGAGGGGGAGTGATCGTTCTTGACGCCCCGAGTGCTCGTCGACGCCGCCGCGGTACCAGCCGACCGCGGTGCTCTGATCAGATATGTCGACGGACTTCTCGCCGCGCTTGACCGGGCGGGAGCCGATCTGGCGATCGTGTGCCAACGCGCCGACGCCGAACGCTACGCCGCGCTCGCGCCCTCGGCCAGGATCGTTCCAGGACCGCTCGGCATCGCCAACCGCGCCGCCAGGATCGCCTGGGAGCAGACCGGGCTGCCGGTCGTCGCCCAGCAGGTGGGGGCCCAGGTGATCCACGCCCCCTACTACTCGATGCCGCTGCGCTCGGGGCTGCCGACCGTGGTGACCGTGCACGACGTCACGTGGTTCACCGAGGCGTCCCAGCACGACACGGTCAGGGCCTCCTTCTTCCGCTCGGCCACCCGCACCGCCGTACGGCACGCGGCACGGGTCGTCGTCCCGTCGAAGGCGACGCGGGACGAGCTGGTCAGGGTGCTGACCGCCGACCCGACCAGGATCGACGTGGCCTACCACGGGGTCGATCCACGGCTCTTCCACCGCCCCTCCGAGCGGGAGCTGACGCACGCGGCCGACCGGCTCGGCCTGCACGGCACGCCGTACGTGGCCTTCCTCGGGCCGATGGAGCCCCGCAAGAACCTGCCGAACCTGATCAGGGGGTTCGCCGGGGCGGTGCGTGACCTGCCCTTCCCGCCCGCGCTCGTGCTGGCGGGTGGCGTCCACGAGGCGGACGTGGACGCGGCGATCAACGAGGTGCCCTCGGACGTCAGGGTCGTCAGGCCCGGTTTCCTGGCCTTCTCCGACCTGTCCGGCTTCCTCGGCGGCGCGCTGGTGGCGGCCTTCCCCTCGCGGGGGGAGGGCTTCGGGCTTCCCGTGCTTGAGGCCATGGCCTGCGGCACGCCGGTGCTCACCACGCACCGCACCTCGCTGCCCGAGGTCGGCGGGGACGCGGTGGCCTACACCGAGCCCGACGCGGCCAGCATCGCCGACGCGCTGCGCTCGCTGCTGACCTCCGAGGATCACCGCGACGCCCTTTCCACGGCGGGACAGGCCAGGGCGAAGGAGTTCACCTGGGACGCCTCGGCCGAGGCCCATCTGTTGTCCTATCAGCGCGCGCTCGATTAACGAAAGAATCGATCTTCTATCGATTAATGGGCTATTCAGCGTGTCGTTGAACGGTGAGCTAATCTCGCGGGATGATGGAGACCCCTTTGCCGGAACTTGAGGCGATTCTTCTTGTCGGAGGACAAGGAACGCGACTGCGTCCGCTGACCCTGGGCACCCCGAAGCCGCTGCTGCCCACGGCGGGGGTCCCCTTCCTGGCGCACCAGCTCGCGCGGGCCCGTTCGTTCGGGGTGCGGCGCATCGTGTTCGCCACCTCCTACCGGGCCGAGATGTTCTCCGAGGCGTTCGGGGACGGCTCGGCCTTCGGGCTCTCCCTTGAGTACATGACGGAGGAGACGCCGCTGGGCACCGGGGGCGCCATCAGGAACGCCGCCGACGCGCTGACCTGCGGCCCCGACGCCCCGGTGCTGGTGCTCAACGGTGACATCTTGTCCGGCCACGACATCGGCGACCAGGTGGCCAGGCACACCGCCAGACAGGCCGCGGTGACGTTGCACCTGACCGAGGTTGAGGACCCCTCGCGTTTCGGCTGCGTGCCGACCGACGAGGACGGCCGGGTGACCGCGTTCCTGGAGAAGACCCCCAACCCGGTCACCAACCGGATCAACGCGGGCTGCTACGTCTTCACCCGGTCGGTGATCGACACCATCCCGGCGGGCGAGGTCGTCTCCGTCGAACGGGAGACCTTCCCCGGCCTCATCGAGGACGGCGCCCTGGTGCTCGGCTACGCCGACGCCTCCTACTGGCTGGACGTCGGCACGCCCGGCGCGTTCGTCCAGGGCTCCCGCGACCTGGTCCTCGGCCGTCTGGCCTCCCCGGCGCTGCCGGGCCCGACCGGCGACCTGCTGGCGCTGCCCGGCGCCGTGGTCGACGCGGGGGCGAAGGTGGACGGCGGCTCGGTCGTCGGCGCCCGGGCGGTCGTCGAGGCGGGCGCGCAGGTCTCCGGCAGCGTGCTCGGCGACGACTGCGTGATCCGCGCCGGGGCGTCCGTGACCGACTCGGTCGTCGGCATTGGCGCCAGGATCGAGCCGGGCGCGGTCCTGCGGGACGTGGTGGTCGGGGACGGCGCCGTCGTGGGGCCGGGCAACGAACTCCTGGCGGGCAGCCGTGTCTGGCCGGGCATCGTGCTGCCCGAGTGCGCCATCCGGTTCTCCAGCGACCGCTGACGTTCCCGGTCGGTTTCTTCGGTGGAAAGGCGGTGGCGGCCGGACAGGCCGCTCGACCTGAGGGCGACCCTGCGCCCGTTGCGGCACGGTCCCACGGACCCCGCCTGGCGGCACACCGCCGACGGGGCGTTCTGGCGCACCTGCGCCACCCCCGACGGGCCGGGCACGCTGCGGGTCGCCATGTCTGTCGGGGGGTCTGCCGGGGGCGTCGTCGGCGCCGCGTGGGGTCCTGGGGCCGGATGGCTGCTGGAGACGCTGCCCGCGCTGCTCGGCGAGGACGACGACGCCTCGGGCTTCACCCCCGAGCACGAGGTCGTACGGCGCGCCGCGAAACGGCACGAGGGACTCAGGATCGGACGGACCTTCCGGGTCTTCGAGTCGCTGGTGCCCGCCGTACTGGAGCAGAAGGTTGTCAGTGAGGAGGGCTGGCGGGCGTGGCGGTGGCTGCTGCACCGCTACGGCGAACCGGCGCCGGGGCCCGCGCCAGAGGGGATGCGGGTCTTTCCCGAACCCGAGGTGTGGCGGTCGATCCCCTCGTGGGACTGGCACAGGGCGGGGGCCGAGGCCGTACGGGCCAGGACGATCGTGAACGCCGCCAGGCACGCCGCGAAGCTGGAGGCGGCGGGGGACAGCGCCGCGACGGACCTGCTGCTGCGGGCGCTGCCGGGGGTCGGGGTGTGGACGTCGGCGGAGGTGCGTCAGCGTTCGCACGGGGACGCGGACGCGCTCTCCGTCGGCGACTATCACCTGTCGTCGCTGGTCGGCTGGGCGCTGACCGGGCAGCGGACCGACGACGCGGGCATGTTGCGGCTACTGGCCCCCTATCTGGGGCACCGCCACCGGGTCAGCAGGTTGCTGAGGTTGGCCGGCGAACGCCCGCCCGCACGGGGGCCGAGGGCACGGGTACGGGACTATCGCTCGTTCTGAGCGGGGTTCTTCTTCGGACCTCGGGGGCTTCTTCGTCGCGCCAGTCGCGGCTGTCACGGGTGTCGGTGCCGATCAGCGGGGCCAGCGCGGACACGGCCAGCAGGACGAGAAGGAACCAGGGCATCGTGACTCCTGAGAGAGCGGTTTCCAGGGGGACGTCCTAAATATATGCAAGCGCAATAATTTACGTCCATCGAGATTTGCTTGAGCGTGTGGTTAAGCAGTGCTGAAGTCCCAGCCCCACCCCGCGCCCGGCTCACCGGCGGCCGGGTCGTAATGTGCCGTCATGAGCGTCAACCCCACCGACAGCGCGATGCGCAGGGCCCTGGCCCGCGCCCGTGACGGCAAAGCTCTTGATCTCACCGAAGCCACCGTTCTCCTGCACGCCAGGGACGGCCACCTCGAAACCCTGCTCGAACACGCGGGACGGGTCAGGGACGCGGGTCTCGAAGCCGTCGGACGGCAGGGAACCATCACCTACAGCCGCAAGGTCTTCATACCGCTGACCCGCCTGTGTCGTGACCGCTGCGGATACTGCACGTTCGCGACGGCCCCGCACAAGCTGGAGAGCGTGTTCCTGAGCCCCGACGAGGTGCTGGAGATCGCCAGGCAGGGCGCCGCGATGGGGTGCAAGGAGGCGCTCTTCACTCTCGGCGACCGTCCGGAGGACCGCTGGCACCAGGCCCGCGAGTGGCTGGACGCGCACGGCTACGACGACACGCTCTCCTACGTCCGCGCGATGGCCATCAGGGTCCTTGAGGAGACCGGCCTGCTGCCGCACCTCAACCCGGGCGTCATGACCTGGCGTGACCTGCAACGCCTCAAGCCGGTCGCGCCGTCGATGGGCATGATGCTGGAGACGACCTCACGGGAGCTGTTCGAGGTCAAGGGCATGCCGCACTACGGCTCACCCGACAAGGATCCGGCCGTACGGCTGCGCGTGCTTGAGGACGCGGGCCGCAGCAACGTGCCCTTCACCAGCGGCATCCTCATCGGTATCGGCGAGACCGTGCAGGACAGGGCCGAGTCGCTGTTCGCGCTGCGCAGGATCGCCAGGGAGTACGGCGGGCTCCAGGAGACGATCGTCCAGAACTTCCGCGCGAAACCGGACACCGCGATGCGCGGCATGCCCGACGCCGACCTCCAGGAGTTGGCCGCCACGATCGCGGTAGCCCGGCTGGTCCTCGGTCCCCGCATGCGGGTGCAGGCGCCGCCGAACCTGGTCGACTCCGAGTACGACCTGATGATCAGGGCCGGGATCGACGACTGGGGCGGCGTCTCGCCGCTGACCCCCGACCACGTCAACCCGGAACGGCCGTGGCCGCAGATCGACGAACTGGCCGCCAGGACCGCGGCCTCCGGTTTCACACTGCGGGAACGGCTGACGATCTATCCGGAGTACGTGCTCGCGGGCGAGCCCTGGCTCGACCCCCGGCTGAGCGCGCACGTCGCGGCCCTCGCCGACCCGGAGACGGGCCTGGCCCGCGAGGACGCCGTGCTGGTCGGCCGCCCCTGGCAGGAGCCTGACGGCGGCTTCGTCTCCGCGGGCCGTACCGACCTGCACACCGCTGTGGACACCGAGGGGCGCACCGGTGACCGCCGCGAGGACTTCGACAACGTCTACGGCGACTGGGACGCGCTGCGGGAACGGCTTCCCGCGGCCGCCGCTCCCTCGGCACTGGTCGGCGAGGTCGGCAGGGCCCTGCGGCGGGCCGCGGAGAACCCCGCCGCGCTGACCGAGGAGGAGGCGATCGCCCTGCTCGACGTGGCGGGCGACCAGAACGGGGCAGGGGCCGACGACGCCGCCCTTGAGGAACTGTGCCGGATCGCCGACGACCTGCGCAGGCAGGCGGTCGGCGACGACGTGACCTACGTGGTCAACCGCAACATCAACTTCACCAACGTCTGCTACACCGGCTGCCGCTTCTGCGCGTTCGCGCAGCGCCGTACCGACGCCGACGCCTACACCCTCAGCCTGGAGCAGGTCGCCGACCGGGCGTGGGAGGGCTGGCAGGCCGGGGCGACCGAGGTGTGCATGCAGGGCGGCATCCATCCCGACATGCCGGGCGACGCCTATTTCGACATCGCCAGGGCGGTCAAGGCGCGGGTGCCGGGGATGCACGTCCACGCCTTCTCCCCGATGGAGGTCATCAACGGCGCGAGCCGTACGAACCTGTCGATCGAGGACTGGCTCGTCGCCGCGCGGGAGGCCGGGGTCGACTCGCTGCCCGGCACCGCCGCCGAGATCCTCGACGACGACGTGCGCTGGGTGCTGACCAAGGGCAAACTGCCCGCCAAGGAGTGGGTCGAGGTCATCTCGACCGCGCACAGGGTGGGCATTCCGACGACCTCGACGATGATGTACGGCCACGTGGACACCCACGCCCACTGGGTACGGCACATCCGGCTCATCCGCCGCATGCAGGAGGAGACGGGCGGTTTCTCGGAGTTCGTCCTGCTGCCGTTCGTGCACCACAGCGCGCCCATCTACCTGGCCGGGATCGCCAGGCCGGGGCCGACGGCACGGGAGAACCGCGCCGTGCACGCGCTGGCCAGGATCCTGCTGCACGGCGCGATCGACAACATCCAGTGCTCGTGGGTCAAACTCCGTGACGACCTGTGCCGTCAGGTGCTCCAGGGCGGCGTCAACGACCTGGGCGGCACACTGATGGAGGAGACGATCAGCCGGATGGCGGGCTCGGAGAACGGCTCGTTCAAGACGATCACCGAGATCGGGGAGATGGTGGCGCCGACGGGGCGCCGGATCCGTCAGCGGACCACGGAGTACGGCACGCCGGACGCCGAGCGCCTCGCCGCCTCGGCCGCCAGCGACGGCGTCTGCCGCAGCGTCCGGGGTCTGCTGCCCCTCGAACAGGTCTGAGTCACCGGGCGGGGGCTCTCTTGGGGTCTCCGCCCGGTAAGTCACTTCTTCTGGGTGAGGGCGTCGAGGATCACGTCGAGGCCGAAGTCGAACTCGTCGCCGAAGTCGTAGCCGGGCCTGAGGACGTGTTCGGTCGCCATCTCGACGAGGTGGGGGTAGGCGTCGGCGAAGGCCTGCCGTGTCATCGGTTCGACGACGTCGGTCACGCTCTGCGGGCCGTCGAAGGGCAGAGTCGTCTCCTGGAGGGCGAAGCCGTACACGTAGCTGTCGAGCAGCGCGTAGGCGTGGGCGGCCATCCGCACCGAGAAGCCCGCCCCGCGCAGGATGCCGAGGACCGCGTTGTGGTGCCGCAGGGTCGCGGGCCCCGGGGTGGTCCGTGACTCCAGGAGCCCGAGCGCCCAGGGATGGCGCCTCAGCACGCGGCGGGCCGACTCCGCCCGCCGCCTGAGCTCCGAACGCCAGTCGCCGTCGGCCGACGGCAGTTCGATCTCCTGGAAGACGAGATCGACGATGCCGTCGAGGATCTCGTCCTTGTTGGCGACGTGGTGGTAGACCGACATCGGCTTGACGCCGAGTGCCTGGGCGAGCGAACGGATCGTCAGCGATCCGATTCCCCCGGCGTCGGCGACCGCGAGTGCGCCGTGCAACACCCGTTCCCGGCTGAGCGGAGCCATCATCCTCCCCGGCGATTGTCCTTTCGTACTTAGTACGTTACCTTGGCCGTACTTAGTACGAGGACGCTCCGAGGATCGGGTGCGGTGGGGAAGGTAGAAATGTCAGTGAGAACAACGGGGCGAGCCGTGGGCGCCCTCTTCCTGCTCGCGTTCGTCGTCTACATGACGGGCAACGCCCTGGCCGGTTCCGGGGAGGCCGCCGACCAGGCGCGAACGGGGGCGGGAGCGCTGTTGATGCTGGCCAACTCCGCCGCCGTCGCGGGCATCGGGGTGCTGATGTTCCCCGTCCTGAGGCGTCACCACGAACTCTCCGCCCACGTCTACCTGGTCTCCAGGGTGGTCGAGGCGGTGATGCTGGCCGTCGGGGTCGTCTTCCTGCTGCTGCTGATCCCCCTCGCGCGGGACGCCTCCGCCCTGCCGTCGCTGGCCTCCGTCGCCCGGCAGGGGAACCTCTACGCCTACCAGATCGCCATGATCTCCCTGGGCCTCGGCAGCCTGATGTTCTGCCGCGTCCTGTTCCAGGCGAGACTCGTGCCCAGGTTCATGGCGATATGGGGGATGGTGGGGTACGCGGTCTTCGCGACGGGGGCGATCCTTGAGGTCCTCGGGTACGGCGTCGGCGTCACCCTGTCGATCCCGGGCGGCCTGTTCGAGGTCGCCCTGGGAGTGCTCCTGGTGGCGAAGGGCTTCCCCGCCGAGCCGAGCCACGACCGCGAGGAAGCGGCCTATCTCTGAGGGGACGGGGTCACTCGACGACCTTGTTCAGGAAGGTCGTGAGATTTGTGGTGGTGCGGGTTATCTGTTCTTCCAGGGTCAGGGACTCGTGGAGGCGGGCGCCGGGGGCGGCTTCTTTCTTGCCGCGTAGGTAGAGGGAGCAGGCCAGGTCGGTGCAGATGTAGGCGCCGACGGAGTTTCCCTGCTGTCCGGTCTTTCCGGCCCTGCGGGCGGTCAGCAGGCATACGCCGTCCCCGGGGTGCATGGTCAGGCACAGTGAGCACATGCTTCGCCGTACATGACCGGCGTGGGGGGCTGCCTGGCGCAGAGCTATGCCGATGAGGCCGTCGCCGGACTCGGCGACCAGATAGGCCCGCTCCGGGGAGGCGGGGTCGCGCCAGCCGAGGAAGTCCAGGTCGTCCCAGGGCCGCGTGGCCAGATCGCGGGGTACGGCCAGCCGCTTCGCCTCCCCCTTGGTGCAGTTGACGAACGACGCGCGGAGGTCGCGCTCGGTAACCGGTCTCATGGCGGGGACGCTATCCTTTCTTAGGAGGTCTAGGCAAATGCTTAAACCCACTAAGTAGGCAGAGGGAGGCGCATGGCACGCGCGGGAGTGACCGTCGAGCGGCTGACGAGGGCGGCGGCGGATCTGGCCGACGAGATCGGCTTCGAGAACGTGACCGTCTCGGCGCTCGCACGCGGGTTCGGCGTCACGGACGCGAGCATGTACTCCCACATCAGGAACGTGCGCGACCTCCGGACGAAGGTGGCGATCCTCGCCCTGACCGAGCTGGCGGAGCGGGCCGCCGCCGCGCTGGCGGGGCGTTCCGGTAAGGACGCGCTGGTGGCCTTCGCCAACGCCTACCGCGACTACGCCAGGGAGCATCCCGGGAGATACGCCGCGACACGCTTCGAACTGGACCCGGACAGCGCCTCAGCCGAGGCGGCGACCCGGCACTCGGAGATGACGCGGGCGCTGCTGCGCGGCTACGACCTGCCGGAGCCCGCCCAGACCGATGCGGTACGGCTGCTGCACGGCTTCTTCCACGGATACGTCAGCCTGGAGACGGCGGGCGGGTTCAGCCATTCGCAGGCGGTCGACGCCTCCTGGGCCAGGAACCTGGACGCCCTCGACGTCCTCCTGCGGAACTGGCCGTCCCAAATGTGAGGTCCGAGGAGCGCCGGTGCCCGGGGTGCGGGCCGTACGACGATGGCGGAATGGGATATGAGATTCGGGCGATCGACGTCCAGACCGTGAAGGAGCTGCTTGAGGGTGACGACGCGGGCCGGCGGCCCCGGGTGTTCGTCACCGAGGAGGAGGGCGCCCCGCTGCGCTGCTGCCTGACCAGGGCGGGAGTGGGGGAGCGGATCGCGCTGCTGTCGTACGCGCCGCTGCGCCGGTGGGCGGCGGAACGGGGGGTGGACCCGGGCGCCTACGACGAGCAGGGGCCGGTCTTCGTGCACGCGGGAGACTGCCCCGGCGCCGGGTCCGGCTGGCCGGAGGGGCACACGGCGCACCGGATGCTCCGGATCTACGCCCCCGACGGGCACATCCTGGGGGGCCGCTACCTGGCCGCCGACGAGGACCCGGACCCGGCCCTGCGCGAGGTGTTCGAGGACCAGGAGGCGGCGGTGGTCCACGTGCGGGCCATCGAGTTCGGCTGCTTCCACTTTGAGGTACGGCGTAGCTGAGGACAGACTGGCCACGGTGACGCTGTCAGGTGTGACGGTGTTTGATGACCTGCACCGTCACCGTGTGCTTGCCCTCGTCGATGCGGTAGGTCCCACGTCGGCGACATGAAGTCCCTCTGAAGGGGTTTGCCGACACGCCATGGTTCTCTGGCGAGCGCACCGGTGATCAGCTCCCGGGCTCTCGGGTAGGCCCGTCGTCAGGGCACGTCGCGCGGCCGGTCGCACACACGCTGGCCCTGCCGAGGCGGTTCGCCATGATGGCGGCCATCTCCTCCTCGGTGGTCACATCACCACGTGCCTCGGCGGACGTCGCCTCGACCAGGTCGGCGAGAAGCTCCAGGGTTTCCTGGAGGGACTCCCACTCGGCCACGGACACGATCACGGCGTGTGGCCGTCCGTTCCGGGTGAGAGTGAAATGGTCGTGCTCGCGAGCGGCCCGGTCGGCGAGTTCGGGCAGCCGATCCCTGGCCTCACTGATCGGAATGGTCTCCACACGCCCATGATCTCTGCCTGGCGGAGGTAGCGGACAGATTCTCCGCCATCTGCCGCGTGACGTTGTAGGACGGGGTCAGCTCTCTGGGTGGAAGAGGGTGTGGCCCGTGGATGACGTCGCCTCCCTGCCAGGAGGTGTTCGGGAAGACCGCGCTGACGGGTGGGCACCCTTGATGGACGGGCGGGTGGTGTCTATTGAAAACGCCTCTTCGCTGACATCTCAGGGATATTTGAAAGATCGCACTTGACACAATGTCGAAAAGAATTTTTTCTGTCCGGAGTCGGTGGCGTGCGGAGAGTGATGTGCACCCTTCTGGCCTGCTGAATGGGCGGTCCGGTCGTGGAAAAGGGGGCGAGGGCCGGGTGGGGAAGGGGGAGTGACCTGCGTGTTACGCCTACGTTAACGCTGTGAACTGTGTCGTTCTGTAGTGCGGGTGCCACCGGAATGAATCACCGTGGATTTTTCATAGTCAAGATCATGATGTGGTCACATGGTTTCACTGATGGATGTGTGTAAGGCTCTGAGGGTGCTGGACAAAGTGCTGGCAACGTCGGATGTAAAGTGCCTGTAAATAAAGAGGGAGGTATCCGTTGGATATCAGTGTCCTCGGCCCGCTGAGAATCAACGAAGGCGGAATCTCTGTCGTGCCGAGTGCCGGCAAACCCCGGCAGGTCCTCTCCCTTCTCGCGCTGCGCGGGGAACGGGTGGTGCAGGTGTCCACCCTGATGGAGGAGCTCTGGGGGGACCGCATACCGCGCAGCGCCTCCACGACCCTGCAGACCTACGTGCTCCAACTGCGTAACAAGATCGCCGCCGCGCAGCCAAGGGAGGGACGCTCACCCAAGGACCTGCTGGTCACCTGCTTCGGCGGTTACATGCTCAAACGGGGCTCTGGCCGGTCCGACATCGAGGAGTTCGAGGCGGAGGCCACCGCGGGCATCGCCGCGCACGAGGCGGGCGACCCCAGGGCCCTGACCACGCTCGAACGGGCGCTGCGGCTGTGGCGGGGACCCGCGCTGGTGGACGTCCCGCACGGCAGGATCCTGCAGCGCGAGATCATGAGCATGGAACACCTGCGGATGAGCGTGCTCGAACAGCGCATCGACGCCGCCCTGCGCCTCGGCAGACAGGCCGCGCTGCTCCCCGAGCTGAGCGTCCTGGTCGCCGAGCACCCCATGCACGAGGGTTTCCGTGCCCAGCTCATGCTGGCGCTGTACCGCACGGGCAACGTGTCGCGGGCGCTTGAGGAGTTCCAGCGGCTGCGGGCCAAGCTCGTCGAGGAACTCGGCATCGAGCCCTCGGCCCGCCTGCGCCGCCTGCACCTGGCGATGCTCGCCGGAGACCCGACCCTCGACCTGGTCACCGACGGCGGAGGGGTCATCAGGCCCAGGCCGTACGGCGCGGGCCTGCCCGAGAGCTTCTCGACCACGGTTTGAGCGGGCTGCGGGACCCTGCACGTGACGTGTTCGCCGAAGCGAGGGAGCCGAGATGACCGACACGACAGACATCGCGCCGACCGACCGCCCCGCGCGTCCCGTCGCCCTCGTCACCGGGGCGACCAGCGGGATCGGGCGGGAGATCGCCGAACGGCTCGCCCGCCGCGGCGCCGCCGTCTTCGTTTGCGCCCGTGGTGCCGAGGACGTCGCCGCGACCGTCAAGTCCCTGCGCGAGCAGGGGCACGAGGTGGACGGCACGACCTGTGACGTCTCCAGGCCCGAGGAGATCCGCGCGTTCGTGCGGACGGCCAGGGAGAGGTACGGCCCCATCGACATCCTGGTCAACAACGCCGGACGCAGCGGGGGCGGCGCCACCGCCGAACTCGACGACGACCTCTGGTTCGACGTCATCAACACCAACCTCAACAGCGTGTTCCTGATGACGAAGGAGGTGCTGAACGCGGGCGGGATGCTGGCCGCGGGCCGGGGGCGCATCATCAACATCGCCTCGACGGGCGGCAAGCAGGGCGTGGTGCACGCCGCGCCGTACTCTGCCTCAAAACACGGGGTCGTCGGTTTCACCAAGGCGCTCGGCCTCGAACTGGCCAGGACCGGCATCACCGTCAACGCGGTCTGTCCCGGGTTCGTCGAGACCCCCATGGCGGAGCGGGTGCGCAAGCACTACGCCGCGATCTGGGGGGTGAACGAGGAGGAGACCAAGAACCGCATCACCACCCGCGTCCCGATCGGGCGCTACGTGGAGCCGAAGGAGGTCGCGGCGATGGTGGACTATCTCGTCGACGACGACGCCCAGGCCGTCACCGCCCAGGCCCTCAACGTCTGCGGTGGCCTGGGCAACTACTGACCCGCCCGAGACAGAACAGCGCCGCCCCGGAGCCGGAAAGCCCCGGGGCGGCGCTGTGTCAGGCGCGGGCCGCGGCGGCCTTCAGGGTGGCCAGGCTGTTGCGGCTCAGGGCCGTACGCACGTATTCACGGGCGTCGGCGAGCGTACGGCCGGGCCCGAGGACGGCGGGCACCGCCTCGGGGGAGATCACCGCCGTGTGCTGGGAGGTCACGACGGCGCCGTCGGGGCCGTCGGTGAACGTCCACAGCCCGCTGTGGCCGAGCAGCAGGGCCGGGGTGAGCTGCTGCTTGTAGGCGATCCACGTGTTCGGCTCGCAGATACGGACGGAACGGGTCTCGTGGGCGGCGCCGTCCGAGGTGCGGGTGCTCATCTCCAGCACCTGCGCGCCCTCGGCGTCCTCGCGCAGGTTGACGCGCTCGACGTGCGGCAGCCGTTGCGCCCACAGGTCGGCGCGGTGCACGAAGTCGTACGCCTCGGCCGCCGTGCCCGGCAGCTCGACGGTGTCGGTGAAGGAGACGACCACCTCCTCGGGTCGCGGGGCCAGGGTGGCGACGCGGGCGAGGGCGGCCAGCTCCTCGGGGCTGTTGCGGTCGAGCGCCGCGGTGACCCAGGTGAGGGCCTCGGGGGTGCCGTCGGTCTCGAAGACGTGCTCAAGGACGATCTCGGTCCTGCCGCCGGGCAGCTCGCGGAAGCGCCAGCCGCCCCCCATCGAGGAGAGCGGGGGTCTGCTGTGCTCCTGCTGGAAGGTGACCGAGAGGCCGTCGGGGTCCAGTTCCCTGCGCGAGGTCCAGTTCCTCACCTCGTCGTTCACCACGGCCCAGATGCGGAAGCGCTCCCGGCCCGCCTCGCGTTCCAGGTGCCGGACGTACACGCTGGGGCCGAAGACGGCGGGCCAGGTCCCGGCGTCGGCGACCAGGTCGTACAGCACGCGGGCCGGGGCGTCGACCGTGAGCGTGTGCTCGGTGCGGTGTGTGCTCATCTGCGGGCCTTCCGAAGTCACGGGCGGGTCGCCGCGTTGGCCAGGGACAGGAGCGCGGCCGGGGTCTCGGCCGCCATGACGTCGCCGTCGTCGAGGTCGATGCCGTAGCGCTGCTTGAGCCTGGCCGCGGTCTCGATCAGGGCGAGGGAGTCGTACCCCAGCTCCTCGAACGTCCGCTCGACGCCGTCGCCGTCGAGCGTGGCTCCCTCGACCTCCCCGGCGCACTCCACGAGGACGCGGTGCAGGTCGTCGATGCTCAGTGCGGGCATGGTCGTGCTCCTTTCAGGCCACACCGTCTCGTACGGCGCGGCTCGGGGCTGGGGTTCCTCGGGTCAGCTCGTCCAGGCGCGTACCACGACGGCCGCGTTGAAGCCGTGTCTGCCACGGGCGACGACGAGGGCGGTCGAGACCGGCAGGGAACGCGGCTCCCCGACGACGAGGTCGATGCCGTAGGCGTCGGGGACCTCGCGGGTGTGCGCGGTCGGCGGGATCACCCCGTCCCTGATGGACAGCAGGGCCGTCACCACGTCCAGCGGGCCGCCGCCCGCGTAGAGCCGTCCGGTCAGGGCCTTGGGCGCGGTCACCGGCACCGCCCCCGGGCCGAACAGGCCGCTGATCGCTTGCGCCTCGGCCTGGTCGAGGTGCGGCACGCCCGCGGCGTCGGCGAAGACCACGTCGATGTCGTCGGGGCGCAGGCCCGCGCGGGCGATGGCCTGCTCCGCGGTGTGGCGCAGCGCGGGCGGCCGCTCGGAGCCGGGCGGCGGGTCGAAGGCCGCCGCGTACCCGGCGATCTCGCCGTAGATCTTCGGCGCTCCCCGCTTCCCGGCGGCCTCGGCGGACTCGACGATGAGCACGGCCCCGCCCTCGCCCGGCACGTAGCCACCGGCCTCGGCGTCGAAGGGCAGGTAGGCGCGGCGCGGGTCGGTCTCCGCGCTGAGCAGGCCGCCCGCGAACTGGGAGACGTACCCCCACGGGTCGAGCGCGGAGTCCACCCCGCCGCTGATCACCAGGTTCGTGCCCTCCCGCACCGTACGGCAGGCGTGCCCGAGCGCGTCCAGCCCGCCCGCCTGTTCGCCGACGAGGGCGGCTCCCGGGCCGCGCAGCCCGTTGCGGATGGAGATCTGGCCGGTGTTGACCGCGTAGAACCAGGCGAAGGACTCGTAGACGCTGACGTAGGACGGCCCCTGGTTCCACAGCTTGCGGAACTCCCTGTGGGTGAACTCGAACCCGCCGGTGGCGTTGGAGGTGATGACCCCCATGTCGTAGTTCTCCCCGTCGCCCGGTTTCACGGCGGCGTCGGCGAGCGCCCAGTCGGCGGTGGCCAGCGCCAGCCGGGTCGAGACGTCGGTCTGCGGCAGCAGCCTGGCGGGCAGGTGCTCCTCGGCGACGAACCCGGTGATCTGCCCGGCCAGCTTGAACGGGTAGCCGGAGACGTCGAACCTGGTCATCTCCGTGATGCCGCTGCGGCCTTCGAGGACGTTCCTCCAGTACTCCTCGGTGCCCAGCCCATTGGGCGCGGCCACGCCAACGCCCGTGACGACCGTGGGGACGTGCCCCACCGGCGCGGGCCGTACGGTCAGGCCGCTCACGCGACGGCTCGCAGGACCATGGCGCTCTGGAAGCCGCCGAAGCCGCTGCCGACGGTGAGCACCGTGCGCACGGGCAGCTCCCTGGCGGTCAGCGGCACGTAGTCCAGGTCGCAGGCGGGGTCGGGTTCGTGGAGGTTGGCGGTCGGCGGCACCACGTCGTACTCGATGGCCAGCGCGCAGGCGGCGATCTCGATGGCGCCGATCGCGCCGAGCGAGTGGCCGACCATCGACTTGATGGAGCTGACCGGGACCCGGTAGGCGTGGGAGCCGAGGGCCAGCTTGAACGCGGCGGTCTCGTGCCGGTCGTTCTGCTGGGTTCCCGAGCCGTGGGCGTTGACGTAGTCGATGTCGGTGGCGTCGGCCCGCGCGTCGTCGAGCGCCTTCCTGATGGCCTCGGCCATCTCCCTGCCGTGCTTGGTCAGGCCCGTCATGTGGTGGGCGTTGCACCGGGTGGCCGAGGCGCCGAGTTCGGCGTAGATGTGCGCGCCCCTGGCCCGCGCAGCCTCGTACTCCTCAAGGACGAATACGGCGGCGCCCTCGGCCAGCACGAACCCGTCGCGGGTCCTGTCGAAGGGCCGGGAGGCGTGCTCGGGGTCGTCGTTGCGCGGCGTGCTCGCCTTGATCGCGTCGAAGCAGGCGACCACGATCGGCGAGATCGGGGTGTCCGTCGCCCCGGCGATCATGACGTCCGCGCTGCCCTCCCTGATGAGCCGTACGGCGTGGCCGACCGCGTCGATGCCGGAGGTGCAGCCGTCGGAGACCAGCGTCACCGGCCCCTGCGCCCCGACCGTCCAGGCGACCTCGGCGGGCATCGCCCCCGGGCTCAGGTAGTCGAACATGTGCGGCGACAGGTAGGCGTGGTCGACGAGCCAGTTCCTGCCCGCGTCCGACATGACGAGGTACTCGTTCTCCAGGCTCGTCGCGGAGGCGACCGCGCTGCCCAGGCTCACCCCCACCCGGTAGGGGTCCAGGGCGTCGAACTCCAGGCCGCTGTCGGCGACCGCGTCACGGGTGCAGGCGACCGCGAACTGGGTAGCCCGGTCCATCCTGCGGATCTGCCGGGGACTCAGCCCCTCGGCCACCGGGTCGAAGGCCGCCTCCGCCGCGACCTGTGAGCGGAAGGGCGAGGCGTCGAAGAAGGAGATCCGGCGGGTTGCCGTCCTCCCCGAGGTGAGCAGGTCCCAGAACTCCTTGGTGCCTGCCCCGCCGGGAGTGCGGACGCCCATCCCCGTCATGACGACGCGCCGGCCTCTGGCTGAACTTTCCATCGGCGTACCTCCAGGCTGTCTACCCGTGTGCGGGCGTCCGACGATCGCGGAGCCAGCAGCAGCATCGGTCAGTCGCCTTGAGCACAGCTCGAAATCGGCTCGGGGGACCCGATGGAGGACGGCTCGACCGCGGTTCGAGTCACGTCGGAGACACTCGCGCCGTCCGATGGTTCCCGAGGATGCCCGGAGCACTCCGGTGGGAAGGAGCAGGCAGATGCCGGACCTCGTCTCCGACGAAGTTGTCGAACATTATCGGCAGGAGGGGTTCATCCGAATCCCCGGCGTACTGACGCCGCAGGAGGTGAAGAGCCTCCTTGAGGTCTCTCTTCTCCGTCTCGACGAGGCGGAGAAGGTGAACTGGGACCGGGAGGACGGGCGGGTCATGGACTGGGTCCCCCACGTCGACCGGGCCAGTGAGGAACTGCGCGGCCTGGCGCTGCACCCCAGGATCACCGCCATCGCCGAACGGCTCGCGGGCGTGCCGCTGCGCCTGTTCAAGTCGGAGCTGCTGCGCAAGGGTACGGCGGGCTCGGCCCTGACGCCGTTGCACGCCGACGCCCCGGCCATCCCGTTCTCCGGCAGGCCCGTCGGGCTGACCGCCTGGGTCGCGCTGACGGACGTCCCGGTCGAGCGGGGCTGCATGAGCTACATCCCCGGTTCGCACCTGGTCCCGCACGAGCAGGACGAGGCGCGGGAGCGCGACCCCTTCCGCTGCCCGTCCAACCTGGTCTGGGAGCCGCGCGTCACCGTCCCCGTCCGGGCGGGCGACGTCACCTTCCACCACGAGCGGGTCCTGCACCTGGCGGGCCGCAACGACACCGACGAGGTCAGGGTCTCGCTGGCCACCGTCTACATGGACGCCGAGTCCGTCTACGAGCCGAGCGACCTCGTCCCCGACGACCTGGGCGGCCTGCTGCCCGGCCAGCGGCTCGACGACGACCACGTCTTCCCCCTCATCGGCGCCCGCGGCTGACCGCTGGGAACCGGCGCGCGTGGCTGACCCCTGAAAAACACCAGTAGAACCGGGAGCGCGTTCATGAGCACCTACGTCTGGAGCTACCTGGCGGAGTACGAGAACGAGCGCGAGGACATCCTCGACGCCGTGGACACGGTCTTCCGTTCCGGCCAGCTGATCCTGGGGCCAAGCGTCGCGGGCTTCGAGGAGGAGTTCGCCGCCTACCACGGGCTCAGGCACGGCGTCGGCGTGGACAACGGGACCAACGCCGTCAAGCTGGGGCTTGAGGCGCTCGGGGTCGGCCCCGGCGACGAGGTCATCACGGTGTCGAACACCGCAGCCCCGACCGTGATCGCGATCGACGGGGCGGGGGCGAAGCCGGTCTTCGTGGACGTCCGCGAGGAGGACTTCCTCATCGACACCGCGCAGGTGGCGGCGGCCATCACCCCGAGGACCAAGGCGCTGCTGCCGGTGCACCTGTACGGCCAGTGCGTGGACTTCGCGCCGCTGCGCGCCTTGGCCGACGAGCACGGACTGAAGATCCTTGAGGACTGCGCCCAGTCGCACGGCGCCCGCCACCACGGGAGGCTGGCCGGGACGCTCGGGGACGCCGCCGCCTTCTCCTTCTACCCGACCAAGGTGCTCGGGGCGTACGGCGACGCGGGGGCGGTGGTCACCTCCGACGACGAGATCGACCAGAACCTGCGGCGGCTGCGCTACTACGGCATGGAGAAGGTCTACTACGTCGTGCAGACGCCCGGGCACAACTCCCGGCTCGACGAGGTGCAGGCCGAGATCCTGCGCCGCAAGCTGCGCAGACTCGACGCCTACATCGCCGGGCGTCAGGCGGTCGCCAGGCGTTACGAGGAGGCGCTCGGCGACCTCACCGGCCCCGGCGGGCTGCTGCTGCCGTCCACGACGCCGGGCAACGAGCACGTCTACTACGTCTACGTCGTCCGCCACCCCGAGCGGGACCGGATCATCGAGCGGCTCAGGTCGTACGGCATCGCCCTGAACATCAGCTACCCCTGGCCGGTGCACACGATGACCGGCTTCTCCCACCTGGGCTACCAGGCCGGGTCGCTGCCGGTGACGGAGCGGCTGGCCAAGGAGATCTTCTCCCTGCCGATGTATCCGGCGCTGTCGGAGGAGCTGCAGGACAAGGTGATCGCCGCGCTGCGCGAAGTGCTGTCCACGCTGTAGGAGCCGACCCGTTGGAGGGCGTCAGATGAACGAGAGCGAGGTCCTCGGGGCCTACGACAGGGCCGACCTCTACGAGGTGGTCTACGAGGGCAGGGGCAAGAACTACGAGCGGGAGGCCGCGGTGACCGCGGCCCTGATCCGCGAGCGCAACCCCGGCGCGCGGAGCCTGCTCGACGTCGCCTGCGGGACCGGCTCGCACCTTCGGTACTTCGTCGGGACGTTCGGCGAGGTCGCGGGGGTCGACCTGTCGGAACGGATGCTCGACAGGGCCCGCGACCGGGTCCCCGGGGTGCCGCTGTGGCAGGGGGACATGCGCAAGTTCGACCTGGACCGCACCTTCGACGCGGTGACCTGCATGTTCAGCTCGGTCGGCTACCTGGCCGACGTCGGCGAGCTGACCGCGACGCTGGAGAGCTTCGCCAGGCACCTCACCCCCGGCGGCGTCGTGGTCGTCGAACCCTGGTGGGCGCCGGAGAACTTCCTTCCCGGGCACGTCCAGGGAGACGTGGTGCGGGTCGGCGAGCTGACGGTCTCCCGCGTCTCCCACTCGACGTGGCAGCGGGAGGGGGCCGCCAGCCGCATGGAGGTGCACTGGACGGCCGCCCACCCCAAGACGGGCATCAGCCACCACGCCGACGTCCACGTCATGTCGCTGTTCTCCAGGAAGGAGTATCTCGACGCCTTCGCCCGCGCGGGCTTCGCCGCGGAGTTCGTCGAGCACGACTGGGCGGGACCCGGCCTGTACGTCGGCGTCCTCGGCGGCGGGTGAGGGCCGGATGCGCATCCGCGAGCTGAAGGTCGAGGGGGCCTACGAGCTGACCCCCGAGGTGTTCGGGGACGAACGGGGCTACTTCCTGTCGCCCTACCAGGAGGAGCCGTTCCTCAGGGAGATCGGGCGCCCGCTGTTCCCGGTGGCGCAGGCCAGTTACAGCCGGTCGCGCCGGGGCGTGGTCCGCGGCGTCCACTTCACCGCCACGCCGCCCGGCATGGCCAAGTACGCCTACTGCGCCGGGGGCGTTGCTCTCGACGTGGTCCTCGACACCCGGGTGGGGTCGCCGACCTACGGCGTGTGGGACAGCGTCGTCCTCGACCAGCGGGACTTCAGGTCGGTCTATCTCCCGGTCGGCGTCGGGCACCTGTTCGTCGCCCTTGAGGACGACACGGCCGTGTCCTACCTGCTGTCCACGGGATACGTCGCGGAGAACGAGCTGGCGGTCTCGCCGCTCGACCCCGACCTGGGGCTGCCGCTGCCGCGCGACCTCGACCTGATCCTGTCCGAGCGCGACCGGCGCGCCCCCACGCTCGCCGAGGCGGAACGCGCGGGAATCCTGCCCGACTACGCCGTCAGCCGGTCGCTGGACGGCCTGCGGCCTGCGGAACACGGCACGTGAGCGGAAGGGAGCGTACGGCATGAGCCTGCGAGAGGCCGCGGTCGTGGTCACCGGCGCTGGACGCGGCATCGGGGCCGCGCTGGCCAGGCGGTTCGCCGAGGAGGGCGCCAGGGTCGTCGTCAACGACCGCCATCCCGAGCGGGCCGAGGAGGTGGCCGGGGAGATCGGCGGGATCGCGCTGCCCGGCGACGCCAGCCGGAGCCTGGTGCCCGAGGCCCTGCGCCTGCTGGGCGGCAGGATCGACGTCTACTGCGCCAACGCGGGAGCCGTACGGACCGGTGGGCCCGAGGCGCCGGACGAGGACTGGGCGAGCGCGTGGGAGGTCAACGTGATGGCCCACGTGCGGGCCGCGCGGGACCTGCTGCCCGGCTGGCTCGAACGGGGTCAGGGGCGTTTCGTCTCCGTGGTGTCCTCCGCGGCGCTGCTCACCATGGTCGGGGCGGCGCCGTACGCGGTGTCGAAGCACGGCGCGCTGGCCTTCGCCGAATGGCTGTCACTGACCTACCGGCACCGCGGCGTCAGGGTGCACGCCGTCTGTCCCCGCGGCGTCCGCACCGAGATGCGCAGGGCCGCGAGTTCGAGCGGGTTGACGCTCACCTCCACGGCCATCGGCCCGGAGGAGGTCGCCGACGCGTTGCTCAAGGGGATCGCCGACGAGCGGTTCCTGATCCTTCCGCATCCCGAGGTCGCCGACCAGGCCGCCGAACGCGTCACCGACCACGAGCGCTGGCTTGAGGTCGTCAACGGGTTCCAGCGGCAGCGGGAGAGCACGTAGCCGTCGAGAGAGGACTCCGCCGTGAAGGCTCTGGTGCTGGCAGGCGGGACGGGAACCCGCCTGCGCCCTTTCAGCTACTCCATGCCAAAACAGCTCATCCCCATCGTCAACAGACCGGTTCTCGAACACGTCCTGGACAACGTCAGGGCCGTCGGCGTCACCGAGGCCGGGGTCGTCGTCGGCTCCGGGGAGCGGCAGATCCGCGAGGCGATCGGCGACGGCGACCGGCTGGGGGTGAAGGTGACCTACATCCCGCAGGACGAGCCGCTCGGCCTGGCGCACTGCGTCACGATCGCCAGGCCGTTCCTCGGCGACGACGACTTCGTGATGTATCTCGGGGACAACATGCTGCCCGACGGCATCGCCGAGCCCGCGGCGCGCTTCACCGCGACCAGACCGGCCGCGCACGTGGTGGTGCGCAAGGTCGCCAACCCGCAGTCGTTCGGGGTTGCCGAGTTCGGGCCTGACGGCACGCTTGAACGGGTGGTCGAGAAGCCCAAGCGCCCCCGCAGTGACCTCGCCCTGATCGGCGTCTACTTCTTCACCGCCGCCGTCCACCGGGCCGTCGCCGCCATCGGGCCGAGCGCCAGGGGCGAGCTGGAGATCACCGACGCGATCCAGTGGCTCGTGGACGACGGGGCCGAGGTCACCGCCGCCGAGTACCCCGGCTACTGGCGGGACGTGGGCCGGGTCGAGGACGTCCTTGAGTGCAACCGGCGGCTGCTCGGCGGCCTGCCCCCGCGCCTGGACGGCTCGCTCGACGCGGCCAGCGACGTCACCGGCCCGGTCGTCGTCGAGGCGGGAGCCCGTGTCGTACGGTCCCGCATCGAGGGACCGGCGCTCATCGGCGGTGACAGCGTGGTCGAGGACAGCGAGGTCGGCCCCGGCACGACAGTCGGCAGGGGATGCGTCATCAGCGGCACCCGGCTGCGGGACTCGGTCGTGATGGACGGCGCCCGCCTGACGGGGGTGGCCGGTCTGCGTGACTCCGTCATCGGGCGCGGCGCGGTCGTCGGCGGCCATCCACCGGGCGGGGTGTTCCGGCTCGTGGTCGGCGACGAGGCCAGGATCGAGACGGCGGCATGAGACTGCTGGTCACCGGCGGTGCCGGTTTCATCGGCTCGCACTACGTGCGGACCGTCCTCGACAACGGTTACCCGGACTTCCGTGACGTTCCGGTCACCGTACTCGACACGCTCAGCTACGCGGGCAACATCGCGAACCTGCCGATCGGGCACCCCAGGCTCGACTTCGTGCACGGCGACGTCTGCGACCTGCCGCTGCTGCTCGACCTGCTGCCGGGCCACGACGCGGTGGTCCACTTCGCGGCCGAGACGCATGTGGACCGCTCGCTCAAACACGCCGCCGAGTTCGCCCGCGTCAACGTGGGCGGCACCCAGGCGCTGCTTGAGGCCTGCCTCGCGGCGGGGGTGGAGCGGGTGGTGCACGTTTCGACGGACGAGGTGTACGGCTCCATCGAGGAGGGCTCCTGGCACGAGGAGTGCCCGCTGCTGCCCAACTCCCCCTACGCGGCCTCGAAGGCGGGTGCCGAGCTGTTCGTCCGCTCCTACTGGCGGACCTACGGGCTCGACGTCTCGATCACCCGCTGCTCGAACAACTACGGCCCCTACCAGCACCCCGAGAAGATGATCCCGCTGTTCGTCACCAACCTGATCGAGGGCGAGCCGCTGCCCCTGTACGGCGACGGCCTCAACGTCCGCGACTGGCTGCACGTGGACGACCACTGCCGGGGCGTCCACCTGGTCCTGACGAAGGGGAACGCGGGGGAGGCCTACAACATCGGCGGCGGTAGCGAGCAGACCAACATCGCCGTCACCGAACGGCTGATCGAGCTGCTCGGCGCCGACAGCTCGGCGGTCCGCCAGGTGGCCGACCGCAAGGGGCACGACCGGCGCTACTCCCTCGACGACACCAAGATCCGGGAACGGCTCGGCTACCGGCCCGCCGTACCGTTCGAGCGGGGGCTTGCCGAGACCGTCGCGTGGTACCGGGACAACCCGGGCTGGTGGGAGCCGGTCAAACACGCCCTGCGGACCGCGGCGGGGGTGGGGGCATGACGGCCGGGCTGTTCGACCTGCCGGAGCTGCGCGCCCGTGAGGACACCGGGCTGCCGGAACGGCTCGCGCGCTCGCTCGCGGAGACGACGGCTGGCTGGCAGCTGAGCACCGCGCAGGTCGGTGACTGGCTGGCCGAGCGCGCCCTGGCCAACCGCTTCCTCGTCGAGCGCATCCCCTTCGACCGGCTCGACCAGTGGGCCTTCGTCGAGGACGGCGCCCGCCTGGCCCACCGCAGCGGCAAGTTCTTCACGGTCGAGGGACTGCGCGTCACCGTCGACCAGGGGCCCGTCCTGAACTGGGACCAGCCGATCATCAAACAGCCCGAGGTCGGCATCCTCGGTCTGCTGCTCAAGGAGTTCGACGGGGTTCCGCACCTGCTGATGCAGGCCAAGATGGAGCCGGGCAACCCCAACCTTCTGCAACTGTCGCCGACCGTCCAGGCCACCCGGAGCAACTACACCAAGGTGCATCGCGGCTCCGCGGTGCGATACCTGGAGTACTTCGTCGATCCCACCCGGGGACGGGTCCTGGCCGACGTGCTCCAGTCGGAGCAGGGCTCGTGGTTCCACCAGAAGATCAACCGCAACATGATCGTCGAGGTGGACGAGGACGTCCCGGCCGGCGACGACTTCCGCTGGCTGACGCTCGGGCAGATTGGGGAACTGCTGCGCCGGGACAACGTCGTCAACATGGACGCCCGTACCGTCCTGGCCTGCGCGCCGATCGGCTCCGACGAGGTGGACGCGCTGCACAGCGACACCGAACTGCTGTCCTGGTTCACCGCGGAGCGGGCCAGGCGGGAGATGCGGGTGGAGCTGATGCCGCTGACCGAGGTGAACGGCTGGCGGCGCGGGCCGTGGTCCATCGACCACGAGGCGGGCCGCTACTTCAGCGTGGTCGCGGTCTCCGTGGCGGCGGGCAACCGCGAGGTGACCCGCTGGACGCAGCCGCTGCTCGAACCGCACGGCCTGGCCGTCACGGCCTTCCTGGCCCGGCGCATCGGCGGGGTCCCGCACGTCCTGGTGCACGCCAAGGCGGAGGCGGGGTTGCGCGACACCATCGAGCTGGCCCCGACCGTCCAGTACACCCCGGAGAACTACGCCCACCTGACCGGCGCAGACCGCCCGCCGTACCTCGACCTGGTGCTCGCGGCCGGGCCGGAGAGCGTCCGCTACGAGGCGGTGCACTCGGAGGAGGGCGGCAGGTTCCTCAACGCCGAGGGCCGCTACCTCGTGGTGGACGTGAACGAGGCGGACGTGCCGCTCGACCCGCCGCCCGGCTTCCGCTGGGTCACCCCGGGGCAGCTGCGCTTCCTCGCGCGCCACCCCCACTACGTCAACGTCCAGGCACGCACCCTGCTCGCCTGCCTCAACACCGGCGCGGTCGGCTGGTGAGCCGTACAGGAAGGACGCAACGGATGGGAACGCGACCAGACGCCGTGACGGTCATCGGCGCGGGCACGATCGGGCTCGGCTGGATCACGCTGTTCGCGGCGCACGGGCTGAGCGTCACCGTCAACAGCAGACGGCCCGACGCCAGGCGCGTCGTCGAGGAGGGGCTGCGGATCTTCGCGCCGACGCTGCCCGGGGGCGGACGCGACCCGGAGGAACTGCTGGCCGGGCTGCGCTTCGAGCCCGACGTGGCGCGGGCGGTGGCCGGGGCCGACGTGGTGCAGGAGAACGCCCCCGAGGACCCGGCGCTGAAGCGGGAGCTGTTCGGGGTCGTCGCGCGCTCGGCCCCGCCGGGGGCGCTGCTGCTGTCCTCGACCTCCACGCTCGTGCCCGACGACTTCGGCGCCGAGGTGCCCGACCAGGGCAGGCTCGTGGTCGGCCATCCCTTCAACCCGCCGCACGTGGTGCCGCTGGTGGAGGTGGTCGGCGGCACGCGCACCACCCCGGAGGCGATCGAGGAGACGATCGCGTTCTACCGCTCGGTGGGCAAGGTCCCGATCGCGCTGCGCAGGCCGGTGCCCAGGTTCGTGGCCAACCGGCTGCAGACGGCGCTGCTGCAGGAGAGCATCCACCTGGTCCGCGAGGGCGTGGTCACGATGGAGGAGCTGGACAGCGTCGTGGTCAACTCGATCGGCCTGCGGTGGGCGACGGTCGGGCCGTTCCAGGCCTTCCACCTGGGCGGCGGCGAGGGCGGCCTGCGCCGCTGGCTCGGGCACCTCGGCAGGGGCCTTGAGGCGAGCTGGCGGGAGCTCGGCCGTCCCGAGCTGACGGAGGAGACCATCGAACTGCTCAGCTCCGAGGCCGAACGGGTCTATGGCACAGGAAATTACCCAAAACTCTCCACGGAACGGGACATCAGGCAGAATGCCATCCTTGAAGCCCTTGCCCGTATTGAAAACGGCAATAACGGACAACTGAACGGTGTGGCACCGGCCGGTGGGCACCGTGGCGCGGCGGCGGAACACGGATGAGCGGGCCAACCCGTTTCTCAAGTGTCATTCGAGCGGCTCTTTCTAGCATTATGAGGACTTCTCGAAAGGAGTCCGCCAGATGAGAGAAGTTACGGTCCCACCGGATTTGTACGCGCGGATACAGCAGTTCCACGCCACCCAGATGCACGCGCTCGACGGCGGTGAATTCGACACCTACGCCGCGACCTTCACCGAGGACGGCGAGTTCCGGCACACCCCGGGACGGGCCCCCGCCAGGACCCGCGAGGGCATCGCCGAGGAGCTGCGGGCCTTCCACCGGGAGCGCTTCGCCGGCGACCCCGTGCAGCGGCGCCACTGGTTCAACATGCTGCGGGTCGAGCCGCGCTCCGACGGCGAGATCCACGCCACCTTCTACGTGCTCGTCGTCGCCACCCGCCCCGGGGTCAGGCAGCCGGAGATCGCGCCGAGCTGCGTGGTCCACGACGTGCTGGTCGACGACCCCGAGGACGGCCTGCTGCTCAGGTCCCGCTGGGTCGAGCACGACTGGCAGCCGGAACCTGTCGGCGCGGCCAGCGGTACGGCGGGCAGCGGGGTCGCACGGTGAGCGTGGCATACCTGGCCAGGACCAGGATCGAGGGCGAGTGGACTCCGATCGAGTACTCCAGGGAGTTCACGGTGACCGCGCCCGAACGGGCAGCGCCCGGCGAGGAGTTCACGATCGTCTTCGCCAGCGCCCCGATCCTGGCCCTGCCCGCGTTCAACCGGACGCTGACCGACCTGCGGATCGCCTACCGGGTCTCCGGCGAGGCGAGCGTCCTTGAGTGGGACCTGCGCGGGGGCGACACCCCCGGCGGGCGGGAGTTCCTCGCCGAACGGCAGGGCGAGGACCTGGTGGTCCGCTTCGAGGGGACCATCGCGGGCGGGGTCGAGGTCGCGGTGCCCGAACTGGTCGTCACGGTCCACGCGGGGGAGTCGGGTGCCGTCACCACCTCACCGGGGGGCTCGGGGTTCGACCGGCCCGCCTTCGGGTGGACGCGCGAGCACGCGGTCAACGGCCAGTGGGACCCCTTCCAGTGCTACGTCCCCGTTGACGCGCCGGTGGTCTTCACCACCACCCTGATCGGCTGAGCTTCCGCGACACAACACGGCACGGGGGGCCTGTGCCGTACAAACCCCAAAAACCTCCCGGAAAACCCTGAGGAAAGAAAAAGGAAACGCACATGAACAAGTGGACCCTCCGCACCGCCGCCGTGGCCTCCGTCGCCGCCGTGGCCCTGACCGGCCTGACCACCCCGTCCTACGCCCAGACGTCCGCGACGTCCGCTCAGCAGAGCACCGCGCGGACCACCGCGACCGTGACGGTTCCGTACATCTCGCGGACCCGGATCGACGGCGTGTGGACCGCCATCGAGGGTTACACCCGCGACTACACCGTGACCGCCCCCGCGACGGCCTCGCCGAACAGCGTCTTCCGCGTCAAGTTCGACTCGGCGCCGATCTTCGCGGTGCCCGCGCACAACGAGAAGCTGACCGACCTGCGGATCGCCTACCGGGTCTCCGGCAACGTCACGATCCTCGGCTACCGCCTCAAGGGGGGCAGCAACCTGGGTGGCGCCCACTTCTGGGTCCAGCGCAACGGCTCCGACCTGATCGTGCGCAGCAACGCCACCTTCCAGGGTGGGGTCGAGTTCGACGCGCCCGACCTGGTGGTGAAGGTCCGCGCGGGCGCCTCGGGCGCGGTCACGACCTCGCCCGGCGGCTCCAGCTTCGCGGACCCGGCCTTCTACTGGTACCGCAAGCACGCGGTCAACGGCCAGTGGGACCCGTTCGAGAACTACGTGGACCCGGCCAGCCCCGTGACCTTCACCACGACCACCATCGGGTGATCCGTCATGCCCACCCCCACCTCACTGTCCCCTGACACCGTCCGGGAGGCCGCCGCCGTCGCCGCCAAGCGCGCGGCGGAGGCCGAGGCGAACAGACAGCTCACCCCCGACGTGGTCGAGGCGATCGTCCACGCGGGCTTCGTCAGGCACTTCGTGCCCGCCAGACACGGCGGCGCGGCGGGAGGCTTCACCGAGCTGCTGTCCGCCGTGACACAGGTGGGGGAGGGCTGCGCGTCCGCCGCGTGGTTCGCCTCCCTGACGGCGGGCACCGGCAGACTGGCCGCCTACCTTCCCGAGGAAGGGCAGCGGGAGGTCTGGGCGGAGGGCCCCCACACCGTCGTGGTGGGGGGCCTGGTCCAGGCCGGTACGGCCGAGCCGGTCCCCGGTGGCTGGCGGGTCCGTGGCCAGTGGCCGTACGTCAGCGGGATCGCCCACTCGGGCTGGGCGCTGCTGTGCGCGAAGACGGAGCGGGGGGCCAGGTTCTTCGCGGTCCCCCGCGCCTCGTACGGCGTCGCCGACACCTGGTTCAACAGCGGCATGCGGGCCACGGGGAGCAACACCCTGATCCTTGACGAGACCGAGGTGCCCGACGCCCGTTCCGTCGCCCTCGACGACCTGCTCGCCGGGGAGGCCCCCGGCGCGCAGGCCCCCTGTCACCGGGTGCCGATGAAGGCGGGCAACGGCCTCACCCTGACCGCCCCCCTGCTCGGCGCCGCGCGCGGCGCGCTGCGGCGCTGGTCGGAGCTGGTCGGCGACAAGCTGCTCGCCCCCGCGGGGGCGATCTCGGGCGGGGTCGGCAGGGCTTCCTACGAGCTGATCCTCGCCCGCGCCGACGGCGAGGTGGACGCGGCGGCGCTGCTGCTGCGGCGGGTCGCCGAGGTCGCCGACCAGGCACCCGTCGGCGCCCTGCACACCGCGCGCAACGGGCGTGACTGCGCGCTGGCCGCCGACCTGCTCGCGACCGCCGTCGAGCGGCTGCTGCGCAGCTCGGGCAGCCGGGGCCAGTCGGAGAACGAGGCGCTGCAACGGCACTGGCGCGACGTGACCACGGGCGCGGGCCACGCCGGTCTGCAACTGCCCGCCGTCGCGGGCGCGTTCGTGAGCCAGTCCGCCCTGCCGTCAACGGGGTGACCGACCACAGGAACATCCACGGGGTGACCGACCACAGGAAGGGGAACGACCCATGGCCACGCCGGAGCTGGTCGAGGTCGCGAAGGGTGTCCACGCCTACCTCCAGCCCGACGGGGGCTGGTGCCTCAACAACGCCGGGGTGATCACCACCCCGGACGGGGCCGTGGTCGTGGACACCGCCGCCACAGAACGCAGGGCCCTGGCGCTGCGCGACGCCGTGGACTCGGTCGCCGGGGGAGCCCGCAGGCTCGTGGTCAACACCCACTTCCACGGCGACCACGTCTTCGGCAACGCGGTCTTCGGCCAGGAGGCGACCGTGGTGAGCCACGAGGGCACCCGCGCCGAGATCGCCGAGACCGGGCTCGCGCTGACCGGCCTGTGGCCCGACGTGGAGTGGGGCGACGTCAGCGTCGTGCCGCCCGACGTCACCTACACCGACCGCCTGACGGTGCACGCGGGCGGCCGGCGGATCGAACTGATCTCGGCGGGTCCCGCGCACACCCGGCACGACACCGTGGTCTGGCTGCCCGAGGAGCGCGTCCTGTTCGCCGGGGACATCGTCATGCCCGGCTGCACGCCGTTCGTGATGATGGGGACCGTCAGGGGGTCACTGGCCACCCTCGGCCTGCTGCGGGAGCTGCGGCCCGAGGTCGTCGTCGGCGGCCACGGCCCCGTCTCCGGGGCGCACGCCCTCGACGAGACCGAGGCGTATCTCCGCTGGCTGCGACGGGTCGCGGCCGACGGGGCACGGCGCGGGCTCGACGCCCTCACCACGGCCCGCGAGTGCTCCCTCGGCGAGTACGGCAGGCTGCTCGACCCCGAGCGGCTCGTGGGCAACCTCCACCGGGCCCTGCTCGAACCCGACGGCGGACCGGACCACGAGCTCGGCGTGCCGCTGGACGTGCCCGCCGTGTTCGGGGAGATCGTCGAGTTCAACGGCGGCCTGCCCGCCTGTCACGCCTGACCAAGCCCTCGCAGGAAACCAGGGGTGTGCGCATGAGAGTTCTCTTCGTCGCGGGCCACACGGCCGGTGCCTCCTATCCACTGGTCCCGCTGGCCCAGGCCGTACGGCTCGCGGGGCACGAGGTCTTCTTCGCGGGACACGAGGACCTCCTGCCCGTCATCGCCTCCGCCGGGCTGCCCGCGGTCGCGGTCTCCTCGGGGAGGCTGCCCGACTTCCTCGTGGACCGCAGGGGGCAGACCGTCGAGCTGCCCGAGCCGGGGCACGAGCGTGACGTGGCCGTGGGGCGCGTGTTTGGCCGCTTCGCCGCCGACAGCCTGGACGGGCTGCTGGCCCTGGTGCGGGACTGGCGGCCAGAGCGGGTCATCGGGGCGGCGACGGCCCACGCCGCGCCGCTGGCGGCCCACGACGGCGGCGTGCCGTACGTCCGCTTCGGCACCGACCTGGCGGAGCCGGTCGTCCACACGCTGGCGGCCGTCGCCGAGCTGGGACCCGAGCTGGAGAAACTCGGCCTGTACGAGCTTCCCGCGTCGTGGCGCGCGGTCAGCGTGGCGCCGCCGAGCCTGCGCCCGCCCGACGCCACCCCCGCCCTGCCGCTGCGGCACATCCCCTACGAGACGCAGACGGCCCTGCCGCCCTGGGCCTACGCGGGCGGCGACGGGCCAAGAGTCCTGGTCAGCGCGTACGGCGAGGCCCCGCCCGAGCGGTTGGACGACCTGCTGGCCGGGCTGCGCGAGCTGGACGCCGAGATCGTGGTGACCGCCCCGCAGGAGACGCTCGACGGGCTGGGACAGCCGCCGGGCGTGCGCCTCGGCCGGGTCCCGCTCGGCGTCGCCGTACGACCCGGAGACGTCGTGGTGCACCGGGGGCACGCGGACGCGGTCCTGACCTGCCTGGCACGGGCGGTTCCGCAGGTCCTGCTGCCGGGGGAGCCAGACCCGGACGAGCACGCCGCCCGGCTGGCCCAGCTCGGGGTGGCCAGACTCTCGGCCGGAGCTTCGGCCGAGGAGGTCGTCGGGGCGTGCCGGGAGGTGCTGGCCGAACCCTCCTACGGGCAGGCCGCGCACCGGCTGCGCGCCGAGATCCACGAGATGCCGCTGCCCGCGGACCTCGTCCCCCTGCTGACCGAGGAGGTGGCGGCGTGAGGATCCTGTTCGTGGCCGGGGGCACCTCGGGGGTGATCTTCTCGATCATCCCGCTGGCCCAGGCGGCGCGTAACGCCGGGCACGAGGTGGTGATGGCCGGGCCGGAGAACGTGGTGTCCACCATCACCTCGGCCGGGCTGACGGCCGTCGCGGTCACCTCGCGCAAGATGCTGGACACCCTGCTGTACGACGACGGCGAGCGCCGCCCGATCCCCACGGACCTGCACGAGCGCTACATCTTCAACGGGCGCTGCTTCGGGCGCTACGCCGACTGGTGCCTTGAGGGGCTGCTCGCCTTCGCCGACCACTGGAGGCCGGACGTGGTGGTCGGCGGCACCCTGGTCTTCGCCGCGCCGCTGGTGGCCCGCCACGCGGGCGTGCCGTACGTCAAGCAGGCGGTTGACATGGGAGAGCCCCGCACGATCGACCTGGCGGCGGCGGCCGAGCTCGGGCCGTGGCTGAGGCGGCTCGGCTTCCACGAGATGCCGCGCTCCGACCTGTTCGTCGACGTCTGCCCGCCCAGCCTCAGGGAGGCGGACGCGCCGCCCGCCCAGATCATGCGCTACATCCCCTACTCGACCAAGGGACGCATCGAATCCTGGATGTACACCAGGGGGGACAGACCGAGGGTGCTGGTCTCGGCGGGCAGCCGGGTCACCCCGGACCGCGACTTCGAGATCCTCAGCGGCCTGGTCGCCAAGGTGGGCGCGCTGGACGTGGAGCTGTTCGTCGCGGCGCCCCCGGACGTGGCGGCGGCGCTGCGGCCCCTGCCGGACAACGTCAGGGCGGGCTGGCTACCCCTCGACGTGGTCGCCCCGACCTGTGACCTGGTCGTCAGCCACGCCGGTGGCACCACGGTCCTGGGGAACATGCACTACGGCGTGCCGCAGTTGCTCATCCCCTACCTGCCCTACGCGATGGGCTTCACCCGCAGGCTCACCGAGTACGGCGCAGCCAAGATGCTGCCCCCCGAGGACGACTCCCCGGAGAACGTCGCCGAGGCCTGCCGGGAGGTGCTGGGCACGCCCTCCTACCGGCAGCGCGCCCGGGACGTCTCCCAGGAGATGTCCCGGCTCCCCGGCCCCTCCCAGGCGCTGGCCGCCGTCGAGCGGCTGGTCCACACCTCCCGATAGATCGTTAGGAGTTCGCGTTGTCACAGACACCCCTCCACCTGGCCGTGGTCGTGGGAAGCGTGCGTGAGGGCCGCTTCGGGCCGACCGTGGTGAACTGGTTCGCCGAGCAGGTCACCCAGTACGGACGCTTCACCACCGACGTCATCGACCTGGCCGAGCTTCCGCTGCCGGTCGTGCTGCCGCGCTTCGGGGACGACCCGGCCCCCGAGGTCGCCGCCGTCGCGAAGCAGTTGTCGGAACGGCTCGCCGCCGCGGACGCCTTCGTGGTGGTCACCCCCGAGTACAACCACAGCCTGCCCGCCTCGCTGAAGAACGCGCTGGACTGGAGCGACGCCGAATGGCAGGCCAAGCCGGTCGCGCTGGTGGCCTACGGCGGCCGGTCCGGGGGCATCCGGGCGGCCGAGCACACGCGGCAGATCCTCTCGGCCCTTGAGGCGGTGACCATCCGCGAGGTGCTCACCTTCCAGTTCCCCAGGGAGGTCTTCGGCGAGGACGGCGGCCCCAAGGACCCCGAAAGCTACGCCGCGACGGCCAAGGAGATCCTGCGGCAGCTCGAATGGTGGGCGGGCGTGCTGCGCGAGGGACGTGAGCAGCGGCCCTATGTCGCGTGAGGGGACGATGCTCGCCGTCCGCGTCCACGAGTACGGCCCGCCCGAGGTGCTGCGCCCCGAGGAGGTCCCGGTGCCGAGGCCGGGACCCGGGCAGGTGCTGGTCGAGGTCGAGGCGGTCAGCGTGGGCTTCGCGCAGACCCAGATGCGCCGCGACCTCTTCCCCGCCCCGATGTGGCGGCCTGCCTTCCCCATCGTGCTCGGCGGCGACGTCGTCGGCGTGGTCACCGAGACCGGTCCCGGTGTCGAGGGGGTACGGCCCGGCGACAGGGTGGGCGCCTACACGCTGCACGGCGCCTACGCGGAGTACGCGGTGCTCGACGCCGCCTCGCTCGTCCCGGTGCCCGGGGACCTGGACGCCGTACGGGCGACCGTGCTGCCCGGCTCGGGGCCGATCGCGATGGGCACGCTCGGGGTGGCCGACCCCCGGCCAGGGGAGCGGGTGCTGGTCCACGCGGCCTCCGGCGGCATCGGCCACCTCGCCGTGCAACTGGCCAGGCTGGCGGGGGCGGGACAGGTGATCGCGACGGCGGGTTCGGCGGCCAAGCGCGACTTCGTCCGCGGTCTCGGCGCCGACGTGGTCGTCGACTACGGCGAGGACGGCTGGGCCGAGCGGGTGCGCGAGGCGACGGACGGCGCCGGGGTGGACGTCGTCCTCGACAGCGTCGGGGGACAGGTGCTCCGGCAGGGGATCGGTCTGCTGGCGCCGTTCGGACGACTGGTGTTCTACGGCTCATCCAATGGCGGACTGGACATTCCTCATATATCGCCCATGGAGTTGATAGGGATTAAATATGTGACGGGATTCGCCCTTTCCGCCTGGCGGGCCGCGCGTCCCGACCGATATCGGACAGACCACAAACTGCTGGTGGACTATCTCCGGGACGGCGCCGTCCGGGACGTCGTGCACGCCGTACTGCCCCTTCATCAGGTGGCACAGGCGCACGAAATCATCGAGAGCCGGTCCCATATCGGGAGAGTTGTCCTAAAGGTCGGCCGAAACGCCGAGGATCGTCTCTCGACTTGACCTCTAGCGTGCTTGAGGTTGCAGCATCGAAGGCGTCGAAACCCGTTTTCCGAGTCCGCTGCGCACAGGCCGCGGGACGGGAGGATTCCCCATGTCTACCGATAACCAGACCAGAACCGTCGAGGTCTACGCCGACGTGCTGTGCCCGTGGAGCTACATCGGCAAAAGGCGGCTTGAGACGGCCCTGGCCGGGACGGAGGGCAGGGAACGGCTTGAGATCGTCTGGCGCAGCTACGAGCTGTCGCCGGACGAGGGCCGTACTCCCGGCAGGACCGCGGCCGAGGCGATGGGCGACTGGTGGGGCGACCAGGGCACCGCGCGGGTCGAGCTGATCCACACCCTCGGCAGGGCGGAGGGCGTGGCCATCGACCTCACCCTCGCCAGGCCCGTCAACACCTTCGACGCCCACCGGCTGCGTCACCTGGCCGCCGACCACGGTCTGGCCGACGAGGTGATGGAGCGGCTGCTGCGCGCCTACCTCTGCGAGGGCCGCAACGTCAGCGACCCCGAGGTCCTGGAGAGCGTCGGCGTCGAGGCCGGTCTCGACGCCGCGCAGGTGCGTGCCCTGCTCGACGGTGACGCCTACGCCCAGGACGTCCGCGCCGACGAGCGCAGGGCGAAGGAGCGGGGCGTCAACGGCGTGCCGATGCTGATCGTCGACGACAGGCCGCCCGTCACCGGCATCCAGCCTCCCGCCGACCTGACCCGCCTGCTCCAGGACGCGCTGCGCCCGGCGTCCGTCGCGGGCGACTGACGGGTTCGACACCTCACCGACCAGACAGCACGAGAGGAAACCACACCCGCATGGACATCGGTATCGGGCTTCCCGGGCACGCCCCGTGGACCGAGGGCAGGACCCTGGTCGACTGGGCGCGCCGCGCGGAGGAGCGCGGCTTCTCCACGCTCGCCGTCAGCGACCGCCTGGTCTGGACGACGCCTGAACCCCTGATCACGCTGGCCGCCGCGGCCGGGGCCACCTCCCGCATCCGGCTGCTCACCAGCGTGCTGCTGGCGCCGCTGCGGGCCAACCACGCGCTGTTCGCCAAGGCCGTCACCACCCTCGACCAGCTCGCCGGGCCGGACCGGCTCCGGCTCGGCCTGGCCCCGGGGCTGCGGGACGACGACTTCACCGAGGGCGGGGTGGACTACGCGACCCGGGGGCGGCAGTTCGACCGGCTGCTCGACCGGCTGGCCGGGGTCTCGCTCGGGGAGGACCCGGTCGGCCCGCGCGCCGCGACGGAGGGCGGGGTGCCGCTGCTGTTCGGCGGCCACTCCGAGGCGGCCATCCGGCGCATCGTCACCCGGGGCACCGGGTGGATCGCCGGGGACGCGACGGTCGAGGGGGTGCGGGAGTTCGCGCCCGGCCTGGCCAAGGCGTGGGCGGACGCGGGCAGGCCGGGTTCCCCGAGGCTGGTCGCGACCGTGATGTTCGCGCTCGGCCCGAACGCCCGCCAGGCGGTCTCGGCCGCCATCGAGCCCTACTACGCCTTCGCGGGCGAGGAGTACGCCACCTACGGCGCCTCGGCCGCGCTCACCACGCCCGAGCAGATCACGACCGCGGTGGCCGGGTTCGCCGAGATCGGCGTCGATGAGCTGATCTTCGCGGGCAACGACCCCGACCCCGGCCAGGTGGACCTGCTGGCCGACACGATCGGGCTGTAGGGCCACGTCCCGACGCGGACCCCGCGAGTCTTTGCGGGGTCCCGTCCGCACGGCCACGCCCCGAAAAGTGCCGAAAAATCATCAAAAAGCACGCGAAAAGCGGGCCCGTCGCGGTGCGGCGGCCTTCCGGACGAACTCGACGAAGGGATCAACCGATGGTCGCCGCTGCACCGGCGCGCGCAACCACGCGTGACTGGCTTGGACTGGCGGTCCTGGCGCTGCCGACTGTCGTGATCGCGATCAGCATGACCGTGCTGAACCTGGCCGTGCCCAAGCTGAGCGCCGACCTGCGGCCCAACAGCACCCAACTGCTGTGGATCATCGACGTCTACGGGTTCGTGATCTCCGGGTTCCTGATCACGATGGGCAACGTCGGCGACCGGATCGGCCGCCGCAGGCTGATGATCTGGGGGGCGGGCGCGTTCGGCCTGTCCAGCGCGTTCGCCGCCTTCGCCCCCAGCGCCGAGCTGCTGATCCTGGCGCGGGCGCTGATGGGCCTCACCGCGGCGACCCTGATGCCCTCGACGATGTCGCTGATCCGCACGATCTTCGAGGACCCGCGTCAGCGCGCGGTCGCGGTCAGCGTCTGGATCTCCAGCTTCACCGCCGGAGCCGTGCTCGGCCCGGTCGTGGGCGGGGCGCTGCTCGAACGGTTCTGGTGGGGGTCGGTGTTCCTGCTGGCCGTACCGGTGGCCGTGCTCCTGGTCGTGCTCGGCCCGATCCTGCTGCCCGAGCAGCGGGACCCCGAGCCGGGGCCGCTCGACTTCCTCAGCGCCGGACTCCTGCTGGCGACCGTGCTGGCCGTGGTCTACGGGCTCAAGCAGATCGCCGCGAGCGGGGTGAACCTGCCCGCCGTCGCCGTCACGGTGGCCGGGATCGTCGTCGGCGTAGTCTTCGTCCGCCGCCAGCGGGTGCTGCGTGACCCGCTGCTGGACACCCGGCTGTTCGCCAACCGGGCCTTCACCGCCTCGCTGGGCACGACCGCCCTGGCCATCGCGGCCTCGGCGGGCATGCAGTTCTTCATCAGCCAGTACCTCCAGACCGTGCTCGGCCTGTCGCCGCTGCGGGCGGGCCTGGTGGTCGTGCCCAGCGCGGTGGCGAGCATCACCGGCACCATGCTCGCCCCGATGCTCGCCCGCCGCGTCCCCAGGGCCTACCTCATGGCCTTCGGCCTCGTGGTCTCCGCCCTGGGCATGGGGGTGCTGACGCAGATCAGCGCGGATTCCGGGGTCGGCATCGTGATCGCGGCCACGGTGATGACCTCGCTGGGCTTCGGGCCGACGCTCGCGCTGGGCAACGACCTGGTGCTCGGCTCCGTTCCCGTACGGCAGGCGGGGGCGGCCTCTGCGATCTCGGAGACCGGGGCCGATCTGGGGCTGGCCCTGGGCATCGCGGCCATCGGCAGCGCCGGGATGGCCGTCTACCGGGGCGAGGTCGCCGGGAACCTCCCGCCCGGCATCCCCCCGCAGGCCGTCGCCGCGGCCCACGACACGGTCGGGGCGGCCTTCGCCGCCGCGGCGCGGCTGCCCGCCGAGCTGGGCGAGAGCCTGCGCCTGGTGGCCGGGGAGGCGTTCACCCACGGCCTGCGGCTCGCCGCGGGCATCGGCACGGTCGGCGTGCTCGGCCTCGCGGTCGCGGTGGCCCTCCTGCTGCGCGGCGTACGGCCCGCGGCCCACGGATCGGAGCCGCCCAAGGAGCCGTCCGGTCAGCCGTCCGAGGGGCCGTCCGATCAGCCGGATAAATCGGAGAAGAGGGAGGAGAACGAATTATTGAACCATCGCGCAGATGTGCCTGACATGTCCTGAAAAAAAGGCTACATTTCCTACCAGGAAGCTATGTAATTTGGACGGCGAGGCCCCCCGGGGTCCTGGCCGATTCCTGGCACGCACTACCCGTAAAGGTGCTGACGGAGTGTACTTGACCGGCAGATTCGCGCCCCCCGCGTTACTGCTCACCACCGCCCTGGCTCTCTCCGCATGCGGCACTGCCGCTGAAAGCGACACGAAATCCACCAAACCGGTCAGCGGTGGAATTCTTCGCTACGCGGTGAATACCGAGCCGAGTAATCTCGACCCGCACGCGAGCCCTTCCGACATAACCGCTGTTTTCACCCGACCCGTGCTCGACTCCCTGGTCTCCCTGGACCCCAAGGGCGGGGTGCACCCCTGGCTGGCGACATCGTGGGAGGTCTCGCCGGACGGGAAGAGCTACACCTTCGCCCTGCGCAAGGACGTCACCTTCAGCGACGGCACGCCGTTCGACGCCGAGGCGGTCAAGGCCAACCTCGACCACGTCGTCGATCCCAAGACCAAGTCGGAACTCGCCGCCGGGCTCATCACTCCCTACAAGGGCACCGAGGTGGTCGATCCGCACACCGTGCGCATCACCCTCTCCCGGCCGCACTCCCCGCTGCTGTCCGCCCTGTCCACCCCCTACCTCGGCATCCAGTCGCCCGCCACGCTGAAGCTCGGCGCCGACGCCCTGGCCAGGAAGGTCGTCGGCTCGGGACCGTTCGTGATCGACGCCTTCACCCCGCGGCAGGGCATCACCTACCACCGCAACCCGAAGTACGCCTGGCCGCCGCAGGGCGCCGCGCACGCGGGACCGGCCTACCTGGAGAAGCTGGAGTTCAAGGTCCTGCGGGAGGACTCCGTCCGGGTCGGCGCGCTGACCAGCGGCCAGGTCGACGCCATCGGCAGCGTCCCCCCGGTCAACGTCAGCCAGGTCAAGGCCGACTCCCGGCTCTGGCTGGAGACGCGCCAGGCCCCCGGCGGCAACTACAACTACTACCCCAACACCCAGAAGGGCGTCTTCTCCGACGTCCGGGTACGGCAGGCGTTCCGGGCGTCGATCGACTTCAAGACGATCATCGGCAAGCTCTACTTCGGGGTCTTCCAGCCCGCCGCGAGCCCCATCGCGCCCAGCACCTTCGGCTACGACCCCGGCACCGAGCAACTCGGCGGATACGACCCGCAGGCGGCGTCGAAGCTGCTCGACGAGGCCGGGTGGACCACCCGCGACGCCCAGGGCTACCGGACCAAGGACGGCAGGCGCCTGACCGTCCGGTGGATGTTCGTCAAGATGATCGCCCGCGAGCAGCGCGCCGTACTGTCCGAGCAGGTGCAGGCCGAGGCGAGGAAGGCGGGCATCGACGTCCAGTTCCTCGACGTCACCCCGAGCAACTACGCGCCCATCGCCCTGCGGGGCGACTACGACCTGTCCGACTACAGTTGGCAGCGGGTGGACGCCGACGCGCTGCGCGACCTGTTCGCGTCGAGCAACATCCCCAACGACCAGGGCGGTTCGGGGGCCAACGCCTCGCGCTACTCCAACAAGGACGTGGACGCCTGGCTCGACCAGACCCTCGACACCACCGACCCGGCAAAGCGCGTCGAGCTGTACGGCAAGGTGCAGCGCAAGGTCGTCGAGGACGCGGCGGTCTTCCCCGTCTACACCTTCAACTACGTGCTCGGCGGCGCGAAGAAGGTGCACGGCATCACCTGGGAGGCGCAGGCCTACCCGAGCTTCTACGACGCCTGGGTCTCCGCGCCATGACGAAAGCCGCCCCCCGAGCCCGCCGTACGCGCCGCCGACTGCGCGCGGTGCTGGTCAGGCTGGCCACCTCGCTACTGGTGATCTGGGGGGCGGCGACGGTCTCCTTCGCCGCCCTGCAGCTCACCCCGGGCAGCGTGGCCGACGCCCTCGTGGGCACCTCGATCGTCTCCCCGCAGGTCAAGGCGCAGATCATCGCCGACTACGGCCTCGACCGGCCCGTCCTGACGCAGTACCTCTCCTATCTCGGCATGGTCGTCAGGGGCGACCTCGGCCACTCCTACCAGCTCAACGAGTCGGTCGGCACGGCCATCTGGGCGCAGCTCGGCGCCTCGCTCCAGCTCACCGCCGCCGGGATGGGACTGGCGCTGGTGCTGGCCACGGTGCTGGCGCTGCTGACCGCGAAACGCTCCCGCTGGATCCGCGGGGTCTCCTCGGGCGCCGAACTCGTCGGCACCTCGGTGCCGATCTTCTGGGTGGGCATCCTGCTGCTGACGGTCTTCTCCTTCCAGCTCGGCTGGTTCCCCGCGGCGGGCGGTGACGGCCTTGGCGGGCTGATCCTGCCCGCGATCTCCATGGCACTGCCCGTGACGGCGCTGCTGGCCCAGGTCATGCGGGAGGGCCTGGAACGGGCGCTGGACGAGCCCTTCGTGCTCACCGCCCGCGCCCGCGGCATGTCCGACGCCGCCGTACGGCTCAGGCACGCCCTCAGGCACGCGTTGCTGCCGGTGATCACCCTGGCCGGGTGGCTCTTCGGGCTGCTGCTCGGCGCCATGGTCGTGATCGAGCAGGTCTTCTCAAGGCAGGGCCTCGGCACGCTCATGCTCGGCGCCGTCACCGGCAAGGACCTGCCGGTCGTGATGGGCGTCGTGCTGCTCACCGCGTCCGTCTACGTCGTCATCAACACCCTGCTCGACCTGCTCTACCTGGTCATCGACCCCAGGCTGAGGGAGGCCACATGACGGCCGTCACCCTGCGGGCCCCGGCGCGCGAACGGCCCGGGATCAGGCCCGGCGTCTGGGCCGCCTCCATCACGCTCGCCCTGATCGTCCTGGCCGCCGTGGCGCCCGGCCTGCTCACCCACGGCGCCCCCCACGAGTCGGACGCGCTGATGGCGCTGCAGCCCCCCGGGGACGGCCACCCATTCGGCACCGACGCCATCGGCAGGGACGTCTTCACCCGCATCGTGTACGGCGCCCGCCAGTCGTTGCTGGCGGGGGTCGGCGCCACGGTGCTCGCGGTGAGCGCGGGCACGCTGCTCGGCCTGCTGGCCGCCCTCGGCGGCAGGGTCGCCGACGAGATCATCATGCGGCTGACGGACGTGACGCTGTCGCTGCCCACCCTGCTCCTGGCCCTGCTCGTCCTGACGATCACCGGGCCCGGCACCCTCAACTCGATCTACGCCATCGCGCTGTACACGATGCCCAGCTACACCCGGCTGGTCAGGGTGCAGACGATGGTGATCCGCCGCTCCGGCTACGTGGAGGCCGCGACCTCGCTCGGCCTCACCCGGGCCTGGATCGTCCTGCGTCACATCCTGCCCAACGCCTTCGCCCCGCTGCTGGTACTGGCCACCATCGAGGTCGGCACCGCGCTGGTCGCGGCCTCCTCGCTCAGCTTCCTCGGACTGGGCGCCAGGCCGCCCGCCCCCGAGTGGGGGGCGATGCTGGCCGGTGGGCGGGACTACTTCTCGGTCGCGTGGTGGGTCGCGGTCTTCCCCGGCGTGGCCGTCACACTCACCGTGCTGTCGATCACGGTCGTCGGACGCGCCCTGCAGCGCCGTCTTGAGGGGAGGGGCTGATGAACACCGGTCCGCTGGTCGAGGTCGAGGACCTCACCGTGTCCTTCGGGACGCTTGAGGCCGTACGAGGAGTGTCGCTCGCGGTCAACCCCGGCGAGTGCGTGGCGATCGTGGGGGAGTCGGGCTCGGGCAAGAGCGTCACCGCCCGCAGCCTCATCGGGCTCACCGGCGAGAACGCGACGGTCCGCGCCTCCCGGCTGCGCGTGGACGGGCAGGACGCCCTGCGGTTCGGCGAACGGCAGTGGCGGCAGGTGCGCGGCACCAGGGTCGGCTACGTCCTGCAGGACGCGCTGGTCTCCCTGGACCCGCTGCGGCCAGTCGGCAAGGAGATCGCCGAGACGCTCAAACTGCACGGCACGGTGCCGCGCGCCGAGATCGAGGAGCGCGTCGTCGAGCTGCTGCGCGAGGTCGGGGTGCCCGAACCCGAGCTGCGGGCCGGGCAGTACCCGCACGAGCTGTCCGGCGGCCTGCGCCAGCGGGCGCTGATCGCCTCGGCCATCGCCTGCGACCCCGAGCTGCTCATCGCCGACGAGCCGACGACCGCGCTCGACGTCACCGTGCAGGCGCAGATCCTGCGGCTGCTCGACGAACGGCGCGGGGCGGGCACCGCGCTGCTGCTGATCAGCCACGACCTGGCGGTCGTCGCGCAGCTCGCCGACCGGGTGCTGGTGATGAAGGACGGCGTGGTGGTCGAGGAGGGACCGACCGGCAGGGTCCTCACCGACCCCGCCCACCCCTACACCAGGGCGCTGCTGGCCGCCATCCCCGGCGAGCACAGCAAGGGCACCCGGCTCTCGGTGACGTCCGGGCACCCCCAGCCCGCGCCGCAGCGGCCCCCCGGGGAGGTGGTGATCGAGGCGCGCGGCCTGGTCAAGGACTTCCGTGGGCGGCGCGCCGTGGACGAGGTCTCCTTCGAGCTGCGCGCCGGTGAGACGCTCGGCCTGGTCGGCGAGTCGGGGTCGGGCAAGACGACGGTCGCCAGGCTGGTGCTCGGCCTCCTCGAAGCCGACGGCGGGCAGGCGCTGATCGAGGGCAGGACCTGGCGGGAGATGACGGCCAGGCAGCGCCGCGAGGCCCGCCGCCACATCCAGGTGGTCTACCAGGACCCGCTCAGCTCCTTCGACCCGCGCTTCAGCGTCAGGCAGATCCTCGACGAGGCGCTCATGGTCGGCGGGGTGCCCCGCGCCGAGCGCCGCGACCAGGCCCTGCTGCTGCTCGACCAGGTCGGGCTCGACGGCGGCGTGCTGGAACGCCGTCCCCGGCAGCTCTCCGGAGGGCAAAGGCAGCGGGTGGCCATCGCCCGCGCCCTGGCCCCGCGACCCCGGGTGCTGGTCTGCGACGAGCCGGTCTCCGCCCTGGACGTCTCGGTGCAGGCGCAGGTGCTCGACCTGCTGGCCGACCTGCAGGCGGACCTGGGCGTCGCCTACCTGTTCGTCTCCCACCACCTGGGCGTCATCCACCACGTCAGCGACCGCGTCGTGGTGCTCAAGGAGGGCCGCGTCGTCGAGACCGGTGACGTCGGCCAGATCTTCACCAACCCGAAGGCCGACTACACCCGCGAGCTGCTGGCCGCGATCCCCAGGCTCGACCAGCCGGGCGCGGCCTCCCTCGTCCCGGCCGCCCGCCCACGACCGACCACGGAGGTCATCCAATGACCGCTTCCATCTCCACGGCACCGGAGCCGCTGAAGGGACGCGTCACCGCAGACGGATCGAGCGGCTTCCCCGCGGAGCCGGGCCGCTACCACCTCTATCTGGCCTGGTCGTGTCCCTGGGCGCAGCGTACGGCCATCGTGCGCGGCCTCAAGGGTCTTCGGGAGACCGTCACGCTGTCCTACGTCGAGGACGACCTCGGCGCCGAGGGCTGGACCTTCGGCACCGGCCGTGGCCCCGACCCGGTGAACGGCTTCACCCACCTCAGGCAGGCCTACGAGGCGACCGTGCCCGGCTACACGGGCTCGGTCTCGGTGCCCGCGCTGTGGGACAGGGCGACCGGCGGCCTCGTCAGCAACGACTACGCCGACATCACCGTGGACCTCGGCACCCAGTTCGAGGAGTGGGGCGATCCCGAGGTCAGGCTCTACCCGCCCGAGCTGCGCGCCGAGATCGACGAGCTCAACGCCTACCTGCACGCCAACCTCAACGGCGCGGCCTGGGAGGTGGCGATGACGACCACCCAGGAGGAGTACGAGACGGCGCGGAGCCGTGTCATCGCGGCCCTCGACCTGATGGAGGCCCGCCTGGCCACCCACCGTTTCCTGTTCGGGGACACGATCACCGAGTCCGACGTCTGGCTGTGGCCGACCCTGGCCCGCTTCGACCTCCTCGACAACCCGCTCGGGAAGATCAGCGAGCGGAGCCTGGGCGACTTCCCCAACCTGTGGGGCTACGCCCGCGACCTGTACCAGCGGCCCGCCTTCCGCGACACCACGGACTTCGCGACCTTCCGCAGGGACCGCTCCTCGATCCGCAGGCCGGGTCCGGTGCGGATCGAGGTCGAGCCGGTCGAGGCGGACTGGGAGCTGCCGCACGGCCGCGAATCGGTCCTATGAACGGCTCGCCTCCCGGGGGAGCCCGGCCCAGGAGGTGGGCGAACGGTAGCCGCCAAACTCCCTCGGCCAGGAGACGGTCTCGTCGGACGCGGTACCGGGTGCGGGGGTGGCGCGTCTGCCCAGTGCGAGCAGCACGACGGCGAGCGCGGCGAGCTCCTCGGCTTCCGCCCGGCCCCGGACCACGTGGATGGCCGTCACTGTGGCTGGTTTCCGTGCTTGCGCGAGGGCAGCGCGCGATGCTTGCCGCGCAGCATCGCCAGGGCGCCGATCAGCGCGGAGCGGGTGTCGGCCGGGTCGATGACGTCGTCGACGAGGCCGCGCTCCGCGGCGTAGTACGGGTGCATCAGCTCCTGGCGGTACTGCTCGGTCCGCAGGTCGAAGACGACCTTGGGGTCCTCGGCCGCGGCGATCTCCCGCCTGAAGATGATGTTCGCGGCGCCCTCGGCGCCCATCACCGCGATCTCGTTGGTCGGCCACGCCAGCGACAGGTCGGCGCCGATGGAGCGCGAGTCCATGACGATGTAGGCGCCGCCGTACGCCTTGCGCAGGACGAGCTGGACGCGGGGGACCGTGGCGTTGCAGTAGGCGTAGAGCAGCTTGGCGCCGTGCCTGATGACGCCGCCGTGCTCCTGGTCCGTCCCGGGCAGGAAGCCGGGGGTGTCGACCATCGTCACCAGTGGAATGTTGAAGGCATCGCAGAACTGGACGAACCTGGCGGCCTTCTCGGCGGCGTCGATGTCGAGCACCCCGGCGAGCTGGGCGGGCTGGTTGGCGACGACGCCGACGACCCGTCCGTCCAGCCTGACCAGCGCGCACACGACGTTCGGCGCCCACTGCTCGTGCAGTTCGAGCACCTCGCCGTCGTCCACGATCTCCTCGATCACCTCCCGCATGTCGTAGGCGCGGCCCGTCTCGACAGGGACCAGGTCGAGCAGCCGTTCCACCCGCCGGTCCGGCGGGTCGGTGGGCGCGAGAGCGGGCGCCGACTCCCGGTTGTTGGCGGGCAGCAGCGACAGCAGGTACCGCACGTCCGCCAGGCAGGCCTCCTCGTCGTCGTAGACGAAGGAGCCGACGCCGGAGCGCGCGTGCACGTCGGCGCCGCCGAGCTCCTCGTGGGTGACGCTCTCGCCGGTCACCGCCTGGACCACGTCGGGGCCGGTGATGAACATCTGGGCCACCCCGCGCACCATGAAGACGAAGTCGGTGAGCGCCGGGGAGTAGGCCGCGCCTCCCGCGCAGGGGCCGACGACCACGCTGATCTGCGGGATCACCCCGGAGGCGCGGACGTTGCGCTGGAATATCCCGCCGTAGCCCGCCAGCGCCGTCACCCCCTCCTGGATGCGCGCGCCCGCGCCGTCACACAGCCCGACGATCGGCGCGCCCGTGGTCTCCGCGAGGTCCATCACCTTGTGGATCTTCTCGGCGTGCGCCTCGCCGAGGGCGCCGCCGAAGATGCGGAAGTCGTGCGCGTAGGCGAAGACCTTGCGCCCGTGCACCTGTCCCCACCCGCACACCACCCCGTCGGTGTACGGCCTGCGGTCCTCAAGGCCGAAGCCCGTGGCGCGGTGCCTGCGGAAGGCCTCGATCTCGGTGAAGGTTCCCTCGTCGAACAGCAGCCTGAGACGTTCCCTGACGGTCAGCTTGCCCTTGGCGTGCTGGGCGCGGGAGGCCTGCTCGCCGGGTCCCACCCTGGCGCGGGCCCGCAGCCAGGTCAGCGCGGCGACGCGCTCGCGCATCGGCGACGCGGGACCCGTGGTGACGGGCTCGGGCGGTTCGTGCGTGACGGTACTCAGCGGTGTGCTCATCGGTGTCCCCTTCGGCGGTTCGGCCTCCGGTGTGTGTTCTGCTGGAGCCCAGCATGGCCGGGGCCGATCGAGGAACGCTTGAAACAGCCTCGCACCCGATGCATTTGGGGGAATATGTCGGCTTTTAAAGCGCGATCAATGGATTTTTCGCGAGAAAAGGTAAGAAAAGGCGCGGTACACCAGTCGAGGAGGGCGTAGTGATCCGGGTCCTGGTAGCCGAGGACGTCAACATGATCCGGGGCGCACTGGTGGCCCTGCTGGAGCTTGAAGACGACCTCACCGTGGTCGCCGAGGTCGGCGACGGCGACCGGATCGTCCCCGAGGCCGTACGGCACCGCCCAGACGTGGCCCTGATCGACGTGGGCCTGCCGGGGCTCGACGGCATCAGCGCCGCGACCAGGCTGCGCGAGACCCTGCCCGGGTGCCGCACGCTCATCCTCACCGGCCTGGGCAGGCCGGGGACGCTGCACCGCGCCATCGAGGCGAAGGTCTTCGGATACGTCCTGAAGGACGCCCCGCCGGAGGAGCTGGCCCACGCCGTACGGGCCGTCGCGGACGGGCAGCACGTCTTCGACCCCAAGCTCGCGCTGGCCGCGTGGAACGACGGGGCCAACCCGCTCACGCTGCGCGAGGCCGAGGTGCTCAGGCTGGCCGGGTCGGGGGCGGGAGCGCGGGAGATCGCCGCCTGCCTGTCGCTGTCGCCGGGGACCGTGCGCAACTACCTCACCGCCATCGTCGCCAAGCTGAACGCGCGCAACCTCATCGACGCGCTACGTCTCGCACAGGAATCGGGGTGGCTGTCCTGACACCCCCTCGACGGAACCGGAGACACCCGAGGAGCCGGAGGAGAACGTGCCCTGGGGGATCGCGACCTCAAGCACGAACCGGCCACCGGAGCGGGCCGCGGAGAAGCGGCCGTTGACCGTGGCGACCCGGGCCGCGAGGTTGGCCAGCCCGTTGCCGCCCCTGGAAGGACGCCAGGGGCTGCCCGGCGCGCAGTCGTTGGCCAGGACCATCGTGACCGCCTCGTCCGTCGACCGGACGGCGATCTCACACCAGCGGCCCGTGCCGTGTTTGAGGAGGTTGGTGACGCCCTCCCGCAGCACGATCGCCAGGACGGTCCCCGTGTCGGGGTCGAGCGGCTCAGGGGAGATGTCCGCCTCGACCCGGATGCCCAGGCCGGACAGCGTCGAGCGCACCGAGTCCAGTTCGTCCCGCAGCGACATCCTGCTGTGGTTGTGCGACAGCTCACGGACGTCGGCGAGCGCCTTGCGCGAGATCTCGATGATCTCCGAGAGCTCCTCCCTCACCCGGGGCGACTCGGCGGGGGTGATCCGCCGGGCCAGCTCCCCCTTGAGAGTGATCGTGGAGATCCCGTGGCTGAGCAGGTCGTGCAGGTCGCGGGCGATCCGCTCGCGCTCCTGCGCGATGGCCGCCGCGCACAGCAGCTCCGCCTTGGCCGCCTCAAGGGCCGCCCGGTGCCCCCGCCACCTGACCAGGGCGTCCCCCAGGCGCCGCAGGGTGAGGAAGCCGATCCCGGTCGCCCCGGCGACGGCCAGCGCGACGAGCCCGCCGAGCAGCAGGTCCTCGCCGAAACTCGCGTCGAGGACGCGGGCGCCCCAGAAACCGCACTGGGCGGCGATCATGACCGCCGCGAGCGAACGCAGCCGTGCGGACGCCCGCCGCGAAGTGTCTGACCTTGCGATTTCTTCCATCGTCACACTCCAAAGCACAAGCTGGGGCGTCGACTGCAACGGATGCGTAGATCAGCGGTCCATAGCAACTGTACGAGGGGGGAATGCACCCCTTCACCGGGCTGTCCGGTCGCTCCCAGGAGTGACATCCCGGATCACTCCCGCGCGCGACGCGCCGCAGAGGGGCTACGTCCGAGCATCGGAGCATGAACTTCCCCTCCCGTGGAAGGCCGCGCGGCGGCCTGCTGCTCACGGCCCTGCTGACCGTCCTGTCCGCCGTCCTGCTCGGCCTCGGCACCGGGCTCGCGCCCCTGTGGTGGTGCACCTGGATCGCGGCGCTGCCCGTGCTGGTGGCCGCCACCAGGACCGGGCCGTCCCTCGCCTTCGCCGCGGGCACCCTGGCCTGGCTCGGCGCGCAGACCCCCATGTGGGGTTACTACGGCGGCACCCTGGAACTGCCGACGCCCATGGTCATCGGGCTCATCCTGGGCACGTCGGTCCTGTTCGGGCTGTCGGTCGCGTCCTTCCGCGCGCTCGCCGTACGGGGAAGGCCGGTGACGGCGGCGCTGACGTTCCCCGCCGCCTGGGTCGCGGTCGAGTTCGTCGTCTCGCTCACCCTGCCGCACGGCGCCTGGTGGAGCCTGGCCTACTCCCAGGCCGAGGACCTGCCGGTGCTGCAGCTCGCCTCGCTGACCGGCCCGTGGGGGCTGACCTTCCTGCTGTTCGGCACCCAGGCCGCGCTCGCCGTCCTGCTGGCCCGCCTGCTGTCCACGGCCCGCGCGCTGTGGCTCGCCGGAGCCGTCGTCGCGGTGCTGACGCTGGTGCTGGGCTACGGTCTCGTACGGCTGACCGCCCCGGCCGGCGGGAGCGGTGTCCGGGTGGCGCTGCTGGCCACCGACAACCCCAACGACCCGGCACCGGTGAACACCCCCGAGGGCAGGAAGCTGCTCGTCCGCTATCTCACCGAGCTGGACGGACTGCGCGCCGACGTGGCGGTGCTGCCGGAGAACACCTTCGTCGTGGAGAAGTCCCACCTGCGGCTGCTCTCCGGCCCATTGGGCGAGCTGGCCGCGAAACGGCACATGACCATCCTGGCCGGGACGACCCTGATCGACGGCACCCGGCACACCAACACCGCCTTCGCCTTCCCCGCTGACGGCTCGGCGCCCGTCCGCTACGACAAACGTCACCTCATCCCCGGCCTTGAGTCCGAGTTCGACACGGGGGACAGGGACGTGTTCATGCCGGGCTCGGACGGCAGGTGGGCCATCGCGATCTGCAAGGACCTGGACTTCCCCGCCCTGGTGCGCGGCTACCGGCAGCGGGGCGCCTCGGCGATCTTCGCCCCCGCCTGGGACTTCCCCGGCGACGAGTGGATCCACAGCAGGATCGCCCTGGCCCGCGGCGTGGAGAACGGCATGGCCGTCGCCCGCGCCCCACGCGGCGGCGACCTGCTGGCCAGCGACTCCCGGGGCCGGGTGCTCGGTATCGCGCGGACGAACCCGGGCTTCGCCTCCGTCGTCCTCACCCTGCCCGAGGCCACCGGAGGCACGCCGTACAGCATGTTGGGCGACTGGCTAGGATGGGCCGACCTCCTGCTCCTGCCCGCGCTGCTGGTCGTGGGCCTGCGGGGACCCGTGGGAGGGACAGGAGGTGAGCGTGCGGCGCGTCGCCTGGAATCTCACATCTGAGCTGTCCCCCCGCACGCTCGACGTCCTGCTCGCCCTCGCCGCGACCGCGGCGACCGTGGTGCCCACCCTGTGGCCCAGGCCCGCGGAGTGGTGGGTGGTCGCGCTGGCGTTCGCCTCCTCGGCCCCGGTGCTGTGGCGCAGGCGGGCCCCGGTGCTCGTCTCCTTCCTGACCGGGCTGGCGATGACCGGGCTCGTGCTGTGGGAGAAGCCGTTCCTGCCGTGGGGACCGCTGATCGGCGTCTACACCATCGCCGCGCTGAGCGGCGCCACCGTACGGCTGCTCGCCGTCCCGTTCATCGGGGGCACCGTCTACCTCTCGCTGGTCATGCCGGGGGAGGAGACGGAGGCCTACCGGATGGTCGGCACCGCCTTCGTCGCTGCCTACGCCCTGGGCACCAGCACCCGGGCACGGGCCGCGGGACGCGCCGAACGGGCCGAACGGGACCTTCGGCTCGAACAGGAGCAGGAGGCCGCCGCCGCGCGGGAACGCACCCGCATCGCCCGCGACGTGCACGACATCGTGACCCACTCGGTCGGGCTGATGGTGGTGCAGGCCGAGGCGGGCTCCGCGGTGCTCGACGTCGATCCCACCCGGGCGCGCACGGCCCTCGACGCGGTCGCCGAGACCGGCAGGACGGCCCTGGTCCAGCTACGGGGCCTGCTGGGCACCCTCAGGGACGACGGCCCCGTGACACGCACGGAACGGCCCAGCCTGGCGGCCCTGCCCGAGCTGGTCAGGCGGACCCGGCTCGCGGGCCTCGACGTGCGGCTGCTGACCGAGGGCCGTCCGGGGAAGGTGGCCGCGGAGACCGAGGTCACGGCCTACCGCGTCGTCCAGGAGGCGCTGACCAACGTCGTCAGGCACGCGGGCGCCCGCGCCGCCCTCGTCACGCTCGGCTGGACGGCCACCCACCTGACCGTGACCGTCGCCGACGACGGCAAAGGAGACACCGGGAGCGGGGGCGGCCACGGTCTGCGGGGGATGCGCGAACGCGTCACGGCGGGCGGCGGCGTCCTGCGCGCGGGAACCTCGGAGGACGGCGGGTTCGTCGTGCGGGCCGAGCTTCCCCGGGGGGTGGGGGAGCCGTGATCCGCGTGCTCGTCGCCGACGACCAGGACCTGTTCCGGGCGGGTTTCGCCATGATCCTGGGGGTCCAGCCCGACATCGAGGTGGTCGGCGAGGCCGCCGACGGGGAGGCCGCCGTCGCGCAGGCCGTACGGCTGCGCCCGGACGTGGTGCTCATGGACGTGCAGATGCCGGGAATGGACGGCATCGACGCCACCGCGCGGATCTGCGCGGAGACCGACGCCAGGGTGCTCGTGCTGACCATGTTCGACCTGGACGACTACGTCTACGACGCGCTGCGCGCCGGGGCGAGCGGCTTCCTGCTCAAGGACATCCGCAGGCAGGAGCTGGCCGACGCCGTACGCGTGGTGGCCAGGGGAGAGGCCCTGCTCGCCCCCACCGTGACCAGGCGGCTCGTGGAGACCCTGGTGCGCCGCCCCGGGACGGTTCCCCGGGCCTCGTCACGGCTGTCCGGACTGACCGAACGCGAGACCGAGACGCTGCGGCTGATGGCGAAGGGGCTGTCCAACATGGAGCTGGCCGAGAGGCTCGTCGTCAGCGAGCACACCGTCAAGACGCACGTGAGCCGCGTCCTGACCAAGCTGGGGCTGCGCGACCGGGTCCAGGCCGTCGTGTTCGCCTACGAGTCGGGCCTGGTCGTCCCCGGCGAGGAGTAGCCCGGTGGGGGTGCCCCGCCGAGGGCGGGGGGCCGGGTCTGGGCGGACGCCTCAGCGGACGTCTCAGCGAACGACGAGGAAGTCGTCGGCCTTCCTTGGGGCGCGGTCCCTGGGCGGGGCCGCGGGACGGCCGACGGCGACGGCGCCCATCGGGTCCCAGTCGCGGGGCAGGCCGAGCACCTCGCGGACCACGTCACGGCAGAACATGGTCGAGGAGACCCAGGCCGAGCCCAGCCCCTCGACCGCGAGCTGGACCAGGAGGTTCTGCACCCCGGCACCCGCCGCGACCACGAACATCTCCCGCTCGGCCGCGTTGCGCCGGTCGTCGCGGTAGGTGTGCGCGCCGTCCGTCACCATGCAGGGCACCACGAGGTACGGCGCGCCGCGCAGCACCTCGCCACGCCCGACCCGCCTGGCGATCCTCTCCTCGGAGAGACCGTCACCGCGCAGGTCGGCGATCCACGCCTCCCGCATGGCGTCCAGGAGCTTGGTCCTGACCTCGGGCGACTCAAGCAGGACGAACCGCCACGGCGTGGTGTGGTGCGGGGCGGGGGCGGCGATCGCCGCCTCGACGGCCCTGCGGACCTTGGCGCCGTCGACGGGCTCCGGGGAGAAGGAGCGCACGGTCCTGCGGGCGAAGAGCACGTCCCGCGAGCCGTACCGGAACATGTCGTCCTCGGACTGGCGGACCAGCTCGCGGACGCCGAGACCGTCCTCCCGGGTGGTGTACTCGGCCATCCCCCTGACCACCGCGACCGGGGTCTGGGCGAGCTTGCCCTTGACCAGGTCGCCTGCGGCGGCCAGTTCGTCGGCGACCGCGGTCAGGGTGACCTCAAGGGCGTTGCCGTGGTCGTCGGACATGCCCCGGTAGTCGAGCATCGGGGTCACCCCCGCCACGCCGATCGCCATGTCGGTCTGGCCGTTGCGCCACGGACGGCCGAAGGTATCGGAGACGACCACGCCGACCGAGACGCCGAGCCTGCGCCGTACGCTCTCCCGCACCGCGGCGGCCGAGGCGTCGGGATCGACCGGCAGCAGCACGACGGTGCCCGGCTCGGTGTTGGAGGCGTCAACGCCCGCGGCGGCCATGACGAACCCGTGCGCGGTCTGCGCGATCACCGTCTCACCCCGGCGGGCGACGACCCGGACGGTCTCCTCGGCGATGGCCTCCGGCCTGGTGACGTCCCGCAGGACCCGGCCCTCGGCCTTGCTGGAGATCTTGGAGGTGACGACGAGGATGTCGCCGTCCCGCAGGTCGGGCGCGGCGTCCGCGATCAGCTCGCCGACGTCGTCGCCCTCCTTCACCTCGGGGATGCCGGGGACGGCGAAGATCTCCAGCCTGGCGTCCTGGCCGTCGTCCTTGGCGCGGCGGATCCTGCTCATCGGGCGTCCCCGTCCCCACGCAGGGACAGGGCAAGGTCGAGGGCGGCCCGCGCGATGTCGGCGGCGGCCTCGACGTCGTGCATGATCAGGGGCCGGGCCTCGACGCGCACGCCGTCGAGGGCGACCCCGGCGTCCTCCTCGGCGACCAGCCAGCCGTCGACCAGCGGCGAGCCGTACAGGTCGAGGACCGCCTGGGCGGTGGTCTCCACGCCGATCGCGGTCAGGCAGGCGTCGGCCATGCCGCGCACCGGGGCGCCGCCGACGATGGGGGAGACGCCAACGACAGTCTTGGCCTCAAGGGCCTCGCGGATGCCCTTGATCTGCAGGATCGTGCCGATGCTCACGACGGGGTTGGACGGGGGCAGGATCACCACGTCGGCCTCGGCGATGGCCTGGAGCACGCCGGGGGCGGGCCGCGCCTCCTCGGCGCCGACGAGGATGATCCGCTCGGCCGGGACCGAGGCGCGCAGCCGTACCCACCACTCCTGGAAGTGGACGGCCCTGCGGCCCCGCTCGTCGGAGATGACCACGTGGGTCTCTGTCCTGTCGTCGGTCATCGGGATCAGCCGCACGCCGGGCTGCCAGCGGGCGCACAGCGCCTCGGTGACCGCCGACAGCGGGTATCCGGCCGAGAGCATCTGGGTGCGCACGATGTGCGTGGCGAAGTCGCGGTCGCCCAGGCCGAACCACTGCGGTTCGACGCCGTAGGCGGCCAGCTCCTCCTTGACGACGTGGGTCTCCTTCTGCCTGCCCCAGCCCTGCTCCTCGTCGATGCCGCCGCCCAGGGTGTACATCACGGTGTCCAGGTCGGGGCAGACCTGGAGGCCGAAGAGGGTGATGTCGTCACCGGTGTTGCCGATGACGGTGATCTCTGAATCGGGAACGGCGGAACGGAGACCGCGCAGGAAACGGGCGCCGCCGATTCCGCCTGCGAGGGACACAATGCGCATGCGCCCCAGTGTTCCACTGCCCTGTTCGCGCCGTCCTCAGGGGCCTTCACGGGGTTCGTCAAGGGGGCGGGGCGAGTTGTCTTGATCGTTATGTGCGGTGTCTTCGCTGGCAGGATGATCTCTGGAGCTGCCCGAAATATGTCGTAATAGGGTGCTATGAAGTACTTATGGGATTCATGGGCTTCCTGGGTCTCCCGACACCTAAGTCAGCCGTGTGCAAAACTTGCCCCCGGGTTTACCTGAGAACCCTTTGGGAGTAATCGTGATCAATGCGGAAGCGGGTCGGCTCAGGGAGCCGGCCGCGTGGCTCATGATCGCCGTAGCGTCCACGGGCGTTCTCGTCGGCGTCGAGCAGTTGCTGTTCGGTACATCGCTCGGAGGCTCCTTCGCGTTTCGCGCGGCCAGCCACGTGGGCGGGCTCACCTCCCCGGTGACCACCGCGCTGCTCGTCGGCGCCGTGCTGCTGGCCGGACACGCGGGCCCGGCGCTCGCGCGCCTGAGGCTCATGACGCAGGTCGCGGTCGGCACCCTCGGCCTGGCCGCCCTGTTCGGCACGGTCGGCGTCTTCGGCGGCCTGTTCGCCGGGGAGACCGGGCTCTGGCAGAAGGTCGAGTTCCTCGTCGTCAACCTCCCCGCCCTCGGGCTGACCGGCCTCGCGCTGGCCTACCTGCTGCCCAGGATGGCCGCGGCGGGACCCGCCAGGAAGCAGCCCCCCTTCTCCCACGCCCAGCCCTTCCCCGGCGCGCACCCTGGCTCTCAGCCCGGTGTGCCCTACCCGGGCCCCCACGCCCAGGAGCAGGGCCCGGCGCAGGTTCCGGTACAGCCCGCCGCGCACGGCATGCCCCCGCACGAGCAGGGCGTGCCGCCGTACGAGCAGGGCGCGCGTCCCCAGGAGACGGCCCAGCACGGCTTCCCCGTCCAGGACCAGCACCACGCCTTCCCGCAGCAGGACCAGCACGCTTTCCCCGTTCAGGACCAGCACGCCTTCCCGAACCAGGACCAGAGCGCCCACACTTTCCCTGTTCAGGACCAGAGCGCCCACGGCTTCCCCGTCCAGGAGCAGTTCTCCGCCCAGGACCAGAGCCACGGCTTCCCCGGTCAGGCTCAGGGTGGCCATGGCTTCCCGCAGCAGGCCCAGTCCGCGCCCGTGAGCAGGCCCGCGCACAGCCAGCCCGCGCTCCCGCCCGCCCCGGCCCCCGCTCCCGCGCCCTCCGAGGGACCCGGCGACAGGTACGGTCAGGACCTGCTGAACCCGCAGACCGGCTCCCACACCTCCGCGCCCACTTCCTACGGGCAGCAGTACGGCACCGCGGAGTCCTACAACCCGGGTCCCTACGTCCCCGCGGACGTCCAGCCCCCGGCGCCGTCCTACGAACCGCCCGCCTACGACCCCTCCGGCTACGGTCCCCGGACCGAGCCGCAGCCGCAGGCCCCCGTCTCGTACGGCGAGCCGCAGGTCCCGGCCTACACCGACCCCCAACTGCCCGGCTACCCGCAGCCCGCCGAACCCCAGACCGGCGGGTACGGCCAGCAGGCCGGGCAGTTCCACGGCGCCGACTCCTACAGCGCGGACTCCTACAAGGCCGATTCCTACGGCGCCGACTCCTACGGCGGGCGGCCCGAGCCCCAGGCGGCCTCGCCGTACGGCTCGGAAAGCCAGCCGAGGCTGTCCTTCGACACGCAGACCTCCTTCCCGCAGCCGCCGGACAACTACGGTCAGCCGCTCACCGGCTACTCCGGCGCCGAGTTCGCCCGTCAGACCGAGCCGAACCTGCACTACCCGGCGCCCGACCCGGTCGATCCCCGCTCGCAGCAGATGGCCCAGGCCTACCAGCAGGCGGAGAACTACCAGCAGTCGCAGGCGGGCACGCCCGAGCCGCAGCTCCGCGTGCCCGAGTACACCTCGAACCCCCACCCGAACCAGCCCGGCGGCTCCTACGACAGCCCGCTCGGACACCCGCAGGCGCAGCCGTACCAGCAGGGCGGCCAGTGGGAGAATTCGGCGGCGGAGACCACGATGAGGTTCGATCCCGCCGCATACCAGGCAGACCCGCTCAACGCGCCGGGCCCGGCGCCGCGCACCTGGGACTCGCAGCCTCCCATCGACCCCACGGCGATATACAAGCCGGAGCGCTCGGGCCAGGTCACGGGAGAGGAAACTCAGGACAGAGAAAGGGTGGGCCCCGGTCAGGAGCAGAACATGTCCTGGTACGGTTCCGACCGCCGAGAGCACTGAAGGGCCAGGCGATCGTCACGGGAGACCGGGCGGGGCGCCGTACGGGCAGTAGGACGACGAGTCACCGGGGAGGGCAGGTCTTTCCCCGGATACCGGCATGCCGCTTGACGTCACACAGGCCACGCGCGTGTAATTACACACGTGTTGTTACGCCTTCCCGCTGGTGGGTAAGAGGGAGGCGTTCATAGGGGGGCTCCATTTGCGGGCAGGCGGCAGGGAGGTGTGCAGTGGCCGACCTGGTCATCGCACAGGACGACAGCATCGCTGAAGAGCAGCTTGGTTGGCAGGAACGCGCGCTCTGCGCGCAAACCGACCCCGAGGCGTTCTTCCCCGAGAAGGGGGGGTCCACCCGGGAGGCCAAGAAGGTCTGCCGCTCGTGCGAGGTGCGTGCCGAATGCCTTGAGTACGCTCTGGAACACGACGAGCGGTTTGGGATCTGGGGGGGTCTCTCCGAGAGGGAACGCCGCAGGATCAAGCGCGAGGCGGTCTGAGCGAAGGTTGACGCGCTCGACGAGGGTCACGTGCCCACGGAGGGTGCTTGATCATATATCGATGGAGCATGTGGCCGGTCGGCCACATGCTCCTTTTTTGGTGCATCAGACATACCTCAACAGAGGGTGCCGTATCGTGGTCGCGCCGATCATCAGCCCTTCCTGAACCCGGGACGCATGTCCAGCACCGACTCCCCCCGACCCACCCACACCGTCACCGCGATTGTCGTGGCCCACGACGGCGCACGCTGGCTCGGTGACACCCTCGCCGCGCTGCTGCGGCAGACCCGTCCCATCGACCGGGCGGTCGGGGTCGACAACGGCAGCAGGGACGGCAGCGCCGCGCTGCTGACCGGCACCCTCGGCCGCAACGCCGTACTCACCCTGCCGCGCTCGACGAGCTTCGGGCAGGCCGTGGCCGAGGTCCTCGACCGGCTCGGGCCCGCCGAGGAGAACGAGTGGCTGTGGCTGCTGCACGACGACTGCGCGCCCGACGACGGCGCCCTCGAAGCCCTGCTGAAGGCCGCCGACGAGGATCCGGGCGCGGCCGTGTTCGGCCCCAAGCTCCGCGACTGGCTCGACCGGCGCCTACTGCTTGAGGTCGGCGTCACCGTGGACCTGCGGGGGCGCAGGGACACCGGCATCGAACCCCGCGAGTTCGACCAGGGCCAGTACGGCGGCGCCAGGGACGTGCTGTCGGTCTCCACGGCCGGGATGCTGGTCCGCAGGGACGTCTGGGAGGAGGTCGGCGGACTCGACCCCTTCCTGCCGCTGTTCCGCGACGACCTCGACCTGTGCTGGCGGATCAGGAGCGCCGGATACCGGGTCCGCAACGTCACCCAGGCCGTCGCCTGGCACGCGGAGGCGGCCAGCAGGCGCCGCCGCCGCATCACCGTCAGCGGCGACCACCCCCGCCGCCTCGACCGCCGCAACGCCATGTTCGTCGTCATGGCGAACCTGCCCTCGCGGTCGCTGCCGTGGGCGCTGCTGCGCAACCTCGTCGGCTCGCTGGTCAGCACGCTGCTGTTCCTGCTGGCCAAACAGCCCGCCGACGCGCTGGACGAGCTGCTCGCGCTCGGCTCGATCCTCAGGCACCCGGGCAGGCTCGTCAGGGCGAGGCGGCTGCGCGCCGCGGGCAGGAGACGCGGCGGCGCGGCGGCGGCCAGGCTGCTCACCCCACCCGGCGCGGGCTACCGGCGCGTCGCCGACCGGTTCCAGAGCTACCTCGCGGGCAACGGTCTCGTCGAGTCGGCCGGACGCCACCACTACGCCGCGACCCCCACCCAGGAGGACGGGGAGGAACTGCTCACCGACGACGTCGGGGCGACCCGGCGCCTGTTCGGCAGTCCGGGCATGGCGCTGTTCCTGGTCCTGGTCGCCGTCACGCTGGTCGCCGAACGCGGCCTCCTCGGTGGCTCCCGGCTCGGCGGCGGCGCGCTCGTCCCCGTGGTCGGCGGTGCCTCCGACCTGTGGAACCTCTACGTCGAGAGCTACCACCAGGCGGGACTCGGCGGTGACGGGTGGGCTCCGCCGTACGTGGCGGTGCTGGCCGGGCTCTCGACGGTGCTGTTCGGCAAGCCCTGGCTCGCCGTGACGGTGCTGCTGCTCGGCTGCGTGCCGCTGGCCGGGCTGTCGGCCTACACCGCGACCCGGGTGATGATCCCGGGGCGCTGGACCCGCGTCTGGCTCGCCGCCTCCTACGCCCTGCTGCCCGTCGCCACCGGGGCGATCGCGGCGGGAAGGCTCGGCACCGCCGTGGTCTTCACGCTGCTGCCCTGCTACGCGGCGCTGGCCACCAGGATGCTGTCGGCCGACCCGCGCGGGGCGCGCCGCGCCGCCTGGGGACTCGGCCTGCTGCTTGCGGTGGGTACGGCCTTCGCCCCGCTCGTCTACCCGCTGATGCTGGTCCTGGGCGCGCTGGCCGCGCTCGCCTTCCCCCGCAGGGGGCTGACCAGCTCGGTGGTCATCGCCTTCGGCGTCCCGGTGGCCGTGCTGCTGCCCTGGCTGGTCCAGGTGGTCTCCACGCCGGGACTGCTGCTGCTCGAAGCCGGACTGCACCGGCCCGAACTGGTCGATGCCGCGCTGCCCGCCTCCTCGCTGCTGCTGCTCAGCCCCGGAGGCCCGGGGATGCCGCCGCTGTGGGTGACGGGCGGTCTCATCGCCGCCTGCCTGGCCGCGCTGCTGATGCGCCGCAACCGGACGATCGTCGCCGTCGGCTGGGGCGTCGCGCTCTTCGGCATGCTGGTCGCGATCCTGGTCAGCCGCACCCCGGTCACCTCGCTGAACGCCGACACCCGGGCCCCCGCCTGGCCGGGCGTGCCGCTGGCCTTCGCCGCGACCGGCATGCTCGTGGTCGCCGCGCTCACCGCCAACCGCATCGCCGAACTCAGGAGGGCGGGCGGCCTGCGCAGGGTCGTCGCGGCGGCCGTCGTCGCCGTGGCCTTCTCCACCCCGGTCCTCGCGGCCGGCATGTGGATCTCCAGGGGAGCGGGCGGCCCTCTCGACGGCGACGTCCGCGACGTGGTGCCCGCGCTCGCCGCCCTCAACTCCGGGGGCGGCGAACGGACCCTGCTGCTGAGCGAGCGGGACGGCGGCCTGGCCTTCACGGTGCTGCGGGGCCGTACCCCACTGGTCGGAGAGGCCGATATCCCCACCCCGGCGGGTCCCAGGGAGCGGGTCTCCGTCGCCGCGGCGGGACTGGCCTCGGGCAGGGGCGGTGACGACGCCGACGTGCTCGCCTCCTACGGCATCCGGTTCGTCGTGATCATCCCCCCGGTGACCGAGGCGATCAGTCATGCTCTCGACTCCCAGCCCGCCCTGGCCAGGATGAGCCTGTCGCGTGCCGTGGGCGTGTGGCGGCTGACCCAGCCGGTCGCCGTGCCCCCGGCCCCGCCGGGCGACCCCTGGCACGGCCGCTGGCTGTGGGCGCAGGCCGTGCTGGTGCTGCTCGTCTCCGTCCTGGCCGCCCCGGGCTCACGCGGCACCGACGGCCAGCTCCGTTCCGAGGTCCCCGAGTCAGGCAGGGAGCCGTCCGTCCGATGAAGTCCCTGATCGAGAACCGGTTCAGCCTCCTCGCCCTCGTCCTGGTCGCCCTCCTCGCCCTGTACGGCGTCGCCTCCGCGACCCGTCCCGGGGCAGAGGCGGGCGCCGCGCAGGGCCTCAGACGGGTCCCCGTCGCCTCGGTGACGGTCGTCTGCCCCGACCCCGGCGACACCGACGCCGCCGTCGTCACCCCGCCGGGCGGCCAGGACGCCGGGACCGCGACGCTCGTCACCGGGGACACCACCGTCGAGACCCTGCGGACCCCCGGCACCCTCTGGCACGAGAAGATCCCCGCCAAGTCGGCCCCGCTCGTCGTGTCCGCGAGGGCGAGCATGGCCGCGGGCCTCGAAGCCTCCCAGACCCGCAGGGAGACCTCGGGCAAGCACCGGGGGCTGGCCGGAGTGCGGTGCACGGAACCCACCGCCGACACCTGGCTGGTCGGCCCCGGGCCCGCGGCGGCCGACGTCACGCTCTATCTCGCCAACCCCGACCTCGCCCAGGCGACCGTCGAGATCACGGTCTACGCCGGGGAGGGGCCCGTGGTCGCCGACTCGGGCGACGTGATCGTCATGGGGCCGGGGGAGAGCCGGGCGATCGACCTCAAGGAGATCGCGCCCTCACCGCTCGTCATGGCGGTCGGCATCCGCACCGCCGCGGGCCGGGTCACCGCGGCGGCCCGGGCGATCACACACGGCGGCAAGGGGGTCGACTGGCTGCCCGTCTCCGCCCCGCCCGCCACTCGCGTCGTGGTTCCCGCCATTCCCGGTGGCGGCGGCGACCGCCAACTGCTGGTCGCCTCCATGGCGGAGACCGACACCCTGGTCGAGATCAGGGCGATCACCTCGGACGGCACCTACGCCCTCAAGGGCAAGGAGGTGCTCGAAGTGCCCGCAGAGTCGGTCGCGACCATGGACCTGTCGAGCGCCATCGCCGACCGGCCCTCCGCCCTCGTGCTCACCTCGGAGACGCCCATCCTCGCCGGGGTGATGGTCACCGGGACCGGCAAGAAACCCGACGTGGCCTTCACCGCGGGAGCCGCCCCCATCGACCTGGGCAGCGTCGTCGCCGACAACCACACCGGCGGTGACAAGGGCGCGAGGCTCGTGCTGAGCGCGCCGGAGACGGCGGGCAGGGTGAGCGTGCGGGTCCTGCCCCGCAAGGGAGAGGCCCCGGAACCGTTCGAGGTGGACATCCCGGCCGCCCGCACCAAACAGGTCAGCCTGCCCAAGGTGGACGGCCCCTTCGGGGTGCTGGTGCTGCCGGTCCAGGGCTCCGGTCCGGTGTACGGCGGGCGCGTGATGGACGAACGCGTCAAGAAGGGCCTCGCCCTGACCATCCAACCCCTGGCCGCGGCCCGCGTCTGGGCCCTGGTCCCCCCGACCACCGAGTCAGTGGATGTGGTTTTTGGGGATGACTGAGGTAAGGGAGATCTACCCGTGAGGTAAGGCGGGGGCTTCCTAGGTGTCTTCCTCGTAGCCGGGGTCCACGGATTCGGGGGACAGGCCGAGGAGACCGGCGATCTGTTCGACCACGGTGTCGTGGACCAGCGCGCCGAGCTGGTCGCGGTCGCGGGCCCTGGCCTCAAGGGGGCGCCGGTAGACGATCACGACGGCGGGGCGCTTGCCGACGGCGGGCTCGGAGCGGCCGAACGGGATCGGCTCACCGGACAGGAACCCGGGGCCGTCGCCGAGCTCCGACAGCGGCGGCACCTCCTCGATCGCGAACTCCACGGCCGCGAGCTGGCTGCTCCAGCGGGGCTTGAGGCGGTCGACGGCGTCCAGGACGAGATCGTCGAAGCGCTCGCTGCGCGACTTGGCGATCGGCACGTGGGACGGTGCCAACGGACCTCGCAGGCCACGACCGTGTCGATCGCGTCTGCGGGGAGGGCGAGGTCTACCTGGTGCCGGGCTCACGGGCCAAGCTTAGACACGCCTGGTGGGGAGGTGGAAAGGGGTTGACGACAGGGTGTGCAAGCCGTACAGGGGGGTGGAAGCCGGGACACGTGTCCGAATTGTGGCGACACGCTCGTTAAGAGCGCTCAGATAGTGGCGCCCCGGACGCTTACCGGATACGGTCCCACCGTGAGCCCCGTCCGCCGCTGTTCCCGCACCGCGTGCAGTCAGCCTGCCGTATTCACGCTCACGTACGTCTACGCCGACTCGACCGCCGTTCTCGGGCCCTTGGCGACGTACGCCGAGCCGCACTGTTACGACCTGTGCGCCGAGCATGCGGAGCGGCTCACCGCCCCACGGGGCTGGGAGGTCGTCCGGTTGCCGACCGACGGCGCACCGCCGAGCACCGACGACCTCGAAGCGCTCGCCAACGCCGTCCGCGAGGCGGCCAGGCCCGCCACGAAGGGCACCGAGCCCGTGGGCCAGGGGGTCGAGGTCGGACGTCGTGGACACCTGAGAGTGCTGCGCTCGGCCCAACCACAGCCCCACCCCGTGCAGCCCCAGCGCGACCGCTGAGCCGTACGTCCCCACCTTCCGGAGCGGCGAGGGTTCCGGACCCAGGACACAGCTCAACGAAGCATTGGCCCACGACCCCACCCGAGCGCTCTTGATCTTCGAGGTGAAGGGTTCCGGCGCCGTGCGTGAGGGGTTTGGGGTACCGGCGCCAAGTGTGAGGAGTGTCGGTTTGGGCGCGCCTGTGCTTGGACTGAGGAGCGAAGGAGCGCAGCGGATGAGCGACGAGGGAAAGCACAGGCTTGAGGCGCCCAAACCCTCGCGCTGCCGAAGGCAGCGCAAAAGCAAACACAGCTAGGCTTGGCCGCAACAGACGAGTCAAAGGGGCGGAGCTGGAGTGGGCGACCTCGCCAGGATCTTCAAGGCGTACGACGTGCGTGGCGTCGTGCCGGACGAGTTAGACGAGGAGACCGCACGGGCGGTCGGCGCGGCCTTCGTTGAGGTCACCGGCGCCGGGTCCGTGGTGGTCACGCATGACATGCGTGCCTCCTCGGTGCCGCTGGCCGAGGCCTTCGCCAGCGGGGCCGTCTCGCGCGGGGCCGACGTGGTGGACACCGGCCTCGGTTCGACCGACATGCTCTACTACGCCAGCGGCAGCCTCGGGATGGCCGGGGTGATGTTCACCGCCAGCCACAACCCGGCCCGTTACAACGGCATGAAGATGTGCCGCGCGGGCGCGGTGCCGATCGGCGGCGAGACCGGGCTCACCGAGATCCGCGACCGCGCGGCCGAGCTGCTCGCCTCCGGTGTCAGCGAAGTCGGGGCCGGTACGGTGACCCGCCGTGACCTGCTGAAGGGGTACGCGGACCACCTTCGCACCCTGGTCGACCTGTCCGGCATCCGGCCGTTGCGGGTCGTGGTCGACGCGGGCAACGGGATGGCGGGGCACACGGTGCCCGTGGTCTTCGAGGGGCTTCCCGTCGAGCTGACCGCCCTCTACTTCGAGCTCGACGGCACCTTCCCCAACCACGAGGCCAACCCGATCGAGCCGGAGAACCTGCGCGACCTGCAGAAGGCCGTGCTGGACGTGGGCGCGGACATCGGCCTGGCCTTCGACGGCGACGCCGACCGCTGCTGGGTCGTGGACGAGCGCGGAGAGTCAGTCTCGCCCTCCACGATCACCGCGCTGGTCGCCGCGCGTGAGCTGGCCAAGCAGCCCGGCGCCACGATCATCCACAACCTGATCACCTCGCTGGGCGTCCCCGAGATCGTCGCCGAGCACGGCGGGGTCCCGGTCAGGACCCGGGTCGGGCACTCCTTCGTCAAGGCCGAGATGGCCAGGACCGGCGCGGTCTTCGGCGGGGAGCACTCCGCCCACTACTACTTCAAGGACTTCTGGTTCGCCGACACCGGCATGCTGGCCGCGCTGCACGTGCTGGCCGCGCTGGGCGAGCAGGACAGGCCGCTGTCGGAGATCCTTGCCCGGTTCGCCCGTTACGCGGCCTCCGGGGAGATCAACAGCACGGTCGCCGACCAGCGGGCCGCGACGGCACGGGTCAGGCGGACCTTCGAGGACAGGGATGGCGTCACCTTCGACGAGCTGGACGGTCTGACCGTCTCCGGCCCCGGATGGTGGTTCAATCTTCGTCCGTCCAACACCGAACCGCTGCTCAGGCTGAACGCCGAGGCGGCAGACGAGATTCAGATGGCGGCGATCAGGGACGAGGTCCTCGCCGTCGTGAGGAGCTGAGCGCGTGAAGATCGACGAGTGGTTGCTGGAGATCCTGGCCTGCCCCAACTGCAAGTCTCCGCTGCGCGCGGAGCCGGAGGTGGACGAGCTGTCGTGCACGTCGGCCTCGTGCGGGCTGGTCTATCCGGTCCGTGACGACATCCCGGTCCTGCTGGTCGACGAGGCTCGGAAATCGTGAGCTGGGAGCCGGATCGGCTCGACGACCAGCGCTGGCTGACCGACGGTGACCCCTCCGGCATGTTGCGCGCCGTCGCCGCCTCGGCGGCGCAGGTGCGCATCTCACATCGGGGTGCCCGCGAGGCCGATCTGACCCGGGTGACCGGGGAGGGCAGGCCGAGGGCGATCGTGGTCGCGGGCATGGGCGGTTCCGGCATCGCCGGGGACATCCTCGACGCGGTGTGCGGCAACGGGGCTCCGCTGCCGATCGTGACGGTGCGTTCCTACCAGCTTCCCGGCTGGGTCGGCGCGACGGACCTGGTGGTCGCCGTGTCGTGCTCGGGCAAGACGGAGGAGACGCTCGCGGTGGCGACGGAGGCGGCCCGCAGGGGGTGCCGCGTGCTGGTGCTGGCCGCCGCGAACTCCCCGCTGCACGCCATCGCCAGGCAGACGGGCGCGTCGTTCGTGCCGGTCACCACGGGCGGGCAGCCCCGGGCGGCGGTCTGGGCGCTGTCGGTCCCGCTGCTGGTCGTCGCCGCCGACCTCGGGGTGCTCCAGGTGGACGACGGGGTGTTCGAGGCGGTCGCGAAGCGGCTTGAGGAGATCGCCCATCGCTGCCGTCCGGTGAGCGAGTCCTTCATCAACCCGGGCAAGACGCTGGCCATGGAGCTGGCGGAGACGGTGCCGATGGTCTGGGGTTCCTCGCGGCTTTCGGCAGTGGCCGCCTACCGGTGGGCCTGCCAGCTCAACGAGAACGGCAAGTACCCAGCCGTGTGGGGGGAGATCCCGGAGGTCAACCACAACCAGGTGGTGGCCTTCGACGGCCCGCTCGCGCAGCGGGACATCTTCGCCGACGAGGCGGGCCGGTCGCTGCGGCTGTTCGTGCTGCGTGACACGGAGGAGCATCCGCAGGTGGCGCGGCGTCGTGAGGTCTCGGTGCGGATGGCCGAGGACCGGGGCGTCCCGGTCAGCCAGATCGTCGCCGAGGGCGCGCATCCGCTCGAACGGCTCGCGACGCTGATCGGACTGGGCGACTACGCGAGTACGTACCTCGCCCTCGGGTACGGGATCGACCCGACCCCTGTGTCGGCCATCACGGAACTCAAGGCGAGAATTTCCCAATAGGATCCTCTCGTCTTTTTCGGACTAAAAGTTAGCGGAGGCTGTCGTGAGTGCGGGCGGCGGTACAAAGGCGATCATCGCGGCATTGAGCGCGAACCTTGCGATCGCGGCGGCCAAGTTCGTCGCCTTCCTGATCACGACCTCGTCATCCATGCTCGCCGAGTCGATCCACTCGCTCGCCGACTCGGGTAACCAGGTGTTGCTGCTGGTCGGCGGGAAGCGGGCACAGCGCGGGCGCACTCCGGAGCACCCGTTCGGCTACGGCAGGGAGCGTTACTTCTACGCCTTCGTGGTCGCGGTGGTGCTGTTCACGATCGGTGCTCTCTTCTCCCTCTACGAGGGCTGGCACAAGATCAGTGACCCGCACCCGGTGGAGACGCCGATCGTGGCCTTCGCGGTGCTGATCTTCGCGATCATCGCGGAGGGCTTCTCCTTCCGCACCGCGATCAAGGAGTCCAACCCGCTGCGCGGCAAGCAGACGTGGGTCCAGTTCATCCGCAGGTCCAAGTCGCCCGAGCTGCCCGTCATCGTCCTTGAGGACCTGGGCGCCCTGGTCGGTCTGGTCCTGGCGCTGATCGGTGTGACGCTCGCCGTCATCACCGGCGACGGCGTCTGGGACGGCGTCGGCACGATGGCGATCGGTGTGCTGCTCGCGATCATCGCGATCGTGCTGGCCATCGAGACCAAGTCGCTGCTGATCGGCGAGAGCGCGGGTCCCGAGGTCGAGCGTCAGATCATCTCCGCCCTGGAGAGCGCGCCCGAGGTGGCCAGGGTCATCCACATGCGCACGCTCCATCTGGGCCCCGATGAGGTCCTGGTCGCGGCGAAGATCGCGGTCGACCACGACGACACGGCGGCCGAGGTGGCCAGGGGCATCGACGAGGCGGAGCGGCGCATCCGCTCCGCCGTACCGATCGCCCGCGTCATCTATCTGGAGCCCGACCTCGACCGGGCGAGGAAGGGCGAGAGCGTCCCGGGGCCGCACTCGGCCAACGGCAGGGCGTGACCCGGGAGGCTCACGCGCCGGGGACCACCAGCCCCGTCTCGTAGGCGTGGATGACGGCCTGCGTGCGGTCACGCAGGTTCAGCTTGGCCAGCAGCCTCGCCACGTGGGTCTTGACTGTGTGCTCGGTGACCACGAGACAGGCCGCTATCTCGGCGTTCGACAGCCCCTGGGCGATCAGCCGCAGCACCTCGACCTCGCGCGGGGTCAGCGGCCTGCCGTCCCCGCTCGGCCGCCGCTGCCGGGAGAACTCGGCGATCAGCCGCCTGGTGATCCTGGGGGCCAGCAGCGCGTCCCCGCGCGCCACGGTCCTGACCGCCTCGACCAGGTCACCGGCCCTGACGTCCTTGAGCAGGAACCCGCTCGCCCCCGCGGTGAGCGCGTCGTACACGTAGTCGTCAAGGTCGAACGTGGTGATCATGATGATCCTGGTCGCCTCGGTCTCCAGGATGCGGCGGGCCGCCTCGATGCCGTTCATCTCCGGCATCCGGATGTCCAGCAGCGCGACGTCGGGGTGGGTCCGCCGTGCCAGCCGTACGGCCTGGGCACCGTCTGGAGCGGTTCCCACGACGGTGAGGTCGGGCTGCGCCCTGAGCACCGCGGCGAAGCCTCGCAGCACGACCGGCTGGTCGTCGGCGACCAGCACCCGGATGGGAGTCTCTGGGGAGGTCATTCGAGTGGCAGGCCCACCTGGATGAGGAAGCCGCCGGAGGGGCCGGGGCCCGCGGTGAACCAGCCGCCGAGGGCGAGGGCGCGTTCGCGCATGCCGACCAGGCCGTGCCCGTCGCCGGTGTCGCCGATCTCGCCGGAGGGGCCGGGGCCGTTGTCGGTGATCCGCAGCGCCAGCAGGGCCGGGCGGTAGGCCAGCTCGATCGAGACGCGGGCGCCGGGCGCGTGGACACGGGCGTTGGTCAGCGCCTCCTGGATGATCCGGTAGGCGGAGATGTCCACGGCCTGCGGGACCGGGAACGCCTCCCCGACCACGTCGAGATCGACCTCGCCCCCGTGCCGTTCGAGCAGCTCGGGAAGGCGCGCCAGCCCCGGTTGTGGCGCGGTTTCCGGGGCGGCGACGACGTCGGCGCGCAGCACGCCGAGCAGGCGGCGCATCTCGGTGAGCGTGGTGCGGGCGGAGGTCGCGATCTCGGCGAACTCCTGGCGGGTGCGCTCGTCGAGGCCGTCGAGCGTGTAGGGGGCAGTCTCGGCCTGCACGGCGATCTTCGAGACGGAGTGGGCCACGATGTCGTGCATCTCCCTGGCGATCCTGGCCCGTTCGGCCATCGCGGCCTGTTCCCTGAGCGTCTCCAGGTTGTCCGCGCGCATCTCCCTGATCGTGCCGCTGCTGCGCCGTACATGGGCGAGGAAGAGGACCGTGACGGTGCCGAGGAACAGGATGAGCAGTCTGCCGTCGTTCGTGAGGGACCACAGCGACCTGGGACCGCCCAGCAGGAACGCGACCGCGAGAAGCAGGACCGTCACGGCGCCGACGGCCAGCCCGGCACGGAGCGGGCCGAGCCTGCACGCGATCGTGTAGAGGGTGAGCGCGCCCGACAGCAGTACGGCGAGCAGGGGGTTGTTGGGCAGCATGCCGGTGTAGAGGAGGCAGAGCGCGCCGCAGGAGACCAGCGCGACGACCAGCCAGGGGTGTTTGCGGCGCAGGGCGTGCGGCAGTGTGGCGAGCATGGCGGCCAGCAGGGTCAGGGCGGAGCGATCGTTGAGCTGGGCCAGGGCGAAGAACGCGAGCACGACGCCGACGGCGACGTCCGCCAGGGGAGAGGCGATGATCCGCCGCAGGTCCAGGGCGCCGATCCTCCGTTCGGCCTCGGCTAACGCGGTTGTGACATCCATGGGGAGAATTGTGGTGATGGTCGCGCCCGGTGTCGTCACTCCTGGGAGCGACGTTCCCGGTGTCAGGAGCGGCCCTGGAGCAGGCGCAGGGCCTTCTCCTTCTCGAAGTCCAGTGCCCTGCGCGGTGCCTGGAGGCGGCCGATCCGCAGCCCGAGGTCCCGTACGGCCTGCGCGACGGCGGGCTCGCTCAGCATCCGCAGCGCGAACGCCAGCTCGGCGGGGGAGATGTCGAAGCGCCTCTCAAGCTCGACGCCCTGGGCCACGGCCGCCAGCTCCTCCTGGCCGAAGCGGCGGTGCGCCCCCTGGGTCCTGACGGGGGGCAGCAGTCCCAGGGCCTCGCGGTAGCGGAGCATCCTGGGGGACATGCCCAGCCGTTTCGCGGCCTCGGTGATCCGCATCTCGCACCCTTCCTGGGAACCTGACATTCTTGTGTAAGGTTACCGCCTCGCGAGGTGCGCGGAGCCGTACAAGGCGCCTAGACTCACCTCGTCTGCTTCCCGGTGGAGTGACGAGCCGTGCCCGGAAGCGAAGCGGGGCCGCGCACGCGGCGAGCCCGGCGGGGGCATGAGGCGCGAGACCATCAACCAGAGGGGTTTAATTCATGGACTTCAAGGTCGCCGACCTCTCCCTTGCCGCCTTCGGGCGCAGGGAGATCCAGCTCGCCGAGCACGAGATGCCCGGTCTGATGGCCGTCCGCGCGGAGTACGCGGACTCTCAGCCGCTGGCCGGTGCGAAGATCATGGGCTCGCTGCACATGACCATCCAGACCGCCGTGCTGATCGAGACGCTGGTCGCGCTCGGCGCCGAGGTCCGCTGGGTGAGCTGCAACATCTTCTCCACCCAGGACCACGCGGCCGCCGCCGTCGTCGTCGGCCCCGAGGGCACAGTCGAGGACCCCAAGGGTGTGCCGGTCTTCGCCTGGAAGGGCGAGACCCTTGAGGAGTACTGGTGGTGCACCGAGCAGGCGCTCAACTGGCCCGGCGGTGACGGCCCCAACATGATCCTCGACGACGGCGGCGACGCCACCCTGCTCGTCCACAAGGGCGTCGAGTACGAGAAGGCCGGGGCCGTCCCCAGTGCCTCCGAGGGTGACTCCGAGGAGTGGAGCATCGTCCTGGAGCTGCTGCGCCGTACGGTCGGACCGGACAAGCGCTGGACCGAGATCGCCTCGCGCATCAAGGGCGTCACCGAGGAGACCACCACCGGTGTCCACCGCCTCTACGAGATGTTCAGGACGGGCTCGCTGCTCTTCCCGGCGATCAACGTCAACGACTCGGTGACCAAGTCGAAGTTCGACAACAAGTACGGCTGCCGCCACTCGGTCCTGGACGGTCTCAACCGCGCGACCGACGTGCTGATCGGCGGCAAGGTCGCGGTCGTGGCCGGTTACGGCGACGTCGGCAAGGGCTGCGCCGACGCCCTCAGGGGCCAGGGCGCCCGGGTCATCATCACCGAGATCGACCCGATCTGCGCGCTCCAGGCGGCCATGGACGGCTTCCAGGTCACCACGCTCGACGAGGTCGTGGGCATCGCCGACATCTTCGTCACCACGACCGGCAACTTCAACATCATCACCGCCGACCACATGTCGCAGATGAAGCACAACGCGATCGTGTCCAACATCGGTCACTTCGACAACGAGATCGACATGGCCGGTCTGGCGAGGATCCCGGGCATCGTCAAGACCGAGGTCAAGCCGCAGGTCCACACCTGGACCTTCCCCGACGGCCGTCAGATCATCGTGCTCGCCGAGGGCCGCCTGATGAACCTGGGCTGCGCCACCGGCCACCCCTCGTTCGTCATGTCCAACTCGTTCACCAACCAGGTGATCGCCCAGATCGAGCTGTTCGCCAAGACCGAGCAGTACCCGGTCGGCGTCTACGTGCTGCCCAAGCACCTGGACGAGAAGGTCGCCCGTCTCCACCTCGACGCCCTCGGTGTGAAGCTCACCAAGCTCACCAAGGAGCAGGCGGAGTACATCGGCGTGGACGTCGAGGGCCCCTACAAGGCCGACCACTACCGTTACTGATCGGGAACGTCACCCAGGCCCCCGCGTGTCACGCGGGGGCCTTCGGGTCATCCGGGCATTCAGGGGAGGACCGTGGACAGCGCGCTGACGGCCGCGGGTGAGCGGCGGATCGGGTGGGCGGCGCGGGCGATGCCGGTGCTCACCGCGATCGGGGAGCGGTTCGCGGCCGAGAGACCGCTCGACGGGCTGCGGATCGCGGCCTGCCTGCACGTGACGGCGGAGACCGCCGTCCTCATGGGCGCCCTGCGGGCGGGAGGGGCCGAGATCGCGCTGGCCGCCTCCAACCCGCTGTCCACCCAGGACGACGTGGCCCAGGCTCTCGGTGAGTACGGCCTGCGGGTGCACGCGCTGGCGGGGGTCGATCGGCAGACCTACTACCGGCACATCAACCAGGCCCTGGACATCGCCCCCGACCTGGTCCTCGACGACGGCTGCGACCTGGTCAACACCCTGCACACCGAGCGGACCGAGCTGCTCGGGACGGTCTCCGGCGGCTGCGAGGAGACCACGACCGGGATCATCAGGCTCCGCCAGATGGCGGCCGAGCGGGCGCTGCGCTTCCCCGTCGTCGCGGTCAACGACACCCGCACCAAGCGGATGTTCGACAACCGGTACGGCACCGGCCAGTCGACGCTCGACGGCATCATGCGCGCGACCAACACGCTGTTGGCGGGCAAGGTCGTGGTCGTCGCCGGGTTCGGCTTCTGCGGCCGGGGGGTGGCCGAACGGGCCAGGGGCCTCGGCGCCAGGGTCGTCGTCACCGAGATCGACCCGGTCAAGGCGCTCGACGCCTCGCTGCAGGGCTACGACGTGCGGACCATGGCCGCCGCCGCTCGGATCGGCGACGTGTTCGTCACCGTGACCGGCAACCGCGACGTCGTCAGGGGTGAGCACCTGGCGGAGATGAAGGACGGCGCGATCCTGGCCAACGCGGGCCACTTCGACGTCGAGATCGACGTCAGGGCCCTTGAGGACCTGGCCGGTGAGGTGCGGCCCGGGGTGCGGCCGAACACCGACGAGTACGTCCTGGCCGACGGGCGCAGGCTGCTGCTGCTCGCCGAGGGCCGCCTGGTCAACCTCACGGCCGCCGAGGGGCACCCGGCCGCCGTCATGGACATGTCCTTCTCCGCCCAGGCGCTGGCGGTCGCCTGGCTGGCCAGGGAGCGCCTGCGGCTCGAACCCGGCGTCTACGACGTGCCGGAGGAGGTCGACGTCGAGGTGGCGCGGCTCAAGCTCGCGGCGGCGGGCATCGAGGTCGACCATCTGACCTCGCAGCAGGAGGACTACCTCCACTCCTGGCGCCTGGGCTCCTGACGTTTCAGGGGGAGCTCCGCAGGCGGGCCATCCTGCGGATCTCCCCGGCCTGGGTCGTGGCGATCTCGTTGGCCAGCTCCTCGACCCTCAGGTGCGAGCCGTGGGTCAGGACCTCCTCCGACATCGTGATCGCGCCCCGGTGGTGGGCCGTCATCAACTGGAGGAAGAGCCGGTCGAACTCGGGTCCCGAGGCGGCCGCCAGTGCCCTGAGCTGCTCGGGGGTGGCCATGCCGGGCATGGTGCCGTGTTCCGTGTGGTGGTCGGGCCCGCGCAGGCCCTGCTGACCCAGCCACAGGGACATGACCTGGACCTCCGGCCCCTGGGAGTCCCTGATGCGGGAGGCCAGGGCGCGGACCGTCGGGCTTTCCGCGTGGGTGAGGGCCAGGGTCGCCATCTCCAGGGCCTGCCGGTGATGGACGATCATGTCCCGCACATACCGCACGTCCGCCGCGTTCGCCGTCGGGGTCGGTACGGCGGTCGCCGCCTCGTCCGCCCCGAGTGTCCTGGCGACCTCACCCGGTCTGCCGGGGGCGATGACGGGGGCGGTTGGCGGCGCCGCGGCTGACGGCTCGCTCGCCGACGAGACCGAGCAGGCGGTGGCCGTCAGGACGGCGAGGGTGGCGAGCACCAGCTTGACGCGCACCCGGCCTCCTTCTTCCTTCGCGATCTCCCTCGGGCAAGGACGATAACCCGCCGGGAGAGGGGAGTAAAGGCCGCATATCGGAAAAATTTACTGACACAGTGAGGGCTTGTAAGGATCGCCGTTCGGATAAAAGATTCACTTATTTATCTGTGCTTTATGGCATATGCGGCAAGGAGGATCACCAGTGTTATCCCCTCTCAGGAAGGGCCTGACCGGCCGATTCCTGATCGCGGCCGCGGCCGCGGCGGCGCTGGTCCTGGCCACCGTACCGGCCCAGGCGTCCGACATCCCGGCCCCCGGCCAGGTTGTCACCAGTGCGAATGTTACGCATGTGACAAATGTTCCCAAGCCCGCCGGTTTGGAGAACACGATCAACACCGACATCGCTTTCCAGGGTGACTATGCGTATGTCGGAAACTACGGTGGATTCTCCATCTACGACATCCGGAACCCGAGACACGTCAAGGTCGTCAGCAGCGTCGTGTGCCCCGGCTCCCAGATGGACGTCACGGTCCACGACAACCTGCTGTTCACCGCGGTCGACTCGTCGAGGACCGACGACTCCTGCAACAGCACCGCGCAGAGCGCGTCGATCAAGGAGTCGTGGGAGGGCGTACGGATCTTCGACATCAGTGACAAGCGAAACCCGAAGTACATCAAGTCGGTCGAGACGAACTGCGGCTCCCACACCCTGACCCAGGTGCCGGGCAAGGGCAGGGACCGCAACAAGGTCGTCTACCTCTACGTCTCCTCCTACAGCCCGAACGCGACCTTCCCCGACTGCCAGCCGCCGCACGACAAGATCTCGGTCATCAAGGTGCCGCTGCGCAAGCCGACGGAGGCCGCGGTCGTCAGCACGCCGGTCATCTTCCCCGACGGCGGCAACGAGACCCAGCCCGGTCTGCTGCTGCCGACCACCGGCTGCCACGACATCACCGTCTACGCGGAGCGGGACATCGCGGCCGGGGCCTGCATGGGTGACGGCGTGCTGCTGGACATCTCCAACCGGGAGAACCCGGTCATCACAGCCCGCGTGACCGACCCGAACTTCGCCTTCTGGCACTCGGCGACGTTCAACAACGAGGGCAACAAGGTCATCTTCACCGACGAGCTCGGCGGTGGCGGCGCGGCCACCTGCAACGAGGCGACGGGGCCCAACCGTGGCGCCGACGCCATCTTCGACATCAGGCGCGGCAGGCTGGTGTTCAGGAGCTACTACAAGATCCCCCGCTACCAGGGGCCGACCGAGAACTGCGTGGCGCACAACGGCTCGCTGGTCCCGGTCAAGGGCCGCGACATCCTGGTCCAGGCGTGGTACCAGGGCGGCGTCTCCGTCGTCGACTTCACCGACTCGGCCCACCCGAAGGAGATCGGATTCTTCGAGCGCGGCCCCGACCCCAGCGGCGGCTCGGGCGGCATCTGGTCGGCCTACTACTACAACGGCCACATCTACGGCAGTGACTTCAACTTCGGACTCGACGTGCTCAGGGTCAACGACCGGCGCACGGACCCGGCCAGGTGGGTCCGCTTCGACCGGCTGAACGTGCAGACCCAGACCTCCTACGAGGGCTGGTTCGGCCTCGCCGAGGAGTGATCCCCGCTGCTTTCTTCGTGCCCCGGTCCCTCAGGGCCGGGGCACGGTCACGCTCAGGCCGGCGGGACGAAGCCCCCCGGGGTGGCCTGTGGTGCCTGTGGTGCCTGCGGCCTCTGCTGGTACGGCGGAGCCGGGAACTGTGGCTGGAACCGGGGCTGGGCGGGGGGCGCGCCGTTCCGCTGTGCCAGCCGTACCTGGTCACGTCTGCGACGCTCGGCCAGCACGGCGGTCAGGTAGGCGAACGGCGGGACCCCGGGCGGCGGGGGTGGCGAGACGAAGGCCGACATCTCGGTCGCGATGCGCACCCCCATCTCGTGCTGTACGGCGGGCGACAGGTCGTGCCAGCGCATGAGGTACTGCCTGGCGGTCGCGGCGACCCCCTCGGGCAGCCGGGACAGTTCGAGCGTCGCGGCCCAGGCGGCCAGCGGTGGCGGCATCTCCAGGGGCGGGCCGTACTGCCTGGGGCCGCGCTCGGCGATCACGACGGTGCCCGCGAAGATGTCGCCGAGCCGTTTGCCCTTCTCGGAGATCAGCGAGCTGATCAGGGCGGGGGCGCCGCCGAGCATGATGAACTCCACCATCCCGGACAGGCCGCGGAAGAGGGCCTGCCGGAACCGCTCGGGGCCACCGTCGTCGCTGACGACCCGGAGCCCGAGGGCGAGCTTGCCGAGGCTGCGGCCCCTGGTGAGGGTCTCGAAGATCACGGGGTAGCCCACGAGCACGAGCACGGTGAACGCGATGTAGAGCATCGTGGCCAGCGCCCCGTCGAGGTTCCAGGCCAGGACGCCGATCAGCATGGAGACCCCGAACAGCGTCGCGAACTGGACCGCCAGGTCGATCAGCAGCGCCAGGGCCCTGGTCGGCAACTGGGCGATCCGGACTTCGACGACGACGGCCTCGCCGGTTACGACATCGGTCACACCAGCACCCTACCTATGGCGGACCCTCCCACCTGCCCGCACAGGGGGTCACTCCTCCTCGAACCGCCAGCGCGTCGCCGTCGCGCCGTCGGCCCCGTAGCCGAAGGCCCGCGTCGGGACGATCCGGTAGAGACCGTACTCGGGGGAGCCGGGCAGGTCGTCGGCGAAGGCGGAGCCGTCCCGCACGGAGAGCTCCCAGCCGTACTTGGCCTTGAAGGCGTCGAGCACCCGCCTGATGCCGTCCTCGTCGGTGACCCGGACGGCCTCGCCCTCGACGACGAGGTCGAGCGTCCCGTCGGTCGCGGTGAGGACGCACCGGGGGTCCCGGGCGAGGTTCCTGCTCTTGCGGGAGCCGGGGCGGCTGGCGAAACAGGGCACGTCGTCGGCCCAGACCGGCATCAGCGGTACGGCGTGCGGACCGCTGTCCGGCCGTACGGACGACAGCCAGGCCCGGGGCACCGACTCGACGCACGCGCGGGCCAGGTCCCAGGGCTTCACCGTCGCCGGGTCCGTGCTGATGGGGACGGCGTCGGTCTCGCTGAACAGGAGCTCGGCCACCGGCTTCTTCGTCATCGTGGATCTTCCTCTCTTCGCGCCTCAGTCAGTTCCCTGAAGGAACTCATAGGACGACCGTAGCAGAGTAAGTTCCTTGAGGGAACTCATCGCCTAGACTGGGGTGATGCAACGCACCCGGTTCGGCGACATGGCCTGTTCCATCGCCCGCACGCTGGACGTCGTGGGCGAGCCGTGGTCGCCGCTGATCCTGCGGGACGTCTACGTCGGTATGAACCGCTTCGAGCAGATCCAGCAGGACCTGGGCATCTCCCGCAAGGTGCTCGCCGAGCGGCTCAGATGGCTGACCGACAACGGCGTGCTCGAACGGCGGGCGTACTCGGAGCGGCCACCGCGCCACGAGTACGTGCTGACCGCCAAGGGCAGGGAACTGTGCGACCTGCTGATGGTGATGGTGCGCTGGGGCGACCGGTGGGCCTCGGGCGAGGAGGGGCCGCCGGTGCTCTACCGCCACCACGCCTGCGGCGAGATCGGTCACGTCGAGCTGTGCTGCTCGGCGTGCGGCGGGCCGATGCGCGCGACCGACGTGGACGTGCTGCCCGGGCCTGGGGCGCGGCTCAGAACTCCAGACGCGGGGCCGACCGGCTGAGCATGGTGGTCTTCGGCGCTACCGGCCAGACCTCGCCGAGCCGCCCGGCGAGCGTGGTGATCAACTCCTCGACGTCCCTGGCCGCCGAGTCGTGCAACGCCTCGGCGACGATCAGCACCGAGGCCGTGCTGGGCCGTACCGCCGAAAGACCGCTCTGCCGGTTCGTCCACCGCCGGGCGTGCGCGCGGCCCTCCGCGTCGGCGAAGACCACCTCGCGCGGCTCCGGATTCTCCGTCTCGCCGGAGAAGGTCAGGTAGGTCTCCTCGCCCGTGGCGTGCCTGACCTCAAGGCCCCCGGAGACGTTGGCCAGGTCGAACACGGCGACCGGGATCGCGAACGCCAGCGAGGCCGCGTTGCACAGGTCGATCAGCGGATGGATCCTGGGCAGGTCCCCCTCCTTCTTGAAGCGCCGCAGCAGCGCCTCCGAGGCACAGCGGTACTGGGTCGGCTTGAGCCCCATCTTGGAGAAGGTGCGCCGCCAGGCCTGGATCTCGGGAAACTCGGCCTCGGGACCCGCCGCGAGCCGCCGCCCTGCGACGGCGCCGAACTCCGCGATCGGCTCCTCGACGGACACGTCCGGGGTGATTCCGGTGGCCAGGACGACCCCGGCGGCGAGACCGGGGTGCTCCGCCCAGAGATCGCTGGAGTGCTGGAAGTACATGGGAGACCCCCTGTGATCACGTGTGTAGGAGGACACCGTAACCGGTGCCGATCATCCTGTACGGCCCCGCTCAGGTGAGGCGGGTGACGAGGGCGGCGGTGTCGGCGGGGCCGAGACGGATGCCGAAGACCTCGTCGAGGGCCTTCGGCACCTCGGCGGGTTCGAGCAGCCGTTCCTCGACGGTGCCGTCGGCGCGGCGGGCGGTCAGCGCGGTCCCGGTGAGGCCGTACAGGACCTCCGCGTCGGGGCGCCTGGCCACGGGGCGGCCGACGAACGGCGAGTTTGGATGAGTGGAAATGTAGTGATTTATCACGACGTAGTCGGCTGGGTAGCGCGGGTCGAGGGTGAACGCGTGCAGGTCAAGCCAGTCGTCACCGGCCGGGACGCCTCGTGCGGAACGCAGCACCCACTCCTGCGAGGTGAGCCGTTCCAGCCGGAAGCGCCGCCCGTTCCGCTGTGCTTGCTTTTGCGGCGCCTTCGGCGCCGCGGGCTTGGGCGCCTGCGGGTCGGTGCTTTCCCTCGTCGCTCATCCGCTGGCGCTCCTTCGCTCCTCAGTCCAAGCACCGACGGCGCCCAAGCCGGACACTCCTCACACACGGCACCGGTACCCCAAACCCTTCACACACGGCGCCGGTAATCCAAGCCTCCTCACGCTTGGCATCGATACCCCAAACCCCTTGCGTACGGCGCCGGTAATCCAAGCCTCCTTGCGCTTGGCGTTGGTACCCCCACGCTCTTCGCCAATGGGTGGGTTGGGGATGGTTTCGTTGTGGGGTGGGTTTGACGCCCTAGGCTTTGCTGGTGGACATCGACGCCTTCGTCAACGCGCACCGGCCGGTCTGGGACCGCCTTGAGGAGCTGGTACGGCGCCGCAGGTCGCTGGATGGTGCGGAGATCGACGAACTCGTCGAGCTCTACCAGCGGGTCGCGACCCACCTGTCCATCGTGCGCTCCGGGCAGGCGGACCCGTTCCTGGTGGGACGGCTCTCCGCGCTGGTCGCCAGGGCCCGCTCCGCGGTGACCGGTGCGCACACCCCCGCCTGGCGGGAGTTCGTCCGGTTCTTCACGGTCTCCTTCCCGGTGGTCGCCTACCGCGCCCGCTGGTGGTGGGTCGGCACGACCGTGGCGTTCCTGCTGGTCTCGACGGTCATGGCCGTCTGGGTCGCGCACGACCCCGCCGTCCAGGCCGCGGTCGGCACGCCCGAGGAGATCCGCAGGCTCGTCGAGCACGACTTCGCCGACTACTACTCCGAGCACCCGGGAGCCTCGTTCGCGGGCCAGGTCTGGGTCAACAACGCCTGGGTCTCGATGCAGGTCATCGTGATGGCCATCCTGCTCGGCCTGCCGATCCCGTACATCCTGTGGCAGAACGCGGCCAACGTTGCCGTCTCCGCCGGGCTGATGGCCTCCCACGACAGGCTGGACATCTTCTTCGGGCTGATCACCCCGCACGGCCTGCTCGAACTGACCGCGGTCTTCCTGGCCGCCGCCGTCGGCATGCGCCTGGGCTGGACGGTCGTGAACCCGGGGCCGCGCAGGCGTGGCGAGGCCCTCGCCGAACAGGGCAGGGCCGTGGTGAGCGTGGCGCTCGGCCTGGTCGTCGTCCTGCTGGTCTCCGGGCTCATCGAGGGCCTGGTCACCCCCTCGGGGTTGCCGACCTGGGCACGGATCGGCATCGGGGTCGTCGCCGAGGTGGCCTTCCTGGCCTACGTGATCTTCTTCGGCCGCCGTGCCCTGGCCGAGGGGGAGACCGGCGACCTGGAGCGAGCCCCCGACCTGGCCCCGAGCGCCGGATAAGCCGGATAAGCGGGATAGGCCGGATATAGCCCGGTGACCAGGAGCGTCACAGGCGGCCGGCCGCCTTCAGGGCCAGGTAGGCGTCGGCGAGGGCCGGGGCGATCTGCTCGGGGGCGGCGTCGACGACCTCGACGCCCTGCCGCCTGAGCCTGGCGGTGATCCTGCGCCGCTCCGCGCTGTGCCGTTCGGCAGCCGCGGCGTCGTAGACCAGCTCCGCCGTACCGCGACCGGCCTCCATCGCCGCGACCTGGGGGTCGGAGACGGCGGCCAGCAGCACCAGGTGCCGGGAGGAGAGCTGGGGGAGCACCGGCAGCAGCCCCTCCTCAAGGGAGGCCGGGTTCAGGTCGGTGAGCACGACCACCAGGCAGCGCCGCTTGGCCCTGGACAGCACGGCCGAGACCATGCCCGCCGAGTCGGCCTCGATCAGCTCGGCCTCGATCGGCGCCATGGTGTTGACCAGGGTGGCCAGCAGGTCGGTACGGCCCGCGCCGGAGACCCAGGCCCGGACCGCGCGGTCGTGGGCCATGAAGTCCACCCGGTCGCCCGCCCGCGAGGCCAGCGCCGCCAGCAGCAGCGCCGCGTCCATCGACCAGTCGAGGCGGGGCCAGCCGGGCGCGATCCCGGCTCCACCGGGGACGTTCCGGTTCCTGGGAAGCTCACCCGCGAGCGGGATCGGGGCGGTGCCGACCCGTCCGGCGGAGGTGCGCCCGGTGTCCAGGACGATCAGCACGCGGCGGTCGCGTTCCGGACGCCAGGTGCGCACGACCACGTCGTGACGGCGGGCGGTCGCCCGCCAGTCGATCGAACGGACGTCGTCGCCGACCACGTACTCGCGCAACGAGTCGAACTCGGTGCCCTGCCCCCTGATCATCGAGGGGTGCCTGCCCTCAAGCTCCCTGAGCCTGGACAGCTTGGCGGGCAGGTGCTTGCGGCTGAGGAACGGCGGCAGCACCCTGACCGACCACGGCACGCTGTGGGAACCCTGACGCCCCGCGATGCCCAGCGGTCCCAGCGTCCGCACGGTGACCGTGACCGCCTCGCGGTCGCCCCTCCTGGAGGGGGTGAGCGTCGTGACCAGGCGGCGGCGCTCCCCGGGAGGGACGTCGAGGACGAAACGGCGGGGGTTCGCCCCGGCAGAGGGGGGCCAGGCGTCCCTGAGCAGTCCCCTGGCCCTGCGGGGGCCGGGGTTCTCCACGATCAGCTCGACCGTGGCGGTCTCGCCGAGCCGTACCAGACGGTCGCCCGCGCGGTGCAGCCGCAGCGGGCGCACCCCCGCGGCCAGCGCCAGATCGATCGCGACCAGCGCGGCCAGCAGCAGCGCGACGGCGGCGACCGCCAGGGCGGGCCTGGGCGCGAACAGCACGGCCAGGGTGCCCAGCAGGGCCAGCAGCGCGGCCCGTCCCGTCAGAGCCATGCCCGCACCGCCCCGCCTTCTCCTTCACGGACCGTTGTCATGATCAACGGGGGACGGGGACGGAGGCGAGGATCGCGTCGATCAGGCCGTCCGCGGTCGCGCCCTCAAGCTCGGCCTCGGGGCGCAGCTGGATGCGGTGCCGCAGCGCGGGCCTGGCCAGGGCTTTGACGTCGTCCGGGGTCACGTAGGAGCGGCCGGACAGCCACGCCCAGGCGCGGGCCCCGGCGAGCAGTGCGGTGCCGCCACGCGGGGAGACGCCCAGTTGCAGCGACGGCGACTGGCGGGTGGCCCTGGCGATGTCCACGATGTAGCCGAGCACCTCGGGGCCCACGTGCACCCGGCTGACCGCCGCGCGCCCCGCGTCGAGGTCCTCGATGGTCGCGACCGCCCTGATCCGGGACAGGTCACGCGGGTCGAAGCCGAGCGCGTGCCGTTCCAGCACGGCGATCTCCTGGTCGCGGGCGGGCAGCGGCACGGTCAGCTTGAGCAGGAACCGGTCGAGCTGCGCCTCGGGGAGCTGGTAGGTGCCCTCGTACTCGACCGGGTTCTGGGTCGCGGCCACGATGAACGGCTCGGGCAGCGCGCGCGCCCTGCCCTCCACGCTGACCTGCCGCTCCTCCATGGCCTCAAGGAGGGCCGCCTGCGTCTTCGGGGGCGTGCGGTTGATCTCGTCGGCGAGCAGCAGGTTGGTGAAGACCGGCCCCTCCCTGAACTCGAACTCCGACGTCTTCGCGTCGTAGACCAGGGACCCCGTGACGTCGCCCGGCATCAGGTCCGGGGTGAACTGCACCCGCCTGAAGTCCAGGGAGAGCGCGGCCGACAGCGTCTTGACCAGCAGGGTCTTCGCGACGCCGGGCACACCTTCGAGCAGCACGTGCCCCCGGCAGAGCAGGGCGATCACCAGCCCGGTGACCACCGCGTCCTGCCCGACCACGGCCTTGGCGACCTCGGCACGCAGCGCCCCGAGCGCCTCCCGCGCTCCGTCAGCCTCGGCGGGCGGCACGGCGGGCGCCCCGGCAGACGGCCCAGCGGGGGGCCCAGCAGGGGGTACGGCGGGCGGCCCCGCGGCGGGTCCGGCGGCGAAGGCCGGGGGCGGCCCGAAGGCGGGAGGCGGTCCGGTGGGTGGGGCCGGGGGCGCCGGGAAGCCTCCCTGACCGAAGCCACCCTGACCAGCGGGAGGACCGTCCTGGCCGCCGTTGTCCGGCGGCGTGCCGGGGGTCCCACCGGCCCCGTGACCGGGGTACTCGGCGCCCGGCTCGCTGCGCTCGCTCACGACTCTCTGACCTGCCTTTCCAACATGTCAAGATATGCGGCCACGGCTATCAGCCCGGCCTCGTCAGCCGGTGCCTGGCCGTACAGGGCGGAACCCACGTAGGCGGCGGGCTGCCCTGTCCTTTCGACGATCGCGCCGACCACCGCGTCGGGTGTCGCCGTCGCGGGCAGTCCGAGCCTGGGGATCACCCGGTCCACGAAGCCCGTTCTGAGGGCGGACACGGCCCGGTCGCGGGCCCGTCTCGCCCGGTAGAGCCTGGCCCGTCCCTCGACGGTCTCCGCGGCCCTGACCACGACCGGCAGCCGCTCCGTCACCACGGGGCCGAGCCTGCGGCCCTGCCAGAGCGCGAGCAGCACGACCACGACACCCAACTGCACCACGGCCCAGCCAACCGCGGGCGGGATGAGGTCGTACACGCTCTGCGGCGCGGCGCCGCTCTCCGACGGTGTCTCCGGGGCGACCAGCCACACCAGCGTGGGCCGCGCCCCGGCGAGGTTCGTCGCCAGCGCGGCGTTGCCGTCCTCCGCCAGGCGCAGGTTGCTCATGAACTGGCCGTCGCCGACGACCGTGACCGTACGGCCCTCGTCCGCGTAGCTGATCAGCGACGGAGAGCCGTTGGCCGGATAGCAGCCGACCCCGCCGAAGGGGGTGGTGAAGGTCGTCCCGCCCAGATAGGCACTGCCCGCCTTGACCGCGGCGGGCAGCGAGCACCCCGGCTCGCGCGAGCGTGTCCGCACCGCGGGACCGGGGTTCACGCCGGGGGCCAGCAGGGTGAGGTACGGCTGGTCGCCGACCACCAGCCGGTCGGCGGGCGCGGCGGCGAGCCGCTCGACCTCCTCCTCGTCGAGGAAGGAGGTGTCGCCGATCAGCAGCGTGCTGCCTCCCGCGCTCTGCGCACCCTCGGCGGCCGTGACGGCCTCGGTCACCGAGGTGACCCGGACGACCCGTACGCCGTTGGCCCGCAGCAGTTGCGCCATACCCCTGGACCCGGTCAGCGCGGTGCTCTCGGGGTCGAGTGGCCTGCCCGGGTCCTGACCGCCGCTGAGCAGCACCCCGCCGACGGCGACCAGCACCACCAGGAGGGCGGCGAGCAGGGCGCCCCGGCCGCCGCGCCACAGGCTTCCCGCGGTCGGCGAGGTCGGCCTCGACTCCCCGGTGCCGGGGACGTTCACGGGGGCGAGCCCCGTCGGGGAGCTCACGGGACGGCCACCTCGGGGGCGAGGGAGGGACGTGCCGCGCGCAGGCGCTCGTCGAGGTCGCGCATGAACGCGTAGGCGGCGGCGGTCCCCGGCACCTCGCCGTAGGTCACGTCGTCGAAGGTCCGCGCGGCGGTGGACAGGTCCTCGGCCAGGCCGGGCAGCGCGCGCCCCGCCTCTGCGGCCAGCTCGTCGGCGGTACGGCCGGGCATGGAGTCGATGATGACGCGGTCCTCCAGGTCCCTGGCGACGGCCCTGAGCCGTTCGCGGATCGCCTCGGCCCACTGCTCCCGCGCGGCCAGTTCCTCCGAGGCCCGGCGGTGTTCGGCCGCGCTGCGGCGGCCGTCGCCGAAGACGCCCTCCCGCCTGGCGCCGCCCCGTCCCGCCGTCCTGCGGGCGACCAGGACGACAGCGGTGACCGCGGCCAGGATGATCACGCCGAGGACGATCCACGCGACCATGCTGCCGACGGTGCCGACCGACTCCTGGTCGAGCAGGTCGCCGATGAACTGGTTGACGAGCCGCATGAAGCGGTCGATGAGGTTCTCCTTGGCGTACTCGGGCCTGAGCAGCTCACGGATCGCCTCACCCGCCGCCCGTCCACGGTCGACGTCGACGGGAACCGCGAGCGGTGACGCCGCAGTCAGCGGCCCGGCCACGGGGCTCCCTGGCCCGGCTGCCCGGGGGTGGGCGGCGAGCTCCACAGGTCGTCGGCGGAGGCGTGCACCCAGCCCTGGCGCTGCTGCTCGATGGCCGCGGTCTGCAGCACCAGGTCGAAGGCCTCGGCGCGCATCCTGCGGTCGGCGTAGAGCAGGCCGTACACCCCGGCCTGGAACGGGTAGGTGATCATGGCCGCGATGGTCCCGCCGATGGCGATGAGGACCGCGACGAGGATCTGCGCGCCCGTCCCGCCGGAGCCGAGGACGCCGACGAAGGCCGCGGCGAAGGAGAACGGGACGGAGATCACCAGCCCCACCAGGCCCGCGAGGATCCCGGTGAGCAGCACGATGCCGAACACCCGCCAGAAACTTCCCCGGGTCAGGTCCCACGACCTGCGCAGGGAGGCCATGACGCCGGTTCTCTCCAGCACCGCGGCGGGTGCCGCGAGCACGAGCCGGGTGGTGAGGAAGGCGGCGTAGGCCATGTAGACGATCAGCACCAGCACCGTGACCAGCAGGAACACCCCGAGGTCGATTCCGGGTGTGATGAGTCCGAACAGCAGCGCGACGACCACGGCCAGCGGCAGCAGCAGGGCGACTGACTCGATGGCGACCACCCCGAACAGCGTGGGCACCCGTCCCCTGGTCAGCCGCCACGCCTCACCCGCGGTCATCTTCCCGCCGAAGACGGCGCGGCCCAGGATGCGGGTCAGCACGCCGCTGAGCAGGGTCACCGCGACGAACTGCACGGCGTAGGAGATCAGGGAGCCGCCGGACTGGGCGAGGAAGTCGGTCTGCCCGGTGGTCTCCAGCCCCGTCGGGTCGTTGGTCCGTACGGCGGTGCCGAGCCTGTCGAGGGCCAGGGCCTGGCCGATCGCGACCGGGATGGCGGCGAGCGCCGCGGCGATGACGGACAGCCCGAGCACGGCCTTCGGGTTGGAGCGGATCAGCTTGATCGCGCCGTCGATGATGTCGCCGACCCCGAGGGGCCGCAGCGGGATGATCCCCGGCCGCAGCGCGGCGGGCTGCTGGTAGCCGTACGGCGGCGGGGGGTACCCCTGCCCCGGGGGCTGCTGGCCCGGATGATGCTGGTACGGCGGAGGCGGGGGAGGGGCCTGCGGCTGCTGGCCGTACTGGGGCTGGCCGTACTGGGGCGGCGGGGGCTGTGACGGGGGTTGGGGCGGTGACGGCGGGCCTCCGGGGTTCGAACCGGGGGCCGCCCACGGCGTTCCCTGGGCGTCGCCGTACGGCGGGGGCTGGTTGGGCGCCCAGCCGGGTGGGGTGTCGGGAGTGGAGCCGTGGCCGTCTGACATATCCCAATCCTGACATGTACCCCCACTCCTTGGGCTGATCGGGAGATCACGTCGAGGTTTCACCCCCCGAAGGTGGCCGGGTCCGTCCCAGGGATGGCCGAGACGGTGTCGTTTACCTCAGACTGGGACCGTGACCGTCTTCACACGGTGCCCCGAGGGTGCCGTGGCCGAAGGTGGCCACATGGGGGGCTTACGCCGCGTGGGGGTGCTACTACGCGCTTTACGTCGTGTGCGCCTAAAATTCGGCATTCGGATGTCTGGTGGTCAGACTGTGTCATCCGGTGGTCCGGCGAGGGTAATCTTCGACAGCCGTGCCGTTTACCCCAAAAACTCCCAAACTGCGTAAAACGAATGAGGGGCCATGAAAGGACGCGTGCTGGTCGTCGACGACGACGCCGCTCTCGCCGAGATGCTCGGCATCGTGCTGCGCGGGGAGGGCTTCGAGCCTTCCTTCGTCTCCGACGGGGACAAGGCACTCGACGCGTTCCGTGACACCCGCCCGGACCTGGTGCTGCTCGACCTGATGCTGCCGGGAGCCGACGGCATCGACGTGTGCCGCCGCATCCGCGCCGAGTCCGGGGTGCCGATCGTCATGCTGACGGCCAAGAGCGACACGATCGACGTCGTCCTGGGGCTGGAGTCCGGCGCCGACGACTACATCGTCAAGCCGTTCAAGCCCAAGGAACTGGTCGCCAGGGTCCGCGCGCGGCTGCGCCGTACGGACGAGCCGACGCCCGAGATCCTGCAGATCGGCGACATCACGATCGACGTCGCCGGACACTCGGTCAAACGCGACGAGGAGACGATAAACCTCACCCCGCTCGAGTTCGACCTCCTGGTCGCCCTGGCCCGCAAGCCGCGTCAGGTCTTCACCAGGGAGGTGCTGCTCGAACAGGTCTGGGGCTACCGTCACGCGGCCGACACCCGCCTTGTCAACGTGCACGTCCAGCGGCTCCGCGCCAAGATCGAGAAGGACCCCGAGCACCCCGAGATCGTGGTGACGGTGCGCGGCGTCGGCTACAAGGCCGGTCCGGCCTAGGCCTTCGGCCTCGCCGGGAACTCCCGAAATGCCCACCCAGAAGAGGCGCCGCCGTACCCTCCCGCAGATCGTCAGGGGGGGACGGCGCAGGGCCCGGCGCGCCGTCGGCGGCGTGCGCAGGGTCTGGCGGCGCTCGCTGCAACTGCACGTGGTCACCAGCACGATGGTCATCTCCATCGTGGTCGTCGCCGTGCTCGGCGTCTTCCTCATGCAGTCGATCAGCGCGACCATCCTGGGGGCGAGGGACCGCGCGGCGCGCAGCGAGGCGCAGGCCGACCGCAAGGCGGTGCTCGGCTACCTGAACAAGCAGGACGGCGACACCTCCAAGCAGTCGACAGACCCCGGGCAGGGGCTCCAGCCGGGCGCGGACAGCCCGCTCGGCCAGGCGGTCGCGGCGCTGGCGGTACGGGCGGGGCCCGCGGCGAGATACTCGGTGATCGTCCGCAACGAGAACCGGCCGGGGGAGTTCTACGGCACCACGAACATCGACCCGGTGAGCATCCCGCCCAAGCTGCGCGAGGAGGTGCTCAGGAAGTCCGCCGACGAGGACAGCACCCAGTACTGGAACCTGCGCTACAAGGGCAGGGCCGAGCCGGTGCGCGGCCTGGTGATCGGCACCCGTCTCGACACCTACGGCACCGGGCTCGACGACGGCTACGAGATCTACCACCTGATCCCGCTTGAGGAGGAGGAGAAGAACCTCACCTCGGTCAGGCAGATGCTCATCCTGGTCGGCGCCGCCCTGGTGCTGCTGCTCGCCGCCATCGCCTCGCTGGTCACCCGCCAGGTGGTCACTCCCGTACGGCTGGCCCGCCAGGCGGCCGAACGGCTCGCGGGCGGGCACCTGGACGAGCGCCTGAAGGTCAGGGGCGAGGACGACCTGGCCCGGCTGGCCGCCTCCTTCAACGAGATGGCGACGACCCTGGCGCTGAAGATCCACCAGCTTGAGGAGCTGTCCCACGTCCAGCGGCAGTTCGTCTCCGACGTCTCCCACGAGCTGCGCACCCCGCTGACCACCGTGCGGATGGCCGCCGACCTGCTCTACGACGCCCGTGAGGACTTCGACCCGATGGCCGCGCGCTCGGCGGAGCTGATGCAGAACCAGCTGAACCGGTTCGAGTCGATGCTCGCCGACCTGCTGGAGATCAGCCGCTACGACGCCGGGGCCGCCGAGCTGGACATCGAGCCGGTGGACATCAGGGACGTGGTGCTGCGCGCGGTCGCCGACTCCGAGGCGCTGGCGGAGCGCCACTCGACCCGCTTCGACCTGCGCCTGCCCGGCGATCCCTGCATGGCCGAGATGGACAGCCGCAGGGTCGAGCGCATCCTGCGCAACCTGCTGTTCAACGCGATCGAGCACGGCGAGGGCCGCGACATCGTCGTCTCCGTCGGGGCCGACCGCGACGCGGTGGCGGTAGCCGTACGGGACCACGGGGTGGGTCTGAAGCCGGGGGAGGAGAACATGGTCTTCGACCGGTTCTGGCGGGCCGACCCCTCCCGGGCGCGGACCATCGGCGGCACCGGCCTCGGCCTGGCGATCTCCCGCGAGGACGCCATGCTGCACGGCGGCTGGCTGCAGGCGTGGGGGGCGCCGGGAGAGGGCTCGCAGTTCAGGCTCTCGCTGCCCAGGGCCGCCGGGGCGCCGCTGCGGGGCTCACCGCTGCCGCTCGTGCCGCCGGAGGTGGAGATGCGGCGGACGTGGCGAGGACAGATGACGCCGGTGCTCTCTCCGGCCGCCGCCGACGGGGGACGCGATGCCGACTAGGACGTTCCGGGCCCGGGTGGGCGTGACGGCCCTGGTGGTCGCGCTGGTCTGCGGGCTGGCCTCCTGCTCGGTCATCCCCGTGGGGATGCGCTCCATCGTGGGAGAGAACGGGCGCAAGGGGAACCCGCTCGGCGACCCGTACGCGCGGGTGATCGCGGTGCCGCCCAACCCCGACTGGTCGGCGGCCGACGTCGTCAACGGGTTCAAGGCCGCCATGGCGAGCGTGGACGACCCGGGGCGCGAGGTGGCGCGCAAATACCTCACCGACTCCTTCGCCAGGACCTGGAACCCGCAGAGCGGGGTGACGGTCTACCGGCAGGGCGAGCCGCCGACCGTGCAGATCGGCGAGAAGGACACCCGGGTCACCCTCAAGGGGACCGTCACGGCGCTGATCGACCAGGACGGCCGCTACCGGCCGAGCGGCGGCCCGCTGAACGAGCCCTTCGTCCTGGTCAAGGGGCAGACCGGCTGGCGGATCGACAGCGCGCCCCCCGGGCTGCTGCTGTCGGAGGCCGACGCCGAGCGCGCCTACCTCAAGGTCGATCTCTACTTCCTCGACGACGAGGAGAAGGGCCTGGTGATCGACCAGGTCAGGGTGCCGATCGACCCGGCCTCCAACTTCGCCAAGACGACGGTCGAACGGCTGCTGCGCGGGCCGAGCAGCTCGCTCAAGGGCGCGGTGCGCTCGGCGTTCGACGGCACCCGGCTCATCGACGTCACCACCGAGGACAACCGCGTCGTGGTCGACCTGACCAACCGGGTCGCCCCCGAGCTGGTCGGGCCGATGACGGCCCAGCTCGCCGGGACGCTCGCCGGGCTGACCAAGGGCGGCTGGGGCTTCGAGGTCAGGGTCAGGGGCGAGCCGTACTACACCGACAACCCGCTCACCGTCGACGCCCAGGAGCAGACGAGGTTCGACCCCTGGATGGCGCCGGGCGAGATCTACCCGTACTACGTGGCCGACGACGCGCTGTGGCTGCTGGGCAAGGACAACACCGGTCAGCCTGTGCTCGGCAAGGCGGGGGAGAAGGACGCTACGCGGACCGACATGGCGATCAGCGCCCACGCCCAGGTCGCGGCCCTGTTCCAGAAGGGGAAGGCGCTGTCTGTCGCGCCGCTGGCCACCGGTGGCGAGTGGCGGCAGTGGGCCACCGGCAAGTCGCTGGCCCCGCCGTGCTGGGACCGCTACCAGACGCTGTGGACGGTCGAGCGGCCCGACGACCACACCTCCAGGGTCATCAGGATCCGCGACGGGCAGCGGTACGCGGTCTCCGCCCCCGACCTGGACGCCGTCCACGTCAGCCTGCTCAAGGTCGCCAGGGACGGCGTGCACGTCGCGGTCGTCGTGCGGGACGGCGCGGGCGAGCAGGTCAAGGTCGGCACGGTGATCGGCAGGGGCGCCGCGACCCGCATCACGAACCTCCAGGTCGTGGTGCCGGTCGAGGACAAGCAGCAGATCAGGGACATCGCCTGGAAGGACGGCAAGACCCTCTACGTCCTGACCGGCAAGTCCGACCTGCTTGAGGTCTCGCTCACCGGCGAGTCGAAGTCGCTGCCCTCCAACACGGGCATCAGGAACATCACCGCCCTGGAGGGCTCCCTGCTCGCCGGGGCGGTCGACGACGACAAGCGGCAGATCCTCTACTGGACCTCCTCCAAGTGGGAGCCCCGGGTCAAGAACGAGAACGGCAGGACGGACTTCGCCGACCAGGGGCCCGCCTTCCCGGCGTATCCCCTGGACTGAGCACCCCTGACCCGCGGTTTTGTCGGTGGGCTCTGGCACGGTTGGTTGCGTGCCGACCGCTCTGCTCGACCTGGTCCTGCCGCCCCGCTGCGCCGGATGCGACGCGGCGGGCGCCCTCGTGTGCCCCCGCTGCGCCGCGCTGCTGCACGGCGCGCCCGAGCGCAGGACGCCCGACCCCGCCCCGCCCGGCCTGCCCGAGTGCTGGTCGGCCGCCGACTACACCGGTGCCGTACGGCGCGCCCTGCTCGCCTACAAGGAGCACGGCCGTACGGCTCTCGCGGCTCCTCTGGCGGGTGCGCTGGCGCTCGCCGTCGCCGAGGGGGCGGGCAGGCGGCCCGTCGTCCTCGTCCCGGTGCCCAGCTCGCGCCTCGCGGGCAGGCGGCGCGGCCACGATCCGGTGAGCCGCCTCGCCGACCTGGCGGCGGCCTACCTCCGCGCGGCGGGCTGGCCGGCGACGGCCGAGAGGCTCCTCCTGCAGCGCCGCCGCGTCGCCGACCAGGCGGGCCTGAGTTCGTCACAGAGGGCCGCCAACCTCTCCGAGGCATTCAGGGTTACGGCGGGCCGGAACGTCGCTGTGCCGAGATCCTGGGGTGGCGCGGGGGCGGTTGTGCTGGTTGACGACATCGTCACCACCGGCGCGACCCTGGCCGAGGCGGCCAGGGCGCTGGGAGCGGCCGGGATCACGGCGCCGCTGGCCGCGACGGTCGCCGCGACACGCCGGTGGGAACGGCCTTCCGGTCGTCACCGAGGGTGAGAAGGATGGGTGACGATCGTCACCATGGCGGCAGATCTTCCTGACCTGGCCGGAAGTTTGCTGCCGATGGATGGATATGGGAAACGCCTATATGTCGGGATATCGACCCACCGCGAAGACGGCCCCCGGCGGAGGACCTCCCCCCGTGATCACACAACGTGAGGATCGGGCACTCTCCCAGGCTGACATTCGGCCCCGATACGGATAGCGTCTGTGCCATGGCACCCGCTCGGGTCCGTGGTTGCGCCGGACCGACCCCCGCAGGGGGGCCGGCCTGGCTAGCCGATGCCAGCCGCAGGCCAAACGGTCCACGTAAGACGACTTTTCGTCGATCGATCACGGTGCGGCTTAGAGGTAAGTCCTGCCTTCCCGGGGAGCCAGATGTTCCTCGCCAGAAGAGAAGGGCATGTAGTGGCAAAGAGCTGCGAAACCCTCAGCAGGCGGATGTGGGGACGAAGACCAGGTCGGCCGAGCGGGTGTCGCTGTACCACCGTCGAGGTTCGAAGGGGGGCTGTGCATGGAAATCATCGTCAAGGGTCGGCACACCGGAGTGAGTGACCGATTCCGAGACCACGTGACGACCAAGCTGGCCAAGATCGAGCGTCTGGACCACAAGCTCATCAGCGTTGACGTGGAGGTGACCAGGGAGACCAACGGGCGCATCAACGGACCGCGCGAACGGGTCGAGCTGACCATCCACTCGCGGGGCCCCGCCGTGCGTGCCGAGGCCGCCGCGGATGACCGCTTCGCCGCCCTCGACATCGCCATCGGAAAGCTGGAGGGAAGGCTCAGGCGCCTGGCCGACCGCCGCAAGGTCCACCACGGCAACCACTGCCCTCCCTCCGTCGCCGAGCTGACGGCGACCGCGACCGCGTTCGCGCAGGTCGCCGAGGCCGACACCCTGGGGGCCGAGACCGGCTCCGCCGGCGAGACCTCCCGGCGTGAGGACGACGCCGATCACTCCGTGGACAGGGCCATCATCCCGATCCAGATGGACGGCGACGGCCCGCTGGTGGTGCGCGAGAAGTATCACGAGGCCGAGCCGATGACCATCGACCAGGCCCTCCTGGAGATGGAGCTGGTCGGACACGACTTCTACCTGTTCCGTGACAAGGAGAGCGGGCAGCCGAGTGTCGTGTACCTCCGGCAAGGTTACAACTACGGCGTGCTGCGGCTCGTCGAATCCTGACGGTCGCGTTCGAAGATCCTCTCCGACCAACCCTAGGACCTGAAACCCGTGTAATCATGGCGGTCCAACGGCTCTGGCCCCCCGAGGAGGAGGCGTGACGGAACCCGACGAAGCGACCCGCCCTGCCAGGCGAGGCGACCCGATCCGCGTGCTGATCGTCGATGATCACGCGCTGATCCGCCGAAGCCTGGAGATGGCGCTGAGCGCGGAGACGGACATCGAGGTGGTGGGTGAGGCGAGCGACGGGCAGGAGGCGATCGAGCTCGCCGACCGTCTCACCCCGGACGTCATGCTCATGGACGTCCGCATGCCGCGCAGGAGCGGCATCGAGGCCGCCCGTGAGATCAAGGCCTCGGTGCCGAGCACACGGATCATCATGCTCACGGTGAGCGACGAGGAGGAGGACCTCTTCGACGCGATCAAGGCGGGTGCCACCGGCTACCTGCTGAAGAACGTGCAGCTCGACGAGGTCCCCGAGGCCGTGCGTGGCGTTCACGAAGGTCAGTCGCTGATCAATCCGGCCATGGCCGCGAAGCTGATCACCGAGTTCGCCAACATGAGCCGCAAGGAGGCGGAGCGGCCCCCCCAGCTCCCGGTCCCGAGGTTGACGGACCGTGAGATGGAGGTGCTCCGCCTGGTCGCGAAGGGCATGAACAACCGCGAGATCGCCAAGCAGTTGTTCATCTCGGAGAACACCGTGAAGAACCACGTCCGCAACATCCTGGACAAGCTTCAACTCCACTCCAGGATGGAGGCCGTGGTCTACGCGGTCCGCGAGCGGATGCTGGAGATCACCTGACGGCTGGTTCCGGCGGGCTCGTCCCCGCCGGAACCGCCGTTTTCGTCTGATTCGCGTATCTGAACGCGGTCAGCGCATCAGGGCCTCGAACAGCGGGGCGGCGAGCCGGGGATCGACGCGGTCGACGCGCACGTCGTCACAGCCGACCCAGCTCGCGGCCTCCCACAGGGCCTCGGCCATCCCCTGCGCGGCTCTGCGCGGGCTCACGCCGTCCTCGACGCCGACCTGCCGCGCGACCAGGGTTGTCCCCTGGCGGGCCGGGTCGATCCTGCCGATCAGGCGGCCCCCCGCGAGCACCGGCATGGTGAAGTAGCCGTGGACGCGCTTGTCCTTGGGGACGTAGGCCTCAAGGCGGTGGTTGAAGCCGAAGACCCTGGCGGTGCGGGCGCGGTCCCAGACGAGGGAATCGAACGGCGAGAGCGGAGCCGTACGGTGGCGTCCCCTCGGCTCGGACTCCAGGGCGGCGGGGTCGGCCCACGCGTTCGCCGAGCGCTCGGGCCAGCCGGGGACGTGGACGGGCACGAGCCCGGCCGAGCCGTCCAGGAGGGCCGCGTCGAGCAGCGCCGCCTCGGGGGCCCGCAGGCGCAGGAAGTCGACAAGGTCGGGGCGGGTCGCGACTCCCAGAGCACGGCCCGCGACGGCGGCCAGGCGGGTGACGCACTCGGCGTCCGAGAGGTCCTCGGCCAGCAGGGGAGCGGGAACCGCCCGCTCGGCCAGGTCATAGACACGCCGCCAGCCCGTACGGCGGGTGCACACGACCTCACCCACGTTGAGCAGCCACTCGATGGCGATCTTGGTGTCCGAGCGGTCCCACCAGCCCCCGCCCTTCCTGCTGCCGCCGATGTCGGCGACGGTGACGGGACCGGCCTCGCGGACCTGTTCGAGCACCTTGTCCATGGCCGCCGGGATGTCGTCCCCGCGGTGCTTCCAGGAGCGCATGTGCCTCCTGCGGAAGGCGTACAGCGGCCAGTCCTCGATCGGCAGGATGCAGGCGGCGTGGCACCAGTACTCGAAGGCGCGGGCGGGCTCGTCCCAGTAGGCCCGCTCGATCTCGGCCCTGCCGACGGCGCCGAGCCGGGCGTAGGCGATCAGCTCGTGGGAGCGGGCCAGGACGGAGATCGTGTCGAGCTGGACCGCCCCGAGGCGGCGCAGCGTCGCGGCGGCGCCCGCACGCCGGGCGTCGGCCCCCAGGAAGCCCTGGGCACGCAGGATGATCCGGCGGGCCTCGTCGGGGGACAGGGTGAGCGTCATGGCCGGATGGCGGGGAGGGAACACGTCAGCATGGCCCAGAGGCTAGCGCGCCACACCGACGAAAATGCTACGCCGGTGTCATCGAGGGTCTCCCGGCGCCGGGCGCGACGCGCCGTACGGCCTGACTCGTCGTCATACACCTCTGCAAAGCGACATACCCTTTAAAGTGAGCACTAGCCTCTATGAAAAGGGTGCTGGGAACTCCGCGGACACGAAGAGCGTCTTTCAGGTGGCTGTGTCGGGTGGTAGAACCGCCTACGATGGCAGCGGAGAACCATGACTCGTCCTCATCCGGAGCCATCCGGCCACGGAAGACCTGCGAGGAGCCTTACCTAAAGTGCCAGCCTTTCTCGATAAGATTCTTCGCGCAGGCGAAGGCAAGCTTCTGCGTAAGCTCAAGCGGATCGCCGACCAGGTCAACTCCATCGAGGACGACTTCACCGGTCTGAGCGACGCCGAACTGCGCGCCCTAACCGCCGAGTACAAGCAGCGCCACGCCGATGGCGAGTCCCTCGACGACCTGCTGCCCGAGGCGTTCGCCACAGTCCGTGAGGCGTCCAAGCGCGTCCTGGGCAAGCGCCACTTCGATGTGCAGATCATGGGCGGGGCCAACCTGCACATGGGCAACATCTCCGAGATGCGTACCGGTGAGGGCAAGACCCTGACCTGTACGCTCCCGGCCTACCTCAACGCCATCTCGGGCAAGGGCGTCCACGTCATCACGGTCAACGACTACCTGGCCAAGCGTGACGCGGACGAGATGGGGCGCATCCACCGCTTCCTCGGCCTTGAGGTCGGCGTGATCCTGGCGAACATGCCGCCGGACGAGCGCCGCAGGCAGTACAACGCGGACATCACCTACGGAACGAACAACGAGTTCGGCTTCGACTACCTGCGCGACAACATGGCCTGGTCGCTGGACGAGTGCGTCCAGCGCGGCCACAACTTCGGCATCGTGGACGAGGTCGACTCGATCCTCATCGACGAGGCCAGGACGCCGCTGATCATCTCGGGTCCCGGCGAGCAGTCGGGCAAGTGGTACGCCGAGTTCGCCAAGATCGTGCCCAGGCTCCGCAGGGGCACCGAGGGCAAGGACGGCGAGGAGAACACCGGCGACTACTCGGTGGACGAGAAGAAGCGCACCGTCGGCATCTTCGAGTCGGGTGTGGAGAAGGTCGAGGACTGGCTCGGCATCGACAACCTCTACAAGCCCGAGCACACCCACCTGGTCGGCTTCCTCAACAACGCGTTGAAGGCCAAGGAGCTCTACAAGAAGGACAAGGACTACATCGTCGTCGACGGTGAGGTCCTGATCGTCGACGAGTTCACCGGTCGCGTCCTGCACGGCCGCCGCTACAACGAGGGCATGCACCAGGCCATCGAGGCCAAGGAGGGTGTGAAGATCAAGGACGAGAACCAGACTCTCGCCACGATCACCCTCCAGAACTACTTCCGCCTCTACAGCACGCTGTCCGGCATGACCGGTACGGCGACCACCGAGGCCAACGAGTTCCACCAGACCTACAAGCTCGGCGTCGTCCCGATCCCGACGAACCGGCCGATGATCCGCAAGGACCAGGCCGACGTGGTCTACAAGACCGAGGACGCCAAGTTCCTGGCCTGTGTCGAGGACATCAAGGAGCGCTACGAGCGCGGCCAGCCGGTCCTCGTCGGCACCACCAGCGTCGCCAAGTCCGAGCGCCTGTCCAGGGAGCTCAAGCGCCAGGGCGTCAAGCACGAGGTCCTCAACGCCAAGAACCACGCGCGTGAGGCGACGATCGTCGCGGAGGCGGGCCGCAAGCACGCCGTGACCGTCGCGACCAACATGGCCGGTCGAGGCACCGACATCATGCTCGGCGGCAACCCCGACTTCCGCGCCGACCTGGAGCTGCGCAACCGCGGCCTCGACCCCGTCGAGACCCCGGAGGAGTACGACAAGGCCTGGGGCGAGGCGCTGGAGAAGGCCAAGGAGGCCGTCCAGGCCGAGCACGACGAGGTCACCGAGCTCGGCGGCCTGTACGTGCTGGGCACCGAGCGCCACGAGTCGCGACGCATCGACAACCAGTTGCGCGGTCGTTCCGGCCGTCAGGGTGACCCGGGCGAGTCGCGGTTCTACCTCTCGCTTGAGGACGACCTCATGCGCCTGTTCAACTCGGCCAGGGTCGAGATGATCATGACGCGGCTGAACATCCCGGACGACGTCCCGATCGAGTCGGGCATCGTCTCCAAGGCCATCGCCTCCGCCCAGCACCAGGTCGAGCAGCAGAACTTCGAGATCCGCAAGAACGTTCTGAAGTACGACGAGGTCATGAACCGGCAGCGCAAGGTGATCTACGCCGAGCGTCGCCGCGTGCTTGAGGGCGCCGATCTGAACGAGCAGATCCGCACCTTCATCAACGACGTGATCGACGAGTACATCGCGGGCGCGACCGCGGAGGGCTTCGCCGAGGAGTGGGACCTCGACAAGCTGTGGAAGGCGCTCGGCCAGCTCTACCCGATCACCCTCGTCCTCGACGACCTCATCGAGGAGGTCGGCGGCCGTGAGGAGCTCACCGCCGAGATCCTCGCCGAGAAGGTCAAGGCCGACGCGAAGGCCGCCTACGACCGCCGCGAGGAGGAGCTGGGCGCCGAGACCACGCGAGAGCTTGAGCGCAGGGTCATCCTGTCGGTCCTCGACCGCAAGTGGCGCGAGCACCTCTACGAGATGGACTATCTCCAGGAGGGCATCGGCCTGCGCGCGATGGCCCAGCGTGACCCGCTGATCGAGTACCAGCGCGAGGGCTTCGAGATGTTCACCCAGATGCTCGACGGCATCAAGGAGGAGTCCGTCGGCTACCTGTTCAACCTTGAGGTCGAGGTTCAGACGAACCCGATCGTCGAGGAGCAGGAGGAGCACGAGGACGAGGCGATCGCCGAGACCCGCTCCATCATCGCCCGGGGGCTGCGCGGTCCGCAGCGCCCGTCCGAGCTGGAGTACTCCGCGCCCGGCGAGGGTGGCGAGGTCGAGCACACCAGGATCAGCACCAAGGCCGAGCGCGACGCCTACGGCAATGTCGAGCGCAACGCCCCGTGCCCCTGTGGCTCCGGCAAGAAGTACAAGCGCTGCCACGGCGACCCCAAGAACGTCGAGGTCTGATCCACCCGCTCACAGGGCCCGCACGATCACCGTGCGGGCCCTGTGGCGTTCCCGGCTTCTACGGTGCCGCCTCGACGTCCGTGCACAGCCAGCGGGCGCCCACGCGTTCGAGCCGCAGCGCCAGCACCCGTGACCGGTCGCCGCAGTGCACCAGGACGCACATCTCGACCACCCCGTCACGCGGCTGGGAGACGTGGGGGATGCCGACCCGCAGGGGCCGTACGCACCGCATGACCTGCCCGCTGCGCGCCAGTTCCGCGCAGGCCCTGCCGGTGAGGTGGGCGGCGACGCTGGAAGGCGCCCTGCGGCCCGCCAGGACCTCGGCGACGGCCTGGCAGAGGGCTCGCAGCCGCCGCCCCTCGGGGACCGCCGGGGGCGGCCCCGGGCTGCCGGACTCCGCGTGGTCGAGGGCGAGCGCGAGCGCTCCCTGGACGTACGGCGCGGCTTTTCTGGCGGGGGGCTCGTCGCCGGGGAGCCTGGGGGCGACGACGCGGGGCAGGCGTGAGGGGTGGCGTGGCATGGTTGACTCCGGTTTCTCCTCCGGGGGGCTGACACAGCTAGGAGTTTCCGGTCCTGTCGCCGAATACGTGGCACGCCAGCTTTCCCGTGTCCGGTGGTGTTTCCTCCGGAAAGGGCGTGGAAGATCACCCCAAGCTGGAGTGCCGTACGGCGGAAGCCCGGCGTTTACGGCGTGAACCCACCCTTTGCGGGGACCGGCCGGAACACCGCCCCTCAAGAAGAGACCGGGGCCTCCTCAGGTTCGCGGCCCGGGGTCGCGAGGTTCAGTTTCCTGATCAGCACGGTGAACAGCAGGTAGTAGACGACGAAGTAGACCAGGCCGAAGCCGATGATCAGGCCGAGTTCGTGGGTGTTGGACTTGCCCGCGTTGAGGAGCATGTCGATGCCGCCCCCGGAGAAGGTGAACCCCAGTCTGGCCCCGAACTCGGCCATCAGGGCCATCGAGATCCCGGTGAGCAGCGCGTGCACCGCGAACAGCATGGGCGCCACGAAGACGAAGGCGAACTCCAGGGGTTCGGTGATGCCGGTGACGAACGAGGTGAGACCGGCCGAGAGCATGATGCCGCCCACGACGCCCCGTTTCTCCTTGGGGGCCGCCCGCCACATCGCGATGGCCGCGCCGAGCAGGCCGAACATCATGACCGGGAAGAAGCCCGTCATGAAGATCCCGGCCCCCTGCTCGCCCGCGAAGTAGCAGTTCAGGTCGCCGGTGGCGTTCTTGGTCGCCCCCTGGACCCCGGCGTGGCACTCGGGCAGGGTGAACCAGACGATCGTGTTCAGGAAGTGGTGCAGGCCGATCGGGATGAGCAGCCGGTTGGCCACGCCGTAGATCCCGGCGCCCGCGGTGCCGTGGGCGGCCAGCCAGTCGCCGACATCCGCGAGCCAGTCGCCGACCGGCCGCCAGAGCAGGCCGAGGACCACGCCGATGACCATCGCGGAGACGGCCGTGATGATCGGGACGAACCTGCGGCCGCCGAAGAAGGCGAGCCAGGCGGGCAGCTTGATCCGGTAGTACCGCTCCCAGAGCAGGGCGGCGACGATGCCGATGATGATGCCGCCCAGGACGCCGGTGGGGTTCTGGACGCCGAGGTTGAGCGCGGGAACCGGTTGCCCGTCGGGGCCGACGACGGTCAGCGCGACCTTCTTGTAGACCTGGGAGGCCGGGGCCGAGGTGAAGAACAGCGTCCTGGTGACCCGGTCGAAGACGAGATAGCCGACGAGGGCCGCGAGCGCGGTCGAGCCGTCGGCCTTGCGGGCGAACCCGATGGCCACGCCGATCGCGAACAGCAGCGGCAGGTTGTCGAACAGCGCGCCACCGGCCGCCGCGAAGACGCCCGCGACCTGGTCGAGGAAGGCGTTGTCCGTCCGCCCGAGCATGTCGTCCTGGCCGAACCTGAACAGCAGGCCCGCGGCGGGCAGCACCGCGATGGGCATCATGAGTGAGCGCCCGACGCGCTGCAGGATCGCCAGAGCCGACGCCCACCCCGAAGGGCCGCGCTCCACGGCCGCCGTGCCCATCCCAGGTCCCCCTGCCTGTCGACGGAGGGGGATGTCTGGTATCTACCACCGGGCGCGGCGGCTACACGGCCTCAGCCCTTCTCAGGCTCCCGTTCGGCGGGTACGGCGGACTCGACGTCGGCCTCCGGCTCCCTGCCCGGCGTCATGATGTTGAGTTTCCTGATCAGGAAGCTGAACACGACGTAGTAGATCACCGCGTAGATCAGGCCCATCACGATGATGACCGGGATGCCCTCGGCGTTGGGGGCGGTGCCGTACAGGATGAGGTCGATCAGGCCGGAGGAGAAGCTGAAGGCGAGCTTGGCGCCCAGGGCCGAGGCGATGGCCAGGGAGATGCCGGTCAGCACGATGTGGACCACGAACAGGACCGGGGCCACGAAGACGAAGGCGAACTCGATCGGCTCGGTGATCCCGGTCAGGAACGCGGTGAGGGCCGCGGAGATCATGATCGAGCCGACGGCGGTACGGCGGTGCGGCGGGGCGGCCCGCCAGATGGCCAGGGCCGCGGCGGGCAGGCCGAACATCAGCACCGGATACAGGCCCGCCTCGAAGCCGCCGAAGCCGGGGGCGCCGTTGTTGAAGCAGATCAGGTCACCGGCGAGTTGCTTGCCGTCCACCACGCAGTTGGGGACCTGCGTCCAGACCACGTTGTTGACGATGTGGTGCAGTCCGAGCGGTAGCAGGGCCCGGTTGAACATGCCGTAGATCCCGGCGCCCGCGACGCTGTGGGCGGCGAGCCAGTTGCCGAACATGCTCATCAGGTTGCCGACGACCGGCCAGACGAAGCCGAACAGGACGCCGAGGACCAGCCCGGCGAAGGCGGTGATGATCGGCACCAGGCGGCGGCCGCTGAAGAAGGCGAGCCAGGTCGGCAGCTTGGTCCGGTAGAAGCGCTGCCACAGCGTCGCCGAGACCAGGCCCATCACGATGCCGCCGAGCACCCGGGTCGGGTTCTGCGCCCCGAGGTTGAGCACCACGTCGGGCACGCCGGGATGGGCCGGGTTGAAGAGCTCCTTGGAGATCGTCGCCTTCAGGTCGGGGTCGAACAGGTCGAAGAACATGGTCATGCTGACCGCGTGGAAGACGAGGTAGCCGACGAGCGCCGCGAGCGCGGTGGAGCCGTCGGCCTTGCGGGCGAACCCGATGGCCACGCCGACGGCGAACAGCAGCGGCAGGTTGTCGAAGAGGGTCTGGCCCGCGGTGCCGAGCACGTGGGCGATGTCGTCGAGCAGGACGTTGTCCGTGCGGCCGATGAGGTCGTCGTATCCGAGCCGCTGCAGCAGTCCCGCGGCGGGCAGGATCGCGATCGGCAGCATGAGAGATCGTCCGAGGCGTTGGAGCACGCCCATCACGGCGGACCCGGCCGAGGGCGGGGCGGGAAGTCCCGCGTCCGCTGAGGGGGAACTCATCGGACTTTCCTCCAGGGGGGTGGGGATCGCGAGGAGGTCAGGTACGGCGTGCCGGGGTCTCCAGGACCGTGCGGAGCTGGTAGCGGTCGGCGCGGTAGGTGGAGACCCCGAGCTCCGCGCAGACGTTCCCGGCGAAGGAACGCCGCTGGAGCAGCAGCACGGCGCCACCACGTGGCAGTTTCAGCAGGTCGGCGTCCCCGGGATCGGCGATTCCGCCGTCGATGGTCAGCTCACCCGCGTCGAGGATCAGACCGTACCGGCTTTCGAGCAGGGCGTACAGGGACCGGCCCGTCAGGTCGTGGGTGTCGAGGTCGGGGGCGAGGGAGACCGGGATGTGGGCCCGCTCGATGCACATGGGCTCGTCGGCCGCGGTGCGCAGCCGCTCGATGAAGTGGACCTCGTCCCCCGGCTGGATGCCGAGCTCCCTGGCCAGATGGGCGCTTGCCCTGACGATCCTGCGGTCGAGGTCGCGGGAACCCGGTTCCATGCCACGGGCGCGCATCTCGTCGCTGAAGGAGGTCAGCCTGAGGGCCATCTCTATCTTGGGGCGGGCGACGAAGGTTCCCTTGCCCGCGACGCGCTGCAGCCTGCCCTCGGAGACCAGGTGGTCGACCGCCTGCCGTACGGTCATGCGGGACAGCTCGAAGCGCTGGCAGAGCTCGCGTTCGGACGGGATCGCCGCGCCGATCGGCAGCTCGTTGTTCTCGATCAGGTCGAGCAGGATCTCGCGAAGCTGGAAGTACTTGGGGACAGGGCTGTCCGGATCAATCTGGGCCACGGGATCCTCCCCTCTCGATCTGAGAAGTGTAGATAAGTTATGGTTCGTACTGGTCTAGTCCGGACTAGACCACAGGCTGGAAAAGGGTGTCAATGTGCGGACAGGCGACGGATCAATAACGGCCCGGTCTCCGTCCGTCCGACCGAAGGATGAGCGCGAGATGACGACCAAGATGCGCAGCGAGATCGCTGAGCAGCCCGCCGCGTTGCGAGCCACGCTGGACGCCCTCCTCCCCAGGGTCGGGGAGGTGGAACGGCTCGCGGGGCAGACTCGCCAGCTGCTGTTCATCGCCCGAGGTACCTCCGACAATGCCGCAGTCTACGGCCGCTACCTCGCTGAGGCGCACGCGGGCCGTCTGTCGACCCTGGCCGCGCCGTCGATCGCCACCACCTACCGGCGCAAGCTCGACCTGGACGGGGTGCTCGCGGTCGCGCTCTCCCAGTCCGGCAGGACCGAGGAGATCGTCGAGACCCTGGCCTGGGCCAAGGACTGCGGCGCCAGCACCGTGGCCATCACCAACGGCGGCGAGCAGAGCCCCCTCGCCCAGGCCGCCGACCTGGCCCTGTGCACGCTCGCCGGTGAGGAGAAGGCAGTCCCGGCGACCAAGACCTACACCACCCAGCTCGCCGCCCTGGCCGTGCTCGGCCTCGGTCTCGGCGCCGACGTCAACGCCGACGACCTGCAGCGGGTCCCGGACGCCGTGGAGAAGCTGATCTCCGACCCCGGTGACCTGGAGGCGGTCGTCGAGGGCCTGGCCGACAAGCCCGGCGTCGTGGTCTCCGGGCGTGGCCTGGCCTTCTCGACCGCCCTTGAGCTGGCCCTGAAGCTCAAGGAGGCGTGCTACCTGCACGCCATGGGCCTGTCGTACGCCGACCTGCTGCACGGCCCGATCGCCGTGGTGGACGAGGACACCCCCGCCATCCTGGTCGCCGCGGGCGAGGGCCCCACCCTGGCCGGGACCGTCGCGCTCGCCGAGCGGGTCACCGGGGCGGGCGCCTCGGCCTTCACCGTGGGTGGCGGCACCGCCCTCGCCGCCGCCGGGACCGCCGCGCTCAACGGCCCCGACCTGCCCGAGTGGGTCTCCCCGCTCGGCCTCATCGTCCCCGGCCAGCTGCTGACCGAGGCCCTGGCCCGCAGGCTCGGCATCGACCCCGACGCCCCGAGAGGTCTCAACAAGGTGACCCAGACGGACTGATCGTCTCGTGTCGTTTAGCCTGGTCAGAGACCGATGACGACTGGAGGACGACATGGCGGCTGACGCCGACGCGATCATCGCGGGACTCGGTGGCGCGGAGAACATCATCGAGATCGAGCCGTGCATCACCCGCCTACGCACCGAGGTGCGTGACGCCGCCAAGGTCGACCAGGCGGCTCTCCGGGCGGCGGGCGCGCACGGCGTGATGGCCGCGGGCAACATCGTCCAGGTGGTGGTCGGCCCGGAGGCGGACACCATCGCCAGCGACATCGAGGACATCATCGGCTAAGAGACGCCGGGCTCCCCCCTCTCCGTCCACCGGTGAGGGGGACGGCGGGGGACGCTGAGGGGGTGTGATGACCACCGTGCTTGCCCCGGTCGCGGGAGCGGCTCTCGCTCTGCGGGCCGTACCCGACCCGGTGTTCTCCCAGGGCCTCGTCGGGCCTGGGCTGGCGATCGAACCGGTGAGGGAGCCCGGCAGGGCCGTCGCTCCCATCGCCGGTACGATCGTGAAGCTCCACCCGCACGCCTTCGTCGTCGTCGGCGACGACGGCAGAGGGGTCCTGGTCCATCTGGGCATCGACACCGTCCAGCTCAGAGGTGAGGGGTTCGAGGTGCTGGCGTCGGAGGGGGACAGGGTGGAGGCGGGGCAGCCCGTCGTCGCCTGGAATCCCGCTGAGGTCGAGGCGGGCGGGCGCTGTCCCGTCTGCCCCGTCGTGGCGCTCGACGCCGTCGCGGAGGCCGTGACCAGGATCGCCGACGGTCCGGTGGACACGGGAGACGAGCTCTTCGTGTGGACGTGAGCCGGTGGGTGCCCCTCCCCGGGGTGTGAGCCCTTCGCGCGGCAACGGGGCCCGCGAAGACCACGACGATCTTCTAGGCGGGGACGACCATGGACGCTGCCCTGTTCGACCTGGACGGCACGCTCATCAACTCCGAGCGGCGGAGCCAGGCCATGTGGGCCATGCTGTTCGACAGACACGGGATCGGCCACGACCGGGACGTGCTGCGCGGGTTCATCGGGCGGCGGGGGCGTGACGTCCTCGTCGAGCGGCCCGATCTCTTCCCCGGGACGCGGATCGAGGACCTGCTGGCCGAGGTCCGCTCCTTCCACGACCATCCCGGCCTGCCGGAGGTCACCCCGGTGCCCGGCGCCGCCGACCTGGTGCGCAGGGCCGCCGAGTACGGCGCGCGGATCGCGGTCGTCACCTCCGCCCACCCGGACTGGGCGGACAAGCGGCTCGCCGAGGCCGGGGTGAGCGACCTCGTGCTGACCGTCGTCTCCTCCCACGACGTGACCGCCGGCAAGCCCGACCCCGAGGGGTTCCTGCTGGCCGCGGAACGGCTGGCGGTCGAGCCCGCGCGATGTGTCGTCTTCGAGGATTCGATAGCCGGGATTGCGGCGGCCAAGGCGGCGGGTATGACATGCGTGGGGATAGCGACGACCCACGTGGGCTCCGAGCTGGCCGAGGCGGACCTCGTGGTCACCGACCTGACGACGGTCGACTGGCCTCCATCCACCATCCGATGAGCCCCGGGCGGTCTAGACCGCTCGGTCGATCCTTGCAGGAGGAGCACGTGGCCCAGCGCCAAATCACCGTTGAGTCCGAGGTCGGCCTGCACGCCCGCCCCGCCGCGACGTTCGTGCAGACCGCGGCCAAGGCGTCCCTCGACGTGACCGTCGCCAAGCAGGGCGGACAGCCGGTGAACGCCAAGAGCATCCTCGCGGTCCTGGCCCTCGACGTCCGGCAGGGGGACACCGTGGTGATCGAGGCGGAGGGCGAGGGGGCCGACGAGCTGCTGGACGCGCTTGCGCTCATCGCATCGGCTCCATGAACGCGCTCGCGGGGGTCGGCGTGAGCCCGGGTGTCGGATTCGGGCCGGGATACGTCCTGTCACGCGAGGTCCCCGTGCCGGATCCCGAGGCCCGTCACGGCGGTGACGCCGAGGCCGAGCGCGACAGGGCCGCCCGCGCCCTCGAACGGGTCGCCGCCGACCTTGAGGAGCGGGGGGTCAGGGCCGGTGGCCAGGCCCAGGAGATCCTCAGGGCCCAGGCGCTGATGGCGCGCGACCCCGGCCTCGCCGTGGGGGTCGCCGGGCTGATCGACGCCGGGGCGAGCGCGGCCAGGGCGGTCTACGAGGGGTTCGGCGGCTACCGCGAGATGATCGTCGGCGCCGGGGGATACCTCGGGGAGCGTGCCGCCGACCTGGACGACGTGCGCGACAGGGTCGTCGCCCTCCTTGAGGGACTGCCCGCCCCGGGGCTGCCCGACGCCGGGGCCAGGCCGTACGTGCTGCTGGCCCGTGATCTGGCGCCCGCGGACACGGCGGCGCTGTCGCGCGAGGTGGTCGCCGCGTTCGTGACCGAGCAGGGCGGCCCGACCAGCCACACCGCGATCCTGGCCCGCGCCATGGGCGTTCCGGCCGTGGTGGCCTGCCCGGGGGCCGCCTCGGTCGTGGCGGGCACCGAGGTGCTCGTCGACGGCTTCTCCGGTCTCGTACGGCTCGATCCCTCCCAGGAGGAGGTGGAGACCGTGACGAGGGCTGCGGCGGCCAGACAGGCCGTGCTCGCCGCGGCCACGGGGCCGGGGGCGACCTCGGACGGCCACGCGGTGCCGCTGTTGGCCAACGTCGGCGGGCCGCGCGACGTCGAGGGGGCGCTGCGCGGCGGCGCCGAGGGGGTCGGGCTCTACCGCACCGAGTTCCTCTTCCTCGACAGGACGGTGCCGCCGACGGAGGAGGAGCAGGTCGCGGCCTATCTCGGGGTGCTCGACGCCTTCCCTGGGCGGCGGGTCGTGGTGCGCACGCTCGACGCGGGGGCGGACAAGCCGCTGGCCTTCCTGCCGCCGCCGGGCAGGGAGCCCAACCCGGCGCTCGGCCAGCGCGGGCTGCGGCTCTTCCAGCGCCACCCGGAGATCATGGAGACCCAGCTCAGGGCGCTGGCCAGGGCGGGGCTGCAGTCCTCGGCCAAGCTCCAGGTGATGGCCCCGATGGTGGCCACCAGGCAGGAGGCCGCGTGGTACGTGGCCGCGTGCAAGGAGGCCGGGCTCACCTCGGCGGGGGTGATGATCGAGATCCCCTCCGCCGCCCTGCGGGCCGGGGACCTCGCGGCCGAGGTGGACTTCTTCTCGATCGGCACCAACGACCTGGCCCAGTACACCCTGGCCGCCGACCGGGAGGTCGGGGGTCTCGGGGCGCTGCACGACCCCTGGCAGCCCGCGCTGCTCGACCTGGTCCTCGCGGCCGTCAACGGCGCCGCCGAGCGTGGCAGGCCGTGCGGGGTCTGCGGGGAGGCCGCGGGGGACCCGGCGCTGGCCTGCGTGCTGGTCGGGATGGGCGTCACCTCACTGTCAATGGCGCCGACCGCGCTGCCCGCCGTACGGGCCGCGTTGTCGCTGCACAGCCAGGAGCAGTGCGTGCTGGCCGCGCAGGCGGCGCTGGCGGCCTCCTGCCCGCCCGACGCCCGTGCGGCGGCCCGCGCCCACCTGCCGGAACTGGCCGGGCTGGCTCTCTGAGCCCGGAGTTATCCACAGGTTGGGGAGGTGCGGTGTGTCGAGGTCCGGGACGCGGATAGCGTGGAACCCATGGTTCGGTGTATTCGCACGACGGGTCTCGCAGTGATCGCGACGATGGTGGCCGGGTGTGCCGCGACGGGAGCCTCGGCGCCCGTCAGGGCGCAGGGCCAGGCGGCTTCGCCCTCTGTGGCCTCCCCTTCGGCGGCCTCGCCTGAGCCGTCCACGCCTGCTCCCGCGGGCTCGCCCGCCCAGGTCGAGGCGGTGCTGCGGAAGATGAGCCTGGAGGAGAAGGTCGGCCAGCTCTTCATGCCCGTGCTGTACGGCCCGGCCGCCGACACCTCCTCGCCGGAGAACCGCGCCCGCTACGGGGTGGACACCCCGGCGAAGATGATCGAGAAGTATCGTCCGGGCGGGGTGATCCTGTTCCCCTGGGCGAACAACGTCAAGGGCGTCAGGCAGGTCGTCGCGCTCACCAACGGGTTGCAGAAGGCCTCTCCGAAGATCCCGCTGCTCGTCGGCGCCGACCAGGAGAACGGCCGGGTCTCCCGCCTCGCGCCGCTGGTCACCGACATGCCGGGGGCCTCGGTGATCGGCTCGACCGGCGACCCCGCGCTGGCCCGCAAGGCCGCGAAGGTGACGGGCACCGAGCTGAAGGCGCTGGGCATCAACCTCGACTTCGCCCCGGTCGCCGACGTGAACGTCAACCCGCGCAACCCGGTGATCGGGCCCCGCGCCTACGGTTCCAACCCCAAGAAGGTCGCGCCGATGGTCGCCGCGGCGGTCGAGGGCTTCCACGACGCGGGCATCGCCTCGACGGCCAAGCACTTCCCTGGGCACGGCGACACCAACGTGGACAGCCACACCGGGCTGCCGGTCATCCAGCACTCCCGGGCCCAGTGGGAGAAGCTGGACGCCCCGCCGTTCGCCGCCGCGATCGGCGCGGACGTCGACGCGATCATGAGCGCCCACGTGGTCATGCCCAAGCTCGACCCCTCCGGCGACCCGGCGACCCTGTCCAAGCCGATCCTGACGGGCCTGCTGCGCGACAAGCTCGGTTTCGACGGCGTCGTCTCGACCGACGCGCTGGACATGGCGGGGGTGCGCAAGAAGTACGGCGACGCCCAGGTGGCGGTGCGGGCCGTACAGGCCGGGGCGGACATCCTGCTGATGCCGCCCAACTACTCGGCCGCCTACGACGGGGTGCTGTCCGCGGTGAAGTCGGGGAAGATCTCCAAGGCGCGGCTCGACCAGTCGGTGCGGCGGGTGCTGAAGCTGAAGTTCAACCGGGGCCTGCTGGTGAAGGCGCCGGTCGCCGATCCGGACGAGGCGGAGCGGGTGCTGCGTTCACCCGAGCACCGCAAGGTCGCCCGGCTCATCAACAGCAGGGCCCGCTGACGGGCCCTGGAACGGCGTTGGTCGGGGTCAGGCGGGCAGGAGACCGCCGCGACGGATCATGGCGAGGGTGAGCGACTGCACGATGCGCATGATGAGGGCTTCGAGCAGGAGAGCCACGGCCTTGGCGAGGACCGAACCCAGGAATCCGGACATGTCTACCTCGAATCGCTGAAACGCTACTTCGGGGATAATTCCCGACAAAGCGTCATAAAGCAATACCTTGAGGTTTCCATTCAGTGAACGGTTGGTGACAGGTCCCGGGTCCAGCGCTCGAACACCGTTCCGGCGAGCGTCGCCGTCAGGGCGCTGCCCAGGGCGATGCCCCAGCCGACGGGGCCCAGGGGCCGGCAGCCGAAGAACACGCAGACGGCGGGGATGGAGACGCTGGCCGCCAGGACGCCCATCGAGGCGATCACGGCCAGCAGGACCACCCGGTCCCGGCCACCGCTGACCAGCGTCTGGAAGAGCTGCGTGGAGATCAGGGCGACCAGCGCGATCGTGTTCGCCCGCCCCCGGGTGCCCGTCGCCCGCCCGACCAGCCAGGCCACGCTGGCCGCCGCGGCCGTCGTCGTGGCGCGCAGGTAGATGTCACGGGTCAGCGAGGCGCCCAGGGAGGCCTCCGGCCCCTCGGCCAGCAGCTTCTCCGGGCTGGCCGCGGCCGGGGGCCTGACCGCGACCGCCATCGCGGGCAGCATGTCGGTCAGCAGGTTGACCAGCAGGAGCTGACGGGCGTTCAGCACGTTGCCGCCGGTGAGCAGGTTCGCGCCGACCGCGAAGACGATCTCACCGACGTTGCCGCCGAGCAGGATGCTCAGGGCGTCGCGGACCGAGCTCCACATCGCCCTGCCCTCGATGAACGCGTCCACGATCGTCTCGATGCGGTCGTCGGTCACCACGACGTCGGCCGCCGCCCTGGCCGCCGGGGTCGCGCGGGAGCCCAGGGCGATCCCGACGTCCGCGGCGCGGATGGCCGGGGCGTCGTTGGCCCCGTCGCCGGTCACCGCGACGACCTTCCCCGCCCGGCGCAGGCAGCTGACGATCCTGACCTTGTGCGCGGGGGTGGTCCTGGCGAAGACCGCCACCCCGGGCAGCTCCTCGACCAGGGCGGCGTCGTCCATCGCGTCAAGCTCGGGGCCGGTCATCACCCGCCCGCCGTTCAGCAGGCCGAGCTCGGAGGCGATCGCCGCCGCGGTGCTCGGGTGGTCGCCGGTGATCATGACGATCCTGACGCCTGCCCTCGTCAGGCGGCCGACGCTCTCGGCCGCCGTCGGCCTGACCGGGTCGGCCAGGCACAGGAACCCCAGGAAGGTCAGCCCGTCGACGCGGGACTCGTCCAGGTCACGGCGGTCGGAGGCGGGCCGCTCCGCGACCGCGAGCACCCGGTAACCCTGCAGGGCGAGCCGGTCGACCTCCTCCTCAAGACCCTTCCTCGCCGCGGCGTTCATGCGGGTCGTACGGCCGTCGCGCAACACGTGCGAGCAGCCGGTGAGCACGATCTCCGGGGCGCCCTTGACGCTCAGCACGTGCCCGGAGGGCCCGAGGCCGAGCACCGCGTGGTAGCCGCGTCCCGGCTCGAAGGGCAGCTCGTCCACCCGGCTCCAGACGCCCAGCCCCTCCTCGGGCGTCACGTCGAGCCGCCGGGCCCCCTCGACCACCGCGCGGTCCGTCGGGTGGGCGATGGGCTTGCCGTCCTCGTAGCGGGGGCTCGCGCGCAGCCCGGCGGACACGATCCGCCGCAGCCCCTCGTCCAGCCGCTCCGTCGAGTGCTCGGAGCGGCCGTCGGAGACCACCCTCAGGCTGATGCGTCCCTCGGTCAGCGTCCCCGTCTTGTCGAAGCAGAGCACGTTCACCCGGCCCAGGGCCTCGATCGTCGAGGGGTTGGGCACCAGGGTCTCGCGGCTCGACAGCCTCCTGGCCGCAGCCAGCTCCGCCGCCGAGGCGATGAAGGGCAGCCCCTCGGGCACCGAGGCCACCGCGAGGCTCACCGCCAGGGCGAGCGCCTGCGGCATCGACCGTCCGCGCAGCAGGTCCGCGACCAGCACGACGACCCCGGAGCCGATCGCGACCGGCAGGATCCTGCGGCTCAGCGTCCGCAGCCGCAGGTGGACCCCGCTCTGCGGGCGCTCGTCGGCCGAGAGCCGCGCGGTGCGCGCCGCCTCCGTCTCCTCACCCGACGCCACGACCACGGCCAGCCCGTGCCCGGCCGCGACCGTCGTGCCCTGGTAGACCATCGAGCTGCGGTCGGCGACCGCCGAGGCGTCGACCGGCGCGGGCGCCTTCGGAACCAGCAGGGACTCACCCGTCAGGCCCGCCTCGTCGATCTCCAGGCCGATCGCCGACAGAATCCGGCAGTCGGCGGGTACGGCGTCGCCCGCCCGCAGCTCGATGACGTCTCCCGGCACGAGCACGTCCGGGGTCACGGACTCGGTCGTGTGGGCCGAACCCTTCTTCTTCGGCTTGTCCGCCTCCTTCTGGAAGGGGCGGCGCAGCCGTACGTGATCGGCGACGGTCTCGGTGAGGCGGTGCACCGCCCGGTTGGCCGACATGCGCTGACCGCCGCCGATGAGCGCGTCCACGATCATGACGCCGCCGATCAGCACGCCGTCGAGGACGGAGCCCACCAGGGCGGACACCCCCGCCCCCGCGGCCAGCACCGGGGTCAGCGGGTTGGCCAGCTCCTCCACGGAGGCGCGCAGCAGCGAGTCGGTGCCGTCGGGCTCTCCGGGCGGGGGAGGAGGCCTGCGCCGTACGGCCTCAGCCTTGGGCAGGCCGTCGAGAGAGGAGCCGAGCCTGGACAGCACGGCATCGACGGGAAGGGCGTGCCAGGGGGTCGTGTCGGCCCGCTCGGCCGGTGCCACGCCCCCGAGGCCACGGGCCGTCCACTCGCCGAGGACGATGGCGGCCAGCGCCGTACCGTCGCCGACCAGGCGGGCCCTGCCGACCGAGGCGGTCCTCGGGCCGGTGCTCGCGATGGCCGCGCCCGCGGCCGCCGTCGCCAGGCTGAGCCGTACACACCGCTCGCCCGCCTGCCTGGCCGGGGCCAGGCAGCTCAGCATCAGGTGGGCCGTCTCCAGGTCGCCCAGCACGTGCGCCTCCCACGGCACGCCACCGGGGGCGCCCAGCACGCCGACCCCCAGGTCGGCCTGGGCCATCGCGGACGTGGAGCGCCTGGAGACCACCGCGACCCCGTGGCCGTCCGCCTGGAGCGCGCGGATCCGCGTCGTCAGCCGGTGGCCTCCCGGCAGGGTCTTCGGCGGGTCGCCGTCCCCGGTGACCCTGAGCCGCTTGACCACCTCGCGGGCACCCTCGCCCGCCAGCAGCACCGAGCAGCCCTGGGGCGCGGCGACCAGCGCGTCGGCGAGCGAGACGAGTCCCGGCGCCAGGCCGACCAGGGCGACCGGCACTCCCTGCCTGGTCACCCGGACAGGGCGCAGCCCGAGGGAGCGCCACTCACGTGCCTGCGTGGCGGGAAGTTTGACGGGTTCGGCCACCCAGTGGCCACGCTCGCGGCGCGCACCGGGATCGGTGGCGTCGAGCAGGCCGGGCAGCAGGGCGTTCAGCTCGCCGAGGTCGATGCCCTCGGCCAGGGGGACGACCCGCTCGATCGTCCACGAACCGGTCAGGAACAGTTCGGCGTCGAGGATGACCGTGCTGAGGCCGTCCATCCGGCGCAGCGCGTGACTGTCGAGGACGACCGCGCCCCGCCGGGCCAGCGTGCGCCCGACCGCGCTGGAGAACGCCTCACGCCCGGCCTTCGCGGCACTGGGCGTCGCGGCGATCATCATGGCGAGGCCGCGTTCGTGGCTGCCGCTGACGACGTGGGTCAGCACGGAGACGCCGAGCGCGGCCGGGCTCGCCAGCCGTTCGAACCGCTCGACGGGGCTGTGCGCCATGGGCGCTGTCCTGGTCCTCCTGCGCCTGCGGACGTGCCGGTAGGCGCCCTCGTCCGAGGCCAGGTCCTGCGCGCGCGACTCCCAGGCGCGCCGCGCGTCACGCGCCTCCACGTAACGCTCGGCGGCGGAGACCGCCTGCACCAGCAGTCCGACGGGCTGCAGCGCGAGCGTGCTGGTGACCACGTTCGCCGTCGTGAACAGGGCGGAGGTCGCCTGGTGGCCGATGCGGTGCGTCAGGCCCGTGCGGATCGCCGGGGTGGACTCGGCCAGGTGCAGCAGCGCGGGGACCACCGGGGACAGCGCTGGGAGATGGACGAACCGCCCCGCGAGCGCCAACCCGGTCCCCAGGGCGCTCGCGCCCAGCCTGATGCCCGCCCGGGTACGCTGCTCGACCACCCTGGCCAGGGCGGGACCCGGACCCCGTCCCGCCGGCTCCTCCGCCTCCTCCGTCTCTTCCTCCTGCTCGGCCGCGTCCTCGTCGTCGAGGTCGGAGATGACCGACAGCAGCTTCTCCAGATCGATCGCCTCGCCGTCGCCGCCGACGAAGACGGTGCCGAGCACCCCGTTGACCTCGGCCCGCTCGACCCCTTCGAGCGCGAGCAGCAGTTCCTCAAGCCGCCGGGCGAGCCGTTCGGTGCCGGGACCGCCGATCGCGCGCAGGTCCACGTGGAAGCCGCCGGGGGCCGCCCGCACCGCGCGGGGACGGGGCAACGCCCGCCGCACGGCGTCGGGTATGGCCTCCCACAGTGTCTCCGCGGAAAGCGTGAGCACACGTGACAGCAACATTCGGCTCTCCAGACGGATCACTCGGGCCTGACGGCCATCCCTTGGGCCTGATGGCCATGACGAAGCCGTACGGCCCGCGTGGGCGGGCCGGACGGCGGGTGGTGCTTTCCTGCGGTCTCTCCTGGCCCGGTGCTTTCCAGCCCGGTTTTTTCCGGCCCGGTGTTTTCCGGCCGGTCAGGTCACGAGGACACGCCGGAGCGGCCGTGTCACCGTTCCGGCGTGGTCACGTCCTCACGCGGAGGCCCTGGCACGTCCGGAACGGCTCAGGCCACGGGCACGCTGGGCGATCACCGTGCCGACCCCGATGGCCGCGGCGACCGGCCACTCGATCAGGCCCGCGACGGCCAGCGCGCCGAGCCCTCCGTAGTAGGCCATGCGCTCGGGCGGTGGCAGGAACGACTTGGCCGCGTCCACGGCCTGGCCCGCCTCCTGACGGCTGACATGCGGCAGGCTGACGTGCGGCAGGTGCGGAGCGTGGAACTTCACGGTCATCATGGGCAGGTTCACGGTGACCGAACGCTTGCCGTTGCTGCTCGCGCGGTGCGTCGAGGCCGTACGCGAAGTGGAACCCTGCGCCGTGGCCTGCTGCGCGGTGTTCTTGCGCTGCGCGGTGGTCCCCGTGGCCGACGTCTTGCTCGGCGTCCTGCTCGTGGCCGAGGTCCTGCTCGACGTCTTGCTCGCGGCTCTCGTGCTTGAGGACCTGCTCGGAGACTTGGTGCTCGAAGTCTTCGTGCTCGAAGGCTTGGAGCTCGAAGCCTTGGCACTCGACGGTTTGGTGCTTGAGGCCTTGGTGCCTGAAGCCTTGGTGCTCGAAGCTCTGGTACTCGACGGTTTGGTGCTCGAAGACCTGCTGCTCGAAGACCTGGTGCTTGGAGACTTGGTGCTCGATGACGTGGCCGAGGGCCTGGTCGAGGTCCCGGTCGAAGCGCCGGTCGAGGCTCGCGCGGTGCTCCGCCGTGTTGTCGTCTTCGCCGCCGAGGACGTCGCGGTGCTCTTCCTCGCGGCCGGTTTCCGCGTGGCCGATGGGCTGGACTTCGAAGCCGTACGGCTCCGCGTCGCGCCACCTGTCTGACTTACGGTCATGGCCCCTCCCCAAAGGAGTCGAGGGATCGTTCCAACATCGTTCCGACATGTTGCCCGCGAGCGGCGGCGACACCTCTCACGTGCGGTTATTCACTGCTGGGGCGTCCTCCTAACGTTCCTCACCCCAGGTCTCCGAAACGCGGTCACGTTCCAAGAATCGGACATTAAGTCGGGGAACGACGGCGATGTCAGGACAGGTACGGCTTGAGTTCGCGGCGGGCGACGGCGCGCAGATGCACCTCGTCGGGGCCGCCCAGGAGGCGCATCGCGCGGGCGTGGGCGTACATCGCGGCCAGCGGGGTGTCCATCGGGACCAGCACCGTGGACCGCCTGCGGTGCGCGGGCGCCTCGGGGTCGGTGTTGCCCAGCACGATGACGACCCGGCAGCGCGGGTCGGCGGCGCCGCTGACGAACCACTTGCGGCCGTTGACCACGTAGTCGTCGCCGTCGCGGGTGATGGAGGTCGTGAGGTTCGTCGCGTCGCTCGACGCGACGTCGGGCTCGCTCATCGCGAACGCCGAGCGGATCTCGCCCGCGAGCAGTGGGACGAGTCAGCGGGCCCGCTGCTCGGGGGAGCCGAAGGCGCGCAGTCGGGGGAGCGGCCGGTGACCTCGGCGAGGCTGGCGTGGTCGAGAACGGACAGTCCAGACTCTTCGGGCAGGAACAGGTTCCACAGGCCGCGCGAGCGGGCCTCCGCCTTGAGGTCCTCGACGACCGGTGGAAGACGGTGGTCTCCGGGCCCGGCGTCCCGCCGCCAGGCGTGGTAGGCCGGCTCGGCCGGATAGCCATACGACACCATGAAATCGGTCAGATCGGCGAGGTACTCCTCCGCCTTCGTGCTGAGCGCGAAGCCCATGGCGGCCAGTTTGGCACCCCCCTTCGCCGGTGCTCCGCACAGGGCGGACCTAACCTGGAACGGGTTCCACGAGGGAGGCCGGATGTTCAGGGGCGTACTGATCGACTGGGGCGGCGTGCTCACCACGAACATGTCCGAGGCGATAACGGAGTGGATCGTCGCGGACCGCATCGACGCGGACCACTACCACGGGGTGATGCGCGAGCTGGTCGCCCGCGCCTACTCGGGTGTCCGTGACGACGAGGAGAACCTCGTGCACGCCCTGGAGCGCGGAGAGATCTCCGGGGCGGACTTCGAACGACGCCTGGCCGCCCTCCTCCTCACGGCCGACGGGGTTCCCCCGGCCGCCGAGGGCCTGCTGACCAGGATGTTCGCCGGATTCCGGCGGGTCGAGTCCATGTACGGCATGCTGCGTGAGGCCCGTGCCGCGGGGGTGCGCACCTGCCTGTTGTCCAACTCCTGGGCCAACGAGTATCCCCGCGAGGGCTGGGAGGAGTTCTTCGACGCGGTGGTGATCTCGGGGGAGGTCGGCATGCGCAAACCAGAGCCCGGCATCTTCACGTACGCCCTCGGCGCGCTGGGCCTGACCGGTCCCGAGTGCGTGTTCGTCGACGACGCCGAGGCCAACGTCGCCGCCGCCCGTGCCCTCGGCATCGTCGGCCTCCACCACAGGGACCCCGGCCCGACCATCACCGAGCTGGAACGGCTCCTCGGGACGCCGCTGCGTTGACCGGCGGTGCGCCGTACCTCGCGGGCAGGGCGGCGGGGCTGTCACCGTGCGCCTACAGCGTGGATGCCCCGTGCTTCAGGGCGGGGAGGAAACGCGGCACGGTCGGGCACTTCGGTCTCCTGGTTTTGTCGGTGGTGGTCGGTAGGTTCGAAGGCGTGTCCCGTTACCGTCTTCAGCCCACGCCCGCTCAGGAGCGGGCGCTGTTGGAGCATTGCGGGCACGCCCGATACGTGTGGAATCTGGCCGTCGAGCAGCACGCCCACTGGAAGCCGGGGCGGGCGTCCGCGCCGGGTTTCGCCGAGCAGTGCCGCCAGCTGACCCAGGCACGGGCCGAGCATGAGTGGCTGCGCGGCGGGTCGGTCATCGTGCAGCAGCAGGCGTTGAAGGACTTCGCGCAGGCGATGGCGAACTTCTTCGGCAGAACCCACCGCCGACCGACGTGGCGCAGGCGCGGGCGGGGTGAAGGGTTTCGGATCGTCGCCGTCACAGCGGGCGATGTGCGCCGCCTGTCGCGCACCGTGGGCGAGGTGAGGGTTGCGAAGGTCGGTTGGGTGCGGTTTCGCTGGTCGCGTGCCGTCCCGGACGGCGTGAAGTCCTACCGGATCACCTGCGACCGGGCGGGCCGCTGGCATGTGGCGTTCGCCGTGATCCCGGAGCCGATCCCCGCGCCCGGCACCGGTGAGGTCGTCGGTGTGGACCGGGGCGTCGCGGTAAGCGTCGCCCTGTCCACGGGTGAGCTGTTGAACGCGCCCACGCTTCGCCAGACGGAGAAGGCCCGGCTTCGGCGTCTCCAGCGGAAACTGGCCAGGGCGAAACGCGGCTCGAACCGGCGCGGCAAGGTCAAGGCCGCGATCGCGACGCTGAAGGCCCGCGAGACGGACCGCCGCAGGGACTGGGTGGAGAAGATCTCCACCCGCCTGGCTCGGCGCTTCGACGTGATCGCCGTCGAGAACCTGAAGATCGCCGGCATGACCCGATCCGCCAGGGGCACGGTTGAGGCGCCCGGCGGGAACGTCCGTCAGAAGGCGGGCCTGAACCGGGGCATCCTGGCGGCCGGGTGGGGCCGGCTTGTGGAACGCCTGGAGCACAAGGCCCCCGGGCGGGTCGTGAAGGTCAACCCCGCGTACACGAGTCAGCGGTGCTCGGCGTGCGGGATCGTGGAGCGGACGTCGCGCGAGAGCCAAGCCGACTTCCGGTGCCGGTCCTGCGGATACGCCGGCAACGCCGATGTGAACGCGGCCAGGAACATTCGCCACGCGGCAGGGCATGCCGTGTCCGCACGGGGAGGCCCGCCGTTGGGTGGGCCTGCGAACCGTGAACCTCAACGCGATCTCCTCCTCGTGGGGTAGTTGCCGTTGGAATCCCCCGCCTTCAGGCAGGGGAGGATGTCAAACTCGATGGGTGATCGGCGCCGGGGCGGCGCCGATGTCGGAAGAACAGATCGAGGCACTGATGCGCGTCTATCTGCCGTGCACGCTCCCGGCGCTGGCCCGCGTGGCCGCGGACGGGGAGCTCGGCCCGGCCCCGCTGACCGGTTACGCGGTGACCCCCGCGCTGGTCGAATGGTATGCCTCGGGTGACACCGAGGAGCTGGAGTACGTCGCCCTGACCGAGGCCGCCAGGGCGTCCCTGCGGATGGTCGCCGCCGACCGGGCCGACGGCGTCAAGACGCCCGCGCGCCGGGTGGTGATCGCCGTCGAGGTTCCGGATGGTGAGGTGAACGGCGGCGCCGACCTGGAGGAGCGTGCCACGGTACGGCTGTCCGCCGCCGTGCCCCTCTCCAGGGTCGCCGCGGTCCACGTGGACGAGGAGGCCGCGGTGCCCGACGTCGAGGCCGCCGTCGCCGCGCTGCCCGACGCCGACCGCGGTGACGACGACGCCCGCTTCACCGTGGACGGCGCGGAGGCCAACGAACTGCTGTGGTACGCCACCCAGGAGATTCCCGACCTGATCGGCTGAGCCGTGAGCGGTTAGTCTTGAAAGCAATATGAGACACATCGTTTGGGACTGGAACGGCACCCTCTTCCACGACATCGACGCCGTGGTCGGCGCCACGAACCTCGTGTTCGAGCCGTACGGGATAGCCGCCTACGACGCGGACGGTTTCCGGGCGGTCTACACCCGCCCGATCTGGGCGGCCTACGAGCGCATGCTGGGCCGCCCCCTCAATGACGGCGAGTGGGAGCGCCTCGACCTGGGCTTCCACGAGCACTACCACCGGCTGATGCTGGAGTGCGGTCTGACGGCCGACGCCGTGGGCGCGCTTGAGGCGTGGAGCGCCACGGGCAACGGGCAGTCGCTGCTGTCCATGTGGACGCACGACCGGCTGGGTCCCAAGGTGGCGGAGTTCGGCATCGACCACCACTTCAGCCGGATCGACGGCCTGGGCATCCTCTCCTCCTCGGCGGGGCACTCCGGGGGACGTCAGACCTCGGGGGGACACAAGGCCGACTCGATGGTCGCCCACATCGCGGCGCTCGGTATCGACCCCGAGAACGTGCTCGTCATCGGTGACAGCCTGGACGACGCCCACGCGGCCCAGCACGTCGGGGCGCGCGCCGTCCTCTACACCGGCGGTATGACCAGCCGCACCGACCTGCACGCCCTGGGCGTCCCCGTGGTGGACTCTCTCACCGAAGCCCTCAACCACGCCTGAGCGGTGGCCGTACCCTGAGCCCGTAGCTCTGGGTGCCCGTGGGCGCCCACCCCCCACCCCGGAGGCCACGATTAGCCGTCTCGTTCTCTGGAGCGTCGATCTCACGCTGGTCGACGTGTCCATCCTCACCCGTGAGGCGTACGTCGACGCCTTCCGCCAGGTCACCGGACGGCCCCTGGTCAAGCTCACCCAGCACAACGGCCGCCCCGACTCCGAGATCATCTTCGAGACGCTGGCCCTCAACGGCATCGTCGCCGAGGACGCCCACCTGCCCAAGTTCCTCGACGCCCTGGCCGAGGCCTTCGCGACCCGGCGAGGGCGGCTGGCCAAGGAGGGGCGGATGATGCAGGGCGCGGCCGAGGCGCTCAAGGCCGTGGGCAAACTCGACGGCACGGTCCAGTCGGTGCTCACCGGCACCATCAGGAGCAACGCCGTACACAAACTGAAGGCCTTCAAACTGGACCGGCACGTCGACTTCGAGGTCGGCGGCTACGGCGAGGAGGTCTACCCCAAGGCGACCCTGCTCCAGGTCGCGCAGGGGAGGGCCAGGCAGAAGTACGGCGCGGCGTTCGACGGCGCCAACACGGTCCTGATCGGCGACTCTGCCAGGGACGTCCAGGCCGCCAAGATCGCCGGAGCCTCCATGGTCGCCGTGGCCACCGGCCGCTCCCTCCCGGCCGAACTCCGCGAAGCGGGCGCCGACGTCGTCCTCCCCGACCTGTCCAACCCCTCAGAGGTAGTGGCCGCCGTCGCCCACCTCACCACCCCGGTCCGCAGGACCTGACTTCGAGCGGTTCCGAAAAGCCAGCACGAGAAGATCGTCGAACTCATTCACCTCCAGCACCTCTGACTCCCGAAATCCTTGGAAGCCGCCGGGCGGGGTTGCCGAGTGTCCTTCGGTGGTGACTGATGCGGCGTATGGGGTTATTGGGACTAATGGTGTAAGTGGGAACTGTGTTGTTAGAACGCGCGTTCCCTCTCCTGGAATGCCGTATGCATGATCAGGAGCGACGATGACCTATCCCCCGCCCGCGAACCAGCCTCCCCCAGGGGGGCAGGGGTCGGGGCCGTATCCACCGCCGGGTGCGCCGTGGCCGGTGCACCCCCTTCAGGAGAACCCCTACGGGGCCTCCCAGCAGCGACAACCCCAGCAGCCGCAGGTGCCGCCGCCCCAGCAGGGATATCCGTACCAGGCACCCCAGATGTATCCGCCGCAGGGACAGCCGGGCGGGCCGTACCAGACGCCTCCTCAGATGACACCTCCGGGCCAGACGGGAGCCCCGGAGGCGCCACGACGAGGGGTGGGGCGGATCATCGCCGGGGTTCTCGTGACCGGGGTCGGGGTGGTGGCGGCGCTGGGGGGCGGCACGATCGTGGCCCGCGCTGTGGCCAACAGCAGGCAGGAGATCATCAGCAAGGACTACATGCGCGACCTGTGGCGTAACGTGCCCGTCGAGACGATCTTCCCCGCCTCCATCGGGGTGCGCGACCCCGATGCGAACGTCAGCGTGGAGCGCGGCTGGACCAGGGTCGCGATCTCGCAGGACACCTCCTGCAAGACGGCGCTCTCCGGTCAGTTCGCGGCGGCGGCGGCCAGGCACGGCTGTATCGCGGCGCTGCGGGCCACCTATCTCGACCCCGGTGGGGGGACCGCGGCCACGGCCGTCGTCGTGGCACTGCCCAACGAGAACGACCGCAGTGACCTCGTCGACGTGCTCACCCGGACCCAGGACGACGAGGGCAGGGCCGATCAGGCGGTGCACGCCCTCGGCGTCCCCGGCCTGCGCTGGAAGGACTCCGCCAGGGCGGGAAGCGGGGGAACCAGCGTCTTCGCCCCCTACGCCACGGCGTTCGTGGTGGTCACCTCGGGCCCGACCGACGGCCGGGTGGCCGGACACGTGCCCGAACCGTGGGGGAAGGGGCAGTTCAAGCAGCGGGAGGACCGCGAACCATGGGCGAGAACGGCGTACGGCCTCGCCCAGACGCTGTCCGAGCGCCTGAAGGCCGAAGCCGCGAAGGTGCGGCCATGATCCGCCGGACGCTGACCGCCGCCCTGCTCGGCACCGCTCTGCTCGTGGGTACGGCGACGCCCGCCCTGGCCGAGGCGCCGCACGGCTGGGAACTCCAGGTCATGAAGGTACGGCAGGCGCAGACCCTGGCCCAGGGCAGGGGGGTCACGGTCGCCGTGCTGGACACCGGGGTGATGGCGAACCATCCCGCCTTCAGGGGACGCGTGACCTCGGGCCCCGACCTCGTCGGTGGCGGCGCCAGACCCGGCCAGCCGTACTGGGGCGAGCACGGAACCGCGATGGCGTCGAGCGTCCTCAACGTCGCCCCGCAGGCGCGTGTGCTGTCCGTGCGGGTCATCTGGGACCACGAGGACCCCGCCCGCAAACGGGCGGAGCGGCTGGCGAAGAAGGGCAGGAAGGCCGCGGAGGAGGAGAGCCGCAAATGGGCGGGCGCGGTGGCCAAGGGCATCCGCTACGCGGTGGACCACGACGCCAAGGTCATCTCGATGTCCCTCGGCACCGACGAGTGGTCGTGGGTGGGCTACGAGGAGGACACCGCCGCGGCCGTCGACTACGCGTCGAGCAAGGGCGTCGTGGTGGTGGCCAGCTCGGGCAACGGCGGATCGACCGACGCCATGGACCTCGACGCCAACAACAGGGTGTCCTACCCGGCGGCCTTCCCCAGCGTGATCGGGGTCGCCGCGGCGGGTCCCAACGGCGCGCGGGCGGAGTTCTCCCAGGTGCACACCTACACCACGATCGCCGCGCCCGGCGTCGACATCTACGCCGCCCGCAACACGGGTGGCTACCGTTCGGGCAGCGGCACCTCGCCCGCGGCGGCGCTGGCCTCGGGCACGGTCGCCCTGATGCTGTCACGTAACCCCAAGCTGACCGTCGCGCAGATCCGCGAGATCCTGACCAGGACCGCGATGAAGCCGCCCGCGGGCTACACCCTGTATCTCGGCCACGGGATCGTCGACGCCGCCGCGGCGGTCCAGGCCGCCGGTTCGCCACCCCCGACGACGAAGACCGCCGCCTACACCGGCAAGAAGTATCTCGGCGGAGGCCCGGTCGGCTCGCCCGTCGACCACCCGCCCATCGACTCCGACTACCTCGTCATCGGCGGAGCGGGACTGGGCATCGGGCTGCTCTGCCTGGTCGGTGCCTTCTTCCTGTTCCGCAGACCCCGTCCCAAGCGGGCCGCCCGACACTAGCCGCGTGACAGGGCGGTCAGGAAGCGGGCGGCGATCGGGGCGGCGGCCTCGGCGCCGGTGCCGCCGCCCTCGACGATGACCGAGAAGGCCAGGTCCCCCCGGTAGCCGATGAACCAGGCGTGCGTCGGGGGTTCCTTGCCGGTGCCGTACTCGGCGGTTCCCGTCTTGCCCGCCGTACCGGACGGGAAGGGGACGCCCGCGGCGGTGCCCTCGCTCACCACCGCGGGCATCAGGGTGCGCAGGGCCCTGACCACCGCGGGCTCCAGCTTTCTCGGGGCGGCCTGGGGGAGCAGGTCGGCGGCGACCAGGCGGGGCGGGCGCCAGGAGCCGTCGGCGATGGCGGCGGCGACGGTGGCCATGTTCAGCGGGCTGGTCAGCACGCGGCCTTGGCCGATGGAGGCCGAGGCGAGGTCGGTGTCGTCCTTCGGGTCGGGAAACTGAGCCCGCACGGAGGGCACCCCGGGATCGACGGGGCCGCCGAACCCGAAGCTCCCCGCCACCTCGGCCAGTCGCCGCCCGCCGAGCCTGTCCACGCTCAGCCGTCCGAACGTGGTGTTGCACGAGTGCGCGAACGCCTCGCGCAGCGCGATCGTCCCGAACTCCTCGAACCCGGCGTTGTGGAAGGGGAAGCCCCCGATGTTCTCCTCCGCGGGACAGGAGACACGTTCGTCGGCGGTCATGCCACCGGCGACGAGCGCGGAGGCGGTGACCACCTTGAAGGTCGAGCCCGGCGGGTAGTGGCCGAGCAGCGCCCGGTTGAAGCCGCCCGGTTTGTTGGCCACGGCCAGGATCTCGCCGGTCGACGGTCTCAGCGCGACCAGGGAGGCGGGTTTCCTCACCGTCTCCAGCGCGTCGGCGGCGGCCCGGTGGACGCGCGGGTCGATCGTGGTCCGCAGCTCCGTGCCCGGTCTGGCGTCGGACGTGGCGAGGGTGGCGACCCGCTCGGATCCCCGTACCAGTTCGACCCGGGCGGAGGCGGTGCCGGTCAGGCGGGAGCCGTACCGTTCCTTGAGGCCCTCGACGAGCTGCTGCACCGAGCCGGGCGCGGAGGCGGTGTCGATCCTGGTGCCGTCGGCGGCCAGGATCGGCGCCTGCTCCGCCTTGACCCGCACGGTCCGAAGGCGTGTCCCGGCCTTCAGGCGGGGATGGATGGCCGCCGGGGTCCACCTCACCCGCCAGGCCCGGTCGTGCTCGACGAGCTGGAGGGCTCCGTCGTAGGCCCAGGTCACCGCTCCCCGCAGGGTGGCGCGGAAGCCGATCCGCGGTCCCTCGTCCTGGCCCCCAATGATCGCGAATCCGGCCGTCGAGAGCTTCAGGTCGGTCCTGAAGCGGCGGTACCACTCGTCGAAGTCGCCCGGCGGATCGACGGTGAGCTCCCGCATCGCCGCGTAGTCCTGCCTGTCCCAGGCGGCCAGGAACTCCTGTGCCGTCTCCCGCGCCGAACCCTGCGTGCGCAGCGCCCACGCGGTCCCGCTGATCGTGACGACCGGCACCAGCAGCGCGGCCGCGACCAGACCCTTGCGTCTCATGAGTCGTCCCCCTCGTTGTCGCGGTGAAGAGAAGACCAGAGGCGTGCCGTTTATGTCCAATATTGATATGCCGCCATGATCCATATAAAAGTGGATATAGTCACTGGTCATGGACCTTGTCCGGCATCTGCGGTACTTCACCGTGGTCGCCGAAGAACTGCACTTCGGCAACGCCGCGATCCGGCTCGGCATGGCGCAGCCGCCGCTCAGCCAGCGCATCCGGCGCCTTGAGGAGGAACTCGGCGTCCGGCTGTTCGACAGGTCGAGCCGTCAGGTACGGCTGACCGCCGCGGGACGGCTGCTGCTCGCCGAGGCCCACGAGATCGTCGCCAGGATCGACCGGCTGCGCGACCTGGTCGGACGTGCCGAGGACGCGGTGCTGCGCGTCGGCGTCCCGCCCGACCTGGGCTCCGCGGTGATCGCGGCGCTGATCGCGGGGTTCCGCGACCGCGATCCGGAGGTACGGCTCACGCCCGCCGAGATGTGGAGCGCCGACCAGGTCGTCGCGCTCCTCGACGGGACCCTGGACGTCGGGCTGGTCCGCCATCCGATCACCGCGCCGGGGCTCAGCTTCGGCCCGGTGCTCGTCCAGCGCGCCGGGGTGGTGCTGGCCGAGGACGACCCGCTCGCCGCACTGTCGTCGGTCCACCTGGCCGACCTGGCCGGACGCAGGCTCGTGCTCTTCCCCAGGGAACCCGGCCTGCACGAGGAGACGCTCGCGGAGTGCCGCCGTCACGGGTTCGTCCCCGAGGAGGTGCACGAGGCGCAGACCCTCGGGCTGGTGCTCGCCGGGACGGCCGTGGCCTTCGGGCCCGAGGTCGCGCTGCCGGGACTGCGCTGGCGGCCGCTGCTGGGGAGTCCCCTGGCCTGGCGGCTCTCCACCGCCTGGCGAGGACAGGCCGGGGCGGCTGCCGTAGCCTTCGGGGCGGTGGCCCTGCGAGTGCTGAAGGAGAGCGCCGGGATGACGGACGACGGGACGGCCCCCGCTCGGCGGCTGCGGAGCAGGCCCTCCTCGGGGTTCCTGGCATGACCGACCTGGAGGGGCTGTTCCGCACGGCCGGGGTGACCGGGTTCCTGCACGCGGTCGACGTGGACACCGGGGCGGAGGTCGCCCACCGGGCGGACGATCCCGTGGTCACGGCCTCGGTGTTCAAGGTGGCGCTGCTTGTCGAGTTCTTCCGGCAGGCGGACGGCGGGCTGCTCGACCCCGCCGAGCGTGTCACCGTCAGGGCGGACCGCCACACGGCCGGATCGACCGGGGTCTCGGTGATGGCCGACGACGTGACGATGTCCCTGCGCGACCTGGCCTACCTGATGGTCGCGGTGAGCGACAACACCGCGGCCGACACCCTGATCGACCGGGTCGGCCTGCCGGAGGTCAACGCCATGCTCGCCTCCTTCCGCCTGGACGGGACGTGGGTCGAGCACAACTGCCACGACCTGTTCTCCAGCATCGTCGAGGACACCGGCCAGGCCGAGATGTCCACCGACCCCGCGCTGATCGCCGGACTCAGGGCGCTTGACCCGGCGCGCACCAACCGGAGCACCCCGCGTGACATGACCAGACTGCTCGGCATGATCTGGCGCGACGAGGCCGCCTCCGCCGCCTCGTGCGCCGCGATGCGCGGGCTGTTCGGCCTCCAGGTCTGGCCGCACCGGCTCGCCGCCGGGTTCCCCTACGACGACGTCGCCGTCAGCGGCAAGACCGGCACCCTGCCGACGATCCGCAACGAGGTCGGCGTCGTCGAGTACCCCGACGGGGGGCGTTACGCCGTCGCGGTCTTCACCCGTTCGTACGGCACGGCCCAGAACCAGCCCCGTGCCGACGCGGTGATCGGCACCGCCGCCAGGGCGGCCGTCGAGCACCTGCGCGGTTGAGGGCACGTGGCCGGGCCACATCGAGAGGCGGGGGAGTGTGTGTCCACGGGGGATGACATTCCCGTTGGCCGTCGGGAGGATGGGGACATGGTTGAGGAAGGTACGCTCCTGTGGGAACCCACCCCCCAGACCGTGCGGGACGCCAAGGTCACCCGTTACGCGGAGTGGCTCGGCAGGTCCGGCGACTACCAGGATCTGTGGCGGTGGTCGGTCGACTCACCGGCCGAGTTCTGGGCGTCGCTGTGGGACTACTTCGACGTCGTCGGGGAGCGGGGCGCGGGGCCGGTCCTGTCGGGGACGATGCCCGGGGCCGAGTGGTTCGCCGGATCGACGCTGAACTACGCCGCCAACGCGCTGCGCGGGGCGGCGACCGACCCGGGACGGCCCGCGGTGGTCTTCCGCGACGAGTCGGGGCTGCGCCGTACGCTCACGCTGGGCGAGCTGGCCGGGGAGGTCGCGCGGGTCCGCGCGGGGCTGGTCGCGCTGGGCGTGGGACGCGGGGACCGGGTCGCCGCCTACGCGCCGAACGTGCCCGAGACGCTGGTCGCCTTCCTCGCCACGGCCTCCCTGGGGGCCGTGTGGTCCTCGTGCTCCCCGGACTTCGGCGCGTCGAGCGTGATCGACCGCTTCACCCAGATCGAGCCGAAGGTGCTGGTCGCGATCGACGGCTACGCCTACAACGGCAGGTGGTTCGACCGCTCCCAGGTCGTCGAGGACATCGCGGCCAAACTGCCGACCCTGACCGCCCGGGTGCGGATGCCCCTGTACGGCGCGCCGCCCCAGGAGGCCGGGAAGACCCAGCGCAGTGGGCACCGTACGGTCGAATGGGACAGGTTGCGGGCCGTCGAGGGGCCGCTTGAGTTCGAGCCGGTGCCCTTCGCCCATCCGCTGTGGATCGTCTACTCCTCAGGTACCACGGGACTGCCCAAGCCGATCGTGCACGGGCACGGCGGCGTGGTGCTCGAACACCTCAAGGCGCTCTCCTTCCACCAGGACCTGGGGGAGGGCGACGTCTTCTTCTGGTACACCACGACCGGCTGGATGATGTGGAACTACCTCGTCGGCGGCCTGCTGGTCGGTTCGGCCATCGTGCTCTACGACGGCTCTGCCACCCACCCGGGGACGGACGCGCTGTGGCGGCTCGCCGCCGAGGAGGGCGTCACCTACTTCGGCACGGGCGCGCCGTACATCGTCGCCTCCATGAAGACGAACCTGCGCCCGGAGGGGCTCGGGGCGCTGCGCGGGGTCGGCTCGACCGGCTCGCCGCTGCCCCCGGAGGGTTTCGCCTGGGTGCACGACACGATGCCGGAGGTCCAGCTCGGTTCGTTCTCCGGGGGCACCGACGTGTGCACCGGCTTCGTCGGGGCGGTTCCGCTGCTGCCGGTGCGGGCCGGGGTCATCCCGTGCCGGTGCCTGGGGGCCAGGGTCGAGTCCTTCGACCCGTCCGGCGAGCCGGTGATCGGTGAGGTGGGGGAGCTGGTGCTGACCGCGCCGATGCCCTCGATGCCCGTCATGTTCTGGAACGACCCCGAGGGGACGAGATACCGGGAGAGCTACTTCACCGACTATCCCGGGGTGTGGCGGCACGGCGACTGGATCAAGATCCTCCCCGACGGCGGATGCGTGATCTACGGCCGGTCCGACTCCACGCTCAACCGGGGTGGCGTGCGGATGGGGACCAGCGAGTTCTACCGGGTGGTCGAGCGCTTCGGGGAGATCGCCGACAGCCTCGTGATCGACACCGGGCAGCTCGGCCAGGAGGGACGGCTGCTGCTCTACGTCACCATGGCCGAGGGGGCGCCGCTGTCCGACGCGCTGATCATGCGGCTGCGCAGGGCGATCAAGGAGGAACTGTCACCCCGGCACGTGCCCAACGAGATCGTCGAGGTGCCCGGCATCCCCCGCACGCTCAGCGGCAAGAAGCTTGAGGTCCCGATCCGCAAGATCCTCCTCGGCGTCCCCCCGGAGAAGGCGGCCAACCTCGACGCCATGGCCAACCCGGAGGTCCTGTCCCACTTCGTCCCGATCACCGATCCGGAGGCGCAGGGGTAGGGGTCGCGCCGAACAGCGGCAGGCAGGGTTCGAGACCGTGGATCTCGAACCCCGGCCTGGCGACCCAGTCCTCGCGGGCCAGCCGCAGCCGCAGGGTCGTCACGGGCTCGCCCCGCCTGCTGTGGAACTGGATGCCGTCGTCGCGGTAGCCGAGCTTGCGGGAGACCGCAACGGAGGCGTGGTTGTCGGCGAAGGCGGCGGAGGCGGCATATCGGGCGCCGAGCCCCTCGAAGGCCAGGTGCAGTACGGCGGTGCGCATCTCGGTGCCGATCCCCCTGCCGTGGAAGCGCCTGCCCAGCCAGGAGCCGCTGGTGACCTCGCGGATGACGGCGAACTCGGTGGCCGCGATCGCCTGGGTGCCGACGACCTCCCCCTCGAAGATCACGGCGAACGCGCAGACCCACTCCTCCGGGGTCCAGGTGCCCCACTGGGTGAAGTGGTACTGGACGGTCCTGAGGACCCGCTCCTGCGGCTCGGCCTCGCTCCAGGGCACGATGAACGGCATGACGTCCGGGTCGTGGACCCCCTCCGCGGCGCGGTCGGCGAGCCGGTCGAGGTCGTCGAGGGAGGGCATGCGGAGTTCGAGGCGCGGAGTGGTCACCCGCAGCCCGGTGAGCGGCCAGTTACGCATCCCCCGATGCTGTCGGCTCCGCCGTACACGGGTCCAGTCGTTTTCCGGGCACGGAGTCCTTCCCGGGCGATCGGACCGGCGCCACAGTTCGGGGTGGTACGGCCCGGCATCCTTTCCAGGTCGCGGGGTGGCCTGGGATTTCTCCCGGCAACCCGGGACAGACACCCCATACGCCCCGGGACGCCGCCCGGATTCGATGTGCAAATGCTGAAAAATCCGGACTCGTTTCGGCGGATCGTCGCCGGGATCGCCCTCCTCGCCTGGCCCGTCCTCGAATTCCTCGCATTCCTGACCTCGCCCCCCTCCGCCACCCACGCCCCCGCCGTCTTCCGCGCGCACCCCGACCTCGTCCAGGTCAGCGGACTGCTGTTCCTCTGGGCGACGCTCAGCCTCATCCCGGTCGTCCTCGCCCTGGCCCACCTGCTCCGCCGTGGCGCCCCGGTGGCCGGGAACGTCGGCGCCGCGCTCGGACTGCTCGGCACCGGGCACGCGCTCACGCTCTTCACCACCGACTTCTACGACCTGGCCCTGGCCCAGACCCTGCCGGACGCGCAGGCCGAGCTGGTCACGGCCCGCACGGGCGAGCTGTGGGGTTTCCTGTACGGCATGCTGCTGCCGGGCTTCCTGTCCCACGTCGGGCTGTTCGTCCTGTTCGTCGGCCTGCTCAGGGCCGGGATCGTCCCCTGGTGGGTGCCGGTCGCGGCGCTCGCCGGGACGCTCACGCCGTTCCTGACCCAGGACCGGGCGCCCGCCGTACAGGCACTCGGCGCGCTGTTCCACCTGGCCGCCTACGGGTGGATCGCGCTGCGCGTGCTGCGGGCCTCGGACGGCGCGTGGCGCGCGGGTCTCACAGCCCCGCCTGCCTCGCCCGCGTGATCGCCTCGCTCCGATCGTTCACCCTGAGCTTGGTGAAGACGGCGGAGACGTGGTTGCGCACGGTCTTGTGGCTCAGCCCGAGCCTGGCCGCGATCTGCGGGTTCGTCAGGCGCTCGGCCATCAGGGCGAGGACCTCCCGCTCCCGCCGGGTCAGCGCGGGCAGCGCGGGCTCCGCGCTTTCCCGCCCGGCGAAGTAGCCGACCAGCCTGGCCGCGATGGCGGGGCCGAAGATGGCCTCGCCGTCGGCGGCGGCCTGCACCGCCCTGACCAGTTCCGCCCTGCGCGCCCCTTTGAGCACGTAACCGCGCGCCCCGGCCCGCATGGCGGCGAACACCGAGTCGTCGTCGTCCGACATGCTGAGCACGACCACCCGGATGTGCGGGTGGTCGCGGACGAGCTTCCCGGTCGCCGCGACCCCGCCCATACCGGGCATCGTCAGGTCCATCAGCACCACGTCCGGCTGCAGCCGCCCGACCACGGCCAGCGCCTGCTCCCCGCTGGACACCTCGTCGGCGACCTCGATCCCCTCCGCGGTCGCCAGCAGCGTGCGCAGCCCGGCGCGGAACCCGGCGTGGTCGTCAACGAGCAGGACACGGATCATCGCGATCCCCTCCCTCACGCGCGGGAAGCGTGACCCTGACCAGGGTCCCGCCCTCGGGACGGTCCTTGGCCGCGAACGTGCCGCCGAGTTCGAGCGCCCGCTCCCGCATCGACGCCAGCCCGAGCCCGGCTCTCTCGTCGGGTACGGCCCGCAGCCCGTCGCCGTCGTCGGCAACCTCAAGGGTGAGCGTGCCTCCGGACACCTCGACCCGCAGCCGCGCGCCGCTCGCCCCCGCGTGCCTGCGCGCGTTGGCCAGCGCCTCCGCCGCGATGCGGTAGGCCGCCACCTCCGTCGCCGCGGGCAGCGGCCCGAGCCTTTCGGGGGTCAGCACGGTGACCCGCAGCCCGGGCGGCTGCCGTACGGCGTGGGCACGCAGGGCGCCGAGCAGGCCGAGGGTGTCGAGCGCGGGCGGGCGCAGGCCGTCGACCAGGGTCCGCACGTCGGCGACCGCGGCCTCGGCGTCGGCGACGATCTCGGCGAGCAACCCCCGCGCGGGCACGTCCCCGACCAGGTCGCACGCGGCCTCGGCCCGCATGGTCAGCGCGGCCAGCGTGGGCCCGAGCCCGTCGTGCAGGTCGCGCCTGAGACGGCGGCGCTCCTCCTCCCTGGCCATCACGAGCCTCTCCCGCGAGCGCCGCAGGTCGGCGGTCAGGCGGGCGGCGTGCGCCGCGATGGCGACCTGCCTGGCCAGGTCGGTCAGCACCCGCAGGTCACGACGGCCGAAGCCGCTCTCTCCCGACCTGGGCGACAGGACGAGGTCACCGGCCCGCTCACCGTTGTGGGTCAGCGGCAGCCGTACCGGAACACCCGTGGGGGAGCCGAAGGCGTGTCGCGTGCCCGCGGAGGTCTCCACCGCCGCGTACGGCAGCCGCAGCGCCTCGGCGACCGCGCGGGCGACCCCGGGCAGCACGCCGTCCGGCTCCCCGCTGTTCTCCAGGCGCCTGCCAAGGCGGGTGAGCGCCGCGTAGGGGTCGTCCCGCTCGCCGTACATCAGCAGGTTCACCCAGCCCTGGAGCCGTCTGCGCAGCGGCGCGAAGGCGAACGCGACGAGCCCGGCGGCCAGCACGGACACCGGTAGGTCCCCGCTGGGGAAGACCGCGCCCAGGTAGCCCGCGATGGCCACGTACCCGACGCTCACGCAGCCGGACAGCAGCGCGTAGACCAGGGTCCTGTTGGTCACCAGGTCGATGTCGAAGAGCCGGTGGCGCAGGATCGCGACGCAGACGGCGGCCGGGAGCAGCGCCGTGGTCGCCGAGCCGAGCTCCCAGAAGGTGTCGGTAACGGGCCAGATGCGCCCGGGGACCGCGTCGGTCAGCCCGGCGGCCAGGCGGGCGGCGACGACCACCATCTCGATCCCGACCGCGTAGGTGAGCCACATGATCTGGCGGCGTTCGACGCCGGAGCTGCGCAGCGCCCTGCGGACCAGGTCGGCGCCGCCGACGACGAACACCACCGCCATGAGAGCCGTCATCGCGGTCTCCGCGACGGGCGCCAGGTCGGCGAGCGCCGAGACCCCGAGCGGGTTGACCACCCCGGTGTCCGTGCCGACCTGGTCGTTCTCGCCCGGCCTGAGCGCGCTGAGGATCATGACCGGTACGGCGGCGGCGAGCGTCAGGCGGACCAGGCGCCGCAGCCCGGGGGAGGACAGCGTCCCACCGGGGAAGATCATCGGGATCAGGGTGATCGACAGGTTCGCCGGGACCCACAGCCACGTCTGCGGCCAGGCGGCGGCCTGGGCGAGCGGCAGCCCGTTGACCAGGCCGAGGATGGCGTACTGGCCGCAGGCCTCCATCAGCGCGAAGCACAGGCCGCCCAGCGCCAGCGCCCTGCCGACCGGGTGCTCGGGACGCCGCGAGCCGATCAGGCCGCCCGCGAGCGCGCAGGCGGCCACGAAGAGCAGGTGACCGAGGCCGAGCGGCCCGACCCCGTTGCGCGTGGCTAGTACGGCGGCCGCCACGACCAGCAGCGACGTCAGGGCGCAGCAGGACCACGCGAGGCGCGCCGTCGTCATTGGCACACCGTACCGGTGCTTTGTCCTGGATTGGGAGGGTCGGTGTCCCGGGACACCCAGGTCAGAACCCCTGGGGCAGCCGGAAGAGACGGCCGGGGTCGTAGGCGGCCTTGACCCGGGCGAGCCTGGTGGCGTTGGCGCCGTAGTAGGCCGCGCGCCAGCCGGTCAGCCCGGGATCGACGTAGTTGACGTAGGCGTGGTCGCCGTAGTGGGGACGCATCGCGGCGCGGGCGTTCGCGGTCCAGGAGGCCGCGCCCGCGCGGTGGGCGTAGTACTGGACGCTGTAGAGCGCCGCCCGGTGCGGGAAGGCCGTCGCGTCCGGCCGCACCCGGGCCACGGCCCCGCCGAGGGCGTCCAGCAGCACGGTGTGGCTGCCGGGCTTGGCGACCTGGGCCACCAGGGTCTTCGCCCCCGCCTCGGACAGCGGGGCGTAGGCCATGTGCGACCTGCCGCTGAAGGAGTCACGCGGCAGTTTGCCGTCGCGGGTCTGGCCGGGCAGGGAGCCGGGCCTGTGGCACTGGGAGACCGTCAGCGTCGAGCAGCCTCCCATGATCATCATCGCGTGACCGTAGGACGTCTGCCTGACGAAGGAGGACGAGGTCGGGCCGATCGCGTCACCCAGCCGGTCGAGCAGCCGCTCGCACTCGGCCCTGCCGCCCAGGTGGAGGCCGCCGATCTGCACGTCCATCCCGCCGTCGCTGCTCAGGTGCATCGTGGACCACAGCTCGTCGGGTACGGCCCGCGACCACGACTGCCAGGCCTTGAGCGCCTTGGCGGCCCTGGCCCACGGCCAGTGCAGGAAGAAGACCGTGACCTCGCGGGTCGGATGGGTCCTGAAGCCGAAGGAGACCGCCACCCCGAGGTTGCCGCCGCCCCCGCCCCGGCTCGCCCAGTAGAGGTCGGGCTCGTGGTTGGCGTCGCTCGTCACCAGCCGCCCGTCGGCCGTGACGAGCTGGACGGACTCCATGACGTCGCACGTCAGGCCGTACTTCCTGGACACCACGCCGATCCCGCCGCCGAGCGTCAGGCCGCTGACCCCGACCGTGGGGCAGGTCCCCGCCGGGATGCTCACCCCGTGCTTGGCGAGGCTGTCGTAGACGTCGACCAGCTTGGCGCCCGCCCCGACGCTCGCCCGTCCCGCGGAGTAGGAGACCTTGCTCATCCGGGAGACGTCCAGGACCAGGCCGGTGCCGGTGGACCAGCCCGCGTAGGAGTGCCCACCGGACCGTACGGCCAGCGGCACCCCCACCTTCCTTGCGAAGGTCACGCACTCGGCCACGTCTGAGGGGTTGGCGCAGTAGGCGACGCCCGCGGGCCGTACCGCGTCGAAGGCGGTGTTGAACAGGCGGCGGGCGGCGTCGTAGGAAGCGTCGCCGGGCCGTACGAGAGTGCCGTCGAGCCCCCGGCCGAGAGCCGTCCACTCCGCGGCGGCGGGGGAGGCTGCCCCGATGCTGAGCGCGGCCATACCGCCAAGCCTAAGGAACGTCCGCCTGTCCGGAGCGCGCTGCATGCTGGTTCTCCCCGTTGGGTTCCGAGTCGTCTGCCCGATGAGACGGCCGCGTCCCCGGTCTGGTTGGTTACATTCACATCACGGTGCGACCGGTGAGGCTTTTGTCGGCATGGGAGGCATGGGAGGCGAGGGCGGTGTCGGCGTGGCGAGGGGGCCGAGGGGCGGGGGAGCATAATCTTGGGCTGGAAGGCTGAGACGGGGACGCGGTACGGCCGTCCGTGGGAGACTGATGACCCATCGGATACGGCTGGTCCGGGTTCGTGTGGCCGGCGAGGTGGCGGAGACCCCGGGCCTCGCGGGAGCCCCTGATCCCCCGAAGATCGGGAAGCCCTCGGCCCACCCGGGCTGGAGCGCTCCAATTCGCCGGATGTTGGCCGTACGTCACATTGACGTTTCACGGCTTTTCGGGTGGTATCAGAGCGGCGGTGTGCTCGGGTCAACGGGGACCGGGGCAGGTGGCCGCTGGAGGTGTTGTGCCACGGGCCATGCCCGATGGACGGGGATCCGGAGAGGTGGGCGATGGGCGGTCACGTCCCGTCGCGCACGGCCGGGGACCGGCACGCCGTGAGCCCGCTCCATGGCGGGCCGACCACGCGGTGGTCGAGTGACGGATCCACATAAGACCGGGCAGAGGCGACATGACGGGGCGTCTCTCCCGGTAAGCGGCATGTGCCGCATTACTTCTCCCCGCTCGGGAACTACGACATTGATCGCAGATCCCTCATCTAATACGAAAAATCCCTCACAAAGGAGTGAGAGCGACATGCCGCTCGACGAGGCGAAGGACGAGCTGCTGAGGAGTGCCGCCGAGACCTGCGCGCACACACCCGGCGGCGACCACGGGAGTGACGAGGAGGCACTCGAGTTCCTCAGGCTCTACTACCGGCATGTCGCGCCAGAAGACCTGCTGGACCGCAACCCGGTCGACGTGTACGGCCCGGCCACGGCCCAGCGTCAGCTCGCCGACAAGCGCCCCCAGGGCCGGGCCCTGGTGCGCGCCTACACCCCCAGCCTTGAGGAGCACGGCTGGGACCCCGGCCGCTCGGTCGTCGAGGTGGTGACCGACGACATGCCCTTCCTGGTCGACTCCGTCACCATGGAGCTCGACCGGCACGGCATCACCACCCACCTGGTCGTCCACCCCCAGATGCGGGTGCGCAGGGACGTGACCGGCAAGCTGCTCGGCGGGGACCGCGACCAGGACGCCGGACAGGAGATCACCGAGTCCTGGATGCACTTCGAGATCGACCGGCAGTCCGACCCGGCCGTGCTCAAGCAGCTTGAGGCCGACCTGCAGCGGGTCCTCCAGGACGTCCGCTACGCCGTCGAGGACTTCACCAAGATGCGGGCGCTGGCCCTGCAGACCGCCGAGGACGTCTCGGTCAACCCGCCCCCGCTCGACCTCGCGGGCGTCGAGGACAGCCTGGAGCTGATGCGCTGGCTGGCCGACGGCCACTTCACCTTCCTCGGCTACCGCGAGTACCGCCTTGAGGCGGACGAGCAGGGCGACACCCTGCGCCAGGTCCCCGGCACCGGCCTGGGCATCCTGCGCCACGACAAGGCGGGCTCGGAGAGCTTCGCCGCGCTCCCGCCCGAGCTGCGCGCCAAGGCCCGTGAGAAGCAGCAGATGCTGATCATCACCAAGGCCAACACCAGGGCGACCGTGTACCGTTCCGCCTACCTCGACTACGTCGGCGTCAAGCTCTTCGACGGCACCGGGGAGGTCGTCGGCGAACGCCGCTTCCTCGGCCTGTTCACCCACGTGGCCTACAGCGAGTCGATCTCGCGCATCCCGGTGCTGCGCCGCAAGCTGGCCGAGGTCCTCGACCTGGCCGGGCTCGCCGCCGACAGCCACGACGGCAAGGACCTCATCGAGATCCTGGAGACCTTCCCCAGGGACGAGCTGTTCCAGACCTCGGTCGAGCAGCTGCTGCCGATCGCGCTCGGCGTGCTCAGGCTGCGCGAGCGCAAGCAGGTCAAGGTCTTCCTGCGGCCCGACGACTACGGCCGCTACATCTCCTTCCTGATCTACCTCCCGCGTGACCGTTACACCACCCAGATCCGCATCAAGATGCAGGACATCCTGCTCAGGGCGGTCGGCGGCACCTCCTGCGACTACAGCGCCATGATCGGCGAGTCCGCCCTCGCCCGGCTGCACGTGGTCGTGCGCGGCGAGCGCGGCAGGCCGCTGAACACGCGCGACCTCGACGTCGAGGAGCTTGAGGGCAGGCTGGCCGCCGCCACCCGCTCCTGGGACGACGACCTGGCCACCGCGATCACCGAGCTGAGCACCGAGGAGGAGGCGCCCCACCTCGTCCGGCGCTACTCCACGGCCTTCCCCGAGGGCTACAAGGCCGACTTCCCGCCCCGCCCGGCCGTCGCCGACCTGCGCCGCCTCGAAGCGCTCGCCGACTCGCCCGACGAGATCGGGATGAACCTCTACGAGCCCTACGACGCCCCCGAGGGGGAGCGCCGCTTCAAGCTCTACCGGATCGGCGCGCCCATCTCCCTGTCGCACGTGCTGCCGCTGCTGCAGCGCCTCGGCGTCGAGGTGGTCGACGAGCGCCCCTACGAGATCGACCGTGACCGTGACCCGGCGACCAAGGACGCCTGGATCTACGACTTCGGCCTGCGCTACGACCTGTCGCCCGAGGTGGACAGGGACGAGTTCAAGCGGCTCTTCCAGGACGCCTTCGACGCGCTGTGGCGGGGCAGGGTCGAGAGCGACGGCTTCAACGCCCTGGTCCTGGCGTCCGGGCTGAACTGGGAGCAGGCCGAGATCCTGCGGGTCTACGCCAAGTACCTGCGCCAGGCGGGCACCACCTTCAGCCAGGACTACATCGAGCGGGTGCTGCTGGGCAACGTACGGCTCGCCCGCCTGCTGGTGCGCCTGTTCGAGGCCAGGCTCGACCCCAGGCGCGACGCCGAGGTCCGCACCGACCTGACCGAGGCGCTGAACGAGGAGATCCTCGGCGCCCTCGACGACGTGGCCTCCCTGGACGAGGACCGCATCCTGCGGGCCTATCTGGAGATGATCAACGCCACGCTGCGGACGAACTACTTCCAGACGGTCGACGGGGTGCGCAAGCCGTACGTCAGCCTGAAGCTCGACTCGCCGTCGATCAGCGTGCTGCCGCTGCCGAGGCCGAAGTTCGAGATCTTCGTCTACTCGCCGCGGGTCGAGGGCGTGCACCTGCGCTTCGGCAAGGTCGCGCGCGGCGGCCTGCGCTGGTCGGACCGCAGGGAGGACTTCCGCACCGAGGTCCTGGGCCTGGTGAAGGCGCAGATGGTGAAGAACACCGTCATCGTCCCCACCGGCTCCAAGGGCGGCTTCGTGGTGAAGAACCCCCCGAGGTCGGGCACGCGTGAGGACCTGCTCGCCGAGGGCGTGGCCTGCTACCGGATGTTCATCTCCGGCCTGCTGGACGTCACCGACAACCTCGTGGACGGCGAGGTCGCCCCGCCCGCCGACGTGGTCAGGCACGACGGGGACGACACCTACCTCGTGGTCGCCGCCGACAAGGGCACCGCGACCTTCTCCGACATCGCCAACGCGGTGGCCAAGGAGTACGGCTTCTGGCTCGGGGACGCCTTCGCCTCCGGTGGCTCGATCGGCTACGACCACAAGGCCATGGGCATCACCGCCCGCGGCGCCTGGGAGTCGGTCAAGTACCACTTCCGCACCACCGGCGTCGACATCCAGACCACCGACTTCACGGTGGCCGGGATCGGCGACATGTCCGGCGACGTCTTCGGCAACGGCATGCTGCTGTCCCAGCACATCAGGCTGGTCGCGGCCTTCGACCACCGGCACATCTTCATCGACCCCGACCCCGACGCCGCGCGGAGCTACGCAGAACGGGCCAGGCTCTTCGCGCTGCCGCGCAGCTCCTGGGCCGACTACGACCCCTCCCTCATCGGGCAGGGCGGCGGCGTGTGGTCGCGCACGGCCAAGTCGATCCCGCTCTCCCCGCAGGCGCGCGCCGCGCTCGGCATCGCCGACGGGGTGACCTCGCTGGCGCCGAACGACCTGATCAGCGCCATCCTGCGGGCCCCCGTCGACCTGCTGTGGAACGGCGGCATCGGCACCTACGTCAAGGCGACGAGCGAGTCCCACACCGAGGTCGGCGACAAGGCCAACGACGGCCTGCGGGTCAACGGCGCCGAACTGCGCTGCAAGGTGGTCGGCGAGGGCGGCAATCTGGGCTTCACCCAGCTCGCCAGGATCGAGTTCGCCCGCGAGGGCGGCCTCGTCAACACCGACTTCATCGACAACTCCGCCGGGGTGGACACCTCCGACCACGAGGTGAACATCAAGATCCTGCTGGACCGCGCCGTCCGCGACGGCGAGCTGACCGACAAGCAGCGCAACGAACTCTTCCTCGACATGACCGACGAGGTCGGCGAGCTGGTCCTGCGGGACAACTACAACCAGAACGTGGTGCTCGCCGCCGCCCGCGCCCAGGCGTCGGACATGCTGCACATCCACGCGCGGCAGCTGCGCAGGCTCGAACGGGCCGGGCTGGTCAACCGGGAGCTGGAGTTCCTGCCTTCGGACAAGGCCCTGGCCGAGCGGCGCCAGGCCGGGCTCGGGCTGACCGCGCCGGAGTTCTCGGTGCTGCTCGCCTACACCAAGCTGGTCACCGACGCCGAGATCCTCGCCTCCGACCTGCCCGACGACCCCTACCTCGCGTCCTGGCTGGTGTCCTACTTCCCCTCGGCGCTGCGCGGGCGCATGCGCGACCACATGGACACCCACCCGCTGCGCAGGGAGATCATCACGACCGGCGTGGTGAACGACCTGGTCAACTCGGGCGGCACCACCTTCATGTTCCGCCTCGGCGAGGAGAGCGGCGCCTCGGCGCCGGACATCGCCCGCGCCTACCTGGTCACCCGCGAGGTCTTCGACCTGCCCAGCTTCTGGCGCCAGGTCGAGGAGCTGGACAACAAGGTGGACACCTCCACCCAGATCGCCATGCTCCTGGAGTCCCGCAAGCTGACCGAGCGCGGCACCCGCTGGCTGCTCGGCAACCGGCGGGCGCCGCTCGACCTGGCCTCGACGGTGACCTTCTTCGCCAAGGGCATGAACGGCCTGCTGCCCCACCTGCCCAAGCTGCTCACCGGCTCCGACCTGGCGGGCTTCGAGGAGCGCCGCGACTCCTTCGTCGCCAGGGGAGTGCCCGCCGAGCTGGCCGAGCGGGTCGCCTCCATGGTCCCGGCCTACTCGACCTTCGACCTGGTCGAGGTGGCCGCCCAGGCGAGCCGCCCGGTCAACGAGGTCGCCGAGGTCTACTTCGACCTGGCCGACCGGCTCCAGCTGTCCAGGCTGCGCGAGCGCGTGATCGCGCTGCCGCGTGACAGCCGCTGGAACTCCATGGCGCGGGCCGCCCTCCGCGACGACCTCTACGCCGCGCACGCCTCGCTCACCCGTGACGTCCTGGCCCACAGCACGCCGGGACTGACCCCCGAGGAGCGCCTGGCACGCTGGACGGAGGCCAACTCGGCCGCCGTCGCCAGGGCGCGGCAGACGCTGTCGGAGATCTGGGAGAGCGACAACTTCGACCTCGCGACGCTGTCGGTCGCGCTGCGCGCCATCCGCACGCTGGTCGCCTCGACGAGCCTGCCGCTCGGCGAGGCCTGAGAGACACCTCGCACGTCCTGTACGGCCTGGCCGTACAGGACGTGTCAGTTGGCGGAGACCTTGGTGACCCCGCCCAGGTAGCCGATCACCCGGGCGGGACCCCTGCCGGTCTTGGCGGGGACCGTGCTCACGTACTGCTGCGTCTCGACCGTGCGCAGCTCCTTGCGCGCCCCGGTCGCCGAGGCCAGCCGCTCGGCGTTCGGCGGCACCCTGATGTCGGCGCACGGCTCGATCTTGGCCGTCACGGTCGTGGTCCTGATCAGCGAGTACATGACCATGGCGCCCCCGTCCGCGGTGCGCAGCGCGTGGACCGGGTAGTTGCTCGCGCCGAAGATCGAGTCGTAGCCGAGACAGTCGCCCTTGTACTTCGGCCGCTTGCCCGCGATCTCCTCGGCGTAGCCCGTGGTGTGCGGTCCCTTCTCGATCAGGCCAGCCGCGAAGCCCGCGCTGCCCTCCTCGGCGGAGGTCGCGTGCAGCGGCGCCATGAGCCGGGGGCTGATCGCGGTGGTCGGGTCGTCGTCGTCCAGCTCGGTCGCGTAGCCCCCCGCGTCCTTGGCGATCTCGGGGACCCGTTCCTCCGGGTCGAGCAGGGAGGTCGAGCTGAGATACCACTCGTGCTCGCCGTACTTGGTCATGACGAGAACGGCCGAGCGTTTCTCACCCTTGCTGTCCTCGCGCTCGACGACCGCGGCGAACCAGAAGGGGTCCCACTGGACCCTGGGCACCAGCAGCTCGGGCTTGCCCCAGGTGTAGTGCGGCAGCGGCCCCGGCGTGCTGTTGAAGGCGGCCATGGTGAGCGCCTCCTGCGAGTCACGGGTCTGCGCGAGGAGGTTTCTACGGTCGGCCTCCAGGTGTGGCGTCGCGCTCTCCAGCACCGCCTGCGCGCCGAGCGCGCCCGACAGCGCCCTCTCCGCCTCGGTCAGCGTCACGGGAGGCTCCTGCAACACGGCCGGGGCCGGGCTCGCCGTGAGTCCGGCCGCGCGTGTCCCCTGCTCCGGCGTGCCGCCGCCCCGGTCGGAGCAGGCCGTCACCGTGGCCGCCGCCACGGCCACCAGGACCGTCGTCAGGGTCATGGCGGGCACGAGCAGCCCTCGTCGCGCACGTCCCCGCACGTCGCCTCCTCACGGTCCCTCCGGCGCCCATGCTAGCCATGGCGCGGGCCCGGCCGTACACAACGGGGTGCGCCGGTCGCGTACCCTTTACAGACGTGGCACTCATCGATCCGGTAGAAGAGATCAACGAGCTCATCGGCACGCTGAAGAACATCCAGGACGTGCTCGACCTCGGCGCGATACGCAAGCAGATCGAGGAGCTCGAGGAGCAGGCCGCGGCGCCCGACCTGTGGAACGACCAGGAACGGGCCCAGAAGGTCACCAGCAAGCTCTCCTACCTGCAGGGTGAGGTCAACAGGATCGAGTCGCTGGCCCAGCGCCTCGACGACCTGTCCGTCCTGTACGAGCTGGCCGCCGACGAGGAGGACGACGACACCCGCGAGGAGGCCGACCGCGAGCTGGCCTCCCTCAGGAGCGACGTCGGTGCCCTTGAGGTGCGCACCCTGCTGTCGGGCGAGTACGACGCCCGTGAGGCGGTCGTCACGATCAACTCCCAGGCGGGTGGCGTGGACGCGGCCGACTGGGCCCAGATGCTCCTGCGGATGTACATCCGCTGGGCCGAGCGCAAGGGCTACCCGACGGAGGTCTACGAGACCTCCTACGCCGAGGAGGCGGGCATCAAGTCGGCCACCTTCACGGTCAAGGCCCCCTACGCGTACGGCACGCTGCGCGGCGAGCACGGCACCCACCGCCTGGTGCGGATCAGCCCGTTCGACAACCAGGGCCGCCGCCAGACCTCCTTCGCCGGGGTCGACGTGGTTCCGGTGGTCGAGACGACCGACCACATCGACATCAACGAGGACGACCTGCGGGTCGATGTCTACCGCTCCTCCGGTCCCGGTGGCCAGGGCGTCAACACCACCGACTCGGCGGTCCGCCTGACCCACCTGCCGACCGGCATCGTGGTCTCCTGCCAGAACGAGCGCTCCCAGCTGCAGAACAAGGCGACCGCGATGGCGGTCCTGCAGTCCAAGCTGCTTGAGCGCAAGCGGCAGGAGGAGGTCGCGGCGCTCAACGAGATCAGGGGCGAGACGACCACCTCGTGGGGCACGCAGATCCGTAACTACGTGCTGCACCCGTACCAGATCGTCAAGGACCTGCGGACGGGCACGGAGGCGGGCAACCCGAGCGCGGTGCTCGACGGTGACCTCGACGAGTTCATCGAGGCGGAGATCCGCTGGACCCGCCGCCAGGAGTCCGGCGCCGAGGGATAGGAACCCCCGTGACGGCCCGCTGGTCAGCGGGCCGTCAGAGTCCGGCCAGGTGCCTCAGGGCCACGGTGAGGAAGAACAGCGCGAGCAGCAGCAGCGCGATCATGGTGGGGGTCAGCCCGCCGAAGCCGTGCTGGTGCATGCGGTCGCGATACGCGCGGCACTGGGGACAGCGGCCCTCCGCGACGGGATGGGCGCACCGGGCGCAGACGAGGTCTTCACAGCTCATGAGAGCCTCCGTCTCCTAGGTCAGAACTACTTTATGTGGTCGTTACCGGGCGCCGAATCGTTTTGTTTCCGTTATGGACGTTCCATGCCAGTCTTCCCCCTAGACTGGGCTCCGGCCAACCGGAACGTCGATCGATAGTAAAGACCGGCGCCCCCCGGCCGGCGAGAGGCGGAAGTGAACCTCTGCCACCACCGCGACTGTCCTAACCCCTAGACTGGCATGCCGTGATGCGCCCGTGATCCATTTTGATAATGTCACCAAGGTCTACGCGAACCAGAAGCGGCCCGCGTTGGACCACGTCAGCGTCGATGTCGACAAGGGCGAGTTCGTGTTCCTCGTCGGCCCCTCGGGGTCCGGGAAGTCGACCTTCCTCCGCCTGGTCCTGAAGGAGGAGCGCCCCGACTCGGGGGCGATCCACGTGGCCGGCAAGGACCTCGCCCGACTGTCGAACTTCAAGATCCCCCACCTGCGCCGCCGTATCGGCTGCGTCTTCCAGGACTTCCGGCTGCTGCCGAACAAGAACGTCTACGAGAATGTCGCGTTCGCCCTGGAGGTCATCGGCAAGCCACGCCGGTTCATCCGCAAGGTCGTGCCCGAGGTCGTCGAGCTGGTCGGCCTTGAGGGCAAGGCGCACCGGATGCCCGACGAGCTCTCCGGTGGTGAGCAGCAGCGGGTCGCGATGGCCCGTGCCTTCGTCAACCGCCCGATGATCCTGCTGGCCGACGAGCCGACGGGAAACATCGACCCCGCGACGAGCATCGGCATCATGAAGGTGCTCGACCGGATCAACAGGACCGGTACGACCGTCGTCATGGCGACGCACGACGCCGCCATCGTCGACTCCATGCGCAAGCGCGTAGTGGAACTGGAGGACGGCAAGATCGTCCGTGACCAGTCGCGTGGCGTGTACGGCCAGGCGTACTGACCCAGGACCTCAAGGAAGCGAAGCGACAGGAAGAGCATGCGGGCAAACTTCATCTTCTCCGAGGTCTGGATCGGCCTCCGCCGTAACCTCACGATGACGATCGCCGTCATCGTGACCGTGGCGATCGGCATGGCGTTGCTGGGCGTCGGCCTGATGATCAACTCCCAGATCTCCACCATGAGGGACTTCTGGGTGGGCAAGGTCGAGATCTCCGTCTTCCTGTGCAAGAAGAACGACGCCTTCCCGCAGTGCAAGGGCAGCGGGGGCGTCAACCCTCAGGAGCAGGCCGCCCTCAAGGCGCAGATCGAGTCCATGCCCCAGGTCGAGCGGGTGGAGTTCGAGAACGCGGCCAAGGCCTACGCCAACTTCCGCGAGCAGTACAAAGACAACAACGTGTTGCTTTCGGTGCTGCAGGTGTCTGACATGCCCGAGTCGTTCAGGGTGAAGCTCAAGAACCCCGGCGACTACCCGGCCGTCATCGAGTCCCTCAAGGGGGCCAGCGGCGTCTCCTACGTGGTCAACCAGCAGGAGATCCTGGACAAGTTCTTCGGGCTGCTGGAGAGGTTGCGCTGGGCGGCGCTGGTCGTGGCCATCGTCCTGGTGTTCGCGGCCACCCTGCTGATCGGCAACACGGTTCGCCTGTCCGCGTACAACCGCAGACGTGAGACGGGCATCATGCGGCTCGTCGGCGCCTCGAACCTGTACATCCAGCTCCCCTTCGTCATGGAAGGGGTCATCGCGGGCCTGATAGGCGGTGTGGTCGCCGCGGTGATGCTGATCGTCAGCAAGGTCTTCCTCTTCGACGGCGTGCAGCTCTACCTGGCCAACACCAGCCCGCTCACGTGGGAGACCGTCGCCTCGACGATCAGCCTCACGATGGTCATCGGCGTGCTCATCTGTGTGCTCGCCTCGTTCGTCACGCTCCGCCGCTACCTGCGGGTGTGAGCCCCGGGGAGCGCGTCCACGGGGCGCGCTCCCCACGCGGGACGCGGTCGGCCGTCCCGGTCCCCGGTAGGCTCGGGGGCATGCCACGTGAGACCGGGCGGAAGGTCATCGCCCAGAACAAGCGTGCCTGGCACGACTACCACATCGAGGACACCTACGAGGCTGGTCTCGTGCTCCAGGGCACCGAGGTCAAGTCGCTCCGTCTGGGCAGGGCCTCCCTGATCGACGGATACGCCGTGCTCAAGGACGGTGAGGCTTGGCTGATCAACGTCCACATCCCCGAATACACCATGGGGACGTGGACCAACCACGCGGCGCGTCGCACCCGGAAGCTTCTGCTCCACCGCAAGGAGATCGACAAGCTGGTCGCGAAGACCAAGGAGGGCGGCCTGACGCTGGTGCCGCTCGCGATCTACTTCAAGGACGGCAAGGCCAAGGTCGAGCTGGGTCTCGCCAAGGGCAAGAAGGACTGGGACAAGCGGCAGACCCTCGCGGAGAACCAGGCCAAGCGTGAGATGGCTCGCGCTCTCAGGCACAGGAACAGGTAATTGTGACGGGGAAGGCTCGGCGGACCGTCGCCGCGGCACTGACGCTGGCGGCGACGGTCCCCATGCTGTCGGCCTGCCTTGAGGAGCCCTCGGCCCACGAGGCGGTGCGCGACTTCCTGGTCGGCTGGCAGACGGGCGACTACGTCGCGGCGGCCAGGCGCACCGACGGGGACGAGCGGACGGTCAGCAAGGCCCTGGAGGACGCCAAGATCCAGCTTGACGCCGCGTCCTTCCGCTTCCGGGTCAAGGCCGTGCGCCGCGCGGGAGACGAGACGGAGGCCGACTTCGACGCCGAGGTCGACCTGGGGGAGAACAACCCCCTATGGCAGTACACCGGCAAGCTCCCCCTGCACCTGGTCGACGGCCGCTGGAAGGTGCACTGGTCGCCAAGCGTGCTCCACCCCGACCTGCACGAGGGGCAGCGCTTCGCGGTCGACGTCATCCCCGAGGGGCGCAAGCCGATCCTCGACCGCAACGGCGACCCCCTCCAGCAGGAGGCGACGCTGTACGTGGCGAACGTCGTCCCGGCGACGCTGAAGGACCCGGTCGCGGTCTGCGAGCAGCTGTCGAAGATCACCGGCTTCCCCCAGGACCGCCTGCTGAGCCGCATCAGGTCGGCCAGGCCCAACGTCCAGGTGCCACTGGTGACCTTCGGACGCGCCAAGTACGCCCAGATCAGCGACAAGCTGGCCGCCATCCCCGGCATCGTCGTCTCGCCGCAGAAGCAGCCGGTCGCCCCCGACTCGCCCGCCCAGATCGTCGGCACCGTCACCGCGGTGACCCCGGAGACCGAGCAGCAGCTCGGCGGCCCGCAGCGGGCGGGAGACACCGTCGGCAGGACCGGGCTGCAGAAGGCATACCAGGAGCACCTGACCGGCTCGACGGAGACGCGGGTCATCACGGTCGACCTGAAGACGAACCAGCAGGTGGCCGAGCTGCGCAAGTGGCGGCCGAGCCGTTCGACCTCGCCGGTGCGCACCACGCTCGACGGCCCGGCCCAGAAGGCGGCCGACACCGCGCTCTTCGGCACCACCCCCGGCATGCTGGTCGCGGTCCAGGCCTCGACCGGTGAGATCCGCGCGGTCGGCAGCACCAAGGAGTACAACCAGGAGAAGGACGCCCTGGCGGGCAAGTTCCCCGCGGGCACCACGTTCTCGATCATGACGGTCGAGGGGCTGCTCAAGGCGGGCATCAGCACCAAGCAGCGCCTGGCCTGCCCCGTGGAGCGCAGCGTCGGCGGTGCCCGCTTCCGCCAGGCCGACCCTCCCGGAGGTACGGCGCCAAGCCTGCTGGGCGACTTCGCCAGCGGCTGCGTGACCGCGCTGACCGCGCTGGCCCGCAGGATCGACGGCACCGAGCTGACGGCGAGCGCCACCAGGTTCGGCATCGAGTCGCCGTGGACGCTGCCGCTGAAGTCCTTCAGCGGCTCGATCGGCCCCCTGCGCACCGACGCCGCGACCGCCAAGGCCATCGCCGGGCAGAACGTGCTGGTCAGCCCGCTGTCCATGGCCCTGGTCGCCGGGGCGGCCGCCTCGGGCACCTGGCGGCCGCCGACCCTGGTCACCGACCCGAAGAGCCCGGACCCCGCGGCCGAGGCGGAGCCGCCGAAGCCGCCGAGCCCGATCAAGATCGACGACAAGGCGGTCGCCACGCTCCGCACGCTCATGCGCTCCGGGGTGGTCGCGGGCTCCGCCCGCTCGGCCACGGCGCCGGGTGCCCCGGTCCACGGGCTCACCGCCGCCGCCACGCAGAACCGCAAGCCGCTCGCGTGGTTCGTCGGCTGGCAGGGGGACATCGCGGTCGCCGTGCTCATGGAGAGCGCCGACTCGACGGCGGGGGCGGCCGTCGCGGGCCGTTTCTTCCAGAAGCTGAACGCCGGAACATGACGTTCTGAGATTTTCTCCTCACCCTGAGCAACCATCGAGGGCCCGGTCTGCGTCTTCCCAGATGACCGGGCACCGCTTGGGGGGTTGCGGACCCGGTCACCTCGACGGGACCGGGGCCTCGTCTCGGGGGAGGTCCCGGCCGTCACGGCCGGTCAGACCCTGCCGGTCACCCCGGGGACGTGCGCGATCACGCCGCGTTCCCGGGGCCCTCCGTTCACCGGGAATCGAGTTGGCGTTACCGGTGTTGTACCGGGTATCTTCAGATTCCCGGTCCCCAGGGCCGGGTTGACAACTCAACAGGGGGGTGACTGGTTTCGACTTTGGCTTTGCAAGTCAGGGGAAGCGAGTCGAGGACTGCGGACATAACCTCGTTAACACTGTGACCGCGACCAACAAGTGCCAATAAGACGCACTCCGAAGTCAGCCAGGCTCGCCTGGCACTCGCCGCCTAAGCAGCGAGTGACTTCTGCCGGCCCGGGAGCGCCTCCGGCCCGGATCCGGCATCGCTAGGAGGCTCAACCGTTCGACCCGGCCACGGGGAAGATCGGGAAATCAAACAGTGGCTGAGCCCGTCGGCGTCTTGCCTGTGTGATCGCCGGGGCTGAGAAAAGCAGAACAGGCTGCACTCGGAGAAGCCCTGCCTTGGAGTTGAAGGACGCGGGTTCGATTCCCGCCACCTCCACCCCCGTTCCGTGCCTGGGAGCGCGGAACACACCGTCTGAGGGCGGTCATGCGGACTCACGTCCGTGTGACCGCCCTCGGCGTTTTTCCCGGCCTGGCCGTACGACGAGAATCGAACGGGTTTTCCCCTCCGGGGGAGGATCCGAACTGGTTTACTGCTTCCCATGACGAGTCTTCGTGAGAAAGCAGAGCTGTTCCACTCGTTGCATCAGGGTGGTGGGCCGTTGGTGCTGGCCAACGCCTGGGACGTCGCCAGCGCGCGTCTTGTCGAGGAGAGCGGGGCCGGGGCGGTCGCGACGACCAGCGCCGGGGTGGCGTGGAGCCTCGGCGCCCCCGACGGCGACCGGCTCGACCGTGACCAGGCGATCGACCTGATCGCCAGGATCGCCGCGGCCGTCGAGCTGCCCGTCACGGCCGACATCGAGAGCGGCTTCGCGGCCGACGCCGAGGGGGTCGCCGAGACGGTCAGGCGCGTGATCGCGGCCGGTGCCGTGGGGGTCAACATCGAGGACGCGCTGCGCGACGGGGGCACGCCGCTGCGTCCCGTCGAGGAGCAGTGCGAACGGCTCGCCGCGGCCAGGCAGGCGGCCGACGAGGCCGGGATTCCCCTCTTCGTCAACGCGCGGGTCGACGTCTACCTGCGCGGGGTCGGCGAGACGCCCAAGGAGCGGTTCGAGACGGCCGTCGAGCGCGCCACGGCCTACCTCGCGGCCGGGGCCAGCGGCGTCTTCGTGCCCGGGGTCGTCGATCCCGAGACCGTCGCCGCGCTCGCCGGGGCCGTCGCGGTGCCGTTGAACATCCTGGCTGGGCCCGGGGCTCCCACGGTCGCCGAGCTGGGCGCGCTGGGCGTCGCCCGGGTCAGCCTGGGCTCCTCGATCGCGGAGGCGGCCTACGCCCTCGTGCGCGAGGCGGCCAGGGAGGTGCTCGCCTCGGGCACCTACACGGCTCTTGAGGGCGCCCGGGAGTACGGCAGGCTCAACGCGATCCTGGGCGGGTGAGGCCCGTCAGTCGCCCGGGAGCTGGCCGAGCGTCACGGTGACCGTCGCCCTGGAGGCGTCGGCGCGCAGGAGCTGGATCTGGGCGTGGTCGCCGGGGTTGAGGCTCGCCATGACCTCGGCCAGCGCCTGGGTGTCCTTGGTGGGGGTGCCGTTGATCGACAGGATCACGTCGCCGCGCCTGATGCCCGCCTTCCCGCCGCTGCCGTCGGGGGCGACCCGTACGACGCCGACGCCCGCCGGTCTGCCGTCGGAGCCGATCACCGTCTGCACGGTGATCCCGAGGGCCGCCCTGTGGGTGTTGGAGACCTTGCCGTACCTGATGATCTGGTTGGCGATGTCGGTCGCGGTGTTCGAGGGGATCGCAAACCCGATACCGGGGGCCTGCCCGCCCCCTAGCTCCGGGTTGACGGCCGTCAGGGTCGGGATCCCGATGACCTCGTTGGAGAGGTTCACCAGGGCGCCGCCGCTGTTGCCGGGGTTGATCGCGGCGGAGGTCTGGATGGCTCCGGTGATCGTCGCCCCCGGTCCGCCCTCCTCCTGCGGTTCGCTGACCGTACGGCCAAGCGCGGAGACGATGCCGTTGGTGACGCTGCCGGACAGGCCGAGGGGGTTGCCCATGGCCAGGACCAGCTGCCCGACCCGGAGCTTGCGTGAGTCGCCGAACCTGGCGGGCCGCAGCCCCGTCGGGTCGTCCACCTTGATCACGGCCAGGTCGCCCAGGGCGTAGGCCTTGACGAGCCGCGCGGCGCGAGGTTTGCCGCCGCTGGCCAGCGTCACCTCGAAGCTCGTCGAACGCCCGATGACGTGGGCGTTGGTGATGATGTGTCCCTGGGTGTCGTAGATGACGCCGGAGCCAAGGCCGTTCTTCGTGGTGATCTGCACGATGGACGGCAGCACCGTGGCGATGACCTGTTCGTACTTGGACTCCAGGCCCTCGGGACCGACAGGGGAGGCGCCCGGTGGCGGGCCCACGGGAGCACCGGCGGACGAGTCCGCCGAGGGCGGGGGCGGCGTGGTGGCCGTGGTGCCCGGCTGTGAGGGCTCGGCGCCCAGCCCCGGTGGTCTCGCGCTCTGACCGCACCCCGCGAGCGTCATGACGACGGCGACCGACAGCGCGGCCCGTGAACTCCATCCCTGCATGCGGGAGTATCTTCCCAGCTCAGCGCGGAAGATGCTCTTGCCGGGTACGGCGGCGCGCCCTCCTGGGGGCGCCTCGTGGCCGAAGCGTGATGGGATGCGTTTCGCCCATCAGGCGAGGTGACATAGCCTGGCGGTCATGGCGGACGTTGGTGGCGACTCCTCCGGGCGCCCTCATGATGGATACATCCCGTCCTATGACGCGCCCACGGCGCCCATCCCCGCCGTCCGCGCGGAGGACGGCTCGCTGATCAACCCCCGGGTGCCGCGCCGGTTCCCCATCGGCGACGGCGAGGAGACCGTGCTGGTCCCCAGACCCGAACCGGCCAAGGAGCCCGAGCCCGGGAAACCGGGCGAGGAGCAGGAGTCCGTCTGGCTCTTCCCCATGGCGGGCTTCCCCGGCCTCGAACAGGACGAGAGGGAACGCGCCCCCGAGGAGCCGGAGAAGGCGGACACCGCCCCCGGTGGGCTGTCCGGCATCTGGGCCTGGGAGGCCACCGCGAGGAAGGCGGAGGAGAGCTCTCCCTCGAAGCCCGTCTGGACGCCCGTTCCCGTGGAGAGGCCCGAGGCGCGTCTGGTGCCGGGGCCGCCTCCCGCGCCCTTCGCGCCCCGGAAGAAGACGCGCGGGGACGGCCTGCTGACGCGGATCGGGGACATCCCCATCCGGTTCGTCTACAGCGTCGGCGCCGCGCTCGTCACCGCCCTGGCGGTCTTCCTGATCTTCGTGGCGTTCTCCGGCGACCGGCCCGCCAGGATCGACCAGTCGGGCAGCGGGACCGGCGTCACGGTCCCGCCCTCGCCGTCTCCGACGGCGATCACCCTTCCCGGCCTGCCCGCGGCGACGACCCTGCGGGCGCTGCCCGGCACGCCGAGCCCGGTGCTCGGCGCGGTCACCGACAGCAGGGCGGCGATCACCTACGCCAAGCTGGGCAAGCCGTGGCAGACGGCCGACGTCGCCTCCTTCTCCGCGGGCCAGCAGGTCGGTACGGCCCGGCAGCCGGGCACGATGATCGTCTCCGGCCTGCTTCCCGGTGCCTCCCCGCAGGCCGACCTGAAGACCGACGCCGAGTTCCGCAGGGCCGCGGCGGGCGCGGTGAAGTGGACGATCGCCAACCACTACCCGGCCGGGGCCAAGGTGGCCTGGACGGCGTCGCAGAAACCGGCGACGGGCAAGGGCTGGACGCTCGGCTACCGGGTGACCTACACCGTGAAGGGCAAGCGGCACACCTCGCAGGCGGCGCTCACGCTGCTGGACATCGGCCGCCGCAAACCGGCCATGCTCTTCATCACCGTTCCGGACACCCGTAAGGCGCTCTGGGCGGATATCGCACCATTGGTGGCAAGTGCTCGGGCGCTGTGACGGAAACACATTCTAGAATCTGGTTCTGTCACTGAACCGTGTCTGGAGGCTCTGTCATGGCGATCGGGTTGGGGGAGGAGCACCGGGCGCTTCGCGAGTCGGTGACCGGCTGGGCGACCCGGAACATCTCCCCCGAGATCCTGCGGGCAGCCGTACAGGCCGAGGAGGAGACCGTCCCCGGCTTCTGGGCGAGCCTCGCCGCGCAGGGACTTCTCGGTCTCCATCTGCCCGAGGAGTACGGCGGCAGTGGATACGGCCTGCTGGAGACGGTTGTCGTCGTCGAGGCCCTGGGGGAGCGGGTCGCCCCCGGCCCCTTCCTGCCGACCGTCCTGGCGAGCGCGGCGATCCTGGCCTCGGACGGCAAGGCACGCGCCGACCTGCTTCCCGGGCTCGCCGACGGCACGCTGACCGGCGCCGTAGCGCTGACCGGTTCCCTGACGGGCACCCGTGAGGAGGACGGCACGCTGACCGTCGGCGGCGTCGTCGAACCGGTCCTGGGCGGCGGACTCGCCGACATCCTGGTGCTCCCGGCCGCCACGGACGAAGGGTCGGTGTGGGTCGCCCTCGACGCCTCGACGGTGACCGTGACGCAGGTCAGGGCGCTGGACCTCACCCGGGGCGTGGCCAGGATCGAGGCCGGGGCGGTCGCGGTGCCGCCGGGGCGGGTCCTGGACGGCCTGCGGTCCGAGCGCGTCCGCGACCTGGCCGCGATCCTGCTCGGCGCCGAGGCCGCGGGCGTGGCCTCCTGGTGCGTGCGGGCCGCCGCCGAGTACGCCAGGGGACGTGTGCAGTTCGGCCGTCCCATCGGGCAGTTCCAGGGGGTCAAGCACAAGGCGGCCAGGATGCTCGTCGCGCTCGAACAGGCCCGCGCGACCGTGTGGGACGCCGTCCGCGCCGCCCGCGCAGCCGGAGAGAACGCGGTTGGAGAGAACGCAGCCGGAGGGAACACGGCTGGGGAGAACACGGCCGGGGTGGGCGTCGCCGTACAGGCCGTGGAGAATGCCGCCACGGGGACCTCGGGGGAGGCCGTTGCGCGAAGCGCAGAAGTGGGCGTCGCCGTACAGGCCGTGGAAGAGGACGGTTGGGAGGCGGTTTACGCGGCTGCGGTCGCGGGGGTGGTGGCGCCTGACGCGGCTGTCGGGTGTGCCAGGGACGCGATCCAGATCTTCGGCGGCATCGGCTACACCTACGAGCACGACGCCCACCTCTACTACCGGCGCGCGCTGAGCCTGCGCGCGCTGCTCGGGCCCTCCGCCGGGTGGGCCGACACGGTCGCCACGCTGGCGCTGGACGGCGTGCGCCCCAAGATGGAGCTCGACCTGCCCGAGGAGGCCGCGGGACTCCGCGAGCGCGTCCGCGCCGAGGTCGCCGGGTTCGCCCGCCTCGAAGGCAGGGAGCAGCGGCGGGCGCTGGCCGAGGCCGGTTACGTCATGCCGCACCTGCCGAGGCCGTGGGGGCGCGAGGCCACCCCCCTCGAACAGGTGCTCATGCACCAGGAGCTTCGGGCGGCCCGGGTCAAACCACCCCAGATGATCATCGGGGCGTGGGTCGTGCCGTCGATGGTCGCCTACGGCACCCCCGAGCAGCAGGAACGCTTCCTGCCCCGCACGCTCAGCGGGGAGATGATCTGGTGCCAACTGTTCTCCGAGCCGGGCGCGGGCTCCGACCTGGCCTCCCTCCAGACCAGGGCGGAACGGGTCGAAGGGGGCTGGCGGCTCAACGGGCAGAAGGTCTGGACCTCGATCGCGCACCTCGCCGAGTGGGCCATCTGTCTCGCCCGCACCTCCTCGACCGGCTCCAAGCACGAGGGCATCACCTACTTCCTGGTGGACATGAAGGCGCCGGGCGTCACGGTCAGGCCGCTGACCGAGATGACCGGGGAGAGCCTGTTCAACCAGGTCTTCCTCGACGACGTGTTCGTCCCCGACGAGCTGGTCGTGGGCCAGGTCGGTGACGGCTGGCGGGTGGCCCGCAACACCCTGTCCAACGAGCGGATCCTGCTCTCCTCGGGGTCGGGCGGCACCGGCGCCTCGATCCGCGACCTGCTCGGGCTCGTGGGAAGGCTCGGCCGCGACCTCACCGCCGTCGAACGCCAGGACCTTGCCGCCGTGCTCTGCGAGGGACACTCGATCGACGCGCTTGGCCTGCGGGTGACGCTGCGGCAGTTGAGCGGCGCAGAACCGGGCGCCGACGGCTCGGTCCGCAAGCTGCTGTCCACCTCGCACGCCCAGCACGTCGCCGAGTGCGCGGTCGGCCTGCTGGGCACGACCGCCGTGGTCGCCGCCGACCTCACGCTCGGCGACGCCGGTTACTGGAACCGCGCCATCCTGGCCACCCGTGCCATGACGATCTACGGTGGTACCACCGAGGTCCAACTGAACATCATCGGTGAGCGGATGCTCGGCCTGCCCCGAGACCCGGAACCCGGCAGGTGAGCCGCGCCGTCACCGTGCGCTTTCGGCCTGGATGACTTTTCCCGTCGTCAATGACCTTGTGGACGACGCCACAGGAAGGCAAGAATCAGATCACCATGCCCAAGGTGACAATTCCCCCCACATCTCCCTCGGGCGCCGTCCCAGCCGCGAAGCGGTGAGCGAGGAGACGGTGCTCGGACGACCGCAGGCCGAGCCGCCTGTGGACGTCGAGCCTGCGCGGAGGTTCTCGCCCTTCGCCCTCCTGCGCGCCTGCCGCCCCCGCCAGTGGCTCAAGAACGGCCTGGTCTTCGCGGCGCCCGCCGCTGCGGGCGTGCTGTTCACCGTGCAGGGGATGCTGGACGCGCTGATCGCCTTCGCCGCCTTCTGCATCGCCGCCAGCGGGGCCTACCTGCTCAACGACGCGGCCGACGTCGAGGCCGACCGCCGCCACCCGCGCAAGCGCCACCGCCCGATCGCCGCCGGTCTGGTCCCGGTACGGCTCGCCTGGGTGGTCGGGATCGCGTTCGTGCTGCTGGCCCCCGCGGTCGCCGCGCTGTCCGGGGGCTGGCGGCTGCCGCTGGTCGTCGCGGGCTACCTGTCGCTGACCTTCTCCTACACCTACTACCTCAAGCACCAGGAGGTGATCGACCTCGTCGCGGTCGCGGGATGCCATGTCATCCGGGCCTTCGCCGGGGCGATCGCCGTACAGGTGCCGGTGACGAGCTGGTTCCTGGTGGTCATCTCGCTCGGCTCGCTGCAGCTCGTCGCGGGCAAGCGCGAGACCGAGCTGCGCGCCGCCATGGGCAACGCGACAGGCAACGCGACCCGGGCCATCCTGGCCGCCTACACGCCCGCCTACCTGGCGGGGGTCAGGGCGATGGCCTCCGGAGCCATGATCGTGACCTACTGCCTGTGGGCGCTGAACGAGCACTCCGGGCCCTTCTACCCGATCAGCATCGTCCCCTTCGTGCTGATCGTCCTGCGGCACAACCTGCTGGTCGACCGTGGCGTCGGTGAGGAACCCGAGGAACTCGCCCTGCGCGACCGGCCCATCCAGCTCTTCGTCGTCCTTCTTCTCCTTCCTCTCCTGATCGGGATCTACCTCACATGACCCTGCTGACCGGCTGGGGCCGTACCGCGCCGACCGTCGCGCGAGTGGCCAGGCCTCGTTCGTCCGAGGAGGTGGCCGAGCTCGTACGGCGGGCCTCGGAGCGGGGTGTCGTGCCCAGGGGGCTCGGCCGGGCCTACGGCGACGCCGCGCAGAACGCCGGGGGGCTCGTCCTCGACTGCACCGGGCTGACCACGTGGTCTCTCGACGAGTCCACCGGGCTGGTCACCGCGGGCGCCGGGATCAGCCTGCACGACCTGATGACGGCCCTGGTGTCCAAGGGGTGGTTCGTCCCCGTCACGCCGGGAACCCGGCACGTGACGGTCGGCGGGGCCGTCGCGGCCGACGTGCACGGCAAGAACCACCACGTGGACTCCTCCTTCGGCGCCCACGTGCGTTCCCTGACGCTGGTCACCGCGGACGGCGGCAGCCGTACGGTGACACCCGCCGACGAGCTGTTCTGGGCGACGGTCGGCGGCATGGGGCTGACCGGGGTGATCGTCGAGGCGGTCTTCCAGTGCGTGCCGATCGAGACCTCGCGGGTCAGGGTGGACGTCGAGCGCACCCGCGACCTGGACCACACGCTTGAGACGATGACCGCGACCGACGACCGTTACCGCTACACGGTCGCCTGGATCGACCTGCTCGCCTCGGGGGCCAGGCTGGGTCGCAGCGTGCTCACCAGGGGCGACCACGCGAGCCGCGCCGAGCTGCCCAGGGGGACCGAGCCGCTGGCCTTCGCGCCCAGGACGAGGCTGAAGGCACCGCCGTGGGCGCCGAACGGCCTGCTCAACCCGCTGACCGTGCGGGCCTTCAACGAGGCGTGGTACCGCAAATCGCGTCCTGCGACCGGGCTCATCCAGGAGATCGGGCCGTTCTTCCACCCGCTGGACTTCGTCGAGGGCTGGAACCGGGTCTACGGGTCCAACGGCTTCGTCCAGTACCAGTTCGTGGTGCCCTTCGGACAGGAGGCGACGCTGCGGCGGATCGTCTCCAGGCTCTCGGCCGAGGGCGTCGTGTCCTTCCTGACCGTGCTCAAGCGCTTCGGTCCCGGCACGCCGGGGATGCTGTCGTTCCCGATGCCCGGCTGGACCCTCGCCCTGGACATCCCGGCGGGCCGGGTGGGGCTCGCCCGGCTGCTGCGGGAGTTCGACGAGTGGGTCATGGAGGCGGGCGGGCGGCTCTACCTGGCGAAGGACTCGCGCATGTCGGCGCAGGCCCTGGCCACGATGTATCCCAGGCTCGACGAGTGGCGCAAGATCCGCGACGAGGCCGATCAGGGCGGGGTCTTCCGCTCCGACCTGGCCAGGAGGCTCGCGCTGTGAGCTCTGTGAGCGCTGTGACGATGACAGGTTGTGGGAGGCTCGTCCGATGAAGAACGCCCTGGGCTCGGTCGACACCGTGCTGCTGCTCGGCGGGCGCAGCGAGATCGGCCTCGCGATCGTCGAGCGGCTGGTCCGCGACGGCGCCCGCAAGGTCGTGCTGGCCTCCCGGGACCCCGGCGAGACGCCCCCGGTGATCGGCGCCGCCGAGGTGCACCTGCTGGAGTTCGACGCCTCCGCGCCCGAGACGCACGGGGAGGTGGTCGAGGCCGCGGCGAAGCTGGTCGGCGACCTCGACGTGATCATCCCGGCCTTCGGGGTGCTGGGCAGCCAGGAAGCCTACGACGCCGATCCGGTGGCCGCCGCGCGCGCGGTCGCCGTCAACTACGGCGGGCACGTCTCCATGGGCCTCTTCGCCGCCCGGCGGCTGCGCGAGCAGGGCCACGGCACGCTGGTGGTCCTGTCGTCGGTCGCGGGCATCCGCGTGCGCAGGGCCAACTTCGTGTACGGCTCGGCCAAGGCGGGCCTGGACGGCTTCGCCCAGGGGCTCGGCGACGCGGTGCACGGTTCCGGTGCCAGGGTGATGGTCGTACGGCCCGGCTTCGTGGTCGGCAGGATGACCAAGGGGATGTCCCCGGCGCCGCTGTCCTCGACCCCCGGCCAGGTCGCCGACGCGGTCGTGGCCGGGCTGCGCTCGGGCGCCGAGGTGGTGTGGGTGCCGGGCGCGCTGCGCGCGATGTTCGCGGTGATGCGCGTCCTGCCCCGCGCGGTGTGGCGGAGGATGCCCCGCTAGTCCTTCCGCAGGAGGGCGCGCATGCCGTCGATGATGATCCGCAGGCCGTACTCGAAGCCCGCGTCGCCGTCGGCGTCGAACAGGCCGCCGAGGGCCTGTGTGGTGAGGGGGAAGCGCTCGGGGTCGAGGGTGGGGGCGAGTCGTCCCTCCTGGTAGGGGTTGTCGGCCTCGCCGTACGCCGAACCGGTGCGCGCCTGCTCCTCGATGGTGAAGCCGACCGTGTAGTGCAGGAGCGTGGGGAAGGCGCGGGCGGCCACCTCAAGGGGGAAGCCCGCCTCCCGCATGGTCCGCAGGGCCAGCTCGGTCATCCGGAAGATGGCCGGGTCGGTGACGTGGGTGCCCGCCATCATGCGTGCCCCGTCGCGATAACGCAGCATCGTACGGCGCAGCCGCCTGAACCTGTCGGTGAGCCATTCGTCCCAGCGGGTGTGGCGTCCCGGCAGTTCGAGCCCCTCCGTGCTCTCGGCGAGCACGATGCCGGTCATGACGTCGAGTAGTTCCTGCTTGTTCTTGACGTGCCAGTAGAGGGCCGGAGCCTGTACGCCCAGCTCCCTGGCCACCAGGCGCATGGTCAGCCCGTCGAGGCCGACCTCGTTGAGCAGCCGCAGTGAGGTTCGTGCGACCTGCTCGGTAGTGATCTTCATCCTGTCCTCCGTCCTGGCGCGCTTGACAGCTTAACATTGTTCAGCTAATCCTTAACGCAGTTAAATTTAACGTCGTTAAGGGAGAAGATCATGGAGAAGACGGACGTGGTGATCGCCGGTGGCGGGCCGACCGGGCTGATGCTCGCGTGCGAGCTGCGGCTGGCGGGCGTCGAGGTCGTCGTGCTCGACCGGCTCGCCGAGCGGGGCCGGGATTCGCGGGCGGGCGGCATCCACGCGCGCACCATGGAGATCCTCGACCAGCGGGGCATCCTCGGCGGCTTCCTCGACGAGGGGCGGAGGCTGGGGGTCGGGCACTTCTCCGCGCTGCCGCTGGACTTCAGCGGCTTCGAGACCAGATATCCGTTCCTGCTCATGATCGTGCAGACGGCCATCGAGCGCCTGCTTGAGGAACGCGCCGCCCAGCTCGGCGTGCGGGTGCGCTGGTCGTCAGGGGTGACGGGCCTGCGCCAGGACGAGAGTGGCGTCGAGATCGAGACCGAGGGCGGCGGGAGGCTGCGCGCGGCCTACCTGGTCGGCTGTGACGGTGGCCGCAGCACGGTGCGCAAGCTCGCCGGGATCGGCTTCCCCGGCACCCCGGCGACGATGACCGCGCTGCTCGGCGACGTCTCCCTCACCGACCCGCCTCCCGGACGGATCTTCCAGGAGCGCAGGGAACACGGCTCCTTCAGCGTGCTGCCCTTCGGCGAGAACTGGTACCGGGTGATGACCGACGAGCACGACCACGTGGCGGACCGGGACGCCCCGGTGACCTTCGAGACGCTGCGGGAGACGTTCGTGCGGATCGCCGGGACCGACTACGGCATGCACAGCCCCCGCTGGGTCTCCCGGTACGGCGACGCCGCCCGGCAGGCGGAGCGCTACCGCGCGGGCCGGGTGCTGCTGGCCGGGGACGCGGCGCACATCCACTTCCCCGCGGGCGGCCAAGGGCTGAACATGGGCGTGCAGGACGCCTTCAACCTCGGCTGGAAGCTCGCCCTGGTCGTCAACGGCACCGCGCCCGAGGAACTGCTGGACAGCTACCACGCCGAGCGGCACCCGGTCGCGGAGACGGTGCTGGGCAACACGCGGGCGCAGACGGTGCTCGGTCGGCCTGGCGCGCAGATGAACGCGCTGCGCGAGACGTTCAGCCGCCTCATCGAGGTGGACGAGGTGAACCGGCTGCTCGGCGGCATGATCACCGCGCTGGACATCCGCTATCCCCTGGGGGACGGTCACCCGCTGCTCGGCCGCAGGGTCCCCGACCTCGACCTGCTCACCCCGCACGGCCCGGCCAGGCTGTACGGCCTGCTGCACGACGCCAGGCCGCTCCTGCTCGATCTGGGGTCGGGGGAGAGCGTCAAGGGGTGGGCGGACCGGGTCGACGTGGTCGAGGCGAGCTGCGCTGACCGGGTGTGGACGCTGCCGGTCGTCGGGGAGGTGCCGGCCCCCGAGGCGCTGCTCGTGCGTCCCGACGGCCACGTCGCCTGGGTCGCCGGTTCGGGCTCCCTGGAGACGGCCCTCACCACCTGGTGTGGTCCGGCGACTACCGCTTAACGGGCAGGTCAGCGGGTACCAGCACCTCATGCCTGATCTCCTGCCGGAGGAGACCCTGGAGGAGGTCGTCAACCTGCTCGTCCGCCTCGTCGAGGCGATGGGAGCGATCGTCATCTTCGCCGGGGCGGCCACGGCCTTCGTGCGGTTCGTGGTGGCCGCCCTGCGCGGGAACGGCGACGGCTTCGTCACCGTCCGGCTGTTCCTGGGCAGGTTCCTCGCGCTCGGGCTGGAGTTCCAGCTCGCCGGAGACGTGCTGCGCACGGCCGTCTCGCCGAGTTTCGCCCAGATCGGGCAACTGGCGGCCATCGCGACGATCAGGACCGCGCTGAACTTCTTCCTGAGCAGGGAGATCGAGCGGGAGAGGAGCATGGTCGGCGGTGGCTGACCTGGTCCAGACGGCCGTCCCCCTGGTCGTCGCCATGGGACTGGCCGCCGCGCTCGCCGTGCTGGCACGTGGCGCCGGTCCCAGAGAGGCGATGGCGGTGCTGCTCGACTTCCTCGTCGCGGCGGGCCTGTTGCGCCTGTCACAGGCCCAGACGTGGACGGCGATCATCCTGGCGGCGCTCACGGTGGTCGTCCGCAAGGTCGTCGTCGCCGGGTTCCTGATCCGGCCGGGGGACCGCTGAGAGCTCAGGCCCGAGCCGCGTGGGCGCTCTCGCCGGTGAGGGCGGCCACGGCGCCCAGGCCGAGATAGACCACGCCGCTGGTGACGTCCAGGCGGCGCCGGGCGCGGGCCGAGCCACGCAGGCGTCCGGCCATCGCCGAGGCGAGCAGGGCGAAGGCGCCGTCGCTCATGGCGCCGAGCGCGATCCAGACCAGGCCGAGCACCACGACCTGCGGGGCGATCGGGCCGAGCGCGGGGTCGGTGAACTGCGGGAGGAAGGCCAGGAAGAAGATCGCGGTCTTCGGGTTCAGCACGTTGACCACGAAGCCCTCCCAGAACAGCCGCGATCTTGAGGCGGCCGCGACCTCGACGGGGGCCTCCCCGTCCGCGCGGGCCGCCATGAGCTTGCGGACGCCGAGCCAGACCAGGTAGGCCACGCCGAGGTACTTCACCACGGTGAACGCGGTCGCCGAGGCGGCCAGCAGCGCGCTGATGCCCAGGGCCGCGGCGGCCACGTGGACCACGGACCCCAGGTGGATGCCCAGCACCGAGAGCAACCCCGCGGTACGGCCCTGGGAGACGCTGCGGGTCACGATGTAGAGGACCGCGGGGCCGGGCACGAGGAGCAGGGCGAGGGTCGCGGCGGCGAAGAGGGCGAGCGTTGTCAGGTGCGGCATATCCGGATCGTAGGGGCGAATCCTGACTGTCCGCCTCAGATTTTCCCGCCGTACGGCCCGGCCCGCCGTACGACCCGGCCCGCCGTACCGCCCGGCCCGCCGTACGACCCGGCCTGCCGGATGGCCCCGCCGTTCTGCGGCCCGGCACCGGATGCCCCTCCCGCTCTGTGCTTCGGCCTGACTGTACGGCTCGCCGTCCACGGCCCCGGCCTGGTTGTACGGCCCCGCCGCACAGCCAGGCCGGGCCGTACGGGCTCATGGGATGTCGGTCGCGTGGGCCGCGGCTGCCAGGGTGGTCAGCAGGGCGGCCGTGGCAGGGGGCAGGGGCGGCTCGCCGTAGGTGGCGGCGTAGACGTGCCGGGTCGAGCCGGGCACCTCGACAGCGTTGACCCCCGGATGGCGGTGCGCGCGCAGGGCCAGCCCCGGCAGGAGCGTCACCCCCATCCCGGCGGCCACGAGCGCCTGGACGGCGACGATGTCGTCGGTGGTGAAGGAGATGTCCGGTTCGAAGCCCGCCCGCGCGCACAACTGGAGCAGATGACTTCGGCAGCGGTCGCAGCCCCCGATCCAGGGGGAGTTACGGTGCGCGGGCAGGTCGCCCGTCACGCCCGAGGTGACCAGGTAGCTGGGGTCGTCCATCAGGTGGGTCAGCCGGACGCCCTCCGCCTCGGGGTCGGTGTCGGCGTAGCGGAAGACGACCGCCACGTCCACGTAGCCCGCCCGGAGCATCCGCAGCGCCTCGGGCGGCTCGGTCTCGGTCAGGCGCAGCCTGAGCCCCGGGTGCTCCCTGGCCAGCAGCGCGGCGGCCCCGGGCACGAACGTGCCGAGCGCGGAGGGGAAGGCGGCCAGCCTGACCCGGCCCGCGCGCAGGCCGACGTGCGCGGACAGTTCGGCGGCGGCGGAGTCGATGCGGCCGATGATCTCGGTGGCCCGTTCGGCGAGCAGGCGTCCCGCCTCGGTGAGCCGGATGCCCCGGCCCGCCCGCTGGATCAGTTTGGCGCCGGTCTCGGCTTCGAGCCGGGCGAGATGGTGGCTGACGGAGGGCTGGGAGTAGTGCAGTTCCCTGGCGGCCGCGGTGACCGAGCCGTGCCGCGCGACGGCGGCCAGGACGCGAAGCCGTACGACATCGAGCATGTATCAAAATTATCGATAGGTGAGCGGAAAGATAGGCATTGGACGTTATGTATTGGTATGGCGCACGCTGGCCGTATGGCAACCATGACATTCGTCCGTCCCGGCCTCGCCGAGTTGGTCGAGCGGGTCCGGGGGCTGACCCGCGTGCCCGCGTCCCCTCGGCTGACGGCCTTCGCCGTGGCCGACGCGCTGCGCGGCCACCTGCCCCCGCCGGAGATCCTCACCGAGGAGGAACGGCTCGGCGACCCTGACCGCTACGTCGGCCACACCCTCCACGCCGAGAGCGCCTTCTCGGTCGTGGCCGTCGTCTGGCGGCCCGGCCAGGAGACCGTGATCCACGACCACGTCGCCTGGTGCGTCTTCGGGGTCCTGCGGGGCGCCGAGTACGAGACGATCTACCGCCTCGACGGCGACCACCTGACCGAGGCGGGCCGTACGGTCAACCACGTGGGGGAGGTCAGCGGCTTCGCCCCGCCGGGGGACATCCACCGGGTCCGCAACATCGGCGAGACCACGGCGATCTCCCTGCACGTCTACGGCGCCGACCTCGGGGCCACCCCCAGCAGCGTCCGCCGCGTCTACGACCTGCCGGTCCGCTGATCCCCCGGTCCCTCGTCCCGCTGACCGAGACCGAGACCGCGCCTGATCTCCTCAAGCCGGGCGGCGCCCTCGACGTCGAGACTGGCCCGCTCGACCTCCAGCATCCTGGCCTCGACGGAGTTCGTGGTCAGCTCCGCCTCACCGAGGGCGCGGGCGTAGCGCCTGTCGATCTTCTCCCTGACCTCGTCGAGGGTCGGGGTGTCTCCTGCCGGAGCGAGTCCTGACATCTCACCCATGGTCGTGTTGAGCTGCTCCTGCATCTCGGCCTGGTCGAGCTGTGAGAGCAGCCGCATCCGCTCGGCGAGCGTGCGCTGCAGGGCCGCGGCGTTGGTGTCGACGGCGGCGCGGGCCTGGTCGGAGGCCTGCCGGGCGCGGTCGTACATGAGCTTGGTGTCCCGCAGCGTGCTCTCGGCGGCGACGAGCTTGGAGGCGAAGGCACGGGCCGACTCCTCGTAGGAACGGGCCTTGGTCTCGTCCCCCTCCGCCCTGGCCCGCTCGGACAGCAGGATCGCCTGCCTGGCGTTCTCCTGGAGCCTGCCGGTCTCCTCCGTCGCGCGGGTGAGCCGCAGCTCCAGCTCGTGCTCGTTGCCGATGACCGAGGCGGCCCGCTGGCTCAGCACCCGGTGCCGCTCCTTGGCCTCCTGTACGGCCTGCTCTATCTGGACCCGGGGGTCGGACAGTTCGGACAGTCTGCCGGACAGGGCGAAGACGAGATAGCGCCAGGCCCGTCGGACGAGTGTGAACATGGGGACTCCTTACCGCTTCACCGCTCCGGCGGGGGTTGCCGGTCCAGCGCGTCGCGAGTGATCTGTTCGGTTTCACGCAGGCCCATCCGGACCCCTTCGAGCCCGGCCGCCAGCTCGTCGAGCACCCGCGCCGGGTCGAGGACCCCGGTGGCCGACGTCGCCGCCAGCTCGACCACCCGCGCCAGGAGTCCCTCAATGCTGATCGTGCTCGACTCCATCCGGGCGAGCACCCGGTCCCTGGTCTCGGCGAGCCGGTCGACCACCTCAAGCTGGGTGGCCAGCGAGGCGAGGGCGCGGTCGATGTCCTCGACGACCTCCCGCCTCGCCTGTTCCCTGGCGCCGGTCAGCCGCAGGCGTTCCCCCATGAGATGGTCGAGGTCGAACCTGGCCAGCGCGGTGCCGGTCAGCGACGCCTGCTGGGCCAGCCGCCGCAGGGCGGCCATCGCGTCGTCCACCTGGGGACGCATCCGCGCGATCCGCCCGGCCAGCGGGCCCTCGTCCATCGAGGCTCCGAGCTCGTCGAAGCTCCGCGCCGCTGCCTCGGCCCGCCGCAGCCACCGCTCCTCCTGGCTGCCCGAGGTGACGGCCGCCGTACGGCTGCCGCGACGGCCCTGCAGGGCGGCCGTTCCCACCTTGGTCAGCCAGACGGCGGCTCCCACGAACACCGCGGCGGCCGGGGGCACGTTCACGGCCCAGGCGGCACCCGCCGCGGTCGCGCCGAGCAGCAGCCCCCACGGGTCGCGCAGTTCCTCACCGAGCCGGGACATCAGAAGTTGGACACCACCGCGGTGAACACCTGGTCGATGCTCCCCGGCTCCCGGGAGTCGTAGGCGGCGGCGTTCGTCACCTCGGAGATCTTCCTGAGCACGCCGAGGTCGGCGTCCTGGCCGTAGGCGATCGTGAACATCCGCACCGACTCCCTGGACTGCTCGGTCCGCAGCCCGGCCAGCAGCCCGTCCAGCGAGAGGCTGTTGTTGTCCTCGTTCCTGCCGTCGGTGAGGAAGACCACCGCGTTGATCGCCTCACCGCTGTGCCGTCCCTGGACGTGCTGGTAGGCGGCCAGCGCCGTGTCGTAGAGCCCGGTCCCGCCGTCCGGGGTCAGCCCTTCGAGCCTGGACCGCAGCCGCCCGCGCTGGGCGTTGTCAACGGTCGCGATGGGGGCCAGCTCCAGATAGTCCTTGTCGCCGTCCCGCTGGGTGGAGAACATCCACAGCCCGACCTGGTCGTGCGGGCCGAACTGGGTCAGCGCGTTGACGGCAGCCTGCTTGGCCAGTTCGAGCTTGCTCTTGCCCGTGTCGGGCACCTGGGCGCCCATCGAGCCGGAGACGTCGATCACCATGAGCACGTTGGCGGGCTTGCGCAGCTCGGCCCAACTGGTCAGCACCTTGTCGAGCACGTTGGGGGCGGGCGGGCTGAGCGTGCTCCTCGGCTCCGCGGGCAGCAGCCCGTTCGCCTGGGTGATGAGCTTGCCCGGCTTGCCGTCGTGCGACCTGAAGGCGTGGTCGGCGAACTTCTTCTGCTGCGGCGCCGCCTGGAGGTAGGTGAGGAAGTCGGCGGCGACGGCGCGCTTGGCGTCGTCCACCCACGGCGTGGTCAGCACCGCGTACGGGTTGTCCGAGTAGAGGGTGCCCTCCTTGGGATAGATCGCCACCAGCGGCACCTTGGGCTTGGGGTGCTTGCCCAGCGTCGTGGGGTCGCCGGTCGGGTTGCCCTCGTTGTAGTCCCAGACGGACTTCTCCTCGACGGCAACGGCGGAGATGTAGCTCAGGCCGGTCCCGGCGTCGTCGGCCCGCTGGAGGTTCGACAGGAACGTCAGCGTCGTGTCGCCGTAGTGCACGATCGAGTGCTCGACCCCCCGCACGAACTTCCGCGCCCCGGGGTCGGCCACATTGCGCTCCGTCAGGTCACCCGACAGGCCGGTGGCCGCGAAGTAGGTGCCGACTGTGGCGTTCAGGCCACTGGTCGAGAAGTTGGGGTTGGTCTTGCCGAGGCGGAACGCGCCCCACTCGGGGTGACCGTACTTGGCCCAGGAGCTCTTCGACAGTTCGAGCAGGTCGGACCAGCCGAGTTTCTTGCCCGGCCAGCCGAGCGCCTCGGCCATCGGCTTGGGCATCGCGATGACCAGCGGCGTCTTGGCGACCGACGGGTTGTCCCCGGAGACGGGGGAGGCGGTGTCAGCGGCGGCGGCACGCTGCCTGAGCAGGGCGAGCCAGCTACTGCTCGCCGGGGACCAGACGTCGGGGCGTGGGCCGTCCCTGCCCTCGTCCCAGCCCCTGGCGAGCGCCTGGATCAGGGCGCCGCTCGACCTGGTCACGGCGACCTCCGCGCACTGGCCGCCGACCTTCCTGCCGCTGTAGTCGGCCGCCATCTTGCGCAGCAGCTCGGCCTTCTCCAGGGAGGCGGCGACGGTCAGCCGCACTCCCTTGCCCTCGCAGGCCACGGGCTGGGCGTTGTTCGCGGGCTTGCCGCCCCCGCTCCCGCCGCCCCCGTCGTCCCGGCTTCCGATGAACAGCCGCAGGCCGACGATCAGGCTCCCGGCGACGAGGATCGCGATGACGAACGGGGCGACGTTCCTGCGTCGTCGCTGCGGCTGCTGCACCCGGCCTCCTGATGGTGTTGGTACCTGTCCGACGAACGAGCCCTCACCGGAGTTCACCGTGATGATTCACCGCATATCCCGGCACTGTGATCAGGGGAAGGCCGGGGCGCCGTCAGACGATCGTAGGAAGAACCGTTTTACTCGGACAAGAGGGGATCGGCCACCCGTCCGTGGACGAGATCGACGAGCGTGGCGTGCAACCGCTCGATCGGCCGGGCGGGATGCAGCGCCCTGCGCTCGATCGAGGTCGTCAGCACCATGCCGAACAGCGCGGTCGCCGCGGTCTCCACGTCCAGGTCCGCGCGGACGACCCCTTCGGCGACCGCCCGGCGCAGCACGTCGGCGTAGACGCCCAGCACCTCCCGCCTGAGCGTGGCGACGGTCTCCTGCCAGGCCGTACGCCACATCTCGGTCAGCAGCACCCGGGCGAAGGCGGCGTACTCCTCGAAGAACCGCAACTGCGCCATGATCACCGCGTCCAGCGCCCCGAGCGGGCTCTCCTGGCCTTGGGCCGCCCGGGTCATCGTGTCCGCGAGCTGCCGGATGCCGTGTTCGAGCAGGGCGGTGAAGAGCCCCTCCTTGCTGCCGAAGTTGTAGAAGACCGTGCCCTTGGCCACCCCGGCGCGCTCGGCGATGGCCTCGACCGTGGCCGCCGCGTAGCCGTCCTCGGCGATCACCTCGACCGCCGCGCCGTACAGCCGCAGCCGTGTCGCGGCCCTGCGGCCGTCCTCCCCGCCTCCGGCACGCTGTCTCGTCATGCGGCCACCGTAGTCACAGCGACAGCTCGGGGTGCAGGCGGCGCATCGTCCAGGTACGGCCCCGCTGCACGGCGTAGGCGCTCAGGGCCAGGCCGAGGACGGTGAACAGGGCCAGCACCCCGCAGGCCTGCCAGACCACGGTCAGGTCGCCGCCGCTGATCAGCCTGCGCAGCGCGCTGACCACCCAGCTCATCGGCAGCCACGGGGAGATCGCCCTGAAGAAGCCCGGCGAGGTCTCGATGGGGTAGGTCCCGGCCGCCGAGGTGAGCTGCAGCATCAGCAGCGCCAGCACCGCGACCCGTCCCGGCGGCCCGAGCAGGGCGTTGACCGCCTGCACGATCGCCAGGAACGCCGCCGTGGTCAGCAGCAGAACCCCGGCGACCCCGGCCCAGTGCGCGGCCTCCATGCCGAGTGCGAACCTGATCACGGCCAGCAGCACGCCGACCTGAGCCGCGCCGAGGACGAGCCCGGGAAGCCACCCCGCGAGCGCGATCCGCCAGGCGGGAGCCGTACCGGCCAGCAGGCGGGGGTTGAGCGGGCGCAGCACCATGTAACTCACCATCGCGCCGACCCACAGCGCGAGCGGGACGAAGAACGGCGCGAAGCCGGTGCCGTAGTTCGGCACCCGGTTGGAGACCTGGCTGGCCAGCCTGACCGGGTCGCTCATCATGTCGGAACGCCGCGCCCGCTCGTCCCCGTCGTAGTCGGGGATCTCGGCCGCGCCCTCACCGAGTTTGTCGCTCAGCTCCTTCGAGCCGTCGGCCAGCCTGCCGATGCCGGTGCTGAGCTCTCCGGCGCCCCGGCTCAGCCTGCCGACCCCGGTGTCCACCCTGCTCGCGCCGTCGCTCAGCCTGACGATGCCGCCGTCGAGTTGGGCGAGTCCCCGGCTGAGCCGGTCGGCCCCGGCGCCGAGCTTCGTCAGGCCCTCGGTGAGCCGGTTGCCCGCCGTACCCGCTCTGCCGAGTCCCGCGCTGACCTTGGCCGAGCCCTCGGCCAGCTCGCCGAGGCCCGCGTCCAGCCGTTCGACGGCTTTCCTGGCCTTCTGGAGGCGTCCGCCCGCCTCGGTGACGCGGGCCGCGAGGTCGGAGACGCGCCGCAGCCTGGCCGTGTCCTGTCCGTCGAGGGGCGAGCGGGTCGAGGCCGCGAGCCGGTCGGCGATGCCGCGCAGCGCGGGGTCGGCCTCCGGGTTGGCGGCGACCCACTCCTGCAACCGCCGCGCCTGCCGTACGGCCTGGCCCGAGTCCTGCCCGCCTCCGCCCGAGCCGTCCGCGAGCACGGACTCGGCCAGGGACCGGAGCCGGGACAGCTCGTCGGCCGCCCTGTTGAGCGCCGCGACCTGGGCGTGGACCTGCCGGTAGACCTTGGCGTTGCCCGCGGCGACCTTCCTGGCGCCGTCGCCGAGTCTGTCCAGACCCCTGCCGAGCTCGCGGGCGCCGTCGCGTGCCCTGCCCAGGCCGCCCGCGAGCTCGGCCGCCCCCGACGACAGCTTGCCGGTCGCGGCGTTCGCGCCGTTCAGGCCCGTGACGAGCTGCCGGGTCCCGTCTTTTGCCCGGTCGAGCCCGGAGTCCAGCGCGGAGGCGCCCTCGCCCGCCTTCGCCGCGCCGTCACGCAGCTCACCGGCGCCGTTCGCGGCCTTGGCGGTGGCCTCGTGCAGCTCGCCGAAGGACACGAAGACCCGGTCCCAGTAGTCCTTCAGCGCCGTACGGCCCGCTGACTCCCTGACCTCGGCGAACACCGCGTCGGAGATCGTGCGCATGACGTAGCTGCGGCCGGTGTCCACCCGCACGCCCAGCTCGGCCGGGGTCGGCGTGCCCTCCCCGGAGGGAGAGGCGAGCTTCGCGCTGAAGTCGGCGGGGATGGTCAGCGACAGGTAGAACCGGCCGTCGTTCACCCCGTCCACGGCCTGCCGGGCGTCGGTCGTGTGCCAGTCGAAGATCCGGCGCTCGCGCAGCCTGTCGGCCAGCTCCCGGCCCGCGTCGATCGTCTTCCCGTCGGCGGTCGCAGGGCGGTCCTCGACGACCAGCGCCACCGGGATGTTCCCGAGGTTGCCCTGCGGGTCCCAGAACGACCACAGGTACAGCCCGGCGTACAGCAGCGGCAGCGTCACCACCCCCGCGAGCGCCACCCTGGTCAGCCGTGACCGGGTGAAGCGCCGCAGCTCAAGGTTGCCCAGCCGAAGTGATCTCATCGTTCCTCCCCGCCCGGCAGGCGCAGTGCCTCCGTTGCGGCGTTTTGTGGGGGTTCGGTACACGAGGCGAGGAGGGTCAGTCCCAGGGCCGCCAGCTCCGTGAGCGTCGCCCAGAGCGCCGCGCGCCGTTCCGTGTCGAGCCCGGTGTCCACGTTGTCGAGGACCAGCAGCCCCGGTTCGTCGAGCAGGGCCAGGGCGAGGCCGAGCCGTACCCGCCGCTCGCGGTCCAGGGCGCGCACCAGCGTCCTGTCGGTGGGGGAGCGGTCAAGACCCGCCAGTTCGAGTACGGCTCCCGCCCGCCGCCGTGCCCCCCGCTCGCGAAGGTGCTCGGCGACCGAGAGCGCGGGTTCCAGGTCGTTGACCCCGTCCACCAGGCCGAGCGCGGCCAGCCGCCTGATCGCCCTCGGCGTGTGCTTCCCGCCGACCAGGAGTGTGCCCGAGGTGGGTCTCATCCGCCCCGCCAGGGTCAGCAGGAGGCTCGTGCGTCCGCTGCCCGCCTGCCCGGTGACGGCCGTGAGCCCGCCGGGGTCGATCTCGACGGTGACGTCGCGGTAGACCCAGCCGTGCCCGCCCCGCAGGGAGAGACCGTTCGCGCGCACCGCGACCCCGGGGAACATCCCGCCTCCACACTTCAAACTGACCAGTCAGTACAAAAACTAACACAACGAAAAACCCCACCCGTTCCCGGGCGGGGCCTTTCACGTCACCGCGGGTCAGAAGGGCGCCGAGCCGTACCCCTGCAGGAAGAGCGCCTCCGTGGTGATCGTACGGCGAAGCTCCTCGATGACGACGCGCTCGTTGGGCGCGTGGATCGAGGCGTCGTCGTCCTCGGCCCCGAAGAGCAGGATCGAGGCCGCGGGGAACTGCCTGACGAGCGTGGAGACCAGCGGGATCGAGCCGCCCGCCCCGACGTCACGCGGCGGCCTGCCGTAGGCGCGCTCCATGGCCCGGTTCAGCGCCGAACGGGCCACGCCACCGGTGTCGGCGAGGAAGCCAGAGCCGAGCACGTGGTCGCTGAAGCCCACCCTGACGCCCCAGGGAGCGACCTGCCTGAGGAAGTCGACCACGGCCTCGGTCGTGGTCTTGGGGTCGCCCGCCGGGGGCACCCGTACCGTCACCCGCGCCCTCGCGACGGGCTGGACCGCGTTGATCGCGCCCGAGACGGTCGGCACGTCCAGACCGGTGACCGTGATGGCGTAGGAGGCCCACAGCCGGTCGGCCAGCGAGCCCGAGCCGACCAGGGAGACGTCGTCCAGCACGCCCGCCGTGGCCCTGAAGTCCTCCTCCGAGGGGCCCGCGCCGAGGAAGGTGCCCCGGGGCAGGCCGGGGACGCGGATGTCGCCGTTCTCGTCGTGCAGGGCGGCGAGCATCCGCAGCAGCGCGGCCAGGGCGTCGGGGGCGGCGCCGCCGAACGAGCCACTGTGCAGCGACTCCCGCAGCGTGCGCACCTCCACGGTGAAGGCGGCCAGGCCGCGCAGCGAGGTCGTCACCGCGGGGTCGCCGACGCGGGGGTTGCCGGTGTCGGCGACCACGATCGCGTCCGCGCGGACCAGCTCGGGGTTGCGCTCGATGAAGGACTCAAGGCGCTCCCCGGCGTACTCCTCCTGGCCCTCGATGATCACCTTGACGCCCACCGGGAAGCGGCCCCTGAAGGCGCGCAGCGCGGCGACGTGCGTGATGACCCCGGACTTGTCGTCGGCGGCACCGCGTCCGTGGATGGCGCCGTTGATCTCGGTCGGCTCGAAGGCCGGGGTGCGCCACAGGGCGGGGTCACCCGCGGGCTGCACGTCGTAGTGCGCGTACAGCAGGACGGTCGGCGCGCCGGGCGGGGCCGGGGCCTCGGCGTAGACGGCGGGGAAACTCCCTTCGACCGGTATCTGCTGGACGTGCGGCAGTCCCGTACTACGCAGCAGTTCCTCGGTCACCGCGGCCGCGGCGAACACCGGCTCCTCCGGGTGGCCGGGGAAGGCCACGGAGGGGATGGCGACGAGGCGCTTGAGGTCCTCTACCGCATGGGGCAGTCCCGCGGCGACGGCGCCCTCGATCTCGTCAGGAGTCACGACGTTCCCTCGCATCTCAACATCTGGTCCGTCCTATTGGATCACAACGGGTGGACGACCTGCTTCGTCATTGGTGTCCGTTTCCAGCGTCAGGGGGTTCACGCCTCATTCCACGGGACGGAATCGCCCGGTTCATGTTCGCGGATTTCGTTGTCGTTGCGTACGGCGATTGCGGATTCCGATGTCCTTGCACTCTGTTGCCACGTTTTCACTTGGCAAGGTGCGGTACGGCGTGCAGACTGTGGGGAGCCCAGCTCATCGAGGGAAGATCGCAATGAACCACCCCGAAAACACCGACGTCACCTCGATCATGAAGGCCGCGCAGGACAACCTGTGGCTGCACTTCACCCGGCACGGCTCCTACCGGGACGCGGAGATGCCGATGATCGTGCGAGGCGAGGGCAGCTACGTCTACGACATCCACGGCAAGCGCTACCTCGACGGCCTGGCCGGGCTGTTCGTGGTCCAGGCGGGCCACGGCCGCAGCGAACTGGCCGAGGCCGCCGCCAAGCAGGCGCAGGAGATGGCCTTCTTCCCGCTGTGGTCCTACGCCCATCCCAAGGCCGCCGAGCTGGCCCAGCGGCTGGCCGCCCAGACCCCCGGCGACCTCAACCGCGTCTTCTTCACCACCGGTGGCGGCGAGGCCGTGGAGACCGCGTGGAAGCTCGCCAAGCAGTACTTCAAGATCACCGGAAGGCCGCTCAAGCACAAGGTCATCAGCCGCCAGATCGCCTACCACGGCACCCCGCAGGGCGCCCTGTCGATCACCGGCATCCCGGCCTTCAAGCAGATGTTCGAGCCCCTGGTGCCCGGCTCGGTCCGGGTGCCGAACACCAACCACTACCGCGCCGACGAGATCACCGGCGTGCCCGGCATGACCCCCGAGCAGTACGGCTACTGGGCCGCGGAGCGCGTCGCCAGGGCCATCGAGATGGAGGGCCCCGACACCGTGGCCGCCGTCTTCGTCGAGCCGGTGCAGAACGCGGGCGGCTGCTTCCCGCCCCCGCCCGGACACTTCCGGCGGCTGCGCGAGATCTGCGACGAGTACGACGTCCTGCTCGTCTCCGACGAGGTCATCTGCGCCTTCGGCCGCCTCGGCACGATGTTCGGCGGGCAGAAGTTCGACTACGTCCCCGACATCATCACCTGCGCCAAGGGCATGACCAGCGGCTACTCGCCGATCGGCGCCATGATCGCCTCCGAGCGCCTCTTCGAGCCGTTCAAGGACGGCACCGAGATGTTCGCCCACGGCTACACCTTCGGCGGACACCCGGTCTCCGCCGCCGTGGCCCTGGCCAACCTCGACCTGTTCGAACGCGAGGACCTGCTCGGCCACGTGACCCGCAACGAGCCGGTCTTCCGCGCCACCCTGGAGCGCCTGCTGGACCTGCCGATCGTCGGCGACGTGCGCGGCTCCGGCTACTTCTGGGGCATCGAGCTGGTCAAGGACAGGGCGACCAAGCAGACCTTCGACCTCGACGAGTCCGAGCGCCTCATCCGCGGCTACCTGTCCTCGGCCCTGTACGAGGCCGGGCTCTACTGCCGCGCCGACGACCGGGGCGACCCGGTCATCCAGCTCGCCCCGCCGCTCATCTGTGGCCAGAAGGAGTTCGACGAGATCGAGTCGATCCTGCGTTCGGTCCTGACAGAAGCGTGGAATCGTCTCTGACGTCACCTCGGCAGCAGCACAATGGTTCTCACCCAATCGTCACGGCATTCGCTGAAACGTCACCACGTTCGGCGAGCGATGCGGTGACATCCTTTGGAAGCCGAAAGGACCGATTATGAAGATCGGCGTGCCTGCCGAGGTCAAGAACCACGAGTACCGCGTCGCCGCTACTCCGGCGGGCGTCCACGAGCTGGTACGACACGGCCACGACGTCTACGTGCAGCGCGGCGCGGGCCTTGGCTCGCACCTGCCCGACGAGGAGTACCTGTTCGCCGGAGCCAAGATCCTCGACACCGCTGACGAGGTGTGGGGCGAGACGGACATGATCCTCAAGGTCAAGGAGCCGATCGCCGAGGAGTATCACCGCATGCGCCCCGGGCAGGTGCTCTTCACCTACCTCCACCTGGCCGCGGGCCCCGAGTGCACCGACGCCCTGCTGAAGCAGCAGGTCACCGGCATCGCCTACGAGACCGTCCAGGTCAACGGCACCCTGCCGCTGCTCGCCCCGATGTCGGAGGTCGCGGGCCGCCTGGCACCGCAGGTCGGCGCCTACAACCTCATGCGCTTCAACGGCGGCAGGGGCGTGCTGCCCGGTGGCGTGCCCGGCGTCGCTCCGGCCAAGGTCGTCGTCATCGGCGGCGGCGTCTCCGGCCTCAACGCCGCACAGATCGCGGTCGGCATGGGGGCCGACGTCACCGTCCTCGACCTCAACATCGACCGGCTGCGCTTCATCGACGCCGTCTACCAGGGCCGTCTGAAGACCCTCGTCTCGACCTCCTACGCCATCGAGAAGGAGGTCCTGGAGGCCGACCTGGTCATCGGCGCCGTGCTGATCCCCGGGGCCAAGGCGCCGACCCTCGTCTCCAACGAACTGGTCTCCAGGATGAAGCCGGGCTCGGTCCTGGTGGACATCGCCATCGACCAGGGCGGCTGCTTCGAGGACTCCCGCCCGACGACCCACGCGGAGCCGACCTACCAGGTCCACAACTCGGTCTTCTACTGCGTGGCCAACATGCCAGGGTCGGTGGCCAACACCTCCACCTACGCCCTGACCAACGCGACGCTGCCCTACGCGGTCAAGCTCGCGGGCCTCGGGTGGAAGTCGGCCCTCCAGCAGGACGTGGGCCTCGCCCTGGGCCTCAACACCCACGCGGGCCTGCTCACCAACGACCAGGTAGCCCAGGCCCTCGGCCTGCCGTACACCCCGGTCTCGCAGGTCATCGCCGACTGACCGTCTTTTCGCCGCGACCGTGCCCCGCGCTCCCGGCACGCGGGTCACGGCCCCCCTCACCGCGCTCCCGCCGTACGGCCGAGCCTGGCCCACAGCTCACGGGCCGTCACCAGGGCGGAGCCGACCTCGGCGGGTGAAGGCCAGGCCGGTCCACGGGGACGCGCGACCCCGGCCCTGACCGCCCCGAGGCGCTCGATGGCCTCCTGGGGCAGCCCGCTGCGGCCCGCGAGCCAGCCCGCCACGTCGGCGTGGTCACGCAACGACCTGGTGAGCAGGTCCCACGTGCCGAGGATCTCGGCCAGATCGTCCGCCCGCAGCGGGACACCGCCCCGCCCGGCGACGGCCGAGGCCAGCTCGGCGCGGGCGGCCAGCTCGGGCTCGACGACCAGGTCCGACCCGCCCCGGGCCGGGGGCTCGCAGAAGAGAGGCCGCCGGGAGAGCAACGAGGCCACCTCGGCCGCGGCCCGCCGATGCCCGGTCTGCGCCGCCCTGCGCAGCCAGCGCAGCCCGCCCGGCAGGTCGTCGTCCTCGGCGATGAGCAGCAGGCCGAGGGTGAAGGCCCCTTCGGGATCGCCGCCCGCCGCGGCCCTGCCGAACCAGCGGCGCGCCGCAGGCACGTCACCGAGCTCCAGACATACGAACCCGGCCATCCGCTGGTCACCGGTACGGCCCGCCCCCGCGGCCCGCTCGAACCAGACGCGGGCCGCCCGCAGGTCGCCCCGCGCCAGCACGAGCCCGCCGAGCCGGGAGGCCGCCCCGGGATGACCCGTCCCCGCGGCCGGCAGGTAGCACGCCTCCGCGCCCTCGGGATCGCGGTTGGCCTGCAGGAACAGGCCGAGCTCGTAGGCCGCGCCCGTGTGGCCCCCACGGGCGGCCAGCTCCCACCAGCGCAGCGCCTCGTCCTCCTCGCCCCGGCCGTAGGCGAGGGAGCCCAGGTCATGGGCGGAGGTCAGATCGCCCCCGGAAGCGGCCTCACGGTGCCACCGCCTCGCGGCGTCGAGATCACCGGCGTCCTCGCAGAGCAGCGCGCGCCGCCGGGCCGCCTCCGTGCCCTCCGGCCACCCCACGTCGTCCTCCTCGTGGCCCAGCGAACAGGGAGCACGTAACCATACGACGACGGGGTGTCACCGCGCCGGGCCTTCGGCTTTCCGGTTATTCACATTCGGGTGTCCGGCTTCCGGCGCCAATTCTTTTCGGACCGTGCCGATTTCGCTTTACGGCGGACTTGTCATTACACGCCAGTTTTTTTCAGAGCGCGCCGCTTCTGAGCACCGACATCCGCTCGAAATACTCCTCGGCGCCGAGCTCTCCTCTGGCGTACCGCTCGGCGAGAATCCGCTCGGCCGCCGCCGTCGTGCTCTCCTGCGGTGTCTGGACCGTCCGGCCGCTCCACGGCCCCAGGCCCCGCCGCCGCGCCCGCACCACCAGCGTCGCGACCCCGGCCCACACCAGCACCCAGAACAGCGGGAAAATCGGCCACCAGGGCGCGTGACCGACAGCGAGAACGTTCATCTCCTACCTCCTTCGACGCCTCCCACCCTCCCGCGCGCGAGGCCACGGGCCATCGCCCCCACGTCTCATCACGACGTACGGCACCGGGCGTACCCGTGGCCGGGAGGCGTCAGGTCAGGAGCGCACGAAGACCGAGGTGTCCAGGGTGAAGCCGACCGGCTCCGGGAGGTGCACGGGCGACCCCATAGCGACCCGGGTCGAGGTCAGGTAGGCCCCCTCCTTGGGGTCGCTGAGGACCGTCACGGTCGCCGGGCTGGCCACGGGGTCGATAACGACCATCACGGGAACCCCGCCTAGGGCGTAGATGCCGGGCTTCCTGTCGCGGTCGTCGTTGACACTGCCGGGCGAGACGATCTCGGCCACCATGATCAACCCGGACGACAGCAGCTCCCGCTCTCCCCAACGGGGGCAGTCGGGCGGGGCGAGCACGAAGTCGGGCTCAACGGGGTCGCGAGGCCCGTCGATGCAGACATCGACATTGCCCGTGTAGGCGTGCCAGCCGCGCTCCCTGACCAAGGGGTGCAGCTCGTAGGAAAGAAGTGTCGCGGTCCAGCCGTGCTCGGGGGTGCCCACCGGGCTCACTATGAGTCTCCCGTCGATGATCTCGGTACGAAGCCCGGGAAGCTGGGGGAGGGCCTCGAACAATTCGCGTGGCGTCCCGGGCAGGGGGTGGGACGCGGTTTCGGGAGTGGGCCTCAGAGTGGCGGGCCGTCGTGATGTCATAAGCACGATTGTTTCCCTTCGTGTCCTTGAGAACACGCAGGGTATCGCCGACATGCCGTGCGGACACGGGTTTTCCCTGATCGGGCTCACAACCACCCCGGGCGGACCAGGCCCGACTCGTAGGCGATGACGACGAGCTGGGCGCGGTCGCGGGCGTGGAGTTTCATCATGGCCCGGCTGACGTGGGTCTTGGCGGTCGCGGGGCTCATGAAGAGCCGCTGGGCGATCTCGTCGTTGGTCATCCCGGTCCCGACCAGGGTGAGGACTTCCCGCTCCCGCTCGGTCAGCAGGGAGAGGTCCTGGGAGGGGTGGGGCGCCTTGGCGCGGCTGGCGTACTCGGCGATCAGGCGGCGGGTCACCCCGGGCGACAGCAGCGCGTCCCCGGCCGCGACGACGCGGACGGCCTGGATCAGCTCGGCGGGCTCGGTGTCCTTGACGAGGAACCCGCTGGCGCCGTTGCGCAGCGCCTCGAAGACGTACTCGTCCAGTTCGAAGGTGGTCAGGATGATGATCCTCGGCCCCGGGGGCATCTCCCTGGTCGCGGTCAGGCCGTCCATGCCGGGCATCCTGATGTCCATCAGCACCACGTCCGGCCGGTGTTCGGCGGCTAGGCGCAGCGCCTGGGCGCCGTCGGCCGCCTCCGCCACGACGGTCATCCCGGGCTGGGCGTCGAGCAGGGCGCGGAACCCGGCCCTGACCAGCGCCTGGTCGTCGGCGAGGACGATCTTGATCATGCGGTTTCCTCCGGGATCGGCAGCCGCGCCTCGACGCGGAAGCCCCGTCCGTGCGTGCCCGCGGTCAGGGTGCCGCCGAGGGCCGAGGCGCGTTCGCGCATGCCGGGAATGCCGTTTCCGCCGCCCAGGGATTCGGCGGCGCCGACCCCACCGGTGTCGGTGACCCGGATGAGCAGCTCGCGCGAGCCGTACCTCAGGAGAACCGTGACGGTCGAGCCGGGGGCGTGCCTGGCGGCGTTGGTGAGGGCCTCCTGGACGATGCGGTAGCCCGCCCGTTCGGTTCCCGGGGGCAGTGGCCTGACCCGGCCCTCGACCTTCCGTTCGATGGTCAGGCCGCCGTGCTCGGCGCGGCCGGTCAGCTCGTCGAGGCGGTCGAGCCCGGCCGTCGGGGAGCGGGGCGCGCCCTCGCGGAGCACGCTGATCACCGAGCGCATCTCGGTCAGCACGTCCTTGGAGGCGTGCTTGATCGTGGTGAGCGCGGTACGGGCCTGCTCGGGATGGTCGTCGATGAGGTGCAGCGCGGTCGAGGCCTGCACGTGGATGAGGGAGATGTTGTGCGCGAGCACGTCGTGCAGCTCCTGGGCCATGGTCAGGCGCTCCTCGCTGGCCTGCCGTCGTGACTCCTCGGCCGCGACCCGCTCCCGCTCGGCGAGCCGTTCGCGCCTGGCCCCGGTGTACTCCCCGGCCGCCAGCACCACGCCGACGAAGGCCGCCACGGCGAGGTTGTGGTACCAGGAGGGGATCGGCAGGTTGGCGAACCAGGACGCGTAGACCGAGAAGAAGGCGTACATCAGCCCCCCGGTCAGCCAGGCGGCCCTGCGGTGCCCCGAGGAGACGGCGCTGTAGATCGCGATGACCGGGCTGGCGAAGACCGGGCCGTAGGAGTAGCCGAGGACGACGTACGCCCAGGTCACGACCTGTGTAGCGGCCAGGCAGAGGACGGGGTTGCGGTGCCGTACGGCCAGGGCGAGGGGGCCCGCGACCAGCAGCGCGTAACCGACGGCGTCCAGCGGGACCCGCATCAGGCCGGAGTTGTGCACCTGGTTCCACTGCGCGCCGGTGCTGCCCGCGACCTGGACGACGGCCACCAGGAGCGGGAGCAGGGGGAGGGACAGGCGGGTGACGCGCACGGTGTGCACTTTACGTCCAGGCCCTGACCTGCGCGTCCGCCCCCGGAGGCAGGCGTGGCTACGTCGCGGGGAGTAGGAGGGGGCTGACAGTTACGGTCAACTGAGTCAAGCTGGGCTGCGGGAGGCCAACATGATCGGTCGAGGCTCAGCCGTGCTCGCCGCCGCGATTCTGGCGGGAAGCTCCGTCCTTCTCGTACGGCCCGCCGCCGCGGCTCCACCGGGGCCGGGACAGCAACAGCAGCAGGAGAAACGACCCGTCGCCGAGGGATACGGTGGCGCGGTCGCGACCGTGGACCTGGACGCCAGCAAGGCCGCGCTCGGCGTGCTGCGCAGGGGCGGCAACGCGATCGACGCCGCGGTCGCGGCCGCCGCCACGCTCGGCGTCACCGAGCCCTACTCCGCGGGACTCGCCGGGGGCGGCTACATCGTCTACTACGACGCCCGCCACCGCAGGGTCCACACGATCGACGGCAGGGAGACCGCGCCGAAGGCGATGAGACCCACCTCGCTTGAGGGCATCCCGTTCGACGACGCGGTGACCAGCGGCCTGTCCGCCGGGGTCCCCGGCAGCGTCGCGCAGTGGGAGCTTGCCCTGAGGCGGTTCGGCACGCTCTCCCTCGGCGAGGCGCTCAAGCCCGCGATCGAGGTCGCCTCGCGGGGGTTCACGGTCGACCAGACCTTCCACGACCAGACGGCGTCGAACGCCGCCCGTTTCAAGGACCTCACCTCGACCGCGAAGCTGTACCTCCCCGGGGGCGCCCTGCCCGCGGTCGGCTCGACCTTCCGCAACCCCGAGCTCGCCGACACCTACCGGCAACTCGGCAGACGCGGCGGCTCCTGGCTGTACGGCGGGCGCCTCGGCGCCGAGATCGTGGCCACCGTCAAACGGCCACCGGTCACCCCGGGCTCGACCAGGACCGTACGGCCCGGCCTGATGGAACTGTCCGACCTGGCCGCCTACCGGGCGGTCGAGCGTGCGCCGACCAGGGTCACCTACGAGGACAACGACGTCTACGGCATGCCGCCCGCCTCCTCCGGCGGCTCGACGGTCGGGGAGGCGCTCAACATCCTGCAGGCGCTGCCCAGGGTCGGCGTGCACGAGTATCTGGAGGCCTCGAAGCTGGCCTTCGCCGACCGGGGCAAGTATGTCGGCGACATCCCCGGGGTGCCGCTGCGGCAGCTGCTGTCGGAGGGGTTCGCCAAGGAGCGCGCCTGCCTGGTCGGGGAGCGGGCGATCCCCGCCCCGGCCGCGCCCGGTGACCCGGACGGCTCCTACGGGCCGTGCCGTGCCGTACCCCCGGAGAGTCAGAAGCCGACGCCCGCGGAGGGGCCGGAGACCACGCACCTGGTGGTGGCCGACCGGTGGGGGAACGTCGTGGCCTACAACATCACCATCGAGTCCACCGGCGGCAACGGCATCGTCGTCCCGGGACGCGGGTTCCTGCTCAACAACGAGCTGACCGACTTCACCTTCGGCCCGGCCCCCGGCGACCCCAACCTGCCGGGTCCCGGCAAGCGGCCCCGCTCGTCCATGGCGCCGACGATCGTGCTGAAGAACGGCGAGCCGCTGCTCGCGGTCGGTTCGCCGGGCGGTTCGACGATCATCACGACCGTGCTACAGATCCTGGTCAACCGCTGGGACTTCGGCATGACGCTGCCCCAGGCGCTGGCCGCGCCGCGCGCCACCCAGCGCAACACCGCCCAGACCCAGGCGGAGCAGGGCTTCATCGACCGCTACGGCCCCGAGCTGACGGCCAGGGGGCACAGCCTCGTGCTGAACCCGGAGATCGGCGCGGCCACCGGCCTTGAGTTCCTCGGCGGCGGCAGGGTCCAGGCCGTGGCGGAGCCGGTCAGGAGGGGCGGCGGCAGCGCGCTGGTGGTGAGCGGACACCGCTGACGATCTCTCGGCCCCGGAGAACGCGAAACGCGCCGACGGCGAGTGTCGTCGGCGCTTCGGACCCCTGCCCTAGCGGAACAGCAGGAAGGCCAGGACCGCCACGACCAGGACCCCGACCACGATCAGGATCGGCGTGAGCAGCGACCGCTTGGCGGGGGCGGCCTCGGGCTCGTTACGCTGGGCGAACGCCTTGAACTGCTGGGTGTTGCCCGCCGGGTCCATCTGAGGTTCAGACATGGGGCTGACTCTAGCGACATCCATGACCGCGTCACTACCGGTTCATGTCACTTTCGTGGGCATGCATGGTGCTTGGGCGTTCAGTGGGCGGTGCTGAAGACAGGACCGCCGGGTCAGGCGGATAGCGTGGTGTCATGCTCCGGACCCTGTTCTCTCCCCGCGCGCTGGTGCTTCACCTGCTCGCGATCGGAGCGCTCGTCGCGTGCGCGCTGCTCGGCCGCTGGCAGCTTGGGGTGTTCGAGGACTCGGGCAAGCCGCAGGCGGCACAGGACCCCGCGCCGGTGGCCGTCGCGACCCTCACCCAGCCGGGCAGGCACATGACGAGCGACGCGGTCAGCCGCAGGGTCACGGCCTCGGGGACGTTCGACGCCTCCCGGCAACTGCTGGTCGCCGGGCGGGACGGTGGGGCGTGGCTGCTCACCGCCCTCGACCTCGGCGACGGGACCTCCGTTCCCGTCGTGCGGGGCTGGGTCTCCGGGGCGGACGACCCGGCCGTGGGGGCGGGCGCCGTACCAACCGGAACGGTGACCGTGACCGGGCGCCTGCGTCCCTCTGAGGCGACCGACAGTGTGCGGCGCGGGTCGGAGCGGCTGCCCGAGGGGCAGGTGCTGACCGTCTCGTCCGCGGAGCTGATCAATCTGTGGCGCGGGGTGAAGCTGCGTGACGGGTTCGTGGTCGCGGCCACCCAGAGCCCGGCCCCCGCGGTGGCGGTCAAACCGGTCGCCGTCGCACCCCCGACCGAGCCGGGCGGGTTCACCTGGCGCAACCTCGCCTACGCCGCCCAGTGGTGGATCTTCGGCCTCTTCGCGGTCTTCATGTGGTGGCACTTCCTGCGTGACATGGTGCGAAGCCGTACGGCGGGGCGGGAGCACAAGCCCGAGCCCGCAGCGGCCTGAGGCACGCGGAAGCCGACATATCGTTTAGTGTCCGAACTCCCAGACCGAGGTAGATGACCGTGGAATCCGCCCTCAAGCCCTTCCGCATCCTGGCGTACGTCGTCGGCGTGATGCTGCTCGTCCTGGTCACGTGCATCGTGCTGAGGTACGGCTTTGACATCGACGGGCCGTCGAGGGTCGTCTCCCCGATCCACGGCTTCCTCTACATGATCTATCTCGTGGCCACCATGAACCTGGGCATGAAGGCCCGCTGGTCGTGGCCGTACATCGCCGGGGTGATGCTCGCGGGCACCATCCCGCTGCTGTCGTTCGTCTTCGAGCGCAGGGTCACCCGGCGGGTCGAGGCCGAACTGGCGACGGCCTGACCTCTGTGGCGGAGGGGGCCGCGGGAGCGCCGCGGCCCGTCCGGCGAGGGGTCAGCGTCCGATGCCGCGCTTGCGGGCGCGCTTGAGCCTGGCGCGCTGCGAGGGGTCGAGCATCAGATAGCCCACGATCGGGGCGGCGATGACACCCACGAGCACGAGCGTGAACAGCAGGTTGGGCAGGAACAGCCACGACAGGAACACCACCGCGCCTGCGCCGAGCAGATACTTCTGGACGGGCGACATCGTCAACTTCCTCCGAACGCGGAGCGCGCGCCCCGCCTGTCGTTCATTGTGCGTCTCCTGTCCAACGCGTGGGCGCCCTCCCGGGTTCCATCCGAGATATATCGTGTTGACCCGTCCTGGATCAGCGTCCCCGGCTGAGCGATTCGACAGCCCACCTGGCCGCGGCCAGGGCGTTGCGCGTGATCTCCTCGTCGGGTGGGCCCCCGGAGTTCTGGTACTGGACGGTCAGGAGCAGGTTGTTGACCCGGACGATCACGGTCACCGAGTAGCTGCCCCCGGTGACCTCGCCGACGACGGCCTCGTTGCCCAGTCCACTGACCGGCCGCAGGGGGGTCTGCGGGCTTCCGTACTTGTTCGTCCGGTGCTTGGCGGTGTAGGCCACGCTGCCGGCCAGTGACTCGGACGCCTTGTCCGCCGAAGGGAACAGCCGCTCCTCGACGGAGAGCTGGCGCTGGAGGCTGCGGGGGTCTTTCGAGTTCGCCGTGCCCCAGTGGGGTTCCTCGCCGGTGCCGCTCGGGACGGTCTTCACGCCCAGTTGGTTGAGCTGCTCGGCGGTGAAGAGCCCCCTGAGGTCAGGCTTCGTGGTGAAGGGCCCGGGGTCCACGTACGGCGCCGCCTCGACGGCGGGCGTGGAGGAGCGGGACACGCCCCAGACCACCCCTCCCGCGACCGCGAGCACGCAGGCCGCGATCGCCGCGACGACGAGCGGAGACCTGAGCCGGGACCTCGGGGGCTTGGGGGAGACCTGTTCGAGCGCGAGCCGGACCGAGGTCGCGTCCGGCCGCCGCGCGGGATCGTCCGCCAGCAGGCCCTCGACGATCGGCGCCAGCACCCCGGACCTCGTGGTCATCCCGCCGGTGAACTCGGAAGGGTCGGTGAGCGGCGAGCCGTCGGCCATCCTGGGGACGGTCTGCGACCCGGTGGTCGGCGCCCTGCCCTCCATGGCGGTGAACAGGGTGGTGCCCAGGTCCCGCAGCTCGTCGGTCCCCGAGAGACTCAGGATGCCGGTCAGCACGACCCGGCCGTCCGAGGTGAGCACCACGGTGTCGGGGGTCGCGGCCAGGTTGACGCCCCGCTCGTGCGCGGCGTTCAGCGCGTCCAGCACCCGCAGGCCCACCTCGGCCGCCCGTTCCTGGGGGAGCGGACCCTCGTGCCTGACGATCTGGACCAGCGAACGGCCCGTCACCGCCTCCGCGACCAGCCACATCCGGTCGGGGGCCGAGATCACGTCGTGCAGGGTGGTGACGCCCGGATGCCTGAGGTCGGCCGCCGCACGGATCTGCCCCAGCAGCCGGTCACGGCCGGGGCCGGGAGGCGGCAGCCGTACCTCGGCGATCGTGACCTCCCTGCCGAGCAGCTCGTCGCGGGCGCGCCACGAGGTGCCGGTGTGGTCACGGCGTTCGAGCAGCCGGTAACGCCCGGCCAGCAGACCCGGGTCGGGGGACGGCACGTCAGTCACGGCTGTTCAGCTCCTCGGCGACGAGCCTGGCGGCGCGCAGACCCCTGGCGCGCAACTCGGGGCTCACCTTCTTCGCCTTCTCCGACAGGTTGACCTCGACCAGCAGGTTGCTGATCCGGAAGCGGACCACCGTGTGCGCCCGGTCGAGGGCGCCGACGTCGTAGGTGAACGCCTCGGCGCCGACCCGGCTCACGTCGCGCAGCGGGCCGACCCAGCCGACAGGCGAGGTCCCCTCGTCCGCCTTGATCTTGGCCCGTTCCGAGGAGAAGAACGCGTGGGCGACCTCCGGCGCCGGTTTGCCGGACACCGGGGTCTTGCGGCTGAACTGCACCCTGAGCGAGGGATCGCTTCCGGCGTCGCTCCAGGCGCAGTACGCCTCGTCGTCCCCCTTCGCCTCCACGGAGAGCGGCGCGGAGGTCGGTCCGAGCGCGTGGACCTGGGCCTCACCGAGCAGCGAACACGGGTCGGGATCGGCCGCGAACCGCCCCACGCTCGTCCCCGAGGGGGAGGGCGAGGGTGACGGCGCCGCGGTTCCTCCAGTGGTCAGCAGCACGGCCGCGGTGACCCCGGCCGCCACGACCGCGACCCCGCCGCCGACGAGCCATCCGGTACGGCCCCGCCCCACCCGGGGGGTTCCCGTGGGCTCGGTGACCGGCTCGGCGGAGGGCGCCAACGGCCCCGGCGGCAACCCCTGCGCCACCCGCTGCAACGCCGTACGGAGCACCGCCTCACCGGGCCGCAACCGAGGATCCTTCTCCAGTACGGCCAGCAGCACGGGAGCCAGGTCCCCCGCGTGGGCGGGGAACGGGGTCGGCTCGGTCAGCACCGCGCCCAGCGTCGCCACCGGGACACCCCGCTGGAACGGCCCCCGCCCCTCCACGGCGGCGTAGAGCGTGGCGCCAAGAGACCACAGGTCGGCGGCCGGGCCGTCCCCGCCGCGCAGCCGCTCCGGGGCGATGTAGCCGGGGGAGCCGACCAGCGAGTCCGCCGAGGTCAGTTGGGCGTCCCCCTCGACCGTCGCGATGCCGAAGTCGGTCAGCAACACCCCGCCGTCGTCGGCGAGCATGATGTTGGCCGGTTTCACGTCGCGGTGCATGATGCCCCTGCCGTGCGCCAGGGCCAGCGCGTCGAGCACCGCGACGCCGATCGCGGCCACCCGCCGGGGCGGCAACGGCCCCTCCGCGCGGATGACCCGGTCGAGGGAACGGCCCCTGACGAGGTCCATCACGATCCAGGGGCGCCCCTCCTGGGCGATGACGTCGTGCACCGCCACGATGGACGGGTGACTCAGCCGGGCCGCCGCCCGCGCCTCGCGGAGGGTGCGCTCACGCGCCTCCGTCCGCTCGGCCTCGGTCAGGTTCCTGCCGAGCAGCACCTCCTTGATCGCCACCTCGCGGTGCAGAAGCTCGTCCCTGGCCCGCCAGACCACGCCCATCCCGCCCGCGCCGAGCCGGTCGATCGCCCGGTAACGGCCCGCGAGCACGGGTGCCGGGTCAGCCATTGGTCTTCAGGGAGGTGGTGAGCCAGCGGGCGACCTTCTCCGCCCCCGCCGCGATCTGGCCGTCCGCGTCGTCCTTGACACCGCCCCGGCCGTACTCGACCTCCGCGATCAGGTTGCTGACCCGGAGGACCACGGTGACCTTGTAGGCCCCGCCGTACAGGTTGAACTTGCTGTAGGAACCGGTGGTGAAGGCCTCCTCGCCGACGCCCTTCAGGTCCTTCGGGGGCGTGGGTTTGGGGTCGGAGGTGCTCGTCGCGACGTCCTGCCTCTTGCCCGCGAGGTACTGCTTGGCACGCGTCACGCCGGAGGCGTCCTGCTTCTGGGCGACCAGCCGTACGGTGAGGTCGAACTTCTCGGTGCTCGGCTTGCGCCAGTCCTGCTGGTTGAGCCAGTCGCAGGTGGTGGCCTCGACCTCGGAGCTGCGGAAACCGGGCACGACCTCGGCGACCTGCTTGTCGTCGAGCAGACCGCACGCCCTGGGCGCCGAGGCGAACAGGGCACCTCCCGGCCCTGGGACGCGGGCGTCGGCCTCCTCGGTGGGAGCCCCGAGCCGCTGGGAGAGCAGGACGCCGATGGTGACCGCCATGGCCAGCAGCAGCCCACCGGTCAATCCCACGATCGGGCGGGGGACGAGCACGCCCGATCGTGGGGTTGGCGTGGCCGGACGCGTGGGGCTCTCCTGGACGGGGACCAGCTCTTGTGAGACGGGCTGTTGGGGTTGCTGCGGTGGTTGGGGTTTCTGGGCCTGGTTCGGGAAGGGGGAGGTGGGGACGGCCTCCTCGGACGCGGGGGGTGGCTCCTGGGCGGGTACGGCCTCGTCCTGGGGGCCCGCGGGCGGGACCGGCCCCACTGGGCTCATCGGCTCCACCGGCTGTGGCGGTCCCACCGGCCCTGTCGGCCCCATCGGCTGTGGTGGTCCCATCGGCTGTGGCGGCCCCGAGCTGAACGGGTCCGAGCTGAACGGGCCGGAGGTGAACGGCCCCGAGGTGAACGCGACCGAGGAGAGAGGATCGGAGGAGAACGGGTCCGAGGGGAACGAGGAAGCCGGGGGGACCTGCGGAAGATCCGTGGGGAAGGGCGCGGAGGCCGCCCAGGTGGACGGCGGCGGCGCCACGTCCGCGCGGACCGGCGGCAGCGGGGTGTGGCCGCCGTTGCGCGACAGGTCGAGCAGGGTGTTGCGCAGCACCCCCGGCTCGGGCCGCTGGGCCGGGTCACCGGAAAGCAGGGCGAACAGTGCCGAACCCAGCGCCCCCGCGTTGTCCAGGGACCCACCGGGTGAGGGCGGACGTCCCTCGACGGCGGTGTAGAGGGTCGCGCCGAGCGACCACAGGTCGGCTGCGGGCCCCGTCACCCCCTCGGGGGCGGTGAACGCCGGGGAACGCAGGGTGGGCGCGGCGAGGGTGATCCGGTCGTGGGGACCGACCAGCACCGAGCCAGGCCGTACGTCACCGTGGAGCATCCCCCGGTTGTGCACGGCCACGAGCTGATCCAGCACGGCCAGGCCGACGGTCGCGGCCTGCTGCGGGGTCAACGGCCCGAGCCGCTCGACCACCTGCTCCAGGGAGGTCTGTTCGAGCACCGCGGACCCGGGCACGTCCACCGCGTGCCTCCCCGAACGCCTACCCTGCGAGCCCGGGACGTCTGGACGGTTCATCCTCTCGCCTTCTGTTTGTTCAGCGTTTGCGCGACCCAGGTCGCCGCGGTGTGGGCGCCCGTCTGGATCGCGGGGCCGTCCTTGGAGCCGTCGACCACCGTGTAGGAGACGTCGAGGACCAGGTTGTCGACGCGGAGGACCACGTGGCTCTGTTCGAGCCTGCCGGTCTTCCTGTTCTCGTACAGGTCGTAGCCGAACGCCTCGTCACCGGCGGGCTTGACCGTGAGCGGTCCCGTGGTCCTGGCCGAGCGCGCGCCCGCCCGGATCTCGGACCAGCTCCACCCGATCTGTCCGCTGGGCAGTGTGGCGTTGCGCTGGTTGACGAGGAGTTCGTGGGCCTGGCGTGGGCTCTTGCCCCACTGCTTGTCGGATACCGGGACGACCTCAAGGCCGATCCCGGGGCTCGTCCACTGGCAGCCACCCCGGTTCGTCTGCTCGCCCGCGCCTTGCACGGCGGGCAGGAGCCGTTTGACGTCGGCCGCGGAGACCAGGTCGCACATGTTCAGCGGGACGGTGAAGGCGCCCGGCTTCTCGCTGAGCCTGGGTGACCCCTGCTGTGCCGTACGGCCGAAGGCGAAGTGGGCGACGCCCGTGGTGGCCGCGATGACCGCGACGACCGCGGTGACCTCGACCGCAGCCCACACGAGGGTACGTCTGCGGTTCGCCTTCGGGGGCGGGGCGCTCTCCTGCGCGGGTTCGTGGGCAGGGACGACGGCCACCTCGGAGCCTGGGCGGCCGAGGGCGACCTCCTGCAGGACGCGGGCGGCCTCCTCGAAGGAGGGCCGTTCCCCGGCCTCGGGCGCGAGCATCCGCATGAGGAGAGGACCGAGTCGGCCCGCCCGCTCGGGGGGCCTGGCGGGGTCGGTCAGCACCCGGCCGATGGCCGCGACGGGGCTCTCCGCCGGGTGCGGGGGCATTCCCTCAACGGCGAAGTAGAGCGTGGCGCCCAGGGACCACAGGTCGGAGGCGGGGCCGCCGCGCTCACCGCGCAGGCGCTCGGGGGCGATGTAGTTGGGGGAGCCGACCAGGTGGCCGGTGCGTCCCGCGGTCTCCTCGCCCTCGACGGCCGCGAAGCCGAAGTCGGTCAGTACGGCCCGGCCCGTGCGGGTGAGGAAGACGTTGCTCGGCTTGACGTCCCGGTGCACGACCCCGGCGGCGTGGGCGGCGGCGAGCGCGCTGAGGATGCCCACGCCTACCCTGGCCGCCTGGTGGACCGGCAGTGGCTGCCGTCTGAGGACGGTCTCCTCAAGGGAGGAACCGGACAGCAGTTCCATGACGAGCCAGGGACGCTCGTGCTCGATCACCACGTCGTGGACGGTCACGATCGAGGGGTGCTTGAGGCGGGCGGCCAGGTTGGCCTCCCTGAGCGCGGAGGCACACGCCTCCTGCCGCCTGACGGGGTCGAGGCCCGGCGGGAGCCGTACCTCCTTGACCGCCACGTCACGGCGGAGCATCTCGTCGGCGGCGAGCCAGACCGCTCCCGTCTCGCCCTCGGCGAGGGGATTGAGCAGCCGGTAGCGGCCCGCTAGCACTTGAGTGTCTATCCCGCTCACCCCGTTCGCCGTCCCATCGCGGACAGCAACATAGCCACTTAGCGCCATATGAACCAATGAATGAGGACTTGCTGAAACAAAACGTGGTTACGCATGGGCGTTGTCCACAGGCGGAGAGTTATCCACAGAACGGGATTCGGTGCCGACGGGCGTCGCCGGGCTGGGACATCCTGTCGCCATGGCATCCACGGCAGATCGTCCGCACCCTGCCCCGAGGGCGTTTTATCCGATTGAGAGTCGGTCCCGAGGGGGTTAGTGTCCGCCTTCCAGATCTTCGAGAGGAAGGAGTGAGATGCGGATGTTCACCGACCCGATCACGCGTCCCCGACTTGGGCGGCAGACCGCCTGAGATCCGGGAGGCGCACCGCTTTCTGGAGTTTCACGTGTCCGATCTGTTGTTCCGTCCGCTCCGGGCGGACGAGTTCCATCTGTTCCACAGCTACGGTCCGCTACCCGCCTCGGGTGTCGGCCTGCGTGCCCGGCCGTTCGAAGAGCTCGGCTACCGCTCCGGCTGGGTCTGGGTCGCGCTGCGCGGCGACGAGGTGGTCGCGCGTGCGGGCTTCTGGGCGCCGCACGGCTCCGACCGTCCGGGCTTCCTCGACTGGTTCGACCCCGGTCACGGTGATGACCGGGTCGAGGTGGGCGCCGCCCTGCTGGAGGCCGCCCACGCCGCCCTGGTGCCCGAGGGGGGCGTACGGCCCGAATACCACCTGTTCCTGCCCGCGAACTGGCAGGAACGGCCGGACGCGCTGGCCGACGCGACCGACCGGATCGACGCGGCCGAGCGGGTGGGGTGGCGCAGGGCCGTCGAGCGGCTCAACCTGCGCTGGATCCCCGAGTACGGCCTGCCGCCCCGGTCAACCCGCCTCACCTTCACCCCGGCCGACGACGACGAGACCTTGCTCGGCCTGCTGGCCAGGGTCACCGAGGGCAGCCTCGACGACTGGGACCGGCGCACCCGCGCCACGAGGGGGGCCATGGAGACCGCGCGGGAGACCGTCGCGGTGCTCGCGGGGATGGCCGGTGGGCGCTCCCGTTGGCGGCTGGCCCACGACGCCTCCGGGGCCCTGGTCGGCGCCGTGCTGCCGACGCGTAACGACAGCTCGGCGACGGTCGGCTACGTCGGGGTCGATCCCGCGCACCGTGGCCACGGCTACGCCGACGACCTGGTCGCCGAGGCGCTGCACATCTTCGCGGCCGAGGGAGAGTCCCAGGTCAACGACAACACCGATGTGGGAAACGCCCCCATGGCGGCCTCGTTCGCCCGGCTGGGCTACCGCATTACCGGCCACCGGATGATCCTCATGTAGTCCCGGCCCACTCCCGCGCCCCCCACGGTGTCGGCGCCGGCACCGGTGGGGACGCGGGATGCGCGAAACCTTCACAATTCATCACCGGTCATCTGCACGCGGCCCCCTTACGCTGCGAGGCATGACATCCCCTCAACAACGCCGTGTCCTCGTGGTGGAGGACGACGAGACGATCGCGCGGGCCGTCCGACACCGGCTGGCGGCCGAGGGCTTCGACGTCCAGGTCGTGGGCGACGGTGAGGGGGCGCTCACGGCCTACGCCAGGACCGGGGCCGACGTGGTGGTGCTCGACCGGCTGCTGCCCGGTCTCGACGGACTGGAGGTCTGCCGCAGGATGCAGGCGGCCAGGCCGGTTCCCGTGCTCATGCTGACCGCGCTGGGCGAGGAGACCGACCTGCTCGTCGGCCTCGGGGTCGGCGCGGACGACTACATGGCCAAGCCGTTCAGCATGCGCGAGCTGGTCGCACGGGTGCACGCGCTGCTGCGCCGGGTGGAGCGGGCCTCCCAGCTCGCCGTGGAGGACACGGTCATCCGGGTCGGTCACGTCGAGATCGACACCGCCGAGCGCCGGGTCTACGTGCGGGGTGCCGAGGCACAGCTCACCAGGACCGAGTTCGACCTGCTGCGCCGCCTCGCGGAACGGCCAGGTCAGGTGTACGAGCGTGAACGGCTGCTCGCCGACATCTGGGGGTTCTCCGAGGCGGCGGCCACCCGGACGGTCGACAGCCACGTGCGCGCGCTGCGCCGCAAACTCGGCCCCGGCGTGGTCAGGACCGTCCACGGAGTGGGCTACGCCCTCGTCCGCTGACCCGTCATCCGAAGCTCTCCGAACCGCCATTCACTCGACCACCGGGACGGCCCCCCATTGAGACCCCTCGACTTCCTCGGCAGGATCAAGGTCAAGCTCGGCATGGTCATGCTGCTCGCCGTGGCCGCCGCGTTCGTCGCCAACGAGGTCGGCATCAACGCCGGATACTCACGCAACGTCCGTGTCGCGGTCGCCGTCGCGTTCGCCCTGGTCATGATGCAGTTGCTCGCCCGGGGGATGACCAAGCCGCTGCGTGAGATGGCCGCCGCCGCGCAGACCATCGCCAAGGGCAGCTACGGCCTGCGCGTCACCGCCACCTCGCGTGACGAGGTCGGCGAACTCGCCCGTGCCTTCAACGCCATGGCCGCCGATCTCGGCGAGGTCGACCGGCAGCGGCGTGAGCTGGTCGCCAACGTCAGCCACGAGCTGCGCACCCCGATCACCGCGCTGAGGGCGGTCCTGGAGAACGTGGTCGACGGCGTCTCGACGCCCGACCCCGTCACGCTGGGAACCGCCCTGTCCCAGACGGAACGGCTCGGCAGGCTGGTCGCCCAGCTTCTCGACCTGTCCCGCCTCGACTCCGGAGCCAGGCCGATCGAGCTTGAGGAGGTCGAGCTTCGCCCGCTGTGCGAGCAGGCGTTGCGCGAGGCCGTGCTCGCGAGGGAGGGCATCACCGCCCGCTGCGAGGTGCCCACGGGCCTGTGCACCCGTGCCGACGCCGACCTGCTGGCCCAGGTGCTGGCCAACCTGCTGGACAACGCGGTACGGCACAGCCCGGAGGGCGGGGTCGTGGTGCTCGACGTCGTCCCGCAGGGGACCGGGACGCGGCTGCGTGTGATCGACCAGGGGCCCGGCATCCCGCCGGAGGACCGGGCTCGGGCGTTCGAGCGCTTCTCCCGGCTGGACGCCGGGCGGGCGGCGGACGTGGGCGGCGCCGGCCTCGGCCTGGCCATCGTCAAGGAGATCGTCGAGCTGCACGGCGGTTCCATCCGCTTCGAGGACGGCGAGGGCTGTCGTGTCGTGGTCGATCTCCCCGAAAGGAGCATGATGGACGTCCCGTCCCGCTCGTCTCTCAGCCGGGCGTCGTGCGTCACGGACTCCACGCCGGAGGTTTCCGAGTCCGCGACGTCCCCGGAGAAGGGCGATGACGGTTCCACCGAGGCTGCGGATCCTGTCGAGGGGGAGTTCGCCAAGGTCGTGTGGCCGATCGAGCGACCGGGAAGCGCCGCGCCGCCTTCCAGGAACGTGGATCTCGCGGGGGCGCCGGATGAGTCCGTGACGTCAGTCGTGAAGGAGGACGTCGTCCCCACGGTCGAGGGGGAGCCCGCTGAGGAGTCCTCCGGTGCCGCCGGGTTCGCGCGGTATGCCGAGGGGGTCGGGGAACGTCCCCGGAGGAGTGAGTTCGGTGCCGGGGAGCCGTCGGTGCCGGGCGGGATGTACCCGCCCAGGCCGGTGCTGAGCGTGCCGAGTCGGTCCCGGTCACCCCGCAACTGGGCGGGAGCGTTCGCCGGGCTTCTCAGCGGTGGGATCGCCGGGCTGGTCTGCGGGGTCATCGCGGGGATGATCATCGCCTCGATGAGCCCGATGCTGGGGGTGCTGGCCGGTTTCCTGATCATGCTGGGCGGCGGGTTCATCGGCACGGTGCTCGGGATCACCGACTCCTACGTCCGAGCCGCGGGGGAGCCGCCGGAGCGTCCCGCCGTACAGGGGCCGGTGGGAAGCGAATCGTGGGAGGCGCACATGGCCAGGCAGATGGGAACGGGCGGCCCTCTCGGAGGCGCTTCGGGGAGCGTCTCGGAAGGTCTTGCCGTAGGAGCCGCGGGTTCTACAGGGGGAGCCCCAGAAGGTCTGCCAGGAGGTTCTGTGGAGGGAACCTTGGAAGGTCAGCCGGGAAGCGTCCCGGTAAGTCCTTCGGGAGGCACCTTGGGGAGTCCCACGGGTGGCGTCCCGGGAAGCCTGCCGAGAGACGTCTCGGGGAGCCCTCCGGGAGGTGGTCCCTGGAGTGTTTCGGGAGGCAGCCCAGGGAGCGAGTGGGGGGACCCTCCGGGAGGGTATGTGGCTCCGCCGTTGTTCCCCCGGCCCGACCTGCCCGCCACCCCCCGCTGGCTGCTCGCCGCCTGCGCCGGTGTCGGTCTCGTCGCGGCGCTGGCTCTGCCGTACAGCAGGGCGGGGTTGGGATTCGTGCTCGTCGCCATCGTCATGGGTGTCGCGGTCCTGCCGGTCGCGCGGCAGCGGATCACGCCGTGGTCGGCCGGGCTGGGGCTGGTCGCGTACGGACTTGTCACGGTCGCGGTGTTCAGGGACTCCGACGGGCTGGTGGCCTCGCTCCTGCTGACCGGGTTCCTGCTGGGCGCCCTCGCCCTGTCGGGGGCGGGACGCAGTTGGCTCGGGGTCATCAGGGGCGGCGCCTCGGTGCTGATCGCGCTGCTGCCCGTGCCGTGGTTCCTCGCGGAGCCGGTCAAGGGGGTGCCCCTGCGCAGGCGGATCGTGCCCGCGCTGGTCGGGGTCGGGCTGAGCCTGGTGCTCGTGCTGCTGTTCGGCGGGCTGTTCGTCTCGGCGGACGCGGTCTTCGCCGACGCCGTCGAACGAATTCTGCTGACGCAGGACTGGGCGGCGTCGATGCCGGTGCGGATCGTGCTGTTCGTGGCCTTCGCGGTGCTGGTCGCGGCGGCGGTGCTGGTGGGGCTGCGTCCCGTGGCCGAGCCGACGGTTCCCACGCTGCGGCTCACGGTCGGCCGGGGCCTGTGGGTGCCCCCGCTGGTCGCCCTCAACCTGCTGTTCGCCGTGTTCGTGGGGATGCAGCTGACGGTGCTGTTCGGCAGCACCCGGTGGGTGGTCTCCGCAGCAGGGCTGACCTACGCCGAGTACGCCAGGTCCGGGTTCTTCCAACTCGTCGTCGTCAGCGTGTTCGTGCTGGCGATCGTGGCGGCGGCCTCGGTGCTGGTCGATCTCGGGGGGCGCGAGAGGTGGCTGATGGCCGGGCTGCTCGGCCTGCTCTGCGCGCTGACCATGGTGATCCTGGCCTCCGCGCTGCACCGGCTCGACCTCTATGTCGACGCCTACGGCTTCTCCCGGCTGCGCGCCTCGGTCGAGGCGGCGATCTGGTGGCTGGGTGCCGTCTTCGTGCTGGTCCTGGTCGCGGGGGCGGTACGGCTCACCCGGCGTGGCCGTGCGGCGTGGCTGCCCAGGGCGATGGTCATGATGACCGGGATCGCGCTGCTGGCGTTCGCCGCGTGGAACCCCGACCTGCGGGTCGCCGAGAGTCAGGCCGCCGTCCGGGGTGTCGAACGGCTCGACCGGGTCTACCTGGGCGACCTCGGGGCTGAGGCCGTACCCGCGCTCGACCGGTTGCCCGAGCCGATGCGTAGCTGTGTGCTGCGGGACGTGGTCGCCGCCAACCAGCTCGCGACCCCCGACCCGTGGAACGGGTGGAACCTCGCCCGTCAGCGGGCCAGGGACCTGTTGGCCGAGCATCCGGTGCTCTCCGGCCCCGAGTGCGTGAACCGGGGGCCGTACAACTGATTCCAGCGTCACGGACAGTCACCGCCGGGCCGATGGAACGCTCGAAGATGCACGGAATCCCTCTTCAATGATTGAATCCGAGCATGTCGTTTGATGTGCTGATCAGAGATGGCTGGGTGCTGGACGGCACCGGTGCCCCGGCCTTTCTGGCGGACGTCGGGATCACCGGGAGCGAGATCACCGCGGTCGGCAGGCTGACGGGGGCCGAGGCCGCGACGGTGATCGACGCCTCGGGGCGCCACATCATGCCCGGTCTGGTCGACTGCCACGTCCACGGCGACGCCCTCGTCTTCGACCCCGAGGTGCAGCTCGCCGCGCTGCGCCAAGGCGTGACGACCTTCGTCCTCGGTCAGGACGGCCTGTCCTTCGCGCCGACCTCGACCCGTGAGGCCTTCGCCTACGCCACCCGCTACTTCGCCGCGGTCAACGGCGCCCACCCCGGCGCGGACGGTCCGCTGAGCGTGGCGGAGCTGCTGGCGGGCTACGACGGGGCGAGCGCGCTCAACACGGTCTACCTGCTGCCGCACGGCACGATCCGCTACGACGTGATGGGCGCCGCGGAGCGGGCCGCCTCGTCCGACGAGCTGGCCGCCATGCTCGCCCGCGTCGAGCGTGGCCTGTCCGAGGGGGCGGCCGGGCTCTCCACGGGCCTGGAGTACGCCCCGGGACGCTACGCGGACGCCGCCGAGCTGGCCGCGCTCTGCGCGCCCCTCGGTGCTCTGCCGTACGTCACGCACATGCGCGGCTATGGCGCCAACGCCACGACCGGGATGACCGAGGTGACGGACATCGCCCGGCGTTCCGGTGTCGCCGTGCACGTCTCGCACTACCACGGACCCGCGGCGACTCTGCTGCCGCTGGTCGACCGGGCCCGCGACGAGGGGCTCGACGTCACCTTCGACACCTATCCCTATCTTCGGGGCAGCACGATCCTGGCGATGGTCGCGCTGCCGTCGTGGATCCCGGCCGCCGACACGGACAGGGCGCTGGGGCTGCTGGAGTCCGAGCGGATCGAGTGGGACGAGACGATCTGGCCGAGAATCACCCTCTCGCACGTTCCCGGGGCCGAGTGGGCGGAGGGGCTGACGCTGCCCGAGGCGGCGGAGCGGGCCGGGACGGAGCCGGGCGAGTTCTGCCGCAGGATCCTGGTCGAGACCCGGCTTGAGGCCGGATGCGTGATGGCCCGTCCCGACGAGGGGCCGCAGGGGGAGGAGTCGGTCCGCGAGATCCTGCGGCATCCGGCCCACACCGGGGGCTCCGACGGCATCTACGTCGGGGGGCACCCACACCCCAGGGGATACGGGGCCTTCGCCCGCATGCTCGGCCACCACGTCCGCGAGACCGGCGACCTGACCCTGGAGCAGGCCGCCGTCCACCTCGCCTCCCACCCGGCCCGCCGCTTCGGCCTGACGGGCAGGGGTCTGGTCCGCGCGGGCCAGGTGGCCGACGTCGTCGTCCTCGACGCCGCCCGCGTCCGGGACCTGGCCACCTACGCCGACCCCCGCGTCCCCGCGGCCGGTGTCGACGACGTCCTCGTCTCCGGTGTCGCGGTGCTCACCGGAGGGAAGCTCACCGGGGCCACCCCCGGCCGGGCGATCAGACCCTGACGGATAGGGTCCAGCAAGGGAAGCGAAGGGGGTAGCACGTGAAGGGGATCGTCGATCCCGGCCGGGCAGTCGGGTCCTCACTGTTCGGGGGGGCCTTCAGCTTCCCCGTGATGGTGGCCAACCGCGACGCGATCGAGCACAACATCGCCACGCTCGCGGGATTCGCCGCCGACCACGGGTTGCTCCTCGCCCCGCACGCCAAGACGACCATGTCGCCGGAGCTGGTCAGGGCCCAGATCGAGGCGGGCGCCTGGGGGCTGACGGTCGCGACTCCCAGCCAGGCGCTGACCCTGCGCGAGTTCGGCGTGTCACGCATCCTCATCGCCAACCAGGTCTTCGACCCCGCGGGCCTCGACGCCATCGCCGCCCAGCTGGACCAGGACCCGTCGTTCGAGTTCCTCTGCTTCGCCGACTCCGTCGCCGGTGTCGAGACGCTGTCCAAGCACGCGGGCGGCAGGCCGTTCCAGGTGCTGGTCGAGCTGGGACACGCGGGCGGCAGGGCGGGCAGCCGTACGCTCTCGGAGCTTCTTGAGGTCGCAGAGGCGGCCCAGAGGGCGTCCGGCGTCGAGTTGGTGGGCGTCGCGGGCTACGAAGGCGGGCTGGGGAGCGCGCAGGAGGTGCGCGCCTACCTCGGCAGGCTGGTCGAGGCGCTGGAGCACCTGCGGGTGCGCGACCCGATCCTGTCGGTCGGCGGCAGCCAGTGGTTCGACGTGATCGGCAGGGAACTGGCCACCTGCCAGGCCAGGGTCGTGCTGCGCAGCGGCGCCTACGTCTCCCACGACGACGGCTACTACCGGGAGCGCACGCCGTACAACCGGATCGAGGGAGAGCTGCGGGCGGCGCTTGAGGTGTGGGCGCACGTGCTGAGCGTGCCCGAGCCCGGGTTGGCCGTGGTTGGCTTCGGCAAGCGGGACGCCCCCTTCGACGAGGGGTTGCCGGTGCCGAAGGGAGCCGTCGAGGGCGCGACCGTGCTCAAGGTCCAGGACCAGCACGCGCTCCTGCGGCTCGCGCCGGGCTCCGAGGTGAGGCCGGGGGACCTGGTCTCCTTCGGTATCTCCCATCCGTGCACCGCCTTCGACAAGTGGCGGGTCATCCCGGTCGTTGACGACGATCACACGGTCGTCGATCTGATCACGACCTATTTCTGACGTTCTGTCTTTTGTCGTAAAAGTCTCCGAAGGAGTTTTGACATGAGTGGCAAGCAGGAACTGCGGACGGACGAGGGCGCCGCGCCGGTCGGGGCGTACTCGCAGGGTCTCGTGGTCGGTGACTTCGTCTACACCTCGGGCGCGGGCCCGCTCGACCCCAAGACCGGTGAGGTCGTCGGCACCGACGTGGCCGAGCAGACCCACCAGACGATGCGCAACCTCGGCGCGATCCTGGCGGCCCACGGCCTCGGGTTCGACGATGTGGTCAAGGCGACCGTCCACCTTCAGCACCTCAAGCGGGATTTCGCCGCCTACAACGAGGTCTACAAGTCGTATTTCACCCAGCCCTACCCGGTTCGCACGACCGTCGGCTCCGACTTGATGGACATCCTCGTTGAGATCGACTTCGTCGCCTACAAGGCGCGTTAGAGTCTGACCGACTGCGTGGGAAGGCGGCGGTTTGGACAGCTCGCTATACGTCTACGTCGAGGACGTGCGGGGTGAGGGCCTTGAGGCGGTCCTCGACCGGATCACCGGGTACGGCGTGGCGGGCCTGACCGTCGCCGCCGCCTACCGCCGCGCCCGCGACGTCACCCCGCACAGCCGCCCCCGGGTGACGGTGCGTGGCGACGGCGTCCACTTCCCACCGCCGGAGGACCTGTTCGACGGGCTCCGCCTCGTCCCTCCGGTGCAGGCGGGCGCCGAGGAGGAGCCGCTGGCCGCACTGCGTCTGGCCACTGCCGAGCGGGGCCTGAAACTGCACGGCTGGACGGTCTTCCTGGAGAGCACCACGCTCGGCATGGCCAACCCCGACGTCACCGTGCGCAACTGCTTCGGTGACCGGGGTTCGCCCGCCGAGCTGTGCCCGTCCAATCCCGACGTCCGCCGCTACGCGGTCGCGCTCGGCAGGGCCGTGGCCAGGCAGGGGGTGGACAGCGTGGTCGCCGAGGCGCTGCACTTCGGCACCTTCGGCTGCGGCTACCAGAACGAGCGCTGCTTCGTGCAGCTCGGGCCGATGGACGTTTTCCTGTTCGGCCTGTGCTTCTGCGACTTCTGCATCCGCCGCGCCGCCGACCTCGGTGTCAACGCGGAGGTCGCCAGGGAGGAGTGCGCCAGGATCGTGGGCGGCGTCCTCGACGGCGACCCGCCCGCGCAGGGCGAGGTGACCAGGGCCGCGCTGACCGCCTACGCCGGGCCCGAGGTTGTCTCCTACGCGCGGGCCCGTTCCGAGGTGGTGACCTCGCTGGTCTCCGAGGTCTCCGCCGCGGTCACCGCGGAGGGCAGCAAGCTCGTCTTCCTCGACGCGACCGGCGCGGCGAAGGGCTACATGGACGGTCTGCCCCCTTCCGGGCTGTCCGCGCACGACTCCTGGCAGCTCGGCGTCGACCTGGTGGCCCTGGGCGACCTGGTCCCCTCGCTCGGGGTGCTCGTCTACGCCCGCGACGCCGAGCGTGTCGCCGACGACGTGGTCGCCTACCGTCGTTCCACGGGCAAGGAACTGCGGGCGGTGCTCCGGCCCGGCATGCCCGACACCGACTCGGCGGAACGGCTTGCCGCCAAGGTCAGGGCCGCCAGGGCGGCCGGGGCGGATGCTGTCGACTTCTACGCCTACGGGCTCATGCCGTACCCCATCCTCGACCGCATCCCCGGCGCGCTGTCCGGCTGACCGGCACCGTCACGGCACAGGCCGGTGACGAGGGATCATCAGAGCGGGCACCAGGTCCAGGTGAAGCCGGCGGAGAACGCGGCGGTGCCGTACGAACGGGACAGCGACTGCAGGACGACCGCGATCACGGCGGCGCCGAGCGCGCTCCCCACCCTGATCACGATCTGCGAGGCGGTCGCGGCCCCCGGTACGGCGGCCCCGGGCAGGGTGCGGTAGGCCGAGGCCATGATCGACGGGGTGACGAGGCCTTGCCCGAGTCCGATCACGACGCGGGCGGGGGCTTCTGCAAGCACGGTCACGATGCCCGCGACCCCGGGCAGCCGGGCGCCAATCCGGTCGGTGAGCCGTCCGGCCAGCGGCATGGTGACGATCGCGCCAACACCCATCGGGGCGGCCAGCACGTTCGTCCCCGGGACACTCTGGGAATACAGCAGCAGCAGCACCCCGAAGACTCCGACGGAGTAGCAGAACAGTGCCGCCACGGAGGTCGACGTCGATCAGGGCGTCGGCGCCTCGGCGCAGTGAGTGCGCGACGAAGGCCACGACGAGCACGGCGCCGAGGCCGAGTCCCAGGACCGCCTGGGTGCCGCCCGCCGCCTCACCGAGCCGCGACAGCCCGTAGACCAGCGCGGCCAGCCCGGGGGACAGCAGCGCCAGGCCGAGCAGGTCCAGTCGCCCGGCGCCGCGCTCCTGCCCACCGGGCAGCAGCCGTACGGCCAGCAGCAGGGCTACCACGCACACCGGGACGTTGACGTAGAACATCCACCGCCAGCTCAGGTGGTCCACGAGCACTCCGCCGAGCAGCGGCCCGAGCGCCGGGGCGAGCATCGACGGGATCGAGATCACGGCCATCACCCGTCCCAGCCGCTCGGGACCGGCCGCGCGGGCGAGCAGGGTCTGCGCGATCGGCATGAGCAGCCCGCCACCGATCCCCTGAAGCACGCGGAAGGCGATCAGGGTACCCCGCACAGGATCGACCCGGCCCCAGAGAATATGAGCGAGGTGATCCAGGCGGTTTTGGCACCAAAACGCCCGATGGCCCATCCGGCCACCGGGACCGTCATGGACAGCGCGAGCGTGTAGCCGGTGATCGTCCACTGGACGGTGCTGAGCGGAACGCCCAGGTTACGGCCGAGAACGTCGATCGCGACGTTGACGATGGTCGTGCCCAGGACCACGGCGACGCAGATGGCGCGGAGGGTGGGGGTCGTCATTTCATGCGCTGTGTCGGGAATGCGCTAAGCCGTACATTCGCCGAATGATCCGAGCAGGCACAGGGACCGGTCTGGGCACGTGAGACGGCCGGGCGTCGTCCGAAACTGACCCGCGAGGCGATCGTGCGGGCCGCGATCGGGATCGTCGACGCCGAGGGGATCGAGGCCGTCTCCATCCGCAGGATCGCCGCCGAGCTCGGGGCGCGGGCGATTCACCCACATCGAACGCAAGGAGGACCTGCTCGACCTCATGGCCGACAAGGTCAACGCGGAGATCCTGGTCAGGGAGGAACTGCCCGCCGACTGGCGCGCGGCGATTTCGGCCGTCGTACGGCACACGCGGGACGGAATCCGGCGTCATCCCTGGCTGGTCGATCTCGTCGCCAGCCACCCCCAGGTCGGTCCGAACGGCCTGCGGCACGGCGAGCAGTCGCTGGCCGCGCTCTCCGGACTGCCGATCGCGCCCGAGTGGAAGTGGCGGATCATCGCGGCGGTCGACGACTACGCGCTGGGGTTCGTGATCAGGGAGACGCTGCGGGGGGAGGGGCGTAGCGGATACACCTGGACACCGCAGGAGCGCGAGGCCCTCATGCGGCCGTATCTACGCGAACTTCTCGAAAGCGGCGAGTTCCCCAACCTCGCGCCACTGCTGGGCGAGATCACCTCCGGCCCTTCCGACGCGGACGAGGACTTCGAACGTGGCCTGCGCTGGATGCTGGACGGCATCGCCAGGGAACTCGGCCTCTAGCGTTTCCCGGTGACTCCGTCGAGGACGGCGGACACCGCGTGGGCGGCGAAGTCGTCGTCAAGCGGAAGGCCCCGGAAGATCGCCCGGATCCACACCGCGCCCCCGAGCAGGTCCACGATCAGCAGCGGGTCGGCCGTCTCCGGCAGCTCACCGCGTCGCCGGGCACGGGCGAAGACCGCCTCCTCCCTGGCGAACCGGTCGGTGAAGAACCGCCGGACCGCCGTGGCGAGCTCAGGATGATGTACGGCCGCGCCCAGCGTCGCCACCGCGACGTCCGAGGTGGGGGAGGCGGTCAGCAGCGCGGCCATTCCCCGCACCAGCTCCTCCAAATCCCCCCTGAGGGTGCCGGTGTCCGGAGGGTCGAACAGCAGCAGGTCGGCTTGGATCAGCGCGGCGGCGAGCAGCGCCGCCTTCGAAGGCCACCAGCGATAGATCGTGGTCTTGTTGACCCCGGACCGCTCGGCCACCCCCTCGATGGTCAGCCCCTCGTATCCCCTCACGGTGAGCAGTTCGAGCGTCGCCTGGAAGATCTGCTGCTCCTTGCGCGGTGCCATGCGCCGACTATAGCAACGCAACGGTGCGTTGTGTTTCAATGAGGTTGATTCGTCATGACATATCCGGAGGTGTCCCATGCAACCCATCGTTTTCATCCACGGCATCCGGGTCAGCGCGACCATGTGGGACCCCGTCATCGCCCACCTTGACCGCCCCGCGAAGGCCATCGATCTCCCGGGCCACGGCACCCGGGCGGGAGAGCCGTTCTCCATGGACGCCGCCACCTCCGCGGTGGCCGAGGCGATCGACTCCCTCGGCGGCAGCGCCGTCGTGGTGGGCCTGTCGCTGGGCGGCTACGTCGGCATCGCGACTGCGGAACGCTTTCCCGGCAAGGTCGCCGGCCTGGTCGCCATGGGCTGCACCTCCAGCAGCCAGGCGATGCTCGGCGTCTACCGGTTCGTCGCCCGACTCGCCGCGAGAAACCCCTCCCGCGCCAACCGGATCAGCGAGTACGGCTTCCGCCACCTCCTGCCCGGCCCCACGGGAGCCGCGATCGTCGCCGGAGGGCTGTGGTGCGAGGCGATGCCCCAGGTGGTCGACGCCGTCGCCGAACACGACCAACTCGCCGCGCTGGCCGCCTACCCAGGCCGGGTATGGCTGGTGAACGGCACCCGCGACCCGTTCAGGGCTGACGAACGCGCCTTCCTACGTGCCTGCCGGGACGGCAGACTCATCCTGATCCCCGGACGCGGTCACCTGGGCGTGCTGGCGGCCCCTGGCCCCCTGGCCCGCCTCATCGACGACCTGTGCTCTTGTTTTCAGGTGGAGCGTCCGGCGAGTGCCGTCGCGACCCCGAGGCCCAGGTAGATCACTCCACTGAGGCGGCCGATCGCGTTCGAACGGCCGCGTAGCCTGGCGCCGAGCATCCCCGCCCCCACCGCGTAGACCATGTCCGAGACCATGCCGAGGAGCAGGAGGGTGATGCCCAGGACCACGATCTGCAGCGGGACCGACCCCGCCTCGGGGTGCACGAACTGCGGCAGGAAGGCCAGGAAGAACAGGATTACCTTGGGGTTGAGCAGGTTGACCACCATGCCCTCCAGGAAGATCGCGCGAAGCGGCTGAGGCCGGGCCTCGAAGGAGGTCTCCTCGTGCCTGCGGAACAGTGCCCTGAACCCCAGATAGGCCAGGTAGGCGACACCGGCCCACTTGATCACGTTGAAGAGCGTGGCGGACCTGGCGATCACGTAGGACAGGCCCGCCGCCGCGGCGGCGATGTGCACCAGCGTTCCCATCCCGATGCCGAACACACTCGCGACCCCGCCGGACCTGCCCTGGGCGATGCTCCGGGCGGCGATGTACAGGTGATTCGGCCCCGGGATCAGGACGAGCGCCGAGGACGCGACCACGAATACCAGGAACGTGGACATCGAGACCATGTCTCAACCTTAGGAGCATCTTGCGCTCATGGAGCAAGGCCCTCGAACAGTGACTTTCACCTACCAATCGCCTGGTTACCGACGTACGGTGGCATACTCACCGGGTAGGACAGCGAGCGACGGGGAGTGCTTTGAACGGTGTTCCGGGCACTGCTTCGAGCGGAGTCCTGATCGGACGGTCGGCCGAGTTCGACAGACTTGTCGCGCTGCTCCACACGGCCTCCGAGGGATTGTCGGGGGTCGCCCTGGTCGGTGGCGACGCGGGCATCGGCAAAACCCGTCTCGTCACGGAGCTGGTCGAGCAGGCCAGACGGGATGGCTTCGCCATACTCGTCGGACAGTGTGCGGAGCTGGGTGACGCGCTGCCGTACCTCCCACTGGCCGACGCCCTACGCGGTGCTCCCGCCGAGCTGCGCGCGGAGATCGACGCCCGTCCCGTCCTTGGCAGGCTGCTGCCAGGAGGCACCGACCCCGGCACCGAGAGCGCCTCCGGCCTCACCCAGCAGCGGCTGTTCGGGTCGATGCTCGGCTTCCTGGCCGTACGGCCCGTGCTGTTGGTGCTCGAAGACCTGCACTGGGCTGACCGTTCGACCCGTGACCTGCTGGTCTTCCTCAGCCGGATGCTGCAGACCGAGCAGGTCCTGCTGGTCGGCACCTACCGCACCGACGACCTGCACAGGCGTCACCCGCTACGTCGGCTCCTCGCCGAGCTCAGGCTCCTTCCCTCGGTGACCTCCATCGAACTGACCCCGCTCGACCGGGCCGAGATGGCCGACTATCTCACCGCCCTCGGCGGCACCGACGTCCAGGTCATCGACGAGGTCGCCGAACGCGCGGAGGGCAACCCCTTCTACGGCGCCGAACTGCTCGAAGCCGTGACCGAGGGCTCCTCGATGACCGATGACCTCGCGGGCCTGTTGCTGTCCAGGGCCGAGGTGCTCTCCGACGAGGCCCAGCGGGTGCTGCGCGGTGCCGCCGTAGCGGGCAGACGGGTCGACCACGACCTGCTCCAGGAGGTTTCCGGCCTCCCCGACCTGGCCTTCGACGAGGCCATGCGAGAGATCGTCTCGCGCGGGCTGCTCCGTCTCGACGGCGAGTACGGCTACGCCTTCCGGCACGCCCTCCTCCAGGAGGCGGTCTACACCGACCTGCTGCCCGGTGAACGGGTCAGACTGCACTCCGAGTTCGCCCGCCTGCTCACCGCCCGTCGGGGTGCGGCGGCCGAGCTCGCCTACCACTATCTCGCGGGCCACGACCTCGCGGAGGGCCTGTCCGCGTCGGTCGAGGCAGGGCGCAAGGCCGAGAGCCTCGGTGCCCCCGCGGAAGCCCACCGCCACTTCGACCAGGCACTAGAGCTGTGGGAACGCGTCCCGGACGCCGAACAGCGCGCCGGGATCGACCGCGTACGGCTCACGGCGCGCACCGCCGCCGTGGCGGCCGACATGGGCGACAACCACCGGGCCATCGCCCTGCTGCGTTCGCTCCCTCCCACGTCGGAGGTCTGTGAGCGGCTCGCCTACTACCTCTACGACTCCGACGATCTCCAGGGCGCGATCACCGCCGCCACGGCGGCCGTCGAGGCCGCCCCTCCGGACAGCCCCGCCCTGGCCAGGGCACTCGCCACACTCTCCCGCACATTCACCTGGCCACCGCGATCCGCCGAGGACGCCGGGGCCAAGGAACTGGCCGAACGCGCGCTCGGGGTGGCCAGGGCCACCGGGACCACCGACGCCGAGAAGGGGGCGATCCTCGTGCTCGCCACCTGCGCCGAGTACGAGGGCGACACCGCGCTGGCCGAGAAGCTGTTCGACTCCGTCGCCCTGCGAGACTCCGGCGACCTGGCCATGGACCTGCGCGCCCTGTTCCACCAGGCCCGCATACGGTACGAACGCGGATTCATGGCAGGCGCGACCGAGGCAGCCGAACGTGGTGTACGGCTGGCCGAACGCACCGGACTGTCATGGAGCACCTACGGCACGGACCTGCGGTTCCTGCAGCTGCTCATCCACTACTCGGGGGGAGAGTGGTCCCGCGCCGCGGAGATGGCCGCCGGGTTCGGTGCCCGGGTCGGCAGGGTCGCCGAAGCTGTTCTGTCCTCCTTCGCGTTGTTCGTCGAGACCGCCGTGGGGGCGCCCCAGGTCGAGCAGCGCCTCGCCTGGCTCAAGCCATTCTGGTCCGACCCCCTAGTCGCTTACATGTCACGTGGTCTGGCCGCCGAGCACGCCCTCTGGCAGGGTGATCCCGAACTCGCCCTTGAGCACACCACCGCCGTCCTCGACGCGATCGACCCTCCCGACCTCGGGACGATCCGCATCAGCGCCGTCGCGCTGTGGGCGCTGGCCGATCTGGGCCGTGCGGAGGGCGCCGACGAACTGCTCGCCCGCGCCCGTGGTGTGGTCAGGGCAGGGATGGGCATCGAGGGACAGGGATGGATGGCCCGCGCCGAAGCCGAGTGGCACCGGGCGCACGGCCGCTTCGACGTCGAGGCCTGGCGCAGAGTCGTCGAGATCTTCGACCCCGCCTTCGTCTACGAGACCGCGCGTGCCCGGTGGCGGCTGTCCGAGGCGCTGCTCGTCTCGGGGGAGCGCGCCGCCGCGCTTGAGGAGTGGCGGCTCGCCGTCGAGACCGCCGACTCCCTGGGCGCCAAGCCACTGGCCGCTGCCCTGGCCGAGTTGGGGCAGCGTGCCAGGTTCGTCACCGCCCAGCAGGGCCTGCTCACCGGTCGCGAACAGGAGGTGCTGGCCCTGGTGGCCGAGGGCCTGCCCAACCGCGAGATCGGGGAACGCCTGTTCATCGCCCAGAAGACGGTCAGCGTGCACGTCTCCAACATTCTTGGCAAACTCGGTGTCTCTTCTCGAACCCAGGCCGCCGCTCTCGCGCGCAAGCGGGGCCTTCTCTGAGGTCCGTGTCTTGATGTGAGGCCGTCTCCCGGGTCTTGGGAGCTCTGGGCGTCTTGATGGCTTCGGAGTCTCGCTTGGATGTGTGATCAGGCGTCAGCTTGAGGGTCTCTGAATCGACTGTGCTGTGTCATCCGGGTGTGCTGTGTCATCCGGGAAGGAGGTCGTGACAGGCCACGTTGCCCGCGAAGGTCGTGACAGGCCGCGTCGCTTGGGAGAGGAGAGCGGACTCAGCCGTTGTGCGCGGCCAGAGCCAGATCGCGGACAACCTGGATGAGCTCGGACGGGTCGAACGGCTTGGTGAGATAGGCGTCGACACCGATCCCCAGCCCACGCCGTTTGTCGTCCTCCTGTGCCCGCGCGGTGATCAGCACCACCTTGATGTGGCTGGTCTCCTCGTCGCCGCGCAGCCTCGTCGCGGTCATCCATCCATCGAGCCTGGGCATCATGACGTCGAGCGTGATGACGTCAGGCCGTACGTCCAGCACCCGATCAAGGCAGTCCTGCCCATCGGAGGCGGTCTCGACCTGGAACCCCTCCAGGGTCAGATTGACCGCGATGAGCTGTCGGATGACCTCGTCGTCATCCACCACCAACACTTTTCCCAGAGGCTCGCCCACGGGCGTGAGGCTAACTCCTCGAAGCGGTGTCCCGCGCGGTTTTCGATGGATGTGTACACAGAGCTGTTCATGGGCGACAGGTTCCCGCAGGCGGAGACCGGCCAGGAAGACGTTTTTCGTCAGGTTTCTCACTTCTGAGGTGGCTAGGCCTGTCGTCATGGGCTTCGGTCATCGGGGCTCTCCCTCGGGGTGGTGTGGAACGCTGCGCCGTACGGAGGCGTCGGAGAACATCTTCAACCGGGGAACGCGCGGAAGCCGATCGCCGAACGCGATTCTGTGGATAACTCGAGTTATCCACAGAACGGGATTCGGTCGCCCGGCGACCCCGCCGTTCCTCCGATCCTGGGCCTCGACCGTTCGTCGATCCCAGGAGGTCACGCATGATCACGACTCTCGTCACCATCACTGTTCTCGTGACGGCACTTGTGGTCGCTCCCCGAGTGTCCGCGAACCGCCCCTGCCGTGAAGCCGCAGACAGCTGGACGAGGTGGCTCCTCATGGGCGGTCCGCCAGGTCTTCTCGATGAGTCAGACCTTCCTGAGGACGCGTCCCAGGCGGCTCGGGGCGCCTGCCGTACGGCTTCACCAGGGGCCGCCACGGCACCGGAAAGGGCAACGGAGACCGACGCCCGCCCGGCTTCCACAGGCCTCCACAGCATTCTGCCGACCGATGCTGCTCCACGAGGAACAGGCTCCGGAAGAGCCTCAGGCTTCTCGAACGTCCCTCCACCTGTCACTCCTTCACCGGGAGCAACTCCTTCTTCGGCCGAGGAGAAGTCGGATCGCGAGTCCGCTGGGACCGGGGAGAGCGACGCGCAGGAGAACCAGATAGGCGGTGGAGTGGGAAGACCTGACGACGACAAGCCCAGGAGAGCCGGTGAGCTCGACGAGAAAGCGGATCCGGGGCCAACCGACCATGGTCCCTTCGGAGATTCTGAAGCACACGGGGCAGAGACGGCCGTAAGCCATGACAGGACAGTCGGCAGGGTCGCGCTGGCCTTTCTGCGGAGGCCAGACTCTTTATCCCCGGTGAGAGCGGCTGTCGCGTTGTCTCCCGGCCGGATGGCCGTGGCCGCGGCCCTACGCCAACTCGGCAGGCCGTACGTCTGGGGTGGCGGTTCGAGCGCCGGACCAACCCGAGGAGGCTTCGACTGCTCAGGACTCGCCCTGCACGCCTGGGCGAGAGCGGGAGTCAGGCTGACCCACTACACCGGCAGCCAGTTCAGGCAGGGGCGCCGGGTGCCGTTCTCCCGCCTTCGTCCCGGAGACCTGGTGTTCTTCGGAGGGGGTAAGGGAGACCCCGCTCATGTGGGTGTCTATGCCGGTGGCGGTCGCATGATTCACGCTCCACGGCGCGGTGACGTCGTCAAGGTGACGATCTTCGCCACCTCCCCCTACTACCGCGCCCGCTACCGAGGCGCCATCCGCCCCACTGGCTGACCTCACCTATGGATGATCGCCCTCCCAAGTCGCCGTCTAACGGTCCCCTAGATCACCGCTTCGGGTTTCGAGTGTCGGTTCCCTCCTGGATGCTGGTAACCTAAACACTCGTTGGCCCCCTTAGCTCAGGGGATAGAGCACCGGCCTCCGGAGCCGGGAGCGCAAGTTCGAATCTTGCAGGGGGCACCAACTCCTGGTCAGCGGATCTACCCGCTGACCAGGTGAACAGCGTAAGAACGGGCGGGTCTCCAGTCTCACGGAGTCCCGCCCGATCTCATTGACGCTTACGAGCTGTGGACCATTCGTGGAACAAGTCTCACAGGGTGAGCACAGCCTCTATGCGGCGGTTGTTCTGGTCTTGGTGGCCATCCAGGCACTTGGCATAGCGCTTGAGGAGCACTTCCACGCTGTTGCTCGCGCGGGCGGCTGCCTCGGTGGCGTCCACCCCTGCGTTGAGCCAGGTGGACAGTGCCGCATGCCGCAAGTCGTAGGGTCGCCTAGCCAGAGGAGAGAGCACCTGCTGAGGGGTGAGTGCGAAGCGGCGCGCCTCTCTCCACACCCACGCGTAGGTGGAAGTTCCCAGAACCCCTCCCCGCTCATTGCAGAACAGCCGGCCTTCCCGCACCGGGGGTCGCCCGGTGCCTGCGCGCAACCCTGCTCTCCAACGGAGAGTAGGCATCAGCGAGCTGGGAGCGAGAGACCGATCCGCTCGCTCTTCTGCGGCGCATCAGTATCGAGCAGCCGGACTTGGTGGCGATGGCGGATGCGGCGCTGACACGGTTGGAAGAGGAAGCCGTCCAACTCGCTCGCCCGACGTCTGGGGAAGAGGCTGTTCTCCGAGCCTGCGTCGAGTCTGGTCGAACCGTCTGGCTGGTCAGCAACAACGCGAGTAGCGCCATCCGGGCCTACCTGAACGCACACGGCCTCAGCGGCCAGGTGGCGGGCGTTTTCGGCCGTGTCCCGGTGATCCGGCATCGATGAAGCCCAGTCCACGGCTGCTGCTGGACGCCATGGACGCCACTGGTTCCGTCCCTACGGAGTGGGTCTTCATCGGCGACGCCGTGCGCGATGTTGAAATTGGTGATGCTGCGGGCGTATCCACTATCAGGTATGCCAACAAGCCTGGGAAAGACACCTACCTGGCAGCTGCCGGCGCTGTGGCGGTCGTGAAATCGATGAAGGCCATCGCAGATGCGATGATTTAAGCTGCGGCTATGGGAGCCGAAACCACGGAGACGACTACAGGTTTTGTGGCGTACCGACATGATCCTGCCAGTGTCGCTGGGTTGGCGCGGCTTGCTGACCAGGCGTGTGACGGCGTAGCTCGTCTACTGGAGGTCAGCGTTCGTGTGACGCAAGTGGCGGCCAGGTTCACGCCTGCTCTGGACTCGGCGGCCGTGAGGGAGGTGCAGAGCACCTTCAGCTACGTGTTAACGAGCAATAGCAGCGGTTTCGCGCAGCCAGGGGCGTCATTGATTCCTCTTGATGGGGAATCGTTGTTTCCGCGCGCGTTGCGGGACGCCGATGATGAGGTACGTACGCTTTGGGTCGCCTTGACAGATGTTGTATCGCATCCGATAGCAAAAGCGCGGTGCGCCGACATCGTCTTCATCTTGCGCTTGGCCAAGAATAATCGCGACAGTGCGGAGAAAGCCGCACGCGCTTATCTCGCCGCCGTTGGTGGCGACCTTTGCCGCAGGGAACAGAGCTTGGGTCTGCTGCGGGCATGGACATTGGCGCGCTCGGTCGGCTCTACAGTTCTAGAAGCAGAAGTAGCGGCAGCCTTGCTGGTTATGGCCAGAGATGTGGTGACACGCGCCGATGATCCGTATGCGGCCGTCCCGCTGCTAGAGGCACTGACCGCACCAGGGCGCAAGGGCCAGGTGTTGCCAACCAGTGCTCAAGCGAACATCCTGTTGGATCGAGCACTAGCTACATACACTGAACCCAAGGTCATCGCAGAAGTAGCGGCGCTGATCCGTAGGCGTTCGGCAGACGATCCTGTTCGTGCCGATCATCCAGCCGGGTCGAGATTGCAGCCTTGCTTGCCGAAGCGGATAAGCTCACTGAGCCGCTGACTATCCGATTTCACCTAGCTGAGGCGGCGTCGACCGCGCCGGTTGGGAGTATCGGACCTTGAAGAGGTAGCGGTAGCTCGGCTACAGTCCTCGCCGCCAGTCGAATGGAAAACAATAGAAACCGATATCCAGATTCCGCCGGTTTATGTCAATCACTTTATGCGCCCCTTCCGATACGCGAAAGACTGGCCAGAGGCGCTGAAAGTGTGGTTCCTCACCGAGGCACCCAGCGGGAACCATGCCGGCAACGAGGCGACGGCACGGCAGATCGTGAACGAGATAGTGTTTACGCGTATTGCGAGAGTCACACTCTATAGCACCAACGACCTTCCTAAGAAGGTCATCTCCGGTGACGATGAGGCATACCGGAATGAACTAGCCCGGGTTGAGCAGTACTCTATGGGCTGTTCTGGAATGCTGCTGGTGAATGCGCTGGACCTGACTAGGGCACGATTCGGTATACCGGCCCAAGGCGATCTAGAGACATTCATCTCTCAGTATGGTGCCCATCCCACGCTTGCGCAGGCCCTTGCACAGGCGTTGCGGCTGTACTGGGTGGGTGAGTATTCCGCAAGTGTTCATCTTGCCGCTCCCAAGATCGAAGCGGCAGCCCGTGCCCTGCTGTTGGAAATCAACAAGCCGCTCTATCGGGCGGCGGTCGGAGATGCCACCGGGCAATTCCCCGGTCTAGGTGTCTTTCTTGAGCACCTCGTCGATAGTGGTTTCGACCCGGATTGGGAGCGTTTTCTACGGACGCTTTTGCTGTCCGATGGGGCCAATGTGCGCAATTTCGTCGCTCACGGTTTCATGCACGACGCCGACCGGAACACTGCTGCGCTCGTGCTCCGCGCGTGCGCGGTGCTGATGTTGATCACATCGGAGGACGCTGCGCAGCGTGACAGCGCAGCGGTTAAGTCAGCGCTGATGAAACCGCTGGGGGGCAGGCCACACCGCTCGTGGCGGCGACGTGTTACCGACACTATCCGAGCTGCATACTTCGAATTTCGCCGATGACCTGGTTGTAGCAAGGCATTGCTGTGGTCTGCAGGTTTGGGCAGTCAAGCTCCTTTGCGGCGAGGAGGATTGACTGATTTGTGACGTCGGAATCACCTGCTGGAAGAGCTCCCACAGTTCATCGGGAACCAGGCGCTCCAGGAAGGATTTGGTGATCAACCTCATAGTTGATCACCAAACACACAGTCTTAGACAGCATGGGCCGGAGATGGCTCAGGCGTCTTGTGGAGATGACTCTTCCCAATGCCTTCCCAAGCTGGAATGTTAGTTCGACGGAAGAGGCGTTTGTGCAGGTAGATAGTGCGTCTCGTTGTGACTGCGTGGGTGTCTCATAATCCCTGGATCGTGTCATGCGGGCAATGGATCCGTCGGAGGCGGGAGGGGCTGGCCATGCCGCAGCTCTTCGGTCGTTATCGTTCCGCGCGTCACTTGTGTGGGTCGCTCATTACCTAGGCATTCGTCAGCCAATCCGGCAGGTCAATTTCGGTGATCTCTCGCCATGTATTTATGACAACTTCTGGGTTGAGTCGGTAAATCTCGCATAATAGATCAGAAATAAAAGGGATTGGCTCCTCCGGCTCTCTTTCAGTGGAGATCGCCAGGCTCTCTATGAGGGGAATCGCTCCGACAGCGTTGCCGTTTTGAAGCAAGATCAATCCCATGAATGTCAATTTTTTCGTCAGGTCGGGGAGGAAGGTGTTGGGGTGGGTTTTGGCCAGGGTTCGGAGGATCTGGACGGCTTCTTCGATCGCGGTCAGTGCCTCTTCCCATCGCTCCAGGCTCGCCAGGCGGTTGGACTGGTTGCTCAGTGAGCCAGCGAGGTTGGGCAGGAAGGCATCAGGGTGGATCTCGGCCAGGGTGTAGTAGAGGTTGGTGGCTTCTTCGGCTGCGGTTAGTGCCTCTTCCCGCCGCCCCAGGTCTGCTAAGCAGCTGGCCCGGTTGTTCAGTGATGCGGCGAGGTTGGGGAGGAAGGTGTTGGGGTGGGTTTTGGCCAGGGTTCGGAGGATCTGGATGGCTTCTTCGATCGCGGTCAGTGCCTCTTCCCGCCGCCCCAGGTTCGCCAGGTGGTTGGACTGGTTGTTCAGTGATGCGGCGAGGTCGGGGAGGAAGGCGTCGGGGTGGGTTTTGGCTAAGGGCCGACGGATCTGGATGGCTTCTTCGATCGCGGTCAGCGCCTCCTCTCGTTTTCCCAGGTTCGCCAGGTGGGTGGACTGGTTGCTCAGTGACATGGCGAGGTCGGGCAGGAAGGCATCAGGGTGGATCTCGGCCAGGGAGTGGTAGAGGTTGGTGGCTTCTTCGGCTGCGGTCAGTGCCTCTTCCCGCCGCCCCAGGCCCGCCAGGCAGCTGGCCTGGTTGTTCAGTGATGTGGCGAGGTTGGGCAGGAAGGCATCAGGGTGGATCTCGGCCAGGGAGTGGTAGAGGTTGGTGGCTTCTTCGATCGCGGTCAGTGCCTCTTCCCGCCGCCCCAGGTCTGCCAGGTGGTTGGACTGGTTGTTCAGTGATGCGGCGAGGTCGGGGAGGAAGGCGTCGGGGTGGGTTTTGGCTAAGGGCCGACGGATCTGGATGGCTTCTTCGATCGCGGTCAGTGCCTCTTCCCGCCGCCCCAGGTCTGCTAAGCAGCTGGCCCGGTTGTTCAGTGATGCGGCGAGGTCAGGTAGGAAAGCATCAGGACGGACCTTGGCCAGAGACCGATAAACGGTGACAGCTTCAGTGACGGCCTCCAACGCCTCTTCCCGCCGACCGAGCTGGGCCAAGGCGGCGGAGAGCCTGCCGCTCCATTCGGCTATTTGGGCCGGATCGGCGTTAGCCGATAGGAGATTTCGGACCCGGCGGGTCACTGCCACATCAGCAACGGCCAAGGCCACCGTCGGGTAAGGGATCATGTCGGCGATCCGCTGGAGATCGGTCACATCGACCGAGGCGTCCTCCAGGACACGGGCGAACAGGTCACCTAGACGGGTGCCCGTCTGGACCGCGACCACGATCGCGGCACCGGCCAGGCCGGTCAGATCCTGCCGTAACGCCTGCTCGATCAGCTTGGGCGCACGGTCGTGATGGGCACAGGCACGTGCCAGAACCGTCAGCGTCTGCACCGCCTGCCGGTCGGTCAGATCGGTCAGGCAGGCCCGGCGCAGCAGTGAACTCCCTACCAGCTCATCGGTGGCGTGCCGCTCGGCCAGCAGATCAGGGCGCAACGCCTCAACCCGCTCCCCACCGCCCGGATATACGCGCCGTAGCCACCGCACCACCGCCCCCACCCGCACGTCATCGGCTCGCGCGAGGTCGGGCACCCGCCGCACCACCGCCCGCACAGCCTCCTCATCATGGTCTTGCGGGTCCAGCAGCAGCGCCACGACCGCGACCACCTGCCGCAACACCGCCAAATCCACCCCCACCTCGGCGCGTCGGGCGGTTTTGTCCCACAGTCGCCGCTCATGGCCCAGCAGCCGATCCAACACCCCCAGATCCGCCGCCGCCCGGCCCCCGGCACTGCCCTGCTCCTCATCCAGCACCGCCACCAGCGCTGCCGCATGCAGCATCAGTACTGGCAAACGCTCGTCCGCATCAACGGCGAAGGACACTCGCGGCACCGGCCGGCTTCGCGCGGCCGCGAAAGCCGGCAACGCCTCCTCGATCACCTGGAGATCACCGCGATCAGCATCCAAGGCGGGCGCCAGGTCCAGCACCGAGACGCGCGTCACCAGATCCCGGACCGCGTCCGATTCGGCGCCCAGCTCCGTCCACCACTCCCCGGCTTGACGGGCCACCAGCAACACCCGCAGCCCGCCCGCATCTCCAGCCGCCTCCACGCCGACCATCTCAGCCAGCATGGCCGCCAGATCAGAGCGAGCCTCGGCGTAATCGACTAGGAGCAGCACCCGCTGATTCACCTGGATGGCAGCCCGGATGGCCGACACTTCCTGCCCCGGCCGGACCTGCTGCCAGTCCCACTCCAGGAAAGGCAGCGACTCGGCCAGATGCAAAGCCAGCCGGGTCTTGCCCACCCCGCCTTGGCCGGTCAGCAACCACACCGGACACGCCGTCTCATCCCTGCACCAGCCGGTCAGAGACTTCAGCTCTTTCACACGCCCGGCAAACGCGACCGTCCCACGCTCGGGACGCAACAACCCCGCCACGCTCTCGCCCGCCGCGGCCACCTCACGAGTGGCCACCAACGCCGCCCGCTGCGCCTCCTCCTCCGCAATCGCGGCATGCTCAGCGGCCTTGAGCGCCCGCCGAGCGGTAAGCCACTCGCTGACATACGACCCCGCGGCACCCGCCGCGATCGCCCCCAGCACGGCCAGTACCAATCGCACCATCGGCGGCCATGTCGAGGGAACCAACTGCACCACCGTTGTCACCGCACCTGCTACCACCAGCAGCAGCAGGAACCAAAACGGCCGTCCACGGCGCCCGTCACCCATGCCTTCAGGATCATGGCCTGCTGAGATCAACGTGCTTGAACACGTCAACCGCGCCGAGACTGTGATCTGACCCAGCCCACTCCTGAACCGTCCTTCTTATGGACCAGTTGTGGACCAAGTAGGGCGACGAGCAATAGCACCTGTGCGTTCGCGCTGGTCAAGAGCATGGCTGGCCAGCGTTCTGCACTCCTCTCCGGAGCCGGGAGCGCAAGTTCGAATCTTGCAGGGGACACCAACGCTTCACCAGGGGGAACCCAGCAACGACCTGCGGCAACGCAGGTCGTTTTGCTTTCCGGGGTGTGCCGCCCTATGCCGCCAGATTCAGCCGTGTGCCACTGGTCGCGTACCAGGGGCGTACCGATCTTGGTGGCGGCTTAACCGCAGGGCTAGAGCTGTGGAGTTGCTCACTGCATGAGCGGGCTGCGGGTTGGTGGCCGTGTGCACTGCGGAACGGGGTTGGAGCCTACATGCGCTGCGGCCTGAGGCAGGTTTGAGGTGCAAGGGTGGCTGGACGCAGGTCGAGTTCGCCGGTTAGGCCTGTTCCGATGGCATGCGGCGGTCGTTGTAAAACGCAGATGAGGCGCTGGTGCGATCCTCAATGACCTGTGTCGCTTGCAGAGCTAGTCATTGGAGGAACTGTTACTGGAACGTCCTGCTGTCTGGATGGCGCCTGCAAAGGCCGACAAAAGGAAGAGTGCATAAATGAAGTTGAGTGCTAATTGCATCATTACGAGCACCTTGCCTAGAGGGGTGATTGGATCAAGGTCGCCATAGGTCATAGCCGTCGCCCATCCAAAATAGAAGGCGCTGATGACATCCAGTTTCCCGACGCCAAAATTCTGTGGCTGCTGCTGAGAAAAGTAGAGGTAGATGACGGAGAATCCATACACGCTAAGAGCGTAGGAAGATATGCCGGCGAGTGCGGAATATGAGGGGGAGGATTTTGTGGAGGTGTCGATTCTGCTGACCGTGAGGAAGAGGCGAAAGGCTCGTGGGAGGCGTGGGTTTATCGAATACAGTCCACAGACTGACTCGAATGCCCATAGTGAGACGAGCATCCACACTTGGATGAACATGAAAATTCCGAAACATAGCGCGATTATTCCGCTGAATCCGGGTGAAGGGTTGCTTGCTACCCATATCGGAACGACGAATAAATAAAAAAGTGCTAACAGGGTCATGATGACTTGGATGGCCACCCGGGCCGCAGGTCTCTGTGCCTGGTTGCGAGCCCACTGGATGGCTCCTAGAATCATAGGTCTCTGTTTCTGTATACGGAGCCGTCGGATAGCCCCTCGGATCACATGCCTCTGCATCTGGCTATGGTTGCATAAGTGCATGCTTGTGCGCTCGTAGTGCGTTCATTTTGTGATGATCGAAGAGGTTCTCTTAACGGATTTAGCTGTGTGCCACCGAGTATATGAGGAGACGTGTGCCGATCTAGGGGCGTCAGCGAAGGCGGAAAGCGTTGAGACGCAAGGAGAGGGTCCCGTTTCCAGTCGTAGAGAGGTGTTTCGGGAACTTCCACTGGTAGGGCTCTAGGTCCTGTCCTTTAGATCATGGGACTGGATCGCGAAGCCAGATCCTGATCGAGGCGACATCGACGGTGCCCTGGTAGATGCGTTCACGCTTATCGGTGCGAAGGGCAACCGCACGATGGCCCTTCAGCTTGTTGACACACCGCTCGGCGGTGTTGCGCTCCTTGTACCACTCGACGTCGAAGGCGGGCGGCCGCCCACCCCTGCGCCCTTGCCTGAGACGATTGACCCGCTGATCCCTCTTGATCGGAATGACCGCCGTGATACCGCGTCGGCGCAGGTAGGCACGGTTGGCGCGAGAGGAGTAGGCCTTGTCGGCCAGCACCCGCGCCGGACGGCGACGAGGACGACCCAGGCCACGACGCCGGATGCGCACCCGCTCCAGCACCCGCCGGAAATCTCCAGCACCCGCCGGAAATAAGGACTGTCGCCGTGCTGGCCAGGGCTGACGATCACCACGATCGGACGGCAGCGCCGGTCGGCGACCAGGTGAATCTTGGTGCTCAACCCACCTCGTGAACGGCCCAGCGCCTCCCGGCCCGTGGCCGGTCTGTGATCTACGCCGTCCCCCTGGGCGGGAAATCGGCCGGGGGCACATGACGGGCTCCGGCGGCGTGCTGATGGGCACGCACCACGGTGGAATCCACACTCACCGTCCAGTCCGCGCCCTCGGCCTCATCACACCCCGCGCGCAGCCCGTCCAGGATCTTCTCCCAGGTACCGTCCATCGACCAGCGACGATGCCGGTTGTAAACCGTCTTCCGGTTTCCATAGCAGGGCGGCAGATCACGCCAGGTGAGGTTGGTCCGGACCCGGAAGAAGACCCCGTTGATCACCATCCGGTGATCGGCCCACCGGCCGCCCTGACGAGGGTTGACCGGCAACAGCGGCGACAGCCGTTCCCACCCGGCATCGGTCAGGTCATGACGATTCAGGCGATCTTCCACCGGACTGATCTATACCAAACCACCATCAAAGATCCACGGGACACGCCCTAGAGCCTAGATGCCTGGTAGAGCACGCAACTAGCTTCTAGACAGTCCTCTAGACCTAGAGGACACCCCCTCTAGGTCTAGAGGTTCGAGAAGGCCGTCTCCTCGCTGGGTGTCTAACTGGCCTCGTCGCCAAGAGCGCGATCGACCATGCCGTGCCAGACGTGGTCATGGCCGTCCACGCACTTGGCGTAGATCTTGAGCAGGACTTCCACGCTGTGTCCTGCCCACTCGGCTACTTGGGTCGCTGGGATTCCGGCGTTGAGCCGTAGGGACACACCCGCGTGCCGCAGGTCGTATGGCCGTCGCGCCAGCTCACTTTCGACTTGGGCGGGGGTGAGCGCCAGGTGGCGCGCAGCCTTCCAAGTTCGAGCGTAGGCCCACGCTTGGAGCACACCTCCGTGCTCGGTGCGGAACAGGCGTCCGTCGGGGCCGCGCCGTACCGGGCGATGTGTCGGCGCAGGATCGTCACCAGCTCAGGCGGGGTCCTGGCCCTTCGGGGAAGACCTTTCAGCCTGCGGGCTTCCCGGGCCTGGCCGTTGTCTGTCCGCTCGGTTCCCACGACGGGGCGGGAGTCGCCGAGTATGGGCCGTCCCCATCTCTGCTTGGGGATATTCGGCACGTTGAGCTGAGCAAAGGCTGAGGATCGGTCGAAGGTGAACAGGCGCTTCGCCGAGGCAGGGCACGGCGTGGGCGGCCAGGAGGAAGAAACGGGGGAGGAGAAGGGCGCCAGGATGTCCTGGAGGGACGTGTCCAAGTAGAGGGCGCGGCCTCGCGCGGACGGTCTTTCCGACAGTCGTCACCGCGGACCTCCACCTTGAGGGAAACGCGTCCCCTGGCGTCGTCGTTCGGATATCGGCTCAGGCGTGGAACATTCCGCCCGGCCGCGTGGCCGGGCGGAATGGGTTAGGGAAGGAAGGTCATCGGGGGTTGTCGGTGGCTATTCGGTAGGACTTGCCGCCGAATGTCACGACGAAGTTCGACGGGGTCGCGATCGGCAGGTCGTATCTGAGTTGGACCTCCTTCGACTGCCCCGGGGCGATGCTCTCCCAGGTCGGAACCGTCAGCCGGATCCGATGGAAGTCACCCTTGAGGCCGCCGACGTTCGGTCCCGTGTGTCCGGTCGAGACCACAGAGAGCGTCCAACCCGTCTGCTGGGTCATGGTCGCCGGGGCCGAGGTGCCGTAGTCGAACTCGATGGTGGCACCGCCGGGGATCGTCGTCGTCGAGTTGTTGGTGAACTTGAACTTGGGGGAGATCGGGTAGTTGGCGTCGCCGACCGCGAAGCCGTACAGGTCGGCCTGGACGTTGAGGGTCTCGGTCGGCATGGTCCTGGTGCCGGCCTTCAGGTTCCCGTACGGCGCGGCCGTCTTGAAGGTGTTGTAGATCTTCGTGGTGAGGGTGTCACCGATGAAGTACTCGCCCTTGCCGCTGTCACGCTCCGGGTAGTAGGCGTAGTCGCCCGCCAGCTCCCAGATCATGATGCCGCCCATGCCCTTGTTGGCCACGTAGTCGGCCTTGGCCTGGATGGACTGGTCGTCCTCGGTGGACAGGTAGACCTTCTTGTCGTTGTTCCACAGCCAGGGGGCGACCATGGAGGAGGAGTACTTGCGCACGTAGGTGCCCGAGATGCGGTCGGTCGGGTCGGTGTCGGGCGTGAGGCCGTACTGGGTGATGTAGCTGCCCTGCTTGCCCTCCTGCAGGTTCTTGAAGTGCCAGACCGGGTTGACGCCCGCCGGGACCTCCTTGCCCGCCTTGTCCAGGTCGTGCCAGAGGTTGTCGATGCCGATCGCGCCGTCACCGCACGGCACCGTGGAGCCGATCTTGCCTCCGGTGCCCTCGGGACAGTTCTTCTGGTCGGGCAGGGCGGAGGTGCCCCAGAGGCCGTCGGTTCCTCCGGTGACGCGTTGCCATCCCCGGCTGTAGTAGCCGACGCCCAGGTTGATCCGGCCCGCCTGCATGGCGCCGCGCAGGTGGTGGAAGGCCCAGTCGCCGTTCATGTAACCGATGCCGCTGTAGGTGCCGTAGACGTTCCAGTGCTTCATCTCGGCGTCGGTGCCGTCGTCGTAGAGAGCCTGCAGCGGGCCGACGAAGTGGTTCCACGCCCCGTGCAGGTCGTAGGTCATCATGTTGGCGTAGTCGAGGTAGGGGGTGACCTGGTAGGTCTCGCTGCCGCGCAGGATCCAGCCGGAGGCGGTGGTCGCCGCGGTGAGCAGGTAGTACTTGCCGTCGGCCGCCGCGGCGGCGTCCAGCTTCTGACGCAGGGTCTTCATCAGGTTGACGTAGCCCGCCATGAGCGTCGCCCTGCGCGGGTTGGAGAAGCTGAAGTCGTCGGGGTTACCGGCGTTGGGGGCGGAGGTCGCGTACTCGTAGTCGATGTCGAGACCGTCGAAGCCGTAGTCCTTGAGGAACTTCACGGCGGAGTCGGCGAAGGTGTTGATGCTCGCCTGGGAGCTGGCCATCGTGTAGAAGCCACCGCTGGCCTGCCGTACGCCGTTGTCGTCGATGTAGCCACCGGTCTCGGCCCAGCCACCGACGGACAGGATCGTCTTGACGTTGGGGTGCTGCTTCTTGAACTTGTTGAGCAGGTTGAAGTGGCCCTTGTAGGAGTAGGCCGGGTCCATCTCGGCCCCGGCTATGCCCGGCCACTCCATGCCGATGGAGGGGTTGTTCGCGATGGGCGAGCCCACCGAGACCTTGCCCTGCCCGTCGATGTGCGCGAAGGCGTAGTTGATGTGGGTGATCTTGTCCCAGGGGATGTCCTTGGCGAGGTAGGCGGGGGAGCCGTCCTTGCCGGTACGCCAGCTGGTGAAGTAACCCACCACGCGGCGCGGGTGGTCGGCGCCCATCTTCTCGCGGCCGTTGGTGTCATAGACGGTGCAGTACGGCACGCCGGTCACGCCGGGCGACTGGTAGAGGCCGTCGGGCCTGCAGGCCGACTGGTCGGTGGGCAGCTTGTCGGTGCGGGCGGTGACCGTCGCCGAGAAGCCGGACTGGTTACCGGCCGCGTCCTTGGCGCGGACCTTGAAGGTGTACTCGGTGTCCTCGGTCAGTCCGCTGACGGTCGCGGTCGTGGCGGGCGGGGTCCCGGTGACGACGGTTGCCGAGGCGTTGCCGTTGTAGACCTCGTAGGAGACGACGCCCTTGTTGTCGGTCGAGGCGCCCCAGGTCAGGGTCACGCTGTTGTTGGTCTTGCCGGTCGCCGTCGGCGTGCCGGGGGTCGTCGGCGGCTCGGTGTCCGGCTTGTCGGTGCGGGCGGTGACCGTCGCCGAGAAGTCGGACTGGTTACCGGCGCCGTCCTTGGCGCGGACCTTGAAGGTGTACTCGGTGTCCTGGGTCAGTCCGCTGATCGTGGTGGTCGTCGCGGGCGGCGTCCCCGTCACTGTGGACGCCGACGCGTTGCCGTTGTAGACCTCGTAGGCGGTGACACCCCTGTTGTCGGTCGAGGCGCCCCACTGCAGCGTGACGCTGGTGGTCGTCCTCGCGGTCACGGTCGGCGTTCCGGGGGTGGTCGGCGCCTCGGTGTCGGGGGTCTCGTCCTTGAGGGTGCGTACGGTGGTCGAGGGGGAGGAGGGCGACTCCTGGCCCGCGGTGTCCTTGGCCTTGACGGAGAAGGTGTACTCGGTGTCGGGCGTGAGGCCGTTCACCGTCGCGGAGGTGGTCGTCACCGAGGTGACCTTGGCGGTCCCCTGGTAGACGTCGTAACCCGAGACGCCCTTGTCGTCGGTCGAGGCGGCCCAGGTCAGGGCCACGCTGTTGGTCGTCGGCGTCGCGACGGGCTTGCCCGGCGCGGTCGGCGGGGTGTCCGGCGGCGGTCCGCCCTCGCACGGGTTGCCGTTGATCTTGCAGTTGGCCGGGGGCGTGGTCGGTCCCATGCCGACGAAGCCGAAGCTGTTGCCGCCGGTGCTGCCACCCGCGGGCACGTTGGCGTTGGCGCTGCTCGGCTTCACGGTCACGTGGCTGCCGCTGACGGTCGGCGTGCCGTTCCACCAGTTGCCGATGGACTGGCCGGAGTTGAGGTCGAATTCGAGGGTCCAGGTGGTCGCCGCCGAGTCACCGGCGTTCTTCACCTCGTAGGTGCCCTGCCACCAGGTACCACGGTCGGAGGCGGCGAACTTGGCGGTCAGCGATGCCGCGGCATGCGCGGCGGGCGCACCGACCACGGCCATTCCCACCGTCGCGGCTCCATACAGGACCGCGACGGCGACTGTTCTCCATGAACGGAGACGGGACATCGTGCTTCCTCTCTGGCGAAGCAGCTAAGGAGTGTCCCCCGAGGTCGTTCTCGCGCGCGTGTGACCTTCCCGGCGGGCGGTGTATCCGCTCGTCAGGGAAGCAACAAACAAGAAACCTTCTTATTTAATTCGGGAAGCTACTCGCGCTGACATACACCGTCAACCCTCGGTTTTTCTATATGTCCGGACATATCCATCCGGTGACCGGGGGCGCGAAGCACGACGATCCCGTACGGCAGGCGGCTCAGAGAAGGCCGTGCCTGGGCGGCAGAGTGCCGTTGAGCAGGTGACGGCCGATGTGCTGCACCTTCCACCTGGCCGGGTCGTGCAGGGTGTGGGTCCTGGCGTCCCGCCAGAAACGGTGCAGGTTGAGGCCGTCCAGCGCGGAGCGGGTTCCGGCCAGCTCGAAAAGGGCGCCGCTGATCTCGACGGCGGCGCTCGCGGCGAAGGCCTTGGCCGCGGCCACCGCGATGGACGCCTCTGCGGCGCTCTCGTCAGTGAGACCGGCGGCCGCGGAGTCCACGGTCCTGGCGCCCGTCGTCAGCAGCGCCTCGGAGGCGCGAAGCTGGATGCTCAGCTCACCGAAGCGCTGGATGAGCAGCGGATCCTCGGTCGCGCTCTCGTAACCGCTCTCGAACCAGGGCCTGCTTCTGGTGCGGACGAACTCGGCGGCCTCGGCCAGGGCCGCGGCGGCGATGCCCACGTCGATGGCGGTGTGCAGGAGCTGGGCGACGGCGCCGTGTAACTGCGGCCCCTGGAAGGTCAGGTGGTGCGGCACGATCCTGTCGGCGGGCACACCGACCCGGTCGAGCTTGACGGTCCCGCTGGCCGTGGTGCGCTGGCCCATGCCGTCCCAGTCGTCGACGACGGTCAGGCCGTGCGCGTCACGCGGCACGTAGGCGACGTGGAGTGTGTCGTCCTCGGCGCGGGCGAGCACCGGGATCCAGTGCGCGAACAGCGCGCCGGTCGAGTAGTGCTTGACGCCGCTGAGCAGGAACGAGCCGTCGGGCTCGGGGACGAGCCTGGTGCGGATGTCCTGGACGTGCTTGGTGCCCGCCTCGGACTGGGCGTTGCCGAACCTGCGTCCGGCGAGCACCTCGGCGAAGAAGAACTCCCGCTGCGCGGGGGTGCCCTGACGGCGCAGGACGTTGACGTAGACGAAGTGGCTCTGCGGGATCTGCGCCAGGCTCGGATCGCCGGAGGCCAGCAGCCGGAAGACCTCGGCCAGCGTCTCGTGGCGGACATCGGCGCCACCGTGGTCAGCGGGAACGGTGACGCCGAGCAGCCCGCTCGCCGAGAGCCGCTCCACCTCGGCGTGCGGGAGCTTCCTCGCCGAGTCCCGCTCAGCGGCGCCCGCGCCGAACTCGGCGGCCAGCCTCCGCGCCGTCTCCAGCGCCTCGGCGTCGTCGGCGATCACATGAACGGTCACGGCGAGAGCTCCAGGGGTGTGGGGCCGGGGCGTGACCGGTCGTGGCCGTCCGTGTCGGCCGCGACCGGTCACGCGGTCACCGGAGGGAGGATGGTCAGGAGTACCAGGTCGGCTCGGGGATCTCGCCTGTCAGGACGAACCGCCCGACCTCCCGGCGCTTGTAGGCGACCGGGTCGTGCAGGGTGTGGGTGCGGACGTTGCGCCAGAACCGGTCGAGCCCCTCGGTGCTCGTGGTCGCCCGCGCGCCGGTGACCTCGAAGATCCGGCCGGTGATCTCAAGGGAGACCTCGGTCGCCACGGCCTTGGCGGCGGCGGTCCGCACCTCGAACTCCCCGCGCGTGGCCTCGGTCACCGCGTCCGGGTCGCCGTGTAGCCTCTCGCCCTCCTCGGCGATCCGGTCGGCCAGCGCCTCGGCCGCCCAGAGCTTGGCGGTCAGGTCGCCGTAGGCGTCGATGACGTACGGCTCGTCCACCGCGTTGTCGTATCCGCCGTGCAGCCAGGATCGGGACTTCGTCCTGGTGTAGGCCGCGGCCGTCTCCAAGGCGCCCGCCGCGATGCCGAGGTAGAGGTTGACGAAGACGAGCTGGATCGTCGGGACGTTGAGGGTGTTGTAGACGCGCGGCTGGAACACCTTGTCCACGAACCCGGCCGCCGACGACCAGGGGGTGCGGACGCCGTCGAGGGTGACGCTTCCGCTCTCGGTGAGCCGCTGGCCGATGTTGTCCCAGTCGTCGTGGAAGGTCAGCCCCGCGCTGTTGGAGGGCACGATCGCGAAGATGTGCGTCTGCGTCCCTTCGAGCACCCCTTCGAGCACGGTCACGTCGGAGACCTTGCTGCCCGTCGAGAACGACTTGCGCCCGGTGAAGACCAGCTCTTCACCGTCCTCGGTGACCACGACGTCGTTGTCGCGCGGGTTGACCGCGCCGCCGAAGAACCACCGGTTGCGCGCGGCTTCTGCCTCGACGTGCTCCCACTGCTCCCGGGTGCCGACCAGCCTGGCCGCCCAGTTCCACAGGTAGTGGTAGCCGAGCAGTTGACCGACGGAGCCGTCCGCCTTGGAGATCTCCCGGACGACGCGGTAGGCGGTCGGCCAGCTCTGGCCCCCACCCCCGTGCTCCGCGGGCCCGAGCAGGGTGACGAGCCCGGATTCCTTCAACAACCGGACCTCGGCGTACGGCGTCGCCCCCGCCTTGTCGCGGGCGGCGGCGTCGGTCGACAGCACGGCGGCGACCTCGGCGGCCCGGTCGATCCAGCCCTGCGGGCTGTCGGGGAAGGGCTCGGTCTGCCAGGCGGAAGGAGTGACGGCGGTCATTGACGGACCTCTCGTTCGGCTGACGGTCGGAATTTTTCGAAAGCGGTTCAGGAGCCGAGTACGGCGTGCTCGGGCAGGTGGGACTCCAGCTCGCGCACGAGCGGCAGCACCCGCCTGCCGAAGTACTCGACCTCCTCCTGGTAGTGCAGGAAGCCCAGCAGGAGGAGGTCGACGCCGAGCCGCCGGTAGGCGACGATCCGCTCGGCGACCTGCTCGGGGGTGCCGATCAGGCCGGTGCGGAACCCGTCGTTGTACTGGACGAGGTCCTCGAAGGTCGAGTCCTGCCACATGCCCTTGCCGTCGGCGGTCGAGCGGCCCGCCTGTCTGACGGCGTCGCCGAAGCCGTGCACGGCCTCGACGTCGGCCTTGGCGACGATCTCCCTGAGGGTCTCGCGGGCCTCGGCCTCGGTGTCGCGGGCGACGAGGAAGCCGTTGAGACCGAAGCGGGGCGGACGGCGCCCCACGCTCTCGGCGGAGGCGCGCACGTCGGCGAGCTGTTCGAGGACGCCGTCGAAGTCTCTTCCGTTGCTGAAGTACCAGTCGGAGACCCGGCCTGCCATGGCGCGGGCGGCGGTCGAGTTGCCGCCCTGGAAGATCTCCGGGTGCGGGCGCTCTGCCGAGTTCAGCGGCTTCGGCTTGAGGGAGAAGTCGCGGATCCGGTAGAAGTCCCCGGCGATCTCGGCGTGGTCCTCGGTCCAGATGGCCCGCAGGGCGCGGATGAACTCCTCCGAGCGGCGGTAGCGCTCGTCGTGTTCGAGCCACGGCTCGCCGAGGGCGGTGAACTCGCCCTTGAACCAGCCGCTGACGACGTTCACCGCGAACCGGCCACCCGACAGGTGGTCGGCGGTCGCGCCGAACTTGGCCAGCACCCCCGGGTGCCACAGGCCGGGATGGATCGCGGCGATGACCTTCAGACGTTGCGTGGCCAGCAGCAGGGCCAGGCTGAAGCCGGTCGACTCGTGCTGGTACTCGGCGCCGTAGCTGGCCATGTAGCGGACCTGGCTGAGGGCGTAGTCGAAGCCGTTCTCCTCGGCGAGGACGGCCAGGTCGCGGTTGTACTCGTAACTCCAGTCCGTGCGTTGTTCGATCCGGCTGGTGACCAGGCCGCCGCTGACGTTTGGCACCCAATAGGCGAATCGCACGGGTTCTGGGGAGGGTGGTTCGGACATCGAAAGGCTCCCGGCACGTGGAGGAGGGCACGACGGACGAAGGCGGTTTCTCGCCGGGTGTCCGCCGTTCACGGCAGAGGGGAAAAGGGAACGGAAAAGCACCGTGGCGAATTCACATGCGATGCCGTACCGCCGGAAAGAGAAATTCCCGGTGCGGTGGGGATGAGGGGGCAAAGCCGTGAACGCCAGGCGGAGAAAGAGAGAAATGCCTGGTGGGAAGGGGTGAGAGGGGGAAGAGCTCTCAGGACTGGGGACGACAGATGGCGCTGGAGACGCGGGCGAGATCGACGTGTCGGCGCCGCGTCAGAGCCTGTCGCTTCGTCATGCGAGTAAGAGTATCCGAGTCGTCACCGGCCGTCGAGAAGGTGTTTGTGTTTTCCTTCGCGGTTTTTTTGTTAATTTCGGCGAAACATATGCGGTGGTCCGTCCCCGGGACGGCTCGGCGGAAGAAGTTGGCGCGGCTGTGTTTGGTCGCCCGCGCATCGGGTACCGGGGACGGCTGTGTCTGAAGCGACCGATGTGACAGCCGAAGGAAAGTTTCGTAAACATTCAAGACATGCGCGATTTGTGGTCTAGGCTCCAACGCCTGTGTGGGCAAGGAGACGGGCTTCGAAGCGCTCCCACCGGAGGCAGGGCCGGTGCACGCCCATGTCACAGACCGCGTCGCGGGCCACGGGGCCGCGACGGATGGGAGCGATGTCGAGTTGATGGACCAGCACACGCCGCGCGGCGGCCTGGACGACGGGGAGCACCTCCCCGGTTCGAGGGGGGAACACGTGCTCCAGCTCCTGTTCGCCACCCGTGACAGGGCCAGCAGGTTCTACGAACGCCAGGTCACCGACCGTCTGACGCCGCAGATGCGGGAGTTCGTCGCCCGGCAGGAGATGGTCTTCGTGGGTACGGCTGACGCCTCGGGCAACTGCGACACGACCTTCCGCGCCGGTCCCCCCGGGTTCGTCAGGGTCCTCGACGACACCACGCTCGCCTACCCGGAGTTCCGGGGCAACGGCGTGCTCGCCAGCCTTGGCAACATCATGGAGAATCCGCACCTCAGCCTGCTGTTCGTGGACTTCTTCGAGGACCTCGTGGGGTTGCACGTCAACGGCTCGGCGACCATCGTCACCGCCTACGACGCCGCCCGCCGCCACGGCCTCGCCGACGAGGACATGACGGCCCCCGGACGCCGGGCTGAGCGCTGGGTCAGGATCGAGGTCGAGGAGGCCTACATCCACTGCTCGAAGCACATTCCGCTGCTGACCAGACAGGAGCGCGGCGGCCAGCGCGGACCACGGCGCAGACCCTCGGGGGAGGACCACTTCGGCGTCGGCCGCCTCGGGGAGCGGCCCGCCGAACGGGAGCGGGAAGAGGCGGGGAAGCCGGCCGGGTGACGACATGATGATCGACATCGGGCTGATCCGCCACAGCTGGCTGCTCGTCGCGCCCGCGGCCGAGAAGGTCGCCATGCACTTCTACGGCAGGCTCTTCTCCGAGTATCCGCAGATCCGTGAGCTCTTCCCGCCCGCGATGGACGTGCAGCGCGACCGCCTGCTCCGGGCTCTGACCCAGGTGGTGCTCGGCCTGGAGAACGGCGAGTCGCTCGACGAGTATCTCGGCCAGCTCGCCAGGGACCACCGCAAGTACGGCGTGCGCCCCGAGCACTATCCCGCGGTCGGCCACTGCCTGGTGGCCGCGATGCGGGCCAACGCCGGGGGAGGCTGGCTGCCCGCCTACGACGAGGCGTGGATGAGCGCCTACCGCTACATCTCCGAGGTGATGATCCAGGCCGCCGAGCAGGACGCCGAGCACGCGCCGCCCTCCTGGATCGGCACGGTCGTCTCCCACGAGATGCGCACCCCCGACATCGCCGTGATCCACGTCGAGCCCGACCAGCCCTACCCTTTCAGGGCCGGTCAGTACGCCACCCTGCAGACCGCGCAGTGGCACAAGGTGTGGCGGCCTTACTCGATCGCCAACGCCCCCAGACACGACAACCGCCTGTCCTTCCATGTGCGGGCCGTACCGGGCGGATGGGTCAGCACGGCGCTGGTGCGGCACACCCGGCCCGGGGACATCGTCCTGATCGGCCCGCCGAGGGGGACGTTCTCGCTGGAGAAGGCGCACACCTCGCACCTGGTGTTCCTGGCGGGCGGCACGGGCCTGGCCCCGCTCAAGGCGCTCGTCGAGGAGTCGGCGTGGGCGCCGGACCGCCCCTCCATCGACCTCTTCCACGGCGTACGGCACAGCGAGGAGGCCTACGACGTCTACGACCTGCGGCGGCTGCGGGCCCAGCACAAGCGGCTGCGGATCATCCAGGCCGTCTCCGAGGACCCCGGCCACTGGCCGAGGCACACCGCCGTCGACGCCCTCGAATATCACAGGATCGTCCCCGACGGGGACGTCTACGTGTGCGGCTCGCAGGAGATGGTGCGCAACACGGTCCTGCGCCTGCTGGCCATGGGGGTGCGCAGCGAGCGCGTGCACACCGAGTTCAGCGGGGAGCACCCCAGCTTCGTGCCCTCATGACACGCGGCCCAGGGCGACGAGGGTGGTCTCACGCGGATAGGGCGACAGCCGTACGGCGTGCTCCCGGTCAAGAGCGCCCGAGGCGACCGCGCGGCAGAGGTCGGCGACGGCGGCGATCTCCGCGCGCTGGGTGAGGACGAATCCGCGCCCGACCGGGTCGCCGTGGCCGGGCACGACCTTCGTCGCCGTGGAGGTCCCCGGCAGCGCGAGCAGCCCGTCGAGGGCGTTGGGCCACGCCAGGGGATCGGCGTCCTCGTAGTCGGGCGGCGCGCCGTTCTCCACCAGGTCACCGGCGAAGACCACGTCCGCGTCCGGCACGTGGACCACGAGGTCGTTGCCGGAGTGGCCGGGGCCGAAGTGGGCCAGCACGATCCTCCTGCCCCCGGCGGTGATCTCGGCCCCCGAGGTCACCAGGCGGTCGGGCAGCGCGATCTCGGTGCCCGCGAGGTCGTCGGCGACGTCGTCCTGCCCGCGCTCGCGGTACCACCGCGCCCAGGTCTCCCTGGCCGAGGGGCCGTTGGCCACCAGGTCGGTACGGCAGGCCTCGTGCGCCCAGACGGGACAGTCGAGGAAGGCGCCCGTCCCGAAGCTGTGGTCGAAGTGCGAGTGGGTGATCACCACAGTCCACGGGTCCCGGGTGACACGCCGTATCTCGGCGGCCAGTTCCGCGCCCTGCCGCGCGTCGCCCCGGGTGTCGACAACCAGGCAGCCGCCGTCGCCGAGGACCAGCCCCACGGACAGGTCGAGCTCACTGTGGCGCCGCACCAGCACCCGGTCGGCGACCTCGATCCAACGTCCCTCCACGGAGGGCATTCTCCCGTACGGCCCGCGCGGCCGGGCCGTACGGGAAGGCTCACTTGGCGAGCATGACCCAGATGCCGAGGACGACACCGGCGGCGACGACCAGGAAGCCGGTCACTGCGACGACCCAGCCGAGGGGACGGCCACCGCCACCCTCGGAGGTGGGCCGGGTGGCGGCCAGGCCCGCCAGGGCGACGGAGAAGACCGCGACGAGCCCCGCGCCACCGGCCAGGGCGGCGACCAGGACCCGCCACAGGGCGTCGAGGTCGAGGTAGGCGTTCATCGCACGGTCTCCTTCACCGGGGCCGGGGTCCTGCCGGTCCACTCGGCGTTGACGTTGGCGGCGTTCACCGTGCTGCGGCGGGAGGCGAGATACAGGCCGACCCCCCCGAGCAGCGCGAGCAGGAAGATCACGGTCACCCCGCCCGCGCCGCCGATGAGGTCGGCGCCCTTCCACGCGACGGCGCCCACGATGGCCGCGGCGGGCAGCGTCAGCAGCCACGCGGTGGCCATCTGACCGGCCACGTGCCAGCGCACCTCGGCCAGCCGCTTGCCGAGTCCGGAGCCGATCACCGATCCCGCGCACACGTGCGTCGTGGACAGCGGGAAGCCGAAGTGGGAGGAGGCGAAGATGACCGCGGCCGAGGAGCCCTCCGCGGCGAAGCCCTGCGGTGTCTCGATCTCGGTGAGGCCCTTGCCGAGGGTGCGGATGATCCGCCAGCCGCCGATGTAGGTGCCCAGGGCGATGGCGCTCGCGCTGCAGACGATCACCCACAGCGGCGGTCCCGCGTCCTTGCCGAGGGTGCCGTTGGCGATCAGGGCGAGGGTGATGATGCCCATGGTCTTCTGGGCGTCGTTGGTGCCGTGGGCGAGCGAGACCAGCGACGCCGATCCGATCTGGCCGATCCTGAACCCTCTGGTGCGGATCCCGTCGGGGACCTTCCTGGTGATGACGTAGACCAGGAAGGTCCCTATGGTCGCGACCAGGATGGCGGCCAGCGGCGCCAGGACGGCGGGGATCAGCACCTTGGAGACGATGCCCGCCCCCTTCACGGCCGAGGTGCCCGCGGCGATCAGCGTCGCCCCGACGACCCCGCCGATCAGCGCGTGGGAGGAACTGGAGGGGATACCGAAGTACCAGGTGAGGAGGTTCCAGGCCAGGCCGCCGACGAGCCCGGCGAAGACCACGGTGAGGGTGATGGCTCCCGCCTCGACGATGCCGGTCGCGATGGTCGCCGCCACGGCCAGGGAGAGGAACGCTCCGAGGAAGTTGAGGATCGCCGCGAGCGCGACGGCGATCTTGGGACGCAGCGCGCCGGTGGCGATCGAGGTCGCCATCGCGTTGGCCGTGTCATGGAACCCGTTGGTGAAGTCGAAGGCGAGCGCGGTGGCCACCACGACTCCCAGCAGCACGGTGTTGGAGTCCATAGGAGCTGTATGACCCTATAGTCGCCAATGACCCTTAAAGTCCGGCCTTAATTGGAAAATTCATTCTTTATATGCCTGTTTGGCCATAAGGTGTCGCCTGGGCGGGCCGGGGTCAGGCCAGCACGCGGCCGACCATCCTGGCGTACATCCGCCCCGGACTGGGCACCGACGGCGGGTTGAGGAAGCCGGGCAGCATCGGCAGGTCCACGGCGAAGGGCTGAAGGCGCTCGTAGAGGACCTCCGCCCCCGAGGGCCGCCGCTCCGGGTCCTTCTCCAGCAGGTCCTGGATCAGCCGGTTCAGCTCGGCCGGGACGCCGCCGACGGCGGGCGGACGCTCCTTCACCTGGCGCTCGAACACGGCGTACTCCGTCGGGCCGGTGAACAGTTGCTCGCCCGTCAGCATCTCGTGGATCACGCACCCCAGGGCGTACAGGTCGCTGCGGGGATCGACGACGCCGCTCTGGATCTGCTCGGGGGCCATGTAGGCGGGCGTCCCGACGATCTGCCCGACCCGGGTGAACTGCTGGGTGGTCGAGTCGGACTCACGGAGCATGGCCAGGCCGAAGTCCAGCACCTTGACGCTGCCGTCGGGGCAGAGCATCAGGTTGGTCGGCTTCAGGTCGCGGTGGTAGATGCTCAGCGCGTGGGCCGCGGCCAGCACCGCGCACGCCTGCGCGGCGATGGCGGCGGCCCAGGGGACCGGCAGCGGGCCGTGCTCGCTGAGCAGGTCGGCCACGGTCACGCCCGCGATGAACTGCATCACCTGGAACAGCCGGTGGTCGAAGGTGCCGAAGTCGTACAGGACGGGGGCACCGGGATGCTCAAGCCTGGCCAGGATGCGCGCCTCACGCAGGAAGCGCCGCTTCATCTCCTCGTCAGGACCGGTGACGAGCCGCAGGAACTTGACGGCGACCCTGCGGTCGAGATGTCTGTCGTGTCCCGCGTAGACGGCACCCATGCCGCCCTGGCCGAGCGGGAGGTCGTCGAGCACGTACCGGTCGCCGATGACCATCCGGTCCTCCAAGCCCGCGGAACATCACACTCCTTGGTCGCACGGCCGCAGATGACCGTCGACCAGTCCGTCAAAGCCTAACCGGATCAAGGTTTCCCCCAGCGCCGCCGTCTCGCGCAATCTGTCCTCAAGGGAGAACAGTTCACGGAAGGCCGCGCCGTAGCGGCGTTGCTCGGCCAGGGGAAGCATCGGCACCCTCGCCCGCCGTACGTCGAGACGGCTTGAGCTGGGGTGGATCCGCGCCGCGTCCGCCGAGCGGAGGAAACCGGCGAGGAAGTCGGCGTCGAGCCGCTCGGGATCGACCCGGTAGAGCGTGAGCTGCGGCCCGAGCGCGGCCCCGCTGCGCGTGATCACCCGCACCGCGCCCATGACGGTCGTCACGACGTCGCCCGGCATGACCATGACCGGCGCCGGGTCCGGGGTCGTCCTGCCCGAGGGGGCGGTGCCCAGGACGGTGTCCTCGGCGGTCAGCACCGGCAGCGGGCCCTTCTCGACGGACATCTTCGGCGGGGCCTGCAGGATGGTGATCAGCCCCGCCTTGGCCAGCTCGCCCACGGTCGTCGTCGGCAGGTCCTGCCGCTCGGTGAGCGGTTCGAGGGCGAAGGGCGCCCCGGAGGAGCCGGAGAGCGTCGCCGAGGTGTCCCTGAAGCGGTCGAGCGCCCCGGTGAAGTCACGCAGGAAGTCGGGGCCGCCCTGCTGCGGGCGGACGCGCGCCAGGCTGAGATCGACCTCGTCGTCGAGCAGGTCGATGATCCGCACCGTACGGCTCTCGCCGTTCGCCTCGGCCTCGGGGTCCTCGCCGTAGGCCCGCCAGGCGGGCTCGACGACCGACAGGTTCTCGCTGGCGTCCACGACCAGGAGCTGGGAGGGGGGCCGCTCCCCGTCGGGGCGGCGCAGCAGCCACAGGTCGGGGCCGCCCGCGCCCAGCGTGACCACCGCCCGCAGCGCCCCCGCGCGCAGCAGGTTGCCCCTGATCCGCTTGCCGGGACGACGGCTCGCCGCAGCGGCGGGCATCAGGATCGCCACCAGGCCGCCGGGCCGTACCCGCGCCAGGCAGTGCTGCACCCAGGCCAGCTCGGACTCCCCGCGCGGCGGCAGGCCGTACTCCCAGCGGGGGTCGCCGGTGAGGTCCTCGTAACCCCAGGCGCGCTCGTTGAACGGCGGGTCGCACACCACCGCGTCGGCCAGCTCGTCCGACAGGCCGTCCTCGCGGAGCGAGTCACCCGCGACGACCCGGGCGTCCGCCCCCCGCAGCAGCAGCCTGACCGCGGTGAGCAGCGCGTTCGTCTCGTTGATCTCCTGGCCGAGGGCGCTCCTCGCGTGCAGCAGGAGGGTCCCGACCCCGCAGGCGGGGTCGAGCACGGTGCCACCGTCCTGTACGGCAAGGCGGTGCATGAGGGCGGCGACGTCGTCCCTGGTGACCGAGAGCCTGCGGGAGTGGGCCTCGACGTAGCGCTCGCAGAGGAACTCGAAGGCGGGCAGCGGCCCGTGCTCCGCGGCCAGCTCGGCGACCAGGCGCAGCAGCCCGGGATCGTCCAGGGGTGCGGGGGAGCCGGGCAGGTCGGCGGTCACCTCGGCGAGCCGCGACAGGGAACGTCTGCCCTGCTCGCGCCAGGCCCGGGGCTCGCGGTGCAGGAACAGCAGGAAGGCCCCGACGCTGCCGACCAGGTCACCGAGGCGCAGGTCGTCGGCCGAGGTGCGCAGCCGCTGCCAGACCAGGTCGCCGAGGGAGACCTCGAAACTCTTGCCGTTACGGCGCAACCACGCGGCGATCTCGGGCAGGGAGTAGAGCGGGCTGGAGGTGGTTCCGCCGACCGGCCGGGGGAAGTCGTCGTGGCGGCGGCGCCAGTTGCTGACCGCGGCACGGCCGACGGCGGCGAGCCGGGCGATGTCGCCCGCGTTCACCGTGATGTCCTGGCTCTCCTCCATACTGGGCCAGAGTAGTTCACTGTGCCGCAACGGTCTACAACAGCTTTGCTTGTGAAGTGCTTCAACCAATGCTTTACTGCCTTCATGGCACTGAACGAAGCACCGGCACTGCGCTACGCCGCCCGCTCGGATGTCGGCGTCCGCCGCGAGACGAACGAGGACTCGGGCTACGCGAGCGCGCGCCTGCTGGCCATAGCGGACGGCATGGGCGGACACGCCGGCGGGGAGATCGCCAGCTCCCTCGCCGTCACCGCCCTCGCGGCGCTGGACGACAGTCTCCCGCACGGCGGCGTCGATCTGGTGACCACCATCAAGAACGCCGCGCGGGACGTCAACCACGCGCTGAGGGAGAGGAGCGAGCAAGACCCAACCCTGAAGGGGATGGGAACCACCTTCACCGCCATGCTCTGGGACGGCGCCTCCTTCGCGCTCGCCCACGTCGGAGACTCCCGCGCCTACCTGCTGCGCGGGGGCGCTCTCTACCAGATCACCCACGACCACACCCTGGTCCAGTCACTGGTCGACGACGGCCGGATCACCCCGGAGCAGGCGGCCGAACATCCGCGCCGCTCCATGGTGCTGCGGGTTCTTGAGGGCACCGGGGACGGCGAGCTCGACCTGTCGCTGCGCGAGGCCAAGCTCGGCGACCGCTATCTGCTGTGCTCGGACGGCCTGACCGCCGTGGTCGGTCCGGAGACCCTGTTCAACACGCTGAGCGACATCGACGACCCCGACGAGGTCGCCAGGTGGCTCATCGACCTGGCAAACCGGGGCGGCGGGCCGGACAACATCACCTGCGTCGTGGCCGACTTCGGCGTCCACCCCGTCTCGGCGAACCGGTTCGTCGTCGGTGCCGCCGCCGAGCGGAGACTTTCCCTGTGACCGGTACGGCGGGCGGATCGGAGGCCGACCCGCCGTACCGGCCCGGGATCTACCAGTTTCTGCCGGTGATGCGCTCGTAGGCCTCGATGTAGCGGGCCCTGGTGGTCTCCACGATCTCCTCGGGCACCTCGGGGGCGGGCTCCTTCTTGTCCCAGCCACTGCTCACGGCCCAGTCGCGGACGAACTGCTTGTCGAAGGAGAACTGCGGGCGTCCCGGCTCCCACCGGTCGGCGGGCCAGAAGCGCGAGGAGTCCGAGGTGAGCACCTCGTCGCCGAGCACCAGCGTGCCCTCGGCGTCCCGGCCAAGCTCGATCTTCGTGTCCGCGATGATCACACCGCGCCCGCGTGCCAGCTCCGCGCCGCGCCGGTAGATCTCAAGGGTGATCCCGCGCAGCTCGGCGGCGGTCTCCGCGCCCTCCTTGGCCACCACGTCGTCGAAGGTGATGAACTCGTCGTGCTGCCCGAGCGGCGCCTTCGTGGTCGGCGTGAAGATCGGCTCGGGAAGCTGAGAGCCATCGACCAGGCCGGGCGGCAGCTCGACCCCGGAGACCGCGCCGCTCACCCGGTACTCCTTCAGACCGGAGCCCGTGAGATACCCCCTGGCGATGCACTCGACCTGCACCATCTCCAGCCGCCTGCACCGTACGGCCCGGCCCTCGAACTCGGCGGGCACGTCGGTGGCGGAGATGACGTGGTTGGGCACGACGTCCGCGAGCTGCTCGAACCACCACAGGGAGAGCTGGGTGAGGATCTTCCCCTTGTCGGGGATTGGCGTGGGCAGGATCACGTCGTAGACCGAGATCCGGTCGGAGGCCACCAGGACGATGTCACCCCGGTCCTCGTAGACGTCGCGGACCTTCCCTGAGTGGAGGAGCTTCACTGTTCCCTAATCCCCTGAGATCGCTCGGCGCGGTGGCCACGACGGCACCGTCCGCTGGCTGACACGTGTCCTGGCGTCAACAGCGTAGTGGCGCGGGGATGAGAGCCGGGGCGGTGGGTCCACGCGCCCCGGTCTCGGGGACGAGGGTCAGGCGGGCCTTGTGATCATGATGGCCAGCCCGACGAGGATCACGACCGGGATGAGCCACACGATCGCCTCGATGGCGAATTCCTTGTACACGACGGACATCCCTCCGGGGTGGCGATCGTCACGGGAACGCTGAGCACCGACGATAGCGTCTGCCCAGCGCCGCGACCAGAACCTCAGGAGGGCCCGTCAGGAGGGGATGGCCGAGCCGACGACGACCGGTGTGTCGGTGGGGGCTCCCTCGACGACCTCGGCGACCACGCAGGTGATGTTGTCGGGGCCGCCCGCCTCGCAGGCCAGGTCGATGAGCTGCCGCGTCACCTCGCCCAGGTCGTCCACCTCCGCCAGCACGTGGCGCAGCCGTTCGGCCTCGACGACCCCGGACAGGCCGTCGGAGCACAGCAGGTAGCGGTCGCCGACCTCGGCGTCCCGCAGCGACAGGTCGGGGTCGGTGTTGTCGCCGCCGTCGAGGACCTGCAGCAGGATCGACCGGTGCGGGTGCCTGGCGGCCTCCTCGGCGGTGATCCGGCCGTCGTCGAGCAGCGTCTGCACCAGGGTGTGGTCGTAGGTGATCTGGTAGAGGTCGCCGTTGCGCAGCAGGTAGGCGCGGGAGTCGCCGATGTGGGCAAGCGCCACCCGGGGGCCGTCCCACAGCATCAGCGTCAGCGTCGTGCCCATCCCGGAAAGGGACGGATCCTGCTCGACCAGCTCGCGCAGGCGCTGGTTGGCCTTGCGGATCCCGGCCTCCGCGGCGGCGCCCAGCTCGCTCGGGCACTCGTGGTCCAGGTAGGCGACCGCGGCGATCGCCGCCGAGCTGGCGACCTCCCCGCCCACGTGACCGCCCATCCCGTCGGCGACGGCGAGCAGCCGGGCGCCGGCGTACCCGGCGTCCTCGTTGCCCTGGCGGACACGGCCGACGTCGGAACCGGCTGCGTAGCGGAGCGTGATCATCTGCTCACCACTGGAAGGTCGAGTTGCACGAGCGGGTCGCTTTCGGGCGGTGGAATCGGCACGGTCGAACCGAGATGTTCCACAATCCACTTAACACCATGGTGGCGCAAGCGGCCTGCGGAAGTGTCGTCACATCCTTTGGGGGTCACGGCGGCGCGTAAGCTGTTTCGGCTCCCCGCGCGCGTCGCCGGGAGCCCTATCACCCCGGACGGCGAGGAGCTGAGGAATTGACTTCCTCTCCTCCCTGAAGGGGAGGGGATTCCAGCCCTCACGGGTTGGCCTTCCTGTTTCACCGCCGGTTGCCCGCTCGAAAGGACTCTCGTTGGGGTCTTACACCAGCTCCGCAGGCGTTTCACCTCTCCGCCAGCCCGGCGGCGAGGATGTTCTTCGCGGCGTTGACATCCCGGTCGTGGACCACGCCGCAGGCGCACTCCCATTCCCGAACGGTCAACGGCATCCTGTCTTGCAGGGCCCCGCACGCCGAGCACAGCTTGGAGGAGGGGAACCAGCGGTCCACCACTACCAGCGTGCGCCCGTACCAGGCGGCCTTGTACTCCAGCATGGAGCGCATCTCCCGCCAGGAGGTGTCCGAGACGGCGCGGGCCAGCGAACGGTTTTTGACCATGTTGCGCACGGTCAGGTCCTCCACGGCGATCACTTGGTTCTCGCGAACAAGCCGTGTGGTGACCTTGTGCAGGTGGTCACGTCTGCGGTCGGCGATCCGGGCGTACACCCGGGCGACCCGCAGTCGGGCCTTGGCCCGGTTGTTCGACCCCTTCTCTCTGCGGGCCAGCGCCCTTTGGGCCTTGGCCAGCTTGCGCCGGTCGGCCCGCCCATGCTTCGGATTGACGATCTTCTCGCCGGTCGAGAGCGTCGCCAGCGCGGTGATGCCCGCATCCACACCCACCGACCGCTCGACCGGGGTCAGCGGTGTGGTCGTCTCCTCGACCAGCAGGGACACGAACCACCGGCCCGCCGCGTCTCTGCTCACGGTCACGGTGGACGGCTCCGCCCCTTCCGGGAGGGGTCGCGACCACACGATGTTCAGCGGTGCGTCCATCTTCGCCAGCGTCAACCGGCCGTCCCGGAACCGGAACGCCGAGCGGGTGTATTCGGCCGAGGCGCGGGACCTCTTGCGGGATTTGAACGTCGGGTACCTGGCTCGCTTGGCGAAGAAGTTGGAGAACGCCGTCTGAAGGTGGCGCAGTGCCTGCTGGAGCGGGACGGACGACACCTCGGACAGGAAATCGACGTCGCCCGAGCGTTTCCACGCCGTCAGCGCGGCCGAGGACTCCACATAGGAGACGCGGCGGCCCTCCAGCATGTAGGCGCGGGTGCGTTCCTCCAGGGCTTTGTTGTAGACGAGGCGGACGCAGCCGAACGTCCGGGCAAGCTCGCAGGCCTGCTCGGGGCTCGGATGGAAGCGGTACCTGTAGGACCGCTTCACGATCTGCGCCATACCTCACATCATACCGTACGATCGGCTAAGAATCGCATGTCAGTTCGATATCGCGGCGCCGTACCGCGTTTCCTCCCCGCCCTGAAGGACGGGGTATCCACGCTCAAGGAGCTTCGATGACCGCGGTCACGCAGGAGGCGGGGCGGCGCCGTACGTTCGCGGTGATCAGCCACCCCGACGCGGGAAAGTCCACGATGACGGAGGCGCTCGCGCTGCACGCCTCGGCGATCAGCGAGGCCGGTGCCGTGCACGGCAAGGCGGGCAGGCGCGGAGTCACCTCCGACTGGATGGACATGGAGAAGGCCAGGGGCATCTCCATCACCTCGGCGGCCCTGCGGTTCGAGTACCGCGACCACATGTTCAACCTGGTCGACACCCCGGGCCACGCCGACTTCTCCGAGGACACCTACCGGGTGCTGGCCGCCGTTGACTGCGCCGTCATGCTGCTCGACGCCGCCAAGGGCATGGAGCCGCAGACCCTGAAGCTGTTCGAGGTCTGCCGTCACCGCCGCATCCCGGTCATCACGTTCGTCAACAAGTGGGACCGGCCGGGGCGGGAGGCCCTGGAGCTGCTCGACGAGATCCAGGAGAAGACCGGGCTGCGGCCCACCCCGATCACCTGGCCGATCGGCACCGGGGGCTTCTTCCACGGCGTGATCGACCGCGTCGCCGAGCAGGCCGTCCGCTACACCAGGACCCCCGGCGGCGCCACCAAGGCCATCGAGACCCTGCTGACCCCCGAGACCGCCGCCGCCGAGCTCGGTGAGGACTGGGAGCGGGCCAGGGACGAGGCCGACCTGCTGACGGCGATCGGCTCCGACCACGACCAGAAGGCCTTCGAGGCCCACGAGTCGACCCCGGTGCTGTTCGGCGCCGCGCTGAACAACTTCGGCGTCGGCCGCCTGCTCGACGCCATGGTGGACATCGCCCCGGCCCCGGCGCCCCGCCCGGACGTCAAGGACGACCCGCGCCCGCTCGACAAGCCGTTCTCGGGGCTGGTCTTCAAGGTGCAGGCCAACATGGACCCCTCGCACCGCGACCGGATCGCCTTCGTCCGGGTCTGCTCGGGGCGCTTCGAGCGCGGCATGGTGCTGACCCACGCGGCGACGGGCCGTCCCTTCGCGACGAAGTACGCCCAGTCGGTCTTCGGCCAGGAGCGCGCGACCATCGACGAGGCCTTTCCCGGTGACGTGGTCGGCCTGGTGAACGCCACGGCTCTGCGCCCTGGGGACACGCTCTACGACGGCTCGCCGGTGGAGTTCCCCAAGATCCCGAGCTTCGCGCCGGAGCACTTCTGGACCGCGCGCTGCCGTGACTCCAGCAGGGCCAAGCAGTTCCGCAAGGGCATCGACCAGATGGAGGCCGAGGGCGTCGTCCAGGTCCTGCGCTCCGACATCAGGGGTGACCAGTCCCCGGTGCTCGCGGCGGTCGGGCCGATGCAGTTCGACGTGGTCAAGCACCGCCTGGCCGGGGAGTTCAACACCGAGATCGCCATGGACAGGCTCGACTTCAGCCTGGCCAGGATCACCGACGCCGAGTCCGCGCCCATCCTGGCCCGCCAGCGGGGCGTGGAGGTCTTCACCCGGGCGATCGACGGGGAGCTGCTCGCGCTGTTCACCGACGAGTGGCGGATGCGCGGCGTGCTGCGCGATCACCCGAACCTCGTGCTGAAGGCGCTGCTCGCCGACACCAGGGGCTGAGCAGTCCCAGGAGCCGCCGAAGCGGCCCCCGGTCTCCGATGGTTCACCTCGGGTCCGACGGGGCCGCTGAGGGCCGCTGGGGGCCTTCTGTCGCGATGCTGGGCGGCGTTCCGTATGAAATCAGCGACACTGTCCACACCTAGTGCGATATATCCCCACAAGTCGGCTAAATGGGGCATTCTTATCGCCGGGTCGCCCGCCCAGGACACGCGGACGGCGGCCGTGCGACAGAGGGAAGCAGATGTTTGGGATTGTCCGTCCGTGCCGCCATGGGATGTGCAACGGGCTGTTCAAGGAGTGGATGGCGCACCTGTGCGGGCTCTGCCTGGCGCTGCGTGACGAGCACGGCCATCTCTCCAGGTTGGTCACCAACTACGACGGCCTGCTCGTCTCGGTCCTCACCGAGGCCCAGGCGGTCGACTCCTCCCCGCACCGCAGGGCCGCCGCGTGCGCGCTGCGCGGCTTCAAGGGCGCCGACGTGGTCGAGGCCCAGGAGGGTGTACGGCTCGCCGCCGCGGTCTCGCTGATCCTGGCCGCGGGCAAGATCGGCGACCACGTCGCCGACGGGGACGGCGTCTACGCGCGCAGGTCGGTCGCGGCCGTCGCGGGCCGGGTCGCCACCCGCTGGTCGGCGGCGGGTTCCGGTACGGCCGTCGCGGTCGGCTTCGACCCCGAGGTCCTGGTCAGGGCGGTCGCCGAGCAGACCAGGCTGGAGAGCGTGCCGGGGCTGCGGCTGCTCGAACTGACCGCCCCCACGGAGGAGGCCGTCGCCGCCGCCTTCGGGCACACCGCCGTCCTCGCCGACAAGCCGCACAACCGGGAGGCGCTGCGGGAGGCGGGACGCCACTTCGGCCGCCTGGCCCACCTGCTCGACGCGGTCGAGGACCTGGCGGAGGACCGCGCCCGGGGCGCCTACAACCCGCTGCTCGCCTCGGGGACCGACCTGGCCGAGGCCAGGCGCCACTGTGACGACGCGCTGCTCGGGCTGCGCCTCGCGGTCGCCGAACTCGACCTGGAACGGCGGACCCTGGTCAGGGCGCTGCTGGTGAAGGAGGCGGGCCGTTCGGTCGAGCGGACCTTCGCCCTGGCCGAGACGGGAGCCCGGCCCAAGCACGAGGACCCGAAGACGCCCCACCGTGATCCGCACCGTGATCCGAGGCTCAAGCCGGATCCCGGTGGGCTGCTGTCGATGATGTGCGCCGCGATGGCCTGCTGCACCTGCGGCCTGTACCGGCCCCCGTGGGACGAGGACCGGTACCGGTCGTGCGGCGAGCGGTGCGACCCCAGCGGGTGCGACTGCTGCGGCAACTGCAGCAACTGCGGGAGTTGCTGCGACTGCTGCGGCGGCGACGGGTGCTGCGGGTGTGACGGCTGCGGCTGCGACTGCTGAGCCCTCAGGACTCGCCGGTCAGCCTGGCCGAGCCCAGAGAGGCGTTGGCGATGACCCTGGCCGCGGTCGCGGTGCTGGAGTTCGTGTTCAGCTCGGTCAGGCTGGCCCTGTTGAGCGCGTAGACCACGAACTCGTAGGTGTTGACGGTCCTGGGCGAGCAGGGCCCCTGGTAGCCGTACAGGCTGGCGCTGCCCCGGTAGTAGATCTGCCGGGAGCCTGAGGGTACGGCGGGCCGGTAGGCGTGCTCGACGTTCTGCGGCAGCGAGGTCGCCGCGACCGGGATGTCGTAGATCACCCAGTGGATGAGGTTGTTGTTGTCGAGGTCGCGCATGACGAGGGCGTAGCTGCGCGCCGCGGTGGGCGCCCCGGCCCACGTCAGCGGCGGGGACTCGTTGTGCTGGCGCGGGTCGCTGCCGCCGCTGGTGCACTCGTGGACCTTGGGGATCGTCCCGCCCTCGGTGAAGGCGGCACTCGTCAGGGTGAACGCGGCGCTGACGGCACCGGCTGGAGTGGCCGCGCTCGACGGGGCGGCGGTGGCGACCGAGGAGGTGACGGTCAACGCGGCGAGCAGGGCGTACGAGGCGGCTCGTTTGATGGTCACGGGGGGCTCCTGGAAGGGTTGGTTGTGGTGCTCCCGCCGGTGTCCTCTCGGGCTCTCCGAGGTTTACCGATATTACTGACACAGCTTACAAATAACAGTTTCGCATCGCCATGATCCGCATTATCGGCTTTTTTCGCCTGTCGCCGTATAAATCGGGAAAAGGCTGGTCAGCGCCCATCGAGAGAAACGAAGGGGCCGTGTTTCCGGCACCCCCCGCATCCCCGGGGCCGCCCGTGCACAGCCCCCTAGACCCGCCGCCACTCGTGATGGTCGAGGAAGGAACGGCCCCCTTCGGCGTACTCCACGAAGGCGTCCCGCACCACGCCGATCTCCGGGACATGGGTGCGGACCATCACGTCCCGCACGCTGTCCTTGTACTCAAGCTCGTATCCGGTGATCTCCGGAGAGGCTTGGACGAAGTGCTCCCCGAAGACGACAAGCGCCGTGAACGGGTTCTGCGGCGACATCGTGGCGACCGCGTCCCCGACGAGCCGCAGGTCGGGATCGACGACGATCATGCCGTCCCCGGTGCGCAGCTGCATGCCGGGATAGGCGCCCAGCGGCGTCAGGTTGTGCACCAGGCCCCGCTGGGGGTCGTAGCAGACCAGCCCGTGCTCGCGGGCCAGGGCGAAGACCTCGCCGGAGACCTCGTCGGCGCGGTCGAGGTCCATGGTGACCAGGGCGAACGCAGGGGTGTCTCCCTCGGGAAGAGCGACGGCGAAGGGCAGCGCGGCGGCGAACTCGGCCACGCCGGGCCGGGGCCGTACGGCCTGGACGTCACCCGCGCGCAGGGCCTGGAAGACCTCGGCGGCGCGCTCGGCGGTGATCGGCTCGGGTTCGTGCCAGACGGCCAGTTCGAAACTCATGTCCCCATGGTCTCGCGGAGTTCAGGAGGCCGTGACCTCGGAGGACTCGCTCAGCACCGCGGTGCAGAAGGCGCAGCGCCTGGCGGCGACGGGGATGTCGCTGAGGCACTCGGGGCACTTCTTCTCCGTGGACTCCTTGTTCCTGTCGAAGAAGGAGATGAGCCTGCTCATCGGCAGCACGACCAGCCAGTATACGACCGAGGCGATGATCAGGAAGCTCAGGAGCTGGTTGACGAAGTCGCCGTACATGAACTTGGCGCCGTTGATCGTGAAGACGTAGGCGGAGAAGTCCGGCTCGTTGCCGCCCGTCACCGCCGCGATCAGCGGGGTGATGAGGTCCTTGACCAGGGCCTGCACCAGACCGCTGAACGTCGCGCCGATGACCACCGCCACGGCGAGCTCGACGAGGTTGCCCCTCATCAGGAACTTCTTGAATCCGCTCATCCTGGGCGTCCTTCACTCGTGTGGGGACGCTGAGCCTATCGCGAAGCCCACCTCGGGAGTCCAGAGGTGTCCGGGTGGGCTAGCATCTGCCCAGTTCGTGAGTGAGGTGCCGGATGGACTTTCGTGTGCTGGGGCCGGTCGGCGTCCTCACCGGTGACGGGACGCCGCTGGACATCGGCCCCCACCAGCAGCGGGCGGTCCTGGCGCTGTGCATGCTGGCCGTCCCACGGCCCGTCGGGGTCGCCGCGATGACGGAGGCGCTCTGGGAGGACGAGCCGCCGCCCAGGGCGCTCAACACCCTCCAGGCCTACGTCTCCAAGCTCCGCCGCGTCCTCGAACCCGGCAGGAGCCGCGCCACACCCCCGAAGGTCCTGGTCAGCGGGCCCGGCGGCTACGCCCTCGACATCCCCTCGGGAGACCTCGACCTGAGCAGGGTCCGCGGGCACCTGGCCGAGGGCAGACGTCTCGGTACGGCGGGCGAGCACGAGGCCGCGGCCAAGGAGCTGCGGCTGGCGCTTGCCGAGTGGCGCGGGGAGCCGCTTGCCGACTTCGCCGGGACCGCGTGGGGCGCGCGGGAGGCCGCCCACCTGGGCGAGCTGAGACTGACCCTCCAGGAGGACCTCGCCGAGTGCGAGCTTGCGCTCGGCCTGGGGGCGGAGCTGACGGGCACCCTGACCCGGCTGGTCGCGGCCAACCCGTTCAGGGAGCGCCTGCACGCGCTCGGCGCGCACGCCCTCTACCAGGCGGGACGGCAGGCCGACGCGCTCGCCGTGCTGGCACGGGGGCGCGAGGTGCTGGCCGAGGAGCTTGGCCTCGATCCCGACCCCCGCTCCCGCGAGATGGAACGGCGCATCCTCGCCCAGGACCCCTCCCTCACGCCCCGCGCGAGGACCACGGTCACCACGCAGAGCCCGCTGATCGGCAGGGACGCAGAGACCGAGGTGCTGGACGCGGCGGTCGCGGGCGGGCCGTACCGGGTGGTGCTGCTCGCGGGGGAGCCGGGCATCGGCAAGACGAGCCTGGCCGAGCGGGCGGAGCGGACCGCGCGGGCCGGGGGACAGCGGGTGGTGTGGGGCCGCTGCTGGGACGGCACCGGCGCGCCGCCCTTCTGGCCCTGGACGCAGGCCGCGCAGGAGCTGACCGGTGGGCAGGGCGGGCCGCCGTCGGGAGGCGGCCGTTTCGAGCTGTACGAGGCGTTCGCCAGGCTGTTCAACGCGCACGGCAGGGTGCTGGTCGTCCTCGACGACCTCCAGTGGGCCGACGCCTCCTCGCTTCGGCTGCTGGAGTTCCTCGCCTCGACCCGGCTGTGCCCCGGGCTGACCGTGGTCGCCACCTACCGCGACACCGAGGTACGGCCAGGCGGCGCGCTCGAACACACTCTGGCCGCCCTGGCGCGGCTGCCGTACGTGCGCAGGCTCCCGCTGCGGGGGCTGGGCGAGCGGGAGATCGGCGAGTATTTGGGGCGGGCGGGCGCCGACCCCGGCCTGGCGGCGGAGATGGGCAGGCTGACGGCGGGCAACCCCTTCTTCCTGGGGGAGGTCCTGAGGCTCGGCGAGACCCCGGCGGCGCTCTCCGACGCCGTGCGCGGCCGGATGACGGGCCTGCCCCCGGAGACCGAGGACGTGCTGACCGCCGCCGCGCTGCTCGGCGAGCAGGTGACGGCCGACGTGCTGACCCGGGTGACCGAACTGCCCGCCGAGCGGGTGCTCGACATCGTGGACGCCGCGGTCGGGGCCGGGCTGCTGACCGAGGGGAGGGGCCCCGCCTGCCGGTTCGTCCACGACATCGTCCGTGACGTGCTGCGCGAGGCGCTGCCCCCGCTGCGCCGCAGGCGCCTGCACGCCCGTGTCGCCGAGGTGCTCGAAGCCCGGGGCGGCGCCCGCCTCACCGAGATCGCCCACCACTACCGGCAGAGCCTGCTCACCGCCGCCACGACCGGCAAGGCGATCGGCTACACCCGGCGCGCGGCGGCGCAGGCCACGGCGCAGTTCGCCCACGAGGACGCGGTGGAGAACCTGGAGCAGGCCATCGCGCTGGTCGGCGCTCTGCCCAGGTCCGACGACGCGCTCCGCTGCGACCTGCTGCTCGACCTGGCCGAGGCGCAGGCCGCCGCCGGGATGAGCGTGGCGGCCCACGCCTCCCTTGAGGCCGCCGCGGAGATCGCCGAGGGGCTCGGCGACGACAGCAGGCTGGCCAGGGCCGTGCTGGGCTTCACCGACCCGATCTCCCTGGCCATGTACGAGGAGACGACTGGCATCGACAGGCTCGCCGAGCGGATCGAACGGGTCCTGGCCTCCGGGCTGGCCGCCGACTCGCCCTGGCGGGCCCAGCTTCTCGCCGCCGCCGCGCTGACCGGCGCCACGGCCAGGCCCGTCGAGGAGAGCACGGAGACCGCGCGCCTCGCCGTACGGCTGGCACGCCGTGGTGGTGATGACAGGACGCTCGCCAGGACGCTGATCGTGCAGGAGCTGCTGTCCAGGACCGACCACGACCACGACCGCAGGCAGGCGGTGATCGACGAGATCACTGAGATCGGCCGCCGCACCGGTGACCTGGCGATCGAGTGGGTCGGCAGGGAGACCGCCTACGTCGAGCTGCTCACCCAGGGCAGGACGGAGCGGGCCCCCGAGCTGCTGGCCTGGCTCACCGAGACGGCGGAGCGTCTCAGGCTCCCCTCGATGGTGAGCCTGGCCGCCTGGCAGCGGGCGGTGCACGCCTGGCTGGGCGGGCACACGCGGGAGGCGCTCGCCGCCGCCGAGGAGTCCGCCGCCGCCTACCCCGAGGGAGCGCTGGGCAGGGACGACGCCGGGCTCAGGGTCGGGGTCTTCCGCTTCCTCGCGCTGCGGGCAGAGCTGCGGGCAGGGGGGAGGGCGGCGGCCACGCTCGCGATCGCCGACGAGATGCTCGCCCTGCGCCCTGGGCAGCGGCCCTGGCTGGTCCTGCGCTGCCTGGCCCTGATCGACCTGGGCGAGCTTGAGGAGGCCCGTGCCGTCCTCGCGGGTCTGTCCGGGGACGGTTTCGCGGCGGTCGGCCCCGACCTGGCCTACCGCTACGTCCCCGACGCGCTCAGCGAGATCTGCGCGGCGCTCGGCGAGCGGGCGGCGGGAGGCGTCCTGTACGGCCTGCTCGCCCCCAACGCGGGAAGGCTGCTCGGCTGGTCGGTGACGGACCTGTGCCTGGGGCGGCTCGCCCTGCTGGACGGCGACGCCGTACGCGCCCGTGCCCACCTGGAGGCAGCCCGGGAGCTGATCGCCCGCGCCCGCCTGACCCGCTACGGGTCCGCCCTGCGCGACCTGGAGGCCGGGCTGGGCGCGAATCGCCGGGCGGGGTCCTGTCCTCCTGCCTGAGGGCGAGGAATACTCCCATGTCATACCGGTTTCGCCGCTCCGGGGCACGGCCACGCATGACAGGGGAAACATGGGGCATGTCTTCCCACCGCTGAAGGGCGGTGTGATGATCGAGATCTGGCCTGGTGACCCCTATCCCCTCGGGGCCACCTACGACGGCGCGGGGACCAACTTCGCGCTCTTCACCGAGGCCGCCGAGCGGGTTGAGTTGTGCCTGTTCGACGAGAAGAACCATGAGACGCGGGTCACGTTCACCGAGTGCGAGGGGTACGTCTGGCACGGCTACCTGCCGGGCATCGGACCGGGCCAGCGGTACGGCTACCGCGTGCACGGCCCCTACGACCCCGCGCGGGGGGTGCGCTGCAACCCCGCCAAACTGCTGCTCGACCCCTACGCCAAGGCGGTCGAGGGGGACGTGCGCTGGGACGAGGCGGTGTACGGCTACCGCTTCGGGGACCCGGACACCCGCAACGACGACGACTCGGCGCCGTTCGTCCCCCGGTCCGTCGTGATCAACCCGTTCTTCGGGTGGGGACACGACAGGCCACCGGCGACGCCGTACCACGACACGGTCATCTATGAGGCGCACGTCAAGGGCCTGACCGTGAACCACCCGAAGATCCCCGAGCGGATCCGCGGCACCTACGCGGCGATCGGCCACCCGGAGATCATCGACCACCTGACCTCGCTCGGGGTCACGGCGATCGAGCTGATGCCGGTCCACCAGTTCGTCACCGACCACGTCCTGACCGAACGGGACCTGACGAACTACTGGGGCTACAACAGCATCGGGTTCTTCGCCCCGCACAACGCCTACTCAAGCACCGGGCAGCGCGGCGAGCAGGTGCTGGAGTTCAAGGCCATGGTCAAGGCGCTGCACGAGGCGAACATCGAGGTCATCCTCGACGTGGTCTACAACCACACGGCCGAGGGCAACCACCTGGGGCCGACGCTGAGCATGCGGGGGATCGACAACCCCGGCTACTACCGGCTGGTGGAAGACGACAAGCGCTACTACATGGACACCACGGGGACCGGCAACAGCCTGTTCATGCGCTCCCCGCACGTGCTCCAGATGATCATGGACTCGCTGCGGTACTGGGTCATCGAGATGCACGTGGACGGCTTCAGGTTCGACCTGGCAGCCACGCTGGCCAGGGAGCTGCACGAGGTGGACCGGCTGAGCGCCTTCTTCGACCTGGTCCAGCAGGACCCGGTGCTCTCGCAGGTCAAGCTGATCGCCGAGCCCTGGGACGTCGGCCCAGGCGGCTACCAGGTGGGCAACTTCCCGGCCAGGTGGACCGAGTGGAACGGCATGTACCGCGACACGATCCGCGACCTGTGGCGTGGTGAACCCGCCTCGCTGCCCGAGTTCGCCTCCCGGCTGACCGGGTCGAGCGACCTCTACCAGGACGACAGCCGCAGGCCCGCCGCGTCGATCAACTTCGTCACCTGCCACGACGGCTTCACCCTGCAGGACCTCGTGTCCTACGACCGCAAGCACAACGAGGCCAACGGCGAGGACAACCGGGACGGCACCGACGACAACCGCTCGTGGAACTGCGGCGCCGAGGGACCCGCCTCGCTGGCCGTCGAGTCACTGCGTGAGCAGCAGAAACGCAACTTTCTGACGACGCTGTTCCTGTCCCAGGGCGTGCCGATGATCTCCCACGGCGACGAGCTGGGCCGGACGCAACGGGGTAACAACAACGTCTACTGCCAGGACAACGAGCTGAGCTGGGTCGACTGGTCGGACGTCAGGGAGAACTGGCTGCTGCTTGAGTTCACCCGGCGCCTGGCCAGGCTCCGAGCCGGGCATCCCGTCTTCCGCAGGCGCCGCTTCTTCTACGGCCGCCCGGTGCGCGGCTCCGGCGACGACCTCAGCGACATCGCCTGGTTCACCCCGAAGGGGGAGCGGATGACCGACGCCGACTGGAACGTGGGCTACGCCAAGTCGCTGGCGGTCTTCCTGAACGGCGACGCGATCACCGAGCCGGACCGCAGGGGACGGCGGATCGTGGACGACTCGTTCCTGCTGCTGTTCAACGCCCACCACGACGTCATCGAGTTCACCATCCCCAAGGACCACGGAGACATGTGGGTGACGGAGATCGACACGGCGATGCCCATCATCGTCGACACCAGGCTCTGCAGGGCGGGCGAGGAGGTGCCGGTGACCGGCAGGTCGGTACGGGTGTTGCGGCGTGTCTGACGGACGCGGGGAGAGCCCCGTGCGGGACTTCGGGCCGCCGCTGTCCACCTACCGGATCCAGCTCACCCCCGACTTCGGGTTCGCCGAGGTCGCCGAGCTGGCCCCCTACCTGCGCGACCTGGGCGTGAGCCACGTCTACCTCTCGCCGATCCTGCAGGCGACCTCGCGCTCCCGGCACGGCTACGACGTGACCGACCACTCCAGGGTCAGGGAGGAGTTCGGCGGCCTCGAAGGGCTGCGGGCGCTGTCGGAGCGGCTGACCGCGCACGGCCTGGGCGTCGTGGTGGACATCGTGCCCAACCACATGACGGTCCCGGTCCCCGAGTCGGGCAACCGGCAACTGTGGTCGGTGCTCAGGGACGGTCAGGCCTCGCCGTACGCGCGGTGGTTCGACATCGACTGGGAGGCCGGCGACGGCCGGGTGGACATGCCGGTGCTCGGGGACGAGACCGAGCCGTACGGCGACGGCTGCGTGCTGCGCTACCACGACCACGAGTTCCCGTTGCCCGACACCCACTACCGGCTGGTCGACTGGCGTCGCGGCCCCGGCTACCGGCGCTTCTTCGACGTCTCCTCGCTGATCGGGCTGCGCGTGGAGGATCCCGTGGTCTTCGACGCGACCCACGAGGTGATCGTCGGGCTGGTCCGCGACGGGATCGTCCACGGTCTCCGGGTCGACCACCCGGACGGTCTGGCCGATCCGCGCGGCTACCTGGCCAGGCTCCGCGAGGTCTGCGGGGTGTGGACGGTCGCCGAGAAGATCCTGGTCGGTGAGGAACGGCTGCCCGACGACTGGGACTGCGACGGCACCACCGGTTACGAGGTGCTCAACCGGATCACCGGCCTGTTCGTCGATCCGGCCGGGCGGGAGCCGCTGACCGAGCTGTTCGTCGCCCGCACCGGCATGCCCGCCGACTACGCGACCGTGGTCGGCCAGGCGAAGCGGGAGGTCGTGGACCTGTTCTTCGGCGCCGAGCTGAACCGGCTGCACAAGGCCGTCGGCTCCGACCGTGAGGCGCTGGCCGAACTGCTCGTCGCGATGCCCGTCTACCGGGCCTACGCCGTACCCGGCGAGCCCGTCCCCGAGCGCTCGGCCGCGATCGTCGAGGCGGCGGGGTTGGCCGCCGCGTCCAGGCTCCCCGAGGGCGCGCCGGTCGCCGAGGTGGTCGACAGGGTCCTGTACGGCCCCGCCGACGCCGTTGTCCGCTTCCAGCAGACCTGCGGCCCCGTGATGGCCAAGGGGGTCGAGGACACCGCGCTCTACCGCTGGTATCCCCTGGCCTGTCTGAACGAGGTCGGCGGAGAGCCCGACCGGTTCGGCGGGAACGTCGGTGACTTCCACGCCTTCTGCGGGGAGATGTCCCCGGGGACGATGACGACGCTGTCCACCCACGACACCAAGCGCTCGGAGGACGTGCGGGCGCGGCTGGCCGTACTGTCCGAGATGCCTGAGGAGTGGGCGCGGGCGGTGGGGGAGTGGTCGGCGAAGGTCTCCTTCGACCCCGTGCTCGACTATCTCGCCTGGCAGAACCTGATGGCGGCGTGGCCGATCGAGCCGGGCAGGTTCTTCGAGTATCTGCTCAAGGCGGCCCGCGAGGCCAAGACGGCCATCTCGTGGGCGACCCCCGACCCGGTCTACGAGCGGGGCATCCGCGACTTCGTCATGCGGGCCATCGGGGAGTGCGGCCCCTCGGTCGCCGAGTTCACCGCGATGATCGAGCCGTACGCCAGGTCCAACTCCCTCGGCCAGAAGCTCGTGCAGCTCATGCTGCCCGGGGTGCCCGACCTCTACTGGGGCAACGAGGTCACCGACTTCTCCCTGGTGGACCCGGACAACCGCCGCCCGGTCGACTTCGCCCGCCGCCGCACGCTGCTGGCCGCGGCCAGGGGCCGTGAGAGGCGCGGCGGTTCGTGGGACGAGGACAAGCTGCTGGTCACCACCCAGGCGCTGCGGCTGCGCAAACGTCTTGACCCCGCGCTGCCGTACGTGCCGATCGAGACGGGCGAGCACGCCGTCGCCTTCGCGCGGGGGGACAGGGCCGTGGCGGTCGCGACCCGGCTGCCGGTCGGGCTGGCCGCGCGGGGCGGCTGGGGGAGTGAGACGATCACGCTGCCGCACGGCAGATGGCTCGACCTGCTGTCCGGCGCCCGCCACACCGGGCGCGTCCCGCTGGCCCACCTGCTCTCCGTCCTTCCCGTCGCGCTTCTTGAGAGGGAGTAGCCCGTGTTCGAGGTCTGGGCGCCGCTGGCGTCCTCGGTGGACGTGGAGATCGACGGGAACCGCCATCCGATGACCCGGGGGGAGGGCGGCTGGTGGTCGGCCGAGGTTCCCGGCGCGGGACACGGCACCGACTACCGCTTCAGCCTCGACGGCGGCCCCGGGCTGCCCGACCCGAGGTCACGCAGGCAGCCGGAGGGCATCTTCGGGCCGAGCCGCGTCCACGAGCACGACAGGTTCGAGTGGGGCGACGACCTGTGGCACGGGCGCGCCCTGCCCGGCTCGGTGATCTACGAGCTGCACGTCGGCACCTTCACCCCCGAGGGGACCTTCGACGCGGCCATCGGCAAGCTTCCGCACCTGACCGAGCTGGGCGTCGGCTTCGTGGAGATCATGCCGGTTCCCCCGGTGCCCGGCACGCGCAACTGGGGCTACGACGGCGTCGACCTGTGGGCCGTCACCGAGAACTACGGCGGCCCCGACGGGTTCAAACGCTTCGTGGACGCCTGCCACCGGCACGGCCTCGGGGTGATCCTGGACGTCGTCCACAACCACCTGGGGCCCTCGGGCAACTTCCTGGCGCCCTTCGGCCCCTACTTCAACCCCTCGGCGGCTTCCTTCTGGGGACAGGCCGTCAACCTGGACGGCCCCGGCTCCGACGAGGTGCGCCGCTACTTCGTGGACAACGCCCTGCAGTGGCTGCGCGACTACCACGTGGACGGCCTGCGCCTGGACGCCGTGCACGCCCTGCACGACGCCAGGGCCGTCCACCTGCTTGAGGAGATGGCCGTCGAGGTGGAGGCCCTTTCCGCGGCCCTCGGCAGGCCGCTGACGCTGATCGCCGAGTCCGACCTCAACGACCCCCGGCTGATCACCCCACGCGAGGCCGGGGGGTACGGCCTGGCCGCGGCCTGGAACGACGATGTCCACCACGCCCTGCACGTCGCGGTGACCGGGGAGCGGCACGGTTACTACGAGGACTTCGGCAGGGACGTCACGGGGACGCTGGCCAAGGTGCTGACCTCGGGCTACTACCACGACGGGACCTTCTCCTCCTTCAGAGGCCGCTCCCACGGCCGCCCGGCCCGGCACGTGCCCGCGCACCGCTTCGTCTGCGCGGCACAGAACCACGACCAGATCGGCAACCGCGCGGCGGGCGACCGGATGCCGCCCGAGGCGCTGCGGCTGGCCGCCGGGCTGCTGCTGACCTCGCCGTTCACCCCGATGCTGTTCATGGGCGAGGAGTGGGGGGCGCGCACCCCGTTCCTGTTCTTCACCGACCACGTCGAGCCGCAACTGCGCGAGGGCGAGGGGGAACGGCGGCGCAGGGAGTTCGTCGGCCACGGCTACGACGACTGGGCGGACAAGGCGCCCGACCCCGGCGAGGAGCTGACGTTCCTGCGCTCCAAGCTCGACTGGAGCGAGCTTGACGACGACGCCCACCGGGCCCACCTCGACTGGTACCGGGCGCTGATCGCGCTGCGCCGTACCCACCCCGAGCTGACCGACCCCAGGCTCGACCGCGTCGGCGTCGCGCACGGCGACGACTGGCTTCTCGTACGGCGCGGCGGCCTGCGGATCGCGGCCAACCTCGGCCCCGTCCCGCTCACGGTGCGGACCGGCCCCGGCAACGTCCTGCTCGCCCTCGACCCGGCCACGACCCTGACCGGCTCCGAACTCCTCCTGCCTCCCAGGTCGCTGGCCGTACTCGAAGCCGGGTGAGACGTCAGGCCGGGTCGTCGGGTGTCTCGGCCCGGTCGGGGTGGAAGATCTCCTCGATGGTCAGGCCGAAGACGTCGGCGAGGGTGAACGCCAGGGGAAGGCTGGGGTCGTAGCGCTCGGTCTCGATGGCGTTGATGGCCTGCCGGGAGACCTGGCACCGGTCGGCCAGGTCGGCCTGGCTCCAGCGGCGGGCCGCGCGCAGTTCGCGGAGTCGGTTCTTCACGGCGCCGTCACCGGTTCAGGCGGGTGCGCAGGTCCGCGAGCAGCAGCCAGACCGCCACCCCGCCGAGCAGGATGAGCTGCGCGAGCTGCTGGAGCCGGACGACCCCCGCGGCGTCGAGCAGGGTGGCGATCTGCAGCCCCACGAGGACCGCGGCGAACGCGACGGCCATGCTCTCAAGCTGGATTCTGCGCAGATACTCGTCCGCGCGCCGGAAGGCCCGCAGCAGCACCCAGGCCACCGAGAGGGTGAACACGGTGGTGACCGCGATCCACCAGGTCTTCTGGGCGGTGGTCTGGTCGGGGCTGCTGCCCAGGGCCAGGGCGACCACCCCCAGCGTCGCCACGGGGATGCCGTCGATGAGCACGGCGCGGCGGGCCGCACGTGTCACCTGGTCCTGCTGTGCCTGCTTCGTCATGCGACGAATGTAAGGTCAACCTTCCATATGGTCAAGCGTCATTGACTTGATGGAAGGGAAACCTTATATTCCAGCCATGCTTCTCCTGACCCGCCGAGCGCTGCTCGGCGCCGCCCTCGCCTCCCTCCCCATGGTCACCGGGGCGTTCGCCCAGGTCCGTACACCGGCTCCGTTCCGGCTCACCCTGCCCGCGCCGACCGGTCCGCGTCCCCTGGGCACGGTCTCGTCGCACCTGATCGACCGGACACGCGTCGATCCGTGGAAGGCCTCCCGCCCGGCCCGTGAACTCATGATCCAGATCTGGTATCCAGCACGGGCGACCCACGGCCACCCGCCCGTGCCGTGGATGTCACCCGGTGGCGTCGCCGTCTTCGAGCGGGAACAGCGCATCCCGCCCGGCGTGCTGACGCTGCCGACCACGCACGCCCACCTGGCCGCACCGGTGGACCCAGGGCGACGCGGGAGGCCGGTCGTCCTGTACTCGCCCGGCCTGCGCAGCGACCGCAGCCTCGGCACCGTCCTGATCGAGGAACTGGTCAGCCACGGCTACCTGGTCGTGGCCATCGACCACACCTACGACGCCGACCAGGTCGAGTTTCCCGGTGGCCGGGTGGAGACCTTCGCCATCACCGGTGCCATCGACGACGCCCTGATCGCCAAGGCGCTCGCGGTGCGCACCGCGGACACCCGGTTCGTGCTGGACCGTCTCACCGCGCTCAACGCCGGGCGGGGAGCCCTCGCCGGGGCGTTCGACCTGTCCCGTGCCGGTATGTTCGGCCACTCCCTCGGCGGCGCCACCGCCGCCGCGGCCCTCCGCGCCGACCGGCGCCTACGGGCGGGCGTCAACCTGGACGGCAGCCTTCTGGCGCCTCTCACCGCGGGCACCGACCGCCCCTTCCTGCTCTTCGGCAGCGACCCCGGCCCGGGGCCGGAGGACCCGAGCTGGGACCGGTTCTGGGAGAGTCAGCGCGGCTGGAAACGTGAACTGGCCCTCACCGGCTCCACCCACACCTCCTTCACCGACCTGGAAACCCTGCTGCCCCAGGCCGCGCCCGTCCTCGGCCTGACGCCCGACCAGGTGACCCAGGCGATCGGCCCCCTCGCCCCCCACCGCGCCATCCAGGCCCAACGCGCCTACCTAAGAGCCTTCTTCGACCTCCACCTCCGCCACCGGGACACCCCCCTCCTCCGCAGCCCCTCCTCCCGCTATCCGGAGGTCCGCTTTCTCCGGTGAGGCGGCCCGTCACGAGAGGATCAGGATCATGCGCGTCCGTGAGATGAACCTCTATCGCCGTTACTTCGACCTGGTCGCGAACGGCACCAAGAAGATCGAGGTGCGGGTGCGGTGCCCCAAGCTTCACGACCTCGCCCCCGGCGACCACATCCGGTTCGTGTGCGATCATGACGAAGCCCTCACCAGGGTCAGGCGTGTCACCCACTACGCCTCGTTCGAGGATCTGCTTGATGCCGAAGGCCCCGACCGGGTGAACCCGACAAGCCCCCGAGACCGGCAGCTCACCGACCTCCGCCACATCTACGGCCCGGAGAAAGAGGCCTTCGGCGTGCCGGCCATCGAGATCGAACCCGCCAGGTGATCCAGTTCGGGGCACAATCAGGAGACTTCCACGCGGGCTTGGACCATCTGCTCGGCGGGGTGGCGGTGGTGATCGAACGCGCAACCCGGATCTGAGCGGGGGTCAGGTGTCGGTCTTCAGGAAACCGATGAATGACCGCCACTGGGCGTTGGTGAAGGTCAGGGCCGGGCCGGTGATGTTTTTGCTGTCGCGGATGGCGACCAAGTCGCCGAGGTTGGCGACTTCGACGCAGTTGCCGCCGTCGCCGGTAGAGAGGGTGGATTTACGCCAAACCACGTGTGTCTCCAACAAGTGTCGGTGTGAGTTACACGGTGTCGAACGTGCCGTTCTTCACGCCTTCGATGAAGGAGGTCCATTCGGTGGCGGTGAAGGTCAGGGTTGGGCCGGTGGGGTTTTTGCTGTCGCGGATGGTGGTTAGGGGGCCGAGGTTGGCGACTTCGACGCAGTTGCCGCCGTCGCCGCTGGAGAGGGTGGATTTGCGCCAGGTGTTCATTGGTGTGTCCTCTCCAGCGGGCGACGGGTGTGAATCAGAGGGTGTCGAACGTGCCGTTCTTCACGCCCTTTACGAAAGATTCCCAGCCGGTGGCGGTGAAGGCCAGTGCCGGGCCGGTGACGTTCTTGCTGTCGCGGACGCCGACATGCCCTCCGTTAAGACGGGCTACTTCGACGCACTCGCCGCCGTCGCCGCTGGAAAGGGAGGACTTGCGCCAGGTCGCGGAGGCGAATTCCCTGTTCAGGCCGTCCATCGCCGCATCATCTCCTTGATCGCGTTCAACGACTCGCGCCGCGACAGAGCGTCGGCTCTGATCGCGTCGTGCTTGAATCGTAGACGCTCGACCTCCTTTACTCGATCGGTCACTCTCCCTTCGGTGCCCTGTGATTCCACGTAGACCATGTCCGCGGCCGCACCGGAGAGCTCGGCGACCACGAAACTGCCCGCCAGCCCTACGGTGTTGTAGGCGCTGTGCGGGAGGATCTGGATGGAGATGTGCTTCTCCTTTCCGGCCTCCAGCAGGTGGGCGATCTGGGCCGCCATGATCTCGGGGCTGCCCACGGGGCGGGCCAGCACGGTCTCGTCCAGCACCACCCACAGACGCGGCGGGTCGGGACGGGCGAGGATGTTCTGCCGGTCGAGACGGGCCTTCACCAGCTCCTCCACCCCGTCCTCCGAGACCCCCGGCTCGCCGCTCAGCAGCGCCCGCGCGTAGCCCTCCACCTGGAGCATGCCAGGAACGATCAGCGGCGCCCAGAAACGCAGCGTGTGTGCCTCGCGCTCGACCTCGATCCAGGGCCGGAACCACTCGGGTGACTGGGAGGCCAGGCTGTCGAGCATGTCGTACAGCTCGATGAGCCGCCCTCCGAGGCGCATGGCCGCGTCCACGGACACGGTGAACGCTCTCGTGGGCTTCCTGTGCCCCTGCTCGACCATGCTGATCTGACTCTCCGACCACCCGATTATGTCGGCAAGTCGCAATTGGGTGATTCCTTTGCCCGTGCGAATTCTGCGGAGTTCTTGGGCGAAGTAGGTTCGCGGCGACTTCGAGGAGTCGTATTCCTGGGAGACGTCCATGGGTATTCCTTTACATCCTCGTGGGCCGGGGCACCAGTACTTCACAGAAAGTGTGTGCCGATCGTGCGCCATTACAGGCTGCGCTGTGGCCCCTGTGTCTGGGATCGTCGGTGACGAGCCGAAGCGGCCTTCTGAGCCTGGATGGGGGGATGGTGAACATGAAGGAACACTCACGACCGGACCGGTGCGGAAGAGCGCGCATCGCAGCTCAGCGGGGTCGGGGAGGACTTTTCCCCCGGACGGCTACCGCCAACTTCACAACTTCCTGTGGGGTTGCGGAAGTCGCCCGGCGAGAGGGCGCAACGGACGTTGGTGTGGTGGGGAATATGGGCGTTTCGGCGATAGACGATGCTGCTTATCATTCGAGAAACAACCGACCAAAGTCCTTTTTGCCCACTGTTTCAGGGTTTCCCGCCATTTGCGGCAGGACCGGCCTCAACCAGGCCATCCGGTCGGTACGGCTGGGCCGTACCGACCGCTTCCCTCACAGAACGGGCCTGCCCGGACAGGTCCTTGACCGGACCGAGGAGGTCCAGATCATGCATGACACCCCCGCTTCCGGTGTCCAGATGATCCCGGGCTGGCGGCTGATCATCAGTGACACGGGCCGTTTCTGGGCCGTCCGCAACCGGGCCTTCCCCAGGGGGGCGTTGCGGGCCGGAGCCGAACCGACCGTGGACGCCGACACCTTCGAGGAGCTCCAGGCGGCCGTGGCCAGGCAGGAGCAGATCGTCCACGACGTCGTCACGGAGGTGCCCTCGTGACGGGACGGCATCGTGACGGCCAGCCGTACAGCCTGGTCTATCGACGGCTCTGGGACGGCCCGGCCCGCGCCGAGGCCGAGCGGCTCAACCAGGTATGGGCGAACTGGGCGGTTCTCTACAGCCTGAGCAAGCGATCCTTCTACGCCATGGCCACCTGGGACAGCCCCCAGCCGGTGATCGTCGAGGACGCCACCTCCGAGGGACTGGAGGAGCGGATGCAGGAGGCGGAGACGCTCCGGTTCGTGGCGTCCTCGCCGGTCCGGCGCGGCAGGAGGGGCCGGTCCTTCCCCAAGGGCCCTAGGGAACGGGATGGGAGGGCGGCATGATGCCGTCGGAGGCCGTGCAGCGAGCCCACCCCGGCTGGCTGGTGTTCCACAACGCGCGAACCGGACTGTGGAGCGCCTACCGCCACAGGCCGGACCCCAGGGACGTGTCGCTGGTGCGCGCCGAGTCGGCCGAGGAACTGGACCGCAAGCTGGCGGCCCACGTCTCCCCGAGGGTGCCGCCGAGCATCCGGGCCGTCGCCGCCACCCGTGCCCTCCACGCTCTCCGGGGCCGAAGGTCCCACATGTGCAGGCTGCTGCGCTCCTGATCCGGTACGGCGAGCGGCGGGACCTCATCCCACCCGCCGCGCGCCGTACCCCATGAACGTGCGGTCCAGGCGGGAGGGGTCTGGGCCGCACACCCTCGCAAGGTGGCTCCCGCACCGAGGCGTTCGGTGTGCTGGGGAAGGGGGAGCCGCCTGGCGCACCGGCCCCGTGACACGGGGCCGGTCCTCCTCCAGGGTGCCCGGCCGCATGCTCCCCGGCTCGGGGCCGGGCACCCGCCCTTCACCTCCGGAACTGGGGACGGTCATGACCGACTACGAGCAACGCATGATCAACGTGCTCATCAGCACCCATCCCGGCTGGCGCTACGAACAGCGCGACCTGCCCGGCCTGCCCCGATGGTGGGCCGTCCGCTACGAGCCGCTCCGCCCCGACCAGCGCAGGGCCGGAGCCCGCGACGCGCTGGGCCGTACGACCCTGCACCGGCTGGCCAGGGTGCTGGCCAAGCACGACCAGATCCTGCACATGCTCCGCTACTGAAGGAGAACCCCCTCATGGCCGTAACCCCGGACGGCACCTTCACCACCGGCCCGGAGACCACCGACCGCCTTCTCACCCCCGGCGAGGTCGCCCACATCTTCGGCGTGGACCCCAAAACGGTCAACCGCTGGTCCCTCACCGGGAAGATCCCCTCGCTGAAGACCCCCAGCGGCCAACGCCGCTACCGCCAGAGCGACATCAACGCGATCCTCAACCCCGGCTGACGTCAGGCCGGGACGTGGTTGCGCAGGCGGAGTTCCTGCGGATAGGGGGAAAAGAAGGTCTGGTCCTGGACGTAGGTGGCGCCCTGGCCTCGGGCGTGGTGTCTGAGGAGGGTGGTGGGGACGCTGAGCGCCACCTGGCCCGCCTGGTAGGCGGCGATGACCTCCGCGAGGTCGGCTCGCCTTACGGCGTCGAGGGTGTCGCCCACCATGCCCAGGCAGTGTTGCAGGACGTTGACGTTGCGTCCCACGGCGGCCTTCCTGGCCAGGGCCGTACCGAACACGCGGGTGTAGTCGGCGGCCAGCTCCTCACGGGGCCGCGTGCCCGCGCCCGCGACCACCCGGCCCGCCTCCCGGTAGACGGTGGGGTCGTGGGCCAGCAGTTGCATCTTGTGCCGGGAGTGGAAGGCGACCAGGTCACGGGGGCGCCAGTCGCTCGCGAACAGCGCACGCAGCCTGGCGTGGGCGAAGATCCGCTCGACGAAGGTCTCCCGCAGGAGCGCGTCGTTCAGCCGTCCCTCGTCCTCGACCGGCAGCAGCGGGTGCGCGGCGAGAATCCCGGCCGCGAAGACGCCCATGCCCCTGCGGTCCACGGCGGCCTGGCCCGCGTAGACGGGGATGCCGTGCAGCCCGCAGCTCGGGCTCTTCGCCTTGAACACGTAGCCGTCCACGTCGAGCGCGCGTGCCCGCCGTACGGCAAGATCGGTCATCTTGTCGGTCAGGTCGTCGCCGGTCTTGCGGGTGACCAGGCGCGGGCCTTCGGGGGAGCGTTCGAGGCTGCGTTCCAGACGTAGGGTCTCGCGCGGGGTGCCGAGGCCGATTTCCATCTCCGGGCAGACATGGACCCAGTCCACGTAGGGGTCCAGTTCGCCGCTGAGGAACCTGTCGCGGCTGTGGCCGCCGTTGAAGCGCACCGGCTCGCCCATCAGGCAGCTGGAGACGGCGACCCTCGGCCTGACCTCCGCCTCGGCCTGGCCGTTCATGCCGCCACCGGGGTGAGCAGGGCCGACAGGCGCCGCAGGCCGCGTGCCATACGGGCCTTGACCGTGCCGAGCGGCACGCTCAGCCGTTCGGCGATCTCCCGCTGGGTCAGCTCGCCGTAGTAGGCAAGCTCGATGGCCTGGCGCTGCGGGGCGGGCAGCTCGGCCAGCGCCCGCATCACCTGGTCACGCTCGGCCAGCCCCGCCCCCTGGGTCCTGCCGTCCTGCCCGGGGGGATCGGCGACCGCGTCGAGCGGGACCGTCCGCAGCGTGCGGACCCGCAGGTGGTCGACCGCCCGGTTGTGGGCGATGCCGAGCAGCCAGGCGGGAAGGCTGCGGTCCGGGTCGAAGCGGTGCCGCGAGCGCCAGACCTCGGTGAACACGACCTGCTGGAGATCCTCCACGTCCTGGAAGGCGACGAAGCGGCGCAGGTAGGAGCGCACGAGTGAGCCGTGCGTGTGGAAGCACTCGGCCAGGGCGGCGTCGTCACCCTCGGCGAGCCGGACGTTCAGGGTGTCTGTCATGGTGCTCCCCTTGCCGAAAAAAGCTACTCAAAACTTATTCATACCTCTCCGGCGTGAACGAAGGCAAGTTGTTCACGCAGGTCAGCGCAGGGCGGCGTGGACGCGGTCGAGAGCCTCGGCGAAGGAGGAGACCCGCGAGACCGGGGGCGGCAGGCCCTCCCACCAGCCCTCACCGCCCACGATGAGGCGGCTCGGCGGGCGCAGCGGGGGCAGCGAGGCGAGCGGCGCGGGGTCGCCGGTCTCGGGGATCTGGGACCAGACGAAGACGACAGAAGGGCCGAGACGGCGCATCGCGTCACCGAGCGCCGAGTACGGCGTCCGCGCCCCTAGCACGCGCGTCTGGACGTTGTCCAGGGCCAGCGCGGCGGCCAGCGCGTGGACCGGCATGCTGTGCTGCTCGTTCTCGGCGCAGGCCAGCAGCACGGGACGGTCGTTGACCGGCCGGGAGGCGGGGCGGCCGACCCGGATCAGCGCGCCGAGCAGCCGCTCGGAGAACAGGTGCTCGACCTCGATGCCCGCGCCGGTCTCCGCCTGCCGCCTGCAGATGGCCTCGAAGACCGGCAGCACCAGGGTGTGCCAGGTCCACTCGACGCCGTGCCTGGTCAGCGCCGCCTCGATCCAGTCGGAGACGCCCTGGCTGTCCAGCGCGGTGGCGGCCCGCGCGAGCATGGCCACGGTGGGAATCGCGGCCTCGTCCGTTTTGTCGGTTTTGCCGGGGACGGGGGGTGGCGCGGGTGCCCGGTGAGGAAGGCGCAGGACCTGCCTGGCGGCGTCGGCGGCGGGGACCCCCTGCCTGAGCAGCCGGTTCATCTCCTCAAGACGCCGCAGGTCGGTGGAGTCGTAGCGCCGGTGCCCACCGGGACTGCGGCGGCTCGGGCCGAGGCCGTAGCGCAGGTTCCAGGTGCGCAGGGTCGGGGCGGGCACGCCGAGCCTGCGGGCGACGGCCCCGATGCCGTAGCCCGGCTCCTGGCCCGTCTCCTCGGCGGTCGCCTGTCCCTGCTCGTCCGTCACCGTCTCACCCCATCCGCGGGCCCTTCCCGCGCCGGTCCCCAGCCTGCCAGTTTCGTCCCCTTGTCGGTCCCTTCGGAGGCCCGGTCCCGGCCGGATGCAACCGTGGGGAGCGTGGGCACGAAGATCCCCGTGTGATGGAGACCGTCGTCGTCCTTTTCACCCGTGACCTGCGGGTTCGTGACCACCCGGCGCTGGCCGGGGCCTGTGCCGGAGCGCGCCGGGTCGTGCCGCTGTTCGTGCTCGACCCCGCCATCCGCCCGTACGGCAGGGCCGCCTTCCTGGCCGAGAGTTTGGCCGACCTGCGCCGGTCCCTGCGTGAGCGGGGTGGTGACCTGGTGGTCCGCGAGGGCGACACGGTCACCGAGACGATGCGTCTCGTCCGTCAGGTCGGGGCCCAGGCCGTACACGTCAGCGAGGACGTCAGCGCCTTCGCGCAGCGCAGGCAGCGGCGGCTGGCCGAGGAGTGCGAGCGGGAGCGGACGGCCTTCCTGACCTTCCCCGGCGTCACGGTCGTGCCTCCCGGCCTCCTGCGGCCCTCCGGTGGCGGTGACCACTACCGGGTCTTCACGCCCTACTGGCGGGTCTGGGCGGAACGGGAGCGCAGGCGGCTGCTGGACGCCCCCGGGAAGATCGTCCTGCCCGAGGGGCTCGACGCCGGGTCCCTGCCCGCCAGCCAAAAAGGGCTTCTGCCAGGGGGTGAACGGGCCGGGCGGGAGCGGATGACGGCCTGGCTGAGGCGGTACGGCGACGACTACGCCGAGGGGCGCGACGACCTCGCGGGTGACCGTACCTCGCGGCTCGGGCCCTATCTGCGCTTCGGCTGCCTGTCGCCGCTTGAGCTGGAGTCCCTGGCCCACAACGAGGAGTTCGTCAGGCAACTGTGCTGGCGCGACTTCTTCCACCAGGTCACGCTGGCCTTCCCCGGCATCACCCGGGACGACTACCGGCCACGCGGGCAGCGCTGGCGTGACGACGAGCAGGCCGTACGGGCGTGGAAGGAGGGCAGGACCGGGGTGCCGATCGTGGACGCGGGCATGCGGCAACTGCTCGCCGAGGGCTGGATGCACAACCGCGCCCGGCTGCTCACCGCGTCGTTCCTGGTCAGGAGGCTGGGCGTGGACTGGCGGGTGGGGGCGGAGCACTTCTTCTCGCTGCTGCTCGACGGAGACGTGGCCGACAACTACGGCAACTGGCAGTGGGTGGCGGGGACGGGCAACGACACCAGGCCGAACCGGGTGGTCAACCCGCTCGCGCAGGCGAAACGGTTCGACCCTCGGGGGGAGTACGTCCGCCGGTACGTGCCCGAATTGCGGGCCGTACAAAATGGAAGAATTCATCGGCCCTGGCGGTTGTCCGGCGTCGATGGCTACTCGGCGCCGCTCGTGCCCGTGGAGTGAGGTCGCGGGCCGTGTTTCGGCCCTGACCGCAAGTGTTGATATGTCGGGTGCGGAACGATTCGCGCACGCCATACGTCGCACAGATGTGATGATCTTCGACGGCATCGACGACGACCTGCGCGCGGCCCGCGAGCGGGTGCGTCGTCTTGAGCGGCTGACGACCCAGCGGCAGGGACTGGCCCTGCAACTCGACGAGGTCGGGCAGCTGCTCGTGGAACTTGAGGAACGGCTCGCCGAGGAGGAGAAGGACGTCTCCCGGCTGGAGTCTGGGGGCTTCACAGCGTTCCTGGCCGGTCTCGCCGGTTCGAAGGAGGAGCGGCTCGCCAAGGAGCGAGCCGAGGCCCAGGCCGTACGGCAGCGCCTCGACGGGCAGCGCAGCCGCCTGGGGTGGCTGGAGACGGACATGGCGGCCGTGGAGAGCGGCCTGGCCGAGGTCGGCACGGCGCGTGAGGAGTACGCCGCGCTGCTGGAACGCAAGGAGCGCATGCTGGTCGAGTCGGGGGACCCGAGGGGCAGGGAGCTCACCGACATCGCCAAACGGCTCGCCGACACCGCCGCCGACCTGCGCGAGCACGAGGAGGCCCATCAGGCGGGGACCGAGGCAGCCCAGGCCGTCGGCCAGGTCCTGCACAGCCTCGGCAGTGCCCGGGGCGCCTCCCGCTGGGACATGCTGAGCGGCGGCGGGGGCTTCGCCGACATGGTCGAGCACGGTCACCTGCGCAACGCCGACGAGGCGGCCTGGCACGCGCAGCGGTCGCTCGACGTCCTCTCCAGGGAGCTGGCCGACATCGGGGTGCGGGTCAACCCCCAGATGCCGGAGGTGGACACCCGGTGGTTCGCCGACATGTTCTTCGACAACATCGTGGTCGACGCGATCAAGCACCAGCGGATCGCCCGCACGGGCGAGGCGGTCACCGAGATCGCCCAGTGGGTGCGGGACACGGTCACGAGCCTGGCCGCCCGGCACGCCGAGCTTGGGCGTCAGCGCGACCAGCTCGTCGCCCGCAGGGAGGAACTCCTCGCGAGCTGACGAAGAAGTGGGGGTTTCGGCTGGACCGAATGGCCGGTGCAGAAGGTCTGCCGGACATGCTGACGTAACAAGCCAACGGTGAAAAGCTCTGGACTGAAGGCAAGGCATCGCATCGTCTCGGTGGAGGGCAACATGTCGAACCCCCGCGTGGTCCCGTTTCTTCGGTACCAGGATGCCCCGGGCGCCATCGAGTGGCTGGGCAAGGTCTTCGGTTTCCGGCCGTCGGTCACGGTGCCCGGCTCCCACGGAGGCATCGGGTACGCCCAGCTCACGCTGGGGGACGCGGTGATCGTGCTCGCCTCGGAGCGTCCCGGCGAGCCGTACCTGCGCAGTGCCCTCGACCTGCCCGCCGTCAGCCAGGGGGTCTTCGTGGTGGTCGAGGATCTTGAGGCCCACTACGAGCAGGCCGTAACCCGGGGCGCCGAAATAGTTGTCGAGCCCGAGACCACCCCCGAGGGCACCAGGGTCTACATGGCCTTCGATCTTGAGGGCCAGCTCTGGGCCTTCGGGGACGGCTTCGAGGTCGACGACTGACCTCAGTGCTTGTGGTCGTGGTCGTGGTGGTCGTGATCGTGGTCGTCTTCTTCGTCCGAGGGGCCGTCCGAGGGCTCGACCCCCAGGACGGCCTCGCGCGGCTCGACCTGCTGCACGTGCTCGATCAGGCCCAGAACGTGGTCCGGCTCGATGAGCCACTGCAGGGCCGTGGCCCCCGTCTCGTCGGCGGAGACCATCTCCGCCTGTTCCCTGCGCTCGTCGTCGTCCAGGTCGGCGTCAGGGTGGTTGATCTCCTTCAGCGCGGCTTCCCGGAGCCCGGCGAGGTCCTGCACCTCAACGGTCAGCTCGATCGTCAGACGCAGATAGCGTTCGGTGCCCGATTCATCACTCATGGTGGAATCCTAGTGCCCCGACGAGGGACGATCAGACTACGGCAGCTTCCATTCGACCGGTGCGGCGCCCTGCTGCTGCAGCAGATCGTTGGCGCGGCTGAAGGGCCGGGAGCCGAAGAAACCGCTGCGGGCAGAAAGGGGGCTCGGGTGCGCCGACTCGATGGCCGGGGTGCCGCCGAGCATCGGGCGCAGCGAGCGGGCGTCGCGGCCCCACAGGATCGAGACCATCGGCTGCTCGCGGGCGACGAGGGCCTTGATGGCCTGCTCGGTGACCTCTTCCCAGCCCTTGCCACGGTGTGAGGCGGGCTTGCCCGGCATGACGGTGAGCACCCTGTTGAGCAGCAGGACACCCTGCTCGGTCCAGGGGGTCAGGTCACCGTTGCTGGGCATCGGCAGGCCGAGGTCCTCGGTGAGCTCCTTGTAGATGTTGCGGAGGCTGCCCGGGATCGGGCGCACGTCGGCGGCGACCGAGAAGCTCAGGCCGATGGGGTGCCCCGGGGTCGGGTAGGGGTCCTGGCCGACGATCAGCACCTTCACCTGATCGAACGGCTGCTGGAAGGCGCGGAGCACGTTGGCTCCCGCGGGGAGGTACTGCCTGCCTTCCGCGACCTCCTGGCGGAGGAAGTCACCCAGCTCGGCGATCTTGTCAGCGACGGGTTCCAGGGCCTGCGCCCACCCGGCTTCCACGACTTCGTTCAAAGGACGTGCGGCCATGGCGAAAACCCTACCGACTTTTGAGACCCGGTACGGCTCGCGTGACGAATCGCCCGAGCCGTACCGGATCTGCCCCTGTGTTATTTCACGGAGCCCGCCATCATGCCCTGCACGAAATACCGCTGGAACGCGAAGAACAGGATTAACGGGATTATTAGCGACAAAAACGCGCCGGGGGCGAGGATGTCGATGTTGGTGCCGAACTGCCGCATCTGGGACTGGAGGGCCTTGGTCATCGGCTGGTTGTCGGTGTCGGCGAAGACCAGGGCCACGAGCAGGTCGTTCCACACCCAGAGGAACTGGAAGATCCCGAGCGAGGCCACCGCGGGCTTGGCCAGCGGGAACACCACCGTCGAGAAGATCTTCCACTCGCCCGCCCCGTCCATCCGCGCCGCCTCAAGCAACGAGCGCGGGATGCCCGCGAAGAAGTTGCGCAGCAGGAAGATGGCGAACGGCAGGCCGAAGGCCGTGTGGAAGAGCACGACCCCGGCGATGGAACCGAAGATCCCGAGCGTGCCGTACAGCTTGGCGATCGGGATCAGCGCGATCTGGACCGGCACCACCAGCAGGCCGACCACCACCAGGAACAGGGTGTCCCTGCCGGGGAACTCCATCCAGGCGAAGGCGTAGGCCGCCATGGCCGCGATGCCGATCACCAGGACGGTCGTCGGGACCGTGATGAAGACGGTGTTCCAGAACGAGGAGGTGAAGCCGGTGGCCAGCAGGTCCGCGTAGTTCCCGAGGGTCAGCTCCGCGGGCCTGGTCAGGGCCGTCCACCAGCCGGTGGAGTTGTTGGCGGTCTCGTTCCTGATCGAGACCACGAACAGGCCGAGCGTGGGAACCAGCCAGAACAGGCCGATCACCACCATCACGGCCTGGAGCAGGCCACCGCCGACCCGGTCGGCGACCCGCCCGAGGGGGCCGCGGCGTGGCGCGCCCAGCGCGGGGGTCGTCACTGGTTGTCCCTCCTGAACCGCCGGATGTTGATGATCATGAACGGCAGGACCAGGACCAGCAGGAAGATGGCCAGCGCGCTGCCCAGCCCCTGGTTGCCGCCGCCGCCGAACGAGACGCGCCACATCTCCAGCGCGATCACGTTCGCCTGCGGCTGCACGGAGCCCGGGGCGATCACGAAGACCAGGTCGAAGACCTTGAGCGTGTTGATGATCATGGTGACGAAGACGACGAGCAGCACCGGGGAGAGCAGCGGGACGGTGATCCTGCGGAACACCTGCCACTCGGTCGCCCCGTCGATGCGGGCGGCTTCGAGCGCGTCACGCGGGATGGCGGAGAGCCCGGCCGCGATCAGCACCATGGCGAACCCGGCCCACACCCAGATGAACGCCCCGATGATGGCCGGGGTGATCAGGGCGGGCCCGAGCCAGGGGATGCCGTTGAAGGGCTCCTGGAAGTTCGACTGCGGCAGCCGCAGAAGATAGTCGCCCTGGGGCAGGCCCGCGAAACGGAAGGTCCCGTCGGCCTCCGTGGTCGTGGTCGCCGAGACGGAGCCGTCGCGCACCGCCTCGACCGTCACCCCCTCCAGCGCCTTCTCCGTGCCGTCCACCTGGTTGAGCGTGCCGCCGCCACCCTGGGTGAAGTCGACCCACACGGTGCCGGTCAGCTCGCCGGGCACCGGCTGCGCCGCCTTGGCGACCGAGGCGGAGGCGAGCGTCGCGGGCTTGACGCCCACCAGCGGCACCTGTACGGCCTGGCCCGGCTTGACGGCCTGCCTGGTGACGACCGCGCCCTCCTTGAGGGCCACCGGCGCCGCGTCGTTCTCCCTCGGCCTGGCGTCGGGATAGCCGTGGGACGGCCCGAACAGGCCCTGGACCGAGGTGATCACGGCGTTGGCCACGCCCCGGTCGGGGTCCTGCTCGTAGACGAGCCTGAAGATGACGCCGGAGGCCATCAGGGAGACGGCCATCGGCATGAAGACGACCAGCTTGAACGCGGTCGCCCAGCGGATCCGCTCGGTCAGCACCGCGAAGATCAGGCCGATCACGGTGACCGTCGCCGGGGCGAAGACGACCCAGATCAGGTTGTTCCTGATCGTGGTCAGCGTCGAGGAGTCGCTGAAGATCGTGGCGTAGTTCTCGGCGCCGACGAAGGTGTCGCCGGTGGCGTCGAAGAGGCTACGGAAGATCGAGTAGACGATCGGGTAGATCACCAGCGCGCCGAGGACGATCGCGGCGGGCAGCATGAACACCAGCGCCAGCGTCGGGGAGGGGCCAAGCCTTCCTCTACGTGCCGAGGGGGGAGCGGGAGCCGCAGACCCCCGGGCCGCGGCTCCCGCCGTCGTGGCCTCCGCCGTCGCCGCCCCGGCCGTCTCCGGCTCGGTGGCGGGCGGCGGGGGCTCGTCCGTTGGGCCCTGTGAGCTCACAGGGCCGGGCCCGGGGGAGGACCCGCGGGCGGCGTCTCCGCCCTCCCGCGCGTCCTGCGGGCCGTCCAACCGGTTGGTCACGGCCGGTCCCTACTTCCAGGCCTTCTTGGCCTCGTCCTCAAGCTTGTTCTGGATCGACTTGATGTCGGAGGGGTTGCGGACGAGGTCCTGCAGGAGCTTCCACTCGCCCTTGCCCTCGGTGCCGCCGAACGCGCTCGGCGCGAGGTCGGACATGTCGTAGCGGACCGCATCACCGGCGGAGATGATCGTCTGCGCGAGCTTCTTGGTCAGCTCGGCCGGGTAGTTGTCCGGCGAGACGTTGCGGTTGGGCGACAGGTAGCCGGGCAGCTTGGCCCAGATCTCGCCACCCTCCTTCGAGGCGAGGAACTCGAGCAGGGCCATGGCCCCCTTGGAGTCCTTCAGCGCCACGGCGATGTCGCCGCCGAGCACGACCGGCTCGGTGTCACCGGCCTTGGGGAAGGGGAAGTACTTGGCCTCCTCGCCCAGCTTGGCCCCCGACTGCTCGGCGGAGGTGGCCACGAAGTCGGCCTCGATGACCATGGCCGCCTTGTCCTGGCCGTACACCTGGGTGGCGCAGGTCGGGAAGTCGGTCTGCAGGGCGCCGGAGGGGCCGCCAAGCAGGAACTCCTTCTTGCCGACGATCTGGGTGATCTTCTCAAGCGCGGTGGTCACGGACGCGTCGGTCCACGGGATCTCGTGCTTGGAGAGCTTGGTGTAGTTCTCCGGGCCCGCGGTCGAGAGGTAGACGTTCTCGAACAGGTCGGTCAGCGTCCAGCCGGAGGCGCCGCACAGGGCGAACGGGGCGGTGCCGGAGTCGGCGACGGTCTGGGCGGTCTTGATGAGGTCGTCCCAGGTGGCCGGGGGCTGCGCGCCCGCGTCCTGGAAGGCCTGGTCGCGGTACCAGACGAGCGACTTGTGCGCCGCCTTGACCAGCACGCCGTAGGCCTGGCCGTCGGCCGAGCCGAGCTCCTTCCAGTACGGGGTGTAGTTGTCGTCGATCTGCTTCTGCACCTCGGCGCTGAGCGGCTTGAGGGCCTTCTCCTTGGCGTACTGCTGGACCAGGCCGGGCTGGGGCAGGATCGCGATGTCGGGCGGGCTGCCGCCCTGGATGCGCGGGCCGAGGTAGGCGCCGGTGTCCTCACCGGTCGAGGCGTAGGTGACCTTGGCGCCGGTCTTGGCCTCGAACGCCTTGAGCACCTGCTGGAAGTTCTCCTGCTCCTGGCCCGTCCACTTGGCGGCGACCTCGACGGTCACGCCCTCCAGCGTCTTGGCTCCGGCGGCGGAGGCCGGGGCGCTGTCGCCCGGTCCGGGCGTCGAGGTCGAGGCCGTGTCCTGGCCGCCACACGCGGCGAGCGCGAGCGCCAGGCCCGTCAACGTCACCGTGGCGATGGTTTTGCGCATTCTGGCGAACCTCCTGTGCTGGCGAATCGGGGGGTGGGGGACTCTCGTCCCCCGGTTCTTCTGTGCTGATGTACGGCGGGCGCCCGGCGGTGGGGATGACCACCGGCGTCCGGTGAGGACCGGGAAGGGGAGAAGCGGGGATGACGGCTCGCGGAACGGGGGGATCGCCCCCGTCATCGAGCCCGGACGATCTCGTTGAGCTGGCCCTTCATCGAGGTGACGACGTCGTCGCTGTTCTCGTCGAAGGGCGGGGTGAGCGCGTTGGAGACCGCGCTGGCGATCACCAGGCTCAGCTGGTTGTAGTTGGCGCTCGCAGGCCGGGGCCTGGCGGACAGCAGGCTGTCCTTGAGCACGGGGAGATAGGGAAAGCGCTTGATCAGGGCGGGGTCGTCGTACAGCTCGGCCCACACGGGCGGGAAGGACCCGTCGGCGAGCACCCGGCGTTCGTTCTCCAGGCCGGTGAAGTAGCGGATGAACTCCAGAGCGGACTTCTGACGCTTGGAGTAGGCGCTGATGGCGAGGTTGATCCCGCCGAGCGAGCTGGAGCCCGGCCCGTCGAGGCCGGGCAGCCGGGTCACGCCGAACTTGCGGCCGATCGGCGAGGTCGTCGCCGGGCCGTAGGCGTGGGGCCAGTTACGAGCGAAGGCCAGCCGCCCCTCCTGGAAGGCCAGCCGCGACTCCTCCTCCTTGTAGGAGAGGGACTCGCGGGGTATCCAGCCCTCACGAAGACCGTTGACCAGGAAGTCGAGCCCGGTCGTGGCCTTGGCGGTGTCCATGGTGACCTGGGTGCCGTCGCGGTTGAGGATCTGCCCACCCGCCGACTGCACGGCCTCGGCGAAGTTGACGGTCAGTCCCTCGTAGGCGAGGAACTGCCCGGCGTAGCCGCCGATGCCGTACCTGTCGTGCAGCACGCGGGCCTGCTTGCGCAGCTCCGCCCAGGTCGTGGGCGGGTTGAAGCCCTCCTTGGCCAGCAGGTCCTTGCGGTAGTAGAGCAGCCCGGCGTTGCTGGTGTACGGCACGGCCCAGAGCTTGCCCCGGTAGACGGCGGTGTCCGTGACAGATGGCAGGAACCTGTCCAGCGGGAAGGTGCCGCGTTCGAGCGGCACGATCCAGCCGGCGTCCGCGAACTCCGCCGTCCAGACCACGTCCAGACCGAGCACGTCGTAGCGGTCGCTCTTGGCCTGCAGGTTGGCGACCATCTGCGCGCGTTGCTCGTCGGCGGCCTCGGGCAGCTCCAGAAGGGTCGCCTTCTCCGCCGGGTGGGTCTGGTTCCACCGGTCGATCAGCGGTTGCAGATAACCGGTGGTGTCACGGCCCGTGACGAAGGTGAACGGGCCGCTGCCGCCGGAGTGGTCGGCGTTCTGCGCGACCGCTCCCGAACACCCCGTCACCAGGACGACGACGAGAGTGACGAGGAGGAGGTGGCGCACGATTGCCTCCGTGTTTCCTGGCGGCTACATACATGTTAGGTAGATGCATGCATGTTATGCACAGCGTTAATGTGGACGTCAACGGATAGTCCCGTAACGCTCAGGTAACGAGCATGTCGAGGAGGTGGGGGGTGAGACAGTCGCTGCTGGCGCTCCTCGCGAAGGAACCTGCCCACGGATACGAGCTGAAACAGGCGCTTGAACAGATCTTTGGCCGTGCGTACCCGCCACCGAACATCGGGCAGATCTACGTCACGCTCGGTCGCCTTGAGAAGGACGGCCTGGTCCGCGCCGTGGACGTCGAGCAGTCGAACAGGCCGAACAAGAAGGTGTACTATCTGACCGCCGCAGGCCGGGACGCCCTGGACATTTGGGTCGACGAGCCATCCGAGGGCCCCAGGGTCCGCGACGAGTTCTTCATGAAGCTCGTGCTGGCCCCCATGACCGGCATCGCCGACCGGATGGCGCTGATCAACCGCCAGCGGCGCCACTATCTCGGGCTCATGCGCGACCTCAACGAGCTCGCCGACCGGACCGACCGGGAGGACTATGTCGCGCTCCTGCTGATCGAGGGGGCCATGCTGCACCTGCAGGCCGACCTCGACTGGCTCGAACGATGTCAGGAGGACCTTCCGTGAGCGAACCCCCGGTCGTCCGTACCGTCAACCTGGTCAAGATCTACCAGAACGGCGGCGTTCCGGTGCCCGCGGTCCGGGGGGTCGACCTGGTGGTCGAGCCGGGACAGTTCGTCGCGATCACCGGCCCGTCGGGCTCCGGCAAGTCCACCCTGGTCCACATGCTCGGCGGCCTCGACCCCCGTACGAGCGGCGAGATCTGGCTGGACGGCAAGCGGGCCGACACCATGAGCGAGAGCGCGTGGGCGCTGCTCAGACGCAGGAAGATCGGCTTCGTCTTCCAGTTCTTCAACCTGGTCGCCAACATGACCGTGGCCGACAACGTCGAGCTGCCCGCGCTGCTCGCCGGGGCCTCGGCCCGCGACGCCAGGGAGCGCAGGGAGCACCTGCTCGGCGCGCTTGGCCTGACCGGCCGCGCCGACGCCTCACCCGCCCAGCTCGCCGGTGGTGAGCAGCAGCGGGTCGCGCTGGCCCGCGCGCTGTCCAACAAGCCGAGCCTGCTGCTTGCCGACGAGCCGACCGGCAACCTCGACAGCCGCAACACCCGTGACGTCCTGCGCCTGCTCGGCGAGGTCCACCGCGACGGGCAGACCATCGTCCTGGTCACCCACGACGCCAGGGTCGCCAGCATGGCCGACCGGGTCGTCACCCTGCTCGACGGCGAGATCGTGGACGACGGCGCCCTCGGAACCGCCCGCCGCCGCCCGAGGGGCACCGCGGGCGACGTCGTCGAGCTGCGGGGATAGCCCGCGTTGTTCCAGAACACACCCCCGGGCGGAGCGGCCACGTGAGCACTCTGCGGGCCTCGGCCAGATGGGTCAGGGCCGACCTGAGGGCACGGCGGGGACAGGCGCTGCTGACCGTGCTCGCCGTCGCCGGGATCGTCACCGCCCTGATCACCGCGGCGACCCTGCTCGAAGACGGGACCAACCCGTGGCGGGGCCTGTTCACCGAGTCCAGGGGCGCCCACGTGTGGATCCACACCAGGGACGCCCCCCAGGTGGCAGCGCTGGCCCGGCTGCGGGGCGTGGCCCGGGTCGCCGGGCCGTACCGGGCGGCGCCGGTGATGCTCACCAGGGACGGCAGGCGCACGCCGGTCACGCTGCGCGGGATGGAAGCCAGACCGCCCGACGTGGCCGTGCCGCTGGTCCGCGCGGGGCGCTGGCTGCGCCAGGGGGACGGCGACGGGGTGGTCATCGAACGCTCCTTCGCCGAGGCCCTGGGGCTGCGGGTCGGCTCCTCCTTCACCGTGACCGCGCTCAACGGCGCGCTGCACCCGCTGACCGTGGTCGGTCTCGCCGACACGGCAGACCAGGGCTTCTATCCGGAGACGACACCCGGCCTCGCCTGGACCCTCACCTCGACTCTCGTCAGGATCGAGCCCGCGCCGGGCCGCAGCGAGATGGTCACCGGGCTCAGGCTCACCGACGGCGAGGACACCCTGCCGGTCGTGCACAGCGCGGTCACCCTGCTGGGCGGGCAGATCCAGCGCATGTCCACCTGGCGTGAGGTGCGCGCCTCCATGGAGCTGGACAACCGGCTGCTCGGCCTGCTGCTCGCGCTGTTCGGCGGCGTCGGCATGGTCGCCGCGGCGCTGGCCATCGCGAACGCCGCGGGCGGCCGGGTGCTCGGCCAGGTCCGTGACCTCGCGACCCTCAAGTCCCTCGGCTACACCAGGGGCCAGATCTTCTGCCTGCTCATGGCGGAGCACGGCGCCCTCGGCATGATCGGCATCGCCGCCGGGGTCGTCTGCGGGCAGCTCGCCTCCTCCTTCGCGCTGCGGGGCGTGCCGATCCTGCCGCTCTCCCCGGTCCCGCTGATGGCCATCACCGCGGGCACCGCCGTGGTCGTCCTCGTCGCAGTAGCCCTGCCCGCCTGGCGTGGCGGGCGCACCGCGCCCATCCCCGCCGCCCCCGCCGCGCCGCTGCGGGGCCACCTGTCACACCTGGCCAGGCTCGCCCTTCTCGTACGGCTGCCCGCCGCCCTGGTCCTCGGCACCCGGGACGCCTTCACCAGGCGCGTTCCCGCGTTCCTGAGCATCTTCGGCGTCGCGCTCCCGATGATGATGATCGTGGTCGGGCTCGGCTGCTGGGCCACCCTCGACGACTTCCTGCGCCACCCGGAGCGGGTCGGCCAGGCCGCGGCCCTCACCGTCCGCTCCGACCGGCTGCCCGCGGAGGACGTCGCCCGAGTGTCCAGGGCCGACCCCGGCGTCGCGGCCGTCTACCCGGGCAGCGAGGTCTCCGCCCTCGAACCCGAGCAGACCAGGAGCGTGCTCGTGCGGGCCATCGGCACCTCCACCGACCCCTACCCCTTCTCGGTGGCCGAGGGACGGATGTTCGCCGCCAGGGGAGAGGCCGTGGCCGGGCAGGGACTGCTCGACCTGATGGGGGTGCGCATCGGCGACCGGGTCAGGATGACCGTCGGCGGCACACCGCTGATCGTGCACATCGTCGGCCGGGTGATCGAGCCGGAACAGGACGGCGAGGTGCTCTCCCTCGGACTGGACAGCCTGGCCGCCAAGGACGCCGTGCCGCCGCAGTTCCACAGCCTGGTGCTGAAGGACGGGGCCGACCCCGCGACGGTCAGGGCTCGCCTGCTCGCGGCCTCGGGCGAGGCCCTGGAAGTGCGCCGGGTGGTCAACCCCGCCGATCGGCTCTCGGTCATCCGCGGGATCATCGTGGCGCTGATCGCCGTGCTCTCGCTGCTCGGTCTGGCCAACCTGCTGACCGCGAGCGCCCTCGGCCTGCGTGACCACGCGCTCGACCTGGCGGTCCTCAAGGCGCTTGGGCTCACCCCGCGCCAGGTCACGCTCATCCTCGTCACCGGCACGGGCCTGCCCGCGGCCCTCGGGGTGCTCGGGGGCGCGCTGGCCGGTGCCCCCCTCGCGGCCGGTCTGATCGAGCTGCAGGGCCGTACCAGCGGCATCGGGGCGGGCATCGGGCGCGCGCCCTCCGCGCTGACCCTGACCCTGGCCGTCCTCGCCGCGATCGGCGCCGCCCTCCTGGTGGCCCTCATCCCCGCGAGGAACGCCGCCAGAGCCCGCGTCCCCGTGACGGCGAGATGACCGCGGCGCGATCGAGCGGGCGGGAACCGGAGTTCCCGTCCGCGAAGAACGTCACCGTACGGCGGAGGCGGCTTCCGGTACGGACGCACCCGGTTCGCCCAGCCAAATCTCCTGGCGGCCGTCGGCCGTGACCGTCAGCCCGAACTCCTCATGACCCGGCCGCCCCCGCTCGGTCCACCAGCGGTGGGCGGCCTCGACCTCGTCCCACAGGTTGCGGGGGCCGCCCTGGTAGACCTGTGAGGCCCAGCGGGTGGTGTCGCCGTAGAAATACACTGCTGCCCACGACCGATCCGCCAGGCCGTACAGCCACATGACCGGAGTTTCGTTCTCGTCGCGGCCGTAGCTGTGCGCGCAGTCAGGCACCAGCAGACCCACGACGAACGGCACCGGCGAGTACAGATCGTCCGACAGGATCGACGCCGCCTTCGTCTCGGTCTCCGATTCGCGTGTGCCAGCAGGCCAGTCGTTGCCCGGGATGTAGTCTCCGGGGTCCCAGGTGGGCCGCTGCGAGCGAATCTGCATGAAGCGAGCCGGGCCGGTGAAGCGTCCGCTCGCGCTGCCGTCGGCGTTGACGACCAGCCGTGCGATGGCGTCCTGGCCGCTGTAGCGGGTGCCCCACGGCATCACCAGCACTCCGCCCGGCGAGGTCTGTTCGATCCATGCCCGCGGCACCTGCCGGACCCCGGCGGTCACGAGAATCCGGTCGTACGGTGCTCGCTCAGGCCAGCCAAGCAGGCCATCGCCGGTGATGACCTCCGGATGCCAACCGGCTGCGGACAGAGCCTTGCGCGCGTTCTCGGCAACCGTCTCGTCGACCTCGACGGAGACGACGTTCGCCTCGCCCAGGCGGGCCGACAGTAGCGCGGCGCACCAGCCGGTTCCCGTGCCGATCTCAAGCACCCGTGCCCCGTCGAACACCGACAGGTCGGCGAACATGGAGAACACCGCACTGGGCATGGAGCTGGAACTGCTCGGCTGGTCCCCGGGCTCGGGACCGGAGTGGCGACCGTCGTCCCACTGGGTGACGATGGATATGTTCCGCGCGGCCCAGCGCTCCCATTCCTGCGGGTCATCGCCCTTGACGACGACCGGATGCTCGCCGTCGACCGCGGGCCACATCACCTCGGGTAGGAACAGCGCCCGGGGAACCGCCTCGTAGGCCCGTACCCAGTCCGGCGCGATGGCGCCGGAGGTCAGCAAAGCATCGCGAAGCTGCTGCCACTCCTGCTCCGCGAGGCTCACTTCGCCGGGGGCTTCGCGTGCTTGCCGGCGTCCGGGTGCCCGTCCGACTGGTATTTGTCTGGCTTCGGCTTTTCGTAAGGCTTAGGGGCTGGCTTCGGCTTGCCCTCGTGATCTCCCACGGCGTTGTCCTTCTCCTGCCGGGCTCCTGAGGTGGAGCGCTCGCGGTAATCGTAATCTCGCTCTGCGCGACCGGAAGGCGACATTTCAATCTCCTCCAGTTGAAGAGAGGAAATCCCGCCGGAGACGGTCCCAGGCATGCGGTCGATCTCCACGTCGGCGTTCAGAGCAGGACGCCGGTGCCCGCCGCCCGGGGATCAGGACGACGGGCACGGGGGTGAGTCACGGGCGCGTTACGGGCGCAGGGAGAACCAGTAGAAGCCGTGGCCCGGCAGGGTCAGCAGGTAGGGGAGTTCGCCGACGACGGGGAACGGCACCCCGCCCCTGGTCTCGACCGGCGTCATGCCCTCGAAACGCCGCAGGTCGAGCTCGACCGGCTGGGGATACTTCGACAGGTTGTTCACGCACAGCATGAGGTCCTCGCCGTCCTCGCGGATGAAGGACAGCACCGCGGGGTTGCTCGACCACAGCTCGTTGTAGACACCGGTGCCGAAGACCGGGTGGTTGCGGCGGATCTCCAGCATCCGCCTGGTGAAGTGCAGCAGCGAGGCGGGGTTGTTCTGCTGCGCCTCGACGTTGACCGCCTGGAAGCCGTAGATCGGGTCCATGACGGCGGGCAGGTAGAGCCGTCCCGGGTCGGCGGTGGAGAAGCCCGCGTTGCGGTCGGGGCTCCACTGCATCGGGGTGCGGACCGCGTCACGGTCCTCAAGCCAGATGTTGTCGCCCATGCCGATCTCGTCGCCGTAGTACATGACGGGGGAGCCGGGCAGCGACAGCAGCAGCGCGGTGAACAGCTCAATCTGGTCCCGGTGGTTCTCCAGGAGCGGGGCCAGCCGACGCCGGATGCCGAGGTAGGCCCGCATGCGCGGGTCCTTGGCGTACTCGGCGTGCATGTAGTCGCGCTCCTCCTCGGTGACCGTCTCCAGGGTGAGCTCGTCGTGGTTGCGCAGGAAGATGCCCCACTGGGCACTGTCCGGCAGCTTCGGCGTCCTGGACATGATCTCGGAGATCGGCTCACGGCTGCCGCGCCGTACCGCCATGAAGATGCGGGGCATGAGCGGGAAATGGAAGGCCATGTGGCATTCGTCACCGCCGACGGAGGGGTCGCCGAAGTACTCCACGACGTCCTCCGGCCAGCCGTTGGCCTCGGCCAGCAGCACCCGGTCGGGGAAGAGCCGGTCGACCTCGGCGCGGACCTTCTTCAGGTACGCGTGGGTCTCCGGCAGCCCGGAGCAGCTGGTGCCCTCACGCTCGAAGAGGTACGGCACGGCGTCGAGCCGGAAGCCGTCGATGCCCAGGTCGAGCCAGAAGCGCAGCACCTCCAGCATGGCCTCCTGAACCGCGGGGTTGTCGTAGTTCAGGTCGGGCTGGTGGTGGAAGAACCGGTGCCAGTAGTACTGCTTGCGAATCGGGTCGTAGGTCCAGTTGGACTCCTCGGCGCCGATGAAGATGATCGGCGCGTCGGGGTAGCCGGTCGGCTCGTCGGACCAGACGTAGAAGTCCCCGTAGGGTCCCTCCGGGTCGTGGCGCGAGGCCTGGAACCACGGGTGCTTGTCGCTGGTGTGGTTCATCACCAGGTCGGTGATGATGCGCAGCCCGCGCTTGTGCGCCTCTTCGATGAGCTGGATGAAGTCTCCGAGGTCCCCGAAGTCCGGAAGGATCTTCATGTAGTCGGAGATGTCATAGCCCCCGTCGCGCAGCGGCGACTCGTAGAGGGGCAGCAACCACAGGCAGTCCACGCCGAGCCACTGGAGGTAGTCCAGTTTCTCGATCAAGCCACGCAGATCACCGGTGCCGTCGCCGTTGGAGTCCTTGAACCCACGGACGAGCACCTCGTAGAAGACCGCTCGCTTGTACCACTGCGGATCGGCCGAGACGAAATCCTCGGGCACGGAATCCGGGCAGGGGGATGCATTCATCGTGTTCTCGCTCACAGTGAGAAAGGGCAGGACGAAGTCACCGGAGTGTCCGGCTCATGATGTTTGATGACTGCGCTGGGAGGAGCCGTCATCCCCACGTGCTCCATGCCCTCGGCGGACCGAATTCGTGGTTCGGTGCCATCCGTTGTGGCGCTTTCTGGGCCGAAGACTACCAGCCGTGTGAGTGCTGCGAAGCCCTCCCAAAGAGGTACCTCTCCCCGGGAGCACACGGAATCCCGTCAACATCGCGTCGCTCACCCGTAATCGTCCGCTCACCGTGGGTTCTCCGGCCGTACGAACACGGTGATCAGGGCCCTGACCTCGACGGACTCCACGGGTTCTGTACGGCCCCGCCGAGAACGCGACATGCCCGTGCGCGCCGGGTTTTCCGGGTGGGAAACCGGTTCCCGCACCCTCTGGCGCCTCGCTCCGGGTGTGGATTCGGACACTCACCGAGAGTCATGTAAAGGTCGGACGATCCCCCCGCCGGGATAAGTCATCAAAAGGCATGAATTTTTACCTTAAAAACACAAGAGACCGTAAAATCTCTATAAATCAGGTTGCGGGGGGTCAGGACCAGGGCGGGGCCAGCTCGGGAAGCCGGGTCTCGTAGTCACCCAGCCACGCTCCGAACAGCACCAGGCTCCGCACCCAGAACCTGTCGTTCCACCCGTTGAACCGCGCCAGGGCGTCCGGCCCCTCGGCCACCACGGCGTGCAGCGGCTCCGACAGCAGCGAGGGCACCAGCTCGGCGACCCGGCCCAGCATGCGGTGGCCGTACTCCCTGGCGGGCGCGGCGGCCGAGCGCAGCGGCACCCGGCGCAGCGGCTGCTTGACCACGTTGGTGGAGGGCAGCGCGGCGACCCTGGGGTTGGCCGCGTGCAGCAGCTCCCGGTAGAAGCGCCCCTGCGCCTTGCGGGCCACGCCGACCGAGAGCGCGGCGTCGAAGAAGGCCGGGTGCATGAACGGCGCCACGAAGGAGACCTCGGGGCCGACCAGGTTGACCGGGGAGCGGGCGATGCCCCGCGCCGTCCTGGTGTGCAGGACGGACAGCGGCAGCTCCGCCCGGTGGCCGTTCAGCATCGAGGTCGCCTGGGTGAACGCCGCCCCGACGGAGGAGGCGATCCAGTCGGCGGCCTCCTCGGCGAGGAAGGGCACCGACGGGGTGCCGAGCGCCAGCGAGCCGAGCAGCGCGGCCTTGCGCTCGGCCTGCGAGGAGGCTTCGAGGGCGGCCCCGCTGACCATGAAGTTCTTCAGCAGCGGCCCCCCGGCGAGTCCGTCCACCAGCGTGCGCCCCGCCCGGTGCACCTCACGGGCGAAGGGGGCGTACCACGCGTGGTGCGGGGTCAGGAACTCAAGACGTCGCGCGACCGCCAGCGCGTCGTCGGGGTAGGCGGCGGCGTCCTGCTCGATCACCCGGTGCGGCACCCCCAGCTCACGGGTGATCGCCTGGGCGAAGGGGATGTCGGTGTCGGTGCCGTCGTCAGGACTGGTCGTCCACGACTCGACGTCCGCGCCCCTGGTCACCGCCACCGAGCACAGCAGCCGCGAGTCGTAGCCGCCGCTGACCGGCACCAGCAGGGGCCGCCCGTCGAACTCCTTGTAGACGTCGTGCAGGATCTCCAGGATCTCCCCGGTCGTGTGCCCGGCGTCCAGCGGCTCCTCCCGCAGCCACCTGGGCAGCTCCCTGCGGGTCGAGATCCGTCCCGTGGCCCGCTCGAAGACCAGCGCCCCCGCCCCCGCCAGCCGTCTGACCTCGGCGTAGGGGGTGTCGTCCCGCAGCGGGAAGGTCAGCTTGATGATCGAGGCCCAGGCGTCCCAGTTGATCTCGTACGGCGTGCGCGCCAGCGACAGCAGCGGTTCGAGCAGCGAGGAGAAGTAGACGGTGTCCCCGCGCAGCAGGTAGTAGACGTCGACAAGCCCGAGCCCGCCCGCGTGCAGGGTGATCCGCTCGCCGTCGTCCATCAGGCCCGGCGTCTCGAACTCCTCGGCGATCGTGATCCACGAGCCCGCCCCGACCGGCCTGCGCTCACCCCAGGCGAAGGCCCACGTCCGCTCGTCCCGCCGGTACGGTGGCAGCGGCGCGGAGCTGAACAGCGCGGCCTCCGGCGTTCGCAGAGCGGGCCTGACCCGTGGTCCCGCGCTCCGCAGCGTCTCAAGGGCGCCCTCGTCGAGGTGACCGATGCCGCCGCAGACGTACGGTCTCACATTGAACGTCGGCCACTGCACCGTGCTGACTCCTCCGTGTCGCGATTGAGCAAAGGGTATCCTTTGCCCGGCTCAGAAAACGGAGGACGGCGTGGCGGACGAGCAATTGGAAAGCACCCGGCTGGCGTTGCGGGAGGCCATGGCCCAGGGGGAGCGGGCCGCTGAGCTGGCCAGGCTGCTCGCCGCGGCGGAGGCCAGGCTGGCCGAGGCCGAGGGCGCGACGGCCGAGCTGCGGGGCCTGCAGGACCGGCTCGACGAGACCGAGGAACGGCTCCAGAAGGTCCAGGCGGCCGAGGAGAAGCTCCGCAGGGACCTGGCCGAGCAGCGCTACCAGGCCGAGGTGGCCAAGTGGAAGCTGTCCTCGGTGCAGGTGGCCCGCTGGTCCAGGCTCGGTGACGCGATCAGGACGGGCAAGAGCAATCCGGTACGGCTGGCCCGCGGGCTGCGCGGGGCCGCCAAGCCCGCCAAGCGCCCCGCGGCGCCCAAGCGCCAGCCGGTTCCGCAGCGGGCGGCGGGCAAGCCGGTCCCCGGCGCGTCCTTCCAGGCGACCACCTCGACCAGGACGATCGGCGGCGCCTCCGTCAAGCTCAAGCCCTTCCGCGTGCCGACGGGCCCCAACACCCGCCCGCACCTGACCGTCGCCGTCGTGGCCGAGCCGCACGCCGAGGCGCTGCTGCGCTACGAGTGGCGCCAGAGCACCGGCTTCACCCCGAAGGACTTCGCCAGGGTGCTGTCGGCCGAGGTGCCGCACCTGCTGCTGGTCGAGTCGGTCACCACCGGCCCGTGGGCCGAGGAGCTCGCCGGGGCAGGGGAGGGTCTGCGCGCCCTGCTGGCCTGGTGCGCCGAGCGGGGCATCCGCACCGTCTTCTGGCACACCGGGGGCGAGGTCGCCGCCTTCTCCGCCGCCGCCTCGCTGTTCGAGCACATCGTCACCGCGCTGCCCAGGAGCGTGGGCGCCTGGGGAACGGCCCTGGCCTCCTGCGAGCCGGAGCCCGGTCGCCGCACCCCCTCGCTCGGGCTGCTGCCCTTCGCCGTGCAGCCCCGCGTGCACAACCCGCTGCCGCTGGCCGGTGACCGCTTCGACCGGGTGCTGACCCTGGACGAGCTGCTCCCGCCGCACCTGTCCTATCCCGACGTGCTCACCTCCTACCGCTGGCCCAGGGCCGTGGACTGCCCGGCGGGCACCGAGCCGTGGCGGATGGCCGAGCTGGCCGCGTGCGGCACGCCGATCGTCGCCTCACGTGCGGCGACCCCCGACCAGCCCGCCGAACCCCTTCCGCTCGGCACCACGCCCGACACCGGCTCCGAGGCCCGCAGGGCGCACGCGGCGCTGCGCCAGGCCTACGCCGCGGGCACCATGAGCCAGAAGATCGACGACCTGCTCGGCGTCGTCGGTCTGCCCAGCGCCCGCCCCACCCTGAACATCTCGGTGATCATGATCGACCGGGGTGATCTCGACCACACCCTCGCCCAGGTCGTGCCGCAGAAGGGCGTCATCCAGCTCGTGCTGCTCTCCGACGCCGAGGACGCCCTGAAACGGGCCCGCGAGGCCATGCCCAGCGGGGTCGAGGTCGTGGTCCGCCCCGGCGACCCCGAGCTGACCACGGGCACCATGCTGAACCGCGCCCTCGACCTGTGCCAGGGCGACCTGGTCGCGGTCATGGACGCCCAGGACCTGTACGGCGAGCACTACCTGGCCGACCTGTCCCGCGCCTTCCTGTTCACCACCGCCGACGTCGTCGGCAAGGCCGCCTACTACGCCCACCTGCGGGACGTCGCCGCCACGGTGCTGCGCCAGCCGTCCGCCGAGTACTCCTACCTGCCCGAGGTCGCGGGCGCCACCCTGCTGGCCCGCCGTGCCGTACTGCGCGGGATCGGGTTCGCCGACGTCTCCGAGGGGTGGGACGAGGTGCTGATGCGGCAGTGCCGTACGGACGGGGTGAAGGTCTTCTCCGCCGACCGCTTCGGCTACGTCCGGATGCGCGACCGCGACCGCTGGCTCCTCGGCTCCGCCCAACTCATCGACTACGGCCCCCCACAACCCCACGCCATGGCCTGAGCCTTCTTCGGCTTTCCGTTCCTCACCTTCGAGGGCGACAGATGCGCAATGCTGTCACTCTTGGTTGCGCATGGATACCCTGGGTGATGAACGGGAAGGGTCTTGAGCGGGTTTGTATGACTTCGAGATCGAACCTGAAGTTCGTGAGTGGCTAGACAGCCTGAGCGACAGCGACTTCAAGCGAGTCGACGAGGCGGTGGGCCTGCTCGCGGAGAAGGGCTCCAAGCTGGGCGGCCCGTGGTCGGATCACCTGGAGGGGGCGGTCTGGGAGTTGCGGGTCAGGCTTCGCGACGTTGCGGCTCGACTCACGTATTGGTGTACTCCGGATAGAACAATCGTGTTGCTCACGGTTTTCCGCAAGACCAGACAGCATGATCAACGTCAGATCGACAGGGCGGTTCGGGCGCAGAGGCTCTGTGAGTGGCACCATCGGGGGCCGGTGGGCGAGATCTATGAGAGGAAAGTGTGATGGCTGGTTATCACACCCGTTGGGTGCGGCCTGAGCCTCAGATCGAAGACCCGGAGCGGATCATGATTCGGGAGGCGCTCGCCTTCGGTAAGGCCCTGTATGACCGGCGCACCGCGCTCGGGTTGAGTGTCGCGGAGCTGGCCGAGCGGGCGGACATGACCGAGGACGACGTCGAGTGCATCGAGGAGGGCGGCACCGCGCCGACGGTCGCCCTGCTCCGGCGGCTCGCCGCCGCGCTGAACGCCGACGTCCGCCTCACCTCGGGACACGATCTGGGCTCCGTGTGGTTCGAGCCGCACGCGGCCTGATCGTCGCACCTTTCGCCGGGTGGAAATCGGTGTGCGCTGTGGTGGCTTTGGTGGGTATCGTGCCGTGCATGTCGAGCCCTGAGGCATCCAGGACGGGGGCTTTCGGTCACCCGTCAGCTCCCTGAACCACCCAAGATCCTGTCCCGCCGTACGGCGTCGCGACAGGAGCGGCCAGGCCGCTGACCGCGGTGACGAGACGTCCCATCCGATCTCTCATCACCCCGGGGTCTCTCGATGCCTCTGTCCGTCTATCTGCTCGCCGTGGCGGTCTTCGCCATGGGAACGTCCGAATTCATGCTCGCCGGGCTGCTGCCGGGAATCGCCGCCGACCTCGGCGTCCCGGTCGCGACGGCGGGACTGCTCACCCCGGCCTTCGCCGTGGGGATGGTGGTGGGTGCCCCGCTCATGGCGGGACTCGCGCGCCGCTGGCCACGACGGTCCGCCCTGCTGGGCTTCCTCGGCCTGTTCCTGGTCACGCACGTCGTCGGCGCCTGTGCGACCGGGTTCGCGGTCCTGTTGGTCACCCGGTTCCTCGCGGCGCTCGCCGACGCCGGGTTCCTGGCGGTCGCGCTGACCGTGGCCGCCGACCTGGTCCCCGCCGACAGGAAGGGCCGGGCCCTGGCCGTCCTGCTGGGCGGCGTCACGATCGCCACCGTGGCCGGGGTCCCGGGAGGCGCCCTGCTGGGGACGCTGCTCGGCTGGCGCGCCACCTTCTGGGTGATCGCGGCCCTGTGCGTGCCCTCGATGCTCGGCGTGGTGCTCGGTGTGATGCTCGGTGTCCCGCCGGGTACGGCACGGCCGGACCTGCGCCGGGAACTCGCCGAGCTGCGGCGTCCCAGGCTGGTCCTGGTCCTGCTGCTGGGGGCGCTGGTCAACGCCGCGACGTTCGGCACCTTCACCTTCCTGGCCCCGATCGTCACCGGCGTCGCCGGACTCGGCCCGCTGTGGGTCCCCGTCGTGCTGGTGCTGTTCGGCCTGGGCTCCTTCGCCGGCGTCACCGTCGCCGGGCGGCTGTCCGACAGCAGGCCCGGCCTGGTCGTCGCGGTCGCCGGGCCGTCGCTGCTGTGCGGCTGGGTCGTTCTCGGTCTCGCCGCCACGGACCCGGTCGCCCTGCTGGTTCTGGCCTTCGTCCAGGGGGCGCTCTCCTTCGGGCTCGGGAGCACACTGATCGCCCGTGTGCTGTACGAGGCCAAGGGAGCGCCGACCATGGCCGGGTCCTACGCGACCGCCGCCCTCAACGCCGGAGCCGTCGCCGGTCCCGCCCTCGCCGCCGCCACGCTCGCCTGGCCCGGCGGCCCTGTCTGGGTCAGCGCCGCCCTGGTCGCGGCCGCCCTTCTCCTGGCCCTGTCCTTCCGCCGGGCTCTCGTGCCGACGACCTAGGCTGCCGGGCATGACGGTTGGCCTGCTCGGTGAGGTCCTCGGGGCGCCGCCCGTGCCCCGGGGGACGTGGGAGAAGGAGGCGCTGTACGTCTCCGCGGCGGGACTGCGGGGGCGGGAGGCGCCCGAGGCGCTGGCGGCGCGGGTGCGGGACCTGCCGGGGATCGCCGAGGTGCGGGTACGGCCCGGCGGATGGCTGGAGATCGTGGTCGCGGTCCCCGGTGAACTGCTGACCGAGATCGAGGCCGTGTCCCACCCCTGTCCCGGGGAGGGCCCGGGGTGGCCGGACTTCCCCAGGACGTGGCGGAACCCGGGGTTCGTGGTGAGGTACGCCTGCGTCAGGGCGGCGGCCGTACAGCGCTGGGCGGGGGAGCTGGGGGTCGGCGGGCCGTTCAGGCCGGAGCTGCTCGACGGGCGGTGGGACAGGGCCGTGCTCAGGGTGCTCGCCGAGCTGTACGGCAGGCGTGGCAGCCGTGATCCGGGCTGGGCCGCCTACGCCGAGCAGCTCGCGTTGGCCTACCACGACGCCTTCGAGCACGCCCCCGCGCTGCCCATGGGGGACGAGGAGCCCTCGGCGTCGCACGCGGCCCGGGTTCGGCTGGCCTGGGCCGTACGGGAAGTGCTGGGTGAGGCACTGTCCGCGATAGGCGAGACAGTTCCCGACAGACTGTGATAAATCCGGTAGTTCAGGAAGACCATAAGGGGGACCGGTGGGCAGCGGATCGCCACGTCGGGGCATCGTCGGGTGGGTGCCGACGGTCCTCCTCGTCCTCGTGATCGTCGCCGGTGCCATCTACATCATCACCAACCTGGAAAAGTCAGACGAACCCATGCGGGCGGCGGCGGCCGTGGCCGCGACCCCCACGGCTCCCAAGACGGCGACGCCGACCCAGCCCGCGTGGCTGAGGGTCTCCCACAAGTCCTACCGGGGGCTCGGTCCCGTGGACGCCCGGTGCGACCTGTCGGACACCTCGAACACCGAGCAGGGGCTGCGGGCCCTGGCGCTCTGCCTCGACCGCATGTGGACGGAGACGCTGGCGAAGGTCGGGGTCACCTACGTCAAACCCGAGGTACGCCTGGTCCGCACCCCTGAGGAGGCTGCCTGCGCGTCGCTCTCCTTCGAGTGGGGCGGGCTCTACTGCTACGGGACGAACGTGGTCAACGTGATGATCGTCGACGGGGAGCCGCCGCCCTGGTTCGTGCTCGCGCACGAGTACGCCCACCACGCGCAGTTCGTCGGCGCGATCACCGACCGGTGGATGACGCGCCCTCTTGACGACGAGATCATGCGCCGCTCCGAACTGCAGGCGAGCTGTCTGGCCGCGGTGACGCTGCGCACCGTGCTGCCGGATGAGCTGGCACTCCAGCGGAGGGTGTTCAAGGCCTACGCCGGACTGAAACCGGAGCCCTCGAAGGCCGAGGAGATGGCGGCATACCTGCGCACGCACGGCTCATGGGCCCATACCATCGCCTGGGTGAATCGGGGGGAACGCAAGGGAACGGTGGCCTCCTGTGACACCTGGGGCGCCCCCGCCAGACAGGTGTCCTGACGGCGGGGCCGTCCGCAAACACAAAATTATCCAGCCAGATCCCCGGAAACCGCGAAAAACACACGGTTTTTCGGATGATCACGTCTCGGTACGTGGGCACGCGTCCCATGGGGATCACCGGGTCCGATAGCCTCGATAGGGTGAGTCGATTCGCCCATCCCGCCGGTGACCGGCACGCCGAAGTGCTGCCCGAGGACCGCCCTCCCCACGTCCCCTCCGACCTGAACACGCTCGACCCCACGATCTGGTCGCGAACGTCCGGCCGCGTCGACGGTTCGGTCACGATCGGAGGCGCGGACGTCAGGGACCTGGTCGCACGGCACGGCAGCCCGCTCTACGTGGTGGACGAGGAGGACTTCCGTTCGCGGTGCCGCGACTACCGGGAGGCGTTCACCGGGGGCGAGGTCCACTACGCGGGCAAGGCGTTCCTGTGCCGCGAGGTCGCCCGCTGGATCATGGACGAGGGCCTCGGTCTCGACGTGTGCAGCGCCGGTGAGCTGGCCGTCGCGCTGAGCGTCGGTTTCCCGCCCGAGCGGATCACGATGCACGGCAACAACAAGTCCCTGGCCGAGCTGGAGAAGGCCGTCGAGGTCGGCGTCGGGCACATCGTGGCCGACTCCTTCGAGGAGATCGCCCGTCTCGGCTTCCTCGCCGACAAGCACGGCAGGCGTCCCCAGGTCATGATCAGGGTGACCGTCGGTGTCGAGGCGCACACCCACGAGTTCATCGCGACCGCGCACGACGACCAGAAGTTCGGCTTCTCGCTGAGCAGCGGGGCCGCCGCCGAGGCGGCCAGGCGCATCCTCGCCCTGCCCCAGCTCGAACTGGTCGGCCTGCACTCCCACATCGGTTCCCAGATCACCGACACCGCCGGGTTCGAGGTGGCCGCGCGCCGCCTGGCCACACTCCTGGTGCAGATCAAGGAGGAGCACGGCGTCGTCCTGCCCGAGCTCGACCTCGGCGGCGGCTACGGCATCCCCTACGTGGACGGCGACGTCGCGCCCGACGTCAAGGAGATCGCCGACAGCCTGCGGGAGATCGTGGCCAAGGTCGCCCGGTCCGCGGGGCTGCCGGTTCCCCGGCTGACCGTCGAGCCCGGCCGCGCCATCGCGGGCCGGGCGGGCGTGACGCTCTATGAGGTCGGCACGATCAAGGACGTCGAGGGGCTGCGGACCTACGTCAGCGTCGACGGCGGCATGAGCGACAACATCCGCACCGCGCTCTACGGCGCGGAGTACACCGCGCGGCTCGCCTCGCGTGAGAGTACGGCCCCGCCGATGCTCTCCCGCCTGGTCGGCAAGCACTGCGAGAGCGGTGACATGGTCGTGCGTGACCTGTGGCTGCCGGGAGACCTGGCCACCGGCGACCTGATCGCCGTCGCGGGTACCGGCGCCTACTGCCGCTCGCTCGCCAACAACTACAACTACCTCCCCAGGCCCGCCGTGGTCGCGGTCAAGGCAGGGGAGTCCCGCGTGATCGTCCGCCGCGAGACCGAGGACGACCTCCTGAGGGGACAAGCGTGAAACGATCCGGAAACGAGATGAGGAGTGCGGCCGTATGGCTCTGAAAGTTGCTCTCCTCGGATGCGGCGTCGTCGGTTCCCAGGTGATCCGGCTGATGCACGAGCAGGCCGACGACCTGGCGGCGCGTGTCGGGACGCCGCTTGAGGTGGCGGGCGTCGCCGTACGGCGCCTTGGTCGCAGGCGGGACACCGACATCGACCCCGCGCTGCTCACCACCGACGCCGAGGCCCTGGTCACCCGGGACGACGTGGACATCGTGATCGAGGTGATCGGCGGCATCGAACCGGCCAGGTCCCTCATCCTGGCCGCGATGAACAGCGGCAAGTCGGTCGTCTCGGCCAACAAGGCGCTCCTCGCGGAGGACGGCGCGACCATCCACGCCGCCGCCAGGGCCAACAACGCCGACCTGTACTACGAGGCGGCCGTGGCGGGCGCGATCCCGCTGATCAGGCCGCTGCGCGAGTCGCTCGCCGGTGACCACGTGCACCGGGTGCTGGGCATCGTCAACGGCACGACCAACTACATCCTCGACAAGATGGACTCCTCCGGCGCCTCCTTCTCCGACGCGCTTGAGGAGGCCCAGGTGCTCGGTTACGCCGAGGCCGACCCCACGGCCGACGTGGAGGGCTTCGACGCCGCGGCCAAGGCCGCCATCCTGGCCGGGATCGCCTTCCACAGCCGGGTGACGGCCGCCGACGTGCACCGCGAGGGCATCACCGAGATCACCGCCGCCGACGTGGCCAGTGCCAAGGCCATGGGTTACGTCATCAAGCTGCTGGCGATCTGCTCCCGCTCCGACGACGGACGCTCCTTCGGGGTCCGGGTGCACCCGGCCATGATCCCCAGGACGCACCCGCTGGCCGGGGTGCGCGAGGCCTACAACGCGGTCTTCGTCGAGGCGCGTTCGGCGGGGCAGTTGATGTTCTACGGCGCGGGCGCCGGTGGGGCTCCCACCGCGAGCGCGGTGCTCGGCGACCTCGTGGCCGTCGCGCGCAACCGCCTCGCCGGGACCCAGGGTCCCGAGGAGTCCACCTACGCCGACCTGGGCGCGCACCCGATGGGTGAGACCGTCACGCGCTACCACGTCTCCTTGGACGTCGCCGACAAGCCGGGTGTTCTCGCCCGGGTCGCCGACATGTTCGCCAAGCAGGACGTCTCCATCCAGACCGTCCGGCAGGAGGGGCACGGCGACGACGCCCAGCTGGTCCTGGTGACCCACCGGGCCAGCGACGCCGCGCTCTCGGCGACCATCGAGGGACTGCGGGAGATGGACATCGTCCGCGACGTGGTGAGTGTCATGCGCGTCGAGGGCGAGGACGCCTCCTGACGAGGCTCGTGAGCGCCCTTCCCACCTGATGGGAAGGGCGCCGTCTCCAGAGAGGCACCCGTGGTGAGGACCGTTCGCCGACTGGGAACGTTGGCCGTCGCGCTCGTCATGCTGGCCGTGACGCCTCCCGCCCACGCAGGGAAGGTCAGGACCGTCGTCTCGCTGACCTTCGACGACGGGGACGCCACCCATGTCGCGGCCGCACGGCTGCTGGAGCGCAGGGGGATGCGGGGGACGTTCTACGTCAACTCCGCGACCGTCGGCCGCAAGGGCAAACTGACCCGTGAACAGGTCGTCGCACTGGCCAGGAAGGGTCACGAGGTCGGTGGCCACACCCTGACCCACGTCCGGCTGGACGAGCTGACCCGGGACGGCCAGCGCAGGCAGATCTGCGACGACCGCAAAAGGCTGGTCTCCTGGGGGCTGCGGCCCGTCACCCTCGCCTATCCGTTCGGCGCGGTGGACGCCCGGGCGAAGGCGGTCGCGCGGGGGTGCGGCTACGACGCCGCCCGCACGGTCGGCGGCCTCAGGCAGTGGGGCTGTCCCGGCTGCCCGGCGACCGAGCCCCGGCGTCCCGAGGACAGGTACGGCATCCGCACCCCGGGATCCGTCCGCGAGGACACCACGCTGCGGCAGCTGAGACAGCGGGTTCTCGACGCCGAGCGGGCCGGTGGCGGGGTGCTGCCCCTGGTCCTCCACCGGGTCTGCGACGACTGCGGACTCTACTCGGTCTCACCGAAGGTCCTGGATGGCTTCCTGGCCTGGCTCGCGGCCCGTAAGGGTCGCGGCACGGTCGTCATGACGCTGCGGGACGCGATCGGCTGACCGTACGGCCTCAGCCCGGGGTGGTGAGGGCGAGGAAGACGTCGTCGGGGTCGGGGGCGTGGACGGAGAGTCCGTCGACGGCGAGTAACTGGTGGTCGATCCGGGCGAGCAGGGCGCGCAGGGAGCCGACGCTGCCGTCGTTCGGGACCCGCAGCGTGAACGCCTCGTCGTCGCCGGGCACGCCTCCCAGCGCGCGGGCTGCCCATTCGAGCTCCTCGGCGTCGGCGAAGCGCAGGTGGGCGTGGCCACCGGGGGTCAGACGCCCCAGCTCCTCGGGGGTTCCCTCGGCGACGATCCTGCCCTGGGACAGCACCGCCACCCGGTCGGCGATCTCACCCGCGTCCCGCAGGTGCCGCGTCGTCAGGAAGACCGTGACGCCCTCGGCCGCGAGATCACGCAGGACCCGCCGTACGGCACGGCGGCCCCGTGGGTCGAGGCCACCGGTCGGCTCGTCGAGGAGGACGACCTCGGGGGCGCCGACCAGGGCCGTCGCGATGCCGAGCCTGCGCCGCATGCCGCCCGAGTAGGCCGCGACCGGCAGCTCCGCCGCCTCGGCCAGACCGAGCCGGTCGAGCAGGCCGGCCGCGTGCCGTACGGCTCGCTCCTGGTCGAGGCCGTGCCGCAGCGCGAGCAGGAGCAGGTTCTCCGCGCCGGTGCGTGAGTCGTCGAGAGGGGAATGGCGGCCCACGCGCTCCCCGGCGAACCGCACCCGGCCCTCGTCGGCGGCGAGCAGCCCGGACAGGATCCGGATCATCGTGGTCTTGCCCGAGCCCTCCGCGCCGAGCAGCGCGAAGACCGTCCCCCGGGGGATCTCCAGGGTGAGGCCGTCCAGGACGGTCCTGTCGCCGAACGACGCGCGCAGCCCGGACGCCGAGATCGCGAAGGTGTGCATGCTGCCCCTCGTTTCGCTTCTTTCAGGGTTCTCACGATCGGTGGATCACGACGTCGCCGTAGTGGGTGCGGGCACGCACCTCGACGGTCTCGTCCGAGGGAGCGGGGCCGTCAACGGCCTCCAGGGTGTTGCGGACGCTGCCGTAGGGCGTGCTCAGGTCGAGCCAGGCGGCGCTTCCCTCCCGGACGCCGATCTTCAGCTTGCCGTAGGAGGTCTCAAGGACGACGGAGCCGCGTACGGCCTCGCCGATGCGGATGTCCCCGGAGACCGTCCTGGCGTCCACGCTCGCCAGGGCGCGGCCCACGGTGATGTCGCCGTAGGCCGTGTTCAGCCGCAGGTCGCCGGTGACCTCGCCGATGGTGATGCCGCCGTTGGCGGTCCTGACCATCGCGGGGCCGTCGATCTCGCCGATCCTGATCTCGCCGTTCGCCGTGGTGACCTCGGTGCGCCCGACGGAGCGGATCACCGTGACGTCCCCGTCGGAGGTGTTCAGCCGCAGCTCACCGGTCTGGCCGAGCCAGATGTCGCCGGAGACCGTACGCAGAGAGGACTCGCCGAGCCGCCCCTCGCAGTGGAGGTCGGCCGTGGCGTTGACGTCGACGCGGGAGCCCTCCGGCAGGTCGATGGCGACCCTGACCGAGCCGTCCCAGCCCAGCAGCGAGCCGATCCTGCTCCTGGGGGCCTTGACCAGGAGCCTGCCCTGGGCGTACTCGACCAGGGTCTGCTCCGCGGCCCGCGTGTCGGTGCCGTCGTGCTCGTCACCGGGCAGGACGTCCACGACCGTGTCGGTGCGCTCGGAGGCGTTGAGCCGGATGTGGCCCGCCCCGATGTCGATGACGACGAAGATCGGTTCCGGGGTGTCGAAGGTGGGCATGGCGCTCTCTTCCTTGAGGTCGTCGGCTACCGAACCCAGCCGGTGTAGCGCCGCTCACCCCGCTGGGTGGCCCGGGGGGCCGAGGGGCGGGCGCCGGATTCGAGGGCGGCGGAGACGGCGCGGACCAGCCAGGCATTGACCGACAGTCCCTCCCGGCCCGCGGCCTCCTCGATGCGTGGCTTGAGGTGCTCGGGGACCCGCAGTGACAGGCGCGTCGTGCCGCCGTCCTCCGTCTCCGGTGGGGCGCTCTTGGGCGCGGGCGCCCCGGTCTCCTCGAACGGCCTGGCCGTGGGGGGAGGCGTCACCACGAAGTCGGGGTCGCGCCTGCGCAGCCGTACCTCGACGGAGCCGGGAGCGAGGTCGCGGCTGATCTCGTCGGCGGCGGTGGACAGCGCTTCGAGCAGGACGAGCCGGACTGTCGACTCAAGGGAGGAGGTGAGCTGCCTGGCGGCGGTGCGCACCTCCTCACCGCCCGCCTCGGCGGCGACCGCGAGCTCACGGCGCAGATGATCGACGTAGGGCGCGAGATCCATGACGCCACTATGACGCCACGATGGCGCCATGGCAAGTCCGGGGTGGTGTCATCGTGATGCCGGGTGAGGAAACGGGGGCGTTGTCAAGAGGAAAGAGGGGGAAACGGAGGGGAAACGAGGTGGGTAAACGCCGGGGGAGACGGGGGGAAATATCCAGAAAAAGCGGGAGAAGCCCAGGGCGCCAAGGGGAAGCTGCAAGGGGAAACCAGGGGAAACTCGGGGAAGGCCGGAAACGAAGGGAAGCCCGGGGAAACGCCGGGGAAGGTGGGGGAAACGCCGGTCAGCGTTGGCCCTCGACGAGGCCCCGCAGGCGACGGGTCGCCCGCCGCAGCAGGGATCGGTCCTGCTCCCTGCGCAACGTCACCGCCTCAAGGCGGCGCTGTTCCGCCTTCTCCTTCCAGCGCGCGGTGTCGCGACTGCCCTTGGCCGCCTGGGCGCGCAGCTCACGCAGTTCGGCCTTGAGCGCGGCGACCTGCTGCCTGGCGCGCTCGGCCTCCCGGCCCCGCTTCTCCGCCTCGGCGCGCCAGCGCACGGCCTCCCTGTTGCGGGCCGTGGCCCAGGCCGGATAGGCGCGCGCGGCGGGCCTGAACCGCCACGACTCGGCGTCCAGCCAGGTCGCGCCGTACAGGTCGGCGATCACGTCGTCTAGGGACTCGCCCTCGGCGGCGACGCGCAGCGCCCTGGCCACGGCCGAGGTCCGCTCAAGACGCGCGGCGATGACGCCCGTCTCGTCCTCGTCGAGCGCGACGAGCAGCAACCCCTCGTCGTCCTGGTCGGCCAGCTCGACCAGCATGGCCAGACTCTCGGCCCCCGGCACCCACCCGGCGGGGCAGGTGAGCCTGAAGGGGGCGGGGAAGGAGGTCGCGGGGACACGCTCGGCCAGGCGCACCCGGCCGTCGCCCGCGTACTGGCCGCGCGCCAGCCGCAAATCGAGCAGCGGGTCGTCCAGCGGCGGGTGCCCGTCCTCGCCGGGCGGACGCGCGTCGAGCAGCGCCCACGGGCCGGTCAGCACCACGCTCACGTCGGACAGGGTGCTCGCCAGCGCGCCGTCCACGCTCGCCCTGACGTCCTCGAAGGAGGCGTCCGCCGCGTCCACGACCACCTCGACGTACGGCACCCGCCACTGGCGGCCGGGGTCGGAGCGCAGGTTGCGCCGGTACGGCACGCGGTCGGCCATGAACGGCTCGTTGTGCCGTCTGACCTCGGCCGGTCTGCGCATCGCCGTCGTGGTGCCCAGGTGCCAGCACACCGCGTCGGCGTCGGGGACGAAGACCGCGCCGGTCTGGGTGAGCCGGTAGCCCAGCTCGGTGTCCTCCCCGAGCACCAGGGAGGTGTCCATCCCGCCCGCCTCCTTCAGCAGGGCGGCGGGCAGCGAGACCGTCGCCCCCACGTGGACCCGGTGCAGCAGGGGGCTCGGCGCGTCGCGGAAGCCCCGGTGGGCGGCGACGAGTTCGTCGATCCAGCCGTGCCCGTGCTCGGGGTCCTCTGCGAAGAGGGCGTGGGCACCGTCCTCCACCACGGCCCTCCTGACCTGGGCCGGAGTGGGAAGGGGCCCGGCCGCGGCGGTGAAGCGCAGCCGTCCCAGCACCACCAGGTAGTCGGCCAGGTGGTGCCAGCGCATGTGCGTCTCGACGTGCTCCCGGTAGGGGACGATGTCGGCGTCCATCCTGTGGACCACCTCACCGTCGGCCGCGGCCGTACCCGTCTCCAGGGCGCCCGCGATGCCCCGCCTGCCCTGCGGGGAGCGGACGATCCTGGTGCGTTCCGGGGCGAGCTCGGGGACGCGCAGCGGAGGGACGCTCCCGTCGTCCACGACGACCACCTCCATGAGGTGGGCCGGGTAGGTCTGCGCGGCGAGGGCGGCCAGCGTGAGGTCGAGCCTGTCCTGACCTCCCCTGGCCGGGATCACCACGCTCACCGCCATGCGCGGCGACCACGCGCCGGGCGCGGGCGGCTCCAGCACGCCGTAGTCGTTGCCGGGGATCCGCGCGCTCATCCCGCCTCCACGGGCAGCTCCATCAGCGCGCTCGGCCGGAAGCCGCGCCACTGGCGTTTGTTGCGCCGCAGGAACGTGCCGATCGGCTCACGCCAGGTGTGACCGGCCGCGTTGCCGCGCCGCAGGACGTATCCCAGCCCCTGCGTGCGGTAGATCTGCCCACCCGCGGCCTGTACGGCGTGCTGGAACTGGGCGTCGATCGTGCCCGGCAGCGGGCGGAAGCCCCCTACCGCGTGGAAGGCCGAACGTTCGGCGAGGATGGTCCCTCCCGCGATGAAGTTGGTGATCTGCTCGGTGATCTGCTCCCGGTGCACCGTCACCCCGATCGAGGCGAGGTAGACGAACTCGGGCACCATGCCGACCACCTGCGCCCCCGAGTAGGAGTGGGCGAGCAGCAGGTCGGAGACGAAGTCGGGGCCGTACCAGTCGTCGTCGTCCATCTTCAGCAGGAACGCCCCCGACGCCCTGGAAGCGGCCTCGTTGAGGACCGCGCCGAACACGCTCGCCCGGTCCGCCTCGAACACGGTGAGCGGCCGGTCGTAGGAGGCCAGCGCCTCGGCCACGTCCGGATGCCCGGAGGGGATGCCGTGCAGGGCGAGGACCACCTCGAACTCGACGCCGCGCTGCCTGGACAGCTGCTCGACCGCGAAGCGCACCATCTCCGGGCGCCGGGTCGCCAGCAGCACCGAGACCGAGGGGGCCGGTGCCACGGGGGCCACGGGGACGCCGAGCTGCTCCCAGCGGGCCCGCACGCCGTGGACGCGCAACGCCTGCCTGCGCAGCCGTACGCTGTGCTCCTCGCGGGTCAGGTCGTCGGCGAGCGTGGTCTCGTCGGCGGCGGTGAGCAACTCGGCGAGGCCGGGGCCGAGCGCGCCCGCCCAGGACGGTACGGCCTCGCAGACCAGCGGGACGCCCGCGGCGGCGAGCCCGGTGACGACCCGCAGTGCGGCGAGCGGCCCGCTGTGGCCCCGTCGCCAGTCCACGCGCACCCCTCTGACCTGCCTGATCCTGGTGACGTCCACATCGGTGACGCAGCCGGAGGCGCCCAGGACCGTGAGCGTGCGTCCCTCGCAGGTGATCGCCCAGCGGCCCGACTCGACGGACAGGTCGGCCATGCCGAGAGAGGGCACGGTGACGAAGCCCATCGGGTTGACCGAGCGGTCGTCGACGGGCGGGATGGTCCTGGGCTCGGACAGGTCTCCCAGGCCGCTGCGCAGGATGCCCGCCCCTCCTGGACGGCCGAGCCGCTCCCAGCTCATCAGCTCGGCGGCCGGGCGGTCGACCGGGGTCCCCGCGCCCTCCCACGGCGGCGGCTCCTCGCCGGTGACGCGCAGGACGAGATCGGCTCCCGGGGCGCCGAACCGTTCGGGGACCGGGCCCGTCATGGGGGTGGGGGCGGCGTTGGGGTCGCCGGGACGCCAGTGCGCCGCCCCCGGCCCCGCCAGACCGGCGACCGGTGCCGCGACCGCGTCCAGCGCGTGCCCGCCGAACGCCCTGGCCGTCGCGGCGAGCGTACGGCCCGCGGGCGTGGGCTTGGAGAATCGCGCCTCGACCGCCCAGGCGGCCTTCGCGGGCCGGTGCACCCGCAGCTCGGTCAGCGACCGCCAGCGGTGCGCGGGCGTGGGGGAGATCACCGGAGCGGTGTACCAGTACGGGGTCTCCTCGACGGCGACCGTGACCCGCGACGCCAGGGGCAGCAGGGACTGCAGCGCCGCCGCCCTGCGGACGTCGGTCGGCGTCCTGGCGACGACGAGGACCTCCGTCACGCTCTCCTGCGCCCCCGGCAGGCCGCCGAGGTCACCGTCGAGATCCGTCATCCGGTACGGCGCGACCTCTTCGGGGGTGTCGAACCCGGCGCAGCAGACCAGCAGGCCACGGGCGTCCCGGCCGCCGAGCAGGTCGGTCAGGAACGACATCAGCCCGCCCTCCTGTGCCGCACGGTCGCGATGATCTCGCCGATCGGGCCGCGCCGCCGTTCGGCGTCGGCGCGTTCGGCCCGCTCGCGCAGCTCCCGCGCCTCCCGGCGCAGGCTCTCCACCTCGTCCTCAAGGCGCTCGGCCTCGCGCCGCCACCTGGCCGCCTCCGCCCGCCACCTGGCGGTGTCCCCGGCCACGGGCTGGATCCGCTCCGCGGGGGCGAAGCCGTACTCCTCGCCGCCGACCCAGAGGGAGCCGAACATCTCGTGCACGAGGTCGTCCGGGTCACCGCCGGGGACCAGAGCCGCCCTGGCGAAGGCCGCGACGCGTTCGAGCCTCGCAGCCGTGATCCCGCTCTCCCGCTCGTCGAGCACCACGCTCAGCAGGCCGTACTCCTCGCCCTCGGCGTGTTTGACCAGCCTGTCGAGGGTGTCGGCGCCGAGCGCCCACCCGGCGGGGCAGATGAGGCGAAAGGGGGAAGGGGCCGCGTCGGGGACCGTCTCCGCGAAGGAGACACGGGGCTCGTTGGCGTACAGGTTGCGCACCAGACGAAGGTCGAGCAGCGGCTCGTCGAGGGAGGAACGCCGTCCTTCCGGCAGGGCGGACCACGGGCCGGTCACGGTGACGGCGACGTCGGCGAGGGTGCCCGCGAGCGCGGCGTCCACGCTCGCCCTGACCTCCTCGTAGGTGGCCCCAGCCGCGTCCACGACGACGCGCACGTACGGCACCAGCCAGGTCCTGCGCGGGTGGGTGCGCAGCCAGCGCAGGTCGGGGATGAGGTCGGGCAGCACCGACCAGTTGTGCCGGTGCACCTCCTTCTCCCTGGTCATGACCGTGGAGGGGCCCAGGTGCCAGCACACCGCGTCGGCGTCGGGGACGAAGACCGCCCCCGCCTGGGCCAGCCGGAAGCCCAGGTCGGTGTCCTCGCCCATGTTCAGCGCCGTGTTCACCCCGCCCGCGGCGCGCAGCAGCGTCAGCGGGACCGAGGTCGAGGCGCCCGAGTGGAGCTGGTAGGCCCGCGAGCCCGCCTCCCGCAGCCGGTTGGTCTCGGCCAGCCGGTCGGCCCGCCAGGCGTGCGGTACCGAGGCGGGGAAGAGGCCGTCGGCCCGGCCGTGCCGTACGGCGGTGAGGACCTCCTGGGCGCCGGGCGCCTGCCCGGAGGGCTCCGGGGTGAAGCGGACGTCGCCGAGCACGACCACGTACGGCGCCAGGTGGTGCCAGCGCATGTGCGCCTCCACGTGCTCCCGGTCCAGGATCACGTCGGCGTCCACCCAGTGCAGGACGTCGCCGGTCGCCTCGGCGGCACCGGTCTGGCGCGCCCAGCCACGGCCCCAGCGGCCCTCGGGGACCCGGACGATCCTGGTGTGGGCCGGGGCGGTCTCCGGCAGGCGAAGCGGCGGGTCGCTGCCGTCGTCGGCGACGATGACCTCGGTCAGGTCCCCGGGATAGGTCTGCGCGGCCAGGGAGGCGAGCGTGCGGTCCAGGGACTCCTGGCAGTCGTAGGCGGCGATCACCACGCTCACCCCGAGCCGGGGTTCCCAGCGGCCGAGCTCGGGCGGGGTCAGCGAGCCGTAGTCGTTGTGCCTGATCCGGACGGTCTCCCGGGTGTCATGGGCGGGGGGAACGGCGACCTGTCCCGTGCCGTCCTCCCCGCCCGTCCTGAGCGCGCCGCCCTCTCCGTCCACGGGGGTCGTGCCGGAGCCCGCCCCCCGGCGCTCTCGGGACTCACTCACGCCGCGCCCTCTGGCCCGGCCCTCCAGGGCCTGGCCTCGGCCGCGGCGAGCTTCGGCAGCAGTTCGCTGACCATCTCCTCCATCTCCCTGCGGCGGGGGACGGCGGCGAGCCGGTCCTCACCGAGGGAGACCAGGATCGCCCTCAGGTCCTCCTCGTGTCTGCCGCTCTCCTCCCTGAGCAGGGAGACGATCTCGTCGAGCCGCCCGTCCAGCCGTTCGACGGCGGCCCTGACCCTGGCCAGCTCCGCCTCCTGGCGCTTGACCCGGTTGTCGACGCGCAGGGCCTTGCCGTCGGTCCTGCGCAGGGTGACGAGGATCAGCGCCTGGGCGGCCAGGACGGCCGCCGCCGCGGCGAGCGTGAGGGCGACCGTGACGGAGACGGCGCCCAGGGCCGTGAGCAGGGCCAGCGCGACCACGGCCAGCGGGCCGGTGATCGCCGTCAGTAGCGTCAATTTTCGGGGCGTGGACATCCGCGCTTACCTTCCGTGCCGCTCTGTCGTTCGTTGCCTGTCTGTCGGGGGGAGTGTTTGAGGCTATCTACTCCACATGAGTGGATATAGCGAGAAACGAGAAACCTCAAGGTTTTTGTGACCTGGGTGAATGCTGTGAGTGACCGTCAGTGAGTGCCCGTGTCAACCTCGGGACGGCCTAGGAAGTGATCTCCGGGCCTCGATATCCTTCACCGGTGCCCTCCCCGCCACCGCTCTCCTCCCCTGTCCTTTCTGTAACCTCCGCCCTTTCCGCGACCCCGGCAGGCTTCCTGCGGGCGGCGGAGGAGGGGATGGCCGAGCTGGCGTGGTCCGGCTCGGAATGGCTGGCGGGAGAGCCGGTCGGGGGGCGTCCCGAGGCCGGACGGGTCGCCGCGCTCAGGCCGCTGCTCGGCCTTGAGGTCGTCTGGCCGGAGCGGGAGGTCCCCGTGGACGCGCTCCTCGCGCTCGCCGCCGCCGGAGTCCCGCTGCGCGCCGCCGTCTCACCCGCCTGGACCGATCCCGGCCTCGCCCGCCTGCTGGCGGCCTGGACCCCGGAGGAGCCCGCGGAGAACCCGCCGCCGCACTCGGTGACCGCCCTGCGCAGGGAGGAGCACAGCGTACGGCTGCGCCGCCACGGCCTGCCCCAACTGGGCGTTCGCCCCTTGGGCACCCCGGCCGTCAGCGTCGTGATGTCCACCATGCGCCCCCACCTGCTCGGCGGGGCACTCGCCCAGATCGCCGCCCAGCGCCGGGTCGAGGTCGAGGTCCTGCTCGGCCTGCACGGCGTCCCCGCCGACCACCCCGAGGTACGGCACGCCATCGCGGCCAGCGGCCTGCCGGTCACGGTGGTCGAGGCGCCCGCGGCCACGCCCTTCGGCGAGGTGCTCAACCTGGCGGCGACAAGGGCCTCCGGCGAGTACGTCGCCAAGTGGGACGACGACGACTGGTACGGCCCCGAGCACCTGGCCGACCTCCTGCTGGCCAGGGCCTACACGGGTGCCGACATCGTGGGCACCGCCGCCGAGTTCTTCTACCTCGAACCGCTGAACGTCACGGTCCGCCGTACCGACTACACCGGAGAGATCTGGTCCGACCACGTGGCGGGCGGCACCATCCTGACCGGCAGAGACGTGTTCACCGGCACCGGGGGCTTCCCCGCCCTGCCGCGCGGGGTGGACGCGGCCTTCCTGAAGGCCGCGCACGCCGAGGGCGCGCGGATCTACCGCACCCACGGCCTCGGCTACGTGCTGCGACGCTCGGTGAGCGCCGAGCACACCTGGCGGCTGCCGCTTGCCCACTTCCTGCGCGTCGCGACGAACCAGTGGTGTGGCTTCCGGCCGAGCCTGCTCCTGGAGGCCTCGTGATCGCGCGGGTCGCGGGCAACGACTACCGCACCCTCACCCCGCCCGAGCTGGGGGAGTGGACGCCGTCGCTGCGGGTCAGCGTGGTCGTCCCGGCCTACGGCGGTCAGGAGAAACTCGACCTGGCGCTCGCCGGGCTCGCGCGCCAGACCTACCCCGAGGACCTGACCGAGGTCATCGTGGTCGACAACGGCAGTGACCCGCCGTTGCGCCTGCCCGAGCTGCGGCCCAGGGGCACCCGGCTGGTCCCCTGCCCGGTCCCCGGCAGGGCGCACGCCCGCAACGCCGGGCTGCGGGCCGCGACCGGCGACGTCGTTCACTGGCTCGACGCCGACGTGGTGCTGGACCGGCAGGCCGTCGAGGCGCACATGCGCTGGCACCACGCCGCGCCGTACCTCGTGGTGACCGGGCGGCTGCGCTTCACGCCCGCGCCGCTGCCCACGGCGGCGCGGGTGGCCGGGGCGCAGGACCTGGCCGAGCTGTTCGAGCCCGCGGAGCCGCACGCCTGGCTGGTCGATCTCGTCGAGCGCACCTCGGGCCTGACCGACGGCCGCAGCCGGGCCTTCAGCCTGCACGTCGGCGGCGCGACCTCGGTCAACGCCGCGCTGCTGGCCGAGGCGGGCCCCATGGACACCGACCTGGTCCTCGGTCAGGACACCGAGATGGGTTACCGGCTGGCCCAGGCGGGCGCGGTCTTCGTGCCGGAGCCGCTGGCCCGCGCCTTCCACCTGGGACCGACCATGCGGATGCGCGACAAGGCGCCGATCGACCGGGTCAGTCACGCCTTCGTGGCCGATCGGATCCCGGCCTACCGCTGGCTGCGCTCCCACCCGGCGCGGCAGTGGAAGGTGCCCTACCTGGAGGTGGTCGTCGAGAGTGACGGCGACCCCGGCTACGACGAGGTCAGGGCGAGCGTGGACGCCGTGCTCGCGGGCACCGTGCCCGACGTCGCGGTCACCGTCGCCGGTCCCTGGGAGCGCGCGGGCGCCGAGGGACGTGCCCCGCTGCGCGACCCCGACCTCGACCTGACGCTGATCCTCGGTCACTACGCGCACGAGGGCCGGGTGCGGTTCGCGCCGTCGCCAGATGGTCGGGCGGAGCCGTCCTGGGGGGCCGTGCCGTACCGGCTGCGGCTGCCGGCGGGGTGGACACCGGGGGAGGACACCCTCGCGCGCCTGCTCGACCTGGCGACGGAGGGCGGATACGGCCTGGTCAGCGTGCTGCTGGCGGAAGACTCAGGGCGGGACATCACCGTGGCCAGGCTGGAGCGCGCCGCCGCCTTCGCCCGCGCGGCCATCGTGGTCGCCGACGGCGAGCCGCTCGACGACGCGGTCCAGGACACCTTCGGCACGTTCTGGGTGGACGGCGAGACCTACGGCTTCCTGCGGGAGGCCAGGACGCCGACCGGGCGCAGGGGCGCCTACCGGGCCAGGGCCGAGGCGCAGGCCGAGATCGCCCGCCTCACCAAAGAGGTCGAGCGACTGCGCGGCCAGGTGACCCGGTGGCGCGAGGAGTCGGGCCGCTGGCGCAGGAGCGCCGTCGAGCTGCGGCGCGAGGTCGGCGCCCTGCGCAAGGAGCTGGCCGCCGCGAGGAAGGTCGTCCAGTACGGCCTGCTGTCCTCGGTGAAGCGGGCGATCACCCGTCGCCGTTGACCACCCCGACGCCGCCGAGGAAGTAGGACCCGATCCCCTTGTACGGCACGGCGTCCCTGGGGTCGGGGCGCCACTCGGGCAGGTTGACGATGCCGGGCTCGACCACGTCGAAGCCGTCGAACAGCCGGATGATCTCCGAGCCGGTCCTGGCCACGAAGGGCGAGGAGGCCCGGTCGTAGACCTTGGTGACGCCGTCGGCCGCCGCGGGCCTGGCGTCGATGGCGACGTGTGACATGACCAGGTGACTGCCGGGGACCATGGCCTCGCGGAACGTCGCGAGGATCCCCGAGGGGTCGTCCTCGTCGGGCACGAAGTGCATGATCGCCAGCAGCAGGACGCCGATCGGCCTGTCGAAGTCGAGCGCGGCGCGGACGTCCGGGTGCTCCAGGATCTCGCGGGGGCGGCGCACGTCCCCCTCGACGATGGTCACGTTCTCGTTCTTGCCGAGGATCGCCCTGCCGTGGACCAGCACGGTCGGGTCGTTGTCGACGTAGACCACCTTGGCGCCGGGGGCGACCTGGTGGACGTTGTTCTGGGTGGGGAGCCCGGCGCCGACGTCGAGGAACTGGTCGATGCCGGTCCTGGCGACGAAGTCGACGGTGCGGCGCAGGAAGGCGCGGTTGGACCTGGCGCTGTATCTGATCTCGGGGACGACCGTCAGGGCCCGCTCCGCCGCCTCCCGGTCAGCGGGAAAGTTGTCCTTGCCGCCCAGATAGTAGTCGTACATGCGTGCAACGTTAGGTATCTGGGTGTTGATGCCTTTTGGTGCCTGATCGGTCACGTGCTGCTCCCCGGTGGAAATATTTCCGGAATTGTCGTGATCATATCGACTGGTAACGCTGGAGAAGCGATCAGATGGCTGGCAAGATCGCCACATGGCCGCCTTCCCCTCGCGCCGCTTCCTGGGGCTCCATCTGTCCGACGGCATCCGCCCAGGCAACCTGGTGGCGTCCATGGTCATGGCGTTCGCCGCGACCATGATCATCACCTTCCTGCCCGCCGCCCAGCCGATCCTGCTGGCCGGAGTGCTCGACGGCCACGGCGCCGACCAGGGCAGGGTGGTCGCCCTGCTGGCCGCCGCCGCCGAGATCGCGATGATCCTCACCCTCCCGTGGTACGGCGCGCTGGCCGACCGCTTCGGCAGGCGTCCCGTCGTGGTGACCGGGTTCGCGCTGTGCGGCCTGTCCAGCCTGCTGTTCCCCTACGCGGGCAACGTGACCGTCCTCGTCGTGCTCAGGGTCGTCTTCGCCCTCGGCGTCGCGGCCCTCAACGGGATGCTCGCCACGGTCGCCATCGACTACGTCCGCGACCGCTCACGCAGCAAGTCCTACGGGCTGATCGGCCTGTTCAGCGGGCTGGGCGCCATGGTCGCCGTCCTCGGCCTCGTCCGCCTGCCCTCGATCCTCGAAAGGAACCTCGGCGGGGACTCGGGAGGCACCGAGGCCGCGGTCAGCGCGACCCGCTACTCGTTCCTGATCGTCGCCCTGATCACCCTGGCCGTCGCCGCGCTGATGTGGTTCACCCTCTCCAGGCTCAGGGTCGACGCGGCCTCCGCGCGCGTCCCGCTGGCCCGCCTGGTCAGGGAGGGACTCACCCTCGCTCGCGACCCCGGGGTCGCCCTGTCGTACGCGGCGTCGTTCGTGGCCCGCGCCGACCTGTCCATCGTCGCGGCGTTCCTGCCGCTGTGGGTCGTCGTCCACGCCGTCCGCGAGGGCGACATGACCACCGCGCAGGCCCTGGCCAGGGGTGGGATCGTGGTCGGCGTCGCGCAGACGGTCGCCACCTTCACGGCCCCGCTGTTCGGCTGGCTCGGCGACCGGCTGCGCCGCCAGGACGCCGTCCTGGTCGCCCAGGCCCTGGCCGCCGCCGCCTACCTGTCCACGCTGCTGGTCAGCGACCCCCTCGGCTCCGGCATCATGGTCGTGGCCGCGCTCATCGGCCTCGGCGAGATCGCCGCCATCGTCACCGCCGGTCCGCTGCTGGCCCAGCAGGTTCCCCCGGCCGTGCGGGCCTCCGCCTACGGCGTGCAGACGCTCTGCGGCGCCATCGGCATCCTCGTGATCTCCACGGTCGGCGGGCTGTTCTTCGACTCCTGGCCCGCGGCGCCCTTCGCCGTCGCGGGCGTGGCGGGCCTGCTCGTCGTCGCCTTCGGCCTGGCCGTACGGCGTCGCGTCGTCCCCCTCCCGCAGGAGCTAGGCGCGCAACTGCCTGAGGGCAGCCCCGAGTTTGGAGCGCAGGGACCGGGTCGCCCGTGAGGCGGAGGGCTGACTCGCACAGGGCTTGGGCGCCTGGGGGCGGGGCACGGGCCAGAACTCCGCCTTCGTGCCGTGCCGTACGCCATGGGTGGCCTTGATCGAGGTGACGACGTCGTCGGCGCCGAGCAGCCTGGCCCTGCCCAGCGCCTCGGCCCGCTCCAGCGTCGCCGAGCCCTCCTCGCCGAGATCGACCACGAGCATGCCGGAGCGGTCCTCCTGGACCGCGGCGATCATCCGCTCAAGCGTCTGACGGCCGAGCGGGACGGAGACCGGCCCCGTGTAGCGGAACGGCGTCGGCCCCGGCGTCGCGGAGACCTCGTCGGCCAGCCTGATCCGCTCGTCGTGGGCGAAGTGCTCACGCATCAGCCGCAGCTCGAACGACGGATCGCCGAGCACCGCGTGCCTCCCCGGCGACAGGCGCGACCACGGCGCGACCAGGGTGACCCGGACGTCGGAGACCGACCCTTCGAGCGCCGCGCTCACCGCCGCGCGCACCCGCTCCTCGCCGGCGTCCACGTGCAGGACCACCTCCACGTACGGCACCAGCCACCGCCTGCCCCCGTCCTTGCGCAGGTCACGGCGGAGCGGGACCCGGTGGGCCAGGTAGGGGGCGACGGCCCTGACGGCCCGGTCCCGGTCGAGGCGCTGCGCGGGAAGCCCCAGGTGGGCGGCCCTGGCGGCCATGTCGGGCACGAAGACCACCCCGTGGGTGGCGAGGCGGTAGGCGAACTCGGTGTCCTCGCCCCGCAGCACGCCGGGATCGACCCCGCCCACGGCGTGGAAGGTCTCCCGCCGCATCGAGACCGTGGGTCCCGTGCACACGTGGTAGGGGTTGCGGCTGCTGCGCAGCCCGTTGGTGCGGGAGATCGTCTGCTCCGTCGAACTGGCCAGCGCGTTCGACAGGTCGAGGACCTCCCCGAGGGAGCCCGCCCGCGCGTGCTCGTACAGCCCCTCGGGGGAGAGGTCGCCCGGCGGCTCCTCGACGAACCTCTTGCCACCGATGGTGACCAGGTAGTCGCTCAGGTGGTGCCAGCGGGCCAGCGCCTCGATGTGCTCGGGCCAGACGACCATGTCGGCGTCGAGCCGCTGGATGATCCGCCCCTCCGCCACGGCGGCCCCGGTGTTGAGCGCGTGCGCGATGCCCCAGCCGTCGGGGGCCGAGGAGACGATCCTGGCGCCCTCGGGGGCGATCTCCGGCAGCCGCAGCGGCGGGTCGCTGCCGTCGTCCACCACGATCACCTCCATGAGGTGACCGGGATAGGTCTGCGCGGCCAGGGAGGCGAGGGTGAGGTCGAGCGCGTGCTGCCCGCCGTACGCGGGGACGATCACGCTGACCGACAGGGAGGGATCCCAGTCACCAAGCGGCGGCGGATCGAGAGGGGAGTAGTCGTTGTGCCGGATCGGGGGCCGTTCGGTCGCCACTCCGCCCGCCATGTTCCGCCGCTCCTTGTCTGCGTTCCCGCTTCTCAGGACCCGATGACAGTACCCACGCTTCCTGAGCGTTTCCTGGGGAGACGCTTGAGGTGTCCAGTTGGTGGACGGCCGATCCCCGCGCAGATCCCATTACCCGTAGACTTGCTGCCTAACACCGCAGGTAGAACGCGCGTGCCTGTAACGCGCGGGAGGAGCAATGATGAGCAGGGCGTGGCGTGGCCTCATCGAGGAGTACCGTGACCGACTTCCGGTGACCACGGCGACGCCCGTTGTCACGCTCCTTGAGGGGGGCACACCCCTTGTCCCGGCGCACCGGGTCTCGGCGCTGACGGGCTGTGAGGTCTACCTCAAGGTCGAGGGGGCCAACCCCACCGGCAGCTTCAAGGACCGTGGCATGACCATGGCCATCAGCAAGGCCGTGGAGGAGGGCGCCAAGGCCGTCATCTGCGCCTCGACGGGCAACACCAGCGCCTCGGCCGCCGCCTACGCCGTCCGCGCGGGCCTGACCTGCGCCGTGCTCGTGCCCCGCGGCAAGATCGCGATGGGCAAGCTGGCGCAGGCGCTCGTGCACGGGGCCAGGCTGATCCAGGTCGAGGGTTCCTTCGACGACTGTCTCGACATGACCAGGAAGCTGTCGGAGAACTACCCGATCGCCCTGGTCAACTCGGTCAACCCGTTCCGCCTCCAGGGGCAGAAGACCGCCGCCTTCGAGATCGTGGACGCCCTCGGCGACGCCCCGGACATCCACTGCATCCCCGTGGGCAACGCGGGCAACATCTCCGCGTACTGGATGGGCTACACCGAGTACGCCAAGGACGGCGTCTCGACCAGGAGCCCGCGCATGTTCGGCTTCCAGGCCAGCGGCTCCGCGCCGATCGTCAACGGCGCCCCGGTGACCCACCCGCACACGATCGCCACCGCGATCCGCATCGGCAACCCCGCCTCCTGGCAGCTCGCCGAGGCGGCCCGCGACGACTCGGGCGGCGTCATCCAGGCCGTGACCGACCGTCAGATCGCCGCCGCCTACAAGCTGCTGGCCCAGGAGGAGGGCGTCTTCGTCGAGCTGGCCTCCGCCGCCAGCGTCGCGGGCCTGCTGCAGGCCCACGGTCAGGGCCTCGTCGACCCCGGCCAGCGGATCGTCTGCACGGTCACCGGCAACGGCCTCAAGGACCCCGACTGGGCGATCTCCGGCGCGCCGACGCCGCTGACGATCCCGGTGGACGCCCACGCCGCGGCCACGGCACTGGAACTCGCCTGAGCCTCCCGCCCCCGGGGCACCTCCCCGACCCGCGCGCCGCGGCGGCCCCGCCGTCGCGGCTCTTCGCGCGCACCCAAGAAGCATCACGCACAGGCAGATAGGAGGAGGGGCCTTCACGCCCATGGCCACGCCAGGGGCCCGCGCCCCAGATTCTCGATGACCGAAAGCACCAAGGTCACCGTCCGGGTCCCGGCGACCTCGGCCAACCTCGGCCCCGGGTTCGACACCCTGGGGCTGGCCCTCGGCCTCTACGACGAGGTCGAGGCGAGCCTGTTCACCCCGGACGACCCCGATGCCACGGCGGTGGAGATCGCCGTCTCGGGGGAGGGCGCGGGCGAGCTCGACCAGGACGAGGGGCACCTCATCGTCAGGACGATGCGCACGACCTTCGAGCGGATGGGCCTGCCGCAGCCACGCGGCATCCGGCTGAACTGTCTCAACCGCATCCCGCACGCCCGGGGCCTCGGCTCCTCCTCGGCGGCGATCTGCGCGGGCGTCCTGGCCGCCAGGGCACTGGCGGGCACGCCGTACCTCGGCGACCTCAGTGACTTCGGTGGCCTCGGCGACCTCAGCGACGAGGGCGTCTTCGCGCTGGCCACCGAGATCGAGGGGCACCCCGACAACGTGGCCCCCTGCCTGGCGGGCGGCCTGACCATCGCGTGGACCGACCGGTCGAACGCCCCCCATATGCTGAAACTGGTTCCGCACGCCGACATCCGGCCCGTGGCCATCGTTCCCCGGCAACGCCTCTCGACCGAGGTCGCCCGGGGGCTCCTGCCCGAGAGCGTGCCGCACGCGGACGCGTCCGCGAACGCGGGACGGGCCGCTCTCCTCGTGGCGGCGCTGACCGCCAGGCCCGAGCGTGAGCTGCTGCTCGCCGCGACCGAGGACCGGCTGCACCAGGACTACCGCGCGCCTGCGATGCCGCGCACGGCGGATCTGGTACAACGTCTGCGCGGAATCGGGGTCCCCGCCGTCGTCTCGGGAGCGGGTCCCACCGTTCTTGCGTTTTCCACGGTGGATACGCAGGATTTGATCGCACCGGAAGTGGGTACGGATTGGCTCATCCAGCCACTGGATGTCGAAACCCGCGGTGCCCGTGTTGTCTCTCCCGAGACACGCTGATGCCTCTTCGACCTTCAGGGAATAGCTGTGTGCGCTGGTGATGTTAGGCTGGTAGCCGCACCAGGTGCCCCCTTGTTGGGTGCGTGCTTGTCAGCCACACATCGCTGTCTCATTTCCCACTCCGTGGGGCGTGAGGGCCGCAGTGGCCTCCCCGAATCCGTCGCCTCCGAATGCTCCACATTCGGTTGGGGCAACGAGAGGCGGCGTTTGAGGGGACATGCGCGTTCGAACTACCTCGACATCTGGTTGCCGGTAGCAATCCGGGGGGTGTCCTCCAAGCCCCACCGTCGGCGAATCTCGATGGTGACGGCATGGATGTGCCCTTCCCCGACAGAGGCGACGGTCCCCAAGGGCCGTCGAGGATCGCGACGTGCAACCCGACCCGGTCTGTCCCACCGGGTCGATCGCACCACCGGGACGATTGGCTGATCATGGCCACGCCCGACCCCTGGGAAGGACCCATTAGTGAGCGACACCACCGAACTCCTCTCCGAAGCCACCGGCGCATCGCCGGAGGCCGGCGACACCCCCACCCGCGCCGCGGCCAAGCCGCGCCGTCGCTCCGGCACCGGCCTGTCCGCCATGGTGCTGCCTGAGCTGCAGGCCATGGCGTCCGGCCTCGGCATCAGCGGGACCGGGCGGATGCGCAAGAGCCAACTCATCGCGGCGATCCAGGAGAAGCAGGGCGTAGCCACAGAGAGCGCCCCGGCTCCCGTCGCGGCCAAGGAGGCCCCCGCGGCTCCCGCTCCCACCGCCGCCCCGGCCCCCGTGGCCGAGCCGGTCGCCGAGCGCCCGGCCCGCAGCCGGAGGGAACGTTCCCGCAGCGCCGCCGCCCCGGTGGCCGCGGAGCCGGTCGCCGAGCAGGCGCAGCCCGCCCCCGTGGCCCAGCAGGCGCCCGCTCCGGCCGCCGTCGCCGCCGAGCCCGTCGCCGCGGCTCCCGTCGTGGAGCAGCAGGCGGAGCCGGTGCAGGCGGAGACGCGTCCCGAGCGGGGCGAGAGCCGCCGTGAGCGCGGCGACCGCCGCCGCAACGGCGACCGCGGTGAGCGCGGTGAGCGCAGCGAGCGCGGCAACGACAGGCGCGAGCGTGGCGAGAGCCGTTCCGACCAGCGCGCCGCCGACGCGGGCCAGAACCGCGGGGAGCGCTCGAACGACCGGAGCAACGACCGCGGCAATGATCGCGGTAACGACCGGAGCAATGACCGCGGCAACGACCGTGGCGAGCGTTCGAACGACCGCGGGGACCGCAACGACAGGAACCAGCAGAACCGCGGCCCGCAGGACCGCAACGACCAGCACGGCATCGGCGACGACGACGACCGCCGTGGGCGCCGTGGCCGGTTCAGGGAGCGCAACCGCCGTGGGCGTGACCGTTTCGACAGCAACGAGCCCGTGGTCGGCGACGACGACGTCCTGATCCCGATCGCCGGCATCCTGGACATCCTCGACAACTACGCCTTCGTGCGGACCAGCGGCTACCTGCCGGGCGCCAACGACGTCTACGTCTCGCTCGCCCAGATCCGCCGCAACGGCCTGCGCAAGGGTGACGTGATCACCGGCGCCGTGCGCCAGCCCCGCGACGGTGAGCGCCGCGAGAAGTTCAACGCCCTCGTCCGCCTCGACACCGTCAACGGCATGGACCCGGAGCAGGCGCGGCAGCGGCCCGACTTCAACAAGCTCATCCCGCTGTACCCGCAGGAGCGGCTGCGCCTTGAGACCGAGCCGAACATCCTGACCACCAGGATCATCGACCTGGTCGCGCCGATCGGCAAGGGCCAGCGTGGTCTGATCGTCTCCCCGCCCAAGGCGGGCAAGACCATGGTGCTCCAGGCCATCGCCAACGCGATCACCAGGAACAACCCCGAGTGCCACCTGATGGTCGTCCTGGTGGACGAGCGTCCGGAAGAGGTCACCGACATGCAGCGGTCGGTGAAGGGCGAGGTCATCCACTCGACCTTCGACCGTCCCGCCGAGGACCACACCACGGTCGCCGAACTCGCCATCGAGCGGGCCAAGCGCCTGGTCGAGCTGGGCCACGACGTCGTCGTGCTCCTCGACTCCATCACCCGCCTCGGCCGCGCCTACAACCTGGCGGCCCCGGCCTCGGGACGCATCCTGTCCGGTGGCGTCGACTCGACCGCGCTCTACCCGCCGAAGCGCTTCTTCGGTGCCGCCCGCAACATCGAGAACGGCGGCTCGCTGACGATCCTCGCCACCGCGCTGGTCGAGACCGGCTCCAAGATGGACGAGGTCATCTTCGAGGAGTTCAAGGGCACAGGAAACCTGGAGCTCAAGCTCAACCGCCAGCTCGCGGACAAGCGGATCTTCCCCGCGGTTGACGTGGACGCCTCCGGCACCCGCAAGGAGGAGATCCTCCTGGGCAAGGACGAGCTCCAGATCATCTGGAAGCTGCGGCGTGTGCTGCACGCGCTGGACATGCAGCAGGCTCTTGAGCTTCTCCTGGAGAAGATGAAGGAGACCAAGTCCAACGCGGAGTTCCTGCTCCAGGTCAGGACGACGACCGTCAGCTCCGACCGCGACTGACCCACCCGTCTCGTACGGCACAGCGCCCCGGCCCCACGGCCGGGGCGTTCGCCGTTCGCGGCCCTTGTGGGATTCGCTTCCTCCGGGATATCCATACTTCGGGGGTAGGGCATGGGGAGGCTCGCATGACGGCCGGGACTGCGCCCGTGGCGCGGACACCGCTGCGGCTGCGTGTCCCGCTGGGCCCCAACGGGCCGCTGGGCATGCTCGTCGATCCGATGACCTGGCGTGCCGTGCCGTACCTTCTGGGGGGCGTCTTCCACGGCATGGTCTGTCTCGCCGTGCTGGGCTCGGTGATCCCGTTCGCGCTGACGCTGGCGGTCCTGTGGGTCGGGGCGCCGCTGCTCGCGCTGACCATGGTGGCCTCCCGTGGCGCGGCGATGCTCGAACGCCGTCTCGTCAGGCTGGCCTTCGGCGTCAAAATCCCCGACCCCTACCGGCCCGGGGTGCGCGGCAACCCGCTGCTGCGCTGCGGGGGAGCGCTCGCCGACCCCGCGACCTGGAAGGACCTGCTGTATCTGGCGCTGTTGCCGGTCGTCGGCCTGGTGGAGTTCGTCGTCTCCGCGATCCTGTGGGCCGTCACCCTCGCCCTGCTGGTCACGCCGCCGCTGGTGCTGTCCGGGTGGGCCGGGGTGCAGATCGTCGGTGACCTGACGGTCGACGGCCCGGTCGGAGCGCTGATGTGCGTCCCCCTGGGGCTCGGGGCGTTCGTCGTGACGCTGTACGCGACGCGGGGGATGGCGCGGCTGCACGGGCTGCTGGCCGTGGCGCTGCTCGGCTCGAAGGAGCCCCCTGCCAAGTCCTCGGTCGCCGGGGCGGCCCGCCTGAGCGCCAGCAGGGCACGCGGAGCCGACGCTGCCGAGGCCGAACGGCGCAGGATCGAGCGTGACCTGCACGACGGCGCCCAGCAGCGGCTGCTGTCCGTCGCCATGGACCTCGGCCGCGCCCAGACCAAGCTGGACAGCGATCCCGAGACCGCGAGGCGGCTGCTCGCCCAGGCCCACGAGGGCGCCAAGGCCGCCATCGCCGAGCTGCGCGACCTCGCGCGGGGCATCCACCCGGCGATCCTCACCGACCGGGGTCTCGACGCGGCCCTGTCCGCGCTGGCGGCCAGGGCGCCCGTGCGGGTCGCCGTTTCGGTGGAGATCGCCGAGCGGCCTCCCGCGGCCGTCGAGAGCACCGCCTACTTCGTGGTGGCCGAGGCGCTGACCAACATGGTCAAGCACTCGGGGGCGACCGAGGCCTCGGTCAGGGTCGGTCTGCGCGACGGGAAGGTGGTCGTCGAGGTCCGCGACAACGGTTCCGGTGGCGCGCTCGCCCGTCCCGGGGGAGGGCTGGCGGGCCTGGCCGACCGGGCGGCGACCGTCGACGGCGTCCTCGGGGTGGACAGCCCACCCGGGGGCCCGACCGTGATCCGTGCCGAACTCCCCTGCGCGTGGTGAACACTTGGACCATGCGCGTGGTGATCGCCGAGGACTCCGTGTTGCTCCGTGAGGGCCTGGCCAGGCTCCTCGACGACGGCGGTATCGAGACCGTCGCGGCGGTCGGTGACGGCCCCTCGCTGGTGGCCGCGGTCGCCGAGCACGATCCCGACCTGGCGATCGTGGACGTGCGGATGCCGCCGACCCACCGGGACGAGGGGCTGCGCGCCGCCCTGGAGGCCCGGACGCTGCGGCCCGGCCTGCCGGTCCTGGTGCTCTCGCAGTACGTCGAGGAGCGCTACGCGGCGGACCTGGCCGGTGGGGGAGCGGCGCCGTTCGGCTATCTGCTCAAGGAGCGGGTCGCGGACGTGACCGACTTCCTCGACGCCGTGCGCCGGGTCGCGGCGGGGGCGACGGTCCTCGACCCCGAGGTGATCGACCGGCTCCTCGACCGCGTGGGCGGCCCGCTCGGCTCCCTGAGCGGCAGGGAGCACGCGGTGCTGGCCCTGATGGCGCAGGGCCGCTCGAACTCGGCGATAGCCGTACGGCTGGCCGTCACCGAGGGGGCCGTGGAGAAGCACATCTCCAGCATCTTCGCCAAACTCGGCCTCGGCCACGCCCCCGACGACCACCGCAGGGTGCTCGCCGTACTGGCCTATCTGGGGTTGTGAACGGCGAGAACGCCCGGCGGGAGCAGAGCCGCCGGGCGTTCTCGATCAATCTGTCCTCTGTACGGCTTGCGCCCGGGGTTGGGGACGCGAGCCGTGCAGGGGACTCAGCGGACGTCCACGAACTCCGAGGCGGAGGTGGACCCGGAGGTGGTGCTGGTGCCGGGGGCCACGGCGTGCCAGTAGGCGTCCACCTTGGGCCTGACGACCTTGCTGTACTTGCCCTTGCTGTTGGCCTTGGTGACGGCGAAGAAGACCCACTTCGTGGAGCCCTTCTTGCGGTAGTACAGCTCGACGTTCTTGCGGGCGTAGGCCGAGCTGCCCCGGTAGACGGCGCCGTAGAGGCGGACCGTCTTGCCCTTGCGGACCTTGTTCGCGTTGACGTCGAAGGAGATCTTGGACTTGACCTTCTTCTTCTTGGCCTTCTTGAGCTGGACGCTGAAGGTGTCGGCCCGCTCGTACTTGATGCTCTCGTTGCCCCGCGTGATGGTCACGTCGAGGGTCCAGGCACCGGTGGTGAAGTCGCTGTCGAACCAGGTGTCCTGGTACCACGAGTTGGCGCTGTTGCCCTTGTCGAGGTTGAGGTCGACCGAGTCGTTGCCGTCGTTGCCGTCGTTGCTGTAGAGGCGGGCGGAGACCGAGGTGGCGCCGCCGGCCACGGTGGCCTTGACGGCGACCTTGGTGTCATCGTTCGTGGTGACGACGACCGGGTCGGTCACCGCGGCGCCGACGAGCTTGAGCTGTGGGTTGACCGCGATCTCCTCGACACACGGCTGCGCGGTGCCGCGGACGGGGTTGAGCTTGAGCAGCCACTTGCCGTCCTTGTCGTCCTTGGTGACGGTGAACTTGCCCGTCACCTTGGCCTCACCGAGGGCCGCCGACTGCTCGTTGTCCGTGGTGATGGCGGGAGGCACGGGAAGGTCGAGGTCGACCTTCGTGCCCGTGGTGGCCCCCGGCTTGACGATCTCCCCGCCGAGGGCGGTGATGTCCGGTACGGCCTTGCCGTCCGGTCCCTTCGCCCACTTCCCGTCGGCCTTCTTGAAGGGGTTCTTGAGGGTGGCCGTGACGGTCACCTCGTTGTTGTCCTTGAGGGGGACGAACGCGTCGGTCCACTCCACCTTGGAGAACTCGGCGGATCCGGCGCACCGGGCGTCGGCGCGGGCGCTGGTCAGAGCCGACTGGGAGGCGAGAGCTGTGGTCGTACCGCTGGCGAAGACGGCTGCCCCCGTTGCGGTCGCGAGGAGCAACCGCATTCCGTTCCTCATCTTTGGTCCCCTTACTCGGGTGAAAATAGTGGTAAAAGTTACGGTTTGGGCACCGGAGCCTAGTGGTACGAATGGGGGCCGTCCACACAAACCCGATCATGGGCACCGGGGAATGTCCCGTGGCCTGGGATGGTTGGAGCATCTGGCACACTGGTAGCCGAACCGCAGCGGTTCCGGTTCCCGCCCGCGCGCACCACGGTGTGCTATCGCGCGTACGCCTCGACAGGCGAAGACAGTGGCGACCCGGCGACCGCGCATTGGAGAGGAACCAAAGGACATGAAGCCCGATATTCACCCGGACTACGTCACCACCGAGGTGACCTGCACCTGTGGTAACACCTTCACCACCCGCAGCACCGCGAAGAACGGCGTGATCCACGCCGACGTGTGCTCCGCCTGCCACCCGTTCTACACGGGCAAGCAGAAGATCCTGGACACCGGCGGCCGGGTGGCGCGCTTCGAGCGGCGCTTCGGCAAGAAGACCACGGGCCAGTAGCTCCCATCCCGACGCCGGCCCGGAAGGCTCCTCGTCCACGAGGAGTGCCCCGGGTCGGCGTTCGTGGTGATGAGGCAGGTTTCGTCAGGTACTTCTAGGAGGACGCACGGTGAATCTCGACGAGCTGCTCAGTGAGTACGCCGAGCTGGAACTCAAGCTCGCCGATCCCACCGTGCACGCCAACCCCACGCAGGCGCGCACGTTCGGCAGGCGCTACGCCGAGCTGACGCCCATCGTCAACACCTACCGCGAGCTCCAGGGGGTCACCAACGACCTGGAGACCGCCAGGGAGCTGGCGTCCGAGGACGAGGCGTTCGCCGAGGAGGCCAAGGAGCTTGAGGCCCGCGTCCCCGAGCTTGAGGAGAAGCTCAGGCACCTGCTGGTCCCGCGTGATCCCAACGATGACAAGGACATCATCATGGAGATCAAGGCGGGCGAGGGCGGTGAGGAGTCGGCGCTGTTCGCCGGTGACCTCCTGCGGATGTACCTCAGGTACGCCGAGCGTGTCGGCTGGAAGACCGAGTTGATCGACGCCACCCACTCCGACCTGGGCGGATACAAGGACGTCACCGTGGCGGTCAAGGCCAGGGGCGACGACGGCGTGTGGTCGAAGCTGAAGTTCGAGGGCGGCGTGCACCGCGTCCAGCGGGTGCCGGTGACCGAGTCGCAGGGGCGCATCCACACCAGCGCCGCGGGCGTGCTCGTCTACCCGGAGGCCGAGGAGGTGGACGTGCAGGTCGATCCCAACGACCTCAGGATCGACGTCTACCGTTCGAGCGGCCCCGGCGGCCAGAGCGTCAACACCACCGACTCCGCAGTGCGGATCACGCACATCCCGACCGGCGTGGTCGCCTCCTGCCAGAACGAGAAGAGCCAGCTCCAGAACAAGGAGTCGGCCATGCGCATCCTGCGCGCCCGGCTCCAGGCCATCGCGGAGGAGGAGGCGAACGCCGCCGCCATGGCCGAGCGCAAGTCCCAGATCCGCACGGTTGACCGCTCAGAGCGCATCCGCACCTACAACTTCCCCGAGAACCGCATCTCCGACCACCGCGTGGGCTTCAAGGCCTACAACCTCGACCAGGTTCTGGACGGGGATCTCTCGGCTGTGATTCAGTCCCTGCTCGACGCCGAGATGGCGGAGAAGCTCGCAGACCACTCATAGAACGCGCCCATGACCTTTCTGCTGGACGAGATCGCCCTCGCCACCGCCCGGCTCGCCGAGGCAGGTGTGCCCTCGCCGCGCACGGACGCCGAGGAGATCGCCGCGTTTGTCCACGGGGTACGGCGCAGCGAGCTGCACAACGTGACCGACGCGGAGTTCGACGCGCTGTTCTGGGAGGGCATCGCCCGCCGCGAGGCCCGCGAACCGCTCCAGCACATCACCGGCCGCGCCTACTTCCGCTACCTGTCCCTTGAGGTCGGGCCCGGGGTGTTCGTCCCGCGTCCCGAGACCGAGGTCGTCGCGGGGTGGGCGATCGAGCGGCTGCGGGAGATGGACGTCGCCTCCCCGGTGGTCGTCGATCTCGGCACCGGCTCCGGCGCCATCGCGCTGTCCATCGCCCAGGAGATCGCGCTGGCCACCGTGCACGCCGTCGAGGTCGATCCCGGCGCCTACCGCTGGGCCAAGCGCAACATCCTGGAGCACGGTCAGGACCGGGTCCACCTGCACCCCGAGGACCTGGCCGACGCGCTGCCCGAGCTCAACGGGCAGGTCGACCTGGTCATCTCCAACCCGCCCTACATCCCGCCCGGCGCGATCCCCAGGGATCCCGAGGTGCGCGACTACGATCCACGGCGCGCGCTGTACGGCTCGGGCAGCGACGGCCTCGACGAGGTCAGGGCCGTCGAGCGGACCGCGAGGCGGCTGCTGCGCCCCGGAGGGTTCGTCGCCGTCGAGCACGCCGACCAACAGGGGACGGCGGTCTATCTGCTCTTCCCCGAGGACAACGGCTGGCGAGATGTGCGTAGCCGCCAGGACCTGACCCGCAGGGACCGCTTCGTCACCGCCCGTTTCGGCCAAGAATAGGCAAGAATAGGATGGTATGCCGTGAGTCGACGTTATGACTGCTCAGACCCCGACCAGCGGGCCATGGGGCTGGCGGACGTGGTGATAGCCATCCCGAAGTACGAGCTCGTGGTCTTCCCGACCGACACCGTCTACGGGGTCGGGGTTGACGCCTTCATCCCACCGGCCGTGACGAAGCTGCTTGAGGCGAAGGGTCGCGGGCGCGACATGCCCCCGCCCGTGCTGGTGGGAACCGTCCGCGCGGCCACGGCCCTGGTCGACACCCTCGGTCCGTACGGCCAGGACCTCATCGACGCCTTCTGGCCCGGCCCGCTCACGCTGATCTGCCGCGCCAACCGGTCGCTGTCCTGGGACCTGGGCGACACCAAGGGCACCGTGGCCATCAGGATGCCCCAGCACCCCCTCGCCCTCGAACTGCTCAAGCAGACCGGCCCGCTCGCGGTCTCCAGCGCCAACCGCTCCGGGGCCCCCGCGGCGACCACGGCCGCGGAGGCCGAGGAGCAGCTCGGCGACTCCGTCGGGGTCTACCTCGACGGCGGCCCGACCGAGGGCAACATCCCCTCCACGATCCTCGACCTGACCACGGCAGTGCCCAGGCTGCTGCGCAGGGGCGCCATCCCGGTGGGACGGCTGCGCGGCGTGGTCGGCTACGTGGCCACGGACGGGGAGCCCGAGCCGGACGCGGACGCGGCGGAGGCGGAACAGAAGGCGGAGACCAAGCCCGAGCCGGGGACCGCCACCGGGACCGCTTCAGGGGCCGCTTCTGGGACCGAGGTGAAGCCGGAGGCCGGTGCGAAGCCGGAATCCCGCGACTGAACGGTGGATCCGCACCCCATATCGTGATCCATACTGTCTGATTATCATCGTGACGCCGGGCTGCCCCGCCGGTACCTTGAGGTGGCCGACACTTCCGGGAGACGTCCATGGGCAAGTTAGACGGAATGGACCCCAAGCTGGTCCGTGATCTGCTGTCCGAGGTGCGACAGGCGGCGGAGCGCATGCGGACCACGGAGGGCCGGGTCGCTCGCATGATCAGCTCGGCGGGGCTGTCCGCGCAGTCCACGCACCGTCCCTCCCAGGTCGCCGACGCGTGTGACGTCATGGTCCGCGACGTCTCGGGGAGGGTCGAGCTCCTGGAGAAGCGGGTCAAGCAGGAGGGCGGAGCCTCCGCCGGACAGCCGGTGTCGAGCGGCGACAAGGCCGGGGACCACAGGGCGGAGACGTCCGGGGTCGCGGACGCCAAGGGCGAGGCCTCCAAGGACGGTTCGAAGGACGCGGGTGCCAAGGAGCACGAGAAGCCCGGCACCCCCAAGGCGGAGGACCTCAAGCCCGCCGTACGGCCTGACGACGCTCCCAAGGACGACCAAAAGCCGGAGACCAAGTCCGACGCGGACGCCAAGCCGGACGCCGGTTCCAAGGGGGACGAGCGCTCCCCGAGGGACGGGCAGCCGTCGCAGACCCGCCCGGACCCCGACACCAAGCCCGACGCGGGTTCGAAGGGCGACGAGCGCTCCCCGAGGGATGGCGACCGCCCGGACTCCGCTACCAAGCCGGACGCGGACTCCAAGGGCGAGCACTCCTCCTCGGACGCGAAGCCGGACGCGGGTTCGAAGGGTGACGAGCGTTCGCCGAGGGATGGCGACCGTCCGGATTCCAGTGCCAAGCCGGACACGGGCTCCAAGGGCGGGGATTCCTCTTCGGACGCGAAGCCGGACGCGGGTTCGAAGGGCGATGAGCGTTCTCCGAGGGAGGATTCCTCTTCGGATGGCGGTTCCAAGGGCGGGGATTCCTCCTCGGAGGCCAAGCCGGACGCGGGTTCGAAGGGCGATGAGCGTTCTCCGAGGGAGGACTCCTCCTACGGGTCTTCTTCGGATGGCGGTTCGAAGGGTGGGGACTCCTCGGACGCGAAGCCGGACGCCGGTTCCAAGGGTGACGAGCGTTCGCCCAGGGACGACGGGAAGGTCGACATCCTCGACACCCCGCAGAAGGACCATCCCGACGACGTTGACCAGGCAGGGGCGGACAAGCCGAAGGTCGTGGAGGTGGACGGGGAGAAGGTGCTGCAGATCCCCCTCGACTCGCCGACCGCGGAGCAGGTCAACACGCTGCTCGACCACATCGAGGACGTCCCGCTGCTCGACGCCGCCGACGGGAACCCGGATCCGGGCGGTACGGCGCAGCCCTCGGGCGACACGGGCTCCGGCCCCCAGGGGGGCGACGCCAACCCCGGTCTTCACAGTGGTCCCGACGGCGCGGACTCCCACCAGGCGGGTAAGGCGGATCCGTACGAGGCGTCGCCGTCGGCGAAACCGGCCCTGCCGATTCCCGACACCGTCGAGCAGGCCCTCGACCCCGCCCCGCAGAACATGGGCGGCCAGACGAGCACCCAGGCCGTCGGCGCCTTCTACGACGGCGGTTCGACGAACCAGACGACTCAGGCGGCTCAGACGGGCACCCAGGCCACGAACGCCCACGCGACCTCCGCGAACACCCACGCGGCCGGGACCCACGCGACGGGCACCCACGCCTCCGACAGCGGGGGCGGTCAGACGTCCGGGACGCACTCGACGAACTCCCACGCCACAGGGACCCACGCGGCCGGGACCGACAGCACGGGTGGCCAGACGTCCGGGAGCGACACCAAGGGCACCCACCCCACCTCCTCGGGCGGCGACCACAAGACTGTGATCAACACCGCGCCCGCCCATCACCCGGTGGCCCATACCGCGGACCCGAAGGACGGGGTGCTCGCGCAGTGGGCCAAGGAGGCCGACACCGCCGGAGACACCGGGAAGGCCGACGGGTTCTACGGTGACGACTGGGAGGAAGAAGAGGGGACGTGGAGGCCCGCGAACGACGGGCAGGGGGGTTCGCAGGGCGCCGTCCTGCGGGAGGACCCGTCACGGCCGTCCACGCCGTCCGGTCCGGGTGTGGTGAAGTGAACGTGAGGAGCCTGTGATGTTCGTGGACCCGCCCGCCCCGCAGCCGTTGCAGCCGGGGGAGACCCCGCCCGTCTCGGGGAGTCCGGGCCTGCCCACGCCCGACATGGCCGTCTCCTGGGAGTTCAACCCCGACTACCAGCGGCTGGTCATGATGTGGCGGCAGGTGCTGCCCGAGCTGGACGCGCTGACGTCGAGCCTGGAGAAGGCCTACCAGATGGCCAGGAGCAAGGACGTCTGGGACGCCCCGGTCTCCGGGCGGTATGTGGAGGAGATGGCCGAGTGGCGCACGCGGCTCGGCCTCTACCGGCAGGCGATCCTGACCTCCATCAGCGACCAGGCGGCCGACACGCCCAGGTGGATACCCGTCAACGCGGGCGCGCCGCACGCCTTCTCCTGAGGCGCACCCGGGCCTGAACCCTCGGGAAAACGCTCCCCTGGCGTGGGGCGAAGGCGGCGGACAGGCATACAGTGGGGTGAGTCGTCATCCCCGGGATGTGAGCCATGGGTGCTGAGCCTTACTACGGGCCCGACTTCGGCCTCCTGCAGAGACAAGATCCCGAGATAGCGCAGGTCCTGCTCGACGAGCTCGACCGGGCCCGCGACGGCGTGCAGCTCATCGCCAGCGAGAACTTCGCCTCACCCGCCGTGCTCGCCGCGCTCGGATCGACGCTGACCAACAAGTACGCCGAGGGATATCCCGGCAGGCGTTACTACGCGGGCTGCGAGGCCGTCGACCGAGCCGAGCAACTCGCCATCGACCGGGCCAGACGCCTGTTCGACGCGGACCACGTCAACGTGCAGCCCCACTCGGGCACCTCGGCCAACCTGGCGGCCTACGCGGCGCTGCTCCAGCCGGGTGACACGGTGCTGGCCATGGAGCTGTCCCACGGCGGGCACCTCACCCACGGTTCCAGGGTCAACTTCTCAGGCCGCTGGTTCGACGTCGTCGCGTACGGCGTGCGCAGGGACACCGAGCTGATCGACTACGACGAGGTCAGGGAGCTGGCGCTGCGCCACCAGCCCAAGATGATCATCTGCGGTGCCACGGCCTATCCCCGGCAGATCGACTTCGCGGCCTTCAGGGGGATCGCGGACGAGGTCGGCGCCTGGCTGCTGGCCGACATCGCGCACACCGTCGGGCTGATGGCGGGAGGCGCCACACCGTCCGCCGTGCCGTACGCGGACGTGGTGACCTTCACCACGCACAAGGCGCTGCGGGGGCCGAGGGGCGGCGGGATCATGTGCACCGCGGAGCTGGCGGGCAGGATCGACCGGGCGGTCTTCCCGTTCAGCCAGGGTGGCCCGCTCATGCACGCGATCGCGGCCAAGGCCGTCGCCTTCGGCGAGGCGCTCAGGCCCGAGTTCGCCGAGTACACCCGGCAGGTGGTCGCCAACGCCAGGGCGCTGGCCGACGGGCTGTCCGCCGAGGGCATGCGGCCGGTGTCCGGGGGCACCGACAGCCATCTGGCCCTGGTCGACCTGCGGGACGCGGGGGTCACCGGCGCCCTCGCCGAGCAGCGGTGCGCCGCGGCGGGCATCACGCTCAACCGCAACGCGATCCCCTACGACCCCGAGCCCCCCACGGTCACCTCGGGGATCCGGGTTGGCACCCCCTGCGTCACCACCCAGGGCATGGGGACCGAGGAGATGAAGGAGGTCGCCTCGATGGTGGCACGGGTCGTCAAGGACCCGTCCGCCGTGGCGGAGACCAGGGAGCGGGCGAGGGAGCTGGCGCACGCCCATCAGATATATGACAGGGAACTATGAGGTGTTCTGTCATGGTTTTCGGTCACAGACGGCCCCACTATCAGAGAAACTAGGTCCGTGCGCGAATACCTACTCATGGCACTGGTCGCGGCGGCGGCCACGTACCTGCTGGTCCCGCTGGTCCGCGTGTTCGCCATCCGCATCGGCGCGATGCCGGAGGTCCGTGATCGTGACGTGCACACCATCCCCACCCCCAGACTCGGCGGCCTGGCCATGTACGGCGGGCTCGTCGCCGGCCTCCTGATCGCGAGCAGCCTGCCGTACGCGGGGGGCAAGCTGGGGGAGGACGGTTTCGCGGACGGCAACACCGCGATCGCGCTGATCGCGGCGGGCGGCCTGATCACGCTCACCGGCTTCCTCGACGACTGGTGGGGGATGAGCGCGCTGGTCAAGCTGGCCGGGCAGATCGGCGCCGCGGGCATCCTGGTGTCCTTCGGCGTCACCCTGCCGTGGCTCCCGCTGCCCAACGCCCTGGGCGGGCAGATCATCCTCGATCCGACGACCATCGGCCCGTTGATCACCATCCTGGTCGTGGTCGTCACGATCAACGCGGTGAACTTCGTCGACGGGCTCGACGGACTCGCCGCCGGGATCGTCGGCATCGCCGCGATGGCCACCTGGGTCTACTCCGTCGTCCTGTCCAGCTATTTCGGTAACACCAGCATCAACGTCACGGCGGTCATCACCTCGGTGCTGATCGGGGTCTGCCTGGGTTTCCTGCCGCACAACTTCCACCCGGCGAAGATCTTCATGGGCGACACCGGGGCGATGCTGATCGGGCTGGTCCTGTCCTCCACGATGATCACCATCACGCAGCTCGACTCGACAACCATCAACCGCTTCCCGGTCGTCCTGCCGCTGCTGGTGCCCGTCGCCATCCTGGTGCTGCCGCTGCTGGACCTGATCATGGCGGTGATCCGGCGCACCTCGAACGGCCTTTCGCCCTTCGCGCCCGACCGTGGCCACCTGCACCACCGGCTGCTGGACATCGGCCACTCGCACCGGCGCACGGTGCTGATCATGTACGCCTGGACGTTCCTGTTCGCCTTCACCGTCGTGGCGATGGCCGTCGAGGGCCTCCCGCTGGTGCTGTTCCTGCTGACCTTCCTGCTGGCGGTCGTGGTGCTCGTGGTGATGGCGTTGCCGCGCTGGCGCGCGCGCAGGAAGGCGGGGGGCGGTCGTCACGTGCGTGCGGAGGCACAGCCGCCTCCCCCGCCACAGCCGTACGGCCAGCCCCCGCAGTATCCAGGCACCCCTGGCGCCCCCATGACGGCCCTGGGCGCCCCGGTGGCCTATCCTCCGGCCCAGGCGGCCGGTGCGGGCGACGACACGGCCGTGCTGTCGGCGATCCCCGGCCCCGGTTTCTCCAACCCCGAGATGCTCCCCTGAGGCCGCTGTCGGCCTCCCGCCGTGTGTGATCGGTCACTGTACGGCGGGCGCCGGTGCCTCCCCGTGTCCCTTCCCGGGCGCTGGGGGGCCGTCGCGGGCCCGTCGCGGGTGGAGGCGGCGAGGGCCGTCGCGCAGGTGGGGCGGCGGTATATCGGACAGGGATTCCCGGTGGGGCAAAACGGAGTGGGCCTCGGGATCCGGCCGCTTTCCCGGTGAATGCCGGGTCGCCGCCCGTCTTTCGACGCCGTGATCTGACCGTCCCTTCCCTGAGAAGGAACATGGGATTGTCGTCCTATGCCATGCAAAGTCTGAATTGTTACTGGAGTGATCTCCGCGCATAGCTGCTGGAGGGTATGAAAGCCGCAATTCGGATGCGTTCTTCGGCGGTGCCGTACGGCCCGGGAGTGGTCTTCTCTCCGGGGGCGCGGGACGCCCCCCGCGGCGGGTGACGCCCGGTGCCGGAGGAGGGGCGGAATGTGGGCGGGGGGCGGGTACGGCGAAGCCGCTGATCAGAGGCGGGCGGCGCCGTACGACACGGGGAAATCCGGGGTAAGGTCATGACTCCGCATAATGAACCCCCGGTCCTTTACTCCGGCGCTGGGAGACCGTGTTCGATCCCGGTCAGACAGAGTTCGTATTCGTGTGATGTGGTGCATGAGAGGCGTTAAAGGAAAACGGTTCTTTTTCCCCAGCCAATGGCGCGGAGAAATTGATCGCGAACTTTTGGGAGTGGAAAAGTGTATGCTCGTTCACCGGGATCGGCGGCCCGTATCCACCGGTCCGCGGGGTCGGGTGAACCGTCGGGGGCATCGACGTCACGGCGCGACCGAATGTGGCTTTCCTGATGGGAGGCGCGCCGAGGTGTTCCCGAGGGTGGCGGGCCACACCGCGTTCGGCTGCCGGTCACTTCTTGATCGTTTACTTGAAACGGCAGGTAAAGGCGGCCTTCGAGAGCTTGTGATAGCTTTCACTAGCGGGAAGGCGTCATGAACGCATCCTGCGCCGTAGCAATTGCTCGCTTGATAACCGTACCTGGAGCACCGATGCAGGCCAACGATCTCCAAGTCCTCAAAGCCGCCGCGATCCCCACGGCGCTACTGGGGCTGGTCGCCGTTGTCGTCTCCGCGGTCCTCTCGGGCGGCAAGGGGGCGCTGGGAGCGGGCATCGGCGTCCTGGTGGTCGGCGCCTTCTTCACGATCGGCCTGCTGGCCGTCGCCTACGCGGCCCGGATCTCGCCCACCATGATGATGGCCGCGGCGATGGGCATCTTCTTCACCAAGATTCTCGCGCTGGTGGTGCTGCTGACCGTCTTCGAGGACACCACCGTGTGGAGCCCCATGGCCTTCGCCCTGACGGTCATCGCGTGCACGATCTGCTGGACGGCCGGCGAGGCGCGCGGCTTCCTGAAGCTCCGGATGCTCTACGTCGACCCCGACGCCACGGTGCCCGGCCAGTTCGGGAGCAAGCGATGACAGGTCGCGATCCTCACGGGCCGTCCCCTAAGCTCGTCATGGCAGACGAGGCAGGACCGGTCACGGTCGGCCCTCCCGGGAGAGAGAACCCTGGAGGCTGGCCTGATATGACTAGTCAGAGCCGCGCCTGCTATTGTCGCGTGCGCGATAAACGTCGCGATAGACGAAGGTAGAGGATCGTCCTTCGGAGCCATCGAGCCCTGGTCGCCTCGCCATCTTCACCCTCCTCGTCCGGCCGGCCTGCACACGGCGCGGTAGCTGGATGACACCCTCTTGACCAATCATCACGACGAAGGGAACGCCGAGTGAGCGCCGCGCTGACGCCTCTCGCCTCCGAGGAGTTCCATGCTCCGGGGCTCGGCATATTCGACTGGCCGCCGCTCGTCGAAGGTCAGGCCTGGTTCAACAAGCCGGCTCTCCTCGCCTTCACCGGCGGGTTGCTGGTCATCGCCTTCGCCTTCGCCGCCTTCTCCCGGCCCAAGCTGGTGCCCAGGGGCGTGCAGAACGTCGGTGAGCTCGCCTACGAGTTCGTTCGCGAGCAGATCGCCAGGCCGAACCTCGGCAAGGACAGCGACCGGTGGATGCCGTTGCTGTTCACCATGTTCCTCTTCGTGTGGATCATGAACCTGTTCGGCTCCATCATCTTCATCCAGTTCCCGGTGATGTCGCGCATCGGCTACCCCGCGGTCCTCGCGATCGGGGTGTGGGTGCTGGTGATGTACCTGGGCATCAAGAACCAGGGCCCCATCAAGTTCTTCACGAACGTGATGTTCCCGCCCGGCCTGCCGACCTGGATCTACTTCCTGGTCGCGCCGATCGAGCTCATCTCCACGTTCTTCCTGCGCCACATCACGCACGCGATCCGGTTGTTCGCCACCATGATGGCCGGTCACCTGATCATCGCCCTGTTCTCCGAGGTCGGCTGGCACTTCCTGTTCGTCCAGCTGACCCCGCTCGGCGCTCCGGTCGGCGTGTTGGGGGTCGTCATGACGATCCTGCTGACGGCCTTCGAGCTGTTCATCCAGGCGCTGCAGGCCTACGTGTTCGCGTTGCTGACCGCCATGTTCATCAACGACGCCCTGCACGCCGCGCACTAAGACTTCCCTCTCACCGCCAGAGAACCCAGTGGACCCTCCACTGGTCGATAGAAAAGGAAACCAACCCATGAGTGGTCTGCTCGCCGACGTGACCGGCAACCTCGGTTCCATCGGCTACGGCCTCGCAGCGATCGGCCCTGGCGTCGGCATCGGCATCATCTTCGGTCAGGGCGTGCAGGCCATCGCCCGCCAGCCCGAGGCCTACGGCCTGATCCGCCAGAACATGATCCTGGGCTTCGTGTTCGCCGAGGCGCTCGCGCTGATCGGTATCGCGCTCGCGTTCGTCTTCCGGGCCTGACATATCACCCCGCTCTGACGGAAGGCAGCACCCATGTATGTCCTAGCGGCAGAGGAAGCAAGCAATCCGCTTGTGCCCAACGTGGCCGAGATGGTCGTCGGCGGGTTCGCATTCCTGGTTGTCCTCTTCATCGTCGGGCGTCTCCTGGTTCCCCGTATCCAGAAGACCCTGGCCGAGCGTGTCGACGCGATCGAGGGTGGCCTGAAGCGAGCCGCTGACGCGCAGGAAGAGGCGCAGCGGGCCCTCAAGCAGTACCGCGACCAGCTCGCCGAGGCTCGTCACGAGGCGTCGCGCCTGCGTGAGGAGGCCCGGGAGCAGGGCGCGCAGATCAAGGCGGAGCTCCGCGAGGAGGCGCAGGCCGAGGCCCGTCGTCTCATCGAGGCCGCGCACGCCCAGATCGAGGCCGACCGCCAGCAGGCGTTCGCCCAGCTCCGCACGGAGATCGGCCGCCTGTCGGTCGACCTCGCCGGTCGCATCGTCGGTGAGTCCCTTGAGGACGAGGCGCGTCAGCGTCGCACCGTCGACCGGTTCCTTGAGGAGCTTGAGGCCGGCAACAGCGCGGCGGTTCGCTGATGCGAGGTCTGAGCAGGGCTTCGCTGGCCGAGGTCGAAGAGCGCTTCAACGCCGTCGCGGGAAGCGCCGACCTCGGCTCGCTGGCCGACGAGCTTTTCGCGGTCGCCGACCTGTTCGACCGTGAGCACGGGCTCCGCCGTTACCTGTCCGACCCGGCCCGTCCGGCGTCCCAGAAGGCCCAGGCCGTACGGGTGCTGCTGGAGGGCAAGGTCAGCGGTGCCGCACTGGAGACGGTCGTCCAGGCCGTCTCCGTCAGGTGGTCCGGCTCGGGAGACTTGGCGGACGCCCTTGAGCGGCTCGGCGTCGTCGCCGCCTCGGCCGAGGCCGAGGCGCAGAGCAAGCTCGACGACGTCGAGGACGAGCTGTTCAGGTTCGGGCGCATCGTCGCCTCAAACCTGGACCTGCAGCGCGTCCTGACCGACCCCGCCGTCGCCGGGCAGGCCAAGCAGGAGCTGCTCGGCTCCCTGCTCGACGGCAAGGTCGCCCCCACCACCCTCCGTCTGGTCACGCAGCTTGTGCTGCATCCGCGAGGACGTAGCCTGGACAGAGGGCTGGACGAGTTCGGCAGCCTGGTCGCCGCCCAGAGGCAGCGCCTCGTCGCGGTGGTGCGCAGCGCGGTCGATCTTTCCGAGGAGCAGAGGCGGCGTCTCGCCACGTGGCTGCGCACCTCGTACGGCCGCGACGTTCACCTGAACGTCGAGGTGGACCCGCGAGTGCTCGGAGGGTTCTCGGTGCGGATCGGGGACGACCTCATCGACACCACGATCGCGGGACGAATCGAAGAAGTCCGCCGCCGGTTGGCCGGCTAGGCGAATAGGGAGACTGAAGAGAGATGGCGGAGCTTACGATCCGGCCGGACGAGATCCGGGACGCGCTTGAGCGCTTCGTCCAGGCGTACGAGCCGGAAGGCGCCGCGCGCGAGGAGATCGGGACCGTCGTCGACTGCGGCGACGGTATCGCCCATGTCTCCGGCCTTCCCTCGGCGATGGCGAACGAGCTGCTTGAGTTCGAGGACGGTACGCGTGGCCTGGCACTGAACCTGGACGTCCGGGAGATCGGTGTCGTTGTCCTGGGCGACTTCAGCAAGATCGAGGAGGGCCAGTCGGTCCGCAGGACGGGCGAGGTCCTGTCCGTGCCGGTCGGCGACGCCTTCCTCGGCCGAGTGGTCGACCCGCTGGGTGTTCCGCTGGACGGCAAGGGCGCCATCGAGTCCGAGGGCCTGCGCGCCCTCGAACTCCAGGCCCCGTCCGTCGTTCAGCGCCAGCCGGTCAAGGAGCCGCTGCAGACCGGCCTCAAGGCGGTTGACGCCATGACGCCGATCGGCCGCGGTCAGCGCCAGCTGATCATCGGTGACCGTGGCACCGGCAAGACCGCCATCGCCGTGGACACCATCCTCAACCAGCGGGAGAACTGGCTCTCCGGCGACCCCGAGAAGCAGGTTCGCTGCGTCTACGTCGCCGTCGGCCAGAAGGGCTCCACGATCGCGCAGGTCAAGGGCCGCCTTGAGGAGGCGGGCGCGATGGAGTACACCACCATCGTCGCCGCCCCGGCCTCCGACCCCGCCGGTTACAAGTACCTCGCCCCCTACACCGGTTCGGCCATCGGCCAGCACTGGATGTACCAGGGCAAGCACGTCCTCATCGTCTTCGACGACCTGACCAAGCAGGCCGACGCCTACCGCGCCGTCTCCCTGCTGCTGCGCCGCCCGCCGGGCCGTGAGGCCTTCCCCGGCGACGTCTTCTACTTGCACTCCCGTCTGCTGGAGCGCTGCGCGAAGCTGTCGAAGGAGATGGGCTCGGGCTCGATGACCGGTCTGCCGATCATCGAGACCAAGGGCAACGACGTCTCGGCGTTCATCCCGACCAACGTCATCTCCATCACCGACGGTCAGTGCTTCCTTGAGACCGACCTGTTCAACTCGGGTGTGCGTCCGGCCATCAACGTCGGTGTCTCCGTCTCCCGAGTCGGTGGCTCCGCGCAGATCAAGGCGATGCGCAAGGTCGCGGGCACGCTGCGTCTGTCGCTGTCGCAGTTCCGTGACCTGGAGGCCTTCGCCTCCTTCGCCTCCGACCTGGACGCGGCCTCCCGCGCCCAGCTGGAGCGCGGTCAGCGCCTGGTCGAGCTGCTCAAGCAGCCGCAGTACGCCCCCTTCCCCATCGAGAAGCAGGTCGTCTCGGTCTGGGCGGGCACCACGGGCGAGCTGGACGACGTCCCGGTCGAGGACATCCGCCGCTTCGAGACGGAGTTCCTCGACTACGTCTCCAGGGAGAAGAAGGGTGTCTTCGACAGCATCCGCGAGACGAAGGACCTGTCCGACGACACGGTGACGGCCCTCAAGGACGGCATCACCGAGTTCAAGAAGTCCTTCGAGACCTCGTCGGGTGAGCTGCTGGTCAACGAGGAGCCGGTCGCCGCGCTGTCGGCGGACGAGGTCGGCCAGGAGAAGATCACCAAGCACGTCCGCTCGGCCGAGAAGAAGTAGCCGATGGGTGCCCAGCTAAGACTGCTGCGGCGGCGGATCAAGTCGGTCAGGTCCACGGCGAAGATCACGCGCGCCCAGGAGCTCATCGCCTCGTCGCGCATCGTCAAGGCGCAGCAGCGGATGCAGGCGGCCGTGCCGTACGAGCGCGAGATCACCCGCGCCGTCACGGGGGTCGTCAGCAACACCAGCAGCGTCGACCACCCGCTGACGGTTTCGAAGGAGCAGCCCACCAGGGCGGCCGTGCTCGTCGTCACCAGCGACCGCGGGTTCTGTGGCGGCTTCAACGCCAACATCCTGCGTGAGGCCGAGGCCCTCGGCACGCTGCTGAAGGGCAAGGGCATCACGCCGGTTCCCTTCGTGGTCGGCCGTAAGGGCATCGCCTGGCACACCTTCCGCGGCCGCGAGATGGGCGGACAGTGGGACGGCTTCTCCGACAGTCCGTCCTACGTCCACGCCAAGCAGATCGCGGACACGCTGATCGAGGCGTTCTCGGCGCAGGACGGGGTGGACGAGATCCACATCGTCTCTACCGGGTTCGTCTCGATGCTCACGCAGGAGGTCGCGGTCAAGCGCATCCTCCCGCTTGAGATCGAGGAGACCACCGCGAAGCCGGAGACGCCGCTGCCGTACTTCGAGTTCGAGCCCACCGCGGGCGCCGTGCTCGACACGCTGCTGCCGCGCTACGTGGAGTCGCGCATCTTCAGCGCGCTGCTCCAGTCGGCCGCCTCCGAGCACGCCTCGCGTCGCCGGGCCATGAAGTCGGCGACCGACAACGCCAACGAGCTGATCCGCGTGTTCACCATGCAGATGAACCAGGCTCGCCAGGCCGAGATCACCCAGGAAATCAGCGAGATCGTCGGTGGCGCCAACGCGCTGGCTGACGCCGCAGCGGGGAAAGAGTGAAATGACTGCACAGACTGTTGAGACCGGCGTGGGCCGCGTCGCGCGGGTCACCGGTCCCGTCGTCGACGTGGAGTTCCCCGTCGAGGCGATGCCCGAGATCTACAACGCGCTGAAGGTCGACGTCACCCTCGCGGGTGAGACCAAGACCCTGACCCTGGAGGTCGCCCAGCACCTGGGTGACAACCTGGTCCGCGCCATCTCCATGCAGCCCACCGACGGCGTGACCCGTGGCGCGCCGGTGACCGACACCGGCGCCGCCATCTCCGTGCCGGTCGGCGACGTCGTCAAGGGCCACGTGTGGAGCACCCTGGGCGAGTCCCTGGACGTGCCGACCGCGTCGCTGAAGATCGAGGAGCGCTGGGGCATCCACCGTCCCTCGCCCTCCTTCGACTCCCTTGAGTCGCGCACCGAGATGCTGCCCACCGGCATCAAGGTCATCGACCTGCTCACCCCGTACGTCAAGGGTGGAAAGATCGGTCTGTTCGGTGGCGCCGGTGTCGGCAAGACCGTTCTGATCCAGGAGATGATCCGCCGTGTCGCGCTGAAGTTCTCGGGCACCTCGGTGTTCGCGGGCGTCGGCGAGCGCACCCGTGAGGGCAACGACCTCTGGCTGGAGATGGAGGAGGCGAACGTCCTCAAGGACACCGCCCTCGTCTTCGGTCAGATGGACGAGCCCCCGGGCACCCGTCTGCGCGTCGCGCTCTCCGCCCTGACCATGGCGGAGTACTTCCGTGACGTGCAGAAGCAGGACGTGCTTCTGTTCATCGACAACATCTTCCGGTTCACCCAGGCCGGTTCCGAGGTCTCCACCCTGCTCGGCCGTATGCCGTCCGCGGTGGGTTACCAGCCGACCCTGGCCGACGAGATGGGTGTTCTCCAGGAGCGCATCACCTCGACCCGTGGTCACTCGATCACCTCGATGCAGGCGATCTACGTCCCCGCGGACGACATCACCGACCCGGCCCCGCACAACGCGTTCGCGCACCTTGACGCGCAGACCGTTCTGTCCCGGCCGATCTCGGAGAAGGGCATCTACCCCGCGGTGGACCCGCTCGACTCCACCTCGCGGATCCTCGACCCGCTGATCATCGGCGAGGAGCACTACCGCGTGGCCCAGGAGACCAAGCGGATCCTGCAGAAGTACAAGGAACTGCAGGACATCATCGCGATCCTGGGTATCGACGAGCTCTCCGAAGAGGACAAGGTCACCGTCAACCGGGCCCGCCGTATCGAGCGCTTCCTGTCGCACCCGATGTACGCCGCCGAGGCGTTCACCGGTCAGCCGGGTGAGTTCGTGCCGCTGGACGAGACGATCGCCTCGTTCAAGGGTCTGTGCGCCGGTGAGTACGACCACCTGCCCGAGCAGGCGTTCTTCATGGTCGGTGGCATCGAGCAGGCCATCGCCAAGGCCAAGGAACTCGCCCGCTAGTCGCCATCGGCACCGGTACGGCTTGGCCGTACCGGTGCCTGGTTCGAAAGGAACTCAGGAAAGTGGCGAAGCTGCGAGTAGGCGTCGTCTCGCCGGAGCGTGAGATCTGGTCCGGCGAAGCCGACATGGTGATTGCCAAGACCATCGACGGCGAGATCGGTATCATGCCTAAGCACGCGCCCGTGCTCGGCGTCCTCGTTGAGGGCGGCGTGCTGACGGTCAAGCGCGGCGGTGGCGAGCCTGACCTCGTCGCCGCGGTCCACGGAGGCTTCCTCTCGGTGGCGGACAACGAGGTGTCGATCCTGGCCGAGCTGGCCGAACTCGGCTCCGAGGTGGATGTCGCCGCCGCCAAGGACGCCCTCCAGCGGGCTCAGGCCTCCGTCGAGGCCAACCAGGAGGACGCCGACGCCGCGATCGAAGCCAAGCGCGCCAGGGCAAGGCTGCGCGCGGCTGGCGAAGAAGTCGGATAAATTCTGCTTCTGAGCGCGGTACCGGTTGTTGGGGGCGGATACATGGTGGTGCTGGACGTACTCATCGTCGTGGCGCTGCTGGCCGCCCTCCTCGCCTCCCGCGTGTTGATCCTGACCCGATCTCGGGGCTCGGTGCTGTGTTGCCTGCGCCCGATGTCGGGGGAGCGAGGCTGGCGGGTCGGTGTGGCCCGCTATGCCGTCGGTCAGCTCAACTGGATTCCGCTCATAGGTCTGCTTCCAAGGCCGCGCCACGTGATCGTGAGGCGCGGCCTTGTCGTTTCCGGGCGCCGCAGGATCGGGCCGGACGAGTTCTACGGCTTCATCGAGGGCGTGACGGCGCTGGAGTGCCGCAACGAGCGTGAGGCGTTCGAGCTGGCGATGGGATACCGGGCGCTGACCGGCTTCGTCGCCTGGCTGGAGTCCGCCCCGCCCAGCGCCCACCTCGACGTGGCCTGATCCTCGGATCGAGTACGGCCCTGCCCCGCGGTGTCGGGGACATGTCAGGATATGTCCCCGACATGTCGGAGGACATGTCGAGGACATGGAGAATGGCCCGGACCTGGTGTGGTCCGGGCCATCCGGCGTTCTCAGGGGAGAACGCGGCCCCCGGGACGTCCCGTGAGTGACGGTGCGGGTTGGTCACTCATGGTGCCGTCGAATCGCCGGGGTCCAGTTACCGCCACCGAGCCGGTGAGGGTGCCGGGGGTTTGCCCGGTGACGGGGCTTGACGGGCCTCGCGTGCGTGGACGGGATCGCCGTCACACACGTCCGGCGTCTCTTACGGGCAGGTGGGCTCGCCACTCTGCGCGCCGACGCTGATCGCGGTCCAGGCGGCCTTGACCGCGTTGAACTCGACACAGCCCGAGTACAGGGACTTGGCGGCCTTCAGGGTCGCCACCCGTGCCTTGCCGTGCGTCCAGGGGATGGTCTTGAGGTTGAGGCCGCCCTGGAAGATCCGCCCGGCCTTCTGGATGCCGATGCCGGTCAGGCTGGACGGGCCGGAGCAGACGGGGCTGGCAGGCTTGCCGCCGCCGGGGTTGGTGCCCTCGGCGAGCAGGTAGAACCAGTGGTTCTGCGGGCCTGCGGCCTTGTGCACCTCGGTGCTGGGGATGGAGGAGCTGTAGCAGTTCGGGTCACCGTTGGTGCTCGGCTTGTACATGTAGCGGATGGGGCCGCTGCCGACCAGGTCGACCTCCTCGCCGACGGTGTAGTCCGGCGGGTCGTAGGCGTTGTTGGCGTAGGCCTCGGTGAGGGCTCCGAAGATGTCGCCGGTGGACTCGTTCAGACCGCCGGCCTCGTTGCCGCTGCCGGAGCCGCCGGAGCCGGAGAACTGGAAGATGGCGTGGCCGTACTCGTGGGCGACCACGTCGATCGGGGTGGCCTGTCGGCTGTTCGACTGGTTGTGGCCGAAGTTGGTGTAGGAGCCGTTCCAGAAGGCGTTGACCTGGTTCAGGCCGACCCGCGCCGGGAAGGCGCCGCCGCTGCCGTTGAAGCCGTTGCGGCCGAGCCAGTTCTTCAGCAGGTCCCATTCCTTCTGGGCCGCGTAGAGGGCGTCGACGCAGGCGGTCTCAAGGTTGGTGCCCGAGCCGTTGCCCCAGGAGTCGGTGCTCTTGGTGTAGGCGGCGCCGTTCTGGCCGCCACACCTCAGGCCGGGCCTGGTGGTGTCGGTCAGGGAGTAGGAACTGCCGGAACCCGAGGTCTGGATGGTGACCGGGTTGCCGTTGTAGTAGCTGTTGCCGGTTCCCTCCTTGACCTCGTCCACCTTGTCGATGACGGCGCCGGTGCGCGCGTCGACGTACACGTGCAGGACGCTCTCGGACTTGTCCGAGCGTCCGGTGAGCCCGACCTCCCAGGCCAGCGCCGGGGTCTCGGTCGCCGCGTGGACGACGAGCACCGGCGCGGAGGCGGTCGCGACGGTGGTGAGCTGGCCTCGGGCGGTGGCCGAGGCGGCCTCCGCGCTGACGACGGGGGCGGTGTCGAGGTTGAGCGTGGCCTGCTGGCCGGAGACGACGTCCCGCGCCTGCTCGCCCGTCCGGTCGGTGGCGACGATCACGTCACCGCCGTAGACGGGAAGACCCCGATAGGTGCGCTTGTAGTGCACGTACTGGAGACCGAAGGTGCCCACGACGGTCCTGTCGTGGGTGAAGCTGTCCTGCGGAGCCTTGTGCAGTGCCTGGGACTGCGCCACCAGCGCCTTTTCCGCGGTGGCGATCGCACGCTCACGGCTCTGGGCGTCCGGCGGAGCGTAGGCGCCATCGGAACTCGCGGTGGCCGAAGGATCGGTCAGGGCGCCGTTCGGCTGGGCGTACGCGCCGGTCGCGCTCGTGAGCGCGGATGTGGCCAGGGCGGCTGCCGCCAGTACGGCGACGCCCCCCAGCCTTGTCTTGGACCTCACTACGGATGACTCCTCTCACAAGTCCCACAAAGGGGGGAAGGGACTAGCAGGAGCCCGTGGCCGGCCAGGGCTGCACTAAAGGTGACATGCAACAGAAAGATTGACAAGCCTCGTAAAGGCATAGCATTTTCGTATGTCAAGGTAAACGCGGAGTAACCACGCTTAGAACCCTCCGTTGTCCCCCGCCCACGCTGCGCGTGTTCCGTGAATGGGCGGGGAACGGGGGTCTTCGCGGCCCCTCCGGCTTGGCGCGCTGCGCCCGATCCGTGCGCGGACGGCGGAGTGGCGGCCATAACCGCCCGATGATGCCCCCGGACCCTTTCGGGCGTCAGGAGCCGAAGGCGTCGGCGTGGTCCTCGGCCCAGGTGGCGAAGGAACGTGCCGGACGGCCGGTCAGCCGTTCGACGGTCCGGGTGGTCTCGGCGGGCGTGCCGTCGTACTCACGCCACCAGGTGAGGAGGGCGTCGGCGACCGGGGTGGGGATGTGCGCGGCGGTCTCCTCCCTCCAGGTCTCCTCGCTCACGACGTCGAGCGCGATGGGCCTGCCGACGGCCCGGGAGATGTGGCCGACCTGCTCGGCGAAGGTGAGGGACTCGGGACCGGTCAGGTGGTTGTCGGCGTCGGGGGAGCCGGTGGGCAGCGAGCCGGTGAGCGCGGCCAGTGCGATGTCGGCGATGTCGGCCTCGTGCACCGGGGCGGCCTGGACGTCGGGATAGGGCAACCGTACGGTGCCGGTCGTCCTGACGGCCGGGGACCACAGCAGCGCGTTGCTCGCGAAGGCGTCCGGCCGTAGCAGTGTCGATCTGATCGGAGAGGCCTTCAGGGCGCGCTCGGTCCTCAGATGCATGTCGGAGATGGGGCTGGGGTGGTCGGGGTCCGGGTCGGGGAACAGCACCGCGCTCGACGACAGCAGCACGATGTGCTCGACCCCCGCCTTCTCGGCCGCGTCGGCGAACGCGGTGGCGTGCGAGGGGTCGGCGTAGAGGAAGACCGAGGTGATCCCCTCCAGGGCGACGGGGAAGGTGTCCGGATCGGACAGGTCACACCGTACGGCGGGCACCCCCTCCGGTGGGTGGAGTTTGTCCGGGTTCCGCGAGGCGACGCGCACGTCGTGGCCCGCGGCGTGCAGGAGGTTCAGGAGTGTGCCGCCGACGAGTCCGCCGCCCCCGGTGACGAGGATGGTCATGTCTGGTTTCCCTTCTGCGGGTTCCCGGTGCACCGCACGAGCGCCGCGGTGGGCGGGGAAAGGGGTGTGATGATGTCATTACGACGTCAGCGTGACGCATATGTTGCGTCACGCAAATTTTGCGCCATGCACATAATCTGAGGCAAGGAGGCTCGGTGTCAAACCGGGCGGAGCTGCTCAGGCGGATCATCGCCGAGGGCAGACGGAACTACGCGGCCTGCACGCTGCTCAACCAGGCGCTGGCCGACCGGCTGGGCCTGCACTCCACCGACCTGCAGTGCCTGAGCCTGCTCGACCTGGGGGAGGGCGAGCCGCTGAGCACGGGCGAGATCGCCAGGATGACCGGGCTCACCCCCGGCTCGGCCACCCGGCTGGTCGATCGCCTTGAGCGGGCCGGTCTGGTCGTACGGTGTGCCGACCCCGGCGACCGCAGACGGACCATGGTCGTCCCGAACCCCGAGTCCCTGGACAGGGTCACGCGGGCCTGGGAGACCTCGGGCCGGGCGCTCACCGAGGTCCTCGACGACTTCACCGACGACGAACTCGCCGTCATCGGCAGCTACCTACGCCGCAGCGCCCAGGTCGGCCAGGAGCAGGCCGTACGGCTGAGCGCGGAGGAAACGGACGGGTAGAACGTTCCGGCGAGCCCGCGAGGATCTGTGCGGATGGATTCTGGCGGTGGGCATTCGACCCTTGGGGCGTGACCTCAGGAGTCCGGGGTTCCCGATCGGCCCTGGCCATTCACGGAACCCCGGAGCATCACCCTTGATCGCCTGTATCACCAGGTGAGAAAGGATTCCTCCGTTGCCTTGTCGTCCTTTCCAAGGCTCTAGTTTCCATCGTTGTCTACTTTTCTGTGAACACCTTGGGAGAGGCTCGCGCATTGACACGACGGCCTATCTCACCCTCTGACGGCCGTGTTTTCACCCTCGCCGTTCGACAAGTAACAGGGCTTGTTCGCCGTTTGTGGAGAACATCCGGTCAGGGTGTGAGCCACTCCATTGACCCGCCGTGCGGGTCGGTGAGGGCGAGGGGGTGGCCGTCCAGGGAGAGGACGAATGTCGCGCGGTGCCGCGGGATGGGCCGGGGGAGGCGCGCGGCGACGGACGGCAGGACGTGGGGTGCCTCGTTGGAGATCCAGTGTCCCGGCAGGTCACGTGTCGCCGTGACGAAGGTGTCCCGCTCCTCGGGGGAGAGATAGGCCAGGACGGCACTGTGCATGACGACCGGGGTCGCGCCGGACGGGACGCGTGAGACCAGGTCCCGGACGATCCGGTTGAGGTCGCCGCGCACCAGGAATGGCGGATCGGCCCGCGCGACGCGGACGGCCTCCCTGAGCCGGTCGAGCCGGTCGGGCTGCCCCGGCCAGACGAGGCACTCCAGCCAGCGCACATCCTGGGCGGAACGGACGTCGAGCGGGTTGAGATCGACGCCCGCGCGCCAGACGACGCTCGGCGGCCGCTCGGGGATCGGCACGGGCCCCGCTGTACGGCAGGCGAGGACGGGACCGTCGGCGGGGCCGAGCGGGGGCAGGTCGTCGTAGCGGTAGCGGTAACGGTCGGGATACAGGCACAACCCGGCCGAGGCTCCCACCTCGATCAGGGCCAGCGGCTGGGGCAGGCCCGCGAGCACCGGCAGGAGCGTCGCGCAGCGGCCGGGCTCGTTCGTCTGGGTGCGCCGTTCGAGCATCGTGGTGTGCAACCGAGGCCAGTGCGCGGTGACCCACTCACGGAAGGCGGGGTAATCCTCGACGGGACCGCCGAGGAACCGCACGGCCGCCAGCAACAGATTGGGCTGCCGCCTGGCGACAGGAAGCCCGTCGATGAGCGCCAACACCCCAGGATCCTCCGAGATCCCCAAGGCCAACCCCTCATAGACCGCAGACCGCCCCCGAACCTCCCCCTCAGCAAACCGCCGATACACCCCAGCCGTCTCCACGGCCCTCCTCCTTCACCCCAACGCCCCACAACCTCACGCCACACGGCCTCAGCCCCGCCGACGCCCAGGAAGAGGCTTCGACTCAGCCACCCTCAGCACTGCGCGTGAAAAGATCTTGGATACCGGCGCCGCGCGTGAGGGGTTTGGGGTACCGGTGCCAAGCGTGAGGAGTTTCGGCTTGGGCGCGTCGGTGAGCTGGACTGAGGAGTGACGGAGCGCAGCGGAGGAGCGACGAGGGAAGTCACCGACTTCAGGCGCCCAAGCCCGCGCTGCCGGAGGCAGCGCCATGTCACCTTGTCCCGCCCGGTTTCCACAAGATCTCTTCACCCTTGGCCGCCACGCGGCACAGGATGAACAGCAGGTCGCTGAGGCGGTTGAGGTACTTGGCGGTCAGGGGGTTGACGTCGTCGTGTTCCTCAAGGGCCGACCAGACGACCCGTTCGGCGCGCCGGGTCACGGTCCGCGCGACGTGGAGCTGTGCGACCGCGGGGGTGCCGCCGGGCAGGATGAAGCTGCGCAGCGGCTTGAGCCGTTCGTTGAACTCGTCGCACCGGGCTTCGAGCCACTCGACGTAGGAGGGTTCGACGCGCAGTGGGGGGAACTCGGGGTTCTCGGTGATCGGCGTGGACAGGTCGGCGCCGAGGTCGAACAGTTCGTTCTGCACCCTGACCAGGACCGCGGTGACGTCCTCGTCGAGGGTTCCCACGGCCAGGGCGACGCCGATCGCGGCGTTGGCCTCCTCGACGTCGGCGTACGCGGCCAGGCGAGAGTCGGTTTTGCGGGTGCGGCTCATGTCGCCGAGCGCGGTTGTGCCGTCGTCGCCGGTGCGTGTGTAGATCTTGGAGAGCACCACCGGGTTGTCTCTGTCAGCTCGCGTCATGAGGATCAGCGTATCTTGCACAGAATTACTCCTGATTAGTCAGATAGCTGACAATATGATTTACCGATGGTTTCCGGTTTTTACCTGCGTTTCCCGCACATCTCCCGGGAGACACTGACCTTCGTCGCCGACGACGACGTCTGGACCGCTCCCGCCGAGGGCGGCAGGGCCTGGCGCCTGACTTCGGACAGGGCGCCCGCCTCGCATCCTCGGCTCTCACCCGACGCGACCAGGGTCGCGTGGACGAGTGTCCGCGACGGCCACCCCGAGGTGCATCTCGCCGACCTGGAGTCCGGGTCGGCCGAGAGGCTGACCTACTGGAACGACCCCAGGACCCGAACGCGCGGCTGGACCCCGGACGGCAGGATCCTCGCGATCAGCGCCACCGGCCAGCCGTTCGTCTGGCGGAACTGGGTCTACGCGCTCGGCGACGGCCACGTCGAACGCCTGCCGTACGGGCCGGTCTTCGACCTGTCCGCGACGGGGGACGGCGGGGGTCCGGGGGAGGCGGGGGCGACGGTCGCGCTGCTCACCTCCTCGCTCTCCCGCGACCCCGCCTCATGGAAGCGCTACCGAGGCGGTACGGCGGGCCGCCTGTGGATACGGCGCGGCCTGTCTGAGGAGTTCGAGCGGGTCCTGACGGAGGTGAGAGGCAACCTCGCCAACCCGATGCTGGTCGGGGGGCGCCTGGTCTTCCTCTCCGACCACGAGGGCGTCGGCAACCTCTACTCCTGCGAGCTCGACGGCACCGGCCTGCGCCGTCACACCGACCACGACGTCTTCTACGCCCGCCACGCGACCACGGACGGCACCAGGATCGTCTACCAGAACGCCGGTGATCTCTATCTGCTCGACGACCTCGACGGTTCGCCGCGCAGGCTCGACGTGACGCTCGGCTCGCCACCGAGGGGGCGGCAGCCGTACCAGGTCAATCCTGGGTGGCGGTTGCACAGTCTGGCGGTTGACGCGACCGGGCAGGCCAGCGCGGTCGAGGTCCAGGGGACGGTGCACTGGCTCACCCACAGGGACGGACCCGCGCGGCAGCTCAGCTCGGGGCTGGCGGCGGGCAGGCCGCGTGTCCTGGGCACGGACCGGGTGGTGTGGGTCTTCGACGACGGGGAGCGGCAGGGGCTGGAGATCGGCCCGGCCGGGGGCGGGGAGACCCGCAGGATCGCCGTCGGAAGGCTGGGCGAGGTCGGTGACCTGGCCGTGGCGCCGGATGCGAACACGATCGCGGTGGCGTCCAGGGACGGCGGGCTGCTTTTGGTGGACGTGGCCTCGGGGGAGGTCGTCGAGCTGAGCAGGGCGAACGGCGAGATCAGCGGGCTGACCTGGTCGCCGGACTCCGCGTGGCTGGCGTGGTCGCACCCGGACGCGACCCCGCTGCGGCGGATCAGGCTGGCCAGGCTGTCCGACCGGGTCGTCACCGACGTCACCGACGGGCGGTTCGTGGACGTCTCGCCCGCCTTCGCCGGGAAGTATCTGGCGTTCCTGTCGCGCCGGGGCTTCGACCCCGTCTACGACGCGCACTCCTTCGACATGTCCTTCCCGTTCGGCTACCGGCCGTACCTCGTGCCGCTGGCCTCGGGCACGCCGTCGCCGTTCGCGCCGAGCGCAGAGGGGCGGCCGCTGACCGATCCCGAGGACGACAAGGACGACGAGACCCCGTTCACCGTCGATCTCGACGGCATCGCCTCCAGGGTGGTGCAGGTGCCGGTGCCCGAGGGGCGCTACTCGGAGCTCAGCGCGGTCAAGGGCGGCATCGTCTGGCTGCGCGAGCCGCTGGCGGGCGAGCTGGGTGAGGACCGGGACCGGGTCGGCGGGGACGCGCCCAGGCCCGCGCTCGACCGTTTCGACCTGGTCAGGCGCAAGTGCGAGGAGATCGTCGACAAGCTCGACTGGTACGAGGTGAGCGGGGACGGCACCCATCTCGTCGTCTCGGACAAGGGGACCCTCACCGTCAGGCAGGTCTCCGGCAAGAACGGCGACGACACGACCATCGACCTGTCGCGGATCCGCGTCACCGCGGACCCGGTCGTGCTGTGGCGGCACGCCTACACCGAGATGGGCCGCAGGGTCAGGGCCGACTTCTGGGTCGAGGACATGGCGGAGGTGGAGTGGGAGACGGTGCTCGACGAGTACCGGCCGCTGGTCGAGCGCCTGGCGACCCAGGACGACTTCGCGGACCTGCTGTGGGAGGTCATGGGGGAACTGGGCACCTCGCACTCCTACGTCTACGCCGCCCCGTGGGGGCACCGGGTCTCCGAGCCGGTGGGCCTGCTGGGCGCCGACCTGTCCCGGGACGAGGAGGGCCGCTGGCGGATCGACCGGGTGCTGCCCGGGGAGTCCTCAGACGTGCACGCCCGCTCGCCGCTGGCCGTACCGGGCGCCGGGATCGCTCCCGGGGAGACGCTGCTGGCCGTGGACGGCCGTCCGGTTCCGCCGAGGGGGCCCGCGCCGCTGCTGGTCGGGGCCGTGGACAAGCCGGTCGAGCTGACCCTGGGCGGCGGCCGGAGGGTCGTCGTCACCCCGCTGCGTGACGACCGGCGGCTGCGCTACCAGGACTGGGTCACCGAGCGCAGGGCGCACGTCCGTGAGCTGGGCGGGGGCAGGGTCGGCTACCTGCACATCCCGGACATGGTGGCGGAGGGGTGGGCGCAGTTCCACCGTGACCTGCGCAGGGAGATGACCAGGGAGGCCCTCGTGGTCGACCTGCGGGGCAACCGGGGCGGCCACACCTCCGAGCTGATCATCGAGAAGCTGATCCGCAAGGTCATCGCCTGGGACCTGCCCAGGGGGCTGAACCCGCTCACCTATCCCGAGGACGCGCCGCGCGGCCCGCTGGTCGCGGTCACCGACCACAACGCCGGGTCGGACGGCGACATCGTCACCGCCGCGTTCAAGATCCACAAGCTCGGCCCGGTGGTCGGCACCAGGACCTGGGGCGGTGTCATCGGCACCGAGGGCGATCATCGTCTGGTCGACGGTTCCTACATCACGGTGCCGAGGTACGCCTTCTGGTTCGACGGGCTCGGCTGGGAGGTCGAGAACCACGGCGTCGATCCCGATGTCGAGGTGGACATCTCCCCGCGTGACTGGGCGGAGGGTCGCGATCCGCAGATCGAGGAGGCGGTACGGCTGGCGCTGGCGGCCCTCGAAGAGCGGCCCGCGGTGACGGCTCCCGACCACTCGCGGCGTCCCTCCCGGCGCCGTCCGGCGCTGCCGCCGAGGCCAAGCTGACATTTGTCAGTTCCGCCGACTGACATATCTCCGTTTGTGTGGTGATATCCACGACTACCTGGCGAAAGACAGAAATATCAGGATTATCGCCATGAGAACACCACAGCTCGCGGACACGGCGGAGACCGGAGCCGTCGGCCTCGAAAACGTCATCGAGGTCGGCGGGCTCCGGCAGAAGTACGGCGACTTCGAGGCCGTACGAGGCGTCTCCTTCACGGTCGCCAGGGGTGAGGTCTTCGCCCTGCTCGGCACGAACGGGGCGGGCAAGACGACAACGATGGAGGTCCTGGAGGGCTTCACGCCCGCCACCCAGGGAACCGTCAGGGTCCTCGGCCTCGACCCGGTCAGGCAGCGCCGTGGCCTGCGGCCCCGCATCGGGATCATGCTGCAGGAGGGTGGCTTCTTCGGGGATCTCACGGTCGCCGAGACCGTCGAGCTGTGGAAGGGGCTGAGCGAGGACGCCGGACGCCCCGTCACCCTGTCGGGCACCGAGGTGCCGGGACGCCTGTCCCTCACGGGCTGGACGAAGGGGATCAACGGGGCGACCATGGGCGCGCTCGAACTGGTCGGCCTGGAGAACAAGGCCAGGACCAGGGTCAAGCAGCTGTCCGGCGGCCAGAAGCGCAGGCTCGACCTCGCGCTGGCCGTACTGTCCGCCCCCGAGCTGCTCTTCCTCGACGAGCCGACGACGGGCATGGACCCCGAGGCGCGCCGTACGACCTGGCGGGTGATCGAGGACCTGCGCGAGCGGGGCACGACCGTGCTGCTCACCACGCACTACCTGGAGGAGGCCGAGCGCCTCGCCAGCCGCCTGGCGATCATGCACGAGGGGCGGATCCACACCTACGGCACCGTTGACGAGGTCGTCTCGGGCTCCGGCGACATCGTCTCCTTCCGGCTCGGCGGGGCGTCGCGCTCCTACGACGAGCTGCCCTTCCTGGACGGCGCCGCCCCAACGCTCACCTACACCGGCGAGGGCACCGAGGTCGTCTACACGCTGACCGACGGGCAGGCCCACGTCCGCGCGCACGCCGCCCTCTCACCGCTGCTGGCCTGGGCCGACGGCCGGGGCGAGGTCCTTGAGCGGCTGACCGTGCGCAGGGGGACCCTGGAGGACGCCTTCATGCGGGTGGTCGGGGAGACGGCATGAGACCGCAGACGATCAACGGAGGACGACAGACCATGAGGACCGACGTCCTGCATGCCGTACGGCTGGCGAAGCTCGACCTGACCCTGGTCTTCAGGAACACCACGGCGCTGTTCACGGTGCTGCTGCTGCCCCTGATGATGGCCTGGCTGTTCACCCAGACGCAGGGGACGGCGACCATCGAGGGGGCGCCCGCCGCGCTCTACGTGCTGACCGGGGTGCCCGGCCTGATCGTGGGATTCGCGGTCTTCATCAACCTGGTGAACTCCTTCACGGCCCGTCGTGAGGAACTGGTGCTCAAGCGGCTGCGCGGGGGCCAGCCGTCCGCGGCGGCGGTCATGGCGGGCAGCGCCCTCGGCGCGCTGGCACTCTTCCTCGGCCAGGTGGTTCTGCTGGCGATCTGGATCCGGCGCGCCGAGGGGGCGACCCCGGTCAACATCCCGCTGATGCTCCTGGCCGCGGTCCTGGGGGTCGCGGTGTTCGGGCTGCTCGCCGCCGCCTTCTCCGGTCTGACGCCGAACGCGGAGATGGCCCAGATCACGGTGCTTCCGGTGATCCTGGTCATGATGGTCGGCTCCCCGGTGGCCTTCCCGACGAACGCGCTGCCCGGGGCGCTGGGGACGATCTCCGGCCTGCTCCCGGTGACCCCGATCGTGAAGATCATGCGCAGCGCGTTCCTCGGCGCCGACCACTACACCGGCACCGGCAGGGCGCTGAGCGCGCTGGAGCAGTGGACGGGGGCGCTGCCCTCGCTCGGGATCCTGGCCGGCTGGGTCGTGGTGACGGCCCTGCTCGCCAGGTGGCTGTTCCGGTGGGAACCCCGGCACGGATAACGTCTACGCGAGATGCAGACAAAAAGTGACACAGGGGAGGCGGGGGGCGACATGGTCCCCGCCTCCCCGGCGTTCTTCGGCAGGCTGCGGGGCCGTACCAGACGCACGAGTGTGGAGCGGCTGCGCAGATCGACCGCGGGCACGCTGCTGGTCGGCGTGTTCTTCGCCTGGCTCGGCGTCTTCACGAGGCTCACCGTCGAGAACGTGCGCGTCCCGGTCGTCGTGACGGTCCTCGACGTGGCGGGGACTGTCGTCTTCACCGTCCTGTATGTGAGGATCCTCAGGGCCTCGATCGCCGGGACCAGGGCGGATCGCGAGATCGTCGCCTCCGGCGCGCTCGCGCTGGTCATGCTGGCGCTGCTGGACGGCGAGCTGTGGTCCCTCGGGCTCCTGGCCATCGCCTGGTCCTCGGGGGCGGTCCTGCTGCTGGACCGGAGGGGCGCCATCGCCGCGTCCGTCGGCGCGGCGGCCGTCGCGGTGGCCCTCGTGCCCAGCGGGAACTTCAAACCCAACGGCGACCCGCTCCTCGCGGTCGTCGCCTTCCTCGCGATGGCCGTGTTCATGCCGTGGACCAACCGCTTCCAGCTCTGGTTCTGGAAGGTGGTCAGGTCGGCCGAGGAGGGCAAGGAGGCCATGGCCAGGCTGGCCGTCACCGAGGAGCGGCTGCGCTTCTCCCGCGACCTGCACGACCTCGTCGGGCACAGCCTGTCCGCGATCGCCCTCAAGAGCGAGGTCGCCGTCAAACTGTCCGGCGCCGACGTGGAGCGGGCCGCTGCGGAGATGGACGAGGTGCGCGCCCTGGCGCGGGAGGCGCTCAAGGAGATCCGTACGGCGGTGCGCGGCTACCGCACGGTCGATCTCGACGCCGAACTGCGCAGCATGACGGCCGTGCTTGAGGCGGGCGGCATCGCCTGCTCCCTCGAACTCCCCAGGGAGGAGGTCCCCGAGGAACTGGCCACGCTGCTGTCCTGGGTGATCCGCGAGGGCACGACCAACGTGCTCAGGCACAGCTCGGCGACCCGCTGCCGGATCGCGATCGTTCTACGGGAGGGTACGGCGGTGCTGGAGATGACCAACGACGGCGCCACGCGGCCGGGCGGACGCGGCGGCACCGGGCTGACGGGCATGTCCGAGCGGGTCACGGCCATGGGAGGGGTCCTCACCGCGGGAGCGGGCGAGGGCGCGGGGGAGTTCAGGTTGCGGGCCACGATCCCGCTGGAGGGGACACGATGATCCGGGTTCTGCTGGCCGACGACGAGCACCTGATCCGCAGGGCGATCGCCACCCTGCTCGGTCTTGAGCCGGACATCGAGGTGGTCGCCGAGGTGTCCAGGGGAGACCTGGTGGGGCGGGCCGTACAGGAGAACGCTCCTGACGTGGTGGTGCTGGACATCGAGATGCCGGGGATGGACGGGCTGAGCGTGGCGGAGACGCTGCCGGGCCAGGCCGTACTGATCCTGACCAGTTTCGGGCGGCCCGGCCACCTGCGGAGGGCGCTGGCGGCGGGGGTGCGCGGGTTCGTCCCCAAGGACGCCTCGGCTGAGGAGCTGGCCGCGGCGATCCGCAAGGTCCACGCGGGCGGGCGCTACCTCGACCCCGAGATGGCGGCCTCGGCGATGATGGCGGGGGAGAGCCCGCTCACCGAGCGCGAGCGCGACGCCCTGTCCCTGGCCTCTCAGGGGGCGACGGTCGTGCAGATCGCGGCCTCGCTGCACCTCACCGAGGGGACCGTGCGCAACTACCTGTCCAACGCCATCACCAAGCTCGGCGCGACCAACCGGATCACCGCGATCCGTGTGGCCCAGGAAAAAGGTTGGTTGTGAACAGCATCTTTCTCCCAGAAGGGGGCAAGGGCTCCTCATGACGGCAGAAAGCCCGGCCCATGCGGCGGGGCTTTCACACGGCCCGATGTCATGTGGCCGACCGACCGCGGTGGCGCCGGGGTCCGGCCAAAGGAGGGGGTATGCGCGCCATTGGAAAGCCCGGAGCGCAGGTGGTTGTGGTGGGCAACCGCCTCGACGTGGGCACCGTCGCCGGACTGCGTCCGCGGTTGCACGACGCGGTCGACGAGGGAAAGGGAGATCTGATCGTGGATCTCTCCGAGCTTGAGATGATCGACGCCACCGGTCTCGGCGTGCTGGTCGGCACGCACCGCAGGGCGATGGGCGCCGGGCGCCGCCTGGTGCTCAGGGGGGTTCCTCCCCGCGTCATGCGGGTGCTGGCGGTGACCCGGCTCAACCGGGTGCTGATCGTCGAGGTGCCCATGGCCGCGGTGGCCTGACCCCCACGCCCCGGGGCGGCCGGGGCGAGGGGGACGGCGGGGTCACAGAAGGGTCACAAAAGGTTCACAGGGCGAACGACCGGCTGAAGATGTGCACGGCCGTACTGACCAGGTCGGCGACCGGGGGCGGGTCGTCGGCCAGCACCCATTCGACGAGCAGCTCCTGGACGGCGCCGATCATGCCGAGCGCGAGCAGACGACGGTTGGGCTCGATCGTCTCCGGCAGGTCGAAGGCCCCGGCCTCGATGACCTTCGCGAAGGCCCGTACGGCCTGCTGCCGTGACGTGGCGAGACAGTCGCCCGCCCTGCGCACCTCCAGGTGCATGATGCGGGCGCGTCTCCTGTCCTCGGTGACGAAGGTGATATATCCCGATATACCCGCTTTTATTTTGCTGAGCGGGGTGTCGGGAGCCTCCTCGACGGCCTTCGCCACCGCCGAGACGGCCTCCTGGACGCACCTTTCGTGCAGCGCCTGCATGAGTTCGGTGCGTCCCGAGAAACACTCGTAGAACGCGCGGTTGGAGATGCGCGCGGTCGCGCACAGCCTCTCGATCGTCGTCTCTGGGAATCCGGGGTCGGAATAAAGGGTGTACGCCGCGCAGATCAAACGTTCCCGTCGTTCGGCGAGACGCTCCTCCGCTGACATTCCCCGGTATGGCCGGCCGTTCATGTCAAGCACACCACCTTGGTGTGGGGTTGACAAATGCTCGTTTTATCACTTCCACCTCATGATCCTGGCCCCCGGAATCCCCCATTATGGGTGCAAGATCCTTTTTGCGGAAGAGTAAGCGTCGCCCTGCTTGCACACTTCATGCAAGAAGGTCACGAGCCTGACTGACCAGTCAAGTCAGCGGGGTTCAGCGGACCAGCAACCCCCGGTCCAGAGCCGTGGTGACGGCCGCCGTACGGTCCGAGACGCCCAGCTTGCCGAAGACGCGAAGCAGGTGGGTCTTCACCGTGGTCTCGCTGATGAACAGCGCCCTGCCGATCTCGGCGTTGGTCAGTCCGTCGGCCACCAGCGTGAGCACCTCGGCCTCGCGCGGCGACAGGGTCTCGGCGGCCGGCGTCCGCATCCTGGTGACCAGCCGGGTCGTCACGGACGGCGACAGCACGGTCTCCCCACGCGCGGCCGAGGCGATCGCGGACAGCAGGTCGGCCCGCGAGGTGTCCTTCAGCAGGTAACCGGCCGCCCCCGCCTCGACCGCGCGCAGGATGTCCTGGTCCGTCTCGTAGGTCGTCAGCACGACCACCCTGGTCCTCGGCAGGGCGGCCAGGATGCGCGAGGTGGCGCTCACCCCGTCGCCGTCGGGCATCCGCAGGTCCATCAGGACCACGTCGGGCCGCAGTCGTACGGCCCGCGCGACCGCCTCGTCCCCCGAGGCCGCCTCCCCGACCACGGAGATCTCCGGGGCCGCCTCCAGCATGCCCCGCAGACCCTCACGGACCACGGGGTGGTCATCGACGATCATCAGTCGCAGCACTCGTCAACTCCTCGTCTGGCCGCCGCCGGGGGAAACGGGGACGGTGATCTCCAGGACGGTGCCCCCGCCGTCGGCGGCCGTCAGCGTCAGCGACCCTCCCACCTGCTCGGCCCGCACACGCATGCCGCGCAGGCCGTACCCCTCACCGAAGGACCCGAGGCCCACGCCGTTGTCGCGGACCGTCAGCCGGGTCGCCGAGGGGAGGTGGACGAGCGTCACGGTGACGGCGGAGGCGTGGGCGTGCCTGCGGACGTTCGCCAGCGCCTCCTGCGCCGCGCGCAGCAGGACGACCTCGGCCCCGGTCCACATCGGCCGCGCCTGTCCGGTCACCTCGAACGAGGCGGCGACGGCCAGTTCCTCACCGAACCTGGAGACCATCCGCCCCAGCGCCTCCTCAAGCGTCGAACCGTCCAGCGGTGCCGGACCGAGCGCGGCGACCAGCGCGCGGGCCTCCGCCAGGTTCTCCCTCGCCGTCCGTACGGCGAGCCCGATCCGCCGCTCGTCCGGCTGCTGCAGCAGCATGACGATGCTGGTGAAGCCCTGGGCCAGGGTGTCGTGGATCTCCCCGGCCAGCCGCTCCCGCTCGGCCGCCGCCCCCCGTTCCGCCGAGAGCCTGGCCACCTCGGCGCGGCTTTCGACAAGCTCCCCGATGAGGGCCGCCCGCTCCGCGCTGAGCGCGGTGACCCGCTCCGACCACATGCCGAAGGCCATGGAGAACAGGATCGCGGTGGCGGTGACCGTCAGGAACTCGTACCTCCCGGGGCCGTTGAGGAGCAGATGACGCGGGATGTGGGCCACGCTCAGCAGGACCACCGGGATCATGGCCGTCCTGGCCGAATAGACCACGAAGCACTGCGGGCACAGCCCGAACAGGGCGAACGTCGAGATCGAGGCCGTGGAGGCGGCGCAGCCGTACAGGACGACCAACGCCACGACGTAGACCGTCCCGCGCCGCGGGTCGTCGGCCATGATCGCCGGACGGCCGAGCAGGAGGTAGAGCGGCAGGACGGCGAGCAGACAGACCGCGGCGACCGCCTTCTCCGCTCCGGACATGCCACCGGTGACGACGAACACGACAGGCAGCAGGACCGTCGAGACCAGCAGGATCTCCCAGACGAGCGGTGACGACTCCCACGAGGGAGTCATCCGTCGCGACGGCTCTTCCACCGGAACGTCAGCAGGCACAGCACCAGCCCTCCGATGACCCAGGCTCCCAGGACCAGGGCGACCCGGTCCAGTTCGTAGGACCCGGCGACCTCAAGCGCGGCCCCGGCGTCACCGATGAAGACCGAGCGGAACCCCTGGCACATCCACTTCAGCGGGAACACCGAGGCGACGTTCACCAGCCACGCCGGTAGCTGGCTGACCGGGATGAACACCCCGGAGACGAACTGCAGCACCACGAACGGCATCGCGATCACCGCGCTCGCGCTCCTGCCCGAGCGGGGCAGGCTGCTGGCCGCGACCCCGAGCAGCGCCGAGGCAAGCACGCCGAGCACGAAGACCCAGCAGAACGTCACCCAGGCGGACACCCGGGTGGGCAGGTCGAGCCCGAACGCCAGCATCCCGATGACCAGCAGCAACGCCACCTGGCACAGGGACAGGAACAGCGTGTGCAACGCCTTGCCGACAAAATAGGACGAACGCGGCAGCGGAGTGCCCGCCAGCCGTTTGAGCGTGCCGTCGTCACGGTCGATCGCGATGCCGATGCCGAGGTTCTGGAAGCCCGTCATCGCCGCCGAGCCGATCAGCCCGGCCACGTACAGCTGGGCGACGCTGACGCCGGTCCCCGCGACGGAGCCGCTGAAGATCGCCCCGAAGATCGCCAGCAGGACGATCGGGAGAGAGAAGGTGAAGATGACCGCGTCCCGCTCGCGGAGGAACATCCTGGTCTCGAAGACCGCCCGCGACAGCCCCAGCCGTGCCACGGACGACCGGCTCATGGGGTCACCTCGGGGAGGGTGACGAGCCGGAGGTAGGTCTCCTCCAGGGTCGGCCTGGTCACGGTGAGGTCGGGAACCTCCCCGTCGAAGCGCCGGGTCAGCTCGATGACCGTTCCGGTGGGGGTCTCGGTCTCCAGCGCGCGCCGTTCACCCCCTTCCGACCAGCTCACCCTGGCCTTGGCGCTCGCCCGCCCGCCCAGCGTCGCGGGCTCGCCCTCTGCGACGATCCGGCCCCCGGCGACCACGGCGACCCGGCTCGCCAGCGCCTCGGCCTCGTCCAGATAGTGGGTGGTCAGCACGATCGTGGTGCCCTGCCCTGCCAGGTCCCTGATCAGCTCCCAGAACCGTCGCCTGGCCTCCGGGTCGAACCCCGTGGTCGGCTCGTCGAGGAAGAGCAGCTCGGGATCGCCGATCACGCCGAGCGCCACGTCGAGCCGCCGCCGCTGCCCACCGGACAGCTGGCGAACCCGCCTGTTCACGTTCTCCGTCAGGCCGACCCGCTCGATCACCTCGTCCGGGTCACGCGGAGCCGGGTAGTACCCCGCGAAGTGCCGGACGGTCTCCCCGACCGTCGCCTCGGTCATGTCGTTGGCCGTCTGCAGCACGATCCCGATCCGGGCGCGCCAGCCCCGGGTCGGTCTGCCGGGATCGACGCCGAGGACGCTGACCTCCCCGGCGTCCCTGGTCCTGTGACCCTCAAGGATCTCGACCGTGGTTGACTTGCCCGCGCCGTTCGGGCCGAGGATCGCGAACACCTCGCCCGCGTGGATGTCGAGGTCGATACCCCCGACCGCCCGCACGTCGCCGTACCGCTTGGTCAGGCCACGCGCCTTCACCGCCGTCTCCATGCCCCAAGCGTCCGCCTTGTACGGCTTTCGCGGCACCCACGACCGGTGGAACATTCCTGTCCTCCGAACGGAGGACAGGGTCTTTCGGAACCCTCAGAACAGCGTGTCGGTGCGCTCGATGCCGCGCAGCGCGTCGTAGTCGAGGGTCACGCAGCGGATGCCACGGTCCTCGGCCAGCGTCCTGGCCTGCGGCACGATGGCCTGGGCGGCCAGGATGCCACTGACGGGCGCGAGCAGCGGGTCGCGGTTCATCAGCTCCAGATAGCGGGTGAGCTGCTCGACGGCGTCGATGTTTCCCCTGCGCTTGAGCTCCACGGCCACCGAGGCGCCGGTGTGGTCACGGCAGAGGATGTCGACCGGCCCGATCGCCGTCATGTACTCGCGGCGGACCAGTGTCCAGCCCGCGCCGAGCGTGGTGATGTGCTCGGCCAGCAGCTCCTGCAGATGGGCCTCGACCCCGTCCTTGACCAGCCCGGGATCGACCCCCAGCTCGTGGCTGGAGTCGTGCAGGATCTCCTCCATCGTCAGGAGCAGCTTCTCCCCGGTCTTGCCGTGCGTGACCGTCCAGAGGCCGTCCTCCTCCCGGAGCTTGCAGGGCGGGTTCATCCAGTTCAACGGCTTGAACGCCCGGTCGTCCGCATGGATGGAGACCGAGGAGTCCGCCTTGATCAGGATGAGCCTGGGAGCCATCGGGAGATGGGCGGTGAGCTTTCCCACGTAATCCACGCTGCACCGCGCGATGACCAGACGCATGGCACCCAAGCCTAGACCCAGCCACCCACCCCCGTTCCCGGATCACCGGCATGCCGTACGGGCATCGGGCGATCGGGTTGTTTTGGGGGGAGGTGATGGGCTCTGGGAGACTGGCGGAATGACGCGGAGCTTTGAGAAGGTCGGAGTCGTCGGGCTCGGCACGATGGGGGCGGGGATCGCGGAGGTCTTCGCCAGGGCCGGGCTCACGGTGGTCGGCGTCGAGGCCGACCACGAGGCGCTCGGGCGTGGCCGGGGCAACCTGGAGAGCTCGACCGGACGGGCCCTGGCGAAGGGCAGGCTGAGCGAGGCGGAGCAGGCCGAGATCCTCGGCCGCATCACCCTGACGACCTCGCTCGAAGACCTCGCGGACGCCGACCTCGTCATCGAGGCCATCCCCGAGATCATGGATTTCAAGCGGACCCTGTTCACCGAGCTGGACCGGATCTGCGAGCCGTCCACGGTGCTCGCGACCAACACCTCCTCGCTCTCCGTCACCGAGATCGCGGCCACGACCGGCAGGCCGGGGCGCGTCGTCGGCATGCACTTCTTCAACCCCGCGCCCGTCATGAAGCTGGTCGAGGTGGTCCACACGGTGGTCACCGAGGACGGCCTGGCCGAGGAGGTCGCCGACCTCGCGCGGCGGCTCGGCAAGACGCCGGTGAGCGTCGGCGACCGCGCCGGGTTCGTGGTCAACCGGCTGCTGCTGACCTACCTCAACCACGCCGCCGTCATGCTGGAGAACGGCCTGGCCACCCGCGAGGGCATCGACACCGCCATGAAGCTCGGCGTCGGCGTGCCGATGGGCCCCTTCGCGCTGCTCGACCTGATCGGGCTGGACACCTCCTACGAGGTGATGTGCGTGCTGTTCCAGGAGACGCGCGACCGCCGCCACGCCCCCGCGCCGATCCTGCGGGAACTGGTCACCGCGGGCCTGCTCGGCCGCAAGTCGGGCGCGGGCTTCTACAACGGGGAGGCGCCTCCCACCCCTCCGGCGGCGGGCAAACCCACGGTCACCTCCGTCGCGGTGCTCGGCGAGGGCGCCGAGGAGTTCGCGGCCAGACTCGGCGACGCCGGATTCAAGGCGACAACAACCCAGGCGGCCACGGACGCGACGGAGGACGCCGACGTGGTCGTCGCGCTGTCGCACACCCCGGTGATCGAGCTGGCCGCGCGGCTGCCGCACCCCAGGCGCCTGGTCGGCCTGCACCTGGTCGGGGACAAACTCGCCGAGGTCGCCTCGACCGTGCTCACCTCGCCGGAGGCGACGTGCGCCGTCGAGGGCCTGGCCAAGATCGTCGGCCGTGTCCCGGTGCACTGCAAGGACAGGGCGGAGTTCGTCGTGGACGCGCTGCTGTACCCCTACCTCAACGACGCCGTGCGGATGCACGACTCGGGCTACGCCACGATGGACGACATCGACGTGGCCATGAAGCTCGGTTGCGGCTATCCGGCCGGGCCGTTCGAGACGATCGACACGCTGGGCCTGGAGACCGTCCGCGACGGGCTGCGCGCCCTCTACGCCGAGTACCGCGACCCGGCCTTCGCCCCCGCGCCGCTGCTCGACCAGCTCGTCACGGCCGGTGTGCGAAGCATCCGCGGCCTGTCATGAGCCCCCGCAGAGCCCGCAGGGCCGACCCCTTCGACCGGGGCGGCCGGGGAACCCCCGCGCGTCCCGTCGGCCCCTCCGTGCCCGGCGTCGACCAGGTCGAGGAGTGGCCGGACGGCGACTGGCACGTGCGCCGGGTCACCGGCGCGGGCGCGGACAAGGTCTACCGGTGCCCCGGCTGCGACCAGGAGCTCAGGCCGGGCGTGCCGCACCTGGTGAGCTGGCCCGCCTGGCAGGGCGGTGAGCAGGAGCGCAGGCACTGGCACACCGCGTGCTGGCGCAACCGGGTACGGCGCGGCCCCGGCAGAACCCGATACTGAGACCCGACGACCCACGACCCGGCTTCGGGGTTCGGTGAGGAGACACGAGAAAGTCATGGAGATCAGATCCTCGACGGTGCTGCCCGCGAGCAGGGAACCGATCGAGCTGCACACCGGCGACGGGCTGAAGCTCGTCGGAGAGCTGGCCCTTCCCCCCGGCAGGCCGCCGGTCGCGACGCTGGTCTGCCTGCACCCGCTGCCCACGCACGGCGGCATGATGGACAGCCACCTGTACCGCAAGGCCGCCAACCGGCTGCCCGCGCTGGCCGACCTGGCGGTGCTGCGCTTCAACACGCGCGGTACCTCCTCCGAGCGCGGCACCTCGGAGGGCGTCTTCGGCGACGGCGAGGAGGAGCGCTTCGACGTCGCCGCGGCGCTGGAGTACGCCGAGTTCCACGACCTGCCGAACACCTGGCTCGTCGGCTGGTCCTTCGGCACCGAACTGACGCTCAAGTGGGGCCGCGACCCGCTGGTGACGGGAGCCATCCTGCTCTCCCCACCGCTGCGCAGGGCCACCGACGCCGACCTCGACGCCTGGGCGTCCTTCGGCCGTCCGCTGACGGCGCTGGTCCCCGAGTTCGACGACTACCTGAGGCCCGAGGAGGCGAAGGCGCGCTTCGCGCGGGTGCCGCAGGCCGAGGTCGTCGGCGTCGAGGGCGCCAAGCACCTGTGGGTCGGCGAGCCGTACGTGCGGATCGTCCTGGACGAGATCGTCCGGCGCGTCAACCCGGCGGCCTACCCGCTGCCTCACGAGGCGTAGGGGTTACGGTGGGGGGCGTGCTGATGTACACACGGTCGGCGGGCCGGGGACTCCCGGTCGTCCTGCTGCACGCCTTCCCGCTCTCCTCGGCCATGTGGCTGGCCCAGCGGGAGGGGCTGTCCTCCTCCTGCGAGGTCATCACCCCCGACCTGCGCGGCTTCGGCGGCACCCCGCTCGGTGATCAGGAGCCCTCCGTCGACGTGATGGCCGACGACGTGGCGCGCCTGCTCGACCACCGGGAGATCGACAGGGCCGTCGTCGTCGGCCAGTCCATGGGCGGCTACGTGACGATGGCCATGTGCAGGCACCACCCCGACCGGCTGCTCGGGGTGGTGCTCGCCGACACCAAGGCGGGCGCCGACACCGAGGCGGCCAGAGCGAACCGCGAGCGCGTCGCCACGACCGTGCTCGCCGAGGGCTCCTCCTTCCTGGGCGGGGAGATCATGTCCGCGATGGTCGGCAGAACGACCGCGCGCAGCAGGGCGATGGTCTTCGGCCGGGTGCGAGCCCTGATCGAGTCGGCCCCGCCGGGGGCGGTCGCCTGGGCTCAGCGGGCCATGGCGGGCCGTCCCGACTCCTTCGACACCCTGCGCGGGCTCACCGTCCCCGCCCTGGTGGTCGTGGGGGAGGAGGACGAGGTCACCCCGGTCGCCGACGCGCGGGCGATGGCCGAGGCCGTACCGGACGGGAGGCTGGCGGTGATCGAGCGGGCCGGGCACCTGAGCGCGCTCGAACAGCCGGAGGCGTTCAACGCGGCAGTCGCCGCCTTCATAGCTGGGATTGCCGGGGAAGCACGACCTCACGGATGATCAACGCGATCGCCGCGGCCACCGGGATGGCCAGCAGCGCCCCGACGATGCCCATCAGCGCTCCGCCGAACAGCGCGGCGATCACGGTGACCGCGGGCGCCACGTCCACCGAGCGCTTCATGACGCGCGGATAGATCAGGTAGTTCTCGATCTGCTGGTAGATCAGGAAGAAGATCCCGCAGGCCACGCCGAGCGTCCACGACTGCAGCAGCGCGACCAGCGTCACCAGCACGGCGCCGATCGTCGCGCCGACCAGCGGGATCAGGTCCGTGACCGCCACGATCAGGGCGAGGGCCAGGGCGTAGGGCATGTTCAGTATCGCCAGGAACACCCAGGTCGTCACCCCGGCGATCACCGAGATCAACAGGTTCCCCGCCACGTAACCGCCGATGCCGTCGAGGATCTCGTCACCCAGCGCCCTGGTCCGGTCCCTGCGGCTGTTCGGCACGAGCCGGAAGAGATAGTCCTTGATCGAGGGCAGCGAGCCCAGGAAGTACAGCGTCAGCACCAGCAGTGTGAAGCCGGAGAAGAACGCGTCGAACACCACGGCGCTCGCCCCGACCAGGCCCCCGGCCACGGTCTGGGCCAGACCACCACTGGTGACGTAGTCGCCGATCCTGGTGAGGATCTGGTAGTCGCTGTCCAGCGTCTTCAGCGTGGGGTTGGCCAGCAGCTCCCTGACGTAACCGGGAACCGCGCCGACGAAGGAGGCGATCTCCCGGCTCACCGGCGGGACGATCGCCAGCCCGAACAGCACGAAGAACAGGATCACCCCGCCGAAGACGATCGAGATCGCCCCCCTGCGGGGCATCCGGCGCCGCTGCAACGCCTCGACCGCGGGGTTGAGCCCCACGGCGAGGAACATCGCCACGATGACCAGCACGATCACGCTGCGCGCCGTGATCAGCGCCTGGGCCAGCGCCCAGGCCGTCAGAACCCCCAGACCCCCGGTCAGCCCGATGAGATACGGGCTTCTCGTCAGCGGCTTGCCCGGCTTGCCGTACGGCTCGGCGAACTCAGGCCTGGCTCTCGGCACCGTGGGCGGCGCCGCAGGTGGGGTGACATCGGCTGCCTGGGACGCTTCGGACACTGGTGCTCCTGGCGATGGGGAAACGGCGGGAACGTGACAAGAGAGCCTAGCGACCTCATGGTCGCCAGGCTCTCCCGTAGCCGTCGTAGCGCCTCGCCAGGCGGGGCCTACTCCTGCCACCACTCCGCGTCGTCGTCCTTGGCGGGCGACTTCGCGGCGGGCGTCAGCGGCTTCTCGCTGCCGTTGGAGGCCGGGATGGCCGGCTTCGGCGGTGCCGCGGCGATGGCGGGCTCGGGGTCGGCCGCGGGCAGCGGCGCGCCGCCGAGCAGCTGGCGCAGCTGGGCGAGGTGGCTGGTGATGCTGTCACGCTGGCGGGTCAGCTCGTCGACCTGGCGCTGGGCCACCGTACGGCTGCGCTCGGCCTCGGCCTTGGCCTCGGAGACGATCGACTCGGCGCTGGTCTTGGCGTCGGAGACGAGCTGGTCGGCGTTCTTGCGGGCGTTGGCGAGCAGCTGCTTGGCGTGGGTGTCGGCCTCGCGACGGGTCTGCTCTGCCTGCTGGGTCGCCTTGGTCGCGCGCTGTTCGGCGGTCGCCGCGCGCTGCTCGGCCTCGGAGACCAGCTTCTGGGTGTTGGCCTGGGCGGTGGCGTGGCGCTCGGCCTCCTGGCGCTCGGCCTCCTCCCGGCGGGAGGCGAGCTGGATCTCGAACTCGGCCTCGTCCTGGGCGCGCTTGGCCTCGGACTCCTCAAGGACCCGCTGGGCCTGGGCGCGCATCTCGTCGGCCTGGCGCTTGGCGGTGGTCAGGATCTCGTCGCGCTCACGCTTGGTCGAGGCGCGCAGCTGGGCGACCTCGCGCTCGGTGGTCGTGCGCAGCTTGGCGATCTCACGCTCGGCGTCCGCGCGCTTCTCGGCGACCTCGTGGTCGGCGGTCGCCCTGAGCTTGGCGACCTCGCGCTCGGTGGTCGCGGTCAGCTCGTCGGCCTCACGACGGGCGGTTGAGCGGATCTCGTCGGCGTCCCGCTCCGCGGTGGTGCGCATGTCGTCGGCCTCGCGGGTGGCGAGGGCTCGCTTCTCCGCCGCCTCGTTCTCCGCCGCGGCGCGCAGGTCGGCCGCCTCGACCTTCGACGCGGCCTTGATCTCGTTCGCCTCGGAACGAGCGGCCTGGACCAGCTCCGTCGCCTGCTCCTCGGCCAGGCGCAACAACTGTTCGATGCGCGCGCCGAGACCCGAGTAGGTCGGACGCTCCTGCTCCTGAAGCTGCCGCTGGGAGTCTGCCAGCTCCCGTTGCATGCCCTGGAGCTGTTCCCTGGTCTGGCGCAGTTCGTTGTCGACCTGCTTCAGATGGTCGTGGACCTGGTGCCGGTCATAGCCGCGGAGCACCACGTCGAATTCCCGAGCGGGGGCGTCTTCGAAGAAATTGTTGAGCTGGGCATCGATGTCGGACTGCATGGAGGCTCGATCCTGGGTTGTCGAGGCGGCTACACGGGCCGGACGGGGGATTGTTCGGACATCCGAGGCGGAGCCGTGGCGGGATCCACACGTCCGGTGGTAGGCCAGCGTACTCTGGAGTCGCCGAGTTGTCGGTCTCCTCTGGCTTTCTGCGTGACTTGTTACGTACGAACGTTTCTTACATTTGACACGGCGCGCCTTTAGTGCTTTGGCGCCTGAACGAGTTCGGTCAGCATTCCGCCGACATCCTTGGGGTGCAGGAAAGCGATGGAGGATCCCATCGTGCCGTGCCGGGGTGCCTTGTCGAGGAGCCTGACGCCCCTGTCGCCGATCACCTGCATCGCCTCGGCGACGTCCGGGACGCCGAACGCCACGTGGTGCACCCCTTCGCCCCGCTTGGCGAGGAATTTGCCGACCGGTGTGTCGGGGCCGAGCGGTTCGAGGAGCTGGATGTAGGACCCGCCCCCGTTTCCGTCGGCGATGTGCAGCATCGCCTCCTTGACGCCCTGCTCCTCGTTGACCTCGCGAGCGACCACGGTCAGCTCGAAGGTCCGCTGGAAGAAGGCGATCTTCTCCTCAAGGTCGTGGCAGGCGATTCCCACATGATCAATGCGCATGAACATATGCCTAACCTCCATGGCGGCTACTCGGGTACCCATGGGTATGGTGGCAAAGTCGTCCCAAGCCCCGCCAGGGAGGCCCCGCTATGTCTGGTTCCGTCATTGTCGCCGGAGCTCGCACCCCCATCGGGCGGCTGCTCGGCTCGTTGTCCGGCCTTTCGGCCGTCGAGCTCGGCGGCATCGCCATCAAGGCCGCGCTGGAGCGCTCAGGCGTCGCTCCCGAGGCCGTGCAGTACGTGATCATGGGTCAGGTCCTGCAGGCCGGAGCGGGACAGATCCCCGCCCGCCAGGCCGCGGTCAAGGCCGGGATCCCGATGACCGTGCCGTCACTGACGATCAACAAGGTCTGCCTGTCCGGTCTCGACGCCATCGCCCTGGCCGACCAGCTCATCAGGGCGGGCGAGTTCGACATCGTGGTCGCGGGCGGCATGGAGTCCATGTCCAACGCCCCGCACCTGCTGCCCGGTCTGCGCAGGGGGGTGAAGTACGGCGACGCGGGCATCGTGGACTCGATGGCGCACGACGGCCTCAGCGACGCCTACGACCAGGTGTCCATGGGCGAGTCGACAGAGCGTCACAACGAGCGCCTCGGCCTGACCCGTGAGGAGCAGGACGTCTTCTCCGCCCGCTCCCACGAGCTGGCCGCCGCGGCGATCAAGAACGGTGTGCTCGACGACGAGATCGTCCCGGTGACGATCCCGCAGCGCAAGGGTGATCCGGTGGTCTTCGCCGCCGACGAGGGCGTGCGGGCCGACACCACCGTCGAGGTGCTGGCCCGGCTGCGTCCCGCCTTCAGCAAGGACGGCACGATCACCGCCGGTTCCTCCTCCCAGATCTCCGACGGCGCCTGCGCGGTCGTCGTGATGTCCAGGGCCAAGGCCGAGGAGCTCGGGCTCGACTGGCTGGCCGAGATCGGCGCGCACGGCAACGTCGCGGGCCCCGACAACTCGCTGCAGTCCCAGCCGGCCAACGCCATCAGGCACGCGCTGGACAAGCAGGGGCTCTCCGTCGAGGACCTCGACCTGCTGGAGATCAACGAGGCCTTCGCCCAGGTCGTGCTGCAGTCGGCCAAGGAGCTCGGCGTCCCGCTCGACAGGGTCAACGTCAACGGCGGCGGCATCGCCGTCGGCCACCCGATCGGGGCCTCCGGCGCCCGCATCGTGCTGGCCCTCGCCCACGAGCTGAGGCGCAGGGGCGGCGGGCTCGGCGCCGCGGGCCTGTGCGGCGGCGGTGGCCAGGGCGACGCCCTGATCATCCGGGTCCCCTCGGCGTGACGGTGCGGGACCAGGGGCCGGTGACCCGCGAGCGGCCCGCGGCCACGGGGAACGGGCACTCTCCCGAGGTCGACGTCGCCGACCTGGTCGCGCGGGCGCGGGCCGGGCAGCCCCGCGCGGTCGCCAGGCTGATCTCCCTGGTGGAGAACGGCTCGCCCCTGCTCAGGGAGATCATGGCCAGGCTCTGCGCCGAGCGCACGACCACGGCCAGGATCATCGGGCTGACCGGCTCCCCCGGCGTGGGCAAGTCGACCTCGACCGGGATGCTCGTGCGAGCCTTCCGCGAGCAGGGCAGGAAGGTCGGCGTCCTCGCCGTCGACCCGTCCTCGCCGTTCACCGGTGGCGCGCTGCTCGGTGACCGGGTGCGGATGCAGGACCACGCGACCGACCCCGGGGTGTTCATCCGCTCGATGGCCAGCCGGGGTCACCTGGGCGGCCTGTCGTGGGCGACCCCCCAGGCGCTGCGCGTCCTGGAGGCCGCGGGGTGCGAGGTCATCCTCGTCGAGACAGTCGGGGTCGGCCAGGCGGAGGTGGACATCGCCTCCCAGGCCGACACCACCATCGTGCTGCTCGCCCCCGGCATGGGGGACGGCGTGCAGGCGGCCAAGGCGGGCATCCTGGAGATCGCCGACGTGTTCGTGGTCAACAAGGCCGACCGCGACGGCGCCCAGGCGGCCATCAGGGAGCTGCGCAACATGATCGCCCTGGTCGCGCGTGACTGGAAGCCGCCGATCGTGCCGACCGTCGCCTACCGGGGCGAGGGGGCGCAGGACGTGGTCGGCGCCCTCGACGCGCACTGGTCCTACCTGGAGGAGTCAGGCGAGCTCGGGCGCAGGCGCCAGGCCAGGGCCCGTGACGAGATCGAGGCGATCGCGCTGGCCACCCTCCGCTCGCGCTTCGCGCACCTGCACGGCGACCGGCGCCTGGACGCGCTGGCCCAGCGGATGCTCGACGAGGGGCTCGACCCCTACCGGGCGGCCGACGAGCTGCTGGCCGCCGTCGACTGACGAGCTGTCCCTGACCGGAGAACCGGTCAGGGCTGGGGCGCGAACTCGACCGTGATCTTCTCGAAGCCGAGTCCGCCGAGCATGCCCTGGAGCATGGTCTTGGTGTTCTGGTCGGCGCGGGCGAGCAGGTCACTGGCCCGCGCCGCGTCGGCGATCTTCTTCTCGGCCAGCATGTAGAGCTCCTGCTGGCCGCCGGGGGAGGAGGACAGGAAGTCCTCGACCCGGTCGAAGAGGCCGCGCTGCTGGGCGAAGACGTAGGAGCGCTTGTTGTCGAGGTTGGGCTTCTCAAGCTGGGCGTGCGGCAGCCGTACCGTGACCTGTTTGCGGTCGGGGGAGACGGTCAGCGCGCCGGAGGCCAGGCCGCCGAAGTCGACGTAGGCGTCGACCCCGCCCGCGCCCACGAAGAGGGTGCGGCTGCCCTTGATGGCGTCGGGAAGGAAGGCGGCGTCCTTCTCCAGGTCCACGACGACCTGGAAGTTGCCGGTCGCCGCCTCGAAGCGGCTGAGGTTGTGGATCGACTCAAGCAGCGCGGGCTGGCTGCGGTCGACGGTGGTCTCGCCGAACGGGTTCAGCCACGACCAGGCGAGGCGGGCACCCACGACGAGCAGGACGACGGTGACGAGCAGCCCGGCGAGCAGGCGCACACCCCTGCGCGGGGGCGGTGCGGACGCCGGTTGCGGCGGCGCTTCCAAGGGGGCGTTCACGGCGGTCTCCTTCCCTCGGTGGCCGCGTTCTCACGGGAAGGGGCCGTCCGGATCGGCGTTCTCATATCGGGCAGTCCCGGACGGACCGTGCTCCCGCGTCGAGCCTATGCCGATCACGTCAATCGTGGCGGGACGGACGCGCCAGACGCCTGTCACCGTCCGCGTCCCGGGGTGCGGACCCCTCCCTGTGACTCAGGCCGTTGGCGCGCCCGATCCTGTGCCGGTGGCCGCTCGCCCGCCCCGAGTGTCCCGCGCGCCGTACCCGGTTCGTCTGCCCGGGGGAGGCGAGCTCACTCGCCTGGACGGACTGGACCGGCTGGGTGGGCTGCACCGGCTGGGCGGGCTGGAACGGCTGCGCTGCCTGTACGGCCTGGCCGCCGAAGTGTTCGCTCCGCAACCTGCACGCCGCGAAGTCGGCGTAGTTCAGCCGCAGCCACTCGCGCCGCTGGGTCTCCGTCAGCCCGGAGAACCAGGCCGCGGCGTACTGGTGCTCGGGCAGTGGCCCACCGGGCAGCGGCTTGCCGCGCAGCCAGGCGATCACGATGTCGCGGTATCCGGCGGCCGGGCTGCCGTCGCACTGCCTGGCCAGCCTCTCGACGAACTCGTCGGCCGCCGCGTCGGCGAACCCGGTGGACAGGTCGTCCACGTGGATCGGCATGGCGCCGGAGGAGATGGTGGCGTCGTCGCTGCGGGGCCGCTGTTCGAGCCGTGAGAACTCGCCGGGCGTCCCCGCGAGGCGGGAGGCGATCTTGACGAACGCGGAGCCCAGTTCGGGCAGCCCCGTGCGCATCCCCGGGTGCACACAGACCGTGATCGGCCACTCCTGGCAGCTGTAGACCACCCGCTGGGCAGAGATGGACGCGGGCTCGCTGATCAGCCTGGCCATCCCGGTGCCCGCGGCGAGCACCGCCAGCAGCGCCCCGGCCAGCGCCAGCGCCTGCCGTGTCACCAGCGCCGCCCAGCCGAGCAGCAACGCCGTACTGACTCCGAGCAGCCACAGCGACTGGTCGGTGAAGGCCGTCGCGCTCAGCCCACGGAACACGTCGTACGGCTCCCGCGTCGCGGGGGCCAGGCGGTCGGTCCACGTCTGCCCCCTGGCCAGCCAGGTGAAGAGGCCGTAGCAGCCGAGCCCGGCGAACACCGGGGTGATCGTCCAGGGCAGCAGCCACCCGATCACCCACCCGAGCGTGACGTAGAGTGTCAGGCCCGCGATGCCCATCATCAGGCCGCTGGGCAGCAGCCCGCCCGCCTGCTCGGTGAGCACGGTCCTGACCGCCATGACCAGCACCGTCGCGGTGAAGGACGCGGCCACGACGACAGCGACGGCCAGTGGCGCGCGCATCGCCTGCCAGGCGCTCCGTGGACGCCGCCTGGCCCCGCGCCGCCTGCGCACCGCGACCCACGCGGCGAAGGCGGCCGCGACGGGCCCGGTGAGCCGCAGCGAGCCGATCACCGCGGCGATGACGTTCTCCCACGCGCTGACGCCGGGTATGAGGACGCTCCACGCCGCGACCACGCCGAGCACGAGCAGGACGGCGACCGCCACCAACGCGCTCTGCTGGAGTTCCTCGCGTGAAACGCCTCTGTGGTCACGCACCGCCGTGCGTGGAAACGGTCCACGCCGTGCCGCCCGTGCCCGGACACATGCCAGAGGTCATACGGCGTACGAACGCCGTCAGGTCGTCGTTCATCAAGCACCCCCCGTGCTGTGAATGTGCGGTGAACCGGTCCCCTCGGTCACCGGTCCGGTCGGCGTCCCCCGCAGATCCGGACTGAGCGCGCGCGACCACTTGGCCGCGCCCTCACCATTCGATGTGGGAACCATAACCGAGCGTGACGTTTGACGCCCGGGTTCTTGGTGAAGCCATCAGGTCGGCGCTCTGTGGGCACGGGCGGATGGGGACGAGGCCGCGCTAACGTAACCCTGTGGCTACAGGTCAGCTGAATCTGCCGTTCGACCCCATCGAGCGCGCCGCGGAGACGTGGCGCGTTCACTTCGGACAGTCCTCGGCCATGGCCGCCGTCACGTCGATCATGAGAGCGCACCAGATCCTGCTGGCGCAACTGGACACGCTGCTCAAACCGTATGACTTGACCTTCGCGCGCTACGAGGCGCTGGTGCTGCTGACCTTCAGCAAGTCCGGCGCGCTGCCGCTGTCACGCATCGGTGAACGGCTGATGGTCCATCCGACGAGCGTCACGAACACCGTGGACCGCCTCGAACGCGCCGGTCTCGTCCGCCGCATGCGCAACCCCCGCGACGGCCGCGGGGTGCTCGCGGAGATCACCTCCCAGGGACGGGAGGTCGTCAGCGCGGCGACGGACGACCTGATGGCCGCCGGTTTCGGCATGACCATGTACGGCGAGGCGGAGCTCGACCAGATGTTCGGCCTGCTCAGGACCATCAGGGTGGCCGCGGGGGACTTCGAGGACTGAGGGCGGCGCCGGACGGCTCCCCCGGCGAACTGGCCAAAAATTAATAGGACGTCCTAGTATCTTTTCGAGGCCACAAGCCATCACGAGAAGCCGAGCCGTACAAGGGCGTTAGAGGGAGTTGGCCATGGACGCCGAGGAGATCGAGGCGGGCAGGGCGCGCTGGCAGGCGCGTTTCGACAGGGCAGCCAAGCGTGATTCCGAGTTCCGGACGCTCTCCGGCCTCGACGTCGCGCCCGTATACGGACCCCAGGAAGACGATCCGCGCTTCGAGCGGATCGGCTGGCCGGGGGAGTACCCCTTCACCCGTGGCCTGCACCCCACCGGCTACCGGGGCAAGGCGTGGACCATCCGGCAGTTCGCCGGGTTCGGCAACGCCAGGCAGACCAACGAGCGTTACAAGATGATCCTCGGCGCGGGCGGCGGCGGCCTCAGCGTCGCCTTCGACATGCCGACGCTGATGGGCCGCGACTCCGACGACCCGCGCTCTCTCGGCGAGGTCGGCCACTGCGGGGTCGCGATCGACTCCGCGCTGGACATGGAACTGCTCTTCGACGACATCCCGCTCGGCGACATCACGACCTCGATGACGATCAGCGGCCCCGCGGTGCCGCTGTTCTGCATGTACGTCGTGGCCGCGGAACGCCAGGGGGTGCCGGTCGGCAGGCTCAACGGGACGCTGCAGACCGACATCTTCAAGGAGTACATCGCCCAGAAGGAGTGGCTGTTCGCCCCCGAGCCGCACCTGCGGCTGATCGGCGACCTGATGGAGTTCTGCGCGACGAACATCCCGGCCTACAAGCCGCTCAGCGTGTCCGGCTACCACATCCGCGAGGCCGGGGCCACGGCCGCGCAGGAGCTGGCCTTCACCCTGGCCGACGGGTTCGGCTACGTCGAGCTCGGCCTGTCCAGGGGACTGGACGTGGACGTCTTCGCCCCCGGCCTGTCGTTCTTCTTCGACGCGCACATCGACTTCTTCGAGGAGATCGCCAAGTTCAGGGCCGCCAGGCGGATCTGGGCGCGGTGGCTGCGCGACGTCTACGGCGCCAAGACGGACAAGGCCCAGTGGCTGCGCTTCCACACCCAGACCGCGGGCGTCTCCCTGACGGCGCAGCAGCCGTACAACAACGTGGTGCGCACCGCGATCGAGGCGCTGGCGGCGGTGCTCGGCGGCACCAACTCGCTGCACACCAACGCCCTCGACGAGGTCCTCGCGCTGCCCTCGCAGAAGGCCGCCGAGATCGCGCTGCGCACCCAGCAGGTGATCATGGAGGAGACCGAGGTCGTCAACGTGGCCGACCCGCTCGGCGGCTCCTGGTACGTGGAGGCGCTGACCGACAGGATCGAGGCCGAGGCCGAGGCGATCTTCGCCAAGGTCAGGGACATGGGCTCCGACGGGTCGATGACGGCCGGGATCCTGCGCGGCATCGAGGACGGCTGGTTCATGTCCGAGATCGCCGAGGCCGCCTTCGACTACCAGCGCAAGCTGGAGAAGGGCGAGAAGCGCATCGTCGGCGTCAACTGCCACACCGCCTCCCTCGACGAGCCGCTGGAGATCCTCAGGATCAGCCACGAGGTCGAGCGCGAACAGAACCGCGTCCTCGCCGAGCGCAGGACGGCCCGTGACGCCCAGGCCGTCGAGCGGACGCTCGCCGCGATGGTCGAGGTGGCCAGGGGAGAGGGCAACCTGATCCCGACCATGCTGGACGCGGTCCGCGCAGAGGCCACCCTCGGCGAGATCTGCGACGCCCTGCGCGACGTGTGGGGCGTCTACACCGAGCCCGCGCGCTTCTGACGGAGACCCCGGGGGCCGGGTCGGCCCCCGGGGTGTTCCCGGCGTGGTGCCGAGTCGGCGTAACCGCCCGGATGCGGCAGGATTGGAGTATGAGCCCAGCGGACTTCAAACGAGCAGGATCGCTCTACGGTGCCGTCGATCTCGGCGCCCGTAAGCAGGCGCTAGACGCGCAGGCGCGCCGGGAGGCCACCGCCCAGGAGACCGGTGGCGTGCCGGCGCCGGTCATCGACGTGGACGACGCCAACTTCACCACGGAGGTCGTCGACCGCTCCATGAACAGCCTCGTGCTGCTGGAGCTCACCGTGACCAGGGCGGAGCAGGCCAGGGAGTACAGCCTGCTGCTGGAGAAGCTGGCCGCGGAGAACGCGGGCCGGTGGACCCTGGCGCGGGTCGACGTCGAGGTCAGCCCGCAGATCGCGCAGGCGCTGCGGGTGCAGAACGTGCCCGCCCTCTACGCCCTCTTCCAGGGCCAGCCGGTCGCCGTCGTCCCGGGCATCGCGACGGAGGCGCAGCTTCGCGACTGGCTCTCGCAACTCCTTGAGGCCCTCGCCCAGTATCTCCCGCCGGTTCCCGAGGGCGGCGAGGCGCAGGAGCAGCCCGCGGAGCCTCCCACCGACCCGGACGTCCTCGCCGCCGAGCAGGCCATCGACGCCGGTGATCTCGACGGCGCGGTGGCCGCCTACGAACGGCTGCTCGCGCGCTCGCCGAACAACGAGGACGCCAGGATCGGCCTCGCGGGCCTCGGCCTGATCAGGCGCACCCAGGACGTCGATCCCGCGGAGGTGCAGCGCCGCCTGTCCGACCCGGCCGACCTCGACGCCCAGCTCCTGGCCGCCGACTTCGAGATGCTCTCCGGCGAGGTGGACGCGGCCTTCGACAGGCTCGTCGCGGTCGTACGGCGCACCTCGGGCGATGACCGTGACCGGGTCAGGACCCACCTGCTCAGCCTGTTCGAGACGCTTCCCGCGGACGACCCGTCGGTCAGCAAGGCCCGCAGGAGCCTGGCCAGCGCCCTGTTCTGACCTTCACAACGGATAGGGAACCACCGTAAAAGCCGTAAAAGCACGTATGGGGACCCCCGGTTTCCGGGCATGAACAGGTCATGCGGGTCGTCACCATCTCCGCGACGTACGGCACCGCCGGAAGCGTCATCGGACCGGCGGTCGCCGGGCGCCTCGGGGTTCCCTTCCTCGACCGGGCGATTCCCGGCACGGTCGCCGTCGAGCTCGGCTGCAGTCTTGAGGACGTCCTGGCGCACGACGACCGGGCAGAGCACGGCCTGGCCAGGCTGCTGGCCGGGGCGATGCGGCTGCCCGCGGCGAGCTTCGGCGGCATGGACATGTACATCCCCGGCGTCATGCCGCTGCCCGCCGAGGACTTCGTCGCCCACACCGAACGGGTGATCAGGCAGATCGCCAGGGAGCAGGGCGGCGTGTTCCTCGGCAGGGCGGGCGCGCTCGTGCTGGCCGACCATCCGGGCGCACTGCACGTACGGCTCGACGGACCGCTCGCCCGCAGGGTCGTGCAGACCGCGACCCTGGGCGAGGTGAGCGAGCGTCAGGCGCGCAGGCTCATCGAGGACAACGACCGGGCGCGGGCCGCCTACGTCCGCCACTTCTACCGTGCGGATTCGGCCTCTCCGACGCTCTACCACCTCGTGCTGGACAGCACGAGCATCCCGGTCGACACGTGCGTCGAGCTGATTGTGACCGCATCGACAGCTCTGAGCTGAGCGACCCCGGCACGGACACCCGCCGGTTGGTGGCACGATGGAGGGACTCCAACCAGTCCCTTCGCGAAGGAGCGGATGACTGTGGCCACCGTGCCGAGCGTGTCTTACTCCATCACCGTGCGCCTTGAGGTGCCCGCAGGAGGAAAGGCCGTCAGCCAGCTCACCCACGCCGTAGAGTCAGCCGGAGGGGTGGTCACCGCTCTCGACGTCACCACCGCCGGACACGAGACCCTGCGCATCGACGTCACCTGCGCCGCGCGTGACACCGACCACGCCCAGGCGATCGTCGACAAGCTGGACGCCGTGGAGGGCGTCGTCATCCACAAGGTCTCCGACCGGACCTTCCTCATGCACCTCGGTGGCAAGATCGAGATGCGCTCCAAGGTGCCGCTGCGCAACCGTGACGAGCTGTCCATGGCCTACACCCCCGGCGTCGCCCGGGTCTCCATGGCCATCGCGCGCAACCCCGAGGACGCCCGGCGGCTGACCATCAAGCGAAACACCGTCGCCGTGGTCACCGACGGCTCCGCGGTGCTCGGCCTGGGCAACATCGGCCCCGCCGCCGCGCTGCCCGTCATGGAGGGCAAGGCCGCCCTCTTCAAGCGCTTCGCCGACATCGACGCCTGGCCGATCTGTCTCGACACCCAGGACGTGGACGAGATCGTCCGCACGGTCCAGGTCATCGCCCCCGGCTTCGGCGGCATCAACCTGGAGGACATCTCGGCGCCGCGCTGCTTCGAGGTCGAGCGGCGGCTGCGGGAACTGCTGGACATCCCGGTCTTCCACGACGACCAGCACGGCACCGCGATCTGCGTGCTGGCCGCGCTCACCAACGCGCTGCGCGTGGTCGGCAAGGAGCTGGGCGAGGTCCGCATCGCGCTGGCCGGTGCCGGAGCGGCCGGTACGGCGGTGCTGCGCCTGCTGCTGGCGGCCGGTGCCCGCAACGTGGTCGTCTGCGACTACCTGGGCGCGGTGCACGGCGGCCGGGACGACCTGGACGACTCGCTGCGCTGGATCGCCGAGCACACCAACGCCGAGGGCTACGCCGGTGACCTGCGGGGCGCGATCAAGGGAGCCGACGTGTTCGTCGGCGTCTCCGCCCCCGGCATCCTCACCGGCGACGACATCGCGACGATGGCCGACGGCGCCGTGGTCTTCGCGCTGGCCAACCCCGAGCCCGAGGTCTCGCCCGACGACGCCCGCGAGCACGCGGCCGTGGTGGCCACCGGCCGTTCCGACTACCCGAACCAGATCAACAACGTGCTGGCCTTCCCCGGCGTCTTCCGCGGTCTGCTCGACGCGCAGGCCAGCGTGGTGAGCCAGGAGATGCTGCTCGCCGCGGCCAGGGCGCTGGCGTCCGTGGTCACCGACGAGGAGCTCGGCCCGAACTACATCATCCCCAGCGTGTTCCACGCCGACGTCTCCACCGCCGTCGCCGCCGCCGTGCGCGAGTCGGCCGGTGGCAGGGCGCGCACCGGCATGACCGAGGCCTGACGCTCAGAGCTCCAGGCCGGGATAGCGGCGGTAGCCGTACGGTGAGCGTCTGGTGTTGATGGGTCGTTGTGGAGTACGGCGCGGCCAGAGCGCGCCGTACCACCACAGCAGGCCGCCGGTGAGCGTCACGCTCCCGGCGGTCGCGGCCCAGACGGGCAGGCTCGCGGCGGGTTCGGTTCCCGCGAGCGGGCCCGTCTCCCAGGGGTGTGGGGCGCCGAGGACGGCCAGGGGCCTGTGGCTTCTCCTGTGCGGCCGGGGTTTGGGGTGGGGTGCCTTGACGCCGTGTTTCGCGGGGGGAGCTTTTGCGTGGTGGGCGGGGAGGGTGCCCGCGGCCAGGAGGAAGGCCAGCGCGAAGAACGCCACGGGCGTCATCGCGGTCAGCCGGCCAACCTGTCGCATTTATCCCCCATTTAATGGGCTATGTACTTAGAGTTCCCCTTTCGCTGCTTTGTGTAACGCAGCGTGATATCCGGAAGATCTGGAGTGGGGGTAGCGCAGCGCGGCGCGCCTTTGACCCTTCATGATGGAGACATGGCGGAGGCGATCTACGTCGGTGGCCTGCTGGTGGCGACGCCGCGGCTCGACGACCCCAACTTCCGGCGGAGCGTGGTCCTCGTCCTGGAGCACGACCTCGACGGCGGCACGCTCGGCGTGGTGCTCAACCGGCCGAGTGACATCTCGGTCACGCAGGTGCTTCCCACCTGGGACGGCATGGTGACCGGCCCGTCGGTGCTGTTCCAGGGAGGGCCGGTGCAGACCGACAGCGCACTGGCCCTGGCCGCCGTCCCGAGCGGCCAGGAACCCCTCGGCTGGCGGCGGCTGCACTCGGGCAACGCCGCGGTCTCCAGGATCGGGACCGTCGATCTGGACGCCCCTCCGGAGATCCTCGCCGGGGAGATCGCCCAGATGCGGATCTTCGCCGGCTACGCGGGGTGGTCGGCGGGGCAGCTTGAGGCCGAGATCGGCCAGGGGGCGTGGTACGTCGTGGACTCCGAGCCCGGAGACACCTTCCACCACGACCCCGGCTCACTGTGGCGGGCGGTGCTGCGCCGCCAGCGCGACGAACTGGCCTACGTGGCGACCTGTCCCGATGATCCCTCGATGAACTGAGGCCGGGCCGAGGGGCGGTCCCAGCCGGGGCGCAGCGCCCCCTCGGCGAGGGCGAGCACCGCCTCAAGGCGCCCGCTGATGGAGCCGGCCGCGAGGATGTCGTCCACCTGGCAGTGCTCGAAGCTCGCCCTGGCCACCGAGACGAACAGCGCGACGACGAAGTGCGTCAGCAGGTCGTCGTCGCCGACGCCCTCGCGCCTGGCGATCTCCTCGGTCAGCCGCTGCTCGTTGCCCATCAGGCGGCGCATGCTCCCGGCGAAGAGAGCCGGGGTGTTCTCGATCAGCTCGCGGGCCTTGAGGAACCTGGCCGTGTCGGCGGGATCGGCCTCCTCCAGCCCGGTGACCACCGCGCGCATGGCGTGGCCGAGGGCGGTGAAGGGCGGCTCCTCCGGCGGGCGCGCGGCCAGCTCGGCGAGCATGACCTCCTGGCCGTCGAGGGGCAGTGAGAGGGCGACGTCCTCCTTGGTCGCGAAGTAGCGGAAGAACGTGCGGGGCGAGACGTCCACCGCGGCCGCGATCTGGTCGACGGTCGTGGCCTCGTAACCCTGCTCGGCGAACAGGTCAAGGGCGGCGTCGATCAGCGCAAGCCGGGTCCTGTGCTTCTTGCGCTCGCGCAGGCCGTACTGACCCATGCGTGTCACCTCTCCGAAACGTGTCGTTCACAGTCTGCCATAAGTCATGGGCTGCCTCATCAAAGGATTTGTCACTTGTCAGCGACTGTCATAAATTACCGGGGGTTGACGCCTCAATCGACACAATGCGGGGCGAAGCGAACTCACGAGGGGACCCCTTCCCATGGCACAAGCCAAGACGGTGGCCGCACCACCACCGTCGGACCTGGGCACGACACGACAGGGCCACCCATGGCTCACCCTGCTGTCGGTGTCACTCGGCGTGATCATGGTGATGCTGGACGGCACCGTCGTCTCCATCGCCAACCCGGTGATCGCCCAGGACCTCAAGGCATCTCTGTCCGACCTGCAGTGGGTGACCAGCGGTTACCTGCTCGCGCTCGCCGTGTTCCTGATCACCGCGGGGAAACTGGGTGACCTGTTCGGACACAAGCGAATCTTCCTGATCGGCGTCGCGGGCTTCGCGCTCAGCTCGCTCGCGATCGGCCTCAGCTCCTCCGTCGGCATGCTGATCGGGCTGCGCGTGCTCCAGGGCCTGTTCGGCGCGCTGCTGCAGCCCGCCGCCCTCGCGCTGCTGCGGGTGGCCTTCCCCGGTGAGCGCCTGAAGACGGCGATGGGTGCCTGGGGCGGCATCATCGGCCTGTCCAGCGCCGCGGGCCCGATCGTCGGCGGCCTGCTGGTCGAGAACGTCAGCTGGCAGTCGGTCTTCTTCATCAACGTCCCGGTGGGCATCGCCGCGCTGGCCATGGGCCTGTGGGTGCTGACCGAGAGCCGGGCGCGGACCCTGTCGAAGGTCGACTGGGTGGGCGTCGTGCTGCTGTCCGCCGCGATGTTCTCCCTGGTCTGGGCGATCATCCAGGCCCCCACCTGGGGCTGGGGCGACATGCGCACCATCGGCTTCCTGGCCGCGGCCGTGGTGGTCGGGGCGGCGTTCCTGTGGTGGCAGACCCGTTCGGCCGAGCCGCTGCTGCCGCTCAGCCTCTTCTCCAACGCCTCGGTCTCCATCGGCACCGGCCTGATGATGCTCGTCGCGTTCTCCATGTTCGGCGCGATGTTCTTCCTCACGTTCTTCTTCCAGGGCGTGCACGGCCTCTCGCCCCTTGAGTCGGGTATGCGGATGCTCCCGATGAGCGCGGGAATGATCGTCGCCTCACCGCTGGCCGCCGTGCTCATCGGCAAGTTCGGCACCAAGATCACGATCACGGGTGGCATGCTGATCACCGGGGTGGCGATGTTCCTGCTGTCCCGGCTCAGTCTCGACGCGGCCTTCATCGACAGTGGTATCCCGTTCGCCCTGCTCGCCTTCGGCCTCTCGCCGGTCTTCGTCGGCGCCACCGAGATCATCGTCGGCAACGCCCCCGAGGACCTCAGCGGCGTCGCGGGCGGCGTCCAGCAGTCGGCCATGCAGGTCGGCGGCGCGCTCGGCACCGCCATCCTCGGCGCGATCGTCTCGGCCAGGGTCGCGGACGTCTACCAGGGCCACTGGGAACAGGCCAAACTTCCCGCGCTGCCCCCGCAGCAGGTCGAGGGACTGCAGCAACTGGCCACCTTCGGCGGGGCACCGACCGCCCAGATGATGCCCAACGTGCCCGAACCGGTCGTGCAGGCCATCGCCAAGGTCTCCCACCTGTCCTTCCTGGACGGCATGCACCTGGGCTTCACGGTCAGCACGGGCGTCGCGGTGCTGGCCGCCGTGCTCGCGCTGTTCGTCAAGGCGGGCCGCAAGAGTGAAGACGCGCCCGTCCACATGGGCTGATCCCGTACGGCCCCGCCTCAGATGCGTGGGCGGGGCCGTACCGGCAACGTGTGGGTCTCGCCACGGGTGAGGACGTGCACGCGGTCGGCCAGGCCCGCGCGCTCGGCGTGGCGCAGGAAGTCCTCAAGCGGCGAGGTGAAGACGGGATAGTCGTCGTGGTGCACCGGCAGGACGATCTTCGGGTCGATCAGCCGGGTCCAGCGCGCGCCCTGCTCGCCGTCCATGCTGACCTTCAGCAGCCCCAGGAGCTTCGTGCCGCCCAGGTGCACGATGGCCACGTCCACCTCGGGGAAGCGCCTGGGGATCGCGGAAAGCGAGCGGTCCATCACCGTGTCACCGCTGATGAGCAGCCGCAGGTCCACCCGCTCGTCGGCGCCGGAGAACTCCAGCATGCTGCCCATGACGGGCGCCGCGTGCTTCGCGGGCAGCGCGGTGATCCGTACCGAACTGTCCCCGTGGTGCAGTTCGTGGTCGTGCCAGGTGGTCAGGCCGACGGCCCGGCCGAAGCCCTGGCGCCTGAGACGCCGGGCCGCGTGCGGAGTCGTGACGATCGGGACGTTCCTGTCCAGTCCCGCGCGGGCGACCCGGTCCCAGTGGTCGCCGTGCGTGTGCGACAGCACCACCCCGTCCAGCGGCGGAAGCTCCCCGACGTCGAGGGCGGGCTCGGTGAGCCGCCTGGAGGACAGGCCGTAGCCGAGATAGGCCCGTTGGCCACGGTGCAGGAAGTTGGGGTCGGTCAGCAGGGTCAGACCGTTGTAACGGATCAGCGTGGTCGCGGTACCGACGAAGAGCACGCTCGCCCCGTGGTGGTCGGGCATCATGGCCTCCCTTCCTGTTTTCCGGGCCTGAAGCATCCGGACTGCCCTTCCCTGTTTGGGGCGGTTCATGCAGACTCCACGCCCCGGAGGGGGTCTTTGGGAGAAACGGGGTGCGCCGGATCCTGGATCGCGGCAACCCGGGCATAAAATCGTCAGGGTGAGCACGAAAATTCTCCCTGAGACTGAGAGCGACATCCGTCCCGATCTCTCGTTCGGTGACGGCGACCACGAGCGGTTCGCCCACTACGTCGAGAAAGACAAGATCATGGAGAGCGCGTTCACCGGCACCCCGGTGCGCGCGATCTGCGGCAAGATCTGGGTGCCGAACCGGGACCCGCAGAAGTTCCCGGTCTGCCCCGAGTGCAAGGAGATCTACGAGGGTCTCCCGAAGGGCGAGGACAACAGCGGCGACGAGTGAGTGTTGCTGATGGGTGATCGCCGCCGTTGAGGTTACGGTCGGGATGTCACCGCCTGGCGGTTGACGGCCAGCGAACGTGACATCTCGGGGGAGTGCATGGCTCGGCGTGCGATCGCCGTCGTCTCGGCGTGCCTGTTCACCGCGGGCGCCCTGCCCGGACTCCCCGCCGCGGCGGCAGCCGTGGGCGCGCGGAGCTGTACGGCGGGCACACGGGGAGCGCTCCCAGGCCGGGGGGCCGAGCCGTACGCCCCGGGGCCGACGCAGGTCGCCGAGATGCTCGCCGACCTCGCGCAGCGCCGGTCGAGGGCGCGGCGCGTCCCCGTCACGGCCATCACCGTCCCCACCTGGGTGCACGTCATCGCCGACGGCGCCCTCGGGGCGCAGGACGGCGCGGTGCGCGCGCAGGTCGCCGCCCTCAACTCCGCCTACGGAGGCCGGTACGGCGGCGCGGACACCGGGGTCCGCTTCCGGCTCGAAGGCATCACCAGGACCGACAACCCGGCCTGGTTCCGCAGCCCGCTCGCCTACGAACGGCCGATCAAGCAGCTGCGCAGGGGCGGTCCGGAGACCCTCAACCTCTACGTCGCCCAGCTCGGCCAGCTCGTGCTCGGCTACTCGACCTATCCCCACTGGTATCGCAACGAGCCCCAGCTCGACGGCGTCGTCGTGGACTGGCGGACGCTGCCCGGGGGCTCGCTGCGCAACTTCGACCGGGGGTTCACCGCGGTCCACGAGATCGGCCACTGGATGGGCCTGCTGCACACCTTCGAGAACGGCTGCGAGGCGCCGGGGGACGCGGTCGACGACACCCCGCCCGAGGGCCAGCCGACCGAGGGCTGTCCCGTGACCAAGGACACCTGCAAGGGCGGCGGGCCCGACCCGATCCACAACTTCATGGACTACGCCCAGGATCGCTGCATGTCGGAGTTCACCGCGGGACAGGCTGTCCGGATGCATGAGATATGGGCGCTTTACCGCGGTCGTGAGGCGGCCACTACCCTTGACGGGTGACAGTACCGAAGACCCTTGACGCTCCATACCAGTCCCCCCGGATCTTCGGTCCGGAATACCGCACGGCCTCCCTCGGAATCCTGCTCGTCGTCACCCTGATCGCCTTCGAGGGCATGTCCGTCGGCGCCGTCATGCCCGCGGTCTCCAAGGACCTCGACGCGCTCGACCTGTACGGGATGAGTTTCTCGGTCTTCCTCATCGCGGGCCTGTTCGCCAACGTCGTCTCCGGGCTGTGGTCCGACCGCAGGGGCCACGCCTGGCCGTTCCTGCTCGGGGTCGGCCTGTTCGTGGCCGGTATGGCCCTGGCGGGCGCCGCGGGCTCCAAGGAGGTCTTCATCGCGGCGCGGGCCGTGCAGGGGCTCGGCGGCGGGGCCGTCATCGTGGCGGTCTACGTGATGATCGCGCGGGTGTACGTGCCCGAGGCCAGGCCCAAGGTCTTCGCGGCGCTGTCGGCCGCCTGGGTGCTGCCCGCGCTGGTCGGCCCCGGTCTCGGTGGGATCGTCGCCGAGACGGTCGGCTGGCGCTGGGTCTTCTACGGCATCGTGCCGCTGGTCGTGCCCGCCCTGCTGATGCTCCTGCCCGCGCTGCGCCCGCGTGAGTCCGACGCCGGTTCCGAGCCAGGCCCCTCCGGCTCGGGGGAGCGGTCGAGGCCGCTGGCGATGACCCTGGCCGCCACCGCGACCGCCGCGGGCGCGGGTGCGCTCCTGTACGGCGTGGACCGCCTGCACCTGACCCCGGTGACCGGCTGGAGCGCCACCGTGGCCGGTCTGGTCCTGCTGGGCGCGGGCCTGCCCAGGCTGCTGCCGCGCCGGGCGCTGCTGTTCGGCCGGGGTCTGTCGACCACGGTGATGATGCGCGGGGTGCTCTCCGCGGCCTTCTTCGGGATCAACTCCTTCATCCCGCTGATGCTCACCCAGGTGCGCGGCTTCTCGGTGATCGAGGCGGGAGCCGCGCTCACCATCGGCGCGCTCGGCTGGACGACCGGCTCCTACCTGCAGGCCAGGCGCGAGTTCGACCGCCCCCGTCTCGTACGGCTCGGCGCCGCCTCGGTCACCGCGGGCATCCTGCTCACCCTGCTCGCGCTGGTGCCCGGGGTGACCGGCTGGGTCGCGGTGCCCGCCTGGGTGGTCGCGGGGTTCGGCATGGGCATCGCCATGACCAGCGTCAACGTCACCACCATGCGCCAGTCGCCCGACGCGGAGCAGGGCGCCAACTCCGCCGCCCTCCAGGTCGTGGACACCCTCGGCAGCGCCCTCACGATCGGCTTCGGCGGGGTGCTGATCAACGTGATCGGCCACGACGACATCGCCACCGGGTACATCACGATCGCCGCCCTGATGGCGGCGGTCGGGCTGCTGGGAGTGGCCGTCGCGGGCCGGATGCGGGAGGCCGCCTGAGCCGGACGTTTTCCCTGTGACGACGATCACCTATAGCCGGACCGGGTAAGGACGGGCATGGTAGGACGGTAGGACCGTGACCACCGGGAGGGCAGGCGTCGTGGACGAACGACCTCGCCAGGCGTGGCCGCCGGAGCGCCCCGCCGTGGACGCCCCCGGCGAACCCCACGCGCCGCAGGGCACGCCGCGCCGCGCGCGCCGCGGGAGCGCCCCCTACGCGCCCCCCTACGGGGCCCCCAGGACCCGCGTCTACGCCGCCCCCACCTGTGACCCTCCCGACGAGCCCCGCGAGACCGAGACGCCCTCCGAGGCGGGCTCCGGGACGGGGCCGCCGGGGCTGTCCGGGGTGCCCGGGTCGTTCGGCCACGCCGGTGCGGGACCCGAGGACGGGGACCACCTGGTGTGGTCGCCCGTGCAGGACCCGCACGGGACACGGCCGCCTGAGGGGCACGCCCAGCACCGGGCCTCGATGTGGGACCCCACGGAGCCCACCGAGCCCGAGCCGCCGGAGAAGCCCGTGGACGGCGCCGGGTCCGGCTGGGTCTCCGAGGAGACCGACGAAGGAGACCTGCGGGGCTGGACCTCCGAGGAGTTCCGGGGCGAGACCCCCCACCCCTGGGCGTTCTGGAGGCGCGGACGGGCACGGCGCCAGGGCAGGGCGCGGCGGGAGGAGGGCATCTGGCCCGAGGAGTCGGTCTGGGAGGTCCACCGCCCCTGGCCGCTCAGCGACGACGACTCCCCCCAGGACGAGCTGCCGCCCTCGGCCCGCTGGTACGGCTCGCCGGTGGCCCCGCCGCCCAGCAGGGCCGGACGGCTGCGGCGCCTGCTCGTCGGGACGGTCGCGGCGATCGCCGGGCTCGCGGTCGGCTTCGCCGTCGCCGTGCTGCTCCCCCCGCTCCTGCTGCGGCAGGTCCCCGCCGACGCCAAGGCCGCCTCCAGGCCCGCCGTGGTGAGCGACCCCGTCGCGGGCGTGACGTACCCCCTGCCCTCCGGCTGGCGGGTCGGTGCGGTGCCGCCGGTCACCGGGTTCACCTCCATCGCGGGCGGCGAGGGCGGCGAGGGCGGCGAGGGCACAGTGACGGTCATGACCGGGCCCGCCGAGCCCGGCGACGACCTCGCCGGGACGGCCGCCGACCTGGCCGACCTGTACGGCAGGCTGCTGCTCCACGGCGACAAGGTCAAGGTCGTCGAGGACAGGGCGGTCACCGTCGGCGGGCGGAGCGGACGCAGCCGGTCCCTGCGCGCCGAGTACCACGACGTCGTCAACCGGCCCGCCTACCTCAGACTGGTCCTGCTCACCGGCAAGGGCGGACGGCCCGTCGTCGTGGTCGGCGTCGCCCAGCCCGACGATCCGCGCCTTCGCGGCGTGATCGACAAGGTGATCTCCGAACTCCGTTAGGACCGGGGCGTCAGGGCGTGACGGCGGGTGGGGGAGCGGCCGGTTGGCGCCGGGGAGGGGCGTGGGCGGGGCGGCGGGGGGCGGCCGGGTGGCGCGCCGTATCCGGATGCGAAGGCCCTTAGCACGCGGAGACGACCTTGACGAGGATCTCGCCCGATCGGCACGTCTTGACGGTGACGGCGATTACCCTGATGACACTGTGAGCACTTTCGCCGCCTCCCACCTGTCCCCCTCGTTTCCGGACCGTGCCGCCTGGGGCACCGCGCCGAAGCTGCGCGCGTGGCAGCAGGAGGCGCTTGACCTGTACCTCAGCCGTGAGCCGCGTGACTTTCTCGCGGTCGCCACGCCGGGTGCGGGCAAGACCACCTTCGCGCTGCGCATCGTCAGTGAGCTGCTCTCGCGGGGGATCATCCGGGCTGTGACGATCGTCACACCGACCGAGCATCTCAAGCAACAGTGGGCCGACGCCGCCTCCCGGGTCGGCATCGCCATCGACCCCGAGTTCAAGAACAGCCAGGGGGCGACCTCCCGCGACTACCTCGGGGTCGCCGTCACCTACGCCCAGATCTCGATGCACCCGGCGCTGCACCGCGCCAGGACCGAGGCGCGCAAGACCCTGGTCATCTTCGACGAGATCCACCACGCCGGTGACGCGAAGTCCTGGGGTGACGGCGTGCGCGAGGCGTTCGAGCCCGCGACCAGGCGCCTGGCCCTGACGGGCACCCCGTTCAGGTCCGACATCAACCCGATCCCGTTCGTCACCTACGCCGAGGACGGCGAGGGCGTACGGCGCAGCGTCTCCGACTACTCCTACGGCTACGGCCCGGCCCTGGCCGACGGCGTCGTCCGGCCGGTGATCTTCCTGGCCTACTCGGGGGAGATGCGCTGGCGGACCCGCGCGGGCGACGAGATCGCCGCGACGCTGGGCACGCCGCTGACCAAGGACCAGCTCGGCCAGGCGTGGAAGGCGGCCCTCGACCCCAAGGGCGACTGGATCCGGCAGGTGCTGCACGCCGCCGACCGGCGCCTGACCGAGGTGCGCAGGGGCGTTCCCGACGCCGGGGGCCTGGTCATCGCGACCGACCACGAGACGGCCCGCGCCTACGCCAGGCACATCCGCACGATCACCGGGGAGGGCGCCACGGTCGTGCTCTCCGACGACCCCGAGGCCTCCAAGAAGATCAAGCAGTTCTCGGCCTCCCAGGACCGCTGGCTGGTCGCGGTGCGGATGGTCTCCGAGGGCGTGGACATCCCGCGCCTGGCCGTCGGCGTCTACGCGACCAGCACCTCCACGCCGCTGTTCTTCGCCCAGGCCGTCGGCCGTTTCGTGCGGGCGCGCAAACGCGGTGAGACGGCCTCGGTCTTCCTGCCCTCGGTGCCGACCCTGATGGGGCTGGCCGGGGAGATGGAGGCCGAGCGCGACCACGTCCTCGACCGCAAGCCGCCCGAGGACGGCCTGGACGACTCCCTGCTTGAGGACGCCCAGCGCAAGAAGGACAACCCCGACGTCGTCGGCGACGAGCTGCCCTTCGAGACGCTTGAGGCGGTCGCGACCTTCGACCGGGTCCTCTTCGACGGCGGTGAGTTCGGCACCGGCGCCGAACCCGGCTCCCCCGAGGAGGAGGACTTCATCGGCCTGCCCGGCCTGCTGGAGCCCGACCAGGTGCGCACGCTGCTGAGCAAGCGGCAGTCCGACCAGCTGAAGGCCAAGCGTGCCGCTCCCGAGCCCAAGGAGCCGCAGGTCGCTCCGCACGAGCTCATCGCCAACCTGCGCCGCGAGCTCAACGGCCTGGTCGGCGCCTGGAACCACCGCACCGGCCAGCCCCACGGCGTCATCCACGCCGAGCTGCGCAGGGCCTGCGGCGGCCCGGCTATCGCGCAGGCGACCGCCGAGCAGGTCCAGGAACGGATCGGCAAGATCCGCCAGTGGGCCACGCAGCGATCACGCTGACCAGCGTCAGACGGCAGGGCGCGGACGCCCTCCTCGCGGCCCTCAGGGGTCCCGCGGGCCTCTTCGGGGAGGCCGGCTTCGGGGAGGCCGAGGGGGCCGGGTAGGTCGCCGAGGAGGGCAGCGGCGTCGGCGAGGGCCAGCCGGGCGGCGTGAACGGGGAGACGGGCGGGACGGGCGACGGCGCCGAGGATGGCGTCGAGGGTGTGGCGGACAGGGCGGCGGGGCGTTCGAGCGGGATCGACGGCCTGCCCAGGGAGGGGCCGCTGACCAGGAACGTGGTCGCCTCAAGGCCGACCAGCGCGAACGCGCCCCCGACCCGGGCCGAGCCACGGCCCCGCATCACCAGCCACAGGCCGAGCGGAGCCAGGACGAGCCACGAGAAGCCGAGCAGGAGCATGGGAGATCACCACCGGATGTCACGGGGATACGACTCTCCGTAACTACTCCTGTCGCGCCGGGCGGCGGTGGCCTTTGGCCTCTCTATGACCCGTCTGTGGGCGCAAACGGGAGGCGTCAGGGGAGCACGGGTTCGCCGGTGAGGACGGCCCCCGAGGCCCTGAGCTGGTCGAGGGCCGCCTCGGTCGTCTGCCTGGCGACTCCCGCGGTCAGATCCAGCAGCACCCGTACGGCCAGCCCCTCGCGGGCCGCGTCGAGGGCGGTGGCGCGCACGCAGTGGTCGGTGGCGATGCCCACGACGTCGACCGCGTCGACCCCCCTTGCGGCCAGCCAGTCGGCCAGGCTCGTGCCGTCGGCGGCGCTGCCCTCGAAACCGCTGTAGGCGGCGGCGTGGGCGCCCTTGCTGAACACCTCCTCGACCTTGGCGGTGTCGAAGGCGGGGTGGAAGTCGGCGCCGGGGGTCCCCACCACGCAGTGCACGGGCCAGGAGTTCACGTAGTCGGGGGCCGCGGAGAAGTGGTCACCGGGATCGACGTGGAAGTCACGGGTGGCCACGACGTGGTCGTAGTCGTGCGAGGCGGCGTGCCGGGAGATGGCGGCGGCGACCTCGGCGCCGCCGCCGACCGCGAGGCTGCCGCCCTCGCAGAAGTCGTTCTGGACATCGACGATGATCAGCGCGGTTGCCATGGGGCCAGTCAAACACGTCCGCCGCCGTGCCCGACAGGCCGGGTTCACTCGTCGAAGACGGTCGGGATGGCCTCGTAGCCCCTGGCGAGCTGACGGGCCGTGGCGGGCAGCTCGGCGACGGAGCGCCGGTGCCGCTCCCTGGCGGCCTCAAGCGGCTCGGCGCCCACGATCTCCCCGCCGCGCACCAGCTCCGCCTGCAGCGGGCGGATGCCGCCGGGCCGGTCGCCTTCGGGCCGGACGCCTTCGGGCCGGTCACCGGAGACGGTCACCAGCTCGGCCTCGGCGGTGCCCGACCCGTCCAGCCTCCTGAAGGCGTACTTGCGGCCGCCCCGGCTCGGCTTGCCGACCGACCGCTTGGCCACCGGGCGCATGACGCCCTCCTCGTCCTGCCTGGCCACGAGCTTGTAGACCAGGGCCGCAGTCGGCGCCCCCGAGCCGGTGACCAGCGAGGTGCCGACGCCGTAGCCGTCCACGGGGGCGGCGGCCAGCGCGGCGATGGTGTACTCGTCGAGGTCGCTGGTGACGATGATCCGGGTCTTGTGGGCGCCCAGTTCGTCGAGCTGGGCGCGGACCGCGTAGGCGACCTCGGCCAGGTCGCCCGAGTCGAGGCGGACCGCCCCCAGGTCGGGTCCCGCAAGCTCGACACCGGTCCGTACGGCCTCGGCCACGTCGTAGGTGTCGACCAGCAGGGTGGTTCCGGCGCCGAGGGAGTCGATCTGGGCCTGGAAGGCCGCCTTCTCCGAGTCGTGGAGCAGCGTGAAGGCGTGGGCGGCGGTCCCCGCGGTCGGCACGCCGTACAGGTGGCCCGCCATGAGGTTGGAGGAGGAGCCGAACCCGCTCAGGTAGGCGGCCCGCGCGGCGGCGACGGCGGCCATCTCGTGGGTGCGCCGCGAGCCCATCTCGATGATCGGCCGCGACCCGGCGGCGTGGACCATGCGGGAGGCGGCGGAGGCGATCGCGCAGTCGTGGTTGAGGATCGACAGGATCACGGTCTCCAGGAGGACGGCCTCGGCGAAGGTGCCCTCGACGGTCAGGATGGGGGAGCCGGGGAAGTAGCACTCGCCCTCGCGGTAGCCGTACACGTCGCCGGAGAAGCGGTAGCCGGACAGGAACTCCAGCGTGGGCTCGTCCACCACCCGGTTCTCCCGCAGGAAGGCCAGCTCCCGCTCGCCGAAGCGGAAGTCGCGCAGCGCGTCGAGCAGGCGCCCGGTGCCCGCGACCACCCCGTAGCGCCGTCCGTCGGGTAGGTGCCTGGCGAACACCTCGAACGTCGCCTTCCGGAAGGCGACCCCGCCGCGCAGCGCCGCCTGCAGCATCGTCAACTCGTAGTGATCTGTCAGCAGCGCGCTGCTCATGCTCGTACTCACGAGTCGAAGACTAAGCCCGAGTTAGGGCAGACTGGTGTACGTGGGTAGCACTGCTCCAATGGAGGTTGAGCGTCCGTCGATCGACGTGCGACCCGATCGGCCATGGTTGACGATCGTCTGGAACGACCCGGTCAACCTGATGTCCTATGTCACCTATGTCTTCCAGTCCGTCTTCGGTTACTCCAAGGAGAAGGCGGAGAAGCTGATGCTGGACGTGCACCACAAGGGCAAGGCGGTGGTGTCGAGCGGCACGCGCGAGGAGATGGAACGCGACGTGCAGATCATGCACTCCTACGGGCTGTGGGCCACCCTGCAGCAGGACTCGTGAGTGCGGCCGTCCGACGGCTCCAGGTGACCAGCCCCGACGGTGTCGGGGTGTGTGAGGATGCCCGGGTACCCCTCGGCGGGACGAGTGAAAGTGGTGAGCGAACGGTGAGTTCCGGATTCAGCCGGGGCCGTGAGGGCGGGGTCGTCACGACCTTCGACGAGGCCGAGGTCTCCATCCTGAGATCGCTGGCCTCCCACACGCTGGACCTGGTCGAACCGGGCGAGACGGGGGACGACCCGCTTGAGCGCGCGCTGGGCATCGGCCCCTCGGAGAAGCCGGACGACCCGGTGCTCGCCAGGCTCTTCCCCTCGGCCTACGAGGACACGGAGCAGGCGGCCGACTTCCGCCGCTACACCGAGACGACCCTGCGCGAGGGCAAGCGGGCCGACGCCAAGATCGTGCTCGACAGCGTCGAGCACGGCCACGTCGAACTCACCAAGGAGCAGGCGCAGGCCTGGATGCGCGCCCTGAACGACATCCGGCTGGTCCTCGGCACCCGGCTTGAGGTGACCGAGGAGGTCCACGACGAGCTGGCCGGGATGCGTGAGGATGACCCCCGTTATCCGGTCCTCGTCCTGTACGACTGGCTGACCTACCTCCAGGAGACCCTGGTCCACGCCCTTTGGTAACTTCCAGACATGCTCACGATCTCGCGGGAACTGGTTGACAAGATCATCGCGCATGCGCGGGCCGACCATCCGGACGAGGCCTGCGGCGTGATCGCCGGGCCGATCGGCGCGGACTCCCCGCGGCGGTTCGTCGCGATGGCCAACGCCGAGCGGTCGCCGACGTTCTACCGCTTCGACTCGCTGGAGCAGCTACGCGTCTGGCGCGAGATGGACGACCTCGACGAGGAGCCGGTGGTCATCTACCACTCCCACACCTCGACCGAGGCCTACCCCTCGCGCACCGACATCAGCTACGCCTCGGAGCCCAACGCCCACTACGTGCTGGTCTCCACCCGCGAGGAGCTGGGGGAGGAGGCCGAGTTCCGGTCGTACCGCATCCTTGAGGGCGTGGTGACGGAGGAAGAGGTCAAGATCGTCCCAGCGTGACCGGCGTTTCCGGGGGTGACACGGCCGTGGGGAGGAAAAGCCCGTTGGGTAGACTGCGGTCATGATGACCGCCGACCCGAGCCAGGAGGACGTCGTGCTCTCACGTCCCGGTGCGTGGGCCAGGCACGCGGGTCTCGCGCCCGTGCAGAACTTCCTGTTCGCGCACACCCCCTCCGTCGTCGTCTACGACTGTCGCTGAAGACAGTTCCGGAGCTCCCTCCGGAATCCCCCCGTGCCCGCCGGTGTTCCGAACCGGTGGACGCCCTCCCCGACGACAGCAGACGACACAAGGAGACTGACCCGCGATGGCCATCGAGGTTCGCATTCCGACCATCCTGCGCACCTTCACCGACGGTGCCAAGGCCGTTGACGCCAAGGGCGCGACGCTGGAGGAGCTGATCGGCGACCTGGACTCCCGGCACCCCGGGCTGAAGGACCGCCTGGTCGACAAGGGCGCGCTGCGCCGTTTCGTGAACGTCTACCTCAACGACGAGGACGTCCGCTTCCTGGGCGGTCTGGAGACCCCCGTCGCCGACGGCGACACGGTCACCGTTCTTCCGGCCGTGGCCGGCGGCTCCCGGTAGCGGTGTACGGGCCACCATCGGGACCGGTGGTGGCCCACGCCGATGTTTCTGGTTTGTTAACACGAGGCGGAAGCCCTACACCATGCGCTTTGACTCACTGATCGACTCGGTCGGCCGGACCCCCCTGGTCGGCCTGCCCCGACTCTCCCCCTCACAGGACGTGCGGATCTGGGCCAAGCTTGAGGACCGCAATCCGACGGGCTCGATCAAGGACCGCCCGGCGCTGTGGATGATCGAGCAGGCCGAGAAGGACGGGCTGCTGCGGCCCGGCTGCACGATCCTCGAACCCACCAGTGGCAACACGGGCATCTCACTGGCGATGTCCGCCAGGCTCAAGGGCTACCGGCTGATCTGCGTGATGCCGGAGAACACCTCGGACGAGCGTCGTCAGCTCCTGCGGATGTGGGGAGCGGAGATCATCTCCTCCCCGGCCGCCGGTGGCTCCAACGAGGCCGTACGGGTCGCCAAGGGCCTGGCGGCGGAGAACCCCGAGTGGGTGATGCTCTACCAGTACGGCAACCCGGCCAACTGGCGCTCCCACTACGAGTCGACGGGACCGGAGATCCTTGAGGACCTGCCGTCCGTCACCCACTTCGTCGCGGGCCTCGGCACCACCGGCACCCTGATGGGCGTCGGCCGCTTCCTGCGCGAGCGCGTCCCCGACGTGAAGATCGTGGCCGCCGAGCCGCGTTACGGCGAGCTGGTGTACGGCCTGCGCAACGTGGACGAGGGGTTCATCCCCGAGCTCTACGACCCCGACGTCCTGACCACCCGCTACTCCGTCTCCTCGGGGGACGCGCTGCGGCGGACCAGGGAGCTGCTCTCGACCGAGGGCATCTTCGCGGGCGTCTCGACCGGTGCCGCCCTGCACGGGGCGCTGGGCATGGCGACCAAGGCCGTCAAGGCGGGTGAGCGCGCGGACATCGTGTTCGTGGTGGCCGACGGCGGCTGGAAGTACCTCTCGACCGGAGCCTACGAAGGCACCCTGGACGAGGCCGAGGAACGCCTCGAAGGCCAGCTCTGGGCCTGATCCCGGTGGACCCTCCCGGCAGGCCCGGCCTGCCGGGAGGGTCGCCTAGCGGGCGTGGGGCGAGACCGCTCTGATGAGTTCGCGGACGGGGGCGTCGGCGTCGGCCTGGAGCAGGCCGTTGTTCACCGTGGGGGAGCAGCCCGGCACGACCGTGACGGTCGCGTCGGGGCCGTCCGGGTAGTGGAACAGCAGGGTGAAGGGCTTCCCGCCGGGGTTCGAGGTCTGCTGGCACGTGTTGTCGCCGGGCCGGGTTTCCAGGGAGTTCAGCGCCCTGGCCAGGCCCTGCGCGGCCCTGGCGTCGTGCTCCCGCCGTACGGGAGGCGTGTCGGGCCGGTTGGGCTGCCCGCAGGCCAGGACCGAGACGGGTTCTTCGGGCACCATCCGCTCGTTCTGCCCCCTGCGGCCGGTGAACCGCCCCTGGCAGGGGTCGGCGGGCCGTACGGGACGCCAGGTGCCCGTGCGGTAGGCGGCGGTGATGTCCGGGCCGACGTAGGAGGAGCTGCTGACGGTGCCGTTGGTGGTCGTCACGCAGGAGTTGACCTCCTCGGCGGTGCCCAGCCACAGGACCTTCCCGTCGTCGTAGACGAAGCGGACGAGGTAGTTGGTCATCGCGCCGCCCATCAGCGTGCACGGCCCCGGCTGCGCCTTCTCGGCGGCCGGGAGGTAGTCCAGGTCGTGGGCCATCGCCGCGGCGCCGTCCGTCAGGGACCTGGACCCGGACAGCCGCTCGCCGCCCGGGCGTGTGTTGTCCCCGGGATAGGCGCAGATCATCGCCGAGACCGGCCTTCCCGGCACGAGTGACCTGTCGGCCCCGTCGAGGCCGGAGGAGCCGGGCACCCAGCCACCGGGGGCGTCGCCACCCCAGCGCTGCGGACACGACGGCGGGGGCGGGCTCGCGGCCGGGCGTGAGACCAGTACGGCCGTGGCGCATCCGGTGGCGGCCAGGGCGATCGCGATCACGGGGAGAGGCTTCACGAGGATGACACGTGGGTGCGGGGGGGATCGGTTCATGGGCTCGGGGGTGCGGGGTTACGGGCTTGCAGGGTTATGGGATTACGGGCTTGCGAGTTTGCGGATCCACGGGTTCAGGGGTTCGTGAGGTCCACGGGCTCATGAGGCCACGGGCTTGTGAGGTTCACGGAAGCATGAGGCTCACGGAGCGTGGAGTTCGCGGAAGCGCGGGGTTTACGGCCTGTGCGGGTTCACGGCCTGTGATGGGCGGGGAAGCATGAGGCTCACGGAGCGTGGAGTTCGCGGAAGCGCGGGGTTTACGGCCTGTGCGGGTTCACGGCCTGTGATGGGCGGGGAAGCGGAAGGGCGGGCGCCCCGGTGGGGTGCCCGCCCTCAGGCGGTGGGTTCTTGGAGGGTCAGTTGAACACCAGCCGCAGGGAGAAGGTCGAGTCGCTGCCCGTCTGCGTTCCGCTGATGCCGACGGCCTTCAGGACCTGGAGGCTCGCGCGCTCCTCGCCCTGGAGGTTCTGCAGGTAGAGGTGCTCGATCTTGTCGAGATCGACGTAGGCGGCGAAGGTCGCCTTCTCGGCGTCGGGGACCGCGAGCCTGAAGCCCTCGTTCTCACCGAGGGCGCCGTCCTTGGCCAGTTCGGCGGCGTACTCCGGGGTGCTCGCCACCACGAAGCTGCCGTCGCCGGGGACCTTGGCGAGCTGCGGGGCCGCGGTGCCGGAGTCGGCGAGGATCTTCTCGATCTTGCCGACGACCTCCTGTGCCTTGGCGGGGTCGGTGGTGATGCGGGCGCCGAACTTCGGCTGGTTGGCGTCCAGGCCGTTGGCGTCCAGGGCCAGGGTCAGGTTCTTGCCGAGCAGCGTGGACAGGTCGGCGGGCAGGGACAGGCCGTACTGCTGCTGGGCCTGGTTGGTGAACTGCTGGAGACCGGCACCGCTCTGGTCGGCGGCCTTCAGAATCTGGGCCCACTGCTTGCCGACGGCGTCGCCGAGACCGGAGACGGAGATGGCGGCGACGGTCGAGGCGGGAAGCGCGCTGATCTTGGAGATCTCGGGCTGACCCATGTCCAGGTTCTGCGCGCCACGGGCGACACCGGCCAGCTCGACGTAGTTGCCGTCGAAGCGCAGCGCACCGGCGACCCTGAGGTTCTTGACCTGCGAGAGCGCCTCGGGGTTGCGGGTGGCCAGCTCGGGGGCGAACTCGGCGATCTTGCCGGCGTTGACCCAGAAGGACAGGACGCCGGTCTCGCCGAGGGCGTTCAGGTCCTCGGAGAAGGCGGCGTTGTCGGACAGCGGCGCGACCTTGACGGCCTGGTCGGCCTGGTCCTGGGTCTGGGCGATCAGCGCGTAGTCCTCGCGGAAGGCGATGCCGTACTTCTCGCCGCTCATCAGCTTGGAGATCCCGGCCTTCGCCTTGTCCTGGTCGGAGACCTGCACGGCCACGACGGCGCCCGGCTCGGCCCCGGCCTTGTGCGGGGAGAGTACGGCGACGCCGATGCGGCTGCCGAGCCAAGGCTCGACGTCGGCGGCGTAGTTCACCTTGTCCAGGCCGCCGTCCTTCTTGATCAGGTCGAACAGCGCCTTGCGCGGGTCGTCCCCGGTGAAGGAGGACTTGGTGGCGTTGAACTTCCTGGCGATGCTGAACAGCGCCAGCTTCTGGTTCGCGGCCGGGTCGAGGTCAAGGCGCACGTAGCCGATCGCGTCACCGGGCAGCACGTCGTGCGGCTGGGTGCCGCCACCGCTCAGCAGGCTGACCGCGAAGGCGCCGCCACCGCCGACGAGGGCGACGACTAGGGCGGCGATCACCGCGATCAGCCAGCCCCTGCCCTTCTTGGCGGGACGGGCGGGCGGCTGCCCGGAACCGAGGAAGTCCGGTCCCTGCTGCTGCCACGTGGGCTGCTGGCCATAGCCGGGCTGCGGGTAAGCCTGCTGGCCGTAGTTCTGCTGACCTTGGTTCTGCGGGTAACCGGGCTGGGCCTGCTGGCCGTAACCCTGCTGCTGGCCGTAGGGCTGCTGGCCGTGCGACTGCTGACCGTAGGGCTGTTGACCATAGGCCTGCTGACCGTAGTTCTGCTGGCCGTAGACCTGTTGGTCCTGGTTCTGCTGGCCGTAGCCGGGCTGTTGGGGACCTCCGGGATAGCCGGGCTGACCCTGCTGCTGGTAGCCCCCGTCCTGGGGATAGCCCTGGGGTTGCGGCCGGTAGGCGATCGTCCTGTCAGGTTCCTGGCCCGGGTAGGGCGGCTGGCCGGGGGGGTTGTTGGCAGACATGCTCACTCACAATGTGGACTTCTCTCGGATAACGAGAAGTTAGTGCACATCGGTAGCAACCCGCTTGCATTGAACTAACCACCCGATTCCCTCGTCCAAGGCATCCGGGCGCCGGGAGGCGGGATCGCCCTGGTCAGACGCCGCCTCTTCTTCCAAAAGGTGACATGTGCCGAGGAGGGTCAGGAAATCCGTACAAACCCGGTAGAGTAGCCGTTCCAGAATATAGTTCGAGGGGCGTGGATGAGCGGGTTCGACGAGGCGACGCGGGCGGTCCGGGTGGACGAGAACACCTACGACGTGCACCTGGACCCCGGATACGCCGTCGGAGGGCCGCTCAACGGGGGCTATCTGCTGGCCGTACTGCTGCGCGCCGTCGTGGACGCCTCCCCGCACGAGCACCCCGTGACCACCAGCGCGCAGTTCCTGCGCGTCGCCCCGCCCGGCCCCGCCAGGGTGCGGCTCGAACCGCTCAAGTCGGGCAAGACCGTCACGATGACCAGGGCGACCCTCCTGCAGGACGATGTCCCGCTGATCGAGACCCTCGTCACGACCGCCACCCTGAACGACGTCGTCCCCGACTGGAGCGACGGCCCCGCCGCGGCCATCCCGCCCATCGAGGAGTGCCTCAGGCTGCCCGTCCCCGACCCGTCCTCGGGCATGACGCTCAGCGAGCGGACGGAGCTGGCCTTCGACCCGCCGACCGTCGGCTGGCTCGACGGCAGGCCGACCGGGCGTCCCGAGGTCCGCGCCTACTTCCGGCTGACCGAGTCGAAGGAGCCCGACCCCTACGTGCTGGCGATGGCCGTGGACTGCCTGCCGCCGGTGATCTTCTCCGCGGGGGCGCGCGGCTGGGCGCCGACCGTGGACCTCACCTGGCACCTGCGCGCCCTGCCCGCCCCCGGCTGGCTCACCCTGCTCGGCAGCGGACGGCTGATCGGCGACGGCTGGTTCGACGAGGAGGTCGAGGTCTGGGACTCGGCGGGACGCCTCGTCGCCCAGTCGCGGCAACTCGCCCGAGTAGGGCGCGGCTGATCTTTTCGCGATGATTGATCGTGTTGTGAGGATTCTTACCGTGAGCTGTCGTCCCAGGTCGCCTAACCTTGGGAACCGTGTCGCAAGCAAGCATTGGAATATTCGACAGCGGGGTCGGCGGCCTGACGGTGGCCAGGGCGATCATCGACCAGCTGCCAAACGAGTCACTCCTCTACGTGGCGGACACCGCGCGCCAGCCGTACGGGCCGAAAAGTATCGCGCAGGTGCGCGCCTACGCCCTTGAGGTGATGGACCACCTCGTCGAGCACGACGTCAAGATGCTGGTGATCGCGTGCAACAGCGCGAGCGCGGCGGTGCTGCGGGACGCGCGCGAGCGCTACGACGTGCCGGTCGTGGAGGTCATCCAGCCCGCGACGCGCAGGGCCGTACAGGCGACCCGCAACGGCAGGGTCGGGGTGATCGGGACCAGGGCCACGATCGAGTCGATGGCCTACCAGGACGCCTTCGCCGCCGCCCCGAACGTCAGGCTGACCGGGGTGGCCGCACCCCGCCTCGTCGAGTTCGTCGAGCGGGGGGAGACGACGAGCGAGGAGGTCATCGAGGCCATCCGGGAGTATCTCGAACCCGTGCTCCGCGACGGCTGCGACACGTTGATCCTCGGCTGCACCCACTATCCGCTGCTCACCGGCCCCATCTCCTACGTCGCGGGTGACGGCGTCACGCTGGTCTCCAGCGCGGACGAGACCGCCAAGGACGTCTACCGCATCCTGCACGACCGGGGGCTGGCCGCGACCGGCGGTCCCGTCACGCACAGGTTCACCACCACCGGGGACACCGGCCTGTTCGCCAGGCTCGGCCAGCGCTTCCTCGGTCCCGAGATCCAGGCGGTCGAGCTCGCGACGGTCGGGAACGGTTCGGGGAACGGCCAGGGACCCCACCGGACGACCCCGTGACACACAGCAAGTAGGAGGCCGCCGTGAAACTGACGATCATCGGATGCTCCGGGAGCTTCCCCGGCCCTGACAGCCCCGCCTCCTGCTACCTGCTGGAGGCCGAGGGGTTCCGCATGCTGCTCGACTTCGGCAACGGCTCACTCGGCGCGCTCCAGCGGCACATCGGCCTCTACGACGTGGACGCGATCTGCCTGTCCCACCTGCACTCCGACCACTGCCTCGACATCTGCCCCTACCACGTGGTGCGCACCTACTCCCCGCGCGGCCCGCTGCCCCGCCTGCCGGTCCACGCCCCCGCCGACGCCCCCCGCCGCCTGGCCGCCGCCTACGGCATGCCCAAGGAGCCCGGCCTGGAGACGGCCTTCGATTTCGTACGGCTCTCGCCCGGCGTCTTCGAGGCCGGCCCCTTCCAGGTGACGGCCGCCCTGGTCAACCACCCGGTGGAGACCTACGGCTTCCGCGTCTCCCACGGCGGGCGTTCGATCGCCTACTCGGCCGACACCGGAGAGTCGGCCGAGCTGGTCAAACTCGCCTCGGGGGCGGACCTCTTCCTGTGCGAGGCCTCCTTCGTCGAGGGTCCCGCCCAGCCCGCCGACCTGCACCTGACCGGGCGCCAGGCCGCCGAGCACGCGGCGGCCGCGGACGTGGGCACCCTGGTGCTGACCCACCTGGTCCCCTGGAACTCCACCGAGCAGGTCCTCGACGAGGCGTCGAGGGGCGGGTTCGCGGGCCGGATCGAACTGGCCCGCAGCGGCGCCCACTACGACCTGGAGGTGTGAAAGGCCCTAGGGTGAGCTCCATGGCTCGCGCAGATGGACGTTCTCCCGATCAGCTTCGCCCCGTCACCATCACCCGTGGCTGGCTCGCCCACGCAGAGGGGTCGGTGCTCGTCGAGTTCGGCGGCACCAAGGTGCTGTGTGCCGCCTCCGTGCAGGACAGCGTGCCGCGCTGGCGCAGGGGCAGCGGCCAGGGGTGGGTGACCGCCGAGTACGCCATGCTGCCCAGGGCGACCAACACCCGCAACGACCGTGAGTCGGTGCGCGGCAGGATCGGCGGCAGGACGCACGAGATCTCCCGCCTCATCGGCCGTTCCCTGCGGGCCTGCGTCGACTACAAGGCGCTCGGCGAGAACTCCGTCATGATCGACTGTGACGTGCTCCAGGCCGACGGCGGCACCCGCACCGCCGCGATCACCGGCGCCTACGTGGCGCTCGCCGACGCGGTGAAGTGGATGCGCACGCGGAAGATGTGCGGGGGAGACCCCCTCATCGACTCCGTCGCCGCCGTCTCGGTCGGTGTCGTCGGCTCCACCGCGCTGCTCGACCTCTGCTACACCGAGGACGTCGCCGCCGAGACCGACATGAACGTGGTGATGACCGGAAGCGGCCAGTTCGTCGAGGTCCAGGGCACCGCGGAGGGCAAGCCGTTCGACAGGGCCGCGCTCGACGAGCTGCTCGACCTCGGCGCCGCCGGATGCGCCGAGCTGACCCGCCTGCAGCGCGAGGTGCTGGCGTGAGTGCCGGGATCAGGCTGGTCCTGGCGACCAGGAACGCCGGGAAGATCACCGAGCTGCGCGAGATCCTGGCCGACGCCTCGATCACGGCCGAGATCGTCGGGCTTGAGGAGTTCCCCGAGATCGGCGACGTCGCGGAGACCGGCCTGACCTTCGCCGAGAACGCCCTGCTGAAGGCGGTCGTCGTCGCCAAGCAGTCGGGACTGCCCGCCATCGCCGACGACTCCGGCCTGTGCGTGGACGCGCTGAACGGCATGCCGGGCATCTTCTCCGCCCGCTGGGCGGGCAGGCACGGCGACGACCAGGCGAACCTCGACCTGCTGCTCGCCCAGGTGTCCGACGTGCCCGAGGAGCACCGGGGCGCCCACTTCGCGTGCGCGGCGGCGCTGGCGCTGCCCTCCGGCGAGGAGAGGATCGCCGAGGGCGCCCTGAACGGCGTGATCATCAACGCCCCGCGCGGCGCCAACGGCTTCGGCTACGACCCGATCTTCGTGCCGGAGGGCGAGGACCGCACGACGGCCGAGCTGTCCGCTCGGGAGAAGAACGCCATCAGCCACCGGGGCCGCGCCTTCCGCGCCCTGGCCCCGGTCATCGGGGAACTCCTCGGCTGACACCGTAATGGGCGTGTAAGAAACCGCCTGCCCGGACGGGCGTAACGTCGCAAGTATGGAGAGCAACAGACGTGCGCCCGGGTGGGCGGGCCCGCTGGTCGGCCTGGTTTCCTGCGCGACGGCGCTCGGGGTCTCCCTGCTGGCCGCGGGGCTGATCAAGGCGTCCGCCTTCCCCGTCGTCGCGGTCGGCGACGCCGCCGTGGACCTCGCCCCCGCCGGGGTGAAGGAGTTCGCGATCAGGACCTTCGGGGAGAACGACAAGAACGTCCTGGTCGTGGGCATCCTCGTGGTCCTCGCCGCGGTCGCCACGGCCATCGGCGCGCTGGCCGTACGGGATGTCCGGTACGGCACGGCGGGGCTGGTGGCCTTCGGCGTGGTCGGCGCGCTGGCCGTGCTGACCCGGCCCGACGCGGCTCTCCTGGACGTCGTGCCCACGCTCGCGGGCGTGGTCGTGGGCATCGTCACGTTGCGCCTGCTGGCCGGGCGCGCGCTGCGGGAGTCGCCCCCGGGGGAGGCCGTCGCGCTCGACCGGCGCGGGCTGCTCGTCGGGGCGGCCGGGGGGCTCGCGCTCGCCGGGGTGAGCGGCGTGATCGGCCAGAGCCTGTCGTCTGGGCACTCCGCGGTGAGCCGGGCCAGGTCCGCGCTGAAACTGCCCAGGCCCGCGAAGCCGCTGCCTCCGGTCCCGGCGGGCGCCGACCTGAGGATCAAGGGGCTGTCGCCGTTCGTCACCCCGAACCCCGACTTCTACCGGGTGGACACCGCCCTCGTGCTGCCGCAGGTCGATCCCCGCGACTGGACCCTAAAAATCCACGGCATAGTGGACAGACCCGTCGAGCTGACCTTCGCCGACCTGCTGAAACGGCCCGTGGTCGAGGCGGACGTCACCCTGTGCTGCGTCTCCAACGACGTCGGCGGCCCCTACGTCGGCAACGCCAGGTGGCTGGGGGTCAGCCTCGCGGGCGTGCTGCGCGACGCGGGTGTGCGGCGGGACGCCGACATGCTGCTGAGCACCTCCGCCGACGGCTGGACCTGCGGCACCCCGGTCGACGTCGTCCTCGACGGCCGTGACGCCCTGCTGGCCTTCGCGATGAACGGCGAGGCGCTGCCCGTCGTGCACGGCTTCCCCGTCCGCCAGGTCGTGCCCGGTCTGTATGGGTACGTCTCGGCGACGAAGTGGGTGACGGACATCAAGGTCACCCGGTTCGACCGGGACGAGGCCTACTGGACGCCCAGGGGGTGGGCGCCGAAGGGGCCGATCAAGACCGAGTCGCGCATCGACCTGCCCAGGGACGGGGCCAACCTGCCCGCCGGCCGTACGGTGGTCGCCGGGGTCGCGTGGGCGCAGCACAAGGGGATCGACGCGGTCGAGGTCAGAATCGACAGGGGGCCGTGGCGCCAGGCCAGGCTCGCCGAGGCGCCGACCGCCGACACCTGGCGCCAGTGGGTGCTCGACGACTGGGACGCCACCCCGGGCGAGCACACCATCGAGGTGCGGGCGACCGACGCCACCGGCTACACCCAGACCGCCGAACGCGCCCCCGTCGGCCCCGACGGCGCCACCGGCTGGCACAGCGTCGACGTGCGGGTCGCCTGAGCCTCCCGATCTGGTCAACTCGCCGCTGCCGTACGGCGGGGCGCCCTACCATCGGCCCGACACGAGGTCGAGGGGGGACCGGTGGAACAGGTGTTTTCTGCCGCGGGGACGCACGTGGGGACGTACAACCCCGTGGTGACCGCCGACGGGCAGCGGTGGCGCGACTTCGAACTCGACCCGCGCTCCTCGGTCGTCGTGGCGCCGCCCAGGGAGCCAGAGCGGGTTCCGTGGCGGCCGATCAGACTCGACAGGTGCAGGCCGTACGGCGCGGCGGGCGGGCTGGTGATGCCGGACCCGCAGACGCAGGAGGACATGCTGCGCTCGGTGCCGGTGACCGCCCAGGGGGCGCCGAGGCGCTTCCCCGACCCCCGGGGCATGTGGATCAGGCTGATCAACGGGGCGGGGGCAGCCGACGACCCGTTCCGGGCGACCAACTCCCTGGACTGCGCCCTGTCGGTGCTGTCCACGTGGTACGGCTCGCCGGTCGTCGCGGCACCGAGACGGCCCGAGTACGACCGGGTCGGCAGACCCCTGCTGACCGGGGAGGCGGGCGGGGCGGCCCGCGCCGAACGGTGGCTCGGGCAGCGCTTCCAGTACGTCGGGCAGGGGCGGCAGGCCTACGTCCCGATCGGGCAGGTGCTGCTCGCCGGGGGCCACGGGGCCGCCTCGATCATCGTCAACCGCTGGCCGGGGGGCGGCAGCCACGCCTGGAACGCGGTGAACGCGGCGGGAGAGGTCATCTGGCTCGACGCGCAGATCGGGCACCTGGCGGGTGAGCCGCTCTACGAGTCGGTGACCGGGGTGTTCTGCGTGGTCCTCGACGCGGAGGGACGCAGACTGTGAACCTCGAACAGGCCAGGGCGGTCGCCGAGGAGTACTTCAACGGGGTCAGGGGCCTCGGCGCCGCCATCGAGATCCGGATCTACGACTTCGCCGAGGGATACGTCGCCTGGGCCAAGGAGCCGGAGCCCGACGACCCCGGCGTGCTGCCGGACACGGTCGGCGGCGGCTGCCTGGTGATCGACAAGACCACCGGGGAGATCGCGATCAGGCCCCTCCTCAACCCGGAGACCGTCGCCGACCAGCGCCCCGCATGAGGGAGCCGGGGCACCCCGCGGGGCGCCCCGGCACCGGTCAGCCCGCGGCCAGCGCGTCCACGACCGAGGCCCGCGCGGCCTTGCGGGCGGGCAGCACCGCCGCGAGCACGCCCGCCAGGCCGGACAGCGCCACGAACGCCAGGACCTGCGGCACGGGCACGGTGAACACGACGTCGGACGTCGCGGTCCGCGCCGCGGCCCAGCCGAACGTGATGCCGAGCACCACCCCGACCAGCGCCCCGATGAGCCCCAGGATCAGCGCCTCGACCGAGAGCATCGCCCGCAACTGGGACCGGGTCAGGCCGAGCGCCCGCAGCAGCGCCGACTCCCTGGTCCGCTCGTGGACCGACAGGGACAGCGTGTTGGCGATGCCCAGCAGCGAGATCAGCACCGCCAGCCCGAGCAGCCCCGTGATGATCATCACGCTCATGTCGAGCGCCTCGTCGAACCCGCTCCTGATCTCCGTCGAGCTGGCCACCTTCGCCGTCGGGTACGGCTGCGCCGCCGCCTCGACCACCTTGCGCGTCACGTCGGAGGAGAGCCCCTCCTTGGCGTTGACCAGGATCCGGCTGTCGCCGACCGCGCCGAAGTAGCTGTCGAAGTCGGCCGCGGGCACCGTCACCTCCGTCAGGTTCGTCTTCTCGGCGTCGAAGACCCCGACGACCGTGAGCTCGACCCGGCCCGCCTTCTTCGTGCGCACCGGGAGCCGGTCGCCGACCTTGACCTTGAGGTCCTTGGCCACGTAGTCGGCGACCGCCACAGTCCCCGGCCTGAGCGCGCCGACCGACCCCGAGGTGAAGGCCGGGGCGAAGCCGGCCGCGGCGGTGAACGTCCCCGTCTGGTAGGGCTCGCCCTTGGCACCCACCTCGGCGTCGGTCTGGCGGAGCGCGACGACCGAGGTCAGCTCCGGCCTGGTCCGCAGCCCCTCCGCCAGGGCACGCGGCAGGTTCGACTCACGGGTCTGCGACTGGACCATGTAGTCGACGGGGAACTGCTCGTCGAGCTTGTGGGAGTAGGTCAGCCGCAGCGTGCCGGTGAGCACCGAGATGAGCGTCATCAGCGTCACGCCCACGGTGAGCGCGACCGTCGTGGTCGCCGAACGCCGGGGGTTACGCCCGGAGTTGTCCAGCGCGAGCCTGCCCGGCACCCCGAACAGCCTGCCGGGCAGCCAGCCGACGAAGGCCCCCAGCGGTCTGACGATCACCGGCCCGAGGATCAGCACCCCGAAGAACACCAGCGTGCCGCCCACCATCACGGTGACCAGCGCCGCCTGCCCGGGAGGACCCGACACCCCGACCCCGGTGACGGCCGCCCCCGCGAGCAGGAACAGCGCCGCCAGGACCACCCGGACGACCCCCGCCCTGAAGGTGTGCTCCTCGACCTGGGTGCGCAGCGCGGCGATCGGCGCGACCCGCGTCGCCGACCGCGCGGGCAGCAGGGCCGCCCCGACCGTGACGAGCAGGCCGACCGCCACGGCGAGCGCCACGGTGAACGGCGTCAGGGTCGCGGTCGCCTCGGGCAGCGGGGTGCCGGTGGCGCGCAGCAACACCATCGCCCCCGCGCCCATGCCGTACCCGATCAGCAGGCCCAGCAGCGACGACAGCAGGCCGACCACCACCGACTCCAGCACGACGGAGCCGAACACCTGCCCGCGCGTCGCGCCGATGCAGCGCAGCAGCGCCATCTCCCGGGTCCGCTGGGCGACGAGGATGTTGAAGGTGTTGTAGATGACCAGCGCCGCGACGAACATCGCCACCAGGCCGAACAGCAGCAGCCCCATCGTGAGGAACTGGCTGTCGGCGCCGTTCGCCTTGATCATGTCGTCGGCGTACTGCCTGCCGGTCTTGACCTCGTAGCCCGCTCCGACGGCCTTGACGACCGCGGCGCGCGCCTCCTCCTGGGAGACCCCCTCCGCCGCCGCGACGTCGATCTCCCTGAAGCCCTTCTGGCCGGTCATCTCCCTGGCCGTCTCCGTGACGTAGCCGACCGCCCCGGTGTAGGCCAGCTCCTGGTCCAGGCCCGGGTCGAACAGCCCGACCAGCGTGAACTCGTGCCTGACGTTCTCCTGGTCAAGCACCGCGATGCTGTCTCCGACCCTGAACCCCCGCGTCTTCGCGGTGTTCTTGTCGAGTACGGCCTGCGTCGCGGTCTTCGGCGCGGAACCGCTCACGATGGAGGTACGGCTCAGCGGCCCCTGGACGACGGAGACCCCCGAGGTCGGGTAGTCCCCGGCGGCCTTGCCGTCCTTGCCGATCAGCGCCGAGGTGCCCCGGACGAGCCCCTGGGCCTCGGCGACGCCGCCGACGGCGCGGATCCTCTCCAGCACGGCCTGCGAAAGGAACGCGGGTTCGTCCTTCTCGCTCGGGGCGGGGAGCACGGCGACGTCGATCCTGTCGGCCGCCGCGCCGAACTTCTCGGTGAAACCGGACTGCAGGGTGTCGGTGAGCACGAACGTGCCCGCGATGAAGCCGACCCCGAGCGCGATGGCCAGCGAGGTGAGCAGCAGCCGCAGCTTGCGCGCCCTGAGCCCGGCGATGGTCGTCCTGAGCACCGTCAGGCCTCCAGCTTCATCAGCGTGTCCAGCACGCTCTGCGGGGTCGGCTGGAACAGCTCGCTGACCAGCAGACCGTCCCGCAGGAAGATCACCCGGTCGGCGTAGGACGCCGCGACCGGGTCGTGGGTGACCATCACGATCGTCTGGTTCAGCTCACGCACCGACGTGCGCAGGAACGACAGCACCTCGGCGCCGCTGCGCGAGTCCAGGTTGCCGGTCGGCTCGTCGGCGAAGATCACCCTCGGCTTGCTGATCAGGGCGCGGGCCACCGCGACCCGCTGCTGCTGGCCGCCGGACAGCTCGGCCGGGCGGTGCCCGAGCCGGTCCCGCAGGCCGACGGTCTCCACGACCCGGTCGAACAGGACCTGGTCCGCCTGCCGCCCGGCGATCTCCAGCGGCAGCCGGATGTTCTGCTCCGCGGTGAGCGTCGGCAGCAGGTTGAACGCCTGGAAGATGAAGCCGATCCGCTCACGGCGCAGCAGCGTGAGCCGCTTGTCGTCGAGACCGGTCAGCTCGACCTCGCCTATGTGCACCTGCCCGTGGGTGACGGTGTCCAGCCCGGCCAGGCAGTGCATCAGCGTCGACTTGCCCGACCCGGAGGGCCCCATGATCGCGGTGAAGGCGCCCGACGCGAAGGAGACGTCCACTCCCCGGAGGGCCTCGACGGCCGCGTCCCCCTGGCCGTAGACCTTGGTCAGGCCCCTGGCCACCACGGCCGCCGCCGTGCCCCTGTGCGCGTGTCCCGCGCCGACCTCTCCGGTGATGGTCACGTCTCTGTCTCCTTGCAACAGCGTCTCTCTGCGAACGTGCAGAACGCTATTGGCGCGGGGCGGGGCCGTTCATCGGCCTGCGGGACAGAGTCCGTCTCCCCCGAAGGAGGCTTGTTCCAGGGCGACTGCGACCCGTGACGTAGCCCGGCATCGGCCATTCGGCCGAGAGGGGTTGTGCTCGGGTCTCGGAGGTGCCGGGCGCCTCGGCACGGTCTTGTGGGCGCCCGGCGGGTTTCTGGATGGGGGTGGGATTCCGCTTCACGGGTTGCGAAGGGGCGATTTATCGCCTTTTAACGGGCGGCTCTGCGATTTGTTGTGAAATAGGCGGAGATTTTCGGGGTTTGCCGGATTCGGGTTACTTCTCCGGCGGCGTCACGGCCCGCCAGAGGTGCGCCAGCGACGGCACCCCGCCCCACTGGCGGACCGGCACCACGTACACGTTGTTCAGCTCGTTGCTGCCCTGCGGGGCGAGAGCGTAGTCGGGGTAGACCTGCGGCACGATCGTGAACTGCTCCGACCCCGCCGCGGGACGCAGCAGCTGCCAGACCTGCTTGGGCGAGCCGTCGGGAACCTGGAGCCTGGGGTAGTCCTGGGCCGTCGCGCCCGCGGTCAGGCTGCGCTTGTTGTCGTAGCTCTTGATCAGGTAGGTGTTGCCGAGCACGTGGACCGGCTCCAGGTACCACAGGTGCCCGAGCAGGCCCTTGGCCGTCTGCAGGGGGTCACCGTTCCACGTCTGGACGGCCTCGTTCACGTTGTCGTGGTAGTTGTCGGTCTCCAGGTACGTCCCCGTGACCTGGTGGATGAGCATGAGAGCACCATTGAACGGCGTCGACATGATTCGCTTTCTCTCGGCGTCTGCTGGATGCGATGCGTTTCCGTTCGGAGCCGCCCGTGCGCGACCTTCGTGCATGACGAATATATGTCAACGATTTTGACAAAAGAAAGGGGGGCTGGAGAAATAAAGTGCGGGAAAACGAGAAAGGAATTCACGACTCCGCGGAATGGGGGGTCACGAGCCCCGACTCGTAGGCGTAGACCACCACCTGGGCCCGGTCCCGCAGACTCAGCTTCGCCAACACCCTGCCCAGATGCGTCTTGACCGTCGCCTCCGCCAGATCGAGCCGCTCGGCGATCTCCCCGTTGGACAGGCCACGGGCGACCAGCACCAGCACCTCCCGTTCCCGCGCCGTCAGACCCCCCAGCGCCACCGGCTCCGCCGTACCCCTCGAAGGAAGATGGACGGCGAAGCGCTCAAGCAGGCGCCTGGTCGTGCTCGGCGCGACGACCGAGTCCCCGCTGTGCACCGAATGGATGGCGCTGACCAGGTCGGAGGGCGGCACGTCCTTCAGCAGGAACCCCGACGCCCCCGCCTTCAACGCCGCGAACACGTAGTCGTCCAGGTCGAACGTCGTCAGGATCAGCACCCGCGGCCTGTCCCCGGCGGCACGGATCAGCCGGGTCGCCTCGACCCCGTCCATGACCGGCATCCGCACGTCCATCAGCACCACGTCGACGCCGCCGCCCCCGGCCGCCTCGACCGCCGCCGCCCCGTCACCCGCCTCCGCGACGACCTCGATGTCCGGCTGGGCGTTCAGCACCATGCGGAACCCGGCCCTCAACAGCGCCTGGTCGTCCACCAGCATCACCCGGATCACCGGCCACCCCCCTTCCCGTCCGCTGGAGACCCTCTCACGCGGCCCTGCTCCTGCCGGTCTCCCCGAACGGCAGCCGCGCCGTCACCCGGAACCCGCCCCCGGCGTACGGCCCCGCCTCGACGCTCCCGCCGAACATCGCCGCCCGCTCCCGCATACCGAGCAGGCCGTGCCCGTCCACACTCCTCGGCGCCGCCGCGCCACGCCCGTCGTCGGTCACCCGCACCAGCAGCTCCCGCGAGCCGTACTCCATCTCGACCACCGCCCTGCTGCCCGGCCCGCCGTGTTTGAGCGTGTTGGTGAGCGCCTCCTGGACGATCCGGTAGACCGTCAGCTGCTCTCCCTCCGGCAGCCGCGGAGCCTGGCCGGTGACCCGAACCTCGACCGGCAGCCCAGAGGCGCGCACCTGGGTCACCAGGTCTTCCATCTGCGACAGACTCGGCTGCGGGGCGTACTCCTCGATCCTGCCCCCGCCCCGGTCCTCCCCGGTCACGCCGTCGGTGCGCAGCACACCGACCATCCTGCGCATCTCGGCCAGCGCCTGCCGACCCGTGTCCGAGATGGCGCGCATCGCCTCCCTGGCCTGCTCGGGGTCGCTGTCGATCGCGTATCCCGCGCCGTCCGCCTGGACGATGATCACGCTCACGTTGTGCGCGACCACGTCGTGTAGCTCACGGGCGATCCTGGTCCGCTCGGCCGCGGCGGCCAGCCGTACCTGCTGGTCACGCTCGTGCTCGGCCCGTACGGCGCGCTCCTCCAGGCTGCGCAGGTAACGGCGGCGGGTGTTGGCGTAGATGCCCGCGATCCAGATGGCCACCACGAACACGGAGAGGCTGGCCCAACTCACGAAATCCGGATTTGTCACGATCTGGCCGAAGGAAAGGGCGAGCCCCAACTCCGCCACCAGACCCGCCGCGACCGCCCAGCGCAACAGACACCGCGCCGCCACGGCATACATCGCGATGAGCACCGACACGTTGAACGCCAGCGGCTCCACCCCGGCGAGCCACTGCACGAAACTCCCCAGCGAGACGACCGCGAAGACCCCGGCCGGGTACCGCCGCAACCACAGCAGCGGAACCAGGGTCACCAGGCCGAACGCCATGATCGCCTCCGGCCCCGTCACGACCCCCGGCCACGGCACGCTCCTCGCCCCCGACCCCGCCAGGGTCGCGGCGAACCACGCGTTCGTCACCGAGACCACCGAGAAGGGCACCAGCCAGAAGGCATCGACGACACCGGGATGCCGACGGCTCCAGTCGAGTAATCTGCCGAACACCTCACCACGATACGTATACGCAGATCAGTGCCCTTCCCTCTCAAGGCGGAACCGCGTCTACGACCCAGGTCGCACTCGCCGAAACCCTTACACCCCTCTTACGCCCCACCCGGCACCATGGTTGTCGGGAGCACCCTCCGGGGTGAGTAAAGGGAGAGATTGTTTGTGATGGCGGATCACAACAATGTCGGGCCGCGCGATGAAGAGGACGCATCGCGCGGCCCGTCGTCATTCCCGGCCCGTACAGCTCCCGGCTCGTGGGAGGCACGGAGCAGGCGGAGGGCCTCACGGAGGGCGGCGGATCTGGAGGGGGCGTTTCCCCGGCTGACGTAGGCCTCGACGAAGGCGACGTCCTGGGGGGCCAGGGTGACACTGACGGTCACCGATTTCAGAGTGACCGCATGAATTTTCGGCCGTTGGTGGGGCCGGTGGGATTCGAACCCACCCTGGCACGGACCTAAACCGTGTGTCTCTACCGCTGGACTACGGCCCCGATTCTTTCCCGCGAAATTGTCTGTCTGTGAATGGCAGTTCGGACAGAGGAATCGCAGGTTCTCTTTTCTGTTGTCCAGCCAGTCGCCGTTGATGTGATCGACGTGGAGAGTGAGATCCCGCCCCAGCCAGACGCCCTCGATCTTACAGCCAGCACAGTGGTATGGCATCCCGATTGTCCGCAGGTCCCGCCGCAGGCGGGCGGGGTTGGGGCGGGAGCTGCCCCTGGGGAGGACGACCAGGGCCTGGCCGGGGCTGCGGCGCCTGGGGGAGGGCTGCCCCCGGTTGGGGGCGACCCTGCGGAAGTGTGAGGTGTCGATGTTGAGGCGCTTCAGTTGGCGGCTGATGTGGGCGTGGTTTCCGCCCGCGATCGTGATGCCGAGGTGGCGCAGGACGTCGGTGACGCTGAGGGAGGCGGCCGCGGCCTCGGCCAGCATTTCGGGGGTGTATTTGTACTTCGCCGGCATGCCCCCGAGGTTACGGAAAGCTACCGACAATTCCTGCCGCATGAACTAATCACATTAAATGGCGAAAAAAGGGGAATCGTCGTTTGGGCTACGCGTCGAGGGCCTCGGTGTAGCGGCGGGCGAGGGTGCGGATGTGGGCGACCAGTTCGGGCGGGCCGTCGACGCGGAAGTCCATCATCAGCATGCTGAGGTAGATGGCGATGGTCTCCAGGGCGTCGGCGCCGGTGAAGAGGACGCTGGTGTGGGAGTCGACGGCCTCGACGATGCCGACGGCGGGGTTGATGCGGGCGATCACGGTCTCGGCGGGGGCGAGGACGGTGACGCGGGCCTGGACCTTCCAGCCGGTCTTCGCGACCTCGCGCAGGACGAAGGCGACGAGGTCGTCGTCGGGCAGGGAGCGGGCGGCGAAGCGGCGGGACGCGGACCGGACGCCGGTCAGGCCGGCGACGGGCAGTGCCCGCCAGGTGTGTGTGCCGAGGTCGTAGGCGACCAGGAACCAGCGGCGGCGCCAGCTGATCAGGCGGTAGGGCTCCACCTCGGTCTCGGCGTCGGCGTGGGTCACCAGCAGGGTCGCGCCGTCGCGGATGGCGCCCGCGACGACGGTGAGGGTTTCCGCGGGCACCGGGGCGTCCGGTTCGCGGGAGCCGACCGTGGCGGGTCCGACCGCGGTCGCTGAGCGCAGGGCGGTGACCTTGTGCTGCAGGCGTTTGGGAAGGATCTGCTGGAGTTTGGCGAGTGCCCGGGTGAGGCTGGCGTCGATGTCCGCGATCCCGGTCGAGCCGTCCTCCGCCAGGCCGACGGCCAGTGCCACGGCCACCGCCTCGTCGTCGTCGAGCAGCAGCGGGGGCATCTTCGCGCCCTGTCCGAGCCGGTAGCCGCCGACGGCGCCGCGGGTGGCGTGCACCGGGTAGCCGAGTTCGCGCAGGCGTTGGATGTCCTGCCGCAGGGTGCGTTCGGCGACGCCGAGGCGTTCGGCGAGTTCGCGGCCCGTCGCGGACCGGTCCTGCAGCAGGGACAGCAGGCGCAGCACCCGGGTCGTCGTCGAGGCCATCGATTTCTCGCCTTCAGGGATTATTAGGAGCAAAAGTAGCCTAATGGGCTCATAGGCTGATGTCGCAAGCGAGGAAGAGATCGAAGGGCAGAATCATGAACACCACCGACACCGCCACCGTCACCGCCCTGCAGCCGGTCTGGCGTGAGGTGCTGGCCGCCTCGTACCGGGCGCTGGAGAACAGCGTCGCGGGGGTGCGGGACGACGAGGGGGACAAGGTCACCCCGTGCTCGGAATGGACCGTCACCCAGGTGATTCAGCACGCGGCGGGTGACCAGCTCGCCTACGCGAAGGTGCTCGGCATCGGGGACGGCCCGGCCTACGACCCCTTCTCGCCTTCCGGGGCCGTCGACGGCAGCTCGGTGGCGCTGGTGAAGGACGCCGTCGGGCAGGCCGCCGCGGCGTGGGCGACGGTGCCCGACGACAGCGAGACCGTCCCGACGCCGCTGCCGCACGGTGACCTGCCCACCCCGGTCGCCGCGGTGATGTGCGCGCTCGACGCCGCCGTGCACGCGTGGGACGTCGCGATCGCCACGGGCCAGCCGTCCCCGCTCGACAACGAGCTCGCGGGCCACCTTCTCGCCGCCGCGCGGGGGACGGTCGAGCCGCTGCGTCAGTGGGGGGCCTACGCCCCGGTGGTCGAGGCCGCGGACAGCCCTTCCTCGACGCCGGTCGTCGACGAGCTGCTCCGCTACCTCGGCCGCGTCCCGCGCTGACGCTCGGTTCACGGGGCTTCCGGGATTGTCGGTGGCGGAGGCTACGGTGACCGGGAGGAGGCGGTAATCAGTGGAACTCACCCCCCAGCAGGTGCTTGGTCTGCGGATGTCCAGTCTGCTGCTGCGGACGTCGCCCGGCGAGGCGGGCCGGGCGACGGGCGTGGCCGAGGTGGTGACCTGGCTCGGGGCGATGCAGGCGCAGGACCTGGCCAGCGGGCTGTGGTCGTTCGGCGCGCGGCTGCCCGGGCACACCGTCGCCGACGTCACCGCCGCGCTTGAGCGGCGTGAGGCGCTGCGCACGTGGCCGATGCGGGGCACCATCCATTTCGTCCCGTCCCGCGACGCCCGCTGGATGGTCGAGCTGATGAGCGCCCGGGTGCTGAACAGCGCGGTGCGGCGGCGCGAGGAGCTCGGCCTCTCCGAGGAGACCGTCGCCCAGGCCATGGAGGTGCTGGGCGCGGCCCTGGCCGGGGGTGGGCGGCTGAGCCGCTCCGAGTGCCTGGCCGTACTGGCTGACAAGGGCATCGACACCGGTGACCAGCGTGGTTATCACCTGCTGTGGTACGCCAGCCAGCGGGGACTGCTGTGCATCGCCCCGAACATCGGCAACGAGCAGAGCTTCGTGCTGCTCGACGAGTGGGTTCCCGACCCGCACCGGCCTGAGCGCGACGAGGCGCTGGGCATCGTGGCGCTGCGGTACTTCCGAGGTCACGGGCCGACGACCCGGCAGGACTTCGCGGGCTGGACCGGCCTGACCATGGCCGACGCCAGACGCGGCATCGCCGTGGCCGGTGACGCGCTGGCCAGGGTGAGCGTCGACGGGGTGGAGATGCACCTCGACGCCGCGCTCCTCGACGTTGCCCCTCCCGTGGCGGGTGACGACGAGGTGCTCGTGCTGCCGGGGTTCGACGAGTACCTGCTGGGTTACAAGGACCGTTCGCTCATGGTCGCCGACGAGCACAAGGGGGCCATCATCCCCGGCAACAACGGGGTCTTCCAGGCCACGGTGGTGCGCGGGGGCCGGGTCGTCGCCATCTGGAAACGCACCTTCGCGAAGAGCCGGGTGCGGATCGCCGTCCAGCCGCTGGTGCCGTTCGGCGGAGGAGACAGGGCGGAGGTCGAGCGGGCGTTCGAGCGGTACGCGCGGTTCGTGGAACGCGACCCGGAGGTGCGCTGGCCGTGACCCGCCACGCGGCCACCGCACGATCACGCGGTGGCCGCCCGGAGTGTCAGTCCACGCCGAGTTCGCGGCGCAGGCGGGCCACGTGGCCGGTCGCCTTCACGTTGTAGAGGGCCTTCTCGATCTTCCCGTCCGCGTCGATCACGAAGGTCGAGCGCAGCACGCCGACGGTGGTCCTGCCGTACATCGTCTTCTCGCCGTAGGCGCCGTAGGCCTGGTGGACCTCAAGGCCGGGGTCGGACAGCAGGGGGAAGGTCAGGCCGTCGTGTTCGACGAACTTGGCGAGCTTGGCCGGGGTGTCCTTCGACACGCCGAGTACGGCGAAGCCCGCCGCGGCCAGCGAGTCGAGGCTGTCGCGGAAGTCGCACGCCTGCTTGGTGCACCCGGGGGTCATCGCGGCGGGGTAGAAGTAGAGGATCACACGTTTGCCGCGGTAGGCGTCGAGGGAGACGGTGCCGCCGTCGGCGGCGGGGAGCGAGAAGTCCGGGGCGGCGTCGCCGGGCTCTAGTTTCATGGGTTTCCTCCGTGGACTCGTTCCCGGGTCAACTTACCGGCCTGCCCGAAGTGCCGTGGGTGGGCCGGACCTGAGAGACTGATCAATGTCAAGGGTGACGAGAGGAGATCCGATGGCGGACACCGATCCCGCGGAGCTTGAGCGGCGGATCGAGCGGACCCGTGCGGAGTTGGCCCAGACGGTTGACGCCATCGCCGACCGGGTGAGCCCGAAGAAGGTCGCGCGCAGGACCGTCGCCAGGGCCGAGACGAGCGCGAAGCAGTTCCTGGTCTCGGTCGGAGACCGGGTGGGGGACGTGGTCGGGGTCACCCCGCGTCCGATCAAGCCGGATGACGAGCCGCAGGGCCTGTGGGCCGAGGAGGAACCGAACCTGGGTCCGGTGCTGGTCGGCGTCGGCGCCGTGCTGGTGGTCACCGCGGCGATCATGCTGTGGCGCCGCCGCCGTCGCTGACGGGTCAGTTGGCGGGTCAGAGGAAGGTGCGGCCCTCGCCCCGGTAGGTGGGGACGGTCTCGACGACCTCCTCACCTTCGACCAGGTGCAGGGCGGCGAAGTGCTCGCACAGCTCCCCGGCCTTGGCGTGCCGGAACCAGACGCGGTCGCCGGTCCTCAGGTCGTCCGCGGCGGGGCCGAGGAGCGGGGTCTGGACCTCGCCCGCGCCCTCGCCGGGGGCGTAGCGCAGCCCCTGGGGCAGATGGGGGTGGGGGAGGCGGTCCCGTCCCGGCGGTCCTGAGGCGTGGTAGCCGCCGCCGAGGACGGTGACGATCCCGGGGGGGGGGCGGCGGACGACGGGCAGGGCGAACAGGGCGGCGGGGCGGCCGGTGAAGCCCCGGTAGAAGTCGAACAGGCGGGGGTGGAAGAAGCCGGATCCCGCGGCGATCTCGGTAACGGCCTTCTCCCTTGCGGTCACGTCGATGCTGCCGGTGCCGCCGCCGTTGACGAACTCCAGGTCGGCGATCCGGGTGACGGCCTGGACGATACGGCCCCTGCGGACGAGGAGTTCGCGGCGGGAGCGGGCCTGGACGAGGCGGACGGCCCCGGTGAGGGCGGGGTTGCCGGGCCGGTCGTCGCCGAGTCCGGCGATCTGGGCCTCGTAGGCCATCACGCCGACCAGCCGGAAGCCGGGGCGTTTGGCGACGGTGGCGGCCAGGTCGGCGGCGTGGTCGGGCTCGCGGACGGGGGAGCGGTGCGCCCCGGCCCTGAACCTGCCGCCGAACGCCACGAACCCCGCATCGATGTCGAGACATATGCGGATCTCGTGGCGTCCGAGGCCCACCGTGGCGTCGATGAGGTCCAGGTGCTCGGCGCTGTCGATCGTCAGCGTGATCTCCCGGGCCGCCACGGGGTCGGCGGCCAGTTCGGCAAGCGCGGCCCTGTCGGTGGTCGGGTAGGCGACGAGCACGTCCCGCAACCCGGTCGAGACCAGCCAGAGCGCCTCGGGGAGGGTGAAGGCCATGATCCCGGCGAAGCCGTCCATGGCGAGGACGCGTTCGAGGAGGGGCCGGGAGCGGATGGACTTGCTGGCGACCCTGATCGGTTTGCCGCCCGCCCGCCTGAGCATGGCGGAGGCGTTCGAGCGCAGGGCTTCCAGGTCCAGCACGGCGAAGGGGGGATCCAGGTGCGCTGTCGCCCGGTCGTAGCGCTGGCGGTCGTCCATGCCCGCAGAATAGCCGCAAAACGACTAATATGAGCAGTGTTCATGTTGAGGTTCTCGCGGTAAATTCTCCGGCCAGGGCGATTCCAAGATCGTGAAAGTCGCCGCTTCGCCCCCTCGTGACGCCCCCGGGACGCGTAGACCTGACCAGGTGATGAGCACTCTCCAGGACATCATGGCGGGCACGGGCGGCGGGACCACGGCGGGGGAGCACCTGCACGCGGTCCGCCGCAGGTCGGTACGGCTGCTGCGGCCCGAGCGCAACCCCGCCGGTCTCGTGGCCGCGCTGCTGGTCTCGGTGACGCTCTCGGCGGCGGCCGGGGTGACGGCCGGACTGACGATGGGCTCCCCCGTGGGGCGGGTGCCGTACCGCAGACTCGCCGAGGGGGTCGGGGCGGCCAGGTGGTCCGACCCCGTGGTGTTCGCCGTCGCGCTGGGGGCCATGGCCCTCGGGATCGTGCTGCTCGCCCTGGCCGCGCTGCCGGGCAGGACCCGGCTCGTGCCGCTGGAGTCGGCGGACTCCCGGATGGTGATCGGCCTGACCAGGGCCGGGCTGCGCCGTACGCTGCGGGCGGCGGCGGAGTCGGTGGACGAGGTCGGGAAGGCGCGGGTGCGGCTCGGGTCGCGTGACATCGAGGTCACCGTGTTCACCGACGCCGACCGGGCGGGCCCCCTGCTGCGACAGGTCGGCACCGTCGTGGGCGACCGTCTGACGGCCCTGGGCGCGATGTGCGCGGGTGAGGTCGTCGTACGGCTGCGCAGGAGGGGCGTCTGATGAGGGCCTTTCTCGACAACAGGATCGGCCTGGCCCTCACCGGGGCCGTGCTGACCGGGGCGGGGCTGTACGCCTGCCTGCGGGGACAGGGCAGGTTCTCCTCCCAGCCGCGCGACGACAGGATCGTCGGCCGGGGGCTGCCCGCCTACCTGGAGCAGCACGCGTGGCTGGGCTGGCTGCTGGCGTTGCTACTGGTGGTAGTAGCGCTGCTGTCGATCAGGTGGCTGCTGCGCGCCCTGGGCTGGGGACGGGTCGGACGGCGCAGCGCGACCGGTACGGCCATGCTGTGGGTCGCGGTTAAAGAAGTCGAAGGGCTCGTCCGAGTGCGCGTCAGGCACGCGAAGGGTGATCGTCTGCGTGTCGCGATCACCTGCGGGCCCGCCACGGACGTCGGCAGGCTCGTCACCCGGCTGAACAAGGACGCCGTCGCGAAGGTCCGCAGGACGGTAGGGGACGAGGACCTCGGCGCCTGGGTCAGGCTGCACGTCAGGAGCCGTTGACCTGGGCGGCTCCGGCGAGACGGGGGTGCGCTCCCGTCTGGCGAAGGCGAGCCCGGCGGCCAGGCAGGCGAACGGGACGGCCGGGACCACGTAGCGGTGGTCGAAGGCCGCGATGAAGGGCGGCAGGACCAGCAGCACGGCCCCCGCCGCCCACGGCAGCAGCACGACGCCGCCGAGCCGCCGCCAGTTGCGCAGCACCCCGGCCAGCCCGAGCACCGCGATCACCGCGAGGAACGGGCCGCGCAGGAAGACGTTCTCCTGGTAGAGGCGCAGCCAGCCCGCGTACGGCTCGACGAGACGGGTCTCGCCGGAGGCGCCCTGGTAGGCGACGGTCAGCTCCTCGGCGGTCCTGCCCTGGGAGGCGGCGCCGGTGGGGAAGGACCTGACGGTGTCGGGGAAGACGTAGGCGCTCTGCGGCCCCGGGGTCGGGTAGACCCTGCGCTCCCAGTCGAAGATGTGGGCCACATCGGTCAGGCCCGCGTTGAGGAAGTCGAGCGGCTGCGCCCTGATGGCCTGGGTCGCGAAGGCGCCCGCGAGCCTGTCACGCTCGGCCCAGGTGCCCTTGACCCTGTTCAGCGGGGACGAGGCGTCCCAGATGTAGACGGGCGGGGCCTTGCGCTCGGCGACGGGGTCGGTGGGGCACAGCGCGGCCTCCGGACCGGAAGGCTTGATCTTCGCGCAGTCGGCGAAGGTGACTGTCCGCGCCCACAGGAAGGCGTTTCCCCTGGTCAGGCCGTAGGTGCCGTACTCGGAGGCGAACCAGGCCGCGTAGCCGCCCAGGCCGACCGCGCAGGCGAGCGTGGCGGCCGCGACCGCCCGCCAGCCGGACCGGCCGATCACCATGCACACCAGCACCACGGCGGCCAGCGGCAGGCCGATCGTCCTGGTCACCGTCGCCGCCGCGAGCAGGAGCCCGGCCAGCAGCGCCGCCCACGCCGAGGGGCGCCGCCGCCACATCACCAGCGTGACGGCCATGACCACGAAGAACTCCATCGGCAGGTCCGCCATCACGAGGTGTTCGAGCTGGACCTGGTGGACGTCGAGCAGCACCGGGAGCGTGGCCAGCGTCGCCCCCCACCCCGGCAGCCGTCCCCGGCGGCGCAGCAGGAGGTAGACGCACAGGGCGACGGCGAGCCCGAACAGGTGCTGGAGCACCACGACCGCCTCGACGCTGGACAGCGGCCGCATCGCCCACAGCAGCAGGGAGTAACCGGAGGGCCGCGACTCCATCGGCCGGGGGTCGAGCCCGGCGCCGAGATAGACGAAGGAGTCGGCCCAGAACCACAGCGCGGGCCGGTAGCCGAGCACGGCCAGCGCGCGCACCCCGGCCCCGGCGAGCAGGGCCAGCGCGAAGAGCCAGTGGGAGGCGAGGAACCGCAGGACACGGGAGCCACCGCGACCACGGTGGCCGTGGGGGAGGGGGGCCGCGCGGTGGCGGGCCCGGCCTCCCTGACGGGTCTCCTCCGGCTGCGGAACCTTCGTCGGCACGACGACCTCCCGACTCTCGGTGACAGCGGCACCCAGCATAGGGGCGTCACGACGACCGGCCGGGGGAGATGTCGAAGTTAAAGGCTTTTGAGTTGTTTGTCAGAACCTGGGAAGCGGCGTCAGCACTCGATGACGTTCACGGCCAGGCCGCCCCGGCTCGTCTCCTTGTACTTGTCGAGCATGTCGCGCCCGGTGTCGCGCATGGTCTTGATGGCCTTGTCCAGGGAGACGAAGTGGCGGCCGTCGCCGCGCAGCGCGATCCTGGCCGCGGTGATGGCCTTGATCGAGGCGACCGCGTTGCGCTCGATGCACGGGATCTGCACCAGGCCGCCGATCGGGTCGCAGGTCAGCCCGAGGTTGTGCTCGATGCCGATCTCGGCGGCGTTCTCCACCTGCTCCGGGGTGCCGCCGAGCGCCTCGGTCAGCCCGGCCGCCGCCATCGAGCAGGCGGAGCCGACCTCACCCTGGCAGCCGACCTCGGCGCCGGAGATGGAGGCGTTCTCCTTGAACAGCACGCCGATCGCCCCCGCGGTGAGCAGGAAGCGCACCACCCCGTCGTCGTCGGAGTGCGGGACGAACCGGTCGTAGTAGGTGAGCACGGCCGGGACGATGCCCGCCGCGCCGTTGGTCGGCGCGGTGACGACCCGCCCGCCCGCGGCGTTCTCCTCGTTCACCGCGAGGGCGAACAGTGAGACCCAGTCCATCGCGTGCAGCGGGTCCTTCTCCGCGGCCTCGCTCTGCAGCCTCCTGTGGAGCTGGTGCGCCCTGCGCCTGACCTTCAGGCCGCCGGGCAGCACGCCCTCCTTGGCGATGCCGCGCGCGACGCACTCGCTCATGACGCGCCACAGGTTCAGCAGCCGGTCACGGATCTCCCGTTCCGACAGGCCGAAGGCCTTCTCGTTCTCCAGCATCAGCCCGGAGACGGAAAGACCGGTCTCGGTGCAGTGGGCGAGCAGCTCCGCGGCGGTGGTGAAGGGGTACGGCAGGACGGTGTCGTCCGGTTTGATGCGGTCGGCGCCGGTGGCGTTCTCGTCCACCACGAAGCCGCCGCCGACCGAGTAGTAGACCTTCTCCCGCAGGACGTCGCCGGTCTCGTCGAAGGCGGTGAAACGCATGCCGTTCGGGTGGTGCGGCAGGGAGATCTTGCGTTCGAAGACGAGGTGCTCGCCGACCACGAACGGGATCTCGCGGGAGCCGTACAACTGGATCGTTCCCGAGTCGCGCATGGCGGCCAGCCGGTCGTCGACGGTGTCGACGTCGACGAGTTCGGGCTTCTCACCGGTCAGGCCGAGCAGGACGGCCTTGTCGCTGCCGTGGCCCTTGCCGGTCAGGCCGAGCGAGCCGTATAGGATCACCTCGACCCTGGTGGTCTTGTCGAGCAGGCCGTCGCGGTCGAGTCCCCTGGCGAACTTGTGGGCGGCGGCCATCGGGCCGCCGGTGTGCGAGCTGGACGGGCCGATACCGATCTTGAAGAGGTCGAAGACACTGATCGCCATTGATCTGTCCTGCCTTTGCGCCGTCGCCAGGCCGGGACCATGCGCGCCGATGGACGCGCATGATCACGACGCAAGCTGAGATATTTCAGGATTCGCCCGAAGTGAGCGCCGCGTACTCCTCGGGGGACAGCAGGTCCTCCGGGTCGCCCTCAAGACGGACACGGAACAGCCACCCCTCGCCGTAGGAGTCACTGTTGACCAGCGAGGGGTCGTCGACGACGACCTCGTTGATCTCGGTGACCTCACCGCTCACCGGCGCGAAGATGTCGCTGACCGACTTGGTCGACTCGACCTCGCCGACCGCGTCACCCGCGGTGACCGAGGAACCGACCTCGGGCAGCTGGACGAAGACCACGTCACCGAGGGCGTTGGCGGCGTAGGCGGTGATGCCAACGGTCAGGGTCAGGCCGTCGTCGATGCCCGAGATCCACTCGTGCTCCTTGGTGTAGTGCAGGTCCTCGGGAATGTCACTCACTTTTTCCTCCTGTAGAAAGGCAGCTCAACGACCTCGACCGGTTCGTGACTGCCCCGGATGTCCACGGCCAGTCCAGCGGACACTCCGTTGTCCACGTAGGCCATGGCGATCGGCCTGCCCAGGGTCTGGGAAGGCGCTCCGCTGGTCACCTCTCCGACGACGGCGCCGTCGGTGGAGACCACGGGATACCCGTGGCGGGGCACCCTGCGGCCGGTCGCGATCAGTCCCACCAGACGACGGGCCGGAGGGACGTCCTTGAGTGGCTCAAGGGCGGCCCTGCCGACGAAGTCGCCTGGTTTGTCAAACCTCACCACACGGCCGAGCCCCGCGTCGAACGGGGTGAGATCAGCGGACAGTTCGTTGCCGTACAGCGGCATCCCGGCCTCAAGGCGCAGGGTGTCGCGCGCCGAAAGCCCGGCGGGAAGCAGCCCGTACGGCTCGCCCGCCTTGGTGAGCGCGGCCCACAGCGGCTCGGCGTCCCCGGCCGCGACGAACAGCTCGAAGCCGTCCTCGCCGGTGTAGCCGGTGCGGGCCAGGAGCGCGGGACGTCCGGCGACGGTCGCGGGCAGCCCGGCGTAGTACTTCAGGCCGTCGAGGTCGGCGTCGGTGAGCTCGCCCAGGATCTCGCGGGAGCGCGGCCCCTGCACCGCGACCAGCGCGTACTGCTCGGAGCGGTCCTCGACGGCGGCCTCGAAGGTTCCGGCGCGCTCGGTCAGCTCGGCGGCGACCCGGGGGTAGTTGGAGGCGTTGGCGACGACCATGAACTCCTCGTCGGCCAGGCGGTAGACGATCAGGTCGTCCAGCACGCCGCCGCGGGAGTCGACGATCATCGTGTAGCGGGCGCGTCCCGGCTCCAGGGCGGAGATGTGGCCGACGAGCGCGTAGTCGAGGGCCTCGCCCGCCTGGGAGCCCGTCACGAAGATCTCCCCCATGTGGGAGAGGTCGAACAGGCCCGCCGCCTGACGGACCGCGTTGTGCTCGGCGGACTCGCTTCCGTAGCGCAGCGGCATCAGCCAGCCCGCGAAGTCGGTCAGCGTCGCGCCGAGGGCCTCGTGAACACCGCGTAGCGGCGTGGGTCGGGACATGTTCGCACCTCAGACAGGGGTCGGATGAGAAGCATCCTCCCCCTCTGTCATGGATGCCTGAGAGCTTCGCCCGGTTTTTGCCGGACTTTCACCTTCGGCGAGGCCGTACGGCCTGCTTTCCAGAGGCACCTACCCACGCGGTCCTTTGCCTTGAGAGGTTCGCGGGGAGGGCTTGCTCCTTCAGGGGTCCTGGCCTGGATGTCAGGACGCTCTCCCGCGCGGGTTCATCGGTGTCCCGGTCAGCCTAACCGTAGGTGAGGGCCGAGCGAAATCCCCGGGCGGCGACAGGCTGTCCGGTTAGGCGCGATCATGGGGGCCTCTCGCATAATCTGTCAGTGCAGTGGGGGATTTGTTCCAGCATCGAATCATGGAAACAGGACGGCTACCGCTCTTCTGTTTCTTCGTCGCGCTGATCGTCGCCTTCGTCTTCACGCGCATCAACGTCCGGCTCATCCGCGCCAAGATCGGGTGGTTCGGCAACGTCAGCGTCGGGGACATGCACATCCACCACGTGGTGTTCGGCGTGGTGCTGACCATGCTTGGCGGGGTCTCCGGCCTGCTCGTCTCCGGCGTCTCCCAGGCGTGGTACGCCCTGACCGCGGCGATCTTCGGGATCGGCGCCGCCCTCATCCTGGACGAGTTCGCGCTGATCCTGCACCTGCACGACGTCTACTGGGAGGAAGAAGGCCGCACGTCGGTCGACGCGGTGTTCATCGCGATCGCCGTCACGGGCCTGCTCCTGCTCGGGCTGCGCCCGCTGGGCTGGGAACGGCCGGACGGCACGTGGCAGGGGGTGTGGCTGGCGGTCGGCTATCTCGGGCTCAACCTCCTGCTCGCCGTGGTCACCCTGCTCAAGGGGAAGATCTGGACGGGCATGGTCGGCCTGTTCGTCCCGCTGCTGCTGATCGTCGGGGCCCTGCGGCTGGCCAGGCCGGGCTCTCCGTGGGCGCACTGGTTCTTCGCCCCCGGCTCCCGCAACCCCAGGCCGGGCAAGATGGCCAGGGCGCAACGCCGTGAGGAGCGCTGGCGCCGCCCGGTCATCAAGGTCAAGATCGCCTTCCAGGAGTTCGTCTCCGGCCGTCACGACCTGCCCTCCTCCCGCCTGCGCCCCCGCCGCTAGCCCTGTCCGGAACCCGTCACGCGCCGTCGTGCGCCCTGTGAACCTAATAGTATTAGGCAGAAGCTGGTAGGGTTAGCTATAGTCTAGGGGTCCTAGGAAATGGGGGTGCGTATGGCACGGGCCGGGTTGACGGTCGAGCGGGTGACGCTCGCCGGTGCCGAGCTGGCCGACGAGGTCGGCTTCGAACGGCTGACCATGTCGGCGCTCGCGCGGCGGCTCGGAGTCAAGGACGCCAGCCTCTACGCGCACGTTCGCGGCCTTGAGGACCTGCGCGGGCGGATCGCCCTGCTGGCGGCCGACGAGAAGACCGTCCGCATCGCGGAGGCGACCGCCGGGCTGGCGGGCCGGGACGCGCTGGTCGCCTACGCGGGCGCCTACCGGGACTACGCCCGCGAGCACCCGGGCCGCTACACGGCCACGCAGATCCCGACGGAGATCGACCCCGAGCTGCTGGCCGTGGCGCGGGGGCCCAAGCGCGCGGTCGAGCTGACCTACAGCATGCTGCGCGCCTACGCCCTGCGGGAGCCCGACCTGACCGACGCGGTACGGCTGATGCGCAGCATGCTGCACGGCTTCATCAGCCTTGAGGCGGCGGGCGGGTTCGCGCACACGCGTCCGGTCGAGGAGTCGTGGTCGCGCTGCCTCGACGCCCTGCACACCCTCCTTGAGCACTGGCCGGACGACCCGGACAAGGAAGGAAACACGACATGACCGGCACGACCATCGGACGCCTGCGCGTCGAGGGCGCGGAACTGCACTACGAGGTGCGCGGGCGGGGGCCGCTCCTGCTGCTCGTCCCCGGAGGCACGGGCGGCGCCGACTCCTTCGAGGAGATCGTCGATGACCTCGCCGAAGACCGCACGGTCGTCACCTACGACCCGCGCGGCCTGGCCCGCAGCCCGCTGGACGACCCCGAGGGACCCCAGCGGGTCGAACGGCACGCCGCCGACGCCCTCCAGCTGCTCGACCTGGTGTCCCCGGGGGCGTCCGCCGACGTGGTCGGCTGCAGCTCGGGGGCGATCGTCGCGCTGCACCTGCTCACCTCGGAGCCCGGACGGATCGGCCGCGTCGTGGCGCACGAGCCACCGGTGGTCGAGGTGCTGCCGGACGCCGCCGCGCACCGCGCGATGCTCGCCCAGGTCAGGGACGCCTACGACAGGGAGGGGCCGATGGCCGCGGCGACCGTGCTCGCGGCCGGTCTCAGACGGCCAGGCGACTCCCCGGACGTACGGCCCGCCGCCGAGCTGTCGCCCAGGGCCGCGGCGCGGGTCCAACGCTCGATGGCCGACGCGCCCTACTTCGTCGGGAAGATCATCCCGGGCTTCATGGCCTACGTCCCGGACGTGGACCGGCTGCGCGCCCTGTCCGACCGGCTCGTGCTCGCGGGCGGGACCGACTCCTACGGCGAACTGCCCTACCGGCCCGCGGCCTTCCTGGCCGAGCTGTTCGGCACGGAGCTGGTCCACTTCCCCGGTGGGCACACGGGCCTCAGCACCCATCCCGCGGAGTTCGGCAAGCTGCTGCGCGAGGTGCTGGACGCCCGGTGACAGCCCGGTTGAGGAGGGTGGGTTTGTCGGGGCCGTACGGCAGGATGTCGCCATGGATCACACTCGCTACCTCGACCTGATCCGCGCCGACGGCGATCGCCTGCTCGCGGCCGCGATTCAGGGGCTGGACGCCCGGGTGCCCTCGTGCCCCGGCTGGACCGGCCGTGACCTGCTCCACCACGTCGGAGGGGTCTACGACCACAAGGTCCTGTGCATGCGGCTCGGGCGCGAACCGGGCGAGGACGAGCAGGCGCCGCCGCCCGGCGACGCCACGATCACGGACTGGTTCCTCTCCCACCGTGCGGCGCTGCTCGACCAGCTCGTCCTGCGCGGTCCCGGGGCTCCCTCCCACACGTGGTTCCCCCCGGACCAGACGGTCGGCTTCTGGTACCGCAGGATGGCCCAGGAGACGGCCGTCCACCGGGTCGACGCCGAGTTGATCCACGGCGGGCCGACCCCGGTCGATCCGGACCTCGCGGCAGACGGCGTGGACGAGCTGCTCGGTTTCATCACCCACGACTTCGGCGGCAGGCCGGAGCGGGAGCAGGGCGTCGGCCGTACGGTCGGCCTGGGCTGCGGCGGGCGGCAGTGGGCGGTGACGCTGCGCGCGGACGGCGTGGCGTGGGCGCCGGAGGGGACGACGCCGGACGCGCGGATCGACGGCGAGCCCGATGACCTCCTGCTCCACCTGTGGAACAGGAGGAAGGCCGACGGAAACTCCCTCAGGAGCTCGGGCGACGTGAACGCGCTCGCCGGGCTGTGGGCGCGCCTGCAGGAGGAGACGCAGTAGCGCTCACGCGGCCCCGATGAGGCTCCGCACGGTCAGGCCGAGGCCGAGCAGCATGACGACCACGGCGGTGCCGACCGGCAGGAGCGAGGACAGGCGGGCCGCCACCCCGTTTCCCCCGGCCGCCAGACGGCCGAGCCGCCCGGCGATCCTGACCAGCAGCAACCCGGTGAGGGTCAGCGTGCCCGCCATGCCGACGCCGTACGCCAGGATCAGCGCGATTCCGAACCACGTGCGGCCCAGGCCGATCGCGCCCAGCAGGACGACGAGCGCGGAGGGGCTGGGCACCAGCCCTCCCGCGACCCCGAGCCCGACCAGCCCGCGCCGCGAGCGGGGCGCGGGGGCGGCGGGGGCCTCCTGGATCCGCCGTTCGAGTACGGCTACCCGCGAACCCTCTCTCACGGGGGCCGGGGCGTATTCGTGGGCGGGGATTTCAGGAACGGCGCCGAAGTGGCCGTGCCCGTGCCCGTGGGCCGGGTGCTCGCCGGTGCGGTGGGTGTGCCAGGCGGAGCGCAGCAGCCCGGCGCCGACCACGGTGATCAGCAGGCCGCTGGCCAGGCCGAGCCAGGCGAGCACGGCCTCGCCGGTGAAGGCGGACAGGACGGTCAGTAGCAGGCCGACCACCAGGACGCCGACGGTGTGGGTCACGGTGACGGTCGCGCCGACGACCAGCGCGTCGCGCGGACGCCCCTGCCTGCCCGCGAGGTAGGCCGCCATGATGGTCTTGCCGTGTCCCGGGATGAGGGCGTGTCCCGCGCCGAGCGCGACGGCCATGAGCACCGCGAGCAGCCCGAGCGGCGCGGTCGGCGAGTCGGTGCCGACCAGGTCGGTGAACGTGTGGTCGAGCCAGACCGTCACCCCGCCGAGCGGCCCACCGGACAGGCCGGACAGTTCGGACAGGCCGGACAGCGGGGGCGGTACGGCCGCCGAGGGGCCGGTCTCCGGGGTGACGTTCAACCGCGCCGTCCGCTGGTCGAGCGGGGCGGCGAGCAGATCATCCGGGTAGGTCCGCAGTTGCTCGCTGACGCTCGTGCCGGGGACGGAGGACCGGATCAGGCGCACACCCCCCGAGGCGACCGCGGTGATCTCCCGCCAGCCGGTCCGGTCCGGCAGGAAGTCGTCGCTGAAGCCGACCGTCCCCCGCGCGTGGACGTCGGCGGCCAGGCCGCAGGTCAGGCGGCTGGTCCGCAGGCCGCTCTGGCCGGGGGCGTACCGCAGGCCCGTCCCCGTGACGCGCCAGGCGACGGGGGAGCCGTTCACGGTCAGCCGCTGGGCCCCGGCGAGCGCGGCGCAGCGGGCGGCGCCGTACGCGGCGAGTTCGGCGTCGGACACCTCGCCCGAGCCGTCGGCGTCCATCTCGGGGAGGGCCTGGAGGGTGGGCAGTTCGGCGCTGTCGAGGACCGCCGTGTTCTCGATCCGGTCCGGGGTGATCCGCAGGCCGTCGTAGTGGTTGACGGTGAAGTCCCCCAGCGGATGCGCGGCCAGAACGGTGGCATGGGCGGGGGCCAGGGCGACGGCGGGCAGGGCGAAGGCCGGGAACATCGCGACCGTCAGGCAGGAAAGGGCGAAAAAGGACCTGCCGTGACGCGAGGCCCCCGGCTCCGGCCTGTCCACGTGCGGCTGTGCCTCCGCCCCCTCCGGACACGGTGTCCCGGCGTTCCCGGTAGGTGGTGGGACCTCTGCTGATGTCATGACAACCTCCCGAGGGCGGGATCGGCCTCACGGACGCGGGCGGGGGAGCATCCCTGGCTCCTCCGTCGTGCCGGCGAACGTTCGATCTCGGCGCGGGCGGTCCGGCGGTTCCGCCCGATCGCCGCTGGAATGCTCCCGGTTCTGACCGGCCTTTTCGCGCGCCGGGACAGGTGAGAGAGCAGAAAATTCAAGGATTTTTCCCTTGGGGAGACGGAAGCGGCGCCCCCGGCCTCCCCTGACGTCAACTGGGGTTGACGCCATCGATCGTGTCAACCTATGTTGACGGCAGCGACTTTCGTCTATGAAACCGGCCATGCCTCTCGAAAAGGACGCGTGCGCAGTAGATATGAAGCACGTCGATCGAGGGCCGGTCAGGTCAGCTCAGAAGGAGACAGGAATTGTCGGAGACCGCGTCGTGGCGCCCGCTGCTCGCCTACGTCAGGCCGCACCGGCCCGCCCTGCTGCTCGGCGGCGTGCTCAGCCTGGTCGGCTCGCTCGCCGGCCTGGCCATGCCCCTGCTCGCCAAGACCGTCATCGACGCCTTCGGTGAGAACCGCTCCCTCGTCGGCCCCGTGATCGGCCTGACGGCCGCCGTCATCGTGGGCGCGGCCGTCGGGGCGCTCGGCAGATACGTGCTCGAACGCATGGGGGAGGGGGTCGTCTTCACCGCCAGGCGGGGACTGGTCGGCCGCATCCTCAGGTTGCGGGTCTCCGAGGTGGACCGCCTCAAACCGGGCGACCTGCTGTCCCGGGTGACCTCGGACACCACGCTGCTGCGCGCGGTGTTCACCGAGGGCGTCGTCGAGATGGTCAGCGCGGTGTTCATGCTGGTCGGCGCCATCGTGATGATGGTGCTCATGGACGGCCTGCTGCTGGCGGTCACCCTGGGCGTCCTGGTCCTGGTCGGCTCACTCGTCGGGCTGGTCATGCCGCGCATCCGGCGCGCCTCGACGCAGGCTCAGGTCGCGGTCGGCGAGATGGGCGCGGTGCTCGACCGGGTGCTGCAGGCCTTCCGCACGGTCAAGGCCAGCGGCGCCGAGGAGCGCGAGATCGCCACCGTGGACGCCGCCGCCCGCGAGGCGCGTGACAGGGGCATCGCCGTGGCCTGGTGGACCTCGATCGCGGGCATCTCCGCCTGGGTCGCCGCCCAGCTCGCCTTCGTCGCCGTGCTCGGCGTCGGCGGCGCCAGGGTCGCCTCGGGCGCGCTCGCGGTTTCCTCGCTGGTCGCCTTCCTGCTCTACCTCTTCTATCTGGTCGCTCCGGTCGGCCAGCTCGTGCAGGGCTTCACCCAGATGCAGAACGGCCTGGCCGCGGTCAGGAGGATCAGGGAGATCGAGGACCTCCCCACCGAGGAGATCGGGACGCTGACGGACGCGCCCGGCACGGCTCCGGCGGGGGTGAGCTTCCAGGACGTGGTCTTCCGCTACGGCGAGGACCGGCCCGTCGTGCACGACGGCGTCTCCTTCGACATCCCGCCGCGTGGCCTGACCGCCCTGGTCGGCCCTTCCGGGGCGGGCAAGTCCACGGTCTTCGCCCTCCTCGAACGCTTCTACGAGCAGCAGTCGGGGACGATCACCGTTGACGGCCGTGACGTGCGGGACTGGCCGCTGCCCGACCTGCGGGCCGTGCTCGGCTACGTCGAGCAGGACGCGCCCGTGCTGGACGGCACGCTGCGGGAGAACCTCGTCTTCGCCGCCCCCGGGGTCGAGGAGACCGAGGTCCGGCGGGTGCTCTCGCTGACCCGGCTCGACGACCTGGTCGCCCGGCTCCCCGAGGGCCTGGAGACCGAGGTCGGCCATCGCGGGATCATGCTCTCCGGCGGAGAGCGTCAGCGGGTCGCCATCGCCCGCGCCCTGCTGCGCAAGCCCAGGGTCCTGCTGCTCGACGAGGCGACCTCCCAGCTCGACGCGGTCAACGAGATGCGGCTGCGCGAGGTGGTCGCCGAGGTGGCCAAGGAGACGACCGTGCTGGTGATCGCGCACCGCCTGTCCACGGTGACCAGCGCCGACCGGATCGTGGTCATGGAGGGCGGGGGAGTGCGGGCGGTCGGCACCCACGGGGAGCTTCTCGACGAGGACGACCTCTACCGCGAGCTGGCCGCGACCCAGTTCCTGCTGCCGACCTGAGCGAACCGGCCGCGGAGTCGAACTGATCCCCCACGTTTCGTACGGCTCCCGCAAATTTACGTGGTGGGGAGGGCGATGGTTCGGGCGCCGGTCTCCGGCGTCGGTTGGCGGCGGAGGAAACCGGGCATCCCGCCCTGTGCGGAGCCTCTTCTTCGCTCAGGAGCGTCCGTCGGGACGCTCGCCGGGTTCGGCCTCCGGTCCAGTCCGTGCGGGACAGGGCCAGGACACAGGCCGATGTGGCATTCGGAAAGGGTGGGGCGTCCCGGCGTGCGGCCTGGGGCGCCCCCTTTTTCGTGCTTGCATCCCTTCCACCGTCATATCCACCTTTCCGCGAGGTGTATGAACGACACCGGGGCGGGAGGGAGAGGGAATGCCGGTGGAGGGTGGAGCGGTTGGAGGGCACGTGGGGGAAGGACTCGATCGACTTCTGGAGGGCCGGAGGCTTTCGCCCGTGCAGCGGCGGATCGCGCGCTACCTCGACGACCACCTGGCCGAGGCCGTCTTCCTGTCAAGCGTGGAGCTCGCGGAACGGGCCGGGGTGAGCCAGCCCTCGGTGACCAGGTTCGCCACCTCGCTCGGTTTCGCCGGCTACCCCGAGCTGCGGCAGGCGCTTCGGCCCTTCGTGGTGAGCGAGCGGCCCCCCTCACGGGCCAACGACCTGCAGACCGCGATCGACACGGAGATCGAGAACCTGAGGAACGTGCGTGACCGGCTGGCCGACCCCGCGGTCATCGCCGAGCTGGGCGCGGCGCTGGCCGGGTGCGAGCCGCTGCCCGTGCTCGGGCTGCGGGTTTCGAGCGGGCTGGCCACCACGTTCGCCTACTTCGCCCGCAGGATCCACCCCGACGTGCGGCTGCTGACCCACGGCGGCTCCGAGCTTGCCGACGGCCTGCACGCCGCGCGCAGGGCGGGAGCCGCCTGGCTGGTGGCCGTGGTGCTGCCCCGCTATCCGGCCGAGGCCGTACGGGCCCTGCGGGCCGCGAGGGAGCTCGGCCTGCGGACCGCGGTGATCACCGACAGGCGGGACGTGCCGTTCGAGGCGGACGTGATCCTGGACGCCCCCGTCGGGGAGCGCCCGGTGTTCGACGCGCACACGGCGCCGCTCGCCCTGGCCATGGTGCTGGTCGAGGCCATGGCGGAGGCGACGCCGTTGCGGACGCGGGCCAGGCTTGAGGAGTACGAGCGGATGATCGACCGGGCCGGGGTCTTCGCGGACCGGCCGGGCACGGCTAGCCCGCCAGCTTCCTCAGCGAGCGCACGGACCAGGTCAGGGTGAGGGCGCCGAGCACGAAGAAGACGGCGAAGGCCACCGGGATCGTGCTGTCGGTCAGGCGCTCGGCGAACAGCGAGCGCCCGGCCTCGACCGCGTAGTAGAGCGGGTTGAACCTGGCGACCGTCTGCATCCACTGCGGCCCGAGGGAGACCGGCAGCAGCATCCCGGCCAGCAGGGTCAGCGGCAGGGCGAAGAACTGCACGATCTGCGACAGGCCGTTCTCGTCGCGGATGGCCAGCGCCAGGCCGTAGGAGAGGCTGGCGGCGAACAGGCCGGTGGCGGCCATGAGCAGCAGCATCAGCAGCGCCGCGGCCAGGCTCAGCCGCAGGCCCATGAGCACCGCGACGCCCATCACCAGCAGCGCCTGGCAGGCGAGCACGAGCATGTCCTTGAGCACCCGGCCGAGGATGATCGCGGGCCGCCAGGCCTGGCTGACCGCGAGCCGTTCGAGCACGCCGTTGCGGGTCTCGTTGATCATGGCGAAGCCGGTGAAGAGGGAGCCGAACAGCGCGATCATCATCATCGCGCCGGGGGTGAACATCCGCAGCGCCTCACCCATCGTCCCGCCCCGGGTGGTCGTGGTCAGCAGCGGGGCGAACAACAGCAGGTAGAGCACGGGCTGCATGATGCCGATCAGCGCCCAGGCCGGGTTGCGCAGGACGGTGCGCAACTCGTGGCCGAAGAACAGTGCGGTGTGCCGGAGCATGGGGGGTCCTAACGTTCCGTCGGTTGGATGGTCTCAGGCGGCGTCACGCAGGGAGCGGCCCGTGTGCCGCAGGAAGACGTCGTCCAGCGTGGCCCGGTCGAGCGAGATGGACCGGATGGCCAGGCCCCCGGCCTCAAGGGCGCGCAGCAGACCGGTCAGGTTGCGCTCGCCGTCGTCGAGATAGGCCAGCAGCGCGCCGTCCCGCTCCTGGGTCTCCTTGATGTACGGCTGCGCGGCGAGCAGGGCGAGCGCGGCGGCCTGGTCGTCCACCCTGAGGGTGACGACGTCCCCGGCGATCTCCTTCTTGAGCCCCTGCGGGGTGCCCTCGGCCACGACCTGGCCGTTGTCGATGATGACAAGCCGGTCGCACAGGGCGTCGGCCTCGTCCAGGTAGTGGGTGGTCAGCAGCACGCTGGTGCCCTGGTCGCGCAGGGCGCGCACCTCCTGCCACAGGTTGGCGCGGTTCTGCGGGTCCAGGCCGGTCGTCGGCTCGTCGAGGAAGACCAGCGGCGGCCGGTTCACCAGGCCGACGGCCAGTGCGAAGCGCCGCTTCTGACCGCCGGAGAGCGTCTTGAGGGGGCGCCTGGCGATCTCGGTCAGGCTGAAGGCCGCGAGCAGCTCGTCGGCGCGGACGGCCGCCTGCTTGCGGGAGTGGCCCGCGATGCGCGCGGCCAGCAGGAGGCTGTCGAGGCCGGGGGCGTTGTCGTCCATCCCGCCCGTCTGGCCCACGTATCCGATCCGCTCCCTGACCTTGGCCGCCTGCCGTACCACGTCGTGGCCCGCGACGGTCGCGGTCCCCTCGGTCGGGGCGGTGAAGGTGGCGAGCATCCTGACGGTGGTGGTCTTTCCTGCCCCGTTGGGGCCGAGGGCGGCGAAGATCTCGCCCTCCGCGACCGAGAGGTCGATGCCCCTGACGGCCTCGATCCGCTCGGTTCCGCCGCGTCCGCGCCTGGTGAAGGTCTTGCGCAGGCCGCGCGCTTCGATGATCATGACACTCCGTTTCTCCGGATGTTGGGGGGTGGCCGGGGAAGTCCTCTCTCAGGGCAGCTCCCCGTTCCTCACCTTCTCCATGGCCTCCTCGACCCAGGTGAGCTGGGCCTGGAGCTGGAGGATGTTGAGGCGCAGGCACTCGTCGATGTGCCGGGGGGCGCCGAAGGCCCGCTTGCCGCCGATCGCGCGCTCGGTCATGGAGATCGAGAAGCGCAGCTGCGCGGCCCTGGCCTCCATCGCCGAGGTCAGGTCGGCCTGTGAGAGCCGGTCCATGAAGGTGAGAGCGACCTGGAACGGGTCCACGATCGGCTTGATCTCCCACCAGTGGCTCATCAGGTGCCGGGCGAACTCCGCGCGGCCGATCTCGGTGATGCCATAGACGGTCTTGCCTCCCTTGCCCTCCTCGACCCGCTCAAGAAGACCTTCGTCGGCCATCTTGGCGAGCCCGTGGTAGATCGAGCCGTAGGCCACGTTGGCCCAGTGCTGGGTGCCCATGAGTTCGAGGCGGCGCCGTACCTCGTAACCGTGGAGAGGGCCGTCGAGCAGCACGCCGAGCAGTAGAACACGCGTTGAGGACATATGCAATTTTTTATTCAAGTTTGAATACCGTGTCAAACGTGGGCTACGGTGCCGACTGTGGCGCGGGAGCCACGGGTAGGGTGATCCACATGTCCGAACGTCCCCTGGCCCTGGTGACGGGGGCCTCCCGGGGGGTCGGCGCCGCCGTCGCGCGCGCCCTGGCCCCCACCCACGACCTGCTGCTCGGCGGCCGGGACGCCGAGGCGCTGGCCGCGCTGTCGGCCGAGCTGCCCGGCTCGCGTCCCTGGCCCGTCGAGCTGACCGCCGTCACCGAGGCCGACGTCGCGGGGATCGACCGGCTCGACGTGCTGGTGCACAGCGCCGGGGTAGCCATCCTGGGGCGGATCGCCCAGACGCCCGCCGAGGTCTGGCGGCGCACGCTGGAGGTCAACGTGGTCGCGGTCGCCGAGCTGACCCGGCTGCTGCTGCCCGCCCTGCGCGCGGCCTCGGGGCACGTCGTGCTGATCAACTCCGGGGCGGGCCTGCGGGCCAACCCCGACTGGGCGCCCTACGCCGCGAGCAAGTTCGCGCTGCGGGCCTTCGGCGACGCGCTGCGCCTTGAGGAGCCCGCCCTGCGGGTCACCTCCGTCCACCCGGGGCGGATCGCGACCGACATGCAGCGCGGGGTCCGCGAACAGGAGGGCGCCGACTACGAGCCGGACAGATATCTGACGCCCGAGTCGGTGGCGCGGGTTGTGCTCACCGCGGTGACCGCCACCCCCGACGCCCACATCACCGAGATCACCGTCCGCCCCTCGACGGGGCCGGTCAACTGAGCGGTGTCTTGGACGACCCTTTTGCGCCTCATGTGAGCCGCGCGGGACGCCCGTGAACGACCCTGTTCACATAATGGAGGGTGTTCGCCGCAGCGTCCCCGTCCTCCTCAGAGGCGCCGGAGACGGACTACTGGTGTGAGCTGGCCTGGCTGCCGCCGGGCGAGGTCGTCCCCGGGGTGCTCGTCACGGTCGCGGGCTCCCGCATCTCCGAGATCACCCCCGGCGTCGCCACCCCTCCCGCCGGTGCCGTACGGCTGGCGGGCCTGACCCTGCCCGGACTGGCCAACGCGCACTCCCACGCCTTCCACCGGGCACTGCGCGGGCTGACGCAGCGGGAGAAGGGCAACTTCTGGACCTGGCGCGAGCGCATGTACGGCGTCGCCGCGGCCCTGGACCCCGACTCCCACCACCGGCTGGCCACTGCCGTCTTCGCGGAGATGGCGCTGGCCGGGATCACCTGTGTCGGGGAGTTCCACTACCTTCACCACACGCCGGGCGGCAGGCCGTACGAGGACCAGAACGCCATGGGCCACGCGCTCGTCGAGGCCGCGCGACGGGCGGGACTGCGCATCGCGCTGCTGGACACCTGCTACCTGGCCGGGGGCATCGGCGTCCCGCTGACGGGCGCCCAGCTGCGCTTCGGCGACGGAGACTCGGAGCGGTGGGCGGTCCGGGTCGAGGAACTGCTCGGCTTCTACCGGGGAGAACACGACGTCGAGATCGGGGTCGCCCTCCACTCGGTGCGCGCGGTGCCCGCCGAGCAGATGCCCGTGGTCGGCGCCCTCTCGCACCACCACGCGGTCCCGCTGCACGTCCACGTCTCGGAACGGCGCGAGGAGAACGCCGCCTGCGTCGAGGCCTACACCGCCAGCCCCGTCCAACTCCTCGCCGAGCACGACGTCCTGGGACCCCGCGCCACCGCCGTGCACGCCGTACACCTGTCGGAGGTGGACGTGGCGCTGCTCGGGCAGTCGCGCGCCCACGTCTGCGCGTGCCCGACGACCGAGCGGGACCTGGCCGACGGGCTCGGACCCGTCAGGGCGCTGTTCGACGCGGGCTCACCCGTCACGCTCGGCTCCGACAGCCAGGCGGTGATCGACCTGTTCGAGGAGGCGCGCGGGGTCGAGCTGGGCGAACGGCTGGTCACCGAGCGGCGCGGCCACTGGACGGCCGCCGAACTCCTCCAGGCCGCCACCGCCTCGGGACACGCCTCGCTGGGCTTCCCCGAGGCGGGCATGCTCGTGCCGGGCGCGTGGGCCGACCTGGTCTCGGTGCGCCTGGACTCGGTCCGTACGGCGGGAGCCTGCCCCGAGGACGCCGTGGAGATCACGATCTTCGCCGCGACGGCGGGGGACGTGCACTCCGTGGTCTCGGGAGGCCGCCGGGTGGTCGAGGAGGGCAGACACGTCCTGGGCGACGTGGGAGCGGCCCTCACCGAGGTGATCGCGGAAGTGCGCGGGGATCACCTCTGACCGGTGTGGTTTGAGCCCTCCCCGACAGGGAACCGGGCGACCTCATGATGCTGTGTCCTGGAACATCCTCCTTGAGGAGGAAATCCAAAACCGTTCTCTCGGCGTACTTTTTTGGGGAATCTTTGCCCTGGTCCGGGCGTTGTTGAGGCAAGCGGCATGTTCGCGCGCCCGGGGTCTCGATTGAGCGCGCGGGCCTGCCATAAGCAGGCGGAACGAGGTGCCATCTGATGGCAAGGCCGACGGGGAATCGGACGCAGGATCAGCACGTCTCTGATCGAGACCTGCTTGGGACATACCTGGCTGAGATCGGGCGGGTCCCCCTGCTCACCGCGGAGGAGGAGGTCGAGCTCGCCAAGCGGATCGAGGCCGGTCTCTTCGCTGAGCAGTTGCTCGACGGCGGCTCGCCGGAGCCGCGGATCGGGGACGCGGCCGACGAGGAGCTCGAACGACTTGCTGTTTCCGGACAGCGGGCCAAGGACGAGTTCATTCAGGCCAACCTACGTCTTGTGGTGGCGGTCGCGCGCAAATACTCGGGGCGCGGAATGCCGTTGATCGACCTGGTCCAGGAGGGGAACCTCGGCCTGGTCAGGGCGGTTGAGAAGTTCGACTATCGGCGGGGTTACAAGTTCTCGACGTACGCGACGTGGTGGATCCGTCAGTCCGTCGGGCGGGCGATCCACGAGCAGGCCAGGCCGGTGCGCCTGCCGACCCACGCCGGTGAGCAGATGACCAGGCTGATGCGGGTCAGGCGCGACATGCTCGCCGAGTTCGACCAGGAGCCGACGGACGCCGACCTCGCCGAGGTGCTCGAACTGCCCATCGAGCGGGTGCGTGAGCTGCGCCGCTGGGCCTCCGACCCGGTCTCCCTGCAGCTCGGCGTGGGTGACGAGGACGAGACCGAGCTTGGCGACATGATCGCCGACGAGACGTGGGCCGACCCCGAGCAGCAGGCCATGGACATCCTTGAGCGCGAGCGTCTTGAGGAGTGGCTGACCGGCCTTGAGGGACAGACCCGCGAGATGCTCCGCTGGCGCTACGGCCTGGTGGACGGCCGCGAGCACACGCTGACCGAGGTCGGCGAGCGCTACGGCATCGGCCGTGACCGCGCCCGCCGCATCGAGCGCGACGCCCTGGCCAGGCTGCGGAAGATGGCCATGGCCGCCTGAAACCCTGCGATCCGGTACGGCCTCGGGGAGCCGTACCGGATCGGGTTTCCGTCAGAGGTCTGGGAGTTCCGCGATGACCCGGTTGAGGATGTCCCGGGTCCCGGTGGCGGGCTCCGCCTGGATCACGAGCTGGTTCATGATGTGCCAGTAGCGCTGGACGTCGCCCGGCCTGTCGGGGCAGACGGCGCCGGTGTGGTGCCGGAGACAGACCACGTCCGGGAGCTGCTGCTCGGGCATGCGCAGGATGGTGATGGGGCCGCCGCACGCGGCGTGGCCGCCCGCGCTGAACGGCATGACCTGGACGGTGACGTGGCTCAGCTCGGTCGCGGCGATCAGGTGCTCCAACTGGGCGCGCATCACCGCGGTGCCGCCGATCGGACGGCGCAGCGCCGCCTCGTCGATGACGGCCCACAGCCTTGGCGCGTTCCGCCGGTGCAGGATTTGCTGCCGTAGCATCCGCAGCTCGACGCGGCGCTCGCGTTCGGTGTTCGTGGCGTCCTGGTGGGCGAGGCGGATGGCGGCGCGGGCGTAGTCCTCGGTCTGCAGCAGCTCGGGGACGAGCTGGACCTCGTAGGCGCGGATGACCGCGGCGGCCTGCTCAAGCCCGAGATAGGAGTCGAGCCAGCTCGGCACCAGGTCACCGTAGGGCTGCCACCAGCCGCGCCTGCTGGCCTGCCGTGCCATCTCCAGCAGGGTGGCGCGCTCCGCCTCGTCGGTGAGGCCGTAGCGGGTGAGAAGGTCGGCCACGTCCCGCTGCTTGAAACCGGTGCGGCCCAGCTCCAGACGGCTGATCTTCGAACGTGACGCCCGGATCGTCTCGCCCGCCTCCTCAAGGGAGACGTTCTTCTCCTCCCGCAGCCGCCGGAGCCGGACGCCGAGCAGCATCCGCAGGACGATCGGCCCGGCCCCCGTGGGGGAGCCGTCCACGATCCGGTTCTCCCGCAGGTCCTTCGTGGTCTCGATGTGCATGTTCAGTCACTTTCTGGCGACGGTCGCCGACGCCGGACCACGACGCGCCGGTCCCGGACCGGCACGGCGGCCGTCTCGCGTGCGAGGGGCGCGGAGGCGGTCGCCGTGTGGTCGGATTCACGGCCCGTGGCCGGTTTATCGCTTACGGCCGACGCCGCCCAGCGCGGCGACGTCGTCGGCCGGGCCGCCTGCCGGGCCGCCTGCCGGGCCGCCTGTCGGGCCGTCTGTCAGGCCGAGGAACGGCACCTCGGGCCGCCACTGGGTGATCGGGACGACGCCGGGGTCGAGGAGGTCGAGGCCGTCGAAGAAACCGGCGAGTTCCCGCGCGCTGCGCAGGTGGTAGGGGGCGGCGCCGCTGTCGTTGTACTGCTGCGTGGCCGCGAGGTTGTCGGTGTTGGTGTCCACGCTGTCGTTGAAGGCCAGGAAGCTTCCCGGGGGCAGGGCGTCCATGAGCCGCCGCACGATGGCGTGCGCCTCGGCGGTGTCGCGGATGTGTCCGGTGATCTGCATCAGCACGAGCGCGACGGGCCGGGTGAGGTCCAGCGTCTCGGCCGCGGTCTCCAGGATCGTGTCCGGGTCGTAGAGGTCGGCGTTGATGTAGGTGGTGACGCCCTGGGGGGTGCTGGTCAGCAGCGCTCCGGCGTGCACCAGCACGAGGGGGTCGTTGTCGACGTAGACGATGCGGGAGTCGGGGGCCACCCGCTGGGCCACCTCGTGGGTGTTGTCCACGGTCGGCAGGCCCGTGCCGATGTCCAGGAACTGGCGGACGCCCTCCTCTCCGGCGAGGTGCCGGACCACCCGGGCGAGGAAGTGCCGGGAGGCGCGGGCGAGTCCGGCGATTCCTGGAAAGACCTGGGCGAACTGCTCGCCGGCCTCGCGATCGACCGGGTAGTTGTCCTTGCCGCCCAGCCAGTAGTTCCAGATCCGGGCCGAGTGCGGAACCGTGGTGTCGATTTCGGGCTTCTGCTGCTGTGGGGGAGAAGGTGAATCATCACGTTTCACCACAGGTGAGGGTCTCCTGTCGTACGCGTATTCCACTGTCGTCACACACGATAAGGTCCACGACCCCGGTCCGTAGCCGGTTATTACTGATCTTGTTGATCTTTGCTGGCTTTCGTCTGTTTTGTGGGTAAAAGGCCGTTGGGTGATGGTCTCGGGCCGGTGGTGTCCCATTCTTGGGTGGCTGGAAGGGGTCTGGCGGGAGCCGTACCGGATGGTGGCTTGGGGTCGGTTGCAGGGGCAGTTTCGGACATTTCGTGATCTGGGGTGGCTCCGTCCGAAACGTGGCTGAAACACCGTGCGGTGGAGTTTCACAGAGCCGAAACACATCGAGCGGCGTCGCGAAACCACCGGGGAACACGCTGGGGCGCATCGTCAGTGCGCGGCAGGTCAACGGAGCCCGGAAGCGTTCACTGCGACCTGAGACAGGCACGCGCCATTCGTAAGGAGGGTCGCTTCGAATGAAGATCGACAGCGGCACCACTGCCTGGATGCTCACGGCCACCGCGCTGGTGTTGCTGATGACTCCGGGCCTCGCGTTGTTCTACGGCGGCATGACCAGGGCGAAGAGTGTCCTGAACATGATGCTGATGTCGTTCGCGAGCATCATCACCGTAACCGTCGCCTGGGTGCTCTACGGGCACTCGCTGACCTTCACCGACAACGGCAACGGGATCGTCAACGCCTTCGTCGGCGGGTTCGACGCCCTGGGGCTGCAGAGCCTGGTGGACACCGCGACCAAGGCCGACGGCACCGGGATGCCGAGCCTGGTCTACTCCGCCTTCCAGCTCACCTTCGCGGTCATCACCGTCGCCCTGATCAGCGGCGCCGTCGCCGACCGGGTCAAGTTCGGCGCCTGGGTGCTGTTCACCGTGGTGTGGGCAACCGTGGTCTACTTCCCGGTCGCCCACTGGGTCTGGGGCAGCGGCTGGCTGTTCGACCTGGGCATCGAGGACTTCGCGGGCGGCACGGTCGTCCACATCAACGCCGGGGCCGCCGCGCTCGCGCTGGCCCTCGTGCTCGGCAGGCGCGTGGGCTGGCGCAAGGAGCCGATGCGCCCGCACAACCTGCCCCTGGTGCTGCTCGGCGCCGGTCTGCTGTGGTTCGGCTGGTTCGGCTTCAACGCGGGCTCTGAACTGGCCGTCGACGGGACCGCGGGCCTGGCGTTCATGAACACCCAGATCGCCGCCGCCGTCGCCGCGGGCGCCTGGCTGGTCGTGGAGAAGATCCGCGACGGCCACGCCACCAGCCTGGGCGTCGCCTCCGGCGCGGTCGCGGGCCTGGTCGCCATCACCCCCGCGTGCGGCTTCGTGGACCCCTGGGCGGCGATCGTCATCGGCGCCCTCGCCGGTGCGGCCTGCGCCTTCGCCGTCGGCCTGAAGTACCGCCTCGGCTTCGACGACTCGCTCGACGTGGTCGGCGTCCACATGGTCGGCGGCGTGCTCGGCGCGGTCTCGCTCGGCTTCCTCGCCGCCTACCCCTTCCTCGACCAGCAGGGCAAGGGGCTGCTGTACGGCGGCGGCCTCCGGCAACTGGGGCTCCAACTTCTCGGCCCGGTCGCCGTGGCGGCCTACTCCTTCGCCCTCACCTGGGTCATCGCCAAGGTCATCGACCGGGTGATGGGCTTCAGGATCGGCGCCGACGACGAGGTCACCGGGATCGACATCACCTCCCACGCCGAGACCGGCTACGACCTGGGCACCGTGCACGCCTCCGGCGTCACGGTCAGGACGCCCGTGGTCGCCGCGAAGACGGCCCCCAGCACCGCGAAGAAGGTCGACGCATGAGACTCATCACCGCCGTCATCAAGCCATTCAAGCTCGACGACGTCAAGGCCGCCCTCGAACAGTTCGGCGTCAGGGGCATGACGGTCAGCGAGGCCAGCGGGTACGGCCGCCAGCGCGGCCACACCGAGGTCTACCGGGGCGCCGAGTACCAGGTGGACCTGGTGCCCAAGGTCCGGCTCGAAGTGCTCGCCGAGGAGGACGACGCCGACGACGTCATCGACGTCATCGTCAAGGCGGCGCAGACCGGCAAGATCGGGGACGGCAAGGTCTGGTCCGTGCCCGTGGACACGGTCGTGCGGGTCCGCACCGGGGAACGCGGCCCAGAGGCGCTGTGAGCCGGTGAGAGGCGAGACCCGCTCCTACGCCGCGGCCCGCAGGGAGCGGGCCGCGGAGACCGACCGCTGGCTCGCCGGGCTGCTGAGGAGCGCCTGCGGCCCGCCGTACGACGGGGACGGCACCTGGGCGGCGGGCGCCCCCGAGCGCACCGGCGGGGTGGCGCTCGTGGCGGTCGGCAGCCTGGGCAGGGGCGAGCAGGCGCCGGGCAGCGACCTGGACCTGGTCCTGCTGTACGACGGCCGTCACGACGTGGCGGCCGTCGCCGACCGGCTCTGGTACCCGGTCTGGGACTCCGGCGCGGGTCTCGACCACTCGGTGCGGACGGTCGAGGAGGCCGTCACGGTCGCCGGGAACGACCTGAAGGCGGCGCTCGGGCTGATCCAGGCCCGGCACGTCGCGGGCGACCCCGAGCTGACCAGGGTGGCCCGCGAGGGCGTGCTCGCCGGGTGGCGCTCGGAGGCGCGGCGCAGGCTGGCCGAGCTGCGCGAGGCGGCGGACCAGCGGGCGGTGGCCTGCGGCGAGCTGGCCTTCCTGCTCGAACCCGACCTCAGGGACGCCCGCGGCGGCATCCGTGACGTGCAGGCGATGCAGGCGGTGGCCGCCGCCTGGGTCGCCTCCGCGCCGGGACCGAGGGTCAGGGAGGCCCACGAACTGCTGCTGGACGTCCGGCACGCCCTGCACCTGGTGACCGGGCGGCGCGGCGACCGGCTGGTGCTCCAGGAACAGGACGCGGTGGCGGGCGTGCTCGGCCTGCTCGACGCCGAGACGCTGATGCGCGCCCTCGCCGAGGCCGGGCGGACGGTCACGCACGCCTTCGACGCCACCTGGCGCGCCGTGGACCGGCTGGTCAACGGCCCTCCGCCCAGGGGGCGCCGCCCGCTCGCCGACGGAGTGGTCGAGCACGGCGGCGAGGTCGTGCTCGCCCGCGACGCCGACCCGCGCGCCGATCCGGTCCTCGTGCTGCGCGCCGCCGCCGCTGCGGCCGAGGCGGGGCTGCCGCTCGCGCAGGCGACCGTGAACGCGCTCGCCGTACAGTCACCGCCGCTGCCCGTCCCCTGGCCCGCGGAGGCGCGCGACGCGCTGGTCGGGCTGCTCGGCGCGGGACGGGCCGCGGTGCCGGTCTGGGAGGAGCTGGACCAGGCGGGCGTGGTGGCCGGGCTGCTGCCCGACTGGGAGCGCGTACGGCACCGCCCGCAGCGCAACCCCGTGCACCGCTACACCGTGGACCGGCACCTGATCGAGACGGCGGCGGGGGCTGCCGCGTTCACCCGTGAGGTGGCCCGTCCCGACCTGTTGCTCATCGCCGCCCTACTGCACGACCTGGGCAAGGGCTGGCCCGGGGACCACTCGGTGACCGGGGCGGTCGTGGCCCGGGATATCGGTGCCCGGATGGGACTCTCCGCGCCAGATGTGGAGACCTTGGAGCGGGTGGTTCGCCACCACCTGCTGCTGCCGGAGACCGCGACCCGCCGCGACCTCGACGACCCGGTGACGATCTCCAGGGTGGCCGAGGCGGTCGGATCACGCGAGGTCCTGGAGTTGCTGGCCGCCCTCGCGGTCGCCGACGGACGCGCCACGGGACCCGCCGCGTGGAACTCGTGGAAGGCCTCCCTGGTCGCCGACCTCGTGCGCCGGGTGCGTTCGGTGCTGTCCGGAACCCCCGTCAGGCCCGCGCCGATGCTCTCCGCGGCGCAGACGTCGCTGGCCAGACACGGTGGCGGCGCCGTACGGGTCAACGGGGGAGCGGTGACCGTCGTCGCGCCGGACAGGGCCGGGGTGCTGTGGAGCGCGGCCGGGGTGCTCGCCGCGCACCGGATGGTCGTGCGCGCCGCGTCGGCCGCCTCGGCGGGGGCGACGGCGGTGATCGAGTTCGCGGTCGTCCCCGAGTACGGCTCGCCGCCCGATCCGGCGACGCTTGAGGCTGACCTGCGGCTCGTCCTGGCCGGGCGCCTCGACATCGGGCAGCGCCTCGCCCGCAGAGCCGGTTCCGCCCGGCGACCCCGGGTGCCGGTCGCGCCACCGAGGGTGACCATTGTTGACGACGCGTCCAATACGGCAACCGTGATAGAGGTGCGCGTACGGGACCGAACGGGACTATTGTGGCGAATCGGCAGGGCTTTTGGAGACTGTGGTCTTGACGTGCGAGCCGCACGTGTAGAGACTCTCGGCGCAGAGGCGGTGGATGTCTTCTACGTTGTCGATAGAGCCGGGCGTCCTCTGACTGACGAGGCCCAGCGGGCACTGGTGCGGGACCGGGTGCTTGCCGCCTTGCGATAACCATAGGAAATCGTTCTCTCGTCACCTTCGTAACGATTGCGTCCGGTTTGTCGGCTATGTCGATTGCGTCCCGTGACCATGTGGTCTGATGAGGGCCACCTATGTCGTGATGGTGAGAGGTAGAGCGAGAGCGGTGACGACGGCGACAACCGAGGGCGGCAGAACCGCGGCACACAGCCGTGGCAGGCGCTTCGCCGCCCGGTTCGGTTTGCGGAACTGGCGTGTGCGGACGCGCCTCACCGCCCTGATCCTCGTGCCGACCGTGGTGGGCGTGGTGCTCGCAGGAACGCGCGTGGTCGCCTCCATCGACAGCGTGGCCGGATACCAGCGGACCGCCTCGGCGGCCGAGTACTCCGGTTCGCTGCGAGAACTGGCACAGGCTCTCGGTTTGGAACGTGACCGTGTGGCCTGGGCGGCCTTCCAGCCCTCGAACCAGGGGCTCCAGGAAGTGGCGACGGCGCAGGAGAAGACCGTCGACGCGCTGGTCAGCCAGGTGAGGCTCGACCTGCAGAGCATCGACGACAGCTACGGCCAGCGCGCGGCCGAGGCCGCCAAGGACGTGGGATACCAGCTCGCGGGCCTGGGCGAGCTCAGGAAGCTCCCCGGGACGAACCGGGCCGAGCGCTACAGCATCATGATCGCTCCGCTGCTGCAGCTGCACGAGGAGCTCACGCTGGTCAGCGACGACCCCGAGATCATCGGCAACACCCGGGCGCTCAGCGCGCTGGCCCGTGCCAAGGAGGAGGTCTCCCGGCAGCGTTCGCGTCTGCTCGCGGGCTACTACGCCCCCTCGCAGATCACCGCGCAGGAGATCGAGAAGTTCATCGCCTCCAGGTCGCGCATGGAGGAGTACAAGGCCGACTTCACCATCGAGGCCAGCGGCGCCAACCGCCAGCTCCTCGTCAAGGCCCTGATGGACGAGAAGGTCTACCGGGCCGAGCTGACCAAGGCCAGGGCGATCGTGCTGGCCAGCGGCTCGCAGCCGCAGGGCCGCCTGCTGACCGACTTCGCCGCCGTCAAGCAGTGGTTCTCCGACAACACCACGATCCTCGACCGGATGAAGAAGGTCGAGACCCAGGTCGCCGCGGCGGTGATCACCCGGGCCAGGGAGCTTGAGGACACCGAGCAGCGCAACGCGATCATCGCCTCCGGGCTGATCCTGCTCCTGCTGATGCTGGTCCTCGGTCTCACCGTCCTCATCGCCCGCTCGATGGTCCTGCCGCTGCGCCGCCTGCGCTCCGAGGCGCTGGACGTGGCGGGCTTCAAGCTGCCCGAGGTGGTGCGCAACCTCCGGGTCTCCGGGGAGACCAGGGCACCGGATGTCGCCCCGATCTCCGTGGACACCAAGGACGAGATCGGCGAGGTCGCCAAGGCCTTCGACGAGGTCCACCAGCAGGCCGTACGGCTGGCGGCCGAGGAGTCCGAGCTCCGCTCCAACATCAGCGCGATGTTCGTCAACCTCTCACGCCGCACCCAGACCCTGGTCGAACGGCAGATCTCGCTGATCGACGGCCTGGAGAAGGGCGAGGAGGACGGCGGACGGCTCTCCGACCTGTTCAAGCTCGACCACCTGGCCACCCGCATGCGCCGCAACTCGGAGAACCTCCTGGTCCTGGCGGGCCACGAGCCCTCCCGCAGGCGCAGCCAGCCCGCCAAGCTCGTGGACGTCGTGCGCGCCTCCCTGTCGGAGGTCGAGGACTACGAGCGGGTCCAGGTCAAGGTGCACCGCACGCTCTCCGTCGCGGGAAGCGCGGCCAACGACGTCGTCCACCTGATCGCCGAGCTGGTCGAGAACGCCATCCAGTTCTCCCCGAGGGCGAGCCAGGTCGTGGTCTCCAGCAGCATGATCGAGGGCGGCGGCGCGCTGCTCGCGGTCAGCGACGCGGGCATCGGCATGACCAACGAGGAGCTGATCGAGACCAACCGGCGCCTGGCCGACCCGCCCGTCGTCGACGTCTCCGTCTCCCGCAGGATGGGCCTGTTCGTGGTCGGCCGCCTGGCCCTGCGCCACGGCATCCGGGTGCAGCTGCGCCCGCAGGAGACCGGCGGCCTCATCGCCATGGTCCTGTTCCCGGCCGCGCTCATCGTCGAGACGACCCAGCCAAGCCAGACCCCCTCCTGGGGCGGAGACTCGCAGAGCCAGAGCTCCTTCGGGCAGAGTTCCTTCGGCCAGAGCTCGTTCGCGGGAACCTCCCTCAGCCGGACCTCCCAGAACTCCTTCCCGCAGAACTCCTTCGCGCAGGGACACCCCTCGTTCCCGCAGCAGGACCCCTTCGCCTCGGCGTCCTTCGCCGACGAGCACCCCTTCCCCGCCGACCAGCCCATCGCCTCGGGCTCGCTCGGGGCCCCGGCGGGTACGGCCTACCCGCTGCCCAAGCGGCCGGTCCCCGGCGCGGGCGGTGGCGCGGGGGCTCCCCCCTCGACGGCGAGCGGCTTCTCCGCCTGGGGGCACAGCTCCCACGACGCCCTTGAGGCCCACGACGACCCGGCGACCGCCTCGATGCCGGCCGTACGGGTCTCGCCGCTCGAACCCGAGCAGGAGGAGTTCCTGCCGATCTTCGCCTCGGTCGAGTCCGCCTGGTTCCGCAGGACCGAGGCGGCGGCCAACGGGTACGTCAGCCCCGAGGAGCCCGAGGAGCCCGAGGAGACCTACGAGCCGGAGGAGTCCGGCGGGCCGGTGCGGCCCGCGGCGCAGGACATCTCCGAGCCGGAGACACGTGACGACGCACCGGAGGCCCAGACCGGCGATCCCGGCCAGGACTCCGAGCCCGTCGCCCGGCCGCTCAGGCCGCGGACACCCGTCCGTGAACCGGAGAACTGGGAGACGGCGGCCGACGCAGGTTGGCGGGCCGCCCAGGCGGCCAGCGACCCGACCCTCGGCGGGATCACCGCCGCGGGCCTGCCCAAGCGCACGCCGAAGGCCAACCTTGTCCCGGGCACGGCCGGAGTCCCGGCCGCACCGTCGACTCCGATGCCGCCCCTCTCGCCCGAGCGGGTCCGCAGCCGCCTGTCGAGTTTCCAGCAGGGGGTACGGCGAGGACGGGCCGAACTCAACGAGGACGCCGCCAGGACCCTGGCGGACAGGGAGGAGAGCTCGTGACGATCCTGAGCCACGAGGCAAGCAGGTTCGACTGGCTGATCACCGAGTTCGTCCGGGGCACTCCAGGAGTGGCGCACGCCGTGTGCGTCTCGGCGGACGGACTGCGGTTGGCCAGCTCGGAGGGCTTTCCCGACGACCGGGCCGACCAGCTGTCCGCCGTCGCCGCGGGCCTGCTCAGCCTGACCGTCGGGGCGTCCCGCGTCTTCGAGGGCGGCGCCGTCACCCAGACGGTGGTCGAGATGGAGCGGGGGCTGCTGCTGGTCATGGCGATCAGCGACGGCTCCGTGCTCGCCGTGCTCGCCTCACCCGAGTGCGACATGGGACTGGTCGCCTACCAGATGACCCTGCTGGTCGACCGCGCGGGCCAGGTGCTCACCCCCGCCCTGCGGGCCGAACTGCAGGCCTCCCGAGGGAGATGACCATGAGCCTCGCTGGAGCTGGAGCTGGAGAGGGCCGTGCTCGGGAGTGAGGGGGGCGGGGACGAGGAGCCCCTGTTCCGTCCCTACACGGTCACCGGCGGTCGCGCCGAACCGCGCTACCACATGGCGATCGAGACCTTGGTCTCCTCCTCGTTCATCATGGACGAGGAGCTGGCCCTGCTCACCCCCGAGCAGGAGGCCATCATCAGGATGTGCCGGGCGTTCCGGTCGGTCGCCGAGATCTCGGCGCTGCTGAGGGTCCCGCTCGGCGTGGCCCGGGTGCTGGTCGCGGACATGGCGGACGAGGGACTCGTCCGTCTCCACCAGCCGAGCCTCGACAAGGGACAACCGGATCTCAACATGCTCGAAAGGGTTCTCAGTGGACTTCGCAGGCTCTAACCGTGGCGGCCTGACGTCGACGAAGATCGTCGTCGCCGGGGGCTTCGGCGTCGGCAAGACCACGTTCGTGGGTGCCGTCTCCGAGATCCTGCCGCTGACCACCGAGGCGGTGATGACGGACGCGAGCGCCGGTATCGACGACCTCGGTCTCACCCCGAACAAGGCGACCACCACGGTCGCGATGGACTTCGGCCGCCTGTCGCTCGACCGGGACCTGATCCTGTACCTGTTCGGCACGCCCGGCCAGCACCGGTTCTGGTTCATGTGGGACGACCTGGTCCGTGGCGCGATCGGCGCCGTGGTCCTGGTCGACACCCGGCGGCTGGCCGACGGCTTCCCGGCGATCGACTACTTCGAGGAGGCCAAGCTCCCGTTCGTGGTCGGCATCAACGGCTGGGACGGCAGGTTCCTGCACTCCGAGGACGAGGTGCGCGAGGCCCTGGCGCTCGCCCCGCACGTCCCCATCGTGCGCACCGACGCCCGCTCCCGCGACTCCGTCAAGTCCACGCTCATCACGCTGGTCGAGCACGTCCTGCGGGTCCGTGCCGCCTACGGCATGTCGGTCTGACCGACGCGGGGTACGGCACGGCGCCGTCCGTGCCGTAGCCGTGCCGTACCGGATGTCAGGTGGGGATCCAGTCCTTCCAGACGATCCCGTTCTCCCTGACCCACTTCTCCGCGGCCTTCTCCGGGCTCAGGTTCCCGTTGACGATGTCGTCGGACACGGCGTTCTGGTCGTCGTTGCTCCAGGTGAAGTTGCGCACCAGCTCGTAGGCCCTGCCGCCGGTCTCGGCGAACCTCCTGCTCACGACCTTGTCCAGCAGGTAGGGCGGGTAGTCGCAGGCCACCTTCTTGGGATCGTCGTCGCAGCCGATCGCGTAGGGGGGAAGGTTGATCTTGACCAGTTTGAGCCGGGTGAACAGCCACTGCGGCTCGTAGAAGTACATCAGCAGCGGGGTGCGCCGTTCCGTGGCGATCTCGGCGGCGTTGATCAGAGCTTTCTCACTTCCCGCGTAGACCACCTTGTAGTCGAGGCGAAGATTGCGCACCAGGGCCTCGTCATTGGTGACATAGGAGGGGTCGCCGTCGAGAATCTGACCGGCGTCGCCGGACTTCTGGGTCCTGAACAGCGCGGCGTATTTGTTGAGGTTACGCCAGTCGGTGATGTCGGGATATCGCTCGGCCATCCACTGGGGCACGTACCACCCGATGACGCCCCTGTTGCCGTTGCGCCCGGCGGAAACCGCGACTTTCCGTTCCTCGATATAGGTCTTCTTCTCCGCCTCACGGCCCCAGTTCTCGACGATGACGTCAACCGTCCCCTTTTCCATTCCCTCCCATGACTCGGTCTCGTTGAGCTTCACCTTCTGCACGGTGTAACCGAGTTCCCGTTCGAGCAGCACGCCGAGGACGGCGGCGCTCGCCTCGTAGCCGACCCACGGGTTGACGGCGATCCGCACCAGGCCGCCGGTCACCGGCCGCCTCTGCTGCGGGGCCGCACACCCGGGCAGCCACGCCAGCAGTACGGCTACCGCGACGAGACGGGTCAGGGTCCTCACTGGGGCATCCAGGCGGACCAGACGGACTCGTTGGCCTCGATCCACTTCTCCGCCGCGGCCTCGGGGGTCATGCCGTTGGTGGTGATGTCGTTGGCGACGGCGTTCTGCGCCTCGTTCGTCCAGGAGAAGTTCTTGACCAGCTCGTAGGCCCGGCCGCCGGTCTCGGCGAACCTCCTGCTCACGATCTTGTCGAGGTCGAGTTCTGCGTAGTCGCAGGCGACCTTCTTGGGGTCGGCGTCGCAGCCCTCGGCGTGCGGGGGCAGGGTGATCCTGGCCAGGTCGATCCTGTCGAACAGCCAGTGCGGCGTCCAGAAGTAGAACAGCAGCGGCTTGCGCTGGCGCTGCGCCTGGGTCGCCGACTCGATCAGCGCGGCCTCGCTGCCCGCCACGACCACCTTCAGGTTCAGCCCGAGGTTCCTGATCAGGGACTCCTCGTTGCTGACGTAGGACGGGTCGCCGAAGAGCAACTGGCCCTTCCCGCCTGACTCGGAGGTCCTGAACAGGTCGGCGTACTTGTTGAGGTTGCGGTAGTCGGTGATGCCGGGATACTCCTTGGCCATCCAGCCGGGGATGTACCAGCCGATGACGCCCTTGTTGCCGGTCGAACCCGCCTCGACGGCGACCTTCCTGTCCTGGATGAAGGTCTTCTTCAGGTCCTCGTGGCCCCAGTTCTCCACGATGACGTCCACGTCACCCTTCTCGAAGCCCTCCCAGGAGACCTGCTCGGCGAGGTTCTTGCGTTCGACGGTGTAGCCGAGCTTCTTCTCCAGCAGGTGGGAGAGCACCGCCGCGCTGGCCTCGTACCCGGCCCACGGGTTGACGGCGATCCGCACCACGGCGCCCGTCGATGTCGGCTCCGGTGTCGATGTCGGTGTCGTGGCCTGGCCCGTCTCGACCCTGGCGCCGCCGCACCCCGCGGCCAGCGCGACGGTGAGAGCGCCGGCGAGCAGGCGGAGGCTGCGTCCGATCCTCATGCGATCCTCTTCTTTCCGGTCTTTCCGGGAAACCTTCGGGAGACTTTCCTTGCGGGGCGCCCTGCCGCGCCCCGGGTGATCCGGTCGAGCGCGATCCCGACCAGCACCGTCGCCACCCCGGCGGCCAGTCCCATGCCGAAGTCGGCGCGCTGGGCGAAGCCGGAGACGACGTCGTAGCCGAGTCCGCCCCCGCCGACCAGCCCGCCGACCACGACCATGGCGAGTGTCATGACGACGCCCTGGTTGGCGGCGAGCAGGATCGCCCCCCTGGCCAGGGGCAGCCTGACCTTCCACAGCACCTGCCACTCGGTCGAGCCACAGGAGCGCGCGGCCTCGACGGCCGAGGGGGAGACGGCGCCGATCCCGTCCTGGACCAGGCGCGCGACCGGGGGCAGGGCGTAGACCACGCCGGCGAGGACCGCGGTGAAGCGGCTCGCGCCGAACAGGGCAAGCGCGGGCAGCAGGTAGACGAACGACGGCATGGTCTGCGCGGCGTCGAGCAACGGGCGCAGCGCGGCGGAGAAGCGGGGGGAGAGGGCCGAGGCGACGCCGAGCGTGAACCCGGCCGCCAGCGCCAGCGCCGTCCCGACCAGCACGGTGGTCAGCGTCTCCATGGTGTGCTGCCACAGCCCGAGCGGGGCCGTGGCCAGCAGGCAGCAGACGGCGACCACGGCATTGCGGGGACCGGCGCCGCGCCAGGCGACGGCCAGCGCGACCCCGGCCACCAGCCACCAGGGGGAGCCGGTCAGCACCTCCTGCAACGGGTTGAGCAGGGCCTCGGTCGTGAGGTTCCTGACCGCGTCCGTCACGCCGTACCACGAGAACTTCGCCCAGGTCACGGCCTCGTTCACCGGCCCGGCCAGGTGGAGCGTCCAGCCGGGAGGGAACCCGTTGCCCAGCAGGCCGGAGGCGGCGACCCCGCAGAGCGTCAGCGCCGCCGCTCCGACGAGCGTGCTCCTGGCGGGTACGGCGGAGCGCGCGGAGGCCGTGACGATCCTGTCGAGGACGACGGCCATCACCACGAGGGCCACACCCGAGGGAAGCATGAGACCCACGTCGGCCCTGGACAGACCGGTGACGATGCCCGCCCCGAGCCCGGGGGCCGCGATCAGCGCGGCGATCACCACCATGGACAGCGCCATCATGACGGTCTGGCCGACGGCCAGCGCGATCGTCGGGCGGGCCAGGGGCAGGTGGACCGTGCGTAGCGTCTGCCAGCGGGTCGCGCCGAGCGAGGCCGAGGCCTCGACCGCCGAGGGGGAGACCCGCTCGACGGCCAGCGCGGTGATCCTGATCGCCGGGGCGATGGCGTAGATCGTGGTGGCCACGACGGCCGCGGCCGGTCCGATCTGGAAGAACAGCACCATCGGCGCCAGGTAGGCGAAGGTCGGCATGATCTGCATCACGTCGAGGACCGGGTCGAGCAGGCGGCGCAGCCGTACCGAACGGCCGGCCCACACGCCCAGCGGAAGGCCGAGCAGCAGGGAGAGCAGGACCGAGGCGAGCACGAGCGCGAGGGTGTCCGCGCTCTGCGGCCACACCCCCAGTACCCCGAACGCGCAGAACCCGGCCAGCGCCGTCGCCGCGGTCCTCGGGCCACCGGCCAGCCAGCCGATCCCGGTGGCCAGGCCCGCGGTCCCGGCCCAGCCGAGCTCCCGAAGGAGCAGGGCGAGGCCGTCGTTCACGGCTCCCGCGAACAGGCGCACGTAGTTGACGAGGAACAGGAAGACCGGGCTGGCGTTCCTGTTGGCGTCCACCCACTCCCGCAGGTCGCCGAGGAGCCGGAACGGCGCCGCCTCGTCGTCGTGGGGCAGCGTCGCGCTCCCCCTGAAGAGCAGGTAGGCGGCCACCGTCGCGACCACCGCCGCCGCAGGCGTTCTCCACCGGTCGCGTACGGCGGGCACGCCCGTGCTCTCGGAGAGGACGGGTGGCGCCGGGGCGGTTCGCACGGGGGAGGCTGTCACGCGCGGCCCGCGCCCGTCGTCGGCAGGCCGCTCATCGCGGACAGCAGGTCGAGCCGGTCCACCACGCCGACCGCCCGGCCGTTCTCGACGACCACGATCGGCAGCGCCGTACCCATCGCGGTCGGCACCGCGTCGCGGATGACCGTCCCCGAGGCCAGGGCGGGACCGTCGAGGCGCTCGCCGTCACGCGGGCGGCGGCAGATCCAGCGCAGCGAGAGCACCTCGCCCCTGGGCACGTCCCTGACGAAGGCGGCCACGTGGCCGTCGGCGGGGGTGCCGACCAGCTCCTCGGGGGTGCCGAGCTGGACGATCCCGCCGTCCCGCATGATCGCGATGCGCTCGCCGAGCCTGAGCGCCTCGGACAGGTCGTGGGTGACGAACACCATGGTCGTGCCGACCTCGCGGTGCAGGCGGGTGACCTCGGCCTGCATGTCCCTGCGGATCAGCGGGTCGAGCGCGCTGAAGGGTTCGTCGAACAGCAGCACCTCGGGCTCGCACGCCAGCGCCCTGGCCAGGCCGACCCGCTGGCGCATGCCGCCGGAGAGCGTGTCGGGCCTGGCGTCGGCGAAGCCGTCGAGGCCGACCAGGGACAGCAGCTCCTCGGCCCTGCGCCGCCGCCTGGCCCTGGGGACGCCCTGGATCTCCAGGCCGTAGGCGATGTTGTCGAGGACTCCCCGGTGCGGCAGCAGGCCGAAGTGCTGGAAGACCATGCTCACCCGGTGCCTGCGTAGTTGCCTGAGCTGCGCCGGGGTGGCGGCGCGCACGTCCTGCCCGGCGATCGTGATCTCCCCGGCGCTCGGCTCGACCAGCCGGGTCAGGCACCGGACCAGGGTGGACTTGCCGCTTCCCGAAAGGCCCATCACGACGAACACCTCGCCGGGCCGTACCGAGAGGGTGACGTCCCTGACGGCGGCGACGCAGCCGGTGCGCTCCCTGAGCAGGGCGGGGGGAAGGCGCGCGAGGGAGCTGTGGGGGACGCGGTCGGCGCCGGGGCCGAAGATCTTCCACAGCCCGCGCACCTCGATCGCGGCACCGCCGGACGGGACCACTGACTCCTCCAACCTGACATCCGGATTCGGTGGGCCAAGGACGTAGTGAGTCAAGATATGAGGGAAATATCGTGAATTACAATGATGTGGCCTTCTGGAGATGTTTTGCGGTTTAAACGGGCGTCCTTAATTGCCGGGTGGAACGGTGTAAACGGTCACACGGCACAGAAAAACGTAATGAATATATAAGGATGTCCGTAACGGGGATTCCAGTCTGGAAATGCTGTCCAGTAAGTGGCCATTCGTCAAGCTGTGTGTGATTGGCCCTATAGGTTGAGATGTGCTCGAATTGCCGGGAGCCATGGGAAATTCGGCCGGTATTCGTCCACCGAGAGGCAGTGTTCGGTGAGTACACACAAGATCGAGGGGGCGGGCAGCGGCCTCCGCCTGCGGAACTGGCGGGTGCGCTCCAGGCTTGTCGCGCTCATCCTGGTCCCCACGGCGGCCGCGGTGCTGCTCGGCGGGATCCAGATCACCGCCTCCCTGCGCGCCGCCACCGACTACCAGCGGGTCAACGACCTGGCCAGACTCTCCGACCACATCGGTGCCCTCACCCACGAGCTGGCCCAGGAACGCGACCTGACCTCCTGGTACATCGCCCAGGGCCGTCCGCAGCGCCAGACGCAGGCCGTACGGCGGCAGATGGACGCGGTGGACACCCAGGCGACGGGCGTGCGCGACAGCGCGGCCCTGCTCAGGACCGTGGTGGGCGGCAGGACCAGGGACGAGGTCGAGACCGTGATCACCCGGTTGAACGACCTCGGCCCGCTGCGGAGCAGGGCGATGGGCTCGACGCTGCTGCCGGACGCGGCCGTCGACGCCTACACCCTGGTCATCGGCGACCTGCTGTCCCTCCATGACGAACTGGGCAAGGGCAGCGACGACGACACGCTGTTCGGCCAGGCGCTGACCCTCGGGGCGCTCGCCAGGGCGAAGGAGGCCCTCTCGCTGCAGCGGGCGCTGCTGTCGGTCGTCCTGGTCGCCGGGCGGTTCGAGCAGGACCAGATGGAGAGGTTCCTCGGCGCGCTCTCCGAGGAACGCAACGCGCGCCGGGCCTTCGCCGTCGAGGCCGGAAGTGACGAACGCCGCCTGTTCGACGAGACCGCCGACGGCCGCACCGCCGACCGGGCCGAGTTCCTCCGCGAACTGGTGCTGCTGCGCGCCTCCTCCGGCGCCTCCCTCAAAGGACTCGACCTGGCGAAGAAGGACGACGCCGGGGAGTGGTACGACGCGGTGACCGTCACCATCGACCGGATGCGCGAGGTCGAACGGCGGCACACCCAGGCCATCGTCACCCGCAGCCAGGAACTCGGCGCCGCCGAGCAGAGCCGCGCCCTGCTGACCGCCGGAGGCGTCGCGGGCCTGCTGCTGGTCGTGCTCCTGATCACCACCGGGGTCGCGCGCTCGCTGGTCAAGCCGCTGCGGCGGCTGCGCGGGGAGGCGCTGCGCATCGCCGAGGACCGGCTGCCCGCCTACGTCCAGCAGGTGCGCGAGTCACGCGACGGCGAGGTCCCCGCCGAGGTGGCCCCGGTCGGGGTGCTGTCCCGCGACGAGATCGGCGAGGTCGCCCGCGCCTTCGACGAGGTCCACCGGGAGGCGGTACGGCTCGCGGGCGAGGAGGCCAGGCTGCGCACCACGGTCAACGCGATGTTCGTCAACCTCTCCCGGCGCAGCCAGACCCTCGTCGAACGCCAGCTCACCCTGGTCGAGCGGCTCGAACGCGGCGAGCGCGACGACCGGCGCCTGGCCGACCTGTTCAAACTCGACCACCTCGCGACCCGGATGCGCCGCAACAGCGAGAACCTCCTCGTCCTGGCCGGTCAGGAGGTCGCCCGGCGCTGGCGCACCCCCGTCGAGCTGATGGACGTGGTCCGCGCCTCGCTGTCGGAGGTGGAGAACTACGATCGGGTGGCGATCCGGATCCAGGCCGAGGTCGCCGTCATCGGCCCCTCGGTCAGCGACGTGGTCCACCTGCTGGCCGAACTCCTGGAGAACGCGCTGTCCTTCTCCCCGAAGGAGAGTCCGGTCGTGGTCTCCAGCGGCGTCATCGACGGCGGGGGCGTGATGGTCTCGGTGACCGACCAGGGCATTGGCATGACGCCGGAGGAACTCGCCGAGGTGAACCGGCGCCTGGCCAGCCCGCAGGGCGCCGACGCCTCGGCCGCGCGCAGGATGGGCCTGTTCGTGGTCGGCCGCCTCGCGCTCAAGCACGGCATCCGCGTCCAGCTCCGCCCGCAGGAGAAGGTCGGCCTGACCGCCATGGTCCTGCTGCCCGAGACGCTCCTGACTCTGGTCGGCGCCCAGGACGGCAGGCCGGGCACCCCGGCGGGGGTCGTCCCGCTCGGTTTCCCCGGCGGAAACAGCGTGGGAAGCACGGTGCTCGCGGCGCCCGCCGTCCTGACCGAGGAGGCCGTCACGCCGCTGCCCGGCACCGTGGTCCCGGCGCAGGAGGAGGAGTTCCTGCCGATCTTCGCCTCTGTCGAGTCGGGCTGGTTCCGCGCCGGGGCCGCACCCCCGTTCTCCGGCCTGACCTCCACCGAGTCCCCAGGGTCCCCAGGGTCCCCGGACTCCCCGGACTCGTCTGACGAGGCGTGGTCCTCGCCGGGGGACGACGGCTGGCAGGCGGCCAGGGCGGCGGCGAACGACCCGGCCCTCGGCGGCACCACCGCCTCCGGGCTGCCACGCCGTACTCCCAGGGCGAACCTGGTTCCCGGGTCCGTCGCGGGTCCCGCCGCTGATCCGCCCCCGCCCAGGCACGCCAGGTCGGCGGAGGTGGCGCGCACCCGGATGTCGAGCTTCCAGGAGGGTGTGCGCAGGGCCCGCAACGAACTCCCGAAGCGGGAGAGCTGAGCCGTGTCCGGACACGACGCCTGGTACGGCGAGCGGCCTACCGAGCAGGGCGAGCCGATCGAGGAGGAGAGCTCGCTGGTCAGGATGTACGCGGTGACCGGGGGAAGGACGGCGCCCTCGGCCGGGCTCGCCATGGAGGCCCTGATCTCCTCGGCCACCTCGGCCAGACTCGGCCTGTCCTACGTCCGTGAGTATCGCGCCATCAGCGAGCTGTGCCGCCAGGTCCGCTCGGTCGCCGAGATCTCGGCCCTGCTGGGTATCCCGCTCGGGGTGGCCCGCGTCCTGATCTCCGACATGGAGGCGGAGGGGCTGGTGCGCGTGCACCGCCCGAGAGCCGAGGCCGGTGGCCCCGACCTGGCCACCCTGGAACGGGTCCTCAGCGGCCTGCACCGCCTCTGACCTGGTTCTACGCCCCGGCGATCCACCAGCGGGCGGCGACGAGCTCGGCCACCAGGGTCTCGGTGAGCAGGGCGACGTCCCGGTCGTCGTCGTGCCGGTAGCGGACGCTCGCCCTGGCGCCGGGCACCTCGCCGCCGACCGCCAGGACGGCCGAGCCGCGCTGGACGATCCACTCCATCGCCTGGGCGTCGTAGCGCGAGCCGGGGAACAGCAGCGCGCGGTAGTCGAGCGTCTTGGTGAGGTAGACGTCCACGTGGGACCAGTCGCCGGTCTCCCCGGCGTCGGCCGCCCTGCGCGGCCCCTCCCTGAACATCAGCGCCGACTGCTCGGCGGAGGACAGGCGCTCGGCGGGGGCGATCGTGTGGACGCCGTCCGGCCCGTCGAGCAGCTCCGCCGCCGGTCCGAGCCACAGGTCACGGCGTTCGAGCAGGTCACCGCTCGCCTCGGCGGTACGGCGCAGCAGCGCGGGCAGGTCCGTCTCCACGCCGGTGAGCCGGTCGCGCAGGGCCAGCAGCAGCGCCAGGGTGTGCTGGAAGGTCCGGCAGGCGACCCCGCCGCGCTCCTCGCCCGCCGCCATCGGCACCACCAGGTCGGCCCCCTCGGTGACCGGGGAGCCGGGGGAGTTGGTCATCGCCAGCACGAACGACCGGCCCCGGTAGTGGGCCAACGCGTCGAGGGTCTCCCTGCTGCCGCCGGTCGCGGAGATCGCGACGACCAGGGTGTCCGGCAGGGCCGGGGGCAGCAGCTCACAGGAGGCGTACTCGGCGACCGCCTCGACCCCCGCGGCCCGCAGCCGCAGCGCGGCGACCCCCGCCGCGTAGCGGGAGCTGCCCATGCCCAGCAGGAGCACCCGCCCGACCCGGCCGGGGAGCCCGGCGAAGGGGTCGCTCCCGGCGAGGAGCCCCGCGAGCTCGGCGAGCGCGGCGGGCTTGGCCTCCAGGTCGGCGAGGTACAGCTCGGGATTCACACTCTCTCCTTCTGCTTGTCGGCCTGCGGGCGACTCGTACGGCTTGTACGGTTTCTGTGGTTCGTACGGCTCGCACACGTCGGCTTGTACGGTTCGCGTCCGTCATCGGTACCGGGAGCGCAGGACGCCCATCGGGGCGTACCGCCAGCGGGGCAGGTGCCGGGCGGCGTAGATCAGCTCCCGACACTCCTGCTCGATCTCGAACGGATGCAACAGGGAGCGTTCCAGCAGGCCGGCGTGGCCGTGCCCGGTCAGCCGGGTCAGGTAGGCCTCCTCAAGGGAGGCCACGGCCTCGGCCGCCCACGCGCCGGTCGCGAGCGGGTCGGCGCCGCGACGCCTGACGGCGACCTGCCCGGCGTGCTCCAGGCTGGTGGTGAGCTGGGCCAGGTCACGCGCCAGGGGCTGGCAGGCGTCCGCCCCGGTGACCGTGGGGTTGCCGTCGAAGTCGATCACCGCGTACCCCTCCCGCCAGCGCAGGATCTGGCCCACGTGCAGGTCACCGTGGATGCGCGCCAGCGGTGTCGTGCCGACCGAGGCCAGCGGCGCGAGCCCGGCGCGCAGCGCCTCGGCGTGTTCGCGCAGCCAGCGTCCGTCCTCGTCGTCCTCCCCCGTCAGGGCGAGCGCCTCGCGCAGGGCCTCCTCGGCACGGGCGGCCAGGTCACCCCCGTCGCCCGCCCGCCGTACCGGATGGGGGAAGGTCGTGGACGGGGTGGCGAGGGCGGCGTGCAGGTCGGCGGCCAGCGCGCCCAGCTCGGCGGCGAAGGCCGTACGGCCCGCGGCCGCCTCGTCCACGCACCACCGCCAGCCGTCCGAGGCGCCGGGCAGGTAGGCGGTGACCAGGGCGAGGAGCGTCCCGTCCCGGCAGAGCGCCGCGTACGGCGTGGCGGTCGCGGTGAAGCCGACCTCGGCGAGATGGGCGAGCACGTCGGGAGCGGGCTGGGGGAGCGGGGCGGGTGGGGTGAACCACTTGACGACCACGCGCTCCCCGACGACCACCGAGTGGTTGGTCTGGTCCACCCCGACCCCTCGTTCGGCGGCGGAAGCCATAACAGAGGGGGCCGCCAGTTGAACTCCGGTTGAAAAGTCGGAGACCGGCGGGAAGGGTGGCGGGCCGAAACGCCTGACGGTGAAGGGGAGGGGAACGTCGCTGCTCAGCGCGGCGACCAGCGCACCGCTGCGCCCGTCTCCCGCCTGTGGCACGGTGTTCAGCCGAGTCCAGATTGAAGTGGAGTGCAACAGGCGGACCAAACTTTCCAGGGGTGATGACGCGCAAAGTCTTGCCCAAGTTATGGTTGGCTGCAACACTCCTGCTTTGGTCTGCCGTGTCCGTAACGGTCGGTGTCCACCACTTATCCCGAAAACTGAAGGAGTAGCGGCCGTGTTCCGTGCCCGGTACCCCCGTCGTCTTCCGGCTGTCACCCTGGTGGCCGGTCTCGCATTAGCCGTATCGGCCTGCGGCGGAGGAACCACGGCAGCCCTTCCCGAAGCGAGCCCGTCGGCGTCAGCGGAGCAGCTCAACCCCAACGCGAACCTCTCCAAGCAGAGCGTGACCATCTCGGTGTGGCCCGGTTACACCCCCGAGGACCTGGCCGCGCGCGTCGAGGAGAAGCTCAGGTTCAAGCTCAAGGTGGCCACGCACGACACCAACGAGATCATCATGGGCAAACTGACCGGGGGCGCCGACACCGGCATCGACGTGGCCTTCGTCTCCGGTCAGTACGCCCAGGCGCTCAACGCGGCAGGGTTGCTCGAACCGATCCATCCCGAGCTGATCCCCAACCTGGCCAACCTCTATCCCGAGGCCAAGGAACTCGCCTTCGACCCGGGCAACACCTTCTCCGTCCCCTACACCTGGGGCACGACAGGCATCTGCTACCGCTCCGACCTGGTGAAGACCCCGCCGACGAGCTGGAACGACATCCTCAGCCCGCCGGAGGACGCCAGGAAGAAGGTCACCATGATGACCACCGAGCGCTGGCTGGCGCTGCCCGCCGTCAAGGCGCTCGGGATGTCCGTCAACACCCGCAACGACCAGGACCTGGCCAAGGTCAAGGAGAAGCTGGTCGCGGCCAAGGCCAACCTGCTCGGCTACGACGACGTGACCTTCGGCGACCGTCTCAAGAGCGGCGAGGCCGTGATGGTCGAGGCGTGGGACGGCTGGTGCCCCACCTCGGAGAAGAACATCAAGTTCGTGGTGCCCAAGGAGGGCAGCGACCTGTGGGTCGACACGATGGTGGTGCTGCGCAGCTCCAAGAACAAGGAGGCGGCGCACGCCTTCATCAACTTCATCCTGGACCCGAAGATCCACAGTTGGGCCGCGCTGAACATCCTCTACAAGGTGCCGAACAAGGCCGCCATGGACGCGCTGCCCACGGAGCTGAAGCAGAAGAACGCGCCGCTGCAGATGTCCCCGTCCCAGTTGCTCGCCGGTGAGTCCATCGTCGACCTGGGTGAGGACTCCGTGAAGTACACCCGACTCGCCACCGAGGTCAAGGCAGCGCAGTGACAGTCCCCGCCGTCTCCGGCGCGACCGTGAACACTCGGTCGCGCCGGTCGCGTCTGGCGGAACGGCTCGTCTTCCTCGGCCCGGGGCTGGCCTACCTCATCGTCCTGCTGCTGATCCCGCTGGCGACGGTCCTGAGCTTCTCCCTCTTCCGCAGGGGACGCTTCGGCGGCGTCATCTACGAGGCCAGCGGGGACAACCTGGTGCGCCTGGCCGATCCGATCTACCTCGACATCGTGCTCGGCTCGCTGCGGATCGCCCTGGTCGCCACGCTGGTCGCGCTGCTGCTCGGCTACCCGACGGCCTACCTGATCGCCAGGCTCCCCAGGAAGTGGAAGACGATCGCCCTGGTGGCGATCGTGCTGCCCTTCTGGACGAACCTGCTGATCAGGGTCTACGCCTGGATCGTGCTGCTGAGCGGCCCCGGACTGGTCAACTCCGCCCTGGGCAAGCTCGGTCTCGGCCCCTTCGAGTTCCTGTACAACCAGGGCACCGTCGTCGTCGGGCTGGTCTACTCCTACCTGCCGCTCATGGTGCTGCCGCTGTACGCGGCGATCGAACGGCTCGACCCCCGGCTGGCCGAGGCCTCGGCCAACCTCGGGGCCAGGCCCGCCCGCACGTTCGTCTCGGTCACGCTGCCGCTGACCCTGCCGGGCGTCCTGACCGGCTGCATGTTCGTGTTCGTGCCGAGCTTCGGGAACTTCGTCATCCCGGAACTGCTCGGCGGCGGGCGTTCGATCATGGTCGGCAACCTGATCAGGGACCAGTTCCTCACCGCGCGCGACTGGCCGTTCGGGTCCGCGCTCACGCTGGCGCTGCTCGCCGTGCTGATCGTCCTGCTCCTCCTGCAGGCATGGAGTGCCCGCCGTGCGTAGACCGCGTCTGCTGTACGTCCCCTTCTGGGCGACCTACGTGTTCCTCTACACGCCGATCGTCGTGCTCGTCGTCATGTCGTTCAACTCCGGAAAGTCGCCCTACTCCTTCACCGGCCTCAGCCTGAAGTGGTACGGCAAGCTCGCCGGGAACGCCCTGGTGCGCGAGGGCCTGGTCAACACGCTGATCGTGGCCGCCGGTTCCACGGTGCTGGCCACCGTGCTCGGCACCCTGCTCGCCGTCGGCCTGGCCAGACACACCAGGTCACGGGTGCTGGACACGCTCGGCGTGCTGCCGGCCGTACTGCCCGATCTGGTGCTCGCCATCGGGTTGCTGGTGTTCTACGCGGCGGTCAGGATGACGCTCGGCCTGCAGTCGGTGCTGCTCGCGCACACGGTCTTCGGCATGGCGTTCGTGACGGCGGTCGTGCGCACCCGGCTCACCCACGTGGACGACTCCCTTGAGGAGGCCTCGCGGGACCTGGGCGCCTCGCCTTTCACCACGTTCGTGCGGGTCACGTTGCCGCAGCTCATGCCGGGCATCGTGGCGGGCGCGCTGCTGGCGTTCACGCTCTCGGTGGACGAGTTCGTGATCGCCTTCTTCACCGCGGCGCCGACCACGCCGACCCTGCCCATCGTCATCTACTCAATGGTCCGTTTCGGGGTCACCCCGGAGATCAACGCGCTGGCGACGCTGCTGCTGGCCGTGAGCTTCACGGTGGTGATCGCGGCCCAGCGGATGACCCGACTGACGGAGTCACTGTCCTGATGCTGCAGATCACAGATGTCAGCCGCCGTTTCGGAGACGTCCCGGCGCTGTCGGGGGTCTCCCTGGAGATCCGCCAGGGGGAGTTCTTCGCGCTGCTCGGCCCGAGCGGCTGCGGCAAGACCACCCTGCTGCGGATCCTGGCGGGCTTCGAGGAGCCGGACGCGGGCACCGTCACCCTCGACGGCGCCGACCTGCTCACCCAGGCCGCGCACCGCCGCCCGGTCAACCTCATGTTCCAGTCGTACGCGCTGTTCCCCCACATGACCGTGGCCAAGAATGTCGCCTACGGCCTTGAGCGGGAGCGGCTGCCGAAGGCCGAGATCCGGGAGCGCGTGGCGGAGGTCCTGGAGAAGGTCGGCCTGACCGAGACGGCGGGACGCAGGCCCGACCGGCTCTCCGGAGGTCAGCGGCAGCGGGTCGCGCTGGCCCGCGCGATCGTGAAACGGCCCAGGCTGCTGCTGCTCGACGAGCCGCTGTCCGCGCTGGACAAGAAGGTCCGCGCCGAGATGCAGCTCGAACTCAAGCGGCTCCAGCACGAGGTCGGCATCACCTTCGTCGTGGTCACCCACGACCAGGAGGAGGCGATGTCGCTCGCCGACCGGATCGCCGTCCTCAACGCGGGCCGGGTCGAGCAGGTGGACGCCCCGGTCACGCTGTACGAGCGGCCCGCGACACCGTTCGTCGCCGGTTTCGTCGGGGCCAACAACCTCTTCAGGGGTACGGCCTGCACGGGCGGCCTGTCGTGCGAGGGCCTCGGGGTGCTGGCCGGGCCGGACGGTCTTGAGGAGGGGGCGTCGGCGCTGCTGGCCGTACGGCCCGAGCGGGTTGTCCTCGCGGAGAGCGGCGCTGAGCGGGATTCTGCGGGCGACGACGCGGACGCCGCCGAGGGCGTCGAGGCGCAGGATGGCTCCGGTGACGCCGTGGAGGCCGTACAGGACACCCTGGAAGGCGCTGAGGTTGTCGCTGAGGGACAAGGAACGTCGCCGGAGGCCAATGCCCCAGATGTGAATAATGCACCTTCTGGGGCCATTGAGGGCGCCGGGGCGCTGCGGGGGAGGGTGGCCGACGTCAGCTTCTACGGTGGCGTCTCACACGTCTCGGTTCTCGTGCCCGGTCGCGACGGTGTCGTGCTGGTGGCGACCCAGGGGGCGACGCGGGTCCAGGTGGGGTCCTCGGTGACCCTCACCTGGGCGGCGGAAGACGGGGTGCTGATCCCTCAATGAGACGTCTTGAGCGGGTTGTTCGTGGCGGTCCTGGCGTAGGCGAGGATCAGCTCCGCCGCCTCATCCGGGCCGATCACCGGGTGGCGGGCCGTTATGCGGTAACCGTACGCGTCCTCCAGCGCGACGAGGTTGCGCGCGATGGTGAGGGAGTCGTCGGAGAGCGTGAAGGTTCCCAGCGCGGCTCCGGTCTCCAGGATGCTCTGGTACATCGAGACCTGACGGTCGTAGAGCGTGGTGAGCAGCAGGGCGTACATCCTGTTGCGGGGCGCCGCTCCGCCGAGCTCGTTGAGCAGCCGGACCTCCGGGTCGTCGGGACCGTGCGGAAGGCCGGAGCGGATGGTCACGACAAGCTTCTCGACGGGGTCGCGCATGCCGCTGATCCGCTTGGTCCGCTGCTCGTAGAAGCGCTCCATCCCCGCGTGGTGCGCGTCGACCAGCAGCTCGCCAAGCTGGGGGTAGTGGTACAGCACGGCGCCGGAGGTCAGACCGGCCTCCTCGGCGACGTGGTTGAGGTGCACCCCCTCGGTGCCGTGCCGGATGATCGCCCGGTGTGCGGCGGCGATGAGATCGAGGCGCCGATCCGCCCGTCTCTTGCGCGTCATATTCCCCCACTCGTCCGGGACCCGGTTCGGTACCGGGGTCCATAGTGACCGTTTCCTAGCGGTTTAGCTAGAGCAAGTATTGAACCATTCTTCAAGCCGCATAACTCCCAGTCACTTGGAGGCGTGATGTCCCTCACGATCCTGTTCATGCCGGAAAGCGCCTACGGACCCACGAACAACTGCATCGGCATCGGTGACATTCTTCGCAAGCGCGGCCATCGTGTCGTTTTCGCAGCTGAAGCATCGTGGAAAGGGAAATTGACCGCCCTCGGATTCGAGGAGGACCTGGTCGACCTGGCGCCCCCGGCCGAAGAGGAGCAGGACGCGGGGCAGTTCTGGAAGGACTTCATCCGCGACACCGCGCCGGAATATCGCAAGTCAACCGCCGATCAGCTGGAGACGGTGACCAAGCCGATCTGGGACGCGCTGATCGACGGTGTGAAGTACTGCGAACCGCGGCTGAAGGAGATTGTCGAGCGCGTCAGGCCGGACGTGATCGTCGAGGACAACGTAATCACCTTCCCCGCGCTGCTCACCGCGGGCAGGCCGTTCGTCAGGATCGTCTCCTGCAACCCCCTTGAGGTGCGCGGCGAGAACGTGGCGCCCGTCTTCTCCGGGCTGCCCGCCGACGACCGCTCCGGCTGGGAGGACTTCCGCGCCGAGTACGACAGGACCCACCGCGAGCTGTGGACCTCCTTCAACGAGTGGGTCGTCGCCCAGGGCGCCGCGCCGCTGCCCGACCTGGACTTCATCCACGAGGGTGACCTGAACCTCTACGTCTTCCCCGAGGTCCTCGACTACACCGACGCCAGGCCGCTGGGGGACACCTGGCACCGGCTGGACTCCTCGGTGCGCGAGACCGACGAGGACTTCACGCTGCCCGAGCCGCTGGCCTCCCGGGAGGGCGCGCTCGTCTACTTCTCCCTCGGCTCGCTCGGCTCGGCCGACGTCGCGCTGATGCAGCGGGTGATCGACGTGCTGGGCACGACGCCGTACCGCTTCATCGTCTCCAAGGGCCCGCTGCACGAGGAGATCAAGCTCGCCGAGAACATGTGGGGCGCGGAGTTCCTGCCGCAGACCACGATCCTCCCGCTGGTGGACCTGGTCATCACCCACGGCGGCAACAACACCACGACCGAGGCGCTGCACTTCGGCAAGCCGATGATCGTGCTTCCGCTGTTCTGGGACCAGTACGACAACGCCCAGCGCGTGGACGAGCTGGGCTACGGCGTGCGCCTCGCCCCCTACACCTTCACCGACGAGGAGCTGACCGGCGCGCTGGACCGGCTGCTCGGTGACACCGCGCTGCGCGAGCGGCTGGCCGCGGCGGGCGAGGAGATCCGCCGCCGCGACGGCCTGCGCAGGGCCGCCGACCTGATCGAGCGGGCCGGGGCCTGACGACCTCCCCGGCACCACGACGAGAGAAGTTCCATGAGCACGTTGATCAACCCGGCGACCGGTGAGTTCCTGACCGAGGTGCCCGCCACCCCGGTCGCGGGAGTCGCGGCGGCCGTACGGCGAGCGCGCGCGGCCTACCAGGAATGGAGCCAGGCGAGCGCCGGGGAGCGGGCCAGGGTGCTGCTGCGCTTCGCCGACCTGGTCGAGGCCGACGCCGAGGAGCTCACCCGGCTCGAAGTCGGGGAGACGGGCAAGCCCGCCTCGGTCTTCCGCGAGGGCGAGCTGCCCTTCGCCGTGGACAACCTGCGCTTCTTCGCCGGGGCCGCGCGCTCGCTTGAGGGCACCGGGGCCGGGGTGCTCAGCCCCGGCTACACCTCGGTGCTGGTGCGCCGCCCCGTCGGCGTCGTCGGGGCGATCGCGCCGTGGAACTTCCCGCTGGTGATGGCGGTGTGGAAGCTCGGCCCCGCGCTCGCCGCGGGCAACGCGGTCGTCGTCAAGCCCGCGCCGCGCACACCGGGCACCACGCTGCGGCTGGCCGAGCTGTTCGCCGCGGCGGGGGCGCCCGAGGGGCTGCTCCAGGTCGTCCTCGGTGACGGCGAGGTCGGCCAGGCGCTGGTCACCGACCCCGGTGTGGACCTGGTGAGCGTCACCGGCTCGACCGAGACGGGCCGCGCCGTGATGCGCGGCGCCGCGGCTCTCCCCAAGCAGGTCCACCTGGAACTGGGCGGCAAGGCCCCAGCGCTGGTCTTCGGCGACGCCGACCTGGCCGACATGGCCAGGGGGGTGGCGATGGGCGCGACCTACAACACCGGCCAGGACTGCACCGCCGCGACCCGCGTCTACGTCGCCCGCGAGGTGTACGGCGAGGCCGTCGAGGCGCTGCGCGCGACGCTTGAGGGGATCAGGGTGGGCGACCCGTGGGACCCGGCGACCGACATCGGCCCGCTGATCTCCGGTGAGCACCGCGAACGCGTGCACGGCTTCGTCGAACGGGCGGTCGCCGCGGGCGCCTCGGTGGCGCTTGGCGGCTCGGTGCCCGAGGGTCCGGGCTTCTACTACCCGCCCACGCTGGTCACGGGAGTGACACAGGACAGTGAGATCGCCCAAGAAGAGCTTTTCGGACCGGTCCTCCTGGCTCTACCTTTTGACGACGAGGACGAGGCGGTACGGCTGGCCAACGACACCAGGTACGGTTTAGCCTCTTCGGTCTGGTCCACGGACGTGGCGCGGGCACTGCGCGTCTCCCATCGACTCGACGTAGGTGTGACCTGGGTGAATGACCATCTGCCCATCGCGTCGGAGGCTCCGCACGGCGGCGTCAAGGGCAGTGGCTTCGGCAAGGACATGAGTCAGGAGGCGGTCCAGGCGTACTCGGTTACGCGCCATTTGATGATCAAACACCAGGTTCCGGAGGGCAAACAATCTTTCCGGCCCTCGTGAGGTTTGTCGCCAGATATCCCTTTTGGGGGGATTTAGCGGCACATACTCCATTCGAAGTGACATAAAGGATGTGCTCAAATTGCTACCGCCGTATCCAAAACCGGCGAGGGGTTACGTAGGCCAGTGATGACAAAAGACCGCCGCAACCACCGTGAGTCAGCGGTGGGCAGTCGCCTCCTGCCCTCGAACTGGCGCGTGCGTCCCCGTCTGGTCGCGCTGATCCTGCTCCCCACGGCCGCGGCGGTGGTGCTGAGCGGACTCCAGCTCTTCACCTCGCTGACCGGCGCCACCGAATATCGCAAGAACGCCGAGGTCGCCGCGCTCATCGAGCAGCTCACCGACCTGTCCTACGAGATGTCCGACGAGCGTGACCTCACCGCCTGGTACATCGCCGACCGCCGCAGGCAGGCGCGCCTGTCCAGGGTCAAGGACCTGCAGGGCCGGGTCGACCTGACCCGCACGAAGGTGCTCACCGCGATCGACGCCCTGGGCGACGACCAGGACCCGCGCATCGTCGCCGAGGTCGCCCAGGTCCGCAACTGGCTCAACGGTCTGTTCAGCCTGAGGAAGTCGCTCACCAGCGGCGACGTGCTCCCCCGTGCGGCCCTCGGCATGTACACGCGCATGATCTCCGACTTCATGACGCTCCACGACGACCTGGGCCGCAGCGCCCGTGACCAGCGCCTGGTCGGTGACGTCCTCGCGCTCGGCGCGCTCACCCAGGCCAGGGAGCAGGTCGCCAGGCAGCGAGGCATCCTGCTCGTCGCCCGCATCGAGGGCCGGTTCGACTTCGACGACCCCGCCGACTTCCTGGGCGCCTACAAGGGCCAGCTCAACGCGTTGACCACCTTCAGGTCGACCGCGTCGGCGGTGGACATCAGGCGTCTGAACGACGTGCTCACCGACCCGAAGATCGCCAAGGCCGACGCCATGCGCGCCCTGGTCATCTCCCGGATGCGCGAGCAGCTCGGCCTGCCCAGAGAGATGGGCATGAACGCCTGGTACGAGGCCTCCTCGGCCCTCGTCGACGGCATGAACGCCGTCGAGCGAAGCCTGGCCGCCTCGGTCACCTCCCGCAGCCAGGAGCTGCAGGCCGCCGAGGAGCAGAACGCCATCGTCACCGGTGCGACGATCCTGGTCCTGTTGATCATGATCCTGCTCGTCACCGCCTGGGTGGCGGGAACGCTGGTCAGACCGCTGCGCCAGCTACGCAGCGAGGCCCTTGAGGTCGCGGGCAACCGGCTGCCGGAGACCGTCCGCGTGCTGCGGGAGACCGGCGAGTCCGATCCCAGCGTGGAGGTCTCGCCCATCGACGTGGACTCCCGCGACGAGATCGGGGAAGTCGCCCGGGCCTTCGACGAGATCCACCGCGAGGCCATCCGCCTGGCGGGCGACGAGGCCAAGCTGCGTAACAACGTCAACGCGATGTTCATCAACCTCTCCCGGCGCACCCAGTCGCTCGTGGAACGGCAGATCGACCTCATCGACGACCTGGAGCAGGGCGAGCAGGACGACGGCCGACTGGCCAGCCTCTTCAAGCTGGACCACCTGGCCACCCGCATGCGCCGTAACTCCGAGAACCTCCTGGTCCTCGCGGGTCAGGAGCAGAGCCGCAGGTGGAGTGAGCCGGTCCCGCTGAGCGACGTCGTGCGAGCCTCCCTGTCCGAGGTCGAGAACTACGAGCGCGTCGGCCTGCGGGTCGAGGCCGGTACCATGATCGTTGGCTCCGCCGTCAACGACATCGTCCACCTGATCGCGGAGCTCGTCGAGAACGCCATCTTCTTCTCGCCGCAGGACACCAAGATCATGGTGAGCAGCAACGCCAACGAGACGGGGGCCATCATCCTGGCGGTCACCGACTCGGGCATCGGCATGAGCGACGAGGAGCTGGCCGAGGCCAACCGTCGTCTCGCCGAGCCTCCCGCGGTCGACCTGTCCGTCTCCCGCAGAATGGGCCTGTTCGTGGTCGGCCGTCTGGCCATGCGCCACGGCATCCGGGTCCAGCTCCGCCGTCCGGAGACCGGCGGCCTGAGCGCCGTCGTGCTGCTTCCCCCGCAGGTCGTCGCCCAGTCGCCGCTCATGCCGCAGCTGGCCATGGCCGGTCAGAACGTTCCCCCGTCCCTGGCCAGCCACGACCCGTTCAGTGCGACGCCGAGCGCCGACCCGTTCGGGAGCGTCCCCTCGATGGGCGGCCCCCGGCAGGCACCACCGCAGCAGCACATCCCCGAGCCCCCGATCCCGCAGACCCCGGCCCCCTCGGTCGCGGACCTGTGGTCGGCCCCGGTCGTCTCCGCCGCCGCGGTCGAGGACCTGTGGTCCTCGCCGCTCAGCCCGGCGCCGCCGTCCTTCCCCCCGGCGCACCCGTCGTTCCCGGTGGGAGACCCGTCCTTCCCCACGGCCCAGCCGCCGAGGCAGTCGGAGTCCTCCTTCCTGGCCGACCCGTCGTACCCCGCGGCGCCGCCGTCCTTCCCCGCCGACCCGTACTCCACGGGGCAGCAGTCCTTCTCCGGGGGGCAGCAGCCGTTCCCGGGAGGGCAGCAGTCCTTCTCCGGGGGCGAGCCGCAGCGGGGCGGACCGCCGCCCGCCTGGCCGGAGATGCCGCCGGTCGATCCGTGGACGCCGCCGAGGCGCGAGGTCCCGGACCACACCCAGGCCCTGCCCGCGGTCGAGGTCTCGCCGACGGAGCCGGAGCCCGAGGAGTTCCTGCCGATCTTCGCGGCGGTAGGATCCGACTGGTTCCGCAGCGCCGCCGCCCCCGAGCTCGTGGCCGAACCCGAGGCCGAAGCCGTACCCCCGGCAGAGGTCCGCGAGGTTCGGGAGGTCCAGGAGGAGGCGCCCGCACCGGAGCGGTCGCTCCAGGAGGAGCCGCCCGTGCTGCCCATCAGGCGGCCAGGGCGACAGGGACCACCTCCTTCTGAGGCTCAGCAGGAGAAGCAGCCGTGGAGTTCCCCGTCCGACCAGGGATGGGCCGCGGCCGAGGTCGCGAAGAAGCCCGTCGAGGGCGGTGTGACAGGCGCGGGCCTGCCCAAGCGGGTGCCGAAGGCCAACCTGGTGCCCGGAACGGCCTCCCCGGCCCCGAGCACTCCGGTGGCCCCGCTGCCCCCGATATCGGCGGAGCGGGTGCGTAGTCGTCTGTCCAGTTTCCAGCAAGGCATACGGCAGGGCCGCGCCGAGATGATCGAGCGGTTGAACGCCGCTGAGGGAGAGAACCAGTGAACCACCAACTCAGTCAGGCCGCCCGCGGCTTCAATTGGCTGATCACCGAGTTCGTCAAGGAGATGCCCGGTGTGGCCCACGCGGTGATCGTCTCCGCGGACGGTCTTCCGCTGGCCTACTCGCAGGGCTTCCCGAAGGACCGCGCCGACCAGCTCGCCGCGATCACGGCCGGACTGATCAGCCTGACCCAGGGAGCCTCCCGGGTCTTCGAGGGCGGTCCCGTCGCGCAGACCGTGATCGAGATGCAGCGGGGTCTGCTGCTGACGATGTCGATCAGCGACGGCTCAGCGCTGGCCGTACTGGCCTCGCCGGACTGTGACATGGGCCTGGTGGCCTACCAGATGACCATGCTGGCTGAGCGCGCGGGGCAGGCGTTGACGCCAGCCCTCCGGGCCGAGTTGCAGTCGGCTCAGCGATAGGGAGGTGATATGGACGCACCAGGTTGGCGCCCGGGGGAGGACCCCCCGAGCACGCCTCAGGCCAAGAGTGGACGTAATCGTCTGATTCGTCCGTACGCTGTGACCGGAGGCAGAACGGCGCCCCGCATGCAGCTCGCCCTAGAGGCGCTGGTCTCCTCGGCGACTTTCATGAGCGTGGACACCGCCACGCTCTCCACGGAGTACCAGGCGATCATCTCGTTGTCCCAGCAGGTGCGCTCGGTGGCGGAGTTGTCCGCCCTGCTGCGCATGCCGCTGGGCGTGACCCGGGTGCTGATCGCGGACATGGCGGCCGAGGGCCTGGTGCAGATCCACCAGCCGTCGCTGGATGCCGGAAAGCCGGATCTCAACTTGCTTGAAAGGGTGCTCAGTGGGCTTCGCAGGCTCTGACGCCGGAATGACGTCAACGAAGATCGTTGTCGCCGGAGGATTCGGTGTCGGCAAGACGACCTTCGTCGGAGCGGTCTCCGAGATCATGCCGCTGACCACGGAAGCGGTGATGACGGAGGCCAGCGCGGAGGTGGACGACCTCTCGCACATCCCGACCAAGCGGACCACCACGGTGGCCATGGACTTCGGCCGGGTTTCGCTGGACCGGGACCTGATCCTGTACCTGTTCGGTACGCCGGGTCAGCATCGGTTCTGGTTCATGTGGGACGACCTCGTCAAGGGCGCCATCGGCGCGATCGTGCTGGTCGACACCCGGCGGCTGGCCGACAGCTTCCCGGCGATCGACTACTTCGAGGAGGCGGGTCTCCCGTTCGTCGTCGCCCTCAACGGCTTCGGCGGGACGCACCTGCACGGTGAGGAGGAGGTGCGGGAGGCTCTGACGATCTCCCCGCACATCCCCGTCGTACGGACCGACGCCCGTTCGCGGGACGCGGTCAAGTCGACCCTGATCACCCTGGTCGAACACGTCCTGACGCTTCGCGTCTGATCCTTCCTTCCCGGTGTGGACCCGCCGTCGTGGCGGGTCCACACCGGGCCGGCTTCACCGGCGAGCCGGCCCGGTCACACCGGTCCCCGCTGGTTACTTCTCCGGGCGCACCCAGATGCCACGCTCGTGCATCAGCTCGATCTGCCTGTCGATGACCTCGGTGCGGAACTCCGTGTGGTTGTACGGCTTGCGGTCGAGGTAGAGGTTCTTCGGGTAGATCGGCTTCTCGTAGATGAGCTGGTACTGCTCGGTCTTGAGGTCCTTGATCCAGTTGTCCCACTGCGCGTTGGCGCGGAACCTGCGCAGGGCCTCGATGTCGATCGTGCCGGAGACCCAGGAGGAGGCGCCTCCGTAGTCGTGGCGCCCGACGATCTGTCCCTTGTAGTCCACGACCATCGAGTGCCCGCCGAAGGTGTCGATCGGGACGTCGGAGTCGGTGTTCAGGTAGTAGGTCCCGACGTTGCAGGCGATCAGGTAGCAGTTGTTGTCCAGCGCCCTGGCCTGGTTCTGGATCGCGTAGAGCCCGTTGCCGACGTGCGGGTGCGGGTACGGCCCGCGGTAGATGATCTCCGCGCCGTTCATGGCGAGCCCGCGGGCGTTCTCCGGGTAGGAGGCCTCGTTGGCCATGAGCACGCCGATCCTGCCGATCGCGGTGTCCGCGACGGGGTAGAACGCGTCGAGTGTCTTGCCGTACAGCTCGACCCAGCGGTCCCAGACGTCGTGCGGGGTGACCGAGTGCTCGACGGGCAGCAGCGGGACCGTCTTGTAGTGCGTCATGACGATCTCACCCTCGGGGTCGATCACCAGTCCGACGTTGAAGAAGCGGCCGGGGAACTCCGGGTGCAGGGCCTTGGCCTGGGCGACGATGTAGGTGTTCCACTGGCGGGCCAGCGCGCCGAGCCTGTCGGTCTCTGGGCCGGGCACCTCGATCGCGACCTCCCTGGCGAAGTCCTCGTGGTCGATGTCGAGGACCTCGTCGTTGAAGCCCTGCAGGGCTCCCTCGGGAATCGCGATCAGGCGGACGGGCAGGTCGAGGCTGGACAGCCAGGAGGCGGCCTTGACCAGGTGTTCGATGTGCTCCAGGTTGATCTGGATCTCGTCCCGGTTGCGGACGCCGCGCATGGTGGGGACCAGGCCGACAGCCTGGTATGCCTCGATCATTTCTGTCCTCCGAGCAGGAGCGAGTTGACGTCGAACGGCTTGGTCAGGTAGCCGTACTCAAGCATCAGGTCGGAGACCCGCTGCAGTCGTACGGCGTTCGTCGTGATGGGGAAACCGGGTAGCTGCATGATCTGCGCGGTCTGTGCGTTGATCTTGGTGTACTGGGGGATGGCCTCGGCGACGGCCTTGCGGTCGTTCGCGGCGATGGTCTGCGCCTTCAGCAGGGCGCGCTGGAAGGCGGCGAGGGTCTTGGGGCTCTTGCTCGCGAACTCCGAGGTGACGAAGTAACCCGCGATCGGGAAGCTGTCGGTGGGACCGGCCATCGTGTCGGCGAGCTTGACCCCTCCGTCGGCGGCGGCGGCGCTCACGAACGGCTCGGGCAGGAAGGCCGCGTCCACCTGGCCGCTCTTGAGGGCCTGCCACATGTTGGGGAAGGGCACCTCGATGAAGTCAATCTTGTCGCGTGTGACGTCCAGGCCGTGTACCTTCAGTGTCACGCTGGTCGACAGCGTCGCCACGTTCTTCTTCGTGTTGACGCCGATCTTCTTGCCCTTCAGGTCCTCGACCTTGGTGACGTGCGAGTTCGGTGCCGTCAGCAGGACGAAGGAGCCGGGCGTCGCGACGGTCGCCTCCGCGATCACCTTGAGATCCGCGAGGTTCTGCGACGCGGCGGTGAAGGCGGAGACGTAGTTGCTGTGCAGCACGTCGAACCCGCCGCTGAGCAGGGTGGGGAGCGCGGCCGCGCCACCCTCGATGAGCTTGTAGTTGACGTTCAGGCCCTCCGCCTTGAAGAAGCCCCGGCTGATGGCGATCTGGACCGGCGCGACCTCGGGCAGCGGCAGCATACCGATGGTGATGTCGGTCTTTTCCAGACCGTTCGCCGAGTTCGAAGTGGTTTTCTCGCTGCTGCAGGCGGTGACGAGAACGGAGAGAGCGGCGATGACCAGGCATGCTCGTGTTAGTGGACGGAACCTCATATGTGGCTCCTCGAAGAGGTGAGGGAATGCGGCATGAGTTGGACGTCCCGGAATCGGGGAGAAGAGATCAAGGAGCGATCGTAGATGCTCTCAAATCCAGCAGCAACCCTTAACGTCGGGTTTAGCGACAGTCCATAATTTATGTCCCCATATGGCATGTTTTGTTGCTGTCAGAGGGGATTTACCGGGTTAGTGAAGTGCCTACTTGACGGAATTGGGGCCTGTGTTACAAGGGGGAGCCGGTTTCCGGCCCTCCGTATGTGGGGGGCCGATGCCGCCGGATCGGGTATCACGGCCGTTTCGGGCCACCGGAATGTGTGCTGTACGGCGCGGGAACGACGATATCTTTTGCGTCCGTACGGTAGGGAATGGAACGCTCTAGGGGTTCGAAACGGATTTACCGGTGCCTCGAAAAGCTTTTACAGCGATCTTCAAAATGGTCCGCGGATTTTCACAAGCCCCCATGTCAGCGGCGGGGCAGGGCCGGACGTCCCGTTCTGAAGGGGCCTTCAACAGCGGCCGCCCCGGGCGGTGACACCCGGGGCGGCGGACGGTCGTCAGAGGGCGGACGGCTGTGAGGGACGCACCCCGCGCACCAGGCGGCCGACCTCGCCGCGCAGCCGTACGAAATCGGAGTGCTCCCTGGTGTTGATCTGGTCACGGGGGCCGGGCAGGTCGACCCGTAGGTCGCCGACCACCCTCGCCGGGGCCTTGGAGAGCACCACGACGCGGTCGCCGACGTAGACGCTCTCGTCGATGTCGTGGGTGATGAGCAGGATGGTCATGTTGTGCAGGCCGCGGACCAGCAGCGTCAGGTCCTCCAGGTCCTCGCGGGTCTGGGCGTCCACGGAGCCGAACGGCTCGTCCATCAGCAGCAGGGAGGGACGGTAGGCCAGGGCGCGGGCGATGGAGACACGCTGCTGCATGCCGCCGGACAGCTCCCAGGGATACTTGCTCCCCGCCGAGGCCAGGCCGACCTGTTCGAGGGCCTCCGCCGCCGAGCGGGTCCGCTGCTTCCTGCTCTGTCCCTTGCGGCGCAGCGGCAGCGAGACGTTGTCGGCGACCGACATCCAGGGGAACAGCGAGCGGCTGTAGTCCTGGAAGACCACGGCCAGGTCGTCCGGGATCTGGGCGACGGGGGTGCCGTCGAGTGTGATCCTGCCGCCGGTCGGGCGCAGCAGCCCGGCGATGGAGCGCAGCAGGGTCGACTTGCCGGACCCCGAGGGGCCGACGATGCACACCAGCTCACCTTCGGCGACGCGCAGGTCGATGCCGCCCAGGGCGGTGTGGGCCGAGGGGCCGCTTCCGTAGGTGTGGGTCAGGTTGGAGATCTCAAGCACGGCGGTTCCTCAGGTTGTCTGCTTGGCGGCGCGGTGCCAGGACAGGACCCGTCGCTCGACGGTGAAGAACGCCAGGTTCAGCACGTAGCCGAGCAGGCCGAGCACCACGAGGGAGCCCCACAGGCCGGGCGGGTCGAAGGCGCGCTCCGATTCGCGGAGCTGGAAGCCGATCCCGTTGGTACTGCCCACCAGCTCGGAGACGACCATGAGGATCAGGGCGAGGGACAGGCTGAGCCGCAGGCCCGCGAAGATCTTCGGGGTCGCGGAGGGAAGGATGACCCGCCACAGCCGCTGCCCACGGGTGAAGCCGAAGACCCTGGCGGTCTCCACGTGCTGACGGTCCACGTAACGGGCGCCCTCGACGGTGTTGAGCAGCACCGGCCAGACGACGCCGAACACGATCGTGGTCAGCTGCATCGGCGTGCCGATGCTCATCAGCGGGATCAGCAGCGGCAGGAGCATGGGCGGCGGGATCGCCCGCCCGAAGTGGACGAGCGGATCGACGAAGCGGGCCAGGACCACCGAGCGGCCCAGCAGCAAGCCGAACACGACGCCGACGATCCCGGCGAGGATCCAGCCGGTGAAGAGCCTGGCCAGGCTGGGCGGGAAGTTGTCCAGGGCGGCGTCGCTCAGCCACAGATGAGCCGCGGGGCCGGTGAGCCACATCTCCCGCATCCTGACCACGATCGTGCTCGGCGGCGGGAAGAAGCCGTTGGCGGCGACCCGGGTGACGACCTCCCACAGCACGAGCACGAGGAGGATCGGCCACAGACGCGTCAGGAAGCCGGGGGAGGAGGGGGTACTACGCGGCGCGGCGTGCGCGGGGCTCTTCACGCGGCCACCCCCGCCCGCGCGGTGTGCCAGCGGAACAGTCTCCGCTCGGCCCCGATGAACAGGCTGTTCGTCACCACGCCGAGGATCCCCGCCCACACGGTCGCGGCGATGATGAACTCAAGGCCGTCGGGGCTGCTGCTCGCCTCGATGACGTAGGCGCCGATGCCGTCGGAGCCGCCCGCGAGCAACTCGGCGCTGACGGCGAGGATGAGCGCGATGCCGCCCGCGAGCCGTACACCGGTGGCGATGAACGGCGCGGTGCTGGGCAGTGAGACTCGCCACAGTACGGCCAGCGGCCCGAAGCCGAAGCTGCGCAGGGTCTCCTTGGCCACCGGGTCCACGTCCCGCAGGCCGTACATGGTGTTGATCAGGATCGGCCAGCACGAGGCGTAGAAGATCACGGCGATCTTGAGGTCGAGCCGGTCGGGGAAGAGCAGGATCGCCAGCGGGATGAGGGCGACCGAGGGGATCGGGCGGAGGAACTCGATCAGCGGGCGCACCGTCGCCTCCACCTTCGGCAGGCTGCCGAGCAGCAGCCCGAGCGGGACCGTGACGGCGACGGTGAGGAGCAGGCCGAGGGACCAGGCGGTCATGGTCGCCGCCACGTCGGTCAGGAACTCCTCGTCCCCGGCGAGCTCGACGGTCCTGGCCACGATCGTGGAGGTCAGCGGCAGGGTGTCCTGGCCGAACAGGCCCGCCCTGCCCGCGGCCTCGGCCAGCAGGAGCAGCGTCGCGACCCCGAGGGCACCGCAGACCACCCTGTTGCGCAGCAGGGCCCGACCGCTCACCCGACCGGCTCCGCGTGAGACGTCCTGCTGAGGGGTCCGAGGCGCATGAGGGTCTCCTTAGGGGCGATTGACCGTGCGGGCCTGATCCGCCGGAAGCCGTCGTGCGATGGGGATGGTCCAAGGAAGCGCAGGATGAGGGGGCTCCCGGCCGTGCAGCAGCGTAGCGGAGGGGGCGCGCTTAATCGCAAGTATTGGCCAATAGGGGTAAATCGGACAAATATGGACTTTCGCGGGTGGGGTTTCGGATGGGTTCGTGGTGAATCGGAGCGTTCCAAAATCTCCCGTGGAAGGGGCGATGACATGTTGGGAAAGTCTGGGCGCCGGGTTGGATATACCCGTATAAATCTGCTCGGTGGGTCCCTGTGAGGGTTGCCCGGTTGTCCGCATCTAGTCCTGATTGCCCATAAGTTGCGACTTATGGGCTATTGGCCGAACTGTTCGGGCTATGCTCCAATAACCCTCGCCCCAAGGATGCATCCGCGTCACGTGAAGATCAGATGCATGACAGGATCCCCTCCAATCAGACAAACCGAGGAGAGGTAGCGGAGGCCAGTGAGGACGGCAATCCCCAGTGAACGCGAATCCGGGCTGGTTGCTGCCCAGGTCTTCGGCGAAACAGCGGCGCAGGAGGACAGCGCCGAGACGGTGAAGGCCCCCAAGGGCGGACGGCGCAAGGGCCCCCGCGAGAACGGCAGCAGGTTCGCGTTCAGGAACTGGCGCGTACGGTCGCGACTGATCGTGCTCATCGTCATCCCCACGACCGCGGCGATCGTCCTCGGCGGTCTGCGCGTGGTCGCCTCGGTCAACAACGCCGCCGAGTACGAGCAGGTGCGGGTGACCGCCGAGCTCTCGGCCGACCTGAGCGGGCTGGTGCACGGCCTGCAGCTCGAACGCGACCTGGCCGCGAGGTTCGTGGCCCAAGGCCGCCTCCGCGGTTCCCGCACCAAGCTCGACGACCAGTACGGCGCCGTCGACAAGTCCGTCGCGGCCGTGCGTGAACGGCTGCGCACCGCGGCGGCGGGCGACTTCGCCTCCCGCGAGCGCGAGGACATCGCGCAGATGAGCACCCGCCTCGACGAGCTGGCCAACGTGCGCAAGGCCGTCGTCAGCAGCGCGCTGCCCGCCCAGCCCGTCATCCAGGCCTACTCCCAGGCGATCGGCGACTTCCTCGTTCTCCACGAGAAGATCGTCCAGGTCGACGCAGACCAGTCCCTCAGCAGCAGCGCGGCGGCCTTCGCCGCCCTGGCCAGGGCCAAGGAGCAGGCGTCGAGAGAGCGGGCCGAACTCGCCGTCGCGCTCGCCAACAGGCAGTTCAGCACCGAGGGCCTCGACAACTTCATCGTCGCCCGCGCCCAGCGCGACAGCGAGCTGGCCGCCTTCAGGGGTGAGGCCTCCCTGGAGCAGCGCCAGTTCTACGACGACACCGTCAGCGGCCAGAAGGTCGACCGCGCGGAGTTCATCCGCCTCAGGTCCCTCGTCCTGGCGACCGCCAACGCCCCCCTGGTCAACGTCAACGCGACCGGCACCGGCGCGGGCGACCAGACCCAGTGGTTCGACGCCTCCAGCGTGATCATCGACAAGATGCGCTCGGTCGAGAAGGCCATCGCCGACTCGGTCATCACGCAGAGCCGTACCCTCCAGGAAGCCGAGCAGCGCGGCGCGATGATCGCCGCGGGCGCCAGCGGCCTGCTGCTCCTGCTGGTCCTCATCGTCACCACGATCATGGCGCGCTCGCTGGTCAGGCCGCTGCGCAGGCTCCGCACCGAGGCGCTGTCCGTCGCCGAGGAGCGCCTGCCCGAGACCGTCCAGTCGCTGCGGGAGAGCGGCGACCCGGAGAGCGTCAAGGTCCAGCCCATCGGCGTCAACTCCGACGACGAGATCGGCGATGTCGCGCGCGCCTTCGACGAGGTCCACCGCGAGGCCATCCGGCTGGCGGGCCAGGAGGCCACGCTGCGCAGCAACGTCAACGCGATGTTCGTCAACCTCTCCCGCCGCAGCCAGACCCTGGTCGAACGCCAGCTGTCCCTCATCGAGAGCCTGGAGCAGGGCGAACAGGACGAGCACCGGCTCGGCAACCTCTTCCGCCTCGACCACCTCGCCACCCGCATGCGCCGCAACAGCGAGAACCTCCTGGTCCTCGCCGGTCAGGAGCCCGCACGCAGGTGGAGCCAGCCCATCCCGCTCATCGACGTCGTCCGCGCCTCGCTGTCGGAGGTCGAGAACTACGAGCGGGTCACCCTGAACCTGTCGGCGGGCGTCTCCGTCGTCGGCACCTCGGTCAACGACGTCGTGCACCTCATCGCCGAGCTGGTCGAGAACGCGATCTCCTTCTCTCCCAAGGAGACGAAGGTCGTCGTGTCCAGCAACCGGATCGACGGCGGCGGCGTGATGGTCTCGGTCGCCGACCTCGGCATCGGCATGACCGCCGACGAGCTGACCCAGGCGAACTGGCGGCTGGCCAACCCGCCCGTGGTCGACGTCTCCGTCTCCCGCAGGATGGGCCTGTTCGTGGTCGGCCGCCTGGCCCTGCGTCACGGTATCCGCGTCCAGCTCAGGCAGCAGGACAGCGGCGGCCTGACCGCCATGGTGCTGGTCCCGGAGAACCTGCTGTCGGAGGCCGACTCCCGCCAGGCGCCCGTCACCCACGGCGGCGGCGACTGGTCGGCGGCCATGGGGCCGCAGGACCGGGCGGCGATGGACCGCACGCCGCTGCTGGCCAGCCCGACCACGCTCGACCCCACCCAGTCGGCCTTCACCTCCTTCGACGCCCAGCACTCCTTCAACCAGTTCGACGTACGGCAGCAGCTCGCCTCCTTCGAGGCGCCCAACAGCCCCGCCGGGATCGACCCCTTCAGCCAGTCGCCCTTCGACAGCGTGTGGTCAGGCCAGGTACCGCAGCAGGGAGGCGGCCCGAGCTGGTCGAACCTCTCCTCGGACCTCTCCTCGGACACGGTGTGGCCCGGCTCCCCGCGCCCCGGCGAGCCGGGAGGCCCGGGAGGCTGGCCGATCGCCTCCCAGCCCGACACGAGCGTGTGGCCGGACGCGCCCGCGCGTGGCGACTCGGGCATCTGGAGCAGCACCCCCGCGAGGGAGAACGACACCGCCTGGCCAGGCGCACCCGGTCAGAACGGGCGGCCCTTCGACAGCAGCGTGTTCGAGCCCTCGGACAACACGGGCCCGCTGCCCGTCGTCCCCGAGCCCTCGCTCATGGAGGAGGCGAAGGAGGAGTTCCTTCCGATCTTCGCCGCCGTCGAGTCCGACTGGTTCAAGAAGGTCGATCCCGTCCCGGGCAAGACCGACGCTCCCGAGGCGAGCACCCCGCCCCCCGCGGCCCCGCCGCCCTCCGACGTCTGGTCCTCGCCCGCCGACGCGGGCTGGCAGGCGGCGCGGGCGGCCAGTGAGCCGACCCTCGGCGGGATGACCGGAGCCGGGCTGCCCAAGCGGGTGCCCAAGGCGAACCTGGTTCCCGGTACGGCCGCGCCCGGCTCGGCGGCGGCCCCCCAGACCCCCGCGTTCAGGCCTTCTGTCTCCCCCGAAGCGGTCCGCAACCGCCTGGCGAGCTTCCAGCAAGGAGTACGGCAGGGCCGCGCGGTCGCCAGGGGCGAAGCCGGTGAGGGACAGCCCTACCCCGACTTCAGCCGTGACGTTGAAGGAAGAAACGAGGAAGACCGGTGAGCGAGCTCGCCCCGGTCGCCAAGGAGGATGACACGTGCGCGAAATGAGCCAGGCCGCCCGGGGGGTCAACTGGCTGATCACCGACTTCGTGAACAACGTCCCAGGCGTTGCCCACACGGTCGTTGTGTCGGCTGACGGCCTGCCGTTGGCGTATTCCGATGGATTCCCCAGGGACAGGGCCGACCAGCTCGCGGCGGTCGCCGCCGGACTGATCAGCCTGACGCAGGGTGCCTCCAGGGTCTTCGAGGGCGGAGCCGTCACCCAGACCGTGGTCGAGATGCAGCGAGGACTGCTGCTCATCATGTCGATCAGCGACGGCTCCTGCCTGGCCGTACTGGCCGCGGCCGACTGCGACATGGGGCTCGTGGCCTACCAGATGACCTTGCTTGTCGAACGAGCGGGCCAGGTGTTGACACCGGCGGTCCGCGCCGAACTCCAGGCCTCACACCCCCGGTGATGGCGATGACCATAGGAGGATGCCGTGGCAGGCCGCGGCTGGCCCGGTGAGGGTGACCCGCTAGGCGGGTCGCCCTACCAGTCCATGGACGACCCCCACCGGCAACAGGGTGGTCCTTCACATCACACGCAACCGGCACCCGTGGAGCAGAGCTCCCTGGTCAGGCCGTACGCCGTCACCGGAGGGCGCACCGCCCCCCGGACCCAGCTCGCCATGGAGGCCCTGGTCTCCTCGGCGACGTCCGCGCACCACGATCTGACCAACCGCACGCCGGAGTACCAGGCCATCAGCGGCCTGTGCCGGCAGGTGCGCTCGGTCGCCGAGATCTCCGCGATGCTCCGCATCCCGCTCGGCGTCACCCGGATCCTGGTCGCGGACATGGCGGCCGAGGGCCTGGTGCAGATCCACCAGCCGCAACTGGACGCGGGCAAGCCGGATCTCAACCTGCTGGAAAGGGTGCTCAGTGGACTTCGCAGGCTCTAGCCGCGGCGGCGGCCTGACATCGACGAAGATCGTCGTCGCCGGAGGCTTCGGCGTCGGCAAGACCACGTTCGTGGGAGCGGTCTCCGAGATCCTGCCGCTGACCACCGAGGCGGTGATGACCGACGCCAGCGCCGGTATCGACGACCTCGGCCTCACCCCGAACAAGACGACCACCACGGTCGCCATGGACTTCGGGCGTGTCTCGCTCGACCGGGACCTGATCCTGTACCTGTTCGGCACGCCCGGCCAGCACCGGTTCTGGTTCATGTGGGACGACCTCGTGCGTGGCGCGATCGGCGCCATCGTGCTCGTCGACACCCGGCGGCTGGCCGACAGCTTCCCGGCGATCGACTACTTCGAGGAGGCCAAGCTTCCCTTCGTCGTGGCGGTCAACGGCTGGGACGGCACCTACCTGCACGGCGAGGAGGAGGTGCGCGAGGCGCTCACGCTGGCGCCGCACATCCCGATCTCGCGCACCGACGCACGCTCCAGGGACGCGGTGAAGGCCACGCTCATCACGCTGGTCGAGCACGCCCTCACCATGCGGATGGCCGTGCCCGGCTGGGGTCGCTGAGGCCCTCCCGCCGAGGCCGGGGCGCCCGGGGCCAGTGACGGTCCCGGCGTCTTGTCATGTCCGTACGTGTGTTTTCTTGGACGTTCCGGCGTCCGTGCTCCCTGCCCGGTCCCGCGCGAGCGGCGCGGTCTCCCGCGGGATCGGGCAGGGAGCACGGACCGGTGTACGGCGCGGCCCGGGCGGCGCCGGTGTGTCGCCGGACATACCACCGCCATACCGCCGCACCGCGGAGGCGTGTTCCGCCCCCTCCAGCGGATAGGCTGGGAGGTCGAGTCGCAGACCCGAGAGCGCAGAGGCTGGCCAATCACGTGTTCGAGACGCTTTCCGACCGGCTGACATCGGTCTTCTCCTCCCTTCGTTCCAAGGGACGCCTGTCCGAGGCGGACATCGACGCGACCTGCCGCGAGATCCGCATCGCGTTGCTTGAGGCCGACGTCGCGCTGCCGGTGGTCAGGACGTTCGTGGCCCAGGTCAAGGAACGGGCCCGGGGCGCCGAGGTGTCCCAGGCGCTGAACCCGGCGCAGCAGGTCGTCAAGATCGTCAACGACGAGCTGGTCGAGATCCTGGGCGGTGAGACCCGTCGCCTTCGCTACGCGAAGAACCCGCCGACCGTCATCATGCTCGCGGGTCTCCAGGGCGCCGGTAAGACCACCCTGGCGGGCAAGCTCGCCCGCTGGCTGCGTGAGCAGAACCACACGCCGCTGCTCGTCGCCGCCGACCTGCAGCGCCCCAACGCGGTCCAGCAGCTCTCCGTCGTCGCCGAGCGCGCGGGGGTGGCGGTCTTCGCCCCCGAGCCGGGCAACGGCGTCGGCGACCCGATCGTCGTGGCCCGCCAGTCGATCGAGCACGCCAAGCGCCAGCAGCACGACGTCGTCATCATTGACACCGCGGGCCGCCTGGGCATCGACCAGGAGCTGATGAAGCAGGCCGCCGACATTCGCGACGCTGTCTCTCCCGACGAGGTCCTCTTCGTCGTGGACGCCATGATCGGTCAGGACGCGGTCTCCACCGCCCAGGCCTTCATGGAGGGCGTCGGCTTCGACGGCGTCGTGCTCACCAAGCTCGACGGCGACGCCAGGGGCGGTGCCGCCCTCTCGGTGCGGCACATCACCGGCAGGCCGATCATGTTCGCCTCGACCGGTGAGAAGCTTGAGGACTTCGACGCCTTCCACCCCGACCGGATGGCCTCCCGCATCCTCGACATGGGTGACATCCTCACCCTGATCGAGCAGGCGCAGAAGACCTTCGACGAGCAGGAAGCCGCCAAGATGGCGGGCAAGCTCACCTCCGGCGAGGGCTTCACCCTTGAGGACTTCCTTGAGCAGATGATGATGGTCCGCAAGATGGGCCCCATCAAGAACCTGCTCGGCATGATGCCCGGCATGGGGCAGATGCGTGACCAGATCAACCAGGTGGACGACCGTGACCTGGACCGCGTCGCCGCCATCATCCGCTCGATGACCCCGGGTGAGCGCCAGAACCCCAAGATGATCGACGGCTCCCGCCGAGCCCGCATCGCCAAGGGCTCCGGCGTCACCGTGACCGAGGTCAACAACCTGGTCGTCCGCTTCTTCGACGCGCAGAAGATGATGAAGCGCATGGCGGGCGGCATGGGCATCCCAGGCATGCCGGGTGGGCGCAAGAACAAGGGCGCGCAGAAGAAGGCGGCCAAGGGCCGCAGGGTCAGCGGTGACCCGCGCAAGGCGGCCCTCGGCAAGAACGCCGCCTCCGCCGAGGCCCCTGGCAAGGGTGGCGCCCTCGGCAAGCTCGGCGCCGGTCAGCTGCCGCCCGGTCTTGAGCTCCCGCCGGGCTTCGACCCCTCGAAGTTCAAGCTCCCCGGTCAGAAGTGAGCGAGGACCGCTTCACCAGGCGGACCAGGTGGATCTGGCTGGTCATCATGGCCGGGTTGATCGCCGTGACGGCCCTTGAGCTGCTGGGGTTCCGCCCCAAGTAGGCCCGTTCCCAGCCGGATCTCAGTCGGGAGGGGAGGGGCAGACGGCCAGGATCCGCAGCAGCGGGTCGGGTGACGGCGCCCCACAGGGGATCCACCCGGGGACGGCCTCCGGGGCGGACGGCGCACCGGTCATGGCCGTCACCCGCAGGGTGAGCGCCGCGGCCAGCACCGCCAGGGAACCGGCCGCGGCCGGCAGCAGGGATCTCAGGGTGGTTGCCACGGCGGCCAATTAGCGCAGCGAAGCGGCCCGCCCGCCCGCCGGACACACGCGGATTACCGAGATTTGCCGTCCGCGTGCCGTACGGGATGGGGCTTGGTTGGTCGGGCACCCCCGGGCGTCTGGCACAATGACATGTTGGAACACCGTGTCACGTGGGTGCCCTCTCACCCCCATGTGCCGCGCCTGTCCCCTGAACGGTCCTCTCCTCGTACCCCACTCGATGAGACGCCGCTCACCCACGCTCTAATGCAGGAGAGACCACACCCGTGGCAGTCAAGATCAAGCTCAAGCGGCTCGGCATGATCCGCAACCCGCAGTACCGCATCGTCGTCGCCGACAGCCGCACCAAGCGTGACGGTCGGGCGATCGAGGAGATCGGTCTGTACCACCCGAAGGAGAACCCTTCGCGCATCGAGGTCAACGCTGAGCGCGCGGCCTACTGGCTGGGTGTCGGCGCGCAGCCGACCGAGCCCGTGCTGAAGCTCCTCAAGCTCACCGGCGACTGGCAGAAGTTCAAGGGCGAGCCCGCCCCGGCCCCGCTCAAGGTGGCCGAGCCCAAGGCCGACCGCCACGCGCTCTACGAGGCCGCGGCCAAGGAGGCGCTGTCCCTGGACAACGCCACCACGCCGAAGAAGCCCGCCAAGAAGGCGAAGGCTGAAGAGCCCGCCGCCGAGGTCCAGGAAACGGCCGCGGAGGAGAAGCCGGAAGGCGAGGCCTGAGGTGCTTGAGGAGGCCCTCGAGCACCTGGTGAAGGGCATCGTCGAACATCCCGACGAGGTCCAGGTTCACGCGCGCCGCATCCGCAGCGGTCGTGTGCTTGAGGTCCGGGTCCACCCCGAGGACCTCGGCAAGGTCATCGGCCGTGGCGGCCGTACGGCCAAGGCGCTCCGCACCGTGGTGAACGCCCTGGGCGACGGCAAGTACATCAGGGTCGACCTGCTCGACCTGAACGAGGCCCGTTAGAGGTCCGTCTCCCGGGCCTCCAAGCCCGGGTGCGGGGCCAGGCACCCACAGAGATCCATCAGCGAACGGGTCACCCACCCAGCGTGGGTGGCCCGTCCGTCTTTCCACCCACGACTATTCGGGAGGCGGGCGTGCAGCTTGTCGTAGGCCGGATCGGCCGTCCCCACGGGCTTCGCGGCGAGGTGTCCGTCGAGGTGCGCACCGACGACCCGGACCGGCGTTTCGCCCCGGGGGCCGTCATCGCCACCGACCCCGCCGCCAGGGGGCCGCTCGTCGTCCGGTCGAGCCGCAGCCACGCCGGGACCCTGCTGGTCAGGTTCGAGGGCGTCGACGACCGTGACCGGGCCGAGGCGCTCAGGGGCACCATGCTCGTCATCGACTCGGCGGACATTCCGCCCTCCGACGATCCGGACGAGTTCCACGACCACCAGCTCATCGGCCTGGCCGTACTCACCCCTGACGGTGAGCGGGCCGGTGAGGTGACCGACGTGCTGCACCACGGACAGGACCTGCTCGTGGTGCGCAGGAAGGGCAGGGACGTCTACGTGCCGTTCGTCAAGGCGCTGGTGCCGGTGGTCGACCTGGAGAAGGGGCACCTCGTCGTGGACGGCCCTGCGGGTCTGCTCGACCCGGACGAGGTCGTCTGACATGCGCGTCGACATCATCTCGATCTTCCCCGAGTACTTCGCGCCGCTCGACGTCTCCCTCATCGGCAAGGCCAGGGAGCGCGGCATCCTGGACGTGCGCCTCCACCAACTGCGCGACTGGGCCCACGACGTCCACCGCACCGTGGACGACACCCCCTACGGCGGCGGCCCCGGCATGGTCATGAAGCCGGACCCGTGGGGCGAGGCCATCGACGCCGTCCTGGCCAGCGGTGAGGCGCCGCCCAGGATCGTCGTGCCGACCCCCAGCGGCGTGCCCTTCACCCAGCGGCTCGCCATGGAGTACGCCGCCGAACCGTGGCTGCTGTTCACCCCCGCCCGCTACGAGGGCATCGACTCACGCGTCATGGCCGAGTACGGCACGCGGACCCGGGTCGAGGAGGTCAGTGTCGGCGACTACGTGCTGGCGGGCGGCGAGGCCGCGGTGCTGGTGATGATCGAGGCCGTGGGACGGCTGCTGCCCGGGGTGCTCGGCAACGCCTGCTCCGCCGTTGACGACTCCTTCGCGCCCGGGGCGATGGAGAACCTCCTTGAGGGGCCGGTCTACACCAAGCCCCCGGACTGGCGGGGGCGCGAGGTCCCCGAGATCCTGCTGTCCGGGCACCACGGCAAGATCGCTCGGTGGCGGCGTGACGAGGCGCTGCGCCGTACCGCGCGGAACAGGCCCGAGCTGCTGGCCGCGCTCGACCCGGAGGGCCTGGACAAGCATGATCTGAAGATCCTCGCGGAGCTTGGCCTGCCCGCGCGGGAGGGCGACCGGCCGGTCTGACGCGCTGATTTCCGGTCGGTTGGATAAATATGGCAGACTGAAGCGTTGCCGCTTGCTGTCCGCGGGTTGGCGCGCGCAACCGGGCGGACGGCCCGGTTCCCCAGACACATCCAATCCAGCACGTGTGTCCATCGCGATGCCGCCCGCGCGGCCGGATGAACCTCCACGTGCTCACCTAGACGAGGTACCACTGTCATGCACACGCTGATCAGCGAGCTCGAGAAGTCCGCGCTCCGCTCCGACATCCCGGCCTTCCGCCCTGGCGACACGCTTGAGGTTCACGTCCGGGTCATCGAGGGCAACCGGTCCCGTATCCAGGTGTTCAAGGGCTTCGTCCTGCGCCGCCAGGGTGGTGGCTCCCGTGAGACCTTCACCGTGCGCAAGGTCAGCTACAGCGTCGGCGTCGAGCGCACCTTCCCGGTGAACAGCCCGGTCATCGAGAAGATCGTTGTGGTGACCCGCGGTGACGTCCGTCGCGCCAAGCTCTACTACATGCGCGACCTGCGCGGCAAGGCCGCCCGCATCAAGGAGAAGCGCGAGGCCCGCTGACGCGCCCGCATCCGAACGTTCTGGCCCGCTCCGCCACCGGTGGTGCGGGCCAGTCGCATGCAGGAGGGTTTGACCTCCTATGGCGGACCCATAGCTGTCAGGTAACCCGGTGGGCGCCTGACCGGCGGTTTCCATCATCTAGGCTCGTCACCGATGACTAGCGAAGACCGGGAGTCCGGCGCAGCCTCGCGTGGACCTGTCGAGGACGAGGTGGGCGTGATCGCCGGAGAGACCCAGACGAACGCCGAAGGTGGCCGGGACGAGCGGGCCGACGGCGACGGCAAGAAGAAGGGGGCCTTCTGGAAGGAGCTCCCCGTCCTGATCGTCGTCGCGTTGGTGCTCGCGCTCGTCATCAAGACCTTCGTGGTCCAGGCGTTCTACATCCCGTCGGAGTCGATGGAGAACACCCTCCTGGTCAACGACCGTGTTCTGGTGAACAAGCTCGTCTACCGGGTCCGCGACATCGAGCGCGGCGACGTGGTGGTCTTCTCCGGCGTCGACTCCTGGGACGGTGAGGTGCGCTTCGAGGAGCCCGCCAACCCGGTGGCCGCCTTCTTCCGGTGGGCCGGTGCCGCCTTCGGCGTCGTCCCCGGCGAGAAGGACTACATCAAACGGGTCATCGGCGTGCCCGGCGACACGGTGAAGTGCTGTGACGCCCAGGGACGGGTCACGGTGAACGGGGTGCCGCTCGACGAGAAGGCCTACCTCCACCCCGGCGACGTCCCCTCCGACCGGACCTTCAGCGCGAAGGTCCCGCCCGGCCACCTGTGGGTGATGGGCGACCACAGGTCCGTCTCCCTCGACTCCCGCCTGCACACGGGGGATCCCGGTGGCGGGAGCATCCCCATCGACAAGGTCATCGGCCGGGCCTTCGTGATCGTCTGGCCCTTCTCCAGGGCCGAGACCATCCCCATCCCCAGCACCTTCAACCAGTCGGCCCTCAAGGCCGCCGTCGCGGCGGGGGAGGCAGCTCCCTTCGTGGCCGGTTTCGCGGGGGCCGTTCCCCTGGTGCTGTGGCGGCGACGCCGACGTTCGAGGCGGTAGCCGTACCCCATGACCGTGGAACCCGAGAACAGGCCCGTCACCCCCGAGGACGAGCCCTCCCCCCAGCCGGTTCGGAAGTCTAAGCCGGTTCGGAAATCGAAGAGGAAGAGTCTGATCGAGTCGTCGCTCCTGTTGGTGGGCGGTGTGCTCGTGGCGCTGCTGCTGCGCCTCTTCGTGCTGGGCTCCTTCTCCATCCCGTCGGAGTCGATGGAGAACACCCTGATCGTCGGCGACCGGGTGTTCGTCAACAAGCTGTACGGCACGCCCGACCGCGGTGACGTGGTCGTCTTCAAGGGCTGGCAGGGCGAGGACACCATCAAACGGGTCATCGCGGTCGGTGGTGACACGGTGAAGTGCTGTGACGCCCAGGGACGGATCACCGTGAACGGGGTGCCGCTCGACGAGAAGGCCTACCTCCATCCCGACGACTTCCCCTCCGGTGAGAAGTTCGAGAAGGTCGTCCCGAAGGGGAGGCTGTGGGTCATGGGTGACCATCGTTCGGCCTCCGCGGACTCCCGGACGCACGAGGAGCAGGAGGGAGAGGGCACGATCTCGGAGAAGGCGGTCATCGGCCGGGCCTTCATGATCTACTGGCCGTTCTCCAGGATGGGACTACTCTCCACGCCGGAGATCTTCACCAAGCTGAGATAGCGGTACCGAATGGTCCAGATGGGGCGTACTCTCTGCTCATGGTCGCTATGTCTGCCGTGGTGCGATGACGATTGCGTTCCGCCCGACCGGGTCCCGCCCCGATGGGTTTCGCCCCCTGCCCAGTGTGGTCCGGCGTGACCTGGGCCTGTACGGCTATGAGCGGGCTCTCGCCCGTCGCGGCCTTGGACCGGTCGCCGGGGTTGACGAGGCCGGTCGGGGAGCCTGTGCGGGGCCACTGGTGATCGCGGCGGTCATCCTCGGACGCAGGATCGAGGGACTCGGTGACTCCAAGATGCTGACGCCCGCCCGGCGCGAGGCGCTGTATGACCGGATCATGGCGACGGCCAGGTCTTTCAGCGTGGTGACGATCTCACCGAAGGAGATCGACACGCGCGGCCTGCACAGGTCGAACATCGAGGGAATGCGCCGGGCCGTGGCACGGTTGTCGTGCCACCCCGGCTACGTGCTCACCGACGGTTTCCCCGTTCCCGGCCTGCCGGTGCCCTCGCTGGGTGTCTGGAAGGGGGACCAGGTCGCCGCCTGTGTCGCGGCGGCGTCGATCGTGGCGAAGGTGACACGCGACAGAATGATGATCGCACTCCACGAACGCCATCCCGTGTACGGCTTCGCGGAGCACAAGGGGTATGGCACCGTGGATCATCGCAGAGCACTGGAGATGTACGGCCCGTGCCCCGACCACCGTTTCTCGTTCGCGACGGTGGCGAGGTCCGGGCCGGGTGAGGTGATGGGTGAGAATGAAATGGGGGCCGGTGTCGTCTGATCAGGCGACCCGGGAAGGGCGCGCGACAGGAGGACCGGTATGAGCGCAGAGGATCTCGAGAAATACGAGACCGAGATGGAGCTGCAGCTTTACCGTGAGTACCGCGACGTCGTCGGTCTGTTCACCTACGTGGTCGAGACCGAGCGGCGTTTCTACCTCACGAACTCGGTCGATCTGGACGTCCGTACCGCTGAGAACGGTGACGTGTTCTTCGACGTGAAGATGCAGGACGCCTGGGTCTGGGACATGTATCGACCTGCGAGGTTCGTGAAGAACGTCCGGGTGGTGACCTTCAAGGACGTCAACGTCGAGGAACTCGCCAAGCCCGACCTGGAGATGCCCAAGGAGGGCTTCTCGAACTGAGCTCGCGTTCCGTTTTCCCCTTCTGAGGCTTCCTGGGTGCTTCTGGGGCCCCTTGTGCTTGGGGGGTGTTTTGTCGCCTCTTATGCTTTATTGGGCGATTTGGATGCCTTTGGGGTTGGGGTGGGAGGGTTCTTCGCCTGGGGCTTGCTGGCTTTGGGGCTTGCTGGTGGGTTCGGTGTGGGTGGCGTGGCTTCCGCCCTTGCTGCTGAACTCTCTCCGGGCTCCTTGGTTGTGTCGTGCTGGGGATCGAGGGTTCTGGGCTGGGGTCCGGCGCGGTGGTGGAGTCGGCTGCCGTGGCGCCAGGGGCTTGTATCGAGGGTTCCGGGGGCTGGTGTTTGGGTGGGTTCCTGTCGGCGCGGCGTTCTTCGACGGGGGATTTCTGCCGATAAAGAGTGATGTGTCCTCTTCTGGCTCTGGTTCCGGCTCCAGGGACCTGCTCATGGGGAACGGTGTCTCCCAAGTACCCGTAGAGCGCAGTAACTTCCGAGACGGGGGCGCTCGCAGGGCGCTGTGTCTCCCAGGAAGGGTGGGGGTGGCCTCTTCCAAGGAGGAAGCCCTGGTGCCTTCCGGGGCAGTGGTGTTCGCGGGGCGCAGCGTCTTCCAAGGAGGGCGACTGTGCGCAGGGGGTGACTCCTCCTGAGGAGCGAACTTGTGGGACAAGGCGTCTTCCAGGCGGGGAGCCCGGTGTTTATCCACAGAACGCCGTTCGGTCCATCGCGATGGGCTGGAAACGAGCATCCTCGAACGCGTGAGATCTTTCCTCGTCATCCTGCTGGCGCTGCCCCTGTTCGCCCTCCCGGCGGCCGGGGGCCTGCGGAGCACGGTCCCCGACGTCCTCTCCACCCGGTGGATTTGGCCGCTCACGGGGCGCCCCGTCGTGCTCCGGGACTTCGCCCCTCCGGCCCAGCCGTGGCTGGCGGGCCACAGGGGAACCGATCTCGCCACGACCCCCGGCGCGGAGGTGCACGCGGCCGGGGCGGGGACGATCGGCTACGCGGGACCGCTCGCCGGACGGGCGGTGGTGACGGTGCTTCACTCCGACGGCCTGCGGACGACCTATCTGCCGGTCCATCCCTCGGTACGGCGCGGCCAGACGGTGAGCCGGGGCGAGGTCATCGGCGTCGTCCAGGACCTTCCCGGGCACTGCCGTACGGCCTGCCTGCACTGGGGCCTGTTACGGGGCCGTTCCTACCTCGACCCACTTCTCTTGTTGGGACGGGGACAGGTAAGGCTGCTCCCGCTCTGGCCCTCGGGACCGTGAGTGCCCCGTGTCCTGTCGTGGGCTGGGCCCGTCCGTGCCGGGGTGAGTGTGGGGGACAGCGGATCGTCAGTGCTTGGCGGGCATGAGGAGGGTTGGCCGGGCCCGAGGGCGTGAAGGAAGTGGTCGCTTCGGGTCTCAGTGATCGTCGGGATGCGGGAGCCGTCCAGGGATGCGGGGAATTATCGGGGAGGTAGAGCACGGAGGAGCGCCGAGTGGGGGTGTGGCGCGGGAAAACCGGATGACATTGAGACCGGGGATGGCAATCATCAACGTGCCGGGACGCCAGAAAACCGACATATCGGGGTCCTGGTGTGTCGGGAGGTTGTGGAGGTGATGCGTGGGGGAATCGGCATGTCAGGAGGCTGGTCGAGCGCGCCAGAGGCCCATAGGAGCCTGTAGACAAGAGCATCCGAGGTCTACGGGTGGCAGGACGTAGACCCTACGGTGAGGAGAGCGCCGGACCCCTACAGCCCTACAACTGAGCTCCACGCAGCCGGAGCCTGCGAAAGTGACCGTTGGTGACCTGAACCATGGCTCTGAGGCCTGGTCGGCGACCTGGGGCATGGGGCTGAAGACGCAGTGCCTGTGGTTCGTGGTCGTGTTTGCGCTCGCGTTCTCGGGTGGGCATGAACGTCCCCGTCGGTGATCACCTCTCAGGCGATCGACGAAACCCGATCTTTCCTGTCAAAGCCCAAGGTCCTGGGGGCGTCCTCCTGGAACCTGGGGACGACTTCCTGGAAGCGGTGTCACGGGAGTGACGTCCCAGGAACGGATGTCGCCCAGCACCGTGTCGACCCATCCCGGAAGCTCAGCCAGGTCCACCCATCCCGAAAAGCTCGCCCATCCCGAAAGCCCAGCGATGTCTCCCCCTCCCAGAAGGCCAGCAGTGGCCCTCCAGAGTTCATCAGGAGTGTGATGATCCGTCGAATGACCGTCCCGGGGCTGTTTCCGCCCCCGGACTACGCGCACGCGGTCGTGGTCGAAGCCGGTCAGCGACTGGTCTTCATGGCCGGTGCCGTACCCCTGGACGAGGACGGTGGCCTCGTCGGAGCCGGTGACCCCGTCGCGCAGACCCGCCAGGTGCTGGCCAATCTGCGGACCGCGTTGCGGGAGGCGGGCAGCGATCTGAGCCATGTGCTGTCCAGCACCGTCTACGTGGTGGCGGACACTCCCGAAACCCTCGGCCAGGTGTGGCAGGTCGTGCGTGAATCCGATCTCGCGGAGGGACCACACACCTCGACCCTGCTGGGCGTCTCCTGCCTGGGATACACCGGCCAGCTCGTGGAGATCACCGCCGTGGCGGCGGTCTCCACCTAGCCTCCCGGCCTTCCGCCTGTTTCCCGGCGACGCCTCCTGCCGGTTTCCCGCTAGCCTCCCGCCGGTTCCTCAGTGACACCTCCCGCTGGCTTTCCGGCGACCTGTCTGGGGGGTCGGTCTGGGCGTAGTCGCCAGCCTTTCGCGACGCGTTCGACGTATCCGGCCGCGGCTAGGCCGCCCAGGCAGGACAGCACGGTCTCCAGATCGACGCCCGCGGCCGTCGCTATCACGGCCGGGCCGACTCCCGCGCGGACCGGCATGGCCTCCAGCACCCGGCGGGTCTCCGGATCCAGCCGGTCACGGGGGAGCACGGGGCCGCGAAGCTCGGGAGCGAGATCGTCACCCATCACGCCGACAAGCTCGATCATCTCCTCCGGGGTGGTGACACAGACCGCCGAACCCTGGCGGATCAGCCGATGGCACCCGGCTGACATCTCCGAGGTGACCGGGCCGGGAACGGCGGCCACGACACGGTTCAGCGAGGCGGCGTGTCCGGCGGTGTTCAACGCTCCGCTGCGCACGGCCGCCTCGATCACCAGGCTTCCCCGTGACAGGGCGGCGATGAGCCGGTTGCGGATCAGGAATCGCGGCCGGACGGGACGGACGCCCATCGGGCACTCACTCACCAGGAGCCCCTGCGCACGCACGGCCGCGAACAGATCGTGATGGGCACTGGGATAGGCGACGTCCGTGCCGCAGGCCAGCACCACGACGGTCGGCGCCCCGCCGTCGAGGGCACCGCGATGAGCCGCCCCGTCTATGCCGTAGGCGCCCCCGGAGACGATGCTCCAGCCGCGTTCGCCGAGCCCGGCGCCGAACTCCGCCGCCAGGTGCGCGCCGTACGGCGTCGCGGCCCGGGAGCCGACGATGGCGACGGACCGCAGGCAGGAGAAGCGGAGGTTCGCCTCGCCGTGGAGCCACAGGGCATAGGGAGCGCGGTCTTCGAGGTCGTTCAACTGGGTCGGCCATTCGGAATCTCCGGGGATGACCAGCCGTGCCCCGCGCCGCTCTCCTTCGGCGAGGTCCCAGGTGGGGTCGGCCGTCTCCAGGCGGGCCGCCCATGAGGAGAACATCCGGCTGAGCCGTTCAACGGCCTGTTCGTCACCCGCCCTGGACGAAGGGCTCCGGTGCCGGGGCGGCGGACTCCCGTGACGGCCGGGGGAGAGGTCTGCCGGCCCCCGGCGGGAATCGTGAGGGCTCCCCGGAACACCCGGATGGTCGGAACCGGTCCGTGCCTCGACACGGGGACCGCGCTGCGAGACCTCCCGGAGGCCCTGGACGCCGTGGGGATCGTGTTCTCCCGCGCCCATCCCAGGATCATCACCCGGCCTCGGACGGACACCATCACTCCTCGTCCCGTCCAGCGGCCCCTGACCGGCTCGCCTCCCAGGACGGTCATCATGGTCACCCGGCAGATCGGCCCACGTCTCGTGAGGGCTCCCCGGCCCGAGAGGAACGCCAGCATCCCGACCTTCCGGGCCCGTGACGTGTGTCCGAGGAACGTCGCCCGGCCCAGAACGGGCACCGCGGTCATCAGGCTCGAAGGCGGCATCGTCATCTCCTGTTTCGTTCGTCGTGGGTTTCCAGGCGGGGTGTCCGGGGCCGGGTGCTCTCCGGGTGATCGGTGAGCCGACGGCGTGACCGTTCCGACCACCAGGGAGACCAGGGCCAGGGCGGGCGAGGTGGCTGCCTCGTGTGTCCGGTGAGCTCGGACGGTGGGTTTCCGCGAACCAGCGGACGAGGTCGGGGTCCGGATGACCACGGCGGATCCGCCGGACGGCGCCCTCGGCGCCGTGGGTGGCGACGAGTCTGCCGATCACGGCGTCGCCGGGCTCCGCCACCCGCATCAGCATGACCCGTGCGAGACGGTCGTTCATCGTGCCTCCCCCAGCCACAGTCCGAGCGCCGCGTTGGTCTCGGTGACCTCGGGCGCGCTCTTTCCCGCGAGGTCGGCGAGGGTCCAGGCCACCCTGAGCGTCCGGTCGAGCCCCCGGGCGCTCAGCTCTCCGCTGTCGAGACAGCGGAGCAGCGGGGTCATCGCCTTCGCGGCCGGACGGTAGTCGGTGTGCAGCGCCTGGGCGGACACCTCCGCGTTGCACCGCCACGGCGTGCCGCTGAACCGTTTCGCGGCCTGTTCGCGGGCGGCGAGGACCCGCTCGGCCACCACCCGGCTCGGTTCGATGAACCGGCGGTCGGCGAGGAGCTCGCGGCGGCTCGAACGGTAAAGCGCGATCTTGACATCGACACGGTCGAGCAGCGGGCCGGAGAGCCTGGCGAGGTAGCGCCTGCGGGCCATCGGGGTGCAGCGGCACGGGTCGGCGGGGCCCGCGGGACGCGCGCACGGACACTGGTTGGCCGCGAGGACCAGCATGAACCGCGCGGGGAACGTCACCGATCCCATCGCCCTGGACACCGTCACCGTGCCGGACTCAAGTGGCTGCCTGAGCGAGTCGAGGACGGTCGCCGGGTATTCGGGGGCCTCGTCGAGGAAGAGGACGCCCCGGTGGGCGAGTGAGACCGCGCCCGGCCGAATCGCCCCGCTGCCTCCGCCGATGACGGCCGCGACGGTCGCGGTGTGGTGGGGAGCGACGAACGGCGGCCTGACCAGCAGGGGACGGTCCTCGGGCAGCGTCCCGGCGACGGAGTGGATGGCGGTCACCTCAAGGGCCTGCTCGTGCTCCAGATGGGGCAGGAGGGTGGGCAGGCGCTCGGCGAGCATGGTCTTGCCGGTGCCGGGCGGCCCCAGCATCCAGAGGTTGTGCCCGCCCGCGGCGCAGACCTCAAGGGCGCGGCGGGCGAAGGGCTGACCGGCCACGTCACCCAGGTCGGGGACGCCCGCTCTCGGCTCGGTCGCCGAAGAGGGCCACGCCCGCGTGATCTCGCCGGTCCCGTTCCGCGTGGGGGTCTCGGCCACGGGCGCGCAGGTCTGGTCGTCGTCGCGCAACCAGCCGATCAACTGGCCCAGGGTGGAGAAGGGGACCACCGTCACGTCGGGGACGAGGGCGGCCTCCGCGGCGTTGCGGACCGGGACGACGACCGTGCGGGCACCGGCCGCGGCGGCGGCCAGCACGGCGGGCAGCACACCCCGCAGGGGTCTCAGCGAGCCGTCCAGGCCGAGCTCGCCCAGGAAGAACGGGTCGGCAACCCTCGCGACGGGCACGACCCCGGCCGCGGCCAGCAAGGCGACGGCGATGGCGAGGTCGAACATGCTGCCTCTTTTGGGGAGACTGGCGGGGAACAGGCTGATGGTGATGCGGGCGTCCGGCCATGAGTGGCGGCTGTTGACCACTGCGGAGCGGACCCGGTCGCGGGCCTCGCTGAGCGCGGTGTCCAGCATGCCGATGAGGTGCGTGCCCGCGACGCCGCTGCCCACGTCGGCCTCGACGTCGATGGGATGGCCGGTCACCCCGACCAGGGCGACGCACCGGGTGCGTGCGACGGTCACTCCTCACACCTCCTGACGTGATGATCCGCGGGACATTCAGCACATCCCTCGTTCGTGACGGATGGTGAAGGTTCCGGCGAACCGTTCGAGGGCGACAACATCGACGCGGATCGCGTCGAACCGCTCGGTCAGGGGACACCGCTCGTCCTGCCATCTGGCGGCGAGCCTGCGCAGGCGGGTGACCTTCTCCTCGGTCACCGCCTCGAAGGCGGTGCCGTGGGTGCGCCCGGAGCGGGTCTTCACCTCGACCGCCACGAGCGTGTGGTCCTCGCGGGCGACCACGTCGATCTCCCCGTCGGAACATCGCCAGTTGCGGTCGAGAACCCGCATGCCGCGGGCCTGTAGGTAGGCGACGGCGAGCTGCTCGCCGTGTCTGCCGAGATCGTCCTTCGTGGCCATGGAAACCACCTCCGGTCCCAGACCTTCGCGCAGTTCGCCCCACCCGCGAGGGGCCGAATCCCGTTCTGTGGATAACGGGATCCGAGCCGACGAGCCTGTGGAAAACCCGCATGAAAGCTGTTGCTCGGGTGGACGAAGCTCTCAGAAGGGAGATCCCGGCGCCCGAGAGGAGTAGGTCGTATGGGTTTCGCAGGGAAAGTGGAGGTGCAAGGCTTCGTCGCATGTTCGGGGAGAGAAGACCGCCCACGAAGGGCCACATGAACGTAGAGGAACTCGTGCGGGGGCTGGGCGCCGAGACGGGGATCGAGTTGCCGCCCCTGCGGGTCACCGGCGGGGACCCGGTGCTGCCGTCCGTCTTCCGCGTCGATACGGCGGCCGCGGCCTCGGTCGGCGCCGTGACCGCGGTGGCGGCCGGTCTTGGGGGAGGCAACCGGGCGGAGGTGGACGTCAGGGAGGCGGCGGCCGCCTTCCTGGACGAGCACCACTTCATGATCGACGGGGTCCGTCCCACCGCTTGGTCGCCCCTCTCCGGCGACTACCGGACCATTGACGGCTGGGTCAGGCTGCACTGCAACTTCGACCACCACCGTGACGCCGCCCTGGCCGCCCTCGGGCTGTCCCCGGGTGCGGACCGTGAGGCCGTCACCAGGGCGTGTGCGGGCCGTACCGCACTGGAGGTCGAGGAGGTGGTGACGGCCGAGGGGGGATGCGCGGCCAGGATGCGGAGCGGGGCCGACTGGCGGGTCCATCCCCAGCGGGCGGCGGTCGCGCACTCGCCGCTCGTCAGCCTGACCAGGATCGGCGACGGACAGGCGCAGACGCCGAGCGGGACGGCGGACAGGCCGTTGGACGGGGTGCGGGTGCTGGACCTGACCAGGGTGATCGCCGGGCCGGTCGCCACCCGCACCCTCGCCGCGCACGGGGCACGGGTGCTCAGGGTGGGGGCCGGACACCTGCCGGAGGTGTCCGGGCTGGTCGTCGGAACCGCGTTCGGCAAGCGCTCCTGCCACCTCGACCTGAGAACCGGGCGAGGAGTCTCGGCACTGCGTGACCTGGTGGCCGGGGCGGACGTGTTCGTGCAGTCCTACCGGCCGGGCGCTCTTGAGGCACTGGGCTTCGGACCGGAGGAACTGGCCAGGATCAGGCCGGGCATCGTGTGCGTAGATCTGTCCGCCTATGGCACGCATGGTCCGTGGGCGGGCAGGCGGGGATTCGACAGCCTGGTCCAGATGGTGTGCGGTATCGCCCACGAGGGCGGCGACGGGACAGAGCCGCGTCCCCTTCCTGCCCAGGCGCTCGACCACGCCACGGGCTACCTTGCCGCCTTCGGCGCGATGGCCGCCCTGACGCGCCGCGCACGGGAGGGCGGCTCCTGGCGGGTAGAGGTCTCGCTGGCCAGGACCGCGCTGTGGCTGGACTCGCTCGGCCGCGCCAGAGCACAAGAAGGGACGCCGGAGATCGCCGACCTGCTGGACGAGATGGACAGCCCGTTCGGGAGGCTCACCTACGTCAGGGCGCCGGGGAGCATCGACGGTGCCAGGCCGTACTGGGAGAGCCCACCGCCGAGACAGGGGGAGCACCCGCCCGCGTGGTGGTGAGAGAGCCGCCGTAACGGGCACGGATGGTCCAGGGGGGAGGGATGGCGTGGAGACACGGGCGAGGCTGCGCCGTACGCTCTCGGTCCGGGACCTGATCGTCTACGGGCTGCTGTTCATCGGGCCGCTGGCCCCGGTCGGCATCTTCGGGGTGCTCGACGCCAAGAGCGCCGGGGCGGTCGGGCTCGTCTACGTCATCGCCACGGTCGCCATGGCCTTCACCGCGGTGTCATATGCCGAGATGTCGCGGGTCGTGCCGAAGGCCGGGTCGGTGTTCGCCTACGCCACGGCGGGGCTCGGTCCGACGGCCGGGTTCCTCGCGGGCTGGTTGATCATGCTCGACTACCTGCTCATCCCGAGCGTGGCCTACCTGTTCTCCGGGATCGCGCTGCACGCGCTCTTTCCCTCCGTCCCCGCCTGGGCCTTCACCGCGCTGGCCTTCGCCGTCACCACGGCGCTGAACCTCTCGGGGGTACGGCTGGCGGCCAGGGTCGGCCTGGTCGTGTTGCTGGCCGAGATCGTGGTGCTCGCGCTCTTCGTGGTCATGGCCGTGGCGGTGCTGGTCACCGAGGGGCCGGTCAGGCCGTGGGCGTCGCCGTTCACGGGGGTCGGCGGGACCACGACCGCCCTGGTGATCGGGGCCGTCTCGGTCGCGGTGCTGTCCTTCCTGGGGTTCGACGCCATCGCCTCGTTCGCGGAGGAGACGACCGGTGACTCCCGCCAGGTCGGCAGGGCGGTGCTGCTCTGCCTGGGGGTCGCGGGGGCGCTGTTCGTGCTGCAGACCTATCTGGCCGGGCTGCTGGCCCCGATGAGCCCGGCGGAACTGGCCGCCGACCCCGCCGCGCAGGGCACGGCCTTCTACGACGTGGTGGAGGAGTCGGTCGCTCCCTGGCTCGCGGGCCTGATGAAGGTCGCCAAGGCGGTCGGGCCCGCGTTCGCCGCGATGACCGCGGTCGCCGCCGCCGGTCGGCTGCTGTACGGCATGGCCAGGGACGGCGGGCTGCCCCGCGCGCTCTCGACGGTGGATCCGAGGTCGGGGACGCCGAGGGCGGCGCTGCTCAGCGCCGGGGCGGTGACGCTGGTCGTCTCCGTCTGGGCGGCGAGCAGGCCGGACGGCCTGGACGTGCTGGTCTCCGTGGTGGACATCGGGGCGTTGGCGGCTTTCACGATGCTGCATGCCTCCGTAGTGGGATATTTCAGGGTTCGTCGGGGGAGCCGTGACCTGTGGCGGCACCTGGCCGTGCCGGTGCTGGGCGGGCTCGTCGCGGTCTGGATCATCGTCCTGGCCGCTCCGCTCGCCAAGCTCGCCGGGATCGTCTGGCTGGCCGTCGGGCTCATCGTGCTCGCGGCGCGGAGGAACGGCCGATCGGGGAGAGCCGGATCCACACGATCGTGAGCGCGACCCCGGCCGCGCCGATCCACAGGACGGGCCGCAGCCCGAGCACCTGACCGAGCAGGCCGCCCGCGAGGCCGCCGAGGGCCAGCACCCCCTGGACGGCGAAGGTGTTGGTCGCGTTGACCCGGCCCCGCAGGTGGGCGGGAGTCTCCCGCAGGACGACGGCGCTGAAGCAGATGGAGAAGGCGAGCACGGCCACGCCGCTGACCAGCCCGCCGACGGCCAGGGCGGGGAAGGCGGCCCACACCGGCCCGGAGGCGGTCGCCGTGATCACGTAGTCGACCGGGAAGACGACGACGGCACACGCGATCACCCGGTGCTCGCCGTACCTCGCGGTCAGGCGCGGAGTGAGGGCCGTACCCACCAGGCCGCCGACGCCGAAGCACGCGGTGAGCAGGCCGATCAGCCCTGCGGGCAGGTGGAGCTCGGTGAGCGCGTAGAGCACGAAGACCGCGGTGAAGGCGGCCCCGAAGAAGTTGATGACGACCCCGCAGCCGCAGAGCGTCCTGAGCACGGGATTGCCGACGACCGCCCGCAGACCCTCGCCGACCTCGGTCCACAGGCCGCGCGGGGGAGCCGGGGTGTGGTTCTCGGGAGCCCTGATCGACCGGACCAGGAACGCCGAGGCCAGGAAGGACAACGCGTCCGCCACGATCGCGAACGGCGCGGTGAAAAGCTGCACGAGCAGTCCGGCGAGGCCGGGACCGCAGACGGAGGCGAGGGAGAAGACCGAGTGCAGGCCCGCCAGGGCCTCGGTCCGCTGCCGCTCGTCGACCACCACGGCCAGGTGGGGGAAGTTCACCGCGCGGAAGAGTGTGGTTCCGGTGCCGACGACGAAGGCGGTCACGATCAGCCACGGCACGGTCAGCAGGCCGGCGAACCAGGCCAGCGGGATCGTGGCCATGGCCATCGCCGAGGCCGCCTCGCAGGCGACCATGACCGGTCTGTGGCGTCTGAGCCGGTCGGCGAGCACTCCCGCCTGGAGCCCGAACATCAGGGAGGGCAGTGAGGAGACGGCGGTGAGCAGGCCCATCTGGACGGGGGAGGCGCCGAGCAGGGCGGCGGCGGTCAATGGCACGGCCAGCCTGGAGATCTCGGTGCCGATCTCGGAGACGGCACGGGAGGACAGCAGCAACCGGTAGTCACGCTGGGCGCGCAACGGGACGGTCTGGAGCACGACGACCACCTTCGGGGGAGCAGTTGTGAAGCGTTCCCTTCACAACTGTGAAGATAGTCCTTCATACTTGTGAAGGCAATCCTCATATCTGACTGTGGGTACGGTTTGCACATGACCCAGGCACGTGAGCCGCTCACCGATCCCGTGGCGATGCGAGCCCTCGCCCACCCCGCGCGGCTGGCGATCCTGAACCGGCTCCAGGTCGAGGGGCCCGCGACCGCGACCGAGGTCGCCGAGGTCGTCGGCATCACCCCGAGCGCGGCCAGCTACCACCTGCGCATGCTCGCCAAGTACGGCTTCGCCGAGGACGCTCCCCCCAGGGGCGACGGCAGGGAACGGATGTGGCGCGGCTCCTCGGAGAAGATGTCCATCACCCGCGAGCCGGAAGACAGGCCCGAGGTGCGGGCGGCCAAGGACCTGCTGATCAAGGCCGTGCGCGACCAGGCCGCCGACGAGGCCGCCCGCGCCCTGTCGGCCTTGGACCGCGAGCCCAGGCACTGGCGGGACGCCTCGGTGTTCAGCCGCACGATCCTGCTGGTCGGCGCCGAGGAGCTGCAGGAGATCAACCGCCGGATCGACGAGCTGCTCGCCCCCTACCGGATCACCGCGAGGGATCGGGCCGAGGCTCCGGCGGACGCCAGGGTCGCCGAGGCGCAGGTGAACCTCTTCCCCCGTGCCGTACGGCGGCCGCACGGTCTTCCCCGCGACGCGTGAGGGGCGGCCGAGCCGCCGAGGTCAGCGCGAGGCCCGGCTGAGGGTACAATTTTCGATGGCCTGTGACTCACGGGCCAACTTCGCATGCCCCGTCAGGAACCGCGTCCATCGGTCCGGGTGAGAACCCGGCTGGAGACGGTTCGGAGCATCAGGGCGGCGGTCGCGGACCGTCGCGTCAAACCGAGAACAGCGTCCAGAGATGGGCGCTCCGACCTGGAGGACAATCACATGTCCACCCCCGTCGTCACCATGCGGCAGCTGCTTGAGAGCGGCGTCCACTTCGGTCACCAGACCCGTCGCTGGAACCCGAAGATGAAGCGCTTCATCTTCACCGAGCGCAACGGCATCTACATCATCGACCTGCAGAAGTCGCTGTCCTACATCGACAGGGCCTACGACTTCGTCAAGGAGACCGTCGCGCACGGCGGCACGATCATGTTCATCGGCACGAAGAAGCAGGCGCAGGAGGCCATCGCCGAGCAGGCCGCCCGCGTCGGCATGCCGTACGTCAACCAGCGCTGGCTGGGTGGCATGCTCACCAACTTCTCCACCGTGCACAAGAGGCTCCAGCGTCTGAAGGAGCTTGAGGAGCTCGACTTCGACAACGTCGCCGGCTCGGGGCTCACCAAGAAGGAGCTCCTCATGCGCCGCCGCGAGAAGGAGAAGCTGGAGCGCACCCTCGGCGGTATCCGTGACATGTCCCGCGTGCCCAGCGCGGTGTGGGTCGTGGACACCAAGAAGGAGCACATCGGGATCAGCGAGGCCCGCAAGCTCAACATCCCGGTCGTCGCGATCCTCGACACCAACTGCGACCCGGACGAGGTCGACTACCCGATCCCGGGTAACGACGACGCCATCCGCGCCGTCGGTCTGCTGACCCGCGTCGTCGCCGACGCCGTCGCCGCCGGCCTCATGGCCCGCGCGGGCGCCAACCGTGGCGACGACAAGCCGGCCGTCGCCGGTGGCGCCGAGCCGCTGGCCGAGTGGGAGCAGGAGCTGCTCGCGGGTGCCGAGGGTGCCGCCGCGACCGAGGCCGCCCCCGCCGCCGAGGCTGAGGCCGAGGAGACCGCCGAGAGCGTCGAGGCCGTCGAGGTCGCCGAGGCTGAGGCCGAGGTCGCCGCCCCGGCCGCCGAGGACGCCGAAAAGGCCGAGGACGCCGACAAGCAGGCCTAGGCCCACCTCGTACGGCCCCGCCGTACGAACCGCAAGGCTCTTTCACGGGTGGGTGCGCTCCGCGCGGGGGCACCCACCCGATCCACGACGATTCCCACGAGGAAGAAGACAATGGCTTCCGTGAACATGGCCGACGTCAAGCGGCTTCGTGAGCTGACCGCCGCCGGCATGATGGACTGTAAGAAGGCCCTTGAGGAGTCCGAGGGCGACTTCGACCGCGCCGTCGAGCTCCTGCGTCTCAAGGGCGCCAAGGACGTCGGCAAGCGCGAGGCCCGCACCGCCTCCAACGGCCTGATCGCCCTCAAGCAGGACGGCGACTCCGCCGCCGCGCTGCTTGAGCTCAACTGCGAGACCGACTTCGTCGCCAAGGGTGAGCGCTTCCAGGAGCTCGCCTCCCAGGTCGTCGCGCACATCCTGGCCACCAAGCCGGCCGACGTGCCCTCCCTGCTGGAGTCCGAGCTCGACGGCAAGTCCGTCAAGGAGCAGCTGGACGAGGCCAACGCCGCGCTCGGCGAGAAGATCGAGATCCGCAGGTTCGCGGTGCTTGAGGGTGGCTTCATCGGCGCCTACATGCACAAGACCGACCCGCAGCTCCCGCCGACCGTCGGCGTCCTGGTGCAGCTCGACACCGCCAACGCGGCCGTCGCCAAGGACATCGCGCAGCACGCCGCCGCGATGGCGCCGAAGTACCTCGACGCCGCCGCCGTCCCCGCCGACGTCGTCGAGAAGGAGCGCGCGCTCTTCGAGGAGATGACCCGCGAGGAGGGCAAGCCCGAGGCCGCCATCAGCAAGATCGTCGATGGTCGCATCAACGGCTGGTTCAAGGACTTCACCCTGCTTGAGCAGGCTTTCGTCAAGGACAACAAGAAGTCCATCGGCAAGTTCGCCACCGAGAACGGCGTCCAGGTCCAGGCCTTCGTCCGCTACAAGGTTGGGCAGGCTTAGGCTTGACCCAGCTTCTCTCACCACATCGCTAGAACAACGAGGAGGCCGCCGCCGTGCAGGAGAAATCAGACCCCGCTACGTCGGCGGTTTCGTCGTACGCGGGCCCGCTTCGCTGGAAGCGCGTCATGTTGAAACTCTCCGGCGAGGCGTTCGCCGGGGGTGAGCCGCTGGGGATCGACCCCCGCGTCGTAGGGCATCTGGCCGACTCGATCGCCGAGGCGGTCCGCGAGGGTGTCCAGGTCGCGGTCGTGGTCGGCGGCGGCAACATGTTCCGTGGCGCGGCGATGTCCGAGCGCGGGATGGACCGGGCCAGGGCCGACTACATGGGCATGCTCGGCACGGTCATCAACTGCCTGGCCCTCCAGGACTTCCTGGAGAAACGCGGCATCGACACCCGCGTCCAGACGGCGATCACCATGCAGCAGGTCGCCGAGCCCTTCCTGCCCCGCCGCGCCATCCGCCACCTGGAGAAGGGGCGAGTGGTGATCTTCGGGGCGGGGCTCGGCTCGCCGTTCTTCTCGACCGACACCTGCGCCGCCCAGCGCGCGCTCGAGGTCGGCGCCCAGGCACTGCTCAAGGGGACCCAGGTGGACGGTGTCTACGACGCCGACCCCAGGAAGAACCCCGACGCCGTCAGGTTCGACCACCTCGAATATGGTGAGGTGCTGACCCGCGGCCTCGGTGTCATGGACGCCACCGCCATCAGCCTCTGCATGGACAACGGTCTGCCCATCGTGGTCTTCGACCTCATGGGTGAGGGCAACATCCTGCGGGCCGTACGCGGTGAGAAGATCGGCACGCTGGTGAGTCCAGCAGGGAAATAGGGAGCGAACCCGACGGAGCGAGCGGAGCGGAAGGCGACGAAGGAGCTTCCCGCGATGCGAGTGAGGAGGGTGAGTGACCTGGAGGCAGGGAGCGAACCCGACGGAGCGAGCGGAGCGGTGGGCGACGTAGGAGCTTCCCGTGAAGTGAGTGAGGAGGGTGAGTGACCTGGAGGCAGGGAGCGAACCCGACGGAGCGAGCGGAGCGGTAGGCGACGTAGGAGCCTGGCGTGATGTGAGTGAGGAGGGTGAGCGCCCCGGAAGACGGGGAGCGAGCCTGACCGCGGTGAGCGGAGCGGAAGGCGGCACCGGCCATATGGAGGGATCCCTCCGGATGGTACGGCGTTCCGCGAAGCGGGTGTGGAATGGTGAGTGACCGAGAAGGCAGGAGCCGCTGTGATTGACGAAACTCTCTTCGAAGCCGAAGAAAAGATGGAGAAGGCCGTGGCCGTGGCGAAGGACGACTTCGCCGGCATCCGTACGGGCCGGGCCACCCCGTCGATGTTCAACAAGATCAGCGCTGAGTACTACGGCGCCCTCACGCCCATTCAGCAGCTGGCCTCGTTCCATGTCCCCGAGGCCCGTATGGTCGTCATTCAGCCCTTCGACAAGGGCTCGATGGCCGCGATCGAGAAGGCGATCCGCAACTCCGACCTCGGTGTCAACCCGGGCAACGACGGCCAGGTCATCCGGGTTGCCTTCCCCGAGCTCTCCGAGGAGCGCCGCAAGGAGTACATCAAGGTCGCCCGCGGCAAGGCGGAGCAGTCCAAGGTGTCCATCCGCAACATCCGCCGTCACGCCAAGGAGACCCTCGACAAGATGGTCAAGGACGGCGACGCGGGCGAGGACGAGGTGCGTCGTGCGGAGAAGGAGCTCGACGACCTCACCCAGAGGCACGTCGCCAAGATCGACGAGCTGCTCAAGCACAAGGAAGCCGAGCTGCTCGAAGTCTGAGTTTGTGATCCTTGTCCCGCCCGGGCCTCCCGCGCGGGACAAGGATTTTCGCATGAGAGTAGGACCTCGTGGAACCTGCGGCGGGCGGTAGCCGTACCGGCCGGAACCTTCCCGTCGCGATCGCGGTGGGTGCCGGTCTGGGAGCGGTCATCATCGCCTCCCTCTATCTCGTCGAGTGGCTCTTCCTCGCCGTGGTGATCGCGGCGGTGGGCATCGGCGTGACGGAGCTCGTCAAGTCGTTCGCGGCCAGGGACATCGACGTCCCGGTGATCCCGGTCCTGGCCGGGATGGCCATCATGATCTGCGGCGCCTACTGGGGCGGGCCCGCGTGGCTCGTCGGCGCCTTCGCGATGACCGTGCTCGTGCTGATGATCTGGCGGATGTTCCAGGGCACGGAAGGCTACGTCCGCGACATCTCCGCGACGCTGCTGGTCACGGTCTATCCCTCGTTGCTCGCCGGGTTCGTCGCGCTCCTGCTCGCCAATCCCGACCAGGGGCCGGACCGGGTTGTCGTCTTCGTCGCGACCACGGTGGCGAGCGACATCGGCGGCTACTTCGCGGGCATCCTGTTCGGCAAGCACAAGATGTCGCCGAAGATCAGCCCGAAGAAGACCTGGGAGGGGTTCGCGGGTTCCGCGCTCGCCTGCATGGCCGTCGGCGGCTGGCTGGTGGCGTGGCTGCTCGGCGGCGCCGTGTGGAAGGGCGTGCTGATCGGCGCGGTCGCGGTGGTCTTCGCGACGCTGGGCGACCTCGTCGAGTCGGTGATCAAGCGGGACCTCGGCGTCAAGGACATGGGCAGCGTGCTGCCCGGTCACGGCGGCCTGATGGACCGTCTCGACTCGCTGGTGGCCACGTTGATCCCGATCTGGGCGCTGCTCACGCTGCTGGTCTGAGCCCTCAGAGGCCGGTGATCCGGGCGGCCGAGAGGCGGGGCAGGAGTGCCCGGTGGCCCGTCTCGCCGACCATGTCGAGTTCCTCGACGGTGATCGGGACCAGCCAGAGCCACTCGACGTTGTCCCCGCCGAAGGCGAAACCCGATAGGTCGGGCATACCGGGCAGGCCACCCAGCATGATGACGCCCTCGTAGGGGGAGCCGAGCGGGAAGGTCTCCGGGCGGTGGTACCACCTGGCGGTGTGGCCGTGGCCCAGCCAGGTGACCGAGCGCCAGGGATACTGGGCCAGCCACAGGAAGAGCCTGGCGGCCTCGCGTGGGTCGCCGGGGGTGGCGACGGCCAGCTCGATCCTGGCGTGGGCCCGCGACCGTTCGACGTACTGCTCCACGGTCGGCATCGGCTGGCAGCTCATCCCGACCGTGGACAGGACGGTGTACTCGCGGTCCCCCTCGGGAGGCCGTTCCGTGATGCCGACCGTCGGCAGCCGGTCGCCTCCGGCGTCCCAGAACCTGCCCGCCGTGCCGACCGTCCGGTCCAGGTGGCCCATCACGAACTGCTGGAACGTCGCCCAGGCTCCCTCCCCGGCTCGCCAGTCCCAGTAGGAGCGGGCCCTGGCCAGCCTGGGAGCCAGCCCTTCCAGGGCCTCCTCCAGGGGCCAGGCGAAGGGGAACTCCCCGACGGCGTCGAAGGAGTAGCCCGGCATGCCACGGCTCAGGTCGGCCCAGCCAGGAATGACCGCCAGCAACTCGTCGTTCTCGTACAGGGCGACGCCGTCACCCTCCTCGAACCATAACGCCCGCAGCCTGCCCAGCGGTGGCCTGCCGTCGGGGTGCCCGGTGTTCGCCCTGGGCGCCACCGGGGGGAGCCCCGCCTCGGGACGGGCCGGGTCGTAGGCCTCGGGGGCGCGGCCGTGGTTGGCCAGCCACACCGCTCCGTGAACCGTGCCGTGGGGCCCGCGCAGGTAAGCTACCGAGGAGGTCTCGTCGCGTTCGACCACCAGGGTGCGGCTCCCGTAGGGATTGACGTCGGTGAACACGACCTCGACGTCGTCTCCCCGCTCGCCCGTGGAGCGGATTGTCGCCATACCTCCGGACTCTAGATCAGGGGCGAGCACCGCTTCCGAAGTATTCGCGTAACCGTCGAGAGAAGGCTTTGCACCGTGTCCACTGCCAGCGAGAGCCGGACCCCCGCTCCCGGCCAGCTCACCTTCGTGGCGCCCCGCAGGGCGAAGCCCGCCCGTCACCTGGCCGACCTGACCATGGCCGAGCGCAAGGCCGTGGTGGCCGAGCTCGGCGAGAAGCCGTTCCGCGCCGACCAGCTCTCCCGGCACTACTTCGAGAAGCTCAACGGCGACCCGGCCCTCATGACGGACCTGCCCGCCGCGGCCAGGGAGAAGTTCGCCACGGCGCTGTTCCCGACACTGCTGACGCCGGTCAGGGAGCTGACGACCGACAGGGGCACCACCCGCAAGACGCTGTGGCGGCTGTTCGACGGCGCGCTGGTCGAGTCGGTCCTCATGCGCTACAGCGACCGGACGACGATCTGCGTCTCCTCGCAGGCGGGTTGTGGGATGAACTGCCCGTTCTGTGCGACGGGCCAGGCGGGGCTGACCCGCAACATGTCCACCGCCGAGATCGTCGAGCAGGTCGTCGCGGGCGCCAGGGCCCTGGCCGCCGGTGACGTCCCCGGCGGACCGGGCCGGATCAGCAACGTCGTCTTCATGGGCATGGGCGAGCCGATGGCCAACTACAAGGCCGTGATCGGTGCCGTGCGCAGGCTGGTCGAGCCCGCCCCCGACGGGCTGGGCATCTCGGCGCGCGGGGTCACGGTCTCGACGGTCGGCCTGGTCCCGGCGATCGGCAAGCTGGCCGAGGAGGGGCTTCCCGTGACGCTGGCGCTGTCGCTGCACGCCCCGGACGACGAGCTGCGCGACACCCTGGTGCCGATCAACACCCGCTGGAAGGTCGCCGAGGTCCTCGACGCCGCCTGGAAGTACGCCGCCAAGACCAAGCGCCGCGTCTCGATCGAGTACGCGCTGATCAAGGACATCAACGACCAGGAGTGGCGCGCCGACCTGCTCGGCAAGCTGATCAGGAACAAACTCGTGCACGTCAACCTGATCCCACTCAACCCCACCCCCGGCTCGAAGTGGACGGCCTCCCGCCCGGAGGACGAGGAGGCCTTCGTCCGCCGCCTGGAGTTCCACGGCGTCCCGGTGACGGTCCGCGACACCAGGGGCCGCGAGATCGACGGCGCCTGCGGCCAACTGGCCGCCGCCGAATAACCCCATCCTGTACGGCAAGCCCCCCACCCCCCGCCCGCCGTACAAGACCACCCCCGCTCGGGCGCCCCCCGGCCGCACGTGGTTCTCACCGTCACGCCCTGACGCACGAAGGGGCACGAGCCTGAGGCAGGGGCGCCATCTCCGGTCCCGCACATGGGGATGCCGGGGAGCCAGGAACCGACGGGCGACCCCGTGATGCCTGGCAGGCGTGGCGGCGCCGTCCCGCCAGATCCCACGCCGCCCCTCCTGGTCTGCCGGGTTCGTCCGGACGACAGCTCTGTCCAGATCACTCCAACCTCACGGATCGAGCGGAGCGGATCACGTAGGATCACCGGTCTCTGTGCCTGGCCCCGCGTTCCGGCCACCACCGATACAGGTCCATCCATGCTGACCAGGTATGGGACGGGGGAACTTCACGCAAGAACGCTGAATGGGACGTCTCTGGGAGCGTATAAACGTCCCATGCCTCCCAACGAACACCTACGATCCGCCCTGGTCACCGCGGGCATCACCGTCCGGAAACTGGCCGAGGAGGTCGGTGTCGATCCCAAGACCGTCGAACGATGGGTCAGCACCGGCCGTACCCCGCATCCCGGCATCGCCCACCGGGCCGCGGCCGTACTCGGTGAAGACCTCGCCCACCTGTGGCCCGCGATCGAGCAGGGACGACGCCGTAGCCGGGGAAGCGGTGAACTGGTCGCCGCCTACCCCACCCGGTCCTCTGCCCCCCTGGACGTGTGGCGGACCCTGTTCGAGCGGGCCGAGCAGCGCATCGGCATCCTGGTCTACGCCGCCAACTTCCTGCACGAGTCGTGGCCGGACTTCAACGGCCTCCTCGCGGCCAAGGCGCGTCAGGGATGTCGGGTGCGCGTCCTCCTGGGCGACGCCGACTCATCGGTTATCCGGGGTCGAGGAGCCGAGGAACGGTTCGGGCACGGCATCGAGTCACGCTGCCGCGTCGCGCTCATGCACTACCGGCCGTTGGCGACGTCGTCCGGCGTCGAGGTGCGGGTGCACGCCACCACGCTCTACAACTCCCTGTTCGTCGGCGACGATCACATGATCGTCAACGCGCACGTGTACGGCATGAACGCTTACGGCGCACCGGTCTACCATCTACGCCGCATGCACGACGAGGGGCTGTTCGACGTCTACGCCGCCAGTTTCGCGGCGGTGTGGGAACAGTCCCGGCTTCCCGGGGAGGATGGGTGACAGTGGCCCGTACCGAGTACTACGACGACCCCGACGCTCCCGAGCCCAACAGCCTGGTCGTGGGGGTGTCCGCCGTGGTCGTCGATGACCAGGGGCGCGTTCTGATGCAACGGCGGGTCGACAACGGGCTGTGGGCGCTGCCCGGGGGCGGGATGGACCTCACCGAGTCGGTGCCGCAGGCCGCCGTCCGGGAGGTGCGGGAGGAGACCGGCTACGACGTCGAGGTGACCGGTCTGGTCGGTCTCTACACCGACGCCCGGCACATCATCGCCTACGGCGACGGAGAGGTCCGGCGCCAGTTCAACGTCTGCCTCACCGCCCGGCTCGTCGGCGGATCACTCACGGTCAGCGACGAGTCGACCGACGTCCGGTGGGTCGGCCAGGAGGAGATCAAGACGCTGCCGATGCACGACACGCAACGCCTCCGGATCGGTCACTTCCTGGACGGGGCGGCCACGCCGTACGTCGGCTGAACGACGGGAGTGGCCACCCAGGGACGGGCAAAGAGGCGGCAAAGTCATGCTCTGGCGTGATGGCCATGGAGGCGGCTCGGTATCTGTGCTGGCTGGCCTGGGAGCAGAGCGCTGGGCGCGATGCTGGGGACCCTGTGGATGGTGGGTCTGACGCTCCCGCCGTACCTGCTGGCCAGGGCGATCGACGACGGCCTGGCGCCCGGCTGGGTGCTGGCGCTGTTCGGTACGGGCCTGGTCAACGCCTGGCTGGCGATGCTCCGGCACCGTACGATGACCAAGATCCGGATGGACGCCAACTTCCGCACCGTGCGCGCCCTGGTCGAGCAGATCAACAGGCTGGGCGCCGACCTGCCCAGGCGTGCTTCGGCGGGCGATGTGGTGACGATCGGCATCGGCGACGTCATCGCCGTCGCCGCCTCGCTGACGGTGACCGGGCCCGGTGTGGGCGCGGTGATCAGCTATGGCGTGGTGGCGGCGCTGCTGCTGCGGGTCTCCGTGGTGCTGGCCGTGGTGGTGCTGCTGGGCGTGCCGCTGCTGGCGATCCTGCTCGGCCCGCTGCTCGGGCGGCTGATGAAGGTGCAGAACGGCTACCGCGAGGCCCAGGGCGCCTGGTCGACCTGATCGAGGGGCTCCGGGTGCTCAACGCCTTCGGCGGCAAGGACACCTACGCCGCGCGGTACCGCGCCGACTCGGCGAGTCTGCGCGAGCAGGGCCTACCGGGTGGCGTCGCTGACGAGCTGGATCGGCGCGGTGGGCGCCGGACTGCCCGCCCTGTTCCTGGCCGTCGTCACCTGGCTGGGCGCCCGGCTGGCCGCCGAGGGGGCGATCACGGTGGGCGAGCTGGTCGGGGTGTACGGGGTACATCGCGGTGCTGGTGGTGCCGGTCTCCTCCTTCATCGAGGGCGGCTTCCAGATCAGCAACGGCCTGGTCGCCGCCCGTCAGGTCACCCGCTTCCTCGCGCTGCGCGCCAAGGAGCGGCCCCGGCCAGCCGGACCGGAGATCGTGCCGGGGACCCTGGTGGGGCTGGTCAGCGCGCGGCCGGAGGAGAGCGTGGCGCTGCTCGAAGGGCTGGGCGGGTTCGACGGCACGTCCCTGATCGCCGACCACGACGCCGCCCTGTTCGCGGGCACGCTGCGCGAGGTCCTCCAGGGCCGGGGCGAGGCGGACGACGAGGCCATCCACCGGGCCGTGCACGTCGCCGCGGCGCAGGACGTGGTCGCGGGGCTGCGTCACGGGCTCGACGCGGTGATCGAACCCGACGGCCGCAACCTGTCGGGCGGCCAGTGGCAGCGGGTCCGTCTGGCCCGGGCGCTGCTCGCCGAGCCCGAGGTGCTGCTGGCCGTGGAGCCCACCTCCGCGCTGGACGCGCACACCGAGTCCCTCCTCGTGGGGCGGCTCCGCACGGCACGCGACGGCCGTACGACGGTCGTGGCCACCACCTCGCCGCCGCTGTTCGCCCAGGCCGACCGGGTGCTGTTCGTCGAGGACGGGCGGGTGGCCGCCTCCGGCACCCACCGCGAGCTGATGGAGTCCACCCCTGCTTATCGGTCGGTGTTCGGGTGAACCGCGATCTGCCCGTCGCCGACCGTCAGCGGGTACGGCGGGCCGCCCTGCGCCTGGTCAGGCGCGACGTGCCGGGCTTCGTCGCGATGCTCGGCACCCATCGTGAGCTGATGGAGTCCACCCCTGCTTATCGGTCGGTGTTCGGATGAACCGCGATCTGCCCGTCGCCGACCGTCGGCGGGTACGGCGGGCCGCCCTGCGCCTGGTCAGGCGCGACGTGCCGGGCTTCGTCGCGACACTGCTGCTCAACAGCCTCGCGGCGGTCGCGGCGCTGGTCAGTCCGTGGCTGCTTGGCCGCATCGTCGACTCCGTCAAAGGCGGAGATCCGGTCGATCTGCTCGCCGCGACCGCCGTGGTCGCGGCACTGGCCCAGCTGGTCCTGACGAGGTACGCCGAGAGGGTCGGCACCCGCTTCAGCGAGCGGGTCCAGGAACACATCCGCGCCGAACTCCTGGACCGTGTGCTGGCGCTGCCCGCCGCCACGGTCGAGCACGTCCGCACCGGCGACCTGGCCGCCCGAGGCACCACCGACGTGGCCGTCGTCGGCCGTACCCTGCGCGACGCCGCTCCCGTGATCCTCTTCTCAAGCCTGCGGGCGCTCTTCCTGATCGTCGCCGTCTTCCTGGTCGATCCGCTCCTGGGGGCCTGCGGTCTGCTCGCGCCGGCCGGTATCGCGGCCGCCTCCCGCTGGTACCTTCGCCGGGCCCGTCCCGCCTACCTGGAGGAAGGCGCCGCCCGCTCGGAGCTGGCCGAGCACCTGGCCGCCAACGCCGCAGGCGCCCGCACCATCGAGGCCTTGGGCCTGCAGGACAGGCGCACGCGGGCGGCGGAACGGGTGATCGAGCGCGGCCGGACCGCCCAGCTGCGGACCCTCTTCCTGCGCGGCGTGCTCTGGCCCTCGGTGGAGGTCTCCTCGCTCCTGCCTCCCGTGCTGGTACTGCTGCTCGGCGGGGTGCTCCTGGACCGGGGCCAGGTCACCTTGGGCGCGGTCGTCACCTGCGTGCTCTACCTACGCCAGCTCGGCCAGCCGATCGAGACGATCCTGATCTGGCTGGAGCAGCTGCAGAGCAGCGGCGCCTCCTTCGCCAGGATCGAGGGCCTCGCGACCTCGGCGCGGGAGGAGATCGCAGCCGCGGAGCCGCGTGGCGACCGCATCGAGGCGTACGGCGTGCACTTCGCCTACGAGGGCGGCGACGACGTGGTGACCGCCGTCGATCTGACCGTACGGCCCGGCGAGCGCCTGGCCGTCGTCGGCCCCTCGGGAGCGGGCAAGTCCACCCTGGGCAGGCTGCTGGCCGGGATCGACCGTCCCCGCCTGGGCACAGTCACCGTCGGGTCGGTGCCCGTCGCCGATCTCTCTCCCGCCCGGCTCCGCGAGCACGTCGTCCTGGTCACCCAGGAACAGCACCTGTTCCTCGGCACCGTCCGCGACAACCTGCTGCTGGCGGATCCGACGGCCGGTGACGACCGCCTGGGCAAGGCGCTGGCGGCGGTCGGCGCCGACTGGGTCGTCTCGCTCGACGACGAGCTGGGGCCCCGGTCGTCCGGCGTCACCCTCGGCCCGGACCGGGTCCAGCAGCTCGCCCTGGCCAGGGTCATCCTGGCCGACCCGCACACCGTCGTGCTCGACGAGGCCACCGCCATGCTCGATCCCCGGACGGCCAGGCACGCCGAACGCTCGCTCGCCGCCGTCCTGGAGGGGCGGACCGTCATCGCGATCGCCCACCGCCTGCACACGGCCCGCGACGCCGACCGGGTGGTGGTCATGGACAATGGCCGGGTGGTCGAGGCCGGAACCCACGACGAGCTGGTCGCGGCGGGCGGGGTGTACGAGGCGTTGTGGAGGTCGTGGCACGGCTCACGGGGCTGACCGGCGAACGCCGTACGGCGCTCAGAGCGGGATCTCCTGGGTCAGGGGCGGGTGCGGCGTAGGCGGAGGTAGGCCAGGACACCTGCCGCGGACCACAGGAGCGTCGCGGCGGCGATCTGGGGCAGGACCTCGTCGAGTTTGCCCGAGTTGGTGGCCCGCATCCACGGCATGATCGGCACCAGGAAACCGCCGATCGGGGTGAGACTGAGCAGCAGCATGGCCACGTAGCCGCCGAACAGGACCACCAGGGAGGTGGCGGGCGAGGTCAGGATCGGGGCGCTGGCGAGCGCGCCGAGCGCGGTGCCGACACAGACCCCGAGCAGGTGGAGTCCGACGCCCCGCGCCAGGTCGCCGGGTGGGGGCAGGGCACCGAAGCGGATGAGCAGGGGAGCCACGACCGCGACCGTGGCCAGGCCGAGGTTGACGGTGAACGCGGCGGCCAGGCCGGAGACGACCTCCCGGCGAGGGTTGCCCGCCGCCGTCATCGAGATCAGCCGCTGGGTCGGCGGCTCGGTGTCGAGCAGGCTCTTGGCGGCCCAGGCGAAGACGATGATGAGCAGCGCGGCCGAGTCGCTGTAGGACTCCAGGGCGGGCCCCGGCGACGAGTAGAAGATGGCCAGCATCGCGCACAGGGCGATCACCGGCTGGAGCAGGCGGTGCGACCGGGTGTAGGCGGCCAGCTTGAAGCGGACGAGGGGAATCATCGAACCTTCCTGGGCATGGGGGCCGCCGCCTTCGGACGAGGGAGAGAACGCGGTGCGGTGCCGTACCGAGGGGAGATCCGGTGGGACACGGCGCTTTGGGCGAGGGAGGTCATGTGGCTCGCCTGGTCGTGCTTGGGCTCGGGCAGGAGGCGTGGTGCGGTGCCGTACACGGGGGAGATCCGGTGGGTGATCACGTGGCCCGCCCGGTTGTGCCCGAGGCGAGGCAGGAGGCGTGGTGCGGTGCCGTACACGCCGGGGATCGGGTGGGGGGTCATGGGGTTCGCCGGGTTGTGTAGCCGTCTGCCTGGAGTTTCTGTTCGACCTCGTCGGCTTCCGCGGCGTCGACGAGGACCTCGATGACGACCTGTTTGGGGCGTTCTCCCTGCTGGGTGGTCACCGTACCGCCCGCGACGAGCCAGTGGTCGGCGCCGGGGAAGTTCTCCAGTTGGTTCTGGTGGTCGCTCACCACGACCGTTCCGCCCTTGGCGGCGATCTCGCCGATCATGGCGGGCAGTTCGCCACGGGTGTGCGCGTCGAGGCCGGCGAAGGGCTCGTCCAGGATGAGCAGGTCCGGTGGGGCCAGCAGCGACTGGATCAGCCCGACCTTCTGGGCGCTGCCCTTCGACAGGTCGCCGAGCGGCTGTCCGAGCAGGTGGGTGGCCTCAAGCCGTTCGGCGAGGCGGGCTATGGCGTCGGGGGAGATGCCCCGGATCTCGGCCATGTGGGTCAGGTAGGCGGTGACGGTGAACGGCTGGCCGACGGGGAAGACGTCGGGGGCGTAGCCGACGACACGGGGCCGCTGGGAGACCGTGCCCCGGGAGGGAGGGACGATTCCGGCCAGCAGGCGCAGCAGTGTGGACTTGCCGGCTCCGTTCTTGCCGGTGACCTCGATGACGGTGCCCGGCGCCAGCGTGAGGTCGAGCTCCCGCAGCACCCACGGACCGCGACGCGAGTATCTGAAGGACACCTTGGAGAGCCGCATGCCTGGTAACACTGTCGTGATCACCCGTTTCCGTCTGGGTCGCGCGCGTGGCCGCGAGGGGAAACGCTAGCAATTAGGAAATAAAGTTAACAGAAGGCGTGGCGCCCGGAAGGTCGGCGGGTTCCCGAGAAATGTGCCAGAAGGGTAGTGGGCTTCCCGAGAACCGCCCCAAGGGGTTAGCGGGTTCCCCAGGAGTAGGTCTGTTTGTGGAGTTTGAGGAAGACGAACGTCTCCGTGCCGCGGACCGCCGGGATGGCGCGGATCTTGCCCAGGATCTCCAGGAGGTGCTGGTCGCTCTCGCAGACCGCCTCGACCATGATGTCCATCGCGCCCGCGGTCAGCACGACGTAGTCCAGCTCGTCGATGACGGACAGCTCCTGGGCCACGGCTTCGAGGTCGCCCTCGCACTTGATGCCGATCAGGGCCTGGCGGGAGAAGCCGAGGGTCAGCGGGTCGGTGACCGCGACGATCTGCATGACGCCGCCGTCGATCAGGCGCTGGACCCGCTGGCGCACCGCGGCCTCCGACAGGCCGACCGCCTTGCCGATCGCCGCGTACGGCTTGCGCCCGTCCGACTGCAACTGCTCGATGATCTTCTTTGAGATCTCGTCGAGGACGACGGGGCCGGGTCTGGCGTCGTTCTCTCGGCGTGCCTTGGACGGGGTCGTCATGCGCGCTCCCTGAGACGTCCTGATGCGTGGGTGTCGCCGGTGTTCTCGTGGCTCTGGTGCGACATCGTGTCAGGTATTGCGCCTCTGTCAAGCGATTTCGTAGCAATTTGATATCTTAACAACGAAATCCCTTGTCGAGAGCCCTCTGCTCTGTAAGAGTCTCGACGACTCAGCTCGAAAGAACTAGGAGGTCAACGGTGACCACCCCGGTTGAGACCCGTGAGCCCGCCCGACTGCGCAACTACGTCAACGGTGAACTCGTGGACGCCAGAAGTGGCAGGTTCTCCGACGTCGTCGACCCCTGCACCGGGGAAGCCTACCTCCAGGCACCGGTCTCCGGCGCCGAGGACGTCGACGCCGCCTACGCCGCCGCGGCCGCGGCCTTCGAGTCGTGGAGTCAGACCACCCCGGGCGAGCGCGCGGGCCTGCTGCTCAAGGTCGCGGACGCCATCGACGCCAGGGCCGAGGAGCTGAACGAGGCCGAGTGCCGCAACACGGGCAAGCCGCGCGCCCGGATGGCCGAGGACGAGACCCCGGTGGCCGCCGACCACTTCCGGTTCTTCGCGGGCGCCGCGCGCACGCTCGAAGGGCCGACGTCGGGGGAGTTCCTCGCCGACCACACCTCCGTGATCAGGCACGAGCCGATCGGCGTCGTCGGCCAGGTCACGCCGTGGAACTACCCGCTGATGATGGCGGTGTGGAAGATCGCCCCCGCGCTGGCCGCGGGCAACACCGTGGTGCTCAAGCCCTCCGACACCACCCCGGTCTCCACCGTCAAGCTCGCCGAGATCATCGGTGAGGTCCTGCCGAAGGGCGTCTTCAACGTGGTCGTCGGCGACCGCGAGACCGGCGCGCTGGTCGTCGGCCACCCGTCGGCCCAGATGGTCGCGATCACCGGCTCCGTCGGGGCGGGCATGGCCGTGGCCAGGTCGGCGGCCGAGGACCTCAAGCGGGTCCACCTCGAACTGGGCGGCAAGGCCCCCGTCGTGGTCTTCGACGACGTCAAGGACCTCAAGGCCGCCGCCGAGGCCATCGCGACCGCCGGGCTCTACAACGCGGGCCAGGACTGCACCGCGGCCTGCCGGGTGCTGGTCCAGGAGGACGTCCACGACGCCTTCGTCGCCGCGCTCACCGAGGCCGCCGCGGGCACCGTGACCGGTGACCTGTCCGACGAGGACGCCCTGTACGGGCCGCTCAACAACGCCGCCCAGCTCGAACGGGTCGCGGGCTTCGTCGAGCGCGCCCCCGGGCACGCCAAGGTGCTGACCGGCGGCCACCGGGTCGGCGACCGGGGCTACTTCTACGCCCCGACCGTCGTGGACGGCCTGCGCCAGGACGACGAGATGGTGCAGAACGAGGTCTTCGGCCCGGTCATCACCGTGCAGACCTTCTCCGACGAGGCCGACGCGCTCGCCAAGGCCAACGGCGTGCGCTACGGCCTGTCCAGCTCGGTCTGGACCTCCGACCACGGCCGGGCGATGCGCTTCTCCAAGAGGCTGGACTTCGGTGTCGTGTGGGTCAACACCCACATCCCGTTTGTCTCGGAGATGCCACACGGAGGGTTCAAACACTCCGGATACGGTAAGGACCTGTCGGTTTTCGGCCTTCACGACTACCTTCGCGTAAAGCACGTCATGCACTACATCGGCGAGTAGCCGCAGACAGAGAGATAAGCCTGGTATGACCGAAATCCAGGCGGGCTCAGCAGAGGAGGGGGCGGCCGTCGCCGCCCCTTCTTCCCCCCGGGTGCCCGCCATCGAGCTCTCCGGAGTCGTCAAGGAGTACCTCGCCCAGGGTGAGGTCGTCCAGGCGGTCAAAGGGGTCACGCTGAGCATCGCGGGAGGCGAGTTCTTCTCCCTCCTCGGCCCCTCCGGGTGCGGCAAGACGACGACCATGCGGATGATCGCCGGGTTCGAGGACCCCTCGCGCGGCACGGTCAGGCTGCACGGCCAGGACGTCACCGGGGTCCCGCCCAACAGGCGTGACGTGAACATGGTCTTCCAGTCCTACGCGCTGTTCCCGCACATGAACGTCTGGGAGAACGTCGCCTTCGGTCTGCGGCGCAGGAAGGTCGCCGAGGCCGACATCAGGCGGCGTGTCGGGGAGATGCTGGAGATCGTCGATCTCACCGGGCGGGAGAAGCGCCGTCCCAGGGAGATGTCCGGCGGCCAGCAGCAGCGCGTCGCCCTGGCCCGCGCCCTGGTCAACAACCCCCGCGCGCTCCTGCTCGACGAGCCGCTGGGTGCCCTGGACCTCAAGCTCCGCCAGGCCATGCAGATCGAGCTCAAGCGCATCCAGCGCGAGGTTGGCATCACCTTCGTCTACGTCACCCACGACCAGAGCGAGGCGCTCACCATGAGCGACCGCATCGCCGTCATGAACGACGGCCTGGTCGAGCAGCTCGCCGCCCCCCGCGAGATCTACGAGCGCCCCGCGACCGCGTTCGTCGCGGGCTTCATCGGCACCTCCAACCTCCTCGACGGCACCGTCGAGGAGTCCACCGGGGGCCGGGCCGTACTGCGGGCGGGTTATGAGGGCCGGATCCTGGTCGAGGGGGGCACGCACGCCGTGGGGGACCACGTCGCGGTGACCGTGCGGCCCGAGAAGATCACGATCTCCGCCGAGGAGCCGGAGGGCGACGTCAGCGCTGTGCGCGGTACGGTCTCCGAGGTCGTCTACCTGGGCCTCTACAACAGTTACGCGGTGCGCCTCGCCGACGGCGCCGAGATCACCGTCTTCCAGCAGAACGCGCTCGACAGCACGAGCACGGCCGAGCGTGGCGAGGCCGTCTGGTTGTCGTGGCAGCCGCGACACTCGTACGTGATCGGAAGTTGACGTTGACCACACCCATGGACCCCCGCTCCAACCCCGCCCTCCTGCGGGGCATGACGCACAGCCGCTCGGTGACCCGTCGTGACGCCCTGCGCCTGGCCGGGCTCTCGGCCGCGGGGCTCGCCCTGGCGGGCTGCGGCATCCAGGGCAAGAAGCCCGCGGCCACGCCGAAGAAGGACGCGGTCACCGACTTCTGGACCGGCAAGCAGCGCAACGGGACGTTGCGGTTCGCCAACTGGCCGCTCTACATCGACAAGGACGGCAAGAAGTACCCGTCGCTGGAGATGTTCACCGCCGACACCGGGATCAAGGTCTCCTACCAGGAGGTCATCCAGGAGATCCCGTCCTTCTTCGGCAAGATCCAGCCGTTGCTCGCCGCGGGCAACGACATCGGCCACGACCTGATGGTGCTGACCAACGGCATCCATCTCGGTCGGGCCATCCAGCTCGACTACCTGGCCCCGCTGGACCACTCGAAGCTGCCCAACTTCGCCGCCAACGCCGCCCAGAAGGTCAAGAACCCGCCGTGGGACCCGGGCAACGCCCACACGATCCCGTGGACGGTCGGGCTGACCGGCATCGCCTACAACCCCAAGTACGTGGACGAGGTCAAGAGCGTCGAGGACCTCTGGAACCCCAAGTACAAGGGCAAGGTCGGCATGATGTCCGACAGCGAGGAGATCGCCAACTTCGGCCTCTTCGCCCTGGGCGTCGATCCCGACACCTCGACCGAGGCCGACTGGCGCAGGGCCGCGGAGCGGCTCCAGGCGCAGCGGGACACCGGGCTGGTGCGCAAGTACTACGAGAACGACTACGTGGACGCCCTCGCCAGGGGCGACGTGTGGATCACCATGGCCTGGTCGGGCGACATCTTCCAGCAGGTCGCCGAGGGCAAGGACCTCAAGTTCGTGGTGCCCCAGGAGGGCGGCACGATCTGGACCGACAACATGTGCATCCCCAGGACCGCGCAGAACCCGGTGGACGCGCTGACGTACATGGACTACGTCTACCAGCCCAAGATCGCGACGATCCTGGTCGAGGCCATCAACTACATCACCCCGGTCCCGGCGACCAAGGACCTGGTCCTCGCCGACGCGGCCAAGCAGTCGGGTGAGGACAGGACGGCGCTCGAACAGCTCGCGAACAGCCCGATGATCTATCCCTCCGAGGCCGACATGGCCAGGCTGCGCTCCTACGTGACCCTCGACGGGGCCAAGGAGAAGGCCTTCGAGTCCATCTTCCAGCCGATCACCCAGGGCTGACGGAGAGTTCCCGGTGAAGCGCCTCGCCCCCTACCTGCTCATCCTGCCGGGCGGTCTGTGGTTGTTGATCTTCCTGGTGGTGCCGATGGTCTTCATGGCCTCGGTCTCCACCCAGGAGGGCGACATCATCAACGGCTTCGTCCAGACCTTCGACTTCTCCGTGTACGGCGACGCCCTGACGCGCTACCAGACGCAGTTCCTGCGTTCGGTGGGCTACGGCCTCGTGGGGACGGTCGTCTCCATCGCGATGGCCTACCCGGTGGCCTACTGGATCGCCTTCAGGGGTGGTTCCCGCAAGTCCACCTACCTGCTGCTGGTGCTGCTGCCGTTCTTCGTCTCGTTCGTGCTGCGCACGGTCTCGTGGAAGTTCCTGCTGGCCGACGACGGCCTGCTGTTGTCGCCGCTGAAGTCGATGGGCCTGGTGGCCCAGGACTTCCACGTCCTGCAGACCACGGTGGCGGTGATCGGCGGACTGGTCTACAACTACCTGCCGTTCATGATCCTGCCGATCTACGTGGCGCTGGAACGGATCGACCCCCGGGTGGTCGAGGCGGCCCAGGACCTCTACGCGGCCAGGAGCCAGGCCTTCACCAAGGTCGTGCTGCCGCTCTCGCTGCCCGGGGTCTTCGCCGGGGTGCTGATGACGTTCGTCCCGATGACCGCCGACTACGTCAACGCCGGAATCCTCGGCGGCCCGTCGAACACGATGATCGGCAACATCATCCAGACCGAGTATCTCGTCAACACCGACTACCCGACCGCGGCGGCGCTGTCGTTCACGCTGATGGCGGTGATGCTGGTCGGCATCTTCGCCTACGCCAGGGCGCTGGGCACCGAGAACGTGCTGGAGGCGGCGGCCCGATGAGCACACCGGAGATCACGAGGCCCAGAGTGCCCAGGGTCAGGTTCGGCGAGCGGCTGCTGCGGGGCTACGTCTGGCTGGTCATCGCCTGGCTGTTCCTGCCGATCGTGGTCATGATCGTCTTCGGCTTCAACGACACCGCGAGCAAGTCGAACGTCACCTGGCAGGGCTTCACGCTCAGATGGTGGGGCAGGCTGGGCGACTACCCCGAGCTGGTCGGGGCCGTGGTCAACTCGCTGAAGGTCGCCCTGCTCGCCACGCTGATCACCACCGTGATCGGCACGCTCATGGGCCTGGCGCTCGGCCGCTACCGCTTCCGGGGGCAGGGCGCCACCAACCTGGCGCTGTTCGCCGCCATCGCCTCGCCCGAGCTGGTCATGGGCGCCTCGCTGCTGTCGCTGTTCGTCAGCGCCGGGGTGGACACCGGCTTCTGGACCGTGGTCGTGGCGCACGTGCTGTTCTCGCTGTCGTTCGTGGCCATCACCGTGCGGGCCAGGGTGATCGGCCTCGACAGGTCGGTCGAGGAGGCGGCCAGGGACCTCGGCGCCTCCACCTGGATCACTTTCTGGCGGGTGACGTTCCCGATGATCCTGCCGGGTGTCGTCTCCGGGGCGCTGCTGGCGTTCGCGCTGTCCATCGACGACTTCGTGATCACCCAGTTCACCAGCGGGGCCATGGAGACGTTCCCGCTGTGGATCTGGGGAGCGACAAGGATCGGCATCCCGCCGCAGGTCAACATCCTGGGGACGCTTATATTCGCGGTAGGCGTCGTGATCGCCGTGGTCAACACGGTGACCGCCCGCCGCCGCACCTAGCCACCGCCGCGAGCCCGTGCCGTCGTCGGCGGCACGGGCTCGCGGCACATCACGATCCTCGACAGAGAACAGGGAGGCGAGATCGGACTCAGGCGGGGGGAACCCGCGCGTGGCCACCACGGCCCCGCGACACACACAAAGACTCTTTGACTCACGTAGGGAAGTGAGATTTGTGGATCCGCTGAAGGCTCTTGCTGACGCGGAGCGCAAGCCGTACTGGCTCGACAGTGCGGCGAAACCTGAGCCGTCGCCGCGGCTCTTCGGAAAGACGACAGCCGCTCTCGCGGTGGTCGGAGGAGGCTTCTCGGGGCTGTGGACTGCCCTGATGGCCAAGGAGCGGGATCCGTCGCTCGACGTGGTCCTGCTCGAAGGAAGGAAGATCGGCTGGGCGGCGTCCGGCCGTAACGGCGGCTTCGCCATGGCGACGCTCACCCACGGCATCGCCAACGGCCTGGAGCGCTGGCCCGAGGAGATCGCCCTTCTCGAACACATGGGGCTGACCAACCTCGACGAGCTCGGCGAGACCGTCGCCAGATACGGCATCGACTGCGGCTACGAGCGGACCGGGGAGCTGCACGTGGCCACCGAGCCGTGGCAGCTCGCGGAGATGCACCAGGGTGTCGAGGTCGCCAGGGAACTGGGTGTCCGCTTCGACGTCCTGGACCAGGACCAGGTCAGGGCGGAGGTGAACTCGCCCACCTACGTGGGAGGCCACTGGGAGCGCGACGGCTGCGCCATGCTCGACCCCGCCCGGCTGGCCTGGGGGCTCAGGCAGGCCTGCCTCTCGCTGGGCGTGCGCGTCCACGAGCGCACGCCGGTCAGGCACATGAGGGACACCGGGACGTACCTGGAGCTGCTCACCCCGCACGGCACGGTCAGGGCGGACAGGGTGGCACTCGGCACCGGGGTCTTCCAGCCGCTGCTGCGCAGGCTGAAGCACTTCCTGGTGCCGGTCTACGACTACGTGCTGATGACCGAGCCCCTGTCGCAGGAGCAACTGGCCTCGGTCGGCTGGCGCAACCGGCAGGGCGTCGGCGACTCGGCCAACCAGTTCCACTACTACCGGCTGACCTCGGACAACCGCATCCTGTGGGGCGGTTACGACGCGGTCTACTACAACGGCGGGAGGATCAGGCCGGAGTACGAGCAGCGCGACGAGACCTTCGTCAAGCTGGCCGAGCACTTCTTCACGACCTTCCCGCAGCTGTCCGGGCTGCGCTTCACCCACCGGTGGGGCGGCGTCATCGACACCTGCAGCCGCTTCAGCGCCTTCTACGGCACCGCGCACGGCGGACGCCTGGCCTACGCCGCCGGATACACCGGCATGGGGGTCGGCGCGACCAGGTTCGGGGCGAACGTCATGCTCGACCTGCTTGGCGGCGAGGAGACCGAGCGGACCGAGCTGCGGATGGTCAGGGAGAAGCCGCTGCCGTTCCCGCCGGAGCCGGTCCGCTCCGCCGGGATCCAGATGACCCGCTGGTCGATCGCCCAGGCCGACCTCAACCAGGGCCGCCGCAACCTCTGGCTGCGCACCCTGGACAAGATGGGTCTCGGGTTCGACTCCTAGCCGTCGTCCCCGGTCCCCCGGCACACGACCGGGGGACCGGGGACGGCCGCGGAGCCGTACAGTCTGGGGGCATGAGCGAGAGGGTTGAGTTCGGGGCGGACGGGATCACGCTCGTCGGCGACCTGCGGGTGCCCGACGGGCGGGGGCCGCGCCCGGCGCTGGTGCTGAGCGGGCCGTTCACCGGGACGCGTGGGCAGGTCGCGGGCCGCTACGCCGAGGGACTGGCCGGGGCCGGTTACGTGACGCTGGCCTTCGACCACCGCAACTGGGGCGAGTCGGGCGGCACGCCACGCGGGCACGAGGATCCGCAGGGCAAGCTGCGTGACCTGCGGGCCGCGGTCTCGTTGCTGCGCTCGCGTCCCGAGGTGGACGGCGGCAGGATCGGCGCGGTCGGGGTCGGTCTCGGGGCGGGCTACGCGCTCAGGTTCGCCGCCCTCGACCCCAGGGTTGGGGCCTTCGCGGGGGTCGCGGGGTCCTACGGCAATCCGTACGGCACGCGCGCCGCGATGGGGGCGGGCTACCGGGAGGCGCTGGCCCGGCACGCCGAGGTCGTGGAGCGTCAGGACCGGGGCGGCCCGGTTGAGTATCTTCCCGCGGTCGCCGAGGAGGGCGAGGCGGCCATGCCGGGGCCGGAGCCGTTCGGCTACTACGGCACCGAACGTGGCGCCTGCCCGCACTGGCGCAACGAGGTCACCAGGGCATCCCTGGGCGAGCTGCTCACCGTGGACGACATGACCGGCGCCGACTTCCTGTCCCCGACGCCGGGTCTGGTCGTGCACGGGGTGATCGACAGGTTGTGCTCCCCGGAGGGCGCCGAGGAGGTCTACCGGCGGATGGAGGAGCCGAAACGGCTCGTCTGGCTGGACACCCGGCACCACACCGACCTCTACGACACCGAGCCCCTCGTCACCCGGGCGGTCGAGGCCGTCGCGGAGTTCCTCGCCGAACACCTGTGAGTCAGCGCGAGCGGGCCAGCCGGAAGCCGAGGTCGTCGAGGCGCAGGGTCGGATGGCTCTTGCGGCGGCACGACGCCCGGCACCCCCGGGGCGGGTCGGACCAGCCGCCGCCCCTGAAGACCCGGTAGGGGCCGTAGACCTCGGGGTCGTAGCGGTCCTGGCACCACTCCCAGACGTTGCCGATCATGTCGTGCAGGCCCCAGGCGTTCGGCGCCCGCGTCCCGGCCTCGTGCGGCCCGCCGCCGGAGTTGCCCCGGTGCCAGGCGATCTCGTCCAGCTCCCCGTGGCGGACGCCGAGGTCACCGGCGCGGCAGGCATGCTCCCACTCGGCCTCCGTGGGCAGCCGGTAGCCGTCGGCCCGGGGGTCGCGGACCACCTCCAGCCCGTCGGGGTCGTCGCCGGAGGCCGCGTAGCAGGGAGTGAGCCCCTCGGACAGGGAGAGCAGGTCGCAGAAGGCCACGGCGTCGAGCCAGGAGACCTCGGTCACCGGCACGCGCGGTCCCGTCTCGGCCCCCGGCGCCCGCCCGGTGACCGACAGGTAGAGCTCACGGGTCACCGGGTACGGCGCCAGCAGGAAGGGGTCGATCTCGGCCTTCCACCGCGTCCCGGTGCCCTCGTCGTGCAGGAGGATCTTGCCCCCGGGGATCTCCACCAGTCGTGATATATCGGGATTTGTCGGGTCAAAGCTCATTGTGGAAGTGATGCTAGCGGGGGAGGGGCTACATCGATCGATGTAGCGGACAGATGGGTCCGCGTGCCGATGTCCCGCGAGGCGGGGGCGGAGATCGTTGAAGGGTGACGACACGACGTATCGACGTGCTCGACGTGCTCAGGGGCATCGCCATCGTGGGCACGCTCGGCACCAACATCTGGATCTTCACCGATCCCCGGGGACCGGCCGGGGTCATGGGCGCGCTCGGCGGGGGCGGGACGGCCGAGACCTTCCTGCGCTTCCTGACCAACGGCAAGTTCCTGGCCCTGCTCAGCCTGCTGTTCGGGGTGGGCATGGAACTGCAGTACCGCTCGGCCGTACGGCGGGGCGCCACCTGGCCGGGACGCTACCTGTGGCGGGCGGCGCTGCTGTTCTTCGAGGGACTGCTCCACTACGTGTTGATCTTCGAGTTCGACGTGCTCATGGGCTACGCCGTGGTCTCGGTCCTGGTGGCCTTCCTCATCGGCAGGAACGACCGGGTGGTCAGGGCCTGGACGATCGGGGTGGCGACGGTGTTCACCGCCGTGATCGGCCTGCTCACCCTCGCCTTCCTGTACGGCGCCGCCACGACGGTCTCCTCCTCGGCGCCGTCGAGACTGTTCGCCGAGGGGAGCTACCCGGAGCAGGTCGCCGCCAGGATCGGGGGCATGGGCACCTACCGCCTTGAGGCCGTGTTCATCGTCCCGCTGGGCGTCGTGCTGTTCCTGGTCGGCTCCCGGCTGGTGCGGGCGGGCGTCTTCGAGGACTCGGGGCGGGGAGCCGTCCTGCGGCGCGGGCTGATGTTTCTCGGGCTCGGCGTCGGCGCGCCGCTGAACCTGCTGACGGCCTTCGCCGGGCCGGACTGGTTCCTGGTCGACCGCTACCTGCTGCCGCCGCTGGTCGCGCTCGGCCTGCTCGGGCTGGTGACGACGGTCGCGCTCAGGACGCGGGGCGTCCCCGGCCCGCTGCGCGGCGGGCTGACGGCCGTGGGCAGGACGGCGCTGAGCTGCTACGTCTTCCAGAACCTCGCGGGGGCGGCGCTCTGCTACGGCTGGGGGCTCGGCCTGGCCACGCGGTTCGAGGGGCTGCGGCCGTGGTGGGCGATCGGCGCCTGGGCGGCCATCTGCGCGGTGTTCATGACGCTGGCCACGCTGTGGCTGAGCCGTTTCGAGCGGGGGCCGCTCGAAACGATCTGGCAGTGGGCCTATCTGGCGCCGTTCCCGAAGCCGCGACGCCCGGCCCGGGAGACGTTGGTGACGGATGATAAAATAACGGACAATTCACCTCAGGGTTAGGGTCCCGGTTTGCAGAAGAGGGTCATCGGCACAGTCGCCTCCCTTCTGCTGATCCTGCTCACCGTCGTCCACACCCCGCTCCAGGCGCACCACGAACTGCGCCACGAGCCCGGTGTCGCCGTCGCTCTCGCGAGTGGCGCGGTGCTTCCCCCCGCCTCGCCGTACAAGGCGGGCAGCAGTCTGCCGCCGCCCGCGCTCTGGCGGGGTGGCCCGGCGCGGGTGGTGTGGCTGCGTCCCCGGCCGCCCGCCGTCGTCGTCACGCGGGCCGTTCACGACCCCTCGGAACCCAGGGCGCCTCCGTCCGACGATCTCTGACGCACCAGACCGAGATCGTTCGACGGAGGTTTTCTCATGTTCTACGAATGCGCCTTCACCATGCCCGGAATCAAGCCCGAAGGAGGCCACCGTGGCACTGGCTGACGCGCTCATCGCCCTCGGCGGCTCCTTCCTCGCCGCCGGGATCATCGCCAGACTCGGCGGCAGGATCGGGCTGCCGACGATCCCCCTGTTCATGCTCGCGGGCATCATCTTCGGGCCGCACACCCCCGGGCTCGCCCTTGTGAAGAACCCGGCCGACCTGAAGGTCATCGCCACGCTCGGCCTGATCTTCCTGCTCTTCTACCTCGGCGTCGAGTTCTCCCTCGACAGCCTCGTCGCGGGCGGCGGCAGGCTGGTGCTCGCCGGAACCGTCTACATCCTGCTCAACGTCGGGGGAGGCCTGGCCTTCGGGTTCGTCCTCGGCTGGGGGACCAGGGAGGCGCTGGTCCTGGCCGGAGTGGTCGGGATCTCCTCCTCGGCCATCGTGACCAAGCTGCTCGTTGACCTCGGACGGCTCGGCAACCCGGAGAGCCGCCTCATCCTGGGCATCATCGTGGTCGAGGACATCTTCCTCGCCCTCTACCTGGCGGTGCTGCAGCCGGTGCTCAGCGGCGCCGACTCCTTCGCCGACGCCGCGCTCTCCTTCGGCAGGGCCTTCGCCTTCCTGATCGCGCTGACCGCGCTGGCCAGATGGGGCACCCGGCTTGTCGACAAGCTCGTGACCACCAAGGACGACGAGCTGCTCGTGGTGATGTTCACCGGACTGGCGATCCTCACCGCGGGAGTCGCGGAGGAACTCGGCGTGTCCGACGCCATCGGGGCCTTCATGATCGGCCTCATCCTCAGCTCCACGAGGGCCGCGCCGCGCATCCGCCAGCTCGTCCACCCGCTCAGGGACGCCTTCGCGGCCCTGTTCTTCTTCGCGTTCGGCCTGGCCATCGAACCCGGGGACATGCTCTCCGTCGCCTGGCCCGTCGCCGCCGCGGTCGTGCTCACCCTGGTGCTCAACGTGGCCGCCGGGGTGCTCGCCGCCAGGATGAACTCCTTCGGCGCGGTGCAGGCCGTGAACATCTCGCTGACCGTGCTCTCCCGAGGGGAGTTCGCGCTGGTCCTGGCCACCATGGCCGTCGCCGCGGGGCTGGACGGCAGGCTCGCGCCGTTCATCGCCGGGTACGTGCTCGTGCTCGCGCTGTTCGGGCCGTTGATCGCCAGCCGCTCCGAGTGGATCGCCCGCCTGCTGCCGGGCGGACGCGAACGGGCAGAGGCCGTCTCCGTGGGAACGAAGGGCTAGCGGACCCTCACAGGTCGCGGGCCCACGGAGGGTCGGCGCCGGGAACCGAGCAGGTACGGGCGGCGGCTCCGGCCGCGAAGGCCGCCGCCCGTTCCGCGGCGTCCAGGTCGAGGGCGTCGAGCCGCCCGCCGAGCAGGCCCTCCGCGCGCAGCCGGTGCAGGAACGCGGCGGTGAAGGAGTCACCGGCCCCGACGGTGTCCACGACCCGTACGGCGGGCGCGGGCACCGTCACGCGTTTCCCGTCCAGGGAGACGAGCGCGCCCCCGGGGCCGAGCGTCACCACGACCAGTCGCGCGCCCGCCGCGTGCCAGGTGTCGCAGGCGCGCTCGGCCCTCTCGCCAGGGAGGATCAGCTCCAGGTCGTCGAGGCTCAGCCTGACGACGTCGGCCAGCGCGCACCAGCGGGGCATCGCCTCCCGGTAGCGGCCGAGGGGGACCAGGCCGGGCCGTACGTTCGGGTCGATCGAGACCGTCGCCCCCTCGGCGGCCCGCGCGAGCAGCTCCTCGATGGCCTCAGCCCCCGGGTCGTGGACCAGGGCGAGGGAACCGGTGTGCAGGCAGCCGACGTCGCCGACCCGCTCGGCGGTCAGCTCCGCCGTACTCCACCGCCAGTCGGCAGCGCCCTCGGCGTGGAAGGAGTAGGACGCCCTGCCCGCCTCGTCCAGCGTGGCGACGGCCAGGACGCTGGGCTCCGCCGCGTCCACGCAGCCGGAAAGATCGACCCCGGAGGCCTCCAGATGGGAGCGGAACAGCTCCCCGAACGGGTCACGGGAGAGGCGGCCGAGGAAACGGACCGGTGTGCCGAGCCTGGCCAGGGCCACGGCGGTGTTCGCGGGGCCGCCTCCGGGCAGGACGCGCAGGGCGAGGCCGCCTCCGGGCGCCGGGCCGGTGACGAAGGCGTCGGCGACGCACTCGCCGAGCACGGCGATCCGATCACGGGACACGTGGCTGCCCTTCCTCCGAGGCGACACCGACGGTGCTCACCGTTCCCGAGGTGCCGTCAACGGTGATCCGCTGGCCGGTGACGACGTGCTCGGTGGCGTCGGCGACCCCGACGACGGCGGGGATGCCGTACTCCCTGGCCACCACGGCGCCGTGCGAGTTGGCCCCGCCCATCTCCATGACCAGCCCGCCCGCGGTGAGGAACAGCGGCGTCCAGCCGGGGTCGGTCGAGGGGCAGACGAGGATCTCCCCGGGTTCGAGGCGGGCGCCGACCGGGTCGAGGACGACCCTGGCGACCCCGGTCACGGTCCCGGCGGAGGCGGGGGTGCCGGTCAGCGCGCCGTCAACGGGCGCCGCCGTGCCGACGGCCTCGGGCTCCGTGCCGTCGGACAGCACGACCCTGGGCAGGCGCCTGCGCCGCCGTTCCCGCTCCGCCCGGTCACGCCGCTCCGCGACGAGCGCCCGGGAGTCGTCCGGGGCCGACAGCAGGGTCCTGACCTCGCCGACCGTCAGGAAGAAGACGTCGTCGGGGGAGTCGAGGACGTCACGGGAGACCAGGTCGGCACCGACGATCCTCAGCTCGGCGCGCATCGCGGCCAGGACGGTCACCGCGACGAACTTGGGCAGCTCACGCAGCCCGGCCAGGGCCCGTGCCCTGCCCAGGGCGAACCTGACGAGCGCCCCGCGCGGCCCACCGGCCCTGGCGGCGAGCGTCCTGATCATGCGGGTCGCCTCCGCGGCGCCCCTGGCGAAGACCGCGTCCGGGGCCTGGGAGCGGTCGTCGAGACGCAGGTAGTTGGTCAGCACGCCGATGACGTGCGTGGGGTCCTCCGACCAGCGGGCCACCCCAAGGTCGATCTCGGCGACCGCGCGCACGCCGTAGACCGCGAGGAACTCCCGCAGCCCCCGCTGGACCGTCCCGGGCAGCGACCCGTCGTGGAAGCGCCGTGCCAGCTCGGCGGCCGGGGTGGCGAGCAGCAGGGCGGAGGCGTCGGCGTCCGCCCTGATCCGGTCCGCCAGCGCCCACAGGGCCAGGTCCATCTCGGTGGTGACGTTGTACGGCAGGCCGCGCAGCACGGTCGTCAGCTCTCCCGGCCTGGCCCGGTCGCCCAGGAGCCGGGCGGCCAGGCCCAGCATGGCGAACCCGGCGATGGGGCCGGGCACGACGCGGGGCAGCAGCGGGACGGTCCGCGCGCTCAGCGTCCGCTCGACTCGGTCGAGCCGTTCGAGCGGGGTCGCGGTCTCCGGCAGCGGCGCCAGCTCGGCCCGCAGCCGTGCCCTGAGCCGCCCGAGCCGCTCGTGGGTCGCCGCCGGGTTCAGTACGGCCCGCACGACGTTGGAGGGGACGCGGAAGCGGCGCGCGATCCGCAGGAGGCGGCGCAGGGCGGGCAGCACAGAGCGCCGGGTCACCCCGAAGCGGGGGTCGTCGAACAGGCCGCGCAGCACCACGGCCGACCTGGCCTCCATCACGTCCAGCAGCCGCGGCACGATCGTCCGGCCCGCCCGGCCGCGCATGACGCCGGTGACGTCGAAGAACAGCCGCCCCGCGGCCTCGGTGACCTGCGGGGCCCCGGCGGTCACGTCGGCGACCGGGTTGCCCGCCAGCGCCGAGACCGACGACGACAGCAGCCGGAAGGCCGAGACGCCCATCGGGGTGAACGGCGCGTAGACGCCCTGCGCGACGCTGAAGGAGAAGTAGACCCGGGGGCCGCCCTCCGCCCTGGCCGCCGCGCTCTCGGGGACGGGGAAGAGGGTGGTGATCGGACGGGACTGGGTCAGCCACAGTTCGCCGTCGGCGTCGACGGCCCACTCGGTGTCCTGGGGGCTCCCGTAGTGCTCCTCGACCCGTCCGCCGAGCCTGGCCAGCGCCCTGAGCTGGTCGTCGGTGACGCAGGCCCGCTCCGTCCCGTCCCCGAGGCCGACGCGCTCGACGCCGCCCCCGGGCAGTGGCCGTACGGCGAGCAGCTTGTCGCCGGGGCGCCGCTCGGTGATCCGCCCGGTGGCGATGTCCACCACGAAGTGGTCGGGGTTGACCGAGCCGGAGACCACGGCTTCGCCGAGCCCGGGACTGGCGTCGATCACCGCCTCGTGCCGCCTGCCGGTGACGGGGTTGGCGGTGAACATCACCCCGGCGACCTCGGAGCACACCATCTCCTGGATCACGACGGCCAGCAGGACGGTCCGGTGGTCGATGCCGTTGGCCGCCCGGTAGGCGACGGCCCTGTCGGTCCACAGCGAGGCCCAGCAGCGCCTGACCGCGTCGAGCACGGCCTCCTCGCCGACCACGTTGAGGTAGGTGTCCTGCTGCCCGGCGAAGCTGGCGTGGGGCAGGTCCTCCGCGGTCGCCGAGGAGCGCACGGCCACGGGGCCTGTGGGGCCGTGCCGTACGGCGTCGGCGACGTCCTGCGGCACCGGGGCGGCGAGCACGAGGTCGCGGGCCCTGGCGGCCAGGTCGTTCAGGGCCGTGACGTCCCCGGCCGGGGCGGCGGCCAGCGCGTCGAGCACCTCGTCGAGGCCCGCCCCCTCGGTGGCCGCCTGGTAGGCCCGGGTGGTGAGGCACACCCCGGGCGGGACGGGGAAACCGGCCCCGGTGAGCACGCCGAGGTTGACGGCCTTGCCGCCGACCAGGGCAAGCGCCTCCGCGCCGATGGCGGAGAACGGCAGGATCAGCGGGCTGGCGGGCATCGGTACGCCTCCACTCGGTGTCTTCTTCCGCAAACGTAGGTCGGCGTGGCCAGGAAGTCAACAAGTGATGAAATAAAGCGGAACGTCAACTGATCCATGACGGGGTGGTAATCCGATAAGAAGAGGAGCATGACCACCGAGCAGACGTACGTCATCGTTGGGGCGGGCCTCGCCGGAGCGAAGGCCGCCCAGTCCCTGCGGGAGGAAGGCTTCGACGGCAGGATCACCGTTGTCGGCGCCGAGACAGAGCGGCCCTACGAGCGCCCCCCGCTGTCGAAGGGCTACCTCCTGGGCAAGGAGGAGCAGGCCAAGGTCTACGTCCACGACGAGGCCTGGTACCGCGAGCACTCCGTCGAGCTGATCTCCGGCAGCCAGGTGACCGACCTCGACCGGGGCTCACGCAGGCTGGAGCTGGACGGCGGGGGGCAGCTCGGCTACGACAGGCTGCTGCTGGCCACCGGCGCCTCCCCGCGCCGCCTCGACGTGCCCGGCGCCGACCTGGAGGGCGTGCACTACCTGCGCAGCCTCGGCGACTCGCAGCGGCTCCGCGAGGCGATCAAGGGCGGCGGCCGGGTTGTCGTCGTCGGAGCCGGATGGATCGGCCTGGAGACGGCCGCGGCGGCCCGCGAGTACGGCTGCGAGGTGACCGTCGTCGAGCCGCGCCCGGTGCCGCTGCAGGCCGCGCTCGGCCCCGAGATGGGCGGCTTCTTCGCCGACCTGCACCGCGCGCACGGCGTCGACCTGCGGCTCGGCCGCCAGGTGACCGGCCTCATCGGCGACGGGCACGTCAGGGCAGTCGCGACCGACGACGGGCAGGAGGTGGCCGCCGACGTCGTGGTCGTCGGCGTCGGCGTGCGGCCCAACGCCGAACTTGCCGTGCTCTCCGGCCTACCCGTCGACAACGGCGTCCTCGTCGACGCCTCCCTGCGCACCGAGGACCCCGACGTGTACGCGGCCGGTGACGTGGCCAACGCCTTCAACCCCCTGTACGGCACCCGCGTCCGCGTCGAGCACTGGGCCAACGCGCTCAACGGGGGCCTGGCGGCGGGCAAGGCCATGCTGGGCCAGGAGGTCGTCTACGACAGGCCGCCCTACTTCTTCAGCGACCAGTATGACGTGGGCATGGAGTTCTCCGGCTGGTTCGAGCCCGGCGGCTACGACTCTCTCGTCGTCAGGGGAGACCGGGAGGAGAAGGCCTTCTACGCCTTCTGGCTCGACGGGGGCCGGGTCGTGGCGGGCATGCACGTCAACCTGTGGGACGACGGCATCGGCCCGGTGCAGAACCTGATCCGCGCCGGGGTGCCCGTGGACGCCGAGCGGCTCGCCGACCCCGACGTGGCGCTGGAGGACCTGGCGAAGTCCTGATCCGCGCGCCCTCCCTCGCCGGGAGTCCCGGCGAGGGAGCGGAGGTCAGGAACGGGCGGCCTCGCGGGCGCGGCGGGCCTCGCGGCGCTCGACGAAGCGGGAGGCGGAGACCTCAAGCCGGGCGAGGAACTCGGCGAGCTCCTCACGGGCCTTCTCGCCCTCGCCGTCGAGGTCCTCCTTGTCGAAGACGGCCCACTGCCGCAGCACCGGCATGAGGACGTCGTCGATGTGCAGGCGCAGGTCGTAGATCCCGGCGTTGGCGATGATCATCGCCTTGCGGCTGAAGCCCTCGATGCCGGTCCCCGGCATCTGGAAGGTGGTCACCACGTCGGTGACGGCGCGCATGGTCTGGCTGGGGGTCAGCTTGAAGGCGGCGTCGAGGAGGTTCCGGTAGAAGAGCATGTGCAGGTTCTCGTCGGCGGCGATCCTGGCGAGCAGGCGCTCGCAGTTCGGGTCGCCGGAGGCCCTGCCGGTGTTGCGGTGCGAGATGCGGGTGGCCAGCTCCTGGAAGGAGACGTAGGCCAGCGAGTGGAGGACGCCCTCGTAGGAGTTGGTGAACCCCTCTCCCATGTGGGTCATGCGGGCACGTTCCAGGGCGACCGGGTCGACCGCCCGGGTGACCGTCAGATAGTCGCGCAGCGCGGTCCCGTGGCGGCCCTCCTCGGCGGTCCAGCGGTGCACCCAGGTGCCCCAGGCGGCGTCGCGGCCGAAGGCGGTGGCGATCTCGTGGTGGTAGCTGGGGAGGTTGTCCTCGGTCAGCAGGTTGACGATGAGGGAGACGCGCGCCTCCTCGGGGATCCTGGAGTCGTGCTCGACCCAGGCCTCGCCGCCGAGCACGCCGTCGAAGTCCCTGCCCTCGGACCACGGGACGTACTCGTGGGGGAACCACTCCTTGGCCATCCGGTGGTGCCGGTCCAGCTCCCCGGCGACGACGGGCTCAAGCTCATGAAGCAGCTCGGTCTGGCTGAACTCGCGCATTGCGGCCTTCTCCCTCACAGACTACGGAACCGTAACCTACGTTAGCGTAGGTAGCCCGAGACTCGGTACGCGAGATGCGTCACTCCTGCCCCCCAGGCACAGGGAGGCGAGCAGGACGACGGCGGCGTCGCTCAGCACCAGCAGCCGCTGGAGCAGGCCGTAGTAACCGGGCCCCTCGATGAGAGAGGAGACCAGCGAGCCCGGGTGGGCGGCGAGGAACGCGGCGAGGAGCACGACCGAGAGCACGCTGACGACCATGAGCGCCGGGTTCCTGAACCTCCTGCCGAGCAGCCATCCCGCGCAGGGCAGCGCCGTGAAGACCAGCGCCGCAGACCAGCGGTGGATCTCCCCGCCCGCCGAGACGACCACGGGGGCCGTGTCCGTCGTGAAGGCCGCGGTCAGCAGCAGTCCGACGGCCCCGGCCAGGAGCAGCACCCTGGCGGCGGCGCTGCGCGCGGGATCGACCCGCGCCAGGCCGTAGGAGACCCACACCGAGCCGACGGCCAGCGCGATCGTGCCGCCGACCATCGCCGGGGCACTGACGCCGAGCAGCGCGTAGTCGCTGATCAGCGTCGTCATCGGATCGACCTGGCCCGCGGCCACGTGGGCGTAGAGGGTCGCGGCGACGGCCACCAGCGCTCCCACGGCCCCCGGCCAGCGCCACACCGCCACGGTCGCGCTCTCCTCGTTGTTCATGGTCCCTCCGCTTTCTGTGCCCGTGTCGGCGGCGCCCCTACCCAGGGCGCCGCCGCTCACCGCGCCACCTCCTGGTAGATCGCCTCGAACCTGGCCAGCGACGCCTGGTGGTCGTGGGTCAGCGCGATCGCGCGGCTCACGGCGCCCATGGACACGCGGGTCTGCGGGCTGCGCAACAGGCCGGTCAGGTGCCTGGAGAGTTCCCGCACGTCGCCGGGGGTGAACAGGTGACCGTTCTCGCCGGGCCGTACGAGATGGGGCAGGGCCATCGCGTCGGCGGCCACGACCGGAAGACCCGTCGCCATGGCCTCAAGGGTCGCGATGCTCTGCAGCTCGGCGATGCTGGGCATCGCGAACACGTCGGCCGCCGCGTACACCTGCGGGATCGTCTCGTCCGGCACGAAACCGAGGAAGATCACCCGGTCGCCGACCCCGATCCGGTTCGCCAGCCGTTCGAGCGCCGCCCGCTGGCCCCCGGTGCCGACCAGCGCGATCTGCGCGTCGGTCTCGTTGAGGATGTACGGCAGCGCCCGCACGAGGTCCTCAAGCCGCTTCTCCTCGTCGAGCCGCCCGACGAACAGCACCGTGTCCCGGTCGGGCAGGTCGAAGGCCTTGCGCGCCCACGCCCTCGGCTCGGCGTGCGGGTGGAAGCGCGCCAGGTCGATGCCGCAGGAGACGGCCTCGACCGAACGGGTGAAGCCCCGCTCGGTGAGTAGCCCCGCGGCGATCCTGGTCGGCGTGGTCACCCGGTCCACCCGGGAGAAGATCCGGTTCAGGTCGCGCCAGGCCAGGCGGCCGACCCGGTCCCGCAGCGGCCCGGGGACGTGCGCGAACTGGAAGAGGTTGTCCGGCATGAAGTGGTTGGTCGCGATCACCGGGACGCCGCCACGCCTGGCCGCCGCGATCGCGGCCCTGCCGACCACGAAGTGCCCCTGGACGTGCAGCACGTCGGGGGCGAGATCCTCGACCAGCCGGTCGAGCCTGGTCGGAAGGGAGACGCGCATGGTCGGGTGGACCAGCAGCGGCGCCGAGCGCAGCCGGTGCACGGTCACCCCGTCGAGGGACTCCGTCCTGGCGGGCCCCTCGTCGGAGCCGCAGATCACGTGGACCTCGTTGTCCCGCCCCACGAGGCCACAGGCCAGCCGGTGGGTGAAGTAGGAGGTGCCGTTCACGTCGGGAGGATAGGTGTCGGTGGCGATCAGGACCCGCCTCGGCCTGCTGGGCAGGGGGGTGGGGGCGAGGATCGGGGCGGCTGAGGTGACCATCGATACTCCTTCATCTTCATCGGTCCAGGTGGACGTTGGGGGACAGTGGGGTCGTGCGGGCCAGCGCGACGGTGCCCGCGACGGTGAGGCAGGCGGCGGCGAGCGCGGTCAGCGCGCTCGCCGCCCCGGTCGGCAGCGGCTCGCCGAGCAGCAGGGCGCCGAGGACGACGGCGGTGAGCGGGTCGGCCACCTGGAGCGCGGCGAAGGCGACGCCGAAGTGGCCGACGGCGTAGGCGCGCTGCAGCATGACCAGCGCGACCAGGCAGGGCAGCGGTACGGCGAGCACCAGCCAGAGGTCCCAGTTCCCGTAGACCAGGACCCGGGTGAGGGTGGCGGTCGCGCCGTAGAGCACGCCCGCGGCCATGGCCGTCAGCCCGGCCCGCGCCGCCGGAGGGGTCCGCAGGGAGGCGGCCCACAGGGCGAGGGCGGTGGTGGCCGCCCCCGCGAGCAGGACCACCACCCCCGTCGCACTCAGGTGGGGGTCTCCGGTGTGCGGGGGCACGACCAGCACCAGGGCGCCGAGCCCGATGGCGATCACCGTGGCGGCGCCGAGTTCGCGGGAGGTCGGCCTGCGGCCCCCGAGGGCGGCGGCGCAGGGCAGGGCGAACAGGAGGCTGGCCACGCCCATCGGCTGGACGACCGTGAGCGGGCCGTACCTCAGTGCCAGGACGTGCAGACCGGTCCCGATCCCGATGGACAGCCCGCCGAGCAGCCACCTGGGGCGCCGGAACAGACGGCCGATCGTGGGCCGTTCCGCGCCGGCCGCCTCGTGCTGCTGCAACGCGGCTCCGAGCGCGAAGAACAGCGATCCCAGCAACGCCAGGCCGACGGCCAACACGGTCATGCGCACTCCTTCCACAGCAGATGAAGACATGGCGAGATGGCCGAGACACCTCAAGGAGGCGACCGGTTGGGGTCTTTCGGTGAACCAGTGGCAGCGTCTCGCGGCGGGCACCCCCGGAACCATCGGGGTTCTCCCTGACTCCCCGGGGAATTCCCCGGGGCCGGGCGTAGGGGTGTCAGTCCCCGGTCCGCACCGCGGTCCGCTCGTTCCGGCCTTCCGTACGGCGCCGCCGCGTGAAGCGGACCCCCTCGACCACCGCCGTGATCGTCAGGGCGATGCCGAGGCCGAGCAGCAGCCCTTTGATCGGGTCGTTCTCGAAGGCCGCGCCGCCCACGTAGCCGATCAGCCCCGAGTAGATCGCCCAGGACACGGTGGCCAGGGCGTCGAAGAGGGCGAAGGAGCGCCGGGGGTAGGCGACCGCCCCCATGGTGAGGGTGCACGCGGTCCGGCCGCCCGGGATGTAGCGGGCGACCACCAGGACCAGCCCGCCGCGCTCGTGCAGGGCGCGTTCCGCCCAGGCGATGGCCTTGCCGCTGCGCCTGCCGCCCCGCAGGCGGGAGTTGGTCGTACGGCCGATGGCGTAGGAGATGTGGTCACCGGCGAACGCCCCGAGGGCCGCGACCGCGATCACCAGCCAGAGGTTGGGCGCGCCGGTCGAGGCGGCGAAGACCCCGGCCGTGATGACGGACGTCTCCGCGGGCACCACCGGGAAGAACCCGTCGAGCATGGCCAGCGCGAACAGCGCCAGATAGATCCACGGCGAGGTCATCGCCTGGTGGATGGCATCGAGGATGGCCTGTGTCACGCCGCACTCCTGTAGGTATGGGGAACCGCACACAGCACGGTGCCGCGCGGCTCCCCTTCCGGGCATCAGGGGGAGTCCCCGAGCTTTCGGGGAACGCCCCCTGAGGGCCCCTCAGGGGCGTCATCTCGACCCTAGGAAGGGGAAGGGGGCCGCACATCCCGCGTTCGGTTGTGGCGACCCCCTACTTTCGTCAGGAATGTGGTCAGTTCATCAGCCAGACGGCCAGGTTCAGCGTCCCGGCGTAGGTGACCCACAGCGCGTACGGCACCAGCAGCCAGGCGGCGGGGCGGCTGATCGGCCGGAACAGCACGATGGTCGCCACGATCGTCCCCCAGAGCAGCACGATCTCGGCGAAGGCGACGCCGTACTGGTGGGCGCCGAAGAACAGCGGGGTCCAGGCCGCGTTGAGCACGAGCTGGAGCGCGTAGACGCCGAGCGCGGGGGTCAGGCCGCGCGCCGACCAGGCCAGCCAGCCCGACAGCGCGATCATGACGTAGAGCACCGTCCACGCCGGGCCGAACAGCCACTGCGGCGGCGCCCACGCGGGACGTTCGAGCGCGAGGTACTCACCACCCGCGTCCACGGCCGCCATGGCCCCGACGACGGCGACCAGCGCGAGGGCGAGCACGAAGACGGGCAGTCCGGGCCAGCGTTTCGGGTGTTCCGCGATGTCCATGAAGTCCTCCCTGCCCCTGTCTTCGTGGCTCAGGCGGGGGCGGTTTCCCCCGCCGGGGAGGGAGTGTTCAGACGGCGCAGGACGCGGCGGAAGGCGTAGACGGAGACGGCGGCGGCCAGGCCGCTGATCAGCGCGACGACGCTGGTGCGGACCAGCAGGTAGGTGCCGATCGACTGGTGCAGCAGGAGCCAGATGCTCACCGAGGAGTTGGCCAGCAGCACGAAGGCCCACAGCAGGGTGATCCTGGCGAAGAAACGCCGCACCCGCTCGTGCCTGAGCACCGCCGAGGGCAGGTGGATGTAGTCGAGGGTGAGCTTCTGCGCCAGCGGGCGGTTCAGCCGCACCGAGGCGAGGAAGGCCATGCTGATGCAGATGGTGCCCAGTTCGGGCTGGAGGAAGTAGACCACCGCGCTGCCGCTCCACAGCCCGAGCAGCGCCCGCACGGTGATCGCGATGGCGGCCAGCACCATCGTCCCCGGCACCCTGATCCGCCGGACCAGACGCCAGCCCACCCCCGCGTAGACCCAGCTCACCGCCGCGATCAGTGCTCCGTTGAGCCCGAGCACGGCCAGCGCGGCGTAGAAGACGGCCAGGGGGGCGACCACCCCTTCGAGGAGCTTGGGCACGGCCTGCCTGACCATGGCGGTGAGACGGGGCAGGACGACGGGCGGATGGCTCATGACGCTCCACGGGGGACATGGGGAATGGCCGGTGCCGGAGCCCTCCCGCCTACCCGGGCGGAGGGGCGCCAGACGTCGCGGACCCGGGAAACGGTGGGGGATCCCCGTGCCGGACGGCGATTCACGGTATCCGAGCCATCCGGATGCCCCGGCCGTATCCGCCGAAAGAGTCTCAGCCGAGAGAGGCCGTGGCCAGCTTCGCGCCGAAGCCGAGGAAGAGCGCGCCGACCCCGGTGGTCAGCCCGGCGGCCAGCTTGCGGCGCGTCCTGAACTGGGCGGCGAGGAACGTCCCGCCGAAGATCAGAAGTGACAGGTAGAGCATGCTGAACACCTGGCAGATGGCGCCCAGGATGAGGAACGACAGCGCGGGCATCCCGTAGGCCGGATCGACGAACTGGATGAAGAAGGAGATGAAGAACAGGATCGCCTTGGGGTTCATCAGGCTGATCACCAGTGCCTTGCGCAGCGGCGCGGCCTGCGGGCTCTCCTCGCGCTGTACGGCGTGCGCCTCCTGGGCGCCGCGAGGGGCCCGCCACGAGCGCCAGGCGCCGCGCAGCATCTGGAAGCCGATCCACGCCAGGTAGGCGGCACCGGCGTACTTGACGACGTTGAAGAGGATCGGCGTCGACTTCAGCAGCGAGGCGACCCCGGCGGAGGCGAGCACCATGAGGATGCTGTCGCCGACGAACACCCCGGCCGCCGCGCGGTAACCCTGGCGTACGCCGCGCTGCGCGGCGGTGGTGAGCACGTAGAGCGAGTTCGGGCCGGGCAGCAGGATGATGAAGAAGGCGCCGAGGACGTAAGTCCATATGTCGGTTATGCCGAAGAACATGGTCGTGCTCCAGGGGGCGTTGAACGATCTGTCACACGGTACCGTCCGCGCGCCGTACCAGCTTTACCTTTAATCCCTACCGGCTTACCATGAAAAGGACTCGGGGGTGACAGCAGGACGACGAGTGAGGTCGTGAGATGAGCGAGACCGATCCCCCCACGGAGACCCCCGTGGAGACCCGCGCGGAGACTCCGGTGAGGACCCCGGCGGAGAGCCCCGGAGCGAGCCCCGTCGAGACCGAGGGCCGCGCGGCGGTCAACGAGGACTGGGCGGCCACCGTCGTGGGCCTGGTGCTGCTGGCGCTGGTCCTCTTCGGCGTGATCCCCGTGGGGTTGGTGCCCTGATGAGCGTCGAGAGGACAAGTGAGACGAGCGCCGCGCCCGAGCGGCACAGTGACGGGCGCGGTGGTGTGGGACCGGCGCTGGTCGGTGTCGTGGTCGTGCTGCTGCTGGCCGCGGCGACCCGCTACCTCGACAAGAACGTCCCCGCCCTGCTCAAGGGGACCGCCCTCGGGGACATCGCCGCCACGATCGAGTACCCCGTCTACGCGATCGTCATCGGACTGGTCGGCAACGCCGTGCTCACCCTGGCCGGGGTGCGCGAGCGCCTGTCCGGCGGCTTCAGGACCGAGTTCTTCATCAAGACGGGCCTGGTCCTGCTGGGCGCCTCGATCAACCTCAGGGTGATCGTCACCGCGGCCGGTCCCGCGATCGTCCAGGCGATCGTGCTGATCACCACGGTCTTCCTGTTCACCTGGTGGCTCGGCGGCAAACTGGGCCTTGAGGAGCGGCTGCGGGCGCTGCTGTCGGCCGCGGTCTCGATCTGCGGGGTGAGCGCGGCCATCGCCGCGGCGGGAGCCGTACAGGCCAGGCGGGAGCAGCTCGCCTACAGCGCGAGCCTGGTGATCGCCTTCGCGCTGCCGTCGATCTTCATCCTGCCGTGGCTCGCGGGCGTGTTCGGGCTCAGCGACGAGGTCGCCGGGGCGTGGATCGGCGGCAACATCGACACCACGGCGGCGGTGACGGCGGCGGGCGCGATCGTCGGCGACAGCGCGCTGGCCGTCGCCAGCATCGTCAAGGTCACCCAGAACGCGCTGATCGGCGTCGTGACCATCGCGCTGACCGCCTACTTCGCCTTCCGGGTCGAGCGTCGTCCCGGTGCGAGCGGCCCCGGTCTGGGCGAGTTCTGGCGGCGTTTCCCGAAGTTCGTGCTCGGGTTCGTCGCGGCCTCGGTGATCGCCACCTGGTGGCAGACCACGGTGGCCGCCGCGCAGGCCAAGCCGGTCATCGGCGTGGTGAACGACCTGCGGGTGTGGTTCCTGATCCTGGCCTTCGTCAGCATCGGCCTGGAGTTCAGGGTGGCCTCGCTGCGGGAGGCGGGCTGGCGCCCGGTCGGCGTCTTCGCCACCGCGACCGTGGTCAACGTGGTCGTCGCCCTCGGCCTCGCGCTCCTGCTGTTCAGCGGCTTCAGCGCGACCTGAGATCCGAGTCCGGTACGGCGGGCCGTCGCGGCGGCCCGCCGTTCGTCTCGTCGTAGCTCTCCCTGGCCCTGTCGATGTCGTCCAGGTGCTCGTGCGTCCACCGGACCAGCGAGGTGACGGTCTCCTTGAGCGTCTCCCCGAGCGGGGTGAGCCGGTAGTCCACGTGCGGCGGCACGACCGGGTGCACGGTGCGGCTGACCAGGCCGTCGCGTTCGAGTCCGCGCAGCGTGACCGCGAGCACCCGCTGACTGATGCCGGGCACGGTGCGCAGCAGCTCGGTGAAGCGCATGGTGTCCTCACCGAGTTGGTAGAGCACGATCACCGACCACTTGTCGCCGACCCGGGTGAGGATCTCCCTGGCGCGGTGGTCGGCCTCCGTCGCCGCGCCGCACGACGTCGCCCACATGCTGGTCTCCAGATCGCCAAAGGGGGAAAGCACGGTCAGGACGGTAAGCGTCCACGGGGGCCGTGCTGTTCCCGGATGAGGCCCCTCAGTCGCGGTCGGCCAGCGGCTGGACCCGGTGTGGGACGACCGTGGACAGAGTGATCACCGTGCTGCTGCGCCGTACGCCCGGGATGGCGAGGGTCTCGTCGATGACCTCCTGGATGTGCTCGTGGTCGCGGCCCGCGATCCGGCACCAGACGTCGCCGGGACCGGTGACGATGTGGGCCTCAAGGACCTCGGGGATCGCGGTGAGCGCGGCAGAGATCTCGGCCCGGGAGACCTGCTCGACCTCAAGGGTGGTGAACGCCTGCACCGGGTATCCCAGCGCCCTGGGGGAGAGGTTGGGGCCGAAGTCGGTGATCACGCCGTCGGCGACCATCCGGTCGATCCGGGCCTGAACCGTGCCCCTGGCGACGCCGAGGAGACGGGAGATCTCCAGCAGCCCTGTCCTCGGGCGCTCCCTGACCAGGTGGAGCAGCCTGCGGTCCAGGTCGTCCAGCCCGTTCCTCCGAGCTGCCAATCTGTCCACCTCCGGGGTGCGCGCCGTGCCCGTCACTGACGATCTGACAGTGAAACAGCAGGTGTGTTGCTCATTCTGGAGCCGCCAATCACACTACGCCTGCATATATGGCATATACGGCAATGATGGAGGCGAAATGGCACGCGAGCATTCTCACCCGTTCATTCCTTACCGGCCCACGCGCTATCCCGAGGCCGAGATGGCCGAGCGGGGCCGCCGGTTCTACGAGCACCTGGACCGCCGCAGGAGCGTGCGTTTCTTCAGCGACGAGCCCGTGCCCCGCGAGTGCGTGGACCTGGCGGTCATGGCCGCGAACACCGCGCCCTCCGGCGCCCACCAGCAGCCGTGGAAGTTCATCGTCGTCGGCGACCCGGAGACCAGGAAGCGGATCAGGGAGGCCGCCGAGATCGAGGAGCGGCAGAACTACGAGGGCGGGCGGCTCACCCCCGAGTGGCGCGAGGCCCTGGCCCACCTGGAGACCACCTCGGACAAGAGCTACCTGGAGACGGTGCCCTGGCTGGTGGTCTGCTTCGCGGAGAAGTACGGCGTCCGCCCGGACGGCAGCCGGGTCAAGCACTACTACGTCAACGAGAGCGTCGGAATCGCGTGCGGGTTCTTCATCGCCGCGCTGCACGAGATGGGGCTGTCAACGCTCACCCACACCCCGAACCCGATGGCCTTCCTGGCCGAGATCTGCGGCCGTCCGGCCAACGAGCGCCCCTACATCCTGTTCCCGGTCGGTTACGCGGCGCCCGACGCCGAGGTGCCCGATCTCGTCCGCAAGCCGCTGTCGGAGGTGCTCGGCTGAGCCACCGGAGGCGGTGATCACTCCGAGGGGACGGAAAGGGGGACGGATTTTGGAACGTGCCTAGCTGGATCGTTGAATCCTTGAGCTTTTGGGCCTTGTGGCGAATCTCTGTCAAGGCTACGATCGCGACAACTCTTAGGAAACTTTCCTAAAAGAAATGAGGAGGCGAGACGACGATGGTGCGACCCCCACCGCCTTGATCGATCGCACGCTGCGAGAACGCCAAGACGGCGGTCCTCACCACGTGTGGGTCCGGCCGTCCAGACGACTCCACCCCCCAGGTTCCCCTGTCAAGGGAGCGATCATGTGGCGTACCCTTCCCTTACTCGTCCTGACTGATGTTGCAAGCTCCCCACACGGGACGCCCGCAACCCTCGTCCGGCCTCGTGGCCGGTGGTCGGGGCCGCGGGACGGGCGCACGCCCAAGGATGACACCATCGCGGTTCCCGCGCACGGGGTGACCCGGCCCGGGATCGCGCCGCCCACCGGTCACGGGCGGCGCCTCGGCTCCATCACCACCCTGACCAGCTTCTTGACGACCGTGCGCCGCAACGACGCGGCCACGCAGAAATTCCCGGGTGACCCGCACGCCCCCGTACGGTCCGACGACGCCGTCGGCCCGGCCCCGCGGGTCCGCGCACACCTGGAGACCGGGCACGCGACCGGTGCGGCGAGCGAAGAGACGACCAGCGACGGCGCCTCTTCCTTCGGCGTGCCGGGAGACGGCCCGCGCTGAACCACGGCGTGGACCCGGCCTTCCTGCGGCCCCGGGACCGCGCCCTACCCGCCGTACGGCTTGCGCTCCGCCTCCTCGCCGCCTGCAGAGGAGCACCCCCCAAAAGGAGCGCGAGCCGTACGGCCACCCCCCCCACCGAATGCATGAGGTTAACGTGAGATTTCGCGTCATCGCCCGATCGCTCGTCGCAGCGGCGGCCCTCGCCGCGGCGACGACGGCGGTCGCGACCCCCGCACAGGCCGCCTCGGCCACCGCGACCTTCGTCAAGGTCGGCGACTGGGGGTCGGGCTTCGAAGGCAAGTACACGATCAAGAACGACAGCGGCACGGCCCTGAGCAGTTGGAAGGTCGAGTTCGACCTGCCTGCGGGCGTCAGCGTCGGCTCCTTCTGGGACGCCACGCTGACCAGGAGCGGCCAGCACATCACCTTCAGCAACGTCGGCTGGAACGGCAGCGTCCCCAACGGCGGCAGCGTGAGCTTCGGCTTCCTCGGCACCCCGGGCGGGGCCAACGCCGTACCGCAGAACTGCAAGCTCAACGGCGCGGACTGCGGCGGCGGCAGCACCGAGACCGCCCCCGGCAAGCCCGGCGCGGTGAGCGCGACCGGCGGTTCGAAGAGCGTGTCCCTGTCGTGGGGCGCGGCCAGCGGCACGGTGACCGGCTACCGCGTCTACGAGGGCACGACCCTGAAGGCCACCGTCACCGGCACCTCGGCGACGATCTCGGGTCTGGGCGACTGCGAGGCGCACACCTACACCGTCGCGGCCTACAACGGCGCCGGTGAGGGCGTCAAGAGCGACCCGGCGAGCGCGACCACGACCGGCTGCACCACCGGCGCCCCCGGCAAGCCCGGCGCGGTGACCGCCACCGGCGGCTCCAAGAGCGTGGCGCTGTCGTGGGGAGCCTCCTCCGGTACGGTGACCGGCTACCGCGTCTACGAGGGCACCACGGTGAAGGCGACCGTCACCGGGACCTCGGCGACGATCTCCGGCCTGGGCGACTGTGAGACGCACAGCTACACCGTCGCGGCCTACAACGACAACGGCGAGGGCGTCAAGAGCGACCCGGCCGGGGCCACCACCACCGGCTGCACCACCACCCCGCTGCCCAAGCACTTCCTCACCGGCTACTGGCACAACTTCGACAATGCCGCCGTCGAGCTGAAGCTCGCCTCGGTGCCCAGGGAGTACGACGTCGTCGCCGTCTCCTTCGGTGAGGCCAGCTCCACCGCGGGCGAGGTCGTCTTCGGCATCGACCCGGGCCTGTCGGCCTCCCTGGGCGGCTACACCGACGCCCAGTTCAAGGCCGACGTGCAGACCCTGCACTCGCGCGGCCAGAAGGTCATCCTCTCGGTCGGCGGTGAGAAGGGACGCGTCCAGGTCGCCAGCTCGGCCGCCGCGACCAAGTTCGCCGACACCGTCTACGCCCTGATGCAGAACTACGGCTTCGACGGCGTCGACATCGACCTGGAGAACGGCCTCAACGCCACCTACATGGGCCAGGCCCTGCGGTCGCTGCGCGCCAAGGCGGGCTCCGACCTGATCATCACCATGGCGCCGCAGACGATCGACATGCAGTCCACGGGCGCCGAGTACTTCAAGCTCGCGCTGAACATCAAGGACATCCTCACCGTCGTCCACACGCAGTACTACAACTCGGGCTCCATGCTCGGCTGCGACAAGATGGCGGCCTACTCGCAGGGCACGGTCAACTTCATGACCGCCCTGGCCTGCATCCAGTTGGAGAACGGCCTGCGCCCCGACCAGGTGGCGCTCGGCCTGCCCGCGGGCCCCGGCGCGGCGGGTGGCGGCATCGTCTCGCCCTCCATGGTGAACCAGGCACTGACCTGCCTGGCGACCAAGACCAACTGCGGCTCCTTCGTTCCCCCGAACGCCTACCCCGGCATCAGGGGCGCGATGACCTGGTCGATCAACTGGGACGCCAGCAACAACTGGAACTTCTCCAAGACCGTCAAGCCGCACCTCGCCACCCTCCCCTAGGGAAAAGCCCCCACGGGCACACAGCCGGTACGGCCCGCGTCTTCCGCCCCCGGGGCGCGGGCCCTACCTAGGTCACGACGAAGTGACACCCCCCAAGTCCAACCTCACTTCGCACCTTTCCCCATGGAGGGAACATGCGTCCTCTTCGTATTCTCGTGGCGGCGGCCATCGCCGCCTCGGGTGTACTTCTCGCCTCCTCCCCGGCCAACGCGGCCGGGGTGACGGCGACCTTCACCAAGACCTCAAGCTGGGGGTCGGCCTTCGAGGGCAAGTACACGATCAAGAACGACAGCGGCAGCGCCCTAAGCAACTGGAAGGTCGAGTTCGACCTGCCCGCGGGCGGCAACGTCAGCTCCGCATGGGACGCCAGCCTCGCCAAGAGCGGCACCCACTTCACGCTCAGCAACGTCGGCTGGAACGGCAACGTCCCCGCCGGGGGCAGCGTGAGCTTCGGCTTCATCGCCTCCCCGGGTGACTCGACCCCGTCCGGCTGCAAGGTCAACGGCGCCGACTGCGGCGGCGGCCCGGTCGAGCAGGTCCCCGGAACGCCCGGCGTCCCGATCGCGACCGGCGCGACCAACTCCTCGATCTCCCTGTCGTGGGGCGCCTCGACCGGCACGGTGACCGGCTACCGCGTTTACGAGGGCTCGACCCTGAAGACGACAGTCACCGGCACCTCGGCGACGATCTCGGGCCTGGGCACCTGCGAGACACACAGCTACACGGTCAAGGCCTACAACGGCGCCGGTGAGTCGCCCGCGAGCGGTTCGGTCAGCGCCGTCACCACCGGCTGCACCACGGGCGTTCCCAGCACCCCGGCCAACGTGACCGTGACCGGCAGCACGAACTCCTCGATCTCGCTGTCGTGGGGCGCCTCGACCGGCACGGTGACCGGTTACCGCGTCTACGAGGGCACCACGGTGAAGGCGACCGTCACCGGGACCTCGGCGACGGTCTCCAGCCTCGGCACCTGTGAGCCCCACACCTACACGGTCAAGGCCTACAACGCCCAGGGCGAGTCGGCCGCGAGCGCGGTGGTCACCGGCACCACCACCGGCTGCACCAACCCCGACCCGGCCAAGATGCCCGGCGCGCCGTACTACTACACCGGCTGGGGCAACCCGCCGAGCATCTCCACCGTCATGAACGCCACCGGCATCAAGTCCTTCACGATGGCGTTCATCCTCGCGCAGAACGGCTGCAACCCGGCCTGGGACGGCCAGCGTCCGCTGACCGGTGGCGCCGACCAGGCCGCGATCAACGCGGTCAAGGCTGCGGGCGGCAGCGTCCAGATCTCCTTCGGTGGCTGGAGCGGCAACAAGCTCGGCCCGAACTGCTCCACCCCCGACGCCTTCGCCGGCGCCGTGCAGAAGGTCATCGACGCGGTCGGCCCGGCCGTCGTGGACTTCGACATCGAGAACACCGACGAGTTCGAGAACTACACGGTCCAGGACCGCATCCTCAACGGCCTGAAGATCGTGCGGCAGAAGAACCCGAACGTGAAGATCGTCGTGACCTTCGGCACCGCGACCAGCGGCCCGACCAGCCACGGCATCCGCCTGATCAACCAGGCCAAGGCGCTGGCCGTGCCGATCGACAACTACACGATCATGCCGTTCGACTTCAGCGGCGGCGCGAACATGTACCAGAGCACCGTCAACGCGGCCGAGGGCCTGAAGAACGCGCTGAAGTCCGCCAACGGCTGGACCGACGCGCAGGCCTACGCCCACATGGGCATCTCCGGCATGAACGGCCTGTCCGACCAGCAGGAGGTGACCAGCCCGGCGACCTGGCAGCAGATCACCGACTACGCCAAGTCCAAGGGCCTGACCCGACTGGCCTTCTGGTCGGTCAACCGTGACCGCCCCTGCCCCGGCGGCGGCGTCCAGGAGAACTGCAGCGGCGTCGCGCAGACCGACTGGGAGTACACCAAGATCACCGCCGGTTTCTAGCCGGTACGGCCCGCGGCCCCGTGCACCGGGTCGCGGGCCGTACCCCCCATGACACCCCATGACACCCCCCACCCCCCAGAAGTCCCATGAGGCAGGTCATGAACCAACGATCAGCACGGGTACGGTTGACGACACTCGCCGTCGCCGCGGCGCTCGCCTGCGGGGCGACGCTGCTCACGAACGCGCCCGCACAGGCGGACACCGCAACCTTCGTCAAGGCATCGGAGTGGTCGGGCGGCTACACCGGCCAGATCACCGTCAAGAACACCGGAACCGCCACGCTCAACGGCTGGACGGTGGTTCTCGACCTGCCTTCGGGCACCACGATCGGCTCCTACTGGGACTCGCTCATGACGCAGTCCGGGAGCAAGTACACCTTCAAGAACCGTGAGTACAACGGCACGCTCGCCCCCGGCGCGACCGCCACCTTCGGCTGGGTCTCCGCGGGCACCGGGGCGCCGACCGGCTGCACGCTCAACGGCAACCCCTGCGCGGGCGGCCCCAGCCCCTCGCCGACCCCGACCGTCACCCCCACCGTGACGCCGACCGTGACCCCCACGGTCACTCCCACCGTCACGCCCACGGTGACCCCGACGGTGACCCCGACGGTCCAGCCGGGCGGAACCCTGTGGATGGCCCCCTACGTCGACATGGGCGCCTGGCCGACGCCGGTCCTGTCCGACATGGTGACGGCCTCCGGGGTGAAGAACTACACCCTCGCCTTCGTCGGGGCCGGGACCTGCAAGGCCACCTGGTTCGGCGCCTACGACCCCCGCTCCGGATGGGGCAAGGACCAGATCGACGCCATCAGGGCGGCCGGGGGTGACGTGAAGATCTCCTTCGGCGGCGCCAGCGGCGTCGAGCTCGCCCAGGCCTGCAGCGACGTCACCGCCCTCTACAACGAGTACAAGGCGGTCGTCGACACCTACGGCCTGAAGTACATCGACCTGGACATCGAGGGCGCGGCCACCCAGGACACCGCCTCCGTCAACCGCAGGTCGCAGGCGCTGGCCAAGCTCCAGCAGACCTACCCCAACCTCAAGATCTCGCTGACGCTGCCGGTGCTGCCCGAGGGCCTCGTCGAGAGCGGCATCAACGTGGTCAAGTCGGCCAGGGACGCCGGGGTCAACCTCGACCTGGTCAACGTCATGGCCATGGACTACTACCGTGACGCCGACTACGGCGACGCGGCCATCCAGGCGGCCAACAGCACGTTCAACCAGCTCAAGACCCTCTACCCGGCCAAGACCGACGCCCAGCTCTGGAAGATGCTCGGCGTGACCCCGATGCTCGGCAAGAACGACGACGGCCGGACCTTCGACCAGGCCGACGCCCGCCAGCTCGTGGCCTTCGCCAAGACCAAGCACCTGGGGATGCTCTCGTACTGGGAGGCCACCCGCGACCGCAACGCCTGCAACGGCCCCCTGTACAAGTGCACCAACATCCCCCAGACGCCCTACGAGTTCGCCAAGATCTTCGTGGGATACAACGGATGAACCTCAGGAGGTTGGCGGCGGTAGCCGTACTGGCGATCGGCGGCACCATGCTCGCCGCCACGCCGGCTCACGCCGCCAACATCGCCACGAACCCCGGCTTCGAGAACGACCTGGCCGGTTGGTCCTGTACGGCGGGCGCCGGCGCCACGGTGGTCTCCTCGCCGGTGCACGGCGGGTCCAAGGCCCTCCAGGCGACGCCGCAGGGTTCCGACACGGGCCGCTGCCAGCAGACGGTCTCGGTCAAGCCGTCCTCGTCCTACACGCTGTCGGGCTGGGTGCGTGGGGGATACGTCTTCCTCGGCGTGAGCGGCACCGGCACCACGGACCAGAACACGTGGACCTCCTCGCCGTCGGCCTACTCCCAGCTCACCCGGACCTTCACCACCGGCGCCTCGACCAAGACGGTGACGATCTACGTCAACAGCTGGTACGGCCAGGGCGCCTACCAGGCCGACGACATCGTGCTCGACGGCCCTCCCGGCGAGGGCACGCCGACCGACATCACCCCGCCGACGGTGCCGACCGGCCTGACCGTGGGCGGGCCAACGAGCAGCTCGCTGAACCTGGCGTGGTCGGCCTCGACCGACGACTCGGGCAGGATCGACCGCTACGAGGTCTCCAGGGACAACGGCAACCCCGTCAGCGCGGGCACGGCCCTGAGCCACACCGCGACCGGCCTGAGCCCCGACACCACCTACGGCTTCCGGGTCAGGGCCTGTGACGGCTCGGGCAACTGCTCCGCCTACAGCTCCTCGGTCAGCGGCAAGACCAGCGGCGGCACCGTGCCCCCGCCCGGCGAGATCCGCTACGCGCCCTACATCGACATCACGATGGCGACTCCCTCCCTGGTCGGCGCGGCAAACGCCACCGGGGTGAAGAACTACACCCTCGCCTTCGCCCTCGGCGACAGCAGCGGCTGCAACCCCGCCTGGGGCGGCACCATCCCCGTCGACGAGCCACGGATCATCAACGACGTCAGGGCGCTCCAGGCGCAGGGCGGCCAGGTCATCGTGGCCACCGGCGGCGCCCAGGGCCCCTACCTCGAACACACCTGCGGCACCTCCGCCGCGCTGCTCACCGCCTACAAGAAGGTGCTCGACACCGTCGGCACCAACCACCTGGACGTGGACGTCGAGGCCTCCATCGACGTCAACAAGGTCAACACCGCGCTGAAGCAGCTCCAGGCGGAGCGCGGCACCGTGATCAGCTACACGCTGCGCATCCAGGGCCAGGACTACGGCCTCGACCCCTTCTCCGTCTCGATCCTGCAGGACGCGGCGGCCAAGGGACTCGACGTCATCGTCAACCCGATGCTGATGGACTTCGGCTACAGCGGGAACTGGGGCAGCGCGCTGATCAGCGCCGCCGAGGCGACGCTCAAGCAGATGAAGGGCATCTGGCCCGCCAAGACCGACGCGCAGCTCAGGAAGAGGCTCGGCCTCACCCCCATGATCGGCAAGAACGACACCGGATCGACCACCACCCAGGCCGACGCCCGGTCGCTGCTCAACTGGGCCAACAGCAACCACGTGGCCTACATCGGCTTCTGGTCGGCCGGCCGTGACAACGGCGGCTGCCCCAACGGCCAGGTCTCGCCCACCTGCAGCGGCATCTCTCAGTCGCCGTGGGAGTTCACCACAATCTTCAAGGGATTCACCGGATGAACCTCAGGAAGCTCGCGGCGGCCGCCGTACTGGCGATCGGCGGCACCATGCTCGCCGCCACGCCCGCCCACGCCGCCAACATCGCGTCCAACCCCGGCTTCGAGGACGGCCTGGCCGGTTGGTCCTGTACGGCCTCCTCCGGTGCGACGGCGGTCTCCTCGCCGGTGCACGGCGGGTCCAAGGCCCTTCAGGCGACGCCGCAGGGTTCCGACACGGGCCGCTGCCAGCAGACGGTCCCCGTCAAGCCGTCCTCCTCCTACTCCCTGTCCGGCTGGGTGCGCGGCGCCTACGTCTTCCTCGGCGTGAGCGGCACCGGCATCACCGAGCAGAGCACGTGGACCTCCTCTCCTTCGGCCTACGCGCAGCTCACCCGGACCTTCACCACCGGCGCCTCGACGAACTCGGTGACGATCTACGTCAACAGCTGGTACGGCCAGGGCGCCTACCAGGCCGACGACATCGTCCTCGACGGTCCTCCAGGAGCCGGGGCGCCCGCCGTACCCACGAACGTGACCGGCACGAGCACCCCCAGCACCGCCACGCTGAAGTGGGCCGCCTCGGAAGGGGCGACCAGCTACAACGTCTACCGTGACGGGACCAAGGTCGGCTCGGCCACGACGACCACCTACACCGACATCGGCGCCCCCGCGGGCTCCCACGTCTACCAGGTGACCGCGGTCAACGCCGTCGGCGAGTCGGCCAGGTCGGAGTCGGTCACGCTGGTCGTCGGCAACGACACCCCGCAGGTGCCCGCCACCCCCACCGGCCTGACCGGCACGGGCGGCACGACCACGGCCACGCTGAAGTGGACCGCCTCGTCCGGCGCGACGAGCTACAACGTCTACCGTGACGGCGTCAAGGTCGGCACGGCCACGACGACCACCTACACGGAGACCCCCTCAGCCGGCAGCTACAGCTACCAGGTGAGCGCCGTCAACTCGGTCGGCGAGTCGGCCAAGACCGCCGCGGTCTCGGTCACGGTCGGCAACGACACCCCGCCGCCGCCCGGGACCCCCACCGGCGTGACCGCCACGGTCAGCGGCACCACCGTGACGCTGAAGTGGAACGGCGCCTCGGGCAACCCGACCGGCTACAACGTCTACCGGGGCAACAGCAAGGTCGGCACGACCACGACCACGACCTTCAGCGAGGTCCTGGCGGGCGGCACCTACGCCTACCAGGTCAGCGCCGTCAACCCCACGGGTGAGTCGGCCAAGTCCGCCCCGGTCACCGTCACGGTCGGCCCCGGCGACCCGACGAGCAACAGGGTCCTGGTCGGCTACCTGCACGCCTCCTTCGCCAACGGCTCCGGCTACGTGCGCATGGCCGACGTGCCCAAGGAGTGGGACTTCATCAACCTCTCCTTCGGCGAGCCGACCTCGGTGACCTCCGGTGACATCCGCTTCGTGCGCTGCCCGGTCGCCGAGTGCCCCAGCGTCGAGCCCGACGCCGACTTCATCGCGGCCATCAAGGCCAAGCAGGCCCAGGGCAAGAAGGTGCTGATCTCGATCGGCGGCCAGAACGGCCAGGTCCAGCTCACCACGACGGCCGCGCGTGACAAGTTCGTCGAGTCGGTCGGCGCCATCATCGACAAGTACGGCCTCGACGGCCTCGACGTCGACTTCGAGGGTCACTCGCTCTACCTCAACGCCGGGGACACCAACCTCTCGGCCCCGACCACCCCGGTCATCGTCAACCTGATCTCCGCGCTGAAGACCCTCAAGGCCAAGTACGGCTCCAAGTTCGTGCTGACCATGGCCCCGGAGACGTTCTTCGTCCAGCTCGGCTACCAGTTCTACGGTCCCGGCGCCAACGGCTCCGCCGACCAGCGGGCCGGGTCCTACCTGCCCGTCATCCACGCGATGCGCAACGACCTGACCCTGCTGCACGTCCAGGACTACAACTCCGGGCCGATCACCGGCCTGGACAACCAGTACCACACCATGGGCAACGCGGACTTCCACATCGCCATGACGGACATGCTGCTGGCGGGCTTCCCGATCGCGGGCAACACGAACAACGTCTTCCCCGCCCTGCGCCCCGAGCAGGTCGCGATCGGCCTGCCCGCCGCGCAGTACGCGGGCAACGGCTACACCTCGGTGGCCGAGGTCCAGAAGGCCTTCGACTGCCTCGCCAAGGGGACGAACTGCGGTACCTACAAGCCGAGGGGCGTCTACCGAGGGCTGCGTGGCCTGATGACCTGGTCGATCAACTGGGACAAGTACAACAACTTCGAGTTCTCCCGCAACCACAGGGCCTACCTCGACGCCCTGAACTGACAGGCCCCTCGCCGCCGGGGGAGACGGACCCCCGGCGGTGAGGTCTCCATCGCCATCGGAGGAGACGGACCTCCGATGGCGAGGTGTACATCGCTTCTGAGGGAGACGGACCCTCGGAGGCGAGGTGTTCATCGCCGCCGGGGGAGACGGACCCCCGGCGGCGAGGTTCCCATCGGCGCCGGGGGAGACGGACCTCCGGCGCCGATGTTCTTCGCGGGTCCCCGTGTCTCCGCCCCTTCCGGGACCCGAACCCCGTAACGTCCGCCCCAGAGCCCCCCGCGCCTCAGAGCCCCAAGGAGTGAGCAAGTGACGAGACTACGCATCATGGCGTCCATCGCCGCGGCCGCGGTGACGGGCGCCCTGGCGGTCGTCCTCCCCGCGGCCTCCGCCTCCACCACCTCCGCCGTGGCCGCCCCCGCCTGCGTGACTCCCTGGAGCGCCTCGAAGGTCTACACGGGCGGCAACACCGCCTCCCACAACGGTCACAACTGGTCGGCCAAGTGGTGGACCCAGAACGAGACCCCGGGCGTCGCCGCCGTGTGGGCGGACCAGGGGGTGTGCGGGAACGGCACGCCGACCCCCACCCCGACGCCGACCAACCCGACGCCGACGCCGAGCACCCCGACCTGCGACCACCCCGACTGGGTCGCGGGCAGGACCTACGTCACCGGCGACATCGTCAGGTACACCAACGGCCGCTACTACCAGGCCACCCACGACAACCCGGGCTACGACCCCGTGATCAGCACGTGGTACTGGTCGCCGTACATCTGCCGCCCCTCGGGCACCCCGACCCCCACGCCCACCCCGACGTCCACGACGCCGAACCCCGGGGGCTTCGTGGTCAGCGAGGCGCAGTTCAACCAGATGTTCCCGAGCCGCAACCCCTTCTACACCTACAACGGCCTGGTCAACGCGCTGAGCGCCTACCCGGCGTTCGCGGGCACCGGCAGTGACACGGTCAGGAAGCAGGAGGCCGCGGCTTTCCTGGCGAACGTCAGCCACGAGACCGGCGGCCTGGTCTACGTCGTGGAGCAGAACACCTCGAACTACCCGCACTACTGCGACTCCAGCCAGCCGTACGGCTGCCCCGCGGGACAGGCGGCCTACTATGGCAGGGGCCCGATCCAGCTGAGCTGGAACTTCAACTACAAGGCGGCGGGTGACGCCCTGGGCATCGACCTGCTGCGCAACCCCAACCTGGTGCAGACCGACCCGGCCGTGGCCTGGAAGACCGGCATCTGGTACTGGATGACCCAGAACGGCCCCGGCACGATGACCCCGCACAACGCCATGGTCAACGGCGCCGGGTTCGGCGAGACGATCCGCAGCATCAACGGCGCCCTGGAGTGCAACGGAGGCAACCCCTCCCAGGTGCAGAGCAGGATCAACAGCTACCAGAGGTTCACCCAGATCCTCGGTGTGACTCCGGGCGGCAACCTTAGCTGCTGAGTTTCCGCCCGGCGGACGGATCCCGGCCAAGGTCGCAGGCCGGGGTCCGTCCATCTTTTTCCCCGCAATCAGTACTCCCTGTGTGTGATCCACCACAGATGGTTAGCATCTGTGGTGTCGGGGGTGCGCATGCCGAATGAACTACGCGGGGGCCAGGTCCTCAACCTGGCGCTCGCGACGACAGCTTTCGCCGTCACCTTCTGGGCGTGGAACCTGATCGGGCCACTCGCCGGGAGCTACAGCAGGCAGCTCGGCCTGTCACCGCCGCAGACGTCCCTGCTGGTCGCGATCCCGGTGCTGGTCGGCTCCCTCGGCCGCATCCCGGTCGGCGTGCTCACCGACAAACTCGGCGGGCGGGTCATGTTCGCCGCCGTGTGCTTCGTGACGATCGTCCCGGTGCTCGGGGTCGGCCTGTCCGACTCCTACGGCTGGCTGCTGCTGTGGGGCTTCCTGCTCGGCCTCGGCGGCACCTCCTTCGCCGTCGGCATCCCGTTCGTCAACGCGTGGTACCGCCCGGAACGACGCGGCTTCGCCACCGGCGTCTTCGGCATGGGCATGGGCGGCACTGCCGTGTCCGCGTTCCTGACGCCCCGCCTGGTCGAGTCGTTCGGCAGGACCCAGACCCACGTGCTGATGGCCGTACTGCTGGCCGTGATGGGCGTCGTGATCCTGCTGTTCAGCCGCGACTCGCCCGAGTGGAGACCCGCGACGACGTCCGCGCTGCCCCGGATCCGCGAGGCCGTCAAGATCAAGGCGACCTGGCAGTGCGCGTTCCTCTACGCCGTCTGCTTCGGCGGCTTCGTCGCCTTCTCCACCTACCTGCCCACCCTGCTCCAGGTGGTGTACGGCTACACGCAGACCGACGCGGGCCTGCGGGACGCCGGGTTCTCGCTGGCCGCAGTCTTCGCCAGACCCGTCGGCGGCACGCTGTCCGACCGGATCGGCGCGGCCAGGGTGCTGTTGGTCTCCTTCGCCGGAACCGCGATCATGGCCGTCGTGCTGGCCTTCGAGCCGCCTCCGGAGATCCCCGCGGGCCTGTGCTTCGTGCTGATGGCCCTGTTCCTCGGCCTCGGCACGGGCGGTGTCTTCGCCCTGGTCGCCAAGCTCGTCGAGCCGTCCAGGGTGGGAACGGTGACCGGCCTGGTCGGCGCGGCCGGAGGTCTTGGCGGCTACTTCCCGCCGCTGGTCATGGGCGTGGTCTACTCAGTGACCCAGGCCTACACGATCGGCTATCTCCTGCTCGCCCTGACCGCCCTGGCCGCGCTGTTCTACACCGCGAAGGCCTTCATCTCCGCTTCGCGGAACGGCGGTGGCCCAGCACCCCGATGAGCACGCCGACCACCAGCATCACGAGCAGGGCCAGCCACAGCGGCCAGGTCACGCTGAAGGCCAGCCAGCGGATCCTGACGGGCACGCGGTTCTGCGCGATGAAGCTCACCCCGGCCACCAGCAGCGCCAGCGCCACCCACACTCTCGTGGGCAACTCGGCGATCCACCTGCCGAACGACCATTGCCTGCCCTCGGGTGTCGATGACATGAGCACCCCCAGTGACTACCGTTTGTGATGATTGTAGTGCTTTGAGCAATGTAAGCTGAGAGACAGGTCTCGTTTTCAAGACCGAGTGGGCGTGAGGCAACCGGTTCCGGCAGGCTGTTACCGTCATGGACTACGCGATTCTCACGGGGTTTGTCCTCGTCACAGGTGTTGTGCTGGCTCTGGTCGCCCAATGGCGAGGCTGGCGCCCTTCGCCCCTCGTCGTGATCGCGGTGGGAATCGCGTTCCGGGTGCTCATCATGATCCTGGCGGCCAGTAGCAGGTGGCAGCCGGTCGACTTCATGGAGAGCTTCAAACCCGCGGGCGAGGCGATCCTCAGACACCAGGACCCCGTGCTCGGCAGCGAGGGCGGCTGGCACTTCCTGCCCACCATCCCCTACGTGTACGGCCTGCTGCTGTGGCTGGGCATCCCGTGGGAGATCGGCGGCAGGCTCGTCACCGTGGTCGCCGACATCGCGTTGATCCCGCTCGTCGGCAAGCTCGCGGGTGGCAGGAACGCCTCCCTGCGCGCCTTCCAGTACGCCTGCAACCCGCTGGCCATCCTCGTCGCCTCGATCCACGGCCAGGTCGAACCGGTCGCCCTGTTCTTCGGCGTCGCCGCCTTCGTGGTGGCCCGCGGCCCCGGCGACCCCGAGCGCCCCGGCCTCAGGATCGACGTGTTCGCCCTGGCGCGGCAGCGCGTCGCGGCCCTCGGGTTCGGCGGCGCCGTACGGAGCCTCGTGGCACCGGGCGGCGCGGTGCGCACCGCGCTGTCCCCCGGCGGCCTGGTGCGTACGGCGCTCACGCCCCGCGAGGGTGACTCGGCCTCCATGCGCAGGGCCGTATACGCCGGTCTGCTGATGGGACTGGCCCTGTGCGCCAAGAGCTGGCCGATCTGGCTGATCCCCGGCATGCTCCTGCTGCTGCCGACCTTCCGCTCCCGGGTCACCGCGTTCGTCGCGACAGCCGTACCACCCGTCTTCTTCCTGGTCACCCTGCCCGTCTTCGCGGGAACCTCGCTGGACGAGCTGCCCGAGGTCATCCGCATCATGGGAGACGTCAGGCCGATCGTCGGCGAGTGGGGCTACAGCGCCATCCTCGTCGGCGGTGACTGGACCCTGCACTCCGGGATCGCGACCTTCGGCACCCGGCTGATCTACGTCACCATGCTGGTCGTGGCCTTCCTCTGGCGCCGCGCCGACCCGGTCGACCTCACCACGGCGCTGCTGCTCGCCTTCATGGTCACCACGCCCAGGCTCGGCGCGCAGTACCTGCTGTGGTTCATGCCGTTCCTGGTCGCCCGCCCGACCCGCTTCGCCTGGCCGGCCATCATCGGCGTGTCTCTCTGGGCGGGATGCGGCTATCTCTACCTGACCCAGTTCGACACCGACACCTGGTGGGCCATGCACTCGGTCTGGGCCCGCGCCTCCATCGTGCTGCTGCCGATCCTCGTCCTGGCCATGCCCTGGGGGCGCCGTGTCTCCACGGCCCCGGTGCCGCCCCCGGACCTCCCGAACTCCTCGGCCACCTCTCCCTCGGTCGTAACCTGAGCTGTGGAGAGCACCAAGACGGACGAGTACCTCGCACGGATCGGCGCGGCCCGTCCCCGCCACCCGGACGCCGAGGCACTCGCCGACCTGCACCTGCGCCACCTGCGGACGGTGCCGTTCGAGAACCTGAGCATCCACCTCGCCGAGCCGATCGTGCTCGACGAGGTGGCCCTCATCGACAAGATCGTCACCCGCCGCAGGGGCGGCTTCTGTTACGAGCTCAACGGGGCCTTCGCCGTACTGCTGCGCTCACTGGGCTATCAGGTGACCATGCTGGCGGCCAGGTCGCTCGACGGCGGCTCGATCGGCCCGCCCTTCGACCACATGACGCTGCGCGTGGACGCCCCCGACCCGTGGCTGGTCGACGTCGGCTTCGGCAGGTTCGTCCACCGCCCCCTCCGCCTCGACCCGACCATCGACCAGGCCGACCCCGAGGGGGTCTTCCGGCTGGTCGAGACCGACGAGGGGGACATCGACGTGCTGAAGGACGGCGTGCCCCAGTACCGCCTCGAACAGCGGCCACGCCTCCTGGCCGACTACGAGGCGACCTGCTGGTGGCAGCAGACCTCTCCGAAGTCGCACTTCACCCGCTCGCTCGTATGCTCCCGCCTCACCGAGGACGGACGCCTCACGCTGAGCGACAGGCAGCTCGTCCACACCGTGGGGCAGGAGCGCGAGGAGACCACCCTGACCACCGACGCCGAGGTCCTCGCCGCCTACCGCGACCACTTCGGCATCGAACTGGACACCGTGCCCCACCTGGGGATCACGCCCTGAGCAGCCCGCCCAGAGGCACCCCGGCCAGCCGCCTGACCTCGTTGGCCAGGTGGGACTGGTCGGCGTACCCGCTGGCCAGTGCCACCTCCGCCAGGGCGGTCCCGCGCCTGGCCAGCCGCAACGCCCGCTGGAAACGCACAACCCGCTGCAGCGTCTTCGGCCCGTACCCGAAGGCGCGCAGCGCCCGGCGACGTAGCTGCCGCTCCCCGAAACCGAGCTCCCAGGCCACCTGACCGACGCTCATGCCCGTCCCCAACGCCCCGGCGATGGCGGACGCCACCGGATCAGGCCCGGGAACCTCGCGCAGCCGTACGGCCAGCGCCTCCTGCATCGTGCCGGGCGTCAGGTCCGGCAGCACCCCCAGCTCGGAGAGCGGCACCCGGGCGTCCCGCAGAGCCTCGACCGGTACGCCGAACACCTCGCCCACCGCGCCGGGGCGGAAACGGATGCCCGTGTAGCGGTCACCCCGGTTCATCCGCACCGGCATCGGCCCGGTGTCCGGCCCGGCGACCTGCGGGCCGTCCGGCCCCCAGACCAGATCGACACAGCCGTCGGGAACCACCAACTGCGTCGACGTCGAGACGGCGACGTTCGTCCAGACACAGGCCACCCGCCCGGCGATCGCCGGATCCGGGGCCCACTCGTGGTACATGCCTCCAGGCTAGGACGGTTTGGCGGGCTTGTTGCTCGGCCCGGGACCGTCCGGGGGAGCCTTGGCTACGGCGTCCTGCGGAGCCCGCCCCGAGATGAAGGCCGCGGCCCACTGCCCCCGAGGGTCGCTGTCCACCAGCAGGGCACGGACCAGCAGGCTCAGTGGAATGGCGAGCAGCGCCCCCAGCGGGCCCAGCACGAACGCCCACAGCAGCAGGGACATCATGGTCACCGTCGTGGACAGGCCGACCGCGTCGCCCAGGAACTTGGGCTGGATGAGCGACTGGATCACGAAGTTGATCGCGATGTAGCAGACGATCACCAGGATCATGGTCTTCGGGCCGCCCTGGAGCAGGCCGAGCAGCGCGGGTGGGATCAGGCCGATGACGAAGCCGATGTTCGGGACGTAGTTCGTGAACAACGCCAGCACGCCCCACAGGATCGGAAGCGGGACACCGAGCACCCACAGCGCGATGGCGTCCAGCACCGAGCAGATGAGCCCGAAGACCGTGGAGACGATCAGGTACCGACGGGTGTTGTGGGCGAAGTCGCCGAGCGCGCCGACGAGTTCTGAACGCTCCCGCGCCATGTCGGACGACAGGATCCGGGTGACCGCCCGCGCGTCCAGGCACATGGCCAGCACCACGATGACGATGATCACCAGACTGGAGAAGACCCCGAGCAGCCCGGAGGCGAAGCCGCTGACGAGCCCGAAGACCTTGCCGGGATCGAGGGTTCTGATCGCCTGGTTCACCTCCTTGCCGCCGATGCCCAGTCGCTCCGCGAACTGCTGGACCTGGACGACGAACTGGTCGAACTGCTGGCCGTATGTGGAGGCGAGGGTCGTCAGCTGGGCGGCGGACAGGGCGAGGACCGCGATCAGACTCAGCAGCAGGAGCAGTACCAGCGTCAGGGGAGCCGCGACGAGCGTCCAGCCGGGCGCCCCGCGCCTCTCCAGCCACGTCCTGACGGGGGAGACCGCCAGAACGAGCACCAGCGCGAGCAGAACGGGCCCGATGATCGACCCGGCCTCCCGTATCCCGGCCAGCGTGACCACCGCACCCGCCGCGCAGAGCAGCACGACGAGGGCCCGGGGAATCCGTCTTTGCTCCGTCATATTGGATCTCTACCCATGCAGGGGGAAAAGTGCCTCCGCCCGGCATCCGGCTCTTTGCTTGATCGTTCTGCTTCGGTTGTCGTGCTTTGATCGGCTTGCTCGGGTCGTCTGGCTTCGATCGTCGATTTGACGGAGGCGGACGCCTTACATAGAGTTCACAGGCCCGAGGGGGTTGGCGAAGATCGTCAAGGCCTCGGGACCCTCCCACCTGATCCACTCTCCCAGTGAGACGCATGCGCCGCGCTGGATGCCTGTTTGACGAGGCTGAGATGTCGGAGTAAGTTGGAAGGGTTGCTCCGGAAACGGAGCGGTCTGAAATTCCCTTCAGATGAGTTTCTTTCGAAAGCGAATTGGCCCGGTCGGATCGGTTTGACACGAAAAAGCGGGTCTGAAAGAATAAAGACACAACGAAATGAACGAAACGAAACGCCTCGGAATTCCGGCCCGAAAGGGTTCGGGGGGACGGTGAACGCGTCCGTTTCTTGAGAACTCAACAGTGTGCTAAAAGCCAGTGCATGAAGCACAAACCCGTCCCACACGTCTAGCACGTGGGGATGGATTCCTTTGGTTGATACACCCGCTGTCGTTGATCGGCAGTGTGGGTGCTTTCAGCCGGGGTTGACTCGAAAAGCATTGTTTGGAGAGTTTGATCCTGGCTCAGGACGAACGCTGGCGGCGTGCTTAACACATGCAAGTCGAGCGGAAAGGCCCTTCGGGGTACTCGAGCGGCGAACGGGTGAGTAACACGTGAGTAACCTGCCCCTGACTCTGGGATAAGCCTGGGAAACCGGGTCTAATACCGGATACGACCTCTTCCCGCATGGGATGGGGGTGGAAAGTTGTTTCGGTTGGGGATGGGCTCGCGGCCTATCAGCTTGTTGGTGGGGTAGTGGCCTACCAAGGCGACGA
>NZ_JACHJP010000002.1 GCF_014203715.1 Streptosporangium saharense
GGACTACAACCTGCTCGCCGAAGCTGCCGACGCCACCACCCTCGACGACCACTTCGAGATGGGACTCACCGCCATCCTGCGCGGCTTCCAGCACTCCGCCGACTGAGAAGGCCGCCTTCACACACGGACGTTCAAAGCCCTCCAGCCCTTATCCCTGGACTGCTCCACCGCCACGCGGGCTGATCACCAAGCTCATGATCACCGGCTTAGGAACAGGAACTTAGGAGTCCTGGGCCTCCATCGTTGGCACACCCAATCGGGGAGGTCGCGACCGCAACGCGGTGCCAGCGGTGCAGCGGCCGGTGCGGATCTTCGTACCAGGCGGCGTCATCCCGGGCTTCCTCGAAGGACATGCATCTCTTACAGGCGCCCGGAATCTGACAGGAGGCTTGACGGAGTACCCGACAGCCAGCCATCTTCCCTTTAGGAAGCTTTCTTAACAGTGCACCACCTTCAAGGGACCATCCACGCACCAGCCAACATGCTGGAGGTCAGCACATGCACATCAGAAAGCACGCCGCGGCCCTGGCCGCCACCCTCCTCACCGCCACTGCGCTCCTCGCCACAGCCACCCCCGCGCACGCCGACCCCACCGACTGCAGAATGTTCAAAGAGAATGTGACCGCCACAGGCGGCACCGTCTACTACATCTGCACTGGCGGTACCGGCGGGTACGCCTTCGAGTACCGCGTCAAGTCATCCCCCAACCCCGATCACGGCGGATGGCGCTACGAACGCACCGAGTGCGTGCCCGTTGGCCAGTTCCTCGTCTTCCAGTACGTCTTGAATCAGCGAGAGGTGACGAACATCGTCAACTGCTGACGCCAGTGCCGTGATCCTGTCTGGTAAGGCCTCGGCTTTGCTGGGGCCCTACTCAGAGAACTACGGATGTGGCGCACTCCTCTGGACGACCGATCTTCGATGATCGACGTCCACTCTCCGTCCTCAGCTTCTCGCCAGGAGTCACCATGCGGAGAACCTTCCCCCTCGCCTCGATCGCCCTGGTCGCCGGATGCTCCGGCATACCGATCGCCGTGCCAAGACCGGCCCCGGCGCCACTCACCGTCGGCGGCACTATGAGCGTCCCCGGCAGCTCCCTGATCGGCGACCCCAAGTCGTGCGTCACGACCGGAGGGTACTCCGACATCCGGGAAGGCACCCAGGTCGTCATCACCGACGAGGCCAGCAAAACAATCGCCCTCGGTAGCCTGGAGGCGGGCAAGCCCGACAGCCAGAGCTTGGCCCTCTGCGTCTTCCCGTTCTCGGTGCAGAACGTCCCGGGCGGCCGGCCGTTCTACGGCATCGAGATCAGCCATCGCGGGCGTCTGCAGTACACCGCCGCGCAGATCACGATGTCCCTGCAGCTGACCCTGGGGGACTGACCCCGAACACGCGACCGCGACCTCATCGGCACTTCCATGCCACAAGGCGACATCGAGGGTGACGTCTACCGTGAAGGCGGCTGGCTTGTTTGTCTCTTTGAAGTGATACGGCGCTCGGATGACGCGGGTCGGCCTCGGCCTGGAGCGGGCTCAAAAGCCTTCCGTCATGATTGAGTATGGCGATGCTGCACGAACTGCGCGCTTACTATGAGCAGGACAGAGAGCACGGCCGCCTTCGAGAAGGGCGTGGCCGGTTGGAGTTCTGGCGGACACAAGATGTCCTGCGCCGGATGCTTCCGCCGACGCCGGCTCGGGTGCTGGATGTGGGCGGCGGCACGGGCGTGCATGCCAAGTGGCTGGCCGCCGATGGGTACGACGTCGAGTTGCTCGACCCCATCCCACTTCACGTGGAGCGGGCGCGCGAGCTAACCGGGATAGCCGCACGGTTGGGCGACGCACGGCAACTGCCCGTGCCGGATGAGAGCGTGGACGTTGTTCTACTCCTGGGCCCGCTCTACCACCTGACCGAGCGGGCCGACCGAGTTGGCGCTCTGGCAGAAGCCCGGCGTGCCGTACGGCCCGGCGGTCTGGTGGTGGCAGCGACCATCAGCCGCTACTCGGCCGTCCATGATGGAGTACGCCAGGGCTTTTACCTTGACGACGGGTTCCGCACAGCAGCCGACAGCGCCGCCGCGGGCGGGATCATGCGGTCGCCAAGGTCAGGGTTCACCGCATACTTCCACGAGCCCGAGGAGATTCCGCTGGAGTTCGCCGACGCGGGATTTCCCGAAGTCAAACACTACGGACTCCAGGGTGCCTTCTGGCTGTACGGGGATGTCGACGACTGGCTTGACGATCCAGAGCGTCGCACCCTCATGCTGGATGCGCTGCGGTCGATGGAATCAGTGCCGTCGCTCCTTGGGGTCAGCGGGCACATGCTTACCCTCGCCCACCGCGATCGATGACTATGCTGAATGCCCCTTGGGCGGCTACGGGTGAGGGCTAGGTCGAGGATGGAGGAGCGTTCGGTGTGTTCGCCGGAGGCGATGCCTTCTGGAACAGGTCGTTGAGACGATCAGCCCTTCCAGCAGGTTACGGCCGAGCTAGTCGTCGCCTCGGTGTCCGTCGCGGATCACCGCCAACCCGCCGACCCGGGTCGTGATGCCCGCCGGTCCGCGTCGGGCCGAAGCGAGCACGCTGGCCGGTCGGCCGAGGGCGTCGCCCTGCTCCACCTCGATCGCGATCGTCTGCGCGCCTGTCGTGTCGAGCAGGTGGGCGGCCAGGCAGCCGGTGCTGTTGGCGTTGGCGACGTCCTCGTCGACACCGATCGCTGGCGCGAACATCCGCGCCGCACCCGGTCGGTCGCCCACCGGCGGTACGTACACGAAACAGCCGAGGAGCCCGTACCGCAGGCACGCCGCTGTCAGCCTGCCGAGGTGTGGGCGGACTCGGAGCAGCGCCGACCGGTCGCGGACCGGTACCAGCATGCGTGGTGCGCCGGGCGCGGCGATCCGTGGCGCGTCGGTCGGATGCGGGTCGTCCGCGGTGAGCCCGAGCGCGGCGACGATCGCGGCGCGCTCGTCCGGCGCCGGGTGACGCAGCGCGACGAGGCCCTGGTCGAACCACACCTCGATGCCGGTGGGGCGGCGGATCGCGACGGTGTCGAACGTGCGTCCGCCGGTGTGCTGGCGGTCGTTCAGCTTGCCCAGCGCGGCGCGGGTCAACCGGACGGCCTGCGCGGCGACGGTGCCGTGGCCGCAGCCGGACAGTTCGGCGGTGGCGGTGAAGAACCGGACCGGCCAGCCACCGTCCGGCGTCCGCCCCGGGCCGAGGAACGCCGCGTGCGAGGTGCCGGCCGCGGCGGCGACCGCACACCGGTCCGCGTCCGTCGCCGCCGGGTCGTCGTCGGTGACGGCCGTGGGGCTGCCGCCCCTGCCGTCGCGCCGTACGCACGCATCGACCACCGTGACATCCGGCCAGGACATCGGCCCACCTTTCACGCTCAACGAACCGGCAACCTTCCGCCGATGGTCGGACCTGACCACAACGGCCGACCGAACGCGTCCCGGCCTGCCTCAGCCGGTGCCGTCCTGCACCGGATAGTGGATGATGACCGCACCGCCGGTGGCGTAGTTGGCGACATCGGCGGCCAGCCGCTGGCCCTGCGGCGACCCCTGCGCCGCGGTCATGGCGGCGGCGTCAGCGAAGTCGCCTTCGAAGACCGCGAAATACGGCGTTTCTCCCGTGGCCGCCACGTCGAAGCTGTAGCGCCACGCAAGCAGGCCGGGCCAGTTCATGACCAGCGGAAGGTGGTTGGTCACGTAGTAGTCGCGGAAGTGGTCAGGGTCGACGGGCTTGGAATACAGGACCACCAACTTATGCATGACGACCTCCTTCCAGAGAAACACTCCCGGTGACCTGGGAGCTCCTGCGAACTGGGTGAGGACGGAGGTGGTTTTGAAGAGCGCGTGAGAGTCGGTGGCCGGCCACGACGGGAGGGCCCGGGTGGGTCGGGTCGCGCCGGAATCCATGGTCGAGCACACCGGGTTCGGTGGCCGCGGCCTTCGCGGGAGCCGTGAGGGCGGACTCGAAATCGGGGGTATGCGCGGTCGGTTGAATCGCCATATGCGCAGGTTAGGGCTTGATGTGCGGGCGAGGGAAAGACCGGTACGGGCTAGACTCAGAACGGATCGTTATCAATCGATGGGGAGGGCGCGTGGCGCCGGACACGGTGAGCCTGCGGTACTTCCTGGTGCTGGCGCAGGAGTTGAACTTCACCCGCGCGGCCGCACGAATCGGTATCGCCCAGCCCGCACTCAGCGCCCGGATGCGCCGACTGGAGGCGGAACTCGGTACGGCCCTGCTGGTCCGCAACACGCGTAGCGTCGCCCTGACCACGGCCGGTGCGGCTCTGGCGGAGTCAGCGCCGCCCGCGCTGGCGGCGCTGGACCGGGCATGGGACACCGCCCGGAGCGCGGCGGCCGGTGAACTGGGCACGCTCCGTATCGGATACAGCCTCAGCACCGGGGCCGAGACGGCACCGGCCCTGGTGGACAGGCTGATCCGCGGCAACAGCGGACTCGAGGTCGGCGCGGTCCCGATGGCGACACCGGAGATCTCCCCAGCGGTCGCCGACGGCCGCATCGATGCCGGGATCACCCGCGGTGAACAGCCGGGCCGTGGCGTGCGCCGGTTCCTGCTGCGGCGTGAGCGCACCGGGGTCCAGCTGGCGCGGCACCATCCGCTGGCCGAACACCCGGAGATCGAGATCGCCGACGCGGCCGCGTATCCGCTGCGACTCCCGGACCGTGCGGCCAATCCCGTGATCCACGATCAGCTGGCCGCACTGTTCCGGGACACCCGACCACACCCCCGATTCCACACGCCCGCGGTCTCTTTCGACATGTCTCAGCGCGACCTGCGCGACGGGGTCACCCTCGCCCCGGCCGGAGAGGCCGCGGTCACGGCATCACCGGCCGGTCTCACCTGGCGACCACTGAGGGGCGCGCCCAGCCTGACGATCCACCTGGTCCTCCCACGCGAGCAGTCGCCACTGCACCGCCGCATCCGCGCCGTCGCCAAAACCCTGGCGCACGAGCTGCACTGGCTGCCGGACTGACGCGCAAAAGGTCAGGCGGGACGGACTTCGCGGCGACGTCCTCCAGCCGGGGGAGACAGCCCATCCGGTTGAAGCACTTCAGCCGCGCCATCAGTGTCGAACTGCCCGGGCCGTGCCTCCGCCGTACGCCTCCCGATACGTCGGCACCTACGTGTCGAGCACGTCCGAGACCCCGGTGAGCCAGGACGCGCGGGGACGCCCCCGGCTTCTCAGCGTCCCGGTGGGCGTCACCGCCGTACCAGACGCGTGGTGTCCACGCCCTACTCGCCGCACCCTCTACCCGCACACCGGCCCGGCCCAGAACGACGTCGTCACCGGCCCCGGCGGTGGGGCGTCCGAGCGGGCCGTACGACGACGGCCCGTGGTGCGGGGAAAGACTTGACCGGCTCCGGGGCGGGGCGCGGCCGGTCGGCTTCGCCCGGAATCCGCAGCGTCGCCTGCGCCTGCGCTGAGATGGCCGGGGGTGCGTCGACGTCGTCGTCCGTCTGATTCGGCTCGCGCAACAGTGCGGAAAGCTGCCTGGCCAGGTCTCTTCGGTCAACCGTGGACGGGCGTGCCAGGGCGGCTTCGGTGACCAGGCGCTGCTCGTCGGCCCCCATGATGATCACGTGGGCGTTCTCCGTCGGTCGTTCTTCTGTGAGCCGGGTGGCATCGTGGTGGTTCGTCATCAATGACCTCTCGATTCGTGTCGTTGTCGTGTCGTGACGCGGCTGTCAGCCGGGAGCCAGGCGGCTGAGGTGTTCCCAGGCGCGGTACTCCTCGGCCCTGGCCTGGTTCATCTGGTGGACCAGGTCGAAGGACTGGCCGCCGACGATCAGCCGCAGGGGCGGGTCGGGCAGGTCCACAAGTCGCATGACGACCGGCGCGGCAGTGCTCGGGTCGGGCCCCGCCTCGTCACCCCACATCTCGGCCAGCTTCGCCCGCAGCGGGTCATACGCCGGATCGGGCGTGGTGGCCGTCATACCGGTCGTGAACAGTCCGGTGTTGTAGCCGCCCGGCTGGACGATGGTGACCTTGATTCCGAAGGGCTCGACCTCCATGGCCAGCGCCTGGCCGAGGGAGTCGATGGCCGACTTTCCCGCCGCGTACAGACCGGCCGAGGCAATCCCGCCGCCCGTGCCCATCGTCGTCACCAGGAGGATGTGGCCCGAACCCTGGGCGCGCAGGTGGGGGAGCACGGCCTGGGTGATCCAGATCTGCCCCAGGACATTGACGTCGAAGTGGGCTCTGATCTGGGTCTCCGTGGCCTCTTCGAGCATGCCGTACAACATCGCGCCGGCGTTGTTGACCACGATGTCGAGCCTGCCGAACGCGGCCACCGCCCGTTCCACGCCCTCGTGCGCCGCGGCGCGGTCGGAGACGTCGAGCGGGACGCACGCCAGGGCGTCGGGGTGGCGGGCCTTCAGGTCCGCCAGCGGCGCCACGTCGCGGGCCGCGGCCACGACGCGATCTCCCCTGCTCAGCGCCGCCTCCGCGAACGCCCTGCCCAGCCCCCTGGACGCGCCCGTGATGAACCAAACACGCATGAAACTCGCTCCTTACATCAGTTGTCGAAGGCCTGGTAGAGGGTGGTCCAGAAGTCGCTCACCAGGTGTGCCGGGCTGGGGACGGTGTAGCCGAGCTGGCACAGCAGGATGCCGGTGAGCTGGTTGGCCGGGTCGGCGTAGGCCGAGGTGCCGCTGCCGCCGTCCCAGCCGAACTGGCCGATCGGGGTGTGGTCGCCGCGGTAGGTGCGCACCGCCATGCCCAGGCCCCAGCCGCCCTGCTGCCCCTGGCCGAAGGAGATGTGCACGTTGCCGGTGGCCATGGCGTGCCGTACGGCCTGCTGCTCGGGTGTGAGCCGGTTGGTGGTCATCAGCTCGACTGCGGCCCGCGACAGGATCCGGTCGCCCTGGTAGGTGCCGCCGTTGAGCAACATCTGGAAGTAGGCGTGGTAGTCGTCGGCGGTGGAGACCAGGCCGCCTCCGCCGCTCTGGAACGCCGGAGGTCGGCTCCACCGTCCGCCCTTGGGCTCGTCCCAGGCGAGGAACTCGCCGGTGGCCGGGTCGGGGGCGTACAGGGTGGGCAGCCGGTCGATCTGGTCGGCGGGGACGTGGAAGCCGGTGTCCTTCATACCGAGGGGCTCGAAGACGCGCTCGCGCAGGAACTCCTCGAACGACTGGCCGGTGACCCTGGCCACCAGCACCCCGACCAGGTCGTTGCTGAGCTGGTACTGCCAGCGCTCGCCGGGCCGGTACTGCAGCGGAAGCTCACCCAGGCGGCGCATCCACTCGTCAGGCCCGGGCATCGGCTCCGGCAGGTTGGGTGTGAGCCCCCGGGCGAAGATCTCGTTCATGATCGGCGTGCCCAGCGACGTCATGTCCATGCCGAGCCCGAACGTTGAGGTCAGCACGTCCCGCACGGTGATCGGCCGACGTGCCGGCACGGTGTCGTCCAGCGGGGCGTCGGGGCGCGCCAGGACCCGCGGACCGGCCAGCTCCGGCAGCCACGCGTCCACCACGTCGTCCAGCCGCAGTCGGCACTCGTCCAGCAACACCATCGCCGCGGCCATCGACAGCGGCTTGGAGGTGGAGGCCATCCGGAAGATCGTGTCCCGGCGCATCGGCGCGCCACCGTCATGTTGCATGGTCCCGAACGTCTCGACGTGCGTCTGGCCGCCCCGGCTGACCAGGGCGACCAGGCCGGGGATCTTCCCCGACTCGACGTGCCTCGCCAGCACCTCGCGCAGCCTGCGCAGCCCCGCCGCGGAGAAACCGTTGTCGCTGTGTTCCATCATGAGACTCCTGACAATTCGTTGATCTTGCGAAACTCGGAGGACCGTTCACGGCGTGGTTATGTCGCGGCGGGGCTGGAGACGTAGTTCCTCAGCCTGACGATGCGCGCGAGGGTCGCCTCCGCGGCGGTCGTGTCAGGCGCTTCCCGAATGGGGGCGCCGAGGAAGAACCGGTCGGCCCCCTCGCGTCCAAGCTGCTGGTGCTCGGCGACGAAGCCGCGCATCTCCCGCTCGTAGGCGGCGAACGCCAACGTGTGGTCGCCGTCGGCGACGGCCAGTTCACCGGCCAGGATGTAGGCGCCGATCAGCGCCTGGGAGGCGCCGTGGCCCGAGGCCGGAGCCGCGCAGTAACCGGCGTCCCCGAGGAGCACCACCCGGCCTGAGGACCAGCGGTCCATCTCCACCTGGGCGTTGACGTCGAAGAAGAAGTCCTCCGCCCTGCTCATCTCCTCCAGCAGGTGCGGGATCCGGCCGCCTTCACCGGCGAACCGCTCGGCCACGATGCGCTTGTGCTGCGCGACGTCGTCGCGGTCGTAGGTCAGCGATCCGGAGGCGAAGTGGAGCACCGCGCGCGCCTCGCCGTCGTCGCGGGCCCTGAGGAGGTCAGCCGCCTTGCCCGGCATGCTGTGAAACAGACCGGTGTCACGCTGGCTGGACAGGCCGAAGGCCGCCGTGTAGAGGCCCAGGTGCCGGACGAACCGTTCTCTCGGCCCGAAGACCTGCGAGCGGGTCCGGGAGTGCAGCCCGTCGGCACCGGCCACCAGGTCGAACCGGCGCGGCCGACCGCGTTCGAAGGTGACCCGCACGCCGTCGGTGTCCTGCTCCAGGGTGGCGATCGAGTCGCCGAGGACGTACTCCACCTCCCGGCGGGTGGCCTCGTACAGCAGGCCGATCAGGTCACCCCTGAGGATCTCCAGGGCGCACGGGCCGCCGTCACGCGCGTCACCCGGGTGCGTGTTCAGCGCGTGGGCCCGCTCCAGCAGGGCCATGCGGTCCAGCACGTCCAGCGCCTCACCGCGGAAACCCACCCCACTACCGCCCGTGCGCATCCGCGAGGCCCGCTCCACCACGGTGGGGGTGAACCCGTGGTGGCGCAGCCAGTACGCCAGGGCGGGCCCGGCGACGCCGGCACCGGAAATGAGGACGTCCATAACCTGCTCCATCGAACGAATAGATCGTGCGATTCGAGAATCAAGTACGGTTAACCCCGGAACAACGATGAATGGCGAAAGATCACATTCAGTGGGAGTAAACGGAGCAGGTCAGGCGTGGAACTGCGTGACATCGAGATCTTCCTGACCCTGGCCGAGGAGCTGCACTTCGGCCGCACCGCCGCCCGGCTGTGCCTGTCACCCGCCCGCGTCACCCAGGCGGTCCAGAAGCAGGAGCGGCAGATCGGCGCCCCGCTGTTCGAACGCACCAATCGCACGGTACGGCTGACGCCGGTCGGACAGCAGCTCCGCGACGACCTTCGGCCTCTCTACGCCGGGTTGAAGGACAGCGTGGAGCGCGCCCAGCTCGCCGGCCGGGGCATCACCGGCACCCTGCGCGTCGGCATGCTGCCCGCCAACGCCTACGACCTGCGCCCCTACTGGGACGTCTTTCGCCTCCGGTACCCGCAGTGGAAGCTGCGCGTCCAGAAATCCCAGTTCAGCGACGCCTTCGCCACGCTGCGCCGCGGGGACATCGACGCTCTGATCACCTGGCTGCCCGTCGACGAGCCGGACCTCACCGTGGGGCCGGTCCTGTTCGCCGAACCCCGGGTGCTGGCCGTCTCCACCGGCCACGAGCTCACCCGGCGCACGTCGGTCTCGCTGGAGATCGCCGCCGACTTCCAGCATCCGCAGTCCGACACCCGGCCCGACTACTGGTACGACGCCTACATTCCGCGCGAGACCCGTCGCGGCCGCACGATCGAGCGTGGCCCCGTGGTGCAGGACACGGAAGAGGCCATCACCCTCGCCAGCATGGCCGAAATCGTGGTGCTCTTCCCCTCCCACATGACTCGTTACTGGGTACGGCCGGACATCACCTACCTGCCGGTCACCGACATGGGGCCGCTGCCGTACGCGCTGGTGTGGCGAAGCGAGACGGAGGGCGAGCCCATCCGGGCGCTGGCCGGGATCATCCGCGACCTGGGCCCGCTCCCACCGGCCCCGGCCGCTCCTTGACGCCACCCGTCAGGGGCGGGGTGCTTGCCGGTGGTCGGCGGTGGTGTGTGGCCTGCTCGTAGTCGAATCCGAGCCCGAGCAGTGCCGGTTCGCTGAACGGCCGTCCCAGTAGTTCGACCCCCACCGGCATGCCGTCTGGGGTGAAGCCGGCCGGGATCGTCAGGGCGGGGAACCCGGTGTTGGCGGCGAGGGCGCAGATCCTGAGTCCTTCCTGAGGCTGGCCGATCGGCGCGGCCTGCTGTTGGACCGCCGGGTAGACCAGTGCGTCCAGGTCGTTGTCCTCGAACAGCTTGTGGAGCAGTTGTTGCGCCTGCGCGCGCCGGGCCAGCCGTTGGTGGTAGGCGTCCTGCGGGCCGGTCGAGGTGCCCAGCCGCTCCTTGAGCCGCTTCAGGACCGTGGGCGTGACCTGGCCGGAGGTGACGATGTCGGCCAGGGTCACGACGTCGGCCGGTGGCTCCAGCCGGGCCAGCGAACGGGGGAACCGTGAGCCCGGCGCCGCCAGATAGCGGTTGAGGTCGCGTTCGGTCTCGTCGGCGAACACGCTGGAGTCGTCCACCGCCGAAGTCAGCGCGGGCTGGGCGGGCAGATCGACGACGGTCGCCCCCTGCGCGGCCATGTCCCCGACGGCCGCCCGGACCAGCGCCGTCGTGACCTGCGCGGGCCCCGACGTGCTCAGGTAGTCGGTGAACACGCCGACGCGGGCGTTGACCAGGGCGGTGTCATTCAGCGTGGCGGTGTAGGTGCGGGGGATCCGCCCGATGGACGCCCTGGTGGACGGGTCGTCCGGGTCGTACCCGGCGGTGGCGTCCAGGATCAGTGCGATGTCGCTGACCGACTTGGCGATGGGGCCACCGACGTCCTGCGTGTTGGAGAGAGGCGCGATGCCGTCGCGGCTGGACAGGCCCTGGCTCGGCCGCAGGCCGACCAGGCTGTTGTGCGCCGCCGGGCTGCGGATGGAGCCACAGGTGTCCGAGCCCAGCCCGGCCGCGCCGAAACCGGCGGCGACTCCGGCGCCCGTGCCTCCGCTGGAGCCGCCCGGGTTGCGGGTCTGGTCGTAGGGGTTGCGGGTCTGCCCACCGAGCGAGCTGATGGTCTCGACGCCGGAGGCGAACTCGTGCAGGTTGGTCTTGGCGACGACGATCGCGCCGGCCGCGCGCAGCCGTGCGACCTGTTCGGCGTCATCGGCGGGACGCCAGCGCCTCAGCGCCAGCGAACCGCTGGACGTAGGCAGGTCTCCCGTGTCGTAGTTGTCCTTGACCAGGATCGGGATGCCGTGCAGCGGGCCGCGGACGTGCCCCCGCCGGCGTTCGGCGTCGAGCCGGGCGGCATCGGCGATCGCCGTCGGGTCCATGCGAATGACCGCGTTGACACCGGGCTGGTCGGCATACGCCTGCTCGTAGGCGTCGATGCGTGCCTGGTACGCCTTGACCAATCGGACCGAGGTGACCCGGCCGCTCGCCAGTAGCCCGCGCAACCGGGTGGCGTCCATGTCCACCACCCACTCGGCGATGTCGTTCGGTGCCGCCCGGTCACCTGCGCCGTCGCCCGCCGTCGCTTCGGCTGTGACCGCGGGTGCCGTCAGGAGAACGACACCGACCGCCAGGGCCGCCGCTCGGGTGTGCCGGTTTCGCCTTCGTCGTGCCACATCGGCCTCCTCGTCACCGATTGGCGCCTCGATGTACGAACACGGGAGATGCGCATACGGCCCCGCCGACCGTGAACAGCCGCTGACTGTGCCATCTGGAGTATGACCCGGGAGTGCCGTAGCGACCACCCCCCATGGTCTCCGGCGGGCTCCGCACAGGGTCAGTCTCATTCGGCCCGTACGGCGGCGCGGGCGAGGGCGGCGGCCAGGTGCGTGACGTACTCCGGGGTTGAGGAGCCGACAGGCAGCGGTTGTCGCTGAGAACGATCATGGTGCTGCCGCGAGGCGAATCATTCGTTTTACAACGCGACAATTATTTCGAGTTAACCGTTGGTCCTGTTTTTCGGGTCGTGCCCGCCGAGTTTCTGTCTGGTGATCAGAGGGCTGCCTACGGGGCGTTCACCGACCTGCCGTCACTGTCCTGATCTGGAGAAGTTCTTCTTCCTGGACCCGTTCGACCGTGATGCCATCGCGAGATCGAGGACCGATTCGCATCGCCTTGGCGTCGCCGTACAGATCGGAACGGTCCGTTGCAAGGAGCTGTTACTGGAAAAGTTGGGCGGCAGAGACACGGTGCGGCGTCGAGATTGGGTTGCTGGACGGCTGTGACAACGTTGGGGACGGGCCTGTGGTAGTCCCGGCGCTCACCGCTTGGAGGAGCCCCGCCCCCGAAAAGCTGCCCACACCGGCGATGACATCGAAAATCCCCACAATCCAGGCGATCGCCTTGGGCAGGGGGCGGCATGGGATGCGCCCGGCGTCTTGGGGCCCTCGTTGGCTGTCACGCCCACGCCATGGGTCGGAGCAAGTCGATCTGCCGAGCCCTTGCTTTTTAGGTCAGGACGTTCCCCCAGATACGGCATTCCCAAATTGGGATTACCGATGGGTGATCACGGAAAACCATGCCGGCACCCCGACATATTCCATAAAGTAGCGATTTGGATACACACCCATTTTCCGTTCCGGCGCCCATGTGAGCTGACATGCCTTCATACCCGATGTACAACCTTAAGTTGGCTGGATGGCGCAACCAAAGCGTCTGGGGGTGGGACCCGGCACTGAAGACCTGGTATGCGCAGCTCACCCGCGACAGCGCCGGGTACGACGCCATGGAGCGGGGGCCGCAGATCTGGCTCAGCCCGCCGCGGGTTCCCGTGATCTCCACCCCCGCGGCTCTCGCCGTGAAGATCGCCAAGGTCACCCGTACCGAGGTGGCCGCGGTACGGACCGCGATGAACGACTCCCTACCGGGTCGTCATGACCCACTCTGGCTACCTGAGGAGGAGCCGCACCCCGGCACCGGGCATTCGTTCGGCGGCATCATTCAGCGTCTGATCCCCAGGTGGGGGCGCCCCTGAGTGGTGAGCCTCGGCAGGGGCTGGTTTCAGACTGGGGACGTGAGGCGTTCGAAGGTTCGCCACCAGCAGCGTCCACGCGATACTGAGGGCCTGGTGGGCGGCGTTCGGCGAGCGCGGCCATACGGCACGGGTGGCCGCGCACCGGGCAGGTGGCCGAGTTAGGCCCGTACGGCACGGCCGTCTCGGTGACGTCACCGATGTTGAGCGCGGCCAGTTCCGAGGACCGGGCGGCGATGGCGTAGCCGAGCAGCACCAGGACCGCATCACAGATCCCGGCCAGGGCGGTGCGGTCCAGCGGAGTGAGCATCCGGCGTATCTCGGCCGGGAGCATCGGGGTGGCCTTGCGCACCGTCGCGGCCGGGTCGGGGCCAGGGCGAGTTCCTCGCGATGCCCGGGCAGGACCTTGCGGGCGCCGGAGGTCTCCGGCGCCACCACGTCAGCGGCCTTGTGCATCGAGCGGATCGCGGTCAGCGTCCGCTCGATGCTGGAGCGCGCAAGCGGATACCCCGTCTTCGCCGACGGGGCACGGTCAGGTGGGCGGCGTACTCGGTGACGGTCTGCGCGGTCGTCGGCAGCGCCGCCCCGCCCGTGCTCGCGCACAGACGGTGACGCGGCATATGCCCGGTGGGTCGAGGCGGGAACTCCGGCCTCGACGGCCGCGTAGTCAGCCGGGCCAAGGGGCGATCGACGGTCTCTACGGCCTTCGCGTGCGAGAGATCAGTCCGACGACCTCGGTCAGCACCGGCCAACCAGCACGCGATGCTCCCATATACCCCCATATGGGACATCAAGGATCATGGCAGGCATCGAAACGATCACGAGCACGCGGTTCACCAGGAAACACGGAAAGATCACCCCTGGTGGGGGAATTCTCCCTTTTTCTGTTTCCCTCAGATAAGGAACCTTCGCTCATGAATCGGCAGTCCCTCATCCCGGCCGCCCTGGCGGCGCTGGTCCTTTGCGCGTCGGCGCCGACCGCCTTCGCCGACGCAGCCCGAGTACGGCCGCGGCCCGATGCGCTGCGGGCGATCCAGGCCCGCCTGGCGGCCGGGGGTGGCGTCGCGCTGACCGAGAAAAGCTCAACTCGGATGCCCGGCGGCCGGATCGTCGACCACATGTCCTACAGCGCCGGATACAACGTCGAACGCAAAGACCGCCTGAGGTTGGGCCGTCCCGGCGTGTTGGCCGCCGAGACCTGGCGGCGGCTGTCCTTCGGCACGGGCGTGGCCAAGCAGATCGCCGCCGACACCGCCAAGGGCGGGGACGCCTACGTCGCCAGCCTGCTGCCGCAGACCTCCTGGCACCACTCCATCAGCGTCGGTGGCCACCTGTACGCCTCCGGCAGGCTGTATGACCCCGTGCTGCCCCAGGGCAAGAACTGGGCGCGCCTCAAGAATGTCAGCGGCGCCGCAGCCGCCTACGGCGACCAACTGCTCAACGTCTTCGAACCGGCCACCGCCAAAGCGCTGATCACTGAGAAGAACCGCAAGGGCGACGGGTATGAGTTTCGCGAACCCGACGGCAGGAAGCACTGGGAGCTGCAGTACGCCGGTGCCCTGTCCTTCGCCGCGATGTACAAGCTCTCTGCCACCTTCCGGGAGGCGCTCAACGGCCGCATGGACTCCGCTGACCGGACCCTGCAGCTCAACTGGAGTGTCTTCGTCGACGACAAGGGGCTGCCCCTGCGAGTGGTGTCGTTCTGGGAGAACCGGCAGGACGGACGCTTCTTCACCAGCGAGACCGTCACCTCCTACTCCGGCTGGGGCTCACGCACCGCGATCACCGCACCGCCGTCCAGCAGGACGGCTGTCACCCGCGGCCCGGCTGGTCTGCCCGAATCCGACGGCACGGTTGACGTCCTGCGCGCCCGTCCGGCCACCGGGTGACCAGATAGCCACGGCGAGCGCGTCGTTGAGCACGCAGGCGAGTGCCTGTCCATCCAGGACAACGTCGCTCTGTGACGGCCGACGTCACCGCTCCGCCTCTCCCGGGCGCGCCTACCCTCACCTGCGCCGCCCTGAAGACGGTTCTCGGGTACGGCACCGGCACCAACCCGGCCCATCCCAAGACGCTGGGCTACGCCAAATCTCTCGACGGCGCGATCACCCTCATAGCCAGGGGCGGTGACCAGGTAGCAGACGGTGAAGCCTTCCTCCTGGGTAGCGCGGTGCTCGCGTGCGCCTTCCAGCGCGAGGGCGGCCTGCTCGATCGTGGTGGCGCGCGAGGAGGGATGACCGGTTTGGCGCCTTCTTACACCAGGGCATATCCGTAGGCGGTGGTGAACGGCGCGAGATCAGGGACACCGAAGGTTTCGCACATCGCTTTGAAAGTGACGACTTTGTTTTCGCCGAAACGCCGGACCTGGGCGGCGTAGGAGACAGCGGACACAAAGGTGGGCGGGGTGGTCTTGCTGTGAAACTTGTCGGCGTACATCACTAGTTTCTCTTCACCCGACTCAGCCATATAGTCGGCGACGGGCAGGGGAAGTCCCTGCTCTCGCACGTCGCTCCGGCTGATCCCCATGCCGGTGTGACAGGAGCAGAAGCGGCGGATCTCGTCCGGAAACCCCTCCTCAAGGAGAAGCTCGTAGCCGAGTACGCCGTGCTGCAGGTAGCGTGTGTGATCCAGCTTTCCGCTGGCCCCGTACAGCCGATAAACCCCGATGTCGTGAAGCAGGCTTCCCGCGCGCACCAAATCCCTGTTGAGATCGGATCCGGTACGTGCGAGAAGTTGCTCTGCGATACAGCACACGATTTCACAGTGGATATAGACGAGATCGAAGGCCTCCCGGGTAGGCGCGTGCTTCTCATGGAGCGCACGAATCTGTTCGTCTGTCGGAATCCGCATTCCGAGATTCTACCAACCGGTGAACACGGCGTTCTGCGCCTTGACCGGATACGCATTCCATGAATTCGGATGCTGTTCTATCGCGCTGCCGTTGATTTGTCGTGCTCGACGCCGAACCACGTCACCGTCCTCATCCGCCGGTACGCCGTGAACCGAACGGCCGATGACGTTGGCGGGCCCGTTCGGGGCTCGGGTTGTTGTCACCGGCCGCTCCGATGCGGGTGGTCAATCCCGCACGTGCAGGCCGAAGCCCTTACGTCCCGGCACCTCCAGGCCCTCCTTCAACCGCAGTGACGGGATCTCGTAGTCACCGAAGTTCTGGCGCCGGAACGCGATCGGTTCGGTCGTCTCCAGCGACAGCAGCCGCTCCTTCCACGCCTTCGCGGCGTCCTCGACGTCGCCGCGGGTCATCTTGTCGGCGCCGTGCAGCACGAACGGCGGCAGCACTTCCATGCCCGGGTAGTACAGGATCCCGTGGTGGATCGGGAACAGCAGGTCCTCGATCGGACCGTTGATCCCGCGATCGGTGTAGTGGGATTCGGGGCCCCCGATGGTCACCGACAGGATCGCCCGCCGCCCCTGCAACGTCCCTTCGCCGAAACGCTCGCCGTAGCGGGTCTCGTCATGCGCTCCGACGCCGTACGCGAAGTGGAAGGAGAACACCCGGTCCACCCAGCCCTTGAGGATCGCCGGCATCGTGTACCACCACATCGGGAACTGGAAGATCACCGTGTCGGCCCACAGCAGCTTCTCCTGTTCGGCCGCCACGTCGGGCGTGAGCGCGCCGGAGTCGTACGCCCCGGCCGAACTCGGTATCACCCGCAGCGGGCTCGTGGCGTGCTCGCCGAAGTCCGCCGCGTCCACCACGGCCTTCCAGTTCATCGCGTACAGGTCGCTCACCCGCACCTCGTGCCCGGCGGCTTCGAGAGTGGACACGGCGAGGTCCTTCAAAGAGCCGTTCAGCGAACGCGGCTCGGGGTGGGCGTAGACGATGAGCGCCTTCATGACTGTTCCCTTCGACAAGGTGTTCGCCATAGATGCTCGACCACCGGGGCCTCGTCGTTCAGGGGCTCTTCTTCCTGGTATCAGCAGGGCCACCCTCACGTACGTCACCGGAGCCATACTGGAGGCATGGACGATCTCGCGGGCTTCCTGCGCACCCGGCGCTCCCGGGTCGACCCTGCCACCGTCGGCATCCCCACCGACAGCCGCCGCCGCGTCGAAGGGCTGCGCCGGGAAGAGGTCGCGCACCTGTCCGGGGTCAGCGTCGACTACTACGTACGCCTGGAGCAGGGCCGCGCCACCCAGCCCTCCGAACAGGTCCTCGACGCGCTCGCCCGTGTCCTCGGCCTCGATGAGACCGAGCGTGAGCACCTGTACCGGCTGGCCCGGCAGCGCCGCCGCCGCGCGAAGTCGCCCAGCGGGCGCCTGCGGCCGGAACTGCTGCACGTACTCGACCTGGTCACCGACGCGCCCGCCCTGATCATGGACCACCGGCTGGACGTGATCGCCGGGAACCGCCTCGCCGGGCTCCTCTTCGGCCGGGAGATACCGGGCTTGAACACCGCCCGGCACATCTTCCTTGAGGAGGCCGAGCGCGGCCTGTACGCCGACTGGGAGAACTGCACCCTCGACGTGGTCGGGCACCTGCGCCTGGCGGCCGGGAAGTACCCCGACGACCCGCGCCTGACCTCGCTCATCGGCGAGCTGGCGATGGGCAGCACGCGCTTTCGCCGCCTCTGGGCCCGCGCGGACGTGCGCGCCCGCACCCATGGACGCAAGGCGTACCAGCACCCGCTGGTCGGACTCCTGGAACTGCACCAGGAGAACTTCGCACTGCCGGATGAATCAGGCATGGAACTGCTGGTGCTGTCCGCGACACCCGGAAGCCCTACCGAGGACGGGCTGCGCCTGCTGAGTACGCTCAGCGGAGACGGACATCCCACGGTGGAAGACCTGCCGGTGACGAACGCGCCATGAGTCACACGAAGCCGTTGGGGTCAGCGGCGGCGATCGGCGGGCTTCACTTGCCTCGCCTGGGATGAACACCGGGACCAGGCCGAGTCCCAGATGTTCGTCAGCCGGTCGCTGACTCGGCTTTCGAAGGCCACCAGAACAGAGACAGAGGATCATCGTCAGTCCCAGCTCCTCGGCCCATTCGCGGACCCGCCATCCTCCGTTGCGCTGCTCGCAGAGGGCGTATTCGGCGAATCGGTCCCGATGAGCCCGATCTTGACCGGCAGCGTCACCTTGTGCCAACCGTGGGTCTGGCACTGGTCGCACACTGTAGGCGCCAAGCACCTTCGTGCGATCAATGGTTGCTTTCAGGGTTGGGGCAGCCGGGCACGTGCAGGTCCCGCCCGGCGAGGAGGTAGGCGTGCTCACCGTCCGGGTTCGTGCAGATGGCGCTGTTGAGCAGGCGGATCGGGCGATGAACACGCCGCTGGACGTGGCTGGTGTACGGCTCGCCCTCGTCGGCGGTCAGCCGTACGTGGACAGTGGGTTTCCCACGATGTGGCGGGTGATTCCGGCGGGGCAGTGCGCTTGGGGCGTTGGTGAGGGCACTTTGGCATTCAGGCACTGGCGGTATCCGGCACATCCTCACACCACCGCGTTGGTCGATCAACTGACCGCCGGGGCGAAAACCGTGATTGAGGACCTTTTCGACTGGGTTGATGAACTGCAGCGAGTCGGGGGATTCACGTATGGCTACCGCCAGGTGGCGTGTGCCGTCTCTATTGTCCGGTAGACGTTGGAGAGGGTGGGGCTCCGTTGTTCTTTGTCTTGTTCTGAGAAGGGCTGTTTGTGAGAGTGGCTGACCTTTCAACGTAAGGTCGATGCCGTACGTGCGATCGCCGAAGCCCTGGTTCGGGCGCCGAGGAGTCGTCGATGCTAAACCAGGATCTGCTGCGTAACGCGCGCCTGGCTGGTTATGGGGCCGTGAGCACTCAATTGTCCTTGCTGAGCGACCACCGGCTCGGGGAGGTCGTGGCAGCCGCTACTCCGCTCGGGTCGGGTATCGGCGGCAGGTCGGCGGAGCTGGACATCAACGGAACGCGCGTCTTCGTCAAGCGGATCCCTTTGACGGACATCGAATTGCGTCCGGAGAACGTGCGATCGACGGCGAATGTCTTCGAACTGCCGATGTTCTACCAGTACGGGGTGGGCTCGGCCGGGTTCGGCGCCTGGCGGGAGCTTGCCGTACACACCATGACCACGAACTGGGTTCTCGGCGACGAGTATGCGGGATTCCCCCTGATGTACCACTGGCGGATTCTGCCTGATTCCCCTCCCGAAGGATTCACCGACGAGTTCGGGGGTTTGGAAGGAGCCGTCGCGCACTGGGAGGGATCACCCGCCGTTCGTGACCGGCTGGAGGCCATCGGCCGATCCTCGTGCGGCCTGGTGCTCTTCCTGGAGCATGTGCCGTACACACTTGCCGGATGGCTGGCCGACCACCGTAAAACCGCTGCACCCGAGGGTGGGGACGGTTCGCTTTTCCGCTGGGTGGAGGAAGCTCTGACGAGCGGAACCGCCTTCATGAGTTCTCGCGGACTTGTCCACTTCGATGCTCACTTCGAGAACATCCTGACCGATGGCCGACAGCTCTACTTCGCTGATTTCGGGCTTGCTCTGAGCTCCCGCTTCGACCTTTCGGCGGACGAGTCCGGCTTCCTCTCGGACCATCTCGCGTACGACCACTGCTACACCGCGAGCCACCTGCTCCAATATCACCTGCTCGACGGTGTGCGCGGTGACACGGAACGTGAAGCCTTCCTGCACGACTGGATCGCAGGTCGGCGACCTGGCGACATCCCGCCCGAGATCGCGGCCATCATCGACCGGCACGCACGCCCTACCGTCGTCCTGGACTCCTTCTTTCGCCGTCTGTTCACCGAGAGCAAGAAGACGCCGTTCCCGGCCGCGGAGCTCGAACGGCAGTTGGGCGCCACAACCCCGAGCTGATCCACACCCTCGCCTCGGCCGCTGCCTACCGCACGGTCCCGGGTCACGCGCTCCGGTCCCTCCCGGTGAACAGCCTGTCCAGATACAGGTCGATCGCGGTGAGCGCGTCCTGGGGGCTGATCACGTTCAGTTCGATCAGGGGGGTGAGGCCGGTGAGGGTGAGGAGCAGGTTGGTCTCGGTCGCCGGGTCGCGGTCAGGGGCGATGTGCCCGTCGGCGATCGCATGGCGGACCAACTGCTCGACGAGGGCCCGTCCTTGGACGAGGCCACGGCGCGCCTGCTCATGGACGGTCTCGTCGTGCAGCGCTTCCAGGACGTAGGCGGCGCTCATCCGGCTGGTCGCGCGGGCGTCGGCATGCAGGGGGAGCATTTCCACGAGCGTCAGTCGCAGCACGTCACGGGGGTGCGGACGGTCACCGAGCTTCTTGAGGCCCTCTTTGACGCGCCGCGAGGTCTGCTCGGACGCGAAGTCCATGGCGAAAGAGAGCATGGCGGTCCGGGAGGCGAAGTAGTGCTGCAACTGCCCGAGGGAGATGCCCGCCTCCTGCGCCACCACGCGCATCGTCAGATGCGTGACGCCGCGTTGTTCCACCACCCGCCACAGCGCGCGGGCGATCGCTTCGCGGCGTCCGCGGTGATCCACCTGTTTCGGCATCGTCGGTCTCTCCCTCGTCCCCGGAGACTTTCCAATACAGTTGACATAATACAACTGACTTACAAAACTGGAGTCCACCTGAGGAAGGAAGCGTCATGCCTGAACAGCCAAGGGTGCGGACCACGGAAGGTGTGGTGCAGGGCCTCTGGCGGCAGGGGCACGCGGTGTTCCGCGGCATCCCCTACGCCCAGCCCCCGGTGGGAGCACTCCGTTTCGCCGCGCCCGCCCCGCCGCACCGCTGGGAGGGGACGAGGCAGGCGGCGGAGTTCGGTCCCGTGGTGCCGCTGTCCCTGTCGATCGACGTGGGTCCGCCGCAGGGCACGGACTGGCTGACGCTCAACGTCGGCACTCCGGATCCGGGCGCGGCCGGGCTGCCGGTGCTGGTGTGGATCCCCGTGGGCGGCTACATCTCGGCGATGTCGAGCGACCCGATGTACGATCCGGCGGCGCTGGCCGAGGCGGGACTCGTCGTGGTGACCGTCAACTGCCGCGTGGGCGCGGAGGGCTTCGCGTTCCTCGACGACGCGCCGCCCAACCGCGGATTCCTCGACCAGATCGCGGCGCTGGAGTGGGTGCGGCGGAACATCGCCGCTTTTGGAGGCGACCCCGACCACGTCACCGTGGCCGGACAGTCCGCCGGGGCCGGGTCGGTCGCCGCCCTCCTGACGATGAAGCAGGCGCGCGGCCTGTTCCGGCGGGCCATCGCCCACTCGGTGCCGGGGCTGCACAGCACCCCCGCGCTGGCACGGCAGGTCACCGCCGCGTTCGCGGACCGGCTCGGCGCGGCGGCCCCCACCGCTGCGGCCTTGCGCGACATCGACCCCTGGCACCTGGCCGCAGAGCTCACCTCCTTCAACGCCGGTCTCCATGCTCACCGGGAGAGCTGGGGAGCTATCACGGGGACCGGAACCGCCCTGTGCCCCGTCGTCGACGGCGAGGTGCTTCCCGAAACGCCCTGGACCGCGTTGACCGGTGCGCGCGCGGACGGGACCGAGCTGCTCGTCGGCCACGTCCGGGACGAGTTCCGGCTCTTCAGCGTCATGAGCGGACGGCAGGGCACCTTCACCGAGCAGGACGCCCGCACGGCCTTGGAACTACTCGCCCCCCGGCCGTACGGCGCGCAGGCGTACCGTGCCGCGTTTCCGCAGGCCACCCCGGAGGAGCTGGTGGAGACGGTGTACTCCGACGCCCTCTTTCGCATGCCGTCACAGAAGCTGGCCGAGGCGAACGCCGCAGCCGGTGGCACCTCGTACCTGTTCGAACTGTGCTGGACCGCCCCGGTCCTCGGCGGTGCCCTGGGCGCCTGCCACAGTCTCGACGTCCCCCTGGCGTTCGGCACGCTGGACAGCCCCGTCGGCACGCAGCTCATCGGCGACGAGCCCACCCCCGAGGCCGTCGCGCTCGCCCACGAGTTCAAGGAGACATGGATCCGCTTCGTCACCACCGGCGACGCCGGATGGGCCGACTACCAACCCGACCAGCGGCTCACCCGCGTCCTGGACGCCGAGTCGGAGACCCTGCCCTACCCCGAGCATGCCTCCCGCCGGATCTGGGAAGGCCACTTCCCCGCCCCCTTCGATCTCTCGTAGGGCGGAGCCACCGCAGAAGGAGAAGCGTTCCGGCTCGACCTGCTCAACGCGCGGTCAGGAACGCCGCGGTCGCGGGGCTCCGGTGTATCAAACGACGTTCAAGGAGGCTTACCCCGATGTTCCGCGCGAACGGCCCGCTGCCGGGCGACGTGCACGTGACCGCGCTCGGTCCTGAGTCCGGGCCGCCGGTGGTCTTCGTGCACGGCTCCACGAGCTGGGGCGACGACCCGGTGTACGGGTTCGCGGCGCAACGCCCGCTGGCTGACCGGTTCCGGCTGCTCCTGATGGACCGCCGGGGCTGCGGCGGCAGCCCGGACGCCGGGGACAGGTTCCCCGGCGACTACCTGGCCGACGCCGACGACGTCGCCGAACTCCTCGGGGCGGGCGCGCACCTGGTCGGCCACTCCTACGGCGCCGTCGGAGCCATGATCGCGGCGGCGCGCAGGCCGGAGGCGGTGCGCTCGCTCACCCTGATCGAGCCAGGCTGCTACCAGGCCGCCGCCGACCACCCCGACGTGGCCGAGGCGCTGCGCGCCAACCGCGCCGCCTACGCCGCCCTTCCCGACCTGACGCCCGAGGAGTGGCTGCGGGCCGCCGCCGACTCGTCCGGCATGCCGGAGCCCGGGACGGACGATCGGCGGTCGCGCGCGGCCGCCACGGCGCTGCGCGAACGCGTTTGCTGGGAGGCGGGCCTTCCGCTACCGGCGCTGCGGGCGGCGACCTTCCCCAAACTGGTCGTCTCGGGCACCTGGGAGGACGCCCCCGGGCCGTACCGGGAGCGCGGCGGCGTCCCTCTCATGGCCTGCGCACGCGTCACGGCCGAGCGGATCGGCGCCCGGCACGAGCGGGTGCCGGGCAGCGCCCACTACCCACACGTCGAGGCACCGGAACGGCTGAACGCACTGCTCACCGCCCTCTGGTCCGCCGCCTGAACGGGCCACACCGGTTCAGCCAAGCTCGTCCGCGACCAGGACCTGGTCGCCGGATGTCAGGCCAGGGCCGTCGGCGGCGCGGTAGCCGGGAGCAGGCTCGCGCACGTTTCCTCGCCGGAACGCGGTGTGGCCCGAAAATCTCCTCCAACGCCTGGATCCGTAGCCGACGGCTATTCGGCCGGACGGCGTCCCCAGGCCGAGATCAGTGGCGCGAGTGTCAGGTCGAGTTCGCCCGCGTGGATGGCGGCCAGGTGCGCGTCGAGCTCGGCGTCGTCGGCCAGACCGGCCGCGAGCAGTTCGCCGCGTACGTGCCGGATGGTCGCCGCCTCCAGCCGGTCGCAGGCCAGCCCGCCGACCGGGAAGGAGCCCGCCGCGGCGACATCTACCAAGCCCGCCTCACGCAGGGCCCCTGGCAGCGTCCGGCCGTAGCGCAGGTTCGCGCCGCGGCGCGTCAGCAGCTCCCGGACCGCGTCGCGCAGCCGATTGGCCCGCCGCTGCGCCGGGCCGTTGTCGTCCAGGCACGCCAGCGGCTGCAGAGCGGTATCGGCGTCCTCGACCAGCAGCCAGCCGCCGGGCCGCAGCGCCGCCACCATCGTGGCCAACGCCCGAGCCCGGTCGGGTACATGGACCAGCACGAGCCGGGCGTGCACCAGATCGAACGTCCCCGGCTCCGGGGGCGGATCAGCGGCGACGTCGTGCCGGAGCACCTCGTACCCGTCGCCTGTCTTCAGCCACGACGGGTCGATGTCCGTAGCCAGCACGTACCCGGTCGGACCGACGGCCGCCGCGAGCGCCTCCGGAATACTGCGACCCCCGGCCCCCACCTCCCAGCAGCGCGAGCCAGCCCTGACCCCCAGCCGGTCGAAGTGCCCCCGCGTCACATCGTCGAACAGCTCGGCCAGCCAGACGAACCGCTCGCCCGCCTCGGCGCGCGCGTTGTCCAGCAGGTATCCGCGGGCGGGAGCGGGCTCTCCACCGAGCGCGGTAGTCCCGCCTGTCGGATTCGATCGGTCACCGATGTGTGGCGGGCGGGGTGAGGAGGTCATCACTACATGGTCACCTCCCCAGACCACCGGCGCCACCACGGGGGAGGAATATCTCATAAAGCCTGAACCCCACGCGTCCCAGTCGGATTGACCATGGCCGACCTGAACGGCGATGGCAATGCCTACTACGTGCGCATCGGCAGGGTTTATGACGCCACCGCGTAAGCGATGACTGGCGCGACGACCACCGCTGGACGCAGGGGTGCCGCCAGCTGATGCATGGGAACTGCTTGTTGACAGCTTCTAGGCCACCGTACGGCGGGCGGAAGGCAGAGGTCTTCCCCGAGGCGGCCGGTCATGATCTCGTTACGGTCCGCACGACGAGCGGTGTTCGGCGGGGGAGAGAGAGGCCGTAGACGGCGCGGAAGTCGGCCTCGTGATCGCTGCGCGCCAGGGTGGGCACCAGGGATTGGGCCGCCATCTCGTGCCACATGACGAACCGCTCGGGTGCGGGACGTCCTCGGTGCGGAACACGACCTCGATCATCGCCGGTTTCCCGTTGTCGATCTCCTGCATTCGCTGATGTCCACGAAACGATCCTTTCGCGTCTCAGGTGGTGCGGGGTTTCTGCGACTTTTTAGATGATCTGTGGATCGTCGGGAGAACCAGGCGTCACCATGCAAGAGTCCCGCCACAAGCTCGCCCGGGACCTGTGCCACGGCAAACGTGCCATGTACCGGGACGGCATTCAGGACCAGCTTGGCTTGGTTCTGAATGCCACAGTTTTGTGAGCGACCCGCTCCATCGATGCCGCCGCGGCCCAGTTGCGGGTCAAGGGCCACGAGATCCGGGACGAGGACGTCGCGTGGCTGGTCTCTGCTCAAGCACAAGAGCCTCAACGTGGTGGACCGCCGCCTTCGTCCTCGCAGGCGGGTGTCTGGCGCCCGCTGCGAGGCCCGGACGCTCCCGGACTCGACGACGGGGACGCAGAAGCGAAGGAAAAACGCGATATTTCCCGATAAAGCAAGCTTTGGCACCCAGGCACCTTTGATGGAAGATCCACGTAACTCATCCATATCGGGTCGGGCCCGCATACACCCCGCCGCTCGGAGGAACACGTGCGACGAAGAATTCTCCTGCTGGGCCTCGCCCTCACCGTCATCGCCCTACTGCTCCCCACCCCCGCCGGGATCGCCGCCCCGGCCATCGCCTGGGCGCCCTGCCAGGACGATCCCGGCTTCGACTGCGGGACGGTGTCCGTACCGATCGACTGGAACAGGCGGAACGGGCCGAGGATCGACCTGGCGCTGGCTCGGCACAGAGCCACCGACCCCGCCGCCAGGGTCGGCTCCCTGCTGATCCATCCCGGCGGGCCGGGCGGCTCCGGGGTCGACTTCGTCATGGCGAGGCCCAACTGGCTGAGCGATGAGCTCCACCGCCGCTTCGACATCGTCGGCTTCGATCCGCGTGGTGTGGCCCGCAGCCACCCCATCGTCTGCTCCGGCGAGGCGCTGGACCGCACGCCGTACCTGGTCCCGGCGAGCGCGGCCCAGTTCGAGGCGCTGCGCGTGGCCATCACCGATCTGCGCGCCGACTGCCGGGCCCGTACCGGTCCGCTCTACGACCATGTGGACACCCTCAACGTGGTACGTGACCTGGACGCCATCAGGGCGGCCCTGGGCGAGGAGAAGCTGACCTTCTACGGCGTGTCCTACGGCACGCTGCTCGGTCAGCAGTACGCGGAGATGTACCCGCGCCGGGTGCGCGCCCTCGCGCTGGACAGCAACGTCGATCACAGCCTGGACATGAGGGAGTTCTTCGACACTGAGGCCGTCGCCGCCCAGGACTCCTTCGACGAGTTCGCGAACTGGTGCGCGCGGTCGCGAAACTGCGCGTTGCACGAGCAGGGCGTACGCGCGGTCTGGACCCGGCTGCTGGCCAAGGCCGACCGTGGCGAGCTGCGAAACCCGGAGTTCCCCGACATTCCGGTGACGGCCCTCTCGCTGATCAGCGAGGCGCACCTGCGGTTCTACGGTCCGCAGTGGGAGTTCCTCGCGCAACTGCTGGTCGACCTCGACAACGGCGCAGCCTTGCCTCCCGGCGTTCTCGCCCCCTACCAGAACGGCGAGGTGGCCGCCTTCCCCTTCCCGGCCCTGTGCCAGGACTTCGACCTGCGGGCCCGGGGCTACGGTGAGTACGCAGGCCACCTGCGCCGCTCGGCCAGGCTCGCGCCCGACATGAGGTACGGCCCGCTCGCCGCCACGATGGGGCCCATCTGCCTGGCCCAGCCCACGCCGATCCCCAATCCCCAGCGTCCCACGCGGGTCCGTGACAGCTTTCCGCTCCTGCTGGGCAGCACGTTGCACGACCCCGCCGCGCCCTACGAGTGGACCGTCGGCCTCGCCCGTCAGCTCGGCCCGTACGCCAGGGTGCTCACCTACGAGGGCTGGGGCCACGGCACCTACGGCTGGAGCGACTGCACCACCGGCGCCTTCGACGCCTACCTGATCTCTCGAACGCTGCCGCCGCGCGGAAAGCGCTGCGAGGCCGTTTCCGGCCTCACCGCCAGGCTGCCGCAACCCCCTCCGGCCCACATTCGGACGCCCATCCTCCCCACCTGGCCCGCGCCCCGTCTCGTCAGTGGGTGAACGCCTGGAGTTCGGCCGCTCGTATCTGGTCGCGGCTGGAGCCGACGGCGGCGCAGTCCGTCATGTCCTCCGGGACGCTGGTCTGCTGACCCGCGTACGTCGGGTTGCCGGTGCACCGTGAGGTGAGGGCGCGCAGCATCAGGTGGGTGGCGTCGGTCGCGGGGACGCGTCCGGGCGGCTGGTGTGGATCAGGCGAGCAGCCGGTCGACCAGCCCGTCGAGGTAGTCAGGGGTGAGCGGGCCCGTGTCGAACAGGACGCGTATGTAGATCGGCGCCAGGAGATGGTCCAGCACCTCCAGGGCGTCGGGCGGGTCCTCGCCGCGGTCGCGGGCACGGTCGAGCATGGCCTGCAACTGCCTGGTGCGGTCGGCCAGGAGCGCGTCGCGCACCTGGAGGCCCTGCTGGCCCTCGCCCGACAGCGCGACGGCCAGCCGTACCACCGCCAGGCCGTCGGGTCCGGTGACCTCGCGAGCCACGTTGGCGGCGTAGGCGCGCAGGTCGCCTGCCAGGCCCCCGGTGTCGGGCATCGGCGACCGCGCGTTGAGCCGGGTCAGCAGCACGTCGCCGAGCAGGGCCTGGAGGTTGCCCCACCGGCGGTAGACGCTGGTGTCGGCCACGCCCGCGCGGGCCGCGACCTCGCCGACGGTGAAGTTTCCGTAGCCGCGCTCGCCGACCAGGTCGGTGACGGCCTGGTGCACCGCCGCGCGGAGCCGGGCACTGCGCCCGCCGGGCCGCCTGGCCCGCCCCTGCTCATCCATGCCCCCACCCTAACGCAGTTGAGAACTGCGTTAGGGTCTGTCTTAACGCAGTCGATAACTGCTTTTAGGGGGATCTGTATGAAGGCGTTGCTCACCCTGACCTGCGCGGGTCAGTTCATGGTGCTGCTCGACAATACGATCGTCGGCGCCGCCCTGCCCGACATGCAGCAGCGACTCCACACCGGGCTGACCGGCCTGCAGTGGATCGTCGACGCCTATGTGCTGCTGGTGGCCATGCTGCTGCTGTCGGGCGGCGTCTTCGCCGACAGGTTCGGCCGCAGGCGGATGTTCCTGGCCGGGGTTGTGGTGTTCACGGCCGCGTCGGTGGTGTGTTCGTTCGCGCCCTCGATCGGCTGGCTGATCGCCGGACGGGTCCTGCAGGGCGTCGGGGCCGCAGCGCTGAGTCCCGCCTCACTGGCGCTGCTCGCCGCCGCGTACCCCGCCCCGAAGGAGCGTGTCAGAGCTATCGGGTTGTGGGCCGGGTTCAGCGGCATCGGTCTGGCCGCCGGACCGCTGGCGGGCGGGATCCTGGTGGAGTCCTTCGGCTGGCCCGCCATCTTCCTGGTCAACGTGCCCATCGGGGCGGTCCTGCTGCTGGCCGGGCTGCGCGTGCTGGGGGAGTCCCGCAACCCGGGCGCGCCGCCGATCGACGTCCCCGGCACGGTCCTGTCCGTCGCGGGCGTGGGCGCCGTGACCTACGGCCTGATCGAGGGCGGTTCCCGAGGCTGGACCTCGCCGGTGATCCTGGGCGGTTTCGCCGCCGGGCTGGTGCTCCTGGCCGCGTTCGTCGTGGTCGAGAGCCGGGTGCCGACGCCGATGCTGCCGCTCCGGCTGTTCCGTCAGCGGCTGTTCACGGTGTCCAACACGGCGATGGTCGTGGTCGGGTTCGCGCTGATGGGGTCGTCGTTCTTCTTCTCCCAGTTCTTCGTCTACGTCCAGGGCACGTCGATCCTGGTCGCCGGGCTGCGGACCCTGCCCGCCTCACTGGCCATGGTGATCGTCAGCCCCTACGCGGGCCGGTTCGCGGCCAGGTACGGCTTCCGCGCCGTCGTCAGCATCGGCCTGGCACTGGCCGGGCTGGGGCTGCTGGCGCTGGGCTTCGTCCACGCCGACACCGGCTACGGGAACGTGTGGTGGCGGCTGGCGGTCGTCGGCATCGGGTTCGCCCTCACCATGTCGCCGCTGACCGGGGCCGCCATCCAGGCGGTCAGCCCGCAGGAGGGCGGTCTCGCCTCGGGCGTCAGCAGCACCACCCGGCAGATCGGCGCGGTGCTCGGCGTGGCGGTGCTCGGGGCGATCGTCCACACACGGGAGTCCGGTGGCGCCTCCTTCGAGTCCGGTCTCAACATCGCCTTCCTCGCGGCGGGTGTCGTGACGCTGGGCTGCGCCGTACTCACCGGTCTGTGGTTGACCGCCACAAACCAGGACCGAACGGTCAGCGAGCCGTCGCTGACAGCTTCTCCCGGTCGGTCCACGTCGTGAACCACCCGGCGCGGCCGTGACGCAACCATGACGCGGCGCGGACGAGGCGAGGACACGGCCGATCGACAGTGGACGAGGTCGACCGGTGGCCGTCGGACAGAGGGCCACGGCGAGGATGATCGCGGAGAAGGAGAAGCATGACTGACGACGGGAACCGGGGCTGGCGTTCGCCGTCGCGGGTCACCGCCGGTGCCGCCGCGCTGATGATGGCCTGCGCCGGGCCTGCCGTCGCCGCCCCAGCGCAGGCCGGGAACGTGCAGAGGGCGATGGAGGAACTGGCCAGGGTTCCCGGGGTCGTGGGGGCGGTCGGCGGGGCCTACGTCGATGGGAGATCCATCGGGCTGGGCAGCGCGGGCACCCGGTTGCTGAACGGCGGGGGAGGGGCGATCCCCGCGAACGCTCGCTTCAGGATCGGGTCGCAGACCAAGGAGATGGTGGCCACCGTGGTGCTGCGACTGGTCGAGGAGGGCAGGCTGGGCGTGGACGACAAGCTCGGCCACCTGCTGCCGGTGGTGGTGAGCGAGGATCTGGTCGCGCGGGCCGACGAGATCACGGTACGGCAGATGCTCCGGCACACCTCCGGCATTCCCGACTGGTACGCCAAGGAGCCGAACCCGGACGGGAGCGAGGGGGACATCTCGTTCGACGTGTTCGACTTCACCACCCACTACCGGCCGCTCGACCTGGTGAGGTGGAGCCGCGACCGGCCCAGGACCGGGGAGCCGGGCGAGAAGTACTCCTACTCCAACACCAACTACACCCTCCTCGGCATGGTCGTCGAGAGGGTGACCGGCCACGGCCTGGCCACTGAGCTGCACAGACACCTGTTCGGCCCGCTCGGGATGACCAGGACCCACCTTCCCGTCAAACCACCGGAGGGCATCAGGGGGCCGCACGGCCACGGCTACTATCCCGACGCCAACGGCAGGCTGCGCGACGTGGACCGGTTCAACGCCAGTTTCGGCGGGGCGGCCGGAGGGGTGGTCTCCACCGCGCACGACGTGAGCGTCTTCAGGCGGGCGTTCTCCCAGGGCAAACTGCTGCCGCCGGAACTCCAGCGGGTCCTGACCGACCGGCTGCCCAACGACCCGCCGCCGGGTGGAGGCGGCCCCGCCTTCTGCGACGGCGAACTCGACGGCTTCTTCACGGGCGGGAGCACCGCCGGCTACCTCGCCATGACCTTCTACACGAAGGACGGCAGCCGCCAGCTCTCGATGTCGACCACCCTGAGCGTCAAGGACATCAACGGCCCGGCCGAAGGCATGTTCAAGGCCGTGGAGACCGTCTTCTGCCCATCCACAGCAGCAAGACGTGCTCTGCCACCGATCGGAGCCGTACGGCACGCCGCTGCCGCGAGGTAGTGGCGTCCCGGCCCTCCTCAGCGCCTCATCCAGATCCATCCCCTGCTGTCCTCGAAGGCCGAGCGCGGCCAGGGCGGTCTTCCCCGGCTTGACCACCGGCGGCCGTCCCAGTGCCACGCGTCCCCGTCCCGATCGAAGACCCAGACGTTGGTCGCGGACGTTCCGGAGACGACCTCGGGGTACCGCAGGCCCACCGGCGGGCGGGTGGAGCGCCATCCGTGTCCGTCCCAGTGCCACAGGCCGCCGCCGTATGGGCTGACGACCTCACCGTCGGTACCCACCGCCCACGCCTCGCCGGGCGCGACCGCGACGACCCTGGTCATCTCGGCGCCCCCAACGTTCGTCTCCGTCCACACTCCCGCGGACAGAGCCAGGCTCTCTTCGGTCGGAGTACCTCTCCCCGAAGGGTTCCGCGAGTCCGCGGCGCCGTCGGCTGAGCATCCCGCCGCGGTGACGCCCAGCACCGCGATCGCGACCAGTGGCCCGATCACGAGCGGACCGTACGGAAACCGTGCCATGGAGCAGGAACCTACACGCCCCGATCCGACCGGCCACGAGAACACCCCGCCCCTGAACGGCGTCGGTCACAGATAGGGCCCCAGGAGCAGCCGGGCGGCTCGTTCGCCCATCAGCAGGTGCGCCGCCGGGTCGGGGTGCAGGCCGTCGGGCAGCGCCCTGGCCTCGTCCGGCCCGAGGAGCTCGCGCCCGTCGAGGTAGCGCAGCGCCGGGTCGGCCCGGACGCCGACGACCTTGGCGAGCAGCGTGCGGACGCCCGTCAGGGTCAGCGCTCCGGCGCCCGGAGACCCCAGGGCGCGTTGGCGTCCGGTCTCCGGGTCGGGCGCTGTGGGTCCGGCCTTGGTCTCCAGTTCGGCGAAGGGGGTCGGTGAGACGAGCACGATCGGAGTGTCCGGATGGCCTTCGCGGATCGTGTCGAGGAAGCCGTGCACGGCGGGGACGAAGGTGCGCTCCCGCATCGACGCCCGCCCGACGATGTTGATCCCGACCTTGAGCGTGATCAGGTCGGCCGGGGTGTCCCGGATGGCGCGGGCGACCTCCGGATCGAGCATGGCGTTGCCACCGAATCCGAGGTTGGTCAGCGCGGCACCGGTCGTCAGAGCGGCGACGGCAGGCCAGGTCAGGGTCGGGGCGGGCGCCTCCGGGCCGTGGCTGACCGACGAGCCGTAGTGCACCCACGCCACGCCGGGCGGCGGGGTCGGGGCGAGCAGCGGCGCATCGGAGTCAAGCGTGCGCAGCTCGACCGCCGCGCTGTGCGGCAACCAGATCTCGACGTCCTTCTCTCCCTCGGACAGGTCGTCGAAGCGCACGGTCTCGGGAGGTCCCGGAATCAGCCGCGCGTTGGCGAGGTTGACGGTGAGGCTCAGCGCGTCTCCGGCCGTGGCCGGTACGCGGGCGAGCACGGTGCCGTCGATGGCGAGGTCGAACGACGCCGACAGCGGGCCCGCGCCCATTTTCGGCACGGTGACGTGTACGCCAAGGGCCAGCGACCGCGCTGCCGTGCGCAGGCGCAGGCGGACCCCGGCCGCATGCGAGACGACCAGGTCCATCCAGCCGTCGTGCAGGCGTGGCCGGGTCCAGGCAGGGAGCCGTCGTGGCCGGATCCCGTCCGGGGTGCGTTCCAGATCGAGCGCGCCGAGGATCGCGACCCGGTCGTCGGGCAGGCGGATGTGGTGGGTCATACGGTGTGCTCCCTGTCGTGGTCGAAGACGATCGCCGCCCGGATGCCGGAGTGCTCCGGTCCCTGTGTGACATGGCGTTCGGCCTGCTCGATCAACGGCACGCCCTGTCCTGCCTCAAGGTTCTTCCAGACCGTCGCGGCCTCGCCCGCGCTCGTCGCCCGCGCCAGGGAAATTTCCTCCGACCTCCAGCGGCCCCTCGCCGACGGGCTCGAACAGGACCCCGCCTTCGACGGCGACGCCCCGCTGTTCGCCGCCTTCTTCGTCGCCGGTTACACCGCCGTGCTGGTGGAGACCCCCCGGCGCCTGATCGCCGGAGACCAGGCCACCACCGCGCCCGCCTGCGACGCCTGTCCGACACCCTCAGCACGCCGTAACGCTGGCCGCTCGCCCTACACGGCTTGACGGACAGAGTCTGGGCAGGTCGTGCGCGGCCTCTTCACGGCGACAAGGCGCTGGTGCCTTCGTTCAAGGTCTACGGCGTCGATCAGGTCGCGTCGCATGTCGTGCACGGGCCGACCGGCGCCCCCGCGCCATCGACGGCGCGGGGGCTGGGGTGTTCCGGTGCCGGTCAGTTGTTGGGACGCCAGAGGGCGACCTTGCCCTCGGTCCACTCGACGCACCGGTAGTTGGAGGGGGCCAGCTTCAGGTCGATCTGGCAGGAGCGCCAGCCGGCTGCGGTGTTGGGGTAGAGCTTGATCGCGGTGCCCCAGGCGAGCGCAGGCCCGGCGCTGATCACCAGACCGGTCACGATCGCGGCAGTGGTGGCGCCGACGGCGGCGAGGCGACGGACGACAAGACGCTTCATATTGAGAGGATCCTTTCGTGGCGAAGGGCTCATCCTGCCCGCGAGAACGGTGCAGACGCGAATGACGACCACGACGCACTTCCTCACCACCAGGCCCCTGAGCAGGCAATAAGGCGCAAAGGCCGGTTACGGACTGACCGGATCGACCCGCAACCTGACCAGGTGATGCCTCCGGAACGCCCCCCGTCCGCCGCCAGACTGACGGGAGGCGTCCCGGAGGCATCACCTCCCTCCCCGAACTCGCGCGCAGATCGTCAGAAACATCCCGCACGTCGAGAACAACCGGGCCATCACCTCGCCAGTGGGATCGGCTACCAGGGCCCCGTCCACCGCCCTTGTCGTCATCGATGTGTAGGTCGTCAGGAACGCCCTGTAGCTGGAGCACGCCGTACGCCTCCTCGAAAAGGGACCACCGCTGACGTCGCCGCCCGCGAGGCGGGCTTCACCGTGGTCTTCGTCCAAGCGCTCACCCAGGCGGGAGTGCCGGTACGGCCCCGCCACGTCAGCGGCTATGCCGCGTAGCACCTGACCCGGCGCTACGCGTCGGAGAAGAGCAGGTGCGGGCGCGAAGGCGAACGGAATCGGCTGCCTGGCGGGCTCAGGGGGTGAGTTGGAGGAAGTGGGAGAGGACGAGGCCGGCGGCGCCGAGGAGGGTGGAGTCGTCGTGGAGGGCGGAGAACGCGATCTGCGGCTGGCTGCCCGGATGGGCGGCGGTGCGTTGCCGTACCCGCCACTCGATCTTGCCGCGCAGTGCTTCGCCGCCCGCGACCACGTCGCCGTGCAGGATGAACAGTCCGGGGGCGAGGAGCTGCTGGATGTTCGTGATGCCGACGGCGAGGTTGTCGACGTACCGGTCGAACAGCTGGGCCGCCCCGGGGTGGCCCTTGGCGGCGAGGCGGGTCAGCGGTCCGACCGTCAGGGTGGACGCCGAGGGCAGGTTGAGCCGGGCCGCCTCGTCGCGCAGCCAGCGGTGGGTGGCGATGGTCTCCCAGCAGCCGCGCTGGCCGCAGCGGCAGGGCAGGCCGTCGACCTGCACGATGCTGTGCCCGATCTCGCCGCCCGCGCCGCCCGGCCCGCGGTGCACCGAACCGTTCAGCACCAGTCCCACGCCGAGTGCCTCTCCGGCGTAGAGCGAGGCGAAGGTGGACAGCCCGCGTCCCTGCCCGAACCAACGGTCGCCGAGAGCCTGGACGCGCGGGTGCAGGTCGACGTAGACGGGCAGGCCGGTGCGGTCGGCGATGAGCGGGCCGATCGGCAGGCCCGCCAGACCGGGTGCTAGGTTGACCTGCACGATGGTGCCGCTGTCGGTGTTGACCATGCCGCCGACCGCGATGCCCACGCCGAGGGCGGCCGGTCGGTTCGGGGCGAACAGTTCGTCCAACGCGTCGGCGACCGCGTCGACGACCAGGTCGGCGTCGCGGGTGTCCGCTGGATACTCGCGGCTCGCCGTGGTCAGGATCGTGCCGCCCGCGCTGACGAGCGCGGTCTCGACGTGTCCGGGCAGCAGGTGGACGGCGGCGATGGGTGGGCTGTTGGGGGAGAACCACAGCGGGCGCGACGGTTTGCCACCGGCCGCGCTGCTGGGCTGGGGATCGCCCTCGGCCAGCATCTCGCTGTCGATCATCGGCTGCACGATGGAGCCGATCGTTGCCCGGCTGACCTCGGTGAGCCGGGCCAGGTCGGCGCGGGACAGCGGGCCGACGTCGTAGAGCGCCTGCAGCACCCGGGCGCGGTTCACCTGGCTGACCGTGTTCGGGGAGATCAGCGGCGAGTGAGGCCGGGGCGGCGGGGCCGTCGCCTCCGGGCGCGTCCACTCCGATTGCACGCTACAGTCCCTCCCGATCAAGACGGAACATCCAGGCGCCCAGAGCGGGCGTGGTTGCGCGTGATCTTTTTCCTACCGCAATATACGGGTCGTTCCGGCGATCGTCGCGTGGCATGTCGTCCTCCTCTGGGCGTCGGCTCAGCCGACGAGCGGGAAGGATCGGGACAGCACCAGACCGGCCGCGCCGAGCAGGGTGGTGCGGTCGTGGGCGGAGCCGAAGGTGATCTGCGGTTCGGCCACGGACCGCGTCGGAAGGTAGCTGCGTGCCTGCCGTTCGACGCGGCCGCGCAGCGCCTCACCACCGGCGATCACGTCGCCGTGCAGGATGAACAGGCCCGGGGCGAGGACCTGCTGCAGGTTCACCACGCCGAGGGCGAGGTTGCGGGCGTACTGCTCGAACAGCTCCTTGGCGTCGGCGTTGCCCGCGGCCGACAGGTCGGCCAGCAGAGCCGTGGTCATCGCCTGCGCGGCCGGTAGGTGCAGCCGGGCGGCCTCCTCGCGCAGCCAGTCGCGGGTGGCGATGGTCTCCCAGCAGCCGCGTTGGCCGCATCGGCAGGTTCGTCCGCTGATGTCGACGGTGGTGTGCCCGATCTCGCCGCCCGCTCCGGCAGGTCCGCAGTGGATGGCGCCGTTGAGGAACAGTCCCGCGCCGATCGCCTCGCCGATGTAGATGGACGCGAAGGACTGTTCGCCCCGGCCGGGGCCGGACCAGCGGTCGCCCACGGCCTGGGCCCGGGGATGCAGATCGAGGTGGACCGGCAGGCCGACCCGCTCGGAGACCAGGGGCCCGAGCGGAAGGCCGGAAAGCTCCGGCATCAGGTTGCAGGCAACGATGGTTCCGCTTGTCGATTCGACGATGCCGCCGACCGCGATGCCCACGCCGAGGGCCCGGGCCGTACTTCCCGCCAGGACCGTGTTGAGCTGGTCGACCACGCAGTCGACCACCGTGGCGGCGGGGGCGGTGACCAGGAAGCGTCCGCTTGAGGTGGCCAGCATTCTGCCGTCGGCGCTCACCAGTGCGGCCTTCACCCAGCCGGGCACCAGGTGTACGGCGGCCAGCGGTGGACTGTCCGGGGCGAACCACAGCGGCCGGGCCGGTTTGCCGCCGGGGGTGGCGCCGCGTTGCGGTTCGCCCTCCGCGAGCAGGCCGCTCTCAAGGAGGGGCTGCACGATCGACCCGATGGTGGCCCGGCTGACCCCGGACAACCGGGCCAGGTCGGCGCGGGACAGCGGCCCCAGGTCCTGGAGCGCCTGCAGTATCCGGCCCTGATTGACGCGCCCGGCTTTGACCGAGGTCATCAGGACGGTCGGCTGCCCGGGCCGGGGGGTCGTGCTAGGTGGCCACACCGCGCTGCCGTCCTCACCGAGTATGTATGGGCTCTTTACATACTGATTTGAGCACGGATGACGATGACCTGGCAAGTTGGGTGATCGACCCGAGACGTTGGAGCACAAACCCCAAAATGTTGCGGACCGAAACCTATTGACAGCACTAGGTATGTAGTTACCCTTAACTAACCTCGCGACTCTGACCCACCCCCGGCGAGGTAGAGCTTCAAGCAGGAAACGGTGCGACATGGAAGTAAGGCGTAGGGCTCAGCTGTTCTCGCTGTTGAGCGTCTGCACGGTGCTGACAGCCACGAGTTGCGCGGCGGGTGGTCCCTCCGCCTCGGGAACCACCCTTGACCAGACGAGCTGCGACAAGATCACAAGCGGGACGGCGGCCGGCGCGTCGCCGAACCGGCCGGGCGGAGGCGGCCAGAGCCTCAACGTCCAGCAGGCGTCGCTCGAAACCGGACTGCCCAGGACCACGACGAGCAGCAAGACCATCAGCTTCGTCGGCGGGGCCTACACCGGGACAACCGAGGCGTACTGGAAGGACCTCGCCGGCAAGTTCGAGGCGGCCAACCCCGGATACAAGGTCAACATCCGGATCATCGACTGGAACAACATCGACCAGCAGGTCAGCACGATGATCCAGACCAAGCAGTATCCGGACATCCTCAACCAGAACAAGTTCTCCGGTTGGGCCGCGAACGGGCTGCTCCAGCCGGTCGACTCGCTGGTCACCCCGACGGTCGGGAACGACTTCATCCCGTCGTTCAAGAAGAACAGCTACTACCAGGGCAGCCAGTACGGCCTGCCGCTGATCGCCAGCACCCGCGCCCTGTTCTACAACAAGGACATCTTCGCCAAGGTGGGGATCGACAAGCCCCCGGCCACCTGGGCCGAGCTGGTGGCCTCCGCGAAGAAGATCAAGGAGGCCGGATACACCGGATACGGTCTGCCGCTGGGCGGTGAGGAGAACCAGGGCGAGTGGTCGCTGTGGATGTGGTCCAACGGCGGCGACTGGAAGTCGAACGACCAGTGGAGCGTCAACAGCGAGCGGAACGTCCAGAGCCTGAACTTCCTGAGCTGCCTCGCCAACGTCTACAAGGTGACGCAGGCCAACCCGGGCCAGACGAACCGTACCGATGGCGTCTTCCGGCCGTTCGCCAACGGCCAGACCGGCATGATCATGGGTGCCAGCTTCGCTCCCAGCCTGTTCAAGCAGTGGAACTCCACCGTCAACTACGGCATCGCCCCCATCCCGGTGAACAACGGCACCGAGCCGTTCACCCTGGGCGTGCAGGACTACCTGGTGTCGTTCAAGAACCCGGGCAACACCGAGGCCGTGTCGAAGTTCCTGAACTTCTTCTACCAGACCGACAACTACGTGCGTTTCCTGACAAGTCAGGGGTTCCTGCCGACCACGCAGACGGCGTCCACCGCCCTGAAGGACGACCCCGATTTCGCGCCGTACCTGGATCTGCTGCCGATCGCGAAGTTCTACCCGTCGACCGACCCCGCCTTCCCGAAGGCACAGGGCACCCTTGAGGCACAACTCGGCACCGCGCTGACCCCGGGGACGGACACCAAGTCGGTTCTGGACCAGATCCAGACCGCGGCGACGCAGGGCAACGGCGGCTGACCCGTGACACCGAGGATGCGCCACCACACATGGCGGTCGCTGGCCTGGATCTCGCCGAGCGTCCTGCTCATCATCGCGGTGATCACGCTGCCCGCGCTGCGAATGGTATGGACGTCGCTGCAGCTCACCGATGAGACCGGGGTAAGCCACGGGTTCGCCGGGCTGGCCAACTACGAGCGTCTGCTCGCCGAACCGGCGCTGGTCAACGTGCTGAGCAACACGGTGGTGTGGGTTCTGCTCGTGGTCGGTGTGTCCATCGTCGTCGCGCTCGGCCTGGCGCAACTGCTGAACAAGCGGTTCTTCGGGCGGCGTCTGGTGCGCTGGGCGCTGATCGTGCCGTGGGCGACCTCGCTGGTGATGACCTCGACGGTGTGGCGGTACATGCTCGAAGGCGGCAACGGGATCGTCAACCGGTTCCTGATGGACCTCGGCGTGATCAGCGCCCCGATCGGCTGGTACCAGGACCCCCGGTACGCCTTCTGGTCGGTGGTCGCGGTGGGCATCGTGGTGACCATCCCGTTCACCACCTACGTCCTGCTGGCCGGGTTGCAGGCGATCGACCAGCAGGTCTACGAGGCCGGAAAGCTGGACGGCGCCGGTCCGTGGAAGACCTACCGGTACATCACCCTGCCGCTGCTCCGCCCGGCCCTGGTGATCGCCACGATCCTGGTCACCATCTACGTGTTCAACTCGTTCCCGGTGATCTGGGTGATCACCGGGAGCAACCCGGGGAACTTCTCGGACATCACCCTCACCTGGGCGTACAAGATCGCCTTCCAGCAGCAGCTGAACACCGGAGAGGGCGCCGCGCTGTCGGTGTTCAACGTCCTGATCCTCATCGTCGTTGTGCTGCTGTACCTGCGCGCGGTCAACGGCGACCGGGAGCGGAAGTCGTGGCTGGGCCGTACCTGGACCGCCCTGACCGAGCGGCTGGGCGAACGGTGGAGCAGGTCGGCGGGTCCCGCTCCGGTGAAGGTGTCCGGCCGGGTGCGCAGGAAGGTGTGGCCACGGGTGCGTCCGGTGGCGCTGCCGCTGGTCGGGCTGGTCGTCGCGGCGTTCTTCCTGGCACCGTACGCGGTGATGTTCCTGTCGTCGTTCAAGGACGGCGCCGAACTCTACGCGGTGCCCGCCACCTACCTGCCGCAGCACTGGGAGTGGAGCAACTGGGCGAACGTGTGGGACGTGCTGCCGCTCACCATGCTGCTGCGCAACAGCCTGATCATCGCGGCCGCCTCGACCGCGCTGGTCCTGGTGATCGCGGTGCCGGCCGCGTACTACACCGCGCGCAACCGGTTCACCGGCCGGACGGGCTTCCTGAACCTCGTGCTGATCACCCAGGTCCTCGCCCCGGTCGCCCTGGTCGTCGGCATCTACCAGGAGGTCATCTACGTCGACGGGGTCAACCAGTACTGGGCGATCGTCGTGGTCAACGCGGCGTTCAACCTCGCCTTCGTCACCTGGATCATGAACGGACAGTTCGCCGGCGTCGACGTCGCGATCGAGGAGGCGGCCATGATGGAGGGGCTCGGGCCGATGCGCCGGATGCTGCGCATCATGCTGCCGGTGGTGCGTCCGGGGCTGGTGACCGCGCTGGTCTTCACCTTCATCCAGGTGTGGAACGAGTTCGTCATCTCGCTGACCGTCTTCAACGACCCGACCCACGACCGGGTCACCCTGCCGGTCGGCATCCAGCAACTGGTCGGCCTCAACCAGACCAACTACCAGTACCTCTTCGTCGCCTCACTGATCGCGACGGTGCCCGTAGTGGTGCTGTTCATCACCATCGAACGGCACCTGGTGGGAGGACTGACCGCGGGGAGCGTCAAATGATCGAGTTGACCGCTGGGAACGCCGCCATCCGGGTGGACCCGGCCGACGGAGGTCGCCTGACGTCCCTGCGCGTCGGCGACGCGGAGCTGCTGGGCGCGGGTGGCCCGGGACCGGGCGGCCTGGACCGGATCATGCACGGCAGCTTCCTGATGGCGCCGTTCGTCGGCCGGTTGGAAGGGGCGCGGTTCACGTTCGCCGGGCGGGAGTGGGCGGTCCCGGCGAACCTTGCCCCGCACGCCCTGCACGGTCTCGTCTTCGACCGCCCCTGGACCGTGGACGGCCCCGCGGCCATCGGCATCGAACTGGACGAACGGTGGCCGTTCGGCGGCGCCGTACGACAGGATTTCGAGCTGACGCGGGACGCGTTGACGGTGCACGCGACGGTGACCAACGAACGCCGCGCCATGCCGGCGATCGTCGGCTTCCACCCGTGGTTCGCCCGCGGGCCCGAGTTCACCTACCGCTTCGAACCCGGCCTGCGCTATGTCTGCGACGAGGACGGCATCCCGCGGCATCTGTCCGCCTCCACCGGCCCGAGGCCGTGGGACGACTCCTTCACCGCCGTCGCGAGCCCCCCGGTCCTCCGTTGGCCGACCCTTGACCTGACCGTCGCCAGTGCGGCCAGCCACTGGATCGTCTGCGAGACCAAGGCCGACGCCGTCTGTGTCGAACCACTGTCCGGGCCGGTCAACGGCCTGAACACCAACCACTATCAGGTCGTCGAGCCCGGAGCGCCGCTGCGGTTCTCGATGACGCTGCGCTGGACCGCACGACAGCCAACCGACAGGAAGACAACATGACCGTCTTGGACTCGTTCTCGTTGCAGGACAAGGTAGCCGTGGTCACCGGAGCCAGCCGCGGCATCGGCCGGGCCCTGGCTCAGGCGCTGGGTGAGGCGGGCGCGGCGGTCGCGGTGACCGCCCGCACCTTGGAGGCGGCCGAGCGAGCGGCCCACGAGCTTCAGGCCTCCGGGATCACGGCGCTGCCGGTCGAGCTTGAGGTGACCGATCCGGCCCAGGTCGATCGGATGGTGGAACTGGTCGGCGAGCGACTCGGCCCCATCGACGTGCTGGTCAACAACGCCGGAATCAGCATCGGCCGGGCCGCCCTGGACACCCCCGACGAGCTCTGGCGCGAGGTGCTGTCCACCAACCTGGACGGAGTCTGGTACTGCAGCAAGGCGGTCGGCGCCCAGATGGCCACGCGGGGCGGCGGAAGCATCGTCAACATCGGCTCCATGTCGGCCATGATCGTCAACCGGCCCCGGTGGCAGCCCGCGTATCTGGCCTCAAAGGCGGCGGTGCACCAGCTAACCAAGGCCCTGGCCGCCGAATGGGCACCGTACGGCATCCGGGTCAACGCGCTCGCCCCCGGTTACATCCTCACCGAGGCGTCCCCGGTGGACCAGCCGGAGTACCGCGAATGGTGCGTCGAGCCCGCCGCGATGAAGCGGTACGGCCTGCCCGAGGAACTCGGCCCAGCCGTGGTCTTCCTGGCCAGCCGGGCATCAAGCTTCATGACGGGCTCGGTGGTGGTGGCGGACGGCGGATTCACCCTTTTCTAGTCCTGTGCTCGCCGAGCCGGTGGTCGGGGCGGGTCGCAGCAGGCCAATGCGCCACCGCACTCGTCCCTGACCCGGTTAGGTACGGCCACAGCCGCGGATGATCGACATGAGCGACCCATGGGTCTCGGCGTCGGCGGCAACCACAAGCCCGTGGCCCGTCCGCCCAATCGGGGCGCCGTCGATCCCGGTGACCACGCAACCGGCGGCCCGGCACACGGCGATACCGGCGGCGAAGTGCACGCTCCCGGTCAGGTCACCGCCGTCGGTGACGTACGCGGCGCGTTTGCCCGCCGCGACCCACGCCAGAGCCAACGTCGTGGACACGACCCTCGGCCGGAACCGCTCGACGAACCCGGCGTGGGCCAGCAGGTCCACGGCCCGGAACCCGGGCGCGCTCGGAAACGGCGGATCCAGGTTGACGTCCACCAGCCGGGTGGCCGCCGTGGGCGTCAGCCGCGTGTCGGCCCCGCCGTGCCGTACCCAGGCGGACTCGCCGTCGGTGAAGAAGACCTCGCCGCCGAACGGGTCGGCAACCGCCGCCGCCCCGTCGCGCAACGCCACGTTGACCGCCACCAGCATGCTGCCGACTGCGTAGTTCAACGTGCCGCACAGGGGATCCACCAGCCACTGACGTACGGCGTCGGCCGCACCCCGCCGCCCGCCTTCCTCGCCGAGCACCGCGTCCCCGGGCCGGGCGGCACGGAGGGCGCCGAGGATCGCCTTCTCCGCCTCCACATCGGCGGTCGTGGCGAAGTCCCCGCCACCCTTGTCGACGCGGGCGAGCCGCCGGCCGTACAGCCCGCGAACCACATCCGCACCGGCCCACGCCGCGGCTACCGCGACCTCGGCATCGTCAGAACTCGCCTTCGAGGTGTTCACGCCGTGCAGGGTACGTTCGGTGCTCACGTCCCGTCGATGGCTTTCAGCCTGAGTTCCTGGTCCGCTGCGCCGGCGAGGAGTTCGTCGTCGTGGCTGATGAGGAGGACGACGACACCTTCCGCGGCGAGGTCGCGCATGACCTGGGTGATGGAGTGGAGGTGGCGGCGGTCGACGCCGGAGCTGGGTTCGTCGAACACGACGATCCGGCGGGCGCTGAGCCGGGCCGCGGCGACGACGAGGCGCTGCTGCTGGCCGCCGGAGAGGGACAGCGGGTGACGGTCGCTGAGGTGCGCGAGGTCGAGGTCACCCAGGAGGGCCTGGGAACGCGCGTCGAGCCGGAGCTCGGCCTCGACGCTGTCGGTGAACAGTTGCCGCTGCACGTCCTGCATGACGATGGCGCTCGCACGCTGGCGTTGGGTACGGCTGAGCCGACGCCCGTCGAGGAACATGTCGCCCTCGTGCCGTTGCAGGCCGGTGAGGACGCGGGCGAGGGTGCTCTTGCCGACGCCGTTCGGGCCGGTGACCGCGGTGATCGCTCCGGCGGGCAGGAAGGCCTCCTCGATGTCGAGCACGCGGCGGCCACGGAAGGCGCAGCGGACATCACGCAGGACCACCCCGTTCTCGGGGACTCCGGCCGGGGGAGTGGGCCCGGCGACGCTGGCCCCGTGCGCGACGGCGGGCGGGGGCGCCGGGCGGGAGATCAAGGTGAGGCCGCGGAGCCCCTCCGCGTGCAGGGTGGCGTCGTCGAGCGCGGCGAACTCCTGTCCTGACCATTCGGTGTGGACGCGCCCGTCGCGCAGGGCGACGACCCGGTCGGCGACGTCACGCAGGAAGTGGAGGCGGTGCTCGGCGATGACGACGGTCGCTCCTTCGGCGCGCAGCCGGGTGAGCATGGCGGTGAAGCGTTCGATGGCGGCGGCGGAGAGGTTCGAGGTGGGTTCGTCGAACAGCAGCACGGGCGGGCGGTGGGTGGCCGCAGCGGCGCAGGCGACCTGCTGTTGCTGGCCGCCGGACAGCTCCTGCAGCCGCCGGTCGGTGAAGCCGCGCAGGTGATGCTCGTCGAGGACGGTGGTGACGCGTTCTCTGATGTGCTCCGCGGGCTCACCGAAGTTCTCCAGCGCGAAGGCGAGCTCGGTCTCGGTCGTGTCGGTGAAGAACTGGCGGTAGGGATGCTGGAGTACGGTGCCGGTGCGGCGGCCCAGCCGGTCGAGTGGCAGGTCGGCGACGGCCTGTCCGTCGAGGTGCGCACCGCCTTCGAGCTCGCCCTCGTGGAAGTGGGGGATGAGGCCGTTCATGAGCCTGAGAGCGGTGCTCTTGCCGCATCCGCTTGGCCCGCACAGCACGACAGTCTCCCCGGGCCGCACGTGCAGGGTGAGTCCGTCGAGCGTGGGGGCGTCCGCGCCGGAGTAGGTCCAGCGCACCCCGTCGATCCGGATCACCGCAGCACCGTGACCGTGGCCAGCGACGCCGTGACGAGTACGGCGGCGAGGTCGGCGACGCCGAAGCGGGGAGGGCGCATGGCGGTGGGCCGCGACACCGAGCCGAGTCCGCGCAGCAGGGCCGAGGCGGACAGGTCCTCGGCGACGCGCAGGCTGGAGGCGATGAGCGGGACGGTAAAACGCTCGATGCTGAGCACCGGGTGGCGGAGCATGCCTCCCCAGCCGCCGATCCCGCGCAGCCGCATGGCGTCGTACACGGCACGGGCCTCGGCGATGATCGTCGGGAGGAAACGCAGCATCACGGCCGCGGAGACGGTGATCGCACGGGGGAGGCGGGCGGCACGGAGCGCGGCGGTGAGCTCGGTGGGCGAGGTCGTGGACAACAGGTGCAGGGCGACGCCGCCGATGACGACGAAGCGAACCAGGTAGGCGGCCATGATGGCGAAGGTGCCGACGGCGGGGTGCGGTACGGCCAGCGGCAGGAGATAGGCGAAGGCCGCGACACAGGCGGCACCGGCCGGCAGGGCGACGGCGCGTCTCCAGGCACCCTCGTTGAGCGCGAGCAGCACTCCGAGGACGAGTGCCGCCGGAACGAACGACGCTCCGTTCGGCGCCATGACGACCGTGCTCGTCGCGAGCACGAGCAGTGCCTTCGTCCGCGGGTCCAGCCGGAGCACCGGGCGGGAGCGGGCCGCCACAGCGGACCGCTCCCCGACCGCCACCGGAGTGACGGTCACGCCAGGCCCGCCTTCTCGAAGTGCTTGCGCATCAGCCGCAGGCCGAGAAGCCCGCCGAGCAGGCCGAAGAGGATCGTGGACACGTCGAACGCGATCAGCACCGCCGGGGACATCAGCGCCTGCATCTGACTGATGTACTCGGCTCCCATCATCTGCATCGCGGGATCGGCGTAGTACCCCTCGCGGTCGTAGAAGATCGGCATCACGGGCCCGACGAACCAGACGGAGTAGACGGCGTAGGCGAGCACGCTCAGGCGGCGGGAGCCGTACCGGCCCGCCCAGATGATCACCTCGGCGACCAGCCCGCACACAATGCTGATCACGAAGCTGACCAGCGGATGCCCGGTGAGCACGAGGAGCCCGGCGGTGACGATCGCGAAGATCGTGACCATGCCCGCGTGGCGCACCCGGGTGAGGAACAGCATGAACGGGATGCCCCCTGCCACGATGCTCGCCACGAAGGCGACCAGCATGACGGTCGGGTTGATGAACCCGAGCATGTTGATACCGAACACGATGACGAGGTAGAGGGCGCCGAAGACGCCGATGTTGATGAGGTCCTTCGGGCTCATGCGTACGTCGAGACGGCGCTCAACCGGAGTGGTCACGGGGTTCCTTTCGTGGCGAGTTGCCAGCCGCGGGCACGGACCCGCTCGTTCCAGAAGCGGGCGTACGTGCCCCCGGCGGCGAGTAGTGCGTCGTGGTCGCCGTGCTCGGTGATCCGTCCCCGGTCGAGGACGAGGATGCGGTCGGCGGCGACCACGGTGGACAGTCGGTGGGCGACGACGATGACGGTGCGGTCCCGGGCGAGCTCGGCGATCGCGTCGGCGACGGCGGCCTCGTTGGCCGGGTCGAGTGCGGCGGTCGCCTCGTCGAGCAGCACGATGGGGGCGTCCTTGAGCAGGGCGCGGGCGATCGAGACGCGTTGCCTCTCTCCGCCGGACAGGGTGGATCCGCCCTCGCCGACGCGGGTGTGCCAGCCGTCGGGGAGGCGTTCGACGACCTCGTCGAGGCGGGTGACGCGGGCGACCCGGTCGAGGTCGGCGTCGCTCGCGTCCGGGGCGGCCATGCGGAGGTTGTCGGCGATCGTGCCCTCGAACAGGTAGACGTCCTGGAACACCTGCGCCGTCAGGCGGGAGACCCCGGCGCTGCCGAGTTCGCGGACGTCGTGGCCACCGACGCTGATCGTGCCCTCGTCGGCGTCGAAGAAGCGGCCGACGAGTTTGAGCAGGGTGCTCTTGCCCGCGCCGGACGGTCCCACGACGGCGGTGAAGCTGCCCGACGGGATCGTCACGTCGATCCCGTCGATGACCACCGGGCCGTCGTCGTAGCCGAAGCGCACGCCGCGGAGCTCGATGTCGGAGCCCGCGGGTTCTGCGGGGCTGACCGGTTCCGGCAGCGGCGGTACGGCGAGCAGCGCGCGCACCCGGCCGATGGCGTCGGCGTTGACCTGCACGTGCCCCGCGAGCTCGCCGAGTTGCGAGATCGGGTCCAGCATGCGGAGGGTGACGATCAGCACGCCGATCATGACCGGGACCGTGATGGCGCTCTGCAGGGTGAGGGCGACCGCGAGGGCGATGACGGCGGTGACGACCAGTTGCAGGGTGCCGAAGAAGGCGATCAACCCCCATGCTCCACGGATCGTGAGCCGCGACTGGGAGCCCTGCTGGCGGACCAGGGAGTCCTCCAGCGTGCCCAGCTCCGGCCGGTCGAGCACACCGTAGGCGCGCAGCGTCGGCTGCTGGCGGGCGTACTCGATGATGCGGGACGCGGTCACGCCGATGTCGTGCTCGTAGTCGTCGTCGTTGCGGCGCACGATCACCATGAGCAGCCGCAGCGCCAGCGCGCACAGCACCGCTCCGGCGGTGAAGGCGACGCCGATCCGCCAGTCGAGGAGGAAACTACCGACGATCATGGTGGCCGGGGCGGTCAGGCCGACCACGACGTGGCGCAGCAGGTGCGCGGGGATGTTGGCCACGTCCATGGTGCCCTTGCCGAGCATCCTGCCGATCGGCCCGGTACGGTCACCGCGGAACCAGCCGATCGGCAGCGTGGCGAGGTGGTTGCCGATCCGCTCGTGGAAGCTCGTCAGGACGTCCGTCCCGACGAGATAGCCGAGCGACGTGCTCCAGGCGAGCAGCACGTGATGTACGGCTACCGCCGCGACGATCGCCCCCAGCCAGAGCCAGAACCGGCTCCAGTTGACGGGCGGGCTCACGAGGGTGGCGATCAACGGGGCCACGAAGAGGAACCCCAGCCCCTGCAGGACACCCTGTGCCGCCTGGGCGGCGAGCATGACGCGCAGGTGCCTGCGGCCGCGCGCGTCCAGCAGCTCGGACAGGTATCGGATCATGGCGATCATCAGCGCGTCTCCATCTCCGTGCCGGCGTCCTCGCGGGCGCGCTGGTCGTGCTCCCACAGCCGCGCGTAGAGCCCGTCGCGGACCAGTAGTTCCTCGTGCCGTCCCTGCTCGGCCACGCGGCCGCCGTCGAGCACGACGATCCGGTCCGCGCCCCGGACGGTGCTCAGCCGGTGCGCGATGACCAGCACGGTGCGGTCGCGCGCGACCTCGCTGAGCGCGTCCTGGATGCGGGCCTCGTTCTCCGGGTCGGCGCTCGCGGTGGCCTCGTCGAGGACGAGCACCGGCCGGTCGGCGAGGATCGCCCTGGCGACGCACACCCGCTGCCGCTCGCCCCCGGACAGTTCGGCGTCCTCACCGACCACGGAGTCCAGGCCGCGAGGAAGCTCGTCCAGCCGGTCCAGGATCTGCGCCTTGGCCGCTGCCGCGCGGACGGCCGCCTCGTCGGCGTCCGGACGTGCCAGGCGGATGTTGTCCCGGACGCTCATGTGCAGCAGCGCCGAGTCCTGGAACACGAACGCCACGTGCCGGTACAGCTCGGCGGGGTCGATGTGCCGCAGATCGACCCCGTACAGCTGTACCGAGCCCTGCTGCGGGTCGTCGAAGCGGGGCAGCAGCTTGGCCAGCGTGGACTTGCCCGACCCGGACGGGCCGACCAGCGCGGTGATCGTGCCGCGTTCGAGGTCGAGGTCGACGCCGTCCAGCGCCACCGTGTCGCCGTAGGCGAAGCGGACCCCGCGCATCCTGACCACCGGGCCGGGGGCGTTCTGGTCGGGCGTGATCGGGTCGGCCGGGACGGGCAGCTCCGGGCTGGAGAGCACCTCGCGGATGCCGCGGGCCACGCTCAGCGCCGTGACCAGCGGGTGCACCGACATCATGACCGTCATCAGCCCCGCGGTGGTGACCGTACCGAACACGAGGAACGCGATGAGGTCCTCCACCGGCAGCCAACCGGCCGCGGTGAACGCTCCTCCCGCGGACGCCATGACGACGAGCACGCTGGGTGGCGAGAGAAGGATCTCCGCGATGACGCTCGCCACGCTCGTCGCCCTCGCCCAGTCCAGGAAGAACCGCGCGAAGCTGCGCGACACCTCCTGGAAGCGGCGGCTGGCGACGCCGGGGGTGCCGAACGCCTTGACGACGCCGATGCCGTTGACGAACTCGACCGCGGCTCCGCTGAGCCGGGTCAGCCACTCCATGAACTCCGGGTACTTCGTCCCGGCGCCGGCCATCGCCCGCTGGTACATGGCCAGACCGGCGACGATGGGCAGGAGGCTGACCAGCGCCATCCGCCAGTCAACGGCGAGAAGGTAGACGATCGCCACCACGGGCGGGACCGCGGCGGCGGTGACCTCCACCACGGAATGGGCGATGAGCTGGTGGAGCGCCGCGACGTCGTCCTCGACGGTCTTCTTCACGGTGCCCGAGTTGCGGTCGGTGAACCAGCCGAGGGGCAGCCTGCGCAACTTGACCAGGAGATCGCGGCGGATGCCGAAAGACACCCGGATGTCGGCCACAGCCGTCGGCTGATCTCCACCACGGCGACCAGCGGCGCCATTCCGGCCAGCGCGCTGACGGCGGTCAGGACGCCGCAGCCGATCAGAGTGGCGCGGGCGGGGGCCAGCACCGAAGGCGCCCGCAGCGCGGGCAACACCGTGGACATGTCTGATCCTTCACGACAGAGAACGACGATCCGCCCACACTATTGCGTACTAAGTACACGTAAGCAAGGTTAGGCTTACCTTAATCTTTTCCCGGGTGGGGTGCCACTACAGTTGAGGGAATGGTCACCCGGACGAGCTCCAGCGGACGCCGCCAGTTCCTCACCCGCGGGATCGTCGTGGCCGCCGGACGGCGGGTCGCCGAGTCGGAGGGCGTCGACGGGCTGACCATCCGTCGGGTGGCCGCCGAGCTGGGCGCGGCCCCCATGGCGATCTACCGGCACGTCAAGGACAAGCAGGAGCTCATCCTGGCGCTGCTGGAGGACGTGGCGAAGGGGCTGCCCCCGCTGCCCGAGGACGAGGGGACGCCGCAGGAACGGATCGTGGCCGCGTTCGTCTCCGTGGACGCCTATCTCGCCCAGCACGTGTGGGTCGTGGAGATCCTGCGGCAGGGCGAGCTGTTCGCACCGCGCGCCGCCGCCCTGTTCATGTGGACCCTGGACCGGTTCGGCGAACTCGGCCTGGACGACCACCGGGCGACCGACGCGTACGCGAAGCTGTGGTGGTACGTCCTCGGCCACCTGTGCTACCTGCCGGGAGTCGCCCCCGAACGGCGCGCCGCCCGTGAGGAACTGCTGAGCTCCTCGGTGGCCGACCCAGAACGGGCCCGCCGGGCGGTCCGCTCCTTCGACCATGAGGCCGCCTTCCTGGGCGGACTCCAGACCCTGGTGGACGCCCTCAGTCGCCCTTGATGTGGAGGGCGGCGATGCCGGTGAGGACAAGGTTGACGCCGGTGAGGAACTGCTCGCGGTCGTCGTGCTCGCGCATCTGGTCCGCGATGGCCCGCATGAACGGGTAGTCGTCGGGATCGAGGTCCCGCCACGCCCTGGAGGCGGTGGCGAGGAACTCGGCCCGGTCCACCTCGAAACCGTCGGCGCGCTGGGAGGTCTGGGCGGTGGCGCCGAGGACGTAGTGGACCAGCGTCGAGGTCGTGGTGAACCAGTCGTCCCGTGGCACTCCCAGCGCGCTGACCGGTCGGCCGACGCTTTCGAAGATCCGCAGTGTCACCGGCCCCCAGGGGTTGCGAATGAGCTGCGCCGCGAGCTGGGCGGCGAGCCACGGGTGCTCGGCGACCGCGTCGAACAGGCCGAGCGCGACGGCGCGGATCTCGTCCTGGGGGGCCACTTCGGCGGGCCGGGCCAGGGCGGTGGCGACGACGGCGTCGGCCGCGGCCTCAAGCAGCTCGTCCATGTTGCCGATGTGCCAGTAGATCGCGCCTGACCCGGTGGCCAGGCGGCCGGTCAGCGCCCGGACCGTCAGGGCGTCCTTCCCCGACGCGTCCAGCAGCTCGACTGCGGTCTCGACGATGCGCTCCCGGGTGAGCACCTGCCTGCGGCGCTGTGACTGATGTGTCCGTACGGCCATGCCTGGCATTCTGGCACGCTCTGGAGCGGCGATCCAATATGGAGTAGCGTTCCATGATTGGAGCGATGCTCCATAAACCAAGGAGGCTCGTCATGTACGACGTGGTGATCGTGGGCGCCGGTCCGGTGGGCCTGTTCCTCGCCGGTGAACTCGCGCTGGCGAACCGCTCGGTCCTGGTCCTGGAACGGGACCGGGAGCCGACCTCGCCATGGAAGGCGCTCCCGCTCGGACTGCGGGGCCTGAACGCCGGATCGGTCGAGGCGTTCCACCGCAGGGGAATGCTGGAAGAGCTGCTGAAGGCCTCGGGCGCCGACGGGACGCGCCGTGACGTGAGCCATTTCGCGGGCATGCGGCTCGACCCGGCCAACATCGACGCCGCCGCCCTCCCGTTCCTGCTGCCCGGTCCGGCGATGGGTGGCGTCATGACCAGCCTCGACGCGGTTGGAACCGTACTGGCCGAGCGGGCGGTCAGGCTCGGCGCGCGGATCCTGCGGGGCGTTCCCGTCGAGGCCGTGACCCAGGACGGCGAAACCGTCGTCGCACGGGCAGGCGGGCACGACCACCGGGCACGCTGGCTCGTGGGCTGCGACGGTGGACGCAGCACGGTGCGCCAGCTGGCGGGCTTCGACTTCGTCGGCACCGAACCGCTGTTCACCGGCTACGTCGCCCACGTCACCTTTGCCGATCCGCGGAAGCTGAACCCGGGCTTCAACCTGACACCGACTGGCATGTACCTGCGGACGCCCTTCGAGGGGCATCTGGGCATGATGGACTTCGACGGCGGCGCCTTCGACCGCTCGCGGCCGCTGACGCGCGAGCACCTCCAGACGGTCCTGCGCCGGGTCTCCGGCACCGACGCGACACTCACCGAGGTCCATCTCGCCTCCAGCTTCACCGACCGCGCGATGCAGACCACGACCTACCGGAACTGCCGCGTCCTGCTCGCCGGTGACGCCGCCCACATCCACTCCCCGCTCGGCGGCCAGGGACTCAACCTCGGCATCGGCGACGCCATGAACCTCGGCTGGAAACTCGCCGCCACCCTCAACGGCACCGCACCGGACGGCCTGCTCGACACCTACACCGCAGAACGACACCCCGTCGGCGCGGCGATCCTCGACTGGTCACGCGCCCAGGTCGCGACCATGAACCCCGGCCCCAACGCCCCGGCCCTGCGGCGGCTGGTTCACGATTTGCTCGACACCCGCGACGGGACCACCCACGTGTTCCGCAGCACCTCGGGACTTTTCCACAGCTACGACCTGGGCGACGACCAGCCGCTCGTCGGCCGGACCGCCCCGGACTTCCGTCTCGCCGACGGCACCCGCCTCGGCGACCTGCTGCGCGAAGGGCGCGGCGTCGTACTCGACCTCACCACCGACCGTCGCCTGCACGACGCGGCGACGGACTGGAAGGACCGCATCCGCTACGCGGCCGGGCCGGTGAGCGACGATCTCGGATTCGGCGCCCTGCTGGTCCGGCCCGACGGCATCGTCGCCTGGGCAGACGGCCACGACCCCGACCACGAGGCGTTCCGGCACGCCGCCACCCGCTGGTTCGGCGACCCGCGACCGGTGGCCGCGGATGAGGTTGATGGCGATGCCGTACGGCCATGGCAACGCATCGGGGGTGTGTGACCCCACCCACTGGCGAGGCCGTATCGCCGGTGCCAGCGGTCGCGGACGCGTGGCCCGTGGAGGTCACGGCGCCTGACGATCTGTGGGTGCGGCTCGCAGTGATACGTCAGCGCCGCCTCAGCACGCCGACCAGGCTCGTGAGGCTGTCCTGGCCGTGACCCGCGGTGACACCCTGACGGAAGATCTCCAGGACGGCGGCGGGAAGTGAGCCGTCCACGCCGGACGCCTGCGCGGTGCGCAGCACGTGTTCCAGGCTCGCCACGCCCATGGAGATCCGGTCGACGTCCCCCGCGTGGTCACCCGCGGTGATGCGCGGCGCGTAGAACTCCAGGAAGTAGCGCAGGTCCATGGTCCGCACCGCGTGCGGCAGAAAATCCCGCGCCGAGATCCCGTTGGCCTCCGCCACCGCCTGACCGTGCAGGTAGCCCGCCAGCGCCGTCCAGAACATGTCGATCCCGATCTGGTAGTACAGCGCCGCCAGTCCGGGGTCCTCACCGAGGTACTCAATCCCGGTCAGCACCTCCAGGGCGGTCCTGTGCCTCTCGATCACATCCTTTTGGCCGCTGTAGTAGGTCATGGCCTCGGGCGTGCCGATGCCAGGAGGCGGCACCTGCACCCCACCGCTGATCTGTACGGCCCCGCGCCCGGCCAGCCATGCGACCGCCTGGCGCGCCCTGTCCGGGGTGTCGGAGGTGAGGTTGACCAGCGTGCGTCCGGCCAGGGCGGACCCCGGGGCCCGGGCCAGGACGGCGTCCATCGCGTCGTAGTCGATCAGGCTCAGCACCACCAGTTCGTTGGCGGTGAGCGCCGTCTCCACGGTCTCCGCCCTCCTCGCGCCCCGCGCCACCAGCCCGTCCGCCCTGGCAGGCGTCCGGTTCCAGACGGTCACCTCGTAACCGCCGTCGAGATAGGCACCGGCCATGGCCTGTCCCATGGGGCCCAACCCGATCACCGTCACGGACTTCATCCACGCACTCCTCGGTATTAGAACGAACGCTCTATCCAGAGGCACGCTAACACACGACTGGAACGAACGCTCTACCTAGTACGATGGGGCCATGCGGACCCAGCACGAGATCGGCACCCGGGAGCGGATCGTCCGTGCGACCTCCCGGCTGATGCAGCGACAGGGATACGAGGCGACGGGCCTCAAGCAGATCTCCCAGGAAGCCCGGGCCACGCTGGGCTCGGTCTACCACTTCTTCCCCGGCGGCAAGCGGGAGCTGACGATCGAGGCGGTCCGCCACGGGGACAGGGAGTTCGCGGAGTTCCTGCACGCGGTGTTCGAGCGGGAAGACGATCCGGCCACGGCGATCGTCGCCTGCACCCGCGACCTGGCCAAAGGACTACGGGAGTCCAACTGGCTGGACGGTTGCCCCGTCACCACCACGGCGCTGGAGAGCGCCGGCCGGGAGCCCGAGATCCAGCGGGCCGCGGAGGAGGCCTACGAGAACTGGCGCACGTTGGTCCGCGACAAGCTCACCCGCTCCGGCTTCGCCGACGACGTGGCGCACGACCTCGCCCACAGCGTGATCAACCTGCTGGAAGGCGCGGAGCTGTCGGCGCAGGTGTCCCAGAGCGAAGCCCCCCTGGAGATCGCCGGCAGGCACCTCGCACGGCTCGTCGACTCCTACCGATGAACACGATCGGTAGGTGACCCGTCAGGCGGCGGCGTACCGCTGCGCGGGATTGCGGAGCGCACCGCATATTCCGGCCACCGCCTCCCCGAACCTCGGCGTCCAGCCGAGCCCGCGCACCCTGCCGGCGTCGAGCGCCGCGTCCATCGCCAGGAAGCCCGCCATGGGGCCGTGCGTCTCCAACGCCTCCGCGAGACTCCATGAACGCACGGGCACACCGGCCGCGTCCCCGACCGCCGAGAAGAGGTCGGCCATCGACACCGGCGCCTCCTCGGCGACGTGGAACACCCCGCTCGCACGGGATTCGAGCACCAGCGGTTCTCACCGGTGCCGACGTAGCGGGCCACGCCCTCGGAACGCGCACGATGGACCAGCCCGGCGACGGGACCCGCCCCGTCGCCGTAGACCATCGGAGGCCGTACGACGACCCCGCGGACACCCGGGGCGTCGAGCACCCGCGCCTCCGCCGCGGCGAGCCAGGCGAGTGGGCCGGTCACGTCCGCGGTGTCGTCCTCGGTGACCGGCACCCGGGACGAGCGCGCCCTCGGTGCCCCGGTGGTCGTCACGAAGACGCCGCCGCTCATCGACGCGAGCATCGCCGTCACCGCCGCCGCATCGACCAAGGGACGGTCGTCACCGTCGCTCGCCGCGGTGTGCACCACACCGTCACCCGCTGCCGCCTCCCGCGTGAGCACGGCGAGGTCGGTTAGGCTGCCCCGGACGGGTTGTCCGCCCGCGGCGCGAACCCTGGCCTCGGCCGCGTCGCTGCGTGCCAGGCCACGGACCCGGTGGCCGCGCGTGACGAGGGCGCGCGTCAGCGCCGAGCCGATGAATCCACTCGCGCCGGTGAGAAAGATGTCCAATGTCGTCTCCTTGGTGAGGGGGATGACTCACCTTAGAAAGCGCCGGATCCACCGTGTATGTGTCAGAGTTCAGCCGCCATGCGTGATCGTCCGCCTGCCGACGTCCTCGGCACGCTGCTGCGCCACGTGCGGATCACCACGAGCACATTCGGGCGGATCGAACTCGGCGCGCCCTGGGGCGCGAAGCTCGGCCCGCGCGGCACCGTCTCGCTGCACCACCTGCTCGAAGGCGAGATGTGGCTGGAACTGGACGGGCACGACATCCACGTCGGACGCCGGGATCTCCTGATCCTTCCGCACGGCACGCCGTACACGCTGCGACATCGGCCGGGGGCGCCGGTCGAGGACGAGGCGCGCTGGCGGACGCCTCCTGTGCCGGGCGCGCTGTCGGTGAGGCGCCGCCACGGCGGCGACGGCGCGAGGACCGTGGTGCTGTGCGCCGAACTGGGTGTGGAGGGGGCCGCCAGGGCGATGCTCATGCGGGCGCTCCCGTCGGTGCTGCGCTTTCCCGCCGGTGGCTCGGGCGAGGCGATGCCCGGACTCGACCGGCTCCTCGACGTCCTGCGCGAGGAGGTGCGCGAGGCACGGAGCGGCGCGCCGCTCATCGCCGCGCGACTGGCCGAACTCCTGCTGCTGCGGGCCGTTCGCGAAGAACTCGAACGGCCCGCGACGGCCGGTTCCTGGCGGGCCGCGCTCACCGACGACCGCGTCGCCCGGGCCCTGGACGCGATCTACGGCGCGCCGGAGCGTCCGTGGAGCGTCGTCACCCTCGCGCGTACGGCCGGCATGAGCCGGACGGTCTTCGCCCAGCGGTTCCGCGATCTCGTGGGGGAGAGCCCGTTCGCGCACCTGACCCGGTGGCGCATGGAGGTGGCGAAGACAACGCTGCGGGACCATCCCGGCCGCACTCTCGGCGAGATCGCCTCGTCCGTCGGCTACGCCGACGAGTTCGCCTTCGGCACCGCGTTCCGCAGGGTCGTGGGCATCCCCCCGGGCGCATACCGCACCGCGGCCGAGCGGCCCGAGCCACCGTCCTGAGGAAGGGAACAGCTCCTGCCATACTCCCCGTGATCATGAGGGGGAAGTCTCGGAGGAAACCGATGCGCAAGACCATGCCTTCGGCACCTCAACGCCGCATCGGTCCACTTCGTTGGATGGCTTACTTGGCCTGCCCCCGTGTACGGCGGCGGACCGGGTGATCGTCAGCCGGCGTGGGCGATGTCCAGTTCCCGTGCTCGGATGGACCTGCTGCCGCTTCGCAGGGAGCGCAGGGCGTTGCCGATCACCGGGAGCCGGAGGCTGCGCGCCATGACCGGCCGCAGGGCGATCTGCCGCCGGTTGCCCGGGGTGACGAAGTACCGCTGTTCGACGCCGTTGGTCTGGTAATAGGTCATGTGCGGACGGAGCTGTGCCTCCCAGGCCCGCAGCGCGCCACGGATGTCGCCGGAGTGACGGCACAGCATGCTGGCGAGCAGGTCGGCTCCGGCGAGCGCTGCGGAGATCCCCATGGCGGCGTACAGACTGGGGCACCAGGCGGAGTCGCCGACCAGCACGACCCGGCCGCGTGACCAGGCGTCCATGCGGGGTTGCTCCACCGAGTCGAACAGGAACTCGTCGGCGCCGTCGAGCGCTTCGAGCGCCTCGCCGAGCAGCAGTCCGGTGGGCTGGGGGCCGTACGCGGCACGGACCTGTCCGGCGGGCCGGCCGGTGAACTCCGCGTCGACGTCGTCGGTGCGGTACGAGAAGAGCACGGTGGGCGGGTGGTCGGCGAACGGGAAGACCCACATGGCCCGGCCGGGTTCGAGAAGGCTCGCCCCCTCGTGCGGGGAGAGGCCACCAACCGGACCCGGCAGCGTCATCGCCGCGATCATGTAGCCGAGTCGGCGCAGATATCTGTCGTGCGGGCCGAAGACGAGACGCCGGACCGTGGACCGCAGCCCGTCGGCGCCCACGACGAGGTCGAACCGCTCGGTCACGGATGTGCCGTCGTGTTCGAGCGTCACCTCGACGCCGGAGGCGTCCTGCTCGATGCGGGTGGGGGTCGTCGCGTAGCGGACCTCCACGTCATGCGGGAGCGCGGTGAAGGCGGCGCGTTCCACGTCACCGCGCAACATCATGCGAGGTGAGACCGGCAGATCTCCGAAACCCAGGCCGGGTTTGCGGACACCGGCGCGGTCCACCGTGTAGGTGACGCCGTCAGGCGGTGAGCGGTCGGGGATGGCGTCGAGAATGCCGAGTCGTCGCGCGGCGGCCTGGCCTGCGCCGAACAGCACGACGAAGTAGCCGCCCGATCGACGGCCCGGCGCCCTCTCCACGATCACCGGATCCCAGCCGATGCGCCGAAGGCCGATCGCCGTGGCGATGCCGCTGACACCGAGCCCCACGACCAGGGCCCGTCTCCTGCCACTGCTCAACAAGATCATGGCTTCCTCCTCGGGGGGATGGCTAGGGGACGAAAACGACGCGGTCGTCGGTCTCCGCGGCCCACATCTGCTCGACCTGGGCGAGGGGTACGGCGCGGGCCCGCACGTCGATCGCACCCGCGGCCACCGCCGAGGCCAACTCCGGCAGTTCGGAGAGGAAGTCGCGGGCAGGGACCGAGCCGATACCGCTGCCGACGATCTGCAGGCGGGCGGAGCGCAGCGCCGCGGAGGGAATCGGCGCGGTCTGACCGGCGACGGATCCGATCTGGATCCAGGTCAGCGGGGCGGTGCGGTCGGCGCGGGCCGTGAGCATCGGAATCATGGCGGCGGCGGCGCGTTCGCCCCATACATAGTCGATGACCACGTCGACGTCGGCCGCCTGGCCGAGCTGGTCGAAGGTGATCGTCTCGTCGGCGCCGAGCGCGGTGAGCGCCTTCAGACGGGTGGTGTCGCGGCCGGCGGCGATGACCTGGGCGGCGCCGAACAGCTTGGCGATCTGGACCGCCATCCGTCCGGCGTTGCCGGTGGCGCCGAGGACGAGGACGCGCTGACCGGCGTGGAAGTCGACGCGTCGGCGCAGTGCGACCCAGGACGACATGGCCGGGTTCATCGCGGCGGCGATCCGCACGGGGTCGATGTCGTCGGGCAGGATCACGCTGCGGCGAGGGTCGATGAGGGTGCGATCGGCGAACGTCCCCAGAGCCGTGTCGTCCAGGGCCACGTAGCGGACGTTGCCCTCCTTGTCGCGCACCACGCCGTCGACGCCGGGGACCAGCGGGTACATGCCGCCGCTGGAGTAGTGCGAGCCGTTCGCCCTGGACCTGGTCAGATGGTGCAGGCCGGCCGCGAGGACCTCAACGACCAGCTCGCCGCCGTGGCGTGACACGGGGTCGGGGTGGTCGCGGTAGACCGGCGGGCAATCGGATGCCTGGATGACAGCGGCATGCATGGCGCACTCCTCAGAGATGGTTTGTTTTACCAACTACTTCCATAATGGTTGGTAATGCAAACCATGTCAACGTGTTCGTCGATCGTCTGGCGCAGAGCCCGGGTCGCGCGGCACTCCCGGAGAGCGTCGGCCTCTTCTCACTCCGACATGGTTGGCATTGCCAACCATGTCGGACTAGCATGACGGCATGACCAGCGCCGACGACGTCATGGACGCCCTCGTCCGGACCACCTTCGAGGTGGCGGGCGTGCTGACCCGTATCGGCGGCGAGCACGATCTGTCGCTCACCCAACTCCGGGTGCTCGGCATCCTCCGCGACCGCCGCGCTCGCGTCACCGAACTGGCCGCCTACCTCGGCCTGGACAAGTCCACGATGTCCGGCCTCATCGACCGCGCCCAGCGCCGGGGGCTGCTGACGCGTGGCAAGAACCCCGAAGACGGACGGGTCGTCGAGGTGTACATGACCCCGGCCGGACTCGAACTCGCCAAACGAGTGGAGGATGACATCCGGCGTGCCCTGACGCCCGCGACCGGCCGCCTGGACCCGGAGCAGTTCGGCCCGATTGTCAACCTGCTCAACATCGTCTCGACCCGTTCGTCGCGTACGGACACCTGACCAGGGCCGTCGAGGTTCCCGGGCGGTGTGCCTCAGGTCACCGGGCTCCTGTGGCAGGAAGGCCTGACAGGACTTCACCGCGCCGGGCTCGTTCCGCCCGCCGCGCGGCGACGGCCTCGGCGGGTGAGCCGGGACCGAACCCGTGAGCCGCTGACGGCACCACCGGAGCCGCACCACAGGATGCTGAGTACCTGGGTTCGTGTCAGCAGCCGCGAAGTAACCGTTCAAGGGAATGTCGGATTCTCCTGCCATACTCCCCGTGATCATGAAGGGGAAGTCTCGGAGGAAGCCGATGCGCAAGATCATGCCTGCGGACTACGCGTGGGAGAACGACTGGCAGGAGGAGATCTACACCGTCACCTTCGTCCGTGGCCTGGACGAACGCGAGACGCTCCGGCGGTTCGGCGTGGTCGACGACGACATCCATCCGGCGGACGGCGAGGAGGCCATGGAGCGCGTCGAGGAGACCGACGGTTGCTGCGACATGGTGCTGGTGACCCGGGCCGGTGACTGGACTATCGCTTTCGAATACAGCGGCTGGGAAGGGACCCGGCCCGAGACCCTGCGCGAACTGACCCGCGACGGCGGTGAGGCCGTCTCCGTCATGCGCCACGACTACGCGGCCTCGCATGACTTCGAACACGCCGTGGACGGCCGGATTCGGACGGCCTTTCGCCCGCAGACGCCCCAGGAGCGCTGGGGCACCCACCCCGACGCGCTGAATGAGGACATGCGCGAGCTGGGGCTGGAGCCCGAACCGGACGAGGAGTACGTGTCCGGTTCCGTTCCCGCGGCCCTCGCCCTGGCCAGCCGTGTCTCCGGAGTTCTGTTCACCCCCGCACTGCTGGACGGGCCGCTGCTGGGCGGGATCATCACCGACGCGGTTCCCGACGATCCCCGAGAAGGTGACCCGCTGCCCCTGTGAGCCTTCGACCGGGATTCCACTCCCGGGCCATCTTCTCCATGGACGAGGCCCTGAACGGTCGGGGTATGGCTGTCACGGCAGAAAAAACGTGGAATTCGTGGCCGACGGATGTCGAGAACGCTCCGGCGGCTCCGTCCCAGGGGCGGATCACGACAACATCCCCGGAGGGACGGCCATGCGAGCGAACGAGATCACCGAGATTCTGGACCGGCCGATCAGCCGGGAGCTGTTGGCGCGCGACGTGACCCGGCTGGCCTATGTGGCCAGGGACGGCACGCCCAGGAACGTCCCGATCGCGTTCACCTGGAACGGTTCGGAGATCGTCGTGTGCACCACGAAGAACGCCCCGAAGCTTCCGGCCCTGCGCGAGAACCCGATGGTCGCCCTGACGATCGACACCGAGGTGCACCCGCCCAAGATCCTGCTGATCCGTGGCCGGGCCGAACTGGACGCCGTCGACGGCATCCCGGACGAGTACCTCCAGATCAACGGCTCGTACGAGATGACGCCCGAACAGCGGGTCGAGTGGGAGGCTGAGGTCCGCTCGCTCTACGACGGCATGGTCAGGATCGTGGTGACCCCGACGTGGGCGAAGCTGATCGACTTCGAGACGACCCTGCCGAGCGCGGTCGAGGAACTGGTCCGGCGGCGGGCCGAGCGCGTCTGAACACGAGTCCCGACAACACCGAGGAGAACATGATGGCCAAATATCTGCTGCTCAAGCACTACCGGGGCGCTCCCGCGTCGGTCAACGACGTGCCGATGGACCGGTGGACGCCGGAGGAGGTCACGGCCCACATGCGGTACATGTGGGACTTCATCGCCCGGCTGGAGAACACGGGCGAGTTCGTCGACAGCCAGGGGCTCTCCCCTGAGGGCACGTTCGTCCGCTACGACGGTGAGGGGCGGCCACCGGTCACCGACGGCCCGTTCGCGGAGACCAAGGACCTGATCGCCGGCTGGGTGGTGATCGACGTCGACAGTTACGAGCGGGCGCTTGAGCTGGCGGGCGAGCTGTCGGCGGCTCCGGGCGCGGACGGGAAGCCGATCCACGAGTGGCTTGAGGTGCGCCCGTTCCTGGCCGAGCACTCGGCCGTCACGGACTGACGCGCGTGGACGAGTCCCTGCTGCGGACCCTCACCCCCACGGTGATCGGCGTCCTCGTCCGTCGCGGAGCAGACTTCGCCTCGGCCGAGGACGCCGTACAGGACGCCCTGGTCGAGGCCGTGCGCGTGTGGCAGGACGGTCTGCCTCATGACCCCAAGGGCTGGCTGGTCACCGTGGCCTGGCGCAAGTTCCTCGACGCCGCCCGCGCCGACACCTCCCGGCGGCACCGTGAGGCACGTGTCGAGGCCGAGCCCGAGCCAGGCCCCGGCGAGACGGTGGACGACACGCTCCGGCTGTACTTCCTGTGCGCCCACCCGTCCCTCACCCCGGCCTCGGCCGTCGCGCTCACGCTGCGCGCGGTCGGCGGCCTGACCACCCGCCAGATCGCGCAGGCCTACCTCGTGCCGGAGGCGACCATGGCCCAGCGCATCAGCAGGGCCAAACGGACGGTCTCGTCGGTCAGGTTCGACCAGCCCGGAGACGTGGCCACCGTACTGCGCGTGCTCTATCTCGTGTTCAACGAAGGGCACGGCGGGGACGTCGACCTGGTGGCGGAGGCGATCCGCCTCACCCGCCAGCTCTTCGCCCTGACCGACGAGCCCGAGATCGCGGGGCTGCTCGCGCTCATGCTGCTGCACCACGCGCGCCGCGCGTCCCGCACCGGCCCCGGAGGCCGTCTGGTGCCGCTCGCCGAGCAGGACCGGTCACGCTGGGACACCCGCCTGATCGCCGAGGGAGTGACGATCCTGCAGACGGCGCTGGCCCGCGACCGGCTGGGCGAGTATCAGGCGCAGGCCGCGATCGCCGCCCTGCACGCGGACGCCCCCAGCACCGCCGAGACCGACTGGGTGCAGATCGTGGAGTGGTACGACGAGCTGCTGCTCCTCACCGGCAGTCCGGTGGTCCGGCTCAACCGCGCGGTGGCGGTCGGCGAGGCCGACGGACCGCAGGCGGGCCTGGCGGCACTGGCCGAGGTGAGCCCCGACCTGCCCCGTTACGCCGCGGTCCGCGCCTACCTGCTCGAACGCGCCGGTGACCTCGAACAGGCCGCCGCACTGTACGGCGAAGCCGCCCGCGCGGCGACCAGCCTGCCGGAGCGCGACCACCTCACCCGCGAGGCCGCCCGAGTACGGCAACGACTCCAGCCGTGAGTACGGCCTGGCGAGCCTGATCGTCCGTTGCCGTCAAAGGTCATGACGAGGCCCCGGTGAGCTGGGTGTGCAGGCGCCTGCACTCGCGAACGAGGCGGATCGTCCGGTGGCTGCGCGCGAACTCGGCGACGACCGGGATCTCCTCGCGGGCACCCGTCCAGCGGGCCACGTTGGTGGCGAAGGCGACGAGTTCCGCGTGGATCACGGTGATGCGCTTCCCCTCACCCGGCAGCATCCCGGGCAGCAGAGTGCGCAGGATGCCCCACACCTCGTGCTGGCCACCGGCGTCGGCCAGCTCGGTCAGGGCCGCGATGGCGGGGCGGGTCTCCAGCCAGGTGCGGCGCAGCACCAGCGCGAGCTGACGGCCGATCGCCTCGGCGGGCAACTCGCCCCTGGCGGCCAGGCTCAGGAGCAGCGGAATCGCGCCGGGCGCGCCGTCGGCCAGGAGGAAGGCGAGGATCACCGCCGTGGACTCGCCCATCGGGCCCTGGGCGATCTCCAGGCCGGTGATCTCCGTGGGCGTCACCCGCGTGTCCCAGCGGCTGCGCAGCAGGAAGGGCAGGAGGTTGACGGCCACGACCTCGCGGTGCGAGGGCATCATGGCGGCCCACGCCCGGAGGGTGCTGCCGGACCCGTCGATCACCCAGTCGAACGGCTCACGCAGCAGCACCTCGTCGATCAGCCGATAGCCGGTCGGAGCCGTCACCCGCAGCACCGGCTGCAATCTGACCTCGGTGAAGTGCTCCGGTTCGCCGTCGCCGAAGTCGACCATGGACGCGCCCACCATGTGGCGCCACACGTGGCCGCACTCGGGGTCGGCCAAGCCGTCACCGGCGAGCCAGCGGGCGGCCGAACGCGCCGCCGCCGAGTCGATCTTGGCGGCCCGGTCGGCGGCGGTCCGATGGCCGCCCCGGGGCAACCGCAGCAGCGCCTGCGCCAGGTCGGCGGGGGGCGGCTCGATCCCGGCGACGGCGCAGGTCTCCAGCCGCTCGACCAGCACGTCGGGATCGAGGTGGCCGCTCGTCCAGGTCGGCGTGGCCAGCAGCACGGGCGGCAGGGTGTCCTTCCTGAGGGCTTCGAGGAGTTCCACGTAGCGGTGCAGCAGGAAGTCGTGGGGCGGAGAGACGCGGTTCGGGTAGGGCAGCTGGTTGCGCCGCCGCCACTCGTCGTGTTCGGGCAGCTCCTCGGGCATGAAGGAACGCAGCCGGGCTGGGACGAAGACGACGGTCACCTCCACGAACGGCTCGTCCGGGCCTGGCGGGGGCACCCGCTCTCCCGCCCGCATCGCCGCGATCCGGGCGGGGTCCACGCCGAGCTCGGCCATGCGCTCGTACGCGGGTTCGAGGATGAAGGACGGCATGGCCTCGGCGGAGTCGTCGTACAGGGCATCGGGCCTCGTCCGCTCGTTGTCGGTGGGGGAGTCGTACAGGTGGATCCGGCCCCCGGCGAAGGGAACCCGCTCGTCGCCCTCGCGGGCGGTCGCCCCGTCCGGGCCGTCGTCGCTGTTCCAGGTGATGAAGAAGGCACGCAGCGGGGTGTCGTCGTCGAGGTAGCGGCCAGGCCGGTGGAAGCCGCCAAACATGACCCGCCGAAGCCTCGGCTCCGGATCGGGCTCCTCGCCACGGGTGAGGACACGCACCCGGACGGAGTGGTTCGCGTCGTCCCAGAACTTCTCCGGCCCGATCGGCGGCAGTTCCGGCACGCTCCCGGGAGTGACGAACTCGGCGGACAGCGCGGACTGCCAATCACCGGGGTCGAGGCGCGCTTCCCTGGACCGCCAGTGACCCACGTCCTGCTCGACATGGGGCTTGAGCGTGCGGCGCAGCTCTGCCGGGTCACCCGTGGCCCCGGTGACGAAGGCCGCGAGCCAGCGTTCATTGCCGATCCAGCCCTCGTAGTAGTTGAAGGAGATCGACGGCTCGGGAAACCGCCGCGCCTCCTGCGGCTCGGGCAGCGGCGGGAACTCCTTCCGCTCCAGCGGTTCCCCGGCCGGGACCTCCCCGCCGAACCGCTTGGCCAGCTTCGCGCCCAGGTCGGCGGGGAGGTGGTGGACGCCGTCGAGGATCGCCCCGGTGTGGTCGGCGAACAGGTCGGCGTGCTTCAGGGTCAGCTCGACCGCGCGGTTGTGCACGCCGAATGATTTGTGCGCGTACGCCGTGGTCAGCGCGGTCACGAAGTCGGCGGCCGCCTCGGGTGTCGCCCGGATCGCCTGGTCGAGCCAGCGCAGGCCCGTGGCGGCGAGCTTGGCCTCGTCCCGGAAGGTGAGCGCGTCGACCGCCTCGACCAGGTCGGCGTGGTCGAGCGGCATCGCCCCATGCACCTGCTCGGCGGCCAGTTCGGCGACCGTTCCGGGAGCCGTCGGCAACAACCGCAGGTAGTCGCGCAGGCGGGAGGCGGACTCCACCGGCGTGGGGTCGAGGAGCGTGTGCAGCCGGACGAAGAACCGCAGGTCCTGGGCGTCGCCGCCGCGCAGGAAACGGCTCACGCAACCGTCGAGCGCCTGCTCCCTGGGCAACCCGCGTGCGGCGGCCAGCCAGCGGGTTGGCCGGGGCTCCAGCCGTTCGTCACGGAGCGCGCGGCCCGCGCCGTCGGCGTCGAAGACACGGGGCAGCAGCGCGGCGGTCAGCGGGTCGCCGGTCACGCTCGGCGCGGTCAGCCAGGCGGCCACCAGTGGGTCGTGGTCGGGTGGCACCGTACCCGACTCACGCAGCAGCGCCACGGCCAGCGGCGCGATGCGGTCGGCGGGACGACGTATCCGCTGGACCAGCCGGACCGCGACGTCACGACGCCACTCCCGGGGGCGGGTGGCCGCCACCCGGCACACCTGGGCGACGTCAAGGGTCTCGGCCCAGCGGCGGTTGACGTCACGGCTGGTCATCCACGTCACCGCCGCCGCCGGGCCGGTGATGACGCCGACACCGGTCAGCAGCAGCGCACCGGCCAGCCTGTCGAGCAGGTCGCCGACCTCCCAGAAGACCGTCTCCTCGAAGTCGTCGGGGTGATCGGCGCGCACCTGCTCGGTGAGGGCACGACGCAGCTCCTTGACGAGGCCGGGTAACCGCCCGCCCAGTTCGGCGCGCTCCTCCTCGGTGAGCGTGACCAGCCGGTCGGCCAGGTGGGTGACCCGGTTACGGATGACCAGATCGCGGATCTCCGCCCAGAGGGTCATCGGGAGACCTCCACTGCGGCACGGGCGACGATCCGGGCGGCCAGCACGTGTTTGCACGGCCCACGGGAGCCGCGATGGTCCCACCACCACTCGCAGGTGCAGGACCCGTCGGTCAGCGAGACCCGGCGCGCGCCACCCGAGGTCAGGACGGTGGCCAGCTCACCTTCGAGATGTACGGCTCCCGCCTCGGCGAGCTTGCGCGCCTTGGCCAGCCGTGGGTTGAGCAGGATCACGTTGTCCTTGTCGTAGGGCAGCTCACGGTGGAAGTGGGCGGCCTCCGACAGGTCGTAGCCGACCCGCCCGGCGACGCCGAGCTGCGTCAGCGCGGCCCGCACCCGGTCGGCGGGCATGCCCGCGCGGTCGGCCAGCAGGCCGATCTCGATCTCGGGCTCGAAGTTGAGCAGCATGCCCACCACGTCGGCGTCGTTCTCGACCTCGTCGGTGGCCAGGTCGTCGAGCACCGCTCCCTCACCGGAGAAGCCGCGCCAGCGCTCGGGGGAGAGGGTGAGCGTGTAGCGCATACCGGGGAGTTCCAGCTCCCAGGCGCTGGAGGCGGCGTCGGCCGGGCCGTACATCCGGAGGGACTTCGCGAAGCGCAGCAGCGGCAGGAGGGTGCCGAGCCGGTTGGGGGCGGCCAGCCGTACCGAGCCGGGAACCTGGCGGTCGAAGACCTTCAGGTCCCTGCCCGCCTGCGCCACCCACACCATTCCCTTCCTGGGCAGTCCGCGCAGGAACCGCACCGCCGCCATACCGGCCAGCTCACCGCGCTGGTCCATGCCGGAGGCGATGACCTGCACCTCGGCGAAGCCGCGCAACCAGCGCTCGGGCAGCGGCACCTTCTTCTCCACGACCGCGCCGTCCATCGTGGTCACGACCAGCTCGTCGAGCCCGACCCCCAGGTGCAGTGGGTCACGCGTGCCGATGCGCGCCAGCGCCTCCCGGAGCGGCGCGTTCACGTCGACGTTGGTGGTGCCCCGGTCGAACACCTCGCCGTCGAGCGCGCCGTTCAGCAGGTCAAGCCGGGCGTACACCCCGCCACAGGCCGAGAACGACTCGAACCGCAACCGGTCCCCGTTGCACGTCACCACCGGGTCGCGCACCCAGCCGGGCCGCGCCTGCGGCTGGTGGTAGCGGGCCAGCGCCACGTCGGCGACGCCGAGCAGGGCCGCGGCGGCGGGGGCGGCCTGGGTCACCACGCCGCTGAAGAACCGGGGCGCCACGGCTGGACCGGACAGGGCCCGGCCGCCGGAGGTCGCCAGTCCGAGGCGACCGTCGACGAGGGAGGAGGGCGCGGCGTACGTGTACGCCTGCGTCGCTGAAGTCATGGCCGGGACACTAGATCACCCCACCGACAACCCAGCGCCGACAGAACGCGCACGCCACCGGAACTCGTCCGATGACCGTTATGGAGACTTCCTGACATCCGGCTGTGCCGCTCGCCGTACGACGACCACTTCACGCGGAACTTCCGGCACGGGCGGCGAGCCCCCTGATCAGCGTGGGGTGAGGACGCAGAACTCGTTGCCCTCCGGGTCGGCGAGGACCGTCCACGGGGCGTCGCCCTGGCCGAGGTCGATATCGGTGGCGCCGAGGGTTCGCAGCCGGTCCGCCTCCGCCGCCTGGTCGTCACCGGCGTACGGCCGGAGGTCGAGATGGACGCGGTTCTTCACGGTCTTCACACCGGGGGTGCGGAGGAACTCGAGATACGGGCCGACCCCCTTGGCGGAGCGCAGCACCGCGTGGTCGTCGGTGACCTCGTGCGAGGTCCAGTCCATCGCCTCGCCCCAGAACCGCGCCATGACCCGCGGATTCACGCAGTCGACCACCACCGCGGCGATCGGCCCGGTGTCCCGGTAGACGGGCCGAGGCTCCAGCACGCAGAACTCGTTACCTTCCGGGTCGGCGAGAACCGTCCAGGGAACGTCGCCCTGGCCCACGTCGACGGGCGTCGCGCCAAGCTCCTGGAGCCGCGCGACCAGGTCCGCCTGGTGGGCCGCGGAGGTGGTGGCGAGGTCGATGTGCACGCGGTTCTTCACAGTCTTGGGCTCCGGAACGGCGACGACGTCGATGTAGAGGACGGTGGGGTCGGGATAGGTGAGGCCCACGGGCACGACATTGGTCACGCCGGGCCCCTCGCTTTCCACACTCCAACCGAGTGCCTCCGCCCAGAACCCACCGACCACGGAGTCATCCCGGGCGTCCATCGCAATCTGCACAAGCCGTATCGCCATGCCGCCGATCCTACGTTCGCGCGGACGAGGGACCGCCGGTCTCGCTTTTCCTTGGTTACGGCCCCGCGGAAACAAACAGGCCGCGGAAACGGACAAACCATTTCCCGGGATGCGGATATTTCGCCATTTTTGCCAATAAAGTGCTTATATTTCTCATTGTTCACTTAACAATAAGCAAGGGTGATCTAAGGATATAAACTGGCGCTGTTCCTGGTCTGAGGGTCTTCGCCGTGTACGGCGGGCCCGAAAGCCCCGGTCGCCTGCACGACGCGCGCGTACATCCGAGCTCACGGACGGCGAGAGGCAGGTGGGAATGGCCACGGGTGTCGAGCCGTACCGGATCACCACGGGTGGGGCGGCGCGATGGTATCGCCGGGATCCGCTGGGGTTCGTCGAGTGGGCGGCCCGCGAGCGGGGTCCGGTGTTCCGGCTCCCCGACGACGGGTCGCTGTGCGTGGCCGACCCGGTGGAGGCCCAGCGGGTGCTGCACGACGCCGAGGGCAACTACGATGAGGTGTCCGACTTCTTCCATGTTCGCGGTGGCCTGCTGGGGCCGAGGGCGACGCAGGTCGCGATCGGTAGGGCGGCGCGTACGACGTTGCGCGCCCACCTGGCCGCACGTCGCGAGCGGCTGCCCGCCATCGTTGCGAAGCTGGGAGAGGTCAGTGAGTGGCCTTCGGCCGGGCGCGCCGCCGCCTACCGCTTCCTCGCCGAGGCGCTGCTGCGCCCGGACACCCCGCCGGCGCTGCGGGAGCTGATGACGCTGGTGGTACGGCGCGGCGTCCTGATCCGTTCCGGTGGCCCGCTGGCCCGCACGGGGCAACGGGCGCTGTGGGCGCGCGTGGTCCGGGCGGTCGCCGGTGAGGTGCGCGCCCGGCGAGCCGACCCACGGCCCGGCCAACCCGGCGACCTGCTGGACGCCGTCCTCGGCGCAACCCCGCCCGATACGCCCGCCGCGCAGGTCGCCCAGGTGTACCTGCTGCTGTTCCGTACCTCGGTGGCGCCGGTCGGCCACGTCGTCGCCTGGGCGCTGCTCGCCGCCACGGCCGACGGCGTCGATCTCACGACGGTGCCCGCGGAGTCGGCCGTACGGGAGTCGCTGCGGCTGTGGCCGGTGGCGTGGCTGATGGGCCGTCCGGTGCTGCGCGCCCATCAGATCGGTGACGTACGGCTGGAGCCGGGGGAGAGCGTGTCGGTCTGCGCCTACCTGCTGCACCGTGAGGAGCGGCACTGGCCGCGAGCCACCCGGTTCCGGCCAGATCGGTGGGACAGCCCCGGCCCCCGCGGCCCCTACCTGCCCTTCGGCGGCGGTCCGTTTGCCTGCGCCGGTGCCTCCGTCGCCCAGAGCCTGGCCACCGACCTGCTCGCCGCCGTGACCGACGGCGCCCGGCTGGAGGTGGACGGTGGCCAGGGACGCCCACATGTCGCGGGCATCATCACCCCTCCCGCCTTCCGGCTGCGCCGTACCCCCACGAGCCAGAAGAGGAGGTGAACTCCATGAGGAAGCTGATGCGCCGGGTTACCGGCCGCCGGGTCAACCGGCAGGCGTGGCGAATCTGGTAGGTTCTTCCGCCGGTCGCGCCGGTCGCGCCGGTCGCGCCGGTCGCGCCGGGCCCGACGGCCCGGCGCGGCCCCCGACGGTATGGCAGACGGCTGAACAGGCCGGGCCGCGCGTCGCCGCCGTGTGGACCCCTGAGACGATGCGGCCATGGTGAGGCGGTCGCGTTGAGTCCATCGTCAGAGGCGGGTTCGCTCCCCGCCGACAGTCACGTGCACAGTGAATGGTCGTGGGACGCGCTGGCCGGGTCCATGGAGGAGACCTGCGCGCGGGCCGTCGAGATCGGGCTGCCGTCGCTGGCCTTCACCGAGCACGCCGACTTCGCGGCCTGGGTCCTCCGGGAGGGCGACGAGATTCCCGACGGGTGGCAACACCTGCTGGACGGCCGGGTGCTGACCCCGCCCGAACTGGATCTCGACGGCTACCAGGAGTGCCTGCGGCGCTGCCGCGACCGGTTTCCCGAGCTGCGGATCCTGTCGGGCGTCGAGCTGAGCGAGCCGCACCGGCACGACCGCCGGGCCGGTGAGCTGCTGGTTTCGGGGGAGTTCGACCGGGTGCTCGCCTCCGTGCACTCCCTGCCGACCGAGAGCGGGGGCGTCGACACCTCCGCCCTCTACCGGGACCGACCGGCCGCGGCGGTGGTGCGCGGCTACCTGGCCGAGGCGTTGCTCATGATCGAGCGGTTCGACGACTTCGAGATCCTCGCCCACATCGACTATCCGGTCCGGTACTGGCCCGCCGACGCCGAACCCTACGATCCCACGGCGTTCGAGGACGACTACCGCGTGGTCCTGCGGGCTCTCGCGGGCGCCGGGAAGGCGTTGGAGATCAACACCAGGGTGCCCCTGCATCCGCTGGTCGTGCGCTGGTGGCGTCAGGAAGGCGGCCAGGCCATCACCTTCGCCAGCGACGCGCACGACCCCGTTTCGCTGGCCCACGGTTTCTCCGAGGCGAGGGAGATGGCCGAAGCCTACGGATTCCGGTCGGGAAAGCATCCGGCCGACCTGTGGAGACGACGCTGATCACCCGGGTACACGGTCGTACCGCGTCACCACCACCTGCGAATCACAGGTACGTGACTCGACCAGCCGCAGGCCGAGCCGCTCGTCGCGCGGGACGAACAGCGGACGGCCACCGCCCAGCACGACCGGGTGCACCGCGATGTGGTACTCGTCGACCAGACCGAGGCCGGTGAGCGCGGCGGCCAGGCCGGAGCCGCCGGTGAGCAGCAGGTCCCTGCCGTCCTGCCGCTTGAGCTCGGTGACCTGCTCGGCGAGGTCGTCGCCGATGACCCGGGTGGCCCAGTCGGTCTCCTTCAGCGTCCTCGAGAAGACGATCTTCGGCGTGTTCCGCCAGCGGGGGGCGAACTTCAGGACGTGCGGGTGGTCCGACATCGACTCGGCGTTCGGCCAGAAGGCCACCATGCCCTCCCATACGCCGCGGCCGTACAGGAAGGTGTCAGAACGGTCGCTCAGCTCCTCGGAGTACGCCGACAGCTCCTCGCCCATCAAGGGCCAGTCGAACTCACCGTTCGGACCGTCGATATGGCCGTCGATCGAGGTGTGCACCCAGAAGATGATCCTGCGCATTTCCGGTTCCTGTCCTTCTCGCTTTCACACGGATCGTTCATGGGCCAGCATGCCGGACGGTGGAGTCCGCCTCTGCTGACGGACGACCCGAACCTGACAACTTCGGACGCCTCCCATGGCGACTTTGGTTGCTTACGCGAGGTTCCTGAGCAGGCTACGATCGCCGGTCGCGGTTACGGCCAAGCAGGACCGAAGGGAGACCGATGACGGACAAGGTCGTCAGGGAGAAGGTGCTGTGTTACGTCGTCCGTGACGGGCGACTGCTGGTCTTCCGGCACACCGACCACGGCGACGAGGAGGTCGGAATCCAGGTCCCCGCGGGAAGCGTCAAACCGGGGGAGAGGCCGGAGGAGGCCGCCCTTCGCGAGGCCCGCGAGGAGACGGGGTTCACCCGGTTCGGGATCGTCAGGAAGCTGGGCGAGGTCACCTACGACATCAGCCCCTACCGGTTCGAGATCCAGCACCGCCACGTCTTCCACCTGGAGCTCACCGAGCCCACCCCGGAGCGATGGGCCAGCCAGGAGCTCCATGACGGCGAACAGGAACCCACCAATTTCGAGTGTTTCTGGATCCCGCTGGAAACCGCCCACGTCCTCCAGTCCGGCCAGGGCGCCCTGCTCGGGGCGCTCTTCGACTGACCGCACGACCACCGCCCGGTTCGTGTGGGGGAGATCGGCGTTCGCGCCGGGTGGGTCAAACCGCGGAAGAGCCGCTTGCCCCGGTCCGTCACGCCGTACACCCACCGGCCAATTGCCGTGGACCGACCTGACCCGCGTTGCCGGTATTGTGCACTTTTGTGCCTTTTACCCTTATTCATCCTGTCGTTGCGGTGCCGCTGCGCCGTTTCCTGCCGCCGACGGCGCTGGCTGCGGGGGCGATGATTCCTGACTTTCCCTACTTCGTTCCCTACGGGCTCGGTGGTGTGATCGCTCCGGTGGGCGTGCCCTGGTGGCAACTGCTCGACGCCGGATACACCCACCGGGTACAGGCGAGTTCGCTGGCCGTCGATGTGGTGTTCGCGCTGGTGCTCGCGGGGGTGATCACGGTGTGCGCCGCTCCGGCCCGCGCCCTGCTGCCCCAGGCGCTGGCCCGCAGGATGGGGCGTCGTGGCCGGGCACGGGCGGCACACTGGGCGTGGTGGCCGGTGGCCGCCGCCGTCGGGGTCGCCACCCACCTGGCGTGGGATCGCCTGGTGGACGAGTGGCTGGTCGCCGCCGGTGACCTGACGCTGATGGAGGAGGAGGGGGTGTACCTGGTGGGATCGCTGATCACGCTGGCGGCACTTGGCTCGGCCTGCTGGTGGCTGTGGCGCAGGCCGCTGAGCGAGCCGGTGCCCCAACCGGCCCTGGGCGTACGGCTGGGCCTGCTGGCGGCGATGGGCGTGGTGGCGGTCACGCTGATCGCGACGCTGGGCGCCGGGCTGGTGGTGCGCTCGCTGGTGACACTGACGATCGACGCGGCCGTGCTGGTCCTGCTGGCCTACGCCGTCTGGTTCCATCACAGGCGGCGTGAAATACGTTGAACAGGCCATATGTGGGCAATCATGATGAGCCCCATGGACCTCCTCTCCGTTCTGCCCACCTTCGTCCTCGCCGTCGTGCTGATCTCCGCCTCCCCGGGCCCGGCGATGGCGTTGATCCTGCGCCGCGCGGCCCTGCGTGGTTTCTCCGGCGCGGTGCCCACGGTTCTGGGCCTGGAGGCTGGCCTGTACGTGTGGGCGCTGCTCGCCGCGACCGGGATCACCGCCCTGGTCGCCGCCTCGGAGATGGCCTTCCTGGTCCTGCGCGTGGTGGGCGCGGGCTTCCTGCTCTACCTCGGCTTCAAGGCGTGGCGTACGGCATGGCGCGGCGTGGTGATCGAGGATGCTGAGAAGCCCGAGCCGGGCTCCTCGTCCTGGTGGAGGGCGTTCGGTGAGGGGGCGGTGGTGATGCTGGCCAATCCGAAGATCGCCGCCTTCATGATCGCGTTCTATCCCCAGTTCGTCCCCGCCGACCGGCCCCTGTTCGCCACGACCGCGCTGCTCGCCGCGGTCCAGGTGGCCATCGAGATCATCCTGTATCTGGCGCTGGCGGCCGTGGTCGGACGGGCCGGTGCGTGGTTCCGCCGCCCGGCGATCCGCCGCCGCCTGGAAGCGATCAGCGGCACGGTCCTCATCACCCTGGGCCTGAGAATGGCCGTCGAGAGCCGCTGACACCCGTCTGCGCCTCCTCGGCGAGCTGAGGATATGCCGTACGGCAGATGCCCCGACGCGGCTCTTCGGGTGAGATTTCTTCCGTGAGAACCTTCAGGAGGGTGCTGGCCGCTCTCGCACTGGGCACGACGATGGTCGCCGCACCCCAGACTTCGGGTCAGACCCTGAGATGGGCCGAGTGCGGGGACGGCATGCAGTGCGCCGACCTCACCGTCCCTATCGACTGGAAGCGGCCAGACGGCCAGAAGACCCGGGTGAACCTCGCCAGGATGCCCGCGCGTGATCCCTCACGGAGCCTGGGCCCGCTCGTGGTCAACACGGGTGGCGGCGGGGCGACCATCCAGGACGTGCGGTCCATGCCCGCGGTGGTGTCGGAGCTGACCACCTGGTTCGACGTGATCCTGGTCAATGCGAGGAGCGCGGTCAGCCGGAGCGACAACGCGATCGTGGAGTGCGCGAGGCGACCTCCCGACCTCACCGGCCTGATCCTGCGTCCCGGCGAGAAGAGTTGGCGCGCGCACGCGCGGGCGAACGCCGCCTACGACGCCTCCTGCCGTACGGCCATGGGCACCGCCTACGCGGGCCTGACCTCCTGGCAGGTGGCCCACGACCTGGAGGCGGTGCGCTCCGCGCTCGGTGAGCGGAGGCTGCGCTACCTCGGCAACTCCTACGGCACCGTGCACGGCCAGGCCTACCTGGAGCTGTTCCCCGACAGGGTCGGCCGGATGGTGCTGGACGGGGTCGCCGACCACACCTGGACGTCGCTGGAACGCTGGCTGCTGGACAACGCGCTCACCGAGGAGCGGCAGTTCAGCCGCTTCCGCGACTGGTGCGCGGCCGGGTGCGCGCTGGGCGGCGACGACGCGATCGAGGTGTTCGACGATCTCCTCGCCCGCGCCAGGCGGACGCCTCTGCCCGCCGGGAACCGTACGGTGAACGAGCGGGAGTTCCTCGTCGCCGTGCGAGAGGGGCTCACCCCGCCCGCCTGGCCGAGACTGGCCTCGGCGCTGCGCGAGGCGGCCGACGGCGACGCCACGGCCCTGGCGCGGTTGCTGCCCCCGGCCGCCGAGGGCCCCGGATACCCCCACCGGGCACTGATGTGCCACGACTTCATGCCGCAGGTGCCCGACTACCTCGACTTCCTGGCCGTCGAGTCGCGTCTGCGCGCTGCCGCGCCACGGATCGGCTGGATCCAGGGCCGCTACCAGGTCGCCCGCTGCCTGGGCGTGAGGGCGGACCCCTCCTACCCGCCGCATCCGCCGCGGGTGCGGAACGTGCCGCCCGTGCTGGTCTCCATCGGCGACACCGACGACAACACGCCCAACCTCGCCGCCGAGCACATGGCCGCGCAACTGCCCGGGGCACGCGTGGTCAGGCACGGTGACGGGCACGCCGCCTACCTCATGCAGGGAGCCTCCGGGCTCGACACCACCTGCCTGCGCCGGTACGTCCACGACTATCTGACCACCGGGACGCTCCCGCCTTCCGAGGCACGCTGCCCCGGCGACCTGATAGCCAGGATCCCCCGATCATGACCGGATCATGGCGGGCGCTGCCGGTGATCGTCCGGGATGCCGCACTGGCGGCGACGACGGCGCTGGTAACGCTGGGAGTGCCGCTGCTGACCAGCGTGCTCGCCGACTCCGATAGCGGGTTCACGCCGGTGTGGGGCCTGCTGGTCTGCGCGGTGTGCGCGCCGCTGGCCGTACGCCGCCGCCTGCCGCTGACGGCGGCCCTGGCCTCGGGTGCCGTCGTCCTGCTCGCGATCATGCTCGGTCAGCCGCCGGTCGGCGCCTGGGTCACGGTGGCCGCCTTCGGTTCGGCCGCCTACCACCGTGACCGGGGACGCCCGATGACCGCGGTGACCGTGACCTGCTGGCTGGTCGCGCTCGACCTCATGCTCGACGGGACGCCGCCGTATCTGTCCCGGCTGGCCATGTCGGTGTCCGCGGGGCTCGCCCCGGTCGCGCTCGGCCATGCCCTGCGCCTGCGTCACGACAGGGCCCGGCACCTCGCCCTTGTCGAGCGGGCTGAGGAACGCGCCCGGATCGCCCGCGATGTGCACGACGTGGTGGGCCACCACCTCAGCGCGATCCGATTACAGGCCGTGGGGGCGCGGCGAGGCACCGCCGAGGACGCCGACCGCGCGCTGGAGACGATCGCCGAGATCTCCGCGACCGCGCTCGGGGAGACCCGGCGGCTGCTCGGCCTGCTCCGCGACGAGGACGGCGGCACCGATCTCGGCGCGCTGGCCGCCCGCCTGTCGCGGCAGGGGCTGCGGGTGCGGCTGGACGGCGATCTTCTGCTGAGGGGTGTTTCCCCGCAGGTCAGAAATGGGGTCTATCGGATCGTGCAGGAGTCGCTGACCAACGTGATGCGGCACTCCGGGGTCTCGCACGCCACGGTGCGGGTTGGCAGGAGCTCCGGGGCCGTATCGGTCGTCGTGGAGGACGACGGCCGGGCGCTTCCCGCCGATCCTGACGTGGCGTGGGGGAGTGGCGTGCGCGGGATGCGCGAGCGAGCCGTACTGCTCGGTGGCACGCTCAGCGCCGGGCCGTACGATCCGCACGGTTGGCGGGTGGCCGCGAGCCTGCCGCTGGACGGAACCCGTGAGGCAGCGACCGTGGGACGTCGTGACGTGGAAGGAGCGCGCCGGTGAGCATCCGGGTGATCGTTGCCGATGACCAGGTGTCGACCAGGGAGGGCCTGCGGATGCTCCTGTCGTCCGAGCCAGGTCTGGAGGTCGTGGCGATGGCGTCGGACGGATTCGAGGTGGTCGAGATGGCCAGGCGGCACCGGCCCGACGTGGTGCTCACCGACATCTGCATGCCGCGTATGGACGGCTTGGCCGCGATCCGTGGTCTGCTCGCCCTCGATTCCGCACCGGCCGTGGTGGCGTTGACCACGTTCGACCTGGACGACTACCTGTTCGGTGCCCTGCAGGCGGGGGCCGTGGGGTTTCTCCTGAAGGAGAGCGATCCCGGGCTGATTCTCGACGCGGTACGGGTCGCCCACGAGGGGCAGGGATTGGTGGATCCGCAGGTGACCCCGCGTCTGCTGCATCGCTTCGCGGCCACCTCGCCGCGTCCGGTGACGGAGGAGCTTGCCACCCTGACGCCGCGTGAGACCGACGTGCTGCGTCATCTGGCCGGTGGGGACAGCAACGCCGAGATCGCCCGGAGGCTGGTCATCTCACCCGGCACGGTCAAGATCCATATCGAGCGGATCCTGGCCAAGCTCGGGTTGCGGACGCGGGTGCAGGCCGCCGTCTACGCCCACCGGCACGGGGTGGTCACCTGGGAGGATCCCCGGTGAGCTGGGAGCGGGTGACGGCCTTGGTGAGGGAGGTGACGTGTTCGGCGAGGGCGGTGATCAGGGCGGGTGGGGTTCTGACGGTGAAGGGCCAGGGGAGGCCGGTGAGGACGCGGGCCATGGCCGGTAGGTCCTCCACTCCGCTGACCAGGAGCACCCCGCCCTCGGGGCACGGATACAGGTCGCCGAAGGTGGTGGGCAGGCGGTCGCGGGCGGTCTCCAGGTCGGTGTCGAGCCACACCTCAGTGCGGTGGGTCCAGGCGCCGAGGGTCAACGTGCGCAGGACGTGATCGACGGGGTCGAACCCCTCGGGAGGGGTGAACCGGCCGGGTAGTTCCGCGGCGCCGCCGACCCGGTCCAGGCGGTAGACGCGGACGGTGTCGCGCAGGTGGTCGTGGCCGACCAGATACCAGCGGCGCGCGTGCACGACGAGTCCGTAGGGGTCTACCTCGCGTGCGCCACGGGTGTGCTCGATCCGTACGGTGTGACGCGCGTGGACGGCCGCCGCCAGCGTCAGCACCAGTTGCGGTTCCGGCGTCAGCGGGCCCGTCGTCGCGGAGGTCGCGGCGACCAGTACGGCGACGCGCCTGCGGAGCGGCGGGGACATGACGCGGTTGAGCTTGACCAGCACCCGGTCGGACGGGCCCGGCTCGCCGACCGGTTCGTGCCCGCCGGTTGCCAGTGCCGTGGCGACGGCGACCGCCTCGTCGTCGGTGAGCATCAGGGGCGGCAGGCGCACGCCGTGCGCGAGCCGGTAGCCGCCGTAGCGCCCACGGACCGACTCGACGGGAATGTCCATGTCGCGCAGGGCCGTGACGTACCGGCGGACGGCGCGGGTGTCGGTCTCCAGGCGCCGGGCCAGTTCGTCGGCGGAGACCAGGCCGCGGTCCTGGAGGATCTCCAGCAGCGCCAGGACACGGGTCGCCGGACGGGACATGGTCCCGATTCTAATAAGGGCAGAAAACGTCCACAATCCGGCCTAGCGTTGCGGTCAGTAGGAGATCGACCGAAAGGAGTCGGCCAGGTGTCGACCATCGTTCTTGTCGGCGGTATGTTCCTTGGCGCGTGGGCCTGGGAGCGGGTCACGCCGTCACTGACCGCTCACGGCCACCGGGTTCATCCACTGACACTCACCGGACTCGGTGACCGCGCGCATCTGGGCTCACCCGCCACGACGCTCACCACGCACGCCCGCGACATCACGGCGGCGATCGAGTACGGCGGGCTGAACGAGGTGGTGCTCGTGGCGCACTCCTACGCCGGAGCCCCGGCCACGGTCGCCGCCAACGCGATTCCCGAGCGGATCGCCCAGGTCGTCTACGTCGCCGCGTCCCTGCCGGAGCCGGGCAGGAGCCTGTTCGACATCACCCCCGCGTTTATCGTCGAGGCCATCATGGCGACCGTGCGGGACGGGCTGATCCCGGTGATGAGTGATGAGATCATCGACGCCAACCTCGGCGAGCACGGGCTCACCCCCGAGGACCGCGCGTGGTTGCGCGCCCGTGGCGTCGGCCACCCGATCGGCACCTACCAGGATCCGGCGCCGGACGACCTCGACGCGGTGCGGAAACTACCGCGCACCTACATCACCTGCACGGGAGACCCCGGAGACCAGCCCGACCTGCCCGGACACGACATGGTCGCCCTGGACTCCGGACACTGGCCGATGATCACCAGGCCGGTCGAGCTTGCCCGGGTGCTGGACGAGGCGGACCGGTCGTGACGCGTCCTTTCTGACCGCCCAGCCAGGACCCGGTTCACCCGTCCCCTGCCCGGGGCCGGGCGCGGCGGCATGGGGTCCTCGTAGGCGTGGACGGTCTGGTCAGGGTCGGAGTGGGCGACGACGGCGCCGGTACGGTTTCGACCTGCGGGAACACGGCTGGGGAACCACCGCGATGGGCCGATGAGCGGAATGCGTTTGCCCACTGCTGCGGCGTCGCCGTACCGTGCGGATGTGGATCTTTTCTCACAGACCTGGACGGCGTTGCGTACGGCGGTCGCCGGGCTGGCGGATGAGGACTTCGCGCGGCCGTCGGGTTGTGCGGGATGGCTTGTGCGGGATCTGGTGTGTCACCTGGTCATCGACGCCCAGGATGTCCTGATCACCCTCGTGACGCCCGCCGAGTCGGAGCCGACCCGTGACGCGGTGACCTACTGGAACGTCGCCACGGAGCCGCCGACCGGTGACGATCCGCTCGACGCGCTCATTGTCCGCCTGGCCGCCGCCTACGAGGAGCCGCGGCTGCTGACGTTCCACCTCGACGACGTCGGTTCGGCGGCCGGTCGCGCCGCCGTACTGGCCGATCCCGATCTGCGGGTCGAGACCCAGGGGCAGGTTCTCACCGCGGGGGACTACCTGTCCGCATACGTCCTGGAGTGGACGTTGCACCACCTCGACCTGGTCGCGCACCTCCCGCACGTGGCGGGGCCACCCGCGGAGGGGCTCGCCAGAACCCGCGAGATGCTGGAGAAGATCGCCGGGACCGCGTTCCCCACGTCCTTCTCCGATGCGGACGCGCTGCTGGTCGGCACCGGGCGCCGCGCTCCGACCAGCGCGGAACGGGCCGAGCTGGGGGAGTTGGCGGCGAGAATCCCGTTCGTCCTCGGCTGACCTGGCCGTCAGACCGGTCGGCTTCAGGTCCGGGTTCGCCTGCCGTACCCCGGGGAGTTGGGGAGGCGCACAGCGGCGTCAACGCAACCGCCGCAGGACCGCGACCGGTCACGGCTCACCGCCCTGAGTGCGGCGCGAGCAACGCCCGCTTCAAACCAGCCGGGCGGTGAGCCCCGGGTTCCGCAGGCTCAGGGTGAGTCCGCGGAACCCGGGGCGGGTGTCACACGCCGCTGATCGCCTTGTCGGAGCTCAGTGCCTCGGCCCTGGTCCGCAGGAACGTGCGCAGCGTCTGCGCCTCGGTCTCGACCTTGGCGGCGTCGGCCCCGGCGTTCAGCTTGTAGGAGGCGACGAGGTCGTCGAGCAGGCCGGTGGCGGCGCCGTTCTTGAGCAGTTTGGTGTAGAGGGCGCGGTACTGCTCCTCGTAGACCTTCTTGAACGTGGCGTTCTTGAGGAACTTCTCCTTCAGCGGGTGACCCATGCGCGGCATACCGCCGCCACCGGGAGGCCCCTGCCCCATGTCGCCGGGTGGGGGAAAGCCCTGCGGCATCTGGGGTGCCTGACCCTGCTGCCCGGGTTGTGCCTGCGGGTTCTGCTGGGGAGGTCCCTGACCGAAGCTCATCCTGATCGTGTCGTGGATGCCGCTCTTGGCGTCGCCGTTGAAGGCGAGGTTGAGGTCCCAGGTGATGACCGTGAACTTCTTGGTGCCCAGGTCGTACCACAGGTAGTAGTTGCGCCCGGGTCCCGCCATGTCGTCGAAGTTGACCATGAAGTTCTGCAGGACCGCGTAGCGGGCGAACGACTCCACGTCCAGCCGGTCGCCGAGGCCCGCGGCGAACTCGGCGTCCGAGGCCTTGCTCACCCAACTGATCAGGTCGATGACCGGCTGCATGTCCCTTCCACCGACCTTGTTGATCTGCTTGAAGTCGGTGGTGTACCCGGTCTGGTCCTCGCCCTTGTACTCGAAGGAGCTCGTGGCCAGCGACTTGTACAGTACGCCGTCGCCGAGCTCCTCCGCGTAGCCCTCGTCGAGGTACTGCACCAGCAGGCGCGGTTTCGAGGGGCGGCCGTTGACCGAGAAGGAGCTGTAGGCCGCGCGCTGGGTCGGCTCACCCGAGGCGCCGACCACCGAGATGCCCAGCGCCTCGTTCAGCATCGTCGTCGAGCCCATCGCGGCAGGCCGTACCGCCACCTGGCTGTGGCCCTGGTAGCGGCGGCCCTCGACGAACTCGTCGAAGCTGATCAGCCACGGCAGGTTCTCCGGCTCCTCACCCTTGAGGGACGCGCCGAACAGGCCTCCCGGAGGGCCACCGAACATGCCACCTCCAGGCGGTCCGCCGTCGCCCCGGGGCTGCCCGTTGCCGGGCGGTTTGAACCCGTCAGGGAACCCGCCGGGGAAGCCCCCGGGCCGTCGGCCGCCACCGGGGAAGTTCCGCTGCTTGGTCTGGCCCTTCCAGGTCAGCCCCATCAGGGTGGAGTTGCCCTTGAGCCGGATGCCCACGCTGGGAATCGTGGTGCCGTCGACGACCAGGTCGGCCTCGACGTACTTCTTCTCGTCGTCCTTGAAGTACTCGCCCAGCATGTCCGCGTAGGCGGCGTCGGTGAAGGTGAGCTTCACCTCGTGCGCCACGGAGGTGTCGAACAGGTCCTTGGTGCCGGTCAGGTTCGTGATGACGGTCTTGGCTTCTGCGGCCTGGACGGTCGTGACGTACGGACGGATCGTCCCGCTGCCGAACACGCCCCAGCAGGCGACCAGGAACGCCACGCACAGCACGACCAGTTTCCAGTTGTGCCGGAGGCTGACCGGGATGCGGTGCCTGAGCTGTGTCATACCGGGCCTACAGATCCGTCTGGTCGTACCCGGTCAGGACCGTGACCGACTGGCCGTGGTTGCGCTCGCGCAGCCCGGCGATGAGGTCCGCGGGCTCACTGCCCTTCTTGATCTTGACGGTGTACATCAGCTCGGTGAGAGCGCCGCCGCGGATCGACTCCATGCTGACCAGCTCGAACTCGTCGGTGTGCCGGACCAGCACGTCCTGGATCACGGCGGTGAGGTCCTCGTCCGCGGGCACCTGCACCTTGACCACCTGGCGGCGCACGTTCAGCTGGAACCAGTTGAACCTGCTCATGACCATGATGATCAGTGAGATCGCGACCCCGGCCACGATGGCCAGCAGGTAGAAGCGGGTGCCGACGGCCATGCCGACGCCCATCACCAGGAAGATGAACCCGACGTCGCGCGTCTCCTTGATGGCGTTGCGGAACCGTACCACCGAAAGGGCGCCGACCAGCGCGAACGCGCGGGCGATGTTCGATCCGACGACCAGCATGATCAACGAGATCAGCATGCCGAGGATGACCAGCGTCTGGACGTAGGACTGGCTGTAGGACACGTTGCGGTGCGTGGCCCGGTACACCCAGCCGATCATCGCGCTGAGCACGAACGACAGCGCCATCGCGATCGCGATGTCGGCCACGCTGAACGTGCCGGAAAGATCCTGGAAGGGGAGATCCATGGGGGGTCAGGCCTCCGAGAGGACGGTCGACCGGTGGTGGTCGAGGTCGTGGTCGGGAACGTGGAAAACCGAGCGCGGGGCCAGCCCGTAGGCCTCCACGCTCTGGCAGTACTTGGAGACGCGCGCCACCTGCAGGTTCCGCTTGGCGGTCAGGTCGGTCAGCCAGTACGGCACGCGCTCGTTGGCCTTGACCTCCACGATCGACATGCTCGCCGGGACGATGAGGCGGTTCTCCGCGTCGGCGCCGAGGTGGAAGTCGCGGTCACGGCCGCGGATGCGCTGGTCGAAGGTGACGCGCAGGCCCACGTCGGCGTCGCGGCCCACGTAGGCGTGGCGCTGGTAGCCGGTCATCGCGGTGGTCCTCAGGTCGAGGCGCAGGACCAGGTCGAGCACCTCTTCGAGGAAGGCCCGCTGGGAGGGGTCGTGCTCGACCATCCGCCGCCCGTCGCACAGCAGCAGCGCGTCCCGGTACGGCAGGCGCACCCGGCGTTTCTGGGTGACCCGGTTGACCCGCTGCTTGATCTCGACGAAGACCGGGGTGTCGTCGTTCACGGTCGAGCGGTCGCCGTAGTGGCGGATCCGCAGCTTCCTGCGGAACTTCAGCCCCTCGATCTTCTCCCAGTAGAACCGGAGCTGCCGGGTGTCGTAGTAGGAGCTCCAGATGCCGTAGCCCTTTTCGCCGCTGTGGCGGTCGCGGTCGAGCCGCTGTTCGATCTCCTGCCTGAGCTCGGCGGCGACGGCCGTGCTCACGAGGTATTTGATCTCGTACCGGTTGAAGGCGTGAAACCTGCTCGGTGCCCGCAGCCGGTGGCCTTCCTCACCGTTCACCTCCGCCTCAGAAAGCGGCTGGTCACTGTCGTGAGCTGCGGAGACGGTCTTCTTGCGGAACCTTTGCAGCATGTTCCTCCTTTCGTCAGCACACATCTGACAGTACGAAGCTGGGAATAATGTGTGAACTGCGGCTGACGTGAAGGTGAACAGATGGCGCGCTCAGCCGTCCCGGGGCTGGTGGAACGGCAGGAGCACGCGGAAGACGGTTCCGCTGCCGGGGGCGCTCGTCACCTCGATCCGGCCGCCGTGCGCCCCCACGAGTGCCGCCGCGATGGCCAGTCCGAGCCCGGTCCCGCCGCTGCCGCGGGAGCGGCCGGCGTCAGCGCGGTAGAACCGGTCGAACACGTGCGGCAGGTGCCTAGGATCGATGCCCTGCCCCTCGTCACGCACCTCGACCAGCGCGGCCCTGGTGTGCGGGACGGGTCCGGAACCGGCGTGCACGGTTCCCGGGACGGGAAGCCCGGCGACCGCCCGTGAGCCGACCCGGACGTGCACCTCCGCGCCCTGGTTCGTGTGCGTCACGGCGTTGCCGACCAGGTTGGCGATGACCTGGTGCAGCCGGTGTTCGTCGCCCAGCACGAACACCGGTTCCTCGGAGACGACCAGCCGGATCGACCGTCCACGGTCGCGGGCCCTGGCGGCGTGGACCACGTCCCCGGCCAGCACGTGCAGGTCCACGATGCTGGGTTCGAGCGCGGGTTCCCGGTCCAGGCGGGCCAGCAGCAGCATGTCCTCGACGAGGACGCTCATGCGTTCGGCCTCGCCCTCGATCCTGCGCAGCAGCCGCTCGGCCACCGGGTCCCTGTCGCCCTGGCCGTGGTGGTAGAGCTCGGCGAAGCCCCGGATGGAGGTGAGCGGGGTGCGCAGTTCGTGGGAGGCGTCGGCCACGAAGTGACGCAGCCGCCGCTCCGAGCGCTCGTACTCGCGCAGCGCGGTCGCCAGGCGCTCCAGCATGGTGTTGAGCGCGAGGCCGAGCCGTCCCGTCTCGGTGCCCGGATCGACGTCGCCCACCCTGCGGTCGATGTCCCCGCCCGAGATGGCCTGCGCCGTACGCTCCATCCGGGTCAGCGGGCGCAGGCCGAGCCGTACCACCGCGAGGGCCAGGGCACCGAGCAGCAGCAACACCAGGACGCCGACGGCCGCCTCGATTCCCAGGAGCTGGCGGACGGTCGCCCGGTTGGGTTCGAGCGACATCGAGACCGCCATCCTGGTGCCGCTGGGCAGGACCCTCAGCAGCACGCGCCACTGCCCCGACCCCGTCCTGGCGGGCACGGTGACGGGTCCCGGCGGGATCGTGGAGATCGTCTCGACGGGGATGGCCGGTCCGTCGGAGATGTCGGCCGGCAGGCTGAGCAGCAGGGACCCGGAGGGGTCGTAAAGGGCGATCCTGAACTGCGTCGGAAGCTGCACGGCCCCCTCCGCCGGTGGGGGAGGGGGGAGCGGGTGCCTGCTGAAGGTGGTCACCACCTCGGTCAGCTGGGTGTCCATCCTGGACTGCAGCGAGTGTTCCAGGAGCAGCACGCTCGCGGTGGCGAAGGCCCCGAGGCCGAGCGCGCACAGGCCGAGCAGCGCGGCCAGCAGCCGGTGCCGCAGGGACCGGACCGCTCTCACGAGGGTCTCTGCAGCCGGTAGCCGACGCCGCGCAGCGTGTGGATCAGCGGTGTTCCCTCGGCGTCGATCTTCCTGCGCAGGTAGCTGATGTACGACTCGACGATCCTGCTCTCGCCCTCGAAGCCGAAGTCCCACACGCGGTCGAGGATCTGCGCCTTGCTGACCACCCGATCCGCGTTGATCATCAGGTAGCGCAGCAGGCTGAACTCGGTCGGCGACAGGTGGATGGGCCGTCCCGCCCGCCGTACGGTATGGGCCTGCTCGTCGAGTTCCAGGTCGGCGTAGCGCAGCACGCCGTCGTCGGCCTGCTCCCCGGGCGGGCGCATCCTGCGCATGATCGCCCGCAGCCGCAGCACCACCTCCTCCAGGCTGAAGGGCTTGGTCACGTAGTCGTCGCCGCCCGCGGTCAGCCCCGCGATCCGGTCGGACACCGCGTCCCTGGCGGTCAGGAAGAGCACCATGGGGCTGTCGCCGGTCTCACGCAACCTCCGCGCGACCGTGAATCCATCCAGACCGGGCATCATCACGTCCAGCACGATGATGTCCGGCCGCTCCCTGGCCACCGCCTCCAGTGCGCGCCGCCCGTCAGGAGCGGTCCGTACGGCGAAGCCGTTCAGCTCAAGGGCCTCGGACAGCAGTTCGCGGATGTTGGGCTCGTCATCGACGACCAACACCTTCGCGGCGACTCGGGGGTCCACGACATCGTTGTACGCGTCCACGATGAGAAAACCGTGAGCGGGGGTGTCAGGTGCCGATGAGGACCGCGTCGATGAGGCCGCCGCACAGGTTTCCCTGCCGGGCGGCGGTGCCGATCGCGCGTACCACGGTCATCAGGTCCCGGTCCGAGCTCCGGCCGATTCCCAGCAGCCCGGCGTAGAGCCGGATCGCGCCGGAGGCGGACACGATCCGCAGCCAGCCCTGGTCGACGACGATCGGGGCGTCGGCCGCGACGATCAACGGTCCCCTGCCGGGTTCCGCGCTGTCGCAGGTGATCGTCGCCCGCAGCAGGCGCGGGCGCTCTCCCGGGGTGATGACCGCCCGCCAGCCCCGGACCGGGGTGAGGTCGTCGATGTCGTGGAGGCTCAGCAGCGGCAGGCCGTGACGCAGGAACGCCGCCAGGTAGGCGTTGGCCGGGGCCTCGGCCTTCTCCACGTCGGGGAACATCGGCTCCATCAGCAGCCCGGCGGCCACCGGTCCCTCGTCGTCGGCGGACACAGTGGGGATCAGGCGCATGCGTTCCATCATCGCGGCGAGGTCGAAGACCACCTCGCTGTCGGTGACGGTCGAGGGGGCGCAGGCGGCGTGGGCGAAGAGGACGTTGAAGATCGTGCCGTCGCCCGGGGTGGGATGCCGTACGACCAGGACGCTGACCGGCTCGGCGTCGGCGTCGGCCTGCCCCTCGCAGGTCACGCACTGGGTGACCCCGGGGTCGGGGCCGGTCCGCAACGCGTTGACCTTCTCCGCCGTCAGGACCAACGCGACCTCGTCACTGATCCGGATGTCCCGCATGCTTGAACGGTACGATGCCAGGCGATCACCTGCCACCCCCCGTCAGCCGAAGGCGGTGCGGGCCCAGGTGGCGAAGCCGGTCATGGTCAGGCCGAACGCGTGCGCGTGCTCCGGGCGGGCCGCCTGGCCGATCACGTTGATCCGTTCCTGCGTGTTGACCATCATGGGCGGAAGCCCCCGCGCGACGGCCTGCTCACCGGACAGGACAGGAGCCTCCACCGTACGGCCGAGCACGCCGGACAGGACCTCGGCGATCTCGGTCATCGTCAGGAGGTCACCGGCCAGTTCGATGTCGGCGCCGGTGAACCTCACCGGGTCGGCGAAGGCGGCGGCTGCCGTCGCGCCGATGTCCCGCACCGCCACCAGCGACAGCTTCGTGTCCCTCGCGAACGCCGTGACGAACCCGTGCTCCGGCCAGTCGCCGAACATGTGGGACCAGCCGAGCAGGTTCTCCATGAAGGTGGCGGGCTTGAGGACCGTCCAGTGGGGGAATCCCGCGGTGCGCACGAGGTCGTCGAGGCGGGCCTTGCTCGCCCAGTAGTGACGGCTCCACTCGTCGGGCGTCCAGCCGGGCACGGCCTGGTCGGGGTCTCCGGCGCCGGAGACCGAGGTGTGCACGAACTGCGTCACCCCGGCGGCCTTCGCGGCCTCGACGAGGTTGCGGCCACGGGTCACCTCGCCGTCGGTCATGAGGGCTGTGAGGTCCGGGGTCTGCACCGAGAACACCCCCCGGACCCCGGCCGTCGCGGGCTCCAGGGACGCGGGGTCGTCGAGGTCGCCGCGGACCGGTTCGGCGCCGAGTGCCCGGACGGCCCTTGCGGCCTCCGACTCCGGGTCGCGGACGAGGATCCGTACGGGCGTCCCGGCGGCGAGGAGGGCCCGCGCCACGGCGCCGCCCTGCTTGCCGGTCGCGCCGGTGACGAGTATGGGTTCGGGCACGTCAGGCCTCCACGGATAAGTGGGGTGGCACCCCATTTTGGTCTCTCAAGGTACGATATGGGGGACCACCCCACTTGGCAAGCGGGAGATACGGTGTTGGAACGGCCGAAACGCGCGGACGCGCGGCGCAACCACGACCGGATCCTGGCCGCGGCCCAGGTCGCCGTCGCCAGAGACGGCGCCGACGCCTCGCTTGAGGAGATCGCCCGGCAGGCCGGGGTCGGCTCCGCGACGCTGCACCGGCACTTCCCCTCCCGCCTGGCGCTGCTGGAAGCGGTGTTCCTCGACCGCGTCGAGACACTGTGCTCCCAGGCCCGCGAGCTGGCCGCGGACCCCGACCCCGGGGCCGCGCTCGTCACCTGGCTCAGGGCCATCGGCGCCTACGCCGCCAACGTGCGCGGCCTCGCCGCGTCACTGCTGCGGAGCGCCTGCGAGCTCGACCACGCGGAGCGGAGCGTGACCTGCCACGGGAAGGTCAGCGACGCCGGTGAGGAACTGCTGTCCCGTGCCCGGCAGGCGGGCGCCGTACGGCCTGACGTGTCGGTCGGTGACCTGCTCACCCTGGTCAACGCCCTCTCGCTGGCGACCGAACGGCATCCCGACCCGTGCGCCGAGACCGACCGCCTGCTCCTGCTCGCCCTTGAGGGGATCGGCCCCTGAGACTTGGCCGGTCCCACGAACCGCCACGCCGTCCACGGTGGAAGCCGACGAACGCCGTCCCCTCCGCCGTGCCTATGCTCGTCCGGGACGAGGCCGATGACCAGAGGGGATGCCGGTGTCGAAACTGGACGGGATCAACGCGTGGCTGCGGCACCGGCTGCCGGACCTGCTCGCCGAGAGCGGGGTTCCCGGGGCGGCGGTGGCGGTGTCCGCGGGGGACGAGGCGATCGACGTCGCGGCCGGGACGCTGAACACGGTCACCGGCGTCGAGGCCACGGCCGACTCCCTCTTCCAGATCGGCTCGATCACCAAGGTGCTGACCGCGACGCTGGCCATGCGGCTGGTCGACGAGGGCAGGCTGGATCTCGACGCTCCGGTGCGGACCTACCTTCCCGAGTTCCGGGTCGCCGACGAGCGGGCGGCGGAGCGGATCACCGTACGGCAGTTGCTGTGTCATGTCTCGGGGTTCGAGGGGGACATCTTCACCGACACCGGCAAGGGTGACGACTGCGTCGAGAAGTACGTGGACGTCCTGCGTGAGGTGCCTCAGCTGTTCGAGCCGGGGGAGATGTTCTCCTACAACAACGCCGGATACTGCGTGCTGGGGCGGATCGTCGAGGTGCTTCGGGGGGAGCCGTTCGACGTCTGCATGAGGACGCGCCTGTTCACACCGCTCGGGATGACCCACGCCGCCAACGACCCCTACGAGGCGATCGTCCACCGTACGGCGGTCGGGCACATCGAGCGGACGCCGGGCGGCCCGCTCGAACCGAGCCCCGTGTGGGCGATGACGCGCTCGAACGCCCCCGCGGGGTCGATGCTCGCGATGCGCGCCCGCGACCTGCTGGCCTTCGCCCGGATGCACCTGGCCGACGGTCTCGGCCCGGACGGCGCCCGCGTGCTGAGCCGGGAGAGCGTCAGGGCCATGCGGCGGCCCCAGGTCACCCAGCCCGACATCGCCCAGGGCGTGGCCTGGGGTCTGGGGTGGGAGCTCTTCGACCTGTCCGGTGACACGGTCTTCGGCCACGACGGCAACACCATCGGTCAGTCGGCGTTCCTGCGCGTGGTGCCGGGCCGTGACGTGGCGGTGGCGGTCCTCACCAACGGCGGCCTCTCGCGCCGGGTGTACGCCGAGGTGGCGGGCCGGGTGCTCAACGACCTCGCGGGCGTCGAGCTGCCCGCGCGGCCGGTGCCCGACCCGGCCGCGACCCCCCGGGACGCCTCCCGCTACGTCGGCACCTACGTGTCGAGCACCTCGGAGACCACGGTGAGCCAGGACGCGCGGGGACGGCTGTGGCTGGAACGCGTCCCCGTCGGCGTCTTCGCCGACCTGGACGAGGCACCGTACCGGACGGAACTGGTCGCCTGGCGCGGAGACTCGCTGATCCCGGTCGAGCCCGAGCGCGGTGTCCACGCCCCGCTCGCCTTCCTCGGCGACGACGGGCGGGGGCACACCCTCTACCTGCACACCGGCCGGGCCGACCGGCGCCGGTCACCGTGACATCGGTCGCGGGTTCCTCCACAGCAGCGCGACCGCCAGGAGAGCCGCCAGCCAGGGAGCCATCCCGGCCCAGCCCAGCACCGGTGGCAGCCCGGTGTCGCCGGAGGTGTCCCTGGTGAGCAGCCCCACCAGCCCGACACTCACCCCCAGCACGGACATCACGGTCACCGCGGGACGGGCCCACCGCCTGCCCGTCCTGACGGCCCAGGTCGTCCAGAGCCAGGCGGCGACGCCGAGCGCGCCGACGACCGACAGCAGCACCAGGTAGGTGGTGACGGCCGCGTCGATCCGCTCTTGGGTGTAGGCGGGATAACCGGCCCGCACGTGGTCGGCCAGCAACTGGGTGGTGTACGGCACGGCCGCCGCGACGAGGGTGAGTCCGAGGCCCACGTACATCGCCGCGACGGCCCGTCGCTCGTTCGGTTTCACAGGGCCTCTCCAAGGAAGGTGAGGATCTCCGCTCGCGCGGCCTCGGCCTGCGGCGCCATCCCCGGCACGCTGAGGAACGCGTGCCCGGCGCCCGGGTATTCGGCGAGCCGTACGGACGTCCCGGCAGCGCGCAGCCGTTCGGCGTAGCGACGGCCGTGGTCGGCGATCGGGTCGTGGGTCGGCACGATCACGAGCGCCGGGGCCAGCCCGCCCAGGTCGTCGGCCTGCAGCGGAGACAGCGCGCGCGGGTCGCTCCCGGGTGGTACGGCGAGCCGCTGGAACAGCCGCAGTTGCGGCAGGGCGAGGGCCGGGGTGTGGGCGTGCTCGGTGATCGAGGTGTGGTCGAACATCGTCCCGGTCACGTCCACGGCGGGGTTGACCAGCACCTGAGCCCGCAGCCGCAGGCCGGTCTCCCTGGCCCTGATCGCCGCCAGCGCGCTGACCAGCCCGCCGCAGCTCTCGCCGAACACGGCCACCCGCGCCGGATCGACGCCCCAGCGCGCGGCGTGCCGTACCACGTGGTCGAGCACGTCCCAGCCGTCCTCGACGGCCGCGGACAGCGGGGTCTTCTGGCTGAGGAGGCGGTGTTCGACCGAGACGACGAGCGCGGGCAGGTGGGCGGCGAGGCGGCTGTTGACCCAGTCGCTCTGCGCCGCCGTACCGACGAAGCCGCCGCCGTGCACATGGAGCACGAGCGGCAGGTCGCCTCCTGCCGAGGGGCGGTGGACCCGGACCGGGAGCTCGCGGCCGGGCAGCGCCACCTTCTCCCAGCCGATCTCGGCGCCGGGGTCCGGCTCTCCGGTGATGGGCCGCAGCGCCTCCGAGGCCCGGAAGCGGTTCTCCGCCTCCTGGTAGGCGGCCAGCTCCTCGGCCGTCATCGTCTCCCAGTCCGGCTCCGGCGGACGTCCCGTGAGGATGGACTCGCTCATGACTTCTCCTTGGTTTCGCTACTTCAGGTTTCGATACCTAAGGTAGCGCAAAACGGTATCGTGTGCGCATGACTTCCAGACCGCCCGGCCGTCCGCGTACCGGCCTCAACGACGTGGTCTTCGCCGCCACGCTCAGCACCGTCCACGAGCTGGGCTACGCGCGCGCCACCGTCGATCGCATCGCCGCCGCGGCCGGGATCGCCAAGACGACGATCTACCGCCGCTGGCCGTCGAAGGGCGCGCTGATCGTGGACTGCCTGCTCGACGCCTTCGGGCCGGTGCCGCTGGAGGGCGCGGGGCGGGCCGAGCTGATGTCGTCGGCCATCCACTGGATCGTGGCGAAGATCGGTGAACCCGGGGTCGGCGACGCCTTCGCCGGTGTGTTCAGCGACGCCGTCAGCGACCCGGCCCTGCGCGAGATCCTGTCCACCCGGCTGCAGGACCCCTACCGGATCGCGCTCCAGGAGGCGCTCGGCGAGCCGGAGGCGCGGGTCCTGTTCTTCATCGACGTCGTCGTCGGAACCCTGCTCCACCGGATGGGCATGACCGGCGAGCCGATGGCCGCCGCCGACGTCACCGCCCTGACCGGGATGGTCCTGTCGCACTTCGCCGACGACACGGCCTGACCGTTTTCACTGTGCTAAGTTGGCCGTATGACCAACTTGGCCGATCGACCAAACTCGGCGCGAGGCGACCGGCGCCGCGAACAGCTGGTGGAGACCGGCATCGCGCTCCTGGACGAGCAGGGCTGGCCCGGCGTCACCACGCGCGCCGTGGCCGAGCGCGCGGGAACCAATCCCGGCCTGATCCACTACCACTTCGGTGGCCTGCCCGGCCTGCACGCGGCGATCTTCCGGCGGGCCACCGACCTCGTCGTCAACCCGCTCGTCGAGGAGTTTCTCGGCGCCGACGACGAGCGGGCCGCGCTCGCCGCGCTCGCGGACCTGCTGCCCCGTACGGCGGGCGAGGGGCCGACCCGGCTGGCCGCGGAGCTGATCGTCGGAGCGACCCGCGACCCGGCCCTGGGCGCGGTGCTGCGCGACGAACTGCGCCAGGCCCGCGAGCGGATCGCCGACCGCCTGGGCCGGTCGCACCCCGACTGGCCGCCCGCCCGGTCGATCGGGATCACCACCCTGGTCGTCGCCGCGATCGACGGACTGATGCTGCACTACATGATCGACGGCGAGCTTCCCGTTGCCGAGGTGCTGGCCGTGGCCGAGCAACTACTGCCGGGGGAGGACGGATGAGGGTCCTCATCAGCGGGGCCGGGATCGCCGGGCTCACGCTGGCGTACTGGCTGCGGCACCGTGGCATCGAGTCCGTCGTGGTGGAACGCGCGCCACACGGTCGCCTTGGCGGGTACGGGGTCGACTTCTTCGGCACCGGATACGACGTGGCCACCCGCATGGGCATCCTCGACCGGCTGACCCCGCACCGGCTGCCGGTCGACGCCGTCGAGTTCGTGGACGCCTCAGGGAGTTCCCAGGCCAGTCTGACGCCGGAGCTGCTGGAGCGGGTCATCCGGGGACCGCACCTGCCGCTGATGCACACCACGCTGGAAGGCGCCCTGCTCGACGCCGTCGCCACCGAGGTGGAGATCCGCTTCGGGGAGAGCATCGCCGAGGTCCGCGACACCGGCACGGCCGTCGAGGTCGGCTTCACGGGCGGAGGCAGGGAGCGGTTCGACCTGCTGGTGGGGGCCGACGGCATCCACTCGCGGACCCGGGAGCTCGTCTTCGGCCACGAGAGGCGGTTCGTCCGTCACCTCGGCTGCCGCCTGGCCTCCTACCCGGTGACCGACCGCTACGGCTGGGGCCGGGTGCGCGCCCACTACACCGAGCCGGGACGCCAGGTCGTCGTCTATCCCGGTGGGGAACCCGGCCGCCTGGTCACCCTGCTGCTGTTCCGCTCGCCGTACGGCGAGAGTGTCCCGCGTGAGCGGCGCCCGGACCTGCTGCGGGCGCGCTTCGACGGCGCGGGCTGGATCACGCCGTCGTTGCTGGACGACGCCCCCGAGGGGAAGTCCATCTTCATGGACGCGATGGCCCAGGTCGTGATGCCCACCTGGCATCGGGGCCGGGTCGCCCTGGTCGGCGACGCGTGCGGCTGCATGACCATGCTCTCGGCCCAGGGCGTGTCCATGGCGATGGCCGGGGCGTACGTGCTGGCCGAGGCGCTGGCCTCCGAGCCCGGCCACGAGAGCGCCTTCGCCCGCTACCAGGAACGGATGCGACCCCAGGTACGGCGTCGCCAGCGCAACGCGCTGCTGTTCGCCCGGATGCTGCTGCCCGTCACCCGAGCCGGGCTGACGACCCAGAGCCTGACCAACCGGCTCATCACCCGTCGCCCGTTCGCGCCCGTCCTGCGCCGGCAGTTCGGCGCGGACAGCTTTCTGCCCCCGGCCACCGCCGGACCCGAAAGAGGTTGAACCATGGAGATCGTCAACAGGCCCGCCCCGCCGACCGGGCTGCGCCGCAGGCTGTGGCGGCTGCCCATCCTGCTGTACCGGGCGGGCCTGGGGCCGCTGATGGGCCACCGCGTCATGCTGCTCACCCACACCGGACGGGTCTCGGGCCGTCGCCGCCAGGCCGTCATCGAGGTCGTCCATCACGACGAGCACGGCTACGTCGCGGCATCGGGGTTCGGCGTCAAGGCCGACTGGTACCGCAACGTCATGGCCACTCCCGAGGTGACGATCCAGGTCGGCGGCCGTGTCCTTCGGGTGACGGCCACCCCCGTCGAGACCGAGGCGGGTGCCGAGATCATGGCGAGGTACGCGCCCCGCCATCCCGCCGCGGCCCGTCGGCTCTGCAAGATCATGGGCTTCGTCGTCGACGGCGGCCAGGATGACTACCGCGAGGTGGGCAGACACATCCCCTTCGTCCGCTTCACCGGCGCCCGGTCGTGAGCCGGTCCTTCTCAGAGTGCCGGGTCCAGGGAGCCGAGGTAGGTGTCCAGGGCGGCGGCGCCCGTGAGCATGGCGCGACCCCGGGCGGACAGGCGGTCCTGCCACTCGCGCAGCGTCGACTCCAGCGGGGCGACGCCTCCCGCGGAGCGGACCTGGGCGATCAGCGGGGCGATCCGCTCCAGCGGGTAGCCGCCCCGCCTGAGCTGGTGGGCAAGCCGTACGTCCCGCACGTCGGCGGCGTCGTAGACCCGGTAGCCCGTCCGCGGGTCGCGACGTGGCTGGACCAGCCCGGCGTCCTCCCATTTGCGCAGGGTCGCGGGGCGGACGCCAAGCCTTCCGGCCAGAGGACCGATGAACGTGTGGCCGCGCTCCTGCGGCACGGGCGCCAGGTCGCCGAGCGCGACCTCGACGGCCTGGAGGGTGCGGCGGTCGTCGAGAAGCTGGGCGTGGCTCTCGTCGATGAGCCGTAGCGCGTCCTCGACGGCACCCCGGTTGACCGCCTGCATGATCGACGTCGCCGTCTGGTGACCGTACCCGCGCACGAGTGCGAGGAAGGCGCGCAGGGCCCACGCGTGCAGCGGCGTGTAGACGCGGTAGCCGTGGACGGTCCGTTCCGCGACGGGCAGGATGCCGTCGTCCTCGTAGTTCCTGATCGCCTGGGTGGACAGCCCGTGCTCACGCGCCAGATCCACAGGTCTCATAGGTTTGAAAGTCCATCGCGTCAGACATGGGAATTTCCGTGAAAAGTTTACACCGAATGTTCAACGATACCGTTGAATCCATGAACATCAAGGACATGGCCCGGCCGCTCGACGGCGTGGGCGTCTCGGCGTTCCTCGGCTCACTTCCCGCCAGGCCCCTGCTGCTCGCCCTGGGCGAGGCCAGGCACTTCGTGGGGGAGCTGGGCGAGCTGCGCAACGAGATCTTCCGGCACCTGGTCGAGCACGAGGGCTACCGGTCGTTCGCCATCGAGAGCGACTGCCTCATGGGCCTGGTGGTGGACGAGTACGTCACGACGGGCGCGGGCACGCTCGACGACGTCATGGAACGCGGCTTCAGCCACAATTTCGGCGCGTCTCCCGCCAACCGTGAGCTGGTGCGCTGGATGCGCGCCCACAACGAGAAGCACGAGGACAAGCTCCGGTTCTTCGGGTTCGACGGCCCGCTGGAGTACTGGGCGGCGAGTCCCCGCCAGGCCCTCACCGCCCTGCACGCCCTGCTCGACGGCCCGCTTCCCTGCACCCTGGAGACCCTCGACGCGCTGCTCGGCCTGGACGAACGGTGGTCGAACGAGGCCGCGGCCATGGATCCGTCCCGGTCGATCGGCCGTTCCGAGGAGGCCAGGCGGCTGCGGCTGCTCACCGACGACCTGGTGACGCTGCTCGACACCCAACTGCCGGGGCTGGGCGCGGAGGACAGGACGCGGGCCGCGTTGTACGGTCGCACCGCCGTCGGCCTGCTGCGCTACCACCACGGGATGGCCGACACCTCCCCTGACCGGTGGGCCCGCCTGTCGGCCCTGCGGGACGCGATGATGGCCGCCAACCTGCGTGCCATCGCCGAGTACGGCCCGGCCCTGGTCTTCGGGCACAACCTCCACCTGCAGCGGAACCGGAGCCTCATGGCGTTCGGCCCGGACGGCGACCAGACGCTGGAGTGGTGGAGCGCGGGGGCTCTCGTCGCGACGCGGCTGGGCGACCGGTACGCCTTCCTGGCCTCGGCCCTCGGCACGGTCGGCGACGACGTCCCGCCCCCGGACACCGTAGAGGGCGCCCTGTCCACGCTGCCGTGGAAGAACTCCCTCATCGACGCCCGCCACCTGGCCGAGGCCGTCCCGGCCCCCACCCCGCGTGTCTCCGGCGACTTCCGCTACTTCCCCCTGGACCCGGCCCGGCTCACCACGATCGACGGCGTCGCCTTCCTCGGGGAGGCCACCGACCTGGGCTGACTCAGGGGAGAAGCACCTGGTCGAGGACGTGGTCGCCGACGGCCGCCATGCCGGGGTTGTCGGCGGAGTGGACGGCCAGGGCGGTGCCCACGGCGAGGGCCCAGCCCCGGGCGCGTCCCCAGGTCACCTCGTCGGCGTCCACCCGTGACCGGAAGACCTCGCGCGCGTCCTCGTCGAACACCAACCACGCGGCGGCGAGATCGGTGGCGGGATCGCCGCCGGTGAGATCGCCGAAGTCCAGGACGGCCGCCAGGTCCTCCCCGTCGAGCAGGAGGTTTCCCGGGTGCGGATCGCCGTGGAGCCAGAGCGCGGGCCCCCGCCAGTCCGGGAGGGCGACCAGTTCCTCCCAGAGGGGGAGAAGCTCGGCCGATCGGGAAACGGACGGCAGGCGTCGCCGTACCGCCTCGTCGCGGGCGGCGAGCGGGACGCCCCGGACGGGGTTGCGCGGCGCGTCAGGCGGTGCGGGCCGGTGGAGGTCCGTCATGAAGTCGGCAAGCGGGACGGCGATTCCGGAACGGTCGGACGGCGGCACCTCGGCGGCCGTGCGACCTTCGAACCAGGGCGCGATCGTCCACGGCCACGGGTAACCCTCGCCGGGCACGCCGGTCCTGACGGGCACGGGCAGCGCGACCCCGACGTAACCGGCCAGGACCGGCAGCCAGCGTTGCTCGTTGACGATGAGATCCACGGCCACCCGACGGCGCGGCAGCCGTACGGACAGATCCGTCCCCAGGCGGTAGATGACGTTGTCCCACCCGTTGGCGACGAGGGTGAGCGGCCCCGCCAACTCCGGATGCTGCCGACGAACCAGCCGGTCAACCAGGTCGCCGTCGATGCCGACCTCCATCGCGGGGGTGTTCATGGCGCGACGATACGGGAAAACCGGTTGATCCTTCCTTCGGTGTTCGCCTAGGTTGCCCGGGACCCGTCGTAGTGAGGACAGAGGACAAAGACCGCGTGACGCCGCCTGCTCTTCAGATCTGACACGTTCTTCCGCTCACCCGTAGCCGACGTTCCCGTCGGTTCCGCCGGGCTGCCCTCGCGCGCCCGGTCGTACGGCGTCTGAGGTCGCGCGTAATCGGCCTCGTGTCAGATCCAGAGAGATCATGTCTTCACAACCTCATATCGTGCTGCCCTGGGTCGTTCGCCGGACCAGGTTGCCGCTGCTGTCGCTGCGGTGCGTGGGCTGCCCCTCGGAGTCGGCAACCACCGGCGAGGGCAGGTTCCGCGTCAACGCCAACGGCAAGCTGCTGGACGTGTGGCTGCTGGTCCGCTGCGTGTCCTGCGACCGGACGAGCAAGCTCACCGTGCACGAGCGGGCGCCGGTCAGGTCCTTCGATCCGGCCGAGCTCCACGGCTACGGCGTCAACGATCCGGGGCTGGTGGCGTCCAGGCTGCTGGATCCGTTGTTCGCCCGGCGTAACCGGTTCGCCCTGGACTGGACGGGGGCCTGGCGGCTGGACACCCCGTCGCCATGGCTCGACGAGCCGTGGCCGGTCCGGGTGGAGGTCGTCTTCGAGGACCCGGTGCCGGTGCGTCCGGAACGGCTCATCGCACGGGGGCTCGGCCTCAGCAGGAACGAGGTGCTGCGCCGGGTCAAGTGCGACGTTCCGCTGCGCCGTACGACGAACACCGGGTTCACCTTCACCGTGATGGCCACGGACCCCGGCTCTCAGCCCCGTTGATGGTGGGCGAGAAGTTGGGTGAGCAGGTGGGTCAGGGTCTGTCTGTCCTCGGACGTGAGCGGTGCGAGCAGGTCCTCCTGGACCCTGTCGAGGGTCTGCTCAAGGCGGCGCAGGTGCCGTTCGCCCGCCGTGGTGATGGTCACCAGGTTGCGCCTTCTGTCGTCCGGGTCCGGGGTCCGTTCGACGAGACCCTGCCCCGCCAGCTCGTTGATCGTTGCCACGATGTCGCTGCGGTCCATGTTGCACCGGCGGCCGAGTTCGGCCTGGCTGGCCACGCCGAACTGCTCCAGCGCGACCAGGACGCGGTAGTGGTATCCGCGCGCGCCCATCTCGCCGAAGCCGTCGGACGCCAGCCGGTGGGCGTGCACCGCGAGCTGGGTGATCAGCCAGCTCGGCTTCGCGGTGAGGCGTGCGGGTGTCTTCTCCACGACAGCACCATACATCGTTGGCGTTGCCAATGAATCTGTATATAGTTGGCGCAACCAATGTTGGAGTCACCAACGAAAGGAACGCCATGTCCACGGACACCCTGGTCGCCGACCGCATCGAGATCGCCGACCTGTTCACCCGCCTCGCGCGTCTGCTCGACGAGGGGAGCTGGGAGGACGCGGGCACCGTCTACACCGACGATGTGGCGGTGCACTCGCCACGCGGGGGCGAACTCCGCGGCCTCGACGAGGTCGTCGGCTTCATGCGGCGGGGAGAGGTCGAGGGGCAGCGCAGCCAGCACACGACCACCGACCTGCTGGTGAACGTCGACGGTGACCAGGCGACCGCCTCGGCGAACTCGCTCGTGTACTACTACCGCGACGGCCAGGCCCCCCACTTCACCGGCGGCCTGCGAATGACCTCCACCGTGGTGCGGACGTCGGCGGGCTGGCGGTTCCGCGAGGTGCGGATCACGCCCGCCTGGACACGCGAGAACTGACGTCGTCGAACGAATCCCTCCGGAGCGAAGACCATGATCAAGCCATTCCGCATCGACATTCCCCAGGCTGACCTCGACGACCTGGCCGACCGGCTTCGCCGTACTCGATGGCCCAACGAGGTCGCCGACGCCGGGTGGGACTACGGCTTCCCGCTGGCGCGGCTCAGGGAACTGGCCGAACACTGGCGCACCGGCTACGACTGGCGCGAGCACGAGGCCGAGCTCAACGAGCTTCCGCACTTCACCACCGAGATCGACGGGCAGAACATCCACTTCGTCCATGTCCGCTGCGCGAAGCCGGACGCGCTCGCGCTGGTCCTCACCCACGGCTGGCCCGGCTCGTTCCTGGAGTTCCTCGACGTGATCGAGCCGCTGTCGCGTGACTTCCACCTGGTGATCCCGTCCATCCCGGGGTACGGCTTCTCCGGGCCGACCCACGAACGCGGCTGGGACATCGTCCGGATCGCCCGGGCCTGGGCCGAGCTGATGCGCCGCCTCGGATACGAGCGCTACGGCGCGCAGGGGGGTGACTTCGGCTCGGGCATCTCGATGGCGCTCGGTTCGGTGGCTCCCGAGCACATCGTCGGGGTGCACGTCAACTACCTGCCGACCCGGCCGGTCCCGGACGAGGGCATCGAACTGACCGAGGTGGAGGAGGCCCGGCTGGACAAGGTCCGGCACCTGATGGCGAACCGCCCGCCGTACCAGGCCCTGCAGGCTCTCACCCCGCAGACCATCGGCTACGCGCTGACGGATTCGCCGGTCGGTCAGCTCGTCTGGATCGCCGAGCGCTTCGCGCAGTGGACGGACCCCCGCTCGCGGATCAGCGACGACCGGCTGCTCACCAACGTCTCGCTCTACTGGCTGACCGCCACCGCGGCCTCCTCGGCGCGGTTGCACCACGACGCTCCACGGCGGGTCGAGCCGTGCCCGGTGCCGGTCGGGGTCGCGGTGTTCGCGCACGACATCACCCAGTCGGTACGGCCACTGGCCGAGCGGCTGTACGACATCGGGCACTGGTCGGAGTTCGAGCGGGGCGGTCACTTCGCCGCGATGGAGGTGCCGGACCTGCTCGCGGAGGACATCCGGACCTTCTTCCTCAAACACGACAATTCGGTCGCTGATCACTGATCGGCGTTATCGGCACGGGCCGGGTGAAGAGGAGGCGTCTCAGACCGGGCTCAGGTGGAACGCCTGGGCGAGGGCCTGTCCGGTGAAGGAGTCGCGGTCGACGGCCAGGTCGGCCGGGGTGCCCTGGAAGACCACCCGGCCGCCCGCGTCACCGGCGCCGGGGCCGATGTCGATCACATGGTCGGCGTGCGCGACGACCCGCAGGTCGTGCTCGACAACGACGAGTGTGGCGCCGTCGTCGACCAGCTCGTCGAAGAGGGTGAGCAGCCGGTCCACGTCGGTGCCGTGCAGTCCGGTCGTCGGCTCGTCCAGGATGATGCGCTGGTCACGTCCCCCGCCGACCTCCCCGAGGTGCTTGGCGAGCAGCAACCGCTGTTTCTCCCCGCCGGACATGGTGTCCATGGGCTGTCCTACGGTGAGGTAGCCAAGGCCGACGCGCTCCATCCACCCGAGGCGGGCGACGATGTCGGCGTGGTCGGCGAACAGCTCGACGAGCGTGGCCGGGGGAGAGTCCAGGACGTCGGCGATGGTCGCCCCGTTGACACGCGTGGCCAGGGCCTGGGGGTTGAACCGCGATCCCTCGCAGACGTCGCAGGGGGTGAAGACGTCGTCGAGGAAGGCCAGCTCGGTGGTGATGAACCCTCGGCCCCGGCACACCGGGCACGCGCCCTTGGAGTTGAAGCTGTACCACGCGGGGGCGAGCCCGGACTCGGCGGCGAAGATCCTGCGGACCTGTTCCGCGAGGCCGAGCTGGCTCAGCGGCGTGGAGCGTCCGCCGCCCTGCAGCGGGTCCTGGCCGACCACGACGAAGTCCCGGTGCTGTTCGGGCAGTTCACAGGTGACCAGGGAACTCTTGCCCGATCCGGCCACGCCGGTGACGACGGTGAGCCGCCGCAGGGGAACGGCGACGTCGAAGCCCCGGAGGTTGTGGGCACGCGCGTTCCGGATCATGACGTGGCCGTGGTCGGGGCGGATCGTGGCGCGCGGCGCCAGCGGCTCGCGCAGGGCCCGCGCGGTCGGCGTGTCGGTGCGCAGCAGCTCGGCGGACGTCCCCTCGAACAGGATCTGGCCGCCCTGGCGTCCGGCGGCCGGTCCCAGGTCGATGATGTGGTCGGCGAGCGCGATGACCTGCGGGTGGTGCTCGACCACCAGCACCGTGTTCGCGGCGTCGCGCAGCCGCAGGAGCAGCTCGGTCAGCCGCCTGACGTCGTGCGGGTGCAGGCCGCTGCTCGGCTCGTCGAAGACGTAGGTCACCGAGCTGAGCGGGCTGCCGAGATAACGGATGATCTTCACCCGCTGCGCCTCCCCGCCCGACAGCGTCGAGGAGACCCGGTCCAGGGTGAGGTAGCCGAGCCCGACGGAACGCAGCGCCTCAAGCCGTCTGCGGGCCTCCGACAGGGCGGGGGCGACCCGGGGATCACGCAGGTCGGCGAGCAGGTCATGGAGCCGGTCGACCGAAAGCGCCATCCAGTCGGCGATGGAGCGTCCGCCGATCAGGCTCGCCAGGGCGGCCTGGCTCAGCCGCGCTCCCTTGCACAGGGGGCACGTCTGGGTGGTGATCACCCGGTGCATCGCCTCCTCGGTCTCCCTGGACTTCGACCGGGGCGGGTTGCGGATGTAGACGTCGCGCAGGCGGGTCACGACGCCGTCGAACTTCGCCGTCTTGGGGAAGCGCGGATCGGGGTCGGGCAGCTTCATCTGGTCGGCGAACAGGAAGTCCCGCATCTCCTGCTCCGTGTAGTCGCGCAGCGGCTTGGACCTGTCGAACAGGCCGCTGTAGGCGAAGCGCTTCCACCGGTAGGTGCCGGGCCGGAAGGCGGGGAACCGTACCGGACCCTCGTCGATGGTTCTGTCCAGGTCGAGCAGGGCGTCGAGATCGACGTCCTGGACCACGCCGAGCCCCTCGCAGTCCGGGCACATCCCGCTCGGGTCGTTGAAGGAGTAGGCGGGGGAGTATCCGGCGGACGGCTCGCCGACGCGCGAGAAGACCAGCCGCAGCAGCGGGGCGATGTCGGTCGCCGTCGCCACCGTGGAGCGCGCGTTCCCGGTGAAGCGGCGCTGGTCGATCAGGACGGTGAACGTCAGGCCGTCGATCCGCTGCACGTCGGGCTGGGCGGTGTGCGGCAGCCGGTTGCGGACGAACGACGGATAGGAGTCGTTGACCAGCCGCTGCGCCTCGGCCGCGACCGTGTCCAGGGCCAGCGACGACTTGCCGGAACCGGACACGCCGGTGAAGACCGTCAGCGCCTCCTTGGGGATCTCCACGCACACGTCACGCAGGTTGTGCGTCGCGGCCTTCTCGACGACGATCCACCGGCCACGCCCACCGTTTCGCATGTCTTCTCCCACACCCCGCCCATGCCCCGGCCGGACGCCCGTCACCCCCTCGGGCATCCCATGGTCGGTCATTTCCCTGGTAGTCGTGCCACGTCGGACACCGGACCGAGATGGTGAAGCTTGTCGGGATTGACCACCGAGTGAATCGCCAGGACCCGGCCTTCGGCGATGTCGAGCCCCAGCACACCGGCCACCCGTCCTTCGGCGTCGTGCATCACGACCCCCGGCCCGCCGTTGATCCAGGCGGGGCGGAGGGAGAGGCCGAACATCCGGAGCCTGCGGAGTCCGGTGACGAGCATCCGCGCGACGCGCCGTGGCTCGGTGGCCGGTCTTCCGATCGAACGCGCCCTGCCGCCGCCGTCCCCGTGGAGCACCACGTCGGGCGCGAGCATGTCGAGCAGCGCGTCCATGTCGCCGCCCTCCGCGGCCTCGAAGAACCTGCGGGCGAGCTCCTCGCCCCGCGCCCGCCGCGCCGCAGGGGCCTCGCCTCTCCGGGTTCGCCCTCCCTCGGCGACACGCCGCCTGGCGCGCGTGAGGATCTGACGGCAGTTCGCCTCGGACTTGCCGGTGATCCTCGCCACGTCCGCGTGGCCGTACCCGAACACCTCGCGCAGCATGAACACCGCCCGCTCGACGGGGGAGAGGGACTCAAGCAGCACGAGGAAGGCCATCGACAGCGCGTCGGCCAGCTCGGCGTGCTCGGCGGGTCCCGGCCTCTCCGCCGACACGACGACCGGCTCGGGCAGCCAGTCTCCCACGTACGTCTCCCGCCGCACCCGGGCCGAACGCAGGTGGTCGATGCCCAGGCGCGTCACCGCCGTCGCCATGTACGCCTTCGGATCGGCGATCACGGTTCCCGCCAGCCGTGCCCTGGTCAGGCCGAGGAAGGCGTCCTGCACGATGTCCTCGGCGTCGCCCACGGACCCGGTCATCCCGTAGGCGATGGAGAACAGCAGCGGCCGGTAACCGTCCGCGCCCGTCTCGTCCTGCTTCCCGGACACGGCGCCCCTCCCGTTTCATGCCGGTTCGTGTACGGCGCGCGGCGGCGCCCCCTGTCACACTCTCAGACGGCTTACCTCCTTCGGTTGTGACATGGTGTGACCTGTCTCACCGGGATCCCCGGCGTTCTCGCGCGGGGATCCCGTGGACGGCTCATCCGGGGTCGCGTCAGGGCTCGACGAGACCGACCGCGAAGGAGTAGTCGTCCAGCGTGAACTGGCTGATGCCGCTTATGCGCAGGGCCTGCACCCGGACGGTGTAGGTCCCGGGGCCGAGGGGGAGGGAGAAACGCTCAAGGGCGTGCGCCTCCTCAAGGCCGCCGGGGGTGTCGAACCTGTAGTCCGTGCTCGTGACCGGCTGCAGGTCGATGGTCGTCCCGGCGGAGTTGACCGCGATGATCTTTACGGAGCACCACGCGCTGGGGTCGCCGACGCAGATGGACTCGGCGGTGAACCGGGCGTTGAGGAACCGCGTCGTCCCCGCGGGCACGGTGACGTTGACGGCGGCCGTGGGGACGTTCCCCCAGGCCCCGACCGTCGAGACGGTCCAGGGGCTGCTCTCCCCGGTGAAGAACTGGGTGCTGGTCTGGGTGCCGTTCTGGGAGCTGGGTACGGCGTTGGCGGCCGTGACCGTCAACGCGAGAACGCCGGACAGCGCCGCCGCGACGAACGCGGTCCTGGTGAATCTGGCCAACGGGGGTCCTCTCTGCTCGCTGCTTTCTGCCCGTGCCGAGCCGTACGGCCCGCGACAGGTCGTTGCGGGAACCACGCTGACGAGGACGAAGCGGCTGGTGAAGCCCCGGCCGAATTATCCGTACAAGTCCGGACAAGGGGCTCAGGGGATGAAGGCGCGGATCCGCTCGGCGATCACCTTCGGCGCGTTCAGGTCGGGGGCGTTGTGGTCGAGCCCGGGCAGGATCACTTGCTGGGCGCCGGGGATCACCTCCGCCAGCAGCGGCAGCACACCGGTGAGGTAGCCGGGCGTCCTCTCGCCTCCCAGCAGCAGCGTCGGGGAGGCGATGCCCGCGTATCTGGAGCCGTCTGAGTCGAGCCGGGCGATCTCCCCGATCTCGGCGGGAGTCGTCGCCATCATCGCTCGCGCGTCGCGTCCCTCGGCCCCGCTCAGCAGCATGAACGCCAGCGCGTGGAACACCGGCATCGGCGCGTTCCCCACGGGAGCGAGGCGGGTGTGCTTGAGGAAGGTCGCCATCGCCGCGACCTTCCTGCCCCCGCGCAGCAGGTGGGTGAAGGACGGCAGCCAGTGGGCGTCGAACGACCCTCCGATGCTCACGCCCGGCTCGTAGACCATCAGTGCGGCCACCTTCCTCCGCAGCCCGAGATGGAGGGCGGCCAGGCCGCCGTAGCTGTGCCCGAAGACCAGGCTCGAGCCGGTGTGCTCCATGACGGCGATCACGTCGTCCACCTCGGACTCGATGCCGTAGCCCGGTCCCTGCGGCCCGCTCCGGCCGCGTCCCCGCCGCTCGACGACATGCACCGGGTAGGTGTCCGAAAGCTCCCGGGCCAGGGCTCCGTAGTGGCGGGCGCGCCGGTTGTTGCCGGGGACCACCACCAGCCCGGGGCCGTTCCCCTGACTGAGGAACTCGATCGCCGTCCCGTCCTTCGAGGTCACCATGTCATCCGCCCCGTCCCGCGCGCGTTGCCGCCCGTGAACCGGGGCGACTAGGATACGAAGTGTACGGTACAGTCTCGTTCGGTTGGATAGACATGGTCAGAGGCATTGCGCGCGAACAGGCGATCCTGACGGCGACGATCGAGTTGCTCGGGGAGATCGGCTACCAGGCGCTGACGATGGACGCGGTGGCCCAGCGGGCGCGCGCCAGCAAGCAGACCATCTACCGCCGCTGGCGGGGCAAGCCGGAGCTCGTCAAGGCCGCGCTCGACGCCCGCGACGCCGAGCACGTCACCGCGATCCCCTCGACCGGCACCCTGCGGGGCGACCTGCTGGCCGCGCTGGACACGCTGTGCGCCCAGGCCGACGACCGATACCTGACCATGATGACCGGGCTGATCCACGCCATGCGGACCGACGCCGACCTGGCCGAAATCCTGCGCTCGCACGTGGCGGACGAGGACCAGGGGCCGTTCCCGACGATCGTGGAACGTGCCGTCGCCCGGGGCGAGGTGCCCGTGCGCACATCGACCACACTGGCCCACCAGGTGGCCGAGGGTCAGGTCATCCGCCGGATGGTCCTGGGCCAGCCGCTCGACCACGACTTCCTGACCGGCCTGGTGGACGACCTGCTCGTGCCCCTGCTGACCCGGTCCTTCCCCGAGGACGAGCCGTAAGCCGGAGCTTCACCAAGATCACTTATGGTGTTCACCCCGCGTTCCCGCCCAGGTTGGCCGGTATGAAGATCATGTCTGGGTTTTGGTCAGACCGTAATGATCGACGAGGGGAATGACGGATCATGCGAACGCGTTCGGTGGCGGCCAGGGCCGCCGTTGTGGTGTCGGCGGCGAGTGCCCTGCTCACCCTGGCACAACCGGCCCAGGCCGCCACCAATCCGTACACGCCGGAAGGGGTGTGCGGCTCCGGCTACCGGGTCGTCGACTCACGGCCGTTGGAGCACCGGACACTGTCCAACACCGGTGGCCGGGTCTACCTCCTCTACAACAGCTCGAACGGCTACAACTGCGCGGTCACGATCAAGGGGGTCGCGGTCGGGAAGCAGACGGGCACCGAGGTGACACTGCTGGTGCGGACCAGTGGCGACAACTCCACCCGGTACTCCAACGGGGGCGACTTCAAGTACTACGCGGGGCCGGTGCGGGCGCGCGCCGCCGGTAAGTGCGTCGAGGTCTTCGGCCACACCTTCTCGACCACCTCAAGCAACAGCTACTACGCGATCATCCCGTGGGGACACTGCGGCTAGCGATCTCGCGGCGGCGGGGCGCATGCCGCCTCGCCGCCTGTCACTCCCGTTGCTCCCGTTACTCCCGGGCCGGACGGAGCACCTGGCGTACGGCGCCACGCAGCCACCGGTGGGCTCCGTCAGCATTGTGACGTGGGTGCCATGCCATGCCGATCGTCACCGGGGGCAGCGGCAGCGGGATCTCCAGCAGCCGCAGTCCCAGCGCGTGCGCCGCGTCACTGAGGGGTGAGGGGGGCTCGCCCGGCAGGGCGGTCGGCACCAGGCAGACCACGTCTCCGGCCGCGGCCAGCACCATCGTCGCCAGATGACCGGGCAGGACGGCGCTGACTCGTCTGCTGAGCCCTCGCTCGGCCAGGGCCACGTCCAGCGGGCCGGTGAAGCGTCCCCGGCGGCTGACCGCCACGTGCTCGGCCGCGGCCAGCCTGGCGGGCGTCAGGGTTCCCTCGGTGAGCGGGTGCCCAGCTCTGACGCCGATCGCCATCCGCAGCGTGACCAGTTCCTCGACCCGTGTCTCCGGATCGACGTGGTCGATGGCCCCGATCTCCAGGTCGATCCGGCCCTCGCGCAACGCGGGGCCCGCCTCCCACTCCTCGGCCAGCACGCGCAGCGAGACACCCGGCGCCCTCCGTCTGGCCAAGCCAAGCAGACCCGGGGCCAGTGCCGTACCGACCAGATCCGAGGCCTGGACGGTGAAGGTGCGCCGCAGCACCGCCGGGTCGATCCCGCCGCTCGGGGTGAGCAACGCCTCCAGCCGACGCACCACCGCGGCTGCCTCGTCCCGCAGCGCCTCGGCGCGGGGGGTGGGCACCATCGCCTGCCCCGCCCGCACCAGCAGCGGATCCTGGAGCACCCGGCGCAACCTGGCGAGGGTACGGCTCATCGCCGCGGGGGAGGTGTGCAGCCGCGCGGCGGCACGGGTGACGCTCTGCTCGGTCAGCAGGGCGTCGAGGGCGACGGCGAGGTTGGCGTCGAGGGTCGGGAATGGGCTGCTCACCAGCGTAATTCCGTTTCGGGCAATGATTGGATGCTGAAGTTCCCATTGTGGCAATGCGGCGTGGGTCCGCACCATCGGGAGGCCGTACCGATTCGACACAGACCGCGAGGTTCTCATGATTGTCATCACCGCCCCCACCGGGAACATCGGCAGGCGGCTGCTGTCGCTGCTCGTCGAACAGGGGGAGGAACTGCGCGTCGTGGTCCGCGACCCCGCCCGGCTCCCCGAGGCCGTGCGTGAACGGGTCGAGGTGATCACCGGCTCGCACGGCGACGCCGCGACCGTCGAGCGCGCCTTCACCGGGGCCGACGCCGTTTTCTGGCTGGTGCCACCGGACGCCTCGACCACGCCGGAGGAGACGTTCAGCGGCTTCACCCGCCCGGCCGCGCGGGCGTTCGCCGCTCACAGTGTCGGCCATGTCGTCGGCGTCTCCGCGCTCGGCCGCGGCACCCCGCAGGCCGCCCAGGCCGGGCTGGTCACCGCCTCCCTGGCCATGGACGACCTGATCGCCGGTTCCGGTGTCGCCTACCGTGCTCTGACCTGCCCGTCCTTCTTCGAGAACCTGCTGGAGGAGGCCGACTCGATCCGCGAGAACGGCGTCTTCACCGACACCGTCGCCGCGGACCGTCCGGCCCCGCTGGTGGCCGTCGCCGACATCGCCGCGGCGGCGGCCAAGCTGCTGCTGGACCGCTCCTGGACCGGCGTCGGCGGTGTTCCGGTGCTCGGCCCGCAGGACCTGTCGCCCAACGACCTGGCCCGCATCATGAGCGAGGAGCTGGGCCGTCCGGTCCGCTACCGGCGTCAGTCGCTCGACGAGCTGCGGTCCACCCTGCTGGGGTACGGCCTCAACGCGGCGTTCGTCGAGGGCGTCGTGGACATGAAGCGTGCCAAGGACCAGGGCCTGGACGCGGGCGTCGACCGTTCGCCGCAGCCGGGAGCCACCGGATTCGCGCGGTGGTACGCCGAAACCCTCAGGCCCGCCGTCCTCGCCACACCGGAGGCTGCCGATGCCCGCTGACGGAACCAGGGTCACCGCGTTCATGCTGGTCAAGACGACGCCCGAGTGGCTCGCGATGACCGTGGCCGAACGCGTCCTGGCCTTCACCACCCAGGTCGTCCCGGTCATCGAGGCCCGCGCCCACGGCGTCCGCTCCCGCTTCTACGACACGGAGTTCTACTCGGCGCGGGTCACCGACGTCTGGGTCTGGGAGGCGGATGACCACGACGCCTACCGGCTGCTGATCGACGCGCTGCGCGAAACCCCCTTCTGGGACCGCTACTTCCACGTCGTGGACCTGCTCGTGGGGATCGAGAACGGCTACGCCCGCACCTACGACCTGGAGCCAGTGGCCACCCTCACCACCTGACGGCGGTCCACCTGTACATGCGCTTGAGTATATATATGCTGTCGTGTATGTTCGGGGTGTGGTCAACAGCGTGCAACTGCGAATGACGGCGATCTCGGAGCCGAACCGGTTCCGGATCGTCGAGTTGCTCAGGGACGGCCCGCGCTCTGTGGGTGACATCGTCGAGGCGCTGAGCCTGGGCCAACCGCAGGTGTCCCGGCATCTGCGACTGCTGTCCGAGGCGGGCGTGGTCGAGGTCACCAAGCGGGCACAGCAGCGGATCTACCGGCTGCACCCGGACGCGATGCGTGAGCTGAGCGACTGGGCGCAGGGGTTCGCCGTCCTGTGGTCGGAGCGGATGGATCGCCTCGGCGCCTTTCTCGACGACACGGCCGATCAATGAGGAGCGTGAACATGTCCCCGGACACCGAGGACGGGATCGTGGTCGACAGGTCGACCAACACCCTCCACATCAGCCGCACCTACACCGCCCAGGTCGAGCGTGTGTGGTGGGCCTGGACGGACGCCGAGGCGATCACCCGCTGGTGGGGGCCGCGGGGGTGGGCCGCGACCGTGCACGAGATGGACGTGCGGCCGGGAGGACGCTGGCGCTTCGAGATCGCACCGGCGGACGGCTCGGCCGCGCCGGTGCGCAGCATCGCCACCTACACCACCGTCGTCGATCGTCGCGAGCTCGCCTACGACGACGTGTTCGCCGACGCGGCGTGGCGGCCCGACGGCACGGACACCTTCCCGACCTCGGTCACCTTCACCTCCACCGGCACCGGCTGCGTCGTCTCCGTCGCCGCGAGCTTCCCCGACGGCCAGGCACTGCGACGGGCCGTCGAACTCCAGATGGCCGACGGCTACGCCGAAGCCCTCGACCGGCTCGGCGGCCTGCTGGACGGGCCATCAACCAACGAAGGAGAAACGAGCGTGTCCGAGCTTTCCACCGTCACCTCCGCGGACGGCACCACGATCGCGTACAGGAAGACCGGGTCCGGCCCGGCCATCATCGTGATCAGCAACGTCGCCGAGGACCACACCGGCGTCGCGGGCGTGGCCGAGGCGTTGTCCAGGGACTTCACCGTGATCAGCTTCGACCGGCGCGGCCGCGGGGCCAGCAGCGATCCGCAGCCCTACGATCCGGCGCGCGAGATCGAGGACATCGCGGCGCTCATCGAGGTCGCGGGCGGCTCCGCGGCCCTGACCAGCGGTTCCGGCGGGTGTGGGCTGACCCTGGACGCGGCGAGCGCGCTGGGTGACAGGGTCACGGGACTCTACCTGTACGAGCCGCCGTTCATCGTCGACGGCTCCAGGTCCCCGGCGCCCGCCGACTACGTCGAACACCAGAAGGCCCTGGTCGCGGCGGGGAAGCGTAGCGAAGCCGTCGAATACTTCATGACCGAGATGATCGGTGTCCCGGCCGAGTACATCCCGGCGATGAAGCAGGACCCCTCCTGGGAGGCCATGGTCAAGTACGCCCACACCTACGCCTACGACGGCCAGATCATGCGTGGGCTCCAGGACGGCAGGCCACTGCCCACCGACCGCTGGTCGATCAAGGCGCCGATCGCGGTGGCCGTCGGTGAGAACGGCGAGGCCTTCATCCGCGTCGGCGCCCAGGCGCTGGCCGCGATCCTGCCGAACGTGACCGTGCTGACGCTCGCCGACCAGGATCACTCCGCCTTCTGGATGGCCCCCGAGCCGGTCGCGGACCAGGCCCGCACGTTCCTGCTCGGCTGACGGTTTTCGGGACGGTACGGCGTGCGGTGCGTCGACCGGGCAGACGGCCCCTGTCATGCCGTCTGCCCGCGCCCCCGCTACTCCACGGCCGGCGGCCTGTCGACGACGCCGACCTTCAACTGCGCGCTCGACGACACCACGCTCCCCACCGGCGCACCGGCCAGCTCCGCGTCCACGACCACCCCCCGGCGGCCGAGATAGTCGTAGGTCTTCCGGTCGAAGACGTACTCCTCCCTGACCCCGTTGGGTGAGACCATCGCCGCGGCTATGCCCTCGCGTCCCGCGGCGTCCTGCGCCTCCTTCACCGTCACCACCCCGGGAATCGTGGCCGCCGCGCGGAAGAGCGCGGCCCGCTGCGCGGCGGGCAGATAGGACTCGTCGAGCAACCCACCGACCCGGTTCCACGCCTCGTAGTCCTGCAGCCCGTCGTTGGGCACCCGCGTGTAGAGGTGCCTGCGCATGCCTTCGGTGTCGGTCGGCAGCTTGCTGACATAGGCGTAGTCGTTGCGCAGGAATTCGGCGCGGTCATCGAAGTCGGCCGCACGTTCCGGACGGCCGGGCCTGCCCACCAGCGCCTGCTCCGCTCGTGCGGCCGACGGGAGCGGGTGCCCCGGATACGGCAACGGCGCCAGAAGCTCCTCCCGCAGGACCCCCTTGACCGCGCTGCCTTCGACCGGCAGCCAGATCGTGCGCCTGGAGCGCGACAGCCAGATCTCCCCGTCCTCTTCGGAGGTGTCCATGCTCTGTGACTCATAGACGAGGAACTGGCCGGGCCTGGGACGCAGCTCCGGACGGCTGCCGGCATGCTCGGCCGCCCGCGACAGCACCTCCACGGCCGCGACCGTGCGGATCAGCGGCGGGGGCGGCGCCGGGGCGGGCCGGCTCTGGACGAGGAAGACCGCCGCTCCCACCGCGGCGGCGAGACCTCCCGCCAGGGCGGCGCGCAGTCCGAGGCGGCGGAGGTCGGGGCGGGCCGGCGCCGACATGCCGGCCATCAGGCGTTCCGCCTCGGCCCGCAGGTCCTCCTGCGCGGGGACCTCGGAACGGAAGTCGTTGAGCTGGACCAGCTCATCCATGGCGAACCTCCTCGTTGACGAGTGCTGTGGGGTCGGCCCCGCCCAGTTCCTCGCGGATTTTGGCGCGGGCCCGGTTGACGCGCGAGCGAACCGTTCCGACGCGGATGCCGAGCGCCTCGGCGGTTTCGGTGTAGGTGAGGCCGCCCCAGGTCACCAGGAGCAGCACGTCGCGATGTCCGGCAGGCAGCGCGACAAGTGCGGCGGCCAGGTTTCGCTGTACGGCCTGCGCGCTCAGCCGTTCGTCGCTGCGCGAGGTGAAGGGTTCGGTGACCGGGTCCACACCGGTGCGAGCCAGCAGGTTCAACTGTCTGGCCTCGGTGCGCTTGTGGCGGCCGACGAGGTTGGTGGCGATGCCGTACAACCAGGGCAGGGCGCTGTGTCTGGCCAGGTCGTAGCGGCCGCGCTGGCGGAAGGCGGTGAGAAAGGTCTCCGCCACCACGTCCTCGGCGTCGTCGAGCCCGAGGCGACGGATGACGAATCTCTTGATCTCAGGCGCGTGTCTGCGGAAGATCTCCGCGAACACCTCGGGCTCCTGCCGGGACCGCGCGATGACGGCGGAATCGGCGGGGCTCGTTTCTGACATGCTCTGGCCTCTCGGCTCACGGATGGAACGCCCCTACTTGCCCGCCCGCGGCCGATCGGTTCCCGCCACCGGGTCCGGGACTGGGAAGCCGTCCGTGGTCAGTCTTGGCCGGGGCCCGGTACGACCAGGCGGCCCTCGTAGGCCGCGATCACGGCCTGTACCCGGTCCCGCAGGCCGAGTTTGGTGAGGATGTTGCTGACGTGGGTCTTCACGGTGTGCTCGCTGAGGACCATCGAGGCGGCGATCTCGGCGTTGGACTGACCCAGGGCGATCATCCGCAGGGTCTCCCGCTCCCGGGCGGTCAGCACGCCGAGCTCTCTGGCCGGGGGCTTCGCGGCCGGGACCCGGGAGGTGAACTCGGCGATCAGCTTGCGGGTGACCGAGGGGGCCAGCAGCGACTCACCGGCCGCCACCACCCGTACGGCGTGCACGAGGTCGTCCCGCCGTACGTCCTTGAGCAGGAACCCGCTCGCACCCGCCCGCAGCGCCTCGAACACGTAGTCGTCGAGGTCGAACGTGGTCAGCATGAGCACCCGGCACGCCGTCTCGGCCGAGACGATCCCGGCCGCCTCGATGCCGTCCATCCTGGGCATCCGGATGTCGAGCAGCAGCACGTCCGGCTGGTGCGCGCGGGCCGCCTCGACGGCCTCGATCCCGTCCCCGGCCTCGGCGACGACCTCGATGTCGGGCTGGGCTTCGAGGATCATGCCGAATCCGGCCCGGACGAGTTCCTGGTCGTCGGCGATGACGACGCGCAGCCCGCTCATGCCGCCGCCCCGAGGGGCAGCCGGACGAGGACCTCGAAGCCGGGTCCGTCGGAGCGCGGTCCCGCGGAGGCGGTGCCGTGGCAGGCGGCGGCGCGCTCGCGGATGCCGATCAGGCCGTTGCCGCCGTGGGGAAGCGCGTGCGGGGCCCTCCCGCCGTCGTCGGTGATGCGGATCATGAGTTCGTCGTCCTGCCAGTCGAATCGGATGTCGGCGCGGGTGGCGCCGGAGTGCTTGACGATGTTGGTGAGTGCCTCCTGGGTCACCCGGTAGGCTGCGACGTCGACGTCGCCGGGGAGCGGGACGGGGGTGCCGGTGACGGTGTAGTTCACGGCCAGCCCGGGACCCGCGACCTGGTCGGCCAGACCGGGCAGGTCGGCGAGCGTGGGCTGCGGCGCGCGCAGGCCCTCGCCCTCCTTGAGCACTCCGAGCAGCCTACGGAGCTGCGTCATCGCGTCGCGCCCCGAGGCGGCGATCGCGTCGAACGTGGCCTCGGCACGGTCGGGATCGCTGCGCACCACGACCGGCCCGGCCTCGGCCTGGACGACCATGAGACTGACCGCGTGGGCCAGGATGTCGTGCATGTCCCTGGCGATGCGCGCCCGCTCGCGTTCCGCGGCCCGCTCCGCCTCGATCTGCCGTTCGCGCTGGAGCTGGGCGGCCCGCTCCTCCAGCGCGGCGGCGTGGCTGCGGGAGACGGCCGCGGCCCGGCCGACGGCGTAGGCGGCGACGAACAGCACGACGCCGCGCACAGCCGTGTCGGACGATCCGGTGAACGCGAGCCCGCCCACGGTGGCCACGGCCAGCGCGAGGACACGTGTCCACCGGGAGGCGTAGGCGGCGGCGGAGTACATCGCCACCAGCGCGCCGTACCAGATGGGCTGTGAGGCGACCCGGTCGGACAGGTCGTAGAGGGCGATGGCGCCGAGGGTGGCCATGAGCGCGACCACCGGTGCGCGCCGCCGCCACAGCAGGGGTACGGCCGCCGCGACCACGACGGCGTATCCCCACCAACTCCATGATCTCGTGCTGGACAGGAGTGGCCAGAGCTGGGCCGTCAGGACGAGCGCGACGAGCGCCAGGTCCAGCCAACGTGCCGGGATGGCACGCAGCCGATCAAAAAGGGGCATGAACCGGCATTCTCCACCCATTACACGGAGACCGGTACGGCGGGCTCGACCACGCGGTGCCGGCCGTCGGCCAGCCGGGAGGCGCGGGACACCCGGGCCAGCGTCAGGAAGGAGATCAGCAGGAAGGCGGCGCCCAGCGGCATGAGGTCCTTCTCCACGAACGGCACCAGGACGTCGGCGATCACCAGGACGGGCGTCCACGCCTTGACGCGACGCTGGATCGCGAGATGGAGGACGAGGCCGATCTGGGCGACGAAGAACAGCAGCGGCCCGAAGTCGTAGATCACCTGCTGCACTCCGGGAACTGCCTGGACCTCGTCGAACAACACGCCCATCGCGGCGTGGTCGGCTGACTGGAACCCCACGATGATGTCGATGGCGAACTGGGCGATCAGCGTGGCGATACCGATATATCCGGCGGAGGCCAGCCCGGTGGCCAGGCGTCCGCGACCGGCCAGCCTCCGCATCTCATGAAATGTCATGGCGAAGAACACCAAGGCACTAATGAAGGCCAGGTGCCCGGTGGTCCAGGCGAGCCCGGGGCCACGGCTGCCGTCCAGGCCGTCCAGGATGCGGATCACGCCGTAGGTGAAGGTGAGGACCGGGGCGGCGACGAAGGCGATACGGAAGTTCATCTCGTTGACTCCTTGGTGGTGATGACCTCCCCAATCCTGCTTTTTCACGACCGCGCGGACATCGCCGACGCGAGCGAACTCCCACCTCCCTCTTGAGAGGGAGCCGTCAAGCAACATCCGGCACCGCACGGAGCGGATCGAGGCGGTCAGGCCGTTTCCGCGCTGAGGGTCCGTGCCACGGGACGGCGAGCCGCCAGGCGGGCGGGCAGGGCGGTGAGCGCCGCCGTCACCAGGAGAGTCGCGAGGAGGACGCCGAGCAGCCAGAGGGAGGGAGGTCCCACCGAGTTCCTGGCGGCGAAGAGCGAGAGCAGGCCGACGCCCAGCGGGACGCCGATGACGGCGCCGGGCAGCGCGGGCAGGAGCTGGGCGGCGGACAACCCCATGGTGATCTGTCCCGGGGTGGCGCCGAGGGTGCGCGCGATGGCCATGTTCGCCCGGGCCTCCATGGCGGTGGTCCAGGTGAACGTGAGGGTGTTCACGACGGCGACCGCGATCAGCAGGACGGTGACCGCCACCATCAGCCGACGGTCGTGAACGCCCCGCAGGTTGGGCAGGACGGAGGAGCCGTCCAGGCCATAGCCCCTCTCCGGCTGGGCGTGGAGAGTGAGCAGGGCGACGATCGCGATCACCGTGGTGGCGGTCGAGCACGCCTGCAGTACGGCACGGCCCGGCCTGCGGGCGGTCAGCCGCAGCCCGAGCAGGAGCGGCGTGGGCAGCGGCGCGGACAGCGCGGTGAGCCAGGGGCGGTGCCGGGGCTGACGCGCGGTGGCGGTCAGCGCCGTGACGGTCGCCGTACGCATGGCCCGCAGCGTGGGGCTCAGGGTGGACAGCACCGCCACCGCCACGGCGAGGACGGTCGCCGCGACAACGGTGGCGCCGCCCAGTCCGGTGGCACCGATCCGGCTGGCGGTCGGGCTGGCCACGGCGGGTACGGCCAGGCGGGCGATCACCAGTCCCAGCGCGTCACCGGCCAGCGCCAGCGCCAGGTATTCGGTGAGCAGGACGGTGACGATCAGACCCGGGGTGGCGCCGACGGCCTTGAGCAGCCCGGCCCGGCGTGTCTGCTCGACGGCGCGTCCCGCGGCCAGCGCCGCCACCCCGGTGATGGCCAGGAAGCTGAGCAGCCAGCTGCCGACGACCAGGATCGGCTGGCTGTTCCTGAGGATGACCATGTCCTGCCTGGCCGTGAACCGCCAGGTGTGGAAGTTCACCCTGAGGGCGGCGATGCGGTGGGTGGTTGGGAAGGTCTCGATCCTGGCGGGGTCGTGAAGCTTGAGATCCAGTGCCAGGGTCACCGGGAGGTTGTGGGACGACGCCAGGGCCCGGGCGTCTGACGGGGTCATCCACGCCAGGCCGCTGTAGTCGCTGGGGCCACCGTACGGGCCGATCTGCGCCGCCCAGGGGTAGATGGGGGTGGCCGCGGTCACGGCGATCCCGACGACGGGATATGACCGGCCGGCGATGGTGACGTGGTCGCCGACGCCGACGTTCAGTGCGGTGGCGAAGCCGCGTTCGAGGACCGTGCCGCCTGGGCGCACCCACCGCCCCGAGGTCACCAGCGGCCGGTTGACCGCGCCGGGCGTCTCGGCGAAGCCCTGCACCACCACGGGGGACGACGCGGAGCCGCGCGTGGTGAGGTCGGCGTATACGACGCGGTAGGGGCCGTGGTGGGCGACCACTTCGGGATCGTCCGCCAGCGACGCCAGGGCCGCGGTCACGTCGGGGCCCGTCTCGCCGGAGAGCGCCACCACGTCCGGCCCGGCGGTGGCCGCGCGGGTCTGCTCGTACAGCGCGTCGCTCGCGCCGCGCAGGGACAGGCCCAGCGCCATCGTGGCCGTGGCCACGGTGACCGCGAGCAGGAGCATCGCGGCCTGGATCCTGTGCCGCCGCACGTCGGCCAGCACCAGGCGCACGACGAGCACGAGGGAGCCCATGACGTTCACTCCTCCAGCCCGATCAGCCCACCGAGCCCGCGGGTGGGGGAGCCGGTCAGCCAGGTGTCGTCGACGAACATTCCGTCGCGCATCGAGACCAGCCGATCCGCCGTGGCCGCGACCCGCTCGTCATGCGTGACGATCACGAGGGTCTGTCCCGCGGAACGCAGGTCCTCGAAGATTCTCAGCACGTCGAGGGTCGCGGCGGTGTCGAGGTTGCCGGTCGGCTCGTCGGCCAGGACGACCAGCGGGTCGTTGGCCAGCGCGCGTGCGACGGCGACCCGCTGACGCTGCCCGCCCGACAGTTGCGACGGCAGATGCCGGGCGCGCCCTGAGAGCCCGACCTGTTCCAGCAGCAGGCTCGCGCGCCTCCTGGCCTGGCGGCGCGAGCACCCGGCCAGCAGCGCGGGCAGCTCCACATTCTCGGCCGCCGACAGCTCCTCCACCAGGTGGAAGGCCTGGAAGACGAACCCCACCGACCTGCGCCGCATGCGCGCCAGAGCTCGCTCGCTCAGCGTGTCGATGCGCCGCCCGGCCATCCACACCTCTCCGCCGGTAGGCCGCTCCAGGCCACCCAGCAGATGCAGCAGGGTGGATTTCCCGCAGCCGCTGGGCCCCATCACCGCCAGCGTCTGCCCCTGCGGCACTTCCAGGCCGACCTCGTCCACCGCGCGGACCCGGCTCTGCCCCTGACCGTGCGTCTTCACCAGACCTCGGGCCCGGACCACCGCACCTGACACGTTCATCCACCCTCGACTTCGTCGGCCTTCTCGTCGTCGGCCCTGGACCAGGCCCGCTCACAGGCGTCCAGCCAGCGCAGGTCCGCCCGCAGCCGCAGCACGACCCCTTCCAGCAGCGGCCCGGCGCCCGACCCCTCCGGCTCGGCCAGCATCGCCTGTTGCACCTCACGCAGGCGGCGCAGCAACTCACGGCGCTGCGCCGCCACCAGCTCGACCGGGTCGGCCAGCCGGGCCGCCGCGGCGGCGGCGAGCTTGAGGTGGAACTCCGCCAGGTCGGGTTTGGGCCAGCCCACCTCGGCCAGCCAGGCGGCCACCCGCTGCTGCCCGGCCGGTGTCAGCGCGTAGACCTTGCGCTCCGGCCGTTCGGGAAGTCCGTCCGCCCGCTCGCAGACGACGAGACCCGCTTTCTCCAACCGGGTCAGGGTCACATAGATCTGACCGGGATTCATCGACTCACCCAGCGGGCCGAGGCTCTGCCGCAGCCGGGCACGCAGGTGGTACCCGTGTGATGGTTCCTTGGCGAGCATCGCCAGCACCGCGTCCTGCACGTCACCCCCTAACGGTTAGCCAATAGATAGCGGTTAGCCGTGAGAAGTGTCAAAACGCTACACCGGCCCGTACGGCGCGTCAGCAGGTGGAGGTGGCTTCGACGCGCTCCTCGGCGGGGCTCGCCGTCGGCGACTGCTCTCTTCCGGTACGGCTGAGCTCGGGCAGGAGGGACGCGACGCCGAGTACGGCCAGCCCGGCGCCCAGCCAGAGGGGAGCCCGTAGACCGAAGGCGTCGATGGCCAGTCCGCCGACCGAGGAGCCGATGATCACCCCGAGGGTGATGAAGGAGGCGTGGACGGTGTTGACCAGCGGCCCCGGGTTGCCGGCGCGCTGGACGCGTACGGCCATCGCCGGGTTCATGGTCACTCCGACCAGCCCGACGCCCAGCATGGCGATCACCGCGGGAACGCCGAGGTGGGCGAACAGCGCGAAACCGGCCAGGAAGACGGTGTTGAGGATCAGCCCGGCCAGCAGGACGCCGATGGTGTGTCTGTCGGCCAGGCGTCCGACGACGTGGTTCCCGATCACGGTGGCCGCGCCGTACGCGACGAGTAGGAGGGGAACGGCCCCCGAGGAGAATCCGGTGACCCGGGTGAGGATTGGGCTGAGGTAGCTGAAGGCGGCGAAGGTGGCGCCGATGATGAGGGTGCTGGTCAGCAACGCCAGCCACAGCCTGCCGTTCCTGAAGACCGTCATCTCCCGCCGGAAGTCGTCGCCGCCGTCCGCGCGCCCGAGCCGGGGAACGCCCGCCATCGTGGCGAGCGCGGCGATGACGGTCAGGGCGCCGACGGCCCAGAAGGCGGCGCGCCAGCCGAACTGCCCACCGATCAGCGTGGACAGCGGCAGTCCGAGCAGGGTGCCGAGCATCAGTCCGTTCAGGACGACGGCGAGGGCGCGGCCGCGTATCTCCGGGCGGCTCAGCTGGACCGCCACCGAGATGGCGACTCCGAAGAACGCCTGGGAGGCGACCCCGGTGATGACGCGCGCCACCACCATGATCGAGTAGGAGGGCGCGACCGCCGCGAGCACGTTGCCCACCAGGAAGATCGCGAACAGCAGCATGAGCGCGGGTTTGGGGCGTATCCGCATCAGGGCGATGGTCATCAGCGGCCCGCCCGCCGACATGGCCACGGCGAAGGCGGTGATCAGATAGCCGATCTGGGAGATGGTCACGCCGAGTCCGCCCGCCATCTCGGGCATGAGACCACCGACCGCGAACTCGCTGGTGACCATGGCGAAGATGCCAATGGCCAGGACGTAGACGGCTCTGGGCAAGGGAGTTCCTTTTTACATCAATCGGTGCAGAATTTGGGCATGAAAAAGCAGGGGTCAGGTCAGGGCGTCCATGGCGGTGGCCGCGATGGCCGCGATGGTGGCGTCGTCGGCACCGCCCTGGGCGGCCACCCGTATCCCGGCGATCACGGCGTTGACGAACCTGGCGAGTTCGGCGGGGTCGCGGGTGGAGCCGATGTCGCCATCGCGCTGCCCATCCCTGATGGTGACGCTCAGGCTGACGACCCGGCGCTCGGTGTCGCGGGCGAGCATCAGGGCGATCTCCGGATCGCGGCCGGCGAGCTCCATCGTGGTGTTGACGGTCAGGCAGCCGAGACCGTGACCGTCGCGCCTGTTCACCGCCTCCGACCGGAGGATCTTGGCGAACAGCGCGCGGATCCGCTCGATCGCGGGCAGATCGTGATCGTCGAGGATGCGGAGCTGGTCGGCGGTTGTGGTGTCCATGTAGCGGGTCAGCGCGCGCTTGAACAGCTCGCGCTTGTTGGTGAAGGCGTTGTACACGCTGCTGCGGTCCAGGCCGAGCGCCTCGCACAGGTCTCTGGTCGAGGTTGACTCATACCCGTTCGCCCAGAAGGTGCGCATCGCGGTGTCCAGGACCCGGTCCTCGTCGAACGATCTCGGCCTCGCCATACGAGCACGCTACCCGTTTTACACCATCCGGTGCAATACGGACTGGCTCGGATGGGATCCGGGGGCGAACCGCACGGTGACGGACAGGCCGCCTTCGGGGCGTGCGATGGCGGTGAGGGTGGCGCGGTGAGCTTGGGTGACGGCGTCGACGATGGCGAGGCCGAGGCCGTAGCCGCCATGGCCGTGACGGTCTGGCGCCAGTCTCTGGAAGGGCTGGAAGAGACGCTGGATCTGGTCGCCGGGAATCACCGGCCCGCCGTTGGTGACCGTGACGCCGGAGTCCTGGGTGGTGATCTCCACGTGCCCGCCCGGGTGGTTGTGGCGGATGGCATTGTCGACGAGGTTGGCGACGAGGCTTTCGATCAGCCTCGGGTCCCCGGCCGTCACCGCGGGCGTCAGGTGTTCGGCGAGATCGATGCCTTTCTCCGCGGCTTGGCGGCGGCGGGAGGCGAGCACGCCTTCGGCGATCTGGGCGAGGTCGAGGGTGTCCCAGCGGGTGACACCGCGCTCGCCGGTGGCCAGGGCGAGCAGCGCCTGGACGAGCCGCTCCTGGTGTTCACCGAGGGCGAGGGCCTCCTGGCAGGCCGCGCGCAGGGTGTCGACGTCGGCGTCGGGATCGGCGAGGGCGACCTCAAGGAGAGTGCGCAGACCGGCGAGAGGGGTGCGCAGCTCGTGGGAGGCGTTGGCGACGAAGTGGCGTTGGGCGTCGAAGGAGCCTTGAAGGCGGGCGAACAGGTCGTCGAGGGTGTGGCCGAGTTCGGTCAACTCGTCCATGGGCTCGCCGAGGTCAAGGCGCCGGTGGAGGTTTCCCGCGGAGATGATCCTGGCGGTGGCGGTGATGTCGCGCAGCGGGCGTAGGAACCTGCCGGAGACGAACCAGCCGAGGGCCAGGGCGACGGGAACCAGCAGGATCAGGGCGACGGCGGATCCCGTGAGGAGCTGGGGCAGGCTGATCCCGGACCCGGTCTCGGCGGTCGCGCCCGACGAGGGGCGACCCACGGGGGTGGCCGCGTTGATACCGGCGAGCGGGACGGCGACGAACAGGAGCACGAGGACCCCGGCGGCGTAGATGCCCGCCGCGTAGGCGAGCGCGAGCCGCGTCTGCAGGGACCTCCCGGTGAGCCGCCGACGGGTCATGACGGTCCGATGCGGTAGCCGCCTTCGCGGACGGTCTCGATCACGGGCGGGTCCCCGAGCTTGGCCCGCAGCCGGTGCATGGTGTGCTTGACGGCGCTGCTGAAGGGGTCGGCCGCCTCGTCCCAGACGCGTTCGAGCAGTTCCTCGGCGGAGATGACCAGGCCGGGTACGGCGAGCAGGCATTCGAGCAGGGCGAACTCCCTGGGACTCAGCTCAAGGCGCCGTCCGGCCCGGAACGCGGTACGGCGGGCCGGATCGAGGGTGATGTCCCCACATGTCAGGGTCGGTGGCAGCGGCGGGGTGGCGCGGCGGGCCAGGGCACGGACGCGGGCGACCAGTTCGGCGAACGCGAACGGCTTGGGCAGGTAGTCGTCGGCGCCGAGGCTCAGCCCGTCGACACGGTCCTCGATCGTGCCGGAGGCGGTGAGCATCAGGACGCGGGTCGCACAGCGGCCGTGGGCGAGCCGTCGGCAGATCTCGTCCCCGTGCACCCCGGGCAGGTCACGGTCGAGGATCACCACGTCGTAGCGGGTGACGGCCAGACGATCGAGGGCGGCGGTTCCATCCAGGACGACGTCGACGGCCATACCCTCGCGGCGCAGCCCGGTTCCGATGGAGCGGGCGAGGACCTCGAAGTCCTCGACGACGAGGACCCTCACCGCCCCTCACCACCGCTCGTCGTGCGGGCGGGGCGGTCGAACCGGCCGCCGGGTCGAGAAGCCATGGGTCAACGATGCCAGACCCCCGGTCGCAGCAGAGTCGCAGCCGGGTCGCAGCCGCCGCGACCCGGCTGGAACCTGGTGCCGCGTACAACCGTCGGCATGAGTTCATTCACGCCTCACCGATCCGGCCCGCGGGACGGCTTCTCCCGGACGCTGCGCGCGGAGTGGACCACGTTCCGCTCCGCGCGGGGCTGGGTGCTCGCCGTGGCGGCCTCCGTGCTGGTCACCGTGTCGCTCGGGCTGCTGATCGCCGGGGGCGTCCACAGCGCCTGCGTGACCGGGAAGGGCGAGGGCCCCTGCCCCGCGCCCCTGGTGGGACCCGACGGCACAGCGGTATCGGACAAGTACTACTTCGTGCACCAGACGCTCAAGGGGAACGGCGGCATCACCGCCCGGGTGTCGGACATGACCGGGCAGATCCGGCTGCCGGACGCCGTACCCGGGGTGCGCAACATCAAGGAGGGAGTGGTGCCGTGGGCGAAGGCCGGTCTCCTGGTCAGGCAGAGCCTCGAACAGGGCACACCGTATGCCGCCGTCATGCTCACCGGAGATCACGGCGTGCGGATGCAGTACAACTACGTCCACGACGTGCCCGGCGGTCCTCACAACGGCCCGCAGTGGCTCCGGCTGACCAGGTCGGGCGACACCGTCACCGGCTACGAGTCGGACGACGGCAAAAAGTGGACCGTGGTCGGTACGGCCAGGCTGGCCGGGCTGCCGGAGACGGTGGAGATCGGGATGTTCGCCACCTCGCCGGGCGCCCTGTGGGACATGGCGCAGGCCTTCGCCCAGGCCACCGCCACCTTCGACCAGATCGAGCCGCAGGGCGCGAACGGCCCGTGGCGCCGCGACGACGTCGGCGCCGTCATGGAGTCCGACGGCAGAACCCCCCATCACCCGGGCGGCGTCGTCGAGTCCGGCGACAAGCTCATCGTGACCGGGAGCGGTGACATCGGGCCCGCCACGGTGGAGGGCGGCCTGCGCGCCGACCTCATGCTGATCGGCGGGGCCGTGGGGCTGATCCCGATGCTCGTGGCGGCGGTCACGTTCCTCACGACGGGACACCGGCGCGGGCTGGTCGGCCCGTCGGCCGAGCCGCGTCCGGCGCGGGTGCTGGCGGCCAAGGCCGCGGTGGTCGGCGCGGTCGCGTTCGTGGCGGGGCTGGTGACCTCGGGGGTCGTGGTCCCCGCCGGGCTGGCGATGTTGCGTGCCAACCAGAACCCGATCCAGCCGATCACCCCGGGCACCGAACTGCGGGTGATCGTCGGCTACGCGGCGCTGACCTCGGCCGCCGCCGTACTGGCTCTGGGCCTGGCAGCGCTGGTCAGGCGGGCCGTCGTCGCCGTCGGGCTGGCCGTCGCGCTGGTCGTCGTGCCCTACCTGCTGGCGACCGCGGGGCTGGCGCCGTGGCTGCTGATGATCACTCCCGCCGCCGGGTTCGCGATCACGCAGAGCGTCCCCACGTTCGCGCACGTGGACGTGGGGCCGTCACTGCTGGGGGGCTACTACCCGCTCCCGCCGTGGGCGGGTCTGGCGGTGACCTGTGGGTATGCCGCCCTCGCCCTCGGGGCGGCGACTGCCATGTATCGCAGGGGAGCGCCACGTTAGGTTCTGCTCGGCGCCGAAGGTCGCCGCTCCGCCGTACCCACTGACCGGCTTTCCTGGTCTGCCCCGGGCTGGAGCGGGGCCGTTGGCCGGTTAGCTGAGCAGGCCTCGTCGGTAACCCTCGCCGACGGCGGCGGCGCGGTCGCGGACGCCGAGTTTGTCGTAGATGTGCAGCAGGTGTGTCTTGATGCTGGCCTCGCTGATGAAGAGCTTGGCGGCTGCCTGGCGGTTGGAGGCGCCGTCGGCGACGAGGGCGAGGACCTGGAGTTCGCGGTCGGTGAGAGCGGCCCTGACCGGTCGGCGGACCTGGCCCATCAGGCGGCCGGCGACGGAGGGGGACAGGACCGGCTCACCGGCGGCCGCGGCGCGTACGGCGCGCAGGAGTTCGTCGGTGGGGGCGTCCTTGAGGAGGTAGCCGGTCGCACCGGCCTCGATGGCGGGCAGCACGTCGGAGTCGCCGTCGAAGGTGGTCAGGACGAGGGTCTTGATGCCGGGGTGGGAGTGGCGCAGGGCTCTGATGGCGGTGACGCCGTCCATTTCTGGCATGCGCAGGTCCATGAGGACGATGTCGACCTCGAGTACGGCGGCGCGCTCGATGCCTTCGCGACCGTTCGCGGCTTCGCCGACGACGTGGATGTCGGGTTCGGCCTCGAAGGCGGCACGCAGGCCGTCACGGACGATGGGGTGGTCATCGACGATGAGGAGGCGGATCACCGGGGGTTTCCTTGGAGCGCGGGGACGGTGGCGCTGACGGCGGTGCCCTCGCCGGGCGTGCTCTCGATCTCAAGGGAGCCGCCGACGCCACGTAGGCGTTGTCTCATGCTGCTGAGGCCGAACCCTCTGCCGCCGGGGTCGAGGATGCCGGTGCCGTCGTCGCGGATGTCGAGCAGGACGACGGGGCCGGTGTAGGAGAGGGTCAGACCGGCGCGGGTGGCGCCCGCGTGCTTGGCGACGTTGGTGAGGGCCTCCTGGGCGACGCGGAAGAGGGTGACCTCGATGGCGGGGCTGAGCGGGACGCGGTCGCCGGTGACCTCGACGTGCAGGTCGACGCCGGTGGAGCGGGCCCAGCCGCGCGCCAGGGTGGTCATCGCCTCGGGCAGGTGGGCGTCGTCGAGCTGGTGGGGCTGGAGGGCGGCGACGGAACGGCGGGCCTCGGTGAGGCTGTCGCGGGCCAGGTCGAGGGCGAGCGCGACGTGGGTGTCGGAGTCCTCAACGTCCTCGACGCGCTGGGCGGCGCGTAGCTGGGTGATGATGCCGGTCAGGCCCTGGGCGAGGGTGTCGTGGATCTCGCGGGCCATGCGCTGGCGTTCGTCGAGGATGCCCGCCTCGTGGGCCTGGGTGAGGAGCTGGGCGTGCAGGTCGGCGTTCTCCTCCAGGGCGGTCTGCAGGTCGCTGACCGCCTTCTGGTATCTGCGCTGGCGGTCCTCGATCTTGATTCCGGCGATGGAGCCGCCGCCGATGGCGACGGTCTGCACGGCGATGATCGCCAGGTGGAAGGCGATGAGCTGGAGGGTGGCCCGCGACCAGTCGAGTGTCGAGCCGTACAGGACGAAGGAGGTGGCGGCGACGGCGGCGAAGGTCCACCTGGAGGGGGCGAAGTGGGTGGCCAGGAAGAAGCCGGAGATGCAGTAGATGACGAAGATGGGGTCGTGGAAGGCCAGTAGCGCCGCGGTGGCCAGGACGCCGAGGAAGTGCGCGGTGACCGCCGCCCGTCGCCCGCGCACGGCGGTGGGCAGGAGGATGCGGGCGCCGAGGATCCAGGTCAGGGCCAGGGCGGTGAGCGCGAGAGTGCGGGGGATCCCGCCCGGGGGTTGCTCGGGGGAGGTCAGGCTGATGACCAGGGAGGTGGCGAGGGTGAGGAAGGGGACGATCTCGACGACGCGCTCGAAACGCCGTTCCCAGACGGAAGGGGGAAAGGGGTCGTTCATCGTGGACTTTCCCCTTCATTTCACCTGGTAGCCGACGAGGACGAGCTTAGGCGCATCGGAGTCAGGATGGCGTAGCCGTACATCAGCAGCCCGATCGCGATCATGAAGATGATGGTCGGCCACTGCCAGACCGGCGGGAGGTAGAGGGCCAGGAACCAGACGCGCTCCTCGACGCCCAGGACCTTCATGACCAGGGGGGCCAGGCCCTGCGGGAACAGGGGGAGCCAGGCGATGAGGTAGCTGATCGTGACGCCGATGCGGTGGTGGGTGGGGAGATCGGCGGTGGTGGGCTCGCCGGGTTCGGGGGCCGGGCCGTACTTCATGAGGTTGAGCAGTTCGACCCCGTGGCTCTCCAGCCTGCGGTAGGCGATCCTGCCCAGGCCCCAGGCGCTGAGGACACCGGTCAGCACGCCGGTGACGACGCCTGCCCAGGGGTTGAGGAGGATGGCGCCTGCCGCGGGCAGGGCGGTGGCGGGGACCGCGAGGAGCACCAGCCAGGCGAGGCTGGTTTCGGCGGTCTCGTCGGCGCCGGTGCTGAGCGGGTTGCCGCCCCGCCTGTGCGGGTCGGTGCCGGGGACGAGAGAGGTGACGGCGAGCAGGACGACGACCCCGGCGCCGCCGCCGAGCAGGGCGGGCAGCAGGCCGAGAACCCACGGCCAGGCCCAGGTCAGGCCGCTGGCGAGGGTACCCGCCAGAGAGAGGGCGAGCGCGGCGGGGCCGACGACGACCAGCCAGGCGAGCTGACGGCCGCGGACGTCGGCGCGTTCGGCGCCGGGGGTCATGAGGGTGAGCCACAGGGCGGTGCCGTCGGAGCCGTACAGGTTGGCCGAGGTGGCGGCTCCCATCACGATCGCGATGAGGCCCGTGAACGGAACCATGATCCAAGCGCCGATGGTCACGAGCAGGAGGGGCATGACGACGGCGAAGGACAGGGCGGTGGCCAGGAGCTGGACGCGGACCAGGTCACGCCCCCAGACGCGCAGTTCCTTCGCGGCCGCGATCCGGGCTCCACCCGCTGCGGGAAGCGGGCGCGGGGTACCCCGGCGGGGCGGCACTCCGCCCCGCGCGGCCGAGACGACACGGCGCGCGAGCAGACCGGACCACGCGGCCAGGAGGAGGGCGATCACGGCGGCGTTGGCCGCGAGGATGGCCAGGGCGAGGAACCAGGGGGCTTCGATGGCGGCCACGCCCCATCCCGACGGCAGGACGCGGACGAACAGCGGCGACCACGAGGCACCGCCCAGCGCCGCCACCGGGGCCCAGCCGTTGCCGCACAGGGCGATGACGGTTCCGGTCACCACGCCGACCGCCGCCGCGGTGGCGCGGGACCTGACGAACAGCCCGATCAGGGCCACGACCACCCGGGAGATCATCACCATTGTGACGAGCGTGAGGACCGCCGCCGCCAGGCCGACGAGCACACCTGCCGGGCCGAAGCGCCAGCCGTACACCGGCAGCGACAGCAGGGCGACGAGGTTGACCGCCGGTGCGGGACCGGCGAAGGCTCCGGCGAGCAGCGCCGCCGCGATCCGGCCTGGCGTGGCCGGGAGCATGGAGAAGTACTCGGGGCGCAGGGCCTCGCTGCCGCCTCCGACGAAGATGGGGCCGAAGATCCAGCCGGACAGCCAGACCGCCAGCGTGACCGGCAGGTGGACGGGCCACAGGACGGCGACGGCGATCGTCGCGAGGGCCAGGACCAGTCCGAGCGAGACGCCGGTGTAGAGGTTGGAGGCGTTGTCACCGCGCAGGGAGTTGCGCATGACCGCGAGGCGCATGCGGATCATGTTCCGTGCCAGTACGGCCTGGCCGGGGGTCAGGAGGTGAGCCATGCCAGCCCCTCCATCCCACCGGTGCGGGCGCCGACGAGGTCGACAAAGGCGTCCTCCAGGGTTCCGGAGCCGCGCACGTCGGCCAGCGGCCCGGCGGCCACGACGCGGCCGTCGGAGATGACGCCCACGTGGTCGCAGAGCCGCTCGACGAGGGCCATGACATGGCTGGAGACGATCACGGAGCCGCCGCTGTCCACGAACCCGCGCAGGATGGTCCTGATCATGGCCGAGGAGACGGGGTCGACGGCCTCGAAGGGCTCGTCCAGGACGAGCAGGCGGGGCGCGTGCAGGAGAGCGACGGCCAGGCCGATCTTCTTGCGCATGCCGGTGGAGTACTCGATGACCAGGGTCCGCTCGGCGGAGTCGAGTTCGAGGACCCGGAGGAGTTCGTCGGTGCGCTCGGCGACGACGGCGGGCGGCAGGCCGCGCAACTGGCCGAGGTAGGTGAGGACCTCGCGGCCGGTGAGCCGTTCCGGCATGGCGTTGCCGTCGGGCAGGACGCCGATCAGCGCCTTGGCCTGGACGGGGTCGCGCCAGACGTCGACGCCGAAGATCTCGGCGCTGCCGGCGTCGGGGCGGAGCAGACCCACGGCCATGGCCAGGGTGGTGGTCTTGCCTGCGCCGTTGGGGCCGACCAGGCCGTAGAAGGAGCCGGCGGGGACCGTGAGGTGGATGTCGTCGACGGCCACGTGGTCGCCGAAGGCTTTGCGGAGTCCGATGACGCGGAGGGCGGGCTCCCGGTTTTTCGACATGCCCCGAGCCTCCCTCGGGAGCGGGAGGTGGCGGATCGTCCGGGCGGGGAACGGGACGGTGGATTCGGGCATCAACCGATCGGTTGACGCGGGCGGGCAACCGCCGGCGCGGTGCCGTGGGCTTGTGCCCCGGGCGGTGAGCACATGCAGGCGTACGGCCTGGCCGCCGTTCGGACAGGCGCAGGAGCCGGGACAGCAGGTGGGCGGTGCTCTTGGCCACCGAGCAGGGCGGTGATCTTCGGCGCGGCGCTCATGTCGGCCGCCGTGCGACCCCGGCTGCGATGTACCGGACAACGTGCCGGAGTCGCGCACCGCCCCGGCGGACGGTTCTCCTGGTCGCCGCGCCACCATGATCGCTCATGTACGTGATAACGGACCTTTATCACGTACACGCCTTGCCATCGTGGAGCCGTTCGGGCTCAGATCACCGGCTCGTGTCGGTGTGGATGATGTTGGTGTGGATGATTTCGCGTGGAATGAGACGTAGGGCGGTCGCGGCTGCGATCAGGCACATGCCGATGGCGATGGCGATGGCTGCGAGGGTGCCCCTGTCGGGGTCTGTCGCGACGACCGCTCCGAGTAGTGCGACCCCGATTACGCCGCCTGTCTGCCGGGCCGTGTTCAGGGCACTCGATCCCATGTTCTGGTGCCGGTCGGGGGCGAACGTCATGACGGCGAGCGTCTGGGAGGGTGCGGAGAGCCCCATACCGATGGAGAAGACGCAGAAGCCGGCTGCGATGAGTGGATACGGTGCGAAGGCGACGGTGAGAGGCGCGAGTCCGATGGCCGAGAGGGTCATTCCGGTGGCCAAGCCGGTACGCGGGCCGAACGCGGTGATGAAACGGGCACCGAGAAAGGTCGAGGCGAGGGTGGCGGCCACGGTCAAGGGGAGGAAGGCCAACCCGGTCTGCAAGGCCGAGTAGCCACGTAGCTGCTGGAAGTTGAACGTGTAGACGATCAGCATCCCGTAGAGCGTGAAGTTGTACGTCGCACCGCCGAGCAGGCCGGCGAGCACGGGACGCGCGGCGATGATGGCGGGGGGCAGGAGGACCTGTCGTCCATCTCGCGCCCAGGAATACTGCGCTGTGACGAACACGACGAGGGCCGCGGTGCCGCCCGCGAGAGCCGTGAGCACGGCGGGGTTGAGCCAGCCTGCGACACTCGACTCGACCAGCGCCCACACCATGGCGGCGAGACCGGCGATCGCGAGGGCCTGCCCGCGGATGTCGAACGGCACGCGTTGCAGCGGAACCTCCGCCACATGTCGGGCGACAAGCCAGCCGGTGGCGGCGGCGACCGGGACGTTGAGCAGGAAGATGCTCCGCCAGCCGAGAGTATCGACCAGCAGTCCACCGATGAACGGGCCGATCACGAAGCCGATACCGCCTACGCTCACCCAGACCGAGACCGCTCTGGTGCGTTCGGCCGGCACGGTGAAGATGCGGGTGATCAGGGTCAGCGGTGCCGGGGCGAGGAGCGCTGCTCCCAGACCTTGGCAGGCGCGGCCAAGAACGAGCAGGCCCGTGGTGGGGGCGACAGTGCAGGCGATCGAGGCAACGGCGAACAACCCCAGTCCGGTCAGGTAGCCGCGTCGGGCACCGATCCGATCTCCGAGCCGGCCTGCGGACAGCAGCAGGGCGGCGAACATGAGCGTGTAGGCGTCGATGACCCACAGTCCGCCGGCCAGGCTTGCGTGCAGGTCGGCACGTATCACGGGGATCGCGACGTTGATGACGTTCGCTTCCATGATGATCAGAGCGGTGCCGAGACACAGGCCGGTGAGGCCCAGCGTCCGGCTGGTGGCAGAAGCAGGTGGTGGTGGCCGATTTTGGGCAGCGTCAGGTGACACGGTCACTCCGATGGAGGTATGGGAGAACACGCCTTCGTCGGGAGACGACGGCTGTGGCAGGTTCCCGGTGCCTGTGGTGTCGCTACCCGCCGGGGCTATGGCCGAGCGAGTAGCGACTGAGGCCCCGAGTGCCTACGGCGGGCATGGGAGGAGAAGGTCCTGGTCGATAGGTGGTGGTGCTTGGGTTCAGTTCGCGCGCGGAGCGCTCGCCCGCAGAAGTGAGAGCACCCCTCTGATCGCGCGGTCGAAGGGCTCTACAGCCTGTGCCGCGCGGGCCAGGGCGTAGCCGCCCTGGATGACGGCGGCGATGGTGGAAGCGGTCTCGTCGATGTCCAGGTCGCCGGCGAATTCACCGGCCGCCACACCTTCGGCGATCGTGCGCCGGAGGTGTTCGTGCTGCACCTCGAAAGCCTCCCGGATCGGTGCGCGCAAGGTGTCGTCGGCCATGACCTCCGGATCGGCGGTGAGCCGTCCCACGCTGCACCCGCGCAACACATCGCGTTCGCGCCCTAGATATCCCGTGATGCGTTCGAGCGCAGTCCCTTCCGCGGCGAACGCTTCGGCGATCTGTTGTTGCATCAGTTCCGCACTGCGCTTCTCGGCCGCCAACACCAGATCCGGCTTGCCATCGAAGTGGTGGTACATGCTGCCCTGGCCGACGCCGGAGCGCGCCAGGATCGCGGTCGGACTGGTGCCGACGTATCCACGCTCCCACAGCAGTTGCCGCGTGCCCTCGATCAAGCGCTCCCGAGCGTTCGGTTTCATGGTGCCTCCCAGCAATGCGGTGCGGTGCCTGTCGCGGCCCGTATTACAGGGCCGGATGCCGCAGGTGCCAGTCCGTCTCACGCTGGTAGGCGTGGCCGAGCTGAATCAGTAGTTGTTCCTCGAACGGCCGGCCGACGAACTGGAACCCCAGCGGCATGTCATCCTCGCCGAAACCGCCCGGCAGGGTGATGGTCGGGGCGCCGGCCATGTTGAACGGAGTGACGAAGCGAAGGAAGTCCGTCAGGGCTTCGGGGTCGGAATACACCGCCTCCTTCTGCGCAAGCGTGAGGCTCGTGGTCGGCTGCACCGGAGCCAGCAGGACATCCACGTCGCACAGAGTACGCGCCAGTCCGCCGGTGAACGCGAGCCGCTGATGGTGCGCGTGCATCAGCTCGACCGCGGAGACGGTGTGACCGTGCGTGATGAGCCCGGCGATCGAGCCGGGTGTGTCGGCCGGGCCGTATTCCGAGGCGCGCGAGGGATAGGTCGCCTGGTGGGCGATCGCGGCCTCCACACCGGCGTACCGGGACCACATGGCATTGATGGTGCTGGTATCAGGAAGGGTGACCTCGACGATCGTCGCGCCGAGGCGGCGCAGTACGGCGATGACGTCATCGAGCATGCCGATGGTCGCCTGGTCGACACGGGTCTCGTTGTAGGCGCGGTCCACTCCGATGCGTACCGGCCCGATCGGGGCGCCGAGGCCGGCCAGGTAGTCGGGCACCGGTATGGCGGCCGCGGTCGGGTCATGCGGGTCCGCTCCGGCGATCGCTCCCAGGATCGCTGCCGCGTCCTGCGCCGAGCGTGCCATCGGGCCGACGTGGTCGAGGCTCGCGGCGAGCGCGAAGACGCCGTGCCTGCTTACCCGTCCCCATGTGGGTTTGATGCCGGTGATGCCGTTGGCCGCGGAGGGGTACCGGATCGACCCGCCGGTGTCGGTGCCCAGGGAACCGAAGGCGAGGCCGGCCGCCACCGCGACGCCGGAACCGCTTGAGGAGGCGCCGGACCAGTACTCCGGGTTCCACGGGTTGCGGGGTGGTGTGACGGACGGGTGGTGCTCGGCGAATGCGCTTTCGGTGAGCTGCAGCTTACCGATCAGAACGGCCCCGGCCTGCGAAAGACGCTGGACCACTGTCGCATCGTAGGTGGGCACGTGGCGGGAGCGGATCGTGGTGCCGGCCGCGGTGACGATGCCGGCGGTGAAGCAGAGGTCTTTCACAGCGATCGGCACGCCGTGCAGAGGGCCTCGGTACCGGCCTGCTGCCAGCTCGGCCTCGGCGTTCCTGGCCTGAGCAAGGGCGACGTCCGCCGTCACCGTGGCGTAGCTGCGCAGCACCGGATCGACCTGGTCGATCCGTGCCAGCAGTGTCTCGGTCAACTCCACTGGCGTGAGTTCGCGTGCGCGTAGCTTCGCGGCGACTTCCAGCAGGCTTGCATAGTGCACACGGGTCTCGTGTGCGGCGCAGGTAAAGGTCATGAGAGACACCATACATACTAGTATGTATGGTGTCGAGCGCCGGTAGCGCTGGACAGGGAAAGGCCGGAATCAAGGCAGCGTCTCCGGCCGGGAGCGTCGGAGGGCTGCCGGGGATGGCGCGGAAGGTCATGATCCGCTGCCGGCTGCCGTCACCCGTTTGAGGGTGGCGGAACCGTTTACGGCCGGAGAAGCAGGTGCGGACAGGTCGGGGTCGCGGCAGACCATGGGGTGGGCCTTGTCCCATGCCTCGCTCGTGAGGAGGTCGTTGGTGGGGTCGCCCCATTTGGGGAGGCCGGGCACGAACACCTCGTGGCGGCGCAGGCAGTCCCGCAGCCGCTCGACCGCGACCCCGGCGTCGGCTGCATCGTCGTCACCGGCTCCGAGCGGGCCTTCGCCGCCCGGGGCCGAGATCAAGGAGATGAGGCGGAAAGTGCGTGTGCACCGGTTCTCACCGAATCGGAAACCGATCGGCGCACGGCGGTCCACAGGCGACGGCCCTACAGCGGCCCCGCGGAAGGTATGTACGGCAAGGGCGTGGAGCGGGCGGCGGCGTCGGCCGGTGACGGAGCCGGGCAGAAGCGGTCCCGCCCGGGCAGTGCCCCGGTGGCGAGGAAGGAGTTCATCACCTCGTCGGCGCAGCTGCCCAGCCCGACGGCGCCGTGACCGCCCTGGTCGACCGTGATCATGACGGCCTGCCGCCCGAGCGCGGCGCGCAGGCCGAGCGCGCTCGCCAGGGACGTGGAGGGATCGCGGGTGTTCTGCAGGATCAGCACGTTGCGCGGCCCATGACCGGTGACCGTCACCGGCGGCTCCACGGGCCGGCTGGGCCAGGCCGCACACGGCCAGAGGTTCGAGGGCATGCCCGCCGTCGCCGGCCACGCCCGCCGGTCGGCCGCGACCTGCCGGGCGTACAACGCCACGCCGCGCGGCCAGGCCGCGTCATCGCAGAGCACCGCGTAGAGCGCGGCGACGCGGTTGTCCGCCGGCGTCTGCGCCGTCCCGCCACCGGCGGCCCCAGTGGCGGAGATCAGCCGATTCAGCCGAGCCAGGACGGCGGGGTCCGCGGTGTTCGCGGTGGGTCCTGAGACGGCGGCCGCGATCTCCTGCCAGAGCTCGGCCATGAGCGGGAAGAAGCCGTCGAAGTAAAGCCCCACTCGGGTGCTCTCGCGCAGGGCGTTGCCGTCGAACCCGGAGCCACCCGGGATCGGCAGGGGCTGCCGGTCGAGGGCCGCGATCAGCCGGTCGTAGGTGCGCCGCACCTCCTCCGGTGTCACGCCGAGGTGGTAGACGGCGTCCCGCTCGGCTGCGAAGGTGAGCAGGTCGGGCAGGCGCGTCGCGACCGCCTGGTTCCAGCCCCGCAACATGTCCCGCCACACCAGGCCCGGGTCGACGGCGCTGTCCAGCACGATCCGGTCACCGCGTCCCGGGAACAGCGACAGGTAGACGGCTCCCAGGTAGGTGCCGTAGGAGAGGCCGAAGTAGGACAGTTTCGGCTCGCCGAGCGCGGCCCGGATGCGGTCCATGTCCCGGGCCGTGTTGGCCGTGGTGACGAACGGAAGCAGATCGCCGGAGTGCTCGGCGCAGGCGGCCGCGGTGTCCCGCGCGAAGGCGATGTTACGTTCGATGCCGCCGTCCGGCGCCGGGTAGGGCAGCCGCAGTGTGAACAACCTCATGGGATCGAGGCCGCAGGTGACCGGGGTGCTGTGGCCGACCCCTCGCGGATCGAAGCCGATCAGGTCGTAGCGGTCCAGGACCTCCGACGACAGAACGACGGCCAGCCGGCTGGGCAGGTCCAGGCCGCTGTCGCCCGGGCCGCCCGGGTTGGACAGTAGGATCCCGCGGCGCGATCCGGGGCGCGCCGTGCCGATCCGGGAGATCGCGATCTCGATGCTCCGCCCGCGCGGGGCGCGGTAGTCCAGCGGTACCCGCAACGTCGCGCACCGCTGGCGCGGGTCACGCGGGGGACCGTCGGGCGCCACCGGCGGGCATTCGCCCCAGACCGGAGCCGTCTGCCCGGCTTGGGCCACCGCCGGCTCCGGGGTGCCGATCCGGGCCCCGGCCGACGTGGGCGCGCCCGCCGTCACGGTGGCCGCTGTCGCCGTGGCGATGAACAATGTCAGGATTGATCGCGGACTCAATCGCACTGATACCCCTTTGCGAGAGGAACAGATGTTTCTCGATCGTCATGAAAGGGGCGCCGCCGGGTACGCGAGCCTCTTCGTTTGATCGCGCGGAGAAACAGGGGCCGCGGTTCACGGTGGGGAGTCGGGCAGGCGGGCGCCGCCGGTGACGCCCTCCGTCCGGCGATGCAGGCCGACGGGCCTGATCGGCCGCTACGCCGGCGTCGTGCGCCCGGCGACGTGACCCCGCGGCCGGGTCGTGGTCATGACGAGGCCGGTGCTGCCGCGCCGGACGTCAGTGCCGCCTGTACGATGCGGATCGCCTCGCCCGCGTCGATGCCGACGCTGGCGATCACGGCGGCGTAGTCGGCGGCGGCCCGGCGGGCCCGCTCCCGGCCCTCCTCACCGGCGGCCGACACGAACGAGCCCGCGCGCCCGCGCGTCTCGATCAGCCCCGCCTCCTCCAGCTCCCGGTAGGCCCGGCCGACCGTGTTGACGGCCAGGCCGAGGTCGGCCGCGAGGTGGCGGATGGTCGGCAGCCGGGCGCCCACGGCCAGCGTGCGCTCCTGGATCTGCCGGGCGAGCTGGGCCCGCAGCTGTTCGAACGGCGGTACCGGCGAGGCCGCGTCGATGACGATCATCGCAGGCTCATGACCCGCCGGGCCACCGTCGCGCACGACGGCGTCTTGACACGGAGCGCGACGTACGCGCCCACGCCCAGGATCAGGTAGGCGACCGCGGCGGCGCTCAACCAGCCGGGCACGGCGCCGAACAGCACCACCATGGGCAGCGACCACTGCACGCTCGGCGTGGTGAGCTCGCGGGCGTCCTCGACGCGCATAATGACGTCGGCGGTCAGCGACTCCTCGTCCTCCGCCACGACCGGGTGCCTGAGCAGGTGGCGCAGTTGCAGGGCGGTGATGGCCATCACGCCGAGCAGGCCGATCAGCAGGACGACGGCCCGCTGCCGCACGGTGGGGTCGGGAATGGCCAGGGCGCTGCCGGCCAGTACCATCGCTCCGGCGAACGTGGCGGCCGCGAAGGCGGCGTACGGCCTGCCGAGCACGGCCCGCCAGCCGGGCTGGATCAGGTGGGCGGCCCTGCGGGACAGCGTCGCGCCCGCCCGCTGGTCGACGCGTCGCACCCACCGGTCGAGCAGCCACTGGGCCAGCAGCAGCCCGGCCACCAGCGCGGCCAAGGCCAGCAGCGGCAGCGGGTGATGCGGCGGGAGGCCGCCGAAAGCGGCGGCGAGGCTGCTCACGATGATCAGCGCGGCCAGGAGGACCTGAGCGGCGAGGCGGGCGTATGCCCGGACCGTCAGCCGGCTGGCCAGCAGCGGGGTCGGGCGGGCGTCGGCCAGGTCGTGCAGGGCCAGCCACTCGCCCGCTACGCGCAGATCGGCCGCACGCGCCGTCGGGCCGGCGTCCGGTGACGGTTCACTGGTCATAGCACCTCCTTTGTCGCAAGCTTTGTATCAACATGGTGCGTCATAACTTGCGACAAAGTCAACGCCCCGATCATTGCGAGATCCCTGCTGGCCGGGCGTCCGCCGACATCGGAACGGTGGACGGCGGCAGCTCCACCCATGCCGTCAGATCCCCCCGTCTGGGACTGATAGCACGGACCCAGGCGGGGGCCTGGAAATCCCAGGGTTCGCGACGAACTGAGGGCGGCTTTGGTCCGTGGTGGGCGCATCCGGTCCTTGGGTTCGGAAACAAGGGACGACGTACGGCTCGGCAGGCAGACCGTCGACGAGCAGCGGCGGACGCCGCGCTTGCGTTCGAGCGCGCTCGAACTCCTGGCGTCGCCGGCATGACATCTCAACCAGGGACCCAGTGGCATGGATCATCGTGCCAAGCACGCGGCGTCCTGCGCGTCCCGTCAGGCCCGCTGTCGAACTTCCACGACCTCGCCGCCAACGACGCCACCACCGACCTGCTGATCAACGTCATCACGGCTGTCGGCCAGTTCCAGCGCGACATCGGGGTCTGACCGGTATTCCTGCGAGATTGTCGGTTCCTACGAGCCCATGACCGTGTTCGAGGGGGAAGCCGCGGCTGATCGAGTCGCCGCCTGGTTCATCGAGCGGTGGGGTTCGGCCTCGGCAGCCACGGTCAACGCGCGGCTCAACGCGCTGTCCTCGGCCGTCGGCTGATGGCGGGATCAGGACTGGATCGCCGAGGACCCGTTGCGCCGGTTCAAGCATCGGCCGGTCGAGGCCGACCGTCCCCGTTCCCTGGATCGTGGCGAGGTCGCCGAGTTGCTCGGCCGGGAGGGAATCGCGCTCCGCGAGCGAACGTTGTGGCGGCTGCTGTACGAGTCAGCGGCGCGGTCTTCGGAAGTTCTGGGCCTGGATGTCGATGAGCTGATTTGCGCAACCGGTGGGCCCGGGTACGGCGTAAGGGTGGGGCGGTCGACGTCATCGTCTGGCGCACCGGCACCGCCCGGCTGCTACCCCGTCTGCTGGACGGGCGCCGGACGGGGCCGGTGTTCCTCACCGCCCGGCGGGCCCGGGTGGAGCTGCCGCCGGCCGATGTCGACGCGGGCAGCGGGAAGGCGCGGTTGTCCTACCGGCGGGCGGCCGAGCTGTTCGAGGCCGCCACCGGCGGCTGGACACTGCACCAACTCCGGCACTCGGCGCTGACCCACGCGGCCGAGGACGGCGCCAACACCTCCACCCTGCTGGCCTACTCCGGGCACACCTCGGTCGCCTCACTGGCCCGCTACGCCCGAGTTTCCGGCCAAGCACTCGCACGCTGGCAATCGGGACGTGATCCCGCCGCCCGCAGGCGCTGAGGAACGGCGCAGAAAACGATGGGGGCCAGAGAGTGTTCGTCCCCCTCGTATCCTCCTCGGATAATGATCGACCTGCCGGCCGGTGAGCGCGGGCTCAGGGGCATTTCATCAGCTTCAGGGACTTGGACCAGGCCGGAAGTACGTCGGTGATCTGCGGGCGGGTGATGGACCAGACTTCACGCCCTCGTCCTGGCACGAGTTCCTGGCCGCCCAGGAAGACGTAGGAGGTCTTGTCGAAGATGAAGGATTCGCGGCTCCGGTTGTCCACCCGGGTCACGGCGATGCCCGTTTTGCCGGTGGCGTCCTTGAGCTCCTCCACCTCGATGCCCGGCAGGGTCGCGGCGATCTTGAAGATGGCCGCCTGCAGCTTGGGCGGCATCGGGCTGCTGAGGATGCTGGTGCCGGCGCGCCAGATGTCCTTCTTGAAGAACGTCTCCTTACCGTATTCGGCCAGTTTGTGCCGGAGTTGCTCCTGATCGGTCGGCCACCCACGCAGATCGGCGTAGGCGGGGCCGCCTTGGCCGGGGCACAGGGTCTGGAGTTGCTTGTACTCGCCGCGGCCGCGATGGGGGCTGGACTTCTCCGGCTTGGCCCAGCTGAGTCTTGGGCGGGAGCCGTCGACGGACTCCCAGAACTCGCCCGTGATGCGGCGCGTACCGGGGTCGGGAATCCCCTTCTCGGGGCGTGACTCCGCGATCTGCTCGTAGTGGAGGTACTGGTCGTCGCGGGGTTCCGGCCACGGGGTGGCGATCGCGGCCTCGGCCGCCAGTCTCAGCACCTCGGCGGCACTCGCGGGCGCGGCGGGCTTGAACGTCTGGACGGCGATCGCTCCCGCGGTCATCGCCGCGACCAGGCCACCCGCCAGCATCACACGCCGCAGGCCGACCTTTCGGGCCCGGGGTCGGCGCTCCGTGCGGGCCTCGGCCAGGAGGGCGGCACGGGCGGGCGCCAGGCGGTCCGCCGTGGGGTGCGCCTTGCCGGCGAACAGGTCGCGCAGTTCGGTCAGATCGGTCAGGTCGTTCATGAGGTCTGCTCCATCGTGGGGTCGGTGCTGCCAAGGGCGCCGCGGACGATGGCCCGCGCGCGGTTGAGGCGGGAACGGACTGTGCCGATCGGGATGGACAGGGCGCCTGCGACCTCCTCATAGGTGAGGTCGGCCCAGGCCACGAGCAGGAGAACGTCGCGGTCGCGTGCCTTCAGTGAGGCGAGCGCCTGGGCGAGAGGGCGGCGTACGGCATGCGCGCTCGCCCGCTCAAGAGCCTGTTGCGCGGCGTCGTCGGCGTCGGGAAGCACGCCCACTTTCGAGTACGCCTTGTAGCGGTGTGTCTCGGCGCGCCGATGCCGGCGGATGAAGTTGGTCGCGAAGCCGTACAACCAGGGCAGGGCCTCCGGACGGGCGGTGTCGTAGTCGCGGCGCTGCCTGAACGCGGCGAGGAACGTCTCGGAGACGACGTCGTCGGCCGTGTCGTCGCCGAGTCGGCGGGCCACATAACGGTGGATGTGTCCTGCATGCCTGTCGAACAGCAGGGCGAAATCCTCGGGATCTCGCCACGACCGTTCGATCAGATCGGCGTCAGACAGGCTCGTACTGAGCGGCATGGGGGTGGGCCTTTTCAAGGAAGTAGTGTCGCCCGTCTTTCACACAAGTCGGGAAACGAGTTCACGGAGAGGCTGCCGACCGCCCGGCAGGCTCGGGTGAAGGCCAAGAGCGCCCGCGCCAAGATCCGCCGCCGGGCGCGGGAGGATTTCGTGCGGGAGATCGTCTACTGGGTGCCGACCGTCGCCGGCCGGTGATCGGGAGGTGTGTCGCTGCCGCCGAGACGCCGTTTTGACTGGGGGTGGGGCCTACTGGTGGAGCCCCGGTACCTCAACCGCCGATGCCCCGGTCAGGATGGGCATCGGCGGACTCACCCAGTGGTCGCAAACCCCCGGGCAGGTCGGGCAGGGCAAAAGAGTAGCGGCCCAGCATGTTCACGTGGGCGTGGATGAGGGGCGACAGGCGGGCAACGTCTTCATCGCGCACGGTGAAGCCCTGGACGCGTAGCTTGGTCAGGGCGGCGTCCATGTAGCGGGTGTTGAACAGCACCACAGCATTGAGGACAGGGCCGAGCGCGCCACACAGTAAGAAGCCCTCGGCAAGCTCCCCTCACAGATGCGGGCAGAAAGGCCGTTCCTCTGTCCATGAGCTGTCGCTGCCGAGCCGGTACCGGTCGAAGAAGCCTGCGTGGTGGTGTACCAGGCCAGGCCCGGATGACGCATCTCCAGTTGGCGCAGGGCAAGAGTGCCGAGCCCGCAAAACCGTCACTCCGCAGAAAAAATGATCTTGTTGAGGCGGCCGGCACCGCACGGCTCACAGACCTCGTACTGGACGCGTCCGAGCCGATGTTCACCGCGGGCGGTGATCCAGAACTCATACGACAAGGTCTGCGAGTCCGAACCCCACGGGGTGCTGGGCGTGGCGATGGCATGTGTGACCGCGTCCGATCTGGCATGGCTTACCGCCTCATACAGACTCCAGCCAAGGCCGACGTCGAGGTCAGCGACGGTGATCTTCGACCGGCCCGACACCTTGACGGTCTCCTGGGCCAGAAGATCAGCCAGGCCCTGGCCCTGAAGCCGGTTCATCGCGGCGTCGATGTAGAGGGTGTTCCACCACACCACGGCGTTGAGCGCCATCCCCAAAGCGCCGAGCTGGTCTTCCATGCCCTCGCGGTAGCCATGGCAAAGCTCGCCCAAGCGCCCGAAGAAGATACGGCGAGCCAGAGCATGACGGCTTTCGCCGATGTTCAGCTGCGCACCGATCATCCGCCGGTAGGCCTGCGAATCGATGAACTGCAGCAGGTGCAAGGTCTTAAAAATCCGGCCGTAGTGGGCGAACGCCTCTCCCAGACCGGTCATCCGGTCGCCGGTGGTCATCATCCGCAGCAGGTCATAGGCGCGGACCTTGCTGGTTTGCAGGGAGCCGGCCACGCGCAGCATGTCCTCCCAGTGAGCGCTGATCCGCTCGGCCTGGATGCGCTGGCGTGAGACCGGTTCCAACGGCCCGTAGTCGGCGCCCAGGTCAAAGCGCCACAGCCGGGCATCGGAGATGTCGGCGATGCGGGGAGAGAACTGATAACCGCAGATCGCGAACAACCCGAACACCAGGTCACTGTAGGAGGCGATGTTGGTAATCACGATCTCGGGGCGGGCAGGGCCGTCAAGGTTGAACACCGCATCCAAGATGCCCAGCGAGTCACGCAGCGTGCCGGGCATGACGATGCCCCCCAGGCCCATCACCCGGTCGGAGACGACGTTCAGCCAGGTGGCGCCGCGGCCGGAGCCGAAGTACTTGCGATTGGGCCGGGTATGGATCGAGCGCAGCGGCACCGCGAAACGCATCCCGTCGGCCGAGGCCACATGCCCACCACCCCAGTCTCCGGCGATGCCGATCTTGCCTTGGGTCTCCACCAGCAGGGCCGAGGCCGCGCGCATGCCGCCCAGGTGGAAGTAGGCGTAGTCGGCGCCGGTCAGCTGGCCCCGGGTCAGCGCTTTTTCCCCGGGCTTGACCACCGGCTCCAGCCCGATGTTGGTGGACTTGCTCACCAGCAGCGCCGTCAAGGTCAGATCCAAATCCTTCTGCCGGATCACCTGGCCGGAGACGTGCTCGAAGGCGTCGAACATGCCGGTGCGGGCGTGCACCTCCAGCAACAGCTCCGGGTAGTCGATCCGTGGCAACATCGCCGCGACCGCATCCCGGACAGCGGCCAAGCCCTCGGGCTCAGGCTCGGGCCCGAGTTTCTCCTGCCGGATCTTGCCGCCGACGATATCCACCGACGCGTTGCCCGCCAAGCCGTCGGCCACGTGCCGGTAGGTCTCCTCCAGCAGCAACTCCATCTCGGCCAGGTGCTCGGCGGCGTTGCCCGACAGCTCCAAGGCGGCCAGCACCCGCGGCCGGTTGACCTGCCAGGCCGCGCCCGACAGCAGCCGGGCACGCGGGTCGCCCCACACATCGGCCCCGCGGGCGAACACATCACGGCGCTTGAGCGCGACATGCAGCGCCTCCAGCACGCAAAACGTCCAGGCGTGCTTGTCGATCAGCCTGCCGGGCGCCAGATGCGGGTTGCCCAGCACCAGACGCCGCCAGCCTCCATCGGCCAGCAACGCCACATCGATGTGCTCGGCGGCCGGCTTGCGCCGGGCCTGTACCCCGGGCAGCCGGCGCAGCGTCTCCACGATCGGCGCTCCAGCCGTGGTCGCCCCCCACGGCACCACCTCGGCCAGCAACGCCACAAACCCTCGCACCGTGGCGTAGCGCTCCAGCAGCTGGGCCCGCCATCCGGCATCAGCGTCGGGATCGCCGCCCTCGGGCAGCATCTCGTTCAGTTCGGCTAAGGCCTTGACCAGTTGCTGGCGGGGAACGACCCGCTCGATCAACTCCCACGCCTGAGCCACGCTCAACGCCCCTGCCCGGCCCTGCCCCACTTCTGTGGCCTCATCGTCCAGGGCGTCCGGGGCGGTGAGGCCGGCCGGCGGGGTGTCCATGAGCACGCTGAGCGCACTGGCCACCGTCGCCGCAGCCTTACGCAGCCGGGGCAGCCGCACCAGGCGGGCCTTGTCCTCGGCACGCTCGGCGCGGGCCAGCAGCTTGGTGGCCATCAGCACCTCAAACAGCGTCAGCGCGTCATCCATCGAGGAGTTCTCCAGATGCCGCACCGTGGCCAGCACCGTGGCGGTACGGCGCGGCTCAGTCAGCCGCCGCAACGTCGAGGCATGCGCGCTCATCCCATAGCGGGCCATTGACCGGCGGCACCCGCCACAGATCCACCGCACCGGCCTGCAGGGCGCGCACGTCCCGGGCCCGCTCCAGCGCGCCCTTTTGGCCACGGCCCGACACCTCCCGCGGGCCGGTACGCCGGGTCTCCATCGTCGACACCGACGCCCCATCGGCAACCGGCAGCAGCCCCAGCAGCTGACGCCGCAGATCAGGAGCGACCGAGGCGTCCACCACCAGCGCGGACCTCGGTGACCAGCCGGGCCAGCGTGGTGATCCCCGGCAGCAGCACCCGCTTGCGCCGCAGCCACGTCACCGCCCGGTCGAACAACACCCGCGGTCCTTCGTCCGACAGCCACACCCGCCCGGCCACGTACCCCCGCAGCGCCAGGTCCCCGGCCTCGAAATCCCGCACCCCTAGCAGCTCCCGGATCTCCCGGGCGTGCTCGTGCCGGGTCGGCAACCGCTCGGGATAGGCCGCCAGGAAGGACGGATCGTCGATCTCCATCTGATCGGCGACGAACGCCGCCACCGCCGAGGGCGCCTGCGACGGCTCGGGCAGGAACGTGCCCAGCATCCGTACCGTTCCCCATTGGACCGCCCAGCTCAGCCGGTTGTGCGGGCGCCGCTTGAGCCTCGCCCGCTCCAGCGCCGAAGCATCCAGCCGGAAAACGACTCCAGTTCCTGCGGTGACGGTTCCCCGGCGAACTGCCCGTATCGCGCGACCTGCTCATCCGACAGGTACTCGATGGCCATGAGCCCCGACCGTATCGACCCAGAACCACCAAGATCAATTCTTAGCGTTCAATCTCGCAGGAATACCGGCCGGACCCCACATCCAGAACGAACTCACCGCCGAAGCCGAACTCTCCGACGTCCGCGCCGCCTACACCGAACAGGGCGCCTCGATCGCCGCCCTTGCCCGCACCCACGGCGTCAGCCGCGTCGCCATCCGCACCGCACTCGCGGACCTGCTGCCCGACCGGACCGTCCCCGCCCCCCCGATCCTCCTGACCGAGACCCACCCACGGCCTTCGCCGTCAGCTCGAAACGGCCGACGACAGCCGCTCCCGCTGTAACTCACCCACGCCGCCCACCCTGCGCTTCACGCTCACCCCGCGCGTCGCCATCAACGCCGCGACCCGCGCGGGACCGCTGTTCTTCGTCGCCAGCGGGGTGTCCAGATGATGAGACATGCTTCTACTTTCTGCTTGAGAGGTCGAGATACCGCCCATCACCCTGTGTAAGTAGTTTGCAACAATAAGCAATCTGGGGTTGTCGAGGGTGTCAGTGTCGCTCCGGGGAGACGCGACCGGCCGTCTCCGCCCGGCGGTAACGGCCGGGTGGCTGGCCGTACTCCCTCTTGAAGGCGTTGGCGAAGGCGAACTCGGAGGTGTAGCCCACCCGCGCGCCGATCTCGCCGAGGGGGGCGTCCGACTCGCGCAGCAGCCGGGCCGCGGTGCTCAGCCGCCACCATGTCAGGTAGGTCAGCGGCGGCCGGCCGACCAGCGTGGCGAACCGGTGGGCGAAGGCCGCCCTGGAGAGCCTGGCGTGGTCGGCGAGGCTCTGGACCGTCCACGGTCTGCCCGGCTCGTCGTGGATGGCCCGCAGGGCGGCACTCACGGCGGGATCGCTGAGCGCCGCCGACCACCCCCTGCCCGACTCGGCGGGGCCGGTGAACCAGGCGCGCAGCAGGTAGACGAGCATCGTGTCGAGCAGGGCGAGCACCACCGTGTCCGCGCCGACGCCCGGATGGTCCACCTCGGCGGCCAGTAGATCGATGGTGGCCCGCAGCCGGGGGTGGTGGCCCAGCCGCGCGGGCAGATGGATCAACTCCGGCAGGTCACGCAGGAGCGGGTGGGCCCGGCCGGGGTCCAGCCGGTAGCCGCCGCACAGCGTCACCGTCTTCTGGCCGCTGTTGCCGATGAAGTCCTTCACGAAGAGACCGGCGTCCACGGTGGGATCGCAACGGGGTTCGCTGAGCGCGCGCGTGGGGGAATCGGCCAGGCCGTAGCCGTGGCCGTGCGGGAAGAACACCACGTCACCGACGTTGAGAGCCACCGGCTCGCCCTGCCCGGGGATCAGCCAGCAGGTGCCCTGCACGATGATCTGGAACCCGGCGCTGCCTTCGACCTCGGGGAAGCGCTCCCCCCAGGGGGCGTGCCAGGAGACCGTCGCCGAGCTCGGACGGCCGGTGCGGACGCTGGCGAGCACGTCACTGAGAATGTCCACCGCCAAGACTATGACGTATAAAAGCGATATTTCAAAGTATTCACCGTCTTGCGGTGGTCTTCTAGCTTTGTCCGCATGATGAAAGCAGCGCTCTTCCACGGGTACGGCGGGACCGAGGTCATCCAGGTCGGGCGGGTCCCCGTGCCGGTCGCCGGGCCCGGCGAAGTGCTCGTCCAGATAGCCGCCACCTCGTTCAACCCCTCCGACACCGCCCTGCGCGCCGGGGCGCTGCGCGAGGTGCTTCCGCTGACCTTCCCGTACATCCCCGGCTGGGACGTCTCGGGCATCGTCGTGGCGGTCGGTGCCGGGGTGACCCGGTGGAGCATCGGGGACCGGGTCATGGGGCGGGCCGACTCGGGCGGGGCGGCGGCCGAGTTCGCCGCCGTGTCCGCTTCGCTGCTGGTCGAGGCACCGGCCTCGGTGGTCCGCGTCGGATCGGGGCCCGAACCCGCCGAGGGTGCCCTGGCCCTGGCCGCGGCCGTCCCGGTCGCCGGACTCACCGCCTGGCAGGCCGTGCACGAGCACACGAACGTGAGCGCCGGGCAACGCGTCCTCGTCAACGGCGCGGGCGGCGGTGTCGGCGGCTTCGCCGTACAACTCGCCAAGCTTGCCGGAGCCACCGTGATCGCCACCGCCTCGTCCCGCAGCGCCGCCATCGTGGCCGAACTGGGCGCCGACGAGGTGATCGACTACACCGACTCGCCCCTGCCCTCCGGCATGGACGTCGTGATCAACCTCGCCCCGGTCAGCTCGGAGACGGCCGCCGGGCTGGCCACCCTGCTGCGGCCGGGCGGCACCGCCGTGTCCGTCGCCACCCCCATCCCCGGCCACCCGTCCTTCACCGCCCGCAATGTCCCCGCCCAGCTCGCCGAACTCGGCGCGCTCGTCGCGAAAGGCGAGCTGCGGCTCGACGTGACCGAAGCCGTCGCGCTGGAGGAACTGGCCCGGGTGCACCGGCGCAGCGAAGCGGGCCGGACCCGCGGGAAGATCATCGTCCTTCCGGCCGCGCGGGGGTGGCCGGGGTACGGCGGGTGAGGAGGCCCACGAGGGGTGGAACGGCGATCAGGAGCGCGAGGGCGGCGTATCCGTGGGGGAGTGAGACCACGGCGGCGACCGTGGCGACGAGCAGGGGGCCTCCGGCGTCGCCGAGTTCGCGGCCGAGTTCGGCGGCGCCCATGGTCTGGCCCATCCGTTCGGCGGGAGTGCGAGCGGCGAGGGCCGCGAAGCCGAGCGGGGTGATGAGCCCGGTTCCGATGCCGATCAGTACGGCGGCGGCCAGGATGCCGACCAGGCCGGGCAGCGTCGCGCCCGCCAGGCCGACGGCGGTGACGAGCAGTCCGGCCGTGATGCCGGTGCGGGTCGTCAGACGTCCCTCGTCCAGTGCCCGTCCGGCGCGGGGCTGCACGATCGCCGCGCAGGCGGCCAGGACGGAGACCGCGGCGCCGGTGGCGACGGTGCCCAGGTCGGCGGCACGGCCGGAAACGGGCAGGAACCCGACCCCCACGGACAGCGCGGCGGTCGCGGCGGCCAGCGCCGCGGTCGGCGCGAGGAAGGCCGGGTCGGCCAGGCGCCGCGCCAGGTCAAGGACCGTCTGACGCCTCCTGGGCAGTGGCGGTACGGCGGGCACGGCCAGCGCGGCCCACACCGCGACCACCACGCCCAGCACCGTGAGAACCGCGAACAGCAGCCGCAGACCGCCCGCCCACACCAGCAGCCCACCGAGCAACGGGCCGAGGGTGTAACCGATCGACTTGCAGAAGCCGTACCCGCCGAACGCGCGACCCAGCTTCGTCGCCGGGTTGAGGCGGGCGACCAGGGCCGAGGCCGACGGGGAGAACGCGGAGGCCGCCGCGCCCTGCCCCAGGCGGGCGGCCCACAACCAGCCGGGACTGTCGGCGACGACGTAGACGGCGGAGGCGAGCGCGAACGCCACCAGGCCGCCGAGCAGGACAGGACGGGCGCCGATCCGGTCGGCGAGCCCGCCGAACAGCGGCTTGAGCAGCACCTCGGCACCGTCGTAGAGGGCGAGCAGGCCGCCGAGGACGAGCAGGGAGGTGACGGCGTCGTCGGAGAAACCGCCGAGGTTGGCGGCGATCCCGTGCGCGCCGAACGCGGTGGTGAACCCGGCCGCGTACAACGGCCACATCTGCCTGGCCGGAGCGGTCACCGCGCCTTCTCCAGACCTGGACCTGGATCCGGCATCTCGTACGGCGCGACAAAGACCGGCGCGGGGGTGACCCGGTGTCGGTTGGTCACCGTGTCTCCTTCGAACCCGGACCCGGCATCTCGTGCAGTGCGGTGAAGACCCGTTCGGCGTAGTTCTCGCACGCCACCGCGCACTCCCGCAGCCGCTGTCCCGCCTGGGCGGCCTCGGGGGCGCCGAAGACGTCCCGTGCCGTCAGGTCGCGGTGCCAGCGCCGCAGCCGTTCCAGCGACTGCTCCTCTTCCTCCAGTTCGGCCAGGGTGAACTTGCCGATCCTGATCTCCTTGGCCAGTTCCCGCTCGAACTTGCCGCAGTCTGCGAGGAACTCCGTCCAGTCAGCGGAGCGCGCCGCGGTGAACATCTCCCGCAGCCGTTCGGCGTCGGCGCCGTCCCGGCCGGTCGCGACGAGCGTGACGAACAGGCCGCCCGCCTGCCCGGTCAGCTCGCCCGCCCGCGCGACGCCGTCGGCGAACACGGGGACGTCGGGTACGGCCCACACGCCCTGTCCGAGCGACAGGGCACCGACCTTGCGCAGCTCCCGCCACACCGCCACCCGGTACCGGGACGGCTCCGCAGGAACCTTGACCACGAACACGAGCCACCGGCCCGCCGACCGAGAATCAGACACATCACAAAATGTATCACCTGTTACATCGCGCACCACAGGGCTGGCGAAGGTACCCTGCGGCCTGGACGAGGGACCGTACCCGGCGATCATCCGTGACCACCGGAAGGCGATCAGTTCGTACGGCCGGACAAACGTGGGGCTGAATGTTCGATGGACGTGACAAACACCGTTGGGGGGATCGCGTCCCACTATCTTCGAGTGGATGTGGAGAGTACTGCCGGGGGCGCGCGCGGAGCCGTGGACGACGGCCGTGTGCTGACGATCCGCGACCTGTCGGTCGAGATCCGGCGCGGTGAGAGGGTCATCCGCCCCGTCTCCGGCGTCAGCCTGTCACTGGACCGGGGCGAGACCCTGGGGATCGTCGGCGAGACCGGATCCGGCAAGTCCATGACCGGCCTCGCGATCATGGGCATGCTCCCCGCCGGGGGCCGGGTGACCGGTGGGTCGATCGACCTGGACGGCGAGGAGCTCGTCGGGCTTCCCCCGGCGCGCTACCGGGCCATCCGTGGCGACGACGTCGCGATGGTCTTCCAGGACTCGATGACCGCCCTGAACCCGACGCGTCGGATCGGTGAGCAGATCGCCGAGCCGGTGCGCCTGCACCGGGGCGCGTCGAAGCGGGAGGCGCGTGGGCGGGCGGAGGAGATGCTGGCCCTGGTCGGGCTGCCCCGCCCCGCGGAACGGCTCGACGACTACCCGCACCAGCTCTCCGGCGGCATGCGGCAGCGCGTGATGATCGCGATGGCACTGGCGTGCGAGCCACGGATCGTCATCGCCGACGAGCCGACCACCGCCCTCGACGTCACGATCCAGGCGGAGATCCTCGACCTCCTCGACGACCTCAGGTCCCGCCTGGGCATGTCGATGATCCTCATCACCCATGACATGGGGGTGATCGCCAGGCATGCCGACCGTGTCGGGGTGATGTACGGCGGGCGCGTCGCGGAGACCGGGCCGACCCCGGTGATCTTCCGCAGGACCCGGCACCGCTACACGCACGCGCTGCTGTCCTCGATCCCCTCGCTCACCCACGACCGGGACGAGGAGCTCTTCAGCATCCCGGGCACACCGCCCGACCTGACCGTGCTCCAGGAGGGCTGCCCCTTCGCGCCGCGCTGCGAGGCCGCGACGGACCGGTGCCGCCAGGAGCGGCCCGAGCTCTCGGCGGAGGAGGACGGCCACACCTACGACTGCTGGCACCCGGCCTCCGGCCCGGCGACCGGGGAGCGGGCACGCTTCACCACCGCACGGCTACCCCTTCCCGGACCGGAGGAGCCGCCACGGCTGCGGGTCGTCGATCTGCGGCGCGAACACCCGGCCGGGGGCAGGCGCCGTACGGTGAAGGCGGTCTCCGGGGTGAGCTTCGAGGTGGCGGCGGGGGAGACGTTCGGGCTGGTCGGCGAGTCGGGGTGCGGCAAGTCGTCCCTGGGCAGGATGCTCGTGGCCCTCGACCGGCCGACCTCCGGTGAGGTGATCTTCGACGGCGAACCGGTCAGCGGGATGAGCGCCCGCGCGCTCGGGCCACGCCGTACCCAGCTGCAGATGATGTTCCAGGACTCCAACGCCTCGCTCGACCCTCGGATGCGCATCGGCACGATCCTGCGGGAGCCGATGGCGATCCAGGGGGTCGGCGGGCGCGCGCAGCGGACCGCCCGTGCCCGTGAGCTGCTGCGGGACGTCGGCCTGCCGGAGGCGGTCCTTGAGCGTTACCCCTACGAGCTGTCCGGGGGGCAGCGCCAGCGGGTCGGGCTGGCCCGCGCGCTCGCCCTCGACCCGAAGGTGCTGGTGGCCGACGAGCCGGTCAGCGCGCTCGACGTCTCCATCCGCTCCCAGGTCCTCAACCTGATGCGCCGCGTCCAGCTCGAACGCGGGCTCAGCAGCGTCGTGATCTCCCACGACCTGGCGGTCGTGCGCTACCTGGCCGACAGGGTCGGGGTCATGTATCTCGGCAAGCTCGTCGAGATCGGCACGACGGAGGAGGTGTACGGCGCCGCGGCGCACCCCTACACGGCGGGGTTGCTCGCCGCGATCCCCGAGGCCGACCCGGACGCGCGCCCGCCACGGGAGGCCGCGGCGAGGGTGCGCGGTGAGCCGCCGAGTCCCGTCGATCCGCCGAGCGGCTGCCACTTCCGCACCCGGTGCGCGCTGGCGACCGAGGTGTGCGCCGGGACGGAACCCCCGCTGAGAGCGGTCACCGGCACCCACCGGGTCGCCTGTCACCATCCGCTGCGGCCGGTCGCCGAGCGGGAAGGCGCGTGGTCATGACCTGGTACGTGCTCAGGCGGCTGGTGGTCTCCTTCCTCGTCCTGCTCGGGATCTCCGCCGTCGTGTTCTTCCTGCTGCACCTCGTCTCGGACAGCCCCGGGCGGGTCGTCCTCGGCCAGCGCGCCTCGCCGGAGGCGGTCGCGGCCTTCAACCGGGACAACGGGTTCGACCGGCCGGTCGTGGTGCAGTACGTCAGCTATCTCGGCCAGCTCGCGCAGGGGGACCTGGGCAGGTCCTACAAGCTGAACGAGAACGTCGGGACGCTGCTGTGGCAGAACGCGGGCCGCAGCGCGATGCTCTCGCTGGCCGGTCTGGTCCTGGCGCTGGTGATCGCCGTACCGCTCGGCATCCTGCAGGCGGTCAGGCGCAACAGCCTCGTGGACCGGGCGGCGACGGCGCTGTCCTACGTGCTCTACGCCACGCCGTCGTTCCTGCTGGGGCTGGTGCTGATCGCCGTGTTCAGTCAGGCCCTGCCGGTCTTCCCGGCCGAGGCGTCCCAGTCGCACTCCCCGTGGGTGGTCTTCACCGATCCACGGTCCATGGCGCTTCCCGTGATCACGCTCGCCGTGACCAGCGTCGCGATCTTCTCCCAGTACCAACGCTCCGCGGCCCTCGACCAGCTCGGCCAGGACTACATCAGGGTCGCGCGGGCCAAGGGGCTTCCCGAGCGGCTGATCCTGACGCGGCACCTGCTGCGCAACGCCTGCCTGCCGCTGATCACGCTGGTCGGCACGCTCGTGCCCACGCTCCTGGCGGGCAACCTGATCGTGGAGTCGCTGTTCAACTATCCGGGCCTCGGCCTGCTGTTCCTCAACAGCCTGCAACGCGAGGACTATCCGGTGCTCCTCGCCTACACCCTCGTCGGCGGCGTCCTGACCGTGGCCGGAAACTTCGTCGCCGACCTCGTGGTCGCGGCCGCCGACCGCCGAATCGAGTTGCGGAAATGACCTCACAACGCACGGGCACCGTGGCACGGGCGCTGCGGCGCAGCCCGCTCGGCCTGGCCGGAGGGGTGCTCCTGGTGCTCCTGGCCGGGTTCTGCTTCCTCGGCCCGCTGATCTACCCCACCAACCAGACCGACGTCGACCTGGTCAACGCGGCCCTGCCGCCAGGCCCCGGATATCCGCTCGGGACGGACACCAACGGCTTCGACGTGCTGGGTCGGCTGATGGCGGGCGGCCAGGTCTCCCTGCAGATCGGCCTCCTCGCCGCGATCTTCGCGACCACGATCGGCACCCTGTACGGCGCCGTCGCCGGGCTGGCCGGGGGAGTCGTCGACGGGTTCCTGATGCGGCTTGTCGACGTCATGCTGTCGGTGCCGTTCCTGTTCTTCGTCCTGATCCTGTCGGCCCGCTTCCACGCCAACGCCCTGTCGCTGAGCCTCGTCATCGGCGGGTTCTCCTGGCTGGTCTCCGCCCGTCTGGTCCGCGGCGAGGTGCTCACCCTGCGGGTGCGGGAGTTCGTGCTGGCCGCGAAGGTGATGGGAGCCTCCAGGACGAGGCTCATCCTCACCCACCTGATCCCGAACGCGCTCGGCGTGATCATCGTCAACATCACCTTCCAGGTCGCCGACGCGGTCCTCGTCGTCGCGGCCCTGGGGTTCCTCGGCTTCGGCCTGACCTACCCGACAGCCGACTGGGGAAGTCAGCTCGCCAGCGGCGTCACCTACATCTCCGCTGACTACTGGTGGCTGATCTATCCCGTCGGCGGCTGCATCGTCCTGACGGTCCTGGCGCTCAACCTGCTCGCGGACGCCCTCAGGGACGCCATCGGGCGACGGGCCGACTGAGGGACGGTGAACGGAGATGGAACCGTGTCTGTACGGCGCGACGGACCTGGGGCCGAGGAATTGTCGGGCCCACCGAACACGGGTGAGGAGCGGTGGGGCATCTTCGACCCACACCGCGAAGGGCCTGGTCACGGCCCTCCCCCCACATGTAGGGAGCTACCGATGACGCACGTCTCCACCAAGCGGCGAGGCCGCCTGTCCGTGGCGCTCGCCGCCGCGGTCACGCTGCTCGCCACAGCGTGCACCGGCGGCGGCGGGGGTGCCGCGAAGGACGTCACCGCCGACTACAGTGCCCAGCCGAAGCAGTCGGGCAGCCCCAAGGACGGCGGCACGGCCACGGTCGCGCTGACGCCGGGGCTCAGCCCGAACTACATCTACCCCTACCCTCCGGCCTCGGCCAACGGCACCGTCATCGCCAGGGGGCTGATGTGGCGCTCCCTCTACCGCCCGAGCGGGGAGGGCAACCAGGTCGCCGACGCCGAACTGAGCCTGGCCGAGCCGCCCACCTACAGCTCCGACCGCAAGACCGTGACCATCAAGATGAAGGACTACAAATGGTCCAACGGCACCCCGGTCACGGCTGACGACGTCGTCTTCTCCCTCGCCCTGCTCAGGGCCGCGCTCGCCGAGAGCCCGGCCAACTGGAGCTTCTACACCCCGGGCCAGTTCCCCGACGGCGTCACCGCGAAGGCCACGGCGAAGGACACCCTCACCCTCGGCCTGGAGACCGCCTACAACCCGTCGTACCTGCTGTCCATGCTGACCCTGCTGTACGTGATGCCCGCCACGGAGTGGAACATCGCCAAGACCGGGGGACCGCACCTGGACTACACGAAGCCGAAGAACGCGACGGCGATCTACAAGTACCTCACGAAGGAGTCCGAGTCCCAGTCCACGTTCGCCAGCAACCCCCTCTGGCAGATCGTCAACGGGCCGTACCGCCTCAGGAGCTTCGACCCGACGACCGGTTCGTTCTCCCTGGCGCCCAACGAGTCCTACAGCGGTCCCGGTGAGTCACGGCTCGACCAGATCGACTTCAAGGCCTTCACCTCGGCCGCCGCCGTACTCAACCAGTTCAAGGCGGGCAACCTGACCGTCGGCACGCTGGACTCCAGCTTCATCACCCAGATCGACGCGCTGAAGGCGAAGGGCTACAACGTCTACGGCGCCCCCGCGCCCGCCAGGTTCGACTCGCTGACCATCAACTTCAAGAACACGGCCGGGAACTTCGACAAGATCATCTCCCAGGCGTACGTCAGGCAGGCCCTGCAGCGGCTGATCGACCAGCGGGGATACATCGCGGGCCGGGGCATCTACAACGGCGCCGGGTCGGTGAACTACAGCACCGCGGGCGAGGGCTCCCCCTACCCGCCGGCCTTCGGCGACACCCCGCCCTACCCGTACGACCCCGCCGCCGCGCAGAAGCTGCTCACCGACAACGGCTGGAAGGTCGTCCCCAACGGCGCGACCACCTGCGAGCGTCCCGGCGACGGGCCCGGCGAGTGCGGCGCGGGCATCTCCCGGGGACAGACAATCAGCTTCACCCTGGCCTCGGCGAACACCCCGGCCTACGTCGGCGCCCGCGACATCGCCTTCGCCTCCGCGGCCAAGAAACTCGGCATCGAGGTCAAGATCGTGACCAAGGCGCTCAACTACATGTACGCCAACTACGGCAACACCTTCGCGCCCGCCACCAAGAACGAGTGGGCGATGCAGGACTACGGACCCCTGTACCTCGCGGCCGGATACCCCAGCGGCAACACGGTCTTCAACACCGAGGGCAGCTTCAACCTGGGCAGCTACGGCGACGCCGAGGCGGACAAGCTGATCAACGCCTCCACGTTCGGGGCGGACGAGAAGGCCCTGTCGGCCGAGGTGACCCGGCTGGCAGAGGACCTGCCCGTGCTCTTCATGCCGACCCCGCACACCCTGGTCGTGTGGAAGGACACCCTGTCCGGCCCGCAGTCGTCGTTCAAGGCGCTGCTCAGCTTCCTGTACACCCCGGAACTCTGGTACTTCCACGACTGAGGAGGACGCATGATCCCCGGCGTGGGCGCACTCGGCGGGACCGACCCCGAGACCGTCGAACCCGGCGACGTCGAGACGCTGCTCGGCCTGGTCGGCGACGCCCGGGTGGTGGCCCTCGGCGAGGGAGCGCACAACATCACCGAGTTCCACAGTCTCAGGGACCTGCTGCTGCGCGTCCTCGTCCGGGAGCTGGGGTTCACGGCGCTGGTGATGGAGTCGGGGTTCCCCGAGGGGCTCGCCGTCGACGCGTGGGTCAACGGGGGACCCGGCCTGGTCGAGGAGGTCGCCCGCGACGGCATCACCTACCGGTTCGGCGAGTGCGAGGCCGTACGGCGGCAGCTGCGCTGGATGCGCGACCTCAACGCGGAGCACCCCGGGAGGGTCCGCTTCCACGGCATGGACCTTCCCGGCTCCTCCACCTCACCCGGCCCGGCGGTGCGAGCCTGTCTCGACCGGATACCGGCGCTGCCCGGGGACGCGGAGCTGCTGCGCCTGAGTGACCTGGGTGGCCGTACGGCGGCGGCGGTCCGTTACGCGGCCATGTCCGCCGCCGAACAGGCCCGGCTGGTCGAGAGGCTCCGCGCGCTGGCGAAGCGGGCCTTTCTGACCGACGACGGGGTCGCGTGCCGGTGCGCGGCCTCGATCCTGGCCTTCGTCGAGGAACTCGACCCACCCGGGGCCGGGCCGTACCCGAGGGAGAGCTTCATGGCGGAGACCGTGGAGTGGATCCTCGGGCGGGAGGGGCGGGTTGTGGTGAGCGCCCACAACGCGCACGTGCGGCGTTCCCCGTTCCTGGGCAGGCCGACGCTGGGCGGCCTGCTCGACGCCACGCTCGGCCCCGGCCTCGTCGTGATCGGGACGACGTACGGCACCGGCCCCGAGGTCAGGTTCACCCAGCGCTCCCCGCGCCCGTTCGACTGCGAGGTCTCCCTGCGCGAGCGGCCTACCCCGCCGCCGAACTCCGTCGAGTCACGCCTCGAACGCCTCGGCCCGCCGGTGACCGTCGTCGATCTGCGCCGCGTGCCCGACGGGTTCCTCGACGGCGTCGAGGGCACGCTCGCCAGCGGCGGTCTCGACCCCGTCGACGACTTCCCCTCGGCCTACGACGCGCTCGTCCACGTCCGCGAGGTCACCCGGGTCCCCGGCGCGTTCGAGCGGCTGCGCGCGGAGTTCGAGCACCCAGAAGATCCGGAGTCACCGTGACCCTTCGCTACCCGCCCGCCCGCACCGTCGAGGTCTTCGAGGACGTCGCGGGCGTCCGCGTGCCCGACCCCTACCGCTGGCTGGAACAGGAGACCGACGAGGTACGGCACTGGCAGCGACGCCAGGCCGAGCTCGCCACCGCCACCGTCTACGAGGGGCGGGACCGGCGGGCCGTACAGGACCTGATCAGGGCCTATGACAGCGGCTCCCGCCCGGCCCTGCCCAGGCACGCGGCGGGCCGCTGGTTCCGCGCGGTGACCCCGCCCGGCGGCGGGGCGCCCGCGGTGGTGGTCGCCGACCGGCCGCTCGGCGCCGGACGCACGGTGATCGACCTGGCGGGGTACGGCGAGGCGTTCCTGTCCTGGCTGGCGCCGTCACCGGACGGCCGGATCCTGGCCCTGGGCGTCTGCACCGACGGCAGCGAGCACAACACCATCCACCTCGTGGAGGTCGACTCGGGGCGGACGCTCGACGGCGCGCCGGAGCAGATCCTGCACAGCGCGTGGGCCGGGGGCGTCTCGTGGCTGCCCGACAGCGGCGGCTTCTACTTCTTCGCCCTCACCGGCTCGCCACGGGAGTTCCGGCAGGCGGTGTTCCTGCACCGGCTCGGCGGGGCCACGACCGTCGAGCCGATCCCGGTGGGGGAGGGGTCCCGGGAGTACACCCTCGTCCAGACCTCACCGGACGGCCGCTGGGCCGTCGCCGCCCACCGGGTGGGCAGCCCGGTCCCCGTCGCGGTCCGCGACCTGTCGGATCCCGGGGCGCGGTGGCGTCCCTTCGTCACCGGGTGCGCGGGGACGGTCGCCGGGCACGTCGTCGGTGACTCCTATGTCGCCGTGACCGACGTCGGCGCCCCCAGGGGCCGGGTGGTCGCGATCCCGCTCGACACAGCCGACCCCGGCGACCCCGGGACGTGGCGGGAGATCGTCCCGGAGGGGGAGACCGTGCTGCGCTCCCTGACGCCGGTCGGCGAGCACCTGTATCTCAGCGAGTTCGACCGGACGTTCGCCAGGGTCAGGATCATCGACCGTTCTGGCACGGTCGTCGGCGAGGTCCCCCTTCCCGGCCGTGGCGCGCTCTCCGCCCCCTTCTTCGCGCTGACCGCCCTGGCCGTCGGCGCCCCAACCGACGATTTCGTCTTCGCCTTCTCCACCCCGACCAGTTCCTGGGGCCTGTACCGGCACCGCCCCGGCGAGCAGGAGCCGGAGACCCTGATCGCCCCGACCGTCGTCCTCGACGCCAGCCTTGAGGAGGGGTGGGCCGTCGCGCCGGACGGCGTCAGGGTCCCCTACCACGTGGTGTGCCCCTCCGGGAGCGACCCGGCACGCCCCGCACCGACCTTGATCTCCGCGTACGGCGCGGCCAACGTGCCCCTGCTGCCGCAGTACCAGCCCGACCTGGCCGCCTTCGTCGCCGCGGGCGGCGTCCTCGTCCAGGCCTACCTGCGCGGGGGCGGCGAGTTCGGCCGGGACTGGTACCTGGCCGCGCACCGGGAGAACAAGCGCGTCCGCGACTCCGACCTCGTCGCGGTCGCCGAGCACCTCGTCGCCGAAGGCCTCACGGCCCCCGACCGGCTCGCGCTGACCGGCGGGTCGGACGGCGGCCTCATGTGCGGGGTCGCGGTCACCACGCGGCCCGACCTGTGGCGCGCCGTACTGCCCAGGGAGCCGCTGCTCGACCTCGTCGGCGGTACCCGGGACCCCTACCTCGACTTCGTCATCCGCAAGGCGTGGGCCGATCCCGACGACCCCGAGCAGGTGCGCCGCCTCCTGGGGCTCTCGCCGTACGAGCTGGTGAAGCCGGGTGTCTTCCCCGCCGTCTACGTCCAGGCGGGGGCGGCCGACCCGCGGTGCGGGCCCTGGCACGCGCGCAAGTTCGTCGCGCGGCTGCAGGCCGCCCAGCGGGGGAGCGAGCCGATCCTGCTGCACGTCTTCGACAACGCGGGCCACGGCGCGGCGACCCCCCATGACGTCGCGGTCGCGCAGGACGCCGAGTGGCTGGCGTTCCTGATCGGGACGCTCAGCCTTCCGGGGCCGACCTGATCGACATCAGCCGCAGCTGGAGCATGGCCGAAAGGCGCGCGTCCGGGTCCTTGAGGTCGATCCTGCCGACCTCGGCCGCGCGCCGCAGCCGGTAGCGGAACGTGTTGGGGTGCACGTACATCGCGGCCGAGGCCACCGCGACGTCGCCGAAGGCGTCGAGCCAGGCGCGCAGCGTCTCCACCAGGCTGCTCTGGTTCTCCCTGTCGTAGGCGACGATGCGCGCGACGGCCCCGCTGGGGATGTCCCCGCGCGGGACGAGATCGGCCATTTCGAGCAGCAGCGCCTCGGCGTGGACCTCGTCCAGGAGGGCGACCTGCCGCCCGGCGAGCCCGGAGCGCAGGACCCGCAGCGCCCGTTCCGCCCCCGAACGGGACCGGGCGAGCGCCGAGCTGTCCGTGGCGAGCTGGCCGACCCCGACCAGCGGACGCAGCCGGGAGCCGACCCTGGCCAGGAACTCGGAGGCGATCCACACCGCCCGCTCCTCGGCGTCCTGCCGGTCCTGCGGCACGGGAAGGATGCCGTAGGCGACGTCGCCGATCAGCGCCGCGGCGGCGCGCGGATGCACGGCGGACAGGTGCATGGCGAAGGCGTCGGCCAGCCGTTTGCGCTCGGTGGCGAGCTGCGCGGGCAGCGGGTGCTCGCTGGCCGAACCGACGACGGTGAGCGCGAGGACGACCGCGGCCTCGTCCTTCAGGCCGAGACGGCGGACCGCCTCCAGTGATCCGGGGCCGCTCTCCAGGGCGGTGCTCAGCAGCTCGGCCCGCAGCCGCCGTTCCATGTCCGTGTCGGCCCGCTGCCACACCATGTGCATAGCGACGAGCTTGGACGCCTCGTAGAGCGCCTGGCTGCGCTCCTCGTTCAGCGGCTCGGGGACGACCACCCAGATCGTGCCGAGGATCTCGTCCCCGGCGCGCACCGCGATCGCCGCGCGGGGCAGCTCCGGCGGCCGGGACGCGTCGCCCGTCTCCGGCAGGGGCGCGACGAAGACGGGCCTGTCGCTGCGGTAGATCGCCTGGAACACCCCGCGCTCCTCCAGGATGCGGGTGTAGTGCTCGGGGACCTGGCGGCCGAGGATCGTCTGGATGCGCGAGGGGTCCGTGTCCTCCTGCCTGCTGGAGAAGGCCAGCAGCCGCGAGTTGCGGTCCTCGATCGTGACGGGCGCGTCGAGCAGCGCGGCGATGGCGTTGGCGACCGCGAACAGGTCGCCGGAGCGGATCCGGCCCAGGGTGTGGGCGTCGGCGCCGTACAGGCCGCTCTCCGCGGTCAGCGCCTTGAGCATCCCCGTCAGGTGCGTCCAGGAGGCGCCGCGGGCGAAGGACAGGACCGCGACGCCCGACTCGCGGGCCGCCGCGACGAGCCGTTCGTCGGGCACGACGGGGGCGCGGACCACCAGCCCGGCGGCGCTGTGCCGCCCGAGCTGGGTCACGACCCGCGCGATGTCGGCGGGGTCGGCCAGGCCGACGCCCATGACCAGCGCGTTCTCCGGCAGCGCGGGTTCGTCGAGCGGGTCGTGGATGACGACTCCGCCGACGTCACGGGTGAGCCTGACGTCGCCACAGACCACGTCGAGCAGGGTTGTACCGAGTTCCTCCAGGACGCGCCCGAGGCTGGCTCGCGGGAGGCCGGTCACGGGGACAAGCACACAGCCGAAGCTAGCCTGACCTGGGCATGTCGTCGTTCGTACCGCATGATGAAATGATGCCATCCCGTTCGTCGGACGGGACAACCTCACCCCGTCGTGAGGGGCACCCACTCCTTCGCGACCGTGACGGCCTCCAGGACCTCGGGGATCGGGGTGACGCCGAGGCCGGGTCCGGTGGGCACGGCGAGGTGCCCGTCTTCGAGGCGGAACGGCTCGGTGAGGTCGGTCCGGTAGTAGCGCTCGGACGCCGAGGTGTCGCCGGGCAGGACGAAGCCGGGCAGCGCGGCCAGGGCGACGTTGGCGGCCCGGCCAACGCCCGTTTCGAGCATGCCGCCGCACCAGACGGGGACGTTGTGCGCGGCGCAGACGTCGTGGATCCGCCTGGCCTCCAGATAGCCGCCGACCCGGCCGGGTTTGATGTTCACCACCCGGCAGGCCCCCAGCGTGATCGCGTCGGCGGCGGCGCGGGCGGAGACGATCGACTCGTCGAGGCAGATCGGGGTGGTGATCCGCCTGGCGAGCTCCGCGTGCCCGAGAAGGTCGTCCTCGGCCAGCGGCTGCTCGATCAGCAGGAGGTCGAACGGATCGAGCTTGGCCAGGTGCCCGGTGTCGCCGCGCCGGTAGGCGGTGTTGGCGTCCACCTGGAGCGCGATGTCGCCGAACCGCTCCCGCACGGCACGGACCGGCTCGACGTCCCAGCCGGGCTCGATCTTCAGCTTGATCCGCAGGTAGCCCGCCTCAAGGTAGGCGGCGACCACGTCGAGCAGCTCGGGGATCGAGTCCACGATGCCGACGGAGACCCCGCACGGCACCCTCTCGCGGACGGCGCCGAGAGCGTGGCCGAAGGAGACGCCGCGGGCGCGGAGGTCGGCGTCAAGGACCGCCATCTCCAGGGCCGCCTTGGCCGTACGGTGCCCCTTGAACGGCGCCAGGGCCGGGGCGACCCGCTGCGGGGTCAGGTCCGCCACCCCGGAAAGCGCCGGGACCAGGAAGGAGCGCAGCACGTCGGCCGCGGCGCGGGTGTACTCCGAGGAGTACAGCGGGGCCGTCCCCGCGCCGCACTCGCCCCACCCCTCAGCCTCGTCGGTGACGACCCTCAGCAGCAGCGCCTCCCGCACGTCCTCGGTGCCGAACGACGTCCTGAAGGGTGAGACGAGCGGCACCTCGACGGTACGGATCTCGACGCCGGTGATCTTCACTTCGACTCCTGTCTGTCCACGATGTACCAGCCCGCGCGGTCGAAGCCGCGCACCACGGCGCCCTCGGTGAGCAGCTCGCACAGGACGTCCCGCAGCGCGCCACGCCACCTGGCGGCGCGGGCCGGGTCGCTCTCCCGCATGCCCTCGATGTCGGCGGGGACGCCGACCAGCACGGTCCGCGCGTCGCTCCGGCCCGCGACGGGACAGTCGTCGGGGGAGACGCCCAGCCCCACGACCGCCCCGTCGGCAAGGGCCGCGCGCGCGTCGGCGGCCCTGGGACGGCCGACGCAGGCCGCCTCGACGTCGGGTGACCCCAGCCGCCACCGGACCATGATCCGGTCGGTGTCGTCGCTGCGGTTGATGTCGTCGTCCATCGGGCCGTAGAAGTTCGGCAGATACTCGTCCGCGTCCGCGGCCAGCTTGGTGATGTTGAAGTAGGCGTTACGCCTGATCAGCGGGTCGTAGGTCCAGCAGACCTCGTTGACGCCGCGCGGCAACGCCCAGGCGCGCTGGTGCAGCTTCATCGCGAACCCGACGTTGCGCCCCTGCACCCGTGCGGAGACCCCGGCGATGTGACTGTGCAGGGCCTCCCGCGCGGGAGGGGAGAAGAAGCCGAAACAGGCGCCGACCATCTCGTCCCCGTCGAAGGCACCGCTCACGTAGCTGCCCGCCTTCGCCATCGCGACCAGCAGGTCGGCCGTCACCGGGGGGTTGTTCTCGCCCGTACGCCAGATGTGCTCGTACAGGCGACGGACCCCTTCGAGGTCACCGACGCTGTCGAGCAGGCGGATGTCGATGCCCGCGGTGCGCTCGGCGGCCTCGGCCGCGGCACACGCCGCGTCGACCAGCCGGGAGTCGCGACGGTCACGGATGAGATCGGTCACGTACGTCATGGTTTCAGCAGGTCCCGCCCCGTAGCTGGTCCAAGCGCACGGGACGAAAGGGGGTGTTTCGTCCACCCGGACAACCCTCCCGCCAAACCCCCTTCCACCGGGCCCGCCGGGTCCGCTTCTGTCGGGGCTGCTTTCGTAGGGTCCGTTTCTGTCCGGGCTGCTGAGTTCGCTTTCGCCGAGCCTGCTGGGTGCACCCGGTTCGCCGGAAAGGCCGGGCTCGCTGTCGTCAGCAGTTCGGCGGTCAGTGCGGTGAGCAGCCGGGTCCGTCCCGGCAACTCCGCCGTGATCACGTGTTCGTCGTCGGCGTGCGCGCCACCGCCGACCGCCCCCAGCCCGTCGAGGGTCGGGACGCCGACCCCCGCGGTGAGGTTCCCGTCCGAGGCGCCACCGACGGCGACCGAGGTGAGCGGCCCGACCCCCAGGGCCTCCGCGATCCCGCAGGCCCGCTCGAACAGGTCCCTCGACGCCGTGGCCGCGAGCGGTGGCCGGTTCGGACCGCCCACGACCTCCACCTGCGCCCCGGTCAGGTACGGCCGCAGCCCCCGCATGGCCGTGTGGACACGACGCTGCTCGGCGGCGTGCCGTACCCGGACGTCGACGGCGAGCCGTGCCGCGGCGGGAACGGTGTTCACCGTGGTGCCCGCCTCCAGGCGGGCGGGTGTGACGGTCGTGCCCAGCGCGGGATCACCCAGCGCCGCGACGGCCATGACCTGGTGGGCCAGCTCGACCGCGGCGTTCACCCCGCGCTCCGGCTCCAGCCCGGCGTGCGCGGCCCGTCCCCGCACCAGGACCTCGTACCGTGACACGCCCTTGCGCTCGGTCTTCAGGGCTCCACCGGGACCCGCGGCCTCCAGGACGAGGGTGGCCGCGCACCGCCGTGCCTCGTCCTCGACGAGTTCCCGTGAGGTGGGGGAGCCGGGCTCCTCGTCGCCGGTGATCAGGAGGGTCACGCCGTCTAGGGTGTCCAGCGCCGCCAGGGCGTGGAAGGCCATCACCAGCCCCGCCTTCATGTCGAAGCACCCGGGCCCGCGCAGCACCCCGTCACGGACCTCGAACGGATGCGTCTCCAGCGAGCCGAGCGGCCACACCGTGTCGTGGTGGCCGAGCAGCAGCACCCGGGGCTCACGGCCGAAGCGCCAGCGGAGATGGGTGCGTCCGTCGACGACGAGCCGCTCGGCCTCGGCCCCCAGGTAGCGGGCACCCAGCTCGGCGACCGCCTCCGCGCTGCGGGCCACCGCCGCCAGGTCGTCGGACGGGGACTCACAGCGCACGAGCCGCTCGATGTCGGCGATCATCGCGGCCTCCCGCGCCCTCTCGTGGAGCACGGACGGCGCGGCACGGCGTTCTGTCACGATGGCACCCCTCCCGTTGACGTACGGCCCAAGCATCGTGAGCCGTTCCATGAACGGAGTCGTCGCGACGGCCAACATTGCCGCCCATGATCGGTCCACGACGACGAACCGGGTGCCCTCATACGGTCTCTGGCCGGATGTCGCGCAGGCTGACCAGGAGTTGGGTGGCCAGTGCCCGGGGGAGCAGGTGGGTCTCGTCCAGGCCGACGGCGATCTGGTGGCGGGTCTCGACGATCCTGCCGTCGTCGTCGTGGCCGTAGAGGTTGGCCAGCACCCCGATGGGAGTGTGGTCGCCGACCGTGCAGACGAACGGCCTTCCACGCCGCAGATGCGGACAGGCGCCCAACGCCTCGGTCACGTGCTCCCGGCAGGTCGGCGGCCCCACGGTCGGCCAGGGAGCCGTTTTGCCGACCGGCGCCGACGACAGGACCCACCACAGCCGCCCCGTCACGGGATCGGTCGCCGACTGGCCGCACACCCGGCACAGTCCCTTGAGCATGCAACGACGCTGCCGCAGGGTGTGGACCATGGCCCACAGGACCTTCCCCTCCCGCCTGCTACCGCACCGCGCCCACAGCGCCCCGAACATCCACTCACCCGGCAGAGCGTCCCGATAGGCCAACCGCCCACCCTCGAAGGTGAGCGGCAACTCCACGCTCTCCTCGGCATACGGCGTGATGTACGGCTTACGCGGACTGGTCATGCGTTGACGGTAGGAGTGAGCGTCGTCGGCGATCGACGAGTGTGCAGAAAGTTGCAGCACCTCTAGTCGCCGAGCGCCTCCAAGGACGCCAGGATCAGGGATCGCGCCGCGTCACCGTGGACCGCCATTGAGGTCAGCAGTTGGAATGCCTGGGCGTACAGGGCGATTTCCCCCGGCGCGGTGATCCGCAGCCATCCTGACACGAACTCGGCGCTCACCTGTTTCTCGTCGAACATGAAGAACATCTCGGTCGGCCTGAGCCGCGTACGGTCCGCGTTCAGGGGGACGACGCCGAGGCTGATCGACGGCAACGACATCACCTCAAGCAGGTGACGAAGCTGATCGGCCAGAACCCGCGCGCCGCCGATCCGGTAGCGGAGAGCGGACTCCTCCACCACGATCGCGAAGCGACGGTCACCGTGTACGACCTTCTGCTTGGCGACTCGAACGGCCACGGTCTCCTCGACGTCGTCGGTCAACCCGCGCCGGTTCTTGGTGGCGGTCAGCAGGGCGCGTATGTAGCCCTCGTGCTGCACCGGCCCGGGAATCAAGCATGAGGAGTAGATGCGGAACCACCTGGTGGCCTCCCACAGCGGGACCACGGACTTGTTGGCCTGCCGTAGTCCGGTTCGTTCAAGTCGTCGCCATTCGGTCCACATGGTGTCCGCGGCGACCAGAGAGGCGATCAGGTCCGACGCCCGGTCGTCCGCGCCGCACAGAGCACACCAGGTACGGATGTCCTCAACGGAGGGGGCGGTGACCGCGTGCTCAAGCTTGGACACCTTTGTCGGGTGCCAGTTCGCGGCGGCGGCAAGCGTCCGCCCGTTCAGCCCGGAGGTGACGCGAATCTCTCGGAGCCGATCTGCGAGCGCTTGCCGCGCCGCCTGCGCGGAAGAGGTGACGGCCATGGCGGTGGAACGGGTTAGATCCTGTACTCCTCGTGGTCGATCCCGCGTTCCCAACCGCTGTCGAATCCCGTGACGCAGAGTTTCACGACCGCTGGATCCGTGGTGAGCTCCTTGCCCTCGGGCGACACCTCACCTTCTCCGGTGAAGTGGTTGAACAGCACGGTCTCGCCGTCGATGATCCAACAGTCGTTACCGGGAAGGGCCAGGTCGGACGCGCGGCGCCGAGGCAGCCACCGGATCCGCTCACCCGCCTCGATGTTCGACGCGGTGGTTTCGTACTCGAACCGGATGTACTCGCTGACCGGCTCGGAGACGATCCGCAGCCGCCGTACCTCCACGCCTCGTGCGGTGACCTCGCGGATGAGATCCAGCCATGGACGGGTTTTGCGCTGCTGGAAGTCCTCCGACCGGCCTTCACGCCAGGCGACGAACCACGGGTCGGAGCGCATGTAACCGTCGCGCATCTCCAGGTGGTAAGCGGTGTGCCTGGCTCCTCTGACGAGATCAACCGGACTGGGGACCGCTGTCGTCACGCCTCACTCCCGGGAAGAGATCAATCATGTCGTCGGGGAAAGCAATCAGTGTCTCATTCGCGGGGATGCGGTCGCGTCCGGCGGCGGCGAGCAGTTCGGCTTCCAGCTCGGGGTCCTCCACCCGGTATCCCTGCATGTAGACGAGACGCTTCTCCTCGTCCACCCACAGCGTGGGGGACTCCCCGTCCGGTGAGGCGTCCCACTTTCCGACGTACCTGATGCCCATGAAGACCTCCTTGACGGAAGTGTGCACAAGAACGCAGTGCACGGACCTGGTCACACAGATGTGAGCTTGGAGGGGGAGGACAAGATCGTCAAGCGGTTCACACGAATGGGTCAGCCGTTGCTCGAAGGGAGAGGTTGTCTGACGCAGGCGACCGGGTGGCCGGTGCCTCGGTCGGTCAGCTCGGGGGGATGCTCGGCGCAGGTGTCCAGGGCGTACGGGCAGCGGGAGCGGAACGCGCAGCCGCTCGGTGGCCGCAGCGGGCTCGGTGGGTCGCCGCGCAGGATGATCCGTTCGCCCCGGTGGTGCGGGTCGGGCACCGGGGCCGCCGCCAGCAGGGCGCGGGTGTAGGGGTGCGCGGGCCGTTCGAAGATCTCCGAGGTCGTGCCGGTCTCCACGACCTTTCCGAGATACATGACCGCGACGCGGTGCGAGATGTGCCGTACGACGGCCAGGTCGTGCGCGATGAAGACGTAGGCCAGCCCGAACTCGCGTTGCAGCTGCCGCAGCAGGTTGATGACCTGGGCCTGGATCGACACGTCCAGCGCGGAGACCGGTTCGTCGCACACCAGGACGTCGGGGCGGAGCGCGAGCGCGCGGGCGATGCCGATGCGCTGGCGCTGCCCCCCGGAGAACTGGTGCGGGTAGCGGTCGATGTGCTCGGGGTTGAGACCCACGGTCCGCAGCAGCTCCCGTACCCGGCCTCGCCGGTCGTCGGGCGCCGCGTCACGGTGCACCGCGAACGGCTCGGCGATGATCTGGCCGACCGTCATCCGGGGGTCCAGTGACGAGTAGGGGTCCTGGAAGACGATCTGCACCTGGCGCCGCAGGTCACGCAGCCGCCGCCCGTCGAGCGCCGCGATGTCGACGCCCCGGTAGCGGATGTGGCCGCCGGTCGGCCGCTCAAGCCGGATGAGCAGCTTCGCGAGCGTCGACTTGCCGCACCCGGACTCGCCGACGATCCCCAGCGTCTCCCCGGCCCTGAGCTGGAACGACACGCCGTCGACGGCCTTGACCACCCCGGCCTGCCGCTTGACGAGGTGGCCTCGCCGTACCGGATAGTGCTTGGTCAGTTCTTCGACCCTCAGCAGTTCCTCGCCGGTCACGACGCCTCCTTCCTGGGCCTGCCGATGACGAACCCGAAGTTGTGGGGGTGCACCAGGTGTGCTCGGGGCACCGAGAGCAGGATGCCGTCGCCGGGGGAGCGGTACTCCTCGATGACCGTCAGCTCGACCGGGGACAGCAGCCTGCCCAGCGGTTCGCCCTCGGTGGTCGGGGTCAGCAGCCGCTCTGCGGTGATCTCGGGGACCAGCATGCCGCCGTGGCCTGGCCGAAGGTCCCAGGCGACCTCGACCTCGGTGACCGGGCGGGGCTCGACGGGCTCGTCGATCATGCCCAGGTGCCCCATCACGCGGCGTACGCCCTCGACGTTGCGGGCCAGCCACTCCTCCTCGTGCCGCGCCCCGAAGCCGAGCCCGCCGACCTCGATCCCAATGGCCGGGACACCCGCCGCGCTCGCCGCGTCGAACACCGAGTTCGGATAGGCGCTCGCCGCGTCCTCCCCCTGGATGTACGGCATGCCGAAGGCGACGGCCAGTTCACGGCACCCGGCCGACAGCGGTCCGGTCGCGTCGTAGAGCACGACTCCCCAGGTCGAGCCCCACGGCCCCGGATGGAAGTCGAGCAGGTGGGTGGAGCGCCGTACGACCTGCTCGACGAGCACGTGACCTGTGCGGCCGGTGATCGACGCGGTGTCCCGCAGGATCGCCTTGTTCATGTTGACGAAGCCGACCTGCTGGATGTCCACCGAGTAGCGGCTCGCGGTCCGCAGCGCGTAGGGGTTGGCGGCGGGCACGACGACCAGGGTGCCGCGCAACCTCGCGGGGTCGACGCCCTCCAGCACGGCGCGCAGCACGCCGTGGGAGAACCACTCGTTCCCGTGGACCCCGGACAGCAGCGTCAGCGTCGGCCCGTCCTCGACGCCGGTGACGACGTGGGCGTGGAGGACGACCTCGGAGCCGTCGAGGTCGGTCAGCACCGGCCAGCGGAGCAGTTCACGACGGCCCGGGGTGCCGCGGAGGGGGGAGGGCATCAGCGCGGTGTCCTTTCTACGGTCAGGTGCAGGCAGGCGGCCAGGTGTCCGTCGGAGACCTGGCGCAGGCCGGGCTCGCTCTCGTCGCACTCGGCGGTACGGCGCGCGCAGCGGGGCGCGAACGCGCAGCCGGACGGCAGCGCGGTCATCGTCGGAGGCGAGCCGGGGATGGCCCACAGCTCCTCGTCGGCCGGCCGGTCAAGGCGCGGGACCGACTCCAGCAGGCCACGGGTGTACGGCATGGCGGGACTGTCGAAGACGTCGGCGGCGGTGCCGGTCTCCACCAGGCGGCCCGCGTACATCACCGCGATCCGGTCCGCGACCTCGGCCACGATGCCCAGGTCATGGGTGATGAGCAGGATCGCCGCCCCGGTCCTTTCCCGTACGGCCCGCAGCGCGGCGAGCACCTGGGCCTGCACGGTCACGTCGAGAGCGGTGGTCGGCTCGTCGGCGATGATGAGGTCCGGGTCGTTGGCGATGGCCATGGCGATCACCACCCGCTGGCGCATCCCGCCGGAGAACTGGTGCGGGTAGTCGCGCAGCCGGTTGCGGGCGTCGGGCACGCCGACGACGTCCAGGAGTTCGGCGGCCCGATCGCGGGCGGCGGCCCAGGAGCCTCCCTGGTGGACCCGGACGGCCTCGGCCACCTGGTCGCCGATCGTGTGCACCGGGCTGAGCGAGGACATCGGGTCCTGGAACACCATCGCGACGCGCCGCCCGCGCAGGCGCCGGTAGCGCGGCTCGGCCAGCCCGACGAGTTCCTGCCCGTCCAGGCGGACGGAGCCGCTGACCGTCGCGGCGGGCGGCAGCAGCCCCATGATCGCGGCGGCGGTGACCGACTTGCCGGACCCGGACTCCCCGACCAGCCCGACGACCTCGCCCCGCCGCAGGTCAAGGTCCAGGTGGCGTACGGCGGGCACGTCGTCGCCGGGGGCGGCGAAGACCACCCGCAGGTCCCGGACGGACAGCAGCACGTCGCCGGGGATCACGCCGGTGCGTTCGACCGGCTTGGCCAGGTAGCGGCGCCTGCGCGGTCCCCTCGTCTGGGCCGGGTCGAGCGCGTCCCGCAGGCCGTCCCCGATGAAGTTGATCGACAGGGCGATGAGCAGGATGACCACGCCGGGGGAGTAGAACAGCCAGGGCCGGGTGCCCACCGCGGACTGGGCGTTGGCGACGAGCAGGCCGAGCGAGGTGTCCGGGGGCTGGACGCCGAAGCCGATGAACGACAGCGCGGTCTCGGCGAGGATCGCGCTGGCGACCAGGATCGTCACCGACACGATGATCGGCCCCGCGATGTTGGGCAGGATGTGCGAGACCATGATCCGGGTGTTGGAGGCGCCGAGCGCGCGGGCCGCGGCGACGAACTCGCGTTCCCGCAGGCCGAGCACGACGCCCCGCACGACCCTGGCGACCGTGGTCCACATCAGGGCGGCGAGCACCGCGGCGATGAGGAACCAGCCGCTCTTGCCGGCGAAGTTGTGCCCGAGCACGGCGGCGACCGCGATCGTCGGGACGGTGAGGAAGAGGTCCACGACCCGCATCAGCAGCGCGTCGGTCTTGCCCCGGTGGAATCCGGCGACGACGCCGGTCACCGTACCGATGAGGGCGGCGCCCAGGGCCACGCTCAGCGCGATGAGCAGCGACTGCTGGGTGCCGCGCATCACCTGGGCCAGCAGGTCGTGGCCGAGGGAGTCGGTGCCGAGCGGGTGGGCGGCCGACGGAGGGCGGGAGTTGTCCGGGGTGATCTCGTCGTACCCGTAGTGCCACAGCAGCGGCCCGACGAAGGCGAACAGCGCCACGAGCGTGAGGACGGCGAGCGCGGCGACGGCGAGCCTGTGCCGCAGGAACCGGGTGGCGACGGTGCGCCACTGGCCCGGCTCGGCGCCGGTCACGGGGGCCGGTGAGGAGTCAGCGGACATGACGGATCCTCGGGTCGAGGGCGGCGTACAGGATGTCGGCCACCAGGTTGAACACCATCACCGCCAGCGCCGCGACGAGCAGCCAGGCCATCACGGCGTTGACGTCCCGCGCGTTGATGGACGACAGCAGGTAGTCGCCCATGCCCCGCCACTGGAAGACCGTCTCGGTGATCACCGCCCCGGCGAAGACCGCGGTGAAGTCCAGCGCGATGACCGTGATCAGCGGGGTGAGGGCGGTGCGCAGCGCGTACTTGCGCAGCACCGTGCGCCGGGGCAGCCCCTTGGCGGTGGCCAGCCTGACGTAGTCGCTGTTGAGGACCTCCAGCATGGACGAGCGCTGGAAGCGGCTCCACACCGCGAAGTGGATCAGCACCAGGGTGACGGTCGGCAGGATCATGTGCCCGGCGACGTCGGCGAGCTGCGCCAGGAACGTCGGCGGGGGCGGCACCGACCTGTCGCCGATCATGTAGAAGGTCTCCGTGCCGGTCGCCCGGTTGAACTGGATGCCGCCCTGCTTGAGCAGGATCGCCAGCCAGAACGACGGCATCGCCAGGAACAGGAAACCGGCGGAGGTGAACAGGTAGTCCAGCCAGGAGTACTGGCGGACCGCGCTGACGACCCCGACCAGGATCGCCAGCACGGCCGCGACCAGCATCGCGACGAGCACGAAGCGCATGGTCACACCCAGGCGCGTGCCGATCTCCACGGCGATGGAGGCGTTACGGTTGACCGAGGGGCCGAAGTCGCCCCGCACGACCCCGGTCAGCCAGTCCCCGTACCGTTCGAGCACGGGCTGGTCGAGGCCGAGCCGTACCTCCTCCGCGGTGATCGTCTCCGGTGGAACCGGCGGTTGACGCTCCCGCAGCTCGGTCAGCGGGTCACCCGACCCGGCGACCGTGAGGAAGATGAGGAACGTCGACACGAGCAGCACCGGGACGGCGACCAGCAGCCGCCTCAGGGCGAAGCCCAGGATCTCCATGGGGAATCCTCCGTGCCCGTCGTCCGTCAGTCCTCGCCGCCGGCGATCCTGCGGATGCGGCCCCAGTGCCAGAACGGGACCCGGAAGTCGATCTGGTCGGCCCATCCGAAGAACGCGTCGCTGCGCAGCAGGTAGATGCAGTACCAGAAGAGCGGGACCACGCTGACGTCGCGCGCCCACACCTCCTGCAGGTGCCGGTAGTGGGCGATCCGCTCCCGCCGGTCGACGGTCGCCCTGGCGGCGGCGTAGCAGGCGTCGGCCTCCGGGTTCGACAGCCTCAGGTGGTTGCGCTGCCCACCGGTGGCCAGTCTGCTGGCGGTGATGTCCGGGTCGGGCATCATGTTGCCGCCGCTGATGGTCAGGTCGAAGTCGCCCTCCCCGGAGACCTGGCGGCTCCACGTCTCGGAGTCGAGGCCGCTGTGCTCGACGTGGATGCCGACCGCGGCGAGGTCCTCCGCGACGCTGGCCGCCAGACCTCCGTGGCCGTCGAAGGTGGCCATGTAGTAGAGCCGCAGCGACATCCGCAGGCCGTCCGCGTCGCGCGGGTATCCCGCCTCGTCGAGCAGCTTCTCCGCCTGGGCGGCGTCGTGACCGACCGCGGTCACGTCCTCGGCGACGGCGAAGCTGCTGCCGGGGAAGAAGTTCGCCCACGGCTCCGACCAGCCGGGCTCGGCGAAGCGGCGCAGCCGTTCCCGATCGACCGCGTGGGCCAGCGCCAGCCGCAGCCGGTGGTCTGACCACCGTTCCTGGCGGTAGTTGAAGCCGAGCAGCGCGACGCCGGGGCCGCGCTCCCGGTAGACCTCGGCGTGCTTCGCGCCCTCGGCCAGCGGCAGCCGCTTCATCGTCAGCACGTCCTGCGGCGCGTAGTGCGCCCGGCCGTCGGCGATCATCCGGACGCACTCGTCGAGGTCGGGCTCGACGAGCAGGGTGACCCGGTCAACACCCGCGGGCGGCCCCCAGTAGCCGTCCCACCTCTCCAGGACGATGCGTTCGCCGGGGACGTGCTCGGCGAAGCGGAACGGCCCTGAGCCGACGGGCCGCTGGTTGCAGGGGTTGTCGGCCCAGTCGGTGCCCTCGTACAGGTGCTTGGGCAGCACGTGGGTCGCGGCGAAGTTGCCAAGCTGGGTGAGGAACGCGGCGTTCGGCTCCTCCAGGACGTACTCGACAAGGTGCTCGTCGAGCACCGTGATGTCCGCGATGCCGTGCAGGAACGAGGCGGCGTGGTAGCCGTTGGCCAGCGCGGTCAGGTGGGTGTAGGCGACGTCGTGCGCGGTGACCGGACGGCCGTCGTGCCAGCGGGCGTGCCGGTTGAGCTGGAACCGCCAGCGCCGCCCGCCGTCCAGGCACTCCCAGTGCTCGGCCAGGTCCGGGTAGGACGCCGCGCCGCCGACCTCGGTGACGATCAGGCGGCTGTAGATGTTGTTGGCGACGAAGTAGCCCGCGCCTCCGACAACGTTGCGGTACGACTCGTTGATCTCGGTCGCGTCCACGGGTACGACGACGATGTACTCGTCCAAGTCCCTTTTCCTCTCCTTCTTGTTCTTCGTGAGAACGCCTGGATCTCAGGCGGGAAACGGGTGGTCAGGGGGTGGGGCGGATGCGGCCCCAGTGCCAGAACGGGACCCGGAAGCCGATCTGGTCGGGCCAGCCGAAGAAGTCGTCGCTGCGCAGGTAGTAGGCCGCATACCAGAACAGCGGCACCCAGTCCACGTTGCGCGCCCAGACCCGCTGCAGCTCCCGGTAGTGCTCGCCACGCCGTACCTGATCGACGGTCGCGCGGGCGGCGGCGTAGCAGGCGTCGGCCTCGGGGTCGGACAGGCGGGTGTGGTTGCGGCCGCCACCGGTCTCGAACCGGCTTGCGGTGATCTCCGGGTCCGGGATCATGTTGCCGCCGCTGATCGACAGGTCGAAGTCCGCCTCCCCGGCCACCTCGCGTGACCAGGTGGGGGAGTCGAGTCCGGCGACCTCGACCTCAACGCCGACCGCGCGCAGGTTCTCGGCGAGCGCGGCGGCGATGCCCGCGTGCCCGGTGAAGGTCTTCATGTAGACCAGCCGCAGTGGCGTATCGGTGAGACCGCTCTCGCGCAGCAGCCGGGCGGCGAGCTCCGGGTCGAAGCCGGGCGCGGTCGCGTCGTCGGCGTGGGCCCAGCCGACGCTGCGCGGCAGATAGTGCGCGTACGGCTCCGACCAGCCGGGGTCGGCGAGCGGCTCAAGCGCGCGCCGGTCAACCGCGTGCGCGATCCCGGCCCGGGCCCGCCGGTCGTTCCAGCGCTTCCTGGTGTGGTTGAAGCCGAGCACCGCGATGCCGGGACCCCGCTTGCGCCACAGCGAGGCGGCCGTCGCGCCCTCGGCCAGGTGCAGCCTGGGGAAGGTGAGCACGTCCTGGACCAGGTAGTGCGCCCGGCCGTCGGCAACCTTGCGTACCGCCTCGTCGAGGTCGGGCTCGATGTCGAGCACCACCCGGTCGATCCTGGGCGGCGGCCCCCAGTAGTCCTTCCAGGCTTCGAGGACGACGCGTTCGCCGGGGACGTGCTCGGCGAAACGGAACGGTCCAGAGCCGACCGGCCGCTGGTTGTAGGGGTTGATCGCCCAGTCGGTGCCCTCGTAGAGGTGTTTGGGCAGCACGTGGGCGAAGACCAGGTTCCCGAGCTGGGCGAGGAACCCGGCGTTCGGCCTGCGCAGCACGTACCGCAGCGTGTGGTCGTCGATCACCTCGATGTCCTGGACGTCGTGCAGGAACGAGGCGGCGTGGTAGCCGTTGGCCAGCGCGGTCAGGTGGGTGTAGGCCACGTCGTGCGCGGTGACGGGCTGTCCGTCGTGCCAGCGGGCGTGCCGGTTGAGCTGGAAGCGCAGGGTTCTGGCGTCCGGCGCCATCTCCCAGTGTTCGGCCAGGTCGGGGTAGGCGGCGGGGGAGCCGGTGTCGTAGACGACCAGGCGGCTGTAGACGTTGTTGGCGACGAAGTAGCCCGCGGATCCGACGAAGTTGCGGTAGACCTCGTTGAACTCGACGGCCGGGGCCGGGACCTCGACGACGAAGTCCACGCTCCGCTGACGGTCAGCCGCCATTCTTGACACCCCACTCCTGGGCGTTGTAGCTGGTGCCGAAGCGGGTGGGGTTGACCCGGACATTGCCCAGGTCGTTGCGGTAGGCCAGCAGGGTCGGCGTCTGGTACAGCGGCAGCGTCACGGCCTTGTCGCTGATGCGCTCGTCCACCTTGTTCAGCAGCTCCACGACCTGCTTGGGGTCGAGCGTCTCGGCGGCGTCGGAGAGCCAGCCGTCGAGTTCGGAGTCCTTGTATCCGGTGTGGGTGCCCTTGGAGCCGAACACGGACTGGGCAGTGGCGGTGGGGATGACGTCGAGGTTGGTGCCGAAGACGATCAGGTCGAAGTCGCCGGTGTTGACCGTGGTGCCGAGGCTGTCGGTCTCCTGGAGTTGGAGGGTGATGCCGAGCTGCTTGAGCTGGTTCTGCACGAGCACCGAGGTGTCCAGCCGCATCTGGTTGCCCTTGCTGTAGCGCATCCGCAGCGTGGGCACCGGCTTGCCCTTGGGGTCGGTGAGCCCGTCGTTCCCGATCGTGTATCCGGCGTCGGTGAGGATCTTCTTCGCGGCGTCGACCTGGCCGCCGCCCAGGCCCTTGCCGGTGACGTTGTCCGTGTAGGCGTCGACGCCCTCAAGCTTCTGGCCCGGCATGAAGTTGCGGTTGCCCAGCGGCTTGGTGTCGGCGGAGAACTGCCCGATGGTCTTGTCGATGACCGCCTGCCGGTCCACGGCCGTGAAGATCGCTCGGCGCAGCGCCTGGTCGGACAGGGCCGGGTGCGCGGTGTTGACGTCCAGGTGTTCGTAGAGCAGGCCGGAGGCCATCATCGTGGTGACGTTGCCGATGCCCCTGAGCTGCTCGACGAGGTCGAGGGTCGGGCGCGGCACCACGACCTGGATCTCGTTGTTGGCCATGGCCGTCACGGCCTGCCGCTCGTCGGTGAGAATCCTGAAGATGAGCTGGTCCAGCCGTGGGCCCTCGCCGTACCACGTGGGGTTCTTCTTCATGGTCACCGACTGGTTCGGCACGTGCTGCTCGATGAGGTACGGCCCGCCCGACCAGGTGGGCACGGTGGTGGTGAAGTAGTCGTTGAACGAGGCGGCCAGGTCGCCGTGCTTGGCGGCGACGTGGGCCGGGAGCAGGTAGGGGAACATCAGCCGCCACGGCTGGTAGGTCTTCTTGAACGTGACGGTGACGGTCCTGCCGTCGCCACCGGTGACCGAGGCCACCTGGTCGTATCCCGCGGTGGTCGCGGGCTGACAGGTCGGGCACTGCTTGGGGTCCTGGACCTGCCAGGTGTACTTGAAGTCGTCGGCGGTGATCGGCGTGCCGTCCGACCAGGTCGCCTCGGGGCGGATCGTGTACTCGACGGTCTGCGGCGACTCCTTGACGACCTTGGCGTCCAGCAGCAGCGCGTCGTTCTTGGCCATCGTGAAGTCCGGCATGGAGATCATCGCGTGCGGCAGGACGGGGTTGAGGATCTGCCGGTAGCCGAAGACGTCGCCGGTCGCGTGCAGGATGTTCCAGTTCTTGACGTCCACGTCGACCGAGTAGGTGACCGTTCCGCCGTCGCGCACCTCGGACTTGTTGGCGTCGAGCTGCCCGGCCTGCATGCCCGTCGCCACGGTCTGGCCGTCGCCGGTTCCCTCGGTGGTGCCGCATCCGGCGAGCACGGCGACCGCCGCCAGGGCCGCGCCGTACCTGATCCGTGCACCTTTGATCCGCGTCATCGCGCTCTCCCTCGTGCGCCGCGCCGGCAGAGATCGCCGGCCTGTGCCGGGTACTGGCCACCGTGGGGGGTGGGGCCAACCCGGAGTAAGCTCGGACCGTACGGAACGTACACACAGCACGTCAATGCACTTATGTACACGTACATATACGCAAACGGTCCGATCCGAAACGGAGGGAGCGTGGAGCCCGACCAGCTTCGCCGGCTCATCGCGACCCGGACGCCGCTGCACAACGCGAACGTGCTGGCACGTACCGTGCTCGAACTGATCGCCTCCGGGGAGATCCCTCCGGGGACGCGGCTGCCCACGATCCGTGACCTGGCAGGCGAGCTGAGGATGAGCCCGTCGGCCGTCGCGCAGGCCTGGCGCATCCTCGCCGACCGCCGCGTCGTCGAGACGCACCGCAGGGGCGGCACGATCGTCACCGGGCCGCCGTCGATCCCGCGCGCCTCACGGCTCGAACGCATGCTGCGGGCGGGCGCCGGGATGCCCGTCGATCTGGGCAACCTCAACTACGACCCGGTGCTGCTGCCCGACTCGGAGCCCGCGCTGCTCGCGGCGGCGCGGATGCCCAAGCTGCACCTGCTCGAACCGGAGCTGATCACCCCCGAACTGCGCGACGCGGTCGAGCCGATCTGGCCCTTTCCCGCCGAGGACTTCCTCGTCGTGCACGGCGGAATGGACGGCGTCGATCTCGCACTCGGCACGGCGGTGAAGGCGGGGGACCGCGTCATGGTCGAGGAGCCGTCATTTCCCCGGCTCTTCGACATCGTCGAATCCGTCGGGGCGACCCCGGTCTCCATTCCCTACGGCGAGGAAGGGCCCGATCTCGACGTTCTCGAAAAGGCGCTCGCCGACAAGCCGAGCGCCTTTCTCTACCAGCCGTTCGGACACGTCCCGTTGGGCCGTTCGGTAACTCCCGCGTGGCTGGAGAGGGCGGCCTCGCTGCTTTCGGGATCGTCGGTGACCGTCATCGAGGTCGTCATCATTCCCTTTCTCGCCGAGGACGGCATTCCGTCGCTCGGGCCCCGTCTGGGCAGCCAACTCGTCCAGATCCAGAACTTCATCTTCTCCCACGGCTCCGACTGCCGGGTCGCGATCGTCGGCGGCACACACCATCATGTCGAGCGCATGTGGTTCAAGATCACATATTCGAGCAGATGGGTGAGCCGAATTCTGCAGAACGCCCTCGCGTTCCATCTCACCGACGCCGTCTCCTCGGCGTCCGTCGCCGTCTCCGCCGCCACCTACCGGCGAAGGCACACCGATTTCGTCGAGGCGTTGAAAGAGCGTGGATTCGAGATAGGAAGCGACTCGGGAATCAGCGTCTGGGTTCCCGTTCCCGACGAGCACTCGGTCTCGACGCGGCTGGCCAGGAAAGGCGTCTCCATTCTTCCTGGATTCCTGTTCAGGAAACAGCCCGCGGCCCCGGACCACATCCACGTGAACGGTGGCACGGCGGCCACGGCGACCGAGTACTTCGCGGACGCGATAGCCGACGCCGCCGACTTCGCCCTCGGCTCCCGCTCCCGTTCCCACCGGGCCCCGTAGCGGCTGTACGAAGTCCACGACGCCGCCGATGAGGTTTGCGCGCCGCGCCCGTCTGTAGGTGTGAGACCGAACCACGGAAGGCTGGCACGATGCGGAAACTGATCTTCGGCATGAACGTAACCCTGGACGGCTACATCGCCGCGACCGGCGACGACATCGGCTGGGGCGGAGGGGACGGACCTGACTCCTCGCCGAGCGCCGAGCTGTTCCAGTGGTGGTACGACCAGATGCGGGCGAGCGAACTGTCGCTGTACGGGCGCAAGCTGTGGGAGGCGATGAGCTCCCACTGGCCGACCGGCGACCAGCAGCCCGGCGCCACCCCGGCGGAGATCGAGTTCGCGCGCCTCTGGCGGGACATGCCGAAGGTGGTGTTCTCCTCGACGATCGACAAGGTCGACTGGAACACCCGCCTGGTCACCGGCGACGCGGTCACCGAGATCGCCCGGCTCAGGGCCGAGGACGGCGGTCCGATGGACATCGGCGGTGCGACGCTCGCCGGGGCGGCCATGCGGGCCGGGCTGATCGACGAGTACGCGCTGGTCACCGTGCCGGTCCTGGTGGGCGGCGGCACGCCGTTCTTCACCGCGCTGGAGAGCTGGGTGAACCTGAAGCTGGTCGAGACGCGAACATTCCCCGGCGGCGTGGTACTGACCCGATACGAGACGAGGCGTTGAGGGCGGCGGCGTCGTCGGTCGTGACGGTGTTCTTCGGGCACGGGGACTTGTCCGGTCACAGCGTCGCGGGCAGGTCCAGCCATGGTTTGTCGGCGGCGTCGAATCCGGTGAGCTCGGCGATCTTCCCCTCGACGACGCGCAGGACCGCGATGGTGAACAGCCGGTACTCCGGGTCGCCGGGGGCGCGGAGGTACAGCGCGGCGGCAGGCATGCGGTTGACCGTGGTGGCGGTGCAGCGCCAGTCGTCGTAGCCGCGCTGGAAGAGCCCGTTGGAGACCCAGCCGTCCACCGCGTCCCTGGCCGTGAAGGTCACGGTGCCCGGGTCGGGCAGCATCGTGAAGCGCAGATCGTCGCGCAGCAGGGCCGTCAGCCCGTCGAGGTCGTTGCGCTCATGGGCGTCGATGTACGACCTCACCGCGTCGCGCTCGTCATCCGACAGCTCGTGCGTGGCAGGCCGCCGCCAGTCGAGACGGCGGTCGGGTAGCCGCTCGCGCATCGTCACGCGCGCCCGCTGCAGCGCGCTGGTCACCGATGCCACGGTCAGATCGAGGGCGTCGGCGGCCTTCGGCGCCGGCCAGCCGAGGACGTCGCGCAGGATGAACGCCGCCCGCTGCCGCGGCGGCAGGTGCTGGGCGGCGACGATGAACGCCAGCTCGATCGTCTCCCGGGCCACCACCGCTTCCTGCGGATCCTCCGGGAGCATCCGGTCCGGGTAGGGCTGCAGGTGGTGCACTTCCGAGTCCGCTCCCGGCAGCTCGGCGGGCACGGGTGTGCGGTCGTTGCGCCTGTCCAGGAAGTCGAGACAGGCGTTCGTCGCGATCCGGTACAGCCAGGTCCGCAGCGTGGCGTGGCCCCTGAACGACTCCCGCCTTCTCCACACCCGCAGGAACGTCTCCTGCGTCAGGTCCTGGGCGTCCTCGTAGTTCGCGAGCATCCGGTAGCAGTGCACCTGCAGCCCACGCCGGTAGGGCTCGGTGATGAGCGCGAACTGCGCCGCGTCGTTCGAGCGGGCCGCCGCGATGAACGCGGCCTCGTCGTCGGTCATGGTCGTCAATCCTTCCGCAGGTGGCGAGGGGCTACCAGAACTGACGACGTGGCGGAGTGTTTCTGAGCGGTGCCCTGTCGGCCATAGGACAGGTTGCGGAGATCAGGAAGGTAGTACTAATCTCCATCCTTACTATGAACGACGTACAGAACTACGAACGCGACGAGGACGGGACCCTCTACGATCCCCGTGTCAGGGAGGCGATGGGCCGCTTCGCAGACGGGGACGACCAGCTGCTCGCCTTCGAGGCCGCCGGTGCCGTCCGTACCGCCTACCACGCCGTCGAACGCCTCCGCGCCCAGGGCTCCGAGGGCAGGGGCGTCAGCGCGGGCGCCCTCGATCTGCTCGTACGGCTCGGCGCCGCCGGACGGGGCATCAGCATCGGCGACCTCGCCAGGGCGGCCGGGGTCAGCTCCCGCAACGTCACCGGCCTGGTCGACACGCTGGAGCGCGACGGCCTGGTCCGCCGCGTCCCCGACCCGGACGACAGGCGCTCGGTCCTGGCCGAGATCACCCCCGAGGGACAGGCGTGGATCGAGGCGTTCCGCAAACCCTCACAACTGGCGATGCGGTCCATGTTCCAGGGGTTCACCCCCGGCGACCTGGTCGCCTTCCGTGACCTGTGCCTGCGGCTCGCCGCCAACCAGAACCGCCTCGCCACCCACCTCCGACAGAACGGACCCCGGTCATGACCACCCTCGACCAGACCCGCGGCGCCGTACGCGGCTATCACGAGGCGCGCTTCCGTGGCGACGTGGCCACCGCCGCGACGCACCTGGGGGAGCCCTTCCACTTCCGGAGCCCGTTCATCAGCTCCGAAGACCGCACGGGACACCTGGCCACACTGCCCGGGTTCGTCTCGATCGTGACCGGTGTGGACCTGATCAGCGAGCTGTACGGCGAGGCCGAGGCGACCCTCGTGTACGACGTGCACACCGCCACCCCGGTGGGCACGCAGCGCACCGCCGAGCACTTCCGCCTGGAGAACGGCAAGATCGTCTCGATCGCGCTGCTGTTCGACGCCTCCCCGTGGCAGGCGATGAGGTCCCACATCGAGCCCTGACCCTTGCCTCTCAGGTCCCTTCACCCAGGCGGCCGTCCTCGCCTACGAACTCGGCCTGGTCTTCCCCACGGGGGTTCACCGTCCCACGCTCACGTCGACCGGCTGGGGCGCGGGGGTTCGAGGCCATGTCCAGGCGGAGCGCAGGATGAAGGCCAGGAGCAGCACCTCGGTTCCGATGGAGAGGCCGTAGAAGGGGGCCCAGTCCCAGGATTCCCCTACCGCGTTGATCGCCGAGTAGGGGATGTAGAGCGATGCCACGACGAGGTTCGTGGCGCGGTTCACCCGGGCGGGCAGCGTCATGGAGAGCATCACCATCAGGGCCGGGATCGCCACGGACGCGAGCATCATGGTCAACAACGTCGGGCTGATGTCGAACTCGAAGACGACGCCGGCCAGGATGTTGTTGACGGTGCCGGGCTTGTAGAGGTGGAAGTAGTCGACGTAGATGTAGAGGAACATGAAGCTGGTCCATGCGGCGGCGAGCTTGACCTGCACGGGGACCGGCGGGTTGTCGAGCGGGTTCCGGGGTTTCGTTCGGACGGTCATCGGTTCTTCTTTCGGGAGGAGCGGTCCCCGCGCCGGAGCGGCGGCGGGTTCGGGCGTGCACACGCGGGTTGGGTCGTCAGACGGTGACGACGACCTTCCCTCGGGTGTGGCCGGTCGCGACGTGGCGGAGGGCGTCCGCTGCTTCGTCGAGGGCGTACGTGCGGTCGATGACGGGCGTGACCTGCCTGGTCGTGAGCAGGTCGGCCAGGGTGAGCAGGTCCTGGCGCTTCCCGAGCGACGTGAAGGGCTTCAGTCGCTGACGGGTGAATCCGGACAGCACGCGCGCCTTGACGATCCGGCCGAGGGGGCCGAGCCAGCGGCCACCGCGTCCGCTGTTGGGGATGAGGGTGCCGGTGGGCGTCAGCGCTCGGCGGACAGCCGCCAGGGGCTGGGCTTCCACGTTGTCGAGGATGACGTCGTAGCGCTTGCCGGTGCGGGTGAAGTCGGTCTCGGTGTAGTCGACGACGTGGTCGGCGCCGAGTGACCGGACCAGGTCGACGTTGCGGGTGCCGCACACCCCCGTCACCTCGGCGCCGAATGCCTTGGCGATCTGTACGGCGAAGGAGCCCACGCCGCCCGACGCGCCCGTGATCAGCACCGTCTGGCCCGGTTGAACGTTCGCGATGTCGCGCAACGCCTGCAATGCCGTCATGCCCGACGTGGGCACCGCTGCCGCGTCCACGTCCGACAGGTTGTCAGGCACGGGCACGAGGTGGTCCGCCGGGACGCGGGCGTACTTCGCGAGCGTTCCCGTGGCGCTCCAGCCGAACACCCTGTCGCCGGGTCGCAGAGCGGTGACGTCCTTCCCGACCGCTGCCACCACGCCGGCGAGGTCCCTGCCGGGGATGCCGTGGCGCGGCCGGCGGAGCCCGAAGACCAGGCGCACCACGTACGGCTCACCGGTCATGATGAAGTAGTCGCCGGGATGTACCGAGGTCGCGCCCACCTGGACGAGCACGTCGCCTCGCCCGGGCAGTGGTAGCCCGACCTCGGCCATCACGAGCGCGGAGGGCGGGCCGTAACGGTGCTGGACGGCGGCCCGCATCGTCGCCGCCCCGGCCGGACTCGCCCCCGGCACCGGGCCGGCTCCGGCATGCTGTTCGGTTCCCACGGAAGCCTCCTCCTTCGAGCCGCGACGCTCGCCGGCTCGTACACCGTACGTCGTACGCCGTACGAATACGTACGCTGTACTATGGTCGTACGCTGTACGACTGTCAAGCCGTACGAGAAAGCGAGGAGACCCGTTGTCCGCGAGGGAACAACGCCAGGCCGCGTCCGACGCGGGGCTGAGCAAACAGCGGGTGGTGGAGGAGGCGGTCCGGCTCGCCGACCGCGAAGGGGTCGACGGGCTGAGCATGCGCCGACTGGCCAGCACGCTCGGCGCAGGCGCGATGTCGCTGTACCACTACGTGGCGAGCAAGGAGGAACTGCTGGACGCCATGATCGACGTCGTGTTCGAGGAGATCGAGCTCCCGCCCGAAGGGACCGACTGGCAGTCGGCGATGCGACGGCGGGCGATATCCGCCCGACAGGTTCTCGCACGCCACCCGTGGGCGAGCGGCCTGATGGAGTCGCGGACATCGCCCGGGCCCGCGAACCTCCGCCACCACGAAGCGGTCACCGCCTGCCTGCGGAAGGCCGGCTTCTCGGCCTTGATGGCGACGCACGCCAACTGGTTGCTCGACAGCTATGTCTACGGTTTCGCCCTGCAGGCGGCCAACCTGCCGTTCGACACCGCCGAGGAACTCGCGGACGTGATCGAGGACGCCTACTTACCGCGGCTTCCTCCTGACGAGTTCCCCTACCTCAACGAGTCCGCCGCGGCGCTCGTCGCCGCCGGCTTCGACCCGGCGAAGGAGTTCGTCTTCGGCCTCGACCTCGTCCTGGCCGCTCTTGAGCCCCTGAGAGCACCTCACGTGAACCCCCACCCGTGATGCCGTCATGTGATCGTGTGGATCTGTAGTGGTACCGCCGGTCCGCTGGTCCGGTTGTGCCGGGACGGCGCGACGGCTGAGCGCGAGCCGTACCCGAGCGGAACCGACGTCATGAGGTACGCAGCGGCCGAGAGGTTCGCCCGGGATCTGCGGATCAGCCGGCCCGCCGAGGCCGTACGGCGGGTCGGCTAACGTCGGTTCCCGTGAAGCGCCACATCGTCATGGCCGTGCGGGCCGGGACATACCAGTTGCTCGGCGCCGCGCTGCTCACCCCGGTCGCCGTGGTGCTCGGCATGCTGATCCTGACCGATCTGACACCGGGGCGCCTGGTGGTGCTGTGGGCCGCGTGCCTGCCCGCCGCGGCGCTGCTCGCCATGACACCGCTGATGCGGCGCCTCGAAGTGGCCGCGCTGTCGGAACTGCTCGGCGTCGACGTGCCCAAGCGAGCCGACCGCGTCTACCTGACGGTCCTGACCGGCCTGCACCTGTACGGCGGCGCCACGCTCAGCGCGGGCATGCTGGCGCTGGCTCCCACTCTGGCGCCGTTGGCCGGGGCGCGGCAGGAACCCGGTGACCTGCTCGAAGCGCTGCCGCTGGCCCTCGCCGTACTGGCCGCGATGGTCGCCGCGGGATTCGGCCAGCGTTGGGCGGCACGCCGCCTGCTGCGCGCCGAGCCGTCACGGGTGATCGACGAGCTCGGCCGCCGCCAGACCCTCGCCCTGGAACTGCACGACTCCGTCGGCCACGCCCTCAGCGTCGTCCTGGTGCAGGCCATGGCGGCCGAGGCGGCGCTGCGGCGGACCGAGCCCACCCTCGTCACGCGGTCGCTCGGCCATCTGACGGCCACCGCCCGCCACGCCCAGCAGGACCTCGACGTGCTGCTGGGCGTGCTCGACGACGGCACGGCCACCGAGGGCCCCACCCTGGAGGCGCTCGGCACCCTCACCCGCGGCCTCGACGTGCGAACGAGCGTCGGCCACCTCGGCGGGGTCTCCGCCCCGGCCTCGCGCGCGGCCTTCGCCATCGCCAGGGAGGCGCTCACCAACGCCCTGCGGCACGGTGGCGGCCCGGTCACCCTCGCCGTCGCCGTCGGCGCCGACCTGGTCCTGACCGTGGAGAACACGACCACGGGCGGCGCCGGTGAGCCGGGACGCGGCCTGACCGGCATGCGCATGCGAGCCCGCCTGGCCGGTGGGACGTGCACCTGGGAGGAGGAGGGCGAGATATGGCGCGTTCAGGCGAGACTGCCGCTGTGATCCGGGTCGTCCTGGCCGACGACGAGGAGCTGATCCGTTCGGGATGGGCGACCATGCTCTCCCTCCACAACGACATCGAGGTGGTGGCCGAGGCGGCAGACGGCCACGAAGCCATCGAGGCCGGTGCGGGCGCGGACGTCGTGCTGATGGACGTCCGCATGCCCCGCATGGACGGCCTGGCCGCGACCAGGGAGCTCGTCCGCCGCTCCCCGGCGACCCGGGTCGTCGTGGTCCCCACCTTCGAGAACGACCAGCTCGTCTGGGGCGCGCTGCGCGCCGGAGCCGCGGGCTACGTGCTCAAACGCGCGCCCGCCCTCGAACTGGCCGAGGCCGTCCGGCTGGTGCACTCGCGCGACGCGGTGCTCTTCCCCAACGCGCTGCGCCGCATCGCCTCCCCGCACGTCGGTACGGCGAGGCAACGCCTTCCGGTCGAGCTGACCCCTCGTGAGCTGGACGTCCTGCGGCACATCTCGCTCGGGGAGAGCAACGTGGAGATCGCGGCGGCACTGCACGTGACGAGGGAGACGGTCAAGACGCACGTCGGCAACGTCCTGGACAAGCTCGGCGCCCGCGACCGCACCCAGGCGGCCGTCCTCGCCTACGAACTCGGCCTGGTCTTCGCGGGCACCGACGGTCACCCAGGCAGGACCGCGCTCCGCCGCCGTGAGTAGGCGAACACCGCGGCGCCCAGCAGCGGCCCCCAGACAGGGCAGGGGAACAGCACGACGAACAGGACACCGTCCAGGGCCGAGCCGCTCTGCACGGCCCCGGCCAGCACACCCGGGGCCGCGACGCACAGGACGGCGGCCGCGAACAGGCCGGGACCGACGGCCAGCGTCACCGGGACGGGCCGCCCACCCGCCCAGGGCACCCACCGGGGGAAGACCTCTCCCCACCGGCTGATCAGGCCCAGCGTCAGAACGACGGACAGGACCGAACTCATGCCGATCGTGAACCCCTGCAACCGGGTGGCCATGTCACCGGTCGCCGTGGCGAGGAACTCGATCTGACCGGTCCGCGGGTCGTAGCCGCCGAGCGGCCACGGCGTCACCCAGGACAACCGTGTCAGCGCGTACGGCACGCCGCAGCAGGCGGCCAGAATCGTGACGGTCCTTCCCCACCGGGGGTTCGCCGTCCCACGCCCACGGGCGAACGACCCGTAGGCCAGCCACGCCCACACGACCGTGATGATCGCCATCACCCACGACCAGGCGATCCGCTCGCCGTACACGCCGAATCCGGCGGCGATGTTGGCCAGATAGCGCGAGAGCGCGTCGGTCGTGGTCAGCCCGAGCACCAGCCCGGCCAGAAGCAGGAGCGCCGCCGCGTACGCGACGGGCCGACGCCGTACGCATCCCACCGCCACCAGCGCGCCCACTCCCAGGAAGACAATCGGGATCAGGAAGTAGCCGATGGACGACAGCACGGACGCGTCCGACATGATCAGGAGGAAGAAGAGGCTCTGCGCCGCGGCGCCCACCCCGAGGGGTTTCGGCCAGGACCGGGCACCCAGCGCCAGCATCACCCCCAGCACGCCGGAGGCCAGCAGCAGGCCCACGCCCGGTTCGCGTTCGATCCAGTGGTTGAAACCCACCGTGACCTCGCTGGCCGCGCCGTACGGGTAGCTGCCGGGGACGAACCACCACAGGGCAGCCACCGCCAACGTGGCCAAGGAGACTGCCGATGCCGACAACCGGCGCATTGTTCATTCCTCCCGATCCAGAACTCAACGGCCCCGAGTCTGGCCGCCGCCGGGAGGAGGGACCTCCCCCACGTGGGGGAGCAGTGCGTCGCGCTGCGCGGGGCTCAGGCGGTCCGGCCTCGGGGCGACGGCGAACACGCCACGCCCGGTCTGTTCCACGGTGAGCGGATCGGAGAGGGCCGGGCGACGGCCGATCGCGTCCAGGGCGTCGGCCGTCCGCGGGACGGGCCAGTCCAGCGCCGCGGCGAGTTCGTCCACGGTGAGCGGCCGGGCGGCGTACACCAGCGCGGCCAGCGCCGTCAGCGCGTCGCGGGCGACGGCGTCGGTGAGGCCGCTGTCGTTCATCTGCTCGCTGATCCAGGTGAAGAACCGGGCCGTCCGCCCCAGCCGGACGCCCGCGGGCGTGTCAGCGCCGAAGATCTCGATCCCGTGCCGCGCGGCCGCCGCGACCTCGGCGTGTGCCCCGGTGTCGGCTTTGAACGCCCTGAGCCAGACGTCGTCGCCGACGACGTACCGCTCGCGGCGGCCGAAGTTCCGTGCGCGCCTGACCAGCTCGATCGCCTCAAGGTAGCCGATGGCCTTGGAGACCGACGCCGGGCTGACCTGTAGCCGGTGCACGAGGTCGGCGGAGGTCAGGCCCTCCACGTCCGAGGTGAGCAGGCAGGCAAACACGCGGGCGGGCATCCGGGGAAGGCCGGTTCCGGCGAGGAGCGTCGCGAACCGATCGACGAAACCGCGCACGGACTCGGCCTCCCGCGCACCGGCCGACGACGCCGCGGTCCGGACCGGTCCGCGGCGGCGGGCGCGCCGCCCGGTGGCCCGCTGGGCGTGGTCGGCCAGGTAGCCGTCGGCCGCGCCGTTGCGCGCCACCTCGCGGCTGATCGTGGACGTGGGCCTGCCCAGCCGCCTGGCTATCTCGGCGTACCCCAGCCCTTCGGCCAGCCAGACCGCGATCCGCCTGCGGTCCTCGTGGGTCAGCCTGCTTTCGGGCATCGGCTCGTCCCTGTCGGTTCGGTTTCACGGGTGCGTTCACCAACATTACATTGCAACGACCGGCTGGCATGAATTGCATTTACCGACAATTCTGTTGCAACGCTCGACGGAGAATCCCAGTAGAAAAGGCTGTTTTCGTTGACGAAGTTTGAAATGCAACGTAGCTTTTTCCCACCCGGAAAGATCCGGGCGGAATGGGGGGCCTCATGGCAGGAGTGTTGGACGTGACCCGGATACGGGCTCGCGTCTCCGAACTGCTCGCGGAGTACCGGATCCCGAGCGCCGTGATCGGCGTTCTCGACGACGGGGGGATCACCGACTTCGCCGTCGGCGTCAGGGACGTCTCCACGCGGGAGCCCGCGACGACCGACACCGTCTACCAGTGCGGCTCCGTGTCGAAGATGTGGACCGCCCTCGCCTTCATGCGGTTCGTCGACGAGGGGAGGGTCTCCCTGGACGAGCCGGTGCGGACCTACCTCCCCGGCTTCCGGGTCGCCGACCCCGGCGTCAGCGCCAGGGTCACCCCCCGTCACCTCCTCAACCACACCGCCGGCATCGAGGAGAGCTACGGCGATCCGGGAGAGGGCGACGACGTGTACGAGCGCATGGTGGAGAACGTCGCCGATGCGCGCCAGGTCCACCCCCTGGGTCACACCCACGGCTACAGCCCGGCCCTGGGCTACGCGATCCTCGCCCGCGTCATGGAGGTGATCGACAGCAGACGGTGGGACGACATCATGAAGGAGCGCCTGTTCGACCCCCTGGGACTGACCTCGACGAGCAGCAGGCGCGAGCACGTGGACCGGAACCGGGCCGCGACCGGATATCTGGTCCGATCTCTCGAAGAGGGACCCGTCCCCTCACCGCTGGGCCACCTGCCGCGCTCCTTCGGCCCCGGAGGCAACGTCAGCACGACGGCCAGGGAACTGCTCACCCTGGCGCACGTCCTCCTCAACGAGGGAACGGCGCCGAACGGGACCAGAATCCTCTCGTCCGGTGCCGTCCGCGAGATGACGGAGTCGCGGGTCCCCGTGCCTGATCCGTATACCTTCGGGCCGGAATGGGCACTCGGCCTCATCGTGTGCGACTGGCACGGCCAGACCGTCTACGCCCACGACGGCAGCGCGGTCAGCCAGAGCGCCCGCCTGCGGATCCTCCCGGAATCGAACATCGCCATCTCGATGCTGACGAACGCCGGGCCGCGTGACAGCTTCTACCGGAAGGTGTTCAACGAGATCCTGGCCGACCTCGGCGCGGTCACCATCCCCGGCCTGCCGGAGCCCGACCCGGATCTGGCTCTCGACCTGTCCAGATACGAAGGCTCCTACGAGCGTCCCGGCACCCGCTACGAGGTGGCCGCCGAACACGGAAGGCTCCACCTCAGATTCACCCTGAATCCCATGGAGGCACGTCTTCTCGACAGACCGGAGCAGCTCGACTACGAGCTTCTCCCGATCAGCGAGACACATTTCCTGATGCCCTCCGAAGATCCGATGGAGGACCCGCAGACCGTCGCCATCTACGACTTCGAGAACGGCGCCGCGCGGTATCTCCACATCAACTGCCGAGTGAACCCGCGAACCGACGAGAAAGGTGCCACGGTGCACGTCACAGCCGTTTCCACGATTTCCGACAGCGAAGGCTTCTGGGACTCCCTGAAGAAGGCGTACGGCCTGCTTCCCCCGGGGGCCAGGTGGACGCTGGCGGTGGCGAGCACCGACGGGAGCAGGGCGGTGAACGTCATCGTCCCCGACTCGATCGACGGCGTCAGGAGCTTCTTCGAGGGTCACACCGGCCCCTTCGCCACGACGGAGTACTTCGAGGCCGACGCTTCCAACGCGGTCGGCCTCCCGTCGGCGTGACCGGCGCCCCACATCGTATGAGCGCTGTTATATTAGCGCTGTGACATCTGTGGACCCCACCGCGTCGCCAGGACGCTGGCACGCGCTGCACGCCCTGCTGACCCACCTGGACGGTCAGATCGAATCCCTCTACACCGACAGGGACATCGAGGGAGTCCGGCCCCGCTTCGCCTATCCGCTGATCCGGCTCGCGCACACCGGCCCGCTGACGATCCGCGAGCTGGCGGACTCCCTGGGCCACTCGCACTCGGCGATGAGCCAGACGATCTCGGCGATGCGCCGCGAGGGCCTGGTCAACTCCGAGCCCGGCGCGGACGCCCGCACCCGGCGCATCACCCTGACCGACCGCGCCCGCGACCTCATCCCCTTCCTCGAAGCCGAGTGGCGCGCGACCGAGGCCGCCGTCGCCGAACTCGACGACGAGGTTCCCCACCCGCTCAGCGCGGTCGTCACCGCACTGGAGGACGCCCTTGAGCGGCGGTCGATGAAGGAGCGCATCCTCTCCCACCTCGACGCGGGGAAAGGGCGGTGAGCTGGCGCGAAAGGCTGGTGGACATCCGGCCCCTGCGGAGCGGCGGGCCCTTCCGCGACCTGTGGATCGGCTCCTCCCTGGCCTCGATCGGCCAGCAGATCGCCATCGTCGCCGTCCTGCTCCAGGTCTGGGACCTGACCCACAGCCCGCTCTGGACCGGGGCCATCGGCCTCGCCACGGGCGTGCCGATGCTCGTCCTCGGCCTGGTCGGCGGGTCGCTGGCCGACGCCGTCGACCGCAGGAGCCTCGTCCGCGCGACCACCCTCGGCCAGGCGCTGACGGCCGCGGGGCTTGTGGCGCAGGCCGCCGCGGGGAACCGGTCGGTCGTGCTGCTGCTCGCCCTGGTCGCCGTCCAGTCCGGCTGCGCGGCGCTCGGCGCCCCGGCCCGCCGTACCTTCCCGGTGCGGCTGCTGCCCGCCGACCAGGTCGCCGCGGGACTCGCCCTGCAGAACATCGCCTTCCAGGCGTCGATGCTCCTCGGACCCGCCCTCGCCGGGGTCGTGCTGGCGCGGTGGCACTATCCCGCCGCGTACACGATCGAGCTCCTGGCCGGGCTCGCATCGCTGGCCGCCGTGGTCAGGCTGCCCCCGATGCCCGCCTCACGCGCCGACGGCAAGCCCCGGCGCGGCCCGGTCAGGGGAGGCTGGCGGATCAGCCTCCGGCGGCCCACCCTGTGGGGCTCCTTCGCCGTGGACCTCGCCGCGACCGTCCTGGCCATGCCGGTCGCCCTCTTCCCCCTGGTCAACGAGCTCCGCTTCGCGGGCGACCCCCGCACGCTGGGGCTCTTCCTGTCGGCGATCGCGCTCGGCGGGCTCGGCGCCGGCCTGTTCTCCGGGACCGTCACCCGCCTGCGCAGAAGCGGCCTCGTCCAGCTCGTCGCGGCCACGGTCTGGGGTCTGGCCCTCGCCGGGTTCGGCATGGCCGGGCCCATCTGGCTCGCCCTGCTCTGCCTGGCCGTCGCCAGTGCGGCCGACACCGTCTCCGTGGTCACCCGGGGCACGCTGGTCCAGCTCGAAACCCCCGACCACTACCGGGGGAGGGTCTCCTCGGTCGAGCACGTCATCGGCATCGCCGGTCCCGAGCTTGGCAATTTCAGGGGAGGGGTGCTCGCCTCCGTCATGCCCGCTCCCGTTGCCCTGCTGGTGGGCGGGCTGATGGCCTCGATCGCCGTCGTCTCCGTCGGCCTCGTCAACCGTCCCCTGCGCGACTACCGCGTCCCGACCCGGCGCGAAGTCGTTGATTTGAACACTTGAATTGCTTCCAATACGTCTGTATAGACTATTGGACGTGCGACCAATATCCGAAGAAGACCTGACGACACGGGCCCGCATCCGTGACGCCGCGCTCGGGCTGTTCGCCGAGCACGGCGTCAAGGCGACCACGATCCGGGGCATCGCCGCGGTGAGCGGGGTCTCGCCCGGCCTGGTGCAGCACCATTTCGGCACCAAGGAGGAGCTGCGGCAGGCGTGCGACGACTACGTCCTCGGCTACCTGCGTGAGCAGATCGACGTGGGCGTCACCGGCGGAAACCTGGAGAAGCCCGAGTTCATCGAGAACGTCCACCGCACCGCGCCCCCGCTGATGAAGTATCTCGGCCGCGCGCTCGTCGACGGCTCACCCGGCGCCGCCGCCATGTTCGACGAGCTCGTGACCATGACGGAGGAGCACCTGTCCCACGAGGGGCACTCCGAGGCCGACCACCGTGCCCGCGCGGCGGTGCTGACGGCGATGAAGCTCGGCATCGCGGTACTGCACGAACACGTCTCCCGCGCACTCGGCGCCGACGTCTACTCGACGCCCGGCACCGTACGCGTCGGCAAGGCCCAGCTCGACCTGATCCGGCCGGAGTTCCTCGGCCGTGAGCTGTTCGAGCAGGCGAGGACCGGTCTGGACAGGTTAGAGGAGCGACAGTGAACGCGGCGGTGCGGATCGAGGCCCTGGTCAAGAGTTTCGGGCGGACCAGGGCCCTGGACGGGCTCGACCTCACCGTGAGGACGGGGGAGGTGCACGGCTTCCTCGGGCCGAACGGCTCAGGAAAGACCACCACGATCCGGATCCTGCTCGGCCAGATGCGCGCCGACGCGGGCCGCGCCGAACTCCTCGGCGGCGATCCCTGGCGGGACGCGACCGAGCTGCACCGGCGGCTCGCCTACGTGCCCGGCGACGTCACCCTGTGGCCGTCCCTGACCGGTGGCGAGGTCATCGACCTGCTGGGCAGGGTGCGCGGCGGCCTCGACCCCCGACGCCGCGACGAACTGCTCGAACGCTTCGAACTCGACCCGCGCAAGAAGTGCCGCGCCTACTCCAAGGGCAACCGGCAGAAGGTGGCGCTGGTCGCCGCGTTCGCCTCCGACGTCGAACTGCTGGTGCTCGACGAGCCAACCTCGGGCCTCGACCCGCTGATGGAGGCGGTCTTCAACGAGTGCGTCCTGCGGGAGAAGGGCGACGGCCGTACGGTGCTGCTGTCCAGCCACATCCTGTCCGAGGTCGAGGCGCTGTGCGACCGGGTGAGCATCATCCGCGCGGGCCGTACCGTCGAGTCGGGAAGCCTCACCGGCCTGCGGCACTTCACCCGCACCTCGGTGACGGCCCAGCTCACCGGGCCCACACCCGCCCTGGCCGCGCTGCCCGGCGTGTACGACCTCACCGTTGACGGCACCCGTCTGCGCTGCCAGGTGGACGGCGACGCGCTCACCGCGGTGCTCGGTGAACTGTCCAAGGTGGGCGTGCGCGCGCTGACCACGCATCCGCCGACGCTTGAGGAGCTGTTCCTGCGCCACTACGAGGGAGCGGCGAGATGACCGGAACCTGGACGTTGATCCGGCTCATCCTGCGCAGGGACCGCGTGCTGCTGCCGGTGTGGATCGCGATCAGCGCGCTGCTGCCCCTGAGCGTCGCCTCCGCGACCGCCGCCCTCTACACCGACCAGGCCGCCCGCGACGCCTTCGCCGCGGCCTCGATGAGCAACCCCGCCCAACTGGCCATGCGCGGCCCCGTCTACGAGGCGAGCCTCGGCGGCCTGACCGCCTGGACGCTCGGCTCCTCCGGGGCGTTGATCGGCGCCCTGGTCAGCGTCCTGCTGGTGATCAGGCACACCAGGGCCGAGGAGGAGACCGGCAGGCGCGAACTGCTGGCCTCGGGCGTCGTCGGCCGCCACGCCCCGCTGGCCGCCGCGCTCACGGTCGTGCTGGCCGCCAACCTGCTGCTCGGCCTGCTGTCGGTCCCCGGCCTGGTCGGCCAGGGCCTGCCCGTCGGCTCCTCGGTGCTGTTCGGCCTGTCCACCGCCTCGGCGGGCTGGGCGTTCGCGGCGGTCGCCGCTCTCACCGCACAGCTGACCGCAGCGTCGGGTACGGCACGCGGCCTCGCGGTCGCCGTGGGAGGCCTGCTGTTCGCGGTGCGTTCGGTGGCCGACTCCGAGGGCGTCGCCTGGCTCGCGTGGCTGTCGCCGTTCGGCTGGGCCAGGCTGACCAGGCCCTACGCGGGCGACCGGTGGTGGGTGCTGGCGGTGGTCGTGGTGGCCGTCGCCGTGCTGACGGCCGTCGCGTTCGCGCTGTCCACCCGGCGTGACGTGGCCGGTGGCCTGCTACCCGCCCGGCGTGGACCCGCCACGGGCACGATCCGGGGCGCGTACGGCCTGGCCTGGCGGCTGCACCGGAGCGCGCTCGTGGGCTCCGGGATCGGGTTCTGCCTGCTGGGCGCGTTGGTCGGCGTGGCGGCGCACGGGATGGACGCCCAGGTGGACACGCCGCAGTTCCGGGAGCTCGTGGCGACGATCGGGGGTCCTGGGGCGAGCATCTCCGAGGTGTTCTTCACGTTCGTGATGTACGTGCTCAGCCAGCTCGTCACCGCGGTCGCGCTGGTCAGCGCGCTGCGCGCCCGGAGCGAGGAGGCCGCGGGCAGGGCCGAGCTGCTGCTGGCCGCCCCGGTCGGCAGGGTGCGCTGGGCGCTGAGCCACCTGGTGTTCGCCCTGGCGGGCCCGGCGCTGCTGCTGGCCGTGATGGGGGCGGCGGCGGGGCTCGCCTACGACGGCGGCGCGCTCCGTGTCGCCGGGGCCACGCTGGCCTACCTTCCCGCGGTCTGGACCATGGTCGGGTTCGCGACGCTGCTCGTCGGCGTGCTTCCCCGGCAGGCGGCGGCGGTGAGCTGGAGCGTGTTCGGCCTGATCATGCTCGTTGACCTGCTGGCGGAGTTCAAACTGGTCGACGGTAGCGTCCGGGACCTCTCACCGTTCGTGCACGTGCCGGCGACCCTGCTTGAGGGCGCCTCCGCCGCGGTCGTGCCGCTGCTCGGGCTGACCGCGGTCGCGGGGGTCCTGGCCGCCGGGGGAGTGGCGCTCCTGCGCCGACGCGACCTGGTTCCCTCCGGCTGACCAGTACTTTTACTGATATCGGGATAATGGAGTGTGGAGTTCTTCTGTTACCACCGTGACCGGCCCGGTTCGACGGCGTTGCGCCACGAGCTACTTGAGGAGCACTGGTCCTACATGGACCGGTACGCCACGGAGATGATCGCCCGTGGCCCGACCTTCGACGGCGACACCCCGACCGGCAGCGTGCACATCCTCGACCTGCCCGATCCCGCCGCCGCCCGTGCGTTCGTCTTCGACGAGCCCGGCTACCAGGCCGGGGCCTACCGGGACATCCTGCTGCGCCGGTGGCGCGACCTGCTGGGGCGCACCATGTGGGACTTCCCCGGCGGCCGGACCGGCGGCGACCGTTACCTGGTGCTCGGCCTCGGCTCGGGGGAACCCGCCGACCTCACGGTCCCCACCGGCCGGGACGAGCTGGTCGCCTACGGCCCGCTGCTGTCCGATGACGGTGACACCTGGCTCGGTACGGCGGCGCTGCTCCGAGCCCCGGACACCGAAACGGCCCGCGCCGTACTGACCCAGGACAGCTACGCCACCATCGAAGTACACAACTGGCAGTTCGGCGGCCGCCCCACCTGACCGGCCTGGGCCTCGGGGATCAAAGGTGTGCGGTCGCCGTGAAGCTCAGCAGCAGTTCGCTGATCGTCTCGGGTGCTTCCAGCATGGGGAGGTGCCCGACGCCGGGGAGCAGTTCGACCCGCGCGTTCGGCACCGCGTCGTACCGGTGCGCCGACGACGGCTCCCAGCGGGGGTCGGCGGCACCGAAGATCGCCAGCACGGGAACCTTGAGGTCGGTGAGCCGCTCGGGCACACTCCGTTCGGCGATGTACGCGGTGTTCCGGCGCAGCATCGTCCTCATCACGCGATAGGTGATGCTCCGTACGTCGGCGACCACATCGTCCGGGATGTTCACCGGGCGAGCTGCCGTCGCGCTGACCCCCTTGCGGATCATCGCGTCCGAACGCCTCGACCACAGGAGCGGGCCCAACGGCGGGGCCAACAGGGCCCGAAGGATGAGCGGCTGCCGAAGGAGCGCGTCCGGACTCGGTCCGCTACTGATCAGTGCGAGCGAGTCCACGAGATCCGGACGTCGTTCGGCAAGCGCGGTGGCGACGTAGCCGCCGCTGGAGTGCCCGGCCACGGCGACATGACGAAGGCCGAGGTCGTCCAGCAGCGCCGCCACCCGGTCCGCCTGCGCGGGCACGTCGTACGGCGGGGCGGGCGGGGACTGGCCGCAACCCGGGAGATCGACCCGGATGACGTGATGGTGGCCGGCCAGTGCCGGGACCACCGGGCTCCAGAAGCCGCCGGAGGCCCCCGACCCGTGGATGAGCAGCAACGGCGGTGCCTGCCGTGGACCGTCATGGACCACGTGCATCCCCTGCGAGCGCTCAATGTCGTACTCACTCATGCGGAGAGTCTGCACGGACGGTCGACCGCCGGTCTTGGACAAATGTTCCCGTGGGGTCGCGACGCCCCGCGAGCAGTCCCGGGAGGTCGCGCATGTCGTCGAAGACCGTTGTGTTCGGTCCTTCGAGCCACCGCGCGGGGGTGAGTCCGCCGGTGTATCCAAGGGCGCGCATACCGGCCGCGCGGGCCGCCTGGACGCCGTATTTGCTGTCCTCGACGACGACGCAGGCCGAAGGGTGGACACCCATCCGCCTGGCGGCGTGCAGGAACAGATCGGGGGCAGGTTTGCCGTGGGCGACCTCACTGGCGCTGAAGATACGGCCTTCGAAGTACCGGTGGATCCCGGTGCGGCCCAGGGTGCGGCGCATCGTGTCGTGACTGCCACCGGAGGCGACGCAGCTGGGAAGCGTGAGGGCGTCGAGGACATCGAGGATGCCGTCGACCGGGGTGAGTTCGGCATCGACGGCCACGCGGTGGAGATGATCGAATCTCTCCAGCCAGAGCGCGGCCCGGCCCGGACCCAGGCGGGCGGCGATCCGCTCTCCGTTGGAGACGATCGAGCGGCCGATGAACCCCTCGATCACCTCGGCCTCGGTCAGCGGCCACCCCAGCTCGGCGCCCACGGCGACATGGAGGCGTACGGCCATGCGTTCGCTGTCGATGAGCACGCCGTCGCAGTCGAAGATGACGAGTTCGATCGGATCGATCACCCGGACAGCGTAGGGAGGAGCGGCCGCCCGTGTCAGCCGCGTCCCTGGGCGGAGGGAGCCATGGAGATGTTCCAGAAGTCGGCGTAGCGGCCGCCGTGGTCGAGCAGTTCGTCGTGGCCGCCCTCCTCCACGATCCGGCCGCCGTCCAGGAAGACGACCCGGTCGGCGCGTTGGACGGTGCGCATGCGGTGGGCCACCATCACGACAGTCCGGCCGGCCATCAGGCGTTCGATGCCCTCGTGGACGGCCACCTCGTTGACCGGGTCCAGTGCCGAGGTCACCTCGTCCAGCAGCACGATGGGCGCGTCCTTCAGCAGCGCCCGCGCGATCGAGACCCGCTGGCGCTCACCACCGGACAGCAGCGTGCCTCCCTCGCCGACGTTGGTCGCCCAGCCGCCGGGCAGGCGCTCGATCACCTCGTCCAGCCGGGCCGCGGTCGCCGCGGCCCGTACCTCGACCTCGTCGGCGTCGGGACGACCCAGCCGTACGTTGTCCTCGATCGTGCCGTCGAAGAGATAGACGTCCTGGAACACGATGGCGATCCGCGCCGTCAACTCCTCGGTGCTGATCGCGCGCACGTCCACGCCTCCCACGCGCACCGCGCCGGAGTCCACGTCGTAGAAGCGCGCCAGCAGTTGCAGCAGCGTGCTCTTGCCCGTGCCGGACGGCCCGACGACCGCCAGCCGCTGCCCCTCGGGGACGGTGAGCGACACCTTGTCGAGCACCGTGCGCTCGCCGTACCGGAAAGTGACGGCGTCGAACTCCAGGCCGTGGTGCGCCGGTTGGATCGGCTCAGGGGGTTCGGGCAGCGGCTCGGTGCGCAGCACCGTCTCCAGCCTGGCCAGCTCGGAACGCGCGCCACGGAGTTTGCCGCCGATGTCCGACAGCGACAGCAGCGGGTCGGCGCAGCGGGCGGCCAGCACCAGGATCGCCAGGATCTCCGCCGCGCCGATGCTCCCGCCGAGCGCGAGGTAGGCGCCCAGGGTCAGCAACACGGTGAACATCGCCTGCACCACGAGCGTCAGACCGATCATGCCTGGCAAAACCGACAATACGGTACGGCGGGACGCGCGTTGGGCCTCCCGCAGCGAGTCGTCGAGCAGCCGGAAGCGTTCGCCGGTCCGGCCACCGGCCCGCAGCACCGGCTGTGCCTGGAGGTATTCGATGACGCGCCCGGTGGCCTCGGTGTCACGTTCGTGGCGCTCCGCGTCGGCGACGGCCGTCGCGCGTGCCGTCCAGCCCTGGATCACCGCCACGAGGGGTACGGCGAGCGACGCGGCCAGCCCTATCCGCCAGTTGAAGGCGGCCATCACGGCCACGATGGTCAGGGGCGTGACCAGGGCGGAGATGAACGGCGCCAGCAGATGGGCGGCCACGCCCATGGCTTGCAGGAGGCCACGGCTGGCCAGGATGGACACCTCGCCGATGCGACCGGCGTTGTACCAGCCAAGGGGGAGGCGTGCCAGGTGCTCGCCGAGCCGGTGGTACATGCCGCGCAACATGGTGGTTCCGACCCGCATGCCGGACAGGTCGCTGATGTAGCGCAGCACGGCGTAGAGGGCGACCACGGCCCCGAACGCGGCCAGCCAGGGCACGGCGTCCGCGGGTGTGCCGCCGAGCAGCGCCCGCAGCACCGGGACCAGCAGCGCGTAGGACAGACCTTCGACCACCGCGGTGATCGTCATCAGGATCACGGTGCGGCGCATCGCCCGGGCATACTCGTCTCCGAGCACACGCAGCAGCATTCGGATCATCGGGGTTCGTCTCCTCGCGGTGCGCCACCGTGGGTCTCGGCGGATTGATGGGATCGCCAGAACGCGGCGAACCTTCCGTCTCGTGTCAGCAGGTCGGCGGGCACGCCGCGTTCGACGATCGCTCCGTCCTCCAGCACCACGACGGTGTCGGCGTCGGCGACCGTCTCCAGCCGGTGGGCGATGACCAGGATCGTACGATCACCCTGCAGCGCCGCCAACGCCCGCCGTACCGCCTGCTCGGTCTGTGGGTCGGCGAAGGAGGTCGCCTCGTCCAGCACCAGGACGGGCGCGTCGGCCAGCAGCGCGCGGGCGATCGAGATCCGCTGCGCCTCGCCTCCGGACAGCTTGGCCTCTTCACCGAGCACCGTGTCGTATCCGCGCGGCAACCGGAGGACACGATCGTGAATACCGGCCAGCCGGGCGACGCGGACCACGTCGTGGCGACCGGCCCGCGGCACCGCCAGCGCGATGTTGTCGGCGACCGAGGCGCGCAGCAGACGGACGTCCTGGAAGACGAAGGACACCTGCCGATACAGCTCCCGGTTGTCGATCTCGCGCAGGTCGACGCCGCCCAGGAGAACCGAGCCGTGGGTGGGGTCGAAGAAGCGCGGCAGGAGTTGCGCCAGCGTGGACTTGCCGCTTCCCGACGGGCCGACGACGGCGGTGACCGTCCCCGGCTCCAGCACCAGGTCGATGCCGCGCAGTACCTCGTGGCCGGTGTCGTAGGCGAAACGGACCCCGCGCAGTTCCACCCGGTGCCCCCGTGGCGGACGCGGGTGGGTGGGCTCGGGCAGGGGCCGGACCGCGAGCACGTCCTTGATCCGGTTGACGGCGCGGCCCGCGCTCTGTAGATCGTCGAAGCCGTGCCCGAGCGCCGCCACCGGAGCGGTCAGCCCCAGCCCGAGCAGCGGGAACGGCAGCAGGTCCGCCGGGGCCAGGCCGCCGGAGATGATCAGCGCCGTGCCGCCGACCAGCACGACGAGCAGCACGAACGGCGGCGACAGCGCCAGCTGCATCCCGGCGGCGATCACGGACATGCCACGCACCCAGCGGGAGAAGACGCTGACGAAGTCGTCGGCGGCCGTCAGGAACGTGCGGTGGGCACGCTCGCCTCCGCCGAACGCCTTGACCACCGAGATGCCCTGCACGAACTCGACGACGGAACTGGCGATCCGTCCCATGGCCGCGTCGTAGGCCTCCTGCTCGCGCGTCCTGGCGGGCAGCATCAGCAGCGGGACCAGCGCCATCGCCAGCACCACCGGGATCAGTGTGATCAGTGTGAGCCGCCAGTCGACGGTGAACAGGTAGATCAGCGACACCAGCGGAACCACGAACGCGGCGACGAGTTCACCGGGCGCGTGGGCGATGAACGGGTGCACGGCGCTCACGTCCTCGCCCACCACCTTGGCCAGCTCGCCGGTGCGGCGCCGGGAGAACCAGCCGATCGGGACGCGTCCCAGCGACGCGGCCAGCTGTCGGCGGAACGTCAGTTGCACCCGGCCGTCGAGGACATGCCCGATTCCCGACGACGCGGCGGTGAACAGCAGCCGGACGAGCAGGCCTGCCGCGCCCGCGATCACCACGGTCCAGACGTGATCGTGGTCGACGGGGCCGGGCGCCAGCAGGGCACGGCCCAGTTCGACGACCGCCAGCAGCGGGGCCAGGCCCGCGAGCGCGCCGACGACCTGCAGGAGCACCACGGCCGTAAAACCCCGCAGATGAGGGCGTAGCAGCCGTGTCATGGAACGCTCGGCCAGCCGGGTGAGGTCGGTGGTCGTCGTTCTCCGGTCCTCGTCGATCGGAATGGTCATGAGCCCACTGTCGCCGCCGGTGCGCGCCGGTGGATTGGACAAATGTTCCCCTCGCTCGGCCCCCTAGCATGGGAGTATGCGGTCCAATGTGCGCAAACGTGACGATCGCGTCGCGTGGGACGTCGCGTCCTCGGTACGGCGCAGCCGGGTGCCCGGTGTCACCATGGCCGGATTCCGCGACGAGGGCATGGCTCCGGAGGGTCACCGGATGATCCCGCATCCGGCCGTGACGCTGGTTCTGGACCTGGGGGCCGGTCCGCCCGTCGTCGAGGACGCCACGGGACGGCGGCACCGGGGAAGTCTTGTCGCCGGGCTCGGGCTCGGCGGCGCGGTGTGGGTGCAGGGCCAGACCGTCGAGTGTGTTCAGGTGCGGCTGTCTCCCGTGGTCGCCCGCGCGATTCTGGGTGTCGGCCCGGCCGAGCTGGACGGCCATGTGGTGACGCTGGACGACCTGTGGGGCAGCCAGGCGTCACGGATCAGCGAGCGGCTGAGCGAGGTCTCCTCCTGGCAGGACCGCTTCGCGTTGGTCGAGGCGCTGTTCGCCCGTCGGAGTGAGGCGGGGTCGCCGGTCGAGCCTGAGGTGGCCTGGGCCTGGCGCCGCATCGTGGACAGCCGCGGCCTGGTCCAGGTGGAGCGGCTGGCGGCCGAGCTCGGATGGAGCCGCAAGCGCCTGTGGTCGCGCTTCCACACGCAGATCGGCCTGCCGCCCAAGCGCGCCGCGAAGCTGGTCCGCTTCGACCATGCCGTCCACCGCCTGGCCTCGGGGCAGAACGCGGCCGGGGTCGCGGCGGACGGCGGCTATGCCGACCAGTCCCACCTGCATCGGGACATCATGGAGTTCGCCGGGGTGACCCCCGTGACCGTGGCCCACGAGCCGTTTCTCGCGGTCGACGACGTCGCCTGGCCCGGCGCCGCCGATCGGGCGCACGTGGCGTAACCGCCCCGCGCGAGGGCACGGCGGTGCGGCCGTCACACAACCATGACACGACGCGAACGAACCGGTGACGCGGCCGGCCGACAGTGGACGAGGTCCGGCCGTCCGCATCAGGGCGATGCCGTACGGCCCCGGCCCCACGGCGTCGCCCTCGTCAGGCAGGCGAGACGGACCCGCTGGGCCGGAACGTTATGACGAAGCGATCGTGACAAATCATGGCAAGGAGAAAGTGTGACTGATGACGGGAAGTGGGACCGGCGTTCGCTGTTGCGGGGCGCCGCCGTCCTGACCGGTGCCGCCGCGACCGCGCCGCTGCTGGGCGGAACGGCCACGGCGCTGGCCGACAGCGGTGACGCCGACGCGCTGTTCAAGGCGGGGAAGTTCGAGCGGGCGGGACGCGCCTACGAGGAGATCCTGAGGAAGGACCCCGGGAACCTGCGCGCGGCCCGCCAGCGTGGCTATGTCGGACTGCTGTCCAACCGGTTCCCCGAGGCCGAGAAATACCTCAGGCTGGCCGTCAGCCTGGCGCCCGACGACAAGGAGGCCAACGAACTCCTGGGCGACTGCTACCTCCGGCAGGACAAACTCGCCCTCTCCGTTCCGTGCTGGCGGGCGGCCGGCGCGGAGGACTACGCCAAGTGGTTCGCGGCGGTCAGCGGCGAGCCGTACCAGATCCATGGAGACGTCGGCCGGGTGCGGTTCCAGCAGATGGACCCGAGGCCGCTGGTTGAGGCCTCGGTCAACGGGGGACCGGCGAAGCGGTTCACGTTCTACACCGGCGCCCCGAACCTGAGCCTGACCGCGTCGGTGGCCAAGGAGGCCGGGCTGGTCCCCGTCGTCAGTCAGAAGGCCGACTTCGAGGGCACCCCCATCTGGGTGCACTACGGGGTGCTGGACTCCTTCAGGCTGGGCGGTATCGAACTGCGCAACGTCCCCGTCGGCTGGTCGTCGACGGAGTCGGGCGAGGACGTCGACACCGACGGGGACGGCATGATCGGCACGTGGGTCTTCTACCACCTGCTGACCACCTTCGACTACGCGGGCCGGCAACTGATCCTGCGCCGCCGTACCCCGGAAGCGGTCAGAAAGGCACGGGCGGGCGTCAAGCCCCTGCCGATGTGGCTGTCCCGTGACCACGACGTTCACAGCCTGGGCAGCATCGCCGGTTCCGGCCCACGGGTGGTGGGCGTGAACTTCGGCGGGGTCGGTGAGATCGCCGCGGGGATGCCGGGGGAGGTGGCCAAGCGCCTGGGGATCCGCGTCGACCACGACCGCCCGATCGAGACGGCCGCCCACAGCCACCCGACCGTCACCTATCCCTGCTACCCGAGGGAGATCCGTCTCGGGGACGCCGTCGCCAGGCAGGTCTACTGCGAAGCGGACGTGAACATGCCGGTCAACGTGCCCTGGCCCTTCGGTCCTGGGTTCGACGGGACGGCCCATTTCGCCCACTGCTTCTTCAAGCCCTACAACATCACCCTCGACTTCACCGACATGAACCTCTACATCGCCCGCGGCAAGGCCGCCTGATCAGTCGTGGGTAGAAGGGCGAGAGCGGCCTGGAGGGCGTGGGCGCCGACGTCGGTCGTGCTCTGGTGGGTGGCGACGAGGGTGGCGCCCTCGGCGAGCATGAGCAACTGGCGTCCGAGGATCTCAGGGCGGGCGGCTCCCGCGCGTTCGGCGATGCCGGTCAGCAGCCGGAGGTAGTGGTCGAGGTGGCGGGCGGTGATGGCGCGGACTGCCTCGACGTGGTGCTGGGTGGCCGCGTTCAGCATCGCGCAACCACGGAAGACCGGGTCGTCGTACCACTCCTGCAGGGCGCCGAACAGCGCGGTGAGCTGGTCGTGGGGGTCGTCGCCCGCGTCGGCGACGACGTCGGCCAGCCAGCGCGTCACGTGGTCGCTGCGCTCGACGAGCATGGCCTCGACCAGTTTGTCCTTGGTGCCGAAGTGCCGGTAGAGCGTCTCCTTGGACACGCCGACACGGGTGCACAGCTCGGCGACACCGACACCGTCGAGGCCACGCTCATACAGTACGGCGGTCGCCGCCCGCAGGATGGTGGCGCGGGTGCGCTCAGGGTCGATCGTCGAGCCTCTGGGAACCGGCATACCCCGATGGTACCGATCGGTTCGATCAATTGCTAACCTCATGGATCGTACCGATCGGTTCGATCCATGGAGTCCGCAATGCCCTTCGCACCCGGCCATCCGACATGGCAGGCGGCGCGGCTGGCCCTGGGTACGGCCTCGGCCCTCGGGCTGGCGCGCTTCGCCTACGGGCTGCTGCTGCCCGCCATGCGCGCCGACCTGCACTGGTCCCTGGGGGAGGCGGGCGCCATGAACACCGCCAACGGGCTGGGCTATCTCCTCGGCGCGCTGGTGACCGCCGCCGTCGTCCGCCGTTTCGGCACCGCCACCACCTTCCGCTGGGGCATGGTCCTGGTCGCGGTCGCGCTGGCCGCCACGGCGGTCAGCGAAAGCTATCCGGCACTGCTGGCCGCGCGGACCGTGGCCGGGGCCGCCGGGGCGGCCGTCTTCGTCACCGGTGGCGTGATCGCCTCACGGCTCGCGGCCCGCGCCGCCTCGGGGGCGCCCGTCACCGTGTACTTCGCGGGCGCCGGGCTCGGCATCGCCGTCAGCGGCGTCACCATCCCGCTCGTGGCCGACCACTGGCGCCTGGCCTGGGCCGGTCTGGGCCTCGCCGCCGCCGTGGCGGCGCTGGTCAGTTGGACCGCCGCGAACGTTTCGGGAAAGGAGCCGCCCACGGAGACCGGGCGGGCGCGTGTACGGCCGCTGTTGGGTGTCGCCGTGGCCTACCTGCTCTTCGCCACCGGTTACATCACCTACATCACCTTCCTGTCCGCCTATCTCGCCGAGCACCACGCCTCGACGGGACAGGTGGTGCTCACCTGGGCGGCCCTCGGCCTGGCCGTCGTCGCGGCGCCCGCGCTGTGGAGCCGCCCGACCGCCACCTGGCCGGGCACCCGGGCCCTGGCCGTACTGCTCGGCGCCCTGGCCTGCGGTGCGGCGCTTCCCCTGGTCGCGCCCGCGCCACCGGTCATCCTCGTCTCGGCGGTCGTCTACGGGGCGACGTTCATGGGGGTCCCCGCCGCCGTCACCACGCTCATCAGGTCCGCCACCCCACCGGACGGATGGACCGCGACGCTGTCGGCCTTCACCATCGTGTTCGCCGCGGGCCAGACCGTCGGGCCGTGGCTCGCCGGGCTGGTCGCCGACCACACCTCGACCGGCGCCACCGTCGCCTGGACCGCGACCCTGTGCGCCGCGGCCGCCCTGATCGCCATGGCGAGTGGACAGGGTCCGCGCTCGGCAGCGGCCAACCGGCATCGCCGCCAGCCGGGGTGACTCACGGTGTATGACGGCGCAGCAGGGTCATGCCAAGGGTGACCTGGGCGGGTTCCAGCGCGGTCTTGCCGTCCTCGATGTCCCACAACGCGTTCTGCAGGATGCGGCCGAGCGTCCACCCGGTCGCCCGCCGCCGGTCCAGGCCGAGCACCTCGGTGAGGAGGTCGAAGCGGCGAAGGACCGCGCGGGTCACGTCGCCGGTCGCCACCACCGCCTCCTCCCACCGGCTGTCCAGCGCGGGCCACAGGTCGAAGCCGGGGTCACCGGCCAGCGGTTCGGGGTCGATGGCCAGCCATGGTTCCCGTCGCCCGGCCAGGACGTTGTCGTAGTGCAGGTCCCAGTGCAGCAGGCGGTCACCGGATTCGCCGATCAGTTCGGCCACGGCGGACGCGCAGGTGCGTACCAGCCGTCGCTCGGCCGGGTCACGCAACGCCGGCACGGCGCGTGGAACCTCGTCCAGCATGGCGGCGGCGATGTCGGCCAGATGCCGCACACCGGGTGGGGCGGGTACCGCGACCAGGCGCGCCATCAGTTCGGCGAGGATCCGCATGGCGGTGTCGTCGTCGGCCACCGACGACAGCGGCCGGGCCGCGTCCAGTCGTTCCAGCAACATGGTGCCGGTGTCCGGGTCGTGGTCGAGCAGACGCACCACACCGTTGCCGTCCCACGCCCGCAGGCCAAGCGCGGCGCTGGCGTTGTCCTCGCTCGCCTGCTGGAATTTCAGCACCGCGGGCTCACCGTCCGCGCGGATCACCGGCAGCACGAGCGAGGCCTGGCCGTGCTCCGCGGGGCCGTCCGGCCGCAGAGCCCAGTGGTCCAGGAAGTCCGCGGCCAGCCGGGGCAGTTCGGCGATCCAGGCACGGCGGGACGCGTTGCCCTTGCCGTACGCCGCGGCGAACGCGTCGGGGACGTGGACGGGGATCGGCGTGCTCATGCCGGGTATCTCCTTCATGAACCAGAACTCGGCGGTGAACGGGGTTCCGAGGCGGTCGTGCCTTGCTGTCCGCGGGTGGCCCGTACGGCCGGAAGATGATCTCCGAAGCGGCCCGCGCAGAGCCTACCGGCTCGGTCGTGTGCCGCCGGGGTCAGGGAGGCGTCGTGGCGTCCTTCTTCCACCCTGGTCAGCCTCTATCCAATATGTTAACCGTGGTTCCCGTTTCTTTCAGAGGGGTACGTACGTGGCCGAGTCCGACGAGTTGGAATCCCTCATCTCGCAGGGGCGCAAACATGGGGTGCGCAAGCGGGTCATCCTGCTGCAGGCGGCCCGGCTCTTCGTGGAGCGTGGTTACGCCGACACCGGGATCGACGACATCGGGGCCGCGGTGGGCATCTCCGGACCCGCGGTCTACCGGCACTTCCCCGGCAAACAGGCCATCCTCCTCGCCCTGATCGAGTTGTCGCTGGAACGCCTTCGGGAGGGGACGCGAGCCGCGCTGGCCGACCGGGACCGGGACCCGCGGGAGGCGCTGGTCGCCCTGGTGGACTGGTTCTCCCGGTCGTCCGTCGAGAACCGGAGTCTGACTCTGATCATGCAGGCCGAGCTGCTGTGGCTGCCGGAGCGGGATCGGCGGCGGCTCAACCGCCAGATGCGGCAGATACGTGAGGAGTGGGTCGGGCTGCTGATCGAGGTACGGCCGGAGCTGTCGGACCTCGCGGCGCGGATCGCCGTCACCTCCGTCATGGGGATGGTGACGGCGGTGCTCGCCGCCCGGCTGAGCGATGACATCCGGGCGCTGGGCGTGCACCTGCGGGCCCAGATGCTCGCCGTCCTGCATGTGCCGACTGGATTGTGACGGCTCCGGATCAAGCAAAAAGTTAACGTGTATATACTTTTTGCCATGGGGGGGACGCTGCGGGAACTCCGTGAGCGCTCGTCCTCGTACGGGATGTCGTAGCGCCAGAACGAGGGACAGAACATGATGGAACGCATAGTCGAGGCCAACGGGATCCGTCTGTGGTGCGAGACGTTCGGTGACTCGGCCGACCCCGCGCTGCTGCTCGTGATGGGGCTCGGCGCCCGAGGCGCCACCTGGCCCGACGAGCTCTGCCGCCTTCTCCAGGAGGGAGGCCGGTACGTCATCCGCTACGACAACCGAGACACCGGGCTGTCCGGCCGTGTGGACTACGAGGCCAACCCGTACACCATGGTCGACCTCGCCCAGGACGCGGTCGGCCTGCTCGACGGTCTGGGCATCGCCACGGCGGACGTGGTCGGCGCGTCGATGGGCGGCATGATCGCCCAGGAGATCGCGCTCGAACACGCCGACCGGCTGCGCAGCCTGACGGTCATCATGTCGAGCGCCGAGCCCCTCGACCCCGCGACCAACACCTTCCGGGGCACCGTACGCGATCCACGGCTGGCCGCCTGGGACGCCGAACAGATCGCCAATCCGCCCAGCACCCGGGAGGAGCACGTCGAGTCGCATCTCAAACTGGCACGCATCCTCGCCGGACGGTTGACGGCGTTCGACGAGGCGGCCACGCGCGCGACCATCGAGCGGGAGATCGAGAACGCCACCGATGCGGGCCACGCCTCGAAGAACCACATCCTCGCGGCCTTCGCCTCCCGTGACCGTTCCGGGCTTGTCGGCTCGATCACCGCTCCGACCCTGGTGATTCACGGCTCGGACGATCCTATGGCGCCCTTCGCCCACGGGAAGGCCCTGGCGGCGGCGATCCCCGGCAGCGAGTTCCTGCCCATCGAGGGAATGGGACACGGGTTCCCGCCATCGGTGATTCCTCGGATCTCCGCCGCGATCCTCCGGCACACCGGGCGATAGCCAACAACCGTCAATCGCGGGGAGCCGCGTGCATCCTCGACGTTCTACGCCCGCACTGTTCGGTGCCGCGTTCCACAGTTCGTGTTCAACGGAGAGAAACGCCCGGCTCGCGGGACGGGGTAAGGCTTTGGGCGAAGCCGGGCACGGCTGATCGGACCGACCCGCCTTTTCCTCCAGCGCCCCGTTCGGGGTCTTCAGCGGCGCCTTCAGCTCCCGTTTCGGCGGCGGAGGCGGTGAGTTCACCACCCCCGCACAGAGCCCGACCGCTCTGGAGGCCACGAGGCTCACCAAGCGGTATCGGGGCACATGGGCGTTGCGTGACTGCACGCTGTCCGTCCCCGCCGGCCGGGTCATCGCACTCGTTGGACCAAATGGCGCGGGCAAATCCACGTTCCCGCATCTGCTCGCCGTCCACCGGATGCTGTCTGGTCCGGCTGAGCTCGCCGACGGGATGGCGGCCCGGATGCCGGTGATCAGCGACAGCGGCGATGGCGGTGTGCGCGTTGGTGTTCTTCGGACTCCTCAGGGCGCCATCCTCCTACGCGACACCGGAGCGAGCCGTGCAGGCTACGGCCACGGACGATCCCGAACCGCATGACTCCCTGCACGTGACGAGCTACTGGATCAACGGAAACGGCGTGAACTACTCCGCTCAGGACAGAGAGCTCGCGCTCGCCGGCCCCTGCGGGACGGATGTGGCGACCAAGAAGTACGACGAGTGCTCATTCAGTCACGGCTATCGACAGGTCGCCGAATTCCACCCCGCGGACAGGTTCTGGCAGTTCCAGTGGACCGAAGCGGGAATCCTGCTCATCCCCGCTCTCGCACTGGGCGGTGTCGCCATCCGGCGCACCCTTCAGCCTCGCATCTGAAACACCCCAGCACGAACGACGCCTCGGACTTGTAGATCTCGGTCATGGCACCGCACCGACGAGCGCCCGCGAAACGGGTGCCCACACGTCCTGTTCCAGTTCGGCCATTGGGACCACCTCCTTGGCGAGAGCGAAGGCCCTGTCGCCTACCGCACTCGGCTGAATACCTTGTTTGGGGTTTTCAGCATGGTCGCCGGGGGCCGAGTTGCCGGGTGAGCATCCAGTGAAAACCCGGTTGGTCCCTGGGGGTGAAGACTCTGGCCCACTCCGCCGACCGGGGCGAATCGTCGAGCAGGTTGACCCTGTCCCTTTTCTTTTTGAACTTGATCGGAGCGGTTCTCGTGTCCGGGGATGGATAAACGCCCGCGGGGCCGTCGATCACATAGGCGCATGACGACGTGGCGGCGTCCGGGAGGACCTCACCGCCCGTGCCGAGGACGAGGATCGTGATCACGATGCCGACGGCGGTGGTCAGTCCGGCGCCGCTCCACCACAGGCGGACGCGGCGGGACCGCTTCCCCACGTGTCGTACGGCGGGCCCGGTCCGCCTGTTTCGCCGCTCCGGTCTCCTGCCGCGCGTCCTGATGGACTCTCCTCGGTCAGGAGGTCCGGTTCGCGGTCGAGATCCTTCTCGGCGCCGAGCGCCTCCGTTGACGGGAGGGCCGGACGCGAGCCGGGGTCCTAGCCTGCCAAGCCGTAGTTGATCCGGTCCCCGGTGGGTCGCGGTGCGGCCCACCGGGGTCATGTCCAGACCACCGGACCACAGTTCGGAGGCGGCGGTACGGCCTCACCCGGGACAGGTCGCGGGACTCACCTGGCGCAGGCGCTCCCCGATCAGGGCGGCCAGGCGGTCCAGGCCCTGGCCGACCGTCTCCGGGGTGACCTGGCTGAGGGAGAGCCTGAGCTGCCGTTCGCCGCCGCCGTCCGGGCAGAAGTGCGACATCGGCGTCCAGATGACGCCGTGGTGGCTCGCCGAGTGTTCGAGCAGTTCGTCGTCAACCTGGAAGGGGACGGTCACCACGAGGAAGAAGCCGCCCGGCGGGGTGTTCCAGGTGACGCCGTGGCCAGGGGGGAAGCGCTCGGCCAGCCCGTCGAGGACGAGCCGCAGGTTCCTGCGGTAGAGAGCGGCCTGTCTGAGGTTGGCCGCGCGCAGGCTGCAGCCGTGCTTGAGCAGGGCACCGCCGATGACGGCCTGGGCGATCGGCGAGGTGTTCACCGTCGTCATGCTCTTGATCATCGCCAGCCGGTCGGCCAGGAGCGACCCGTCGGAGATCCGCTGGTCGGCCACGACGTAGCCGATCCTGGCGCCGGGCAGGGCGGTCTTGGCGAAGGATCCCAGGTAGACGACCCTCCGCTCGGTGTCCATGGCCTTGAGGGTGGGCAGTGGTTCGCCTCCGCCGAAGAAGCCGTAGGGGTTGTCCTCAAGCAGGAGGAAGTCCTCCTCCGAGGCCAGGTCCAGCACCTCCTGACGCAGCCGAGGGGGCAGGCTGGCCCCGGTGGGGTTGGCGGAGTCCGGCACCAGATAGAGGGCGCGGGGCCGCAGCCCACGTGACCTGGCCCGGCCGATCTGGGCGCGCAGGTCGGCCAGGTCCAGCCCCTCATCCCCGCCGCGCACCGGCCAGACCGGCAGCCCGGTCAGCAGCGCGGCGCCGGTCAGGCCGACGTAGGTGGGGGAGACGGCAAGCAGCACGTCCTGCGGTGACGTGGCGAGGGCCCGCAGCACCAGGAACATCGCCTCCTGGCAGCCGACGGTCACCACGATCGACTCGGCGGGGACGTGGATGTCCTCGTCGATCCGCAGGTGCTCGCGGACCAGGTCGTGGATGATCCCCTTTGTCCTGCCGTACTGGAGCAGCAGGCGCCGGGCCTCCTGCTCGGTCAGGCCACGCGCGGTGCGCAGGTGGTCGTGGAAGACCCCAAGGTATTCGTGGACGTCGGCGACGTCGAAGAAGTCCTCGGCCGGTCGCCCGGCGGCGAAGGAGATCGCCGCCGGGTAGCGCATCGAGATCTCGTTGAGCAGGTTCATCGCGCTCATGGCCGGGTCGGTCAGCGAGCCGTGCAGGTCGTCCAGGCTCAGGTCGTGTCGGGTCGGTGTCTGTACGGTCATGGGGTCTTTCCCGGGAAGTAGGGCATGGAGGCGACCCGCAGACGCGTCGCGGACCGTAGGTCGGGGCAGCCCGCGAGGCCGAGGGCGTTGCGCAGCTCGGTCTCCAGGAGGGAGAGCACCCGGGCGCAGCCGCTCTCGCCCCCGGCCGCCAGGCCCCAGATCACCGGGCGGCCGAGCAGGACGCCGGAGGCGCCGAGCGCGAGCGCGGCCAGGATGTCGGAGCCGCTGCGGATGCCGCTGTCGAGGAGCACCTGGAACCGCGCGTCGGGCAGCCCCGCGACCGCCTCGGCCACGGCGGGCAGCGCCATGGCGGCGGGGACGGCCTGGTCGAGCTGGCGGCCGCCGTGGTTGGAGACGACCACGGCCCGCGCGCCCTCGGCCGCCGCGCGCACGGCGTCCTGGGGGTCGAGCACCCCCTTGAGCACCAGCGGCAGCCGGGTCCGCTCGCGCAGCCAGGCGACGTCGTGCCAGGTGACGGCGGGAGAGAAGAGCTCGGCCGTGTGCGAGGCGATGGCGGAGGCGTCCTTGGTTCGCCGGTGGGCGCGGCCGGAGGAGCCCTCGTCCAGCAGCGCGGCCCGGACCGTGGGCGGCAGGGTCATGCCGTTGGCCGCGTCGCGCAGCCGCCGTCCCATGAAGGGCACGTCGACCGTGACGACCAGCGCCTCGACGCCCGCCTCCTCCGCCCGCCGTACCAGATCGAGGAGTCTGCCGCGGTCGCGCAGCCAGTAGAGCTGGAACCACAGGACCGCGCCGGTCGCGGCGAGTTCGTCGAGGCCGACGCTGCTCAGCGTGCCCACGGTGAAGGGCACGCCCGCCGTGGCGGCGGCCCGTGCGGTGGCCAGTTCCCCGTCCGGGTGGAAGAGCCGGTGGTAGGCCACCGGTGCGATCGCCACCGGCAGGTTCGCGCCGCTCTCGACGAGCGTCGTCTTGGTGTCGCAGGCCGAGACGTCGGCCAGGACGCGGGGGACCAGGGCGACGCGGTCGAGCGCCGCCCTGTTGCCCGCGACCGTCCATTCGCGTTCCGCGCCCCCGTCGAGCCAGTCCCAGACAGGGGTGTCCAGTACGGCCCTGGCCTCGGCGGCGAAGTCCGTCACGGACAGCCCGGTCATCCCGTGCTCTCCCTGGCGCTGTTGTTCTGCAGTTCGACGGCCTCGTACAGGGCGCGCACGTTGTTGCTGCCGAAGGTCCTGGCCTTGGCCCGCTCGATCACCTCGTAGAAGAAGGTGCCGCGCGGGTGCTCCGAGCGGGTGAAGATCTGGTAGAGCTGGCCGTCGTGGTCCTGGTCGGCCAGCAGGTGCAGGTCCTGGAGCTGCCGCACGGAGTGGCGCATCGGGGTGAGCCGGTCGAGCAGCCGGTCGAAGTAGACCTCGGGGGCGCGCAGGAAGGGCACGCCACGCTCGGCCATCGTGCCGACGGTGACGACGATGTCGCGTGAGTCGAAGGCGACGTGCTGCACCCCGGCGCCGCCGTGGTCGGCGAGGAAGGTGACGATCTGGCCGCCCGAGTTCACCGAGAGCGGCTCGATCAGGGTGAAGGTGACGGTCCGGTCGGCGTTCTGCACGACCGTGGAGTCCATGCCGAGCGCGCCGATCTCGATCCGCTCGGAGAAGATGGTGGAGAAGCCGAAGACCTCGTTGTAGCGGCGGACGGTCTTGTCCAGCTCGCCCAGCGGCAGGCAGATCGCGAAGTGGTCGATGGTCCGCAGCCCGACCCCGCCGCCTCTGACGGGAAGCGGGTCGGGCAGGCCGGGGATGCGTCCCTCGGGGACGCCGGGGGCGCGTTCGAGGAGGGTGTGCCCGATGTCGCCGAAGGCGGAGACCGTGGCGGCGACGCATCCCGCGTGCTCGACGGGCCGGGACAGGCCGTCGGCGCCGCGTTCGACCAGCTCGGTGTAGGTGGCGCCCGCGTCGGCGACCCGCAGCACGATGTCGGCGACGCCGTCCCCGTGCCGCCTCAGGTAGCCCGTCCCCGGATGCGCGGGCGACAGCGGCTGGGTGAGCAGGACGCGGATGCCGTCCTGGCCGAGCAGCGCGGAGAGCTGCTCCTCGTATCCGGCGCGGGGGCTCGGCGGGATCAGCAGGTCGAAGCCGTAGCCCGTGGTGAGCCGGTCGATCTGCGAGGCGATGTCCTCGACGTAGAGTTCGATGTGGTCCAGGGTGACGTCAACAGGCATGGTGCTCTCGTTCTTGAGGGTGGAAAGCGCGGTGACCACCGCGTCGTTGGCCACCTGGTCGCCGACGGCAAGCCGGATGGCCCGCCCCGGGTAGAGCCGGGCGGCCACGCCGTACCGTTCGAGGGCGGCCCGCGCGAGGTCGAGCCGGGCGGGGTCGCCCGTGGTGATCCACAGGAAGTTGGTACGGCTCGGCGTGACGGACCAGCCGAGGGCGGTCAGTCTCTGGCGCAGCCGGTCGCGCTGGTGGGAGATCAGCCGGATGCGCTGCCGTACCTCGTCGTCGGCGGCTATGGCGGCCCGGACGGCGGCGAGCTGGAGTTGGCCCGGGGTGTAGGGGACCTGGTGCGGGGTGACGCGCTCGACGATCCCGGCGTCGGCCATCGCGTAGCCGATCCGCAGCGCGGCCAGGCCGTGTGACTTGGAGAAGGTGCGCAGGACCACGAGGTTGGGCCAGTCGGCCAGGCGCGTGGCCACCTCGGGGGCGCCCAGGTCGGGGGCGAAGTCCACGTACGCCTCGTCGAGCAGGATGACCACGGACGACGGGACCAGGGCGAAGAAGGCGGTCAGTTCGTCCCAGGTGTAGACGGTCCCGGTGGGGTTGTGCGGGTTGCACAGGACGATCAGCCTGGTCCGCTCGTCGATCCGTTCGGCCATGGCGGTCAGGTCGTGTCTGGCGTCCTCGCCGAGCGGCACGGCGACCGCCTCGGCCTGGGCCATCGCGCAGAGCATCGGGTAGACGTCGAAGCAGGGGTCGCTGTGGATGACCCTGTCGCCGGGGCTCAGCAGGCCGCGGAACAGGTCGTGCGCGACGCCCGCGGAGCCGGTGCCGACGAGCACCTCGCCCGGCTGGACGCCCTGCCAGTCGGCGATCGTCCGGGTCAGCGAGGCGGGCCGGAACTCGGGGTAGCGGTTGAGGCCGTCGATCGCCCGCATCAGCGCGGCACGGACGGAGGGCAACGGGCCGAAGGGGTTCTCGTTCTGCGCCAGGAGGTGTCTCATCGTCATCACACCACGTCGAGGACGTAGAGCCAGGAGTGCGGGGTGGCGAACGGTTCGACCCTGGCGATGCGCAGGCCGGCGTCGGTGAAGATCCGGTCGTAGGTGGCCTTGGTGTGCAGGGGGACGCCCATCATGGCGTGGGCCAGCTCGAACCCGACCGAGAAGATCGGCTGCATGCTCTCGTGGTCGATCCGGTCGCGGAGCATGGTGTCGCCCAGGACGAACCTGCGGGCGTTGGGGAAGGCCTCCCGCATCCTCGGCATGATGTCGGCGCGGGTTCCCGGGTTGGCGAGCAGGTCGTGCAGGAGGAAGAAGCTCATCACCGTGTCCACCTCGCCGGTGATCTCCAGTTGCCGCTGCCTGTCGAGGACGTCGAGCACGTCGGCCTGGACGGCCTGGACCCGGTCCTGCAGACCGGCCGAGGCGATGTCGCGCCTGGCCATGAGCGTCGCGGGCTCGCTGATGTCGATGCCCATGCCCCGGGTGCCGGGCCGCTGGGACACGACCCGGCTGACCCTGGCGCTGTTGCCGCTGCCGAGGTCGGCGATGGTGCCGAAGTCGACGTCGTCGAGCACCTCGTCCAGCAGCGCGGCGAACATGGCCTGGTCGCACTGGGCGGAGCCGAGCGCGACCATCGCCTCGTCGCGGTGGATGTCGCTCGGGTCGTAGTGGCGTAAGCCGTCCGTGAGCTGCCCTGCGTTGCCGAACACCTCGTTGTAGCCGCCGACCGCCCAGGTGAAGTAGCCGCGCGAGCGGGCGATCTCCCTTCCGGCCTCGGTGGGGATGTAGACGTCGTCGTCGGCCTTGAGGTAGCCGCAGCAGGTCGCGGCGCGCAGCAGGGCCAGGGCGCGTCCGTTGTCCGCGTAGTCCTCGGTGTAGAGCCGGTCGCCCCTGCCGATCCGCTCCATCAGGCCGAGCCGGTCCAGGGCGAAGATCACGTTGGCGGCGATGTAGCCGTTGTAGGCGTCGGCCGGGGCGATCGGGGTCGAAGCCTGGCCGTGCCACTGCTCGGGAATGTCGTACTTGTTCATGATTTTTCGTCCAATCTCAGGAGTTCGGAAACAAACGGAGGTGGGAGTCGAGCACCGGGCCGATGACCGACAGCGCGTCGGCGCCGGTCATCTCGCCGTGGGTGACGGGAACGGGGTGGATGTCGAGGCGGCCGGTCACGTGGGGCCGCCAGGCCGCCGGGTCGGGAGCGTCGCCGGGACGGTCCTTCGCGGCGAGGAAGAAGAGCACGTCGCCGTCATAGGCCCGCTTGGGCCTGTCGGCGGCGAGCGCCAGGTTGGCCAGGAAGACCCCGACGACGCGGGCGACGGCCTCGCCGCTCAGCCCGGACAGCGGTCCCTGACCGTGCCCGACGAGCGCGGCGTGCTCCTCGGGGGTGCTGGGCCAGGCGGGGATCTCACCGACGGGCTGCCCGAGGGAGGTGAGGATCGCGGCGAGCAGGGCGGGATCCCTGTCGGAGGGGTGTTCGTCGAGCTCCGGGTAGCCGTCCAGGATCGCGAGCAGCTCGACCCGCTCGCCCGTGGCCTGGAGTTCGGCGGCGACCGCGTGCGCGACCACCCCGCCGAAGGACCAGCCGAGCAGCGCGTAGGGGCCCTCCGGCTGGACCTGCCTGATCTGCTCGACGTAGGTCAGGGCCAGCTTCTCCACGCTGGCCGGGTGCAGGGACAGATCGCCCAGGCCGGGCGCCTGGAGCCCGTAGATCGGCCGGTCGGCGTCGAGGTGTCCGAGCAGGCCGGTGTAGACCCAGCTGATGCCCGCCGCCGGGTGCACGCAGAACAGCGGGTCGCGTGTCCCGCGCGCCCTGATCGGCAGCAGCACCGGGAAGCTCTCCCGGTTCGGGGAACCGCCGAGCGCGGCCAGCTCGGCCACGGTCGGCGCCTGGAACAGGTCCCGGACCCCGACGTCGAGCCCGGCCCGAAGCCGGATCTCCGCAACCAGCCTGGCCGCGAGCAGCGAGTGACCGCCCAGGTCGAAGAAGTTGTCGTCGATGCCCACCCGCTCCAGGCCGAGGACGTCGGCGAACAGTTCGCAGAGCGCCTCCTCCCGGGGGTCGCGCGGCCCTCTGCCGTCCTCGGCCGCGGCGTATCCGGGGGCGGGCAGCGCCCGCTGGTCGAGCTTGCCGTTCGGGGTCAGCGGCAGCGCGGCCACGACAACCAGCGCGGCGGGCACCATGTGCTCGGGCAGCGTCCCTGCCAGTACGGCCCGCAGCACGGCCACGTCGATCTCCGTACCGGCCCTGGGGACGAGATAGCCGACGAGCCGGTCGTCACGGACGACGACCGCGCTGTGGGCCACGTCCGGCTGGGCGCCGAGGACCGCGTTGACCTCGCCGAGTTCGATGCGGAAGCCCCGGATCTTGACCTGGTCGTCGATCCTGCCGAGATACTCCAGCTCCCCGTCCCGGTTCCAGCGGGCCAGGTCGCCGGTGCGGTACATCCGGGTGCCGGGCGGGCCGTAGGGGTCGGCGACGAACCTTTCGGCGGTCAGCGCGGGCCGGTCGTGGTAGCCACGGGCCAGGCCCTCCCCGGCGACGAACAGCTCACCCGCGACCCCCACGGGGACGGGCCGCAGCGCGGAGTCCAGGACGTGGACGCGCAGGCTGGGGATCGCGGTCCCGATGAGCGAGCGGCTCTGCCCCTCGGCGGTCGCAGCGTCCAGGGCCCGGTAGGTGACGTGGACCGTGGTCTCGGTGATGCCGTACATGTTGACCAGCACCGGGGCGTCGTCGGGGTGCCTGCCGTACCAGTCGGCGAGCCTGCCCAGGTCGAGCGCCTCACCGCCGAAGACGACGCCGCGCAGCGCCAGCTCCGTGCCCGGCTCTTCGGCCTGCATGAGCTGGTAGAAGGCAGCGGGGGTCTGGTTGAGCACGGTGACGCGCTCCCTGGCCAGCAGGGCGAGGAACTCCCTCGGGGAGCGGCTGACCTCGTACGGCACGACGACAAGGCGCCCGCCGTACAGCAGGGGACCCCACAGCTCCCAGACGGAGAAGTCGAAGGCGCAGGAGTGGAACAGCGTCCACACGTCGTCGGGGCCGAAGGAGAAGTGGCGCTCGGTCGCGGCCATGAGCTGCACCACGTTGCCGTGCGGGACCACCACGCCCTTGGGCCTGCCGGTCGAGCCCGAGGTGTAGATGACGTAGGCGGGGTTCTCCCGCACGGGACCGGTCACGGGGCTGGTCGCCGCGTGGCCGCCGAGGTCCACCTCGTCCAGCAGGACGTACGGTAGCGCGCTCGGCGGCAGTCCGGCCACGGTCGAGGCCGTGCTCACCAGCAGGACCGGGGCCGCGTCGTCGAGGGTGTAGGCGATGCGGTCGGCCGGGTAGCCGGGGTCGATCGGCACGTAGGCGCCACCCGCCTTGACGACCGCGACGATCGCCACCACCAGCTCCAGCGAGCGCGGCAGCGCCAGGGCGACCAGCCGCTCGGGGCCGACCCCGCGTTCGACCAGCAGGTTCGCCAGCCGGTTGGCGCGCTCGTCCAGCTCGGCGTAGGTCAGCTCCTCCTCGCCGAAGGTCAGCGCCACCCGCTCGGGACCGTCGGCCGCCCGCGCCTCGAAGAGGTCCTTCAGCGTGCCCGGGACCGGGGTGAACTCCTGATAGTCCAGCAGGCGCTCCCGCTCGGCGGGCGTCAGCAGGTCCACCTGGCCGACCCGCAGGCCGGGGTCCGCGGCTACCGCTTCGAGCACCCGGACGAACCGGCCCGCGATCTCCTCGGCCGTGATCCGGTCGAACAGCTCGGTGGCGTACTCCAGTACCCCGCTCAGCCCGTCGCGCGTCTCGCACAGCCCGAAGGACAGGTCGAACTTGGCGACGTCGGTCTCCAGCTCCATGACCTTCGCCCGCAGTCCGGGCAGCTCGGGGGCCTCTCCCGTGGTGTCGTGCAGCGTCAGCATCACCTGGAAGAGCGGGTGCCTGGCCATCGAACGGGCCGGGTTGAGCACCTCGACCAGCCGCTCGAACGGCACGTCCTGGTGACCGTAGGCGTCCAGGTCCAGCGTCCGCACCCGGCCGACCAGCTCGGTGAAGGTCGGGTTCCCCGAGATGTCGGTCCGCAGCACCAGCGTGTTGACGAAGAACCCCACCAGGTCGTCCAGCGCCTCGTCGGTGCGCCCGGCGATCACGGTGCCGACGGGCAGGTCGGTGCCCGCGCCGAGCCCGCCGAGCAGTACGGCCAGCGCCGCCTGGACCACCATGAACAGGCTGGCGTTCTCCCGCCTGGCCAGCGCCACGAGGGCCGCGTGCGTCCCGGCGTCGAGCCGCAGCTCGACCGAGTCGCCCCGGTTCGTCGCGACCACCGGCCTTGGCCTGTCGTACGGCAGCGCCAGCTCCTCGGGCGCTCCCTCCAGCGCGGTCCGCCAGTGGGAGAGCTGCTCGTCGTGGACGGTGTCGAGGAGTTCCCGCTGCCAGAGGGCGTAGTCGGCGTACTGCACCGGCAGCGGCGCCCAGCCGGGTGCCTTCCCCTCCAACCGCGCCGCGTAGGCGGTGGCCAGGTCGCGCAGCAGCGCCCCGATGGACCAGCCGTCCCCGGCGATGTGGTGCATGACCAGCGCGAGCACGTGCTCCCCACGGCCCAGGACGAGGAGCGAGGCCCGGATCGGCAGCTCGACCGACAGGTCGAAGACGTGTCCCTGGGCCTGGCCGAGGCACTCGCGCAGGTGCCGTTCGTCCCTGACCTCCCGCACGTGCAGCTCGGGCCGCACCCCGCCCAGCACCTCCTGGTACGGCACGCCGCCCACGACCGGGAACACCGTGCGCAGCACCTCGTGCCGCTCCACCACGTCGCAGAGCGCCTCCCGCAGGGCGGCCAGGTCGAGCGGGCCGGAGAGCCGCAGCGCCAGCGGCGAGTTGTAGAGGCCGCCGACGCCCCTCATCTGCTCGATGAACCACAGCCGCGACTGGGCGGGGGAGAGCGGCACCCGCTCGGGACGGACGACCGGCAGCAGCAGCGGCCGGACCTCGTCGTGCCCCGCCCGCTCCAGGTGACGGCCGAGCCCGGCCACGTCGGGGTGCTGGAAGAGCGCCCTGACGGACACCTCGACACCCAGGGCCGTACGGATCCGGCTGACCAGCCTGGTGGCGAGCAGCGAGTGCCCGCCCAGGTCGAAGAAGCCGTCGTCGATGCCCACCTTCTCGACACCGAGGACCTCGGCGAACAGGCCGCAGAGGATCTCCTCCCGTGGGGTGCGCGGCCCCCGGCCCCCGGCCGTCCCGAAATCGGGGTCCGGCAGCGCGCGACGGTCCACCTTGCCGTTGGCCGTGACCGGCAGCGCGTCCAGCACCATGACCGCGGCGGGCACCATGTAGTCCGGCAGCCTGCTCGCGGCGTAGGCGCGCACCTGCTCGGGACTGCCCTCCCCGGTGACGTAGGCGACCAGCCGGTTCTCCCTGGCCACCACCAGCGCGCGCCGTACCGACGCGTGGGCGGCCAGGACCGCCTCGACCTCGGCCAGCTCGACCCGGAAGCCACGGATCTTCACCTGGTCGTCGACGCGGCCCACGAACTCCAGCTCGCCGGAGGCGTTCCAGCGGACCAGGTCCCCGGTGCGGTACATCCGCTCGCCGGGCGGGCCGTACGGGCAGGCGACGAACCGTTCGGCGGTCAGGCCGGGCTTGCCGACGTACCCCCGGGACAGACCGGTGCCCGCGATGTACAGCTCGCCCGCGACCCCGGCCGGGACCGGCCGCAGCCCGGCGTCCAGCACGTACACCCTCGTGTTACGCATCGGACGGCCGAGGGGAACCGTCGCGGGGACCCCGGTCGCTGCGGTCATCGTGTGACAGGTCTTGATGGCCGTCGTCTCCGTCGGGGCATACACCGAAATAACGGTTATTTCGGGACATGTGGCCATGAGGTCGCGAACGGCGGCCGGTGACACCACGTCCCCACCCGTCCACACCTGCCGGACCTCGCGGAAGCTCTCCGGCGACTCCGCGGCCAGCACGCTGAGCAGCCCCGAGGGTGCCTGGACCAGCGTCACCCGGTGCTCGGCGACGGTCCTGGCCAGGGTGTGCGCGTCCAGCGCGCCCGGCGGCGCCAGCACGATCCGGCCCCCGGTCACCAGCGGAACCCAGACCTCCGTGGTCGAGGCGTCGAACGCGGCCGGGGAGTGCAGCAGCGTCCGCTCGTGGGCGCCGGTCAGGAACTGCGGGTTGGCCAGCAGATCGACGACGTTGCGGTGGGTGACCCCGACCCCCTTGGGCAGTCCGGTCGAACCCGAGGTGTGCATCACGTAGAGCAACTGGTCGGGGTGGATCCGCCGTCCGGGATTGTCCGGTACGGCAAGCGAACCGGTGATCTCCAGGACGGTCCTCAGCGGGTCCCCCGCGATCGGGTGCCCGACGTGCTCGGTGTCGACCAGGATGAAGCGGGCGTCCGTCGCGTCCAGCACGTGCCGCAGCCGGGGCAGCGGATAGCGGGGGTCGAGCGGCGCGTAGGTGCCCCCGGCCTTCGCCACGGCCAGGATCGCGGCGACCAGCTCGACACTCCGCTCCATCAGCACCGCGACCGGCTCCTCGGGGACCAGCCCCCGGTCGAGCAGGGTGTGCGCGATGTGGTTGGCGCGGGCGTTGAGTTCGGCGTAGGTGACCCGGTTCTCGCCAAGGGCCACGGCGACCGCGTCCGGGTGGGCGGCGGCCCCGGCCTCGAACAGCTCGTGGACGCAGCGCCCGAAGTCGGTCTCGGCGGCGGTGTCGTTCCGCGTGACCAGCAGCAGCTCGCGCTCCTCGTCGGAGAGCACGTCGATGGCGCCGATCGCGCGGTCAGGATCGTCGGCGACCGCCTCCAGCACCCGGACCAGCCGCTCGGCCAGGGCCGCCGCGGTGTCGTGGTCGAAGAGGTCGAGGGCGTAGCCGACCGCCCCGGCCAGGCCGTCCTGGGTCTCGGTGAAGGTGACGTTGAGGTCGAACTGGGCGTGCGCCTCACCGACCGGCTCCATGGTCCCGCGCAGCCCGGCGAAGTCCAGCTCGGCACGGGTCTGGTTGTCGAAGGTGACGACCGTCTGGAAGAGCGGGTGCCTGGCGGGCGTGCGGGGCGGGTTGAGGTGCTCGACGAGCCGCTCGAACGGCACGTCCTGGTGCGTGTAGGCGTCCAGGTTGGCCGCCCGCACCCGGCCCAGAAGCTCACCAAAACTCGGATTCCCCGACAGGTCGGTGCGCAGCACCAGCGTGTTGACGAAGAACCCCACCAGGTCGTCGAGTACCTCGTCGGTGCGGCCCGCCGTGGGGGTGCCGAGCGGGATGTCGGTCCCGGCGCCCAGGCGGCTGTAGAGGGTGGCGACGGCGGCCTGCAGCAGCATGAACAGGCTCACCTGCCGCTCCGCCGCGACCCTCACCAGCCGTCCGTGCAACTCGGCATCCACCCTGAACTCGGCGAGATCGCCCCGGTGACTGGGCGCGACGGGCCTCGGCCTGTCGTACGGCAGCGCCAACTCCTCGGGCATGCCGTCCAGCGCGCTCCGCCAGTGGGCGAGCTGTTCGTCCTGGACCGTGTCGAGCAGGTCGCGCTGCCAGAGGGCGTAGTCGGCGTACTGCACCGGCAGCGGCGCCCAGCCAGGAGCCTGTCCGGCCAACCGGGCCTGATAGGCGAGGGCCAGGTCGTCGAAGAGCGGCCTCAGCGACCAGCCGTCCCCGGCGATGTGGTGCAGCAGCAGAACCAACACGTGCTCGTCCCCGTCGCGGGGCAGCAGCCACGCCCGCAGCGGCGGCTCCGCCGACAGGTCGAAGGCCCGGCCCACGACCTCCCCAAGCTCACCCGCCAGGTGCAGCTCCGGCCTGACGTCCTCAATCACCTTCTGGTACGGCACGCCGTCAACCGAGGGGAACACGGTCCGCAGCGCCTCGTGCCTGGCCACCACGTCGGCCAGCGCCTTTTCCAACGCCCCGGCGTCGATGGGGCCGCGTAGCCGTACGGCGAAGGGGGTGTTGTAGAGGGCACTTGGCCCTTCGAGCTGTTCGATGAACCACAGGCGTTGCTGGGCGAAGGACAGCGGCACATAGTCGGGCCGGGACAGGGCTGTGAGTGCGGGCCGTACGGCACCGGCCTGTTCGGTGGACAGGTAGCGCTCAAGGCGGGCCACGTCGGGGTTCTGGAAGAGCGCCCTGATGGGCAGCTCTGTTTTCAACACGGTGCGGATGCGGCTGACCAGCTTCGTCGCCAGCAGCGAATGCCCACCGAGGTCGAAGAAGCCGTCGTCAACCCCGACCCGCTCGACGCCGAGGACCTCGGCGAACAGGCCGCAGAGGATCTCCTCGCGCGGGGTACGCGGCTCACGCCCTTCGGTGACCTCGAACTCGGGGGCGGGCAGCGCGCGACGGTCCATCTTGCCGTTGGCCGTGACCGGCAGGGCCTCCAGGACCACGACCGTCGGCACCATGTAGGCGGGCAGTCTTTCGGCCACGTGCTCACGCACTTCCTCCGCGGAGGCCTCCCCGACGACGTAGGCGACCAGCCGCCTGTCGCCGGGGCGGTCCTCGCGGACGACCACCAGGGCCTGCCGGACCGAGGGATGATCGTTGGTCACGGCCTCGATCTCGGCGAGTTCGATCCGGAAGCCCCGGATCTTCACCTGGTCGTCGCTGCGGCCCATGAACTCCAGCTCTCCCGAGGCGGTCCAGCGGACCAGGTCCCCGGTGCGGTACATCCGCCCGCCGTACGGACAGGCCACGAAGCGTTCCGCGGTCAGCCCCGGCCTGCCGACATAACCCCGCGCCAGACCGGCTCCGGCGATGTACAGCTCGCCCGCGACGCCCACCGGGACCGGCTGCAGCGCCTCGTCCAGGACGTAGACCCGCATGTTGTCCAGCGGACGCCCGATGAGCACCGAAGGTGAGGACATCCGGTGGCAGGTGGCGAAGGTCGTGGTCTCGGTGGGGCCGTAGCCGTCCACCACGAACACCCCGGGGCAGTGCTCAAGCACCCGTCGCACCGCGCCCGGTGAGACCACGTCGCCACCGGTCCACACCTCCCGCACGCTCGCGAAGCACTCCGGGGCCTCCTGCGCGACCAGGGTGAACAGCCCGGCCGTCAGCCACAGCGCATCAACCTCACCGTCGGCCAGCAACCGCGCGAAGTCAGCCGTAGCGAGCTGTCCCGGAGGAGCCACGACCACCCGGCCGCCCGACAGCAGCGGCACCCACAGCTCGAACGTCGAGGCGTCGAACGCGGTCGGCGAGTGCAGCAGCACGCTCCCGGCGGTGATCCCGTCGAAGCAGCGGCTGCGGGCCAGGTCGATCACGTTCCGGTGGGTGACCGTGATGCCCTTCGGCACCCCGGTGGACCCCGAGGTGAACATGATGTAGGCGGCGTTGTCCGGCCTTGTGGTGTCCGGCACAGGTGGTGCGGATCCAAAGGCGGATGGGGTGATGGTCGTGATCTGCAGGTCGTGAGTGGTGTCGGTGAGCAGGAGGGTCGCTCCGGCGTCGGTGAGAATCCGCTGAAGCCGTTCGGTGGGTTGTTGCGGGTCGAGAGGCAGGTAGGCGGCTCCGGCCTTGAGGGTGGCGAGGATCGCGATGACCAAAGTGGGGGAGCGGTCCATGAGGATCGCGACCCTCCGGGCCCCGGTGAGCCGGTGCGCGAGGTGGTCGGCGTGGGCGTCGAGCTCGGCATAGGTGAGCTGACTGTCACCGGAGACGACGGCCACGGCGTCCGGGGTTTTACAAGCTTGCTCGGCGAACAACCGGTGCAGGGTGCCCACGGTCTGCGGGGCGGCGGTGTCGTTCCACCCGGTCACCAACAGGTCGCGTTCCTCGTCGGAGAGCACGTCGATGGCCGTGATCGCACGATCGGGGTCGTCGGCGACCGCTCGCAGCACCCGGACCAGCCGCTCCGTGAGGGTGATCGCGGTCCCAGGGTCGAACAGGTCGGTGGCGTACTCCAGCAACCCGTTCAGTCCGCCAGGGGTCTCGGTGAAGGCGAAGGACAGGTCGAACTTCGCGACATCCAGGTCGAAGGGGTACTCCCGGCACTCCAGCCCGGCGAACTCCTGCGGCAGCGGCGTCTGGCTGTCCAGGGTCACGGCCGTCTGGAAGAGCGGATGCCTGGCGGGGACGCGCTCGGGATTCAGGTGCTCGACGAGCCGCTCGAACGGCACGTCCTGGTGGGTGTAGGCATCCAGGTTCGCGGTCCGCACCCGGTCAAGCACCTGTCCGAAGCTCGGGTTCCCGGACAGATCGGTCCGCAGCACCAGCGTGTTGACGAAGAACCCGACCAGGTCGTTGAGCGCCTCGTCGGTGCGTCCCGCCGTGGGGGTGCCGAGCGGGATGTCCGTCCCGGCCCCCAGGCGGTTGTAGAGGGTCGCCACGGCGGCCTGTAGCAGCATGAACAGGCTGACCTGCCGCTCGGCCGCGACCCTCACGAGCCGCCCGTGCAGCTCCGCGTCCAGCCCGAAGTCCGCGACCCCGCCCCGGTGGCTGGGCGCGGCGGGCCTCGGCCTGTCGTACGGCAGCGCCAGCTCCTCGGGCATGTCCTCCAGCGCGGCCTGCCAGTGGGTGAGCTGCTCGTCCTGGAGGCCGCCGAGCAGGTCCCGCTGCCAGAGGGCGTAGTCGGCGTACTGCACCGGCAGCGGCGCCCAGTCAGGTTCCCCTCCTGCCAGCCGGGCCCGGTAGGCGAAGGCCAGGTCGTCGAAGAGCGGCCTCAGCGACCAGCCGTCCCCGGCGATGTGGTGCAGCAGCAGAACCAGCACGTGCTCGTCCTCGCCACGGGACAGCAGCCACGCCCGCACCGGAAGCTCGGCCGAGATGTCGAAGACCCCGAGCGCCAGCTCCTCAACGACCTCCCGCGCCTGCTCGTCACTGTCACAGACCCGCACGTTCAGCCTCAGCCGGGTCTCACCCAGCACTTTCTGGTACGGCACGCCGTCAACCGAGGGGAAGACGGTCCGCAGCGCCTCGTGCCTGTCCAGCAGGTCACCGAGGGCGTCCTCCAACGCCAGGGTGTCGATGGGACCGCGTAGCCGTACGGCGAAAGGCGTGTTGTAGAGGGCACTCGGCCCTTCGAGCTGTTCGATGAACCACAGCCGTTGCTGGGCGAAGGACAGCGGCACATGGTCGGGCCGGGACAGGGCTGTGAGTGCGGGCCGTACGGCACCGGCCTGTTCGGTGGACAGGTAGCGCTCAAGCCTGGCCACGTCGGGGTTCTGGAAGAGCGCCCTGATGGGGAGCTCTGTTTTCAACACGGTGCGGATGCGGCTGACCAGCTTCGTCGCCAGCAGCGAGTGGCCGCCCAGCTCGAAGAAGCCGTCCTCGACGCCGACCTTCTCGACCCCGAGGACCTCGGCGAACAGGCCGCAGAGGATCTCCTCGCGAGGAGTACGCGGCTCACGCCCATCCGTGCTTCCAAGCTCGGGGGCGGGCAGCGCGCGACGGTCTATCTTGCCGTTGGCCGTGACCGGCAGCGCGTCGAGGACCACGACCACCGGCACCATGTAGGCGGGCAGCCGCCCGGCCACGTGTTCGCGCACTCCCTGGGGGGTGACGTCGCCGGTGACGTAGGCGACCAGGCGCTTGTCGCCGGGACGGTCCTCGCGGACGATCACCAGGGTCTGCCGGACCGAGGGGTGGTCTGCGACGACGACCTCGATCTCGCCGGGCTCGATGCGGAAGCCACGGATCTTCACCTGGTCGTCGGTACGGCCGACGAACTCGATCTCCCCGGAGGTGGTCCAGCGGACCAGGTCCCCGGTGCGGTACATCCGCCCGCCGTACGGGCAGGCGACGAAGCGTTCCGCGGTCAGGCCGGGTTGACCGACGTACCCCCGCGCCAGCCCGGAACCCGCGAGGTAGAGCTCGCCCGCCACCCTGGCCGGGACAGGCCGCAGGGCCGTGTCCAGGATGTAGGCCCGCATGTTGTCCATCGGGCCGCCGATCGGCGGGACCGTCTGGTAGGTGAACGGGCGCCGCACCGGCTGGCAGGTGGCGAAGGTCGTGGTCTCGGTCGGGCCGTACACGTGGACGAACGTCAGGTCTGGGCAGCGTTCGACGGCCCGGCGCATCGCGGTCACCGATCCGGCCTCGCCGCCGCTCCACACCTCGCGCACCCCCGACAGGGGCCGCGACCCGTGCTCGGCCAGCAGGTTGAACAGCGCCGTGGTGAAGAAGGCCGCCGTGGGGCGCCGCTCGACCAGCAGCGCGGCCATGGCGTCCAGGTCGAGTTCGCCCGGGGGCGCCACGACCACCTGTCCGCCCGACAGCAGCGGCGCCCACAGCTCGTAGGTCGAGGCGTCGAAGGCCAGCGGCGAGTGGAGCAGCACCCTGCGGTGCTCCTGCCCGGCGAACCGGCTGTCGACGGCCAGCGCCACCACGTTCCCGTGGGTGACGGCGACGCCCTTCGGCACCCCGGTGGACCCCGAGGTGAACATGACGTAAGCCAGTTGATCCCGATAAATGGGCATATTTTGCCCAGTAAGACCTGTGTCCGGTTCGTTGAGCAGGGTCGCGACGTCGAGCACCGTCATGTCGTCCGGGAACGTCACCCGCCGGGCGGTCTCGTCACCCAGGACCAGACTCGCCCCGCTCTGCCGGAGGATCACCTCGATCCGCGAGGCCGGGTAGCGCGGGTCCAGCGGCACGTACACGCCACCCGCTTTGAGCACCCCCAGGATGGCGGTCACCGCCTCGAAGGAACGCTCCAGGAAGAGCACCACCGGCGTCTCCCTGGTCACCCCCTCGGCCGTCAGGCGACGTGCCAGCCGTTCGGCACGGGCGTCCAGCTCCGCGTAGGTCAGCGTCCGGTCGTCCTGGCTGAGCACGACCGCGTCCGGGGTGCGCGCCACCTGCGCGGCAAACAGCTCGGGCAGGCTCCCCCCGGGCACCGGCGCGGCGGTCTCGTTCCACTCGTCGAGGATCTCGGCCCGCTCCTCCTCGGAGAGCACGTCGATGGCGCCGATCGGCAGGTCCGGGTCATGGGCGACGGCCAGCAGCACCCGCAGCAGCCGTTCGGTCAGCGTGGTCGCGGTGTGGTGGTCGAACAGGTCGGTGGCGTACTCCAGCAGCCCGTTCAGTCCGTCGGGGGTCTCGGTGAAGGCGAAGGACAGGTCGAACTTCGCGACGTCCAGGTCGAACGGGTACTCCCGGCACTCCAGCCCGGCGAACTCCTGCGGCAACGGCGTCTGGCTGTCCAAGGTGACGGCCGTCTGGAAGAGCGGATGCCTGGCCGGGACGCGCTCCGGGTTCAGGTGCTCGACGAGCCGCTCGAACGGCACGTCCTGGTTGGAGTAGGCGTCCAGGTTGGCCGTCCGCACCCGGCCCAGAAGCTCACCGAAGGTCGGATTCCCCGACAGGTCGGTCCGCAGGACGAGCGTGTTGACGAAGAACCCCACCAGGTCGTTGAGCGCCTCGTCCGTGCGGCCCGCGACCGGCGTCCCCAGCGGGATGTCCGTCCCGACCCCCAGGCGGCCGTAGAGGGTCGCCACCGCGGCCTGCAGCAGCATGAACAGGCTCACCTGCCGCTCGGCCGCGACCCTCACGAGCCGCCCGTGCAGCTCCGAGTCCAGCCCGAACCCCGCCACCCCACCCCGGTGGCTGAGCACGGCGGGCCTCGGCCTGTCGTACGGCAGCGCCAGCTCCTCGGGCATGTCCTCAAGCGCGCCCTGCCAGGAGGCGAGCTGCTCGTCCTGGACGCCGTCGAGCAGGTCCCGCTGCCACAGCACGTAGTCGGCGTACTGCACCGGCAGTGGTTCCTGGACGGGAGCCCGCCCGGCGAGCCGTGCCTCGTAGGCCGTCTCCAGGTCGTCGAAGAGCGGGCCGACCGACCAGCCGTCGCTGACGATGTGGTGCAGCAGCAGGACCAGGACGTGGTCCTCCTCGCCACGGGACAGCAGCCACGCCCGCAGCGGAAGCTCGGCCGAGATGTCGAAGACGTGTCCGACCGCCTCCTCGACCGCCCGCCGTAACTCCGCCTCGTCCGCGCAGGTCCGCGCCTCAAGCGCCGGGCGGACGCCCGCCTCCCCGATCTCCTGGTACGGCCCGGCGTCGGAGGAGACGAAGACCGTGCGGAGCACCTCGTGCCTGTCCACCAGGTCACCCAGGGCTTCCGCCAACGCCCCGGCGTCGATCCGGCCGCCGAGCCGCAGCACGAGAGGGGTGTTGTAGAGGGCGCTCGGCCCTTCGAGCTGTTCGATGAACCACAGGCGCTGCTGCGCGTAGGAAAGCGGAATCATGGTCTTCCTCCGACGGAGAAAACGGGCTGCTCAGCGCCTGGGCCGCAACGCGGGCCTGGCCGGGCCGGACTTGGGGAGTTCGTCGACGACACCGGCGACGGTTGGGGCGTTGAACAGGGAGCGGATCGGCAACTCGGCGCCGAGGACGCTACGGATGCGGCTGACCAGCTTGGTGGCGAGCAGGGAGTGCCCGCCCAGGTCGAAGAAGCCGTCGTCGATGCCCACCCGCTCCAGGCCGAGGACCTCGGCGAACAGGCCGCACAGGATCTCCTCCCGTGGGGTGCGCGGGCCACGGCCACCGGCCGTTCCGAAGTCGGGGGCGGGCAGCGCGCGCCGGTCGACCTTGCCGTTGGCCGTGACCGGCAGGGCGTCGAGGGTCACGACCGTCGGCACCATGTAGGCGGGCAGCCGTTCGGCCATGTGTTCGCGGACCTGCTCCGGGGTGGCCTCCCCGACGACGTAGGCGACCAGTCGTTTGTCACCGGGTTTGTCCTCGCGGGCCACCACGACCGCCTGCCGGACCGAGGGGTGCTCACCGACCACGGCCTCGATCTCGGCGAGCTCCACCCGGAAGCCACGGATCTTCACCTGGTCGTCGCTGCGGCCGACGAACTCGATCTCTCCCGAGGCGCTCCACCGGACCACGTCCCCGGTGCGGTACATCCGCCCGCCGTACGGACAGGCCACGAACCGCTCGGCCGTCAGGGCCGCTCTGCCGACGTAGCCCCGGGCCAGGCCGGTGCCCGCGATGTACAGCTCGCCCGCCACTCCGGCCGGGACGGGCCGCAGCCCCTCGTCCAGCACGTAGACGCGGGTGTTGTCCATCGGACGCCCGATGGAGAGGCGTCCCGACCCGGTCTCAAGCTGGGTCACGCAGAGCGTCGTCTCCGTCGGGCCGTACAGGATGCGGATCGTGACGCCGGGGTTGGCCGCGCGCACCCGCCGCACCGCGTTCGGCGAGACCACGTCACCCCCGGTCAGCACCTCCCGCACCCCCGCGAAGGCGTCGGGATCCTCCTCCGCGATCACCCGGAACAGACCGGCCGTGACGTGGACGTGGGTGAGGTCATGCTGTCTGACCAGCGAACGAATCCCGGCCGCGTCCATGTTGCCGGGTGGCGCGACGACCACCTGACCACCGGAGAGCAGCGGCACCCACAGCTCGTAGGTCGAGGCGTCGAAGGCGTGCGGCGCGTGGAACAGGATCCGCTGCCTGTACGGCTGCCGCCAGCACCTGTCCGTCACCAGGTCGATCACGTTCTGGTGGGTGATCGTGATGCCCTTCGGCACCCCCGTGGACCCCGAGGTGAACATGACATAGGCGGCGTTGTCGGGCCTGGTCGTGTCCGGCACGGGCTCTGTGGCCTCAGAAACGGCGGTCGGGGTGATGGTCGTGATCTGCAGGTCGTGGACGGTGTCGGTGAGCAGGAGGGTGGCTCCGGCGTCGGTGAGGATCTGCTGGAGGCGTTCTTTGGGTTGCTGGGGGTCGAGAGGCAGGTAGGCGGCTCCGGCCTTGAGGATGGCGAGGATCGCGATGACCAAGGTGGGGGAGCGGTCCATGAGGATCGCGACCCTCCGGGCACCGGTGAGCCGGTGCGCGAGGTGGTTGGCCTGGGCGTCGAGCTCGGCATAGGTGAGCTGACTGTCGCCGGAGACCACGGCCACGGCGTCAGGGGTCTTAAGGGCCTGTTCGGTGAACAGCTTGTGCAGGGTGCCGACGACCTGGGGGACTGCGGTGTCGTTCCACCCGGTCACCAGCAGGTCGCGTTCCTCGTCGGAGAGCACGTCGATGGCCGTGATCGCACGATCGGGGTCGTCGGCGATCGTCCGCAGCACCCGGACCAGCCGTTCGGCCAGCGTTGTCACGGTCCCGTGGTCGAACAGGTCGGTGGCGTACTCGATCATGCCGGTCAGGCCGTCGGCGGTCTCGGCGAAGTTGAAGGCCAGGTCGAACTTCGCGACGTCCAGGTCGAAGGGGTACTCCCGGCACTCCAGCCCGGCGAACTCCTCGGGCAGCGGGATCTGCCCGTTCATCGCGATGAGGGTCTGGAAGAGCGGATGCCTGGCCGGGACGCGCTCCGGGTTCAGATGCTCGACCAATCGCTCGAACGGCACATCCTGGTGCGTGTAGGCGTCCAGGTTGGCCGCCCGCACCCGGCCAAGAAGCTCGGTGAAGGTCGGATTCCCCGACAGGTCGGTCCGCAGCACGAGCGTGTTGACGAAGAACCCCACCAGGTCGTTGAGCGCCTCGTCCGTGCGTCCCGCGGTGGGGGTGCCGAGCGGGATGTCGGTCCCTGCTCCCAGGCGGCTGTAGAGCGTGGACACTGCGGCCTGCAGCAGCATGAACAGGCTGACGTGGTGCCCGGCGGCCACCCTGGTCAGCCTGGCGTGCAGTTCGGCGTCCACCTGGAACGGCGCGTTCCCACCCCGATGGCTCGCCCGGTCCGGTCTTGGCCTGTCGTACGGCAGCGCCAGCTCCTCGGGCAGTCCGTCCAGCGCGGCCTGCCAGTGGGCGAGTTGCTCGTCCTGGAGGCCGCCGAGCAGGTCACGCTGCCAGAGGGCGTAGTCGGCGTACTGCACCGGCAGCGGCGCCCAGTCAGGCATGTCTCCTGCCAGCCGGGCCCGGTAGGCGAAGGCCAGGTCGTCGAAGAAGGGCCTCAGCGACCAGCCGTCCCCGGCGATGTGGTGCAGCAGCAGGACCAGCACGTGTTCGTCAGCGCCGTGGGACAGCAGCCAGGCCCGCACCGGGATGTCCACGGCGATGTCGAAGACGTGCTCGACGGAGATGCGCTCAACCGTCGCACGGGCCTCGGCGTCGTCCGCGCAGACACGCGTCTCCAGCACAGGTCGGGCGTCCTCCACGACCCGCAGCCGTGGCAGCCCCCCGACCGAGGGGAACGTCGTCCGCAGCGCCTCATGCCTGTTGACCACATCGGTCAGGGCCTTTTCCAGTGCCCCGGCGTCTACGGGACCGCGCAGCCGTACGGCGAAAGGAGTGTTGTAGAGGGCGCTCGGTCCCTCCAACTGTTCGATGAACCACAGGCGTTGCTGGGCGAAGGACAGCGGGACGTGCTCGGGCCTTTCGAGGGTTGTGAGCGCGGGCCGTACGGCACCGGCCTGTTCGGTGGACAGGTAGCGCTCAAGGCGGGCCACGTCGGGGTTCTGGAAGAGCGCCCTGATGGGCAGCTCTGTTTTCAACACGGCGCGGATGCGGCTGACCAGCTTTGTCGCCAGGAGCGAATGCCCACCGAGGTCGAAGAAGCCGTCGTCAACGCCGACCTTCTCGACACCGAGGACCTCGGCGAACAGCCCGCACAGGATCTCCTCGCGGGGGGTACGCGGCTCACGTCCTTCGGTGACCTCGAACTCGGGGGCGGGCAGCGCGCGACGGTCGATCTTCCCGTTGGCCGTGACCGGCAGGGCCTCCAGGGCCACGACCACCGGCACCATGTAGGCGGGCAGCCGCTCGGCCACGTGCTCACGCACCTCCTCCGGAGAGGTGTCCCCGACGACGTAGGCGACCAGCCGTTTGTCACCGGGCTGGTCCTCCCGCACCACCACGACGGCCTGCCGGACCGTGGCGAGCTCGCCGACCACGGTCTCGACCTCGCCCGGCTCGATCCGGAAGCCCCGGATCTTCACCTGGTCGTCGGCACGGCCCACGAACTCCAGCTCTCCGGAGGTGGTCCAGCGGACCAGGTCCCCGGTGCGGTACATCCGCCCGCCGTACGGACAGGCCACGAACCGCTCGGCGGTCAGCCCCGGCCTGCCGACATACCCCCGGGCCAGACCGGAACCCGCGAGGTACAGCTCACCCGCGACGCCTGCCGGGACGGGCTGCAAGGCCGTGTCCAGGACGTAGACCCGCATGTTGTCCAGCGGACGCCCGATGAGCACCGACGCCGAGGACATCCGGTGGCAGGTCGCGAAGGTCGTGGTCTCGGTGGGGCCGTAGCCGTCCACCACGACCACCCCGGGACAGCTCTCCAGCACCCGTCGCACCGCACCCGGTGCGACCACGTCACCGCCGGTCCACACCTCCTTCACGGCCGCGAAGCACTCCGGTGCTTCCTGCGCGACCAACGTGAACAGCCCGGCCGTCAACCACAGCGCGTCAACCTCACCGTCGGCCAGCAACCGCGCGAAGTCAGCCGTAGCGAGCTGCCCCGGAGGGGCCACGACCACCCGGCCGCCCGACAGCAGCGGCACCCACAGTTCGAACGTCGAGGCGTCGAAGGCCAGCGGCGAGTGGACCAGCACACTCCCTGAAGTGATGCCGTCGAAGCAGCGGCTGTGGGCCAGGTCGACCACGTTCCGATGGGTGACGGCGACGCCCTTCGGCACCCCCGTCGAGCCCGAGGTGAACATCAGGTAGGCGCGGTTGTCGGGCAGCACGCGGACGACGGGCCGCGCAGGAACCCGCTCGGCCTCGTGCACCCGGAGGGTCCGCAGCTCCCGGGTCAGCGGGTGCTCCCGGTGCGCCTCGTCGACCAGCAGCAGCGTGGTGCCGCTGTCGGCCAGCACGCGGTTGAGCCGCTCCAGGGGATACCGGTCGTCGAGCGGCACGTACAGGCCGCCGCCCCTGAGGATCGCGAGCAGCGCGGTCACCTGGTCGGCGGAGCGGTCCATCAGCAGCGCGACCGGGGTCTCCAAACCCATGCCCGCGAAGGCCAGCCGGTCGGCCAGTCGTTCGGCCCGCAGGTCGAGTTCCCGGTAGGTCAGCTCCTGGCCGTCGCAGGTCAGGGCGACGGCGTCCGGGGTGCGTGCCACCTGGGCGGCGAACAGTTCGGGCAGGCTCGCCTCGGGAACCGGGTTCGCGGTGTCGTTCCACCGGTCGAGGATCTCGGTCCGCTCCTCGGGCGTCAGCACGTCGGCGTGGCCGACCGGCGAGGCCGGGTCGTCCAGCAGGTGGCCGAGCAGCCGCCCGAACCTGCCGAGCAGGGCCGTGGCCGCCTCGTCGGTGAAGGCCGAGGGCTGGTGGTCGAGCTGCAGGCCGAGCCGTTCGCCGGGGGTGACCGCGAGCAGCAGCGGGTAGTGGGCGCTGTCGGCGTCCTCGACCAGCGTGACGTCCAGGACGCCCTCGATGCCCAGGGGGCCGCTGTCCGGGTAGTTGCCGTGGACGACGACCGTGTCGAACAGGCCGCCGAGCCCGGCGCAGCGCTGGATCTCGGCCAGTCCCAGGTGCTGGTGGTCCAGCAGTTCCGCCTGTTCGGCCTGGACCCGGGTGAGCAGCGCCGCCCAGCTCTCCCCGGGGCGGATCCTGGTCCTGACGGGGACGGTGTCGATCAGCAGGCCGACCATCCGCTCGACGCCGGGGATCTCGTGCGGGCGCCCCGAGACCGTCATGCCGAAGGCCACGTCACCCCGGCCGGTCAGCCGGGTCAGCAGCACTCCCCAGACCGCCTGGACCACGGTGTTGACGGTCACGCCGTGCCGTCTGGCGAGCCGTACGAGCCGGTCGGTGGTCTCCGCGGGCAGTTCCGTCCGCAGGCGCCGGGGCAGCTCGGGGACGCCCTGTCCTGGCGCGACCAGCGTGGGCTCCTCGAACCCGGCCAGCGCCTCGGTCCACGCCCGCCGCGCCGCCTCCCGGTCCTGCCGGTCCACCCAGACCAGATAGTCCCGGTACGGCACCCGGTCCGGCAGCGCGGAGTCGTCGCCGTGGCTCGCGTACAGGGCCCACAGTTCCTCGGCGAAGATCGGCATGGACCAGCCGTCGAGCAGGATGTGGTGGGCGGAGACGACGAGCCGGTGGTGGCCGGGTGTATCGCGCAGCAGCAGCCAGCGCACCAGCGGCGGGCGGGACAGGTCGAAGCGGCGGGCGCGCTCCTCCTCGACGATCCGCGCGGCGTGCGCCTCGAAGTCGTCAACGCCGGACAGGTCGATCTCGGTGAAGGGCGCCCGCACGCCGTCCACGACGACCTGGAACGTCGAGCCGTCCTCGCCCCGGTGGAAGGCGGCACGAAGGTTGGGGTGGCGTTCCAGCAGGGCCGTCGCGGCGGCGCGCAGGCCGGGCACGTCGAGGGTGCCGGTCAGGTCGAAGCTGCAGGCGGCGGTGTAGACGTCGGCGGCCCCCAGGTCGTACTCGGAGTGGAAGGCCATGCCGCGCTGTGTCGCGGTGGCGGGCCACACGTCGGCGACGTCGGCGGGCCGGTGCGCCGCGACCAGGGCGTCGAGTCCGGCCTGGTCGATCGTGACGAGGGGGAAGTCGGAGGGGGTGTGGGCGTTCGCGGTGCCGCGCCGTACGTGGGCGGCGATGCCGCGCAGCGCGGCGAACCAGGCCTCGGCCAGCTCGGCGGTCTCCCGCTCGGTGAGCAGTTCGCCCGCCCACGTCCACTCGGCCAGCAGCGTCGGCCCGTGCGGGGTGTCGAGGGTGAGGGCGTCGAGGCCGAGGGCGTGCGGCAGGGACATGCCGTCCTCGCCACCCTCCCCGACCAGGTCGGCCCCGGCCAGCCACTCCTCGCCGGTGACGTCGTCCATCGGGAAGCGGCCCAGGTAGTTGAACTCGATCCTCGGTTCCGGGTGCTCGCCGAGGACGGCTCCGGTCTCGGGGTTGAGATATCTGAGCAGGCCGTAGCCGATGCCGTGGTCGGGGATGGCGCGCAGTTGCTCCTTGACCCGTTTGAGCGCGACGCCGACTCCCGTGCCTCCCCGGGTCACCTCGGGCCAGGGCACCGCGCCCGGGTCGAGCCGTACCGGGAAGACCGAGGTGAACCAGCCGACCGTCCGCGACAGGTCCACCCCTTCGACGATCTCCTCCCTGCCGTGCCCCTCGACGGCCACGAGCACGGGCGTCCCAGAGCCGGGGGTACGGCGGGCGCGCCAGTGTCCGAGGGCGAGGGAGAAGGCGGTCAGCAGCACGTCGTTGACCTGCGCGTGGAAGGCGGCGGGGGCCCGGGTGAGCAGCGGTTCCGTGAGGTCGGGCGGCAGCGCGAGCCGTAGCGAGCCGACGGTCGCGTAGGTGTCGCGGGCCGGGTCGAAGGCGCGCTCACCGAGCGGTGTCTCCGGCGTCTCCAGGATCTCGGCCCAGAAGGGCAGTTCGGCGATCCGCGTGGCATCCTTGGCGGCCTCGCCCAGCCGTCGTGCCCAGTGCCTGAAGGAGGTCGGCACCGGTTCCAGGGCCGTTTCCGGTTCGCGCAGCGCCGCGAGCAGGTCGGCCTGGAGGGTCCGCCAGGACACCCCGTCGATGACCAGGTGGTGGACGACGAGCAGCAGCCGCGTGCCGTACCTCACGGCCTGGACCATGACCCCGGCCTCGGGCCGTAATCGTGCCGGTGCCTCGCGCGCCGCCGTCGCGTAACCCGACTCGTCGGTCACGACCCGGAGCACGTCCTCGGCGCGCACCGCGCCCTCCGGCTGGACGTGGAGGCTCCACGGCCGCACGGCCAACGAGGAGGTCCGCGTCCGCAGCACGTCATGCCGGTCCAGTACGGCCCGCAGCGTGGCGGCCAGGTGTTCGTCGGTGGTTCCCTCGGGGAGGGACAGGCTCATCGACTGGTGGTATCCGTCCAGTGGGCCTTCCTGGGCGGCCAGCCAGGCGATGACGGGGGTCGGCGGCACCTCGCCGAGGTTCGCGCCCGCCTCCTCCTTCACGACGGGCCGCTCGACCGTCCCGGCGAGCCGCGCCAGGGCCGCCACGCTGCCCGCGGTGAAGACGTCACGCGGACTGATCCGCAGCCCGGCCCTGCGGGCCTCCGAGACGAGCTGGATCGCGGTGATGGAGTCGCCGCCGAGTTCGAAGAAGGACTCCTCGACCCCCACGTTCTCCAGGCCGAGGACCCTCCGGTAGAGCTCACAGAGGGTGCCTTCGAGGCCGTCAACGGGTGTGGCCGCGTCGGAACGGCCGAAGACCGGGGCGGGCAGGGCCCTCCTGTCGATCTTCCCGGCCGTGTTGAGCGGGAAGGAGTCGAGCACGACGATCGCGGCGGGCACCATGTAGTGCGGCAGCCTGCCCGCGCAGTGTTCGCGCAGCTCGGCGGGGTCGGCCGTGCCGACGACGTAGCCGACGAGGCGTCTGCGGCCAGGCTCGTCCTGCCGGGCCAGCACCACGGCCTGCCGTACGGCGGAGTGCTCGGTCAGGACCGCCTCGACCTCGCCGGGCTCGATGCGGAAGCCACGGATCTTCACCTGGTCGTCGGCGCGGCCGAGGAAGTCGAGTTGCCCGTCCGCGCGCAGCCGTACCCTGTCGCCGGTGCGGTACATCCGCTCGCCGGGCTCCCCGAAGGGACAGGCCACGAAGCGTTCCGCCGTCAGGCCCGGCCTGCCCACGTAACCTCGGGCCAGTCCCGGTCCCGAGACGTACAGCTCGCCCTCGGTCACCGGGCGCAGGGTGGCGTCCAGGACGTGGATTCCGGTGTCCACGCAGGGCAGGCCGATCGGTGGTTCCTCGTCGCCGGTCAGGGGGCCGCTCATGGTGGCGGTGACCGTGGTCTCGGTGGGGCCGTAGCCGTTGAAGACGGCGCGCCCGGCACTCCAGCGTGCGACCAGTTCCCGGGGTACGGCCTCGCCGCCGACGACGATCGCGCGCAGGGTGGGCAGCGGCACGTCGGGCAGGGTGGCCAGCATCGCCGGGGACAGGTCGGCGTGCGTGACGCCGTACTCGTCGATCAGGGCGGCGAGCTCCTCGCCGACCATCTGGCTCTGCTCGCGCGGCAGCACGAGGGCGGCGCCGTTGGCGAGGGTGTTGACGATGTCCGAGACGGAGACGTCGAAGCTGAGGGAGGCGCCCTGCAGCACGCGGCTGGTGGCGTCGATGCCGGTCAGGCCCGCGTGGGTGGCGACCAGGGCGGCGAGCCCGGCGTGGGTGACGGCAACGCCCTTGGGGGTGCCGGTCGAGCCCGAGGTGTAGATGACGTAGGCGGTGTTGGCCGGGGAGACGGGCCGCAGCGGCGCCGTCTCCTCCGGACCCGTCGGGAGGTCCGCCAGCAGGAGGGGAAGGCCGCAGTCGGGCAGGCCGGGGGCCGTCTCCGCCGAGGTGAGCACCAGCTTCGCCCCGGAGTCGGCGGCCATGCGCGCGATCCGGTCGGCGGGCAGGGAGGGATCGACCGGCAGCCAGGCCGCCCCGGCCTTGGCGATCGCGTAGAGGGCCGTGATGGCCGTGACGGACCTCGGCAGCGCCAGGGCGACGACGTCCTCCGTGCCGACTCCCCGCCCGGCCAGCAGCCGGGCCAGCCGACCGGCTCTGCGGTCCAGTTCGGCGTAGGTGAGACGGGTTTCCCCCGCCACCAGGGCGACGGCGTCCGGCGTCCTGGTCACCTGCGCCCCGATCAGCTCCGGCAGCGTCACCGGGGATACACCACCAACCGCGGACATGCGGTTCCCTCCTTCGGCTTTCCCGCGTGCGTCAGCTGTTGTCGTCCATGGCGGCGATGAGGCTCTTCGGGCGCATGTCGGTCCACGACTCCTCGATGTGGTCGAGGCACTCCTGCCGGGCGGCGTCCCCGAAGACGACCTCCCATCCGGCCGGGACCGGGCTGAAGGTCGGCCAGAGCGAGTGCTGTCCCTCGTCGTTGACGAGCACGTAGTAGCGGGAGTCCGGGTCCTCGAACGGGTTGGCCATGACGGTGTTTCCTTTCTCGGGCTTTTCAGGGTTTTCAGGCGAGGACGAAGAGGAGGTTGGAGCGGGTGGGGCGCCGCGCGGGCGGGGCCTCCAGGCGGGCGAAGAGGTCGCGGGCCAGTTCGGGCAGGTGCTCGGCGAGGTAGAAGTGGCCGCCGGGGAAGGTCAGGGTGGAGAACGCGCGGGCGGTCGCCCTGGACCAGGCCGCGACCGACTCCGCCCCGACGCCCCGGTCCTGCGTGCCGTAGTAGGCGTGGACGGGACAGTCCAGCGGGGTCGTTGCCGGTTCGGTGTAGCGGTCGAGCAGGCGGTAGTCCGCCCGGATCGCCGGCATGATCAGCTCACGCAGTTCCAGGTTGTCGAAGACGCACATGTCGGTTCCGCCGAGCTGTCCGACCCGTGCGATCAGGGCCTCGTCGTCGGCGTTTCCGAGTCCGAGCCGGGGCGCCAGCCAGGGCGCCGCGCAGCTTGAGGCGAACAGGGTCCTCAGCGTGATCCCGTGCCAGGCCGCGAGCCGTACCGCCACCTCGTAGGCGACCAGCGAGCCCAGGCTGTGGCCGAAGAAGGCCAGCGGCGCGTCGTCGAAGCGCGCGCAGGCGTTGGCGATGGCTCCGGCCAGCTCGTTCATGTCCTCGGCGAAGGGGTCGCAGAGCCGTTCCTCCCGCCCGGGGTAGCGGACCGCGAGGAGCTCGACGCCTTCGGGCAGCACCGATTTCCAGGTACGGAAATATCCGGCGGAGCCCCCGGAGTGCGGGAAGCAGACCAGCCTGACGTTCGGCCTGGGGCACGGCTTTATCGCGTGGAACTGACGCTCGGAGGTCGCGACCGGGTTCGTCGGTGGCATGTCGCGTCCTTTCGTCGCTGGAAGGTGGCTTTTCATGGGCGGATCTCAGGGGTCCGCGAGAGGCTTTTCCGCGCGGTCGGCGGCGGAATGTTCGTCCGGGGAAAGGGGTTCATCCGTGTCAGCCGTCAAAGGGGCGACTTCGGTGACCTGCCGTAATGGCCGGCCGGAGGAAGAAGAACCATCACAAAGGCCGGGGAGTCAGGAAAAATGGTGAGCAGGGCTCAAAAACTGGCTCGTGCACGTGGCCGGAACAGGCCGCGCGGGCTCACTGTCAGCTCACTGCCAGCCGGTTCCGCTGTGGACGACCACGAGGGCGGAGCTGGTCGGGGCGGGGAGGTCCGCGGTGCCGACGGCCAGGGCGGCGAGGGCCGTGAGGGCCGAGGCGGCCAGGAGGATGACGACGCGGGAGGGGAGGGTGCGCAGGGTGTCGACCATGACGAGAGTCCTTGTCGGATCAGAGCCTCACGGCTCCGGCGGGGCGGTCGGCGCCTCGTCAGGTCGCCTTCCAGGTTTGCTCATCCCGGGGTGTGAGACTTATCTTCATCACCGTTTCCCCTGCTCGGAAGGGGGTTGAGCTGGCCTGTCTATGCCGTGGCCGGAACCGTTCACCAGTTCATCCGGAGAGTTCTCCGGGGCTTTCCCGCTCAAGGAGCAGCTCGTAGAAGGGCCCGATCAGGGGCGCCTGTGCCGTGACCTGCTCCCACTCCCGCAGTTCGGCGTGGGCGGCCAGCGTGCGGCGCACCACGGCGGCGGCCCGCTCCTCGGCCTGTTCGAGCCCGTCGGCGCCGAGCACGACCCCGAGCACGGGGTACGGCCTGGCGTGCGGATGGACCGCGACATGCTCGATCCGCTCGTCGGGGACGGCCGTGGCCAGGATCCGGCCCGCGACGTCGGCGGGCAGGCCGCTTCCGGCCGACGACCTGACCTGCACATGCACGAGGTACATCGGCGTCCGCTTTCTCGTCGTCGCGAATTGCCACTGACTGCCAGTGGGGAGGTATGTCATAAAAAATTAAAGTTTTTGGCGAATTGAACCTTGCTATCCCGGTTGGGGCTCTGCCACGATTCCGATCAACGGCGATGCGTGATCCAAAAGGAAATGCAGGTGCTCACTTCCCTGGGGTTGACTAAGGTCGCTGAGTCTGTCTACCGTGCGATGTTGGCCCGGCCCAACGATGGCGTCAGCGAACTCGCCGGACGACTCTCGTGCGAAGCGGACGACGTGCGGGCCGCGCTGGACGAGCTGAGTGAACTCGCTCTGATCCGCCCCTCCCAGCAGCAGGACGGTCATCTGCACGCGGTCTCTCCCGACATCGGGATGGAGATCCTGCTCAGCAGGCAGCAGGCCGGTCTGATCGCCCAGCAACAGCGCCTTGAGGAGTCCCGCGCCGCCGCCGCCCGCCTCATCGCCGACCACGCCAGCCTCAGGTCCGAGGCCGGGGGAACCGGGGTCGAGCAGATCGTCGGCATCGACAACATCCGCGACCGGATCGCGGTGCTCTGCCGTACGGTCTGCAGAGAGATCATGACCTTCGCGCCGGACGGCGCGCAGACGGCGGAGAACCTGGAGAGCGCCCGCCCGCAGGACGCCGCGGTGCTGGCCCGGGGAGTACGGCTGCGCATCGTCTATCTCGACAGCCTGCGCAACAACCAGCCGACCGTCGACTACGCGGATTGGATCGTTCAACGCGGCGCCGAGGTGCGGACCGTGGCGACGCTGCCCAACCGAATGATCATCATGGACCACAGCACCGTCGTCATCGCGGTCTCCAGCGACAACACCGCCGCCGGGGCGGTCGTCCTGACGGGGGAGGGCACCGTGACCGCCCTGTGCGCGCTGTTCGAGAGCGTGTGGGCGAGCGCCAGACCCCTGTCCGACGCCGTCCCGATCAACGCGCACGGCCTGTCGCCGCAGGAGCAGAGCGCCCTGGCCCTGCTCGCGGAGGGACACACCGACGAGGCCATCGCCAAGCGGCTTGGCGTCTCGCCCAGGACCTCCCGGCGACTGGCCGCCACGCTCATCGAAAGGCTCGGAGCCCGCAGCCGGTTCGAGGCCGGCGTGCGGGCGGTGCGCCAGGGCTGGCTTGAGCATTAGGCCCCCGACTCCTGTGGTCGCGGCCACCGGGCGGTGCGGATGACCCGCTTGCTCAGGGCGTAGACCCCGGCGGCCAGGAAGACGCCGCTGACGGCCAGCACCGCGGGGACAGGCCCGGCGTACTCCAGCAGGAGCCCGGCGACGAACGGGCCTAGGGCCGCGCCGACCGTGAGCATGGTGATGGTCGCGGTGATGGTCCGGCCGCGCAGGGCGTCGTCCACCTGGCGGAAGATCAGGATGTCGACCAGCACCATGGTCGCCGGCAGCGGCAGCACCGCCAGCGCCAGCACCACGCCGTACCACCAGAAGCCAAGCGGCACGGCCAGCGCCGCGGTGAGCGCGCCGCCCCAGACGTAGAGCCCGATCAGCAGCGCGCCGGGGCTCAGGTGCCTGTGCAGTAGACCGACCAGCCCGGCCCCGGCCAGCCCGCCGACCGACACGATCGTGAAGGCGAACCCGACCTCGGCCTCGGAGCCGCCGTTCGCCCTGATCAGGACGACCACCAGCAGGTCGAGCGCGGAGCCGCCGAGGTTGAGCACGCTCAGCGCGATGATCGAGGCGCGCAGCACCGGGACGCGCAGCAGCAGCGCCAGCCCGCCCAGCATGCCCCCGCCCGGCTGCGCCCGCCGCTCCCGGCTCGCCTCTTTGTCCCTGGGTACGGCCAGCGCGCACAGCGCCGAGACGACGTAACCGGCCACGATGCCGACGACGGGCAGGGTGCGGGAGGCCGCGTAGAGCATGCCGCCGAGCGCCGGGCCGAGGATCGAGGCGCTGTGCGACCTGACCTCCTCCTGCGTCAGCGCGCTGGTCAACTGGGCGGGCGGGACGACGCTGCGGGTGGCGAGCATGCGGGCCCCGCTGGACAGCGGCTGGGTGAGGCCGGTGACCGCCGCGAGGGCGAGCAGATGGACGACGCCGGGCGTGCCGAAGGTCAGGGCGAGCAGGAGCGTGGCGAAGGCCAGCGCCCGCACCAGCTCGGAGACGATGAGCAGGGTCCTGCGGTCGTAGCGGTCGAGGATCGCCCCGGCGGGGACGCCCGCCGCGAAGGCGGTCACCCCGGTGACGAGGCCGTACAGACCGGCGACCATCGCCGAGCTGGTCACCGCGAGCACCAGCACGGGGATGGCGACCAGGGCCATGTTCACCGACATCGCCGCGCCCGCGCCGCCGACCCACAGGGCCTGGAAGCGCCGGTTACGACGTAACGGCAGATCGGCGGAGTCCGCCTGAGCCTGGGGCGTTTCTGTCACCGTCATCGTCTTCGCCTTCGTTCTCGGTGTCATGATCGTTCACATCGTCACATACATTCATGCTAACGTGAATGTTGACGGATGCGCTACTGTTACGCAACCAGTGAAGTTGACCGGTGATGGAGCCCGAGATGATGGAAGCCAGCCTGTCCGAGAGCGTGGTCGTCGACGTCCGCAGGATCACCGACCTGGAGACCCTCCGCATGCTCGCGGACCCTCTGCGCCTGTCGATCCTCGCCGCCTTCCCCAGCGGGGAGCAGGCCGACCCCCTCACGGTCAAGGAGCTGGCCGAACGGCTCGGCGAGAACCAGACGAAGCTGTACCGGCACATCAAACAGCTCGAAGAGGCCAACCTCATCTACGTCGCGCAGACCAGGGTGGTCTCCGGGATCATCGAGAAGCGCTACCGGCCGACGTACCGGAAACTCACCATCGAGAACGACGTGTTCAACCTGGCCCAGGACTCAGAGGACTTCAGCGACACCACCCTGGCGCTGCTCGAATCGGCCCGCGACCGGCTACGCGCCGACCTGCGCGCGGGCCGCGTCCCCCTCGACCCCCCCGCCTACGGCCCCGACCTCAGCCTCCAGATCAGCAGCGTCCGGGTGAACATGACGCCGGAGCGATATGTGCGGGTGCGCACCGCGATAACCGAGCTGATAGAGCAGGAGGCCCACAGCGACGAGGGCCCCGGCGTCCTCCCCGTCGTGATGCACGCCCTCCTCTACCCCACCCTGGAGGAACAGCCGAAGGCCCCGTGAGCGTGGAGCTCACCATGCCCAGCGGTGGGGGAGCGGTCGGCGTCCTCGTCCTGTCCGGCTCCAGCGGGCGGATCGAGACGGAACGGTCACGTCTACTGGCCCGGCAGGGCGCCGTCGCACTGCCGATCCGCTGGTTCGGCGGCCCCGGCCAGCCAGAGGGGATCTGCGAGATCCCGCTGGAGACCTTCGGCGACGCGGTGGACCTCCTCCTGGACACCGGGGTACGGCACATCGGCATCCTCGGGGTCTCCAAGGGCGCCGAGGCCGCGCTGCTCTTCGCCGGACTCGACCCCCGCGTCGACGCGGTGGTCGCGCTCTCGCCCACCTCGCTCGTCTGGGCGAACGTCGGACTCGGTGTCGATGGGCGCACCCACCCGTACCGGTCCTCGTGGACCTGGCGGGGTGAACCGGTGCCGTTCGTGCCCTACGACGACACCTGGGTCCCGGCCGAGCCGGAGGGGTCTCCGGTGGCCTACCGGCGGCTCTACGAGCGCAGCCGTACGAGATTCGCCGCGGAGGCGGAGGCCGCGACGATCCCCGTCGAGCGGATCGACGGCGACCTCCTGCTCGTGGCGGGCGCGGACGACCGGATGTGGCCGTCACTCACCTTCGCCGAGGAACTGGCCGCCCGCCGCATGGCGGCAGGACGTCCGGTCCGTGTCGTCAGCCACCCGGAAGCGGGCCACCGCCCCCGCCTGCCCGAAGAGTCGCCCGCCCCGGTCTCGCCCCACCGTCTGTACGGAGGCTCCCCGGCCGCGGACGCCGCCCTGGGAGCGGCGGCATGGCCGTACATCCTCAGGACGCTTCGGCTAACGCCGTGACCCGCGGTTCCGGGGCGAGGTGGACGCCGGTGACGTCGGTGGCCAGGTGCTTGCCGCGGGCCTGATCGACGAGGTGCGCATGGACGTCGTACCCGTCGTGTTCGGGTCCGGCAAGCGCTACTTCGGGTCGGTGCACGCGCAGCACCTGTTGGAGGATCCTGACGTGGCGATTCAGGGCGACCGGGTGCTTCACCTGCGCTGCCGGGTGCGCCGCTGACCGATCTGAGCGGGTACGCGAAGAAGTCCACCGTGAACGGTGACACGAGGTCGGGCCTCCGGGTCCCTGGTCGGGCAGCCGATCAGTAGAACCGGGTGAACTCAATCGCGCGTACCCGGCTGTGCGATTCTTACCGACAGCCCCGGCTCCGCCCGTGTCCGGCACAGGCGATCCGTAGCGCGGACCGGGCCGACGTCCGTGCGTTCGGCTTCGGAAACCGACACCTGCTCACCGGTCGGGAACGGTGGGGAATCCCGGGCACGAGACGCGGGGGAGCTGTGGGATCGTGGAGGCTTTGACACCACGTCCTGCCCGCCGTACTCAGGGATTTGTCATGAAATTTCGGATTATGGGGGCATTGTCGATACATGACGGCGCCGAGGATCGTACCCCCACCGCGCCGAAGCACCGTGACCTGCTGGCGATGTTCGTGCTCAACGCCCGCCGCCCGCTCACCGTCGAGCGGCTGCGACAGCTGCTGTGGCCGCTGGAGGAGGGCGACCGGTCGGACTCGCTGATCCGCGGCTACGTCGGCCGACTCAGGCAGCTGATCGGCAAGGACGTCATCACCACCGTGTCCGGCACGTACACGCTGGCCGTCAACGACGACCAGCTCGACGTCGGTCGCTTCCGCCGACTCGTGCATGAGGGGCTGTCCGGGCGTGACGGAGGGAAGCTGCGGGAGGCGCTGGACCTGTGGCGCGGGCCGGTCCTGGCGGACGTGGACCCTGACGCGAGGCGCTGGGCCGAGACCGGGCGGCTGCGCGAGGAGCTCGAAGAGCTTCGATTACTCGCCCTTGAGCGCCGGATCGAGCTCGACCTGGACGCGGGCCGACACCGCGAGCTGCTGTCCGAGGTGCGGGGGCTGGTCGAGCGGCACCCGCTCTGGCAGCGTTTCCGCGGCCAGCTCATGCTGGCGCTCTATCGCAGCGGGCGGCGCGTGGAGGCGCTGGCCGCGTACACGGCGCTGCGCGCCGAACTCGACGGGCACGCCGTCGAGCCCGATCCCGAGCTGCAGCTGCTCCATCACCGCATGCTGCACGACGATGTCATGCTGCACGTCTCCGCGGGCCCACCGGTGCTGTTGCCTCGGGACGTCACCCACTTCACCGGCCGCGCCGACCTGCTCGATCAGGTGTTGTCCGGCCTGGTCGTCGTGCACGGCCAGGGCGGGGTGGGCAAGTCGGCGCTCGCCGTACACGCCGCCTGGCGGCACAGGGAAAGCTTCCCCGACGGGATCCTGTACGCGGACCTGCGCGAGTCCACCCGGCCCGGCGCGATCCTGGAGGACTTCCTGCGCTGGCTCGGCTGCCCGGCCCAGGGGATACCGGCGTCGGAGGGCCAGCGGCAGCGGCTGCTGCGCACCTACACCGCCAACCGCCGCATGCTCGTCGTGCTGGACGACGTCACCGACGAGTCCCAGGTACGGCCGCTGCTCACCTCGTGCCCCACCGTGATCACCAGCCGGTCGGCGCTTGGCGGCCTGACCGGTGCCGTACGGCTGCCGCTGGGCGTCCTGGACGACGACGAGGCCCGTGACCTGCTCGTCAAACTCATCGGCGAGGAACGGGCCGACGACGGCGGGGTGCGGGAGCTGATGCGGTTCTGCGGCGGACTGCCCATCGCGTTGCGCATCGCCGGATCCCGCCTGGCCACCAGACCGGGCTGGACGCCCGGTTACCTCGCGAGCCTGCTTGAGGACGAGCGCGGACGGCTGGACCGCCTCCACTCGGGCGACCAGACGGTCCGCAGCGTGTACGCGGTCGGCTACGAGGGCCTGCCCGCGTCGGCGCGCCGCATGGTGCGGCTGCTGGGCGCGCTCTCGGCCCCCGACGTCGCCGACTGGGCCGCCCAGGTCTTCGGCGACCAGGCCGACGCGCTCGTGGACGCCGGTCTGCTGGAGGCGCACACCGTGGATGTGGCGGGCCAGGTCCGCTACCGCATGCACGACCTGACCCGGCTCTACGCCCGCGAGCGGCTGGTGGAGGAGGAGGGCGTGCATGCCGTACGGGATGCGCTCGCGCGGCTCCAGGTCGTCGTGACCGCCCGGGTGCAGGCGTCCCGGTTCCCGCTGGTCTCCGGTGAGCCGACCATGCGCGGCTTCGTGACCAGGGACATCAAGGAGTCGGTCGAGTGGCTCGTCGCCGAGCGCGCGTTCCTCGCCGCCCTCGTCGGCGACCTGTACGGCGCCGGCCTCGACGAGGGCGCGTGGCGGCTCGCGCACCTGCTGGGCCCGTTCCTGGAACGGCGGCGCTTCCTGGACGACTGGCGGCCGGTCGCCGAGACCGGCCTCGCGGCGGCGCGGCGCACGGGTGACGCCCGCGCCGAGGCCCTGCTCCTGCGCGACCAGGGCGACCTGTGCCGGGCCGAGGGCCGGTGGGCGGAGGCGCTGGAGCTGCTCACCCGGGCGCTCGGTATGTCCAGCGGCAGGGAAGCCGCGCAGGTCCGGCGCAGGATCGGCCAGGTTCACCTGGAACAGGGCCGTCTGGACGAGGCGGAACGCCAGCTCGCCTCCTCCCTGCACGCCTTCGGCGGCGGGAGGACCGGCGCCGAGGCGCAGCAGGCGCTTGGCGCGGTGCTGCGGCGGGCCGGTCGCCCCGACGAGGCGGCCGACAGGCTCGCCGCCGCCGCGGGCTTCTTCGACGCTCTGGGCGACAGGCACCGGCACGCCGACACCCTGCTGGAGCTGGCCGCGGCACGGCTGGCGCAGCGGCGGGTGCCCGACGCCAGGGACTGCGCGCAGCGGGCCAGGTCCATCGCCGTACGGCTCGGCGACCGGCTGCTGGACGCGCACGCGCTGCTGGAGCTGGCCCGGGTCAACCGGGCCGAGGGCGACCGCGACACGGCGCGCAAGCTGGCCGAGGACGCGTTCAAGATCTTCGACGGCATCGCCGACGAACCCGGCAGGGCGACCGCGCTGAAACTCCTCACCACCCTGCTCTGACGGCTCAACATCGCCTCAACACGGCCTCAACATCACCCGCGTTAGCTTCCTCTCGTCAGTCCAACGGACACATGAGAGAGGAAGCTCACGATGACGTTCATCACCTTCCGCACCTCGATCGCCGCCCTGGCTGTCGCCGGGGCCGCGACGACCGGGCTCGTCGCCGCTCCTGCCGGTGCGACCGCTTCGGGGGCGACCTCGGCGTCCGCGATGGCGTCTGCCTCCGGCTCCTGCGGCGCGGGTGGCGCGTACATCAACTTCGCCGCGCACTACCACAACAGCAGCCGGTACCACGTCTTCACCAAGTTCGCCTGGACGATCGCCGGGGGCGGCGTGGGCAACAAGAACAACGTCGAGTTCCGGGTGAAGCACGACAACCGCCTTGGCCACGACCCGATCTACTGGACCTGGAGGTCCCCGGACAACATCCGCAAGGGGTACTCCGAGGTCAACTCCGGCACGCGCAACGGCGGGAACCCGGTCCCGAGGAGCGGCATCAGGGTGCCGAAGAACAAGGCGGCGTACGTGGAGTTCAAGGCCGTCTTCGACAAGAGGGGCACCGACCCGCGCTGCACGGGTCACACGCGCAACGTCTGATTCCGGTAGCTGAGGCGGGGCCGTGTCCTCCGGGGCGCGGCCCCGTCCGGTCGAGGGAGGTTCTCATGAGTCGTCGTCGCGTGGCGCTCGCCGGACTCATGGTCGCGGCGGTTCTCACCGGTGGCTGTGCCGCCGTAGAGCCAACTCGTCCGTCCGCCCAGCCGCCGCCCACCCCGATGATCGTCGCGGTCTCGTCCGACGGTGTGGTGGTGGCGGACCCCGGCAGCGGATCGTACCGGGGCTACTCCTCGCGCGGGGAACCGCGCTGGACGGACCGGGAGGCGTACCGCCAGGGCGCGGAGGTCGTCTGCGCGGCGCGCTGCCCCGACGCCGTGCTGTCCGCGCCCGCGGGTGACGTGCCGACCTGGCGGCGGCCGATGGGTCACGCCGCGCTGGGGGGTGCCGAGGGGAAGCGGGTGCTCAGCGTACGGGGGCCTTCGGACGCCGTGCTGGCCGAAGGCGGCTGGCTCACCCTGCTCAGGGAGGGCGTGAAACGAACGCGGATCCCGATCCCCGGTGCGGCGGGGCTCCTCTGGGTTGAGGACCCGGCGCGGTCGGCCGCCCTCATCGCGTACGACGACCCGGACGTCGCGGGGGCCGACATCCGCTGGTTCCGGCGCGACCGGCACGGCTGGCGGCCGACCGGACGCACGGTGCCCGCGGCGGGCGTGTGGGGGGCCTGCCTGGCGGACGGCGGCGATCTGACCGTGCTCACCGGTCCCGGCGCGCGGATGCTGGTGAACGGCCGCACGGTGCCGCTCCGGACCGACCTGAAGGTCGCCGCGGAGTGCGCGGCGGGCCGGGACGGCGCGGTCGTGCTGGACCGCTGGGTGGACGAGCGGGGCGTACGGCACACGGCCGTCCGGGGCGTCGGTGTGGACGGGCGTCAGACCTGGGCCAGGGAACTCGCCACCGAGGTGACGGTCGCCGCGGAGCCGGACGGTCGCCGGTTCGTGTTGGTCCACGACGGGACGGCGGAGATCGTCGACGCGCGGGGCCGTACGACATCACGGTTCGGCGGGGTGGTGGCCGCCGCGTTCGCGAGGAAGGGAGAGCTCATCACATTGGACGCGGGAGCACGGCCTGGACGCCTCGAACTTGGTTGAGTGGATCAGTACCGTATGGGGCATGGTTGCCCCTCTCGCTCCTGAGGATCCTCCGCGTCTGGGTGAGTTCGAGCTGCTGGGCCGACTCGGGGATGGCGGTCAGGGAATCGTCTACCTGGCCCGCGATCCCGTTGGGCAGCGGGTGGCGGTGAAGGTGCTGCTCAGGACCGACGCCGAGGCCCGCGCCCGGCTGGCCCGCGAGCTGGCGGCGGTGGAGAGCGTGGCGCCCTTCTGCACCGCTCGCGTGCTCACGGCCGTGCCGGACGGGCCGCGGCCGTACGTGGTGAGCGAGTTCGTGGACGGGCCGACGCTGGCGGAACGGGTGCACGAGCGCGGCCCCCTGCACGGCGGCGAGCTGGACCGGCTGGCCGTCGGCACCACGACGGCCCTGGCCGCCATCCACGCGGCCGGTGTCGTGCACCGCGACTTCAAACCGAACAACGTGCTGCTCGGCCCGGATGGTCCCCGGGTTGTCGACTTCGGCATCGCCCGCGCGGACGGCGTCACCACCATGACCAGCGGACTCATCGGCACCCCCGCCTACCTCGCGCCCGAACAGCTTGGCGGCGCCCCCGCCTCACCCGCCTCGGACGTCTTCGCCTGGGCGAGCACCATGGTCTTCGCCGCCACCGGCGTCTCCCCGTTCGCCGGCGCGGGCCTCGCGGAGGTGCTGAACCGCATCGTCACCCACGAACCGGACCTGTCGGCGGTCCCGCCGCCGCTGCGCGACCTGGTCGCCGCCGCCCTGGAGAAGGACCCCTCGCACCGGCCGACGGCGGGCGAGCTGCTGTCCCGCCTGATCGACCCGGTCTCCGGTGGCCGTGACCGCTCGATCGCGGAACTCACCAGCCTGGGCAGCCGCCTCGCCGCCGAACCGGACACCACGGCCCCGCCCTCCTCACGGGCCCCAGGGCCCGTCGGGTGGACCGCCGGGCGGGGCCGCCGTACCGCGCTCGTCGTGGCTGCGCTGGTCGCGGTCGCGGTTGGGGCGCTCACCTGGTTACGGCCGTTCGGCGGGACGGGGTCCCAGGCGTCCTCAGGCACCGGTGAGCCAGGCTCCCCATCGTCGTCCCCGTCGTCCTCACCGTCGGGTTCGGGGGAGGTCTCGCCCAGCGGGGTCCCGGACGGGGGGCCGCAGGTGTCCGACAGGTTCGGGCGCACGGTCAGCACCGGATTCGGTACGACGGACGAGAGACGCCACTGGTCGGTCGGCGTTCCGGCGAGCGGCTACTCGGTGGACGGCGAGAAGGGCCGGATCACGATGCTCCCCGGAGCCAGCTCCGCCGCGTATCTGGACGGGGTGAAGGAGACCGGGACCGACCTCGGCTTCACCTTCGCCAGCGACAAGCCCCCCACCAATGGCGGGATCTACGTGTCCGCCGTGGGGCGCAGGGTCCCGACGGTGGGGAGTTACCGGGCGCACGTGAGCCTGCGGCCCACCGGCAAGGTCCTGTTCCAGCTCATCCGCACCGAGGCGGGCCGCGGTGAGATCGACCTCGCACAGCCACTGGGGGTCACCGAGCTGACAGCGGCCGTGGGGGTCGCGATGCGGGTACGCGTCCAGGTCACCGGCACGTCGCCGACCACGATCCGCGGCAAGGTCTGGGCCGTCGGCGCGGCCGAGCCGGACTGGCTGCTCTCCGTCACGGACACGACCCCCGGGCTCCAGGTCCCGGGTGGGGCCGGTATCGCGACCTTCTTGTCTCGTAAGACCACCGAAGCCCCCGTCACGGTGACCGTGGACGACTTCGCCCTGACCGCGACACCGGGATGACCTCCTGGAACGCGACCAGGCGTCGACGGGCTTGGCGAGACCGACGCGGGATCGCCTCAGACCCAAGCAACGATGAACAAGCCTGAATTCTGAACATCGCCAAGGCACAGTACGGGCACCCTGGGCTTCGACCGTCTCGCGAACTCATTCGGTGCGGTTCGGGCCCGACACGCTGTGGCTGCGACTCCACACCGACGACCTGGACGCGGCGGCGGGCAGGCTCGCCGCCATCGGTATCCACCCGTGCGACGAGGTGGAACCCCTGGAGAACCTCGATTCCAGAAGCCACCGAATCGAGAACCCGGCCGGTTTCGTGCATCTGCTCGTGGCCCTCGGCGATCGCCCCGGTCGAACGGCGTGCAACCGCGACCCGCTCGTGACGTCGGGTTCGGCGAGGCGGCGTTCCAGAACCGGATCGTCCGGAGGGGACGGGTGACAGGATGGCCGCCATGCCCTACGACCCCGCCCCCGCCCCTGCCCGTGAGGAGTTCCTCGGTCTTCTGGACCACCTCGACGCCACAGACCGCCACACCCGGCCTTCCGGCCACGTGCTCACCGGTCTCAACGACCTCGATTCACTCACCCTCGGCCTGGAGCCCGGCACCCTGACCGTCGTGGCCTCCCGTCCCGGCGTGGGAAGCACGACGCTGCTGCTCGCCTTCTGCCGGGGCATGGCCCTCGTCCGCGACACCTCCACCCTGCTGGTCAGCTACGAGGCCTCCCGCCGCGATCTGCTCACCCGCATCGTCTCGACCGAGGCTCGCGTCGTCTACTACGCGCTGCGCTCCGGTCACCTGACCGACGACGACCGGGCCAAGCTCGCCCGCGTGGTGCCCCGCCTCGCCGAGGCCCCCCTGCACCTGGCCGCCCCGGCCGACTGGACCCTGAGCGAGCTGGGCGAGCACATCACCCGCGCCTGCGCCACCGGTGAGTCCGCGGTCCGCGTGGTCGCCGTCGACGGCCTGCGCCACATCCGCCCCGACGTGCGCGGCGACACTCAGGAACGCGAGACCACCGAGATCGTCCAGACCCTCAAGGCACTCGCCGTACGGCTGGACATCCCCATCGTCGTCACCACCGACCTCGACCTCCCGCCCGGCGCGGATCCCCGGCAGCCGCCGAACCTGTACACCGACCTGTGCGGCGCCGTCGCCCGCGCCGCCGACCTCGTCATCCTGGTGCACCGCGAGGACGCGGACGGGCGTGACTCCCCCCGCGCGGGGGAGGCCGACCTGATCGTGGCCAAACACCGAAGCGGTCCCGTGGCCACGGTGACCGTGGCCTTCCAGGGCCACTACAGCCGCTTCGTGGACATGAGAACCGACTGACCCTGGATCAGGGTTCCGTGCGCCGGTCGATGCCGAGGGTGGCGATGAGGTCCTCGTGGAGCTCGAACCAGACACGGTGGCAGGAATCGACGTCGGTGCGGTCGACCCAGGAACCCTCCCCGGCCCTGGCGCGTGCCAGGGCCGTACCGAATCGTCTGTCGTATCCCCGGAACCGGGTGAGGACGTTCCCGAGCCGGTCCACGAGCGGTGTCAGCGCACGGCCGATGCTGGCGAGCTCGGACAGGACTCCGTCGTCCCAGGTGGGATCGGAGTGGTCGTTGACGGCGAGCCGGTCGTCGGCGGTCGGCCGGAGCTGCCAGTCGGTGCACGCCTGCAGCAGGAGGGCGTTCAGCCCGAGGAACACGCGGTGGACGTCACGGACCTCGTCGGCCCCGCCGACGTGCGCGAGCTCTGCCGCGAGCTGACGCTCGTTCTCGGCCTTGCCCGCCTCGGTCAGCGACCAGCCGCCGGTGTCGGCGAAGGTGCTGTACGCGACCCAGCCACGTGCCTCGGCGTCGTGCAGCGCCTTCTCCGTCTCGGCCACGCCGAGCCCGTACCGGCGAGCGAGGACGGGGGTGTCCGCATATCCGGTGACGCGTACGGCGTGCAGGACCAGGAGGTCGGACGCGGAGTCCCGTGTCACGAGTCGGCCTCCTGCCGGGTCGTCAGGCGGGTGTAGTGCTGCTGGCACGCCTGCGGGGAGTTGAACCCCATCGCGTGCGCCATCTGCGCCCAGGTCAGTCCCGCGCTCCGGGCGGTGAACAGCAGGGCGGATTCGAGCCCCTCCACCTCGGCGCGTGCGGCGTGCAGGAGGGCGAGTGCGCTCAGGATGTCCTCCGGGTCCAGGTCGGCGTAGCGCCAGACGGCGAACTGCACGAGGTCCACCGCTGACGGCGGGGCCGGCGGGGGCCGCCATGGGCGGGCGTCGAGCGCGTCCGCGCCCAGGTTCAGCAGGCGCTCCCGCGCGTCCTGCTCACGCCGGGCCTGGAGCTGGTCGGCGTCCGAGGTGTGCTTGCGAGACATGCGACCCATGCTGCACAATCAACAAAATGTTGTCAACAAACCATTGAAAGGAGGCCGATGATCGTACCCCTGGCGGAGGCCACGGCCGACACCTGCGGGGGCAAGGCCGGTGCGCTCGGCACGCTGCTGCGCGCGGGCCTGCCGGTCCCCGACGGCTTCGTCCTCCCGTTCGCCGCCTACCTGGACGCCACCGTGCTCATCGAACTGGGCGGCGTGCTCGACGAGCTCGGCGATCCGCCCGTTGCGGTGAGGTCGTCGGCGTCGAACGAGGACACCGCCCAGGCGTCGGCGGCCGGGCAGTACGACAGCTTCCTCGCCGTACGCGGGATCGACGCGGTGGCCGACGCCGTACGCGCCTGCTGGGCCTCACTGCTGTCGCCGCGCGCCGTCGGCCACCGCGCCGATCCCGTGATGGCCGTCATCGTCCAGCGCCACCTGGACGCCGAGGTCTCCGGAGTCATGTTCACCCCCGCGAGCCCGGACAACACGACCGAGATCGAGGCCTCCTGGGGCCTCGGCCCCAGCGTCGTCGGCGGGACGGTCACCCCCGACGCCTACCGCGTCTCCAAGGACGGATCGACAACGCACACCATCGCCGACAAACAAACCCGTCTCGACCGGTACGGCACGCGGCTCGTCGTCCGTGACGTGCCCGAGCACGCCCGGCGCCAACCCGCGATCGACGACGCGACCGCCACGCGGCTCGCCGAACTGGGCAGGGAGATCGCCGCCCTGCTCGGCGGCCCGCAGGACATCGAGTGGGCGATCACCGACGGCCGCGTCTGGGTGCTGCAGGCGCGACCCGTCACCGCCGCGCTCCCACGGCCCTCCGCTCTCTCGACCACCCCACCGGCCGCGCTCACCGGAACACCGGGCAGTCACGGAACCGCTACCGGCACCGCGAGGGTCGTCCGCGGTCCCGCCGACTTCGCCCGCGTGCGCCCCGGCGACATCCTGGTCTGCCCCTTCACCGACCCCGCCTGGACGCCGCTGCTGCGCGTCGTCTCCGGCGTCGTCACCGAGACCGGAGGCGTGCTCTCCCACGCGGCGATCGTCGCCAGGGAGCACGCCATCCCCGCCGTCCTCGGCGTTCCTGACGCGACGAGCAGGCTTCGCGACGACACCGTCATCACCGTCGACGGCACCGCGGGCACCGTTATGACGCCCTCACGATCGGAAGGAGACGGGAGCCGCATTCCCGGACACCGATGACAACACGAGTCCTCTATCTGACGCGCCACGGCGAGGCCGACGCGTTCGGGAACCTCACCGACGCCGGACACCGGCAGGCGAGCCTGCTGGGTGAACGGCTCGCGGGCGTGCCCATCGACACCGTGTGGCACTCTCCGCTGCCCCGCGCCGAGGCGAGCGCGCGCGAGACCGCCCGGCACCTGCCGAACGTGCCCGTGCTCAAGGCCGCAGAACTCGTCGACCACGTGCCCTACGTCCCCGGCGCCGCGGAAACGCCCCCGTCCTGGGTCGGCTTCTTCGACGGCTACGACGCCGCCGAGGCGGCATCGGGCCAGAGGCTCGCCGAGGCCCTGGTCGCCCGGTTCGCGAGGACTCCAGAGCCGGGCCAACCCGACCTACACGAGGTCCTGGTGACGCACGCCTACCCGATCGCGTGGCTGGTACGGCACGCGATGGACGCGCCGCCATCCCGGTGGCTCGGACTGAACAGCGCCAACACCGCGCTGACGGTCATCGACTACCGCGGGAATCTGCCTCCCACAATCGTGATGTTCAACGACATGAGCCACCTCCCACCCGCCCTCCGATGGACCGGCTTCCCCAAACACGCCAGACCGTGAGAGACGTCAAGGCCGGGCAGGCTCCTGGACCTTCCGCACATGGGTGGTTCCGGCGTCGAGGCGGGTGCCGTCGGCGCCGGTCGGCGCGAGTTCCGGCACGGGGTGGCCGTGCCGGTCGACAAGGGTCGAGTGGGCCTCACCGGGGGAGAAGGCGTGGCGCTCTCCCCACTGGCGCAGGGTGAGGATGACCGGGAAGAGGTCGCGACCGGCGTCGGTGAGCACGTACTCCTGCCGACGGCCCGACGACGCGGTGCGCTGGGCGAGAAGTCCGTGGCTGGTGAGCCTGCGGAGCCGGTCGGTGAGGATGTTGCGGGCGATTCCGGTGCGTCGCTGGAACTCGGTGAACGACCGCGCCCCGTCCATCGCGTCGCGGATGACGAGAAGGCTCCACCTGTCGCCGACGAGGTCGAGCGTGCGGGCAACGGGACAGTGAGGGTCGGTCCAGTCGAGCTCCGGATCGCGCATGGCGAGCACCTCCCGATGAGTTGCAGATTGAAACCATTATGCCCTACGGTCAAATTGGTTGCGATCTGCTACTGATTGGGGTTGGGGTGCGATGAACGGGTGGCGGCGGTTGCTGCTCGCGATGGTGTGCGGGGTCGCTGTGGCGAGCGTCTACGCCGCGCAACCGGTTCTGGAACCGATGGGACACGACCTCGGCGTGTCGGCGGAACTCACCGGGTGGATCGTCGCGACCGGTCAGATCGGCTATCTGGCGGGGCTGGTGCTGCTGGTGCCACTCGGCGACGTGGTCGACAGGCGTCGGCTCATCGCCGTGCACCTGGCGCTCACCGCGGTGGGCATGGTCCTGACGGCCTCGGCGTCAGTCGCGTGGGTGGCGTTCGCGGGGCTCGCGGCGGCCGGGGTGTTCGCGGTCGTGGTGCAGACCACGGTGGCCTACGCCGCGTCGGTCTCACCACCCGCCGAACGCGGAAGGAACATCGGTGTCGTGACCTCGGGTGTCGTGGTCGGCATCCTGGGCGCGCGGGTCGTCACCGGCACGCTCACCGAGATGTGGGGCTGGCGGAGCGTCTACGCCGTGCTCGCGGTGCTGTCACTCGGGCTCGCGGCCCTCGTCCTCGTCGCGCTGCCACCGGAGGAGCGTCCCACCCGGCCTGCGGGATACGGGCGGGCCGTCGGCTCACTCGGCGGACTGTTCGGGCAGCGCGGCTTCCTGACACGCGGGCTCGTCGCGTTCTTCCTGTTCGCGTCGTTCGGAACCCTGTGGAGCGGGCTGGCCCTGCCGCTGACGGCCGCGCCGTGGCGGCTGGGCGAGAGCCAGATCGGGCTGTTCGGCATCGCCGGACTCGCCGGCGCCCTCGGCGCGGCACGCGCGGGACGGTGGGCGGACGCGGGCCGGACGGCCCCGGTCACCGCTCTCGCGCTCGTCCTGCTCATCGCCTCGTGGGCGGCGATCGCACAGCTACCGTGGTCGCTGTGGCTGCTCGCCGCCGGAATCGTGGCCCTCGACTTCGCGGTCCAGGCCGTGCACGTGAGCAACCAGCACCTGCTCACCGCCGCGTATCCGGGTCGGACCAGCGGCGTCATCGGCGGCTACATGGTCTTCTACTCGTTCGGCTCCGCCCTCGGCGCGGCCACGACCACCGCCGTCTTCACCGCCCACGGCTGGGTGGGTTCCAGCCTTCTCGGGGCCGGATTCGCGGCCTGCGCGCTGGCCGTCTGGGCGGGCCTCCAACCGGGGAAACCGCGACGCGATGAGGCCCCTCGACCGAGATTCGATCAAGGGGCCTCATCCACGGGTGGTCGAGTGTGGATCAGCAGATGGAGTGGACGGCGTCGACCCCACCCAGGCCACGGTCGGGCACTGAGACCTCGCCACCGTTGGGCGGCACGGTGACGATGTGCTCCCACCGGTTCTCTCCGGCGAGCCAGTTGGCCAGGTTGACCCGGTAGGCGGTGTTGTTGACGGCGGCGCGGGTCTTGTCGCTGTATCCCTGGGCGCCGATGTTGTTGAACCAGCACCCCTCGGGAAGGGTGAGGAAGCGCCTGCCCGCGCCGTCGAACAGGCAGACACTGTCGTTGGAGCAGTTCAGGTTGGAAGCCGCGTTCACGGCCGCCTGGGCGGGCACGGCGCCCGCCGTGAAGGCGGCGGCCAGAACCACGGCACCGGTCAGCGCCAACCGCGCGACACCGGCGGACACACTGGTCATTCTCACGATCTCTCCCGGCAGGTCGAAGGTGGAGTGAACCCGTGATGCCGGACATAGCCTCCCGGTCATCACTTTGGGTGATCGAGCGACTTCATGGTGTCAGCGCCGCCGATCCCGCGCCACTCTTTTTCCAGGTCGCCCTAGCCTGGCCTTCGTCTGGCGCACTTCGAGTGAGACCCCGCTCATCCGCGCATTCGCCAGGGCGGCCACAGACATCCAGCGACCGGCGGGGAGCGACGCGGACGGCGTCTCCGTACCAGGAGAGCCGACGCGGCGAGCGCATACCGTGATCCATCCCGGTTCCCACCGGCTGATCAGACGCGAGACCGTCACCGCGAGGAGTTTGCCCGGGTCACAAATGGCGTAGAAGGCGGTGATCCTCGCCGTCGACGGTCCCGATCGGGAAGACCCCTGTGGGAAACCGTGCCGTGGACCTTTGAGCAGGTCGTGGATGTCAACGCCGCGCTGGAGGACGACCTCTACTCTCGGAACTTCCGGAACATGACCGCTTACCGGGCGTTCGAGCCGAAGTTGTTCTGACACCGGGTACGGCACGCCGTCGACAGTGCCTGGAACGATCCATATGCGAGCCCTCGGCGAGGCGGCCTACCATCCCGGGGTCTGGGGCGCCGCCGCGAGACCACGGCAGCGGACGCGGCGGCCCCATCGCCCATCCGGAGACCAGAGGAGCGACGTGACGATTTTAGTGACGGGGGCGACCGGCAACATCGGTCGGCATGTGGTGCGGGGGCTGGTCGGCGCGGGCCAGCGGGTGCGCGCCATGGTCCGCGATCCACGAGCGGCCAGGACACGCCTGCCCGAGGGCGTCGAGCTGGTCCAGGGGGATTTCACCCGTCCCGAAACCTGGCCGGACGCGCTGCGGTCGGTCGAGCGGGTCTACCTGTTCCCGTACGCCCATGACCTCGGATTCGTGGAGAAGGCCGCGGCGGCGGGTGTGCGCAGGTTCGTGACGCACTCGGCCGCCGCGGCGGGGTTCGCCCCGTCCGACGACCCGAGCGCGCTTGGCCGTCATCTGGAGGAGGAACGGCGGGCCCATCGTGGGCTTGAGCTGGAAGTCGAGGCCACCGGCAGGGAGTGGACACACATCCGCCCGGGGCTGCTCGCCGTACGCGCCCTCGGTTGGGCGGACCGGATCCGCACGGAGCGGACGGTGCGCGAGCCGTACGCCACCTCGGGGTATCCGCTGGTTCACGAGGCGGACGTGGCCGAGGTCGCGGTGGCCGCGCTGTTGACCGACGAGCATCTCGGGGCGGCGTACACGATCACGGGTCCGGTCAAGGTCACCCAGGCCGAGCAGGCGGCGGCGATCGGTGCCGCCATCGGTGAGCGGGTGCGGTTCGAGGAGCTGACCCCGGCGCGGGCCCGCGCGCTGTGGCTCGGGGAGGGCTGCCCACCGAAGATGGCCGACTGGCTGATCGAGCTGCTGGCCGACGCCGTAGATGGCACCGGGGTGCTGGCGCCGACCGGGACGTATGAGGAGATCACCGGCCGACCGCCCCGAACCTTCGCCAGATGGGCCGGCGACCACGCGGCGGACTTCCTCGGGGAGGCGGCGTGACGATCCTGGTGACCGGGGCGACCGGCGTGGTGGGCAGGCGGGTCGTCGCGGAACTGCTGGGGGCGGGCCGTGCCGTACGGGCGCTGACCCGTCGTCCCGCGACCGCCGCGCTGCCCGGTGAGGTCGAGTTGCACGAGGGGGATCTGGAGCGTCCCGAGTCGCTGCGGGAGGCGCTGACCGGCGCGGAGCGGCTCTACCTGTTCCCCGTGCCGCGGACGGCCGCCGAGGTCGTCGCGCTGGCGGTGGAGTCAGGAGTGCGGCGGATCGTGGACCTGTCGGGTGCCGGGGCCGACGACGCGGCGTTCGGCGACGGCTACCGCGTGGTCGAGCGTGCCGTCGAGGCGTCCGGCCTGGACTGGACCCACGTCCGTCCCGGGGAGTTCGCGGGCAACTGGCTGGACTGGGCGCCCTCGATCCGCGCCGACCGGATCGTGCGACGGCCGTACGGCGGGGCGGTGACCCAGCCGACGCACGAGGCAGACGTCGCCGCCGTGGCCGTGGCCGCCCTTCTCGGGGAGGGGCACGCGGGCCGTACCCACACCTTCGCCGGACCGCAGGCGCTCACCGTCGCCGAGCAGGCCGAGACGATCGGGCGGGCGCTGGGGGAGCGGGTGCGGTTCGAGGAGCAGGATCCGGTGACGGCGCGGGAGCAGTGGATACGGGACGGCTATCCGGCCGACATCGTGGACTGGCTGTTCGGCATGTGGGCCAGGTCGGCGCACGACCCCGCCCCGGTCAACGAGGAGTGGGCGACGCTCGTCCCCCGCCTCACCGGCCGCCCGGCCAGGACCTTCGCCGAGTGGGCCTCCGACCACGCGGCGGCCTTCAGATAGTTCCGGGGGCAGGTGCCCCGTTGTAATGGTTGTAGTGCACTAAGCCATGACATCACCCTGGATGGGTGAACGCCTACCTGCGATGCCCCTCGTGCGCCTGGACGTCCCCGGTGACGGCCTCTGTCTCCGCCCACCACAGTTCGGAAGGGGCGGTGCGGTACCTGCGGTGCGTGTGCGGGCAGTGGCTGGTGACGTTGGGAGGTGCGTTGAGCGCCACGGCCGGTAGGTCCGACATGATCACCCCAGAAAAGCACTGAATCCCACAGAACGGACATCCGCGCGGGGTTACGTTAACACAGCCGTTACGTTAGATAGCGACCTGATTACTCTCGGTAGCATGACGGGTGGTGACTCTCCTACCTCAGAAAGGACACCACCCCCATGCGTTTCTCCAGCCACCTGTTCACCATCACCCTCGCCGCTGTCTCGGCGGCCGGAGCCCTGGCCGTCGCGGCTCCCGCCCAGGCCGACGCCACCCCCACCTACACCTGTGACCAGGCCCAGCCCGGCCGCATCGTGCTGGGCCACGGCAACTGCGCCGCCTCCAACGGAGCGAGCGCGCAGGGCGAGTTCCAGGGCGAGTCGCTGGTGGTCACCCGCCAGGCGCCGCAACTGAAGTTCCACTGCCGGGACGGGGGCCGCGCGCAACTGCCGGACGGTGTCGTCGCACTCGGCTGCCAGCGGGTTCCGTAGGCGGTTCAAACACCTTCCGCCCCGCGTACGGCCAGGCGCGCGGGACCAGCCGAACCCAGAACGAAGCCCCAGGCTCACGGCCACGATCGCGAGCCTGGGGCTTTTGTGTTGTTCCGCATTCATGTGTCAGGTTCTGCGGGAGATGACCATGATGTATTCGCAGGGGGCGTTCGTTCGGTTGGCGAAGCCGTGGTCCGCGTCGGCCTGGAGGAAAAGGGAGTCGCCCGCATTCAGGGTCTCGCTGATTCCGCCGATCGCGACGGTGAGGGTGCCTTGGAGCACCACGAGTTGTTTCTCCGTACCCGGCGGATACGCGGGCAGCAGTCCGGTGGAGACCTGGGCGGGGAGGTAGTGGACGATCATCTCGGCTCCTCCCGCGCCCGGGGCCGCCGACACCATGTGCCGCTCGAAGCCGGTTTCCGGGTCGCGGAAGACAGGGCGGTCGTTCTTGCGCATGACGATGGCCACACCGGACGCGGCAGCGGCCGGAGCGCCGATCAGGTCCGAGAGTGACGCGTCGAGCGCGTGGGCGATCCTGGACGCGACGCCGATCGTCGGGCTCTTCTCGCCGCGTTCGACCTTGGACAGCATCGCCCGGCTGACCGAGGACTGTGTGGAGAGCTGTTCCAGTGTCAGGCCGGCCTCCTCGCGGCGTCGCCGCACGTTACCGCCGAACGCCCCGGCCAGGTCGTCACCGTGCTGCGGCTCGTCCGCGTTCCCGTCTTGCTCGACCACCGTGCTCCTCGATTGATGGGGACTTCGCTGCCCATAGTGTAGGGTTTCTCCTAAAGAAGAAATGATCTCCTATGGGAGACATGTAATGGAGGTTCCATGCGTCTGGTCTCGGGTGGCCGGCACCATGCCACGTTCGAATTCGGCGATCTGCGGGTGGTCTCGCTGCGAGACGGATACATCGACATGCCGCCGACCCGGCTCCGCGACGAGGACGGGTGCGCGCTCGGCGAGCTGCCGGCCGTTGTCCCCCTGGTCGGCGACAACCTGCGGCTGTCGGTCAACGCCTTCTTCGTCACCGACGGCACGCGGTCGGTCCTCATCGACACCGGGGCGTCCAACGCCTGGCACGACCCCACCATGGGACTGATCTACGACGCGCTCGACGAAGCGGGAATCGACCGCGCGCACATCACCGACGTGGCCATCACCCACAACCACGAGGACCACGTGAGCGGCCTGATCGCGCCGGACGGTTCAGAGGCGTTCGCCAAACTCGAGCGCGTGTGGATCGGCGCGGGCGACACCTCGGTGTTCACCGGGCGGCTTGAGCCGGTCCGCGACCGGGTCGTCCCCGTGTCGGAGAAGGTCGCGATCAACGACTGGACCACCGCGATCCCGACACCGGGCCACACACCCGGTCACACCGTCTACGAGGTCAGGAGCGGCACCGGCCGCCTTCTCGTCTGGGGCGACACCGTTCACGTTCCCACGCTCCAGTTCGATCAGCCGAAAGTGTCCTGGGAGTTCGACGGCGACCAGCCCCAGGCCCGCGCCGCACGAGCGGCCCTCCTCGAACGCCTGGTCCAACCGCATCACTTCGTGGCCGGCGCCCACCTCGACTCACCCGGCATCGCCCGCGTGACCCCCTCCGGCGAGGGTTACGCGCTGGAATACCTCGCACCACCGATCGGCTGATCGATCCTGTCGGTTGCGGACTGCAGCACGAGCCGACCGTTGACCTCGCCGTTCTCCAGTCTGCGGTGTGCCTGGGCGGCCAGTGACAGGGGGAGCCGGTCGGCGATTCGGGGGCGCCATGGAGTGGCGCGGAGCAGGAAGACGACGCCGTCGGCCGCGTCGGCGAGGTCGGTGACGGAGGCGTTGCTGATGGCGAACCCGGTGACGGAGGCGTCACGGGTGTAGAGCGGGCCGAGCGGCAGCGTCGGGGTGGCGTGCAGCCCGGCCATCACCACCAGGCGTCCGCCGTTGGCGAGGAGGCCGACCCCGGTGGCCAGGTCCCCGTGCCCCGAGGTGTCCACCCACACGTGGTAGCCGTCGGGCGTCGCCGTACGCAAACCGGCGGGTAGGTCCGGGTCGCGGTAGTCGAGGACTTCGGCGGCGCCCAGCGCGCGGACGGAGGAGAAGTCCTCGGGACGCGCGGTGGCGATCACGCGTGCGCCCGCCGCCACGGCCAGGGCGACGGCCGCGGACCCGACGTTGCCCGCACCGCCGCCGACGTGGACGTTCTCCCCGGCCCGCAGCCGTCCGTGCCGGAACAGGGCGAGCCAGGCGGTCGCGGCCGGGTGGGCGGCGGCCACCAGGTCGGCCGGGTCGAGGTCCGGTGGGGCCGGATAGAGCCGGTCCGCGGCGACCACGGCGTACTCGGCGAAGGAACCCTGCCGCCCCGCGTGCCCAAGACTGTTGCACCACACCGGCTGTCCCTGGACGAATCCGGCCACACCGGGCCCCACGGCGGCGACCTCGCCGACCAGGTCCCGGCCGATCACGAACGGCGACGGCATCGGTGTGGGGTAGGCGCCCGACCGCACGAAGACGTCCACCGGATCGGCGGCGACCAGCCGTACCCGCACCAGGACGTCGGTCGGACCGATGACCGGCACCGGTATCCGGCCGTACCGGATGGCCTCGGCGGGGCCGGGGGCCGTGACATAGGCGGCGTGCATGTGCGTGGGCAGGGACATCGGTGCGCTCCGTCGTGCTCGTGATCCTCGGGGATACATGAAACGGGAAACGCTCGGCCGTACCGGAGGTGGTCCGGTACGGCCTGGCCCAGAGCCACGGGTCAGGAGCGGAGGAACTCCAGCAGGTCGGCGTTGAACTTCTCCTTGGAGCCGGGCACCAGCGCGATGCCGTGTGAGCCGCCCTTGTAGACCTTGTAGGTGGAGTTCTGAATGATCTTCGAGGACTTGTCGGCGGACGCCGCGATCGGCACGATCTGGTCGTCGTCGCCGTGGATGATCAGGGTGGGAATGTCGAACTTCTTCAGGTCCTCGGTGAAGTCGGTGGCGGAGAAGGCGTCCACGCAGGCCACCCCGGCCTCGATGTTCTCGGCCATGGCCATCAGCCAGAAGGCGTCCTTGTTGCCCTGCGTCACCTTGTTGCCTGGCCGGTTGGCGCCGAAGAAGCCCTCCGCCGAGTCCTTCCAGAACTGCGAGCGTTCGGTGAGGATGCCGGTCTTCAGCTTGTCGAACACCTCCTGGGGAGTGCCCTCGGGGTTTTTGTCCGTCTTGAGCATGAGCGGCGGGACCGCCGACAGCAGGACGGCCTTGCCGATGCGGGAGGTGCCGTGCCTGCCGATGTAGCGGGCCAGTTCTCCGCCTCCCATGGAGTGCGCGACCAGCGTGACGTCGTGCAGGTCGAGATCGTTGATGAGGTCGTTGAGATCGTCGGCGAAGGTGTCGAAGTCGTAGCCGCCGTGGGGGTGGTCGGAGCGGCCGTGTCCACGGCGGTCGTGCGCGATCGCCCGGAAGCCGTTGTCCTTGACCAGCTTCAACTGGTCCTGCCAGGCGTCGGCGTTCAGCGGCCAGCCGTGGATGAAGATGACCGGCGGCCCGCTGCCCCAGTCGTAGAAGAAGAGCCGTGTTCCGTCGCGCGTGGTGACGTAAGGCATGCCGTACCCTCCCGAAAAGGTTCGTCTTGAAGGCGCAGGGAGGCGATACCGCTGGGCACGGCGAGGTAAGGCCAAGGTGAGGTCTGCGGATTTTTGCCCATTTATCCGTACGGCCTGCCCCGCCTCAAGCGGCGGGGCGGGCGGCACGGAGAGTTCTCAGGCGGGGAAGGACTCCACGTCGCGGTCGTAGTGCCGGTGCCGGACGATGGCGTCGATGAACCGCCGGACGAAGTCGCCTCCCGCCGAGGCGTCGACGACTCCCTGGTCGCCGGGCAGCGCGGCGGCCCGCAGCAGGACCTCGCCGTCCGGCAGCACCCCGATGGCCTTGCCGTGCCTGAAGGCCTCGCGGACGAACTGTACGGCGTAGCCGTTACCGGCCAGTTCCTCCCCGCCGCCGCACAGCACCGCGTCGTAGAGCACCGACGAGGCCGCGCTGACCTGCTTGTCGACCGAAAGCGGCCCGGCCATGCCCTCGTGCGGGGCGACCACGTCGCAGATCGCCTTGCCGTTCTCCAGCTCCTGGATCACGGGGTAGAGCGCGTCGGCGTCGATGTCGTCGCTCACCAGGACCGCGATCTTGCGGGTGGCCAGGGACGAGGGCTGGTCGGCCTGGCTGAGCGCGGGGGAGGACCTGCCGTGGTTGACGCCCTTGGCCGTGGGCGCGGGCAGCCCCAGCCCGGCGGCCACGTGCGCGGCCAGTCCGGTGTCGACGTTGGTCAGCCGCTCGACCACCTGTTCCTTGATGTAGCGGCGCTCGACGTGCCCGAGTTCGAACAGGAACGCCTTGACGATGTGGTCCTTCTCCCAGGGCGACATGCTGTTCCAGAACAGCGTGGCCTGGCTGTAGTGGTCGCCGAAGCTGGGGCTGCGCTTGCGGATCTTCTCGCCCTCGACCCGTTCCGCGTAGTGCTTGAAGACGCCGGTCATGTCGCCGCTGAGCACCCCGGTCGCCGGGCAGCCGCCGCTGATGGAGTTCTTGGAGTAGCTCGTCCTGCTGGTGTGGATCATGTGCTGGTGGAAGCCGTCGCGGTTGTCGTTGTGCACCGGCGCGATCGCCCTGTTCACCGGGATCTGCTGGAAGTTCGGGCCGCCGAGGCGGAGGAGCTGGGTGTCGAGATAGGAGAAGTTGCGGCCCTGCAGTAGCGGGTCGTTGGTGAAGTCGATGCCCGGCACCACGTTGGCGGTGCAGAAGGCGACCTGCTCGGTCTCGGCGAAGAAGTTCTGCGGGTTGCGGTTGAGGGTCAGCTTGCCGACCGCCCGCAACGGCACCTCCTCCTCCGGAATGATCTTCGTGGCGTCGAGAAGGTCGAAGTCGAATTTGTGCTCGTCCTCCTCCGGCACCAACTGGAGACCGAGCTCCCACTCGGGGTAGTCGCCGTTCTCGATGGCGTCCCACAGGTCGCGGCGGTTGAAGTCGGGGTCGTTGCCCTGGATGCGCAGCACCTCGTCCCACACCAGCGAGTGGGTGCCGAGCTTGGGCCGCCAGTGGAACTTGCAGAAGGTGCCCCGCCCCTCGGCGTTGACCAGCCGGAAGGTGTGCACGCCGAACCCCTGCATCATCCGGTAGCTGCGCGGGATCGCCCGGTCCGACATCAGCCACATGATCATGTGCATGGTCTCCGGCTGCAGCTGCACGAAGTCCCACAGGGTGTCGTGCGCCGACTGGGCCTGCGGGATCTCGTTGTGCGGCTCGGGTTTGACCGCGTGCACGAAGTCGGGGAACTTGATCGCGTCCTGGATGAAGAACACCGGCATGTTGTTGCCGACCAGGTCGTAGTTGCCCTGCCGGGTGAAGAACTTGGTGGCGAACCCGCGCACGTACCGCACCGTGTCGGCCGACCCGCGCGAGCCCGCCACGGTCGAGAAGCGCACGAAGACCGGGGTGACCAGGGACGGGTCACACAGGAAGTCCGCGCAGGTGTACTCGGCCAGGGACTCGTAGACCTGGAAGACGCCGTAGGCGCCCGAGCCACGCGCGTGCACCACCCGCTCCGGGATGCGCTCGTGGTCGAAGCGCATCACCTTCTCCCTGAAGAGGAAGTCCTCCAGGATCGTCGGGCCGCGTTCGCCGATCGACAGGGAGTTGTCGGTGTCGTCGACACGGACGCCCTGGTCGGTGGTGTAGCGGGTGTCGGTCGAGTCCACCCGGTACTGGTCGAGTTGCTTCTGTTTCTGGTCGCCGTTGTCTGCCACAGGGTCCCCCGAGATCGAAATGGGGGGACATTCGCGCTTATACCCGCATCGCTCCCGGTCACCCCGTCGAACGGCCTGCCCGCCGCTGGCTATCCTGTGCTCCCAACCACCACCACGAGCCCACCGGAAGGCGACGACCGTGACAGCCTCCCAGCGCCGGAGCACCTGGCCGGCGACGACGGTGGCGGCGCACGTGGTCCTGGCTCTCCTGACGTTGATCATCCTGGCGGGTGTCTGGTACCTCGGCGCGGCGGATCCGTGGCAGATCCTGGCCATGGTGGGTGCCACCGCCCTGCTCCACGTGGGGGCGGTGACGGCCCGTCGACGCCCCTGGGTGGGATACACGATCGGCGCGCTGGCGATGCTCGTCCTGGTGGCGATGCCCTTCCCGGGGTGGTCACCGATCATGCTGCCCTCGGCCGTGTGCTTCCCTCTCACGTTGTGGCGGCTGACCGGCCTGGTCCCGGTCAGGTCCTCGGTGGTCGCGCTGGCCGTCGCCCTGCTGGGGATCGTCCTCAACGAGCTGGTCGGGTGGGCCCGGCTGTCCCCTGACGTCGCCGGGTGGAACCGCCTGGTCGAGGGCGGGCTGCTGATGCTCGTGGTCGGCGGGGTGTGGCTCGCGGCCCTGCTGGTACGGCGCAGGTACGAGGCCCGCCGACGGGCCGAGAGCGAACGGCTGGCCGCGGCGGTCGCGGACGAGCGGGCCAGCATCCGCCGCGACCTGCACGACGTGATCGCCCACACGGTCACCGTCATGGTCGCGCGGATCGAGGCCGCGGCGGTGACGACGGCGGATCCGGCGACCCGCCGCGAGCTCGGCGACATCGCCGAGGCGGGCCGGGACGCCCACCAGGGTCTGCGGGCGATGCTGGCCACCATGGCATCGCGCGCGGAGTCCCGGCCCGGGGAGGTCCCGATCTCGCTCGACGCCCTTCCCGATCTCGTGGCCTCGGCGGCGAGCCCGCTCCACACGGTGACGTTCGCCGAGGAGGGTGAGCGACGGCCACTGAGCCTGAGTGCCGAGGTCGCGGCGGTCAGGACCGTGCAGGAGGGCATCACCAACGCGCTGCGCCACCTCGAACCGCCGGTCGAGGTGGCCGTCCGCCTGCGCTGGACCCCGGCCGAGGTGGTGGTCGAGATACGCGACGACGGCGGCAGCGCGCGTCGCGACCCCGGCGGCCAGGGGACCGGCCTGATAGGGATCGAGGAACGCGTGTGTACCGCGGGTGGCACGCTGTCGATCGACGACGGGAACGACGGATGGGTGCTGCGGGCGCGGCTCCCCACGAAGGAGGGGGCGTGACCGGGATCCACGTCATGCTCGTCGACGACCAGGAGCTGCTGCGGGCCTCGCTCCGCACGGTGCTGTCGGCCGACGAACGCATCGAGGTCACCCACGACGTCGCGAACGGCAGCGACGCGGTCGAGGTCGTCCGGCGGTACCGCCTCGACGTGGTGCTGATGGACATCCGCATGCCGCGCATGGACGGGGTAGCCGCCACCGCGGAGATCGTCAGGATCTCACCGGCGACCCGGGTGCTCATGCTGACGACGTTCGACGACGACGAACTGGTCGTGGCCGCCATCCGGGCGGGCGCGAGCGGCTACCTGACCAAGGACGTACGGCCCGCCGCCCTGGCCCAGGCCGTGTGCGACGTCGCCTCGGGGACGGCGGCGCTCGCCCCGGGGGTGGCCGCGACGGTCCTCGATCTCGTACGGCAGGCGCCCATGCGGAGGACGACGGCCCTGGACGGCCTCACCCCCCGCGAGGTCGAGATCTTCGGCCTGCTCGCCCGGGGCAGGTCCAACAACGAGATCTGCGCGGACCTGGTGCTGAGCGAGAACACGGTGAAGTCGCACGTCCGGGCCATCCTGCAGAAGCTGAACCTGCGCGACCGGGTGCACGTGGTGATCCACGCCTACGAGAACGGCCTCGTGGGCCGCAACGATCTGCCCGGCTGAGATTCCATCCCTCCGGGTGGCGCCGTCCCACCCCTTGGGGTGATGCCAGCCGGTGGCGCCCGTCCTAGGTTCGACGTCGTGCGCTTCCTACGTCTGCGTTCTTCCCGCGTGACCTTCTCGTTCGTCCTCACCGGTGTGCTCGTCGCCCTGTTACTCGGCTGGACGGCACCGGCCCACGCCTCCGGCGAACGGCTGGTCGACGACTACCGCTCCGTCTACGGCACGCCGGGGGTCGCGGCGGCCGTGATCGACGGCTCCTCGGTCGAGACGATCGTCCGGGGCAGGGACGGGGACGGTAACGCGGTGACGGCGCGGACCCGGTTCAGGATCGCGTCGATGAGCAAGTCGATGACGGCCACGGCGATCATGCTGCTGGTCGACCGCGGCCGCCTCTCCCTGGACGATCCGGTCGTCAAGGTCCTGCCCGAGTTCAGGATGGCCGATCCGCGCTTCACCGGGATCACCGTGCGCCAGATCCTCAGTCACACCTCGGGGCTGTCGATCAGCACGAACAACGAGTACGTGTTCCCGCCTCCGCGTGGCGCGCGGGAGATCGTGGCCAGGCTGGCCGACAAGACCCTGGCCACCGCTCCGGGCACCCACGCGGAGTACCACAACACCAACTACTCGATCGCGGCGCGGATCGTCGAGGTGGTGTCGGGGAAGTCCTTCGACGCCTTCCTCCGCACCGAGCTGTTCACGCCGCTGGGCATGGCCGACACCGCTTCGACGCTGGGATGTTCCGACCACGCCGAGGGCCTGACGCCCGGGTACGAGGTCATTCTCGGGGTCGCCTTCGCGGCACCGGAGATGCCGGGGTTCTGCGTCGGCAACGGCGGGGTGATCTCGACCCTGGACGACATGGTGCGGTGGCTGCGGTTCAACCAGGGCACCCTCGGCGCGGGCCTGCTGAGTGCCGCCTCCCTGGCCGAGTTGCACACCGTCCAGCCGAAGGCCGGCGACCACGCCCTCGGCTGGCAGGCCCGTCCCGTCACGGAGGGAGCCCCGCCGTCGGTGATCGGCCACGGCGGGACGCTGGCGACGTGGACCGGGGACATGGTCTTCTCGCCGAAGACCGGGGTGGCCGCCCTCGTCCTGACCAACAGCGGCGGTGATCCCGGCCTGCTCTCGACCAACCTTCTGGCCGAACGGATCGGGGCACCGGCGACGCCGATGAGCAACCCGCTCACCGCCGTGAACGCGATCCTGCTCGGGCTCACGGTGGCGATGGCCGCGCTGCTGGTCACCGCGATCGTCCGGGCGCGCCGCTGGGCCGCGCGGCGCCGTGCGGCACGTCGGCCGAGGCTGGTTCTGCGGCTCCTGCCGCTCGCCCTGGTGACGGTGCTGAGCGTGCTGCTGCCGACGCCGATCTGGGGGGAGTTCAGCTTCCACTACTGGATCGTCACCGCCTGGCTGATGCCGATGCTGGCGATCTTCTGCCTCACCTGCGCCGTGCTCGGGGCGGTCGCGTTCGGCCGTCGCCTCTGGTGGCTGCGCCGTACGGGCCAGGCGGCCTCCGCCCCGGCGCAGCCGGCCATGGCGAACGGCTGACCCGGCCGGAGCCACGCGTCTCGGCGGGCGTTCGTTCGAGGGTTGTTCGACGAACGCCCGCCGAGGCGGGATCAGCCGGTGGGCGTGCCGAACCAGCGGGAGAGGTGGTCGTCCAGGTCCCGCTGGTCGTCACCGATCCAGGCGACATGGCCGTCGGGGCGGAGCAGGACGCACGGGGCGTCCAGCGCCGCGGTGGGATCCGCGAGGTGGTCCACCCGGTCCGACCAGCCGCCGACGGTCAGGCGTTCGGTGCGGTCCAGCAGCAGGCCACGACCGTGGTACAGCAGGTCGTAGAGGCGGCCCTGTTTCACGTCGATGTCGCGCAGGCGGCGGCCGAGCAGGTCGGGACCCTCGCCGAGGTCGTAGCGGATGCCGATCGCGGCGATCTTCTCGATCAGATGGCGGTTCACCTCGTCGAAGTCCATCAGCTCGGTGAGCAGCCTGCGCACGGCCCTCGGGCCCGGCTCGGGGGACAGCAGCTCCATCTGGGCGCGGGTGTTGTCCAGCACGTCCGCGGCGACCGGGTGCCGTTCGGCCTGGTAGGTGTCCAGCAGCGCCTCCGGCGCCCAGCCACGGATCTGCGCGGCCAGCTTCCAGCCGAGGTTGAACGCGTCCTGGACGCCCAGGTTGAGGCCCTGCCCCCCGGTCGGCGGATGGATGTGCGCCGCGTCACCGGCCAGCAGCACTCGCCCGACCCGGTAGCGTTCGGCCAGCCGGGTGGCGTCCCCGAAGCGGGACAGCCAGCGCGGGGAGTGCACGCCGAAGTCCGTTCCGGCGACGGCGCGCAACGCCTGCTTGAAATCCTCAAGGGTGGGCGGCTCCGTACGGTCGCTGACCCCCTGGGCGGGGACGACGACGCTGTGGATCCCCTGGCCGAAGGGCCGGAGCCAGAACGGCTGGTGGGATTCGTGGACCTCGCGCACCCTGGCGGCGATCTCCTCCTGCGGCAGGCCCACCTCCATCTCGCCCATCAGCGTCTCGGTCCGAGAGGGCTCGCCGGGGAAGCCGACGCCGAGCAGTTTGCGCACCGTGCTGCGCCCGCCGTCACAGCCGACGAGATAGCGCGAACGCAGCCGCTCCCCGTTGGCCAGCTCGACGGTCACGCCCTCGTCGTCCTGCTCGAAACCGGCAACCGCGCGACCGCGCTGGACCTGAGCGCCCAGTTCGGTCGCGCGTTCTTCGAGCAGACGCTCGATGACCGGCTGCGGGATGCCCAGCAGGTAGGCGTGCGCCGAATCCAGGCCCTTGGGCACAGGCTTGTTGATGGCGGCGAAGAAACCACCGGCCGGACGCTGCCTTCCGTGCTGGAGGACGCGCTCCAGCAGGCCGCGCATCGCCATCAGCTCAAGGCTGCGCATGTGCAGACCGACGATGCGGACGAACGACTTGGGCCCGGTCTCCTTCTCGACGACGAGCACCCGCACGTCGTGCAGCCGCAGCTCGGCGGCCAGCGTCGCGCCGGTCGGCCCGCACCCGGCGATGATCACATCGAAGGTGGACTCGGCGGGGAACCGCGAAGAGTTCATAGGTGTTGCCTTTCGGGAGTGCCTTGTTGGCGAGGCGCTCCCGGCGACACCTACGTCAATCGCCCGGCCGTGACGGAAAGGGGGAGCACCCACATTGATACAGCGTTCATGGGTCTCACCTCCTGGCGCGGTGTCACGGTCAACCGCAAGCTACAAGTCCGGGCATCATCCCGTCCAATCATTTTCCAACCATGTGTTCTCGCACTAAATGCTGATATTTCGTGTCTTCGCGGGCACTCGCGAGAAAGGGCGCGGACGGTCAGGGTGAGACCACGCACCCGTCCCCGTGGTGGCTGCCGGGGTCGATCGCGCCCTCCGCGAGGCGCCGGTAGTCGGGACAGCGGGTGAAGTCGTCCGCCGTGCACCGCATGAGGTGCTCGATGAGCGCCTTGGAGGCCGAGATCTCGCGGAGTCTGCGCTCCAGCTCCGCGTGGTGCCGCCGGAGGAGCTCCCGGCGCTCGGCCCCGCCGGAGACGGTCAGGACGTCGCGGATCTGGTCGAGGCTCATCCCCGCCGCCTTGGCGCGGATGATCGTCATGACACGGATGGCATGGTCACGGGTGTAGCGGCGGCGGCCGTTGACCCGCTCCGCGGGGGTCAGCAGCCCCATGGACTCCCAGTGGCGCAGAACGTGCGGGGCGAGGTCGAACCGCTCCGCGAGCTCCCCGATGCGCATGGAATCGCTTGACTTCATGTTGACATGAACTTGCAGACTTGCCTCCACGTCAAGCGACCACTCACCGGAGGCAAGCATGTTCGACGTCGTCATCGTCGGTGGAGGACCGGCCGGGATGTCCGCCGCCCTGACCCTCGGCCGGGTCCACAGGACGACCCTGCTGGTCGACGCGGGGGAGGGCCGCAACGCGACCGCCGACGCCGTGCACAACTTCCTGACCCGGGACGGCACGCCGCCCGCGAAGCTGCGCGCGCTCGCCCAGGAGGAACGGGCCGCCTACGAGACCGTGCGGACGCGGACGGCGACGGTCACCGCCGTCCGCGCGCTGGCCGACGGCTTCGAGCTGGACCTGTCCGACGGCGGTACGGCGGGCACCCGGCGCCTGCTCCTGGCCACCGGGCTGGCCGACGACCTCACCGGACCGCGCGGGGTGGAGGCGCTGTGGGGCCGCTCCGCCTTCCACTGCCCCTACTGCCATGGCTACGAGTGCACCGGCAGGCGCGTCGCCGTCCTCGGCGCCGGTCCGGCCAGGGTACGGCTGGCGCTGCAACTGAGCCGGTTCGCCGCCGACGTCGTGCTCTGCGCCGACGGTGAACCGCTCGACCCGTCGGCGCGGGACACGCTGGAGTCGTACGGCCTCGCCGTACGGTGTGAGGCCGTCACCCGCCTGGAGGGAACGGACGGTCGGCTTGAGCAGGTCGTGTTCGAGGGCGGCCCCGCCCTGGCCAGGGACGCGGTGTTCGTCGTCAACGTGCCACGGCAGCGCTCCGACCTGGCAGCCCGGCTCGGCTGTGCGACCTTCGACGACGGGTGTGTCGAGGTGGACGAGTTCGGCCGGACCGGCGTGCCCGGCGTCTACGCGGCCGGTGACATGGCACGGCGGGCCACCGTACCGATCCCCCTGGCGGCGGTCGTCGCCGCGGCGGCCTCGGGCACCCTCGCCGCAGGAGTCGTCGACCAGGACCTGCTCTGCGCCGACTTCGGCCTGCCCAACCCGTTCGCACGGGCGAGGGGCTGATCGCGGTGTCCACGGCTCTCACACGGAGCGCCACGGCCGGTCTGCTGCTGGTGGCCGACAGAGCCGCTCAGTCCTGACCGGTTCTACGCCTGCGGTAGGCCCGCTGGCGGCACGAGGGGGAGCAGTACGCCTTGGGACGTCCCGAGGCGGGTTGCTCGACCGGCGTGCCACACATGACACACACCCCTGTTTCGTCACTAGTTTTGTAACGCTGGATCAGCAGCTCGATGCCGTCCAGCAGCCGGGCGAGGCCGAACTCGAAGGGGTCCTCCGGCTGGTCGAAGCCCCCTTCCTCCCACAGGCGGGCGATCGTGGGGTAGTCGTTCAGCCGCTCGAACAGCGTGTCGCGGCTTCCCCACCACTCCTCCTCACTGAGGCCGCTGCGCCGCTCCGTCTCGGCCGTCTCGGCCAGCAGCAGCGCCTCGGAGTCGACGAACCTGCCGACGAGACCGGCGACCGCGATCACCTCGGAGGGGGACAGGCCGGTCCCGGCGACCGCGGCCAGCATCTGCTCGTAACACGCGATGACGTTGGGGCCGGGCACGTGGCGCCCGCCCCGCACCTCCGCCAGCCAGGGATGACGGCGGCGCAGCGCCCAGCCCTCCCTGGCGCACGCCTCAAGCCGCGCCCGCCAGCCGTCCCGTTCCGCCGCGTCCCCCGCGCCGACGCTCTCGCCCGCCACCGCGTCGCACATGAGGTCGATGAGCTGCTCGCGGCCGGACACGTGCCGGTAGAGCGACATGGTGGTGAAACCGAGCCGCTCGGCCACCTTGCGCATCGACAGCCCGGCCAGGCCCTCGGCGTCGGCCAGCTCGACGCCCGCGCGCACGATCCTGCCCAGGCTCAGCCCCTGTCTCGCCTCCGCGCCGTCCCGCTGCCACAACAGCTCGACCGTGTAGTCCGGATCATCCGCCTTGCGCTTTCCTCCCATGTTTATGGTATACACCATGTGTACGCCATAAACATGACCCGAGGTGACATGCCCATGACCGAACTTTTCGTGGCCCCCAACGGAGACTCCCTCAACGGAGACGCCCTCGCCGGGGACGACTCCGCCCCGGGGACGCGGGAGCGCCCCTTCGCCACCCTCGGCCACGCCGTACGGGCTGCCGGTTCCCTCACCGGAGAGGTCGTCGTGCGGCTCGGGGCGGGCACGCACGTGCTGACCGAACCGCTCGAACTCACCACCGCCCCCGGCGCCCACATCACCTTCCAGGCCGCGGACCAGGAGAAAGTCGTCGTCAGCGGCGGCCGTACCGTCACCGGCTGGCAGGAGCAGGACGGCGTGTGGCTGGCCGACGTCGGCGACCTGGACACCCGCCAGCTCTACGTGGACGGCCGACGGGCCGAGCGGGCGGGAGTCGAGACCCTCCCCGGCGAGGTCACCATGACCGAGACCGGCTACACCACCGGCAGCGCGGCGCCGCTGGCCTGGCAGAGCCCCGGCGACGTGGAGTTCGTCCACCGGGGCGTCTACCCGTGGACCGAGGCCCGCCTCGGTGTCGCCTCCGTCACGGCCGACGGCGACGGCACCGTGATCACCATGGCGCAGCCCGCGTTCGGACGCGCCCTGGAGCTGTACAACTCCACCTGGGAGGGCCAGACCTCACGGGGGCCGGGGCTGCCGACCCGGGTGGAGAACGACGCCTCCTTCCTCACCGAACCCGGCACGTTCGTCCTGGACCGCTCACGTCCCGGCCACCACGTGCTGCGTTACCTGCCCCGGCCCGGCGAGCACCCGGAACGCACCGGGGTGGTCGCGCCGGTCCTGGAGACCCTGCTGCGCGTCACCGGCCCGGGCGGCGTGACGTTCCTCGGGGTGACGTTCGCCGAGGCCACCTGGCTGCGGCCGAGCGGTCCCGAGGGCTTCCTTCACTACCACGGCAGCGGTTTCTACGTCGGCGGCCCGATCACCACGGTCCCGATCGACGACGCGGGCTCCTCGGTCACGGTGCCCGAGGAGTCCGCCACGGTCCCGGCCTGCGTGGTGGTCGAGAACGCCTCCGGCGTGCGGTTCGAGGGATGCCGCTTCACCCGGCTCGGCGCCACCGGGCTCGGCGTGTCCGGATCCGAGGACGTCACGGTGCGCGGATGCGACTTCGACACGCTCTCCGCAGGGGGGATCGTGGTCGGCGGCAGCCGTTCCGTCCTCGTCGAGGACAACCGGATCCACCACGTCGGCCTGGAGTTCTCCGGCACCCCCGGCGTCGCGCTGAGCGACACGACCGGCTGCACGGTCGCGCACAACCACGTCGCCGACGTGCCCCACTGCGGCATCGTCGTCGGACCCGGCACGGGCACCCGCGTCCTGAACAACCTCACGACCGGCACGATGCGGACGCTGGCCGACGGGGGAGGCGTCTACCTGGCCGGTCCGCAGGGCGACTCGCACGACTCGGGGGCGGTCGTGCGGGGCAACGTCATCGAGGACACGCGCACGCCGTACAACTTCGGCCTCTACACCGACTACGGCGCGGCATGGGTGACGGTCGAGGAGAACCTGGTCGTCAGGGCCGACAGCACGGCCATCCTGCACGTGTCGCCGCCGCTGGACAACGTCGTCTATCGCGGCAACGTCTGGGACGCCGACCCGATCGGCGCCGACGCGCCCCCCGCCGGGGTCACCTACGAGGCCAACGTCACCTTCACCGACGGGCGGGAGCCGGACAGCGCCGCCGCCATCCGGGCCGGGGCCGGTCTCCTGCGTGAACCCCGGCCCTAGGCAGCGGGGCAGACCTGCTGGAAGGGCTGCCCCGGGACGTACTGACGCCACTCCTCCCGGGTGAGGGAGCGCCCCACGACGGCGCAGAGCGTCGCGACCGGGTCGGCGGGGATCTCCGTCCTCCATCGGCGGATCGTCCCCGCCGACCCGGCGCCCGTCAGCGTGGTGCCGTCGGGGGCGAAGGCCACCGCTGCCACGGCACCGGCGCGATCTGCGAGCGGGGCACCGATCGGTTTACGTACGGCGACGTCCCACAGCTGGACGGTTCCGTTCTCGTCGGCTGTGACCAGGGTGGCGCCGTCGGGGCTGAACTCCACCACGTTGACGGCACCGGTGTGACCGGTCAGGGGAACGCCGATCGGACCGTGCGTGGCCGTGTCCCAGAGCCTGACCTCCCCGTCCGACCCACTGGCCAGCGTGGTGCCATCGGGACTGAACGCCACGGCGGCCACGGCACTGTTGTGGTTGGTCAGCGGAGCACCGATCTGGCGGTGGGCGGTGAGGTCCCACAGCCGGACGTCGCCGTCCCCGCTCGCGCTGACCAGCCGCGCGCCATCCTGACTGAACGCGATCCCTGCGATGCTCCCGGTATGGCCGGTCAGCGGAGTGCCGATCTGACGGTGTGTGGTGAGATCCCAGATCCGGATGACGCCGTTCCAGTTGCCGGTGACAAGCCGCGTGCCGTCCGGACTGAAGGCCACTGCCTCAACGCCACTGATGTGACCGGTCAACGGGATGCCGATCTGGCGACGGGTGGCGACGTCCCACACACGGGCGGTCTTGTCACGGCCGCCGCTGGCCAGCCGTGTACCGTCCCGGCTGAAGGCCACCGCGTCCACACCCCCGGCATGGCCGGTCAGCGGGGCACCGGCCTGGCGCCCGTCGGTGCCGAGGAGCCGGATGCTCCCGTCCGCCCGCGCGGCGGCAAGTCGTGTGCCATCCGGGTTGAACGCCACAGCGTTGGCGCTGCCGGATCCGGGCAGCCGGAGGCCGGTTGGACGGCGGAAGGTCGTGTCCCACAGCCGGACGGCGCCGCCCAGGCTCGCGACGGCAAGCCGCGTGCCGTCGAGGCTGAAGGCCATGCTGCTGACCAGGTCGATGTTCCCGGAGACCACGGCACCGATGGGACGACGGGTCGCGGTGTCCCACAGCTGGACGCGGTTGTCCCAGCGACTGACGGTGGCCAGCATGCCGCCGTCCGGGCTGAAGGCCAGCGCGGACGCCTGGCCGGACGGCAGGCTTCCCTTCGGACGGTGGGTGACGCTGTCCCACAACCGCACGCTTTCGCCGTCGTCGGAGACCGCCAGCGTGGTGCCGTCCGGGCTGAAGGTCACCCGTGCGGAGAGGAAGTCCGTGCCCTTGACCGGCATGGTGGTCATGCGGCGAGTGGCCAGATCCCACAGGCGGAGACCTCCCTTCTGGAAGGCTGCGACCAGGGGGACTCCCTGCGGGGTGAAGGCCATCGTGGTGTGGTTGGCGAAGCTGTCGACGTGGTCGGTCTGGATGACGCGCATGGTGACGCTCAGATGGCGGGTCGCGACATCCCACAGCCGGATGACGCCGTTGCTACCGACCGCGCCGAGGGCGGTGCCGTCCGTGCTGAACTTCAGGAGGGTGACCGAGGCGCGACCGGTGGGCAGGGTGGTGATCGGGCGGCGGGTCGTCACGTCCCACAGCCGGACGCCGGGCTCACGGCCCCCGGTGGCCAGCACGGCACCGTCCGGACTGAACGCCAGCGCGACATCATGACGGCCGGAAGCCGAGGGGGCCCCCAGAACCGCGGTGCGACGATGAGTCGCCACGTCCCACAGCTGCACACCCAGGTCACTCACGGCGGCCAGGACCCTGCCGTCCGGGCTGAAGGCCACGGTGCCGATGTAGTTGACATGGTTGTCCAGCACACCGCGCAGGCCCGTGGACAGGGTCGTGAGCATCGTGTGCCGTCCCTCGGCCGTCGGGGCGAAGCGCCAGGAGGCCGCCGCGAGCAGTCCCGCGAAGGCCGGATCGGCCGTGGTGAACTCCTCGCTGCGGAGCGCCAGCAGGTGCGCCAGCGCCTCCCTGCTCCGCGCGTCGGCCCGGCCAGCGGCGTTGACCGCGAGCACGGCGGCGCTCACGGCGACGAGCGTCAGCACGGTCAGCGCGGCCACCGCGAGGCGCGCCAATCTCACACGTCGTACGGCGGCGCGCCCCGCCTGGGCGGCGGCGTCCACGGAGGCCCGCAGGAAGGTGTTCTCCAGCTCGGTGAGTTCCCCGGGGCGGGCCAGCAGGGGCCGGGCCGCCTCCAGGCGGACCCCCCGGTAGAGAGCGCCGGGGTCGTGCCCGAGATCCCGCCAGCCGGTGGCGGCCTCGGTCAGCCGCCGCTGCACGCGCAGCAGGTCACGCTCCTGGTCGATCCACCTCCCCAGGCGTGGCCAGGAGACGATGAGGGTCTCGTGCGCGAGTTCCACGACGCCCTCGTGCAGGGTCACCAGGCGGGCGGCGGTCAGCCGTTCCAGCACCTGCGCGGCGTCGGAGTCCGTGTCGGGGATGAGCTCGGCGTAGGAGGCGGGGCGGCGGGTGTCGATCGCCTGCTCACCCGGGTTGACCAGCCGCAGCATGATGCGCCGCGCCTGCCTGGCCTGGGAGGCGGACAGCCGCGTGTACAGCTGCTCGGCGGTGGCCGCGATCGCCCCGTCCACGCCACCGGCCCGCTCGTAGCCGGACAGGGTGAGGGTGTTGCCACGGCGGCGGTGCCAGGTCTCCCGCAGGGCGTGCGAGAGCAGCGGCAGCGCACTCGCCTGCCCCGCGGTGTCGGCGACCAGGCGGGCCAGCAGCGCGCTCTCGACCGCGCATCCCGCCCGGACGGCGGGCTGGCTGATGGCCCGGCGCAGCTCCTCGACGCTCATCGCGCCCACCAGGAGCTGGGCGTCGCCGATCGCCTCGGCCAGGTGGGGGTGCTCGGCGCAGCGGGCGTAGAAGTCGGCGCGCACCCCGAGGACGACACGGGTGCGGCTGTTGGCCGTACGCGCGGCGACCGCCAGCGCCTCGACGAACCGGGCCCGTTCCTCCGCGTCGCGGCACAGGGTGAAGACCTCCTCGAACTGGTCCACGACCACCAGCAGCTCGTCGTGCGGGGACCGCCCGGCCAGCGCCTGCAACGCGCCTAGGTGCAGGGCGCGCGGGCTTCTGTCCAGCTCTCCTCGTACGGCGGAGGCCGGTCCCGTGCCCAGGGCGGCCAGTTGCGCGGCGCACTCGTCCAGCGGATGCGGTCCCGGGGTGAACAGCGCCGTGGGCCAGGGGGTCGCGGGCAGCAGCCCGGCCCGCAGCAGTGACGACTTTCCCGATCCCGAGGAGCCGAACACCACGAGAAAACGCCGTTCCCTCACGAGGGAGAGCAGATTCTCAACGAGCCTTTCCCTGCCGAAAAACCACTCCGCGTCCTCCCGCTGGAATGCGACCAGCCCGACATACGGATTCCGCACGCCGCCGTTATCCACCTGCGGGGGCTCTCCGGCCGTTTTCTCCACCGCGGATTCGGCGGCCAGAATCCGCCATCGCGCCTCCCATTCCGAGGCGTCACCGCCACAGGCCCGCACGTAGGCGAGCGTGACGGCCAGGCTCGGCAGTTTCCGCCCCGAGGCCGCGTCCGCCAGGGTCGCCGAGGAGTAGTGGGCGTGCCTGGCCAGCTCACGATAGGGCGGCCCTCCCGCTTTGGCCCTGAGTAATCGCAGGTCAGCGGCGAAACGTGTCAGCGCGCTGCCATCGTTTTCCAGTGGACGCTCAGCTCGCGGCATCTTCACCTTCCGCCTGTCAGGAATGCCGACGCCCATTGTCCAGAGTCTGTTGTCCGGTGTCCACGCTCCGACACTGGACAACCAACGGCCGTTAGAAACAGGCCGTGGAGCGAAAAACACCTCGCTCACGGAACGGCGACGGCGAAAAGGAGAAACATGAACGTGAAACGAAAGGTCGCGCTTTCCCTGGCGGCCCTCGCGGTGGGCGGGTTGACGATCGTTCCCGCCTCGGCCGCCTCCGCGCGGACCGACACGGGGGTGACCTCCGCGCCGGTGCCCACCTGTGTGTGGACGAAATCCCTGGGGGCGAGAAAGGTGCGGGTCACGAACACGTGCCCCCGGGCCGTGCGGGTCAAGGTGATCGTCGCCAGGCGTGGCGACAAGGCCTGCTGGTCCTACCGTCCGGGGACCTCGAAGGAGTGGAGCTGGGGTCGGCCCGGCAGGTTCGACGGTCTTCGTTACTGCTGAACCGGCTGTGGAATCGGTGCTCGAATGTCTAGCGGTGCTAGAGTTCGAGGATGCCGGTACGGGAACGCAAGGAGCGTGAGCGGGCACGCCGCCACCAACTGATCGTCGCGACGGCCAGGGGGATCGCCGAGGAGCGGGGGTGGGACGCGGTGACCACGCGCCGCCTGGCCGAGCGCATCGAGTACAGCCAGCCCGTGCTCTACAGCCACTTCCGCGGCAAACGCGAGATCGTCGGGGCGGTGGCCCTTGAGGGGTTCGCCGAGCTGACGGCGGCGATCCGGAGCGCGGTCGCGGGCGGCCCACGGGGGCGGGCCGCGGTGGCCGCGCTCGCGGAGGCCTATGTCGCCTTCGCCGAGCGTAACCCGGCGCTCTACGACGCCATGTTCCTGCTCGACGCCGGGCTTCCCTTCACCGACCCGGCGACCCCGGCGCCGTTGCGTGAGGCGTTCGGGGCGCTGCTCGACACGCTCGCCGACGTGGCCGGGGACGCCGACCCCGGCCTGTTCGTCGAGGTCTTCTGGTCGGCCCTGCACGGTCTGGTCGCGCTCACCCGCTCGGGCCGCCTGACCGAGGAGGGGACGGCGCGGCGGCTCGACCTCCTGGTGGACAGGTTCACCGGACGCTGAGGCCGTCCAGGTTCTCGAACAGCGCGGCCGCCCTGTCCGCGGTCGCCATGGCCCCGCGTCCGGTGGCGAGCAGTCCCAGGGCCACGATGCCGACGCCGAGTCCGGTCACCAGCCACCACACGCCGTGCTCGGCGGCGGCGAAGGCCGTACCACCACGGGTGAGGGCCGGGCCCGTGATCATCCCGGCGAGCGCGACACCCAGCGTGGTGCCGCTCTGCCTGCCGACGGAGGCCAGCGAGGCGGCGACCCCGGCCATCGAGCGGGGCATCCCGGACACCGCCGTGTTGGTGATCGGCGGGTTGACGGTCCCCATGAAGATACCGAACAGCAGGAACGTCGCGAGTACGGCCGGCAGCGGGGTGGCGGGTCCGAGTCCGAGTGAGGCGAGACCGCCGAGCGCCAGCGCGCTCCCGGCGACGACCAGGGGCAGCCGGGGGCCACGGGTGCCGACGAGCCGTCCGGTGATGGGGGAGAGCACCACGGTCAGCGCCCCGACCGGCAGCAGGCACAGTCCGGCCGTCAGCGCGGACATGCCGCGTACCTCCTGCAGGTACAGGGTCGTCACGAACAGGAACATCCCGAACCCGCACAGGGCGAGGAAGGCCGTCGCAATCGCCGAACCGAACGGCACGCTGCGGAAGAGGCGCGGTTCGAGCAGCGGGTCGGCACGGCGTGGCTCGTAGCCGACGAGGCCGAGAACGCCGAGCGTGGCGACGGCGAACAGGCCGAGGATGACCGGCGAGGTCCAGCCGAACCGCCCGGACTCGATCACCGCGTAGACGACGCAGCCGAGCACCAGGACCACCAGGGCCTGGCCCACCGGGTCGAAGCGGCGTGGCCGGGGAGCGCGGGACTCGGGCACGAGGAGCGCGGCGCACCCGATCGCGGCGGCCACGACCGGCACGTTGACCCAGAAGACGGCGTGCCAGCCGAAGGCGTCGACCAGGAGACCGCCGAGGACCGGGCCGAGCGCCAGCGCCAGGCCGGTCGTCGCGCCGAACGCGCCGATGGCCCTGGCCCGTTCCGCGGGTTCGGGGAAGGCTGTGGCGACGATCGCCATCGCCACCGGGTTGAGCATCGTGCCGCCGACGGCCTGTACCGTCCGCGCCGCGACCAGCCAGCCGACGCTCGGCGCCAGGCCGCACAGCAGCGAGCCGATCCCGAAGGTGGCCAGGCCGATCTGGAAGACCCTCCTGCGGCCGATCCGGTCGGCGGTCGAACCCGCCAGCACCAGGAAACCGGCGAGGACCAGGGTGTAGGCGTCGACCGTCCACTGCAGGCCGGAGACCGAGGCGTTCAGGTCGCGGCGGATCGCGGGCAGCGCGACGTTGACGATGGAGATGTCCATGACCACGACGGCCGCGCTGACACAGCAGATCGCGAGCACCAGAAGCCGACGGCGCCGGGCGGGGTCGAGTTGAGTCATGAACGCGACGCTAGGATTTAGAGCGTGCTCGAAGTCAATCACAGCGCCGATGAGGGGCTGAGCATCGCCGAGGCCGCCCGCCGTACCGGGGTCAGCGTGCACACGCTGCGCTACTACGAGCGCGCCGGGCTGGTCGTCACCACCGTGGACCGCACCGCGGGCGGGTGGCGCAGATACCACCGGATCGACCTCGACTGGATCCTCATCTGCACCAGGTTGCGGGCGACCGGCATGCCGATCAGGACCATCAGGCGCTACGCCGAGCTCGTGGCGGAGGGGGCGGGCAACGAGCAGGAGCGGCTCGCCCTCCTGGAGGCGCACCGCGTCGAGGTGGCCGACAAGCTCGCCGAGGTCCAGGAGAGCCTCAAGCTCATCACCCACAAGATCGACGTCTACCGGGGGCGGCTCGCCGCGGGAGAGGCCGACCGCCTGTGGGCCCCCACCTGAGCGTACGGCGACGCCGATCGGCGGATGATCAGCAGGGGCCGCCCAGCCGTAACCGGATGAGCGGCCAGCCCGCCACGCCGTACGCTGCCCCGGCTCGGACCGGGGACCTGAGCGGTCCGCCGCCCGCCTGCGTCGCCATCGCGGAGTTCGACCCGAACCGCGACGAGGCCATCCTCTACACGCCTTTCACGGCTCGGAGGGGTCCTGCGCCGCGTCCTGGCCGAAAGACCATGACGAGTTAAACGGTTCTCCCCGTGAGGACTGTGTGGCTCGGGGAGACGGAGAAGCCTCCCCCAGGGAAGCGCACGCAAAGTATCCGACTGGCTACTTTATGTGACAACACGGAGGTCCGTGTCGCCAGCCCCTCAGGAGAAACTCCCATGCCCACCACCAGCCAGATCGTGTGCGCGGTGGCCGTGCTCATCGCGGCCGCACTGATCTGCGCGCCCGCCGCACACGCCGACCCCCCGCAGACCAACCGGGAACTCATCAGCAGGATGGACGGCAGCCGCCTGGCCATCCTCGGCGACAGCCTCGCCGACGGCGCGGAGGCGATCGCCCTGCGCCACCCCCGCTGGAGATACCGGACGGTCAAGTGGACCTACACCGTCACCGAGGACGGCTACTACGTGATCAAGAACGAGGCGGCCAACAAGTGCCTGCAGCCGGTGACCGGCCTTCCCAAGGCGGCCGACAAGGTGGTCGTCCGCACCTGCAACGGCTCACCCCTGCAGGACTGGTCCCGCCGCCCCGAGCAGGGCCACTCCGACCACCGCACCGGCTGGGCGGCCTACCGTCCCCGGCTCAACACCACCCTCGCGCTGACCCTGGACACCTACCAGGGCCCCGGTAGCTGGGACACCCTCCACCTCGCCCGCGACCAGAACTCCACCGACCGGCTGTGGCGGTTCCTGCGCGAGGACGAGAGCTGGTGATCCCCGGCGGGCGGGGACCCTTGACTGTGCCGGTCAGATGGATTACACCTCAGGGGTTCTGTTGATCACCCCCCAGGAGGACTTCCGGATGTCCGACAGCACGTTGTTACGATTCGCGGCACGCGCCGCCCTGGCCACCGCGACGGCGGGCTCGCTGGTCGCGCTCGGCTCCCTGCCCGCCTCCGCGGCCACGGACCCGGCTCTCAGGCCGCCCAAGGCGACGAAGGGGCCGTGCCACTACACCGCGACCCCCGACGACCCCGCCGTACGGCGCGTGCCGCTGCCGCCGGACCCGTGGCGCACCCCGACCAGGACTGTCGTCGCGACCCTGGAGACCAACCACGGCCGCATCGGCCTGACCCTCAACGCCGCCAAGGCGCCCTGCACGGTGCAGAGCTTCGTCCACCTGGCCAAGCACGGCTTCTACGACTTCACCGGCTGCCACCGGCTGACCGCCTACGACAGGCTCAAGGTGCTGCAGTGCGGCGACCCCGGCTTCACCGGCGAGGGCGGGCCCGGCTACAAGTACAAGGACGAGCTGCCCACCGACCTGCCGCCGTGGCCGGGCGACACCACCGGCACCCGCAAGGCCTACGCCCGGGGGGTGCTGGCCATGGCCAACGCCGGACCGGACACCAACGGCAGCCAGTTCTTCCTCGTCTACGGCGACTCCGGCCTGCCGCCCAACTACACGGTCTTCGGCACGGTCAACGCCGCAGGGCTGGCCGCGCTCGACCGCATCGCCGCCGGTGGCATCCAGCCGACCCCGGACGGCCCGACCCCGCCGGTCGACGGCAAGCCCGTCCTCCCGGCGAAGATCCGCCACGCCAAGGTCTGGCACTAGCCTCCGCTCTCCGCGCGGTCCGCGGGTGCCCCTCCATGCGGGCGTCACCGGCGGACCCCGGCGCGGGACTCCCGGACGAACGGGACGCGGGAAATGGTCGAACCCGACGAAGCCCCCCGGTCCCCGTCCTCAGCAGGATGGGTGGATGGCTGACCTCACCCACCTGCGGAGCCTGCTCGACAGTCAGGCCGCCTCCCTCCAGGTCCCCGGCGCCGCCGTCGGCGTGATCGTCGACGGTGAGGAGCACGTCCTCACCACCGGCGTCACCAGCGTCGAGGCCCCGGCCGCCGTGACGGGCGACACGCTGTTCCAGATCGGATCGACCACCAAGACGGTCACCGCGACGGCCGCCATGCACCTCGTCGAGCGCGGCCTGCTCGACCTGGACGGCCCCGTACGGCGCTACCTGCCCGATCTGCGGCTCGCCGACGAGCGGGCGGCCGAGGAGCTGACCGTCAGGCACCTGCTCACCCACACCGGCGGCTTCCTCGGCGACATCGACGACGGCGACAGTTGGGGCGCCGACGCCCTGGCCGCCTCCGTCGCCACCTACGACCGGCTGCCCCAGCTCTTCGCGCCGGGAGAACTCGCCTCCTACAGCAACGCCGGATTCAGGCTGCTCGGCAGGCTCATCGAGGTCGTGTGCGGCGAGCCGTACGAGACGGCGGTGGGCAGGATCGTGCTCGGCCCGCTGGGGATGGAATCGAGCTTCTTCTTCCCCTGGGAGGTCGCGCCAAGGGCGCACGCCGTCGGGCATGTCGTCCGGCAGGACGGCCCGCACGCCGCGCACTCCTGGGGGTTGTTCCGCGACGCCATGCCCGAGGGCGGGCTCGCCTCCTCGGTCCGCGACCAGCTCCGCTACGCCGCCTTCCACCTGGGCACCGCCACCGTGGACGACGAGCCGGTCGGGGCCGCGACCAGGGAGCTGATGCGGCGCGAGCACGTCCACCTCGGGGCGCCGTGGAGCGGCATCGGCCTGCCGTGGCTGCTTGAGGAGCGGGCGGGCCTGCGGCTGGTCACGCACGGCGGCAACATCGGCAACCTGCAACTGTCGACGTTCGTGATGGTCCCCGAGCGCGGCTTCGCCGTCACCACGCTCACCAACTCGGCCCCCGGCAAGGCGCTGGGCGCGCTGGTGACCGACTGGTGCCTGGAGCACCTGCTCGGCGTGGCGCCCCAGCCCGTACGGCTGCCGCTGCGCGAGCCCGGGCCGGAGTACGCGGGCGACTACGACGCCGGGCAGTGGACCCTCGCGGTGGACGAGAAACTGACGGCGCGGTTCGTGCTGCGACCCCACCTGGTGGCCGCGGGGGTCGAGGGCATGCCCGACATGCCGCTCGCGCTGGTGGAGGGCACCGACGACCTGACGCTCGCCACCGACCCCCGGCAGGCCATCGGCCGGTTCCTGCGTGACGAGACCGGACAGATCACGTTCCTGCACCTGGGCGGCAGAGCCGCCAGACGCGTGCGCTGAGCCGTACCCCGAAAGACCGGGGCACGGCTCAGCACCGGCGAGATCGGCGCGATCAGGGCTCGTAGGCGAGGTTCGGGCGCAGCCAGCGCTCGGTCTCCTCCAGGCTCATCCCCGTACGGCGCGCGTAGTCCTCGATCTGGTCTCGGCCGAGCCGCCCGACGGTGAAGTAGCGGGCGGAGGGGTGGGCGAAGATCAAACCGCTGACGCTCGCCGCCGGGGTCGTCGCGTAGGACTCGGTGAGGACCATGCCGTGCGACTCCGCGCCGAGCAGGTCGAACAGCGTCCGCTTGCGGGTGTGGTCGGGGCAGGCCGGGTATCCCAGCGCGGGCCGGATGCCCCGGTAGCGCTCGGCGTGCAGGTCCGCGAGGTCGGGCTGGGCGTCCGGCTCGAACCAGGAACGGCGGGCCTGCAGGTGGATCAGCTCGGCGAACGCCTCGGCGAGACGGTCGGCGAGCGCCTTGACCAGGATGGCCTGGTAGTCGTCGTGCCGTGCCTCGTAGCGGGCGGCCAGTTCCTCGGCGCCGTGCACGGCGACCGCGAACCCGCCGAGGTGGTCACCCGCGGGCGCCACGTAGTCGGAGAGGCAGCGGTTGGGCCGCCCCTCCGGCTTGAGCGTCTGCTGACGCAGCATCGGGATCCTGATGCCGCTCTCCAGCACCAGGTCGTCGCCCTCGGAGTGCGTGGGCCAGAAGCCGTAGACGCCCTCGGGCCGCAGCGAGCCGTCGGCGATGATCTGGTCGAACAATCGCTGACCGTCGTCGTACAGGTCACGGGCGGCGGGCTGCTCAAGGATCGCGGGGAAGTTGCCCTTGAGCTCCCAGGCCAGGAAGAAGAAGCGCCAGTCGATCATCTCGCGCAGCTCGGTCAGGCTCGGCGTGACGACCTTCAGGCCGGTGAACTCGGGGACGGGGATCGCGTCGAACGCCGGGCGTTCCGCGTTCGCGCGGGCCTGCTCAAGGGTGAGCATCGGTTGGCGGCGCCGGTTCTCGTGCGCCTCGCGCAGCGCCTGCTGCTCCTCGCGGTTGGCGGCGTCGAGCGCGTCGGCCCGGTCGGCGTCCAGCAGGTCGGAGACGACCCCGACGACCCGGGAGGCGTCCAGGACGTGCACGACCGTGTTGCCGTAGGCGGGGGCGATCCGCACGGCCGTGTGCTGCCGTGAGGTGGTCGCGCCGCCGATGAGCAGCGGAAGCTTCAGGCCGCGCCGCTCCATCTCGGCGGCGACCGAGACCATCTCGTCCAGCGACGGGGTGATCAGCCCGGACAGGCCGACGGCGTCGGCGCCCTCCGCGACGGCCGTGTCGAGGATCTTCGCGGCGGGGACCATGACCCCCAGGTCCACGACCTCGTAGTTGTTGCAGCCCAGGACCACCCCGACGATGTTCTTGCCGATGTCGTGGACGTCGCCCTTGACCGTGGCCAGCACGACCTTGCCCTGCCCCTGGCGGGTCTCCACCTCCCCGGCGAGCCTGGCCCGCTCCTTCTCGGCCTCCATGAACGGCTCAAGGTAGGCCACCGAGCGCTTCATCACCCGGGCGCTCTTGACGACCTGCGGCAGGAACATCTTGCCCGAGCCGAACAGGTCACCGACGATCTTCATGCCGTCCATGAGCGGGCCCTCGATGACCTCAAGGGGACTCGCGACGATCTTGCGGGCCTCCTCGGTGTCCTCCTCGACGAAGTCGGTGATGCCGTGCACCAGCGCGTGCGCCAGCCGCTCGGCGACGGGCTGCTCCCGCCACGACAGGTCCACCTTGCGCTCGGTGCCGCTGCCCGAGACCGTCCGCGCGAACTCGATGAGCCGGTCGGTGGCGTCCTCGCGGCGGTCGAACAGGACGTCCTCGACGTGTTCGAGCAGGTCGGCGGGGATGTCGGCGTAGACCGCGAGCTGCCCGGCGTTGACGATCCCCATGTCCAGCCCGGCCCGTACGGCGTGCAGCAGGAACACCGAGTGCATCGCCTCACGCACCACGTCGTTGCCGCGGAAGGCGAACGACAGGTTGGAGATGCCGCCGGAGGTGAGCGCGCCGGGGCAGCGCTCCTTGATCCGCGGCAGCGCCTCGATGAACTCCTTGGCGTAGCCGTTGTGCTCGCTCATGCCGGTGGCCACGGCCAGCACGTTGGGGTCGAAGATGATGTCCTCGGGGGCGAAGCCGATCCGCTGCGTCAGCAGGTCGTAGGCGCGTCCGCAGATCTCGACCTTGCGGTCGGCCGTCTCGGCCTGGCCCGTCTCGTCGAAGGCCATGACGACGACGCCTGCGCCGAAGGCCTTGACCTTGCTGGCCTGCTCAAGGAAGGGCTCCTCGCCCTCCTTGAGGCTGATGGAGTTGACCACGCCGTTGCCCTGCACGCACTTGAGCCCGGCCTCCAGCACGCTCCACCGCGAGCTGTCGATCATCACCGGGATCCTGGCGATCTCCGGCTCGGTCGCGATGAGGTTGAGGAAGGAGGTCATGGCCTGCTCGCTGTCGAGCAGGTCGGCGTCCATGTTGACGTCCAGCAGGTTGGCGCCGCCCCGGACCTGCTCGGCAGCCACGTCGGCGGCGGCGTGGAAGTTCCCGGCCTCGATGAGGCGGCGGAAACGCGCGGAGCCGGTGACGTTGGTGCGCTCGCCGATCATGACGAAGCCGGTGTCCGGGCCGATCTCGAAGGTCTCCAGGCCGGAGAAGCGGCTGCGCCTCGGGGGGTTGGCGACCTTCCTCGGCGCCTGGCCGGTGACGGTCTTCGCGATCTGCTCGATGTGCGCGGGGGAGGTGCCGCAGCAGCCGCCCACGATGTTGACCAGTCCCTCGGCCGCGAACTCGCCGATCAGGTGCGCGGTCTCGTGCGGGGTCTGGTCGTAGCCGCCGAAGGCGTTGGGCAGACCGGCGTTGGGGTGCGAGGCCGTGTAGGTGCCCGAGAGCCGGGCCAGCTCCTCCACGTGCGGGCGCATCTCCGCGGCGCCGAGCGCGCAGTTCACGCCGACGACCAGCGGCTTGGCGTGCTTGACCGAGTTCCAGAACGCCTCGACCGTCTGGCCGGACAGGGTGCGCCCCGACAGGTCCACGATCGTCACCGAGATCCACAGCGGCAGGTCGGGGGCGACCTCCTGGGCCGCGGTGATCGCCGCCTTGGCGTTGAGCGTGTCGAAGATCGTCTCAACGAGGAGCAGGTCCACGCCGCCGTCGGCCAGGGCCGTGATCTGCTCGGCGTAGGCCGCCTTGACCTGGTCGAACGTGACGGCCCTGTAGGAGGGGTCATCCACCTTCGGCGACAGCGACAGCGTGACGTTCAGCGGCCCGATCGACCCGGCGACGAACCTGCCGCCCGCCTCGTCGGCGGCCTGCCGCGCCAGGCGCGCGCCCTGCAGGTTCATCTCCCGCACGTGCTCCTGCAGGCCGTAGTCGGCCTGGGCGATGCTCGTGGCGGTGAAGGTGTTGGTCGTGGTGATGTCGGCCCCGGCGGCGAGGTACTGCCGGTGCACGTCGAGGATGAGGTCGGGCCGGGTGATGTTCAGCAGGTCGGGGTCACCGGCGACGTCCATGGAGTGGTCGGCGAACCGGTCGCCCTGGTAGTCCTGCGGGGTGAGCTGCGCGCCCTGGAGCATCGTGCCCCACGCGCCGTCGAGCACCGCGATCCGCTGGTCGAGGATCTCCCGTAGCCGCCGCGTCCGCTCCTGACGCGTCTCGGCCGGCGCTGTCGTGTCCACTTCGAGGCCTCCCTTCGATGGGAGGCGCCCTTGTTCGAGTGGTGCAGGCCGAGCGTGGCGGGCAGGAGCCCGTTGCAGCGCCTCTCGACCTGAGAGCCAATCTTACTCACGCCGCCAAACGTTTTGTGATCCCATGGGCCACAGGACAAACCCCCGGAAAGCGACCGCCGTACATCTCGTCGCAGGTTGCCCGCGCCCGACCCGTCGGCGACGTGGCGGGAAGGGAACAATCTTGAGCCCCCATTCAGGGTCCGGCCCCGGAGAGATCACCCCCGACGGCTGCGCCGTGGAGTTCTACGACCTCCTGCCGCCGATGGGCGAGGCGGAGATCGCGCACGCCGCCCTGCCCGCCGGGGCGTCGATCCTGGAACTCGGCTGCGGAACCGGCAGGATCCTGCGACCCCTGGCCGGGCTCGGCCACCCGGTCCTGGGGGTCGACGAGTCCCCGGCGATGCTGGAGCGCCTCGCGGGGCTGCCCGCCGTACAGGACCGGATCGAGTCTTTGCGCCTCGGCCGTGTCTTCGACGCGGTCCTGCTGGCCAGCACCCTGATCAACACGGATCCGGTACGGCGCCGCGCCTTCCTGGAGACCTGCCGCGAGCACGTCGCCCCGCACGGCACGGTCGTTCTGCAGCGGGCCGCGCCGGACTGGTTCGGCATGGTCGAACCGGCGACGTACGAGCACGACGGCATCCGGCGGGTGGTCAGGAAGGTCCACCGGGACGGGCCGCGCGTGGACGTCGTGATCGACTATCACGTCGGCGAGCGGACCTGGACCCACGCCTTCAGCCGTCACCCCGTTGACGAGGAGGAGCTCACCGCGGATCTGGCGTCCGTACGGCTGCGCCTCGGCCGCTGGCTCACCGCCGACCGCACCTGGTTCACCGCGACCGCCTGATCAGGGGCAAACCCGCGTACAGGCGTTCGCGCAGCGCCTCGGCCCTGACGCCGATCTCGGCGAAGTCGTCGGGCCCCGGCTCGCCGTCCACCAGGACCTCCGGGGCCAGGAGCGCCGACAGCGGCGCGCCGGGGTCGGGGTCCTCGACGCCGCCGAGCTCCAGGTCCGCGAGGTCCAGGTAGCCGGGGGCGAGCGTCCTGCCCCGCAGGGTGCCGGTGACCAGGTCGGGGTGGAACCCGTTCCACAGGATCGTCACCGTTGTGCGCAGGTCGCCGTGGATCGTCACGAGCTTGTCGGTCCAGTTGCCCACGAGGGTCTCGACCTCGACGTCGCCCAGCACGATCAGCTTGACGTCGCCTTCGAGGAGGAGGTTGGCGGCGCGCAGGCTTCCCAGGACGACCAGCGCCGAGGAACCGTCGTCGATGTTGACGATGTTGCCCTCGACGGTCAGGTCACCGTCGATCACGTAGCCCGTCGCCTGGTCCGGCGTGTCCGCGCACCACGGGGAGGCGTCGTGGTCGTCGAGGGACAGCTCCCCGGTGACCGGGACGTTCCCGGGACACAGGATGTACTCCTCCTCGTAGAGGTCGCGGTAGGTCTCTCGGGGAAGGCCACGCCGCTCGAAGAGCTCGACCGCGGCGGCCCAGGACAGGTAACTGCTCGACATGGACCGTGACCCTAGCGGCGATCACCGACATCCCGGCGCAGCGGAGGTCGCCGCCCCCAGGTGGCCCAGCGCCAGAGCCACTCGACGGGCCCCTGAGGGTGGCGGCGCAGCCACAGGCCGGAGAACACCCGCTGGGCCACGAGCACGGGGACGGCGATCGACAGGACGGTCACGGAGGACCAGCCACTGGGCGGGCCGCCAATCATGTGGCCGATCCCCAGGACGAGGACCGTCGCGGTCAGGTAGTTGGTCAGCGCCATCCTGCCCAGCGGCACGAAGACGGCCCGCAGCGCCGGGCCGAGCGGCGTCCTGAGCAGGACCAGCAGCCCGCACACGTAAGCCCCCGCGAGCAGCAGCCCGGCCAGCGCGAACCCCGGCCCCTCCGCCGTGCTCTGCCACCACAGGACGGGCACCGCCGCCACGGCGAGCAGCGCTCCCAGTACGGCGGGCCACCCGGCCGTGTGCTCGATCCGGGCGACCACCCCGTACCGGGTCAGGGCCGACCCCAGCAGGAACAGCCCGGGAACCAGCGTGAAGGGACCGCCGGACAGGACCAGCGACGCCACCACGAACACGGCGGCCAGCACGGCGACGGCGGAGCGCGGCAGCCACGTCGAGGGCAGCAGCACCACCAGGCCGACGACGGCGTAGACGGCCAGGATGTCGCCCTCCCACAGCAGCAAATGGTGTGCCAGGCCGATCACGAGCAACGCGAGGAGCCTGCGCAGCAGGACCACCCGGGGCCGGGCGGTACGGCGCGCGGCGGAGTCGAACAGCAGGGAGAACCCGACGCCGAACAGCAGCGAGAAGATCGGGAAGAAGCGCTGGTCGACGAACAGGCCCATCCAGGCCGCGCCGTTGTCCGGGGTCACGGCGGCGGCGCCGCTGGCGGCTATCGGCTGGACGTTGGCCAGCAGGATGCCGCACAGCGCGAACCCGCGCACCACGTCGAGCGCGGTGACCCGTTCTCCCCGCGCCTGGCCGTACTCCATGGGGGTGGTTGACATGGTTCCCAAGCCTGTGGGCCGTCCCCGGCGGGGGGATCGACCGGAAGGGGGAGATCATCGGCGTGGGGCACTACTTTCGGTCGAGGAGGCGGTTGTTCGCTGGGAAAAACACCGAAATAACGGCATTTTTTCGTGCCGCTTTGGCGGGGTGGTCGTGGCGACCTGAAAAGGGTGGTGACAAGGTACACGAAAACCCAATAATGGGCCATTGTGGTGATTTTTCGCCGCATGGATTCCATAGCCGTACAGGCAACATATCCGCAGGCAGGGCCGTATCATAAAAGGGGGAAAATTCCGAATAAAAGCGATTGTTCACCCACCTGACCATACCGCCAGGAAATTCAGCCGGAACCGAATCTGGCGGCAAGCAAAAACGATATCTACGCTTCTTCATATGAGCAGAGCTTCATATGTTGCCGCCGACGAGAGCTGCGCGGTGCGGATGGTCGATCCCGACCGGGTCGTCACGGTCGCCGGGGCGATGCCGGGGACGGAGTCGATCGAGGAACTCGCCGGGGTCTTCGGGCTGCTGTCCGACCCGGGGCGGCTGCGGGTGATCATCGCGCTGCTCGAAGGCGGGGAGATGTGCGTGTGCGACATCGCCGCGGCGTGCGGCCACAGCGAGTCGGCGGTCTCCCACACGCTGCGTCTGCTGCGCGCCCACCACGTCGTGCGGGTGCGCAGGTCGGGGCGGATGGCCTACCACCGGCTCGACGACTCCCACGTCCGGATGCTGCTCGACCTCGGCCTGTCCCACGTCAGCCACACCCCTGACACGGAGGCCCCGTGACCGCACCCCACGAGGAACACAAACACGGTCACGGTCATGGGCACAGTCATGGGCATGGCCACGCCGTCTCGGCCGACGCGGACCGGCGTTACCTGACGGCCGCGCTGGTCGTGCTGGTGGTCTTCATGGCGGGCGAGGTCGTCGCGGGGGTGGCCGCGCGGTCGCTGGCGCTGATCTCGGACGCGGGTCACATGCTGACCGACGCCGCCTCGATCGTGTTCGCGCTGGTGGCGATGCGCCTGTCGGCCCGCCCGCCCCGGGGCGGCTTCACCTACGGCCTCAAGCGGACCGAGATCCTCTCCGCGCAGCTCAACGGGATGAACCTGCTGGTGCTCGGCGGGCTGTTCTGTTACGAGGCGCTCCACCGTCTCGTCACGCCGCCGGAGGTCGAGGGCGGCCTGGTGCTGGTGACCGCGCTGGCCGGGATCGTCGTCAACGCCGTGGCCACCTGGCTGCTCGGCAGGGCCGACAGGTCAAGCCTCAACGTCGAGGGCGCCTTCCAGCACATCGTCACCGACCTGTACGCCTTCGCCGCGACCGCCGTCTCCGGCCTGGTCGTCCTGCTGACCGGCTTCACCAGGGCCGACGCCGTCGCCACGCTCGTCGTCGCGGCGCTGATGTTCAGGGCGGGCTACGGCCTGGTCCGCGACACGGGACGGATCTTCCTGCAGGCCGCCCCCGAGGGCATGGTCCCGGCGGAGATCGGCGCCAGGCTGGCCGGTCAGCCCGGCGTCGCCGAGGTCCACGACCTGCACGTGTGGGAGCTGGCCTCGGGCTACTCGTCCCTGTCGGCGCACGTGTTCGTCGGCGGCCCCAACGACTGCCATGCCGTACGGCACCGCCTGCAGGGGTTGCTCGCCAACGCCTACGGGATCACGCACACCACCCTGCAGGTCGATCTCGTCCCGGAGGGGCGCGCGGGTGGGGACGGGTGTCTCGACGCCGGGCACTGCGCCGATCCGCACGGTCCCCACTACCTGTCGCCGCGCCGGTGAGGGGCTCCGTGGCGGTCGTGGCGCTGGTGTGCCTGCTGTCGGCGTGCTCGGGCGGCCAGGGCGGGGACACGCTGGAGCGGGTGCGCGCCACGGGTGTGCTGCGGGTGGCCATCACCGAGGCCAACCCGCCGTGGAACTTCCTCGACGACAGGGGCCGTCCCGCGGGCTACGACGTGGACGTGGCCGGGGAGGTGGCCAGGAGGATCGGCGTCGGCCACGTGGAGTTCGTCGGCGCCGACTTCGCCAACCTCGTTGGGGGAGTTGTCGCGGGCCGCTTCGACCTCGTCGTCGCCGGGCAGACGGCCACCGAGGAACGCGGCAGGCAGGTCGCCTTCTCCCGCCCCTACGCCGTCAACCGCATCGCGGTCTTCGTCCGCAGGGGCGAGACCTCCATCGGTGGTCCCAAGGATCTGGCGGGCAGGAGGATCGCCGTCTCCGAGGGCACCGTGCAGGCCGACTTCGCCCGTACGCGGGTCCCCGGCGCCGAGGTCAGGACCTACCGCAACGCGATCCTCGGCCTGACGGACCTGGCGCACGGGCGGGCCGACGCCGCGCTGGTCTCCTGGTTCCAGGGCGTCCACCTGGCCACACGGAACGGCCTGCCCGTCATCGCCGTCGGCCCGCCGCTGCGTGTGTGCACCCTGTCGATGTCCTTCGACAGGCGCTCCCCGGCCTTCCGCCGGGCCGTGGACAGGGCCGTCGGCGACATGGTCGGCGACGGCACGCTCACGGTCATCTCCCGCCGCTGGCTCGGCGGCCTCGACATGGCGGCCGAACTCCGCAAGTTCCCGGCCGCCCGGACCGGTTGAACCCCCTCTCGGAAGGAGCCCGTCCGATGAACCCGCTCGTCCCGCCCATGCCCGGCCTGCTCACCGGCGTGGCCGTCACGCTCCTGCTCGGGGTGACGTCGTTCGTGCTCGGCCTCGTGCTGGGCGGCCTCGTCACGCTGGCCAGGCTCTGCCGGAACCGGCCGCTGCGGGTGGCCGCGATCGCCTACGTCTCGGTGTTCCGCGGCACGCCCCCGCTGGTCCAGCTCATGCTGGTGTACTTCGGGCTTCCGCAGCTCGGGGTGCGGATCCCGCCGATCCCGTCGGCGATCCTGACCTTCACCCTCTACGCGGGCGCCTACCTGAGCGAGAACCTGCGCGGCGGCGTCCTGGCCGTCGAGCGCGGCCAGTGGGACGCGGCGGGTTCGATGGGGATGTCCCACGGTCTGGCCCTGCGCCGGGTCGTCCTGCCGCAGGCGCTGCGGGTGGCCACCCCCGCCATCGGCAGCCGGTTCATCTCGCTGATGAAGGACACCTCCCTCGCCTCGGTGATCACGGTGGTCGAGCTGACCCGGGTGGCGGAGACCTCGGGCAGTTCCTCCTTCCGCTACGTCGAGGCGTTCACGGTCGCGGGCGCCGTCTACTGGCTGATCAACACCGTCCTCTCCGCCGGTCAGGAAACGCTGGAACGACGGCTGGGAAGGGCCTACGCGTGAACGGGAACGTCGCCATCGACGTGCGGGGGCTGCACAAGAGCTTCGGCGAGACCGAGGTGCTCAGGAGCGTTGACCTGACCGTCTACAGCGGCGAGGTCGTGGTGATCATGGGGCCGTCCGGGTCGGGCAAGACCACGCTCATCCGCTGCATGAACCTCCTGGACGAGCCGGACGCGGGCAGCGTCACGGTGCACGGCAGGACCCTGAGCTATCCGGCGCGGGGGAGCGGCAGGTCCAGGAGACGCCTGATCCGTGACATCCGGGTCAGGACGGCCATGGTGTTCCAGCACCTCAACCTCTTCCCGCACATGACCGTCCTGCAGAACGTCATCGAGGGGCCGATCTCGGTACGGCGCCTGCCCCGCCCCTACGCCGTGGAGATGGGCGAGCGGCTGCTGGCCCACGTCGGTCTCGGCGACAAGCGCGACGAGTATCCGGCGCGGCTGTCCGGGGGGCAGCGTCAGCGGGTCGCCATCGCCAGGGCGCTGGCCATGGAGCCGGAGGTCATCCTCCTCGACGAGCCGACCTCGGCCCTGGACCCGGAGCTGGGCGCCGAGGTGCTGCAGACCATGCGGAGCCTGGCGGCCTGCGGGATGACCATGGTGGTCATCACCCACGAGATCCCCTTCGCCAGGGAGGTCGCCGACCGGGTGGCCTTCATGGACGCCGGTTACATCCTTGAGGAGCAGCGGCCGAGTGTCTTCTTCGGCGCTCCGGCGACCGCCCGCGCGAGATCGTTCCTCCACCTCATGACCGAGGACGACGACCCCCGCCCCGGCCTTGAGCAAACAGGGTGACAGGAAACCACCCCCGACCACGACGACCGGTGATTCGAAAGGTTCGGTGAGGCACGGCATGAGCGAAGGATGCAGGGAACCCGGAGACCACGAGCACCCCCCGCCGCGGTTGCTGACCCCCCACGACGTGCGCAGCAAGGTCTTTCCCACGGTCCGGCTGCGGGAGGGCTACGACCTGGCCGAGGTGGACACCTTCCTGGGCGAGGTCGAGTTCACCCTGCGCCGGGTCCTGCAGGACAAGCAGCGCCTGTCGGTCCAGTTGGCGGCCTGCCGGGGCGCCCCCGAGGAGGACGGCGGGGCGCGGGTGCTGGCGCGGGCGCAGCGGGCCGCAGAGGTGATGGTCGCCCAGGCCGAGCAGGAGGCCATGACGATCATGGCCGAGGCGCGCACCCTGGCCGCGGCCGTCGAGCGTGAGGCCTTCGAGCGGGCCACGGCCCTGGAGCGCGAGGTGCGGGAGCGCCACCGCCAGATCACGCACTCCCTCGACACGGCCTGTACGGCGCAGCAGCGCGCGATCGACGACCTTCGCGAGCTGGTCAGCCAGCACGGCGACCTCCTGACGGAGGTGCTGGACGGTCATGTGGAGCACCTGCGGGACCTGCTGCGCGGGTTGCGGGAGCAGCGCGCGCCCGAGCCACGTCCGCAGGCGCTTCCCGACCCGGCGAGAGGTGGCCGATGACGCAGTACGCGGGGCAGCCGCCCGGGGGTGGGGCGTGGGCGGCGGTGGTGCTGATCTCGGTCTCGACGCTGGCCGGGGCGTGGCTGGCCAGGCGCGCCTCGGGGCGGTTGACGGTCTGGCTGGCGGTCGCCTCGGCGGTGATGCTGATCGTCGCGCTCACCGACATGCTTCCCGACGCCTGGCGGGACGCGGCCGAGACCGGGGTGCCGCTGTGGGTGGTCGGGATCGCGGTGGCGTTCGGCTTCCTGGTCGTCACCTACTTCACCCGCAGGGGGTGTGCCTGCCCGTCGGAGTCGGGTGGGCGTCCCGGGGGCGCGCACGCCCCAGGGCGGCATCGCAGGCTGAAGGACGCGGTCAACGCGGCGTTGTTCGGCGGGATGGGGACCGCGGCCGCGCTCACCGTGCACCGGGCGATCGAGGGGGCGACGCTGGCGCTGACCGCCTCGGCCGTCATGGTCGTGGCCCTGATGGTGCACTCGGCCAGTGAGGGGCTGGCGCTGGCGGCGCTGCTGGACCTGGCCGGGCAGCGGCTGGCTCCCTGGCTGGTGGTCTCCTGCGCCAGCCCGGTGGCCGGTGTCCTGGTCGCCACGGTCCGTCCCCTGCCCGCCCAGGCGGTTCCGGTGCTGCTCGGGACGGTGACCGGGGTGCTGCTGCGCACCGCGATGGTGGGCCTGCGGCTGGCCACGGGAGGGAAGGGGGAGGGTGGGCTGTCACGGCGGCAGCTCGCCTTCGCCGCGCTCGTGGCGATCACGGTCGGTGTCTTCCTCGCGATGTCCCACTGACGTCCGGCTGTCGAAGTCCGGGGCCGGAGTGACCGGCCCCGGATTTTTCGGGCATGAGGCCGGGGGCGGCTGCCCGTTTCCGTCACCCCACCCTTGACATGCATTGCATGCAATGCATACTTGTGACATTCCGTCATGCGAGCGGGGGAGGGGTCACGGCGGCGACGCCGTACCCCCCGGACGGTCCCGTCCCGCTCGCAGCGCCCTTCGTGAGGTGACCATGCGCCAACGCCACGACCTGCTCATCGCGGGCACGTACCTGATATCAATGGATCCCGACATAGCGGACATTCCCCAGGCTGACGTCCTCATCCGTTCCGGTGAGATCGTCGAGGTGGGTCCGCACCTGCCCGGCCGGGAGGCCGGAGGCGCGCAGGTCATCGACGCGGCGGGTACGGTGACCCTTCCCGGGTTCGTCGACACCCACTGGCACCTGTGGAACTCGCTGCTGCGCGGCACGGTCAGCGACCGTCCAGGGCGGGACTATTTCGCCGTCAAGCGTGCGCTCGCCCCCCACTTCGAGCTGGGGGACTTCTACTGGGCTGCCCGTTTCGGGCTGGCCGAGGCGGTCTCCGGCGGCATCACCACGGTGCACAACTTCGACCACAACGTCCGTGGCCCCCAGGACGCCGACGCCAACATCCAGGCGCACCTGGACTCCGGGCTGCGTGGCCGCTTCTCCTACGGCCCCCCGGACTCGGCCCCCTCCACCAGCCCCAACGACCTGGACGACCTGGCCAAACTGCGGGCCCGCTGGCCGGAGGACCACCTTGACGGACGGCTCGACTTCGGCGTCGCCGTACGCGGGCCGTACCGGACGCCGCCGGAGGTCTATGAGCGCGAGTGGCACGTCGCGCGGTCGCTGGGGATGCCGATCACCATGCACTGCGACCGGTGCCTGCGGGAGGAGGGCTGCCGCTCCTGCGGGCTGACCCGGCTTGAGGAGCTTGGCCTGCTGGGGCCGGACGTGCAGGTCATCCACGCCGTGCACGCCAGCGGGCAGGACATCGAGGCGCTGGCCCGCACCGGGACACGGGTTTCGCTGAGCCCCATGACGGAGATGCGCACGATGGGGTTCCCGCTGCTCACCGAGCTTCTGGAGGCCGGGGTGCAGGTGTCGCTGTCGCTGGACACGCTCGCCATGCCGACCAGCGCCGACATCCTCGGGCACCTGCGCGCGATCATCTCGGTCGAGGTCGCCCGCACCGGCTCCGGCACGGTCACCCCGCGCAGGCTGCTGCAACTGGCGACCATCGACGGCGCCAGGGACCTCGGCCTCGCAGACCGCGTCGGCTCCGTCACCCCCGGCAAACGCGCCGACCTGGTGATCCTGCGCTCGACCGACGTCAACCTGGTCCCCTCCGGCGACCCCGCCGAAGCGCTCGTCTACACGGGCCAGATCGACAACATCGACACCGTCGTCGCCGACGGGCGGGTGCTCAAACGGCACGGACGCCTGGTGTTCGACGACGACGACAACCCCGTGACCATGGCCGCGACCTGCCGTGACGCGCTGCTGCGCAGGGCGGCGGCGGCCGGTGACTGGCAGCTCTGACCGGCCTGTTCCGACCGGCCCGCGAGGGCCCATCCCCCCACCACGCACGACCATTCGAAGGAGGCCGCGATGAGCGCAGCCCCGATCCCCGAGATCTCCTCCCCGCCGGGACGCGCGCCGTCCCCCAGAGCCGCCGTCGCGATGTTCGGCCTGCTGCTGCTCGCCTACGCCGTCAACGCCATGGACCGCATGGTCTTCCCGGTGCTGCTCGTCGAGGTGCGCGGCGAGTACGGCTTCAGCCTTGAGGCGGCCGGGTTGCAGGCCACCGTCTTCGCCCTGGGCATGGGCCTGGCGGGCCTGCCCGCCGGATGGTTCCAGCGCACGCTGGGCCGCAGACGCACGATCGTGCTGGGCACCCTGGCCTTCTCGCTGGCCACCGCGCTGACCACGGTCTCGGTCGGGTTCACCGACATGCTGCTGTGGCGGGTGCTGTCCGGCGCCGGTGAGGCGCTCCAGCTCGCGGCGATCATCACCGTGGCCTCCAACGCCTTCCCGGCCCGCAGGGGAATGGCGATCGGCAGTGTCAACACCGCCTTCGCCGTCGGATCGATCATCGGTCCGGCGCTGGGCAGCGTCCTGCTTGAGGGGTACGGCACCTGGCGGGCGCCGATGCTGGCCTACGGCGCCATCGGCGTCGCCCTGGCCCTGGCCATCATGGTGCTGGTCTCGCCGCGCTTCACCGAGATGGACCCGGGGACGGCCTCGGCCGTGCACTCGGGAGGCGCGGCCTCGCTGCTGGCCCGCAACCCGCTCACGCTCGCCGTCATCACCGCGCTCTTCGGCCTGACCGACTTCGCCTTCATCGGCCTGTACGCCAGCTACCTGCGGGAACAGCTGCACTTCAGCGCCGGTGAGGCCGGGTTCGTCGTGGGACTTTCCGGCCTGGCGGCCTTCGCCTCCCCGCTGGGCGGCCTGCTGGTCGACCGGCTGAGCCCCCGCGTCCTGATCGTGGCGCTCAACCTCGGCGTCGCACTGTGCGGGGCAGCCCTGTTCCTGGGCCCCGGCACGATGACCTGGCAGGCGGTCTTCTCCTTCCTGTTCGGGCTCTTCGCCAGCAGCGGCGTGTACGTCGCCGCGGCCGGATACCTCGTCAAGTCCGTCAACGGCGAGAACGTCAGCCGCGCCGCGGGAATGTTCGTCACCTGCGTCTACGTCGCCGCCGGGGTCGCCGGGCTGCTGTTCAGCAGCCTGGTCACGGCCACCGGCTGGACCACGGCGGCCATGGTGCAGATCGTCGGCTTCTCCGTCCTGGGTGCGGCGCTGGCCCTCGTCCTGCGCCCCCACCTGTTCAGCACGACCACCACCCGGCACCACTGAGGATCACCCACCCATGACCACACCCGTGCTCTGGCAGCTCGCCCAGACGACCGTCCCCGTCGAGGGAAGGGCCGAGGAGTTCCCCGTCCGCCGCGTCTACTGCGTCGGGCGCAACTACCTCGACCACATCCGGGAGATGCGGGAGGGCGACGAACGCGACGACCCGTTCTTCTTCCAGAAGCCCACCGACGCCGTCGTCGGTGACGGCTCGGCCGTCCCCTACCCGCCGCAGACCGCCGACCTGCAGTTCGAGGGCGAACTCGTCGTCGCCGTCGGCTCATCCGCCTCGGCCGTCAGCCCGCGGGAGGCGCTGGGGCACGTCTTCGGCTACGCCGCCGGGATCGACCTGACCCGGCGCGACCGCCAGCGCGACTGCCGCGACATGGCGCGCCCCTGGGAGGCGGGCAAGTCCTTCGACAACTCGGCGCCCTGCGGCGTCATCCTGCCCGCCGAGCGGGTCCCCTCGATCCTGACCGGGCAGCTGGCGCTGAGCGTCAACGGCCACGAGCACCAGCGCACGAGCCTGGAGCTGATGATCTGGAACGTTCCGGAGATCATCAGCCACCTGTCGCACTCCTACCGGCTGATGCCCGGCGACCTGATCTACACCGGCACCCCCGCGGGCGTCGCCGCCGTACGGCCAGGGGACCGCATCCGCGTCGAGATCACCGGCCTGCCCGCCCTGACCGTCACCATCAGCGAAGGAGACCCCCGTGCGTCCCAGTGAACGACTCGCCTACGACCCCATCGAGGGCCGCGACCGGCTCGTCCTGCCCGGCGGCGGGCGGATGGTGGTGTGGGTCATCGTCAACGTGGAGACCTGGTCCGACACCGACCCCATGCCCCGCACCGTCCTGACCCCGCCCGCGGGCGGCATCCCGGCCCCCGACGTGCCCAACTGGGCCTGGCACGAGTACGGCAACCGCGTCGGCTTCTGGCGCCTGATGCACGCCCTGGACCGGCAGGGGGTGCGGGCCGCGCTGGCGATCAACGGGCAGGCCGTCGAGCACTACCCGCAGATCACCCGGGCCGCGCTGGAACGCGACTGGGAGTTCGTCGGCCACGGCCTCACCCAGCGCAACATGCAGAAGGTCGAGGACGAACGGGCCGACATCCGGGCCACCACCCACGCCATCGAGGCCGCGACCGGCCGGCGGCCCCGCGGCTGGCTGGGCCCCGGACTGACCGAGACCTGGGAGACGCCCGACATCCTGGTCGAGGAGGGCTACGAGTACGTGTGTGACTGGGTCCTCGACGACCAGCCGGTCGAGTTGGCCACCAGGACCTCGCCCATCGTGAACGTCCCCTACACCCAGGAGTGCAACGACGTCGCGATGATGCTGATCCAGCACCACCCGGCCAGGGAGTATCTCCAGCGGGCGACCGACCAGTTCGACCAGATCTACCAGGACGCCGCGGACTCGGCCCGCGTCATGGCCCTGGTCGTCCACCCCTACATCATGGGCGCCCCGCACCGCCTGAAGTACTTCGAGCGGGCCCTGCAGCACATCCGCACCCACCGCGACGTGGAGTTCTGGACCGGCGAGCAGATCCTCGACTGGTACACCAAGTCCCGACCCGCCTGACCCCACCGGTGATGGCCGCGGCCGACAGGTCGCGGCCATCACGGAGCGATGATTGCATGCAGCGTATACTGGAGAGATGGCCACCCCTTCGGACTCCCCTCCCGGCAGTGCCCACGCGGTCTACGCGACGCTGCGCCACCGCTTCTCCAACGGCGAGTACGCCCCGGGACAGCGGTTGACCGAGGCGGCCCTGGCCGCGGACCTGGGGGTCAGCAGGACACCGGTGCGTGAGGCGATCGGCAGGCTGCTGACCGACGGGCTGGTCGTCCCGGCCGCCAGGGGCGTCGCCGTCGCGGCGCTGACCCCGGCCGAGGCCGAGCACCTGTTCACGCTGCGCGCCGACCTGGAGGCGCTGGCCGCGGAACTGGCCGCGTCCCGGCAGGCGCTCGGCATGCTCGCCCCGGCCGAGATCACCGCGCTCGACCTGGCCGTGGACCGGGTCGAGGAGGCGGTCAACGCGCACGACCCCCGGGCCTCCGCCCAGGCCAACCTGGCCCTGCACCGCGCCATCGGCGCCGCGGCGGGCAACCCCTTCCTTGAGGACGCCCTGCACCGGGTGTGGGACCGGATCGCGGTCACCACCGTGGCGAACCTGGACGACCCCCACTGGGCGGGCGCGATCACCGAGCAGCACCGCGCCATCGTCGCCGGGATCCGCGCAGGTGACCCCGAGGTCGCGCGCAAGGCGGCCAAAACACACATCGAGGCCGCGGGCCGCGCCTACCGCCCGGCTCCCTGACCCCGGAAAACCGGTTGCGTTCCGCCGGCGCGCGGGTGACATCATGAGGCCGTCCAGCGCACCGACCGGGGAGAAAGCAATGCGGCGAGTCTTCGAAACATCTCAGCCCCTTTTCCGGACGAGAGCTTTCGAGGACTTCTCCACCCATGCCCACCGTGAACATCGGTCTTCTCGCCCACGTGGACGCCGGTAAGACCAGCCTGACCGAACGTCTCCTCTTCGACACCGGCGCCATCGGGCGTCTGGGCAGCGTCGACGCGGGAAGCACCCAGACCGACACCGGCGACATCGAACGCAGCCGAGGCATCACCATCCGTTCCGCGGTCGCCCCGTTCCAGACCGGTGACCTGCAGGTCAACCTGATCGACACGCCGGGACACGCGGACTTCGTCGCCGAGGTCGAGCGCGCGCTCGGCGTGCTCGACGGCGCCGTGCTGCTGCTGTCGGCCGTCGAGGGCGTGCAGGCGCACACCCGGGTCCTGATGCGGATCCTGCGCGGCCTGCGGCTGCCCACCCTGATCTTCGTCAACAAGATCGACCGCTCCGGCGCCCGCCCGCCGGAGGTGCTCGACCGGATGCGCCGCACGCTGTGGCCGTACCTGCTGCCCATGGGCTCGGTCGAGGACGCCGGAACGGCGGACGCGCGCGTGACACCCCTGCCGCCGCACGACGCGCGGGCCGCCGAGATCCTCGCCGAGCACGACGACGCGCTCCTCGAAGACCTCGTCGTGGGCAGGACGCCGGGGGCGGCGCGGCTTGAGGCGGCGGTGGCCACGCAGACCGCCGCGGCCGTACTGCACCCGGTGTTCTACGGCTCCGCCCTGGGCGGCCAGGGAGTCGGCGACCTCATCGAGGGAATCCGCCGCTACCTCCCGGTCCCACCCACCGGCGACGGCCAGGTCCGGGGGACGGTCTTCGCGATCGAACCGGGCCCCGCCGGGGAGCGGGTCGCCTACCTGCGGCTGCGCTCCGGTGAGCTGCGCGCCCGCGAGCGCGTCACCTACCGCCGCCACGAACCCGGTGGCGGTACGGCGCAGCGCACCGAGCAGATCACCGCCCTGCGGGTCGTCACCCCGGGCCCGGCCACCGGCAAGCCCCTCATGGCGGGCGACATCGCCAGGGTGCGCGGTCTGTCCGGTGTCCGCGTCGGCGACCGGATCGGCCCGCTGCCGCCCGAGTCCGCCGCCTGTTTCCCGCCGCCGAGCCTGGAGACGCTCGTGCGTCCGACGCCGCGGCGGGACGCGGCCCGGCTGCGCGCCGCGCTCGTGCGCCTGGCCGACGAGGACCCGCTGATCCAGGCGCGCGTCACCCAGGACGGGGCGACCTCGCTGCTGCTGTACGGGGAGGTGCAGAAGGAGGTCATCGCGGCGCGGCTGGAGCGCGAGTTCGGCGTCGTAGCCGTCTTCGAACCTTCGACCCCGGTCTACACGGAGCGGCCCGCCGGGACGGGGGCGGCCTTCGAGCTGATGAACCACCGGCGTGGGGTGCCCGACTTCTGGGCGACGGTCGGCCTGCGGGTCGAGCCGGGCACGCCCGGCTCCGGCGTGTCCTTCCTGCGCGAGGTCGAACTGGGCGCCCTTCCCGCCGCCTTCGACCGGGCGATCGAGGAGAGCGTCCACGAGACCCTGGGCCAGGGCCTGTACGGCTGGCCGGTGACCGACTGCGCCGTCACCCTGACCCACAGTGGCTTCGGCGGCCCGGTCAGCACGGCGGCCGACTTCCGCGGCCTGACCCCGCTGGTCCTCATGGACGCGCTGCGGCTGGCCGGGACCCACGTGTACGAGCCGTGTCACTCCTTCGAACTGGAGATCCCCGCCGAGACGCTCGGCCCCGTCGGCGCGCGACTGGCCGCGCTCGGCGCGCGCCTGCACGGCTCGGCCTCCCGGGGTACGGCCTGGCTGGTGGAGGGGGAGATCCCGGCCGGGGCCGTCCACGCGTTCCAGCGGGAACTGCCCGGCCTCTCACACGGCGAGGGAGCGTGGTGGTCGACCCCCTCGGGGGACCGCCCGGTGGGCGGGGTGCCGCCCACGCGTGAACGCACCGACGGCAACCCCCTCGACCGGGAGGCCTACCTGCGCCACCTCGCCGCCAGGTGAACCGGGCACACCCCCGCCCGCGGGCGGGGGTAGTCTCTGACTCGCCGAGACCGGCTGGCCGTGTGGTTGTGAAGGTGGGACACATGCGGATCGGAGAGCTGTCGGAGCGCACCGGCACCCCCCGCAGGCTGCTGCGCTACTACGAGGAGCAGGGGCTGCTCCTGCCCGAGCGCCACCCCAACGGCTACCGGGTCTACGACGAGCGCCTCGTGGACCGGGTCATGCAGATCAGGGGCCTGCTCGACGCCGGGCTGCCGACCCGGATCATCCGGCAGATCCTGCCCTGCCTGGACAAGCCCAGGGTCATCCACTGCGCGGACACGACCCCGGACATGATCGCTACCCTGGAGCACGAGCGCGACCGGATGACCGAGCGCATCCAGTCGCTGGTCCGCAACCGGGACGCCATCGCCGACTACCTCGACGCGGTACGCCTCACCCAGGACGAGGCCACCACGCGAGGGTGAGCCGGTCGTCAGACGCGCCGCACGAGGAGGTCGGGGTCGGCCTCGACGCTGACGTCCGCGCGGACGGGCAGGCATTACGCTGCGGCGCCGAGGAGCCCGTGCGCGGTCGCGAACCCGAACTTCACAGGCCTTCCTGTAGGCCCGGAACTCCTACAGCTCCGGCCAGCCGCCACTCGGTTGATCAGTGAGTACGGCGACGGGGTGCCAGGGCATCGGTGACCTTGGCGATCGCTTCGGCTCCGGGTTTGACGTAGCGCATGGCGGTGCGGGGGTTCTTGTGGCGAGTCTTGCCCATGATGAGCTGTAGCGGGACTTCGGCTTCGCCGAGGTGGGTGGCGGCGGAGTGGCGCAGCTGGTGCAGGTCGAGGCCGGCGTGCTTGTCCAGCAGGACGCGGGCGCGGTCGTAGCCGAGGCGGGCGCGGCCGGTGTGCGGGCAGATGTCGGCGGCCGCCGGGCGGCGGGCGGGGACGGGGCGCCGTTCGGACAGGAAGAGCGGGCCATGGGTGCGCGTGCTGCCGTCCGGGAGTCGGAGCAGACGGGGCAGCAGGTGAGCGGTACCGCTGTCCCAGTACACCCATTCGATGGCGCCGCCCTTGGACCGGACGGGTGCGCGGCGGTGCTCCAGGTCGAGGTCCTCGACGTTCAACGCAAGGATCTCCGCGGCTCTGGCCGCCGTTTCATAGAGCATGCGCCAGAGCGCCCGCTCCCGGAGCGGGATGTCACGGCGCGAAAGCAGCCGGTGGATGGTCGTCTTGGCCACCGCGCGGGTCTCGTCAGCGCTTTCCTTGCGGCGTTCGGCGTCGGCCGGGACTGACGGGGCTGCCCAGTGCTTCTTGGTCTGGCACCAGATCAGCCATGAGGTGACGGCGGCGCGGTTGCGGTTCCAGGTCGCCGGCGCGCATCGGCCCCACTGCTCGGCGAGCGCGGCGCCGATCTCGGTGTCGGCGACTTCGGCGAGCGGCCGGTCACGGCCGATGAGGGCGATGACGCGGTCGATGGCCGAGGCGTAGGCGCGGTGGGTGTTGGGGTTGGCCGTGCGCGAGGTGGCGAGGAAGGCGTCGGCGGCCGCGGCGAGGGTGACGTGCCCGCCGCGAAGGGCGGCGATCTTCGGCGCGGCGCTCATGCCGCCCGCCAGGCGAAGCCTTCGGTGATGTACTGGATAACGTGCCGGAGTCGCGCACCGCCCCGGCGAGACGTTCTCCAGGTCGTCGCGCCGCCGTGGTCGCTCATGTACGTGATAATAGATCATTATCACGTACATGAGCGGTCGTCGGCAGCACCGAGGAACTGGGTATGAAGGTCGTGTCGGGTGGCGCGGCAGGCTGGCGGGGCTCGCTGTCAACTGATCGCTGCCAAGACGCGGCACCCCTCGGCCGCACCATGGGTGCGACTTGGGTACCTTGGTCGGTCGCCTCGGGCGTCTGGGCCCGAAGCGCCGTCGAATCAGCGAAGCTGAAGTGAACGGTTTCGGCGCCGGTAGGCGCCGGGGGCCGCTCCGTGCGTTCGTTTGAAGGCGTTGGAGAACGCGAACTCCGAGGTGTAGCCGACCCTTTGGGCAACGGTTCCGAGGGGGGCATCCGAGTTGCGTAGCATCTGCGCCGCTACGCCCATTCGCGACCACGTGAGGTAGGTGAGTGGCGGCTGGCCGACGAGGGCTGTGAACCGGCGGGCGAATGCGGCGCGCGACAGTCCCGCTTCCGCGCCGAGGCCTTCGACGGTCCATTGCCGCTCTGGGTTGTGGTGGATCCTGCACAACACCGTGCTGATCGCCGGGTCGTTCAATGCCGGGCCCCAGCCGGGCCCTGTGCCGTGATCCTGGTACCAGGCACGCAGGATGTACAGCAGTAGCGTTTCGAGGAGAGCGGAAAGGACGCCGTCCGATCCGATGCTCGGGTGCCGGATTTCCTCGCTGATCTGGCCGATGGCGGTGCGCAGCGGAGGGTGTTGCCCGAGGTGGGCAGGCAGGTGGATGATCTCGGGGAGGTCGTTCACCACGGGATGGCACTGCCTCTGATCAATCGGATAGGTGCCGCTGAGCAGCACGGTCGAGGGCGGGGTGCCGTCCGTCCGGCCGGGGCCGGTGGTTCGCCGGAGCTGGAACTCGTCGTCCGGCGGGCACTCGACCTCGACGGGCGGGGTGCCAGGGTCGTCGGCCATCGCGTGCCCGCGCCCGTGCGGCAGCAACACGACATCCCCCACGCCGAGGGCGATCGCGTCGCCGGCCGTGGGCATCAGGTGGCAGGAGCCCTGTAGGACGACGTGAAACCCGGCACCAGGGCTCGGCGGGTAGAGCTGTCCCCACGGCAGGTGGCATTCGATGCGGCGATAACGCGGCCGTCCGGTGCGCATGGCTGCGAGTACCTGACTGAGCACATCCATGCCGTCAGCGTAACGTCAGTCTCTCCCATGCCGCGAAGGAGAGACGCTGACGCATAACCAGGAGGGTTTCAAGCATGGTTCATCTCGCGCCATCGCCGTACCGTCGTTGCCTGTGACGACGGACGGTGTCCGTCCTATGGAGAGAGATGAGAGCGATCACGCATGATCAAGGTGGGAATCATCATCGCGAGCACCCGTCCAGGGCGAGTCGGCGACACCGTGGCCCGCTGGGTACACGATGCCGCGGTCACGCATGGCGGCGCGGAGTTCGAACTGGTGGACCTCAAGGACGTCGGCCTGCCCCATCTGGACGAGCCGGTGCCGGCGCTGATGCAGCAGTACAGTCAGCCGCACACGCAACGATGGGCCGCGACGGTGGCGTCGTTCGACGCGTATGTGTTCGTCACGCCCGAGTACAACCGCACGTTCCCGGGCGCGCTGAAGAGCGCGATCGACTTCGTGTACGCGGAGTGGAACAACAAGGCGGCCGGATTCGTCAGCTACGGCATCAATGGAGGAGTCCTCGCCGTCGAGCACCTGCGTAATGTGATGGGCGCCCTCGGGATCGCCGCCGTGAGTGACCAGGTCGCTCTCTCGCTCCACCACGACTTCGTTGACTTCACCGCCTTCAAGCCCCAAGCCCATCAGGAAGATGCGGTCACCGACATGCTGGACGCGGTCATCGCCTGGGGCGGCGCGTTGAAGCCGTTGCGCAACGATTGATCACCACCAGCGGGGCCACGCCAACGTCCTCCCGAAGCCACCGGCCGGACCCTCAAGAGCCGCGGCCACGGACAATCTCGGGGCTGACACGTACGTTCGATCAGTTCCCATGACCCTCAGCGGCCACTACCAGGCCGGGCGTGAGGCGGCGTGGTTGCTTGCGCATATGCCTGCCTCTACGGAGATCGACTGGGGGCTGGCACACGACGATAGGGAGCAGCGCAGTGACCAAACTGGGCGAATTGCACGAATTCTGCTGGATGGACCTCAAAACATACGACATCGCCGGCACTGCCACCTTCTTCTCCGCAGTACTGAACTGGCGGTTCGAGGTGGATGAGGATGACTGGCGCCGCACGACTAAGATCACAGTTGATGGGCACCAGATCGGAACGGTCAGTGATCTGGCCAACCCGATCTACCCGCCCGGAACTCCGGCGCACATCGCGTACTACATCAGGGTTGATGACGTCGACCATCGCGTGGAAGTTGCGACGTTGAACGGTGCGCAGCTCGTCCTCGCCCCCTTCGATGCCGGCGGTCAAGGCCGGGTGGCGACGCTGATCGACCCGGCCGGCGCGGTGTTCTCCCTGTGGCAGGCCGACCGGTTCAGCGGCTGGCGGGTCCCTCCGAACACGGCATACGCGCCGCAGCGGATGGTTCTGACAGGTGATCGCCCTCGCCAAGCTGAGGACTTCTATCGTCGGGTGCTCGGCACCGGTTTCAGGTGCTGCGATTTTCTCACCGCGGCGAGCGTATCCGGTGGTGGCGCTCCCCAGTGGGAGCTCGCGATCGGCGCCACGGACCTGCAGAAGGTCGCCGCACGGGTGCTCGATCGTGGAGGCATGTACGCCTGGTCCGAGCACGCGGAGCGACCAAGTCTGTGCCTGAGCAGCCCGCACGGGCTGACCTTGCAGATCCTTCGTCTCGACGACTGAGCGGCATTGCCGCACCGTCGAGACCGTCGCCCTCGACAACTTCAGCGCAGGCATCGCCTTTCCGGTCTCGGCTGTTCGCGCATCTCGCGCGCCAAGAGGCGCGCGAACCAGCCGATCTGGACGAAAGCCCCGATCCGCCGAACCGGCTCACGCCGCAGTGAGGTCGAGCCGGGTCTCCATATCCAGGCGGAACCGGCCGTAGGGATTCACGTGAGCCCAGAACAGTGGGCTAAGCGCGCGCCGATCTTCCTCTGTAAGTTTGCCGGCCCACTGCGGATCTCGCAGAACGGCTTGAAGGAGCCGGGTGTTGATGTACACCAATGAGGATTGCAGCAGGTGCAAGGTGAGCATGGACACCTCGGCGTGCTCGCGGTCGGCCCCGGTCAGCACGCCTTCGCGCCCGTAGAAGATCTTGTCGTTGGCGCTGTTCCAGTTCTCCACGACCTGCAGGCCGCTGTTGATCTCCCGGCGCAGGTGCTCGTCGCTGAGATAGTCGCAGGCGAAGATAGTGCGAATTACCCGGCCAAGTTCCTCTAGGGCCAGGTAGACTGGGTGCTTGGGGCCGTTGCCCTTCATGAAACGGCGCAGCACCTGCTCGGTTTCGGCCGTCCGTAGCCGCAGCGCCGTCGCGTACTTGATCATCTGGTCGTAGTTGCGGGCGATGAGGTCCCAGTCGATCGGCCGCTTCTTGAGGATCTTGTCCACCTTCGGCCAGGCGGTCTGGAGAGCGTCGGGACTGTACAGCTCGATCGCGCCAATGTTCTTCATCCGGGGCAGCAGCTTGAAGCCCAGCAATTCGGTGAAGGCGGACCCGATGGTGGTGGCGCCGTGGGTGTCGGTGTAGTTCGCCTCGACCTCGGCGTCGGTGCAGTGCCGCAGCAGGCCCTCGATCATCGCCGCGACCTCGGAGGAGGAACACGACTTGAGCTGGGAGTAGATGCACAGGCGGCCCTTGTCGACGTGCCAGTAGATCATGACGCCCAAACCGCCGTACCGGGCATGGAACTCGGTCATCAGATTGGAGTCCCAGGAGGCGAACCGCTTGGAATCTGAGGCGGTGCTGGTCGCCTCGCCCCACCACGCAGGATCGCGGACCTCCAGGGTCGCGTTGACCACCGCGACGATCGCCGCCCGCAAGTTCTGGCGGGTGACGTAGGTCGCGCGCACGTGCCGCAGCGCGGCCTCGTCCTGGCCGTGGTCGCCGGTCGCGGCCATCTGCCGGATCCCCATGTTGGTGCCCAATGCGAACAGCACCAGCAGCAGGCGGCGGTTCAGCGTCTGCTTGTCCAGCACCTCGCGGGTGGCCACCGAGGTGAAGGCGTCGGTGAAGTCGGTGAGGAAGGCGGTGTCCTTGAGAATGTCGAGCAGGTCGATAGTGCCCCACCGGCGCTGAACCTCGGCCTTGAGCTTGCCGAGGTTCCTCGGCTCGGGCAGCTTGTCGAGCTTCGGGACGCTCACCCACGGCTTGCCGGCCCGGGTTGATCCGCACTCCGCCGGTGCTGCCGGAGATCAGGCCGGTGTTCAGCTTGTCCAAAGCGGTCCGCATCCGCGTCTTCAGACCGGTGATGAACTCCGCGGCATCCAGCGGTTTGACCAGCGCCGCGTAGTGCACGTCCCGGTTGTCCTCGAAGTCGCCGGGCAGGTCCTCATCGGGATCACGCCAGCGGCCGGCGCCCTCGACATAGATCTCTCGGCGGCGCAGCGCGTCCTTCAGCGCGATCAGCACGCACAGCTCGTACGGGATCCGCTCCACCCGGCCACCGTCGTCAACGACGCCGTCCAGCCACGCCTTGGGCACCACGCCGTCGATCGGCACCGTCTCGGCCGCGGCGTAGTGCCGCTGGTCGGAATCGACGCCCGCGTAGCGGGCCAGCAGCTCGATCGCGTCCATCACCGGCCGGTAGGCGGTGTTGTGGCACTTGAACTCCAACGCGGCCAGCAGCGGCGCCAGCATCCGCCGGTAGTAGTACGAATAGGAACCCCGTAGCTGGTAGCGGATCCGCTCGGCGACCACGCGCTCGGTCGCCATCAGCTCCTTGGCCAGCGCCCGCAGCGTCTTCTCCCCACCCGGCACCGCGGGGAAGACCACCTGCCGGACCGTCTCATCGGGCTTGCTCAGCGCGGCGTTCACCATCTTGGTGAAGATGCCGCGCTTGCCGGGCACCGCGGCCAGCTGCCCGATCAACTCCTTCTCCACCCGCCGCTCGGCGCGCGCGTTGATCCGGTGAATCAATCCGATCAACAGCTCCACTAGCCCGTCCACCAGCTCGGCCTGCCGCGTCCAGCACAACGCCGCCAGCAGCGTGTAGCGCACCGGCGGCGGGCAGGCCGCGAAGTCGGAGGGATACATCCGCATCGCCCGGCCCCGCCACGCCGCCACGATCTGATCGGAGATCTCGGCGAACACCGCCTCGCCCAAGCCCAGGGAGCGAGCTGTGGCCAGCTTGCCGATCTCCACGAGCAGGGTGTCCAGCCCCAGCGGCCCAGGGTCGGCCTTCAATTCGGCCAGCACGTGTGGCCGCCCCAGCAACTCCTCCAGCCGAGGGCACACGGCCGGCCCGAGCCGCGTCATCACCTGCTCGGCGAAGGCTTCCTCGAAACGGCGGCACCCGGAATTGACGACCCGTTCTACCTGGCCCCTACTCGGCGGTTCGATGTTGGTACTCCGGCACCGCTCACGCACTGCCTCGGCCAGGCGATCACGTTTCGTCTCGATCGGGCACACCTTGTCGGCCAGCCACTGCGCCAGCCGCTCCTCATCGTCTTCAGACGCCGGACGGGTGCCGAATCGCTTGCGGATCCGCGCCCGGTGACGCTCGATCGTCCGGCTCCGCCAGGAGTACTTCGCCAGCAACTCCGGCTCGACCTCCACCAGCGACGCCACGTACTGCACCGCAGCCGCCGGTATCTCCTCGGGATAGCCGGGAAACCGCCCCTCGATCTCATAGAACTTCAAGATCAAGGCGAAACCGAGTCTGCCCGCCCCCACCTTCTCCCCGACCAGGTCCCAATCACCCTCGACCAGCGTCCACGCACTGATCAGCTCATCCTCTTCCCAGTCGGCACGCACCTCGGAGCTCCTCCCCAGGCCGGCGCTATCAGCGGCCCGATCACCATTGAGGAGATCGAGAGGGTTACCGGAAGGTATGCACCACCTGAGATAACTACGTAGCGGAACTGATAGATAGCTCTTCGCATATCCCTACATTGGCCCTCAAGGCTGGCCGGGGTGGCGGCTCGCCGTAGCCATAGGAGGTCCAGGCCCTGTACGGCGGCGGCGCCGTACGACCACGGGAGCAGAACCGTCAGTCGGGTTCGCCGTTGGCCACCGAGGGGCGCTTGGGCGGCGGGTAGGGCAGCAGTGCGGCGTCGAACTCCTGCCAGGTCTTGAGCAGCTCGGCGTACAGGTCGGGCAGCTCCCGGCTCAGGTCGGCATTCTCCCTGCCGTCGGCGGTGACGTCGAACAACCGGCCACGCGGCCCGCCCCCGCCGAAGTAGTCCTGCCAGAGCGGCTTGGCGTCGCGGTCGTAGAGGAACTTGTAGTGGCCGCGCCGCAGCGCTCCCTGCCCCCGGGTGCGCCACAGCAGGTCGCGTTCCGGGGCGTCGGCGGCATCGAGCAACCAGGGCAGCAGACTCAGGCCGTCCAGCGGGTGGGTGGGGGCCGGGGTGGCGCCCGCGGCGTCCAGCAGGGTCGCGGTCCAGTCCATCGTGATGGTCGGCACGTCACTGACCTGCCCGCCGGACAGCGCCGCGGGCCAGCGGACGATGAACGGCACCCGGATGCCGCCCTCCTCAAGGTCGCCCTTCTCCCCGACGAACGGCCACAGGAACGCGAAGCGCTCACCGCCGTTGTCGGAGGCGAACACCACGATCGTGTCCTCGGCCTGCCCGCTGTCGTCCAGGGCGTCCAGCACCTGGCCGATCCCGGCGTCCAGCGCCTCGACCATGATCCGGTAGGTGTCCAGGGAGCCGCCCTCGAAGTGGAACAGCCCGGTGAGCTGCTCGCGGCGGGTGGCGGCGGTGACCTTCTCGCTGACGGCCTCGTCGGTGGGCCCCTCCCAGGGCCAGTGCGGCGCGGTGTAGTTGACCTGCAGGTAGAAGGGGGTGTCCGGGGTGCGGGAACGGATGTACTCGGCGGCCTTGGCGCTGACGATCTCGGTGTAGTAGCCGGTCTCCTCGACCGGTGTCTCCCCTTCGTACAGGTCGGGCTCGCCCCGGGTGTCGATGTGGGAGAAGTAGTCCATGGCGCCGTCGAGGTTGCCGAAGAAGACGTCGAAGCCGATCTTCAGGGGGCTGAACCACGGCAGCCACCCGCAGTGCCACTTGCCGAACATCGCCGTGTCGTAGCCCTGCCCCTTGAGCAGCGAGGGCAGCGTCGGGTGCTCGCCGGGGATGCCGGAGCGGGAATCGCGGGTGACCAGCGGCTCCTGCAGGCCGCCTTCGAGCCGCCCGGGGTAGCGGCCGGTGTACAGGGCGATCCTGGTGGGCGAGCAGGTGGGGGAGGCGGCATATCCGTGGGTCAGCCGCAGCCCGTCGGCGGCCAGGCGGTCCAGCACCGGGGTGCTGTTGTGCAGGGAGCCGTAGCAGCCCAGGTCGCCCCAGCCGAGGTCGTCGGCGAGGATGAAGACGATGTTGGGGCGGCGCCCTGGCCGTCCCTGGCCGGTGGAGGCGAAGGGCCGTTCGTGGGCCGACCAGTCGCTCCTGCGGTCGGGAAGGTGGCTCATCGGTTCAGGATCCTTTCCTGGGTCGTGGCGGGGGCTGCGGGTTCCGGGCGGCGGACGAGGTCGAGGACCCGGTGGCGCAGCCGCCCGAAGCGGGGGTCCTCCTTGGTGGCGGTCTGGCTGCGCGGCGCGGGGAGCGGGATGTCGACGACGGCGCTGACCGTCGAGGGCGGCGGCGAGAGCACGACGACCCGGTCCGACAGGTAGACCGCCTCGTCGATGTCGTGGGTGACGGTGACGATGGTCATGCCGTACTGCTCGCGCAACGGCAGGACCAGGTCCTCCAGGTCCATCCTGGTCTGGGCGTCGACCGAGGCGAACGGCTCGTCCATCAGCAGCAGCCTGGGCTGGTAGGCCAGGGCGCGGGCGATGGACACCCGCTGCTGCATACCGCCGGAAAGCTCTCTCGGCCGCAGCTTCTCCTTGCCTTCCAGGCCGACCGAGGCCAGTGCCTGGCGGGCGCGGTCGGCGGCCTCGGCCCTGGGCACGCGGGCCGAGCGCAGCGGCAGCGTGACGTTGCCCAGCACCGACAGCCACGGCAGCAGGGAGCGGCTGTAGTCCTGGAAGACCAGCGCCGCCCCCTGCGGCGGCCCCTCGACGGGCACCCCGGACAGCAGCACGCGGCCGGAGGTGGGGGCCAGCAGACCGGCCAGGATCCGCAGCAGGGTCGTCTTGCCCGCCCCCGAGGGGCCGACGATGGAGACGACCTCCCCGGCGTGCACGTCGAAGGTGACGTCGCGGACGGCCTCGTGGGCGCCCGCGGGGGTGTGGTAGGTCTTGGCCAGCGTCTCGGCCCGCAGCAGGGGCCACTGGCCGGTGGGGGCGGATACGGCGGTCATGGTCGGGCTCCTGTGGAGGTCGCGGGCAGCAGTCCCGCGCGGCGCAGCACGGCGCGCTCGGCGAGGGTGAACAGGGCGTTGAGCAGGCATCCCAGTACGGCCAGCAGCAGCATCCCGGCCCACATCTGCTCGTAGGCGAAGGACTGCTGGGCCAGGAGCGTCTGGGCCCCGATGCCCTGGGAGGCGCCGACCATCTCGCTGACGACCATCACCAGCACCGCCGTGGACAGGCAGGTGCGCATCGCGGCCAGGATGTAGGGGGCGGCGGCGGGCAGCTGCACCACCAGCAGCCGTCGCAGGCCGCCGATGCGGTAGACGGCGCTCAGGTCCCCCAGCGCCGGGTCTGCCGAGCGCAGTCCCTCGGTGGTGTTGATCAGCAGGGTGAAGAACACGCTGAAGGCGATGACGCCGATCTGCATCTGCGGGCCGATGCCCAGCAGCATGAGGAACAGCGGCAGCAACGCCACCGGCGGCAGGGTCAGCGCGAAGGACACCAGCGGGTTGAGCGCGGCCCGTACCCGGGGCGCGCGGCCCAGCACGATCCCGCCCGCCAGGCCGCTTGCCACCCCCAGCACGTATCCGGCGAACAGGTCGATCAGGCTGGGCGCGACGTCCCGGGTGAAGCCGGGCCCGGTCCAGGAGGTGACGAACGCCTGCCAGATGTCGGGCAGCGCGGGGAAGAACGGGTTGCGCGCCGCCGAGGCCGCCACCTGGTAGCCGAGCACGAGGGCGACGGGCAGTACGGCCTGCCAGGCGAAGGCGCCCAGCCGCCGCGGCACCGCCCCCAGGGATACCGGGACGCTCATCACGCACCCGCCAGGCGTGCGCCGACCAGGCGTTCTACCCACCCGAACAGCGCCGCGATCCCCAGCCCGGCCAGTCCGGCCAGGAGCGTGACGGCGTAGACGCCGACCAGGTCGTCGCCGCTCTGGGCCAGCACGAGCAGCGCGCCGATCCCGCTGGCCCCGCCGACCAGTTCGGTGACCAGGCACACCCCGAAGGCCGTGGCCGCGGCCAGGCGCAGCCCGGTGGCGACCAGCGGCGCGGCCGAGGCCAGCCGGATCAGCACCAGCCGCCGCGGCGCGTCGAGGCGGTAGGCGCGGGCGGTCTCCAGCAGCAACGGCTCGGTGGTGCGCACGCCGTACAGGGTCTGCATCAGCAGTGGCCAGGCGGCGCCCTGCGCGATGAGCACCACCTTGAACTCCAGGCCGCCGCCGATGAGCAGCAGCGCCAGCGGCAGCACCACGATCGGCGGCACGGGACGCAGCGCCTCGATCGGGACGCGGAAGAACCGGTAGGCGCGCTCGCTGGTGCCGATCAGGATGCCCGCGGGCACGGCCAGCAGCACCGAGGCTGCCAGCCCCGCCGCCCAGGCCAGCGTGGTGTCGGCCGCCGCCGCCCAGAACGCGGGCTCGGTCAGAAGGGTGCCGAGCCGTACGGCGGTGCCACTCAGCGGCGGCACGACGGAGGCGGGCAGCACGCCGGTGCGGGCGGCCACCTCCCACAGCAGGGCGAAGGCCGTGACCCCGGCCACCGGCAGGAGCCTGGCCGAGCGCGCGGCCCGCGCCGGGGCGGGCCGCGCGATCGTCTGGGTCGCCATCTGGGTCGCCACCGTCAGCCGACGAACCCGGCGAGGTCGGGCTTGGCCTTGATCCAGGCGAACTCCACCATCAGGGTGGTCAGGGAGTCCAGGTCGGCGGCCTGGACCTGCGGCTTGAACGGGCTGAGTGGCAGCTTGGCCGCCTGCTCGGCCGTCAGGCCCGCCAGCGGGCCGCCCGCGGCCTTGACCTCGTCCAGGTGGTCGTTGGCGTAGTCGATGGTCTTGGCGACCGCCTCCTTGAACCGCTTGATCGTCTCGGCCTTGGCGGTCGCGGTGGCCTGACTGGTGAAGTACACGGCGCCGGGGGAGCCGACCGGCAGGATGTCGCGGTAGGAGTCGCCGAGGTTGGTCAGGTCGCCGTATTCGGCCAGCGCCTTGGTCTGGAAGGGTTCCAGGATCACGCCCGCGTCGACCTGGCCGTCGTGCACGGCCTTGCCGATCTGGGCGAACGGCAGCGGCACGAGCTGGATGCCTGAGGGGTCGCCCCCGGCGTGCTTGATCGAGGCGGGCACGGTCAGGGAGAACAGCGAGCGCGGCGCGTTGGTGCCGATCTTCTTGCCCGCCAGGTCCTTGAACGAGGTGATGCCGCTGTCCTTCTTGACCAGCACCCCGCCGTTGGTTCCGTACTCGCCGACGGTGCTGGTGTTGGAGACCAGCTTCAGCGGCTGGCCCTGCGCGACGGCCAGCAGGGGAGGGGCGTAGGCGGTGTAGCCGATGTCGTACTGCCCGGCGACGACCCCGGTGACGACGTTCGGTCCGCTGTCGACGTTGGTGATCTTCAGCTCGATCCCGGCGTCGGCCAGGAAGCCCTTGGCCTCGGCGACCTTGAGGAGGCCGAGTTCGAGGGAGGGGACCACCCCCACGACGAGCTGTGTGGTGCCCGCGGCGCCGGAGGCGTCGGCGGCCGGGGCGCCGGTCGCGGCGGAGGAGCCCGCGGAGGCCGAGCAGGCCGACAGGGCGAGGGTGACGACGAGCGCGGCGACGGCGAACACCGGCCGCAGAGGGGCGCTTTTCATACTTCTCCTACTGACTTAGTAGGGAAACAGTAACGCACCGCCCCAACCGCCCACCACCGGGAGAGATGTCGCTTTCGTCACGGTCAACGGGGCGCCATGACGAACCGGCCCGGGAGGGACGTGTCCTCCCGGGCCGGGTGTTCAGGCCTGCGTGAGGCTGAAGCGTTGTCTGTCGGCGTCGATCTCGAGGATCCTGACCGAGACGCGGGTGCCGACGGGCCAGGACTGTTCGAACGCCAGGCCGGTGAAGCCGTCCGTCTCGACGAACGACCCGAACGGCACCTGCTTGACCACGACGCCCTCGACGACGTCACCGGCCCGGTGACGGGCCAGGAAGTCCTGCCAGCTCATGGATGTCACCTCCCTTCCGCTACGAGAACCGCTGTGCGCGCGTCTCGTGACGGGGGGCGGGCCACGGGCCCGCGAGGTGGTCACTCAGCGGCCGGGCGCCCGTCCTGTGTACGGCTCGCGGCCGACCCGGCAGTCATGGCGCGATCATAGCCCCTGGGTCTCGGCGGGGAACAGCCGCTCCAGCCACCCCTGCCAGGCCCCCTCAAGCTCCCCGGCATCGCCCGATTCGCCTGGGGAGGAGTAGACGTGGTGGGCCAGGAACACCGCGTTGCCCCTGCGGGGCCCCGAATGGACGAAGCGGTACAGGCCCTGGTCGGTGCGCACGCCCAGGCAGGAGAACGGGTCGGCGTAGTCGAGCACGCCCTCGACCGGCGCGAACCCCTCGGGCGCGATGCTCGCCCGCTCGCCGACGGCGGCCGTGGCGGGCAGTCCGAGCGCGCCGGTGAGCACGGCCCAGGCCCGCTCGGGCTCTGCGGCCCCGACCCGCAGCGCCGAGACCGGTGTTCCGGTGCGGCCGGGAAAATGCGTCAGGTAGGCGGCCAGGGTGTGCAGGTACATGTCCCAGCCGGACTTCATGGCCTCGTACTCGCTCTCCCAGTCACCCTCCAGGAAGCCCTCGTGCACCATCCTGAGCACGGTGCTGCCCCGGTCTCGGCCCTCGACGAGCCACTCGAACGCCATGAACGCCCCGTCCTGGCCCTGCCCGGTGCGGTAGGCGAAGCGGCCGGGCGGCTCCCAGGAGGTGACGGTCGCCTCCTCGGTGGCGCCGCCGACGGTCAGTCTCGTCGAGCCGCCCCGCCGGGGTTCGACCTCGCTGCGTCCCATGAACCAGGAGTCGATCCCGGGGCCGGTGGCGATGGCCTGCCAGACCTCCTCGGGGGTCGCCGCGAGCTCGATCTCCTTGCGCACCTCGAACTCGTGGCCCATCTCAGGTTTCCTTCCCGCCGGGCGCCGCCGAGGCCCGGGAGTCGAGGCTGGGGTGGACGGCGACGATGAGACGGTGGTCACGGCCGCCGGGGGCGCTCTCGTCGTGGTATTTGCCGACGAGCGCGCCGACGGCGGCGGCCAGCTCCTCGGTGAAGGCGGCACGCTGGGCCGCCGAGGCGAACCGGACGTGACCGTCGATGGTCAGGGTCGCCAGGCGCCTGCGGGCCTGGGCCGCGCCGCCGATCAGCTCGCCGACCTCACGGACCAGGCGGGCGGCCACGGCCAGCAGCCAGCGGGCCGACAACGCGTCGGGGGAGCGGTCGGGGTCGGGCTGGACCGCGGCCAGCGCCAGGGGGGAGATGACGTAGGAGGCCGCGGTCGCCCGCATCACCCGCTCGGTCATGTTGCCCTTGCGGCGCTCCTCGACCAGCTCGATCAGCCCGTGCCGTTCCAGGGCCCGCAGATGATAGTTGACCTTCTGCCGGGGCAGACCGAGCCGGGCGGCCAGCATCGTGGCCGAGGCGGGCTCGGACAGCTCCGCGAGCAGGCGCGCCCGCACCGGGTCAAGGGACGCCTCGGCCGCGGCCGCATCCTCGATCACCGCCACTTCCAGCATGCCCCAACCCTCTCACCGACAATATTTACCGTCAAAGCGTCGGGCATCCCTGCCAGCCGCCCTCGTCGACCCCGCCGGGCACATCGGCGGCCGGGTCGTAGGGGGTGCGGGTGAAGACGAAGGTGTTGAGGTCCAGGTGACTGACCGACCCGTCGGCCCGGCGCACCACGCTGAGCCGCTCCCCGGCGTAGTAGCCGTCCAGGCCGAGCCAGGTCCCGTCGTCCTGGGCGACGAACCGCGAGGCGCGCCCCGCCGTACCGATCGGCGCCAGCGACAGGCCCCGCTCCGGCAGCAGCCGCAGCGCGTAAGCGCTCGGCCCCCAGTACCACGGCCCGGTCAGCTCCAGCAGGCCCGCCTCCGCCGCCACCGGCCGCCACTCGGCGGGCAGGCGCGGCTCGTGCTGGTCCACGATGGTGAGAATCTCGGTCAGGAGCGTACGGCTGACGCCCGAGGTCGTGTTGGTCAGGAACAGCACCCCGGTCGCGTCCGCCGGGTCGGCCCACACCGTGGCCAGGAAACCCGGCATGGAACCGGTGTGCCCGGCCAGGCGGCGCCCGCCCGCCCGGGCCAGCTGCAGACCGAGGCCGAACCCGCCGGTCCAGAAGTCGCCGTCGTCGACGGTCGCGGGCTCACGCATCTCGGCGACGGTCGCCGGAGCCAGGACGCCCCCGGTGTCACCGGCGACGAACGCCGCCCACCGGGCCAGATCGTCCACGGTCGACCAGAACTGCCCCGCGGGGGCCAGGGCGACGGCGTCGTGCTCGGGCTCGGGCAGCAGCACGTCGGCCCACGGGTGGACGGCGTAGCCATTGGCGTGCGGGGCGCTCGGCCGGGTCGTGGTACGGCCCATGCCCAGCGGCTCCAGCACCTCGGCGCGCACCGCCTGCGCCCAGCTCACCCCGCGCTGCCTGGCGACCAGCTCACCCAGCAGGGCGAAACCGAGGTTGGAGTAGTGGAAGCGGCGCCCGGGCCGGTGGCGGGGCGTCTCGGGGCCGAGCTTGGCGAGGAGCTCCTCGACGGGCATGCCCGGGGTGCGCTCCCACCACTGTCCCGGAGGCTCCGCGGTCAGCCCCGCGGTGTGGGAGAGCAGCTGGGCGACGGTCACCTCCCCGACGGGGGTGCCGGGGACGTGCTTGCCGATCGGGTCGAGCAGGTCGAGACGGCCCTCGTCACGCAGCCGCATGACCACGACGGCCACCATGCTCTTGGTGATCGAGCCGATCCGGTACTGGGTGTCGCGGGTCGGGGCCGCCTCACCGACCAGGCCGCGCGAGCCGAACCACGCCAGGTCCCCGTCGCGCACCACGGCCACCGCCAGGGAAGGCAGCCGCGACTCGGCCTGCTCGACCGCGATCCTGCGCAGCAGCGCGCGAGCCGTACTCTCCAGAACCGGCGACATCAGACTGATCCCTCCCCGACACGACGTGTGTGCTCAGGCTAGTGCCGCGGGCCCTCCGTCAGCACCCGCGTATACGGCACCCCCGAAGGCCCCCTCCCCATCCCTTGATCACAATAAGTCATGATATGACTACTTTTAGTGTGATGGCTGAGAGGGATGCCGTCCCGGCCCCCGGGCTGGAACGGCACCGAGGGGGCAGCGATGGACACGTTGGAGTGGTTTCCCGCCATGCCGCTTGAGGAGTGGGAGGGCACCAAGGAGACCGTGCACCGATTCACCCAGATCGTCGGCAAGGTACGGCTCGCCGAAAGCACCCGCCGCAACCACTGGTGGAACGTGCCCTTCCACCTGACCGGACGGGGCATCACCACCCGCCCCTCCGGAGGCTTCGGCGGCGCGCCGATCTTCACGATCGACTTCGACTTCGTCGGCCACACCCTGGCCGTCAACCGGCTGGACGGACGCGGCGTCACCTTCAGCCTCATCGGCCACTCGGTCGCCTCCTTCTACCGCACCCTGTTCGAGGTGCTGGAGGACCTCGACATCAGCGCGCGGATCGAGGCCGAACCGTTCGGCCTCACCGACAGCACACCCTTCGCCCAGGACGCCAAGCACGCCGACTACGACCCGGCGCTGGTCAACCGCTACTGGCGCATCCTGAGCCAGGTCAACCTGGTCCTCGACCGCTTCGCGGCGGGCTTCTGCGGCAAGGTCAGCCCGGTCCACCACTTCTGGCACACCTTCGACATCGCCGTGACCCGCTTCTCAGGGCGCCCGGCACCCGCCCAGCCCCAGGCCGACCCCGTCACCAGGGAGGCCTACTCCCGCGAGGTGATCAGCAGCGGCTTCTGGTTCGGCGACGAGGCCATGCCCTGGCCCGCCTTCTACTCCTACACCGCCCCCGAACCCGAAGGCCTGGCCGAGGAACCGCTACGGCCCGACCAGGCCGCCTGGCTGCCGCAACGGGGCAGCCACCTGGCGGTCCTGCGCTACGACGACGCCCGCGCCCACGACGACCCGGTGGCCACCGTGCTCGACTTCCTCGACAGCGCCTACCAGGCGGGCGCCCGCCGCGCGCACTGGGAACAGGCACTGCTCGTCAGCCCACCCGGCGTCACCGACGCGCAGCTGGAGGACAAGTGAGACGGCCCGCCGCCTGGATCGCCGCCTGCGGCCTGGCCTGCACCGTCGCCGCGTCCCCCAGCCCGGCGGTCCCCAGCGCGCCCCCCACGACCCAGAGCCCCACCCCGGGGGCCGTCCCGCAGGGCTTCAAACGGATCGGCGGACCCGCCAACGGCCTCACCGTCGCCATCCCACAGGACTGGGTCGCCCTCGACCTGTCCAAGGGCGACCTCGACAAGAGCCTGAAAGACATCGGCCTGTCCGGCGACGCCCTGGAACAGGCCAAACGGAGCCTGCGCCCACTGGCGGCCAACAAGGCCGTCTGGGCCTCCGACCGCACCTCCGCCGCGACCTCCCCCAACCGCTTCGCCACCAACCTCAACGCCTTCTGCCAGGAAAGCCCGGACATCCCCGCCGAGCAGGTCATCGCCGACGTCAGAAAACAACTCGGACAGCTCGGCGCCACGATCTCCCAGACGGGCGAGGTCACGATCGACAGCGGCACGGCCGTGCGGGTCGTCTACCGGCTGCCCTCCCGCGGCATCGACATCCGGGGCACCCAGTACTACACCCACGCCTCGGGCAGAACCTGCATCCTGACCCTCAGCACCGACAAGGACGGCCTGCAACCCCTCTTCGACCAGATCGGCAGAACCCTCAGACCACAGTGACGGTCCCGCGAATCGCTGACCAACCGGGTTCGCTCCTGTGCTGGGGGCCACGTTCGGCAGGGAGGTCACCGGTGGCGCGCGAGGACGGTTCCACGACCCTCGGTACAACCCCGTCGGAGTCTTCGAACGCACTCCTTGAACCAAACCCTCGACGTGTCTGGCAGGACAATCGCCCTGTCGGTCGAGAGACGCAGGCGGCCGCTCCTGGAGGTCGTCGAGCGGATCGAATCGTCCACGAACCGCCACACGAACGCGGACAGGCCGAGCACGCTCTTCGATCACGCACATCTGAAGCTGCAGGCGAAAAGGTCGGCAAGGCAAAATGCCCACACCCCAAGGGAACGAGGAAACCCTCATGAACAAGCGTGGACTCATCAGGGCGGTGGCCGACGACACACATTGGACTCACGCAGAGGCGGCCGACGCCGTCAAAGCCGTCCTGACCGCCGTCGAAAACGCCGTTGGCAGAGGCGACAAGGTCTCCATCACGGGCTTCGGCTCATTCGAGAGGGTTCACAGGCCCTCTCGAACGGCGAGGAACCCTTCTACCGGCGCAGAGGTCAGAGTCGAGGAGAGCTGGGTCCCCAAGTTTCGTCCCGGCTCACGGTTCAAGGAAGTCGTCGATGTCGGCGGCCGGACGGCCGCCGAGACGATCTCGTGAGCGCACGCCTGATGGAAGGGGTCGTGCGGTTCATTCCACCGGGCGCTTGGTCTCACCGGGCACGAACTCGTGTGTGTACCCGGAAGCCGCGTCGAGGGGAATGCCGAGCCGCATGAAGTGGGCGTTGAGCGCGACTCCGACCATGTCCTGCGGTCCCATGACGAGGTACTCGCAGGCGTAGGTGAGGCGGGCGTCGGTAAGCGGCAGGAGGCGTATGCCTATGGGAACGAGGTCGAGGTAGGCGTGGCCCTTGCTTCGCTTCTTGGGGGTGCGTTCCCGAACAGGGCGCTCATCCGTGACGGGTGGAACGGCGGGGATGCCGAGAGCCTCGAAGTAGGCATTGAGGGCGATTTCAATGACATGCTGAGGGCCGCCGCCGGTCTTCTCGCAGGCGTAGGTGAGGCGAGCGTTGAGTTGCTGGTCTATGCGTACGGCGAAGCGGATGCGGTCGGTGGGCTTCTTGGTCCGTTTCCTCGGCGGGGTGGGCGGCTGACCGTCTCCGCTCGCTCTGGTCGGCGTTTCGGCTTGCCGTCGGCTGGCGGAGGATGCGGCGTGTCCCGGCTCGGCGAAGGGCGATGGCGAGGCGCTGCCGGGCGCCTGGCGCTCCTGGTCGTCCCTGGTCATGGGAATGACGATCTCCGTTGTGTTGAGGCCATGCCGTCCGAGCAATCCCACGTCTCCGGTTTTCCCGCAAACTACGGTGTTCACGACTGCTGCGCAAGAGTGCTTGCGTGATGGGCGTCCAAGGGGCGAGAAAACGTCCATGTGGTCCGTCGATGTTCGCCGACCATCCAGTCTCGAAGGAACCGGGAGTATGCCATCTGGTTCGTGAATCGAGCCGTGTCGGCCGTCGATCGTGGAGGATCGCGGCGCTCCTGCATTCGGTGACGGCGCTGGGCCGATGAGCTGTCAGAATTAGGCGCTATTCCGCAAGCGCTACCGCTAGTAGAACAGTGCGACGGAGGTCCCTCTTGAGTGAGAGTGCCCTGTGTGTCGGCCCACGCTGTGGCGACGGCCCGCGGCAAGCCGTAACCGGACAACTGATCTGCCGGAACTGCTCCAGCAGATTACGGCGTGATCTTGGCGCGGCGGCGACGCTCATGCGGTGGCTGGGTGAACATGTGCTCCCGGGCGTAACCGGTGGCGAAAAGGTGTCCGGGGGCCGGGCGGACGCCCCGGTTCCGGTGCGGCTGGACATCCTGTGCATGATCAACGAAGGGGCGATCCCGTTTCGAGGGGACGACGAGGACCAGGTAGGGCCGCCGTCCATCCCCTCCACCCTCAAAAGCTGGGCATGGTTGGTGTGCGAGCAGCGAGGTCTGATATGTCCCACTACGGCCGACGTTCCCGCATTGGCGGCCTTTCTCACCCGGCACAGCGCGTGGGCTGCCGGACAGGAGTGGATCCCCGACATGATCGAGGAGGTGGGAGCACTGCGACGAGCCGCTCACGGGCTGGCGCCGTGGACCGTCCACGTGCAGCAATTGATCGGGCCCTGCCCCTCATGCGAGCTTCGAGCGCTGATCCGTACGGCGGGAGAGGATTGGATCGAGTGCGACACCGACCTCGGCGGCTGTGGCGATCTGTGGTCTGCAGCGGAGTACGAGGCCCATACGAAAGAGATTCTCAGCGGCCAGGGGATGTCATCATGACCGTTGATGGATCCGCCGCCGGGCGAGCCGCCGATCAAGCGCTAGAGCGTCGTCGCCGTGACCAAAGCCGCCGGCCCGAGAGGGAAAAAGTTGCGGGTCCACGAGATTCGGCCGATTGTCGATACGGTCCGCAACAGCTAGATTCAGCTCTCGCACGGGTGTTGAGTGTCATCACACCCGTTTCGAGCCCCCGGTGTCGCACAGCGCCCGGGGGCTCGTCATGAGGTCAAAGAGCGGCGCGACCGAAAGAGCTTCCAGCCCAAGGGGCCCGCCGGGCCAGGCGTCTGCCCGAAGACCGCCCCAGGCCGGGCTCAACCTCTCAAGCTGGCCCGCCCCAAGGGCGGAGAGCCTGAACTTTCATGCCTCTTGACGTGTTTGCCCCACAAAAGCGTGCCAAAGGGGGTAAATGGCTCTTCATCACGTTAACGAAAAGATCATGCTATTTTCGCGTTGGAGTCCTCACCGGCATGGACAATCCCGTAATGCAGCGCATCAGCCCGCCACGCCGCCAACTTCACCTCGCCCAGATCCTTCGTGATCTCCGCAGGCAACGAGGATGGACGCTGGACGACGCTGCCCTCGGCCTGAGGTCCACGCGGCGTCCATGGAGCCGGGCCAAGCTCAGCAGGATCGAAACGGCTGAGGCCCTGCCCGCGTACGGGGACGTCGCCGATCTGCTCGACGCCTACGAAGCCGACGAGCAGATTCGCCAGATGTGCTCACAACTCGTCAGGCAGGCTCGTTCCACCCCGTGGTGGCAGCCTTTCGGCGACGTCCTGGGGGAGTATGTCGCGTTGGAGACCGAGGCGGTGAAACTGCGCTCCTGGCAGCCCTTCCTCATTCCCGGTTTGTTCCAGACCCCGGAGTACGCCAGGGCGGTCTTCACTGCAGGTCTGTCAGGGCAGGCCGAGCCGAAGATCGAACACAGGGTAAGAGCCAGGATCGCCAGGCAGAGGTTGCTGGACTGCGACAATCCGATCCGGTTCGACGTCGTGGTTGGCGAGCAGGCCCTGCGCCGCCCCGTGTGCGGTCGGCAGGCCATGGCGGAGCAACTGGCCAGGCTGATGTTCATGCTGACGTGGCCCCATGTGACCGTCCGCGTTCTGGAGGACCGTGTGGGCACACACCCAGGGTTCTCAGGGCCCTTCGTGCTGTTGTCACTGCCCGGAGACGAAAGGCACGTGTTCTTCGAGACGCCTCCCAACGAGATCATCACCAATGAGGTCGGCATGGTTCATGACTATGAGCGCCGATTCGACGGCCTCGCGGCGAAGGCGTTGACTCCCGAGAAGTCCGTCGATTTCATCCACCGCACCGCCCGGGAACTGGGATGCTGAACGAGGAATGGCACAAGAGCAGCTGGTCGGAAACAGCAGACGGCTGCGTCAAGGTCCGGCGCAACGGCAACCGCGTCGAGGTCGGCGACACCAAGCCTGAAGGAGCCGGCGTCGTGCTGTCCTTCACGCCCTACGAGTGGTGGACCTTCCGCAACGCGGTGCTCGCCGGCGAGTTCGACTTACCGGAGTGGCGAGAGTGACCGCCGCTCCTGGCAAAGGACGCGGCGGCCTACATCGTCTAGCGCCGATGTAGGGCCCGGCCGTCACGTCGCCCTTGCCGATATGCGTCGGCCGGAGACAGAGGGACGGGCCCACGCGACAGCGGAGGAAAAGCGAGTGCCCCGGCCAAGCTCAGAAGGGCGATGTAGGCGGGGGTCAGAACTGGATGCTCGTGAACATCAGGCGTGATGACGCTGATGACCAGACATGCTCCCGCGCCCACCAGAGCAACCAGTGACGCCACTCCTTGAATTGCCCGTCTCATGTAAACCTTCTTTTTATTGGCGGCGTCTTCCATTTCGAAGGTGACACTATGACACCCATGGGATTCCCGTGCTACCGTCCCCACAGGCGACGATAGCCGATCGTTACGATCTTGTAGATCGGGATGGGTTACCATCCGTAGCTGGCGGGTCCGCAGGGGTCATAGCACATGGCGCGTTAGCGTCATGGCCAAAACAAGCCACTCGAATCCGTAGACATCGGGCGTGGAAGACGGTTTCCATGGTCCCCCTGCTTTGCTAGCTAACTGTCAGTTCCCCGCACAGTCAGCCGCGATGGGAACTTGTTCTTCGTGAAAGGACTATCCATGAGTACCACTCGTCGGCTTTTCGCTGCCTGGACCGGCCGCGGTCTCCGCGCTGTCACGACCGCCTTAGGGACGGTCGTCGCCGTACTCGCCGTAATCACTGTGATTCCGAGTGAAGCGTCCGCCGAGGAACCCGTCGTGATCTCCCAGCAAACCCTCGGACAGACCGTGCCGGACATTCCATTCCCGCATGAGGAGTCGGCGCCGCTACCCGCCTCCGATTCGGCACAGCAGCCCGAGCCTGAAACCGCCCCAGGCCCCGCCGAGCCGTCTCCGTCGCCCACCCCGCTCATGGCAAATCAGATGCATGGCAGCGGCTGGTAATCCGGTCTCCAAGCTTCATTCCCTTCCATGACTTCCTGGAGATCCCATGCCGCCAGCCACGCGCGACTGGAACTGGAGAGTTCGCGCCTTCACCGTGATCCTGGGGTGGACGGTCGCGGTCGGCACCGTCGTGATCATGCTAACCACTCCTGCGGTCGTAAGCCCGCACGCCCTCCTGCTGCTCCTGGCCTGGACGCTCACCGTTCCTCTGGCGAGGACAGTCTGGAGCGCCCACCAGCGCGCCTTGCGCGCCCGCGCGGCGACTGCTCTGCGCGCGTACGAACTGGGGTTTCTCCATGAGCAGGACATGGCCGTACCTGCGCCGCTTCGTTGAGAAACCGCTGAATTCAGAAGCCGTACAAGGAGTGACAGGTGTACCAGGTGCTCGGGCTTGGCGAGGAGGAAAGCAACCTCTATCAGTTCGTCCTGGCCAACAGCCCCGTTCGACGCGAACACATTCTCGAGACGTTCGGTGACGCCGCCGACCGGCTCCTGCTCCAACTGATCGACAAGAGGCTCACCTCGGGGGAGGACCTCGTCATCGCGTGCAACCCCGAAAGCGTGTTGAGCGGGAACGTGCTTCGCGCTCACAAGCAGTACACGACCGCTAAGGGGGCACTGAACGACCTGATCGTGCAGTATCACGCCAACCTCAACAACCGGGTTTCGATGGACAACCCCGTCGAGGTGCTCACCGAACCCCAGGCGGTCAAGGCGGCTTTCGCCACGATCCGCGACACCGCCGTTCACGAGCTGAGGGCCATGTACACCCACCCGTTCCAATTCGTCACAGAACTGGTGGACGAGGTGGTTCCCCACGAGACCCAGTGCAAGATCCTCGTCGAGGCTCGCGTGTTCGCCGACCCCGAAGCGCGGAGAGACCTTCAGAAGTCGCACAACAGCGGCTGTGAGATCCGCGTCACGGACGAGGACCTGCCGACGAAGTTGCTGGCCAAGGACGGCGAGCTGGCGATCATGCCCCGCGACGGAGAGACAGGGGCCGTACTGATGATCCGCCCCGGTCTGATGCTCACCGTCGTCCTGGCGGCTTTCGACATGCGGTGGGATGCCGCCATCCCGGCGGGCACGTACTGGGTGCGAACCCAGGAGAAAGTCGGCAGGCGGAAGCGGCGGGCGAGCAATGACGTCTTCGACCAGGAAGGTGTCGCCATTCTCCGCATGCTCGTGGAGGGGGCGACAGACTCGATGATCGTCAATACGCTGGGCATCTCACAACGGACGCTGACGCGCAGGGTCGCGGAGTTCCTCACTCTTTCCGGCGCGAAGAACCGCTTTCAGCTCGGCTGGATCGCCGCCAACAGTGACTGGATGCCGAAGCTGAAAGCCTCCTGAGGTCCCTACTTGGCCCGCATCAGCCGCAACTGTGCGGCGTGAAGGTCCAGGAGCGTGTTCAGCTGGCCGAACAGGACCGCTCTCATCTCCGCCCGGTCCTGTTCGGTCGCTCCGGGGAGACGGCTGATCTCGGCCAGTTGACGCAACAGTTTTTGCTTGGTCTCATCGGGGATGTCGTCAAGGTCCAGATCCGCGGTCGTCAGCTCGACTTCGGCCCGTTTGTTGATCTCTCTACTCAGGAGCTCCGCAGCGCTTTGCCTGCCGACCTCCTTGAGCTGTGCGGGGGTGGCTCCGACGACGAGCGCCATGAGGACGAGCTCCCAGTCGTCGGCGATCTTCCGGCCGTGTTCGATGTTGCGCCATGTGCCGTCCGAGAAGCCGACGCCGTCGTCGCTGACCTCGGCCAGGCGCTCCAAGGCGGTGGCGAGGCTCATCTTGCGTGCGAGCGCGCTTGGACGTTCTCGCAGGGTGCGGATCAAAACCGCCTCAAGCGGCAACGACGAGCCGCTTCCTCTCGTAGCCACGACACCACCCTCCTTCGTGTTCTCCGGGAACCTGTGGTTTTCACGCCTGTAGTGCCAACCGTACCAGCGTGTACGCGGATTACCAGTAGCTACGAGTGATACTCGAACATCAAGCATCTTCTAATGTTTCGCGAATTACGCGAAAGTTATTGACTTTCGCGTACAACCGGATAGCGTCTGACTGTGCAGGTAGATCCTCAGCCAACCAGACCGACGACGCGGAAGGAGGACCTGATGAGCACCTCTGGCGACGGCATGGAGGCTCTCATCGACGGCATCCTCGACGCCGTCGTCCCCGCCGGTGAAACCGTCTGGACCGTTCGGGAGGCCGCTCGCGCCCTTCGCGTCAGCGACTCCACCATCCTCGGGCTGATCCACTCAGGCCAGCTCGGCACCATCGCCGTCCATAACAAGAGCTTCCGCATCCCTCGACAGGCCCTCGTCGAGCACCTGACCCGCCGATACGCACCCGCCCAACTCGTTGCGGCTCAACAGGAGCTCGCCGAGCTGAACAGGCTGATCAAGTCTCGGCGAGCTCAACTCCGTCAGATCACCGACCGCATCGCCCAGGCCGACGGCGTCCGGTGACCACGCGAACTCAAAGCGGGGCCGCCAAGTCCATGCAGGAGCCGCGAGCATGACGCCGTCCGGCTTCACCGAGCCTCCCACCGACGACGAGATCGCCGAATACCTGGAGAGCATCCGAAGCGCCCGCAACACCGACGATTGGCGTCGTGCCCCCGGCCGGAGCCGCCCGACATGGCGAGGCGGTACTCCACTCGACGCCCTCACCGAATGGCAGTACCAGCAGGAGCGCCACGCATGAAACCGGGCCAGAGCCAGCTCGTCCACCACGCCGTACAGGACGGTGAACGATGACCGGCCTTCGCACCCCCACCGGCCGGGAACTCGGAGCCTGGCCTTCCGGCTCGCCCGAGTGGCACGCCGCACGGAGAAACCGGCTCGGTGGTTCTTCCGTCGCCGCCGTGCTCGGACTGTCGAAGTGGCAGTCACCTTACGGCCTATGGTGCGAGATGGCCGAACTCGTCGGGACTGAGCCGCAGACAGCCGCCCAGGCTCGTGGCCACTACCTCGAAGCGGGGGTCGCCGCCTGGTTCGCCGACCGGCACCCAGAGTGGGGCGTGCACAAGGCCGGAACCTACGTCCACAAGGAGCGGGGGTGGCAACTCGCCAACCCCGACCGGCTGATCTGCGAAGCTCCGCCGCCCACCGCCGCGGAGGACGTCGATGTCAGAGCCGTGGCGTCCGCTCTTCTGGAGATCAAAACCGACGCCGACGGCCGTGACTGGGGGAGGCCTGGAACAGATGAGATCCCTCTCTACTACATGACGCAGGTCCAGTGGTACATGGACGTGCTCGGACTCCCGGTCACCTATGTCGCCGTGCTCACCGGCAGGCTGGAGTTCCGCGAGTACGTCGTCGACTACGATCCGGCGGCCGCCGCCGAGATGCGGCTGAGGGGGGAGGCGTTCATCGCCTCTCTGCTTCTGGAAGAGGCGCCGCCGCTGGACACCCGCAAGGCGACCTACGAGACGTTGCGCCGCCGACACCCCATGATCGACCGCGAACGGAAACACCTGGTCGACACCAGCCTCGGCGTCGAGGTCATCGACGCGCTCCAGGAACTGGAGACAGCCCAGGATCGTGTCACGAGCGCCAAGTCCAAGCTGCTGGCCGCGATGGGCACCGCCTATCGCGCCTACTTCAATGGCGAACTGCTGGCCACCCGCACGGCCAAGGGCGTCAACGGTGTGCCGTACCTGAAATTCGAGCCGAACCTTCCTGACGTCACCGACCTCGTTGGAGCTTACCTGTGACCGTCGAAACGATGCCCGCCGTCCGCAACAGCGGCCTGGTCGAACGCCAGGATTACGCCAAGGCGCTCGCCGTGTCGAACCTGCTGCCCCGGCAGTATCAGAACAACCCCGGCAACGTGCTGTACGCGATCGAGTTCGGCCAGTCGATCGGCGTCTCCACCATGGCCGCGATCCTCGGCGTCCACATCATCGAGGGCCGTGCGTGCGCCTCCGCCGGACTGATCTCCGGACTGGTGCGTGACGCAGGCCACCGGCTGCGGGTATGGGTGGAACGCGACGACAACGGCAAGGCGACCAAGGCGGTCGCCACGATCATGCGAAAGGACGACCCGGACTTCGAGTTCCGCTCCGAATGGACCCTGGCCCGTGCCCAGGCGGCGAAGCTCACGGGCAAGGCGGTCTGGCAGAACTATCCCGAGGCCATGCTGAAGGCCCGCGCGACCACGGAGGTCGCCCGCGAGGCATGTGAAGAGGCGCTGCGTGGCATCGGGTACACCCCCGAGGAGCTCGGCGCCGAGGTCAACGAGGACGGCTCCGTCGTCATCACCGAGGCCAGGCAGTCTCAGGGACGGTCGCTCGGCGAGGCCTTGGGCGTCACCGCCGAGCAGGTCTCCACCGACGAACCGCGTTTGTCGGCGGCCGACGCCGATCCGGAGGGGGCGACGATAACCCAGCGCAACGCGATCGGCGCGGCGATGGTGGCCCAGGGCCACACCAGGGAGAGCGCCCCCGTCTACCTCAGCGAGGTGGTCGGCCGTCCGGTCAAAGGCACCCACGAACTGACCGGCGCCGAAGCGACGCAGGTCATGCACGCGCTCGACCAGGACGAACGGGCCCGTGCCGACCGATCCGGGCAACGGCTCGCTCAGTCCTCGACGAACGAGGACATCCAGGACGCCGACCTGGTCGAGGAGGCGGAGAGCGCCGAACCCATTGTCATGATCAGCAAGGCGCAGCTGTCGGAGATGCACGCGCTCCTCAGGGAGTGCGGCGTCACCAACGTCACCGGCAAGGGCTCCACCGCCGTGAACGACGAACGGCGGTTCGCTTTCCTGTCCGACTTCCTCAAGCGGCCGATCACCAGCAGCAGCCAACTCGCCCATGACGAGGCCGGCGCGGTGATAGCCGCTCTTAGGGAACTGCGTGTCGAGATGGAGGTCGAGCGCAACGCCCGGCTCACCCGCGTCGGCTCGCTGTTCGACGAGCTCGGTGTCGTCGCCGTGGACGACCGGCTCCGCGACACCTCAACGGTGCTCCGTCGCACCGTCACCACGCCGGACACACTGACCGACGCCGACATCGCCCTCCTCCTGGAGAGGCTGGAAGCCACCAACGGCGAGATCGACCTGTGGAGCGCGATCCTTGACGCCTCCACCGCGGACCAGCAGTAGCCGTCATCTCCGGGATCGGCGTCACGCCGGTCCTCTCACCGAAAGCAGGCTTCCTTGACCACGACTGAACGCGTCCACGGCAGGGCCAGCACCTACAACACCGGCTGCCGCTGCGAGCCCTGCACCACGGCCGTCCGCGAGCGACTACGTGCCACCAGAGTCCGGCTCCGTCAGCGTGCCGTCGACCATCCCGAGCTGGTTCCCCACGGCACGTCCGGCGCTTACCACAACTGGGGCTGCCGCTGCGTCGTCTGCAAGTCCGCGCAGAGCGCCCGGCAGTACAGGGCCAGACGCGACACACCGGCCACCGACTGATTTCCCGAAAGGAATCCCCTCATGATCAGACAAGTGTTCGTCGCCGACACGACCCTCTCGGCTGATCAGGTCTATCACCAGGCCAGCCTGGAGGAGATAACCCTCATCATCGGGATGGATCGCATTCCTACTCCGGGCCACGACCTGACGGCCCTCACCGAGGCAGCCGCCATCGCGGACAAGCTGGAACGCGTCGTCCACGCCTACCGTCGTGACCTCGAGGTTCGCATCGGCCAGCTCAAGAGGGCCGTCGAGCAGCGCGCCACCGCGGCCGCCCTGTGCGTGTGCGGCGCCCCGACGGCCCAGGGTGTCGTCCATCAGACCGGCGCCCCCTGCCACGCCGACGAATCCCACGTTCACGGACCCGCCATCCTGGACCCGGCCGGGATCGGTGAACTGGACGACCGCCTCGGCCGGGTCGTGGAGCGCGTCTTCAACGCTCCGGCGGACGAGGCCGTCGCCTAACAACCCGAAAGTGCGTTCGTCGTTCCTCGTGATCGCGGTGATCACCGGAGTCGTACGGCTTCTCCTCCGCCCCGGCCCCCAAGCCTCGCGCCGAGGCCGGCGAGCGCCCCGCCCCAAGGAGAAGCCCGTGCTCGGCCCGCCGTGGCCGCCGACCCGTACCTGGTTCGCACTCGGCGGGCTCGGGCTGAACCTCGCCGTCTCCGGCCAGGTGACACGCGGAAAGGCTCGACGTCGGCCGAGGCCCGGAGGAGAAGGAAGGAGAAACAGCATGATCAAGGACTTGCTCGCCTACGTCGGCGGGTTCGCCGTCGCATGCTGGTCGCTGTTCATAATCGGGATGTGGCTCGACCATCGACGGTCTCAGCGCAGGAAACGGCACGCGGACCTGGCAGCCGCCCACACCCAGGTGCGTGCCACCGAAGCCGCTCCTGACCGGCTCGACGACCGAGTCTGGGATCTCTACGTCCAGGAACACGGCCTGAGCAGCATCAAGCCCCCGAAGGAGTGGCGTCGGTGACACCACTCCTGACCATCACCGCTTACGGCGTGCCCGGCCCGCAGGGCAGCAAGAAAGCCCGCGCCATCTACAAGGGACGCGGGGCGAACCGGCAGTTCACCGGCAAGGTCTCGGTGCAGGAGTCGTCCAGGAAGGTGGGGCCCTGGCGGGAGGCCGTCAAGAAGGCCGCTGAACTGGCGGCCGGTCCCGGCTGGGTGACCCTGGACGCGCCGCTCCTGGTGGAGTTCTGCTTCACCTTCGACCGGGGCCGCACAGTGAAACGACGGCACCACACCGTCTATCCCGACTTGTCCAAGCTGATCAGATCCACGGAGGACGCGCTGACCGGCGCCGGAATCTGGGCCGACGACGCCCGGGTCGTCGCCTACCACAAGCCGCGCAAGCTGTATGTCGGCGCTGCCGACCCTGACGCTCTGCCCGAGTCAGGCGTGGTCATCCGCATCTGGACGGTTCAGGACCGGATCGATGAGGTCGAAGCGTGATCCCGTCCCTCTTCGGGCCCGTTCCCGACTTCCACGCCGACGCCGCCTGCGGCGGTCAGGGCAAGCTCATGGACTCCAAGACAGACCAGGACATCGTCAGGGCCAAGGCTCTGTGCGCCCGCTGTGTCGTCCTCAAGGACTGCCGGGCTTGGGCCCACGAGCTCAACGGTTTCAAGGATCCTGACATGGTGCTTGGCGGGCTCACTCGAGAGGAACGTCGCACTGGCGTTCTCGAAGGCGAACGACGCTGCAACACCTGCCACGAGGTGAAGCCGCTGGCCGAGTTCGGACGCCGCAAAACCGGCCGAGGCGGGCGGCAGTCCATGTGCCTGATCTGCCAGCGAGAAAACGCGAAAGCCGCATATCAGCGGAGGGCGCGACAACGGCAGGAGGCCCACCAGACCGGGAAAGAACAGCGAGCCTCATGAACGGAACGTTCGTCCCTGACCTTGAAGGGGTCCCCGTCCTTGTCAACGGCCGCGTCGTCGGCATTCAGACGACCCTGTGCGATGCCGTTATGCCGCAAGCACAACCGCTTATGGAAAGAACAGACGAGGGAACCTGCTTCCCATGAACACGTCTCTTTGCGACCTGTGCGGGGAGTCGGCCTCGCGGACTGTCGACGGGCAGGAAACCGGCTCGTTGGGGGCACCGCATCCCCCGGAAGGGAGCAGTCATGACCGGCCTCGACCAGCTCACGTCCGAACGTGAACACGGCGCCTACACCACCTATGTAATGGCCAAATGCCGCTGCGACCCTTGCAAGGCCGCTTCGGCCGCGTACGCGCGTGAACGTTACCGGCTCCAGGCGTACGGGCGCTGGCAACCGTGGACAGACGCTGAACCGGTGCGCGCGCACCTGCTCCACCTGCGCCGCTACATCTCCTACGACTCGGTAGCGGAGCTGGCGAAGGTACGCCGCAGAGCCGTCGACGTCATCCTGTACGGCGAGCCGGGGAAAGCACCGTCCGCGCGCGTCCGGTCCGAGACCGGTGCCCGGCTGCTCGCCGTCACCGCCGACCTCGACGAACTGCTCGACGACATGCGTATCAACGCGACGGGCAGCCGACGTCGCCTCCAGGCGCTCATGACGCGCGGCTGGTCGACGCCTCTGGTCGCCGAGCCGACCGGCGTTCCTCGCTGGCAGCTCGACAGGGTCCTCATCGCCGCCACGGTCGTTCAGGCGTGGCAGGCCCGCGTGATTCGCACTGTCACAGCGCGGCTGTTCGACCAGGATCCGCCGCGGACGACCCGCGAGCAGCGCCGTACCGTGTCGATCGTCCGCAACCGGGCGATCCGCGAGGGGTGGGCGCCACTGGCCGCATGGGACGACATCGACGACCTGGACGCCGTGCCGGATATTGGCGCCAAGGTCACCCGAGACCAGGCCCTCGCCGAGGACGCCGACTTCCTGACGCGCACAGGGCTCGACCGCGACCAGGTGGCCGAACGACTCGGCGTCACTCCTGCGTATCTGGACAAGGCTCGATCCCGCGTGAGGGCGAGGGCTGGCTGATGGACATCCATGAGGCGCGTGGGACGCCGTGACGACGGTGGGCACGAGAAGACCCGACGCTGCATGATCGGGTACAGCTTGAACCGCTCGATTCCCTCATCGTGCGACAAAACACCTGTGGACAACCGATGAAGAGGGATGACAGTGGCTCGTGAGCACGGCCGTATCCGGTACCAGACGTGGAGCGACGACGACTTCCGGGCGTTGCGTGGGGACGAGCAACGCGTTTTCATGCTCGCCCTCACCCAGCCCGGCCTGTCCTACTGCGGGGTGGTGCCTTTCACACTGAAGCGCTGGGCCGGGCTCGCGGCCGATTCGACGGTTCCGAAGCTGCGCCGGGCGGTGGGACGACTGCAGGACGCGCGCTATGTCGTCGTGGACGAGGACACCGAGGAGATGCTGATCCGGTCGTTCCTGCGCCACGACGGCATCCTGGACAGCCCGAACATCGCTCGCGCGACGGTGAAGGACTTCGCGAACGTCGGGTCGAAACTTCTCAAGGCGGTACTCGTCGTCGAGGTGTATCGGCTACTCAACGAGGAGCCGCGCGTCGGTCACGAGAAGACATGGGAGGAGGTTCTGGCGCCCTGGCTCGCCGAGTCGATGCCGAGAACCTTTCCTGAAGGGTTCCCCCAAGGGTTCCCCGCAGCCTTCACCCGAACCCTGTACCAAACCTCCGGGGAAGCGTTCGTCCTCGCGTGCGCGCGCGACGCGCACATCGCGTCGCGCACGGCTCCTGGTCCTTCTCCAGCTCCTAAAAGCTTCTCCCCGGCTCGGGCCGCTGCCGCCGTCGCGCACACCTGCGAGATCCACCGGCTCCCCGAACCCTGCCGAGGCTGCGCCGCCGACCGGAAGGCGTCGACGTGATCACCTGACTCCTCAGCCCCATCCGACACACAAGCGTTGACGCCAGCGGAAAGACACACGATCCATGACCGACAACCGACTCAACCGCGCCACCCGAGCGGCCGTCGCCGTACTCGCTTACCGCATTCGCGAGCGCGAGCAGCTACCGGAGCAGGAGCGCGTCGACCCCGACCTGTTCGCCCTCCGTTTCCTCACCGACATGCTCGGCCGGGGCTGGCGCCTCACAAATGCCCGCAAACCCGTTCCGTGGACGGGCAACAGGCAACCTCTCGACCCCGAGACAGCCCGTCGCGGAGCCGAACTCGTCCGCCAGCGGCTCGGGCTCACCCACCCGGAACGCCGGGAGCAGTCGTGATCCAGGACGGGGAACGTCATGGTGACCGTGGAGCCATCACGACGGGCGGCCGGACAACGGCCTCGTCCCGGTTCCTGTCGTCGATGGGGTTGACCTTGACTAGGTATTCGCGAAATACGCGTACAAAGCCGCAAGGGACGCACGCCAGGCGGCTCCAGGATTGACGGTGAGGCGCGAACGCAGCCCATCCGGCCCATGGATGCCCCCGCCACTTCGCGCACTCAGAGACGACCACAGCGCCTCGCCCCCGATCGGGGACCGCCCAAGCCGTCTCCGCGCGACCGTCGTCCCTCCTGACGCGCCTCCGAATTGGCGGTTCTCGCCGCGTACTCCATGATCGGAGACATGCGGAGCTGGATCGACCTCGGTACGGCGGGGGAGCGGGCGGCGGTGTCGCGTTCGACGGTAAACCGTTGGATCGCGGCGGGCCGGTTGCGGTGCGTGGAAGTCGGCGGGCACCGGTTCGTGAACGTGCGGGAGTTGCTCGAGGTCGAGCGAGAGCGGAGAGCGTCCCGCGGCCGGAAGGGGCCAAGGGTGCCCCTAAAGCTGCATGGGTGAATGAGGCCGACCCTCACCGAGAGCCGATCAGCTCATTTGGCGCTTTTGGAACTGACCAAGCGATACAGCCGACGACGCGACGCCTCGTCGGCGCGTCCGAAGAGCGCCTCGGCCACAGCCGCCTGCGGCAGGTTCAACTCTCTGCGAGCGTGGATGGCTGCCTCTCGTTGACGATCTTTGACCGCCTGGAGTTCCGCGCGAAGTTGGCGAAGTTCGTCAAGGGCGGTCTGCTGTTCAACGGTCAGGTCGTCAGTCACGTTCTCACTCTAGAGACAAATAAGTCACTAAGGAAGTCTCGTCCGCGATCAATGCCGTCCCAGAAGGTCGGCCACCCCTCAAGGGCTAGTTATGTGTTCGTAATTTAAAAGCAATGAATTAGTGATCAAAACCTCTTGTGTGTCTCTTGGGCTAGGAACAAAAATGTTCCACGTGATGACACTCACTCGGATTCGCGGGATCGGCCTCACGCCGTTCCCTTGCGAGTCCAGCCGTGCCGCCTACGCCGTAGGCGCATCCGATGGTGCGACTTCGCAGACGCGGCAGCAACACGCAAGCGAAAGCGCTTGCGTTATCCAGCGAACCCACGCACACGGGAGGAAGCACCGTCATGGATGACAGCAACCTGATCTACGTTCCTTCGACCCCTGATCACCTCACGCCCAACGAGCACATCATGGGCAGCGAAACGGACCGTGACGAGATCATCGGCCACCTGACCGCCGCGCGGGCACTGCACACCCTCAACCAGGATCACCCGGCGGTTACCTTCTCTCTCCTGTCCTGGGTGCTGCTCATGGGAGACGAGACCGTTAAGGCGGTCGTCCGCACCGGCATGGACCTCATGAAGGAGCGGTACCGCCTTCTGGGGCTCAATAGGTTCCTGCCGACTGATCGGGTGTGGGTCGGCACCCGATCCACGACTCAGGGGGCCTTTGGTGGCTTCCACTACCCCAACCAGGGATACCGGCACGTTCAGATGGCAGCGCTCATCACCCGTTTCGGGTGCCTGAACGAGCGTGACGCCGAAAACCTGGCGCAAGCCGGGTTGGACCTGCTCAGGGCGTATGCCCATGACTGCCTGCACTTCGGTTCCTTCCGGGAGTACGCGCGCACTTCCGAGGGGGAGGTCTACCGTTCGTGCTACGGCGTCAATCGGCGACGTGAGGACGGCGTGTCCTACTCCGTGAGGGACGCGCAGGGAGCGCAGTCAACGCGCAATCTCGGCGTGATCATGGAGGGGGCGACCGACATGGAAGCGGCGACCATCGCGCGTGAAACCGCCGCGCGGTTGGGCATCACCGAACCGCGCGACGGAATCGACCGGCTCGCCTACCGCGACGTCACCGGCAGTATCACGGATGACGACCTGATCGCGCTTCCCACTTACCGGAAGGACGGCGTTACCGCCGACCACTACCGCGCCGCTCTCAGGCGGTACGCACAGAGTGTCAACCTTCCTTACCGGCGATTCCTCGCCGAGATCGGAGGAAGCGGCGCGAGTGAGCTGCACTCGCTGATCGTTACCGCCATGATCAGCGGACGACTCGCCGGACTGACGGAGTGGCTGGACCGGCGACACGGCGAGGGCGCTTTCCCCGCACTGTTCCGTTCGCCCGCTTACGTCGGCCTTGAGCCGGGAGTCAACGGCTAGCGGTGACATGCTGAGCACCCGGCAAGCGAAAGAGCTTGCCGGGTGCTCTTCCGCGTGACGGCTGGGGCAGGCACGGCGCGGGGGATCGACGGCTAGGCATCACACCCCCTCCCCCCTCCCCAGCCGGAGGGGGGAGGGGGCGGTGCCGTTTGCTCGATGAGGTGACGGTGGGTTTCCTGGAGGCCTGGGGGGAGGGAGTCGAGAGACACCCATTCGGCCTCGAGAACTTCAGTGGAGTCGATGCTTAAGGTCCCGCCAACGAGCTCGGCCTCGTAGAAGACTTCGACCCGGAGCTTGTAGCCACTCTTGAGGTGGAGCAGCCGGGTGGCGCGAACCTCGAGTCCGGTCTCTTCGCGAACCTCGCGAACGACGGTGTCCTCAAAAGTCTCAGACTTGTTGGCATAGCCGGTTGGGAGCCCCCACTGGCGACCTTCAGGCCATAGGCGGTGTTTCAGCAAGAGGACGCGTCCGTCGGCGTCACGTACGACGCCGGTGACGCCGACCATGAACTTTGCGTGCCAGATCCAGAGGGCCCGCCACTGGAGGGGGCCCTTGATGAGTCGCCAAAGTACGGCGACGAGTCTTTTCACGTCGAAGTTCCGTTCGGGTCGGGTTGTGCGCGAGAGTCCATCTTCCCAATCGCCGCAGCTTGACTCACAGTGTAGATCACTCCTCGTGACCGGCGTGGAGGGCGGCATCACCGTCCCGGTTAGAGGGGTGAGAAGCGAATCCCTTGTCAAGGACATCAAGGAGGGCGCGTCGGCTCTATGCCTCAACCTCTGAGTGGGTCCTGTCCGATGATGCACGGACACACGGGGTGTCGAGGATCGTCTGAATCTGTCTCTGTGCTTCCCGATACTGGATCGCCTTCTGCAAGGAAGCTGCTCGCAAGGCTCCTGGTAAGAATGCGCCAGCGTTTCCATGTTCCATGCGTTCCATGGACTTCGGCGGCAGTTCCGATTGTGACAGCTTGACAAGCGTGCGTAGGATGGGCGCCATCGTGGGACAAGTATCTCAACGTGCCAAATTCTGGTGAAACTCTCTCGTATTGACAAGCGTGCGTAGGATGGGCGCCATCGTGGGACAAGTATCTCAACGTGCCAAATTCTGGTGAAACTCTCTCGTAGCCTCGTGAACCCTCCTGTCGCACGGTGTCTTTCTTCCACGCCTGAGCCCCGATGTTCCCAAGGGAGAGCGCACGACGCACCCGATTCGGCTCCGCCCCCCGCCCACGTCGCCGAATTGACGGAGCCGAGAGTAACGCTGCCCCGAGACCGGAGCGGCGTGACACGGGTTCGCAGGATTCTCCTGGTCGGCATAACAGGTCTTCGCGTGATACCTGTAACCCTCATCGATGGCATAAGGGGTGCTGTTGAATGACTGTCCCCCTCGCGAAAAGAGTTGAAATCGCCGAACGGCGCGCCAAAATCGTGCAGATGCGACTGGCCGGTCTGAGCTACGAGGTCATAGCGGAGCGGCTGAACATCAAGGGTGGTGCTCGCTCCGCGTCCAAGGACATGACACGGGCGCTGGCCGCCGCCAGCAAGGCCCAGCAGGAGTCGGCGGAGCAGCTGCTCGACATCGAGATCAAGCGACTGGACCGGCTCATGGCCTCGCTGTGGCCGAAAGCCCTCGAGGGCGACGTCAAGGCCGTCGAGGCGTGCGAGAAGCTGATCACCCGCAGGACCTACCTGCTCGGCCTGGACCAGATGAACCGCAACGGCGCCCAGGACGGCGACATGATGTCGTTGCTCGGCGCGCTGTTCGACTCGCTGCGCACCAGGCACACCCCCGGCGAGGTCGTCGAGGCCCACGTCGTGAGCGAGCTGGAGCCCGGTGACGACGACCTGGACGACGAGGACGACGGGTGAGCCTGGGCCTGGTGCGGCTGTCGCCCAAGCAGGAGAGGTCGATCGCGGAGTCCACCGCGCGCATCAACGTCTGGACCGGCGCGGTGAGGTCGGGGAAGACCATCGCGTCACTGCTCAGATGGCTGATGTACGTCTCGCAGGCCCCGCGCGGCGGCAGCCTGGTGATCGTTGGTAAGACAAGTGACACGATCAGCAGGAACGTCTTCGAGCCGTTGACGGACCCGGCGCTCACCGGCCCGGTGGCTCGTAAGATCTTCTACAACCGTGGGGCTCCGACTGCGAACATCCTGGGTCGCAGAGTTGAGATCATCTCGGCGAACGACGCGCGCGCCGAGTCCCGTCTGCGGGGCATGACGTGCGCCGGCGCGTACGTGGACGAGGTCACCCTGATCCCGGAGGCGTTCTGGGACCAGTTACTCGCCCGATGTTCCGTTCCCGGCAGCAGGATCTTCTGCACGACGAACCCTGACGCCCCCAACCACTGGCTCCGCAAGCGTTTCCTCCTGCGAAGTCACGCGCTGGACCTGCGCTGGTGGCAGTTCCAGCTCGACGACAACCACAGTCTCGACCCGGTCTACGTCGCCAACCTCAAGGCGGAGTACAGCGGCCTCTGGTATCGCAGGTACGTCCTCGGCGAGTGGTGCATGGCCGAGGGCGCGATCTACGACATGTGGGATCCGGACCGGCACATCGTCGACGACGTCCCGCTGATGGAGCGCTGGCTGTCCGTGGGGATCGACTACGGCACCGTCAACCCCTTCGCGGCGCTGCTGATCGGCGTGTCCACCCCGGACTCCGGCGGCCAGCGGCGCATCCACATCGCCTCCGAGCTGCGCTGGGACTCCCGCGCGGAGCGGCGGCAGCTGACCGACGCCGAGTACTCCGCCCGCCTCCAGGAGTGGCTGGACACCATCCCGGACTCCTACGGGCCCGGCACCCACGGGGTGAAGCCCGAGTGGCTGATCGTGGACCCGTCCGCCGCCAGTTTCATCACCCAGCTGCACCGCGACGGGCTGCTGCCGATGATGGGCGACAACTCCGTCCTGGACGGCATCCGCACGGTGAGCAACCTCATCGCGGCCGACCAGCTGAGGGTTCACCGCTCCTGTCACGGTTTCCTCGGCGAGATCGGCTCCTACAGCTGGGACGAGAGAAAGGCCGAACGCGGCGACGACGCGCCGGTGAAGACCGACGACCACTCCCTCGACGCCGCCAGGTACGGCCTGCACACCACACAGGCCGCGTGGGCGCAGCTGCTGGAGCCGATCCCGAACCACAAGTAGACGTCCGCCCCAGGAGTTCGCAGCCCTGGGCGGGCCCGCTCCGCAACGGACCTTCCCGTCCGTGCGTCGAGCCACCCCGGTGTGGTCCCGGTCCCGTTGTTGAGGGGCAGCGCGGACCGGGACCACACCGTCAACGTCTCCACCGACCCAGAGGAGAGGGCCCTGTGGCCGACTTCAAGTTCAACATCGCGCTCGGCCGCGTCGCCGAGCTCTACAACCGGGTGAAGGTGCAGGACCCTTCCGGATCCGCGCTGGTGCTGGTCGCCCTGTCGGCGACCGGCATCGAGTCCGACGCCGTCCTCAAGGACAAGGACACCCTGGCCGACGTGCTCTCCGGCGCGACGGACGAGGTGACCAACACCGGCTACACCCGCAAGGTCCTGGCCGCGGCCGACCTCAACGTGCTCAGCCCGGACGACGCCAACGACAGGCTGGACCTCGACATCCCCGACCAGACCTACACCAGCGTGGCGGCCGGGACGAACTGGTCGAAGGTCCTGGTGTGCTACAAACCCTCCGGGGCCGCCACCGACGCGCAGATCGTCCCGCTGACCGCGCACGACTTCCCGATCACTCCGGACGGCAGCAACATCGTCGTCCAGGTCGACGCCAACGGCTTCTACAGGGCGGCCTGACATGGCCAAGTGCGGATACTCCCTGTTCAGCCCGCCCGTGGCGCTGACGAGCAACATCACCAAGACCGCGCTGGCGGTGATCGCCCCCGCCTCGTTCGGGCTCGAGGCCAAGAAGCTGCGAATCGGCCTGAACGGCGTCTCCGCCTCCGGGGTCCCCGGTCTCATCGAACTGGTCGCGATCAGCGCGGTCGGGGTCGGCACCGCCGTCACTCCGCAGCAGGTGTACGGGCGGACGATCGCGCATGGCCTGACCGCGATCCACACCGCGACGACCGAGCCGACCTCCCTCAACGTGGTGGACTCCTGGCCGCTCACTCCCAACGGGGGCCTGGTCATCTACGACTACCCGCTGGGCGACAGCCCTGACGTGGCCAACAGCCAGGGATTCGCCATCCGGGCGAACTTCCCCGCGGCCGTGTCGATCTACGCCGGGCTCTGGGTGGAACGGATCTAGGTCAGGAGGCGGCGTGCAGACCGTCGAGGACTTCGAGGACGCTTCGCTGGCCGTATCGATCTCGGGCACCTGGGCGCGCTCCAGCGCCGAGGCTGGCTCGGGCGGCTGGTCCTACAGGAGCGGTACGGTCCCGGACACCGGTGGCGCCTCTGACGCGGTGGTACAGGTGCCGGCGTGGGCGAAGTCGCTGACGTTCCTGTACCGCGTCAGTTCGGAGTCGGGATACGACTTCCTCAAGATTCTCGTCGGTTCGACAGAGGTGCTGAGCCAGACCGGAGAGGTCTCGTGGAACACGTCGGGCAAGCTGGACGTGACGGGGGCCTCCACGGTCACCTTCCGCTACACCAAGGACTCCTCGCAGCACGCCGGTCTCGACGCGGCGTTCATCGACGACGTGACCTTCAGTGACGCCGCTGTCACGGAGATGACGAACAACTTCGACGGCGGAACGCACGGCGCGACGATCGTCGAGGGTGAATCCGGCGGCGTCAGCGGAGACGCCTTCCACAACGTGGTGGGCACGCCGCGGTACAGCAGCGCCCGCTTTCACGGAACGAGCGGTCTTTCCGTGGTCAACCCCGCTCCGGGGACGGATACCCATATCGACTGGGGTGAGGTCTCTCAGCCCGGTGACGTGTTCTGTTCACGCCTGTATATCCACCGAGTGGGGGAGTTGTCAGGTTACGCCGGATTGTTCGCGCTCCTTGGGCCTTCGGGCATCGTCTCCAAGGCGTGGCTCTGGACGAACGGGGAGATCGACGTCTACACCGGCAGTTCAACGACGAAGGTGCTGACGATCGGGCGAGCATTGCCCATCGGCCAGTGGAGCCGCGTGGAGTTCCGCTACACCATCAACTCCCTCGGCAGCGGGACGGCCGAGGCGTGGACGTACCTCGACCCCGACTCGACGATTCACGACGACTACGTGATCTCCTCGACCGTCACATGGCCGGGTGGCAAACCCGACACGACCGAGTTCCATCTCGGAGGGGCGGGCTCGGGCTACTGGCATCTGGACGATCTGGGGATCGGACCGGCCAAGCTCGGCCCTGTCTCGTCCGCCGCGCAACTCCGGCCAGAGGTTCCCGCGGCCACCCCAGCAGCGGTTCATCGAACCGCGACCTGGTGAGAGGAGGACGTCATGCCGATCACGGTCCATTCCTCCTCTCCGTCGCTGGTGTCGGGCAACGCCGTCAGCGTGACCACCGGTTCGTTTTCACCACCGGCGGGGGCGCTGCTGGTGGCGTGCCAGATGACGAAGTACGACTCGACGATGACGCTGTCCAACACGGGTTCGGCGCTGTCGTGGACCCAGCGGGTCACCCAGATCAACACCAACGGCATCGCCGCGATCTACACCGCACCGGCGATCTCCCAGTTCATGACGGTCACCGGGACACTCGACTTCTTCGGGGGCGGCACGACCGCTGCCATGGCGCTGAAGATCTACGTGCTGGCCGGTGCGGACATGACGCAGCCGATCGGCACGACGGGCAGCACAAACAGTTCCGGCGTGCAGAACTGGACGTTCTCCGCCTACACCTCGACGGCCGCCGACTCGCTCGGTATCTGCGCGGCCAGTGACGACTACCAGACCTCGACGCCTGCCAGCACGGACGTCGCCGAGTCGTTCAACGTCAGCGCGTCCTCCGGCAGCAACTGGCTGTCGGGCATGTCGATCCGCAAAGCGGCCACCACACCGGTTCCGGGAACCTCCGTGACATTCGACATTCAGTCGGGCGAGGCGTCCGCCAGTACCCGATGGGCGGTGGCCGCCGTCGAGATCCGTGCTGCCGCCACCTCCTCACCGCAACGTCCGCTGATTCCCGCCTGTGCGGTTCACCGCGCCAGCGCGTGGTGATGGAGGTGAGTGATGGCCCGCTCCGGGCGTAGCGTCCCAAACCGTTCCGTCATCAGGCGCTCGACGGGCGGCTCTTCCCTGGCGACGGTCGTGGAGGCCGACGAGACGCTGCCGTTCCTGGCGGCCAGATCGAAGGTCACCGAGCAGGCCATCGAGATCGACACGGCGTTCCCGATGGCCCGGACCAAGGTCCGCATCCTGGCCCAGGTCGCCGAGAGCGACACCGCGCACCCGGCCCGGCAGGCCAAGAACACCGTTCTCCAGCAGGTCTCTGAGATCGGCATTGTCCGGCCTGCCGTCCGGCGGAAGGTACGGCTCGCCGGACAGGTGATCGAGACCGGCATGGCATTCTCCTTCCGCAGCAAACCGATCCTCGCTCAGACCGCCGAGGCCGACACCGCCCAGCCGTTCCGCAGCGTCAAGATCCGTACGCTGCGACAGATCGCCGAGACCGACAGCGCGCGCCCGTTCGGGTACGCCGAGGCGGTGACGCTCGGCCAGGCCGCCGAGGCCGACACCGTCCGGCCGGTCGGCCGGACGAAGGCCCGCACGCTGGCCCAAGTGGCCGAGACCGACACGGCGCGGGCGGTGCTCCGCCGTACCCCACCGCTACGTGTGCGTCTGCCGCGGCGGTCCTGGTCCGCTCGTCTCATCGGAAGGGGGCAGGTGATGGAGCAGATGAGCTCGTTGTCGCTGGAGTATTTGGGCTTCTACGTGGACAACGCGATCGGCTCGGAGCAGGTGGAGATCGCCTTCACCGTTCCGGGCGTCGAGCCGCTGGAAGGCCAGTGGAACCCGGCCTCGTGGGGGGCCGTCAACCGGGGCGGCGCGGTCGCTCGCATCCGTGTCGGGCCCGGCGCGGTGGTCCTGCCGGACGGCACCTATCAGGGATGGATCCGCGTCACCCGTCCCGACGAGCGGCCGGTGCTCGCCTCCGGACTCGTCACCGTCACCTGACGCGGCGACGGTCTCGACGCTTCCTGCACGGCCCATCGGCCGTCGGAGCCCGTGAGGCCCGCCTCGCCCCGGCAGCCGCACCGCTCACCCACGCCCAGACCTATCCAAGGAGCCCCGTGAGCCAGACACCGGCCGTGGGCGAAGTCGTCCACTACGTCTCACACGGCGCGCCGGAGGATGCGGACGCCTTGCCGTGCCGCGCCGCGATCGTCACCGAGGTCGCCCCGGACGGGAACACGGTGGGTCTCGCCGTGCTCGACCCGTTCGGCATGTCCTTCCGCGACCTCGCCGAAGGCGGGTGCGAACACCACGAGACGTACGGCGTGAACCCGCCGCCGCGCCGCGGCGGCACCTGGCACCGGCCGGAGCAGGCGTGAGCATCCCGAAGCCAAATAACCGCATACATGTCGCAAGCCTTGGCGCTTGCGTAGAGAGAGGAGGCGACGATGCCGCTTCCCGGCCGTGACATGGAATGGCCGCCTCCGTACATCCGGCCGGAGAACAGGCTCTACTCCCAGTGGGGCGCCTGGTACTCCGGTGACCCGGACCGTCTCTCACAGGTCTACGGCGCCGGGGTGACCCCCGGTCTGGGCCTGGACTTGAAGGGCTGGGACCGGCCCCTGCAGTACGCCGGCGGCGTCGTCGGCCGGGTGGCCCGGTGGTTCTGGGGCAGCCCGATCCCCGCGGGCCAGTCCCGTTCGACGAAGCTGCACGTGCCGATCGCCGCCGACATCTCGGCCACGAGCGCCGACCTGCTCTTCAGCGAGCCTCCCACGCTGCGCGTCCCCGGGCGGAAGGGACAGGCGCGGCTGGACAGGATCCTCTCCGAGGGCGGTGTGTACGGCACGCTGCTGGAGTCCGCCGAGCTCGGCTCCGCCTACGGCGGGGTCTACCTGCGCGTCGGCTGGAACAGCGAGATCTCCGACCATCCCATCCTGGACCTGGTCCCTGCCGACGCGGCGGTGCCGGAGTTCGCCAACAACAGGCTGCGGGCGGTCACCTTCTGGAAGGTCCTCCACAAGGAGGAGAAGTTCGTCTGGCGGCACCTGGAGCGCCACGAGACGGGCCGCGTCTACCACGGCCTGTACCGCGGAGACCGGGAACGGCTCGGCATGCAGACGCCCCTGGAGGACCACCCGGCGACGGCCGGGTTCGCCCAGGTCGTGGACGCCGAGGGCGGTCTCGACACCGGCTACGACAGAGGCCTGCTCACCTACTACGTGCCGAACATGAAGCCGCACAGAACTCTGCGCGGCACGTCTCTCGGCCGCTCGGACTACGCAGGCGTCGAGCCGCTGATGGACGCGCTCGACGAGACGTACACGAGCTGGATGCGGGACCTGCGGCTCGGCAAGGGAAGGATCATCGTCCCGGAGGTGTATCTCGCCAACACCGGCCGGGGCCGCGGGTCGACCTGGGACCCGGACCGCGAGGTGTACTCCGGGCTCGGGATGATGCCGCCCGCGAACGGCGGCCCGAGCATGATCACCGTCTCCCAGTTCGCCATCCGCGTCGCCGAGCACAAGGAGACCGCCAAGTCGCTGCTCGCGCAGATCCTGCGCGGCGCGGGCTACAGCGTGCAGAGCTTCGGCGAGGCGGCCGACGGGCAGGCGGCGACCGCGACGGAGATCCACTCCCGCGAGCGCAGATCCTTCGTGACACGCGGCAAGAAGCTCAACTACTGGACGCCCGCGCTCGCGTGGCTGGCCGAGGCGCTTCTCGCGATCGACCACGCGGTGTTCGGGACCAAGGTCGTCGCGGAGAAGGCCACCGTCGAGTGGCCGGACGGCGTCATGCCCGACCCCGAGGCTCTCGGCCGGACGCTCGACATGCTCAACCGCGCCCAGTCCGCATCGGTGGAGACACGGGTCCGGATGCTGCACCCCGACTGGGACGACACCCAGGTCAAGGCCGAGATACGGCGTCTGCGCGACGAGCTCGGGCTGAACCTGCCCGATCCCACGGAGTTGTCCGAGACCTACATCCCCGGCGATGGCGAAGACGACTGACGGACCGACCCCGGACGAGGCCGTTCAGCGGGCGCTGGAACGGGCTCGGCTGGTGGCGGAGACGTACGCCGAGTCGGAGAGACTGCTGGCGGAGAAGGTCGCTAAGCACGCGACCGGCGGCGACGAGACCGAGCGGGACGGTGCCCGCTGGCAGGAACAGCGGCTCGCCGAGATCGGCCGGCTCCGCAAGGAGGCCCAGCAGATCATCGGGCGTCTCGACCGGGTGGCGAAGAAGGCCGCCGAACGGGCCGTGGTGGAGTCCTGGGCCGACGGGATGGACGCCGCGGTCACCTCGGCGGTGCTCCAGGTCCACGACGACAAGGTCCGCAAGCGGCTGGAGAAAGTCCTCGGCGACGCGCGCAAGCTGGGCGCCAAGAGCCTGATCAACTCCGGTCAAGGCGTCAACGAGCTCGCCCGGCAGACCGTGGAGAAGCTGTCGGCGGTGCATCTGTCGGCGCTGCGCGTCGTGGAGGACGTCTACCGCAAGACCATCGCGGACACCGCCGGTCAGGTTCTCACCGGGGCCCGCACCCGCAAGGAGGCCGCCCGCGACGCACTGAGGCGGCTGCGCTCAGAGGTGCCATTCCGTGACAAGAACGGCCGCGCCTGGAAGATGTCCGCCTACGTGGACATGGCCATGCGGACCGCGACGGCCCGCGCCGCGGTGGACGGCCATCTGGCCACGATGCGGGACGCCGGGCTCGACCTGGTCATCGTGTCGGCCACGCCGTACAACTGCCCCAAGTGCGATCCGTGGGAAGGGAAGATCCTCACCCAGAACGGCGGCGCCGGTCCCCGCCTGATGGAACACGCCATAAAAGACGGCTTGCAGGTCGAGGTGGACGTCGCGGCCTCCGTCGCCGACGCCCGGCTCGCCGGCCTCTTCCACCCGAACTGCAAGCACTCCCTGTCGGTCTACCTGCCGGGAGTGACGAAGCCGCCGACGAAACCGGCCGCGACGCCCGAGGGCGGGAAGCCGAAGAGGCAGTCGGCCAAACGCGACGGGACGAAGCGGGAACCGGCGGCCGACGCCGATGCCGAGCCGCGGCGGGAGGAGCCGACTCCCGAGAGGGACCCGGCGGAGGGAACTGCGTTCGATCGCGGACTCCCACCGGAGCGGACGGACGCAAGCGACCCTGCCGACAAGGCGGAACCGGACAAGGAGCCGCAGTTCGGGCAGCTTTTGGGAGACGCCAAGACTCACAGGCTGCGCAGACGCGGGGACCCCCCTCCCCGTGTCGGAGTGATGATCGAAGCCGATGACGACTTCCGCTACATCGAAGATCTGGACGAACGCACCACGGGCCTACTCCAGTACCAATACGGTGGCCGGAAGATTCTCGAACGAGTGGTGCAAAACCTTCGGGAGGGGAAGGAACCTTTCCACGGCTTCGACTTCGAACGACATACCGTCGAGGGTGTCCCTGACGAAGCCGTGGACAAATGGATGACCCTTCACTCGAAGCCGCTCAGACCTCGGCACGGCGAATATACAGTGGATGAGCTGCGGAAGGATCTACATGCCGCCGCCTTCAGGCTGAATCAGTGGCTGGCGGATCCGAAGCCTCTGCCCTTGGCCTACAAGGGGTTGCGCATGAAGGGCGACCTCAAAAAATATGAGCCGGGATACAGAGAGCGGCTGAATGTGTCGTCCTTCACGCCTGATTTTGACAGATCATTGATGTATGCAGAAGACACCAGCAACGATCTGTTCAGGCCCGTCGATGGGGAACAGGTTCTTTTCAAGATAGGCGACGCGGCCGGGGTAGAGTTGTCTCCGGTCGGCTCCATGAGCCACACCGAGGAGTTCATCCTCGACGGAGAGGCCGAAGTGGTTAAGGTTGAGGAAGCAGACGGCCTCCTAGTGGTGGAGTGGCGATGGATCGGGACGAGATGAACCAGCCGCAGATGCGGTATCGCAATGAGGACGGGCTTCTGATTGCCGATCCGCCCAGCTTGGAGGAGATGTCTCCAGAGGAACGAGCGCGGTTCGAAGCTCGTCGCGATCGCATCAAGGCGCTGCTGGACAGCTGGGACGAGGCCAAGGGCTCATCGCAGGCCTAGACCTGACCGCCGTCACACCAGCTGAAGACATGTGAAAGGCCCGCTCCAGGCGGGCCTTTCACATGTCTGTGACCGCTCACGCCGTCGTCGGCGCCTTGTCGAAGACGGTCCACGTGCGAGCCGGTGAACGGACGCACGATCAGCCGGACAGCCCGTAGGCCGGGCGCGGCTAACCCGCAAGCGGGAGCGCTTGTGACATTTCAGGCTGCCCGTAGGCCGGGCAGTGTGCGCGGCCCGCAGGACGGGCGGCACCTCACTGAACCAAGGAGAAAACCGTGCCCGATTCCACCGCGGCCGCCCCCGACCAGATCCTCACTCCCCATGTGGGCGGCCGGCCCGCTCTTCCCGTCATGGGAGGCTCGAGCGGGGACCAGCCGCAGGGCGGCCCAAACGACCCGCTGTTCCTTTCGCCTGAGTCCGCGCCGGAACAGGTCGCGGAGCCGGAGGACAAGGCCAAGCCGGACGCTCGGAAGATCGACGATCTGCCGCGATGGGCCCAGGCCGAGCTGAGGCGCGCCCGGATGGAGGCCATCCAGGCGCGCAAGGCCGCCGGGAACCAGGCCCAGCAGGGCCCCTCCTCGGAGGAGCTCGTCGCCCAGGCGCAGAAGGACATGGCCCGGCGGATCGGTACGGCCCTCGGTGTGATCGCCGAGGAGGAGACGGCTCTCGACCCGCAGCAAATGGTCGAACGGCTCACCCGTGAGCGGGACGCCGCGGCGAAGGATCGCGACGCGGAGAAGGACCGGCACCGCAGGGCACTGATCGAGCTCGCCGTGCACCGCGCCGGCACCAAACTCGGCGCCGACCCCGACGCGTTGCTCGACTCCCGCTCGTTCCTGCGCAACGTCCGCGACCTCGACCCGGACGGCGAGGCCTTCACCGCCACGCTCACCGAGGCCGTCCAGAAGGCCGTCGAGGACAACCCCAAGTTCAAGGCGGCCGGAGCGTCCGGGCCACCCGCCAAGAGCGGCGGCGAGTTTACCGGCGGGCCCGGAGGACGCGCCTCGGACCCCGAGCAGATGACCACCGACGACTTCCGCGCCTGGCGACGCCGCGCCAAGTCGTCTTCCGACTCCAGCGAGGAGTAGCACCGCATGTCCAACACCTTTCTGACGCCGAAAGTGATCGCGCGGGCGGCGCTGGCCACCCTGTACGAGACCTGCGTCATGGCACAGCTCGTGCACCGTGACTACGACGAGGACTTCGCCTCCAAGGTCGGCGACACGGTGAACGTGAGGAAGCCGGCCGTCTTCGAGGCGAAGGAGTTCTCCCGCGCGAACGGCATCGAGATTCAGAACGCGCAGGAGACCGACATCCAGGTCACCCTGAACCACTTCGCCGACGTGAGCTTCGCGGTCACCACCGAGGATCTCACCCTGCGGATCGAGGACTTCGGCGTCCAGCTGCTCACCCCTGCCATGGAAGCGATCAGCCAGAAGATCGACCGTGACATTCTCGCGCTGCGCGCCAACGTCGTGCAGGAGGTCGGCGTCGTCGGCCAGTTCCCCTCCAACCCGCCTGGCCCGAACGTCTTCGCCCACAACAATCCCCGCTCGGCGATCGACGCCCGGCGCGTGCTCAACCAGCGCAACGTTCCGGCCGCCGACCGCCACCTGGTGATCGGCCCCGAGACCGAGGCCAAGTGGCTCGGCGACGAGCTCTTCCACCGGGCCGACGCCAGGGGGGACACCGACGGTCTGCGCGAGGCCTCGCTGGGCCGCCGGGTGTTCGGCTTCGACCCCTACCAGACGCAGAACATCAAGGTCCCCGCTCAGGTGAGCGGAGAGTCCACCACCGAGGTGGGCATCGCCTTTCACCGGACGGCGTTCGCCCTGGTCACACGCCCGCTGGTGCTCCCGCAGGGCGCGGCGAACGCGGCCGTCGCCTCCTACAAGGGCTTCGGCCTGCGCGTCGTCATGGACTACGACATCGACCTCAAGCAGGACGTGGTCAGCATCGACTGCCTGTACGGCACCAAGACCATCGACCCCGACCGCGCGGTGCTCATCAAGGGCGCCGACGTCGCGTAGCCCGCGCCTCGTATCCATCCGGCCCGCCCTGTGGCGGGCTTTCGCATCTGAGGAGAAACGCGATGTCGTACAAGGCTCGCCTCACCGAGCGAACCCTGACCCTGAAGACGCCCGCGGCCGGCACCCACGTCCTGTGGCGTGCCCCTGTCGCGTGCAAGGTCAAGGCCGTCCGCGCCTACCGCCTCGCCGGCACGGGCGCGGTGGTCAACGCGCAGAAGAACGGCGGCAACCTGCTCGCCCAGGACCTGTCGGTCGACGCCGCCGCCACCTGGAAGAGCGCCACCCCGGCCGTCGCGGCGGCCAAGCTCGCCGCGGGTGACACCCTGTCGGCCGTCATCGTGTCGGTCGCCGGCTCACCGACCGACCTGACCGTGCAGATCGACATCGAGCTGGACGCCGACGTCTGATGTATGTCTACCGCAACTCCAGCACCGGCCAGGTGGTCGAGCTCGCCGAACGATCGGTACGGCTCGACCACCTGAACGTATGGCTGCTCATCGCCGAACCGGAGCCCGAGCAGGCTCCGGAGGGCGAGCCCGCTTCGGAGGCCGGGCCGCGGCATGCGCCTCGCCGGCCGTCCGAGAACGGCGGCAAGGCCGTCTGGGTCTCGTACGCGCTCACTCGCGGCATGACCGAGGCCGACGCGAAGTCTCTGTCCAAGGCGGCGCTCATCGAGGAGTTCGGCCGCGACGACGAGGAGGAATCCTGATGGCTCGTACCGAGGCGACGATCATCCCCCTGCCCCGTTCGGGGCTGGCGCTGAGCACCGCTCCGGCCAACCCGGCGACGGTGGACGGCCTGATGTTCACCTGGTCGGACAAGCGGGTGATTCGCGTCAAGAACACCGACTCCGCCCCGAAGACGGTCACACTCGTCATCCCTGGTCAGATCGACGGCCAGGAGATCCCCGACCGGAACTACGTCATTCCCGCCACCACCGGCGACGTGCTGATCCCGCCGCTTCCGGCGGTCTACCGGCAGCCGAACGGCAAGGTGTGGATCGACTTCTCCGCGACCACCGGCGTCTCGGTCGGCGTCTACGAACTGCCGGCGTGAGCCATGCTGGTCTACGCGACCGCGCAGGACTACGCGGACTACACCGGCAAGCCGGCGCCTGACGGGATCGATCAGGCCCTCGAGAGGGCCTCCGAGCGGATCGACGAGTTGCTGATGGGCGCCGTCTACGCCGTCGACCCCGCGGAGATGCCGACCGACCCGAAGGTCCGGCAGGCCGTACGGCGTGCGACGTGCGCGCAAACCGCCTGGTCCATCGCGGTGGGCGACCCGTACGGCGTGGCCACCGCGTTCAAGTCCGTCTCGATCGGTTCGGTGAAGCTGGACCGCGCCGGCGCTTCGGGGGAGGGCGCGTTCAGGTACGCCCAGGACGCCGCGTCGATCCTGCGAGCGGCCGGGCTGCTGCCCGGCATAGTCATCGACGGCGCCCGCTGGTAGGGAAGGAACGGTGACCTGGTGACGGTTCTGCCTGACTGGCTGCTGCGGCACACCGCGGTCGTCGAGCCGTTCGAAGGCGACTCAGCCTACGGCCCGGTCTACGGCGCTCCGGTGACGGTGCGCTGCCTGGCCGACGACGAGCGGCGAAGGGTCCGTGACAGCAAGGGCGACGAGGTCGTCTCGGAGATCACCCTCTACATGGAGCCGGGCGTCCGCTGTCCGGCCGGATCGCAGGTCACCGTCAACGGGCGGACCACCACGGTGATCGCCTTCCGCATTCGCGACGCCGGCGGCCTGCCCACCCCTGATCACGTGGAGGTGGTGTGCCGATGAGCCGCGAGGGATTCAAGGCGAAGCTCTCATCCACCAAGCTGACCGCCAAAGCTCACCAAGCCGCGGCCCGTGGACTGCGGATGGGGGTCGAGCACGTCCTCCAGGTGTCACGCACACAGGTCCCGCTCGAGGAGGCGACGCTGGAACGGTCGGGAGCGGCGAGCGTGGACGACAAGCAGTTACGCGCCACCATCTCCTACGAGACGCCGTACGCGGTCGTCCAGCACGAGAACCTGACCTACAAGCACGCCCCGGGCCGCAAGGCCAAGTACCTGGAGGACCCGGCGCGCGACGAGGCCCAAATCGTGCAGAGGCTCATCGCCGCACAGATCCGGCGGGCGCTGTGACGACGTTCACCCGTGATCTGCTGTCGGGTCTGGCGATGCTGCTGGCCGAGGCCGGAGTGGGGGAGTGGAACCCGACCGGCGTCTACGACGGCACACGCACCGCACTCACCATCGGCGGTCTGCCCGCCTCCCCGGACACCGCGATCGCGCTGGCGATCTACGGGGTGGGCCGTGCGGGCGACGACGCCGCCCAGACCGACGCCAGCGTGCAGGTCCAGTTCCGCGTCCGCGGCAAGGCGGACCCGCGCGTCGTGGACGACCTGGCCGACCTGGTGTTCGACGCCCTGCACGGCCTGTCCGACCGAGTGCTGCCCACGGGCGTCCTGGTCCTGCTGTCCCAGCGGCGAATCGTCGCGCCCCTGGACCGCGACTCCAACGGACGCTGGGAACGCGCCGACTGCTACGAGCTGCTGGTCGACCGGCCCTCCCCGTACCGCATCGGATAACTCCAATCTCTCGATTTCCACGAGCACTTCAGCTCGTGGTTCTCTCATGCCCGAAGGAGCAATGCACATGGCGCTTCGCAGCCTGCTCGCCAAGGACTGGATCCTGGAGGTCAACACCTCCAGCGGTGCCAGCCCCACCTGGACCACCGTCAAGGGGCTGACCAAGCTCGAGTTCGGCCTGGACAGCGAGACCGAGGACGACAGCGACTTCGATTCGGACGGCTGGGCGAGTGAGGTCGTCACCCAGCGCAAGTGGAAGCTGGAGATCGAGGGGCGCCGCAAGCGCGACTCGGCCTCGGTCTCCTTTGTGCCCGACCCCGGCCAGGAGTTCCTGCGGCAGGCTGGACTCGTGGTCGGCGTCACCGCCAACGTCGAAGTCCGCTGGTACCGCAAGGACGGTTCTCCGGACGCCTTCGTCGGCACGGCCGCGGTCCAGTACAAGGGCGGCGGCGGCGAGGTCACCGACCTGGAGCCGTTCGAGGTGGAGCTGACCGGCCAGGGCAAGCCGACCGCGATCGAAAACCCCACGGCGGCCTGACGCGATGGCCACGTTCGCTGACCTCAACGACTTCTTCCGCGATGGACTGGACCTTCCCATCGGCGGCAAGGTGTACCGCGTCCCCCCGGCCGACGCCGCGACCGGCCTGTTCTGCCAGAAGCTGATGACCGTCGGCATCAACGCCGCCAACGGCAAGCAGATAGACGAGGCCGAGCTCACCGACGACGGAGAGAAGGATCTGTACCGCAGGGTTCTCGGCACCGCCTTCGACGAGATGATCGAGGACGGCGTGTCCTGGGCCAAGATCAAGCACTGCGGGATCACCGCGTTCCTCTGGATCGCGGGCGACGAGGACAGCGCCGCCAAGTACTGGCAGGCCGACCCGGAAGCGGAAGCCCCGAAGGAGACGGCTCGGACGGCGGGCCGGTCGACCCGCTAACGGGGCTACGTGAGTGGTACGACCCAGGCGACGGCCTTTCCGTGGACGGATCGACCGTCGCCTGGGCCGACCTGTTGGAACGATGGTCTCTGGTCGAGGCCGACCTCCACGCCGAATACGGCGTCGACCTCGACGAACCCGGCCTGCTCACCTCCCGCTCTTGGCGGTGGCTGCGCATTCGAATTCTCGGGCTTCTGTCCGCCGACTCGCGGACGGCCCGCTCCCTCACCCCTGATCACGACGATCCCCGGAGGTGAGCCGTGGCATTGAACGTCGGCGAGCTGTACGCGACGCTCGAACTCCGCGACCGAATGACAGGCCCGCTCGGCAGGGCGACGGCTGGAATCAAGGCCCAGGCGACGGGCATACACGCCGCCATGATCGCTGTCGGCATGGCGGCCGCCCGGATGGGCGGCGCCGTCGGCCGGGGGGCCAGGTCGTCGGCTTCGGCACTCACAACGGCGGGGGCGTCGATCGCCTCGACCGGAGCGAAGTCAGCGGGGCTGCTGGCCGGGCTGGGCGTCGCCGGTGTGGCGGTCGGCGGAGGTCTGGCGCTGGCGTTCGCCGGCGCGGTCGCCGGGATCGCCAAGCTCGGTATTTCGGCGGCGATGGCCGCTCCGCAGGTCAAGGCGGCGTTCGCCGACCTGGGGATGTCGGTCAAGGCCGATCTCGCGCAGGCGGCGTCGGTGTTCGAGGGGCCGCTGGTGCAGGCCGCGGGCTCCCTGAAAAGCACGTTCTCCTCTCAGATCGCGCCAGCTCTGGGCAACATGTTCTCCACGCTCGCTCCACTGATCGGGCAGTTCACCACCGGCCTGAGCTCGTTTCTGAAGCCTGTCCTGCCCGCCGTGCAGGGGCTCGTGGCAGCGGTCGCTCCCATGCTCAGTCAGCTGGCCGGGTCCCTCGGCACGTTCGGCGGCCAGATCGCCGGATTCATGGCACCGATCACCCAGGCCATGTCGCAGAATTCGGGGCTGCTGGCGACGCTCGTGACCGGGATCGGCGGTGTCCTCCAAGCGCTCGGGCCGTTGCTGGGCGCGTTCGTACAGCTCGCCGGTCAAGTGGCCGGGCCACTGATGGCGGGCCTGAGGCTCGTCGCGCAGACCCTGTCGGCACAGCTGGGACCGGTGCTGGTACAGCTCGGCCCGCTGATCGGCAGCCTGATCGGCCAGTTCGCACAGATCCTGGTCGCGATCATTCCGTTGCTGCCGCCATTCCTGCAGCTGGCCGCCACACTGGCAGGCGCGCTGATGCCGGTGCTCACCCAGATCGTGCAGGCTCTGGCGTCGGCGTTGCAGCCGATCCTGGTGGCGTTGCAGCCGGTCCTCGCGGTTCTCGCGTCGGCGTTCGGCCAGGTGATCACCGCTCTGCTGCCGATCCTGCCGCCGATCTCACAGCTGATCACCGCCCTGCTTCCGATCATCGTGACCCTGCTCAAGGCGCTCACGCCGATCCTGACCCTGCTGGCGACCGCCTTCGCGAAGGTGGTCGGGGCGGTGGCTCCCTTCCTGCCGCCGCTGGTTCAGCTCGGCACGGCGGCGCTGCCGCTGATCCTCAGCGTCGTCCAGGCCGTCGTCAAGCTGTTCCAGGGCGACTTCAAGGGCGCATTCAAAATCATTGAGAATGCGGTCGGGGCCTTCAAGAAGACCATCACCGACGCCTTCACCAAACTCCAGACTCTCGGAACGGATCTGGTCAACGGCATCAAAGACGGCTTCACGAAGGCCTGGAACGCCTTCGTGAACACCATCAGGAACCTCGCCAAGGGTGTCGTGGACACCGTGAAGGGGATCTTCGGGATCTCCAGCCCGTCACGGGTGTTCGCGGGGATCGGCTCCGACGTCGGCAAGGGTCTCGTCGTCGGTCTGACCGGCCAGGAGTCCACGATCAAGGAGACGGCGGGCAAACTCAGCAACGCCGTGATCAGCGCCTTCAAGGCAGGGGAGATCAGCGAGGGCGTCAAGGACACTCTCGTCGACGCGGTGAGCTCGGGCAACGCCAAGCTTCTGAAGCTGGCCCGGGAGCGCGAGACCATCGCCAAGGCCATCGCCGACGCCATGCAGTACGTCGGCCAGGTCTCCGACCAGGCCCGTCAGTTCGCGTCCCTGTCGAACATCAACTTCGGCACCGACGCCCAGGGTAAGCAGAATCCGGCCACCGCGGGCGGCATCCAAGCCGGGTTGCAGGCCAAACTGACGCAGGTCCGCGCCTTCGCCAATGTGATCAAGAAACTCGCCAAGAGGGGCCTGAACAAGGCGCTCCTCCAGCAGGTCATCGAGGCCGGCCCCGAAGCCGGAACCGAACTGGGACAGGCGCTCCTGGCCGCCGACTCAAGCACCTTCAAGAGCATCAACAGCACGCAGGCCGCGATCGACAAGGCGGCGAAACAGGCGGGCAAGAACGCCGCCGACGCGATGTTCGACGCGGGCAAGAACGCGGGAAAGGGCTTCCTCACCGGCCTGATCAGCCAGAAGAAGCAAATCGAAGCGGCCATGCAGAACATCGCCGACGTCCTGGTCACCCGGATCAAGAAGACGTTGAAGATAAAGTCGCCGTCGCGGGTGTTCGCCGCGATCGGCGGCCACACCATGGCGGGCCTGCGGCTCGGCATGGTCGGATCCTCGGCGGCGGTCATGACCTCGGCACAGCGGATCGCCGGCCAGCTCACCCGCACCTTCGACCCGCGGCTTCGGGTCGGCTCGACCGGACGGCCGGTCCAACCGGGCCGGGCCGGCGGACCGGTCACGGTGCACGTCACCAACCACTATCCCCAGGCCGAGCCCACCAGTCGCACGGTCAACCGAGGACTTCAGTACGCGGCCATGGTCGGCCTGGTCTGACGGCCACGGGTCTGTTCGTCCGTACACCCCACCCGGCGGCCTCAGACGCTGCGGAGCCGCCCGCGCCACCGCGTTCTCACAAGTCACAGGAGATGTACGGATGCCGACCTACAGCCTCGACGGCGTCGCGCTGGATCATCCGGCGGGTTGCTGGCGCCTCAAGCCAGGCACCCGGCGCCGCCCGCTGCCCGGGGTGCGCTCGGTCGAGGTCGTCATGCCCGGCCGCGCCGGGGAACTGCCAGTCCTCGGCCTGGATCACGAGACCACGTCGTTGCCGCTGGAGTTCTCCGTCACCTCCCGCACCCCGGGAGGAGGCGACGGCGGCTACGAGCAGATGGAAGCCAACCTGGAGGCGCTCAGCGCGCTGCTCGGGGTGCGCCACCGGCTCATGACACTGCGATACGAAGCCGGGACGATCGTGCGGGTCGCCGACGCGACCATCACCTCCGTCTCCGAGCCCGAGATCAACACCGGGGCCGCGCGCGCCCGGCTGACCGCCGTGGCCCGGATTCCGGGTGTGTACTGGCGTGACGAGTTCGCCACCACCTGGACGGGCTCGGCGAACGCGGCGAACCAGGCGGTGGCCACGCTGGCCGGGGCGACCGGCCCCATCACCGACGCACTCATCCGCGTCACCGGCCCGGCGGTCAACCCGGCCGTGGTCGACGTCGCGACCGGGGCCACCGTGACTCGCCCGTCCGGCCTGCTGTCCACCGAGCGACTGATCATCGACTGCGCGACCATGCGCGCGGCGAAGGCCACCGTCGACACCTGGGATCCGACACCCGGCCCGAACGTGACGGATGTGACGGGCACCGTCCAGACCACCGGTCCCGGCTCGGCGTTTCGCTGGCTGCATCTCACCCCGGCCGTGGGGGCGGGAGACCCGTTCTCCCGAGTGGTGCTCATCACCGCGACCGCGACGTCGACCACCGGAGCATCGAAGATCGAAATTCGGGCTCGGCGCTCCTACCTGTGAACTTGCGTCCCCGACGCTGATCCGGCCGGTGTGGATTCAATGGGATGGCCCCTTCGCGGCTCCACCCATGCGACCGCAGGTCATCCGGAATCGGACATGAATCACTGAGGCAGCGACCCGCGCAGAGATCGGCCGAATCCGGTCGCGACAGGAAACGTGATGGACGGGGGACATGTGCAAGTGATCACTCCGGGTGGACCGCAACGGTACGCGTTGCGCTTGGCGGCCTACGCCCCGAACGGGGCGCGGCTGGGACTGCTGCCCGCCCATCTCGGCTGGGAGGCGGCCCTGCCTCTCAACGACGTCTCCAGCCTCCGGCTGGCCTACAGTTCCCTGGCGCCGGGGGCTTCCCGGCTCGCGCAGCCGTGCGAGATCGCCGTGGAGTACAGCGTCGACGGCGGCCCCTGGACCGAGCCGGAGAACGGCCGCTTCCTGAGGATCAAGCGCGGCGGCGACAGCACCGACCGGATGGGGGCGTTGTCGTTCGACTGCCCCGGCTGGGCCTGGATGCTACGGAAGGTCGTCCTGTATCCGGATCTCGGCATGGTGGACGGCAAGCGGCCGTTCACCACGACGACGCCGGGTGCGATCCTGGCCACGCTGGTCAACGAGGGCCACGGGCGCGACACACTGCTCGGCCTGAACATCGACTTCGACGACGAGACCGACTCGGCCGACCACGCCTGGGCGACGACCATGACGCTCGGTCTGGAACCCGGCGTGGACCTGCTCGCCCTGCTCATCAACCTGGCCGAGCAGGGCGTCATCGACTGGTGCATGCAGGGCCGCACGCTGCGGGTGTTCAACGCCGACACCGCGCTGGCCGTCAACCGAGCGACCGGACCCGGCCCGGTGGAACTGCGGCTCGGCCGAGACATCGACTCCGCGCCGGACGACGCCACGCTCGAGGACGCCGCCTCGGCGATCCTCGTCGTGGGGGAGGAGGGGCTGCGGGTCGAGGTGACCAACCCGTCCGCGACCATGCCGTGGGGCCGATGGGAGTCCTACCAGGCCCAGGGCGGCGTCACCGACGAGGGCACCGCGCGGCTGCTGGGCGACAACGCGCTGCAGCGCGCAGGCGGCGAACGGGTGCAGCTGACCCGCTCCATCACGCCGTACGAGGCCCGGTGGCTGCCGCTGGAGCACTACGCGCCCGGCGACTACATCCGGGCGCCCGGCGACCAGGGCGTCCTGCAGAGCTTGCGGGTACGGCAGGTCACGCTGTCGTGTGACTCCTCCGGGGTGGTCGGCGGCAACCTCACCCTGAACGACCGCTTCCTCGAGCGCGACATCCGCCTGGCCCGGCAGGCGGCGGGCATCCTCACCGGCGGCGTCTCCTCCGGCGGGTCCGGCGCCGACCCGGCGCCGGAAGACAGCGACCGGGAACCGGCCGCGCCGACCGGGCTGCTCATCTCCCCTGCCGCGTACCTGGACGAGGAGGGCTACGCGCACGGCCAGATCACCGTGTCGTGGAACCCGGTGAGCACGGACGTCAACGGCACCGCCCTGTCGGTGGACGGCTATGAGCTGGTGGGGATCTCCCCGCCGGGCACGGGAGCGGTCCGGGTGCTGGCCACCACCTCCTCGGCGGCCGTCACCTACAGCCCGCTGGAGCCCAGATCGCGCTGGCAGTTCGGGGTGCGGGCGGTCAACGGCAGCACGCGCGGCCAGATCACCGCGTCGGCGGAGATCGTCATCCCGGACGATCAGACACCGCCCCCGGACCCCTCGGCGCCGGTCGTCGACTCCCGGCTCGGCGTGGTACGCGTCACCTGGGACGGCCTGACCGGCTCAGGCACCGGCATGCCGAAGGACTTCGCGCGGGTACTGGTCATGATGCGTGACCCGCTCGACTCCGACGACATGGGACGGGCGGTGGAGTGGCTGGACCGGGCGGGCACCGCCGTGGTTCCCGGCTTGCCATACAACACCGACCGGGAGTTCTGGCTCGTCGCCCTCGATCGCAGCGGCAACGTCAGCGGCGAGTCGGCGCACGTGGTGGCCGCGACGCACCCGCTGGTCGACACCGACCTGATCGGCCAGGTGATCGACGGCGCGACCGCGATCATCGACGGCACGATCCCCGCGAACGCGAAGATCACCGCCGGGACCATCACCGGAGGGCTGATCCAGGCGCTGGCGATCGAGGCCGGACATATCAGCGCGAACGCCGTGACGGCTGACAAGATCGAGGCCGGGGCGATCCAGACGGGGCACCTGGCGGCGGCGGCCATCACCGCCGACAAGATCACCGCCGGGGCGATCACCGCGGGCAAACTCAGCGCGGACGCCATCGACGGCCGGATCATCACCGGGTCCGTGATGCGCTCTGCCGCCACGGGCCGCCGCTTCATCCTGGACTCCTCCACCCTGGACCTGCGTTTCTACCCGGGCGGCTCGAGCAACTACTCGCGCATCTACTCCGACGACAGCCTGTACTCCGGCGAGACGGCGCTCTACCTGACCTCGGGCAGCTCCTGGTCGGGCAGCTCGCAGGCCGAACTGCAGGTCGCCTCCCAGTCAGTACGGCTACGCATCCGGGGCGCTTCCGGCAGTTACGACAACGGCGGAAACCTCGACATCACCAACACCTACGCCCGCTATGGCTACAACGACGGTTCCTCCAGTACACAGTGCTACATCCACCTGGACGGCACCGGCTACTACTACATCCGAGGCCGCTTCCGCGACACCATGGCGGCCGACCCGTACGACGCACTCCACGTGGGCTCCTACACCATCGGCGGGGCGGCGACGCCGAACTGGCTGCACATACCGTACGGACCGACGATGGCCACCAACATGGGGCCGGTGTGCACCGTCCGTGACGGCGGCGCGGGCAACAGCTACGGCAACAACTTCACACCGAAGGCCTGGGCCGTCACCTACTCCAGCGTGTCGGGCTTCCAGGTCAACCTCGCCAACTCCACGAGCTTCGCCCTGTACTGGTGGTCGCACCGGCACGCGGGCTCGTCCTAACCACGAGCAGGAGTTTCCGTGCCGCAGATATGGACGATCTGGGACGTCGAGCTGTCGTATGGCCACACCGACTTCCCGGCGACCGGGGACGCCACACAGGTGCCGGCCAGCGGCGGCGAACCGGTGTGGGGGGTGTACGAGGTCGGGGAGAACACCACCGAGTACGGCATCTCCGCCGTACCGCATTCGCTGCTGGAGTGGCGCTCGGCCGAGTACGGCATCGACCACGAGGACATCGACACCCTGATCGACGTCGCCTTGCACGAGCGGTTCATTCCCCACCCGCAGGACGCGCTGTCGTGGGAGGACAAGGCGGCCTTGCCGGTGCTGCAGGCCACCGCAGACCTGCCCACGTGCTGGACGCCGGGAGTGTCGCCCCAGACGCGGCAGCAGGCGCACCTGGAGCGCATCCGCCTGGTCAAGGAGCATATGGTGCGGCTGGAGGCCGCTTCGCACGCCGACCGGCAGGGAGCACTCGCCTTCGTCGGGTCGGCCCGCGTCGCGCCTTCCGACCCGCTGGGGCCGATGCGCGAGGGGATCCGACTGGATCCGGCGCGGGTGGAGGCCAAGCGGCTGGCGGTGGCGTGGAAGCGCGATCAGGGCGCCCCACCGGGGACCAAGCCTCCGGCCACGTTCATGGGGGTGCGCTGATGACCGGGATCGCCTGGGTGGACGTGTTCGTGATCATCGGCATCGTCGGCACGGGAGTCGCGCTCCTGTGGAAGGCGGTGGCCGGCTTGATGGTCAAGGTGCGTCGCCTGAGTCACTTCTTAGACGACTGGAACGGCGAGGCGGCCAGGCCGGGCGTGCCGTACCGGCCGGGGTTCCCCGAGCGGGTGGCGGTGATAGAGCAGGAGCTGCGGCCCAACCACGGCAGCAGTCTGCGCGACGCGGTGGATCGGCTGGAGAGAGGCGTTCGCCGCGTCGAGGACGGCCTGACCACGCACCTGGAGCAGCATCGGCTCTCGGCCGGTCCGATCGTGAACGTCACCACCACGCAGGCCACCGACTCCTACGCCGGTGATGGGCATCAGCAGGGTGCGGCCGCTTCGGAATGAACGTCTTTCCCGTCGTGGACGGCGTGCTGGTCGTGCCCGCCGCCCTCCCCTTCCATGTGCCGACGTCGGTGTACGGCATGACCGTCGCCGAGTGGCTGAACCTCGACCGTGTTCCCGAGGAGGTGAGCGGTGCCCGAACTGTCTGAACACGAGCTGGTAACCGCCGAGATGGACCGTCACGCGTGGGGGCCGACCGAACCCGACGAGGAGCAGGTGCTCCGGCGGCTGGGCTACGTCCTCAACCCGCAGACCGGTGTCTACGAGGGCGATCCCCACGACGAGAACGAGGAGGGACCGCGATGACAGTCGACAGGATGCTGGCTGCCGCGCGCGCCTTCCTCGGCGTCCAGGGGCGTCCCAACGCGATCACTCGCGCCTACGCCCGCCGCAACGGCGACGTCTTCCTGACCGCGCCGTGGTGTGACATGGCGATCACCGAGTGGGCCCGCCGGTCCGGGAACGCCGCCGCGGTACTGCCCAGCGGGGACCGCGCCTACACCGTGTGGCACGCGCAGGACGGCCGACGACTCGGCCGCTGGTATCCCGGCGGGGACGAGAACATCCGCAAGCACGCGAAACCCGGTGCGCTGCTGTTCATGGCGTGGGAGGGGACCGACCGGATCGGCGACATCGACCACGTCGGCATCGTCGAACGGAACCTGGGCGACGGCCGGGTCCAGTCCATCGAAGGCAACACCGGCGACGCGGTCAGGCGACGCGTTCGTTCCTCAAGCGTCATCGCCGGTTTCTGGAACCCACCGTACGGGACCGTGACCAGGCCTCCCAGCCCCGAGCCGAACCCCGAGCAGGACTGGATGGAGGAGATCGTGAAGAAACTGCCGCTTCTCTACCTCGACGAGAAGAATCCGCTCACCGGCTGGCACGTCAAGACGCTGAGCGGACTGCTGTTCGCTCGCGGCTACCCGATTCCGGATGTCGCCGACGCCACCGTGTTCACCCGGCACCACGACGAGCGGCTGCGTTCCTTCCAGAAGGCCGCCGGGCTCACCTCCGAGGGCGGCAAGACCGGCCCGAGGACATGGGCGGCGCTGCTCAAGGTCACCTGACCCGGCTCGAGCCTCCAAACCTGGGATTGTCCGGACTTTCGTGTGTTAGGAGAGATCATGTTCCACTCGTGGATCCTGTCGCTGTGGCGGACCGTCGTCCCGACCCTGGTCGGCGGCGCCCTCGGCTGGCTGGCATTGCGCGGCGTCACCGTCGAGGGCGTGTCGGCCGAGGAGATCAGCGCCGGCGCGGTCGCGCTCGGCACGAGCCTGTACTACGGCGTGTTCCGTGCGCTGGAACAGCGCTGGCCCGCTCTGGGCGTGCTGCTCGGTTCCACCAAGGCCCCGACGTACGAACAGCACCACATCGACCGTTCACCCTGATCGACGCGCACCACGAGGCGGCCTCGCCGCCGACCCCGCAACCGGTGAAGCCCCGCTCGCCCTTCCTTCACGGAAGGGCGAGCGGGGCTTCCCGCTTTCAGAGGACGGTGGCGCCCATCCGCAACCTGTCGCGGAAGATCACGTGATGTGATCCCGTGGATCGATCACGGTCGCGCGCCACTGCTCTACCCTGGGCGGGAACACGTGAAAAGGAGGGTTTTTCCGTGAAGCCCGGGTCGGACGGCCCCTCTGCTGTGAACCTCGACGCTGTCCTCGAACGCATCACCTACGCCAACGAGGAGACCGGCTACACCATCGCCAGGGTCGCCACCGAACGCTCCGGCGCCGACCTGCTGACCGTGGTCGGGCCACTGCTGGGCGCCCAGCCGGGGGAGTCGCTGCGCCTGACCGGCCGCTGGAGCACCCACCCCCGCTACGGCAGGCAGTTCGAGGTGTGGTCCTACACCACCGTGCTGCCCGCCACCGTGCAGGGCATCCAGCGCTACCTCGGCTCAGGACTGATCAAGGGCATCGGCCCGAAGATGGCAGAGCGGATCGTCGCCCACTTCGGCACCGACACCCTCGACATCATCGAGACCACCCCAGAACGGCTGGTCGAGGTCCCGGGCCTGGGCCCCAAACGCACCAAGATGATCGCCGCCGCCTGGGAGGAGCAGAAGGTCATCAAGGAAGTGATGATCTTCCTGCAGGGCGTCGGGGTGACCACCTCCATCGCCGTGCGGATCTTCAAGCAGTACGGCGACGCCTCCATCACCGTCGTCAGAAGCGAGCCGTACCGGCTGGCCGACGACGTGTGGGGGATCGGCTTCAAGACCGCCGACACCATCGCCCAAGCCGTCGGCATCCCGCACGACAGCCCAGAACGGGTCAAGGCCGGGCTGCGCTACACCCTGTCGCAGGCCGCCGACGACGGCCACTGCTACCTGCCCGCCCCCAACCTCGTCGCCGACGCCGTCAAGATCCTCCAGGTCCCCGCCGAACTGGCCCTGCAGTGCCTGGAGGAACTCGTCGCCGAGGAGGGCGTGGTCCGCGAGGAGATCCCCGCGGGGGAGAACACCGTCCCGGCCGTCTACCTGGTGCCCTTCCACCGCGCCGAGTTGTCGCTGGCGGGCGCGCTGCGCGGCCTGCTGAACTCCGGCCACGACCGGCTCGCGGCCTTCGCGGACGTCGACTGGGACACCGCCCTGGCGTGGCTGCGCAAACAGACCGGCGCCGACCTGGCCGAGGAGCAGACGCAGGCCGTACGGCTGGCGCTGAGCGAGAAGGTCGCGGTGCTGACCGGCGGCCCCGGCTGCGGCAAGAGCTTCACCGTGCGCTCCATCGTCACCCTGGCCCGAGCCAAGAAGGCCAAGGTCATCCTGGCCGCCCCCACCGGCAGGGCCGCCAAACGCCTGTCGGAGCTGACCGGCCACGAGGCCACCACCGTGCACCGGCTGCTGCAACTGCGCCCCGGCGGGGACGCCACCTTCGACCGCGACAACCCCCTGGACGCCGACCTGGTCGTGGTCGACGAGTCCTCGATGCTGGACCTGCTGCTGGCCAACAAACTCGTCAAGGCCGTCGCCCCCGGCACCCACCTGCTGTTCGTCGGCGACGTCGACCAGCTGCCCTCCGTCGGCGCGGGCGAGGTACTGCGCGACCTGCTGGCCGCCGAGGAGCAGATCCCCCGCGTACGGCTGACGCACATCTTCCGCCAGGCCCAGGAGTCGGGCGTGGTCACCAACGCCCACCGCGTCAACACCGGCCTGCACCCCGTCCTGGAAGGCATGAAGGACTTCTTCCTGTTCCCCTGCGACGAACCCGAGGAGATCGCGGCACTGACCGTGGACGTGGTCGCCAGCCGCATCCCCAGAAAGTTCGGCCTCAACCCGCGCCGCGACGTGCAGGTGCTGGCGCCGATGCACCGGGGCGCCGCCGGGGCGGGCAACCTCAACACCATCCTGCAGGAGGCCCTGACCCCCTCCCGGGAGGGCATGCCCGAACGCCGCTACGGCGGACGCGTCTTCCGCGTCGGCGACAAGGTCACCCAGCTACGCAACAACTACGACAAGGGCGCCGCCGGAGTGTTCAACGGCACCGTCGGCACCGTGGTCGACATCCGGCCCGACGACCACAAACTGACCGTGCTGACCGACGAGGACGAGAACGTCGAGTACGCCTTCGACGAACTCGACGAGCTCGCGCACGCCTACGCCGTCTCCATCCACCGCTCCCAGGGCAGCGAGTACCCCGCGGTCGTCATCCCGCTGGCCACCAGCGCGTGGATGATGCTGCAGCGCAACCTGCTCTACACCGCGATCACCCGCGCCAAGAGACTCGTCGTCATCGTCGGCTCCCGCCGCGCCCTGGCCCAGGCGGTGCGCACCCGCGGCGCGGGCCGCCGCCACACCAGCCTCACCCACCGCCTGCGCACCCCCTGACCGCCCCCCTGACAGCCCTGGGTGTACGGCGGGCCCGACTTGGATGACAGGCATCGGTTCATGCGCGTGCGTGTCCGGTTACCGCGCGCGGACGCTCCGGCGCCGCGGGGGGCGGGCATCATGGGGCGACCCGATCTGAGGAGAAGCCCCCTTATGTCCTACGGATTCGACCCCGAGCTCGCTCCGTTCACCGTCGACCTGCTGCCCGAACACGACCTTCGTGACACGGTGACCTCCCGGCAGGTCCTCAAGGAGTTCTTCAGCTCGATGCCCGGCGGGTTCCCCGACACCGTCGTGGTCGAGGACCGGCACATCCCCGGCCCCAACGGGGACGTGCGGGTGCGCCTGTACGCGCCGCGTGAGCGCTCGGCCGAACCCGCCCCGGCGATGGTCTTCATCCACGGCGGCGGCTTCATCGTCGGCCAGATCGAGATGGGTGACGCGCTGCTGGCGTCCCTGGCCGAGACGATGGGCGTCGTGTCGGTCTCCGTCGACTACCGGCTCGCCCCGCAGGACCCCTACCCGGCCGGGGTGGAGGACTGCTACGCCGCACTGGTGTGGACCGCCGAGAACGCCGGGGAGCTGGGCATCGACCCCATGCGGATCGCCGTGGGCGGAGAGAGCGCGGGCGGCGGCCTGTCGGCGGCGGTCGCGCTGCTGGCCAGGGACCGCGGCGGCCCCGCGCTGTGCCTGCAGTACCTCGGCATCCCCGAGCTCGACGACCGCCTGGAGACCCCCTCGATGCGCGCCTTCGTCGACACCCCCGGCTGGAGCCGCGACAAGGCCGAGATCAGCTGGGACTACTACCTTGGCGAGGCCCACCGGCCCGGCGGCGACGACGTCCCGATCTACGCCGCCCCGGCCAGGGCCGAGGACCTGTCGGGCCTGCCGCCCGCCTACGTGGTGGTGTGCGAGTTCGACCCGCTGCGCGACGAGGGCCTGGCGTACGCCGCCAAGCTCGTGCAGGCCGGGGTCCCGGTCGGCCTGCACATGTATCCGGGAACCTTCCACGGCTGCTCCTGGGTCCCCGACGCGCAGGTCTCCCGCAGGATGCAGGACGACCTGATGTACGCGCTGCGCCGCGCCTTCCACCCGGTCCACCCGGTCAAGGTCACCGACCCGGCGAACAGTCACTGAACAATCACTGAACAGTCGCCGACCCGCGCCCGTCCGCCCCGGTTCCCCCAGGCGGGCGGGCGTACGGCGTCGCGGGCCGGGGGCCCGTCCGTCACCGAAAGTAACCTAAATGTGATTTAAGTCTCACGAACCGTGCACAGTACCCCAGCGTCACCTATTAGAGTTTTTAAACGCACTTTGCGGTTGGGGGAGAAAGCTGTGCTGAAGATGGAACGCCGTGACCTGAGGAAACCGCTGGCCGCCCTGGGGCTGGCCGCCGCCATGCTGGCCACCTCCTGCTCCGGCGGCACACCCTCGGCGAAACCCGCCGCCGACACCCCCGGTGAGACGACGAGCCCCACCCCCGCCGCCCCCACCATCAGGATCAGCCCCGCCGAGGGCGGCGCCGCCGTACGACCCGACAGGAAAGTCGTCGTCGCCGTCGCGGGCGGAGCCCTGGAGGAGGTCACCGTGCAAAGCGGCGACCACAAACTGGAGGGCGACTTCGACGCCCAGCGCACCAAATGGGTCTCCAGCGTGCCGATGATGCCCTCCAGCACCTACGACGTCTCCGCCCGCACCGTGGACGGCACCACCGCCACCAGCACCTTCACCACGCTCAAACCGAAGGTGGAACTGGCCGTCGCCGACGTCACCCCGTCCATCAAGGGAGAGAAGGTCGGTGTGGGGGCGCCGATCATCGTCACCTTCAACCAGCAGGTCACCAACAAGGCCGCCGTCGAGAAGGCCCTTGAAGTCAAGGCGGAGAAACCCGTCACCGGCGCCTGGCGGTGGATCAACGACACCACCGTGATCTACCGCACCGCCAAGTACTGGCCCGCCCACCAGAAGGTCACCTTCACCGCCCACATCAAGGGCGTCCGCGGCGGCAAGGACATGTACGGCGTCAAGGACCTCACCAAGGTCATCCGCATCGGCGCCGCCCAGATCTCCACCGTCGACGCCCGCAAGCACAAAATGATCGTCCGCCGCGACGGCAAGGTCGTGCAGACCATGCTGATCAGCGCGGGCAAGGGCGACACCCGCGAATACACCACCACCAGCGGCGTCCACCTGGCCATGGGCAAGGCCAACCCCGAACGGATGATCTCCCCGGGCCGCAAGAAGGGCGACCCCGGCTACTACGACCTGATGATCAACCACGCGGTGCGCTTCTCCAACAGCGGCGAATACGTCCACGCCCTCAACAACGTCTGGGCCCAGGGCCGCCAGAACGTCAGCCACGGCTGCGTCAACGCCCGCCCCGACCAGGCCAAGTGGTTCTACGAGCAGGTCCAGCGCGGCGACGTCATCACCATCACCGGCACCACCAGGGAACTGGAGTGGAACAACGGCTGGGGCTTCTGGCAGATGCCCTTCAAGGAGTGGAAGAAGGGCAGCGCCCTCAAGGCCTGACCCGAACCTCGGCGAGCGCCTCAAGATGCCGGGCCACGGTCAGCAGGTCGCGGGCGCGTTCCGCCGGGCCGCCGTCCCGATACCCGGCCTGAAGGGCGGTGAGCCGCTTGACGCAGCCGGCCAGCCGCTGACGCTGCGCGGGCGTCAGACGACCACCCGAGTCCAGGCACGCCAGCACGCACTCCCACAGCACCGTCGAGAGCCCGTCCCCACCGGAGACCAGGACCGCGGGCCGCCGCCGGTACCAGAAGCCCACGGCGTGCAGCGCCGCCTCCCACCGCGCCCCGTACCAGTGCGACGGCCGGTACGGGTTGACCTCCCCGGGACGGGGACTTCGCTCACCCCGCCGCTTGGCCCGGCGGCGGCCCTGCGCGTAGACCCGCTTCTCCTCCTGCCAGGCCGTACGGCTGGCCTCCAGGACCGCCAGGGCGCGCAGCAGGGCGGCCTCGTCGGTGCGGAACGGCCCGGCCTTGGCCCGCAGGAAACTCAGCGTCGCCTCGAACCCGATCGGCCGGTAGAGCCGCACGCAGGAACGAAGCGCCGACACCCGCCACGCGTGCGGCAACGCCGGGTCGCGCACCCTGCGGGCGAAACCCCCGAAACTCATCCGGCCATCTTCCGGACACGTTCGGCTCGACAGCGACCGGTGAGCCCGGGCCCTGCGGGGGAGCGGGCGATCCGACAGGAGCGCCGGGCACGGGCCTTGACGGGCGGTCGCGTTCCGACGGCGCCACAGAAGCCCTGAAGCCCCCTCACAGCAGGCTGATCTGCGCCGGGGCGGGAAGCGCCAGCGGGAGGGGCTGCTCGGGACGGGTCGGGCTCAGACCGTAGCGGGCGGCCACCTGCAGCACCTGCCCGACCACCCCCCGCGCGTACGCCGGATCGGCCTCGGCCCCCTCGGCGTACAGCTCGCCGTAACGGGCCTCCAGCGCCGGATGGTGCTCACGCACCCACGCCATGTACCACTCCCGCGCCCCCGGCGGCAGCCGCAGCACCCTCGGGGTGAGACTGACCGCCCCCGCCGCCGCCACGCGCCGCACCGTCGCGGCGATCTGGTCGGGGGAGTCGGTCAGCAACGGCAGGATCGGCGCCATCTCCACCCCGGTCGCCACCCCCCGCCCGTTCAGCTCCTCCACCAGCTCCAGCCGCTTCTGCGCGTCCGGCACCCCCGGCTCCACCCCCCGCCGCACCCGGTCGTCGACGAACGCGATCGAGACCACCACCCCCGCCCCCGGCGCACCCGCCAGCAGGTCGGCGTCGCGCAGGATCAGCGTGCCCTTGGTGTGCACGGTGAACGGCGCCCCCGCCTCACGCAGCGCCGCCACCACCCCCGGCATCAGCCGGTAGACCTCCTCGACCCCCTGGTAGCAGTCACCCGCCTCCCCGACCGTGACGTGCTCACCGTCCCACCGGGACGCCAGATCCGCCCGCAGCCGCCGTACGACATTGGTGCGCACCACGATCCGGGAGTCGAAGTCATCACCGGAGTCAAGCCCGAGACGGCGATGACCGTGCCGCGCCGAACAGTAACGGCACCCCCCGGCGCACCCCCGGTAGGGGCTGACCGTCCACCCCTGCCCGGTGTGCTCAAGCGCCGTACGGGCCTGCACCTCGTAACAGGTCAGATCGCCGTGCACCCGGGTCACCGCGGAACGCGCGATCCGCGGGCCGCCCCCGGCGGGCTCGGGCAGCAGGGCGGGAGCCTCCCATCGCATGCCGATCAGTGGAACACGCTTTCGACACCCCCCGCAAGGGGAACCGCCGCACCGGGTTTCCGGCCCCCACACCCGCTAGAAATGGTACGGTCATGCCGGTTTCGGGGGGGATGTAAGCAGAATTCGGGAAGGTGACCATGGCGTGGCTGCTCCTGGCGGGAGCCATCATCTCCGAGATCGTGGCGACCACCGCCCTCAAGTTCAGCGACGGCTTCGCCCACAAAGGATGGGCGGTCCTCGTCGTCGCCGGATACGCCACCGCGTTCGTCCTGCTGGGCCAGGCCCTCAAACGCCAGCTCGAGATCGGCACCGCCTACGCCATCTGGTCCGGCGCGGGCACCGCAGCCATCGCCGTCATCGGCATGCTCTTCCTCGGCGAGACCCTCACCCTGATCAAAGCCGGCGGCATCGCGCTCATCATCGGGGGAGTGGTCCTGGTCAACCTGGCCGGCAGCACCCACTGACATCTCCGGAGAAAGGCCCGCCCGATGACCACCATCCTGCACCTGGCCCTGGCCGCCGACTGGGACGCCGCCCAGACCGTGGGGGAGTACCGCGTCTCCACACTGGGCCGCACCCTTGAGCAGGAGGGCTTCATCCACGCCTGCGCCGACCGCGCCCAGCTCGACGGCGTCGTGGACCGCTTCTACCGCGGCGTCACCGCACCCCTGCTCGTCCTGACCATCGACCCCACCGGCCTGGACGTCCGCCTGGAGATCCCCGGCGACTCAGCCGAGGCCTTCCCCCACATCTACGGGCCGCTGCCCGTCACCGCCGTCCTCTCCGCCACCCCCCTCTGACTAGCGGCACAGGGCGCGCTCCAGCCGCCGCGCCGCCACCCACAACCCCGCCGCCGTCATCGCCAGCAGATAACCCGCGTGCCCCAGCAACCCCCACCCGGGCAGCCCCGCCGCCAACCCCCGCACCAGCTCCACCGAATGGAACAACGGCGTCGCCTCCACCACGACCCGCAACACCGGGGGATAGTCCCCGACCGGCGAGAACGTCCCGGAGAACAGGAACAACGCGAACTGGCCCGTCGTCACCAGATCGAAGTCCTGCCAGCCCCGCATCAACGTGCTGACCGCCATCCCGACCGCGCCGAACGCCAACCCCACCAGCAACGCCGCGGGAAAGACCGCCAACGCCCACCCCACCCGCGTCAACCCCATCGCCACCATCACCACGAGAAACGCCCCGGTGTAGACCGCGCTGCGCGTCATCGCCCACGCCAGCTCACCCAGCGCCACCTCCAACGGCCGCACCGGCGTCGCCAGAATCGCCTCGAACGTCTTGGCGTACTTCATCTTGAAGAAGAAGTTGAACGTCGTCTCCGACAACGCCCCCGACATCGCCGAGACCGCCAGCATCGCCGGAGCCACGAACACCGCGTACTCCACCACCCGCCCATCGGCCAGCCGCAACTCACCGACCAGCGCCCCCACCCCGACCCCGATCGACAACAGATACAGCACCGGCTCGAAGAACCCCGACGCCAACACCAGCCAGTACGCCGGACCCGAACGCAGCGCCCCCACGTTGCGCCCGACCACCGCCCCCACCCGGGCCGGAGAGACCCGCGCGGCCAGCACCGCAGAAACCATGACCGCCTCAGTCCCTCAACCGTCTACCGAACGCCGAAACCGCCCACACCCCACCGGCACCCGCGAAAACCAGCAGAACCCCCGCGTGCACCCACACCGGCCACGGCGGAGCCACCCCCAACGTCGCCGCCCGGCACAACTCCACCCCATGCCACAACGGCGACACATACGCCAGCGGACGCACCACCTGCGGCAACTGGTCGACCGGGAAGAACACCCCACCGAACAACGCCGAAGGAATCATCACAAACCGAAACAACAACGCGAAATAACTGTCATGGTCGATGCTCGCCGAGAACCCCATCACCGGCGCCGCCACCGCCACCGCCAGCAACGCCGCGACCACCGGCGTCACCACCGCCCACGGCGACCGCAACGCCCCGAACACCCCCGCCACCACCAGGAACACCACCACCGCGCTCTCCACCCGCAACAGCGCGTACAGCAGACCACCCACCACCATGTCGCGCACCCCCACCGGAGTGGCCCGCATCGCGTGGAACCCCCGCACCCACTTGAAGTCACCCAGCACCGAGTACGTCGAGTCACCGACCGCCATCTGGAACGCCGTCGAAGCCAGCACCCCCGGCACGATCCACGCCAGGTAACCCACCCCGCCGACCTCACCCACGTACCGGCCGACCCCCACCCCGAAACTCACCAGGAACAGCACCGGCAACACGAACGACGAGAACGCCGACGCCCGCCACAACCGCCGGTACAGACACAGATGCCGCTCAAGCACCGCGACCGCGGGAGAAACCATCTCAGTCCACCAACGTCCGGCCGGTCAGCTTCAGGAACACATCCTCAAGCGAGGAACGCCGCACCAGCACGCTCGACGGCACCAACCCCCGCCGGTGCACCTCCGCCACCGCCGCGTCCCCGTCACCGGTGTACAGCAACACCCGGTCAGGCAACGGATCCACCCGCCCGATCCCCTCCAGCCCACCCGCCGGATCCACCCCGTCAGGGAAACGCAACTCCACCACCTCCGGCGTGCAGTACGTCCCGATCAACGACCGCGGCGACCCCTCGGCGACGATCCGCCCCCCGTCCATCACCACCAGCCGGTCACACAACTGCTCGGCCTCATCCATGTAGTGCGTCGTCAGCACCAACGTCGTGCCCCGCTGCCGCAACCGGAACAACCGCTCCCACAGCAGATGCCGCGCCTGCGGATCCAACCCCGTCGTCGGCTCGTCCAGCAACACCAGATCGGGATCGTTGACCATCGCCCGCGCGATCGTCAGCCGCCGCTTCATCCCACCCGACAACGGCTCCACCCTGCTGGCGGCCCGATCCCGCAACTGCACGAAATCCAGCAACTCCTCAGCCCGGGCACGCGCCCGCGCCCGCGACATCCCGAAATACCGCGCATACGTCGTCAGGTTCTCCCGCACACTCAGATCAGGATCGAGATTGTCCAGCTGCGGGCACACCCCCAGCCGCCCCCGGATCCGCGCCCCGTCCCGCGCCGGATCCATCCCCAGAATCCGCAGCTCACCCGAGGTCGGCATCGACACACAGCCGATCATCCGCATCGTCGAGGACTTACCCGCCCCGTTCGGCCCCAGGAAACCGAACGCCTCACCCGGCGCCACCTCCAGGTCGATCCCATCGACCGCGGTGAAGTCACCGAACCGTTTGACAAGACCGCGCGCGCGGATCAGAGGCTGTTCAGACACGCCCCGGAACGTAACAGAGACCGCCGACACTTCCGCAAGGCATTAACCCCACCGCCCACGTCACCCAGAAACCCGAAAGCCACACATTTCAGTACGGGCCTAACCAATCCCAGCACGCCCCGATAAGATCACCCCATGACGAACACGGTATCCGTCATCCTCCTCGCGGTCCTCGCCACCGCGGTGGTCATCGGCCTCATCGTGCTCGCCGTACGGCTCACGCAACGCCCCCGCAACAGCCTCATCGGCGGCGGACTCGGCCCCGCCCTCATCGAACAGGTCCTGGAACTCAAAGCCGTCGGCGAGTTCGACCAGGCCGTCATCCTGGTCCGCGGCGAGACCGGCCTGAGCCACCGCGCCGCCTCACGCGTGGTCAGGAAACTCCACGCCCCCGCCCCCTGACAGCCCCTCGGACGGCTCCGCCAGCCTGCCGATCACCCCGTAGGCCGGATTCGCCCCCGCCGCCCTGCGCACCTCACGGGCCGTCGACGCCACATACGCCTGCCCCGTCACGATCGACGAGTGCCCCAGCAACTCCATCAACTCGTGCGCCGAAGCCCCCCGCTCCGCCAACCGCGTGGCGAACTCGTGCCGCAACGCGTGCACCAACGTTCCCCGCTGCACCCGGTCATGCACCCCCGCGTACCGGTAACACTGCCGCACCAAATACTGCAGCCCACCCCGCCGCAACGGCTCATTACGCGTGTCCACCAGGAAAGACGCCGACGGCGGCAACCCGGCGAGCCCGAACCGCTCCAACCGGCTGCGCACATACCGCTCGGCGAGCACCTCGACCGGCTCCTCGATCGGCAACGACCGCGTCCTGCCGCCCTTACCCACCACCTGAACCCGCCGCTCACCCGCAGGGCCGCCGAACGACCCCATCGTCAGCCCGAGCAGTTCCGCCGAACGCATCCCCGTGACCAGCGCCAACGCCAGCACCACCAGGTCACGCTCCACCCACGGATCACGCGCCTTGCGCGCCCCCGCCGCCACCCGCTCCAGCAACGTCACCGACGCCGAACCATCACCCAGCAACGGCTTGGGAGCCTTCGCCGGCTGCTTCGGCCGCGGCACCGCCGCCATCGGATTACCCTCCAGCACCCCCTCCGCCACACAGAACGTCAGAAACCGGTTCCACGCACTCCACGCCCGATTCACACTCGCCGCGGAACGCGACCCCGCGAAATCGGCGAACGCCGCCCTGACCAGCCGCGCCGTCAGCATCTCCACCCGCAGCTCCGCCACCGGAACCTCCGCCCGCCGCGCGGCCAGCTCCGCCACGATCCGCAGATCACTGTCATACCCCGCGACCGTACTGGGGGAGAGCTTCTTCACCCGCAACGACAGCAGAAACTCCCCGGCGACCTCCCACAGACTCATCCCCGCATTATGGAACGAACCCGGGGGAGGGGAGTGACCCCTCACCGGCCGGACCACCGCTCGGCGAACGCCAGCACACGATCGTTCACCAGCTCAGGCACCTCCAGGGGAACCGCGTGCCCCACCCCGGCCACCACCTCCGCGTGCCGTACCGGAAGCAACCGCCGCGCCCGCCCGACAACCCTGGCCGGACGCACCATCCTGCTGCGCCCCCCGACGAGCAACTGCACCGGCACCCCCACCCGCGCCAACTCCTCGTCACCGAACCGCCGCGCCGGACTGCGATCCGGCCGAAACCCCCGCGCCCCGGCCAGGACCGGCGCCATGATCTCCGGCCGCTCCACCAACGCCCACTCCGCCAGCAACCGATACAGCACCGGCCGCCAGGACAGGGGAGCCCGCATCGCGAACAACGCCGCCAGCAACCCCACCATGAACCGCAGCGGCACCCGCTCCAACCCACCCGGATCCACCAACGTCACCGACGCCAGCCGCCGCCCGCCGTACACCGCCTGGTTCAGCGCCAGCCACCCACCGTAGGACAACCCCACCAGATGCACCCGCCCCAACCCCAGCCCCGCCAGAACCTCCTCCAACCACGCCGCCGCGTCCCCGGACCCCGCCACCACCCGCCGCTGCACCCCACCGCCCGGATCGTCGATCGTCTCCACCGCGTACACCGGACGGACACCCCCGAGCCCGGCCGCCTGCCGATACCACGTGGAGGCATTCGCACCGTGCCCGTGCAACAACACCACCGGCTCTTCACCCTCAAGACCGCACCGGTAGACGCGCGTCGTCCCGAAGGCCGTCTCCACGTCCAGCACCTCGTGCGGCGGCCACAACGTCATCGCCACCGCGTACGCGGCCCGGAACTCCCGCTCGGCCCGCTCGTCACGAAACCGCCCCACCCCGGCCCGGGTCCCACCGTCCACACACCCTCCCAAATTGATACACACGTATACGATACGGTTGTACCAACTTGACGAGGCCACGTCCACAAGCGTCCACGAGGAAAGAACCCGATGAACCGGACGGACAACCGCGAAACCCGCCGCCACGACATCACCGAAGCGGTCCTGCGCGTCATGGCCAGATCAGGACTGCACGCCGTCACCATGCGCGCCGTCGCCACCGAAGCCGGCGTCTCCCTGCGCCTGGTCCAGCACTACTTCGACACCAAACAACACCTCATGCACGTCACCCTGCGCCAACTCGCAGACCAGATGGCCCAACGCCTGCAGACCAGGCTCACCGGCACCGAACGGCCCCGCGACGTCCTGCAAGCCGTCCTCGCCGAGGCCGTCCCCACCGACGAACGCAGCCGCACCTTCCACCTGGCCTACACCTCATACGCCGTCCTGGCCGTCACCGACGAGACCCTCGCCGCCCACCCGTTCCTGAGCACGCCCGACGCCATGGAGGACTTCGTCACCCGGCAACTGACCCAGGCCCGCGACGAGGGAGACCTGGCGCCCGGCCTCGACCCGCGCACCGAGGCCGTCACCCTGCTGGCGACCGCCGCCGGCCTGGGCATCGCCGTACTGGCCGGGCAACGCACCCCGCAACAAGCCACAACGATCCTGTACGGCCAGCTCGCACGGCTGTTTTCCAGCGCGGAGGAGGGCGCTCAGAAGTGATGCATAAGTAAAATTATGCATCAAAAACCACGAAACGACCGGGAAGGGGGCAGGTCAGGAGGTTCCCGACGGTCAGCCGGAGTCAATCGCTTGCCGCCGCCCGTTCTTACGAACCTGGATTTCCGGTACGGCGAGCACGAGGCGATCCGGAGCACATCGGAACGATCGCCGCAAGAACATGATCCACACGGACATCCGCCAGAAGATCATCCGGCGGAAGGTCGGAGAAACCGGCTCGTGACACTTGTTCAACCCCGGGCGGCATGCCGCCCTTCGAGCGGCCGCGTTCTCACAAGAATCCGGTGACCGAACCCGGCGCCCCCAGACTGCCCCGACCCCCTTTGTCCGGAAAAAGCCTGATACCGAACAGAAACCTCATTCTGTTTGGTATAGGAATATTGACCGTTGGACTCCCAAACACCACCTTTGTGAGCCGACTCGGACACGTCACCCCCGTACGACCGAATTCACGGAAGCCATCGGGAATGCCGCTTTCCCCATCGCGCGGCGGATGGACGATCGGCGCTGTTTCAGCTTCACAGAGAAAGCCAAACAGAAAGCCGGCAGCCGAAGCTTTCACCATGGGTCCGCCGGTTTCGTGGCGCCCCCCGCCAGGTGAGGGTCGCGGGGTGTTTTTTGGCGGGTTCCCGGAAAGGTCGTCTGTTTACCTCATGGGGTGGGTGTGGGGGGTGCGACGCGCCGTGGGGCGGTGAACTCCTGGAATTGTCGGTGCCGGGTCCTACGATGAGCCGACTCAGGAGGGGTGCTTGCCGATGCTGGATTCGCTCATTGTGCCGTTGCTGGTGACCACGGATCTGCCGCCGGACGCCGATCTGGCCGAGTTCGGGCGGCTGCTCGCCGACGCGGTGCGGGAGCCGGGCCGGGACGAGGTGTCGTATGCGGGTTTCCTGCACGGTGGGGTGTTCTGGCTGGATCCGCCGCGGGTGTCGGCGGAGCGGGGTGAGGGGCCCGTGGTGGAGGAGCTGCGGTTCGCGGCGCTGCTGGGTTATCTGTCGGTGAGTGGTGCGTGTGGCCGGGTCAAGGATGTGGTGGCTGATGCGGGGCGGGCGGTGACGGAGGCGGTTGTCGCTCGTTACGGTGATCTGGGCAGTGCTCCGGCGGTGATGGCGATCCGGGCGGAGGATGTCCGGGAGCGCACTCCCCCGTCGGCGGTGCCGGTGCGTACGGCGGGTGCCGTTCCTGAGTTGGTCGCTGCGGCTCGTCCCTACATGTGACATGTGCCGCCCGTGGGCGGGTGTGATCGTCTACGTTGGGCGGGTGGGCGCGATCGGTGGTCTGCGGTGTGTCGCCGTCCGGTGGTCTTCCCTCTCCCCCAGCGTGTGTGGGGCGCGTCCACGGTGGTGTCCGGTGGCGGTTCGTGTGCCAGGCGGGGTTGATCTGGGGCGGGTGTGGCCGGGCTGATCGTCGAGGAAGGGTGTCCGGGGAAGTCATGCGGCCAGCGGATCTGAATCGTCTCAGTGTGCGGGAGTCGGCTGATCGTTATGTGGAGTTGGTGCGGGCCAAGACGTTGACGGGGGCGTTGTCTCCGGCGACGGCGGAGGTGTACGCGCGTGATGTGGCGACGTTCGTGGGGTTGGCGGGTGAGGAGACGGTTCTCGACGATCTGACGGGTGAGGATGTCGACGCGATTCTGCTGGCGTTCGCGCGTAAGCCGGATGGGCGGCGTTCTGATCCTGGTTCGGGTGGTGGGGTGCAGTCGGCGTCGTCGCAGGCGAGGTTTCGCCGGTCGGTTTCGGCGTTGTTCAAGCATGCGATGTTGGCGGGGTGGGTGCAGGTTAATCCGATGACGTTGGTGACGGTTTCGGCCAAGGAGCGTGGCGGGTTGCGGCCGCAGCGGCGGGCGTTGACGCGGGAGCAGGCGCAGGGGTTGGTCGGGGCGGCGCGGGAGTTGGGTGATGGGCGTGCGGAGGAGGCGGGGCGGGCGCGGCGGCGTGATCAGCGGACGGAGTTGCGGGATGCGTTGATCGTGTTGTTGTTGTCGACGATGGGTCCGCGGGTTTCTGAGTTGGTGCGGGCGGATGTGGAGGATTTCTACACCAACGACGGGGTGCGTTACTGGCGGATCTTCGGTAAGGGCGGTAAGACGCGTGATGTGCCGTTGCCTGCTGATGTGGCTCGGGTGTTGGAGGCGTATCTGTCGTGGCGGGGTGAGGTGGCGCGGGGGGTTCAGGATCAGGACAAGGCGTTGTTGTTGTCGTGGCGGGGCAGGCGGTTGGCGCGGGGGGATGTTCAGGCGGTGATCGACCGGGTGCAGCGGCGGGTTGATCCTGATCGGCGGCGTTCGGTGACGCCGCATGGGTTGCGGCATACGACGGCGACGCATCTGTTGGCTGACGCGGTGGACATGGATGCGGTGCGGCGGGTGCTTGGGCACAGTGATCTGGCGACGCTGGGGCGTTACCGGGATGAGTTGCCGGGTGAGCTTGAGGTGGCGATGCGGACGCATCCGTTGTTGCGGGAGCGTGGCGCGTCGGGTACCGGCACCTAGACAGCCGGGGGTTAGGCGGCGCGTTCGGCGGTGCAGACTTCGGCGAGGACGTCCATGGAGATGCCGAGGACCTGGGCGAGGGCGGCGATGGTGAAGAAGGCCGGGGTGGGGACTCTCCCGGTTTCGATCTTGCGGAGTGTCTCGGCGGACAGTCCGGCGGCGGTGGCGACCTCCGCCATGCTGCGGGTGCCGCGGGCCTGGCGGAGCAGGGCGCCGAGGCGGTGGCCGCGTTCGTGGTCGAGTTCGGTCAGTGGGGGTCGCACCATGTGCGGAAGCTTAGCAAACGTGATAACAATACCGGTATAACTATTGGACCGGGAGGTTACGCGTGGTCGAGATCAAAACACCGACGGAACTGGAGGCGATGCGCGAAGCCGGACGCGTCGTCGCCAACACCCTCCAGGCGATACGCACCCAGGCCGCCGCCGGCGTCAGCCTGCTCGAACTGAACGAGACCGCCGCCTCGATCATCTCCGCGGCAGGCGCCAAACCCGCCTTCCTCCACTACAAACCCCACTTCGCCCCCACCCCCTTCCCCGCCGTCATCTGCGCCTCCGTCAACGACGTCATCGTGCACGGCATCCCCGACCGCTACCGGCTCCGCCCCGGCGACCTGCTGAGCGTCGACTGCGGCGCCTACCTCGACGGCTGGGCCGCCGACGCCGCGATCAGCCTCGTCATCGGCCCGGCCAACCCCGAAGACCTGCGACTGATCGCCGACGCCGAGACCGCCCTCACCGACGCCACCGCCGCGTGCGTACCCGGCGGACGCCTCGGCGACATCGGCCACGCCGTCGCCCGCGTCGGCCGCACCGCTGGATACGGCATCCCCACCGACTTCGGCGGCCACGGCGTCGGCCGCGCCATGCACGAAGACCCCCACGTCGCCAACCACGGCCGCCCAGGCAGAGGAATGACCCTACGGCCCGGCCTCGTGCTCGCCATCGAACCCATGTTCATCGCCGGAGGCCACGACACCTACCTCACCGCCTCCGACGGATGGGCCCTGACCAGCGTGGACGGCAGCCGCGCCGTACACGTCGAACACACCGTCGCCATCACCGAGGACGGCCCGCGCGTGCTCACCCTGCCGTGAGACCCTCCTCAGGCTCCTGCTCCCCCAACCGGACCATCACCCGGGTGAGCAACCGCTCCGGCGCCGTCCGCCCGGGATCCGACAGATACACCTCCCGAATCGGCCCGTCCGGCGTGTGACCACGCTCCGCGCACCAGGACAACAGGGCGTGCGCCGTCAGATCGATCTGGTTGTACGGCCCGACATGCACCGCCCCCGCGAACACCCCACCCGGCAGAATGTACGGCCTCGTCCCCCTCGGCGCCGGACCGCCGAACTCCGCCGCCACCACCACCGGGATCGGCTCCCCCATCTCCACCGGGAACAACCCCGTCAGCCGCAACCCGCCCTCCAGCCCGCCCTGCCGTACGGCACGCACCAGCGACGCCACACACGCCCCCGTCGCCCGCGCGATGTCCTGCGGCGAGAGAGCCTCCTCCCGCACCAACACCACCTGACTGGGCCCCTGACGCTCCAACGTCACCTCAACCGGAGGCACCCCCGACGCCAGCAACCGCTCCAACGTCGCCAACGTACGGCTACGCCGCGCCAACTCCGCCTCAAGGTCGTCACGGACCCGCCCCAGCACCCGCTCGGCCGCCGCCCCCGACAACACCTCACCGATCGCACCCAACGGCACATCCAGCGAACGCAGCAACCCGATCGACAACGCCTGCCTGGCCTGCGCCGCCCGGTAGTAGCGGTAACCACTGACAGGGTCGATCCACGCCGGAACCAGCAACCCGAGCTCGGCGTAGTGCCGCAACTGCTTGACACTGAGCCGACACAACCGCGCGAACTGCCCGATGGGCAGCAGGTCGTCGTTCACATCCACCCCTCCAGCATGCCGCCCCCACACCCCCCGGACGGCCCCACCACGACAACCCGGGGAGGGGACCGGCCCCCACCACCCCTAGGGTGAAGGCCACCCCCTACCCCGTTCCCCGAGGAGAGGTCCCCCGCCGTGCCCAGCGCGCTCCGCCTGTTCCGTTACGTCGCCATCGCCGAAGCATGCTCATGGGCCGGACTCCTGATCGGCATGTACTTCAAGTACATCGCCGCCACCGGCGACCTCGGCGTCAAGATCTTCGGCCCCATCCACGGCGCACTGTTCGTCCTCTACGTCGCCGGAGTGCTCGCCGCCGCCCGCACCGCCCGCTGGAACCTGCCCACCATCGCGCTCGGCCTGGCATGCGCGATCCCGCCCTTCACCTCCCTGTGGTTCGAACGCCGCATGCTCGCCCGCCACCGTGCGACAACCACCCAGCCTCAGGAGAGCGCCACCAACTCGCGGTAGTCCTCACCCCACAGGTCCTCCCGCGCCTCCGGCAACAACAGCACCCGATCCGGCCGCAACGCCTCAACGGCACCCTCGTCATGGGTGACCATCACGATCGCCCCCGGATAGGAGCCGACCGCCGCCAGCACCTCACCCCGCGAAGCGGGATCAAGGTTGTTGGTCGGCTCATCCAGCAACAGCACGTTCGCCCCCGAATGGACCAGCCCCGCCAACGCCAGCCGGGTCCGCTCCCCACCCGACAGCACACCCGCGGGCTTGTCCACCTCGTCGCCCCGGAACAGGAACGCCCCCAGCACCCCCCGCACCTCACCGTCCGTCAGATGCGGCGCCACCGACGCCAGGTTCTGCCGCACCGTACGGTCCCCGAGCAACGTGTCGTGCTCCTGCGCGAAATACCCCAGCCGCAACCCCTGCCCACGCACCACCCGGCCCCCGTCCGGCACCTCACGACCGGCCAGGACACGCAGCAACGTGGTCTTGCCCGCACCGTTGAGACCCAGCACCACCAACCGGGCACCCCGGTCAACAGCCAGATCGACCCCCTCCAACACCCGGCGCCCGCCATACGACTTCGACAGGCCAACCGCGCCCAACGGCACCCGGCCACACGGCTCAGGCTCCGGCAACCGGATCCTCGCCACCCTCTCCGCCCGCCGTACCGGCTCAAGACCCGACAGCATCCGATCAGCCCGCCGCGCCATGCTCCTGGCCACCACCGACGTCGCCGAACGCGCCTTCATCCGCTCCGCCTGCGCGTGCAACGACGCCGCCTTACGCTCGGCGTTCGCCCGCTCCCGCACCCGCCGCCGCTCATCGGCCGCACGCTGCGACAGATACGCCGCCCACCCCGTGTTGTGCACCTCAAGCACCCCACGGCCCGCGTCCACGTGCAGCACCCGGTTGACCACCCCGGACAGCAGCCCGGCGTCATGACTGACCACCAGCAGCCCGCCCCGGTACCCCAGCAGGAAGGACCGCAGCCACGCCAGCGCGTCGGCGTCCAGATGGTTGGTCGGCTCGTCCAGCAGCAGCGTGCCCCCGCCGTACCCCGCGAACAGAATCCGCGCCAGCTCGACCCTGCGCCGCTGACCACCCGACAACGCGCCGACCGGCTCCCCCAGCACCCGCTCAGGCAACCCCAGACCCGCCGCGACCCGCGCCGCCTCCGCCTCCGCCGCGTACCCGCCGCCCGCCTGGAACTCCGCCTCCGCCCGCGCGTAACGAGCCATCGCCCGCTCCAACGCGGAGCCGTCCGCCCCGGCCATCGCCTCCTCCGCGGCCCGCAGCCGACGCGACGCGGCATCCAGGCCACGGGCCGACAGAATCCGGTCGGTGACCGAGACCGACTGATCGACGGCCCGGGAGTCCTGCGCGAGGAAACCCACCGGCCCCGTACGGACGACCGTCCCCCCGGCGGGCTCCGACAGACCCGCGAGAACAGCCATCAACGTGGTCTTGCCCGCACCGTTCCGGCCAACCAGGCCGATCCGGTCACCAGGAGAGATCGTGAAGGAGACATCGGACAGCAGCAGCCGGGCACCCGCCCGCACACCGACACCACAGACAGTAATCATGGAAAAACGCTCCGGAAAAGCGAAAGGACACACTTCTGACGTGGAAGCGGGTCCTCAGCTAGGAAATCCGGGGCGTAGCCATGCCCCCAACCATAACCGCCACCCCCGGGGGCCTCACAACCCGAATACGGCCCGCACCGCCGCCCGGCACCGCGCCGGATCCTCCAGCAACTCCGAACACCCCCCGAACTGGTCCACCGAACCCGTCAAAGGAAACCCCCTGACCACCGGATCGGCCACCCCGGCCACCAGCTCCTCGACGATCCCGTCCACGAACCCCCACCCGCCGCCACCCGGCACCGGACGCGTCCGGTCGTGCAGCGCCGCGACCCGCTCCCCCGCCAACCCCAGAAGCCGCTCACGGGACCGCCAATCAGACGCCCCGACCGCCAGCGACAACATCTCCCCCAGCTCCGCCGTACCGGACAACCTCGCGAAAGCACCCCCGACCCACTTGGCATAAGGCGGATAACGGCGCCGCGTCAGCAACACCAACCGCATCAACTCACCCACCAGCTCCGCCGTGAACACCGCCGAACCGAGATCATCACCCGTCTCCCCACACCGCCGGGGAAACGACGCGAGCCGCGCCACCCGCCGCCACTGACACGCCACCACATAACGCCCCAGATCCATGGGATACCAGCGCAACACCGAACGAACCCGCTCCAGCACCCCCAGGCCGTCGTGGAAGACCTCACCGCGGGTGACCTCCGCCAGCCGCTGCCAGGGAACCGACAACCAGTCCAGCACCCCCGCCCCGGCCAGCGGGTCGAACCCCAACCTGCCCGACAACCACGCCGAGGCCCCTGCCACTTGGATCCCGCCCCCGACCACGACCGGATAACCACCGAAAACCCCCGGCAGCGCCCCGGTCAGTGACGCGGTGACCTCATCCACCGCCTCTTCGGCCACGAACACCACAACTCGCGGCCCCCAGCCACGGGCGGCCGAACGCTCGGTGTCGAAGGCCAGCACCTCTGACCCGGGGCCGATCAACGCCGCGCTGTGTGTCACCCCGGCGATGGCGGGCCGTACCGCCTGAACATAGAAGTCACGTGAAAGCTGCAAACCAGGGACAAAACTGGACATCACCTCGTTCACTCTGCCTGTCGAACCCTTCCCACGCACCGGGTTTTCCCTCGCCGACCTCGGGGCTGTGCTTTTTGGGGAAGTTGATCTTGAGGCATCCAAGCGGGCAGCTTTACAATGTAGATTCTTAGGGTTCGATAAGGTCGCCGGGTGAGTGTGCCCGTGGTGCCCGAGCCGTCCAGGCCCGTCGTCGAACCCGCCCGCGACCCCTACCTGGTGTACCTCGACTCCCTGACCAGCCCCGAGTCCCGGCGCGCCATGCGCGGCTGCCTCGACCGGCTGGCCGCCCTCGTCTCCGGCGGGCAGGCCACCGGTGGTGAGGGTCAGCCCTGGCACCTGCTGCGTTATGAGCACACCGTGCGCCTGCGCACCCTGATGACCGAACGCGGCTGGTCGCCCGCCTACGTCAACAAGCACCTCGTCGCGCTGCGCCGGGTGCTGCGCGAGGCCTGGCGGCTGGGCCAGATGACCGCCGAGGAGTACCAGCGCGCCGCCGACCTGCCCACCGTCGAGCACACCCGCCTGCCCGCGGGCAGACACGTCCCCGCCGAGGTCGTCGGCGCCGCCCTGGCCGCCTGCGACGAGGACCCCTCCCCCGCCGGGATACGCGACGCCGCCCTGCTGGCCGTGCTGTACTCCACCGGCTGCAGGCGCGCCGAGATCGCCGGGATGACCCTGGACGACTACGACCCCGGAGCGCGTTCCCTGCGGGTGCGCGGCAAGCGCGACAAGGAACGGCTGGTCTACCTCACCCCCGAGGCCGTCGGCAGGCTGGAGCGGTGGCTGGCCGTGCGGAGACATCCCGCGGGAGCGCTGTTCTGCCCCATCGGCCGGTACGGCTCGCTCAGGACCACCAAGACCGGGCCCGCCCCCATGACGGGGCAGGCCGTCGCCGACGTCCTGGCCAGGCGGCTGGCCCAGGCCGGGGCCTCCCCCCGGACCCCGCACGACTTCCGGCGCACCTTCATCGGGGAGCTGCTCGACGCGGGCGTCGACCTGGCGACCGCCCAGGCCCTGGTGGGGCACTCCTCCCCCGCGACCACCGCCCGCTACGACCGGCGTCCGGAACGGCGCCGCCGCGAGGCCGTGGACAGGCTCACCCTTCCCCCGGCCAAACCCCTGTGACCGGACAGCACCGCGTGGTGGTCAACGCCCCGCGGCCCGTCGGGGTCGGTGTGCACGGTGGCCGCCCGCAGCCGGGGCAGCTCGTGGATGAGCCGGTGCTCGGTCTCCACCGCCACCGCGTGCGCCCGCACCAGTGACAGCTCGTGGCCGACGACGATGTCGACCTCCGCGCGCAGCGCGTGCCCGACCCAGCGCAGCCGGATCGAGCCGACCCGCCTGACGCCCTCGACCGTGCCGACGATCCGCTCGGCCTGTTCGATCAGGGCGGGATCGACCGCGTCCATCAGCCGGTGGTAGATCTCCCTGGCGGCGTCGCGCAGCACGAAGCAGATCGCCGCCGTGATCAGCAGCCCGACGACCGGGTCGGCGAGCCGCCAGCCGAGCGCGGCGCCGCCCGCGCTGAGGAGGACGGCCAGGGAGGTGAAGCCGTCGGTGCGGGCGTGCAGGCCGTCGGCCACCAGCGCGGCCGAGCCGATCTGGCGGCCGACCCTGATCCGGTAGCGGGCGACCCACTCGTTGCCGAGGAAACCGACCACGCCCGCGACGGCCACCCAGCCGAGCGCCTGGACGTTCTCCGGGGCCAGTAGCCGCCGCACGGCCTCGTACCCGGCCAGCGCCGCCGAGAGCGCGATGACCACCACGATGACGATCCCGGCCAGGTCCTCGGCCCGGCCGTAGCCGTAGGTGAAGCGGCGGGTGGCCGCGCGCCGTCCCAGGGAGAAGGCGATGGCCAGCGGGACGGCGGTCAGCGCGTCGGCGACGTTGTGCAGGGTGTCGCCCAGCAGCGCCACCGATCCCGAGAGGGCGACGATGACGGCCTGGGCGGCGGCGGTCACCATCAGCACCGCGAACGAGACGCCCAGCACCCGCATCCCCTGGCTGCTGGACTCCAGCGCGGTGTCGGTCCTGTCGGCGCTGTCATGGCTGTGCGTGGCCCGGACCAGCAGCGTCCGAAGCCTGCCATGACCGTGCCCGTGGCCATGACCGTGTTCGTGGGGGGTGTTCCGATCGCTCACGACGGCTCCAGCTTCTGCGAGTCGGGGGTGCCGGTTGGACGGCGCGGCCGCCCAACCCCCATTATGTGCGTATGAGCGCACGCATGCACCTCTCAGGTGCGCACGACTCGCAGGAGCGTGACCAGGGCGAACGTCTGGCGGTCGCCGCCGGCATCCTGTCCCTGCTGGCCGACCGCACCCGCCTGGCCCTGCTGCGGCGGCTGTCAGAAGGGGAGGCGGACGTGACGACGCTCACCGCCGCCTGTGACCTTCCCCGCCCCGCGGTCAGCCAGCACCTGGCCCGGCTGCGCCTGGCCGACCTGGTCACCACCCGCAAGGAGGGCCGCCGCGTCGTCTACCGCCTGCGCCACGGTCACCTGCGGCGCCTGGTGGAGGAGGCCCTCAACGCCGCCGACCACCAGCTCGGCCATCTCCCGCCGCACGACTAGTCACGACGGGCACGGCGCACCGCCAGCCCGCCCAGGGCCAGCGACGCCAGCGTCAGGATCCCCGCCTCGGTCCACTGGAAACGCCAGAACCGGGACGGCGGATGGTAGTACACCGCGTACCGGTACCCCTCGCCGAACAGGCACGCCTGCCACGCCCTGGCGTTCCTGTCGCTCTGCCCCACGTCCACCCCGCGCGGGCAGCCGCCGACGGAGGGCTCCGTGACCTCCCGGCCCGACGGCTCCACCCACGCCGCGCTCACCAGCCTGGCGTCGGGGTCCTCCAGCACCACGGTGCCCGACAGCTCGACACGCGCGGGCTCGGCGTAGTGGACGCTCAGCCGGAACAGGGTGAACATCGTCACCGTCACCCCGGCCACGACCAGCGCCATCGCGGGCAGCGTGCGCCGCGTCAGGGACCCGGCCGCGACGCCGAGCGCGAACGCGTACAGCCACCACACCGCGGGCTGCACCCCGACCATGTTGAACACCCCGATGTTGCCGAAGGTGGAGTCGGCCCCCACCCTGAACACCGGCCGCCACAGGCTCACCATGAGCGACAGCAGCAGCCCCCCGGCCACGGCCGTCGCGCCGAGGACCGACAGCTTGACCGCCAGCCACCGCCGTACCGAAACCGACTGGGTCCAGGCCAGGCGGTGGGTGCCGCGCTCGTACTCGCGGCCGAGCAGCGGCACGCCCCAGAACGCCCCGACCAGCGCGGGCGCCACCAGCGGCATCCAGCCGAACAGTGAGTAGACGGCGTCATAGCGCCGGTCGAGCGCCGCCGCCAGGTCCCCGCACGTCGCGTCGGTCCCCGGGCAGCCGGGCGGGGCGTGCTCGGCGACGTACCGGCCCGCCTCGACCGCCGAACCCAGCAGCAGGAGTCCGAGCAGCGCCAGGAGGCCCGCCGTCACGAGGATCTGCGCCCGGTGCTGGCGCCATGTCACCCAGATCACGCGCCCACCCCCGCCGGTCTCGGCAGCGCCGCCGCCTCGGGGCTGCGCAGGTAGCCCATCACGAGTTCCTCAAGGCCGGGCCGCCGTGCCCGCCAGCGCGGGTCCTGCGGGGGCGTGCCCCTGACCAGCATGCTGACCTGTCTTCCCGTACGGCTCTCGCCCACCACCCGCGCCCCCGCCGCCGAGGCCTCCACCGGCCCGGTGAGCACGAGGTGGTCGTCGAGCAGTTCCTCGATGTCGCCGCTGACCTGCAACCGGCCCCCGTTCAGCACGACCAGCCAGTCGCACGTCTCCTCCAGGTCGGAGACGACGTGCGAGGACAGCAGCACGGTCAGCTCCCGATCGGCCGTCTCCGCCATGATCGAACGCATCACGTCGTGACGGGCGAGCGGGTCGAGGTTGGCCAGCGGCTCGTCGAGCACGAGCAGGTCGGGGCGGCGGGCCAGCGCCAGCGTGACCGCCACCTGCGCCCGCTGCCCGCCCGACAGGGTGCCCACCTTCCTTCGCGGGGGGATGCCCAGCCCGGTGAGCCGGTCGGCGACGGCGTCGTCCCAGCGGGTGTTCGTGCGGCGGCCGAAGGTGAGCGTCTCAGCGACGGTGAAGGTGTCGTACAGCGGCTTGTCCTGCGCGACGAACGCCACCTCACCGGCCACCCGGACGTTTCCCTCGGTGGGTCGCAGCAGGCCGACGGCCGTGTGCATGAGCGTGGTCTTGCCCGCGCCGTTCGGCCCGACGAGCGCCGCCACCCGTCCCGCGGGCACCGACAGCGAGCATTCACGCAGCACCCATGTACGGCGTCGGCGCACCCCCAGCCCGGTCGCCTCCAGTGCGGCTCTCATGCCACGCCCTTCCTGGCGGCGTCGGCCAGGGCGACGGTGAACAGGGTCCGCAGGTCCTCCTGGTCGAGTCCGGCGGCGAGGGCCTCGTCCACCCACGCCTGCAGGGCGCGCCGCAGCCGGGTGTGGTCGGCGAGCGTCGCGCCCGTGACGCCGTGCCGGACGAACGTCCCCATCCCGGGCCGCCCTTCAACCAGGCCTTCACGTTCCAGTTCCCGGTAGGCCTTGAGCACGGTGTTGGGGTTGATGGCCAGGCTCTCGACCACCTCCCTGGCGGTCGGCAGTTGGTCGCCGGGACGCAGCGTGCCGAGCCGGAGCGCCTGTCTTACCTGGTGGACGAGCTGCAGGTACGTCGAGACCCCCGAGCCCCGGTCCAGACTGAACTCGATCACTACAACACCCTTTCACTAATCGATTAGTGAAAGGGTGTTGTAGTGGATCACCGTTGTCAACCCGGCGTCACCTCTCCCGCGGTGCCGTCCAGATCCGGCTGCGCAGATCCAGGCCGCGGATCACCTGGACCCGCCAGGCGTCCAGACGCAGGACGTGCAGCCGGGGATCGGCGGGCGAGCTCCAGAAGGAGCCCAGGTCGTACCCGGCCCCACGGGGGCTTGTGGCACGGTAGAGATCCCAGACGTGCTGCCTGACCTGCGGCTCCTCCGCCCAGGAGGCCACGGCGTCGATCGCGACCGAGTCGTTGCCCGGCCTCCAGTAGGAGAAGGAGGTGTGCGGGTTACCGGCCAGGTGGGCCGCCTTGACGGGAGTCCGGTAGGTGGCCAGCCAGCCGAGCGGCCTGCCGTCCACGTTCTCCCAGACGGGGATGAGGACGCGGGTCCTGGGGCGGTTCCTGGAATCGACGGTGACCATGGTGGCGTACACCACGGCGCCGATCACCGCGTCGAACTCGCTCTCGATCCGCTCGAAGGACGTGATGTTGACGCTCATCGGGTGTTCTCCTTGCGCAGGCCGAAGGCGCTGACGAGGGCGGCCAGGACCGCCGCGGCGATGGGCACGGCCAGGGCGGTGCGGTAGCCGCCGAGCGGGTCGGCCGTACCGGTCGTGGTGGCGACGATGACGGCGGTGCTGGCCGCCAGCCCCAGCGCGGCCCCGAACTGGAAGGAGGTGTACAGCAGCCCACCGGCCAGCCCCTGCTCACTCTCGTCGATGCCGTCGGTGGCGATGATCGTCAGCGGCCCGTAGGCGAGGGCGAACGCCACTCCGAGAAGGATCATGGTGGGGAACATCGCGAGGTAGACGGTGTCCAGGCCGATCGGCAGGAACAGCACATAGGACAGTACGGCCAGCAGCAACCCGGCCAGGATGACCCTGGAGTTGCCGAAGCGGTTGACCAGCCGGGGCGTGAGCGTCGGCGCCAGGACCGCGTCGGCGCCGATGGCCAGCATGGCCAGACTGGTCTGCAGCGACCCCCAGCCACGCAGCTCCTGCAGGTAGAGAACCGCGATGAACTGGAAACCGAAGAAGGCACCGGAGAACAGCAGGCCCGCCAGGTTCGCCCGCACCAGCGGCCCGGACCGCAGGATGCCCAGCCGCAGCAACGGAGCCGCCGAACGGCGCTCGACCACCACGAACAGCGCGGCCAGCGCGAACCCCGCGACGACGGTCACGGCGGTCTGGCCCGCGCTCACGTGGGCGGCCCGCTCGACGCCGAGCACCAGCAGCACGATGGCTCCGGTGATGGCGGCCGCCCCGAGCACGTCCACCCGGCGGTCACGGGAACGCTCCTGCGGCGCGGCAGGGATCAGCGGCACCGCCGCCACCAGGATGACCAGCGCCAGCACGGCGGGCATGAAGAGCACCAGCCGCCAGTTCACCGAGGCCAGCAGACCACCGAGCACCAACCCCAGGGAGAAGCCCCCCGCCGCGGTGCCCGAGTAGACCAGCAACGCCTGGTTGCGCCGCGGCCCCTCCTCGAAACCGGTGGTGATGATCGACAACCCGGCCGGGGTCATGACCGCGGCGGCGACACCCGCGACGAACCGGGCCGCGATGAGCATCCACCCCTCTGCGGCCATTCCCCCCAGCGCCGAGACGACGAGGAAGACCGCGAGCCAGACCAGGAACATGCGGCGGCGGCCGAACAGGTCGGCGGCCCTGCCCCCGGCCAGCATGAACCCGCCGTACCCCAGGACGTAGGCGCTGATCACCCACTGCAGCTCACCGGTGGACAGGCCGAGGTCGGCCCGGATGGCGGGCAACGCCACGTTGAGCATCGCGACGTTGATGCCCTCCAGGAAGATCGCCCCGCACAGGACGAACAGCATCCCCCAGGCGCGTGGCGTCAGGCGCAACGACGACGACGGTGACGGGAACTGGACGGTGGACACAGGAAACTCCCCCATGGTTCTTTTTGGTAACGAAGGAATCCTGCGTCACCATGGGGAACCATGGAAGACGGCACTTCAAAGGAACCGAGTTACTGCACGGGTACCGACGACGACCAGGCCAGACAGTGGGACGTCCGGGAGGACTGCGAGGTACGGCACATCCTCGACCGGGTCGCCGACAAGTGGTCGCTGCTGGTGATCGCCCTCCTCGACCGGCGCACGATGCGCTTCTCCGAACTGCGCCGCACCATCGACGGCGTCAGCCAGCGGATGCTCACCGTCACCCTGCGCCAGCTGGAACGGGACGGACTCGTCAAGCGGACGGTCTACCCCACGGTGCCCCCCAGGGTCGACTACGAGCTGACCTCGCTCGGCATCTCACTGCACGAGGTCATCAACTCACTGGTGATCTGGACCGAGGCACACCAGCAGGAGATCTCCACCGCCCGCTCCGAATACGACCGGCGAGCCACCGAGGAGACCCAGCTCCAGCCCACGGCCCGGTGACAGCCGGTACGGCACGCGCGCCGGGGAGCGCCACGACGGCCGCGCAGCCGTACCCCCGGATCTCAGGCATCGGCGCATGAGCGGCCGCCCGCCCGCGTGGCCGTACGGTCCCGGTCTGACACGCCCGGGCACGGGTACGGAATAACCACCGCCCGGCGTCCGTTAGAGTGATCGTGCCGATGTGGTTTGTGTCCCCCGGGCCGCAAATTACCGCCTTCACGGAATACCGTTCGGCTGGAGCCGTGTTGTGCCTCTCGCCGAGGAGGCGACCGCCACATCGGCTCAAAACGTTCCGCCCCGTGGGAGTCCGCTCCCCGGGGCGTTCGTTTTGAGGTTTCCTCCCGCACCAGGCCCACGGCTTTGGAGGGAGGCTACAAACATGAAGGCGCCGCCTGTGCGGGTACACACACAAGCAGGCCACCGGGACACCGCCTAGTGTGGTGATCATCCCATCTCACAAGGAGAGCCCGTGCTCTATCGCCTGACCAAGATCGTCAGCGCCCCCTTCCTGAACCTGCTGTGGCCCACCACGGTCACCGGGGCCGAACACGTGCCGGACACGGGACCGGCACTCCTGGCCTCCAACCACCTGTCCGTCGTGGACTCGACCTTCCTGCCGCTCGTGCTGCCCCGCCAGGTGCGCTTCGTCGCCAAGGCCGAGTACTTCACCGGCAACCCCGTCACCGCCACCTGGATGCGCGCCACAGGACAGGTCCCCATCGACCGGCAGAGCCCCACCGCCGCCCAGGACATGCTCGACGCCGCCGCCAAGGTCCTCAAGGACGGCGAACTGTTCGGCATCTACCCCGAAGGCACCCGATCCCCCGACGGCCGCCTCTACCGCGGCAAGATCGGCGTCGCCTGGCTCGCCCTCGCCACCGGCGCCCCGGTCATCCCCGTGGCGATGGAGGGCACCGAGAAAGTCCTGCCCATCGGCACCAGCGTGCCCAGGTTCGGCAAGGTCGGCATCCGGATCGGCGCCCCCATGACCTTCACCGGATCACACACCGACGCCCGCGACCGCCGCCGGGTCACCGACGAGATCATGGACGCGATCCACGCCCTGTCCGGGCAGGAACGCGCCCCCGGATACGCCCCGAGCCGCAGTAAGGACAACTGACTATTCGCCGTCACAATTCAGGGCGTTCACGCTAGGCTGCGACCTTCAGGCACGGGAAACTGGGGGGTAGTCAGGTGCCGAAGGGCAGGACCATCGCGATCACGTCAGCAGCCGTCGTGCTCGCCGCGGGAGCGGCGGGAGGCGGCGCCTGGTGGTTCCTGCACACCAGAGGCACCCCCCAGGAGAGCGCACAGCGCTTCGCGACCGCCTGGCAGAACGGCGACCTGCCCACCATGCGCGCCGAGACCGGCAACCCCGCCCTCGACAAGAACCTCACCCAGGTCTACGAGGACATGCGCAAGAACCTCGCCGTCGAGTCCGCCTCCATCCGCGTCGGCGCGATCCGCGAAACCGGCGACGGCACCGGCGAAGCCGACTACACCGCCGACCTGCGCCTACGCGACATCGGCCAGTGGAGCTACACCGGCACCCTCCCCCTGGCGGTCATCGACCGCACCTGGCGGGTCAAATGGTCCCCGGCCGCCTTCCACCCCCGCCTCACCGACGGCGCCACCTTCGCCCTGAAGACCAAATGGCCACAGCGCGCGCAGATCACCGCCGCGGGCGGCGAACGCATCGACACCGGCGACGCGGGCGGCTCGGTCCAGCAACTCGTCGGCTACCTCGACAAGGCGACCGCCAAAGACGTCAAAACCCTCGGCGCGCCGTACAAGGCGGGCGACCCCATCGGCAGGGGCGGACTCCAGCAGACCTTCCAGCGCGACCTCGCCGGCACACCCGCCACCGAGATCCAGATCGTCAACCCCGACAAGACCACCAAAACCCTCGGCACGATCAAAGACACCGAGGGCAAGGAAGTCACCACCACCCTCGACCTGCGAGTCCAGCGCGCCGCCGCCGACGCCGTACGCGACCTCAAACAGACCGCCTCCCTGGTGGCGATCAAACCCTCCTCCGGCGAGATCCTCGCCGTCGTCAACAACCAGGGCGGCTTCAACCGCGCCCTCGACGGCAACTACCCGCCCGGCTCCACCTTCAAGGCCGTCACCGCCGTCGGCCTGCTCGAAGAGGGCATGACGCCCGGCCAGAAGGTCACCTGCCCCAAGGACGTCGTCGTCGGCGGCCTGCCCATCCGCAACTCCCACCACGCTGGATACGGCACCGTCACCCTGTCCGACTCCTTCGCCTACTCCTGCAACACCACCTTCGCCCCCCTCACCAAGGAACGACTCGACGCCGACAAACTCCTCCGGGTCGCGGAACTGTTCGGCTTCAACCAACCACTCACCATCGGCGTCCCCGCCACCAAGGCGAGCTTCCCCAAGGCGCAGAGCGACGCCGAACTCGCCGCCGAATCCTTCGGGCAGGGCCGCATCACCGCCAGCCCCCTGGTGATGGCCTCCACCGCCGCGGCCCTCGCCGACGGCACCTGGCGGCCCCCCACCCTCGTCCCCGGCCTCAAACAGAAAGCCGAACCCCGGGAACTGCCCTCCGGCGTCCTGCCCGCCATGCACCAGATGATGTCCGCCGTGGTCACCAAGGGAACCGCCAAGGACGCAGGCCTGCCCTCAGGCACCCGGGGCAAGACCGGAACCGCCGAGTTCGGCCCCCAGGACAACCTCAAGACCCACGCCTGGTTCATGGGATTCCGCGGCGACCTGGCCTTCGCGGTCATCGTCGAAGAGGGCACAGGCGGAGGAGCGGTCGCCGCACCCGTCGCAGCCACCTTCCTGAAAGCACTGGACTAACCGGAGACTCAGAGCGGAAGAGCCGCCGCCGCCTCGTGACGCAACACCAGCACGAGCAGCATGGCGATCAGGATCGCGATCAACATCCAGCTGACCACGATGACGACCGTCGTCCCGCGCGGACCCCTGACCGAACCGCCCTCCCCGCGCACCCGGCGCTTGCGGCGGCCCTCCCTACGCTGGACACGCTCGTTGAACGACTCCAACCGAGCTGCCAAGCGCGGGTCCTCATCCGTGAGGTGACGCTCGATCTGCAGCAGCATCCGCTCCTCGTCCTGCGACCAGGCCATGCCGTACCTCCCCGGGACGCAAGGCGTGTGCCGGTTTCCTGCCCAATCATAAAGATCGTTATCCATTTACATGGCGGCGATTTACCGCTTCTTTCCGCGCCCGCCACCCGGCCCCTCCACACGCCCGTGACGTGGGCGAACGCCCCTCTCAGAGGCCCCGTGGCGCGTACATGATCACGGCCACTCCGACCAGGCAGATACCGGCCCCCACGAAGTCCCACAACCCCGGACGGAAACCGTCCACGATCATCCCCCAGGCGAGCGAACCCGCCACGAACACCCCACCGTAGGCGGCCAGAATGCGCCCGAAGTCCGGATCCGGCTGGAAGGTCGCGGCGAAACCGTAGACGCCGAGGGCGACGACCCCCGCGGCGATCCACCACAGGCCCCGGTTCTCCCGCCAGCCCTGCCAGATCAGCCAGGCACCGCCGATCTCGGCGAGGGCGGCCAGGGCGAACAGCAGCAGGGAGCGAACGACCGTCATCCCCGCACCGTACCGGCATCGCTGATGGGTTTGGTTCCTGTGTACAGGGGGTTCACCGACCGGGCGCCTTTACAATGTAGATCAGGTGGTGGCGCCCCAGGTGAGGGACAGGCCGGTGGCGGCGCGTTCGGTACGGATCTCCATCATGCTGCCCAGGATCGTGGCGTGGTCGGCCACCACGGGCGTGCCGTCGAGCGTGTAGGTGATCCGGGTGCTGACTAGCACCGGGCTCCCCCGCTCCTCGTGCAGGTGCCGGGCGACGGCCGGGTCGAGCAGGCCGGGCCGTACCACCTCCGACGCGCTGGCGACCGTCACCCCCGCGTCGGCGAGGGCCGTGTAGAGGGAGACCGCGGCGAAGTCGCGGTCACGGATCCGCTCGGCCACCGGCCGCCGCACCCAGGACACCTGGTGCACGGCGGGACGGCCCGCGAACTCCCTGACCCGCTCCAACCGCAGGGCCGTGTCGCCGGGCGGCAGCCGCAACTCGGCGGCGATCCTGGCGGGAACGCGGCGCACCGCCCGCCCGGCCACCACGGTGCGCACGTCGTGACCCTGTTTGCGCAGGTCGTCGACCAGGCTGCGCAGCGAGTCGAGCTGGTAGGCCAGGTGAGGCGGGGCGACGAAGGTGCCCCTGCCGTGACGCTGCACGATCAGCCTCTCGTCGCTGAGCTCCCGCAACGCCTGGCGCAGCGTCATGAGCGTCACCCCGTAGCGGGCACTCAGCTCCCGCTGCGGCGGCAGGGCCTTACCGGGGGCGTAGTGTCCCGACCGGATCTTCGCGGCGAGGTCGGCGGCGATGGCGCGATATCTCGCCTCGTGCCCGGCGTCGGGACTCATCGTGGTCGGTCACACTCCTGGTCGAGGGTCGAGGGTCGAGGGCCTGCCTCAGGGTCGTGAGGAAGACCCTCAGGTCGTCCGGCCCGGCCCCGTCGAGCACCCGCCGCATGACGGCGGCGCCGACCACCACGCCGTCGGCGTGCCGGTGGGCCTCGCGTGCCTGGTCCGGGGTGGAAATGCCAAATCCTAGCAAGACCGGCCGGTCGGTGAGGCGCCTGATCCGCCCGGTGAGCTCCGCCGCGGAGGCGGCCAGAGCGGTCCGCTCGCCGGTGGTGCCCATCAGCGAGACCGCGTAGACGAATCCGCGGCTGCGGCGCGCGATCTCCGCCAGGCGTGGGCGCGGGGTCGCGGGGGAGGCCAGCAGGACCGGTTCGATCCCGGCCTCGGCGGCCACGTCCGTCAGCTCGTCCGCCTCGTGCACCGGCAGGTCGGGGACGATCAGGCCGCCGGCACCGGCTTCGCGCAGCGCGGCGCAGAACGTCTCCGGCCCGTCGTGCAGCACCAGGTTGTAGTAGGTGCTGACGACCAGCGGCACCCCCAGATCCGGCAGGCCGGACAGGTCGGCGAGGATGCGGCGGGTGCTCGCCCCCCGGGCCAGGGCCGTGTCACCGGCCCGCTGGATGGTGACGCCGTCCAGCGTGGGGTCGGAGAAGGGCAGGCCGACCTCGATCGCGTCCGCCCCGGCGTCGGCGAACGCCCGCAGGTAGTCCGTCCAGCCGGACGTGATCCCCCCGGTGACGTACGGCATGAGCAGGCCGTTGCCGGTGTCCCGGCGGGCACGCAGGTGGCGTTCGACCGCGCCTGCGGCCAGGGTGGAGTTCGTCACAGCAGCTCCTTGAGGGTTGAGACGTCCTTGTCGCCCCGGCCGGACAGCGTCATCAGCACCGTCGAGCCCGAGGGCAGCTCACCGTCGCCCGCCGCGCGGATCACCCAGGCGAGGGCGTGCGCCGACTCCAGCGCCGGGACGATGCCCTCGGTGCGCGCCAGCCGTACCGCCGCCTCGACCGCCTCCTCGTCGGTGACCGTGACGTAGCGGGCCCGGCCCAGGTCGCGCAGGTGGGCGTGCTCGGGGCCGACCCCCGGGTAGTCGAGCCCGGCGGAGATGGAGTGCGCCTCGACGATCTGGCCGTCGTCGTCCTGCAGGAACAGCGAGCGGCAGCCGTGCAGGACGCCGAGCCTGCCCCGGGACGCCCCGGCGCCGCCCTCCGCCTCGACGCCGACCAGGCGCGCCGGGGTGTCGGCGAACCCGGCGAACGTCCCGGCCGCGTTGGAGCCGCCGCCGACGCACGCGACCACGTGGTCAGGCACGCCGGTCCGCAGCTCGGCGGCGCACTGCGCGCGGGCCTCCTCGCCGATGACCCGCTGGAACTCCCTGACCATCCACGGGTACGGATCCGGCCCGACGACCGAGCCGACGCAGTAGTGGGCCTCGCCGGTCGCGCCGACCCAGTGCCGCATGGCCTCGCTGGTCGCGTCCTTGAGGGTACGGCTGCCCGCGGTCACCGGGACCACCTCGGCGCCCAGCATGCGCATCCTGAAGACGTTCAGCGCCTGCCGCTCGATGTCGCGCTCCCCCATGAACACCGTGGCCCCAAGCCCGAGCAGCGCGGCGGCGGTCGCGGTCGCCACCCCGTGCTGGCCCGCCCCCGTCTCGGCGATCAGACGGCGCCGCCCCATCCTGACGGCCAGCAGGGCCTGCCCCAGCACGTTGTTGATCTTGTGGGATCCGGTGTGGGTGAGGTCCTCCCGTTTGAGGAGGAGCCGCACCCCCAGCGCCTCCGACAACCGGTCGGCCGGGGTGAGCGGGGTCGGCCGCCCGGCGTGTACGGCCAGCAGCCGCGCCAGGGCACCACGGAACCCCGGGTCCGTCCAGGCCTCCCGGAAGGCCGCCTCCACCTCGTGACACGCCTCGACCAGGGACTCCGGCGCGTACCGCCCGCCGTACTCACCGAACCGGCCCCGCGCCAGGGGCTCCCCCATCGTCCCGTCCGGCGGAACCGGTTCCCGCCACAGCGTCACGTCTCGCATGTCCCACTCCCATCGTTCTATAACTCAGCAGAGAGTTCTATAACAGTGAGTGTGACACGGGTGGCGTGGAAAGCGCCACCGCCGACCCCTCAGGGCTGGAGGGCGGGCTGCTCGAACCAGTCGCGGACCACGGGGTAGGTCCGCTGCGCGATCAGCCGCTGTCCCGCCGCGTTCGGGTGGAAGAAGTCCCACTTGCTGACGTGGTTCAGGGTGAACGGGCAGTCGAACAGGGCGTTGCCGTCGAACCGGCAGGCCGGGCCGTACGCCGTGCAGATTCTGGACAGGGCCGTGTTGTAGGCGGCGACCCGGGCACGCACCCGGTCGCGGCGGGCCCGGTCGGCCGGGGCCTCGGAGGACGCCCTGGCCAGCATGGTGGGACAGATCCTGCCGATCGCCCAGAAACCACGCGCGATCAGGTTGTCCCTGCCCACCCGCCACAGCCGCTTCAGGTCGGGGACACTCGCCAGGAACACCCTGCCGCCGGGACGGGACCGCCTGAAGGTGGCCAGCGCCCCGGCCACCCGCCGCTCGTAGACCGAGACCGGCGTCATCAGCCGCTCCTGCGAGGCGCACGCGTCCTGCGCGCCGACCAGCACCGTCACGTAGTCGGCCCGCCGCTCGACCGCCTGCTCCACCTGGGCCGCCAGGCCCGCGCTGGTCGTCCCGGGCACCGCGAGGTTCACGTTGCTGCCCAGGACCGGTCCGGCGTCCAGGTCGAGCAGCCGCATGTAGTGGCTCTGGACACCCACGTCGTCACCGGTCGACCAGGACCGGGAGCGGCAGGAGACGTACCAGCCGCAGGCGTTGAACCCGGCGCTGATCGAGTCGCCGAGCGCCGCCACCACCGCGGGACGCCACGGCACCCGCCCCTCCGAGGAGACGGCCGAGGCGACGGCCGGGGAGGCGATCAACGAGGTTGTGAACGCGGCCACCACCGTGAGTACGGTCACCGTCCTGCCGGGCATGACACCTCCGCCTGAGAGATCACCAGTGCTTCGGATGTATCACCGCAGGCCACCGGGCCGCCCGGTGCTTTCGGGTTTCTTGACGCGGACGTGGGGCGAGGGACCGGGCACGGGGCTCGGCGAAGCCGCCGAATAGAGTGTTCCGGGTGAGTGTCGCGCTCGGACTGACCCGTCCCCTCGTGGTGAGAACCACCCCCGTCGACGATCCCGTCGACCTGATCTCCCGGCTTCCCGAGGCCGCGCCGTACGCCTGGATCAGGCGCGGCGAGGGGCTGGTCGCCTGGGGAGAGGCCGCGCGGGCCGTGGTTCCCCCGGGTCCTGGACGGTTCGGCTGGGCCCGCGACTGGCTGGCGGCCACCCTCGGCGCGGCCCACGTGGACGACGGCGTCGGAGTCCCGGGCTCCGGGCCGGTCGCCTTCGGCTCCTTCACCTTCGACGAGAACTCCCCCGGCTCCGTCCTCGTCGTCCCCAGGATCGTCCTGGCCCGCCGCGACGGCCGCGCCTGGCTGACCACCGTCGGCGGGGAGCCGCTCGACCTGGTCACGGCGCCGCGCGAGCCGGGCAGGATCCGCTACGGCGACGGCAGCCTGAGCGCCCCCGAGTGGGAGCACGCCGTGGCCGGGGCCGTGGAGCGGATCAGGGCGGGCCGCCTGGAGAAGGCCGTGCTCGCCCGCGACCTGACCGCCACCGCCGACCAGGCGATCGACGTACGCGTGCTGCTGGCCCGCCTGAGCGGCCGCTACCCGGACTGCTACACCTTCTCCTGCGACGGCCTGGTCGGCGCGACCCCCGAACTGCTGGTCAGGCGCACCGGAGAGACCGTCGAGTCACTGGTGCTCGCGGGCACGACCCCGCGCGGCGCCGACGAGGCCGACGACAGACGACGCGGCGCCGCACTGCGCGCCTCGGGCAAGGACCGCCACGAGCACACCTGCGCCGTCGAGTCCGTCCGGACCGCGCTGGCCCCGCTCTGCTCCGAGCTGGAGGTGCCCGGCGAGCCCGAGCTACTGGTGCTGCCGAACGTCCAGCACCTGGCGAGCCCGGTCACCGGACGCCTGGCGGCGGGCGCCTCGGTGCTGGACGTCGTCGCCGCCATGCACCCGACGGCCGCCGTCGGCGGCACCCCGACCCCCGTCGCGCTCGACGTCATCCGCGAGCTTGAGGGCATGGACCGCGGCGGCTACGCGGGCCCGGTCGGCTGGATCGACGCCCGCGGCGACGGCGAGTGGGGCATCGCGCTGCGGTGCGCCAGGATCGACGGCTCCCGCGCCCGCCTGTTCGCCGGCTGCGGCATCATGGGCGACTCCGTCCCGGCCGCCGAACTCGCCGAGGCCCAGGCCAAGTTCCGGGTGATGCAGTACGCCCTGGAGGGCTGAACGCGGTCACGCCCGCAGGTGGACCGCCTCACCCGGCTCGACCTTCGCCTCCCCCGAGGTCAGGGTGGCGACCCAGTCGGGGAAGGCCGCCAGGTCACGCTCACGCACCGCGACCAGGAACGACACCTCCGCGCCGTAACCGACCTCCCTGACCTCGTACGGCGAGGCACGCAGGTCGTTCTCCAGCCGCCCGGCACGGACGTGGCCGACGGTCACCGTCACCATCCGCGCCGGGACCATCTCGGCCAGCGGCGCCAGGTCCAGGGTCTTGCCGACCGCCGAACCGTACGCCCTGACCAGACCGCCCGCTCCCAGCTTCACCCCGCCGAAGTAACGGGTAACCACCGCGACCACGTCGCCCATCCCCCGGCGCAGCAGGGTCTCCAGCATCGGGGTGCCCGCCGTGCCGCCCGGCTCACCGTCGTCGTCGGCCCTGCGCGCGCCCCGCTCTCCCCCGACCACGTAGGCCGAGCAGTTGTGGGTGGCGTCGGCGTACAGCCCCTTACGAGTCGCGACGAACGCGCGGGCCTCCTCCTCGGATCCGGCGGGCGCGAGGGCGCAGATGAACCGCGACCGCCTGATCTCGATCTCGTGCTCGGTGAGGTTCTCCGGGGTGAGGTACGGCTCGGCCATCCCTCCAGGCTACTCGCCTTTACAAAGTAGATCCCTAGCGGCCCGGGTGCGGCGTCTCGAAAGCGCTCTCGTCGTCACCGTCGATATCGTCTGATCCGATGACCCCTGCCTTTTCCGTGGAACCCGGGAACTGGGAAAACCCGCCCCCGGCCTTTCCGGAGAAAGTTCCGCCGAAGGGAATTCGGATGCGGCTTCCAGCTGTTTCATTCGCGGCGTTATCCGGCGCGTTCCAGGATTATGTATTTCTCACTATATGGTGCACAATCATGGGCGCGTAGCCGTACCGGACGGTGATTTCCCGGGCGCCTGCGCGTCCGTCGAGACGTCCGGGGGATGACATGCGCGGCCGGTTGGTTCTCGCCCTGATCGCCCTGGCGCTCGCGGTCACCGCGTTCGGTGTCTACGGCGTGGTGATCGCCACGGGCGGCGACGCCTCCCCGGAGCCCACCTCGCCTCCTCAGCGGCCCAGACCCGCGGGAACCTTCCAGTTCGAACCGTCGGAGACGTCCTCCTCTCCAGAGGCACCACCCGTCGTGTCCCAGCCAACGGTCCGGGTGGAGGGACCCCAGGAGGTCGCGGCGAGATACCTCACCGCCTGGCAGGCCGGGGACCTGACCACGATGGCCGGACTCGTCTCCGCTCCCCCTGCCGACTTCGCCGAGCGGCACCGCCGCTTCGACAGCGAGCTGCGAATCGCCGCACCCCCTGCCCTGACCCAGGGCGCCCTGCGCCAGCGCAGCCCCCTTGAGGCCGAGGTGCCCTTCCAGGGGACCCGGCAGGTCGAGGGGCTCGGGCCATGGCCGTTCACCTCCATGCTGCGCCTGGTACGGCACGCGGGCCTCTGGCGCGTCCGGTGGACCCCGCAGACGATGCACCCCTCCCTCGGCGAGGGAAAGAGCCTGCGGCTCACCGAGACCACGACCAGGCGACCGACCACGCTCACCCGCGAGGGACGGCCGTTCCCTTCGGACAGCAGGGCGGGCGACTACTTCACCGGCCTGGACGGCACCGTGACCGAGCTGAAGCTGCGGGAGGTCCCCTCCGGGCGGGTGCTGCTGTCCTCCCCCTCCAGGAAGGGCGAGTCGACCCGCACCACGATCTCCCTGGACGTGCAGCGCGCCGCCGCCCACGCCCTGGACGGGCTGGGGACGCCCGCCGCGCTCGTGGCGATCGACCTGCGCACCCGCCAGGTCAGGGCGGTCGCCGACACCCTGGGCGGCAGGCGCGCCTTCAACGGCCTCTACCCGCCCGGCTCGACGTTCAAGGTGGTGACCGCCGCCGCGCTGCTGCGCAGCGGGCTGAACCCCCAGTCGCCGGTCCCCTGCCCCGGCTCCTACACCATCCCCAACGCCAGGGGCTTCACCAACGCCGAGCAGGGCGACCACGGCGTCATCCCCCTCAGCACGGCCTTCGCGCTGTCCTGCAACACCACCTTCGTCCAGCAGACCTACGAACGGCTGCGCGACGGCGGCCTGCGGACCGAGGCCGCCGACCGGTTCGGCTTCAGGGAGAAGCCCGGCCTGAGCTCCTGCCGGATCAGGGCGCACACCGACATGAACGAACTCGGCTCCGACGCCATCGGGCAGAACTCGGTGCAGGCGAGCCCGCTCTGCATGGCCGAGGTCGCCGCGGCCGCCGCCACCGGCGTGTGGCGACCGGCCGTCATGACCGAGCGGCCCCCGGCCGACTCACCGCCCGAGGTACCGATCGGGGAGGACGTGGCCGCGGGGCTGCGGGACATGATGGGCGCCGTGGTCACCCAGGGAACCGCGGCGAGGGCGGGCCTGCCCCCGGGCACCCGGGGCAAGACCGGTACCGCCGAGGTCGCCGGAGGCGGCTCCCACGCCTGGTTCATCGGCTACCGCGACTCCCTGGCCTTCGCGGTGTTCGTCCAGAACGGCGGCAGCGGCGGCGCGGTCGCCGCCCCGGTCGCGGCCCGCTTCCTGAACGGCCTCCGGTAGCGCCCGTTTGCGGGGCGGGGGGCGTCGGTGCTGTCATCGTTGGCGTGACGGACGTCCATCGCACGGTCGACGCGGTCTGGAAACTGGAGTCGGCGAAGATCGTCGCCGGTCTCACCAGGCTGGTGCACGACGTCGGCCTCGCCGAGGAGCTGGCCCAGGACGCGCTCGTCTCCGCGCTCGAACAGTGGCCGGAGTCGGGTGTCCCCGACAATCCCGGCGCCTGGCTGACGGCCGTCGCCAAACGCCGTGCCGTCGACCACATCCGGCGCGCCCGGCGCCTCGAACTCGGGGCCGAGCAGCACGCAGAGCCCGAGCGGGAGCCCGAGCAGGACGACGTCCTGCGGCTGATGTTCGTCTCCTGTCATCCGATCCTGCCGACCGAGGCCCGGGTCGCGCTGACCCTGCGGCTCATCGGCGGCCTGACGTCCGCGGAGATCGCGCGGGCCTTCCTGACCGGTGAGCAGCGGATCGCCCGCCGCGTCGCCGACGCCAAACGCGCCCTCGCCGAGGCGCGGGTCCCGTTCGAACTGCCGGAAGGGCCGGAGCTCGCCGGGCGGCTGGCCTCGGTGCTGGAGGTCATCTACCTGATCTTCAACGAGGGATACTCGGCGACCTCGGGGGACGACCTGACGCGTCCCGCGCTCTGCCTGGAGGCGTTGCGTCTGGGCAGGCTGCTGGCCGAGCTGGCGCCGCACGAGGCCGAGGTGCACGGCCTGGTCGCGCTGATGGAGATCCAGGCCTCCCGGGAGGCCGCGCGCACCGGCCCCTCAGGCGAGCCCGTCCAGCTGCACGAGCAGAACCGGGGGCGCTGGGACCGGCTGCTCATCCACCGTGGCTTCGCCGCGATGCTGCGGGCCAGACAGGCGGGCGGCACGCCGGGCCCGTACGTACTGCAGGCGGCGATCGCCGTGTGTCACGCGCAGGCGGCCAGCGCCGAGGAGACCGACTGGGCGCGGATCGCGAGCCTGTACGAGGCGCTGTCCCTGCTGCTGCCCACCCCGGTCGTGCGGCTCAACCGCGCCGTCGCGGTGGGGATGGCGTACGGCCCGCAGGCCGGGCTGGACCTGGTTGAGGCGCTCACCGGGGACCCCGCGCTGCGTGACTACCACCTGCTGCCCGGGGTCCGGGGCGACCTGCTGGCCAAGCTGGGGCGGCACGAAGAGGCGCGGCTGGAGTTCGAACGGGCCGCCGACCTCACCGCCAACGCCGCCGAACGCGACTTCCTGCGGCGCCGGGCCCGGGAGATCACGCTGCCCGAGGTGGCCGGGCCCACGCTCGGCGGGGCCGTACGGGACTTTCTGGCGCGTGAGGACCTGGACGCCGGGACGCTGCGCTCCTACGGGCAGACGCTGCGGCGGCTGTGCCTGGCGCTGGGTGAGCGCGTCCCGCTCGCCTCGACGACCCCCGAGCAGGTGGCGCGGGTGTTCGAGACGGCGTGGGGCGGCGCCGCGGCCAGGACCTGGAACCGGCACCGCTCGGCCGTACGCTCCTTCTGCGCCTGGGCCTCGCTCGACGACCTGTCCGCCCGTCTCGACCGGCGCGCCGAGAGCGGTCCACCCGTCGAGACGATCGACGGGGTACGGCTCGCGGAGCTCTGGGAGCGCGCCGACCTGTCGCTGCGGGAGCTGACCCTGTGGCGGCTGCTGCACGAGTCGGCGGCCGGGGTGCGGGCCGTACTGTCGCTGAACGTGGAGGATCTGGACCTGGAGGACCGCCGGGCCCGCGCCGGGGACGTCTGGGTCGGGTGGCGTTCGGGGACGGCGCGGCTGCTGCCCCGCCTGGTCGCGGGAAGAACCCGCGGTCCCCTGTTCCTGGCCGACCGCAGGCCGGGGCCGTCCAGGATGCCAGCCCCCGGCGACCTGTGCCCGGAGACGGGACGCGGACGGCTGTCCTACGAGCGGGCCGAGTATCTCTTCAAGCGGGCGACCGGCCACACCCTGCGCCAGCTCAGGCCCAGGTGACCCCCTACGGGAGCGCGTTCTCGTGCAGGTGCACGATCAGCCACCCGTCATCCCCGGAGCGACGCAGCACGGCGGTGGTGCGCACGATCTCCGGGGCGCTCCCCGCGAGGTCCACCCGCAGCAGGTAGCGGGCCAGCGCCGTGTCGCCCCAGACGTCGACCACCTCGTCGTGGACGCCGATCCCCGTCTCGGCGGGGCCGTCCTGCGGGCGGGCGTCGCGGACCTTCTCCAACTGCTCCCTGCTGGTGATCAGCACCTGCTCCGCCGAGTCCCAGATGGTCGCCTCGGGATGCAGCAGCCGGTCGATCCCCGGCCGGTCACCGCGCAGGTAGGCCTCGTACATCGCGGTGATGACCGCCCAGACGGCCTCGTGTGCCACCGGCCCTCTTCCTTTACTAAGTAGATTCACTGGTTCGCCACGGCCGGTCCACCAAGACCGCCGAGGTTGCCGAGCATCCGCTGCAGCAGCGCGACCAGTTGCTCGACTTCCTCCTCGGAGAAGCCCGCAAGGAGCCCGTGGGCGATGTGCCCGAAGACCGGGACCAGCCGGGGAACCAGTTCCCGCCCCTCCCCGGTCAGCTCGACGACGACGGACCTGCGGTCACCGGGACGGGGACGGCGCAGGATGAGGCCCTTGGCCTCCAGACGGTCGAGCAGCCTGGTCATGCCCGCGGTGTCGGTGCCGAGCTGCGCGGCGAGCTGGTTCGGGCTGCTCTCGTGCCGCGCGGCGTGCAGCAGGACCGCCGCCTGCTGGGCGGTGACGTCGAAGGACGCCAGCCGGGCCTCGGTCGCCGCGCGCAGATCACGGCCGACCTGGCTGACCAGGGAGCCCCCGCCGAGCACGAGCCGCAGGTGCCGGGGATCCATGCGGTCATGCTAGCTGCCCGGCCGTTCACTGTCATGACAGCCAAATTCCCTTCACTCCCCGTCGTCGAGCAGTCCCGCGTCGTGGACGAGCAGCGCGATCTGGACCCGGTTGTTGAGGCCGAGCTTGGCCAGGACGCCGGAGACGTGCGTCTTGACCGTGGGGACGCTCAGGTGCAGCAGCGCCCCGATCTCGGCGTTCGACCTGCCTCCGGCCAGGGCGAGGGCGACCTCGCGCTCACGGTCGTTCAGCGCCGCGAGGCGTTCCAGGGCGCGGGCCCGGCGCCGGTCGTGGCCGGTGTCGGCGACGTGGGCGATGAGGCGCCTGGTCACCGCGGGTGACAGGACGGGCAGGCCCCTGGCCACCTGGCGTACCGCGGCCACGATCTCCTCGGGCGGGGTGTCCTTGAGCAGGAAGCCCGCGGCCCCGGCGCGCAGCGCCCGCAGCACGTGCTCGTCGGCGTCGAAGGTGGTCAGGACGACGACCTCGGGGGCGCCCGCCCTGCCCCGCAGGGCCTCGGTGGCGCTCAGGCCGTCCATGACGGGCATCCGGATGTCCATCAGGACGACGTCGGGGGTGTGCCTGGCGACCAGGGGAAGCACCTCGGCGCCGTCCCCCGCCTCGGCGACCACCCGGATGTCGGGGGCGCCGCGCAGCATCATCGACAGGCCCGCGCGGACGAGCGGGTCGTCGTCGGCGATGAGCACGCCGACCGTCCAGGGTTGCGACGCGGTCATGGCGGCCAGGGTAGCCTCCCGTGCCCCGGTCCCGGGTGGTCAGGCGGACTATCCTGGGGTTTCACCACGGCCCCGGAGTCCCGCGCGCCGCCTTCCCGCCCGCCGTACGACATCGGGAGCTTGTCTTCGCTCCAGGAAGGACTATATTTACCATAAAATAAGTAGGAATTAGGGGTAATAGACGATGCCGCTGCCAGACTTCCTCACGATCGGCGCCCCGAAATCCGGGACGACGGCCCTGCACGCCGCGTTGTCCCGCCACCCCGGGCTCTACCTCTCCCCCGTCAAGGAGCCGAAGTTCTTCCTCAGCGACGGCCCGCCGCCCACCAGGGGTGGCCCCGGCGACGCCCAGACCTACCGTGAACACGTCTGGCGGCGCGAGGACTACGAGGCGCTGTTCACCGAGGCGCCGACGGGAGTGCCCAGGGGCGAGTCGACGCCGTTCTACCTCTACGACCGGGCCGCCCAGCTACGGATCAGGGAGGTCATCCCCGGCGCCAAACTGATCGCGGCGCTGCGTGACCCGGTCGAGCGGGCGCACTCCAACTGGACGCACCTGTGGTCGGCGGGGCTTGAGCCGATCGGCGACGTGGTGGAGGCCTGCGCCGAGGAGGAGAGCAGGATCGCGGCGGGCTGGGCGCCGTTCTGGCACTACCTCTCTCTCGGCCGGTACGGCGAGCAGCTTGAGCACCTGTTCACGCTGTTCCCCCGCGAGCAGGTGCTGGTCTTCCGCTACCGCGACCTGGTGGACAGGCCCGTGGCCACCCTCGACCGGATCTGCCGGTTCCTCGGGGTCGAGCCGGGTGTGGTCACCGAGGTCCCCAGGGAGAACGTGACCGCCCACCCCGAGCCGACCCGCACCCACCGGGCGCTGTCGCGGCTGCTGCGGACCGGGGCGGCCGTCGGCCGTTTCCTGCCGCCAGGGATCAGCGGCGCCCTCACCGATCCGCTGGAGCGGCGCCTGCAGCAGCGCGCCCGGGCCCGCCAGCCCCTGACCTGGGAGCAGCGGGAGCGATTGATCGGCCACTTCGCCGAGGACGTGGCGCTGCTGCAGCGGGTGACCGGGGAGGACTTCAGCGACTGGCTGCTGCCCCGCGAGCGCTCCGGCGGCTTGGTCGGCACCCGTCCCGACGGTCAGCGCCAGGCCAGGAACGGGCGTCCGCAGGCGTGAACGCCGGGTCCCCGCGGGAATCGCAGAACCCGCGGGGACCCGGCGCCCGGCACGGTTCAGCGCAGCTCGGTGCGCAGCTCGTGGGCGCCGTCCGCGCGGGTGTACTCGTAGTAGAGCCGCCGTCCACCCTCCGGCAGGTCCACGATCTCCACGTAGCGCAGGCCGCCGCCCGCGTGCGGGGAGAACGCGGCCGCCTCGGTGCCCAGCGGGGTCAGCTCCGCCGGGTCGGTGCCGGTCGCCACCCCCGTGCGCTCCTCGTAGTTCTCCTGCGCCGAAGCCCGGCCGTCGTAGAGGGCCACGACCTGGTCGCCGACGAAGCGGACGCTGGCGACGCGGGTGCCCCGGGCGTCCCACAGCCCCGGCCTGCCGCTGAGCGCCGTGCCCTGCCAGGTCCACTCGATGCCGTCCGCGCTGGTGGCGTAGTCGCTCACCATGCGGTCGGCCTCCTCGGGGTCGGTCAGCGGGTGGCAGGAGGCCCACAGGTGCCACAGGCCGCCGCGCCGTACGATGACGGGATCCTTGACGCCGGTCTTGGGGTCGCCGGGCAGCACGACCTGGCGCCTGGCGGGGTCGAACCCCGAGGGGTCGTCGGCCTCAAGCACCTCGACCCGCCAGTGCTTGGTGCCGTGGGTGGCGCAGCTGAGGTAGAGCCGCCAGCGGCCCTGCGGGGTGCGCACCAGCGTGGGGCGCTCCAGCGACTCGGTGTCCATCTCCTGCTGGGTGATCGTCACCAGGGGCTCGAAACGCTCGCCGTCGCCGGAGCGGGCGACGACGACCGCGTAGCCGCGTCCCTCCCCGACCGGCCTGCGCAGCCGGTAGGCCAGGTAGATCAGCCCGTCGGCCGCGACCGCGCTCGGGGCGCCCGCCCAGTGGCCTGGCGCGTCCTGGGCCGGTTCGACGGCCACGACGGAACGGGCGGGGTCGGGAAGGAGATCGTCGAATGTCAGCACGTCGTCGACGGTAGGCAGGGCTTCGGCAGCGCTCACGGGGAATCACCAATCATGGTCACGAACTTTGGCCGTCCTTTGACGGCCACGAGGCCAGACCGCCACGGCCCGGCGGGCCCGGACCCGTGTCGAAGGGTAGGCGAAGAGCCGCCATGTGCTCGTCCGTCAGGGCCTACGCAGCGACGTCGCGGGAAACGGGATGGCGGGGAACGGGTTGTCCGGCGGCAGGACGAGCCTGCGCACCGCCTCCGGACGCGCGGTCGCGTCCAGGTGGAGCAGCGCGGCGCCGATCCCCGCCGCGCCGATCATGTAGCCGGTGTCCGCGGTGACCTCCCAGGGCCGCAGCCTGCGGTAGGCCTGGTACCAGCGCGATCCACGGCCGTCGTGCCCCGCGGCCCTGCCGATGAGGTTGTCGCCGAGCTCGCAGGCGAACTCCAGGTGGGCGGGGCGGCCCGTCGCCGCCCAGAGGCCGACGAACAGCTCGACCAGGCCCGCGGTGCCGCAGCACTGGCAGGCCACGTTCCAGTAGCCCTCGGTCTGGCGGCCGGGGACGCCGCTGCGGACGATGCCCCTGGCCAGCCGCTCGACCCAGTCGAGGTCCCCGGCGTCGCCCGCGACCCGGTACAGCTCGTAGAACATCCGCGCCACCCCGGCCGAGCCCGAGCAGAAGCCGAGGTAGTGCAGGTCGCGCCCCTGCGGGATGTGGTGCGGGACCAGCGCGCACCGCTCGGAGACGGCGCTGACGGCCCGGACGAAGTCGGCTCCCCTGCGGGCGGCGCCGAGGAAGCGGGCCTCCCCGGTCAGGCCGTAGAGGCGGGCCAGCAGGAAGGCGGTGCCCGCGGTGCCGGACAGGAAGCCCGGGGTGACGGCGTCGAGCGGCAGGTCGCCGCAGGCTCCGTGCCCGAACCGGTGGCCGGGTACGGCGAGCGCGGCGATGCGGGTGCCCGCCTCGACGGCGACCTCCTGGTAGGCGGGCACGCCCAGGATGCCGGAGGCGTGCAGCAGGGCCAGAATGATGCCGCCGTCCCCGCGCTGGGCCGGGTCGCCCGTCCAGCCGAGGCCCCCGTCGATGGAGCGGGCGCTGCGCACGACGTGGTCGGCGACCGCGACCGCCTCGGCCTCGAAGGACTCCTCCCCCACGGCCCATCCGGCCTCCGCCAGGGCGAACATCACTCCGGCCAGGCCGTGGTGCAGGGACAGGTCGGCCTGCTCGCGCCAGGTGGCCGCCAGGTAGCGGGCTCCGGCCGTGGCGTCTTCGAGGTAGTCGTCGTCGCCGGTCGCGGCGGCCAGTTCGAGGAAGAACAGGACGATGCCCGCGGCCCCCGAGTACAGCGAGAGCGGCTGACCGGGCAGGGCCGCCTTGCCGCGCGGGTCGGGGTTGGCCTTCCAGTGGCGTCCCCGCTCGTCGTCCACCGCCGCGGAGCGGATCCACCGCGCGGCCTCGATCGCCGCGCGCAAGGGGCTCTCAGTCCCAGGTTCCGGGCTCATGGCGGCTCCTTCGTGCGGGGGACCACCAGTTTACCCCCTTTTCCTACAGGATCAATAGGTAATACCGGAACATGCGAGGTGGATGACGTTTTGCCGGGGTGTCGAAGGCAGGCTACTACGCCCGTTCGCACGCCGGAGGCGATATGCGGCAACCGGGTGGTTCCGCGGATCCACCCCCAACTCTGAACCTCTCTTGACGAGCCGTTTCGCCTCCCGAGGGCATGATGAAAATGGACATTGGGTAGAAAATCGTCTATATGATCTCGGATCTCGGACAGGACGATGCGCGGCCGGGCCCCTGAGTGGGCGACGGTCCTGCGGCTGCTGGAGACCGCGGGCGCCCCGGGCCACGTGATCCTCGTCGAAGGCGAGCCGGGGGCGGGAAAGAGCCTCCTGCTCGCCGAGGCGCGCACCGCCGCGTCCCGCGCGGGGACGGCCGTCGCCGCCGGCAGGGCCGACGTGCTGGGCAGGCTGACCCCGCTCGGGCCGCTACTGTCGGCCCTCGACGAGTCGCCCTCGGCCGCCGCCGTCACCAGGAACGCCATGCCCGACGGGCCGAGCCTGCTGATGTGGCTGGCCGGGCAGGTGCGGGCCGCCCTCGAACGGCGCGCCGAGCGGGGGCCGCTGCTGGTGACCCTCGACGACCTGCAGTGGGCCGACCCCGCCACACTCATGGCATTGCGCGCCCTGCCCGCCCAGCTGACCGGCCTGCCCCTGACCTGGCTGCTGGCCCGCCGCCCCACCGAGGGCACCGACGACGCCCGCCTGTTCGACCTGCTGCGCCACGAGGGGGCCACGACGGTCACGCTGCGCCCCCTGTGCGGGCGGGCGGTGGCCCAGGTGGCCGCCGACACGCTCGGAGCGCCCCCCGACGAGGAGCTGACGGCGCTGGCGGCGCAGGCGGGGGGAAACCCGTTCCTGCTCGTCGAGCTGCTCACCGGGCTGTGCGAGGAGGACGCGGTCAAGGTCGAGGGTGGCCTGGCCAGGCTGACCGGCACCACGCCGCCCATACTGCCCCGCCGCGTCCACACCGCGGTACGGCGGCGCCTCGACGAGGTCAGCACCAGGACCAGGCACCTGCTTGAGGCCGCGGCCGTACTCGGCCGTTCCTTCTCCCCCGCCTACGCCGCCGAGATGCTCGGCGAGACCCCCGCCGCCCTGCTGCCCGCCCTTGAGGAGGCACTGGCCGCGGGCGTGCTCGTCGCCACCCCCGACGAGCTGGCCTTCCGCCACGAGCTGCTGTGGCGCTCGGTCGTCGAGACGGTCCCCGCCCCCGTACGGCGCGCGCTGCACGGCCAGATCGAACGGTCCCTGCCCTCCACCGCCACCAACGGCCACCGGACGGACCGGGTCAACGGCGGCACCACCGCGGAGACGCTGATGCTGCCCGCCCTGCTGGCCTGGGACGAGGGCCGCCTCACCCACGGCCTCGACCTGGCCCGCGAGGCCGTCGAACGACCGGGCACCGGGCACCACCCCGGGCCGCGGGCCGTACTGGCCACGATGCTCATCGACCTGTGGCTGCTCGACGAGGCCGAGGCCGTCACGGCGGACGCGGAGGCGCAGGCCGCCCGCCACCCCGAGTGGGCCGTGGAGATCCCGCTGCTGCGCGCCCGCCTCGACCTCGCGGCAGGACGGTCCGGTAGCGCGATCGCGCGGGCGGAGACCGGCCTGACCGCCGCAGAGGCGCTACGCGTGCCCGCCCTGACCTCCTCCGCGCTGTCGGTGCTCGGCACCGCGTCCCTGCGGGCCGGCGACCTGCCCAGGGCGATCAGGTGCCTGGAGAGCGAGCTTGCGCGGGGAACACGGGACGCCCCGCCGTACACGCGGCTGCGCTCTGAACTGGCCGCGGGACGCATAAGCGAGGCCCTGGACGGGGCCGTGAGCGGCATGAGCTCCCTCGGCCGGGTCTACGACGCGCTGCCCCGGCACACCGGGGCGCTGACCAGCGAACCCGCCGCGGCCGCCTGGCTGGTGCGGGTGGCCATGGCCGTCGACGACACGCGCAGGGCCGACGCCGTGGTCGGCGCCGCCGACGACATCGCCAGCCGCAACCCCGGCCTGCCCAACCCCGCCGTCTCCGCCGTGCACGCCAGGGGCCTGCGCGAACGCGACCGCCACGCCCTCAGCCGGGCCGCCGACGAACACACCGACCCCTGGGCGGGAGCCTCGGCCGCCGAGGACCTCGGGGTGCTGCTCGGCGCCGACCACGGCTGCCGCGAGCTGGCCGTACGGGCCTTCGACGACGCGCTCTCCCGCTACGACGAGGTGGGGGCGCTGCGCGACGCGGCACGGGTACGCGGCAGGCTGCGCGCCCTCGGGGAACGCCGCCGCCACTGGGTCACCACCGACCACCCCGTCTCCGGCTGGGACAGCCTGACCGGCACCGAACTCGCCGTCTGCGGCCTGGTCGCCGAGGGACTGACCAACCGCCAGGCCGCCGAACAGATGTTCATCAGCGAACACACGGTCGCCTTCCACCTGCGGCAGATCTTCCGCAAGCTGGACATTCACTCACGTGTTGAACTGACGAGGCTGGCCATTGGTCGGGACGGGCTCTAGTTGTGCCTCTTTTGCGACGCCTGCTGTGCTTATTTGCGGCGCCTGGCGGCGCCGCGGGCTTGGGCGCCCCAAGTCGGTGACTTCCCTCGTCGTTCCTCCGCTGCCCTGCCTTTTTGCGCCGCCTGGCGGCGTCGCGGGCTTGGGCGCCTGCGGGTCGGTGCTTTCCCTCGTCGCTCATCCGCTGGCGCTCCTTCGCTCCTCAGTCCAAGCACCGACGGCGCCCAAGCCGACACTCCTCACGCACGGCACCGGTACCCCAAACTCTTCAGCACCGGTTAGGCCACCTCGGCTGTTTCGGTGGCCTCGATGACGGTGACCACCAGTTCTCCCTCGGTCACACCGATTCGGATGACCGCTCCCTCGTGGGCGTCGCCGAGGAGGAGGGCTCGGCCGATGCGGGTCTCGACCTCCTTGGCGATGAAGCGCCGCAGGGGGCGGGCGCCGTACACCGGGTCGTAGCCCCGCTCGGCGATGTATCGCGTGGCCTCGTCGGAGACCTCAAGGCGGATGCCCCGCTCGCCGAGCCGTTTGCGCAGGTCGCCGAACATCAGGCCCACGATGCGTTCGATCTCCTCCTCAGTGAGCGGCTTGAAGATCACGATGTCGTCGACGCGGTTGAGGAACTCGGGGCGGAAGTGCGAGCGAAGCTCCGCCATGACCAGTTCCTGAGTCTCCTGCTTGATCTCCCCGCTGGAGGTGACGCCCTCAAGCAGGTAGACCGAGCCGATGTTGGAGGTCATGATCAGCACGGTGTTGCGGAAGTCGACGGTCCTGCCCTGGGCGTCGGTGAGCCGCCCGTCGTCGAGGACCTGCAGCAGCGTGTTGAACACGTCGGCGTGCGCCTTCTCGATCTCGTCGAAGAGCACCACCGAGTACGGCTTGCGCCGTACGGCCTCGGTGAGCTGGCCACCCTCCTCGTAGCCCACGTAGCCGGGCGGGGCCCCGACGAGGCGGCTGACGGTGTGCCGCTCCTGGTACTCGCTCATGTCGATGCGGATCAGGTTGTCCTCGGTGTCGAACAACGCCGCGGCCAGCGCCTTGGCCAGCTCGGTCTTGCCGACGCCGGTCGGCCCGAGGAAGATGAACGACCCGATCGGGCGGCGCGGGTCCTTGATCCCCGAGCGGGCCCTGATGATGGCGTCGGCGACCGTCTGCACGGCCTCGTCCTGGCCGATCACCCGCTCGTGCAGGACGTCGTCCAGGGTCAGGAGCTTCTCGCGCTCCCCCTCCTGCAGGCGGCTCACCGGGATGCCCGTCCACCGGGAGACGATCAGCGCGATCTCCTCCTCGGTGACCACCTCGCGCAGCAGCCTGGTCACCCCCTGCTTGGCGTGCAGGCGCTCCTCCTCGGACTTCAGCCGCCGCTCCAGGTCGGGCAGCTTGCCGTGGCGCAGTTCGGCGGCGCGGTTGAGGTCGTAGTCGCGCTCGGCCCGGTCGGCTTCGGCGCGTACGGTCTCCAGCTCCTCGCGCAGGCTCTGGACGCCGCGCAGCGTGCGCCGCTCGGACTCCCACTGGGCGCGCATGGCGTCGGCCTCGGCCCGCAGGTCGGACAGCTCCCTGCGCAGCTCCTCAAGGCGGTTCAGGCTCTGCTGGTCCTTCTCCTTGCCCAGCGCGGCCTCCTCGATCTCCAGGCGCATCACCTTGCGGGTGAGCTCGTCGAGTTCGGCGGGCATGGAGTCGATCTCGGTCCTGAGCATCGCGCAGGCCTCGTCCACCAGGTCGATGGCCTTGTCCGGCAGGAAGCGGTCGGAGATGTAGCGGTGGCTCAGCACCACGGAGGCCACCAGCGCGGCGTCCTGGATCGTCACGCCGTGGAAGACCTCAAGCCGCTCGCGCAGGCCGCGCAGGATCGAGATGGCGTCCTCGACGGAGGGCTCGTCCACCATGACGGGCTGGAAGCGGCGTTCGAGGGCGGCGTCCTTCTCGATGTGCTTGCGGTACTCCTCAAGCGTCGTCGCGCCGATCATGTGCAGCTCGCCACGGGCCAGCATGGGCTTGAGCATGTTGCCGGCGTCCATGGCGCCCTCGGCGGCGCCCGCGCCGACGACCGTGTGCAGCTCGTCCACGAACAGCAGGATCCGGCCCTCGGCGGCCACGACCTCGGTGAGCACGGCCTTGAGGCGTTCCTCGAACTCTCCCCGGTACTTCGCCCCGGCGACCAGGGCGCCCATGTCGAGGCTGAACACGATCTTGTCCTTCAGGCCCTCGGGCACGTCGCCGTTGCTGATCCGCTGGGCGAGTCCCTCGACGATGGCGGTCTTGCCGACTCCGGGGTCGCCGACCAGCACCGGGTTGTTCTTGCTCTTGCGGGACAGGATCTGGATGACGCGGCGGATCTCGGCGTCGCGGCCGACGACCGGGTCGAGTCTGCCCGCGGCGGCGTCGGCGACCAGGTCCCGCCCGTACTTGCTCAGCGCCTCGTAGGAGACCTCGGGCATCGCCGAGGTGACGCGCTGGTTGCCGCGGATCGCGGTGAGCGCCTGCAGGAAGGCGTCCCTGGTCAGCCCCTGCTGGCGCAGCAGCCGTCCTGCGGGGGTCGCCTCGCCCTCCTCGATCAGGGAGACGAGCAGGTGTTCGACCGAGACGTACTCGTCTTTGAGCCGGTCGGCCTCCCGTTTGGCCGTCTCCAGCAGCCGGGACAGGCGCTGGGTCACCCGGACCTGGCCTGGTTCGACGCCGGGTCCGCTGACCCTGGGCATCCGTTCGAGTGCGGCCTCCAGGTCGGCGCTGAGCCGTTCGGTGTCGACGGCCGAGCGGGTGAGCAGCCGGGGGATCAGCCCGTCCGGCTGTTCGAGCAGCGCCATCAGCAGGTGCTCACCGTCGATGTCGGTGTGCCCGTGGCGAAGGGCCTTGGTCTGCGCGTCGTGCAGCGCCTCCTGCGACTTCTGCGTCAGCTGGTTGACGTCCACTTCGGTCCTCCTGGGATGCGGGGGCGCCCACGCGTGACGCTCTCCAGCTCGGCGATGCGGTCCAGAAGGTCGACCACCAGGCCGAGGGCCGCGTAGTTGAGGGCGAACCCGGCGCGCAGCCGCTGGACCCTGGCCATGGCCGGGAGTTGGGAGACGGTGAACCACAGCTCTCCCGCCGCGTCCCGCTGCGCGTCGAGCACGCCGAGGACGACCAGGCGCCGCACCAGCTCGGGGTGCGTGCCCGTCGCGCGGGCGAACGACTCGATGTCCAGGCGCCGTGGCCTGGTCAGGGCGTAGGGCATCACCGCCTCCTCGGGTCGAACGCCGAGACCGTCGCGAGCTGTTCGAACAGGCGTTTCTCCTCGTCGGTCGGGTGGGGTGGCACCATGATCTGGATCTCGGCGAACAGGTCGCCCGCCCCTGCCCGCGCGCTGGGCATGCCCCGGCCGCGCAGCCGCAGCCGCCGTCCGCTCGACGTGCCCGGCGGCACCTTGACCTTGGTCTCGCCGCCCGGTGTCTCGACGGCGACGGTCGCGCCGAGCGCCCCCTCCCAGGGCGTGATCGGCAGCCGGATGTGGATGTCGCGTCCCTCGACCCGGTAGCGGGGGTGCGGCGCGATCCTGACGACCAGGTAGAGGTCGCCGGACGGTGCCCCGTCTCCGCCCCTGCCTCCCTGGCCCGCCAGGCGGATCCGCTGGCCGTCGGTCACGCCCGCGGGGATCCTGACCTCGATCCTGCGACCCCCCACGGTGAGGGTCCTACGACCTCCCCGGTAGGCGTCCTCGACGCTCAGCTCGATCTCGGCCTCCTGGTCGGCGCCGGGGATGGGACCCCAGCCGGGTCCCGTACGGCCCGCGCCGCCCGTCCTGCCGGAGAAGAGCCCTTCGAGCAGGTCGTCGATGTCGATGCCCTCCCCGAAGCCGCCCCCGAACCCCGAGCTGCCCCGGGCGCCACGGCCCCGTCCGGCCTTGGCGCGGGCCCAGGTCTCGGGGTCCACGTCCTCGGGCACCTGACGGAAGTCGGGGCCGAAGGCGTCGTAGCGGCGCCGGGTCTTGGGGTCGGACAGGACGCTGTAGGCCTCCGAGATGTCCTTGAAGCGGTCCTCGGCCTCCGGGTCCTTGTTGACGTCGGGGTGGTTGGCCCGCGCGAGCTTGCGGTAGGCGCGCTGGATGTCCTCCTGGCTCGCGTTGCGCTGCAGGCCGAGGATCTCGTAGAAGTCCCGGGCTGATGGCATCATTCCGCCTTGGAAACGACGACCAGCGCGGGCCGTAGTTGTCGTTCACCGTCCCCGTAGGCGGGCTGCACCACGTGCAGGACGGTTCCGTCGGGCGTGTCCTCCTGGCTGAGCACGCCGACCGCCTCGTGCCTGGCCGGGTCGAACTTCGTCCCGGTGTCGTCGCGGCGCGGGTAGCCCAGGCGGGCCAGCACGTCGAGGGCCTGCTCGTGGATCGCCCGCAGCCCCTCCGCGATGGAGGAGGGGTCGGTCCCGGCGTGTTCGAGGGCGCGTTCCAGGTTGTCCAGCACCGGCAGCCACTCGGTCGCCGCCCTGGCCCGTTCCTCCTCCCGCACCCTGGCCGCGTCACGGCTGACCCGTTTGCGCAGGTTGTCGAGGTCGGCCAGGGCGCGCCGCCACCGGTCCTGGAGCTCGGTCACCTGGTCCTGCAGCTCGGTGACCCGCTCCTGGAGCTCCGCGGTGTCCGGCTCGGCGTCCGGCCGGGCCGTACCGGCCTCGTCGTCGCGGGGAGCCTCACTCATCGGTCGTGAACTCCGCGTCGATGACGTCGTCGTCCCTGCCGCCGCCCTGGCCACCCGGACCACCCTGGCCACCCGGACCGCCCGGGGCGCCGGAACCACCGGCCGAGGCCGTACCCAGACTCTGGTAGACCTGCTGCAGTTCACCGGTCAGCGAGCGCAGCCGGTCGAGCGGCGTCTCCTGCTGCCTGACCGTCTCCCTGGCGTCGGAGACGAGCATCTCGGCCCGTGCCTTCTCGTGGACCGGGACCCCCTCGCCCAGCTCGGAGAGGCGCCGCTCCACCTGGTAGGCGACGCTGTCCAGCTCGTTGCGCGCGTCCACGACCTCCCGCAGCCGCAGGTCCTCCTCCCGGTGCCGCTCGGCGTCGGCGACCATCCGCTCGACCTCGCCCTTGTCGAGGGTCGAGCTCTCGCTGATGGTGATGCGCTGCTCGGCGCCGGTGTCCTTGTCCTTGGCCGAGACGTTCAGGATGCCGTTGGCGTCGACGTCGAAGGTGACGTCCACCTGGGGCACGCCACGCGGCGCGGGCCTGATGTTCTCCAGCCTGAAGCGGCCGAGCACCCGGTTGTCCCCGGCGCGTTCGCGCTCGCCCTGCAGCACCACGACGTCCACGGCGTTCTGGTTGTCCTCCGCGGTGCTGAACACCTCGGAACGGCGGGCGGGGATCGTCGTGTTGCGGTCGATGACCTTCGTCATGATGCCGCCGAGGGTCTCGATGCCCAGCGACAGGGGCGTCACGTCGAGCAGGACGACGTCCTTCAGCTCGCCCTTGATGACGGCCGCCTGGACCGCCGCGCCGAGCGCGACGACCTCGTCGGGGTTGACCGTCATGTTCGGTTCCTTGCCGCCGGTCATCCTGCGCACCAGGTTCTGTACGGCGGGCATCCTGGTGGATCCGCCGACCAGGATCACCTCGTCGATGTCCCCGGTGCTCAGCCGCGCGTCGGCCATGGCCTGCTCGACCGGTCCCTTGCAGCGTTCCAGCAGGTCGGAGGTGATGTCCTCGAACGTCGCCCGCCGGAGCGTGGTGTTGAGGTGCTTGGGGCCGGAGGCGTCTGCCGTGATGAAGGGCAGGTTGATCTGCGTCTGGGAGACCGAGGACAGCTCGACCTTGGCCTTCTCCGCGGCCTCGAAGAGCCGCTGCAGCGCCTGCGGGTCGGTGCGCAGGTCGACGCCGGTGTCCCGCTGGAACTCGTCGGCCAGGTAGTCCACGATGCGCCGGTCGAAGTCGTCACCGCCGAGATGGGTGTCGCCCGCGGTCGAGCGGACCTCGACGACGCCGTCCCCGATGGTCAGGATGCTGACGTCGAACGTTCCGCCGCCCAGGTCGAAGACGAGAACCGTCTCGTTCTCCTTGCGGTCGAGCCCGTAGGCCAGGGCCGCGGCGGTCGGCTCGTTGATGATCCGCAGCACCTCAAGGCCGGCGATCTTCCCCGCGTCCTTGGTCGCCTGCCGCTGGGAGTCGTTGAAGTAGGCGGGCACCGTGATGACCGCCTCGGTGACCTTCTCCCCGAGGAACTTGGAGGCGTCGTCGACGAGCTTGCGCAGCACCAGGGCGGAGATCTCCTCGGGAGCGTACATCTTGCCGCGCACGTCGAAGCGGACCGCGTCGTCCGGCCCCGGCACCACGTCGAAGGAGACGGCGTGCATCTCGGAGCTGACCTCGTCGTAGCGGCGGCCGATGAAGCGCTTGGCCGAGTAGATCGTCCCCTTCGGGTTGAGGATCGCCTGGCGGCGGGCCAACTGCCCGACCAGGCGCTCGCCGTCCTCGGTGAAGGCGACGACCGACGGGGTCGTGCGCGACCCCTCGGCGTTGGGGATCACCGTGGGCTTGTCGCCCTCCATGGTGGCGATCACCGAGTTGGTCGTCCCCAGGTCGATCCCGACTGCTTTAGCCATGCTGATCTCCTTCTGGGCCTCCCGCGACGGCCGTACTGCGCGCGTGGAGCCGCATCCTCAGATCTGACGGGGGGTCCACCGGAACAGGCGCTAGGTGTGCTGAGGTATGCCGGTCTCGAGCAGCCTGCGGGCCTCGGCGGCCTGGGGCGTCGTCACCCGCAGCTCGTACCGGTTGGCGACGATGGCGCTGGAGGACAGGAAGTCCCTCTTGCCGCCGGTGAAGGCGTGGGCGATGAGCCCGAAGATGGCTCCGGCGACCACACCCCAGATCACGCTCCACAGCACCAGGATCCAGGGGAACCTGCCGGGGGTGAAGATCGCGAAGAACAGGCCGATCAGCAGTCCGATCCAGGCACCTGTCGCCGCGCCCATCCCGGCGGCGCGCAGGTAGGTCAGCCGCCCGAGCACCTTCTCGACCATCCGCAGGTCCATCCCCACGATCATCGCGTGCTGGACGGGAAAGCGCTGGTCGGAGAGGTAGTCGACGGCCCGCTGGGCCTCCTCGTAACGGCCGTATGTGGCTACCGGCTCGTAGCCGGTCAAGGTCTGGTCGGATAGCATGCCGCCCCCCTTCACGGTGAGTCCGTACCAACTCAGCGTGACCGTCGGCGGCCCTGCGCACATCCCCAGGTCTGGTAGCGGATCAGCCCGCGCCGACCGGCCTGCCCTCCTGCTCCTCCTGGGCGGACTCCTCGGCGGCCATCCTGGCGGCCCTGCGCCTGAGGAACAGCGTGGTCGCGATCCCGAACAGCAGCGCGATGACCAGTGCGACCCAGGAGAAGCCCCGCAGCCACCGCTCGGCGGCGATGCCCAGGTAGTAGATCACCGCGGTGGTGCCGCCCGCCCAGACGATCCCGCCGAGCACGTTGGCGACCAGGAACCTCCAGTACGGCATCCGCAGCGCCCCGGCCAGCGGCCCCGCGAGGATGCGCAGCAGCGCGACGAACCTGCCGAGGAAGACGGTCCACATGCCGTAGCGGTGGAAGTAACGCTCGGCCCTGCCGATGTGCTCGGACCCGAAGTGCTTGGGGAACCTGCGGCCGAGCCGGTCGAACATGGGTTTGCCGCCCCTGCGGCCCACGGCGTAGCCGATCGAGTCGCCGACGATCGCGCCGACGCTGGCGCAGACGCCGACCCACAGCGGGTCGACCACGCCCTTGGCCGCCAGCAGCGCGGAGCTGACCAGGACGATCTCGCCGGGCAGCGGGATGCCCAGGCTCTCGATCCCGATCACCAGACCGACCAGGACACAGATCCACACCGCGGGGATCGCCTGGAGCCACTCGTCGACATGCATGCCCGTTACCCTATTGCGTCGTCCGGCCGGATCCTCCCCGTCACAGGGCGCCGCGGATCGCGGTGTGGGCCGCGTCGCGCATCACGGCGTGCAGCACCGCGTTCGGCTCCCGGTCGGTGTGGACCTCGACGATGCGCACCCCCTCCCCGCGCAACGCCTTCGGCAGTTGCTCGGCCTCCCCCACGAAGGTGTACGGCGTGCCGGTCGAGGCCGCGACGTGGGCCAGGTCGACCCCGTGCGAGGTGCCGAAGACCCGTTCGAACGGGTCGCGCAGCGCCGCCTGGGGCAGCAGCGAGAAGATCCCGCCCCCGTCGTTGTTCACCACGACCAGGCACAGGTCGGGGCGGGGCTCGCGGGGGCCGAGGATCAGCCCGTTCTGGTCGTGCAGGAACGTCAGGTCGCCCATCAGCGCGTAGGAGGGGCCGTTGTGCGCCAGCGCGGCCCCCATCGCGGAGGACACCACGCCGTCGATGCCCGCCGCGCCCCGGTTGGACAGGATCCGCAGCCCCCGCCTGGGGCGCATCGCCTGGTCGAGGTCGCGGATCGGCATGGACGAGCCGGAGAACAGCAGCGCCCCGTTGGGAAGTTGCTCGGCCAGGTCCCTGGCCAGGCGCGGTTCGCTGAGCCCGCCCGCGTCGAGCACCTCGTCGATCGCCACCCTGGCCGCGGCGTCCGCGCGCCGCCACGAGCGCAGCCACTCGTCGTCGCCCGCCGCGACCGGGATCTCGACAGCCTGCGCCACCTGGGTCGCGGACCGGGTCGGGTCGGGCCAGCGGGTCAGGTCGGGGGCGACGACGATGTGCTCCTCGGCGTATCTCAGCCAGTTCAGCAGCGGCCTGGACAGACCGGGACGCCCCAGGGTGACCACCACGTCCGGGCGGTGCCGGTCGGCGAACTCGGGGGCGCCCAGCAGGAAGTGGTAGGTCGAGACCGCGTGGTCGCCGTAGCGGGCGCCGCCGGTCGGCTCCGACAGGACCGGCCACCCGGCCATGCCCGCCGCCGCCACGTATCTGCGCATGTTGGCGGCGCCGTCCCCGACGACGAGCACGCCCCTGCGGGTCGGCGGCAGGTGCAGCGCGGAGGCGGGGGGCGCGACCCTGGTACGCACCCACGGCCCGTTGGCGTCGCCGTCGAGGGGCTCGCACCAGGAGGCGTCGCCGTCCGGGACGAGCGGCTCACGGAAGGCGAGGTTGAGGTGGACCGGGCCGGGGTCGGCCGGGCCGAGCGAGCGCTGGTAGGCGCGGCAGACCAGGGACCGCCAGTAGGCGACCTGCCCTGGCCGGTCCTCGGGGACGCCGACCTCGCTGAACCAGCGGACCGCGGTGCCGTACATCTTGATCTGGTCGATGGTCTGGCTGGCGCCGGTGTCACGCAGCTCGGGCGGCCGGTCGGCGGTGAGCAGCAGCAGCGGTATCCCCGACTCGTGCGCCTCGACGACCGCGGGGTGGAAGTTGGCCGCCGCGGTGCCCGAGGTGCACATCAGCGCGACCGGCCGCCCGGTGCGCCTGGCCAGGCCGAGCGCCAGGAACGCGGCGGAGCGCTCGTCGATGCGCACGTGCAGCCGTACGCGGCTGTCGGCGTGCGCGGCCAGCGCGAGCGGGGCCGAGCGGGAGCCCGGGGCGAGCACCACCTCGGTGAGGCCGCAGCGTACGAGTTCGTCGACCAGCACGGTCGCGAGCGCGGTGGCGGGGTTCACCGCACTGCCTCCTCTGGTCGTCGTCGTGCCCAAAAATCGTGAAAAGCCGGAAAAAGTCGCGCCCGAAAACCCGGGCACGACAGGTGACGGACCGGCGCCGTCCCCACCGCGCCGAGGTGGCGCGCTGCCGGGACGGGCCGGATTCGCCTCATCGTCGGAGTCGTCGCCCTCAGGGCCTGCGCGGGAACTTGCCGAAGTCGGGGACGCGCTTCTCCTTGAAGGCGTCGCGGCCCTCCTGCGCCTCCTCGCTCATGTAGTAGAGCAGGGTCGCGTCACCGGCGAACTGCTGCATACCCGCGGCGCCGTCGGTGACCGCGTTCAGCGCGCCCTTCAGCATGCGCAGGGCCAGCGGCGACTTCTCCAGCATCTCCCTGGCCCAGGTGACCGTCTCCTCCTCAAGGCGCTCAAGGGGGACGACCGTGTTGACCAGGCCCCAGTTGAGGGCGGTCGCGGCGTCGTACTGACGGCACAGGTACCAGATCTCACGGGCCCGCTTCAGGCCGACGGTCTCGGCGAGCAGCCAGGACCCGTAGCCCCCGTCGAAGGAGCCGACCTTGGGCCCGGTCTGGCCGAAGACCGCGTTCTCCGCCGCGATGGACAGGTCGCAGCAGACGTGCAGCACGTGTCCGCCGCCGATGGCGTAACCGGCGATCATCGCGATGACCGGCTTGGGGCAGCGGCGGATCTGCACCTGCAGGTCCAGCACGTTCAGCCTGCCCACGTGCGGGGTCGACTTGTCGACGTAGCCGTCGTCACCGCGGATCTTCTGGTCGCCGCCCGAGCAGAAGGCCCGGTCGCCCGCGCCGGTGAGAATGATCACACCGATCTCCGCGTCCTCCTGGGCGATGTTGAAGGCGTCCCTGAGCTCGAAGAGCGTCGTGGGGCGGAAGGCGTTGTGCCGCTCGGGCCGGTTGATCGTGATCTTCGCGATGCCCTCGGCGGTCTCGTAGACGATGTCCTCGTAGTCACCCGAGCGCTTCCAGTCGGCGGCGCGCACCTGGACGCTCTCCGGCAAGGGCCTGACCTCGCCCGCCACCCGCTCGTCCGTGCCAGGCTCCGCCCGCTCCGTGCTCACGATGACCGCGTCCCTTCCGCCTCGCCGGGGTGCTGCCCGGCTCCCGTCGTTTTCCCGGCACTAACCTTACGACTGTGATGAACGGTCCTGTGCACGTGGAGTCGCCCTCCGGGCCGCGGGAGCTGCACGCGCTCGTTCTCCCCCCCGGACCCGAGCTGTTCGAGGCCGTCGGCGCCGCGCTCGACGGCGGCCCCGCCGTGCTCCCCCTGTCCCCCGCCCTGCCCCCCGCCGCCCTGCGCACCACCCTGGAGACGCTGCGCCCCACCCACGTCAACGGTGTACGGCACGAGCCCGGCGTTGGGGTTCCCGAAGAGGTGGCCGTCGTCATCGCCACCAGCGGCACCACCGGCCCCCCGAAGGGGGTTCAACTGTCCGCCACCGCCCTGCGCGCCTCGGCCGCGGCCTCGCTGCGCCGTCTCGGCGCGGGCCCCGGCGAGCGCTGGCTCTGCTGCCTGCCGCCCTCCCACGTCTCGGGTCTCCAGGTCCTCGTCAGGTCGCTGGTCACCGGGACGGAGCCGATCGTGCACGAGGGCTTCTCCCCCGAGGCCGTGCTCGCCAGCGGCGCCCGGCACGTCTCGCTGGTGCCGACGCAACTGCGCCGGTTGCTCGGCGCCGACCTGTCGGTCTTCGACACGATCCTGCTGGGCGGCGCGGCGCCGCCCCCGGGGCTGGTCGCGGCGGCCGAGGCCGCCGGTGCGCGGGTGGTGACCAGCTACGGCATGAGCGAGACCTGCGGCGGGTGCGTCTACGACGGCGCCCCCCTTTACAATGTAGATCTGAAGATCGGTGACGACGGGCGGATCCGCGTCGCCGGGCCCGTGCTGTTCTCCGGCTACCGGCTGCGCCCCGACCTGACCGCCGCCGCCCTGGACGGCGACTGGTTCGTCACCTCCGACCTCGGCGTCCTGGACGGCCGGGGGCTGCGCGTGCTGGGCCGCAGCGACGACGTCATCAACACCGGGGGCGAGAAGGTGGTGGCCGCCGTGGCCGCCGCCGCCGTGGCGGAGCACCCTGCGATCACCGACGCCGTCGTGGTCGGCCGCCCCGACCCCGAGTGGGGCGAGCGGGTCGTGGCCGTCGTCGTCTCCCCCGCCCCGCCGTCCCTGGCCGAGCTGCGGTCCTTCGTCAAGGAGCGGCTTCCCGCGTGCGCGGCCCCCGCCGAGCTGATTGTGCTGTCCGAAATACCACTTTTGCCCAATGGCAAGCCGAATCTCGCCGCCCTCCGTTATGGTCGTGATCGGGAACCGTGAGGGAACCCGGCACGTCAAACAGACAGCCGAGGCAGAAAGGACGAGCCGATGCGCATCACCCGCAAGACGTGGGTCTCCGCAGGAGTCGTCGGTCTGGTCCTCGCGGGGGGCATCTCCGTGACGGCCGCCGCCTCCGCGGGCCGGGCGGAGAAGGTCCCGGTGGTCGAGGAGGCCGCCCCGGTGCCCGCCGTACAGCCGGACACGCCGTCGGCCGTCCAGCAGCCGCAGGACGACGTCGCGCCGCCCTCGGAGCAGCCGTCCACGCCGGACAGGTCCGTGGTCTCCAGGGACGTCAACCCCGACCCGGGGTCCGTCACGACCTACTGGACCGAGCAGCGTCTGCAGAAGGCGGACCCCTTCCCCATGCCCGAGGCCAACGATCCGGCGGGGCCCTCGGAGAACCGGATCAAGGGAATCGACTAGCTCCTGACCACGCCTGACAAGGGGCGGAACGCCTCAGAGCGACCACCCATCTTATTTTCCCCGTCAAGTCGGGAACATAAAGTTCTTGACTGGGGTTATTGGTACTGGTGCGCTGAGCGGCCCCGAGGCCGCCCCACCCGACAACCTGTAAGCAGACGACTCCGTGATGGAGGAGGTGTCCTCATGCCCCAAACCGCCGTGGCGACCTCATCGGAGGCCCCGACGCCCCTTGAGCAACTCCTTGACCGAGGGCGAGTCCAGGGTCACCTTTCACTCGCGGAGCTGCGTCATGCCTTCGCGGAGTCCGGGATCAGTCCCACGGAGGGCCGGTCGATCCTGCGGGAGCTGACCGAGTCGGGCGTCATCCTGGCGGCCGAGGACGAGCCCGCGCTCACCAGCGCGTCCAGGAAGGCCACCGGCCGCCGCGCCACCACCCGCAAGGCGAAGGCCGCGCCCGCCAAGAAGGCCAAGGAGCCCAAGGAGGCCGCGGCGCCGGTCCAGGCCGAGGCCGAGCCGGAGATCGACGAGGAGTGGTCCCCCGCCGAGGAGGCGGAGATCGAGGCCGAGCAGACCATGGACCTGGACGACCAGTCCTCGGTCATGGGCGACTCGGTCCACACCTACCTCAAGTCGATCGGCAGGCGCACCCTGCTCACCGCCGCCCAGGAGGTCGAGCTGGCCAAGCGGATCGAGGCCGGACTGTACGCCGAGTCCAAGCTGGAGGCCGAGCCCGGTCTGCCCGCCGCCATGCGCGACGACCTGGAGTGGATCGCCGAGGACGGCCGCCGCGCCAAGGACCACATGCTGGAGGCCAACCTCCGCCTGGTCGTCTCGGTCGCCAAGAAGTACACCGACCGGGGCATGGCGCTGCTGGACGTGGTCCAGGAGGGCAACCTGGGCCTGATCCGCGCGGTGGAGAAGTTCGACTACACCAAGGGCTACAAGTTCTCCACCTACGCCATGTGGTGGATCCGCCAGGCCATCCAGCGGGGCTTCGCCGACTCGGCGCGCACCATCCGCCTGCCGGTGCACGTGCTGGAGATGCTCTCCAAGCTGTCGCGCGTCGAGCGTGACATGCACCAGCGTCTCGGCCGGGAACCCACCCCCGAGGAGTTGGCGGTCGAGCTGGACAAGACTCCCGACCAGATCGAGGAGCTGCTGCGCACCAGCCGCCAGCCGATAAGCCTCAACGCGACCATCGGCGACGACGGTGAGACCACCATCGGTGACCTCATCGAGGACGTCGACTCGCCCGAGGCGTCGGAGGTGGTCGACCGCCAGCTGCTCGGCGAGCAGCTACGCGGCGTGCTGGGCAACCTCTCCCCGAGGGAGGCCAAGATCATGGCCCTGCGCTTCGGCCTCGTGGACGGCAAGCCCCACACCCTCGACGAGATCGGCAAGCATCTCGGGCTGACGCGTGAGCGCATCCGCCAGCTCGAGAAGGAGTCCCTGTCCAAGCTGCGGCACCCGAGCAACACCCGCCCGCTGCTCGACTGGGCCAGCTAGACACACCGAAAGGGGCGCCGTGGATTTTGTCCACGGCGCCCCTTTCGCGTGCGGGGGAAGGGCTCAGGCCAGTGCCCTGGCCAGCACGACCCCGCCGACGATCAGCGCCAGGGCCGCGACCCGTCCCACCCCCACGGGGTCGCCGTGCAGCACGATCCCGAGGGTGATCGCGCCGACGGCGCCGATGCCGGTGAAGACGGCGTAGGCGGTGCCGACGGGCAGTCCCTGCTGCATGGCCTTCGACAGCAGCCACACCGCCAGCGCCCCGAGCAGGAAGCAGACCAGCGTGGGCAGCGGCCGGGTGAAGCCCTCGGTCGGCTTGATGCTCTGCGACCAGGCGATCTCCACCAGCCCGGCCGCGACGAGCAGGATCCAGCTCATCGCAGAGCCACCTTTCCCGCCTCCTCCCGCGCCGCGGCGTAGGACTGCTCGTGTACAGCCCGCCGGTCGGCCAGGGCCGGGTCCACCAGGGAGTTGACCATCTCGGCATGGACGAACGTGACGTCCTCGACGGCGAAGTGCCCGAGGAAGAAGTCACGCAGGTAGCGCTCCTGGTGGTCGACGGGCTCCCTGGGGGTGCCGGGGCCGTAGGCGCCACCCCGCGCGCTGGTGACCACAAACCTCCTGCCCGTCAGCTTCATCTTGGGGAAGGTCACCTGGTCGATCCAGGCCTTCAGCGACGAGGGGATGGAGAAGTTGTACATCGGCGTGCCGATCAGCACGACGTCCGCGGCGACCAGCTCGTCGAGCAGCGGTTCGAGCACCGCCCAGGCCTCGGCCTGCTCCGGGGTGCTCACCACCTCGTGGTAGCGGCCGATGTCGGTGATCTGACCGGCCAGGACGCGGTCGCACAGTTCGGTCCAGGCCTGCCCGATGTGCGGGACGGGGTTGGCGGCCAGGTCCCGGTAGGTGTACTCGCCCTCGGGGTTGGCCTCGCGCCACGCGGCGGCGTAGATCCCCGACAGGGTGCGCGAGAAGGACTCACGACGGGCGCTGGCGTCCAGGTGCAGCAGGTGGCTCACGGCTCTCCAATCCTCGATTTTTAAAGCGGACATCCCGTCCGCTTAATCACCATAGCGATAAGCGGACGAAGTGTCCACTTGACCGAGGACCGCGCAGATCTGCGGGGAAAAACCGCCATAAATCCCAATGGCTGACCACCTCGATAAGCCGTGGCCCCGCTCAGGGAGCCGGAGTCACCGAGCAGGGCCCCTCACGGGCGCCAGCACAGGGCGGGGTCGGGATGGTCGGAGAAGCCGAGTTCCCGGTAGAGCGGCTCGCCCGCCGGGGAGGCGTACAGGTCAACCCTGACGACGTCGCGCTCCCTGAACCAGTCGAGCAGGTCCCGCATGATCGCCCGGCTGTGCCCCCGGCGCCGGTACGCCGGGTCCGTCACCACGCCGATCACGTGCCCGATCCTGCCGTTGCGCGAGTGCGGGCCGGGAAACCACTGGTCGACGGTGCCGATGCCGCAGGCGGCCAGGCCCTCCTCGCCGTCCACGACCAGGACCCGGGTATCGTCGGCCGTCAGCCGCTCCCCCAGGACCTCGGTGAAGGCCCCGCGCCAGCGCCCGTCCTGTGGGGAGGGATCGAAGAAGTCGCCGCCGAGGGTCTCGAAGAGCGACGCCCGCAGACGGACGAGTTCCACCACGTCGTCCGGTACGGCCCGCCGTACGCCGGTGTGCTGTGTCATGCGGGCCAGCCTGATGTAATGGTCTTATGCATCTCAACCCTTACGGTACGGACGCCGTGAACCTGGCGGCGGACCTGGCCAACCGGCCTCCGGCCACCGCGGAGGAGCTCGCGGAACGCTGTGTCGCCGCCGGACTCGTGCTCGAACGGCCCGTCGTGCCGGAGGACCTGAGCAGGACCCTGGCCGTGATCGTGGCCTGGGAGCGGGTCGTGGACGCCGTCGGCGAGCGTGAGCGCGCCGAGCTGGTCAACCGCATGCTGGCCGACGCCACCGCCCACCCCCGGCTGACCGACCACGCGGGCGACGGCTGGCACCTGCACTACCGAGACGACCGGCAGTCACTCGGCGCCATGCTCGCCGCGCTCATCTCCGTGGGCACCGCGCTGCACCTGGCGGGGAGGGGCATGCACCGACTACGACGATGCGCCGTGACCGAATGTGTCATGATTTTTGCTGACACCTCCCGCACGGGGCGGCGGCGTTACTGCTCCCAGCTATGCGCCAACCGCGACGCGGTCCGCAGACACCGCGCCGTCAACCGGCCGCCAAGAGAGCCCTCGGCTCAGCCCCTGCCCGGCTGAGCGGGCGGGCAGCACCCGTCACCGCACGCCGTACCCCCAGCGTCTGACTCAGCCTCCGCACCGAGAGGTACGGCACAGCAGACGTCCCCGCGCCACGCCTGAAGCCCCTCCCTGACCGCGACGGCGGCGATGACCAGCGCGGCGGCCGGGTCGGCCCAGGACCAGCCGAACAGGCCGTTGAGCGCCAGCCCGGCCAGCAGCACCGCCGACAGGTAGGTGCACAGCAGGGTCTGCCTGGAGTCGGCGACCGCCGAGGCCGAGCCCAGCTCACGCCCGGCCCGCCGCTGCGCCAGGGACAGCAGCGGCATGATCACCAGGGAGAGCGCGGCCAGCACGAGGCCCGTCGTCGAGTGCTTGGCCTCCCCGGCCCCCAGCAGGGCGCGTACGGCGTCGGCCGTGACGTAGGCGGCGAGCGCGAAGAAGGAGAGCGCGATGACGCGCAGCGCGGCCCGCTCCCTGCGCTCGTGGTCGGCGGCGGAGAACTGCCAGGCGACGGCCGCGGCCGAGGCGACCTCGACGACGGAGTCGAGACCAAAGCCGACCAGTGCCGCGGAGGAGGCGATTGTTCCCGCGGTGACCGCGACCACCGCCTCGACCACGTTGTAGGTGATCGTCGCGGCCACCAGCAGCCGGATCCGCCGCCTGAGCACCGCACGGCGCGCGGCGGGGGCGGGGACGGGCAGGACCGCGCTCACCGGCAGCAGCCCTTCTCCTCGTCCTCGGCGCAGGTGCGCTCCCCGGCCACCGCGACCACCGAGGCGCGCAGGTGGTCCAGCGCGTGGCCGAGCCGTTCGTCGGCCAGTTCGTAGCGGGTGCGGCGGCCGACCGGCACCGCGACCACCAGGCCGCAGTCACGCAGGCACGCCAGGTGGTTGCTCAGCCGGGTGCGGGAGACGCCGAGCCGTTCGGCCAGCTCGGCGGGGTGGGCGGGGGCCTGACGCAGCGCGATCAGGACACGGCAGCGGATCGGGTCGGCCAGAGCGCGGCCGAAGCGCGCGAGGACCTCGACCTCGGAGGCGATCGTCAGCACACCTCAAGGTACATCGAACCCTGAATTCAGGAAACCCTGAACAGTCAGGACGTGAAAAAGGCGGCCCCTGAAGGGACCGCCCTGGACACAGCGGAAGGATCAGCGGACGACGACGGTCACCGGCCGAGGGACGCGGGCGATGCCGGTCAGCCGGTTCTCCTCACGCAGGGTGCGCAGCCGGTTGACCTCCGAGGTCCACTCGGCCCCCTTGGGGGTCGCCCTGCCCTTGCGGCGGCGGATCCTGTCGTCGTAGGCCCTGGGGCCGAAGGTCGCCCGCTGGCCCGCCTCGGCCGCGCGCAGCGCGTCGGTCAGCGCCGCGTCGAAGACCAGCCCGGCGGCCCTGAGCTCCTCGGGGGACGCCCCGGCGGCCTGGACCCGGCGCAGCTCGGCCTCGGCCACACGCGCCTTCTCAAGGAACTCGGGGAAGCTCTTCCCGACCTCCTGGTCGGCGTGGTGACGGACCTCCGCCTCCCGGCTCACGCCCGGTCGGAAAAACGCCATCGTCTGCCCTCTCTCCCGTCGCCGGGACCTCCCCCGGCGGATCACGGCTGTAGCCTACGCCGTCGCCGTCCGTACCACCCACTCAGGGACCGACCGGTACGGAACCGTACGGCGCGGCGTCCTTTACACAGTAAGGTCACCGGTGGCAGGATGCGGCCCATGCCCGCCAAGCGACCGCCCGTCCCGCTCTCCAGGGAGCGCATCATCGAGGCCGCCCTGCACATCGCCGACAGCCAGGGGCTGCGGCGGCTGACGATGCGGCGCCTCGGCGACGCGCTCCAGGTCGAGGCCATGGCCATCTACCACCACCTGCCCCGAGGCAAGGACGCCCTCATGGACGCCCTCGCCGAGCACGTCACGGCCGTCCACGCCGAACCCGCCGACTCCTGGCAGGAGAGCGCGAGGGCGTGGTGCAGGGCGAGCAGGGCCGCGCTCAGGGAGCACCCCGGGGTGCTGGCGCTCGCGCTCACCAAGCCCCCGAAGGGCCGGGCGGCGATCGCCCTCATGGAGCAGACCGAGCAGCTCTCCGACGCCGGTCTGCCCGACCCGGCGCAGGCGGTGCGGGCGCTGCGGGCCTACGTCTTCGGCTCGGTCGCGGTCGAGGTGCAGCGCTCAGGATGGGCCGACTCCCCGGCCGACGGCGCCGAGCCGTGGCGCCCCCCGTCGGCGGGCGGGGGCTCGGCGGCGGCCGACGCCGACTTCGAGCACGGGCTGGACGCCCTCCTGGCCGGGCTCAACCCCAGGCGAACAGAGGCTGAACGGTAAAGAAACGCGAGGCCGATCCTTTTTTACCTACCGGATGGCGCGTTTCGCTTGGCCAGATGTCCACTATGAGGCATCCTGTGCTATAGGTCACACCCCCGGAAGGACCCCGAAGGACCACTCTCCAGAGTTCGTAAACAGTCCTAACGGGCTATGTCCCGGGATGAGATCCAGATCGCAGACTTGGTCTGACCAACGTGCGGACCTCACCCCGTCCGAGGCGCGCACGACCCACATGTCCACACAGATGCTCGTCACCCGTCGCACGGCGGGAAACGGATTCCCGTCGGGGACAGGGTTGTCCACCCGCCGACCCGATGTCGATCCGGCGAGCCGACGATAGAGATCCGGAGGCACGCCGATGTGCCCGCACCAGCCGTCCTGTCCGCCCGCCGAGGCGCTGGACCGCGAAGCCGCCCGTACGATGGTCGCCCACCCCGAGCAGGGCTGGAGTCTGCTCTGCAACGGCGTGGTGCTCTTCGACGACACCGGCGAGATCCTGCCCGACGGCGCGGTCATCGAGCCGCACCGGCCCCTGGCCGGCGTCGCCTGATCGTCTGACGATCACCCCGCGTCACTCCGGGGCGGCGCGCATCCTCGCGTCGAGCCAGTGCGCGACCACCTCACCCACCCTCACGGGGTCCTTCTTGAGATCGTGCCCCTCACCGGGCAGCACCACCAGGCGTGAGGTGTCCGCCGCCTCGGGGACCCCGAACGGGTCACGGTCACCGCTGACCGCCAGCACATCGACCCCCGCGGCGCGCAGTTCCTGCGCGCGTGACCTCTCCGGCCTGCCGGGAGGGTGCAGGGGGAAGGCCAGCGCGACCACCGCCGTCGCCCCCACCAGCGAGGCCGTACGGCAGGCGACCCTGGCCCCGTTGCTCCGCCCGCCCTGCACCAGCGGCAGGCCGGGCCTGAGCCCGCGAAGTCCGGCGACCAGTTCGAGCCAGGCCTCGTCCTGTTTGACCGCCGAGCCGGGCGCCCTGGCCCCTCGCATCCTGAACGGCTGGAGCACCCGGGCCACCACCCCGCCGATCGGCGTCACCGCGTCCCGTACGGCCAGCAGGTCGGGCACGTCCACTCCCCCGGCCGAGCCGTGGGTGATCACCAGCAGGAAACGCGGATCGGCCGCCTCGTCGATCTCCGCCACGGCCGGGCCGTGGACGGTCGCGATCTCCACGGACGAGCCCGTACTCCGGATGGACACCGATCTAGTCCTAACGGCTGATGTCTGAGGTCGCGACGGGGGCGGACAATCAGAGGGTGCAGGATCATCACGATATCCGACAGGACGTACGGGCGACCATCGAGGCCCGCCGTGACCTCGGCCCCGAGTACGAGGCCGCGCTCGTCGAGTCCTTCGTCGACCGTCTCGACGCGACGATCGCCGCCAGGGTGCGGGCGGAGCTGCAGGCGGCGGGGCACCATCCCCAGCACTACCCGCAGCACCCCCAGTACCACCACCCCGGCCCTCCTCCCCCGCAGCAGCGCAGGGGCAACGGCGCCGTCCCGATCGCGCTCGGCTCGATGGGCCTGGCCATCCCGCTGACCGCCGTCGCCAGCGAGGGCGGGACCGCGGGCATTCTCATCGCCTGGTTCGGCATCGTGGCGATCAACGTCGCCCACGCCCTCGGCGGGCTGCGCCGCCGCGACTGAAGCCCGGAACGCGGCTCAGACCTCCCGCTCTCGCCGCAGCCTGACCCCCTCGGCCAGTTCCTCGTCGGCGCTGTCCAGGCCGTAGCGCCACACCCGCTCCGCGTCCTCGTCACGCCCTCTCAGCGGCAGCGTGCGGGCCAGCAGCTCGATGGCCAGCGCCCCGGTCTCCGCGTCGCCGCCCTCCTCGACGGCCCCGGTGAGCTCGGCGCAGGCCAGTTCGAGGTGGGCGATGCCGAGCAGCACCCGAAGTCTCGCCACCTCCGCGACGTCCGGCACCGACAGCGCCTCGACGAGCACCCCCGCCGCCTCCGCCGCCTCCCCCTCCTCGATGAGGATCTCGGCCAGTCGCTGGGCCGCCAGGGAGGAGATCTCCGGCTCCCCGGTCGCCAGCGCGGCCCTCAGGGCCTCCTCCGCCTCCTGGGGGCCCGTGGCCAGCCTGGCCAGGCCCATGTGGGCCAGCGGGACGCAGGCGGCGTTCCCGGTGCCCAGCGCCGCCTGCCAGGCCGCCCGCGCCTGGTCGGGCTGGTCCTCCTGCTCGAAGCTCCTGGCGAGCAGGCAGGCCGCCTGCCCGGCGAACTCGGGGTGACCGGTGGCCAGCGCGGCGCGGGCCGCCGACCTGGCGCCCGCCGCGTCGCCCCGCTCCTGCAGCACCACCGCCAGCCCGACCGCCGCCTGCGCGCGGTCGGGCCCCTCGGGATCCGCGGCCAGCTCCGTGAGGATCGCCGCGGCGCCGTCCAGGTCACCGTCCTCTGCCAGCCGCCGCGCGGTCTCCAACGGGCGGGTGTCCACCTCAGGCATACAGGGTCCCTCCGGGTAAGGAATCGCCCCGGGCCCGGCGGCCCGGGGCCCTGTTCACGAGGTGGATCTTAACGGTGCGAATCAGTCTCCGTAGGTCAGTCCTCGTATGCCTCAAGAGGAGGGCAGGCGCACACGAGGTTGCGGTCGCCGTACGCCTGGTCGATCCTGCGGACCGGCGACCAGTACTTGGCCTCGCGCACCGAGGGCAGCGGGTAGGCCGCCTCGGCCCTGGAGTAGGGGTGCGCCCAGTCGTCGGCCAGCAGGCAGGCGGCCGTGTGCGGGGCGTTGCGCAGCGGGTTGTCGGTCTTGTCGTAGGCGCCGGAGGCGACCTTCTCGATCTCGCCCCTGATCGCGATCAGCGCCTCGCAGAAGCGGTCGAGCTCGGCCAGGTCCTCGCTCTCGGTCGGCTCGATCATCAGCGTGCCCGCGACGGGGAAGGACATGGTGGGCGCGTGGAAGCCGTAGTCGACCAGGCGCTTGGCCACGTCGTCCACGGTCACGCCGGTCTCCTTGGTGATCTGGCGCAGGTCCACGATGCACTCGTGGGCCACCAGGCCGCCCCGGCCCGTGTAGAGGACCGGGTAGTGCGGGGCGAGCCTGCGGGCCAGGTAGTTGGCCGACAGGATGGCCTGCTCGGTGGCCGCGGTGAGCCCCTCGGCGCCCATCATCCTGATGTAGGCCCAGGAGATCGGCAGAATGCCCGCGGAGCCGTACGGCGCGGCGGAGACGGGACCGACCGGCGAGTCGTCGTGCAGCGGGTGACCGGGCAGGTAGGCGGCGAGGTGGGCGCGGACCGCGACGGGGCCGACACCGGGGCCGCCGCCGCCGTGCGGGATGCAGAAGGTCTTGTGCAGGTTCAGGTGGGAGACGTCGGCCCCAAACTCGCCCGGCTTGGCCAGGCCGACCAGGGCGTTGAGGTTGGCGCCGTCCACGTAGACCTGGCCGCCCGCCTCGTGCACCCGCTCGCAGATCTGGGTGATGGTCTCCTCGTAGACGCCGTGCGTCGAGGGGTAGGTCACCATGATCGCGGCGAGCCGGTCGCGATGCTTGTCGATCTTGGCGTCGAGGTCGGCGAGGTCCACGTTGCCGTTGTCGTCGCAGGCGACCACGACGACGCGCATCCCGGCCATGACGGCGCTGGCGGCGTTGGTGCCGTGCGCGGAGGAGGGGATCAGGCAGACGTCACGGCCCGCGTCCCCGTTGGCCCTGTGGTAGGCGCGGATCGCCAGCAGCCCCGCGAACTCGCCCTGGGAGCCCGCGTTCGGCTGGATGGAGACGGCGTCGTAGCCGGTGACCTCGGCCAGCCAGCTCTCCAGCTCCCGCACCAGCTCCGTGTAGCCCTCGGTCTGCTCGGCGGGGGCGAAGGGGTGCAGCCCGGCGAACTCGGGCCAGGTGATCGGCTCCATCTCGGTGGTCGCATTGAGCTTCATGGTGCAGGAGCCGAGCGGGATCATCGACCGGTCGAGCGCGACGTCCTTGTCCTGGAGCCTGCGCAGGTAGCGCAGCATGGCCGTCTCCGACCTGTGGCTGTGGAAGACCGGGTGGGTCAGGTAGTCGCCGGTGCGTGCCAGCACCTCGGGCAGCGCGTCGTGCGCCGCGGCGTCCAGGTCGGTAAGCACGGCGCCGCTGACCTCGAAGGCGGCCAGGACCTGCTCAAGGTGGAGCAGCTCGGTCCGCTCGTCGCAGGTGACGCCCACGTGGTCGGCGTCGACCAGACGCAGGTTGACGCCGTTGTCACGGGCGGCGCCGACGACCTGGGCGGCGCGGCCGGGCACGCGGGCGAGCACGGTGTCGAAGAAGACGTCGTGGACGACCTCGACGCCGCCGTGGCGCAGGCCGGCGGCGAGCACGACGGCGTGCCTGTGGACGCGCCTGGCGATCCTGCGCAGGCCCTCGGGGCCGTGGTAGACGGCGTACATGCCCGCGATCACCGCGAGTAGCACCTGCGCGGTGCAGATGTTGCTGGTCGCCTTCTCCCTGCGGATGTGCTGCTCGCGGGTCTGCAGCGCGAGGCGGTAGGCGGGGCGCCCGTCGGCGTCCTGGGAGACGCCGACCAGGCGGCCGGGCATCTGCCGCTGCAGGCCGTCACGGACCGACATGTAGGCGGCGTGCGGGCCGCCGAAGCCCAGCGGGACGCCGAAGCGCTGCGAGGAGCCGATCGCGATGTCGGCGCCGAGCTCGCCGGGGGCGGCCAGCAGGGTCAGGGCCAGCAGGTCGGCGGCGGCGACCACCTGGGCGCCCTTGGCGTGGGCTGCCTCGGCGACGGCGCGGAAGTCCCTGACCTCGCCACCGGCGCCGGGGTACTGCACGAGCACGCCGAAACAGTCGGGAAGGTCCCCGGTGAGGTCGCTCTCGACCAGCTCGATGCCGAGCGGCTCCGCCCTGGTGCGCAGCACGGCCTTGGTCTGCGGCAGCGCGTCGGCGTCGACCACGAACACGTTCGAGGAGACGCGGACCGCCCTGCGGGCCAGGGTCATCGCCTCGGCGGCCGCGGTGGCCTCGTCCAGCAGGGAGGCGCCCGCCACGTCGAGGCCGGTCAGGTCGGAGACGACCGTCTGGAAGTTGAGCAGGGCCTCAAGACGGCCCTGGGAGATCTCGGGCTGGTAGGGCGTGTAGGCCGTGTACCAGCCGGGGTTCTCAAGCAGGTTGCGGCGGATGACCGCCGGGGTGATCGTGTCGTGGTAGCCAAGACCGATCATCGAGGTGAGCACCGCGTTGCGTCCCGCGAGGGCGCGCAGTTCGGCGATGGCCTCGGTCTCGCTCGCCGCGGGCGGGAGGCTGAGCCTGTCCTTCGCCCTGATGGCCTCGGGGACGGCCACCGCGACCAGGTCGGCGGTCGAGGCGAATCCGACCGCCTCAAGCATGCGGGTCTGGTCGGCGTCCGCGGGCCCGATGTGGCGGGTGGCGAACGGCGGGGGGCTCAGCTCGCTGAGCGGTGACAGGTCGGTCATGGGAAGCCTCCCGAGACGTTGGAGACCGGCGCTGGGCGCGGGCGTATGCCGGATCTCCCCCTCTGTCATCGCGACCTGAGAGTTTCACCTTCCCGTTCGCGGAAGGCTTTCCCCGTCGGTGAGCCGCGCCTGGAGGACGCGTCTGCTTTCCAGAGTCGCCTCGTCCATGCGGTACCGGGTGCCTGAGAGATTCCGGGGAGGTTGCTCCTTCGGCGCCCCGATCGTGCCGGGGTCTCTCCCGCGCAGAGTCAGCAGCGAGAACAACCTTACCCGGTGCGGCGAGCCCGGCGACGGCGGGCCAGCTCATCCGCGTGGTGATCGCCTAAAGGGCTCTGGCCGGACTCCGCGCGCTCTCCGGGAAGGTCGGCCAGGGAGCCCTCCACCTCCTGCCAGACGCGGCCGAGCGCTATGCCGAAGACGCCCTGCCCTCCCTGGAGCAGGTCGATGACCTCGTCGGGTGAGGTGCACTCGTACACGCTCACGCCGTCGCTCATGAGGGTGATCTGGGCCAGGTCGTTGACTCCGCGATCACGCAGGTGCTGTACGGCGATGCGGATCTGCTGGAGGGACACACCCGTGTCGAGCAGCCGTTTGACGACCTTGAGCACCAGGATGTCGCGGAAGCCGTACAGGCGCTGGGAGCCGGAGCCGTGGGCGGCCCTGACCGTGGGCTCGACCAGACCGGTCCGTGCCCAGTAGTCCAGCTGCCGATAGGTGATGTCGGCGGCGGCGCAGGCGGTGGGACCGCGGTAACCGATGTCGGCGGGCAGTTTCACCGGTTGCCCGTCGAACAGCAGACCCTCTTCACCCGCGCGCTGACGTGCCTCCCCGCGCCGTTCCGGGTCATCCTGGTCGGCGTTTCTACCCTCGCCGCTGCTGACCGCCACGCGGACCTCCGGCTTTCTCTCATCCCGCGGCCTGATCTGGGGGTTTGCGCACAGCCACGGGTTTCACTTGCACCGTAGGACTGGGGCCAAGATCAGTCAACGACCCTCCCCGGCGCGTCGTGAAGCGTAAATGCACCGAAATACCTACCCCGCGCGACCGAAGTCCTCGGGCGTGATCGTGTCAAGGAACTCCCTGAACTTCTCCACCTCGTCTTCCTGGTCGTCGGGAATGATCACCCCTGCCTCCCTGACGATGTCCTCGCTGGCGAAGATGCGGGCCCCCGTACGCAACGCCAGGGCTATGGAGTCCGAGGGGCGCGCGCTCACCTCGACCCCGTTGGAGAACACGAGATCGGCGAAGAAGATCCCATCACGGAGTGCGACGATGTTCACGGTGCTCAGCCTGACGCCGAGCGCGTCGAGCACGTCGCGGAAGAGGTCATGGGTGAGTGGCCGGGGTGGCGGTTCTTCAGCCTGGGCCATCGCGATCGCCGTCGCCTCGGTCATGCCGATCCAGATCGGCAGGTACCGCTCCCCATGTGCCTCCTTCAGCAGGACAATAGGCTGGTTTGAGGGCATCTCAACCCGAACGCCCACGACCTCCATCTGCAACACGGGCTGCTCCGTCTTCGCTGGATTACGACCGGTTTGTTCAACGTAACACTCGTGAGGGGACGAGTGCCTGGTCAGGTTCTCACCGGCCCAAGCCCCCACGCACGGCGGAACGCAGGAGCGAGGCGTGCAATTCCAGCAGAAGCCCGGAAATCTCCTTGGCGGCCTCGTCGGCCCGGTCGATGGCCCCCGGTCCCCGACGGCGCATCAGCGGCGCGATGGCCTGTTCGACAAGGCTCGCCTCGCGCTCGGCGGCGGCCTTGACGACCCGCAGATGACGCGCCCTGAGCCCGAAGGCGGCCAGCGCCCCGACGCTGCGGGCCACGGCCAGCGCATCGGCGTCGTAGTAGCGGGCGACGGCGGCGAGCAGGCCGAAGTCCTCAAGCTCGGTGAGGGTCTCCTCGTCGAGCTCGGCGGCGGCGAGCAGCTCGGCGCGGGTGAGACGGACCTCGGGCGGCGCCTCGTCGGGAAGGGCGCGCGGAGGGTTGACCGGCCGGTCCTCGCGGTCCGCGGCCTCAAGCCGGTCCTTGATCACACGCAGCGGCAGGTAACGGTCGCGCTGCTCGCCGAGGATGTAACGCAGCCGCTCGACGTCGGCGTAACTGAACTTCCGGTAGCCGGAGGGACTGCGCTCCGGCTCGATCAACCCCTCGCCCTCCAGGAAACGAATCTTGGAGATGCTGACGTCGGGGAACTCGCCCTGCAACAGGGCGAGCACCTCCCCGATGCTCATGTGCGAACGAGCCGCCTGGGAGCTCATCATCCTCCAGCGGCGCCACGGGTGAGGAAGACCAACCGGAACTTGCCGATCTGCACCTCGTCACCGCCGTAGAGGGGGACCTCCTCGATCCGCTCGCGGTTGACGTAGGTGCCGTTGAGGCTGCCGACGTCACGGACGGTGAACACCCCGCCGCCACGCCGGTAGAACTCGACGTGACGCCGTGAGACGGTGATGTCGTCGAGGAAGATGTCGCTCTCCGGATGGCGGCCGACCGTCGTCAGGTCGCTGTCCAGCAGGAAGCGGCTGCCCGCGTTGGGGCCGCGCATGGCGACGAGCAGTGCGCTGCCAGGAGGCAACTGCTCTACGGCCTGCCGCTCGGCGAGAAGCGTCTCTCCCGTCTCCGCCTCGTAGGCCTCGATCCCGGAAAGGGAGATCGTCGACGTACTGTCTCCCGGGGAGTCGGACCTGGTCAGCGGCGACCCGCATCGTGAACAGAAACGGGCATCCTCAGGGTTGGCATGACCGCACTGCGTGCAGTAGACGCTCGGCATCGATCGGCTCGGCCTCCTACCGCGAGGACGCGGCAACGGTTCTCGGTGACGCGCGCCTCGCTTCATCGCTTCTCAAGTATTTGCTCAGACTGCGAATGCCGCAACATACACCGAAGAGCGAGAAAGATCAAGTCCGACGCTCGACCACGGGGCTGGGTCGAGGACAAAGCTACCGCCGGGCGGCCCCCCGGTCCATGCCGCCGCGCTGGGTTTTCCCACTCTCCCGCGCCTCTGGGGCACCGGGGGTCTCAGGTCACCGCCGCCTCCTCCACGACCCTGGCCCAGTGCTCCAGCAGGCTCTGCGCCGAGTCGACGTCCCCTGCCTCCGCCCACAGGTGGGTCACCGCCTCGGCCGGGTCGGGCAGCACCAGCGCCCAGCTGCCGTCCTGCGCCACGACGCGCACCCCGTCGGTGGTGTCTATCCGGTACAGCTCGGCGGCCTCGATGACCGAGCGCATCACCACGCCCTTGGCCGCCCACGGTGTCGGGACCGTACGGCGCAGCAGCCTGGCCTCGGGGATCCTGGCGTCGATCTGGCTGAGCGACAGGCGGGTCCTGGCGACCAGGCCGAGCAGCCGGAGGAACACCGCCAGGCCGTCGACAGTCGGGCCGAACTCGGGCACCACGAAGCCGCCCCGCCCGTCGGCGGCGAAGACCATGCCCTCCGTCCTGGCGGCGGTGGTCAGCGCGTCCAGCGCGGTGGAGGTCCACTCGACCTGCACCCCGTGGAAGCGGCAGACCTGCTCGGCCACCCGGGTCGTGGTGACCGGCAGGGCGACCCTGCCGCCGCGCCGCTCGGCGGCGACCAGGTCGAGCACGACCAGCAGGGCTCTCTCCTCGCTGATCAGCTGGCCCGTCTCGTCCACGAGGGCGATCCGCTCCCCCACCGGGTCGAAGCGCACGCCGAAGGCCGCCCTGGCCGAGCCCACGAGCTCCGACAGGCGTTGCAGGGCCCGGCGGCGCTCGGCGAGGGTCTCGGTCGGCGAGGCGTCGTCCAGGCGGTTGTTGACGGTGAGCACCTCGACGCCGACCCGGCCGAGGAGGCTGGGCAGCACCAGCGAGGAGGTGCCTCCGGCGCAGTCGACGACGACCTTCATGTCGGCGTCGCGCACCCCGGTGATGTCCACGCAGCGCAGCAGCTCGTGGGTGTAGTCCTCAACCGCCCTGGCCGGGAAGCTCAGCTCGGCGATCTCCCCGGGGAAGGCGCGGCGGAACTCCTGGCGGGAGAAGACCCGCTCCAGCTTGCGCTGGGCGCCCTGGGAGAGGTCGGCGCCGTGCTCGTCCATGAACACGATGTCCACGCTCTGCGGGTCGCCGGGGGTGGTGCGCAGCGCGATCCCGCCGACGGCGTTCTCCCTGGCGGTGTGGAAGCGCGAGACGGGCAGCGGGGCCGCCTCCAGGTCGAGCACGTTGATGGCGCTGGCGGTCAGCGCACTGATCACGGCCCGTTTCAGCGCCCTGGCCGCACGGGAGGAGTCGCGGGAGGTGATGACCGAGGCGCCCTTGCGCAGCGTGGTCGCGTACGCGCTGGCGAGCCGTACGCACAGTTCTGGGGTGATCTCCACGTTGACCAGGCCGGAGACGCCGCGCGGGCCGAACAGGCTGCGCTGGCCCCTAGGCTCCCAGATGACGCTGGTGTTGACGACGGCCCCGGCCTCGATGGTCTTGAAGGGGTAGACCTTGACGCCGGAGGAGACGTACGCCTCGGCCTCGATGATGCACTCGTCGCCGACGACGGCGCCCTCCTCGATCCTGACGCCGGTCATCAGGTCGCTGTTCTTGCCGACGACGCAGCCGCGCAGGTGGGCGCTCGGCCCGACGTAGACGTTGTCGTGGACGACGGCGCGGTGCAGGAAGGCGCCCTGCCTGACCACCACGTTGCTGCCGAGCACGGTGAACTCGCGCAGCTCGGCGCCCGCCTCGACCTTGGCGTAGTCGCCGACGTACAGGGGGCCCTTGAGCACGGCGTCGGCGTCGACGGAGGCGCCCTCGGCCACCCAGACGCCCGGGGAGACCTCGAAGGCGTCGATGTCCACCCGCACCCGCCCGGAGAGCACGTCGGCCTGCGCCCTGAGGTAGCTCTCGTGGGTGCCGACGTCCTCCCAGTAGCCGTCGGCGACGTAGCCGTACAGCGGGGCGCCGCGGGCCAGCAGGCGGGGGAAGACGTCCGCGGACCAGTCGACGGACTCACCGGCGGCGATCTCGTCGAGGACCTCGGGCTCCATCACGTAGACGCCGGTGTTGACCGTGTCGGAGAAGACCTGGCCCCAGGTCGGTTTCTCCAGGAAGCGCTCGACTCTGCCCCGCTCGTCGACGATGACGATGCCGAACTCCAGCGGGTTGGGGACGCGCTTGAGGCCGATCGTCACCAGCGCGCCGTTCTCCCGGTGGAAGCGGATCATGTCGGTGAGGTCGATGTCGGTCAGCGCGTCGCCGGAGATGACCAGGAAGGGCTCGTCCCTGAGCTTGTCGGCGGCGTTCTTGACGCTGCCGGCCGTGCCGAGGGGGGTGTCCTCGGTGGCGTAGTACAGGCTCATGCCGAGCTCGTCGCCGTCACCGAAGTAGTTGCGGACCAGCGCCGCCAGGAACTGCACGGTCACCACGGTCTCGGTGAACCCGTGCCGCCTCAGCAGGCGCAGCACGTGCTCCATGATCGGCCGGTTGATCACGGGTAGCAGTGGCTTGGGCTGGTTGGCGGTCATCGGCCGCAGCCGAGTCCCCTCTCCGCCCGCCATCACGACGGCCTTCACACATCACCTCTTAATGCGTCCGGCTCCGCGTATGAGCTGACGCACCTGTACCCAGTACAGCACCCCGGACCACCAGTACAGGCCCGTGCCCCAGATCGCGAGCGACCAGCCGACGACGCGGGCGGGCCCGGCGTACCAGGCGTCGTGGTGGGCGAGGAACAGCAGCGGGAAGGCGTACAGGAGGTTGGCCGTCGCGGCCTTGCCCATGAAGTGCACCGGCAGGGCCGGGCCGTACCCCAGGCGGCGCAGGATGGGCGGGATGCCCAGCAGCATGACGTCGCGCAGCGGGATCGCCAGGGCCAGCCACCAGGGGATGATCTCACGCATGGCCAGGCCGAAGAGGGTGGCCAGGATGTAGAGGCGGTCGGCCAGCGGGTCGAGGAGGCGGCCGAGCCTGCTGGTCTGGTTCCACGCGCGGGCGATCTTGCCGTCGAGCCAGTCGGAGAAGCCCGCCAGCATCAGCAGCGCCACGGCCCAGCTGTCGGCCTTCGGCCCGAGGACCAGCCACAGGAAGACCGGGACTCCGACAAGCCTGGCCAGGCTCAGCGCGTTGGGCACCGTCACGATGCGGTCTTCGGCGCCCGATGCTTCCGGATTCACCCGAATGTCTCCCTCCCCGTACCTGAAGCCGACCCTACTGCGTCGGCCCGGGCATTCCGCAGGTGGCGGGCCCACGGGTTGTCCCGGCAGGTCACGGGGCCGCGGGGGATCACGGGGAGGTGTGCCGCAGGTGCGGGACGGGCGACCGGCCCGTCCCGCACCCGGGATGACTCAGCGGGTGGCTCCCACGGCGACCGGGGAGCGGTCACGCCGCCACAGGCTGTCCAGGGCGAGCGCCCCGCCGCCGCTGAACCCGATGGCCAGGCAGACGGCGAACAGGACGAGGACGTACTCGAACCCTCCCTGCTGGGAGAAGAAGCCCTTGCCCGTGTGGACGAAGAAGTAGGCCCCGACCATGTCGAGGGCGAGGACGACGCCCGCCACGGGCAGCGCGGCGCCGAGGATGAGGGCGAGGCCGCCGAGGAGCTCGCTGCCCACGACCAGGGGCGCCGCCACCGAGGGCAGCGGGATGTTGAGGTGGGCGAAGCCGTCGGCGACCCCGCTGAGCCCGGTGCTGAGGAGCTTCTGCAGGCCGTGCGCGATGAACACGATGCCGATGACGACCCGGGCGAGCAAAAGGGTGTAAGGCCCGATTCTCTCCAGCATGACTTTTCTCCTGATTGCGATGTGGTTCTCTGGTGAACCGGCACCCACAGGTCGACGTTTTGGTTGAACGTTGAACCATTTGGGCATAGTACGGCAATGTACAAACGCCAAAAATGGGGCCGGAACTGTGCTTTCAGAGCACGAGCACTTCGATCGTCATCGAACGGTCGACCAAGGACGGCGGGTGACGGACCCAGCCACGGATGTTCCTTGACCCACATAACATCCAACTATTCGCAACTGTCGTTGTCAATGACCTTCGTCGCGTAACGGCCCCCGCTGCACGGTCCGGGCGCGCTCAGGAGTGGCGGACGGCGGCGCGCGGGGACCAGGCCCAGACGAGTACGGCCACGCCCAGGCCGAGCAGGGCGAGCCCGGCGGGGACGTGCGTGGCGGGTGTCCCCGGGGTGAGGTGCTGGCTTAGGCCCGCGAGGAACAGGCAGGCGCTCACCGGCGCGGCCCACCGCGTGCCCCTGCCAGGCCGCCAGACCAGCGTGGCCGCGACCGCCTGCAGCAGCGCGAGCAGGTTCACCACCACCCCCGCCGTGACGTGCGCCCCCAACCCCGCCTGACCCTGTACGGCCTGGCCCGCGAAGGACGCCGTGACGGCCAGGGCGACCACCTGCGCGGTGACCAGGACGCGCAGGCCGTACAGCGGGCCCGGGGAGACGGGGCGGCCGGGCGTCGGGACCGGCCGGACGGCGGGCTCCTGCATGGGGGTCCTTCCCGTGGTGGCCGTCCGGGGACGCAGCCGGGGACACGTTCGAGGACACATCGTGTCTCCGCGCGCCCCCGCCGGTCGTCAGCCCGGGGGGTGATCCGCCGATCCGCCCCCGGATGGATTCGCCGGGGAGCCGGGGGTTTCGCCACACCCCAGGAAGAAAGCGGCAAACAGGAGTCCACTTCCCATTTGTCCTCCTCCCTGAGCAGGGGATCACCCCATGATCCTCATTCTTCTGACCGAAGGAAAATCCACCGGATTACGGGGTACTTCAGCTTGGTTCAGCCTCTACCCTTCACATCATGACCAAAGACACCACGCTCTTCCTGGGACAGTGGCTACGCTCCCCGGGAACCGTTGGGGCGGTGGCGCCGAGCTCGCGACGGCTGGCCGAGACGGTGACCACCCCGGTTCCCCAGCGGGGCGATCCCGTGATCGTCGAGCTTGGTCCGGGGACGGGGGCGTTCACCGCGGAGATCCAGCGGCGGCTGAACGGCAGGGGGCATCACCTGGCCGTCGAGATCAACCCGACGCTCGCGGCCTTCCTGTCCGAGCGGCACCCGAAGGTGGACGTGGTCGTCGGTGACGCCGCGCGGCTACCCGAGATGCTGCGCGAGCGCGGCCTAGAGAAGGCCGACGCCATCGTCAGCGGCCTGCCCTGGGCGGCCTTCTCCGCCGAGCTCCAGACGCGCCTGCTGGACGCCGTGGTGGCCACCATGAGCCCGCACACGGCCTTCACCACCTTCGCCTACAGCTTCGCCAAGCGCATGCGGCCCGCGCAGCGCTTCCGGCGCCGCCTGCACGAGACCTTCGAGGAGGTCGTCGTCGGCAGGACCGTCTGGGGCAACCTTCCCCCGGCCTTCGTCTACCACGTGCGCAGGCCCAGGGCCTCCGGCGCCTGAGCGGGCCGCTCAGCGCCCCGCGGCCTGGACCAGCGCCTCGAACAGCCGGTTGTCGCCGCCGCGCTCCGGGTGCCACTGGACGCCGACGCAGAAGGGGTGTCCCTGCAGCTCGACGCCCTCGACGATCTGGTCGTCGGCCCAGGCGACGGCGAGCAGCCCGGTCCCCAGCCGCTTGACGGCCTGGTGGTGCGGCGCGGTCACCTCGGCGTGGTCGCCGATCGCCTTGCCCAGGTTGCTTGAGACGCTGACCTGGATCGTGTGCGCGTGCCCCGGGGCGGAGTGGCGGTCGTGGCCGACCTCGTCGGGAAGCCACGGGATCAGCGAGCCGCCCTGGGAGACGTTGAGGACGTGCATGCCCCTGGAGACGGCGAGCAGCGGCAGCCTCTCCCGTACGGCGGCGCGGGCCAGGGCCAGTTCGAACCGGTCGCGGTGGGGCTGGGCCGCGCCCGCCCGGCTCTCGGGGGCCGCGCCGTACAGGGAGGGGTCGAGCGCGCCGCCACCGGCGAGGACCAGGCCGGACAGGCGGCGCGCGTAGTCGCCGGTCACGGCGGCGCTCATCGGCGGGACCAGCACGGCGATCCCGCCCGCCTTCTCGATCTCGCGCGCGTAGGCGGGGGGCGACAGGACGGCCTCGCGGACCCAGTCGCCCCAGCGGGCGGCCTCAAGGTAAGCGGTGACACCGATCAGGGGTCGGGGCATGAGGAACTCCAAGGGGGCCTTGCGACGGCGGCGTCCCCGTTCCGGGCGGCACCCGTCCCGTCTTCAGCAACTCCCCTATCATGGCGCACCCTATTTCGGTTATGTCACGCTTCCGAAGGTCTCAGTGTCGTCTCACCGTGCCGTCGCCGGGGCGGGGGGTGGTGCGCTCCCCCACCGCGAACACGGCAAACACCCCACAACGGATAAATGACAAACTTCGGATAAATGCTATTTTTTGGTTATCCGTGATGCGTCTATAGCATGATCATCGGAAATAGTCTCGCAATTACAGATAGTTGGAATTCCCGCCATATTGCCGAGAACCCGTTGTGACGCTCACATGGTGATGGAAGACTCAAATTCGAGCGCTCTGGTGCGCCGGGGCCGCAGGACGCTCATCACCCGGAACCGTCAGGAGGTAGATCTGCGTGATCGGACATTCGATCCGGTCAATTAGGGTGGGTTCCGTCCATGTCCTTGAATCCGCGTCTCGTGAAGGAAAGCTTCGCCGTCATCGAACCCGTCGCGGACAAGGCCGCCGCATACTTCTACGGCCGCCTGTTCGCACAGAACCCGCACCTGCGGGCCATGTTCCCCCCGGCGATGGACACCCAGCGCGACCGCCTGTTTGGCGCGCTGACCAGGATCGTGTGGAGCCTCGACAGCCTCGACGGCCTGTCCTCGTTCCTCGGCAGGCTCGGCCGCGACCACCGGAGATACGGCGTGCTCCCCGAGCACTACACCGCGATTGGCGACGCGCTGCTGGCCACGGTCCGGCGCTTCGCCGCCGAGGTGTGGAGCCCCGAGGTGGAGGCCGCCTGGCGGACCGCCTACACCGCCGCCGCCGACATCATGATCGCCTCCGCCGAGGAGGACGCCCGCTCCTCCCCCGCCTGGTGGACCGCCGAGGTGGTCGGCCACGAACTGCGCACCCCGGACATCGCGGTAGTAACCCTGCGGCCCGACGAGCGGCTGCCGTACCTCCCGGGCCAGTACGTCAACGTGCAGACCGCGCGCTGGCCGCGCGTGTGGCGCCCCTTCTCCATCGCCAACGCGCCCAGGCGGGACAACACCGTCCGCCTGCACGTCAGGGCGGTCCCCGGCGGCTGGGTCTCGACCGCGCTCGTCGAGCACACCCGGGTCGGGGACACACTGACGCTCGGCGCGCCGGTCGGCGCGATGACCCCTCCCGCGCCGGGACGTGACGTCCTGTGCGTCGCGGGGGGCACCGGCCTGGCGCCGCTGAAGGCCATCGTGGAACACGTGCTCGCCTCGGACTCCCGACCGCCCAGGGTCCGCCTGCTGTACGGCGCCCGCACCTCGCGTGAGCTCTACGACCTGCCCGACCTGATGAGGATGCGCTCGCGGGTGCCCCGGTTCGAGGTGGTGCCCGTGGTCTCCCGCGAGCCCTCCTACGGCGGCGAACGGGGGCGGCTGCCCGAGGTCGTCGAGCGTCTGCGCCCGTGGGCCGGGCACGAGGTCTACGTCTGCGGGCCGGACGACATGGTCGAGGAGACGATCCTGCGGCTCCAGCGCGCTGGCGTGCCACCGGCGGACATCCACCGGGACCGTCCCCACACCCGGTCCGCCTGACCCACCTGACCCTTCTGATTCGTTGAGCGCGGGACGTGGCGGCCCACCGCGTGACACCATGAGGCCGCCTCCGAAAGGAACGACGTTGACCAGGCCCGCCACACTCGTCACCTTCGTGTTCCCCTCAGCCCTGGGGCGCTGGGCGGGCGACATGGTCGAGCTTCGCGTCTTCGCGGTCGCCGACCACGACGGTGGCCGTCCCACGCTGGGAGCCGCCCTCGACACGCTCTGCCGTACGCACCCGTCGCTCGAACGGAGGATCCGCGACGACCACGGGCGTGTGCGCCGTCACATCAGCATGTTCGTCTGCGGCGAGAACGCCAGAGGACTCGGTGGCCTCGCCTGCGCCCTTCCCCCGGCCGCCGAGGTCCACCTGCTGCCGGTCCTGTCCCAGGTGCCCTGAGAGGGCCCGCGCGATGCCCGCGGTGTCCTGATACTCCCGCCAGAGCGCCACCCGGCCGTCGCGCGCCCCGAGGACCCCCACGAAGGGAAGGCTCGCGCGGCACCCGGTGATGGCCGAGGTCCCGGTGATCTCGTACTCGACAACGATCACGTCGGGGTCGACGGTCTCGTGGACGGCCAGGCACCGGACCCCGTCGAGCCGCGCGGGCAGGGCCGCCCTGCCGGTGGTGACGAAGGCCAGCACCTCCTCGCGTCCCACGACGCGGGCCGGGCCGCCGGGCCGCGCGAAGGGCATCTCCAGCACGACGTCCTCCGTCAGGAGGTCCGCCTCGTTGCTCACCGCCGTCTGCCAGGGGGCGTTGCACGCGGGATGGGACGCCGATCTGCGGCGCCGTACGCTCGCTGTCGTCTTCGAGGGGTTGCGTCCTCGGTGAGGTGGTTAGGGAGACCTTTGTCATCCGTGTGACCACGTAAAGCGCGGGGGTGATCACCCAGCGTGTTAGCTTCTGAACTGCTTGATCCACTTCCGGTGGGAGGGTCCTCTCCGCGCCGCCGAGTCCTTGGAAGCACGTATGCGCAGATCACTCCTGGCGGTGGCCGCGTCCGCCGCCCTCGTCGCGGCCCTGGCCCCACCGGCCGTCGCCGTCGACACCATCACCACCTTCACGCTCGCCGGCGGCGCCCTGTCGATCACCGCTCCCGCCAACGCCAACCTGGGCAGCGCGGGCACGGGTGCGGCGAACGTCTCCGGTCAGCTCGGCTCGGTCACGGTCACCGACGCGCGGGGCGCGCTGGTCGCCGCGTGGACCGCGAGCGTCATCTCGACCTCCTTCACCACCGGGGGCGGCGGCGCCGCCGAGACGATCGCCGCCTCGGACGTCTCCTACGCGCCGGGGCTGGCCACCAGTACCACCGGGCTCGGGGTGTTCACCCCGGGTCTCGGCGGCACGCTCGGGGTCTCGCGCACCGCCTACTCGCTGGCCGCGGGCACGGGCAACAACTCCGCGACCTGGAACCCGACGATCACCGTCTCCCTGCCCGCCGCGGCCGTCGCGGGCACCTACACCGGCACCATCACCCACTCCGTGGCCTGAGCGGACACCGCGACAACCGTGTTCCGCCGTCTCATCGCCCCGGCCCTGCTGGCCGGGGCGCTCGCTCCGGCCAGCGGCCTGCTGCAGGTCCCCGCGACGGCCCAGCCGCCCTCGGCCCCGGGCAGCATCGGCGTCAGGCTCGTCGACGCCCCGAGCGGCAGCCGGGCCGACCCGAGGGCCAGGCGCTATGTCGTCGACCACCTCAGACCGGGCACCGTCATCCACCGCAGGATCGAGGTGTCCAACACCACCGGCGCCGCCATGCCGGTCAGCCTCTACCCGGCCGCCGCGGACGTCGGGCGTGGCGCGTTCACCTTCGCCGCCGGCCGTACCGGAAACGAGCTGACCGGCTGGACCTCCGTCGTCCCGCGCGCCCTGAGCCTGGCCCCGCACTCCAGGGCGATGGCCACCGTGACCGTGGACGTGCCCGCCGACGCCGCGGCCGGAGAGCGCTACGCCGTGGTCTGGGCGGAGACGGCCGGGCAGACGCCGGGCACGATCAGGGAGGTCAGCCGGGTCGGCGTGCGGATGTACCTGTCGATCGGCAGGGGAGGCGGCCCGCCGACGGACTTCACCGTCGACACGCTGACCGCCCAGCGCGTCGCGGGCGGCGCCCCCACGATCCTGGCCCAGGTCCACAACACCGGGGGCCGTGCCCTCGACCTGAGCGGTGACCTGCGCCTGGCCGACGGTCCCGGCGGCATGAGCGCGGGGCCGTTCGACGCCAGGCTCGGCACGACGCTCGGTCCCGGCCAGACGGAGACCGTCGCCGTCCCCCTCAGCCACCAACTGCCCGACGGTCCGTGGCGGGCCGTCGTGCGGCTCAGGAGCGGTCTGGTACGGCGCACCGCCCAGGCGACGATCACCTTCCCGCACGACGTCGGCACGGCGAAGGCGGTTCCGGTCGGGCACACCTCCAGGGAGACGGTCCTCGCCTCGGCGCTGGCGCTGTCCCTGGTCGGGCTGACCGTCGTGCTGCTCAGACGTGGCAGGCGTACGGCGGGCACCGCGTAAGGGATTCACGAAATGGCAGGTCAGGCGGCACCCCCGCCGCCCGGCCGCCCGAAATGTCGTGGTTACCATGAGGGGGTCGGCGAGGGAGGCCACGATGGACTACGACGTGTTCGACCTGGGGAACGTACGGCTGCAGAACGGCACGACACTGCCCGACGCGAAACTGGCCTACAAGACGTACGGCGAACTCGACGCCGACAGGGGCAACGCGATCGTCTACCCCACGTGGTACTCCGGCCAGCACTACGACAACGAGTGGCTCATCGGCGAGGGCATGGCCCTGGACCCGTCGCGATATTTCATCATCATTCCGAACATGTTCGGAAACGGTCTGTCGTCGTCGCCGAGCAACACCCCGGCGCCGCACGACAGGGCGCGCTTCCCCGACGTGACGATGTACGACAACGTCGAGGCGCAGTACCGCCTGGTCACCGAGGTCTTCGGCATCGAGCGCCTGGAGCTGGTCACCGGCTGGTCGATGGCCGCGGGCCAGACCTACCAGTGGGCGGTCAGCCACCCCGAGATGGTGCGGCGGATCCTGCCCTTCTGCGGCTCGGCCAGGACCAGCCTGCACAACATCGTCTTCCTGGAAGGCGTCAAGGCCGCGCTCACCGCCGACGCCGCGTGGAAGCACGGCTGGTACACCAAGGAGCCGTGGACCGGCCTGCGGGCGCTGGCGCGCGTCTACGCGGGCTGGGGCTTCTCCCAGCAGTTCTACCGGGAGAGGATCTACGAGCGTGACCCGCTCGACTACGGCTCCCTTGAGGACTTCCTCGTGAGCTTCTGGGAGGGGCTGTTCATCAAGCGTGACGCGAACAACCTGCTCACCATGCTGTGGACCTGGCAGAACGCCGACATCGGCAGAACGCCGGGGGTCGGCGGCACCGAGGAGGCGCTCGCCTCGATCAGGATGCCCGCGATCATCATGCCCGGCCAGCAGGACCTCTACTTCCCGCCCGAGGACAACGAGTGGGAGGTCGCCCACATGCCCTCCGCCGAGCTGCGGGTGATCCCGGGGGCGTGGGGGCACTTCGCGGGTGGCGGCCTCAACCCGGTGGACACCGCCTTCATCGACGACGCGCTCAAGGAGCTGCTCGCCCGGGACGCCTGAGCCGCCCGCCCGCCGTACGAGGACGCACGTGGGGCCGAGCGGCGGTAGCGTGTGGCGCGCCGCCTCCGCCGTCTGAGGACCGGACGGCGGGCTCATCGGTTCCGCGTCACAGGTGATGGTGTGAGATTTCGTGTGCTTGGCCCGCTGACCGTGCTCTCCGAGGGCCGGGAGGTGCCGGTCGGCGGCAACAAGCTGCGTGTCGTGCTGGCCGGTCTGCTGCTGCGTCCCGGCGAGACGGTCCCGGTCTCCCGGCTGGTCTCCTGGCTGTGGGAGGAGGAGACGGACGACCCCGCCAGGGCGCGGGCGACCGTGCACAGCTACGTCAACCGGCTGCGGCGGCAACTCGGGGCGAGCGAGGTCATCCGTACGCTCCCCGACGGTTACCGGGCCGAGGTGGACGCCGGGTCGCTCGACCTGCTGCGGCTGCGCGCCCTGGCGGAGACGGGACGGCGGGCCGCCGCCACGGGCGACCTGGAGGCCGCCTCGCGGGCGCTGTCGGAGGCGGCGGAGCTGTGGCGGGGCCCTGCGCTGTCCAACGTGGACTCGGCCGTGCTCCACGACCAGGAGGTCGGGCCGCTCACCGAGGAGTGGCTGCGCCTGCAGGAGGAGCGCCTGGAGATCGGGCTGCGCACCGGACGGCACGCCGAGCTGGTCACCACGCTGCGCGAGCTGACCCGCGCCCACCCGTTGCGGGAGCCGTTCTGGGAGCTGCTGATGCTCGCGCTGCACCGTGGCGGGCGGCACGCGGAGGCGATCCAGGCCTACCACTCGCTGCGTGAGCTGCTGGCCGAGGAGCTCGGCGTCGATCCCGCCCCCTCGCTGCGTGCCGCCTACCAGGCGATCCTGACCGGCGAACCGCTCACCCCGCCGCCGAGGGCGCCCGTCGTCGCGCCGCGCGAGGAGGTTCCCGTCCCCCGGCAGCTACGGCCGGACACGCCGGGCTTCGCCGGTCGCAGGACCGAGCTGGCCGCGCTCGACCTGGTGCTCGGGGAGGACACACCCGCCTCCGGGCCGAGGATCGTCTCGCTGCAGGGCACCGCGGGGTCGGGCAAGACGGCCCTGGCCGTCCACTGGGCGCACCGGATCGCCGACCGCTTCCCCGACGGGCAGCTCTATCTCGACCTGCACGGCTACGGTGCCGAGCCGCCCGTCGATCCGGCCAAGGCGCTGGAGACGCTGCTGCGGGCCCTCGGCACCCCGGCGGGCAGGATCCCCACCGGTGTCGAGGAGCGCTCCGCCCTGTTCAGGACGCTGCTGAGCGGCAGGCGGACGCTCCTGATGCTCGACAACGCGGGCAGCAGCGACCAGGTCCGCCCGCTGATCCCCGGTTCCGGCGGCGTGGTCGTGGTCACCAGCCGCAACCAGCTACGCGGCCTCGTCGTCGAGTACGGCGCGCGGCGCGTCGTCCTCGACCAGATGTCCGGGCAGGAGGCGACGGAGCTGCTGGCCGGGGTGCTCGGCCACGACCGGGTCGCCGCCGCCCCCGAGGCGGTCACGGAGGCCGTCGAGCGCTGCGCCCGCCTTCCGCTGGCGCTGCGCATCTTCGCCGAGCGGGCGGCGCGCTTCCCCGCCGTACCGCTCGGCAGGCTCGTGGCGGACCTGCGGGACGAGGCGACCCGGCTCTCGGCGCTGAACGCCGGGGACGGCGGCCACACCGACCTGCGCACGGTCTTCTCCTGGACGTACGGCGCGCTCGACGGGGACGCGGCACGGCTGTTCCGGCTGCTCGGCCTGCATCCCGGGCCGGAGGTGAGCGCCGGGGCGGCGGCCGCGCTGCTGGGCGAGAACCTCGCGGAGGTCACCCGGCTGCTCGACCGGCTCACCGCCGACCACCTGCTCAGGTCCCGCTTCCCGGGGAGGTACGACTTCCACGACCTGCTGCGCGAGTACGCGGCGGAACGGGCCAGGGAGGGTGAGGACGGGCGGGAGCGGGCGGCGGCGCTCGGCCGGGTGCTCGACTGGTACCTGCACGCGGCCCACGCCGCCGCCGAACACCTGCCGCCCGCCGTACAGGCTCCCGAGCGTGGGCCCGTGCCGGTTGAGCTGAGCCTGCCGAGGTTCGGCGGCCCCGAGGAGGCGGTCGGCTGGTACGAGGAGGAACTGCCCAACCTGATGGCGGCGGCGCGGCACGCGGCCTCACTGGAACGGCACGACGCCGCCTGGCGGATTCCCCGGCTGCTGGGCTCCTTCCTCGACCTGCACGTGCCGGGAGAGGCGTGGGCCTCCGTCTACCGCGTCGCGGCCGAGGCGAGCAGGCGGGCGGGCGAGCCGTACGAGGAGGGATGCGCGCTCAACCACCTGGCGTGGGTCAGCGCGCTGCTGGGCAGGCCGAAGGAGGCCGTGGCGCACTACGAGGAGGCGCTGGCGCTCGCCCGGCGGATCGGGGACCCGGGGCTTGAGGGGGACGTGCTGGTCAACCTGGGGGCCACCTGCTTCAGGCTCGGCAGGTTCGCCGACTCTGCGGAGTGCTACGGCCGGGCGCTGGAGATCGCCAGACGGAGTGGCGACCGGCGTCTTGAGGCGGAGGCGCTCAACGACCTGGCCCGCAACGACAACGAGCTGGGCCGCCACCACGAGGCGCTGGCCGGGGCGGCCGCGGCGCTGGAGACCTACGGCGAGCTTGGCGACCGTTACCGCGAGGGTGAGGCGCTGCGCGTGCTGGGCACCGCCAACGCCGGGCTGGGCCGTCACGACGAGGCGACAGCCCTGCTGTCGCGGGCGCTGGGAGTGATGCGGGAGTTCGACGACCGCCTTGACGAGGCCGAGATCCTGGAGCTGCTCGGCGAGGTCATGCGCGACTCCGGCGACCACGAGGCGGCCCGGGCGCGCTGGCGGGAGGCCGCGGAGATCTTCGCCGAGCTCGACGACGACCGGGCGGCCGCCGTACGGCTGCGCCTGGCCGCGACCAGAAGCCGGGGAGGGGCGCACACCCCCGTCCACCCCTCCCCGGCTCGTATCAGGTGATGCGGACGCCGTCACGGGTGATGCGGACTCCGTCGTCCCCCTGCTCGACAGCGCTGACGGCGTACATGATCTTCTCCATTCGTCCTCGTCTTTCTGTTCGTGGTGAGGCGAGAACGAATCTAGGAACCCCCTCTGGCAGATCCCTCACAAAATCCTCATAGCCCCCGGACCGGCCGAGGGACCGTCGCTTGCTGATCTTCTCCCCGCTTTTCCCTGTAGATCGCAAACAGTGCCCAACCAGCGAGTCTTCCACCCAGAAACGATCATGCGCTCACACAGGATGAGGAGGACCCATTCAGAAAAAGGAATCGATCATGCTCCAAAAGATGCGACGGCTCGGAAAAAGCCGGGTTTTCGGCCGCCCTTCGCTGCTGACGGGAGGTGCCGGGCTCCTCGCCGTCGTGGTGGGTGGCGTCGTCGCGCTTCCCGCCGTCCTTGCGGCGACACTGCCCTTCGGCCTGGGCCCCTGTGTGCCCGGCGACTGTCCCTCGCCCTTCCCGCCCGTCAACAACGGGCCGTTCGCGGGGCGCGACAACGCCGTCAACACCTTCGTCGGCGGTGACTACCTGGTCCGCGGCTTCGCGGCCGAGTCCGAGGGCCGGGTGGTCGTGCTCGGTGACTTCGACCAGAACAAGAACGCCGAGGCCTCTCCCGCCTACAACGTGGGCATCGTGGGGGTCGGCTCGCGCGTGCCGCCCTCCGACGGGCAGGACTTCCTGACCACGGGCGGGTCGGTCACGATCGCCCCGGGCCAGAGCCTCCTTGCCGAGGGCGGGGTCGTACGGCACGCGGGTCCCCTGACGGGCACGGTCACCGGGACCCTCGTCCAGGACCCCAACGCGGCGACCCCCTATCTCGACTTCGTTCCCGCGCTGCAGGCGGCCAGCCGGTGCTACGCCGACTCGACGGGCACCCCGCCCAGCACGCCGACGGGGACCGCGGTCAACGAGGGCACCCAGACCGTGTTCACCGGTGACGGCACCTCCGCGCTGCAGGTCTTCAACGTCGACTTCGACCTGGTCGGCCCCGGGGGCACCGCGCAGGGCATCGTGTTCAACGGCATTCCCGCCAACGCGACAGTCCTGGTCAACATGCTGGGCGCCAGCCGTACGATCAACACCTTCAGCGGCGACCTCGCCGACGCGGACCCGTGGAACGCGCTGCGTGAGCGGTCGCTGTGGAACTTCCCGGACGCGACGACGGTGAACCTGGCGGGCAGCGGCAACTTCCAGGGCAGCGTCCTGGTGGCCAACCCGGCAAGCACCACGACGCTGAGCCTGCCGAGCCTCAACGGGCGGCTGTTCGTCAACGGCTCTCTCACGCATACCGGGACCGGCGGCTACGAGATCCACGCCTACCCGTTCAACGGGGACCTGCCGGACTGCGGCGGCCCGACGCCGACACCTACCCCGACTCCTACGCCCACCCCGACGCCGACACCCACTCCTACGCCTACTCCCACCCCGACCCCGACCCCGACCCCGACCCCGACTCCCACGCCCACCCCGACTCCGACTCCGACTCCGACGCCGACCCCGACTCCCACTCCGACGCCGCGGCCGACCAAGTCCTCGGTCGAGGGTGGCAAGGGTGGCCAGGCCGGGAAGGTGTGGACCCACAACCGGCACCACTTCGACGGCGGCCGCCACTGGTTCGGCTGCCACCGGCCGGTGTGCCGTGACTGGGGACCCAGGAAGATTCGTGAGAAGCGTCCGCTCCTGCGCATGATGACCTCCCGCACCGTGTCGTAGGCCACGAGGATCCACGGGCCCCGGCTGACGGTCTCCCGTCGGCCGGGGCCCACGGCGTCACACCGCCATGAACAACCATCGAAGAAGCCCGTCAACCCCATACCGTTGCGGGAAGATCATCCGGGACCATCCGCTCCCGGCAACGGACAGGCGTGAACCATGCGTACCGTCGCCCGCTGTCTCCTGGTCGTGCTCACCGCCCTCGTGTCCATGGGACCGGCGCACGCGGACACCACCACCTTCTCCGGCGTTTCCGGGAAGCACCAGCCAACCCTGCGCTTCGGCACCTTCAGGCAGGAGGTCCGCGAGGTGAAGAGGCGCCTGCGGGAGCTGAAGTTCACCCCCGGTCCTCCCGGCCCCGAGTACGACTCGGCCCTGCGCATGGCCGTGTGGGCCTTCCAGAAGGCCAACGGGCTGCCCGCCCTCGACCGGGTGGACGCGGCGACCTGGCGGGCGCTGGCCAGACCGGCGCGGATCCGGCCGCTGGTGCCGTGGGGACACTCCTCACGGGTCGAGATCGACCTGACCCGGCAGCTGCTCACGGTGTGGCGGGCGGGCCAGGCCGTACTGGTCAGTCATGTCTCGACCGGGGCGCGGAAGTCCTACTGCGACCGGGGGCACTGCGGGTTCGCCGACACGCCGCCCGGCGACTTCAGGGTCGGCGAGAAGGTGCGCGGCTGGTCGTCAGGCCCCCTGGGGGCGATGTACTACCCGGTCTACTTCAACGGCGGCATCGCCGTGCACGGCTCGACGCTCGTGCCACGCCACGCCGCCTCCCACGGGTGTGTGCGCGTGCCGTTGCACAACGCCATGCCGCTGTTCCGCATGCTCCACCCGGGGGAGGCGGTCCACGTCCGCCGCCCGGTGCTCACTCGGGCCGCACGAGCCTGACGACCACGCTCTTGGAGGTCGGGGTGTTGGAGGTCTCGGCGACGGAGTCGAGCGGCACGAGCACGTTGGTCTCGGGGAAGTAGGCCGCGCAGCACCCCCGCGCGGTCGGGTAGGCGATGACGCGGAACCGCTCGGCCCTGCGCTCGCCGTCCGGCCACTCGCTGACCAGGTCGACCGTCTCGCCGTCCGCCAGGCCGCGTTCGGCCAGGTCGTCCGGGTTGACGAAGACGACCCTGCGCCCGTTGCTCACCCCCCGGTAGCGGTCGTCCATGCCGTAGATGGTGGTGTTGTACTGGTCGTGGCTGCGGACCGTCTGCAGCAGCAGCCGCCCCTCGGGGACCCGCAGCACCTCAAGCGGGTTGACGGTGAAGGTGGCCAGGCCGGTGGCGGTCGGGAAGCGCCGCTCGTCACGGGGCGCGTTGGGCAGCGCGAACCCGCCGGGGGCGCGGACCCTGGCGTTGAAGTCGTCGAAACCGGGCACGACCCGCGCGATGCGGTCCCTGATCGCGTCGTAGTCGGTCTCGAACTCCTTCCAGGGCACGTACGGGTCGTCCCCGAAGAGCTCGCGGGCCAGGCCGCAGACGATCTCCACCTCGGGCAGCAGGTCGGGCGAGGCGGGCCTGAGCCTGCCCCGGGAGGCGTGCACCATGCCCATGGAGTCCTCGACCGTGACGAACCGGTCTCGGTCGCGTTCGGTACGGCCAAGCGTCGGCAGGATCAGCGCGCGCTCGCCGCAGACGGCGTGGGAGCGGTTCAGCTTGGTGGAGACCTGCACGGTCAGCCTGGCGCGGCGCAGCGCGGCCTCGGTCACCTCGGTGTCCGGGGTCGCGGCCACGAAGTTGCCGCCCATCGCGAAGAACACCTTCGCCTGGCCCGCGCGCAGCGCCCTGATCGCCTCGACGGTGTCCAGGCCGTGGTGGCGGGGCGGCTCGAAGCCGAACTCCCCGCCGAGCGCGTCGAGGAAGGCCGCGGAGGGCTTCTCGTAGATGCCCATGGTCCGGTCGCCCTGGACGTTGGAGTGGCCCCTGACCGGGCAGACCCCCGCCCCGGGGCGGCCGACGTTGCCGCGCAGCAGCAGGAAGTTGACGACCTCCCTGATGGTGGCGACGGAGTTCCTGTGCTGGGTGAGGCCCATCGCCCAGCAGACGATCACCGACTTGGCGGCGAGCACGTCACGGGCGGTCTCCTCGACGGCGCCGCGGTCGAGGCCGGTCGCCTCCTCGACCTCCGCCCAGTCGAGGGCGCGGGTGTCGGCCGCCCACTCCTCGTAGCCGTGGGTGTGCTCCTGGACGAAGGCGTGGTCGACGACCGTGCCGGGGGCGGCGTCCTCCGCTTCGAGCAGCAGCCTGGACAGCGCCTTGAACAGCGCCAGGTCGCCGTTGAGGCGGATCTGCAGGAACCGGTCGGCCAGCGGCGTGCCGCGCCCGGCCAGGCCCGAGGGGCGCTGCGGGTTCTTGAAGCGCAGCAGTCCCGCCTCGGGCAGCGGGTTGACCGCGACGATCCTGGCCCCGTTCCGCTTGGCGCGTTCCAGCGCCGACAGCATGCGCGGGTGGTTGGTTCCGGGGTTCTGGCCGACCACGAAGACGAGGTCGGCGCGGTGCAGGTCCTCAAGCGAGACCGTGCCCTTGCCGATGCCCAGGGTCTGGGTGAGGGCGGAGCCGCTCGACTCGTGGCACATGTTGGAGCAGTCGGGGAGGTTGTTGGTGCCGAAGCGACGCACGAGGAGCTGGTAGACGAAGGCCGCCTCGTTCGAGGTGCGCCCCGAGGTGTAGAAGACCGCCTCGTCGGGGTCGTCGAGTGCGCGCAGCTCCTCGGCGACGACGCCGAGGGCCCGCTCCCAGGTGATCGGCTCGTAGTGGTCGGCGCCCTCGGGCTTGTACATCGGCTCGGTGAGCCGTCCCTGCTGGCCCAGCCAGTAGTCGGTGTGCCCGGCCAGGTCGCCGATCCGGTGGGCGGCGAAGAAGTCGCGGGTGACCCTGCGGGTCGTGGCCTCCTCGGCGACCGCCTTGGCGCCGTTCTCGCAGAACTCCGCCGGGCTGCGGTGATCGCCCTCCGGCCAGGCGCAGCCGGGGCAGTCGAAGCCGTCCTTCTGATTGACCCTGGCCAGTGTCAGGAGCGTACGGCCCGCGCCCATCTGCGCGTAGGACGTCAGCAGCGACCGGGTCACGCCGGGGATGCCCGCCGCCCACTCCTTGGGCGGGCCGACCTCCAGGCCTTCCTCGGTGACGTCCTTCTTCGGAGCCTTCCTGACCATCGGACCTTCTTTCCTCACACGCCGACCATCTGCGGATGTTACCTCGCCGCCGTGGACGGCCCTCATCCTCGCCAGTCTTACACATTTCCCATAAATCCCCATAAATGGGACAAATCGGGCGTCGTTTGGGACCCACTTCCGCACCGGGCTCCGACTGGGAAGACTGGGGGCATCTGCCCCGGCGATCACGGAAGGACACCATGTCAGCGGGAGAACCGATCGGCCAGAACGGCCGGATCCCCCTCTTCGAGCACCCGCTCGGGGTCGGGGGGTAGCCGCGAATGCCAACGTCACACCTCACCCACCCGACCCAGCCGCCCCGCACCGGTTACCGGATCGAGCGGTTCACCCTGGACAACGGGCTGCGGGTCGTGCTCGCCCCGGAACCCGACTGCCCCGTGACCGGGGTCGCCGTCGTGTACGGCGTGGGCATCCGGGCCGAGCCGCAGGGCCGTACCGGCTTCGCCCACCTCTTCGAGCACCTCATGTTCCAGGGGTCGGCGAACCTGGAGAAGTTCGCGCACTTCCGGCACGTCCAGGGCGCCGGGGGCACCTTCAACGGCTCGACACACCTGGACTACACGAGATACATCCAGACGGTCCCCGCCAACGCGCTCGAACGGGTGCTGTTCCTTGAGGCCGACCGCATGCGCGCGCCGCGCATCACCCCGGAGACCCTGCGCAACCAGGTGGACGTGGTCAAGGAGGAGATCCGGGTCAACGTCCTCAACCGCCCCTTCGGCGGTTTCCCGTGGCTGAGGCTCCCCCCGGTGATGTTCGACACCTTCCCCAACGCGCACGACGGCTACGGCTCCTTCACCGATCTTGACGCGGCCGGGGTGGAGGACGCCGAGGAGTTCTTCGACCGGTACTACGCCTGCGGGAACGCCGTGCTGTGCGTCGCGGGCGGCTTCTCCGTCGAACAGGCGAGGAAGCTCGTCGAGCGGCAGTTCGGCGACGTCCCGGCGCGTCCGGCCCCGTCGGCGCCCGTCCTGGCCGAACCCGACCTCGTCGAGGCCCGGCACCACTCCTACGTGGACGCGGCGGCGCCGACCCCCGCGGTCGCGGCGGCGTGGCGGGTGCCCGACCCGGTCGCGGACCTGACGGGCTACCTGCCGTACGTGGTGCTGTCCGAGGTGCTCACCGACGGCGCCTCCTCGCGCCTGGTCTCGCGGCTCGTGCTTGAGGAGCGCCTGGCGACCGGGGTCAGCGGCTACGTCGGGTTCATGGGCGATCCCTTCGACGTCCTCGACCCCACGGCGCTGCTGCTGCAGGCCAACCTGCCCGCCGGAGGGTCCGCCGAGCGCGTGCTCGGCGTCATCGGGGAGGAGACTGAACGGCTGGCCGCCGAGGGTCCCTCCGCCGAGGAGCTGTCGCGCGTCCAGGCGCGGATGACTGCTCTGCTGCTGCGCGAGGGGGACACGATGATCGACAGGGCGACGCGGCTGGCCGTACTGGAACTGCAGCGTGGCGAACCGGCGCTGCTCAACGAGCTGCCCGCGCTGCTGGCCTCGGTGACCGCCGAGCAGGTCGGCGCGGCCGCCGCCACCCTGCGGCCGCACCGGCGCGCCTCCGTCGAGGTCGTCGCGGGGAGGGACCGATGAGCGCCTCCGCCGTACGGCCGCTGCCCGATCTTGAGCCCGCCGCTCCCCTCGTCCTGCCGCGGCAGGCGGAGGCTGTGCTGCCCTCGGGGCTGACCGTGATCGCGATCGCCCGCCGGACGACTCCCCTGGTCGAGGCGCGGCTGTGGGTGCCGATGGCGGAGGTGGACATCGCCGAGGGCGCCCTGCTGGCGCAGACGCTGTTCTCCGGCACCGGGACCCGCTCGGCGACCGGGATCGCCGAGGAGACGCAGGCCGTCGGCGGCAGCCTCAACTGCGGGGCGAGCCCCGACCGGTGGCTGATCAACGGGGACTGCCTGGCCTCCGGTCTCGACCGGCTGCTTGAGGTGCTCGCGGACGCGCTCTGCGACGCCCGCTACCCCGACCGGGAGTTCTCCGTCGAGCGGGACAGGCTCGCCGACCGGTTCCGGGTCTCGCTGAGCCAGCCGCCGACGCTGGCCAGGACCGCGCTGCTGCGCCGGGTCTACGGCGACCATCCGTACGCGGTCGAGACACCCGACCCGGAGCGGGTGGGCGCGGTCGAGGCCGAGCGGGTGCGTGACCTGCACGAACGGCGGATGCGTCCCGACGGCGCCGCCCTGGTGCTGGTCGGCGACCTGGACCCGGAGGAGGCCATCGAGCTGGCCGGGCGCAGGCTCGGACGGTGGACGGGCAGCGGGCGGAAGGTCACGATGCCGCCCGCCCCGTCGCCGACGCCGGGTCCGCTGCTGCTGGTCGACCGGCCGGGCACGCTCCAGTCGTCGCTGCGGTTCGCGCTGCCCGCCCCCGGCCGTGACCACCCGGACAGCGCCGCCATGCAGCTGGCCAACCTGGTCTTCGGCGGTTACTTCTCCTCCCGGTGGACGGAGAACCTCCGCGAGGACAAGGGTTACTCCTACGGCCCCGGCTCGGTTGTCGACCACTCGCTCGGCGGTTCGGCCGTGATGATCGCCGCCGACGTCGCCACCGAGGTGACGGCCCCCGCGCTGGTGGAGACCCTCTACGAGCTGGGCAGGATCGCCACGCTGCCCCCGGAGCCCGAGGAGGTCGAGCAGGCGCGGCGCTACGCCATCGGCGGCATCATGGTCGCCACGGCCACCCAGGCGGGCCTCGCCAGGTTCGCCGGGACGCTCGCGGGCTTCGGCCTGCGGCTCGACCACCTGGCGCTGCGTGTCGAACGGCTCGCGGCGGCCACGGTCGAGGACGTGCACCGGGTCGCCTCGACCTATCTGGGGCCGGGACGGGCCACGGCGGTGCTGCTCGGTGACGCGGAGCGCGTCGAACGCGGTGTCGCCTCGGTGATGCCCGTCGAGATCGGGTGACGCCCCTACGGCCCCACCTCGGAGTGGGGCCGTAGGCTCACCGCGTCGATCTCCCACCGGGCCGCGTACCAGCGGACGACCTGGGGCAGCAGGAGCACGAGCATCAGGGCCGCGGCCACCGCCGTGGTGACACGCAGGCCGAACACCGTGGCCAGCACTCCCCCGGCGAAGGAGCCCGCCAGACCGCCGACCTGGAGGAAGGTGCCCGCCAGCGCCATCACCTTGGCCACCTCCCCGTCCCTGACGGCGCTCTGCAGGGTCCCGAAGACCGTGGCGACCATGACGGTGCCGCCGAGGCTGCTCGCGAGCTCGAACAGGACGACCGCGGCGGCCCCGGAGAGGCCGGGGGCGGAGAACGGCAGCGCGAGCAGGGAGCACACGGAGACGAGGGTGCCGAGCGCCAGCGTCCGCCCCGGGCCGTGGCGGCCGATGACCCTGCCGACCAGGAGCCCCCCGCCGATCCCGCCGACCGCGCCCAGGCTGAGGAGCAGGCCGATCGACGTCGGCCCCAGGTGGAGCTCCCGCACCAGGAACAGCGCGAGGATCGGCTGCATGATCCCCTGGGCGAAGGTCAGGGCGACCAGCGCCTGCACGCCGGAGCGCTGACCGAGGACGCGGGCCAGCCGTACCACCTCGCCGAAGGTGCCGCGTGTCCTCTCCTGTGTGGCCCGCGCGGGGGCGGGCGGTGTCCTGACCCGGGTGAGCAGCGCCGCGGAGAGCAGGAAGGACAACGCGTCGGCCAGGATGACCAGGGGCGCGGCGAGGACCGCCATCAGCGCTCCGCCGACCGCGGGACCGCCGACGTCGGCGACGCTGCGGGTCGCGTTCGTCTTTCCGTTGGCGTCGACCAGGTGCTCCCCGGGGACGATCTGCACCAGGACCGGGCTGGACAGCGCAGACTGGAAGCCGCGGACCAGCGAGGAGAGGGCGACCAGGGCGAGCAACGGCGGGTAGGTCAGCAGTCCGAGCCACCACAGCAGCGGGATCGTCCCCATGATCACCGCCTGGACGACGTTGAGGCCCACGAGCAGCGGCACCCGCCGGTGCAGCGTGTCCGACCAGGCGGCGGCGGGGATCCCGACGAGCATCGCGGGCGCGAGCTCCAGCACCACCAGCCAGGTCATCTGTCCCGGCGTGGCCCCGATGGTCAGCACGGCGATCAGCGGGACCGTGACCATGCTGACGGCGGTGCCGAACTGCGAGACGCCGATCGCCGACCAGTAGGCCCTGAAGCCACGGTCAGGGAAGCCCTCGGCCACGTTCTCCTCCAGTCGCGTGGTGATCACCGTCAAGATCGCTCACACGGTAGCCGAAGCAAATGCGGATTTTTCCGCTTTCGGGGAGGTTCGCGGGGTCAGTCGTCCAGGCCCCTGGCGCTGAGGGCCTCGCCCAGGGTGTCGGCGTGCCGCAGGGCACTGACCACGAGCGGTACGGCGAAGGCCCGCACGCTCCACTCGGTCCCCCTGGCGCGCTGCGCCTCCCTGACCCTGGCGGCCAGCCCCGCGACGACCGGCACACTGCGCAGGGTCAGCGAGAGCAGCAGCGACAGGCGGAAGGGATCGACGCCCACGAACCTGACCGGGGCCAGCAGCCGTTCCAGGACGTCCATCATGACCGCGGTGCGCGTGGTGAGCGTGACCAGCCCGGCCAGCGCGACGGCGAGCAGGACGCGGAGCACGGACGACAGCGCCCCCGCCCAGCCGTCCAACAGGTACTGCATGGCGAACAGCACCACGGCGAACCACCGGACCGGCCTGATCTGCGCCCAGGCCGCCACGGCGCCGACCCCGGACAGCGCGTACAGCAGCGCCACGACGAGCGCGGCCCCCGCCAGCGCCAGGGGCGGGCGCAGCAGCACGAGCGCCGTGCACGACAGGGCCAGGCCGAGGAGTTTGGCCCCGGCGGGCATGCGGTGCAGGAACGAGCCGCCGGGGACGTAGGCTCCGGTGAGCCCGTTCACGCCGTTCACGCCATGAGCTTCCTGTAGTGGCCGACTGCCGCCTCCGGCTCGTCGTCGGCGACGATCCGCCCCTCGTCCAGCACCAGCACCCGGTCGAAGCCGGACAGCAGCGGAAGATCGTGGGTGACCACCACGACCTGCTGCGGCAGCTCACGCAGCAACTCGGCGACCTGCCGGGAGTGACGCAGGTCGAGCAGCGTCGTCGGCTCGTCCATGACCAGGACCTCGGGGTCGAGCACCATGACCGAACACAGGGCGAGCAACTGCTTCTGACCCCCGGACAGGTGGTGCGCGGGATGGTCGGCGTGCCCGGCCAGGCCGTACCTCGTCAGGACCTCCCGCACCCGCCGGTCGGTCTCCTGCCGCGTCAGCCCCCTGCGCCTGAGGGAGAAGGCGACGTCCTCGGCGACCGTCGGCATGACGATCTGCGCGTCCGGGTCACTGAACAGGAACCCGACGCGGCGCCTGATCCTGGCCGCCTCGCGCCGGGTGTCGAGCCCGAGGACGGTGACGCGTCCCGAGGACGGCAGGGCCAGGCCGTTGGCCAGGCGGGCGAGGGTGCTCTTGCCCGAGCCGTTGGCCCCGACCACGCCGATCCTGCGCTCGGTCAGCGAGACCGTGACGCCGCGCAGCACCTCCCGCTCCCCGAACCGCACGCCGACGTCGTCCATCTCGATCATCTACACCACCTCGAACAACGCGGCGACCCCCAGGCCGCCGCCGACCGCGGCCGTGGCCAGCCCCAGTGTCCCCGCGGGGGCGCCCCGCCGTACGAGCCTGCTGAAAAGTCTGGTGACCACCACCGCACCGGTCGCGCCCCACGGGTGGCCGAGGGCGAGCGCGCCGCCGTCTGCGCAGACCCGCTCCGCGTCCGCGCCGAGGGGATCGAGGCCGAGCGCGTCGGTCACCGCGAGCACCTGCGCCGCGAACGCCTCGACGATCTCCACCGCCGCGACCCGCGCGAGGTCGGCCCCGCCGCGTTCGAGCACCCGCAGCACCGCGGGCACCGGCCCGAGCCCGGGAAGCGCGGGATCGCAGCCGACCACGGCACCGGCCAGCAGCCGCAGTCCCGGCAGCCCGAGTTCGGCGCGCAGCGACTCCGGCACCAGGGCGACGGCCGCCGCCCCGTCGCTGACCGGGGAGGAGTTGCCCGCCGTCACCGTGCCACCGGGCACGAACGCGGCGGGCAGCCGGGCCAGCGACCGGGCGCGCAGCGGGCGCGGCCACTGGTCGTCGTCCCTGCCGCCGACCGTGACGATCTCCTGGGCGAACCGGCCCGCCTCCCGCGCGGCCAGCGCCTTGGCGTGGCTCAGCAGGGCGTAGGCATCCTGGCGTTCGCGGCTCACACCACGCGCGGCGGCCAGCGCCTCGGCCGCGGGCCCCATCTCGGGATCGGGCCACCCCTCGGGGACGAACGGCGCCCGCTCGTACGGCACGCCCGTCCCGCGACGGGTTCGCAGCGGGGCGGTCGAGGCACTCTCCACGCCCCCGGCGACGACGAGGTCCATCTCCCCCGCGGCTACCGCGTTCCCCGCGAGCAGGATCGCGGCCAGGCCGCTGCCGCACTGCCTGTCCACGGTGACGCCGGGGACGCCGTGGCCCAGCCCCGCAGCCAGCGCGCAGATCCGCGCGACGTTGCCGCCGGGGCCGGTGCAGTTGCCGAGCACGACATCCTCGACGGGCAGGCCGAGGGGGGCGACGTCCCGGGCGACGGCCTCGACGACGGGGACGGCCAGCGCCTCGACCGTCAGATCCTTGAAGGCGTGGAAGGCGGTGCCGACGGGACCACGGCGGGCAGCGACGACGACAGGCCGCGAGGAGGGATCCCGGCTCATGTCAGGCTCGTCCTGGCTCTGGTCCGCCTCGCTCCGACCTTGGCCCAGCTCATCCAGGCTCCGATCAGCTCGTCCTGGCTCATCTCAGAGTCGTCCAGGCTCAGGTCCGGCTCGTCCTGGTTCGTGTCAGGCCCGTTCAAGACCAGGTCCAGCTTGTCCCGGATCTGGTCAGGCTCGCCCTGGTTCATGTTGGACTTGTCCTGGACCAGGCCAGGCTCATCCTGGATCAGCCCGGGTTCGTTCAGGGTCAGGTTCGTCTCGTTCGGGTTCATGTCAGGTGAGCCGCCTGATGTCCGGGTCGCCCCCGGCCAGACGGGCGGCGAGCAGGCCGCGTGCGGGTTTGCCCACGGGAGTGCGCGGCAGGCTGCGGACGGTGTACCAGCGCCTCGGCCGCTGCGCGGCATCAAGACCGCCACGCGCGATCTCCTCAAGCGCCGCCCGCGAGGGGCGCCGGAGGCCGTCCGCCTCGATGATCGCGGTGGCCACGGAGCCGAGTTCCGGGTGCGGCGAGCCGACGACCACCACGTCACCGACGCCAGGCGCCTTTCTGAGGACCTCTTCGACGTCCTCGGGCACCACGGTCGCGCCGCCGGTCTGTATCGCACCGTCACCCCGGCCGCGCAGCCGCAGCACCTCCCCCGTCCGGTACGGCTCCGCCACGTCGCCGACCGTCGCCCAGCCGTCGCCATCGATCTGCAACGGCCCCGTCCCACCCGCCAGATAGCCCTCGGCCAGCCAGGGCGAGCGCGCCCACACCTCGCCGAACGGCTGCCCCGGCGCGGCCCTGACCTGGATCTCCACCTCGGGGAAGGGTCGCAGCCCCCGCCCGTCGGTGTCGGCCGCGACGAACGACAGCTCGGTCGCGCCGTAGTAGGCCAGCACGTCGACCCCGGCCCTCGCCGCCCGTTCGCGGGCGTCCGCGCCCAGCGCCGCCCCGCCGACGACCGCCGTGCGCAGCCTTCCCCGCCGCCCTTCCAGGAGGTCGAGTACGGCGGGCAGCCGGTGCGGCACCACGTGGATCGCGGTCGCCTCGTCCAGGTGGGCGGCCAGTTCCACGGTCGACCAGCGCCCGGGGACGACCGCCGTGGCGCCGACGGCCAGGGCGTGCACGGCCGCGAAGCCGTACAGGGAGGAGGTCAAGGGGCCGGGGACCAGCACGACGTCACCGGGGCCGATCCCGGCGAGCGTGCTCAGGTGCGGGAACGACCCCGTCCACGACGCGCGGGTACGCACCACGGCGCGTGGCCTGCCGGTGCTGCCCGAACTGAAGCAGGCCCACGCCCGGTCAGACGGCGAGGCCGCCGGAACCGGGACGGAGACGGGCTCGGCCGCCACGATCCGCTCATGTCGTCCCGGGCCCCGGGCCGGTGGGGTTCGGATACCGTCCGGAGCCACCACCGTGATCCGCTCCCGGACCAGCGGGATCTCGATGTCGACGTCAGGCGGGACCGCCTCCACGATCCGCCCACGCCGTACCGGATCCCGGGCCGGTGGGGTTCGGATACCGTCCGGAGCCACCACCGTGATCCGCTCCCGGACCAGCGGGATCTCGACGCGAACGTCAACCGGGACCGCCTCCATGATCCGCTCGCGCCGTACCGGATCCCAGGTGGGGTCGCAGATCAGCGGGGTCGCACCGGCCAGGTCGGCGGCGAGCACGGCGACGAGCAGGTCGGCCGGGTCGGCCAGGCTGAGCGCCGCCAGCGCGCCGTGGCCGACCCCCCGGCCCCGCAGCGTCTCGGCGGCGGCCTCCATCCTGCTCGCGAGCCCGGCGTAGCTCAGGTCGCCTCCGGGAGCGCGCACCGCGATCCGGCGCGGGTGCTCCGAGGCGTGTCGCGCCACCTGCAGGGCCACCGGCATGGGCGGGTCAACGCCTCCCCGCGGCCCTGAGCCGCTCGCGCCGCACGGCGGGGACGGCGTCGGGGTAGGCCCGCTGCGTCCCCCTGACCACCAGGGAGGCGAGCACCACCTTGATCAGGTCGCCGGGTACGAAGGCGAGGCTGAGCAGCGCGGCGTGTCCCAGGGAGACACCGGTGGCAGCGGCCTGTACGGGGATGCCGACGAGGTAGACCACCCCGACGCCGCCGACGAGGCAGGCGACCAGCAGGCGGACGATGCCCGGGGTGCGTCCGCCGCGTTCGACGATCCAGCCGGTCAGCATCGCGCCCGGCAGCCAGCCGATCAGGAACCCCGCAGAGGGCGCGACGAAGACGCCGAGTCCGCCCCGGCCACCGGCCAGCAGCGGAAGTCCCGCCGCGACGAGCGCCAGGAGGACCGCGACGGCGAGTCCGGCCCGCCAGGTGCCCAGGATCGCCCCGGCGAGCATGACGCCGAACGTCTGCAGGGTGATGGGCACCGCGTTGCCGAAGACGTTCAGCGCGCCGGGCAGCCCGAGCACGGCGATCAGCGCGGCGAACACGCTGACCCTGGCCAGATCTCCGGTGGAGAAGCCCCGGCCCGGCGAGGAGCCCGCCGTCCCTTCCTCCTGTGACACCGTCTTCCCTTCATCTGTCATGAGATCGATCCCACACCAGGAGGTGCCGGGCGGCGCATGGAGGAACCCCACAACATTCCATGCGGCCGTCTGGGAGAACGGATACCGGCCCCCATCCGCGCACCACCCATACTCGTACGAAGGAGGGTATACGGTAACTTTAGGTGCCCAACCAGCACCTTTCAGTGATCCTCAGGGGTCCGTACGGCCGAGCGGACCGAGGGCGGCCAACGCGGCGTCGACGGCGGCGGCCTTGACCACGTCCCTGGGAAGGTCGGCGTGCTCGACCACGCAGTCGGACATGCCGCCGAACGCCACGGTGGCGCGGATCCGCGCGGCGTCGGAGGGGGCCGGGCCGAGCAGGAGCGTGGTCAGCTCCTTACGCCAGAGCCACATCCGGTCGACCAGGTCCAGCTCGACGAGCACGGTCGGCGCGTGCAGGACCATCGCGATCTCCTCGCGGTAGTGCCAGATGAGATCGAAGTAGTCCTCAAGCAGCCGCCGCCCCTCCCCTGGCTCGCGTCCGGCGACAAACGCCTCAAGCTCGGCCACGACGGGCTGCAGGATGCTCCTGACCAGCTCCTCCCGCGAGGAGAAGTGGTAGTAGAGAGCCGGTTTCGTGATGCCGAGCCGGTCGGAGATCTGCTTGAGGCTGGTGTTCTGCACGCCCTGTTCGAGGAAGAGCTCACGTGCCGTCGCCTGGATGCGGATCTTGGTATCCGAGGGTCTCGCCATGAACCAAGGGTATCGCTTACCTATCGTTCAGTAAGACTTGCGCCTCACCGGCAACCGTGCTTACCTATCGTTCAGTAAGGAACTTACCTCCCGTTAAGTAAGGAGACGGCGCATGCGGATCCTCATCTCCGGCGCCAGCGTCGCCGGTCCCGTCCTGGCCTACTGGCTCACCAGGTACGGCTTCGCCGTCACCGTCGTCGAACGCGCCCCGGCCCTGCGCAAGGCGGGCGGCCACGCGGTCGACCTGTTCCGCCCGGCCATGGACATCGTCGACAGGATGGGGCTGGCCGAGGCCGTACAGTCCAGGAAGACCGGCACCGAGTGGCTCTCCTTCCTCGTCGAGGGCGACGACCGCCCGCGCACGGTCGAGGTCGGCAGGCTGATGCGCGTCATGTCCGACCGGCATGTCGAGATCATGCGCGACGACCTGGGCGAGATCCTCTACGAGGCCACCCGGCACGATGCCGAGTACGTCTTCGGTGACTCCATCGCCTCCCTGACCGAGGACGCGGACGGCGTCGAGGTCACCTTCGAACGCGGACGGCCCCGCAGGTTCGACCTGGTGATCGGCGCCGACGGACTGCACTCCAACGTCCGGCGCCTGGTCTTCGGCCCCGAGTCGCGCTACTCGACCTGGATCGGGGCCTACCTGGCGGTCATGTCGATCCCCAACTACCTGGGCCTGCGCGACCGCATGACGGGCCTCACCGGCGTGAACAGAATGGTCGGCGTGTACGGCGGCGCCCACCTGGACGACGCCCGCGCCATCTTCATGTTCCGTCCCGAGGCCGAACTCGACTACCACCACCGGGACGTCGCCCGGCAGAAGGAACTGCTGCGCGAGCAGTTCGCCGGGATGGGATGGGAGGTCCCCCGCCTGCTGGGCGAGGAGCTCGACCGCGCCACGGCGTTCTACTTCGACTCGGTCACCCAGCTACGCATGGACACCTGGTCACGGGGCCGGGTGAGCCTGGCCGGGGACGCGGGCTACTGCCCCGGCCCCGCGGTCGGCGGCAGCACCAGCCTGGCCGTCGTCGGCGCCTACGTCCTCGCGGGCGAGCTTGCCGAGGCCGGGGGCGACCACACCCGCGCCTTCCCCGCCTACGAGCAGGAGATCGGCGACTACGTACGGCGCAGCCGCGCCTTCGCCGTAGGAGCCGCCAAGCGGCTGATCCCCGCCACCCCCGGAGCCCTGCGGACCATGAAGCAGAGCGTGTGGCTGGTCAACCACATCCCCACCCCCGTCGCGCGCGCCCTGACCAGCCTGGGCGCCAGGGGACTACGCCTGCACGACGAGATCACCACAAAGGACTACCAGAGCCACCTGACCCCGAGAACCAGCGTCCCCCGCTGACCCCTCCCGGCCGCCTCCGGACCGCAGCATCCGGGTCCGGCGGGACGCGGCAGGGACCCCGGCGACCCGGAGCGGCTCCTTCCCGGCTCCTGTCCGCCAGACCGCGCGGGCCCTCGATCTCCCAGGCCGTCGTTCACCCGCCGGTTCATGACCCGGACCGGGCGAAGCAGTCCCCACCTCAGCTCACAGGGCGAGGAGCACCTGCGGAACGGCTCTCACCCCGTCGGATCGCATGAACCGGAAGCACCCGATCTTCCTGAACCATCTTCCATCCACCCGCTCACCCAGCCCGAACGTGTCCGTTTTCTCCCGGTCGGACGGAGCAACTCCCCATTGGACCATGCATGGGGCCCGCCTTCCGTCCGCCAGACCACATGAGCCAGGAGCACCCGACACCCCCGGAAGGTCCAAGCCTCCACGCCGGACCTCGGAGACCAGACCGCTCACCAGAGGCCGGAAAGCCCTCCCCTCGGCCGTCAATCCAGGCACCGGCCACGCCAGGCGGACCGGATCACCGAGGCCGGAAGCGCCCGGGTCAGGCGGACCAGTTCGGGTCTCGGCCGAGGAGACCGAGGAGGCGGTGCTGGAGAGGGGCGTCGTCGGGGACCCTGACCTCGGGGCCGAAGACGACGACCCCCCGGCCGAAGGCACCGGGAATCCGCATCTCGTCGGGGAGGTGCTGGAGACCGGGCCACATCGCCTCGACCTCGGCCGGGTCGATCGTGTCATCCTGCCCGGTGGCCCGGGCCAGGTCCCAGCCGTGCATCACCATGTCGATGCTGACGACCTGGTCGATGTGCCGCTCGACGGTCAGGCGCCCCGCCGGGGCGTCCACCTCCCTCTTGGCCGTGGCCGGGTCGTCGAGCAGTGCCTCCACGTCGGCGCGGGCCGCCACGAAAGCGGCGAGCGGGTCCTCCGCGACGGACGGCGCCGGGCTCAGCGACCGGCCCAGGGGTCTGAGCATCACGGCGTGCATGTCGACGATGTGGCCGACGACGTCTCGCGCGGTCCACTCCGCGCAGGGGGACGGGTCGGACCAGCGGCCTGGCTCCACAGCGGCGACCTTGGCCGCGAAGATGTCGGCACGGTTTCGGTAGCGGGTGGCGATGTCACTCATGAGGGGGTCCCGTTCGCGTCGGCGTCGCCGAGGACGCTATCGCGGGCCTCCGACAGTATTCCGGAGCCGCCGCCCTACCAAGACGGGCGCGAAGGACTGGGCAGGTCAGGCGAGGTCCAGCCGGACGATCGCGCCTCCGTCCGGGGCGTTGGCGAAGCTGAGGTGTGCCCCAAGGACCCGGGCCTGCCCCGCGGCGATGGTCAGTCCGAGGCCGATGCCGTCCCCGCGGGCGGCCGAGCCGGTGCCGAACCGCTGCGGGCCGTGCTCGCGGAGCGTGACGAGCATCGGCTCGGGGAAGCCGGGGCCGTGGTCCCTGACCGTCACGCTGAACCCGGTCACGTCGACCCGCACGGGCGGGGCTCCGTGTCTGGCCGCGTTGCTGACGAGGTTGGCGAGGATCCGCTCGACCCGCCGGGGATCGGTCTCCACCTCGGCCTCACCGGAGACGAGCACCTCGACGTCCGGCACCCCCGAGGCCGCGACCGCCCTCCTGGCCAGCGTCCCCGAGGAACGGACCTCCCTGGCCGGTGTCTCGGCCGAGGCGTCGAGCCGGGCCACCTCCAGGACGTCCTCGACCAGGCGGCGCAGCGTCGCGGCGCTGTCCCTGACCAGCTCGGCGGGCCGTCCCTCGGGTAACAGCCCGGCCGCCGTGACCAGGCCCGCGACGGGGGTGCGCAGCTCGTGGGCGATGTCGGCGGTGACCCGCCGTTCGGCCTCAAGCCTGGCCCGCAACGCGTCGGCCATCTGGTCGAGCGCCGCCCCGACGGCCGCGATCTCGTCCCGGCCCCGCGCCTCGACCCGGGCGGACAGGTCGCCCTCCGCGATGTGCGCGGCCGTCCTCGCCACCGCGCGGATCCTGCTGCTGAGGCCGGTCGCGACCACCAGCCCCACCCCGGAGGCGAACAGCGCCGCCGCCAGGCCGGAACCGAGGAGGATCCGGTCGAGCCGGGCCAGCTCGGCGTTCTCCGCCTGGTAGGAGCGGTGCAGCGAGAGCGTCTGCCCGTCGGTCCTGGTCGCCGCCCAGAGGGTGGCGCCGTCCTGCAGGTAGGTGGCCCGGGTCCCCTCGCCGAGGGCCGCGGCCAGCGGCGCGGGGACGGCCCCGCTCGTCAGGGGGGTGTCCTGCCCCTCCTGGTAGCGGACCAGGGTGCTCGTCAGCTCGGCGTCCAGGCCACGCCGCGCGGAGTCGAGCGTGACGACGGCCGTGCGCGTGTGGACCAGGAGGCCCAGGACGGCGGCGACGAGCACCGACATCCCCACGATGAGCAGGCTGAGCTTCGCGCGCAGACCCATGCGTCATCTCCGCAGCTTGTAGCCGAAACCGCGCACGGTCTCGATGTGGTCATTGCCGATCTTGGCCCTGAGCCGCTGCACGTGGACGTCGACGACCCTGGTGTCCCCGTCCCAGGCGTAGTCCCAGACCCGGTGGAGCAGGGTGTCCCTCGACAGCACGACCCCCGGCTCGGCGGCGAACTCCAGCAGGAGCTTCAGCTCGGTCGGCGTCAGCGCCACCCGTTCGCCGCACAGCCGTACCTCCATGGACTCGACGTCGATCGCGAGGTCGCCGAAGGTGAGCGTCGCGTTCGCCTGGCCGGGCATGGCGGCGCGGCGGAGCACGGCGCGGATCCTGGCGTGGAGCACGGCGGCGTCGAACGGCTTGGTGACGTAGTCGTCGGCCCCGGCCTCCAGGGCGTTGATCACGTCGATCGCGTCGGACCTGGCGGAGATCATGATGATCGGGGTCTCCCCCTCCTCCCTGATCCGTCTGGCCAGGCTGACCCCGTCCAGGTGCGGAAGCATGACGTCCAGCAGCGCGACGTCCGGTCGCCGGGCGCGGAACTCGGTCAGGCCGCCCAGCCCGTCGGAGGCGGTCCGCACACGCATGCCGTACAGCTCCAGGGCCATGCCCGTGGCCTCGCGGATCACCGGGTCGTCCTCGACCAGGAGCACGTCGGTCATCGCTCAGGACTCCGGCACCGTGAGTCTCCCACCGGTCAGCTCCTTGACCCTGTCGGGAGGAAGGCCGTCGGCCTTCACGGTGAACCGGCCGTAGTATCCGGCCCGTTCATGCCAGGTCAGCTCGCTGAGCGTGATCGTCCCCCGGTAGGGCCTCTCCTGGCAGTCGGGCAGGCACCACATGCTGATCAGCTCGCCCGTTCCCACGGCGCTCTCTCCTCCCCAGGACTCCCAGCGGATCCCGGTGACGCTGTTGAACTCGTCCAACGCGAGCCTGCTTGGCCGCCGGAGTGGATCACCCGGGTAGGCGACCACGTAGACGGGTCCCCGGGGTGGCTTGGACGGCGGCGCCGACCCCTCCACCCGCACCCCGCCGTCCGCCCCGCACCCCGCCACCGTCAGGACGGCCGCGCACAGGAGGGCTGCTCGCTTCACACCGGTCATCATCGTGTGGAGGGTATGCGACCCGCTGACCCCTCCGCCCAGGAACCCGCAGTTCAGGGGGTTGAGAAGGGCAGGGGAAGCGTCCCCCTCAGGGTGTCGTCGGAACTCGTCGGACGAGGGAAGTCACCGTCGATGTCGAACTTCGTGAAGTAGCGCTTTCCCCCGACCTTCCTGGCCTTGCTGAGGGTGATCGTCGCCTCGTACGGCTTGGCCTGGCAGCCGGGCAGGCACCACGTCCCGCTCAGCCTGCCGTCCCCGACCGCCCTGTCGGGGCCCCAGCTCCGCCAGGTGATCTCCTTGAGACTGCTGAACTCGGAGGCGACCAGGTTCGCCGGACGACGGTCGGGCCGCCCCTCCTCCGCGCCGTACAGGTTGATCACGTAGACCCGGCCCACCTGCGGGACGTCGTGGGAGACCGGCTCCGTGTCCGAGGGGGACAGCCCGTGGGCCATCGCCTCCCTGGCCCCGCCACCTCCGCAGGCCGTCGCGCAGGCCACCGTCACGAGCCCGAGCAGCGTGACCGCCACGGCCTTCATGATCTTTCGCATTGTCTCCCCCTTGGTCCTCGTGCGCGCCGGGACCTGACGAGGAGCGTGTCAGCACGCCCCTGCCCGGCACACCGTGACGCTAGGAGGGAAACTTCTCGGTCTTCCCGCGGCTTTGTAACAGCCTCCACCAGGCTTTGTAACAACCCGCCACAGAGAACCAGGTGATGGGCAGAGGCGAATGGGCAGAGGCGAACGGGACGGGCATTCAGGAGGGAACGAGCAGCATGGTGGACGACACCCCGATCGTCGTGGTCGGTCTGATGGGGGCCGGGAAGACCAGCGTGTCGCGGCTGCTTGGCAAGCGCCTCGACAGGCCCGTGCGCGACAGCGACGAGTATCTCCGGGAGCGCTACGGCGCCACGGCCGCGGAGATCGCCGAACGCGAGGGGACCGAGGTCCTGCACGCCAGGGAGGTCGAGCACCTGCGGGCCGGCCTCGCCGAGCGGCCCGCCCCGATCATCGCCGCCGCCTCCAGCGTGCTCGACGACCCCGGGGCCCGGGCCGACCTGAAGCCCGCCCTGGTCGTCTGGCTGGACGCCACCCCCGAGTTCGTCGCCGAGAAGATCGCCGCCAAGCCGTACCGGCCGCGTTTCGGCATGGAGCCGCTGGCCCTGGCGACCGAGCTGCACGAGCGCAGGGCCGCCTCCTTCGAGGAGGTCGCCGACCTGCGCTTCGAGCGCCCCGCGGTCTCGAAGCACGAGGTGGCGCGGGCCGTACTGGACCACCTGTCCCGCCGAGAGCCCTGAGAGGCCCTCGGCGGGGTCGCGGTCAGCGGGTGGGAACCAGCTCGGCGGCCCTGTGGGGGCGGGGTCCCACCGGGATGACGAGGTGCGTCGGGAGCGGCGCGGTGTCGTCGATGGAGGCGGTGAACTCCTTGCCGTCGTCACGGCAGACGAACTGCATGACGTGCCTGCCCGCGGCTGCGGCCCGGATCAGGCCGCCCGTGGTGGCCCACACGCCGGACTGGTAGAAGTTCTCCAGCCCCGGCAGCCCCGGCCCGTGCTTCTTGACCAGCTCCTCCAGGGTCTCGCCGCTCTCCACGAACGGCTGCCAGCCCAGGACGGTCCCGTCGTAGTTGCCGGTGTAGCGGACCTGGGTGAGCGGGGTGGACACGTCGCGTACGGCGACCTCGTCTGAGATGCCGGGAAAGCGCTTCTCCAGGAACCTCATGAGGGCCAGCCGCGCCCGGCGCTTGGCCGCCGAGTACTCGCGGCCGCGCCGTACGGGCATGGTGTGGATCTCCTCCCCCCTGTGCTTGCGGCTGGACTGCTCCGGCCCCTCGGCCAGGGCCCGCCAGGGGGCGATGTCGCAGAAGTAGGTCGCGTAGACCACGGTGCTGCCCTCGGGCGAGAGCTCCGGGTAGTGCGAGCTGCGGAACTGCACGTTGATGCTCGGGTGGCGGATGCCGGTCAGGTCCTCGGCCTCCTCCTCGGTGAGCAGGTAGGTCGTGCAGGGGTCGCCCTCGGGGAAGGGGCGCCGCAGGCCGAGGAACAGGCAGAAGTAGCCGGGGAAGACCATGCCCGGCTCCTTGATGGTCGTGGTGTACAGCTTCCGGTAGGCGTCGTTGAGGTAGCGGCCCTTGAGGAACTTCGTCATCGTGGTGTGGCCGTCACAGGCGGAGACCACGATGTCGGCGCGGTGCTCGCTGCCGTCGCTGAGCCGTACACCGACCGCCTTGTCGTCCTCGACCAGCACCTCCTCGACCTTGGCGTTGTAGGTCACCTGGCCGCCGAGCCGCAGGTAGCGCTGCTCGATCGACGTGGACAGGCCGAGCGAGCCGCCCTCGGGGACGCCCGCCGACAGGTTGGCGTGCGAGGCGAGCTGGAAGTAGAACGGCAGCACCGGGAAGGCGGCGTGCTTCTCGTAGAGGATGAAGTTGAACGCCTCCCGCAGCAGCGGGTCCTTGAACCTCGCCGAGTACTCCGTCATCAGCACGGCCATCGACTTGCGGATGACGTTGAAGTAGGGGACGAACGAGGCCATCATCCGCAGCCGTTCCATCCGGCCCATCAGGCCGACCGGCTTGAGGAAGGGGTAGACGGCCAGGCACTTCTTGAAGGCCCGCAGCCCCGCGCAGAAGTCCTTGATCAGCTTGGCGTCGGCGGGCGAGATGTCGAGCAGGTGCGCTTGGAGCCGGTCGGGGTCGGAGTAGAAGTAGACCGCCCTGCCGTCGCGTCCCCGCACGATGTTGAACACGTCGAAGTGCCGCATCTGCTTGCCCTGGAGCGCGCCGAGTTCGAGCCAGATCTGGTGCATCTGGTTGCCCGGCCCGTTGCCGAGCAGCCAGCTGATGCAGCAGTCGAGCGTGAAGTCACCCCGCTCCCACGCCGTGCAGCAGCCGCCGGGGATCTCGTGCATCTCGAAGATCTGGGTGCGGTACCCGTTCATCTGCGCGTAGCAGCCGGTGGACAGCCCACCGAGGCCCGCGCCGATGATGATCATTGTTTCCCTGTTCGGTCCGGGCCGTGACACGTCCCTGTTCTCCTTGGTGATCACTGTCGCCACCTATCGGACGAGCCGCTTGTCGAGCTGTGGCATGTGCCCGAACTTTCCTGGATGCCAGGCCTCGTCGTTATCGCTCTCCCAGGCATTGAACTTCAGTCCCAGCTCCTCACACAGGTACTGCACGACGAAACGCCCGGTGGAGGCCGCGCGGATCAGGCCGCCCATGCCGACCCACTGACCCGCCATCGAGAAGCCGCTCAGCCCCGGCAGCCGCATCCGGTCCTTGTTGACCAGCTTGGTGGCCAGGTCGTCGGCGTCGGAGAAGGCCTTCCAGGCGAGGATGCTGCCGTTGAAGTTGCCGGTGTAGCGCTTGGTCGTCGCGGGCGAGGCCACGTCGACCAGGTCGATGCGCTCACCGAGCCCCGGATAGCGCCGGTCGAGGAAGTCCCGGACGAAGTCGGCGACCTGCCGCTTGCGCGCCCAGTACTCCTTGCGGTTCTCCGTGCGCAGCGACCTCCAGTAACCGAAGTCGCTGAAGTAGGTGCAGTGGATGACCGACTTGCCCTGCGGCGCGAACCCGTCGGAGTAGCGCGAGCGCAGCTGCACGACCAGGCTGTTCTGCAGCGCGCCCGGCAGTTTCGCCCCCTCCTCCCCGGTGAGCAGGTAGGTGGTGCTGTGCGCGTCGCCGGGGTCGAAGTCGCCGTCGATGCCGACGAAGGCCGAGACCACGGCGGGGAACAGGATGCCGGGGCGGTTCAGCATCTCGTCGTAGAGCCTGTCGATCCTCGGGCTGGTGTACTTGCCCTCAAGCAGGCCGTACACCGTGGTGTGGCCGTCGCAGGCCGAGACGACGTGGTCGGCGTAGTAGCGTCTGCCGCCCCGCAGCTCGACCCCGACCGCGCGGCCGTCCTCGACCAGAATTCTGTCCGCCCGCGCCCGGTAGGTGATGGTGCCGCCCAGCGAGGTGTAACGCTCCTCGATGGAGCGGGCCAGCCCCAGCGACCCTCCCTGCGGGAAACCGGCGTTGCCGTTGTGGGCGCTGGCCATGTTGAACAGGTACGGCAGGACCGGGAAGTTCTCCGGGTCCTGGAAGAAGATGTTGCGGAAGGCCTTGCGAAGCAGCGGGTCCTGGAACCTGTCGGCGAAGGTGTGCATCTGCGTCGCCGCGGTGCGCCAGAACAGCCGGAAGGCGGGCAGGACCGTCCGCAGCGTGCCGAGTTTCTCCCGCGCCGTCTGCAGCGGCGGCGGCTTCAGGAACGGGTACAGGTCGATGTTCACGAAGCGCCGCAGGTCACGGCAGAACGACCGGATCAGGGCCGCGTCCGCGGGAGAGACCTCCAGCAGGTGCCGCTCCAGGCGGTCGGGGTCGTTGTAGAACGTCACCGACCTGCCGGACTCGTCGGTGACCTTGTTGAACATGTCGAAGTTGGTGATCGTCTTGCCGTCGAGCGCGCCGAGCTCCCGCCACACCTGGTTGGCGTTGTTGCCCGGGGCGGTGCCGATCAGCCATTCGATGCAGTAGTCGAAGACGTAACCGTCACGCGCCCAGGCGGTGCAGCAGCCCCCCGGCAGGACGTGCCTTTCGAGGACGCGGGTCTCCATGCCGCTCATCTGCGCGTAGCAGCCGGTGGCCATGCCCGCGACGCCCGCGCCGACGACGAGGACCCTGGGCTTGCTCCCCGGGGGGCGTTCGCGGACGCTCCAGTCCTGTTCGGTCTCAGCCGACATGGGTGGCGCCTCCCAGGATCTCGCGGACCAGGTCCGCGTTGCGTGCGATGTGGCCCTGGTCGAGCATCTCGGCGTGCGTGCCCGAGCCCCTGAAGACCTCGGTGCGGGCCGCCGAACTGCCGTGCCAGGTGCCGCGCTCGGCGGCGGCGTAGAAGGAGACCTTCTCCTCGTCGGAGATCACGCTGACCGCGGCGGAGACGACCCCGAGGTTCGGCGTGCGGCTGGAGAAGTCGATGTACTCCCTGGCCTGGCCGAGCGTCTCCTCGGCCACGATCTCCGAGCCGGTGTGCCTGAGCAGGTGCTCACTCAGCTCGCGCTCGAAGATCGCGAAGTGCTCCTCCCCCAGCTCGAAGGACTCGGAGATGCGGTAGGAGTCCATGATGACCACGTTCGGCACCTGGCGTCCCCGGTCCTGGAGCTCCTTGGCCACCTCGAAGGCGAGGTTGCCGCCGAGCGAGTAGCCGAACAGGTCGCAGGGCCCCTCGGGCTGCAGGGACTCGATCAGGTCGGCGTAGCGGGTGACCTTGTCCTCGCCCGCCACGTAGTTGAACGCGACGAAGCGGTACTCGGGCAGGTGTACGGCGAGCTGCCGGTAGACCAGGCCGTGGCCGCCCGCGGGCGGGAAGCAGAAGACCGTCCTGTCCTGGTCGGGGTTGAACCAGAGGTACGGCTGCGCGCCGTCCAGCCTGCCGGTGATGATGTGCTCGACCGTCCTGGCCATGCCGTGCAGGGTCGTGACCTTGAACAGGTGGCTGACCGGGATGGCGATGTTGAACTCGCCCTGGAGCCGGTAGATCAGCTCGATCAGCTTGATCGAGCTGCCGCCGACCTCGAAGAAGTCGTGCTGCAGCCCGACCTGCTCAAGGCCGAGGAGAGCCTTCCAGTGCTCGGCCATGCGCATCTCGTACAGCGTCACCGGCGCCTCGTAGGCCTGCTCCCCGGTGTCGGCCTCGGGCGCGGGCAGCGCGGCGACGTCGACCTTGCCGTTGGGCGTCAGCGGCAGCTCGGGCAGCTCGACGAAGTACGACGGGACCATGAACGTCGGCAGGTATCCGGCCAGGTGCCTGCGCAGCTCACGCCAGTCGAGGACCTCGCCCTCGACGGGCACGCAGTAGGCGCACAGCGCGCTCTCGCCCCGCGCGTCCGCGACGACCGTGACCACCGCCTGCGCCAGCGTGGGCCAGGCGGCGAGCCGCGTCTCGATCTCGCCGATCTCGATGCGGTGACCGCGCACCTTGATCTGCGCGTCCACGCGGCCGAGGAGCCGTACGTCGCCGTGGGCGTCCCAGCTCGCGAGGTCGCCGGTGCGGTAGAGCCGTAACGGCTCGGCGCCCGTCTCGCGGCCGAGGGTCACGGTGACGAAGCGCTGCGCGGTCTGCTCGGGGTCGCCGAGGTAGCCGGTCGCGACGCCGTCGCCGCCGACCCACAGCTCGCCGGGGACGCCGGGCGGCACCGGCTCGCCGTGCTCGTCGAGGACGTAGAGCGCGCTGTTGGGGAAGGGCCGTCCGATCGGCACCATCTGGCTGGGGTCGAGGTCGTCGGCGGGACCCTCGAAGTAGGCGCTGTCGATGGTGGCCTCGCTGAGGCCGTAGGAGTTGACCAGGCGGGTCCGTGAGCCGCACAGGGCGCGCAGCCGCTGATACTCCTCGACCTTCCAGGCGTCGGAGCCGACGACCAGCAGGCGCATGAAGTCGAGGCGCTCGCCCTCCCGCTCGCAGTAGGCCGTCAGGCCCCGGACGATCGCGGGCACGAACTCGCCGCAGTCGACCCGCTCCTCCAGCATCGTCCGGTACAGCCGCGCGGTGTCGAACAGCAGCTCGCGGCGGACGAGGACCAGGGTGCCGCCGGAGCACAGCGCGCGGACCAGGTCGCCGGTGAAGACGTCGAAGGAGAAGCTCGCCATCTGCAGGTGCACCCGGACGTCCTCGTCGAGGCGGTAGGCCTCGCGCCAGGCGGCCTGGACGGACGCCAGGTTGCGGTGGGTGACCTGTACGGCCTTGGGCCTGCCCGTCGAGCCCGAGGTGTAGATGACGTAGGCGAGGTCGTCGAGCCCCACCCGGGGCTCCTCGTCGTCGCCGTCCCGCTCTTCAGGGACGTCCCGGTGAAGTTCCTCCAGGGTGAGCGTCAGCCCGGCCGCCCCCGCCAGGCTCTCCCTGCCTGACTCGTCCACGACGGCGAGCATGGCGCCCGCGTTGCGCACCATGTAGGCCAGGCGCTCCGCCGGGTAGTCGGGGTCGAGCGGCAGGTAGGCGCCACCCGCCCGCAGGACCGCCAGCAGGGTGACGATCAGGTCGGGGGACTTGTCCAGGCACAGCGCGACCACCGCGCCGTCCCGCACGCCCAGGGCGCGCAGCCTGCCCGCCAGCGCCCGGGATCGCTCCTCAAGCTCGCCGTAGGTCAGGCGGGCGGTCTCGCCCGTCTCGGAGGGGGCCACCACCGCGACCGCGGCGGGGTCCGCCGCCGCGACCCTGCTGACCAGCTCGTGCACGGGCGTGTCGTACAGCGTCCTGCGCCGGGAGCCGCTCCAGGTGTGCAGGACGCGCTCGCGCTCGTCGGCGGCGAGCAGTTCCAGCCGGGTGGCGGGCTTGGCCGAGGGCGCGCGGGTCAGCGCGTCGAGCAGGTTGACGTAGTGCGCGGCCAGGCGCCGCGCCGTCTCGGGCAGGAACAGGTCGGTGTTGTACTTGAACACGCAGTGGAAGCGCTGCTCTGCCTCGTCCTCGTAGGCCGACAGCGTCAGGTCGAACTGGCCCTCCTCCTCGGGCAGCTCGATGTACTCCAGGCGGTAGCCGTACTTCTCGGTGGCGACCTTGTGGGCGAGCAGGATGAACATCGCCTGGAACACCGCGGAGCGGCTGGGGTCGTGCTGCAGGCCGAGCTTGTCCACCAGCAGCACGAACGGGTACTCCTGGTTGTCCAGGCCGTTGAGCACCGTGGTGTGGACCTGGGTCAGCAGCTCGGAGACCGTCGGCTCACCCGCGAGGCTGACGTGCAGCGGCAGCGGGTTGACGAAGTAGCCGTACAGGGAGGCGAACTCCTCCTGGGTGCGGCCCGTCACCGGGCTGCCGACGATGATGTCGTCCTGTCCCGAGTAGCGGTGCAGCAGCAGGTAGTAGGCGCTCAGCAGCACCATGAACACGGTCACGTTGTGCTCGCGGGCCAGCGCGTGGACGCGGGCGCTGAGGTCGGTGTCGAGCACGAAGAACTCGGAGGCGCCGTTGTTGGTCTGTACGGCCGGGCGGGGCTTGTCCACGGGCAGGCTGAGCAGCGGCACCTCGGCGGGCAGGTGGCCCCGCCAGTAGTCGAGCATCCGCCGGGCGTCGGGACCGGCCAGGAAGCGGTTCTGCCAGTTGAGGAAGTCGAGGTAGGTGGCCGTCAGCGGCGGCAGCTCGACGTGCTCGCCCCGGCGCAGCCCCTCGTAGATGGCCAGCAGTTCCTCGATGAAGGTGAAGGTCGAGATGGCGTCGGAGATGATGTGGTGGACGGCCTTCATGATCACCCACCGGTCCTCGCCCCGCTTGAACAGGCGGAAGCGGACCAGCGGGTCCCTTTCGAGGTCGTACGGCCTGCGGTACTCACGGATGATCATCTGGTAGATGTCGTCCCACTCCTCGTCCTGCACGTCGAACAGGGCGAGGTCCTCCCTGGCCTCGGGGGAGATCCGCTGCAGTGCCTGTCCCTCCTGCAGGACGAAGTTGCCGCGCAGGATGGGGTGGCGCCTGATCAGCGCACGGACGGCGTCGAACATCAGCTCGGGGTCGAGCTCGACCCGCACCTCGACCGCGCCGCCGATGTTGTAGGCGAAGCCGTCGGGGTTGAGCTGCTTGAGGAACCACAGCGCCTTCTGGTTCTGGGTCAGGGGGTACTGACTCTCGTCGAGATACACCTCGACCGCCGCGTCGGCGCCGTCCTCGTCGGCGTCCGCGGCGACCAGGGCGGCCAGCCCGTCGTGCAGCTGGGTGACCAGGTCACCGACGGAGGTGCCGCTGAGCAGGGCGACCACCGGCAGCGCGACCTTCAGGTCGGCCTGGACCCTGGCCCGCACCTCCATCGCGAGCAGGGAGTCGAGCCCCAGGGTGTTGAGGCTGACCTCCGGCTCGACCTGCTCGGCCCGCACCCGCAGCACGCCCGCGACCAGCGCGGTGAAGCGCTCGGTCACCAGGATCCTGCGCTTGTCCTCGTCGGCCTCGCGGAAGGTGTCGAGGAAGCCGCCGCTCTCGGCGGGTGAGGAGGTGTCGGCGGTGGCGGCCAGCTCGGTCACCAGCAGCGGCGGCGCGTCGTACCACGCCATGAAGACCGGCCAGTCGACGACGGTCGCGACCAGTAGCTGCGCCCTGTCCTGGCCGATGACGCGCTCAAGCACCGCCATGCCCGCGTCGGGCGGCAGCGAGCTCATCCCCCGGCTGTTGCGGTAGTGGTCGATCAGGCCGAGCTCCTCGATCATGCCGGTGGCCCAGGGGCCCCAGTCGAGGCTCAGCGCGGGCAGGCCGTTGGCGCGCCTGTGGTGGGCCAGCGCGTCCAGGAAGGCGTTGCCCGCCGCGTAGTTGGTCTGGCCCGCGGTCGTCAGCAGCGAGGCGATCGAGGCGAACAGCACGAAGTGCTCGATCGGTTCGTCCCGCAGATGGCGGTGGAGCAGGTAGGCCCCGGCGACCTTGGGGCCGTAGACGGCGTCGAAGACCTCGCGGTCCATCTCGGGGACGAGCGTGTCGCGGACGTGGCCCGCCAGGTGGAACACACCGCGGATGGGCGGGGAGTCGTTGCGCCGGTAGTCGTCGAGCCAGGCCGTCAGGGCCGCCTCGTCGGTGACGTCGAGCGGCGCCAGGATCACCTGGGCGCCGAGCGCCTCAAGCTCCTTGACGAAGCGCACGTTACGGCCCGCCGTGGTGTTCGGATCCGTTTCGCGCCATCGGTCGCGTTCCGGCAGCCGGGTGCGGCCGACGAGGATCAGCCTGCGGGCGCCCCGCGCGACGAGCGTGCGGCACAGCAGCCTGCCGAGCGCGCCGAACGCGCCGGTCACCAGGTAGCCGCCGTCGGCGCGCAGCCGCAGCGGGAGCGGGCTGGTCAGCCCCTCGGCCTGGGCGAGCCTGCTGGTGTGGCGCTCGCCGCCGCGCAGCGCGATCTCGTCCTCGTCGTCGGTCAGCAGCTCGCGCAGCAGCGCCTCGGCCTCACCCGCGAGGTCCCCTCCGGTGGGGTCGAGGTCCACGAGCTTGCCGCGCCAGGAGGTCAGCTCCTGGTGGCGCAGCACGCGGGTGACGCCCCACGCGGGGGCGCCGAGCGGCTCGGCCACCTCCCCTGCGGTGACGGCCTGCGCGCCCCGGGTGACGACGTGCAGCCTGCTGTCGTCCTGTCCGGCGGGGAGCGTCTGGGCCAGCGCGACCAGCGAGTAGGCGCCGAGGCCGCTGTGCCCGGCGAGCGCGTCACGCTCGGTCTCCTCGATCGACGGCAGGTCGAGGTTCCACAGGTGCACGACGGTGCCGAACGACGTGCCGCCCTCCGCCAGCTCGGCGAACAGACGGGTGAGGTCCTCGGCCGAACCGGGCACGACCGCGGACTCTCCGTAGGCGTCCGCGGCGCGGACCAGGTGACCGCGGATGCCCCGGGCGCGCAGCAGGGCGGCCAGCTCGTCGCCGATCCCCTTCGCGTCGGCCAGGATCAGCCAGTCACGCGGCTCCTCCCGCGCGGCCTCCGGGGCGTCCCGCTCCGCGCCGTCCTCCTCGGTGCTCTCGCCGTACGGCCTGCGGATCCAGGTCACCTCGGCCAGCCAGCCGTCGATGGTGTTCCTGCCGACCGCCGTCGAGGCCTTCTCGATGTCGGCGGCGCGGAAGCCGCTGATCCGGCCGAGGGAGGCGCCGTCGGCGTCGTGGACGGCGATGTCGCCGACCAGTTCCTCGCCGCCGCGCCGTACGACGGTCGCGTGCACCCACAGCGGCCGGTCGCCGACCGGGCGGACCCGCACCTCCTCGATGGACAGCGGCAGGCGGATGCCCGTCCCCTCGGTGTGGGTGAGGATCAGCGGCGTCAGCAGGGTCTGGAAGCAGGCGTCGAGCAGCGCCGGGTGGAAGTGGGCGTTGGCGGCGTCGCCGCCGAGGGCCTCGGGGGGACGGATGCGGGCGAGCGCCTCGTCGCCGCCGACCCACACCTCCTCGATCCCCTGGAAGGCGGGGCCATAGTGGTAGCCCATGTCCGCCAGCGCCGTGTAGCAGCCCTCACCGTCGAGGTGGCGTTCGCTGCGCGCCTTGACCGCCTCGACGTCGAGCGCCGGGTTGAGCCTGCGGTGCTGGCCCGCGCGCACGACGCCGCCCGCGTGCACGACCCTGTCGCCGGTGCCGTCGGGCACCGTGGCCACGGTGAAGGCGGCCCCCTCGGAGGAGAAGGCGAGCTGCACCGTCCTGACCTCGCCCTCGGGCAGGAACAGCGCCTTGCGCAGCTCGACGTCGGCCAGGGTCGCCTCCGTCCCGCCGGTCATCGCCAGCACCGCCTGGGTCGCCATCTCCAGATAGCCCGCCGCGGGGAACAGCGCGTTGCCCTGGATGCGGTGGTCGTCGAGGTACGGCAGCGCCTCGGTGTCGAGCTTGACCTCCCAGGTGGGCTCGGTCATGGCCAGGCGGCGGCCGAGCAGCGGGTGGTCGAGCTGGCCGAGCCGTACCTGCCTGACCGGCTCGGGCTCGGTCCAGTAGCGGTCGCGCCGCCACGGGTAGCGCGGCAGCGTCACCGTCTCGCCGGAGGGGTGGAGCCTGTCCCAGGCGATCTCGACGCCCAGGTTGTGCAGGGCGGCCAGCGACATGGTGAGGCGCGCGTTCTCGTCCTCCTGGCGGCGGATGGAGGGCAGCGTCCTGCCTTCGACGTCTTTGGCCTCCAGGCACTCCTTGATCGAGTGGCCGAGCACGGGGTGCGGCCCGATCTCCAGGAACAGGCCGTAGCCGTCGTCGGCGATGCGGTCGATCGCGGCGCGGAAGCGGACCCTGTCGCGGACGTTGTGCCACCAGTACTCGGCGTCCAGCTCGGGACCGGCGGCCAGGCCCTCCTTGCCCGTCAGGTAGAGCGGCACCCGGGCGGGGCTTCCTTCGAGCCCGGCCAGCGAGGACAGCAGCTCGTCCTTGATCAGGTCCATCCGCGCGCTGTGGTAGGGCACCCGCACGGTGAGGAACTTGGCGAAGATCTGCTCGGCCTGGAGCTCGGCCTGCAGCGCGGTGAGCGCCTCCTCGTCGCCCGCCAGCGTGACCGCGGTCGGGCTGTTGACGGCGGCGACCGAGATCAGGTCGCCGTAGGGGGTGACGCGGCGCTGGGCCTCGTCCTCGGGCAGGCTCACGGCGAGCATGGTGCCGGTGCCGACCAGCTTCTGCTGCAGGCGGCTGCGGTGCAGCACGACCCTGACCGCCTCGCGCAGGTCGTAGACGCCCGCCTCGTGGAAGGCCGCGACCTCGCCGGTGCTGTGCCCGACGATGGCGTCGGGGTGCACGCCGTAGGAGCGCCACAGCGCCGCCAGGCCGATCTGCACGGCGAAGTTGGCGGGCTGCGCCAGCCAGGTCTCCGCCATGTTGGAGTCGGCCTCGGCGGCGCCCATCTCCTCGATCAGCGACCAGCCCGCCTGCTCGCGGATCTCGCGGTCGCAGTCCTCGATCACCTCGCGGTAGACCGGCTCGTTCTCGAAGAGCTGACGGCCCATGGCCCACCACTGGGGTCCCATGCCGGTGAAGACCCACACCAGCTCGGGTCTCGGCCCCTCGCGCCGCTGGTCCTGCAGCACGTACGGCCCCTGCTCACCGCGCAGGTAGTCGGCCAGGCGCTCGTCGAGCGACTCGGGTGAGGAGTAGACGACCGAAAGCCGCGTCTCCAGGTGCTGGCGGCGGCGGGCGAGCGTGTAGCCGAGGTCGTCGGCGGAGACACCGGCCGCGAGCTCCTGCCTGACGCCCCTGACCAGCTCGGGCAGCGCCTGCGGGTCGCGCGCGGTCAGCGGCAGGATGGTGTGCCTCGCGCCGCGCGGCCGTACGGTCTCGGGCTCCCGCTCCGGGCGCGGCGGGGCCTCCTCAAGCAGGACGTGCGCGTTCGTGCCGCCGAAGCCGAAGGAGTTCACGCCCGCGCGCGCCGGTCCCTCGTGCTCGGGCCAGTCGGTCGGCTCAAGCGGGATCTCGTACGGCATGGCGTCGAGGTCGATGGCCGGGTTGACCTGCTTGAGGTTGATGTGCGGGGGGATCTTCCTGTGCTTGATGGCCAGGGCGGTCTTGATCAGACCGGCGATCCCGGCGGCCGACTCGGTGTGCCCGATGTTCGTCTTGACCGAGCCGACGTAGCACCTGTCGCCGGGCCTGCGGCCGACGGACAGCGCGCGGCCGAGCGCGCCCGCCTCGATCGGGTCGCCGACCGGCGTCGAGGTGCCGTGCGCCTCCATGTACTGCAGGCTGCCGGGCTCGACGCCCGCCTCGGCGCAGACACGCTCGATCAGCCTGACCTGGGCGTCGGGGTTGGGCACCGTGATGCCGTTGGTGCGGCCGTCCTGGTTGACGCCGCTGCCCACGATCACCGCGTGGATGGGGTCGCCGTCGCGCAGGGCGTCATCAAGGCGCTTGAGGGCGACCACGGCGACGCCCTCGGCGCGCACGTAGCCGTTGGCCGAGGCGTCGAAGGTGCGCGAGCGCCCCTCGGCGGACAGGAAGCCGCCCTTGGTCTCGGCGACGGTGTACTGCGGCGTCATGTGCAGCAGGGTGCCTCCGGCGAGCGCGAGGCTGGTCTCGCCCCGGCTCAGACTCTGGCAGGCCAGGTGCACGGCGACCAGGGAGGAGCTGCAGGCCGTGTCGAGGGAGACGCTGGGGCCGCGGAAGTCGAAGCAGTAGGAGATGCGGTTGGAGACCATCGTCATCATGGTCCCGGTCGCGGTGTGGGCCGCGAGGGTCTCGAAGCTCAGGTCGGCGAACTGCAGGATCTTGTAGTCGAGGGTGAAGGCCCCGACGAACACGCCGACGTCGGTCCCGGCCAGCTCGCCGGGTTTCTGGCCGCCGTCCTCAAGCGCCTCCCAGGCCACCTCAAGCAGCTTGCGCTGCTGCGGGTCCATGTGGTCGGCCTCGCGGGGGCTGATGCCGAAGAAGGCGGGATCGAACTCGTCGAAGCCGTCGATGTAGCCGCCCCTGCCGCCGACGAGCCTTCCCGGCTTCGCCTTGTCCCGGCTGCCGAGTGTCGTGACGTCGTAGCGGTCCGGTGGGGTCGGTGTTATGCAGTCCTTGCCGTCGATCAGGTTCTGCCAGAACGTCCGGTGGTCGGAGGCACCCCCGGGGAATCGGCACCCGATACCGACAATCGCGATCTTGTCACGGAAAGTAGTGCTGCTGAGGTCCGTCACGTTTGGTTCCTTGTGTGATGGCGCTGCGCGCGAGCATGAGGGGAACGACGAACAACGGTGGACGCGCCTGTACGGCACGCGCTCCCGGCCGGGTCAGGCGGCCGGGCCACCGGCCTCCGGCGAGGGCGCTGCGGGGCGCCGACGCCAGGGGTGGAAGAAGGTGGCAAGGACTGCGTCCGTCCTGGGGAAGGACGCGGGGTCCGTCAGCCCGATGGCGACCGGTGTGCGGCCGGGACGCCACGTGAAGCTGCCGAACATGAGATCCCAGACCGACAGGTCGGAGCCGTAGTGGCCGGCCTCCGACAGGTCGGTGCTGTGATGGAGACGGTGCTGCTCTGGACTGGCGAAGACGTAGTTGAGCGGGCCGAGGCGGATGTCGGCGTTGGTGTGGACGAAGTAGCCCTGCGCGACGACGAAGAGGCCGACCACGAAGACCGACTCCTGGGAGAAGCCGACCAGCGCGAGCGAAAGCTGCACGATCCCCTGCTCGAACAGGACGTCGAAGACGTGGTTGACGCCGTTGTTGGCGACGTTGACCTTCTGGGGGACGTGGTGGACGCCGTGCAGGCGCCACAGCAGGGGGCGGGTGTGCGCGAGCCGGTGGACCACGTAGCTGGCCAGCGAGCCCAGGAGCAGGGCCGTGGGGATCTCCGCCCACAGGGGGATCACGGGGACCCGGACGGCCAGGACGCCGACGAGGGATGTCACCAGGAGCTGGGCCACGCTGCTGGTGGCGATCGTCAGCACGAGGTAGAGGCCGTACCAGCCCCATTCGCGGCGGCTGGGGTGCCAGCTCCGCTCGTAGGGGATCACCCGTTCGAGCACCGCGAGGTACACGATCGTTCCGGCCAGGAAGAGGGCGCCGACCTGGCCGAGGTCCAGGTGGTCGCGGAGCGCCACCACGGCCGTCGCGACGACGGCGACGAGAAGGACGGGGTAGGCGCAGTGGCGCGTGAGCTGGCGCGACGAAAACGTGAAAACATTTAATATTTGCCGCCGTTGCGACACTTGTTCGGACAGAATACCCATGCCACGCATCCACCTATAAAGACTCGAACGGCCGTGAACCGGCCAGGGGAACGGCGGATACGGAAATCACGGCGGCGACCTCCGGCGGAACGGGAGAGCTCCCCCGAAGCTCGTCATCGTTACCCCCTCCCCTCCCGGAGACCGCTCTCGCGCGTGGAAACCCTCTAACAAGAGTCCGGACAACGTCACAGTACTCCAAAATGGCTTTGACCTGGGCAGATTTGGGCCGACGACAATTTCCCCATGTTCGGACAATGCGGTAATTCACCCCCCATCGTTCGACATTCAGACGTAACCACAGGCACTCACCGGAATCAATATGACGCGGACCAGATTTTTTGCATGCCACCCTCAACCCATAGAAGCAGTGACAGAAACCCGGGATTGTGGGCACAGTGAATAATGTATTCCTTCAGCCCAAAAGCATATTTACGGACAACCCTTACCGGGTTTACATGAGCAAGTAATGGACATAAGGTGCACGCACCACAAACTGTGTAAATCACCGGTTAATTTAATATTTCGCGCCAACCTTTGATACATATTCGTGTCGGCGGATATCCTGACTCGGACCTCCGAAAAGGTTTCGGCCGCGACACCCTCCGTTCCCCCTCCCGCCCACAGCGCGCCACCCCCGCACGGTGAGAGCGCGGTGAGAGCAGGGGTGAGCAGGACTGACACCGGTGAGGCCAAAGTGAATCTGACCGGGGGGCAACGCTCGAATGACCGTTCGTGGGGCACAGCGAGAAGATGAGCAGCGGACGGCCGGGTCCCGGCGCGACGACAGACGCGCGGGGCGCCCGGGGCGCCCCGCGCGCCAGACCGTCCCTCCCGGATGTGACGGGCGGGATCCTGCTGGCCGCCATGGTCACGGCGCAGGTCGTGTCCGGTCTCGACTCCCGGCCCGCCCGGCTGACCGGCCTGATCGTGCTGCTGCTCACGGTCTGCGCCCTGGCCTTCGCCGTCGGGACGTACGGTCCGTTCCGGGCTTCGGCGGCCCTCTGCGTCGCGGTCGCGGCGGGGTACGCCGCCGAGTGGGTCGGCGTCAGGACGGGGCTGCCTTTCGGCGACTACGGCTACACCGACGTTCTCCGGCCACAGCTCGGCGGGGTCCCCGTAATCGTGGCGCTCGCCTGGGGCGGCATGGGACTGGCCGCGCACGCGACGGCCCTGGCCGCCACGGTGGTCCTGAGGGGCGGCCGGGTGACGCGGATCGTGCTCGGCGCCTGCGCGCTCACCGCCTGGGACCTGTTCCTCGACCCGCAGATGACGCGGCTCGGCCTGTGGACCTGGCATGTCCCCGGCCCCTACCGCGGGGTCCCGCTGAGCAACTTCGTCGGCTGGCTGCTGGTCTCGCTGCTGGTCATGGTCCTGATCGACGCGATCACCGCGGGAGGCGCCCCGGCGAGCACCGGACTGGTGTCCCTCTACACCGCGATGACCCTGATGGAGACGGTCGGCTTCGCGGTGGTCTTCACCCCGCCCGATCCCCTGGTGGCCGTCGTGGGAGGGGGCTGCATGGGGTGCTTCGCCGTGGCCGCCTGGGCGGGCATCGGAAGAAGGAGACGCGCGTGGCGGACGTGATCGTGGTGGGAGGCGGCGTCGGCGGGATGGTCTCCGCCCTGCTGCTGGCCGGGCGGGGGCACCGGGTGCGCCTGTACGAGCGGCTCGACCGCCTCGGCGGCAAGCTGGCCGAGCACCGGCGCGACGGCTTCACCTTCTCCCTCGGCCCGTCGCTGCTGACCATGCCGCGTCTGTTCGCCGAGCTCGGCCTCGACCTCGTCGAGCCCAGGGAACTGTGCCGCTACCGCTTCGCCGACGGCTCGGTGCTGACGGCCCGCCGTGATCCCGGCGCCATGGCCGCGGAGGTCGAACGGCTCGCCCCTGGGGAGGGCCGGAACTGGCTGGCCTTCCACCGCTGGGGACAGACCTGCCTTGAGGCGTCACACCGCGCGTTCTTCGCGGGCCCGATCACCCGGCCGCCCGCGGAGGCACGGCTGTCCGACCTGTTCGCGGTCGCGCCTGGCCGTACGCTCGACGGGCTGGCCAGGCGTTTCTTCACCGATCCGCGCCTGCGGCAGTACGCGGGGCGGTACGCGACCTACGCGGGGTCGAGCCCCTACCGGGCTCCGGCGGCGCTGGGGTGCGTCCCCGCCCTTGAGCACGGGCAGGGCGGCTGGTACGTGCGGGGCGGCCTGCCCCGCCTGGCGGACGCCCTGCGGGCACGGCTTGAGGAGGCCGGGGTCGAGGTGACGCTGCGCACCGGGGTCACCAACGTGCTCGCCGACTCAGAACGTGTCCTGGGGGTACGGCTCGCCTCGGGAGAACGTGAGCGGGCCGACGTGGTGGTCGCCAACGTCGACGCGGCGGCGCTGTACGGGCGGCTCCTTCCTGACCGGCGGCGGCTGCGGCGGATCGCCAGGCTCGGCAGGTCGTCCTCGGCGTTCCTGCTGCTGGCCGGTGTCGAGGGCAGGACCGAGGGGCTGGCGCACCACTCGGTGGTCTTCTCTGCCGACTACCGGCGGGAGTTCGCCGACATCTTCGAGCGGCGCAGGCCGCCGGAGGACCCGACCGTCTACGTCGGCTGCTCGGCGGTCGACGACCCGTCGCAGGCACCGGACGGCGCGGAGAACTGGGTGATGCTGGTCAACGTCCCCGCCCGCGACCCGCTGCGGTGGCCGACGTCGCCGTCCGCCTACCGGGACCTGGTTCTGGAACGGCTGGCCGCGCGTGGTCACGACCTGTCGGGGAGGCTGCGCTTCGTCGACCTGTTCACCCCCGCCGACCTGCGGGACCGTTACGGCGCGTGGGGCGGGGCGATCTACGGTGGCGCCTACGACGGCCCGCTGGCCCCCTTCAGGCGGCCGGGCAACAGGGGGCCCAGGCGTGGCCTCTACCTGGTCGGCGGTTCCGCGCATCCCGGTGGCGGGCTGCCGCTGGTGGCGCTGGGGGGTCGCATCGTGGCCTCGCTCGTGGCGGAGGACTTCCCCCTGGAGAAGGACCGATGAGGGCGCTGACCGTGCTCCAGGCGGCGGCCGCGGTCACCGTCGCGGTACGGCTCGCCCGCGGCCGTGACCGCCTGCCTCCGCTGGCCCCGGCGACGACGGACGTACCGGTCTCCGTGGTCGTCCCGGCCCGCGACGAGGAGGAGCGCATCGGTCCCTGCCTGAAGGCGCTCCTGGCCGATCCCTCGGTGGCCGAGGTCGTCGTCGTGGACGACGAGTCACGGGACGGCACCGCCGCCCTGGCGGCCGGGCTCGGCGCCAGGGTCGTCACGGGCACGCCGCCGCCCCCCGGCTGGGTCGGCAAGCAGTGGGCGCTGCGGCAGGGGGTCACGGCCGCGGTCAACGACGTCGTGGTGACCCTCGACGCGGACACCAGGCCCGCCCCCGGCCTGGTCGGGGCGCTCACCGCCGCCCTGGAGCGCCACGACCTGGTCAGCGCGGGTCCGCGCTTCGTCTGCGACGGGGTCGCCGAACAGGCACTGCACGCCTCCTTCCTGGCGACGCTGGTCTACCGGTTCGGCCCGATCGGGCCGTCCACGCCACCGCCTGCCCACCGGGTCGTGGCCAACGGCCAGTGCATGGCCTTCCGCCGTACGGCGATGCTGGAGGCGGACGGGTTCGGCAGGGTGCGCGGGCACATGACCGACGACGTGGCGCTGGCCAGGCTCCTCGCGGCGGACGGCTGGGCTGTCGCCTTCCTGGACGCGGGCGGGCTGCTTGAGGTGGACATGCACGAGTCCGCCGCCGGGGTGTGGCGTGAGTGGGGCAGGTCGCTGCCGCTGCGCGACGTCACCGGGCCCGGCTGGCAGGCCGCCGACCTGGCGGTCGTCTGGCTGACGACCGCCCTGCCCGTCCTGCGGCTGCTCTCCGGCAGGCCGACCCGTCTCGACCTGGGACTGCTGGCCGCGCGGACGCTGCTGGCCCGCGCGTTGCGTGGCAGCTACACCGCGCCGGGACCCGGCGTGCCGCTCTCTCCGCTGCTGGATCCGCTGACGGCCGTACGGCTGACGCAGGCGACGCTGCGCCCCGTGCGCTCGTGGCGGGGCCGCCGCTACCCCAAGGTGGAGGCGTGCGGTCTCACGTACCGTCCGCCGCCCGGCGCGCCTGGGAGGACCGGGCGGCCTGCCCGAAGCGAAGGCCGATGAGACACATCAGCGCCCCGGTCGCGGCCACCTGCCAGAGCGGGGTGAAGAACACCTGGAAGAGCGGCAGGCAGAAGACCCCGACCCTGGCGCCGACCGCGAAGGAACGCGCGGGCAGCGCGGTCAGGACCAGGGCCACGACGCCCAGCAGGAAGGCCGGCGGGCAGAGCACGGCGACGCCGCCGACGAAGGTGAGGACGGACCTGCCGCCCCTGAACCCGGCGAACACCGGCCAGGCGTGCCCGGCCATCGCGGCGGCCACCGCCAGATACACCGGCACGACGCTGCCGCCGGTGACCACGCCGTTCCCCGTGGTGTGCGCGCCGCTCACCGCCAGGGCCAGCCCTCCGGCGAGCACGCCCTTGAGGGTGTCGCCCGCGAAGACGGGCACGGCGGCCCGCCAGCCGAGACACCGCATGACGTTCCAGAAGCCGGGATTGCGGTCCCCCGTCTCGCGGGGGTCGAAGCCGTGGTTGCGCCCGACCAGTACGGCGACCGGCACGGATCCCAGGAGGTAGCCGCCGATGAGAGCCACCAGCGCGCAGAGCGGTTCGGGAGTCATCGCCTCATTCCATCTCGTCAGATATGCGGATCTGGGGGCTGTCGGTCACATGGCCTTCGACCGGCCGTCACTCAGGGGCACCGACGGGCTGGTGTTCTGGCGGCTGCTCGGCACCGGCCGTGGCGCGTCGATGAGCCTGGGCGCGGACCTGCGCCGCTGGGCGCTGTTCGCGGTCTGGCGGCACGAGGCCGCCCTCGACGCCTTCCTCGCGACCTCCCCGATCGCGGCGCGCTGGCGTGGGCGGGCCGTGGAGGCATGGCAGGTACGGCTGAGCCCGCTGGCCTCGCGTGGCAGGTGGGGTGGCGTCGAGCCGTTCGGCTCCGGCACACCGGAGAGGGCTGGGCAGGACACGGCGGGCGGCGGGCCGGTGGCCGTGCTCACCCGGGCGTCGATCCGGCCGTCCCGGCTTGTGGCGTTCTACCGGTCCGTGCCCCGCGTCGACCGTCTCCTGCTGGGCCAGGACGGCTGCCTGGCCTGCGTCGGCGTCGGCGAGTGGCCGCTGGCCAGGCAGGCGACGTTCTCGCTGTGGCGCGACACGGGCGCGGTGCGGGACTTCGCCTACCGGGGACGGGCGCACCGGGAGGTGATCGAGCGGACCAGGGCACGGCGGTGGTACTCCGAGGAGTTGTTCGCCCGGTTCACGCCGTACGCCAGTGAGGGGACCTGGAACGGCGCCGACCCTCTCGCCTGAGCTCATCGGACGGGCTCGGCGGCGGGCCGGTCCTCGGGGAGGCCGGTGACGCCGCCGTCCGCCAGGGCGTGGGCGACCACGCAGGCCCGGGCGATCGTCGCGGCCCCGGACGCGCCGTGCGCGACGACGACGGTGCCGCGCAGGCCGAGCAGCGCCGCCCCGCCGTGGGTCTCCGGGTCGTAGCGGCGGGCGACCTCGCGCAGCGCCTCCGGGGTGGCGATTCCCCCCTCCGCGACCAGGGTGAGCGTCGCGCGCACCGTCCCCTCGACGTTCTTGAGCACGACGTTGCCGGTGAACCCGTCGGTGACGATCACGTCCACGGTCCCGGCCAGCACGTCGTGTCCCTCGACGTTGCCGTGGAAGCGCAGGGGCAGGCCGGCCAGCAGTTCCCCCGCCCCACGGGTCACCCGGTTCCCCTTTCCCGGTTCCGAGCCGATCGACAGCAGGCCGACGGACGGGTCAGGCACACCGAGGACCAGCCGGGCGTAGGAGGTGCCGAGCACCGCGAACTGGGCGACCATCTCCGGCACCGGGTCGGCGGTCGCCCCGGCGTCGATCAGCACGGTCGCGCCACCGGTCACCGAGGGCAGGGCGACGGCCAGGGCGGGCCTGAGCACGCCCGGCGCCCTGCCGATGCCGCGGACCGCGCACGCCACGACGGCCCCGGTCGAGCCCGAGGACACGAACGCCGAGGCGTCGCCCCGCCCGACCAGTTCACAGCCGATCCGCAGGCTTGAGGCGGCCTCGGTGGCGGCCGCGCCCGGCTCGTCCATCGGGACCACCTCCTGCGCGTGCACCACGTCGATCTCCCCGAGGGCGTCGTGGCGCGCCAGGTGCCGGCGGACCTCCCCGGCTCTGCCGACGAGCACGACGGGGACGCCGTGCTCGCGGCTGGCCATGACCGCGCCGCCGACCGTCTCGGCCGGGCCGTGGTCTCCGCCCATGGCGTCGACGGCCACCGGATCAGACATCTTGCCCTCCCTGGGGAACCCGGCGTTCGGCCCTGTCCGCGACGCAGGCCGCGTACAGGTGCCGGGTGAAGACGGCCAGCCTGCGGCCCAGCGGCACGACCGCCCTGGCTCCGAGGACGTCGTGGCGGGCCGCCTCGATACGGCTGAGGATCTCGCCGTACAGCTCGTGGGCGGCGCGGACGCACGGCCGTGAGGAGGGGGTGAGCAGGTCGATCCCCTCGGCGGCGCGTCCGTAGTGCTCGCGCGCCCGCTCGGTCTCGAAGGCCAGCAGCTCGCGCAGGGCGCGGGTCGAGGTAGGCCGCCCCAGGTCGGCGACCCGTACCCCGAACCTCTCCAGGTCCTCAAGCGGCAGGTAGACCCGGCCACGGCGCAGGTCCTCGGACACGTCACGCAGGAAGTTCGTCAGCTGGAAGGCGAACCCGAGCTGCCTGGCGGGTTCGCGGGCCCGTTCCGCCATGCCGGGCAGCGCCTCCAGGACCGGCAGCATCATGGTGCCGACGACCGCGGCCGACCCCTCCATGTAGCCGAGCAGGTCGTCGTAGGTGGCGTAGCGGCTGACGGTCAGGTCGGCGCGCATCGAGGTGAGGAACGCCTCGACGTCGCCGTGGTCGATGCCGAACGAGCGCACGGTCTGCGCGAACGCGGGAAGCACCGGATCGTCCTGGGGCGCGCCCGCGAGAGCGTGGGCCGTGCGTACGGCGAAGCCGTCCAGCGCGGCGGCCCGGTCCCCGGTCATCGTGAAGGAGTCCACGATCTCGTCGGCGCGGCGCGCGAAGCCGTACAGGGCGTGCACGTGGGGGCGTTTCCAGGCCGGCAGCAGCCGGGTCGCCAGGTAGTAGGAGCGGCCGTGGCGGGCGTTGAGCCTGCGGCAGAGTTCGTAGCTGGTGGTCAGCGTCACCGGAGGCGCCAGGGTCATCGGGGTGTCCTCAGGATGCGTTCGGCGGCCAGCCTGCCGGAGATCAGCACCGGTGGCACGCCGACGCCGGGGGCGGTGTGCATCCCGGCGAAGTGCAGGCCGGGGACACGTCCGGCCGCGCCCGCGGGTCTGAACCAGGCCGTCTGGGTGAGGCGGTGGTCCAGGGCGAAGGGGGTGCCCGCCGAGTGGCCGAGCCCGGCCCAGGCGGGCGGGTCGTAGGTCAGCCGGCAGTCCTGTGACAGGTCGCCGTAGCCGAGGTCGGCCAGTCTGCCGAGCAGCCGTTCGCGCAGGTACGGGGTCAGGCGGGTCCAGTCGCCGTCGCCGCGCAGGTTCGCGGTCGGCTCCAGCACGGTGAGCGTCGCGTGGCCCTCGGGGGCGGCGGAGGAGTCGGACTCGGGGTAGGTGACCAGCAGGCTGGGGTCGGGCTGCGGCCTGCCCGCGCGCAGGGCGGAGAAGCCGGAGTCCCAGTCGCGGCCGAAGTGCAGCGTGTGGTGGGCCTGGTCCGCCAGCCTCCGGTCGAGGCCGAAGTGCATGACCAGGCACGAGGGCGAGAACCGGGGGCGGCGCAGGCGCCAGTCCCCCGCCTCTGGCGGCAGCAGCCCCTGATGGGCGGCGGGCAGGTCGCAGGCGACCACGACGTGCCGGGCGGGCAGGCGCTCGCCGGTGTCGAGCCGTACCGCGCGGACCCCGTCGTGGCCGGTCTCGACCTTGACGGCCCGCGTGCCGTACCTGATGCTCGCCCCGGCCTTGCGCGCCACGTCGGCCAGTGCCCGCGGGATGGCGTGCATGCCGCCGTCTGCGGGGAAGAAGACGCCGCCGACGGTGTCCATGTGCGCGATCACGGCGTAGATGCCGAGAGCCTGGCGGGGGGACAGTCCCACGTACAGGGACTGGAAGGTGTGCGCCCTGACCAGCCTGGGGTCGGTGAGATGAGCCTTGACGAGCCGGTCGAGGCGTCGCAGACCTCCCAGGGAGGCCAGCCTCGCCAGGGCGAGGGGGCGCAGCAGGCTCCGCAGCCGTGTCACGTCACGGTCGATGAAGTCGCGCCACTCGACGGCGAAGAGCTCGCCGAGCCTCGTCCGGAAGCGGAGGTACCTGTCGGCCTCGGCCGCTCCGCACAGCTCGCGTACCCGTTCGGCCATGGCCTCCCGTCCGGCGACCATGTCCAGGTGGGAGCCGTCGTGGAAGCGCAGCCGGTAGTAGGGGTCAAGGCGCCGCAGCGGCAGCAGGCTCTCCATGTCGTGCCCTGCCGCGGCGAAGACGTCGGCCAGCACCCGCGGCATGGTCAGCACGGAGGGGCCCGTGTCGAAGCGGTAGCCGTCCAGGCTCACGGAGCCGCAGCAGCCTCCCGGCACGTCCCTGGCCTCGACGAGCGTGACGTCCCTGCCCGCCGCGGCCAGCCTGACCGTCGCCGCGAGACCGCCGAGCCCGGCGCCGACGACCACGACCGGGCTCACGCCCGCCTCCGCGTCGCCAGGTCGGCCAGCTCGCCGAGCCCGCGCACGACCTCCGCGGACAGGCCCGCCTCGTCCAGGGCCGTCCTGGCCAGGGAGACCAGGTCCGTGATGCGTTCCTCGGCGGTCTCCAGGGCTCCCGTGGTGACGATCAGCTGTCTGGCCGCCGCGACGTCCGCCTCGTCGTGGACGTGGTCGAGCAGCGCGGCGCCGTACCCGCCCGCCCGCTCTCTCGCCGTCGCGGTGAGCCAGGTGTGCTTGCCCTGGCGCAGGTCGGCGCCGACGGGTTTGCCGGTGACCTCGGGGTCGCCGAAGACGCCGAGCACGTCGTCGCGCAGTTGGAAGGCCTCCCCGAGCGGCAGGGCGTAGGCGCTGAGCGAAGCGCGCAGCCTCGGGTCGCCGCCCGCGACGGCGTGGCCGAGGTGCAGGGGATGCTCGATGGTGTACTTGGCCGACTTGTATGTCGCGACCCGCGCGGCCTCGGCCGGGCCGCTCGCTCCCCTGGCCGCGTAGGCGAGGTCGAGATACTGGCCGCCGACGACCTCGGTCCTCATCCGGGTGAAGACCTCGAACGCGTCGGTGAGGTGGGGTCCGGCGCGCAGCAGCGCCGCGTCGGCCCAGGTGTAGGCGAGCATGCCGAACAGGGTCGCGGCCGACTCCCCGAAGCGCCGCCCGTCTCCCCGCCAGTCCCGCCCGCCGTGATGCTCGGCGAGCGCGAGGTGTACGGCGGGCCTGCCCCGCCGGGTCTCCGCCTCGTCCATCACGTCGTCGAGGATCAGCGCGCACGCGTGCACGAGCTCGACCGCGCAGCCCGCGGCGAGCACGGCCTCGTCTCCGGGGTCCCCGGGTTCGCCGCCCGCCGCCCGGTGCCCCCAGTGGACGAAGGCCGGCCTGAGGCGTTTGCCGCCCTGGCGGACGAAACCGAGCAGGGTGTCCCGCAACAGGTCGAGGTCCTCGCCGAGGAAGGCCAGTTTCGCTGTCTCCCGCTCCAGGAACTCGTCCAGGTAGCGGCTCATCCGCTCGCGGAGATGATCGGTTTCGCGGGTGACGGTGACCATGGGCGTCGCTCCTCTGCCTTGTTGGGGGTAACTTCGCAGTCGCGGCTGCGTTCGGATGCGCCTGCCGGAGAGCGAGCCGGAACGGGCCATGATCGTCACATTCCCTGACGATCCATCCCCCGGGCTCCGTGTTAATAAATCACTCCATCACGCAAGAAGTCGCAAAAAAGGCCATAAAACACCCTGGCGTGCTCAACCGTGTTCCGGCACGTCCACGGGACCCGCGGCCGGGGCGGACTCCAGGAACTGGACGGAGTCGAGGAAGAGGTCGTCGCCGCCCACGGTCTCGACGTCGGTGCCGTCACACTCGACGCAGACGGTGTGCGGGGTGAACGCCGCGGCCGTCTGGCCGCACCTGCGGCAGATGAGCTGCGCGGGGACGACGAACAGCTCCACCCTGGCCCCCTCGGCCAGCGAGCCTTCGGCGACCCTGGCGAAGGCGCGGTTGAGGTCCCGCTCGGTCACCCTGAGCATGACGCCCGCGTGCACCCTGGCCCGCCGTACCCTCCGGCCCCCGGCGCGCTCCTCAAGGGCGGTGAGGATCTCCTCCGCGACGCCGTACTCGTCCCTCATGCCCGGCGCCCGAGGCCGGGCAGGAGCCGGTAGACGACCCAACCGGCTGTCATGACCAGTGCCGCCACGAGCACGCGGCCTGGCAGGTCCCCTCCCGGGGTGAAGCTCCTCACGCGATGGCCTCCTCGTCCCCCGCCTGCGCGGGATCGTCCGGATGGTCGGGCAGGACGACGGGTGAGGAAAGCACCACGTCGCGGTGTCCCGGCTCGCCGACCAGGGCGGGCCAGGTGTGCTCGTTACGGCAGGCGCGGGCGAACGGCCCGGCCCACTCGGGGGGATCGGCGAGCGAGACGAAGCCCCCGCAGCCGGTCTCGACGATCAGGTGCGCCGAGAGCAGCGAGCGCCCCAGCGCGTACTCCGCCGGGACCTCCCGCCCGACCAGGAGCGCGGTGTTGCGCACCAGGACACGCAACCGGATGAGCCCGTACGGCCCGGCGAGACGCTCGGCGCTCGCGGTGAGCGTCGCGTTCAGCGGCAGGTGCTCGCAGATCACCCGTCCCTCGGAGGCGCCGTGGGGTCCGCGGATCCGCTCGGTGAAACGGTCACCGGGGACGTTCACCTCCGCCGTCCGCTCCCCGGCGAGCAGTACGGCCAGCGGGAAGGACTCCCCCACCTCGCGCTCGGTCGTCTCGTCGCAGGACAGGAAGGTGCCCTCCCCGGCTCCGGTCCCGGCGCGCTCGACGCCGCACCTCCTGAGGTGCAGGAAGCGCAGGCACAGGTGGACCGAGGCGTCCTGCGCCCGTTCGAGCAGGCACTCGGTCAGGCTCCAGGAGGTTCCCTCCTCCTCGGGGCGGCCCGGCGGGACCAGCGTTCCCGGCCGCTCACCGGGGGCGGCGCACGAGCGGTCCCGGTACAGCACGGCGTCGGCGACCCTGCGGGCGATCCGCGCGGGCACGCCGGAGGGGCTCGCGCCGTCATGTCCCGTCCGTGCCGTCATGCCGCCTCCCGCCTGCCCTCAGTCCGTGTCCGGTGGGCTCACTCCGAGCGCGCGCTGGGTGAGCTCCCACAGCACGTGGTAGACCGTCGCCTGGGCCTCCTGGACGCGGTGCGCCGACGACGACGGGATGACGAAGAGATAGTCGAGCAGGCCGAGACCGGCCATCCTGCCGCCCTGGTCCCCGGTCAGGCCGATGGTGAGCATGCCCAGGTGCGCGGCCTCCTCCAGGGCCCGCAGGACGTTGAAGGAGCCGCCGCTCGTCGACAGGCCGAGGGCGATGTCGCCGCGCCGCCCGAGCGTGGCGAGCTGGCGCGCGAAGACGACGTCGAAGCCCACGTCGTTCGACAGGGCGGTGAGCACCGCGACGTCGCTGGTCAGGCAGAGCGCGGGCAGCGAGAGGCCGTGGGAGGGGTGCAGGAAGGCGGTCGCGACCTGCTGGGCGTCGGTGCTGCCGCCGCCGTTGCCGAAGGCGAACAGCCTGCCTCCCGCGGCGAACCTGATGGCCATCTCCTGGGCGCACTCGGCCAGTTCGTCGCCCGCGACCTCGGCGACCTGCCAGCGCAGCCGTACGATCTCGGCGGCCTTCTCCTCGGCCGACCTGCGGGCCTCCGCCAGCGCCGCGCCGGGGTCGGGCCGCGCGGGAGCGGCGATCCGCCGCCCGGGGACGGGGAAGGGGTAGAGGCCGGGCACCGTCCCGGCCGTGGGCTCCTCGATCGTGCTCATCGCATCCCCTCGCCCACGGGGCCCGCCTTCTCGAAGAACACGTGGACCAGCTCCCACAGCAGGTGGCAGAGGGTCACGTGGACCTCCTTGACCACGGCGGGGTCGTCGGAGGCGGCGATCAGGAGGTGGTCGGCCACGCCGTGCCTCGCCACGGTCCCGCCGTCGCCCCCGGTGAGCGCGACGGTCAGCAGACCGAGTTCCTCGGCCGTCTCCAGGCCCCGAAGCACGTTCTCGCAGCGGCCGTCATGGGAGATCCCCAGCGCCATGTCGGCCGGGTCGGCCCAGCGGCGCAACTGGTGGGCGAAGACCTCGGCGAGTCCCTCGCGGCCGCTCACCCCGGTGACGGTCGCGCAGTCGTTGCTCAGCGCGAGGGCGGGCAGCGTCCGCCTGCCGACGATGACCGGGTGCATGAACTCGGCGGTGAGGTGGGCCGCGTCCGTGCCGCAGGCGCCGTTGCCGAAGACGATCAGCTTCCCGCCGCGGCGGAACCGCAGCGCCATCTCGCGGCAGGCCAGGGCGATGCGCTCGGAGTCCGCGGCGAGGGCACGACCCGCGCGGTCGCGTCTGAGGAAGGCCGCGCCGACAGCCGGATGCATGGTAGATGTCACTGGCATGGGTGAACACTCCGTTGTCTGCGGTAGCCGCCAGGCTACGTTGCGTGTTCGCAGCGCCGACACCTCCGGCGCTGCAAACCGGAGTAAAGGTCTGATCATGGGCATGACCCCACCGGTCCCCAGATTCCGGAGCCGCGGGCCATGGATATACCCTATAAATCGGTAGGTAATATTGACAATGCGAAGCCGGTCTGGTCGGGTGATGACGTGGCGGGCGAGAAGTCGGTGGTGCGGTGGGAGCGGACCCGCACCGCCTGTGAGACAACCACACACCGTAAACGGGCACGTCCGAGGCGCGCGCACCGGGAGCACGAGCACCTGACGGCCCTCGGTCACGCGGCGGAGGCGGTCATGGAGTCGGCGCCCGAGGTCGCCGCGTGCTGGCTGCGGGCCGTACTAAACACCTTTCCTCCGGAGCAGCGCGGTGGCCGGGAGCACACCTGGCTGACCGGCCTGCTCGACCGCGCGCTCACCCTCTCCGGGAACCCGCCCTGACCGACCCGCTCTTGGTGATCTCCGGGGTTCCGGATATCTTCCTGGCATCGGGGCCGGCCCCGGAGACCCCTGAACCACCGAGGACGGTAGACGCATGACCTCGTTGCTGGCCATCAGCGACCTGCACATCGGATACCAGGAGAACCGCAGGATCGTCGAGGAGTTACGGCCGAGTTCCGCCTCCGACTGGCTGCTGGTCGCCGGGGACGTCTCCGAGGCGGTCGCCGACGTCGAGTGGGCGCTGCGCCTGCTCTCGGAGCGGTTCGCGAAGGTCGTGTGGGTGCCGGGCAACCACGAGCTGTGGACCCACCCCAGCGACCCCGTCCAGTTGCGCGGCGAGGAACGCTACCGGCACCTGGTGACGGTCTGCCAGGACCTGGGAGTGGTGACGCCGGAGGACCCCTATCCGACGTGGGAGGGGCCGGGCGGGCCGGTGACCGTCGCCCCGCTGTTCGTGCTCTACGACTACACCTTCCGGGTGCCGGGCGCGGCGACCGAGGAGGAGGCGCTCGCCCTGGCCTACGAGAAGGGCGTGGTGTGCACCGACGAGATGTTCCTGCACCCCGACCCGCTCCCCTCCCGCGCCGCCTGGTGCCGGGCCAGGGTCGCAGAGACCGAGCGCAGGCTCGCCGAGCGCCCCGGCGGCCTGCCGACGGTGCTGGTCAACCACTATCCGCTGGTCCGGGAGCCGACCAGGATCCTGCGGCACCCGGAGTTCGCGATCTGGTGCGGCACCGAGCTGACCGCCGACTGGCACCTGCGTTTCGACGCGGCGGCGGTCGTCTACGGCCACCTGCACATCCCCAGGACGACCTGGCACGACGGCGTGCGCTTCGAGGAGGTCTCGCTGGGCTACCCCCGCGAGTGGCGGCCCCGGCCCACCCCGCCCGGCAGGCCGCGCCTGATCCTGCCCGCGCCCGGGACGGCCTCGTGATCGACAGGATCCTGCCGTCCTGGGTGGCCAGCGCCGAGGCCTTCGACGACCCGCCTGAGGCCACGCTGTTCCCCGAGGAGGAGGCCGTCGTGGCCCGCGCGGTCGGCAAGCGGCGGCGCGAGTTCACCACCGCCCGCCACTGCGCCAGACAGGCGCTGGGCAGCCTCGGCCTGCCGCCCGTGCCGATCCTGCCCGGTGAGCGCGGGGCGCCCACGTGGCCGGGCGGGGTGGCGGGCGCCATCACCCACTGCGCGGGCTACCGCGCGGCGGCCGTCTCTCTTGAGGCCCTGACCGTCGGCATCGACGCCGAACCCCACGAGCCGCTTCCCCAGGGGGTGCTCGGGGCCGTCTCTCTTGAGGCGGAGCGCAAGGAACTCCAACAGCTCGACGGGGACGTGCACTGGGACCGGCTGCTGTTCAGCGCCAAGGAGAGCGTCTACAAGGCGTGGTATCCCCTGGCCCTGCGCTGGCTCGACTTCGAGGAGGCCCACGTCACCTTCGACCCCTCGGGCACCTTCACCGCCCGCCTCCTCGTCGAGGGGCCGCTGGTCGAGGGCAGACCGCTGACGGGGTTCGACGGCCGCTGGCTGGTGACCGACGGCCTGCTGATGACGGCCATCGCACGGCCTCGTACGGCGTAGCCGCGTATCCGGATTTTTCGCCCTTACCGCCGATTTTTCATGCCCTCGTCACTCATAAGCTCAAAAATCAAACTATCGTTTTCAATACGATCGTACTAGTTTCGATAGCTGTGAAGGTGGAGCTCCTCCGGGGACTACCCGGGGACGCGGAGCCGTACCGGAAGAAGGTCGCCACGGTGACGCGCCCGGGACAGGCCGCGCGGTGAGGGACGTCGAGATCTCCACGCGCACGCTCGTGCACGGGATGGTCCGCCATGACGCGACCGTGGACGCCGGGGAGCTGTACGCGGTCGCCGCCGAGCTGGGGATGAGCGACCAGCAGGTCCGGCTGTGCGTGGGGCGGCTCGTCAGGGAGGGGAGCTTCTCCCAGGAGGGCCGGGGCCGCGGGGCCGTGCTCAGGGTCACCGCGGACGCCTGGCCGTCCTTCGCCCCCGCCGTGGAGTTCGTCAGGCACGCCTTCAGGCAGGACCGCGGCCTGGCCCCCTGGGACGGCACCTGGCATCTGGTGGCCTTCGCCGTACCCGAGTCCGCCAGGGCCGCGCGCGACGGTCTGCGGGAGACGATCCTGCGGCTCGGCGGGGCGCCGGTGCAGGGCGGCCTCTACGTCTCGGCCAACGCCTGGGAGGACCTCGTCGAGGCCAGGGCCAGGGAGCTGGGCGTCGCCGACGGCGTCACCTACGCGCTGAGCCGGGACCTGCGCGTCGGCGGCGAGCGGGACCCACGCGCGCTGGCCGCGGCGCTGTGGCCGCTCGACGACGTCGCCGCGCGCCACCGCCGACTGGCCGCCGTCGCCAAGCCCCGTCTCGTACGGCTCGGCGCCCCGGAAGAGCTGTCCAGGACCGAGCTGCTCACCGTCGCGATCGAGCTCGCCTCGGAGTTCACCAGGGCCATGGACCCCGACCCGCTGCTTCCCCCGGAGCTGCTTCCCAGCCCGTGGCCCGGCGCCCAGGCCCGTGACCTGCTCGCCCGCTGCTGGTCACACCTGCTGCGCAGGGACGGCCCGGCCGGGCCCGCGGTGCTGTTCCGTCTCTACGCCGACGTGGTCCGCGAGGTCGCCCCGCCCGTCTGAGCCGTTCACGGCTGGAAGCGGTAGCCCATGCCGGGCTCGGTGAGCAGGTGGACGGGGCGGGCCGGGTCCGGCTCCAGCTTCCTACGGATCTGAGCCATGTACTGGCGCAGGTAGTGGGTCTCCCTGATGTAGGCGGCCCCCCAGACCTCGGTCAGCAGCTGGCGCTGGCTGATGAGCTTGCCCGGGTTGCGCAGCAGGATCTCCAGCAGGTGCCACTCGGTCGGCGTCAGCCGTACGCCACCCGAGATCGTCTTGGCCGCGAGGTCGACCACGTGCGTGCCGAGCTGGACGTTGGCCAGCTCGGCCTCGTGGGCGGTTGTCCTTCTGGTGACCGCCCTGATGCGGGCCAGCAGTTCGTCGATGTTGAACGGCTTGGTGACGTAGTCGTCCGCCCCGGCGTCCAGGGCCTCGACCTTGTCCTGGTTGCCCGCCCGCCCGGACAGCACGATGATCGGCACCGTGGTCCAGCCGCGCAGCCCGTGGATGACGTCGATCCCGTCGATGTCCGGCAGCCCGAGGTCCAGGACGACGAGGTCGGGGTGCCAGTCTGCGGCCTCGCGCAGGGCCGCCCCGCCGCCGTCGGCGACCGCGACCTCGAAGTGCCTGGCCAGGAGGTTGATGCGCAGCGCGCGCAGAATCTGCGGCTCGTCGTCGACGACCAGGACGCGGGTCATGCCCGTTCCCCGGAGGCGATGGGCAGCGTCAGGATCATGGTGAGGCCTCCCCCTGGTGTCTCCTCCGGCGTGAGCGTGCCGCCCATCGCCTCGGCCAGCCCCCTGGAGAGCGCGAGTCCGAGACCGACGCCGGTGTGGTTGTCGCGGTCGCCGAGGCGCTGGAAGGGCATGAAGATCCGGTCGTGCGCCTGGCTCGGCACACCCGGTCCCCGGTCGATGACGCGGACCTCGACGCTGTCGCCGTAGGAGCTGGCGGTGACGAGGACCCTGCGGTCTGCGGGGGTGTAGCGGACGGCGTTGGACATCACGTTGACCAGGATCCGCTCGACGAGGGCCGGGTCGGCGACGACCTCCGGCAGGTCGGGCGGGATGTCGCCCTCGACGCGGTCGCTGAGCGGCCCGAGGTCGTCGATGGAGCGCGGGACGATCTCCCCGACCGCGACCGGTTCGAGGGCCAGGCCGAGCACCCCCGCCTGCAGGCGGCTCATGTCGAGCAGGTTGGCGACCAGCCGGTCGAGCTTGGCCAGCGACTCCTCCGCGGTGGCCAGCAGCTCCCGCCGGTCCGTCTCGCTCCAGTCGATCTCGGTGTTGAGCAGGCTGTCCACCGCGATCCTGGCCGAGGCGAGCGGGGTGCGCAGGTCGTGGCTGACGGCGGCGAGCAGCGCGGTGCGCATCCTGTCGGCCTCGGCCAGCGGCCCCGCCAGGTCCGCCTCGCGCCGTAGCCGTTCCTGGCGCAGGGCGACCGCGGCCTCTGCGGCGAAGGCTTCGAGGACCCTGCGGTCGGCCGCGTCGAGCAGCCTTCCCCGGGCGGCGAGCACCAGGTCGCGGTCGATCACCACGTCGGTGTCCGCGGCGCCGGGGGTGGCGCAGGGCGGGCCGCCCGAGGTGGCCGCGATCCGCCACGCCCCGGGCTCGGAGCGGTCGTCGGGGGCGGGTTCGCCGGTGCGTTCGAGCAGCGTGACGGAGGCGAGCCCGAAGGTCTCGCGCAGCCGCGCCAGCAGGGACGCCAGCGCCGCCTCCCCCCTGAGCACGTGTCCGGCCAGGGTGGAGAGCACCTCGGCGTCCGCGCTCGCCCTGGCCGCCTCCCTGGTCCGTCTCGCGGCCAGGTCGACGACCGCGCTCACCATGACGGCGACCAGCACGTAGGCGCTGAGCGCGAAGAGGTTCTCCGGGTCGGCGATGGTGAAGCGGTCGACGGGCGGGGTGAAGTAGTAGTTGAGCAGCATGAACCCGGCGACGGCCGCGGTGACCGCGGGCCACATGCCCCCGGCGAGGGCGACGCAGACCACCATGAGCAGGAACACCAGGATCGCGCTCGACAGCTTCAGGTCGTCCCTGAGCGGGGCGAGCAGCGCGGTGATCGCCGGGATGCCCAGCAGCGCCATGGCCCAGCCCGCGATTCTGCGCCGCCGGGTGAGCGCCGCCCTCGGCCGGTCGCGTCCCGCTCCCCTGCCCACCTCGCCGTGGGTGATCATGTGGACGTCGATGGAGCCGGACAGCGCGGTGGTCGTGACCCCGACCCCCCGGGAGAACAGCTGGGCGAAGCGTCCCCTGCGGGAGGCGCCGAGCACGAGCTGGGTGGCGTTGACCCCGCCCGCGAAGTCGAGCAGCGCGCGGGGGACGCTGTCGCCGACCACCTGGTGGTAGGTGCCGCCCAGGCTCTCGACGAGGGCGCGCTGACGGGCCAGGTGCGCCGGGTCGGTGCCGTCGAGCCCGTCGGAGCGGGTGACGTGGACGGCCAGCAGGTCTGCGCCCTTGGTCCTGGCCGCGATCCTGGCGGCCCGCCGTACCAGCGTGTCGCCCTCCGGGCCGCCGGTCAGCGCGACCACGACGCGCTCGCGCGCCTCCCAGGTCCCGGCGATGCCGTGTTCGGCGCGGTAGCGGTCGAGCTGGTCGTCCACCTTGCCCGCGACCCACAGCAGCGCCAGCTCCCGCAGCGCGGTGAGGTTGCCGACCCTGAAGTAGTTCGACAGCGCCGCGTCCACCTTCTCCGGCAGGTAGACGTTGCCGTGCGCCATCCTGCGGCGCAGCGCGTCCGGCGCCATGTCCACCAGTTGCACGGCGTCGGCCTGCCGTACCACCTCGTCGGGGACCGTCTCGCGCTGCGGGACGCCGGTGATCTCCTGGACGACGTCGTTGAGCGACTCCAGGTGCTGGACGTTGACTGTGGAGATGACGTCGATCCCGGCCTCCAGGATCTCCTCGACGTCCTGCCAGCGCTTGGCGTTGCGTGAGCCGGGCACGTTGGTGTGGGCCAGCTCGTCGATGAGCGCCAGTTTCGGCTTGCGGGCGATGACGGCGTCCACGTCGAGCTCTGTGAAGCTCGCCCCCCGGTGGACCAGGGTCCTGCGGGGGACGACCTCCAGGCCTTCGAGGAGCGCGGCGGTGCGGGGCCGGTCGTGGGTCTCGACGAGCCCGACGACCACGTCCGTGCCACGGGCCAGGCGCCGGTGCCCCTCGTCGAGCATCGCGTAGGTCTTGCCGACGCCGGGGGCGGCGCCCAGGTAGATCCGCAGTTGCCCGCGTGCCCCGCTCATCGCCCACTCACCTCCTCTCCTCCGATCATCCCCTGTCGAGGGCGAGGTTGAGTTCCAGGACGTCGACCACCGGTTCACCCATGAACCCCAGGGCGCGGCCCGTCGTGTGCTCCCCGATCAGCTCCCTGACCCGCGCCACGCCGAGGCCGCGTTCCCTGGCGACACGGGGGGCCTGCAGTTCGGCGTAGGCGACGGAGATGTGCGGGTCGAGGCCGGAGCCGCTCGCGGTGACGGCGTCGGCGGGCACGACCGCGACCGCCGTGCCACGGACCGGAACCGTACGCCCGGCGGACAGGTCCTCGCCCGGCCTGGCGCACTCGACGGCGACGCCCCGGTAGGTGGCCAGGAACGGCCTGGCGGGGCAGGCCTGGTTGGCGCTGACCACCCGCTCGGGGGTGCCGGTCACCGGAAAGACCTTCAGCACCGCGCCCACCCCGTCCACCGTGCAGTACGGCCTGCCGCCACCGACGCCCTCAAGCTGTCCCACGGCCTTCGAGCGGGCGCAGACCCGGGTCAGCAGGGACTGCCTGCCGGTGTCGGGACGGGCGCCGGAACGGGGCAGGACGTCCAGAACATCCTCCGGGCCCAGGTTGCTCGCGCCGCTGGCCAGCGGGTCGTAGCCGTCACCCGCCGCCGAGGGACGGCTCTGGAAGTACTTGCCGGCCGGGGCCCCGTCCCTGCCGGTGAAGCTCTGGCCGATCAGCTCGCTGCCGACCTCGTGGCCGTCCCTGAACAGGGGGGAGCCGTTGGCCTGGTGGTTGAGGAGGACCTGGGCGATGCCGGTGACGGCCAGGGGGTAGACGACCCCCAGCACCAGGGTCAGGACGAGCAGCGCGCGCAGCGCCGCGAGATGCCGGCGAACCCAGCCGGGCAGGCGTTCCATTTAAGACATCCCCGGAAGGAACTGAAGGAGCAGGTCGATGAGTTTGATGCCGAGGAACGGCGCGACGACGCCGCCCAGGCCGTAGACGTACAGGTTGCGGCTGAGCAGCCTGGAGGCGCTGGCAGGCCGGTAGCGCACCCCGCGCAGGGCCAGCGGGATGAGCGCGACGATGACGATCGCGTTGAACACCACCGCCGACAGGATCGCCGACTGCGGGCTGGCCAGCCGCATCACGTTGAGGGCGTCCAGGCCGGGATAGACGGCGGCGAACATCGCCGGGATGATCGCGAAGTACTTGGCGACGTCGTTGGCGATGGAGAAGGTCGTCAGCGCGCCCCGGGTGATGAGCAGTTGTTTGCCGATCTCCACGATCTCGATGAGCTTGGTGGGGTTGGAGTCGAGATCGACCATGTTCCCGGCCTCCTTGGCGGCCGAGGTGCCGGTGTTCATGGCCACCCCGACGTCGGCCTGGGCCAGGGCGGGGGCGTCGTTGGTGCCGTCGCCGGTCATCGCGACCAGCCGTCCGCCCTGCTGCTCCTTCCTGATCAGCGCGAGCTTGTCCTCGGGGGTGGCCTCGGCCAGGAAGTCGTCGACCCCGGCCTCGTCGGCGATGGCCCTGGCGGTCAGCGGGTTGTCCCCGGTGATCATGACGGTGCGGATGCCCATCCTGCGCATCTCGTCGAACCGTTCGCGCATGCCCTGCTTGACGACGTCCTTGAGGTGGATCACGCCGAGCACCCTGGCGGTGCCGTCGGTGACCTCGCCGACGACGAGCGGGGTGCCGCCCGTGGCGGAGACGGCGTCCACGATCGCGCCGACCTCGCCGGTCGGGTGGCCGCCGTGGTCGCGCACCCACTTCATCACCGCGGTCGCCGCGCCCTTGCGGACCTGGCGGCCGTCCACCCCGACCCCGGACATGCGGGTCTGGGCGGTGAAGGGCACCCACTCGGCGTGGGCCAGTTCCCCGGGGGCGCGTTCCCGCAGGCCGTGGGCCTGTTTGGCGAACACGACGATGGAGCGGCCCTCCGGGGTCTCGTCGGCGAGGCTGGAGAGCTGGGCCGCCTCCGCCAGTTCCTCCGGCGTGACGCCGGGCGCGGGGAGGAACTCGGCGGCCTGCCGGTTGCCGAGCGTGATGGTGCCGGTCTTGTCCAGCAGCAGCGTGGACACGTCCCCGGCGGCCTCGACCGCGCGGCCGCTCATGGCGAGCACGTTGCGCTGCACCAGCCGGTCCATGCCCGCGATGCCGATCGCCGACAGCAGCGCGCCGATGGTGGTCGGGATGAGGCAGACCAGCAGGGCGGCGAGCACGATCCCGCTGACGCCGTCGGCGGTCAGCGCGGGTGAGTCGGGGACGCCGGGGTTGACGGCCCTGGAGTAGATGGCCAGCGGCTGCATGGTGACGGTCGCGGTCAGGAAGATGATCGTCAGGGCGGCCAGCAGGATGTTGAGCGCGATCTCGTTGGGCGTCTTCTGCCGGTCGGCGCCCTCGACGAGGCCGATCATCCGGTCGATGAAGCTTTCTCCTGGCCGCTGGGTGATCTGGACGACGATCCGGTCGGACAGCACCTTCGTGCCGCCGGTGACGGCCGAGCGGTCACCGCCGGACTCGCGGATGACGGGCGCGGACTCGCCGGTTATGGCCGACTCGTCCACGCTGGCGATGCCCTCGACCACGTCGCCGTCGCCGGGGATCGTCTCCCCCGCCTCGACGAGCACGAGGTCGCCCTGCCGCAGTTCGGACGCGCCGACCCGGTCGTGGGAGACCTCCGTCGCGCCGGGCCGCCAGTCCTTGAGCCTGCGGGCGACGGTGTCGCGCTTGGCGGCGCGCAGCGTCGCGGCCTGGGCCTTGCCGCGTCCCTCGGCGACGGCCTCGGCGAGGTTGGCGAAGAGCACGGTCAGCCAGAGCCAGACCACGACGGCCCAGGCGAAGAAGGAGGGATCGACGAGCGCGAGGACGGTGGTGAAGACCGCGCCGACCTCGACGACGAACATGACCGGGTTGCGCCACAGCGTGACGGGGTTGAGCTTGGTGAACGCGCCGGGCAGGGAGGTGACCAGTTGCTTGGGGTCGAGCAGGCCGCCGCCGACCCGGCCGGTGGGAGCGTGGAGTGTTGGGGTGGACACCTCTACCGGATTCCTTCCGCGAGCGGGCCGAGTGCGAGGGCGGGCAGGAAGGTCAGCGCGACCAGGATGACCGTGACGCCGACGACCATGCCGACGAACTGCGGCCGGTGGGTCGGCAGCGTGCCCGCCGAGACCGGGACCGGGTCCTGCCGGGCCAGGGAGCCCGCCAGGGCGAGCACGAACACGATCGGCAGGAAGCGGCCGAAGGCCATGCACAGCCCGAGGGCGACGTCGTACCACGGGGTGCCCGCGGACAGGCCGCCGAAGGCGGAGCCGTTGTTGTTGGAAGCGCTGGTGAAGGCGTAGAGCACCTCGGACAGGCCGTGCGGGCCACCGTTGAGCATGCTCGCGCGCTGTTCCGGCGAGCCCATCGCCAGCGCCGTGCCCACCAGCACGAGGACCGGGGTGACCAGGAAGTACAGCGAGGCGAGTTTGATCTCGCGGGCGCCGATCCGCTTGCCGAGGTACTCGGGGGTGCGCCCGACCATCAGCCCGGCGACGAACACCGTGATCACCGCCAGCACCAGCATGCCGTACAGGCCGGAGCCGACGCCGCCCGGCGCGACCTCGCCCAGCATCATGTTGAACATCGTGACCATGCCGCCGAGCGCGGTGTAGGAGTCGTGGAAGGAGTTGACGGCGCCGGTCGAGGTCAGCGTGGTGGCCGCGGCGAAGGTCGCGGAGTTCGCGACGCCGAAGCGCGCCTCCTTGCCCTCCATGGCGGCGCCGGCCGCCTGCGGGACGGTGCCGCCGTGGGCCAGTTCGAGGCCGGTCAGCACCGCGACGCTGACGACGGCGATCGTCGCCATGATCGCGACGATCGCGTACCCCTGCCGCCTGTCGCCGACCATCCGGCCGAAGGTGCGCGGCAGCGCGAACGGGATCAGCAGGATCGCGAGGATCTCCACCCAGTTCGTCCAGCCGGTGGCGTTCTCGAACGGGTGGGCGGAGTTGGCGTTGTAGAAGCCGCCGCCGTTGGTGCCGAGTTCCTTGATGATCTCCTGGCTGGCCACCGGGCCCCCGGTGATCGCCTGGGTGCCACCGGTCAGGGTGGTCACCTCGTGCGGGGCGGCGAGGTTCTGCACGAGGCCGCCCGCGACCAGGACGAGTGCCCCGGCGAAGGCGATCGGCAGCAGGATGCGGATCGAGCCGCGCACCAGGTCGACCCAGAAGTTGCCCAGTTCCTCCTTCCCACGGTGGGCGAGGCCGCGCACCAGGGCGATCGCGACGGCCATGCCGACCGCGGCGGAGACGAAGTTCTGCACCGCGAGCCCGGCCATCTGCACCAGGTGTCCCATGGTGGACTCGCCGGAGTAGGCCTGCCAGTTGGTGTTGGTGACGAAGCTGACCGCGGTGTTCCAGGCGACGTGGCCGGGGACCGGGGGCATGCCCAGGCTCAGCAGCAGCCGGTCCTGCAGGCGTTGCATGCCGTACAGCAGGAGCACGGAGACGGCGGAGAAGGCGAGCACGGCGCGGGCGTAGGCGCTCCAGCGCTGCCCGGCCTCGGGGCGCACCCCGGCCAGGCGGTAGATCAGCCGTTCGACGGCGAGGTGCCGTTGGCCGGTGTAGACGCGGTACATGTGGTCACCGAGGGGGCGGTGGACCACCGCGAGGGTGACGATCAGGGAGGCGATGAACACGATCCCCGACAGGGCCGGTGACATCAGAAGCGCTCCGGGAACAGCAGGGCGGCGACCATGAGGGCCGCCAGCACGACGGCCACGGCCAGGCCGATGGCGTTGACGGCGCTCACAGCCGTTCCACCGCCTTGACGGCGAGCCCGAGGACCGCGAAGACCACGATCGTCAGGGCGACGAAGATGACGTCGGCCATCCTCAACTCCTTGTCGGCGTACGTTCCCGGCCGCCGAGCGGCGGCCATACGACAAGGAAATCGCGTGATTTATCGGTTTTTGCGCGCCTTGATGGGTTCCATACGCCTTCGCACTGTTTATTGACGCGTTCCCTACGCGTCGGGGGCCTCCGGCTCGGCCAGGCCGACGCGGTAGGCGTAGGTGACGGCGTGGACCCGGTCGCGCAGATGGGCCTTGGCGAACAGGTTGTTGATGTGCGTCTTGACGGTGGCCTCGCCGACGAACAGCACCGCGGCGATCTCGGCGTTCGACAGCCCCCTGGCGATGAGCCGCAGCACCTCCGCCTCGCGCGGGGTCAGCCCGTCGGGCAGCGGCCCCTGTCTCTGGACGTCAGGCCGGGTACGGCCAGGCGGCCGCCTGTCCTCGACGACGGCGCTGAGCAGGCGGAGCTGCACGCCGGGGTCGAGCTGGGCGTCGCCGTTGACGACCGCCGCGACGGCCCTGGCGATCTCCTCGGCGTCGGCGCTCTTGGTGAGGAAGCCGCGCGCCCCGGCGCGCAGCGCGGCGAAGACCGACTCGTCGTCCGAGTAGGTGGTCAGCACCACGACCTGGGTCGCGGGGAAGGCCGCGCGGATCTCACGGGTCGCCTCGACCCCGTCCATCCTCGGCATCCGCAGGTCCATCAGCACGACGTCGGGACGCAGCTCGGCGACCAGCCGCAGCGCCTCCCGCCCGTCGGGGGCCGAGCCGACCACCTCGATGTCCGGCAGCAGGCCGAGCAGCAGCACCAGCCCCTCGCGGACCACGGCCTGGTCGTCCACGACCAGCACCCTGGCGTTCACGCGGGCACTCGCAGCCGGACCAGGAAGATCTCGTCCCGCTCCCCCGACTCCAGCGTGCCGCCGAGAAGCTCGGCCCGTTCCCGCATGCCCACGATCCCGTATCCTCCCCCGGGCGTCCCCGGCCTGTCCGCGACGGGGTTGGTGACCTCAAGCTCGCAGAAGCCGCCGTGGAAGCCGAGCCGTACGGTCGCGGGAGAGCCGGGGGCGTGGCGGCGCACGTTGGTGACGGCCTCCTGCGCGGTGCGGATCACGGCCAGCTCGGTCTCCGGCGGCAGGCGCCGTTCCTGGCTCGGCAGCAGCAGGACGCACTCCTGCCCTGTGGCGGCGTGGAACTCCTCGGCCAGTCTCCGCAGCGCCTCCGGCAGCGGCGGCTGGTTCTCCCGCAGCGCGGAGACGGCCCTGCGGGCCTCGTCGAGACCGTTCCTGGCCAGGTCACCGGCGCGCTCGACGCGTTCGAGGGCCTCGGCGGCCCGGTCGGCGCGCAGCAGCATCCTGGCCCCTTCGAGGTGCACGACCTGCGCCGACAGGCTGTGGGCGAGGATGTCGTGGATCTCCCTGGCGATGCGGGCGCGCTCGGCGAGCACCGCCTCGCGCTCCTGGGCGCTCCTGGCGGCCCTGCGCTCCCTGATCGTGTAGGCGATCATGAAGACCATACAGACGCTGAAGGCCAGGCTGAGGTCCCGGTCCAGGGCACCGGCCACGGCTCCGGACACGAGCAGCCCGCCCAGCGCGAGCAGCCCGATCGGCAGCGAGTGGGCGAAGGGATACCTGACGGCGGCGGTCCCCACCCCGAAGAGCAGGACCGCGACGGCGGGTCCGTCGGCGGCCACCGCGTCCAGGCAGACCGTGAGCAGCACCGCGAGGCCGAGGGCCACGACCTTGACGGGCACCCCGAGGAGCGGCAGGCGCGGTGAGGGCGCGGCCGCCGAGGGCAGGATCGCCACGGCCAGGAGCCCGGCGACCGCGACGGCGAGGACCGTGACCACGAGCCCCTCCCCCGTCAGGCCGAACCCGGGCCCCGACCTCGCCTGCGCCAGCAGGAACAGCGCGATCACCCCGGTCCGCAGGACGACGGGGGCGAGCGCGCTCTCCCGGTGTTGCCTCGTCACGCCATGGACGTTACCGATCCCGCGCGACCTGCGGCGCGGCGGGCACCCATTCGGCTCCGGCAAACGTGCGTCCCCTCCGGGCGACCAGGACGGCCTGGGCCGCGACGGTCAGGCCCGCGAAGACGAGGGCGGCGGCCGGCCGGTAGGTGAGGCCGAGCGCGCCACCCGCGGCGAACAGGGCGAGGCGGGCGGCGAAGGAGACCAGCCAGGCCAGCAGGGTCCACCCGGTGCCCCTGGACCAGGCGACCCCGTCCGCGTCCCGCCACACCCGCACGGTCCAGGCGCGCAGGGCGCCGAAGGCGAGGGCCATGGCCACCTCGACGGCGACCACGGCGACCCCGAGGACGGAGAACCCCGTGTCGAACAGGCCCCCGCCGTACACGCCGGCCACCGTGAGGACGAGGCCGAAGACCAGGAGGCCGCGGCTCCGCGCGGGCCGGGTCCGCATCTGGCGGTAGACGACGAGGGCGAGGACGAGGAGGGAGAGGGCGGCGATCTGCAGCGGTTCCATGGCCTCGACGGTAGGGACGGCGGCCCCGGCCCGGATCGGAGCACGGGTGGAGACCGGAGATCTCCACCCGAGGGTGGAGACGCGGGTCGTGTGGCCCTGATGTCAGGAGAGGCCGACTTTCAGGACAGTTGTCGGCGTCTGAACCGTTGCGGACACTCTGATGGTCGCCGCACGCCAGACGGGGGGAGCCGATCCGGCGGGGCGTCCACCGGGGGTCCGTGACGCGGAAAACCGTTTGACGGGGGTTTTAGCCTTTACGGGCCCTTCAGGCGAAAGTCGAAGACAGTGAGGAGCGTGCCGCCTGCTGATGCCCCCTGATACCGGTACCACCCGTTCCCGCCGCCTAAGAACCGCCTCCCTGTGGCGGCTGCGGTCCTACCTTCGTCCCTACACGACCCGGCTGGTCCTCATCTGGCTGGCCGCCCTGACCGGGGTCGGGATCGGCATCGCCGTCCCGCTGATCGGCAGGGAGATCATCGACGGCCCCGTCGCCCACGGCGACTCCGGCGCGCTGCTTCCGCTGGCCCTGCTCGCGCTGGCCCTCGGCACGAGCGAGGCGCTGCTGGTCCTGCTGCGCCGGTGGTTGCTCGGCGAGGCCGTACTCGGCGTGGAGACCAGCATCCGCGACGACCTCTACGCCCACCTCCAGCGGCTGCCGATGGGCTTCCACGGCGCCTGGCAGTCCGGGCAGTTGCTGTCCCGCGCGACGACCGACCTGTCGGCGATCCGGCGCTTCCTCGGCTTCGGCATGCTCTTCCTGGTCCTGATCAGCGTCCAGATCGTGACGGTCACCGGCCTGCTGCTGAACATGTACTGGCCGCTCGGCCTGCTGGTCGCCGCCTCGGCGCTGCCGATCGCCCTCATCTCGCTGCGGTTCGAACGCCGCTACGTGGACGCCTCCCGCAGGGTCCAGGACCAGCAGGGCGACCTGGCCACCGTGATCGAGGAGTCCGCCGCGGGCATCCGCACGATCAAGGCGTTCGGGCGCGGGCCGTACGTCGGCGGCGTCTTCGGACGGGAGGCGCTGAAGGTCTACCGCACCGCGATGGAGAAGGTGGGGCTCTCCTCCCGTTTCTTCACCTTCCTTGAGGTGATCCCCAACGTCACCCTCGCCGTGGTGCTGCTGACCGGCGCGCTCGCGGTCGGCTCGGGAGCGCTGACCCTGGGCACGCTGGTGGCCTTCACCACGCTGATGCTGCAACTGGTGTGGCCCATCTCCGCGCTCGGTTTCATCCTGGTGATGGGCCAGGAGGCGATGACCGCGGCCGACCGGGTGCTGGAGGTCCTGGACACCGAGCCCGCCATCGTCGGCGGCACCGACGCGGTCGGACGGCCCCGGGGGCACCTGCGCTTCGAGGGGGTCGGCTTCACCTTCCCCGGTACGGACAGGCCGGTGCTGCGCGACGTCTGGCTCGACGTCCGCCCCGGGGAGACGGTCGCCGTCGTCGGCGCGACCGGCTCTGGCAAGACCACGCTGACCTCCCTGGTGCCGCGCCTGCACGACGTCACCGAGGGCCGGGTCACCCTCGACGGCCACGACGTGCGGGACCTGTCGCTGGCCGCGCTGCGCACCATGGTCGCCACGGCCTTCGAGGAGCCGACGCTGTTCTCGATGAGCGTCAGGGAGAACCTCACGCTGGGACGGCACGACGCCACCGAGGAGGAGATCGCCGCGGCGATCGGGATCGCCCAGGCCGGGTTCGTCCACGACCTGCCGTGGGGGCTGGAGACCAGGATCGGCGAGCAGGGGATGTCGCTGTCCGGCGGGCAGCGCCAGCGCCTGGCCCTGGCCCGTGCCGTCCTGGCCAGGCCGAAGGTCCTGGTCCTTGACGACACCCTGTCCGCCCTGGACGTCGAGACCGAGGCCCTGGTCGAGGAGGCGCTCAGGCGGGTGCTGCGGGACGCGACCGGCATCGTCGTCGCGCACCGCGCCTCGACGGTGCTGCTCGCCGACCGGGTCGCGCTGCTGCTCGACGGCACGATCGCCCATGTCGGCCCCCATCACGAGCTGCTGGCGAGGGTGCCCGAGTACCGGGCGCTGCTGTCGGCGGGCCTGGACGAGCCGCTGGACGAACAGGAGGCGCTGCTGTGAGCGGGACGACGGAGAAGAGTCCGGAGACGGACTGGCGGGGCGTCGCCGCGGAGAACCAGGACGAGTTGCCGGAGCGGATCTCGTTCCTGCTGCGCGCCCGGTCAAGGCGGCTGCTGGCCGAGCTGCTGCGGCCGTACCGGCGCGAGATCGCGGTGCTCGTCGCGGTCATCGTGCTGTGCAACGGCGCCTCGCTGGCCATCCCCTTCCTGGTCAAGGTGGGCATCGACTCGGGCATCCCGCCGATGGCCTCGGGGCAGGGTCCGGGCACGCTCGTCACGGTCGTCGCGGCGGTGCTGGTGGCCGCCGCGATCCAGGCGGCGACCCGCCAGGTGTTCCTCAGGCGCGCGGGCCGGATCGGCCAGGACGTCCTGCTCGAACTGCGGCGGCGGGTCTTCGCCCACTTCCAGCGCCTCTCGCTGTCCTTCCACGAGGACTACACCTCCGGCCGGGTCGTCTCCCGGCTCACCTCCGACATCGACGCCATCTACGAGATGCTCGAATCCGGCTTCGACGGGCTGGTCACCGCGGTGCTGACGCTGACCGGCACCGCCGTCCTGCTCCTCGTCCTGGACGTACGGCTCGGCCTGGTGGCGCTGCTTCCGCTGCCGGTGCTGCTGCTGTTCACCCGCTGGTTCCGGCGGCAGTCGAGCATCACCTACCGCAGGACGCGGGAGACGATCGCGCTGCTGATCGTGCACTTCGTGGAGTCGATGGCCGGGATCAGGGCGGTCCAGGCCTTCCGCAGGGAGTCGCGCAACCAGGAGATCTTCGCCGGGCTCAACGTCGACTACCGGGACGCCAACGTCAGGGGCATGCGCCTGATCGCGATCTTCTCGCCGGGCGTCAAGCTGATCGGGAACGTCACGATCGCCGCGATCCTGTTCTACGGCGGATGGCTGGCGCTCGGCGGGCAGGTCACGGTCGGTGTGCTGGCCGCCTTCCTGCTCTACCTGCGCCAGTTCTACGAACCAATGCAAGAAATATCACAATTCTATAACACTTTTCAGTCGGCGGGGGCGGCACTGGAGAAGCTCTCCGGCGTGCTTGAGGAGCGCCCCGCCGTCGCCGAGCCACGCGATCCCGTTCCTCTCGTACGGCCCCGCGGCCTGGTCAGGTTCGAGGCGGTCGAGTTCTCCTACCTGGACGGGACCCCCGTGCTGCCCAGGATGGACCTGACGATCCCCGCGGGGCAGAGCGTGGCGCTGGTCGGCACGACGGGGGCGGGCAAGACCACGCTGGCCAAGCTCGTGGCGCGGTTCTACGACCCGGTCGCCGGGCGCGTGCTGCTGGACGGGGTCGATCTGCGCGACCTGGACGACAGGTCACTGCGGGAGGCGGTGGTCCTGGTGACGCAGGAGAACTTCCTGTTCACCGGGTCGATCGCCGACAACATCAGGTTCGGCAGGCCGGAGGCGACCATGGACGAGGTCGTCGAGGCCGCCACGGCGGTCGGCGCCCACGGGTTCGTCGCCGCGCTCGCCGAGGGCTACGACACACAGGTGGGCAAGCACGGCGGACGGCTGTCGGCGGGTCAGCGCCAGCTCGTCGCCTTCGCGCGGGCCTTCCTCGCCGACCCCGCGGTGCTGATCCTCGACGAGGCGACCTCCAGCCTCGACGTGCCGGGCGAACGGCTGGTGCAGCGGGCGATGCGCACGGTCCTGGCCGACCGGACCGCGCTGATCATCGCGCACCGCCTCTCGACCGTCGAGATCGCCGACCGGGTCCTGGTGATGGAGGGCGGCCGGATCGTCGAGGACGGGCCACCCGAGCGACTCGTCAGGGACGCGGGCCGCTTCGCGGGTCTGCACCGGGCCTGGCTGGAGAGCGTCTCCGACCTTCCCCGCTGACCTGTCGAAGAAAAGGGGCGGTGGCCCGGACCTCGTGGGTCCGGGCCACCGCCTGGGTCTTTCCGGGGGTTCCCGCTGGTTCTCGGGGGTTTCCCGCTAGAAGGAGATGCTCCAGGAGTTGACCACTCCGGTGTCGCCCTGGAAGTAGTCACCGACCATGAGCGACCAGGTGCCGTTGCCGAGCCTGGAGGGGTTGCTCACGGTGAAGGTGACCGGCCCGTTGTAGGGGGTGCAGGCCTGGTAGCCCTCGTACTTCAGCACCCGGGAGGATCCGTTCGGCTGGTAGAGGGTGATGCGCACGTCCTGCGAGCAGGTGTGCTGGATGTCGGCCGTCACGGTGAACGTGCTGCCGGGGGCCCCGTCGAGGTTGACGTCGATGTCGGTGTAGTCCTGGTAACCGTCGTTGATCTCGAAGGGCGTGTCGTTGGTGAAGGTGCGCCCGCCGCCGGTGCCGCCGACGGTGAGGGTGAAGACGGCCGAGCGGTTGGCGCTCGTCCCGTTGCCGTTGAGGCTGATGGAGTAGGTGCCCGCCGGGGTCGTGGACGAGGTGGTGATGCTGACCGAGGAGCTCTGCCCGCTGGTGACGGTCGCCGGGCTGAAGCTCACGTTCGCCCCCGAGGGGACGCCGGTGGCGTTGAGCGAGACCGACTGGGCGTTGCCCGAGGTGGTCTGGGTGTTCAGCGTCGCCGTGGTCGAGCCACCGGCCTGGACCGTGGCCGAGGACGGGCTGACCGAGACCGAGAAGTCGTCGGTCGGCGGCGGGGTGTCGCCACCGACGGCGCCCTTCCAGATCGCGTACGCGGCGGCGTCAGCAGCCCGGTCGAGGATGGTGTCGTTGATGTTGCTGGTGGTGTCACAGGCGGAGTGGTAGCAGGAGTCGTAGGCCCTGCCCGCCGTACCGCCCCACTTGGTGGCCTGCGCCGAGGTCTTGGTGGCGCTGGCGCCCGCGGCCACACCCGAGGTCGCGATGCCCGCGTTGCGGAAGGAGGCGTCGTCGGAACGGTTCGCGCCCTCGACGTTCTCCTCGGTCTGGACCCCGATGCTCGTGTAGAACGCCTTGAGGTCGGTAGCCGCGGCGGTGTTGATGTTGTTGATGAAGTAGCCGCCGTTGGGCGAGCCGGTCATGTCGTAGTTGTAGTAGACCTTGATCTTGGAACGCTCGGTCGAGCTGAGCGAGTTGACGTAGAACTTCGAGCCGAGCAGCCCCTGCTCCTCGTCGGTCCACCAGCCGAAGCGCACGTGCTTCGTCATGGTGGGGTTCTTGGCGGCGAGGGTCAGCGCGACCTCAAGCAGGTTGGCCGAGCCGGAGCCGTTGTCGTTGATGCCGGGGCCCGCGGCGACGCTGTCGAGGTGGGCACCGGACATGACGACCTGGTTGGCGTCACCGCCCGGCCAGTCGGCGATCAGGTTGGGACCCGCGCCACCGGTGCAGCCCGAGGTGCAGCTCTGCCGGGTCACGGTGTAGCCCGCGGCGCGCAGCTTGTTCTCGACGTAGGTCACCGAGGCCGTGTAGCCCGCGCCGGTCGAGCGGCGGTTGCCGCCGTTGCTGCTGGCGATGCTCTGGAACTGCTGCAGGTGAGCCTTGACGTTGGTCAGGCTGATGTCGGGGATCTCGCCGCCGCCGGGCCCGCCGCCCGTGACGGTCAGCGAGTACGTCGCGGTCTTGTCGACCTCGGTGCCGTCCGCGGTGACCGTGATCGACGAGGTGCCGTTCGGCGTGTTCGACGAGGTGGTGACGGTCAGCGTCGAGGTCTGACCGGCGGTGATGGTCGCCGGGCTGAAGGAGGCGTTCGCCCCCGACGGCAGACCGGAGGCCCGCAGCGTGATGGACTGGGCGCTGCCGGCCGTCACCGTGGTGCTGACGGTCGAGGACGCCGACTGACCGGCCTGGACGCTGCCGGAGCCGGGGTTGAGGGAGACGGAGAAGTCGTTGCCGGGGGCGTTGCAGGTGCCCTCGTTGGCGCCGGCGGAGACGTTGACCGCGCTCCAGGCCGCCCTGACCGCGTTGAACTCGACGCAGCTGTTGGGGAAGAGCTGCTTGGCCGCGGCGACCGTGGCGGCGCGCGCCTTGGCGTGCGTCCACGGCGTGGTCTTGTTGTTGAGCCCGGCCATGAAGATCTGACCGGCCTTCTGGATGCCGATGCCGGTCAGGCTCGAAGAACCGGAGCAGACGGGGCTGGTCGGCTTGCCGCCACCGGGGTTGGTGCCCTCGGCGAGCAGGTAGAACCAGTGGTTCTGCGGACCGGCCGCCGCGTGCACCTCGGTGTTCGGGATCGAGGAGCTGTAGCAGTCCGGGTCACCGTTGGTGCTCGGCTTGTACATGTAGCGGATCGGGCCCTGGCCGACCAGGTTGACCTCCTCGCCGACCTGGTAGTCCGGAGTGTCCTTGGAGTTGTTGGCGTAGTGCTCAAGCAGGGCGCCGAAGATGTCACCGGTCGACTCGTTCAGGCCACCGGCCTCGTTGCCGCTGCCCGCGCCGCCCGAGCCGGAGAACTGGAAGATGGCGTGGCCGTACTCGTGGCCCACGACGTCCATCGGGGTCGCCTGCTTGTTGTTGGCCTGGTTGTGGCCGAAGTTGGTGTAGGAGCCGTTCCAGTAGGCGTTGACGTCGTTCAGGCCGACCCGGGCGGGGAAGGCTCCGCCCTGGCCGTTGAAGCCGTTGCGGCCCAGCCAGTCCCTGAGCATGTTCCACTCGGTCTGCGCCGCGTACAGGGCGTCGACGCAGGCGGTCTCAAGGTTGGTGCCCGAGCCGTTGCCCCAGGAGTCGGTGCTCTTGGTGTACGGCGAGCCATTCTGACCACCACAGGCCAGACCGCTGCGGGTGGTGTCGCGCATGGTGTACGAACCGGACGAGCCCGAGGTCTGGATGGTGACCGGGTTGCCGTTGTAGAAGCTGTTGCCGGTGCCCGCGCGGACGTCGTCGTAGGAGTCCAGCACCGTGCCGGTCAGCGCGTCGACGAAGACGTGCAGCACGCTGGGCGCCTTCTCCGTCGCGCCGTTGACCACGACCTCCCACGCCAGCTTCGGCTGGGTGCCCGCGGCGTGGACCAGCAGGGTCGGGGTGCCGACGCTCTCCACCTTGGCGAGCTTGGCACGGGCGGTGGCCGCGGCCTTCGAGGCCGTGACCTTGGCGGTGACCCCGACCTTGATCTCCGCCCGCTGACCGGACGCGACCTGGCCGAGCTGCTCGCCCACCCTGTCGGTGGTCACGATCACGTCGCCGCCGTAGACCGGCAGCCCGCGGTAGGTGCGGCTGTAGGTCAGGTACTGCAGGCCGTAGGCACCGTCGGTGGTCTTGACGAGGTTGAACTTGTCCTGCGCGCTCTTGCGCAGTGCCTTGGGGTCGGCGGCCAACGCCTTGCCCGCGTTCGTGATCGCACGGTCGCGGCCTGCGGTGTTGGGCGGGGTGAACGCCTTCTCTAGCTTCTGCGCTGCTCCCACGGGGGTGGGCTTCGCGTCCGTCGCGGACTTGGCCGCGTAGGCGCCGGGCGCGTTGGCGAACGTGGAAGCCGCCAGCGCCGCTGTCGCCAGTAGGGCGACGGCACCTGTTCTGAGCTTGGATCTCACTCTGGATGACTCCTCTCACAAGTCCCCTGGGGGGAAGGGACCAAGGAGCCGTGGCCGGCCAGGGCTGGACCAAAGGTGCCATTACTCCGACATGTCAGGAACCCTCCAGCTGTCCATAGCGCGTCGCTATGGGGTGATCACTCGTTCAACCATTGACAGATGATCAGTGCGTTTCAACTGGTCATCCGGCCCTTTTGACGTGGGAAGTGACGTTTGTCCGCCTTCCCGTGTCACGATCTGGCCGGTCTTCACAGGGTTTGTCCGTCCCTGCGTATGCGCAGTTCACGACGTCCTGCCCGGACGACCCTCCGCTCAGGAGGAGGCCACAGTCAGTGCCCCTGTCAGCTCCGGCACCGGTACTGGAGTACGGCGTCGGCCCGGGTGACGTCGTATGCCGTGGTCAGGCCGTGCCGTCCACAGTATTGAATAGGAAACCTTCCTATCGCAACGGACGATGGACGGGGTTCGAACCCGCTTCTCCCCGCCCCGCCGTACCCCTCAATAGGTGATTTTTGGGGATTTATAGTGGCTTTTAATATAAAAAGAGGAGGGCGGCGCCGCGGGATCGCGGGGCCGCCCTCGGAGAATCGGCGAATCCGGCTAACGGCAGATCTCATAGTCGAGCGCCGGGGCGTACATCCAGGCCAGGCGACCGCTCGCCAGGTAGACGGCCCGCCTGCCATTGACCTGGTTGGGCTTCATCACATATGTGTTCGGCCCCGTGACACGCGCGTCATCCGCCTTCGGGTCTGGATAGGCCATTTCAGATCCTGTGTAACTAACGTAGACATTCGACCCACCATGACCTGTGTTGACCCGGTAGATGTTGACGGTACAGGGGGCTGCCTGGGCGGAAGCGGCCGGTACGGTGGCCAGTCCACTCCCGAGAGCCGCCACGAGGGCGAAGGCCGTCGTGGTGTTTCGGAGTGATGAGCGATAGAGCTTCATTGATCCTCCGGAATCGCGTTTGTGCGCCGCTGATCGTTACGGCGTTTCCACGATGTCAGAACATGAGCAGCACCGGTTTAATCTCATGGTTTGTGGCCTCAAAAGCATCGGCCACCTCCTTCTCGGTGCGCTCATCCGGAAGACGGTAATCTTTCCTCTTGATGCGATACGTCTTCACTTTTCCAGCTTTTTCACTCGAACCAGATTTGTCGCGTTAACCCTCCCAAGACGCCCGGCGCGAGCTACGGGAAGCGCAGGGGCTGTCCGTGGCGTTCGAGCCAGGACGCGTAGACGGGGACCTTCAGCGCCTCGCTCCAGTACCTGCGGATCGCGCTGCTGATCAGGGAGACCACGTGCTCGGCCAGCGGCCCGTGCCTGGTCCAGGCGATGATGTAGCGGAACAGCATGGGGGTGCCGACCAGCGGGCGGACCACGATCCCCGGATGCGGTTGATAGATCGCCTGGAACATCCCCACGCACCTGCCCGCCTTGATCAGGTCGTAGGCCAGGGCGGGACTGATCGAGAAGGTCAGCTTGGGAGCGAAGCCGTGTTTCCTGCACGCGTCCCAGAAGTGCTCCCGGTGGCCCATCTCCGCCTGCGGGGGCATCGCCCAGTCGTCGTCCGCCAGGTCGGCCAGGTCGATCTCCTCGCGCCCGGCCAGCGGATGGTTCTCCGCGAGCCCGACGAAGATCGGCTCGATCACCGGGACCTCGTACACCACGCCGGGCGGCGGCGTCAGCTCGTAGCCCGGATAGTCACCGAGGACGGCCAGCTCCAGCCTGCCCGTCTCCATGAAGGAGTGCAGGGTGTCCATGGACTCCTCGGTGCGGATGGTGAAGTCGACCCCGGGCACCAGGTCGTACATGCAGTTGCTGACGTATCCCGCCAGCGACATCGGCGCGCAGCCGACCCGCACCAGGGGCTTTCCCGTGCCTCGCTCGATGTAGTGGCGCGCGTCCCGCTGCAACGTGCCGAAGGCGTGCAGCAGCGAGCCCGACCGCTCCAGGATCCATCCGCCGAGCGCCGTCGGACGGCTGCCCTCGTGGGCCCGTTCGAACAGCTGCCCGCCGAGCATCCGCTCGATGCGCTGGAGCTGACCTGCCAGCGCGGGCTGGGACAGTCCGAGGGAGGAGGCCGCCTTGGAGATACTGCCGTGCTCCGCGATCGCATGGATAACCCGAAGATGGCGCATTTCCATGTCCATGCGGTGATGATAGGGAGAAACCCTACCATTTTAAATCAAAATCCAATAGCGATTTCACAGGGAACCAAGACTGTGCACGGTCTTTCCGGGTCAAACGAGAGAGCGCTCCCCGCTCCGGCCCCGGCGACCCCCCGCGCGGACCCCGCGGAGCGCCGCCGGACGCCCGTCCCCGACGGCTCCCGTCCGCCATGCCGTACGGCGGCGCCCCCGCCCGCCGTACCGCCACGGGAGGGACCGCCGCGCGCGCCGGGCGGTGGGGACCGGCCCCCAAACGCAGTTCGCGTTCTCTCCATAAGCCTTATATGGCGAACTATCCGTTCTTTTCTGGTTTTTCCCTTTCGTACGGCCTCGGCGGCGCGGCGGGCCATGAAGATGGATTTTCCTATACGAAAGGGGAACTCTCCCTCCGCCCATGACCGTTTCTGTCGGAGACGTCGTTCACACTCGTGCTTCGACCCCCTGGCGACGGGAGCTGACGCGATGGCAGACCGGCGATCGGCCGGAAGAAGACGCCCGGCGAGCGCGAGGAGGCGCGGCGGAAGACGCGGCAAAGGACGCGAGACCGGTCTCGTGCTCTGGCTCGCCGGTGTGGCACTGGCGTTCCTGCTCCTCAGGGCGATTCTGCCCTTCCTCCAGCGGAACTGGCCATGGTTCGTGGCCGCCGCCGTCGTCGCGCTCGTCCTCGTGGCGGCCTTCGCCGTACTCCGCGCCAGGGTGCAGGCGGAGCGGGAGCGCAGGTGGTTCCGGGAGAACGCGGAGCTCGAACGGGTCGACCGGCTGTCAGGAACGGAGTTCGAGAGGCTCACCGCGGAGCTGCTGCGCCGCGACGGCTTCCGTCACGTCAGACTGCTCGGCGGGGCGGGCGACCGGGGCGTCGACCTGACCGCGGTCGGCCCCGGCGGCGAGCCCTTCGCCTTCCAGTGCAAGCGCTACACCGGCAACGTCGGCGCCTCCCAGGTCCGCGACTTCCTCGGCGCGCTGGCCCACGCCTTCGCCGGGCACACCGGCGTCCTGGTCACCTCGGGCCGTCTCACCCGACCCGCCCTGACCGAGGCGAACCAGGGTGGGCTGATCCTCGTCGAGCGTGAGCGACTGGCCGCCTGGCTCGGCGGCGAAGCCCTCCTGCCCGGCCGTACGGCTCGCGGGGGCTGAGCCTCTCACCGCGGTCATGCGCCTTGATATATGTCATATTTCCCACCTTCGCCCGGCGTGATGATCTAAGTTAGTCAGGCCGGAAAGTAAGGACATAATGGGGTTTTGACGCGCTCATAACACGGCGAGGCCGCCCCGTTTCCTCGGCGCCGGGAAGGGCACCCATGATCGCGGTTTCAGTGGTCGACGACGACCGGATGCTGCTCGACGGACTGACCGCCTGGTTCTCCGGAGTCACCGACATCCACCTGACCGGCACCGCCCGCACGGTCACCGAACTGCTCGCCGGAGGACACGCCCCCGCCGACGTGGTGATCCTCGACCTGCTCCTGGCCGACCGCTCCGACCCGATCGGCAACGTGCGCAGACTCGTGACCGCGGGCAGTCGGGTGCTCGTGGTCAGCGTGGTCCCCTCCCCCACCATGGGCTCCCAGGTGGTCAGGGCCGGGGCCGGGGGCTACCTCACCAAGGACCACGACCTGGGCGTGCTGACCTCGGCCGTCCGCGAGGTCGCCACCCGGGGCAGCACCCACTCCCCGGAACTCGCGCTGAGCTGGCTGTCCGACCGCGCCGCCGACCGGCCCGTGCTCTCCCCCCAGGAGCGGGCCGTACTGCTGGCCTACGCGTCGGGGATGACGCTTTCCGCGGCGGCCCGCAGCGCGGGCGTCCAACCGGGAACCGCCAAGAACTACCTCGACCGGGTCAAGGAGAAGTACCGCAGGGCGGGCAGACCGGCGTATACGAAACTTGATCTGGCTACCAGGGTTAGGGAGGACGGCTGGTTGAGGTAGCTTTTGCGGCCCTGCCTATTTGCGGCGCCTGGCGGCGCCGCGGGCTTGGGCGCCTGAAGTCGGTGACTTCCCTCGTCGCTCCTCCGCTGCGCTCCGTCACTCCTCAGTCCAGCTCACCGACGCGCCCAAGCCGGAAACTCCTCACGCATGGCACCGGTACCCCAAACCCTTCATGCGCGACACCTGGGGGATGAGCAGGCTTTCCAGAGAGCGGCAGGGCACGATGGGCGGGGGGTCACCGGGGGGTGGCACGTGATGTGACATGGGGTGGGGCTTGTGATGGGGCGGGTTGTTCGGGGGGCGGTTGTGTTGGTGGGGGTCGGGGCTCTCCTGGTGGGGAGTCCCGCTGCGGGGGAGGTCGTGGGGAGGGCGCCGACGACGACGTGTGCTTCTACGGCGCCGGTGCGGGGGGTGGTCGTCAAGGCGTGTGTGGACGTCACGGGGCTTCAGGTGCGGACCTACGGGGTCGTCGAGACCGTCGGCATCGCGGAGCCGCCGGGCAGGCCCGTCGAGTTCCTGGCGACCGTGGCCGCGAACGTCGTGTGCGGTGACTCCCTCGGCACCCGCAGCCAGGCGTTGCGTGTCTGGAACGGGGTCCACGTCGTGGAGGGTCCCACCGGGGTCGTGCCCTGTGGGTCAACCGTGCACGCCACGGTCAGCCTGACGCCCGGTCCCTCGGGACCCGGTGGCGGGGGCAACCCCCTGCCGGGGCCGGTCTCCGTCTCGGTTGACGTGACCGTCGAGGACTGACCCCGGGGCTTCCTGGGGAGCGGGCCAGACCAGTTCGACGCAGGTGCCCTCCCCCTCGGCGGAGAGGACGGCGGCGTGGCCACCGACCTCGCGCATGCGTTCGGCCACCGAGGAGGTGAGCCCGAACCCCGGGGCGGTCGAGGCCGGGTCGAAGCCCCTCCCCCGGTCCACGACGCGCACGGTCACCCGGTGGCCGGGAACGTTCCCGGGCTCGTCCTCGCCGATGACCGTCAGCCAGGCCTCCTTGGTCGCCGAGTGCAGGACCACGTTGTTGAGCGCCTCCTGTGAGGCGTCCGCGAGCGCGGAGACGACGGCCCCGGGCACCCGCTCGGGGAGGGAGGCCGCGGCGTAGCGGACCCGCAGCCCCAGCCCGGAGGCCCTGGTGACGACCCCGGCCAGGCTCTCCTCAAGGCGGGCCGCCGTACCGGTGCCCTCGCGCCCGATGAGCAGCCGGACGTACTCCGCGTCGGCGGCGCAGCGCAGCCGTACCTGCTCCTCCTGGTGGTCGAGACCGCCGCGGGCGATGGCCGTCAGGGTGGTGAGCACCGTGTCGTGCAGCCGCCGGTAGTGCGCCAGGCGTTCGGCGGAGCGCGCCTGGTCGGCGACGCGGCCCGTCTCGGTGGCCAGGCGCCGGTCGGCGAGGTCGTCCAGGCGGCGGGCCTGCGCCTTCAGGTAGCGGTGGATGAAGCAGACGATGACCGCGAACCACAGGTAGGAGTTCAGGCGCACCGCGATGTCGACGGGCAGCGGATACCGGATGCCGAGGTCACCGGCGTGCGCCACCATGTAGGCCAGCGCGGGCGGCAGCAGCGCCCACGCCCCGGCGAGGGACTCCGCGACCGCCCCGGCCAGCGCCCCCGTCGCCATGAGGGCGGACGACGACCAGTTCGCCGAGGTCAGGGCGTCGCCGAGGCAGTTGGGGCTGACGGCCAGCAGGAGGGTGCAGGTCACCACGACGTCCCCGGCCACCGCCCACCCGGCGAACCAGCCACGGCGCCGGGTGGCCACGACCAGCGTGGTGTTCCACGCGACCGCGACGGCCAGCAGGGCCGCGTTCAGCGCGACGTTCCGGTAGAGGGGGTCGGCGCTGAAGGCCCCGGCGGCGGCGGGCACCAGGTAGCTGGCGCGCTGCAGGACGAGCAGCATCACGACGAACCGGTTGACCCGCTCCCGTCCCGGCCGGGCCGCGAGGTAGGTGGAGTCACGCCAGCCAAGGGACCATGAGCGCCGCACCCGTTCTCTCCACTCTCCCCGGCGCCGTCCCGGGGTCCGCCGGCAACCACACCCCTGTGTGCCCCTTTTGTCAGTCTTCACCGAAGACGCCCCGGGGCGCCATGCGGAGGGGGTGGCCGGGTGCGGACGGCTCAGCCGTTGAGCAGGCCGTTCCTGGCGTGGCGCAGGTCGTCGAAGGAGGACAGGTCGGGCACGGTCCAGCCGTCCAGGTCGTACTCCCCGAGGCAGCGCTCGACGAACTCCTTGTAGCCGTCGATCTGGCCGGAGGCGCCCTGGCCGAGCAGCAGTTCGACGCGGGTGTTCTCGTGGTTGCCCGCGTAGTTGAGTTCGTACAGCTCGTGCCGTCCGCCGAACTCGGTGCCGACCGCGTCCCACAGCAGCTTCATGACCTTGACGCGTTCGACGGCGTCCACACCGTTCGAGCCGCGGACGAACCTGTCCAGGTAGGGACGGATCTCCGGGTTCCTGAAGTCGTCGGCGCTGGAGTTGACGTAGATCAGCCCGCTGGCGACGTCCTTCAGGATGATCTCCCTGATCCTGGGGTAGCCGACCTGCATGAACCACCGGTAGGCCATGCCGTACTGGGGGTTGGGCAGCACCGCGCCGTTGCGCCACGGGACGGGGTTGCGCGCGGCGGCGTCGGACAGCGCCCAGAAGAGGTTGCGCCAGGCCAGGACCTCGCCCATCCTGCTCTGCACGCCGCGGAAGTCCCTGGTGCCGGTGATCTCAAGGGCCTTGGCCAGCAGCCCCGCGATGAACTCCAGCTTCACCGCGAGCCGGGTGCAGCCGTGGAAGGTGAAGCGCTCGATGAATCCGGAGTGCCCGGTGAAGAGCTGGACCTTGCCCACGTCGCCGTAGACGAAGACGTTCTCCCAGGGGATGAGGACCTTGTCCAGCACGAGGATGGTGTCGTTCTCGTCGAGCCGTGAGGAGAGCGGGTAGTCGAAGGGGCTGCCCATCACCGCCGCCGCCGCGGTGTAGGAGGGACGGCAGATCAGCTTCATCCCCCGCGCGCCCATCGGCACCGTGGCCACCAGCGCGAACTCCCGCTTCTTGATCGGCAGTCCGTAGTGGGCGATGAAGTTGTAGTGGGTGAGCGCGGAGCCGGTCGCGACCACCTTGGCGCCGCTGACGACCAGGCCCGCGTCGGTCTCCCGCTCCACGTGGACGAAGACGTCGGAGACCTCGTCCGGGGGGCGGCTGCGGTCCACCGGGGGGTGGACGATGGCGTGGTTCCAGTACAGGACCTTCTCCTGCGACTCGGCGTACCACCGGCGCGCGTTGTCGGCGAAGGGCTCGTAGAAGTCGGCGTTGGCGCCGAGCGTGCCGAGGAAGGACGCCTTGTAGTCGGGGCTGCGTCCCATCCAGCCGTAGCTCATGCGCGCCCACTCCGCGATGGCCCGCTGGTCGGCGACGAGGTCCTCGGCGCTGTGCGGGGTGGTGAAGAACCTGTGGGTGTATCCGCCGCTTCCCGTGTCGGTCGGCGCGGTGAGGACCTCGCGCCTGGCCGGGTCGTGCAGCGCGTCGTAGAGCCGCGCCGTCATCCGGATGGGGTTGCGGAAGGCCGGGTGGGTCGTGGGGTCCTTGACGCGCTCGCCGTACACGTAGATCTCGCGGTCGTCACGCAGGCTCTCGACGTACTCCTCACCGGTCAGCGGGCGGGTCACGGGCGCAGGGCCTGTCTTCTCGTCTCGCACCTCGGCAACTCCTCAGGGAAGCGGACCTCAATCGTGGCACCCGGCGAGGACGATGCCGTTCTCCCAGATTGCCCAGATCGTCATGGTTTTTCCGGGAGCTTCGACAGCGCAATCCGAGAGATGCGGGGTCCCGGCGCCGGGTGGGACGGTCGGAGGGTGAGTACACCGGGGGCGGTCGCCGCCATCGCCGGTGGATGACAGGCCGTCCGGCACCGGCCGGTTCCCGAGCGGGGGATCGCCGGTCTCCGCCTTCCATGGCCACGCGAACGCTCCGTGACCGTAAGAACGGCACGGCGGATCACGCCTCCCGGTTCCCGTTCGCCGCTTCCCAGCTAGTTCCCTGGAGGAAATGGTGCTGACCGCCGACGTTCCCGCATCGAGACGGCCGATGGGCCGCGTGCCCGAGCCACCCCCCACCCAGCGGGAGGACCCCTCCTCCCCACCCGGTGACGACAAGGAGACAGAGGGCGTGACCTGGACCCGGGTGCGAGGAAAAGGACCGCGTGCCCGCGCGTTCCCGCCTCCCGCCTGGGAGTTCCCGGACGAGGCCGCCTGAGCCCTCAGAACAGCCAGGAGATTTTCCAGAGAGCCAGGAGAAAGGGAGAACCATGACAACGACCAGCCCTTCAGACGCCGACAGAGCCGCCGACAGGGCCGCCGTCGCGGCCGTCCCCCAGCGCGTCGTGGACGCCTGGGCCGAACACGACGCGAAGGCCTTCGCCGACGTCTTCACCGAGGACGGGAGCATGATCCTGCCCGGCCTCTACCGCAAGGGCCGCCAGGAGATCCGCTCGTTCATGGCGGAGGCGTTCGAGGGTCCGTTCAAGGGCACCCAGGTGACCGGGACGCCCATCGACCTCAGGTTCCTCGGTGAGACGGCCGGGGTGCTGATCACGCAGGGCGGCGTGCTGGCCCCCGGCGAGACCGAGGTCTCCTCCGAGCGCGCCATCCGGGCCTCCTGGCTGGTCGTCAAGGAGGACGGGCGGTGGCGGCTCGCCGCCTACCAGAACAGCCCCGTCAACCCGGCCTGACCGCCCCCCGCGCGGACGCCGCCCGGCCCTCCCGACCGGGCGGCGTCTCCGCGTGCCCTGGCTCCCGCCGTACGGCATGGCACCCGTGTGTGGCGGGGTCAGGACCAGGCGAGCATCAGCAGCGGGTCCTCAAGCATGGCGCCGATCTCGCGGAGCACCGCGGCGCCGAGTTCGCCGTCCACGATCCGGTGGTCGAACGACAGCGCCAGCGTGGCGACCCTGCGGACCGCGATCCGCCCCTCGTGCACCCAGGGCGTCTCCCTGATCTGGCCGAGCGCGAGGATCGCCGACTCCCCCGGCGTCAGGATCGGGGTGCCCCCGTCCACCCCGAAGACGCCCACGTTGGTGATCGTGAGAGTTCCCCCCGACAGGTCGCCGGGGGTGGCCCTGCCCGCCCGCGCGGTCGCGGTCAGCTCCGTCAGGGCGCGGGCCAGGGCGGGCAGCGACAGGGCGTCGGCCCCCTTGACGTTGGGGACGATCAGCCCGCGTTCTGTGGCGACGGCGACGCCGAGGTTGACCCGCCGCCAGAGCACGATCTCCTGGTTGTCCTCGTCCCACGAGGAGTTGATCATGGGATTGCGCCCGGCCACGGTCACCAGCGCCCTGGCGACGGGCAGCAGCGGCGAGACCCTGGTCCCGGCGAAGTCGGCAAGCCCGCGCAGCCGCGTGACCAGCTCCGTCATCGCGGTGACGTCCACCTGGAGCCAGGTGGTCACGTGCGGGGCGGTGAACGCCGAGCGCACCATCGCCGCCGCCGTGTGCCTGCGCACCCCCCTGACCGGGATCCGCTCCCGCTCCGCACCGGTCTCCCTTTCCGGTACGGCTGCCCGCCCTTCCGGTACGGCTGCCCGCCGGACGTCCTCGCGGGTGACGGAGCCCCGCGGCCCGGTCCCGGTGAGGGCGGCCAGGTCGACGCCGAGGTCCCTGGCCAGTTTGCGCACGGGTGGTTTGGCCGCCGCCCTGCCGCCGTTCCCGGTCTCCGGGGGAGGTGTCCTGCGGGGTCTGCGGCTCGTCGCGTCCGGCATGGCGCCGTACCCGACGAGCATGGGCACCCGGTCGCCTCCCGGAGCCGCGGGGGCGGCCTCGCCGGTGGCCACGGTGATGAGCGGCGTGCCGACGTCGACCGTGGTGCCCTCCTCGACGAGGAGTTCCCGTACGGTGCCGGCGAAGGGGCAGGGCAGTTCGACGACGGCCTTGGCCGTCTCGATCTCCAGGACTACCTGGTTGACCTCCACGGTCTCGCCGGGGCGCACGTGCCACCTGACGATCTCCGCCTCGATGAGCCCCTCCCCGACGTCGGGGAGCGAGAACCGCCGTAGCTCTTCCATGGTCACCAGGCCATGGTCTGGTCTACGGCGTCGAGGACGCGGTCGAGGTCGGGGAGGTAGTGCCGTTCGAGGCGTGAGGGCGGATACGGCGTGGAGAAGCCGCCGACCCGCAGCACCGGCGCCTGCAGGTCGTAGAAGCAGCGTTCGGTGATCCTGGCCGCCAGCTCGGCGCCGTACCCGCTGAACACCGGGGCCTCGTGCACGACGACGCACCGGCCGGTTTTGCGCACCGAGGCCAGCACCGTCTCCTCGTCCAGGGGGCTGAGCGAGCGGAGGTCCACGACCTCGATGGAGCGGTTCCCGTCGGCCTGGGCGGCTTCGAGGCAGGTCCGCACGGTCGGGCCGTACGCCAGCAGCGTCACGTCCCGCCCGGGGCGGGCGACCACCGCCCGGCCGAGGGGTACCGCGCCCGAGGTGTCGAGCTCGACCCGCGCCCTGTCCCAGTAGCGCCGTTTCGGCTCGAACAGGATCACCGGGTCGGGGCAGGAGATGGCCTGCTGGATCATCGTGTAGGCGTCGGAGGGGTTGGAGCAGGCGACCACGCGCAGGCCGCCGGTGTGGGTGAAGTACGCCTCCGGGGACTCGCCGTGGTGCTCGGCGGCGCCGATGCCGCCGCCGAACGGGATCCGGACGACGACGGGCAGTTCGAGCATGCCGAGGGAGCGCAGCCGCATCTTGGCGAGTTGGGTGGTGATCTGGTTGAAGGCGGGGAACACGAAGCCGTCGAACTGGATCTCGCACACCGGGCGGTAGCCGCGCAGCGCGAGCCCGATGGCCGTGCCGACGATGCCCGACTCGGCCAGGGGCGTGTCGATGACCCGGCTCTCGCCGAAGTCCTTCTGCAGGCCGTCGGTCACCCGGAACACGCCGCCGAGCCTGCCGACGTCCTCCCCCATGACGAGGACCCTGGGGTCGTGCTCCATGGCCTTGCGCAGGCCCTCGTTCATCGCCCGTGACAGGGACAGGTCCTCGGCGCTCACCGCGGCACGTCCTCGAAGGAGGCCAGGTAGGCGGCGAAGCGGGCGCGCTCGTCCTCGACCAGCGGGTGCTCGGCCGCGTAGACGTTGTCCCACAGCTCGTCGAGGTCGGGGTCGGGCAGTTCGCGGCACCGGGTGCGCATGTCTGTCCCGATCCGTGCCGCCTCCGCCTCGACCTCGGCGAGGAAGGCCTCGTCCGCGGCGCCGCTGCTCAGCAGGTGGGTCTTCACCCGGTCCACGGGGTCCTTGAGCAGCCAGGCCTCGGCCTCGGCGCGGGGGCGGTAGCGGCCCGGGTCGTCCGTCGTCGTGTGCGCGCCCATCCGGTAGGTGAACGCCTCGACCAGCGTCGGCCCCAGCCCGCTGCGCGCGTCGTCCAGCGCCCTGGCGGTCACCGCCAGGCAGGCCAGCACGTCGTTGCCGTCCACCCTGACGCCGGGGAAGCCGAAGCCGTCCGCGCGCCGGTGCAGCGGGACGCGTGACTGCCGCTCGGTCGGCTCGGAGATCGCCCACTGGTTGTTCTGGCAGAAGAAGACGATCGGCGCGTTCTGCACGGCCGCCCAGGCGAACGCCTCGTTGACGTCGCCCTCGCTGGTCGCGCCGTCGCCGAAGTAGGCGATCACCGCGTCCTCGGCGCCGTCGCGCTGGACGCCCATGGCGTAGCCGGTGGCGTGCAGGACCTGGCTGCCGATGACGATCGTCGGCAGGTGCAGGTTGTGCTCCCTGGGGTCCCACCCGGCGTGGTTGATGCCGCGGAAGGAGCCGAGCTCCCGCACCGGGTCCACGCCCCTGCACCAGGCGACGCCGTGCTCACGGTAGCTGGGGAAGGCCATGTCCCCGGGCAGCAGGGCGCGGGCCGAGCCGACCTGCGCCGCCTCCTGGCCGCGCAGCGACGGCCAGACGGCCAGCTCCCCCTGCCTGGCCAGGGCCAGGGCCTCCTCGTCGAGCCTTCTGACGATCACCAGGTCCCGGTAGAGACTCCTGACCTCCTGCGCGGTGAAGACGGCGTCGTAGTCCGGGTGCTCGACCCGCCTGCCGTCAGGGGTGAGCAGCTGGACGAGTTCGGGCGGGGGCTCTGCGACGGTCCCCCGGGGCGTACCGCGCGCGGCGTCGATGGTCACGTACCACTCCTCGTGCGTTGCGGTGGGCGGGAACCGGCACGCGGGCGCGGCCAGTCGCCGGTGGTGTCCGTTGAAGCTCTCGTGAGGGGTCCTGCTCAGTGCTGGGCGTCCAGGTGGGCCGCGAGGTCACGGGGCCGGGTGTCGGTCCAGTTCGTCCTGACGTGGTCGAGGCAGTCCTCCCGCCCGGAGGGGCCGTGGGCGACGGCCCATCCGGCGGGCACGGCGGCGAAGACGGGCCACAGGGAGTGCTGGCCCCGCTCGTTGACCAGCACGAGGAAGGCGCCGTCCGGGTTCTCGAAGGGGTTGGCCATCTCGCTCTCCTTCTCGTGAATCACGGGGCACCGCCGAGGCGTGCCGCCAGGCCCGCGACCGTCGGGGTGTCGAACAGGGCGCTGATCGGCAGGTCCTCGCCGAGTTCGGCGTGGATGCGGCTGATCAGCCGCATCGCCAGCAGCGACTGCCCGTCGAGGTCGAAGAAGCTGTCGTCCACGCCGACCCGCTCCACGCCGAGCACCTCGGCGAACAGCGAGCACAGGGTCTCCTCAAGCGGGCCGTCCGGGGCGCGGTAGGCGGTCAGGCCCGTGAAGTCGGGCGCGGGCAGCGCCGCGCGGTCCAGTTTCCCGTTGGGGGTCAGCGGCAGCGCGTCGAGCACGACGAACGCGGCGGGCACCATGTAGTCGGGCAGTGCCCGCGCCGCGTGGGCGCGCAGCGCCTCGACGTCGACGGGACCGGGTCCCGGCACGACGTAGGCGGCCAGCCGCCGGTCCCCCGGCTCGACCTGTCTGGCGACGACGGCGACGTGGGCGAGTCCGGGGTGCCGGGCCAGGATCGCCTCGATCTCGGCGGGCTCGACCCGGAAGCCCCGGATCTTCACCTGGTCCCCGGCGCGGCCGACGAAGTCGACCTGTCCCCTGGGCGTCAGCCGTACCAGGTCGCCGGTGCGGTACATCCGCTCGCCGGGGCCCGCGAACGGGTCGGCGACGAAGCTCTGCGCGGTCAGGTCCGCCCGGCCCGCGTAGCCGCGCGCCAGCCGCGAGCCGCCGACGTACAGCTCGCCGACCGTGCCTGGCGGGACGGGGGTGAGGTTCTCGTCGAGGACGCGCAGCCGTACGTCGTCGAGCGGGCCGCCGACCGGCACGGCGCCGTCCTCGGTGTAGGGGGCGGTCATCGGGCCGTGGGTGACGAACAGCGCCGTCTCCGTGGCACCGTACATGGCCCTGACGACCGTGTCGGGGCAGGCGTCGAGCACCCGCCGTACGGCAGAGGGCGCGATCACGTCCCCGCCGGTCAGCACCTCGCGCACCCCGGCCAGGCACTTGGGCGCCTCCTCGGCGACCACCCGGAACAGGCCCGCCGTCAGGTGCAGCCCGGTGATCGCCTCCTCGGTCACGAGCCGTCCGAGGGTGGCCACGCCGAGGAGGCCGGGGGGCGCGACGACGACCTGGCCGCCGTGCAGCAGCGGCACCCACAGCTCGTAGGTGGAGACGCTGAAGGCGTGTGGCGCGACCATCAGGACCCGCTCGTGCCGTCCGCCCTCCCAGCAGGAGTCGGAGACCAGCCCGAGGATTCCCCCGTGGGTGACGCCGACGCCCTTCGGCTCCCCCGTGGAGCCCGAGGTGTACATCTGGTAGGCGAGCTGGTCGGGGTGGGCGTCGATCCCCGGGTCGGCCGGGGAGGCCTCCCGCGACTCGCGGCCCCCCTCGACGACGACGAGCGGGCCACCCTCGGGAAGACCGCGCTCTCGGGTGATCGGGTCGGCCAGCAGGATCGGCGCGCCCGCGTGGTCCATGATCCACTGGATGCGCTCCGGTGGGTGGGAGGTGTGCAGCGGCAGGTAGAACGCGCCGGTCTTGAGCACCGCCAGGAGGGCGGCGACCATGTCGGCCGAGCGCTCCATCAGCACCGCGACCGGCGTCTCGGGACGGGCTCCCCGTTCGAGCAGCAGGTTCGCGAGCCGGTTGGCCCGCTCGTCCAGCTCCCGGTAGGTCAGGCGCAGGCCGTCGAAGGAGACGGCCGTCGCGTCCGGGGTCAGCGCCACCTGGGCGGCGAAGCGCCCCTGGACGGAACCCCGGGGGGAAGAGGAAGCCATCGCGTACTCCAATCCGTTCGTTCCACCGGAGCCCGCCGTACGGGTCACCCGCGCGGGCGGGAACCGGGGGCCGGGGCGGATCCGCGGGCACGGACGGGCACGGGGGCGTCGGTGGCCGGGGGCCTCACCCCCGTCGCGGACGGCCGCCGTCGCGTCCGGTCACGCAGTCAGCGTCACATCCGCCCGCTGTACAGCGCATCTCCCGGATTGCGATGCTCTCCTGTCCTCCGATCAGGCGGGCAGCCAGGTGGCGCGGCCGTACGCGGGCGGGGGGCAGGGGACGTGGACGGCGGCGTACGGCCCGGCGGCGAGGTCGAGCGCGTCGAACACCAGCAGGGCGCCCTCGCGCCTGGCGTCGTCACGAGCGAAGACGAGCAGCCAACCGTCCGCCTCGCCCGGCCCCCTCGGCGCGAACACGGGCTCCCCCACGCGCGGGCCCGCGCCGAACCGGTGCTCCCGGACCTCGCCGGTCACCAGGTCGTGGTGGACGAGCGCCCGGTCGCGGACGCCGAACACGTGGCGGTGCGCCCGCCCCGTCGTCCGCCCGTCGGCCAGGGCCGTCTCCGTCCCGGGCAGCAGTTCCCGCTCCTCGACGGCGCCGGTGGCCGGGTCGAGCCGCCAGCGCCACAGGCTCGGCCGCCCCCCGGGGCGGGGGTGGCGCACGGCGTCGACCACGACCCGGCCGTCCTCCTCGTAGGCGTTGACCGCCCGGGAGACGTGGCAGGGGTCGATCCCGAACCAGCGCGGCTCCGGCGCCCCCTCGCGGAGCAGCAGTCCGAGCCGTGCGCCGCGGCCCGGCTGCCAGGAGTACGGCGGGCGGGTCCCGACCAGGGCGACGGCGCGGTCGTGCAGGACCGGCAGGTCGAACACGACGACGTGGCGGGCGGTGAGGGCGGTCGCGGCCATCAGGGGCGCGCCGTCGAGGGCGAAGGGCCGGGCGTGGGAGACGGTGCCGTGCGGACCGGCGACCAGGTGCTCGGCGTGGCCGAGACCGGGGTAGGAGGCGACCGTGTGCCACCGTCCGGTCGCGGGGTCGCGGACGGGCCTGGCGAGCGTGAAGGGTCCGGGGACCCGGGCTTCGAGGCTCGCGGGCCGTACGGCGGGGGCCAGCGCGGGCACCGGCCCGAAGGGGCCGTCCGGGGGAACCGTGGTGCGCGCGCGGTGCCGGAACGCCTCTCCGCCGCGCAGGCGGACGCCGGACAGAACCGTCCTGCCGTCGCCGAGGGGGTGCGGGAACGCCTGGAGGAAACAGCCGTCGAGCCCCTCGGGAAGGCCACCCTCGACGGGGAGCCGCAGCGGTGACGGCGCCGCCGGGGCCACCGTTGCCTGGTCGGACGCGCGAGCTGGGGCGGCCATGGGGCGCCTCCTCCGAGCGGGGTCAGCAATACCATAACAGTGTTGTGCTTAAAACATATCGGCGTTATGTAATACTTGTCAACATGAGTCCTCGCCGGGCAGATCCCAGGACACGTCCCGCACTGGTCGACATCGCCGCCCGGCTGCTCGCGGAGGAGGGCCCGCAGGCCCTGTCCACCCGGCGCCTGGCCACCGAGGCCGACAGCTCGACGATGGCGGTCTACACCCACTTCGGGGGCATGAGCGGGCTGGTGCGCGAGATCGTGCACGAGGGGTTCGCCCGATTGCAGCGTCACCTCACCCACGTGCGGCAGACCGACGACCCGGTGGCCGACATGGCACTGCTCGGCAGGGCCTACCGCCACAACGCGCTGGCCAACCCGCACCTGTACGCGGTGATGTTCGGCGGGGCGTCCCTGGCCGGGTTCTCCCTGACCGAGGAGGACCGCCAGCACGGGCGCTACACGCTGGGCAACGTCGTCAAGTGCGCCACCCGCTGCTTCGAGGCGGGCCGCTTCAGGGCCGAGGACGCCGAACTCGTCGCCCACCAGATGTGGAGCGCGATCCACGGGCTGGTCACCCTGGAGCTCGGCGACTACCTCATCGCCCCCTACGACGCCGAGCGCTGCTTCGAGGCCCAGCTCACCGCCCTGATGATCAGCTCGGGAGACGACCTGGACAGCGCGGCCCGCTCGGTCGCCCTGTCGAAGGAGCGGATGCCCCTGGAGGTGGAGGGCTAGGCGTGTTTTGTGGATCTTCGCCGTTGCGAGGATCGTCCAGGTGGATGCACCGCGAGGCGGCCGAGGAGCTCATAACGGAGTTATGGGCGACGAGGCCAACGAAGTGGGGCGCCGCCTGGACGACCGCAGTAGGCGTAAAGATCCAGGAAACACGCCCTAGAGGGGGATGTTGCCGTGTTTGCGCTGTGGCGGCGTCTGGCGCTTGTTGCGCAGCATGGCCAGGCCACGGGCGACCACGGCGCGCGTCTCCGCCGGGTCGATGACGTCGTCGACCAGCCCGCGTTCGGCGGCGTAGTGCGGGTGCATGAGCCGCTCCGAGTACTCGGTGACGAGTTCGGCGGCCAGCTCCGCGGGATCGGTCGCGGCGGCCAGCTCCTTGCGGAAGATGACGTTGACCGCCCCCTGCGCGCCCATCACCGCGATCTCGTTCGTCGGCCAGGCCAGGGAGAGGTCACAGCCGATGGAGCGGGAGTCCATCACGATGTAGGCGCCGCCGTACGCCTTGCGCAGGATGACCTGGACGCGGGGCACGCTGGCCTCGCAGTAGGCGTACAGCAGTTTGGCGCCGTGCCTGATGATGCCCGCGTGTTCCTGGTCGGGGCCCGGCAGGAAGCCGGGGACGTCCACCAGCGTCACCAGCGGGATGCCGAAGGCATCACAGAAGCGGACGAACCTCGCCGCCTTCTGGGATGCCGCGACGTCCAGGACCCCGGCGAGCACCATGGGCTGGTTGCCGACCAGGCCGACGACCTCGCCGTCGACGCGGGCCAGCGCGCACACCACGTTCTGCGCCCAGTTCTCCTGGAGTTCGAGGAACTCGCCGTCGTCGACAAGTTCGGCGACGACCGAGCGGATGTCGTAGGGCCGGTTCGGTTCGACGGGCACGATCTCGGCGAAGGCGGGCCGGTGGTCGGTGGTGGCCTGGCAGGGCGGGAGGGCCGGGGGCGGCTCCAGGTTGTTGCTCGGCAGCAGCGACAGCAGGTAGCGCACGTCCTCAAGCGCGCTCTCCTCGTCGTCGTGCACGAAGGTGGCGACCCCGGAGCGTCCGCCGTGGACCTCGGCGCCGCCCAGCTCGTCGTGGGTGACCCGTCTGCCGCTGACCGCCTCGACGACGTCGGGCCCTGTCAGGTACATCCGCGCGGTGTCGCGGACCATGAAGGTGAAGTCGGCAAGCGCCGGGGAGTAGGCGGCTCCCCCGGCGCAGGGGCCGAGGATCACGCTGATCTGGGGGATCACACCGGAGGCCTGGACGTTGCGCCGGAAGATGCCGCCGTAGCCGTCCAGGGACATCACCCCCTCCTGGATCCTCGCGCCGCCGCTGTCGTTGAGGCCGATGAGGGGGGCTCCGGTGGCGATGGCCAGGTCCATCACCTTGTGGATCTTCGCCGCGTGCGCGTGGCCCAGCGACCCGCCGAAGATCGTGAAGTCCTGGGCGTAGACGAAGACCCGGCGCCCGTCGATCGTGCCGGAGCCCGCGACCACCCCGTCGGTGTGCGGGCGCCGCTCGCCCATCCCCAGGTCGGCGGCCTGGTGGCGGCGGTACATGTCGATCTCGGTGAAGGAGTCCTCGTCGAGGAGCAGGTCGAGCCGCTCCCGCGCCGTCCGCTTGCCCAGGGCCCGCTGCCGCTCGACCGCCGGGCGAGAGCCCTCGGTGATCCGGCCGCGCAGCCTGTCGTGCCGTTCGCGCAGCAGGCCCATCGAGCGGGGCGGTACGGCGGGCGTGTCCTCCTGCTCCACTTCTCCGGGGGCGGGCTCCCGCAGGTCGGTCTGTCTGCTCGTCGGGCTCATGAGGCCCTCACCGGCGTCAGGTCCCCGCGGGCCGTACCCGCCTGCCGGTCGGACAGCAGCCCGTTGGCGTGCAGCCAGCGCACGGTGTCGCCGACCGTCTCGGCCATGGGACGCGGGACGATCCCCCCGGTGCTCACCCCCTCGCCGACCCGGGTCGCGCAGGCGCACACGTAGACGGCGCCGTACTGCGCCGGGAGGTGCCAGGGGCACACGCGCTGCGCGAGGTCGGCCAGCAGCCCGGCCGGGAGCATGGCGCGGGCGGGCAGGAAAAGTGTCGGAAGGCGGCGTCCGGTCACCTCGCGCAGCACCTCCACGTAGCGCCGGGTCGTCAGGTAGTGGCCGGGCCCGAAGTGCCTGGCCCTGCCCTCACCGCTGCCTTCGCCGTACGGCGTGAGCAGCCGGGTGTGCAGTTCGGCGGTGTCACGCACGTCGCCGAGGGGCAGCCCGCCGAGCGGCCACAGGGGCATCAGCCCCCGCAGGACGTCGCGCAGCCTGGCGGTCTGGTCGCCGAGCCGGGGGTCGTGCGGCCCGAGCAGGGCAGGCGGGTAGGTGATCACCACCGGGGCGCCCTCCCGCTGGTGCCCCCGGGCCACGGTCTCGGCCGCCGCCTTGCTCGCCATGTACGTCTCGCGGGGCCTGCCGACGGGGGTGTCCTCGTGGACCACCCGTCCGGGGGCGGGGAAGAGCGCCGCGACGCTGGAGACGTGGATGATCGGGTTCGCGTCCGCCGCGCGGGCGGCCCCGAGCACGACCTCGGCGCCCCGCTCGTTGGTCCGCCGCACGCTCGCGTGCCGCCTGCTGTCGAAGGAGTAGACCGCCGCCGCGTGCAGCACGGCGTCCGCTCCCCGTACGGCCCGGCCGACCGCCTCCTCGTCGGTGACGTCGCCGGTCACCACCTCGACGGCGTCCTCGGCGGACGGCAGATCGGGCAGGAGGGGGGTCAGGGCGGGGGCGACCCGGGACGGCTCGCGGACGAGCAGGCGGACCCGGTGTCCCGCCCGCAGGAACGCCGCGACCGAATGAGCCCCGACGAATCCGGTGCCGCCTGTCACGCTCACCAGCATCAGAAATACCTCGCTCATGGCGGAATCACTGGGCGCTTCGCTGCAAGCGTGCACGAGCGAAGATCCCATTGTCTTCTCCCATTGTGCTTTCAGCGGACCGGCGTTATCGTCCGCATGAGGCGAATTCGGCAATCCAGGAGAAGAAGCGGCGGGATTCACGCTGCTATGGTTGACGGCATTGTCGTCGCGTTATAAGAGAAAATGTTCGTCGCGAGAGCGGGAGGTTTCCGCATGGCTTCTGAGGCGGCTTCGGCAGGTCGCTTTCCTGGAAGAATGACAATCGTCAACGGACCCCAGCACAGAACCTGGCTGAACGTCTTCCTCGTGATCGTCATCGCCCACTGGGCCGAGCACGTGGCGCAGGCCGTGCAGATCTACGTCCTCGGCTGGCCGACCCCGCAGGCGCGCGGTGTGCTCGGTCTGCCGTTCCCGTGGCTGGTGACCTCGGAGTGGATGCACTACGGCTACGCGTTGTTCATGCTCATCGGGCTCGTCATGCTCAGGAAGGGGTTCACGGGCCGCGCCCGCACCTGGTGGAACATCTCGCTCGGCATCCAGGTCTGGCACCACTTCGAGCACCTGCTGCTGCTCCTGCAGGCGCTGACCGGTAACAACCTGGCGGGCAGGCCGGTTCCCACGAGCGTCCTGCAGTTCTTCTTTCCCAGGGTCGAGCTGCACCTGTTCTACAACGCCGTCGTCTTCGCCCCCATGGTGGTCGCGATGCTTCTGCACCGCCGTCCGAACGAATCGGAGCGGTCGGCCATGGCGTGCGGCTGCGCGACGGCACACGCCTGACATTTCCCCACAAATCCCGATTTTTCGGGAATGTCTCCTGAAACACCTCGGCGGCGGCGCGTTTCCCGCGCCGCCGCCGGACGTTTGTCCCTTTTTCCCTGATCAAGGAAAACGCGAAAAGGATTCACGAGCCATCCGGTCGCCCATCCTGCGCGCCGCGGCCATGCTCGCCCACGCGGTCAGCTCGACCAGTGCCCCGTCCTCCCGCCGCCCTTCGGTGAACGCGTCCACGACGGAGCCGCCGACCCGGTAGGAGGCGAAGGCCGTCAGCAGGGCCAGCCGCCCGGCGGGACGGTCCTCTGCCGCCAGGTCCGCGACCGCCTCCTCGGCCCACGCCCCGCCGAGCCCGGGCTGGGCGCCGTCCCAGCCCGCCAGCCTGGCCGCCAGCAGGTCGCGGACGGGGCCGGGCACCGAGCGGCGGCCCGCGGCCTCGATCGCCGCGGCCGCGCGGGCGAACGCCCCCGCCACCTCCGGCGTCCCCGCCGCCCAGGACAGGTCGCCGGGCAGCGGCGCCATGGGCAGCAGGCCGAGCGAGCCGCCGGGCTCGACGCCCCCGCCGACCGGCCGCATGAGCCTGCCCAGCGTCCGCATGAGGACGCCGCGTGCCAGCCGCGGGGTCTGCGGCGGCAGCGGCGTCTCGTCGAGGAACACGTTGACCATGCGGTTGAGGTAGTGGAAGGTGACCGCTACGCCCACGAGCTCGGCGGAGCCCTTTTCGGGGAACGGCGCCGCCCCGCCCGACCTCGCCCACTCCTCGACCGGCGCGAGGTCCGCCTTCGACGACGGGACCAGGCCGCCCAGGGCGGCGCCGTGCACCCCGACGCAGTAGGGGCAGGCGTTGCCGCGCGAGACGCCGGTCGCGACCGCCTCCCTGGCGGCCCGTCCCGCCCCGCCGTGGGTCTCGGCCAGGAGCGTCTCCCGCAGCATCATCCAGCAGGCCGCCAGGACCTCGGGGGCCGGCGAGTGCAGGGCGACCGGGGGCGCGAGCATGCCGAACTCCCGCTCTGCCTGGCCGTACACCTCGGCGACCAGACCGCGCGCCCGCGCGGGCGGCACCGGGCGGACGTGCCTGACCTGGCGGAGCGAGCCGCGCAGCGGCCTCCTGAGGACCCTCCGCAGGAGTGTGGTCTCCATCGTGCGCTCCCTGGATCGGCCGGGCGCGGGCCGTACACCCGCGCCCGGGGAGGGGCTATCGGTGCGTCAGGCTGGGCACGAACGGCAGGGCGGCGCGCCTGCCGCTCGTGGCGCCGTCCGGGGAGGGGGCGCCGTAGGTGACCTCGACGCCGCGCTGCCTGGCGGCCTGCACGATGCCCGGTACGGCGCGCTCGGCCAGCGCCGCGATGGTCATCGCCGGGTTGACCGTCAGCGCCCCCGGCACGGCCGAGCCGTCGGTGACGAAGATGCCCGGGTGCCCGCGCAGTTCGTGCCGGTCGTCGAGCGCCGAGGTGCTGGGGTCGTCGCCGATGCGGCAGGAGGCCAGCGGGTGCACGGTGTAGGCGCCGACCACGTCGTTGGTCCACGGCATCACCCTGGACAGCCCGTCGCGCTCCATGATGTCGCGCACGTCGGCGTCGGCCAGCGCCCACCCGCGCAGCGTGTTGGCGGTCGGACGGTACTGGATGGGACCGCGCCCGAGCATCTGCTGTGAGATCCGTACGGCGTTGCCCGTCGGCGGGGGCGGCCCGAAGACCCCCTCGTTGTCGTCCTCGCTCATCGTGAAGATCGTCAGCCAGGACTGCCAGCGCCGGACGATCTCCTTCTTCTGCGCCCCGAACCACGTCGGCCCCGTGGCGTCGGGGACCTGGGCGAGGATGGTGCCGAAGCCGGGCGGGAAGTAGAGCTGCTCCAGCGAGTAGCGCGAGTACTCGGGCAGCGTGCCGTCAAGGCGGTCCCAGCTCGCCACGCACGGCCCCTTGCCGATCTGGGAGGCGGCGTAGGCCCGGCCGTCGCCCCGCGAGAGCCCCAGCAGGTCGGCGACCCGGTCCTCGTCGAGGATCGCCGTGTTGAGCCGCTCGCCGTTTCCGGAGAAATACCTTCCGACGGCGTACGGCATGGCCCCCAGGTCAGGCGCGGAGCGCTGCAGGATCACCGGGGTCGCCCCGGCGCCCGCGGCCAGGATCACGATCTTGGCGTCGATCGTCCCGCTCCCGGTGTGCACCCGGTAGTCCTCGTCGTCGACGACGTTGTAGTGCACCCGGTAGCCGCCGTCGTCGTTCCTGGTCAGGCGCTGCACCTCGTGCATGGGCCGTACCTCCGCGCCGTGCGCCACCGCGGCGGGCAGGTAGTTGAACAGCAGAGACCGCTTGGCGTCGAAGCGGCACCCGGCCATCATCCAGTTGCAGTTGGTGCACCGCTCACCGTCGATGGCGACCGGCACCGGATTGGCCGTGCGCCCGGCGTGCGCGCACGCCGCCGCGAACAGGCCGCCCGAGTAGGTGACCGCGTCCCAGTCCTGCCTGGTCACGGGCAGCGCCTCGGCCACCCGGTCGTACCACGGCTCCAGGGCGTCGCGGTTGACGGCCTTCGGCCACATCCTGCGGCCGATGGCGCCCCTGCGCTCGAAGACGAAGCGCGGCGCGCGGGGCATCGCGGCGAAGTAGACGACGCTGCCGCCGCCGACGCAGTTGCCGCCGAGCAGGCTCATGCCGTCGCCGACCACGAAGTCGAAGATCCGTGTGTAGCTCGATCCCAGCTTGAAGTCGTGGTCGAAGTCCTCGCCCTGCAGCCAGGGGCCGCGTTCGAGCACCACGACCCGCGCGCCGCCCGCGGCCAGGTGGTACGCCGTGATCGCGCCGCCGAAGCCGCTGCCGACCACGAGGACGTCCGTCGTCTCGGTCACCGTCATGCGGGGCTCCCCGTTGAGGTCGTCGCCGGGTGGAGGCGGGCCAGCTCGCGGCCGTAGGAGTAGACAGGGAAACGCCACAGGCCGTCGTCCTGCGGTGCGGAGAAACCCATCGCCGTCAGGCCGGGGTGGCCCGCGGCCAGGGCGTCGAGGGTGTGCATGTGGGCGGCGGTGTCGAAGGCCATGTTGCTGAACAGCGCGACGCTGACCCACACCTCCCGCTCGGGGTGGGCGGGGGCGGTCAGTATCCCGACCAGGGCGGTCCTGTACGGGAACGGCAGGGAGACGAACGGCGGCAGCGAGGCGGCCAGGTCGATCCCGTGCTGGTCGGCGTAGGCCCGTGCGTGCTCGTTGAGCAGCCGGGCAAGGTCACCGAGCGCGGACGCCAGCCCGGCCGCGGGGGTTTCGAGCAGTTCGACGGCGCCCGCGGCGACCGCGCCCCCGCCCGACGCGGCGCCCGCGACCGCCTCGTCACCGGGTGAGCGCTTCTCACCGGGGACGATCGTGTCCGCGAAGGCCTCCAACGTCATAGTCCTGGCCTGTTCTTCGTCTGGGATACCCGGTTGCACCGGCGTTTCCTCCTGTCGGAGAGGGGGTGCGGCGTGGATGCCGGAAGCCGGCGCGTCGGCCGAACCCTCGTTTCACGGACCGGACCCGGCAGCGGGCACGGGCCGTCGAGGCCCTCGCCCGGCACGGCGGGATCTGCGACCAATTGGAACTCACATATCGAATTCAGTTCCGGTCTGATCCATCGTCCGAGCGGCGCCCCACCCGACGCATCTTCTGAATTGCCGTCCTGTCAAGCCTCTTTCTTCGGGGTTTTCTGCCGCGCACTAACACCCTATTAACGTCGTTCACAACCTAGAGTAGCAGCTCAGACACGGTGAGCACGCTTCACTAGCACAGTTGACAGCAGTCAGATGTTGATTTAGAAATATTGATGCCGATCTTTTTCATTAGTCGTCCGACTGGCATATAGAAGCCCCCCTGAAGGGCGAATAAATGTGGAAGCCGCCCCCTCGGAGACGAACAGCTGATTACAGGTTCACCTTTCCCGTCATTCATATGGATGAATTTTCAACACACGGAGAGGAATGATGGAGGAAGTTCTTGAGAAAGCTGTGAGACGGGTTATCGAGACCATGCGCGAGCACCTCGGTGACGAGCTCACCATCGATGACATGGCCCGTACCGCCATGTTCAGCAAATTTCACTTCTCCCGGGTCTTCAGACAGGTGACCGGTATCTCCCCTGGGCGTTTCCTGTCGGCGTTGCGGCTGCAGGAGGCCAAACGGCTGCTCCTGTCGACCTCACTGAGCGTCGCCGACATCAGCATTCAGGTCGGCTACTCGAGCGTCGGCACCTTCAGCTCGCGTTTCAAGAGCTGCGTCGGCCTGGCACCGACCACCTACCGGCAGCACGGCGGGTTCGCCCCGCTGATCCTCACCAGCGGCAGGAACGACGGCGAGGAGACGCGTCTGACAACCGTCCAGGGCAAGATCTGGGCACCGCCTACGGGCCAGTGCGGCCTCATCTTCGTCGGGCTCTTCCCCACGTGCATCCCCCAGGGACCGCCGGTCCGCTGCACGGTGCTGCGCAGGCCCGGCCCCTACGCGCTTGAGAAGGTGCCCCAGGGCACCTGGCATCTGCTGGCCCACTCCGTCGCCCCGGGAAACGAGAAGATCATGAACAGCCTGGGCAGGGACCCGTCGCTCTACGTGGGGGGCTACGGGCCGATCACGGTACGGCGCGACGTCGTGGTCAAGCCCGCCGACGTGCACCTACGGCCGATGGGGACCCTCGACCCCCCGGTACTGCTCGCGCTGCTCGACGTGCGCCTGGTGGCGCTCAACTCGGTCGCGAGCTGACCCTGTGTCCCATCGGAAACGGCCGCAGCCAAGGAGGCCTGCGGCCGTCACCGTCCTGTCGTGCGGTGCCGTCCCTCACCCCGCCGGGCGCACCGTCATCGGGAGCCCGCCGCGCATCCTGAGCGAGAGCATCGGCTCGGCGACCACCCGGTGGCCGGGAACCCCGGTCAGCCGCAGCTCCCTGGCCACCATGGCGACCACGAAGACCGCCTCCATCATGCCCAGGCTGTTGCCGACGCAGAAGCGCGGACCGGCGCCGAAGGGGATGTAGGCGTAGCGGGGCCGGGACGCGGTTCCCTCGGGGGCGAACCGCTCCGGGTCGAAGCGCTCGGGGTCCTTCCAGAACTCCGGGTGCCGGTGCAGCGTGTAGGGACAGATCAGCACATCCGACCCCCTGGGCACGTGGTAGAGGCCGACCTGGTCGGCCCCCTGCGCGCTGCGCGTCAGGATCCACACGGGCGGATAGAGCCGCATGGCCTCCTCGACGACCATCGTGGTGTACCGCAGCCGGTGCAGGTCCTCGTGGCGGGGCAGCCGGTCGCCGAGCACCTCGACCGCCTCGGCGTGCAGCCTGTCCCACACCTCGGGACTGCCGTCCACCAGATGGAAGGTCCACCCCAGGGTGCTGGCCGTCGTCTCATGCCCGGCGAGCATCAGGGTGATCAGCTCGTCCCTCATGCGCCTGCCGCCGACCCTGGGATCGGCCTCCTCCCGGGTCGAGACGATCAGGCGGGACAGCACGTCGTCGCCCTCGACGGGGCCCCGCGCCGCGCGTTCGGCCACCAGCCGGTCGACGACCCGCTGCAACTGCTCACGCGCCCTGCGGAAGCGAAGCTGTTTGGGCAGCGGCAGCCACGTCGGCACCGCGCCGAGCGTGACCATCTCGAACATCGCCTGGTCCTGCACGGCCTCGAAGGAGTGCGCGACCGAGCCGAACGCGCCGAGGTCGGCGTCCAGCAGGGTACGGCCGAGCACCCCCAGGGTCATCGCGGTCACCTCCCCGAGGACGTCGACGGGCCCGCCGCCCCGGTGTGCCCGCAGCCTGTCGACCAGCCCCGCCGCCTCCTCCGCGACGGCGTCGGCCTGCTGGGCGATTCGCCGGTTCTGGAACACCGGCTGGATCATCCTGCGCTGCTTGCGCCACAGCTCGCCCTCGCTGGTCAGCAGGCCGTCCCCGAGGGCGCGGCGCGCCTGGACCAGCCCGATCCCCTTGTGGTAGTTGGCGCTGTTGTCGGCCAGCACGTGCTTGGCGTGGTCGGGGTGGTTGAAGAAGTAGAGCGTCTTCGGCCCGAGGGAGATGCGGACCGCGTCGCCGTACAGCTCGGCCGCCGAGGTCATCAGCGCGAGCCGGTCGCGGACCAGTTTCAGGAACAGGCCCATCGCGGCCCTGCGCGGCGGACCCGGCGGCGCCATCCCGCCACGCCCCGGGGACGCCCTGCCCCCCGGTACGGCCGAGGCGCCTCGTCCGGTGGAACTCATGCTGATACCTCGCTTCGATCTGGGGTGATCCGGCGGAACCTGCCGTGGAAGAACAGCAGGCCGTCGCGGTCGTCCTGCTGTTCCATGGAGAGCACCCGCCCGACGAAGATCGAGTGGTCGCCCCCTTCGTAGGTGCGCCACAGCTCGCACTCGAAGCGCGCGAGCGTGCCCGCGAGCAGCGGAGAGCCGGTGAGCGGCCCGGGACGCCAGTCGACGGCGTCGAACTGGGCGGTCCCGAGGGGCCGCCACCGGTTGGAGAAGTGCCTGGCCAGACTCTCCTGGCCGGCGGCCAGGACGGAGACCCCGAAGGACCCCTCCGCGGTGAGGCAGCCGTGCATGATCGCGCCACGGTCCACGCAGACCAGCACGAGCGGCGGGTCCAGCGAGACCGAGGTGAAGGAGTTCGCGGTCATGGCGTGCGGGCTGCCGCCGCCGACGGTCACCACGGTGACGCCGGTGGCGAACATCCCGAACGCCCCGCGCATCGCCCTGACGTCCGCCACGGCGTCCATCTCCGGTGTGGCGGGGTCCGCCTCGCGGGACGGCTCAGGATTGACGCTCATGCTGATCTCCCCGGTTCTGCGGTCCTAGGACACGTACGGTTCGAGCGCGCGGGTCAGTGGCTCGGGAACCCTGGCCGGGACCGTGCGGCTGTTGGGCCCGCGCATGCACGCGACCCGCTGCCTGCCGCGGGCGACCAGCGTCTCCCCCTCGCCGGGGTCGAGCCTGACGTAGTCGAAGCCGAACTCGAGCTGCGTCTGGGCGAGGTCGACCAGGCGCATCCTGATGGACAGCTCGTCGAAGGCCGTGAGCTCGGCGAAGAACTCGCAGTCCACCCGCAGCGTGAACAGCTTCAGGTCCTCCTGCAGCTCGCCGAGCACGGCGGGGGCGTGGAGCTTGAGGAACATCTCCCGGCAGCGTCCCTGCCAGCGCAGGTAGTTGACGTAGTAGACGTTGCCGACGAGGTTGGTCTCCTCGAAGCCGACCGTGTGCAGATACTCGAAGTAGTTGCCCATCACCGCCCCCGTCCCTCGGTGAGGATCGCGAAGGCGACCGGTTCCACGGTGTCCCGCAGCGTCGTCACCAGCGTCGCGACCCGCAGGCCGCCGGAGGCCAGCACCGCCCAGGCGTCCCGCCGCTCCGAAGTCCAGGTGAGCGGCGCGCCCGGCGGCAGCCCCGCCTTGCGCAGGCACTCGGCGGCGGCCCACACGCGGGTCGCCGCGGCGTCGAGGCTGCCGCCCAGCTCCATCGCGACCAGTTCGGCGAGGCCGAAGTGCGAGCCGAGCAGGCCCCGCCAGTCCTCGACCGTCCTCTCCCGCACGGTCTCGACGTCGCAGCCGACGGTGCCGGTGGCCGCGACGCACAGGGTCAGCCCGGCGCCGTGGGAGGCCGAGATCGTCCTGCCCCCGTCCACCTCGGGCCGCCCGTCGGGGCGGTGGCGGACCTCGACCGGATGCCCGAGGGCCCGTCCCACGGCCACCGTGGTCGCCGCCCTGCGCTCGGCCGTACCCCTGGCCTGTTCCTGCGGGTCCTGTTCCCGCGGGTGGGGCGGGTCGGGTTCGACGACGACGGCGGCCCCGGTGCCGGTCAGGTCCTCGACCGCGCGCTCCAGGTAGGGGCCGAGCAGCGGCGCCACCCACGGCCCCCGCCCGTCGCCTTTCCGTACGGCCCGCAGCCGCAGCCCGTCCCAGCGTTCGAGGATCCGGCCTGTCCCGTCCCGCACGGCGATGTCGTAGACGTAGGTGTCGCCGTCGCGCAGCCGTTCGGTCGCGCAGTAGCGCAGCTCGCCCGCCTCCACCAGCGCGGCGCCGCCGGGCTGGACGCGTTCGATCCCCGAGGGCAGCAGCGTCGCGTCCGGCACGCAGACCTGGTTGCCGTGCATCAGCGCGTCGCGTACGCCGGGGTCGCCGAGCAGCAGCTCACCGGAGAGGAACCCGGCGAACCAGTCGGTGTTCGCGTCCGCCACGACGTCGGCGTCCACGTGTCTGGCCGCAGCCCTGCGGTAGCGGCGCAGCCGCTGGAAACGGCCGCCCTGGAAGAGGACCTCGCCGTACAGGTCGGCCGCGGGGTCGAGCGGCACCAGGGGCAGGCCGTCGGCGACCTGGTCCGGAGGACCGTCCTGCGCGACCTCCCCGGCGAAGCGCAGCCGCGCCCTGAAGTGGTCGGCGTCGAAGCCGGTCTCCGCGCTGCGCACGGCCACCTCGACGGTGTCGTCCCCGGTGACGGCGGCGGCGACCCTGATCATCGTCGTGCCGTCCGGCGGCACCACGATGGGCCGCAGGAACTCGGCCTGTTCGATCGTCGGCGGCCTGTCCGGGACCGTGCCGAGGGTCGCCACGGCCACCTGGGTCATCGCCTCCATGCCGAAGACGGCGGGGAAGAGCAGGTTGCCGTCGAGGTGGTGGTCGGCGAGGTAGAGGTCGGTGCCCGCGTTCAGCTCGACCTCGACGACCAGCTCGACGCCGTGGTAGCGGATCAGCGGCCTGCCGACGAAGCGGGACAGCGGGAGCGGGGGCAGGTCGTGGCGGACGGTGCCGACGCCCTCGGTGCGCCCGCTGACCACCACGACGGTGGGCGCGTCGGGGTCGGTGACCAGCCTGCGCATGATCCGTACCCCCTGGTCGGGGGTGATGGGGGTGACGCCGTCGCGGGACAGGGTCTCGACGACGTCGAGCCGCTCCCCCATGCCGACGCCGGACCAGACCGACCACTCCATGCACAGGGCACGGCAGCCGGGGTGGTCGCGGGCGATCTCCTCGGTGAGGTCGGCCAGCCACTCGTTCGCGGTGGCGTAGTGTCCCTCCCCGCGCAGCCCGGACCTGCCGATGATGCTGCCGAACGTCACCAGCAGGCGCAGCGTTCCGGGATCGACCGCGCCGAGCACCGCCCGCAGGCCGTCTACCTTGGGGGCGAGGGTACGGCGGAAGGCCTCCATGTCCAGGCTGGTGATCGCGCCGGGCTCGTTGCGTCCGGCGCCGTGCAGCACGGCGGTGACCGGCCCGGTCTCCCTGGTCGCCTCCGTGACCGCCGCGCGCAGCGCCACGGCGTCGGTGACGTCGGCCCTGGCGTACTTGACGGTCACCCCGGTGTCGGACATCCGTCGCAGGTTGGCGGCCAGTTCCTCGTCGTGCTCCGGGTCGGAGCGTCCCACGACGACGAGGGCGGCGCCGCTGTCCGAGGCCAGGGCGAGGGCGCACTCGGCGGTGATGCCCTTGCCGCCTCCGGTCACCAGGAGCACGTCCTGGCCGCCGAGCGGCTGGACGACCTGGGCGGGCCGTACCGGCATGGCGCGCAGGGTCGGCACCCGGCGCGTGCCCCGCTCGTCGTAGTGGGCCTCGGCGTAGCGTGTGGTCGCCGCGACCTCGCCGACGACCCAGCCGACGGCCCGCTCGGACACCGGCACGTGCGCGATGGTCGTGCGCAGGTGGGGTGCCTCAAGGAAGAGCGTCCTGGCCAGTCCGGCGGCGCCCCTGCCGTGCTGTACCAGGACGAACCGGGTTCCCGGCTCGCCCGCGAGGGCGGCCTGGGCGCCCAGCAGGGCCTGTTCGAGGTCCCGCTCCGCGCATCCGGGCGGCAGGCAGACCAGGACGCCTGAGCCGACGCCCGCGCTCTCCAGCTCCCGGCGCAGCGACTCGGCGAAGGGGTGCTCCCCCGCCGTGTGCAGCGTCCAGCGCCCGTTGTCCTCCCGCACGCGCGTGACGGGCAGCGGGATCTCGTCGAAGTCGACGGAGAACGGCCTGGCCCAGGCGGCGGCCCCGGCGACCGTGGCCGGGGACGTTCCCCCGTCCTGTCCGGTCTCGGCGAGGGTGCCCAGGGCGTCGGCCAGCTCGCGCACGGTCGCCGTGGCGAAGTTGGTCGGCGCCTGCGCCGAGGACAGGCCCATCCGCCTGGCGGCGTGGTTGACGATCTGCCCGACCGTGATGGAGCTCAGGTGCAGGTCGTCGAGCAGGTGGCTGTCTGCCCGCACCATGTCCATGGGCAGTTCGGCGCGTTCGGCGGCCAGCCGCCGCAGCATGTCGAGGGCCGTCTCCCCCTCGCTCCTCTCCTGCGGCTGCGGAGTCTCCGGCTGGCTCGCGGGCCGTACGGCGGGGCTCAGCAGTACCTCGGGGGCCCGCTCGCAGGGGCTCTCGAAGAACGACAGCGGCGCGCCGACCCGCAGCGGCCTGACCAGCCTGCCGTGGAAGAGCGCCTCGTGCGCGACCGGGGCCCCGGCGACGTAGGCGGCGGCGACCACCCGCAGCAGTCCGGCCGACGACTCGTCGTCGGTGTCCAGCGCGACCGTGGGCACGTCGGTCACCGCGGCGGCCAGCCCGCTGAGCACCCGCCCGGGGCCGACCTCGACGAACAGGTCGATGTCCTTGGCCGCCAGTTCGACGGCCTGGGCGAACAGCACGGGGTCGGTGACCTGCCTGCCCAGCAGCGCCGGGATGTCGGTGTCCGGGGCGAGGGCCTCCCCGGTGACCGTCGAGACGACGCGCAGCCCGACCCGGTCGAACTCCTCCTCGGCCAGCCGTTCGCCCAGTGCCCGCGCGGCGGGCGCGACGAGGGGCGAGTGGAAGGCGTGCGACACCCGCAGGGGGGTCCACGGCAGTCCCTCGGCGAGGGCCCTGCGCCCGGCCTCCTTCACGGCGTCGAGCGGCCCGGCCACGACGGTCTGCCTGGGGCCGTTGTATCCGGCGATCACCACGGGCAGGTCCCTGATCAGGGCGGTCACCGCGTCCGGGGAGGCGGCGACGCCCGCCATGGTTCCCGAGGCGCTGTGCTCGGACATGGCCCTGCCCCTGGCCGCGGCGACCCGCAGCAGGGTCTCCTCGTCCATGGCGCCCGCCCAGTGCAGCGCCGACAGCTCGCCCAGGCTGTGGCCGACGGCGACACCGGCCTCGACGCCGAGGGCGGCCAGGGCGCGCAGTCCCGCGACGGAGCCGGTGACGATGCGCGGCTGGGCGACCTCGGTCGCGACCATGTCGCCGCCGGTCGGCAGGTCCGCCCTGAGGTAGACCTCCTCGACCTCGGTGAAGCGTCTGCGCAAGGCGCCTCCGCTGGTGCCGCGCCCCGAGCCCTGCCCGGGGAAGAGGTAGCCGATCCTGCCCGGCCCGTTCACGCGGCCGAGGAAGCCCCTGCCGTCGGCGGAGAACAGCGGGATCTCCTCCGCGTCGAGGGCGGCGAGCACGCGGCGCAGCCTGCGCTCGGCGTCCTCCGGCGAGGAGACGACGACCGCCGCCCGGTACGGCAGGCCGCGCAGCTCGCGCTGCAGGGTGGCGGCCAGGTCGCCGAGCTCGGCGTAGGACAGGGCGGGCACGAAGTCCGCCAGCCCGGCCAGGCGTTCGCGCAGCTCGGGGGCCGTGGCGCCGTCGAGCATCAGCAGTTCGGCGTCCTGGACGGAGGAGGCGAGCGCCTTGGTCCTGCCGTCGAGTCCGGCCCTTCTGCGCGGGCCCGGCTTCTCCAGCACCACGTGGGTGTTGATGCCGCCGAAGCCCATGGCGGTCACGCCCGCGCGCACCGGCGCCCCGCCGGGCCACGCCTCCGCCTTGCGCAGCACGCGCAGCCTGGCCGTCTCCTCCGTCAGCACCGGGTGCGGCTCGACGCAGCCCGTGGTCGGCGGCAGCACCTGGTGGTGCACCGCCAGCGTGGCCTTGATGAGCCCGGCGACCCCGGCCGCCGCCTTGGTGTGCCCGATCATCCCCTTGATGGAGCTGATCGCGGCCAGCGGCCCCCGCGCGTCGGACAGGGCCTGGGACAGGGCCGTGAGTTCGGTCCTGTCGCCAACCTCGGTGCCGGTGCCGTGGCCCTCGAACATGGCGACGGTCTCGATGCCGAAGCCCGCCCGTTCGTAGGCGCGGCGCAGCGCCAGCCGGTATCCACTGACCTCGGGCCTGGTGATGCCGCCCCTGCCGTCGGAGGAGACGCCCCACCCGGCGACTGTCGCGTAGATCCGCCGCCCGGCCTCCACGGCGTCCTGTTCGCGCATCAGCACGACCATCCCGCAGCCCTCGCCCGGCCAGAAGCCGTTCGACCCCCGGTCGTAGAGCCGCATCTCCCCCCTGGCCAGGGCGCCGGTCTTGGCGAAGCCCACGATCTCGAAGGGGTCGATGGACAGGTCCACCCCGCCCGCGACGGCCACGTCGAGATCGCCGTCCGCCAGCGCCCTGGCCGCAGTCACCACCGACAGCAGCGAGGAGGAGCAGGCGCCGTCCACGGTGTAACCGCCGCCCTTGAGGTCGAAGTGGTTGCAGATGCGCCCGGCGATCGTGTTGGAGAGCCCACCGGCGAGGGTGTCCTCGTCGGGGACCGGGAAGGGGCTCTTGTAGGCGGCCTCCAGGTCGTCGAGGAAGCCGGTCAGTTGCTCGTCGTCCCAGTCGCGTTCCTTGAGCGCGGCCGCGACGGTGCGCCGGACGTACGGCCAGCGCAGCCGCATGAGGTTAGCCCTGGCGAACTCCCCGGTGAGGGTGTTGCCGACGATGACGCCGGTGCGCTCCCTCGCCAGTCCGTCCGCGCCGGGGAAGCCCGCGTCGGCCAGGGCCAGGGCGGCCGTGTCGAGCGCCAGCCAGTGGGTGAGGTCGGTCGAGCGGTAGGTGCTTCCGGCGATCTTGTAGCCGATCCGGTCGAAGGCGTAGCCCTCGATGACGGCCGCGTTGCGCGCGTAGAAGCGGTCGGGGGTCGCCGGGTCGGCGTCCCAGTAGTCCTCAAGCCGCATGCGCACGTCGGGCAACCTGCGGAAGGCCCGCCGTCCCGCCAGGACGTTCTCCCACAGCTCTCGCGGCGACGCGGCGTCGGGGTAGCGGCACGCCATGCCGACGATCGCGATCCTGCTCATACCGAGGCGACCTCCTTGCCGGTACTCGCCAGGCCGTCCTGGGCGCGGGCGGTGAGGCGCGCCATGGTCTCGCGCTGCTGGCGCCCCTTGTCCACGAAGTGCAGCGACCACAGGAAGACACCGCGGACGAGGCAGACGGTCGCGGTGGCGAAGAAGATGCCGTAGGGGATGTGCACGGCCGTGTAGAAGCCGTACGTCAGGGCGACGCCGCCACCGAAGACCATCTGCGCCGCGGGTTTCGACGGGCTCGTCCCCGGGTCGGTGACCATGTAGTTGGTGAAGAGGATGAAGGCGACGCCGGTCATCGTGCCCAGCGCCCCGGAGATCGAGGTGCCGAAGAACAGGCCACGCAGGACGGACTGCAGGGCGAAGCCGCCCACCCAGGCGGCGATCAGCGGCATCCGCCCGGTGAGCTTGCCGTTGATCATGCTGCCGCCGAGGATGATGATCCCGGGGATGAGCCAGTCGATCCAGGTGTCCACGTTCTCGGTGAAGTGGTACGGCGGGGCGATGCTGGCCCAGGGCAGGATCAGCAGGATGACGGCGATGCCGAAGTTCGACGGGTTCATGAAGTGCCGCAGCTTGCCGCGCACCGGAGCCCGCAGCACCCACTTGGTGCCGACCGCGACGACCACCCCGAACATCATCACCAGGACCTGGTCGTTGACGTAGATCAGCATGTTCATGGCCAGGCTGGTGATGTGCGCGGGGTAGAGGAACTCCACCAGGCCGCGCATGCCGTTGCCCGTGTAGCGCGGCGCGCGTCCCTCGACCCTGGCCGCGACGAACTCCAGCGCGATCTCCACGGCGTAGCCGGTCGCCAGGGCGATGAAGGGCCACAGCCACGGCTGCTCGAACCCCAGGAGGATGTACCCGACGGTGTTGAAGACCGTGATGGATATCGCGAAGTTGCGCAGTGCGATGGTGACCTTGGGATCGTGGCGTGGGGGATTCTGTGTCTTGTCAGACATCTCGGTCACTTCTCCTTGGCCTGGCTGCCGAGTTCGAGGCAGTGCCTGCCCGGCGTCAGCTGAAGGTCCTGTTCGTGTACCTGTCCGGCCCGGTCGCGCCAGCGCAGGTTGACCCGCACGGGACCGGTGACGTTCCTGCCGAGCCCGAGGTGCACCTCGCTGCTGCGCTTGCCGGAGTGTCCGCTGCCGCCGTCCACCCTGCCGAGGATCGTGCGCCCGTCCGGTGTCGTCACCGTGACCTGAGCGCCGGTCGCCGGTGAGCCGGGGGCGGGCAGCGCGCCGGGGACCGGCGTGTCCGCGTGGGTCAGCTGCAGTTCGAGGAAGGCCCCGGGTGAGGGGCTCTGGTTGTGGTAGAAAACGGGCTCTCCCCACTGCCTGGCGACCGCGAAGTCGAGCCTGCCGTCGCCGTCGGCGTCGCCGGTGGCCACGCCCCGCGTCGGCACCGGGATGGCCAGCCCAAGTTCCTTGGCCACGTCGACGTAGGTGCCGTCGGGGCACTTGACGAAGAAGTGCAGCGTCTGGGTCCCCGCGACGTCGTCGCCCGCGCGCACGTTCGGCCACCAGTAGGGGTTCTGCAGTAGCTGGTCGTTGGCCGTCGCCAGCTCCTGAAGCTGCGGCCAGCGGTCGACCTCGCCCTTCACGAACCCGGTGGCCTGGACGATGCTGAGGTCGCCGCCGTTGTCGAAGTCGTCGATCTTGACGTCCCAGCCCCAGCCCGACCAGGCGGTGCGCGCCTGGGCGCTGCGGTCGGTCCACGGCGCCTCGCCCTCGCGGAGCCTCTCGCGCAGGGCGGCCTTGTCGCCGGAGGAGGACACGAACTGGAAGTTGCTCTCCTCGATGCCGAAGGAGGTGGTGATGTTGCTGACGAACATGTCGTAGACGCCGTCACCGTTGAGGTCGCCGAAGTCCAGGCCCATGCCCTTGAAGGAGTCGTGGCCGATCGTCTTCGACTTGGGGATCAGCGGCGTGCGCACGCCCTCGACGAGCGAGAGCCTGATGTGGCCGGGCGTCGAGCGGTTGTAGAACATCCGGTCGGGGCCGAAGTCGTTGGCGAGATACAGCTCGGGAAGCTGGTCTCCGTCGAGGTCGGTCGCCGCGGCGGCCAGCTCCCAGCCCTTGGAGGCCGTCTCGGGCAGCACGTCGTCGAGGCACTGGTAGGTGACCGAGGGGCTGGCTCCCTTGACCGAGCCGGTCCAGCGGAAGAAGTAGTCGTCCCCGCCGTTGTGCGCGTTGGACATCGAGTGGTTCATGTGCACGACGCCGGTGCTCTTGGGGTCGAGAACCGCGCTGTGCGGGAAGTAGTTGCCGATGAAGATGTCGTCGTGGCCGTCGCCGTCGAAGTCCGCGACGGTCGCGGCGTTGGTGTTCCACTGCGGGCCGGTGTAGCGGCCGTTGGTGGAGTTGGAGCCGGGCACCAGCTCGACCGGCCGGTAGGCGTCGGGGCCGAGTTTGGCCGCCCCCGGCTTGGCGAGGTAGAGGATCGGCGTGCGGCCCCACATGTAGACGAGCAGGTCGAGACGGCCGTCCTCGTTGAAGTCGCCGGGGACGCAGCCCATGGGGGCGATGTTGTCGTTCATGGGGAGCGTGCCGGGGTTCAGCGCGAAGGGCGCGTACCTTCCGGGCTTGCCGCCGGGGACGGGGGTGACCACGGTCTGGTCGATGCGCGTGTCGACCAGGCACAGGTCGTTGGCCAGGCCGTCGCCGTCGAGGTCGTTCATCGCGATGGCCGCCCCGACCGAGGAGATCCACGCGTCGATGTGCGTGTAGTCGGGGTGGACCCTGCGGATCTCCTGCTGGCGGAAGCCGCCCGGCAGGGCGACGGACATCGGCGCGAAGGAGTACCTGCTCGCCATACCGGCCGTGTCTGCGGCCGAGGGCGTGGGGATGCGGGCCACCATGAATGCGCTCACGATCAGCACGAGCGCGAGGACTCCGGGGAGCTGCCTGCGCAGCCAGCCCGCTGTCGCGGTCACGTCCTAACACCTCCCAAGGGATGCGAACTCGTCGGCGATGCGCCGCCGCCACACCTCGTAGGCGGGCATCTCGCCCTGGACGGGCCCGTCGGGACGGGCCTTCTCACTGATCCGCGCCGCCTGTTCCGGGGTCATGTCGCAGAAGACCCGGGTGGCCAGGAGCGTGTGCGGCACCACGAGACCGGCACGCTGCCTGGCCTCGGCCGCGAACGCGCTGCCCTGGGCGATCCACGGGCGGTGCTCGCCCGCGCGCTCCCAGAAGGTCAGCAGTTCCTCCTCCTCGGCACCGCCGGCGTAGCTGGCGGCCAGCCCGGCACCGGCGTACAGGTCGGCCCTGCGCTCGGGGGAGAACCCGTCGATCATCGTGGCGACGAGCCCCGCGTCGGCCCCGCCGACGAACCACATGGCCCGCCCGATGCCCTGGTCGATGGCGTGCCCGGCGTACCAGCCGAAGCGGTCGGCCTTCCAGGGGAAGGCGGGGTCGCGGTGGTGGGCGTGGACGTAGCGGCCGGTGTGGAAGTAGGCCTGGTGGAAGCCGTACCCGTCGAGGACGAGCCAGCGCAGCAGCGGGTCGTAGGCCGAGACGTCCGGCCACAGGAAGCGCGGCAGCCTGGCCATGGCCCAGCCGATCCCGACGTAGACCATGTAGAGGTGGTCGTCGCCGCGCCCGGCGAGGAAGTCACCGATCCTCCTGCCCCGGGTGAACGGCAGGGCGTCCAGTACGGCGAAGCCCATGCCCGCGCCCTCGTAGGCGAAGCCGCGGAAGCGGGTGGGGATCGTCTCCAGCCGCTGTTCCGCCTCGCGGGCCGTACGTGACTCGGCCGCGAAGGCGTAGCCGGTGAGAAACGATTCACCAATCGTTTCCAGCAATTCTCTCGCCTCTGGACTTTTCTCATTGAAACCGCGCGTCCCGAGTTTCGTGGCCGAGACGCTCGGGGTCAGAATTCGGCGCCTCAGCGCCCTCAACGCATTGGCCACTTGTCGCCTCACGCCCCTTATTTCCGGATGGATTCGACTTCTAGGGCTATCTTCCGACAAATCTACACAGGCGCCTTGACCGACTGTCTACTTCAAACGTGCTCACGGAAACACAAAGGAAACCTTCCAGTAATCGGGCGCATGATTGTGAAACCCCGGTTCCCCGCGTCACCAATTCACAGAAAGGCCGCAACGGTTGAGCGGAAATGCGGCGTCCGCGATCAGCCCGGCAGACGGCCCGTCTGCGGGGCGAAGTGGGCGCGCACCTTCCCGCGCCACAGCTCGTAGGCGGGCAGCCCGTCGGCGCCCCGCTCCACGGCCGAGTCGTCGGCGAGCGCCACCGCGGCCTCGGCCGTCAGGTCCGCCAGTGCCCAGGCTGCCGTCTCGGTGTGCGGCGGCACGAAACCCGCGTGGTGGCGCGCCTTGGTCGCGAAGACGACGCCCTGGGCCAGCTCGGCCCCGTGCTCGGCGGCCCCCCTGCGCAGCGCGGCCAGGTCCTCCGGCTCGGCCCCGCCCGCGAACGCCGCGGCCAGCCCGACCCCGCTCCACAGGTCCGCCTGACGGTGCCCGGCGAAGCGCCCGACCGCGGCCGTGACGCCGTCGGGACGGCCCCCGTGGATGAACCACAGCGCCCGCCCGACCCCCTGGTCGGACGCCCGCAGGAAGTAGTCCGGCGCCCCCTCCCACGGGTAGGGCGTGGGAGTGCGCTGCTCGTCCACCCAGCGCGCGGTGTCGAAGTAGGCGCGGTCGAAGCCGTACCCGTCCACGGCCAGCCAGCTCATCGTCGGGTGGTACGGCAGGCCCGTCAGGTCGGGCATCGCCTTACCCCACAGGACCCTCGGCAGCCGCGCGAGCGCGAACCCGATGCCGATGTAGGTCAGGAAGAGGTGCGGCCTGCCGGGACCGAGCAGCAGGTCACGGGTGCGGTGGCCACGGCCGCCGCCCATCGCGTCCAGGACGGTGAAGGCCATCGTCGCGCCCTCGTAGGCGAAGCCGCGCAGCTCCTGCTCGACCATCGCGAGCCTGCGCTCGACCTCCCACTGGTCCCGCGCGTTGATCCCCCACTCGAACCCGCAGACCACCGCCTGCGGAATCGCCTCAAGGCGCCGGGTGGCCTCCGAGGGGGTGACCGGGAAGCCGCGCCCCGCGAAGGTCACCTCGGCCAGGGAGGGCGCGAGCACCAGGCTGCGCAGCGATCCGAAGACGGTGGGCATGGGACCTCCCTGCTCGGGTGACCCTTTCATGCTCCCTTCCGGGAGGTCGTGACGCATCTCCTGGATTGCGGCGCCACGGAAGACGGATCGCGTCATTCCTCTCCCCCGCACGCGTGCGGCCCGGGGCGCACCCGTCATGGGCGCGCCCCGGGCCGCGTGGGAGCGCGCTAGCGTCCCGTGGTCGCGAACTGTCCGGGTGTACGGCCCTGCCCCGCGGGCCCCCGGTAGGCCTGGGCGATGTCCAGCCACCGGTCCGCCTCGGCCCCGGAGGCGGTCAGCGCCAGGTCGTCCCGGTGCCTGCGCCTGACCACGAGCAGGCAGAAGTCGTGGGCCGGGCCGGTGATCCGCTGCGTGGCGTCCTTCGGCCCGAAGGCCCACAGCTCGCCCGAGGGCGCGGTCAGCTCGAAGCGGAACTCCTCGGCGGGCGGCGTCAGCCCCCGCGCCTGGTAGCCGAAGTCCCTGGTCAGGGTGGCGAACCACGCCAGGTGCCCGATCCTGTCCGTCGGCTCCCGCCGTACACCTAGGGCGTCCGCGATGTCCTGGCCGTGGCCGAACAGCTCCATGTATCCGGCGCAGCCGAGCACGGCGGGCGGCAGCGGCCTGACCAGCCACGGCACGGTCTGGTCCTCGGGAACCGCGGCGAGCGCCTTGAGCGAGGACTCACGCCCGGCCCGCCAGCGGGCCAGCAGCGTCTCCGGCGGGTCGTTCAGATACTCCGCGAGGGCGGCGTTCACCGCCCCGTCGAAGTCCCGGCTCGCCCGCGCGGCCATCGCCCCGAACGTCTCGGGGTCGGAGGCCGCCAGCTCCGCCAGGCGGAAGATGAAGGTGAGGTGCGCGATCTGGTGCCTGATCGTCCATCCGGGCGCGGGGGTGGGCAGCGCCCACCCGTCGGCGCCGAGGCCCTCGACCAGGCGGTCGAGCTCCTCGCCCTCCGCGGTCAGATCGGAGATCACGTCCTGCAGCTGGGTCACGTGCCTGTCCTCTCACAGGGGAAACTCGCAGGGGGAAAGTGGGTTGGCCAAGCACCTCACCGCGGCGGCGCGTTCTGCCCCAGCATGCATCGGCGCGAACCTGCTGTCTTCTCCCTGTGTGCTGTCCGGGTCAGGCGCAGGGCGGCTCGTAGGGCATGTCGGGGAAGTGGCGTCCCCACTCGGCGCGGGTGATCCTGGGGTGCGCGACGGCGCAGACCAGGGCGGCGGCGCGTTCGGGGGCGATCTCCCACATGCGGACCGTGTGGTCGCGGCCCGCGGTGGCCAGGGTGTGGCCGTCCGGGGAGAAGGCGAGCGCGTGGACCCCCTCGGTGTGGCCGTTGAGGGTGGCCAACTCCACGGGCAGGCGCGGGTCGGCCGTGTCCCACAGCCGCACCGTGTGGTCGGCCCCCGCCGTGGCCAGGGTGCGTCCCCCCGGGCCGAACGCCACGGCGTAGACGGTGTCGGTGTGCGGGGTCAACGTGGACAGGGGCCGTGCGCCGCCGGGCCGGGAGACGTCCCACAGCCTGGCGGTGCGGTCGAAGCCCGAGCTGGCCAGCGTCGTGCCGTCCGGGGAGAAGGCCACCGCGTTCACCCCGTCGGTGTGCCCCGCCAGCGACGCCACCGGCCCCGGCCGCTCAGGGCGGGAGACGTCCCACAGCCGCACCGTACGGTCCCAGCTCCCGGTGGCCAGGGTGTGCCCGTCCGGCGAGAAGGCGACCGCGTTGACGCCGTCGGTGTGGCCGGTCAGCGACGCCACCCGCCGTGGCAGCTCTGGCAGGGAGACGTCCCACAGCCGCACGGCGCGGTCGAGTCCCGCCGTGGCCAGCAGGCGGCCGTCCGGGGAGAAGGCGACCGCGTTGACGTTGTCGGCGAAGTCCGTGAGTGTCGCCAGGGCCCTCGGATGGAGCAGGTCGGTGACCTCCCACAGCCGCACCGCGCGGTCGTAGCCCGCCGTGGCCAGGACCCGGCCCCCGGGGGCGAAGGCGAGCCCGCACACCGAGCCCCGGTGCGCGGTCAGCTCGCTCAGCGCCCTCGGCCTGAAGGGGTCCGCGACGTCCCACAGCCATGCCGTACGGTCCCACCCCCCGCTGGCCAGGGCGCGCCTGTCGGGACTGAACGCGACCGAGCAGACCGCGTCGCGGTGCGCGGCGAGCACGGGACCCGGCAGGTCCCACACCCAGACGGTGTGGTCGTCGCTCGCGCTGGCCAGGCTTCTGCCGCCGGGCGCGAAGGCCACCGAGACGACCGCCCCCACCTGCCCGGACAGTACGACGGGCTCCCCCGCGCCGGGGTCGGCCACGTCCCACAGCCGCACCGTGCGGTCCAGGCTCGCGCTGGCCAGGTCGCGTCCTCCAGGGCCGAAGGCCACCGAGCGCACCACGTCCGTGTGACCGCGCAGGACGCGTCTCTCCCTGACCTCGCGGGGGTCGCCGGTGTCCCACAGCCGCACGGTGCGGTCCTGGCTCCCGCTGGCCAGCGAGTGCCCGTCCGGGCCGAACGCCACCCACACGACCGGCGCCGTGTGACCGGTCAGCGTCGCCGTCTCGACGGGGGCGTCCGGCCGGGTGAGGTCCCACAGCCGAACCGTACGGTCCCACCCCGCGCTGGCCAGCGTGTGCCCGCGCGGGTCGAAGGCGACCGAGACGACGGCGTCGTCATGGCCGGTGATCGTGGCCAGCGGCCTGGGACGCGCGGGGTCGGCCACGTCCCACAGCCGGACGGTGCGGTCGGTTCCCGCGCTGGCCAGCACCCGCCCGTCGGGACTGAACGCCACCGCGTTGACGTCGTCGGTGTGCCCGGCGAGGGTGACCGGCGGCGCGGGACGGCGCGGGTCGCCGACGTCCCACAGTCGCACCGTACGGTCCCACCCGGCGCTGGCCAGCGTGTGCCCGTCCGGGCTGAACGCCACCGCGTTGACGTTACCCGTGTGCCCCGTCAGGACCGCGAGCGCCTCAGGGCGGTGCGGCTCGGTGAGGTCCCACAGCCGCACGGTGCGGTCGCGGCTCGCGCTGGCCAGCGTGTGCCCGTCGGGGCTGAAGACAACCGCGTTGACGTTGTCGGTGTGCCCGGTCAGGCGGGTGGCGTAGGGGGCGGCGAACGCGCTCAGCAAAGTGCCCCTGGCCTGCTCGGTCGGGACGAGCCGGTAGGCGGCGAGCCCGAGCTGGGCGGCCAGGGCGGGGTTGGTCGCGCGCAGCGCCGCGGCCTCGCCCGCGGCCTTCTGGGAGACGGCGATGTTGCGCTGCCGGGTGGCCGTGCCGTTGGCGTTGGCGGCGTAGACGACGGCGGTGACGGCCAGCACGAGCAGGACGGTGAGCGCGGCGACGAGCTGGCGCAGACGGCGGGTGTGGCGCCTGCCCGCGTCGCGCTCCGCGGCCCGCGCGGTCAGGCTGGCGTCGAGGAAGGCGCACTCCCTGGCGGTGAGCACGGCGTCGCCCGCCTCGGCCCAGCTCTGCGCCTGGGCGAGCCTGACCCCCCGGTAGAGGGCTCCGGGGTCGTGGCCGAGCGACTCCCACGTGTCGGTCGCCTCGGTGAGCCTGCGGTGGACGCGCAGCCCCTCGCGGTCCTCGGCGAGCCAGCCGCGCAGGCGGGGCCAGGCGCCGAGTAGTGCCTCGTGGGAGATCTCCACGGTCTCGCGGTCGAGGGTGATGAGCCGCGCCGCGGCCAGCCGTTCCAGGACGAACGGGGTGTCGGGGTCGTCGGAGTCGAGCTCGCGGCGGAAGACGGGCCGTTTGGTGTCCTCGGTGCCCTCCCCGAGGGCGGTCAGCCGCAGGAACAGGCTCTTGACCAGCCGCTGCCGCCGGGGGCCGAGGGTCGCGTAGAGCGACTCGGCCGTCTGCGCGAGCGCGCCGTACAGACCGCCCGCCGCCTGGAAGCCCGCCAGGGTCAGCGCGTTGCCCCTGCGCCTGCGCCAGGTCTCCAGTAGGGCGTGCGAGAGCGAGGGCAGCGTGCCCGCCTGCCCGTTCACCTGGGCCACGACGGTGGCCAGCAGCGCGGTCTCGACCGTGCAGCCCGCCCGGACCGCGGGCTGCACGACGGCGCGGCGCAGCTCGTCGGTGGTCATGGGGCCCACGGCGACCTGGGCGTCGGCCAGGGCCTCAACCAGGTCCGGGTGGCGGGTGCAGTGGGCGTAGAAGTCGGCGCGCACCCCGAGCACGATCCGGCAGCGGCTGTTGTCGGCCTCCGCCGCGGTGACCAGCGCCGCGACGAACCGGCCGCGCTCCGTCTCGTCGTCGCAGAGGGTGAAGACCTCCTCGAACTGGTCGACGACCAGCAGCAGGTCGGTCCGCTCGGGCTCGTCGGCCAGGGCCTGGCGGACGATCCTGTGCAGGTTGCGCGGGTCGGCGGCCAGTTCGTCGTGCAGCCTGCCCGGGGTGCCCCCGGTGAGGCGGGCGAGCTGGATCGCGCACTCCTCAAGGGGGTGCGGCCCGGGGGTGAACAGCACCACGGGGCCTTCCTCGCCCTCCGCCCTCCTGCGCGGCAGCAGCCCGGCCCGCAGCAGTGAGGACTTGCCCGCGCCCGAGGTGCCGAAGAGCGCGACCAGCCGCCGCCGCGCCAGGCGGGTCAGCAACTCCTCGACGAGCCGTTCGCGGCCGAAGAACCGGTCGGCGTCCTCACTGCGGAAGGCCGCCAGGCCGACGTAGGGCGGCTCCTGCCCTGCCGCGTCGTGCTCCCCGGCCTCCTGGGGGCCGGGTCCCGCGAGCTCCGCGGCCACCTCGTGCCAGTGTCGTTCCCACCACGCGCCGTCGCCCCCGCAGGCGTCCACGTAGGCCAGGGTCACCGCCAGGCTCGGCAGTTTCCTGCCCGCCGCCGCGCCGGACAGCGTCGCCACCGAGTAGTGCGCCCTGCGGGCCAGCAGCCGGTACGGCGGGCCACCCGCCCTCTCCCTCAGCTCGCGCAGCTCGGCCGCGAACCGCAGCAGCGCGCTGTCCCCCTCGTCCAGTGGTCGCTCGCCACGCGGCAGCGCCCCCACCCCCTCGGTCCGGCCCCCCGGTGCCCGCGCGAGGTGACGCCGGGAGACAACGGCCCGAGCCCCCCGCCGGGCTCTTCGACATTGGAACTCGCCCGGCGATTGTTGCACACGCCCCAACGGGCCGAAAGCCGATTTATCCACCCCTCAAATCAGACATGACAAACGGTAAACAAGCTGTCACAACACGTGTCAGGATCGGGGCGGCCAGCCGTACCCCATTGTTTTCCATTGTTTTCTGTTCACCGTCCCGTCACCGACGGAGAACAACAGCCGTGGGTTACAGCTTGAGCCGCCAACGCCGCGTGGCGGGTGTTCCCCGTCGTTTTCCACCGGCATTCCAGGAAGCGGACGAAGAAAGAGGCGAAACCCATGGACCCGTTGAGAGGACTCCCCGTCGTGGCCGCCCTGTGCGCGCTCACCGCCCTCCTGCCCGCCGCGGGCACGGCGCAGGCCGAGACGTCGTACTCGGTGGCGCGGCCGGTCGCGCTGGTGGCCGGGCAGGGCGACGGCGATATCAACCAGACGAAGACCAGGTTCGGCGTGCACGCCACCGACCTCGGTGTGATGTGGCGCGACAGCAGGGGCAGGGTGGCGGTCGCGTTCGGCGACACCTACGGCGAGGGCTGGTCGGGTGACGGCGCCGGGCCCGAGAGCGCCGACTGGCGGTTCAACACGCTGGGCCACTCCGACGACACCGACCTCACCGACGGCATGCGCGTCGACTCGATGGTCACCGACAGACCGGGGCACGCGCGGCAGATCCTGCCCGGAGACCCCACGGTGAACGAGGTGACCGTCATTCCCACGGCCGCGGTGAGCGTCGGCACGCGCGACTACATCCACTACATGTCGGTGCGGAGCTGGGGCCAGGCGGGCACCTGGACGACCAACTACTCGGGCCTCGCCTTCTCCGACGACGGCGGGCAGACCTGGACGAAGTCCCCCGTCGCGCGATGGGCCAACCAGGCCGGGGGCGACCGCTTCCAGATGGCCGCCATGGTCAGGCAGGGTGACCTCGTCTACGTCTTCGGCACCCCCAGCGGCAGGTACGGCGACGCCTACCTGGCGCGGGTGCCCGGCTCACGGCTGCTCGAACCGTCCGCCTACGAGTACTGGACGGCCACCGGCTGGCAGGCGGGAGCGGCGGGCCGTACCGTCCCCGTCGTCGCGGGACCGGTGGCGGAGCTGTCAGTGCTGTACAGCTCCCACCTGCGCCGCTGGGTCGCCCTCCACCTCGACGAGCCCAGGACCGCGATCGTGATGCGGACCGCGCCGAGCCCGGCGGGACCGTGGACGGGCGGCCAGGTGGTCGCGCACTCGGCCGACCACCCCGGCCTCTACGGCGGGTTCCTCCACCCTGGCGGCGCAGACGGGCCCGACCTCTACTTCGCGATGTCGCGCTGGTCGCCCTACCACGTGCGGCTGATGCGGCTGCGCCTGGCCGACCTGCCGGTCAACCCCAACCTCGTCCAGGACGGGGGGTTCGAGGACCGTCCCTCGGGGTCCGGGCCCGCGCCGTGGGTCGTCAACGGCAGGGGCGGCGTCGACTACGCCAGGGGCAACGCTCGTTCGGGGGCGAACAACGGGTGGGTCGGCAACACCTCAGGCTGGAACGACCTGCACCAGAAGGTCGCCCTCACCCCGGGCAGGCGCTACCGGCTCAGCGGCTGGGCGCGCAGCTCCGGCACCACGAGCGAGGGCTACTTCGGGGTGCGCGGAGCCTCGGGGCAGGGAGTCGTCGCCGAGCGGAAGTTCGGCTCGCTGCCGGTCCACACCCGGCTGAGCGTCGACTTCACCGCCGGTGACGCCGGGGAGTTCGAGGTCTTCCTCGGCGGCTGGGCGGTGAACAACCAGGACTTCTGGATCCAGGCGGACGACATCTCCCTGGAGGAGCTGCCCTGACGCCGGGGCGTTGTCCATCGCTCGTTGTTCACCTCCGCGCCCCCGACACGGGACAACGCCTCCCCTCGTACAACGGATCCGTCACCGGCGAGACGCCACCACGAGAGAAAGAGCCTCGACCATGAACCTGCGCAAGACCCTGCTGTCCCTGTCCGCCCTGGCCGCCCTGGTCCCCGCGGTCGCCCTCGGTGCCCCCGCCCAGGCGGAGACCGCGTTGAGCGGCACCGTCTGCGACCGGCAGGTCTGTGTCGGCTACGACGGCGACAAGAACGGGTTCTTCGCCAGCACCACCGGCATCTCCTTCTACGGCCATGTGGACCTGTGGGGCCCCGGCCTCTCCTTCCGCCACAGCCCCGACATGCAGAACCCGTCGACCTCGGCCAACGGCATCGGCTCCGGGTGGCTGTGCGCCCACGGCTGGAAGCACGAGAACGGCAACTTCGTCGACATGGGCTTCCCCTGCGTCGAGGTGCCGTCCTGACCCTGTCCCTCTGGTCACCGGCGTCCCTTCCGCCCCGTCCGTGAGCCGCACGGGCCGGGGCGGTCCCACCGTACGAGAGCCGTATGAGATCGTGGGCGGCGCGGTCACCCACCGCCGCGCCGTCCCCGGTGGCCACAGCACTCCCGTGCAGGACGTACGTTGAAATGCACAGGTGTTTGCCCCGCCGGCTCCATGAAGGATGTGATCGCCGTGACGGCCTCCGCTGAGGAAAACGTGCTGATCTTGGCCGACGACGATGACGAGATGCCCGACGCCCTGGTCACGGTGGCGGGTGCGAGCGCGGATCCGGTCAAGGACTACCTACGGCAGATCGGCAAGGTTCCCCTGCTCAACGCCGAGCAGGAGGTCGAGCTGGCCAAGCGCATCGAGGCGGGTCTGTTCGCCGAGGAGCAGCTCGAGGTCGAGGGCGACCGGCTCCCGGTCGACGTGCGCGCCGAGCTGGAGTGGATCGCCGAGGACGGCCGCCGCGCCAAGGACCATCTTCTTGAGGCCAACCTGCGTCTGGTGGTCTCGCTGGCCAAGCGCTACACCGGCAGGGGCATGCTCTTCCTGGACCTGATCCAGGAGGGCAATCTGGGGCTGATCCGCGCGGTGGAGAAGTTCGACTACACCAAGGGGTTCAAGTTCTCCACCTACGCCACCTGGTGGATCAAGCAGGCGATCACCCGCGCGATGGCCGACCAGGCGCGGACGATCCGCATCCCGGTCCACATGGTCGAGGTGATCAACAAGCTGGCCCGGGTGCACCGGCAGATGCTGTCCGACCTGGGCCGTGAGCCGACCTCCGAGGAGCTGGCCCGCGAGCTGGAGATGACGCCGGAGAAGGTCGTCGAGGTCCAGCGCTACGGCCGTGAGCCGATCTCCCTGCACAGCCCGCTCGGCACCGAGGGCGACAGCGAGTTCGGCGACCTCATCGAGGACTCCGAGGCGATCACCCCCGACGAGGCTGTGGCGTTCGGGCTGCTCCAGGAGCAGCTGCACGCCGTTCTGGACACGCTGTCCGAACGTGAGGCCGGGGTGATGGCGCTGCGGTTCGGGCTGACGGACGGCCAGCCGAAGACGCTGGACGAGATCGGCAAGGTCTACGGGGTCACCCGGGAGCGCATCCGCCAGATCGAGTCCAAGACCATGTCCAAGCTGCGTCACCCGTCCAGGTCCCAGGCGCTGCGCGACTACCTGAGCTGACGGCGCTAGCCCACGACGCCGTCGAAGGCGATCTTCAGGTGGCGTGGGCCGCGCAGCACCGGGTTGCGCCGGTAGGGCGGCGGGTCCTCGGCGAGCCCGGGGTCGCCGAGCCTGCGGGCGAGCTGGGTCAGCGCGATCTGCGCCTCCAGGCGGGCCAGCGGCGCCCCGAAGCAGTAGTGGACGCCGCTGCCGAACCCGAAGTGCTGGTTGTCCACGCGCTCCGGGTCGAACCTGTCGGGGTCCTCGAACCGCCGGGGGTCGCGGTTGCCCGAGGCCAGTACGAGCCAGATCGGCGCCCCCTTCGGGATGACGGTCCCGGCGATGTCGATGTCGGTCAGGGCGGTGCGCTGGGGCAGGAACTGCACCGGCGGCTCGAAGCGCAGCAGCTCCTCCACGAGCGGTACGGCCAGCTCGGGCTCCTTCCTGAGCCTGGCCAGGGTCTCCGGGTTGCGCAGCAGTGTGAGCATCCCGTTGGTGATGAGGTTGACGGTGGTCTCGTGACCCGCGATGAACAGCAGGACGGCCGTGGTGATCATCTCGATCGGCGTCAGGCGCTCCCTCGGGTCCTGCTCGGTCACCATGGCCGACAGCAGGTCGTCCCTGGGTGTACGGCGGTGCTCCTCGGCGAGCCCGGCGAGATAGCGGCCCAGCTCGGCCCTGGCCCGCTGGGCGGCCTGCTGCCGCTGCGCGGGGTCCTCCGACGAGCTGGGGTCGATGCCCGCGACGATCTGCTCGGCCCAGACGTGGAAACGCGCCTCGTCCTCGTGGGGCACGCCGAGGAGCCTGCAGATCACCATCACGGGAAAGGGGTAGGCGAAGTCGTCGACCAGATCGACCTCCCGCCTGTCCCGCAGGCCGTCGATCAGACCGGTGACCATCCGGTCGAGCTCCCCGCGCAGGTCGTGGATCCGTCTGGGGGTGTGCGGCGGCCCGAACGGCCGCATCGCCAGCCGCCGCAACCTGTCGTGCTCGGGCGGGTCGAGCCTGATGAAGCTGGGCGGCAGGCCCGTGTCCTCCTCCTCGGAGTCGGCCAGCAGGGTGCCGCCCATCCCGGGCAGGCGGTTGCGGGTGTCGGAGCTGATCCTCGGGTCGTGCAGCAGGCTGAGGATCTCCCAGTAGGTGCTGACCGCGTAGACCCCGTCGTCCTGCCGTGAGACCGGCGTCCTGCGGAGCTCGGCGTACAGCGGGTAGGGGTCGGCGCGGTTGGCGTAGTCGGTGATCTGCTTCAGCAGGGTGCCCTGCGTCATGGCTGCGTCCTCACGGTCCTGTGGCGTCGGCGGTCAGGCTCTGGCCGGGGTGAACTGGAGCCTGCGCTCGCTGGGCGAGTAGCCGCTCAGCGTCACGGTCGGGCCGTGGCTCGGCAGGGAGGGGTCGGGGAAGTCGGCGGGGACGGGCCGCGTGCCCCCGGCCCGCCTGTCCACGTTGGGGAAGTCGGGCGGGAACGGCGCCGCCGACTCGATCAGCCTGCGGTAGAAGTCGATCCACCTGGCCTGGTCGAAGGCGACCGCGGCGATGACGCGCCCCTGGAAGCCGTACGTCACGACGAAGCGGTCCTCCTCAAGGGCGCCCTGCGTGACGACGATCTCCTCGCCCATGGGCGGGACGCCGATGGACTTGATGTTGATCCCGAACTGGGCCGACCAGAAGGCCGGGACCCACAGGTGCGGGCGGCGGGCGAGCCCGGAGCTGATCATGTTGTGGGCGGCGATCTCGGCCTGCTCGACCGCGTTTCCCCAGTGTTCGAGCGAGAGGAACTGGTAGCCGAAGAGCGGGTGCGGGGACCTGGCGACGTCCCCGGCGACGAAGACGTCGTCGGTGACGATGCCGTGGACGTCGAAGGCGCGGCATCCCGCGTCGCAGGCGACGCCCCTCGGTCCCGCGGCGAGTCCCGATCCGGCGAGCCACTCGGTGTTGCGGACCGCGCCGAGCCCGACCACCGCCACCTCTGCGTCGAGCGTGCTCCCGTCGGACAGGTGGGCGCGCCTGAGCCGTCCCGCCGCGTCCCCTTCGAGGGAGGTCACCGTGACGCCGCAGCGCAGGTCGACGCCGTGCGCGCGCTGCAAGCGGGCCGCGACCGCGCCGACGACGCCGCCGAGCGCCCCGACCAGGGGGGCGGGGCCGCGCTCGACGACCGTGACCTCAAGGCCCCTCTCCCGGCAGGCGGAGGCGATCTCGGAGCCGGTGAACCCGGCGCCGACGACGAGCACCCTGCGAGGCCCCGCCGCCAGGCGCCGGTTGAGCCAGGCCGCGTCGTCGGCGGTCCGCAGGACGAACACCCCGTCGAGGGCGGCCTCGGCCTCCCTGAACCACGGCCTGGCGCGGGCTCCGGTCGCGATGAGCAGGCGGTCGTACTCGATCTCGTCGCCGTCGGCGAGGCTGACCCGCCGTTCCGCCAGGTTGAGCCCTGTCGCGGCGACGCCGAGCCGCCAGCGGACGTCGAGCCCGTGGCGGCGCGGCAGCGTGGTCGCGTCCGCCGCCGTCCTGCCCAGCAGGACCTGCTTCGACAGGGGCGGCCTGTCGTACGGCTCGCGCGCCTCGTCGCCGACCACGGTCAGCGAGCCGGTGAAGCCCCCGGCACGCAGCGCCTCGGCCCCGCGCAGCCCCGCGAGGGAGGCTCCGACGACGACCACCCGGCCCCGCCGCCTGAAGTCCCGCAGGGCCGTCTCAGCGGACATCGCTCAGCACTTCCCCTTCGACGGTGATGGCCTGCACCGGGCAGGCCGCCGCGGCCCGCAGGACCTGCTCGCTTCGCTCCTCGCCGGGGCCCGGGTCGTACATCAGGGCCTCCTGGCCGTGCATGACGAAGACGTCGGGCGCCAGGAAGGCACACTGGGCGTAGCCCTCGCAACGGTTGAGATCGACGACAATCCTCACGGGTCCCCCAGGCCATCGGTGATGCCAGCCTAGGCCGATGACCTGGGAGAACAACGGGGACGATTACCGTGTTGCGACCCTTTTGCGGGACCTTTGCCGCTTCCCGTGGGGATGGTGGGGCTTCCTCCGGATCACCGTCCGCAGCCGGGGCTCTGCCGGGCGGACGCATCAGGAGACCTCCAGGGGATCGGTGACCGGCGGGACCGTACGGCCACGCCTGGCCCTGACCGCGTACGCCAGCAGCGTCACGGCCAGGACGGCGACGAGGCCGAGCACGACGGGCCCGACGCCGGGAGAGAGGGAGACGGCGATCAGGGCCGCGCCGAGCAGGACGAGCACCGTCCAGCTCAGCCAGGGGTGGCCCCACATGCGCACCTGCAGCGTCTCCGGGTCGGTGCGGGCGCGCAGCCGTAGCTGGCTCACCGCGATGAACAGGTACATGACCAGCGTGAGCAGGCCGGAGGCGTTCAGCAGGAAGGCGAAGATCTCGTCGGGACTGACCAGGCCCGCGACGGCCACGACCACCAGCGCGAGGCAGCTTCCCGTCACGATCGCGGGGGCGGGCACCCCGGAGGGACGCACCCCGGCCAGTACGCGTGGCGCGTCCCCACGCTCGGCCAGGGACATCAGCATTCTCGATGAGCCGTAGATCCCGGCGTTCAGGATCGACAGCACCGCGACCAGGACGACCGCGGTCATCAGTTCGCCCGCACCGGGGATGCCGAAGGTCTCGATGGCGGTGGCGAAGGGGCTGGCCTGCCCGTCGGCGGGGACCCGGTTCCACGGCACGACCGCGACGATCAGCAGGACCGAGCCGACGTAGAAGACCAGCACGCGCCACACGACCCTGACGGTCGCCCGCGCGACCTCCCTGGCGGGCGCGGCGGACTCCGCGGCGGCGATCGTGACGATCTCCGCGCCGAAGTAGGAGAAGACCACAGTCACCAGCGCGGCCAGCACCGCCGCCCAGCCGTTGGGGGCGAACCCGCCGTGCGCGGTCAGCGCGGCCAGGCCCGTCCCGCCGCGCGGCCACAGCCCGGTGAGGTACAGCGCGCCGACGGCCAGGAAGGCGACGACGACGATGACCTTGACCGAGGCCAGCCAGAACTCGGTCTCACCGAACACCCGCACCGAGACCAGGTTCGCCACGGTGAGGACGGCCAGCAGGGCGGGCGCGACCAACCACACCGGCAGGCCGGGGACGATGCCCTCGACCAGCCTGGCACCCGCGACGGACTCGAAGGCGATCACGGCGACCGCGAAGTACCAGTAACTCCAGCCGATGAGGAAGCCCGCCCAGCGGCCCATGGCCAGCTCCGCGTAGCGGGAGAAGGATCCGGTGGTCGGGTGCGCCGCGGCCATCTCGCCGAGCATCCGCATCACCAGGACGACGATCACGCCGCCCACGGCGTAGGCGACGACCGAGGCGGGACCCGCCATGGCGATCACCGAGCCGCTGCTCACGAACAGTCCGGCGCCGATGACGCCGCCTATGCCGATCATTGTCATGTGCCGCCGCCGCAGTCCGCGGCGGAGTGCCGTCTCGCCTTGCGCCATCGAGGCTCCTTGTTCTCCTGGCCCCCAAGCGGGTTCTTCTGGCGTCATGGGTCCGGGCGCGCGGTCACGCCGGGGCCGCCCGCCGCCACGGTCGGCGGACGGGCGAGGTGTGAGGGGAAGAGGGACCGTTCAGGCGCCGTGGAACTCGGCGCCGCGTCCTTCGCCGAAGGCGTGCAGGCCCTCGGCGAGGTCGGTGCTGCGCAGGCAGGCGAGGGAGCCCTCGACCTCAAGGGCGAGCACGTCCTCCAGGTCGAGTTCCCACGTTCTGCGCAGGTGCCGTCTGATCAGGCCGACCGGCAGGGGGGCGGCGGAGCCGATGGTCTCGGCCAGTGCGACGGCGACGGTGAGCAGGTCCTCGCCGGGCACGACCCGGCTGACCAGGCCCGCGGTGAGCGCCTCGGCGGCGCCGATCCGCTCCCCCGACAGCAGCAGGTCGACCGCCCTGCCATGCCCGACCAGGCGGGGCAGGAAGTACAGCACGCCGTTGGTCGGGTAGAGGCCGCGGCGCACCTCCATGAAGGCGAACTCGGCCCCGTCCGCCGCGATCCGCAGGTCGCTGGCTATCGCCAACTCCGCGCCGACGCCGACCGCGATCCCGTTCACCGCGGAGATGACGGTCTTGGGGAAGGCGACCAGGCGCCTGGTGACGTCCTGGAAGGCCTCGACGGTCGCGGCCAGGTCCTGCGGTGCCGTACGGCTCAGGCGTTCTCGTGTCTCGGTGAGGTCGACACCGGCGGAGAAGGCGCGTCCGCGCCCGGTCAGGACGACCGCGCGCACCGCCGCGTCCCGCTCCGCCTCGTCCAGGGCCGCGCCGAGCTGGGCGAACGTGCGGTCCCTGAAGGCGTTGAGCACCTCGGGGCGGTCGAAGGTGACCACCAGGGCCGTGCCGTGACGGGTGACGGCGAGGTCGGCGCTCACACGGTCTCCCCGAGCGCGTCGTACTCGTTGTCCCTGCCGGAGGGCAGCAGGTGTTTGGCGATCCGTTCCGAAGGGGTCATGGGGAACTCCTCGACGTACTCCACGAAACGCGGCACCTTGAACCCGGCCAGGCGGTCACGGACGAACTCCACCAGTTCCTCCGGCGGCACGGGGACGGCGACCTGGACGAAGGCCTTGACCTCCTCGCCCCGCAGCTCGTCCGGGACCGCGACGACCGCCGCGGCGCGCACGGCGGGGTGCCGGGTGAGGACGGCCTCGACCTCGGCCGCCGCGACGTTCTCGCCGCCACGGCGGATCATGTCCTTGCGCCTGCCGACGAGGTGGATGTAGCCGCGCTCGTCCCTGCGGCCCAGGTCGCCGGTGTGGAGCCTGCCGTCGCGGATGCGCTCCGCGGTGGCCTCGGGGTCGTTCCAGTAGCCGAGCATCATGGGGCTGCCGGTGACGACGATCTCGCCGTCCACGATCTCGACCTGTTTGCCGGGTACGGGCACCCCGGCGGCCCCGCTGCCGACGCAGGCGTCGTCACCGGCCGGGACCGCCAGGTCGACGCCGGTCTCGGTCATGCCGTACGCCTCCCGCCAGGGCGCGCCCCAGCGCCGCTCGAAGGCGGCGTGCAGGTCGGCGACGATACCCGAGCACAGCACGAGCCTGACCCGGTGGTCGCGGTCGAGCGGGTCCTCGGGCTGCCGGTACAGGTAGACCGGCATGGTGCCGAGCAGGTAGAAGCACGTGGCGCCCTCCTCGCGTACGGAGCGCCAGAACGTCGAGGCGGAGAACCTGGGCAGGATCACCAGGGGGATGCCCGTCATCAGGCACATCACGGTGTTCCACTGCGGGTCCATGTAGGAGAAGGGCTGGGTGGTCAGGTCCACGTCGTCCTCGCCGACGCCGAAGATGCCCGCCGCCAGCTCCGCCAGGCGCAGCCAGTATCCGTGGGTGAGCATGCATCCCTTGGGGAAACCCGTCGTCCCCGAGGTGTACTGCAGGTTCACCAGGTCGTCCGGGCCGACCTCCGGCAGGTCGAGGTACGGCGGGGCGGCGTCGGCCTCCGCGCCCGCGTCGAAGGCGCCGGGGACCGGCTGCCCGAAGGGTCCCGCGTCGGCCGGGTCCAGCAGCCCGACCTGTCCGACCGGGGTGGTGAGCAGCGCCCGCGCGGCCTGTGCCGTACCGGCCAGGGCGAGCACCGCGCCCGAGTCGCCGACCACGTGGGCGAGGTCGTCACTGCGGTAGGCGGCATTGACCGGGACCGTGACCGCGCCGAGCTTGGCCACCGCCAGCCAGGCGACGGGGAAGCCGACGCCGTTGGGCAGCATGACGGCCACCCGGTCGCCGCGGCGCACCCCGTGGGCCCGCAGTACGGCCGCCAGCCGGTTCGTCCGCTCCTCCACCTGGGCGATGGTGGTGGTGGCCCCGGCGAAGCGGAACAGCGGCCTGTCCCCGGCGGTCGCGGCCCGCTGCCTGAGCAGGTGACCGAGGCTGGCGGCGCTCATCGGCCGTCCCCGGCCACGCGGGTGGCCAGGTCGAACATGACGGTCAGCTCGGCCGCGCACTCGGCGAGGTCCACGGCCGCCTCGTCGAAGACCCACTGGAGCATGACGCCGTCGATGGCGCCCTGGATGGTCGAGGCGAGCGTGCGGGGGGTGAAGTCCCTGAAGTCCCCGTCCTGCTGTCCTCTGCGCAGGATCGCCTCGATGTGCCTGCGGCAGGGGTCGTAGGCGGTGGCGTTGAAGGCGCGTTTCGCCTCGGGGGTGCCGAAGCTTCCCCAGATGTCGACCATGGCGACGAAGTTCTCGCGGTGGTCGGCCATGAACGCGAAGCTCGCCTCGATGTAGGCGCGGAGCCTGTCCGGGCCGCCGGTCTCCTGTTCGACCCTGGACCTGATGAACCGGTTCGACTCGGCCAGCAGGGAGACGATGACCTCCTCGATCAGCTCGTCCCTGCCGTCGAAGTGGTAGGAGATCACGCTCTTGCTGATGCCGACCTCGTCGGCGATCCGGGCCAGCGACGCCTGGGCGAGTCCCGCGCTGGCGATCGTCGTGATCGCGCCGCCCACGATCTGACGCCTGCGCGTCTCCTCGATGAACGTGGACTTCTTCCTGCCCGAGGTTCTCCGGCCATCTGGCGTAATTTTCGACCGCATGGCCTACATTTAGGCCGTACGGCCGCAAACCCGCAAGGGGCCTGCGCGAACTCTCCGGTTTTCCCTACCCCGAGGAAGTCGGTGTGCCATGGATGACCTTCCCCAGCTCCGCCCCCGTGAGAGGGAGGTGCTGGCGCTGATGGCGCAGGGTTGCTCGAACGCCGAGGTCGCGGCGCGGTTGCACCTGTCGGCCGCCGCCGTCGAGAAGCACGTCTCCGGCGTGTTCACCAAGCTGGGCCTGCCGCCGGGCACGAGCGGGAACCGCCGTGTCCTGGCGGTCCTGCGCTATCTGGGCCACTCCGGGCACCCCTGACCCGGCCGGGACCGGGCCGTGGGGCGCCTGCCGTACCGTGTGTCGGCGGTCGGCGGGTCAGCGGGTCGGTGAGACGGTCGGGGTGCCGTGCGGCATGGGGGATCCACCGCCACCGCCGCCGTTGCCGCCACCTCCGCCACCGTCGCTGCCGCCGCCACCGCCGTTGCCACGGGCCTGCTGGAGCATCTGCAGATGGCCCTGCACGACGGGCTTGGCCTCGGAGGCGACCTTCTTGATCGCGGCGGAGGAGCCGTCCTGCAGCTCGGTGTTGATGACGGCGATGGTCTGGCGGTGCCCGGCGATCTGGGCCCCGATCCAGGCCTTGTCGAAGGCGGTGCCGCTCAGCTTCGACAGTCTGTCGAGCGTGGCGCGCTGCTTGGGAGCGGGCTGCTCGGGAAGCGTGACACCCGCCTGCTGCGCCGCCTTCTTGACGGCCGCGTCCAGCTTGAGGTGGTCGGTGACCAGCTTCTTGGCGATGGTCTTCACCGTCTGGTCGCTCGACTTCTTCTCGGCGAGCCTGCCCGACTCGATCTCGGCCAGGTTCGACCGGTGGGCCTGGGCCAGGAACGTCTTGTCCTGTTCGTTGAGGCTGGGCTGGGCGAGAACGCCGGTGGCACCGCCACCGAGTACGACCGCCACGGTGGCCAGCAGAACGATGATTCTTCTCATCATTGAAACCCCCGCGGATCACTCCTTAGGAATATTTATCACCTCATCCCCATATGCACTGATATTCACCTAAATATCAGCATTCATCAGCAAATGAAGTCAAAAGTTCTGTGTGTGCACCCCGCCCAGGTGCGTGGGGCCGTGCGGATCGGCGCAGTGCGCCTCCCGGGGCTCACCGATGGTCAGCAGCCCCGGGGTCACGTGGTCCACCTGCATCGTGGTGTGCTCGATGCCGTACTCGTCGTGGACCAACCGCTCGGCGGCGGCCCGTACGGCGTGGCAGTCGGCCCCCTCCTCGACCAGGATGTGCGCCGACAGCGCCGCGTAGCCCGAGGTGACCTCCCAGATGTGCAGGTCGTGGACCTCGACGACGTGGTCGAGCGCGGCGGTCCTCCTGCCGATCTCGGCCGGGTTCATCCCCACGGGGGCGGCCTCCATGAAGACCCTGCCCGCGTCCCTGACCAGGCCCCAGCCCGCCTTGAGCATCAGCCCCGCGACCACGAGGGCGGCGACGGCGTCGGCCCTGCCCCAGCCGGTCAGCCAGACGACGGCCCCGGCGACGGTGGTCGCGATGAAGGCGTACAGGTCGTTGAGGATGTGCTGGAAGGCCCCCTCGACGTTGAGGCTCGACCGGTTGGCCCTGCTGAGCAGCCAGGTCGCCACGAGGTTGACCACGATCCCGGCCAGGCCCGTCAGCACGACGTACAGCCCCTCGACGTCCGGTGGCTCGATCAGCCGCCGGACGCCCTCGTAGAGGAAGTAGACGCTGAGCAGCAGCAGCGTGATGCCGTTGATCTGCGCCGAGACGATCTCCGCGCGCTTGAGGCCGTAGGTGAAACCTCCCTGCGGAGGGCGCGCCGCGATCCGCATCGCGACCAGGGCGAAGACGATCGCGATGGCGTCGGTCAACATGTGCCCGGCGTCGGAGACCAGCGCCAGGGAGCGGGCCGCGATGCCGATGACCACCTCGACGGCCATGAAGCCCGTGATCAGCACGAGCGCGCCGGTCAGGTAGCGCCGGTCGGCCCCCGCCCCGACCCCGTGGCCGTGCCCATGACCGTGGCCGTGCTCAGACATCGCCGTGCCCGATGTGGGTGACGGCCAGGTCGAGGAGCATCCGGACGTGTGAGTCGGCGAGGCTGTAGTGGGCAGTCCGCCCCGCCCTGCGGACCTTCACCACCCGGTGCGCGCGCAGCAGCCTGAGCGCGTGGGAGGCGGCCGAGACGCTCTGGCCCGCCGACGCGGCGAGGTCGCACACGCACATCTCGTCGCACTCGCGCAGCGCCGCCATCAGCCGCAGCCGCCCCGGGTCGGCCAGCAGCCCGAAGACCCTGGCCAGCTCCCGCACCTCCTCCTCGGAGGGCCTGCCGGGAAGCTCGCCCCGGTCCGCGACCACAACACTTGAACGGTTACTCATATGTTCAACCTAACATGTGTCTGGCGTGCCCCTCGCCGCCGACCCCCCACCGCGAGCCGCGAGCCGTACGGCTGGCGCTCCTGCTATGTCACGGTAATGACTATTTTTGGGACGGCAGTAAACCCTCGCATCCCCCACCACGTCGGTTTGACATGCGCACCACATACCGAAATATCCAGGCAAATTCCCGAAATCAAATGATTTGCCGGGATTACGGTTAATTTTCGGTATTCACGGCCGGGACCGAGAGGACGCCGGTCCTTCGTGACGGAGCCCACGCACGGGCCGCCCGCCCCGACCGGCACGCGATCGGCCGTCCCGACCAGACCAGACCGGAGGGTTCCCCCTCCCCTGCCCGCGGACGCGGTCTGACATCGGATCGAAGAGAAAGCACAGATGTGAAGCGACTCCAGGCGAAGCCACGATTCATCCCCGCGGGCAGGGTCCTCGACCCGCTCGTCATCGGCGGACGGCCGATGGCGCGTCCCGTCACCGGGGCGGTCCCCGACGCGGTCGGCAAACGGCCCGACAGCGAGCTCGACGGCGCCGACCTGCCCGAGCTGGCCGTCAGGGCGGCCTCCGTCAGGGGCGAGGCCAACCGCCGCGACGGGGCTCCCCGCAGGGACGCGATGGGACTGTGGCAGATCGACGGCTCCCGGCTGCTCGCGTGCGCCGCCGGAGGACTCGCGGAAGGGGAGCTGTCCCACGTCGGCGCGGCCGAGGCCTGCGCCTCCGCCCGCCGCAACCTGCTCGGCCTCCTCCGGCACGCCGAGGACGGCGCCCCCGCGGAGGACTTCTTCGCCGATATCGCCCGTGATCTCACCGAGCGGGCCGAGCGGACCGGGGTCCCCGCCGACGCCCTGCGCGCCACCCTCCTGGCCGCGATCATCGACACCGCCGAGCACCGCGTCCACGTGGCCAGGGTGGGCGACGGCATGGCGGCTCTCCTGCGCGAGGGCTCCTGGACGCCCTTCCTGCCCGGCGGGAACGGCGCGCTGCCCGGGGACGGCGGGGTCAAGACCGCGATGGCCGACCTCCTGCGGGGCGACACCCTGCTGCTGTGCACCGGTGGCCTGGCCAGGGCGATGGGCGACGAGGAGGTCAGCGAACAGGTCTCCGCCTGGTGGTCCCAGCCGTCCGTGCCGTCCCTCCCCGAGTTCTTCTGGCAACTCAGCTTCAGGGACGAGTCCCACGCCGACGACCACACCGCCATCTGCGCCTGGAGACGCTGACCACCTCCCCCGGTGGCCCCGGCGAACCGGGGCCACCGGCGTGACCAAGCTTTTGGGGGGCAACCGGAAATACCCTCCGGTTCGGCGGGGTTGCCACTGTTATGGCTGAAGACATCATCCGCGGGGTGGCCCGGGGCAGTGCCGAGGTTCCGCTTTCGATCCTGGAGCTGGCGGTCGTCGGGTCGGGAGTGAGCCCGACCAGGGCGTTGCGGGCGAGCACCGAGCTGGCCAGGCGGGCCGAGGAGTGGGGATATCACCGCATCTGGGTGGCCGAGCACCACGGCATGCCCTCGGTGGCTAGTTCCTCCCCCGCCGTGCTGATCGCCCACCTCGCCGCGGCGACGGAGAGCATCCGGCTGGGGTCCGGCGGCGTGATGCTGCCCAACCACGCCCCGCTGGTCGTCGCCGAGCAGTTCGGCACCCTGCACGCGCTGCACCCCGGCAGGATCGACCTCGGGCTCGGCAGGGCGCCGGGCACCGACCAGGCGACCGCGCGGGCGCTGCGCAGGAACGGCCCCGACGCCGACGACTTCCCCGAGCAGTTGGCCGAGCTGACCGCCTTCCTGGACGGCTCCTTCCCCGAGGGGCACCCGCTGCGCAGGGTCGTCGCCACCCCGAGGACGCCGGAGTCGGGGCGTCCGCCGATCTGGCTGCTCGGGTCGAGCGGCTTCAGCGCCCAGCTCGCGGGCATCCTCGGCCTGCCGTTCGCCTTCGCCCACCACTTCAGCGCCGCCAACACCCTGCCCGCCCTTGAGCTCTACCGCTCCGCCTTCCAGCCCTCGGCGGTGCTGGACCGGCCGTACGCGATGATCGGCGTCTCCGCCGTCGCCGCGGAGACCTCGGAGCGGGCGCTGAGCCTGGCGCTGCCGGGCGCGCTGTCCATGCTGCGGCTGCGCAGGGGGGCTCCCCAGCCGGTGCCGACCCCCGAGGAGGCCGAGGCGTATCCCTACACCCAGGCCGAGCGGGTCTTCGTCGACGACTACCTGTCCAACGTGGTTCTGGGTGACCCCGGCGAGGTCAGGGAAGGACTGAACGCGCTGCGCAAGCGCACCGAGGCCGACGAGCTGATGATCACCACGATGGTCCACGACCCCGAGGACAGGATCCGTTCCTACGAGCTCGTCGCCCAGGCCTACGACCTGCCCCGGGGCCCCGCCAGCTAGCCATACGGCCCGCAGGAGGAAGTCACCGTGAACAACCTGCCGATCTGTGTGACCTGTGGCGTCCAGTACGCCGCTCCCAGGGAGAACTGCCCGATCTGCGAGGACGAGCGGCAGTACGTCGGCTGGGAGGGGCAGCGCTGGACGTCGCTGGCCGAGCTGGCCGCTACCGGGCACCGGGCCGTGGTCTCCGAGGAGGGCCCCGGGGTCGTCGGCGTCGGCACCGACCCGGCGACCGCGATCGGCCAGCGCGCGCTGCTGGTGCGCGCCGGTGGGGGCAACGTGCTGTGGGACATGGTCACCCACTTCGACGAGGAGACCGTACGGCGGGTCCGCGAGCTCGGCGGGGTCAGGGCCATCACGATCAGCCATCCGCACTTCTACGGGTCGATGGTCGAGTGGGCGCACGCCTTCGACGCGCCGGTCTACATCCACGCCAAGGACCGCGCGTGGGTGGCGCGCCCCGACGAGTCGGTCGTGTTCTGGGAGGGCGAGACCCTGGAGCTCGGCGACGGCCTGACCCTGGTCAACGCGGGCGTGCACTTCGAGGGCGGCCAGGTCCTGCACAGGAGCGACGGCGCGCTGTTCTCCGGTGACATCCTCCAGGTGGTGCCGGACCGGCGCTGGGTCAGCTTCATGTACAGCTATCCCAATTACATTCCCGAGCGTCCGGGGACGGTCCGCCGTGCCCTGTCGCTGCTGGCGCCGTACGACTTCGACCGGGTCTACGGCGGCTGGTGGAAGCGGGTCGTGCGCACCGACGGGGCCGCGGCCGTACGGCGCTCGGCCGAGCGTTACCTCAGGTTCGCCCTCGACGAGGGCTAAAACTCCTCGGAGGGGTCGTCCACGTCGAGCTCCGGGTGCTCCTCGGGCCAGTCCGCGGGCTCGACCAGGCGCCGCAGGGTGTCGCTGTCGAAGATGGAGGTCAGGATGCCAAGCACCCCCTCCCCCAGCGGGCGGAAGGCCTCGACCACGGCCTGGGCTCGGGCTCCCGCCTCCTCCAGCAGCCCCTCGACCAGGGGCGGCAGGGACGGCGTCGGCAGCGTGAACCCCGGTCTCGGCGCGGGTTTCTCCGGTGGCGCCCAGCGCATGGAGTCCTCGCTCATGGCGAGCCACTCGTCGACGACTCCGTCGATCGCGTCGAGCACGTGGTCGGGATCGCTCGGCATGGCATCTCCCCCCGTGTCCGGGATTCGATACCTTCACGTTACCCCGCCAAAACCCCTCCCACCAGCCAATACTCACCAACCTTACAGAACATCACTTATGGAGTAAGCCTAGTGAAAAAGGGGTAAGAGCCGGACGTGGCGGACCAGATCATTCGTCCGCCGCAGTCGTCGTGCGAGAGGAGCGCCATGGCCAGATCGCGGGCGGGATCCGGGCTTCTGCGCCGCAAGCCCATCGAGCACATCGAGGAGCCGGAAGGCGGAAGGACCGAACAGCTCACCCGCGTGCTCGGGCTCTGGCAGCTCACCGCGATCGGGGTCGGCGGCATCATCGGCGCGGGCATCTTCACCCTCGCGGGCGCCGTCGCCAACGGCATCGCCGGACCCGCCGTCGTCGTCTCCTTCCTGATCGCCGGTATCGCCAGCGCCGCCGCGGCGTTCTCCTACGCCGAGTTCGCCGGGCTGATCCCCAAGGCCGGGTCCGCCTACACCTACGGCTACGCGGTGCTCGGCGAGATCGCGGGCTGGTTCATCGGCTGGGACCTGCTGCTTGAGTACACCGCGATCGTCGCGGTCGTGGCCATCGGCATCTCGGGCTACTTCTCGTTCCTGCTCGGCGACCTGGGCGTGAACCTGCCCTCGTGGATGCTCGGCGCCCCGGGGACGGGCGCGGGGCACCGGGTCGACCTGTTCGCCGCCCTGCTGTGCCTGCTGATCGCCTACCTGCTGAACCTCGGCATGCGCAACGCGGCGAGGTTCGAGATGGCGGTGGTCGGCCTGAAGGTCGCCGTGGTGCTGCTGGTCATCGTGGTTGGTCTCTTCCACATCGACACCGCGAACTACAACCCCTTCTTCCCCTTCGGTCTCGGCGGCGCGTTCACCGGCGCGGCCACGGTGTTCTTCGCCGTCTTCGGCTACGACGCGATGAGCACGGCGGCCGAGGAGTCCAAGGACGCCCAGCGCCACATGCCCAGGGCGATCATCTACTCGCTGGGCATCTCGATGGTGCTGTACGTGCTGGCCTGCCTGGTGCTGACGGGCATGCAGAACTACAGCGAGATCGACAAGGAGAGCGGCTTCTCCACGGCGTTCAAGTCGGTCGGCCTGCGGGGCCTGGCCGACGTGATCGCGGTCGGCGCGATCGTCGGCATCCTGACCGTCATGTTCACCTTCATGCTCGGCGTCAGCCGCGTGTGGTTCTCGATGAGCCGTGACGGGCTGCTGCCCAGATGGTTCGCCAAGACGCACCCGACGCGGCACGTGCCGACCCGGGTGACGTGGATCGTCGGCGTCATCTCCGCGCTCATCGCCGGGTTCCTGCCCATCGTGGAGGCGGCCGAGCTGACCAACATCGGCATCCTGCTGGCCTTCGTGGTGGTGTGCGCCTCGGTGATCGTCCTGCGCTACCGGCGTCCCGACCTGCCCAGGACCTTCCGCTGTCCGGGGATGCCCTTCGTCCCGGCGATCGGCATCCTCTTCTCGCTCTGGCTGATCACCTTCCTGCAGTGGCAGACGTGGGTCCGCTTCGCGGTGTGGTTCCTGATCGGCCTTGTCGTCTACTTCGCCTACTCCTACCGCCACTCCGCCCTGGCCACCGACGAGCGGACCGGGGAGCGCTAGCAGGCGTGGTGACCGGAGACGGTGTCGCTCAGCCCGCGCACCGCGGAGTTCACCCGTTCGAGGGACTCGTCCTCCGCCAGCTCCGGCCGTCCCGGTGGGGTGCCCGCGCGCACGTCCCGCGCCACCTCCTCAAGTGAGGCGACCGCCGCCCCGACGGCCCCGTCCGAGGGCGGCGGGGCGCCGTGCTCGGTCCTGGCGACGGTCGCGGCGGTGGCGTCGGCGACCCGCTCAAGAGCGGTCATCGCGGGCATCCACGTGGTGATGCGCCTGCTGATGACCGCCGGTTCCGTCACCGCCCGCTGGAAGACGGTCCGCAGGTCGGCCAGGGCGTCGTAGACGCGGTGGCGCAGCGCCGCCCTGCCGGTGTGCCCGGGGTCGAAGGCGTGCCGGAGATAGTCGGCGGTCGCCGAGACCGCGTCGGCGAACCTCGGCCCGACCGGTGCCTCCCAGCTCGCGGGCCACGGCAGGTACCCCAGCAGCAGGACGATCAGGCACCCGGCCAGGGTGTCGACCAGCCGGATCTCGGCCAACCTGGGGCCGCCGTGGGTCAGCAGGTCGACCAGCAGCAGCACCAACGGCGCCTGGAAGGCCGACATCAACCCCCAGTTGCGCTGCATGCCGTACGGCAGGAGCCCGGCGAAGACCGCGACCGGCACCAGGAGCGCGGGGCCGTACGGCACGGCGACGAGCACGACGGTGCCGAGCACCGTGCCCGCGAGGGTGCCCAGGGCGCGTTGCACGGCACGGGCGAAGACCGAGCCGAAGTCGGGTTTGAGCACCAGCGCCACGGTCAGCGTCGTCCAGTAGGACCGTTCGACCAGGTTCAGTTCGCTCACCGCGCTGGCGACCCCCATGCACAGCGCGAGCCTGACCGTGTAGACGCGGGTCAGGTGGCCCGACCACACCCGCTCCCAGACCTGCCTGAGGCGCTCACCCCTGCCTCGCCTCTCGTACGGTGGCCCGTCGGCGGGCGGGTCCCCGCCGGACAGCAGTTCGACGGCCCCGTCGAGGGCCGAGTTCAGGGCGCGGGTGGCGGGCGAGTCCGGCCCCTTCCTCGGCGTCGGCGCCTCTCTGGCAGGGGGTCCTCCTCCGGCCAGGGAGGCGGCGATCCCCTCGACGGCCGCCGCCGTACCCTCCGGTGGGTCGCGTCCCTCAAGGTCGAGGGAGATCAGCGCGTTGCGGACCAGCGACGCCTGGTTCAGCAGGGCGACCGCGCGGGTGCGCCACGGGTCGGTCCCCGCCGACGTGGAGCGGGCGCCGAAGACGGTGTCGTAGGCGTTCCTGAGGGCGGTGTCGAAGGCGGCGACGGTGCCGGGGTCGCGCTCGGCGACCAGGCCGCCGAGCGCCCGGTAGGCCGCGATCACCGCCGCCTCCTCCGGCGCCCTCGGGTGCAGCGGCCAGTCGGCCAGCGCGAGCGCCAGCGCCCATCCCGCGCCGAGCAGGAACAGCAGCGCGCCCGCGACCGGTGGTCCCAGCGGGACACCGGTGCCGAGCACGGTCATCACGAGGAGCTGGAGCCCGGCGCTCGACCCCGCGGCGCCCGTGGTGCTGACCAGCGCAGACAGCACGGCGACCGCGACGGTGACCAGCACCGCCCACCAGCCAGTCCCCCTGGCCACGGCCCCGAGCAGGAAGCCGACGGCGCCGCCGAGCGCGGTTGCGCCCATCCTGACGACCCTGGCCCGGTAGGAGCCGCCCTGGTCGGCCAGGGCGGTGCCCATGGCCCCCATGGCGGGCAGCAGCCCCAGGGCGATCCGTCCCAGGGCGAGCCCTACGAGCAGCGGGGTGACCACGGCCAGCGCGGTGCGCAGCATCGGCCACCAGCGGGGCGGCGCGGGCCTGATCCGCACCGTCTCGACGAGCCAGCCCGGTGCCGCGTCGGCGAGCCTGCCCGCGGCGTTCCTGAACACCACGCTCAGCGCACGAGCCTGTCGACGCGGATCGGCAGGTCGCGGACGCGGACGCCGGTCGCGTGGTAGACGGCGTTGGCCACGGCGGCGGCGGTGCCGACAATGCCGATCTCGCCGATGCCCTTGGCACCCATCGGGTTGAGGTGCGGGTCGTCCTCGTCGACCCAGACCGCCTCGATGTCACGCACGTCAGCGCAGGCGGCCACGTGGTACTGGGCGAGGTCGTGGTTGAGGTAGTCGCCGAACTCGCGGTCCATGACGCTCTCCTCAAGCAGCGCCATGGACAGGCCCATGGTCATGCCGCCGATGAACTGCGAGCGGGCGGTCTTGGGGTTGACGATCCTGCCCGCGGCGAACACGCCGAGCAGCCGCAGCACCCGGGTCTCCCCGGTGCCGGGATCGACGGCGACCTCGGCGAACTGGGCGCCGAAGGCGTGGCGCGCGTAGCGTTCCCCGTTCCCGACCTCCCGCGCGGTGTCGGCGGAGACCTCGACGCCGTCGGGGGGCACCTGCCCGCCCCGCTCCCGCAGCGCCCCGGTGAGCGCCTCGCAGGCCCTGACGACGGCGGTGCCCCAGGAGGCGGTGCCCATCGAGCCGCCCGCGAGCGAGGCGTCGGGCAGCGCGCTGTCGCCGATCTCCACCCGGACCAGGCCCGTGGGGACGCCCAGCGCGTCCGCGGCGATCTGGGTCAGCGCGGTCCTGGCGCCGGTGCCGATGTCCGCCGCGGCGATCCGTACGGTGAACGTGCCGTCGGCCAGGGCGGTCGCGGTGGCCCGGGAGGGGCGGCGGTAGACCGGGTAGGTCGAGGCCGCGACGCCGGTGCCGACCAGCAGGCCGTCCCTGAGCCTGATCCCGGGGGCCGGGTCGCGCTCCGCCCAGCCGAACCTGCGGGCTCCCTCGCGCATGCAGGCGACGAGGTTGCGGGAGCTGAAGGGCAGGCCGCTCTCCGGGTCGGCGGCGGGCTCGTTGCGCACGCGCAGCTCGATCGGGTCGATCCCGCAGGCCACGGCCAGTTCGTCCAGCGCCGACTCCAGGGCGTACATGCCGGGGGTCTCGCCGGGGGCGCGCATCCAGGAGGGCGTCGGCACGTCCAGCCTGACCAGCCGGTGGGTGGTGCGCCGGTTGGGGGCGGCGTACATCATCCGGGTCGGCGTCGTCGTCTGCTCGGCGAACTCCCTGATCCGCGAACTCTGCTCGAACGCGTCGTGGACGATCACCTTCAGACGTCCCTCGGCGTCGGCGCCGAGCCGTACCCGCTGGATGGTCGGGGTGCGGTAGCCGATCACCGCGAACATCTGCCTGCGGGTCACCGTGAGCTTGACGGGCCGTCCCACGTGCTTGGCGGCCAGGGCGGCGAGCACGACCGGCGAGAGCGGCGTGCCCTTCGAGCCGAAGCCGCCGCCCACGTGCGGGGAGACGACCCGGACGTTGCCCGGCGGCAGCCCGAACAGCGGGGCCACGGTGTCGCGGACCGCGGTAGCCCCCTGAGTCGAGTCGTAGAGGGTCAGCCCGTCGTCGCCCCACACGGCGACTGTGGCGTGCGGCTCCATCGGGTTGTTGTGCTCGGCGGGGGTCGAGTAGACCTCGTCGACCACCACCTCGGCCCCGGCCAGCGCCTCGTCCGGGTCTCCCTGCTCGGTGTCGGCGGGGTAGGCCGGGTTGACCTTCTCCGGGCGGTACATCCCGGGGTGGTCGGCGCGCAGCTCGACGTCGTGCCCCTCGACGTCGTAGTCGACCCGCAGCAGCCTGGCCGCCTCGACGGCGTTCTCCAGCGTGTCGGCGACCACGACCGCGACGTACTGGCCCCGGTAGGCGACCCGGCGTGACTGGAGCACCGACAGCTCGGCGTTCTCGGCGGGGGCGATCCTGGGGGCGTTGCCGTACCAGATGGTGGCGATCACGCCGGGAAGCTTGACGGCGGCGTCGGCGTCGACCGAGCGGACCTCTCCCCTGGCGATGTCCGCCTGTACCGGTACGGCGTAGACCAGATCGTCCGGGGCGTACTCGTAGGCGTACTTCGCCTGGCCGGTCACCTTCTCCACCCCTTCGACCCGGTCGAGCGCCGAGCCGACGGAAGGTGTGGGTCTCGTGAGGGTGGTCATGACGCCTCCGCGAGGTCGGCGAGGGTGCGCACGAGCACGTTGCGGACCAGCGGGATCTTGAACGCGTTGCCGGGCAACGGCCGGGCGGCGGCCAGCTCGGCCTCGGCGGCCCTGGCGAACTCCGTCTCCGTCGCCGTCGCGCCGCGCAGCACCGCCTCGGCCGTCTCGGCCCGCCAGGGCGCGTGGGCGACGCCGCCGAAGGCGATCCGGCAGTCGCGCACGATCCCGTCGGCCACGTCGAGGGCGACGGCCACGGAGACCACGGCGAACGCGAACGACGCCCTGTCCCTGACCTTGCGGTAGCGGGAGCGGCCCGCGAAGGGCAGCGGCGGGACCTCCACTGCGGTTATCAGCTCCCCCTGGCCGAGCACGGTGTCGCGCTCCGGCTCGTCGCCGGGCAGCCGGTGCAGCCCGGGCATCGGCACGGTGCGCGGCCCGTCGGCGCCCTCGACGTGCACGATCGCGCCGAGCGCGGCCAGCGCGACCGCCATGTCCGAGGGGTGGGTGGCCACGCAGCTGTCCGAGTGACCGAGAATCGCAAGATTGCGGTTCTCGCCCGTCCTGGCCGGGCAGCCGGTGCCGGGAAGGCGTTTGTTGCAGGGCTTCGTGACGTCCTGGAAGTAGGGGCAGCGGGTGCGCTGCATCAGGTTGCCGCCGACGGTCGCCATGTTGCGGATCTGGCCGGAGGCCCCGGCGAGCACCGCCTGCGACAGCAGGGGCTGGCGGCGCCGTACCAGAGGGTCGGCGGCCAGGTCGCTGTTGCGCACGCCCGCGCCGACCAGCAGGGTGCCGTCCCCGGTCTCCTCGACCGTGCCGGAGGCGATCCCGCTGACGTCGACCAGGACGTCGGGTACGGCGACGCCGAGCCGCATCAGGTCCACCAGGTTCGTGCCGCCCGCGAGATACATGGTCTCCGGCCGTCCGGTGGCCGTGGCGACCGCGCTCGGCGCGTCCTGGGCCCGCAGGTAGGAGAAGGGTCTCATCGCGCCACCTCCCCGATGGCCGCGACGATGTTGACATAGGCGCCGCAGCGGCACAGGTTGCCGCTCATGCGCTCCCGGATCTCCTCCTCGTCGAGATCCACCCCCGCGTCCGTCTCGGGGGTGACCGCGCTGGGCCATCCGGCCGCCGCCTCGGCCAGCATGCCGACCGCGGAGCAGAGCTGGCCGGGCGTGCAGTACCCGCACTGGAAGGCGTCGTGCTCGATGAACGCCGCCTGGAGCGGGTGCAGCCCGTCGCCGTCCGCCAGCCCCTCGACGGACACCACGCGCCTGCCGTCCAGGGTCACGGTCAGCGTCAGGCAGGACTTCACCCTCCTGCCGTCGAGCAGCACCGTGCAGGCGCCGCACTGCCCGTGGTCGCAGCCCTTCTTCGCGCCGGTCAGCCCGAGACGCTCACGGAGCGTGTCGAGGAGGGTCTCCCTGGTGTCCACGGTGATCGGGTAGCGCTCCCCGTTGACGGAGAGCACGAGATCGGCCGTGATCGGAGACGGCGCCTCCGGTCCTGTGATGTGCGCTTCGCCGTTCACGGGCGCTCTCCTACCCATTCGTCCGGTCCCCTACCACCACCGGGGAAACGGGCATATGGGCAGGTCAGGCCTCGTCGAGGGTCCGCTGCGCCACGGCGAAGGCGGCGTTGGCGGCGGGTACCCCGCAGTAGACGGCGCTCTGCAGCAGCACCTCCTTGATCTCGTCGGGGGTCAGCCCGTTGCGCAGGGCCGCGCGGACGTGCATGGCCAGCTCGCCCAGGTGCCCTCCGGCGACGAGCGCGGTCAGCGTGACGCAGCTTCGGGTACGGCGGTCGAGCCCGGGCCGGTTCCAGACGCCGTCCCAGGCGTAGCGGGTGATGAACTCCTGGAAGTCGCGGGTGAAGCCGGTGGTCGCCGCGGCGGCGCGGTCGACGTGCGCGTCCCCGAGCACCTGCCGCCTGGTCCGCTCCCCCGCCGCGGTGTGCCCGCCGCCGAGGTGCCGGACGATCGCCGCGGTGACCTCCTCCGGCTTCTCCACGTTCGCCAGGTGGGAGGCGCCCGGCACGACCGTGAGCAGCGCGCCGGGGATGCCGGTGGCGAGGGTGAGGGCGTGGGGGACGGGGGTGGCGGGGTCGTCGGCGCCCGCGACGACCAGGGTCGGCGCGGTGACGGCGCCCAGCCGGTCGGTGAGGTCGTAGCCCGCCAGGGCCTCGCAGCAGGCGGCGTAGGAGTCGGCGTCCACCCCGTAGGGCATCCGCCGCACCTCGGTGACGGCCTCGGTGCCGTTGTCCTGGGCGCTGAACCAGCGGGAGGGCGCGGTGTCGGCCAGCGGTTTCATCCCGTCCCGCCGTACGGCACGCGCCCGCTCGCGCCACGGCTCCGGCTCGCCGAAGCGGGCCGAGGAGCAGCACAGCACCAGGTGGCTCACCCGCTCGGGGGCCGTGACGGCGACGGTCGCGGCCACGGCGCCGCCGAGGGAGACGCCGCCCACCGCGAACCTGTCGGCCTGCTCGGCGTCGGCCAGGGCGAGCACGGCCTCGGCGAGCTGGCCGACGCCGACCTCGGTCGCGGGCGCGGAGCCGCCATGGCCCGGCAGGTCGTAGCGCAGCACCCGCCAGGAGGCGGTCAGCGCCGCCATCTGCGGCTCCCACACCCGCAGGGTGGTGCCCAGCGAGGGGCCGAGCACCAGCAGCGGCGCCCAGGCGGGGCCGTCCACGCGGTGGCTGAGGATCGTCACAACTGCTCCCGGTAGGCCGTCAGAACGCGGTCGATGAGGGGCTGGGCCGCCCCGAGATAGCCCGCGGGGTCGAACGCCTCGTCGGGGACCTCGCCCGCGAGCGTCCGCCTGAGCGGCTCCTCCTGGGCGGCGGCCCGTTCGAGCCTGTCCCTGCCGAGCAGCGTGGCCAGGCGTTCGGAGACGACGCGGTCCCCGGTGAGGTCCAGGTTGGCGCGCATCCGCTCGGGGAAGACCCGCAGCCCGGCGAGCAGCTCCGCCGTGGTCTCGGCGGCACCGCCCGTCAGCCGCAGGCACTCGCGCACCGCGTGCCACTCGGCCTGCCAGGAGCCCGTCGCCCGCTCGTGCTCGGCGAGCTGCGCCGTGACCAGGAGCTGGCCGTACACCGGCACCTGGAGGGACGCCGAGCGCACGAGCACCGACAGCGCGGGGTTGCGCTTGTGCGGCATCGCCGAGGAGCCGCCAGCGGAGGACTCGGCGACCTCGCCGACCTCCGTCTGGGTGAGCAGGATCACGTCGAGGGCCGTCTTGCCGAGGGCGCCCGAGGTCTGGGTGAGGGCCGCGCCCAGCGCGGCGACCGGAGAGCGCTCCGCGTGCCAGGGCACCGGCGGCGCGGCCAGGCCGAGCTCCTCGGCGAACAGCGCGGGCAGCGTGGGGTCGCCGCCGAGCGCGGCCAGGGTGCCGGCCGCCCCGCCGAGCTGGGCGGGCAGGCGCAGGTCCCGCAGCCGCTCCCGCGCGGCGAGCAGGCCGGACAGCCACCCCGCCGCCTTCAGGCCGAAGGTGGTCGGCACGGCGTGCTGGCCGAGGGTCCTGGCCGCCGTCAGCGTGTGGCGGTGGGTCTCGGCGAGCCCGGCGAGGGTGGCCATGGCCCGGTCGAGGTCGGCGCCGATGATGCCGACCGTCTCGCGGCAGACGAGCATGGCGGCGCTGTCGAGGATGTCCTGGCTGGTCGCGCCGTGGTGGACGTAGCGCGCCTCCTCGGGGGCCGTCTCCGCGACGGCCCGGCGCAGGTCGGCCACCAGTGGCACGACGGGGTTGGCCGACTGCCTGGCCCGCCCGGCGAGGTCGGCGGGGTCGGGGGTGAACGCGTCGGCGACCCTGCCGATCGTCGCCGCGGCCTCGGGCGGCACCGTCCCCGCGCGGGCCTGGGCGCGGGCCAGCGCCGCCTCGGCCGCCAGCATGGCGCGCAGCCACGCCCGGTCCGAGGTTGCCGTCTCGGCCGCCGTGCCCGCCCGTACAGGGCTGAGCAGGCCGCCGTCCTGGTCAGAACTGTCCTGGTCAGAACTCAAGAAAGACCGTCTCCCCTTCTCCCTGGAGCCTCACGTCGAAACGGTAGGTCCCCTCCCCCACCGGCTCGGCGACCAGGGTCGCCCTGCGCGCGGGATCGAGCGTGTCGAGCAACGGGTCGGGGCCGTCCTGGAGGTAGACGCGGGTGGCGACGGACCTCAGCAGCCCTCGGGCGAAGACGAGCATCGCGAGGTACGGCCCGGCGGGCCTGGCCGTACGGAACCGGTAGGAGCCGTCGGCGCCGGTCGGGCAGCGTCCGAACCCGGAGACGCCCTCTCCCGTGCGGTCGAGCGCCCTCCTGGTGCCGGTCTCGCCGAGCCACAGTTCGAGCATGGCGTCGGGCACGGGCTCCCCGGCCCCGTCGAGCACCCGCCCCGCGACGGTGATCGCCCCCGGGTGCCCCTCCGCGACCAGATCCGGCCCCTGGTCGTACGGCAGCGCGTAGCCGAAGAACGGCCCCACGGTCTGCGACGGGGTCGGTTGGACGGCGTTCACGGCTCCTCCGTCGGGGTGCGGCCGAGGACGACGTCGAACCGGTAGCCGAGCGCCCACTCGGGTTCGGTGACGTCCAGGTCGAAGTGGGCGACGAGCCGCTCGCGGGCGGCGGGGTCGGGGATGGACTGCATGATCGGGTCGAAGGGGAACAGTGGGTCACCCGGGAAGTACATCTGGGTGACCAGGCGCTGGGTGAACGCGGTGCCGAAGACCGAGAAGTGGATGTGCGCGGGCCGCCAGGCGTTGTGGTGGTTGCGCCACGGGTAGGCGCCCGGCTTGATCGAGACGAACCGGTAACGGCCCTGCTCGTCGGTCACGCACCGTCCGGCGCCGGTGAAGTTCGGGTCGAGCGGCGCCGGGTGCTGGTCGCGCTGGTGGGCGTAGCGCCCGGCCGCGTTGGCCTGCCAGACCTCGATCAGCGTGTGGGGGACGGGCCTGCCCGCCGCGTCGAGGATCCTGCCGGTGACGATGATCCGCTCACCGATCGGCTCGCCCGCGTGGTGGCGGGTCAGGTCGGCGTCCAGCTCGCCGACCTCGTCGTGCCCGAAGACCGGGCCGGTCAGCTCCACGGCGTCCGGGTCGGCGCGCAGGACGACCGGTGGCCGGGACGGCGCCCGCAGCACGCTGCTGCGGTAGGCCGGGCTCAGGTAGGGCGGGTGGGTCATGACGTGCCTTCCAGTACCAGGGCGAGGCCCTGCCCGACACCGATGCAGAGCGTGGCCACGCCGTACCCGCCGGTTCTGGAGAGGCGGTGGGCCAGGGTGCCCGCGAGCCGGGCGCCCGAGCAGCCAAGCGGGTGGCCGATCGCGATGGCGCCACCGGCCGGGTTGACGAGCTCCGGGTCGAGGCCGGGCCACTCGGACACGCAGGCCAGGACCTGGGCGGCGAAGGCCTCGTTGAGTTCGACGCTGGACAGGTCACCCAAGGTGAGTTTGGCCCTGCCCAGTGCCTTGGCGACCGCGTGCACGGGGCCGATGCCGAAGCTGACCGGATCGACGCCCGCGACGCCGGTCGAGACCACCCTGGCCAGGGGGCGCAGGCCGTGCTCGGCCAGTCCTTCGGCGTCGGTGACCAGCAGCGCCGCCGCCCCGTCGTTGAGCGGGGAGGAGTTGCCCGCGGTGATGGTGCCGTCGGCGGTGAAGGCGGGCCTGAGCCTGGCCAGTCCCTCCGGGGAGGAGTCGGGGCGGATGGACTCGTCGCCGGTCAGGTCGCTGTCCTCGACGAGCGCGATCTCGGCGTCGAGCGCTCCCGTCCGCCACGCCTCGGCCGCCAGGCGGTGGCTGCGCGCGGCGTACTCGTCCTGGGCCTCGCGGGTCACGCCGTACCGCGTGGCGAGGGTCTCGGTGGCCTCGCCGAGGGAGACCGTCCAGCGGCCGGGCATCCGGGGGTTGACCAGGCGCCAGCCGAGGGTTGTCGAGTGGAGCTGCTCGTGGCCGCGCGGGTAGGCCCGTTCCGGCTTCTGCAGCACCCAGGGGGCGCGGCTCATGGACTCCACGCCGCCCGCGACGACGAGGGAGGCGTCGCCCACGGCGACCGCCCTGGCGGCCTGGATCACCGCCTCAAGGCCGGAGGCGCACAGCCGGTTGACCGTGGCGCCCGGCACCGTGACGGGCAGCCCGGCCAGCAGCGCCGCCATCCTGCCCACGTTGCGGTTGTCCTCGCCCGCGCCGTTGGCGGCGCCGAGGACGACGTCGTCGATCCTGGCGGGGTCGAGGCCAGGTGAGCGGTCGAGCAGCGCCCTGATCACCCCGGCTGCCAGGTCGTCGGGACGGACCGAGGCCAGGGCCCCGCCGTACCGGCCGATCGGGGTGCGGACGGCGTCGGCGATGTAGACGTCTTTCACAGCGGTTGCGCTCCTGATCGTTCTCACTGCTCCGTGGGCTCGGGGAGGTCACGTTCGTACGGCAGGCCGACGTAGTTCTCGGCCAGCGTGGTCGCCGCGGCCTCCGAGGAGGTCACGTAGTCCAGGTGGGAGACCTGCAGCCGCCGCGCGTAGGCGTCGTCGGTCTCGAAGGTGTGCAGCAGCGTCGTCATCCACCAGGAGAAGTGCTGCGCCCGCCACACCCGCCGCAGGCAGGTCTCTGAGTAGGCGTCGAGCAGGTCGCCGGAACCGGTGGCGTACCGGTGCGCCAGGGCCTCGGTCAGCACCCGCACGTCGGCGACCGCGAGGTTGAGGCCCTTGGCCCCGGTCGGGGGGACGATGTGGGCCGCGTCGCCCGCGAGGAACAGGTTGCCGTGGCGCATGGGCTCGGCCACGAAGCTCCGCATGGGCGTCACGCCCTTCTCGACGATCTCCCCGGTGGTCAGGGTGAAGCCGGGCACCGTTTCGAGGCGGGCGCGCAGTTCGGCCCAGATCCGCTCGTTGGGCCAGTCGGCGACGTCCTCCCCGGCGGGGACCTGGAGGTAGAAGCGGCTGATCTCGGGTGAGCGCATGCTGTGCAGGGCGAAGCCGCGCTCGTTCCAGGCGTAGATCAGCTCCTCGGCGGACGGCTCGACCCTGGCCAGGACGCCGAGCCAGGCGAAGGGGTAGTCCCGTTCGTAGACCGTGAGCTCACCCTCGGGGACGCTCGCGCGGGACACACCGTGGAAGCCGTCGCAGCCCGCGATGACGTCGCAGTCGAGCCGCTGGCCGTCGAAGGTCAGGTAGGGGGCGTCGGTCGCGGCGTCGTGCACGGCCACGTCCCCGACCTCGAAGCGGATGTCGCCTCCCGCGGCGAGACGGGCGGCGATCAGGTCCTTGACGACCTCCTGCTGGCCGTACACCGTGATGGCGCGGCCGGGGACCAGCCGTTCGAAGGGCACCCGGTGACCGGTGCCGCCGTAGCGCAGCTCGATGCCGTGGTGGACGAGCCCCTCCCGGGTGAGGCGGTCGCCGACCCCGGCCGCCACGAGGGTGTCCACGGTCCCCTGTTCGAGCACTCCCGCCCGGATCCGCCGTTCGACGTGGTCGCGGCTGCGGCGTTCGAGCACCACCGAGTCGATGCCGCGCAGGTGGAGCAGGTGGGAGAGCAGCAGACCGGCCGGTCCCGCCCCGATGATCCCGACCTGTGTCCGTCTGGGAGGAGTCATGGGACAAGAGCATCGTGGACCCGGCGCGGAAAACCGAGCCTCGCCTTCCACTGACCGGAAGGGGACGTTCACGAGCGGGCCTGGTCCTCGGCTGGGAGGTCGTTTCCCGGATCGCCGACCACCGTTGTACGGCGCGCTCACCGAACCGGCCGCGGGCTGTCAACCAGCCCCACTTTTCCGGATAAATCAGGCTATGGCCGGTGCTCCCGTCTCGTCGATTGCGTCACGTGCAATGTCTCTTTACCGACATTGCACTGGTGGTCACCGTTGGGGCGCCCCTAGCTTTCCGGCCGTGTTCGGTACTTTCGATATAGCCAGCGCGGTCTTGTCCGCGATCGTTTTCGTGCTTGTGACGCCCCCGGCCCTGCTGATCCATCGGCTGGGAAGACGGGCCGCCGTCCGGTGGGCGGTGGCGGACGGGCTGGCCCTGTCCGCGAACGGACGGCCGGTCACCGGCAGCCCCTGGTGGATCGACAGCCTGGACATGCCGCCCGGGACCTGGTTCGAGATCGGCTTCCTGGCCGGCAACCCCGGGTTGTGGATGGACCACTGCCACAATCTGGAACACGCGGCCGCCGGGATGATGATGCACCTGGGCTACGAGGGCGTCACGACCCGGTTCGAGACCGGCAGCGCGACAGGCAACCGACCGGAGTGAACACATGCTGGATCTGAACCTCCTGGTCGCGCTCGACGCGCTCCTGGAAGAGGGCAGCGTCGCCGGTGCGGCGGCCCGGCTCAACACCTCCGCGCCCGCGATGAGCCGCACGCTGGGGCGGATCAGACGCCAGCTGAACGACCCCGTCCTGGTGCGCGCGGGCCGCAACCTGGTCCCCACCCCGCGCGCGCTCGAACTGCGCTCCGCCGTACACGACCTGGTGGAGCAGGCGTCCGCCCTCCTCGTGCCCGCGGGCGACCCCGCCCCCGCCACGCTCGCCAGGACCTTCAACCTGCAGGCGAGCGACATGCTGCTGTCCGCCCTGGCCGCGCCGCTCGTCCTTGCGGTCGGCCGCCGGGCGCCGGAGGTGGTGCTGCGGTTCCTGCCCGACACCCTCGAAGGGACCTCGGCGCTGCGGGAGGGCCGGGTGGACCTGGAGATCGGGGTCATCGACCACACCTCCCCCGAGACCCGTGTCGAGCCGCTGGGCACCGGCCGCATCGTCGGCATGGCGCGGGAGGACCATCCCCTGGTGACCAGAGGGGTCACCCTGCGCCGGTTCGCCGACGCCAAGCACGTCGGGGTGTCCAGGCACGGCCGGCTGCACGGGCCGATCGACGACCTGCTGGCCGCCCGGGGGCTGCGCCGCAGGACCGTGGTGACCGTCTCCTCGCACTCGACGGCCCTGCTTCTGGCCAGGCAGGGCGGCCTGGTCTGCCTGGCGCCCGCCCCCGCCGACGACGACCTCCCGGCGGCGCTCGGCCTGCGCGCCTTCGAGATCCCGCTGGAACTACCCGAGGTCGAGGTGGCCATGGCGTGGCATCCACGCAACGACGCCGACGGCGGACAGCGCTGGCTGCGCGACCAGGTGCGCGAGGTCCTGCGCGGAGCCGAAGCCTTCCACCACGCAGGCCAGTAGTGCCCTCGCCGTCCCGGGGACGCTCCCCGGTGAGAGAAGGAGGAGAATTCCCTTCTAGGAACCACGGTGAGGGGAGGCGTGATGGCGGGCGGGTCGCGGGAACCGGGGCGTTCCGTGACGTCGAAGGTCCTGGCGATCCTGGGCGCCTTCGACACCGACCATCCCCGGCTCACCCTCTCGGAGATCTCCCGGCGCAGCGGGGTCCCGCTGACGACCACGCACCGCCTGGTGGGCGAGCTGGTGGCCTGGCAGGCGCTGAGCCGTACGGCCGACGGCCACCTGAGGGTCGGGCTGCGGCTGTGGGAGCTGGGCCAGCTCGCGCCGGGCAGGCTGCAGGAGGTCGCCCACCCGTGGCTGCAGGAGCTGTACGCGGAGACCGGCGAGAACGTGCACCTGGCCGTCAGGGACGGTCTTGAGGTGCTCTACGTGGACAAACTGCACGGCAGGCGGGCCGTACGGCTGGTCTCCAGGACGGGCGGGCGGCTGCCGATGCACCCGACGGGGGTCGGCAAGGCCCTGCTGGCCCACGAGCCCGACTGGTTCCGGGGCGCCTACCTGGCCCGTGAGCTCGAACGGCCGACCCCGCGCACGATCGTCGAGCCGGGGCGGCTGGCCAGGGAGCTGGCCTCGGTGCGGGTCCAGGGGTACGCGCTGACGTTCGAGGAGATGAGTCTGGGCTCCTGTTCCGCGGCGGCGCCGGTGCTCGTGGAGGGCCGCGCGGTGGCCGCCGTCGGGGTCGTGCTGTCCTCCCGGCGCGCCAGGGAGCTGCAACGCCTGGTCGAGCCGCTGCTCAGGGTGACCTCCGAGATCGCCCGCGCCTACGCCGCCCGCTGAGGGTCATCTCTGCTGGCTCGGGCGCGGTTGGGTGGGGGTCCACCGTTCCGCGGCCAGGTGCAGCAGCAGGAGCGCGATGTCGTCGCTGCGGTGGCTGGTCTGCTGGGCGTGCCTGATCAGGGTGCTCGCCACCTCCTCAAGGGGGCGGTCCCCGACCCGTTCCAACTCGGTGGCCAGGTCGGCGAGCGCGTCGTCGATGTCCACGCCGGGGGTCTCGACCAGGCCGTCGGTGTAGAGGGCCAGCGTCGCGCCCGGCTGCAGCGGGATCTCGGTGTGCGGATACTCCACGGAGTGGTCGATGCCCAGCAGCAGCCCGCCGGGGACCTCGACCACCTGCACCCGCCCGTCGGGCAGGCGCATCAGCGGCTGGGGGTGTCCGGCGCGGGCCAGGCAGGCCAGGTTCCTGCGCAGGTCGAGCCGCAGATAGACGCAGCTGGCGAACAGGCCGGGATCCAGGTCCACCAGGAGGTGGTTGGTGCGCGCCAGGACCTCGCCGGGGTCGGCGCCCGCGGTGGCGTAGGCGCGGACCGCGGTGCGCACCTGCCCCATGAGGGCCGCGGCGGTGACGTTGTGCCCCTGGACGTCGCCCACGACGGCGGCGACGGTGTCGTCGGCGAGGCTGATGACGTCGTAGAAGTCGCCCCCGATGTCCATGTCCTCGGTGCCGGGCAGGTAGCGGGCGGCGGCGCTCAGCCGGGGCAGCCGGGGAAGGGCGTGCGGCAGCAGGCTCTCCTGCAGGGCGTGGGCCAGCTCCAGCTTGGCGTCGTAGAGGCGGGCGCGCTCCAGGGCCTGGGCGATCAGGCCGCCGAGCGCGGTCAGCAGGGCGCGTTCCTCGACGGTGAAGCGGTGGTGCCTGGCGAAGGCGAGCACGCAGGTGCCCACGGACCTTCCCGAGGCGATCAGCGGCAGGAACGCCCAGGAGGCCATCCCGTCGTCCACGGCGATCTCCGCGCCGTAGACCTCGTCCAGCTCCTCCTGGGAGCTGAAGAAGCTGGGCATCCCGGTGACCATGGTCCGCACGCTCGGCGTCGGTGAGGTCAGCGGGAGGCCGTCGTAGTGCTCCCTGAGGTGGGGCGGGTAACCACGGTCGCCGACGACACTCATCCTGCCGTCGTCGGCGACCATCAGTGCCATCCCGTCGCCGCCGAAGGCGGGCATGAGCCGGTTGGCGACCAGGTCCACCACGTCCTGCACGCTGGCGGCCTTGGTGAGCGTGCTGGCCAGGTGGAGGATGTGGTAGAGCGCCCCGACCCTGGTCGGCAGGGTCAGGTCCGCGTCGCAGACGGGGCCGGGCGGTTCGACCTCCGGGGCCTGGACGGGGATGTCCGCCGCCTCGACCATGGCCGGGGAGATACGCATCGTCACGCCGTTCGGCGCCGGGTAGAGCTCGAAGGACAGCCAGCGGTCGGGCGGGCGCAGCGCGACGAACGAGGTCGCCTGCTGGCTGATCATGGCCGCGCGGTAGCGGTCCTCGTAGACGGGGTCGTTCAGCCAGGGCACCAGGGTCCAGGGGTGGGAGCCGACCAGCCGGGCCGGGAGCGTGCGGAGCAGCGCGGCGGCCCTGGGGGTGACGAAGGTGACGCGGCCGGTGGCGTCGAGGCCGCAGATGCCCTCGGGGAGCCGGTCGGTGACGGCGGAGATCACCTCGGCGGGCTGCATGCTGGGAACGGGCAGCACGCGGGGTTCGAGGCCGGGGCGCAGCCTGTGGCCCTGCCGGTCGGCCTTCTCCAGGCCCCGCGCCATCTCCGTCGCGGCGCCGATCAGGCGTTCGCGCTCGACCGGGGAGAGCTCGCACGAGTGGGTGCCCGCCCACATGACGAACATCCCGCCGTAGACGGTGGTGGTGCCGATCAGCGGCACGGCGGCGAGGGTGAAGTCGTACGGCATGACCAGCGCCGCCCCCGGATAGACGCGGGCCATCTCCTTCTCGTCGCCGACCCACACCAGCCGCCGGTAGCGGATCGCGTCGGTCACCGGCATGGGGGTGGCCAGGCTCATCCGCTCCCAGGGGCGGATGAAGTCGCGGGGCGCCCCCTTCATCACCGCGAGTTCGAGCACCTCGGCGTCCGGCGCCAGCAGGTAGACCGTGCCCAGGTGGGCTCCCACGCTCTCCAGGACCTTGCCCAGGTCGTCGGCGAGCGCGTCGAGGCCGCTCCGTGGGGAACGGCCTTCGAGAAAGGTCGGGTGTTCGGGCACCATCAGCGCCTCATCTCCGGCGCCCGGCCCACGGGCGGTCGCGATCCCCGGCCGTCTCCGCCGTCACGTGGCGGTCCGCCCGCCCCCGGCGGGCGGACCTGGAGGAAAGCCGCGCCATCCAATAACACGCCTTAATGCGCATATATGGACGATACTCCCCCTGAGCAGGGAGTTTGGGGACACGCATTCCCAAGCTTGCGCCCCGTCCCCTGATTTTGCGGCTCGCTGGGTACGGCCAGGCACGACACTGAACATCCGGTGCCGTTCCGCCCCGGAGAACCGAATCGGATTACCGGACATAGGCCAATTCACTGGACGCACTTGACTGTTTCCACACGTATGGTCAAAAAAGAATCATGGCGCGAAAAATCCGTAGATCGCGCTACCTGCCGCGCCGTACGGTGGGACATCCGACAGCGGCCCCGCCGCCGAGCCCAGGGGGTGCCTTTCGGTCATGGACGACCACGCCTACGACCACACCGGCCACGACGACCTGCCGAGGCTTCCCTTCGACAGGAAGGATCCGCTCGACGTCCCGGCGATGTACCGCACGCTGCAGACCGGTGAGCCGGTGACCAGGGTGCGTACCGCGACCGGTGACGTCGCCTGGCTGGTCTCCGGCTACGAGGAGGCCAGGCAGGCCTTCGCCGACAGGCATCTCGGCCGTTCCGCGCCCGACCCGGACAGGGCGGCCAGGATCTCCAACTCGGCGCTGATCGGCGGCCCGATGGGCGACATCGAGACCGAGAAGACCCGGCACGAGCGAATGCGCAGGATGCTCACCCCCGCCTTCTCCGCCCGCAGGATGGCCGCCCTCGCCCCGCACGTCCAGAACCTGGTGGACGGCCTGCTCGACCGGATGGCCGAGGGGCCACGGCCGACCGACCTGCGCCAGGCGCTCTCCCTGCCGCTGCCCGTGCTGGTGATCTGCGAACTGCTCGGCGTGCCGTACGGCGACCGCGAGCACTTCAGGGCGCTGGCCGACGCGATGACGGACCTGGCGGACCGGGAGCGTTCGGCCGCCGCGCTGGCCGAGCTCGGCGAGTACACCAGGAAGATCATCGTCGCCAAGCGGGACAACCCGGCAGGGGACGTGTTCTCCGACCTGGCGGCCCTGGACGCGCCCGACGAGGAGATCGCCGCCCTCTCGGCCGGGCTGCTGTTCGCCGGGCACGAGACGACAGTCAACCGGATCGACTACGGCACGCTGTTGCTGCTGGCCAACCCCGCCCAGCGGGACGCCCTGGTCGCCGACCCGTCGCTGGTGGGCTCGGCGGTCGAGGAGATCCTGCGGGTGGCCGCGCCGAGCAACCACGGCATGCCCCGCTACGCGCACGAGGACGTGACCGTCGGCGGGAAGGCGATCAGGCGCGGCGAGGCGGTGGTCATCAGCACGACGGCGGCCAACCGCGACGCGCGGGTCTTCGCAGAGCCCGACCGCTTCGACATCTCCCGGGGTCTCGACGAACCGCACCTGGCCTTCGGCTACGCCGCCCGCTACTGCATCGGAGCGAGCCTGGCCAGGATCGAGCTGCGCGCGGTCTTCGGCACGCTGTTCCAGCGCTTCCCCACGCTGGCGCTCGCCGTACCCGCCGAGGAGCTCGTCCAGCGGGAGAACTCGCTGACCGGGGGCTTCGAGCGCATCCCCGTCACCTGGTAGCGGCCGGGCAGCGGCGGTTGACCCCGTCGAGCCGCTCGGTGAGGCCGCCGCGGTCGAGGTGTTCGAGCAGGGGCACCGCGACGCGGCGGCTGGTGTCGAGGGCCTGCCTGGCCTGGCTGACCGTGAAGGGCTGGGGCAGGCGGGCCAGCAGCCGCGCCGCCGCCACGTCCGCGCCGGGCAGCAGCACGATCCCGTCGGCGATCCGCAGCAGCATCCCCGCCCGTACGGCTGCCGCCACCTCTCTCGGGCCGAGTCCCAGCTCCGCCAGACGCCCCGCCTCGGGCGCGAGGAACGGCCTGGCCGAGAGCTCGGCGCGCAGCCGGGAGACGGCGCGGGCGACCGGCTCGGGCAGCCCCCTGGGCGGCCCGCTCACGATCCGCCCGCCCGTGACGGCCAGCGGCGGCCTGACCAGGGCGGCGACCAGCCTCCTTTCTGGCAGGCCGAGGGCGTTCCTGGCCGCCTCGACGGGTGTCCCCGGTTCGAGCGGATGCTCCGCCGCGTGACGCGCCACGGTCTCGGCCAGCCGTTCCCCGAGCAGTGACCAGTGCTCGGGGTCGGCGTACCAGTCGCCGCACACCGGCTCCCCCTCGGGAGCGCACCCCATGGCCAGCAGGTCGGCCTCACGCAGCAGCCGGTGCGTGCGCAGCAGCGCCCCCGCGCCGGGAGGCGCCTTCGTCAGCTCGGCCGCCCGCAGCCGCGCGGCACCCCTGCGGCGCAGCGGGGGCGGGCGCACGTCGAGCACGCTCGCCCCGGCGAGCACCCGCACCTCGGTCCTGTCCATTCCTGTCGCCCTGCCCGGGTCGCGCAGCAGCAGCACGTCCCCCACGTGCAGCGGCAGCGGCCTGGCCAGGCGCAGCCGTACGACACCGTCACCGAGCGGCCTGACCGCGCACCCCACCGCCGCCGAGCCGAGGTGCGCGCTCAGCCTGCCCGGCAGCGCGGCCTCCCGCGCCCCTCCCACGGGCGAGAGCCGTACGTCGACGAGGTCGGTCATCGTCCACGCGCCGGGGGTGAGCAGCGCCCGGCCCCGCTCGGCGGCGCCGCCGCGCAGGTTGACCGCGACCCTGGCCACCCCGGTCACCGAGGACACCGGCTCCTTCAGGCATTCGAGCGCCCGCACCCGCGCGAGCCCGTCACCGAGGACCAGTTCGTCCCCGATGCCGATCCTGCCCTCGGGTAGCGTCCCGGTCACGACCGTGCCGCTGCCGCGCACGCTGAAGGCCCGGTCGATCCACAGCCGCACCGGCGCCCCGGGATCGGGCGTCGGCAGCCGGGCGACCAGCCGGTCCAGCGCCTCCCGCAGCTCGCCGAGCCCCTGTCCCGTGCGCCCGCTCACCGCCAGCGCCTCGGCCCCGGTCAGCCCTGCCGCCGCGAGCCTGGCCCCGGCCTCCTCGACCACGGGGGCGGGGTCGGCCAGGTCGGCGCGGGTCACCGCGAGCAGGCCGTGCCGTACACCGAGGGCCTCAAGCGCGACCAGGTGCTCCTGCGACTGGGGCATCCAGCCCTCGTCGGCGGCGACCACGAACATCACCGCGGGGACGGGCCCGACCCCGGCCAGCGTCGTGCCGAGGAAGCGCTCGTGCCCCGGCACGTCCACGAAGGCCAGGCGCTCGCCCGAGGGCAGCGTCGTCCAGGCGTAGCCAAGCTCGATCGTCAGCCCCCTGCGCCGCTCCTCGGCCAGCCGGTCGGGCTCCATCCCGGTGAGGGCGCGCACCAGCGTGGACTTGCCGTGGTCCACGTGCCCCGCCGTCGCGACGACCTGCATCAGCCGCCCGCCTTCAGGACCGCGCGGGCCACCTCGCCGTCCCGCTCCCGGGGAAGCGCCCTGAGGTCGAGCAGCAGCCGTCCCGCCTCGATCCGCCCGACCACGGGCGGCTCCCCGGTCCGCAGCGGTACGGCCAGCCGCTCGGGCAGGCTCACCGCGGCGCTCGGCAGCGTCACCCCGGGGGCGCCTCCCCCGCCGACGGTCGCCAGGCTCGGCACGGCGACGGCGTCGATCCCGGCCAGGGACAGCTCGGCGGCGAGTGCCCGCGCCCGGACGTGCAACGTGTCCGGCTCCGCGCGCAGCGCCCCGAGCACCGGGGGTTCCGGGCCTCTCAGCGTCGCCTCAAGGGCGGCCAGCGTCGTCTTGCCGACCCGCAGCGCGCGGGCCAGCGGGTGCCGTCTGCAGCGTTCGACCAGGTCACGGCGGCCGAGCAGCAGACCGGCCTGCGGCCCGCCGAGCAGCTTGTCGGCGCTCGCGGTGACCAGGTCGGCCCCCGCGGCGAGCGTGCTCGCGGCGTCCGGCTCGTCCGGCAGCAGCCGTTCGCGGGTGAGCAGCCCGGAGCCGATGTCGGCCACGACGGGCACGCCAAGGCCGGTGAGCCGCTCGATCCCGACGGATCCGGTGAAGCCCTCGACGCGGAAGTTCGACGGGTGCACCTTGAGCACGAAGCCCGTCTCCGGCCCGACGGCCCGCTCGTAGTCGTCGTAGGCGGTGCGGTTGGTGGTGCCCACCTCGCGCAGCCTCGCGCCGGTCGAGACGAGCAGGTCGGGGATGCGGAAGCCGTCCCCGATCTCCACCAGCTCACCCCTGCTGACCACGATCTCCCTGCCCGAGGCCAGGGCGGTGGCCACGAGCACCAGGGCGGCGGCGTTGTTGTTGACCACGTGCGCGTCCTGCGCGCCGGACACCGCTGTGGCGAGCGCGTCGAGGGCGCCCCGGCCCCTGCGGGCCCTGACCCCGGTGACCAGGTCGAACTCCACGTCGGTGTATCCGGCCGCGGCCGTCGCCGCCTCGGCCGCCGCCCGGGAGAGCGGCGCCCTGCCGAGGTTGGTGTGGACGATCACGCCGGTCAGGTTGAGCACCGGCCGCAGGCTCGCCGCGTACGGCGGAAGCCCCTCGACGGCCGCGTCCGCCACCTGCTCGGGCTCGATCCCGCCCTGCCTGGCCCGTGACTGCGCCCGGACGACCGCCTCCTTGACGACCGCCCGCCCAAGGCGCCCCTCGGCCGCGACGAGTCTGGGGTCGGCGAGCACGGCGTCGGTACGCGGCACACGCCTGCGTTGGTCCATCCCTCGACCATAGATCGCAGCCGGGGAAGCCCGCGTTCGCCGTGCCGTACGGCTTTTTCCGTAGACCAAACCACCACAAAAGGCTGTCCCTTTTGATGGTGATTGTTAGGCGTTGTTTGTTTTTCTCCTTGGCGCCGATGGCAAACAACGTCCCCCTGGTAGGCCAAACCCCGGAGCACCACCACGAGTGCTCCTTTCCTCGGAAATTTCTTGATCCGCTATGGCGTGACCGCTTCGCGGACGACCAAGGAAGGGGAACGATGACCGTGATCAGGCGCCTGGCCCACGTGGCCGCGAGCGTGATCGCCGGAACGGCCGTGTTCACCGCCCCCGCCGCTCCCTCCCACGCCGCCCAGGCGGAGGGGTGCTGGGGCACCGGCCCGACCGTCACCGACACGCTCGGTGTCCGGTGGCCCACCCGGTACTGCAACAACTTCCGCGCCGGAGATGTCTACAACTACGTCGAGGGCCGCTGGCAGCCCATCGGCAGGCTCAACGCCGGGGATAGCTGGTTCGTCTGCCAGTCCCACGGCCCGGAGAACCCTCCCGTCGGCGAGTGGCTCAACGACATCTGGCTCTACACCGAGGCCGACGTGGTCTGGGCCGCAGGAGGGTGGGGCGGCTTCCCCGCGACGCACGTCTCCGGCGGCGAGAACTACACGCCCATCCCCAACCTCGACTGGTGCCCCTGGGAGAACGCCCTGGCACGTCGCGGCACCCCCACGACCCCCGGGAAGTGACCCGTGAATCCCCTCCGCCGCCTGACGAGCGCGGCCGTATGCATCCTCACCGTGACCGCCCTCTGCCTGGGCACCCCGGCCCTCGCCACCGCGCAGGCTCCCACGCCGACCTCCGACCCCAAGCCCGTGCTCCCGCAGAAGGAGGCCCAGCGGCGGGCGCTGCACGAGGCCGCGAGGCTCGGCGACCACTCCTACTACGACGCGGACAAGGTAGACGCCGACGGCCACTCGTCCCAGAGCCTGAGCAGGCTGGCCACGACCCTCGCCTTCCCCGCCACGCCGCCCCAGCCGGACACCGACGACTGCCTCAGCGCCAACGACGCCGAACGCAAGGAGGGCAGGACCTACAACCGGCTGCTGTGGTGCCAGAAGATCGAGTACCGCGCGAGGTACCAGACCGTCGACACCTCGGGCAACGTCCGGTACTGGGGCACCAACGCGATCCGCTGGAACATGGTCGCGATGGGCAGCAACACCCAGCGGGCCATCCGGATCTTCTGGCGTCCCGAGGCCGGATCGGTCAGGTATCTCGACTGGACCGACCCCACGGTCGTCCCCAGCACCCTGCCCTTCGCGGTGCGCCCCGAGTGCGCCCAGGGCTCGTCGTACTGCTCGACCAGCGGTTCGGCCGCCACCAACAGTTGGGCGGGCTGGAACACGACAACCGGGTGGAGCGCGTGGGACGTCCAGGGCCCCGCCCTGGCGAACGACTCAAGCCGGGAGAAGATCACCACCTTCGACTGGCACCTGACCACCGACGCCACCACCCCTCGCTTCCCGCTGGGCGGCGGCAAGACCCTCGACCTGCCGTTCCGCTGTGACTCGGCCGACTACTTCAGCCGGTTCGGCCAGTCCTTCGACCGGGCGTGCGTGTTCACCACCGTGATCCCGCACCTGCAGTACAGGCTGTCCAGCCCCAAGCACGGCGCCGTCGCCAGGCACATCTACGACGCGCAGCTCAGCCCGGACACCTCCTACCCGGCGGAGGGGCACCGCAAGGTGATCCCCGGCAGGTGGACCAACGACCCGGACGACCCCGCGCTGCACCGGGTCGAGGGCTCGGGCACCATCGCCAAGGCGAACGAGACCTGGAAGGACTACGCCTGCAACCGCAACGGCCCCTACAACGCGGTGACGGGCCTGCCGCCCAGGACCCCGCAGCAGGAGGCGGACAAGTGGCAGTGTGACGAGTATCCCTTCCACGCGACCGCGGAGGGCGCCAGCAGCGGCACCTGGGACTTCTCCGTCAGGTGGGTCCCGCCGAGCCAGAACGCCTCGGCGGGCGGCTCACTGATCTCCTACTTCTTCGACGACCGCATCCTGTTCGTCAACGACCCCTTCTGGGTCCAGATCAACCCCTGACGCGACGCCGCCCCCGGGACCTCTCTCCCGGGGGCGGCTCCGTGTCACGGCAGGACCAGCTCCCTGACCCTGACCGCCACCAATGTGCCGGTGTACTCGACCCGGACCGGGATCCTGCCCTTCAGCAGTTTCCCCAGGTGGGCGGAGGAGCACTTCCTGGTGCCGTAGGCGTTCCCGTCGTGGGTGTCGTACGGATAACCGGCAGAGGGCCTGCCGCACACCCTGTTCACCTGCCGGAAGTCCACGCCCCTGGTGTAGCGGATCGTGAGGGGGGCGCCCTTCCTGCCCCGCAAATCCCACGCGTACAGGCCGCTCTCCCCCACCTGACTCCGGGTGGCCCCGCGCGGGACGATCGTCATGGCTGAGTTCCCCGACCGTACGGCCCAGCCGTACACAACCCTGGTCTTGGTCGTGCTCTGGGCTGAGGCGGGTGGGGCGATGGTGAGCAGGACGGCGAGGCCGGTGGCCGCACCGAGGAAGGCCGATCTCATCTCTCTCCTCATCGTGGTCGCGTCAGTCGTGTGAACCTCCACGTCGTCCGACAGGCTCCGCCCAGGAAAAGTTCTAAATCCCGATAAATCACTGTTTTTCGGGTGGCACTTTCCCGTGATAGCGGAGGCGCGTGAACTTTCCACGGTCCGGGAGCGACGAAGCAGGTGACCGATCCCCCCGAGACGGAGGTCGCCGATGAAAGCACCCCTGAGACTCCTCGGGGCACTCGTGCTCGGTGTGGCGCTGGGGGTGGCGCTGTCCGTCGCGGCGTGCTGGCCCCGCTCGGAGGTGCTCTACCGCAGCGCCCAGCCGCCCACCGTGGCGTACGGCGACGGCTCATCGCACCTTCTGGCGCTGGTCCGCAGGAGCAGCCTGCTCGGGGAGTCGCACGAGATCGTCGTCGGCCGGGATCCGAGTCTCTCCTACGGTCACCGGGTGGGCATCGAGGTCTCCGGCCCCGTGCGGGCGGCCGAGTGGACGGACGCCGGGGTGCGGGTGTCCTTCGGCACCGGGCACGAGCTGTTCGTCCCCGCCGAGCGGTTCGTCGGCGGCCGGTGACCCCTGCGGCTCACTGACCGAGGCGGGCGGTGACGAGGTCGGTGAAGCCGTTGGCGAGCAGGATGACGGCGATCGCGGTCAGCAGGATGCCCGCCACCCGGTCCAGGAGCATCGCCCCCTTGAGCGAGATGCGCCGCTGTACGTGACCCGACAGGTAGAGCGTCAGCCCGGTGACCGCCGCGAAGCACAGGGCGGCGATCGACAGGGCGAGCTTGTCGCGCACGGTCGAGGCCTCCGCCGAGGCCGCGACACCGAAGGCGAAGGTGGTGCCGCCCACGGTCAGCGGGAAGCTGAGCGGGGTGAACAGGATGGTCTTCGGGTCCGGCGGAGGCCCGGGCGGGGGCGCGTCCTCCTGGAGCTTCTCCAGTTCCTCGACGGCCCCGGCCTTGCCGCGCATCAGCGGGATGGCGGCGTAGGCCAGGGCGATGCCTCCGGTCGCGGTCAGCGCGGCGGTGCTGATGCCCAGCAGCTTGAGCAGCGGTTCCCCGACCCACAGGGCCGCCAGGACGAACACGGCGACGTTGACGGCGAGCCCGATCGCCAGCCGGGTGACCTGGCCTCCGCCGTACGGCCTGACGATCGGCAGGTAGGACGCCAGCGCCGCGACCGGGCTGTAGAGACCGAACAGCGCCAGGAACAGCACCGGTGCCGGATGGGTCATCGCGATCTCCCCTCAGGCTTTCCGAGGGTCAGACCGGGTCGCGCAGGATCGGGCAGGTCATGCAGTGCCCGCCGCCCCGGCCCTTGCCCAGCTCGAACCCCTCGATCTCGATCACCTCGACGCCGTGCTCACGCAGCTTGCGGTTGGTGAACTCGTTCTTGTGGTAGCCGACCACGACCCCCGGCTCCAGGGCGACGAAGTTGCTGCCGCTGTCCCACTGCTCCCTGGCCCGCTGGTAGTCGTCGCCCCCGGTGGAGACGATGTCCAGCTTGCCGATCCCGAGGGCGTCCTCGAACGCGGCCGCCATGCCCGGTTCACGATGGACCCGTACGGTGCCGGGCCTGTCACCGGGACGCAGCGAGTAGACCTCGGCGTTCTCCACGACCGGCGGATAGCCGGTCGCCCTGTCCACGTCGAGCAGCGTGAAGACGGTGTCCAGGTGCATGTAGGAGCGGTGCGGAGGGATCTTGACCGCCAGCACCCGGGTCGCGGCCCCCGCGGCGAAGAGTTCCTTCGCCAGGTGCTCGACCATGATGGGGCTGGTGCGCTCGCTGACGCCGACGGCGACGACGCCGTTGCCGATGGGCATCATGTCGCCGCCCTCCATGCAGGCGTGCCCGAAGTCCTCCTCGTCGAAGCGGCCGTCGTCGCCCATCGGGGGATACCAGTAGGCGAAGCCGTCGTCGGCGAACATCGGGTGGAAGTGGTAGACGATGCTCTGGTTGAGCGTCTCCAGCCGACGGGCGTGATAGTAGAGCGGGTTGAGCGAGACGCCGCCGTACAGCCAGGCGGAGGGGTCGCGCTGGTAGAGCGAGTTGGGCAGCGGCGGCAGGATGAACGATCCCCGCTCGGCCATCGCGGTGACCAGCGAGCGCGCGTCGAAACCTTCCCGGCTGGCCTGTACGGCGGTGGCGAACTCCTCCTTGGTCAGCCCGCCGATCAGGTGCTCGGCGAGCTTCTCCCCGCTCCAGGAGGCGAGTTCGGAGCGCACCTCGTCCACGAGGGACGGCCCGACCGTCAGGTGGGTGACCGTGCGCTCGACCGCGTGCCGTTTCGCCTCGGGGGCGGCCTCAAGCGCCTCGGCGAGCAGCCGCTGGTGGTAGAAGACCTCGATGCCCCGCCCGCGCATCGTCTCGACGAACGCGTCGTGTTCGATCTGGGCGCGGCTGACCCAGAGCACGTCGTCGTAGAGCAGTTCGTCCTTGTTGACCGGCGTCAGCCGCTTCAGGCTCAGCTCCGGCCGGTGCACGATCACCTGGCGCAGCGTGCCGACCTCGGAGTGGACCCCGTACCTCGTGCTCACCGCATCCCCCTCGATCACCTTGGCGAACCCAGGGGGACAGAACTCAGGGGGACAAACCGCCGCAATCCTCTCGTTCCCCCATATTTCCCAAGGCAACCGTCCGGGGGTCAGGCGTCGAGGATGTGTTCGGCCAGCTCACGCGCGGAGATCGCCGGGTTCGTTCCCGGCCTGGTCGCCCCCGCCGCGAGGACGCCGTCAACGAGCAGGAGGAGCTGGTCGGCGGCGCGTCCGGGGCTCCGGTGCCCGAGCCTGACGAGTTCGTCCTCGAACAACCGGCGCACGCGTTCGCGGTAGTCGCGGGTGACGGCGTGGGCCGGGTGCCCGGGGTCGGCCAAGGCGAGGTCGGCGGCCAGGTAGCGGCACCCCCGGAAGCCCGGCCCGCCGACGATCTCGGCGAGCCGGTCGAAGACGGCCAGCAGCCGGGCACGGGGGTCCTCCCCCGCCGCGCGCATCGTCCGCAGATAGTCATCCTCGTCCTCGGCCGTGGTGCGCCGCAGCACCTCGGCGATCAGCCCGTCCTTGCCGCCGAAGTGCTCGTACAGCGAACGGCGCGCCACGTTCGCCTCCCTCAGCAGGGCGTCGACGCCCACCCCGACCCCGTGGCGGTAGGTCAGCTCCCTGGCCGCCTCCAGGAGACGTTCGCGGGGACCGGGTCCGGTGCGTGTCGTCATGGGGCCAGCATCCCACCGGTTGACGAGTAGAACAACCGGTCGATATAAATCCGTAGACCGAACGTTCTATCCCAAGGAGCCGCAATGCCATCCCGGACCACGGCCGAGGTCATCGACCTCTTCAACCGGGCGTTCGTCACCCACGCCCCCGAGATCCTCGACAACCTGGTCGCCGACGACTGCGTGATGGAGGCCGTCCAGCCCGCCCCCGACGGCGAACGCGTGGAGGGAGGCGAGGCGTGCCTGGCGTTCTGGCGGACGCTCGCCGACGACCGCGCCACCCAGTTCAGCCCCGAGGACGTCACGGTCGCGGGTGACCGCGCGACGATCCGCTGGCGTTACCGGTACGGCGACGGCCCTGCCGACTCGGTACGCGGCGTCAACCTCATGCGGATCCGCGACGGGCTGATCGTCGAGGCCCTCGGCTACAGCAAGACCGACGGGGTGCTGTCGTGACGATCCGCAGCTACCACCTCGACAGCGGCGCCGGGCTGGCGGGCCTGACCCTCAGGGAGCACCCGGACCCGGCCCCCGGCCCGGGACAGGTCGCGATCGCCGTACGAGCGACGTCACTGAGCTTCCGCGAGCTGATGATCCTGCGCGGCGACTACGTGCTGCCGGTGAAGCCGCAGGTGATCCCGGTGTCCGACGGGGCGGGCGAGATCGTGGCGGTCGGGGCCGGGGTCGATCCGCTGCGGATCGGCGAACGGGTCATGGCCACGCTCTTCCCCAGCTGGCAGGACGGCCCGTTCGGCCTGGAACACCTGCCGCAGCGCGGCGGCTCCCTGGACGGCATGCTCACCGAGATCGCCCTGGTCGAGGAGGAGTCCCTGGTGCCTGTCCCCGGCCACCTGTCCTACGAGGAGGCCGCGACGCTCCCCTGCGTCGCGGTCACCGCGTGGAACGCCCTGACCGGCGCGGACGCCTCACGTCCCGGCCAGACCGTGGTGACGCAGGGCTCGGGCGGGGTCTCACTGTTCGCCCTCGGGTTCGCCAAGGCGCTCGGCGCCCGGGTGATCGCCACGACCGGCGACCCCGGGAAGGCGGCCCGCCTGCTCGACCTCGGCGCGGACGAGGTCGTCGACCACCGGGCCGTCCCCGACTGGCCCGCCAGGGTCCGCGAGCTGACCGGCGGCCGGGGCGCCGACCACGTCATCGACGTCACCGGCCACCTGGAGCGGTCGCTCGGGGCGGTAGCGATGGCGGGCCAGGTGGCCTGCGTGGGCTTCATCTCCGGCGCCTCCCCGATCGACCCGCGCGTCCTGTTCGCCTCCGGCGCCACCGTCCGCCCCGTCGCGGTCGGCAGCCGCGCCCAGTTCCTCGCCATGAACAAGGTCATCGAGGCCAACGGCCTCCGCCCCGTCATCGACAGCGTCTTCCCCTTCGACAAAGCCCACGACGCCTACCACCACTACGCCTCAGGAAAAGCCTTCGGCAAGGTCGTCATCACCGTCTGACCCGTGACCGCCGGACGTCCCGCACCGAAAACGCATGGCGTCCGTCTCGTCCTCCTCAAAGCGAGAGGCCACCGTACGGCCACCGGCCCAAACTCAGCCGGTTTCCCAGAGCCGCTCGTCGGCGCAGAGCCGGATCTCGGTGATCCCGCTGACGTATCTGCCACCGCACCGGTCTCCCGGCACCACCAGATGCGGCCCCTGGCCGGTCAGCGACCGGTCATCCATCCACAGTCCGAGCAGCACCCGGGCGTCGCCGAACTCCGGGTCGATCTCCCCCCACGAGACCGTCGCGCGATGGCCGTCACGACCCAGCACCGAGATCACGAACCGCACCCGGTCCTTGCGCTCCTCCGGATCGAACAGCGGCCCGGCCCCTCGCAGCACGTCCAGCAGCAACGGGCCGGTGAACCGATGCCTGCGCGGCCCCGAGGTGCGGCACCTGAAGGTGACCTCGGCCTCGTACCGGGGCAACTCGTACAGTCGGCCGGGACTGATCACCCCCGCCGAACGCACGTCCCCGCTCAGCCGCACCCACCCACCGGAGGTCTCGATCGCCGCGGACCGCATTCCAGCCTCCCCACCCAAGGAGCGTCAGTAGCGGGAAACACTTACTCACCCTTTACCCGCAAAATCCGCCCTACCAACCCAAAAAACCCAGCGAAAGCAGCCCTGAACCACCCAAGCCCCTCGCTTTTGCGAGTTCACCTGGCGAAGCGGGGGCGCGCCGCCTTCCTGACCAAGCCAGAGAGGCTACGACCCTGATCCACCTCGGCGCCCACGAGGACGACGCGGAGACAGGCCGGTCTTCGACACCTCGGACCCGTGGAGCCCACGCCGTGGCACTGGAACTCCAGTCGCACGTCGAGAAATTCTGGAAGCAGCACAAGGTGGCCATCGTCAATGATCTGACCATTGCCGACCCCCACACGTACTATGTGCCGGCGGGCGCCGCATCGATATTCATTCGCAACGGCGACGGCGAACCGACACCTGAATCGGCTCGTGTCGGCGGCTTGCCGAGACACGCGCCAGGCATCTCAGGAAGGAAACACACAATAACCGGGAGTTTTCGCCGATGACCGAGATTCCAGTAGACAAGCTCAAAGATGTCTTCGACCTGCTCATGGAACGGATCCACGCCGGTAAACAGGTGTTGCAAATCGACGCGGATGAATTCTGGTCCGTTCCCCGAGACCAGGCTTACGATGTCTACAGTAAGCCTCAAGATCTCACGATAGGCGCGTTGTCCGATTCATGGAGTTACCTGGAAGACATGCTCTCCGACCCCGACCGCGTTGTGGGATACGGTTTCGTTTGGCTCTCCGAGGTTCTTCGTGCCATCGGTGACGAAACAGTCTCCTGAGGCCACGAAAGTCTTGCATAAAACAATTGATTGAACGGGTGCCGAATAGCGGGACCCGAATTCCGCCAGGCGCGACCCTCCGCCGCCCTGCTCCAGGAGCAGGGCGGCGGAGGGTCGCGGAAGCGGATGCGCCGGGACCGGCCAGTCAAGGAAGCCGCGAAGTGGCGGGTGGCCCGTAGACCACGGTCGAAGTGACAGCCGCCCCCGACAGCGCTCGCCGATCACGGAGCACTTTCGCGGGCGGCACCGGGCGCGGATGCGCCTGCGGCTCCCAGCGATCATCCTTCCGTTGACCCAGATCTTCCCGCGCCCGGGTGCGGCCATCGGGTAGGTGACCTGAATCGGCCATTTTCTTACTGTAATCACGTGGCTACCTTCTGTGGCGATAGGTTGCCGTCGCCCCTCACGAGACCGCATCCCCGCGGCTGGGGGCACATCCACTCGAAGGAGCTTCCTATGCGTCACCTGCGTGTTCTGCCGCTGGCCGCCGCTCTCACCGCGCTGGCCGGTGTGCCCGCTCTCATATCGCCCGCCCAGGCCGCCGCCCTTCCCGCCTCCGCGAAGGCGCCGTCCGTCGCCGGTCAGGCGGCCGGTGAGGGGCCCGGTTGCGGCGGGCATCAGGCCGACTGGCGCTCGGCCACCATCGCCGCGGGCTTCTTCGGCTCGGTGCGGGCCACGTTCTGGAACGGCAACAGCGGCACCTACGGCAAGCGCCGGGTCGCCGTCGTGCCCGGTGGCGTGGTCCCCCTCCTGCCCAAGGGTGGCCTGGCAGCCATCGGCGGCAGCATCGAGGACATCTTCGCCGGGCAGCCGAAGACCTTCACCGGCACCGGCACGACCTCCAGGCGTGGCTACACCTGGACGATCGCCCCCAGCACCGGCGACGCCCCCCGCCCCGGAGGGACCGCGGCCCTGCTCAACCCCCGATGCGCAGCGGGCAGCACCGCGGTCATCAGCGCCACCTACCACTACCAGTCCAAGCCCTCCACCGGCGCCTACATCCGCACCCTCCTCGGAACCTTGACCCGCAAGGTCTAGCAACGACGAACCAGCGCGGCAGCCGGTGAGAGCGGCTGCCGCGTGATCTGCGAGACCCCGCCACCCTGAGGCTCACGGCCGACGCGGAGGCGGTCGACTATCGGGAGATGGGTCAGCCGGCTGACCCATCTCCCGATGGTCTTCTCCAGACGACATGTTCGCGCGGTTCGATTGAGGCGTTCACCAGCCATCGAGGATGCTCTGGCCAGTTCCAGCCATCAGCAACGCAAACGCCAGAATCCTCACGAGAACCACGACGACATGCGGGTTCTGGAAGATTCATGGCGGGCTGTCGGTACGTACCCGCGCTCCGAGGAGGCTTCGGTCCTCAACGAACTCGATGGCTGGTTCGCGGAAATTGAACTGGAGTCAACGGACCTCGAATCCATAGAATCACCCTCCTGGGCAGCGGTATTCGAGCCCTTTCGGCGTGATCTCCTTGGAGGGTGAACCATCATGTCCGTAAGCCCGTCCCTGCTACGGGACGCACGCGACTGGATCGACACTCGCCTTGGGGAAATCCGCGAAAATGGCCTGCTGGCAAAGGTGAACAGCTCTCCGGAGAGTCGGCCCAAGCAGTGCATATGGTGGAGTCTGGAGGGCGATGAGCGAATGAGCATGATCGCTCTCTGGGATACGGGCGAGGCCGAGCTCAGCTTCGCTCTGATCGAGACCGGGGAGATCCGTTGCGAACATCGCGACATTGACGATTCCCCTGCCCTTGAGGATGCTTTGCAAGCGGTTCTTGACTGGGTTTCCGTCACGGCTTAGCACAGAGGACGCTCTCACGACATCTGACGACACTGGCCGAGATGCTTCAACCGATGCCAGGCCGTTCGGCCCTGGGAAGACCGGTCCCGTTGCCTATCCGACCTCCCAAGGAGTGCCATCCGACGCCGCTACCCGGTCCCTGAGGTCCGCGTCTGGTTGTAGAAGATGCCCAGCCGGTCGATTCGCCAGAGCTGGCCGTACACGATGAGGGTTGTGCCGAACGCGGTCGGCCAGATTTGCAGGGTGATCAGCCCCCACGCCAGCAGGGAGACTCCGGCGAGCGCACCGACGGTCCAGATTCGCTGGGCTACCGCGAATCCGGCAGGCATGTGTGAGCGGTCCTTCAGCCAGAGGCGTTCGCCGTAGATGCCTCTGGAGGACCAGGCGGTCGGTCTGGCGATCGGGGGGAAGGCGTGCGGGTTGGCCCACAGCCACAGGACGACCAGTGCCAGCGGTGCCAGCGACCACCAGCCGATCCACACGCGGCTCCAGATCGCCAGGATGGCGAGCGGGATGGCGGCGAAGCGGGTCCAGACGCTCCACGGGTTGGCGTGACGCTTCCACGCCTCCTCGGTCATCCCGGCCATGTTCGCGTATCTGTCCAGAACGCTCATGTCAGCATTCCCCTCGCCAGAGTCCTGATGGTGGCTTCGAGCACCTGCTCGTAGGCGGGGCCGAAGCGGTCGCGGTTGAGAACGATGAGGCCCACCCCACGGATCACCCCGACCAGCGTCTCCGGTGGGATGTCCGTGACCACGACACCGGCGCGTTGCCCCTCGGCCAGGTAGTCGAGCAGCGGTGTGACGATCTGCGGGGTGACGCGGGCGATCTGTTCGGGGCCGACGCGCCTGGTCACCGCCTCCAGTTCGTCTGGCCGCGCCAGGAGGCGCCGGTAGAGGGGGTCGTCGGTGAGCACACCGGTGATGGCGCGCATGACGGCGACCAGGCTCTCCTCCCCCGGTGGACCGGTGAGGGCCGTCGCGACCCGGGCGGCCACCTGCGGGGCGCGGCGGAGCATGACCTCCAGATACAGCGACTCCTTGGAGTCGAAGAATGCGTAGAAGCTGCCCTTCGCGATGCCCGCGGAGGCGACGAGCTCGTCAAGCGAGGTCTTCTTCAGCCCCTGCGTGGTGAACAGCTCCTCACCGGCGTCGAGCAGCACGCGGGTGATGTGCGTCTTCTCCTCGGTGGTGAACGCGATTGCCAAGGCTATGACTCCTTTGGTCATTTGTTCATAGCGTACTCCAACGGGCGGTGAGGGTCATCGGGCCCGCTCCCGGTTCGGTGGGTTCTGTGCGCGGGCTTCGGCGACGAGGTCGCGGGTCCGTGGTGCGACGGTCGTGGCGAGGGCGCGGATCTGGGCGGGAGAGTCGACGAAGAACAGGAATCCGCCTGTGCCGTGCTCAAGGGTGAGGGCGGCGAGCTGGGAGGACACGTCACCGGACAGTCCGGGGAGGTTGTAGAGGCGGCGGATGTCGGCGGGCCTGCGGCCGGCCGCCGTCGCGGCGTCGTCGATGACGCGGTTGGCGTCGGCCAGCGCGTGGGGTGGGATCCGGGTCGCGCTGGGCAGCCACCCGTCGGCGATCCGCCCGGTGAGGCGCAGGGCCCGAGGGCCGACTGTCCCGAGCCACAGCCCGATCGGGTGCGGGTGGGCCGGTCCGGGGCGCGCGTCGCGCAGGTGGTGGTGGACGCCGTCGAAGTTGACGGGCTGGCCGGGCGTGAGCAGGCCCCGGATGACGGTGACGGCCTCGCTCAACGCGTCGAGGCTTTCCCCGGGAGTACGGCGTGGGCCGCCCTCATCCGCGATGGCGTCGGCGTAGCCGCCCGCGCCGAGACCGAGTTCGACCCGCCCGCCGCTGAGCAGGTCCAGGGTGGCGGCGGCACGGGCCAGCAGGGCGGGTGGACGCAGCGCGAGGTTCGCGACGTTCGGCAGCACGCGAATACTCGTGGTGCGGGTGGCGATCGCGGTCAGCAGGGTCCACGCCTCCAGATAGTCGGGCCGGTACGGATGGTCGGGGACCGTGACCAGGTCCAGGCCCGCCTCGTCGGCGAGGACGGCGAGGTCGAGCGCCCCGGTGGGAGTGTGCGCGTCGGGAGTGAGGATCACCCCGAACAGCAGGTCGTGCCCGTAGTCGGTCATCGAGCCGCCTCCGTCCCCGTTGTCTGCGAAGGCCCCTGTGAGGTCTCCTGTGGGACCTCCTCCGAGGTTCCCCGCGCAGCCTCCGCTGAGGTCTCTCGCGCGGTCTCCCCCAAGGCTCCTTGTGAAGCCGCCGGTGAAGCCCCCTCTGCGGCCTCCTGTGAACGCCGGGCCGTACGAGATCTGGCTGTGGATGCGACCAGGGCGGCAATGAGGAGGGCGATGGCGGAGAGGGTGAACGCGGTGGTGTAGCCACTCACAGCCGGAAGGTCCGTGGCGACGATGGTGATGGCCGCCTGGGCGCCGAGGGAGCCGCCGACCGTGCGCACGATGGTGTTGACGCCCGTGGCCTCGCCGGTCTCGTGTGGGCCGACCGCGGCGACGACCACGTTGGCCAGGGCGGAGAAGGCGAAGCCGATGCCGACGCCGAGGACACCCGCGCCGACGGCGATGGCCCAGGCGTGCCGGTGGCCCGCCGCGAAGAACGTGAATCCGGCCGCCCCGACGACGCAGGCAAGGACCAGCGTCGGGGTGAATCCGAGACGCGCCCCGAGGCGCCCCGCGGCCGGGCCCGCGAACAGCATGGTGACCGCCATCGGCAGCAGGTAGAGGCCGGACTCGGTGACGGTCGCACCGAAGCCGTACCCGGCGGTCACGGGGGTCTGGACGAGCTGGGGGACGAGGGTGAAGGCGCCGTACATGCCGAACCCGATGATCAGTGCGGTGAGGTTCGCCGTGACGAGGGTACGGCGCCGCAGCATCCGCAGGTCGATCAGCGGCGACGTCAGGCGGGTCTCCAGTACGGCGAACCCGGCGAACGCGACAACCGACGCGGTTCCCAAGGCCACGACCACCGGCGTCGCCCACTGACGGGACTGGCTGATCGCCAGCAGCAGCGAGACCAGCGCCACGGTCAGCACGATGCCGCCGGGCCAGTCGACACGGCCTCCCCCTCGGCCCCGGTCGTGGGGAACGAACGCGGCGACCGCGGCCAGGGCGAGGAGGATCACGGCGAGCGCGGTCCAGAACAGCCACGGCCAGCCCAGCGTGTCAGTGATCGGGCCCGGGACGACGAGCCCGACGCCGAACCCGATGCCGAAGATCGCGCTGATGGTGCCGATGGCCACCGGGACGCGGTCGCGGGGGAAGGTGGCGCGGACGATCCCGAACGCCAGGGGGAACGTCCCCGCGCCGAGGCCCTGGACGGCGCGGGCGGCGACGAGCACGCCGATCGAGCCGGACAGGGCGGCCAGGAGTGTGCCCGCGGCGAGAAGCGTGAGGCTGACCAGCAGCAGGCGGCGTTTGCCGAACAGGTCGCCGAGGCGGCCGATGACGACGGTGCCGACCGAGGAGGTCAGCAGGAACGAGCTGATCACCCACGCCGTGGCGGCCGGGGTGGCGTCGAGTTCGCGTCCCAGGTCCGGCAGGGCGGGGACGACCATCGTCTGCAGCAGGGAGAACGACAGCACCGCGAGCAGGAGCGCGGCGAACGGCCCGGTTGGAGACGCACTATTTGATTCCATGGCGACATTATTACATCAAGAAACGAAGTCATGATGATAGTGTCGGCCCGTGAATGACATCGCAGGAAACGCCGAGGACAGGGGGAACGCGCGCCCGCCGACGCTGCTGGCGCTGCCGTCGTATCTGGCCGGTCACGTCTCCCGGATCGGCCATCGGACCCTGGTGGCCGACCTCACCGAGCACGGGCTGCGGCTGCCGCACTTCGCCGTGCTCTCCGGACTGCACGATCTCGGGTCGCTCACCCAGAACGAGCTCGCCGACCGGCTGGGCCTCAACCGCAGCCACCTCGTGGGCTACCTCGACGATCTGGAGCGCAAGGGGCTGGTCAGCCGGACCCGTGACCTCGCTGACCGGCGGCGTCAACTGGTCCGGCTCGAAGACGCGGGACAGCGGCTGGCCGCCGACCTGATCGACCGGGCGCACGCCGGCGAGACCGCCAGCCTGGGGGTGCTCAGCGCCGCCGAACTCGCCACCCTGACCGACCTGCTCCGCCGCGTCGTCACCGCCGACGACGCCGCGCAGGCGTGCGCGGCCGCCGAGAAACACCCCGAAAAACACGCGGAGAAACGCTGAAAGGTGGCGGAGGCGGACGGGAATCGAACCCGCCAGGCCGAGGACCTCGGCCTCACCGGTTTTGAAGACCGGGGGGACCACCAGGCACCCAGACGCCTCCAAGGGGAGAACATACCCGCGAGGGGGTAGGACCGCGGGGACGCGGGGGGCACGGGAAGGCACGGCGTCGCCCGCACCCGACCGGAGGAGACGCAGATGGCAGGACCGGACACCCTCCAGGGAACATCGCACACGGACAGGCCCCGGCTGACGGGGTACGCGCACGGAGGCGGCTGCGCCTGCAAGATCCCGCCCGGCGAGCTTGAGGCCGTGGTCGCCGGGCTCCTGTCCGGTGACCGGCCCGGCGACCTGCTCATCGGGCTCGACGACGGTGACGACGCCGCCGTAGTCCGTGTCGAGGGTGGCCGGGCGATCGTGGCGACCGCCGACTTCTTCACCCCGGTGGTGGACGACCCCTACGACTGGGGGCGGATCGCCGCGGCCAACGCCCTGTCGGACGTCTACGCGGTCGGCGGTGACCCACTGGTTGCCGTCAACCTGCTGTGCTGGCCCAGGGACGTGCTGCCGATGGAGCTGGCCAAGGTGGTGCTGCGCGGCGGCCTGGACGTGGCGCGCGCGGCGGGCTGTCACGTGGCGGGCGGCCACAGCGTGGACGATCCCGAGCCCAAGTACGGCATGGCCGTCACCGGTCTGGCCGATCCTGCGCGGTTGCTGCGCATCGACGCCGGGCGGCCCGGCCTGCCGCTGTCGCTGACCAAGCCGCTCGGCGTCGGCGTGCTCAACACCCGGCACAAGGCGACCGGTGTGGTCTTCCCGCAGGCCGTCGAGGCGATGACGACGCTCAACCGGGACGCCTCGAAGGCGGCGCTCGCCGCGGGCGTGGAGTGCGCGACCGACGTGACCGGTTTCGGGCTGCTCGGGCACCTGTACAAGCTGGCCAGGGCGAGCAGGGTGACGGCCGTGGTGGACGCGGCGGCGGTGCCGTACCTGGAGGGGGCTCGTCAGGCGGTGCGGGACGGCTACGTCAGCGGCGGCACCCGCCGCAACCTGGCGTGGGTCGAACCGCACCTGGACCGGGGTGGCCTGGACGAGGAGGATGTGCTGCTGCTCGCCGACGCCCAGACCTCGGGCGGGCTGCTCGTGGCCGGGGAGGTGCCGGGCGCGCCGGTCGTGGGTGAGCTGACCGCCTTCGACGGCACCGCCGTACGGCTGCGCTGAGGGTGGGGCGGGGTTCACGACTCTAAACGGAGCCTCGAAGGGAGAGCTGACGCCCAGGCCCCGGCACGCCCGTCGTGGGTGGGCTGACCGTGGGGCGGGCCGAGCCGCGTGGTTCAGGAGAGGGCGGGAAGGTCAGGAGTCGGCGGGGACCGAGGCGGGTTGGCCCGCTTCGAGGCGGAGGCGTTGGGGGACGACGGTGTACTTGGGGTCGGCGGCCGAGGCCCGGCCCGCCGCGAGCAGGCCGAAGCGGGTGTAGAGCGCACCCGCGGTGAGGGCGGCGCCGGACAGCGCGGTCAGGACACGGCTGCGGCCCGCGACCGTGGCCAGCAGGCCACCGCCGACCGTCAGGGCGCGGGCGATCCGCATCCTGCGGCCCGCCTCCCCCGTCCTGTACGGCTCGCCGACCAGCCCGAGGCGATGTTCCATCAGGGCTCCCGCGGCCGTCTCGACGGCGGCGCCCAGTACGGCGACGGCCCTGGCCGGGGCGGCCGACGCCCCGGGGGTGGCCAGCATGCCCGCGGCGCCCGCGCTGGCCAGGGCGCTTCCGGCGAACAGGAACGGCAGCTCCTTACGGGCCTCGTGCCAGGCGGGTATGGCGGTGTCGGCGAGCAGGACGGCGGTGTAGGTGGCCATCAGCGGACCGGTGAGCGCGGAGGCGGCGACCGCGGCGTCCCCCAGGACGGGTACGCGCAGCGGGGCGATGATCCGCCAGGCGGGCAACACGGGGGCCAGGGCCGAGGCGGCGGCCAGGCCGGTCGTCGCGCCGTGCGCGGCCAGGATCCACGAGCCCATGCTCATCGGGGAGGTGGGCTTGAACACGCGCATCATGTTGAGGAAGCGCGCGGGCCTGCCCAGTTCGGCGACCAAGAACCCGGCGCCCGCGACGGCGCCGAACGCGGCCGTGGCCCTGGCGGTGAGGGCGAGACGGTCGTTTCCCGCGAGCCCGGCGACGGCGGCCATCGTGGCGGCGGCGCCGGACAGGCCACCGAGGTAGAGGTAGACCGGCATGTGGGGCTCGTGCCAGACGGGGGCCTTGATGATCGGTTGCCCGTAGTAGGACCGGAATCCGGCCTCGGGGACCATCGGCTCCTCTCCGCGCCTCACCTGCCCCTCCCCCGGTCGGAGAAGCCCAGGAAGGACAGGGCGACGACGCCGGTCAGGGACAGCGCGGCGCCCGCCGCCCAGCGCCACATCTGCGGCAGGTCCCTGGTGGTGACCACCGGGTCCGGGGGCAGGCCGTACACCTCGGGTTCGTCGAGCAGCAGGAAGAACGCGCCGTCGCCGCCGACACCGTCGTCGGGGCTGGCGCCGTACAGGCGGGCGTCCGTCCTGCCCTGCTCGTGCAGGGTCGCGACGCGCTCGTCGGCCCTGGCCCGCAGCTCGTCGAGCGGCCCGAACTGGATGGAGTCGGTCGGGCAGGCCTTGGCGCAGGCGGGTTCGAGGCCGCCGAGCTGGCGGTCGTAGCACATCGTGCACTTGAAGGCCCGGCCGTCGCGTTCGCGCCTGGCGATCACGCCGTACGGGCAGGCGGGCACGCAGTAGCCGCAGCCGTTGCACACGTCCGCCTGCACGACGACCGTCTCGAACTCGGTGTGGAACAGGGCTCCGGTGGGGCAGACGTCCAGGCAGGCGGCGTGCGTGCAGTGCTTGCACACGTCGGACGACATCAGCCAGCCGTCGAGACCGTCCCCGGACTCCTCGGAGGGGCGTTCGATGAAGGCCACGTGGCGCCAGGTGTCGGCGCCCAGGCTGCCGGTGTTGTCGTAGGAGGTCGCCCTGAAGACGAACCCGTCGTCGGGCACGTCGTTCCACTCCTTGCAGGCGACCTCGCAGGCCTTGCAGCCGATGCAGATGCTCGTGTCGGTGAAGAATCCCATCCGCTCAGCCATCGCGGTACTCCCTGATCAGTTCGAGCAGTGCCGGGCCCGTGGGGCGCCTGCCGGGCCGCAGGTCGCAGGTGACGGCCTTGCCCTCCTGGATGTAGACGTTCGGGTCGAGCACGATGGGCAGCAGGTCGTTGGTCGAGTCGCCGGTCACCAGGCCGCCCCCGTCCCATCCCCAGTGGTACGGCAGGCCGACCTGGTGGACCGTGTGGCCCTGCACCCGCAGTGGCCGGACCCGTTCGGTGACCAGGACGCGGGCCTCGATCGCGGTGCGGGTCGTCACGATCGTCGCCCAGCCGCCGTTGACCAGCCCGACCAGCCCGGCCAGTTCCGGCGAGACCTCGCAGAACAGCGCGGGCTGCAGTTCGGCCAGGTAGGACAGCGGCCTGCTCATGGCGCCCGCCGTGTGGTGCTCGGTGAGCCGGTAGGTCGTCAGGACGTAGGGGAAACGCGGTGACTCGGGCGGGTTGTACGGGCTCTCCGGACGGTCGTAGAGGCGGCGGGCGGGGTTGGCGCGCTGGCCGTACAGCAGGTTGGGGACCGGTGACTCCTGCGGCTCGTAGTGCGTGGGCAGCGGCCCGTCGGCCAGCCCGGCGGGGGCGAACAGCCAGCCCTTGCCGTCGGCCTGCATGATGAACGGGTCGGTCCCGGCCAGGGCGTCCTCGGCCACCGCGCCCTCCGGCGGCAGGTAGTCGGGCGGCTTGGTCAGCTCGAAGTCGGGCACGTCGTGACCGGTCCACTCGCCCTTTTCCGCGTCCCACCAGACGTAGGCCTTGCGTTCGCTCCACGGGCGGCCCTCGGGGTCGGCGGAGGCCCGGTTGTAGAGCGTGCGCCGGTTGGCGGGCCAGGCCCAGCCCCATTCGGGCGCCACCCAGCTCTGCTCGCTGTCCGGCTTGCGTCTGGCGGCCTGGTTGACCTCGTCGGCGTAGACGCCGCAGTAGATCCAGCAGCCGCACCGGGTCGAGCCGTCGGGCTTGAGCTCGGTGTAGGCCGAGAGCGTCCGCCCGTCGGGGCCGGTGCCGTTGATCTCCCGCAGCACGGCGGACGCGGAGGGCTCGGCGCGTTCGCCCTCCTCGGGGTAGTCCCAGGCCAGCTCACGCAGCGGGCGGTCGATCTCGTCGTCGCTCAGCCGGGCCCTGATCCGCTTGCCGAGGTGGTGGTAGAACCACAGCTCGCTGCGGCAGTCCTCCGGCGGGTCGAGCGCCTTGTGCCGCCACTGCAGCAGCCGCTGGGTGTTGGTGAAGGTGCCCTCCTTCTCGGCGTGGGTGGCGGCGGGCAGGAAGAACACCTCGGTCGCGATGTCCTCGGTGCGCATCTCGCCGGTCGCCAGTTCGGGGCCGTTCTTCCAGAACGTGGCGGTCTCGACGAGGGTCAGGTCCCGCACGACCAGCCAGTCGAGGTTGGCCAGCCCGAAGCGCTGCGCCTTGCCGCCCGAGGAGCCGATCGCCGGGTTCTCCCCCACGACGAAGTAGCCCTTGACGGTGCCGTCGATCTGCGCCATCACGGTCGAGTAGTGGCCGTGGTCGCCGGTCAGGCGGGGCAGGTGACCGAAGCAGAAGTCGTTGTCCGCCGTGGCGTGCTCGCCCCACCAGGCCTTGAGCAGGCTCACCATGTAGGAGCGTTTCCTGCCCCAGAAGCCCGTCTCGGCGCCCGCTCCCTTCAGGTAGTCGTCGAGGTTCTGGTGCTCGTGGGCGTTCGGCATCGGCAGGTAGCCGGGCAGGATGTTGAACAGCGTCGGGATGTCCGTCGAGCCCTGGATGCTGGCGTGGCCGCGCAGCGCCAGGATGCCGCCGCCGGGCCGTCCCATGTTGCCCAGCAGCAACTGCAGGATCGAAGCGGTGCGGATGTACTGCGCGCCCACGGTGTGCTGGGTCCAGCCGACGGCGTAGACCCAGGCGGTGGTGTGCTCCCTGCCCGAGTTCTCGGTGATCGCCCCGGCCAGCTCGGCGAAGTCCGCCTTCGAGACGCCGCACACCTGTTCGACCAGTTCCGGGGTGTAGCGCGCGAAGTGGCGCCTGAGGATCTGGTAGACGCAGCGCGGGTGGCGCAGCGTCGGGTCCGTCGGCGGGCTGGCCTGCTCACGGGCGCCGCCCGAGCCGTACTGGTCGGCACCGGCGACCTCGGCGTGGTGGGCCCCTCCTTCGAGCTGCTCACCGCGCAGCCCCGCGGCGGGCTCCTCGTCCACGCCCTCGTAGGCCCAGCTCGACGGGTCGTACTTGCGGCTGCCCGCGTCGAAGCCGGAGAACAGCCCGTCGAGATCCTCGGTGTCCCTGAAGTCCGCGGAGACGATCGTCGCGGCGTTGGTGTAGGCCAGCACGTACTCGCGGAAGTCAAGCTCGTTGACCAGCACGTGGTTGATCAGCGCGCCGAGCAGCACGATGTCGGCGCCCGCGCGGATCGGCAGGTGCCGGTCGGCCAGCGCGCTGGTGCGGGTGTAGCGCGGATCGACGTGGAACACCCTGGCGCCCCGCGCCCTGGCCTCGACCACCCACTGGAACCCGACCGGATGGCACTCGGCCATGTTCGAGCCCTGGATGACGACGCAGTCGGCGTTGACGAGGTCCCGTGGGAAACCCGTCGCGCCACCGCGCCCGAAGCTGGTCCCCAGACCGGGGACGGTCGAGGAGTGTCAAATACGGGCCTGGTTCTCCACCTGGATCGCGCCGAGGGCGGTGTAGAGCTTCTTCATCAGGTAGTTCTCTTCGTTGTCCAGCGTCGCCCCGCCCAGGCTGGCGATGCCCATGGTGCGCCGGACCGTCTTGCCCTCGTGCTCCTGCTGCCAGGTCTGCCTGCGGGTACGGAGCACCCGCTCGGCGATCATGTCCATCGCGGTGTCGAGGTCGAGCGCCTCCCACTCGGTGCCGTGGGGGCGCCGGTAGAGGACGTGCTTCTGCCTGCCGGGGTGGGTGACGAGCTGTTTGCTCGCCGCGCCCTTCGGGCAGAGCCTGCCGCGCGAGACGGGCGAGTCGGGGTCGCCCTCGATCTGGGTGACGCGGCCGTCCTTGACGTAGATGAGCTGGCCGCAGCCGACCGCGCAGTAGGGGCAGACGGACCTGGCGACGCTGTCGGCCTGCTCGGTCCTGGGGCGCAGCGCGTCGGTGCGCGCCGAACGGGCGGCGCGCGACCTGCCGTCCTCTCCCCTGAGCTGCCGGAGAACCGGCCAGCGGGAGATCCATCCCCCCTGTGCCACGTGGCGGTCCTACCCGCCAATATGGTCGCTAACCGCCATAACTCTCAGCGACGCCGTACCCCGTGGACGACCCGCCCCGGTTCGCCGCTGCCGCCGAACTCCCACGGCAGCCGCAGCGTCCACAGCACCCGGTCGGCGTCGGCCTCCTCGACCGGCAGGATCATCTGGGTGCCGCTGAGCCTGCCGCGCAGCGCCCTGTCGTACGGCCTGCCGTCCAGGACGTCGGCCTTGCCGCCCGCGGCCCTGACCGCGTCGAGCACCAGGGTGCGGGAGCGCCGGTAGCGCTCGGCCCACCAGCTGTCCGGCACGGGCAGCGGCAGCGGGAAGAACGAGGAGACGACCTCGTCCACCCAGGCCAGGTATCTGATCTCCAGCTCGCTGCCCGCCCGCAGCTCGTCGAGCTCCCGCAGCCGCGTCCAGGCCCGCTCCCGGTACTGGCGGTGGGTCTTGACGTCCAGCCTGATCGGGGCCTGGGCGTCGCGCGCCATCTCGTCGAGGCCGTGGTAGACGCCCGGGTCCAGCTCGGCGACGGCGAACATCTCCGTCAGGATGTCGCACATCCGCTCGGTCCGCTCCGAGCGCCAGCGGTCGCCGTCGTTGCGCCTGGGGACGCCGAGCCCGAGGAAGCCGATCGCGGGCAGCGCCGGGACGATCGCCTCGTCCAGCTCCCCGCCGAAGGTCCGCGCGAAGTGCTCGCGCTGGAACCTGGCGATGGCCTCGGGCAGCCGCAGGCACGCCACGTGCAGGCCGATCCACAGCCCCTCGGCCGTGTCCGGGGCCTCGCCGGGCTCACCCAGGTAGACGACGCTGTCCTGGTAGAGGCGGTCGAACTCGTCGCGCAGCCGTACGGTCAGATCGTCGGGCTCCCGCTCCTCCGATTTCTCCACCTCCGCCACGGTCTCCACAACGGGCGCGGGCTCCTGGCGGGGGGCCGGGTGGGTCAGGCCGAGCAGGACGCCGACCAGGTTGAGCACCAGGTGGCTGTCCTCCTCCTGCCGCTGCCGGGGGCCGTCGCGGTGCAGCATGATGAGCAACTGTCCCGCCAGGTCGCCGAGCGCGCCCCACAGCGGCACCCGCAGCGGGCTGGCCGCGTCGTCGAGCTCGGTCAGGACCGCCTGGTGCACCCCCCTTGCGGGCACCCGGCAGACGGTGCGCAGACGGCCGATCAGGTCCTGTCCCCGCAGGTAGAGGTCGGTGGGCGTCTGCGCGGCCCGCTGGTCGAGGTGGGTGTCCAGGCGGGTGACGACGTCGCGCAGACGGTCGCGCAGCGGCCCGGCGAACGGCGCGGGCCGCCCGTCCAGGCCGAGCAGGGGTTCGAGCAGATCGTCGAGCGTTCGCATGGCGTCGTCCTGTCGAAGGTCAGTGGTCACCGGTGAAGGGCTCCCACTCCGGTTTGCCGAACGGTTCTCCCGGATCCATCGGGGAGGTGAACACCGACCCGGGGTAGTCGGCCAGGTCGGTGAGCCTGCGGGCGGCTAGGTAGCGGGGGTAACCGACGTGGATCCGCAACCGCCCCAGGTGGTCGAGGGTGACGTGGTAGCGCACGTGCGCGTCCCTGCGGGGCGCGGACATCCGGAACAGCGGGGACAGACGGCCGTGCCCGTCGGCCCAGAGGAACTCCCAGGTCGCCGCGCCGTACCCCGGCGCGGGAGCGGGCAGCCAGGCCGGGGAGATCGCCCCGCTGAACACCCTGCCGTCGCCGCCGCTCTCCAGCAGGTAGGAGCGCAGGTGGCGTCTGGTCGCCTCGCCCGGCGCCAGGATCGGGAACAGCTCCACGGTCGCCCTGTCGTCGAGCGCGTCCGGGGTCCTCCTGACGTGGATGGCGGCGGGCAGCCCCGTGGCCTCAAGCTGGACGCCGTGACGGCCGCCGTTCAGCGCCGCCCCGACGTCGCCGTGCTCGCCCTCCACGAGGTAGATGGGGTTGCCGCCGTGGCACAGGTGGATGACCGGTTCGAGCTCCTGGTTGATCTCGATCTGGAAGCGGATCCTGCCCCAGTCGACGTTGGCCTGGGTGAGCCTGTCCTGCCTGCTGTCGAAGGTGAACCTGCCCCACTCGATGGACTCGCCCCGGTCGCCGCCCAGTTCCCGGTGGATGTGGATGTCCTCCTTCATCGGGCGCCAGGCCGTACGGACCGACAGTCTGCCGGTGCGGTCGGCGATGTCGAGCTGGTCGCCCGCGTTGAGCAGCATCCCGACCCGCGTGTCGGTGTTCTGCAGGGAGAAGTCGCACGGCAGGCTCTGGAACAGGTTGTCCACGGCGATGCCGACGACGTTCTGGCCGGCCCGCAGCCGTTCGCGGCTGTCCACGTGGCGCTCGGCCTCCCCGGCGGGGCCGCCCGGGTCCTCGCTCTCGATGTCGGCGTAGCGGCTGAAGCTGTGCGCCCAGCACGCGCCGATCGAGGTGGCCTGCTTGGCGTAGCGACGCTCGACGACCAGGCGGGGAACCGGCACGGCGTCGGTGCCGTCGACGCCGTTGAGGGTCAGCTCCCGCAGCCGCCTGGCCACGATGCGCTCGACCAGCGGCATCGTGCTGGTCTTGCCGGACAGCGCCACGATGTCGATGGGCTCCCCCGGCTCCCTGCGGCGCTGGGCGCTGAAGGTGGTGAGCGCGATGTCGACAGCGGCGGTGATCACGGGGGTCGCCAGGTGCTCGAACTGCTCGGGCAGCAGGGTGACCACGGTGTGCCCGAGTCGTTCGACCAGCGCGGCGGGCGGCCTCGACCGGCCGTCGATGTTGTTGAGCACCTCCTGCAGCTTGTTCTTGGGCAGGGTGTACTCCCGGCCCGCGCCCAGCAGCCGTTTGGCCTGCTCCGCCTCCTGCCACAGCCGGAAGAACGCCCGTCCCGGCGCGGCGCGCCCGCCCGCCGCCAGTACGGGGCTGTGCGTCGGCAGCAGGTCGCGCAGCGCCGCCCAGACCTGCTCGGGCCTGGGTCCCGGGTCGGGGTTGGCGATGAAGGCGGGGGCGATCGGGCGCGGCACGCCGTCGGCGCCGACGTGGGAGGCGGGCCAGTGCCCCAGCCACGTCTCCTCCTCGGCGCTCGAAGGCCCCCCTGAGGCGTCCCCGCTGCGGCCCGTCAGCGCCATCAGGGCGTCGGCGATCTCCGCCTTCAGCCAGTGGAAGACGCGCAGCGTCAGCAGGTCGCCGCCGAGCTGCGGATGCCCGGTCGAGCCCCGCACCTCGGGACGGATCACGTAGTGGCGGCCGAAGAACTCCTCGGGGACGTCCTCGGCGGGCACCTGCCTGTCGATCAGGTGCAGGGCGAAGAGCGCGACATCCGTCGTGCCGCCGCCGATGTCGATGACCAGCATGTTCTGCCGCCAGGCGGGGCGGCCGGGCCGTACCCGCCTGGATCTGGCGCGGAACGGCTCGACGCCGGTGTCTGACTCGCCGCCGAAGTCACGCATGACGAAGAACAGCGCCGCGGCGACGGCCTCGTCGAACGTCGTGGTCACCCTGGCCATCCTGAGACTGGACTGCGCCAGCTTCTCCAGCGCGCGGCGGCCCGAAGGAGGAAGCGTGGTCGGATAGGTCAGCACGAGGTGGTTCAGCCCGCGGATGCCCCACTCGGCGGAGCGTTTCTCGTTACCGTACTCGATGGTCTTGTCGACCAGGTCGTTGTAGGCGTGCATCAGCAACGTGTCCGTGGTGACCGGCGCCCCGCCCTCCCCCCGCAGCTCCGGCATCTCGCGCGGCCGGGAGAAGGCGCGCTTCAGCCCCGGGTAGGCGCGGGTCACCCGGTCGGCCCGGTCGCCCAGCACCGCCCGCAGCGGCGAGCCCTCAAGCACCTTGATCTCGCTGGAGATCTCCGGCGAGTCACCGTCGAAGACGACCTGGTGGAGGTAGAGCGAGCCCAGCGCGGGCGTGCCGAAGGCATCGGCGTAGCAGCCGCTGAGACTCATGGCGTAGGCGGTGCCCAGCTTCTCGTCCATCCGGGAGATCGCCACGTCGAGCTCCTTGCAGAGCGCGTCCCGGTAGCGGACCCTCGGCACCGGCAGGTGCTGGAAACCCGGCTGGAGCACCTCAAGGCCCTCGGGGGTGACGGTGACCCTGACGGAGTCGCCGGTGCCCGACAGGCCGAGCAGCGAGTTCAGCCGGGTGGTCAGGCTCCGCACGATGTCGTCGCGCGCCTGCGCCCAGTCGGCCTCGTGCGTGCCCACCGGGCCGTCGAGCAGCAGCCGGTCGAACCCGCCGAGCAGCACGTCGAACTGCTGCTCGTCCATCTCGACGCGCCTGCCGCCCGTCCTGTCGTACAGCGTCACGGTCGAGGAGGAGGTGCCGTAGTCGATCGCCGCGTGCCCGAAGAAGCTCACGTGCCGCCGGGGCTCGCCGATCGGGGCGACCCTCCTGGTGGCGTCCTGGTTGACGCCGCCCTTCGCGGGACGCGCCCCCGGCGGCATCAGCCGCAGTTCGAGCGTGAACTCCCTGGGACCCGTGCCCGCCTCACCGATCCACCAGGCGATCCTGACGGTCCGCTCACCACCGAGCCCGAGGTCGGCGGCCGGTACGGCGGGGCCCTGGACGAGCAGGTAGCGCCCCGGCACCGGGCGCGGGCGCCAGCCGGGCAGCGTGTACAGCTCGGCGACCCGCCCGGCCAGTTCGTCGTCCGGCGGCTGCGGCCCCGGCCCCTGGACGTTCACGGCGTGCGCCACCCCGTCCGGTTCGACGAACACGTCGGGCAGCCGGTACTCCCCGTTCACCTCGAAGATCACGAACACGCCGGGGGAGGTCTCGTCGTCCCCCTCGCCGTCGTTGGGCCCCGCGAACAGCAGGCGCACGGTCATCGGGTATTACCTCCGGACTTTCCATCCCATTCGTCGAGCAGGTCACGGACCGGGCCGCCCGCCGGGGCGCGTCCGTTGTCGTGCGGTCCCCGCCGGGTGAGGCGTCGCACGCTCTCCTCGGCGGGTACGGCCTCGCGCAGCTCCTGCAGTTCCAGACGCAGTTCCCGGCCCAGCCTGACCGCGTCGGCCAGCAGGTGGCGCCGCACGTGGTGGCCGACCGCCGCGACGATGTCGCCGCGCACCCGGAAGATGTTCATCTGGTGGGTGACGACCCTGGCCCCCGCGTCTCCGGCGATGTTGTGGCGCCCGCCGTTCCAGGGCAGCGCCTGCACGGTCCGCAGCGGGAAGCGTTCGGTGATCCGCTCCCTGTCCTCGTAGGACGCCGGCACCGGAACCGGCAGCAGGCCCGCCGCCGCGCCGGGCAGCCAGTCCATCGAGACCAGGCTGAGCAGGTTGTGCCCGCGCGCCTGGCCGTCGTCCTCCGGGTCGAGCGCGGCCAGCAGCCGCCCGACGGACTCCCACGTGCCGGAGTCGCGCAGCCGTTCGCGCACGTGGGTCAGCTCCCGGTGGCGCCGCTCCGCCCAGGCGGCGACGGCCTCAAGGTAGATCTCCCTGGCCTCGCCGACGGCCCTGACGCAGGTGGGCTCGAACCTGGCGAAGAGCCGCTCCGTGGTGTCCGGGGCGCCCGCGTCGGCCTCGGTCGGCATGCGCCGCGCGACGCCGAAGCCCCGCCCGCCCGCCGCCTTCCCTCCGCCGAGCGGCGGCCCGATCCGGCCGTCGTCGCCGACCCGGTCCCGGTACTGCTGCCACTCCCGCCAGGTGAACACGTCGTAGGTCGCCCCCGCCCGCGCCAGGTCGAGGACCGCCGAGCCACCGGGGACGACCTGTGTGCCGTCGGTCGCCAGGCGTTCCGGGTCGGCCAGCAGCACCAGCGACCTGACCGTGTGGGAGGTCTCCTCCTCGACCATCCGGAACAGCGCGGTCAGCGACCCCGTGTCCCGCACCCCGGCCTGGACGCCGCCGAGGCCGGGACGCAGCATCCGGTCGAGCGCGCGCAGCGCCGTCAGCAGGTCGGTGGCGACCGGCACGACCGCCTCGTGCTTGAGGAACACGCCGTAGGTCCGCACGTGCCGGTCCAGCATGTCCCGCAGCCCCCCGACACCCCCGTCCCGCCCGAACCCGCCGAGCGCCGCGGTGTAGGGGTGGCCCGGATCGGTCAGGACCAGGTCCGCGGCGATCCGCTTCCACCGCTCCGCCTGCGCCCCGGCCGCGCCCAGCGACGCGGTGATCTTCTCCCCCTCCTCACCCCCGGTCTCGTACGGCAGGCCCCGGGTGGTGATCGCGACGAGCGAGGAGGTGAAGGCCACCCGGTCCTCCCTGCGCCCGTTGAGCGTGGTGGCCATCCTGTGCAGGGAGGACAGGTCGCGGGAGGAGGCCACCAGGTCGGCCACACCCGCGAACGGGACGTCCGGCGGCTGCAGCAGGTCGAAGCAGTTGGCCGCGACGAGGATCGACTCGCTGAGCGCGCCCTTGCCTCTGCGGTTGCGTTCGAGCAGCGAGTAGAACTGCCGGGCGTCGTCACGCTCGGCCCGGTGCGAGGGCAGCACGATCACGATGGCGTCGATCTCGTCGAGTTCCCTGACGCTGAGGTACTCGTCGCGGACCGCGGTCGCGCCGAGCCCGGGAAGGTCGCACAGCTCCGCCGCGGTGCCGTCGCCGGGCAGCGGCCCCGCCCAGTCGCCCTGGGCCACCCAGACCTGGCAGACGACCCTGCGGATCAGGGTGAAGGTGACCCGCAGCGTCTGGGCGGTCAGCGGGTCGCGGGGCGAGACGGGAAAGCCCTGCGCGGTCCTGGGGAAGACGCGCGGCAGGTCCCTGATGTCCTCGATGTCGAGCGCCTGCCGGAGCATGTCCGGCTCGACCGGCAGGGACAGCCCCGTGTGGCCGTCGAGCACGAACTCCCCGGCGAGCTTGAGCGCGTCGCGGATCCTGGTCAGTTCGAGGGTGATCCCCAGCAGCCTGGAGTTCTCCATCGCCGCCCAGTCCAGCGTGGTCTCCGCCCACCGGTTCAGGACGTCCCAGCCGTCCCTGACGGGGTTGTAGTCCTCAAGCGCGGAGACGTCCCTGCCGCCCCCGGCGCGCCGTACGGTCCTGACCAGCTCGTCCATGATGTAGCCGACCGTCTCGGCCAGCTCCGCACGGGTGAGGTACTCGATCCTGGCCGCGCGCACCCGGGTCGGCTCCCCCGGCGGGGCGGGCTCGACGCGCAGCACCGTCACGTTCCCCGTGGTGGGCGAGCCGGAGACCGGCAGCAGCCCGGGGGCGCCGAGCAACGTGCCGAGCAGCATGGACTTGCCCGCGCTGTACTCTCCGACGATCCCCACCGAGACGGGTTTCGCGCAGCGTTCCCTCAGTTTCACGGCCAGGCCGACGGCCCGGTCATACGCCTGCCGTACGGCCGCGGCCTCCGGCACGTCCTCCTGCCCGAGAGCGGTCATCGCCCGGTCGGCCAGCTCGCGGTAGCGGGCGATCGCCGTGCGGTGGCCGGTGGCGGATGAGGAGGCCGATCCGCCCTGCCCGGCGTGGAAATCGGTCAACGAGACTCCTCGGGTCCTCAGGGAGATGGATTGCGATCGATACGGGTCCCCCGGACGCTCCGGCCCGGACCGCGGATGTCCTCGCGGCCCCGGTCGTAGCTGTCCCGTGTGTTCAGCCGGTCGAGGTCGTACCTCATGTCGATCTTGGCGATGTGCGACTCGCGCAGGCGCTGCGTCTCGTAGGCCTGGCTGTAGGCCAGCTCGCGCAGCCGCCGTTCGTAGACGGTCGGGCCACCGAAGAGCTTGACGCTGAGCGGCAGCAGGTCGAGCAGCAGGATCGTGATCCGCAGCACCCACGGCAGGGCGACGACGACGGCGCTGCCACTGTTGTCGATGAAGTCGTGCAGGGCCTGCTCCTGGGCGACCCAGCCGACGTTCCTGCGCACGTCGGCGAGCTTTTCTGCCCTGGCCGCGCTCTCCTGGCCCTCGAAGACCTTGAACTCCCTGCTGACCGACTCACGGGCCAGGTCACACCTGCCCTGGGCCGTGACGTACTCCCGCTGGGCCTTGTTGTAGTCGGCCTCAAGCTTGGTGGCGATCGGGCCGAACCCGACGGTGCCGCTGAGCCCCTGGCCCTGCCTGCCCAGCGACTCGTCCTGCTTCTTCTTCAGCGCGGCGTTGCGCACCCGCTCCTTGGCCTTGGCGGTCGCGCACAGCTCGACCCGGTCGTACTTGGCGTCGAGCTGCTTGCGCCTGTCCGCGTCGGCCGTCTTGAACGTGGCCTCAAGCTGGGTGGCGCGGGCGTTCTGGTTGAAGGCCAGCTGGTCGCGGACCTCCGAGTGGAAGATCAGCAGCGTCACGGCCTCGGCGATGACGAAGGAGACACCGAGGGCGAGGATCCCGCGCATCGCGTAGGTCAGCCAGCCGGGCTTCCTGACCTTGACGACCGGGTCGAGCAGGCCGGTCGAGTCGGTGCCCGACAGCACGGTGCCGTAGCTCGGCTCGGCGACGATCGACCGGTCGACCCAGAAGATGAGGATGCCCCAGATGGCCGCGAACGGCAGGATCGCCGGGGAGAAGCCGCCGCTGATGACCGAGGCGAAGACCGCGAACATCGTGGCGGCGACGGCGGAGACCAGGCAGACGAAGACGCCGATCGTCGAGTAGCGGTACAGCTCGCTGCGGTTCGGGATGAGGGCGGGGTCCGCGCCCGCGCACCACAGGAAGGGGCGAGACAGGCGCGGGACCCGGTAGGCGGTGATGCCGGTGAAGTCGGTGTCGAGCCGGGGCGGGGCGTGCACCGGCGCCGGGCGCGGCGGCGCGGGAGACGGCGGCGGCGTCCCCCCGCGCCGACGCCATCTCGGGAGCACCCAGGAGAACGCCTCCGACAGGCGTTCGTAGGCGCCCCGGGAGCGCGCGTCGTTCTCGTCGTCGTGGTCATCGTGGTCGTCGTAGGCGGGGGGCTGGGGTTCGCGCTCACGGCGGCCTGGCTGGTCGCGGACCGTCGAGAACACGTCCGTCGGGTCGTTGGCGGTCCACTCGCTGTAGTAGGAGCCGGGACTCGCCGACGCCGTACCGCCCGGCTCGTCAACCGTGGGAGACCCCGCGGAAGGCACGGTCGGCGGCGGCGTCGCGGGGGGCCGGTTGTCCGTGAAGCTCCGGTAGGAGCGTGTCCCGTTGGGGCCGCCGGGCAGGTCCGAGCCGTTCCCGTTCGGGTGCCCGTTGGTGTGTTCGTCGGTGTGTTCGTCGTCCTGGGAAGCTTGGGAGCTCTGGGAGCCCTGGCCGTTGCGTGAGGGCGGCGACCAGGTGAAGTCGCCTCCCGGCGCGGCGTAGTCGCGGAACCGGTTGTCTTCCGTCATCGGCTCAGCAGCACCTCGGGTCCGTCATCGGATTCAGCGTCTCGGGTACGGCGGGCTCGGTGTCACCGCGCGTCTCGTCCAGGCTCGTGCTTTCCGGCATCCAGTCCCCCGACCCTCTCCACCGGACCCCGTTCCCTCGTATACCCTCGTCCCGCCTGGGAGCCCCCGCCCTCATGCCGGAACAATGCAATATGCCCGCCGATCCAATGCATATATATGAGGGTTTGTCGTACGGCCCACATTTACCCCAAACGAGGGATCCCCGCGAAGAGTTCCGGGACACGATCCAGAAACCTTTTCGCCAAAAGCCGCAAACCATCACTTCCACGGACTCTACCCGCCGGTGGTCCGGGACGCGCGCAGGCGTCCCACGAGGCCGTCCACCCCCACGGCGTACCCGCGTGACCGTCTCCCACGCCCCTCCGCCCGCCGTACGCCCCATGTCCTATCTGTCATTCAAAAAGACATAATTTCCGAAAGGGGCCTTACAGGATACCCGGCCCTCGTGTCGTGGGCGTGGGCTCGACGGCCTTTCCCTAATTGACAACAGCCCCTCTCCTTTACAATGTAGATTCTGTGAAACGCCCCGTGGCCTCGGTCATCCCGGTTAGGGATGGCAGCCGGGGGGAGGCAGGCAGAGAGACACCCTCACCTGCCATTGGAGACTGTGATGACCGAACGTGCGGCGGCACCCGGCGACCTGGGCCGACGGGTGACCGGCAGACGCGAGGAGCTCGGCATGACCCGCGAGCGGCTGGCCACCCTCGCCGGGATCGACACCGGATACCTCGGATACCTGGAGGAGACGCCCGCCTCCCCGACCACGGAGACCGTCAGGCGGCTGGCCGCCGCCCTGGACACGGCCCCGGAGGAGCTTCTCGGCGGCTCCGTCGATCTGCCGCCCGGCCGTGGCGCGCCCGCGCCCCACCCGCGCCTCGAACCGCTGGGGACCGAGGAGTGCCTGCGGCTCATCTCCCCCGGCGGCGTCGGCAGGGTGGCCTTCGCGGAGGCCGGGGGCCCGGCGATCCTGCCGGTCAACTACGTGCTGCGCGAGGGCGCGGTGATCTTCCGTACCTCCCTGGGCGGCACCCTGGACGAGAACCTCCGCACCGGGGTCGAGGGCGTCGACTTCAAGATCGCGTTCGAGGTCGACCGGATCGACGACGTCAACCGCGAGGGCTGGAGCGTGCTCGCGCGTGGCGGCGCCCACCGCGTCAGCGGCGAGGAACGGGAGGCGGCGGCCAGGTCCGGGGTCACCCCGTGGGCGGGCGGCGACCGCGACCTGTACATCAAGATCGTCCCGGTGGAGATCACGGGACGGCGGATCAGGAGCGCCCCGTGACGATGGACGCCTGGGTCGTCGCCCGCCCCGGGCCGATGGCCTCGCACCCGCTTGAGCGGGTCAGGCTGCCCGTCCCCGAACCCGGTCCCGGCGAGGTGCTGGTCGAGGTGGAGGCGTGCGCCGTCTGCCGTACGGACCTGCACCTGGCGGAGGGCGACCTGCCGCCGAGGAAGCCGAGGACCGTGCCCGGTCACGAGGTCGTCGGCCGGGTGGCCGGGCACGGCCCCGGGACCTCGCTGCCCCTCGGCACCCGGGTCGGGGTGGCCTGGCTCCGCTCGACCTGCGGTCGCTGCCGGTACTGCCTCGGGGGCGCGGAGAACCTCTGCCCGCTGTCCACCTACACCGGCTGGGACGCCGACGGCGGCTACGCCGGATATCTCACGGCCCCCGAGGACTACGTCCACCCGCTGCCGCAGGGGCCGTCCGCGGAGAAGCTCGCCCCGCTGCTGTGCGCGGGAATCATCGGATACCGGGCCCTGCTCCGCAGTGACCTGCCGCCCGGTGGCAGGCTCGGCGTCTACGGCTTCGGCGCCTCGGCGCACCTGACCGCGCAACTGGCCGTCGCCCAGGGCGCGACCGTGCACGTCATGACCCGCTCGGCGCGGGCGCGCGAGCTGGCGCTGCGCCTGGGGGCCACCTCCGCGACCGGGGCGGCCGAGCCCCCGCCCGAGCCGCTGGACGCGGCGATCCTGTTCGCGCCCGTCGGGGAGCTGGTGCCGGTCGCGCTTGAGGCCCTCGACCGGGGCGGCACCCTCGCCGTCGCGGGCATCCACCTCAGTGACATCCCGGCGCTGAACTACCGGCGCCACCTGTTCCAGGAGCGGACGCTGCGCAGCGTCACCGCCAACACCCGCGCCGACGCCCGGGCCTATCTGGAGCTCGCCGCCGAGCATCCGCCCGAGGTGACGACCGTCGCCTATCCCTTCGAGGCGGCTGACGTGGCGCTCGCCGACCTGACCGCCGACCGCGTCGAGGGCGCCGCCGTCCTGCTGCCCTGACCCGCACGCGCGGGGCCGGGCCGTACAGAAACGAAAAACCGGCCGTGCGGCCGGTCTGTGAAAAAGGTACGGCGGGCGGCCATGCCCGCCCGCCGTACCCGGTCTTCAGTTGTCGTGCCGCTGATCAGTCAGTGATCAGATCCGCTGCCACAGCGCCGGGACGTTGGGCGGGTCCCAGCCGGGCAGGGAGGTGTGGCTCTGGAGGCAGCGGTAGCTGACACCGTTGTAGGTGACGACGTCACCGGCGGTGTACTGCTTCCACTCCTGCCAGGTGGTGCCACCCTGGCCGCCGCCGACGGTCAGCGTGAAGCTGGTGCCGTGGGTGGCGGAGGCACCGGTACCCGTGAGGGTGATGGTGTAGGTGCCCGCGGGGGTGCTGGCGGAGGTCGCGATGTTGACCGTGGACGACTGACCGGCGGTGACGCTGGACGGGCTGAAGCTGACGGTGGTCCCGGAGGGGGCACCGCTGGCGCTCAGCGCGACGTTCTGCGCGCTACCGGAGGTGACCGCGGTGGCCAGGGTGGCGCTCGTCGACCCACCGGCGGAGACCGTCGCGGAGGACGGGTTCACCGAGACGGAGAAGTCGTTCTGGCCGGGCTGACCGGTGACGGACAGGGAGAAGGTGGTGGAGCGGGTGACGCTGCCCGCACCGTTGATGGTGATGGTGTAGTTGCCCGACGGGGTGCTCGCCGAGGTGGCGATGTTGACCGTGGACGACTGACCGGCGGTGACGCTGGACGGGCTGAAGCTCACGGTGGTCCCGGAGGGAGCACCGGTCGCGCTCAGCGCGACGTTCTGGGCGCTACCGGCGGTGACCGCGGTGTTGACGGTCGCCGAGGTGGACGCACCGGCCTGGACGCTCGCCGAAGACGGGTTCACCGCGATCGAGAAGTCGTCCTGGTTCTGGATGGTGCAGGTGGGCTCGTTGGAGACGGCCGGAACGCTGACGGCGGTCCAGGCGGCCTTGACCGCGTTGAACTCGGTGCAGCTGTTCGGGTAGAGCTGCTTGGCGGCGGTCAGCGTCTGGGAGCGGGCCTGGGCGTGGGTGCGGTTGCCCGCGCCACGCAGCTGCAGCGAGGCCAGGTAGATCTTGCCGGCCTTCTGGATGCCGATGCCGGTCAGGCTGGACGGGCCGGCGCAGACCGGGCTGGCCGGCTTGCCGCCACCGGGGTTGGTGCCCTCGGCGACCAGGTAGAACCAGTGGTTCTGCGGGCCGGCCGCGGCGTGGACCTCGGTGCTGGGAATCCGCGAGCTGTAGCAGTCCGGGTCACCGTTGGTGCTCGGCTTGTACATGTAGCGGATCGGGCCGCTGCCAACCAGGTTGACCTCTTCACCGACGGTGTAGTCCGGCGGGTCGTTCGGGTTGTTGGCGTAGCTCTCCAGCAGCGCGCCGAAGATGTCACCGGTGGACTCGTTGAGGCCGCCGTCCTCGTTGCTGCTGCCGCCGCCACCGGCACCGGCGAACTGGTAGATGGCGTGGCCGTACTCGTGGCCCACGACGTCCATCGGGGTCGCCTGCTGGGTGTTGGCCTGGTTGTGGCCGAAGTTGGTGTAGGAGCCGTTCCAGAAGGCGTTGACCTGGTTCAGGCCGACACGCGCCGGGTAGCCGGTACCACGGCCGTTGAAGCCGTTGTAGCCGAACCAGTCCTTGAGCATGTCCCATTCCTTCTGCGCGGCCCAGTAGGCGTCCACGCAGGCGGTCTCAAGGTTGGTTCCCTGGCCGTTGCCCCAGGAGTCGGTGCTCTTGGTGTAGGCCGAACCGTTCTGGCCACCACAGGCCAGGCCGCTGCGGGTGTTGTCCCGCATCGTGTACCCGGAGGTGGTGGTGATGGTGACCTGGCCGTTGTAGAAACCGTTGCCGGTTCCCATCCTGACCGCGTCCCACTTGCTGATGATCGAGCCGGTGACGGCGTCGACGTAGGTGTGCAGAACGCTCGGCGCGGTCTTGGAGCTGCCGGTGACGACGACTTCCCACGCCAGGCGCGGCGCGCCCGTCTCGGCCAGGGCATGCACGACCAGCTTGGGCGTGCTGACGCTCTCGACCTTGGCCAGCTGGGCGCGGGCCGTGTTGGCGGCCTTGCTCGCCGAGACCCTGGCCTTGGTGTCCACGTTCAGCTCGGTCTTCTGGGCCGTCTCCAGGGAGGCGACCTTCAGACCCGCGGCGTCGGTGGAGACGATGACCTCGCCGCCGTAGACCGGCAGGCCCTTGTAGGTGCGGTCGTAGGTGAGGAACTGCACGTCGCCGACCGAGGTCGCCTTCTCCAGGGCGAAGGAGTCGTCCTCGCTCTTGGCGATGGTCTTCTCCTGGGCGGCGATGGCCTTCCCAGCGAGGGCGATGGCGCGCTTCTGCCCCTCGGGCGTCGGCTTGCTGAAGCCGACCGCGTCCGTGGTTATAGTACGGACCCCGGTATTCGCCGGTGCCGCGGTGGCGCTCGTGGCGCTCACGATCGACGTAGTGGTCATGGCTGCGGCCGCCAGCATGGCCACCGCGCCCAGTTTGACCTTGGGATTCACGCGGGGTGACTCCTCTCGGTGTCCCTTGGGGGGTTAGAGGGATGCAAGGAGCCCTGACAGTTGGGCTGGACCAAAGCTGACACCGAGGGGGCACAACCGAGTACCCCACGAATTTCCATAACTTCGCGATATAGAACGACAGGTCGCTGAAACGTGGCTGATGGGGTTGGACGCCCTCTGAGATTCCGGTCGTCACCCGCGGGCCATCCCATTACGCCATACCTTCTTGAGCGTCATGCCGTGCCGTACGCCCTCACACGCCTCTCCCTGGGGGAACACGACGGAGGGGGTGCCTGCGCACCCACGTTTCACCACTAAAGTAGCAGGAAATACAATTTATCCCACTTCATGGGATCAAATCACGTCAAACCGGTCAATAAGGCCAGTTCCTAACCCGGCGACATGCTGAGATTTCCTATATTGTGGGAATATGGAGAAGAGCGGCAGCCCGTCCGGTACGCAGGCCGTACAGCGGGCCATGAGCGTGCTGGCCTGCTTCAGGGACGGAGGGCCCACGCTGAGCGCCTCCGACCTCGCCCGCAGGACGAGACTGTCCACCTCGACCGCGCACCGGCTGGCCCGCGCGCTGGTGTCCACCGGCTTCCTGGAGCAGGACGCGCGGACCGCGAGATACCGGCTCGGCCCCTCGATGACGGAGCTGGGCCAGCTCTCCTTCCACCAGCGCGGCCTGCACCGGGTAGCCCCCGAGCTCGGCCAGCTCGCCCGCGCCACCTCGGCGACCGTCGACCTGGCGATCCGCAACGGCCCGCACGCCGTGATCCTGATCGGCGGCTCGGTCGATCCGGAGAGCGGGACGGGCCTGCGCAGACCGCTGCACTCGACCGCGCTCGGGAAGGTCCTGCTCGCCTGGGCCCCGCCCGGTGAGGACGACGTCGCCGCGCTCGGCCCGCTGCGGCCGCAGACGGAACGCACGATCGTCGATCCCGAGGACCTGCGCGCGGAGATAGAACGGGTGCGCAAGGCGGGATACGCCCTCAACGACGGCGAGTCCTCCCACGGGGTCAGGACCCTCGCGGTCCCGGTCCTGGACCGGGCGGAGCAGGTCAGGTACGCGCTGGCCGTGCGTTCGACGCCCGAGGTCATCACCGACACGCGGATCGGCTGGTTCGCCATGCACGCGCGGGCCTGCGCCAGAGCGCTGGAGGTGCTCCTGCTCTCGCCGGAGGAACGCAGGATCACCGACTTCTAACCCTTCCCCGGGACGGGGCCGGGAGCGCCCTCGCCGACGAGCGTGACCTCGCCCGCCGCCTCCCCCGCGGTGATCCGCAGGGCCGCGTCGGCCTCCCGCCCGCCCGCGGGGGTGAAACGCACCGATATCAGGCACGTCTGCCCGGGGAGCAGCGGACGCCCGGCGCACGTGTCCGCGACGACGGCGAACCGGGGGTCGGAGGAAGCCGCGGTGACGACCGTTCTACAGGTGCCGGTGACCCGCAGCCCCTTCACGGTCCCGCTCCCCCGCCGAGGGAAGGCGAGCCTGCCGGGCGCGACGGTCACACACCCGAAGGTCCTCGGGCGCTCCTCGACCAGCCGGACGAGAGAGGGCACGACGTGGACGGCGCCCGCGACCGCCACCGCGGTTCCCAGCACCACCAGGCCCGTCCTGACCGCGGTCACCCTCGTCAGGGTTCCTCTGGGGGCTCCCGGTGCCGGGTCCTCCGTCATGGCGCCCTGGCCGTCCCCGGCGAGCGCGCGCACCTTCCTCTCACGGGTGAAGTACGTGACGGCCTCCCCGTCGCCCGCCCGCTCCGCCGCGGCGAGCCCGGCGTCGAGCAGGGCACGCCAGGCTCCCCAGCGCAGCGACCCGGCCAGTCCCGGCGACGCGGCGCGGGCGAGCCGCACGGCAAGGCCGGGGTCGTCATCCGTCATGGCCGTGACCAGACCGGTGACCAGCGCGGCGTGCGCGGCCAGTTCCTCGGCGCCGGTGTCCGAGGCCCACCCGGCCGTCCGTACGGCGAGTTCCGCCACGCCCTCCTCACAGGGCGCCGGGCTCCCGGTGCCGGGTGCGAGGCGGTAGTAGACGCCTCCCGGGGAGGCCTCCTCGGTGAGCAGCCCGAGCCGTGCCAGCCGTACCGCCGTCCGGGCCGCGTCCGCGACGCCGGTGATCCGGGCGAGCACGTCCCCCGCGACCAGCGCGGACGGCAGGGCCGCGAAGGGGGCGAGCGCCGCGCGCTCCCCCGGCCCGAGCTCGCCGTACGGCACGCGGGCGGCGGCGCGGATGAGTTCGAGGGGGTTTCCTCCCGTCGTCTCCCACAGCGCGGTCGCGGCGGGGACCTCCTCCTGGCGCAGCGGCCTGCCCAGAGTCCTGGACACCAGGGCCAGAGCCGCGGGTTCGCCGAGGCCGCCCAGCTCGAACGTCCTGTCGGGCGCGCACCGCCTGACCCGGGAGGTGAAGACCAGGGCGATGCCGGGCCCGGTCCGCAGGAAGGCGTGCAGCCCGCCCGGCGGGAACTCCAGGTCGTCGATCATCAGCACCGCGGCGATCCCGCCGAGCAGAGCGCGGAGGCGGGCCCGGCCCGGGGCGTACCCGGCCTCGTCGTACCACGCGGTGAACAGGTCCTGGAGCACGTCGTCCAGCTCCCTGCCCGCCCCGTGCACGTGGACCACGGGCCTGCGCCCGGCGACGTCGTGGGCGAGGCGGCGCAGCAGGACGCTCTTGCCGATCCCCTCCGGCCCGTGGATCTGCACGGGCTCGCCGGGACGGATCATCGCCGCGAGCGCGGCCCGTTCCGCCTCGCGGCCGAGCGGCTCCTCCCCCTGAGGGGGAAGCGTGGGCGGGACGAGCCGCCGCACGGGCACCGGGGACTCACCCCCGGGAAGAACGGTCGAGCCCCGCGCGGTGACGACGACGCGGTGGTCCCCGACGACGAGCCGGGCCTCGGGAGGTGACGCGGGATGTGACATGGATCCTCGCCTCTCGTCGGGCCCCCGAGATCAGCGAACAGCCGTCCGGCGCGCGGGCCCCGGCCCGTACGCGCCACCATGGCAGACGTTACCCAACCATTCGTCCCGGTCACAGGGAGTTGGCCCGATCGGGCCAACTCCTCCGTTTCTCCGTGGAGTACGGCTCACCGCCCGGCGGGCTCCAGCGGGGCGGTGGCCAGCACGGCGTTGACCGCGGAGAGCACGGCCAGCACGGACGCGGTGAGCACCGAGGCGTCGAGCCCGACCCCCCAGCGCGTCACCCCGCCGACCCGGCACTCGGCGTAGGCGGCGGCGTGACTGTCACGCCCCTGTCCCAGCGCGTGCTCGGCGAAGTCGAGGACGTCCACCTCCATCCCCGCCTCCGCCAGCGCCCTCGTGAAGGCCGACAGCGGTCCCTGGCCCGTCCCCGTGTGCTCGCTCCGCCGCCCGCCGACGTGGAACTCCCCGGTGAAGCTGTGCGTGCCCGGCTCGGGCTCGTCCACCCGCCAGGCGCCCAGGGTCACCGGGCCGCGCCGGTCGAGGTACTCGGCCCCGAAGAGCTTCCACAGTTCCTCGGCGCCGATCTCCCCGCCGTCGTGCTCGGCCGCGCGCTGCACCGCCCCGGAGAACTCGATCCGCAGGCGGCGCGGCAGGTCGAGGCCGTGGGCCGTCTGGAGCACGTAGGCGACGCCGCCCTTGCCCGACTGGCTGTTGACCCGGATGACCGCCTCGTAGTCGCGGCCCACGTCCGCGGGGTCGATCGGCAGGTACGGCACGTCCCAGGGCGCGCGCTCCACGGGGACGCCCAGTTCGGCGGCCCGCCGGACGTGGTGGGCCATGCCCTTGCCGATGGCGTCCTGGTGGGTGCCGGAGAAGGCCGTGTAGACGAGGTCGCCGCCGTAGGGGTGGCGCTCGTGGACCCGGATGCGGTTGCAGTGCTCGACCGTACGGCGGACACCGTCGATGTCGGACAGGTCGATCATCGGGTCGATCCCCTGGGCGTGGAGGTTGAGCGCCAGGGTGACCAGGTCCACGTTGCCGGTGCGCTCGCCGTTGCCGAACAGGCATCCCTCGACGCGCTGCGCCCCGGCGAGCAAGGCCAGCTCCGCGCACGCGACGCCGGTGCCCCGGTCGTTGTGGGGGTGGACCGACAGGATGACGCCGTCCCGGCGCTCCAGGTTGCGGTCCATGTACTCGATCTGGTCGGCGTAGACGTTGGGGGTCGCGATCTCGACGGTCGCCGGGAGGTTGTGGATCACCGGCCGGTCGGGGCAGGCGTCCCACAGCTCCGACACGGCGTTGCAGACCTCAAGGGCGTAGTCGGGCTCGGTGAGGTTGAAGACCTCCGGGGAGAACTCGAAGCGGACCGCCCCGTCCGGCATCGTGTCCGCGCCCCTGGCGACGTCCCGGCCCGCGGCCAGGATCAGTTCGCGCAGCTCGTCGCGTTCCCTGCCGAGGACGACCCGGCGCCAGGTCGGCGCGGTCGCGGTGTACATGTGCACGACCACCCGGCGCAGGCCCGCTACGGACTCGTAGGTCCGCCTGATCAGGTCGGCGCGGGCTGCCGTGAAGACGACGACGGTGACGTCGTCGGGCACCAGGTCCTCCTCGACCAGGTGGCGGACGAAGTCGAAGTCGGTCTGGCTCGCCGAGGGGTAGCCGACCTCGATCTCCTTGAACCCCATGGAGAGGAAGAGGTCGAACATGCGGCGCTTGCGGGCGGGGTCCATCGGCTCGGCGAGGGCCTGGTTGCCGTCGCGCAGGTCCACCGGCACCCACAGCGGGGCGTGTTCGATCCGGCGCCGGGGCCAGGTGCGCTCGGTGAGCGGCAGATCGACGCGCTCGTGCGCGGGGCGGTAGCGGAAGGAGGGCATCGCGCTCGGGCGTTGCGGGTTCCAGATCATGGGCTGTCTGTCCTTTGGGGCCGTCGTGGTGACCGGCGGCACAGCGGCACTCCGCGACGGGGTGCCGGTCAGGTCAGGCCCCGCCGCGGCGGCCGAGAAGAAGACCACGCGGTGTCATGCCGGGTAGACTAACCCCGAAACAACTCCTCAGACAACCTGAGAGGTTTGACAGGTGACGTTGAACCCGCTGACCCGCAGCCCGCTGGCCGACCAGGCCGCACGGACGCTGCGTGAGCAGGTCGCCTCGGGGCACTGGCCGGTCGGCACCAGGCTCCCCGGCGAGAACGAGCTGGCCAGACAGCTCGGCGTCGGCCGTTCGACCGTGCGCGAGGCCATCCGCGCGCTGGCCGGGGCCGGGATGCTCCAGACCAGGCAGGGGTCGGGGGTGTTCGTCGTCGCCACCCGGCCGGTCGAGGACCTGCGCACCACGCTGCGCCGCGCCTCGGCCGTCCACCTCTTCGAGGTCCGCGCGCTCCTTGAGGTCGAGGCGGCGGGGCTGGCGGCGCTGCGCAGGGACGACGAGGACCTCGCCGCCCTCGACCGCGCGCTGGCCGCCCGGCACGCCGCGGCCCACGGCGACGACGAGGAGTTCGTCGCCGCCGACGTCGCGCTGCACACCGCGGTCGTGGCCGCCGCGCACAACCCGGTGCTGACCGAGCTGTTCTCCGCCTTCGAGCCCGCGCTGCGCGACGGCCTGCTCGACCTGGTCAGGCTGCTCCCCCTGCGCCACGACCGCCCCGACCCCGGTGCCGACAGCCACACCGCCCTGGTCGACGCCGTACGGCGAGGCGACGCGGAGCGGGCGAGCGGCATCATGCGCGAGGAGGTCAAGCACAACCTGACCCTGCTGAGAGGCGCGGAGAACTGAACGACGTTCGAGCACTCCAGGAGAGAGCGGCCCGCGCCCTGCCCGTGGAGCACGTGACGCCCCTCGGGGAGTGGTCGCTGCGGCACACGCGCGGCCCCTCCTGGTGGGCGGGATCGGTGCTGGCCCACGGTGATCCCGGCCCCGGTGGCCTGGTCCGTGGGATCGCCGAGGCTGAGGCGTTCTACGCCGGTCACCGCGCCAGGGCGCGCTTCCAGATCAGTCCGGCGTGCCCCGAAGGTCTCGACCCCCTGTTGGCCGGGCGCGGTTACCTCCGGGTCAGCCCGGTCTCGCTGCGGACCGCGCCGGTCGCGCGGGTGCTTGAGCGCCTCGGGGAGACTCCTCTCCGGGTACGGCTGGACGGACGGCCGACGGCGGAGTGGTTCAGGGCCTGGCAGGCCGTGAACGGCAGGGGCGGCTCCCGCGCCGAGTGGGACATGCTCGCCCGGCTGGACCCGCCGTGCGCCTACGCCCTGGTGACGGTCGGCGGGAGGGTCGTCGCGGTCGGCAGGGCGGTCGCCGACACCGGCTGGACGGGGGTGTTCGGAATGGCCACCCTCCCCGGAGCCCGGGGAAGAGGTACGGCCCGTGGGGTGCTCGCCGCGCTGGCCCGCTGGGCCGGGGAGCGCGGGACGGCCCACATGTATCTCCAGGTCGAGTCGGGCAACGTTCCCGCCCTCCGGCTGTACGAAAGGGCGGGCTTCGGGGAGGTGTGCGCTTACCACTACCGTGTCGCGACGGGCGGGACAGTAGCGGAAAAGCCTTAACGGCGGCATCTGTGGCACAGGTTTTCTGGCTTCTCGAATCAACGCGGATCATGCAGTCTTTGGCCTTGGTGCCTCCTTCGGCCTTTGGCGAGGGAATTCGCACCGGCCCGGCCAAAACACCGTGGCAATCCGCCCCAAAAAGAGAAGAGACCGCCGTGAAACATGGAAAAGAACCGGGAAAACAACGCCTCGCGAAAACGGCCGCCGCTTTCGCCCTCTCCCTGGCGGCCGCGCTGGCGATTCCCTTACCCGCCTCGGCGACCGACGACGAGGTCGGCTGCGGTGCCGTACTGACCTCGAACGTGACGTTGACCCAGGACCTGAGCTGCGCCGGTGACGGGTTGACGATCGGCGCGGACAACGTGACCGTCGATCTCGCGGGCCACACCGTCAGCGGTGACGGCACCGGCAGGGGCGTCGCCGTCGGCGACAGGAAAGGCGTCGCCGTACGCGACGGCGTGATCAGCGGGTTCGGACTGGGGGCGGAGACCGTCGGAGGCGGGGTCACCTTCTCCCGGGTGAGGTTCGTCGGCAACGCGCTGAGCGCGGACCACGCCGCCTCCCTGACCCTCGTCGGCCCCCGTTCGGCCTGCCTGGCCGAGGGGATCGACGTGACCGGCTCCTCCGTCCTGACGATCGACAGGTGCACCGTGCACGGCCGACTGTACGGATCGGGCGGGCACGGCTGGACGGTCAGGGGCAGCGTGCTGAGCAACGGTCATCTGGAACTCGCCGAGAGCGGTTCCAACGTCTTCGGCGGCAATCTCTTCGACGGCTTTCCGGTGAACCTGACCGAGGGGAGCAACGACAACCTCTACACCGACAACGTCTTCACCAACGCCCAGGTCGGCTTCCGCGCCGAGCACTCGACCGGCGCCCCGAACAGGGTCGAGGGCAACGTCTTCAAGGACAACCGCTACGGCATGACCTTCTGGGTCAGCTTCTCCAACGTGTCGGTGAAGGGCAACAGGTTCGAGGGCAACCGGATCGCCGGAATCCTCATCGACCCCATCCGCTTCACCGGGGTCACCCCCTACCCGGTCAGCGGGAACACCTTCGTGCACAACGGCCTGGCGGCGGGCGGCGCCGTCGACAGGGACGGCGACCTCATCCGGGACGGCGTCCACGTCTCTGGCACCGAGCGGGCGCCGGTCGAGCTGGCGCGCAACGGCGGCACCGGCAACGGCGGGTTCGTCATCTGGGGACCGGCCGGACAGGTGATCGACGGCGGGGGCAACCACGGCCCGTGCGGCCCCGTGGCCAACCCCGGCCTGAACTGCTCCTGACCGGTTCTCAGACCCGTTTCCAGGAGTTGCGCATCCACCGCACCTGGTCGTCCGTACGGTCGAGGAACGTCTGGAGGAATCCGCAGGAAACACAGGCGTAGAGATCCACCTTCTCGGTGTGCAGCATCCCGAACAAAGCGGTAGGAGTCTCCATGCGGGTTGACGCGGTGTAGATTTCCCCGCCTCCGCAGACCGCACAGGCGCCGTTTCTCATGTCCACCATTGCCGCATGATAATCCGCGCGTGTGAGAGAGAGGGCGCGTTCTCCCACTTCGAAAGGGAGCGCGACCATAACCTTTGGGTATTCGATGGGGAAGTGCCTTCCGTGAAACGGCCTCCGTGGAATTCCACGGAGGCCGCCACACGGGGACCCGGCCATGTGCGTGGCGGCCGCCGTACAGGAAGCCGGTTGTGCGGGCCGGACAAGTGGGGGCGCGCAGATGGTGGGGCCCGCACGATGACCCGTGGGCGGGGCGTGGCGGAGCATCTCAGCAACCCCCACGCAAGAAGAACGAGGAGGCGCAGTGTCGCCACCGGACAACCAGAGCAACCTGAAGCGGACGATCACCCTTCCCCAGGCCCTCGGCATCGCCTTCCACCAGATCGTCGGCGGCGGCGTGATCGCCCTCACCGGGGTCGCGATCGGCAAGACCGGGGGCGGCACGCCGGTCGCCTTCCTCATCGCGGCCGGGATCGTGCTGCTCAGCGGGTTCTCCTTCGCCGTGCTCGGCGCCGCGGCGCCGGTGACGGGCGGCACCTACGCCTACGTGACGCGGCTGGTCCATCCGATCGCCGGGTTCGCCAACATGTGGCTGTTCACGCTGTCGGTGATCTCGCTGAGCGTCTACGCGCTGAGCGCGGGCACCTACCTGCACGCGATGAACCCCTCCATCCCGGCGCAGGCGGTCTCGGTGGGCATGGTGACGTTCTTCTTCGTCTGCAACCTGTTCGGCGCCTCGCTGTCGGCCAGGGTTGGCGTCGCGCTGGCCGTCGTCATGGTCGCCGCCTACGTGAGCTACGGCGTGATCAGCATGCCGCAGGTGGACTGGGCGGTCTTCTCCGACCTGACGCCGAACGGCCTCAACGAGCTGGTCGCGGCCTCCTCGATCCTGGTGTTCGCCACCGGCGGCGGCCACGTCATCGCCGAACTCGGCGGGGAGATGCGCAACCCCGGGCGGAACATCCCCATCGCGTTCTTCGGCGCGACCCTCGCCGCGACCGCCCTCTACGTGCTGATGGCCATCCCCTCGACCGGGGTCCTGCCGCTCGACCAGGTCGCGTTCAAACCGCTCTCCGTGGTGGCCGAGCACACGCTGTCGAGAGGGATGTTCGTCTTCTTCATCCTCGGCGGCGCCGTGGCGGCGGTCATCGGCACGATCAACGGTCAGTTGCTGTGGGGCAGCAAGAGTTTCCTGGCCGCGATCGACGACGGCTGGTTCCCCAGGGCGCTGGGCAGGGTGAGCCGCCGCTTCGGCACCCCGCACTGGCTGCTGACGATCCTGTTCGTCGTGGGCGTCACCCCCGCGGTGACCGGCCTCTCCGTCAGTGAGATCGCCCACGTGGCGTCCTCGGTCTTCGGCCTGACGACCATGCTGGTGATCGTCGCCTCCTACCGGATGCGTCAGCTCCATCCCGAGCTGCTGGCGGCCTCGCCGTTCAGGCTGGGCGCCCGCACCCACCTGGTGATCACCGTGGCCGCGATGGCGCTCAACGCCTACCAGAACGTCCTGCTGCTGGTCGAGATCGTGCACACCCCCGTCATGGGGATCTCCTACGCCGTCTGGGTCGTCGTCGGCGGCGTGATCGTGGCCACCCGCTGGAGCACGGTCAGGCGGCTGATCGCGGCGGGCGAGGTGCCGAGCGGCAGGCCGATGACCCGCAAGGACGGCCGCGACCTGGTCGAGCAGTCCGGCTGATCCCCTCTCAAAACCTCAAGGAAGGACGGCACCGCCGTGACCATCACCCGCGCCGACGCCGTACGGCTCGACGCCGCCGACCCGCTGGCCGGTCTGCGCGACCGGTTCGACATCCCGGAGGGGGTCGTCTACCTGGACGGCAACTCCCTGGGCGCGCCCCCACGGGCGGTCGCGGGCGCGCTGGCCGCGTTCGCCGACGACTGGCGGCGTGACCTCATCGGCGCCTGGGGCAGCGCGGGCTGGGGCGGCCTCGCGGCCAGGCTGGGCACGCGGGTCGCCCGCCTGGTCGGCGCGGCCGAGGACGAGGTGATCGTCACCGACACCACCTCGGGCAACCTGTTCAAGCTGCTCGTGGCCGCCTGCCGGATGCGTCCTGGACGGTCCAGGGTGCTGATCGAGGCCGCGAACTTCCCCAGCGACCTCTACGTCGCCCAGGGCGTGTGCGAGCTGCTCGGCCTGGAGCTCGGCTATCTCGACGAGGGCGCGCCGCTCGACGAGACGGTGGCCGTGGTGGTCCACAGCCACGTGGACTTCAGGACCGGTGAGATCGCCGACATGGCGGGGCTGACCGCGAGGGCGCACGACGTGGGCGCGCTCATGCTGTGGGACCTGTGCCACTCGGCGGGCGCGATCCCGGTCGATCTGACCGGGGCGGGCGCCGACCTCGCGGTGGGATGCACCTACAAGTACCTCAACGGCGGCCCCGGCTCACCCGCCTACGCCTACGTGGCCGGGCGGCTGCAGGACCGGGTCAGGCAGCCGATCACCGGCTGGGGCGGGCACGCCAGGCGGTTCGCGATGGCACGCGAGTTCGAGCCCGCGCCCGGTACGGCCAGGCTCCAGGTGAGCCAGGCGCCGGTGATCGGCATGGTGGCCCTGGACGCGGCGCTGGACGCCTTCGAGGGCGTCACGGTCGAGGCGCTGCGTGACAAGGCGGCCAGCCTGGGCGAGCTGTTCGTCGCCCTGGCCGCCGAGCGGCTGCCCGCGCTGCGCCTGGTCTCCCCCCGCGACCCGGCGGCCAGGGGCAGCCAGGTCAGCTTCGCCCATCCGGCCGCCGAGCGGATCCTGGCCGAGGCGGCCGAGCGCGGCGTGGTCGGCGACTTCAGGCCGCCGGAGACGATGCGCTTCGGGTTCGCCCCGCTGTACGTGCGGCACGTGGACGTCTACGAGGCGGTCGAGCGGATCGCCGCCGTCGTGCCCGCGTGACCTGGCCCGCATAGTCTGGAGGGCATGCGCGTGATCACGGTGTCGGGCCTGGTGGAGACGCTGGGCCCGGCACTGCTGCGTCCCGTGCTCGACGGCGCGGACCTCGACGTGCGTGACGTGGTGATCGCCGAACCCGGCGTCGCCCCCTCCCCCGGCGACCTGCTGCTCGGGGTCGGGGTCACGGCTCAGGACCAGCAGGAGCTGCTCGACCGTACGGCCGCGCCGGTGGCGGGGGTGGTGTTCAGGGGGCCGCTCGCGGCCTCGCTCACCGCGCCGCCCGGGGTCGCGGTCGCCGAGGTTCCGGCCGGGGTCTCCTGGACCCGGCTGCTGTGGCTGCTGCGCGACCTGGCCGGGCCGGGCGAGGGCCACGGTGACACGCTGGCCTCCCTCGCCGACGACGTGGCCGAGCTGCTCGACGGCCCGGTGACCGTGGAGGACGCGGCCGGGCAGGTGCTCGCCTACTCGGCCAGGCAGGAGCCCTCCGACGCGGGCCGCATCTCCAGCATCGTCGGCAGGCGCATCCCGAGTGACGCGCTGGCCAGGCTGCGCACCAAGGGCGTCTACCGCCGCCTGACCCGTGGGCGGGAGCCGATCTACGTCCCGTCGGGTCCCGACGGCAGGCTGCCGCGCCTGGTCGTCCCGGTCAGGCACGGCACGGAGCTGCTCGGCGCGATCTGGGCCATCGTCCCCGGCCCCGTCCCGCCGTCCAGGATCTCGGCGCTGGGTCCCACGCTCACCGCGGTCGCCCTGCACCTGCTCAGGCTGCGCACCCAGGGCGACGCCGCCCGCAGGCTGCTGGCCGACCGGCTGCGGGCGCTGCTGAGCGGGGACACCTGCGACCTGGTGCCACCGAGCCCGTTCCGGGTGGTTGCGGTACGGCCCGGCGACGGGCTGGGTGAGCTGCTGCGGCGGCACGGCTGGCGCGCGCCGTACCTCACCTCGATCGACGGGGTCTCCTACGTGCTGGTCGCGGAGCAGGGCGACGCGCTGGTGCCGGGGTCGTGGGCGTGGCTGCGGCTGACGGCGGGCGAGACGGGGCTGACCGTCGCGGCGGGGGCCGTGACCGGGGACGCGCCCATGGTCAGCCGTACCCAGGCCCGTGAGCTGCTCGACCTGCTCTCTGACCGACAAATCACGACATATGAGGATGCGTGGCCTCGGCTTGTCGTCAGGAGGGCCGGGGCGGTCCCCACAGACCTGCTGCTAGGCGGTCCCCTTCCGGCCCTCATCGCCCACGACGCCGCGCACGGCACCGCCTACGTGGAGACGCTGCGCGCCTGGCTGTGGGAGCAGGGCAACCCCACGGCGGCCAGCGCCAGGCTGCACGTGCATCCCAACACCTTCCGCTACCGGATGCGCCGCCTGCTGGAGACGGCCCCGTGCGACCTGGCCTCCGCCGAGGTACGGCTGGCGCTGACCCTGCAGCTGGTCACCCTCTGAGAAACGAGGTCGGCCAGCGGCTTCCCGGCACCGGTTGACGGTGTCCGGCTGAAGCTGATCTTCTTCGGCTACCGCAGCATGACCGGTATCAACGGCTCTCGCCTGGAAGGTGCGTCATCACCATCATCACGCACGACAGTCCGATCGGTCGTGACCGCAGCGACTACATGATTCACGCGGATCTCTCCGAACGCGTGGACGGCTGGCGCGAACAACTGTGGACGCGTCGGCTGACCCCGGACAGGTTCGAGATCACGTGTCTGCCGTTCTTCACCTACGGCATCTGCCATCGCGACATCGTGACCATCGACGACCGGCACCTGGTGTCGGCCGTGGTCGAGAAGTCGGCCCACCGCACCTTGCGGGCCGCCCTGGTCCGGGAGCACCCTCACCGTGACCGGTTCCACGAGCTGCTCCATGGCGAAGTGGCGACCTCCGGCCTGGCCCATGAGTGGTTGCGGGGCACCTACCTCTCCGTCGATCTCCCTCCAGGTGCCGACCCGGATCCCCTGGTGAAGGTCCTCACCGGCCTGGAGGAGACAGGCGCGCTCTTCTGGGAGATCGACTCCTGAGATCGCGAACCATCCTGTCAGGAGTTCCAGAGGTCAGAGTCTCGCGGCGAGCCAGCCCGTGGGGGCCATGAGGGCGGCCGCGACGAGGAGGAAGGTCAGTGACGCCGTCCATGTGCCGGTCGCGTCCCGCAGCAGTCCCGCGGCCAGTGGGCCCGCCGCCGCCAGGAGGTAGCCGCAGCTCTGCACCACGCTCGACAGCCGGTCGGCGTGTGAGGGGCCACCGGCCCTCGCCGTGACCATGGCCAGGGCCAGCGGGAACGCCGCGACGCCGAGTCCCAGCAGGAACGCCCACGCGTACGGCGCCACCCCCGGCGCGGCCAGCAGCCCCGCGAACCCCGCGGCGCCCGCGGCCCCGCAGGCCGTGGCATACCACGCCTGGCTGCGGGAGGTCCGCGCCAGGATCGGCACCATCAGGCCCGTGGGCAGGCTGACGAGCTGGACGAGCGACAGCGGCAGCCCGGCGTGGGCGGGGTCGGTCCCCGCCTCGGTGAGGATCCGGGGCAGCCAGGCCAGCGTGACGTAGAAGACGATCGACTGCAGCCCGAAGAAGGCGGCGAGGGCCGCCGCCGTCAGCCGCCCGGCGGGCCGCCCCGTGGCCTGGTCGCCGGTGACCCGCGCCGGTACGGCGTCGCGCGGAGTGGCGCGGGCCAGGAGCACCAGGGGCAGCGTCGCGGCCAGGGCGGGCAGCGCCCACACCGCCAGGGCCGGGCGCCAGCCGTGCGTCAGCCCGTCCAGCGGTTTGGCCAGGGCGGCGGCGAGCATCGCGCCACCGCCGATCGCGGAGGCGTACAGGCCGGTCATCGCCCCCGCCTTCGCGGGGAAGCGCCGTTTGATCACGCCGGGGAGCAGCACGTTGCCGATGGCGATGGCGATCCCGACCAGGACGGTCCCGCAGAGCAGGGCCGTGGTCGCGCCCGCGCCGCGCAGCAGGATGCCCACGGCGAGCAGCGGCATCGTCGCCACCAGGGCCCGCTCGGCGCCGAACCTGCGGCTGAGGGCGGGGGCGAACAGGGCGAAGATTCCGAAGCACACCAGCGGCAGCGTGGTCACCAGGGAGATCGCGCCCGCGCCGAGTCCCAGCTCGGTCCCGGCCTCCCCGGCGAGCGGGGAGAACCCGGCCAGGGCGGGGCGCAGGTTCAGGGACAGCGCGACGACGGCGGTCACCGCGACCGCCGTCGTCACGGCCTGTGCCGAGCCTGTCTCCCCTGCCGCCCTCCGCGCCACCTCGGCACCGCCCGTCATGGTCCCCCTCCCGCCGGTTCGCCCGGATCGTCCGGTGCCACGATGCCAGATCCACCGTGCCTCACCTCCCGGCGCCCCTGGTGGCGCGGTACAGCTCGGCAGCCTCGTCCCTGAGTACCCCGGTGATCCACGGGATCGGCGGGAAGGGAGAGGCCCTCAGGGGGAAGGCACATCCCCTTCCAGCCGAGTTCGGCCAGCAGGGCGGCGTCGCAGGCGGCCACGACCCCCCGCACCCTGGCCCAGATCGCCGCCCCCGCGCACATGACGCAGGGCGCTGCCGTACTGACCAGGATGGTCCTGGTCAGGTCGATCCCGAGCGGGGCGGCGGCGCGGATGGCGTTGACCTCGGCGTGCGCGGTCGGGTCGCCGTCCGCGGCGGTGTTGCGCGCGCGGACCAGGACGTGTCCCTCCTCGGCGTCCATGAGGACGGCGCCGAACGGCCTGGCCGCCCTGCGGGCCTCGTCGATCGCCACGGCCATCGCCTCGTCGAGCCGCGCGGTGACGGCGGGTGTGAACGTCATCGCTCTCCTCACGGTCGTCAGCCGGTCTTGATCCGCATGTCGGTGCGGGGCGGTCTGACGAACGGCTCGCCGAGATAGGTGTCGAGCAGCCAGTCGAAGGCGTCGGTCGGCAGGAAGGTCTCCAGCGGGGTCAGGCCGGGCAGCGGTTCGACGCCGGTCAGCATGTCGGCCAGGCCGAGTCCCTCGGGGACGACCTCCTCGCCCCGGTTGTTGCGGATGGGTCCGCGCCACAGGTCGAGCGCGCCACGGCGGATGAGCTCGGCCGCCTCGGCGGCGGGCCGCGCGACGTGCTCGGGGACGAAGGCCGCGGCCTCGGTGTTGAACACCACGCCGTCGCCCGCGTGGTAGTAGCGCCAGCCCGGCTCCCAGGTTCCGTCGGCGACGGCGCGCACGCTCCGCACCAGGTGCGGGGTCCAGTCCACGAGGTTGCCGACGAGCACGTGGTCGGGGGCCAGGTGGCGGCGGTCGCTGTTGCGCACGGTGGTGTGGCAGCCGCGCTCGGCCGCGGTCAGCACGACCGGGTCGTTCTCGGTGAGCGCGCCGCCGATGACGTCGCACCCCAGGTCCGCGAGCTCGTGCACGGCCGCCATCTCGCGCTCTGGCGCCATCCAGCTTCCGACGGTCCTGGTGTGGATCCTGGCCTCCGGGTTGACCGCGCGGATGCCCAGGGCGAAGGCGTTGAGGTAGACCACCTCGTGTCCGGTGGCGATCGGCACCCCGACGAGCCCGGTCCTCGTCATGCCCCCGGCCAGCATGCCGGAGACGTAGGCGACCTCCTCGACGGCCTCGCGGAAGCTGCTCACGTTGGGCGCGAGCCGCATGCCCTGGCAGATGTCGAACCGGGTGCCCGGATAACTGTCGGCGATCTCCAGCACGAACGGCTGGTAGCCCTTGCTGCCCAGAAACACCAGGTCGGCGCCGTCCTCGGCGAGCCCGGCGATGAGCCGTTGCCCCTCGGCGTCCTCGCCGACGTTCTCGTGCGCGGAGGTCTCCACGGCGTCGCCGAGCGTCGCGGCCAGCCGGAGACGGCCCTCCTCCAGGGTCTCGGCCCAGCAGTGCGGGCTGTGGATGTCGGTGCGGTAGACGAACGCGGCGCGCACGGTCACGCGGCGGCCCCCTTCACGAGTATTCCGGCCAGTTCGTGGCCCGGTTCGGTGCCCAGTCCAGGGATGATCAACTGGTCGAGCCGTACGGCCGCCGCCAGTTCGGTGAGCCGTTCCGCGCACTCCCCGGGGGTGCCGACGAGGGAGAAGGCGGCGACCAGGTCGGCCGGGACGAGGTCGGCGGCCGCCTCGGGACCCGCCTGTCTGAGCCGTTCCGCGTAGCCGGGGCCGAGGCCGAGGCGGTCGAGCAGCGCGGGTGGGGAGTCGGGCAGCGCGTAGGCCAGCTCGACCCGCTGGCGCCGGTAGGACCGCTCGTCCATGGCCAGCTGCGGCCGGTAGCCGATCCGCACATCTGGCCGTACGGCCCTGAGCCCGGCGGCGACGTCCGCGAGGTCGGCGGTGGGGAACCCGGCGAGCATCACCCCGTCGGCCTCCCTCGCGGCCAGGTCCAGCATGCGCGGTCCCTTGGCCGCCATCCAGATCTCCGTGCCGGGGGCCACGGCGCGGATCGCCGTGATCGTCTCGTGGATTCTGGCGAGCGGCCGGTCGGCGGTGATGCCGAGCGGTCCGAGGGCGAGCGTGCCACCGGCCGCCAGGCAGATCCTGGCCCGGCCCCCGGTGTGCTCGGCCGCCCCGCGCAGCGCGTTCGCGGTGATCAGGGGGTGGCGGGAGTAGGGGTTGGTCGGTCCGAGGCCGAGCGCGATGCCCCCGGTGGCGGCGGCGACGGCCCCGAACAGTACCCAGGGGTCGTGGGCGTGCGTGCCCTCGTCGGGGATCCACACGCAGCCGAGCCCGAGCCGGTCGGCGCGCGTCGCGATCTCCACGACCTGCGCGAACGGTGCCCCGGGGACGAAAACAGAGGTGGCGAGTTCCACGCCCCTCCCTCCAGCGAGCCGAAAAGTTGCTTAATTTTCAGCAACTCGGCGAGGGGAGGTCAATGTCCGGTTCCACCACGAGGAACAGAACCCTCAGAGGCGGCACTCCGGCAGGTCACGCAGGTGCAGCAGGGCGGCGTCCATGCCGGGGCCGAGCGCGGCGACCGTCTCGGGAGGCAGGAAGGCGAACAGGTGCTCGTGGAGGATCCCGCTGACCTCGGCCCTGGCCAGCGCGACGACCCGCTCCCCCTCCGGGGTGAGCAGGGCGTAGGTGGTCTTGCCCCGGACGGGGTCCTCCTCGCGGGCGACGAGGCCGAGCCGTACCAGACGGTCGATCTGGTGGGCCAGGCGGCTGCGGGAGAACCAGACCCGCTGGGCCAGCTCCGTCATGCGCACCCGCCCCGAGTCGGCGATCTGACGCAGCACGCCGTACTCGGCGTGGGTGAGCCCGAAGCCGTCCTTCAGGCGCCGGTCGAGCAGCGCGCCGACCAGCCGCCCGCCCTCGACGAAGTTGCGCCATCCGTGAAGCTCGCCGGGACCGAGCCGCGAACCGTCGTCCACCATCCCGGAAGGGTAACCCGCGGGTCACCCTCCCCAGAGGGTTCGGACCTCCTCGAAGACGCGTTGGTTGTGGGAGATCTCCACGACGTTGCCGTCCGGGTCGAGCAGCGCGCAGACGTAGCCGACCGGCGGGGGCAGGTCCATGGGCTCCCAGTGCAGGCAGCCCCGCTCTCTCGCCTCCGCGGCGACGCGGTCCACGTCCTCGCGCTCCGGCATCTCCATGCCGAGGTGCGCGAACGGGAACAGCTGCGGCTGCCGTCTCCCACTGTCCGCGGCGAACTCGACCAGCACGAGCACGAACGGCGTCTCGACCTGCCCCTCGTTGGACAGCCAGGCGTTGCGTCCCTGGTCGTCCTCGTGCCGGGAGACGACGACCAGCGGGGTCATCGTGGTGTAGAACTCGATCGCCGCGTCCAGGTCACCGCTGGGCAGCGCGACGTGCGTCCAGCGTGCCCCGGTGAGTCTCTTCTCCAGCACCTGCCGCCTCCTCGGGCCCGCCCGCGTGCCGTACGGCTGACGCAGATGGTTCTCCCCCCGCACGGGCGGAGCGAACACGGGGCCGGAGGGAGGGCGGCCGGGGGCCGTCCTCCCGTGCGGACCGGGTGAGCCGGGCGGGCCCCGTCTCACGCCGCCTGCAGGCTGGGGTCTCCCTCGGTCCCCGCGGGGTCGATCACGATGCCGCTGACGCCGAGGTCCTCAAGCATGCCCCGCAGCGCGCGCTCGGTGAGCCACATCCAGGCGTGGCCGTCGCCGAGAGCCCGGACGAGCCGGTCCCGCGAGGTGAAGGCGACCGCCGTCCTCTCACCGGTCGCCGTCCGGAACAGGCGCAGGGCCAGGCTCCCCCTGCCAGGGCGTACGGGCACCAGCAGTGGGGGGTCGTTCCGGCGTGAGTTCTCCATGGACTCCTTCTCCTTCAGGTAGCGAGGCGCGGTGGCCGCGCGGAAAGCACGCTATGGCGGCCGTCGATCGGAAAAAGTGATCCAAACGGGATTCTTACGCACACAGGGCCCTCTCTGACAGCCCTTTGACAGTGGAGTGCCCGAGATGGCCACGGACACCTGGCGCCGCCGTGCCGTACGGCCCGCACCCCAGGAGGCGGCGGGAGCCCTCCCACCTGTGAGTTTCCTGCCAAGTTCCCCTTCTCCCTTAACGACCCCTTAACCGGCGCTCAACGAGCGTTCAACACCCCTTGCATATGCGCTGGAAAGTCGGAGGCTTCTCCCAGGTGGGACTCCGTCCTCGTGACACTCCCCCGGCCCGGGGCGAGCACCCCCCACGTGACACCCCCCGTCACGGCCTCGTCCCGGGCCTTCACACGAGGATTTACTGTTAGGAAACTTTCCTTTATATTCGGAGACACCCCCCAGCAAAGGAGCACTACATGCGGAGAACGACAACACTTGTGTCGGCGTCGATACTCGCCATGGTGACCACCGTCTTCATGGCGACGCCTGCCGAGGCGCATGGGTACATCTCCTCGCCTCCGAGCCGTCAGGCGTTCTGCGCCCAGGGCAAGATCTCCTGTGGGCAGGTCAAGTACGAGCCTCAGAGCGTCGAGGCTCCCAAGGGCTCCAAGCAGTGCAGCGGCGGATCCCGCTTCACCGAGCTCGACGACGACAGCAGGCCGTGGCCGACCACCAGCGTCGGGAACACGGTGAACTTCACCTGGACGCTGACCGCGCGTCACGCGACCAGCACGTGGGAGTACTACATCGGCGGCTCCAAGATCGCCTCGTTCAACGACGGCGGCAGGCAGCCGGGCGCGACCGTCTCCCACAGCGTGAGCATGGGTGGCAGGACCGGACGTCAGAAGGTTCTGGCCATCTGGAACATCGCCGACACGGGCAACGCCTTCTACGCGTGCGTTGACCTCCAGGTGGGTGGCGGCGGCCCCGAGCCCACCCCCACGGCCACGCCGACCGTGACGCCTACGGTGACCCCGACCGTCACGCCGACCGTGACCCCCACCTCCAACCCCGGCGGCACCTGGTCCGCGGGCACCGCCTACACGGCGGGCTCGACCGTGACCTACGGTGGCTCGACCTACCGGTGCGTGCAGTCGCACACCGCGCTGCCCGGCTGGGAGCCGCCGAACGTGCCGAGCCTCTGGCAGAGGGTGTGACCTCCTTCTGACGGATCCCTCCGGTTTTCGGGACCCCTCCCGGCGGACCCGCGTCCCACGAGGACGCGGGTCCGTTGTTTTCCCCCAAACCCCCTAAAAACCGAAATATCAATATAAAAGGGCTCTTTCTCACCCAGCGGGGGCCGGGGAGAACGGCGAGGTGGGGCCACCCGCAACGACCCGGTCACGAATTCCCATCCGCCCACGGGAACACGTTTCCCCGGCATATTTTGCTGCTGTGCATCCCGAGCGGGTCCGGGCCAGGCTGGACCGGTCTGCGACCACGGCCCAGCGTCTCGGCCACGAGATCTCCGACTGGATGCGGCGCGGCCACGCCGACCGGTGTCTCCACCGTTTCACCGTCCACCTCAATGTGCTCGACGCCGTCCTGTCGCGGATGCTCGGCGCCGTCACCGCCGAGATCGAGGCGATCGACCCACGCTCCCCCTCCGGTGAGGCCTACCGGCGCTGCGGCGAGCTCGACAGGGCCGTGTTCACGATCCGGCGCCTGTTCGACTGGTACGCCACCAAGTACGACCAGCGTCGCGACCCCGCCCTGGCCGGGATCCTGGCCTGCGCCGACGAGGTCGTGCTCAGCTGCTGGCGGCAGCCGTTCGAGAACCTCGGACGTACGGCGCCGACCGGGCCACTCGCCTACGTCGAGCCACGTTTCGACGCCTTCGCCACCCCGCGTGTCTCCGTCCCGCCCGACCTGCGCCTGCCCGCCGACTCCCTGGTGGCCGAGTTCGTGGGGCGGCTGCCCGTCCCGGTGGTGTGCCTGCCCGAGTGGACGGCCACGCAGGCGTGGTGGCTGACGCTGGCCGCCCACGAGGTCGGCCACCACGTGCACAAGGACCTGGACCCCGCCCTTGAGGACGCGACCAGGGACGCCCTCGCCGAGGCGACCGGCGACGAGACGTGGCGCCGCTGGGCGCTTGAGTCCTTCGCCGACGCCTACTCGGTCCTGATGCTCGGTCCCGCCGCCGCGTGGATCGTCGAGGAGCTGGGCCACGGCCCTCCCGGCTCCCTGACGCGGGCCCGTGGCGGCTACCCGCCCCTTCCCGTACGGCTGGCGCTGATGGCCGAGGTCGCCAGGCAGGCCGGTCTCGGTGGTGAGGGAGCCCCGGAGCTGGCCGGGGTCGCCGGGGCGCTTCTCGGCCTGCGGGCCGGTGGCCGTACGATCGCCGAACTCGGCGGCCCGTCCCCCGGGTGGTTCGCCGAGCGGGGGCCGGTGCGGGCGCAGGCGCTCGCCCTGGCCGAGCCGGACCCGTTCCTGCCCCGCCTCGCGGAGCCGTACTCCGCGCGGCTGCTCCTCGCGGCGGCGGCGACCACCGTGGACGCAGGCCCGGCCGCTCCCCCGGCGCTCCACGCCAACCTGCTCGAACACCTGCCCCGGTGCGGCCCACCGGGCAAGCTCGGCGACACCCCCTCCGGGCCGCCGGTCGAGCCGCTGGCCGAGGAACTGACGGGACGACTGCTCGGGAGCGTGCGATGAGCACGCGGCTGCTCGTCAGCGTGACCGGACCGGAGAACACGGTGACGGTCCTGCACGAGGGCAGGCCGCTGCCGTGCGAGGGGGGAGGCGCCTCCTACCCGCTGGAGCGCGAGGCCGGTCCGCCGCTGGCCGCCAGGGTCGCCGCCTGCCCCGACGCCCGCTCGTACGGCACCGCGCTGTTCGAGGCCCTGCTGCGGCCCGTCTGGAAGACCGTCACCGGCCTGGTCCCCGCAGGAGGGGGGATCGAGCTGGCGCTGCGGCTGCCGAAGGAACTGCAGCCCCTGATCTGGGAGGCGATGTACACCGAGGAGGGGCCGCTGGCCGCCCATCCCCGCCTGCTCGTGGCCGTCACCCGGCTCATCCCCTCCCCCGGCCACGACGGGCACCGCACGGTGCGCGGGACGCCCAGGATCCTGTTCGCCTCAGGCGCGAAGCTGACCGACCCGGTGATCCGGCCGGGGGCGATGTTCCTCGGCCTGGTCAGGGAGTGCGAGTCGCAGGGGCTCGCGATGACCAGGATCTCCGAGGAGACGACCGCGGAGCGGCTGCGGCGGCGCCGCGCGACCTTCCGGCCCGACCTGGTGCACCTGGTCGCCCACGGCAGGCCGGACCCGGCCGACGGGGAGACCTGGGTCGAACTGGCGGGCGAGTGGACCAGGGGCGCCAACCTGGCCTCGACGCTGGTCGCCGGGGACGCTCCCCCTCCGCTGGCCGTCGTCCTCAGCGTCTGCCACAGCGGCATGCACGGCGGCCTCGAACGCACCTCCGGGCTCGTGGAGACCCTGGTCCGTGGCGGGGTGCCCATCGTGGTCGCCGTCGCCGGGGAGGTCACCGAGTACGCGTGCCGGCTGTTCTCCCGGCGTTTCGTGCGGGCGCTGCTGCGCGGGGACGCGGTCGCCGAGGCCGCCGCGCACGGGCGCAGGGCCGCCCTCCTCGGTGAGCCGGACCCCGACGACCGGTTCGACTGGGCGATGCCGACGCTGTTCCTCGCCGACACGCTGCCCGCGGACTTCAGGGCCGTCGATCCCGGGGAGGTCAACCGGACCAGGAGCATGGCGGGCAGGCTCGAACTCCTCGAAGGACCCGCCTACGTCGGCAGGGGACCCATCTTCGACACCCTCGACGGCCTGATCGCGCCGGGGAGCGAGCGGACCTTCCTCGGCATCACCAGCGGCGGCGCCTTCGGCGGCATGGGCGGCACCCGGCTGCTCAGGGAGATCGGCTTCCGGCTGCTGCAGGCCGGTCACCTCCCCCTGCTGCTGGCGCCGTTCAACGACGTCCAGTCCGCGCCGCACACCCTGCGCCAGGTCGTCGGGGAGGTTCTCGCGCAGGTGGTCAGGACGGGCGAGCGCCTCTCGCTCCCCGTGCCACGGCTGCGCTCCCTGGGGGCCAGACCACCGGGGAGACGGAAGGGCCGGGTGGACGAGGCGGTGGCGCGGCAGGAGGTGAAGGCGGCGGTCGCCCGGTTCGTCTCGGCGGCGGCACCGCTCGAACCCAGCGCGGTCGACACGCTGCTCGCCGCCGACCTGGCCGACCTGGCCGGGGCCGCGCAGACTCTCGGACCGCCGTTCGGCGCCCACACCCGCGTGGTCGTCCTGGCGGAGGCGCTGCACCTGTGGATCGGCGCGCTGGGCTGGACGGAGCCCGTGAGAGGGCTGCTCGACCTGCTGACCCCCGACGGGCTCGGCACCGCGGCCAGTCCCGTCCCGGTGGTCGTGACGGCGGCCCTCGGCGAGTGCTCGCCGCTGCGCAGCTTCCGCGAGGAGAAGGCCGGGATGCCCTGGTGCGTCTTCCACGACCTCGAACCGCTGTCCGACGAGGAGGCCTCACTCGGCTTCCAGTGGGTGCTGCTGCAGCCGTGGCACCCGAGGGAACGGTTCCGGCTGACCTACTACGCGGCGCCGGGCAGCGATCCCGCGGTGCTCAGGGAGAGCTTCAGGATCCACCTTGAGGGGCGTCCCGGCCTGATCAAGACCGAGCTGTACCGGATGGCACAGCTCCTGGCCCTGCACAAGGTGTTCCTCACCCACGACGACACCGAGGGCTGGAGCGTCTACGCCCGCACCCACGGCCTGGGACACGAACCGTGAACCCGGCCGAGCTGGGCGCCGAGCTGGAACGGCACGCCGCCGCCTGGCGGGCCGAGCAGTTCGGCCGCTTCGACCCGGCCGGGCTCGCCAAGCTCGCGCTGCTGCCCGAGTGGACCACCGAGCTGGCCGTACGGCTCTCGCTGGCCCCCGAGGAGGAGCTGACCGGTTTCCTCGACGCCCTCGACGACCTGGGGCTGGTCGAGTCACGGACCCTGCCGACCGGACAGGAGGCGTTCTGGGTGCGCGCGAGCAGGCGGGCGGAGCTCGGCGCCCACCTGCGCCAGACGCACGGGCGGCTGCTCGACGAGGTCGCCGGGGAGCTGCTCTCGTTGACGTGGGGAGTCGCCGAGCTGCGCGACTGGTGGCGCGCCGCGACCGTCCACCGCGAGGGCCACTCCGGCGCCACGCTCATGGCGGACGTCTCGGCCCTCGTCGAGGAGGGAAAGGTGAGCGAGGCCGCCCAACTGGTCGCGACCACCCGGATGCTCGGCGAGGTCCTCGGTGAGCCGCTCGTCGGCGCCGCGCGACGGGCCAGGCGCCGGGTGGACCGCGCGGCCCGCGAGGCGGAGGACGCCCGTTTCCTGCGCCACTACCTGCCCCGCGCGGACATCGAGGCAGCCCTCGCCGAGCTGCTCGGCGCCGACCCTCCGAGGTGGGCGCTGCACCTGCTGGGCGCGGGCGGGGCGGGCAAGACGATGGTCGTACGGCACCTGGCCTCCGGCCGTTACGCCAGGGACCGGGGGCTGAATCCCGTCCCGGTGGCCAGGGTCGACTTCGACCACCTCGACCCCCGCTACCCGCAGGACCGCCCCGGGGAGATCCTGCTCGCCCTCGGCGAGGAGCTGCTGGGCTTCGGCACCGGCAGGGACGCCGAGCACGCGCACCGCAGGTTCGCCGACTCCGTCGTCGGCCTGCACGAGGAGCTGTCACGCGGCCGGCTCCTGTCCGGCAGGGCGACTCCGCTGCTCGACCACGTGGTGGAGAGCTTCGCCAGGTTCGTCAGGCTGCTCCCCGGCCCGGTGGTGCTGGTGCTGGACACCTGCGAGGAACTGGCCAAGCTGTATCCACCGGGGGCACCCGCCCCGGCCATCGACATGACCTTCGGCCTGCTGGAACGGCTGCGCGAGCGGGCACCCTCGATCCGGGTCCTGCTGGCCGGAAGACGCTGGCTGGCCAGGCCGTACGGCACGGCGGAGGAGTCCGAGGTGTCGGCGGGGCCGTTGCTGCTGCCCAGGCCGTACCTTCGGGTGCTCAGGACGCACGGGTTCACCGCCGCCGAGGCGGACGGCTATCTGGCGGCCCGCGCGGTGCCGCGGCGCCTCAGGGCCGCCGTGCTCACCCGGTCGGCGAACGGGGACGTCTTCAACCCCTTCGACCTGGCCGCCTACGCCGAGTGGGCGCTGAGCGAACCCGGTCTCGATCCGGTACGGCTGCTGCGCGCCGAGGGCGATCCCTACGTCGAGCACCGCATCATCGGCCGCCTCGCCGACCAGGGCGTGACCCGCGCGCTCGCGGTCGCCGCCGAGCTGGGACGGTTCGACCGGGCGCAGATCAGCCCCGCCCTGCTGCGGCTCGGGCTCGACCCCGACGCGGTCTTCGACGGCCTGGCCGCCCAGGAGTGGACACGCGTCACCGAGACGGGACAGGACGGCCGTCCATGGGTGGTCGAACTTGAGGAACAGGTCAGGGTCCGCCTGCGCCGGGTGACGGCGGCCGACCCCGGCAGGTTCCCGCTCAGGGCGGACCTGCTCGGCAGGGACGCCGCCGCCGTCGCCGACGCGACCCCCGTGCTGTCCGAGGTCTCGGCGGCGACCGTGGTGGCCGCGGTCCGCCTGCTGCCCGTCGAGGAGGCCGCGGAGTTCTGGCGCGGGATCGAGAGCAGGGCCGCGGCGCAGGACGCCTGGCCGTGGGCGGAGCAGGTCGCGGTGCGCGCCGCCGCCGAGGAGGCACTGCGGGCCGGGGAGTCGGGGCCGTCGATCCTGGCCGCGATCCTCGCCACCCAGGCCGCGGCCAGGACGCACACCGGGACCGGGGGCGTCGAGGAGCTGTGGCGGCGGGTCGCCGTACACGCGCCCAGGCACCCCGGCCCCGCCCAGGCCGTCGCGCTCGCCGACCGCGCCCTCCTGGGACAGGCCGCGGCCGGAAGCGTCCCACTCGATGATCTCCTGCCGGGCGTGGTGGCCAGGGGCGCCGCGCCCGAGGGCTCCGTCGTCGCCGCGATCGACGGGTGGATGCGGCACGGCGACTGGTCCCGGCTACGCGACGAGGACCTGCGCCGGGTCGGCGGGGACCTCGATCTCACCGGGGAGGAGCATCCGACGATCAAGGAAAGCCTCGTCCTCCCGTCGATCACGGGACAGGGCCCTGTTCCCGCCGACGTCGCCCCCTCCCCCGACGGGTCCTGGCTCGCGGTCCTGTACGGCGACGGCGCCGTCCGGCTGACGCACGACGGCACCACGACCACCCTCGACGGACACGGCGCGACCGGGGTCACGGTCTCCCCGGACGGCGCCTGGGTCGTCACCACGGCACGGGACGGCATGCTCAGGGCCTTCCGCCCGGACGGGACGCTGTGCGCCATCGCCCCCTCCGGCACCTCCGCTCCCCGGGGTGTCACCTACGCCGGGGACGGCCGCAGCCTGGCCTGCGTCGGGTGGGAAGGAAAGGCCGTGGTCTGGGAGACGGACGGGGAGCGGCCGTTCGTCCGGCTGCGCGCGGTCGTGTGGGTGTCCACCCCCGTGGCCGGGGTGGCGCTGAGCGAGGACGGTTCCCGCCTCTTCACCCGTGGCTCGGACGGCTCCACCCGGATGTGGAACACCGACCGCCGGATCGCCACCGCAGTCACCGCCCAGCGCGCCCTGCTGGCCCTGCACCGCAGGGAACACGGCGACCACGGCGCCTACGAGATCGCCGAGCGGCTGGCGGCCGACGCGTTCGTCTCCGCCCTGCCGGTCTCCGCACGGCCCGCCGTACGGGACACCGAATGGGAGGACGCCACCGGCCTGCACCTGGAGCTGGTGGCGACCGTCTCTCCCGACGACGTGCCCGCGACCGCCTGGGCCGACTGGCGTGCCCCTCGGCGCCTGGACGCGCGCTGCCTGCTCGTGTGGCAGCTTGTCACGACGGGATGGCGGGAGCGGGACGACTTCCAGACACCGTGGCAGTCCTTCTCAGCCCCGTTCGACGACATCGACGTGGAACGGCTGCTCGCCTGGCGGGTGCGCGTCCACAACGGGAGACGACCGCTCGAACCACACGTCCTTGAGCTGCTGGCCGACCGGGACACCTACTCCCCGGCCAGACGGGCCTCGGTGTGGCAGCACCACCGGATACGGCCGCTGGTGGTCGAGGTGGCCGAGGCGTGGCTGACGCGCGGCGAGGTCATGAGGGCCGTGGAGCTGCTGCGTGGACGCATCGAGGCGGCGGTCGCCTCGGGGGACGACCCCGACACCGTCGAGCAGTGCCAGCTCGCCCTGATCCGGATCTGCCGACGCGTCAGGTCGCTCGTCCCCTATCCCGAGCTGACCTCGCTCACGACCTCGGGGACGCCCCTGGTGCGCGCGGAGGCCTGGATCACCCTGACCCTGGTGACCGGGGCCCGGCCCTCCTCCCCCGAGGAGGCGGGAAGCTGGTACGGCTGGTGGCAGTGCCAGGACCGGCGTTCCCTCGCTGGCGGACAACCTGGCTGGGAGCCGCCGTCCGCTCCGGAGCCCGGCATCCCCCGGGGGCTGACGCTGGCCGCCCGGGGTGAGCACACCGGGCATCCCGAGGACTCGATCGCTCTCCCCCGTTTCCCGATGCTGTTCCCGGGCCCGGGAGGCGAGGGTAGGCAACTGCTGGAAAGGGCCGAGACGATCGCCCTGCGCTCACCGGCCTTCGCCTGGGCGGTATTCGACGTGGCGGCGGGACTGCTGGAGGAGGCACACGACCCGCGCGACGCGCTCCAGGCCCGGATCCTGGCCCTGCTGGCCCGGGTCCGCGTCGGTCCCCCACCGAGGCGTCCTTCGATCAAGAAGTTCGACGCGCTCCCTCTCGACCAGGTGGACTTCCCACCCGGCTCCGGCTGGCCCGAGCGGATCGCCTATCTGCGCGGCCTGCTTGAGGACGCCGAAGCGACTGGCTCCGACCTGCCGGAACTGGCCCTGGACTCCGCCGTCCCGTCTCCCCCTCCCCCCGAGGCGTCCCCGCCCACCTTCGCCTTCGGAAGGTTCGGCGGCGCCGTACGCGGGGTGACCGTCGCGGCGCTGCTCGCGCTGGCCCTCATGGTGGGGCTGCTTCCCGTCGCGGACCAGTTGCCCTCCCTCCTGCGGGTCGTGTTCGGCTTGGTCCCGTTCGCCACCGTGCTCGTCCTGGTGCTGCCCTCCGGCTGGGAACGGTCGGTGCCCGCGGACATGCTCGGTTTCCTGGACCGGTTGATCCCCCGGATGCTCGTCACCGCGGTCATATCCGCCGAATCCGACAGGGCCAGGATCGCCACCGTCGGCCGCCGCTCCCCACGGAACTGGAGGCTGAACTGGACCGACATATCCCGAACCACCCAAAGGGGACAACTCATCACGTGGGAGTTCCCCCGCCTCCCCGCCGACCGCCTCCGGCCTCTCGTCCGGCTCGAACTTCCCGGTCCCCTCGACGGCGAGCCCTGGGAGTCGCGTCTTCCGCTCCATGCCCGGGTCTTCCGTGGCGCCGTCGCCCCCCCGATCAGGCCGCCCGTCCAGGAACGGAATGAGCACGGCCAGGTGATCCGCCGGACGTCCTTCTCCATGCTGCACGTCACCGGCACAGCCGTGACGACGGCGGCGGGGACACGGATCCGCCTCAGCGGGGACTTCGGCGGCAGCCGGTCCGGGCTGCTCGATCCGGCGTCGATGGAGGCGGCGACCCGGACCCTGGTCATCCTGCAGGCCAACCCGGTCGACGGCCCCCCGGTGCCGCTCGCCGAGCAGCGCGGTCTCTTCGCCGCCCTGGCGAGGGAACTCGTCGCCATGGGCACCCGCGCCGTGCTCGTCATCCCGCCGTTGCCCGACACCGTCGCGGAACAGGCCTCGTCCCTGGCACGGTCGAAGGCCTCCAAACACGGCGCCTCGCTCCTTCCCCGGCACCTGCTGCGGCTCCAGCGCGACCTGCGGAGCCTCGTCAGGAAAGCGGGCGGCGAGCGGGAGGCCGTCTGTGACGTGCTGCTCTTCCTGCCGACCACCTTCAGAGAGGACACCTCGGGATGACCGTATGGCAGCGGATCGAGTCCTGGTTCCACGCCGCCTCCGAGCATGTCACCGTCGGGTTCGTCCCCGAGGAGAGCGCGACGGCGTTGGCACCGTACGAGGGATATATCCGGTTGTTTGTCGCCGAGGGGTTCCTCGCCGACCGGCGTAGCTGGGCCGCCGACCAGTATCCGGCGCTGCACGGCGGGGTCTCGCTGTCCTTCCTCGGCGGGCAGCCGCTGGCGTTCACCACGATGGCCGGGCAGTCGGCCTGGCTGGCGCCCGGCGTCACGCTCAGCGAGCCGATCACGCCGCTGCTGCCGTACGGCGGAGGCACGGTGAGCGTGCAGGCGGGTCTGTACCGCGTGTCGGAGAAGGGGCCGCTCGGCACCGCCGTACAGATCGCCGGGGGGCTGGCCGGACTGGTCGCGCCGCCGCTGGCCGCGGCAGCGACCATCGCGACGAAGCTGTCCGAGGGCATCGACAGGATCCTGGGCGACCTGGGTGAGCAGCCGGTTCTCGGCGTGCACTGGACCATGGTCGCGCCCGTGCCCGGCACCCCCGGCTCCGGTGTCAGGACCGTGCGCGCCGGGCACCTGGTGGTGATCAACTCTCCCGAGCCTCCCGGGGCGCTGTCGATCGAGGACGGCAGGCTGCGCGTGGACGGCAGGCCTCCCACCGGCGCCGACTTCCTGGTGCTGCGGATCGAGTGCAGGGCGGAGCGGGACGACTGGCGTTTCCCCGAGCTCGCCCAGCTGATCGACCGCGCCGGGGAGGAGTATCTCCGGCGCGGGGAGACCCAGACGTTCAGGGACCTGCGTTCGGACGCCGTGGTGCGGGCCTGGTGCTCGCCCGACCTGACGCCGCTGGACAGGAAGCGGGTGGCCGTGCTGGTCGCCGGGGAGATCGACGAGGTCAGGCGGCTCGGGGTGGTTTCCGACGAGGATCAGGCACTGGACGAGGATCGGACGCTGGAGGAGGCCGTGGCGCTGCGGCTGCCCTCACGGGACGCCCCCGAGCTGGACGGCCTGCGCCTGGCCGACCTGCTCGCCTGAACCTGGGCTTCTCGGGTCCGGCTGCCAGGACGCCCTGACCAGCGCCCGTTCCGTGGCGGCGAGATGGGCCGAGGCGGCCAGCCACGCCCAGGCGTAACGGTCGCCCCCGGTGTCCGTCAGGCGGCCGAACACGTCGCGGGCACGGCGGTCGGCCTCGGCGCCGAGCGCGCCGACCAGCTCCGCCGCGGTGCCGAAGCCCGCCCTGCGGAGCGCGGCCCGCTGGGTGAGACAGTCACCGCCCCTGGCGGACTCGGCCAGGGCCCGCCTGCCGCCGGTGACGGCCAGCTCGACCAGGCGGCGCACCCGCCACAGCGGCGAGCCGGTCACCGGATCGGGCCCCGGCGCCTCGACCGGCTCGTCCGGCGCGCAGCTCTCGCGGGAGGGCAGGTGGGAGCCGCTCAGGCGGTCGTAGCCGAGGTCGGCGTGACCCTGCCACTCGGGGGGCAGGCGCAGCGTCGGCCCCTCCCCGGGGACCGGCCCGACCGCGAGCGGGCGCAGGGTCGCCGCCCTGTCGGGGTCGAGCCGTCCGAGCACGCGGATCCGCAGTCCCGGCCTGGAGGCCAGTTGCCGCAGGTTGGCGACGTGGGCGAGGCCGGGGTCCGCGTTCGCGGCCATCAGGCGGATCAGCGGCCCGTCCAGCACCCGCCCCTCCGGGGACAACTCGCGGGCGAGCAGCAGCTCTCCCCGCGACCCGACGACCACCAGGTCGCAGCCGACCGGCCGGTTCGTCTCCTCCGTCTCGCGTGGCTCCCGCCAGGCCTCCTCGGCGAGCCTCAGGTCGGCCGCCTGGGCGAGGGGGCGGGAGAACAGCTCCGCCAGCGGTCCTCGCGTCCAGGACAGCCCCGGGACGGAGGTTGCCCTGACGCCCTTCCCCGAGCCGAGCCGCCCCTCCGGGGAGACCGTCGCCCCGGAGATCAGCAGGCCGCCACGGGCGAGCTGCGCGTGGTTGAGGGCCGCGGAGCCGAGCGCGACGGCTGCCGTGCCCGCCCCCTTCGCGCGGGAGGACCCTCCCGGCCTGACGTCGGCGACGGAGAACCAGCGTCCGTCCTCGGTGAGGAGGTGTGTGACCACCCCGCCGTAGCCGGTCGCGCTGATCACCGGCTCCCGGCAGACCCCGTAGACGCGCAGTCCCTCGCCCTGGCGGTACGCGCGGCGGGCGCTGCCCACCAGGGCCGGATCCGGGTCGGCGGCGGCGAGCCTGCCCGAGGTCAGCAGCAGGTCGCCGAGCGCGGAGACCAGGTCGGCGAGGCGGTGACCCTCGTGGCGCCCACGGGCGGCCCGCATGCCACGGACGACACGCAGGGCCGCGGCCTCCGCCCTGGGCAGCCCGGCGAGCCTGGCGGTGTGCGCCGCCCTGAGCAGCTCGGCCTGGAGCAGCGCCCCCGCCCCCGGCACCCCCGCCGCCAGCATGGCCGTGCCCGCGGCCCACAGCTCGGCCGCCGCCGCGACCTGTCCGGAGGTGAGTTTCCTGACCTGCGGCGTCTCGGCCTGGGGTGCCTCGACGGCCGGAGGGTCCTGGGGGGCGGGCTCGGTCACCTCCTCGACCGGGATGTCGGCCGAGGTGGTCTCCGCTACCGGGCAGGCGCTCAGGACGGCCGCCAGGTGCAGGCAGCGCGGCGCGAGCAGGCAGCTACACACCGCCGCCGAGGGGTCGGCGACGACGCCCGTCTTCCCCGGGCTGAGGGTGACCACCGTGTCCTCCCCCCAGCCGACCGAGACGCGGCCCTCCTCCTCGGTCGTGGGCAGCGCGGCGCAGCGGCCAACCGCCTCCTCCAGCTTCTTACGCAGCCGGGGGGTGAGGTTCTCGACCGCGGTGGCGGCCACGTGTGGCTCGACCTGCGGCAGCCGTACGGCAGGCGGGGTCAACGGTTCTCTCCTCTGAGGCGGTCGCCGACCCAGCGGGCGAGGGCGAGCGGGCTGAGCGCGGCGACGGGCATGCCCGCGGCGACCAGTTGCTGGGCGACGGGCACCGAGTAGCGGGGTGCCCCCGTGTCGTCGAGCGCGGCGCACCCCAGCAGGTGCACGCCCGAGGAGACGAGGGAGCGGACCTCGCCGAGCAGCCCCCCGATCGGGTAGCCCTCCTCGAAGTCGCTGACCACGACGACGAGCGTCCGGCTGGGCACGGTGACCAGGGAACGCGCGTGGGCGAGTCCCGCGGCGATGTGGGTGCCCCCGCCGACCTGGACCTCCAGCAGCAGGGACAGCGGGTCGGCCACCTGGCCGGTCAGGTCGATCACCTGGGTGGAGAAGGCGAGGAAGTGCGTCGAGAGCGTCGGCACACCACCGAGGACGGCCGCGGTCAGCGCGGACCAGACGACCGAGGCCTCCATCGAACCGGACACGTCGACCACGAAGACCAACCGCCAGTCGGCCTCCTTGCGGACCGAGGTGTCGAAGATCGGCCGTTCCGGGACGACGAGGAAGCCGCCGTCGGGGTTCCTGCGGGTGTGCGCCAGGTTGGCCCGCAGGGTGGCGGGCAGGTTGAGCCTGCCGCCGTGCCGACGCGTCGGGCGGGGCGTCGAGAGGCCGGTCAGCGCGGGACGCAGGCGGGTGGCGAGCTCACGGGCGAGTTCGGCGACCAGGCGCCGCACCAGCGGTCTCAGCTTGGCCAGTTGCTGCTCCGGCAGGCCGCCCGCCAGGGACAGGACCGAGGTCAGCAGTTCGACCGACGGGCGCACCGCGTCCGGGTCGAGCACGGCCAGCACGTCGGTGCGTCCCTCGTCCGCGGCCCTGGCCAGCACCTCCTCGCGCACCTCGGGGCCGAACAGGGCGTCGAGTTCGGCGGCCCACTCGCGGGCCCCGGGGAAGGAGGCCCCCTGTCCGCCGCCCTGCCCGCCCTGTCCGGCCGCGAGGTCGTCGGCCCCTTCGCCCCGGCCTCCGCCGTACAGCTCGTCGAGCGCGTGGGCGTAGCGGCGGGCCTCCTCGGGGAGCCGTCCGGTCTCCCTGCCGAGCAGCAGGCGCCATCGGTCGGCGGGGGCGAGCCGCTGGGCCGTCCGGGCCGGGGTGCCGGGGTCACGGGTGACTGGGGGTTCCCCACCATCGAGATTCCGGTCGGGGGTCGGCAGGGGGATTCCCAGGGCGCCGAGGGCGGCCAGGCCTTCGGCGTCCGCCGCCGTCCACAGCGCGAGCAGCTCGGGCGGCGCGCCGAGCGACAGGTCGAGCCGGTCGCCGAGCCGGTCGGTCACGGCCAGCAGCAGCCGGTCGCGGGCCGCGGGGGTGAGGGTGTCGAAGCCGCCGCGCAGGGCGGGCAGCCGGTCGAGGAAGTCGCGGTCGGTGAGGCCGTCGACGCGGTCGAGCAGCGGCTCGAAGACCGGCGTCGCCGACTGCAGGAGCGGCCCCGCCGCGGTGAGCAGGCCGGTGACCAGGCGGGACAGGCGGTGACGCCCCTCGGGACCGGTCGCGGCGTCGATCCATCCCGCGGCGCGGGTGCCGAGGGTGTCCGGCTCGTCCAGGTCAAGCAGGACCCGGGCGGCCAGCGCCGCCCCCTGCATGAGCGGGGACCCCTCGCGCGCCAGGGCGGCGAGCACGTCGTCCATGCGCATGCTGAGGCGGTGCTCACCCGCCCGGGTCACGAGCGCGACCAGGGCGGCGGCGTCCTCGTGCCGGTCGCTGCCGACCAGGCCGGGCAGCGCGCGGACGGCGGCGTCCAGCAGGGTCGCGGCCAGCTCGGCCGCCCGCTCCCTACTGCTCGGGGTGGTGCCGGGCAGGTGCCGTCTGCGCAGCGCCTCCAGCAGGTCGAGCGCCCGCAGCAGGTCGGGGAGCCCGGCGGTCGCGGGAAGCACGTCGGCGGCGTCCGCGAGCCGGTCGGTGACGAGTCCGGGCAGGTCGCAGACGGCCGCGGCGCGCAGGCCCGTCAGGATCAGCTCGCAGGTCGGCCCGCCCTCGGCGGACTCGCGGCGGAAGGTCTCGCGCAGGGTGCCCGCGGCCGCCAGCTCCGCGGTGACGCCCCGGATGCCCGCCAGGTCGAGCAGGGCCGCGACGGAGGGGGTCCACGCGAGCCGCCAGCGGGTGGTGAGCGCGGACGCGTCCCCGGTCCCGGTGACCTCGATCTGCTTGCCGTACCCGACGCCGCACACCAGGAGGCGCTGCAGCAGGATCTCGCGGCGGCCGTCCAGGTCGGAGCGGAGCGGGTCGAGGCGGACCTCCCTGGCCTCGGGGTTGTCCGGGCAGGGCAGCCGCAGCGCCGCCAGCTCGGTCTCGACGGCGGGGCCGAGCCCGGAACGGGGGGTGCCGGGGGCGGTCCTGCCGCGTTCGGTGCCGACGAGGACCGCCTCAAGGGCACGGGCGAGGGCCCTACCCCTGCCCAGGGGTTCGCCCTGGCCGAGCACCATGGTCACCGCCTCGACGATCTCGCCCCGGCCCGGGGCGGGCAGGCCGCGCAGGCGGGCCAGGTCGCAGGCGACCCGCAGGGTCTCGACGGCCTCCCCGGTGCCCGCGGTGTGCCCGGCCTCGCGCAGCCTCCTGCACACGCCGGTGATCGCGCGGGCCGCGGCGTCCCTGACCCGGTCCGGGTCGCCACCGGCCGTGAAGACCTCCTGCTGCCAGCGGGGGTCCCGGATGCCCGCCGGGTAGCCGGAGCGGGAGTCGAGCAGGTCGAAGGCGTACGGCACCAGCGAGGTCGCCTCGGGGACGCCGCCTGCTTTCCCTGAGGACTCCACGGACTCCACGGGCTCCACGGGTTCCCTTGGTTCCTCGGGTTCCTCGGCCAGGAGCAGGGCGGGGGCGTGGAAGGCGCCGACCACCGCGGCGACCCGCGCCCCACGGGCCAGGGCCCCGGAGATCACCTCGCGCATGTGCGCCTCACGCGCCAGGTCGGCGGGGGGCACGCCTCCGCCGGACTCGGCGTCGTGGCGCAGCGCCCAGCCGACGCCGAGCGCGGCCCTGCGCACCGCCTCGGGGGGGCAACCGGGGGCGAGCACCTCGACGGCGCGGTCCCACATGTCGTCGCCCTGCCTGCCGGTGCAGGAGGCGGCGAGCCCCTCCGCGAACGCGTTCCCCGCCGGGAACGCCACGGCCGGTTCCTCCGCGTCCTTCCTCGCCATGACACCGGCCCGGCCCGCCTGGGCGCGGGGGGACAGGGTCATCGCCGGGGTGGAGAGCGGCAGGTCACAGCAGAGAACCTCGGCCCCGCGCTCCCTGGCCCAGCGGATGGCGGCCAGCTCAGGGGAGAAGTCGGCGAAGGGGTAGAACCCGATCCTGCCGCCCTCCCCGGTCCCGGCGAGGGCCACCGGCGCGACGGTCGCCGGGTCCGCCAGGTGGACCAGCCACGGCTGGAAGTCGGCGGGCAGCTCCACGCAGACCACCTCCGCCCCGGCCTCGTCGAGCAGTGCCGGGACGACCGCCGCCAGCGCGGGACTGTGGTGACGCACCCCCAGGAGGTACGGCCTGGCACAGGCGGCCAGCGTGTCCACGGCCCTCCTGGGGCCGTCCACCGCCATCTCGTCTTCGGGGGTCAACGCAGGTTCTCCCGCAGGTCCCACAGGCGGCGCCACATCGCGGAGCCGTCCTCGGCGCGGCGCCGTACCGGACCGTCCCAGTAGCCGAGCAGCCGCGAATGGTCGGCGGGATCATCCTTGCGGACCACGCCGAGCAGGTGACCGGGCACCAGGTCGAGGACGTCCCCCGCGGGCAGGTAGGCCGCCGCGACCCCGAGCGAGGCGGCGACCTGCACCGCCTCCGCGGTCGACATCACCGTCCCCGGGCGTTCGACGTCCCAGCCCTCGGTCGAACGGCCGGAGCGCAGGTCGCGGAAGACGGTGACCAGGGCGTCCAGCACCGCGTCGTCCACGCTGAAGGCGGCGCCCGCCCTACGCACCACGGCCGTCGCCTGGCTGCGCACCAGGGCGGTCTCGGCCTCGGGGTCGGCGATGGGGTTGACGGTCTCGAAGTTGAACCGGCGCTTGAGCGCCGCCGACATCTCCGAGACGCCCCGGTCACGCAGGTTGGCCGTGGCGATCACGGTGAAGCCGGGGGCCGCGGCGACCTGGGCGTCCGGGGTGCCCGCCAGCTCGGGCACACTGACGCGGCGGTCGGACAGGATCGACACCAGGGCGTCCTGCACCTCGGGCAGGCAGCGGGTGATCTCCTCGACCCTGGCGACGCGTCCCGAACGCATGGCGGTCAGCACCGGGGAGGCGACCAGCGCCTGGGGGCTCGGCCCCTGGGCGAGCAGCAGGGCGTAGTTCCAGCCGTAGCGGAAGGCGTCCTCCGTCGTGCCCGCCGTACCCTGCACCGTGAGCGCGCTCGTGCCGCAGACGGCGGCGGCGAGCAGCTCGGACAGCATCGACTTGGCGGTGCCTGGCTCACCGACGAGCAGCAGCCCGCGCTCGCCCGCGAGGGTGACCACGCAGCGCTCGACCAGGGCGCGTTCGCCGACGAACTTGGCCTCGACCACGAGCCGGGACGGCAGCGCCTGGCCGTCGCTCTCGGCGGCGCGGCGGTTCTTGGGCAGTTCCAGGGTCTCGCCACCGCTGCCGCAGACGAACGTGACCACCGCCCTCGGGGTCAGCGCCCAGCCCGGCGGGCGGGGGCCGTCGTCGTGGGCCGCGAGGAAGGCGAGCTCGGTGGCGTGGCGCTCCTCGGCGGGCTGCGCCTGCCTGGCCGAGGTCGCGGCGGGCGCCACCTGTCGCGTCGTGGTCATGGAGGGAGGTTCCTTCGTGTCTCGGTCCGCCCCCTCGGGAGGGGCGTGTCGTGTGAATGGTGCTACGGCCGGGGCCCGGGGGCGACCCCGCGGCCGGAGTCATCCCGGGCTCGTCCCGGGGCCTGCCGTGGGTCTCTCGGTCATGAGTTCCGGGGGATCTCGGCCGAGCCCCTGGCCGGAGGTCCGTTCAGGGTCTCGACCAGGGTCCCGTTCGGTGGTTCGGTCGAAGGTCTCGGTCGGGGTCCTGCTTGCCGGTCTGGTCAGGGGCCTTGGCCGAGGTCTCGGTCGGTGGCCCGATCGAAGTTCTCGGTCGAGGTCCTGGAGGTCGGGTCAGGGGTCCCGGGTGGGAGTCCGGAAGCCTCGGCCCAGATCTCCACCGGGATCCCAGCCGGAACCCGGCCAAGGATCCCAACCAAGGTCCCGGCCAGGCCCTCAGCCGAATCCCGATCGGACCCCTGGTCAGGAACCCCGGTCCAGGTCCGACCAAGTTCCCAGTCGAGCTTCCGGCCCGGATCCCGACCAAGATCCTGGTCGGAGGTCCGAACCGAGGTCCCATCCAGGCTCCCAGCCGGAATCCGTGACCAGGGATCCCGGCCGAGACCCAACCAAGGTTCCGGCCAGGCCCCGATCGGGAACCCCGGTCTGGGTCCTGGCCAAGGTCCCGGTCGAAAGACTTGACCAAGGTCCCGGCCAGACCCCGATCAGGCCTCCGGTCGGGAACCCCAGCCGGGGTCCCGATCAAGGTCTCGATCGAAGTCCCGGCCAGGAGTCCCAGTCAGATCTCGACCGCGATCCTGGTCGGGGCTCCTGACTGAGGTCTCGTCCAGGTTCTCGGTGGGGTCCGTGACCAGGAATCCCGGCCAAGGGCCTGAACCAAGGCCCCGGCCAGACCCCGATCGGGCTCCCCGGTCGAGAACCTCGGCCAGAGTTCCGGCCAAGCTCCCGGCCGAAGTTCCGGTCGGGAACCCCGGCCCGAATGTCGGCCGGGATCCTAGTCGGAGGCCCCAAGATCGGACTCCCTGATCAGGAGCCTGACCCAGGTCCCCGCCAAGGTCCCAGTTGGAACCCCGGCCCGGATCTCGACCGACGATCCTGGTCAAAGGCCCCAACCGAGGTCCCGTCCAGACTCTCAGCCGGAATCCGTAGCCGGAGATCCCAGCCCGGGTCCCAACCAAGGTCCCGGCCAGGCTTCCAGCCGGATCCCGGTCGGATTCCGGTCGGATTCCCTGGTCAGGAACCCCGGTCCAGCTCCCAACCGAGTTCCCCGTCGAACTTCCGGCCCGGAACTCAACCAAGGTCCTGGCCGGGAATCCCGGCCCGGGCCCCAGCAGGTGCAGGTCTCTGAGGAAAGGTTCAGCGGCGCCTGCCGCGGCGGATGCGGAGTTCGTCGAAGCGGGGGACGTCCCCGTCGCGGACCCGGCGCCACGCCCTCGCGTAGAGGGTGGCGGCGGGTTCGATGGGCACGACCACCCCGAGCTGGGCGCTCTCCCCGCTGATCAGGTCGTACAGCGGAGCTTTCCACTGCTCGAACGGCAGGCGTGGCGTCCTGAGGTCGGTCCAGGCGCCCGGCAGGAACAGCGAGCGTCCCGCCCTGACGCGGCTGGCCTCGACCACCAGGTCCGTCGCGGCCAGTTCGGCGCGGGCCGTCTTGAGCCGGGCCGGTTTCCAGCCGGTCCACCGGGCGACGTTCCTGTCGGCCGGGTCGGGCATCGCCAGCAGGATCAGGTAGAGCGTGGCGGCGTCCGCGCCGATGCCGTGCTCGGCCGTGACCTCGGAGACCAGCTCGGGCACGGAGCGGCCGGGGTCCTGCGGCCACCAGGTGCCGTCGGCCGCCCGCTCCCCCGCCGCCGGGTCGCCGGGGTCGGCCAGGAGCGCCTCGAAGCGGGGGTCCCTGGCGGCGCGCAGCGCCAGTTCGACCGGGAACGGCGCCCCTGCCTCCCCGGCGAGGGCCCGCAGGGCGGGCAGGTAGGGATCCTCCCCGGAGGCGTCGAGCAGGGCCATCCTGATGCCCGGCGCGGGCTGGTTGTCGTGGGTGGCCATGATCACGGCGCCGTAGCGCTCCCACCCGTCCGCGACCTCGCTGGGGGTTCCCGCGACCTTCCTGAAGCCGGGCAGGTTGACGTAGCGGCCCAGGCTGAGCATCAGGTCGGGGTTGGCCAGCCGGTCCCTGACCGCGGTCAGCGCCGTGGGCAGGACGGCCCGCACCGGGTCTCCCGCGGGCAGCCGGTGGGCGAGCCAGGCCATCACGGCGACCACGCTGACGAGCGTGGACTCGGTGAAGCCCACGGTCCCCTCCTCGATCGGGGAGACCCGGTCGCGGTGGACCCGCCAGCGCAGGTCCCCGCTCAGCTCGGGCGCGGAGGCCGGGTCGAGCAGCGCGGGAAGCGCGCGGCTCGGCTCCCAGGGGCTCCGCACCGCGCGGGAGGCCTCGGAGACGATCCACTCGGGTACGGCGGCCCGCCTGCCGACCCTGGTGTTCCACACCCGCGCCGCCGCCGCGACGTCGGGGCCGTCGGTCCACAGCGTCGCGGGGTCGGCGGGCAGCAGCGCCGCGACGACCTGCCTGCGGACGGTGGCGTCCAGTTCGCGTAGTTCGTCCCTGGCGACGACGGCGTCGGCCGCCTTCATCCCGAGCGCGTTCCGCACGGCGGTCGGCAGGAAGCCGCGGTCGTGGCTGTCGACGTACGGCAGGCCCGCGACGACGAGCCTGGCCGTCGTGAGGGTGACGCCGGTGAGCCGCGCGAACTCCTCGGCCGCCTCCGGGCGCCAGGGGACGGGGCCGTGCTCGGCCCGCAGGGCGAGCAGCCCGCCGATCCAGCCGTCCTCGCGGTCCTCGCCGACCGGCGCGGAGGAGCGCGTGGTGTAGGGCGAGGGGACCTCGAAGCGGCCGGACGGGTCGTGGAAGAGCGCGGTGAAGGCGCAGCCGCCGCTGTCGAGGGAGTTGTCCTGGAAGGCGATGAAGGCCCCGTCCTGCAGGGGCAGCACCCCGCACCAGGTGCCCTCGCGCCGGTTGCCGCCCGGCTCGACGAGCCAGGTGTCGTCGAGGTGCAGCGACAGGCGGCGCCAGGTCGCGGGGTCGGTGGCCGAGCCGAGGCCAAGCGCGCCGATCTCGCGGAGCAGGTCGTGCATCGCCTCGGTGTGCCCAGGCTCGAAGGCGTCGCTGACGGCGCGGTAGGCGACCGCGGCGCAGTGGTCGAGCAGGGGCTCCCACCTGAGGGAGGTGTCGGGCAGCTGCGGCCCGTCGAAGTGGAGACGAACACCCTGTTCGGCGGTCGTGGGGCGCTCCTGGGGGACCGCGTCGGCCGAGGCGGCGCGCAGCGCCGTGCCGACCGTCCTGAGCTGCCGGAAGGCGTCGTGGCAGGCGTTGCCGTACCACCAGGGGCCGGGGACGCCCAGGCCGTTGAGGGCGCGGACGAGCACCTGGTCGGAGGGGCCGTAGGGCCGCTGGTCCTCGTCACCGCCCGCGAGGTCGCGGTTGAGCCTGGTCGCCACGGTGTCCAGGGTGATCTGCTGGGTGGCGGCGAACCTCGCGACCCCGGCGATGCCCGCGACCAGCGCCTCGTCCCTGACCTGGGGCAGCAGGGTGCGGATCTGCGCGTGCAGTTCCTCCTGGACGGCCTGGGCGGGCTGTCCCTGGCGCTCGCACTCGGCGCAGACGGCGGCCTTCAGCAGGGCGACCGCGGTCTCGTCGTCGATCCGGCGCAGCGCGAGGGAACCCTCGGGGTCGCGGGGGCGCAGGCACCGCCAGTAGCGCGGCGGCGGCAGCATCGCGGTGCCCGCGGCGAACATGCCGGGGCTCCTGCCGGTGGTCACGTCCGCGACGACGACGCCCTCGGGGTCCACGATCTTGATCTTGGGGTAGCTCTCGACGAGCGCGCGTGGCCGGTCGTCGCCGGGGAAAGTCACGGCGCCGGACAGGGTCTCCCGGCTGCCGGGCAGGGTGACGACGCGTCCCGCGAGGTCCTCACCGCGCAGGCCCCCACCGGGCAGGCGGACCACCCGCCAGCCGAGCAGCCCGCCGACGGGGACGGCGGCCGGGGTCGCCTCCGGCGAGGCGATGGGCAGCAGCCAGCCGCTCTCGAACACGCTGCCCTGCGGGGCCGAGCGCACGGCGTCGGCGAGGAAGCCGGGCAGTCCCGGCCTGCCGTACGCCCCGCTGACCGGGTCGTACTCGCGCCAGCCCTCGCCCTGTTGCTCCGGCACCCAGTAGGAGGTCCCGTCGCCGATCAGGTGGCCCCTGGCGGGCACGACGGTGTCTCCCTGGTGGATGACGCCCGTGCCCGTCGTCCTGCCGCCGCCGGGCAGCGGCAGGGTCACCAGGTCGTTGCGCAGCGCCCACACGCCGGCCCGCCCCTGGAGACCGCGCACCGACCCCGCCGAGGAGTGCCAGTAGCCGCGCAACTGGTCGCCGCTGCCGTGGGCGTTCCAGTAGACCAGCAGCTCGCCGTCCACGTAGTGGAAGCCGGGGTCGCCGTAGACGTCGGTCGGCGGCCTGCGCAGGTCGTGGACGAGCACGGTGCCCTCGGTGCCGATGACCCTGGCCTGGGCGGGGCCGGAGACGATCAGGTGGGGCCAGGCGTCGGCGACCTCGATCTCGTCGAGGTCCTTCGGGCTGACGAGCGCGGCGATCGCCTCCTCCCACGCGGGCCAGCCGAGCTCGTCCACGAGGCCGCCGCGCAGGGTCCTGGCCAGCTCGGCGGCGAGGTCGGCCCCCGCGACGGCGGCGACCTCCTCGGCGGCCAGGACGAGGCCCTCCGCGGGCAGCCAGGTGAGCCGTCTCAGGGCGTCGGGGAGCTGCGGCAGGCCCGCGGTGAACGAGCGTCCGGCGACGCCCCGCATCCACCGGGTCAGCATCGGCCTGCCGCCGGGGGAGGCCGCGAGCATGCGCACGGCCCGCCTGCCGTCCTCGTCGTCGCAGAACCGGTCGGCGGCCTCGTCGAAGGCCGCGGTGAAGCGGGGGTCGGCGGCCAGGGCCAGCAGGTCACGCTGTCCCTCTCCTCGCGCCCACGGTTCGAGCAGCAGCCAGGCGTCGTCCGCGGGGTCGGTGACCGGCACCTTCTCGGTCAGCAGCAGGTCGAGAAGGTCGACGTCGAGCTTGATCGTCAGGGTCTCGTCCGTCTCGGCCAGCTCGGTGCGCAGCCGTTCCGCGGCCCGTTCGACCAGGGTGTGGAGGCCGGTCAGGCGGGGCTCCGCCTGCCAGCCCGGGCTCCAGAGCCGCTGGAAGCGTCCGAGCCAGCCCGCGACGCCGTCGCGGGGCCGCTCCTCGGCCGGAACCTCCCCGTCGCAGAGGCCCGCGTCGGCCCCCGACTCCTCCAGGATCTCCAGCCAGAGGAAGGGCATCTGCCGTTCGTCGCTGCGGGGCATGAGGTTGAGCAGCGCCCCGCGCACGGACCCCTCACGCCTGCCGAGGGCGACCAGGGCCGCGCGGTGCGCCTTCCACCAGCCGAGCGGGGCCCCCGCGGTCGCGGGCATGTCGAGCAGTTCTGCGAGGTAGTCCTGCTCCTCGGCGTCGGCGTCCATGCCCGCCGCTCTGGCCAGGCGGCGCAGGTCGCCCGCCATCTGCGTCGAGGGTGCCAGGCCGCCCGCCGTACGGCGCACGCACAGGGCGCGGAACCTGCGCAGCGCCTCCTGGGCGGGCACCCTGGCGGTCAGCTCCTTGGCGTATCCGGACAGCGCCTTGACCGGCAGCGCCCCGGCGAGCGCGAACTCAAGGAAGACCGCGTCGAGACGCTCCTCGTCGACCGGCAGGCCGTGCTCGGCCTCGGCCTTGCGTGCCTGGCCGAACATCTGCGCCGCGTAGGTGGTGTTGTCGGCGGCGAGGAAGGCCCGGCCCGCCTGCTCGAAGAACGTGGGCAGGAAGTGCGGCAGGGACCCGGCGAGCTGCGCGGCCAGACGCAGGTAGGCGTCGAGGGCGGCCTTCGGTTTCGTCCTGGTCTGCCTGGCGGTGCGTTCGAGCTCGGGCACGACGGCGAGCGCGTGGTGGCCGTCGCGGGGGTGGTGCACCAGCACCCATTCGGGGAAGCCGAGCGAGCGCCGCAGGCCGACCCCGACCACGGCCGGTTCGCCCGCGGCCTCAAGCCCGAGAAAACCCGCGGCGGCGTCCTCCGCGGCCCCCAGGTCCTCGGTGACCAGGCGGACGACCACGCGGTCGTCGAGCCCGGGGTGCCGGTAGGCGCGCGCGGTGAGCGCGACGGCCCGCTCTCCCCCGCCCTCGGTCCCCGGAGGCAGGACGGCCCCGGCACCGAGTAGTTCGCACAGTTCGCGCGCCCCGTCCTCCTTCGCCGCCCCCGTCGCGGCTCCCGCAGTCGGCATGTCCCCGTTCACGCGTCCCTTCCTTCCTCGACCGTCCGCCCCGCGTAGAGGGCGGCGGCCATCCGCATCCCCTCCGACCAGGCGACCGGGCCTATCTCCCGCTCGGAGAGCCGTCTGCCCTCCCTGCCCTGCCAGGTCAGCCCGCCCGTCTCGGTCTCCCCGTCCCAGTAGGGCTCGCCGATCCACACCGACGCCTCGGTGACGCCGCCGCCGTCGCGCACGGCGCAGGTGACGTAACCCCCGGAGACCCGGTAGCCGAGCGTGGTCGCCCTGGCCGCGAGGCCGAACCGGGAGGCGAAGCCGCCACCGGAGAACTCCGTCACCTCGGCGACCCTGTCGGCCGGTTCGGCGGGCCTGGCCCAGGTCGCCCGGTGGATCTGCTCGACGCGCTGGACGATCCCCAGCTCGGCGGCGAACTCTCTCAGCTCGTCGAGGTCGGGCAGCAGGACGGGGTGCGGCAGGGTGACCGTGCGTGGCGAGAGCCGTACGGTCTCGCCGTCGAGGTTGACCACCCGCAGCTCGCCGGAGGCGGTGACGTCGCGCAGGAAGCCCGCCTCCTCCGGGTCGTCGCCGACGACAACGAGGTCGCGCAGCACCGACTGCCACGCCTCGTCGGGCCAGACGGCGGCGACCAGGCCGGTGGGGACGGGCAGGGACGAGACCATCCAGGTGTCGGCCTGTGCCAGGCAGGCGGCGGCGTGCCGGTCGAGCCACTCGGCGAGGCGGCGCAGCCGTTCCGCCTCGGGGTGCTCGCGCACCTGTTTCGGCAGCGACTTCAACTGCCGTCCGGCAGCCCGGCCCGAGGTGGATCTCGCCACCACCCGGCCTTCCAAGAGGGCGACCTCGTATCCGTCACCCGCCGACAGCCAGCCCAACGCTCCCCACCTCTCGGACACAACACGGATCCGCCCCCAGGGATCGGTACCTGTGACGGTGATGCGCGGAACGCTAACGCCCCGCACCGACAATCCCGTACTCGGCGGCCGTCCCGGTGCCAGGTGGGACGCGCCGGGGCCTGACGGCCCGCGCGGGATCGGCATCCGTCCCCTGTCAGGGGTGCCGGATGTCCCGTCTCATGTCGCGAAGTCCGGGGCGCCGGGACGGCGGCTCAGGAGGTCACCGCCGCGCGGAAGGCGACGTCCTGAAGAACCGCCCGTTTCCTCCGTCGCCGTCCCCCGGAGACATCGTCCTGGTCACCGGACTCCCCCATGCGCCCCGTCTCCCTGTTTCCGTCCGCTACAAACCGGCCCAACACCCAAAATAACCATTTATCGTGACTTAGTAAATAAAAAGATATTTCTGTCATACATAGTTTGTTTCGCACGCTTACCCGAAGTGACGCATACCCCTACCCACGGGTACCGTCACGGCCGGTATCCATCCGACCCCGGATGACCATGGCCGGAACCCACCGGCGAAACGCATTCATGGACGGCCTCCACCAGCCGAAAGCGCGTCCAATTACCTTTGACCGGAAATCGCCGGCTCTCGATGAACATCGTGCCGACTTTCCGGTATGGCGGACGGTGAGGATCCTGTCAAAACCCGTGACCGACACCGATGGTGACAACGGGGAAACTCCACATGCCGCGCGAAGGGCGGGACAACCGGCGCCGACGGACACCGACGGCGCCGGGCACGTCCGGTCCAGGAGCTCAGGCGGGCTGCCGTACCTGCTCGGCGAGTTTGGCCAGGCTCTCCTCAAGGGCGCGGTCCACGTGCGCCTCGGAGGGCGGCCCCTCCTCGAAGAACGACAGGTGCACCGTCACCTCGCTCTCGTCCGGGGAGATGCCCGCCACCTGGAGCCAGCCCGCGTAGCTGGCGTCGTCGCGGGTGCCCCACTCCATCCTGAGCTGGTCACGCTCCGCCTGGAACAGGGCTCGGGCGTCCCGCCCCGTCTCGTCCTCGTGGACCGTGACGGCGGGCAGGTCGTCGGGCCGTACGTGCAGGTCAGTGGGGAGCCAGCGGTCGATCCTGTCCAGGTCGCTCGCCCGGTCGAAGACCAGTTCCGCCGAGGCGGGGATCCTGCGGGAGCGCTCGTACTCACTCATCGTGTTCGCCTTCCTCTCGGCCTCTCGGTTGACACCCCATCCGTGTCCTGAATGCCGGGTTCTAACCACCCGGCCATCCCTCAAAAGGAAGGTAGGTTAGCCTTACCTAATTACGAGACGCGCAGAGGGGAAGGCCCAGCCGATGATCGACCCGTTCCGCTTCTTCCACGTTCGGGTGAACGGGCTGAGGCGGCTCAGCCCCTCCTTCCTGCGGGTCACCTTCACCGGCGACGACCTCGACCTGTTCGCGGACAACGGGTTCGACCAGCGCATCAAGCTCGTCCTCGGGCACGACGAGCACGGCTTCGCCCACCTGCCGACCGGCTCCGACTGGTACGCCCGCTGGCGCGCCCTGCCCGCCGACCTGCGCAACCCCTTCCGCACCTACACCGTCAGGGCCGTACGGCACGGCTCGCGCGAGGTGGACGTGGACGTCGTCATGCACGAGGAGCACCCCGGGGGCGGCACCCTCGGCCCCGCAGCCCGCTGGTCCCGTGCCGTACGGCCCGGCGACGAGGCCGTGCTGCTGGGACCGGACGCCCGGCACGAGGGCGAGCCGACGGGGATCGAGTTCCATCTGCCGGAGGGGGACGGCCCCGTGCTGCTCGCGGGCGACGAGACGGCAGTCCCCGCCATCGCCTCGATCCTCGAACGCGTGCCCCGCGACCGTCGCGGCGAGGCCCTCCTTGAAGTGCCAAGCACGGCGGACATCCTGGATCTTGACGCCCCGGATGGCCTTGCCGTCACGTGGCTGCCGCGCGAGGGCGCCGAGCACGGCGGTCTGCTGGTGCCCGCCGTACGAGACGCCGCCGAGCGGTTGCTGCCCGCACTGGCCGTCCCGCAGAGCCTTCCCGAGGTGGACGTGGACGCCGAGATCCTGTGGGAGGTCCCGGGGCGGGAGGGCCACCGGGCGTACGCGTGGCTGGCCGGGGAGGCGGCCGTGATCAGGACGCTCCGCCGCCACCTGGTCGGTGAGCGCGGGCTCGACCGTCGCGCGGTCGCCTTCATGGGCTACTGGCGGATGGGCCGCGCCGAGTCCGACTGAGCCGGAGAACCGGTCAGACCCGGCCGGCCAGGCGGCACGCGAGACAGCCGCCGTGGCCGGTCATGGGGTCCTTGATCCGCCAGTCCCACTGCTCGGCGGGCCGGGGACCGCTCGGCTTGCCCCAGCCCGCCAGGTGCAGCGCCCAGGTGACCAGGCCACCGACGAGGACCACGGCGGCTCCGAGCCAGAGACCGGGCCGCCATCCGGCGCACATCGCCACGCCGATCACGGCGGACCCGGTCAGGCCGATGACGCATCCGGTCCACCCCGCCACGGTGTGTCCCAGATCGACGTCGTCGTGCACACCGCTCATTGCCTCTCCTCGGCGAACGTAGAATACTTATCTCACGTAGTAATTATCTTAGATGCTAAGGAGATTGCCTGTGGAGGGCAAGCCGCGTCCCGAGGCGTCGGCGGAGCGGGCCCTGGCGGAGATGGACGGTCTCATCGCGCTCAGCCTCGTCGGGCAGCAGCACATCGCCCAGCGTCTCGGGCTGAACACCACGGACCTGACCTGCCTGGGCCACATCCTGGGGGCCGCCAGGAACCCGATCAGCGCGGGTGAGCTGGCCGAGCGGGCCGACCTCACCACCGGCGCCGTCACCGGTGTGCTGAACCGCCTCGAACAGGCTGGATACGCCCGCAGGCAGGCCGACCCCGCCGACCGGCGCCGGGTGCTGGTCGTCGCCGACACCTCGGCCGCCGCCCGCGTCGCCGCCGTCTACGAGCCCTTCTACCGAAGGCTCGGAGCCCTGTTCGCCGACTACACCTCCGACGAGATCGGCGTGCTCGCCGACTGGTTCACCCGGGCGACGGCCCTGATGCGCACCTCTCTTGAGGAGATCAGGCGGGAGACACCCTCGTGACACGGGGACCAACGCCCCTACCAAGTACGGTCACAAGCGACTAGCTTCGGAGCATGATTCGCGTGTTTCTCGTGGACGACCACGAGGTGGTACGGCGAGGCGTCGCGGCCCTGCTGGAGTCCGAGGACGACATCGAGGTCATCGGCGAGGCGGGAACCGCGGAGTCGGCCATCGCCCGCATCCCGGCGCTGCGGCCCGACGTCGCGGTGCTGGACGTGCGGCTGCCCGACGGCAGCGGCATCGACGTGTGCCGGGAGGTCCGCTCGACGACGCCGGGGCTGGCCTGCCTGATGCTGACCTCCTTCGCCGACGACGACGCCCTGTTCACCGCGGTGATGGCGGGGGCGTCCGGATACGTCCTGAAGCAGATCCACGGCTCCGACCTGATCGGCGCGGTGCGGACGGTGGCCTCCGGCCAGTCGCTGCTCGACCCGCAGACCACCGCGAGCATGCTGGCGCGGCTGCGCGACCAGGCGACCCGCAAGGACCCGGTCGAGGCGCTCTCCGAGCAGGAGCGCCACATCCTGGAGCTGATCGGCGAGGGCCTGACGAACCGGCAGATCGGCGAGCGCATGTTCCTGGCCGAGAAGACGGTGAAGAACTACGTGTCGAACCTGCTGTCCAAGCTCAACATGCAGCGCCGTACGCAGGTGGCGGCGCTGGCCGCGCGGATGAAGACCGACCGCGACCGCTGAGCCCGGCGGAAGGGGCGCGGCCAGTCCGGCCGCGCCCCTTCTTCACGCCTCCACGCGGGCGCCGGTGACGCGGCGGCGGAAGACCCAGTAGGTCCAGCCCTGGTAGAGCAGCACGACCGGGGTGAAGATCGCCGCCACCCAGGTCATCACCGTGAGCGTGTACGGCGTCGAGGACGCGTTGTACACGTTCAGGCTGTTGGCCGGGTCGAGCGCGGGCATCACGTTGGGCCACAGGCTGCCGAACAGCGTGACGACGGCCGCGATGATCGCCACCGCGCTTGCCGTGAACGCCCAGCCGTCCCTGCCGCGCAGCGTCGCCAGGAGCGAGACCGCGATCCCCGCGGCGGCCACCGCGACTGCGGCCCAGGTCGCGGCCCTGCCCACGGTGAGCTGGGTGATCAGCAGGAACACGCCGCCCACGACGAGCGCCCCGACGGCCAGCCTCCTGGCCAGGGCCGAGGCGCGGGTCCGCAGGTCGCCGTCGGTGCGCAGGACCAGGAACACGGCGCCGTGCAGGGTGAACAGGGCAAGTGTCGCCAGGCCGCCCAGCAGGGCGTACGGGTTGAGCAGGGTGAACAGCGTGCCGGTGTACTCGTGGTCGGCGTCCAGCGGGACGCCCCTGACGATGTTGGCGAACGCCACGCCCCACAGGAAGGCGGGCAGCAGGGACCCGAAGAACATGGCCCGGTCCCAGGCGCGGGGGTTGTCGCTCTTGCCGCGGTACTCGATGGCCACGCCACGCAGGATCAGCGCGACCAGGATGAGGAAGAGGGGCAGGTAGAAGCCGGAGAACAGGGTGGCGTACCACTCGGGGAAGGCGGCGAAGGTCGCGCCTCCCGCGACGATCAGCCAGACCTCGTTGCCGTCCCAGACCGGCCCGATCGTGGCCAGGATGCGCCTGCGGTCCTCGTCGCTCCTGCCGAGGACCGGCAGCAGGACGCCGACGCCGAAGTCGAACCCCTCAAGGACGAAGTAGCCGATCCACAGCAGGGCGATGAGCAGGAACCAGACGGTCGTGAGTTCCATGAACGATCCTCGGGGTCAGTAGGACAGGGCGGGCAGGTCGCCGGTGTTCTCCGGCTCTGGCTCCTCCTCGGGGCCGCGCCTGACGAACTTCATCAGCAGCGCGACCTCGATCACCGCCAGCGCCCCGTAGAGCAGGGTGAAGCCGCCAAGGCTGAGCGCGGCCTCGGTGACGCTGACGCCGGGCGAGACCGAGTCCGCGGTGCGCATCTGCCCGAAGACGGTCCACGGCTGGCGGCCCATCTCCGTGAAGATCCACCCCAGCGAGTTGGCGAGCAGCGGCAGGCCGATGCCCCAGACCGCGATCCAGTACGGCCAGCGCCCCCTGGGCAGCCGCTTTCCCCGGATGAGCCACAGCCCGGCCAGCGCGACCAGGGCGGCCAGCACGCCGAACCCGATCATCAGGCGGAAGGACCAGTAGGTCAGGCCGATGATGGGCCGGTAGTCGCCGGGGCCGTACTTGAGCTCGTAGCGGGCCTGGATGTCGTTGATGCCCTCGACCCGGCCGTGCAGGGTGTCGGTCGCCAGCAGGCTGAGGCCGTACGGGATCTGGATGTTGATGTGGTTGCGGCCGTTGCGGACGTCGCCGACGGCGAAGATCGAGAAGCCCGCGGAGGTCTCGTCGTCCCACAGCGCCTCTGCGGCGGCCATCTTCATGGGCTGCTGCCTGGTCATGATCTGCGCCTGGATGTGACCGCTGATCACGACGCCGACCGCGGCGACCAGGGTGACGATCATCCCGACGCGGGCGGAGGCGCGGAACAAGTCCACGTGCCTCTTCCTGAGGAGCTGCCAGGCGCTCACCCCGAGGACGAACATCCCGGCCGAGACGAACGCGCCGAAGATGACGTGCGGGAAGGTGACCAGGTTCGTGGAGTTGGTGAGCACCGCCCAGATGTCGATGAGTTCGGCGCGGCCGCTCTCCGGGTTGAGCCGGAAGCCGACGGGGTGCTGCATCCACGAATTCGCCGCAAGGATGAAATATCCGGATATGGCGGTGCCGATCGCCGCCGCCCAGATCGTCATCAGGTGCAGCCCCGGGGACAGCCTGTCCCACCCGAAGATCCACAGCCCCAGGAAGGTCGACTCCAGGAAGAAGGCGATCAGGCCTTCCATCGCCAGCGGGGCACCGAACACGTCGCCGACGAAACGTGAGTACTCACTCCAGTTCATGCCGAACTGGAACTCCTGCACGATGCCGGTCACCACGCCCATCGCGAAGTTGATCAGGAACAGCTTCCCGAAGAACTTCGTCAGCCGCAGGTAGGCGGGCTTCCTCGTGCGGTACCACGCCGTCTGCAGACCGGCGACGACGGCGGACAGGCCGATCGTCAGCGGGACGAAGAAGAAGTGGTAGACCGTCGTTATCCCGAACTGCCAGCGTGACAGGTCCAAGACGTCCATGGATGGGGCTCCGTCTCACAGATGGTGTCCCAGACAGCGTCTCGAAACGAAGGAGGCCCGCCGTAGGGCCTGCGGGCCTCCTGTAATGGGACTTTCGTCCCGACCGTTACCCCTCTGCCTTGGCGCGGACCACCGCGACGGGGCAGGCCGCGTGGTGCAGCACCCCGTGACTCACCGAGCCCAGTACGGCGGAGCCGAACCCGCCGAGTCCCCGCGAGCCCACGACCACCAGGTCGGCGGTGGCGGAGGCCTCGTTCAGGGCGAGCACGGGGTGCTCGAACAGCACCGCCTGCCGGACCTCGACCCTCGGGTACCGCTCCCGCCACGGCGTCAGGATCTCGGTGGCGAGCCGCTCCTCGGTGCCGGAGATGTCCTCGATCAGCGGCGTGTAGGCGATGGAGCCGACCGCCATGACGGGTAGCTGCCAGCCGTGCAGGGCACGCAGCCTGGCGCCCCTGCGGGCGGCCTCCTCGAAGGCGTACTCCAGCGCGGCCTCGGACTCGGGCGAGCCGTCGAACCCGACAAGGACCTCGCCGTGCTCCTCGTGCTTCTCTCCCCTGACGACCACGACGGGAACGTCCACGTGCCCGGCCAGCGAGAGCGAGACGGAGCCGAGCAGCAGCCCGGCGAAGCCTCCCCTGCCCCGGCTGCCGATCACGAGCTGCTCGGCGTCCTCCGCCTCCCGCCGCAGGACCTCGACCGGTCTGCCCGTCTCAAGGGAGGTGGTGACGGTGAGACCGGGGGCGCGCCCGCGCGCGAGGTCGGCGGCGGCCTCAAGCACGCCCCTCGCCTCCCCCTCCAGCGTCTCCTCAAGCTCCTGCGGGGTCCCGCGCCGCCAGTCCTCACGCACATGGACGATCCGCAGGGCACTGCCGCGCCGTGCCGCGTCCTCCGCCGCCCAACCGACCGCGGCCTCCGCCGAGGGGGAGCCGTCCGTCCCGACCACCACGTGTGCCGTCATCTCGACCTCCTGTCGCGTCTGCCTTCATTCGATCACCGCGCCGCCCCGGACTCACCGGCCGAAGGGCCTTTTCCGCGGGGACCTGTGTCCCGACCGTTCCCCGGTCCGGCCGGACTATCCGGCGCCGGGACAGGGGTGGCGGGTATGGTTTGTCCCCTTTGGGCATATTCATGGGACGCACGGATTCGGGGGACGCTCATGAATCTCACAGCAGGGGCAGCCGCCGCCGCGGCGGGCATCACCGCCCTGGACACCGTCAGCTACCTGGACATGGTCGTGCGCGGCCGCCCCGCGAGCGAGGTGCCCGCCGAGGCCGCCGACGAGCTGGCGGAAAGGGCCGGGATCGACCTCGGCCACGGCGAGAAGGCCGACAGCAGGCGCACCGGCCTGGGCGCGCTGCTCGGCTACACCGCGGGTCTCGGGGTCGGCGTGCTGTACGGCCTGCTGCCCGGCGACCGGCGCCCCGCGCTGCCGCTGGCCGCGTTCGGGCTGACCGTGGCCGCGATGGCCGCCGGTGACATCCCGCTGGCCGCGGCCGGGGCGACCGACCCCCGGCGCTGGGACGCTACCTCCTGGATCTCCGACATCCTTCCGCACCTCGCCTACGGGCTGACGACAGCCGTCGTCTACGACCGGCTCACCCGCCCGCGAGGCCGCCCGGGACGCCGCTGGAGAAGGCGCTGACGAGGACGGGAATAGGCGGGGACCGCGACCTGTTCCCGTAGTTGAAACTTCAACCAAAGGGAGGACGGGCGAGGATGATGCAGTTCGGGATCTTCACCGTCGGCGACGTCACCACCGACCCGACGACGGGCAGGACGCCCACCGAGCACGAGCGGATCAAGGCCACGGTCGAGATCGCGCTCAAGGCCGAGGAGGTCGGGCTGGACGTCTTCGCGACCGGCGAGCACCACAACCCGCCCTTCGTGCCGTCGTCTCCGACGACCCTGCTCGGCTACGTCGCCGCCAGGACCGAGAGGCTCATCCTCTCCACGGCCACGACGCTGATCACCACGAACGACCCGGTCAAGATCGCCGAGGACTTCGCGACGCTGCAGCACCTGGCCGACGGGCGCGTGGACCTGATGCTCGGGCGGGGCAACACCGGCCCCGTCTACCCGTGGTTCGGCAAGGACATCAGGCAGGGCATCCCGCTGGCCATCGAGAACTACGCGCTGCTGCACCAACTGTGGCGCGAGGACGTCGTGGACTGGCAGGGCCGCTTCCGCACCCCGCTGCAGTCCTTCACCGCCACGCCCAGGCCGCTGGACGGCGTGCCGCCGTTCGTCTGGCACGGCTCGATCCGCAGCCCGGAGATCGCCGAGCAGGCCGCCTACTACGGTGACGGCTTCTTCGCCAACAACATCTTCTGGCCCGCCGACCACTTCCAGCGCCTGATCGAGCTGTACCGGGAGCGCTTCGCCCACTACGGGCACGGCACCCCGGAGCAGGCGATCGTCGGGCTCGGCGGCCAGGTGTTCATGCGCCGCAACTCCCAGGACGCGGTGCGCGAGTTCCGGCCCTACTTCGACAACGCGCCCGTGTACGGCCACGGCCCCTCCCTTGAGGAGTTCACCGAGCAGACCCCGCTCACGGTCGGCAGCCCGCAGGAGGTCATCGACAGGACGCTGACCTTCAGGGAGACCTTCGGCGACTACCAGCGCCAGCTTTTCCTGATGGACCACGCGGGCCTGCCGCTGAAGACCGTGCTGGAGCAGCTCGACATCCTCGGCGAGGAGGTCGTACCGGTGCTGCGCAGGGAGTTCGCCGCCGGTCGGCCCCCGGAGGTGCCCGACGGACCGACCCACGCCGCTCTCGTCGCCGCCGCCCAGGAACCCGCCCCCACCCGGTAGACCGCACGCGAACCAGTGAAGAGGAGAAACGTTGACCGCCATGAAGCTCGTCGCCGTCTCCGCCGGTCTCGGCAAGCCGTCGTCGACGCGCCTGCTGGCCGACCGGCTGTCCGAGGCGACCAGGAAGCAGCTTGAGCCGGACCAGCCGGTCGAGACGCGAGTGATCGAGCTGCGCGACCTGGCCAGGGACATCGCCAACAACATGGTCACCGGCTTCCCCTCCCCCGCGCTGAGCGAGGCGATCGAGGCGGTGACCGGGGCCGACGGCGTCATCGCCGTGACGCCGATCTTCACGGCCTCCTACAGCGGGCTCTTCAAGTCGTTCTTCGACGTGATCGACCACACGGCGCTCGCGGGCAAGCCCGTGCTCGTCGGGGCGACGGGCGGTACGGCACGGCACTCCCTGGCGCTTGAGCACGCCCTGCGCCCGATGTTCGCCTACCTGCGCGCGGTCGTCGCGCCGACCGCCGTCTACGCGGCCTCCGAGGACTGGGGCACGGGCACCGGTTCGCAGGGGGACGACCTGGCCACCCGCGTCACGAGGGCCGGTGGGGAACTGGCCGGTCTGATGCGGCACGGGCGGACGACGGGCGGCGTCGCGGAGGCGGTGCCGTTCGAGGAGAGGCTGGCGGCCCTTCGCCTGTGATCACAGCGAGCCGTCGATCATGGCCACGGTGTGCCCCCCGGGTGACGCCGTGGCCATCGTCATGAACCCTTCTCTTTTAACCGGTGATGCTTAATTGGCACGTTAGGCGCGACGCCGGGGAACGTCCAATCACGATTCTTAATGAATCACGCCAAAGGAAGTCTTATGGCAGGTCAGAGAGGGTGCACAACCCCCAATCCCGCTTGACTTTGTAGGGAAATACGTGCGACCGTCTTAACGTGAACAGGAAATCAGCCGCGACCGACCATCCGCGCCAGGACGTACGGCGGGCCGACCGGGCCTGTCACTGAGTTCCACCGAGTTCCGCCCACGTGACGCCACCGCCCGCCGGAGCGACTCCGGCCGGTGAAAGGCCGTTTCTCCCACGGCCGCGCGATCTCGTCACATTCTTGCCGACCCGCCATTTGATTACGGCGTCCGCTGGGCGGCCCGCATTCGCACCACAACTCCCGGAGTCAGGTCTCCGCCATGCCGAGCCGATATTCGGGGCGCACACGGAACGAACAAGGCACGACAAGAGGCGGATTCTCACAATGGCAGGAAACGAGCCCGAGAAGAGCACGCGGTTGGGGAAGCGCACCGGGGAGGCGATCGCGGTCATCGGGCTCGCCTGCAGGCTGCCCGGCGCGTCGAACCCCACGGACCTGTGGGAGCTGCTGAGGTCGGGACGCGACGCGACCGGTGAGCCGTCGCCGGACCGGCTGCGCGCCGACCCCAGGGTCGCGGGGCACCGGGGCGGCTTCCTCGACCACGTCGATCTGTTCGACGCCGGTTTCTTCGGCGTCTCCCCCCGCGAGGCCTCGGCCATGGACCCCCAGCAGCGGCTCGTCCTCGAACTGGCCTGGGAGGCGCTTGAGGACGCCGGGCTGCCGCCCGCCACGCTGGCGGGGACGGCCTCGGGGGTGTTCCTCGGCGCGATGGCCTCCGACTACGCGACCCTGGTGTACCGGAACGGCGCCGACGCGGTGACCCGGCACACCCTCGCCGGGCTGACCAGGGGCATCCTCGCCAACCGCGTCTCCTACGTCCTCGGGCTGCGCGGCCCGAGCCTGACTGTCGACACCGCCCAGTCGTCCGCGCTGGTCGCGGTGCACCTGGCCTGCGAGAGCCTGCGGTCGGGAGAGTCGACCGTCGCGCTCGCGGGCGGGGTCAACCTCAACCTGGTGCTGGAGAGCACGGTGACCGCCGACCGGTTCGGCGGCCTGTCGCCCGACGGGCGCTGCTTCACCTTCGACGCCCGCGCCAACGGCTACGCGCGGGGCGAGGGCGGCGGCGTGGTCGTGCTCAAGCCGCTCGACCGGGCGCTCGCCGACGGGGACGAGGTGCACGCCGTCATCCTGGGCAGCGCGGTCAACAACGACGGCGCGACCAGCGCCCTGACCGTGCCCGACGCCACGGCCCAGGAGGAGGTCGTGCGCCTGGCCGTGGGCAGGGCCGGGGTCGAGGGCTCCGCCGTACAGGTGGTCGAGCTGCACGGCACCGGCACCAGGGTCGGCGACCCCGTCGAGGCCGCCGCGCTCGGGGCGGCCCTCGGTGGCGGCCGTCCCGAGGGGCAGCCGCTGCTGGTCGGCTCGGTCAAGACGAACGTCGGCCACCTTGAGGGGGCCGCGGGCATCGCCGGGCTGCTGAAGACCGTGCTGAGCATCCGCAACCGCGAGGTGCCGCCCAGCCTCAACTTCGAGACCCCCAACCCGCTGATCGACTTCGAGGGGCTGAACCTGCGGGTCGCGGCCGGTGCGGCACGGCCCTGGCCGCGTCCTGAGGCCCCGCTCCTGGCGGGGGTCAGCTCCTTCGGGGTCGGCGGCGTGAACTGCCACGTCGTGCTGGGCGAGGCGCCCTCCGGCGCGCGGGAGAAGGCCGCGGTGGAACCGGCCAGGGCGGGCTCCGCCGTACCGCTGGCGCTGTCCGGCAGGACCCCCGCGGCGCTGCGCGCGCAGGCGGCGCGGCTTGCCGACTCCCCCGCGCTCGACGGGGACCCCTCCGACGTCGCGTTCTCGCTGGCCACCACCAGGACCGCGTTCGACCACCGGGCGGTCCTCCTGGGGGCCGACGCCCGGGAGCTGCGGGAGCGGCTCAGGGCGTTCGGCGCGGGCGAGCAGGTCAGGGGTTCCGTCCAGGGCGTGACCCGCGAACCCGGCGGGACCGTGTTCGTCTTCCCCGGCCAGGGCGGGCAGTGGGCGGGCATGGGCAGGCAACTGGCCGAGTCCTCCCCGGTCTTCGCCGAGCACCTGCGGACCGTCGCCGAGGCCCTCGAACGGCACGTGGACTGGTCCCTGACCGACGTGCTGTGGGAGGTGCCCGGAGCGCCCTCCTTCGACCGGGTCGACGTCGTCCAGCCCGCGCTGTTCGCGGTCATGGTCGCGCTCGCCCGGCTGTGGGAGTCGTTCGGCGTCCGCCCCGACGCCGTGATCGGCCACTCCCAGGGCGAACTCGCCGCCGCGGCCGTGACCGGGGCGCTGTCCCTCGACGACGCCGCCGCGATCGTGGTGCTGCGCAGCCAGGCGCTGGCCGCCATCTCAGGACGTGGCGGGATGGCCTCGCTGCCGCTGCCCGTCGAGCGGGTCCGCGCCGAACTCACCCGCTGGGAGGGGCGGCTGAACATCGGCGCCGTCAACGGCCCCGACGTGACCGTGGTGTCCGGCGACGCCGACGCGCTCGACGAACTCATCGCCCACTACGAGGCCGAGGGTGTTCCGGTACGGCGGGTGCGGATCGACTACGCCTCGCACTCGGCGCACGCGGAGGCGGTGCGGGACCGGCTGCTGGAGTTCCTCCCCCGGTACGGCGCGCACCCCACCGACGTCGCGTTCTACTCCAGCGTCACCGGTGGCCTGCTCGACACGGAGACGCTCGACGCGGACTACTGGTACCGCAACCTCAGGCAGACCGTCGAGTTCGACCGGGCGGTGCGGGGCGCGCTTGCCGACGGTCACACGGTGTTCGTCGAGGTCAGCCCGCACCCGATCCTGTCCGTCGGACTCGGGCGGATCCTGGAGACCGCCACGCCCGCCGCCGTCGGCACGGTGACGGGGACACTGCGGCGGGACGACGGCGACGTGGACCGGTTCCTGCGCTCGCTCGCCCATCTGCACACGAACGGCGTCCCCGTCGACTGGACGGCCGCGCTGCGTCCCGGCGCCCGGCGCGTCCCCCTGCCGCTGTACGCCTTCCAGCGCGACCGCCACTGGATCGGGGTCACAGAAAAAGCCGTGGAGACGGCAAGGCCGCCGGGACAGGCCCGGGAGTTGCTCGACCTGGTCGTCGCCGCGACGGCGGAGGTCCTCGGCCACGACGACCCGGGAGGCGTCGAGGCGGGCCGTACGTTCAAGGACCTGGGGCTTGACTCACTGGGCGCGGTGGAGCTGCGGGACAGCCTGTCCTCGGCGACCGGCCTGACGATCCCCACGACCGTCACCTTCGACCACCCCACCCCGCTCGCCCTGGCCAGGCACCTGGAGGCGACGGCGGAAGGCCGTACCGAGGACGTCCCCGAGGACCGCGAGCAGGTGTGGGAGAACGAGCCGATCGCGCTGGTCTCGATGGCGGGGCGGTGGCCGGGCGGTGCCGACACCCCGGAGGCCCTCTGGGACCTGGTCCGCGAGGGCACCGACGCGATCAGCGCCTTCCCCGCCAACCGGGGCTGGGACGTGGACGCGCTCCACGACCCCGACGGCGTACGGCCCGGCACCTCGACCACCCGGCAGGGCGGATTCCTGCACGACGCCGACCGGTTCGACGCGGAGTTCTTCGGCATCGGCCCCCGCGAGGCAGCCGCGATGGACCCGCAGCACCGGCTGCTCCTTGAGGCCGCGTGGGAGGCCCTCGAACGGGCCGGGATCGTCCCCGCGTCGCTGAAGGGCAGCCGCACCGGCGTGTTCGTCGGGCTGACACCGCAGGACTACGGCCCCCGCCTGCACGAGACCGGGGAGGGGGCCGAGGGATACGCGCTGACCGGCACCACGGCGAGCGTGGCCTCCGGCCGGATCTCCTACGTCCTGGGCCTTGAGGGTCCCGCGGTGACCGTGGACACTGCCTGCTCGTCCTCGCTGGTCGCGCTGCACCTGGCGGTCCGCTCGCTGCGGTCCGGGGAGTCGGACCTGGCGCTCGCGGGCGGGGTGACCGTCATGTCCGCTCCCGGGATGTTCACCGAGTTCTCCCGGCAGGGCGGGCTCGCCCCCGACGGCCGCTGCAAGGCATTCTCCGGGGCGGCGGACGGCACCGGCTGGGCGGAGGGTGTCGGCCTCCTGCTGGTCGAGCGCCTTTCCGACGCCCGGCGCAACGGGCACCGCGTGCTGGCCGTCATCCGGGGCACCGCCATCAACCAGGACGGCGCCTCCAACGGCCTCACCGCGCCCAACGGGCTCGCGCAGCAGCGCGTCATCCGCCAGGCGCTCAGGGACGCCGCCCTCACCGCCACCGACGTGGACGCCGTCGAGGCCCACGGCACCGGAACCACCCTGGGCGATCCGATCGAGGCGCAGGCGCTCATCGCGGTCTACGGCAAGGACCGGCCCGCCGACCAGCCGCTGTGGCTGGGGTCGCTGAAGTCCAACATCGGCCACACCCAGGCCGCCGCCGGGGTCTCCGGGGTCGTCAAGGTCGTGCAGGCCCTGCGGGAGGAGGTCCTGCCCAGGACGCTGCACGCGGAGCGGCCCTCCGAGCACGTCGACTGGGCCGGGGGCGGTGTCCGGCTGCTGACCGAGAGCCTTCCGTGGCCCCGGACGGGACGGCCCCGCCGCGTGGGCGTCTCCTCGTTCGGCATCAGCGGCACCAACGCCCACGTCATCATCGAGGAGGCCCCCGAGACGTCCCCGGCCCCGCGCGGCGGGACGCGGAACTCGCCGGTCGCGCTTCCCCTGTCGGCCCGCTCCTCGACCGCGCTGACGGCCCAGGCCGCCCGGCTCGCCGACCACCTGGAGAGCCACCCCGACCTGCGGCCCGAGGACGTGGGGTTTTCCCTGGCCACCACCCGGACCGTCTTCGAGCACCGGGCTGTCGTGCTCGGCGACACGTCAACCGACCTGGCCAGGCGGCTGCGCTCCCTCGCCGTCACCGGTGCCTCGACGGGCAGTCCCAGGGTGACGTTCCTGTTCACCGGCCAGGGCAGCCAGCGCACCGGCATGGGCCGCTCCCTCTACGAGACCTACCCGGCCTTCGCCGAAGCCTTCGACAGGGTGGCCGCCCTGTTCGACGCCTATCTGGACGTCCCGCTGCGCGAGGTCGTCTTCGACGCGGCCCACGAGGCGTTGCTCAACCACACCCTCTACACCCAACCGGCGCTGTTCACCCTGCACACCGCCCTGCACGCTCTGCTGGCCTCCTGGAACATCCACCCCACGGCGGTCGCGGGCCACTCCATCGGCGGCATCACCGCCGCCCACCTCGCCGGGGTCCTCAACCTGGAGGACGCCGTACGGCTGGTCGCCACGCGTGCCCGGCTGATGGACGCCCTGCCCGCCGGGGCCATGGCCGCCATCAACGCCCCTGAGGCCGAGGTCACGCCTCTGCTCGGGCCCGGCGTCACCATCGCCGCCCTCAACACGCCGACCTCGACCGTCATCTCCGGCGACATCGAGACCGTCCAGCGGGTCACCAACCACTTCAGCGGCCTGGGCCGCAAGACCAAGCACCTGACCGTCAGCCACGCCTTCCACTCCCACCACCTCGACCCGATCCTCGACGAGTTCCGGGAAGCGATCGGCGGCCTGACCTTCAACGCCCCGACCCTGCCGGTCATCTCCGACCACACCGGAACCACGCTCGGACAGACCGACCCCGCCTACTGGGCCGACCACCTGCGGCACGCCGTCCGCTTCCACGAGGTCATCACCACCGCCGCCCAGGACACCGACCTCTTCCTCGAACTCGGCCCGGACCCGGTCCTGACCGCCTTCGCCACCGAGACGGCCCCCGACACCCCGGCCTTCACCACCCTGCGCCGCGGCAGGCCGGAGACCACAACCGCCCTCACCGCCACCGCCCACCTGTACGTCAACGGCACCGACGTCACCTGGGCGGCCACCCTCACCGGGCGGCCGCAGGCCGTCGACCTGCCCACCTACGCCTTCCAGCGTCGTAGGCACTGGCTGGAGCTGCCTGTCTCCTCCGGAGGTGACGGCTCGCGGCAGGCCCGTTTCTGGGACACGGTCACCAGGGGCGACCTCGACTCCCTGGTCACCACCCTGGGCGCCGAGGGGGAACGGGTACGGGAGGCGCTGGGCACGGTCCTGCCCGCCCTGGCGTCGTGGCACGCCGCCGACGGTGTCCGGTCGGCCATCGACGCCTGGCGCTACCGGACCGTGTGGCGTCCCCTCGACACGGCGGCCTCGTCGCGCAGCCGTACCGAGGGAAGCTGGTTGCTCGTCCGACCGGCCGGGGTGGCGGCGGCGGCCTGGGCCGACGTCCTCGCCCGTGCCCTCACCGAGCGGGGAGCGCGGGTGGCGCCCGTGGTCGTCCAGACGGGAACTGCCGACGCCGAGGTCGCCGAGGTCATCGCCACGGCGCTGACCAACGCCCTGGAGCACCTGCCCTCCGGCGAAAGGGCGGTCACCGGGGTGCTGTCCCTGCTCTCCCTCGACGACTCCCCGCACCCCGAACACCCCGCGGTGCCGGGTGGGGCCGCCGCCGAGGTCGCGCTGCTCCGGGCCCTCGACCGGGCCGGGATCGGCGGACGGCTGTGGTCGGTGACCGGTGGCGCGGTCTCCACGGGTCCCGCCGACCCGGTCAGCCGTCCGGCCGGGGCGCTCGGCTGGGGTCTCGGCCCGGTCCTGGCCGCGGAGAAGCCCGAGCGGTGGGGCGGCCTGGTCGACCTGCCCGTGACGCCGGACCCGCGTGCCGCCGCGCACGCCGTCACCGCCCTGACCGGTCAGCGCGCCGAGTCGGAACTGGCGGCCCGCGCGAACGGCCTTCACGTGCGGCGGCTGGTGCCCGCGCCGCTCGCCGGAGGTGGCGTCCCCGTGCCGTGGAAGGCGGAGGGAACCGTACTGATCACCGGCGGCACCGGAGCCCTGGGCGGCCATGTGGCGCGTCGGCTGGCCGCCAACGGCACCCGGCACCTGCTGCTGGTCGGCCGCAGGGGGCTAGACGCGCCCGGCGCAGCCGAACTGGTGGCCGAGTTGACGGCCCTCGGCGCCCAGGTCACCGTCGCCGCCTGCGACGTCGCGGAGCGGGAGGCGCTGGCCGCCGTACTCGCCGCGATTCCCGCCGAGCACCCGCTGACCGCGGTCGTGCACACCGCCGCCGTGCTGGACGACGCGCTCGTCGACTCCCTGACGGTCGAGCGGATGGACCGGGTGCTGCGGGTGAAGGCCGGAGGCGCGCTGAACCTGCACGAACTGACCCGGGACCTGGACCTGTCGGCGTTCGTGCTGTTCTCCTCGGTCACCGGCACGCTCGGTTCCGCGGGGCAGGGCAACTACGCGCCGGGCAACGCCTTCCTGGACGCCTTCGCCGAGTACCGCCGCGCGGCGGGGCTGCCCGCCACGGCGGTCGCGTGGGGGCACTGGGACGGCGAGGGCATCGCCGACCCCGCCGCGAGGAAGCAGCTCACGCGCGACGGCTTCCCGCCGATGGCCCCCGGCCTGGCCGTCACCGCCCTTGAGGAGGCGGTCGGGCACGGCGAGACCAGGCTCCTCGTCAGCCGTGCCGACTGGACCTCGGTGCTCGCGGCCAGGCCGTACCCGCTGCTGGGTGAGCTTCCCGAGGCGGCGCGGAAGGCGGACGACGGCGCGGACCCCGAGCCGGAGCGGAACCTGTCGGACCGGCTGGCCACGCTGCCCGAGGCGGAGCAGCGGCAGACGGTCCGCAGGCTCGTCCGCGCCGAGGTGGCCGCCGTGCTGGGGTACGAGTCGGCGGCCGAGGTGGACGACCGTCGCGGCTTCCGCGACCAGGGGTTCAGCTCGCTGTCGGCGGTCGAGCTGCGCAACCGTCTCAGTCGGCTGACCGGTACGGCGCTGCCGAGCAGTCTGGTGTTCGACTACCCGACCCCCGAGGCGCTCGTCGAGCACCTGCACGGTGTCCTGGTCCCCGAGCCCGAGCCGCCGCTGACCGTGGCGCTGGCCAGGATCGACGAGCTGGAGGGCCTGCTGGCCGGGGTTTCCGAGGCGGACCGGCAGGACGTCGTCTCCAGACTGCTGCGGCTCCTTGAGGGGCCGCGTCCCGAAGAACCGGCGGCCGGATCCGGCGACCTCTCCGCCGTCTCCGACGACGAGCTCATCAGCTTCATCAGCAACGAACTCGGCATCTCCTGAAGCTCCCCTGTTCAGCCCGTGCGGAAGGCAAGACCTGTGAGTGACGACCAGATCCGGCATCTCCTCCGGCGTGTGACCGAGGAACTGCACAAGACACGTGAAGAGCTGCGCGACGTACGGGACGGGCAGCGGGAGCCGATCGCGATCGTGGGCATGGCCTGCCGCCTGCCCGGTGGCGCCGACACTCCCGAGCGGCTGTGGGACCTCGTCGCGAGCGGCGGGGACGCCGTCACCGAGTTCCCCACGGACCGGGGCTGGGACGTCGACGACCTCTTCGACCCCGACCCGGAGCGGACCGGTACCTCCTACACCCGGCACGGCGGCTTCCTGGACAGTCCCGGCGACTTCGACGCCGACTTCTTCGGCATCTCCCGGCGTGAGGCCCTGGCCAGCGACCCCCAGCAGCGTCTCCTGCTGGAACTCGCCTGGGAGACCCTGGAGCGCGCGGGCATCGATCCGCGTGCGCTGAAGGGGAGCCGCACCGGGGTCTTCGCCGGGACCAACGGGCAGGACTACGCGAGCACGCTCAGCCAGGTGCCCGAGGAGGTCGAGGGATATCTGATCACCGGCACCGCGGCGAGCGTGCTGTCCGGGCGGATCTCCTACACCTTCGGCTTCGAGGGTCCCGCGGTGACCGTGGACACCGCCTGCTCCTCGTCGCTGGTCTCGCTGCACCTGGCGGTCCGTTCGCTGCGGTCCGGGGAGTCGGACCTGGCGCTGACGGGCGGGGTGACCGTCATGGCGTCGCCGAGCACCTTCGTGGAGTTCTCCCGGCAGCGGGGGCTGTCGCCCGACGGCCGCTGCCGGGCCTTCGCGGCGTCGGCCGACGGCACCGGCTGGGCCGAGGGCGCGGGACTTCTCCTCCTGGAGCGGTTGTCGGACGCCCAGCGCAACGGACACCGCGTGCTGGCCGTCATTCGTGGCACCGCCATCAATCAGGACGGCGCCTCAAACGGTCTCACCGCACCGAACGGTCCGGCCCAGCAGCGGGTGATCCGCCAGGCCCTTGAGGACGCCGCGCTCGTTCCCGCCGAGGTCGATGCCGTCGAAGCCCACGGCACCGGCACCACCCTGGGCGACCCCATCGAGGCCCAGGCGCTCATCTCGGTCTACGGCAAGGACCGTCCCGTTGAGCAACCCCTGTGGCTGGGGTCGTTGAAGTCCAACATCGGCCACGCCCAGGCCGCCGCGGGCGTCGCCGGAATCATCAAGACCGTCCAGGCCCTGCGCGAAAAAGTCCTGCCCAAGACCCTGCACGTGGACGAGCCCACCCCGCACGTGGACTGGAGTGCCGGAACCGTACGGCTGCTCACCGAAAACGTCGCCTGGCCCGAGACCGGACACCCGCGCAGGGCCGCCGTTTCTGCCTTCGGGGTGAGCGGCACCAACGCCCACGTCATCATCGAGCAGGCCCCCGAGACCTCTCCGGCCACCCCGGAGCCGGGAACCGTCGGGGTGGTTCCGCTGGTCGTCTCGGCACGTTCGGCGGAGGCGCTGACGGCCCAGGCCGCCCAACTGGCCGACCACCTGGACGGTCTGAGGCCCGAGGACGTCGCCTACTCCCTGGCCACCACCCGCACCGCTTTCGAGCACCGGGCGGTCATTCTGGGGCGGTCGCGGCAGGAGCTCACGGACGGGGTGCGGGCGCTCGCCGCGAACGGCCACCACGGCGGGGTGACGACGGGCGTGGCGACGGGCTCCCGTGGGGTGGCGTTCCTGTTCAGCGGCCAGGGCAGCCAGCGCACCGGCATGGGCCGCACCCTCCATGAGACCTATCCGGCCTTCGCCGAAGCCTTCGACAGGGTCACCGCCCTGTTCGACGCCTATCTGGACGTTCCGCTGCGGGACGTCATCTTCGACCCGGCCCACGAGGAACTGCTCAACCACACCCTCTACACCCAACCCGCCCTCTTCACCCTGCACACCGCCCTGCACGGTCTGCTCACCTCCTGGGGCATCCACCCCGCAGCGGTGGCGGGCCACTCCATCGGCGGCATCAGCGCCGCCCACCTCGCCGGGGTGCTCAACCTGGAGGACGCCGTACGGCTGGTCGCGGTCCGTGCCCGGCTGATGGACGCGCTGCCCTCAGGGGCCATGGCCGCCATCAACGCCTCCGAGGCCGACGTCCTCCCGCTGCTCGGTCCCGGCGTCACCATCGCGGCGCTCAACACGCCCACCTCGACCGTCGTCTCCGGCGACATCGAGGCCGTGCGGAGGGTCACCGACCACTTCAGCGGCCTGGGCCGCAAGACCAAGCACCTGACCGTCAGTCACGCCTTCCACTCCCACCACCTCGACCCGATCCTCGACGAGTTCCAGGAGGCGATCGGCGGCCTGACCTTCAACCCGCCGACCCTGCCGGTCATCTCCGACCACACCGGAAAACCCCTCGTCCACACCGACCCCGCCTACTGGGCCGACCACCTGCGCCACCCCGTCCGCTTCCACGACGTCGTACGGCGGCTGCGCGAGGGGACGGAGCCGCCGGACACGTTCCTGGAGATCGGCCCTGACGGGACGCTCAGCGGGATGGTCCAGGAGACCCTGGGCGCCGAGGGCGTGAACGCGATCCCGGCGCTGCGCCGTAACCGGCCAGAGGACGTCGCCGTGCTCACCGCCGCCGCCCGGCTGCACGTGGGCGGTACCGACGTCACCTGGACCGCGACCCTCGCAGGCGCGCACCCCCAGACCGTGGAGCTGCCCACCTACCCCTTCCAGCGGGAACGACTGTGGATCGACGCGCCCCGCAGGAGCGCGGACCCCGCCGACCTCGGCCTCACCTCGGCCGGTCACCCGCTGCTGGGCGCGGAGGTACGGCTGGCCGACGGCGAGGGCACGGTGCACACCGGCACCCTGTCCACGGCAACCCACCCCTGGCTGGCCGACCACGCGGTGCTCGGCACGGTCGTCGTCCCGGGTACGGCCTTCGTCGAGCTGGCCCTGCACGCCGCCGACCACGCCGGGCACGACGGCGTCGAGGAACTCGTGCTGCACGCCCCCCTCGTCCTCGCGACCGGCGTGGCCGTCGATCTCCAGGTGATCACGACCACCTCTCAGGAGGCTCCCGGGCGGCGGTCCGTCGAGATCTACTCCCGGCCGACCGGGGGAACCGGCGACTGGACCAGGCACGCCAGCGGGGTACTCGCGGCCGGGGGAAGCACGGTCGTGGACCTCACGACGTGGCCGCCCCGGGACGCGCGGCCTCTCGACGTGGCGGACGCCTACGAGCGGCTGGCCGACGCGGGCCTGGGGTACGGACCGGCGTTCCAGGGGCTGCGGGCGGCCTGGCGCCGGGGTGAGGAGCTGTTCGCCGAGGTCACGCTGCCCGAGCCGTACGCGCAGGACGCGGCAGGTTTCGGGGCGCATCCGGCGTTGCTCGACGCGGCCCTGCACGTCGCCGCCCTGGAGTGGCTCGGTGACGATCCCCGGCTGCCGTTCGCCTGGAACGGGGTACGGCTGCACGCCTCCGGCGCGACCACGCTGCGGGTGCGCACGGTGGTCTCCGGTTCCGAGTCGCTGACCCTGCACGCGGCCGACCCGGCGGGGGCTCCCGTCGCCTCGGTCGAGGCGCTGCGGGTCCGCCCGGTCGGACGTGACCAGCTCCGGGGCGCGGCCCACGGTGACGCGCTGTTCCGGGTCCGCTGGGACGCGCTCACCGCCGAGGCCGCGGTGGACGGGGACCAGCGGTGGGCGGTGCTGGGTGACCCGTTCGCCGCGCCGAAGGGGGTCACGGTCTCGGCGTACGCCGACCTCGCCGCGCTCGCCGAGGCCCTCGACACCGGGACGCGGCCCTTCTCGCTCGTCGTCCTGCCGGTTGACGGCGGGGACGACCCGGTGGCCGGGGCGCATGACAACGCCGAACGGACGCTGGCCGTACTGCGTGAGTGGGTCGGTCAGGAGCGGTGGGCGGACGGGCGGCTGCTCGTGCTGACCCGGGGCGCCGTCGCCGCGGGTGCGGGCGACGTCGTGGACCTGACGGCGGCCCCGGTGTGGGGGCTGGCGCGTTCGGCGCAGACCGAGCATCCGGGGCGGGTGCTGCTCGCCGACCTGGACGGGAGCGACGCCTCATGGGCTGCCCTGCCGTACGGCGTGGCGACGGCGGTGGCCGTGGACGAACCGCAGGTGGCGCTGCGCGCGGGGTCCTTCCTCGTGCCCCGGCTCGGCCGGGTCTCCTCTGACGCCGGGGCCGAAAGGTGGGATCCCGAGGGGACGGTGCTGATCACCGGTGGCCTCGGCACCCTCGGCGCCACCCTCGCCCGCCACCTCGTCACCACCCACGGCACCCGGCACCTCGTCCTGACCGGCAGACGCGGACTGAACACCCCGGGAGCCGAACAGCTCAGGGCCGACCTCACCGAACTGGGCGCCCACGTCACCATCGCCGCGACCGACACCACCGACAGGCACGCCCTCACCGAGCTGATCCGGACCATCCCCGTAGAGCACCCCCTCACCGCCGTCGTCCACACCGCGGGCGTCACCGACGACACCCCGCTCTCGGCGCTCACCTCCGAACGGCTCCACCCCGTCCTCACCCCCAAGATCGACGGCGCGTGGCTGCTGCACGAACTCACCCGCGACCACTCCCCCGCCATCGTGCTCTTCTCCTCCGTCTCCGGACTGCTCGGCGGAGCCGCCCAGGCCCCCTACGCCGCCGCGAACACCTACCTCGACGCCCTGGCCGCCAACCACCCGGGGACGACCTCTCTGGCCTGGGGGCTCTGGGAGCAGGAGAGCGGCATCTCGGCGAGCCTCACCGCCGTGGACCGCGCCCGGCTCGCCAGGTCCGGGCTGCGTCCGCTGCCGACGGAGCAGGCGCTCGCGCTGTTCGACGCCGCCGTCTTCGGTGGCCACGGGGAGCGGCTGCTCGTGCCCTCCCCGATCACCACGCCCACGGAACCGGCCTCGCCGCTGCTGCGGGGGTTCGCGCAGAAGCGGCGTCCCGCAGCCCGGGCCGTGCGGGAGAGCGAGCAGGGGCTTGGCGCCAGGCTCGCCGAACTCGACGCCGCCCGACGTGGCGCGTTCCTGCTGGACCTCGTCCGTACGGAGACCGCCGTCGTCCTCGGCTTCCCCAGGCCCGGCGCCGTCCCCGCGGAACGGCCCCTCGTCGAGCTGGGCATCGACTCGCTGACCTCCGTCGAGCTGCGCAACCGCCTCAGCACCGCCAGCGGACTGCGCCTGCCCGCCACCCTCACCTTCGACCACCCCACCCCCCAGGCCATCGCCGACCTGCTGGAGCGGGAACTGGCCGGGCAGGTGACGCGGGCCGTGACCGTCGGCGCCGAGCGGACGGGGACCGGGTCCCTGGCCGACGACCCCGTGGTGATCGTCGGGATGGCGTGCAGGCTCCCCGGCGGGATCGAGTCGCCCGAGGCGCTGTGGCGGCTGGTCGAGAGCGGGAGCGACGCCGTCTCCGAGTTCCCCTCGGACCGGGGGTGGGACGTGGAGGAGCTGTACGACCCCGACCCGGACAGGGTGGGCAAGTCCTACACGCGTCACGGCGGGTTCCTGCGGGACGTCGCCGACTTCGACGCGGCGTTCTTCAACATCTCCCCCCGCGAGGCGCTCGCCACCGACCCCCAGCAGCGGCTGCTGCTCGAAGTGACCTGGGAGGCGTTCGAGCGGGCGGGCATCGACCCGCTCTCGCTGCGCGGCAGCCGTACGGGGGTGTTCGCCGGGATGATGTACCACGACTACGCGCCCCGGCTGCAGGAGATCCCGGGTGACCTGGAGGGATACCTGGTCAACGGCAGCGCGGGAAGCATCGCCTCGGGGCGGATCTCCTACACCTTCGGGTTCGAGGGCCCCGCGGTGACCGTGGACACGGCCTGCTCGTCGTCGCTGGTCGCGCTGCACCTTGCCGCCCAGTCGCTGCGTTCCGGGGAGTCGGACCTGGCGCTGGCGGGCGGGGTCGCGGTGATGTCGACGCCGACCACGTTCGTCGAGTTCTCCCGGCAGCGGGGTCTGTCCACGGACGGGCGGTGCAAGGCGTTCTCCTCGACGGCGGACGGCACCGGCTGGGGCGAGGGCGTCAGCCTGCTGCTCCTCGAACGGCTGTCCGACGCCCGCAGGAACGGTCACCCGGTGCTCGCGGTGGTGCGCGGCTCGGCGGTGAACCAGGACGGCGCCTCCAACGGGCTGACCGCGCCAAGCGGCCCCTCACAGCAGCGGGTCATCCGGCAGGCTCTGGCCAACGCCGGACTCGGCCCGTCCGAGGTGGACGCCGTCGAGGCCCACGGCACCGGCACGACCCTGGGCGACCCGATCGAGGCGCAGGCGCTCATCGCCACCTACGGCCAGGACAGGCCCCGGGAGAAGCCGCTGTGGCTCGGCTCGCTGAAGTCGAACATCGCCCACACCCAGGCGGCCGCGGGAGGCGCTGGCGTCATCAAGATGATCATGGCGATGCGGAACGGCCTGCTGCCGAAGACCCTGCACGTGGAGGAGCCAACCCCGCACGTCGACTGGTCCCTCGGGGCGGTCGAACTGCTCACCGAGGCCAGGCCGTGGCCGCGGGACGACCGGCCACGGCGTGCCGCGGTCTCCTCCTTCGGGGTCAGCGGCACCAACGCCCACGTGATCCTGGAGCAGCCGCCCGCCATCGAGGAACCCGTCGAGGAACCCGTCAAGGAGCCGGCCGCGCTGCCGTGGGTGCTCTCCGGGCACGTGCCCGAGGGGCTTCGCGGCCAGGCCGTCAGCCTCGCCACGTTCGTCGAGGGACGCGCCGAACTCGAACCCGCCGACGTGGCGCGCTCGCTCGTCACGACCCGCAGGACGCTCGCCGAACGCGCCGTCGTGGTCGGTTCGGGCCGGGAGGCGCTCGTCTCCGGGCTGCGCTCCCTCACCGGGGACGGCGCCCTGCCCGACCACGTGGTGCGCGGCACCGCCGACGTCGAGGGCAAGGTCGTGTTCGTCTTCCCCGGTCAGGGCGGGCAGTGGCAGGGCATGGCCGCCGGGCTGCTGGAGACGGCGCCGGTGTTCGCCGAACGGCTCACCGAGTGCGCCGCCGCGCTCTCCGAGTTCACCGACTGGTCGCTGCTCGACGTGGTGCGCGGCGCGCCGGGCGCCCCCGGTCTCGACCGGGTGGACGTGGTGCAGCCGGTGCTGTGGGCGGTCATGGTCTCGCTCGCCGAGCTGTGGCGCTCGTACGGCGTCAGCCCCGACGCGGTGGTCGGTCACTCCCAGGGGGAGATCGCCGCGGCCGTCGTGGCCGGGGGGCTCTCGCTGCGGGACGCCGCCAGGGTTGTCGCGCTGCGCAGCCAGGCCATCACGGCGCTGTCCGGCGACGGCGGCATGGCGTCGGTCTCGCTGCCCGCCGCCGAGGCGGAGAGCAGGCTCGCGGCGTGGGGCGGGCGGCTGTCCGTCGGCGTCGTCAACGGCCCGTCGAGCGTGGTGGTCTCCGGCGAGGTCGAGCCCCTGGTGGAGCTACTGGCCCAGCTCGACGCGGAGGGGGTGCGCAACCGCCGCGTCCCGGTCGACTACGCCTCGCACTCGGCCCAGGTCGAGTCCATCCACGACGACCTGGTCAAGGCGCTGTCGCCGATCGTCCCGCGCACCGGGACCGTGCCGATGCTGTCCACGGCCACCGGGGGCTGGATCGACACCTCCGGTCTCGACGCGGAGTACTGGTACACCAACCTGCGGCACACGGTGCGGTTCGAGGAGGCGACCAGGGCGCTGGCCGGGGAGGGGCACACGGTCTTCATCGAGGTCAGCCCGCATCCGGTGCTCACCGCGAGCGTCCACGAGACGCTGGACGCCGACGACGGGCCGCCCACGCTGGTCACCGGGACACTCCGCCGCGACCAGGGCGGGTTCGACAGGTTCCTGACGTCGCTGGCCGAGGCGTTCGTCCGCGGCGTCCCCGTCGACTGGACGGTCGCGCTCTCGGGAGCCGGTTCGCGCCGGATCGAGCTGCCGACCTACGCCTTCCAGCGGTCGCGCTACTGGCTCGACGCGACGCGCTCCTCCGGAACCTCCTCCGAGGTGGCCGTGAGCGTCTCCGCCACGACCGTCTCCCAGGCCGACAGGCTCACCGGGCTCGACCCGCAGGAGCGGCGCGAAGCCGTACTGGATCTGGTGCGGACCGAGGTCGCGGCGGTGCTGCGGCACTCCGACCCGGAGGCGGTCAACACGACAGCGGCCTTCCGTGAGCTGGGTCTCGACTCGCTGACCGCGGTCGATCTGCGCAACCGGCTCAGGACGGCCACCGGGCTGCCGCTTCCCACCACGTTGATCTTCGATCATCCGACTCCGGCCGCGGTGACCGGCCACATCCTCACCCTGCTGCCCGACACCGAGGAGGCCGCCGCGGCCGTCTCACCGCTCGCCGCGCTGCGGCGCCTTGAGGAGGCGCTGTCCGGCGAGTACGGCGAGCGGGCCGAGATCGTGGCCCGGCTGCGTGCCCTCGTGACGCGTCTCGACGTGGTGGCGGCCGTGAGCGACACGGATGACGAGGAGATCGACCTCGACTCCGCGACCGACGACGAACTCTTCGACCTCCTGGACAGGGGCTGATCCACCATGGCCAACGACGACAAGCTGCGCGAGTATCTCAAGCGCTCGATCGCCGAGACCAAGCAGGCCGAGAGAAGGCTGCGGCACATCGAGGCCAAGGCCAGGGAGCCGATCGCGATCGTGGGCATGGCCTGCCGCCTGCCCGGTGGCACCGACACCCCGGAGCGGCTGTGGGACCTGGTCGCGACCGGCGGGGACGCCGTCGCCGAGTTCCCCGCGGACCGGGGCTGGAACCTGGAGGAGCTGTACGACCCCGACCCGGACCAGCCGGGCACCTCCTACACCCGGCACGGTGGCTTCCTGGACAACCCGGGTGATTTCGACGCCGAGTTCTTCGGCATCTCCCGGCGTGAGGCCCTGGCCAGCGACCCGCAGCAGCGTCTCCTGCTGGAACTGGCCTGGGAGACGCTGGAGCGCGCGGGCATCGACCCGGCCTCGTTGCGGGGCAGCAGGACCGCGGTCTACACGGGGGTCGCCGACAACACCTACGGTTCACGGTTCACCGAGGTGCCCGACGACCTGGAGGGGTATCTCGCCATCGGCAACCTCGCCAGCGTCGTCTCGGGCCGCATCTCCTACACCTTCGGCTTCGAGGGACCGGCGGTGACCGTGGACACGGCCTGCTCGTCCTCGCTGGTCGCGCTGCATCTGGCGGTCCGCGCGCTGCGGTCCGGGGAGTCGGACCTGGCGCTGGCCGGGGGTGCGACGGTGATGGCCACCCCGATCGGGTTCACCGAGTTCTCCCGGCAGCGGGGGCTCGCCCCTGATGGCCGGTGCAAGGCCTTCGCCGCGGCGGCCGACGGCACCGGCTGGGCCGAGGGCGCCGGGCTTCTCCTCCTGGAACGGCTGTCGGACGCCCAGCGCAACGGACACCGCATCTTGGCCGTCGTCCGAGGCACCGCCATCAACCAGGACGGCGCCTCCAACGGCCTCACGGCGCCGAACGGCCCCGCCCAGCAGCGGGTGATCCGCCAGGCCCTCGAAGACGCCGCGCTCGTTCCCGCCGAGGTCGATGCCGTCGAGGCACACGGCACCGGGACCACCCTCGGCGACCCCATCGAGGCGCAGGCGTTGATCGCGGTCTACGGCGAGGACCGGCCCGCCGAGCAGCCGTTGTGGCTCGGTTCGTTGAAGTCCAACATCGGCCACGCCCAGGCCGCAGCGGGCGTCGCCGGAATCATCAAAACCGTCCAGGCCCTGCGCGAGAAAGTCCTGCCCAAGACCCTGCACGTGGACGAGCCGACCCCGCACGTGGACTGGAGTGCCGGAACCGTACGGCTGCTCACCGAGAACACCCCCTGGCCCGAGACCGAGCACCCGCGCAGGGCCGCCGTCTCGGCCTTCGGGGTGAGCGGCACCAACGCCCACGTCATCATCGAACAGGCCCCCGATCCCGCACCGGCCACCCCGGAGCCGGGAACCGTCGGGGTGGTTCCGCTGGTCGTCTCGGCACGTTCGGCGGAGGCGCTGACCGCCCAGGCCGCCCAACTGGCCGACCACCTGGACGGCCTGCGGCCCGAGGACGTCGCCTACTCCCTGGCCACCACCCGCACCACTTTCGAGCACCGCGCGGTCGTCCTCGGCGACACCCCCGCCGACCTCGCCAAGCGCCTGCGCGCCCTCGCCATCACCGGCACGCCCACCGGTACCCCCCGGGTGACGTTCCTGTTCACCGGCCAGGGCAGCCAGCGCACCGGCATGGGCCGCACCCTCTACGAGACCTACCCGGCCTTCGCCGAAGCCTTCGACACGGTAGCCACCCTGTTCGACGCCCATCTCGACGTCCCCCTCCGGGAGGTCATCTTCGACCCCGCCCACGAGGCGTTGCTCAACCACACCCTCTACACCCAACCCGCCCTCTTCACCCTGCACACCGCCCTGCACGCTCTGCTGGCCTCCTGGAACATCCACCCCACGGCGGTCGCGGGCCACTCCATCGGCGGCATCACCGCCGCCCACCTCGCCGGGGTCCTCAACCTGGAAGACGCCGTACGGCTGGTCGCCACACGTGCCCGCCTCATGGACGGACTCCCCCCGGGCGCCATGGCCGCCATCAACGCCCCCGAAGCAGACGTCCTCCCGCTGCTCGGACCCGGCGTCACCATCGCCGCCCTCAACACCCCCACCTCTACTGTCATCTCCGGTGACGCCGACGCCGTTCAGAAGGTCACCGACCACTTCGCCGAACAGGGCCGCAAGACCCGGAAGCTCACGGTCAGCCACGCCTTCCACTCCCACCACCTCGACCCGATCCTCGACGAGTTCCGCGACGCCATCGGCGACCTGACCTTCAACCAGCCGGTTCTGCCGGTCATCTCCGACCACACCGGAACCGCCCTTGAACACACGGACCCCGCCTACTGGGCCGACCACCTGCGCCATGCCGTCCGCTTCCACGAGGTCCTCAGCACTGCCGCCCAGGACACCGACCTCTTCCTCGAACTCGGCCCGGACCCGGTTCTGACCGCCTTCGCCACCGAGACCACCCTCGGCACCCCGGCCTTCACCACCCTGCGCCGTAACCGGCCGGAGCCCGTCACCGCCCTCACCGCCGCCGCCCACCTGTACGTCAACGGCACCGACGTCACCTGGGCGGCCACCCTCACCGGGCGGCCGCAGGCCGTCGAGTTGCCCACCTATCCCTTCCAGCGGGAACGGCTGTGGGCGCAGCCCCCGGCCGACCTGCCGCGTGACGTGGCGGGGCTCGGGCTCGGCGCCGCGGAGCATCCGCTGCTCGGTGCGGCGGTTCCGCTCGCCGACGGTGAGGGAACCGTCCTGACCGGCCGTCTCTCCCTGGCGACCCACCCCTGGCTGGCCGACCACGCGGTCTTCGGGACGGTCATCGTCCCCGGTACGGCCTTCATCGAGCTGGCCGTGCACGCGGCCGACGTGACCGGTCTCGACACGATCGAGGAACTCGTCCTGCACACGCCGCTGGTCCTCACCGCCCGCGACGCCGTACAGCTCCAGGTCATCGTCACCGGCGCGCAGGGGTCGCCCGGAGGCCGGGCCGTGGAGATCTACTCCCGGCCCGGTGACGGCTCAGCGGACTGGACCCACCACGCCAGCGCGACCCTGACCGAGGGCGGCCCGCACGAGGAGACCGCCGACCTGGCGGTGTGGCCGCCCGCCGGTGCGGAGCCGGTCGAGGTGGAGACGGTCTATCCGGCCCTCGACGAGGCGGGGCTGGAGTACGGCCCGGCGTTCCGTGGGCTGCGTGCCGCCTGGCAGCGGGGTGAGGAGCTGTTCGCCGAGGTCGCGCTGCCCGAGCCGTACGCGCAGGACGCCGCGGGTTTCGGGGTGCATCCCGCGCTGCTGGACGCCGCGGTGCACCTGCCCGCGCTGCGGGGGCTCGCCGACGTGCCCGAGGGCAGCAACCGGCTGCCGTTCGCCTGGAACGGCGTACGGCTGCACGCCTCCGGCGCGTCCACGCTGCGGGTCAGGGTGGTGATGTCCGACACGGCGTCGCTGACCCTGCACGCGACCGACACCACGGGTGCCCCCGTCGTCTCGATCGACGCGCTCGTCGCCCGCCTTGTCTCGGTGGGGCAGTTGAAGGAGGCGGGACCGGCAACCGAGAACGGCCTGTTCCAGGTTGAGTGGTCCCCGCTGGCCCCGGGACAGGCCGGGCGCCAGGGCTGGGCCGTGCTTGACGACCGGGAGCTGTACGACGGGCTCCGTGAGGCCGGGGTGACCACCTCGCTCTTCGCGGACCTGGACTCGCTGGCCGACGCCGTCGAGGCCGGGGAGCCCGTCCCCGCCTTCGTGGTGCTCGCGGTCTCTCCCCAGGACGATCCGGTGGCCGGGGCGCACGACAACGCCGAGCGGACGCTGGCCGTACTGCGCCGGTGGTTCGAGGAGGACCGCTGGCACGAGACCCGGCTGCTGGTGCTGACGCGTGACGCCGTCACGACGGGTGAGGAGCCCTCGGACCTGACCACCGCCCCCGTCTGGGGTCTGACGCGTTCGGCGCAGGCGGAGAATCCGGGGCGGGTGCTGCTGGCCGACCTGGACGGCGCGGCGCGGTCGCTGGAGGGGCTGCCGTCGGCGGTCGCCGCGGCCGTGGCCGCCGAGGAGCCGCAGTTCGCGGTGCGCGCGGGAGAGGCCCTGATCCCCCGGCTGGCTCCGCTGGCCGCTCCGGAGGTCGCGGAGGGGCTCGGCTGGGACCCCGAAGGGACGGTGCTGGTCACCGGTGGCCTCGGCACCCTCGGCGCCACCCTCGCCCGCCACCTCGTCACAACCCACGGCGTCCGCCACCTCGTCCTGACCGGACGACGCGGACTGGACACCCCGGGAGCCAAAGAACTCAAGGCCGAACTCACCGCTCTGGGCGCCCAGGTCACCGTCACCGCGACCGACATCGCCGACTGGCGAGCCCTCACCGAGCTGATCCGGGCCATCCCCGCGGAGCACCCCCTCACCGCCGTCGTCCACACCGCGGGCGTCACCGACGACACCCCGCTGACCGGCCTCACCCCGGAACGCCTCCACCCCGTCCTGACCCCCAAGATCGACGGTGCGCACCTGCTGCACGAGCTCACCCGCGAGCACTCCCCCGCCCTCGTGCTGTTCTCCTCCGTCGCGGGACTCCTCGGGGGAGCCGCCCAGGCCGCCTACACCGCCGCGAACACCTATCTCGACGCCCTGGCGACCAACCACCCGGGGACGACCTCCCTGGCCTGGGGCATCTGGGAGCAGGAGAGCGGCATCACCACCCGGCTCGGCGCGGCGGACCAGGCGCGTATCGCGCGCAGCGGGCTGCGGTCACTGCCGACGGAGCGGGCGCTCGCACTGTTCGACGCCGCCGTCTCCGGGCAGACGCGGGGCGTCGTGGTGCCCGCGCTGCTGGCGTCAACCGTCGAGGGGACGCCCGCGCCGTTGCTGCGCGGTCTCGTCAGGGCCGCCCGGCCCGCCGCGCGCTCCCGCGCGGGAGCGGGGGGCGGGGCGTCGCTCGTGGGCAGGCTGGCCGGGCTCGACGGTGAGGCGCGGGCCGAGGTCCTGCTGGGGCTGGTCCGCGCCGAGGTCGGCACGGTGCTCGACCACCCGGCGCCGGACACCATTCCCGCCGACCGGGCGCTCATCGAGCTGGGACTCGACTCGCTGACCTCCGTCGAGCTGCGCAACCGCCTCAGCACCGCCAGCGGACTGCGCCTGCCCGCCACCCTCACCTTCGACCACCCCACCCCCCAGGCCATCGCCGACCTGCTCGGCCGTGAGCTGGGAGACACGCCTCGGGAGGTACGGCCTGGCCGTACCGGAACGGGGCAGGGGGGCGGCGGGCTGGCCGCGCTGCACCGGCGGATGCACGACACGGGCAAGCACGTGCAGGCGGCCGAGCTGCTGCTCGCGGTCTCGCACGCGCGTGGGCAGTTCGGCGCCGCCGAGCGTGACCGGCACGTGCTGCCCCCGATCAAGCTGGCCACCGGCCCCGGGAGGGTGTCCCTGGTGTGCTTCCCCGCGCTCAGCGCGATCTCGGGGCCGCACGAGTACTCCCGGTTCGGCCAGACCTTCAGGGGTGAGCGGAACGTCCACGTCGTGCCCTCCCCCGGGTTCACCGACGGGGAGGACGAGGCGCTGCCCGACTCGCTGGAGACGCTGGTCCAGATGAACGTGGAGGGTCTGCGCTCCGTCGTCGGGGAGGACGAGCCCTTCGTGATCGTCGGCCGTTCGATGGGCGGCTGTGTCGCGCACGCGGTGGCCGTCGCCCTTGAGGACCAGGGGCTGACGCCCGCCGGGCTCGCGCTGATCGACAGCTACCCGATCGACGCGGCGGGCCAGGAGGGCATGGAGTGGTGGCTCGGCGGCATGATCGGCGGGATGCTGGAGCGCATCGACCGGTTCGACATGACGTTGCACGACAGCAGGCTGACCACGATGGGGCTGTACAACCGGCTCTTCGTCGGCTGGCAGCCGAAGCCGGTGCAGACGCCGATCCTGCTGCTGCGGGCGACGGAGCCGTTGCGCGGCACGACCGTCGATCCCGAGGGGCGCCTTGACTGGCGGGCGTACTGGCCGGTGGCGCACGAGTCCGTGGACATCCCCGGTGACCACTTCACCACCCTTGAGGAGCGTTCGGACACCACGGCCCAGGCGATCAGGACGTGGATCGACGGGCTGGCGGTCTGAGCGTGCGCTCCGTGGTCGTGACCGGCGCCGGGGCCGGGATCGGGCGGGCGTGCGTCGAGCTGTTCGCCGGTCGTGGATACGGCGTGGTCGCCGTCGACGTCTCCGAGGCCGGGCTCTGCGGCCTCGGGACGTCGGCGGGGGTCGTTCCCCTGCTGGGGGACGTGTCCACGGAGGCCGACAACCGCAGGGCGGTCGCGCTGGCCGTGGAGAGGTTCGGCGGGCTCGACGCCGTGGTGCTCAACGCCGGGATCGGGGCGACCCCTCCCCTGGAGTCGCCGGGGGCGGTCGAGCGTTTCGACAGGATCGTCGCGGTCAACCTCCGCGGCCCGGTGCTGGGCATCCGGGCCGCGGTGCCGGTCATGCGCGGCCTGGGCGGCGGGGCGATCGTGGTGACCGCGTCGGTCTCGGGCCTGGCGGGCGATCCCGGGGTGTGGGCCTACAACGCGGCCAAGGCGGGGGTGGTGAACCTGGTGCGGGCGACCTCGATCGACTACGCGGCCCAGGGGATCAGGATCAACGCGGTCGCGCCCGGCCTCACCGACACGCCGCGTACGGCGGTGCACCGGGAGGATCCCGCCTTCGCGGCCGAGCTGACCCGGCGGATTCCGATGGGCCGCTGGGCGCGTCCCGAGGAGCAGGCGGAGGTCATCTGGTTCCTGGCCTCGCCCGCGGCCTCCTACGTCACCGGGGTGACGCTGCCCGTGGACGGCGGGCTGAGCGCGAGCACCGGCCTGCTGGCGCCGCCCGCCCCCTGACCACGGGGGCGGGCGGCGGAGGCTCAGACGAGCTGCTGCACGATGCCCAGACGGTCGGGCAGGACCTCGTACTCGATGATCTGGCCGTCACGGAACCTGATGGTGCTGATGCTCTGGCCGACGAAGCGGCGGCCACTCGGCGGGGCGCCGAACACCTCGCCGCGCTGCACCCCCTCGATGGTCCAGTAGACGACGACCCTGTCGTCCTCGGCGACGGTGTCGGTCACCGTGGCCGTCACGCCCTCGACCGCCTGGCGCAGCCAGGTGATGTGCTGGACGAACCCGGCGCGGCCGCCACCGCCGAGGGCGGGGCCCGCGGCGTCGGTGCCGTCCTCGGCGACGATCTCGTCGAGGACCTCAAGGCGGCCCTGGGAGACGACCTCCTCGTAGAAGCGCCTGGCCACCGCCCGGTTGACCTCGGTGGCCTCTCTGCTGGTCTCCGTGGTGCTCATCGTGAACTCTCCTTGTCAGACGGGTTGCGGAGGAACGGGGATCACTGGAAGGGCAGGGGGAGGACACCCAGGCTGGCGTCGAGGCCGCCGTCGGCGACCAGCGTCGTCCCGGTGACGTAGGAGGCGGCCGGGGAGGTCAGGAACCAGATGACCTCGGCCTGTTCGCGGGGTTCGCCGAAGCGCTGCAGCGGGATGCGCCGCTCGATCTCCGCCGCGAAGGCCGGGTTCTGCCGTACTCCCTCGTTGATCCGGGTCCAGGTGAGGCCGGGGGCCAGGGCGTTGACCCGGATGTTCTGGACGGCGTAGTCGATGGCGGCGGCCCGTGCGAGGTTGATCAGGGCGCCCTTGGAGGCGTTGTAGGCCCAGTTGCCCGGGTCGGCGCGCAGCCCGGCGACCGAGGCGGTCACCACGATGGATCCGCCGCCGCCCTCGCGCAGCACGGGCGCCGCGGCCCGGATGCCCAGGATGGGGCCGCGCAGGTTGACGGAGAGGATGCGTTCTGCGGCCTCGACCGCGCCGGGAGCCTCGAAGGGGCGGGTGCCGCCGATTCCGGCGTTGAGCACGACGGCGTCGAGCCTGCCGAACTCCTGGACGGCCAGCGCGACAGCCTTCTGGTTGGCGGCCTCCGTGGAGACGTCGCCCGCGAGGGGGACGACCTTCTCCAGGCGGGCGACCTCCTTCAGTGCCCATTCGTCGTGGTCGACGGCGACGACGCCGACTCCCCGTTCCGCGAACAGTTCGACGGTCGCCCTGCCGATGCCCGAGGCGGCTCCCGTCACGACGACGGATCGTGGCGCCGGGGTCCAGCCGGGGTGCAGGCCCTCGGGGGACGGTTCAGGAGTGGTTGAGGTCATGTGGGCCCTTTCAGGTCCGTGACGGGGACGGGTTCCGGGACGCGCGGACGCGCCGGGACACGGGGGCCGGGGCCGATCCGTGGCACGGCGGCGAGCAACGCCCGGGTGTAGGTGGCCTGTGGGGCGCGGAAGACGGTCTCGACCTGTCCGGTCTCGACCACCTTGCCGTCCTTCATGACGGCCACCCGGTCGCACACCTGGCGGATGACGCCCAGGTCGTGCGAGATGAACAGCAGTGAGACCCCGGCGTCGCGTCGCAGGCGGGTGAGCAGCGTCAGGATCTGGGCCTGGACGGTGACGTCGAGCGCGGAGACCGGCTCGTCGCAGACGAGCACGTCGGGGCCGGGGGCGAGCGCCCGCGCTATGGCCACGCGTTGCCGCTGGCCGCCGGAGAGCTGGCCCGGCCGTCTGCGGAGGATCGCGGGGTCGAGCCCGACCTGCCCGAGCAGCTCGGCGACACGTTCGCCACGGTCCCGAGTACGGGGCAGCGCCTCCGCGACGACCTCCTCGACGGTGTAGCGGGGGTCGAAGGAACTCAGCGGGTCCTGGTCCACGAGCTGGATGCGGGAGCGCCGGGCGCGGCGGTCCCTCTCCCGCAGGCCGCTCCAGGGTTCGCCGTGCAGCAGCACCGATCCGGCGTCCGGCTCGAACTCCGCCAGGACGATCCTCGCGGTCGTGCTCTTGCCCGACCCGGACTCGCCGACGATCCCCAGCGCCTCCCCCGCCGCCAGGTCGAACGACACGTCGTCGACCGCGGTGCGGTGGGAGCCGTCGGGCGAACGGAAGCGCTTGGTGAGGCCCCGCACGGTGAGGACCGGCTCGGCCCGCGCCGGCACGACGGGAACGGCGGAGCGCTCCCCGGGCACGCTCGCGGGCGCGCCCCCCGGATACCAGCAGCGGACAAGGCGCCCGGTGTCGTACGGCAGCGCCTCGGGCAGCCGTTCGCGGCAGCGGTCGTCGGCCAGCGGGCACCGGGGCGCGTACGGGCAGCCCTCCTGGGCGGCGGGCGCCGAGCGGAGCCCGGACAGGTCGGGCACCGGCCCTTCGACGGAGGGCACCGCGGCGAGCAGGTCGGCCGTGTAGGGGTGGGCGGGGGCCGCGAGCAGCTCGGCGGCGGGTCCCTGTTCGACGACGGTTCCCGCGTAGAGGATGGCGACGTGGTCGGCGAGCCTGGCCACGACCGCCAGGTCGTGGCTGATCAGCAGCAGCGCCGTACCCGCGTCGCGCCTGGCGGCCAGCACGTCGAGGACCTGGGCCTGAACCGTGACGTCGAGGGCGGTGGTCGGCTCGTCGGCGATGAGCAGCCGGGGCCGCGCCGCGATGGCCGAGGCGATCAGGGCCCGCTGCCGCAGACCGCCGGACAGCTCGTGGGGATACTGCAGGAGCCGGACCTCGGGGTCGGGGATCCCCACCTCGGCCAGCAGCCCGACGACCTGGTCGTCGAGGTCGTCGCGGGTCGCCAGGCCGTGCACCTCAAGGGGTTCTGCGACCTCGTAGCCGATCCTGCGCAGCGGGTCCAGGGAGGTCAGCGCGTCCTGCAGGACGTAGCCGACCTGCCGCCCGCGCAGCCGCCGCCACTGCCGCGCGCCCAGGCGGCGCAGGTCGTGTCCCGCGAACGACAGGGTGCGGGCGCGCACGTCGGCGCCCTGCCCGGCCAGGCCGAGCAGGGTGCGGGCGGTCACGCTCTTGCCGGAACCCGACTCGCCGACCACAGCCAGGCACTCGCCCGCGCGCAGCGTCAGGCTGACATCCCGTACGGCGCGCACCGGGCCGTGCCGGGTGGTGAAGTCGACGGAGAGGCCGTCCACGACGACCAGCGGTTCCGTCACGGTTCCCGCCTCTCGTAGCGGGCCTGCAGGGCGCGCCCCGCGGCCGTGGCGGACATGACGGTCAACGTGATGGCGGCGCCGGGGAAGAGGGCGAGGGTCCAGGAGACGTCGAGGTAGTTGCGGGCCTGGGCGAGCATGGAGCCCCACTCGGGGGCGGGGGGCCGTGGGCCGAGGCCGAGGAAGCTGAGGGAGGCCCCGGCGATGATGGCGGTGCCGACGTTCAGCGTCGCCAGGATGAGCAGCGGCGCGAGCACGTTCGGCACGATGTGCCGCCGCAGGATCCGCCAGGGCCGCAGCCCCAGGTTGATCGCGGCCCTGACGTAGGCGGAGTCGCGCACGACGAGGGCCTGGACCCTGACAATCCGGGCGAAGCCGGGGGCCAAGGCGATGGTGATGGCCAGGGTGGCGTTGCGGGTGCCGGGGCCGAGGACGGCGACCACGAGCAGCGCCGTCAGGATGCCGGGGAAGGCGAGCAGGATGTCGGCCAGGCGCATGGCGGCCTCGCCGACGGCCCTGCCGCCGAGCGCGGCCAGCAGGCCCCACGCCGAGCCGACGGCGCCCGCGAGCAGCGTCGAGCCGAGGCCGACGAACAGTGAGGCGCGCGCGCCGTACACCACGCGGGCGAGGATGTCGCGGCCGAGCTGGTCGGTGCCGAACGGGTGCCCGGCGCCGGGACCGCGCAGCACGGCGGTCGCGTCCACCTGGTCGGGCGCCCCGGCGAACAGCGCGGGGAACAGCGCCGCGCAGCAGACGAGCGCGAGGAACGCCCAGGCGGCCCACAGCCCAGGGCGCACTTTCCGGTACGGCCGCGCGAGCGCGGGGGCGGTCACAGGGCGGCCTGCCGTACGCGGGGATCGACCACCCGGTAGAGCAGGTCGAGACCGGTGTTGATCACCGAGAAGGTGAGGGCCGCGAGCACGACCACGCCGGTCACCACCGGGAAGTCCCTGCCGTTGACCGCCGAGACGACGACCTGGCCGAGTCCCTGGCGGGCGAAGACGGTCTCGACGACCACGACCCCGGCGAGGAGTTCGCCGAGCGCCCAGCCGGACAGGGTGAGGACGGGCAGCGCGGCGTGCCGCAGGGCGTGCCGCAGCCGGATGCGGTTCTCCGTGGCGCCCCGCGATCTGGCGGTCAGCGTGAAGGGCTGGCCTAGGGCGCGTTCGAGGCCCTCCCTGGTGATCTGCGCGAGCACGCCCGCGATGGGCAGCGCGAGGGTGATCCACGGCAGCACGAGCGCGCGGGGGCCGTCCTCGCCGAGGACGGGGAACCAGTTGAGGCTGAAGGAGAAGGCGCCGAGCAGCAGGATGCCGATCCAGAAGTTGGGGGTCGAGATGGCGCAGAACTCCAGGGCGCGGGTCAGGGCCCCGGCCCTGGGGCGCCCCGCGGTGAGCAGGGCGAGGACCAGGGCCAGGGTGAAGCCGAGCACGGCGGCACCGGCGGCGAGGGAGACGGTGGCGCCGAGCTGTTCCAGGACGACCGTGCTCACCGGCTGGTTGAGCTGGTAGGACTCGCCGAGGTCGGCGCGGACCAGCCTGCCGATGAAGATCGCGTACTGGACGGGCAGGGGGTCGTGCAGGCCGTACTGGGCGCGGATCGTCTCCAGCACCTCGGGGGTGGCGTTCGCCTGGACCCCGCCCGCGATGACGTGGGCGGGGTCTCCGGGCACCAGCCGCATGCCGGCGAAGGCCAGCGTCGCCGTCCCCCACAGCACGAACAGGGTCAGCGCGAGCCTGCGTGCCAGCCAGCGTGCCAGCGGCGGCATCGGGATCAGGCCCCCAGCCAGGCGCCGTGGAAGACGGGGTAGGTCTGGGCGTCGAAGGTGACGCCGCGCACCTTGCCCGACAGGCCGACGAGCTGAACGGGGGTGTAGAGGGGCAGCACGTAGGCCTGCTTGAGGACCTCCTTCTGCACGGCGGCGTAGTCACGCCTGGCCGTCTCCGGGTCGGAGGTCTCGGCCGCCTCCTCGACCCACTTGTCAATCTCGGGCGAGTCGACGAGCGCGACGTTGCCGCCCGCCTTGGCGTAGGTGTTGCCCGAGGCGAAGGCGAACCGCAGCACGTCGGGGGTCGGCCTGGCGAAGCTCACGTCGATCAGGTCGTAGCCGCCGCCGATGAGGTGCTTGCTCACGAAGGCGCCGGTGTCGACGGTCGGCCTGTCGATCTGGATGCCGACGAGTTTGGCCTGCGCCTGGATGCCCTCGGCCAGGACGTCGCGCTGGTCCTTGTTGCCCTCGGCCCAGAAGGGCCACACGAGGGTGAGCCGCTTGCCGTCCTTGACGCGGTAGCCGTCCTTGTCCTTCTCCTTCCAGCCCGCCTCGTCCAGGAGCCTCGCGGCCTCCGTGGGGTTGTAGGAGGCGAGTTCGCTCTCGGCGCCCACGTCGTAGGCGGCGGTGGTGGCGCTGAGCGGGTTGCGCGCCGCCTTGTAGTGACCGAAGTAGATGCTCCTGATCAGCTCTTCGACGTTCACCGAGGCGGACAGGGCGCGGCGGACCCGGACGTCGCGCAGCGGCCCGCGGGTCTGGTTGAGGTAGAGGTTGTAGTTGAGCCCGGGGGTCTCCTGGGTGTCCAGCGTGAACCCGGACAGGGCCTTCAGCTTGTCGGCGTTGACGGGCGGCACGCCCGCTATCGCCTGCACCTGGCCGCTGGTCAGCGCGCCGTACCGGGTGGCGTCCTCGGAGACGAACTCGAAGACCAGGCCGTCGAGGTAGGCGGCCCCCTGGTGGGAGGCGCCCGCGGGGGTCGCGGCGTAGCCGGGGTTGCGCTTGAGGGTGACGCGCTTGTCCTTCTCCCAGGAGACGTAGGAGAAGGGGCCGGTGCCGACCGGCCGGTACTCGGCGACCGGCTTGGCGAGCGCGGCCGGGCTCTGGATGCCCAGGTAGGGGACGGAGAGCGCCTGCAGGAAGGGGGTGAAGGGCCGCGAGAGCGTCACCTCGACGACCAGGTCACTCACCGCCCGCGCCTCCTTGTAGGGGGCGATCAGCGAGGCCGCGTATGCCGACTTGGTCGCGGGATCGACCACGTGGTCGAGGGAGGCCTTGACCGCCTGGGCGGTGAGCGGGGTGCCGTCGTGGAAGGTGACGCCCTCGCGGAGGGTGAAGGTGTAGACCTTGCCGTCGTCGGAGACCTTCCACTCCTTGGCCAGCCAGGGGCCGAAGCTGTCCGGCCCTGTCTGCGCGACCAGGGAGTCGAAGATGTTGCGGTCGATGAGACCGGTCACCGCGGTGGCCGCGACTGCCGGATCGAGCGAGACCTGGGTGCCCGCCACGGCGTAGGTGAGGGTGCCGCCCGTCACAGGCGCGCCCGCGGCGTTCGCGGCCGCCTGTGTCGCCGGGCGGTCACCGCCCCGGGTCGCCACGGTGACGATCACGGCGCCGACGACGGCCGCCGCGGCCAGACCGGCGATCAGGACGACGGGACGCCGGGAGCGTAGCCCGCCCCGTTTCCGGACGGGTCTCTCGGTGGTACGGGTGGCCGAGTCATCGCTCAGTGTCATCGGCGTGGCCTTCTTCTGTTGCATGGGACGCGTGAACAAAAAGGGGGACGCTCACCGGGACGCGGGCATGCCGAATGGCGGGAAAGCGCGTCCCGAATGGAGCAGAATCGTTTTCTCCGGCCCCGATCCCCATTCAGGGCCGCAATGGGATCACACCATGCCGGACAGTTTTAGTCAATGACATACGAGCATTTCAGGCCACCTTTCCCGGATATTCGGGAAACAATTTGCCCTGTTAATCGGTGTCAATTTGATTGGCTTATCGGATGCCCGGTCTTGTATTGGTCGCGACGCTGCGACTCGCCACCGGGAAGGCCCGTGAGAAATGGCCGGGAGGGCGGCACCGCGGCGAAGAAGCTGCGCAGGGTGTCGCCCGCGTGCGCCTCGATCGCCGGGTCGAGCCCCTGTCTGCTGAGCAGGCGCAGCCCGAGAGTGCCCTGCGGGGGCAGTTGCCGGACCTCCTCAAGGCCCGGCGGGACGCCGCACGCGGTCGGCATCAGGGCGACGCCGAGCCGCGCCTTGACGGCGGTGAGGATGCCCTCCAGGTTGGCCGCCTCGGTGGTGATCCGCACGATCCAGCCGAGTCTCTCCAGCGCGCCGACGGCCTGCTGGCGCAGTCCGCAGGGTTCCTGGAAGGCGACGAGCGGCAGCGGCGCGCCGGGCGCGGGCGGGATCCAGTCGGGGGAGGCCAGCCAGCGCAGCGGCAGCGAGCCGACCTCCGTCCCTCCCACGTTGGCGACCGCGCCGAGGATCAGCGCCATGTCCAGCGTCCCGCGCAGCGTCGCCTCCGCCAGGATCGTGCTGCGGTCGAGCCGGAAGACCACGTCGTGTCCCGGCAGGGCGGACATCAGGACGGTGAGCAGGTCGGGCAGGACCGGGGAGGCCGCGTGCTCGATGGCCCCGACGGTCAGCGTCGGGACCTGTTCGGCCCCGAGCCTGCACATCGCCTCGTCATGCGCGGCGAGGAGTCGCCGCGCCTCGGCCAGCAGCACCTCACCGGCCGCGGTGAACCTGGTCAGCCTGCCGGCCCGCTCGACCAGGGGTCGCCCGACGACGCGTTCCAGGGATCGCACGTGCTGGCTCACCGTGGGCTGGCTCGTCCGCAGCGCGGACGCCGCCCGGCCGAAGCCGCCACACTCCGCGATGGCAACAAAGGTACGTAGTTGCACAAGATCGAGCAATGCTCCCATGTTCCCATGATAGCCGAAAACCCACTTTATCTACCTAGAATGTTGGTTGTTAGCTGAGCACCCTTCCTGAACAGCGAGAACACCGAAATCCGGGCCCCCCGAGCACGGCCTTGAAAGGCCCGAAATCCGTCAGTTAGGCTGACGATCAGACAAGCTGATGGATTGGAGCCTGCCCCATGTCGCCGAAACCACCCGGTGAGATCACGGCCCGCGCCGCCCTCACGGTGACGGGCCTGATCACCACACTCCCGGTGCTCGCCCTGCTCAACCCGTCCATGGTGGGGTCGACCTACGGCGTCACCGACCCCGACCCCATGGTGCTGGCGCTGCTGCAGCACCGCGGCGTGCTCCAGCTCCTGCTGGGCGCCGCCCTGCTGTGGGCGGTCCTCTCCCCGCCCGTACGGCTGGCCGCCACCCTGGCCGCCGTCCTCGCCAAGACCGCCTTCCTCGGCCTCACCTTCCTCAACCCGGCGGCCAGGCCCGGCCTCTCGACGGTGAGCATCGTCTTCGACCTGGGCAGCATCGCCCTGCTGGCCTTCGTCGCCGTGCGGGAGGTGGCCGCCCGCCGCGCGCAGCCCGCGGGGACGGCCGCCTGAGGACTCACCCGGCCAGCTCGCGCACGCCCTTCAGCAGCCGGTCCACGTCCTGCTCGTCGGTGTAGGGGGCGATCCCGGCGCGCACCGCGCCCGCGTCGCCGAGGCCGAGCCTGCGGGAGCACTCCAGCGCGTAGAAGGAGCTGGCGGGCGCGTTGACCCCGCGCTCGCCCAGCAGCCGGTAGGTGTCGGCGGGCGTGACGCCGCCGACGGTGAACAGTGTCGTCGGGGTACGGCTGCGCCCCGGCGCGCCGTACGTCCGCACCCCGCCGATCTCGGCCAGGCCCGCCTCAAGGCGGTCGAGCATGGCCCGCTCGTGTCCTTCGAGCGCGGCCATCGAGCGGGCGAGCCGCGCCCGCCTGTCCCCCTCACCCGGCACGAGGTCCGCCAGGAAGTCGACAGCCGCCGTCGTGCCCGCCAGCAGCTCGTACGGCAGCGTGCCCAGCTCGAACCGCTCGGGCACCGCGTCGCTCGCCGGCAGCAGCTTGTCGGGGTGGATCCGTTCGAGCAGGGCGGGGTCCGCGGCGAGCACGCCCAGGTGCGGCCCGAGGAACTTGTACGGCGAGCAGGCGTAGAAGTCGGCGCCGAGCGCCCCCATGTCGATCAGGCCGTGCGGCGTCAGGTGCACCCCGTCCACGTAGACCAGCGCCCCGGCCTCGTGCGCCCGCTCCGCGATCGCGGCGACGTCGGGACGGGTGCCGAGCAGGTTCGAGGCTGCCGTGACGGCGACGACCCTGGTGCGCTCGGTGAGCAGGCCGGCGACCGCGGCGACGGGCAGTTCCCCGCTCTCGGGGTCGAAGTCGGCGCGGCGCACCGTGACGCCGTGCGCCCGGGCGACCTGCTCCCAGGGCCGGATGTTGGCGTCGTGGTCGAGCGTGGTGACCACGACCTCGTCGCCGGAGCTCCACTCCTTGGCCAGCGCGCGAGCCATGTCGTAGGTCAACTGCGTCATGCTGCGGCCGAAGACGACGCCCCGCGGCGTGGCCGCGAGCAGGTCGGCCATCGCGTGGCGGGCACCGGTCACGATCGCGTCGGCGCGGCGCTCGGCCGCGGTCATCACGCCCCGGTTGGCGACGGCCGAGCGCAGCGTCCCGGCCACCGCCTCGGCGACCACGCCGGGGGTCTGCGAGCCACCGGGTCCGTCGAAGTGCGCCGCCCCCTCCGCCAGCGCGGGGAAGTGCGCCCGTACCGCCGTCACGTCGTATGTCACAGGGTCTCCGTTCCTGGGGCGACCGGCCGCCGCGTTGACCGGCTCCTGGGACAGACTTCCCCGGTGACGACTCCCCCAGAAACCGAAAAATCCAGAAAAATCGGGAAAACGAAAGGCGGTCAGGGGTGCTCGCGCCGTACGGGAAGGTCCTCCTGCCGGTCGCGCCGCAGGCGGTCGTGGAAGCGGCGGATCAGCCGGGCGGCCCCCGCGGGGTCGCCCGTCGTGTGGTAGCGCCACCTGTCGCGCTCCCCGACCCACCGGAACCACTCGGGCCCGGCCCACACGATCAGCCCGGGGCCGAGGCTGAGCATCGGGTCGCCGGAGCGCGTCGGGAACACGTCGTGCTCCTCGGTCTCGACCCCGGCCGCGCACAGCTCCCGCCGCAGCTCGGCCAGCGCCAGCCCGGCCCTCACAGCACCGTCCTCGTCGGGCCCGTCCTCACCGGTAAGGCTGGTGGCCGGTCCCAGGGGTCCCCATGGAAAGGGTCGTGCTCCGCGTGGCGCCCGCCGTACGGCGTCGTGGGCTCGGGGGAGGCGGCCCGCGCGGCGAGATACTCCATGTGCCTGACCGTGCTCTCCAGTTCCTGCGCGGTCGGGGCCTCGACGTGGGGGGTGGCGGCCAGGTGCCCCGCCGTGGGCAGCGCCCAGAAGCTGTGGGTGTGCAGGCCGTACCAGATCGTCCAGTTGGGTAGTCGCAGGGCCAGCTCCCGCGCCGCCGCCACGCTGCCCGCCGTTCTCTCGTCCGCCGTTCGTCCGTTCACCGCGCGCTTCCACCTCCGCCGCGAAACCACCGACATCACCAGAGAGGTCGCGCGACCGGCCACGCCGGGTGGCAGCGGGCACACGGGGCGAACGACACCGCCCACCCCGTGTGCCCCGGACCAGGAGCTATCCGTGAACGGGTGACATGTTTGTCCACTTCCGGTCACCATCGCGGTCACCGGAGGGGGTGAACGGGCCTCAGGAGCGCAGTTCGGGGAACTGCTCGTCGCGCCACTCGCCGGGGGAGGCCTCCTCGGCGCGGCCCCGCAGCTCCACCCGGCGGATCTTGCCGGAGACCGTCTTCGGCAGGCCGGAGAACTCCAGACGACGCACCCTCTGGTACGGCGCCAGCCGCTCGCGGGCGTGCCGCAGGATGGCCAGCGCGGTCTCCCTGTCCGGTTCCCACCCGGCCGCCAGCGTGACGTAGGCCTTCGGCACGGCGAGGCGAAGCTCGTCGGGCGCGGGCACGACGGCGGCCTCGGCGACGGCCGGGTGCTCGATGAGCACGCTCTCCAGCTCGAAGGGGGAGATCTTGTAGTCGGAGGCCTTGAACACGTCGTCGGTGCGGCCGACGTAGAAGATGTAGCCGTCGGCGTCCCGGGAGGCGACGTCGCCCGTGTGGTAGTAGCCGCCCGCCATGGCGTCGGCGTTGCGCGTCTCGTCGCCCCGGTAACCGGCCATCAGTGAGAGCGGCCGCTCGCCCAGGTCGATGCAGATCTCGCCCTCCTGGGCGCGCTCGCCGGTGACGGGATCGACCAGCACCACCGGGACCCCGGGCATGGGCAGGCCCATCGAGCCCGGTTTGACCGGCATGCCGGGCACGTTGCCCACCGAGAGCGTGGTCTCGGTCTGGCCGAAGCCGTCGCGGATCGTCAGCCCCCAGTGGCCGCGGACCTGCTCGATCACCTCGGGGTTGAGCGGCTCTCCCGCGGAGACCACCTCCCGCAGCTCCCCCGGCCCACCCGACAAATCAGCTTTTATCAGCATCCGCCACACAGTGGGCGGGGCGCAGAACGTCGTCACCCCCGCCCTGCGGATCTGGGTGAGCAGCGCGCCCGCGTCGAACCTGCCGTAGTTGAACACGAAGATCGTCGCCTCGGCGATCCAGGGCGCGAAGAAACAGCTCCAGGCGTGCTTGGCCCACCCCGGGGAGCTGATGTTCAGATGCACGTCGCCGGGCCGCACGCCGATCCAGTAGACCGTCGTCAGGTGGCCGACCGGATAGGAGACCTGGGTGTGCTCGACCAGCTTCGGCCTGCTCGTGGTGCCCGAGGTGAAGTACAGCAGCAGCGGATCGTCCGGCAGGGTGCCCGGATGCGCGGCCGGGGGCACGTCGAGGGCGTAGGCGTCGCGGTAGGGAGTCCAGCCCGCCGGGGCGCCGTCGGCGCAGATCCGGACGTAGTCCCCCTCGACCCTGTCGAACTTGGCGGTGTCGGCGGCGTTGGCGATCACATACCGGGCGCCGCCCCTGCCGACGCGGTCGGGCAGGTCGGCCGGGCCGAGCGCGGTGGTCGCGGGCAGGATCACCGCGCCCAGTTTCGTCACCGCGAGCATCGACTCCCACAGCTCGACCTGGTTGTCGAGCATGAGCATGACGCGATCCCCCTTGCGGACCCCCTGGGCCGCGAGGAACGCCGCGACCCGGTCGGAGCGCCGGGCCATCTCGTCGAAGGTGTAGCGGGCCTCGGAACCGTCCTCCTCGACGATCCACAACGCCGTACGGCCGTTGCCCCGCGCGATCGTGTCGAACCAGTCGACCGCCCAGTTGAAAGGGCCCTCGAACCGGGGCCAGGCGAAGCGCCGTACCGCCTCCTCATGCTCCCCGCCGAGTCCCAGCAGCAGGTCACGCGCCTGACGGTAGATCTCCGTGTTGTCGCTCGTCCCCATGGCACGACTCCTCTCTGCGGCACCCTACTCCCGGGTGACGCCGGTCACTCCACACCGTTTCCGGGATTTCGTGAACTTTCGTGAACCGCCCTGGAAGCACCGGCGTCATTGTGCGGGAGGCCACAGCGGGCTCCCGAACGAGTGAGGAGTCATGATGCGTGGGTCGAAGGCCGCCGCCGTACTGGCCGCGACGTTGACCGCCACGGGAGCGCTGACGCTCTCCGTGCCGACGCCGGTCCAGGCTGAGGCCACGGCGACGGCGACGGCGGGGAACGCCGCCGTGGCGAGGCCGTCCGAGGTGGCGGGCAGGCTGTTCCGGGCCTGGCTGAGGAAGGACCGCCGCGCCGCCTCCGCCGTGGCGACCCCCGCCGCGGTGAACACGATCTTCGGGTACCCGTACCGGGCGCCGGACCGCTTCGCCGGGTGCACCGGTAACGTGTGCCGGTTCGTCCACACGAGTGTCCGGGTGCCCGGTGGCCTCAACGGGATCCTGATGGTCGTGTCCGGTTCCAGGGTGGCCAGGGCCTACACCTCGCGCCACATCACCAGTGGGAGCGGGGCCGCCACGCGCCTGTTCGCCGCCTGGCGGGCGGGAGACAGGAACCGCGGCCTTGAGGTCGCCTCGAACGGCGCGGTGAAGACGCTGTTCAGGACGAGATTCGGCGGCGTCGGCTACATCTTCCAGGGGTGCGAGAAGGAGCGCGGCGGCCAGCGGTGCGCCTACTCCTACGAGGGCGGCGCCATGTTCATGCACGCGCGCAGGCTGTCGGCGGGCTCTGGCTACTGGATCGACTCGATCGGCTACATCGCGGACTGACCCCGCGCGGGGCCGTGCGTCTGGAACATACGGATGTACGGCCCCGCGGAGCACGCATTCCGTGTCGCGGAAAGAAACGCCCCACGTCAATGTGACGTGCACCACATCACCCTATTGCCCTTATTGTTCGGTACTTATCCGTGATATTCCTTTGGGCCAACGGGGATCTTGCTTCACAAAGAACGGGGAACCATGCTCGCGCTCACGACAGGACGCCCTCACCAAGGGTGACCACGCCGGTTCGCCGAGCGAACCGGCCGTTTCCTCCCTCTCCCATGCCGACGTCACGGGGTGACGACGACGTCGGCGAATCCTCTGACGGAGGACCAAAACAGCATTCGCCGTTTCCTGGGAAACGGCGCGTGTCCGTAATCCATCTGACCTGTCACGGTCGGCATGAGCGTGTTTTTCGTGCGAAAAAACATTCCCGTCGAATGTTCGCCCACGACCTAGGAATCACATGCGTATTTCATTTGGGGGCTCCCTCGGCCGACTGGCCCTGGGTGTGACGACGGTCGCCGCTCTCACCGGCGGAACGGCGGCCCAGGCACTGGCGGCACCGGGCGGCTGGCAGCCGCCGCGCGCCGTGACCGACGACGACGGCGCGCGGGACGCGGCGGAGCAGGCGGCCGCCGAGCAGGCCGCCAAACTGGGCCGGGCCGTACCGGTGCCGGGCCTGACCGACGAGACCAGCACCACCGTGGCCAACCCCGACGGCAGCTTCACCTCGACGGTCACCTCGGGTCCCTCGCAGGTCAGGCGGGACAGCCAGTGGGTGCCCGTGGACACCGACCTGGTCGAGGACGGCGGGGCGCTCAGGCCGCGCGCGGCGCGGGCGGACGTCAGGATCTCCGGCGGCGGTGACGGGCCGCTGGCGACGCTGACGGACGACCAGGGGCACGTGTTCTCCCTGAAGTGGCCGACGCCGCTGCCCAAGCCCGTCGTCACGGAGAACGTCGCGACGTTCACCGACGCCGCGGGACCCGCCGCCGACCTCGTGGTGACGGCGCTGCCCACCGGTTTCCGGCACGACGTGGTGCTGCGGCGCAAGCCCTCCGGCCCGCTCGAACTGCGCATCCCCGTCCAGACCACCGGGGTCGCGCTGTCGGAGTCCCCCGCCGGGCGGCTGCTGCTGACCGACACCGAGGGGGCCGACAGCGGCAGGGTCGTCGCCTCGGCGGCGCAGCCGCTGATGTGGGACTCGCGCGGGCACGGCAAGCCCCGGGGCAAGGCTGTCTCGGTGATCGACACGAGGGTCGAGACGGAGAACGGCACGACGACGCTGGTCCTCAGGCCGGACCAGGCGTTCCTGTCCGACCCCGCGACCGTCTACCCGGTGACCGTCGACCCGACGACCACCCTGCCCATCGAGGCGGACACCGATGTCGCGACGGCCTGGGACTCGCACCCCGGTGACGTCATGATCATCGCGGGCACGATGCTGAAGGAGGACCAGAGCGGCAGCGACGTCATGCGCTCCCTCCTGAAGTTCGACACCCGCTTCCTGAACAGGAGGAAGGTCGTCTCCGCCGGTCTCGGGCTGTGGAACGTCGAGACCAACGCCTGCGGCAGGCGGGTCGGCTCCGGCCTGACCGTCGAGCGTCTCACCGGCCCCTGGAACGAGCACAACCTGACCTGGTCGAACAAGCCCCCGGCGACCTCGGCGGGCGCGACGACCAACCGCGAGGGGCGCGGCCGTACCTGGACCGCCCCCTGCCGTCGCGGGGCGGGCTACCTGCGCTGGGAGGTGACCTCCATCGCCCGCGCCTGGGCGTCGGGAGCTCCCAACCACGGTGTCCAACTGCGCGGCGCCAACGAGGCCGAGGCGAACAACTGGCGCGCCTTCGCCTCCTCGGAGAACAGGGACAAGGGCGTCCGTCAGCCGACGCTCACCGTCACCTACAGAAGGCACTGACCTGCTGATCTCCTGACGGCTCTCAGGGACCGGCCCCGGCGGGCGCTCACCCCGCCGGGGCCGGTCCGCGTTCCCGGTCGTGCGGGCGGCCCCGGCTCAGTACGGTCTAGTCAGGGACGCCGCCACGGGGGCGGCGAGCCGTACACCGGAAGGGCATGTATGACCACCGAAGCGATCCACGGCGGCGGCGACGAGCTTCCCTCCGGCGGGGAGAGCGACTCGGCCTGGGTGGTGGAGGAGGCGTCGCTGGTCCTGGTCGAGGTGACGCTCAACGCGGTGGCCGAGATGGGCGATCTGTCGCTCACCCAGCTCCGGGTGCTGCTGACGGTCGACCGGCACGGCCCGCTCAACCTCAGCACGCTCGCCGCCCACCTCACCATGTCGATCTCGGCGGCGGGCCGGATGGTCGACCGGCTGGAAGGGGCGGGGCTGCTGACCCGGCTCCCCGCCGAGCACAGCCGCCGGGAGATCCGCATCGAGACGACCGAGGGGGGCCGGGAGACGCTGGGGCGCCTTCGCGCTGCCCGGCGCAGGCGTATCGGCGCGGCGCTGGAACGGCTGACGCCCGGGACGCGGCAGGCCCTGGCCAGGGGGCTTCAGGAGTTCACCGCGGTCGCGCAGGACGAGGACGACTTTCTCTCCTGAGTCCTGATTTTTCCTGATTTTTCGGGGTTTTCCCGTAACAGCGCGGCAGAGCCTGGCACAAAGGGCGGTTCACGGCGGCCCGCATCATCATCCCTTTTCCGCCCTGACGTACGAAAATCCCCGCGAAATTCCCTGTGCGATGACCTTTTCCGCCATTCCGGAGGGCCGTCTCGCCTGTTTCGGGCTCGGAAGAATCGACAGGCCGGGCCGATGGATTCCCCCGTTAACCGTTGCATGATAGAAACACTTTCCTTGACGAAAGTGTTGCCCGGCTTCTGACTCCGGTTGTTTGCACGCGGCGAGACCGCGCCACCGACAGCGGGCAGCTCCACACAGCGAAACATCGGAGCGGCGCGGGCGTGATGACGCATGCCCGCCGAGGGGGTCCCATGGTTCCTCGGACAGCGCGTGACAGAACAGACCGGGCGGCGGCGACCGCCACGGAGATGCTCCTCCAGGCGGGCAGGCTGCTGCACCGCTCGGAGACGACCCCCGACCTGCGGGCTGTCTTCCGCGGCGACCAGGCCGTCAACGACGCCCCCTACCGGGAGCGCTGGGCGCACGACAGGGTGGTGCGCTCGACCCACGGGGTGAACTGCACCGGATCGTGCTCCTGGAAGGTGTACGTGAAGGACGGCCTGATCACCTGGGAGACCCAGCAGACCGACTACCCCTCCGTCGGCCCCGACCGGCCGGAGTACGAGCCGAGGGGATGCCCGCGCGGCGCCTCCTTCTCGTGGTACACCTACTCGCCGACCAGGGTCCGCTACCCGCACGCCCGTGGCGTCCTGGTGCGGATGTACCGGGAGGCCAGGGCCAGGCTCGGCGACCCGGTCGCGGCCTGGGCGGAGATCACCTCCGACCCGGAGAAACGGCGGCGCTACCAGTCGGCGCGCGGCCAGGGCGGGCTGGTGCGGATCGGCTGGGACGAGGCACTGGAGATCGCCGCCGCCGCGCACGTCCACACCATCGCGGAGTACGGTCCCGACCGGGTCGCGGGCTTCTCCCCCATCCCCGCCATGTCGATGGCCTCGCACGCGGTCGGCGCGCGGTTCATGTCGCTGATCGGCGCCCCCATGCTGTCCTTCTACGACTGGTACGCCGACCTGCCGATCGCCTCGCCCCAGGTCTTCGGCGACCAGACCGACGTGCCCGAGTCGGCCGACTGGTGGGACGCGGCCTACCTGATGCTGTGGGGGTCGAACGTCCCGGTCACCCGCACCCCGGACGCGCACTGGATGGCCGAGGCCCGCTACCGGGGTCAGAAGGTCGTCGTGGTCTCCCCCGACTACTCGGACGCGACGAAGTTCGCCGACGAGTGGCTGCACCCGCACCCGGGCACGGACGGCGCGGTCGCCATGGCGATGGGACACGTGATCCTGACCGAGTTCTTCGTCAGCCGCGCTGTGCCGTACTTCACCGACTATGTCCGGAAATTTACTGATCTGCCGTTTCTGGTCGCCCTGGACGAGCACGAGGCGGGCGGGCACGTGCCGGGCAAGTTCGTCACCGCCGCCGACCTGGCACCCGAAGGGGCGTCCAACGAGACCGACCGGTGGCGGCCGGTGCTGGTCGACGCGGTCACCGGCGAGCCCGTCGCGCCGAACGGCACCCTGGGCGAGCGCTGGACCGAGGAGGGCACGGGCCGCTGGAACCTGGACCTGGGCGCGGTCGAGCCGCTGCTCAGCCTCCACCAAGAAGGCGAGACCGCCGAGGTCCTGCTGCCCCGCTTCGACGACGCCTCAGGAGGGGAGAGCGTGGTGCGGCGCGGGGTGCCGGTGCGGTGGATCGGCGGCCGCCCGGTGACCACCGTCTTCGACCTGCTCCTCGCCCAGTACGGCGTGCGCCGCCCGGGGCTGCCCGGACAGTGGCCGGAGGGCTACGACGACGCCTCGGCCCCCTGCACCCCCGCCTGGCAGGAGCGCATCACCTCGGTGCCCGCCGAGCGGGTGACGCGGATCGCCAGGGAGTTCGCCACGACCGCGGAGAAGACCCGGGGCCGGGCGATGATCGTGATGGGCGCGGGCACCAACCACTGGTTCCACTCCGACACGATCTACCGCTCGTTCCTGTCGCTGCTGCTGCTGACCGGCTGCCAGGGCGTCAACGGCGGCGGGTGGGCGCACTACGTGGGCCAGGAGAAGGTACGGCCGCTGGCCGGATGGCAGCAGTTGTCCACGGCCGCCGACTGGACGCGTCCGTCACGGCAGATGGCGGGCACGCCGTACTGGTATCTGCACACCGGGCAGTGGCGTTACGAGCGCTTCTCCGCGGACGCGCTGTCCAGCGCGACGGGGCGGCGGCTGTTCGCGGGACGGCACACCGCCGACCTCGTCGCGCAGTCGGCCAGGCTCGGCTGGATGCCCTCCTACCCGACCTTCGCCGCCAACCCCCTGGAGCTCGGGGCCAGGGCGCTGGCCAGCGGGAAGGACCCGGCGCTGTGGGCGGCCGAGGAGATCGAGGCGGGCAGGGTCGGCTTCGCCTGCGAGGACCCGGACGCGCCGGAGAACTGGCCAAGGGTGCTGACGGTGTGGCGGGCCAACCTCATCGGCTCCTCCGCCAAGGGCAACGAGTACTTCCTGCGGCACCTGCTCGGCGCGCCGGACAACGCCACCGCCGAGGAGGCGCCTCCCGGGGACAGGCCACGCGAGGTGCGCTGGCGGCAGGAGGCGCCGCGCGGCAAGCTCGACCTGCTGCTCGCGCTGGACTTCAGGATGACCTCGACCACGCTCTTCGCGGACCTGGTGCTGCCCGCCGCCACCTGGTACGAGAAGCACGACCTGTCCAGCACCGACATGCATCCCTACGTGCACGCCTTCTCCCCGGCCATCAACCCGCCCTGGCAGGCCCGCACCGACTTCGAGATCTTCCACGGCCTGGCGCGCAGGTTCTCCGAACTGGCCGAAGGGCGGCTCGGCGTGGCCCACGACCTGGTCGCCACCGCGTTGCAGCACGACACCCCCGGCGAGACGGCCCAGCCCGGCGGCGGCGTCCCCGACTGGCGTGACGGCGCCCATCCGGTACGGCCCGGCCACAACCTGCCGTCACTGTCCCTGGTCGAACGCGACTACACAGCCGTCGCCGCCAAGCTCGCCTCCCTCGGACCGCTGCCGGAACGGGTGGGCATGACGGTCAAGGGCGTCACCGTCGGCACGGCTCCCGAGGCGCGCTGGCTGACCGCGCGCTGCGGACAGGCCGGGGAGGGGCCAACGGCGGGCAGGCCGCTGCTGGACACCGACGTCAAGCTGTGCGAGGCGATCCTCGCCCTGTCAGGCACCACGAACGGACGCGTCGCCGCGGAGGGCTTCGCCCGGCTCGACGAACGCTGCGGCCCCGGCTCCGGCCTTGACGAGCTGGCCGCCTCCGTCGCCGAGCGCAGGGTCGTCTTCTCCGACACCCAGGACCGTCCCGTGCAGGTCGGGACGAGCTTCGAGTGGTCGGGCAAGGAGGCCCCCGACCGCCGCTACGCGCCGTTCACCGTCAACGTCGAGCACGCCAAGCCGTGGCACACCCTCACCGGGCGCCAGCACTTCTACCTCGACCACGACTGGATGGCCGAGCTCGGCGAGCAGCTCCCGGTCTACCGGCCACCGCTGGACGTCGCGGCCCTCGGCGAGTACGGCGGGGCCCACGAGGGAGACCGGTCGGTGACCGTCCGGTACGTCACCCCGCACTCCAAGTGGTCCATCCACTCCGAGTACCAGGAGAACCTGCTGATGCAGACCCTGGCCAGGGGCGGCCCCGTGATCTGGGTCAGCGTCGAGGACGCCGAGGCGGCCGGGATCGCGGACAACGACTGGATCGAGGCGGTCAACGCCAACGGCGTCGTCGTCGCCCGCGCCGTGGTCTCCCACCGGATGCCGCGCGGCACGGTCTTCATGTACCACGTGCAGGAACGCCTGGTGAACGTGCCGAAGTCGCAGGCCACCGGGCGCCGGGGCGGCGTGCACAACGCCCTCACCAAGCTGCTGATCAAGCCGACCCACCTCATCGGCGGGTACGGCCAGCTCTCCTTCGCGCCCAACTACTACGGGCCGACCGGCAACCAGCGTGACGCGGTGACCGTCATCCGCCGCCGCTCCCAGGAGGTGCAGTACTGATGCGCGTGATGGCCCAGATCGCCATGGTGATGAACCTGGACAAGTGCATCGGCTGCCACACCTGCTCCGTCACCTGCAAGCAGACGTGGACCAACCGCTCCGGCACCGAGTACGTCTGGTTCAACAACGTCGAGACCCGCCCCGGGCAGGGCTACCCCAGAGGCTACGAGGACCAGGACAGGTGGAAGGGCGGCTGGCGGCTGCGCGGCGGCAGGCTGGTGCCGCGCTCCGGCGGCCGGGTCAGACGCCTGGCCAGGCTGTTCGCCAACCCCGAGCTGCCGATGCTCGACGACTACTACCAGCCGTGGACCTACGACTACGAGAACCTCACCAACGCCCCGCTCGGCGACGACGTGCCGACGGCCGCGCCCCGCTCGCTCATCGACGGCTCCCCGGCCTCCATCACCTGGGGGCCCAACTGGGACGACGACCTGGGCGGCGGCCCCGAGCACCTGGCGGGCGACCCGGTGCTGCGCAGGGTGAGCCAGGAGGTGCGCCTGGAGTACGAGCGCTCCTTCATGTTCTACCTGCCGCGCATCTGCGAGCACTGCCTCAACCCCTCCTGCGTGGCCGTCTGCCCCTCCGGCGCGATGTACAAGCGGCTTGAGGACGGCATCGTCCTGGTGGACCAGGACAGGTGCCGGGGCTGGCGGATGTGCGTCAGCGGCTGCCCGTACAAGAAGGTGTACTTCAACCACCACAGCGGCAAGGCGGAGAAGTGCACGCTGTGCTACCCGAGGATCGAGGCCGGGGAGCCGACCGTCTGCTCGGAGACGTGCGTCGGCAGGCTGCGCTACCTCGGGGTGATGCTCTACGACGCCGACCGGGTCGGCGAGGCCGCGGCGACGGCCAGGGAGGAGGACCTCTACCCGGCCCAGCTCGACTGCTTCCTGTCGCCCGACGATCCGGAGGTGGTCGCCGCGGCCGAGGCGGCCGGCATCCCGCACGACTGGATCTCGGCAGCCAGGAGCTCCCCGGTCAACGCGCTCATCACCCGCTACCGGGTCGCCCTGCCGTTGCACCCGGAGTACCGGACCATGCCGATGGTCTGGTACGTGCCGCCGCTGTCCCCCGTGGTCGACGCGCTGGCCGGGACGGGCCACGACGGGGAGGACGCGGACAACCTCTTCGGCGCGATCGACGCCCTGCGCATCCCGCTGGAGTACCTCGCGGGGCTGTTCACTGCGGGTGACACCGTCCCGGTCGAGAGGGCGCTGTGCAGGCTCGCGGCGATGCGCTCGCACATGCGGGCGCTCAACCTCGGCGAGGAGCCGGACCCGGCCATCGCGGCGGACGTCGGGATGCGGCCCACGGACATCGAGGAGATGTACCGCCTGCTCGCGCTGGCCAAGTACGACGAGCGGTACGTGATCCCCACTGCCTACGCCTCGGGTGCCGGGCACGCCGACGCGACGGGCGGGTGCAGCCTGGACGTTCCCGGCGGCCCCGGCATGTCTGAGGAGGTCTTCGCGGGCCTGGGCACGTCTATGGGCGCGGCCGCCGAGGCGTTCCACGCGTCCCCCCTCCCTGCGGGTGGCGACGACCGGCGGCGCGGACGGTTCAACCTGTTCGGCTGGGACGGCAGGGGACGGCCCGACGGCCTGTTCCCACCCAGACGAGGAGAGGCCGGGTGAACGCCGTCCTGCTCCACCAGGCCGCCTCGCTGCTGCTCACCTACCCGGGCCCCGCCTGGCCCGGCCACCTCGACCTGGTACGGCGGGCCCTGCCGGCGGACCGGTCCCCAGCCGCCCGTCTCCTGCTGCGCTTCTGCGACCACGCGGCGGAGCAGGACCCGTTCGACCTCGCGAGCCGGTACGTCACGACCTTCGACCGCAGCGACCGCCGTACCCTGCACCTGACCTACTACACCGACGGCGACACCAGGCGGCGGGGCGCCTCCCTCGCCAGGATCAAGGCGCTCTACCGCGAGGGCGGCTGGTGGCCGGACGAGGCGGAGCTGCCCGACTTCCTGCCGCTGATGCTGGAGTTCGCCGCCCGCTGCCCGGAGCCGGGCGTGCCGCTGCTGCGCGAGCACCGGGCGGCGCTCGACCTGCTGGCCGCCGCGCTGCACAAGCACCGCAGCCCCTACGCCGACGTGCTCGACGCCGTACGAGCGACCCTGCCCCCGGCGACGGCGCGGGAGCGGCGGACGGCGGGCGAGATCGCGCAGGCGGGGCCGCCCTCGGAGAGCGTCGGCCTCGACCTCACCCCCTATCCAACGGTCACTCAGCACTCCAGCCAGGGAGCCCGCCGGTGAGACATCTGCAGATCGCGTTGTGGGGCGTGCTGCCCTACCTCGTCCTCGTCCTGTTCGTCGCGGGCAGCGTCTGGCGCTACCGCTACGACCGCTTCGGGATGACCACCCGATCGAGCCAGTTGCACGAGAGCCGCCTGCTGCGCGTCGCGGGGCCGCTCTTCCACTACGGCCTGCTGTTCGTCATCGCGGGCCACGTCGTCGGGCTGCTCGTGCCCGAGCGGCTGACCGAGGACATGCACATCACCGAGTCCCTCTACCGCGCCAACGCGCTGGTCGTCGGCGGGCTCGCCGGGGTCGCCGCCGTCCTCGGGCTCGCCCTCCTGCTGTGGCGCAGGCTGCGGGTCAGGGCGATCAGGCAGGCGGGCGTCCGTGGCGACCGTCTGGTCTACCCGGTGCTGGCCACCGTCCTGCTCGCCGGGGTCGCGGCCACCCTGCTCGGGTCGAGGGCGGGCTCCTACGACTACCGGCTCGGGGTCTCGGTGTGGTTCAGGAGCCTGTTCGAGCTCGAACCCGACGTGCCCGCCATGGCGGGTGCCCCGCTGCTGTTCCAGGCGCACACCCTGCTCGGCATCGTCCTGTTCGCGCTGTGGCCGTTCAGCAGGCTGGTGCACGCCTTCGGTGTCCCGCTGGGCTACCTGGTGCGTCCCTACGTCGTCTACCGGTCGCGCGCCACGCTCGCCGACCGGAACGGGACGCGCTGAGCCATGACCATCTCACCCCCCGCCCCCGTCGTGCTGGTCTCGGCCAGGATGCCGCTGACCGCCACCCCCCACCTGCTGACCCGGACCCCCCACCCACCGGGTGGGCTCGTCGTCACGCTGGCTCTGCTGCGCGCCCACTGGCAGCTTCTCGCCCTCATGCTCGCGGTGGCCCTCGCCACGGCGGTGCTCGTCACCGTCAACCGCCAGACCAGGCGTCCCTGCCTCCCGGTCCCCGTCCCTCCCGTGCCGCCCGCTCCCCTGCCCTCGATGCCCGTACGGAAGCGGCCCGCCGCCCCGCCCCCGGTCAGGGAGACCGCGGCGCGGCGGGCCGCCGAGACGCTGGTGGCGACGATGCCGACCCCGCTGTGGCCGATGGCGCTGGCCCGTGCCGTACGGCTGCTCGCCCGGGGGGACGCCGCCCGCGAGGCGGAGGTCCGTCGCCGTCTGCGCCTGTCGCGGACCCTCCTGACGGGTGCCGCCCCCGCCGAGACGGAGGCCGTCCGCCGCGCCGCCGTCGACCAGTGGAGCCTGGCCTTCACCGCCCTCCGTGGGCGGGACGCCCACACCCCCGCCCTGCTGAACGCCTTCAGCGACACCTTCACCCACCTGCTCGCCACCGCCGTTTCCCCACGGGACCGCGATTCCCACTGAGGACGCCTTCCCCGGAACCCGCCGCGGGTACCGGGGAAGGGTGTGCGGCAGCCGTACACGACGGGAGAAGGCGCGTCACGTGGAAAACGCGGAGCGTGAACGGGAAAGCGGTCAGCCGATCTTTCCAATTGATTATGGAAGATCACTGGAATTCCGTCGTTCCAGGCCAGGAAAGGTGACCGCGCATTCAACGGGTTAAGGACCGATTCGGCGCGGTCGATTCGGGCTCTATAACGAAACGTCATCGGCGAAACAAAAGAGTTGCAGCGCACAATGCCGAATGGTTCCCTCGTGGGCGTACCTGGATAGCTGGTTCTTCCGCTGCCGGTCCCTCCACGGGGGAGGTTTCTAGTAATGCTCGCCATCAGTCGGTCCCGTCGTGCCCGAATTCTGATTCCATTCATCGTCTCGACGCTCTTCGCGTCGTTTCTCACGGTGCCGGACGCGGATCCCGCGGCCGCCGCGCCACCGCCGGTTCCGCAGGCCAGACCCGGTCCCGGCCCCGTCGAACGCCCCTTGCCCAGGGGCATCCGCCCCGACAGGGCGCTCAAGGCCGGTGAACGGCCCCCGGTCGTGCCGCTGGGTGTGAAAGCCGCAGGCAAGCCGACGAAGGTGAGCGCGGAGAACTGGACGTCCCTCACCGGAAAGGCCGCGAGGAAAGCCGTTGACGACGGGTTCAGTGGCCTGTCGCTGCGGCCCGGTTACGTGCTGGGCGACACCTCGCTGGTGACCTACTTCAACGTCGGCCAGGCCGATCCCTCATGGACGGCCGCGCGGGTGCGGCTCTACGACGCCGAGTCGCAGACCGAGCAGACCTCCACCCTGGTGGAGCGTCCCGACTTGCAACGTTCCTACTGCGGCGGCGCGGGCGACCTCTGCCGTTCCTTCGGTTCCGCCGACGGCTGGACGCTGGAGACCGGCAGGGAGTACTTCGTCACCGTCGCGGCGGTCTACGGCGACGGCCGCGAGGTCGTCTCCCCGCCCTCTGACCGGTCGGTCCCGCGCGAGACCATCGACCCGCCGCCGGTCCCGAACGAGCAGGCCTCCGGCTGCGGGTGCGGCAACGCGCTGGCGCTGACCGCGGCGGGCCAGGCCTCCAGGGCGCTGGGCGTCAACACCGGCACCGGCGCCTTCGTGCGGACCGAGCGCGACCTGGCGATGGCCTCGTACGGCCCGCGGTTCGTCTCGGCGCGCACCTACTCCTCGATGAACCGGGGCGCCAGCCCGCTCGGCCCCGGTTGGGCCTGGTCCTACGACATGCGGGTGAGCGCGGGCGAGGACGGCGTGGCCGTGGTGCGCGCCGAGGACGGCGCCCAGGCCCGCTACACCCCGGCCGGGGACGGCAAGTACAGGCGTCCGCCCGGCGTGCGCTCGACCCTGCGTAAGACAGCGGACGGCTGGGAGCTGACCACGCCCCGCCAGGTGCGCTACGGCTTCGACGGCCAGGGCCGTCTCGTCTCGATCCGCAACGCGCGCGGCGTCGGGGTACGGCTCGCCTACGAGGGCCTGGGAGTCAACATCACCGACGCCTCGGGGCGGACGGCGCAGGTGCGGATCGAGGGCGGCCTGATCAGGGAGATCAAGCTGCCCGACGGCCGCAACGTGAACTACTTCTACACCTCGGGGCTGCTCACGTCGGTGCTCGACGCCCGCGGGTTCACCTGGAGGTACCGCTACCACGCCAACACCCTGCTGTCGCAGGTGGTCGACCCGCACAACGTGGCGATCATCTCCAACGACTACGGCGACGACGGACGGGTGACCGCCCAGCGCGACGGCCTGGGCAAGCAGACCACCTTCGCCTGGGACGCCGCCAGGCAGGAGGCCACGACCACCGACCCCGACGGGGTGGTGATCTGGGACGGCTACCGGGGCAACACGCTGGTCTACTCCCAGCGCGGCACCGGTGACTCCGACAACCACCGCTACGACCGGGACCTCAACCGCGACCTGGTGGTCAACGGCAACCAGCACCAGCACGAGGCGACCTTCGACGCCAACGGCAACCGGATCTCCGCCACCGCTCCCAAACCGCTCGGCTTCTCCGAGAAGACGAAGTTCGATGAGCGCAACAACCCGACCGAGCACACCGACGCCAACGGCCAGGTGTGGAAGGACACCTACAACGAGTTCGACGAGCTGGTGCGCAGCGTCGATCCCGAGGGTCACGACATCACGCACACCTACGACTCACGCGGCCTGCGGACCTCGACGACCGACCAGCGGGGCAAGGTGACGCGCTTCGAGTATCTCCCGCAGGGCGACCAGAACGCGGGCCTGCCCAAGGCGGTGGTCTCGCCCACGGGACGGCGCAGCGAGGTCGTCTACGACGCCACCGGACGCAGGGTCGCCTCGATCGACCCGCGTGGCACCGTACAGGGCGGAAACCGGGCGGCCCACACCACCCGCTACGCCTACGACGCGCAGGACCGGGTGACCAGCACGCTGGAGCCGGGCAAGAACGGGGCCTGGCGCAGCGGGTTCGACGAGACAGGCCGACTGGTGCGGCGGCAGACGCCGACCGAGGCCACGACCGACTACGAGTACTTCGCCAACGGACTGCTCAAGACGGTCGACGACTCGCGGCGCACCACGACCTACACCTACACCGACGCGGGACGGCGGGCGTCGTCCCAGGCGCACCTGCGCACCCGGACCCCGATCACGACGACCTACGGCTACGACGGCAAGGGCCTGCTCAAGACGGTCACCTCGCCACGCGGCAACGAGCCGGGAGCCAACCCCGCCGACTTCACGACCACCTACTTCTACGACGCCGACGACAACCCGATCAGGGTGCGGCACCCCTACCCCGGGGGCGGGTTCACCGACCGGGACATCAAGGTCGACGCGCTGGACCGCACCACGAACAAGACCGACGAACTGGGCGAGGAGTCGGCGTTCGGACGGGACAACAACGGCAACATCACCGCAACCACCGACGCGCTTGGCCGTACCACCCGCATGGACTACGACCGCAGCGGGCGGCAGACCGAGATCAGGGACCCGGCGGGCAAGACGACCCGCACCGAGTACGACGCGGCGGGAAACCGGATCAGGGAGACCAACGCCGAGGGCGGCGTCACCACCTGGAAGTACGACGACGACGGCCTGCTGACCGGCGTGACCGAACCGCGCGGCAACGTCGAGGGTGCCGACCCGGCCCGTTTCACCACCCGCTACGAGTACGACCAGGCGGGCAACCAGGTCAAGTCCATCGACCCGCTCGGCAACACCACGGTCGCGGCCTACGACGCGAACAACAGGGTCGTCTCGGTCACCGACGCCAAGGGACGCACCACCCACCGGACCTACCGGGAGGACGACCTTCCGGCCACGGTGCACACGCCGGAGACGCCCTACAACCCCAACGACCCGACCGCCCGCTCGACCGTCTACACCTACAGCACCGACGGCCTGGTCGAGTCGGTGCGCGACCCGCTCGGCCACTACACGCGGATGGCCTACGACGACGCCGGACGCCTGATCACCAAGGCCGACCCGCTGGCGCGCCGGGTCGAGGTCACCTACGACGCCGAGAGCAACCCGCTGACCGCGATCACCATCAACGGTCCCGAATGGGTCAGCCCCGAGGAGCGGCTGAAGCGGACGATCGTCAACACCTACGACATCCTGGGCCGCCGCACCAGGACCGCGCTCGGCTCGCAGGGGCCCGCCTACACCTTCGGCTACGACGCCAAGGACCGCACCACCTCCTACGGCGACCCGACCGGGGTGCGGGACGTCTCCTACGACTCCGAGGACCAGATCCTCGGAGTCACCCGCAGGACCGCGGGCCAGGCGGACGAGACGTTCTCCTACGGCTACGACGAGCGCGGCAACATCGTCTCGCGCACCTACCCCGACGGGACGAAGGTGAGCGCCGCCTACGACGGCGACGGCAGGCAGACCGAACAGCGGGTGACCGGCGGCATCGTCGGCGAGGGCGGCGCCGAGTGGCGCTTCGGCTACGACGTGGCGGGCCGCCGTACGAGCACCACCCTGCCCGGCGGCACCGGGCTGACCGAGAGGCGCGCCTACGACGACGCGGGACGGCTGACCCGTATAGCCACCGCAGGTGGCGACGACGCCCCGGTCTCGGCGTTCGACCTCACCCTCGACCAGGTCGGCAACCCGACCAGGGTCCTCACCACACGCGGTACGGCGAGCGAGTCGGTGGCCTACTCCTACGACACGGTCGACCGGGTCACCTCCGCCTGCTACTCGGCGACGAGCTGCGCGACCGGTTCACAGATGGCCGGGCGGATCGACTACACCTACGACCTGGTGGGCAACCGCCTCAGCCAGAAGCGCACCGGTACGGCCGGCAACGACACCACCACCTACTCCTACGACGCCGCCGACCAGCTGACCCGCGAGACCGTCGCCAAACCCGGCTCAAGCGTCGCCCGCGACTTCGCCTACGACGTCAACGGCAACCAGGTCCGCGCGGGCTCCGACCGGTTCGAGTACAACCTGGACAGCAGCCTGGCCAAGGCCACCGTCGGCGGCAACGTCACCACCTTCACCTACGACGCCACCGGGCTGCGCCTCTCGGCCACCAGCGCGAGGGCGGGCGGCACCGTCGCGGCGGTGCAGCGCTGGAGCTGGGACGTCAACGGCACCCTGCCGCAGATCGCCCTGGACACCACGACCAACGCCGGGGGCGCGGTCGTCGAGAAGCAGGGTTTCACCCACGGCCCCGACGACGAGCCGCTGGCCCTGCTCGCCCAGGGCAGCGCGCACTCCTACACGCACGACTGGCTCGGCGGCGTCGCCAACATGGTCTCCGCGACCGGCCAGGTGGAGGCGGGCTACGACTACGACCCCTTCGGCAACCCCCGCACCGGCCCCACCCTGACCACCGCGAACTCCGGAACCGGCGGCGGCGCGGGAGCCGCCGGACGTAGCGGATCCGGTGCTTTCTCCGCGGCCCCCAACAACCCGCTGAGGTTCACCGGCGCCTACCAGGACCAGACCACCGGCGACGGCAACTACTACCTGCGGGCCCGCAACTACAACCCCGGCACGGGCCGCTTCACCGGCGTCGATCCCATGCCCACCGGGGCGAGCGCCACCTCCGCCTACACCTACGCCGCCAACAACCCCCTCGTCTACACCGACCCCACCGGCGAGGTGAAGGCGGCGGCGGACGGCGGCGGCAGCGGAACCGCCCCCGGCCAGGAGGCCGACCCCGGCCCCAGCCCCGAGGACGTCGCCAAGGCCCAGCAGCTACAGAACAAGAGCGTGCTGGACGTCATCCTTGAGGCCGGTGGCCAGATCCTCATGGAGATCCTGGGGATCAACGACGTCCTCAACTGCCTCAAGGGCGACATCGGCGCCTGCGTGATGGCCGTGATCGGGTCGCTGCCCTGGGGCAAGATCTTCAAGGCCAAGAAGATCGCCGAGGCGATCTGGCGCGCGGGCAAGGCCGTCTTCGCCTTCTTCGAGGAACTCAAGTGGGCCAAGGCCATCCTGCGCGGAGCCGAACGCGCCGCCGAGGCGGCCAAGGCAGCCGCCGCGAAGGCGGCCAGGGCGGCGGCGGAGAAAGCCGCGGCGGCCAAGGCGGCGTCCGAGGCCTACGCCAAGAAGGTCGCCGCGGAAGCAGCCGAAAGAGCCAAGGCCATAGCCGCCAAGGCCAAGGCCAAAACCCGGCCCCAGCCCCCGGCCGCGAAGGCGAGCTGCAACAGCTTCGCCGTCGGCAGCCTCGTCCTCATGGCGGACGGCACCGCCAAACCCGTCGAGAAGATCGACCTCGGCGAACAGGTCGTCGCCACCGACCCCGAGTCCGGCGAGACCACGGCCAAACCCGTCGTGGGCCTGATCACCGGCGAGGGCGAAAAACACCTGGTCCGCATCACCCTCGGCGACCAGGGCTCGACCACCGGCCAGATCGTGACGACAGACGGCCATCCCTTCTGGGTCGAGAGCGAACGCCGGTGGCTCAAGGCCGACGCCCTCCAGCCAGGCATGTGGCTACGCACCAGCGCCGGCACCCACATCCAGATAACCGCCCTCAAGAAGTGGACCGCTCACGAACGCGTCCACAACCTCACGGTCGCCGACGTCCACACGTATTACGTGGTGGCCGGAGCAGCTCCGGTCCTTGTTCACAACTGTGGAACCGGCCCGAAGGATGGTTCGGGCCTGTCGCACGACGAACTCATGTCGAAGGCACAAGGCCTTCGAGACGAGTACGCGAGCGAGATGGCAAAACTGTCGAACAGCAAGCGCCCAGCAACAGTGACGGCGGGATACAACGTCGAGACAGGACAGTACGCTGCCGGAGCGTCCGTCAAGGGGGTGTGCGCCGAGGTATGCGTCGTAAATCAACTGGGTGGCGACCCCTCGAAAATCATGTTCACAACCGCGATCCGTCCTCGTACCGGTAAGCAGATCCCAATCTGTGTTGCCTGCGAGGGTCAGTTCGGCCGTGGCGGTTTCCAGGAACCGGATACTGTGTTCGACACGGACTTACTACGGCTCTTCGATGACTAGATGAGAGTCAGCTGTGGAATTCGAGCTGGGACGGCACACCTGGGCGTCGCTTCAAGGCGCCCATGGCGAGGCGAGGCTTCTCGAAACCGCTCTCCGCGAACTGGCGGAGGCTGGGAGCCGGGAGGCGGCTGAGACCGCCGCCGGTCGCGTCCAGCGGGTCGTCTTCGCCCAAGGACTGCTCTGTGAAGCGTCAGTGGCGTTGGCGTCCGGGCTCGTCCACTGCCTGTGGCACCGTTCGGAGCAGTCCGAGGATCTCATCCTCGGACTGCTCTCGGACATCTCCGCCGGAACCGTGGACGAGAACGATCCGGAAGTCTTCGGGCCAGTGTCCGGGGAACTGTGCATGGCTGAGATCTGCCTGGGGTTTCCCGCCTATGTCGAAATCCTCGAAACCGGAAGCAACATCGACTCCCGTACCGCCTGCATCGACCTCATCCTGATGTGCGGCCTCTCGAACCCGGCTCTCAGGGAACGGTCGATCTTCTTCCTGGAGAACGCACTGCGACTCGACGCACTCACCGGGCATCGGGACGTACTCACCGCGTCGATCGACGAACTGCGGCAGGAGGCCGACAGTTGTCAATGAATATCCTGCCCTCCATACGTGATCCGGCCGTGTTTGAGAGGGAAATCGGTGAAATAATGATCTCACCAAGATGCACAGAGAATCTCATTGCAGGGCTCACGCTGGTCACAGGATCGGACGTCGAAGTGAGCTCGCTTGACGAGGCGATACAGATCGCCGATTCGCCTTTCAGAGTGTAGACATGGAAACGCCTGCAGCCTTGGGCTACACCTCTCTCGTGGAAGAGCGACCCCGCTGACCCGGCAGAAAGCAAGCGATGCCCCTGATCGGCTCGCACGCTTCATGGAACACCTCAATTCAATCCTCGGCGCGGAACCCGACATCCACGAGGTTCCACCCCGCGAGCCCCGTGACGGTCGTGTTCTCGCCCTCGTCTACCTGGACACTCCAGAGCCCGGCCTCATCTCCGGGCTCACTTACGGACTGTCACTGTGGCAGTGGGAAGATCCGGGACCACCCGCCCGCGAGCTCTGTATAACGATGCGTTCGAGTGACCCGGAATGGGCGAAGGTCCCCGCCGTCACGGTGGCCGCCCTCCGCGGCATGTGCCCGTTCGACCCGGGCATGGTGATCGGCTACATGAAGCCGTACGTGACCGGCTCGCGACTGAGCAGCCTGTTCTTGGCCACACCACCAACCGAACTCGGACTCGCCGAACGCATCGATCTCAGCACGAATCCTGAGGACTCGGTGGAGATCGTCGGCGCCTATCCGATCCACGCCTCGGAGAGAAGGTTCATCCACGCTCGGGGAGCCGAAGCGCTACAGGACTCCCGATGGGATCCGTTCGATCCCGCCCGTCCACCTGCGCTCTGACGCGGAAGACGGCCGACGCCCACACGGATGACCCGGTCAGGGCAACGGCTCTGCGGCCGCCGCGGTCCAGTACTGGCCGATGCTCTCCTCCATCAAACGGGCGGCGAACACGGCGTCATCGGCGCTCTCGCCGCGTCGCAGGCCGTACTCGGCCACCGCCAGTGCCTGCCGTTCGAGTTCGTCGGACTGTCCGCCGCCGTAGTAGACGACGAACTCCTCGGGGACGTCCAGGCCAGTCTTGGGCAGGCGGGCGAGCATCTCGTCGCTGTCGGGGAAGTAGCGGACCATGTCCCAGTACAGGGCGAGCGCGGCGTCGGCCTGGGTGCCGAGGAGGCCGAGCCAGCCCCACGTCCCGGCCACCTGGTAGGCGGCGGGGTCGGCCGGCCAGCGGTGCAGGCGTTCCTCGTCGAGGTCCAGGGCGGCCATCACCCCGCGCAGCTTGGGCCGGGCGCGGTGGATCAGGCCGAGCATGTTGTCGAAGAACTCGACAGCGAGCGGGTGCGGGTCGCGGACGATCAGCGTGGCGAACGCCGTGATCTCGGCGGGATGGCACTTGTGGGTCACGCCCACGAGCCGCCTGACGTGGTCCATCGTGAGCGTCCCGGCGTCCATGCGTTCGAGGAACCTGTTGCGCACGGGCCTGTCGTCCCGCATCCGGCGCAGCCGCCGTACGGCCTCGCCCGCCAGGGGGGTGGGCTCGAAGTCGGTGTACATGGTGCTCCCCTCGTTGGTGAGTCCTTTCCTGCCAACCCGGTCTGACGGGGGGCTGATCGTGCCATGACAGGGCTCTGACGTGCGCGGCGGTCACCGTGTACCCCCGCGGAGGCCCGGGTAGGGGCGGCGCCCGGCCCGCGAGCGGGCGAGCACCTGAACAGTCGGACGGGAGCATCCAGTGACACGACGACCGCAGGAAGGGATCGAGGCGTTTCTGGCCGAGGTGGGCGGCGACGCCGCTCCGGAACCGGGTGAGACGACCATGGAACGACCCGTCCCCGTTCCATCGGACACGGACCAGGAGCCGACGGTCCTCCTCGTGGCGGGTTTCGCCGCCCTGCTGTCCCTGTACGGCGCGCACGACGGCGTGCGGCTCGTCCTGAACCGCCCCGGCGACGGCCCGGCCCAGACGGTCGAGGTGCGGGCCGGGGTGGACGTCCCGTTCTCCCGGTTGTGCCGGAAGGTGTCGGAGTGCCCCACCCTCTCGCCGCCGCCTGACGCTCTCACAGTAAGTCTGGAGGAACCAAGCACGGTCCACCTGCGCACGGCCCTGGAGGACGGCCGACTGCGGGCATGGCTGGGCGTGTCCGGCCCGCGTCCGGTCGTGGAACGGGTCGAACAGCTGACCGGTTACCTGGGCGCGCTGCTGGACACGGTGGTGGCGGCGCCGGACCGGTGGCTGGGTGACCTCGACCTCGTGGCACCCCCGCCCCCGGCGAAACAGGCGGCGCCCGGCGCGACCGTCCACGATCTCGTCCGGGCGCGGGTGGAGGCGCATCCGGACGCGGTGGCGGTCGTCGGGGACGGCGAGCATGTCACGTACGGGGAGCTGTGGCGCTCGGCCGTCCGGGTCGCCCACGGCCTGGCCAGGATGGGGGTGCGGCCGGGAGACCCTGTCGCGCTCAGGTTGCCGCCCGCCCCCGGCACCGTGGAGACCATCCTCGGCACGCTCCTGGCGGGTGCCTGGTACGTCCCGATCGATCCCCGCCATCCCGGCTCGCGGGCCTCGTTCATCCTCCGGGACAGCCGCAGCAGGCTCCTGATCGAGGAGATCCCGTCCGCCGTCACACCCGACGGCCCGCTTCCTGAGGTCCCGGCGTCGTCGCCCGCCTACTGCCTGTACACCTCGGGCACGACCGGGCAGCCGAAGGGCGTCCTCATCTCCCACGCCAACGTGGTGGCCAGGATCTCGGGCCCCCGTTTCCCCTTCGCCTTCTCGCGGCACGACGTGTGGACGCAGACCCACTCCTGCGCCTTCGACATGTCCGTCTGGGAGATCTTCTGCTGCCTGGCCACCGGTGGGCGGCTGGTCGTCGTGCCGGAGCGGGACGTCCAGAACCCCTGGGCCCTGCGCGAGACGCTCCTGCGTGAGCGCGTCACGGTCCTCACCCAGACGCCGTCGGCCTTCGCCCGGCTCGTCGCCGTGGAAGACGCCGACCCGGTGCCGCTGCCGGACCTGAGATACGTGCTGTTCGGCGGCGAGCGGCTGGACCCGCCCCGGCTGCGTGACTGGCGCCGACGCCATCGGGACGTCCGGCTGGTCAACCTGTACGGGATCACCGAGGCCACCGTCCACGCCACGGTCCACGAGGTGACCGCCGAGGACTGCGAACGGGACGTCAGCCCGATCGGCCGTCCCCTTCCGGACACCAGCGTGCATCTGGTGGACCCCCGTACGGGACGGCGGCTGGTCCCGGAGGGCGCGACCGGCGAGATGTGGCTCGGCGGAGCGGGCGTCGCCACGGGCTACCTGCGTCGGCCCGAGCTCGACCGGGAACGGTTCGTGCGGGGAGCGTTCGGCGAGGACGTGCTCCTGCGGACCGGTGACCTGGCCCGTCTCGGTGCCGACGGCGGCCTGCTCTACCTGCGCCGCGTGGACGACCAGTTCCAGTGGCACGGCTACCGGATCGAACCCGGCGAGATCGCCGCCCGGCTCCGTGAGCACCCCGGGGTCGGCGACGCGGCCGTGCTGCTGGAGGGCGGCTCCGAGGGCAGGATCGCGGCCTACCTGGTGCTCTCCGGCGCGCCGCCGACGCCTGACGAGCTGAACACCCACCTGGCCGTACGGCTGCCGCCGTACATGATCCCGCACGTCTACGCCGCCGTGCCCGGCCTGCCCCTGACCGTCAACGGCAAGCTCGACGTCCAGGCGCTCGCCGAGACCGCCACCGGCCTGCGTGAGGTGGGCGCGGACGAGGCGCCGGTCTCGGCCACCCAGCGGCAGATCCACCTGGCCGACCGTCTGCTGCCCGGTTCCTACCACGAGACCGTCGCCTGGCGCGTGGCCGGGCGGCTGGACGAGGGCGCGCTGCGCCGGGCCGCGGCCGAGCTGACCGGACGGCACGAGATCCTGCGCACCCGTTTCCGCTCCGGCGAGCACGGGCCGCGCCAGGTCGTCGGCGAGCCCTGGCGGCCGGACGTGGACGTATGGGACGTCCGGGCGCGGGAGGTGTCCGAGGGCGACGTCGCGCGGTGGGTGGCCGGGGCTCCCCCTCTGGACCCGGCCACGGGACGGCTGCTGCACCTGGCCGTCCTGCGCCCGGCCGCCGGGGACGACGTGCTGGTGCTGCGCCAGCACCACCTGGTCACTGACGGGGGCTCGGTGCGTATCCTCATGCGCGACCTCGGCCGCTGCTACACGGCAGCGCTGGCGGACGTCACGCCGTCGCCGTGGGAGGGACCGCAGTTCCGCGACGTGGTGGCGGCCGAACTCGCCGGGGACGACGAGGCCGCCCTCGCCCGTGCCGAACGGCGTCTCACCGGCGCGCCGAGCACGATCCTCCGGCCGTCCGCACACCCCTGTGAGGAGCCCGTCACCGTCCCGCTGCCCCCGGTGCGGGGTGAGGACCTGCGCGCCGTGGGACGGCGGTTGCGGGCCACGCCGTTCGCCGTGGTGGCCGGGGCCGTGGCCGCCGCCCTGCACCGCTGGACCGGGCGCGACGACGTCACCTTCGGTGTGCCCGCCGAGAACCGGGCCGATCCCGCGCTCGCCCAGGCCGTCGGGCCGTGCGTCAACCTGCTGGTCCTGCGTTCCCGGACCGGGCCCGCCGACACGCCTGACGACCTGGTCACCGTACTGCGAGACCAGCTCGCCGAGGCCGTCGACGACCAGCACGTGCCCTACGAGAGGGTCGTGGCCCGGCTGCGTCCGGCCCAGCGGCTGGACGCGGCGCCGTTCTGCGAGGTCCTGCTCACCTTCGAAGCCGACGAGGCCGACGACACCAACGACACCGACGGCCCGGCCGAGCTTGGCGGGTGCCCGTTGACGAGGATGCGTTTCCCGGAGGTCCGGCCGCACGCCGCCCACCCCGTCATGATCACGGTCAGCGCGACGGCGGGGACGATCACCTGCCGGGGCGGGCTGCTGGACGAAGGTGACGTCGCCCGCCTCGCGCGGCTCGTCGCCGAGGCCCTGGACGACCTCGCCCACGGCCGGAACGCGTCTCCGGCGCCCGAGGCCCCTCCGGAGAAGCTGGAGGAGTACGTGCTGGGCGTGTGGCGGGAGGTGTTGCGCGAGCCGAGGATCGGCGTGGACGACAACTTCTTCGAGGTCGGCGGTGACTCCGGCCTGCTCACCCGCGTCCAGGTGCGGCTGGAGGACGAGTTGGGCACCGAGGTGCCCGTGACGGTGTTCTTCGCCTGCCCGACCGTGCGTTCCCTCGCCGCCCGCCTGGCCGCGGAAGGAGACGGACATGCCTGACCTGATCGCCGTCGTGGGCATGGCGTGCCGCTTCCCCGGCGCGTCGGACGTACGGGAGTTCTGGCACAACCTGCGCGCCGGAGCCGACATGATCGAGCGCCGCCACACCAACCGCGAGGGGTTCGTCGCGGCGTACGGCGTCATGCCGGGGGCCGGTCTCTTCGACTGGCGTGCCTTCGGCTACAGCCGGGCGGAGGCCGGGCTCGTGGATCCGCAGCAGCGGGTCTTCCTGGAGACGGCCGCGCTCGCGCTCGACGACGCCGCCCTCGACCCGGCCCGCTTCGACGGCGCCATCGGCGTCTTCGGCGGCTGCGACCCTCCCCTGGTCCGGGAGGGCGCTCCGGAGACCGCCTGGGACAAGGACATGTTGGCCACCCGGGTCGCCTACAAGCTCGGCCTGTGCGGGCCCGCGATCACGGTGCAGTCGGCGTGCTCGACCTCGCTGCTGGCCGTACACCTCGCGTGCCGGAGTCTGCGTGACGGTGAGTGCGATGTGGCACTGGCCGGGGGTGTGCGCATCGGCGTCCACCCCGAGGGCGGGTACCGGCACGTCGAGGGCGACGTGCTCTCCCCCGACGGCTACTGCCGGCCCTTCGACGCCGGAGCCTGCGGCACCGTACCCGCCGACGGGGTGGGTGTCGTGGTGCTGCGGCGGCTTGAGGACGCCCTGCGCGAGCGGCACGAGATCGTCGCGGTCGTCCGCGGGTCGGCGGTCAACAACGACGGCGCCCGCAAGGTGGGCTTCACCGCCCCGTCCGTGCGGGGGCAACGGGACGTGACGCTACGCGCCCTCGACGCGGCGGGTGTCGATCCGGCCGAGGTGACCTACGTCGAGGCCCACGGCACCGGCACCCGGCTCGGTGACCCCGTCGAGGTGGCGGCCCTGACCGAGGCGTTCCGCGCGCGTACCGGGCGGGCGGGGTTCTGCGGTCTCGGCTCGGTCAAGGGCAACATCGGGCACACGGGCGCGGCCAGCGGGGTCGCGAGCCTCATCAAGACCGCGCTGATGCTCCGGCACGAGGAGATCGTCCCGAGCGCGCACTTCGAACGGCCAAACCCCGACCTCGGCCTGGACGGCGGCCCCTTCCACATCGCGACGGAGCGGCGGCCGTGGCCGGGCCCGGCGCTGGCCGGGGTGAGCTCGCTCGGCATGGGCGGGACCAACGTCCACCTCGTGCTCGCCTCGCCACCGGCCAGAACGGCCGGTACACCCCGTCCCGGGCCACGGGTCCTGTGCCTGTCGGCCCACAGCGAGCGTTCCCTGTCCGCCTACCGCGACGACCTCGCCGACCGGCTCGGCGCCGCGGACGCCCCCTCCCTGCTGGACACCGCCCACACGCTGAGCCTCGGACGCCGCGAGCTGGCCCTGCGGCGAGCGGTGGTGGCGAAGACGCCGGAGGAGGCCGTCCGCGAGCTGGCCAGGGAGACCACTCCCCTGCGTGCGCGGGACGGCCGGCGGGTCGCGCTGCTGTTCCCCGGCCAGGGCGGTCTGCGGACCGGCGGCGCCGCGGAGGCGCTGCGCGTCTGCCTGCCGGCCGTACGGGAGGCAGACTCGCGTGCCCGGACCGTGCTCGCGAAGCGGCTCGGGCTCGACCCGGACGTCCTGGACCGGGACAGTGACGACACGCTCGCCCAGCAGGTGAACCTGTTCACGCTCGGCTACGGCGTCGCGCGCCAGCTCATGGACTGGGGCCTGCGGCCGGTCGCCGCACTGGGCTCCAGCCTGGGCGAGTACACCGCGGTGGCCGCCGCCGGGCTGTGGACGTTCGAGGACGCCCTCGTCCTCGTGGCGGAACGCGCGACCGCGATGCGCGCCTGCCCGCCCGGCCGGATGCTGGCCGTGGACCTGCCGCTCGACCGGGTGGCGGAGGCGGCGCCCAGGCACAGCGGCCTGTCGGTGGCGGTCGAGGACGTCGGCCGGACGATCCTGAGCGGCCCGCGCGAGCGCGTCGAGCGCCTGCGCGCGGAACTCACCGCGGCCGGGGTGGCGCACACGCCCCTGCGTACGGGCCACGCCTTCCACTCCCCGGCCATGCGTGGGGCCGCCGACGCGCTGTCGAGGGCCGTCGCCGGGACCCCCGTGCGGGGCGACCTCGCCTTCCCCGTGCTGTCCAACCTGACCGGCGAGCCCCTGGACGCCAAGACCGTGGCCGATCCCGGTTACTGGGTGGAGCAGCTATGCGGCACCGTCCGGATGCGCGCCTGCGTGAGTAGCCTCCTGTCCGGCCCCGCCGAGCTGTTCGCCGAGCTGGGCGTGGGGACCGCCACGCTGGCCTCCCTGCGGCGCCATCCGTTGTGGAACGCGGAGCTCGCGGCCGTCGCGCTGCCCGGCCGCCACGGTACGGACAGGACCGGCGTGCTCGACGCACTGGATGCCCTGTGGGCCTACGGCGCCCCCGTGAACTGGGAGGACGTGGACGACGCCGGGGCCTGGCGGCGCCGCTCGCTCCCCGCCCCGCCGTTCGACCCGGTCACGCCGGACGAAACCGCCGTCCACCGGCCGAACACGACCTCCCGCACGCCCTTGGAGGACCTGTGGCGGGACGCGCTCGGCGTGGACGCGGTCTCTCCCGAGGACGACTTCTTCCGGCTCGGCGGTGAGTCCCTGGGTCTGGTACGGCTGGCCGCCGCCGTGCGGGAGCGGCTGGGGGTCGAGATCCCGGTCGGCGTCCTCGTGGAACGCCCCACCTTCGGCCACCTGCTCGACCTCGCCGGTCGGTCCCCCGGCGACGGGCCCACGCTTTCGTCCGACCCGATCTTCCTGGTTCCACCCGCGTCGGGCAGCTCACTCGCCTACCGGCCCCTGGCCGGGGCCCTGACCGGCCGGACGTGTCACGCCTTCGACACCCCGGGGCTCGTCCCCGGCACCCACCACCCCGGCACGGTCGAGGCGCTGGCCGCCGACCACGTACGACAGCTCCGGCGGGTACGGCCGGACGGGCGGCCCGTCGTCCTGCTCGGCTGGTCGATGGGCGCCGTCGTGGCCCACGAGATGGCCAGGCAGCTGACCGGGGACGGCGACCCGGTCGCCCTCCTGGTCTGCGTGGACGGGCATCCGCCGCCCGGGCCCGGCCTCCCCGTGGGCGCCCATCCCCGCCATCTGGCCGACGCGCTGAGCCACCTGCGTCACCTGCGCCGCTCCCTCCGGCGTCCCGACCGATCCGCCACCGGGGCCGGGCGGCACCTCGCCGGGCTCGTCGAGGCGTCCGGCGACGGGTTCGACCTCGCGGGGGTCTACCGCCGCAACCTGCGCGCCCTCCTGCGCCACCGCCCCCGGCCGGTTCCCTGCCCGGCGGTCGTCCTGCGGGCCGGTGCCTCGCCGCGCCGCCTCCGGTGGCTCGAACTGTGGCTCTCGTCCCTGTACCCGGCCGGTGTGCGGGTGCGGCCGATCCCCGGGGACCACTGGAGCGTGCTGACCGACGAGGGGGCCGCCGCGATCGCCCGGGAGATCCAGGACGTCCTGCCCCCGGCCACCCGAGACGAGAGGTGAGGTGCCCATGAACGTGCCTGTGCCTGTGCCCGTGCCCGGCATGGTGTCGCGGACCGCCGCCGCCCATCCCGGCCGCGTCGCGGTCGAGGACGACCGCGGTGCTCTCACATACGGCGATCTGGTACGGCGCGCCGTCAGCGGCGCCGCGGTCCTGGACCGGGCGGGGCCTCCGGGGGCGCCGGTCTGCGTGTGCCTGCCGAGAGGGCGCGACTTCGTGGTCGCCGCGCTGGCGGCCATGCTGTCCGGCCGGCCGTACGCGCCCGTGGATCTGGCGCATCCCCGGCGTCGGCGGCGGGCCGTCCTCGACCGGCTGGGACCGGGCACGATCCTGGTGTCCACGCGCTCCGGTCTCACGCCCCGCGACCTCGATCGAGGCGGGAAGGAGTTCAGGCCCGCCCGTGCCCGGGCCGCCTACATCGTGCACACCTCGGGGACCACCGGGACGCCCAAGGGGGTCCTGGTCGGCCACGACAGCCTGGCCAACCTCGTCTCCTGGCACCGTCGCACCTACCGGACGAGCCCGCGCACCCGCCAGCTACACACCGCCGGTCTGGGGTTCGACGCGGCCGTCTGGGAGATCTGGCCCTGCCTGTGCGCCGGTGGCACGCTCGTGGTGGCTCCCGACGAGGTACGCGTCTCGCCCGTGGAGCTGGTCGAGTTCGGCCGCGAGCGGGCGATCGACATCCTGTTCGCCCCCACCCCGCTCGCCGAGATGATCGTCGAGCTGGACGCCGACGACGACATCCCCTGGCGGACGATGCTCACCGGCGGTGACGCGCTGCGCCTGCGGCGGCTGCCTCGGGGCTGGGATCTGGTCAACCACTACGGCCCTGCCGAGGCGACCGTCTGCGCCACCTGGCATCCGGTCGGACGGGTGCCGGACTCGGGCCTGCCTCCCATCGGACGGCCGATCGACGGCGCCCGCGTCGTCCTGGTGGACCCCCGGGGGCGGCCCACACCCGCGGGCGGCACCGGGGAGATCCACCTCGGCGGCGAGGTGCTCGCGCTCGGTTACCACCGCGACCCCGAGGAGACCGCCCGCCGCTTCGTCACCCTGCCCGGCCTCCCTGGCCGCTGGTACCGGACGGGCGACCTGGCCGCCGAGAACGCCCGCGGCGAGCTGGAGTTCCGGGGGCGGATGGACGACGGCCAGCTCCAGGTCCACGGCGTACGGGTCGAGGCCGCCGAGATCGAGGCCGCGCTGCTGCGCCATCCGCGCGTCCGCCAGGCGGCCGTCGCCACCGTCGGCGACGCGCGGGTGCTCGGCGCGCTCGTCGTCGTGTCCGGGCCGTGCCCCACCGCCGGGGAGCTGCGGCGCTTCATGTCGGCGGAACTGCCGGGCAGCGCCATCCCCACCCTGGTCGTGCCCGGCCAGAAGATCCCGTTGACCCCCAACGGCAAGATCGACCGGCCCGGCGTACGGCGTCGGCTGGCACAGGAGCGGAGGAGGAGCGGACGATGACCATCTCCCTGAACGACATGGTGGAGATCTGGCGTGAGGTCCTCATGGTGGACGACGTCGGCCCCCGGTCCGACTTCTTCGACCTCGGTGGCCACTCGCTCACGGCCACCCGGATCGTCCAGCGCGTCGAACAGGCGTGCGGCGTCCGCCTCCCGGTGTCCGCCGTCCACGACCATCCGACGCCCGAGGCCCTGACCGCCCTTCTCGGCACCCCTCGGTTCACAGGGCGGTGAGCGGGCGTCAGCCCGGCGACACCACCCGCCAGAAGTACCCCATGACGTCGCGCATCACGTCACCGAGGCGCAGCGCCTCGTCCGGGTCGTCACCGGCGTCGAGCCCGGCCTGGATGAAGGCGACGGCCGACGTGCTCAGCCCCTCGGGCTCGCCGCCGTAGAAGGCCACCGCCTCCTCGGGCGCGCCGATGCGGGAGTTCCGCAACCAGGCGCCCAGCTCCTCGGAGGTGGAGAAGTACGAGCGGACGTCCACCAGCGAGGCGGCGCCCAGCCCGGCCCGGCTCGCGTTGAGCACGAGCCAGCTCAGGTAGGAGCCGTAGGCGTAGGCGGTGAAGCCCTCCGTCTGGCCGTCCGCTCCGGTCCGAGGCTCGATGGGCAGGACGCGCGCGCAGTCCAGCAGTTTCACCCGGGCGCGCGACGCCATTTCCTGAAGCTTCAGGCAGTAGACGTCCTCCTGTTTTTCGGTGAATCTGGACGCGGCCAGCGCGTAGGCGGCGAGTTCGGTGCGGTTGAGCCGTACCTCGAATTCCAGCAGCCGCCGCAGGTCCTCCAGCGTGAACCGGTCCTCGCGCAGTTTCGCGACGACCGCGTTGCGGATCGGATTTTCCGCGGTCCGCCGGTCAATCTCCTTCACGAGCGTCACCGCGTCAATCTCGCGATCGGTCTTCATATCGGTTCTCCTTGTCTTCTCCGACTATATTGTTGAGCGATTCAGAATGGCCAGCATCTGCCTTTCCAGGGCGGGCGACGGGGACAGTCCGATCTCTTTCGCGAACGACACGCGGGCGAGCTGGTAGATCCCGAGCGCGTCGGCGGGACGGCCCGCGCGATACAGCGCGACCATCAGCTGGGAATAGAGACGTTCTTCGAGGGGGTTCTGCAGCACCAGCGCCTCAAGCCGGGGAATGATCTCGGCGTGCCGGCCCAGGTCGAGGTTGATCTCTATGAGGCTGGTGGTCGTCAGCATCCGCCGGCTCTCCAGGAGCCGTGCGGCCTGGTCTCTGATCGGTCCCCGGGGCACGTCCTGCAACGCCGGGCCACGCCACAGCGCCAGCGCCTCGCGGAGGAGGGCGACGGCCCGGTCCGGTTCCGCCGACTTCAGCGCGTTCGCCTCCGCGTCGAGCCTTTCGAACCGCACGGCGTCGATCTCGTCGGCCGGAACCCGGAGAGAATATCCGGGATAACGGGTCTGCAGGGATATTTGCAGTCCGTGGCGTTCCCGCCATCGCACGATGGACGTCCGCAACCGTGACGCGTGCGCGTGGAGCGCGTTCGCCGCCTGCCTGGGCGGGTCGTCCCGCCACAACTCGGTGACCAGATCCTCGACGGGGACAATGTCGCCGTGCCGGAGCAGCAGCGCGGCGAACAACGAGCGGGTTTTCGGGCCGGTGATCTGGATCCGGTCTTCCCCGACCCTGACTTCCAAGGGACCCAGAATATCGAAAGAGATCATTTTCGCCCGCATCGATTCTGTCGCGTCGGCCGCACAGGCACGCCGATTAATATTATATTAACTTATCCGCCCTGATCACGGGGAGAATGTGTTTCCCGGGATGATGCTGTGCTGTAATTCAGGTAACCGGTTTCGCGCAGCCATCCGATATAGAGGTCGAGCAGTCCGGCGTCCACGGGCGGGCAGGCGTCCTGCACGTGTGGAGCCGCCTCGGCCAGGTTCGTGAGATCCGGCTCCGGGAAGGTTCCGGTGAGCTGCCTGCCGTACACCGCCTCCTCCTCGCCGAGCAGCGCGAGGTATCCCGCCAGCGGCGCGGCCGGGTCGGCGGCGCAGTGACGCTCCATCTCCTTCATCCAGTCGTCCCTGGAGATGACCCGGACGGGGTAACCGTGCCGGCGCAGCCGCTCGACCAGCAGGGGCAGGGCGGCGGCGCGCGGGTTCGCCAGGTGGTAGACGCGGTGGGCACAGTGGGCACGGTGGGCGCTGTCGTGCGCGGGTGGCGCGGTCAGCAGCGCCACGACGGCCTCGGCCACGTAGTCCACGGGGACGAGGTCCAGCCGGAGCGGCACGTCCGGCGCGAGCCCGGTCTCGGTGACCGCCCTGATCACGGCGGCCATCATGGTGCCGGTGTTCCACACGCCCCGGTCCCGGCTGCCGGTGATCTCGTACGGCCGGTGGACGGTGACCGGCAGCCCGCGTCCCGCGGCCTCGCGCAGGACGGCCTCGGCCACCCACTTGGTCTCCGCGTATCCCTGCCGCAGCCGTTCCGGACGCGGCAGGGGATCGTCCTCGCGCACGCGCCCACCGCCGGGCGGCCCGTCCGCGGCGGCGAGCACGTCCACCGTGGACACGTGGTGGAAGGGACGCGTGCGCCCGCCGTGGGCGGCCAGGCGGATGAGCGAGCGCACGCCGCCGACGTTGACGTCCCTGAGCCGGGCATAGGGGTAGACGAAGTTCACCCGGGCTGCGGCGTGCAGGATGACGTCCGTACGGCTGGCCAGCCTGTCCAGTTCCGCCGGGCTGAGCTCCAGGCCGGGCAGGGCGAGATCGCCCGGCACCGCGGTCACCCTCGTGCCAAGGTCCGCCGTCGCGAGGCCGTACCCGCGCAGGGCCGCGCCGATCCGGTGGAGCCCGTCGTCACCGTCCGCCGCCCGCACCAGGCACGACAAGCGCAGATCGGTGACGTCGAGCAGCCGCCGGACCAGGAAGGCGCCCAGGAAGCCGGTCGCGCCGGTGACCAGGATCTCCCGAGGGGGCGACGGGTCCACCGGGCCGAACCGGAGGCCGGGGTCGAGCCTGGACTCCCGGGCGAAATCCACCGCCTGTTCATCATCCACGCCCCCGCGTAGGGCCGTGACGCGCGTAGCGAACGCCTCAAGCGACGTGGAGTCCAGCAGCGCGCGCACCAGCGCCGATCCGGGAAGGCCGGACATACCCGGCCGGGCGCGCAGCGCGGTGACGATCTGGACGGCCTGCAACGACGTGCCGCCAAGCTCGAAGAAGTCGTCGGCGCGGGACTCGACCGGTGTCCCGAGGACGGCCGCCCACACCTCGGCCACGCGTCGCTCGTCCTCGCCCCGCGGCGGATCGAACGGCTGGTCACCTGTCCCGGCCAGGGCCCGCGTGTCCACCTTGCCGCTGCTGTTCAGCGGCAGCTCGTCGGTGACCGTCACCCTGCCGGGAACCATGAAGCCGGGCAGCCGGTCCCGCAGGAATGCCCGCACCCGCCGCGCGAAGGATCGACGGTCCTCCCGCCGCCGAGGCACCGCCCACGCGACCAGCGCCCGGTCGCCCCGCCCGGACTCCCGTACGGCCACGGCGGCCTCGCGCACCCCTGGATGGGCCGCCAGCTCCGCCTCGACCTCGCCGATCTCCACCCGGTGGCCGCTGACCTTGACCTGCCGGTCCAGGCGCCCCAGGAACTCCAGCACGCCGTCCGGCCGCCAGGACGCCCGGTCACCGGTCCGGTACATGCGCGCCCGCCCGCCGAGGAACGGGTCGGGCAGAAAACGTTCCGCGGTACGTTCCTCGTCGCCCACGTAGCCGAGCGCCACGCCGTCGCCGCCGACGTACAGCTCGCCCTCCTCCTCCGGCTCGCACGGGCTGCCGTCCTCGCGCAGCACGTAGCAGGTGGAGTTGGCGACGGGCCGTCCGATGGGCACGCTCCGGGACGGCGGCTCGGTCACCTCGTGGGCGGTGGAGAACGTCCCGTTCTCCGTGGGGCCGTAGGCGTTGACCAGGTGGCCGGGAGGGCCCGCGGCCAGGATCCCGCGAACGCACCCGGGGTTCAGCACGTCCCCGCCCGCCACCAGGTAGCGCAGCGAGGCGAACATGCCGGGGTCGGCGAAGCCGAGCTGGTGGAACAGGCCCGCGCTGAGCCACAGCACGGTCGCGCCGCGTTCACGCAGCTCGCGGGCCAGGTCGGGCGGCGACAACAGCGACTCGGGCTCGGGAACGACCAGGTGGGAGCCGTTCAGGTGCGCTCCGAAGATCTCGAAGCAGGACACGTCGAACGTCGGGTTCGCGGTGGCCAGGACGACGTCGTCCTGGCCGAACGCGGCGCAGTCGGTCCCCGTCGCCAGCCGTACGGGCCCGCGATGCGGCTCGGCGACCGCCTTCGGGACACCGGTGGATCCGGAGGTGAAGATGACGTAGGCCGGGTCGGTCGCCGAGGCGACCTTCGGCGGCAGCGGCCCGCCCTCGGGCACCGGCCCGTCCAGGAGCAGTACGTGCCGCGCGTCCAGCGGAGAACGCCGGTCGGCGCGCGTCACGACGTGCTCGACGCCCAGGCGCCCGGCCAGCTCACGCAGCCGGGCCGCCGGGTCTTCGGGGTTGAGCGGGACGTACGCGCCGCCCGCCTTGAGCACGGCCCAGATCCCCACCACGGCCTCGGCCGACCGCCCAACGGGGAGGGCCACCGGCGTTCCCGCCCGCACGCCCTGCCGTCGCAGTGCCCTGGCCAGCGCGTCCGCGCGTTCGGCCAGTTCCCGGTAGGTCAGCGTCCGGCCGCCGCCGGTCAGCGCGGGCGCGTCCGGGGTGCGGGCGGCCTGGGCGTCGAACAGCTCGGGCAGCGCCGCGTCGCGCGGGTAGGGCCGCGCGGTGTCGTTCCACTCCTTCAGGCCCATGCGGGGTCCTCTCCGGCCTGGCCGGTACGCGCGGCCGCCTTCCAGAAACTGCCGATGCTCTCCTCCAGCCGTCTGGCGCGGTTGATCGCGGTGGCCCTGTCCTCGCCATGCCGCAGGCCGTACTCGACGACCTCAAGGGCCCGCAGTTCCAGCTCGTCGGACTGGCCGCCCTCGTAGTAGGAGACGAACTCCGCGGGCACCTCAAGCCCCTGCGCGCGCACCGCGTCGAGCAGGACCTGGCAGCCGGGGAAGTAGACCGTCATGTCGGTGTGGAGGGCCAGCGCGTTGTCGGCCTGGCCGCCGTGCAGGGCCAGCCACGAGACGCAGCCGCCGAACGCCTGCGCGTCGAGCCCGTACGGCCACCGCCCCACCGCGTCCGGGTCCATGCCCAGTGGGCGCACGCAGGCCAGCAGCTTGGGGTGCGCGTCGTACACCAGGCGGGCCACGTCCAGGTAGAGGCCGACGACGGGACTGTCGGGGAAGCGGGCGATGACGGTGCCGTAGGCGGCCAGCTCGGCGACGTGGCACTGCAGCTCGATCCCGACCAGCCGACGCAGATGCTCCAGGGTGAGCCCGCCGACCTCGGCCAGGTCCAGCAGGCGGTTGCCGACCGGAGACCGGTCACGCAGGCGTTGGAGCTCGGTGACGGCGGAGGTCGCCAGGGTGAGCTCTGCGGTGGCGGTCATGGTGAAGCCTTTCTCGTGTACGAATATGTCTGCGTTCCCCGGATCGATGACGGGGGCCTGACGCGGTGCTGACATCCGGCTGCCGTACGGCGCGGCCCTAGCCGAGCAGCGTCCTGACGATCAGCTCGGCGGCGAGGTCCCGCGCGCCCGCCTGGCGCAGGCGCGCCATCGTCCCCCGAAGGTCGTCGCAGGCCACCCGTACGGTGAGGTCGAAGTCACCGACGACCACGAGTGCGCCGACCACGCCGGGCATCCCGCGCAGCCTTCGCCCGTAGTCGCACGTCGTGATCCCGGGGGCCAGGCGAACGTGCACGTCGGCCCGTACCGGGGCGGTCACGCCACGCTCCTGCCGTGGTGCCGCCGGATCGGCATCGCCACGGGATCGACCACCACCCTGTCCACCTCCAGCTCCCGAATCAGGGCGCGGAGGGCGGGATAGGCCAGGCGGACCCAGGGGTGGCCCACGCCGAGCACGAACCGCAACCGCGCCGAGGAGGTGAAGGCCGCCACGATCCGCTCGCCGCCGGGCGTCGTGAACAGCCGGAGCGAGTTCGCGATCCGGCCCCGCCGTACGGGGACGAACAGCGCCGAGGTCATGGCTCTCTCTTCACGTGCGGGCCGCCGCCGTCCAGAGCAGGGCCATGTACCTGTCGCACAGGCGGGCCGCGCGCAGGGCCTCTCCGGGGTTGTCTCCCCTGGCCAGGCCGTCGTCCACGACCGCCGCGGCGGTCTCGGTCAGCAGGGGGGCTGGGCCGTTGCCGTAGTAGGCCGTGAACTCCTCGGGTACCGTCACGCCGTACTCGTCCAGCAGCCGCACCAGCTCGACGGCGCCGCCGTAGTAGACGCCGTCCGGGTCCGAGTACAGCGACAGGGCCATGCCCGCCTGGCTGCCGTGCAGGGCCAGCCAGGAGACGTACCCGCAGAAGGCGTGCGCGGCCAGGTCGTCGCCGAGGTCCGGCGGCTCCCCCAGACGCTCGGCCACGACGGCCAGCGCGGTACGCGCCTCGTCCACCACCCCGGCCACCTCGACCAGGAACCCGGCGGCCGGAGGATGCGGGAACCGGGTGAGCAGCTCGCCGTAGGCCACGAGTTCGGCGTGGTGGTAGGTGCGCTCGACCGTGACGAGGCGGCGCAGGTGGTCGACGGTCACCCGGCCTTCGGCCGCCAGCGCGAGCAGCGGATTGGAGGGCGGGGACTCCGCCCGTCCCCGCGCCAGCTCCTTGGTCAGCGCCTCGGCGTTCACCCCACACCGCCCTTTTCGAGGAACGCGTAGGCCTGGGCCATCGTGGCGTCGCCGCTGTGGAAGAGGGTGTTGACCAGGGCGTGCCGGGCGCCGCCCGTCGTGAGCCCCTCGTACAGGTGCTCGACGGCACCGGCGCCACCCGAGGCGATGACGGAGACGCCCACCGCCGAGGCGAGGACCGGCGTCATCTCCAGGTCGTAGCCGTCGCCGGTGCCCTCCTGGTCGAGGCTGTTGACCAGCAGGCGGCCCGCGCCCAGGTCGGCCAGCATCTTCGCCCAGACGACGGCGTCCAGGTCGGTCTTCTGCTCGCCCCCGCGGATGGCGACGTTCCAGCGGCCGTCACCGGCGCGGGCGACGTTCATGACGCCGACCACGCGGTCGGAGCCGTGCCGCTGCACGAGCGTGTGCAGGACCGAGGGGTGCTCCACCGAGGTGGTGCTCAGGCCGACCGCCGCCGCGCCCGCCGCCAGCAGGGCCTCGGCCGCCTCGATGGAGGGCATGTAGCCGTTGTCCACGGTCACCCAGAACGTGCCGCCCGTTCCGCTCAGCGCCTCGATCAGGGGCAGGAACGTCTCGTGTTCCGTCCACGGCTCCTGCACGTCCACGAAGATCGGCCCGGCGCCGTCGCGCAGGTAGACCGAGGCGATCTCGACGGCGTCGACGGGGTCGGTCAGGCCGGGGATGCCCGAGGGCGGCGTCGCCCTGCCTCCTGCCACGTCGATGCACGGGATGATGAGGTCGTTCATGGTGTCTCCTTCATTCGGGGTGGGAGTCGTCGGTGAGCAGCACCTTTCCCGCGCCGCCCGTCCTGGTGCTGTGCCGTACCGCCGCCTCGATCTCGGGCAGCGCGTACCGGGCGGCCACGTCCATGCCGGGCTGGCCGCCCGCGACGTCCGCGACCACCTCCTCGGTCAGGCGGGCGCGGTCGTGCCGCTCCAGCGCGGCGAGCCGTTCAGGTAGCCAGAAGCCGCGCACGGTGAGGGAGGAGAAGATGACCCGGCGGGACGGCAGCGGGATCGGCTCGCCGGACAGGGCCCCGAACGCGATCAGCAGACCGCCGGGACGCAGGCAGTTCAGCAGACCTGTGCCCATCCGGCCGCCGACCGAGTCGATCGCGGCGGCCGCCCCGCCCGAGGTTACGGCCAGCACCCGATCCACCCACGGGCCCGCGGAGACGTCGATCACCTCGTCCGCTCCCAGCAGGCGCAGCGGGGTCACCTGTTCCTGCCGTCTAACGAGGTGCAGGCACCGGATCCGGCGTTTCGCCGCGTACGCCAGGACCATCCGGCAGACGGCCGACGCGCCCGCGGAAAGCAGCAGCCAGTCGCCGGGCGGCACGTCGAGCTGGTCCACCAGCAGCCGCGCCGCGAACGGGTTCACGGTGAGCTGGCAGGCGACCTCGTCGGGCATGGCGTCCGGGACCGGGATCAGTTCGCCGGGCGCGGCGCTGACGTAGTCCTGCCAGGTGCCGGTCGTGGCCACGGCGACCCGCGCGCCCTCGCGGTAGGTGCCCGCCCGGTCCGCCCGCTCCACCACCCCCACGCCCTCGAACCCCGCCGGTGAGGGGAACGTCGCCTCGCGTCCGTACTCCCCCCGCACGTACATGAGGTCGGAGGGGTTGATCGGCCGGGTGGTCATCCGTACGAGCAGGTCGTCCGGCCCCGTGGCGGGGACCGGCACGTCGTCCACGGACAGGACGGCGACGGGGTCACCGTGACGATGGAACCGTACGGCGCGCATGACGTATCTCCTTGCGTCGGTCAGGTGGACAGGAGCGCGGCCAGGCGCGCTGAGCGTGGTGCGAGCCTGCGGGCGACGGCGACCGCCGACCGCACTGCCGACTCCTGGCTGGAGACCCACGTGGTGTACTGGCCGGCGAGGTGCAGCCCGCCGCGTCCCTGCAGGGCGTCGAGGCGGCGCTGGGCCCGGACGGCCGCGGGTGTGATGAGCAGATGGCGGTAGTCCTCCCGCAGGACCACCTGGTCCGGCAGGCGGTCGCGGTGGGTGAGCTGGCTCTTGAACACCTCGACGCCCCTGGACGGGCCGAACCAGTCGGTGCTCTCGCTCCAGTCGTCGTGCACGTGGAAGGTGCTGGTCGACCAGTGCGCGCGGTTCTCCGGCAGGTAGGCGGGGTCCAGGTGCAGCGCGTAGGTCGTGTCGACCGGCTCGAAGCGGGCCAGGACGTCGCGCGCCTCCCGGGTGCCCGCCAGCGGCCCGAGGAGCCGCGCCGCCTCCCACGGCGGCACCGCGAGGACGAGTTCGTCCACGACGTGCCGCTCGCCCGCGGTGTCGAGGAGTTCGTAGCGCCCGTCCACGCGGCGGACCTGCCGCACACCGGCGGCGGTCCTGATCCTGGCGTTGGGGGCGTTCGCCGCCAGCGCCCAGGCCGTGCTCTCCAGCCCCGGGAGGAGTTGCTGCCATCTCGGTTCGCCCGAGGCGCTGACGTAGAAGGCGACGGCGGCGCGGGCCGAGAGGGTCATGGCCTGTTCGAGGCCGCAGCAGAACAGGAAGGCCGGGCGGGCGTACAGCACGTCCCGTTTGATCTCCTGGCTCACCGGCAGGGGCTCGACCAGGTCGGCCAGCGGACGTTCCCAGCCGACGTCCTGCCTGTCCCACTCGGTGGCCCGCTCAAGGAAGGTCTCGATCGCCCGCCACGCCGGTCCGAGCCGCTCGTCCCGGGGCCAGGACGGTTCGGGTGTGTGCGGGCTGACCAGCAGCGGCTCCCGCTGTCCCGCCTTCAGGACGGTGAGCGAGGCAGGCAGGTCCACGAACTGCTCGTCGCCGTACCCGAGCAGTTCCAGCAGCCTGCGGTGCGTGGGGAACAGGTCCGGAGAGATGTCCTGGGCGCCGAGGTCGAGTGTCGCCTCGCCGCCGTCGGCCCGGACGCGGACCGACCGCATCGTGCCGCCCACGCGGTCGCGGGATTCGAGCACCACGGTCTCGCAACTGCCATCCAGGAGCCAGGCCAGGGTGAGTCCCGACAGACCGGCTCCGACGATTCCGACGCGCATGTCACCTCACCTTGAGAAAGCTCGGAGGGAGCGTTTTCCGGTAGCGCACCATTACCCTTCGCCCTGGAGATCGCACGGCGGCCCTCGGAGGAGTCGAAAGGCGTACGGACGATGTCAGCGCGAATTCAGGGTCATGTCAGGAACGCGCGGCAGCGGATTGTCCGAAAGAGCGGTACGGAGAAGGAGGAAAAACCATGAAAGAGGCTCCGGTTGTCGTCGGCACCGATTTGTCGGAGCCTTCTTCCGCCGCTCTCGAATGGGCCGTCGAGGACTCGATCCGCAGGAAGAGGCCGTTGCGGATCGTGCATGCCGTGGATCTGGCCGGATATCTCACGGGGCCACCGGCTGCCAAGTCCTTCGCCGCTCCGGTGATCGTCGAATCGGCGTACGAGGTCGCCGTGGGGGGCCTCGCCGACGCGCTGTCGTGGGTCCGCGGCCGGTGGCCGCATCCGGCGGTGACGGCGCACGTCGTCTCCGGCACGCCGGTGGCCGTCCTGCGCGACGAGGGGCGGGACGCCGTCGAGATCGTAGTCGGCCATCATCGCCGCAACGGGGTGGCCGACCTCCTGTTCGGCTCGGTCGCCCTGGCACTGGCCGCCGAGACCAGAACGCCGGTGGTCGTCGCCAAACGCGCGACGGCGTGTCCGCACGACGACGTCGTCGTGTTCCTGGAACCCCGGCCCGCGTCCGACGCCCTCCTCGACTACGCCTTCCGGGCCGCGTCCGCGCACGGTGTACGGCTGCGCGTCCTGCGCGACGGCTCGGCGGCCGGGCCCCGGCTCGACGGGTGGAGGCTCCGGTATCCGGAGGTCCGGGTGCACGAGCAGCGCTGCGACGGGGACGCCCTCCTGGCCGCCTCGGTCGCGGCGCGCCTGCTCGTGGTGGAGTCCCGGCGGCCGCGGAGGCTGGCCCGCCTGATCCGGCGCTCGGCGTGCCCGGTGGCGATCGTCCCCGCGCCCTGAGCCCCCGTCTGAGCCGCCGTTCGGATCGCTGTCATGCCCAGGGCCAGGCGGTCGAGCGCGTCGTCGAGGATCGGCCTGGGGTGGCCCAGGAACAGCCGCACATGGGCGTCACCGGAGACGACCATGCTGCCCGTGCCCGGCAGGACGCCCGCCCGGTCCAGGCAGAGACGGCGGTAGCCCTCCTCGCCGCCCGTCTCGTCCACGTACCGGGGAGGGACGCGCAGCCGCAGGTAGGACGTGCACTCTCCGACGTGGAAGGCGTGCCGGGGGAAGCCGAGATCGGCGGTCAGGCGCGCGGCCGCGTGCCTGCGGGCCTCTGCGTAGTGGCACCGCATGGTCCGCAGGTAGTCCTCGCAGGCGGGGTCGCGCAGCCAGCGGGCCATGGCGGCCTGGAGGGGCAGCCCGCTGCCGTAGGAGTGGTGGTGCCACTGCGCCGCCAGCGCCTCCAGCGTGCCGGGATGGGCGGTGAGGGCGCCGACGCCCCAGCCGTTGCAATGGAACTGCTTGCCGAGCGTGCGGACGGCGAGCCACGGCGTCGCGCCGCGCGGATGCCGCCGGATCTCCTCCAGGAGGATCCCCAGCGTGTTGGTTGGCCGTATGTCCGGGTCGTGGACGGCGTAGTAGGCGTCGTCCACGAGGACGGCGGCACGGTGGTCCAGGGCCGTGGTGATCAGCGTCCGGACGGTTGGCGCGTCCCAGTTCGCGGCGGTGGGGTTGTGCTGGGCGTTGAGCACCAACAGCGCCCGGCCGGTCGCCGCCGCCCGTTCCAGCGCGGTCGCCACCTGGTCAGGGTCAGGCCGGTAGCCCCGCGCGGCGTCGAGCGTGTAGTACCGGATGCGGCATCCGAGAGGCGCGAAGATCCCGGGGTAGTCCCATCCGGGCGCCGGGACGAGCACGGTGGGCGGCGCCGCGCCGTCGCGGACGAGCAGCCGTCCGAAGTCGAACATGGCCGCCCGGGTGCCGTCCTGGCTGACCGCCACGTCATAGTCGGCCTGATCCGACGGGCGCGGCAACCCGTGCGTGGTGGCGATGTACTCCGCGAGCGCGCGCCGCAGGTCGGGCAGCCCGTACGGCGAGAGCGTGTATCCGTGGCTGAGATCGGGCAGCCCGTGCGACAGGGCGGCCACGAGGCCGGGGGCCGCCTGTGTCCAGGTCTCCCCCAGGCTGAGATAGATGAGCCTGGCCGGATCGCCGCCCGCGTCCCGGTGGCGCTCGATGAGGCAGGCGTCGCCCAGCGGGTTGGCCAGTCGGCCGCTGTCGAGAACGTCCCATAACGAGTGCATCGTGCCGTACACCTCACATGTCCGTCGTGACCCGCCGCAGCGCCGCCAGTTCCTCCTCGCGCAGGCCGATGCCGAAAGCCTTCAGCACCTCCGGCAGGGCGTCAGAACCCACCGAGCTCTCCTCGGCGTGATCCCCGGCCACCCGCGTCAGCGTGTGACCGCGCAGCTTCAGCCGGGTGGCGCCGGACAGCCGCTGGAGGTACAGCCTCCGCTTCAGCATCGAGCGGGGATGCGTGCTGACGTAGTGGTGGGCGACGGCGAAGTCGACGGGCGGGCGTGCCTCCAGGCTCAGCAGGTAGAGGCACTCCCACGCGCCGTCCCGGTTCACCTCCACGCGGCACTGGTGGTCCCGGTGGGCTCGGACGCGGAACGCCCGCGATCCCTGCCCGGTCACCTCGCCCTCCCGCAGCGGCAGCGGGGCGAGGAAGCCCTCCTCACCGAAACCCACGTCGCACAGCCAGGCGTCGCCGTCCGCCACGACCCGCAGGGCCATGTGCGTGCGAGGTCGCGGGCCCCGGCCGCCAAGGATGACCCGGGCGGCCAGGCGGTCCACGCGGAAGCCGAGGCGTTCCAGGACGCAGCCGAAGAGCAGGTTGTGCTCGTGACAGCAGCCGCCACGCGGCCGCCTGCACATCTTGTCCACGATGTCGGGGACGCACAGGCTCGGCGTGCGGTCAAGGAGCAGATCGATGTTCTCGTACGGCAGCGCGGTTGCATGGGCCACGTGCAGCAGGTTCAGCAGGGACGGCCCGGCGCCGGGGAGCGTGCCGGGGGTCACGCGGGCCAGGTAGGCGGGCAGGTCGAGCGTGTCGGCGCCCCAGGGGTCGGACACGGCTCCTCCTCAGAGGTTCAGGTGGTGGGTTCGGCGGCGGAGGACCAGATATGGGCGCATCGGGCGGCCAGGTCGAGAAGGAATCTGTCGGTGCGGGGCGGGGTGTCGAGGAGCAGCCCGACCGGCAGTCCTTCGGGCGTCGTCCCGGCGGGCAGGCTGATCGACGGCCACCCCGCGACGGCGGCGAAGGCGGTGTTGCGGATGTAGGAGGGGAAGACCGGTCCGGCATCGACGTCGGCGGGCGCGGCGGGCAGGATGGTCGTGGGCGACAGGAAGGCGTCGGCCCGGTGCCCACGCAGCAGGCCGAAGGCCGCGTCGGCGAGGTCGTCCTGGACGCGCAGCGCGTGCCGGTAGCGCTCGTCGGAGACCGCTGGGCCGTACAGCAGTGGAGTGAGCACGTCGGCCACATCCGGGCTGGCGATCCGGCGGACCAGTTCGCCGGGGTCGCGGCAGGTTTCGCACCGGGCCAGGTAGAAGGCCAGCTCGTGCCAGGTCTCGTGCAGCGGGACCGCCATGGCGGCCTCCTCCAGCAGGCTCGCGGGCTCGGGCGGATCCACCTCGACGAGGTCGGCTCCGGCGCGTCGCAGGTCCCGCAGACGGGCGGCGGCCACGGTGGCCACCCGGGGGTCCAGGCCCGCCCAGGCCGACCGTGGCAGCAGGAGCCGGATCCGCCCGTCAGGCCGGGGCGCGGGTTCACGCGGGCACGGGTACGGCCCGGCCGGGTCCGCGGCCAGGAGGGCGTCGAGGAAGGCGACGTCCGCCAGGTGCGTGGCGATGACGCCGACGGTGTCCCGGGTCCGGGAGACGCGCAGGACTCCCGCGGCCGGATAGCGGCCGGTGGTCGGGCGCATGCCGACCAGGCCGCAGAGCGCCGCCGGGATGCGGACGGAGCCGCCGGTGTCCGTGCCGAGTCCCGCGGGAGCGAGCCCGGCGGCGACGGCCGCGGCCGTTCCCGAGCTGCTGCCGCCGCAGACGAAGCCGGGGGCGACCGGGTTGCCCACGGTTCCGAAGGCCGCGTTCTGGCCGGTGACGCCGTAGGCGAGCTCGTGCATCCCGGTCTTGCCCAGGACCAGGGCACCGGCCCCGGCCAGGCGCCGCCACACCTCCGCCGACCGGCCGGGCCGGTGGTGGCGCAGGGCCGGGGTACCGGCGGTGGTGGGCAGGAGGGCGACGTCGATGTTGTCCTTGACTACGAGGGGAACGCCGTGCAGGGGACGGCGGGCGGCGGTGCCCTCGCGGTCGGCGGCCCGCGCCTCGGTCAGCAGACGGTCGGCGTCCAAGGTGACGAAGGCGTTGGACGAGGCGTGCTCGGCGCACCGGTCCAGAACGTCGCGTGCGTGCTCCTCGCAGCTCAGCCGGCCCTCGCGCAGCGGTCGCGCGGTCGCGGCGAGCGAGCGGGCCGGGCGGCTCACGGCGTCGCCGGAGCGGACGCGAGGAGATCCGGGTGACGCTCGGCCAGGTAGGGGCGCAACGTGTCGAGGGCGTGGCCGAAGGCGGCGGCGAAGGCGGCCACGTCGGCGTCGTCCATCGGCAGGCTGAGGCACAGCAGGCCGTGCCGGGCGGTGAGGAACCCCTGGTTGAGCAGGTGCAGGTGGAGCAGGGCGCGCAGGTCCTCCCGCCCGCGCCGCAGGGCGGCGGTCCCGGCGGCGTCGCGGGGCCGCTCGGCGCCGAAGTGGAAGTAGCCCAGCGAGCCCGCTCCCACGGCGTGACCCGTGACGCCGCGCTCTCGGGCGGCCTCGTCCAGCAGGGCGCGCAGCCGTCCGCCCATGGCGTTGAGCCGGTCGATGTCGCCGGGGCCGAAATGGTCGAGCGCGGCTATACCGGCGGCCAGTGAGAGGTTGTTGGCGCCGAACGCGCTCGCGTGGTAGACGGGATCGCGCCCGGACGGGTCGAAGATGGCCATGACGTCGGCCCTGCCACCGAACACGCCGATGGGCAGCCCACCACCGATGATCTTGCTGAAGGTGGACAGGTCGGGCCGCAGGTCGTGGCGGACCTGCCAGGGGCCGACGCGGAAGGTGGCGCACTCGTCCAGGATGAGCAGCGCGCCCTCCCGCTCGGTGGCCGTACGCAGGCCCTCCAGGTATCCAGGCTCGGCGGGCACCCCGCCGCCCACGCCGAGCATCGGTTCGACCAGGAAGCCCGCCACCTCGCCGCGGTAGGCGCGCAACACCCTGCGGGCGGCGTCGAGATCGTTGAACGGCACGGTCACCACGCACTCCAGCACCGCGCGTGGCACACCCTGGGCCAGGCGGGCGTCGGGCAGGCCGGGAAGCCGCTGCGGGAAGCTCGGCCCCGAGGTGACGAAGGCGCTGACATGGCCCCAGTCATGGGTGCCGTGGTAGCCACCGTCGATCTTGACGATGACGTCGCGGCCGGTGAAGGCGCGTGCCGTACGGATGGCCCACATCGTCGCCTCCGTGCCGGAGTTGCAGTAACGCACGCGCTCCAGCGCGGGGACCCGGGCGCACAGCCGCTCGGCGTGCCGGATCTGCAGCGGGCCGGGACCGCCCAGGGCGGTGCCCAGCCCGGCCTGTTCCCGTACGGCGGCCACCAGGGCGGGATGGTTGTGCCCGTGGACCAGCGCGCCGTAGTTGGACAGCACGTCGAGATACCGGTTGCCATCTACGTCCCTGACCTGGGCGCCCTCGCCCGTGTCGAAGTAGAGCGGGTACGGCGTGTAGGTGGTCATCGTGCGCGTGTCCCCACCGGGCAGCACCTCCGCCGCCGCCAGGAAGGCGGCCCGTGAGGAGGGGCTGCGGGCGGCGTAGTCGTGGAGGATGGCCTGGGACACGTGGTCGGCGTCGGACATGGTCGCTTCTCCGTTCGGTCCCTCCCGGAGAGGAACGCCCCCTTCCGGCGGGGACCGCCTGCTACCCGTCGCCCTGTGCCGCGAACGCCGGTCGAACCCGGCGTGGGCCGGATGTCAGGGGCGGGTAAGCCGCAGGTCAGGATGCCCGCTTCAGCCCTGGCCCGACCGCTCCTCCACGATGGCCTTGAGCTGTTCCATGGCGTTGATGACCCGGGGGAAGCCCGCGTAGGGGAGGCACTGGATGAACGTCTCGGCGATGTCGGAGGCCGCGAGGCCGACGTTCAGCGCGGAGTTGATGTTCGCTCTCATCGGCGCGTCGCCGATACCCATCGCGGCGAGGGCGGAGAGCCGGACGAACTGCCGTTCTCGCAGTGAAAGCACGGATCTGCTGTAGATGTCGGCGAAGACGAACTCGATCAGGAACCGTCCCAGGTCGGGTGCGATGCCGGCGAAGTCATCAAGCTTCCGCTGTCCGTCTGCGGGGTCGATCTCGTTCATCAGCTCCAGGCCACGCCGGTGGCGCGGGTCCTGCGGTCGGTCGCTCATGGCAGGGCTTTCGGGAGTGTCGGTCAGGGGTCGAGGACGGTGCGGGCGGCGTAGATCTCGGGGAAGAGCGGCCGGTTGACCAGGGAGGCCAGGTACGGCACGCCACGGGAGCCGCCGGTCCCGTGTTTGTCGCCGATGACGCGGCGCACGGTGCGCATATGGCGGAACCGCCACAGCTGATGCCGTTCCTCCAGCTCCACCAGACGTTCGGCCATCTCGTACTCGGCCGCGTGGGCGTGCCGGTCCTCGTAGACGCGGCGAAGCACGGCGACGATCACCTGGTCGGGTTCCTCGTGACAGGTGTGGACGCGGTCGAGGTAGCCGACGGGGACCGGATGTCCTGCTCTGTGCAGGAACCGGATGAACTCGTCGTACACCGTCGGCCGCGCGATCGCCTCACGCAGCGCGTCCCGCTGGAAGGACCCGTCGTACTCCTCGACGAGTTCGGCGCGCTTGTCGCCCAGCCGGTACTCCAGCATTCGGAGCTGGACGGACTGGAAGCCGGTGGCACCCCCGAGCACAGGCCGGAACTCGGCGAACCGGTCGGGTTTCAGGGTGGCGATGACCGACCACTGCTCGACGAGCTGCCGCTGGATCACGAAGATCCGGTCGAGGGACCGGAACGCCGCCCTGAGCCGGTCGTGCCGGAGTTCGTGGACCACGTCGTCGAGCTCGTGCAGGATCAGCTTCACCCACAGCTCGGTCGTCTGGTGCTGCACGATGAACAGCAGTTCGTCATGGTGCGGCGGTTCCGAGATCGGACGCTGGGCGTCGAGCAGCCGGTCGAGGCAGAGGTAGTTCTCGTAGGTCAGATCGCGGGGCGCGTCGGCACGCCGGCGACGTCTCAGCATGGCCGCCCCCGGTCCCGACCGCGCGGCCGGAAAACTTCGGCCACCTCGTCAAGAATGGTTTCCATGTCGAATCCGTACAGCCGCCGACTCCAATGGTCCGGCACCCCTACCCACCTTCACCGAACCCTAACGACGGACTTCTCACCCGCCTTCCGCGAGGCTCCCCAGCCCCATCACGGAGGACCCGGTCCGGCAAAAGTATGAACCGGAAACATTTTCCTTGGAAAGCATGATCGCTACGCTGGTCGTTCATGACTCTCACGCATTCCGCGCGATGGCTGGTGGCGGCGACACTCGTCGCCGGGCTGTCCGTGGCCGCTCCGGTGCACGCCCAGGAAACCCAGGCACGCGCCCAGAGGAACACCGTCCTGCGCGGTCTGGACCTGGACCGCGCGACCGTTCTGGACATGCAGCGCGCCATGAACCAGGGGCGCTTCGACTCGGTGGGGCTCACCCGGTTCTACCTCGACCGGATCCGCACGGTCGACCCGCTGCTGCACGCGGTCATCGCGACCAACCCCGCGGCGCTGCGGGAGGCGAAGGAGAGCGACCTGCGGCGGCGCCAGGGAGCGCGCGGCCCTCTTGAGGGCATCCCGGTCCTGCTCAAGGACAACATCGCCGCCTCAGGACGCGCGACCGCCGGTTCGCTGGCGCTGGTCGGCGCCCGACCGGCCAGGGACGCCTTCCTGGTCCAGCGGCTGCGCGCCGCGGGCGCGGTGATCCTCGGCAAGACGAACCTGTCGGAGTGGGCCAACTTCCGCTCCAGCCCCTCCTCAAGCGGGTGGAGCGCGGTCGGCGGCCAGACCAACAACCCCTACGTCCTGGACCGCAACCCCTGCGGGTCGAGCAGCGGCTCCGGGGTCGCCGCCGCCGCGAGCCTGGCCGCGGTCACCGTCGGCACCGAGACCGACGGCTCGATCGTCTGCCCCGCGGGCATCAACGGCGTCGTCGGGATCAAGCCGACGCTCGGCCTGGTCAGCCGCGCCGGGGTGGTCCCGCTCTCCCTGGCCCAGGACACCGCTGGCCCGCTCACCAGGAACGTCACCGACGCGGCGGCCGTGCTGTCCGTCATCCAGGGGGTGGACCCGCGCGATCCGGCCACCGTGGCGGGTGGAGACCGTGACTATCTCAGGGCGTTGCGGCCGGACGCGCTCAAGGGCAGGCGGATCGGCGTCTGGCGTTCCGCGGCGGGGAACAACCGGGAGGTGCTCGCCACCCTGGACGCCGCCGTCGCCACGCTCAGGGCGCGGGGCGCGACCGTGGTCGACAACCTCGAACTGACGGATACGGCCGAGGCCGCCGAGCTGGAGTTCCCGGCTCTGACGACCGAGTTCAAGCACGACATCAACGCCTACCTGGCCGACACTCCCGGACAGCACCCCAAGGACCTGGCCGGACTGATCGAGTTCAACAAGAAGCACGCCTCGACCGAACTCCGTTACTTCGGGCAGGAGCTGTTCGAGCAGTCGCAGGCGACCAGCGGTGACCTGAACGACTTCGAGTACCGCGCGGCCAGGGAGAAGGCGACCTCGCTCTCCCGCGAGTCGATCGACTCCCTGATCGCCGCCAAGCGGCTCGACGCGGTGCTCGCGCCGACCAACAACGGAGCCTGGCTGACCAGCCTGACCAAGGGCGACGACTTCACCGACTTCGTCGCCACCTCCACGCCCTCGGCCATCGCCGGATACCCCGCGATCACGGTTCCCGGTGGATACGCGAAGAACGTGCTGCCGCTCGGCGTGACCTTCTTCGGCGGCCGGTTCTCCGAGCGGACCCTGATCGCCATCGGCTACGCGTTCGAGCAGGCGGGCCGGGTGCGCAAGCCGCCGACCTACCTGCGGACGCTGCCCTGACGAACCCCTACCGGCTCTCCCGCTCCGCCGGAACCGGCGGGGCGGGCTGGGGCGGGACGGTGAAGATGCGCAGGCGCTGGTCGGAGGCGGGGGTGAGCAGGGTCTCGACGTCGAACTCGAGCGTCCCGGTCGTGGGGTGACGCACCCGGAGCCGGTAACTGCGGTAGACGCCGACCTCGTGCAGGTCCCACAACTCGGCGAACTCGTCGCTGTGCGCCCGCAGCCGCCGTACCAGACGGGCCGCCACCGCGTCACCGCCGCGTCTGGCGACCGAGGCGCGCAGGTCGGCGACCTGGTGGCGGCTGCATTTGTTCCACTCCTGCGGCGTGTACGGCTCCCGCACCTTCGGGTTGGTGAACCAGGCCCACACGACGTTGGCCCCCTCCCCCTCGGCACCGCACACCGGGTCGAACAGGGCCTCGGCGATGGCGTTCTGCGCCAGCAGGTAACCCAGGTCGCTGACCACCTGGACCGGGGTGTCACGCACCTGTTCCAGCAGGTGGCGCACGCCGGGGGCGATCAGTTCCCCCGCGGGGCGGGCGATGGGCGCGTGGTGCCCGGCCAGGAGGTGGAGGTGGTCGCGCTCATCGTCGCTGAGCCGCAGCGCCCGCGCGAGGGCGGCGAGCATCTGCGCCGAGGGCTGCGGGCTCCTGGCCTGTTCCAGCCGCATGTAGTAGTCGGAGGACATGCCGGAGAGCTGTGCGACCTCCTCCCGGCGCAGTCCCGGTGTACGGCGGCGCGGCCCCTCGGGCAGCCCCACGTCCGAGGGGCGCAGCCGCGCGCGGGAGCGGCGCAGGAAGTCGGCGAGATCGCTCCGGTTCATACCGTTCATCACTTCGCGGAACACCCCCTCTCCCACCGGGATTCCCGATTCGGAGACTAGGATTTTCGATCCTAGGGAAAACGCTCCGCTTCTCGTCCGTCACGGGGAATGAGACCGTTCGGCCATGTTCCGGTGCGTGGCGCACCGCCCCGCACGAACACCCCGAACGAGTTCTAAGGAGCGTCATGTCCTCTTCGTCCCTCCCCGCGACCGGCAGGGCCGTCACCGTCCCCTCCTACGGCGGAGCCGAGGAACTGCGGCTCACCGAGGTGCCCGTCCCCTCCCCCGGTCCCGGCCAGGTGCTGCTGCGGGTGCACGCGGCCGGGGTCAACCCGGTCGACTGGAAGATCCGCGCCGGACTGCTCAAGGAGTTCATTCCGGTCGCCCTGCCGTACACGCCGGGGGGCGAGGCGGCCGGTGAGGTGGTGGCCGTCGGCGAGGGCGTGAGCGCCTGGGCGGCCGGGGACGAGGTCTTCGGCCCGGTCGCGGGCGGCTACGCCGACCACACCCTCGCCGAGGCCGACCGGCTCGCCACCAAGCCCGCCGACCTGTCCTGGGAGGCCGCCGCCGGGCTGTACTCGTCGGCGGAGACCGCCAACCGGGTGCTGGACCTCCTCAAGGTCACCGAGGGGGAGACCCTGCTGGTCCACGGGGCCGCGGGCAGCGTCGGCGGCCTGGTGGTCCAGTTCGCGGTCGCGTCGGGCATCCGTGTCGTCGGTACGGCGAGCGAGGCGAACCACGAGTACCTGCGCGCTCTCGGCGCGGTTCCCGTCGCCTACGGCGAGGGGGTGTTCGAGCGGGTCCGTCAGGCGGCGCCCGAGGGGGTGGACGCCGTGCTGGACGCGGCCGGGGGCTCGCTGGCCGGTTCTGTCGAGCTGCTCGGCGGTCCCGAGCGTGTCATCGGCATCGTGAGCGTGCCCGAGACCATCGAGACCGGGACGCGCTTCACCGGGGGCGGCGAGGGCGAGAACCACGGCGCCCAGGCGGTGGCACGGGCCCTGGCCCTGCACTCCGCGGGCACCCTCGACCTGCCGATCCGCGCCGTCTTCCCGCTGACCGATGCCGCCGGGGCGCACCGGCTCAGCGAGGAGGGCCACGGCCGCGGCAAGATCGTCCTGGTTCCCTGATCCGCCGGGTCCCGCGAGAAGTCACCCGGACGGCTCTTGATCAACACGTGGGGGATTCGGTTGACTTGACCCCGGAAGAGCAAGGTCAAGAAAACAGGGTGTCAAACGACAGAGGGGACCTGTCAGACAATGCACGTGCTTTTCGTACCTGCTCCGGGAATCGGGCACGTATTTCCCATGGTGCCGCTCGCGTGGGCGTTCCGCCTCGCCGGGCACGAGGTCACCTTCGTCGCCGCGGGGGACGCCCTCGCGGTCCGTGAGGCCGGGTTCCTCGCCCTGGACGCCGTACCCGGCCTCACCACGGCCCGGATGGTCGCCGACTTCAAGGAGGGTCCCGCGGCCGAGCGTCTCCAGCAGCCCCTGGAGAGCGTGAGCCAGGAGGAGCTTGAGCGGATCAAGCCGCTCGTCGTCGCGATGTGGGACGGCTACGTGGACGGGCACGTCAGGCTCGCCGAGCGCCTGCGCCCGGACCTGGTGGTCTACGACCCGATCTTCACCGCGGGCCCGGTCGCCGCCGCCAAGCTGGGCGTGCCGTGTGTCGCGCACGGCATCGGGGTCGGTGGGTTCGAGCCCTCGGTGTTCGACGAGGCGCCCGCGAACGGGGCGTTCCTGCGGCACGGCGTCTCGGTGCCCAAGGGCATCGAGACGATCGGCGTCGTCCCGCCCAACCTGGAGATCGGGCCCCGGCCCCGGTGGTCCATGCGGTACGTGCCCTACAACGCCGGTGGGCTGCTGCCCGAGTGGCTGCTCGACGAGAGTGACCGGCCCCGGGTCGCGGTCACGCTGGGCACGGTGGTGCCGGAGACCCACGGGCTCGGCGAGTTCACCCCGATCATCGAGGCTGCCGAGTCGGTCGACGCGGAGTTCGTGATCGCCACGGGCTCCGACGAGACCGCGTGGTCCACGCCGCTGCCGCCGAACGTGCGGGTGACCGGCTGGGTGCCGCTGGGGGCGCTGCTGCGCGGCAGCTCGGCGGCCATCCACCACGGCGGGGCGGGCACCACGCTGACCTGCTCCGCGCTGGGGGTTCCCCAGCTCATCCTGCCCAACGGCGCCGACCGGCACATCAACGCCCAGACGCTGTCCGCCAGGGGCAGCGCGCTGACCACGCTGATCGGTGACCTGGAGGTGCCGCTGATCGAGCGCCTGCTGACCGACGAGGCGCTGCGCGCGACGGCGCTGGAGGTCAGGGCCGAGATCGAGGCGCTGCCCACCCCGGCCGAGATCGCCACGGAACTGACCGCGCTGTACACCCCGGACGCGCTCAGGCCCGCGGTGTGACACCCCGTCCGGCTCCGCCGTACCGGACACGTTCTGGTACGGCGGAGCCGGTCAGGCCAGTTGCCACAGGTGGGTGCGCTGCCCCTCGTGGTCGAGGACGCACAGGATCTCCGCCGGGCCGTCGTCGGCCCCGAAGGCGTGCGGGATCATGGTGGAGAACTCGGCGGCCTGCCCGGCCTCGACCCTGATGGTCCGCTCCCCCAGCAGCAGCGTGAGGGTTCCCGACAGGACGGTGAACCAGTCCCTGCCGGGGTGGACCTTCAGTTCGTCGACGCCGCGCCGTACGGGCCGGGTGACGCGCATCTTCGCCACCGTCACGCCGTGCGGCGCGTCGCGCCCGCCCAGCATCCAGGTGGTCACCCCCCGCGTCTCGTCGTGCCTCGGCCTGATCACCACGTCCTCGTCGCCCACGGGCTCGACGAGTTGGTCGATGGTGGTGCCCAGGGCGCGGGCTATGGCGCTGAGCTGGTCGAGGCTGATGCGCCGGTGGCCGGTCTCGATGCGGCTCAGGGTCGAGGGGCTCAGATAGCAGCGGCCCGCCAGGTCGTCGAGCGACCAGCCCCTGGCCACGCGCAGCCCCCTGATCCGGCCGCGCACCACGCTGTCGAGATCACCGTCTTGCTTCATACGCAAGATGGTATGTCATTGACGCAAACAGCTCATAAGGTTCCCTCCATGGGAAACCACCACCATCACCACCACGCCACCGCCGGACACGACGACCCAGGCATGGCCGAACTCCTCGACCTGGACGCGGAGGTCCTGCGCGACCACCTGACCGAGGTGACGGACCTGGTCGGCGAGCTGACCGCGGACGCGCCGCCCCGCGTGATCCTCGACCTGGGCAGCGGCACGGGAACCGGCATTCTGACGCTGCTGCGCCGCTTCGGGGACGCCGAGGGGATCGCCCTCGACATGGACGAGCGCATGCTGCGCCACCTCGCGGACAGGGCCGACGCCCTCGGTCTCGGCAGGCGGGTCCGTACCGTCCAGGCCGACCTGGACACCACCTGGCCGTCCTTCGGCGCCGTGGACCTGGTCTGGGCCTCGGCCTCCATGCACCACGTGGCCGACCCCGGCCGGGTGCTGGCCGACGTCCACGCCACACTCAGGCCGGGAGGACTGCTGGCCGTACTGGAGATGGACGCCCTGCCGATGCCGCGTTTCCTGCCCGACGACGTGGGGGTAGGCCGTCCCGGGCTCGAAGCGCGCTGCCACGCCCTGCTGGCGGAGCAGCGCGCCGAGCACATGCCGCTCCTGGGCTCCGACTGGGGGGTTCCGCTGTCCGAGGCCGGGTTCACCGTCGAGGCCAAGCGGACGTTCGCCATCGACCTGAGGCCACCGCTGCCCGCCGAGACAGGCCGCTACGCCCAGGCGACCCTGCGCCGCATCCGCTCCGGCGTCGAGGACCACCTGGACCCCGACGACCTGTCCACACTCGACACCCTGCTCAACGGCGACGGCCCGGAGTCCGTACTGCGGCGAACGGACCTCACCGTCCGCACCACAAGAACAGCCTGGATGGCCAGGCGCCCCTGATGTCGCTGAAAGGTGTCGTTGAAAGGTATGGAATGCGGCCTTCGGAGCGTATGTGGCACTTCCTGTGGAAGTACGCGCTCACCACGGAGTTCAGCGCGGTGTGGGTCGACCGGCTGGGCCTGGACGAGGTGGGGCGTCGGGTGGGCGCCGACGTTCGCGACGCTCGCCGCCTCAACCGCGACGAACTCGCGGACGAGCTTTTCCACATGAACGGCGGAGCGACGGTGGTCTGGGCCGACCGATTGAACGACGACTGGCTTCAGATGATCGAGTTCCGAGGGTTCGCGTGCAGCAACGCCCTGACCGGCCTGTCTGCTCACGGAGGGCGAGCTGTCAGCGTGGGCTGGGGGCTGAACGGCCTTCGTGATCTCACCTACGTGACGGACGGCTTTCACACCACTGGTTTCAGCCTCACCGTTCCCGGCGGACGGTACGGCAGCGCCCCCGACGCGCTGGACTCCCTGGCCGAGGGCCTGCTGTTCGACATCGACGACACGAGCTGGATGACGGATCCGGAACTTCCCCCAGGCTGGCTGGACTTCGAGGAATGGTCAGCCGACCTTGAGGAGAGCGGGCGCGCGGTGGGAGACATGGAGGGAGAGGAACCGCTGCCGGAGGCCTTCGGCGACTTCTACGCCTGGTCGCTGAACGGCTACCACCCGCCCCTGGCGACCTGTGTCACCTCCGCCTTGACGCTCGTCGGAAGGCTCACCGGCAGAGAGATCGACGACGCGTGGCTGAGCGGAACCCACGTGCGGCTCACGATCCCCAACAGGCTCTGAGCGGCGTGGGGCCTGGTCCGTCGGGACGCGGGTGCCGAAGCGCTCCCGACCGTGCCATGAGGACCGCGTGGACGGCCAGGCGCCCCTGACCCCTCCGGCTGCCGGATACGGCGTCACGGGATCGGACAACGGAAATGACAGAACACGTTTTCCCGGTCTTCTCCGGCGAACAGGAAAACGTCTTCCCATGCACGGAAAAATCCCTGCGGCATATCAGGGGAAACCTGCCAGGCAACGTGTCCCACCTCATCGGACCATCCGGAACCACGGTGAATAACCCTCCGAAAGGCCGCATAATAAAATTTCACCGTTGGTGAAACAGAAGGAACATAACACCGCACTCTCCGAACATGGGACTTGACGAAGATCTCTTTTCGATCAAAACTTCTCCCGATTGCGTGCTCATTCCGTGACACCCCCCATTCGGCCGAGCACGCCAACTGGAGGAATCTCGATGAGGAGTTCTCTCACCGGCGTGGGACGGGCCCGTGCGGTGGCCGCGTTCGTCCTGCCCGTCGTGCTGGCGCTCGGCGCGTCCCCGGTGCTCGCCGGTTCCGCCGCCCCCGCCCTGTCCGGCGAGGAGGTGGTCCCCGACCGGCAGCCGAGCACCGCGCAGGACGGGGTCGCCCTGCTGCGGGTCGTCGTCCCCGACCAGGCGGCCGTCGACCGCCTCAACGCCCTGGGCGTCGACCTCGCGGAGTACCGCAGGGCCGTGGACGACGGCATCGAGGTGCACGCCGTGCTCAGCCCCGGTGAGGCACGGGAGCTGCGCGGGAAGGGCTTCGACGTCCGCGACGCCGTACCGAACCAGGCCGGTTTCGCGGCGAACCAGGCGGAGCGGCGGATCGCGATGTCGGCGGCGGCCACCGCGGCGCAGCGGAACGACACCCTGACCCCGCTGCGCGCGGAGTGGTTCACCAGCACCGACGACCGGCGCTTCCTGTCGGTCGAGGTCAAGTCGAGCGCGACCGACGCCGAGACCGTGCTCACCGCGACCTGGGACTCAGGTCCCGGCACTCCCCCGGGCTCCGGCGGCACCGCGACGCTGTCACGCTTCACCGACGCCGGGCAGTACATGTACCACCGCTTCGACTACCCGCTGCCGGTGACGCAGGCCCCCGCCAGGGTGACGGTCAGGAGCAGCCGTGGCGGCTCGGTCACCGTCCCGGTCACCAAATGGCTCGGCGAACGGCGCACGCCACCCGGCAGGCACTACGTCTCCGACTTCGTCGACCACTACATGGACCCCACCGAGGTCACCCGACGGATCACCGGCCTGGCCGCCGAGTTCCCCAGGATCACGCAGGTCGTCGACCTGCCCTACCGGACGAACGGCTACCGCAGGGCCGCGCAGGCCCAGTTCGGCACGGTCCCGGCGAGCACGTTCTACGTGACCTCAGCCGCGTACGGCTCGCAGGGCGGCAACGACGTCAGCCTCGCGCTGATCCGCCCCGAGACCGCCTCCGCCGCCCTGAAGGTCTCGGTCACCGGAAAGGACGTCGTGGTCAGCCTGGCCACCGACGCCTCGGGTGCGATCACCAGCACCGCCCGCCAGGTGGTCGAGGCGCTCAACGCCGACCCCGCAGCCTCGGCGCTGCTGAGGGCCTCGACCTACCGGGGCGACCAGGGCGACGGTCTGGTCGCCGCCGCTCCGGCGACCCGGCTGACCGACGGCCTGAAGGCGCCGCAGAGCGTCTCGCGGGAGCCGTTCCAGATGAAGGCGCTGCGCATCGGCGCCAAACGGGACGGCTCCAGGGTCGGCGTCTTCCTCTACTGCCAGGAGCACGCCCGCGAGTGGGTGACCCCGCTGGTCTGCGTGGAGACCGCCGAGCGGCTGCTGCGCAACTACGCCCACGACCCGCGGACCAGGAAGATCATCGACGACCTCGACATCTTCGTCCTGCCGACGGCCAACCCCGACGGCGCGCACTACAGCTTCTACGACTACAACATGCAGCGTAAGAACATGACCAACCACTGCCCGGCCAGGTCGGCGGACCCGGCCTCGCGCAACTCGTGGGGCGTCGACCTGAACCGCAACTTCTCCGTCGGCTCCCTGTTCGACGGCTACAGCGGCGCCTCGTCCGACTGCACCAGCGCCGTGTTCGCGGGTCCCGCCGAGCTGTCGGAGCCCGAGGACCGCAACCAGGTCTGGCTGACCAGGAAATATCCCAACATCAGGTTCGCGATGAACACCCACTCCTACGGCGGCTACTTCATGTGGCCCCCCGGCTCCTACAAGGAGGCCGGGCGCGAGACGCTGCCGCGCGTCGACCTGGGCACGGAGAACTACTTCTGGGAGGCCTCCCGGCACATCCTGTCCGCGGTGCAGGAGAGGCGCGGCACCGCGATCTGGCCTGGCCGTACCGGACCGGTGCCCGACGTGCTGTACTCGGCGGCGGGCAACAGCGCCGACGAGCACTGGTACAACCGCGGAATCATCGGCTGGGACTTCGAGGTCGGCGCCGACCTCTACGACGCGGCGACGGGCCGCTTCCAGCCGGTCGGCTTCCAGCCGCCGTTCACCGAGGGGCACGAGGAGGCGATGGAGTTCTCCGGCGGCCAGATCGCCATCCTGGAGGTCGCCAGGGCGTACGCGAACGACCGGCGACGCCCGGACTCCGAGCTGAAGGTGACCGGCAGGGACGACTCCTCGGCCACGTTCACCTTCACCACCGACGAGCCCGCGAACGTCTACTACACGCTGGACGGCAGCAGGCCCACGCTGAACTCCCGCAAGCTCGTCTCCTCCGGGGTCCGTGAGGGGGCGCAGCGGATCACGGTGAACCGCACGACCGAGGTGCACTGGTTCTCCGTGGACATCGCGGGCAACGTGGAACGCGGCTACCGCCCCGGCGGCACGGACAGGAACTACCGCAGGGAACGCGTCGAGGTCCGCGGCAACCGCTGACCCCCGGACCGGCCGCCGATCCCCGATCGGCGGCCGGTTCCGTTACCGCCCCTTTGCGATGTGATGACGTACGGTTACCATTGATGACTGTGTGTGTCATCTGTCATGGTCGCAGGCACGTCATCCCCGATGCCCCTCGTTAGCCCGGTGGCCCTCAGGGTCGTGTGCGGGGCGGCGGTGCTCGGGATGGTGACCGTCGTCACGACCGGCCGGGGCGACGAGCGAACCGTCCCCGCCGGGTGCCCGGCGCCCGTCGTTGTCTCCCATCGCGGGTACGGCCCGCCGGGCACGGAGAACACCGTCGGGGCCTTCCGCGCCGCCCTCGCGGCCGGGTCCCGGCAGGTCGAGCTGGACGTCCACTTCACCAGGGACCACCGGCCGGTGCTGATGCACGACGCCACTGTCGATCGGACGACCACGGGCACGGGACGGGTCTCTGGCATGACCCTGTCCCGCTTCCGCGCGCTGCGCACCCCGGGCGGGGAGCGACCCGCGACGCTCGGGGAGGCGTTCCGGCTCCTGCGCGCGAGCGGCGGGCGGACGCTGCTCGACCTCAAGGAGGTGCCGGACGCGGCGGACCTGCGTTCCCTCGCGGGTGAGTACCACCGGACGAACGCCTACCGGTGGGCAAGCCTGATGTCGTTCTCCCTCGACGCGCTGCGGGCGGTGCGGTCCATCCCCGCCCGCAGGGGCCTGCTGGCCAGGACCGCCCCCTCCGTCGCGCTGGCCAGGAGGTTCGCCTTCGTCGGGATCCGCCACGACAGGCTCACGGAGAAGCTGGTCCGCGCCTACGAGCGGGCCGGGGTCACGGTCTACGCCTGGACCCCCAACGACCCGGCCGCGTGGCGACGCCTGGCGGGCTACGGCGTCGAGCGGGTCGTCACCGACGAGACCCCCGCCTACCTGGCGTGGGCCACGCGACTGTGCGGGCGTCAGCGTTTGGCGGCGCGCAGGACGACGAACTTCGGGTCGCTCGCGACGACCTCACAGTTGCCGAAGAGCCTGCGCAGCTTCACGTGGTAGCCGAGGTGCCGGTTGCCGACGACCCACAGCTCGCCGCCACGGCGCAGCGCGGCGCGGGCCCCGGTGAACATGCGCCAGGCGGTCGCGTCGGTCGTCGCCCGGTGGCTGTGGAAGGGCGGGTTGTTCAGCACCAGGTCGACCGAGCCCGCGGGCGTCCCGGACAGGCAGTCGCCGACGAGGAACTCCGCCCTGTCCGGGGAGGGGACGCCACCGGCCAGGAAGGTGGCCTTCGCCGAGGCGATCGCCTGGTGCGACTCGTCCACGAACGTCACCCGCGCCTCCTCGTTGGCCAGTGCCGCCGCGAGGCCGACCACCCCGTTGCCGCAGCCCAGGTCCACCACGTGCTCAGGCCCCTTGCGTTCCGGCAGGTTCCTCAGGAAGAACCTGGTGCCGATGTCGAGGCGGTCGGCGCAGAAGACGCCAGCGTGGTTGACGACGGTCAGTCCGGAGACCACCCCGACGTCACCGGGCAGCGGGTAGCTCAGCGGCCAGGGGTTGACGACCGGGGCGGGGCGCGGCTCCGGCGTGCAGAAGATCAGCCGCGCCTTCCTGACGGCCAGCGACGTCCTGGTCGGTCCGAGGACGCGTTCGAACAGCCGGAGCGTCGAGGTGTGGATCTCGGTGACCATCCCGGTGCCGACGACGACGGTGCCCGGGTGCACGGCCGGGGCCAGGCGGCACAGCTCGTCCTCAAGGAGCGCCAGGCTCTTCGGCACCCTGACCAGCAGCACGTCGATCCGCCCGGGAGGCGTGTCCCTGGTCGACAGGAGCTGAACGGCGTCCTGGCCGATCCCGTTGCGGGTGAGGTTGGCCCGGGTCGCCTCCTGGGTGAGGAAGGAGTCGGTGATCTGCACGGGCCGGTGGGCGGCCAGCGTGGTGACCAGGGCTCCCCACCGGTCACCGACCACGACCACCGTGCCGGACAGATCGAGCGGCTCACCGTCGGTCCCGTCCAGGTGGCGCAGGAGATACTCGTCGGCGGCGTCCCAGGCGCGCAGCTCCTGCCGGGAGTGCTCGGGGAAGCGGGCGAGGTCGAACTCGCCCCGTGAGGTCGTCAAACGGTTCATCGCGCCTCAGGCTAGCCCAGCGCCGTAGCCCCCGGTCTTCTCGGCGGCTGACCCGGCTGACAGGATGGCGGTCATGGCCCCAGTGGCGTCAGCGCTCCGCCTGCCACGGGCACTCGTCTTCGCGACGCTGTGCCTCGTGGTCTCCGGCGGTGGCCACGCCCTGGCCGGGGGTGGGGCGGTGCCGCCGTACGTGGCCGTCCTCGGCGGGATGGTCGCCCTCTGCCTCGGCTACGCCCTCAACGGGCGTGAGCGCGGCCCCGAGGTCGTGCTCCCCGCGAGCGTGGGCGCCCAGATCTTGCTGCACGAGCTGTTCAGCCGTGCCGCGCCCGTGCCGTACCCGGTGATCCCCCTGACCCACGGGCACGCCAGGCCCGGCATGACGGCCGTCCACCTCGCGGCCGCGCTGCTGACGGGCTGGTGGCTGTGGCGCGGCGAGAGCGCGCTGTGGCTCATGATCCGTCTGTACGGCGCGCGGCTCCCGGCCCTTCCGCTGCTCGTCACACCCGGAACGCCACTGGCCGTTCCCGTTGTCGTGCCGTCCGTGCGGGCCGTACCCCACGAGAGCGGACGGGCCTGCCCGGTTCCGCGCAGGCGCGGGCCGCCCGTGTCCCCGCGCGTCGGCTGAGGAGACCCCACGGCGGGGTCCCGGTGGCCCGCGCGCCCCCGTGACCAGGCGCTCCCCCGCCGGGGGTGCCCCTCCGCCCTGCACGGCCGCGCCGACAGCGCGTCCGGAAGTCTCCATGGAGTCCGTTATGGCATTCCTGCCGAAGTTCGTCCGAAGAATGGTCCTGGCGGTCGTGAGCTGCGGGATCCTCCTCGTCCTGGCCGCGCCCGCGGCGCTCGCCCATGACCAGTTGCGCAGCAGTTCCCCCGCGAAGGGCTCCTCGGTCCCCTCCCCCGAGCGGATCGAGCTGGTCTTCAGCGCCCGCGTCCACTTCCCCGCCGTCGTCCTGCGGCGGGCGGACAACACGCAGGCGCCCCTGAGCGCGCCGCGCACCGAGGGGCCGAAGGTGACCACCGACGTGACGGAGCCGCTGACCGCGGGTGGTTACGTGATCGCCTGGCGGGTCGTCTCCTCCGACGGCCACCCCATCGAGGGCGAGATCCCCTTCACGGTAGCCGGATCCGCGGGGCCCGCAGAAACGGCAGGTTCCACGGCCCAGGTCTCCGCCTCGCCGCTGCCCGCCGCGTCAGACCAGGACACCCAGGGCGGCATCCCGTGGTGGATGTGGGCCGGTCTGGCGGCGCTCGTGGTGATCGGCGTGTTCGTCTGGTCCAGGACGCCCCGGCAGAACCGGACCACGCCGGAGGAGTGAGCCGAACCACCGGAGGCCGGGATACGTGATGAGGGCATGATGAACAGGGTCGTCACCGTCCTCCTCCTCGTGGCCGCCGCCATCGTGGCCATCCCCGGCACCGCGTGTGCCTGTAGCTGTGCCCCGCTCAAGCCCACGGAACAGGTCGGGAACGCGAGCGTCGTCTTCACCGGGACGGTGCTCGCCTCCCGTCCGGCCAAGGGTGACTTCTCGGTGCCGACGCCACCGGTCGTCTACACCTTCAGGATCGACCAGGTCTACAAGGGGCAGGCGCAGGCCGAGTACCACGTGACGACCAACGTCGACAGCGCGGCCTGCGGCTACAACTTCGAGCCGGGGGCCCGGTACCTCGTGTTCGCCTCCTCGCGGGAGAGCGGCATGATCCCCACCGAGCCGGGGCTGCCGCTGCACACGGCCCTGTGTGACGGCGACGCCCGGGTGCGCCCGGGGACGGGGCCGTTGGTCGCACAGGACGGGTTCGACGGGCAGCCGCTGCCCGCCGCCCTGCTGACCGCGCTCGGAAAGCCCACCGCTCCCGCCCCCACTCCCACGGCCACCACCGCCCCCGCCGGGGGAGCCGGGGGAGGTGGTTCCTCCCCGTCCCCCTGGGCCTACCTGGGCGGGGCCGTGGTTCTGGGCTTCCTGGCGCTGGCCGGGTGGCGTCTGACCACCAGGCGCCAGACCACGACAAGCTAGGACGAACCGCCAGGCCGTCCCTCGACGGTGGCCATCGGGGGCCGCTCGGCGACGGCCACGTCGCGCACGGTCACCTGGTGACCGTGCGCGCCCCTGCGGAACTGGGCGAGGCGGGGTGAGGGAGTGTGCAGCGAGACCATCTTGCTGTGCCGTTCCAGGCGTGACCAGGAGGTCTGCAGGATCTGGGCGGCCATCCCGCCGAGCGCCTCGGTCGACTGGTGGGAGTGGACGCGCCTGCCCAGGTCCACCTGGGCGAGGGCGTCGAGGCCGACCAGCTCCAGCAGATCGACCAGCAGCGCCAGCTCGACCCCGTAGCCGGTGACGAAGGGGATGCGTTCGAGCACCGAGCGCCGTCCCGCGTACTCACCCGCGAGCGGCTGCACGAACCCGGCCAGCAGCGGCCAGTGCAGGTTGAGCAGCGGCCGCGCGACCAGCTCGGTGACCCGCCCTCCCCCGCTCTGCACGTTCTGCAGCGGCCGGTCGTAGCAGCCCTTGACGTAGACCACGCCGGGGTCGTCGAGCAGCGGGCCGAGCAGCCCGGTCACGAACGACGTGCGGAACTCGCGCAGGTCGGCGTCGATGAAGACCAGCAGGTCACCCGAGGTCACCGCGAGGGACTTCCACAGCGCCTCCCCCTTGCCGTCGAGCGGCTTCAGGTCCGGCAGGATCTCGTCCTGGGCGACCACCCTGGCTCCGGCCTGCGCGGCGCGCGCCGCGGTCTCGTCAACGGAGCGGGAGTCGATGACCACGATCTCGTCGACGAGCGGGGTCTCCTCGACCAGGTCACGCCGGATCGCCGTGACGATCTCGCCGACCGTCTCGGCCTCGTCGCGCGCGGGCAGCACGACGCTGATCGTGGTGTTTCCCTTGGCCCGCAGCAGCCAGGGCAGGGACCAGTCATCCGACGACGAGGTGCGCCTGCCCAGCCATGCCTCCACCTCAGGCAGCACAGCCCGTCCTTCCCCGCACCTCGAAATCCACGGGTATCACCCTATGCGGCTCCTATTCTCGGCGGGTACGGGCTCTCGTACCCGCCAGGCAATGGGAAGATCGGCTCAGTCCGGAGCGAGGAGGGACGGGTATGGACCCGGTGGCCGTGATGAGGGCGGCGCGCACCGTCCGTGACGAGCTCGGCGGCATGCCGGGTGAGCCCCCGGCAGAGCTCCGCGCCCGGCTCGATCCGCTGCTCGCCGGGGAGGGCACGCAGCCGCCGGAACCGCTGGCCGAGGCCGTGATCGCGCTCGTCTCCCAGTACGGCCCGGCGTGGGAACGCCTCTGCCAGTTGCTCGGCCAGGACGCGCCCCCGCTGGAGGAGCCGCCCGCCGCGAGCACGGGGCCGCTCGGCCGCGTCCCGTCGGGCCCCGGTGCCGCCGAGCGGGCCGCCTCCGTGATCGGCAGGCTGACCGGCGCCTTCCGCAGGCGCCGCAGGCAGGGCGAGGGATCCGGCGCCAGGCAGGCGTCCCCGCTGCCCCTCATCGAGGCGCCCGCCGAGGTCGTCGCGGGCTGGGGGGCCGAGGTCGAGGTCGGCCTCACCACGGAGACCGCGGGGGCCGCGCCGTACGGCGGGCGGGAGCCTGTCGAGCTTGACATCCAGATCGTCGCGGAGGGGTTCGAGGCGCCCGGCGGCTGGCGGGTACGGCTGCGCGCCGACGCGGCCTCGCCGTACCCCAGGGCGAAGGTCGGGCTGGTCGCGACGGCGCAGGAGCAGCCGGTGACCGCCCGGCAGATCCAGGTGGTCCACGCGGTGCGCGGCCAGGTGGTCGGCTTCGGCGTGCGGGCGCTGGCGGTGCTCGACTCCCCCGGCCTGCTCGGCAGGGACAACGCGCCGCATCCGGTGGCCGGGACCCGGGTCAGGATCGCCGAGGCCGGGCAGGCGCCCGACGTCACGGCGGTCGTGGTCCACGGCGACCGGCCCGGGCGGCTGTGGTGGACCTACCAGTCGCCGCACTTCGTCACCCCCGACCAGGCGGAGGTCTGCGAGCTCGGCGTGCGGGCCTCGGAGTTCGGACGCGGCCTGGCCGAGCAGTCCCTGCCCCTTGAGGAGGTGGGGTCGCGGGTCGCGGCGCGGATCCCCCCGGGCTTCTGGGAGCTGCTGAACGCGGTGGCCGGGCGGATCGCCCCCCGGCGTCCCAGTGTGCTGTTCCTGTCCCAGGAGCCGCACGTTCCGTGGGACCTGGCCGTGCTCCAGCATCCGTTCGACCGGTCCCTGCCCGGTTTCCTGAACTGCCAGGCGGTGACGGGACGCTGGCCGCTCGGCGGCAACCGCCCCGAGCTGCCGCCTCCCGCACGCGCGGGCGGGCGCGGCATGGCGGTGGTGTACGGCGGGCCGCACCCGCATCCGCTGGTCTCCGCCTTCGGCGCCAGGCAGGTGAGCCCGGCGCTGGGTGAGGTGCTGGCGCTGCTCGGCGACCCGCCAGACGTTGTGCACTTCGCCACGGGCGGCCCGGCGCCGGAGTCGCTCGGCCGGGGCATGGGCGGGGGCGCGTTCGTCTTCCTCGACGAGCCCGGCGACTGCCAGCCGTTCCTGCTGGCCGGGGCGTGCGCCGCCGTCGCGCCGTTCAGGCCGGTCGGGGACGGTCTGGTCGAGGAGTTCCACCGGCGCGCCCTGGCCGGGGAGCCGCCGGCGGAGGTGCTGCGCTCCCTGCGCTGCGTGGCCCCGGCGACGGCGCCCGCCTACCAGTTCTTCGGCAACCCGTGGCTCACGCTGGAGCGCGATCAGCCCGTGGCGTGACGTTCGAGGAAGGCGTAGACGTCGGCCTCGTCCACCCCGGGGAAGGATCCCGGGGGCAGCGCGGCCAGGACGTGGGAGTTGCCGCGCGCCGAGGGCCAGGCGTAGCCGTCCCAGCGCTGGGCCAGCTCGGCGGGCGGGCGGCGGCAGCAGTCACCGCTCGGGCAGTTGGACCGGGTGCGGTTGGTCGTCTCCCTGCCCCGGAACCAGCGCGACTCCCGGTACGGCACGCCCAGGGTGATGGCGAAGTCCCGCTCCCGCGAGGGATCGACGTGGGCGACGCAGAAGTAGGTGCCGGTCGGCGAGTCGGAGTACTGGTAGAAGACCGAGAACCTGTCCGGGGAGCGGAAGACCTGCCGTCCCGACCACTGCAGGCACATCCGCTGGCCCTCGATCGCCCCCTGCTCGTCGGCGGGGAAGACGATGCCGTCGTTCTCGTAGGCCTTGAAGATGATCCCGCCCGCGTCGTTGCGGACGAAGTGGCAGGTCAGGTCGAGGAAGTGGGTGGCGAGGTTGGTGAAGCGGTGCGCGGCCATCTCGTAGGAGACGGCGAAGACGTCCCTGAGGTCCTCGACGCTGAGCGCCCTGTCCTCCTTCGCCTCCCGCAGGAAGGGCACGGCGGTCGCCTCGGGGACCAGCACCGCGGCGGCGAAGTAGTTGGCCTCGGTCCGCTGGCGCAGGAAGTCGGCGAAGTCGCGGGGCTTGTGGTGGCCCAACGCCAGGTGGCCGAGCGTCTGCAGCAGGATCGTGCGCGGGGTGTGCATGCCGAGCTGCTCGTGCTTGACGTAGATGCGCCGGTTGCGCATGTCGGTGATGGAACGCACCGTGCGGGGCAGGTCCTGGACCGTCTGCACGGTGTAGCCGAAGTGGGTGACCAGGGCCTGGACGGTGCTCTGAGACAGCGCCCCGGTGCGGTAGCCGACTGCGGACAGCGCCTCGGCCGCCGCCTTCTCGATCTCCTCGAAGTGGTTTCCCCGCTCGCGCTGCATGCGCCGCAGCTCGGCGTTGGCGGCCCTGGCCTCCTCGGGGGTCGCGGTGCCCCTGGCCTGGCGTGAGCGCAGCTCGCCGTACAGGCCGAGGATGTGTTCGAGCACGTCGTTGGGGACGCGTGAGGAGACCTTCAGCCTGGCCAGGCCGAGTCCGGCGTACAGCGGGTCGCGCTGGGCCTCCTCAAGCTCCATCTCCAGCTGGGCCCTGCGGTTGGGCGCCTGGCGGCGCAGCAGTTCCTCGACGGGCACGCCGAGCGCGACGGCCAGGCCCTTCAGCAGCGACAGCTTCGGCTCGCGCTTGCCGTTCTCCAGCAGGGAGAGCTGGCTCGGTGCGCGGCCAACGCGTTCGCCCAGGTCGGAGAGGGTGAGACCGCGCTGCTTGCGCAGGTGTCTCAACCGCTGGCCGAACGCGATGAGGTCGAGCTCCTGCGTCAAGGACAGCGGTTCTTCTCCGACGAGCGATGCCATGACCCGATGCTAAACGAAATTTCGAGGGATATTTCAAGCACCGCGGAGCCTCCTGGGCGTCCCCGCCGCGGATTGGTCTAGTCCATAGCGAAAACTATGAATTTTTTCTGCCCCGAAGACAGCGGTTCCTTGCTGTCACAGCAAGAAAGGTAATTCTTTCGTGAATGATGACCTTGTTTGTCCCTTTCGACGGGGAACACACTCTGTGCAAGGCACCCAGGGGACGACATAGGAGTGACGATGAACGATCGCCTCAAGGGAGCCGCAGACGAGCTGCGGCGAGAGTGGGAGACCAACCCCCGCTGGGCGGGCACCGAGCGGACCTTCACGGCTGAGGACGTGGTTCGACTCAGGGGTTCCGTCCAGGAGGAGCACACTCTCGCCCGGCTCGGTTCCGAGCGGCTGTGGAATCTACTCAACACCGAGGACTACGTGCACGCCCTCGGCGCGCTGACCGGCAACCAGGCCGTGCAGCAGGTCAAGGCAGGACTGAAGGCGATATACCTGTCCGGCTGGCAGGTCGCCGCCGACGCCAACCTGGGCGGGCAGACCTACCCCGACCAGAGCCTCTACCCCGCCAACTCGGTTCCGGCCGTGGTGCGCCGCATCAACAACGCGCTGCTGCGCGCCGACCAGATCACCTGGTCGGAGGACGAGCGGAACGCCCCCCACTGGCTGGCCCCGATCGTGGCCGACGCGGAGGCGGGCTTCGGCGGCGTGCTCAACGCCTTCGAACTCATGAAGGGCATGATCGCCGCGGGCGCGGCGGGCGTGCACTGGGAGGACCAGCTCGCCTCGGAGAAGAAGTGCGGCCACCTTGGCGGGAAGGTGCTCATCCCGACCAGCCAGCACGTCAAGACGCTCAACGCGGCCCGCCTCGCGGCCGATGTCGCGGGCGTCCCCTCGGTGATCATCGCGCGGACCGACGCCCAGGCCGCGACCCTGCTGACCACCGACGTCGATCCCCGTGACCAGGCGTTCACCACCGGCGAGCGCACCGCGGAGGGCTTCTACCGCGTCCGCAACGGCGTCGCCGCCTGCATCGCGCGGGGCCTGGCCTACTCCCCCTACGCCGACCTGCTGTGGATGGAGACCTCGACCCCGGACCTGGACGTCGCCCGCCAGTTCGCCGAGGCCGTCAAGACCGTCTACCCCGACCAGATGCTCGCCTACAACTGCTCGCCCTCGTTCAACTGGAAGAAGCACCTCGACGACTCCACGATCGCCAAGTTCCAGCGCGAGCTGGGGCACATGGGATACAAGTTCCAGTTCATCACGCTGGCGGGCTTCCACTCGCTCAACTACTCGATGTTCGACCTCGCCAGGGGATACGCCGAGGAGGGCATGACCGCCTACGTCGGCCTCCAGGAGGCGGAGTTCACCGCGGAACGGCGCGGCTACACCGCCACCCGCCACCAGCGCGAGGTCGGCACCGGATACTTCGACCTGGTCAGCACGGCCGTCGCGCCGGACTCCTCGACCACGGCCCTGCGGGGCTCCACCGAGGAGGAGCAGTTCGAGACGGCTCACTGACCCTTCGGACCAGGGCTCGCCCGGAAACCTCCAGGGCATGGGACCGCTTCCCGGGCGGGCCCGACCGTCGCGGGGCCGTCTGCCAGGTCGTCGCGTGAGGCCCCGCCGTACAGGATCCCCCCGATCCGTACGGCGGGGCCTTCGCGTGCCCGGCTCCCGCCCCGCGGGTCAGCTCGCCACGGCCTGGATGAGCCTGCGCCGTTGCTGCGCTCCCAGGCCGCCGAGGCGGCGGGTCTCGTCCACCTCGGCCCGCTGCATGAGCTGGGCCGCCTTGACGTTGCCGATCCCCGGCAGGGCTCGCAGCGCCTGCGAGACCTTGATGCGCCGGGCGATCTCGTCGTTCCTGGAGAGGAGCTGCTCAAGGCTGATCGATCCGGCCTTGACCTCGGCCAGAAGCCTGGCCCTGGCGACCCGGGTCTCCGCGGCCTTGGCGAGGGCGGCCTGACGCTGTTCGGGGGTTAGCTTGGGCAGAGCCATGTTGATTTCTCCCTGATTACTTGGATTAAGACGGTCTGTTACCCAGAGCAGACCGGCTAATCATCGGCAGGAGCAGGCAAATCACATGGCTTACGGGACCTATCACGATATGCCCGGTTGGTTACCCCGGCCTTACCCGACTGTTCGTAGCCTCGACTGCATGGGGATCTGGCGAGGGCCGGATGGCATCGAGGTCGAGGCGATCGTGCTCAACGATCGTCCGTGCCTGCGTGTGACCCGGCGCATCGGAGAGCGGCGGATTCTGCTGGCGTACTGCCTGGACGTGCGCGAGGTCGGCGAACACGTCGACCTCGCCGAGCTCGTCGCGACCTGACAGCGCAGTCACGTCCGATCCGGTACCGGTGTGAACTTTCACGGCCCGTGGGACGTCCGAGTAGTGGGAGGCCCGAATGGAAGTTCTGGACGGCCTCGTCGACGAAGATCTCCGCCTGGAGCTCATCCTCGTCGAGGCCTTGTACGGGGAAGCGGAACGGCTGGCCGCCCAGTCGGACCGCTGAAGGCCCCAGATGCCTGCCGTCCCGCCGTGGGGCGGCAGGCACCTCCCTCCGCGAGGGGGAAATGGCGTTAACTGTCCCCATGAACAAGCGCGAGCTGATCGAGAAGGCCGCGGCCGAGGCGGGACTCACCAGGAGGCAGACCGCAGCGGCCCTTGAGGCGATCCTGGGAACCATCCAGACGGCCGTCGCGGCCGAGGAGAAGGTCGCGATCCCCGGCTTCGGCTCCTTCGAGATCGTCCACAAACCCGCACGGACCGGCCGCAACCCGCAGACCGGCGAACCCCTGGAGATCGCCGAGACCTGGACGGCCAGGTTCAAGCCGAGCCCGGGGTTCATGGGCCTCATCCGTCAGCGCAAGAAGGACTGAACCCCCGCCGAGTCAGGCCCGTACGGCCCTGGCCGACCAGCGTCCCTCGTGGTGGCCGACCCGCAGCGGCCTGCCGAAGCAGTCGGACAGGTTCTCCTCCGTCAGCACCCGCTCGACCGGCCCCGCCGCGCTGACCCGCGACTCTCGCATCAGCAACGCGTGGGTCGTGGTCGCGGGCACCTCCTCCAGGTGGTGGGTGACCGTGACCGTGGTCAGCGCGGGCCGGGTCATGGCGAGGTTCTCGACCGCCGTGATCAGGTCCTCCCGCGCGGGAAGGTCGAGCCCGGCGAACGGCTCGTCGAGCAGCAGCAGGACCGGATCGGCCATCAGCGCCCTGGCGACCCGGATCCTGGCCCGCTCCCCCTGCGAGCAGACCCGGAAGAGCCGCTCCGCCAGCTCCTTGCAGCCCATCTCGCCGAGCATCCGGTGGGCGCGCTCGTGCTCCTCCGGCCGGTAACGGTCCCACAGCGGGGCACTCGTACCGGTGTGACCGGTCAGGACGACCGTGTGCGCGGTCGCGCCCTCCTCCTCAAGCAGCTCCTCGTCGATGAGCCGCTGACTGGCCGCGACCAGTCCGATGTGACGGCGCAGCTCCCGCAGGTCGACCCGGCCGAGCCGCTGACCGAGCACGGTCACCGCGCCCTCCGTCGGATGCCGTACGGCCGCCGCCAACGACAGCAGGGTGGTCTTACCTGCCCCGTTCGGCCCGAGCACCACCCAGTGCTCGCCGTACCCGACCCGCCAGTCGACCCCGTCCAGCAGCGTCCCGCCGACCACCCGGACACCGACACCGCTCACCTCGACCGCACCGGGCGCGAGCCCGCCCATAACCGTCCCCCTCCGACACGACACGCGCCGATCACCCTAACGGACGCCGCGTCGGGGTCACTCGCCGGACTTCACCCCAGGTCCCGCGCTCGGTGAGGGGACGGAGGGCGGCACCACCGACGAGCCGCCCGTCCCCGAGGCGCTGCTCTCGCTCTCTCCCGTCTGCGGGACCGGGGGCTTCGAGTCACCGGGCGTCACCGGGCACTCCCCGCCCTTGACCGACGCCCCCGCGCACCCGGTGGGCTCCTCCAGACCGGAGGTGTCCCGCGTCCACCGGGGAAGCGGCGGATGACGCGGCGGCCGCGCCGGTCCCCGCTTCTCGGGGGTGGCCGGGACGGTGGGGGTAGCCGTGACGCTGACCGTGGCCGAGGCGACCGGAGAGGCCGGGACCACCGGGACGACCGGCGGCGTCACCGCCCTCGGCACGACCGGCTGCGCCGTGTCCCTCGGGGCGCGGCCCGTCGGGCTCGCGTGGATCGGGGCGACCACCGCGGGAAGCTCCCGCACCTCGGGATCGGCGTACGGCCTGGCCCCGCCCTTCGCCGCCGCGACGACCGTGACGGCCGCCATGACGACGGTCGCCAGAGCCGCGAACCCCGCCTGCCCCCGGTGCGCCCGCCCCGGCACCGCCCTGGCCGCCCTGTGGGACGCGGGACGCGCCACGGCATCGGGACGTGGGGACGGGCTCTCCGCCGAGACCGCGGACAGCTCGGCCCCCACCCCGCCCAGCGGGTCCTTCGGCCACGGCACCGGGATCCAGATCCGCCCGAGCATCTCGGCGACCGCGGCGCGGAGATTGCCCGGGACGCCGACGCCACCGGCGACGAGCAGCGCGCCGAGCAGGTCGGCCGCGCCGGGCCGCAGGGCGGGATCCTTGGCGAGCGCGGCCTCGACCACCGGGCGCAGCGTCTCCGGCAGCCCGGTCAGCCGCGGCGGATCGCCCAGCACCCGGCGGGCCAGCGCCTCGGCGTCACCCGCGCCGAAGGGATGACGGCCCGTGGCCGCGTAGGCGACCAGGCACCCCCAGGCGAAGATGTCGGAGGCGGGCAGCGCGGGCCCCCCGGTGAGCCGTTCCGGCGCGACCCAGCCGGGGCTGCCCATCACCTGGCCCGCCTCGGTGTGCGCGACGAGGGTGTCGACGTCCCTGGCGATGCCGAAGTCGATCAGCCTCGGCCCCTGCTCGGACAGCAGCACGTTGCCCGGCTTGAGATCGCGGTGGACCAGGCCCGCCTCGTGCACCGCGACCAGCGCGGCCGCCACCCCCAGGGCGACGCCGTAGGCGAGGTCACCGGCGAGCGGCCCCGTCCTGGCCATCACCTCCGACAGCGCGGGACCGGGGATGTACTCGCAGACGAGATACTGGCGGTCGCCGTCCACGCCGTCCTCGAAGACCCTGGCGGTGCAGAAGGGCACCACCCGACGGGAGTGGACGATCTCCTCGGTGAACCGCGCGCGCAGGGTGGCGTCGCCGAGATGGGCCGGATGCGGGGTCTTGAGCGCGACCACACCCCCCTGTGGCCGCTCGGCCAGGTAGACCACGCCCATCCCCCCGGCTCCCAGCCGTCCGAGCAGCCGGTGGCCGCCGACGGCGACCGGGTCCCCCGGTTCCAGGGGCCGCACGCCGGTCGGCATGCCGTACATGGGACCAGATCCGCCACGTGCCATCCTGGTTGAGCCTCTCGTGTACGCGATGCGGCACACACACTGTGGCGAAACCGGGAGCCCTTCGCCCATGCCCCGGCACGAAGGGCGCCGAAAGGTAAGGGGAATCATCCCTCGCGGTAATCAACCTGTGACGCCATGTCGCCGGAGGTGCGGGAAAACCCGTTGCCATGATCACGACCCGTGGCGACGATAGGGGGTCGTTCCGACGCCGCTTTCGGGGAGGTCTCATCCTTCTCTACCTCCGCATCGCCTGGTACGGCTTCCGCCGCCACTCCGCCTACCGGTCCGCGGCCTTCGCCGGGGCCTTCACCAACGCCGTCTTCGGCATCCTGCGCGCCTACGTGCTGATCGCCCTGTGGAACGCCCGGCCGGGGCTGGCGGGATACGACCTCGCCGACGCCGTGACCTTCTGCTTCCTCAGCCAGGCCTTCATCGGGCCCATGCAGCTCTTCGGCGGCGGGCTGGAGCTGTCGGGACGCGTGCGCAGCGGGGACGTGGCCGTCGATCTCGTCCGTCCCGCCTCGCTCCAGTTGTGGAGCCTGGCCGACGACGTGGGCAGGGCCGCCTACCTGTTCCTGCTGCGCAGCCTGCCCCCGACGGCGGTCGGCGCGGCACTGTTCGGGCTGGTCCTGCCCTCGGGGCCCGCCGCCTGGCTCTCCTTCACCGCGGGCCTCGCGCTCGGGGTCGTCGTCAGCTTCGGCTGGCGCTACCTGGTCGCGCTCTCGGCCTGCTGGTTCATGGACGACAGGGGCATGCAGTCGCTCTCGCTGATCCTGACGCTCTTCTTCAGCGGCATGGTGCTGCCGCTGAACCTGTTCCCCGGCTGGCTCGGCGACCTCGCCCGCGCGCTCCCCTGGTCGGCGATGGTCCAGGTCCCCGCCGACCTCTATCTCGGCAAACGCGACATCCTCGACGCCCTGGGCTTCCAGGCAGCCTGGGCTGTCGCGCTGCTGGCGCTGGGCGCCCTGGCGACCTCCGCCGCCCGCCGCAAGGTCGTGATCCAGGGTGGCTGACACGGTCAGGACCTATCTCCTGCTCGCCTGGACCTGGCTGCGGGCCTCCGCCCAGTACCCCGGGCCGCTGATCACGATGGCGGTCGGCGCGTTCGCCATCAACATGCTCGACGTCGTGGCCATCTGGGTGATCTTCGAGCACACCCCCTCACTCGCCGGGTTCGGCCTGGCCGAGGTGATGTTCCTGTACGGCACGTCGAGCCTGTCGTTCGCGGTGAGCGACATGCTCTTCGGCAACCTGGACCGGCTCAGCCAGCACATCAGGACGGGCAGCTTCGACGCCATGCTCATCCGCCCGGCCAGCGCGTTCGTCCAGATGGCCGTGGACCGCTTCAGCGTGCACCGCTTCGGCAGGATCACCCAGGCCGTGATCGTGCTCGCCATCGCCCTGCCCCGGCTCGACCTGCCCTGGAGCAGGGCCTGGGCGGTGCCGCCGATGATCCTGTGCGGGATCGTCATCTTCTCCTCCCTCTTCGCCCTCGCGGGCGCGGCGCAGTTCCTGCTGACCGACGCGCCCGAGGTGGCCAACGCCTTCACCTACGGAGGCAGCACGCTCACCCAGTACCCGCTGAGCGTCTACGGCCGCGACCTCGTCAGGGGGGTCACGTTCGTCGTGCCGCTGGCCTTCGTGAACTGGCAACCGGCGCTGTTCGTGCTGGACCGGCCCGACCCGCTCGGCCTGCCGTACTGGCTGCGCTTCGTCTCCCCGCTCGCCGCGCTGACGCTGGCCGCCGTCGCCGCACTCGCCTGGCGGGCGGGCGTCCGCCGCTACCGCTCGACAGGGAGCTGACAACATGATCGAGGTTCAGGAGGTCGGCCGGTCCTTCACCGTCGGCCGTCGCCGCGACCGCAGAACGGTGCACGCCGTACGAGATCTGTCGTTCACGGTCGGGGCCGGGGAGTTCGTCGGCTACCTCGGGCCGAACGGCGCGGGAAAGTCGACGACCATCAAGATGCTCACCGGCATCCTCGCGCCGACCACGGGCCGCATCGAGGTGGCCGGGCTCGACCCGTCGCGACGCCGTACGGCTCTCGCGCGCAGGATCGGCGTGGTCTTCGGGCAGCGGACGACCCTGTGGTGGGACCTGCCGCTGCGGGACAGTTTTGAGCTGATCCGGCACCTTTACAAAGTAGATCGCGTTGTCTTCCGGGAGCGGCTGGAGGAGCTGTCGAGCCTGCTCGGCCTCGGCGACTTCATGGCCACCCCGGTCCGCCAGCTCAGCCTGGGCCAGCGCATGCGCGGCGACGTCACCGCGGCCCTGTTGCACGACCCCGCCGTGCTCGTGCTGGACGAGCCGACCATCGGGCTGGACGTGGTCAGCAAGGCCGCCATGCGCGAGTTCCTGAGCCGCCGCAACGCCGAGCACGGAACCACGGTCCTGCTCACCACCCACGACCTGGGCGACATCGAACGGCTCTGCCGCCGGGTGATGCTCATCGACCACGGCCACCTGGCCTTCGACGGCACCCTCGACGACCTGCGCGCAACCGTGCCCGAGGAGAAGTCCATCGAGGACGTGGTCGCCCGGCTCTACACCGGCCAGGCCACGACGGGCGCCTGACCACCACGTCTTCGGAAGGTGTGGTGACCGGCCCGGTCCAGGACCGGGCCGGTCACCGGCCCGCGGGCGGGACGCCCCCGGAGGGCGGGACACCGGGTCGCAGACACCGGTGCCGATCCGGGGACGCCCGCCGTCACGGGCGACGCCCGGCACGCGCGCTCCAGCGGTCAGGGGGGATGGGAGCGGACGCGCCGGACCGGAGGGGTGAGCTGAGTCAGGCGACGAGGTTGACGTAGTAGGTGGAGTAGCCGTTCAGGTCGACCAGCCGGGCACCGACCCGCCGTGCGGCGGTGCTGCCGATGTTCAGACAGGACTCGAAGGCGTTCTGGTAGACGTAGAACGGGCCGTAGGTGCCGGTCCAGATCCGGCCGTCGGCGGCCTCTGCGTAGAACGCGGCGTAACGGTTGTTCGTGCTGAGGACGTAGGCCTCACCGCCGGGGTCGATGGCCCACCAGCCCCGGGTGCCCCACTGGCCGTGGTCGCGGCAGCCGTCCGGGTTGTAGAACATGATCGCGACCCACGTCTTGGCGGTGTAACGGTTACGGAAGTGCAGTTGCATGACCTATCCCTCCGGTTCCGCGAAGCGCTGGGCCAGCGGCCTGGCGTCCGGCCGCTCGTCGGCCCGCGGGGGCAGGTGGCCACCGGCGTCCGCGGCGACGGTGACCGTCTCGGCGACTCCCGGATGGGCGTCGGTCTCACCGACACCCGCTCCCGTCGCGCCGGCGAACGCCACCCTGGGGTCGGGATGGCGCTCTGTACCGTTGTCGGGCATGTCTCACCTCTATCTCGTGAATGCGTAGGGTGATCAGTCAACAACGTACAGTTACGTAACGGGTGTGTAAAGAGGAGTTCCGGCATGTCCGATGCCCACGGCGCCACATTCCGGGCATCGTCGGGAAAGATCTCCCTGCGGCCCTGCGCGCCCCCGCTTTCGCGTCCGCGCCCGGCCGTGAGCCCGGAAAGGCGAGGGGGGCCGGAGCGTGAGAGCATATGGGCGTCATGCGTGCCCGTCTCCCGTTACGCCTCACGCGCACGGCCGCCTTCTCGGCCGTCTGCGTGACGCTCGCCGCGCTCGGCCACCTGGCCGCGGGCGGCTCGGGGCCGGAGCCGTGGGCGGTCGCGGCCGGTGGCGCCACGGTGATGGCGGTGGTGGCGGCGCTGGCGGGTCGTGAACGGTCGGCGACGACGATCGGTGTGACCCTGTCCGGCCTGCAGCTGTTCCTGCACGAGCTGTTCGCCTTCGACGACCCCTCGGGGATCTCCCTCGCCATCCACGCCCACGGCGGCAGGCTGGGCGAGAACCTCGGCATGATCATCGCGCACCTCACCGCGACGCTGATCACCGGCTGGTGGCTGTCACGCGGCGAGGCCGCCCTGTGGGCGCTGCTGCGCGCCACGGGACAACGGCTCGGCGCGGCCCTGCGCCTGCTCCCGCTGCCGTCGATCCCCACTCCCCCGCGTACGGCGCCGCCCGCCGTCGCGCCCGCCCCCGCCGTCGGGCGGTTGCTCCGTCACACCGTCAGCAGACGCGGTCCTCCACTTCCCGCCGTCTGAGTCACCTGTCACCTGTCACCTGTCACCTGTTCAGCGCGAGACCAGAACGCGAAGTATCGAAGTGGAGTCCCCAAGCATGTCCCTTTCCTCAGTGTGCCGTCGTGCCGCCGCCGTGACCGCCGGTGCCCTCGCACTCACCGTCGGCCTGGCCCTGCCCGCCCTCGCGCACGTGAGCATCAACCCGGGAACCGCCGAGCAGGGCGGATTCACCAAGGTCGCCTTCCGGGTGCCGAACGAGCGCGACAACGCCTCCACCGAGAAGGTCGAGGTCGCCTTCCCCACCGACCACCCGCTGCCGTTCGTCTCGGTCAAGCCGGTGCCCGGCTGGGACGTCAAGGTGGTCACCGGCAAGCTGCCCAAGCCGGTCACGACCGAGTACGGCGAGATCACCGAGGCCGTCACGAAGGTCACCTGGTCGGGCGGGAAGATCGGCCCCGGCCAGTTCCAGGAGTTCGAGGTCTCCATGGGGATGCTCCCCAAGGACACCGACGAGCTGGCCTTCCCCACCACCCAGAGCTACACGGGCGGTGAGGTCGTCAAGTGGGCCGACGAGCCCAAGGCCGACGGCTCCGAGGCCGACCACCCGGTCCCGACCCTGAAGCTCACCCCCTCGACCGGTGGCGACGAGCACGGCGCCGCGGCGGCCAGCCCGTCCGCCCCGGCCACCGTGACCGCCCACGAGTCCGAGGCCGCCAAGCCCGCCGCGCAGGCGTCCTCCTCCGACGGCACCGCCCGCCTGCTGGGCGGGGCGGGCCTGCTGGCCGGAATCGTCGGCGTCGTGGTCGGCGTGCTCGGCCTGCGCCGCGGACGCGCCTCCTGACAGGCGCAACAACGAAGACGGCGGGGGCCGCGGGCCCCCGCCGTCTTGTTTTGACCTTGTTTTGACACGGCGGGATCAGCCGCTGATGTCCTTGCCGTTGAACCTGGCCCAGGCGATCGAACCGAAGATCACGGTATAGGCGGCGAACACCAGCAGCCCCTGCCCCATCACCTCGGTGGCCACCGGATCACGCAGCACCCCGTCGAAGTCGTTCCACCAGCTCGACAGCAGGTACGGCCTCAGCCCGGCAAGCTGCGGGACGGCCCCGAGCACCTGGGCGACGATGACCAGCACCACGGTCGTGGCGATGGCCCCGATGGCGACCTCCGTCAGCGTCGAGAGGGCCAGCGAGATCGCCGCCAGCGCCGCCATGCCCGCCGTGACGTACAGCACGACGAGCCCGATCCTCAGCAGCCCCTCCGCCATCGGGATCGTCCCACCCGACAGCAGTGTGATCGGCCCCGCGGGGAACAGCAGCAGCCCGGTGAGCAACGACGACAGCGCGACCGCCGTCACGGCCACCAGGCAGAAGACCACCGCGTTGGCGTACTTGACCAGCAGCAGCCTCGTCCGGCCGACCGGGACCGACAGCAGGTAGCGCAGCGTGCCGATACCCGCCTCCCCCGCGATCGAGTCCCCGGCCACCACCGCGACCGAGACCGGCAGCAGCAGTTGCACGAGGATCGAGAGGGCGGCGAAGGTGAGGAACAGCCCGTTACCGGTGATCTGGGTGAAGATACCCGGGGCTCCGTCGCTGGCCTCGGGCCCGCCGAACGTCCTGAGCGCGACGCCGAGCAACACCGGGACCAGGACGAGCACCCCCAACATGGCGAGGTTCCTCGGCCTACGAAAGGTCAGACTGACCTCGGAGAAAAGAAAATTATGTCTCTTGGTAAAACCCACGGCGTTGACGGCACCCGAACCGGAACTTCTCACCTCGGTCGTTGATGTATCCAGGCTGGATGTGTCGTTTTCGACGGCATCAACCTGATCTGTGACAGAGGGTCGGGTGGCAGTGATGGTGTGGTTGGGGGAGATCTTCTCAGCCGGCGACATCGAAACCCTCTCCGGTCAGGCCGACGAACACGTCCTCAAGACTTGGGCGCCGTACGGCCAGGCCGCGGACCGCGATTCCGGCGGTGACCAGTTCGGCACAGATCCGCTCGGCGGGCTCCTCGCCCAGTTCGGCGCTCACCTCGTTGTCGGCGTCCTGGCCGGTCCGCACCCCGGAAAGGCCCAGGCCCTTCAGGACGGCCTCGGCCCGCGTGACGTCCGGGGTCTCGACGCTGATCCTGACCGCCTCCCCGGCCCTGAGGGCGGCGAGGGGGCCCTGGGCGGCCAGCCGTCCGGCCCGCATCACCGCCACGTGGGAGCACATCTGCTCGATCTCGGCCAGCAGGTGGGAGGAGACGAACACGGTCGTGCCCTCCGCCGCGATCTCCTTGACCAGGCCGCGCACCTCCCGGGTGCCCTGCGGGTCGAGACCGTTGGTCGGCTCGTCGAGGATCAGCAGTTCCCTGGGCCGCAGCAGCGCGGCGGCGATCGCCAGCCGCTGGCGCATGCCCAGGGAGTAGGCGCGGTAGCGCTTGCGGGCCGCGGCCGTGAGCCCCACCCTGTCGAGGGCGTCGCCGATCCTGGCCGAGGCTGTACGGCGATCGACCGTGGGGTCGGCGGCGTCGTAGCGGCGCAGGTTGGCCTCGCCGGACAGGTAGGGGTAGAAGGACGGCCCCTCGACCAGCGCGCCGACCCTCGGCAGCGCCGTCCGCAGACCGCCCGGCATGGGGCTGCCGAGCAGTTCCCAGCCGCCCTCGGACGGGGCGACCAGGCCGAGGAGCATGCGGATCGTCGTTGTCTTCCCCGAGCCGTTCGGCCCGAGGAACCCGAAGACGCTGCCCTTCGGCACGGCCAGGTCCAGGTGGTCGACGGCCACCTGGCCGCCCCTGAACCGTTTGGTCAGCCCGCGCGTGACGATCGAGTAGTCCTCCGCGCGGGCCCCCGGAGGCGCGGAGGAGGTTATGTCCTCCTGGACGGTCAGCATGGCTCTCCCATCGTCACCTGTGTCGTCTTCAGCCGAGGGCGTGACAGCCCACGGCGCGCGTCGCCGCCCCTGTCCCCGGTCCCGGGGAGGACGTGGACGCCTCCCCGGGACCGGCCGCCGGGAGTCGTGGGTCTCCCGGCGTCACGCTCATCCGCGCGCCGCCGCCTCCTGCAGCTTCTCCGGGGTGACCGCGCCGACCAGCAGGCGGCCGTCGTCGGTCAGCAGCGCTGACAGCAGCTTGGTCTGGATGACCCTGCCGCTGCCCCACGGCCCGCTGACCTGCTTGGCCGACCCCAGCAGGGCGGTCGCGACGGCGGTGGCGTCCTCGCCCTCACCGTCCGCCTTCTGGGCGGCGTTCGCGCCGAGGTCCTTGACGGAGAAGGGAAGCACGGCGACCGAGGTCCAGCCCTGCCCGACGACCTTGAGGTCGCCCTCCAGCTTCCGCTGCCGTTCCTGCCTCGCCTGGTCCTGCTCGCCGGGCTCGTCGGCGTTCCGCTCGGTGACCTTCGCGCCCGCGGGCGGGGTGAAGGTGAAGTTCTCCGCGGCGGGCGGGGTGAAGGTGATCGAGGTGAAGCCGACCTCGAAGGCGGGCTCGGCGGCGCTCTTGGCGTAGACCTGCACCCGCAGCGGGACGAAGGTCTCCCCGTCGAGGGCCAGCCTGACCTCCTTGACCAGGGACGCGCTGTCCTTGGGGGCCAGGACGAGCTGGTAGGCGGGGCGGTCGGCGACCCGCTCGGTGTTGCTCACGCTCACCACGGTGTCCGTGGCGGCCCGGCTCAGCACCTCCTGCGCGGCCTGCTGCGGGGTGGTCGCCGAGGGGAGGGCACTGGCGTGCTTGCTCTCCGTGCCCCGGTCCACGCCCTTGATCCGGGTGGCCTCGTTGGTCTCGCTCTGCCAGAGCCAGACCTGGTCCCCGTTGACGATCAGGTCGGTCTCGCTCATCCGGCCGGGCAGAGCCAGCCTGAGGCGGTCGGCGCCGCCGTACCAGACCTTGAGTTCGTGTGAGCCCGCGAGCAGCGCGGCGGGTGAGGAGCCGCCCGCGCCCGAGATGTCGGGCAGGCCGGGCAGTCCCAGGGAGGCCGTCTGGATGACGGTGCCCGACATGGGCTTCACCCCGCCTGACTGACCGGCCCTGGCGGCGTCGGCGAGCAGCTGCTGCGCCGTGCGCGTGGGGAGCGTGGGCTCGCCCTGGACGGCGGCGATGACCGGGCCCGCTCCGACGGCGGCGGCGACCACCGCGACCGCGGCGATCGGCACACCCCATCTCGTCACGCGGCTACGCCCCGTTCGTTCAGACATGTCACTCCTTCACGGTAATGCGTCGATCGTTACTGTTGGCAGCTTGCGTGACCGCTCCTGTGCCGACGCTGAGACAGACTGAGAGGGCTCACAGGGTTCTCAGCGGTCTCTCAGGGCCGCTGGTCGAAGATGGGGGCGGATGGGGGCGAAGGTGAAGGTGGTGGGAGATGCGGGTTCTCGTCGTTGAGGACGAGCGGCGGATGGCCGCGGCGCTCCAGCGCGGGCTGCAGGCCGAGGGGTTCGCGGTCGACCTGGCGCACGACGGCGAGGAGGGGCTGCACCTGGCCAGGCACGGCGACTACGACGTGGTCGTGCTGGACATCATGCTGCCGAGGATCTCCGGCTACAACGTCTGCAAGCAGCTGCGGGCCGAGGAGAACTGGGTGCCGATCCTGATGCTGTCGGCCAAGGACGGCGAGTACGACATGGCCGACGGTCTCGACCTGGGGGCCGACGACTACCTGACCAAGCCGTTCTCCTACGTCGTGCTGGTCGCCAGGCTCAGGGCGCTGCTGCGCCGGGGCGCCAACCGGCGTCCCGCCGTGCTGAAGGCCGGGGACCTGACCCTCGACCCCGCGCGGCGCCGGGTCTCCAGGGGGCAGCAGCCGGTCGAGCTGACGCCCAGGGAGTTCGCCCTCCTGGAGTACCTCATGCGCCACCACGACGAGGTGGTCTCCAAGTCCGAGATCCTGGAACACGTGTGGGACACCTTCGACACCGACCCCAACGTGGTCGAGGTCTACGTGGGCTACCTGCGCCGCAAGATCGACGCGCCGTTCTCCAGGAACGCGCTGCAGACCGTTCGGGGGGCCGGATACCGGCTCGCGGGCGATGGCGGCTGACCCGCTCACCAAGGGCAGGCGCCGTACGGCCGGATGGTGGCGGCGCAGGAGCCTGCGCTTCCGGCTGACCGCGGCCGCCTCGGCCGTGCTCGCGCTCGCGCTGGTCGTCTCGGCGTACGTGATGGTCGGCGTGCTGGGCCAGGCGCTGACCACCACCATCGACGACGCGATCTACCAGCGGGCCCGTGACACGGTCTCGCTGGCCGACGCGAGGCGGCTGCCGAACGAGCTGACCACGCCGGACGGCACGCTGCTGCAGGTGATCGACGCCCAGGGGCGCATCACCCACGCGACCACGGGCACCGACCGGCTGGTGCCGCTGCTGAACACGGCCGAGCGGGCCGCCGCGCTCGCCAGGGGCAGGGCGGGATTCGTCAACGGCGAGCCGTACGGGATCCCGCATCTGCTCCGGGTGCGGGTGCTCAGCGCGGACCGGGGGCAGAGCGTGATCTCGGCCCGCTCCTTCCGCGAGGTGCAGACCAGCCTCAGCACGGCCGGTCACGTGCTGGTCGTCGGTACGCCGCTGCTGCTCGTGCTGCTCGCGGGGGTCAGCTGGATGATCATCGGCAGGACGCTGCGGCCCATCGCCGCGCTGCGCAGGGGCGCCGACGAGATCACCGACACCGCGCGCTCGCGGCGCCTGCCGGTGCCCGAGGCGCGGGACGAGGTGCACAGCCTCGCCACCACGCTCAACGACATGCTGGCCAGGCTCGAACAGGCCGACGCGCGGCAGCGGGCCCTGGTCTCCGACGCGGCGCACGAACTGCGCAGCCCGCTGGCGAGCATCCGGCTCCAGTTGGAGGTCGCGCTCGGCCACCCCGAGGGGCAGGACTGGCGGGAGACGGCGGAGGGCGTGTTCGAGGACGCCATGCGGCTGTCCAGGCTGGCCGAGGACCTGCTCGCCCTGGCCAGGCTCGACGAACGCGGTGGTCCCGCCCGCAGGGAGCCCGTCGAGCTCGACCAGCTCGTCCAGCAGGCCGTCGAGCGCTACGGCGACGCCGTCGTGGTACGGCTGCCCGCCCCGGGTGAGACGGCCGTGGTGACGGGTGACGCGCTCGACCTGGGACGGGTGCTCGTCAACCTCGTGGACAACGCGCTGCGCCACACCTCCTCCCCGGTGGTGGTCGAGCTGCGCGCCGAGGGCGCGGACGCGGTGCTGACCGTCACCGACGACGGCCCCGGCATCCCCGAACCGGACAGGGAGCGGGTCTTCGACCGTTTCACCCGGCTGGACAGCGCGCGCAGCCGCGACGAGGGCGGCGCGGGGCTCGGCCTGGCGATCGTCAGGGAGACCGTCAACGCCCACGGCGGCGCGGTGCACCTGGAGGACGCCTCGCCCGGTCTGCGGGCAGTTGTACGGCTTCCGCTATCTTGACCGACGCTTGTCCATCATGTGCTTGGCCGGGGCGGGCCGGAGACCTAGCGTCGCTTCCATGACTTCCGCTGACGGCGGCGAGCGGGAGCTGATCCTGCGGGTCGCGACGCGGCTCTTCGCCGCCCTTGGCTACGACGGGACCTCGACCAGTCAGATCACCGAGGCCGCCGGTGTTGACGTCGCCACGCTCAACGAGAACTTCGGCGGCAGGCGGGAACTGTATCTCGCGGTCATGGAGCGCGCCCACCTCGCCGAGCTCGCCCACCTTGAGGGGACGATCGCCAAGATCTCCGCCGCGCCTCCCGGCGACCCCATCCGCGAGCCCGCGGGGGCCGTGCACCTCCTGCTCGACAGCTACATCGACTTCTGCGTCAGCAACCCGGACCTCGACGCGCTGTGGATGCACCGCTGGCTGTCCGACGCCAGCGACGTCACCGAGCCGGAACGGCAGTACGTCCAGCCGGTGATCAGGCGCATCAGCGAGGTCCTGCAGTCCATGGCGCCGGGCTCGGCGGACGTGATGTTCACGGTCTGGACGGTGACGTGGTCGGCGCACGCCTTCTCCCGTGCCGGGGTACTCGACGAGGAGGGCAACCACTGGAGCCCCGACGACCCGGAGATCCTACGCAGGTTCCGCGCCTACATGCACGAGCTGGTGCACCACGCCCTCGGCCTGCCGGGCAGCCCGCCCGCGCCGTGAAAGCGTCGTGACCTTCGGTTTCCTCAGAAGGACGGTGCGCGACGACCCAGATAACAAATCGATTTACCCCGGTAAAGATATTGCGGTAAACCTGCCGCGGGTTCACGATGGGGACGCTCACTCGTGCCCCTGGGCTTTCGCCCCCGGCCGGGCGAGACCGCCCGCTGAGCAGGACCTCTCGAAAGGCGAGGTGCGCCCCCGCCTCGCGATCGGGCCACCCGTTCCCCCCACGGGTGGCCCGATCACATCCCGGCCTCAGTGGCTCGGGCCACGCAGTCCGGAGACGACGGCGAGGGCGTCGCGGGCGGAGGCGGCGTCGTGGACCCGGAAGACCCTGGCGCCCTGCCAGGCGGAGACCGCGAGGGTGGCGATGGTCCCGGCGTGCCGCTCGTCGACCGGCAGCCCACCGAGGGTCTCGCCGACGAAGTCCTTGTTGGAGACCGCGACGAGCACCGGCCAGCCGGTGCCGACCATCTCGCCGAGCCTGCGGCTGATCTCCAGGGAGTGCCGGGTGTTCTTGCCGAAGTCGTGCGCCGGGTCGATGAGGACCGACTCTCTGGCGACGCCCGCGGCGACCGCGCGCTCGGCGAGGCCGACGGTGTGTCCTATGACGTCGGCGACCACGTCGTCGTAGGCGATGCGGTGCGGCCGGGTGCGCGGGACGACGCCTCCCGCGTGCGCGCACACCAGCCCGATGCCGTGTCTCGCCGCGACGGCGGCCAGGCCGGGATCGACCCCGCCCCAGGTGTCGTTGAGCAGGTCCGCGCCCGCCTCGGCGACGACCTCGCCGACCTCGGCGCGCCAGGTGTCGACGCTGATGATCAGACCGGGATGACGGTCCCTGACCGCCGCGACCAGACCCGCCACCCTGCGGATCTCCTCCGCGGGGTCCACCTCGTCGCCGGGACCCGCCTTGACGCCGCCGATGTCCACGATGTCCGCGCCGTCCTCGACGGCCCTGTCGACGGCCTTGAGGGCGGCCTCGAAACCGTAGGTCCTGCCCCTGTCGTAGAAGGAGTCGGGGGTGCGGTTGACCACCGCCATGATCGCGAATTCGCCGGGCCGGAACTCACGGCCACGCAGGCGCAAGATAGTCATCGGTACCGAGCCTATCGGGCCGGTGCCGGAGAGGCGGGCGCTCCCACCTGCGCCGCCTCCGGGGGTTGGGGGAACCGTGCGTCACGCGGACGCTACGCGGCGGACCCACCCTCGGCCACCGTGACGAAGTCCTGGGCGACGGAAGGAAGGCGGCGTCGCGCGTGGACGAGGGCGATCACCCTGCGGACAGAGGGATCGAGGGAGCGGACCACCAGTCCCGCCCTGACCGCCTGCTCGGCCATGCCCCGGTACCACAGCAGGGAGGCCGCTCCAGAGCGGACCGTGTTGAGCCAGTTGCCACGCTCGTCGAGCTGTACGGCGGGCACGGGGGCGATGCCGTACTTGGTGAACAGGGCGTCGAACTCCCTGCGCCGGGCGCTGCCGGGCACCGGCATGACGAGCCGCATGCCGTTGAGCCTGTTCATCGGGACCGGATCGGGCAGGTCGAGACCGGGCGGGGAGATCAGCACGATCTCCTGACGTTCCAGCGGATGGCTGACCAGGTCGGCCGGGACGGGCAGGTCCGTCAGGCCGAGATCGGCCCGTTGGTCCCTGATGGCGTTCACCACGCCGTCCCGGCCGTCGCAACGGACGATGTGCACACGCACCCCTGGATGCTCGGCGGCGTAGGCGGGAAGGAGTCGTCCGGCCAGCCCCGGTTCGAGGCTGGGGGTCGAGGCGATGCGCAGTTCCGCGTCGGCCTGGTGGCCGTGCGCGGACAACGCCTCGATCTCCCTGACGGCGTCGAGCGCCTCCCGGGCCAGCTTGACCACCCGGCGCCCCTGCGCCGTGACGACCACGCCGCGCCCGGAACGGGCGAACAACGTCATTCCCAACTCTCGCTCCAGGTCCCTGATCGCGCGGGAAAGCGCGGGCTGCGCGATGTACAGCGACCTGGCCGCATCTGTCATGGTGCGGTGCTCCGCCGTCGCGACCACGTAGCGGAGCTGCTGCAGATTCATGGCTTCGACGCTAGGACACGGGCCGGGGGTCGGTCCCGGACATTGCAGAGATCACCTTTGCCGATTTCAGAATGTAACCGGATATAGCGACATCCGTGACGGATGATAAATCAGTATGCTTACGCCCCAAATTCGATAAAAGTCCGGCCATTCCTGGGTCATCGGACACTCGGGTTAACGGGGAGACAGCGTGACAGGCAACGGGCACAACCCTCCACAACCGCCGTGGCCACAGGGCCCCCAGGGTCCTCAGGGGTATCCACGTCACGCGCAACCACCCCCCGCCTGGCCCGCCGCCCCACCCCAGGGACCTCCCCAAGGACCGCCCCAGGGTCCTCCGCAGAGCCCTCCTCAGGGACCTCCGCGGGGGCCGTATCCGGGACAGCCGCCCAGGGGGATGCCCGCGCAGCCGTACCCGCCCGCGCCGCAGGCTCCCCCGGGGCAGGGGATGCCACCGGGGTACGGCTACCCGCCACCCGGCCGGGGACCGAATCAGGGATACGGTCACCCCGCCCCCGGCCAGGGCCACCCGCCCATGCCGCAGGGCTATCCGCCCCCTCCGGGGCAGGGGCACCAGGGCTACCCGCCACCCGGGCCGGGGTATCCGGGAGCGCCCCAGGGGCGGGGGCCGTACGGCGGGCCGATCCCACCACCGCCGCCGATCCCGCCCGTGCCGTGGCAGCCGCCACGACGGCGCTCGGGGGGCGCCGCCGTGATCGTGGGAAGCGTCTTCGGGGTCATCGCGCTGCTCTTCGTGGGCCTCGTGGTGGTCGGGGCGATCATCAAGAACAACCGCTCGACCTCGTCCCCGCAGCTCGCTCTGCCCAGCTACTCGCCCTACCGGCCCTACGACAGACCGACGGACACGCCGACGGAGGCGCCCACACCCACGCCCTCGCCCACCTCGACGGGGACGGTGAACCCCCCGAGGCAGGTCGTCCTCAACACCACCCTGGAGCGCAACACCCTCTACCGGGCCGGAGGGCTGCCCACGGTGAGCTGCCCCGTCGGCTCGCCGAGCATCTACAGCCACAGCCAGCTCAAGTCGCTGATCATGAAGACCTCCCGGTGCCTGAACAAGGGCTGGTCGCGGATCCTCGGTGAGCAGGGCATCGACTGGCGCCCACCCGGCTACGCCATCGTCGCGACCAAGGGACGCGGCGCGTGCGGGGACTTCCCCCAGGTCGGCAGCATCGTGCCGTACTACTGCCCGCGCAACGGCACCATCTACGCCTCGACCGGCGCCATGGCCAAGGGGTCGGGCAACAGCCTCGGATACGGCCAGATCGTCGGCTGGCACGGCGCGATCATCAGCATGATGGCCCACGAGTACGGCCACCACGTGCAGCAGCTGACCGGCCTGTCCAACACCTGGTGGCAGCGGACCCAGCGCTCGTCGAGCAGCAGCGGCAGACTCGCGCTGAGCCGCAAGTTCGAGCTCCAGGCGACCTGCTTCGGTGGGATGTTCATGCGTTCGGTCGCGGGCACCTACCCGGTCACCCCGGCCAGGCGCAACACGCTCTACTACTTCTACTCGCGGGTCGGGGACTGGCCCGGATACCCCCGTGACCACGGGAGTCCCGCGAACAACAACCGCTGGTTCCGGCAGGGCTACGAGAAGAACAAGGCCTTCCAGTGCAACACCTGGCTGGCCCCCTCCTCCTCGACGTCATAGCTATGCCATAGCTTAAATACTCATTAACCCGCGTTTGGTTGTCTGTCTGCCATGTCCATGTATGGGGCTAGAATCCTGCCAATTCCGTGTAATCGGGGGACCTCGGCTGTTTTGCCAGGTGGACCGGGGTAGGACGCAGTAGGAAGCGGTGTGATCATGCGCCATGGGCAGGGCCAGGGGGATCCCTCCGGCGAGGACGGGAAACGGCACGCCCCTGAGCAGGACCCGGTGGGCGGGGCCGCCCCTGGCGCCTCCGCCGTCCCCGACACCCGGGGAACCGCTGGTCCCGGCGTCCCAGGGGCCGCCGTTCCCGGACCTTCAGGGCCTCCCGTCCCGGGCACCCCGGGGCCCGCCGGTCCCGGCGTTCCAGGGCCCGGCGTTCCAGGGCCCGGCGTTCCAGGGCCCGGCGTTCCAGGGCCCGGCGTCCCGGGAGCCGCCGTTCCCGGCGCCCCGGTGGCTCCCGGTGGCCCGCCCGGAGGCGAGCCCCCGCGCGGGGCAGGGGGCACCGGGGAGAGCCCCCAGCGGCCCTCTGGGAAGCGGCCCAGGTTCGCCAAGCCGCTGACGACCGCCTCGCTCATCGGCTGGACCGGGCTCTCGGTGATCCTGCCCGGCGCGGCCCACCTGCGCGCGGGGCACCGCCGTACCGGATATGCGCTGCTTGGCGTCTTCGCCGCGCTGCTGGTCGCCGCGGCGGTCGTCGGGCTCGTCGTCCTGCCGGGCAACGTGGGTTTCCTGACCAGGGACAGCACGCTGACGAGCGCGGTGGTCCTGGCCGGGGCCGGGGCGCTCGTCTGGTTCCTGCTCGTGCTGTCCTCCTACGTCTCGCTGCGCCCGAGGAGGCTCAGCGGCCAGGGGCAGATCGTCTCCGGCGTCGCGATCGGCCTGCTGTGCGTCGCGGTGATGTCGCCGTTCGCGCTGGCGGCCAGCACCGTGCTGACCGCGAAGAACACGGCAAACGCCATCTTCCAGAGCTCCAGCGACAACCCGACCGTGGCCCCCGTCAAGCACGACGACCCGTGGAACGGACGCGACCGGGTGAACTTCCTGCTCGTCGGCGGCGACGGCGCGGGCAACAGGGAGGGCATCAGGACCGACAGCATGACCGTGGCCAGCGTGCACATCCCGACCGGCAACACGGTCATGTTCAGCCTGCCCCGCAACCTGCAGCACGTCCGTTTCTCCCCCGAGAGCACGCTCGGCAGGCAGTTCCCCAACGGCTTCATGCGCGAGCTGCCCAACGGCGGCCTGCTCAACGAGGTGTGGCAGTACGGCGAGGAGCACCCCGAGGTCGTCGAGGGCAAGGACGGCCAGCGCGGCCCCAGGGCGCTCATGGACGCCATCGGCTACACGCTCAACCTGAAGATCGACTACTACGCGCTGGTCAACATGTTTGGCTTCGCCCACCTTGTCGACGCCATCGGCGGGCTGAAGATCCGGGTGGACAAGGACGTCCCGTGGGGCGGCCTCTACGGCACCGCGGGCACGATCAGGGCGGGCTACCGGACGCTGTCGGGCGAGGAGGCCCTCTGGTACGGCCGCTCCCGCGTCGGCAGCGACGACTTCTCCCGGATGAGCCGCCAGCGCTGCGTCATCGGCGCCTTCGCCCAGCAGGCGACCCCCTCGGTCGTGCTCACCAACTTCGTCAAGATCGCGAACGTCGCCAAGAAGATGGCCAAGACCGACATCCCGCGTGAGCTGCTCGACCCGCTGACCGAGCTGGCCCTCAAGGTCAAGAACGCCAGGATCACCAGCCTGCAGTTCGTACCGCCGGAGTTCTACTCGGGCTCCCCCGACTGGCGGAAGATCCGCACCGCGACCGTCAGGGCGCTGCGTCAGTCGGAGCGGCCCGCCCGCCGCGCCCAGGCCGCCGGTGTGACGGCCTCTCCAGGCGTGAGCGGGGCCACGCCGTCCGCGACGACCAGCGGTGGCGGTACGGCGACGCCCTCGGGAACCTCCTCCGCCGAGCAGCCCACCCCGCACCGTACGGCGCCGCAGACGCCACACGAGACGCCGACCCAGAACGGCGCGACCGCCAAGTCGCTCAGCGAGATCTGCGGCTTCTGACGGCTTCCGACCCACGCGGCCGGGCCCCCGACACGGGGTCCGGCCGTGTCCATGAACGCCAGGGATCGGCGACCTTCCGGAGAAGGAAATCAATCCCGGCGTTTTGATGGGTTTGGCGGCTATAAAGCCTGGTCAGAGGCATTTTTCACGGCTGGACGGGGCCATCGGAAATACAGGAACGTGGGGAGAGATTCGATCCCCTCGAATACCGGTGGTGCGCCATGCGAGTCCTGATCCAGCTCCGCCCAACCCCCGACGTCGTCGCGGCCGTGGCCGACCCGGGTGTGACCACGACCACGGCCGACGTGTCCGACGGCCTGCCCGGCGTCGTCCTCGACAACTCCTTCGTCCCGGTCGCGGTGCCCCGCCCGGTGCCCGCGACCGGCGGCGACCCCCTGTCCCTGAACCAGGCGCTGACCTTCTCCCTGGCGGCCGAGCACGCCTCGGTCCTGGTCCGCGGCGAGATCTCCGACGACGAGCTGTCCACCAGGCTCACCCTGCTGCCCAACACCCGCTCCGACGTCATCGGGGTGCACGCCGACCCGGTGATCGAGTCGAGCATCGTCTGCGGCGGCGACGCCCCCGTCGGCGACTGGCACGACGTGGAGCGGCTGCTGCGCGTCGCCGACCTCAGATCGGAGGGACTGGACGGCTCCGGCGTCCCGCTGGCCATCGTGGACACCGGCATCAACGCCGCCCACGTCGCCCAGCGCATCGGCCACACCCCGATCATCGACGCCAGGAACAGCTGGAACCCCTCCGGCGTCTCCGGGAGCGCGGGCGACTTCGACGTCGACCACGGCACGATGTGCGCCTTCGACGCGCTGATCAGCGCCCCCAAGGCGTCGCTGATCGACATCCCCGTGCTGCTCTCCCGGCGTCCCGGCGGCTCGGCCATGGACGGCCTGCTCTCCGACGCGGTCGCCGCCTTCGCCCACCTGCGCACCGTGCTGGACGCCCTGCCCGCCGCGACCAGGTCGCTGGTCGTCAGCAACAGCTGGGGCTCCTTCTCCCCCCGCTGGGACTTCCCTGTCGGTCACCCCGGCAACTACTCCGACAACGCGGCCCACCCGTTCAACCTGGTCGTCGCCAGCCTTGAGCAGGCGGGGGCCGACGTGCTGTTCGCCGCGGGCAACTGCGGGCGCGAGTGCAGGGACAGCCGGTGCGCCTACCCCGACCGCCCGATCGGCGGCGCCAACTCGCACCCGCGCGTGCTGTCGGTCGCCGGGGTCGACACCGAGGGCGAGCGGGTCGGCTACTCCTCCCAGGGACCCGGCCGTCTCACCCAGCGCAAGCCCGACATCTGCGCCTACACCCACTTCTCCGGCTCCGGGGCCTTCGGCGACGACGAGCCCGACTCGGGCACCTCGGCGGCGTGCCCGGTCGCCGCCGGGCTGGTCTCGGCCATCCGCACCCGCTGGCCCGCCTCGGCGCTCTCGCCCTCCCAGCTGCGCGCGCTGCTGCGCCGTACCGCGGACGACCGGGGTGGCGTCGGGTTCGACTACGACTACGGCTACGGCGTGCTGGACGTGGCGGGGATCCTCGCCTCGCTGCGGCGCAGAGACCTGCGGGTGGCCTAGCCATGGTCCTCATCACCGTACGGCTGCCGCCCCAGGCCACGCTCGAACAGGCCACGCGCCGCCTCGGCCTCAGGGACGAGGAGGTCGACACGGGCTACGACCTGGTGCTCATCGACCCCCGCAGGGGTCTGTACGGCCTGCGCGTGACCGAGGCGGCGGCCCACCGGATCTCCCCGGCCTCCTGCGGGGGCACCGGCCCCCACTCCGACCCCCGCATCGAGCCGTACGGCCCGCCCCGGTAGACGGCTCCCGGAGAGCACGAAAAGGCACACCCGAAAAAGAAAAGGCCGACCGGAAGAACACCCGCTGTTTTTCGTTCGCATAACCCTACAGCGGCATTTCCGGAACAGACAGTGGTCGTTTTCCTGTCTTTTCCGCTCGCTGATCTTCATGCACCCTTGGTCCGTGGAACCCGGCGTCGCCGCCCTTACCGCCGACGCCGGGAGAATCGTTCACCACGACCATGGAGGAGAAATGTCCAACAGGAAGAACGGCCTCGGTGCGGCCCGATTATCCGGAACGTTCCGCGCGGGCTTCGCCGTACTGTCCGGTGCCCTGACCGTCGCCCTGACGGCGGCCGGGCTCGGCGCGGCCTCGCCCGCCTCCGCCGCGACCGCCAGGGCCGCCACGGTGGCCGCGCAGTGCGGGGACGTGGTGACGGCGAACCTCGTCCTGACCGCCGACCTGGTGTGCACGGGCACCGGGCTGACCATCGGGGCGGACAACGTCACCGTCAACCTCGCCGGTCACACCGTCAGCGGGGCGCCCGCCGTCAGCGTCCCCGACCGCAGGGACACGAAGGTCGTCAACGGCACGCTCACCGGCTCGCAGGCGGTGGTGTCCGCCGGTTCCCAGCTCACCTCGCCGATCCCGCTGACGATCTCCCGGGTCCGGCTGCGGGCGGAGACGCGGCTGACCAACACCACGGCCGTCATCGGCCAGGCCTCCGGCGGCTGCGTGGTCAACGGGCTCAGGGCCCAGGACTCCTGGGTGACAATCGACCGCTGCGAGGTGCGTGAGTCGCTGTACCTGCGTCAGTCGACGGGCACCGTGCGCGCGAGCAAACTGACCTCCGGCGCCCTGCGGCTTGAGCAGTCCAGCAGGGGACGCTACGAGAACAACGTCTTCGACGACTTCACCGTGCTCCTCTACGACATGTCCCGCGAGAACGTGTTCATCGGCAACGTCCTGAAGAACGCGGAAAGCGCCTTCTACACGGCCATGCCGCAGTCGCCGAACGTCACCAACACGATCCAGGACAACGACATCAGGAACAACGACATCGGTTTCGAGGCCAAGGACGTCACCGGTTTCACCATCAAGGGCAACCGGTTCACCGGCAACCGCACGGTGGGGATCCTCGTCGACAACGACCTCAAACGTACGGTCGGAGAGTGGATCTCCGACAACCTGTTCACCGGCAACGGCAAGCAGCCGAGCGGGATCAACGACCGCGACGGCAACCCGGTCAGGGGCGGCGTCCACGTCCGCACCATCTCCGACACCCGGATCAACCTGGCCCGCAACACGGGCAGGCTCAACGGCGGACACCTCATCTGGGCCCCCGCCGGTCAGGTCGTGGACGGCGGCGGCAACAGGGGGCCCTGTGGCCCGGTTCCCAACCCCGACCTGACCTGTTCCTGACCGTCCCCTCCCGCCCCGTGGCATTTCGGTCTTCTCGGCCCGCCGATCTTCGTGCACGCTGAGTCCATGATCCCAACGCTGGTGGATTTATCACGAAATTTCGGGAAAAGCGGTGCGGGCTGGTTCGGCGGGACCCGATTACCGAAGGCAGCGTCACCGAAGACCGTACGCATGACCGTCGCCGTGGCACTGGCGGCGGCCGGGCTCGGGGCGGCCACCACCGCCCCGGCCTCGGCGTCCCCGGCTGCATCCCCGGTGGCGTCCCCGGAGACGGAGGTGACGTGCGGCACGGTGGTGACCTCGGACCTCGTCCTGACCGCCGACCTCGTCTGCTCAGGAACCGCGCTCGTCGTCGGCGCCGACGGCCTGCGCGTCGACCTGGCGGGCCACACCCTCAGGGGGCTCGACGGGGTGGGAAGCGGCATCGAGGTCGGCGACCGCGACAAGACGACCGTGGAAAACGGCACGATCTCCGGCTTCGCCAGCGGCATCTCCGCCACGGGCGGCGACGCCAAGTACTCCTGGACGAGGCTGACGGTCTCGCGGACCCGCTTCACCGGCAACGCGAAGGTCCGGCTCACCTCCGCCACGGCGACGATCGCCGGAACCCCGCAGGACTGCGTCCTGGACGGTCTTTCGGCCGTGCGGTCCACGGTCACCGTCGACGGCTGCACCGTGCACAACGGGGTCCTGCTCGACCGCAGCCGGGGAACGATCAGGTCGAGCGCGCTGAGCGGCGGCGCCCTGCGGCTCGACGGGGCGACGGACGGCTTCTTCGGCGACAACGTCTTCGACGGCTTCGGCGTCCTGGTGCAGGGGAAGTCGACCCGCAACCTCTTCGCGGGCAACACCCTGCGGAACACCGCGACCGCCGTCTCCGTCACCACCTCGCAGATTCCCGGCGTCACCAACACGTTCAAGGACAACGTCGTCAGGGACACCAACATCGGTTTCCTGGCCCGTGACACGACCGGCTACGCCCTGTGGGGCAACCGCTTCTCCACCAACCGCAGCGCGGGCGTCCTCATCGACAACACCGGTGACCGCCCCACCTCCGAGTGGATCGCCGACAACGTGTTCACCGGCAACGGCACGCGGCCCAACGGCACCAGGGACCGCGACGGCAACCCGGTCAGGGGCGGCATCCACGTCCGCACGGTCCCCGGGGCCAGGATCAACCTGGCCCGCAACACCGGGGCGGCCAACACCGGCCCGCTGATCTGGGCACCGCCGGGCCAGGTGGTGGACGGCGGCGGGAACCAGGGTCCCTGCCTGCCCGTCCCCTCCGACCTGACCTGCGGCTGAGCCTCGTTCAGGCGTTCTCCCTGTTGAAGACGCGGGTGCCCACGGTCACGCAGACGATGGACATGACCAGGGTGACGGCGACCCCGGCGACCACCGTCCCCGTGGCGTACTCGCCGAGGAACAGGGACCGGACCGCTTCGAGCACGTGACGGAACGGCGTGAGCCTGGACAGCGCGTCGAGCCAGGCCGGAGCCATGGACATCGGCAGGAACGCGCCCGACAGCAGGACCAGCGGGACCACCGCGGTGCTCATGACGGGCGCGAACAGCTCGGGAGCGAGGTTCAGGGCGATCGCGTTCGACAGGGCGGCCAGGCTCACGCCGAGCAGCGTCAGCAGGACCAGCGCGGTCAGCACCCCGAGGGGGTTGGCGCGCATGCCGAGGGCGTAGCCCGCGGCGACCAGCATGACCGACTGGACCAGCAGTGTCGTTGAGCTGCTCAGCACCCGGCCGAGCAGCAGGCTGACGCGGCGCGCCGGGGTGACCCTGAGCCGTTCGAGCACCCCGGACCTGGCGTCGAAGACGATGCCGAACCCGGCCAGGCCCGCGCTCAGCAGCGCCACCTGGACCAGCAGGCCGGGGACCAGGGTCTCCCAGGTGCCGATCGTGGCGAAGATCGGCCCGAACAGCAGCAGATAGAGCATGGGCTGCACGACCCCGAAGACGATCCCGGCCCGCTGCCGCAGCGCGATCCGGGTGTTGTGCAGGAAGACGATCCAGGTCTCGCGCAGGGCGCTCACCGCTCCTCCGCCGTGGTCAGCGCGAGGAAGGCGTCGTCGAGCGTCCCCGCGCCGCCCTTGATCTCGGCCGGGGTGCCCTCGGCCACGACCACGCCGTGGTCCATGACGAACAGGCGGTCGGCGAGCGCGTCCGCCTCGTCGAGATAGTGCGTGGTCAGGAAGACGGTGAGGCCCTCCCGCTCGCGCAGGCTCCGGATGTGCTCCCACAGGACGGCCCTGCTCTGCGGGTCGAGCCCGGTGGTCGGCTCGTCGAGGAAGAGCAGCGAGGGACCGTGGACCAGCCCGAAGGCCAGGTCGAAGCGGCGGCGCAGGCCCCCGGACAGCGCCGCCCCCTTCGCACCCGCCAGGACCGACAGGCCGAGCCGCTCCATGATCTCCGCCGCCCGCTCCCGGGCCCGGCCCTGGCGCATGCCGTACAGCATGGCGTGCAGGACGAGTTCCTCCCCCACCGGTGTCGCCGGGCCGATCCCGCCGCCCTGGGAGACGTAGCCGATGCGGCGCCGTACACCACGGGGGTTGGTCAGCAGGTCGTGCCCGGCGACCGTGGCGGCTCCCCCGCTCGGGCGCAGCAGGGTGGTCAGCATGCGCATGGTGGTTGTCTTTCCTGCGCCATTTGGGCCGAGGAAGCCCACGATCTCCCCGGCCTCGACGGTGAGGTCGATCCCCCTGACGGCGTCCACGCCACCGGGGAAGGTCTTGGTCAGACCTGATGTCCTGATCACTTCAGCACCTCCAAACTTAGAGTAGCGCTAAATTTAGAGTGACATCAAAATTTGTTCGACACCATAGGATGTCCGCATGACCGAGGGGCTGCGCGAGCGCAAGAAACGGGAGACGCGGGCACGCATCTCCGACGTGGCGACGGGGCTGTTCATGGCGAGGGGCTTCGACAACGTGACCGTGGCCGAGATCGCCAGGCTGGCGGACGTCTCGGTGAACACGGTCTTCAACTACTTCCCGGCCAAGGAGGACCTGTTCTTCGACCGGCAGGAGGAGGTCGTCGGCAGGCTCGGGCGGGTGGTCAGGGAGCGCGAGCTCGGCGAGAGCGCGCTGCGGGCGATCCGCCGCGACTTCCTCGACGCGCTGGACACCGGCGACTGGCGCTACGGCTTCCACGAGGGGGGCCACGTGTTCGCCCGCGTGGTGGACGCGAGCCCGGCCCTCGTCGCCAGGCAGCGGGAGATGGGCGAACTGCTGGTCGAGGAGCTGGCGCGCGTCCTGGCCGAGGAGGCGGAGGCCGACCCCGACGACCTCACCCCCGCCCTGGTCGCCGCCCAGATCTGCGTGACACTGCGCACACTGACGGCCCATGCCGTACGGCGCCAGCTCGCGGGCGAGAGCGTGGCCGACATCCTGCCGGGGCTGCGTGAGCAGGCGGACCGGGCCTTCCGGCTGCTGGAGTCGGGCATCGGCGGCTACTGCTCACGGCTCCCGCGACGGGGCGCCTCCCCGGCCTGAGGAGGCCATCTTTCGGGCGGGCCGGATCTTCCCCAAACGATATGATCTTGCCTCAGTTCACTCGGCCACGACCCACGGGGAGTCATTGGTGCCGCTGCGCGAGCGTGCCCGCGCCGTCCTGGAGGCTCCGCGCTTCCAGCAGGCCGTCATCGCGGTCATCCTGGTCAACGCCGCGACCCTGGGGCTGGAGACCTCCCCGGTGGCCGTCGAGCGCTACGGCACGGCCCTGACGGTCATCGACCACGCCGCGCTCTACGTCTTCGTCGCCGAGCTGCTGGCCAAGATCTACGTCTACCGGGCCCGGTTCTTCGCCGATCCGTGGAACCTGTTCGACGCCTCGATCGTGACGATCTCCCTGCTGCCCGTGGCCAGTGGCCTGTCGGTGCTGCGGGCGTTGCGCATCCTGCGGGCGCTGCGCCTGATCTCGGTCGTGCCGAGCCTGCGCAAGGTGGTGACGGCGCTGCTCAACGCGGTGCCGGGGATGACGTCGATCGTGCTGCTGCTCGGCCTCGTGCTCTACGTGGCGGCGGTGATGGGCGCCAAGCTCTATCACGACACCGCGCCGGACTACTTCGGGGACCTGCCGACCTCGCTGTTCACCCTGTTCCAGATGATGACCGGGGACGGCTGGTCGGACATCACCAGGGACGTCATGGACGAGCACCCGGCGGCCTGGATCTTCTTCGTGGCCTTCATGCTGGTGTGCACCTTCGTGGTGCTGAACCTCTTCATCGCCGTCGTGGTCAGGGCGATGGAGGACGAGCACGCCGAGCAGTCGGCCGAGGTCGCGGCCCAGGAGGCCCAGGCGGTCAGGGCGACCAACGACGCGGTGCTCGCGGAGCTCGCCGCGCTCAGGGCGGAGATCCGCGAGCTGCGGGACCGGGTCCCGGTGGCGCCCGGCGGATGACCGGCGGGCGGGCACGGGGACCCAGGGACGGGCCCCGGTTGGGGCCCGTCGTGGTCAGCGGGAGTAGAACTCCACGACGAGCTGCTCGTCGACCGGGATCGCGACCTGCTCGCGCAGGGGACGGGCGACCAGGGTGAACCTCAGGTCGGCGTGGTTGACGTCGAGATAGGCGGCGACGCGGTCGTCGGCGTAGATGCCCTCCGAGGCGGCGACGAACGGCTGCATCGTCCTGGACTTCGGCCGCACGGCGATGACCTGCCCCGGCTTGACCAGGTAGCTGGGGATGTCGACCTTGCGGCCGTCCACGGTGATGTGGCCGTGGGCGATGTACTGGCGGGCCGCGTAGATCGACGGGGCGATACCGGCACGCAGGACCAGGGAGGCCAGACGGCTCTCCAGCAGCACGACCAGCTCGGCTCCCGAGCGGCCGGTGCTGCGCAGCGCCATGTCCCAGTAGCGGCGCATCTGCCGCTCGGAGACGTCGTAGTACCAGCGCAGCTTCTGCTTCTCCATCAGCCGCAGGCCGTAGTCGCCGGTCTGACGCCTGTTCGTCTTGCGCCCGTGCTCACCCGGAGGGTACGGCCGCTCCTCGAAGTAGCGCACGGCCTTGCGGGTCAGCGGGACGCCCGCCCTGCGGGACAGCCGCACCTTGGGCCCGGTGTAGCGCACGGTCACTCCTCTGTGGTTAGGTTTAGCTTAGTGAGGTAAGCCTTACCTTAGGTCAAAGGGTCCCCCGATCTCAAGGAGAGCCTGTTCATGCAGCCTGTCACCGCTCCCCCGATCCCCGAGCGGGTCCGCACCCTGGCCGCCACGGCCGCGCCCACCCACGTGTCCCTGACCGGCACCTGCCTGCCCGCCTCACCGGCGCGGGGAGGCGTCGACGACCAGGGCCGCCCGGTGCTGCTGGTCATGCCGGGGGACCCGCTCCACAACGCGCTCGACGAGCCCGTGGTGACCGTCGACCTGACGGCCAACCGCCTTCTCGGGAGTGTGCAGGCCTCGCGTGGCCTGCTCAAGGTGCAGGGCTGGGCGCAGGCCGTACCCGAGGCCGAGGCGCGGCAGACCGCGATCGCGATCGCCGAGCGCTGCCCCGACGAGGCCCTGTTCGAGGCGCTTGAGGGCAAGGGTCCCCGGCTGCTGCGCGTCGACGTCGGCCAGGTGATCTATCTCACCGGCCCCGAGTCGGGGGTGCTCGACGGTGAGGAGTATCTCGGCGCCCGTCCCGACCCCCTGATGGACGCCGCCGAGCGCATGCTCGACCATGTCAACGGCACGCACCGGGACCAGCTTGAGACGGCGCTCGTCTCGCTGCTCGACGGCCCCGTGCCCGACGTCTGGCTCTGGGAGCTCGACAGGTTCGGCGCGACCGTCCGCTCGGGCATCGACGAGCCGACGCTGATCCGCCTGCCCTGGCCCTCCCCTATCTCCGACGCCGGTTCCCTGGAGCGCGCCCTGCGCTGCCTGCTCTGCCACCGCTGACGTCACGGGGGCCTATCGCGCGACCGGTGCCGCCCCCCGGACGCGCTCATTCTCTCGTCTCCCCGATCGCGTCCCAGGCTGCCACGGGACGCGCGGGGAGAGGTGCCTCAGCCCTCGGGGACGACCTCCCTGGTGGTGCGGATGACCTCGTCCACGAGCCCGTAGTCCTTGGCCTCCGTCGCGGTGAACCAGCGGTCGCGGTCCCAGTCGTCCTCGATCTGCTCCAGCGTCTGACCGGTGTGGAAGGCGATCCGCTCCCGCATCATCGCCTTGGTGTACAGCATCTGCTCGGCCTGGATGGCGATGTCGGTCGCGGTGCCGCCCAGCCCTCCCGAGGGCTGGTGCATGATGATCCTGGCGTGCGGCAGCACGTAGCGCTTGCCCGGCGCCCCCGCGCACAGCAGGAACTGCCCCATGGACCCCGCGATGCCCATGGCGACCGTGGCGACGTCGTTGGGGATGTACTGCATGACGTCGTAGATGGCCATGCCCGCGGACACCGAGCCGCCCGGCGAGTTGATGTAGAGCCAGATGTCACGCCGCTCGTCGTCGGCGGACAGCAGGAGCAGCTCCGCGCAGATCCGGTTGGCCACCTCGTCGTTCACCTCGCTGCCGAGAACGACGATCCGTTTGCGCAGCAGCCGCTGGTAGAGCTGGTCCTCGGGCACCGGGCGCGAACTGGACATCTCTTTCACCCACTCCGGAGTCGAATTTACGAATGACGATTCACCGCGACCATAACGCTCCCCTCGTCACCGCCCCGGTGCCGTTCGCTGTGAGCGCTTTCCGCTCACAGCGCACCCCCGCCCTCGCGCGGCACACCCAAGGTCATCTCGTACGGCGGGCCGCGAACCCCACCCCTGCCTCATCGGACGATCAAGGCATCGTCCAAGATATGGGGATGCGACCGATCTCACCTGAACGCCGGGACGGGCGCCTCCGCCCGGGGCACGACCGCCGGAGCCTGTCATGACCTCCCCCATCCGCGTCCTGGACGCCCGCGCCGCGGACCGCTGGGCGGACGCCGGAGCGTTGATCTTCGAGTACATGGGAGCCACCCAGGAGGAGCTCGGCCTCCCGGTCCCGGCGTCCGTCGACGAGCTGCCCGCCCGCATGCGGGACGAGTGCCTCGACCCCGCCTCCGTCTACCGCGTCCCCGGCGTGTTCCTCCTCGCCCTCCACGACGACAGGCCGGTCGGCGGGGTGGGCCTCAAGCCCGTGCCCGGTACGGACGCCCTCAAGGTCAGCCGCCTGTACGCGCGCCCCGGCCACCGTGGCGGGACGGGCAAGCTGCTGATGGAGCACGCGCACGCGTACGCCGCACGCCAGGGTTTCGCCCGGCTCGTCCTTGAGGTCATGCCCCAGCGCCACCAGGTCATCGGTCTCTACCGCCGCCTCGGCTACACCGAGGTCAAGCGTGAGGAGCAGCACCGCGCCTTCCGCATGCTCTCCATGGAACGGCTCATCACCCCCGTCTGAGCCCCCCATGTTTACCGGCCCCGTCCTCGGACACTGGATATCACTGTGCGGGGAAACCTCACACGGAGGATGCAAGGGGAGGAATCACTCATGGGTGCGGATGACAAGGTCTCCAACAAGGCCGAGGAACTCAAGGGCAAGGCCAAGGAGGGCGCGGGGCGCCTCACCGACGACGAGCGCCTTGAGGCCGAGGGTCGTGCCGACCAGAGCAAGAGCCACCTCAAGCAGGCGGGCGAGAAGCTGAAGGACGGCGCGGAGAAGGTCAAGGACGCCTTCAAGGACTGATCTCGTACGGCGGGCCGGAGCATCCGGCCCGCCGCGCCGTACGGTCCCGGTGAGGAGGGAGAACCGGCATGACGGTGACGCGATTCCACGACCTGCCGCTGGCCAACTCCGAACGGCCCTGGAACAAGGAGGCCGCGGAGCGGCGGGTGCGCACCTGGGCGGGGGCGCAGCACAAGCCGAACGCCAAGTACCGCGAGGCCCATCTCTGGTACGACGGCGAGGAGCCCGACGAGTTCGGGAGCTACAAGCTGCCCTTCGCCGACGTGGTCGACGGCGAGCTCAAGGCCGTCCCGCACGCGCTGCACGCCGCCGCGGGCGTCATGGACGGGGCCAGGGGCGGGATCGACGTCCCCGGTGGCGACGTCGGGCCGATCAAGTCACATCTGGCGAAGTACTACGACAAGATGCACGAGACTCCGCCCTGGGAGGACTGAGCGCGGATGCCGCGCTTCGGGTTCGCCGTCGATCCGGCTTGGAGGCCCCTCCTCCGGCTGGCCGGGGTGACCCGCGACAGGGCCTTCGTCCTGGTGGGGGAGGACGAGCTGAGGGTGCGCTTCGGCCCGTGGCTGTTGCGCACCCCCCTGTCCAACGTCGCCGGGGCCACCGTGACCGGCCCCTACACCACGTGGCGGGTCATCGGCGCGCGGCTGTCCCTGGCCGACCGGGGGGTGACCTTCGGCACCAACTCCAGGAGCGGTCTCTGCGTCCGCTTCCACGTCCCGGTGCCCGCGCTCCTGCCGGGCACCCTGCTGACCCATCCCGGCGCAACCGTCACCGTCTCCGATCCCGAAGGACTGGCGGAGGCACTCGCCCGGTGGCGGAACGTATGACAGGCCGCCGTCCGATCGAAGGAGAGAAAGATGACACCCGAGGAACAGCCGGAGTACAGGTCGGCGGACGGCAAGCCCATGGTCGCCACGACCCCCCGCGACGTGGTCCACATCAGACTCGGATCGTTCGCGCTGGTCGCGACCATCGGCATCGGCGTGCTCGGGTTCGTGGCGGGCCTGACCTGGCTGACCGTGCTGATGGCGCTGCTGACCGTCGCCGCGATCGTGGACATCGCCCTGGCGGTCCGCCGCCAGTCGCACGCCAGGAAGGGCACGACGACCGAGGCGGGCTGAGCCCGGCCTCTCAGGACGCGTCCACGGCCTCCGGCGACAGGATGTGGTCGAGGACCATGTGCGCGCAGCCGACGATGCCCGCGCCCGGACCGAGCCTGCTGCGCTCGATCCGCAGGTTACGCGTCGACAGGGCCGTGGAGCGGCGGTGGACGACCTCGCGCACCCCGGCGAGCAGCGGCTGGAAGGTCTCGGCCACGTCCCCGCCCAGGACGACCACGGCGGGGTTGAGCAGGTTGACGGCCGTGGCCACGACCTCGCCGAGCATCCGGGCGGCGTTGCGGACGACCGTCATGGTCTCGGCGTCCCCGGCCCGCACCAGGCTCACCACGTCGGCCAGGGTCCGCACCTGGTGACCCCTGGCCCGCAGGTCGCGCAGGATCGCGGTGCCGCTGGCGACGGAGTCGACGCAGTCGACGTTGCCGCACCGGCAGAGCACCCCGCCGCCGTCGCGGACCGGGATGTGCCCGATCTCCCCGGCCGCGCCGAGCGCGCCGCGCAGGATCTCGCCGCCCGCGATGATGCCGGAGCCGATCCTGGTCGAGACCTTGATGAACAGCAGGTCGTCGGCCTGGCCCGCGTAGACCGTCCTGTGCTCGCCGATCGCGATGACGTTGACGTCGTTGTCGAGGAAGACCGGGGCGGGGAAGCGGCTCATGATGATCGGTGGGATCGCGACGCCCGTCCAGTTCGCCATGATGCGCGCGCTCTCCGTACGGCCCGCGGCGAACTCGACGGTCGCGGGCACCCCTAGGCCGACCCCGCGTATCTGGGAGACGGGCCGGTCGCCGAGCAGCTCGCCCCAGGTCCGCATGACCAGGGGGAGGACGACGTCCGGCCCCTCCTCGACGTCGATGGCGAGGTCGGCGCGGGCCAGCTCCCCGCCCCCGAGGTCGCACACGGCGATCTGCGCCTTGCTCGCGCCGAGGGAACCGACCAGCACGACGCCGCCGGAGGCGTTGAAGACCAGCCGGGTCGGCGGGCGGCCCCCCGTCGAGGGTCCGTCGCTGTCCTCGACGACGAGGCGGCGGTCCAGCAACTCGGTGACCCGCAGCGAGACGGCGGGCCGGGACAGGCCGGTGACACGGCCGATGTCCGCGCGCGTGACCGCTTCGCCGGTGCGTATGAGGCGCAGAACCTCACCGCTGGTGGCGAGCGCGGCAGCGGGACGACGAGGCATCCGCTAAGTGAACCACAACCACTTAGGAAGTGAAAAGTTCAAACTTTCTCATCTGAGATGACAAAACTCCGCTTGTGCAGAGCGCAAGATCTGGATAGTGTCCGATCTATCCCTAATCCGGTAGATCACCATGGAGTACTCCCCATGTCCGAGCCCCCGCAGTCCGCCGACCTGATCGTCTTCGGCGGTACAGGCGACCTCTCCATGCGGAAGCTCCTCCCCGCGCTGTACCACTGCGACCGTGACGGCAGGCTCTCCCCCGAGACCCGCATCATCGCCATGTCCCGGGGCGGACTCGACGACGCCGACTTCCGCGGCAAGGTGGACGCCCAGGTGCGCGGCGCGGTGCCGGTCGACGACCTGAACGTCTGGGAGCGTTTCCTCGGCAGGCTGCACCACGTCTCCGTGGACATCGGCGGCGAGGACACGGTCGGCTGGGAGCGGCTCGCGGCCATGCTGGCCGGGCACGAGCAGCGGACCCGGGTGTTCTACCTGGCCAGCCCGCCCATGACGTTCGGCCCCTTCTGCAGGCAGCTCGAACGCGCGGGGCTGGTCACCCCCGCCTCGCGGGTGGTGCTGGAGAAGCCGCTGGGCCGCGACCTGGCCAGCGCGCGGCGCATCAACGACGAGGTCGGCGCCATCTTCGACGAGCGGCAGATCTACCGCATCGACCACTACCTGGGCAAGGAGACCGTGCAGAACCTGCTCGTGCTCCGTTTCGCCAACGTCTTCCTCGAACCGGTCTGGAACTCCCTGTGGATCGACCACGTCCAGATCACCGCCGCGGAGACCGTCGGCACCCCCGGCAGGCGCGGCTACTACGACCACGCGGGCGCACTGCGTGACATGGTGCAGAACCACCTGCTCCAGTTGCTGTGCCTGGTCGCGATGGAGCCCCCCTCGCGCAACGACCGCGAGGCCATCCGCGACGAGAAGGTCAAGGTCCTGCAGGCGCTGCGGCCCATCGTCGGCGGCGAGGTCGACCGCTTCACCGTCCGCGGCCAGTACACCGCGGGCGAGGCCGGTGGCGAGCGCGTCCCCGGGTACCTCGACGAGCCGGACGGCACCGCGCCGACCGAGGCCTCGCACCGGGTCGAGACCTTCGCCGCGATCCGCGCCGAGGTGAAGAACTGGCGCTGGGCGGGCGTCCCCTTCTACCTGCGCACCGGCAAGCGCATGCCCTATCGGTGCTCGGAGATCGTGGTGCAGTTCAAGGACGTGCCCCACTCGATCTTCCCCGGCAGCGCGCCCAACCGGCTGGTGCTGCGGCTACAGCCCAGCGAGGGCATCCAGCTGCACATCATGGCCAAGGAGCCGGGCGCGGGCGAGGTCGCGCTCAAGCCGGTGCCGCTCGGCCTGAGCTTCGCCGAGACCTTCACCACCCGGGTGCCGGAGGCCTACGAGCGGCTGCTCATGGACGTGCTGACCGGCAACCCCACCCTGTTCATGCGGCGTGACGAGGTCGAGGCCGCCTGGCGGTGGATCGACCCGATCCTCGGGGAGTGGGAGGCGCACGGCACCCCGCCAGAGCCGTATCCGGCGGGCAGCTCCGGCCCCGCGGGCGCCCACGAGCTCCTCGGCCGCAGCGGCCGTACCTGGCACGAGGAGAGCCCGCGGTGAACGGGCCCGCAGACAGCAACGACGACCGAGGAGGCCGGATGCACCCCGCCATCCAGGAGATCACCGACCGCCTGGCCGAGCGCAGCCGTGCCAGCCGCGCGGCCTACCTGGCCCGGCTCGACGCCGAGGCCGAGGCGGCCCGGGAGCGCGGACCGGCACGCGGCCATCTCGGCTGCGCCAACCTGGCCCACGGCTTCGCCGCGGCGGGCAGGGACAAGCCGGACCTGATGGCGAACGTCAAGCCCGGCGTCGCGATCGTGTCGAGCTACAACGACATGTTGTCGGCGCACCAGCCGTACGAGACCTATCCGCCGATCCTCAAGGCGGCCGTGCGCGCGGCGGGCGGCGTCGCGCAGTTCGCGGGCGGCGTGCCCGCCATGTGCGACGGCATCACCCAGGGCCGCGCGGGGATGGAGCTGTCGCTCTACAGCCGCGAGGTCATCGCCATGGCCACCGCGATCGCGCTCTCGCACGACATGTTCGACTCCGGTCTCATGCTGGGCGTCTGCGACAAGATCGTGCCGGGCCTGCTGATCGGCGCGCTGCACTTCGGCCACCTGCCCGCGGTCTTCGTGCCCGCGGGGCCGATGACCTCCGGCCTGCCCAACAAGGTCAAGGCCCGCACCCGGCAGCTCTTCGCCGAGGGCAAGGTCGGCAGGGAGGAGCTGCTTGACGCCGAGTCGCGCTCCTACCACTCGCCCGGCACCTGCACCTTCTACGGCACCGCCAACTCCAACCAGGTCATGATCGAGGTCATGGGCCTGCACCTGCCGGGCACGACGTTCGTCAACCCGCGCACCGAGCTGCGCGAGGCCCTGACGAAGGCCGCGGGCAGGCGGGCCGTCGAGATCACCGTGCACGGCGGCGAGTACACCCCCGTCGGGCGGGTCGTGGACGAGAAGGCCATCGTCAACGCCTGCGTGGCGCTGCTGGCCACCGGCGGCTCGACCAACCACACCATGCACCTGGTGGCCATCGCCGCCGCCGCGGGCATAGAGCTGCTCTGGGACGACCTCGCGGCGCTGTCGAAGGTCGTGCCGCTGCTGACCCGCATGTATCCCAACGGCCAGGCCGACGTGAACCACTTCCAGGCCGCGGGCGGCATGCAGGTGCTCATCGGCGACCTACTCGACGCCGGGCTGCTCCACGCCGACGTGCTGACCGTCGCCGGACACGGCCTCGACCACTACCGCAGCGCCCCGGTCCTGAAGGACGGCGAGCTGCTGTGGGAGGAGCGCACCGAGGGCAGCACCGACCCCGACGTGCTGCGGCCGGTCTCCGAGGCCTTCTCCCCCGACGGCGGCATCCACATGCTCGACGGCAACCTGGGCCGCGCGGTCAGCAAGGTCTCGGCGGTCAAGCCGGAGCACCTGGTCGTCGAAGCCCCGGCGAAGGTCTTCGACGACCAGCTCGAACTGCTGCGCGCCTTCGAGGCGGGCGAGCTGGACGGCCAGGACTTCGTCGCCGTCATCCGCTACCAGGGGCCGAGCGCCAACGGCATGCCCGAGCTGCACAAGCTCACCCCGCCACTGGCGGTGCTGCTCGACCGTGGGCAGCGGGTGGCGATCGTCACCGACGGCCGCATGTCGGGGGCCTCGGGCAAGGTCCCCGCCGCCATCCACCTGTCGCCCGAGGCCGCGCAGGGCGGACCGATCGCCCTGGTCAGAGACGGTGACCCGATCCGTCTCGACTCCACGGCCGGCACCCTTGAGCTGCTGGTCCCCGCAGAGGAGCTGGCGGCCCGCACCCCGCAGGGCGCCCCGCTCACCGACGCCCAGTGGGTGGGCACGGGCCGCGAGCTGTTCGCCGCCTTCCGCCGTACGGCAGGGCCCGCCGAACGCGGCGCGGGCATCTTCGCGCTGAACGGCCACGCGGAGAGCCTGAGGGCCGGGGCATGAGCCTGCCCTGGCTCGTCGCCGACGTCGGGGGAACCAACGCCCGGTTCGGCCTGGTCACCGAGCCGGGGGCCGCCCCCGAGGCGGTGGCCGTACTGGCGGGCGCCGATCACGAAGGGCTTCCCGAAGCCGTAGCCGCATATCTCGCGGAACACGCGGGCGGAGTGCAGCCGGGAGCAGCCTGTATCGCGATCGCGGGTCCCGTCGAGGGAGACCGTTACCGGCTCACGAACGCGGGCTGGTCGGGCTCCGTGCACGCCCTCGGCATCCCCAACGCCGTGCTGCTCAACGACTTCGAGGCCCTGGCCGCCTCCCTGCCCCATCTGGGCGGGGACGACCTGGTCTCGCTCGGCGGCCCGCCGCCCTCGCACGGGATCAAGGCCGTGCTCGGGCCGGGGACGGGGCTCGGCGTCGGGGGTCTGGTGCCCGCCGCCGAGGGCTGGGTGCCGATCCCCGGCGAGGGCGGCCACGCGACCGTGCCGGTCCTCGACGAGCGCGACCACGAAATCGTCCGCGCGCTGCGCTCGGAGGGGCTCGACCACGTGGTCGCCGAGCACCTGCTGTCCGGGCCCGGCCTGACCCGGCTGCACCGCGCCCTGGCGCTGGTGCACGGGACCGACGCGCCGCGGCTTCCCGCCGCCGACATCGTGGCCAGGATGGACGACTCGCTGTGCGCGGAGACCGTCGAGGTGTTCTGCTGCATGCTCGGCACCTTCGCCGGGAACGTGGCGCTCACCCTGGGCGCCAGGGGCGGCGTCTACCTCGGCGGCGGTGTGCTGCCCCGTATGGTGGGGCGCGTCCTCTCCAGCGACTTCCGCCGCCGGTTCGAGAGCGCCCCCATGCTGAACGACTACCTTTCCGGCATCGCCACGAACCTGATCGTGGCGCCCCAGCCCGCGCTCGTCGGCGCGGCGGCGTGGCTGAGCCAGCGCCTGTCCAACATGGAGTACCAATGAGCCTGCTCGACATCGCCCCGGTCATCCCGGTCGTCGTGATCGACGACCCGGAGACCGCGGTCCCCATGGCCCGCGCCCTGGTGCGTGGCGGCCTTCCCGTGATCGAGGTGACCCTGCGCACCGAGGGCGCGCTGGAGGCCGTCGAGCGGATCGCCGCCGAGGTGCCCGAGGCGGTGATCGGCGCCGGGACCATCCGCACCGGCGCCGACGTGGACGCCGCCGTCAAGGCCGGGGCCCGCTTCCTGGTCAGCCCCGGCACCACGCCCTCGCTGCTGGACGCCATGCGGGACAGCGGCGTGCCGTACCTGCCCGGTGCCGCGACCGCCTCCGAGGTGCTGGCGCTGGCCGAGCGCGGCCTGACCGAGCTGAAGTTCTTCCCCGCGGAGGCGGCGGGCGGGCTGCCGTACCTCAAGGCTCTCGCCGGGCCGCTTGCGGACGTCCGGTTCTGCCCGACGGGCGGCATCAAGCCCTCGACGGCGGCGGCCTACCTGGCGTTGTCCAACGTCGGCTGTGTCGGCGGCAGTTGGCTCACCCCGGCGGACGCGCTGGCCTCGGGCGACTACTCCCGCATCGAGAGCCTCGCCGCGGAGGCCGCCGCGCTCCGCTGAAGCGGTTCCCCAGTGTTCACAGGGGTTCCCGAACGTTCGCGAGGCGTTCGCGGGGTGGAGCCGGGGGCGCTCGTCCCCTACCCTGTAGGGGCGAGGGGAGTACTTCCCAAGAGCCGCCCCGGTCAGTACGGACGTCCCGCGACGTCCCCGGACGGCCGCCCACCCCGTGTGGGTGAAGGAGACCTCGGATGACCACGTCATTCGAGGAGTCGCCATGTCCCCCCTCCCCTCCCCCACCGAGGAAACCGGGGCGACGGTCCTGACCTACCCGCCCGGCTCCCTGGTCCTGCTCGCCGGGCTGCCGGGGGCGGGCAAGAGCACCCTGCTCGACCGGCTGTACGGCCTCAGCGGCGACGAGCGGGAACCCGTCGCCGCGGACGGCGCCCGGGTGATCGACTCACGGCAGTCACGCAACTGGTGGGCCCGCTATCTCGGCCCCGTCCCGCCCAGGGCCCGCACCCCGCTCGTGCACGCCACCCACGTGTGGCGAATCGCGCGGGCCGTGCTCGCCGGGCACGACGTGGTCGCGCACACCCGGGGCACCTGGCCGCACATCCTGTACGGCTTCGCCTGGCTGGCCCGCAGGACCGGCGGCGAGGTCCACCTCGTCCTGCTCGACGTCGATCCCGAGACGGCGCGGGCCGGGCAGCTCGCCCGGGGACGGACGGTCACCGCCGCGACCTTCGCCAGGCACCGCCGCCGCTGGCGGACCCTCGTCGGCCGCGCCCGCCGTGGCTCACTGCCGCCCGCGGCGGGGGTGACCCTGCTGGACAGGCCCGCCGCCGACCGGGTCGGCGCCATCCGCTTCACCGGTCCTCCTCGTCCTTCCGCGAGGAGGCGAAACGCAGGTCGGCCAGGATCGCCCGGTGGTCGCTGACTGACCTCGGCAGGACCCTGCTGTCGAGCACCTCGAACCCCCTGGTGAGCACGTGGTCCAGGCGCACCAGCGGCAGCGCGGCGGGCCAGGTGAACTGCATCCCCGACCCCGCCCGCTCGGCCGCCGACGAGAGCGTCTCGGTGAGCAGGCCCATCTCCCGGTCGGTCGAGGCGGTGTTGAGGTCGCCGACGACGATGATCCTGGGGCTCGGATCGGCCCTGATCGCCGCGGCCAGCGCCTCGACCTGCGCGTTGCGCTCGGCGATGACCCAGCGCTCCCCGGGCCGGAACGACGCCAGGTGCACGGCGTAGAGGTTGACGGGGCCGTGCGGCGTGCGGATGGTCGCCCACCGGGAGCGCGGCACCCCGGGCACCGACCTGGGCCTGCCCACGAACGGATACCTGCTCCACACCGCGATGCCGGGGTTGTCGGGGAACCGGTAGCGCAGGCCGGGATCGAGCCGCACGGCGAAGGCGGGATCGACGGTCCCGTTCATCAGGACCGGGTCGTCGTCGAGCTCCGCGGCCACCAGGATGTCCGGACGCGCCGCGCGCAGCGCCTTGGCGGTCGCGGGGAGGTCGGGGTTGGCCAGGTTGACGTTCTGGTGGACCACCCGCAGGTCGGGGGGCCCGGCCCGTACGGCGGGCACGAACGCGGGGCCGAACATCACCCCCCACGTCACGGCCGGGACCAGCACCCCCGCCGTGGCGAGCGGTGAGCGTCTGGCGAGCGCGGCCACGGCCAGCAGGGGGACGGCGAGCCCGAGCCACGGCAGGGCGCTGTCGAGGGTGTTGCCCCATCCCCGCCAGTTCGGCAGCAGCCGGTGCCCGGCGAGGAGGAGGGCGGTCAGCGTGCCGGTGGCCGCGACGACCCCGCCCCGAAACCGCTGCGCCATGTCGCTCCAGAGATCCCTTCGACGGCCGGGTGCGGTCGTACGGCCCCGACGTGGGACCCGGGGCGCGCGGAACGGTCCACGGCCCCGGGTTCCATCGTGCTCGGTGGCCGGGCGGACGACTCTATCGTTGTCCGCCGCCCCCTTCCGCCCCGCCCGGCGGGAATGACGGGACGGTAGGGGGTGGCGACCCTTCGCCGGGTTCTATCGGACCGGCACCGGGCGGGGGCGACTCCCGTCCGCCCCTCCCGGCACGGTCCTGGTGGCGGTCAGGGGCAGGCCCGGAGGCCGGAACAGCATGGACGGCCCCCGGACCGCCTTCCCCGGCGGCGGCACCGTCCTGTCGGGCGGGGGCGCGAAGGAGCGGCGGCGCTCCCCCGGCCCTTCCGGGGCTCCCCGCCCGTCCAGCTCGGCGTAGCGCAGCATCACCCCCCGCGCGACGGTGGCGGGGTTGCCCACGCCGTAGACGGCGTAGAGCCGTCGTCCCGTCCGCACGGACAGATGCCCGGCCCACCAGCGGTAGACCGTGCCGTCCGTCCAGACCACGAGATCCCCGTGCACGGAGACCAGCGCCAGGCCGTATCCCCCGTGGACGTCACCCTCGACCCCCCGCCTGGCCAGCTCGTCCCTGAGCAGACCTGCGGCGTGCACGGCGGGCGTCCAGGGGGGTGTGTCGTGGACGATCGTCACAACCGTCCACCTCCTCTCAGCATTCGATGGAAGCGATTCTTCGTTTCCTCTTCCCAGAGTGAACAGGAGTGATTACTTTCTGTAGATGTTCGACTACGAAGAGGTACATGCACCTCGGTTCGGGTCGGCTGTAGGTTCCACCCCGACCCCTGTAGGACCCAGAAAGACGGGAGCCCCCCATGCCCGCCCCGAAAGAGCTGGACCCCAGCACGAGCGTCAGCGCTTACTGGGGTTCCGAGCTGCGCAGGCTGCGCGAGGCGATGGGCTGGAGCCAGCAGGAGCTGGCCAGACGGACCTCGTACTCCACCTCACTGGTCGGTTTGATCGAGACCGCCGCACGTGCCCCTACCAGGAAGTTCGCACAGCGCTGCGACGAGGTCCTGGAGACCGGCGGCACTCTCGTCAAGCTCTGGCCACTGATCGGCAGGGAGTCCTCCCCCGCGTGGGTGCGCTCGCTGTTCGAGCTGGAGTGGGAAGCGCGCACGTTGCGTAACTACCAGTTGTCGGTGGTTCCTGGGCTGCTGCAGACCGAGGACTACGCACGGGCGCTGACCCGGGCGGGAAGGCCGTTCGACACCGAGAAGGAGGTTGAGGAGATGATTACTGTGCGTATGCAACGCCAGCGACTGCTCGACCGGCCGGACCCGCCGATCCTCTTCGTCCTGCTGGACGAGGCCGTGCTGACCCGCCCCATCGGCGGCGGCGCGGTCATGCGCGCGCAGTTGCAACACCTTCTGGACTCAACGATGCGACCGCGGATCACCATCCAGGTGATCCCCTTCGACGTGGGCGCCTATGCCGGGCTAGCAGGGCCCATCTTGGTCCTGTCCTTCAAAGGCGCTCCCGACATCGTGTACATGGAGAACGCGGAAGCCGCGCAGCTTCTGATCGATCCAGCGCGGGTCGACCCTCTATCGGCCCAGTTCGACGCCCTGCGCTCATATGCCCTACCCCAGGCCGCATCGACGGCCTTCATCGAGAAAAGGATGAAATCATGGACCTGACCGGCGCACAGTGGCGCAAGAGCAGCCGTAGCAACGGAAACGGCGGCGAGTGCGTGGAGGTGGCCGACAACCTTCCTGGCGTCGTCGCGGTTCGCGACAGCAAGAACCCCGGAGGCCCCGCCCTGCTGTTCACCCCGCAGGTGTGGGCCGACTTCCTGACGCGCGTCAAGACCGGCGTGGTCTGACGCAGGTCCGAAAGGCCCCCGCTCCGGCGGGGGCCTTTCGCTTTCTCTCCCGGTTTTGGGGTTTCTTGACCGGGTGCTCCAGGAATCTCTCATGCCCGCGGTGCTAGCTTTCTCATGATCGGGAACATCAACGGGAGCTTTCCGGAAAGGGCGCAAAATGCGGGTTAAATCACCACTCAACCCGTTTTCGCGACTTTCGCAGGGTTTCCAGGGGATTTACCGGATATTTCCGGGAAAATCCGGGCGATGCGCCGCGGCGGCTCGCCGTACCCCCCGCTGTCTGATCGTCCGGGGCGACGGGCCGGTACGGCCCGGCCACCTCTGAGAGCGCGGAGGCGAGGCACGTGCGCAGACTCCTGCCGTTCCTGGGATGCCTGGCCGCGGGCGGCGTCCTGCTGGCCGTGTTCGGCCCCGGCGACCCACCCGGCCCCGGCACGGCCCCCGGGGCGTCTCCCGGACCGGCCACGTCCCCCGCCGCGCGGGCGCGGGCCGACCTCGTCGCGGGCGCGCGGGCCTATCTGCGTGAGCATCCCACCGACGCGCGGGCCTGGACGGCGCTTGGCGGCGCCCACCTCGACGAGGCAGGGCGCACCGGCGACCCTGCCCACTACACCATGGCGCGCTCGGCCTTCAGGCACTCGCTGAGCCTGTCCCCGGAGGCCGACGCGATGATCGGGATGGGGGTGGTCGCCAACGTCAGGCACGAACACGGCGCCGCCCGCGTCTGGGGGACCCGGGCGTTCCGGGCAGCACCGCACCGCTGGCCGCTGTACGGGGTGCTGGCCGGCGCCTACACCGGGCTCGGCCGGTACGGCAGGGCGGACCTGGCCCTGAGGCGGATGCTCGGCGGCACCCCGGACGTGGCCTCGCTCACCCGGGCCGCCGACCTGCTGCGGGTGCGTGGCGAGAGCGGGCGGGCCAGGGCCGTGCTCAGGCGGGCCGGGCTCGCGGCCGCTTCCTCTGCCTCCTCCGCCGACGTGGCACGTTACGCCTACGGGCTGGGCGAGCTCGAATGGAGCCTGGGACGGCCCCGGCAGGCCGTGCGCGCCTACGGGCGGGCACTGGCCGCCGATCCCGGGCACGCCCCCGCCTACGCGGGACGGGCCAGGGCGGAGGCCGCGCTCGGCCTGACCGGTGCGGCGGTCCGTGACTACGGCGCGGCGGCGGCGCGCGACCCCGGCTACACGGCCGATCTGGGCGAGCTGTACGAGTATCTCGGGCAGCCGGAGCGGGCCGCGCGGCAGTACGCCCTGTTCACCTCCTACGGCCTGGCGAGGGTCGACGTGCTGAGGGCCGGGCGGTTCGAGGCCGACCACGGCGACCCTGCCTCCGCCGTACGGCGCCTGCGGGCCGAGTGGAACGGCCACCGCGCCCCCGAGGTCGCCGACGCGCTGGCGTGGGCGCTGCACCGGGCGGGCCACAACGCAGAGGCCGCGATGTACGCCGCCCGCGCCGAGCCTCCCGGCACCCGGGACGCGCTGGCCGCCTACCACCGGGGCGAGATCGCCCGTGCCCTCGGCGACACGGTCTCCGCCCGCGCCCATCTGGCCAGGGCGCTGCGGATCAACCCCTACTTCTCTCTCGACGGCGCGCCCAGGGCCAGGCAGGCGCTGATCGAGCTGCCCAAGGCGCCGCCCCCTCCCCCGCCGCCACCGCCGTCCCCGAAGCCGACAGCGCCCGCCAAGGCAACGCCCTCGGCGACGCCCACTCCGAAGCCATCCCCGACCACCGTGAAAGCCACGAAGGCCGCGAAACCCCAGCCCAAACACAGCGCTACAGCGGCAGGACGCCGCCCGGCTTGAGGGCCTTCATCGCGATCTGGGAGGTCAGCTTGTCGAGGCCGGGCAGTTTGCCCAGCCGTTCGAGGCAGAGCTGGCTGTAGGCCTCCATGTCGGGCACCGCGACCCTCAACACGTAGTCGGGGCGGCCGAACATGCGCAGGCACTCGACCACGTCCTCGATCTCCAGAACCGCGGCCTCGAAGGCGGTGACGGTCTCGGCGTCCTGCCCCTCAAGTTCCACATAGGCCAGAACCTGGAAGCCGCGTCCCACAGCCGCCGGGTCGATGACGGCCCGGTAGCCACTGATCACCCCCGACTCCTCAAGGTTGCGGACCCTGCGCAGACAGGGCGAGGGCGTGAGCCGTACCCGCTCGGCGAGTTCGAGGTTGCTGAGCCTGCCCTCCGTCTGGAGGAGGCCGATGATTGCGCGATCCGTGGCGTCCATGGCATCACATGCTAACCAAACGAGCACGAACAATAAATATTGACATCATATTTCGGACAGCCTGACATAACCTTGCGGCAATCAGAATGCACCACGGCAAGACGGGACCACCGATCATGACGATCTCCGCCGAAACCCGCGCAAAGGCTCCCGACGACCGATACGCCCTCGAAGAGGGCCAGGTGTTCATGACCGGCACGCAGGCCCTGGTCCGCGTGATCCTCGACCAGATGCGCGCCGACCGCGCGGCCGGTCTCGAAACCGGCGCCATGGTCTCCGGCTACCCCGGTTCCCCCCTCGGCGGCTTCGACCTGGAGCTGTCCCGCTCGCGGCGGCACGCCGAGCCGCTCGACGTCGTGCACCGCCCCGGCCAGAACGAGGAGCTCGGCGCGACGGCCGTCTGGGGCAGCCAGCTCGTCCCCCTTCTTCCCCGGCCACGCAAGGCGGGCGTCCTCGGCGTCTGGTACGGCAAGGCCCCCGGCGTCGACCGTGCCGCCGACGCGCTGCGGCACGGCAACTTCGTCGGTGCCCACCCCGAGGGCGGCCTGATCGCCCTGTGCGGCGACGACCCGATCTGCAAGTCCTCCACCCTTCCCTCGGCGACGGAGAGCACGCTCGCCTCCTTCGGCATGCCGATCATCCACCCGGGAAGCGTCCAGGAGCTGCTCGACCTGGGCCGCCACGCCATCGCCGCCTCCCGGGCCAGCGGCCTGTGGGTCGCGGTCAAGACGGTTACCGACGTCGTGGACGCCAGCGGCACGGTCGAGGTGGGTCCCGGCCGTGTCGTTCCGGTCATGCCGGTCGTGGAGTATCAAGGCGGGCCGTACCGGCACGTGCCCGACGCGACCCTGCTCACGCCGTGGTCACTGGAGATGGAGAAGACGCTCACCGGGCCCCGGCTCGACCTGGCCCGCGCCTACGCCAGGGAGAACGGTCTCAACCGCGTCACCGTGGACCCCGGCGACGCCTGGCTCGGGATCGTCGCCTCGGGCACCGCCTACTACGACGTGCGCGAGGCCTTCCGCAGGCTGGGCCTCGACCCCGCGCGGCTCGGCGTCCGCATCCTGAAGATCGGCATGATCTGGCCGCTGGAGCCGGAGATCGTCAGGACCTTCGCCAGGGGGCTCAAGGAGATCCTCGTCGTCGAGGAGAAGGGCCCGCTGCTTGAGGGTCTGGTCAAGGACGTCCTGTACGGCACCGCCGACGCCCCCCGCGTGCTGGGCAAGCTCGACGAGAACGGCGCCCAGCTCATCCCGAGAACCGGGGGCGTGGACGCCGACCTGGCGGCCAAGGCGGTGGCCTTCCGGCTGCGCAGGGCCGGGATCGACCCCGCCGCCGACGACCGGGTGGACAGGGGGCTGGCGGTGATCACCCGCCCGGAGCCGCTGAAGCTGCTCGGCCCGCAGCGCACCCCCTTCTTCTGTTCCGGCTGCCCGCACAACCGCTCGACCGCCGTGCCCGACGGCTCCCTCGTCAGCGCCGGGATCGGCTGCCACACGATGATCGTGATCAACCGCGAGGGCAAGGGCACGCTGACCGGCCTGACCCAGATGGGCGGCGAGGGGGCGCAGTGGATCGGGCAGGCGCCCTTCACCGAGACCCCGCACATCTTCCAGAACCTGGGCGACGGCACCTTCCACCACTCGGGCTCGCTGGCCGTACGGGCCGCGGTCGGGGCGGGGGTCAACATCACCTACAAGCTGCTCTACAACAGCGCCGTCGCGATGACGGGCGGGCAGACGATCACCCCGTCGCTGGCCGTGGCCGACCTGACCCGCTGGCTTGAGGCCGAGGGCGTGCGCAGGGTGATCGTCACGACCGACGAGCCGGAGCGCTACCGGGGGGTCAAACTCGCCGGGATCGCCGAGGTCCGCGACCGGAGCGCGCTCGACGAGGCGCAGCGGGAGCTGGCCGCGCTTCCCGGCGTGACCGTGCTGGTCCACGACCAGCAGTGCGCGGCGGAGAAGCGGCGGCTGCGCAAGAAGGGTGAGCTGCCCGACCCGGTCAGGCGGGTGGCGATCAACCAGCGGGTGTGCGAGGGCTGCGGCGACTGCGGGCAGAAGTCGGAGTGTTTGTCCGTGCTGCCGGTCGAGACGGAGTTCGGCCGCAAGACCGAGATCCACCAGTCCTCGTGCAACAAGGACTACTCGTGCGTCGAGGGCGACTGCCCCTCCTTCCTGACCGTCGTGCCGGGCAAGGCCACCGGGCGGCGCCGAGCCGTACCGAAACCGCCCGAGCTGCCCGAGCCCGAGCGGCGCGCGGGAGAGACGACGGTGCGGCTGGTCGGCATCGGCGGGACCGGGGTGGTGTCCGTGGCGCAGATGCTCGGCACCGCGGCGATGCTGGACGGCAAGCGCTCGCGCGGGCTCGACCAGACCGGCCTGGCCCAGAAGGGCGGCACCGTCGTCTCCGACATCCGGATCTTCGAGGACGGCGACGACCGCTCCGCGCGGGCGGGCACCGGCGCGGTCGACGCCTATCTCGCTCTCGACCTGCTGGGGGCGACCGATCCCAAGCACCTGCGCTCCGCCGACCCTGAGCGGACCGTCGCGGTGGTCTCGACGAGCCTGGTCCCCACCGGCTCCATGGTCGTGGACCCGTCCAGGCACGTCACCGAGCTGGGCTCGCCGATCGCCGCGCTTGAGTCGCGCACCAGGAGCGAGCTGAACGTCTACCTCGACGCCGAGGAGCTGGCCCAGGCGCTGTTCGGCGACCACATGCCCGCCAACACGATCGTGCTGGGCGCCGCCTGGCAGCGCGGGCTCATCCCGCTCAGCCTGGAGGCGATCGAGCGGGCCGTACGGCAGGGCGGGGGAAAGACCGCGGACCTGACGATCGCCGCCTTCCACTGGGGCAGGGCCGTCGTCGCCGCCCCCGAGGCCGTGGCCGAGGCCACCCAGCCGTCCGCGGCTCCCGCCGTACGGACCGATCCCGAGCTGACCCGGCTCGTCGATTCGGCCGCGGAGCCGGGCACCGAGCTGCACCGTCTCCTGACGGTCAGGGTGCCCGACCTGGCCGCCTACCAGAACCGGCGCTACGCGGCCCGCTACGTGGAGGCGGTGCGCGCGGTCAGGGACGAGGAGGCGAGGTTCTCCAAGGGTTCGCTGCCGATCACCGAGGCCTACGCCCGCCATCTGCACCGGCTCATGGCCTACAAGGACGAGTACGAGGTCGCCAGGCTGCACCTGGACCCGGCGGAACGGGCCAGGATCGCCGCCGAGTTCGGGCCCGGCGCGAAGATCTCCTACAACCTGCACCCGCCCGTGCTGCGCGCCATGGGCATGAACCGCAAGATCCGCCTCGGCGCCTGGTTCGACCCCGCCTTCCGCCTGCTGTACGGCATGCGGGGGCTGCGCGGCACCCGCCTCGACCCGTTCGGCATGGCCGGGGTGCGCAGGACCGAGCGGGCGCTGGTCGGCGAGTACACCCGTGACGTGCTGCGTGCCCTGTCCCACCTGAACGGGGAGACGGCGGCGACGGTCCTGGAGCTGGCCGAGCTGCCGGACGTCGTGCGCGGCTACGAGCACGTCAAGATGCGCAACGTCGCCGCCTACCGGGCCTCTGCGGGCGCCGTCCTGGACCGCCTGTCAGGCGGCTCCCCCGAGCGGGGATGAGCCGGGACCACCAAGCCCTCCGCACCGGTCAACGGCGCCCGGTGCGGAGAGACGGCGCCCTTCTCGCGGGAACAGCGGGAACAGCGGGGTCAGCGGTTGACCAGCGGGCCGGAGCCCGTCGAGCGGCGCACGACCAGCTCGGGCTGGAAGACCAGCTCGACGTTCCTGCCCCGGCTACCGTTGATCTCCTCGATCAGGGCCGCGACGGCGGCCGCGGCCATCGCGCCGACGGGCTTGCGGACCGTGGTCAGCGGCGGGTCGGTGAACGCGATCAGCGGCGAGTCGTCGAACCCGACGACCGAGACGTCCTCGGGCACGGACAGCCCCCGCTCCCGGCAGGCCCTGATCGCGCCGAGCGCCATCAGGTCGGAGGCGCAGACGATCCCGGTGCACCCGCGTTCGAGCAGGCGCGCGGCGGCGGCCTGGCCGCCCTCGACGGAGAACAGCGAGTGCGAGACCAGTTCGTCGGTGTCGACCGCGCCGAGCAGGTGCGCCATCGCCTGGCGGTAGCCCTCGATCTTGCGGATCACCGGCACGTACCTGCGCGGCCCCAGGGCCATCCCGATCCGCTCGTGCCCGAGATCGACCAGGTGCTGTACGGCCAGCCACGCCGCGGCCCTGTCGTCGGGAGAGATGAACGGGGCCTCGATCCTGTCGCTGTAGCCGTCGAGCAGCACGATCGGCAGGCCCCTGCCGATCAGGCGGATGTAACGCTCCACGTCGGCCGTGGTGTCGGCGTGCAGGCCGGAGACGAAGACGATGCCGCTGGCCCCGCGGTCGGCGAGCATCTCGGTGAACTCGTCCTCGGGGGCGCCGCCGGGGAGCTGGGTGCACAGCACCGGGGTGTAGCCGTGCTGGGTCAGCTCCCTGCCGATCGCCTGGGCGAACGCGGGGAAGATCGGGTTGTCCAGCTCGGGGATCACCAGGCCGACCAGCCCGTTGCTGTGCCCGCGCGGACGCTGCGGACGCTCGTAGCCCAGCAGGTCGAGCGCCGCCAGCACCGCCTGCCTGGTCGTGCCCGACACCCCTGGCCTGCCGTTGAGCACCCGGCTGACGGTCGCCTCGCTCACTCCCGCCCGCGTCGCGATGTCGGCCAGCCTGACGCCCACGCCGTCGAGACGGGGCCGGGGGACCCGCGAAAGTTCGCCGTCCATCACAAGCACCCCACCATGCGGCCGAGTGGGGCGCAAGCCAGACGGCATTCAGCCCCCGTGTCAGGAGTTCGCACAACTTTTCGCAAACTGTAACATTCGCCACCCGTCATCACGATCAGCTCCTGAACCCCCTGTCATCGCGTCGTGGCCGCTCGGGGACGGGCACCGGAAGTGACCTGGAGACAAGCGATTTCTAACGACATCTATGGACATAAAGGCGAGTGTCGCGATGTACTACCTCATCAATCACACGGCTGGATCCGGGCAGCGGAGCCCGGGAGGAACGAGCGCGCATGAGTACCGTCGTCCTCGACAATGTGACCAAGGTCTACCCCGGCGGGTACCTCGCGGTTGACCGCATCAACCTGCGCGCCGAGAACGGGGAGTTCCTTGTCCTGCTGGGGCCTTCGGGATGCGGTAAGTCGACGTTACTCCGGATGATCGCCGGGCTTGAGGAGATCACCTCGGGCGACCTGTGGCTCGGCGGGACCCTCGCCAACGACCTGCCGCCGCGTGACCGCGACGTCGCCATGGTCTTCCAGAACGGCGCGCTCTACCCGCACCGCACCGTGCGGGGCAACATGGCCTTCCCCCTGGAGATCGCCAAGGCAGACCCCGCCCTGGTACGGGAGCGGGTGATCGAGCTTTCCAAGGCGCTGCACATCGACGAGACCCTCGACCGCCGCCCTGGAACGCTCTCCGGTGGCCAGCGCCAGCGTGTCGCGATGGGCAGGGCCATCGTCCGCCAGCCCTCGCTGTTCCTGATGGACGAGCCGCTGTCCAACCTCGACGCGGGCATGCGCACCGAGATGCGCATGGAGATCTCCGCGCTGGTCCGCTCCCTCGGCGTGACGACCGTCTACGTCACCCACGACCAGGTCGAGGCCCTGACGCTGGCCGACCGCATCGCCATCATGAACCGCGGCGTGCTCCAGGACCTGGGCACGCCCGGTCAGGTCTACAACGACCCGGCGACCGCCTTCACCGCGGCTTTCCTCAGCTCCCAGCAGCTCAACCTGCTGTCGGCCGTGGTCAAGACCCCGCAGAACCAGTTCATCATGCTGGACTTCGGGCCCCACCAGATCACCATTCCTTGGACCGATCCCAGGGCGTACGTGATCTCCCAGCACGTCGGCCGTCAGATCATCGTCGGCCTGCGTCCCGACTGTCTGGCCCCGGTGCCGGAGACGTTCGAGGGGCCGGTCTTCTTCGGCCGGGTCAGGGCACTCGAATACCACGGCCACGAGTGGCTCGCCTACGTCGAGAGCGGCATCCAGTCGGTCGCCGTCCCCGAGCCGCCCGACCCGCGTGAGAACGCCCGCGCGATGGCCGCCGCCTCCGGTGGCCGGGCGATGGCCGCCATCCGCAAGCTGCTGCCCGGCCGGCCCGCCGAGCCGGAGATCGAGCACGGGCAGGAGCAGGCGAGCGGGACCCACCGCAGGGCCGACCTCATCGTCAGGCTCGGCGCGCGCCCCGTCTGGCGGGCGGGAGAGCCCGCCAGGGTCGGCGTCGACGCCAGCCGCCTGATGCTCTTCACCGTGGACGGCGCACGCATCGACCCGCCCCGCCGCTGAGCGGGCCGGCACGGGCCGGGGCGGCCCCCCTCCGGGCAAAGGGGCCGTACGAGGGTCTCAGACGCCCTGAGGGGTCCGTGGCGCGGGCCTGTGGCCGATGATGGAGACGAGCTCCACGACGCGGACCGCGCGGTCGAGCTCGGCGCGGTGGAACGACGGTCCCTCCGTGCGCGCGAGGACCAGGTGGAGACCGGCATCGGGGACGGGCACGCTCATGAACCGATGGCGTCCCGCGGTGAGCGCGCAGGGGCGCAGGGCGGTGAGGTCGGCCGCCTTGACGCCGGACAGGCCGCCCTGCTCGTCGAGGGACTCCGGCGCCTGCCAGCTCCGGTGGACGAGGTCGCCGCTCTCCGAGGAGACGGCGACCGCCCACTCGGCGCTCACCAGGTCGGGGATGGCGTCGACCAGGGTGGCGAAGGCACGTCCCGGCTCCGTGGCGACGTGCCTGAGCAGGTCGTAGTCGGGAGAGGTCCCGGGGATCTCCCTGGTCCGCCAGACGGCCTCGACCCGGATGCCGGGCGCCGCGGAGAGCCGGTCCCTGATGCCCTCGGGGTCGAACGCGCCGGGCCAGGAGACCGTGAAGTCGTCGACGACCCGGCCCGCCTCCCGTTCCAGCACCGTCACCTGGAGGATGTCGGCCCCCAGCGTGCCGAGCACCCGGGCCACCTGGCCCAGAGCGCCCGGTCTGTCGGGAAAGGACACCCGTAGTCGCAGCATCATCGTCGCTCCCCCTCTCCGAACACAGGCTGCCCTAGGCAGGTTTCACAGATGTTCCGGGGAGATGTCCAGAATAATGCCTGAAATCCGAAGATCTCAGGAATGTCAGTGCTGGTAGGCGCCCGCGTCGGGGATGGCCGTGGGGGCCTTGCCCCCGAGGTCGCGGGCCTGGGCGGCGCCGCCGTACCACGCGGGGTCGAGTTTGAGGCCGCGCCCGACGGCCGGGGAGCCGGGGCGCAGGCGCAGGTCGTCACCGCCGCGGAAGCGCGGATCGGCCAGGATGGACCTCGGGCCGAGCTTGAACTTGCGGGACCTGCCCTTGTAGACGCTGCCGCCCTCGTCGGCGCCCGCGCCGTCCTCGTAGCCGATCTGGCCGCCGACCACGATGACGTTGTTGCGCAACCTGAGGATGGACGGTGAGCAGCCGTCGTGACACGACCAGCCGATGGTGTCGCGGGCGGGCAGGTAGACCGAGTTCTGCACCGCGACGGTGCCGCGCACCGGGCCGACCACGTGCCCGGCGCCCCGAGTGATCAGGAAGGAGCCGCGTTTGCGGGAGGAGGTCACCACGTTGAAGGCGAACACGTTCCCGGTGGCGGTCTTCCCCTTGCGCGCGCCCAGCTCCGCGAAGGTCTCGTTGTCGCGGGCGACGTTCCTGAGCACCCGGTTGCGGTCGCCGTTGAAGACCTCCACGGCGGCGCCGTCGGTGCCGTAGTCCTGGCTGGTGGCGTAGCTGCCGGTGATGACGTTGTCGGTGATCAGGTTGTCGTCGCCGTTGAGCAGCACGCCGAAGGCCCCGGAGTCGTTGTCTCCGCCGTTGTCGTTGACGCTCATGCGGTCGTTGCGGGTCAGCACGCTGTTCTTCAGCACGTTGCGCGAGCCGACGAAGTTGACCCCGGCGGCGTTGCGGTCGGCCAGGACACCGTCGAGCTCGTTGTTGTCGCCGGTCACCGCGAAGCCCGCCCACCGGCAGCCGCTCGCGCGCACCCCGGTCACCCGCACGTGGGAGCCGCCGACCACCACGCAGCTCTCCGCGCCCTCGCCGCCGATCCTCGGCGCGGAGCCCTTGCCGTACGGCTCGACCACGACGGGCCGCTCCGCGGTGCCCTTGGCGCCGAGTCTCAGCGGCCCCCGCCAGTCGCCGCCACGCTTGAGCCGTACGACGTCGCCGGGGCGCAGCGTGGCGTCGTTGACGTTGTGCAGGGAGCGCCACGCCTTCTCCGGTGAGGTGCCCGTGGCGGCGTCGTCGCCCTTCGCCGAGTCGACGTAGTAGACGGCGCCCGCCCGTGCCCACGCGGGATCGGGGACCGCGACGAGGAGACCACCCGCCGCGAACGCCACGAGGACAGGAACGGTCCACCGTGGACTGCTCGACTCCATGTAGGCACGTCCCATCGCTGCGTGACGGTCAGCCGGTCAGCGGAGATCCTGACACAGGTGCCCACCACCCGACCATCGGGACGGCGGGCACCCAGCGAACCGTTACAACTCTTTCACCGGCGTTGAGGGTGACGTTGCCCGCATCTCACGCGTCCCGGCGCTCCCACCAGACCGCGGAGTCGGGGGCCAGGCGCGCCGTACCGGCCGTGACGAGCGGCTCCTCGCTGGCCAGCAGCACGCGGCCCGGCGCGGGCAGCTCGACCGGCTCACCGGTCAGGTTGACCGTGCAGACGAACCCCTCGCCACGGGTGAAGGCCAGCGTGCCCTCCGGGGAGGTCAGCCACTCCAGGGGAGCCTCGCCGAGCGGGCGCAGGGAGCGCCTGACCTCGATCGCCCTGCGGTACAGGCTGAGCGTGGAGGCGGGGTCGGCGAGCTGCGTCTCGACGCTGAGCGGCCCCCACGAGGCGGGCATCGGCAGCCAGGGGTCCTCGCCGCCGGGCAGGCCGAAGCCGAAGTGCGGCTCTGTCTCGTCCCACGGGATGGGCACCCGGCAGCCGTCCCTGCCCGCGTCGGGGTCGCGCAGCCGCTGGGGGTCGTGCAGGAACTCCTCCGGCAGGTCGAGGACCTCGGGCAGGCCGAGCTCCTCCCCCTGGTAGACGTAGGCGGAGCCGGGCAGGCCGAGCGTCAGCAGCGCCGCGGCGCGAGCCCTGCGCAGGCCGGTCCCACCGTCGCCGTAGCGGGTGACGTGCCGTTTGACGTCGTGGTTGGACAGCACCCAGGTGGTGGGAGCGCCGACCAGCCCGGCGGTGTCCAGCGACTCCTGGATCACCGCGCGGAACCCGGCCGCCTCCCACGGGGTGGTCAGGAAGTGGAAGTTGAAGGCCTGGTGCAGCTCGTCGGGGCGGACGTAGTGGGCCAGCCGCCGGGGGGAGGGCGCCCACGCCTCGGCGACACCGATCCGCTCGCCGGGATAGGAGTCGAGCAGCCTGCGCCAGGCCCGGTGGATGTCGTGGACACCGTCCTGGTCGAAGAACGGCACCACGTCGGTGCCGATCATCCTGACCTGGTCGGGGTGGCCGACGTCGGGCAGCCCCGCCGCCTTGACCATGCCGTGCGCCACGTCGATCCGGAAGCCGTCCACGCCCAGGTCGAGCCAGAAGCGCAGGACCGCCTCGAACTCCTCGTGGATCTCGGGGTTGTCCCAGTTCAGGTCGGGCTGCTCGGGGGCGAACAGGTGGAGGTACCACTCGCCGTCCGGCAGCCGGGTCCACGCGCGCCCCCCGAAGATCGACTCCCAGTCGTTCGGCGGCAGCTCCCCGTTCTCGCCCTTGCCCTGGCGGAAGACGTAGCGCTCCCGCTCGGGGCTGCCCGGCCCCGCGGCCACCGCCTGCCTGAACCAGGCGTGCTGGTCGGAGGTGTGGTTGGGCACGACGTCGACGATCACCCGCAGCCCGTGCCGGTGCGCCTCCTCGACGAGCGCGGCGGCGTCGGCGAGCGTCCCGAAGATCGGGTCGACGTCCCGGTAGTCGGCCACGTCGTAGCCGAAGTCGGCCATCGGCGAGGTGTAGAACGGGGTCAGCCAGACCGCGTCGACCCCCAGGTCCGCGAGGTACGGCAGGCGGCTGCGCACCCCGAGCAGGTCACCGATCCCGTCCCCGTTGCCGTCGGCGAAGCTTCGCACGTAGACCTGGTAGATCACCGCGTCACGCCACCAGCGGGTGGCCGTCCCGGCTGCCCCGCCGGGACAGGAGGTTTCGACGAGCTCGGTCATGCGGTCCCCCGATCAGACGACTGTCAGCCGCGACGCCCGGACGGGCCCGCGGCGTGGCGGTCCCCGCCGCGGACCGCGACTGATCATCGGGCCGGGCAGGATACGCCGGACGTTACGCGGCTGTAAGACGAAGCGAAAGAATTTTCCGCAAGTTTCTGCAAACTTGTTACAAGGAAATGTCAAGGCGCCCGCCGTACTCCCGGAAAACCCCTCTCACCTGCGCTTCTCCTCGCGAAAGGGGCGGCATCACCCTTCCCGCGCGGGGAACGAGGAGATCAGGGAAGCGTGCCCGCGAGGCGAGGAGAGCGCGAACGTGAGCCAGACCATCGACGAGGACCCGCACGTCGCCGCGGGCGACATCGACCTGGGCCGGGCGTGGGCGCACTGGATCGACAGGGAGACCGTCGTCTGGGCCGCGGAGGGGGACCCCGCCGGGTTCGACCACAGCCTGCTGCTGTCCGGTGAGGGCGACATCTCCTCCGCGAACGGGGAGCTGACCGGTGGCGACGGGGTGATCCGCCTGTCCCCCGCCGCGCTCACCGCCGAGCGGCTCGCCGTACGGCCCCATCTGGCGGGGAGGGCGGCCTTCAGGGTGGATCCTCGGGACGCGGGCCTGGTTCCCTCGGCGCTGCGCGGTCAGGTGGTGGCGGTACGGCGTGACTCGTCGGGGGCGCCGCTGGCCGCGACCGGGGTGCAGGTCGCCGGGGTGCTCGACGACCTCTACCGGGCGGCGGCCGACGCCGAACTCGGCCCCGTCTGGGAGGACGGCGTTCCCCGGGTGTCGGTCTGGGCCCCGACCGCCCAGGACGTACGGCTGGCGCTGTACGACGGGCCCTCGGGCGGGCGCCGTACGGTGCGGCGGATGAGGCGGGACGACGTGACGGGGGTCTGGTCGGTCACCGGCGAGCCGTCGTGGCGGGGGCGTTACTACACCTTCCTGGTCAGGGTGTACGCCCCTGCCGCGGGCGGGGTGGTCGTCAACGAGGTCACCGACCCCTACGGCCTGTCGCTTTCCGCTGGTTCGGCCCGCGGCCAGTTCGCCGACCTGGCCGACCCGGCTCTGGCCCCGAAGGGCTGGGCGGGGCTGCGCAAACCCCCGGTCGCCCGGCACCGGCCCACGATCCACGAGCTGCACGTGCGTGACTTCTCCGCCTGTGACCCGACGGTGCCCGAGGAGGTGCGGGGGACCTACGCCGCCTTCGCCCGTGACTCGGCGGGAATGGCCGAGCTGCGTTCCCTGGCCAGGGACGGCCTGACCCACGTGCACCTGCTGCCGGTCTTCGACTTCGCGACCGTCCCCGACCGCAGGTCGGAGCGCGCGGAGCCGGAGGGCGACCTGGCCTCGATGCCGCCGGACTCCGAGCGGCAGCAGGAGCGCGTCGCCCTGACCGCCGCGCGGGACTCCTTCAACTGGGGCTACGACCCGCTGCACCACACGGTGCCCGAGGGCTCCTATGCCTCAGACCCCGACGGGACCGCCCGGATCGTGGAGTTCAGGGAGATGGTCGCCGGGCTGAACCGGGCGGGGCTGCGGGTGGTCATGGACGTGGTCTACAACCACGCCTACGCCTGCGGCCAGCATCCCTCGGCCGTGCTCGACCGTCTCGTGCCCGGCTACTACCACCGGCTGCTCGACGACGGCTCGGTGGCCACCTCGACCTGCTGTGCGAACACCGCGCCCGAGCACCTCATGATGGGCAGGCTCGTCGTGGACTCCATCGTCACCTGGGCGCGCGAGTACAGGGTGGACGGCTTCAGGTTCGACCTGATGGGTCACCACCCGAAGGCGAACATCCTGGCGGTGCGCGAGGCCCTGGACCGGCTCACCCCCGGCGTGGACGGCGTGGACGGCTCCTCGGTCCTGCTGTACGGCGAGGGCTGGGACTTCGGCGAGGTCGCGGGCGGCGCCCGGTTCGAGCAGGCGACCCAGACGGCCATGGCGGGCACCGGGATCGCCACCTTCAGCGACCGGCTGCGGGACGCGGTGCGCGGCGGCGGTCCCTTCGACGCCGACCCGAGGGTGCAGGGCTTCGGCTCAGGCCTGGCGGGCGCGCCCAACGACTCCCCCGCGAACGGCACACCGGAGCAGCGGCGGGAACGGCTGCTGTACTACCAGGACCTGATCAAGGCGGAGCTGGCGGGCAACCTGCGCGACTACGCCTTCACCGCCTCCGACGGCAGGTGGGCGCGGGCTTCGGAGATCGGCTACAACGGCACCTCCGCGGGGTACGCCGCCGCGCCGGGCGAGGTCGTGACCTACGTGGACGCCCACGACAACGAGACGCTCTTCGACGCGCTCGCCTACAAGCTGCCCAGGTCCACGACGATGGCGGACCGGGTGCGGATGCAGACGCTCTCGCTGGCGACCGTGCTTCTCGGGCAGGGCATCGCGTTCGTGCACGCGGGCAGCGAGCGGCTGCGCTCGAAGTCCTTCGACCGCAACTCCTACGACTCCGGCGACTGGTTCAACCGGCTGCTGTGGGACTGCGAACAGGGCAACGGCTTCGGCGGCGGCCTTCCCCCCAGGGCGGGCAACGAGGCCAGGTGGCAGTACGCCGGACCGCTGCTGGCCGACCCGGCCCTCAGGCCTGACTGCGCGGCGATCCGCGCCGCCAGGGCGGGGTACGGCGAGCTGCTGCGGATCCGCGCCTCCAGTCCCGTCTTCGCACTCGGCTCCCTTGAGGAGGTGCAGGCACGCCTGTCCTTCCCGGTCGCCGGTCCTGACGAGATCCCGGGCGTGGTGACCATGCACCTGGACGCCTCCGGCCTCGACCCGGACCTGACGTCGCTGACGGTCGTCCTCAACGCGACCCCGGAGACCGTGACACAGACCGTCGCGGCGCTCAGGGACGCCCGGGTGGAGCTGCATCCCGTCCAGGCGGGCGGACATGACCCGGTGGTGCGGGAGTCGGGCTTCGACCCCGCGACGGGGACGTTGAGCGTCCCCGCCCGCACGGCCTCCGTCTTCGTGCGGCCCTCCGTGGGACCTACGAGAGCGTAGGCCCCACGGAGGGCCGGGACTGCGGTTCCCCGACCACCATCCTGGCCAGGCCCGGGTAGTCGACGACGACGCCGTCGTCGAGGGCGAGATCCGTCCTGAACCCCCCGCTCTCGTAGCGCACCCGGCCCGGTCCCAGGTGGGCGTAGCGCTGCGGCTGGCGGATCACCCGCAGGTGGGGAACCTCGACCCAGGCCGTGACGAGGTCGACGCGCCCCTCCTGGACGGCCAGGCCGTGGCGCAGGATCGGCATGGAGTTGGTCAGCGGCGACATCCCGAGGTCGCAGTCGAGCGCGTCGCCCAGGTCGTTCATGTCCCCGCCGGGAGGCGGCCCTTCCAGGTGCCCCTCCTCCCTGGTCTCGCAGGACCAGGTGCCGTGCACGGAACGGCGCAGGTCGATCGCCCTGTGCCAGCCGACGCCGTGCACCCGCACCGAGAGCAGTTCGGTGACGTATCCGGTCAGGGTGCGCAGGGTGTACTCAAGGCGGTAGGGAATGGGATCTGTGCCGATCGCCACCCCGACCGCCGTCAGCTCCGCCCCCAGGTCCACCTCGGCGTACTCGGCGCCCCCGTCCTTCATCCACACAAGTCCGCGCATCCGCCGTCCCCTCTCCGCCGGCTGCATCCAACCCCTGCGGAACGGCCGTACCCCGACAGAACGTGACGAACCATCACGCCACGACGCGCCGCCGTATGCCCGGCACTTCCGGTGATCGCGAAGTTTCGCCAGGATTGGTCCCGTGAACCGCACAGCCGTACGCCTCGGAGTCCTCCTGCTCGCCGGAGCAGCCGTGGCGGTCGTGCTCCTGGCCCTGCTGACCCCCTTCTCCTCGGGAGGGACCCCGCGCGGCCCGGAGCTGTCCCCCTTCACCCCCGGGCGGGGCAGCGTCCACGTCAACCGGCTGAGCGAACGCGACCACGAACTCACGATCCGCTCGGCCGCGCTGGGGCGCGAGGGCATGGTCAGGGTGCTGCTGCCCAGCGGGTGGCGTCCCGGCTCCGGGCCGTGGCCGGTGCTGTACCTGCTCAACGGGTGCTGCCAGTCCGAGTACGACGCGTGGACGACCCAGGGGGAGGCGGCCAGGATCACCTCGGCCTACCCGGTGATCGTGGTCATCCCCGAGGGAGGCCAGGTCGGCTTCTACTCCGACTGGCGGGACGGGCCAGGCTGGGAGAGCTTCCACCTCACCGAGGTCCGTCACGTCCTGGAGCGCGACTACGGCGCCGGGGACCGCAGGGCGGTCGCGGGGCTGTCCATGGGCGGGCTCGGCGCGATGAACTACGCGGCCCGTCATCCGGGGATGTTCCAGGCGGCGGCCTCCTTCTCCGGCGTGCTGAACACCCGCGACGGCAACAACGGCGTCGACTGGCTGCTCGACCAGTACGGCGAGGACTCCACCGACCTGTGGGGCGGCCACGGCGACCCCGCCTGGGCCTCGCACAACCCGGCCGACCTGACCGGCGGGCTGCGCGGGGTGCGGCTCTTCGTCTCCTGCGGGGACGGCACCCCGGGGCCGCTCGACACGCTGGGCACCGCCCCCGACCAGGGGGAGGCGTCCCTGCTGCGCCAGGCGCTGACCTTCGCCCACCGGGCCGAGGCGAGCGGCGCGCGGGTCGTGACCGACTTCTACGGCCCCGGCACCCACAGCTGGCCGTACTGGCGGCGGAGCCTGGAGCGGGCGCTGCCCATGCTCATGGACTCCATCGGCGCCAGCGCCTGACCCGGGCCGCTCTCGCCGGGACCCCCGGCTGCCCGGAAAGTTAAGCCGACCGACTCTGGACGTTCAACTCAGACACCCCTGTCCGGTCACCCCCGTGACTAGCGTTCCTAAAACGCCCCAGCTCAGGGGCATTTGCCGCATGTCACGAGGAGCAACCTTGCGAGTCCTGGCCGTTGTCCCCGCCCGTGGAGGATCGGCGGGCGTCCCGCTGAAGAACCTGGCCGCGGTCGGCGGCGTCCCCCTGGTCGCCCGTGCGGTCAAAGCCTGCCTGCGGGCCGAGCTGATCGACGAGGTCGTGGTCAGCACCGACCACGGGGGGATCGCCGAGGCGGCCCGCGAGGTGGGGGCGGTCGTGATCGAACGCCCCGAGGAGCTGAGCGGCGCCACCGCCTCCAGCGAGTCGGCCGTCCTGCACGTCCTCGACCACCTGTCCGACGTGCCGGACGTGGTCGTCCTGGTGCAGTGCACCAGCGCCTTCATCGACCCGGGCGACCTGGACAGCGCGATCGTCAAGGTCCTCGACGGCACCGCGGACGTGGTGTTCTCCGGCCTTGAGACGCACGAGTTCCTGTGGAACGCGGCGGGCGCGGGCATCAACCACGACCCCGCCCACCGGCCGCGCCGCCAGGACCGCGCCCCCGACTACCGCGAGACCGGCGCCTTCTACGTGATGCGCACCGAGGGCCTGCGCGAGCACGGCCACCGCTTCTTCGGCGCCGTCGCCGTACAGCCCGTCCCCGTCCGGCACGCCGTCGAGATCGACTCCCCCGAGGACCTGGAGATCGTCAGGGCCCTCGCGCCGTTCGTCGACGAGCCCGAGCCGATCGACGTGGACGCCGTGATCACCGACTTCGACGGCGTGCACACCGACGACCGCGCCTACGTCGACCAGGACGGCCACGAGAGCGTCGTGGTCAGCCGCTCCGACGGCATGGGCATCTCCCTGCTGCGCGCGGCCGGCGTCAAGCTGATGATCATGTCGACCGAGCAGAACCCGGTCGTCACCGCCCGCGCCCGCAAGCTCGGCGTGCCCGTCCTGCAGGGCCTGACCGACAAGCGGACCGTGCTGCGCGACTGGCTGGCCATCGAGGGCATCGACCCCTCCCGCGTCGCCTACGTCGGCAACGACGTCAACGACCTCGGCCCGATGGGCGACGTCGGCTGGCCCGTCACCGTCCCCGACGCCCACCCCAGGGTCCGCGCCGCCGCCAGGACCGTGCTGACCAGGCCCGGCGGGGCGGGAGCCGTACGGGAACTGTGTGAGCGTGTCCTGGCCGCGCGCCCGGTCGAGGAGACGGCGTCCGCGCCCGCCCCCAGGACCGAGCTGCGGCTCACCCCGGTCGCCAAGCCCGTCCAGGTCGGTGACGCGCTGATCGGCACGGGCCACCCGGTCTACGTGATCGGCGAGATCGGCATCAACCACAACGGCGACCTCGACATCGCGCGAAAGCTCATCGACGTGGCCGCCGACGCGGGCTGCCAGGCCGTCAAGTTCCAGAAGCGCACCCCGGAGATCTGCGTCCCGCTCGAACAGCGCGACCAGATCCGGCAGACGCCGTGGGGCGAGATGACCTACATGGAGTACAAGGTCAGGACCGAGTTCGGTCTCGACGAGTACACCGAGATCGCCAAGTACTGCCAGGAACGCGGCCTGCACTGGTTCGCCTCGCCGTGGGACGTGCCCTCGGTCGAGTTCCTTGAGGCCATGGACGTCGTCACGCACAAGGTCGCCTCGGCCAGCGTCACCGACCTGGAACTGCTGCGCGCGCTGGCCGCCACCGGCAAGCCGATCATCCTCTCGACCGGCATGTCCACCCTTGAGGAGATCGACAGGGCCGTGGAGATCCTCGGCACCTCCAAGCTGGTGCTGATGCACGCGACCTCCACCTACCCGCTGCCTCCCGAGGAGGCCAACCTCCGCACGATCGTCACCCTCCAGGAGCGGTACGGCGTGCCCGTCGGCTACTCCGGCCACGAGCGCGGCCTGCAGATCTCCCTGGCCGCGGTGACGCTGGGCGCGGTGACCGTCGAACGGCACATCACGCTGGACCGCACGATGTGGGGCTCCGACCACGCCGCCTCGCTTGAGCCCTCGGGCCTTGAGCACCTGGTCCGCGACATCCGCATCATCGAGACCGCCCTCGGTGACGGCGTCAAGCGCGTCTTCCCGGGCGAGGAGGCACCGAAGGCTCGCCTGCGCCGCGTGCGTGTTTGATTGCGCTGCCTCCGGCAGCGCGGGCTTGGGCGCCTGAAGTCGGTGACTTCCCTCGTCACTCCTCCGCTGCGCTGCTGCACCTCTTTGCGGCGCCTGGCGGCACCGCGGGCTTGGGCGCCCCAAGTCGGTGACTTCCCTCGTCGCTCCTCCGCTTCGCTCCCCCACTCCTCAGTCCAGACACCGACGCGCCCAAGCCGCTCCTCAGTCCAATCGCCGACGTGCCCAAGCCGGACACTCCTCACGCACGGCACCGGTAACCCAGACCCTTCACTCCCGGCGCCGGGGGTGAAGGGTCTGGGCGGGTTCAAATAGAAAAGGGGAAACTTGATCACGTTGTCCGTTGTCGTCCCGGTGAAGGACGCCGAGCTCTACATCTCCGACGCGTTGACCTCGCTGGGCAGGAACGCGCGCAGGGACTTCGAGTTCATCGTGGTCGACGACGGATCGACGGACGCGACCGGGCAGATCATCGATGATTTCCGCGACGAGCTGCCCGGTCTGGTCGTGCTGCGCAACGAGGCGCCGGTCGGGCTGGCCGACGCCCGTAACCTTGGGACCTCGCTGGCCTCGGGGCGCTACCTGACCTTCATGGACGGCGACGACTGGCTGGCGCCCGGCTATCTCGCCGAGCTGGTCGGGGCCATCGAACGGCTCGGCTGCGACTTCGTCCGGGTGGACCACGTCCAGGCGGAGGGGCGCAAGCGTGTGATCCACCGGGCGCCGCTGGCCGTACGGGAAACAGTGGTCAAGCCCCGCGACCACATCCTGCCCGCGGGGGTGAAGACGATGGTCGACTACCCCTACGCGTGGGCCGGGATCTACCGTCGTGACCTGGGTGAGCTGCTGACCTTCCCCGGGCACCTGCACACCGCGGAGGACCGGCCGTGGATCTGGCGCCTGCACCGGCAGGCGGGGTCGTTCGCGGTGGTCTCGCTGGCGGGCCTGTTCTACCGGAGGATGGTCGCGGGGTCGCTGACCCAGGTGGGCGACGCCAGGCAGCTGCACTTCTTCGACGCCTTCGACCTGGTCTTCGCCGACCTGGAGGAGGAGTTCGCCCCGAAGGCGGTGCGCACCTTCTGCGCCCTGCTGGCCCACCACCTCGAACTGGCCGACCGCTTCTCCCCCGACCTGCGCGTCCGCTTCGAGGAGCGCGGCGCCGAGGCCCTCAGGCGGCTACCCTCCGACCTGCTCGCCGCGAATCGGCTGGACCCGGAACGTGACCAGATCCTGCAGAGGCTGTTGGAGACCCGATGACACAGTTGTTCTACGCCTCGACACTGTTCGGCGCGATGACGCTCGGGGCGGCGATCGACGAGGGCCTCTTCGGCCCGAACCCGGGCCGAAGGATCCTGCTGGTCTCGAACAACGCGGCCATCCCGGAGATCACCCCCTCCCTCGACCAGGCCCCCGGCTTCGCCGCGCTGCGCCCGCGCTTCGACGAGGTGTGGTCGTGGAACGACATCGTGGCGCCGCTGCACCCCTCCGACTGGAAGGCCCGCGTCATCGAGGTCCCGATGCTGGGCCGTCTCCTGCGCTCCCACCTCTCCCTGGAGGAGGGGCCTCAGGAGCTGGTCCTGGAGTCCATCGCGGTGCCGCCCGCCAGGACGATCGCCGGTCTGGTCAAGGACTGCCCGATCACGGTCTACTCCGACGGCCTGATGAGCTACGGCCCGACCCGCGACCCCCTGCCGCAGGAGATCTCCGGGCGGATCACCCGCCTGCTCCACCTGGACCTCGTGCCGGGCCTGTCGCCGCTGCTGCTGTCCGAGTACGGCGTGCCCGCGCGCGCCCTGCCCGACCGGGCCTTCCTTGAGGTCGTCGCCCAGACGGAACGGCTCACGCACGGTACCCGGGACCTCCCCCGGGGCCAGGCGATGATCCTCGGCCAGTACCTGTCGGCGCTCGACATCGTCACCCAGGACGAGGAGGCCGGGCTGCACGCGGACATGCTGCGCGGCCTGGCCGCCAGGGGGTTCCGCTCGGTGCTGTTCAAGCCGCACCCCGCGGGCGGGCGGCGGCACGCCCAGCGGCTCCGCGAGACGGCCACGGAGCTGGGGGTGACGTTGACGGTCGTCGGGGAGAGCGTCCCCGCCGAGTCGTGCTTCGCCACGCTGGCGCCGGAGCTGGTCGTCGGCTGCTTCTCCACGGCCCTGGTCACCGCGAGCAGGCAGTTCGGCCTTCCTGTGGCGACGCTCGGGGGTGACCTGGTGCTCGAACGGCTGGCGCCGTACGAGAACAGCAACCGTGTCCCGGTCACGATCACCGACGCCCTGCTGCCACGCCTTTCCCCGGACGGCTCGCTGGAGGAGCCGCCCCCGGTGGACCTTCCCGCGCTGGTCGGCGCCGTCGGCTACTGCATGCAGAGCGACACCCATCCGGAGCTGCGGGAGCGGGCCGTCGCCTATCTGGAGGCCAACGGCCCCGCCCGCTACTTCAAGCGCCAGCGCCTGACGGCCCTCGACCTGCTCCCCCGCTCCCCGGCCAAACCCACCCCCGGCCCCCTGGACAAACTCCGCCGCCGCCTCTCCAGAGCCCTCTCCTGACCCGACGCTCCCGACGCCGCGCGTGAAGAGTTGGGGTTACCGGTGCCGTGCGTGAGGAGTTTCGGCTTGGGCGCGTCGGTGAACTGGACTGAGGAGCGACGGAGCGCAGCGGAGGAGCGACGAGGGAAGTCACCGACTTCAGGCGCCCAAGCCCTCGCGGCGCCGAAGGCGCCGCAAAAGCAAGCACAGCCAAGCCCGCGCCGCCGCCAGGCGGCGCAAAGCAAGCACAACTCCGCCTATAAGCGCAAATACCTGCGCATCCGGCGTTTGGCCCGGTAACCCACGCGCAGGACGTTGGGGGGGACCTCGACGCGTAGGCGGGCGCGGCGGCGGGCGGCGGCGTACTGGGGGCCGTCCAGGAGGGAGGTGGCCGGGATGAGGCGTCCCGAGCGGGCCTGGCCGACGAGGCTGACCATCTGCGAGACCCAGTCGCTCTCGCCGTTCGGGTGGAAGTAGTTCGCCCCGCACCAGGCCGCGTCCGGGCTGTGGAAGCGACCCTGGGCCAGGTCGTCCAGGGTGCCGAGCAGGCCGCTGCCCTCGAAGACCAGGTTGATCATCTCGGCGCTGACGCCGAAGTCGGACAGCACCAGCAGCGGCACGTCCTGGGCGATGGCCTCAAGGGCGGCGGTCGAGCTGACGGTGACGAACCCGGCGGCGTGCGCCAGGTGCTCGTGCATGGCTCCGGCGGCGAAGCGCACCGCGCCGGGGCTGACCCGTCCCTCGGTCTCCAGGCTCTGCCACAGGCGCTGGTAGCCGTGGCGTTCGTTGTGGGTCTGGCGTTCGTTGTCCAGGGCGCGCAGTTTGACGACGACATCCAGGTCGGGGCGGTGTCCGGCCAGGTCGGCCAGCGCGAGCAGGATCCGTTCCCGGTCCTCCCTGCGTTTCGGCACCTTGGCCTGGGTGGCGAACACGACGCGGTCACGGGGGCCGGTCGCGGGGACCTGCCCGCCGTCGCGCAGGAACGGCAGCCGGGTGAGGCCGATCTGGCCTCCGCCGCCGAGTTCCTTGCCGATGGCGGAGAACTCCTCGACCTCCCGGCCGCTGTGCAGGACGAACAGGTCGCAGCCGCTGCGGAAGATCCACGCCTTCTCCGTCGCCGGGATGGAGATGCCCGGCAGGCCGGAGACGAAGACGGGCCGTGGGGCGAGGCCGGAGAGGACCTCGCTGACCAGCACGTCCACCACGGGTCCCGTGCAGGCGACCAGCACCACGTCGGGCCTGAACCGCTCGGCGGCCCGGCGCAGGGCCCTGGCGGACAGCACGGGCGGATCCCCGGCCGCCCCGGCCACGGCCGCGTGGATCTGGGCCGGTGAGGGCGTGATGGGAGTACGGACCACCGTCAGCTCCGCCGTACAGCCCGAGGGCAGGCCCTCAAGCAGGTAGGCGGCCCACTTCAGGTAGGAATCCGAGTCGGCCACGGCCAGGACCTTCAACCTGTGACTCCAGTGTCGTGATGGGCGAACATTGACAGATGGGTTCTGAGGGAGGGTGCCGCCTGGGCGGTCCACCACTCGTCGGGGACGTCCACGGTCTCCACGACGACGCCGCGGGCCGACAGCAGGACGCGCAGGGAGGTGACCGCGGTCGAGGGCAGGCTCAGGACCCGCTGCTCGGCGCCCAGTCCCCGCAGGGTCATCTCGGCGGGGGCGCCGCCGTCGTAGACGGTGATCCCGGGCTGCTCCCCGACCCTGGCGAGGTCGCCGGGGTCCTCCCTGCGGTGCGGGAAGTAGGCGACGGGCCCGGTCGAGCCGAGTCCGGCCAGCCACCCGAAGTAGTGGTCGCGGTGGATGAGGCCGTTGCGGACCAGGGAGGTGCCCAGGACGACCGTGCGCTCCCTCGGCCCCGGCCTGCGCATGGGCTGGGACCTGAGCCAGGCGAAGTCGTGCGTGACCAGCTCGGCTCCCCGTTCGCGTACGGCACGCGCCAGGTCGTCGGGGACGGGCAGCGCCGTGAAGATCGACAGGCCGCCCGCGTGGGCGGCGGCCCGCAACCTCATGCCCGCGGCGGAGCCCAGGGCCTTCCTGAGCGGGCCCGAGGTGGCCCTGGCCCGCAGCAGGGGCGTCCAGAACCGTCCGGTGAGCAGTTCCAGGAGCCTGATCGTGGCCAGGCCGTCGTCGACGATCACGATCCGTCCCGGCAGGGCGGTGAGCCAGGCCGCCTGGACCTTGCCGGAGAAGGCGTCGCCGACCGCCCAGGTCGTGCCCCTGCGGGGCCGGGGCATCTCGGGTGAGGGCTCGGCGAGTTCCAGTCCGGCGGGCGGGCCGAGTTTGGTGATCTCACGGCGGGTGACGACCAGCGGGCGCAGCCCTGCCCTGGGTATCACCCGTGCGTGGGTGCCGAGCAGCCCCGCGTGGTGGGCCTCCACGGCGCAGAGCATCTGCAGCGGGGACTCCACCCAGGCGACGGCCGAACCCTGCTCCCGCGCGTGGTCTCGACCGTCCTCCACGCCGGGCGATGACCCGTTCACGACCGCCTCACCGTAACCCGGATGTCTTACACGCCCGGGAACTACGGGTGAACACACGAATATGCCCTCTTGCGAGCCGTACTCTTAACGATCTACCGTCGTGTACGAAACCGTTTCGTACAGCGGGCCCCCGGAGATGCGAATCATGTGGACCACTGATGACATTCCCGACCTGTCTGGTAAGACGGCGCTGGTCACGGGTGCCAACAGCGGGATAGGGCTGGCGACCGCCCTGCACCTGGCCCGGCGTGGCGCCAGGGTGATCATGACCGCGCGTGACCGGGTCAGGGGCCAGGTGGCGGTGGAGAGGGTCAAAGCCGCGGTTCCCGAGGGCCCCGGGAGAAAGGTCGAGCTGAGAATCCTGGATCTCGCCGATCTCGCCTCGGTGCGGGCACTCGCCGACGGCTTCGACGAACCGCTCGACCTTCTTGTTAACAATGCCGGTGTTGCCCTGATTCCTCGTCAGACGACGGCCGACGGCTTCGAGTCGCAGTTCGGCGTCAACCACCTCGGGCACTTCGCCCTGACGGGGCTGCTGTTACCCCTGTTACTGGAGAGGCGGCCCGCCAGGGTCGTCACGGTCAGCAGTGACGCGCACGCGATGGGCAGGATCGACTTCGACGACCTGGGGCTGGAGAACGGCTACGGACGCCTGGGCGGCTACTCCCGGTCGAAGCTGGCCAACATGCTGTTCGCCCTGGAACTGCAGCGCCTGGCCGGGGACAGGCTGCTCAGCCTGGTCGTGCACCCCGGGCCGACGGCCACCTCCATCATCAGGCCGGGCGCGTTCACCCGGCCGCTCGCCGCCTTCATGCGTCTGACCCTCAAGTCTCCGGAGAAGGGGGCGCTCCCCTCTCTTTACGCCGCGACCGCCCCCGGCGTGAGCGGCGGTCTGTACGTCGGCCCCGGCCCCAGGGTGCTGACGCCCGCCGCGCGGGCCCGCGACGAGGACGTGGCGCGGCGGCTGTGGAACGCCTCAGAGGAGCTCACGGGCGTACGGTTCACCGCCCTCGCGGCACGCCCTTGACCGATCCCTGCCCCGGACCGTGAGCACCCCGGCCGGGAGTAAAGGGACCCCCTCTTGACCCGGCAAAGGGCGGGTCGGCCAAAAGATCTACGTTTACCTGGCACGCGGAGCCCGGCTCCTTACCTTTTACATGACCTGTCATGCCGCGATCCCCTTTCCCGCAAGGGTTTGCGTCATCAAAAGGAAGATCGGCGAGGTCGGGTGAGGGCCCAGTCTTCCCCCTCGTTCGGGGTCCATTCCAAAGCCAAGGCAATGTGTCGGACTTGTAATCGTCTGTCCGGTTCACGTACGTTCAACGAATTCGTGGCGAACGCCTAGACCCTCACAGGTCAACGCATTGCCACCACATTGCCCGACCGTGATCCATCAGGTGGATCCCCATCCGATGGACACGGCCGCCGAATCCGCAAGTTTCGCGGAACCGGGGACCCAAGTTTTTGGGGTGAATCAGCGCATAGGCGCTGTAGGACACTTTCCAGTCCGAACCCGTCAGCTAACCCGGTAGGCGGCATGGAAGCGACGCAAGGAGCAATACCCCATGGCCAAGCACCGCCTTACCTCCACCCCCAAGACGCACTACCTGGCCCGTGTCATCCTCGGCACCACCATCGCTCTCAGCGGTGGGGTCATCGCCGCCCCCGCCTTCGCGGACACCCCCGAGCAGACCTCGGCCACCGTCCAGAACGCGAGCGCCGGCACCGCAAAGACCAGCCTCCAGACCGCGGCCGAGCGCCTGCCCAAGGTGTCCGCCCAGCAGATCCTGGACATCGCCTCCCGTCAGATCGGCGTCAGCGAGAACGCCCAGGGCGGCGGCACCAAGTTCCAGTCCTGGTACATGTCCACCGAGCGCGCCAGGGAGACCACGGCCCGCGACGGCGGCCGGATCCAGGACTACGCCAACGCCCCCTGGTGCGCGATGTTCGTCTCCTGGGTCGGCGAGCAGGCCGGCATCCGCCCCACCATGGGCTGGGACGCCTACACCGTCACCCACGCCAAGTGGTTCAAGGAGAACGGTCACTGGGGCACCGCCCCCAAGCCCGGCGCGGTCGTCTACTTCGACTGGCAGGGCAGCAAGGACATCGACGGGATCGACCACGTCGGCTTCGTGAAGCAGGACAACGGCAACGGCACGATCACCACGATCGAGGGCAACACCGGCAACGGCAAGGTCGAGCAGCGCGTCCGTCCGACCTCCCAGGTCGTCGGCTACGGCTACCCGGTCTACAGCTGACCCTCACCCCCTCCCCCGATCTCCCCTGTACGGCCCCCGCCGTACGACACCCCCCTCCGCGGCGGACACCCCGCCCGCCGCGGCGGTTGATCCCCCACATCCGAAAAGGGTCGCGGCTCCCCCGAGCCGCGGCCCTTTCGGCGTTCCGGTTTCCGGTCGTGGTGGGAGCGCTCCCAAAACACTCTGCGCCCGTTATGGGGTTTTTATGCCCATAAATCCTGAGAAAAGCGGGTGACCGTAACGGTTGCATCTCGGCGTATTGACGCCAGGCCCGCCGTGGGCCACGCTTCGTGGGAGCGCTCCCAGCACGCTGAGGAACCGCCTCGTCGCGGAATCGTATCTGTCGGGGACCGTCCGCGGCGACCACCTCCCACCTATTCGGGCGACCAACCTGAGAGGGGTCCGGAATGTTGAACGACAGGCGGCGTGGCAGGCTCGCCGCGGTCACGACGATGACGGCCGTCGCGCTGGCCTTGACCTCGTGCGGCTCCGGCCAGGCGGACGGCCCCGCGTCCACGGCGGCGGAACCGGTCGTCATCACCGTCCACACCTTCGGCGGCGGCGAGAACTTCGGCTACGACAAGGCCGCGGCGACCTGGAACGCCGCCCACCCCGGCATCCAGATCAGGTACCAGAACCTGACCGACCGCTTCGAGGACGTCTACCTGCCCCAGTTGCTCCAGCGGCTGCAGGCGGGCAGCGGCGCGGCCGACGTGGTCGCCCTGGACGAGGGCGCGATGGGCCTGATGAAGGCCCGGCCGCAGTTCTTCACCGATCTCGGGCAGTACGGCCTCGGCAGCCGCAAGGCCGACTTCCCCCCGGCGAAGTGGGACAACGGCGTCAACGCCGAGGGGAAGCTGTTCGCCCTCGGCACCGACATCGGCGGCATGACCATGTGCTACCGCACCGACCTGTTCGAGAAGGCGGGCCTGCCCACGGACCGCGAGGAGGTCGGCAAACTCTGGCCCGACTGGGCGTCCTTCATGGAGGTCGGCAAGAAGTTCCAGGCCGCCAACCCCGGCAAGGACGACCCGCGCTTCCTCGACGGCCCGAACACCCTCTACAACGTGATCCTCGCCCAGGAGGCGCAGAGGAACGGCGACATCACCTACATCGACAAGGCCAACAAGCTCGTCATCGACACCAACCCCGCTGTGAGGACCGCCTTCGACACGGTCAGGAGCTTCAGCGAGGCCGGGCTGACCGCCAAGCTGGCCTCCTTCACCCCGCCGTGGAACGCCGCTATCAAGAAGGGCGGCTTCGCCACGATGGGCTGCCCCGCCTGGATGCTCGGCGTGGTCTCCGGCGCGGCGGGCGACTCGGGCAAGGGGAAGTGGGACGTCGCGACGGTGCCGGGTGGCGCCGGGAACTGGGGTGGTTCCTACCTCGCAGTCACCAAGCAGTCCAAGCATCCCAAGGAGGCCGCCGAGGTGGTGAACTACCTCACCGGCAAGGAGGGGCAGATCATGGCCTTCCAGGAGGCCGCCGCCTTCCCCAGTTCCCTGCCCGCCCAGCGGGACCCGGCGGTCGGCGACCTGAGGAACCCGTTCTTCAACGACGCGCCGACCGGAAAGATCTTCGGCGCGTCGGTCGAGAACCTGCGGCCGGTCTTCCTCGGCGAGAAGCACGCCCAGGTGAAGACCGCGGTCGAGAAGATCCTTGAGGGCATGGACCAGGGCTCGGTCCCCTACGACCAGGCCTGGCAGAGGTTCCTCGACGCCGGGGTCAAGGCCGCGGGCTGACCCCTGTCCCCCACCGGCCCCGGGGGTTCCGGGGCCGGACCCGTCGAAGGTCCGCTGAAAGGCCGGTCAATGACCCTGCACGCCGAAACCCCGGCCAAGACCGGGTCGCGCGCCGTACGGAGACGGGATGGTGCGCTGTTCACCCGGTTCGACCTGCTGGTCACCCCCTATCTCTTTGTCTCGCCGTACTTCGTGTTGTTCGTCCTCTTCGGGGTCTTCCCGCTCGGCTACACCCTCTGGGTCTCCTTGCACGACTGGGAGCTCGCCGGGAGCAGGACCTTCGTGGGGGCGGGCAACTACCTGTCCCTGGTCGCCGACGAGGCGTTCTGGAACGCGGTGGTCAACACGCTCGGGATGTTCGTCCTCTCGACGGTCCCGCAGCTCGTCCTGGCGCTGCTGCTGGCCAACGCCCTCAACAAGCGCATCCGGGGCAGGCTCGCCCTGCGCATGGGGGTGCTGCTGCCGCTGGTCACCTCGGTCGTCGCGGTCGCCGTCGTCTTCACCCAGCTCTACGGGCGCGACTACGGCATGGTCAACTGGTTCCTCGGCCTGTTCGGGGCCGACGCGGTCAACTGGCAGAACGAGAAGTGGTCCGCGTGGATCGCGATCTCCACGATGGTCGACTGGCGCTGGACCGGCTACAACGCGATCATCCTGCTGGCCGCCATGCAGACCATCCCCAGGGACCTGTACGAGGCGGCCGCCCTCGACGGCGCGAGCGCCAGGCGGCAGTTCTGGCGGATCACCGTCCCGATGCTGCGCCCGACGATCGTCTTCGTCGTGTTCGTCTCGACCATCGGCGGCCTGACGCTGTTCACCGAGCCGGTCATGTTCGACGGCAACCCGACGATGAGCGGCGGCGCGACCGGTCAGTACCAGACGGTGGCGATGTTCGTCGTCAAGGAGGCCTTCCGCGACTTCGACCTCGGGTACGCCGCTGCCGCCGCCTGGCTGCTGTTCGTGCTGATCCTGCTCGGCACGCTCGTCAACCACCTGCTCACCCGCCGGATCGGAGGCGCCCGATGAGCCGCCCAGGGGACGCGGGACCGCTGACGAGGGCCACGCTCGCCCTCGCCGTCGTGGTCTCGGCCTTTCCCGTCTACTACATGTTCGTCATGGCCACCCGGACCAACGAGGAGGCGATCGACGTCCCCCCGCCGCTGCTGCCCGGCGGCCACCTGGGGGAGAACGTCGCCCGGCTGCTCTCGACCGAGGACGCCCACTTCCTCACCGGCCTGGTCAACTCGGCAGTCGTCTCGGTCACCGTGACCGTCTCTGTGGTCCTCATCTCCACGCTGGCCGGGTTCGCCTTCGCCAAGCTGCGTTTCCGGGGCGGGCGGGTGCTGCTCGGGCTGGTCCTGGTGACGATGATGGTCCCGCTCCAGCAGATGGGCGTGGTCCCGCTGTACGAGCTCATGGTCGCCCTCGGCTGGACAGGCCAGCTCAGGGCGGTGATCCTGCCCTTCCTGGTCAACGGGTTCGGGGTCTTCATGATGACCCAGTACGTCTCCCAGGCCGTGCCGGACGAGCTGGTCGAGGCCGCCCGCGTGGACGGCGCCTCGACCGTGGGCGTCTACGCCCGGGTGATCCTGCCCGCCCTCAGGCCGGGCATGGCCGTACTGGCCCTGCTGGTCTTCATGCAGACCTGGAACGAGTTCATGTGGCCGCTGATCGTGCTGGACCCGGACAACCCCGTGGTGCAGACCTCGATCGCCGCGCTCAACCAGGCCCACGGCACCGACTACGTCATGTTGTTCACCGGCACGGCGGTCTCGGTCCTGCCTCTCTTCGTTGTTTTCGTCGTGTTCGGCCGTCAGATCGTCGGCGGTCTCATGGAAGGTGCGGTCAAGGCGTGACCACGCAGCAGAAACAGGGTCAGGAGCTGAGGTTCCCCGCGGACTTCGCCTGGGGGGCGGCCACCTCCGCCTACCAGGTCGAGGGCGCCGCCTTCGAGGACGGGCGCGGCACGTCCATCTGGGACACCTTCGCCCGTCAGCCGGGACGGGTGGTGAACGGCGAGAACGCCGACGTCGCCGCCGACCACTACCACCGCTACCGCGACGACGTCGGGCTGATGGCCAGGCTCGGCCTGGGCGCCTACCGCTTCTCCGTCTCCTGGCCGCGTGTCCAGCCCGACGGCGCCGGGGCGGTCAACCGGCGGGGGCTCGACTTCTACAGCAGGCTGGTCGACGAGCTGCTCGGCCAGGGGATCGACCCGTGGGTGACGCTCTACCACTGGGACCTGCCCCAAGCCCTTGAGGACGCGGGTGGCTGGCCCGAGCGGGACACGGCCCTGCGCTTCGCCGACTACGCGGCGGCCGTACACGACGCGCTCGGGGACCGGGTGCGCAACTGGGCCACGGTCAACGAGCCGTGGTGCGCGGCCTTCCTGGGCTACGCCTCCGGGGAGCACGCCCCGGGACGGCGGGAGCCCGCGCTGGCTGTGCGCGCGGCCCACCACCTGCTGCTCGGCCACGGGCTCGCCATGGCGGCCATGCGCGCCCGGCGGCCGGACAGCAGGATCGGCGGCTGCGTCAACCTCTACGCCGTCTCGGCGCTGTCGCGCTCCCCCGAGGACCTGGACGCCGCCCGCCGCGTCGACGGCCTGCAGAACCGCCTGTTCCTGGACGCCCTGCTCAGGGGGGAGTATCCGGCGGACGTCCTGGCCGACCTCGGGGAGCCCGGCGGGCTGGCGGCGGAGGGGGACATGGAGATCATCTCCGCCCCGATGGACATGCTGCTGATCAACTACTACAGCCGGTTCACCGTCTCCGGGACGTCCGGTGGCGCGGTCTCCGCCGCGGCGGCGCCGACGGGCACCGGCTCGCCCTGGGTGGGCAGCGAGCACGTCTCCTTCGCGGAGAGCGGGCGTCCCGTCACCGGCATGGGCTGGGAGATCGACCACGACGGGCTGCGCGAGGTCCTGCTGCGGGTCGCCAGGGACTATCCGGGGATCCCGCTGGTCGTCTCGGAGAACGGCGCCGCCTTCGACGACGCCCCCGACGCCGACGGCTTCGTGCGCGACCCGGAGCGCAGGGACTACATCGAGGCCCACCTGCGCGCCTGCCACGCGGCGATCACGGACGGGGTGCCGCTGGTCGGCTACTTCGCCTGGTCGCTGCTGGACAACTTCGAGTGGGCCTGGGGATACGGCAAGCGGTTCGGGCTGGTGCGCGTCGACTATCCCACGCAACGCAGAGTTCCCAAGGAGAGCGCTCTTTGGTATGCCGAGACAATCAGGCGTGGAGGCCTGACCGGTCCGACAGAATGAAGTCCGGAGAATCTTTCATGGGGGCGAGAAACATGAACGGCGACCGTCGTCCGACCCTTGAGGCGGTCGCGGCCCTGGCCGGGGTCGGACGTGGCACGGTCTCGCGGGTGATCAACGGTTCGCCGAAGGTGAGTGAGAAGGCCCGCGACGCCGTACAGCAGGCGATCAGGGAGCTCGGCTACGTCCCGAACCGGGCGGCCCGCACGCTGGTCACCCGGCGCACGGACACCGTCGCGCTGGTGGTCTCCGAGTCGGAGCTGCGGGTGTTCGACGAGCCCTACTTCGCCGGGACCATCCGCGGCATCGGCTCGGCGCTGTCGGAGACGGGCCTGCAGCTCATCCTGACGATGGCCCAGTCGCGGCAGGACCACGAGCGCCTTGAGCACTACCTGACGGGCCAGCACGTGGACGGGGTGCTGCTGATCTCGCTGCACGGGGCCGACCCGCTGCCCGGCAGGCTTGAGGAGATGGGGGTGCCGACCGTCATCGGCGGCAAGCCCGTCGGGCTCGACCCCTACTGTTACGTGGACGTGGACAACAGGGCCGGGGCCAGGCAGGCGGTGAAGTACCTCCTGGGCAGGGGCCGTGGGCGGATCGCCACCATCGCGGGCCCGCAGGACATGGGGGTCGGTGTCGACCGGCTCGCGGGCTACCGTGACGCGCTGATCGCCACGGGCATGCCGGAGATCGTGGCCTACGGCGACTTCAGCGAGGAGAGCGGCGCGCGGGCCATGCTGGGGCTCCTGGCCGAGCATCCGGAGCTGGACGCGGTCTTCACGGCCTCCGACCCGATGGCGCTCGGCGCGCTGCGGGTGCTGCGGCAGGAGGGCAGGGACGTGCCCGGCGACGTGGCGGTTGTCGGGTTCGACGACTCGCCCGCCGGGGCCCATTCCTCCCCCCCGCTGACCACCGTGCACCAGCCGACCGAGACGATGGGGCGTCAGATGGCCCAGCTCCTGGTCGCCCGCATCAACGGCGAGCACCTCGACCAGCCGGTGGTGATCCTCGACACGCACCTGGTGGAGCGAGCCTCCGCCTGACCCCCCGGCGAAAGGACAGTTGTGTCCCGGCAGTTCATCCTTCGTGGCGGCGACATGTACGCCGAGGTCAGCCAGTTCGCGGCGGCCGTGCGCGTGCTCAGGCACGACGGTCGCGACCTGGTCGCGGGCTGGCCGCCTGAGGGACCCGTCCCCTTCTACAGCGGCACCCTGCTGGCTCCCTGGCCCAACCGGATCGACGGGGCGCGCTACACCTTCGGCGGCGTGACCCACCACCTCACGATGAACGAGGAGGCCAGGGGCAACGCCCTGCACGGGCTGGTCGCCGACGTCAGGTGGCTGCCCGTCGAGATGGGCCCCTCCCACGTACGGCTGGCGCACACGATCACCCCGTCGCCCGGTTACCCGTTCACCCTGGACCTGCGGGTGCTCCACCACCTGACCCCCGAGGGCCTGACCACCACGCTGACCGCGGAGAACACCGGCGAGCGGGCCGCGCCGTACGGCTGCGCGCCGCATCCCTGGCTGTTCGCGGGCGAGGACGTGGAGGACTACGAGCTCCTGATGCCCGCGGACCGGGTGCTGCTGCCCGACGAGCGGATGCTTCCCGCCTCCCTTGAGGACGTCTCCGGCACGCCGTACGACTTCAGGAAACCGAGGCGGCTCGGCGCCGAGGCTGTCGACCACACCTTCACCGGGCTGCGGGCCGAGGAGGACGGGCTGGTCAGGGTGCGGGTGCGCGGTCCCGAGGGCGGGGTCGAGCTGAGCTGGCGGGCCGCCGAGCTGCCGTGGGCGCAGGTGTGCAGCGGCACCGGGTTCGGCTACCGGGGGCTGGCGGTCGAGCCGATGACCTGCCCGCCCGACGCCTTCAACTCGGGCGTCGACCTGGTCGTGCTCAGGCCCGGCGAGACTGCCGAGACCTCCTGGACGCTGGCGCCGCTCTGAACGCCCGGGGATTCCGCACGGGACACGAGGGGACGGTTTCCTTCGGGACCGGCCTGTGCGAGAATTTCATTGGGTGATGAATTATGAGTCAGAACACATGCGTGATCGCGGGGGGCGGCCCCGCCGGGGCCGTGCTCGCGCTGTTGCTGGCCAGGGCGGGCGTCCAGGTGACGCTGCTGGAGAAGCACTCCGACTTCCTGCGCGACTTCAGGGGTGACACCATCCACCCCTCGACGCTGCAGGTCCTGGACGAGATCGGCCTCGCCGAGGAGTTTCTGCGGCTGCCGCACCACAAGGCCCACACCATGGCCATGCACACCGACGAGGGGACGAGGCCGATCGCCGACCTGTCCAAGTTGAGGGGTGAGTATCGCTACATCGCCTTCGTCCCGCAGTGGGACTTCCTCAACCTGGTGACCGGTGCCGCCGCGCGCTACCCCACCTTCCGGCTCATCATGAACGCCGAGGTGCACGACGTGATCCGGGAGGGCGACGCGGTGCGCGGGGTCCGCTACCGCGACCCCGACGGCGAGCACGAACTGCGCGCGACACTGACCGTCGCCGCCGACGGCCGCCACTCGGACGTACGGCGCGCCGCCGGGCTCGTCCCGGTCGAACACGGCGTGCCGATGGACGTGGTGTGGTTCCGGCTGCCGCGCGAGGAGAGCGACCCGGACGAGACGTTCCTGCGTCTTTCGTCCGGCAGGCTCATGGTGGTGATCGACCGGGGAACCTACTGGCAGCTGGCCTACGCCATCCCCAAGGGCGGCTTCGACGCGCTGCGGGCAGACGGCATCGGGACGCTCAGGCGGCAGGTGGCGGAGCTGCTGCCCTTCCTCGCCGACCGCACCGGGCGGCTGACCGGCTTCGAGGACGTCAGCGTGCTCTCGGTCGCGCTCAACCGGCTGCGCCGCTGGCACCGGCCCGGCCTGCTCGTCATCGGGGACGCCGCGCACGCCATGTCGCCGGTCTTCGGCGTCGGCATCAACCTGGCCGTGCAGGACGCGGTCGCCGCGGCGAACCTGCTGGCCGGACCGCTGGCCTCCGGCGCGGAGATCCCCGAGTCACTGCTGGCCAGGGTGCAGCGTCGCCGTACGGTGCCGACCGTGGTGACCCAGTTCGCCCAGCGGGTGGTGCAGAACCGGCTGATCCGGCCCACGCTGGCCGGGCGAGGCGCCCCCGCGGGGCTGCCGCGTGATCTCGCTCACCTTCCCGTGGCCGGCGCCCTGGCCCGCCGTTTCATCGGTCTCGGCGTCCTTCCCGAACACGTCAAGAGCCCCTCGTGAACCCGCAACGGATCTTCGGCCACCTCACGGCCCCTCACTCGCGGGCCCCCTGACACCTTCAGGGGAACAAAGAGGTTCTCAATCTGTGGACGTTGAGGTGGGTTCGTCCACGAGGTTGCAATAGCCTGGTATGTCGTGAGCAACTACCTCGATTCCTGGCGGGAGCTTCCCGCGGCGCAGCAGCCCGAGTGGCCCGACCGCGGCGAGCTGGACAAGGTCGTCGCCGAACTTTCCGTACTTCCTCCCCTCGTCTTCGCGGGGGAATGTGACAACCTCAAGGCCGAGCTGGCGGCGGTGACGCGTGGCGAGGCCTTCGTGCTGCAGGGTGGCGACTGCGCCGAGACGTTCGCCGGGGCCACCGCCGACGGCGTGCGCAACAAGCTGAAGACGCTGCTGCAGATGGCGATCGTGCTCACCTACGCGGGGAGAGTCCCCGTGGTGAAGATCGGCCGGATAGCGGGGCAGTTCGCCAAGCCCCGCTCGAAGGGGACCGAGGTCCGCAACGGTGTCGAGCTGCCCGCCTACCGGGGCGACATGGTCAACGGCTTCGACTTCACCCCCGAGTCCCGCATCCCGAACCCGGAACGGCTGCTTCGCGCCTACCACTCCTCCGCGGTGACGCTGAACCTGGTCCGCGCCTTCACCAAGGGGGGCTACGCCGACCTGCGGCAGGTGCACGCCTGGAACCAGGACTTCGTGAGCGAGTCCCCCGCGGGCAAGCGCTACGAGCGGCTCGCCAGGGAGATCGACCAGGCGCTGGCGTTCATGCACGCCTGCGGGGCCGACCCGGCCGAGTTCCACGGCGTGGAGTTCTACTCCTCGCACGAGGCGCTCATCCTCGACTACGACAGGGCGCTGACCAGGGTCGACTCCAGGACCGGCGAGCCGTACGACGTGTCGGCGCACATGGTCTGGATCGGCGAGCGCACCCGCCAGCTCGACAGCGCGCACGTGGAGTTCTTCTCCCGCATCCGCAACCCGATCGGCGTGAAGCTCGGCCCGACGACGACTGCCGAGGACGCCCTGGCGCTGGTCGACAAGCTCAACCCCGACAACGAGCCTGGCCGCCTGACGTTCATCACCAGGATGGGCGCCTCCAAGATCCGCGAGCACCTGCCCGCCCTGGTGGAGAAGGTCACCGCGAACGGCGCCCAGATCGCCTGGATCTGCGACCCGATGCACGGCAACACCTTCGAGGCCCCCAGCGGCCACAAGACCCGGCGTCTCGACGACGTGCTCGACGAGGTCGCGGGCTTCTTCGAGGTGCACCGGGAGCTCGGCACGCACCCGGGCGGCATCCACATCGAGTTCACCGGCGACGACGTCACCGAGTGTGTGGGTGGCGCCTACGAGATCGCCGAGGACGACCTGGCGCTGCGCTACGAGACGGCCTGCGACCCTCGGCTGAACCGGAGCCAGTCGCTGGACATGGCCTTCCGGGTCGCGGAGCTCTACCGCTCATCCTGATTTTTCGTGCTTTTTCGTGACATACGAGGGTCCCACGCCGGTGGTGCGGGACCCTTCGCGGCCTTTCGTACCCGTTTAATCCGGGAAGCTCAGTCGTTCTGGGCGCGGAGCTCGTTGGCCAGCTCGGCCCTGATCGCCTCCATGTCGAGCGCCCGGACCTGACCGATGAGGTCCTCAAGGGCGGGCTCGGGAAGCACCCCGGGCTGGGCGAAGACGACGATGCCGTCACGGATGGCCATGACCGTGGGGATCGAGGTGATCTCGAAGCCCTGCGCGAGCCCCTGCTCGGCCTCGGTGTCGATCTTCCCGAACTTGATGTCGTTGTGCTTCTCCGAGGACTTCTCGAAAATCGGACCGAACATGCGGCACGGCGCGCACCAGGACGCCCAGAAGTCCAGCAGGACGATGCCCTCGTCGGCGATTTCGTTGAAGTTCTTCTCGGTTACCTCAATAGTCGCCACCTGTGGCTCCTCTTCTTGTCACGTCTTGTACGGCTCGCATAACCACTTCCCTCCCCCGGACATTCCATCCCGCCGACCCCCCGACGGCGCCGAACCCACCCCATCAAAGATGGCCAGGTCCGGCACCGTGAGCACAGAGTTTTGGCTTGAACTCCCCGGCGCCAAGTGTGAAGGGTTTGGGGTACCGGTGCCGTGCGTGAGGAGTTTCGGCTTGGGCGCGTCGGTGAGCTGGACTGAGGAGCGACGGAGCGCAGCGGAGGAGTGACGAGGGAAGTCACCGACTTCAGGCGCCCAAGCCCGCGACGCCGCCAGGCGTCGCAAAGAGACACAGCGCAAAAGCTACAGAATTAGGCCAACCACCAGGGGATCATGATCCGAAGACCGGAACGCGTCCGGCCGGTAGAGCTGGGGCGGGTTGTACTCGGTGTTGTAGTCGAGGATGCGGCTCTCGTCGGAGTTGACGTGCCAGATCGTCGCCCCCGTCACCCTCCTGAGCAGGTCCCGGCCCGCCATGGCGTGGTCGAGTTCCCCGCTGCGGCCGTCGTAGAGGTAGCTGTAGCGCAGCGGCGCCGGGACGAACCGCTTGCTGAGGCTGGTCAGCCCGCCCGTCTCAAGCGTGTCGATCGGGTCCTCCTCGCCGTAGGCGTTGAGGTCGCCGAGCACCAGCGCGTTGGGCAGCCGCAGGCTCTGGACGAGGTCCAGCGTCGCCTTGGCCTGGCGGACACGTTCGCCGTTGTAGCAGCCCTGGCCGTCGCCCTGGTCGGCGTCGGGACCGGTGGCGGCGGTGTCGCAGCCCTTCGACTTGAAGTGGTTGACGACCACCGTGAACGGCTCGCCGCCCCGGACCCTGCGGAAGGTCTGGATCAGCGGGGGCCGCCTGAAGACCGGGTCGGCCGAGGAGCGGGCGGGGCCGACGGGCGTGAGCTTGGCAGGCTTGTAGATCACCGCGACGTGGATCAGGTCGGTGCCCGGGTTGGGGTGGGTCAGCGCCGCGTAGGTGCCCGCGCCAACTTCGGCGTTGAGCGCGTCGACCAGAGCCTGGACGGCGGTCTGGCCGTTGTTCTGGACCTCCATAAGACCGACCGCGTCGGCGTTCAGGCCCTTGAGCGTGGCGACCAGCTTGGTGAGCTGCCGCCGCTGCTCCTCGGCGGTGTTGGCGCCGCGTGAGCCCAGGGTGGTGAACCAGTTGAGGGTGTTGAGGCTGGCCACCCTGACGTTGCCGAGCACCGGCAGCGGCACGGGCAGGCGGGGGTTGGTCCGCAGGAAGGTGACCGGTTTGGTCGGCTGGAGGCGGTAGACGCCGAAGCCGTACCCCAGGACACCGGTGGCGCCGAGCGTGGTGTCACCGAGGCGGACGACGCGCGGGTCCGTGTAGGGGATGACCGGCGGGTTCTCCCTGGTCGAACCGTCGTCGAGGAGCAGGGCGCGGCGCTGGTTGGCGGCCTCGTCGACGCCGGGCCTGTCGGTCGCCTGGAAGAGGCGCCCTCCTGAGGAGAGGGTGAGTTCGCCGTAGCGGCCCAGGTTGTAGTGGTCGGTGACGGTCAGCGGCCCGGTGACGGTGACGAGCATGCTCTCGACCGGTTCGAGGGTCGAGCCCGCGGGGCGCGGCAGGCTCACCCTGGCCGGGGCGACGGCGCCGGTTCCGCAGACGTCGACGGCGGTGACGGGCGACAGCTCGGTCCAGCCGTTGTACTCGACGACCTTGCCGGTGACCAGCACCCGGTCCCCGGCCTTGACGTCCTTGAACGTGTCGCGGCCGTAGGCGAACAGGCCCTCCGAGGTGGCGGGGTCGGCGTCGGGGGCGGTGTCCTGCAGGAAGAAGCCGCCGAGCTGGTCGGCCCGCTGGAAGTCTCCGGTCACCACGCCCTGGACGCGTACGGTCTGACCCGCCAGCGGGCTGACATCCCCGCTGCCCTGCACCTGGGAGATCCGGTGGGTCGCGGGGCTCTGACACGGCTCCCCGGTCGGCGTGACCGTCGGCGAAACCGTGGGAGTGGGCGTGACCGTGGGAGTGGGCGAAGGGGTGCCGCACGGCGCGGCGGCCGTGGCCCCGTTGCGCGGCGCGGGAGGCGCGCTCACCAGGTCGGTGCCGTTGACGTCGGTGTCGGCGCAGCCGTGGTCCCCGCGCAGGGCCGCCGTCGTCGCGGACAGGGCGGGAGCCGGGACGCCCTCGGCGTAGTTGGCGGTGCCGTACCCGACGAGGTCGGCGATGAGGGCGCTCTGCTCGGGTGAGCAGGGGGTCGAGCCGCCGTTGCAGGCCAGGCCCTGGGCGGAGCGGACCAGGACGACCTTGCCCGAGGTGGCGCTCATGTTGGCCGTCCCGGTGGCGTCCGGGGTGGGCAGCGGGGCACCGGTGCTTCCCCCGGCGAGCTGGACCAGGTGGTAGCGGCCGGGCTCCAGCGTGCCGGACAGCGGCACGACGGGGTTGGCGGCGAAGGTGCCGGTGCCGGTCGCGCTGCCGTACTGGACGGACCAGCCGTCAAGCGTGACCGGCGCGGAGCTCCGGTTGAACAGTTCGACGAAGTCGTTGGCGAGGGGTGCGCCGCTGTTGCCGCCCGCGCCGTAGACCTGGCTGATGACGACGGTTCCCGGGTCGGCGAGGGCGGGGGCCGGGGTGAGGGCGGTGACCGTGGCCGCGGCGACGCCGAGGACGGTCAGAGCGGAGAGGGCTCTGGATAAGGCACGCATGAGGCGGAGCGTAGAACCGGTTTGATCTGCCGACACTTACTTGAAAATGGCTAGATGGTGAAATCAGCGAATCTTGACACTAAGTGCTGACTAAAGGCATCAGTTATAGCTTGCTATGACGTAGATCTCGCGCGAGGCTTCGTCTGGGGTATCACTGTTTTATGAGAACTCTGGACGTGGGTTGGATAACCTGCGCCGCCTCCCCTGAGTGCGCGGGATCGGCCCGGCAGCCGTACGGGCGCTGCCTGGCCCATCTGGAGCATCACGAGCTCGACGAGGTCGTCCGCGGCCTGTCCCCCGGCTCCGCGATCGACCTGCGGGGCACCGTCATCGGCAAGGACCTGCTGGACCGGGTCCTCGCCCCCACCCGTGGCCGTCTCGGCAGAGCCAGGTTCGACCTGGCCGTCTTCCCCGACGACGTCAGGTTCTGCGACGTCGAGTTCGGCGGGGACGTCTCCTTCGACCAGGCCCGTTTCCATCGCCTGGCCTCGTTCGTCGGCGCCCGGTTCGCCGGGAACGTCTCCTTCAGGGAGGTCAGGTTCGTCAGGGAGGTCTCCCTGCACGGCGTCCACGTCACCGGGCACGCGGCCTTCGACCGGGTGTCCACGGGCAGGGACGCCCTGTTCGGCGCGGCGAGGTTCGCGCGGACCGTCTCCTTCGAGGGGGCCGAGTTCCACGACTTCGCCACCTTCGACGGCACCCGTTTCCAGGGTGACGTGACCTTCCGCGGCTGCCGGTTCGGCAGGGCGGTCTCCTTCAGGAAGACGGAGTTCGGCGGTCTCGCCGGGTTCGAGGCGACGCGGTTCTGGGCGGGCGGCTACCTGGCCCCGGCCTCGGTCGGCCGGCGGCTGGCCCTGACGGGGGCGTGGGCGGGCAACGGCCTCGACCTGGCGGCCCGCGACTGCCCCGTCGACCTGCGGCGCATCCGGGTGACCGGCCGCCTGAGCGTGCGCCTCGACGGCGCGGTCGCCGACCTGGAGGGGGCGACGCTACGCGGCCAGGCCACGGTCAGCGGGACCGGCACGGCCTCGGTGACCTCCGTGTGCGGGCTTGAGGCCGAGGCGCTCCAGCTCAGCGCCGTCGATCTCAGCGCCTGCCGGTTCACCGGGATCCGCACCCCCGAGCGGCTCAGGCTGACCGGCTGCGCGTTCGCCACGACCCCGCGCGGGGTGCGGTTCGCGCCGCGCTGGCCGCCGCTGCGCTGGTGGACCCCCCGGCGGACGCTGGCCGACGAGCACGCCTGGCGCGGCTGGTCGGACCCCGGGCAGGACGTGCCCGCTCCGCACCGCCTCGCCGTCCTGTACTCGCGGCTGCGCGCCGGGATCGACGACAAGGCGACCGCGGCCGACTTCGCCTTCGGGGCCATGGAGATGCGCCGCGCCACCAGCCGCTCCTCCGGCCGCTGGCTGCTGTCACTGCACTGGATCATCAGCGGGTACGGCCTGCGGATGGGACGGGTCGTCGGCTGGTTCGCCCTGCTGGCGGCGATCACCGTGGGCAGCCTGCTGATGAGCTCGGCCTCGCACGCCTCGCGCCGGGCGAACGCGCCGAGGGTGCCCCCGCTCTCGGTCCAGCTCTCCCCGTAGCGATCCTCGACCCGGAGAAGGCGCTCGTGGGGGCGCGACGCGGCTGCTCCGGGACATGTCCGGGTTGTCCCGGATGCGCTGGGGCCACCTCCACCCCGACGATGTACGGTGATGTCCGCACAGGAGTTCGGGGGTGGAGGTGGCATGGCCGGAGCCATCGACGACTACGTGGCCAGGCTCGGCCGTACGCTCAGTGGGCCGAGGGGCCCGAGGCTCGACATGATCACCGAGGCCCGCGACAGCCTGCTCGACACCGCGGAGGCACTGGAGCTCGACGGGCTCGGCAGGGCCGAGGCCGAGCGGGCGGCGGTCGAGGAGTTCGGCGACGTCGAGGAGATCGCGCCGGGTTACCAGGCGGCGCTGGCGGTCTCTGCGGGGCGGCGGCTCGCGGCGCTGCTGTTCGTCAGCGTGCCGGTGACCATCATGGCCTGGAGCCTGGTGTGGCGTCTTTCCCCCGGCGATCCGGCCGCCTACACGCGGTGGCCCGAGTGGTTCATGCCGGTCTCCCGGGGCCTGGACTATCTACAGTTGGCGGTCGCCCTGCTCGGCGGGGCCGGGCTGTTCGCGCTCGGCCGGGGGCTGCGCAGGATCAGACGGCCCAGGCTCGTCACCCGGTCGCTGGCGGTGCTGGTGTGGACCATGCTGCCGGTCACGGGCGTGCTCGGACTGATGCTGACCCTCGGCGCGCAGCGCGACGACTTCTTCGACCACCCGCTGAACTTCGGCGTCGAGGCGCTGAGCGTCGGGCTGGCGCTGCTGCAGATGTACTGCGCGGCCCGCTGCATGCGGGTCACCCGCAGGCACCTCCACCCGGCCACCGCCTGACCTTCGGCCAGGTCTAGCCCTCGCGACCCAGCCGCTCCCCGACGGGGTCGAGCACGCTGCCGATCACGCCGGTGAACTCCCGCCAGGCGGCGCGTTCCCCGGCCAGCGCCCGGTGGCCCGACGAGGTCAGCCGGTAGGTGCGCCGCCTGCGCCCGCCGACCGTCGCCCACTCGCTGGCGAGGTATCCCGCCTGTTCGAGCCGCCGCAACGCCGGATAGACCGTGCCCGTCGGCACGCTCAGTGAGCCGCCGCTGCGTGCCTGCAGGGCCTCGATGATCGCGTAGCCGTGCAGGGGTTCCCCTTCGAGCACGGACAGCAGCAGGGCGTCCATGTGCCCGCGAAGCGCGTCGGCGTTCACCTCGCGCCCTCCGTCCGCCGTGCGGCGGCGTGACCGTCATGACCCTCGGCTCGATCGTTCACGCCCTCACCCTACCTTTCGTCAGACAGCCTACATGTAGGCGTTCTACATGTAGAGTGCCTATAGGTAGACAGACACAACAACGGAGGTGAACCGTGGACGTGCTCGACCTGGCGCGGACGCAGTTCGCGGTGACGGGAAGCCTTCACTTCCTGTTCGTCGTGCTGACGCTGGGCCTGGCCCCCCTCATCGCGATCACGCACACCCGGCACGCCGTGACGGGCAGGCCCGAACACGAGCGCGCCACCCGCTTCTGGGGTCAGATCTACGTGACCAACTACGCGCTCGGCATCTTCACCGGCCTGGTGATGGAGTTCCAGTTCGGACTGAGCTGGAGCGGTCTGTCCGAGTACGCGGGGGACGTCTTCGGAGCACCTCTGGCGATCGAGACGCTCGGCGCGTTCTTCCTGGAGTCCACCTTCCTCGGACTGTGGATCTTCGGCTGGAACAGGCTGAACCGGTGGGTCCACCTGGCGTGCATCTGGATGGTGACGCTGACCGCCTACGCCTCCGCCTTCTGGATCATGGCCGCCAACTCGTTCCTGCAGAACCCGGCGGGGGCCGTCGAACGCGGCGGCCGCCTGGTCCTGACCGACTTCGGCGCGCTGCTCGGCAACCCGGCGCTGGTCAACTCGCTCCCCCACGTGGTCGGCGCGGGACTGTGGGCCGCGGGCTTCCTCGTCATGGGGGCCTCCGCCTACCAACTGTTCCGGCGGACCACGGAGCGGGAGTTCTTCACCTCCTCCCTGCGCACGGGCCTGCTCGTCGCCTTCGCCGGGTCACTGGTCACGGTCGGCTTCGGCTACGCCCAGTTCGGCACGCTCGCGCTCTACCAGCCGGACAAGTTCGGCAGCCCACTGGCCGGGACCGCCCTGGGCATCATGATCATCGTGGGGCAGCTCGTCCAGCTCCTCCTGCTCCTGCTGGCGCCCCTGGCCTACTGGCTGCCCCGCTGGCGGTGGGCGCAGCCGTTCCTGATGATCCTCACGCCGCTGCCGTTCCTGCTCGCGATCTGCGGCTGGCTGGCCCGCGAGGTCGGCCGCCAGCCGTGGCTGATCAACGGCAGGCTCACCGTCGCCGACGCCATGTCCCCCGGCCTCACCTCCGGCATGGTCACCGTCTCCCTCGTCGGGTTCACCGGGGTGCTCGGCCTGCTGGCCCTCGCCGACTATCTCCTGATCGCCAGGGCCGTACGGCGCGGCCCCACAGCCGTCGCCCTCGGCGCGGAGGACGAGCCCGCCCCCGCCGTCCGCGAGCCCGCGCTCAGCCACTAGCGGCCCCTGGCCACGGAAGGAAGGAACCCATGGACGTCCTCTGGCTGGGTGTGCTCGCCCTGCTGCTGGTCGGATACTTCGCCCTTGAGGGGTTCGACATCGGCCTCGGCATGCTGCTGCCCGTGCTCGGCCGTACCCAGCGGGACCGCGACACTGTCGTCTCGGCCATGGCCCCGTTCGTGCTGGCCAACGAGGTGTGGCTGGTCGCCGTAGCGGGCGTGCTCTTCGGCGCCTTCCCCGAGGTCGAGGGACGGGTGCTGTACGGCCTCTACCCGCTGGTCGTCACCCTGCTGATCTCGTGGATCCTGCGCGACGCGGGCCTGTGGTTCCGCCGCCGTCTCGACGGGACCGGCTGGCGGGCCGCCTGGGACTGGGCGATCTGCATTGGTTCGTACGGCCTGGCGCTGAGCTGGGGCCTGATCCTGGCCGCCATCGCCCAGGGCCTGCCAGAATCGCCGTCCCCGCTGGCCGGGTTCGGCTACGCGGTAGTCGTCGCCGGGGCCCTCGCCCTGCACGGCTGGACCTTCGCCTCCTGGCTGTTGCCGGGGCGGGTGACCGGGAGGGGACGCACCGGTGGGGCGCTGCTGGCCTCCGCGTGCGCCGCCGCCCTGCCCGCCGCCGTGCCGCTGGCCGTACTGGCACCGTGGCTGCTTGAGCACGCCGCGCCCGGGGGCACACTGGGTGTGCTCAGTCTCATAATCCTGCCTTTGACCCCGGTCATGGCGGGTGCGCAAGTATGGACCTGGCGCACGTTCGGTCCCAGGCGTGCTGCCGGTCGGTTGCCGTCGTTCTTCTAGGGTTTCCAGGGTTCACATGCACAAGGATCTCCTGCGGCTGATCCGCGGGGAGCGGGCGGTCCGCCGCCACCTGGCGGTCTGCCTGGCCGCCGCGGTGCTGGCCGGGCTGCTCGTGCTGGTCCAGGCGGAGGTGCTGTCCGGGGTGCTCTCCGGGCGTTTCGCCCCCGCCGCGCTGGCCGTGCTCGCGCTCGTCGTCGGCGTCCGCGCCCTGCTCGGCCTGGTGCAGGGGGTGGCCGCGGGGCGCACGAGCACGGGAGTGAAGACGGCGCTGCGCCACCGGCTGCTGTCGCGGCTGCGGGACCTCGGCCCCGCCGACCTCGCCTCGCGCCGCTCGGGCGAGCTGGTCACGCTGGCCGGTCGCGGCCTCGACGCCCTCGACCCCTACCTGTCCGGTTACCTGCCCGCCGCCGCGGTCGCGGCCGTCGTGCCGCTGGCCGTGCTCGTGCGGCTGTTCGTGGCCGACCTGACCAGCGCGGTGATCGTGCTCGTCACGCTGCCCCTCATCCCGCTGTTCGGCGCGCTGGTGGGGATGCGCACCAAGGAGGTCACCGAACGGCAGTGGCGGGCGCTGGCCCGTCTCGGCGGGCACTTCCTCGACGTGGTCAGGGGCCTGCCCACGCTGCGCGCCTTCGGCAGGGCCCGCTACCAGGCGGAGGTGATCGGCCGGGTCGCCCAGGAGCACCGGGAGGCCACGATGCGCACGCTGCGGGTGGCCTTCCTGTCGTCGCTGGTGCTGGAGCTGGCCGCCTCGCTGTCCCTGGCGCTGGTCGCGGTCCCGGTCGGCCTGCGGCTGCTGTCCGGGTCGATGGAGCTGCCCACGGCGCTGCTGGTGCTGCTGCTGGCGCCCGAGGCCTACCTGCCGCTGCGCACCATGGGCAACAAGTTCCACGCCGCCATGGAGGGGGTCGCCGCCGCCGACGAGGCCTTCGCCGTACTGGACGCCCAGGGGCGGGGCACCGCCGTACAGGACGTCCCCGCGAGTCCGGCCAGGAGCGGCGCGCCGGAGATCCGGCTGGAGAACGTCACCGTGCGCTACCCGGGCCGGGACGAGGCGGCGCTCGACGACGTCTCGCTGACGATCGCACCGGGCGAGCGGGTCGCGCTGGTCGGCGAGAGCGGGGCGGGCAAGAGCACCCTGCTGCACCTGCTGCTCGGCTTCGTCGCCCCGGACAGCGGGCGCGTCCTGATCGACGGCGTCGCGCTCACCGGTGACGACGCCTGGCGGGCGCGGCTGGCGTTCGTGCCGCAGCGCCCCCACCTGTTCGCCACCTCGGTCGCCGACAACATCCGCCTCGGCTTCCCCGAGGCCACCCTCGACGACGTACGGCGGGCGGCGAAGGCGGCGCACGCCGACGAGTTCGTCACGGCGCTGCCGGAGGGCTACGAGACGGCGCTCGGCGAACGCGGCGCGAACCTCTCGGCGGGGCAGCGGCAGCGGGTCGCGCTCGCCCGCGCCTTCTGCCGCCCCGGCACCGACCTGCTGCTCCTCGACGAGCCGACCGCGCGGCTCGACGGCCGCAGCGAGGCGGCGATCGTGGCCGCGACCGGGGAACTGGCCGAGGGACGTACCGCGGTGATCGTGGCACACCGGCCCGCGATGATCGACCTTGCCGACCGGGTGATCCGGCTGGCCGAGGGACGCGTGGTCTCCGCCGAGCTGATCGGAGAGTCCCGATGACTGATATCACCGGCATGACGGGCATTCGAGACATGCGAGGGCGGCTGGCCCTGGCGATCTCCTCGGGCGCGGCTGCCGAGCTGGCCGGGCTCGGGCTGATCGGCTCCGCGGCCTGGCTGATCACCAGGGCCGCCGAGCACCCGCCGCTGGCCGCGCTGAGCGTGGCGATCGTCGGTGTCAGGGCCTTCGCGACCACCAAGGGCGTCTTCAGGTACGGCGAGCGCCTGGCCGGGCACGATGTCGCGCTGCGGGCGCAGGCGACGACCAGGCAGCGGCTCTACCGGGCGCTCATCCCCACGGGACCGCGCGACCGGCGGGGAGCCGATCTGCTCAGCCGGATGGTCGACGACACCGACGCGGCGCAGGACCTGCTGGTCCGCTGCCTGCTGCCCGCCTGCGCCGCGCTGGTCACCGCGATCGCCGCGGTCACGCTGGGGCTGTTCCTGCTTCCCGCCGCCGCGCTCGCGCTGCTGGCCGGACTGCTGGTCGCCGGGGTGCTCATCCCGCTGGGCACGGCCGCCGCCGCCCGGCGCTGGTCGGCGCGGATCGCGCCCGCGCGGGCGGAACTGGCCGCCAGGGTCGCCGACCTGGTGCACGGCGCGGCCGACCTGGCCGCCTACGGGGCGGGCGGGCGCGCACTGGACGCCTGCGCCGAGGCCGACGCCCGCCTCGGCGCGCTGGAGCGCCGCCAGTCCAGGGCGAACGCCGTCGCCGCCGCCCTGGGCACACTCACCCAGGGCCTGACCGTGCTGGCGGTCGTCTGGATCGCCGGGGGCTCGCAGGCGGGCAGGGTCGCCACGGCGGTGCTCGCGCTGGTCTCGCTGGTCGCCTTCGAGCCGGTGCTGCCGATGGCCGCGGCGGCCGAGCGGCTGACCGGGGTGCTCGCCGCCCTGCGCAGACTGCGGGAGGTCGGCGCGACCCCGCCCGCCGTCGCCGAGCCCGCCAAGCCCGCCCCCGTGCCCGAAGGCCCGCCGACCGTGGAGATCCACGACCTGGTCGTACGGCACGGCCCCGGCCTGCCCGCCGCGCTCGACGGCGTCAGCCTGACCCTCACCCCGGGCAGGCGGGTCGCCCTGGTCGGCCCGAGTGGCGCGGGCAAGAGCACCCTGCTGTCGGCCCTGATGCGGCTGGTCGAACCCGAGTCGGGCACGGTCAGGCTGAACGGCACCGACCTCGGGGACCTTGCCTCCGACGACGTCAGACGGGTCATGACGGGGCTGACCCAGGACCCCTACGTGTTCCAGACGACGCTGCGGGACAACCTGCGCCTGGCGGGCCCCGAGGCGGACCAGGAGGAGCTGACCGAGGCCGTACGGCGCGCCAGGCTCGACCGGTGGGTCGAACGGACCGGCTGGGACACCCAGCTCGGGGAGGACGGGCGGACGGTCTCCGGCGGTCAGCTCCAGCGGCTGGCACTGGCCAGGGCGCTGCTGAACGACCCTCCCGTGCTGCTGCTCGACGAGCCCGCCGAGTCGCTGGACGAACCAACCGCGGACGCGCTCATGGCCGACCTGCTCGACGCCACGCGGGGCCGTACGACACTGCTGGTCACCCACCGCCTGCGCGGCCTCGAAGGGGTCGACGAGATCGTCGTGCTGGAAAATGGGGCGGTGGCCCAGCGGGGCACCCACGAGGAACTGGTCGGAACACCCGGCTACTACCGCGACCTGTGGCATTCGGAGGCCCTGACCGCGGGCCGCTGACCTTCGGGCCGGGGGTTGGGGCACTTGGGCGTGGCTTTCGCGGAAGGCCGCGGCGCTCACTGACCGGGGTTGGTCGAGGGTGTTGAGCCCGGCTTCGGCAGGGCGGGTTGTAGCCGGGCGCTCACTGACCAGGGCGTTGATCGAGGAGCTGTAACCGGGTGCTCGCGACCAGAAGTTCTACCGAGCACTCACGGGGAAGGCCATGGCGTTCGCGGCCAGGGACTTGCGACGGGGAATTCGTGGAGGAACCGGGAGAACAGATGTGCCGCCGGGGGTCCGAGCGTTCCCCCCGGCGGCACATCGGCTCCGGTGCGACCTACTGGTCGGTCTTCTCGACGAGCGTCGCGGTCGCGGTCTGGGTCTTGCCGTCGCGGATGTAGGTGATGGTCACCTTGTCCCCCGGCTTGAGGCCCCTGATCGCGCCGACCACCGTCGCGCCGTCGTCGACCTGGGTCTCGTTGATCTTGGTGATCAGGTCGCCCTGCCTGATCCCGGCCTGGGCGGCCGGGCTGCCGTCGGTGACCTGGTTGACCAGGGCCCCGGTCACGTCGCCGCTCGCGTCGGCGAGGCTGACGCCCAGGAAGGCGTGGGTGACCTTGCCCGTGTCGATGAGCTGCTTGGCGACCTGCTTGGCGGTGTTGATCGGGATGGCGAAGCCGACACCGATGTTGCCCTCGCCGCCGTTGGTGGCGATGGCGCTGTTGATGCCGATCACCTCTCCGGCCGCGTTGACCAGGGCGCCGCCCGAGTTGCCGGGGTTGATCGCCGCGTCGGTCTGGATGGCGCCGCCGATGGTCGTCGATCCGCCGCTCTGCTGTTGCTGCTGCATGCCGCCCCAGCCCGGCGGGAGCTGCTGTTGCTGCTGCTCGCTGCCGACGGTCACCGTGCGGTTCAGGGCGCTGACGATGCCCGCGGTGACCGAGCCGGACAGGCCGAGCGGGCTGCCGATGGCGAGCACCGAGTCGCCGACCCTGACCTTGTCGCTGTCGCCGATCGTGGCCTTGGTGAGGTCGGAGACGTTCTCCGCCTTGATGACGGCCAGGTCGGTCGCCGGGTCGGTGCCGACGACCCTGGCGGAGGCGGTCTTGCCGTCGCTGAACTTGACGGTTATCGGGCTGTTCGTCCCTGCCTGGTCGCCCAGCGTGACCACGTGGTTGTTGGTCAGGATGAGGCCGTCGGCCGAGAGCAGAACGCCCGATCCGTCGCCGCTGCCGTTGGCGCCCCTGACCTCGATGGAGACCACCGAGGGCTGGACCGCCTTGGCCACGTCGGCGACCGTGGCGACGTTGCCGACCTGTCGGACCTCGGCCGAGGAGGAGACGGACGAGGCCGCGACCGTACCGGTCCCGGCGATCGAGGTCGCGATGAAGGCCCCCGCGACTCCACCCCCGACGGCCATCGCGGCCAGCGCCAGCCCGGCTCCCAGCTTCTGCCTGCCGGTGAGCGACCCCCGCTGGGCGGGGATGCGCGGGGGCTCCGTCGCGTCCGGAACCGGATGGATCAGCGTCGGCTGCGGCCCGGTGTCCCGGCCATCCGCGTAACCGCCGACGCGCGGCGGAACCTTGCCGAACTGGCTCCATCCTTCGTTCTCGTGGGTCGCCTCGGCCGGGGTGCTTTCCTGCTCATTCTTGTTCGGGTCCATGTCTTCCCCCACGTCCTGCATCCGCTCGTGGACTGTCGGAGCGGCGACCGGTGGTTCCGGTACACCAGAACAATGCCTGACCCCACGTAAGCCCAGCTTAAGAGGATGATCGGCCCCCCTCGCCTCCCCTCACACCCCCTTTATCCACCGTGCTCAGGGGCGATCCGGCAGCGAAAAAATCATGAAGGAACAGGTCCTGAAGGGCCGCGCACAGGTGATTAACCGAATGACCGAGCCCAGGAGGCTCACACGCGGACACCCCTCACTCGATCACGGCAGGCACTTGACTGAGCACCTCAACTGACCGACGCTCATGGGGTGAGACCAAGAAATCCCTAGCAACCTGGAGGACAGGAACCATGCGTCTGCGGCTTCTTGGTACGAACAGTGAGCAGGGCACGTGCCCGGCCGTCTACGTGACGGACCGTGGCACCTTCGTCGTGCAGGGAAAGATCGTCACGGATCCCGAAGCACTCGGGGACGTGGTGAACCTGGCCGACGACGAGACCCTCGTCGAGATCTCGCCGGAACTCGTCCGTTTCTTCGACAGGGAGTGAGTGTGCTGTCCGAGACCGAACTCGGCGACCTCCTGACCGGTTCCGGGCGGGAGGCGTTCCGCTTCGAGCTGCGCGACCGCTACAACAGCGAGGTCGGCAAGGAGCCGTACCGGAGGTGGCGTACGGGCGAGCCGGACGACCACGCATGGCACCGACCATGGATGGAGAGGGTCAGCGCCGACGTGGCCGCGGGCAAGGCGTGGCGGCGGGTGCGGATCGTGTCCGTCCCGGTGTCGGACTACACCCGATACGGCATCGCGATCGGCCGGTTGAGCGTCCAGGCCGGGGAGGACATCCGCTACCTCGACCGCGCGGGCGCCGAACGGCTCGGCCTGGCACCGTACGACGCGTGGCTCCTCGACGAGACACGGCTCGTGCGTCTGCATTTCGACGATGCCGACGACACCTTCACGGGCGCGGAGGTCGTCACCGACCCCGAGACCGTCACCCGGCACCTGAAGTGGCGGGACCTCGCCTGGCGGTGCGCCGAACCACTCGAAACCTTCGCCGCCTCCCTGTGAACCAACCGCTCCTCGGCAAGCAAGCCGTTCAGGCCCTCGGTATCCGCCTGCGTGACATCCGGCGGGACGCGGGTCTGAGCGGCCGTCAGCTGGCCGAGGCGTGCGGGTGGGGACCGCCGAAGGTCTCGAAGGTGGAGCACGGACGTCAGGCGCCGACCGAGACCGACGTCCGGGACTGGTGCATCGCCTGCGGCGCTCCCAGTGAGATCGCCGACCTGGTCGCCGCGGTGCGATCCATCGACACCCAGTACCTGGACTGGCGGCGGTCGCTGGGAACGGGCACGCGGCGGCGACAGCGGGCCAATGTGAGCGCCTACGAGCGCACCACCCTGTTCCGGGTGTGGGAGCCCGCGGTAATGCCCGGACTGGTGCAGACACACGCGTACGCGCACGAGATCCTGGCCACCGTCATCGACTTCCACGGGATCCCCGACGACGTCGAGGCGGGCGTCCAGGCCCGGATGGAGGCGCAGCGCGTCCTCACTCATGGGGACCGCCGGTTCCTGCTGCTGATCGGCGAGGCGGCGCTCCACACGCGGGTGGGGGACGCCGGGGTGATGCGCGAGCAGTTGGGGCGGCTGGTCGAGGTCGCGCGGATGCCACGTGTCAGCCTCGGCGTGGTGTCGCTGTCCGCGCCGTACACGGTGCCGCGCAACAACGGATTCACGATCTACGACGCGAGGATGGTCACCGTGGCCACCTACACGGCCGAGCTCACGCTGCGGGAGCGCCACGAGGTGACCGTGTACGAGAAGGCGTTCGACAGGCTGGCGGCCCTGGCGGTGCACGGCGTGGCGGCGCGGACGTTGATCGACCGCGCCATTTCTGATCTTGAAGAAATCTGAAGCAATCTCCTTCAGACCGCGAACCCGGCGGTCATAGCTTCCTGCCCATGGACGATGACCTCCAGCTCGACCACGAACCTCGTCGGCGACGGCACCGTACGGACACTCTCATCCACAGAAGAGCGGCCCGGAGACCCATGAATTGGCCAGCTGTTTTCGCACCGTGGTCCGGCGTCCTGAGCCTGTGGGACATGCCCGTTCCCTCTCAGGAGCCCACATCGATGTCCGACGTTCGCGTATGGCCGGAACCCTGGTGAGCCATCTCGACCAGGCGACCTGGCAGAGGTTGTGTGGCCCGTACGACCCGGCGCGCTCCTACCGAGCCCACGTCCCCGACGACCTCACCCAGCTGCCGGACGCCAGGGACTGCGCGCGCTGCGGAAGAAGGATCGTGCCGGTCGATTCAGCCTTTGGGCGGTTGTGGGTGACCTCCGGCGCCGACAGCACCTGCCCGAGGGCGACCGACAGGCTCCACCGGCCCGACACCGACTGACCTGGCTCCCGGCTCCTGTCGTCGCTTGCCGGGAACCGGGATCGGCACCCCTGCCTCCCTGTCCGCCGTACTCAGACCACCTGCCGCTCCGCTCCCCCAGGAGACTCACGAATCGGTCGCGCGAGCCTGGGGTGGGGGTGACATTCGCCTGTAGGAGTCAGGGGCGACACCTGGAAGAGGGGCTCGGCTCATGTTCACGTGTACCGAGCCATACATGGTCTCGAACCGCCAAAGCTCGAACTGGTCCAGATCATGTTCGACGAAGCGCCGCAGCAGGGCCAGGAACGTCTGGAACTCCGTGTCCGACAGCGATCCATCGGTGACGTCGCTCATGCGACCACCGTAGCGGCGGCCAGCACGAGCATCTCCACGGACGACCTTCGTCGGCTCGCCGTACAAAACGGCCTGCGAGGCGCCCTCGCTCCTTTCTGGAGGGAGGACGCCTGAGGGGGTCAGCTCGGGAGTTTGGCGCGGTGTTCTGGGCAGAGGAGGACGACGGCCGCGCCCGCGATGTAGCCGGACGTCTCGGCGCCGAACTCGTCGGTGGCCGGGCTGTTCAGGGTGACCTGGATGAGGCTCTTGCCGGTGTCGAGCGCGCTGCAGACGTCCTTGCCGAGCTGCACCAGCCGGCTGTCGGAGGCGCCGTTCAGCTCGCTGCGCTGCCGTACGGTCTTCAGGAACAGCTCCTCCTTCTCGTCCTGGGAGAAGGAGAAGGACGAGGTCGAGGTCGGAGCCGGGGTCGGCTCGTCGGGCTCGTCCGTGGACGGGTCATCCGTGGAGGGTTCGTCCGTGGGCGTGGAGAAGGACGACTCCGAGGGCCGGGGCGACTCGGAGCCCGTCGAGATCAGCGCGACCGACGTGCTGTCACCCCGGTTCAGCAGATAGACCGCGCCACCGGCCACGACGAGCAGGACCGTGACCACCGCGATCACGGCGATCACCACGCCCTTGCCACCGCCCGAAGGGGGCTGCGGCGGGCCCGGCTGCCAGCCGGGAGGGGGCCCGGCGGGGGGAGGCTGCTGCCAGCCCTGCTGAGGGTAGGGCGCCGTCGGCTGCTGGCCGTATGGCGGACCCTGCTGCGGCCCCGGTTGCGGCCCCTGCTGGCCGTACGGCGGGCCCTGCTGGGGTCCTGGCTGGGATCCCTGCTGGGGTCCTGGCTGGGATCCCTGCTGGGGTCCTGGCTGGGATCCCTGCTGGTACGGAGGTTGAGGCGGCGCCGGAGGCCACTGCTGGGGCCCGCCCTGCGGGTAGGGCTGCGGCCCGCCCTGGGGATACGGCTGCTGCGGAGGATGCACTCGCGCACCATACGTCGTCCCCCTGACATTTCGCCGTGGGATATCGGCGATAGATGCACAAAAGAGACAGCGGCCGGGTCAGAAGGTGAAGCCGTCGTTGGTTCTTCCCTGCCCGAGTGCCCTGTCCAGCTCGGCTCCGAGGCCGGGTACAAGCCGTTCGAGGGCCTCGTGCCACTCACGATGGCGTCCCGGGTGTTCCACCATCGCTCCGCATGTCCTGCACGTGGGGGGCTGGGATTGCGTCATGTCGAGCTCCCTCCGGGGTAGACGTCCGACGCCGCAGAACCGTCATCTGCCCTGACAGAGCGATCCGGAACCACGTTCCGTGAACCGCTGTGCCGTGCCGTACGGCATCGCGGGGGTGGGATCAGAGGTCCACGTCCCGGGAGGCGAGCGCCCCGAGCGGCACCTCGCCGACCGGGGTCACCACGACCCTCCTGCCCGGCTCCTCGTAGCCGTGGTCGGTCAGCCACAGCAGGACGCCGGGCCCCAGGTCGTTGAAGGTGACCGGGGAGTCCGGCGAGAAGATGTCCTCGCCCTGCTGCCCGGCGCTCCCCTCGACGATCGACAGGGTGTACGTGGTCATGGTGGCCCCCCGCTGTGATCCGTCCTTTTCCGGATTCATACCCAGACCGGGGGCGGCGGGAGCCAGAGACTCCCGCCGTCGCCCAGGTCAGTTGGCGGGGATGACCGCCCCCTTGTAGGTCTGCTCGATGAACTGCTTCACCTCCGGACCGGCGAGCAGCTTGGCGAGCTTGACCACCTGCGGGTCCTTCTCGTGCCCCTCGGCGACCACCAGGCCGTTGGCGTAGGGGTTGCCCTGGGCCTTCTCCAGCACCAGCGCGTTCTGCGCGGGGTTGAGACCCGCCTCAAGGGCGTAGTTGCCGTTGATGACGGCGGCGTCCACGTCCTCAAGGGAGCGGGGCAGCTGCGCGGCCTCAAGCGGCTGGAACTTCAGGCCCTTGGGGTTGGCGGTGACGTCGCGCTCCGTCGCGGCGGTGCCGACGCCCTCCTTGAGGGTGATCACGCCGTTGTCGGCGAGCAGCTTCAGCGCCCGGCCGAGGTTGGTCGCGTCGTTGGGGACGGCCACGGTCCCGTTCTGCGGCAGGTCGGCGAGCTTGCCGATCTTCTTGGAGTAGAGGCCGAGGGGCTCCAGGTGGACCGGCTGCAGGAAGACCAGCTTGGTGCCCTTGGAGGCGTTGAAGTCGTCCAGGTAGGGCTTGTGCTGGAAGAAGTTGGCGCCGAGCCGTCCCTCGCTGAGCTGCACGTTCGGCTGGACGTAGTCGGTGAACTCGACGATCTCCAGGTTCAGGCCCTCCTTGGCGGCGAGCTTGTCCTTGACGAACTTCAGGATCTGCGCGTGTGGGACAGGGCTGGCGCCGACCTTGAGCACCTCGGCCGCGGGACTGGACTCCTTGCTCCCCGCTGCCCCCGCGCCCGTGGCGGGCGTGGAGGAGCCGCAGGCGGCCAGTGAGACGACCAGGGCCGTGACGGCCGAGGCGATTCCTATGAACTTACGCATCTTGCGCTCCTTATGGGTGTGAGAAACCAGGGCCCCCGCTCGTGGCGGGGTCCCGGGGGGAGGTGGAGGGATCAGCCGCGTTGCAGGCGGCGGGCGACGGTGTCGCCCAGGGTCTGCACGAGCTGGACGATGACGACCAGCACGACGACGGTGATCACCATGAGGGTGGTCTCGAAACGCTGGTACCCGTAGCGGATGGCCAGGTCACCGAGTCCGCCGCCGCCGATCGCCCCGGCCATCGCCGAGTAGGAGATCAGCGCGACCACGGTCACCGTGAGCCCCGCGACCAGGCCGGGCATCGCCTCGGGAAGCAGGACCTTTCCGATGATCGTCGTACGGCTGGCGCCCATCGCGTGGGCCGCCTGCACCTTGTCGGCGCCGACCTCCCGCAGCGAGGTCTCGACCAGCCTGGCGAAGAACGGCGCGGCCCCCAGGGTGAGGGGGACGACGGTCGCGGCGGTGCCGATGGTCGTGCCCACGATCATCCGGGTGAACGGGATCACCGCGATCATCAGGATGATGAACGGCAGCGAGCGCCCGATGTTGACGACCAGCGCGAGCACGCGGTTCAGCGTCCAGGAGGGGAACAGGCCGCCCCGGTCGGTGACGATGAGGGCGACGCCGAGCGGCAGGCCGAGCAGCGCGGTGAACAGGGTCGACCACAGGACCATCTGGGCGGTCTGCCAGGTGTTCTCCCACAGCAGCGGGGCCATCTCGTCCCAGGTCATGCCTTCTCCTCCGGCGTCACGGGCTTCTTCGACGTAACGGGCAGGCTCATCGGCTCTCCTCGACCAGCAGGCCGCGCTCCGCCAGGTGGGTGAGGGCCGCGGCGCGCTGGGTGCCGCTCAGGCGCAGGCGCAGGCGGCCCGCCGACAGCCCGGCGACCTTCTCCAACGCCCCGCCGAGGATGTTGATGTCCACGTCGAAGGTGCGCGCCACCTGGGAGACCACGGGCTCGTCGGCCTGTCCGGTGAAGGTGATCGTGATGTCGCCCGGCTCCGCCGGGGGCAGCGGGAACAGCTCGGCGGCGAGCCTGGAGCCCGGCTTGGCGAGCAGTTCGGGGATGGTCCCCGACTCCTCGATCCTGCCGTCCCGCATGATCGCGGCCGAGTCGCAGATCGACTTGACGACGTTCATCTCGTGGGTGATCAGCAGGATCGTCAGGCCGAGCTCCTGGTTGAGGCGCTTGAGCAGGGCCAGGATCGACTGGGTGGTGCCCGGGTCGAGCGCGGAGGTGGCCTCGTCGGACAGCAGCACGGCCGGGTTGCCCGCCAGGGCCCTGGCGATGCCGACGCGCTGCTTCTGGCCGCCGGAGAGCTGGGCGGGGTGGGCCTTCGCCTTGTCCGCGAGGCCGACCAGTTCGAGCAGCTCGGTCACCCGCCTGGCGCGCTCGGCCCTGCCGGTGCCCATGACCTCAAGGGGGAAGGCGACGTTGCCCGCGACCGTGCGGGAGGACAGCAGGGCGAAGTGCTGGTGGACCATGCCGATCCGCTGCCTGGCCCGGCGCAGCTGGGCCTCCCCGAGGGCGGTCAGCTCCTGCCCGGCGACGGTGACGGTGCCCTCCGTCGGGCGTTCGAGGAGGTTGACGCAGCGCAGCAGGGTGCTCTTCCCGGCACCGCTCTGGCCGAGCACGCCGAAGATCTCGCCCTCGCGGACGTGGAGGTCGACGCGCTCGACGGCGGTCACCTCGCGGCCCCGGTCGCGGTAGACCTTGCGCAGGCCCAAGACATCAATCACAGCTGTTCCCCAACATGAGCGGGTCGTCGAAGGGTTTCCACGGCGAGAAGGGGAGCTAGCGGGTGCCGGGGTCGAAGGGCAGGTGTCCCAGGCGGCGCAGGACGAGATGGTCCGCGGGGCAGGTCATGGTCTCGGGGCCTTCGTGAGGACGGGCGGGGCGGAGCTAGTGCTTGGAGCGCATACAGCTCAGAACACACATGTGGGGCATTTCGCACATGTGCTCGCCAAGGGAGACGCCCCGGCCCTGCGGGGTCGCGTCTGCCTGGTTCGCCACGTTCACGTCTGCCTCAACACGGGGTCGGCCTACCCGGATTCCCGGCATTTCATGTGATCCCTATCACCCCTGTGGGGGAATTCGCCGCCCGGGAACGGCGAACGGCCCGCCCTTCCACGGGGGAAGGACGGGCCGTCAGGGATGACTCCCCAGGTCAGGCGGCCGCCTGCTCGGCGACCTTGGCCGGGGTGAGCGCGATCTCCAGGACCTCCCGGACGTCGCTGACCGTGTGGACGGTGAGCTCGTCACGGACCGCCTGGGGGACGTCATCCAGGTCGGGCTCGTTGCGGGCCGGGATCAGCACCGTGGTGATGCCCGCCCGGTGGGCGGCCAGCAGCTTCTGCTTGACCCCGCCGATCGGGAGCACCCTGCCGGTCAGGGAGATCTCGCCGGTCATGGCCACATCGCTCCTGACCGTACGGCCCGACAGCAGCGAGGCCAGCGCGGTGGTCAGGGTGACACCCGCGGAGGGGCCGTCCTTCGGCACCGCCCCGGCGGGGAAGTGCACGTGGACCGACCGGTCCTTCAGCGCCGTCACCGGCAGTTCCAGCTCCGCGCCGCGCGAGCGCAGGTAGGACAGGGCGATTCTGGCCGACTCCTTCATGACGTCGCCGAGCTGGCCGGTCAGGGTCAGGCCGGTGTCACCGGTCTCCGGGTCTGCCAGGGACGCCTCGACGTACAGCACGTCTCCGCCCGCCCCGGTGACCGCCAGGCCGGTGGCCACGCCGGGCACCGCCGTACGCTGGCTGGACTCGGGAAGCGACGACTCCGGCACGTGGCGCGGGCGGCCCAGATAGGGAACCAGGTCCCCGACCGTCACGGGCAGCTCGGCCTCGCCGAGGGCGACGCCCGCGGTCACCTTGCGCAGGACCCTGGCGATCGAGCGCTCAAGGGAGCGCACGCCCGCCTCGCGGGTGTACTCGCCCGCGAGCCTGCGCAGGGCCTCCTCGTCGATGGTGACGTCCTCGGCGGTGAGGCCCGCCTTGTCGAGCTGCCGCGGCAGCAGGTGGTCACGGGCGATCGCGACCTTCTCGTCCTCGGTGTAGCCGTCGAGCGTGACGACCTCCATCCGGTCGAGCAGCGGCCCGGGGATGGCCTCCAGGACGTTGGCCGTGGCCAGGAAGAGCACGTCGCTCAGGTCGAGCTCGACCTCCAGGTAGTGGTCGCGGAAGGTGTGGTTCTGCGCCGGGTCGAGGACCTCAAGCAGGGCCGCGGTCGGGTCGCCCCGGTAGTCGGAGCCGACCTTGTCCACCTCGTCGAGCAGCACGACCGGGTTCATCGAGCCCGCCTCGCGGATCGCGCGCACGATCCGTCCCGCCTGGGCGCCGACGTAGGTGCGCCGGTGGCCGCGGATCTCGGCCTCGTCGCGGACGCCGCCGAGGGCGACGCGCACGAACGTACGGCCCATGGCCCTGGCGACGGACTCGCCCAGGGAGGTCTTGCCGACCCCGGGAGGGCCGGCCAGCGCGAGCACGGCGCCGCTGCGGCGCCCGCCGACCACGCCGAGGCCCTTCTCGGCCCTGCGTCCGCGCACCGCGAGGTACTCGATGATGCGGTCCTTGACGTCGTCGAGGCCGGTGTGGTCGGCGTCGAGGACGGCGCGGGCCGCGGCGATGTCGTAGGAGTCCTCGGTCCTGTCGTTCCACGGGATGTCGAGGACCGTGTCCAGCCAGGTGCGGATCCAGCCGACCTCGGGAGACTGGTCGGAGGTCCGCTCCAGCTTGTCGACCTCCTTGAGCGCGGCCTCACGCACCTTCTCCGGCAGGTCGGCCGCCTCGACGCGGGCGCGGTAGTCCTCCTCCTCGGTCTCCGGGGAGGAGCCGTTCAGCTCGGCCAGCTCCTTGCGGACCGCGGCGAGCTGCTGGCGGAGCAGGAACTCGCGCTGCTGCTTCTCCATGCCCTCCTGGACGTCCTTGCGGATCGTCTCGGCCACGTCCAGCTCGGCGAGGTGCTCACGGGCCCACTCGACCAGCCGTTCGAGCCGGTCGGCCGGGTCGGCGGTCTGCAGGATCTCGACCTTGCGCTGGGTCGTCAGCCAGGGGGCGTAGCCGGAGTTGTCGGCAAGCAGCGACGGGTCGTCCATCTTGTTGACCGCGTCCACGACCTGCCAGGCGCCCCGCTTCTGCAGGATCGTCGTGGTCAGCGCCTTGTACTCCCTGGCCAGCTCCTCGGCGCGCTCCCCCGCCTCGGGCACGTCCATCACGCTCGCCTGCACCCACAGGGCCGCACCGGGACCCGTGGTGCCCGAGCCCACACGGACCCGGCCGACACCGCGGACCACGGCGGCGGGCTCGCCACCGGGCAGCCTGCCGACCTGCTCGACGACCGCCCTGACACCCACGGGACCGTACTTGCCGTCGATCCGGGGAACGAGCAGCACCTCGGGCTTGTTGTCTGCGAGTGCCCGAGCGGCGTCGATCGCTGCCCGGATCTCGCCCTCGGAAAGGTCCAGCGGGACCACCATGCCCGGCAGCACGACCTCGTCGTCGAGGGGCAGGACCGGGAGGATCAAGCTCTCACTCATCTGCACTCCAAAGGTTGAGTTATACCGACTCAATTAATGGGAGCCCGAGATTGTTCCCGGAGTTGAGTGTGTTCGCTGTGAGCGATCGTAATCGTGTAATTTCGCCGGGCCGTACCCCTCGGGTGTGAGGCCGGGAGTCACCCCGGGGTACGACGACGGCCCGGCGGCGGACACCTAGGCTGGCCGGGTGAAAGCGCCCCCCGGTCTCGTACGGCTCGCCAGGCCCGTGGTCCTGGCGCTGGTCACCGGGCGGGCCGATCCTCCCTTCCCCCGGGCCTCCTTCCTGCGGGTACGGCTCCCCCGAATGCTGGGGCTGCTGCCGTTCCGCACGCTCGACCTCGTGCTCGTGGCCGACCTGCTGGTCTTCTGGCTTCTCCAGTCGCAGAACCTGGACCAGCTCAGGAGGGGCAACGCGACGCTGGCCTTCCCCTTCGACGAGATGTGGATCTATCTCGGCGCCCTGGCCGCCTCGGCGCCCGTGGTCCTGCGTGAGTACTGGCCGCTGGCCTCGTGGCGGATCGCCATGGCGTCGCTGCTGGTCACCGTCCCGATCCACCACATCGGGGACGACCTGTTCGTCACGTTCAACGAGGCCGTCACCCACCTGCTCGTCGTCTACTCCGTGGCGGTCCGCTGCGACCGCAGGGCCACCGCGGGTGTGCTGGGCGTCTCGGCGCTCGTCCTGTTCGTCTCGCCGGGAAGCGTCAACGACACCCTGCTGGCCGTGATCCTGCTGGGGATCACCGCGCTGCTCGGCCACAACGTCCGTGGCAGGCGGCTGACCACCCGGCGCCTGGCCGAGGAGGAGCAACGCAGCGAGCGAGCCCTGGCGGCGCAGGCCACGCTGGAGGAGAGGGCCAGGATCGCCAGGGAGCTGCACGACGTCGTCGCCCACCACATGTCGGTGATCGCCATCCAGGCCGAGGCCGTACCCCTGCGGGCGTCCGGGGACGCCGAGCGCCTTGAGGAGGGGCTGCGGGAGATCCGCGCGCTGTCGCTGTCCGCCATGACCGAGATGCGCCGGGTGATCGGGGTGCTCAGGGACGCCGAGGGACGCGCGGACACCGCGCCGCAGCCGGGCCTCGGCCGCCTTGACGAGCTGGTCGGCAACGCGCGCTCGGCCGGTCTGACCGTGACGCTCTCCCTGAGCGGCGCCCTGACCGGGCTGCCGGAGGCGGTGAGCCTGTCGGCCTACCGGATCACCCAGGAGGCGCTGAGCAACGCCATGCGGCACGCGCCCGGCTCGGCCGTCTCGGTGCGGATCTCCCACTCCGGCGGGGCGCTGAGCGTCAACGTGACCAACGACGCCGGGCGTCCCGGCTCTCCTGAGCGTACGGCGGGCCCTGGGCACGGCCTGGTCGGGATGCGGGAGCGGGTCACCATGCTCGGCGGGAAACTGTGGGCCGGGCCGGCCGGAACGGGCTTCGCGATCACCGCCATACTGCCGGTCGTGGAGGAGACATGACGATCCGGGTGCTCATCGCCGACGACCAGGGCATGGTCAGGACCGGGTTCACCGTGTTCCTCGGCACGCAGCCGGACATCGAGGTGGTCGGCGAGGCGGCGGACGGCCGCGAGGCAGTGACAGAGGCGGCGCGGCTGCGTCCCGACGTGGTGCTGATGGACGTGCGGATGCCGGTCATGGACGGCCTGTCCGCGACCCGGGAGATCATGGCCGCCCAGGAGCCGCCCAAGGTGCTGATCCTGACCACGTTCGACCTCGACGACTACGTCTACGAGGCCCTGCGCGCCGGGGCCAGCGGTTTCCTGCTCAAGGACGCCTCCGCGCGTCAGCTCGCCGAGGCGGTCAGGGTGGTCGCCTCGGGGGAGGCGCTGCTGGCCCCCTCGGTGACCAGGCGGCTGATCGCGGAGTTCGCCAGGGTCGGCCCGCGCCGCCCCCGGGCCAGGCCGGACGGCATCACCGAGCGCGAGACCGAGGTGCTCGTCCTCGTCGCCCAGGGCCGTTCCAACCAGGAGATCGCCGCGGAGCTGGTCCTGTCCGAGCAGACGGTCAAGACGCATCTAGGCCGGATCCTGGCCAAACTGGACCTGCGCGACCGGGCCCAGGCGATCGTCTACGCCTACGAGACGGGTCTGGTCAGACCGGGCGAGTGAACGTCACCCCGTGGTCGGACCCGGAGCTGCCCTCTTCAGGGTGATGTGAGCGACAAATCATGATTTTTAGCCTCTTGCCGGTTCCCACCCGGTCAGGAGGCCCGAATGCCGCGTCGCACGTCCGCCCTCGCCCTCGCCGCCGTCCTCGGCTACGCGCTCGTCCCCGCCCCGCACGGCGACCGCGTCGTCAGGGTCTACGGCGACCTGAGTACGGCAGGACACGTCGCGGTCCTCGTCCCCGGCTCGGGCACGAGCGCCGCGAACTTCGACGGCGGGCCCAGGCCGTACCGCAGACCGGGAGGTGCGGCCAGGGCGCTGGTCGAGCAGGCGCGGGACCTCGACCCCGGCGGGGACGGCCTGGCGGTGGTCGCGTGGCTCGGCTACGACAGCCCGGCGATCGACAGTCTCGGCGTGCTGACCGAGGGGGCGGCGCTGGAGGGGGGCGCGGCGCTGCGCCGCTACCTCGGGGAGACGCTCGGCGGCAGGCGGGTGAGCCTGCTGTGCCACAGCTACGGATCCGTCGTGTGCGCCAAGGCGCTGCCGGGCTCGGGCGTCACGGACCTGGTGGTCTTCGGCAGCCCGGGACTCGGCGTGTCCTCCACTGCCGAACTGGGTGGGACCCGGGTGTGGGCGGGCAGCGGGACCGGCGACTGGATGCGCCGGGTGCCCAAGCTCAGGCTCGGGCCGCTCGGCTTCGGCCCCGACCCGGCCTCGCCCGCCTTCGGCGCCCGCCCGTTCGCGACGGGGGCGGCCGAGCACGGCGACTACCTGAGGCCCGGGGGGACGTCGCTGCGCAACCTCGCCCTCATCGCCCTCGGCAGGACGGACGAGGTGTCGGGTGGCTGAGGGCACGTGGGCCGAGCGGTCGCGCCGGATCGAGGCGGCGACCCCCTCGGACCGGGACCGGTGGATCGACGCGCTGCGCGCGCTGGCGATCCTCGGGGTCGTGCTGGGGCACTGGCTGGTCACCGCCTGGTACGGCGAGCCCGGCGGGGGTGTGCGGATCACCAGCCCGCTGGCCCACCTGGAGGGGCTCACCCCGCTGTCGTGGGTGCTGCAGACGCTGGCGCTGTTCTTCTTCGCCGGGGGCTACGCGGCGGCCAGGAGCCTGCGCTCGGCGGCCGGGGTCCCGGCCAGGCTGGGGCGGCTGCTGCGGCCCGCGGTGGTGCCCGTGCTGGTCTGGGCGGGCCTGGCCCTCGGCGCCGCGCTGCGCGGCGTGCCCGGCGGAACCATCAGGTCGCTGCTGCTGCCCGCGGCCGGGCCGCTGTGGTTCCTTGCGGTGTTCGCGGCGCTCAACGCGCTCACCCCCGCGCTGGCGCGGATCCGGCCCGCCGTCCTGGCCGCCTGCGCGTTCGCGGTCGTGCTCTGCGTCGACCTGCTCAGGTTCTCCGGGACGGGACCCGGCTGGCCGATGTGGGTGAACCTGGGGGCCGGGTGGCTGGTGCCGTACGCGCTGGGGATCCACCGGGCGCGCGGCGGGCTCGTCGCACGCAGGACGGCACTCCTGCTGCTGGTCGGCGGGATGACCGGGGCGGTGTCGCTGGTGACCTGGTTCGGGTATCCCGTGAGCATGGTCGGCGTGACGGGGGCGAGGGTCTCCAACCTCAGCCCGCCCACGCTCGCGGCGGTCTGCTTCGGCCTCGCCCAGGTGGGGGCGGCGCTGCTGGCGCGCGGGCCGCTGGAGCGGCTGACGCGGCGTCCCCGGGTCTGGGCGGCGGTCGTGACGGTCAACCTGGGCGCCATGACGGTCTTCCTGTGGCACCAGGCCGTGCCGACCGTGGCGGTCCTGGCCGCGCTGCGGTTCGGCGTGGTTCCCGGGCTGCTCGGGGTACCTGACGGATTGTCCTGGCTGCTGTGCCGGCTGGGCTGGATCGTGGTGTTCGCCGCCGTCTTCAGCGCGGTGCTGGCCGTACGGCTCCGCGGGAGGTGATTTTGATGACATGGTGTCATCATCATCTTGACGAGGGGCCGTGGCCTTTGTGACACTGTGTCACATAAGACCCCTTCATCACGGAGTGATCATGAGTGAGCCGTCGTTCTCCGAAGCGCTCAGGAACGCCACCTGGAGTGCCCACGAGTCCGCCGAGGGCGAGGGATACCTCAAGGCCCTGATGGCGGGGCGGCTCAGCGCCGAGGCCTACGGCGAGATGGTCGCCCAGCACTACTTCGCCTATGTCGCCCTCGACGGCGTCTCCCGCGCGCTCGCCGGTGACCCGGTGGCGGGTCCCTTCGTCTTCCCCGAGCTCTACCGCGAGGAGGCACTGGTCCGCGACCTGGAGACGATCTACGGCTCCGGCTGGAGGTCGCGGATCGAGCCCTCCGGGCCGACCGAGGAACTGGTGGCCAGGATCGAGCGGACCGTCTCGTGGCCGGGCGGCTACGTCGCCCACCACTACACCCGCTACATGGGCGACCTGTCCGGCGGCCAGTTCATCCGGATGGAGCTGGAGAAGATCTACGGCTACCGCAAGGACGGCGGCGTCGACTTCTACCGCTTCGACGCGGTCGGCAGCCTGCCCCGGTTCAAGAACGACTACCGCTCCCGGCTCGACGCGCTTCCCGTCGACGAGGCGGAGAAGGCGCGGATCATCGAGGAGACCAGGGTCGCCTACCGGCTCAACACCGAGGTCCTGACCGACCTCGGCAGGCTGGTCCGGGCCGAGCCGGTCGCCTGAGGACCGTCGCGGCCTGTGCGACGATGGGTGCATGCCCCGCATTTCGGCCGCGACGATCGGCGAGCACCGCGCCCAGACGCGTGACCGGATCCTGCAGGCGGTCTCCCGCCTGTCGAGGGACCAGGGCATCGACGCCATCTCGATGACCGACGTGGCGAGCGAGGCGGGCATCACCAGGACCGTCCTGTACAACTACTTCCCCGACAAGGCGGCGCTGCTGCTGGCCTTCACCGAGCGGGTGACGGGCTACTTCATCGACAGCTACGAACGGGAGCTGCCGCCGGGCGCCTCTCCCGCCGAGCGGCTCCGGGTGTTCGTCCGTCTCCAGTTGGCCGGGCTGCTCGCCCATCCCCACCCCGGTCCCGCCGACCTGTCGGCCGCGCTCGGCCCCGACGCCTACCAGCGCCTGGCCGACCACGTCGAGCCGATGCAGCGCATCCTGACCGGCATCATCGAGGGCGGGGTCTCCTCCGGGGCCTTCCGCACCCCCGACGTGACCTCCGCCGCCCGGTTCATCCTCGCCGTCATCGGCGCGGAACGGGTGCCGCTGCTCAGCGGGGAGACCACCGCGGAGGACGCCGAGACCGTGGTCTGTGACTTCGTCCTGCGGGCGCTGGAGGCCCTCACGCCCTGACGCGGGCGCTCACCACGACGAGCAGGGCCATCAGGACCGCGATCGACGGCAGCGGGACCGGCGTCAACGGGGTCGCAAGCACGGCCAACGCCACCACCGGGAAGCCCGCGTTCACCCACGGCCCCCTGCGGTGCGGCCTGACGTGCACCAGCCACACGCTGAGCACGAAGACGGCCACCGGCACCGCGACCGCGGCCCCGGCGGCGAGGGCGCCGATGTGGGCGTGATGCGTGTCGTGGTCGATCACGACGCCGAGCCCGGCGCCGACCGCCGCGGCCGAGGAGAAGACCAGATAGTGGCCGTACCCCCAGCGGAAGGCCGCCCTTCCTGAGACGAGGATGCGGTCCGCGGGCTGCGCGAAGTACACCCACCACATCGAGAAGACGATCACGATCCCGCTGAGGGCGACCGACAGCAGGGCCGTCACGACGATCCCCCGTTCGAGCCCGGCCTGGATCGCGTTCACGGCCGCCAGCACCGACTCACCCAGCACGATCAGCGTGAACAGACCGTAGCGCTCGGCGATGTGGCCCGGGTGCCACGCGGTCCGCCTGGCGCGCTCGGCCCACAGCGGCACCGCCAGCTCGGCCAGGACCAGCACCAGGAACCCGGCGAGCCCCGCCTGCCCCGTCAGCGCCAGCCGGGCGATCCATCCGGCCTGCACGAGGGTGACGCCGACCGCGTAACGCCGCGCGCTGGCGCGTCCCGGGGCGTCCTCCCTGGCGGCCCGCACCCAGAGCCCGACCATCGCCAGGCGCATCACCGCGTATCCCAGCGTGACCAGCCCGAAGTCCCGCTCCCCGAACGCCCTGGGCACCCCAGCCGCCAGGATGAGCACGCCGGTGATCTGCGCCAGCACCAGCAGCCGGTACAGCACGTCGTCGGTGTCGTAGGCCGAGGCGAACCAGGTGAAGTTCATCCACGCCCACCAGATGGCGAAGAAGACCATGGCGTAGCCGAGGACCCCGCTGCCCGGATGCCCCTCGGACAGGGCGTGGTGCAGGCTGGCCGCCGCCTGCGCGACGCCGACGACGAAACACAGGTCGAACAGAAGCTCAAGGGGGGTCGAGGCGCGGTGCCCCTGTGCGGGGTCGCGGCCCGCCATGATCCTGCGCCAGGCGGGCCGTTCCAGGTCGGGTTCGCTCATAGGTGCTCCGGTCTAGCACCCCTTGCCTCGCGGCGGCAAAGAGGCGACCCGGGATTGTCGGTGGCGACCGCTAACTTTCGATCATCCCGATCCGAGGAGCTGTGAGATGTACCGTCAGGGAGACATCCTGATCGTGCCCGTCGCCGAGGAGGCCGTCCCCGCCTCCGTCGTCACCTCGCCGTCCGTGCCGCGTGACGCGCGGGGCCGCCTGGTGCTGGCGCTGGGTGAGGCGACCGGGCACGCCCACGCCGTGGTCGGCCAGGGCACCCTGGTCCGCGGGACGCGTCCCGCCGATCCGGCCTTCCTCAACCTCCCGTCAGGGGGACGGGTCGTCCACGAGGAGCACGCCGCGATCTCCCTGCCCAAGGGGTGGTACCGCGTGCTGCGCCAGCGTGAGTACATCCCCGGCGCCTTCCGCGTCGTCGCCGACTAGAAGATCGCCAGGAGCACCCGAGCATGACCGTCACCAACGAACTCGCCGACACGCTGAGCGCCGCCGCACTCCGCTGGGAGGAGGTGGCCCTCAGGACCGGCCCCGCCGACCGCGCCCGCGCCGAGGCGGGGGTACGGCTGGCCTACCGGATCGGTGGTCTGGCCGAGCCCGAACGGATCATCTGGGTCGCCTCCCCCGTGGAGGGCGCCAGGCTCGCCGCCAACAGGGGCGGCGGCGAGCTTGAGATGGGCCGCTGTGTCCGTGACGAGGTGCGCACCCGGCCGTGGGAGCGGGCCAGGACCGAGGCGCTGGCCAGGCTCGGGGCGGAAGGCTGGCCGCTGGTCTGGTCGCTGACCGGGGGCGTTCTGTGGGACCCGGTGAACCGCCTCGTCAACCGGATCCGCGGTGGCGTCGCCGCCGCCGCGGACTCGGAGGAGGCGGGGGCGCTGCTGCGCGCCTCGACGCTGGACGCCGTGCTCGGCCAGCACGACGCGCCGTGGCTCTCGCTGTTCGAGGCGCTGGGGGCGCCCGAGGTCGAGGGCCTGGTCATGGTCGCCGAGTCCGCGGGCTGGTGGTGGCCCTTCGAGCGGGTCGCGCTGGTCTGTGAGCGCCCGGCCGAGCTGCACCGCGACGAGGCGGGCCGCCCGCACCGCGCCGAGGGGCCCGCGCTGTCCTTCCCCGACGGCTTCGCGCTGTACGCCTGGCACGGCATGCCGGTGCCCGCCGAGTTCGGCGCCTCCATGACGGGCCTGACCCCCCAGCGCATCCGCGCCGAGGAGAACGCCGAGCTGCGCCGGGTGATGCTGGAGCACTTCGGCTACGAGCGCTACCTCGCCGAGTCGGGGGCCACGCCGCTGGACCGCGACGAGACCGGCGTGCTGTGGCGCATCGAGCTGCCCGACGACGAGGCGGTCTCGATGGTCGAGGTGGTCAACTCGACCGCCGAGCCCGACGGCACCTTCCGCACCTACTGGCTGCGGGTCCCGCCGTGGACCCGCACCGCCCGCGAGGGCGTCGCCTGGACGTTCGGCCTGACGGCCAGGGACTACCAGCCGCTCAGAGAGACGTGAGGGATGCGTTCGAGGACTCCCCCGGCGAACACGTCGTAGAGCCCGGTCGGCTCCAGGTGGACGTAGCCGATGTGGCAGTCGCACACCGCCAGCGGGCAGCCCCGGGGACGCAGGGCCTGCCGGAAGGAGCCGTCGTAGAGGTTGCCGAGGACCTCGGGCACGAAGTGGCAGCGCCGTACGGTGCCGTCGCCGTCCACGGAGACCACGCTCTCTCCGGTACGGCACGGCAGCCCGGCGCTGCGGTGCGGGGTCCTGCTGTGGTGGAACAGCGGGTCGAGCGCCGCCCAGGGGGCCGCCTCCTCGTCGGTGTAGAGGTGGCCCTCGGCGGCGTTCACCCACAGGTACACCTCCGGGGGCAGGTCCGCGCGCAGGCGCCTGGCGGCCTGGAGGTGCTCGGGCAGGCCGACGACGCCGACGCTGAAGCGGACACCAAGTGCGTGCAGCTCACGGCATCTGGCGAGGAAGCGCTCGTGGGTGACCTGGCCGGGGTGGTAGGTCACCCACAGGGCGAGCGTGTCCAGGTCGGCCTCGGCCAGCCAGCCGGTGCGGCCGCTGAGGTTGGTCTGGATCGCGACCCTGCGGACGTGCGGGAGGCGGCTCAGCTCGACCATCGTCCCGCGGTACCACGAGCGGACCAGCCCCTCCCCCCACGGGGTGAACAGCACCGAGACGGGGTGGCCGCACTCCGCCGTCCACGCCGTGAACCGTTCGAGCGCCGCCCGGTCCCGCCGCAGCCGCTCGGGGCTGTCGCGGCGCTTGGCGAAGGGGCAGTAGGGGCAGTCGTAGTCGCAGCTGGACAGCGGTCCGCGATACAGGATCGTCAGGTGGGGGTTCACCGAGTCGTCTCTCATCGCTGCTCGTATCCCGCCATCAGCTCCCGTACCGGCGCCGAGAACAGCCACGGGCCGATCGCGTCGGAGTGGGCCAGCCCCTCGGAGGTCAGCCGCAGCCAACGCCCCTCGGGACCGTCGAGCCACCCCCGGTCCGTCAGGATCTCCAGTTCGGCGGAGAAGTCCTCCGTCGCCTCGGTGTCGAAGCGCTTACGGTAGGCGTCCAGGTCCAGTCCCTCCGCCTGCGACAGCGACTGCAGGAGGTGGCGGCGGCGCCGTTCCGCCTCGTCCAGGTGGAAGCCGACGTTGGCGAAGGCGAACTCCTCGGCGGGCAGCCGTACGTAGTCGTCGATGATCCCGCGCACCTGGCGGGCGGCGACCGCGTACTCGTGGGAGTAGTGCAGGCCGGAGGTGTAGGAGCGGGCCCCGCAGCCGAGACCCACCATGCCGTCGCTCTGGCAGGTGTACTCGGTCAGGCCACCGGAGCCCGGCAGCCGGAACATCCGCATCGACACCTGTTCGTACCCTTCGGCCAGCAGGTGGTCACGGCCCTGACGGTAGAGGCCGAGCCGGTGGTCGTCCCAGTCGCCCGCGCGACGGCCGAGCCCGGTCAGCGGGCGGACGTACAGCGGGTACAGGTAGAGCTCCTCGGGCCGCCAGGCGAGCGCGGCGTCCAGCGAGTGGCGCCAGGTCCGCCCGGTCTGCCCGTCGATCCCGTAGATCAGGTCGATGTTGAGCGCCTCGAACCCGGTGTCCCTGATCCGGCCGAGCGCTGCCTCGACCTCCGCCCGCCGCTGCGGTCTGACCGCGGCGCGGGCCTCGGCGTCGAGGAAGCTCTGCACCCCGATGGAGATCCTGGTCGTGCCCCGCTCCGCCAGGACGGCGAGCCGGTCGGCCGTCGCCGTCGCGGGTGAGGTCTCCACCGACAGCGGTACGGCCCGCAGATCGACGCCCATGATCCGTTCGGTGAGGTCGAACAGCCTGGTCAGCTCGGCCGCGCTCAGGTAGGTCGGGGTACCGCCCCCGACGGCCGCGAGCACGAACTCCGGCCCGTCCAGGGCGTCCCGCACGGCCCGCGCCTGGCGTTCCAGCGCGTCGAGGTAGGCGGTGACGAGTTCCTCGGGGGCGCCGGTCCTGGTGAACAGGTTGCAGAACCCGCAGCGCATCTCGCAGAACGGGATGTGCAGGTAGAGAAAGAGGCTTTCGAGCGGCTCCCGCTCCCACACCCGCCGCAGCGTGGGCCGGGGGTCCAGCGGCCGGTAGGCCGTCTTGTGGGGATAGGCGTAGACGTATCCCTGGTAGGGACCCGCGTCCAGATCCGTCACCACTGTCCCCTCTCCAGGACGAACTCCCCGTAGGGCACGGTCCAGACGACCTCGTGGCCGATCCGGTGCCCGACGTGGCCGTCCTCCCCGTAGGCGGTGCCGTGGTCGGAGCAGACGATCGCGAAGGCGGGACGCCTGGCGCTCATCAGCGCGAAGAGCCTGCCGAGGTGCCGGTCCACGTACTCCAGCGCGGCGGCGTGGCTGCGCCGGTCGTCGCCGTGCTCACGGGTGGCGCCGGGCAGGTGGAACCAGTTCGGCTGGTGCAGCGCGGAGACGTTGACGAACAGGAACACCGGCCCTTCCGCCCCGGCGACCGCCCGCTCCGCGCACGCGATCTGCGCCTCGAACGAGGTCGGCGAGGTCACGCCGTACTCCGGCTCCCAGTGGCTCTCGGCGAACAGGCCGGGCAGCGTGGAGCCGAGCGGGGTCAGCTTGTTGAAGAAGCCAACTCCCCCGACGCAGATCGTGTGGTAGCCCACCGCCGCCAGCCCGGTGGGCAGGTCGGGGGCGTCAAACGTCCAGGTGCCCGGGGCCGTCGTCTCGCTGCCGGGGAACGTCGCGGCGAACAGCCGGGGATGCGGCCCAGGAGAGGCCGGGGTCGGCAGGAACCCGGCGAGGATCGCGGCGTGCGCGGCGTAGGTGAAGCTCCCCGGGCTGTGGCGCTTCTCCCACCGGCCGCCGGGCAGCGCCCGCGCCAGGGTGGGCAGGCGCCCCTCGGCCAGCGCCTCCTCCGCCACGTCGTATCTCAGCGTGTCGAGCGTCACCAGCAGCAGGTCGTGGCCGCCCACGATCTCGTTCATGTCACGCACCGGCGCCGGCCCCCACGGGAACGTGACGGCGCGCGATGGCCGCCACCTGGGCCCGGTAGGTGTCCAGCCCCTCGGCCGGGGTGCCGGGCAGGCCGGTGAGCCGGGGCAGCAGGTCGCCGAAGGCGTTGACCTCGGCCACCACGACGTCACGCCACCCGGTTCCGACCATGACGTCCACCCCGGTGGCCAGGCTGCCGGGGAAGCACGCCGCCGCCCGCGCGCAGACGTCCAGCAGCCGCGCCCAGCCGTCGGCCCCGAGCCGGGCCCGCACCGCGCCGAGGTCCCCGCGCTCCCCGCCCAGGTGCAGGTTCGTCATGGGCGTACGGCTGGCACGCACGACCGCGTGGGTCGGCGTGCCCTCGACCGTGACCACCCGCAGGTCGATCGCCCTGTCGCCGAGCGTGGCCTTGGGGAACCACCGCTCGACGTGCAGGCCGTCCGGGGCCAGCAGCTCGACGATCGCCGCGACGTCGCGCTCGTCGTCGTAGGCGCGCACCCGCAGCGAGTTGTACAGCGCCCCACCGGTCAGCTCGGCCGAGGTGACGGCCCTGATCCTGCCGGGGGCGACCTGCAGGGCGACAACGCCCGAGGCGGAGGAGCCGTGGGCGGGCTTGACGAACACCCGGTTCCACCCGGCCCCGGCCATCCGCTCGCGCAGTTCGGCGTAGCCGCCGACGGGTCCCGTCAGCGCGGGCGGCACGGGGACCCCGGCCGCCGACAGCCTCGCGTGGCAGCGCCGCTTGTCGAACATCACCGCGATCTCGCCAGGCTCGGCGAGCAGCCTGGCGCCGGGGGTATCCTCGACGGCTTGGCGGACGCGTTCGATCCCGGCCATGAAGGCGGCGTGCCAGGCGGCCCCGCCGCCCACCCGGGACGGCTCCCCCGGGCCGCGCAGCAGCGCGTCGGTCTCGGCGTCCTCGCCCGGTGACTCGATCCGCACGAGCGTGCCCGGCTCGAACCTGACATTTCGGCTTTTTTCCTGATTTTTCAGGATTTGTGTCCATGGCACGACCCGGGGTTCGGGCAGGCCGTGGGCGGCACAGGCGCTCGCGAACAGGGTGACCCTGCGTTCTCCCGGGGTGCCGACGACCGTCAGCGGGATCATTCGGAGACCGCCACGTAACGCCACTCGTCGTCGGGCTCCTCCTGGTCCGACAGGTCGACCTCGACGCCGAAGACCGCGAAGGCCGCCCTGACCCTGTCGGCCATGGGGTCGGTGAGGTAGTGGTGGTGCAGGTCGAGACGCTTCAGGTGGGTCAGCGGCTGACCGGACAGCAGCGCCTCGGCCCCCTCGTCGCCGAGGGCGCCCATCGACAGCGCCAGCGTCTCCAGGCGGGCCACGACCGGCGCGGAGGCCACGGCCGCGGCGATCTCGTCCTGGATCTCGCTGTCCTGCAGGCCGAGGTGGCGCAGCGCGGGCAGCCGCTCACCGCTCAGGATGCCCTCCATGTCGGCCACGGTCGCGTCCCCGCCGTACTCGCTCACGCCGAGCCACAGCTCCAGGCGCTCAAGGGCGGGGAAGGTGCTCTCTCCGATCCCGCGGACCACGCCCGCGGGCAGGCCACCCGACTCGATCGACAGTTCCCTGAGGCTCTCGTGCCTGACCGGACGCAGCACGAGCCCGGAGCCGCCGCGCACGTCCAGCTGTTCGAGCTTCGGGAAGGCGGTCAGCAGCGGGGTGACGTCGCTCTGCTGGATCCACGAGATCTCGGCCTCCTCCCTGGAGATGTCGCCGAAGTACAGCGTGCGCAGGGCGGGCAGGCGCTCGGCGTGCTCGGTCAGCAGCCGTACGGCCTCGCTGGAGTCCCTCTCGTAGGCGCTTCCCCAGTTTCCGATGGTGAGGGCGGTGACCTTCGTCGTGTCCACCTTGCCGACGAAGCGCAGGAAGAGTTCCTCGAACTCCTCGGCGTCCCCGTCCCAGTCCACGCCGATCCGCCAGTTCGCCGCCTCGGGAGCGGGCAGCTCCCGCGTCTCCTCGTCGCTCCCTGGCACCTCCACGATGGGCAGCCTGCCGGAGGGGCTCTGCACGGGCGCGTCGTCGGCGTAGGTCATTCCAGGGCTCCTGTCAGGCGAAATATGGCAGACCACTTCCTACCAGAGATCGCCGACACTTCATGGCTTGTCAGATAAATCCTGACAAAACAGACAGTGGGTCATCATGGGGAGTATGGACAACGGCCATATCCGGTTCAGCTCGGCCAAGGGGCGGTGGATTCTGCTCACCACGGTGCTCGGGTCGGGGATGGCCATGCTGGACGGCACTGTCGTCAACGTGGCGCTGCCCACGCTCGGCGCCGCCCTCAAGGCCGACATGGCGGGCCTGCAGTGGACGGTCAACGCCTACACGCTGACCCTGGCGGGGCTGATCCTGCTGGGCGGCTCGCTCGGCGACCGGTACGGCAGGCGCAGGATCTTCCTCATCGGCGTCGTCTGGTTCGCCGCGGCCTCCGCCCTGTGCGGCCTCGCGCCGAACATCGGGACGCTGATCTCCGCCCGTGCCCTGCAGGGAGTCGGCGGCGCGCTGCTCACCCCGGGCTCGCTGGCCATCATCCAGGCGTCCTTCGACCGCGAGGACCGACCACGAGCCATCGGGGCCTGGTCCGGGCTCGGCGGGGTCGCCGCGGCCGTCGGGCCGCTGCTCGGCGGCTGGCTGGTCGAGACGGCCGGTTGGCGCTGGGTGTTCCTGCTCAACCTGCCGCTGGCCGCGCTGGTGGTCGCGGTCGCCGTACGGCACGTGCCGGAGAGCAGGGACGTCGAGGCGACCGGTCACTTCGACGTGGCGGGCGCGGCGCTGGCCGCGCTCTCCCTGGCCGGGATCACCTACGGGCTGATCGGCCTGCAGGCCGTTCCGCTGGTCGTTGGCGTGGTGCTCGGCGCGGCGTTCGTCTGGCTGGAGATCAGGCGCTCGCCCGCCGCGCTCGTCCCGGTCGGGCTCTTCTCCTCGAAGGTGTTCACCGCGGTGAACGTGGTCACGCTGATCATGTACGCCGCGATGGGCGTGGTGTTCTTCCTGCTGGTCGTCCAGTTGCAGGTCTCCGCGGGCTTCTCCCCGGTGGTCGCCGGGTCGGCGATGATCCCGGTCACGCTGCTGATGCTGCTGCTCTCGGCCAGGGCGGGGGAGCTGGCCAAACGGATCGGCCCCAGGATCCCGATGACGGCGGGCATCCTGGTCTGCGCCGTCGCCCTGGTGCTGATGTCCCGGATCGGCGCGGGCACGCCGTACGCGACGGGGGTGCTTCTGCCTGTCTCCCTGTTCGGTCTGGGCCTGTCGGCGGCGGTCGCGCCGCTGACCGCGACGGTGCTGGCCACCGCGGACGAGCGCTACGCGGGCGTGGCCAGCGGCGTCAACAACGCCGTCGCCAGGACGGGCGGCCTGCTGGCGGTCGCCGCGATCCCGCCGCTCGCCGGTCTGACCGGCGAGGCCTTCCACTCCCCCACGATCTTCACCGCGGGCTTCCACACCACGATGCTCGTCGCCGCCGCGATGATGACGGCCGCCGCCGCGACCACCTTCCTCACCATCAGACAGAACGTCCTGACCACCTCCCCGGCCCCCCACACGAGCTGCCCCGTGGAGGCCCCCCAGCTCGGCGAGAGGTGACCGGCCGTTCGTCCTCCGTGAGCATCGGACGCGGAAAAGAAATGGCGGACCCAGGAAAGGTGTGAAAAGAGAGAAGCATTCTCGGACGTTTCGTTTCCGGGTTCCACGGCGGACTTTCCTGGGAAGATCGGGAAATGAGATGGAGAAGAACATCCGTTGCCGTTGTCGTCGTGTTACTGGGCGTGGTGTCCGCCCTGGCGGTGACGGGGATGCGAAACGCGACGGCCCCCGAGGACAAGGCGTTCCTCACCCATCTGGAGTTCGTGGCGGGAAACGCGTTCGTGGTGGCCAATCCGGCCCATGACATCGTGCTGAGCGCGATGACGAGGGTCACCGACGACCCCGAGTATCTCTCCCTCCCGCTGAGGATATGGCCTCGGGGTACGGACATCACGGTCACCGACTGGGCCAACGGAATTCCGGAGATCCGTTATTTTCCCTCGACCGGGCATCTGGAACTACCCCACCTGAGCGAGTCACGGCTGAGCCGTGTCCTCGCGGAGTTCGGTGAGAGGAGAACGGAGAAGAAGGCCACCGCGGCACTTCTCAGAGGTCTGGGGACGAGGGTCGAGGTAACCGCGGTGGTCGAGTTCGCGCGGCCGATGACGTCCGTGGCTGACGGCGGAGGGCGGGTTCTCCTCTCGCCGGCACGTGTGGGGAAGTTTCCCCTGTACTGGGACGGTGAGCCGTGCGCGGACAGTGAGGGCTGTGGGGATCTCTCCCCGGTCGAGCGGTTCAGGCGGTGGGTGGACGGCCTGCGGGAGGAGGACAGGGGAACGCTCGACGCGTTCGGCCTCGACCTCGCCGAGCTGCGGAAGGCGGCCGGGGAGGGCAAGGTCTACGGGGAGATCGTGGAAGGCGTCACCCCCGCAGAGCTGGAGAAACTCCTGAAGGACCCAGGAGTCAGATCGGTCAGTGTCGCGGAGGTGGGTCTGCGGTGCGCCTCCAGTCTCAGCACCGAGTGCCTCCCGGTCCCGGCCTGACCACCGTTGACCCGCCGTGCGGGACCCGCCCCAAAAGCGATGTCAGAACGTGAAGGGCTGGGTTCTGATGCTGTTGTCGAAGTTGGAGGGGAGGAGTTCGGGTTCGCCCACGGAGCGGATGTCCGGGAGGCGGGTGAGAAGTTCGCGGAACATGGTTCTGATCTCCTGGCGGGCCAGGTTGGCGCCCAGGCAGAAGTGGGGGCCGGGGCCGCCGAAGCCGACGTGGCCCTTGGTCTCGCGGGTGATGTCGAAGCGGTCGGGGTCGGGGAAGACGTCCTCGTCGCGGTTGGCCGAGCCGTAGAACAGCACGACCTTGTCCCCGGCCTTCAGGTGCAGGCCACGCAGGTCGTAGTCCTGGGTGACCGTGCGGCGGAACTGCATGATGGGCGAGACGTAGCGGACCATCTCCTCGATCGCCCCGCCGATGCGGGCGTCGAAGTCCTCGGCCAGCAGGCGGCGCTGCTCGGGATTGTCGGTGAGCAGCTTGATGCCGTGCGCCATGGTGTTGCGGGCCGTCTCGTTGCCCGCGACCAGCAGCAGCGCGAAGAACGAGCCGAGCTCGCGGTCGGTGAGCCGTTCCCCGTCCACGTTGGCGGTGACCAGGGCGGAGACCAGGTCGCCCTCCGGCGCCGTCGCGCGCTGCTTGCCGAGCTGGATCACCATGCGCTGCAGGGCGAGCAGCGCCAGCATGTTCTGCCCGGCCATCCTGAGCGTCTGGGGCAGGCTCGGCCGTACGCCGGTGTAGGCCGTGGAGACGTCGACGTGCCGGTGGACCTGCTCCCGCATCCCGTCGGGGATGCCCATCATGTCGCAGATGACGTGGATGGGAAGGCGGGCGGCGACCTGGTGGACGAAGTCGCCGGGGCCCTCGGCGACCACGTCGTCGACGATCCCGGCGCAGGCCCTGTCGATGCCGTCCTGCAGCCCGGCGAGCATCCTGGGGCTGAAGGCGCGGGAGACGATGCGGCGCAGGCGGGCGTGGCGGGGGTCGTCCATGTTCACCATGGACTCGCCGAACACGTGCTTGACCCAGCCGGGCGGCTCGGGGTTGGTCACCGCGGGCTCGCTGGAGAAGACCTTGGCGTTGCGGCTGGCCTCGACCACGTCGGCGTGCCGTACCAGGGCGTAGAAGCCCTTGCCCGAGCGCAGCAGCGGCACCCGCCGTTCCGGGAAGAAGACCGGCCGGTCCAGCTCCCTCAGCCGGGCGAACGCCTCGTTGCGCTCCTTGAGGGGGCGGCGCCAGAACCCCAGATCGGCCAGGTCGATGTCCATGGTCCAATCCTGGCACGCCCTTGACCCGCCCCGCCCGGTGCCGGGGATCCGCCGGTGACGGACCCCCGGACAGGGACCCTCAGGGGGTCACAGAATCCTCGACCGCGCGCTGAGACGGCTGCGGATCTCCTTGGCGAGCCTCTTGGCGGAGACGTGCGGGTTGCTGGTCACGGCCGCGCCGAAGCGCACGGTCGCGGTGCCCCTGCGCGGGCCGACCCATCCCCTGAGCTTGAAGGACGTCACGTCCCCCTTGTCGAGGGAGGAGATCAGGCACAGTACGGTCCGCCCCTTGACGGAGCACCTCACGCTGCGCGGCTTCGAGACCACCCTGACCGCGCGGAAGTTCGAGGAGAACTCACCGACGAGCGCCACGTAGTGCTGGCCTCTGACCTTGTTGTTGCGCACCTTGACGGTGTAGGTGAGGTTTCCCCCTCGGTAGGTGTACTTGGGGAAGTAGACCTCGTATCGGAAGGGGGCAACCGTGGTCGCCGTGGAGGCCGCGGCCGCGGGGGCCGCGACCGCCGTGGCGGGCTGGACGAGAAGGGTACCGCCGAGCGCGGCGGCGAGGGCCACGGCGGCGAACCTCCGGGGGAAAAGATCACTCATATGCCGATCATCTAACAAATTTCGGTAATTCCTCACGTTTTTAGACCAAGGCGGAGTGTCCGGCGGGGACGGTGAACCGGGCACCGGTCCTCGCCGGGGCGCCCCGGCGGCTGATGTAGTCCAGGGTCCGGAAGTCTGCGCGCAGTTCCTCCGGAGTGATCCGGCAGACGATGTAACCGCGCCGTTGGTCCAGGTAGGAGATGTGCGGGTTCTCCGCGATCGTCTCGGCGACCCTGGCCTCGTCCCGGTAGCCGTCGCCGTCGCTGGCGATGGAGGAGGTCACCAGTTCGACCCCCACCTTGGGCGAGTCGGGGTCGTCGAAGTCGAGCATGAGATCGGCCGCGTGGTGCATGTGCATGTCACCGGTCAGCACGACGGGGTTGGCCGCGCCCGAGTCGCGGAAGCCGGTCAGCAGCCGGGTGCGCTCGGCGGCGTAGCCGTCCCAGGAGTCCATGTTGACCTCGGTGCCCGGCCCGGCCCGGTAGTCGCGCTGGGCCATCAGGATCTGCTGGGCGACCAGGTTCCAGCGCGCCCGCGAGGAGGAGAGCCCGTCGAGCAGCCAGCGCCGCTGGTCCTCCCCCAGCAGGGTGCGCCGGGTGGAGAGCCGGTCACCGCACCCGGCCCTGAGCCCGTCCTCGCAGGCCTGGTCGTCGCGGAACTGCCGGGTGTCGAGCAGGTGGAAACGGGCCAGCGGCCCCCAGTCGACCCTGCGGTGGATCCGGATCGAACCCCCGTTGGGCACGCTCGTCCCGCGCAGCGGCATGTTCTCGTAGTAGGCCTGGAACGCGTTGGCCCTGCGGCGGGCGAAGTCCGGGTCCCCGGTGCTGGAGACGTTCCCCGCCCAGTTGTTCTCGATCTCGTGGTCGTCGAAGGCGACCAGCCACGGCGCGACCGCGTGCGCGGCCCGCAGGTCGGCGTCGCTCTTGTACTGCGCGTGCCGCGTCCGGTAGTCGGCCAGCGTGGCGCACCTGCCCTCGGTGTGCTTGCGTACGGCCCCGCCCATCGCGGTGTAGCCCTTCGGGGCGTACTCGTACATGTAGTCGCCCAGGTGGACGACCAGGTCGGGATCCTGCTCCGCGAGCCTGCGGTAGGCCGTGTAGTAGCCGTGCTCGTAGTGGGCGCAGGCGGCCACGGCCAGCGTCAGCGGGGAGGGCGCCGCGTCGGCGGCGGGGGCGGTGCGGGTACGGCCCGCGGGCGAGAGGTGTCCCTCGGCGCGGAAGCGGTAGAAGTACTCCCGCCCCGGTTCGAGCCCGTCCAGCTCGACGTGGACGCTGTGCGCCCGTTCCCGCCGCGCGGTCTCCACGCCGGTCCGCACCACCCTGGTGAAGCCCTCGTCGTCGGCGAGCTGCCATTCGACCTCGACGTCTCGGGCGGGCATCCCGCCCAGCCCCTGAAGGCCGAGCGGCTCGGGGGCGAGCCTGGTCCACAGCACGACCCCGTCCGGCGACGGGTCCCCCGAGGCGATCCCCAGGGTGAACGGATCACGGCGAAGAGTCCTGGGGGCCGTGGGAATCCCGGCCCCGGTGAGCAACAGGCCGCCCACACCGGCGGCGGCGACGGAAAGAAACACCCTGCGTGACGGCGTCTGCTCCACGCCACCAGTGCAACCCGCGCATCTTGCCCCGTCCTTGCCCCGTCGTGACCTGCGGCGCACGGCGGGGTGAACAACCGTTCGGCCGGGTCAGTGGAGGTAGGGCTTGAGGTGTTCGTTGAGCGCGCCGCAGCCCAGGTAGTTGCGCACGCTGTGGAAGTCGAGCCAGTCGAGGTTCACCAGCGTCTCCTGGTCGATCCCGGTGAAGCTGCGCCGCAGCTCGGCGGGGATCGCCACGATGTCGTCCTTGTCGGCGATGTTGACCCAGCGCCTGACCGACGGCGGTTTCTTCCCCCTGCCGTTGATCGGGGCGGGCAGCAACCGTTCGAAGATCACGTTCTGCATGCCGAGCGGGCTGCCGAGGGTGAGCAGCAGGTCGATCCGCAGGTCGGGATTGGACCACAGCGTCTCGTAGGTCACCACGCTGCCGAGCGAGTGGGCGATGACCACCTTCGGCTGGTTTCGCCTGATCGTCTGCGCCACCGCCGCGCGTGCCTTCTCCCTGGCGCGGCTTCCCGCGGTCATGTAGGCGGCGACCTCCGGGCAGAAGAGTCCCGCGAGGTCGGCCGCGTTGGCCTGGAGGCGGTTGAGCAGCCAGCCCGTCACGGCGTGCAGCGCGCCGGTCAGCCCCTCCCCCATCCTGGGCAGTTGCTTGGCCCAGGCGACGAAGATCTCCTGGGAGGGCACGTCCATGGCCCGCACCGCCCGCGCGGACGGCTCCTGGGGGTGCTCGCACAGCAGGTGGGCGTAGTAGGCGATGTCGGTGACATAGCGCTCCTTGGTGTACGGCACGCCACCGGTCAGCCCCTTGTGCAGGTAGCGGTCCCATTTCTCGCGTACGGCACTGGCCGCGCCCTCGGCCGAGTTCCCCGCGTCACGGTAGTAGTGGTACTTGCCTATCCCGTGCACGCCGACGATCTTGTCCACGCGCCCGCCTCCCTCGTACGGATCCCCGCGGTGCGGTCCTCCCGGGGTCACTTCGGGGCCACTGTGGCGGAAGGCGAACCGCCCCACAAGGCCGAATCCCCCACACTCCTCCACCCAAATAAGCGGATAAATCAGTTGATCAGGGCGTTTGCTCCGTGGATATCCTGGAATCACAGCCCACAAGAACCCGAAGGAGTTGTCGCTCCATGTCCGATCCGCTGGAGATCAGCGGCTCGCTCTCCATCCCGGAGACCGAGCTTCACTGGCGTTTCTCCCGCTCCTCGGGTCCGGGCGGGCAGGGAGTCAACACCACCGACAGCCGGGTGGAGCTGAGCTTCGACCTGGCCGCGACCGAGGCGCTCGTGCCGCCGCTCAAGGACCGCGCGCTCGAACGGCTCGCCCCCCGGCTCGTCGACGGCGTCATCACCATCGCCGCCTCCGAGTTCCGCTCCCAGCTCCGCAACCGCGAGGCCGCGCGGATCCGGCTCGCCCGGCTGCTGCGGGAGGCCGTCGCCCCGCCGCCGAAGCGACGCCGTCCGACCAAGCCGAGCAGGGGCGCCGTCGAACGGCGGATCACCGCCAAGAAGCACCGCTCCGACCTCAAGCGCCTGCGCAGGGGTGACTTCTGAGGACCAGGACACCGGGTGGCAGAATGGGCGAATGCCCCTCGTCCCCAGCGTCCGCGCGGTGCTCCTCGACGACGACCGGCTCGTGCTGTTCCGCCGCACGGTTCCCGGGCAGGACCTCTACTGGTCGATTCCCGGTGGCCACGTCGAGCCGCAGGACGCCTCCCTTGAGCACACCCTCCACCGCGAGGTGCTTGAGGAGCTTGGCGCGGTCGTCTCCGACGTCACCCCGCTGACCACCCTTGAGTGCGTGCGCGACGACGGCGTCAAGACCCAGCACGTGTACGGCTGCCGCCTGGTCTCGATGGACCCCGCCCTGCGCTGCGGTCCCGAGTTCTCCGACCCCGCCAGGGGCGTCTACGAGGTCGTACGGCTGCCGCTCGACCCCGGGGAGATCACGGCCATCAACATCATCCCGCCGGAGCTCGGCAGCTATCTCGCCGACAACATCACCCGGCTGCCCGAACTGATCGCCTGACCTCAGAGGTGGGCGCGGTTCAGCGGGGCCGAGGGGTCGGCCGCCAGGTGGCGTGAGGAGGGCGGGGCGCCCGAGGCGACCAGGAGGTCCCCGACCGCGGCGATCATCGCGCCGTTGTCGGTGCACAGGCTCGGGGGCGGGATCCGCAGCGTGAGGCCCGCCGTACGGCATCGCTCGGCGGCGAGGTCGCGCAGTCTGCGGTTGGCGGCGACGCCACCGACGATCACGAGGGTGTCCACGCCGTGGGCAAGGCAGGCCTCGACGGCCTTGCGGGTCAGCACGTCGGCGACCGCCTCCTGGAAGGAGGCCGCGACGTCCGGCACGGCGAGGGTGCTTCCGGCCCGTTCCACGTGCCTGGCGACGGCGCTCTTGAGGCCGGAGAAGGAGAAGTCGTAGCCCGCGCCGAGCATCGCGCGGGGGAAGACGACAGCCCCGGGGTCGCCGTCGCGGGCGGCCTCGGCGACGGCGGGGCCGCCGGGGTAGGCGAGGCCGAGGAGCCTGGCGACCTTGTCGAAGGCCTCCCCCGCGGCGTCGTCGCGGGTGTCGCCGAGGTGGACGACCGGGTCGCGGGCCAGGTCGCCGAGCAGCAGCAGCGAGGTGTGCCCACCGGAGACGATCAGCGCGACCGAGCGGGACGGCAGCGGGCCGTTCTCCAGGGTGTCGGCGGCCACGTGCCCGGCCAGGTGGTGCACGCCGTACAGGGGGCGGTCCCAGGCCAGGGCGTAGGCCTTGGCGGCGGCGAGGCCGGTCTGCAGCGCGGTGGCCAGGCCGGGGCCGGAGGTGACCGCGACCGCGTCGATCTCCGAGGGGCCGATCCCTGCCTGCTGGAAGGCGGCCCGCACGCAGGGGACGAGCGACTCCAGGTGGGCGCGGGCGGCGATCTCCGGCACCACCCCGCCGAAGCGCGCGTGCTCCTCCATCGAGGAGGCCAGCGCGGCGCCGAGGAGGCGCCCGTCGGAGACGATGCCGACGCCGGTCTCGTCGCACGAGGTCTCGATCCCCAGGACGACCGCCATGCCACCCCCTTGTTGCAAGTAGTTCGCAACTACGAATGATAGGCAGCAACTCTTCCGAGGGCGAACGCCGTACGCTCTGGACTTAGTAGGACGTCCAACTATATTTTCGAGACGAAGGTCCGCGGTGCAGGGAAGCCGGTGTGAGTCCGGCACGGTCCCGCCACTGTGACCGGGGAGTGCGTCATCGCGTGGAAAAGGCCACTGGCGAGAGCTGGGAAGGCCGGGTGACGTGCGCTGATCCGGGAGTCAGGATACCGGCCGTGGGTTTGTCCGTGTTGTCCACGAGGATGGAGCGAACACGCATGGCATCGACACGCGCTCGCGAGCCCGGCGACGTCCAGGCCGTGGGATGTCCCACGCGCTGACGCCCACCCTCGGATCCCCATCTGGCGAAGGCAGGACGTTCATGGTTCGTGAGCTGACACACTTCATCGGCGGCAAACAGGTCCCCGGGACCTCCGGCGAGTACGGCGACGTCCTCGACCCCAACACCGGGCGGGTCCAGGCCCGCGTCCCGCTGGCCAGCCGGGAGGAGGTCGAGGCGGCGCTCGCCGACGCCGAGGCCGCCCAGCGGGAGTGGGCCGGGTGGAACCCGCAGCGCCGCGCCCGGGTGCTGCTGCGCTTCCTGCGCCTGGCCGACGCCGAACGCGACTCCCTGGCCCGGCTGCTGTCCTCCGAGCACGGCAAGACCATCGCCGACGCCGACGGCGACCTGCAGCGCGGCCTTGAGGTCGTCGAGTTCGCCGCGGGCATCCCGCACCTGCTCAAGGGCGACTTCACCGACAGCGCCGGGACCGGCATCGACGTGTACTCGATGCGCCAGCCGCTGGGGGTGATCGCCGGGATCACCCCGTTCAACTTCCCGGCGATGATTCCGCTGTGGCAGGCCGCGCCCGCCCTAGCCTGCGGGAACGCCTTCGTGCTCAAGCCGTCCGAGCGTGACCCCTCGGTGCCGCTGCGCCTGGCCGAGCTGTTCGTCGAGGCGGGCCTGCCGCCCGGCGTGCTGAACGTGGTCAACGGCGACCGGCTGGCCGTCGAGACGCTGCTGACCGACCCGAGGGTCGGCGGGGTCGGCTTCGTCGGCTCGACCGCGGTGGCCGAGCACGTCTACACCGTCGCCTCCGCGAACGGCAAGCGCGCCCAGTGCTTCGGCGGCGCCAAGAACCACCTGATCGTCATGCCCGACGCCGACCTCGACCAGGCCGCCGACGCGCTGATCGGCGCGGGGTACGGCTCGGCGGGCGAGCGCTGCATGGCCATCTCCGTGGCCGTCCCCGTCGGGGAGGAGACCGCCGAGGCCCTGGTCGCCAAGCTGGTCGAGCGGATCGGCGAGCTGCGGGTCGGCCTGTCCGACGACCCCGCCGCCGACTTCGGGCCGCTGGTCGGCGCGGACGCGCTGGAGCGGGTCCGCGGCTACCTCGACGTCGGCGTCGCCGAGGGCGCCCGCCTGGTGGTCGACGGCCGCCAGGCCGAGCTGCCGGGGAACGGGGACGGCTTCTTCGTCGGCGCCTCGCTCTTCGACCACGTCACCCCGGACATGCGCGTCTACCGGGAGGAGATCTTCGGCCCCGTCCTGTCCGTGGTGCGCGCGGCCTCCTACGAGGAGGCGCTGCGCCTGCCGACCGAGCACGAGTACGGCAACGGCGTGGCCATCTTCACCCGTGACGGCGACACCGCCCGCGACTTCACCCGGCGGGTGAACACCGGCATGGTCGGCGTCAACGTCCCCATCCCGGTCCCGGTCGCCTACCACGGCTTCGGCGGCTGGAAGCGGTCGGCGTTCGGCGACCTCAACCAGTTCGGCACGGACTCGATCCGCTTCTGCACCCGCACCAAGACCGTCACCTCGCGCTGGCCCTCCGGGCTCAGGGAAGGCGCGAGCTTCGTTATTCCCACGATGGGCTGACGCCGATGCTCACTCTCACCGACGAGCAGGCGGCGATCGTCGAGGCGGTCCGCGGCTTCGCCGACGAGCACCTGGCGCCCAACGCCGTCGACTGGGACCGCCGCAAGCACTTCCCGGTCGACGTGCTGGCCAAGGCCGCCGACCTCGGGCTCGGCGGTGTCTACGTCGCCGAGGAGATGGGCGGCTCCGGCCTGTCCAGGACCGACGGGGTGCTGGCCTTCGAGGCACTGGCCACCGGCTGTCCCTCCATCGCGGCCTACACCTCCATCCACAACATGGTCGCCTGGATGATCGACCGCTACGGCACCGGCGACCAGCGCGCCCGCTGGCTGCCCGGTCTGTGCTCGATGCGGGACCTGGCCGCCTACTGCCTCACCGAACCGGGCGCCGGATCCGACGCCGCCGCGCTCGGCACCCGGGCGGTCCTCGACGGCGACCACTACGTCCTCGACGGGGTCAAGCAGTTCATCTCCGGCGCCGGGGCCGCCCAGGTGTACGTGGTGATGGCCCGCACCGGAGGTCCCGGCGCCAAGGGCATCTCGGCGTTCGTCGTCGAGCGCGACGACCCCGGCCTGTCCTTCGGCCCCAACGAGGACAAGATGGGCTGGAACGCCCAGCCGACCCGGCAGGTCATCCTGGACGGGGTACGCGTCCCTGCCTCGCGGCTGCTCGGCGAGGAGGGCGGCGGCTTCCGGATCGCGATGAGCGGCCTGAACGGCGGCCGCCTCGGCATCGCCGCCTGCTCCCTGGGCGGCGCGCAGGCCGCCCTCGACGCCTGCACCTCCTACCTCGCCGACCGGGAGGCCTTCGGCGCCAAGCTGCTGCGCGCCCAGGCGCTGCAGTTCTCCCTGGCCGACATGGCGACCGAACTGGAGGCCGCCAGGGCGTTGGTGTGGCGGGCCGCCGCCGCGCTCGACGCGGGCGACCCCAGGGCGGCCGAGCTGTGCGCGATGGCCAAGCGGTTCGCCACCGACACCGGCTTCACCGTCGCCGACCAGGCCCTGCAACTGCACGGCGGGTACGGCTACCTCACCGAGTACGGCATCGAGAAGATCGTCCGCGACCTGCGGGTGCACCGGATCCTGGAAGGAACGAACGAGATCATGCGCGTCATCGTCGCCAGAGGACTGGTTGGAGCCGCCTGATGAACCCACAGCCGGACGCCGAGGTCGAGACGCTGGTCACCGGCCGTCTCGGGCAGGTCGTCCTCAACCGGCCCCGGGCCCTGAACGCCCTGAACCACGACATGATCCGCCGCATCGACGCCGTCCTGCGCGCCTGGGCGGAGGACGACGCCGTGGCCACCGTGCTCATCAGGGGCGCGGGCGAGCGCGGCCTGTGCGCCGGGGGCGACATCCGCTCCATCTACGAGGACGCCAGGGCCGGGGGCGGGAACTCCCCCGCGTTCTGGCGGGACGAGTACCGCCTCAACGCCCTCGTCGCCCGGTACGGCAAGCCGTACGTGGCGCTGATGGACGGCATCGTGATGGGCGGCGGGGTGGGCGTGTCCGCGCACGGCGGGGTGCGGATCGTCACCGAGCGCACCACCCTGGCCATGCCGGAGACCACGATCGGGTTCGTGCCCGACGTGGGCGGCACCTACCTGCTGTCGCGGGCGCCCGGCGAGCTGGGCACCCACCTGGCGCTGACCGCGGCGGCGATCGGCGCGGGCGACGCTATCGCCTGCGGGCTGGCCGACCACTTCGTGCCCTCCGGCGACCTTGAGGCCCTCACAACCGCGCTGGCCTCGCGGGACGTGGCCGGGGCGGTCACCGCCTTCGCCCGTCCCGTGCCGCCCGGCGAGCTGGCCGGTGAGCGCGGGTGGATCGACGCCTGCTACTCCGCCGACACGGTCGAGGAGATCGTGGAGCGGCTGCTCGACAGCGGTGCGGAGGGGGCCAAGCGGGCGGCCGAGCTGATCTCCGCCAAGTCGCCGACCGCGCTGAAGGCCACCCTGCGCTCCCTGCGCCTGGCCAAAGAGCTCGGCTCCCTTGAGGAGGCGCTCGACCAGGAGTACCGCGTCTCCCTCGGGATGCTGGCCGTACCGGACCTGGTGGAGGGCATCCGCGCCCAGGTGATCGACAAGGACCGCTCCCCCCGCTGGTCGCCCGCCCAGCTCGAAGAGGTGGACGAACGGGACATCGACCGCTTCTTCGCGCCCCTCGGGGAGCGCGAACTCGGACTGTCCGGAGGACCGCGATGACGATCGCCTTCATCGGCCTGGGCAACATGGGCGGTCCGATGGCCGCCAACCTGGTCAAGGCGGGCTACGAGGTGACCGGGTTCGACCTGGTTCCCGAGGCGCTCGAACGGGCCGGGGAGAACGGCGTCCGCCTCGCCGCCTCCGCCACGGAGGCCGTGGACGGCGCCGGGACCGTCGTCACGATGCTGCCCAGCGGGCGGCACGTGCTCGGCTGCTACGACCAGGTGCTGGGGGCCGCCGCGCCGGGAACGCTGTTCGCCGACTGCTCGACCATCGACGTCGCCGACGCCCGCGCCGCGGGACAGGCCGCAGTCGCGGCCGGGCACCGCGCGCTCGACGCCCCGGTCTCCGGGGGCGTGGCCGGGGCGACGGCTGCCACGCTGACCTTCATGGTCGGCGCCGGGGAGGACGACTTCGCCGCCGTCTCCCCGCTGCTGTCCACGATGGGCCGCAGGGTCGTGCACTGCGGCGGTCCCGGCGCCGGGCAGGCCGCGAAGATCTGCAACAACATGATCCTCGGCGCCTCGATGATCGCCGTCAGCGAGGCGTTCGTGCTGGGTGAGAGCCTCGGCCTGTCGCACCAGGCGCTGTTCGACGTGGTCTCGACGGCCTCGGGCCAGTGCTGGGCGCTGACCTCCAACTGCCCGGTCCCCGGCCCGGTCCCGGCGAGTCCCGCCAACCGCGACTACCAGCCGGGCTTCGCCGCCGCGCTCATGGCCAAGGACCTGGGCCTGGCCGCCGAGGCCATCAGGGCGGGTGGCGTGGCCGCGGAACTCGGCCTGCGGGCGGCGGAGATCTACGCCGCCTTCGCCGAGGGGCCGGGCGCGGGTCAGGACTTCTCCGCCATCGTCAACGCCATCAGGGAAAAATCGTGACTCAGTATGAGACCATCCTTCTCGACCGCAAGGGCCGTACCGGCCTGATCACCCTCAACCGCCCGAAGGCGCTCAACGCGCTCAACCTGCGGGTCATGGAGGAGGTCATCGACGCGGCGACCACGCTCGACCGTGACCCGGACGTCGGCTGCATCGTCGTCACCGGCTCGGAGCGGGCCTTCGCCGCGGGGGCCGATATCAAGGAGATGCAGCCCAACGACTACATGGACGTCTACCTGGCCGACTGGTTCTCCGCCTGGGACCGGCTCGGCGAGGTCCGCAAGCCCACGGTCGCGGCGGTGGCGGGCTACGCGCTCGGCGGCGGCTGCGAGCTGGCCATGCTCTGCGACGTGCTCATCGCCGCCGACACCGCGGTCTTCGGCCAGCCGGAGATCAAGCTCGGCGTCATCCCCGGCATCGGCGGCTCCCAGCGGCTGACCCGCGCCGTCGGCAAGGCCAAGGCCATGGAGCTGTGCCTGACCGGGCGCACCATGGACGCCGCCGAGGCCGAGCGGGCCGGGCTGGTCTCCCGGATCGTGCCCGCCGCCGACCTGCTGTCCGAGGCCCTGGCCCTCGCGGAGACCATCGCGAACATGTCCACGCCCATCGCGATGATGGTCAAGGAGAGCGTGAACCGGGCGTTCGAGACCACGCTCGCCGAGGGGGTGCGGTTCGAGCGGCGTGTCTTCCACGCCACCTTCGCCACCGCCGACCAGAAGGAGGGCATGGCCGCCTTCACCGAGAAGCGCCCGCCCTCGTTCGTCAACCGCTGAGGTTCCCCGCCCCGCCGGTCCTGCCCGGCGGGGTGATGGTGTGCAGGGTCAGGATGTCGGGCATCGGCGCGAGGCCGGGGCCGCCGTCCCCGATCCAGGCGGCGATGTCCTTCGCGGCGTCCGGGTGGTTGACCAGCCCGAGCCACACGGGCCGCCCGCCCGCCGCGCGTCCCTCCGGCGAAGGCCGTACGACGACCACGTTGGCCTGCTCGCACACGTCGAGGCAGTCGCTGACGCGCACCTCAGCGATCTCCGACAGCCTGCGCAACTGCTCGTCGTGGTCGAGTCCCGGCACCTTGCGGGCGCTGCCGCAGCAGCAGTCCCGGCAGACGGTGATCCCGCTCACGTGTCTCCCCTCTCTCTCGTACGGCTCGCGAGCCTCTCTCTTGTACGGCTCGCGAGCAGCACGCAGTCGCCGCACTTGCCACCGCCGGGCAGCCGGTAGTACAGGCAGCAGCTGTTCCTGGTGAAGGACGGCCGCCCCGGGACGGGCTCGGCCAGCCCACCGGTGTCCCGCAGCGACCCCGTCCCCAGCAGTTCCCGGCCCAGCGCGACGGCCCGCCCGGCCAGCTCGGGGCGCTGGCGGGCCAGGACGCACACGGCGCCCGCCAGCGCGGAGGCGGTGTTGCCCCACAGCAGGGTGGACGAGATGCCGACGATCTCCCGTACGGCCGACGCCAGCGGTTCGAGCAGCCCGGTCACCACCCCGTGGTACATCGGCCCCGCCGCCTCGGCGGGATCGGCGACCTGCCATCCGCCGGGCCGTACGGCACGCAACGGCAGCGGCCCCGTGGGGGCGGGATACCAGTGCACCCGGGTGGGGGCCAGGTCGAGGAGCAGGCCGTGGGCGGCGAAGGCCCCGACGACCGGTGACCACAGGCGGGCCGCGAGCCCCTGGAACTGGATGGAGGCCGCGACCCTGGTCTGGTCGGTGCCCAGGCGGGTGGCGACCTCGGCGACGCGCCGTGCCAGCAGGGCGCGGTCGGTGAGCAGGTCGGTGAGCGGCCGCCAGCCGGGTTCGGCCTCGCCCGCGTCGAGCTCGAAGTAGCCGCCCACCGTGGAGACCTCGGCCAGCACCGCCGAGACGGTCTCCGGACCGGCGGGCACGATCACCGGGGCACGCCGGACGGGGGGCATGACGATCACCGATCCTCTCCCGGGGAGGTCCGCCCCGAACTCGTTGAGGAGGCGACCGCGTGAGTCTCTGGCTCCCTGGGCCGAACCGCGTGTGCGGTTCGCTCCCCGGTCACAGTGGCGGGACCGCGCCGGACTCGCACCGGCTTCCTCTTCCTCGCCGTCGCCTGCGGCGGCATCATCTCACAGGTGACGGGGGGTTCCCTGTGCCGCCAGTGCCCACCTCCCGGTCGCCGGTCTCCTGGTTGAGGACCGGGTAGGGGACGTGGGTGCGGCGGTTCTCGTCGATCTCCAGGCGGCCTCCCGCCGGGGGCCTGGCCCGCTGCACGCAGTCGCGCCGCTCGCAGATGCGGCAGCCGAGACCGATCGGCACGGCGGCCCCCGGGTCGTCGAGGGCCACGCCCTCGGAGTAGACCAGCCGGTGGGCGTGACGCAGCTCGCAGCCCAGGGCGACCGCGAACGCGGCGCGCGGGGCCCGGTGGCCGTACCCGCCCCGGGTGACGGTGCGGGCGGCCCAGAAGTACCGCTTGCCGTCGGGCATCTCGGCCACCTGGGTGAGGATCCTGCCGGGCGCGGAGAAGGCGTCGTAGACCGTCCACAGCGGGCAGGTGCCGCCGAGCCGGGAGAAGTGGAAGTCGGTAGCCGACTGGCGCTTGGAGATGTTGCCCGCCCGGTCCACCCGCAGGAAGGAGAAGGGCACCCCGCGCAGACCGGGCCGCTGCAGGGTGCTGAGCCGGTGGCAGACGGTCTCGAACCCGACGCCGTAGCGGGCCTGCAGCAGCTCGACGTCGTAGCGCAGCTCCTCGGCGTCGGCGTGGAAGGCGGCGTACGGCATCAGCAGCGCGCCCGCGTAGTAGCTGGCCAGGCCGATGCGGGCCAGCGAGGAGGCGGTCCGCGAGCTGAGCGCCGGGTCCTCGGCCAGGGTCGTCAGCAGCTCGCCGTGTTCGAGGACGGCGAGCTGGGCGGCCATCTGGAAGGCCCGCTGCCCGTCGGTCAGCCAGGGCGACAGGAACAGCACGCCCGAGGCGGCGTCGAACCTGCGGGCGTCCCCGGTCTGCGGGGCGTGCGGCGAGGCCCGGACCGTCCTGACGCCGTGCTCGTCGGCCAGCAGGGCGGCGACGGTCTCCGCGGCCCTGCCGGGGCGCAGGCCGACGCGTCCCGCGGTCCGCTCGGCGACCGCCTCAAGCTCGGCGAAGTGGTTGTGGCGGCTGTAGAAGAAGTCCCTGACCTCGTCGTGGGGGTCGGCGACCGGGTAGTCGCCGGGGCTGCCCAGCGCGGCTACCTGTTCGGCGGCGTCGCGGTAGCGGTGGTGCAGGGCGACCAGCGCCCTGGCCACGCCGGGGTGGTCGCGGGTCACCTCGGTCAGCTCCTCCGCCGACAGCGTCAGCCCGCACACCTCGTCCTGCAGCGCCTCGCGCAGGTCGGCGGCCAGGCGCTCCTCCCCCGCGACGGAGAAGAACTCCGCGTCCACGCCGAGCAGCTCGGTGATCCGCAGCAGCACCGGCACGGTCAGCGGGCGCTGGCTGTGCTCGATCTGGTTGAGGTAGCTCGCCGAGATGCCGAGGCGCCTGGCCAGCTCGACCTGGCTCAGGCCGTGCTCACGGCGCAGCCTGCGCAGCCGGGCGTGGGCGTAGACCTTCTTCTCCACTGCGGCCCCTTCTCAGCTCGGGAGACTGCGAAGATAGCATCCGCAAAATTAGCAAATTTCGCATTTTCCCTGCTTTTGCATGTACATACTTCGCTCATTCCGGTCATCGACTCCCGGCGAGGACAGGACGATCCTGGTACGGCCCAGCGTGCCGACGCCCAGAGGAGTCCCATGATCGACCACCACCTGCGGGTCCACCCCAGCGCCGAGACCCCGCCGAGGACGGAGCAACTGGCCTGGAAACTGGCCGAGATCTCCCGTTCGGCCGCCGAGGTCGGCGCCGACGTGGCCGCGATGGCGGTCAACCGGGTCATCGACAACGCCGCGGTCGCCGTCGCCTCCCTGCGCCGCCGTCCCGTGGCCGTCGCCCGCTCCCAGGCCCTGCCGCACACCGCCGCGCCCGGCGCCCCCGGTGCCCCCGGCGCCTCGGTCTTCGGGGCCGATCCGCTGGCGCGGGTGTCGCCGGAGTGGGCGGCCTGGGCCAACGGCACCGCCGTACGGGAACTCGACTTCCACGACACCTTCCTGGCCGCCGACTACTCCCACCCCGGGGACAACATCCCGCCGCTGCTGGCCGTGGCCCAGCACGCGGGCCGCACCGGGGCCGACCTGCTGCGCGGCGTCGTCGTGGCCTACGAGGTGCACGTCGCCCTGGTGAAGGCCGTGTGCCTGCACAGGCACCGCATCGACCACGTCGCGCACCTGAGCGCCGCCACGGCCTGCGGGATCGGCGCGCTGCTCGGCCTGCCGGTCGAGGTCACCTACCAGGCGGTCCAGCAGGCCGTGCACACCACGACCGCCACCCGCCAGTCCCGCAAGGGCGAGATCTCCAGTTGGAAGGCCTTCGCCCCGGCCTTCGCGGGCAAGGCGGCCGTCGAGGCGGTCGACAGGGCGATGCGCGGCGAGGGCGCGCCCTCCCCGATCTACGAGGGCGAGGACGGTTTCGTCGCCTGGATGCTCGACGGCCCCGGCGCCTCCTACACCGTCCGGCTCCCCGAGCCCGGCGAGCCGCCGCGGGCCATCCTGGAGACCTACACCAAGGAGCACTCCGCCGAGTACCAAGCCCAGGCCGTCATCGACCTGGCCCGCTCGCTGCGGGAGAAGATCGACCCCTCGAAGGTGGAGAGCGTCGTCCTGCACACCAGTCACCACACCCACAACGTGATCGGCTCGGGCTCCGGCGACCCGCAGAAGTACGACCCCACGGCCAGCAGGGAGACGCTCGACCACTCGGTGGCCTACATCATGGCCGTGGCCCTGCAGGACGGCGCCTGGCACCACGAGCGCTCCTACGCGCCCGAACGCGCGGCCCGTCCGGACACCGTACGGCTCTGGCACGCGATCAGCACCGTCGAGGACCCGGAGTGGACCCGCCGCTACCACGATCCGGATCCGGCGGCCAAGGCGTTCGGCGGGCGGGCCGTGGTCACCCTCACCGACGGCACCGTCGTCGAGGAGGAGCTGGCCGTCGCCGACGCCCACCCGCGCGGGGCGCGCCCGTTCGGCCGCGACGGCTACGTCGGCAAGTTCCGTACCCTCGCCGAGGGCGTCGTCGCCCCCGCCGACCAGGACCGCTTCCTGGCCGCCGCCGAGGGGCTGGCCGGGCTGTCCGCGTCCGGCCTCGCCGGACTGTTCCCCGCCGTCGACCACCGCGCCCTGGCCGAGGCCGACGCCGTACTCCCGAAGGGGCTGTTCTAGATGCTGCACACCCGCACGACACCCACCGCCCGGCGCCTGGCCCTGCGCGAGGGGCTGGCCTCAGGCCGCCTGCTGCGGATGCCGGGGGCGATCAACCCGCTGAGCGCCGTGCTCGTCCAGGAGAGCGGCTTCGAGGGCGTCTACGTCTCCGGCGCGGTCATGTCGGCCGAGCTGGCTCTGCCCGACATCGGCCTGACCACGCTCACCGAGGTCGCCGGGCGGGCCGGGCAGATCGCCCGCGTCACCGACCTGCCGACCCTGGTGGACGCCGACACCGGCTTCGGCGAGCCGATGAACGCCGCCCGCACCGTCCAGCTCCTTGAGGACGCCGGGCTGGCGGGCTGCCACCTTGAGGACCAGGTCAACCCGAAGCGCTGCGGCCACCTGGACGGCAAGACGATCACCCCGGCCGACGAGATGGTCCGCAGGGTCAAGGCCGCCGTCGAGGCCCGGCGCGACCCCGCGTTCGTCCTGTGCGCCCGCACCGACGCCCGTACCGTCGAGGGACTCGACGCGGCGATCGAGCGCGCCAGGGCCTACGTGGACGCGGGGGCCGACGTGATCTTCCCCGAGGCTCTGAGGGACGAGCGGGAGTTCGAGGCCTTCCGCGCCGCGATCGACGTGCCGCTCATCGCGAACATGACCGAGTTCGGCAAGGGTCCGCTGTTGAAGGCGACCACCCTGGCCTCCCTGGGCTACAACATCGTGATATATCCGGTCACCCTGCTGCGGCTGGCCATGGGCGCCATCGAGGAGGGGCTGCGCGTCATCGCCGAGGACGGCACCCAGGCGCCGCTCGTGGAGCGCATGCAGACCCGCTCGCGGCTGTACGAACTGCTCGACTACTCCGGCTACACGACCTTCGACGGCGACGTCCACACCTTCTCGCTCCCGCCCGGCGCCTGAGAGGCCTGACATGACCCAGATCCATCGCGGCCTGGCCGGTGTCGTGGTCGACACCACCGGCATCTCCACGGTCGTCACCGAGACCAACTCCCTGACCTACCGCGGTTATCCCGTCCAGGACCTGGCGGCGAGCCGCTCCTTCGAGGAGGTCGCCCACCTGCTGTGGTACGGCGAGCTGCCGACGACGACGCAGCTACGGGAGCTTGAGGCACGTGAGCGGGCGCTGCGCCCCCTCGACCGGGCCGCCGCCGAGATCGTCGCCCGGCTGCCCGCCACCTGCCACCCCATGGACGTGCTGCGCACGGTGATCAGTTACCTCGGCACCCAGGACCTCACCGAGGACGACGGGAGCCTCGCGGCCAACCGCGCCAAGTCGCTGGCGCTGCTGGCCAGGCTGCCCACGGTCGTGGCCGCCGACCAGCGCCGCCGCCGGCGTCTCGACCCGATCCCGCCGGACCCGTCGCTCGGCCTGGCCGAGAACTTCTTCCACATGTGCTTCGGCGCCGTGCCCGCGCCCGAGGTGGTGCGCTGCTTCGAGATCTCGCTGATCCTCTACGCCGAGCACAGCTTCAACGCCTCGACCTTCACCGCCCGGGTGGTCACCTCGACCCTGTCGGACCTCTACAGCGCCGTCACCGCCGCCGTCGGCGCCCTCAAGGGCCCGCTGCACGGCGGGGCCAACGAGGCCGTGATGCACACGCTGAACGAGATCGGCGAGCCGGAGCGGGTCGGGGCGTGGCTGGACCGGGCGCTGGCCGAGAAACGGAAGATCATGGGATTCGGGCACCGGGTCTACAAGCACGGCGACTCACGCGTGCCCATCATGAGCCAGGCCCTCGGACGGCTGGTCGCCGTCAGTGACGACCCCCGTGCGGTACGGCTCGCGGAGCTGCACGCAGCCCTCGAAAAAGCCGTGTTCGACCGCAAGGGCATCCACCCGAACCTGGACTATCCGGCCGGGCTCGCCTACCACCTCATGGGCTTCGACATCCCGCTGTTCACCCCCATCTTCGTGATGAGCCGCATCACCGGCTGGACCGCCCACATCGCCGAGCAACTCCAGGCGAACGTGCTCATCCGGCCGCTGGGCACCTACACGGGACCGGCCCAGCGGGACCTGCCCGTGGCGGGGAGGGCAGACTCTTCCCCGTGAAGCGAATCCTCATCATCGGCATCGGCGCGGGCGACCCCGACCATCTCACCCTCCAGGCGGTCAAGGCCATCGGCCGGGCCGACGCCTTCCTGCTGGTCGACAAGGGTGCCGTCAAACACGACCTGGCCGACCTGCGCCGGGACATGATCGAGGCGCACGGGCGGCAGCCGTACCGGGTGGTCGAGGCCCGTGACCCCGAGCGGGACAGGACCACCCCCGCCTACGCCTCGGCGGTCGAGACGTGGCGTTCGCGGCGCGCCGACCTGTACGAGGCGTTCGTCCGCGACGAGTTGGGCGACGGCGAGACGGGGGCGATCCTGGTCTGGGGCGACCCCGGACTCTACGACAGCACGCTGGCCGGGATCGAGGAGGTCATCGAGCGGGGGACGGTCACCTTCGACCACGAGGTCGTCCCGGGCATCACGAGCGTCTCCGCGCTGACCGCCCGGCACCGTACCAACCTGAACCGGGTCGGCCGCCCGGTGCACGTCACCACGGGCCGCCGCCTGGCGCAGGACGGTCCGACGGCCGACGACGTCGTCGTCATGCTCGACGCGCACTGCGCCTTCGCCGACCTGGGAGAGCTGGGCGAGGAGTTCCACATCTACTGGGGCGCCTACCTGGGCACCCCTGACGAGATCCTGGTCTCAGGCCCGGTGCCCGAGGTGGCCGAGCGCATCCGCGCCCTGCGCGCCCAGGCCCGCGACAGCAAGGGCTGGATCATGGACACCTACCTGCTCAGGCGCCTGCCCCTGACGTGAGCCGCTCAGCCCCCGACTCCCCTGCCCGTTCCCGTACGGCCGGCGCGCCACTCGTGGGCCAGCAGCCAGACGAGGTAGCAGCCGCCCATGACGCCGGTCAGCACGCCGACGGGGAGCTGGGTCGGGGCGAGCAGCCGCTGGGCGGCCAGGTCGGCTCCGGTCAGCATGGCCGCGCCGGTCAGCGCGGAGGCGAGGATCCCGGGTCCCGAGGCCCGGGTCAGCCTCCTGGCGACCTGCGGCGCGGCCAGCGCGACGAAGGCGATCGGCCCGGCCGCGGCGGTCGCGGCGGCGGTGAGCGCGACCCCGACCAGCATCACCCCGGCCCTGACCCGTTCGAGCGGCACCCCGAGGCCGGTCGCGACCTCCTCACCCAGTTCGAGCGCCCGCAGCGGCCTGGCCAGGGCGAGCGCGGCGGGCAGCAGTACGGCCAGCGCCGCGAGCAGCGGCCAGACGTGCTCCCAGCCACGGGCGTTCAGGCTGCCGGTCAGCCACACCGCGGCGCTCTGCGCGTCCCCGAAGGACGCCTTGGCCAGCAGGTAGGCGTTGAACGCGGTCAGCAGCGCGCTGACGCCGATGCCGACGAGCACGAGCCGGTAGCCGCGCACGCCGCCGTTCCAGGTCAGCAGGTAGACGGCGGCGGCGGTGAGCGCGCCTCCCGCGACCGCCCCGCCCGCGACGGTGGCCGGGCCCCCGCCGACGACGAGGACGGCCACCAGCGCGCCCGTCGCGGAGCCCGCGGTGAAGCCGATGACGTCGGGACTGCCCAGCGGGTTGCGGGACAGGCTCTGGAACAGGGCACCCGCCGTACCCATGGCCGCCCCGACCAGGACCGCGACCAGGACGCGGGGCAGGCGCACCTGCGTCACGATGTAGCGCTGCGCGCGCCTGCCCGCCCCGCCGAGGATGCCCAGCACCTCCTGGGGCGACAGCGGGTAGTCGCCGCTGGCGAGCGTGTAGCCCGCCACGAGCGTCACGACGACGGCCAGGGCGAGGCAGACGGCCACCGCGCGGCGCACGGCCCTGGCGCGTGACCGGCCCAGCGAGATACTCATAGCTCCGCGAGCTTCCTGCGCCGCACGAGCGCGATGAACAGGGGGGCGCCGAGGAAGGCCGTCACCACGCCCACCTCGAGCTCCTCCGGGCTGATGACCACCCGGCCCACGATGTCGGCGGCCAGCACCGCGACCGCGCCGAGCAGCGCCGAGTAGGGCAGCGTCCAGCGCATGTCGGGGCCGGTGAGGTGCCGGGCGACGTGCGGTACGGCAAGGCCGACGAAGGTGATGGGACCGGCCGCCGCCGTCGAGGCCCCGCACAGCAGCGTGATGGCCAGCAGGCTCAGCGCGGTCGTGCGGGCCGGGTTCGCGCCGAGGGCGCGGGCGGTGTCGGCGCCGAGGTTCATCGTGTTGAGCGGGCGGGCCAGGGCGAGGGCGAGCAGCGTGCCCACCCCCAGGAAGGGGATCACCTGCGCGGTCACGGCGGCGTCGATCCCGCCGAAGGTGCCGATCTGCCAGAAGCGGAACCGGTTGAGGGTCAGCGGGTCGAGCAGGATGAGGCCGCTGACGAACGAGGTGAGCACCGCCGTGATCGCGGTCCCGGCCAGTGCCAGCCGTACCGGCGTCACGCTGGTGCGGCCGACGCCGCCGAGCAGGTAGACGGCGGCGGAGGCGACGACGGCGCCGAGCAGCGCGAACCACACGTAGGCGGAGAAGGTGCGCAGGTCGAGCAGCGAGGTCGCCCCGGCGACCGCGGCGGCGGCGCCGCCGTTGACGCCGAGCAGCCCGGGGTCGGCCAGCGGGTTGCGGGTCAGGGACTGCATGAGGCACCCGGCCAGCCCGAGCGAGACACCGACGGCGATGCCGAGCAGCGTCCTGGGCAGGCGGGAGGTGTGCACGACGATCCAGTTGTCGTCGGCCGGCGCGTAGGTGAACAGGACGCGCAGCACCTCGGCGGGCGCGACGGACTTGGCGCCGATCGCGATGCCCGCCCCGGCGAGCACCACGAGCACGGCCAGGCAGCAGAGCAGGCCGAGCGCGAGCCAGGGCCGCCTGGCGCGTGCCGTGAACGGCCCACCGGGGGCCGCGGGTCCGGCCGCCACGGGAGCGGGCGGGGTCACCCTGCCACGTGCCGTGGACGGCCTGACGGGAGGGGCGGGCGCACGGCTACAGACCCTTCAGGATGGTCTCGACCTGGTTGAGCACGTCGATCGAGGTGCCGTACCTGTCGGCGGTCGCGTAGGTGAGGGGCAGCACCTTGCCGTTCTTCGCGGCCTTGAGGAGCTTCCAGGCGGGCTTCTCCGTGAGGTCGCGGGTCTCCTGCGGCACCTCGCCGGTGGCGGCCGTCCTCGGCACGAGGATCACGTCGGCGTCGGCCAGCACGCTGATCTTCTCGTCGGAGTAGGTGACCTCGTGCTCCTTGTCCTCGGCGGAGGCGGCGGAGAAGGTGGCTCCGGCGTCGACGAGGATCCGGCCGACCCAGGAGGTGCGGGTGTCGACGAGGAACTCGCCGCCGCCGTAGGAGGAGGCGATGGACCACTTCAGCGTGGACAGCCTGTCGGCGTAGGTGCTCTTGATCCGGGCGGTCCCGGCCTCGTAGTCGGCCTTGAGCTTGGCGAACTCGGTGTCCTTGCCGACGGCGGTGGCGATCTTCCGCTGGGCGTCCAGCAGGTCGACCGGCGTCTTGATCCCGAAGTAGAGGGTCGGCGCGACGCCTTCGAGCTTCTTGACGCCCCAGTCGAAGGCGGTGGCGCCCTCGACGATGATGAGGTCGGGGTCGAGCGAGGCGACCTTCTCGATGTTGACCTCGATGCCGGAGCCGATCGACTCGATCTTCCTGGCGGTCTCGACCTGGGAGGGCAGCAGTTCCATCGGGTTGTTCTCGTCGATGGCGCTGGTGCCGACCGGCAGCACGCCGAGGTCGAGCAGGGCGCCGGTGGCGTAGGAGATCGACACGATACGCTCGACGCCGCCGGGGACGGTGACCTTCCCGTTGGTCGCCTCGACGACCCGGTCGGCGGCTGCGGAGGGCGCCGGTCCCGAGGGGTCGGGGGCGGCCTCAGTGGTGCCGGTGGTGCCGGGGCCGGAACCGCACGCGGTCAGGGCGGCGAGCGTGAAGACGGACAGGCTCGTGGCCAGACGGCGACGCAGCGGGGCCGGGGACATACTACTCCTCATTTAGGCAAGCCTTGCCTAAATTGGCGCATGATCCTCGTGATGTCAATTGACAAATGTCACCTTTAGCTCATGAAGCTAGATCTCCCCTCAAAGCACTCATAAGCGCTGTTTTTCGGGATAAATCATCAATCTCTATGAACCAGATCACAGAGTCCCGTCTTGACAGGGCTCGCCGGGACCTCAAAACTAAGCTTAGCCTTACCTAAGTAACCCAAAGGCTCGTCACGTCTGGACGTGGGCCCCAGACGCGGCGTCCGCCGCATCGTGGTCTCACGCTACGGGGAGACCACGATACGGCCCATCACCCGAAATTTCAGGCGATATCCAGATAAAGGCCGACGATGGCGACGGCCACCCCGCCGACGGTCAGCATGAAGGCCCAGCGGATCCCGCTGCCACCGACCGCCCCGCCCAGCGCGAACCCCAGGACGGCCAGCGCCGCCACGGCCAGGACCACCGGCGCCCACCCCGGACCGGGCAGCAGCGCCCCGGCCGCCAACGGGAACAGCGCCCCCAGGAAGCTCGCCGCACTGGCGACCGCCGCCGCGACGGACGCCTCCCGCGCGACCGCGCGCCCCAGCCTGGTCGTCGCCAGGTGCCCCCGCGAGGCGAGGTTGAGCTGCCGGGAGGCGTGGGCGAGCTGTTCGCGCAGCTCGGCGTACTTGGCCACGTAGACGGCGAACGCCGCGGTCACCAGCGCCGCGACGCCGACCCGCACCCCGAGCAGCGCGTCCGCCCCGCGCCCGCCGCGCAGGAGGGCGCCGCCCGCCAGGACCAGGGCGTTGAGGATGCCGTCGGAGAGCCCGAGGGCCAGCGGCAGCGTCAGGCTGCCGCGCCGTACCCGCCGCGCCCTAGTCATCGTGAGCGCCGTATCCCCTCGATGATCCGGGAGCCGGTCGCCACCTGGTCGATGCTGTGCACGACCGCCCCGGTCTCCTCGATGGCGCCGACGAGCCGCCGCACGTCGATGTCGTCGCCCTCGACGGTGATGTCCATGTCCACGGTCTCCATGTCGATCTCGTTGATCGTGATGTTCACCGCCTCGACCCCGGGGACCCGGTCGACGGCCGAGGCCAGCTCGATCAGGTCGGGGCGCTGGGTGGCCTTGTCCACGTCCATGACGACCCTGCGTACGTTCATGATCCCCCAGGTGGGTGCGGGAACGGCTCACCGGTGCCGGTGGCCGCGAGCCGGGCGGAACTGCCGAGATAGTGGATCGCCTCGACCGGTTCCAGTACGGCGAGCCCCTCGGGGACCAGCTCGTCGAGCTCCGGCAGGAAGGCGCGGATGGCCTCCTCGCTGTCGATGAGCGTGATCTCGACGGGCATCTCCTCGGTGAGGGAGAGGATGCGGACGGTGTGGATGCGCGAGGAGGCGCCGTAGCCCTCGATGCCGCGGACCACGCTGGCGCCCGCCAGGCCGAAGCGGTGGGCGCGGTGCACGATCTCGAAGTACAGGGGCCTGTGGTGCCAGGTGTCGCTCTCGCAGACGAAGACCGTCAGCCGTAGTGCCGGACCTTGGAGCCGCATGATGACCGCCTCCTACCAGGATCTCGTCGAGCCGTCACTGGTAGGGACCGTTGACGAGGAAGTGCCCCGTGGTTGTCCCCGCCCTGGAAGCCCTGGGGCGGAGGCGGCGGGCCCCACCGCCGCAAATCCGGAAAAAGCCGGTCTTACCAGCAATTATACCCTTCACCCCTGTCCGGGAACGATCGACGGCGGAGGCAGGTTAGGCTGTGGGGGAACACCCACGCCGGTCCACGGAGTCCGGCCGGGATGTCTCGCGGCGGTGGGGCCCGCCGTACCCGAACCGCGGTGCACGCGCCACCGCCAACGGTCCCTGCTCGTGACAGCTCGCGCCCGCGGAACACCGGGCGCACGCCACGTGTGGGGAGGATCATGAGCCCGGATGAGGTGAGGCTCACAACGGTGACCGAGCCCGTCGACCACGACGTCGATCCCGCCGAGGTACGGCGCCGCCGCCAGGCACGCCGCTCGCAGCTCCGTGTGCTCGGAGCTGTCGCCGTGGGAGGCGCGCTCGGCGCGGGAGCCCGCTACGGGGCGTCGCTGCTGTGGCCGACCCCCGCCGCCGCGTTCCCGTGGACGACGCTCGGCGTCAACGCGCTCGGCTGCCTGGTGATCGGTGTCTTCCTGGTGACGCTGACCGAGGCCTGGACGGCGCCCGTGTGGGTGCGGCCGTTCTTCGCGACCGGCGTGCTGGGCGGGTTCACCACCTTCTCCACCTACTGCGTCGACATCGAACGTCTGGTCTCGGCGGGACGCGCGGGCCCGGCGCTGACCTACATGGCCGTGACGGTCGTGGCCGCCATGGTGGCGGTGACGGCCGGGGCGTGGACCACCCGCCTGTTCCTGGCGGCGGTGCGAAGGAAGGCAGGGAGGACACGATGATCATGTCTGGGCGAGGGCTGCGGCTTACCGTCTTCCTCGACGACACCGACACCTGGAACCACCGTCCGATGTACACCGAGATCGTGCATCGCGCGCACGCCGCGGGGCTGGCCGGGGCGTCGGTCTTCCGCGGCCTTGAGGGCTTCGGCGCCACGAACGTCGTGCACACCACCCGGCTGCTGTCGATGGCCGACGACCTGCCGGTCGCCGTGGTGATCATCGACACCGAGGAGGCCGTCCGTGCCTTCCTGCCCCAGCTCGACGACCTGCTCATCGAGGGCGTGGCCGTACTCGACCAGGTCGAGATCGTCCACCACCGCGGAGCCGGAAGGGAGGAACCGTGAACTGGCTGCTGGTGCTGGCGGGGGCCGCCGTCGGGGCGCCGATGCGCTACTTGACCGACCGGATGGTCCAGGCCCGGCACGACACGGTCTTCCCGTGGGGCACCTTCACGGTCAACGTGTTCGGCTCCTTCGTCCTCGGCCTGCTGGCCGGGGCGGCGCTGTCCGGCGCGGCGGGCGCGAACGTCCAGCTCCTGGTGGGGACCGGGTTCTGCGGGGCGCTGACCACCTACTCGACGTTCTCCTACGAGACGCTGCAACTGGCCGAGAACGGCGCGCGCTTCTACGCGCTGGCCAACGTCGTCGCCTCGGTGGTCGCGGGGCTCGGCGCGGTGTTCGTCGGCATGGCCTTCGCCCAGGCCGCCTTCGCCTGACAGGTTCGCCAGGAGGTTCCCTAGGAGGGGAGCCGGGTCGCGGCGCCGTCGAGGAAAAGGGCGAGCTTGTCGCGGAACCAGTCGTGGGGGTCGCCGTCGATGATCGTGCGCAGCACGGCGGCGAACGGCACCGCCTCGGGCACGGCGTGCTCCCCCGACCAGGACTCGCGCATCTGCTCGATCCCCGTCACCCGCTCCCCCGAGGCGGTCGCCCGCTCGCGGGACAGGCGCTCCCAGCCCACGTAGACGTCGGCCGCCAGGTCGGTGAGGGTGTCCACGACGAGGACGGCGTCCTGCGGGCCGAAGCCGAAACCGGCCAGCTCACGGGCGGTGGCGTAGAAGACCCTGGTCACGCTGGGCGGGGTGCGGGGCAGGTCCTGGATGAGACCGGCCATGCCCGGGTTGGCGGCGAACAGGTTCCAGACGACGTCGGCGGTCTCCTCAAGGTAGGCGCGCCAGTCGCTCCCCGCCTCCGGCCAGTCGGCGCGCCGTACGGCCAGGTCCATGGCGGCGATCACCAGGTCGTCCCGGCTGGGGACGCGCCGGTAGAGCGAGGAGTGCTTGACCCCGAGCCGGTCGGCGACCGCCGCCATGGTGAGGTCGTGGAAGCCCACGGCCAGCGCGGCCTCGGCGATGTCCCCGAGGCTGAAGCTGGGACGGCGCCCGGGACGGAGACCGGGGCGGGCGGGTGTGGCGCTCATACCCCTCATCATCGCGCGGGCGGTGGTCAACTGGGCAACAGGCGCCACCCCGCGGCCCTGGTGCGCTCCCGCCAGAACGCGGCGTATCTCCCGTCACGGCCCAGCAGGCTCGCGTGGTCGCCGGACTCCACGACCCGCCCGCCGTCCAGGACGACGATCTGGTCGGCGGCCACGACGGTCGAGAGCCGGTGGGCGATCACCAGCAGCGTCCTGTCCTCAGTGAGGGCGCGCAGCGCCTCGGTGACGGCGAACTCGTTCTCCGGGTCGAGCGCGGCGGTCGCCTCGTCCAGCAGCACGATGGGGGCGTCCTTCAGGATGGCGCGGGCGATGGAGACGCGCTGGCGCTCACCGCCCGACAGGGTCGCGCCGCTCTCCCCGACCCTGGTCGCCCACCCGTCGGGCAGCCGCTCGACGATCTCGTCGACACGGGCCAGGGCGGCGGCGTGCCGTACCTCCTCGTCCGTGGCGCCGGGACGGCCGAGCCTGATGTTCTCCTCGATGGTGTCGTCGAACAGGTAGACGTCCTGGAAGACCAGCGAGAGCCGCGACATCAGGTCCTCGGTGGTCAGGTCGCGCACGTCGTGGCCGTCCACCCTGACCGTGCCCGAGTCCACGTCGAAGAAGCGGGCGATGAGCCGGGTCACGGTCGTCTTGCCCGACCCGGAGGAGCCGACCAGGGCGGTCATCGTGCGGGGCGGCACCCGCAGCGAGACCTCCCGCAGCACCGGCGAGCCGTCGTAGCCGAAGGTGACGCGCTCCAGCTCGATCGCGGGTGCCTCGGGCACGGCGGGCCGCGCCTTACCCTCCTCCCCTTCCGCCTCGGGCAGGGCCGGGGTGGCGAGGATCTCGGCGAAGCGGTTCAGGTTGTTGCGGCCGATCCGCACCGCGCCGCCCAGCTCGGCGGCCAGGACCAGCGGCTCGGTGAACCGGGTGGCCAGCGCCAGCAGGGCGACCAGTTCGGCAGCTCCGAGCGGGCCGCCCAGGACCAGGTAGGTGCCGAAGGCCAGCAGCACGGTGTAGACGCCCTGTACGGCCATCGCGTTGAGCCCGAGCCCCGGCACGACCTTGGTGACCAGGCGACGGCCCGCGCGGTACTGCCCGGCCAGCGCCTCCTCAAGCTCGGCGTGCGCCGCCCCGGTACGGCCGAAGCCGCGCAGCACGGTCTGGGCCTGGGCGTACTCGACGACCCTGCCGCCCGCCTCGGCCATGGCCGCGTCCACGCCGTGGTCCAGCCGTTCGGTCAGGGTCGCGGTGTAGCGGTAGGTGAGCACCAGAACCGCCCCGCCGACGGCCAGCGCCGTACCCAGTCGCCAGTCGAAGAACAGGCTCGCGGCGACCACGGTGGCCGGGGTGACGTAGGAGGTGACCAACGGCTGCAGCAGGTGCGCCGGAACGCCCATCACCGCCCGCGCGCCCTGGACGACCAGCTGCCCGATCCTGCCGACCCGGTCGGCCTCGAACCAGCCGAGCGGCAGGGTCGCCAGGTGGTCGCCGAGCCGGTGGTAGAGGCTGCGCGACAGGTCGAGGCCCAGGGAGAAGCCCATCACGGCCTGGCGGTACTGCAGGATCCCGCAGACCGCCGCGGCCACGGCCAGCAGCCCGATCCACGGCCAGGCGGCCGAGGCGTCCCCGGCGAACAGCGCCCGCAGCACGGGCACGATCAGCGTGAACGTCAGCCCCTGCGCCACGGCGAAGGCCACGAGCGTGACGAGATAGCCGCGGACCCGGGCCGTCCCGGTGATCGCCGCCAACTGCCTGATCATCGGCTCTCCTCCTTGACGGCGCCGCGCTCCCACAGCCGCCGGTAGACTCCGTCTTCCTTGAGCAGGTCGTCGTGGCCGCCGCGTTGCACGACCGCTCCGTCCTCCAGCACCACGATCTGGTCGGCGCCGGTGATCGTGTGCAGCCGGTGCGCGATGACCAGCACGGTGCGCCCGGCGACCAGCGTCGAGAGCGCGTCCTGGATCGAGGCCTCGGACTCGGGGTCGGCGTAGGCGGTCGCCTCGTCCAGCACCAGCACGGGCGTGTCGGCCAGCAGCGCGCGGGCGATGCTGACCCGCTGCGCCTCTCCCCCCGACAGACTCGCCACAGCGTCGTAGCCGCCGGGCAGCGCGAGGATGCGCTCGTGGACGCACGCCGCCTTCGCCGCCGCCTCGACCTCGGCGTCGGTCGCCTCGGGACGGCCGAGCCTGATGTTGTCGCGCACGCTCATCCGCAGCAGCCGTACGTCCTGGAAGACCGTGCCGACCAGCCGGTACAGCTCGCCGGACGGGATGTCGCGCACGTCGACGCCGCCGATGCGGACCGTGCCCTGGCCGGGGTCCCAGAACCTGGGCAGCAGCCGGGCGAGCGTGGACTTGCCCGACCCGGAGGGGCCGACCAGCGCGGTCACGGTCCCCGGCCGCAGGGTCAGGCTGACCTCGCGCAGGACGTCGCGCTCGCCGTCGTAGGAGAAGGTCACCCGGTCGAACTCCACGACGTGGCCCTCCGGCACGGCAGGCGCCCCCGCGGGCGGCAGTTCCGGTACGGCCAGCAGGCCCGTGACCCTGGCGGCCGCCTCGCGGGCCTCCTGCATGGCACCCATCCCGAACCCGAGGGTGAGGATCGGCTGGCCCATGCCCAGTCCGAGCAGCGCGAACGGCAGCACGTCGACCGGCGCGAGGGACCCCGAGGAGACCAGGAGGGTGCTCGCGGTCAGGACGAGGAGCAGGACGGACACCGGGGCTATCGCGTTCTGCGCCAGGGCCTCGGTCCTGGTCATCGGCTCGACCCAGCGCCGGAACATCGTGGAGAAGTCGTCGGCCGCCTCGGCGAAGCGCCGGTGCGCCCTGCGTGCCTGGCCGAAGGTCTTGACCACGGCGACGCCGTTGACGAACTCCACGGCGGCGGTGTTGATCCGCGCGGTCGCGGCGTTGATCTCGCCCAGTTTGGCCTGGTAGCCGCGCATCATCGCCGCGTAGGCGGCCAGATAGACCGGCAGCCCCACGGCGGTGACCAGCGCCATCCGCCAGTCCACCCACAGCAGGTAGGCGAAGGTCAGCACCGGGGTGACCACGGCCGAGACCAGGTCGAGCACGGCGTGGCCGACGAGGTGGTGCAGGCTGTGCACATCGTCCTGGACGGCCTTCTTGACCTCGCCTGAGCCGTGCCCGCTGAACCAGCCGAGCGGCACCCTGCCGAGTTTGGCGACGATGTCGCGGCGCAGCCGAAGCTGCAGATCGACGTCGGCCAGGTGGGTGACGGTCGCCGCCGCCCCGGACGCGAGCGTCCGCACGAGCAGGCCGACTGCGGCCAGGACGACGATCGTCCACACCCGGCCCTCGTCGGCCCTCGCCGGGTCGAGCAGCTCTCTCGCCAACTCGGCGAGCATGACGTACGGCACCAGCGCGGCGGCGGAGGCGATGGCCTGCAGCACTCCGGCGACGGTCAGACGGGTACGAACCGGGGCGAGCAGCGTCCCCAGCTCCCCCTTCTCTCTCTTCGCCATCACAGGCCCCGCTTCCCGGTGGCCCAGTACGGCTTGGTGACGACGTCCCTGCGCCGCATGCCGACCCCCGGCGCGCAGAGCAGGACGCGCAGCTCCTGGATGGTCTGGGCGTGCCCGGCCAGGCAGGCGGTGCCGGGGCGGGTGGTCACCCGCTCCCCCAGCCAGCGGGCGAGCGCCCTGCCCGGCTGTTCCTCGGCCTGTAGGACGTCGAGGCGGGGCAGCAGCGCCTGGACCGCCGTCACGTCCGGTTCCGGGACCTCGACGGCCCCCGTCACCTCGGCGTCCTGGCCGAGCGCGGTGTCCAGCGCCTCGAACAGCCCGAGGGTGGTCGCGTCCCCCGCGAACAGGTGCGAGGTTCCCGGCCTGAGCCAGGTCCGCGATCCCGGCCCCAGGACGAGGACCTCGTCCCCGACGGCCAGCCGGCCCGCCCACAGGCCACCCGGCCCCCGGTCGTGCAGCTGGAACAGCACCTCGACCCAGCCCTCCTCCGCGTCGAAGGCCGAGGGGGTGTAGTGGCGGAAGTCGCGTTCCGTGACCCGGAACTCGATCTCGCATCCGGGGCGCCAGGCCCGGTCGCGCAGCGCCTGCCCGGAGAACCGCACCCTGGCCAGCCCCGGCGAGAGCCGTACCGCCTCGGTGACGGTTGCCGGACGACCCATCCACCGCGTCATCGGATCCGCCAGCAGGGCGGGCATCGTGGGCACACCAACTCCCTTGGTTAGGTAAGCCTTGCCTATATGCGACAGCATGTTGCAAAAGCAGCCCAACAGTCAAGGGGAACCTTGGCCGGGCCGTACGGCAGGCTCATCGAGCCGGGCCGGAAGCCTGGCCGGGGCCGGATCGGGGGCGGGCCGGAGGCCGGGTCAAGGGCAGGGCGGGGGTGGGTCGCGGGTAAAAAAAGTGAGCATCATCCTGGATCGCGGAAGAACGGGCCTTTTTCCCGTCGTTACCTCTGTGAGCTGCGGCTATGACGCGGTGTATACACAGGGTTCCAACTTTTGGGGTAGTTCATATGTTCGCGGTGCTCGTCGCGGTGCTCGCGGGAGCCTTCATCTCGGTCCTGCTGGTCGTGGTCACCCTGTCGGCCACCCGAGGCAGCCAAGCCCGTGCCCTGTCCTTCGGCGACGCCTGCCGCGGGATCGAGCGCTGCGCCTCGGCCTGCTGTGCCCCTCTGCGACGTCTGGTGACGTCGCGGACCTGGGCGTCCGCGAGCCGATCTCTTCCCTCGACGCCCGTCCGCTCCGCGCCCTCGCTCCTCAGCTCAGAGACCGACGGCGCCCAGGCCGTTCCTCAGTCCAAGCACCGACGCGCCCAAGCCAAAGCTCTTCGTCCCAGGCAGTGATGGGTTTGTGATCAAGGCCGGGCAGGATTTCCCTTCCGTACCCCCGAAAGGAAGTCCTGTGAAGCGACTGATCGCGAGCATCGCCGCGGCCACGATCACCACCTCCCTGCTCGCGGCCCCCGCCGCCTCGGCCCAGACGACCGCGCCCACGGACCCGGTCAAGGCACTGAAGAGCCGCATCGCCCCGGGCAAAGGCGTGAGATTCACCGACGTCGCCGCCCTGGTCTCCTTCACCGGGAAGACACCTCTCCTACGGCGCACCGGCTCCTTCCAGTACGGCAAGACGGACGTCGTCGCCTCCGACGTCACGGCCAGCCGCAGCACCGACGAGGACCTCGGACCCACGGAGTCCTTCGTGCTGAACATGCTCTCCAGACCCGAGCGGACGATCAGGGTCGGCACCACCAGCTACTACTCCGGCGGCCCCTGGGCGCCCCCGAAGGGCAAGACCTGGGTCAGGCATCCGAACGGCCTGAGCGCGGGCTTCAGCGGCTGGTACGGCCAGCTCGTCAACGCCGCCGAACCCGCGACCCTGAAGGCCCTCCTCGCCAAGGGCAGGAAGGCCGGGAACACCTACTCGGGCACGATCAGCTTCGGCGCGCTGAACAGGATCTCTCCCTGGATACGCCACTCCAGCCTGACCGGGATCGACGGGGAGGAGGAGAAGGCCGTGCTGCGCTTCACCCTCACCCTGGGCCCCGACCAGCTCCCCCGGCGGCTGGTCACCGTCTACCCGAAGTCAACCCACTTCGGCGACCGGGGCGACGTCGAGGACAGGCGGTTCAGCGTCGAGACCCGCTACACCGGCTGGGGAAGCCGACTGACGATCAAGGCGCCCCCGGCGAACACGGTCGTCACCATGGGCAAGCGCAAGCGCCTCGACCGCGGTGGTGGACGGGGCTGAACGCCGCGCGCCGTGTTCCTTCGCCGCCCCAAGCAGGGTTAGGCCACCTTGGTCCGGGGGGCGGTGAAGGTGTTGCAGACGGCGGGGGACCGGGCTTCGAAGCCTCGGCGCAGCCAGTAGAGGCGGTTCTTGTTCGTCCCCAGGCCCGGGGTGTCGCCCTCCATGGTGTGCTCGTTGAGGAAGGACTCGACGCCGCGTGCCTTGAGGTTCTCCAGCGACTCCCAGACGCTGCCGACGAAGGCCCCGGTGAAGCAGATGTTCTGCAGGGCCGTCCTGCTGCTCATCGCGAGCGCCGCGGACCTGGACGACCTCCTGATGACCCGGTCCCCCTCGGCGAGAACGCCGATCAGGTTCTGGACGTGGTAGGCGTAGGCGATGGAGAGGCTCTCCAGCATCTCCGACGACTGGATCACGTCGGCCATGCCGTACTCGTTGGCCAGCAGGTAGACGGTCCTGTTGCGGTGGCAGTACAGGCCGAAGACCTCGGTGGGGCGGTAGACGCCGCAGGCGGTCCTGACGCTGTCCCCGTAGCCGACCGCCACCTTCGGCGTGCGGAACGGGATCCCGGCCCGCTTGAGCTGGGCGCTCCAGGCCCGGTTGAGACAGGCCGAGACGTCGTCGGCGTAGGTCTGGAGGGTCTCGACGTCACCGACCCTCATGGCCGGCTCCTCGCAGGTCTGCGAGACGAACTTGCCGGTCTTGTAGACCGGGTTGCGGGTCAGGGCCCCGGGGCCCGAGGGGACGGAGCCGGACGTGCTCGCGTCCGCCGTCCCGGTGAACACCGCGCCGACGAGGACACCGGCCGTCAACGCGGCGAAAAGGGTACGCATGGCGGAGAACCCTACCGAGGAATCCTCACAGAACGATCAAGACAAGACATCCGCGTCCGTACGGCTCCGCAGGTGCTCGATGTCCACGCCGGGGGCGGTCTCGACGAGTCTCAGGCCCTCCGGGGTGACGTCGAGGACGCCGAGGTCGGTGATGATCCGGTTGACGCAGGCCCTGCCGGTGAGGGGCAGGGAGCAGCGCCGTACGAGCTTCGGGGAGCCGTCCTTGGCGGTGTGGTCCATGATCACGATGACCTTGCGGACGCCGTGGACCAGGTCCATCGCCCCGCCCATGCCCTTGACCAGTTTCCCGGGGACCATCCAGTTGGCCAGGTCTCCCTGGGCGGAGACCTGCATCGCCCCGAGCACCGCCACGTCGATGTGGCCGCCACGGATCATGCCGAACGACAGCGCGGAGTCGAAGAAGGACGCGCCGGGCCGTACGGTGACCGTCTCCTTGCCCGCGTTGACCAGGTCCGGGTCCACCTCTTCCTCGGAGGGGTAGGGGCCGACGCCCAGGATGCCGTTCTCCGAGTGCAGGACGACCTCGACGTCCGGCGGGAGGAAGGAGGGGATGCGGGTGGGCAGCCCGATGCCGAGGTTGACATGGTCGCCGTCGCGCAGCTCTGCCGCCGCCCGCGCGACCATCTCGTCACGGGTCCAGCTCATCGGGGCTCCTCGGAGGTCATGACGTGGTTCGTTTCTCGATGGCCTTGTCGGCGGCCTGCTCGGGGGTGAGCACCAGCACGCGCTGGACGAAGACGCCCGGCAGGTGGACCTCGTCGGGGTCGAGCTCGGTCAGCTCCTCGATCTCGGCGATCGTGACGCGCCCGGCCATCGCGGCCAGCGGGTTGAAGTTCCTGGCGGCCTTGCTGAAGACCAGGTTGCCGTGCCTGTCTCCCTTGGCGGCTCTGACCAGCGCGAAGTCGGTGGTGATGCCGCGTTCGAGCACGTACTGCCCGCCGTCGAACTCGCGGACCTCCTTGGGCGGCGAGGCCACGGCGACCGAGCCGTCGGGGGCGTGACGCAGCGGAAGGCCGCCGTCGGCGATCGGGGTGCCGACTCCGGCGGGGGTGTAGAAGGCCGGGATGCCGCTGCCACCCGCGCGCAGCCGTTCGGCCAGGCTGCCCTGCGGGGTCAGTTCGACCTCGATGTCCCCGGCGAGGTACTGCCGGGCGAACTCCTTGTTCTCGCCGATGTAGGAGGCGGTCACCCTGGCGATGCGCCGGGCGGCCAGCAGGAGGCCGAGGCCGCCGCCGTCGACGCCGCAGTTGTTGGACACCACGGAGACGCCGGTCACCCCGGAGTCGTAGAGGGCCCGGATCAGCACGTTCGGGATGCCGCTGAGGCCGAAGCCGCCGACCGCGAACGACGCCCCGTCGCCGACCCCGGCCAGCGCGTCCGCCGCCGTGGCGACCACCTTGTCTCTCCGCACGTGCGTTTCACCCACCCGAGAGTGTTCGCTGAGTGAACTTTAGTTCACTATTGTGTGTCGAGTATGCGGGCCGGAGCAGTTCCTGTCAAAGTGCCTGCGACGGGCGAGGAGGACATCGATGGAACCGGCCGGAACCCTGGAACGAGGGCTCGGGGTGCTGCGCGCGCTGACCGCGGAGCCGTGGCGGCGGACCCGCGCCACCGACCTGGTCCGCGCGACCGGCCTGGCCAGGTCGACTGTCGATCGCGTCCTGGCCACCCTCGTCCACCTGGGCTATCTCAGGGCCGAGGAGCGCGAGGTGCTGCTCGCCCCGCGCCTGATGGAGCTCGGCGAGGCCTATCTCTCCTGCGCGGGCCTGCGCGATGCCCTCGCCCCGCACGCGGAACGGCTCGCCGCGGAGCTGGACGAGTCGGTCTCGCTCGCCGTACCGGACGGGGACGGGGTGCGTTTCTTCGGCCAGTTCTCCCGGCGGCGCGCCGTCTCCGTCTCCTTCCGGGTCGGGGACCTGCTGCCCGCCGACCGCTGCGCGGCGGGGCTCGCCCTCCACGATCCGGCCGCGCCGTGGGCCGAGGATGACCAGCTCATCGAGCCCGGCCTGATCGCGGTCTCGGTCCCCGTCAGGGACGCCGGGGGTAGGTCGGTCTGCGCGCTGAGCGTGGTCAGCCACACCAGCAGGCACACCATGGCCGGGCTGCGCGACCACGCCGTGACCCGGCTGCGGGAGACGGCCGCCAGGATGGAGGCGGCTCTCGCCACGCCCCCGCCCGGCCTGTCCGCGCCGCCTGTCCCGGCCGTTGACGTCTCACGGCCCGCGAAGGAGGAGCTGGGCGCGGTCTATCTTCAGTCGCTCGCCCGGGGCCTGGCCGTGCTCGTGGCGCTCGGCACGATCCCCGGCGGGCTCTCCCCCGCCGACGTCGCCAGGGCGACCGGGCTGCCCAGGGCCACCGTGGGGCGGGCGCTGCAGACCCTGGAGCGGCTGGGATACGCCAGGACCGAGGGCCCCCGCGCCGTCCTGCTGCCCAGAGTCCTTGAGCTCGGCTACGCCCACCTGTCGGGGCTCACCTTCGGCGAGATCGTCCAGCCGCACCTGGCGGACCTGGCCGCCCAGGTCCACGAGTCGACGTCGGTCGCGGTGCTCGACGGCGACGACGTCGTCTACGTGGCCCGGGTGCCCACGACGAAGATCATGCGGGTGGACATCGTGGTCGGCACCCGCTTCCCCGCCTACGCCACCTCGATGGGCCGGGTGCTGCTGGCCGACCTGCCTCCCGAGCGGCTGGCCTCGATCTCCCTGCGCCCGCTGACCCCCGACACGGTCACCTCCCCCGCCGGGTTCGCCGCAGCCGTACGGCGTGCGGCCGAGGACGGTTACGCCCTGGTCGACCAGGAGCTTGAGGAGGGGGTGCGCTCCATCGCCGTCCCCGTGCGCGGCCGGGACGGACGGGTCGTCGCCGCCGTCAACGTCGCCACCCACGTCGACCGCGCCTCCCCCGCCGTCCTGGTCGAGAAGGTGCTGCCCCTGCTCACCGAGACCGCCGCCAGGATGGAGGCCGACCTGGCCTGCGCCAGGGTTCCCGCTCAGGTGCTGTCGAAGGTGGAGGGGCGGACGATGCCGTTCTCGTAGGCGAAGACCACGACCTGCGCGCGGCTGCGCAGCCCGAGCTTCAGCAGGACGCGGCTGAGGTGCGTCTTCACGGTCGCCTCTGCCAGGTGCAGCGCCACGGCGGCCTCGGCGTTGGACAGCCCGCGCGCCACCTGGACCAGCACCTCGTACTCCCGGGAGGTCAGCTCCGCCAGCCGTTCGTCACGCTCGGGCGCGCCCGGGGTGAGCTGGGAGGCGAACCTCTCCAGCAGGCGGCGGGTGACCCTCGGGGACAGTACGGCCTCGCCCGCCGCGACGTTGCGGATGGCCGACAGCAACTCCACAGGGCGGGTGTTCTTCGGCAGGAAGCCCGCGGCCCCGGCCTTCAGCCCGGCGAAGGCGTACTCGTCCAGGTCGAAGGTGGTCAGGATCAGCACGCGTGAGCGGGGGCAGTCCCTGACGATCCTGCGGGTGGCCTCGATGCCGTCGAGACCGGGCATGCGCACGTCCATCAGCACCACGTCGGGACGCAGCCGCCTGGCCATCGCGGCGGCCTCCTCGCCCTCACCCGCCTCACCGGCCACCTCCATGTCCGGTTCGGCCTCCAGGACCATGCGGAAGGCCAGGCGCAGCAGCGACTCGTCGTCGGCGATCAGCAGCCGGATCGTCACGGCGTCTCCTCACCGTCCAGGTTCAGGCTCGCCGCCACCCGCCAGCCTCCGCCGCGCGCGGGCCCGGCGTCCAGGGTCCCGTCGTGTACGGCGACGCGCTCGCGCATCCCGGTCAGGCCCCGCCCCGGACTCGCCTTGGCCGTACGGTCGGGGCGTCCGGGGCGGCCGTCGTCGGTGACCTCCACCTCGGCGCGGCGCGGGGTCAGGTGGACGCGCACCTCGGCCCTCGCGCCCGGCGCGTGCCTGAGCGTGTTCGTCAGCGCCTCCTGGGCCAGCCGGTAGATGGTGAGCTGGGCGGCGGCGGGGACCAGCTCGGGGTCACCGGCCACCCGCAGGCGGGTCGGCAGCCCGGCCGCGCGCATCCGGTCGGCCAGCGGGCCGAGTTGGGCGATCCCCGGCGCCGGGTGGAGCGGGGCGTCGCCGGGTTCGTCCGCGCTGAGTCCACTGGGGCCCTCCGCGTTGAGGGAGCGGCGCATGTCCTCAAGGGCCCGCCGTCCGATGTCGGCGACCTGCTCCATCACGTCGGCCGCCCGTTCGGGGGCGCGGTGCCGTACGTGGGCGGCGCTGTCGGCCAGGGCCACCATGACCGACAGGTTGTGGGTGACGATGTCGTGCATGTCGCGGGTCATTCTGGCGCGCTCCTCGGCGACCGCGAGCCGCGCCCGCTGCTCCCTGTCGTGCTCCAGCGAGGCGACGTGGGCCAGTCGCGCCCGGGTCCACAGGCCCGTGGTGAGGGCCGCGGCGGCCATCGCGGTCAGCGCGGCCACCGAGAACGGGAACTGGCCAGGTGGCGCCCAGCGCGCCGCGGCCAGCACCACCCCGGCCTCCAGGGCGAGGGCCGCCGCCAGCGCGGGGCGCAACGGGCGGTGGGCGCCGACGGTGTAGAGGGCGACCAGCAGCGCGGCGTCCGCGGGAAGCTGCACGTCGGCGGCCCACTGGACCGCCGCCGCGGCACCGACGACGCAGAAGACCGTCAGCGGCGCGCGGCGCCGCCACACCAGCGGCATTGTCAGGGCCACCTGGAGCAGCAACGGCCCCGGCTCTCCCCGTGGCAGCACCTGACCCGGCCCGAGCGTGACGAGAAAGATCACGGCCGCCAGCAACGCGTCCACGGGCAGGGGCGACCACCGGGCCAGACCCATGAGCCCGGCCGCCGGGCGGTCATCGCGGCGCCTCACGCCGCTCATCACGCGGTACCCGCCGCCCGGGTGATCGCCTCGCCCCATGCCGCTCACCGCGCGGTGCCCGCCGTGCCGATGGCCGCCTCGTTTCGTACCGCTCGTCGCGCGATACCCGTCATACCGACGCCCTCGCCGCCCCGGCGACCGTTTCGACCGCTCAGCGCGCGGTGCCGGGTGGTCGGTTTCATGGGGTTCACCCTAGTTGGCCTGCGGGTTCGCTCCCCATCCTTCTCAGGGATGAGCGTTTCGGCGCCTCACCCGAAAGTCGCAGGTGTGGATCAGCCGTATGCCGCTGGGCCGGGGCCGTACGGCGCTGGCAGCCTCGTCGGGCACAGGAATTCACAGCTCACGAGGAGTCCCACCATGTCCTTCGGAAAGATCACCGCGGCGGTCGCCGGGCTGGCGCTGGCCGTCGTCACCGTGAACACCGTGGCCGCCCCGGCCTCCGCCCAGCGGGCCTCCGGGGGGAGCGGCGTCACGGTGACCCTGCCCGCGCCCGCCGGGCCGTACGGCGTCGGCACCTTCGCGGTGCGGCTGGTCGACCGGTCGCGTCCCGACCCGCTGGTCAAGAAGAAGCCCTACCGGGAGCTGATGGTCAGCCTGTGGTACCCGGCCAAGCAGAGCGGTCAGACGGCCCCGCACATGGCGCCGCTGGCCGCGGCCGACTGGGACCGTCACTCCGCGCCGCCCATGGGCATCCCGAAGGGCGCTGTCGACTGGGCCGCGACGCCCACCCACGCCCGGCTCGGCGCGCCGGTCGATCCCCGGGCGGGCAAGCTGCCCGTCGTGCTGTTCGGCTCGGGGGACGGCGGGCCGCGCACGCTCGGCACCGCCGTGGTTGAGGACCTGGCCTCCCAGGGGTATCTGGTCGTCACCGTGGACCACACCTACGAGGCCGACCAGGTGGAGTTCCCGGGTGGGCGGGTCGTGCGCGCCCTGCCGCTGCCCGCGAAGCTGACCCCGCGCGTCATCGCCAGGCTGCTCGACCGGCACTCACGGGCACGCCTCGCGGACATGCGGTTCGTCCTGGACCGGATCACCGCCCTGGGACGCGGCGGCGACCTCGACAACACCGGGGAAAAGAGCACGCGGCTGCCCGAGGGGCTGCGTGGCGCGCCCGACCTGACCCGGATCGGGGCGCTCGGCCAGTCTCTCGGCGGGTCGGTGGCGGCGCAGCTCGTCCACGACGACCCGCGCGTGGACGCGGGTGTCAACCTCGACGGCGGCTACGTCGGCCCGGTCGCGAAGAGCGGCGTGGCGAGGCCGTTCCTGCAGCTCGCGGCCGAGACGCACACCCGGGAGAGCGAGCCGAGCTGGAAGACCTTCTGGAACGCCTCGACCGGCTGGAAGCGGGAGCTGCGGTTCAAGGGGGCGGCGCACGGCTCGTTCACCGACCTGCAGGCGCTGCTGCCGAAGATCGCGGAGACGGTGCCGAAGGTGCCCGTCGCCGACTTCGTCGGCACGATCGATCCGGTCAGGTCCGTCTCCGCCCAGCGGGCCTACGTCACGGCCTTCTTCGACCTGCACCTGCGCAAGAGGACGACCCCGCTGTTCGAGGCCCCCGACGCCCGCTTCCCCGAGGTGTCCATCATCCCCTGACGCCCGTCACAGGCCGCTCAGGTCGGGCGCCGGGGTGACGGCCCGCAGGACGGCGGACAGGGCGGTGCGCAGGTCGCCGACGGTCTCCTCGGGCAGGTCGAGGTGGATCTCGAAGGCGGTCTCGGTCTCCAGCGTGTCGGCCGTGCGCGGGGACAGCTCCAGCCGGAGCGTCCGGTCGTCCAGAGTGACCGCCCGCAGGCCCTCCCCGCTGCCGCGCATGCCGTGGCGCGACATCCAGAAGGTCTTCCTGTGGTGGGAGAACAGCAGGTGCCCCGCCTGTGGGTCTCCCGGCCTCTCCAGCAGGAAGACCGTCGGCTGGCCGTACTCCCAGGAGTGCTCGAAGGCGCGGGCCGTCATGGTGGCCTCGGGGAGGTAGGACAGCTCGCCGGTGATCGGCAGGGAGGGCGGCGGGGGTTCGTTACGGCGCCAGCGGTCGTAGTCGCCGCCGTAGGAGACGGGGAGCCCGAGGGGCGGAGCGGTCGGCAGCGCGTCCAGCAGCCAGCCGGGCGGCTCGTCGCGGGGGAACAGGGTCAGCTCCGTCAGCGCCGCCTCCGCGGGCACGTGCTCGAAGGGCCTCACGTGGGGGTCGACCTGGCCGGTGTAGCCCCTGCTGCCCGGGACGAACGCCAGCTCGCAGGTGAGCCAGGTGCCCTCCCCCGCCCGGTGGGACAGCTCACGCAGCCGCTGGAACGGCGTGGCGAGATCCTCGGCGAGGTCATCCGTGGTGATCTCGTGGCCGTCGCGCAGGACGGTGGTCCGCGTGTGCGCGCCGACCTGGGCGTGGCGGGCGACGAGCCGTGACCAGCCGGGTTCGGCGGCGGCGCGGACGAGGTCGCCGACCGCCGCCCGCATGCCGCGCCCCTCCTCGTGCCGGGAGCGCCAGTGTTCGGATCCCATGATCATTCCTTCTCGGCGGGGCCGACGGTGAGCAGGTCGTGCAGGGCTCGGACCTCGCGGAGCAGGCCGCTGCCGCCCCTGCGGGCCGCCAGGTCGCGCACCTCGGGGATCTCGCCGCGCGCGCCGCACCATCCGGCGACCGTGGCGGCGAGCGTGACGAACCCGGCCAGACCGGTGCGCGAGCGCTCGCCGGGGGCGGGCAGCAGCGTGGGCAGCGCGGCGGCGGCGATCCGCCACACGCTCTCGTGGGCGCCCAGCCTGGCCGCCGTGTCGAGCGTGGCGGTCAGGTCGGCCACCTTGATCCGGCCCGCGGCCACCAGGACCCCGGCCTGACTGCCGATCTCGGCGACGGGCAGCCCGTCCCGCGCGGCGGCCTCGACGAGCACGTCGGCCGCCTCCGACGTGCGAGGATCGCCGAGGGTCCGGGCGAGCACGGTGGAGAAGGCCTCCCCCACCGGCCCCTCCGCCCTGACGAGGTCACGGGCCTGCTCAAGCCTGACGGTCCTGGTGCCCCAGGAGCCCACGAGCGCGTACGGCACGAGGTGCGCGGCGGCGACCTCGCGGTGCGAGGGCAGCGTCGAGGGCCACCAGTCCAGGTGGCCGTCCCCGTCCCGGCGCCGGGAGGCGCGGAACATCAGGTCGGCCAGCGGCAGGCCGGTGGTCGCGGCCGTGATCACCGGCGTCGGGCCCGGCTCGCCCTGCTCCCGCGGCCGGTCGAACGTGACCTCGGCCTCGGGGCGGGTCCACGCGGCGAGGATGGCGCCCGCGGGGGATGTCAGCCTGGCCGCCCGGGCCGCGGCCTCGGAGTCCGGGTCGCGGGGCAGCCGCAGCAGCGCCTGCTGCAGGTCGGCGGCGAGCGGTCTGGCCCCGGCGGCCTCGACGACCTCCATCCGCCTGACCAGCTCGGCCGCCGCCACGTGTCCCGTGTCGTGCGTCGGCGTGGCCAGCAGCAGCGGCGGCAGGGTGTTCTCCCCTACGGCCAGCATGACCTCGGCCGCGCGGTGCAGCAGGAGGCGGTGCGGAGCGGGCAGGTCCGTCGAGGGCATGAGGGTCCGGCAGAAGCCTTTGCCCGAGGCGGCCGTGACCAGCGCGCGGACGGCACCCCAGAGCCACTGGTCGGTCCGCTCCCAGGTCTCCCCCTGGTGGGGCCAGGCGGACTCGCCGAACAGCCAGGGCGGCCGGCTCGCCCGCCGTTCCCAGGTCTCCCCCCGGCTCGGCCAGATAGAGTCGCCGAGCAGCCAGGGGCGCAGCGCCGCCGTCACCGCCTCCCGGTCCTTGACGACGAGGGTGACGAACCCGGCGAGCAGCCGTTCCCACGACTGCCAGGAGTCGTCCCGCCATTCCAGCAGGTCGGCCAGCTCCCCGGCGGAGGCGGGCGGGGGCTGCAGGGCGCGGGAACGTTCCCGTGGCTCGGGCAGCGGCGGCGGCGCGAACACCGCGAACACGGGGGCCTCGCCGTCGCCGGGGGTGTCCCCGAGCGCGGCGACGGCCCGTTCCGCCAGGTGGGGGGCGAGCTGGGCCGCCGCCTCGCGCACGACGGCGCGTCCCTCCTCGCCCATGGCGGCGGCGTGGGCCAGGGCCAGCTCGACGGCCTTGACCTGGATCTCGACGGACTCGGCGGCGAAGGCGCGGGCGAGCGGCGCGGCGATCACGGCGGCCAGGGCGGGGTCGCGCCGTACGGAACGGTCGAGCCACGCCAGCCCGGCGCGCACCAGCGTGCGCTCCTGGCGGAACAGCAGGCAGTCCCACGCCTCGGCGAGGTCGGCGGCGGCGAGGTCGCACCCGCGCAGGCGCCGTACGGCGAGCGTGGCGACCGGTCCTGGGGAGGCTGCGAGCAGGCGCAGGTAGTCGTCAGCGTGGCGGGCGGCCTCCTCGGGCGAGGGGTCGAGCGCCTCGTGCAGGTTGACGAAGAAGCGCAGGTCGTTCGCCGTGCCGCCGAGCAGGAAGCGGCGCAGGCAGCCCTCGACCAGGGTCTCACGCTCCACCCTGCCGGTCTCGGCGAGGCCGGTCAGCGCGGCCAGCCAGCCCTCGCGCGGGTTCCGCTCGCCCCGCAGGGCCCGGCCGACGCCCTGGGCCTCGAAGAGGCGGGGCAGCAGGTGGCCGAGCAGCGGGTCGGCGGCCAGGCGTGCCGGGCGGCGGCTCACCCAGCCCGCGGCCAGCGGGTCGTGCGCCGGTGGCTCGACGCCGGTCTCGCGCAGCAGGGTCAGGGCGAGCGTCATGCCCCGGTCGTCGGCGGCGCGGGTGCGCAGCGCGAGCCGTTCCGCCAGGTCGGCGCGCCAGGCGGCGGGCCGGTCGGCGATCACCGCGAGGACGAGGTTCACGTCGTTGTCGGGACCCGCCCACTGCGGGGCGAAGTCGCGCCGGTAGAGCCAGGAGGCGACGGCCGCGGCGCCGCCGAGGGTGCCCGCGCCCGCGACCCGCAGCGCGCTTCCACGGCGGACCAGGGAGTCGTCCCACCGGTCGGAGCGGCCCCGCAGCTCCTTCAGCAGGCCGGGCAGCCGGGACGCGACCTCCTTGCGGGCCGCCGCGTCCAGCGTCGTGATCCGCCCGGCGATCCGGTCGGCGCGTCTTTCCTCGACCAGTTTCCTGATCTCTTCCCAGTGATCCACGGCGGGGACACTAGCCAGCCCCACCGACACTTTCGCGCCCGGGCCACCCGCCCCCGCCGGAACCACCGGAACCGTCTGACAAAAACACCAAATGCCTCTTTACACGCTTCTCCCTATGGAAGGGCTTAAAAGGCTATAAGTGCTGGTTAAGCGCCATATATGTGCGTCTTTTTCGGGCGGCGTGGTGTGTGATTTCTATCACATGACGCCCGCCGTACCGGGGAAAAGGACGGTGGACGGAGGCCGTCGGGGGAATCACCGGGGAAATGGGCGGCGACAAAGAGGGGGAAGAAGGTGAACAACCGTTGCCCTTCGGGGGGAACTCCCAGGGGGTATGGGGCCGCGAAACGCCGATAGAGATGAGCAGACCTCGTCTTTTATCTCGGACAGTGCCCCACTTCCCCACCCGGACCCCGTTTCCTCCGAACATCCCGGACATTCTTGGTTACGCTCAGCGTAACCAGTCGGTCACGGAATTATGCCTGCGGTGAATCGTGGGAACGCCTCGTTCTGTCGATTAGCATTTGCGGTGAAAGTCGTCTCAGCGGTGATAACGGTAATGTCATGGAGGTTTGTCGTGGCGCGTCACGTGCCCGCCTGGATCATGGCCGTGGTGACCGCCTTCCTGTTGACGAACATCGTCGTCGCTCCTGACGGCGACCGCAGGACGGCGCCGCCGAGTGCCGTGTCCGCCTTCATGACCATCACCGCCTCTGGCGGCACGGCGCGGGCCGTCAGGGCCTCCGCCGCTCCCTCGGCCGCCTCCGCCGTCGTCCCCGCCGCCGCCTCCAGGGCCCCGGGCCGGGAGGCCGAGCCGAACCCCGACCAGGGCGGCACGGAACCGTCCGCCCGCGGCTGCCGCAACCAGGCGCCCGCGCGGTGGAGCGGGGGCACCTGCCCGCAGTGTCTGTCCCCGCACGGCCGACGGCACCCGTGCGCGGCGACGGCCTCGACGCTCCCGGCGACGGGTGCGTCGGCGTCGGCCACCGCCTCCCGTCCGGGAGCAGGGCGGCGCGAAGCCGCCGTCGCGGCTCCCTCACAGGCCCGGCTGCAGGTGTTCCGCTGCTGACAGGGCCCGCCGTCCCGCGCGTGCCCGCCCCACCTTCCTTCCCCGCCGCCGCCCCGTCAGGACGGGCGCGGACGTGTGAGGTGTGAGCCGGGGCCGTGCGAGACGGCGACGCGGTGCGAAACGCCCCGCTCGATCCATCCGGCGAGGAAGGCGGAACCCGTCCCTCGCCCGTTCTCCCCTGCCGTCCTCCGCGCCTGACCGGCCGGAGCGCGTCAGGAGAGCGAGCCCGGTTCCCTCTCCCCTCCGACCGGGCGAGTGAACCGGCCGACGGGCCCGCACCGCCGTTCGCGAGCACCGGACGTCTGTGTGTCCCGCGTGCCCTCGGGCACGCCCGGTTCCCCGGTCCTCGCGACCACCTCCGCTCAACCGACGTGTCCGTAGCTACGACTGTCCGAAAGGCCTTTCGCATGCACGCATTCATCGAGCACGCCCGTTCCTTCCCCGCCCGCGCCGCGGGCTCCGGGGAGCGCCTCGACCGGCACGCCGCCGGTCAGGCCCCGCTCGCGCTGTTCATCACCTGCTCCGACTCCCGTGTCGTCCCGGCCCTGATCACCGGGGCGCGCCCCGGCGAGCTGTTCGAGCTGCGCACCGCGGGCGGCATCGTGCCCCGCTACGACCTCGACCGCCCCTCGGGTGAGGTCGCGACCATCGAGTTCGCGATCGAGACCCTGGGCATCGGCGACGTCGTGGTCTGCGGGCACTCCCACTGCGCCGCGGTCGGCGCCGTGGTCCGCCGTGACGACCTGGCCGCCGTCCCCGCCATGGGCGGCTGGCTGGCCCACGCCGCCGACTCCCTCGGCGACGAGCGGACCGACCTCGGATCGGCGACGAAGCAGCACATCCTGGCCCAGCTCGACCGGCTGCACGCCTACCCCTCGGTGCGGCGGCGGATCGAGGAGGGCGACGTGCGGTTGCACGGCTGGTTCTACGAGGTGCACACGGGCATGGTGTTCGCCCACCGTCCCGGCCACGACACGTTCCTCCCCCTGTGACGGTGACCGACATGCTGCGAAGAAACCTCGCCTTCCCGCCCACACTGCGTCACGACCTCGCCGCCTCCGTCGTCGTCTTCCTCGTCGCCCTGCCGCTGTGCGTCGGCGTCGCCGTCGCCTCCGGCGTGCCCGCCGAGCTGGGACTGATCACCGGGATCGTCGGCGGCCTGGTCACCGGGCTGCTGCCGGGCAGCAGCCTGCAGGTCAGCGGTCCGGCCGCGGGCCTGACCGTCCTGGTCTTCGAGGCGGTGCGGCTGTACGGCCTGCCCGCCCTCGGCACGCTCGTCCTGGCGGCCGGGCTGCTGCAACTGCTGCTCGGGGCGCTGCGCTTCGGCCGCTGGTTCCGCGCCATCTCCATCGCCGTCGTCGAGGGGATGCTCGCCGGGATCGGGCTGACCATCATCGCCGGGCAGCTGTACGCGATGGCCGGGGTCACGGCCCCGGGCTCCGGCCTCGGCAAGCTCGCGGGCCTGCCCGCGCTGGCCGTCGGCTCCCTGGCCTCACCCACCGTCCTGGCCGCCCTGGCCGTCGGCGTGGGCACCGTCGCGCTGCTCGCGCTGTGGCCGCGGCTGCCCGCGAGGGTCAGGGTGGTCCCCGCGCCGCTCGCCGCGGTCGCGCTGGCCACCGCGGCCGTCTGGTTCCTCGGCCTGCCGGTGGCCAGGCTGGAGGTGAACGGCCTGCTCGACGCGGTCAGGGCGCCCGGCCTCGACGACCTGGCGCGGCTCGCCGAACTCGGCTTCCTCGGCACCATCGTGGCGTTCACCCTGATCTCCTCGGCCGAGAGCCTGTTCAGCGCGGCGGCGGTGGACCGCATGCACGACGGTCCCCGCACCGAGTACGACAAGGAGCTGATGGCCCAGGGAGCGGGCAACGCCATCTGTGGCGCGCTCGGGGCGCTGCCGATGACGGCCGTGATCGTGCGCAGCTCGGCCAACGTCCAGGCGGGCGCGCGGACCAAGGCCTCCCGCGTGCTGCACGGGCTGTGGCTGCTGCTGTTCGCCGCCCTGCTGCCCGCGGCCCTTGAGGTCATCCCGCTGGCCGCGCTCGCGGGCGTCCTGGTGCACACCGGCTGGAAGCTCATCCCGAAGGCGCAGCTGCTCTCGCTGTGGCGGCGGCACCGGGGCGAGGCGGTGATCCTGGTGTGCACGGCGGTCGCGGTGGTCACCCTCAACCTGTTCGAGGGGGTGCTGCTCGGGCTGCTCATGGCGGTGGTCAAGACGGCCTGGGAGACCTCCCACGTCCACCTTGAGGTGGACGACGGCGCTCCCGACGGGCCGATCAGGGTCACGCTCAGCGGCAACGCCACCTTCCTGCGGCTGCCCAAGATGCTCGACACCCTGGAGGCGCTGCCCCGCGACCGGCACATCGAGCTGGAACTGTCGGGGCTGCGGCATCTGGACCACGCCTGCCGTACGGCGTTGACCTCCTGGGCTACGAGGCACAACCAGGAGGGGACACCGGCGGTCTCGGTACCCTCGGCCCTGACAGGCACCTGACAGGACGCGCCCGGATCCCGCCTTCCGGGATCCGGGCGCGACTTCCGGTGAGCGCCCTGGAAAGGACCTCCATGACGACCGACGACCTCGGCACCCCCTTCGTGCCGCGCGAGACCGTGCACCGCGTGGTCTCGCTGGTTCCCTCCCTCACCGAGTCGCTCGCCGCGACGGCCCCCGGGCTGCTGGTGGGGGCGACCGCCTGGTGCGAGCGGCCCACGGACCTCGACGTGACGCGGATCGGCGGCACCAAGAACCCCGACGTGGCCGCGATCGTCGCGCTCGGGCCCGACCTGGTGCTGGCCAACGAGGAGGAGAACCGGCCCGCCGACCTGGACGCGCTCCGGGAGGCGGGGGTGCCGGTCTGGGTGACGAGGGTGCGCACGCTCGACGAGGCGTTCGTCTCGCTGCGCCGGATGTTCGCCCTGGCCTGCGGCCTGCCGGAGCCGCCCTGGCTGGCCGAGGCGGAGCGCGCCTGGCGGGCGGTGCCGCCCTCTCCCGTCGTACGGCGGGCGGTCGTGCCCGTCTGGCGCAAGCCCTGGATGGTCCTGGGGCGCGACACCTTCGCCGGGGACCTGCTGCTTCGGCTCGGCGTCGGCAACCTCTACGCCGGGCATCCCGAGCGCTACCCGAGGGTCGGCCTGCCCGAGCTGCTCGCGGCGGGCGCCGACCTCGTGGTGCTGCCCGACGAGCCATACCGTTTCGGTCCTGAGGACGGCCCCGGGTTCTTCCCCGGGGTGCCCACCGCGCTCGTCAGCGGACGCCATCTGACCTGGTACGGACCCTCTCTCGCCGAGGCGCCCGCCGTCCTGGGAAGGGCCCTGGCGGTGAAACAACAAACAAACTTAACTGACAAGAATCTTAACAGTTAGGCATGGATCGAGTTATGCTGCCGACGGCGTCACCGCCCCTGGCGACGCCGTACACCCCCCGAAGGCACCGACGGCGCGCGCCACAACCCCCCGGGCGCGTCGGCTGAAAGGAGCCCAAGATGAGCATCAGGCAGCGCCTGATCACCGCCCTGTCCGTGCTGCTTGCCGTACCCCTGACGGTGGTCCTGACCACCGCGGCCCCGGCGAGCGCCCACGGCTGGATCACCTCCCCGCCCAGCAGGCAGGACATGTGCGCCAGCAGGCGGGTCACCGGATGCGGTGGACTCGAGTACGAGCCGCAGAGCGTCGAGGCCCCCAAGGGCTCGAAGCAGTGCAGCGGCGGCAGCGGATGGCGTGTCCTCGACAACGAGGGCAAGGGCTGGCCCACGACGTCCGTCTCCAGCACGGTCACCTTCCAGTGGCGGCTGACCGCCGCGCACCGGACCAGCACCTGGCAGTACTACGTCGACGGTGCCCTGTTCAAGACCTTCAACCAGGGCAACACCCAGCCGCCGTCGAACATCTCACACACCATCAGCGGTCTTCCCGGCGGTCGCCACAAGATCCTCGCCGTCTGGAACGTCGCCGACACCGTGAACGCCTTCTACAACTGCGTCGACGTCCAGGTCGGCTGACCCGGACCTGACCCCGTGGGAGGGCGTGCGCCCCGCCCTCCCCTCTCCCCGGAAGTGCCTTTCCACACCCGGAGACCACCCATCTTTCCCGGCGGGAAACGCAAAGGCGGCCCCTTCCCAGAGGCGGCCTCTATATCCACATAAAAGCGATATATCCCCAGGTCAGAACCCCTGCGATGACCCCGGCTATTAGAGCAATTTAATCGCCATATTTCACCCAACGAATCAAACGGCATTGCCTTTCCGGCATATCGTTTCAATTCGGGGTGATCTTATGGCAGAACCGGCGGCTCCTCCGCCGCCCGGCGGCAAGCCGGTCGAGGCGCTGCTGCGCGCCGCGCAGTTCTTCACCGCGGGCACGCCCTCGCGGGACCAGCACGACGTGTACCACGCCGACGGCCGGGGCGCCGAGGAGTTCTACCGCGAGCGCTGGCGCCACGACAAGGTGGTGCGCTCGACCCACGGGGTGAACTGCACCGGGTCGTGCTCCTGGAAGGTCTACGTCAAGGACGGGATCATCACCTGGGAGACCCAGCAGACCGACTACCCCTCGACCGGGGCCGACTCCCCCGAGTACGAGCCGCGCGGCTGCCCGAGAGGCGCGGCGTTCTCCTGGTACACCTACTCCCCCTCCCGGGTGCGCTACCCCTACGTGCGCGGACCCCTGCTGGAGCTGTGGCGGCAGGCGCGCGAGCGGCTCGGCGACCCGGTCCTGGCCTGGGCGGAGATCACCGGCGACCCCGAGAAGGCGGCCCGGTACAAACAGGCGCGGGGAAAGGGCGGGTTCGTCCGCTCCACCTGGTCCGAGGTGAACGAGCTGATCGCCGCGGCCCACGTGCACACCATCAAGGAGTACGGTCCCGACCGGATCGCGGGCTTCTCCCCCATCCCCGGGATGTCGCTGGTGTCCTACACGGCCGGGACGCGCTTCCTGTCGCTGGTCGGCGGCACCATCCTGTCGTTCTACGACTGGTACGCCGACCTGCCCATCGCCTCGCCCCAGGTCTTCGGCGACCAGACCGACGTTCCCGAGTCCGGCGACTGGTGGAACTCCTCCTACCTGATGGTCTGGGGGACGAACCTGCCCATCACCCGCACCCCGGACGCGCACTTCATGACCGAGGCGCGCTACCGGGGACAGAAGGTCGTCGTGGTCTCCCCCGACTTCTCCGACCACACCAAGTTCGCCGACGACTGGCTCGCGGCCAAACCGGGAACCGACGGCGCGCTGGCCATGGCCATGGGGCACGTCGTGCTCTCCGAGTTCTTCCGCGACCGCCAGGTGCCCTACTTCACCGACTACGTCAAGACCTACACCGACCTGCCGTTCCTGGTGACGCTGGACGAGCGCGGCGACGCCCACGTGCCCGGCCGCTTCCTGACCGCCGCCGACCTCGGCGACACCGGCGAGGGGGCCGCGCACAAGCAGGTGCTGCTCGACGCGGCGGACGGCGCGCCGAAGGTGCCCAACGGCTCGCTCGGCTTCCGCTTCGGCGAGGCGGGCAAGGGCCGCTGGAACCTCGACCTCGGCGGGATCGACCCCCTGCTGACCCTGTACGGCGGGCACACCGGCGCCGTGGCCGTGGACCTGCCCCGCTTCGACGCCGGGGCTACCGAGGGCGGCACGAGCGTGCGCCGCGGGGTGCCGGTCACCAGGGTCGGCGGCCACCTGGTCACGACGGTCTTCGACCTGGTGATGGCCCACTACGCCGTACGGCGCGACGGCCTTCCCGGGCGGTGGCCCGAGAGTTACGACGACCCCGAGCCGTTCACCCCCGCCTGGCAGGAGCCGATCACCTCGGTGCCCGCCGCCGCGGCGACCAGGGTGGCCAGGGAGTTCGCCCGCAACGCGGAGGTCTCCCGGGGCCGGTCGATGATCTGCATGGGCGGCGGGACCAACCAGTGGTGCAACTCCGACCAGACCTACCGGGCCTTCCTCACGTTGATCATGCTGTGCGGCTGCCAGGGGGTCAACGGCGGCGGCTGGGCCCACTACGTCGGGCAGGAGAAGATCCGCCCGCTCACCGGCTGGACGCAGCTCGCCTTCGCGCTCGACTGGCAGCGCCCGGCCCGGCAGACGGCCGCGACGCCGTACTGGTACCTGCACACCGACCAGTGGCGCTACGAGACGTTCGGCGCGGGGCAGCTTTCCAGCCCGCTCGGGCGCGGGCTGTTCGAGGGCCGCTCCTTCGCCGACTGCGTCGTGCAGGCCCAGCGGCTCGGCTGGACGTCGGCGGCCCCCGCCTTCGACCGCAACCCGCTCGACCTGGCCGACGAGGCCGCGCGGGCCGGGCGGCCTGTCGCCGACCACGTGGTGGACGAGCTGAGGGCGGGGCGGCTGCGCTTCGCCGCCGAGGATCCCGACGACCCGCGCAACTTCCCGCGTGTCCTGACGGTCTGGCGGGCCAACCTGTTCGGCTCCTCGGGCAAGGGCATGGAGTACTTCATGCGTCACCTGCTCGGCACCGAGGACGCGGTCAGGGCCGAGGAGTCGCCGCCCGCCGTACGGCCCGTGGAGGTGACCTGGCGCGAGGAGGCGCCGCGCGGCAAGCTCGACCTGCTCGTCACCGTGGACTTCAGGATGACCGGGACCTGCACCTACTCGGACGTGGTGCTGCCCGCCGCGACGTGGTACGAGAAGCACGACCTGTCGACCACCGACATGCACCCGTTCATCCACTCCTTCAACCCGGCCATCGCCCCGCCGTGGGAGGCGCGCACCGACTTCGAGGTGTTCACGGGATTCGCCGACGAGGTCTCCAGGCTCGGCGCCGTACACCTGGGCGTCCGCACCGACGTGGTGGCCGCGCCGCTCGCCCACGACACCCCGGACGAGCTGGCCCAGCCGGCCGGTCTGGTGCGCGACTGGAAGGCGGGGCAGTGCGAGCCGGTGCCGGGCGTGACGATGCCGAAGCTGGTCACGATCGAGCGGGACTACGGCGCCGTCGGGGAGAAGATGACGGCGCTCGGCCCGCTCGTCAGCACCCTCGGCACCGCGTGCAAGGGCATCTCCTGGGTGCCGACGGTCGCCGTCGAGCAGCTCGGGCGGGACAACGGCCTGGTGCGCGGCGGTCCCGGCGACGGCCGTCCCCGGCTGGACACCGACGTGAACATGGCCGAGGCCATCATGACGCTCTCGTGCAGCACCAACGGACGGCTCGGCGTCCTGGGCTGGAAGGCGCTCCAGGAGCGCACCGGGGTGAGCTTCGCCGACCTGGCCGAGGAGAACGCCGGGCGGCGCATCAGCTTCACCGACACCCAGGTGCAGCCCAGGGCCGTGTTCGTCTCCCCCGAGTGGTCGGGCCTGGAGAACGGCGGGCGGCGCTACTCGCCGTTCACGATGAACGTCGAACGCCTCAAGCCGTGGCACACGCTGACCGGGCGCATGCACTTCTTCCTCGACCACGACTGGCTCGTCGAGTACGGCGAGACCCTGCCGAACTACCGTCCTCCGCTCAACTACGCCCGGTTGTTCGGCCCCCAGGGGCTCGCGGAGGAGGGCCGTCCCGAGGTGACGGTGCGCTACCTCACCCCGCACTCCAAGTGGTCGATCCACTCCGAGTATCAGGACAACCTGCACATGCTGCGGCTCTTCCGCGGCGGCCCTGTCATCTGGATGAGCCACCGCGACGCCGACCGGATCGGGGTCGCGGACAACGACTGGATCGAGGCCTACAACCGCAACGGCGTGGTCGCCTGCCGGGCCGTGGTCTCCCACCGGATGCCGGAGGGGACGGTCTTCATGTACCACGCCAAGGACCGCAACCTGATGACCCCCTACTCGGAGATCTCGGGCTGGCCCGGAGGCGCGGACAACTCGCTGACCAGGGTGCTCGTCAAGCCGACCCACATGATCGGCGGGTACGGCCAGCTCACGTTCGCCTTCAACTACTACGGCCCGGCGGGGTTCCAGCGGGACGAGTTCGTCGTCATCCGCAGACGGTCTCAGGAGGTGCGGTTCTGATGCGCGTCATGGCGCAGGTCGCGATGGTGATGAACCTCGACAAGTGCATCGGCTGTCACACCTGCTCGGTCACCTGCAAGCAGGTCTGGACCAACCGTCCTGGCCTGGAGTACGTCTACTTCAACAACGTCGAGACCAAACCCGGCGTCGGCTATCCCAGGCGCTACGAGGACCAGCGGCAGTGGCGGGGCGGCTGGAAGCTCGACAGGAAGGGACGGCTCACGCTCAAGGCGGGCGGCAGGCTGCGCCGCCTGCTGCAGATGTACTACAACCCCGACCTGCCCTCGATCGACGACTACGGCGAGCCGTGGACCTACGACTACCGCACCGTCATCGACGCGCCGCTGGGCACGGTCAACCCCAGCGCGCACTCCATCTCCACCCTCACCGGCGAGGACATGCGCATCCGGTGGGGCAGCAACTTCGACGACGACCTCGCGGGCGGCCCCGAGCACGCCCCGGACGACCCCGATCTCGAAGGGCTCCAGGAGCGGGTGCGGATGGAGTTCGAGCAGGTCTTCATGTTCTACCTGCCGCGCATCTGCGAGCACTGCCTCAACCCGTCGTGCGTGGCCTCCTGCCCTTCCGGGGCGATGTACAAGCGCGAGGAGGACGGCATCGTCCTGGTGGACCAGAACCGGTGCCGGGGCTGGCGGTTCTGCGTCTCCGGCTGCCCGTACAAGAAGGTGTACTTCAACTACAAGACCGGCAAGGCCGAGAAGTGCACGTTCTGCTTCCCCAGGATCGAGTCGGGCCAGCCGACGATCTGCTCGGAGACGTGCGTGGGACGGCTGCGCTATCTCGGGCTGCTGCTCTACGACGCCGACGCGGTGCTCGCCGCCGCCTCTACGCCCGACCCGCAGGACCTCTACGAGGCGCAGCTCTCGGTGTTCCTCGACCCGGAGGACCCGCACGTCAGGGCGGAGGCCGCGCGCAGCGGCATCGCGGACGACTGGATCGAGGCGGCCAGGCGCTCCCCGGTCCACGCCCTGGCCGTACGGCACCGCGTGGCGCTGCCGCTGCACCCGGAGTTCCGCACGCTGCCCATGGTCTGGTACATCCCGCCGCTGTCGCCGGTCGCCGATGTCGCGCACGCCGAGGGCTACGACCCGGCCGACCCCGACCGGGTCTTCGCCGCCATCGACGCGCTGCGGGTGCCCGTGGAGTATCTCGCCAACCTCTTCACCGCGGGCAAGGCGGAGACCGTGCGCCTGGTGCTGCGCAGGCTCGCCGCGGTCAGGGCCGTCATGCGGGACGTGCAGCTCGGCAGGGACCCCGGGGAGGAGGTGCCGCGCTCGGTCGGCATGAGCCCCGACGACATCGACGACCTGTACCGGCTGCTGGCCATCGCCAAGTACGAGGACCGCTACGTCATCCCGCAGGTCCACGCCGAGGAGGCCGGGGCGCTGACCGCCCAGCACCAGCAGCTCTTCTGCAGCCTCGACGGCGAGGGCGGCCCCGGCATGGGCGGCCAGGGCTACCCGCCGCCCGCGGGGAGGGCCGCCGCCGGGGAACCGCCGATGTTCCAGGGGCAGGACGGGCGGCTGCACGCCAACCTGCTCGGCTGGGACGGCACCGGCGACCCGTCGCGGCTGTTCCCCGACGCCCAGGGGGAGGCGACGTGAACGCGGCAGAGACGGCGTGCAAGCTGGCCTCGGTGCTGCTGCAGTATCCGCACCCGGCGCTGTTCGAGGGGACGGACCGGCTTGAGGAGACCGCCCGCGCCACTCCCAGGGCGTCGCGGGCGGAGTTCGCCGCCTTCCTGGCCTGGCTGCGGGCCGAACCGCCCGGTGAGGTCGTCAGGCACTACGTGGAGACCTTCGACCTGCGGCACCGCTGCACCCTCTACCTGAGCTACCACCGCCACGGCGACACGCGGGGGCGCGGGATGGCGATGCTCGCCTACAAGGCCGCCTACCGGCGCGCGGGGCTGCTGCCCTCGGAGGACGAGCTTCCCGACTTCCTGCCGCTGGTGCTGGAGTTCGCCGCCCTCCACCCGGAGGGGATGGCGCTGCTGCGGCGCCGCCGTACCGACCTCGACCTGCTCAGGCGGTCGCTCGACGCGGCGGGCACGCCGTACACGCGGGTCGTCGAGGGGGTCTGCGCGCTGCTGCCGGGGTTGCGGCGCGCGGAGCTGAGGGCGGTGCGGACGCTGTGGGAGAGCGGCCCGCCCGCGGAGGAGGTCGGGCTCGAACCGTTCGCGCCCCCGGAGTACCTCTCCGGTCTGGCCGGTGGACAGGAGAGACGATGAACGGCGTCGGCGCCACGGACATCTTCTGGTGGGTCGTCCTGCCCTACGTGGCGATGACCGTCTTCGTGGTCGGCCACGTGTGGCGGTGGCGCTACGACAGGTTCGGCTGGGACTGCTACTCGACCGAGCTGCTGGAGCACCGGCTGCTCAAGTGGGGGGCGCCGCTGTTCCACTACGGGGCCTTCGCCGCGATCCTCGGGCACGTCATGGGCGTCCTCGTGCCGATCTCCTTCACCCAGGCCCTCGGCATCCCCGAGGAGGTCTACCGGTGGTTCTCCGCGGTCGGCGGCGCGCTGGCCGCGGTGGTGGTCGTCGTCGGCATCGCGATCCTGGCCAGCCGCAGGATGCTCGTCTCCCGCGTCAGGGCCACCACGGCGAAGATCGACTACGTCGCGCTGGTGCTGCTGTTGATCATCGTGATCACCGGGGTCATCCCCACCATCTGGCTGAACCTGCTGGGGCCGGGTTACAACTACCGGCTCACCGTCGCCCCGTGGTTCCGCGGCCTGTTCACCGGCTCGCCCGACGTCGAGGCCATGGTGAGCGCTCCCGCCGTCTACCAGATCCACGCCACGGCCGCCTGGGTGCTGTGGGCGGTCTGGCCGTTCAGCCGCCTGGTCCACGCCTGGAGCTTCCCGCTGTGGTACCTGTGGCGGCCGTTCGTCGTCTACCGCAGCCGAGGGATCATCATGCCTCCCGAGCCCGGTACGGCGGGCCGCAGGTGGCGCAAGATCGGCGGTCCCGCCTGAGGGCCCCCGAGGCCGTCCGCGACCTGGAGCCCGCCTACTTCGCCATGGTGATGGCGACGGGCATCATCTCGGTGGACACGCGGACCATGGGCCTGAACGTGCCCTCGGCCGTGCTGCTCTGGGTGGGGATCGCGGGCTACGCCGTACTGCTCGCGCTGTCGGGGTGGCGGTTGCTCGGCTGCCGGGCGGAGATGGCGCGTGACCTGGGCGACCCGGCGAAGGCCTTCGGGTTCTTCACCTTCGTCGCGGCGACCAACCTGCTCGGCACCAGGATCGCCCTGGACGGCCACCTGGGGATCGCGGCGGTGTTCTTCGTGGTCGGCGCGCTCTGCTGGCTCGTCATGGCCTATCTCGTCCCCTGGGCGAGCGTGCTGCGGCGCGAGGGCCTCAGGGACCTGGCGCGGGCCAACGGGACCTGGTTCGTCTGGGTGGTCGGCGGGCAGTCCGTGGCGATCCTGGCCGCGACGCTCGAACACGCCGGGGCCGGGCCGAGGGACGCGCTGGCGCTGTTCGCGGTGGCGATCTGGTCGGTCTCCATGTGGCTCTACCTGCTGGTCGGCGTCGTCGTGGCGTTCCGGCTGATGCTGTTCCAGATGGACCCCGGCGAGCTGACGCCGCCCTACTGGGTCGCGATGGGCGCCAACGCGATCAGCGTGGTCGCGGCGGCGAGGATCGCGGGCATGCGGGAGGCTCCGGCCGCCGAGGTGGTCCACGACTTCGCCCTGCACGTGGGGGTGCTCTTCTGGTCGTTCGCGACCTGGGTGTTCGTCGCGCTGCTCCTGGCGGGCTGGTGGCGGCACGTACGGCGTGGCGTCCCGCTGCGCTACGGGCCGGGGCTGTGGAGCCTGGTCTTCCCCCTCGGCACCTACGCCGCCGCCTCCCACGGTCTCGGCGCGGCGACCGGCCTCGGGCTGGTGACGGCCTTCGGCGACGTGGAGGTGTGGTTCGGGCTGCTGGCGTGGGTGCTCACGTTCTGCGCGATGGTGGTGTACCTGACCCGCGCGTTCACCCGCCCCCGGGCCGGGCGGGAGGGCCCCACGCGCCCCTGAACGAACCGGTCGGTGATCTCCAGGCGGCGGCCCGAGCGTTCCGGCCCTCCAGGCAAACACTCAGAGTGGCGATATATCACTCTAAAATGCCACATATCGCACATGACGTTAATCGCCGGTAGCATCCCAAGAGCCAGAAGATCAACAAGAAACAGGCGTCAACGGCCCGCGGACCGCCTCCCCTGGTCCGGAGGGCCACAGCCATCCGGTGACGAGCCGCCAACGCGGTTCGCGCGGACCCTTCGCGGCTCCGCGCGGCCCCGTGCGGCTCCGGCGTGGTCTTCGCGCGGCCCCCGCGGGGCTCCGTGCGGCGCGGCTCTCGCGGGGCTTCTACGACCCCGCCGCCCGGTGCGGCACGGCCCCGGTGGTGCGCCGTGCGAACGGCCCCCGCCGGCCGGTCGATGATTGGAGCGATTTGCGAAAAAGACTTTCCAAGCTCGTCATCGCCCTCGTGGCGACGGCGACCCTCCTGCCCGCCTCGATGGCGGGGGCGGCCTGCGCGGCGGTCTCCGGAGAGGGCAGGGAGACCACCGCGGGACGCGGCATCAACTGGGGGCCGTGCGAGGAGGACCCGGCCGTCGAGTGCGGCACGCTGACAGTCCCGGTCGACTGGGCCAGGCCGTACGGGAGGACGCTCGACCTGGCCTTGGCCCGACGCAAGGCCACCGACCCCTCGGCACGGATCGGGTCCCTCCTCACCAACCCCGGCGGGCCCGGCGGATCGGGCGTGAACGACGTCCTGCGCGCCCCCAGCTTCAGCGACGAGATCCGGCGGCGCTTCGACATCGTCGGCTACGACCCCAGGGGCGTGGCCCGCAGCAACGCGGTGGTCTGCTCGGCGTCGGTGTACAACCGGATGCCGGACCCGATCATGAGGAGCCAGGCCGACCACGACAGGTGGACCGCCTACGCCAGGGAACTGCGCGCGGACTGCAGGCAGCGCACCGGCCCGGTGTACGACCACGTCGACTCGGCCAGCGTGGCGCGTGACATGGACGCCATCCGCGCCGCCCTCGGGGAGCGCAAGCTCACCTCCTACGGGGTCTCCTACGGCACGCTCGCCCAGCAGATGTACGCCGAACTCTTCCCGCAGCGGGTTCGGGCCATGGTGCTGGACAGCAACATGGATCACAGTCTCGGCGTCAGGGAGTTCCAGGAGAGCGAGGCGGCCACCGTCGAGGACTCCTTCGACGAGTTCGCCGCCTGGTGTGACCGGGACGCGGACTGCGCGCTGCACGGGCGCGACGTCCGGCAGGTGTGGCAGGGGCTGATCGGCAGGGCCGAGCGCGGCGAACTCCACTATCCCGGTGTCACGGATCGCCCGCTGAGCGCCCACAACCTCCTCTGGCTCGGCGTGGTCCTCAACGAGGGACCGGCCTGGCGGCAGTTGGCCCGGACGCTCCTCGCCCTGGACGGCGGGCCGGTGCCTCCGGACCTGCCGCCTCCGCCCGGCAACGGGCCGGTGAGCGGGGAACTGGCCGAGCTGCCGACCGCGGTCCTCTGTGAGGACTACGACCTGTCGGTGCGGAGCTACGCGGAGTACGCCGAGCTGATGCGCGGCGTCAACCGCCTCGCCCCGGACATGCGGTACAACCCGATGCCGATGGGGGACATGCCCATCTGCCAGAACCACCCCGTCGGCAACCCGCAGCACCGGCTGCGGTACACGGGCAGTGCTCCGCTGCTGGTCGGCAACTCCCTGCACGACCCCGACACGCCGTACACGTGGTCGGCCAACGTGGCCCGCCAGCTCGGCCCCAAGGCCGTGCTGCTCACCTACGAGGGCTGGGGCCACGGCGTCTACGGCATGACCGAGTGCACCACGAGGGCGATGGACGACTATCTGATCTCGCTGACCGTGCCCGCGCGGGGATCACGCTGCCCGGCGGAGGAGCCTCAGCGGTAGGGGCCTCAGGTCCTGTCACCTGCCCGCCTGCGGCCGAGCAGAAGATAGAGCAGCGGGCCGAACGGCTGCACGAGCAGGACCGGCCACCACAGCCGCCGGTCGCCCCTGACCCGCTCCGCGGGTGCCCGCCACAGGTCAACCGCGGCGGTCGCGGTGAGGGACAGCTCGACCGACGCCACGACCAGGATCGCCGTGCGCTGCCGGTCCGTCAGGTCCCGCCACCGCTTCTGCTGCCTCTGCCTCTTCATCGCGGTCTCCTCAAGACGCGACGGCGCCCGCCCTTGGGTGGGCGGGCGCCGTACTCGTCACTCGTGGGGGTTACTTCAGGGCGGGCAGGGCGCGGACCAGGGGCGTACGGCCCCACCAGGCGCCGATGCCCAGGGTGTCGCCCGCGTTGGCCAGGGCGAGGGCGATCAGGACGACCGCGTAGACCAGATGGTCGTCCATGAAGGGGTTGGTGTCCAGGGGCAGTTCGGCGGCCCACATGAGCAGCAGCATCAGGGTTCCCGCGACGGCGGCGACACGGATGCCCGCGCCGAGGATCAGGGCGGCGCCGATGCCGAGCAGGCCCAGCATGAACAGCCAGTCGACCCAGCCCTGTCCGGCGAGGCCGGTGAACAGGCCGCCGAGGGCGTTCTCTCCGGTGCCCTTGAGGAAGCCGGTCGTGGGGCTGCCTCCCGCGGTCCAGGCCTTCGCGGCCGGAGTCGCGAAGCCCAGGCCGAAGGTCTTGTCCAGGAAGGCCCACAGGAAGATCCAGCCGATGGCGATCCGCGCGACGGCCAGGGCGTAGTCGGCCGGGCGCCTTCCGGTGGCGGCGGGAGCGGTGGTGGGGGTAGGGGTGACGCGCCGTCCTTCGGTGGTGGCCATGTCCGTTCCTCTCTCGGGGGGTGTCTCCATCACACTCCTTCCCGCCGCCGTTGCGCAGAGCCGTACGGCTCGCGCCTCGCGGGACTTTCGGCCTCCACCCCGCCGCTTTTCGGCCCTCCGTGAGGGAACCTCCTAGGTGAGGACCTCCGCCTCTACCCCTGGCCCGCCGTACCGGACTGGGATGGCGGTTGAGAACACGATGGAGGGACGGGTGATGGTCATGCTGGTCCGGGAGGTGATGACCACGGACGTGGTCACGGTCAGCCCCGACGATCCGGTACGGCGGGCGGTACGCGTCCTGTACGGGCACGACGTCACCGCGGCGCCCGTACTGGACGGCGAGGGCCGCCTGGTGGGGGTCATCAGCGAGATGGACCTGCTGCGCGGCGAGTTCGAGCGTGACCCCCGCTCCAGCGCCAGGATCGTCCTGGGGCACTCCGCGCCCGTGCCGTACACCGTGGCCGACGTGATGACCTCGGAGGTCACGACCGTGACGGAGACGACCGACGTCACCGCGGCGATCGACCTGATGATCTGCAAGCGGGTCAAGAGCCTGCCGGTGACCAGGGGGGACCGGGTGGTCGGCATGCTCAGCCGCCGTGACCTGCTCGCCCTGCTGGCCCGTCCCGACGAGGACATCCGCGCCGACGTGCTGACCGCGCTGGACGAGCAGTACCCCACGGGACCCTCCTGGGAGGTGACGGTGCGTGACGGGATGGTCGAGCTGCGCGGCCGCCACGCCGCCAGCGTCGACGACATCGCCGACCTGCTCGCCCGTACCGTCCCCGGGGTGGTCAGGGTCAGACACCTGGGCTGATTGGGGTCTTTCGGCCCTGCCGTCACCCCTCTCACGGACGGAGACTGGCCGTAAGGGTGGACCCGACATGGAGGCCATGGATGATCACCCCGATGCGGTCGCTCGGCCGGCACCTGACGGGCAAGGCGAAGCCGGGTCCCTCAGGTGACCCGCCGCCCCCGGCGAAGCCACCGCCCGCGGGCGGCTGGCGGAGCTGGCTGCTGCCCATCGGCACGCTGATCGTCCTGGCCTGGCTGCTGATACCGCTGATGTTCGGGGGCGGGTCGCCCGCGCCGTACTCCTACAGCGACTTCATGACCAGGGTGGACGCCGGGCAGGTCAAGACCGTCTCGATCGACGACCAGGGCGCGGTGACCGGCACCCTGAAGGACGGCACCCAGTTCACCAGCCAGATCCCCACCGCGCCCAACGCGAACCAGCTTGAGACCCAGCTTCGCGCCAAGAACGTCCAGACCACGGCGACCCAGTCGGGCGGCTTCCTGTGGTCGGCTTTGATCGGCTTCCTGCCGCTGCTGCTGCTCATCGGCCTGTTCGCCTGGACGGGACGGCAGGCGCAGCAGTCCCTGTCCGGCGGCATCGGCGGGTTCGGCGGCTTCGGCCGCTCCAAGGCGAAGATCATCGAGGCCGAGCGCCCGACCACCAGGTTCGCCGACGTCGCCGGGTACGACGGCGTCAAGCAGGAGATCAGCGAGATGATCGACTTCCTGCGGGCCCCCGAACGCTACGCCGCGGCGGGCGCCAAGCCACCCCGGGGCGTGATCATGGTTGGCCCTCCGGGGACCGGCAAGACGCTCATCGCCAGGGCGGTCGCCGGGGAGGCGGACGTGCCGTTCCTGTCCGTCACCGGCTCGGGGTTCGTGGAGATGTTCGTCGGCGTCGGCGCCTCCCGGGTGCGCGACCTGTTCGACGACGCGCGCAAACGCGCCCCCTCGATCGTGTTCATCGACGAGATCGACGCGATCGGGGGCCGTCGCGGCTCGGGGACGATCACCGGGGGCAACGACGAGCGCGAGCAGACCCTCAACCAGTTGCTCGCGGAGATGGACGGCTTCGACCAGGGCAGCGGGATCGTCGTCCTGGCCGCGACCAACCGGCCCGAGACCCTCGACCCGGCCCTGCTGCGTCCCGGCCGTTTCGACCGGCAGGTGACCGTGCCGCTGCCCAACCAGGCGGAGCGGGCGGCGATCCTGGCCGTCCACACGACGGGCAAGCACTTCACCCCGGACGCCGACCTCGGCGTCGTCGCCCGCGCCACCCCCGGCTTCTCCGGAGCCGACCTGGCCAACCTCGTCAACGAGGCCGCGATCAACGCGGTCAGGGCGGGCCGTACCACCATCACCCCCGACGACCTCGGCGCGGCGCGTGACCGGGTGCTGCTGGGCCGCAGGGAGACCACCAACGCCCTGCTGCCCCAGGAGCGGCACGCGGTCGCGGTCCACGAGTCGGGGCACGCCCTGCTCGCGGCGCTGTGCGAGCACGCCGACCCGGTCGCCAAGGTGACGATCCTGCCCGCGGGGATGACCCTCGGCGTCACCGAGCAGCTTCCCGAGGCCGAGCGGCACCTCTACAGCGAGAGCTACCTGGCCGACCTGCTGGCCGTACGGCTCGGCGGCAGGGCGGCGGAGCTGGTCGTCTTCGGCGAGGGCTCGACCGGCGCCGCGAACGACCTGGCGGGCGCCACCCAGATCGCCACCCGCATGGTGCGCGACTTCGGCCTCTCCCCCGCCCTGGGTCCCGTCGGCTACTCCTCGTCAAGTCCCCAGTACCTCGGCGAGGAGGCCGCCTCCCCGCTGCGCAGGCCGTACTCGGAGCGGACCCAGCAGGTCATCGACGAGGAGGTGTCCCGGCTGCTCGCGGAGGCGGAGAAGCGGGCGGTCGGCCTGCTGCGCGCCCACCGGGGCGCCCTCGACCGGCTGGCGGCGATCCTGCTCGAACAGGAGACCGTCGACGGCGAGGTCGTGGGAGGCGTGCTGCGCGCCGAGCACACGAAGGGCCCACGCGCCCGCGCGTCATAACCGTGCGCGCGGGGGCGGACCGTACGGCGACGGCCCGCCCCGGGGTGTGTGGTCAGCTCTTCTTCTGCTGCCGTGACTGGGACTCGATGGGGATGCGCTTGCCCTCCCGCTCACGCCCGGCGCGTCTGACGCTGACCTCCAGGATCCCCTTGTCGTAGGTGGCCTTGATGTCGTTCTCGTCCGATCCCGGCGGCAGGCTGACCGCGCGGGTGAAGGAGCCGTAGGTGAACTCCGACCTGTGCTGGTCGCGGTGTTCGTCGCGCCGTTCCGCGTGCACGGTCAGAACCCCGTTGGACACCGTGATCTCCACGTCCTTCGCGGGGTCGATCCCCGGCAGCTCGGCCCGTAGGACGTAGCGGTCGTCCTTGATGTAGTCCTCGAACTTGATGGGCTGTGCCGCGGGTGGCCGCAGCGCCGCGAAGGGAAGCTCAAGCCAGTCGAACAGCTCCGGGACGAGGCCTCTCTGCTCACGGCGCATCGGTGTGCTCATGGGTTCCTCCCTGTTCTGGATTCTGTCCCCCCTCTCTCATTTCCCGACATAGGTGGACACAGCGGAAAAAATCCCTAAAGCAAGCGTCTTTCCGGACAGAAACGGCGGAGGGCCGGTCGGGGGAGGTTCCCCGACCGGCCCTCAGGGGACGGCTCAGTACGGCCAGGTCCAGTCGCGCACCTCGGGCAGGTCCTCCCCGTGCTCGCGGGTGTGGGCCCGCGCCCGCAGCCGGGTGTCCACCATCCGCTGGCGCAGCGCCGCGGCCCTGACCGCCAGCCCGGGGACCCGATCGATCACGTCGATGACCAGGTGGTAGCGGTCGATGTCGTTGAGCATCGCCATGTCGAAGGGGGTGGTCGTCGTCCCCTCCTCCTTGTAGCCCCGCACGTGCAGCCCGGCGTGGTTGGTGCGCCGGTAGGTCAGCCGGTGGATCAGCCAGGGGTAGCCGTGGAAGTTGAAGATGACCGGCCTGTCCGGGGTGAACAGCGCGTCGAACTCCGCGTCCTTCATGCCGTGCGGGTGCTCGGACGGCTGCTGCAGGCGCATCAGGTCCACCACGTTGACCACCCTGACCCTCAGCTCGGGCAGGTGCTCGCGCAGCAGCGCGGCCGCGGCCAGCGTCTCCAGGGTGGGCACGTCCCCGGCGCAGGCGAGCACCACGTCGGGTCCCGTCGCGGTCTCGTCGCGGGAGAGGTTCTCCGTGCCCGCCCACTCCAGGATGCCCAGGCCCCTGGTGCAGTGCGCGATCGCCTCGTCCATGGTGAACAGGTCGAGCACCGGCTGCTTGCCCGCGACGACCACGTTCACGTAGTCCCGCGAGCGGAGGCAGTGGTCGCCGACCGAGAGCAGCGTGTTGGCGTCCGGCGGCAGGTAGACCCGGACCACCTCGGCCTTCTTGTTCACGACCACGTCGAGGAAGCCCGGGTCCTGGTGGCTGAACCCGTTGTGGTCCTGACGCCACACGTGCGAGGACAGCAGGTAGTTCAGCGAGGCGACCGGCGCCCGCCAGCCGATCTTCTTCGACGACTCCAGCCACTTGGCGTGCTGGTTGAACATCGCGTCCACGATGTGGATGAACGCCTCGTAGCAGTTGAACAGGCCGTGCCTGCCGGTCAGCAGGTATCCCTCAAGCCAGCCCTGGCACAGGTGCTCGCTGAGCACCTCCATCACCCGTCCACCGGCGGCCAGGTGCTCGTCCGTCGGCAGGACCTCGGCGTCCCAGGCGCGGTCGGTGGTCTCGAACACCGCGGAGAGCCGGTTGGAGGCGGTCTCGTCCGGCCCGAGCAGCCGGAAGGTCTCCGGGTTGGCGGCGATCACGTCGCGCAGCCACGTCCCGAGCACCCTGGTCGGCTCGGAGGACTCGGCGGCCGGGGACTTGACCTGCACCGCGTAGTCACGGAAGTCGGGCAGCGCCAGCGGGCGCAGCAGCACCCCACCGTTGGCGTGCGGGCTGGCGCTCATCCGTCGCTCGCCCTCGGGCACCGTGACGGTGATCTCGGCGACCGGGCGGCCGAGCTCGTCGAACAGCTCCTCGGGGCGGTAGGAACGCATCCACTCCTGGAGCATCTCCCGGTGCCCCGCGTCGTCGCGGACCCCGGCCAGCGGCACCTGGTGGGCCCGCCAGGTGCCCTCGATCGGCACCCCGTCCACGACGGCCGGGCCGGTCCAGCCCTTCGGGGAGCGCAGCACGATCATCGGCAGCCTGCCGCCGTCGCCCTCCTTGTAGGCGGCGATCTGGTCGAACACCGTCTCCAGGGTCTCGGCCATCAGCTCGTGCATGGCGGCCGGTTCGTCACCGGAGACCAGGTGGGGGCGGTAGCCGTACCCCTCAAGCAGCTTGACCAGCTCGTCCTCGGGGATCCTGGCCAGGACCGTGGGGTTGGCGATCTTGTAGCCGTTCAGGTGCAGGATCGGCAGCACGACCCCGTCACGGGCGGGGTCGGTGAACTTGTTGGAGTGCCAGCTCGCCGCGAGCGGGCCGGTCTCGGCCTCGCCGTCCCCGATCACACAGGCGACCACCAGGTCGGGGTTGTCGAACGCCGCGCCGTAGGCGTGGGCCAGGCTGTAGCCCAGCTCACCGCCCTCGTGGATCGAACCGGGCGTCTCGGGGGCGACATGACTGGGGATGCCGCCGGGGAAGGAGAACTGGCGGAACAGCTTCCGCATCCCGGCCGCGTCCCTGGTCACCCCGGGGTAGCGCTCGGTGTAGGTGCCCTCAAGCCAGGCGTGGGCCACCGCCGCCGGGCCACCGTGCCCGGGACCGGCGATGTAGATCATCTCCTGGTCCCTGGCGTTGATGACCCGGTTGAGGTGCGCGAAACAGAAGTTCAGCCCGGGGGTCGTGCCCCAGTGGCCGAGCAACCGGGGTTTGATGTGCTCGGGGGTGAGCGGCTCGGTCAGCAAGGGGTTGTCCAGCAGGTAGATCTGCCCGACCGACAGATAGTTCGCCGCCCGCCAGTACATGTCAACTCTCCGCAGCGTGTCCATGTCCATGAGCATTTCCATCCTTCGTGTGGTCGGCCAGGGACCTTGGTCCCGTCTTCGCCGTCCCTCTCCTCTTCACCCTGACTTCGGGACGGTTTCTGACCTTTTTCTGATGCTGTGTCCGGTCCGCGGGCACGGAACAAGGCGCCCCTACCCCGTGCGCCACCGCCTCATCCCCTGCTTCCCCGATGCCGTACGGCCCCGCCCGGAAGGACCCTTCGGCCCTCGCGCCGTCCCCGTCCCCTACGGTGGAATATGGGGCGGGACACACCGTCCCGCGAACCGCCGTCCACCTCTCATCGGGAGACTTCCATGACCGAACGCATGACGACGCCGGGCGACCTGGGCCGCCGACTGGCCAGGCGGCGTGCGGATCTGGGACTGACCCGCGACCAGTTGGCCGGGCGGGCGGGGATCGACCCGCTGTACCTCGCCTACCTTGAGGAGAACCCCGCCGTCCCGCCCGCGGGGACCGTGCGCAGGCTGGCCACCGCCCTGGAGACCGGGGTCACCGAGCTGCTCGGCGGCACCGTCGACCTGCCGCCAGGCCGGGGCCGTGCCGCCGCCTCCCCCCACCTGGACAAGCTCGACCCCGAGGAGTGCCTGCGGCTGATCGCCCCCGGTGGCGTCGGCAGGGTCGCCTTCAACGAGATCGAGGGGCCGCTCGTCCTGCCGGTCAACTACGCCGTGCACAACGGCGCCGTCGTCTTCCGCACCGCCTTCGGCGGCCCGCTCGACGACAACCTGCGCACCGGGGTGCGGGGCGCCGAGTTCAAGGTCGCCTTCGAGGTCGACCGGATCGACGAGGCGGGCAGGGAGGGCTGGAGCGTGCTCATCCGGGGCGGCGCCCACCACGTGGAGACCGGCGAGGAGCGCGAGGACGCCTCGGCCTCCGGCGTCGAGCCCTGGGCGGGCGGCGAGCGCGAGCTGTACGTCACGATCGTCCCCACCGAGATCAGCGGCCGCCGCATCCGGCACGGCTAGAGACGGCCAAGGGGCCTTCCCTGGTCCCAGTCGCGGGCCCAGCCGGTCAGGACGCGTTCCAGGCTGTCGAGGACGAACCCGGCGTCCGCCTCGTCGTGGACGCCCGGGTGGGCCGCGACCGTGAGGGTCAGCGAGGTGCCGTCGATAATCGGCAGCACGTCGAGGTCGGAGATCCTGCTCTTCTCCGCGGCGAGCGGGGCGAGCGGCCACAGCGGGGTGAAGGAGACATCGGTCCCGAAGGGCGCGGCGGGCGTCGACGGGACGGTGAGGCAGTTGAACATCACCGAGTGCGCCGTCGGCGTCCCGTCCGTCCAGAACCGCCGGTTCAGCGCCTCGGCCATCCCCGTGCCGTACGGCAGCGCCAGCACCCGCCGCAGGCTGTAGGGGCCGGTGAGCATGAGCAGCGCCCGCATCGAGTGCCGGTGGACCTCCGCGACGAACCGTCCCGCCGTCATGTCGCCGGGCGCCGTGACCGGCAGGGGGACGCCCCTGGACAGCAGGCCCGCCCAGTCGGCCTGGCCGCGTTCGCGCCCGGCGCTGACGTCCAGGACCCCGAAGGACTCCCGGCCGAAGTAGGCCCGGACCGCCAGGAACGCCGCCGCCATGACGACCTTCGCCGGGGTCGTCCTGAGCCGCCTGGCCAGGCCGTACAGGGCCACGGTGTCGTCGGCGCCGAGCCGCCGCCCGGCGTGGTGGTAGGAGGTCGCGGGCTCGCTGCCGAACGGGCGGCGGGCGGGCAGGACGGGGACGCCGCCCAGCGAGGACAGGAAGAACTCCCGCTGTCTCGGGGTCAGCTCGTCCCCCTGCGCGCGCTGGTGCCGTACGTAGCGGCGGTAGTGGTCCGCGTCCAGGTCGGGGAGCCTCTCGCCGAGGTAGAGCAGCCGCAGGTCGCGGTTGAGGACGCCGACCGACCAGCCGTCCGCCGCCACGTGCCGGACGGCGAACAGGGCCGCGTGGCCGCCGTCGCCGAGCCGCAGCAGCCGCGCGGTCACCGGCCCCTCCTTCGCCAGGTCCCCCGGCTCGGCGAGGACGCCCTCGAAGAGGCGGGTCAGCTCGGCGTCGTCCGGCGCGCCCGGCAGGAAGGACTCCTCAACCACGAAGCCGCCCGGGGTCGCGATGTCCTGACGCGGCTCCCCGTCGTCCAGGAACATGCGCAGCCGCAGGGCCTGGTGCCTGGCGACGACAGCCTCGAACGCCCGCGTCAGCCGTTCGGGGCGCAGCCCGGCGCCGAACCTGGCGGCGAGGACCGGCACGTTCGTCGCCCTGGCGAACCCCGGCGGCATGTTCTCCGCCTGCTGCAGGGACAGCGGAAACGTCGTCATGCCTGGAAGTCGGGGCTGAGCACCTGCCTTGACGGCAGCGCGAACTGCATCGTCGTCACGGCGACCAGGCCGCCCTTGGCGTCGCTGATCCGCCCGTTCGCCACCGCCATCCTGCGGCCCAGCCTGACGACCTCGATGACGACCGTGAGCGGGCCCGGCTCGGCCGCTTCGAGCAGACTGACGCTGCCGTGCGTCAGCACCCCGGTCAGCACCCGGCCCGCGTAGGCGTTTATCGCGAGAAAAGATGACAGGTCGGCCGCCTTGAAGATCGTCGGGCCGGACAGCGTGCCGCCCGGCCTGCACTCAAGTCCCTCGGCGCCCGCCGTGACGACCACCCGGTGCGGTGAGATCTCCTCGACCCACAGCCCGGAGTCCGGCCAGTACTCGGTGACCAGCCCGCGCACCTCGTCGATCGAGAGGCGGGGACACAGCCCCACCCGTTCCTGCGGCTGTGTCACGACGCCTCTCCCCTGTCTCTCTCGACGACATGCCTGACGTGCTGCCAGGGGTAGGACGGCAGCGTCGCGACCGCCCGCACGGCCTCCGCCACGGACCACGGTGGCGGCTCGTCCTCGGCGAGCGGGCGCACGGCCGGATGGCCGACACCGTGCGCGAGCGCCTCGACGGCCTCGCCCGCCGCCGCCACCGAGCCCGCCTCGATCCACACCGTACGGCTCTGCCGCGTCCTGCCGTGGGTCGCGGTGTGGGCGAAGGCCGGGTAGCCGGTCTCGTCGAGGGCCGCGAGGTGCTTGCCGTACCGGGCGGCGAGTTCCCCGAGCGCGGCCGGGGTTCGGGCGGAGACCGTGAACCCGGGCACCGGACCGCTCACAGGTTCGGCGGCGGGCGCGGCGGACAGCACCGCGTAGGCGTTGGTGCCGCTCATGCCGTAGGAGCAGACCGAGGCCCGCTCCCCCGCCTCGGGTCCCCAGGCCGTGGCCTGGCGCGGGATGACGACGCCGGTCCCCGCCAGGTCGATGCGCGGGTTGAGCGTCTCGAAGCGGGCCTGCGGCGGGATGACCCGGTGTTCGAGGCACAGGACGGCCTTGACCAGCCCCATCACCCCGGCGGCCGACTCGGTGTGGCCGAGGTTGGCCTTGACGGAGCCGACGTGGAGGGTGCGCCCGCCGGTGCGCAGCGCCGTGGTCACGGCCCGCATCTCGACCGGGTCGCCGAGCGGGGTGCCGGTGCCGTGCGCCTCGTGGTAGCCGATGTCCGCCCCGGTCAGGCCGATCCTGGCCAGCAGCGACCCGATGAGCCTGGCCTGGGAGTCGCCGTTGGGGGCGGTGAAGGTGGACGAGTGGCCGTCCTGGTTGATCGCGCTGCCGTCGATCACCGCGTGGACGCGGTCGCGGTCGCGCAGCGCGTCGCCCAGCCGTTTGAGGATGACCACCCCGCACGCCTCGCCGCGCACGAACCCGTTGGCCGCCGCGTCGAAGGGCCGGGAACCGCCGTCGGGGGACAGCGCCCCGGTCCTGCCGACCTCCCTGGTGGTGCGGGGTGACAGGACCAGGTTGACCCCGGCCGCCACGGCGAGGTCGCAGTCGCCCGCGCTGAGGGCACGGCAGGCGGTGTGGACCGCGACGAGGGAGGAGGAGCAGGCCGTGTCCATCGCGAAGGCGGGCCCGCCGAGGCCCAGCGTGTGCGCGATCCGCCCGGCCGAGAAGCTGTGCCCGTTGCCGACCGTCCAGTAGGAGTTGGGCTCCCCCGACAGCCAGTGCCGGTAGTCCTGGCCGGTGATGCCGACGAACACGCCGGTCGTCTCCGCCCCGGACTCCGGCGGGATCGCGGCGTCCTCGAACGCCTCCCAGACGACTTCGAGCAGCAGCCGGTGCTGCGGATCGACCGTGCGGGCCTCGCGCGGCGACATGCCGAAGAACCGCGCGTCGAAGTCGAAAGGATTGTCCAGATAACCACCCCGGGTCACCAGGTCATCCCATTCGGTGCCGAAGGCCGCGCGCCGCTCCGCCGGTAAGTCACCGGTCAGGTCGCGGGCCCGCACAATGGCGTCCCAATATGACGCGGTGTCCGTCACCCCGCCGGGGGCGCGTATTCCGATCCCGACGACGGCGACGCGCTCCCCGATCTGTCCGCCCGATAAACCGGCCGGCACCGCTAAATCACCCGGCGCAGCCAGTTGCGGGTGTCGGGGGCCTGGCCGTACTGGATGTTCAGAATGTGGTTTCTCAAATTCGTCGTCACTTCCCCGGGAATTCCCCCGCCGACGGACTGCTCGTATTCCCTTCCCTTGAATCCGAGAATGGGGGTGATGACCGCGGCGGTTCCCGAGGCGAACAGCTCGGTGATCTCCCCGCTGGCGCAGCCCTCGCGCAACTGGGCGAGGCTGACCTGCCGCTGCGCGGGCTTGAGGCCGTGCTCGGCTGCCAGTTCGAGCACGCTGTCCCTGGTCACGCCGTCGAGGATCGTGCCCAGGCCCGGCGTGACCAGCTCGCCGTCGGCGGTGACCAGGAAGAGGTTCATGGTGCCCGACTCCTCCAGGTAGCGTTCCTCGTCGTCGCTGAGGTAGAGCACCTGGTCGCAGCCGTTCTCCTGGGCCTCGACCTGCGCGGCGAGGCTGGAGGCGTAGTTGCCGCCGCACTTGGCGGCACCGGTGCCGCCCTTGCCCGCTCGGGCGTAGTTCTCGCTGACCCACAGCGTGACGCCGCTGAGGCCGGAGGAGAAGTAGGAGGCGGCAGGGGAGGCGATGACGCCGTAGGTGACCTGCGCGGCCGGGCGCACGCCGAGGAAGGCCTCGGAGCCGAACATGAAGGGCCGGAGATACAGGCTCCGCCCGCCCTCGTGCGGCGGCACCCACGCCTCGTCGGCGCGCACGAGCGCCTCGACGCTCTCGACGAAGAGTTCTTCGGAGAGCACGGGAAGGGCCAGTCTCCGCGCCGAGTTCACAAAACGGCGCGCGTTCAGGTCGGGCCGGAAGAGCCAGATGCTCCCGTCGTCGTGCCGGAACGCCTTGAGGCCCTCGAAAATCTCCTGGGCGTAATGCAGAACGGCGGAACCCGGGTGCAGCGAAATGGGTTCGAGAGCGGTTACCCGAAAGTCGTGCCAGCCGCCTTCCTTCGTCCACGTGGCGGAGGCCATGTGGTCGGTGAAGAAACGGCCGAAACCCGGAGCAGCGAGGATTTCCTCCCGCTCGGCGGCGGGAAGGGGATGTGTTGTGGGAAGGAGCTGGAAACCAGCGTTCATGCATGCCTCCTGTCGGGTGTCGACTTATTCTAGGGCGCTGAACACGGCCACGCAGTTCTGGCCCCCGAAGCCGAAGGCGTTGGTGGCCGCGACACGGACGCCTGTCCGGCGCGCCACGCCGGGGACGTAGTCGAGGTCACAGGCGGGGTCGGGAACCTCCAGGTTGATCGTCGGCGGCACGGTCCCGTCGCGGATCGCCATCGCGCACACCATCGCCCCCAGGGAGCCCGCCGCCCCGATGAGGTGGCCGACCATCGACTTGGGGGCGCTGACGGCGACCCGGTCCGCGGCGGGTCCGAGCGCGGCGCGGATGGCCCTGGTCTCGGTGACGTCGTTGGCGGCGGTCGAGGTGCCGTGCGCGCAGACGTAGTCGAGGTCGCCCGGCTGGACGCCCGCGCGCCGCAGCGCCTGACCGATCGCCTCGGCCGCGTGCCCGCCGTACGGGTCGGGGGCGCTGATGTGGAAGGCGTCGCAGGTCAGCGCGCCGCCCGCTATCGCGGCGTACGGCGTGACCCCGCGTCTGGCGGCGTGCTCGGCCGACTCGACGACCATGATCACGGCCCCCTCCCCGAAGACGAACCCGTCCCGGTCGGCGGAGAAGGGCCTGCTGGCGCCCTGAGGGTCGTCGTTGCGCTCCGACATCGCGCCCATGCCGACCAGGCCCGCGAACATCACCGGGGTGATCGCGGCGTCCGTCCCTCCGCAGACGACCGCGTCGGCCTCCCCGGCGAGGATGAGGCGCCGCGCGTCGAGCAGGGCGTACAGGCCGCTGGCGCAGGCCAGCGCGCTGGCGTTGACCGGGCCGTGCGCGCCGAGGTCGATTGCCGTCTCGCAGGCGGGCATGTTGGTGAGCGAGGACGGCACGAAGTAGCTGTTGGGCGTGACCGGCCCCGAGGGATCGAGCAGTCCCCTGGTCGCCGTCTCGACCGTGTCGAACCCGGCGACGGCGGCGTTGACCACCACCCCGATCCTGGCGGCGTTGTCCTGGCCGATCTCCAGTTTGGCGTCGGCGACGGCCTCGCGCGCCGCGGCGACCGCGAACTGGGAGAAGCGCGCCGAGCGGCGGACCCGTTTGGCGTCGAGGTAGGCGGCCGGGTCGAAGCCCCTGACCTCCGCCGCGATCCTGGTCGGCAGCGCGCTCGCGTCGAACGCGGTGACGGGGCCGACGCCGGAGCGTCCGGCCAGCAGGTTGCGCCAGGTCTCCTCCCTGCCGATGCCGACCGGGGTGACCGCGCCGATCCCGGTGATCACCACCTCGTGCCCGTTACCCATTGACAGTCCCTCCACGGTTTCCGAGACCCGCCGGCTCAGGCGCGCCGGGTCCCCGCTCGTCGAACTCGGCCGCGGCGGCGAACCCCTCGGCGAAGGCCCGCACCGCGTCGAGCCCGTCGGCGTCCCTGGCGCCGCCGACGACGCGGTGCCACACCCCCGCCGCCTCCGCGAGCGCGGGCACCGTCCCGTCGGTGACCTGGCCCGCGGCGACGACGACCGTCTCGGCCTCGACGAGCCGTTCCGTGCCGTCCTGGTCGGTGACCCACACCCCCTCGGGGGTGATCCGCCGGTAGGTCACCCCACGCACGATCCGCACGCCCTGCTCGCGCAGTTCGGCGAGCACCGCCCACCGGGTTGACCTGCCGGTGCGCTCCGCGACGCGGGTGCCGCGCTGCAGGAGGGTGACCTCGGCCCGTACGGTGACCGGCACGGGACCGTCCACGAGACCGTGGCGGCGCAGGAACCGTTCGCCCTCCCCGAGCGGGCCGTGGCCCCTGGTGAGCAGGTGGGCCAGGTCGACGGCGACGCCGCCACCCCCGACGATCGCGACCCTCCCTTCCAAAGGGCATGCGAACGCCTCGGGGTAGGTGAGCACGTGCGGCAGGTCGGCGCCGGGAATGTCCACCCGACGTGGGCGGGCCCCGCTGGCGACGATCACCCCGTCGTAGGAGCGCAGCAGGTCGAGGTCGTCGGCGCCGATCGGGTGGCCGAGGTGGACGCGCACCCCGAGGCTGTCGAGTTCGGCGGCGAAGTAGGCGACCGTCTCGCCGTAGTCGGCCTTGCCGGGCACCTTCCGTGCCATGCGGAACTGGCCGCCGAGGGCGTCGGCGGCCTCGTGGAGTTCGACGCGGTGCCCGGCGAGCGCCGCCCTCCTCGCGGCCTGCAGCCCGGCCGGTCCACCGCCGACGACCGCGACGCGGCGGGGCCGTACGGAACGGACGAGTGTGAGCGTCTCGCGGCCCGCCCTGGGGTTGACCATGCACGAGACCTCGCGCTCGGTCAGTGAGTTGTCGATACACGCCTGGTTGCAGGCCAGGCAGACGTTCACCGGGCGGCCCTGCCTGGTGGCGGCGACCAGGTCGGCGTCGGCGAGGAAGGGACGGGCCATGGAGACCAGGTCGATCGGGGTCCCCGCGAGGATCGCCTCTGCGGTCTCCAGGCGGTTGACCCGGTTGCCCGCGATGACGGGCAGGTCGCCGACCGCCTCCTTCACCCGGACGGCGAACGGCGTCCACACCCCCGGCGGCACGACGGCCTGCACGCTGGGCACCGGGGACTCGTGCCAGCCGATCCCGACGTTGAGCGCGTCCGCCCCGGCCCCGGCGAGCGCGCGGGCGAAGGCGAGCACGTCCTCCTGCGGGGTGCCGCCGTCCATCAGGTCGATCCCGGTGAGGCGGAAGACCACCGGGAACCCCTCCCCCGCCGCCGCGCGGACCGCCCGGGTCACCTCCACGCCGAAGCGCGCCCGCCGTACGGCGTCGCCACCCCACTCGTCGTCGCGGAGGTTGGTCAGCGGCGAGAGGAACTGGTCGACGAGGTATCCCTCGGACCCCATCACCTCCACCGCGTCGAACCCGAGATCCCGCGCGAGCGCGGCGCCCCGCGCGAAGTCCTCGACGGTCTCACGGACCTGTCCAGCGGTCATGGCGTACGGCTCGCGGCCGGAGAAGCGGCTGTACACGGCGGAGGGCGCGACCGGGGGCGGGCCGGAGGGCGCGGGCCGCGCGTAACGGCCCGCGTGGAACAGTTGCAGCGCTATCAGGCCGCCCGCCTCGTGCACCCGGTCGGTGACCCGCCGCAGCCTGGCGTGGAAGGCGGCGTCGCCGAGCACGCCGTAGTCAGGACCTCCGGAGCCCTCGGCGTTCACGGCGGCGCCGCCGGTGACCATCAGCCCGGCGCCGCCCCTGGCCCGCTCGGCGTAGAAGGCGGCCAGCGCGGCGCCGCCGTCGTCGCGGGCCTCGAAGCCGAGGTGCATCGCGCCCATGACGACGCGGTGCGGGAGTTCGAGCCGCCCGATCCGCCCCGGGGACAGGACGTGCCGCAGGTCAGTCATCCCAGGCCAGCGGGGGTGTCAGGTCCTCGTGGAAGGGCGGCGCGACCACCGACAGGCCGCCGTCCACCACGAGGGTCTGCCCGGTGACGTACTCGGAGGCGGGCGAGAGCAGGAACGCGACGCAGTCGGCGACCTCCTGCGCGGTTCCCATCCGCGCCTTGGGGACCTTGGACAGCACGCCGGGCAGCGGCGCCATCCCGGGGAGGTTGTAGAAGTACTCCGAGGAGTCGGACTCGATGATGCCGCCGTTGACCGCGTTGACGTTGACGCCCTTCGGCGCGAACTCCACGGCCATGTAGCGCACCCACGCCTCGATCGCCGCCTTGGCGGCCCCGAGGTTGGCGTAGGTCGGGTAGGCGCGGATGCTGCCGTAGCTCGACAGCGCGACGATCCGCCCGCTCCCGGGCATCAGCCGTACGGCGTGCTGGGCGCCGAGCACGAAGGCGCGCACGTTCATCGCGTAGGAGCGGTCGAGGTGGTGCTGCCTGAGGTCGGCGATGTTCTTGAACGCGCTGGCCGCCGCGTTGCAGACGAAGTAGTCGACCCTGCCGAAGGTGTCGCTGACCGTGCCGAAGAGCCTGTCGATCTCCTCGGGCTGCTCGACGTCTGCCTGCACGGCCAGCGCCCTGCCGCCCGCCTGCTCGATCTCCTTGCAGGTCTGCTCGGCCAGGGCGGTGTTCTTCTTGTAGTTGACCACGACCGTGGCGCCGTCCGCCGCGAGGGTGAGCGCCAGGGCCCGCCCGATGCCGCGTGAGCTTCCGGTGATCACGGCGATCCTGTCCCGGTGGTCGCTCATCGGCCCGCCCCCAGCACGTCCCTGGCGATCACGGTCTTCTGGATCTCGTTGGTGCCCTCCTCGAACCTCTGGGCCCGCGCGTCCCGGTAGACCCGTTCGATGGGACTCGACTCCCAGTAGCCGATGCCGCCGTGCACCTGGAGCGCCTTGTCGGTGACCCGGGTGAGCATGTCGACGGCGGTGAGCTTGGCCATCGACGACAGCGTGCCCGCCCGTCCGTCGCCGTCCTCCCACTGCCGGGCCGCGTACAGGGTGAGCTGCCGGGCTGCCTCGATGTCGGCGGCGTTCTCGGCGAGGGCGAACGAGATCGCCTGCCGGGCGGCCAGCGGCTTGCCGAAGGTGTGGCGTTCTGCGGCGTGTTCTACCGCGAGTTCCTGCGCCCTCCTGGCCAGGCCGACGCAGGTCGTCGCGACCGCGATCCTGCTGGGGGTGAGGAACCCGCCGAGCGCGACCTCCAGGCCCTGGCCCTCCTCGCCGAGCCGGTTGGCGACCGGGACCGGGGTCCTGTCGAAGGTCAGCCTGGCGTGGTCGGTGCCGCGCACGCCCATGGTGTCCGGCATGGCCTCGACCGTCACGCCGGGTGAGCCGCGTTCGACAAGCAGCGCGACCGTCCCCTCCTTGCCTGCGGTGCCCTCAAGCCGCGCGAACAGCAGCCAGTAGTCGCAGCTCACGCCGAAGGTGATCAGGTGTTTCCTGCCGGACAGGAAGTAGGTGTCGCCCTCGCGGGTCACCCTGGCGCGCAGGTCGGCGCCGGTGCCCGCGTCGGGTTCTGTCAGCGTGAAGGCGACCCGGAGGTCCCCGGCGACCTGCGGCAGCACGAACTCCTTGCGCTGTTCCTCGGTGGCGAAGCGGTCCATGGACCGCCACACACCGTTGCACACGTGCACGATCATCCGTACCGAGGCGTGCGACATGGAGACCAGTTCGAGGACTTCCAGGTAGCGGGAGAAGGGCACGCCGTGCCCGCCGTACTCGACGGGGGCGGCCAGGCGCAGCAGGCCACGTCCGCGCAGGTCGTCCCAGAGCCTCGCGGGGACGGCGCGGGTCCGTTCGATCTCGGCCGCGTACTCCTCGCCGGGGCCGCGGACGAACGCCTCGACCTCCTTGAGCAGCGCCGGGAAGGCGCTCTCACCGCTCCACATCACCCATGCACCTCACTGTTGTTGATCAATCGCCTCGCCCGTTCACGCAGCAGAAACTTCTGCACCTTGCCCGCGGGGTTGCGGGGCAGCTCCCCGACGAGTTCGAGCCGTTCCGGCCAGTACTGCTTGGCCACCCGGCGTTCGTCGAGGAAGCGCCGCATCCCGGCGAGGTCGAGGTCGCCGGTCGCCACGACGTAGGCGCAGGCCCGCTCGCCGAGCCGTTCGTCGGGCATCGCGACGATCGCCACGTCGGCGACGGCCGGGTGGGTGTGCAGGAGCTGCTCGATCTCGGCGACCGGCACCTTCTCCCCGCCGCGGTTGATGACGTCCTTGACCCGCCCGGTGATGCGGACGAACCCGGCCTCGTCGATCACGGCGAGGTCGCCGCTGCGGTACCACCCGTCGGGCGTCATGGCCTGCGCGGTCTGCTCCGGCTGGTCGAGGTAGCCCTCGAACAGGCACTTGCCGGTGACCTCGAAGTTGCCCTCCTGGCCGGGGCCGAGCACCCGGCCCGCGTCGTCGGTGACGCGGACGCGCACCCCGGTCAGGGCGCGCCCATCCGTGCCCCACACCAGGGCCTCCTCGTCGCCGGGCGCGGCCAGGGTGCCCAGGCCGGTCTCCGTGGTGCCCCACGCCCCGCACACGGTGGCGCCGAGCGCGCGGGTGGCCCGCTCCGCCAGCGCGCGGGGTACGGCGGCGCCGGTCGCCACGAAGATCCGCAGCGCCTCTGGACGCCGTCCCGTCTCCTCGACCGCGCGCAGCAGGTCGCCGAGGAACGGGGTAGCCGCCTGGGTGAAGGTGCACTTCCAGCGGCGCAGCGCCTCAAGGGCGGCCCGGCCGTCCCAGACGGGTTGCAGGACCTGCGGGACGCCCAGCGCCATCGCCAGCCACATGCCGTAGAGGAACCCGGTCTGGTGGGCCAGCGGGGAGGGGACGAAGACCCGGTCGTCCTCGGTGAGGCCCAGGTGCCTGACCTCCATCATGGCGGCCCTGGTCAGCGCGTCCATCCGGTGCAGCACCCCCTTGGGGGCGCCGGAGGTACCCGAGGTGAACAGCAGTTGCGCCAGGGCGGTGGGCTCCGGCCCACGGGCGTCGATCGCGGCCCGTTCCGGGGGGCGCCCCGCCACGGCTTCCTCGAACCGGTGCCACCTGGTGCCTGTTTCCGTGCTGTACGGCCCCGCACCACCGACGACCACGACGTGGTCGAGTTTGGGCGCGTCCGGCAGCGCGAGCAGCCCGGCGACCTCGGCGGCGTGGTCGCGTCCCCGGAAGCGCTCCGCGACGACGAGGACCCGGGCCCGGGAGGCGCCCAGCATGAACGACATCTCCCGCTCACGGAAGATCGGCATGAGCGGACAGCACAGCGCCCCCACGCGGGCCGTGGCCAGGGCCAGGACGGGGAACTCCGCCCAGTTCGGTAGCTGCCAGGCGACCGGCTCGCCCGGTTCCACGCCGAGGTCGAGCAGCAGCGAGGCGGCGGCGTCGGCGCGCTCGTCCAGCTCCCGCCAGGTGACGACGCGCTCGGGACGGCCCTCGGAGGCGGTCTCGACCAGCGCGGTTCCGTACGGCCGCCGCCTGGCCCAGCGCCGTACGAGCGCGCCGACGGGCGTGGCCGCCGTCCTGCCGGGGGCCGTCCCCGGGGTCCGTGCCGTCCGTGCCCCCCGCTCGGGGGCCTGCACCGACATGGACATGCCGACCGCGTTCATCTCGTTGAGGAAGCGCGGATAGGAGATCCGGTAGGCGTTGGGGTAGGTCAGCCTGCTCTCCCCGTCAGCCCTCGACGCGGCGACCGCGAGCGCCATCAGCACCCGGTGGTCGTTGAAGGACGACAGGTCGGCCGCGGCGAGGCTCTCGACGCCGTGGCACACCAGCCGTTCCCCGCGCAGTTCGAGCCGCGCCCCCATCCGGTTGAGCTGGAGCATCGCCGTCACCCGGTCCGACTCTTTGAGCCGCACGTGGGCCACGTTCTCCAGCACCGAGGTGCCCTCGGCGTGGCAGGCCAGGGCGCTCAGCACCGGCAGCGCGTCCGGCACCGTACGGCAGTCGACCGAGACGGGCGCCAGACGCAGCCCGTCGTGACGCACCCGCACGAAGCCGGTCTCCGGGTCGCGCAGCAGCGGCACCCCCATGCGGGTGAGGACGTCCAGCAGGTCCGCCTCCGGGTGGTCGGTCCCGGCGGCGTTTGTCGTGCGCAGGCCGCGCAGCAGCACGTCGGAGGGGTGCAGCGCGGTGGCCGCGATCCCGAACGCGGCAGAGCCGATGTCCGGCGGCAGGGTGACCGTCGCGGGACGCGCCCGCTGGCCCGGCTCGACGGCGAAGGTGCGGCCGTCGTCGCCGACCTCGACGGCCAGCCCGAAGCACCGCATCATCGACACGGTCAGGTCCACGTAGGAGCGCTCGTTGAACGGCCCGGTGACCTCGATGAGGCTGGGGCCCGTCGCGAAGGGCGCCAGGAGCAGCAGGCCGGAGATCCACTGCGACAGCGTGCCCGGCACGCTCACCCGCCCTCCCGAGGGCCGGTGCGGCAGGACCGAGATGGGCGGGCAGCCCGTCGGCGCCTCGGCGGTCACCCCGAGCGCGGCGAGCGCGTCGAGCAGCGGCCCGATCGGCCTGCGCCGGAAGTAGCGCTGCCCGGTGATCGTGACGGGCGCCTCCGCCAGGCAGGCCAGCGGGGTCAGGAAGTACAGGGTGGTGCCCGAGCTGCCGACCGAGACCACGCCGTCTTCAGGCCGATACGGCCCGCCCTCGACGACGAAGGTGTCCCCCTCGGCCCTGATGGAGGTGCCGAGGCTCCGCAGCGCGGCGATGGTGTGGCGGACGTGCCCGGCGTCGGTCAGGCCGTGGATGCGGCTGGTCCCCGGCGCCAGGGAGGCGAGGATGAGAGCGCGGTGCGCGTGGTACTTCGAGACCGGGATGTCCAGCTCCCCGGCGAGCGGTCCGGCCGTTCCCTTGACGAGGAGACGCATGCCGTCCTCCTTCAACCAGTCGTGGCGGCCGGTCGCCGGGGATGTCGGCCCGTGCGCGGCGCTCACCGTGAGGCGGGGTGGGGGGTGCCGACGCCGCCGGTCACCGCGTGCATGCCGCCGTCGGCGTACAGCACCTGGCCGGTCGTGTATCTGGCGAGGTCGGAGAGCAGGAACAGCACCGCGCCGACCACCCGCGACGGGTCGTTGCGGTCCCAGCCGAGCGGCGCCCACCGCTCGTAGTGGTCGGCCAGGGCCCCGAAGCTGCTCACTCCGGAGGCCGAGACGGTCTCGACGGGACCCGCCGCGACCAGGTTCACCCGGATTCCCGAGGGCCCGAGGTAGAGGGCGAGGTACTGGGCGACCGACTCAAGGGCCGTCTTGTAGACGCCCATCCAGTCGTAGCCGGGCAGTGCCCTGCCGGTGTCCACGGTCATCGCGGCGATGGCGCCGCCGTTCTCCGCCTTGGCGAGCACCGGCGCGAACGCCTGGGCGAGCTGCTGCAGCGAGTAGGCGGAGACGCGGAAACCGTCGAGCGCGCTGGTGGCGGGGGTGGTCAGGAAGGCCGCGCCGAGCGCGTCGGCGGGCGCGTGGGCGACGCTGTGCAGCACGCCGTCGAGGCGGTCCCACCGCGCGGCCTCCTCGGCCACGGCCTGGAAGTGGGTGTCGTCGGTCATGTCCAGTTCGAGGACGTCCGCGGGCGACGGCAGCAGGGCCGCCGCCTTGCGGGTGACGCGCAGGGCACGCCCGAAGGAGGTGAGCACGACGTCGGCGCCCTGTGCCTGCAGCGCGGCGGCGACATGCCAGGCGATGGACTCCTCGTTGAGCACTCCGGTGATGAGGTACTTCCTGCCCGTGAAAAGTCCGGACACCTGCATGTCTCCGTTCGGGGGGTCTACGTCCTCACGCGGTGCGGGTCACTCCGCCTCAGTGGCCTCCGTGGCCTCCTGGGCGCCCGCGGCCCGTTCGGAGACGACGCGTTCGACGAGCTGGCCGAGGGTGATCCCGACCAGGTCGCGCCGGGGGATCACGACGCCGTAGTCGCGTTTGATCGAGGTCATCAGGTCGGCGACGTCGAGGGAGTCGATGTCCAGCTCGTCGAACCTGGCGTCGGCGTCGAGCGCGTCCTCCTCGACCCCGAGGTCGATGAGCTCCTTGTTGATGAAGTCCCGGATGGCGGACGGGGCGACCTCACTGGGCATGCTGTCTTTCCCTTCTGTCTCACTCGGCGGTTGCGGATGCGGTACGGCGCGCGAAGTTCGGCGAGTGACGCTGCGACCAGTACCACTGCCGCCAGTAGGCCTCGGCCAGGTCGACCCACGTCTCCAGTTGCTCGGGGCCGTCCAGGAACCGGTTGAGGCTGACGACCAGCCAGGTGTAGACGGCCTGGCTGTCGCGGCAGCCGCCGCAGTCGCCCGAGGTGCAGCAGAACTGCAGCGTCCGGTAGTCGGCGCCGTAGACCGCGAACCCGTCGATGACCGGGTGGCCGTTGGCGACCCGCGCGGCGTGCTCGGGCAGCTCGACGCTGATGCTGGGGCAGACGTCGTAGCCGAACCGGCCTCCCCAGTGGGTGCGCCCGGTGATGAGGGTCTCGATGAAGTAGGGGTGGGAGACCACGGTCTCGGGGAAGAGCTCCCTGACTCGCAGCGCCTCGGCGAGGGTCCTCTTCTCGTTCTCGATGCGCAGCGGGTTGTCGGTGCCGTGCGCGCTGTAGAAGTTGAAGGTGACCTGGTTGCCGTTGTCGGCGATGGCCCGCACGGTCGGCTCGACGTAGTCCAGGCCGTCCTCCGACAGCGCGAAGACGAACGTCACCCGGGGGTCGTCCCGGTAGTGCCCGAGCGCCTTCTCGAAGAGCCCGGTGAACGTCGAGCCGTTGGGCCGGTGCGCGCGCAGGTCGTCGTCGAGCGGGCCGCCGCCGAAGAGGCTGATCGCCACGGCGACGTTCTCGAACCCCTCCTTCGGCAGCGGCCGCAGCCCGTTGGTGGAGATGGTGATGTACGGCAGGCGCTCCACGAACGGCTGGACCCGGTTCAGCACCAGGGTCGGCTCGCCGCCGATCAGCGTGGCCTGGGTCACCCCCGAGGCGTCGAGCCGTTCGACGAACGCCCTGATCAGGCCGAGGTCGGAGGTCTCGGGCACGGCGGCGTCGAAGCCGCCCTCGAAGTACCAGCACCCCTTGCAGCGGATGTTGCAGGTGGTGGTCAGGTGGACCTCGCAGGCGCGGACCCGGCGGCCCATCTCACGGATGGCCTGGACGCGCTCGGCGAGGTCGGGCCGGTCGGCCAGCAGCTGGCGCAGCCGTACCTTGGCGGTGCGCCGGTCCGGCTCCGGCGGGTTGTAGGGGGCGAGGGTGAGCGGAACCGCGGCCATGGTCAGCCCACCTGCGTCGAGGGCACGCGCAGCCCGAGGTTGACCGCGCGGGCGGAGACGGTCTTGATCCACTGGTCGCGGGCCTCGGCGTTGGTCGTCTGGCGCAGGCCGTACCTGATGGCGAGCTGGGCGCGTTTGGAGTTGGGGTTGCCGAAGACGCCGACGAAGGTGGGCCACAGCCGGTCGAGCGCGGCCTGGAGCTGCTCCCTGCCCTCCTCGGTCGTGGCGAGGTTCCTGCACACCCGGGCGCCGTGGGCGATGTGCACCTTCTCGTCGAGGATGATGGTGCGCACCGCCTCGGCCCACGGTTTGTAGCTGCTGTCGGCGAACTCGCGGATCATCAGCAGCGCCGCCTCCTCGCCGATGTAGGAGAACACGCCGCGTTCGGCCCAGGTGGTGCAGGTGTGCAGCCCCTGGTCGGCGAACAGGTTGCGCTCGTCGAGCGACTGCTGCTCCATGTAGGTCGTGTCGACGCCGATGTCGGCGAGGATGCGCTTGCCGATCTTGTAGTGGTCGTACTCCTCGACCGCGCGCTCGGCGCAGACCTGACGCTCCTCGGCGTTCGGCGCCAGGGGGAGGAAGACCATGGTGTAGTCGTCGCCGCCGGACAGCTCACCCTCGGTGTTGATCATGATCTGGCTGATCAGCATCTTCTGGTAGTCGGCGGGCGCGCGATGGAATTCTTCGGGTGTTCGCACCACAAGCAATTCGTCGTCGAGAACCGCGACTTTCCGGGTCACCGTCACCCTCCAATGCCGAACAGGCCTGATGTTTCTCCAGAAGAAGTGCGCGAGCGGTAATTCTTATGACTCTGCAACCGGACCCGTGGTCCCGGTGCGCCCGTCGTCAACGCGATAAAAGAATCTCTGACAGGTCTTTGGTCGCAGGAATGCTAACACACGGTCAAGACCGATACCAGGGACCGTCCATAACCGCAGCGGGGCGTCCCGCTCTTTCGGTAAATCCCGAATTCTGTTCCGCCACTCTGGTAACACGCGTTTCACAGGTAACACGGAAAATAATGTTTGAAATCGTGGACCGGGTTTCGGACGGCTTTTTATCCGGATATCCGGCGCCGCCGATTCCGGACGGCCGGGGGACCGGAATTCTCCTGTCAGGGAATGTCAGGTGAGGCGCAGCGGCAGCCGCGCGACCCCCCTGAAGGTCGGGCTCCGCACCATGACCCGCTCCCCCGCGGCCTCCATGCCGTCGGTGCGTTCGAGCAGCAGCCGCAGAAACGTCGCGGCCTCAAGGCGGACCAGGGGCGCCCCGACGCAGAAGTGGATGCCGCTGCCGAAGGCCAGGTGCCCGTCGGGCGAACGCTCGATCGAGAAGCGGCCCGGGTCGTCCCAGCGGCGCGGGTCCCGGTTGGCCGCGGCGAAGGACAACTGCACCCGGGAGCCTCGGGGAATGCGCCGCCCGCCGATCTCGACGTCGTCCGTGGCGGTGCGGAAGACGCTCTGGACGGGCGGGTCGTACCTCAGCGTCTCCTCGATCGCCGCCTCCGCGAGCTCGGGGCGCTCGCGCAGCAGGCGGTGCTGGTCCGGGTTGTCCAGCAGCGCGGCGCACAGGTTGCCCAGCAGGTGCGTGGTCGTCTCGTTGCCGCCGACGAGCAGGGCCAGGCACAGCCAGACCAGTTCGTCGTCGCGCAGCTGCTCCTCGTTCGCGGCCAGCAGCTTCGAGATCAGGTCGTCGCCGGAGGGCCGTGCCCGCCGCTCGTCCAGGAGGGTGTGGAAGTAGACCGAGATGCTCGCCACGGCGGACAGCGCCCGCCTGGCGGCCAGCCGCCGCTCCGCGTCCCCCTCCTCGCCCGGGCCGGGTTGCGCCTTGAGCCTGGCGTTGGCGTTGAAGCCCTCGATCACCCCCTCCGACCACGTCTTGAACCGCTCGACGTCGTCGCCGGGGATGCCGAGCAGCGCGGCGATGACGCGCACCGGCAGCGGGACGAGCACCCGCCGGACGAGTTCGACCTCCCCCGCCGCCACGGCCTCCGCGACCAGCTCGGCGCAGATCCGCTCGACGAGCGGGCGCCACGTCCCGGCCGCGCGGGGCGTGAAGTCACGGCTGATCAGCCGGCGCAGCCGGGTGTGGTCCGGCGGATCGACGCCGAAGAGGATCGGCAGCCGCGAGCGGTCGTAGGCGATCCCGTCTGCCGAGGAGAAGCGCTCGTGGTCCTTCACCGCGGCGCGGACGTCGTCGTAGCGGGTCACGACCCACATGTCCCGCCGCGGCAGCCGGACCGGTTCCCCGGTGCGCAGGAGGTCGGCGTAGGCGGGATAAGGATCCGCCATGATCTCCGGTGAGAAGGGGTCGAAATCACTGTCGAGCGGTGTCGTGGTCATTACCCTGCCCTCCAGGGTCGAAATGGTCTCCGTGCCGACCGGCGCCCCTGCTCCCCGGCTGTCCCCGGTCCGGTGGATTCCCGGCAGGCAGAATGCCACGATAACCCGGATCGGCGCTGGGGGAACTGTTCTGTCGTTGACAGCGGGCTGTTTCGGGCGCATTCTCCGAGGGCGGTGTGAGGCCGCCGCGAAGAACCGCAACGCGTGGTCCCGCTTATCCGTTGACCGCCGTGGCGTCACTTCTTGCCGTCTACGGGGCGACGGACGAATATCACCGCGAGAAAAAGGGGACCGCACGGCGGCTGAACGGTCCGTGAATTGAACGGAGGCGTTCTTCGGTGTCCACGACCGATCTTGAGGCACAGGTGACGTCCATCTGCGCCAAGGCCCTCAACCGTTCCCGTCTCGGCCCCGACGACGACCTCATGGAAGCCGGGATGGACTCCCTCGTCGCCGTGGAGATCGTCACGCGCCTCGAACTGTCCTTCGGCGCGGACGTCGTCGACGTCATCTTCGAGACCCCCACGGTCAACCACCTCTGCGCCGCCGTACGGCGTGCCCTGCGTGAGGGCTCGGCGCGGCCCGTCACCCCGCCGGAGCCGGGCCCGGCCACCACCGGGTCCTCCCTCCCGGCCGCGACGACCCTGCTCGGCCTCGTCACCGAGGCCGCCGTGCGGTACGGCACGCGCCCCTACCTGCTGCCCGTCGAGCCGGAGAGCCGCGTCGTGACCTTCGCCGACGTGCTGACCTTCACCAGGGGCTGCGCGAGGCTGCTTGAGGAGCGCGGCGTCCCCGAGGGCGCGCGGGTGGCGATGGTCGCGCACAACTCGTCGCTGGCGGCGCTGCTGTTCCTCGGCGTCATCGCCTCGGGGCGGGTGCTCGTGCCGCTGAACCCGAAGGCCGGGGCCGCCGAACTGGAGACGCTCCTGACGCACTGCGGGCCCGCGCTCGTCCTCGGCCGCGAGGCCACGGCCGCCAAACTGCGCGAACGCCCCGAATGGGTCGGCACCGACGACGAGGAGTCCCTGCTGACCGACCTGCTCGCGCGGGGCGAGGCCCACGGCAACCGGCCGCTGCCGTCGAGGGCGGGCACGGCCGACGCCGAGATCGTCTACACCTCCGGCTCCACCGGCACCCCGAAGGGCGTCGTCCTGTCGCACCGCGCCCTGCTGTCCGGCTCCCGGTCCCTGGCCCGGTGGGCGGAGGCCGACTCCGAGGACGTCTTCCTCAACGTGGACCCGCTCTTCCACGCCGGTGGGCAGGTCTTCCCGACGCTGACCCCGCTGTGGTGCGGCGGCCGTACCGTGTGCGTGCGTTCCGAGGCGGCGATGGCGCGGTTCTGGGCCTACGTGGACCGCTACGACCCCACGTGGACTCTCGTGGTCAACGCCTACCTCGCCCATCTGGTCGAACGGCCGGAGCGACCGGCGAGGAACAGCCTCAAGGGCGTCCTCGCCGGGGGCTCGCCGCTCGCCGTCGAGCTCATCCACCGCTTCGAGGCCACCTTCGGCCTGCCCGTCCACCAGGTGTACGGCATGACCGAGATGGCCTCGATCACCACGGTCGAGCCGCGCGGCCGCGAGAGCGGCGAGCGCAGGAGCGCCGGGCTGCCGCTGGACTGCTCCCGGGTCCGCGTGGTCGGTCAGGACGGGCGTGACGTCGCGCCCGGCGAGAGCGGCGAGGTGCTGCTGACCGGGGAGAACATGTTCACCCGCTACGAGGACGCCCCCGGTCTCACCGAGAGACGACTCGACGACGGCTGGATCCGCACCGGCGACCTGGGGCGGCTGGACGAGCGCGGGGAGCTGTCGATCGTCGACCGCCTCGACAGCATGGTCATCGTCAACGGCGAGAACCTCTACCCCTCGGAGATCGAGGGCGTCGTCCCGCACCTTGGGGGCGTCCAGGACGCGGTGCTGGTGACGCTGCCGCACCCGGTGACGGGGGTGGAGCTGGTGCTCGTCTACACGCTGCTGCCCGGCGCGGGCGCCGACGCCGACGGCTGGCGCGCGACGCTGCTGAAGCACGTCAGCACCTTCAAGGTGCCGCGCAGGTTCGTCCCCGTCGGGGACCTCGGCCTCGACGCCTTCCCGAGGACCCCGCTCGGCAAGATCGTGCGGCCGGAGGTGCAGCGGCTGGCGACCGAGCACCTCTCGTGAGCCACGTCTCCTCCGGGCCCGGGCGCGTGCCGGGCCCGGAGGAGAGGGTCAGCCGACCTCCGCCCTGACCACCCTGGCGGCGGCGACCAGGTTGTCCAGGGAGGAACGGACCTCGGGCCAGCCACGGGTCTTCAGGCCGCAGTCGGGGTTGACCCACAGCCGCTCGGCCGGGATGCCGCCGAGCCCCTTGCGCAGCAGGGAGGCGACCTCCTCGACGTCGGGCACCCGCGGGGAGTGGATGTCGTAGACACCCGGACCCACCTCGCGGGGGTATCCGGCCCCGGCCAGCTCGTGCGCGACCTGCATGTGGGAGCGGGCGGCCTCCAGGCTGATCACGTCGGCGTCGAGGTCGTCGATCGCGGCCAGGATCTCGCCGAACTCGGCGTAGCACATGTGGGTGTGGATCTGGGTGTCGGCCCGCACCCCGCTCGTGGCCAGCCGGAAGGCCTCGGTCGCCCAGGCCAGGTAGGCGGGCCGGTCCGCGGCGCGCAGCGGCAGCGTCTCGCGCAGGGCGGGCTCGTCCACCTGAATGACGGCGGTGCCCGCGGCCTCCAGGTCGGCGACCTCGTCGCGCAGGGCGAGGGCGACCTGGCGGGCGGTCTCGGCCTGCGGCTGGTCGTCGCGGACGAAGGACCAGGCGAGCATGGTGACGGGCCCGGTGAGCATGCCCTTGACCGGGCGCTCCGTCTGGGACTGGGCGTAGGTCGTCCAGCGCAGCGTCATCGGCTTCGGACGGGAGACGTCCCCGGCCAGGATCGGCGGGCGCACGTAGCGGGTGCCGTACGACTGCACCCAGCCCTGCTGGGTGGCCAGGTAGCCGTTGAGCTGCTCGGCGAAGTACTGGACCATGTCGTTGCGCTCCGGCTCGCCATGCACCAGCACGTCGATGCCCGCCCGCTCCTGGAAGATCAGGACGGAGCGGATCTCCGAGGCGATCAGCTCGTCGTAGGCGTCCTGGTCGATCCGCCCGGCGCGCAGGTCGGCGCGGGCCGCCCGCAGCTCGGAGGTCTGCGGGAAGGAGCCGATCGTGGTCGAGGGCAGCGTCGGCAGGCCGAGCCTGGCGCGCTGCGCGACCGCCCGCTCGCCGTACGGCTGGGGCCTGCGGGCGTCGTCGGCGGTGACCGCGGCGGTGCGGGCCCTGACCGCGGGGTCGTGGGTGAGCGCGGAGGCCGCACGCGAGGCCAGGTCGGCCCGGTTGGCGGCCAACTGCCCGTCGATGACTTCGGTCCCCTCGCTCAGACCGGTGGCGAGGGTGACGACCTCGGCGACCTTCTGCCTGGCGAAGGCGAGCCAGCGGCCGACCTGCGGGTCGAGGCCGTTCTCAAGCGCGAGGTCGATGGGAACGTGCAGCAGCGAGCAGGAGGCGGCGACGTCCACCCGGTCGGCCAGGCCGAGCAGGGTGGCCAGGGTCGCCAGCGACCTGCCCAGGTCGTTGATCCACACGTTGCGGCCGTCCACGACACCGGCGACCAGGCGCTTGCCGAACAGCCCGCCCGCGCGGGCGAGGTCGTCGAGGTTGGCCGCGGCGGGGCCGGTGAAGTCGAGTCCCAGGCCCTCGACCGGCGCCTGGGCCAGGACGGGCAGCGCCTCACCGAGCCGGTCGAAGTAGCTGGCGACGAGGATCTTCGGCCGGTCGGTCAGGGCGCCAAGCTCGCGGTAGGCGTGGGCGGCGGCGTCGAGCACCGCCCGGTCGCGGTCCTGGACCAGCGCGGGCTCGTCGAGCTGCACCCACTCGGCACCGGCGGCGCGCAGCGCGGCGAGCACCTCGGCGTAGACGGGCAGCAGCCGGTCGAGCAGGCTGATCGGCTCGAAGTCCGGGTCCACGCCGGGGGCGGGCTTGGCCAGCAGCAGGTAGGTGACGGGGCCGACGAGCACGGGACGCGCGGTGTGCCCGAGCGCGAGGGCCTCACCCAGCTCGCCGACCTGCTTGGACGGGTCGGCGGCGAAGACGGTGTCGGGCCCCAGTTCCGGCACCAGGTAGTGGTAGTTGGTGTCGAACCACTTGGTCATCTCCAGCGGCGCGACGTCCTGGGTGCCACGGGCCATGGCGAAGTAGCCCGCCACGGGGTCCTGCGCGGCGGCCCGGTGGCGCGGGGGGATGGCGCCGACCATGACGGTGGTGTCGAGGACGTGGTCGTAGAGCGAGAAGTCACCGGTCGGCACCTCGCGCACCCCGGCCTCCGCCAGGTGGCGCCAGTTGTCGGCGCGCAGCCCGGCCGCGGTCGCCAGCAGGTCCTGGGCGCTCACCCGGCCCGCCCAGTAGCCCTCGATCGCCTTCTTCAGCTCACGGTCCGGCCCCTGACGCGGGTAGCCGTACACGGTCGCCAGTGAGGTCTCGGTCACGGAACTCTCCTTCGCGAGTCACGAAAGACAACGGAGCCCCGAGGGGAAGCGCGAAGGAGCGGCGGGCGCACCACGCCCGTCCCGTGCCGCCGACCCACCCGCGAGGTCACCGAGGTCACCGCGCGCGGTCGCACGCGGGCAGTGGCAGGTCTTCGGACTCGCGGGCGCGCCGGGGCGTTGAATCGCCCTGACACCTACTGGCCGTCGCTTCCCCGACCCGGTCTGCCGGATCCAGTGCGTTTGACGGCGGTCGTTCCCACTCACCGCTGCGGGGCAGTCCCGGAGTCACACCGGGTTCCCTCTTACGACGCTCCTGCCTGGCGGGCAGGGCGAACCGACTGCGCCCCAAGCCTATGCGCATCCGGCTCTCCAGTGACAGCCAGGCCCTGGCGACGGGAGGACCGTCCCCGTCGGCGCCGTCGGCGATCTCCGGGGAATCGTTCTCCCGTCGCCGGGGACGGCCTGAAACCGTACGGGGGAATTCGCGGTCGGCGGGAAAATCTCCGCCGTCCGGATTTCGAGGCCAAGAAGCGTGACCAAGGCCCCATTTCCCACAATTCCACAAAGAAAAGGGCAGGCTATATTAGACCCGGCAAACCCCCCAGCCATCGGAGTTAACCATGTATCGGACTAACCGGTCATCCGCCTATCAAGGGCTTATACCAAGCGCCCTAACCCGTGTCAAGACGCGTGTCGTCGCCATTCTCCACCGGCGATTCCCGGTCATCATGCGGGGGACGCTGGGCCTGGTGTTCCTGTGGTTCGGCGCGCTGAAGGTGGCGAACGTCAGCCCGGTCAGCGCCCTGGTCGCCGACACCCTGTCCTTCGTGCCGCTGCCCGCCTCGTTCGTCGTGCCCGCCCTTGGCGTGTTCGAGATCGCCGTGGCCCTGGCGCTGATCACCGGCCGGTGGCTGCGCCCGTTCCTGCCCGTGCTCCTGCTCCACCTCGTCGGCACGTTCCTGGTCCTGGCGCTCCACCCCAGCGTGGCCTTCAAGGACGGGAACCCGCTGATGCTCACGATGGAGGGCGAGTTCGTCGTCAAGAACGTCGTCCTGATCGCCGGGACGCTGATGGTCGCCGCCACCCTTCCCCCGCGCGGGACCCCCGAGGAACCGTCGCGGGAGTCCCGCCTCCCGGTCTCCGGCACCGCACGGCACTGAGCGGCGCTGAGCTGGAAAAGCCAGCGGGGACGATTACCCGGGGAAACGGGAAACGGGATCGAACCGTTTCCCGTTTTCCGTCCCGGCGGCCATCACCACGGGTTCCGAACGTTCTGCGGGCCGTACACGACACCGGGAAACAATTACCCTTCACCTGTAGAACGACCGACTGACAATCGCGACAGGGGAACCCAGGTGGCCAACCGCCACGGTGCGAGGAACACCGAGGAACTCATCTACCGGGCGGCCGTCGGGCTGATGGCGGCCCGTGGATACCACGGCACCACGCTGCGCGACGTCGCGCGGGCGGTCAGCCTGCAGATGTCCTCGATCTACTACTACTTCCCCAGCAAACAGGAACTGCTTTTGGCCGTCATGCGCAGGACGACGCGTGACCTGCGAGCCGCCGTCGAGCCACCGATCAGCGCCGCCGGGTCCGTGCGGGAGCGGCTCGGCGCGGGCATCCGCGCCCACGTCCTGTTCCACGCCGACCGCCGCCTGGAGACCCTCGTCACGGACTCGGAGATCCGCGCCCTCGAAGGCGAGGGCCGCGAGGAGATCACCGCGCTGCGCGACGCCTACGGCGACCTGTTCCGCGAGGTGCTGGAGACCGGGCTCCAGGAGGGCGTCTTCTCCTTCGAGGACTCCCACGTCGCGACGAACGCGCTGATGACGATGTGCGCGGGCGTGGCCGTCTGGTACCGGCCGGACGGCCACACGAGCCTGTCCCGAATCGCCGACCAGCTCACCCACCTCTACCTCGACGGCGTCACGGCCTCTCCCCCACGGCAGGCGTGACCCGTCTGGACAGGCTTCGAGGGGTACGGCGACGCGCTGACCGGCCTCGGGGACAGGCCCGGCTCGGGCTGTCAGGGCCGGGACTCTGACTCGGGACTCTGACTCAGGGATCGGGCTCGGGACTCTGGCTCAGGGCTCGGGGCCGGGGCGAAACCGTGCTTCCCGCCGCGAAGCCCGTCCGGCGCCGAAGCCACGCTCGGCGACGGACGCGCTCCAATCGGGACCGGCGAGCGGCCAGACGCTCGACCTGATCCCGGGGAGCCGCGTCCCGTCACGGCGACACCGTTCCTGTCGCCGTTCTGACCGACGGGCGCGGCCTCCCGGGTCTCTCTGCTCGCCGGCGGGGCCGTCCCGTCCCCGTCTGGACGGTACGGCCCCGCCGTCCCCGAGATGACCCCATGTTCTCCGGCCGAGCCGTACCTCCAGTAGGGGAGGCCGTCCCCCAAGGGTGGGACCTTCGTCCCTGATGGTCACGCCGTACCGCTCCGACAATGGAGGTGACGGCTCGCGCCCGGTGAGCGGGCGCCGCCACCGTCACGAAGAACGGGGGTTCAGATCATGCGATCCAAGCAGTGGGACGTACAGGTCTCCATCACCGAGGAAGGCGACGAGACCTTCGCCAGGGCGGTCCTGCCCATCGCGGGCGCCGGGGAACTGGCCGGGGTCGGCCGGGCGCGGCGCAACCCGTCCGACGAGCCGGTGGCCGAGATCGGCGACGAGCTCGCCGTCGCCAGGGCGCTGGCGGACCTGTCGGGCAGGCTGATGAACATCACCACGGCCGACATAGCCCAGTTGACCGGCCCGACCTCGTGGTAGGGGGTTCTTCCGCACGGACCGGCCTGCCCGCCATCCCCTCGCGGGATCCGGCGGGCAGGCCCCGGTTCACATCCGTCCGTAGACCTGGTGGACGAACTCGGCGAGCTTGTCGTCGGGCAGGCCCTTCGCCAGGTCGGCCTCGCTGATCATGCCAACGATGCGGTGGTTCTCGATCACGGGCAGACGCTTGATCCGGTGACGCTCCATCTTGGCCAGCGCCTCGTCGACACTGCCCTCGGCGTCGATCCAGATCAGTCCCTGGGCGAGTTCACTCGCCGTCGTCTCGTCGAGGTTGCCGCCCTCGGCGCAACATCTGACCACGATGTCACGGTCGGTGATGATCCCCTTGAGCCGGTCGTCGCTCCCGCAGACCGGCAGCGCGCCCACGTCCAGGTCGCGCATCATCCGCGCGGCCGTCCGCAGACTGTCGTTCTCACCGACGCACCGCGCGTCCGGGTGCATCAGGTCCCGGACCGTCCTGCCTGTCTCCGCTCTCGTCATCGTCACCCCTCCTGACTGGTGGGTTTGTTGGTCTCCATAGGCCTATGCCCCATAAATCCGGAATCAGTGAGGCCGTATGTGAGGATCCGCGATCACGCCCTTCTCGACGGGCCGGACGGCTGTCAGGATGTCGGGTGTGACCCCCGCGGCGGCTGCGCTTCGCGTGCCACGTGCCATCGTCTTCGCGACGCTGTGCACCGTGGTCTCCGCGGGCGGCCACGCCCTGGCGGGGGGCGGTCTCGTTCCCCCCTTCCTCGGGGTCCTCGGCGTCGTCATCGCCTTCTGCGTCGCCTACCCCCTCGGCGGACGTGAACGCGGCCCCGAGGTGGTCCTCACGGCCACCGGCGGCGTGCAGATCCTGCTGCACGAACTGTTCAGCCGGGCCTCGCACGGACCGCACACCACGATCCTCGGCGAACACGGCCACCCCGCCTCCGGCATGACCGCGGTCCACCTGGCCGTCGCGCTAGGCACCGGCTGGTGGCTGTACCGCGGTGAGAGTGCGGTCTGGCTGATGATCCGCCTGTACGGCCGCCGCCTGCCGGTGATCCGGCTCCTCCTCGTCGTCCCCGCCGAGCCGGTCACCCCCGTCTGGCGCCCGGTCACCACCCCCGAGCCCACCCCGTACGGCGGGCGGGACGTCCTCCCCTCCCTACGCCGCCGCGGCCCACCCCTCCCCCGCTGACTGAGACCTCCCCCAACGGCCGAGGTCCCGTCGCCCTGCCCCGCACCGGCTGATCCGTACTCGCCGGGGTCTCACGAGGATCATCGCCGGAGCGCTCCGTGACCGGACGTTCTCCCCCGGTGCCGCAGGGCTGACATCACCTTCCGCCGGGCCAGACCGTGGCCCGGCCTCCTCGTCGTGCCCGGAGTCGTCCCGGCATGTACTCGGACATCTCCGGCCCAGGCCCTGTCATGCCCTCTCGCGCCGTCGATCCCGCCAGGCGAGCACGCCCCAACCTCGCGCCCCGCCTCGCCCCGCGCCAAAGGAATCTTTCATGCCCCCTGCCACTCCTGCGCCCCGCACCGCCTCCTCTCCCCTGGAGCACTCCGGGCTCGCAGACCCCTGTGATCTTCCAAAACCCTCCAACCTCCCCGAACTCCCGGACCACTCGGATCTCGTCGGCTTCTCCGAACTCACGGAATCTCCCAGGCACCTCGGACTCCCCGACGAGCAGGTGACCGCGCTCGCGCTGGCCGCCCGTACCGGAACCCCCACGACCGTCGAAGCCTTCGTCCGCGCCGTCTATCCGGACGTGCGGCGGTTCGTCACCCACCTGGCCGGGCCCCACGCGGCGGAGGACCTGACGCAGGAGACCTTCGTGCGGGTCCTGCTCGCCCTGCCCCGCTTCGCGGGCCGCTCCTCCGCCAGGACCTGGCTGCTGTCCATCGCCAGGCGGGTCGTCATCGACCGCTTCCGCTCCGCCGCCCGCCGCCCGCTCCTCGCCGACCTCGCCGACTGGCAGTCCGCCGCCGAACGCCACCAGCCCCTCGGGCTCCCCGGCCGCGAGGACGGAGTAGCCCTGGCCGACCTGCTGTCCAGGGTCCCGCGCGAGCGCCGCGAGGCCTTCGTCCTGACCCAACTCGCCGGCGTGCCGTACGGCGAGGCCGCCGAACTGATCGGCTGCCCGATCGGCACCGTACGCTCCCGCGTAGCCCGAGCCAGATCCCAACTAATAGCCTCCCTGACCGCCTGACCTTGAACACACGCGGTGGCCTCTCCGCTTCCTGGAGCGGAGAGGCCACCTCAAGGGAAGCCGAGAGGCCCGGCCCTCCCCCTCTCTTGAGGGGCTCCGAGGAGGGTACGGCGCCCGCACGCCGATGCGCTGGTCCACCGTGGTCCGGCTCACCCGAGCGGGACGGCCTCCCATCTGCTGACCAGCACGTGACGGCCACATCCTCAGGTAGTCTCAACCGCCAGAGACGGAGAGGGCGCACAGCAGACGCATGGCCGACCGGTTCAGCACCCACCATCTGGAGCTTGGCGACAGCGTCGTGACCAAGCGATACGCGTCGTGGGACCGAGGAGAGCCGCACCGGGAATGGGCGGCGTTGACGCTCCTGGCCGAACACGCGCCCGGGCTCGCCCCCCTGCCCGTGGAGGCCGCACTCGACGCCGCCCCTCCGACGATCATGATGAGCAGGTTGCCCGGCCATGTCCTGCGTGGAACGCATGCCACCGACGAGCAGATCGGCGCGTTGGCCACAGCCCTGAACCGACTGCACCGGATTCCGGCCGAGGTGGTGGGGACGCTCCAGCCCGCTCCCTGGGGACCCGTCGTGGCCGTGGCCAAGGTCCGCGCCTGGGTCGCCAAAAAGCCCGACCTCGGCGACGACCCCCTCGTGCGGCACGCCTACCGTGAGGGAGTCGACTGGCTGTCCTCGACCACCCCGGACGAACTCACCACGAACCCGTTCCCACCCGTCATCGGGCTGGCGGACGGCAATCATGCGAACTACCTCTGGGACGGCCACGAGCGCCGGATACGGCTGATCGACTGGGAGGACTCAGGACGCAACGACCGGGCCTTCGAGCTCGGCGAGGTGGCCGAGCACATCTCCCGCCTCGACGGCACCCTCGATGCGGAGAAGCTGCTGGCCCACATCGACCTCACCTCGCAGGAGGCCAGGCGGGTGCATGGCTTCCGCCGCCTCATCGCGTTGATGTGGTTCCTCCAGCTCGGCCCCGGAGGACCGGCGACCCCTCACAACCCGCCGGGCACCCTGAGGCGCCAGGCCGAAAGGGTGCTGTACCTGCTCGGCTGACGATCTCGGCCCAATTCGAGGGTTACCTGTACGGCCCGGGCTTTGGACCCCCAGCCCTGGCACGGGCCGTACAGGAGTATTGGGTGGTCAGCGTTTGCGCCAGCCGGAGACCAGGACCCAGACCAGGTAGACGCCGCCGAGGGAGCCCGTCATCACTCCCACGGGAAGTTGGGTCGGGGCCATCAGGCGTTGGGCGGCCATGTCACCGGCGACCAGTAGCAGGGCGCCCATGAGGCATGACAGGACCAGGACGGGAGCCGCGGACCTGGCGAGTCTGCGGGCGAGCTGGGGGGCGGCGAGAGCGACGAACGGGATGGGGCCCGAGGCTACCGTCGCCACGGCGGTGAGGGCGACGCCGAGCAGCATGAGCCAGAGCCGGGAGCTCTCCACCCGCACGCCGAGGGCCGTCGCCAGTTCGTCGCCGAGCTCCATCAGCTTCAGCCTCCTGCCGAGGGCCAGCGTGACGGGGATGAGGATCACGAGCGTGCTGACGAGCAGGTTCACGTGGCCCCAGCCGCGCCCGTTGAGGTTGCCGGTCATCCAGGTCGCGGCGACGTGGGCGTCGGCGAACTCGGCGCGGGCAATCAGGTAGATGTTGGTCGCCACCAGGCCGCCGTTGATGGCGATGCCGACCAGGATCAGCCGGTAGCCCTGCACCCCGTCCCTGAAGGCGAGGAGATAGACCACGAGGGAGGTCACCAGGCCACCGGTCAGGGCGCCGCCCGCGACGGCGGCCATGCCTCCGCCGAGCACGATGATCTGGATGAGCGCGCCGGTCGCGGCGCCCGTGGTGAAGCCGATGATGTCGGGGCTGCCCAGCGGGTTGCGGGTGAGGCTCTGGAAGACCGCGCCCGCCAGGCCGAGGGCCGCGCCGACGAGCAGTCCGGTCAGCACGCGCGGCAGCCTGAGCGTCTCGACGACGAACATGTGGGCGCGCTGGCCGTTGCCCGCCAGGGCGCGCAGCACGTCCGCGGGGGCGATCGGGTACTGCCCGGTCCCGATGGCCAGGACGGTCAGCGCCGCCACGGCCACCGCGAGGACGGTCCCGGTCAGCACCACCCTGAGGCTGACGCGGAAGGAGACGCCACGCCCGGGCAGGGTGACCGTGAACCCGGGCCTGACGCTCTTCTCAGGGCCGGGGCGCCTCGTGGTGTTGAGCGCGTTCACAGCTGGGCGATCCTCCTGCGGCGGACGAGGGCGAGAAAGACCGGCATGCCGATGAAGGCGGTGACCACACCGGCCTCCAACTCGGCGGGCCACAGCACGAGGCGGCCCACGATGTCGGAGACCAGCAACAGCACGGGGCCGAGCAGCGCCGAGTACAGCAGCACCCAGCGGTTGTCCTGGCCGACGGCCAGCCGGGCGGCCTGCGCCACGATCAGGCCGATGAACCCGATGGGCCCGACGGCCGCGGTCGCCGCGCCGCACAGCAGGGTGACGGCGATGACTCCGAGCACGCGGGTACGGCCTGGCCGTACACCAAGGGCGCGTCCCGCGTCGTCGCCGAGCGCCAGCGCGTTCAGGGAGTTGCCCAGCGACATCGCGATGACCAGGCCGATCGCCATGAAGGGGGCCACCCTGATCACGACCGACAGGTCGTGGCCGCTGAGGGCTCCCGTCCCCCAGTAGCGGTACTGGTTGAAGGCCTCGGGGTCGGTCAGCGCGAACGCCTGCGTCGCCGAGGCCAGGGCCGCGCTCACCGCCGTCCCGGCCAGGGCGAGCCGTACCGGGGTGGCGCCGGAGCGTCCACTTGAGCCGATGAGGTAGACGACGACCGCGGCGGCGGCCGAGCCCGCGAAGGAGAACCAGACGAAGTCCCGCAGGTCGTGCAGTCCGAACAGGCCGATGGCCACCGCGATGGCGACGACGGCGCCCGCCTCGACGCCCAGGATGCCGGGGTCGGCCAGCGGGTTGCGGGTGAGCGCCTGCATGAGCGCGCCCGCCAGGGCCAGGCAGGCGCCCACCCCGATACCGAGCAGGGTCCTGGGGACGCGCAGGTCGTGGATGACGTGGGCCGCGTCCGAGTTGTCCGGATGCAGCAGCAGCCTGAGGACGTCCCCCGGGGGAATGGCCTTCGAGCCGATGGCCAGGCTCGCGAACACCGCCAGGACCAGCAGCAGTACGGCCAGCAGCGCACCCGCCGAGCGCAACGCCGTACCGCGCATCCGTCCCGCCCTGGACACGGCCGTGGGAGGCAGCGGGGCCTTGAGGTCCTGACCGACGGTCATAACGACACCCCCGACAGCGTGCCCGCCGTACCGGACACGGCCATGAGAGACGCCGGGACCCTGGTCTGGGTGGTCATGCCGGTACCTCCACGGGGTCGGGGTTCCTGGCCGGGCGGAGGGCTCGTAGGACCGGGGGTGCCATCACCGTGGTGACGAGGGCCATCAGGACGATCGCGGTGTAGGCGGTCGTGCTCAGGACGCCCGCCTGCAGGCCGACGGTGGCGATGACCACCTCGACCGCGCCCCTGGCGTTGAGGCCCGCGGCGATCATCAGGCCGTCGCGGGTGCCGAGCCGGGCCAGGCGGGCGCCGCCCAGGGCCCCGATCACCTTGGTGAGGACCGCGCAGGCGAGCACGGCGCCCGCCCACAGCAGCGCCTCGGTGCTCGCCAGGGCGGTCAGGTCGAGGCGCAGTCCGGCGGTGGCGAAGAACACCGGCGCCAGGATGGTGACGGTGATGGGTTCGATCTGGTTCCTGAGCTGGGCGGGGAAGAACCGGGAGCGGCCGAGCAGCAGCCCGGCCAGGTAGGCGCCGATCACGGCGTCGGACCCGACGAGGTGGGCCAGGGCGGCGAACACGCCGGTGGCGACGACCGCGACGACGAGCCCGCCGTGCTCGGCTCCCCTGTCCCGTACGGCCCGCAGCGCGGCGTCCGTCAGCCGCTGGCCGACGGTCAGGGCCACGACCAGCAGCAGCACGACGCCGCCGAGCAGGGTGGCGACCATCCCCACCGACAGGGTGCCCGCCCCGGCGAGGGCGGTGACCAGGCCGAGGGCGGCCCAGCCCGCGAGGTCGTTCGTCATGGCCACCGCGATGATCACCTGTCCGGCGTCACTGCGGATGAGGCCGAGTTCGGTGAGGATCCTGGCGATCACCGGCAGGGAGGAGATGCTCAGCGCGATGGCGATGAACAGGACGAAGGCCGTCCTGTTCGCGCCGCTCCCGTGGAAGGACTCGGGCATCAGCGTGCCGAGCCCGATACCCGCGGCGAAGGGCAGGCCGAGGGCGCCGACCGCGATGAGGGTGGAGGCCCTGCCGAGCCTGCGTACCGTCGCGAGGTCGGTCTCCAGGCCGGTCAGCACGAGCAGCAGGGCGACGCCGAGCCAGGCGACGGTGTTGAGCGGCGCCGCCGCCAGCCGGTCGTCGGGGATGACGACCGCGGCGGCGGCGGGCCACAGCCAGCCCAGGATGGACGGGCCGAGCAGCACCCCGGCCAGCAGCTCACCGACGACGCCGGGCTGCCCGATCCGCCGGGCGGCCGCGCCGAGCAGCCGCCCGGCCAGCACGATGACGAGCAGCTGGACCCACATCAGGAGGACGGCGTCGGCCTGCAGCGAGGGGAAGCCCACTCAGTCCTCTTCCTCCTCGTGGTGGTCGAGGTTGACCACTCCACGCTTCCAGTAGCCGTCGACGTCGACGCGTTCCCTGGGCAGGCCGAACTCCTCGCGCAGGTAGCGGCGGATGGGTTTGAGCGTGCCCGCCTCACCCGCGACCCAGGCGAACCCCTCCCCCTTGGGTTTGCGCACGCCCCGGATGGCCTTCTCCAGCAGGTCGGAGGTACCCGGTTCGGCGTCGCCGCGGTACAGCCACGTCAGGTTGACGTCGGCGACGCTGGCGATCTCCTGTTCCTCGCGGGTGTCGGCGACCTCGGCGAAGGCGAACACGGTCGCCCCCGCCGGCAGGAGCTCCAGCCAGCGGGCCAGGGCGGGCAGGGCGGTCTCGTCGGCGCCGAGCACGTACCAGTCGAGGTCGAGCGGCACCATGACCGAGCCACGGGGGCCGAGCACGCCGATCCGCTGGCCCGGCTCCACCTGGTCGGCCCAGGTGGAGCCAGGACCGTGGCCGTGGATGACCATGTCGACGTCGATCTCCAGGTCCTGCGGCCGGTGGTAGCGGATGGTGTAGTCGCGGAAGATCGGCCGGGGGGAGCCGGGCGGCGGCGGTTCGAGACCGTCGGGCCCGAGTGTCGGCATCACCGGCAGGTCGGCGCCGGGCTCGGGGAAGCAGAGCTTGACGTGGTCGGCGGGCGCCGCCTCCTGGAACCCTTCGAGGTCGGGACCGGTCAGGGTGACCCGTACGGTCGACGGGCTGATGCGCCGGACCCGGCTGACCTCAAGCAGGCGTGGCCTGAGGGGATACTCGATGATCGTGACGTCGGACATGGCATCCCCTACGCGAGCTTGGCGAGGATGGCGTCGAGCTGGCCGATGATCTCCAGGACGCCCTTGTAGCTGTACTGGTAGCCGTACTTGAGCGGGTAGACGTGCCCGTCCTTGACCGCGGGCAGCAGCTTCCAGGACCCCTGGTCGAGCAGCTTCTGCGTCGCGGGGTCGGCGTTGCCGTCGGGCTGCGCGCCGTACAGCAGGACGGAGGTGTCCTTGAACTGGGAGATCTGCTCGTAGGAGAGGCGCACGCCGCGGTTGGCGCGTTCGTCGGTGGCGACCTTGGAGAACTTCAGGCCGGCCTCCTCCATGAACAGGCCGGGCCAGGAGACCGGGGAGTTGGCGACGAAGCCCTCGGGGCCGCCCTCGACGTAGTCCCAGGTGGTCTTCTCCAGGACGGCGGAGTACTTGGACTTGATCTCGGCGATCTTCGCCTCGTACTCGGCGATCTTTCCGGCCATCGCGTCCTTCTTGCCCAGCGCGTCGGCGATCTCGGGCAGCGCCTTGCGGACGTCGGCCGGGTTCTCCGTCACGAAGAAGGCGGTCGGCGCGATGGCGCTGAGCTTGTCGTAGCCGAAGTCCTCCTCGCGGCGCTGGGTGCTGACGATGAGGTCGGGCTGGAGCTGGGCGAGCTGCTCGTAGTTGATCGACGTCTCGTCGGACCCGATGACGGGGATGGCCTTGACCTTCGCCCAGTCCTCGGGCGAGTAGTCGTTCTCGGCCTCCTGGATGATCGCGACCGGGGTGATGCCCAGTTCGAGGACGGCCGCGGTGGTGTTGAGGAGGGAGACGACCCGCTTGGGCTCCGCGGGGACCTGGATGGCCCCGTGGGCTGTCTGGACGGTCCTTGTGGTGGCCTGTGCCGCCGCGGAGGGGTCACCCGCGGAGCTCGCGGAAGGGGTGGGGGCGGAGGAACCGCACGCGGCGGTGAGGGCCACCAGTCCGGCGGTGAAGAGGCCGAGAACGGCCCTGGTGAGGTGCATCCCGCGTCTCCTGGATCACTATTATTTAGGTAAGGCAAACCTAAGTAAAGAGATAGGTTTCCGTCACGTCAAGTCGACGACGGAGCCCGGGCTTCGACGGTTCCCCACCGGAACATCCCGTGGGAGACCGAAAACGTTCCACAAAAAGTGGATATAACCGGCATGCCCGGGTACCCGCGCGTCCGTCCCGGCCCTCACGGAGTACCGCGAGGGCCGGGACGGTGTGACGACGGGCGGGGCACCCGGGCATGGGCGGCCCCGGTCAGTTGTCGTACCGGGGGTCGAGGGCGCCGTCGCGCAGTCCGACGAGCCGGGGCAGCAGCTCAATGGTCGCGGGGCGGTGGGCGATGACGATGAGCGCGCGCTCGTCGTGCAGCCGGGCGAGCGCGGTCTCCAGGCTGCGGGCGGTGACCGGGTCCACGTCGGCGGTCGCCTCGTCGAGGATGAGCACGGCCGGGTCGGCCAGCACGGCCCTGACCAGCCCGAGGATCTGCCTCTCCCCCGCCGAAAGCTCCCCGGCCGGGGTGTCCAGGCCCTGCGGCAGCCCCCGCAGGAACGCGCCGATCCCCAGGGTCTCGAAGGCCTTCTCCATCTCGGCCTGTCCCGGCTCGCCCCTGGCGAGGGCCAGGTTGTCGGCGATCGAGCCGGAGACCATGTGGACCTCCTGCGGCACGAGCGCGATGCGTCTGCGCACCTCCTCGGGGGAGGCCTCGCCGAGATCGACGCCGCCGAAGGTGACCCGTCCCGAGTCGGGCCGGTAGAGACCGCACAGGAGCTTGGACAGGGTCGTCTTGCCCGAGCCGGTCTCCCCGACGAGCCCGGCGTGGGCGTTCTCGGCGAAGCGCACCGAGACCCCGCGGAGCACCTCGGTCTCGTCCTCGTAGCGGAAGGTGACCTCCTCGGCCAGCAGCTCCCCCCTCGGGGGCAGCGGCCGGTTCCCGCTGGGCTCGGGGGCGCCCGCGGTCAGCAGGTCGAGCAGGCGGGCCAGCCCGGCCCGCACGGTCTGCACCTCCCCGGCGAGCTGGGACAGGTCGCCGAAGCCCTCGAACAGGTTGCGCCCGGCCAGCACGAAGACGACGGCGGTCGCGACGCTCAGGTGCCCTCCCACGGCCAGCCACGCGCCGAAGGCGAGGAGTACGGCCATCGCTGCCCCCTCGACCAGGCTGATCGCGCCGATCCTGTTCTCCACGACGACCGTGCGCCGCTGGGTGAGGAGGGTGGCCAGGTTGTCCCGGTCGAAGCGGGCGAACCAGGCGGACATGCCCCCCGCGGCGCGCAGTTCCTCACGGGCGTCGAGGGTCTCGGTGAAGGTGCCCGCCATGGTCGCCTCGGCCCCGGCGTGCGCGCCGAACGCGGAGCCCGCGTCCTTGGCGAACCACCGGGTGACCAGCAGCGCCGGGGGCAGGAAGACCGCGATGATCACGAGGGTCAGCGGCCAGGAGTAGCCGAGCAGCATGACGGTGGTGAAGGCCAGCGTCGCGGTGACGCCGAGCAGGTTCGGCAGCGCGGTGCGGACGAACATGGACAGCTCGGCGATCTCCCCGGTGGCGCGCTGCAGCAGCGAGCCGTCCCGGTGCGCCTCGATGAAGCGCAGCGGCGCGTCGGTGAGCCGTTCCGCGGCGCGTTCGCGCAGGCTCCTGGTGACCTGCTCGCCCGCGCCCGCCAGCGTGGTCGCGGCGAACCTGGCCAGCAGCGCCTGCGTCACGACGAGCCCGGCCAGCAGCGCGATGGCCGTGAGCAGCCGGTCGCGGTCGCGGGCGAGCAGCGCGTCGGTGGCCAGGCCGATGAACGGCGCCAGGGCCACCAGCGAGGCGCTCTCGGCCAGGCTGAGCAGCAGCGCGAGCCCGATCCTGCCCGAGTGCGGCCGCAGGTACGGCCAGGCACGCCGCAGCAGCCTTTTGGTCGGCGGGTCGTCGGTCAGCATGACGATCTCAGCCATGGGAGACCTCCGCTCCTGTGAGGTCGAGCACGCGGTCGGCGGCGTCGGCGACCGCGGCCCTGTGGGTCACGAAGACGACGGCGGTCCGCGGCGACCAGCGGCGCAGCCGGTCCAGGACATGCGCCTCCGTCGTCTCGTCGAGGGCGGAGGTGACGTCGTCGAGCAGCAGCACGGCCGGGCGGCCGAGCAGGGCGCGGGCGAGCGCGAGCCGTTTCACCTGCCCACCGGACAGGGCGCCGCCGCGCTCGCCGACCTCGGCGTCGAGGGGCAGGTCGATGGCGGCGGTGTGGCAGGCGGCGCGCAGGTCCTCGTCGTCCAGATCACGGCCGAGCCGTAGGTTGTCGGCGACGGTCCCGGAGACCAGGACGGGCCGCTGGGAGACCAGGACCAGGCTGCGGGCCACCTCGTCCTGGTCGGCGGCGCGCAGATCGACCCCGCCGTAGGAGACGGTCCCCTCCGAGGGGTCGGCGCGACGGCACAGCAGCCGCAGCAGCGTCGACTTGCCCGAGCCGCTCGGGCCGGTGACGGCCAGCAGCTCGCCGGGCCGTACCGACAGGGAGAGCGGGCCGAGCACCCGCCGCCCGTCGCGGTCGAACGTCACGTCCTCGCAGGTGAGCGTGGCGTTCTCGGGCAACGGCAGGGGGTCGTCCGGCTGGTCGAGTGCCGGGCGCAGCGCGAGGACCTCGGCGATGCGGCGGGCGGCGACGACGGCCTGTCCCCGGTCGGCGAAGCGCTCGACGGCCACGCTGACGGCCAGGGTGAGCGTCACCATCCACGAGACGAACGCGACGAGGCCGCCGACGGTGAGGTCTCCGGACAGCACCGCCATGCCGCCGAAGGCGATCCCGGCGACCACCGCCAGGCGCGGGATCATCGGGCCCAGCGCCGACCAGGTCGCCGAGATGCGGGCGGCGCGCATGGTCGCCTCGGTGACGCGGGCGCTGTGCGTGTGGTGGCGGCCGAGCAGGACGTCGGCGCCGCCGAGGCCGCGCAGCGCGCCGCCCACGGTCAGCAGGTCCGCGACGGCGTCGGCGCGGGAGGAGTGGGCGTCGGACAGTTCGGCGAGCGCGGGCTCGAACCTGCGCGGGAACACCACGTTGACCAGGACCAGCGGCGGGATCATGGCGAGCGTCACGTACAGCAGGACGGGTTCGAGCGAGGCCAGGGCGGGCAGCACGACCACGAACGTGGTGGCGATGACCGCCCAGGTGGTCAGCCCGTGCACCCAGATGCGCACCAGGTCCACGTCGCGGGTCACGCGCATGGCCAGGTCGCCCCGGCCGCCCTGCCCGGCCTGGTCGTCGTCGCCGAGCGTGGCGACGTGCCGGACGAGCCGGTGACGCAGGCCGACGCCGACGCGGGCGTCGGCCATGTTCGCCCACCACTGCCAGCCGACCAGCCCGGCCCACTGAATGGCGGCGACGACGAGGACGGCCAGCGCCCAGAAGATCGTGACCCGGAGGTCGGAGCGGGCGATGCCGTCGTCGACGGCGCGCTGCACGCACCAGGGGATGGCCAGCAGCGCGACCTGCCTGACGACGGACGCCGTCACGGCGGCGACCAGGGTGCGCCACTGCGCCATCATGCACTGGCGCAGCAGCGAGGTGGGCCGCCGGGAAGGAGACGAGGAGGGATCGGGGACGGGCAAGCTCAGCCGCCCATCTCTGCGACGAGGCTCAGCGGGCGCATGTCGGTCCAGTTGGCCTCGATGTAGGCCAGGCAGTCGGCGCGGGAGGCCGGGCCGTGGACGCCGTCCCAGCCGCCGGGAACGTCGGCGAAGGCGGGCCACAGCGAGTACTGCCCCTCGGCGTTCACCAGCACCAGGTAGCGGGCGTCGGCGTCTTCGAAGGGATTGGTCATCTGGGGGTCTCCTGTGAGGGTGTTGCGGTCTGGATCTCGTTGAGCGCGCGGTTCACGATGGGGCCGATCACGGTGAGCGCCTTCGGGGTGAGCAGTTCCGCGTGGGTGAAGTCCACGTCGTGGTTGACGATCCTGCCGTCCACGTGGGCCGCCCACTGCAGGTGGTCGCCGGTCTCCACGCGGTCCTTCGTCGCGGTGACGACGAGCAGGTCGCCGTCGTAGCGGGCGTAGTCCGCGCCGAGCAGCAGCCCCATGCAGGCGCGGTGGACTGTCGCGATGGCCCGCACGGTCGCGTCGTCGAAGTCGGCGAGCACGCCCGCCGACTCGCGCAGCCCCTGCAGGAACTCCTCGGTCTCGGCCCGGCTGAGCTCGTCCAGTTCTTCTGAGGTACGGCTCGGCTCCTCCCCGGTGTCCATGGGGAAGGTGTCGAGCACGCCGAGGAAGGCGACCTCCTCGCCCCGCTCGCGCAGCGCCGTCGCGATCGCGTAGGCGACCTGTCCGCCGAAGGACCAGCCGAACAGGTGGTACGGCCCGGCGGGCTGGACGGCGGCGATCCGGTCGGCGTAGGCCCGGCCGAGGTCGCGGATGGTCTCCGGGGAGAAGTCCTCCCCGCTCAGCTGGGGCGCCTGGATGCCGTACAGCGGCCTGCGCGAATCGAGGTGCGGCAGCAGCCCGCCGTACAGCCAGGCGAATCCGGCGGGCGGGTGCGCGCAGAACAGCGGCGGCAGGTCGCCGGTCGTCCGCAGCGGCAGGATCACCTCGAATCCGCCCGGCGCTCCCCCCGCCAGCCGTACGGCCAGCTCGGCGGGGGTCGGGGCGGCCATGACGGTGGCCAGCTTGAGCGGGGTCCCCAGCTCGGCCCTGATCCTCGCGGCGAGCCGCATGGCCAGCAGCGAGTGCCCGCCGAGTTCGAAGAAGCTGTCGTCGATGCCGACCCTGGGCAGGCCGAGCACCTCGGCGAAGACCCGGCACAGCGTGGCCTCGCGCTCGTCGCGCGGCTCCCTTGAGGAGACGGCGGAGGCGAAGTCCGGCGCGGGCAGCGCGCGGCGGTCGAGCTTGCCGTTGATGGTCAGCGGCAGCGCCTCCAGGGTGACGAACGCCGAGGGCACCATGTAGCTCGGCAGTTGTTCCCGCAGGGCCGCCGCGAGGTCGCCGGGGCCGTCCCCGGCAGGCACGACGTAGGCGACCAGGCGGGTGACCGGCCCAGGCTGGGCGATGACCGCGACCTGGGCGACGCCGGGTTCGGCGGCGATGACGGCCTCGATCTCGCCGGGTTCGACCCGGAAACCACGGATCTTCACCTGGTCGTCTGCCCTGCCGAGGAAGTCGAGGTTGCCGTCGCCGCGCCAGCGCACGACGTCGCCGGTGCGGTACATGCGCTCGCCGTCCCTGAAGGGGTCGGCGACGAAGCGCTCCGCGGTCAGGGCGGGCCTGCCGAGGTAGCCGCGGGCAAGGCCGATGCCGGAGACGTACAGCTCGCCCGCGACGCCGACGGGGACCGGGCGCAGCCGGTCGTCCAGCACGTAGACGCGGGTGTTCCAGATCGGGCGGCCGACGATGGGGGTGACGCTGTCGCCGGTGCCGCCGCCGAGGGTGTTGATGGTGTACTCGGTCGGGCCGTACAGGTTGTAGCCGAGTGTCCCCTCGGTGGTGCGCAGCGTCTCCCACAGGGCGTGGCCGACGGCCTCGCCACCGAGCAGCACCAGCGGCGGCACGTGTCCTTCGAGCAGGCCGTGTTCGACGAGCTGCTGGGCGTAGGACGGGGTGACGTTCACGACGTCGACGAGGTGGTCGGCGCAGTAGGTGGTGAGCGACTGCGCGTCGCGGCGCATCTCCTCGTCGAGAACGTGCACCTCGTGTCCCTCGACCAGCCACAGCAGTTCCTCCCACGACATGTCGAAGGAGAAGGAGACGGTGTGCGCGATGCGCAGCCGCCGTCCCGCCGAGGCGACGACCGGGTCGAAGATCTCGCTGCGGTGGTTGAACTGCATGTTGGTCAGGCCCGCGTAGGGCACGACGACGCCCTTCGGCTGCCCGGTGGAGCCGGAGGTGTAGATGACGTAGGCCGGGTGGCTCAGCGGGAAGTCGAGGCCCAGGTCGTCGCCGGACAGCTCGTCCAGGCCCTCCAGGTCGCCGGGGCGCAGCACGCACACCGGGGCGGCGTCGGTGATCATGTGCTCGATCCGGTCGGCCGGGTAGTCCAGGTCGAGCGGCAGGTAGGCGGCGCCGGTCTTGAGCACCGCGAACAGCGCGGCCACCATGTCGGCCGAGCGCGGCAGCGCCAGCCCGACGATCCGCTCCGGTCCGGCGCCCCTGCTGACGAGCATCCTCGCGACGCGGTTGGCGCGGGCGTTGAGCTCGGCGTAGGTGTGGCGTGTCTGACCGAAGACCAGCGCGACGGCGTCCGGGGTACGGGCCGCCTGCTCCTCAAGGAGACGGGCGACGGTCTTGTCGGGCAGCGGGTGGTCGGTGGCGTTCCATTCCTGGAGCACCAGGCGCCGCTCGTCGGGCCCGAGCGGGTCGAGACGGCCTACGGGCACCGTCAGATCCCCGGCGATCTGTTCGAGCAGGCGGGTGAAGCGGGCGAGCATCGCCTCGGCGAGCGGCCTGTCGAACACGTCGGGCCGGTAGGCCAGCGACACCTTCAACCGCTCGTCGGGGGTGACGACGAGGGTCAGCGGGTAGTGGGTGCCGTCCACGCTGTCCATCTCGGCGATGCCGTACGAGGCGGTGATCCGCTGGCGCTCGTCCTCGTCGTCGCCGAAGTTGCGCAGCACGTACAGGGTGTCGAAGAGCTGGCCGAGGCCCGCCGCCCGCTGGATCTCGCCGAGCCCGAGGTGCTCGTGGGCCAGTACGGCTGACCGCCCGCGCTGCAGGCGGGTGAGCAGGGCCAGGAGGGTCTCGTCGGCGTCGAGGGTGACGCGCACGGGGACGGTGTTGAGGAACAGGCCGATGGTGGACTCGACGCCGGGGATCTCGGCGGGCCGTCCGGAGACGGTGCTGCCGAACACGACGTCGGAGCGGCCGGTGACCCCGGCCAGGACCATGCCCCAGGCCGCGGTCAGCAGCGTGCTGAGCGTCAGGCCGTGCCGTCTGGCCTGGGCCACCAGGCTCGGCCCGAACCCGTCGGGCAGTTCGGCCATGACGGCCTCGGGCACGACGGCGGTCAGCTCGCCCCCGGTCGGGGCCAGCAGGGTCGGCTCGGCGAGCCCGGCCAGGGCCTGCTTCCAGGCCTCGAACGCGGCGTCGGTGTCCTGTCGTGACAGCCAGGCCAGGTAGTCGCGGTAGGGGGTGACCCGCTCTGGCTCGCGCCCGTCGTACAGGTCGAACAGCTCCCGCAGGAACAGCCCCTCCGACCAGCCGTCCCACAGGATGTGGTGGTGGATCATGACCAGCAGGTGGTGCTCCGGGGCCAGCCTGACCAGGGTGAAGCGCACCAGCGGCGGATCGGTCAGGTCGAAGCGCGCGGCGCGGTCCTCGGTGAGGATCCGCGCGACCGCGTCCCGCTGTGCCGGGTCGGGCAGGAAGGCGAGGTCGATGCCGTCGGCGTGCGCCTCCTCCCCTTCGAGGGGCCGTCCCGCGAGGCCGGTCAGGTCGATCTCGGTCAGCGGCAGCTCCGCCGCCCCGGGCACGAACTGGACGGCCCGGTCGAGGCCGTCGTACCTGAACCCGGCCAGCAGGTTGGGGTGGCGGGCGGTCAGCAGCCGCCAGGCCTCGCGCAGCCGATCGGCGTCCATCGGGCGGCGCAGTTCGAGGAAGTTCTGCACCGTGTAGACGTCGAGCGCGCCCTCGTCCACGCTGGCGTGGAACAGCAGGCCCTCCTGCAGCGGCGCGAGCGGCAGCACGTCGGTCGTGCCCGGGGGCAGCTCGTCGATCTGCTCCTGGGTGAGGGAGACCAGCGGCAGGTCGGAGGGGGTCAGCGCGTCGTCGAGGGCGCCGGGGGCGCCCAGCTCGGCCAGCGCCGCCGCCCAGCGTCCCGCCAGGCCGCTCAGCTCCTCGCCGCCGAGGGCGGCCGAGGTCCAGGTGACCCGCAGCTGCGGGCCCTCCGGCCTGTCGTGGGTGACGGCGTCCACCTCCAGCCCGTACGGCGAGGCGCCGGGCCCGGTGTCGGGGAGCGCCTCGTCGGCGATGCCCCAGTCCTCGGCGCCGCCGACGCCGAACCTGCCCAGGTAGTTGAACAGGATCTCCGGACGGGGTGAGGCGGCGAGGAAGGCGGCCGTCTGCGGGTTGAGGTGGCGCAGCAGGCCGTAGCCGAGGCCGCCGTCGGGCACCGCGGCCAACTGTTCCCTGATCCGCTTGAACGCCGCGACCGTGCTGACGGTGTTCCCCGGGTCGAGGCGCACCGGGTGGACGGCGGTCAGCCAGCCGGCGGTGCGCGACAGGTCGAGTTCGTCGTGCTCGCGGCCGTGTCCTTCGAGATCGACCAGGGTGGGGCCGTCGCCGGGCAGGGCGAGGGCGAGGGCGGTGAGCAGCAGCGCGTTCATCCCGCCCCTGGCGGACAGCAGGCTCCGGGTGAGCGCGGTGTCCAGGACGGTCTCGTGCACGACGGGAACCGTACCGGGCGCCGGGGGAACCGCCGTGAGGCGGGTGGCGCCGGGGGCGACGGTGGCCAGCCAGTGGTCGAGTTCGGCGAGCCTGCGGGGGGCGTTGGCCTCCTCGCTCAGCCGCCGTGACCAGCGGCGCAGCGAGACCGGGACGGGGGCCGGGTCGCGGCCCTCGACGGCGGCGGCCAGGTCGGGCAGCAGGAAGCGCCAGGAGACGCCGTCAACGACGAGGTGGTGGGCGACGACGAGCAGGCGTCCCGGCTCCTCGCCGAGGTCGAACCAGACGGCCTGGACGACCGCGCCGGTCGCCGGGTCGAGCCGTCCGACGGCGGCGCGGTACTCGGCGTCGAGGTCGGCCAGGCCGGTGACCCGGCGCACCTCGACGGGGACCGCCTCCTGGGCGATCTCCGCCGACCAGATCGCGGGGTGCGGCCTGGCCAGGCGCAGCCGCAGCGCGTCGTGGCGGCGCGCGAGGGCGTCGAAGGCTGCGGTGATCCGCTCGACGCCGAGCGCGGGCGGCACCCGCAGCAGCCTGGCCTGGTGCACGTCCTCGACCGGGACGCCCTGCTCGCGCAGCCAGTGCATGACCGGCAGCAGCGGCAGCGGACCGGCCGCCTCCTCCGCAGGTTCTGCGGCCCCCGTGGTGCTGGCGGGCTCGGCGGACCTGGCGACGGCGGCGAGCCCGGCGACGGTCGGGTGTTCGAAGACGTCCTTCGCGGTGATCGTCAGCCCGGCGGCGCGGGCCCTGGCGACCAGGGTGATGGACATGATGCTGTCGCCGCCGAGGCCGAAGAAGTCCTCGTCCACGCCGACCGTGCCCAGGCCGAGGACCTCGGCGAAGGCGGCGGTCAGGGCGTCCTCCCCCGGCCTGCCCGGCCTGGTGACGGCGGGTGCCTCCGGGGCGGCGGGGACGGGCAGCGCGCGGCGGTCGAGCTTGCCGTTGACCGAGAGCGGCAGCGCGTCGATCGGCACGATCACCGAGGGCACGAGCTGGCCGGGGACCCGCGAGGCCAGCTCGGCGCGCAGCGCGGCCGGGTCGGTCGCGGCCTCCGGGGCGCCGACGACGTAGCCGATCAGGCGGCCCTCGACGGCGAGCGCGGCGGCCTGCCGTACGCCGGGAAGGGCGCGCAGCGCGGCCTCGACCTCGCCGAGCTCGACCCGCTGGCCGCGGATCTTCACCTGGTCGTCGGTGCGGCCGAGGAACTCGACGGTGCCGTCGGGACGCCAGCGGGCCAGATCGCCGGTGCGGTACATGCGCTCGCCGTGCTTGAACGGGTCGGCGACGAACCGCTCAGCGGTCAGGCCTGGCCGGTTCAGGTAGCCACGGGCGAGCTGGACCCCCGACAGGTAGAACTCGCCGGGGACGCCGACCGGCACCGGGCGCAGCGCGGCGTCGAGCACGTAGGTCTCGGTGTTCCACACCGGGCGGCCGATCGGGACCGTGGAGATGCCGGGATCGCCGGTGTACTCCTGGTAGGTGACGTCCACGGCCGCCTCTGTCGGGCCGTACAGGTTGTGCAGCCTCGCGCCGAGCGCCCTCCTGAAGTCGGCGGCGAGGTCGGCGGGCAGCGCCTCGCCGGAGCAGACGACGTGGCGCAGGCTCACGCAGCCGGGCACGCCGGGGTCGGTCAGGAAGGCCCGCAGCATGGACGGCACGAAGTGGGCGACCGTGACGGACCGCTCCCGGATGACCTGGACGAGCCTGGCGGGGTCGCGGTGGTCGCCGGGCGCGGCCAGGACCAGGGCGGCTCCCTCCGACAGCGCCCAGAAGAACTCCCACACCGAGACGTCGAACCCGGCCGGGGTCTTCTGCAGCACCCGGTCATCGGGGGTGAGGCCGTACTCGGCCTGCATCCAGGCCAGGCGGTTGACGATGGCCCGGTGCTCGACCACGACGCCCTTGGGCCGTCCCGTCGAGCCGGAGGTGTAGATCACGTAGGCCGGGCCGCCCGGGGCCGAGGCGTCGGGGAAGGGCCGGTCGTCGCCGCCACCCGAGACGACGTCGTCGGCGGTCAGCAGCCGGACGGGCCGGGCGTCGTCGAGCATCAGCTCACGCCGCCGCGCCGGGTAGTCGGGGTCGATCGGCAGGTAGGCCGCCCCGGTCTTGAGCACGGCCAGCAGCGCGACCATCAGCTCCGCCGAGCGGGGGATGGAGATCGCGACGATCGTCTCCGGCCCGGCGCCGCCCTCGGCCAGCTCCCAGGCCAGCCGGTCGGCGCGCCGTTCCAGCTCGGCGTAGGTCAGCTCAAGCCAGCCGTCCCCCTCGGGCGCGGCCACGGCCAGGGCGTCGGGGGTACGGCGGGCCTGGGCGGCGATGCGGCGGCTGAGCGTGCCGGTTGGCACCTCGTGGCCGGTGGCGTTCCACTCCCCGGTGATCCGGTCGCGCTCGGCCGGGGACAGCACCTCGACCGCCCCCACGGTCAGCGCCGGGTCGGCCAGGACCTGGCGCAGCACGTGGACGAGCCGCTCGCCGAGCAGTTCGGCGCTCGCGTCGTCGAACAGGTCGCGGGCGTAGATGACCGACAGGTGGGTGGCCTCGCCGTCGTCAACGGCGTTGAAGGCCAGGTCGAAGCGGGCGTGCACGCTGAGGTCGGGCTCGACCTCGCCCAGCGCGACGGCGGGCTCGGCCCGGTGGTACTGGGTCATGACCTGGAACAGCGGGTGCCTGGCCAGGGACCTGGTCGGGGCGACGATGTCCACGAGCCGCTCGAACGGCAGGTCCTGGTGGGCGAGCGCGGCCAGCTCCGTCTGGCGGACCCGGCCGAGCAGCGTGTCGAACGACGGGTCGCCCGACAGGTCGGCGCGCAGCACGAGCGTGTTGACGAACAGGCCCATGACGTCGTCGAGGGCCTCGTCGGGACGGCCCGCGACGGGCACGCCGAGCGGGATGTCGTTCCCGCCGCCGAGCCTGCCGAGCAGGAGGGCGACGGCGGCCTGGAGCACCATGAAGGGGGTGGCGCCGCCGCTTCCGGCCAGCGCCGCGACGCCCCGGTGAACGTCGTCGGGCAGGCGCAGCCGTACGGTGCCGCCCCGGTGGGACGGGGTGTGCGGCCTGGGCCGGTCGTAGGGCAGCGCCAGCTCGTCGGGAATCCCGGCGAGCGCCTGCCGCCAGTGGCGTTCGTCCTCCTCGGTCGAGGCGTCCTGACGCCAGAGGGTGTAGTCGGCGTACTGCAGGACCTCGGGCCACTCCGGCTCCCGCCCGGCGAGCCTGGCCTCGTAGGCGGTGGCCAGGTCGCGCAGGAACACCCCCTCCGACCACTGGTCGCTGGCGATGTGGTGGAAGACGGCCGACAGGACGAGCCCGCCGTCGCGCAGGGTGAACAGCGTCCCGCGCAGCGGCGGCTCGGTGGGCAGGTCGAAGCCGTGGTTCTCGGCCTCGGCGAGGTCGTCGGCCAGCCGCCCGGTCGTGCTCACCATGGTCGTCAGCGGCGGCAGGGTGTCCAGCACCACCTGGTACGGCGTGCCCTCCGCGTCCGGGTAGACGGTGCGCAGGATCTCGTGGCGTCCGGCCACGTCACGCCAGGCGGCGCGCAGCGCGGCGGCGTCGGTGCCCTCCGCGAGGCGCAGGCGCAACGGGATGTTGTAGACGGGGCTCGGCCCTTCGAGGTGGTGCAGGAACCACAGCCGCCGTTGGGCGGCCGAGAGCAGCACCCGCTCGGGGCGCGCCGCCCTGGTCAGCGGGGCGCGGGAGGCGCCGCCGAGCCTGGGCATGAGCCTGGCGACGGTGCGGGCCTCGAACAGGTCCCTGATCGCCAGGCCGGTGTCGAGGGCGCGCCTGATGCGGTTGACGGCGCGGGCGGCCAGCAGCGAGTGACCGCCGAGGGCGAAGAAGTCGTCGTCGGCACCGATCGCGGGCACACCGAGCAGGTCGGCGAGCACGCCGCGGACGATCTCCTCCCGCTCGTCCCGTGCCGCGCGCCCCGCCGTACGGCTCGCACCGGGGGCGGGCAGGGCGGCGCGGTCGAGCTTGCCGTGGACGTTCATCGGCAGCGCGTCGAGGGTGACGACGGCGGGGACCATGTAGGCGGGCAGGCCGAGTTCGCCGGGATCGACCGGCCCGTCGGCGACGACGTAGGCCACGAGCCTGTCGTCCCTGACGATCACGGCGGCGCGGGAGACGCCGGGCTGTGCGACGAGCGCGGCCTCGACCTCGCCCAGTTCGATGCGGTAGCCGCGTACCTTCACCTGGTCGTCGGTGCGGCCAAGGAACTCCAGGGTGCCGTCACGGCGCCAGCGGGCCAGGTCCCCGGTGCGGTACATGCGCTCGCCGTACGTCAGGGGGTCGGCGACGAACCGCTCGGCGGTCAGCCCTGGGCGGTTCAGGTAGCCGCGGGCCAGACCGGCCCCGGCGATGTACAGCTCCCCGGGGACGCCGGGCGGCACCGGGCGCAGCCTGTGGTCGAGCACGTAGACGCGGGTGTTGGCGATGGGCCGTCCGACGACCGGCGTGGGGCTCTCGGCGAGGTCGGCGCCGAGGGTGTCCACGGTGTCCTCGGTCGGGCCGTAGTAGTTGTGCGCGATCACCCCGGGGGTCTCGCGCATCCGGCGCCACAGCGCCTCGGGTACGGCCTCGCCGCCGAGCAGCACGAGCAGGGGCCGGTGCTCCCCGTCGAGCAGGCCGCAGTCGAGGAGCTGCTCGGCGAAGGTCGGGGTGACGTCGAGGGTGTCGATGCGCCGCTCGGCGACCAGCGCGACGGTCGCCTCGGCGTCGCGGCGGGTCTCCTCGTCGAAGACGTGCAGCTCGTGGCCGCACAGCAGCCACAGCAGTTGCTCCCAGGAGGAGTCGAAGGAGAAGGACGCGGTGTGCCCGGCGCGCAGCCGCCGCCCGCCCGCCGCCTCGACCGCCTTGGCGAAGACCGTGTCGCGGTGGTCGCGGTAGAGGTTCATCAGGCCGTGGTGGGAGATCTGCACGCCCTTGGGGCGGCCGGTCGAGCCGGAGGTGTAGATGACGAAGGCCTGCTGCCTGGGGTCGCGTTCGACGACGGGGTTGGTCTCGGGGCCGTCGTCGGTCTCGGGGAGCTTGGTCAGGACCAGCACGGGACGGGCGTCGGCGAGCATGAGCCGCCGCCGCTCCTCGGGGTAGTCGAGGTCGATCGGCAGGTAGGCGCCCCCGGTCTTGAGGACGGCCAGCAGCGCGACGACCAGGTCGGCCGAGCGGGGCAGCGCGAGCGCGACCAGTGTCTCCCGCCCGGCGCCGAGCCAGGTCAGGGCGTGCGCGAGCCGGTTGACGCGCCGGTTGAGCTGGTCGAACGTCAGGGTGGTCGTGCCGGAGACCACGGCGGTCGCGTCGGGGGTCGCGGCGACCTGCGCCTCGAAGACGTCCACGACGGTCCCGGCCGGGATCTCGGCCTCGGTGGCGATCCAGTCGCCGAGGACCTGCTCGCGTTCGATCAGCACGTCGATCTCGCCGACGACGGCCTCGGCGGTGAGCTGCGCGAGCACCCGGGCGAAGCGGGCGGCCACGGCGGCGGCCTCGTCGTCGTCGAAGGCGTCGGGCCGGTACTCCAGGACGAAGCGGGGTCCGCCGCCGTCGGGGCCGAGCACCGGGTTGCCCGAGGGCAGCACGAGCAGTGTCAGCGGGTAGTGCGTGTGGCCCCGGTTGCCCGCGCCGGTCACGGTGACCTCGCCACCGGGCACGCCCTGCCCCGCCGGGTAGTTCTCGAAGACCAGCAGCGTGTCGAAGAGCGTCCCCGCCCCGGCCAGGGCCTGGATCTCGGCGAGGCCGATGTACTGGTGGTCGAGCAGCCTCGCCTGCTCCGCCTGGAGCCTGGCGAGCGCGGCGGGCGCCGCCTCCTCGGGGTCGAGCCGCACCCGGACGGGGACGGTGTTGCTGAACAGGCCGATCATGTTCTCCACGCCGTCGAGGTCGGCGGGACGGCCGGAGACGGTCGCGCCGAAGACGACGTCGTCGCGTCCGGTGAGCAGGCCGAGCAGGACGGCCCAGGCTCCCTGGACGACGGTGTTGAGGGTCAGGCCGTGCCGCCTGGCGAACGCGCCGAGCCGTTCCCCGACGTCGGCGGGCAGCTCGACGGGCACCTCGCGCGGCGGGACGGGGGCCCTGCCGGGTTCGGCTCCCCTGACAAGGGTCGGCTCGACAGGCCCGGCCAGCGCCTCGCGCCAGGCCATGGCGTCGACCTCGGTGTCCCTGCGGCCCAGCCAGGCCAGATAGTCCCGGTACGGCGGCGCGGGCTCGGCGGTTCCCGAGACCAGCTCGCGCACGATGAGCGGGGTGGACCAGCCGTCGGCCACGAGGTGATGGCCGGTCAGCAGCAGCCGGTGGTGGCCGGGGCCGAGCCGTACGAGCAGGCAGCGCAGCAGCGGCGAGCGGGTGACGTCGAAGCGGTGGGCCAGCTCGGCGCGCTCGACCTCGTCGAGAAGCTCCGGCTCGCCGGACAGGTCGATCTCCCGCCAGGGCAGCTCGGCCCGCGCGGGGATGACCTGGACGGGCCGGTCGAACCCGTCGGACAGGAAGACCGCGCGCAGGCTGTCGTGCCGGGCGAGCAGCCGTTCCATCCGCTCACGCAGCCCGTCCACCGGGCCGTGGAGCTCCAGGTGGGTCAGCGAGGTGTAGACGTCCAGCTCGTCAGTGCTCGCGTGGAAGAGCAGGCCCTCCTGCAGCGGGGACAGCGGCAGCACGTCGGCGGTGTCCCCGGGCAGGCGGTCGACCTCCCGCTGGGTGAGAGCGACCAGCGGCAGGTCGGAGGGGACGAGCGCGCCGGTGGTGGCGGCCAGCTCGTCGACGGCGGCCTCCCAGCGCGTGCCGAACACGTCCAGGTCGAGCACCCCGGGCGGGGTGGACAGGTGCACGGCCAGCGAAGGCCCCTGCGGCGTCTCGTGCAGGAAGGCGTTGACCTCAAGGGCGTACGGCGTGGGCATCGCGGGGTCGTCGGAGGCGGTGAAGGCGGCGCCCGCGGCGAAACGGCCCAGGTAGTTGAACAGGATCTGCGGCCGCGCCAGCTCGTCGAGCTGCCCGCGCAGGTGACGCAGGACCGCGTAGCCGAGCCCGCCACCGGGCACCGACCTGACGGCCTCCTTGACCCTCCTGAGCGTGTCGGCCGGGGTCGTGGCGCCGTCGAGGCGGACCCGGACGGGGTGCTCGACGGTGAACCAGCCGACGGTGCGCGACAGGTCGAGGTCGTCGAGCAGGTCGCGGCCGTGCCCCTCGGTCTGCACCAGCAGCTCGTCCCCGCCGGTCGCCCTGGCCAGGACGGCCATCAGCAGCTCGTCCATCCCGGCGCGGCAGCGCGCCGCGGCGGCAAGCAGCGGTGCGGTACGGCCCGGCGGCACGGTGACGACGGCCCGTACGGCAGTGCCGACGGTGTCGCCGGGTCCCGGCCTGCGCGCGCCGAGCCTCGGGTCGGGCCGGTCGAGCAGCCCGGTCCAGTACGGCAGTTCGCCGGAGACGTCCAGTTCGGCCACGGTCGTCGCCCAGGTGCGCAGCGAGGTGCCGACCGGTTCGAGCTGCCGTCCTTCGAGGGCGGCCCGCAGGTCGGGCAGCAGGATCCGCCAGGAGACGCCGTCCACGACGAGGTGGTGGACGGTGACGGTGAGCCGTCCCGGCTCGCGGGTGAAGGCGACCATCCGCCCGGCGGCCGGGTCGAGGTCGTCCCCGGTGTTGATGACGTCGGCCGCGGCGACCGCGCCGACAGGCCGGACGTCGAGGGTCCAGTCGGGGTTGAGGCGGGCGCGCAGCGCGTCGTGGTGGTCGAGCAGCGTCTGCACCGCCTGGCGCACCCGCTCCTCGGTCACCTCCTCGGGCAGCTCGACGGAGGCAGTGTGCTTAAAAGCAGTGTGCTTGAACGCCGTGGCCGAGCCGCCGAGGTCGCGCAGCCAGGCGACGATCGGCGTGACCGGGACGGTCCCCACCCCGTCGTCGGGGCGCGTCTGCCGTACGGTCCCCGCGGCGGCGGCCAGACCGGCGACGGTCCGCAGTTCGAAGACCTGGCGGGGCGTCACCGCGAGCCCGGCCTTGCGGGCGCGCCCGCAGACCTGGATGGAGGTGATGCTGTCGCCGCCCAGCTCGAAGAAGTTGTCGTCGATGCCCACCTCGGGCAGGCCGAGAACCTCGGCGAAGATCCCGCAGAGCGTCTCCTCGGTCGCGTCGCGCGGCGGGCGGCCCGTGGCGGTGAACTCGGGGGCGGGCAGGGCGCGCCGGTCGAGCTTGCCGTGCCCGGTCAGCGGCAGGGCCGCGAGCACGACGACGGCGGCGGGCACCATGTAGCCGGGCAGTTGCGCGGCCAGCGCCCCCCTGACCCGGGCGGCCTCAAGGCCGTCGCCGACGACGTAGCCGGTCAGCAGCCCGCCGCGCACGGCGGCCGCGGCCTGGGTGACGCCCGGCACGGCCGCGAGGGCGGCCTCGACCTCGCCCAGCTCGACCCGGTGGCCGCGGATCTTGATCTGGTCGTCGGTGCGGCCGTGGAACTCCAGGGTGCCGTCTGGCCGCCAGCGGGCCATGTCCCCGGTGCGGTACATGCGCTCGCCGAAGCGGAACGGGTCGGCGACGAACCGCTCCGCGGTCAGCCCGGGCCGGTTCAGGTAGCCACGGGCCAGGCCGCCGCCCGCGACGTACAGCTCACCGGTCACACCGGGCGGCACCGGGGCGAGGCGGGCGTCGAGCACGTAGGCCCTGGCGCCGCTGACCGGGCGGCCGACGACCGGCTCGTCGCTGTCGTCGAGCCAGGCCCACAGGGCGTCGACGGTGAACTCGGTCGGGCCGTACAGGTTGTGCGCGCGCACGCCGGGGGTCTCGCGCAGCCGCCGCCACAGCGCGGGCGGCACGGCCTCCCCGCCGAGCAGCACGAGACCGGGGTGACCTGGCCGGTCGAGCATGTCCGCGTCGGCGAGCTGCAGGCAGAAGGACGGGGAGACGTCGATGACGTCGATCCCGGTGAAGGAGGCGGGGTCGCGCCGTTCGTGCTCGTCGAGGACGACCAGCTCGTGCCCGGAGACCATCCACAGGAACGGTCCCCACGCCGAGTCGAAGGAGAAGGCGTAGGAGTGCGCGACCTTCCTGCGGGGCCCGGCGTGCAGGGTGACGCGGTGGTGTTCCCACAGGTTGGCGAGGGTGGCGTGGGTGACGGCGACGGCCTTGGGCAGGCCGGTCGAGCCGGAGGTGTAGAGCACGTACGCCAGCGAGCTGGGCCGTACGGTCACCTCGGGGAGGTCCCCGGCCCCTGTCTCGGCCACAGTCTCGGCCTCGGCCAGGGTCTGCGGGGTGACCACGAGCACCGGGTCGGCGTCGGCCAGCAGGAAGGCGCGCCGCTCCTCGGGCAGGTCGGTGGGCAGCACCAGGTGGGCGGCGCCGGACTTCAGGGCGGCGAGCTGGGCGACGATCGTGCCCGCGCCACGGGGCAGTTCGAGGGCGACGGTCCGCTCGGGAATCGCTCCCCGCCCGATCAGCAGCGCGGCCAGCCGGTCGGAGCGGGCGTCCAGCTCGGCGAAGGTGAGACCGGTGCCCAAGGACAGGTCGCGCACCGCGGCGGCCTCAGGGGTCCTGCGCGCCTGGGCGCGGAAGGCCTCCACGACGGTCGCGCCGGTGACGGGCGTCCCGGTGGCGTTCCAGCCGTCGAGGACGAGGTCGCGCTCCCGCGAGGTGATCAGCGGCAGCTCCGCGATCGGCGTCCGCGGCGCGGTGGCCAGCGCCTCGGCGAAGGCGAGGAAGCGCCGCAGATGGGCCCTGAGGGTCTCGGGCGAGCACTTGCCGGGGTTGCCGTCGAGTTCGACGACCAGCACGTCGGCGGGGCTCTTGTAGAAGGAGAACTCCAGGTCGTCCACCGGGCCCGCGGCGAGGTTGCGGGCGACGCCGTCGATCCCGGCGAAGGAGAGCGCGTAGTCGAAGGCCTTGACGTTGACCGAGGGGCCGTACAGCTTTCGTCCCGAACCGACCAGGTCGAGGTCACGCTGCAGGTCCTCGCCCCGGTAGTGCTGGTGGGCGCGGACGGCGACGATCTCGGCCGCGGCCCGCCGTACGAGGTCGGCGAAGGTCGTCTCCGGCTCGGGGGTGACCCTGACCGGCAGGACGTTGACCGCCATGCCGGGCACGCGCATCGACGCCGCGCCGAACCGTCCGGCGAACGGCATGCCGAGGACGACGTCGGGGGCGCCGGTCATCCGCCAGGTGTAGGCGGCGGTGACGGCGGTCACCGCGTCGGCCCAGGTCCCGCCGACCTCCTTGGCGACGGCGAGCAGGGCCTGCCCGGGGAACTCGGCCCGCTCGCGCAGGAAGCCGTACTCCCCGGTCCCCGGGGTGATCTCCGCGGCCTCGGGCCGGTCGGCGAAGTGCTCGCGCCACCAGTCGCGGTCCTGCTCACGGCGCCCCGAGGCGCGGTAGTCGATCTCCTGCCCGACGATCGCGCCGAGCCTCCCGAACGGGCTGTCCCCGTACGGCCTGCCCCCGGCGAGCGCCGTGTAGATCTGCGCGACCCGCCCGGCCAGCAGCGTGAAGCTGTAGCCGTCCATCAGGATGTGGTGGAAGCGCTGGTACCAGAAGTAACGCTGGGGACCGACCTCGTAGAGGACCTCGGCCAGCAGCGGCCCGGTCAGGATGTCCACCGGGTTCGCGAGGTCCGCCCGCATCGCGCGCAGCGCCTCCTCGGGGTCGCAGCGGACGACGTCGAGGTCCCAGCCGGGGGCCTCGCCGATCACCTGCCACGGCCCGTCGGGACCGTCCACGATCCGCACGTTCAGGGCCTGCGTCTCCCCGACCCCGGTCCGTACGGCCTCGCCGAACAGGTCCAGGTCGAGGGGGCCGCACAGCTCGACGTACTGGCCGACGTTGAAGCTCGGATCGGCGGGGTCGAGACGCTGGGCGTACCAGACGCCAAGCTGGGCGCCGGTCAGCGCGAGCACGTCCGCGGGCAAGGGGAACCTCTTTCTCGGATCTCGTCTTTCCATGGCGGGCCCGGGACGCGGGTACGGCCCGGGCCCGCCGAACCTGGTTCAGGCGCCGTTGAACTCGGCCCAGCCGAGACCGTCGTAGGCGGGCACGAGGCCGCCGTCGAGCAGCGGCGTCTCGGGGGTCTCCTCGCCGAGCACCCCCCTGGCCTGGATCTGGTTCATCTCCTGCATGACGTCGGTGACGACCGGGGTGCCGAACAGGTGGAACATGCGCTCACCCGACTCGGTCTGCATGGTCCCGGTGCGCTCGACCGCCTCGGCGAGGTTGCGCGAGGACAGGGCCAGTTCGCGGGAGTGCACGCCGCCGACGAGGGTGGTGAAGGCCTCCAGGTCGGTGACCTGCATGCCGGTGACCTTGCGCGCCTTCCAGAAGTAGTTGTCCTCGCTGCTCTGCATGTCGTAGAAGGCGGACAGGAACTCGTAGAAGACGGCGTACTCGCGGCGGTAGCGGCCCTCGAACTCGGCGAAGGCGCGCTCCTCGCTGAGCGCCCCGGCCAGGACGCTGTTGATGGAGCGCGCGACGAGCAGCCCGGCGTAGGTGGCCAGGTGCACGCCGGTGGAGAAGACCGGGTCGATGAAGCACGCGGCGTCGCCGACCAGGGCCATGCCCGGCCGCCAGAAGCTGCTGTTGGAGTAGGAGTAGTCCTTGCGGGTGCGGATCTCGCCGTAGACGCCCTCGGTGACGCGGGTGGCCTCCGACAGGAAGTCCTTGACGATGGCGCAGCGGCCGATCAGGTCGAGCAGCGCCTTCTCCTGGTCGCCCTGGATGCGGGCGGCGTGCTCGCGGCTGATGACGACGCCGACGCTGGTGAGGGTCTCGCTGAGCGGGATGTACCAGATCCAGCCCTCGTCGAAGGCGGCGCACAGGATGTTGCCCGCGTCGGGGCCCGGCAGGCGCTTGCCGCCCTCGAAGTAGCCGAACAGCGCGATGTTCTGGAAGAAGTCGGAGTAGTGCCGCTCGCCGCCGCCGCTCTTCCAGATGCGGCTGCGGTTGCCCGAGGCGTCCACGACCCAGTTGGCCTCGACGGTGTGCTCGGTGCCCTCCGCGTCGGTGTAGCGCACGCCGGTGACGCGGTCGCCGTCGGTGAGGACGTCGGTGACCGAGGCGTTCTCCCTGACGTCCACGCCGTTCTTGGCCGCGTTCTGCAGCAGGATGTTGTCGAACTTCATCCGCTCGACCTGGTAGGCGTAGGAGGTGGGGCCGGTCAGCTCGGGGGAGATGGCGAACAGGAAGTTCCACGGCTCGGGGTTGGTCCCCCACCGGAAGCTTCCGCCGCGCTTGAGGGTGAAGCCCGCCTTCTCCATCTCCTCGCTGACGCCGAGCAGGCGGCAGATGCCGTGCACGGTCGCCGGGAGCAGCGACTCACCGATCTGGTAGCGCGGGAAGGTCTCCTTCTCCAGGAGGACGACCCGGTGCCCGCGGCGCGCGACGAGGGTCGCGGCGGTAGAGCCGCCGGGGCCACCGCCGACGACCACGACGTCGGCGTTGTGGGTGGAGCTCATCGGTCGTTCTCCTTCATGCGGTCGCTGATCAGCTGCCACCAGGCGGTGACGGTCGGCCTCTCGGCCAGTTCGATGAACGTGGTGTTGACGCCGGCCGCGCGCCAGCGCTCGACGAGGCTCATCACACGGATCGAGTCGAGTCCGCGATCGAGCAGGTTCTCGTCGTCGGAGATCTCGGCTGGTTGTTCTGACAGGACGTCGGCGACGTCCTCCCGGACTCGCTCATGGGTCAGCGACATGGAACGACCGTTGCTTTCTCGTTCGGTGGTGAGGGGGTGGTTCAACTGAGGGCGGCCACGGACGCGGGGTCCACGCCGGGCACGCCGCTGTCACGGGTGCCGCCCGCGATCGAGCGGACGACGTCCCCCGCTCTGACGGCCACGTTGGACAGCAGGGAGGACGACAGACCGTGGGCGTACTCGGTGCCGCCCTGCAGGTAGATCCCGGCCTTGACGGACGGGTCGGTGAGGACGCGGTAGTCGGCGCCGACCAGCAGCCGTCCCTCGTCGTCGAGGCGGCAGTGCCCGGCGAGGTCGCCGAGCAGTTCGGCCGGGTCGACGGGGCGGTAGCCGGTGGCGAAGACGACGGCGTCGCAGTCGAGGACGGTGCTCGCGCCGGTCGCCAGGTGGTCCACGTGCACGCGCACGCCGTCGGTGACCTCGTCGAGGCCGACGACGCGGGAGACGTTGAGGATGCGCAGGCGCTCGCGCCCGACGACCTTCTCCTGGTAGGCGCGCCGGTAGAGCTCCTCGATGAGCTCCAGGTCGACCACGGAGTAGTTGGTGTTGGCGTGGTAGTCCAGCAGGGACCTGCGGACGTCCTCGGGGGCGGCGTGGAACTCGTCCACGGCCTCCGCGTCGAAGATCCGGTTGGCGAACGGGCTGTCGTCCGCGGGGCTGTAGCCGTACCGGGTGAAGATCGAGTAGACCTCGGCCTCGGGGTAGTTGCGGTGCAGGTGGTCGGTGACCTCGGCGGCGCTCTGTCCCGCGCCGACGACGGCGAAGCGCCGCCGGGTGAGCGGGGGCAGGTCGGCCAGCCTGGTCAGCAGGTCGGCGTTGTGCCAGACGCGTTCGGAGACGTGCACGTCCTTGGGCAGTCTCGGCCGCAGGCCGGGGGCCAGCACCAGGTTGCGGGTCCGGTCGAGGACCTCGCCGTCGTCACCGAGGACCTCGATGTGCCCGGCGTCGCCGTGGGCGTCCCAGACGGGGCGGGCGCCGCGCACCGTGGTGCCGTAGGTGACCTGGTGGGCGAAGAGCGCGGCGACCCACTCCAGGTAGTCGTTGAACTCGACCCGGGTCGGGAACAGCGTCTTGTGGTTGACGAAGTCGGCCAGCCTGCCCTTGGCGTGCAGGTAGAACAGGAAGCCGTACTCGCTGGCGGGGTTGCGAAGGGTCGCGAGGTCCTTGAGGAAGGAGACCTGCAGCGTCGCCCCTTCCAGGAGCATTCCCGGATGCCAGCCGAACCGGTCACGGCGCTCGAAGAAGGCCGCCTCCAGGGTCGTGCCCGTCGTGCTGTGCTCTCGCAACGCCACGGCCAGGGCGAGGTTGGCCGGACCGAATCCGACGCCGACCAGGTCGAGGGGCCGCCGAGACCGTGATCTCTCCGCGGGGGATTCCGACATTCCGCTCCTCGTGTCTGGGCATGGCTGAACCCCCCCTCACGAAAAAGGGCATACGTAGAGGAAGGGCTCAAAATCCACCTAAATTACTTAGGTAAGTCTTACCTAAGATCTATCCCGTCAAGAAGGACGTCAAGGGGCAATCACCTGTGAACCAGATCACATCAGGCGATACCTTGACAGATCTTGAAGGGCCATAGAAAGTAAAGTTAGGCTTACCTAAGTTTAGGCTTACCTAAGTTGATCGGTGGGGCAGAGCAATGAACGAGCCCGGTCTCTCGGGTGCCGTGGCACTCGTGACGGGTGCCGCACGAGGTATCGGGTCGGCCGTGACGGCCGCGCTCGCCCGCGCGGGAGCCGTCGTCGCCGGGATCGACCTCCTTCCCGAACCCTGGGAGGACCGGGGCGAGAAGGTGACCCGGCTGGTCGCGGACGTCACCGATCCCGCCCGGATGGAGACGGTCGTCGAGGAGGTGGAGAACCTCCTCGGCCCGATCGGCGTCCTGGTCAACGTGGCGGGCGTCCTGCGCACCGGCGCGGTGACCGACTTCGCCGAGGACGACTGGAACCGGGTGTTCGCGGTGAACACCTCGGGCGTCTTCCACACCTCACGGGCCGTCGCGCGCAGGATGGTCCCCCGCCGCTCCGGGGCGATCATCACCGTGGCGTCGAACGCCGGCGGCGTGCCCCGGATGGGAATGGCGGCCTACGCGGCCTCCAAGGCCGCCTCCGCCATGTTCACCCGCTGCCTCGGGCTCGAACTCGCCGGGTACGGCATCCGCTGCAACGTGGTCTCCCCCGGTTCGACGGAGACCGTGATGCAGGCCGGGCTCGACCGGCGCGCCGTGCTTGAGGGCGACCCGGCCACCTTCAGGGTCGGCATCCCGCTCGGCCGGGTCGCCGACCCCGCCGACATCGCGGACGCCGTGACCTTCCTCGCCTCCGACCGCGCACGGCACATCACCATGCAGGACCTGTACGTGGACGGCGGCGCCACGCTGCGAGCCTGACTTCTGTAGGAAAGGCTAGTTTTGAGCATCGCATACGAGGCGGTCACCGCCTCCGAGCTGCTGCACGGGTACCGTCCCGGGCTCTCCTCTCTCTTCTCCTCCCCCCAGCACACGCTGCTGGGCCAGGGGTGCGCCGACGTGGTGCCTCCCGCGGCGACGCTGCGCGAGCTGACGGACCGCGTGCGGGAGCGGGCGAGCCTCGTCGTGGGCGCCATCCCGTTCGACGAGCCGGGCGCGGCGCACCTCGTCACGCCCGAACGGGCCCGCTGGGCCGACCCGTTCGTCCCCGACGACCCGCCGGAGGCGGAACCCGGCGATCCCTGGCAGATCGTCGCGGTCCCCAGCCCTGCCGACCACCGCAAGGGGGTACGGCGCGCCCTCGACCTCCTGGAGAGGGGCGCCCTGGACAAGATCGTCCTCGCCCGCTCCCTTGAGCTGACCCGCTCCGAGCCGGTCGACGTCGTGACGATGGTGCGCCGCCTGGCGGGCCGCGACCCGCACGGCCACATCTTCGCGGTGCCGCTGCCCGGCGAAAGGACCCTGGTCGGCGCGAGCCCCGAGCTGCTGGTCTCCCGTAGCGGACCGGCCGTGGTCGCCAACCCCCTGGCGGGCTCCGCGCCGCGCAGCGCCGACCCCGAGGAGGACCGCCGCCGCGCGGCGGCCCTGCTCTGCTCCGCCAAGGACCAGCGGGAGCACGCCGTCGTCGTCGAGGCTGTCGCCGAGGCGCTCGCCCCGCACTGCCGCGCGCTCAGCGTGCCCGCCGAGCCCTCGCTTGTCTGCACCGCCACCATGTGGCACCTGTCCACCAGGGTCACCGGCCGCCTGACCGACCCGGCGACGACCTCGCTCGACCTGGCCGTGGCGCTGCACCCGACCCCGGCCGTCTGCGGCACGCCCACCCCGGCGGCCCGCGCGGCCATCGCCGACATCGAGCCGTTCGACCGCGGCTTCTACACCGGCATGGTCGGCTGGTGCGACGCCTCGGGCGACGGCGAGTGGGCCGTCACCATCCGCTGCGCCGAGGTGTCACGGACCGGGGTCCGCCTGTTCGCCGGTGGCGGGATCGTCGCGGGCTCGGTCCCCGAGGCCGAACTCGACGAGACCTCCGCGAAGTTCCGCACCCTCCTGCACGCCCTCGGCCTCGGCGCGCAGGATTCTGCCCACGACTGACAGGAATTTCCATGAGCGTTGTGCCGTACCCGCCGGAGTTCGCCGAGCGGTACCGCGCCGCCGGTTACTGGCGCGGCGAGACCTTCGGCGGCATGCTCCGCGAACGGGCCGCGGCGCACGGCGACCGCGTCGCCCTGGTCGGCGGCGGCGAGCGGGTGACCTACCGCGAGTTGGACGAGCGCGCCGACGGGCTGGCGGCCGGACTGGTCGGCCTCGGGATCGGCGCCGGTGACCGGGTCGTCGTCCAGCTACCCAACCGGATCTCCTTCTACGAGGTCTGCTTCGCGCTGTTCCGCATCGGGGCGCTGCCGGTGTTCGCGCTCCCGGCCCACCGCTCCTCGGAGATCTCCTACTTCTGCGAGTTCACCGAGGCCGCGGCCTACGTCATCCCCGACGTCAACGACGGGTTCGACCACCGGAGGATCGCCGAGGGACTGAAGGTGCCGCACGTGATCGTGGACGGCGACCCCGGCGAGCACGTCTCCCTCGACTCCCTGCGCGGGAAGCCTGCGGACATCCCCGGTCCCGCTCCCTCCGACGTCGCCTTCCTGCAGTTGTCGGGCGGCAGCACCGGGCTGCCCAAACTCATCCCGCGCACCCACGACGACTACATCTACAGCTTCCGCGCCAGCGCCGAGATCTGCGGACTCGACGAGACGAGCGTCTACCTGTGCGCGCTGCCCGCCGGGCACAACTTCCCGATGAGCTCCCCCGGCGTCTTCGGCACCCTGTACGCCGGGGGGCGCGCGGTGCTGGCCCCCCACCCGGGTCCGGACACCTGCTTCCCGCTGATCGAGGCGGAGGGCGTGACGATCACCGGGCTCGTGCCGCCGCTGGCGCTGCTGTGGGTCGAGGCCGCCCGCCGTACCGAACATGACCTGTCGAGCCTGCGCGTGCTGCAGGTCGGCGGGGCGAAGCTGAGCGAGGAGGCGGCCCGCAGGGTGTCCCCCGCCCTCGGCTGCGCCCTGCAGCAGGTCTTCGGCATGGCGGAGGGGCTGGTCAACTACACCCGCTTCGACGACCCCGAGGAAACCGTCGTCACCACGCAGGGCACCCCGATCTCGCCCGACGACGAGATCCTGATCGTCGACGACTCCGGTTCCCCGGTCGCCCCCGGGGAGACCGGTCACCTTCTCACCCGCGGGCCGTACACGATCCGCGGCTACTACCGTGCCGAGGAGCACAACGCGACAGCCTTCACCCCCGACGGCTTCTACCGGACCGGCGACATCGTACGGCGGACGCCGACCGGCCACCTCGTCGTCGAGGGACGGGCGAAGGACCAAATCAACCGGGGTGGCGAGAAGATCGCGGCCGAGGAGGTCGAGAACCACCTGCTCGCCCACCCCGCCGTCCACGACGTGTCGGTCGTGGCGATCCCCGACGCCTATCTCGGCGAACGGTCCTGCGCCCACGTCGTCACCCGCTCCCCCGTCCGCGTGCCGGAACTGAAGGCCTTCCTGCGGGAGCGGGGCCTCGCCGACTACAAGATTCCCGACCGGATCGAGTTCGTCGAGACCCTGCCGACGACCGCCGTCGGCAAGATCAGCAAAGTCAGGCTCAGAGAACGGTGAGCCCGGTGAGAACCGCAGAAAGGAACGACGTGGCCATTCCCGCCATCTCCCCCTACCCCATGCTGGGCGAGGAGGAGCTGCCCACCAACCGGGTGGAGTGGACGCCGGACCCACGGCGTGCACTGCTGCTCGTGCACGACATGCAGAACTACTTCGTCAGCGCGTTCACCCAGGGGGCGTCGCCGATGTCCGACCTGGTCGCGAGCATCTCCTCGCTCCGCGAGACCGCAGGACGGCTCGGCGTCCCCGTCGTCTACTCGGCGCAACCCGGCGGGCAGACCCGCACCCAGCGCGGCCTGCTGCAGGACTTCTGGGGGTCGGGGATCGGCACCGAACCCGGCGCCCAGGAGATCATCCCGGCCCTGGCCCCCGGTGACGACGACATCCACCTCGTGAAGTGGCGCTACAGCGCCTTCCACCGCACCCGGCTGCGCGAGCTGATGACGGAGACCGGCAGGGACCAGCTCATCATCACCGGGATCTACGCCCACATCGGCTGCCTGATGACCGCCTGCGACGCGTTCATGAGCGACACGCAGGCCTTCCTGGTCGCCGACGCCGTCGCCGACTTCTCCGCCGACCACCACAGGATGGCGCTGACCTACGCCGCCGAACGGTGCGCGATGGTCCTCACCACCCGGCGCCTGAACGAGCTGCTCACCGCGACGACGGCCGGGGTGCGCTGACCCGGCCCGTCGCACCCGGCGAGGTCGCCAGGAGGTTCCGGCGCGGGAACCCTCCGGCGGCCTCGCCCTTTTTCCCGGGGCTCAGACCTCGCCCCTGAGGCGGGCCAGGACGATCGGGTCGATCTTCCCCTCGACCAGCCTGCCCTCCAGGTTCTCCACCCCGGCCCACTGGTCGAGGGTGGCGTGTCCCAGCTCCTTCAGACGGGCCTCGATCTCCTCGGCCAGCTCTCCCTCGATCTCAAGCAGACTGTCCGGGTCGGGCCTGCCGAACAGCAGCTCGTGGACGCCGAGCAGCCTGCGCAGCTCGGTCACCGGGTCGGGATGGTCGTCGACGCGCAGGTCACAGGCGACGTCACCCGCGCCCGCGTAGCCCGCGCCCGCCTCGACCACGTAGACCCCGGCGCTCTGCCTTCCCCGGCTGTCGCCGCCCGCCGCGTCTCCCGCCGCGAGCGCGGCCACCAGCCGTTCGGCCAGGGGCAGCTCGGCGGAGGCCAGCCAGGCGGCCTCCATCTCCCGGACCACCTCGGGACCGGTGAGGATGTTGCCCTGGATGGCGTAGCCGTCGCCGACGACGCCGCCCGCCCAGGAGGGGCACTCGTCCCCGGTGTAGGTGGCGCCGTCACCGTCGGCCCCGACCACCCCGAGCTGGCGCTGGGCCCGCCCCGGGTCGGAGGCGACCAGCCCGGCCACCACGTCCTCGGCCCGCACGCCGGTGCGCAGCAGCGCCAGCCCCTGCGGCCCGAAGGCGATGTTGGCCCACGCCTGGGTCGCCAGTGCCCCGGCGCCCGCCTCGGCGGCGGGCACGACAGCCGCCGCGGCCAGGAACTTGCTCGCCACGGCGACCCCGTGGGCGTCACCGACCCTTGCCACGATCGAAAACGTCACGCGCCGACCGTACCGGGACAGGACAGCGAGGTCCATATCACCCCGATACCGCCAATTCTCGGTCTCAACGCCTGATCGCGATCAGGGCCTTCACCAGACCGGCCATCCACTCGTAGTGAATCTCCGAGTCCGGGAAGTAGTGCCGCATCTCGGTCTTGCTGAGCAGCTCGATCTCGGCCACGGACCGTACGGCGCTCGCCCGGTCCGTGGGGCGGGTGTGCACCAGGGGCCAGCGCCGTACGGTCGCCGCGCGCACCGCCATCGGCAGGAACTGCAGGCCGGGGAAGACGTAGTGCGGCTCGACCGGGAAGTAGCGGTAGGGCGTCTGCACCCAGTGCCGCTCGGCCAGGTCGTAGACAGCCTCGGCGAACTTCTCACGCCTGACGTGGCCGCCGACGTGCTCGATGACGGCGTTGGAGAAGACCAGGTCGTAGCGGCCGTGGGTGGCGGAGCGCAGGTCGCAGGCGTCGCCGTTCTCCACGCTCAGCCACGGGGGCAGGTCGGTCGGCGGGGTCGAGAGGTTGACGATGTGCACCCGCGCGGGCCTGATCGGCGAACGGAGCCAGGCGCTGGCCGTACCGCCCAGATCTATGACCGTCATGTCGCCCACATCGGGGAAGATCCGCGCCAGCCACTGCCAGCGACGCGCGCGGGCCTTGGCGCCCAGGGAGTCGGGGGCGTCCACGAACCTGCTACGCAGAGCGGTCAAACGGCTCATCGGCCATCCATTCTCGGAGTCGAACAATTCACCGGAACAACACCTGAACGTCCGCGACACCGCACCGTCATCGACCGACGGTCCCCGAATTCCCCGTTCGCGACCCAACAGGGAGGCACCCCTTGATTCTCATGAACTCCAGGAAAATTTCCAGAGAAGGATGATCTGTCGTTAGTGCATCGTTATAGTGCTCTATCAGGTGACACGAGTGACTCACGAGACTTATAGCGAAATATCATATTTGACGGACATATCATCTGAACATCGCGGTCGGAAGCGCCGATCTTGCGCTTTCCATGGCGATATCCCCATCCTCATATCATGAAATTTCTGGATATTCGGACGGATCCTAACGAGAGTTCCGGGAACGCTCCAAACACAGCCGCCAATAATTTACGGAACACGAATCCCGTAATACGTCGAAATATCAGGAATAGGCGGCGACGACACCGACGACGATGCCCGCGAGAGAGACGGCCGTCAGCAGACACCCGGCCATCAACGCCGGACGGCGGCCACGCCGTACCCGGAAGACATGGAGCAGCACATAGGGCAGGAAGCCCAGCACCCCCACACCGAGGAAGGGCAGGGTCAGGGCGGCCAGGACGCCCGAGGTGCCCGCGGGGACCGCGCGGTCGCCCTCCGGGGTGAGCTGGGCGCGCCTGACGTCGCCGACCGTCGAGTCGGGCGAGGCGGCGACCGCCACCTTCTCACCGGTACGGTCCAGGACGAAGCTGCCCCTGCAGTCGTAGCGGCCCTTGCCCAGCGAGGCGCACGAGACGACCGTCAGCGTTCCCGGGGAGCCGGTCCTTCCCGTGGCGAGCTTGAGGTCCTCGACCGCGAAGACGAAGGGCGCCACACCGAGCACCACCCACAGGATCATCAGGATGGCCATCCCCACCGGCCCCGGAGAGCGGCCGGGGCCCGGCGAGGGCACCGGCTGGAAGGCGTCGGCGAGGTTGTCGAACACGTCGTTCATGGGACCAGCGTGGACCACGTCACTTGTGGCCCACCTGACACCCGCTTGAGCCGGTTTCAGGGAAGGTCGCGGGCCTGTCTCGCCTCAGCCTCCGCGGCGTCCAGCTTGGCTGCCTCCTCCGGGGTCGGGGCGGTGCCGCCGAGGTGGTGGGGCTGCCACCACACACCCGGCGGGATCTCCGGGTAGGTCCGCTGCGCCCGGTCGAGCAGCTCGGTCATCCGCCCGCGCAGCTCCGCGGTGACCGCGTCGTAGTCGTCACCCCGCTTGGGCTCCAACGGCTCGCCGACCAGGACCGTGATCGGCACGTGCCGCTGCGTCAGCCGCCGGGGCTGCCCCTTGGTCCACAGCCGCTGGGTGCCCCACAGGGCCATCGGGATCAGCGGCACCTTCGCGGCCACGGCCATCCTGACCGCGCCGTTCTTGATCTCCTTGACCGTGAAGGACTGGCTGATCGTGGCCTCGGCGAACACCCCGACGACCTCGCCCGACTTGAGCGCCTTCAGCGACGCGCCGAACGCGGCGGCCCCCGCGTTCCTGTCCACCGGGATGTGGTGCATACCGCGCATCAGCGGACCGGAGATCCGGTGGTCGAAGACATCCTTCTTCGCCATGAAACGGACCAGGCGCTTGGCGGGCAGGGCGGCCAGGCCCGCGAAGATGAAGTCCAGATAGCTGATGTGGTTGCTGGCGAGCACCGCGCCGCCGGTCCTCGGGATCCGCTCCGCGCCCTCGATGTGGATCTTGAGGTCCAGCGCGCGGAACAGGGTCTTCGCCAACCCGATGACCGGGGGGTACACGATCTCAGCCATGGCTGAACCGTACCTCAGTCCTCCCCTCTCCCAGCACTCCCGTCCCGGCGAGAGGTTCGACGCCGCCGTGCTTGCCACCACGCGGGAGCGGGAACAGCTAAGAAACGTGAAGAAGCTCATCAACAGCGCAGAAACGGTCGTCACGGACGCGCTGCGCGGGCTGTCCGCCGCACACCCCGGTCTGCGGGTCGATCCCGACGGCCGGACCGTCTCCCGCTCCGGGGGTCCCACCCCGGGCAAGGTCGGGCTGGTCTCCGGCGGGGGCTCCGGTCACGAACCGCTGCACGCGGGCTTCGTCGGGTACGGCATGCTCGACGCGGCCTGCCCCGGCGAGATCTTCACCTCCCCGGTGCCCGGCCAGATGGTCACCGCGACCGCCGCGGCCGACGGCGGCGCGGGCGTGCTCTACGTCGTGAAGAACTACACCGGGGACGTCCTGAACTTCGAGCTGGCCGCCGACCTGTGCGCCGAGGAGGGCGTCGAGATCGCCAGCGTGCTCGTCGACGACGACGTGGCCGTCCGCGACTCCCTGCACACCGCGGGCCGCAGGGGCACCGGGGCCACCGTCTTCGTGGAGAAGATCGCCGGAGCCGCGGCGGAGGGCGGCGCGTCACTGGCCGAGGTCACGCGGGTCGCAGAGGAGGTCAACGCCAGGAGCCGCTCCTTCGGCGTCGCGCTGAGCGCCTGCACGACCCCCGCCTCCGGCAGGCCGACCTTCGAACTGGGCGAGACCGAGATCGAACTGGGCATCGGCATCCACGGCGAGCCGGGGCGCTCCCGCTCCACCATGCGCGACGCCCGCGAGCTGGCCGCCATCGCGCTCGACGCCGTCGACGAGGACATGCCGCTCTCCGGTGACGCCCTGGTCATGGTGAACGGCATGGGCGCCACCCCGCTCATCGAGCTCTACGTCGTCTTCGCCGAGGTCGCGGAGCAACTGGCGGGCAGGGGCGTGCGGGTCGCGCGCAGCCTGGTCGGCGACTACGTCACCAGCCTCGACATGCGGGGGTTCTCGGTCACGGTCTGCCTGCTGGACGAGGACCTCACCCGCCTGTGGGACGCCCCGGTCGAGACCCCGGCCCTGCGCTGGGGCCGCTGATGGACACCGCCTTCCTCACCCGCTGGATCGCCGGGATCGCCGACGCGGTGCGCGCGGAGCGGGACCGGCTCACCGAACTGGACGCCGCGATCGGCGACGCCGACCACGGCGCCAACCTCGACCGGGGCTTCGGCGCCGCCGTACAGGCCCTGGCCGACGATCCCCCGGCCGCTCCCGGCGCCCTGCTGCGCCTGGTGGGCGGCACCCTGATCAGCAGGGTCGGCGGCGCCTCCGGCCCCCTGTACGGCACGGCGTTCCGCGAGGCGGGCAGATCCCTCGGTTCCTCCGGGGAAGCTTCCGAGGTGTCCCTCGCCGACCTGGCCCGCGCGCTCAGGGCCGGGCTCGACGGGGTCACCCGGCTGGGGTCGGCGGCGGAAGGCGACAAGACCATGGTGGACGCGTTCGCCCCGGCCGTCAGGGCGCTGGAGACTGCCGTGAGCGCCGGGGCCGGGGAGCGGGAGGCGTTCGAGGCGGCGGCCTCTGCGGCCCTCGCGGGCGCGGAGGCCACGGTCCCGATGGTGGCCCGCAAGGGCAGGGCCAGCTATCTCGGTCCCCGCAGCGCGGGCCACGAGGACCCCGGCGCCGCCTCCTGCGCCCTCATCTTCGCCGCCCTGTGCACGGCCGACCAGGGACACGGGTAGGCGCCGATGGTCGGCATCGTCCTCATCTCCCACAGCGGGCCGCTCGCCGTGGAGGTCGCGGCGCTGGCCGCCCAGATCTGCGGCACCGCCGTACCCCTGGCTCCCGCGGGCGGCACACCCGACGGCGGCCTGGGCAACAGCACCGAGCTGGTCGCCGAGGCGATCTCCCGGGTGGATCAGGGAGACGGGGTGATCCTCGTCCCCGACCTCGGCGGCTCGGTCCTGACCGCCCGCCTCTTCGAGGCACCCGAGGTCGTGGTCGCCGACGTGCCGTTCGTCGAGGGCGCCGTGGCGGCAGCCGTCTCAGCCAGCACGGGAGCCCCGCTGCGCGCCGTACTGGCCGCGGCGGAGGAGGCCAGAACCTTCCGCAAGCTGTAGGGCTGTCCGGTGAGGTCCCACGTGGGGGAACGGGACCTCACCGGACTTCTCCTACTTGACGAGCTTGCCGAGTGCTCCCTCGTACTCCTGGGCGTCCATCGGCATCAGCTCCTTCGAGACCCGGACCACGACCGGACCCTTCACGTAGCTGTACTCGGCGAGCGTCGGAACCTTCTCCGCGCTCTCCTTCAGCAGGTTGGCCCGCACCTCCGCGTCCCCGGCCGTGGCGAAGACCTCGACGCTGCCGCCGAGGCTCACGTCACCCTGCTTGGCCCCGGGAACCTTGGTGGCGTCGACCCGCTCGTCGGTGAAGGAGGCCTTCGAGGTGTAACCGTTCGGCTTGCCGAGCAGCTTGTTCGGGTCGTTGGAGGCGGTGTAGGTGACCGTGAGGGTCACGGGCAGACCCTGTCTGGCCAACGCCTCGACCATCTGGGTGGCGTTCATGGTGGTGGTCGGGGCGCTCGTGCAACCCGCGATGGTGAAGATCAGCAACCCGGCGGAGACCGCCGTGCCCATTCGTCGCTTCTGGGGGGTTTTGAACATACCCTTATCTTCGTTTGGAGCGCTCCCCTCATTACACGAACGACATCATCGGTTCCAGAACGTGTCCTTCACCGCTCCGGGAGAACGCTCCCTGGACCTCACAGCGTGGCGGATACTCGGTCGAACCGACTTGCGCACGGCCTTGCCGTTCCTGTGCCGACACGACGGAAGAGCGGCACACGGCGGACCCTCTGACCGAGCCGACGCCGGAAAACGTCCATCTCCTGAAGGAACCAACCCGCGGTCTCCCGGGCCCCTTGGTACCGTCCCCAAATATGCGGATTCTTGTCCTCGGCGGCACACGCTTCGTCGGCCACGCCATCGTGGAAGCCGCTCTGCGCTCCGGCGCCGAGGTGACCCTGTTCGGCCGGGGCAGGACCGGGCCCGGCCTGTTCCCCCACCTGACACGGCTCCTCGGCGACCGTGACACCGATGACTACGCGGCGCTGCGCGACGGCACGTGGGACGCGGTCGTGGACGTCAGCGGCTACGTGCCACGCCACGTCGCGGGGGCGATGGACGCGCTCCGGGACCGCGTCGGCCGCTACCTGTTCATCTCGAGCCACGCGGTCTACCGGCGCACGGGCCTGGGACCGGGCTCGGACGAGGACACCCCGCTCCGGCCGCAGGTGCGCGACACCGAGGAACGCGACGACGACACCTACGGCCCGCTCAAAGTGGCATGTGAGAACGACGTGGTGGCCCAGTACGGCTCGCGGGCGACGATCGTGCGACCGGGAAAGGTCGCCGGACCACACGACCCGTCGGACGCGTTCACGTACTGGGTGCGACGCGCCTCACACGGCGGGCCGGTGGCCCTGCCCGCCGACCCCGCGCAACCGGTGCAGATCATCGACTCACGCGACCTGGCCCACCTGGTCGTACGGCTGCTCGCCGACGAACGCCCCGGCGCGTTCAACGCGGTGGGACCCGCCGAGCCGACCACGCTCGGAGCGCTCATCGAGACCTGCGCGCGGGTGGCGGGCACCGAGGTCGAGATCGTCCCGGTGCCACCCGACACCGCGCCCCCGCTGTTTCCCCTGGTGCGACCGAACTGGCCCACCCAGCAACGCAGCTCGACCCGGGCCCGCGCGGCGGGCATGCCCTCGACCCCGCTGGAGGTCACGGCCACCGACGTCCTGACCTGGGACCGCGACCGCGGCCAACCCCCTCTCCAAGCAGGCTTCTCCCCCACAGAGGAACGCGCCCTCCTCACCCAACAGGGCCGGTAACACCGAACACGTGAAGTTGTCGGACCTCGCTGCCATGATCCTCGCGTTCGTCGCTCTCGCGGGAAGGCAGGAGAATGGGCAACGCCACGGCGGCAACCTATGAATGGCTCTGCCAGGAGTTCAGCGACGACGTCGGAGAGACATGGCTCTTCGCTGGTTTCGTCCGCAACCTGTCCCCGGAAAACGCCCTGCGACGCATCGGCGTCACCCCAGGCCCTCTGGGGGAATCCGGATTCGGCGTCATGGCCTATGCGGCCGACGGCGGAACCGTCCTGATCGAGTACGGCTGGGCCGGTGTCGTCTACAACCGCGATACGCCGTTGTCAGAGGGCACGGCCGCGGCAGCGGTGCGGGCGACCGTGAACAACGACGACTTCACCTACTCTGTCGGCGGCCGCCTGGTCACCACGTTCGGTCTGTACTCCTACCGCTTCCGGGAGGGTTCCGGCCCCGACCTGCTCCAGGCCGACCTTCGGGCGCTTGGCATGAACCTCGACGACGAATGCCCCGAGTTCCCGGATGATCCCGTCTCCAGCGCCCTCGCCCTCGCCGAACGGGCCACAGGCGTCCACCTGTCCCGCGCCCACTACGCCGCCCCCGCCCTGATCGGCCCCACCGACCACCTGTATCCCTCCTGGTGAGGCCCCCGCATGACATTCTTCGTTCACCACACCTGGTGAAGCCGAAATCCTCGGCGCTGTAATCTCGGCCCATCTCTCACATGATGAGGAGCCGCCATGTCCTCCGAAGAGTTGGTCATCCTTTTCGGGATTTCCTACAGGCCCATAGCCGCCTTGCTCATGGGCGTTGGCCTCATTGTCCTCAGCCTCGGCGTCATCTCCGCGCTCCTCCTCGTTCTTTTCACCCTGTGCCGCCGACTTCTCGACCTCAGACGAGGACCCCTGTCGAGGAAAAGCCATGAGCGGAAAGACTTCGTGCTTGAGTGGATGAAGTAGAGACCCCGGCCGTCTGATCAGCGGGACGGTAGTCCACCCACCGGTGCGACGGTGTGCGTTCCGTCGCCTTCACAGCGCCATATGACAGTTCCGTTCTCCGTGTCGGCGTGCAGGCCCAGGTCGTGCGTCGGACAGACAGGTCACACCCGCCAGGTCCTCTCCATGACCGCCTCCTGGGTGGCGTCCGCCACGGACCAGAGGGCATCGTCCTCGGGCCTGATGCAGTTGCCCTGGCACGTGCCCTCGAACTCCACCCATGCCATGCCCATGACGTCCCAGTCGGGAAGGACCATCTGAAGCGTCCCGGCGATCCCCGAGGCGCGGACGTCGCGTTCCACGACCTTCAGCGCCTCCTCGAACGGCGCCAGCAGTCCCGGTTCCATGGCGAAGGTCGACCGGAAGCCGGTTTCGTCAAGAAGCGCTTCACCCAGCCTGACCAGGTCGGCGACCGTCAGTTCGACGGCGAGGCGTTCGAAAAGTTCCCGGGTGGCAGAAGTGGACACACCCCGCTCCTCCATCAAGCAGGCCAACTCGACGAGAAGGTCGGCTTCGAGCCCACCGTCACGCAACGCCGTGTAGACATGGGCACCCAACTCGCCAGCAGCCTGGCGGAGTTCGTCGGTCTGCGCATAGGAATGCATTCCGCAGTGTCTCCTGCCCCACGGATCCCGGCAAGCAATATTTCACTCACCATCGACGAATATCCGCTGATCTCCAGCCGAAATCAGAGAGCCAATGCCCCAGAACTCATCCCTGTTTATACGGGTTGCACTTCGAAAATCAGTATCGTAAAACGCGAAAAGGGTGCCTCCCTTATGGAAGACACCCTCACCGACCAGTGAGAATCTGGTCGGGACGACAGGATTTGAACCTGCGACCCCTTGACCCCCAGTCAAGTGCGCTACCAAGCTGCGCTACGTCCCGGTTGGTTATCCTGCAGAATATTGGAAGAAATTCCAGCGGCATTAATGCTGTAAAACAACCGCCATCCCGATCACTCTGCGGACACCGCTGAAGCCTAGCGTAGATCGGGAGTGAGCGCGAAGCGGTATGACCCACCCCCGGCGCCCGGTCCGCATGCCGTACGGCCCGGCATGGACGCGGGAGCCCACGCCGAAGAGGTGAATCGGGATGTGTAGTATCCCGGTTATGGTGATGGGTGAGGGTGTCGAGTGGGGGTTGCACTGCTGTCTGGTCCTGGCGTGGATGGGGGATCAGGGGCCGGTGGCGACGGGGCGGCTGGCGGAGGTGTTCGAGCTGCCGCCGGAGTACCTGAAGAAGCGCCTCCAGCCGTTGGTGCGGGCGGGGATCCTGTCCTCCTCACCGGGGCCACGCGGCGGTTACGCGCTGGCGCGGGTTCCGGAAGAGATCAGCCTCATGGACGTGGTCGCGGCGATCGAAGGGCGGCAGGACGCGTTCCGGTGCACCGAGATCCGGCAGCGCGGCGCCGGGGCCGAGGCACCGGCATCCGAGTTCGCCCGCCCGTGCGGGGTCGCGCAGGCGATGCGCAGGGCGGAGCTGGCGTGGCGGCGGGAACTGGCCGCGCAGACTCTGGCGGACCTGATCGCGGTGAGCCCCGCGACGGCCCCGGCACGGGTACGCCGTTTCTGCGGGAGCCCCTCCCGCTGACCACATGAATGTCCGCATGAAAACGCCCGGCCGGTCAGCCGGGCTCTCTTGGAGGGTAAATCGGGATGTCTGATGTCTCGATATCGCGGTCGGCCAGCGGAACAGGCACCGGTGGCCTGGGCCAGACCTGGGTCCTGGCGCTGGGGACGTTCTCGGTGGGCACGGACGCGTTCGTGCTGGCCGGGTTCCTGCCGGACGTCGCGGCCTCGTTGCACGTCTCGACGTCGGGCGCGGGGCAGGCGGTGACGGTGTTCGCCGCGACCTACGCGCTCGCGGCGCCCGTGGTGGCCACCGTGACGGCACGGCTGCCGCGCAGGGCGCTGCTGGTGGCGGCGCTGGTGTTGCTCGCGGTGGCGAACGCGGGCTCCGCGCTGGCGCCGGACCTGCCGCTGCTGCTGGTCACCCGGATACTCGCGGCGATCGGCGCGGCGGCCTACACCCCGACCGCCGGGGCGGTCTCGGCGGCGCTGGTCCGTCCTGAGCTTCGAGCCAGGGCGCTGGCCGTGGTCGTCGGCGGGCTGACGGTGGCGACCGCGCTCGGCGTGCCGCTCGGCGGCGCGATCGGGGCGGTGATGGGCTGGCGGACCGCCCTGGGACTGGTGGCGGCGCTGTGCCTGGTGACCGCGCTGGCCGCGGGTGCGTTGACGCCGTCCCTCCCCGGGGCCGCCCCGGTGCCGTTGCGGACCAGGCTGGCGGCGCTGCGTCAGCCGGGGGTGGTCACGGTGCTGCCGCTGACGGCCCTGGGCATGGCCGCCGCCTACACCGCCTACGCCTTCGTCGTCCCGGCGCTGCGCGCCCTGGGTGTCACCGGCTCGGGCACCGTGTGGATGCTGTCCGCCTACGGCCTCGGGGCCGTCGCGGGGAACCTGGCCGCGGGCGTCGCCGCCGACCGGGTCGGCCCGGTCAGGACGTTGACCGTCGGCTACACGTTGATGGCCGTGACCATGGCGGCCTTCGCGCTGCTGGCCGTGACCGGTGCGAGGACGCCCGTGGTGGTCGCGCTGCTGGCGGCGGCGTGGGGCGCGGCGAGCTGGTGCCAGACCCCGCCGCAGCAGCACCGGCTGATCGAGGCGGCGACGGCGCAGGCACCGCTGCTGGTGGCGCTGAACTCCTCGGCCATCTATCTCGGCATCAGCGCGGGTACGGCGGTCGGCGGACTGACCATGCCGATCGGGACGGGGACGACGTTCGTCGTCGCCACGGCGCTGACGTTGGCCGCGCTCACCTGGCTGGCCGTATCTCCACCGTCGCCCACGCCCGCCCGGTGACCTCGCGCATGGGTTCTGGTGCTCGTCCGGCCGGTCTCCAGCCGGGGGATCACTGCCCATGCATAGCTGCAAGAAACGACAAAACTCGGCCCGTGGGCCCGGTCCAGACCTGACCACGGGTCTCGTACGCAGCAGCATGGCCTCCTGACCTTTGGAGGCGTCATGGCAGACCTGGACCCACGGGCCAGGGGCCGTCACCGCGCGGCGATCCCTGGGACGTCCCGATGGTGCTGAGGAAGCGCCTGATCCCGGTGGCGCAGCGCCGCACGATGGAGGAGCTCACCACCGACCTCGACCTCCGTGCGGGTGATCGCCCCTCCGCGTACTCGGCGTTCTGGACGATGCTCGTCCTGTCGTCGGTGATCGCCGCCGCCGGGGTGGTGTCCGACTCCACCGCCACGGTGATCGGGGCCATGGTCATCGCTCCGTTGTCGACGCCCATCATGGGGTTGGCGCTGGGCCTGGTGAAACGGTCGGGCAACGGAGCGGGCTGGTTCGTCCTGGGCGGGGTCTGTGTCGTCGTCACCGTCGGACTGCTGACCTCGCTGGCCGTACCGGACTCCTATGACCTGCTGTCCAACGGTCAGATCTCCGGCCGGACCTCGCCGGGTCTGGCCGACCTGTTCGCCGCGATGGCGGCGGGGCTGGCCGGGGCGATCGCGCTCGCCCGCCGGGACATGGCGGCGGTGCTGCCGGGGGTGGCGATCGCGCTCTCCCTGGTCCCGCCGCTCGTCGTGGTGGGTGTGTGCCTGGGTGACGGGGCCTTCGTCCTCGCGCTCGGCGCGCTGGTGCTCTTCCTGTCCAACCTGGTGTCGCTCGTGTTCGCCGGGACGTTCGTGTTCACCGTTCTCGGTTACACCGAACGCCCTGTCGCGGACAGGGCGCGTACCCGCTCGATCGCCGCGTTCGGTGGGCTCGGTGTGCTGCTCGCGGTGGTGCTGGCCCTGAGCACCGCCCTGCACTACCGCGTCGCCTCCTGGAAGGACCAGGTGGGAAGGCGCGCGGCCGAGTGGCTGACCGCCGCGCCGGGGGCGACGGTCATCGGGGTCCGGCTTGAGTCCACGACCTTCTGGATCGACGTCCGCGCTCCCGGCGACCTGCCACCCGTCGCGGACCTGCGCGCCCGTCTGCGCGGCGCCGTACCCGACGGCTTCCCCGTCGTCGTCGAGGTCACCAGAGGCCGCAGGATCGACGTCGGACGGGTGGGCTCCTGAGATTCCCCGGCGCTCTCAGGCCAGCAGTACGGCGCGGCCACCACCGTGAAGACCAGCCAGAGGAGAGGCTCGCGGCATCGGCCAGCGGTTCCCCAAGCACCCCGCCCGTGCCGCTCCCCCGGTTACGCCTGGCGTACCCTCTTCGAACTGGGATGACGCTTGGGGATCTCGCGGGTCACCCTGGCCACCGACCGGTCGTCAGCGCGATCCGCGACGCGTGGAGCGTCCCGCCGCGGCACCACCGGACGATTCGTTCCAAGTGATGGTCGCGGTGGCCGGAGCGGTGGAGGGAGGTCCAGGCAGCCTCGTACCGCGTCGGCGCTCGAGCTTCTGGTGCCTGAGCTGGCTGGCCGACCTGGAACGCCTGGTGCCGCAGGCGGGGCTCGTAGGTGTCCTGGGCGCTGGCCGTACAGGTGGAATCTCCGGCGGGCGCGGGCAGAGCAGCGGTGAGGGCGGCCGGGAGAACGGGCGAGGTACGGGCTTCATACGGAGGTGATCTCCAGGGTGACCAGGGAGTTGATGCTGGAGACCGTGCCCAGGCCGAGGGTGCACAGTGTGATGTCGGCGGACGGGCCGGTCACGGTCTGCAGTACGGCGTCACCGGCGAACAGGCCGGAGGTGACGGTGCCGGTGAAGGTCACCACCAGGGCGGCGCCGACCACGTTGACGATCTTGCTGACCGAGACGGTGCTGGTCTGGCCGGTGTTCCAGGTGATGGTGAAGGTCTCGGTCCCGGTGGAGAGCAGGCTCAGGCACGAGCGGCTTCCGGTGCCCTGGAAGGTGCGCGACCCGGAGGTCAGGCCAGGCACACCGGCCGAGACGCAGGGTCCGTAGGTGGTGGTGGCGGTGATGGCGACGTTCCGCGGGGTCACGGTCAGCGCGGGGTCGTAGGTGACCAGGTCGCTGCTGGGCGGCACGCAGGTGACGTCCAGGACGACGGCCGACGCGGGCACGGAGACGAACAGGGCGACCAGCAGGACGAGGCTGGAGGGTACGGCCAGCAGACGGGACATTCTCGGCACCAAACGCTCCTTTCGGGGGCGGCGGCATCGGGCCATGACGACATCCCGGGGCCTCCGTCGTCGTTGACACGGCAGACACAACGTCTCCCGGCCGTCACGAAGAGTCAAGGGACGGTCACGGTGAAGAACCGCTGGAAAGACGAACGAGCATGATGACCGTGAACGCGGACCCGCCTGGATTCGGAGAGGGACCGGTGTTGGCTTCGGGGCGCTCATTCTCCTGTGCCGTGGAAAGGACGCGTGTGAGTCAGCAGCCTGGGCAGTCCTCATTTCGGTCCAGGGCGTCGTCCTCGACCCCGAGCGGCGGGTGCTGCTGTTGAAGAACGAGCGCGACGAGTGGGAGAGCTGCCCGGTGGGAGGCTCGAAGTCTCCGAGACCCCGCAGGAGCGGGTGGAGACCGAGATCCACGAGGAGGCGGGGTGGCGGGAGAGCGCCGGGCCGCTGCTGGACACGTGGGTGTACGAACCCCTCCCCGACCGCCGGGTCTTCATCGTCACCTACGGCTGCACCGCCACCGACGCCCACCACCCTCCGGTGATCAGTCACGAACGCAAGGAGATCGACGCGCTCGTGATGCCGCAGGGCTACAAGGACTCCATCGCCCACTGGTACGAGCTCACCGAGGAGACCGCCTGAGTCTCAGGTGACGGCGGTCATGGGTATCGGTATGGCGTCCGTGTGGCAGGCTTCCTCGTCTGCTTCGCGGACGGCGTGGAGGTACCACGTCAGCAGGGCGTCCAGGGCGCGGGCTCGGGAGGGGCCCGGCTCCTCGGCCCAGGCGCGGTCCAGGGCGTACTCGCGGACCAGGTCGTGCAGGACGTAGCGGCCGGGTTCGGTCTCCTCGACGAGCCTGGCGGCGGCGAGGCCGCACAGCAGGCGGTCGGTCTCGCCGGGGGTCGTGCCCGCGAGGGCGGCGGCGGCCTCCAGGGCGAAGACGGGGCCGGGGAGCATGCCGAGCAGCCGGAACAGTCGCCGTGACGGTGGGTCGAGGTGGCGGTAGGACCGGTCGAGCGCGCCCCGCGCCGCCTCGCAGGACTCCCCAGCCGTGCCAAGGGTGGGCATGGACCGCCGGGTGTCGGCGAGCCGACGCGCCCGGCCCGCCGTGTCCCCCGCCGGTCCGCCCGCGATGTCGGCGGCGGCGACGCGCAGCGCGAGCGGCAGGTAGCCGCAGGACCTGGCCAGGTCCCTGGCGGCCTCCGGCTCGGCGGACAGCCGTTCGCCACCCAGCAGTTTGCCGAACAGGGTGACCGCCTCCTCCGAGGCGAGCGCGCCGAGCGGGACCGGGACGGCGCCGTCCCGCACGACGAGGCCCGCCAGGCGTTCCCGGCTGGTGACCACGGTGGCGCAGCGCCTGCCGCCGGGCAGGAGGGGACGGACCTGCTCCACACTGCCCGCGTTGTCCAGCACGACCAGCACCCGGCGGTCGGCGAGCAGGCTGCGGTAGACCGCGCCCGCCTCCTCGACGGTGTCGGGGACCCGGTCCGCGGGGACGCCCAGCGCGCGCAGGAACCGTCCGAGGGCCTCGATCGGGCGCAGTGGCCGTTGGGGTGAGCCGCCGCGCAGGTTGACGTAGAGCTGGCCGTCGGGGAAGCGGGAGCGGATCCGGTGCGCCCAGTGGACGGCCAGGGCCGTCTTGCCGACGCCGCCCGCGCCGGTCACCAGCGAGATCGCCACCGTGTCGCCACGGGTCGCGACCGAGTCGAGCAGGCGCAGTTCGGCGGCGCGGCCGGTGAACTGGCCGGGCTCGGCGGGCAGTTGGGCGGGGACCGTGACCGTCTCCACGGGTGAGGAGAGAACGGTCCCGGCGGCGCGTACGGTGCCGCGCAGGATCCGCTGGTGCAGTTGCCGCAGCTCAGGGCCGGGGTCGAGGCCGAGTTCCTCGACGAGGCGGCGCCGGGTGCGTTCGTATCGCTCCAACGCGTCGGCCCGGCGGCCCGCCCGGCACAGCGCCAGCATGAGCAGGCCGACCAGGCCCTCCCTGAAGGGGTGTTCGGCCACGAGCGCGATCAGTTCGGGGATCAGCACCGTGTCGCGGCCCGCGCGGGTCTCGGTGTTCAGGCACTCCTCGATGACGGAGAGCCGTTCCTCGGCGAGGGTCTCACGCAGCCGGTCGAGCAGTTCCCCGCCCGAGACGCCGCTCAGGGGCTCGCCCCGCCACAGCGCGATGGCGTGTCGCAGGGCGACGGCCCTGGCCTCGTCGGTGTCGAGAGAGCGTGCTCTCGTGACCGAAATCCGGAACTCGTGGACGTCCACCTGCTCGGACGCCAGTTCCAGCAGGTAGCCCTGTGGCGCGTAGGCGATCGTGACGCCCACCCCGGCCAGGGCTGGCCGCAGCCGTGAGACGTATCCCTGGACCAGTCCTCGCGCTCCCGCCGGTGCCCGTTCGCCCCATAAACCTCTGATCAGCCGTTCCATCGGGACCGTACGGCCGGCCTCCAGCGCGAGCAGGGCAAGCACCGCTCGCTGGCGCGGCGGGCCGAGGGGGATCTCCCGGCATTCGCAGCGCGCCTGGACCGCTCCGAGCAGCCCGATTTTCAGAACGTGCTCCAGGCACCTTTCTGACATTTTCGCTCTCCGTCTGTCACGTCGTTGTCACAGGCAGCCATGCGAGAAACACGAGATGTAGTCCAGCCGAAATCCAGGCCGCATCAAGCCCACATCCAGTGCTCCTCGACAGCATGAACGCGATCCCCCCGAATTCACTGCAAAACACCATTTGGCGTGCTAACTCAGAAAGAGGCAAGAGTGCCCTATTCGCACCCTGACGTGATAAGGGCCTTCGCGGACGCGGCCAATCGGCACCCCGATCGGCTCGCCACAGCGGACAACGGCCACCTCCTCACCTACGCCGAACTCGCCGCGTGGGTCCACGCGACAGCCGTACGGCTCGGCCCCCGTCCCGGGACGGTGGGGGTGGTCACCTCGCGCTCGGCGGCGACCGTGGCCGCCCTGCTCGGCGTCCTGGCCGCCGGTGGCACGTACTGCCCCGTCGATCCCGCGCACCCGGAGCCCAGGCGGCGGGCGCTGCTCGCGGCCAGTGGTGCCCGCCTGCTGCTCACCCCCGACCCGGACACTCCCACATCATCCGGGGCAAAAACGCTCCCCATCCCGAAACCTGGCGAAGCCGTACCGGAAGCGGGGAACGACCCGGCGTACATCCTGTTCACCTCCGGCTCAACCGGGGCGCCCAAGCCCGTGGTGACCCCGCGCGGGGCCATCTCCACCGTGACCGGCGAGCTGCGGACCCTGTTCGGGCTGACCCCCGAGGACCGGGTGCTGCAGTTCGCGTCGCTGAACTGGGACACCTGCCTGGAGGAGATCCTCCCCACGCTCACCACGGGGGCGGCGCTGGTCTTCGACGAGCGGGCCCACTCGGGCTCCTTCCCCCGCCTGCTGCGGATGATCGAGACCGAGCGGATCACCCTGCTCGACCTGCCCTCGGCGTTCTGGCACGAGCTGGTGCGCCACCTGACCGAGGAGCGGGCCACGCTGCCCGCGTCCGTGCGGACCGTCGTCGTCGGCGGGGAGGCGGTCAGTCCGGTACGGCTGGCCGACTGGTGCGCGCTCGGCACCGACGAGGTTCGCCTGGTCAACACCTACGGGTGCACGGAGACCACGCTCATCACCCACGCCGTCGACCTGCACGGCCCGCTCGCGCCCCGCAGGACGGAGCCGTGGACGGCCGGGGAGCGGGTGCCGATCGGGCGCCCCCTGCCGCACGTCCGCCAGCACGTCAGCGAGGAGGGCGAGCTGCTCGTCGGTGGCCCGTCGCTGGCGCTGGGCTACCGGGACCTGCCTGAGGCCACCGCGGAGCGGTTCGTCGAGGTGGACCTGGGAGACGGCCCCGAGCGCTGCTTCCGTACCGGCGACCGGGTGAGCCTGGCCCGGGACGGGAGCCTCGTCCACGAGGGGCGGCTCGACCACGAGCTCAAGGTCCGCGGGGTCCGGGTCGATCCGGGCGAGGTGGAGGCCCAGATCTCCGGTCACCCGAGGGTGGGTGCGGTGGCGGTCGCGGGCGCGACCGTCGCCGACCACACGACGCTCGCCGCCTACGTCGTGCCCCGCTCCCCTGCCGACGCCCCGACGCTCGCCGGGGACGTCCTCGACTATCTGCGCGACCGGGTGCCGGGTCATCTGGTGCCCAGCCGAATCACCGTCGTTCCCGAACTCGCCTACACGGCCAGCGGAAAGGTCGATCGGGCGGGTTCGCACCGGCGATACGTGTCCTCTTCCCATTGAAGGAGCAGTGCATTCCATGAACGTAGACGCCGTATCCGACATATTCCGACGCGTGCTGGAAAATGACGAAGTAAGGGCCGATTCTGACTTTTTCGTCATGGGCGGTGACTCCCTTCTCGCCACCCGTGTTCTGAGCGCGGTCGCCCGTTCCTGGGGGGTCGAGCTGGACTTCGACGACTTCATGACCTCCCCCACGCCGGACGCCCTGGCCAAGAAGATCGCGAGCATGGCATGAGCGTCGTCGTGGTCGGGGCGGGCCTGGCCGGGCTCACCGCCGCGACCGACCTGGCCGCGCGGGGCGTCGAGGTCACCGTGGTCGAGGCGCGCGAGCGGGTCGGCGGCCGTCTCCACGGCATCGAGGTCGCGCCGGGAAGCTGGGTGGACGCCGGCGCCGCCTACCTGGGTGAGCGGCACACCGCGCTGACCGCCCTGATGGCCGAGCTGGGCCTGCGGACCACGCCGACCACCATGACCGGCGACAGCCGCTTCGCCCTCCATGGGAACGGCGAAGGCCGTACCAGACCGGGCAGGTTTCCTCCGCTGTCGGCGGTCGCGCTGGGTGAGCTGTTCGACGCGCTGGACGAGCTGACCCGCGCCGTGCGCGCCGACGCGCCCTGGCTGTCGGAGCGGGCCGTACGGCTGGACGCGCTGACCGCCGACGAGTGGGCGCGTGAGCACCTGCGCCACCCCGACGCGCGGCTGTTCTTCCCGCTGTTCCTCGGGGAGATGATGGCCGCCGACCCCCGGGACGTCTCGGTCCTGCACATGGGGTTCTACCTGACCTCCGGCGGCGGGGTCCGCTACCTGAACGCCTTCGCCGGGGGCGCGCAGGAGGACAGGGTCGCCGGTGGCGCGCACCGGCTGTGCGAGCTGCTGGCCGTACGGCTCGGCGGGCGGGTGCGGCTGGGCGAGCCGGTGCGGGCGATCCACCAGGACGGCGAGGGCGTGACCGTGACGACCTCGGCCGGTTCGCTGCGGGCCGACGCCGTGGTGGTCGCGGTGCCGCCGTCGCTCGCCGACGCCATCGACCACCGGCCCGGGCTGCCGGTTCCTCGCTCGGGAGGGCGTACGGCGCCGGGCTGCGCGGTGAAGGTGCACCTGATCTACCCGAGCCCGGCCTGGCGTGAGCAGGGGCTGTCGGGCTGGTCGGTCAACGCGCGGGGGCCGCTGCTGTCCACCGTGGACGACTCGCCGCCCGACGGCGCGGTGGGCGTGCTGACCGGGTTCGTGACCGGCAGGGAGGCGCACGCGTTCGCCCGCCTGTCCCCCGGCGAGCAGCGCGAGCGGGCGTTCGAGCAGGCCGCGCTGCTGTTCCCCGGGCTGCCGGAGCCGACCGCCTTCCACGTGACCGACTGGGTCAACGAGGACTACAGCCGGGGCTGCTACGCGGCCCTGTTCGGCCCCGGGGACTGGACGCGGCTCGGGCCGCACCTGGTCGCCCCGCACGGGCGGGTGCACTGGGCCGGCACCGAGACCAGCACGGAGTTCTTCGGCCTGATGGAGGGCGCCATCCGGTCGGGCCACCGCGTCGCCGCGGAAGTGGCCAAGCGAACGACAACGGAAGTGACCACGACTCACGAAAGGAGAGACGAGCATGTCTGAGACCACCTCGATCGCCCCCCTTGAGGTCAGGCGGCGGCTGATGACCGAGCCGGGACTCGGCGCGGGCAACTTCCTCGACCACGCCCTGGCCGCCAACCCCAACCGGGACGTCCCCTTCGTCTACAGCCACCACAACGACCACCTCGGCCGGGTGGTGCTGCGCGGCCACAGCCTGACCGACCTGGCGGCGCTGCGGGACCGCTACGCCACGTGGTACCGGGCCAACGGCGTACGGCCCGGCGAGCCGGTCGGCGTCGTGGTCGGCGAGGGGCTCGAACCGCTGATCCACTTCCTGGCGCTCACCGCGCTCGGCGCCATCCCGGCGATGGTCAACGACGCCATGCGGCCCGACGTCATGGTCCGCTACCTGGAGCACGTGGGGGCCGTGGGCATCGTCGCCGACGACACGACCCGGCTGCAGGCGGCCTACCGGAGCAACCCGCGCAACCGGCCCCGCTTCCTCGCCCTGTCCTCCGAGGTGCGGGCCCACGACGCCGACCCGGCCGTGCTCGCCGGGGACTACCCCTACCGGCACTCCCCCGACGACGTCGTGGCGCTGATCCACTCCTCCGGCACCACCGGCATCCCCAAGTCGACGATCCTGGGCCACCTGCAGTTCTGGGACGGCAAGCAGCCGAGGATGACGCGTTTCCCGGCCGAGCCGTACGACAGGCTGATGTCGCTCATGCCGCACACGCACGCGGGCGGGCTGAGCTACTTCCTGACCGCGGTGCTGCTGGGGCTGCCGACCGTCGTCATGGCCGACTGGCGGCGCGTGGCCGTCGAGCCGGTCATGGAGGTCTTCCAGCCGACCATGGTGGCCTCCTTTCCCAGGACGTTCGTCGAGCTGGCCACCGGCGACCTGCCCGTCAAGGGCGCGGCGAAGGTGCACTCCTGGTTCAACACCGGCGACAGCGCCCACCACGGGCACATCAGGCGGCTGGTCCAGCTCGGCGAGCGGCCCGCCGGGCTGATCAAGCCGTGGCTGCTGCCCAGCGGCGCCGCCTCCGACGGGCCGCTGCCCGGCTCCCAGTTCGTGGACGGCCTGGGCTCCTCGGAGATGGGGATGGCGCTGTTCGGGCAGGTCACGACGCCGGAGACGCCGAGGAACGACCGCTGCGTGGGCAAGGCGCAGGAGGTGGTGACCCGGGCCGCGGTGCTGGACGAGGACGGCAACGAGGTGCCCGACGGAACCGTCGGCCTGCTGGGCGTCGTCACGCCCTCAAGGACGCCCGGCTACTGGAACGACCCGAGGCTGACCAGCAGCTTCGAGCTCAACGGCTACTGGCTGACCGGGGACGTGGCCCGCAGGGACGGCGAGGGCAACTTCTACCACCTCGACCGGACCGTGGACGTCATCGACACCGCGCAGGGACCGGTCTACAGCCTGCCGATCGAGGAGGTCCTCATCGCCGACTGCGCCGACCTCGTCCAGGACTGCTCGGTCGTCGGCGTGCCGGGACGGCCCGGCGAGGGACAGCGCCCGGTCGCCGTGGTCCTGCCGCAGGCGGAGGCGGCGGGCGTCACCGACGACGAGGCGCTGGAGAGGGCGAACAAGGCCCTGGCCGACGCGGGCCTGACCACGCTCGCCGCGGTGGTCGTCGCCCGGGACGAGGCGGACCTGCCGCTCGGCCCGACCGGCAAGGTCCTCAAGCGCGAGCTGCGCACCCGGCACGCGACACTGCTGGCCGGGTGAGCCTCCGCATGAACGGCGAGGCCTCCCCCGGGCCGTACGCCTACGCGCGGCGGCCGCTCGTGGAACCCGACTGGCGGCGGCTGCCCGGCTGGAGCGGGATCGGCGACGACCGGTGGCGCGACGCCCAGTGGCAGCGCGCCCACTGCGTGAAGAACGCCGCGCAGTTGCGCGCGGTCGTCGGCGACCTGCTCCGGGAGTCCTTCTACGCCGACCTGGCCGCCGACGCCGAACGTTTCGCCACCATGTCCACGCTGCTCACGCCGCAGCTGCTCAACGTGATGGCGCCGGACGCCGTGGACGACCCCGTCTCCTTCACCGAGGCGTTCCTGGCCAACCCGGTCCGCCGCTACATGCTGCCCGTCGCCTCCGACCGGCACCCCGAGTGGCCGAGTCACCCGCTCGCGCAGCGCGACTCGCTGCACGAGGCGGAGATGTGGGCCGTGGAGGGCCTGACCCACCGCTACCCGACCAAGGTGCTGGCCGAGCTGCTGTCCACCTGCCCGCAGTACTGCGGGCACTGCACCCGGATGGACCTGGTCGGCACCTCGACCCCGCAGGTCGTCAAGGCCAAGCTCGCCCTCAGGCCGGTCGACCGGCAGGAGCTGATGCTGGACTACCTCAAGCGCACGCCCGGCGTGCGGGACGTGGTGGTCTCCGGCGGCGACGTGGCCAACGTGCCCTGGCCCCGGCTTGAGGCGTTCCTGCTGCGGCTGCTCGAACTGGAGTCGGTGCGGGACATCCGGCTGGCGACCAAGGCGCTGGTCGGGCTGCCGCAGCACTGGCTCCAGGGGGACGTGGTCGAGGGGGTGGGCCGGGTGGCCGCCGTCGCCCGTGCCCGCGGGGTGAACCTGGCCGTGCACACCCACGCCAACCACGTGCGGTCGGTGACGCCGCTGGTGGCCGAGGCGGCCCGCGCCCTGCTCGACGCGGGGGTGCGGGACGTGCGCAACCAGGGCGTGCTGCTGCGCGGGGTGAACGACACCCAGGCCGACCTGCTCGACCTGTGCTTCGCGCTGCAGGGCGAGGCGGGCGTCCTGCCGTACTACTTCTACCTCTGCGACATGATCCCCAACGCCGAGCACTGGCGGACCCCGCTGCACCAGGCGCGGCGGCTCCAGGAGTCCATCATGGGCTACCTGCCGGGCTACGCGACGCCGCGGATCGTGTGTGACGTGCCCTACCTCGGCAAACGCTGGGTGCACCAGGTCGCCGAGTACGACCGGGAGCGCGGCGTCTCCCACTGGGACGGCGGCGAAGGACGCCGCCTCCCCTTCTACGACCCGATCGACACCTTGCCCGAGCCGGGCCGCCTGTGGTGGGCCCGCGGAGAGGGACGACCATGACCCGACCCCCCGAGAGCACGCTGCGCCGCATGTGCTGGATCTTCCCCGACCGGGAGTCCAGCGGGACGGGCGCGATGTGGCGCCACTACTTCTGGGACATGTACGCCGAGGTCGCCGAGGAGCTCGGCCTGAGCTGGACCAGGCACGCCCCCGAGGCGGTGACCGTGGACGGCCTCGAACCCGGCAAGCCACGTGTCTACGTGGACGACGAGCTCGTCACCCCGCAGGACACGCTCTTCATCACCGCGCTGTACTCGCTGCCCTACCAGGACATGGACGTCTTCAACCAGTACGGCCTGTACGCGGTGCTGGAGCGGGCCGGGTTCTACCTGCCGTTCCCGCCGTGGCTCTCGCCCGTCGCCAACGACAAGCTGGCCACCGTCCTGCACCTGCACGACTCCCCCGTCCCGCCGATCCCCACGATCCGCGTCGGCACCGGGCGGGACGTGGGCAAGCACCGGTACGAGGTGGCGCTGGAGAACCTCACCTACCCGGCCATCGTCAAGCCCGCCGGGTGGTGCGGCGGTGGCGGGGTCAACCTGGCCCGCAGCGCCGAGGACGTCAGGGGCCTGGCCAGCCTGGCGCAGGGCGGCGACACGACCCTCGTGCTCCAGCCCTACCTGGGCGACGGCACGATCGACTACCGGGTCTACGTCGTGGACGGCCGGCCGTACGCCGTGCTGAAGCGGACCCCCGAGGCCGGGTCGCCGGTCGCCAACGCCAGCCGGGGCGGCGCCATGGAGTTCGCGGCCGTGCCGCAGGAGCTGGCGGAGGCGACTGCCTACTTCCACCGCAAACTGCCCATCCCGTTCTTCTGCGTGGACTTCCTGTTCGACGGCGAGCGGTTCTGGTTCTCCGAGCTCGAACCCGACGGGGTGATCGCCCCCGACTTCGACGACCCGGGCCGCGCGGTGCAGCGGGACGTCACCAGGGCGCGCTGGACGGCCTACCGGGACGCCCACACCCGCTGGATGACGCGGGACTCCTCCACGACGACCCACGAAAGCTGGTGACGACATGACCGGATCGTTCTCCCTGCCGCCGGAGGCCGCCGAACCGCGCCTCGACGTCGCGCGACGCTCCCTGGAACGGCTCAGGAGCGTGCCCGCGCTGGCGGAGCGCTACGCCGGGCACGGCAAGGTGCTCACGCTCGACGACCTCGCCGCACTGCCCGCGCTCGTCAAGGACGACCTCAACGTGGCCCTTGCGCACCTGAGGCCCAGGGCGGAGCACGGCGCCACCTGGCTCTTCCAGAGCGGCGGCAGCACCGGCGAGCCCAAGGTCGGCCACGCCCCGACCGGGTTCTACATGGGCGGCGTCCACGAGCGGTGGCAGCCGCTCGGACGCGACGACGTCTTCGTCAACGCCTGGGGCGCGGGCCGGATGTGGGGCGCCCACTTCCTGGCCGCCGCCTTCGCCGACCTGTCCGGCTGCGAGGTCATCGCGCTCGGCTCGGTCTCCGCGCAGGAGTACGGCGACTGGCTGTCGTTCTTCACCGCCAGGGGCGTGACCGCGTTCGGCGGCACCCCGAGCGTGCTGCGGCTGTGGTTCGCGCACGCCAGACAGGCCGGGATCCGCCTGCCCGCGCTGCGCAAGGTGCTCTGGCTCGGCGAGGCCTGGCACCCGCAGCTCGACGACGACCTGGCCGAGGTCGCGCCCAACGCCCGCCGCTGGGGCATGTTCGGCAGCACCGAGACCTGGGTCGCGGGCACCAACACCCCCGACTGCCCCGCCGACGTCTTCCACCTGCTTCCCGAACAGCTCGTCCACGCCGACCAGGACGAACTGCTGGACTTCACCACCCTCAACCCGGACATGCTCAACCCGGTGCTGCGCTACCGGACCGGCGACGCCGGGCGGTTCGTGTCATGCGAGTGCGGCAGGCCCGACCGGGCGCTGCGCGTCCTGGGCCGCCGCGACTCGGTGGTCCAGGTGCGCGGGCTCGGGCTGCACGTGGACGACATCGTCGCTCGGGCCGAACGGGAGCCCGGCGTCCTGCGGGCGCAGGTCCTGGTCAACGAACGGCAGGGCCGCGTCTCCTCGGTCGAGGTGCTGCTGCTCGCCGCCCCCGACGCCCCGCAGGGCCTGGCCGTACGGCTGCGCGAGGACCTGATGGCCTCGACCTTCACCATCAGCACGGCCTTCCAGCACGACCCGCAGTCCTTCGGGGTGACCGTCGCCGACGCGCTGGTCAGCAACGAGCGCACCGGCAAGACCGCCTCCTTCGTGGTGCGGGAGGAGCCGTGAGGCTGAAGGGCTCCCTCGGCCGGGAGTTCAACCTGTTCTGGGGCGGCCAGACGGTCAGCCTCGTCGGGGACCGGATCACGGTGTTCGTCGTGCCCACCCTGATGATCTTCGCGTTGCACGCCACGCCGTTCGAGGTGGGCGTGGTCGCCATGGCGCAGTACCTCGGCATCCCCCTGCTCGGGCCGGTCGCGGGCGTGCTCGTCGACCGCTGGGACCGGCGCAGGACCCTGGTCGCCTGCGACCTCGTACGGCTGGCCGCCGTGGCGGCCATGCCGATCTCCTACTGGCTCGGCGTGCTGTCCACCCCGGTGCTGTTCGTCTGCGTGGCGCTGGTCAGCGGGGCGACGATCTTCTTCAACGTCGGCTATCTCGTCGCGGTGCCCACCACGGTCTCCGAGGACAAGCTGGTCAGGGCCTACTCCAGGCTTGAGGGCAGCAGGACGGTCTCCGAGGTCGCGGGCCCGTCGGTCGCCGCCGGGCTGTACCACGCGCTCGGGGTCGCGGCGCTGCTCGTGGACGCGGCCACCTACCTGATCTCGGCCGCCTGTTTCCGCACCATGCGGCCCTGGGGGGCGGGAACCGTCCAGCCGGGCTCCGTGTGGTCACGTCTGGTCCTGGGGTTCCGGCTCAACTGGTCGGACCCGGTGCTGCGCCGGGTGGTGATCGCCGCGGTGACGCTGAACTCCGGCGGCCCCATCTTCGTCACGGTGCTGCCGGTGCTGGCCTACCAGGGTCTCGGCGTGCCGGTCGGCGTGTTCGGCGCGGCGATGTCGGCCGCCGCCGCGGGCGCGGTGCTCGGCGCGATCGTCGCCCCCAGGATCGGCGCCAGGCTCGGCCTCGGCCGTACGCTCGCCTGGTCGCTGCTGCTGCACTGCCTGGTCGGCCTGGGCATCCTCGCCGCGCCCGCCCTGCCCGCCGCGCCCGTCATCGGGGTGACGTTCGGCTGCTACGGCTTCTTCATGTCGTGCATCAACGTCTGCAGCGCCCCGATCCGCCAGTCGCGGATGACGGCCGACAACCAGGGCGTGACGCACGCGGCCTTCCGCACCGCGACGTGGGGGGTGATCCCGCTGGCCGCGCTCGTGGGCGGCCTGGCGGTCACCCTGCTCACCGACGACCTGGGCGTGCTCAACGCGGCCAAGGTGGTCATGGTCGGCGGCACCCTGCTCGCCGCGCTGTCCTTCGTGCCCGCCGCCGGGGTCCAGTCGCTGCTCGACCGGGCCGCCAGGCAGCAGGAGGAGCCGCAGCTTTCCGGGAGCGCGTCGTGACGCCCCCGCGCGGAGTCCTGCTGGTCACGGGGACCTCGTCGGGCATCGGCCTGGCGACCGCGGTGACCGCGGCGCGGGCCGGGTTCACCGTGGTCGCCACGATGCGCGACCTGAGCCGGGCCGACGAGCTGGACGAGGCCGCCGCCCAGGCGGGCGTCACGCTGGACGTGCGGCGCCTCGACGTCACCGACGCCGACTCCGTCGCCGCCTGCCTGGGTGAGGTACGGCGGGCACACGGCCGCCTGGACGCGCTGGTCAACAACGCCGGGATCTCCAACTCCGACCCGACCATGGAGATGTCCACCCTGGAGGCGCTGCGGGCCAACCTGGAGGTGAACTTCTTCGGCGTCGTCGCCGTCAGCCGGGTCGCGATGCCGCTGCTGCGCGCCAGCAGGGGGCGTCTGCTGACCGTCGGCAGCGTGCACGGCGTCGTCGGCCAGCCCTTCAACGAGGCCTACGCGGCGTCCAAGGCGGCCGTCGAGGGCTTCATGGAGAGCCTGGCCCCGGTCGCCGCCAGGCACGGGGTCCGGGTCGGCGTGGTCGTGCCCGGTTTCGTGCCGGGCACCCGGTTCGGGATCTTCCCCGGCGTCAACAGGGAGACCGTCCGCGCGGCCTCGGGACCGTACGCGGAGACCTTCTCCGACTATCTGGCCTGGGTGACCGGCCAGGGGTGGGAGGGGGCGGGCCAGTCCCGCTGGGAGGTGGCCGAGGTCGTGGTGCGGGCGCTGACCGACGAGGCGCCGCCGTTCCGCATCCCCACCGGCGACTGGGTCACCGCCTACCTGTCCCACAAACTCGCCGACCCGGACGGCTCCGCCGTACAGAAACTGGCCGGAACCTGGGTCGCGGGCCGGGACGGAGCGGCATCGTGAACGCCGGAGACGCCGTGTGCCGGTCCCTGGGCATCGCCGTCGAGGAGGTCGCCGAGGGGCGGGCCAGGCTGCGGATGCGGATCTCCGAGGACATGCTGAACGGCCACGGCCTGGCCCACGGGGGCTACCTGTTCCTGCTGGCCGACGCCGCCTTCGCCCACGCCAGCAACGCCCGTGGCCCGGTCACGCTGGCGCAGAGCGCGCAGGTCACGTTCCTGCGCCCGGCCGAGGCCGGTGAGGAACTGCTGGCCGAGGCCACCGAGCGCGTCCGGTACGGCAGGCACGGCGTCTACGACGTGACCGTACGACGCCCCTGTGGCGAGATCGTCGCCGAGTTCCGCGGCCAGAGCATCACGGTCTCCGGCAGACCGGGATTCTCCGACAGACCGGGCAGACCGGACGGCACGAATTCCGGCAGGCCAGTCTCCAGCGGACCGGGTGGGGCGTCGTGACGAGCGCGGGCACCGGCCCCCGCAGCGGGGTCGGCACCGGGACGCACTGCCCCTACTGCGCGTTGCAGTGCGGGATGACCCTGACCCCGCGTCCCCCCGGGGGCGCGCGGGTCGGTCCCAGGGACTTCCCGGTGAACGAGGGCGCGCTGTGCCAGAAGGGGTGGACGGCGGCGGCTCTGCTCGACACCCCCGACCGGCTCACCCACCCGCTCGTCCGGCACCGCAGGGACGAGCCGCTCCGCCCCGCGACCTGGGAGGAGGCTCTCGACCTGGTCGCCGGGCGGCTGCGGGAGCTGCGCGAACGGCACGGGCCGGACGCGGTCGCCGTCTTCGGCGGCGGTGGCCTCACCAACGAGAAGGCCTACCTGCTGGGCAAGTTCGCCAGGGTCGCCCTGCGCACCTCGCAGATCGACTACAACGGCCGGTTCTGCATGTCGTCGGCCGCGGCGGCGGGCATCCGGGCCTTCGGCCTCGACCGGGGGCTGCCGTTCCCGGTCACCGACCTTCGCGGGGCGGACGCGGTCATGCTGGTCGGGGCCAACGTCGCCGAGACGATGCCGCCGTTCGTCCGGCACCTGCGCCGGGCCAGGGACCGTGGCGGTCTCGTCGTGGTCGATCCCCGGCGCACGGCCACGGCGGAGCTGGCCTCGCTGCACCTGGCGCCGAGACCGGGCACGGACCTGGCGCTGGCACTCGGCATGCTGCACGCGGCCGTCACCGGGGGCCATCTGCGGCGCGACTACGTCGGTACGCGGACCGACGGGTTCACCGAGGCGTGGCGGATCGCCGCGCGCTGGCGTCCCGAGGAGGCCGAACGGGTCACCGGGGTCGCGGGCGCCGACCAGCGCGCCGCCGTCGAACTGCTCGCCGGGGCCCGCGACGCCTACATCCTGACCGGCCGGGGAACCGAGCAGCACTCCCGTGGCGTGGACACGGTCTCCGGCTGGATCAACCTGGCGCTCGCCCTCGGGCTGCCGGGCCGTACGGGGTCCGGGTACGGGTGCCTGACCGGGCAGGGCAACGGGCAGGGCGGGCGCGAGCACGGGCAGAAGGCCGACCAGCTTCCCGGCTACCGGCGTCTCGACGACGAGGCGGCGCGGCGGCACGTGGCCTCCGTGTGGGGCGTCGCCCCCGAGGAGCTGCCGGGGCCCGGCCGCTCCGCCTACGAGCTGCTGGACGCGCTGGGCACCGCGACCGGACCAAGGGCACTGCTGCTGTTCGGCAGCAACCCGGTCGTCTCGGCGCCCAACGCCGCCCACGTGACGCGCAGGCTCGCCGCCCTCGACCTGCTGGTCGTCGCCGACGTCGTCCCCTCGGAGACCGCGCTGCTGGCCGACGTGGTGCTGCCGGTCACCCAGTGGGCCGAGGAGGAGGGCACGATGACGAACCTGGAGGGCCGGGTGCTGCTGCGCCGCCGTGCCGTACCGCCCCCCGAGGGGGTCCGCGGCGACCTGACCGTCCTGCGTGAGCTGGCCGTACGGCTCGGGCAGCCCGCCGAGCGCTTCCCCGACGATCCCGAGGAGGTGTTCGCGGAGCTGGGCCTGGCCTCGCGTGGGGGCGCGGCCGACTACGCGGGGATCAGCCATCGGCGGCTGCGGGCGGGTGAGGCGCTGCACTGGCCCTGCCCCGAGCCCGGCCATCCGGGGACGCCCCGCCTGTTCCTGGACGGCTTCGCCCACCCCGGCGGCCGGGCGCGCTTCACCCCCGTCGAGCACCGGGGACCCGCCGAACCGGCCGACGCCGCCTATCCACTGGTCGCCACGACCGGCCGGACGCTCGCCCACTACCAGTCCGGCGCCCAGACCCGCCGCGTCGCCGAACTGGTCAGGGCGGTGCCCGCGCCGTACGTGGAGGTCCACCCCGACACGGCGCGGCGGGCGGGGCTGGCCGACGGCGACCTGGCACGCGTCGTCTCGCGGCGGGGCACGGTCGAGGCCGAGGTGCGCTGCGTGCCGGGAATCAGGCCGGACACGGTTTTCGTCCCCTTCCACTTCCCCGACACGGGACGAGCCAACCTGATCAGCAACCCGGCCCTCGACCCGATCAGCGGAATGCCCGAATTCAAGGCATGCGCCGTACGGCTCACCCCGGCTAACGAGGAGGGGTCATGAGTCCCTTCAGGGCGATCACCGTCGGCTACGACATGGCCACCGTCGCGTCGGCGGCACAGCTCACCCCGACCCACAAGGAGGGGCCATGAGCCCCCTCAAGGCGATCATCGTCGGCTACGGCAGGCCGACCGCCACAAAAGCACGGCGCGGCTCGCCCCACGAGGAGACGCCGTGAGCCACCTCAAGGTGGTCATCGTCGGCTACGACATGACCGCCATCGCAAAAGCGCGCGCCGTACGGCACATCCCAGCCCACGAGGAGGCGCCGTGAACCCCCTCAGGGTGATCATCGTCGGCTACGACATGGCCACCGCCACAAAGGCACGCGCGGCACGGCTCGCCTCAGCCCACGAGGAGGGACCGTGAACCCCCTCAAGGTGGTGATCGTCGGCTACGGCATGGCCGGAGCCCGGCTGGCCGAGCTGGTCAGGGAGCGCGATCCGGAGGGCGAGCGGGTCGAGCTGACCGTCGTGGGCGCCGAGTCCCGTCCCGCCTACAACCGGGTGCTGCTGTCCGGCGTGCTCGACGGCACGATGACCGCCGACGACATCGCCCTGCACGGACGACAGTGGGCGCGCGACAACCAAGTCAGACTGCTGCTCGGGGCCACCGCCGTACGGCTGGACCGGGTGGCGCGCGTGATCCACCTCGCGGACGGCTCCTCGGTCGGTTACGACGTCCTGGTGCTGGCGACCGGCAGCAGGCCGTGGCTGCCGCCGGTCGGCGGGCTGGCCGACGAGCGGGGCGCGCCCGCGCGGGGCGTGGCCACCCTGCGCGGCCTGGACGACTGCGCCCGGATCGCCGCCCTGACCGGTCCCGGCGTCCCCGTGGCCGTGCTCGGCGGCGGGGTGCTCGGGGTGGAGACCGCGCTCGCGCTGGCCAGGCGCGGCGCGGGGGTCACGCTGGTCCATCCCGCGCCCCACCTGATGGAACGCCACCTGGACCCGACGGCGGGGATGATCCTGGCCGGTCTGTGCCGCGCGGCGGGGGTGCGGGTCGTGACCGGCCTGGCCGCGGTCAGGCACTACCCGGACGAGGGCGTCAAGCTGGAGGACGGCGCGTTCGTCCCCGCCGCGCTGACGGTGGTGACCGCCGGAGTGCGGCCGGAGACGGACCTGGCCGTCGCGGCCGGACTGGGCTCGGCGGAGGGCGTCCCGGTCGACGACCGGCTGCGTACCACCGACCCGCGCGTCCACGCCCTCGGCGACTGCGCCCGGGTCGGTGACGCGCCGTCCGGGCTGCTGCGGCCCGCCTGGGAGCAGGCGGCGGTGCTGGCCGACCTGCTCACCGGCGCGGACCGTACGGCACGCTACCGCCCGAGCCCGGCGGTCACCCGGCTGCGCGCCGGGAACATCGACCTCACCGCGTTCGGCGCCGCACACCTCGGGCTGGACAGCCGGGAGGCCGAGGTGCTCAGCTACGCCGACCCCGCGAGGGGGACCTACGCCAAGGTGGCGCTCGACGGCGACCAGGTGGCCGGGGCTATCGTGCTCGGCCTGCCCGACGCCGGGGCGGCGCTGACCCAGCTGTACGACACCGGACGGCCCGCGCCCACCGACCGGCCCGCCCTGCTGCTCGGCAGGGCGCTGCCCCGGGCCGTCGAGGACGACCCCGCCCACCTGCCCGACTCCACGGTGATCTGCCGCTGCAACTCGGTGACCAAGGCCGACCTGACCCGCGCGGCCCGCGTCACAGGCGGCGGCGTGACCGCTCTGGTCCGCGCGACCAGGGCGAGCACGGGGTGCGGGGACTGCCTGCCGAGAGTACGGCGCCTGGCCGGCCCACACGACACGACAGGGACCCAGACATGACCGACAGAAACCTCAGACCCCGCAGGACCGGGCGTTGGATCGACCACTGGGAGCCGGAGGACCCCGGCTTCTGGGCGGCGACAGGACGCCGCGTCGCCACCAGGAACCTCGTCTTCTCCATCGTCGTCGAACACCTCGGCTTCACGGTGTGGCTGCTGTGGAGCGCCGTCGTCGTCCTGCTGCCCGCCGCGGGCTTCCCCTTCGACGTGGACCAGCTCTTCTGGCTCGTCGCGGTGCCCAACCTGGTCGGGGCCGCGCTGCGGCTGCCGTACACCTTCGCGGTCTCCGCCTTCGGCGGGCGCAACTGGAACGTGGCCAGCGCGCTGCTGCTGCTCGTCCCGGCCGGACTGCTGGCCTGGATGGTCTCCGACCCGCGCACGCCGTACTGGATGTTCCTGGTGGCCGCGGCGACGGCCGGGCTCGGCGGCGGGAACTTCGCCTCCTCGATGGCCAACGTCTCCTACTTCTATCCGGAGCGGAGCAAGGGCTTCGCGCTGGGTGTGAACGCGGCGGGCGGCAATCTCGGGGTGGCCGTGGTGCAGTTGGTGGTCCCGCTCGTCGCGGCCCTCGGCCTGGCCAACGCCGGGCTCGTGTGGGTGGTGCCGATCCTGGCGGCGGCCCTGTGCGCCTACCTGTTCATGGACAACCTGGCCGTGGTGAGGGCCGACTTCGCCTCGCAGAGCAGGGCCTTCCGCCGTGGACACACGTGGATCATGTCCTTCCTCTACATCGGCACCTTCGGCTCCTTCATCGGCTACTCGGCGGCGTTCCCGCTGCTGGTCAGGGCGACGTTCCCGGAGGCCGCGGCCACCTACTCCGCCTTCCTCGGCGCCCTGGTCGGCTCGCTGGCCCGTCCCTTCGGCGGCTGGCTGGCCGACCGCCACGGCGGGGCCAGGGTCACCGCGTGGTCCTTCACCACCATGGCGGCCGGGGTCGTCGGCGCCCTCGCCGGACTCGGCACGCACAGCTTCCCGCTCTTCCTCGGCGCGTTCATGGTGCTGTTCGTCGCCTCGGGGACGGGCAACGGCTCCACCTACCGCATGATCCCGGCGATCTTCACAGCCCAGGCCGAACGCGACGTCGCCGACGGCGTGGGACACGAACAGGCCAGGCTGCGCGCCAGGCGGGAGGCCGCGGCCGCCATCGGCATCGCCTCCGCGATCGGTGCCTTCGGCGGCTTCCTCATCCCCCGCGGCTTCGCCGTCTCCCTCGCCCGGACCGGCTCCGTGGACGTAGCGCTCTACCTGTTCCTGGCCGCCTACGGCGTGTTCCTCGCGACGAACTGGTGGTTCTACCGCCGCCGCGTGCTGGCCCGCATCCCGAGCCTGGCGAACGCCCTGATCTGACCCTCTGTCCGGGCGGTTCCACCACCACCGCCCACGCCCCGAGCCTGCCCTGAGTGCTTCTCCCACCCCCACGCACTTGCCGAACCCCCCGACCCGATCCCTCAGCCCCCACGTCCCGAGCCTGGCCAACGCCCTGCCCTGCTCTCCTCCTGGGTGCCGCGCTCGCCAACCTCCTGACCTGCCCCCGGTCCTGGGTACTTCTCCTCCTCCGCCCACTCGCCGACCCCCTGGGGACCGCGTACTCGCCACCCCCCTGGGGACCGCGTGCTTGTCGGAACCCCAGCCTGACCACCTCCCCGACCTGACGGCACTTCTCCCACCCCCACGCGTCCACCGGCCCCAACCCGAACCCCTGTCCCGGAAGGAGCGGCAATGCCCGCCAAGCCACTGCGTGACCTGATCGACTTCGCCAGGCGCAACTCCCCCTTCTACGCCGACCTGTACCGCGACGTGCCGCACGGCGTCGAGGACCTCACCCTGCTGCCGGTCATCGACCAGACAGCCTTCTGGGCCGCCAACACCTGGCCGGACAACCGCCTGCTGACCGGGCCGCTGACCGACGCCGGGGTCTACACCTCCGGAGGCACCACCGGCGCGCCGAAGTTCTCCCCCTGGACCCGTACCGAGCACACCGACTCCGTCAGCGCCTTCGGGGCGGGCATGGTCAGGTCGGGCCTGCGCCCCGGCCACCGGGTGGCGAACCTGTTCTTCGCCGGTGAGCTGTACGGCGGCTTCCTCTACATCGACAACGCCCTCTACCACGCCCCGGTCGAGAACGTCCGGCTGCCCGTGGCGGGCTCGGCCCCCGACGACTACATCGCCGACCTGATCGCGGCCTTCGACGTCGAGGTGCTCGCGGGACCGCCGATGAAGCTCAGTGGGGTCGCCGACGCCATGAACGCCAGGGGCCTGACGACCGAGTCGGTCGAACTGCTGCTGTTCGGCGGCGACCTCCTCTTCGACGACCTGCGCCCGCACCTGGCCAAGGCCTTCCCCCGCGCGGTGATCGCCTCCCTCGGATACGCCTCCGTGGACGCCGGGCTGGTCGGCGCCCCGGTCCCCGGCCACGACGTACGGGTGCACGAGGCCTTTCCCAACAGGACCCTGGTCGAGCTGGTCGACGAGGTGACCGGCGAGCCGATCACGGTGCCCGGCGTGCCCGGCCGGGTGCTGGTCACCAACCTGTTCCGCACCCTGATGCCGATCATCCGCTACCCGGTCGGCGACCGGGCGGAGTGGGTGGACGACGAGTGCCGCCGCTTCCGGCTGGTCGGCAGGACCACGGAGGGCGCCAGGGTGGCGATGGTGACGATGCGCACCGAGGACGTCCGCGAGGTGATCGTCGCGGCGGACACCGAGCGGGTGCTGGCCGGGATGCAGCTCGTGCAGCGCCGCTGGGACAACAAGGACGGCCTAGTCCTGCGCCTCGCCTACACCGAGGACCCGTCCGAGGCCCTGACCAGGCACTTCATCGAGGCCGTCCACGAGGCCCGCCCGATGTACCCCGAATACGCCGCCAAGGGCTTCGTCCACCCCCTGAGCGTCGAGTGGGTACGGCCCGCAGACCTGGCCACCAACCCCAGAACCGGCAAACTCATCCCCCTCGTGGACGAACGCTCCCACACCTGAGCCGACGCCTTTACAATGTAGATCAAGAACGGCCCCGGCGTCCCCTCTCCAGGACGCACGGGGCCACATCTGCCTAGAAAGGCAAGCCCTCGAACCCGGCGAGACTCAGCGCGACGTGCGAGTCCACCCCCACGGTCCGAGGAGCGGCCTCCAAGGGACGCCATGCCGTACGGCCCGCACGCGAAGCCGGTTCAGACCGTGACCGGCCTGTGGTCGGCGCGCGACGCAGCCGGTCACACACTTGGACGCGCTACGACGTCATGATCCGGTCGCGTCGGTGTGCTCCGCCTGAGCCGCCTCGCGCAGTCCGAGCCCCACCTCGATGACCTCCTCGGTCTCCGCGAGCGGCCGCAGGGAGAGGAGCACCTCGGCGTCCGTCACCTCGCGCCCGAAGATCAGGTAACTGTCATAGCCCGTGGGAACGACCCTGACGGCCTGGCCGTCGGAAGGGGCGTCGAGCTGCCCGCTGTTGGCCACATGGAGCAACAGCCCTCGCGGTACCTCCACGATGGACGGGTTCGTGGTCCTCCACCCCCGCACGAGGTAGGTACCACGATCCGTGTCATACAGCCCCAGACATTCGTCGTCCCGACTCTCCGGATCCTTGCCAAGGAACGTGGCCTTCATGTGACGCCTCCCGAACCGAGCGAAACCTACCCCCGCGAGCATTCCACGCCCCCACCACACGAGGCACAGGATTCACCAAGCGCCTTCTCGTACGGCTACGCGCCCCTCGGCCGACCTCCTCCCGGTCAGGACGTCTCCCCAAGAGAGACTTCCTGGAGGATGAAAGTTCTCCGGGGTCACGGCCCACGCCTACGACCTCATCACCACCCTGCCGGACTTCTTCGTCCGCCCAAGGGGCCGCGTCCACGACGCCGGACGCTCGACCGGCGCCCTCACCGAGCGCCTGCCCCCGCGTCGCCCGGCCACCGAGGTGACCGGGCTGAACATGACCGAGGTCGCCAACGTGGAGGTGGCCGACGCCGCCTCGTACGGCTGACCTGGTCGTGGGGTACCTCGCCTTCCAGTTCACCCCCGTCGAGCAGCGGAGCGCTGATCGTCAAGGCGTTCTCGGGTCCCCCCCTCCAAGAAGACCCGAGAACGCCACCCGGCTCCTGGCAAGCGACGACAGGAGGCCGGGAGTCAGGAGTCAGTCAGCGGGTTGGTGTCCCCCGTCCGGCGACTCCGGGCAGGAGGCCACCGCGTGGGCGCCAACCCACAACCGCCCCCATCCGGAGTCGAACGGCACGACGCGTTTCCCGCAGTGCTTGCGGTCCCGGACACCCGGCACCTTCGCGAGGTCGTCAGGCACAGGAATCCGGAAGCGGGCCGATGGGTCGTACGGGCCACACAGCCTCTGCCACGTCGCCCGATCGAAGCCGCTCACCGGGGCTCGCCCGGCGGCGCGGACTCCCGGGGATGGGGATGGACCGGACCACGGCGCGAAGATGGTCGGCCACCTCTGGCCGTCCGGGAACGTTGCGAGGTCGTGTGTACGGTGTCGACGCCGATGAGTTTTCTGGAGGTCGTCGCCCATGGTCAGGACGCTACGGGTGGGAGTTGACCAGTCTGAAGAACGGTGCAGGAAGATGTGCCCAGAGCCTACGCTTCCGCCGAACCGAGCACATCCACGCACCTTCAATCACTCAGCGGGCGTCAACTCGTCCAATGCCCGCTCGATCACCTCCCGGGCCTGCCGCCCGTGGACGGCCACCTCAGCCAACCGCGCGAAGGTCCTCAGGTAGGTGCCGACCTCGGACGGCTGGGTGACGGCCAGGCTGGCGGTGATGGTCTCCGCCGCGACGTGCCGGTCGTCGAAGAGGTGGAAGCCGTGCACCGGCGCGACCGGGTAGACAACCTCGAAGGGGATGACGCCGAACCGGATGGTGCGCATCGTCGAGGCCACCGCCAGCTTCTCCAACTGGGCGGCCAGCACCTCGGGCGGGCACAGCCGAAGGCGCAGTACGGATTCAGTGATGACGAAGTGGAAGCGCCGACCGGGCGTGTAGAGGACCTGCTGACGCAGCATGCGCGCCGCGACGGCCTCGGTCAGGTCGTCGGCGGCGCCGTCGTACGTGATCGCCTCGGCGAGCCGGTGGCGGGCGTACTCGGCCGTCTGCAGCAGGCCCGGGACGAAACAGGTCTCGAAGTTGCGGACGAAGACCGCCTCGGCCTCGTACTCGGCGAACGTCCGCTGCTGGGAGGCCATCCCGGTGCGGAACATGCGCCGGTACTCGACGTGGTGGCCCTCCAGGGAGTGCAGCGCGGCGACCAGTTCGGGAAGCAGCGTGGGCACCCCGCAGGAGGCCGCCCACGCCTCCAGGTCAGCGACAGACGGCGTCTGCCGCCCTGCTTCGATCTTGGGGATCTTCGTGCGGTGCCATCCGTGGGCCGCGGCGAGTTGCGCGCCGGTCAGGCGTGCCTCTCGCCGCAGCTCACGCAGCCGCAGCCCAAGGGCTTCACGGGCCTTCTGGTAGGTGGACACGGGTGCTGTACTCACTCCAGGGGACGGCGTGGTGACAGGCCACGTCCCGGTAGTAGCAGTGACGGACCACCACGGCAGGATCGGTGACGACATCCGCCCCGAGCAGGATGTCGTCCTCGCCGAACCGCAGCAGGAGCAGGGTCGTGGAGTCGATCAGCCAGAAGTCGTGATCCGGCAGACCAGCGACGACCGGGTGATGGCGGGGCAGGTAGCGGATGTCCTCACCCGCTGCGGTGTTGTACTCGGCGAGCGCGAGTCCGAACCTGGTGTAGTCGCTGTGCGGCTCGGACACCACCCTGACCCGCCCCATCCACTGCCCTTCGGCGATCCGGGGACCGAGTTCCTCCACCCAGTCGGCCATGTAGAAGCCGTCGAGCTCCCCGGTGTCGAGGAAGTGGCGCACGACCTCCGCCTCGGAGGGCTCGTTGTAGCGGTCACGCGCTTCCAGCCGGAACGCGGTGTGCCGGAAGGCGAGGACCAGGTCGGCGAACTCGGAGGGATCGACGAAGGTCACCTCATTCGGGCTTCGGGGCGAGGTCGAACAGGTCGGCGGGAACCTCGACGTAGAACTCGTCGTCTCGCAGGTCGACCAGGTCGGCGATGGCCTCGGGGTCGGTCACATACTTGCCCTGAACGACGAAGGTCCCACGGTCAGTGGCGTACAGAGCGGGACAGCCGGTCTTCCCACTGGAGGTGCCGAGCAGGGTGAGTCTCATGATGGTGCGCCTTCCGTGAGGTTGGTGCGATCGACTTGATGCTCAGTGCTGCTTGAATATGCGTCAAGCTGCATCGCGGTGACAGTGCCAAACGCGTCACTCCACGATCTTGCCGAGCGCCGCCTCGTACGGCTGCGCGTCCGTCGGCGTCAGCTCCCTCGACACCCGGACCAAGACCGAACCCTTCACGTAGTCGTACTCGCCCAGCATCGGCAACTTCTTGCCGATCTCGCCGATGTAGGCGGCCCTCGCCTCCGCCTCATCAGCTGAGGCGAACACCTCGACGCTCCCGCCGAGTTCGACGTCTCCCGGCTTCGCCGCTGACGTCTTCGACGGGTCGACGCGCCGGTCGGTGAACGACGCCTTGGAGGTGTAGCCGTTGGGGCGGCCGAGCAGCTTGTTCGGGTCGTTGGAAGCGTCGTAGGTGACGGTGAGCGTGACGGGCATGCCCTGCTTGGCCAGCGCCTGGATCACACCGGCGGCGTCCAGGTCGGTGGTGGGCACGCCGCAGGCGGTGAGAGCAGAAGCCAGCGTCACAGCCGCGACGAGGGGGACAAGGCGCACAGTAGGCCCTTCATGTGAGGGGGTTGAGGTGCCTGTGGGACGGCTGAGTACGCCTTCTGGTTGCCCAGCCTTCTCCCCTCACACGTTGTCGTACGCGCAACCGCTCGCCCCCGGATGTCTTGGCTGGCGTTCCGGGGGCGGCCCTGAAGGTCAGGCTTGAGCGAGCCGACCGAGGTAGGTCCGAATCCAGGCGGCGCGCGACTGCCGACCTTCAGTTCCCTTTTGATGCGGGAAAAGGGGGCACCCGAGGGCACATCACACCGAGACCAAACGAGACAAGAAATCCCGGTTCAGACCGGGCAATGGCAGATTCCCTCAGGTGGGGAGTCTGCCCTTCTCACTTGTGCCTGAAGTAGACGAACAGGCGGCCGTGGTTCTTGGAGTCCTTGTCTATGCGGTGGTAGAGGGCCTTGATCTCCTTCTGTTCCAGGAAGCGCAGGACCTTCTTCTTGAGCTGACCGGATCCCTTGCCGGGGATGATCTCGACCTCGGTCGCACGCTTTCTGATGGCCTCGTCGATGATGTCGCGCAGTGCACGGTCGATCTCACCGCCGCGGTTGAAGATCGGGTGGAGGTCCAGCTTCAGCTTCACGGGTCCAGCCTCTCATCTCACACGATCGCGGACGAGCCCGCCCGGGACCCGGGCCAGCCATTCCGATGATTGCCGAAATTTCCGTATCTAGGCAAACAAAGGGGCTCTGGCTAGGCTCCCTTCCATGATCAGCCGTCCGTATCGGGCGGCCGTTCCCTCGTTACCCGGTGGGGAGGGCCGAGGCCTCCTCAGCCGTGCCCGGACATGGCGGGTGACCAGGCGTTTCCCGATGGTGTGACGCATCCGCGCCGCCCCCAAGCACGTCCCAAACCCCTCAAGCACATCCCCCGAAAGAAACACGCCCCCACAAGCACATCCCCAGTGCAACGTCCCAGAAGGAGGCCCCCCGTTGTCAAGCACGTCTCCCCCGTCACGGGTACGGCGCCTGGTCGCCGCCGTCGCGGGCGCCGGGCTCGTCGCGGTCATGGTCCCGCCCGCACACGCGGACCCGACCCCCGGTCAGGAGAGCCGGCAGAGATGGACGGCGACCCCGCTGACCGGTGGCGAACCGATGCAGGGCGCGAGGTCGGAGACCGGCAGACTCGCCAGGAGTGACCAGGCGTTGCTGCGCTCCACCTCGGAGGCGGCCGTCAACGTGATGGTCAAGCTCGACTACGACTCCTACGCCGCCTACCGGGGTGGGCTCGACGGCCTGCCCGCGACGAGTCCCGCGGAGACGGGCAGGGCCCTCGACGTCCGGGGCGCCGAGGCCAGGAAGTACGCCGGGCACATCGAGCGGGTCGAGGACGCCTTCCTGACCGCGCTGGCCAGGGAGGTCCCCGGCGCCAGGGCCGGGCAGCGGCTGCGGACCGTCTACGGCGGGATCGCGCTGCGTATCCCGGCCAGCAAGGCGGCCCTCGTCGCCAGGCTCCCCGGGGTCGCCGCCGTGCAGGAGGACAGGCCCGAGCGGCTGCTGACCGACTCAAGCGCCTCCTTCATCGGGGCGCCCACGATCTACGGCAAGCTGGGCGGTGCCCCCTCCTCGGGCAAGGGTGTCATCGTCGGCGTCCTTGACTCCGGCGCCTGGCCCGAGCACCCCCAGTTCGCCGACCCCGGCACGCTGCCCGCCGTACCGCCGACCAAGGACGGGACGCCGCGCGTCTGCGCGTTCGGGGACAATCCGCTGACGCCGCAGGCCGACCCGTTCGCCTGCGACCGCAAGCTGATCGGCGGCGCGGCCTTCCTGGACACCTACAACTCCTCCTATCCCGGGGAGAAGTATCCGGACAGCGCCCGCGACTCCAACGGGCACGGCACGCACACCGCGACCACCGCGGCGGGCGGCCCGGTCGCCGACGCGACCCTGCTCGGCATCAGCCGTGGCCCGCTGCACGGCGTCGCCCCGGCCGCGCACGTGTCGGTCTACAAGGTCTGCGGTCAGCAGGGTTGTTTCCCCTCCGACGCCGCGCAGGCCGTCGGCAGGGCGATCCTCGACGGCGTCCAGGTGATCAACTACTCCGTCTCCGGCGGTGCCTCCCCCTACAGCGACCCGGTCGAGCTGGCCTTCCTCGACGCCTACGCGGCGGGGGTGTTCGTCGCGGCCTCGGCGGGCAACTCGGGGCCGAAGGCGGGGACCGTCAACCACGTCGGCCCGTGGGTGACCACGGTCGCGGCCTCGACGCAGAGCCGTACGTTCCAGTCGGCGATCACGCTGGCGGGGGCGGGCGGGGCGAGCACGACGCTCAAGGGCCAGTCCGTCACGACGGGCCTCGCCTCCCCGTTGCCGGTCGTGCTCGCCTCCGCGCCGCCGTACTCGAACGCCGTGTGCTCGGCTCCCGCGCCCGCGGGCCTGTTCACCGGGAAGATCGTCGCCTGTGAGAGCGTCGGCGACCGGATCGCCAAGGGTTACAACGTACGGCGGGGCGGCGCGGCGGGCCTGATCCTCTACGACGCCAGGGCGCTCGACGCGATGGCCGACAACCACTGGCTCCCGGCGATCCATCTCGGCAAGCCGGAGGCCGACACGATGCTGGCCTTCCTGTCCGCCAACCCCGGCGCGACCGCGACGTTCGCCCAGGGAGCCAAGGCCACCGGGCAGGGCGACGTGATGACCTCCTTCTCCTCGCGGGGTCCCGGCGGCGACTTCCTCAAGCCCGACGTCAGCGCGCCCGGCCTGCACATCCTGGCCGGTCAGACGCCGGTGCTGGAGAGCCCGTCCGGCGGTCCGCCCGGCAACCTGTACCAGGTCATGGCGGGCTCGTCGATGGCGGCGCCGCACGTGGCGGGGGCGGCGGCCCTGCTGTTCGCGCTGCACCCGGGCTGGACGCCGGGGCAGGTCAAGTCGGCGCTGTCGACCACGGCGAGGACGTCGGTCACCAAGCAGGACCGGCTCACCCCTGCCGACCCCTTCGACGTGGGCGCCGGCCGTATCGACCTGACCAGGGCCGGTGATCCCGGGCTGACCATGAGCGAGAGCGCGAGCAACTTCGCCGCCGCGGCGGCCGACGAGCTGAACCGCGCCGACCTGAACCTGCCGTCGGTGAACGCCCCGGTCATGCCGGGTGTCCTCACGGTCAGGCGTACGGTCACCAACGTCACGAACAGGACCCTCCTCTACCGGGCGACGGGCACGACGGTGAGCGGGGCGAGCGTCACGGTGCTGCCGCCGCTTCTGACCGTCGCCCCGGGGAAGAGCGCGAAGCTCAGCGTCGTGATCGCCGCTCCCGAGCTGCCCGACGGCCAGTACTTCGGCCGGGTTGACCTCAAGGAGGTCGGCGGCAGCCGTGACCTGCACCTGCCGGTGGCGTTCTTCCGCAGGCAGGGGGCCGTCCCGGTCGAGCAGAACTGCGCGCCCTCGGACATCAGGCGTGGCACCGACGAGGCCGTCTGCACGGTCACCGTACGCAACGGCACCTTCGCCAGGACCGAGGTGACGGCGGTCAGCACGCTGGACGGCAGGCTGCGCCTGAACGGCGTGAGCGGCGCCACGAAGATCGGCACGCAGATCGCCACGGCCAAGGCGACCCTGGCCGCCAGGCAGCCCGACAGGCCGGGGGTGGCTCCGGGGACCGGGCCCGCGCCGTACATCCCGCTGGACGCCCTCGGGGTACGGCCGACGCCGATCGGCGACGAGCAGGCGCTGAACTTCACAGTCCCGGCGTTCACCTACGCGGGCAGGACCTACACCAGGCTCGGTGTCGTCTCCAACGGCTACACGGTCGCGGGGGGCACCTCGGACCCGGCCGACATCAGTCCCACGCCGCAGGCGCTGCCCGACCCGGCGGCTCCGAACAACGTGCTCGCGCCCTACTGGACCGACCTGGACGGCACGGACGCGCCCGGCGTCTACGTCGGCACGCTGGCCGACGGCCCCAACAGGTGGCTGGTGGTCGAGTGGCGGCTCAACGTCCGCGGCACCTCGGACACCAAGGTCTTCCAGCAGTGGATCGGGCTCAACGGCACCGAGGACATCACCTACACCTACGACCCGGGCAGGCTGCCCGGCTCTCCGTCCGGTGATCTCGGCCTGACCGTGGGCGCGGAGAACGCGGACGGTACGGCGGGCGGCAAGCTCTCAGGGCCGCCTACCGGGGACCTGAGGGTCACCAGCACGCCCGGGGCACCCGGTGGAAGCCTGACCTACACGCTGAGGGTCAAGGGGGTCACCCCGGGGACCGGGACCGTGACGACGGGCACCTCGACGCCGCAGGTCAAGGGCCTGACCGTCGAGGTCGGCAAGGTGACCGTGCGATAGCGGCCGGGGGTGGGGTCCGCTGCGGACCCCACCCCGAAGGGATCAGCGGTGAAGGTAGTCGACGAGGTGGGCCCGCTCGGTCTCCAGCGACTCGATGGAGCTCTTGACCACGTCGCCGATGCTGACGAGCCCGACGAGCCGTCCGCCCGTGACCACCGGGACGTGCCGGATGCGGTGTGTCGTCATGGTCTGGCGCAGGTCGTCGGCGTTGGCGTCCGGCGCGCAGGTGCGGACCTCGGTGGTCATGATGGACGAGACCGGCGCCTGCAGCACGCCGGGCCCACGCTCGTGCAACTGCCGTACGACGTCACGCTCGGACACGATGCCGGCGATCGAGAACCCGTCCTCGGACACCACCGCGGCGCCGATGTTGTGCTCGGCGAGCAGTCCGAGCAGGTCTTTCACCGTCGCCCCGGGGCTGACTGTCGTCACCGCGGATCCCTTGGCCTGCAGAATCTTCCCGATCAGCATGGAAACCACCTCGGTTCGGCCTGGCTGGGGTATCCCTGGGTTTTGCCCTGCCCGGGCCCGCCCTAAGCATGGACCGCGCGGTCCCCGCGACCGTGGTGTCACACACGGTCGCGAGGTGCGCGTCCCACCTCCGATTAGTAACGTGTGAAATACCACAATCTCACCACGGGGAAACGATGACCGAGAAGCTCAACACCGGCAGCCACGACCTGCCGGTCTCCGAGGCCCTCGCCGCGTTCATGGGCACCGGCTGGGCCGACACCCACCGGGACGACCTGACCGCCCTGCCGCAGGCGGCCTACACCGCCAAGCGCCGTGCCGCGCTGGCCGCGCGCTTCCCCGGCGAACGGCTGGTCGTCCCGTCCGGCACGCTCAAGGTCCGCAGCAACGACAGCGACTACCGGTTCAGGGCGCACAGCGCCTTCGCCTACCTGACCGGGGACCAGGAGCCGGACGACATCCTGGTCGTCGAGCCCTCCGGGACCGCCACGCTGTTCCTGCGTCCCCGCTCGCCGCGCTCGGCCCCGGGCCAGGCGGGGCAGGAGTTCTACCGCGACCGCCGCTACGGCGAGTTCTGGGTGGGCAGGCGCCCCGACCTCGCGGAGGCCGAGTCGCTCTACCTGATCGACTGCGCGCCGATCGACAGGCTCGGCGACGCGCTCACCGGGCCCGCCAGGGTGCTGCGCGGGATCGACGCCTCGGTGGACGCCCTGGTCTCCCCGCACGAGGGCGACGCGGAGCTTGAGACGTTCCTGTCCGAGATGCGGCTGACCAAGGACGAGTGGGAGGTCGCCGAGCTCCAGTTCTCCGTCGAGGCGACCGTCCGCGGGTTCGAGGACGTGGTCAGGGCGATCCCCCAGGCGATGACGCACCGGCGTGGCGAACGCTACCTGGAGGGCGTCTTCGGGCTGCGCTCCCGCCTTGAGGGCAACGCCGTCGGCTACGACAGCATCGTGGCCTCCGGCGCGCACGCGTGCGTCCTGCACTGGATCCGCAACGACGGCGCCCTGAACGGCGACGACCTGCTGCTGCTCGACGCGGGGGTCGAGACCGACGCCCTCTACACCGCCGACGTCACCAGGACGCTGCCACTCTCGGGCCGCTTCAGCCCGGTCCAGCGGCAGGTCTACGAGCTGGTCTACCGGGCGCAGGAGGCGGCCATCGCCACGCTGCGTCCCGGCGCCAGGTTCCGTGACTTCCACCTGGCGGCCATGCGGGTCATCGCCGAGGGACTGCACGACTGGGGAGTGCTGAAGATCGGCGCCGACGAGGCGATGGAGCCCGGCAGCGGCCTGTACCGCCGTTACACGCTGTGCAGCAGCGGCCACATGCTCGGCCTCGACGTGCACGACTGCGCGAAGGCCCGTGCCGAGGCCTACCTCGACGGCGTGCTTGAGGAGGGGCAGGTGCTCACGGTCGAGCCCGGCCTCTACCTCCAGCCCGACGACCTGACCCTGCCGCCCGAGCTGCGCGGCATCGGCGTGCGCATCGAGGACGACCTCGTCATCACGACCGACGGCGCCCGTCTGATGTCGTCGGGGCTGCCCCGTCACCCGGACGAGGTCGAGGCGTGGATGGCCCGGCTGCTCCCCTGATCGACATCGAGCGGAGGGATCAGCCTAATCTGGGCGAATGCGTGATTGCCTGGTGCTGGCCGGTCCCACCGACGAGATCTACTCCCCCGCCGCGCTCGACCTGCTCACCGACGTGGAGCGGGAGCGGGCCGCGCGCTTCCTCCACGAGTCCCACCGCCGTGACTTCGTCGCCGCCCACCTTCTCGTACGGCGCTGCGCCGCCCGGCTGACCGGGGTGCCCGAGGACAGGCTGACGCTGCTGCAGCACTGCGACCGCTGCGGTCCCGGGCACGGCAGGCCGTACCTCGCGGAGATCCCGAAGCTCGGCGTCAGCCTCTCCCACACCGGGGGTTACGTGTGCGCGGCGGCGGGTCCGGGTCGGGTCGGGGTGGACGCGGAACGGGTGCCCGGCGGCCCGTTCGAGGAGGCCATCGCGGCGCAGGCGCTGGCCCCCGCGGAGCGGCCCCTGGTGACCGACAACGAGGCGCTGATCCGCCTGTGGGTCCGCAAGGAGGCGCTCATCAAGCGCGGGGAGCTCGCCATGGAGGGGTTGCGCTCGACCGACCTGTCCGCGCTCCCGCTCGACGGCGGCGGGGACGGGCAGCGGCACCTTGAGTGGGAGGGCAGGCACCTGCTGGAGTGGCGCACCGCCTCAGACGTCGCGGTCAGCGTCGTCACCGACCACCCGGCCACGCTTGGCCGCCTCCCCGGGAGTCGGGTCGAGGAAGACCTGTGAGATGGCGGGGAAGCGCTCGACGAGGGTGCGTTCGACCCGGTCAGCGGCGCGTTCGAGGGCGCCTGCCGTGCTCTCGTCGACGAAGTCCACCCGGGCGGCGACCATGATCTCGTCGGGGCCCAGCATCATCGTCAGCAGTTCGACGACCGCCTCGACCTCGGGCATCGCGAGCAGTTCGGCCCTGATCTCCCGCTCGATCCGCACCGGCGCCGCCTGGCCGATCAGCAGGGAGGCGTTGGCACGGATGAGGTTGAGCGCGACGCCGAGGAGCAGCAGGCCGATCACCACGGAGGCGGCGCCGTCCCACCGGGAGTCGCCGGTCGCCTGGTAGGCCAGCAGCCCCGCCGCGGCGACCAGCAGGCCGATCAGCGCGGCGCCGTCCTCGAAGAGCACGGCCTTGAGCGCGGTGTCCGGGGTTCTGGAGACGTAGCGCTGCGGGCTCACCTTCAGCTTCCTCGCCTGCCCGCGCACCTGCGACAGGGCCTTGAGGAAGGAGATCCCCTCGACGACGAACGCGACCGCGAGGACCACGTAGGAGAGCGTCAGGTCGGCCAGTTCCTCGCCGTAGGCGATCTCGTGCACGCCGTGGGTGATCGAGAACCCGGCGCCGCCGATGAGGGTGGCGAAGGCGGCCATCAGCGCCCAGAAGAAGCCCGCCATGCCGTACCCGAAAGGATGACGGGCGTCGGCGGGACGCCCCGCCCTGCGCACCGCGACGAACAGCAGGACCTCGGTGACCGTGTCCGCGGCCGAGTGCATGGCCTCGGACAGCATCGCCGAGGAGCCGCTGACGAGTCCGGCGACGAGCTTGGCGAGGGCGATGACGAGGTTGGCCACCCCCGCGACGATCACCGTGCCGAGGCTCTCCGGCTTGTCCTCCGCCCGTTCCGTCCGGTCGTTCACCCTTTGCCCCCTGCCCTGTCACCCGGTCGTGACGCACGTCTCCTGCCCACCCCGGAATAGTTGAATCTTCATCCATGTTGACAGAGGCAATCCCGAAAAAGGCACAAACGACTCACAAGAGGTGAAAAATGGCACTCACGCTCTCTCCGGAAGCCCAGGACCTGCTCTTCCGCGAGGCTCGTACGGCCAACACCTTCACCACGGAACCGGTGAGCGACGAACAGGTGAGGGCGATCTACGACCTGATCAAGTACGCCCCGACCGCGATGAACCAGCAGCCGCTGCGGATCGTCCTGGTGCGCTCCCTAGAAGCCCGCGAACGCCTGGTCCGCCTGATGTCACCGGGCAACCAGGCCAAGACCGCCGCCGCCCCGCTGGTCGCCATCCTCGCCACCGACCTCGACTTCCACGAGGAGCTGTCCAGGGTCTTCCCGCACCGGCCGGGAGCCAGGGACGCCTTCGACGCCGACGAGGCGCTGCGCACCCGCACCGCGAAGTTCAACGCGGCCCTGCAGGTCGGCTACTTCATCCTCGGGGTGCGCGCGGCGGGCCTCGCCGCGGGCCCGATGGGGGGCTACGACGCCGACGGCATCGACAAGGAGTTCCTCGACGACGCCCACACCGTGCTGGCGGTCGTCAACATCGGCAGGCCCGGCCCGGACGCCTGGTTCGAGCGCCTTCCCCGTCTGGCCTACGAAGAAGTCGTGACCACCGTCTGAGGTAGGTTCTGCTCTATGAGCCAGGAGCGATCGCGGCACGGCGGGCGAAACGGCCAATCCGTGGCGGCCTCCAGCACGACGAGCGAGGAACGGGTGATAGCAGCAGTGAACGACGAGGAGCCCCGCTGGCTCTCCACGATGGAACAGCGGGCATGGCGTGCTCATCTGACCGCGCACAAACTTCTTGAGCACCGCCTCGATCGTGACCTGCAGACCTTCGGACTCTCGGTGAACGACTACGAGATCCTGGTCAACCTCTCGGAGAGCGCCGAGCATCGCATGCGCATGAGCGACCTCGCCGACGCCACGATCCAGTCCCGCAGCCGCCTGTCCCACCAGATCTCCCGGATGGAGGCGGCCGGGCTTGTCGCCAGGGAGACCTGCGTCGACGACAGGCGCGGCACCTTCGCGGTGCTCACCGAGCACGGCTGGGCCACGATCCAGCAGGTCGCCCCGCACCACGTGGCCAGCGTCCGGCAGCACTTCATCGACCTGCTGACCGACGACCAGCTCCGCGAGCTTGAGGCCGCCTACAGCCCGGTGGTCACCCACCTCAAGAGCCTGCGCTGAGCCCCTGCCACCGGTACGGCACCGCCGTACCGGTGGATCGGGTCACTTCTTCTTCTGGCTCTGACGCTTCTCTCTGATCTTCATCGTGACCTCGATCGGGGAGCCCGCGAAGCCGAAGTCCTCGCGGATCCTGCGCTCGATGAAGCGCCGGTAGGTCTCCTCAAGGAAGCCCGAGGTGAACAGCACGAACCTGGGCGGCTCGGTCGTCGCCTGGGTGGCGAAGAGGATCTTGGGCTGCTTGCCGCCCCTGACCGGGGGCGGGGTCGCCGCGACCAGCTCGGTGAGGAAGGCGTTGAGCCGGGCGGTCGGCACCCGGGTCGACCAGGACTCAAGTGCCTTCTCCAGGGCCGGGACAAGCCTGTCCACGTGCCAGCCGGTCTTGGCGGAGATGTTGACCCGCAGCGCCCACGGAACGCGGACGAGCTGACGGTCGATCTCCTTCTCCAGGTAGTAGCGGCGGTCCTCGTCGACCAGGTCCCACTTGTTGAACGCCACGACCATGGCCCGGCCCGACTCGATCACCAGGGAGATGATCCGCAGGTCCTGCTCGGTCAGCGTCTCGCTGGCGTCGATGAGCACGACCGCGATCTCGGAGCGCTCCAGCGCCGACCTGGTCCGCATGCTGGCGTAGAAGTCGGCGCCCTTCAGCTCACGGTCGCGCCTGCGGATGCCCGCGGTGTCCACGAACCGCCAGGTCTTGCCGCCGAGCTGGATCAGCTCGTCGACCGGGTCACGGGTGGTGCCCGCCATCGGGTCCACCAGGACGCGCTCCTCGCCCGCCAGCTTGTTCAGCAGCGAGGACTTGCCCACGTTCGGCTTGCCCAGCAGGGCCACCCTGCGCGGCCCCCGCTCCTCGCCGAAACGCTGCGGCGGCGTCTCCGGCAGGCTGTCGAGGACCACGTCCAGCAGGTCACCGCTCGACCGGCCGTGCAGGGCCGAGACCGGCTGGGGCTCGCCGAGACCCAGCGACCACAGCGCCGCGGCCTCAAGCTCCATCTGCTGGTTGTCGACCTTGTTCGCGGCGAGGATCACCGGCTTGCCGGAGGAGCGCAGCACGTGCCCGACGATCTCGTCGGCGTCGGTGACACCGACCGTCGCGTCGACCACGAACAGGATCACGTCGGCCAGCTCGGCCGCCACCTGCGCCTGCTCGGCGATCTTCAACGCCATGCCGGTCGCGTCCGGGTCCCAGCCGCCGGTGTCGACGACCGTGAAACGCCGCCCACGCCAGGTGGCGTCGTAGGTGACCCGGTCCCGGGTCACACCCGGGACGTCCTCGACGACCGCCTCCCGGCGGCCGATGATCCGGTTGACCAACGTGGACTTGCCCACGTTCGGACGGCCGACCACGGCGACGACCGGCTGAGGGCCGGAATCCTCCCAGCCCTCCCCTGAGCCTTCCCCGGTACCTGCATCGACCGGCCCCGCGTCGATCCAGCCGCTGTCTTCTTCGTATTCCCCGGTCACGTCTTTTCCTTAATCAAACGCAGAATCTCGGCGACGACCTCGTCGAGGTTGAGCGCCGTTGTGTCGAGTTCGACGGCGTCTGCCGCCATCGCGAGCGGGTCCGCCTTGCGGGTGGAGTCCAGGCTGTCGCGCCTGGCCATCGCGGCCTTCTGCGCCTGCACCGTGGTGCCGGCCAGCTCAGCCGTACGGCGCAGCGCCCTGGCGTCGGCGCTCGCGGTCAGATAGATCTTGACTGGGGCGTCGGGGGCGACGACGGTGCCGATGTCACGGCCCTCGACGACGATGCCCCCCGCCCCGATGATCTCGCGCTGCTCGGCCACCAGCCTGCGCCGCACCTCGGGCACCGCGCTGACCGCGGAGACGGCCGCGGTGACCTCGGTGGTGCGGATGGGGCCCGCGGCGTCGGTGCCGTCCACGGCGACCGAGGGGGCGTCCGGGTCGGTGCCGATCGTCAGCACCGGTTCGAGCGCCCTTACGGCGATCGCCTCCTGGTCGGAGAGATCGACGCCCCGCTGGAGCATCCACCACGTGATCGCCCGGTACATCGCCCCGGTGTCGAGATAACGCAGCCCGAGCGCCCGTGCGACCCCGCGCGACGCGCTCGACTTGCCCGACCCCGAAGGACCGTCCATGGCGACGACCAGTCCGGTCACGACGCCTCTCCCTTGCAGCCCGCTTCAGTTGTCCGTACGAGGCTACCGGGAACGGCGAGGCGATCGCGCATCGAACAACCCACGGCCCGCCGTGACGGGCCGTGGGGCTCGCGCTAGGGGAGCTGCCAGCCGCCCGTCCGCAGGGCCTCCGTCAGGGCCGGTACGGCCTCCGGCTGGACCTGCAGCTCGGCGGCGCCAAGCGGCAGCCCCGGGGTGTGCTCAAGGCGGACGTCCTCGATGTTGACACCGGCCGCCTCGGCCACCTGGAACAGCCGGGCCAGCTCTCCGGGACGGTCGCCGATGACGACCTGGACGCTCGCGTAGGCACGCGCGGGCCCACCGTGCTTGCCGGGGATCCTGGTGGTGCCCACGACGCCGCGGCGCAGCAGGCCGGTGACACCGTCCATCCCGGCGGTCCCGTCCTCAGGAGCCGCCGAAGCCCGCAGCGCGGCGGCGGCCGTGGCCAGGTCGTCCGCGATCGCCTCCAGCACGTCGGCGACCGGCAGCGCGTTGCCCGACAGGATGCCGGTCCACAGCGCCGGATCGCCCGCCGCGATGCGGGTGACGTCACGGACCCCCTGACCGGCCAGGCCAAGCGCGGTCCCCGAGGCCTCGGCGAGCCTGGCGGCCACCGCGGAGGCGGCCACGTGCGGGGCGTGCGAGACGACCGCCACGGCCCTGTCGTGCTCGTCAGCGCCGACCTCGACGGCCTCGCCGCCGCAGAGCTTGACCAGGCCGCGCAGGACCTCGACCGCGTCGGGCGAGGTCTCCTCCGTCGGGCACAGCGCCCACGGCCTGCCCAGGAACAGGTCGGCCCTGGCCGCCGCGGGCCCGGAGCGCTCCCGGCCCGCCAGGGGGTGGCCGGGCACGTAGGCGCCCAGGTCGCAGCCGAGGGCCGCGGCCTGCTCGATCGGCAGCCGCTTGACGCTGGCCACGTCGGTGTAGAAACGCGCCGCGCCCTCCCGCTGCAGGCGGGCGATCTGTTCGGCGACGAGATGCGGCGGGACCGCGACGACCGCGAGGCCGACCCGCCGCCCGTCCCACTCGACGCCCGCGCCAAGCTCCCGCGCCAGCCGTACGGCTCCCGCGTCGCGGTCGGCCAGGTGGACGGGGACGTCGTGCCCACGCAGGGCCAAGGCGACCGAGGTGCCGATCAGACCCGTGCCGACGACGAGGACACTCTCAAGGCCGTTCACACGCGCTCCTCCGGCGTGATGATCCATGACAGGATCACTGGGCGATGTCGACCCGCAGGGCCGCGGCGCCGTGCAGGTAGACGTGGTGGATCTCCTGACGCGGCCTGTCGGTCTCCACGTGCGCCATCAGCCGTACGACCAGGGGCAGCGCGCCCGGGACGTCGATCTCCGAGGCGCAGATCAGCGGGACGTCGTGAAAGCCGAGCTTGCGGGCCGCCAGGGCGGGGAACTCGGCGTTCAGGTCGGGCGTCGCAGTGAAGATCACACTGATCACGTCGTCGGTGGTGAGCCTGTTACGTCCCATCACCTCGGTGACCAGCTCGGTCACCCCGGCCAGGATGGCGTCCCTGTCGTTCGCCTCGACCTGGACCGCACCGCGGATCGCCCGCACCATCGTCGTTCCTCCGTGTCCTGAGGGTGTCCTGAAGGTATGTGTTCGGGAAGGTTACCGGCCCCAGGTCACAGACCGACGGCGGCGTAGAGCTCCCCGACCTCCTTGAGGGTCAGCGCGCGGACCGTCCCCGGCTTGAGCCTGCCGAGCTTGACCGGGCCGAACTCGATGCGGGCCAGGTCGATGACCGGGTGCCCGACCTCCTCCAGCATGCGCCGGACGATGTGCTTGCGTCCCTCGTGCAGGACGATCTCCACCAAGGCCTGCTGCCCGTGCTCCTGGACGATGCTGAAGGAGTCGGCCTTGGCCAGGCCGTCCTCAAGCTCGACGCCCTTCTTCAGGCGGCGGCTCAGGTCACGCTCGATCCTGCCCGGCACCTTCGCCCAGTACTTCTTCTGCACGCCGTAGCTCGGGTGGGTGAGCCGGTTGGCCAGTTCCCCGTCGTTGGTGAGCAGGATGAGACCCTCGGTCTCGGTGTCGAGACGGCCCACGTGGAAGAGCCGCTCGGTGCGGTCGGCCACGTAGTCGGCCAGCGAGGGACGGCCGTCGGGGTCGGACATGGTGCTGACGACGCCGAGCGGCTTGTTGATGGCGAGGTAGACGAGGTCCGGCATCGTCGGAAGACGCTTGCCGTCCACGTGGATGACCTGCTTGGCGGGATCGACCCTGGCGCCGAAACGGCGGACGACCTGGCCGTCGACAGTCACCCTGCCCTCGCCGATCATCTCCTCGCACGCCCTGCGGCTGGCCACGCCCGCCTGGGCGAGGACCTTCTGCAGCCGCACGCCGCCCGGCACCTCGGTGGTGTCGCGCTCGTCCACGTAGTCGGCGTCGTAGAAGTCGGCGTCACGCTTGGGCTGGCGGGCGGTCTTGAACCGGTCGTTCGCGATCGCGCCGGGCCGCAGAGCGGCCTTCTGCCCCTGCTGGCCCCTCTGGCCCTTCGCCGAGGCGTCACGGGCGGGCCCGGTACGGCGCTCGCCGTAGGAGTCGGCCCTGCCGCCACTGATCGTGCGGACCTCGGCGCCGCGGTCGTTCCTGCCGTAGCGGCCCCGGGAGCCACCGGCGCCCCGGTTGTCACGCGAGCCGCCCTCCGGCCTGCCGTACCGGCCGCGTGACCCACCACGCTCGGCGCGGAAGCCGTCCCGCTCGGGCCGGGAGCCGTCTCGCTCGTCGCGGCGCGGACCCTCTGAGCGGAAACCACCGCGATCGTCACGACGCGGCGCCTCGGAACGGAAGCCACCGCGCTCCTCGCGGCGCGGGCCATCATTGCGGAAGCCACCACGGTCATCACGACGCGGGCCGTCGGCACGGAAACCACCGCGGTCGTCACGACGCGGGCCGTCTGCACGGAAACCACCGCGGTCGTCACGACGCGGGCCGTCACCGCGGAAGCCGTCGCGCTCTCCCGGGCGGGAAGGTCCGGAACGGAAGCCACGATCGTCGCGGCGAGGCCCCTCAGAGCGGAAACCACCCCGCTCCTCACGGCGCGGCCCATCATTGCGGAAGCCGCCCCGGTCATCGCGGCGCGGCGCCTCAGAACGGAAGCCGCCCCGGTCATCGCGGCGCGGCGCGTCGGAGCGGAAGCCACCGCGCTCCTCATGGCGCGGGCCGTCGTTGCGGAAGCCGCCCTCCGGCCTGCCGTACCGGCCGCGCGATCCACCGCGCTCGGCGCGGAAGTCGCCGCCCTCGCGACGGGGAGACTCCTGCCGGGAGCCGCCTTCCGGCCTGCCGTACTGGCCGCGCGACCCGCCGCGCTCCGCGCGGAAGCCGCCACGGTCGTCCCGGGCACCGCCACGGTCGGCGCGGAAGCCGCCGCGGTCGTCACCCCTGGGACCGCCGCGAGAGGCGCCACGAGAGGGGTCGGAGCGGAAACCGCCCTGCGATCCGCCTCTGGAGTCGCCGCTCCCGCGGAAGTTGCCACCGTGCGGGGCGCCGCCACGGCCTCGACCGCGTCCATCACCGGACGGGGTACTACGCCTGCTGTTCACTGCTTCTGCTCCTCTAGGTTTTCCACGTCGTCTGGCAGGAAGGGCGCGAGTTCGGGAAGCTCTCCGAGCTCCCGCAGGCCCATCCGCTCAAGGAAATATGAAGTCGTCCGGTAGAGCAAAGCCTGCCCCTCCGGATCGGTACCGGCCTCCTCGACCAGCCCCCTGGCCACCAGCGTGCGCATGACGCCGTCGCTGTTGACCCCTCTGATGGCCGCCACCCTGGCCCGGCTGACCGGCTGACGGTAGGCGACCACGGCCAGCGTCTCGAGCGCCGCCTGGGTGAGCCGCGCCTGCTGGCCGTCACGGACGAACCGTTCGACGAGGGTCGCGCACTCGGCCCGCGTGTAGAACCGCCAGCCGCCCGCGACCTCTCTGAGGTCAAAACCCCGTCCCTGCGCCGTGTATTCCGCCGCCAGCTCACGAAGCGCGGCGGAGACCTCGGGAACGGGCCGTTCCAGCACCTGGGCGAGGGAGGTCTCGGCGACCGGCTCGTCGATCACGAGCAGGATCGCCTCAAGTCCCGCGCGCAGGCCGGGGCCGGACGCCTCATCGGTCATCGGAGGGCTCCTTAGGCGCGCTCTCGTCGTAGTCGTCGGCGACGGTCACGTCACCGTCGTCGCTGCCGGTCCAAGTCACATGCAGCTCACCGAGGGGCTCGACCTGCTCGAAGGAGACGGCCGCCTCCCGGTAGAGCTCCAGGACGGCCAGGAAACGAGCGACGACCTCGAAGGTGCCCGCGCAGTCGGAGGTGAGGGCGCGGAAGGTCGCCCGGCGCATGCGCCGAAGCCGCTGGACAAGGATAGCCGCCTGTTCGCGGACATTGGCGAGCGGTTGGTAGATGTGGGCGACGGAGACCGAGGGGGGAACCCTGGGGGCGAAGGCTCGCCGGGCCAGCTCCGCCAGCCGTTCGGGGCCGATTCCGAGGACCAGGGTGGGCAGCAGGTTGGCGAACTCCGCCTCCATCGGCACGATCCTGGGGAAGCGCAGGGCCTCCTCGGCCATCCGCGTCGAGAAGACCTTCACGACCTCCTTGTAGGCGCGGTACTGCAGGAGGCGAGCGAACAGCAGGTCGCGGGCCTCAAGGAGGGCGAGGTCCTCCTCGTCGTCAACCTCTCCCGAGGGCAGCAGCCTGGCCGCCTTGAGGTCGAGCAGGGTCGCGGCGACGAGCAGGAAGTGGCTGGTCTGGTCGAGGTCCCACTCGGGTCCCCTGGCCCGGATGTAGGCGATGAACTCGTCGGTGACCTTGCTGAGCGAGACCTCGGTGATGTCCAGTTTGTGCTTGGAGATCAGACCGAGCAGCAGGTCGAAGGGGCCCTCGAAGACCTCCAGGTGCACTCTGAAGGTGTCGTCGGCCACCTGTGGCTGCTCGGTCATCCCGTCATTGTCCCGCACCGGGACCCCGGTCACCGCCGGTGAGGGGCGGTTACTGGACGTTCCACCTGGCGAGGACCTCGCGGGCCAGCTCCCGGTAGGCGCTGGCGCCGAGCGAGGAGGAGTCGAAGCTGGTGATGGGCTCGCCCGCGACGGTGGCGTCGGGGAAACGGACCGTCCGGTTGATCACCGTGTGATACACCTTGTCGTCGAACGCCTCGACCACCCGGGCGAGCACCTCGCGGCCGTGCAGGGTGCGGGCGTCGTACATGGTGGCGAGGAGGCCCTCGATGACGAGGTCCTCGTTGATGCGCTGCTGGACCTTGATGATGGTGTCCATCAGCAGCGCGACGCCGCGCAGCGCGAAGAACTCGCACTCCAGCGGCACCATGACGCCGTGCGCGCAGGCCAGCGCGTTGATCGTGAGCAGGCCCAGGGAGGGCTGGCAGTCGATCAGGCAGACGTCGTACTCGGGCAGCAGGGGTTTGATCACCCGGCCGAGCACCTGCTCGCGGGCGACCTCGGTGACGAGCTGGACCTCGGCCGCCGACAGGTCGATGTTGCTCGGCAGCAGGTCCATGCCCTCGACGCCGGTCTCCATCAGCACGTCCCTGGCGGTGATCTGCCGCTCCATGAGGAGGTTGTAGACCGTCAGGTCGAGCTGGTGGGGGTTGATGCCGAGGCCGACGGACAGGGCGCCCTGCGGGTCGAAGTCGACGAGCAGCACCTTCAGTCCGGCCTCGGCCAGGGCCGCGCCCAGGTTGATGGTCGTCGTCGTCTTGCCGACGCCGCCCTTCTGGTTGACCATGGCCACGACGCGTGCCGGTCCGTGCACCGTACGAGGGGGTGGGTCGGGGAACACCGGGCGGGGTCGCCCGGTCGGGCCGAGAACGCCCCCGCTCCGAGGGGTGCCGGTGGTCTTGGTGTCCCCCCATGGATTCTCGGGGTTTCCAGGGGCCGTCCCCCGGACAGAACCGTCGGTGGTCACAGTCACCAGTCGAACCTCCCTGACGGCCTCGAACCGGACCGTCCGGACGGACACTATGGCGTCAACACGTATGCGGCAAGGCGGCACGCCCGGACACGACAAAGGTCAATGCCGCGCGCGCGGACGCGCTGCGGCATAGGCCTCACGGAGTTTGTCGACCGTGACCAGGGTGTACACCTGGGTGGTGGTCACCGAGGCGTGGCCGAGTAGTTCCTGAACCACCCTAACGTCCGCACCCCCGTCCAGGAGGTGTGTTGCGAACGAATGTCGCAAGATATGGGGTGAGATTCCCGCCAGCCCTCCCCGTTCCGCCGCGGCCTGCAGGACCTCCCAGGCGCCCTGCCGGGTGAGCCTTCCGCCCCTGGCGTTGAGGAAGAGCCCCGAGCTGCCGCCCCTGCCCTGGGCGGCGATGCCGGGGCGGCCGCGGGCGAGATAGACCCTGAGCGCCTCCCTGGCGAACCGGCCGAGCGGCACCAGGCGGGCCCGTTCGCCCTTGCCCCTCAGCCGGACCCGCTGACCGGCCGGGCTCAGGTCGACGTCCTCGACCGCGAGCCCGACCGCCTCGGAGATGCGGGCGCCCGTGCCGTACAGCAGTTCGAGCAGGGCCCGGTTGCGCATCGTGAGCGGTGAGCCCTCCGGGCCCGAGGCGGCGATCAGGCGTTCCACCTCGTCCACGCTGATCGCCTTGGGCAGGCGCCTGAGCTGGCGCGGCGGGCGGACCCTGCGGGTCGGGTCGTGGTCGCAGACGCCCTGGCGCAGGGCGAAGCGGTGCAGGCCCCGCACCGAGGAGACCGCCCGCGCCGTCGAGCTGGCCACCAGGGCCCGGTGGACCTCGTCGCCCTCCCTCAGTGCGGTGAGGAAGGCGGCGACGTCGGCCTCCGCGACCTCGTCGAAGGCGACGCGGCCGCGGTTTCTCAGGTGCTCCAGGTACCGGAGGAGGTCACGGCGATAGGAGGCCAGGGTGTTGGCTGCCAGGCCCCGCTCCACCGCCAGATGGGCGAGGTAGCTGGCCAGGACGGCCTCCGTCTCGCTCAGGGTCTCCTCCTGTCATGCCTCCGGTGCGTCGGCGGGCCGCAGCGAGGCGAAAGCATCCGCCGAAGCGGCGTATGCGGCGAGAATACCGGCCACGGCTTGGGAATTGTGGATCATTCCCGCCAGGGCACGGCGAACCGCGTCGGACAGGGGAATCCAGACCACCGGCATGTCGGATTCCTCGTGTCGCCTGACGAAGTCGAGCTCCTCCTCGGGGATGACGCTGAGGTCCCTGGCCAGGAAGATCCTGGTCCGCTCCCCCGTCATCCCGGGCGAGGTGAAGGCGTCGACCAGCGTGTGCCAGGTCCGTGCCCGGTAGCCCGCCTCCTCGGCCAGTTCCCTGGCCGCCGTCGCCTGCAGCGGCTCGTCCTCGACGTCCCGCAGGCCCGCGGGCAGCTCCCACAGCAGGTGCCTGGCGGCGTGGCGGTACTGCCTGAGCATCAGCACGCGGTCCTGGTCGTCGAGCGCGAGCACCGCAACGGAGCCGGGGTGGATCGCGTAGTCGCGGTTGACGACCTCCTCGTCCGGCATGAGGACGGCGTCGGTCACCACGGTGATGACGCGTCCGCTGAAGTGCGTGGCCGAGGAGACGACCTTCCACTCCTCGGGGACGTCCACGACGTCCAGAGTGATGTCGCTCACTTGCTCCTGCCCGCCTTGGCCGCGGTGCCGCGAATGTCGGCGTAGGTCAGGGCCGCCCCGATCAGGCCCTTGAACAGCGGGTGCGGACGGGTGGGACGGGAGCGGAACTCGGGGTGCGCCTGGGTGCCGATGAAGAACGGGTGCACGTCAGCGGGCAGCTCGGCGTACTCGACGAGACGGCCGTCGGGCGAGAGACCGGAGAAGACCATGCCGATCTTCTCTAGCTGGTCGCGGTAGGAGTTGTTGACCTCGTAGCGGTGGCGGTGGCGCTCCTCGACCTTGGCCATGCCGTACAGCTGGCGGGCGAGGGAGCCCTCGGTGAGCTTGGCGGGGTAGAGGCCCAGGCGCATCGTGCCGCCCATGTCGCGCTCGCCGGAGACGACGTCCTCCTGGTCGGCCATGGTGGAGATGACCGGGTGGGTGGTCTCCGGGTCGAACTCGGTGCTGCCCGCGTCCTCGACGTCCGCCAGGTTGCGGGCGGCCTCGATGACCATGCACTGCATGCCCAGACAGATGCCGAGCAGCGGGATCTTGGTCTCCCTGGCGTGCCGTACGGCGCCGAGCTTGCCCTCGATGCCGCGCACGCCGAACCCGCCGGGGATCAGCACGCCGTCGACGCCGTCCAGCTCGCGGGCCGCGCCCTCGGGGGTCTCGCAGTCGTCGCTCTTGACCCAGCGGATGTTGACGCGGGCGTCGTTGGCGAAGCCGCCCGCGCGCAGCGCCTCGGTGACGGACAGGTAGGCGTCGGGCAGGTCGATGTACTTGCCGACGAGCGCGATCGTGACCTCCTTGGCCGGGCGGTGCACCCGGCGCAGGAGCTGCTCCCACTCCTTCCAGTCCACGTCGCGGAAGGGCAGGCCGAGGCGGCGCACCACGTAGGCGTCCAGGCCCTCCGAGTGCAGCACCCTGGGGATGTCGTAGATGCTCGCCGCGTCCACGGCGGAGACGACCGCGTCCTCGTCCACGTCGCACATGAGGCTGATCTTGCGCTTGAGGGAGTTGGTGATCGGCCGGTCGGAGCGGCACACGATCGCGTCGGGCTGGATGCCGATGCTGCGCAGCGCGGCCACCGAGTGCTGCGTCGGCTTGGTCTTCAGCTCGCCGCTCGGCCCGATGTACGGCAGCAGCGACACGTGCAGGAAGAAGACGTTGTCCCTGCCGACCTCGTGGCGGACCTGGCGCACGGCCTCAAGGAAGGGCAGCGACTCGATGTCGCCGACGGTGCCGCCGACCTCGGTGATGACCACGTCCACGTCGGGACCGGCCATGGACCGGATGCGGTCCTTGATCTCGTTGGTGATGTGCGGGATGACCTGGACGGTGTCGCCGAGGTACTCGCCGCGGCGCTCCTTGGCGATGACGTTGGAGTAGACCTGGCCGGTGGTGACGTTGGCCGAGCCGTGCAGCTCGGTGTCGAGGAAGCGCTCGTAGTGGCCGATGTCGAGGTCGGTCTCGGCGCCGTCGTCGGTGACGAAGACCTCGCCGTGCTGGAACGGGTTCATCGTCCCGGGGTCAACGTTGAGGTAGGGGTCGAGCTTCTGCATGGTGACCCGCAGGCCCCGCAGCTTCAGGAGGCGGCCGAGGCTTGAGGCTGTCAGGCCCTTGCCGAGGCTGGAGGCGACGCCGCCGGTGACGAACAGATGCTTGGTGTGTGCGGCGCTGCGCAAGGAGTCTCCCGTGGTCGTCATAGATCAGTCGGCGCGTCCTGCTGACGGCCTACATGTCCACGGGCTCTCAGAATATCAAACGGTTACCGTGATCGGCCCGTACATCCCCTGACCCGCATTTCGCCGTCATATGACCTGACGGTAGCTTGGGCCGCTATGTCACTTCGTGGTGCGGTACGGCGTGCCCTGGGCAGCCTTGTGCACCGTGTCTGGTCCGCGGTCCGCGCCGCGGGCGCGGTGAGCGCCACCAGCCCCGCGGGTTACCGCTTCCGCCGTCTCGGCGAGGGTGCTTGCCTGGCCTTCCCCGTGGGGGCCGTCTTCGGCGAGGCCTGGATCGAGATCGGCGCCCACACCCTGGTCGGCGAGCGGGTGTCGATCTCCGCGGGCATGGGCCCCGGCGTCGATCTCGGCCCCACCTCGATCGTGCGGATCGGCGAGAGCTGCTCGATCGGCAGGGGAAGCCACATCGTGGGGCACCAGTCGATCGACATCGGTGACCACGTCTTCACCGGCCCCTACGTCTACATCACCGACCAGAACCACGTCTACGACGACCCGGAGACGCCGATCGGCCGTCAGTGGCCGCGCAACAACCCGGTGGTCATCGGCTCTGGCTCCTGGCTCGGCACCGGCGCGATCATCCTGCCGGGGACCAGGATCGGCAGGCAGTGCGTGGTCGCGGGCGGGGCCGTGGTCCGCGGCGAGTTCCCCGACCACAGCGTGATCGCCGGGGTGCCCGCCCGGGTCGTGCGCCACCACGTGCCGGGGCAGGGGTGGCTGCCGCCCCACCTGGGCGGCGGCCGTACCGAACCCGTGTCGGAGCGCCCGGTGGACCGGGCGGTCACCGCGCCAGCCGCCCCAGCAGGCTCGACGCCGCAGTGATGCCCGCCCCGGCCGCCAGGACGAGGACCGCGAAGTCCAGTGGCAGGTGGGCGGGGGTGCCGAGCAGCAGCCCGCGCAGCGCGTCCACCTGGTAGCTGAGGGGGTTGACCGCGCTGACGGCCCGCAGCCAGTCGGGCATGACGGCCACCGGGTAGAGCGCGTTGGAACCGAAGAAGAGCGGCATCGTGATCGCCTGCCCGATGCCCATCAACCGGTCGCGGGTCAGGACGATCCCGGCGATCGTCACCGACAGGCAGGCGAAGAACGCCGAGCCGAAGATCACCGCGGCGGCCACGCCGAGCAGGCGCAGCGGGTTCCAGGTCATGGCGACGCCGAGCAGCGCGGCGATGACGATGACGACGACCGCCTGGATCAGCGCCTTGATCCCGGCCGCGAACGCCTTGCCGGTGACCAGCGCGGCGCGTGGGGTCGGGGTGACCAGCAGCTTGGTGAGAACGCCGGAGTCGCGTTCCCAGATGATCTGGATGCCGTAGAAGATGGCGATGAACATCGCGGACTGGGCGATGATCCCGGGGGCGAGATAGTCGATGTAGGGGACGCCCCCGGTCGGGATCGCCCTGATGCGGGTGAACGTCTCACCGAAGATCAACAGCCACAGGGCGGGCTGGATCGCCCTGGTGTAGAGCTCGGTGCGGTCGTGGCGCAGTTTCTGCAGTTCGACGGCGCACATGGCGACGATCCTGGCGGGCAGCACGCGCCAGCCCGCGCGGTCCCGTGGCGGGGTTGGCAGCGGGGCTCGCGCGCCGTCAGCCGACGCGGGTGGCGGTGCTGCGGGTACGGCGGACATCGCGGAACTCCCCTCCGTCCTCGACGAGGCCGCTTCCCGCGACCTCCCTGAAGACGTCCTCCAGTGTCGGCGCCGACCCGTCGGCGCGCCGGGCGCGCAGGTCGGCCCTGAGGCTCTCCGGGGTGCCGAGCGCCCGGACCCGTCCCTGGTGCATCAGCGCGACCCGGTCGCAGTACTGGTCGGCCTCGTCCATGTAGTGCGTGGTGACCAGGACCGTCATCCCGGTCGCGGCCCTGACGGCCATGATGTGCTCCCAGACCCCGGTGCGGGCGATGGGGTCGAGTCCGATCGTCGGCTCGTCGAGGATGAGCAGGCGGGGCGCGCTGACCAGCGCCTGGGCGAGTTCGAGGCGGCGCACCATGCCCCCGGAGTACGTCCCGGCCATCCGGTCGGCGGCGTCGGTCAGGCCGACCGCGTCGAGTGCCTGGGCGACGCGCTCCCGGCGCTCGCGGCGGGGGACGTCGAAGACCCGGGCGAACAGCGCGACGTTCTCCCGCGCGGTGAGGCCGGAGTCGGCGGAAAGCTGCTGGGGGACGTAGCCGAGCAGGCGGCGCACGGCCATCCGCTCGGTGGCCGCGTCCCGGCCGAAGACCCGCACCGTGCCCGGCGGGACCGGAAGCAGCGTCGTCACGCAGCGGATGGCCGTGGTCTTGCCCGCGCCGTTCGGGCCGAGCAGGCCGAAGACCTCACCGGAGACGACCGAGAGGTCGAGGCTGTCCACGGCCACGGTGTCCCCGAAGGAGTAACGCAGCCCCTCGCAGACGACGGCTTGCTCGTCGCTCATGCCCCCTCCACCTCCTCGTGCAGGCCCTCGGCGAGCCTGCGCAGCACCGGGAGCGCGGCGGCCAGCGCCGCCCTGTCGTCCTCGCCGAGCCGTTCGACCTGTTCGCGGACGAGCGCGGCGCGCCGCTCCTGCCACAGGCGCAGCCGTTCCCGTGCCTCATCGGTCGGCAGCAGCCGCGCGGACCTGCGGTCGTCCTGGCCGATCTCGCGGCGCAGCAGCCCGGCCTTCGTGAGCTGGTTGACCAGCGTGGACACCGAGTTGCCCGCGAGATAAAGCTCCTTGGCCGCGGCGGAGACGCCGATCCCCGGTCTGGCCACGACCAGGCGCAACAGCTCGACCTGGGCTCCGCGCAGCCGCGGTCCCGTCATGCCGTGGCGCAGCCTGCGCCGGACGAGCCGCTGGACGCCCGCCAGGACGTCGGCCAGAGCCTCGGAGAAGTCCACCTCGCTCATACCGAAATATTAGCTCTTACTACGAGGTAAACAAGTAGACACCCATTTATCGGGATAAATCCAGGCGCTGCGGCAGCCGTACGGCATGGCGGAGGGCTACGGGCGGGGGCGTCCGCCGGGAGGGGGAGGGGCGGTCACCCGCCGGGCGGAAATCGCCGCCGAGCAGGGTGGATTGTGGCCGTTTTCCATTGTGGGCGGCGCGAGGCGGCTCGTAGCTTTCCGGGTGTTCGCCCCCGCCTGACCGACACGGCGGGGATCTGGAGGGGATTGCGTTGAGCGGAGTTCGTATCGGCCGCAGGCTGCTCGCTGCTGCCACAGGAGGGGTCGCGGTGCTGGCCGTGACGGCGGGCCCGGTGTCGGCGGCACGGGCGGACGTCGCCGCGCCCGAGATCGTCGCCAAGGGGCTCGACAGCCCGCGCGGGATCTCCTTCGGCCCCGACGGCGCCCTGTACATCGCCGAGTCCGGCCACGGCGGCAAGGTCAAGTGCGCCACGCCCCCGGCCGCCAAGGGCGAGAAGCCGGAGAAGATGTGCCTCGGCATGACCGGGCGGATCAGCGTCCTCAAGGACGGCAAGACCTCCGTGCTGATCGACCACCTGCCGTCGGCGGCCAGCGGCCCGTTCGCACTCGGCCCGCACGACGTGGCGTTCACCGCCAAGGGCGACCTGCTGGTGACCATCGGCTTCTCCGGTGACACCGCCTTCCGCGCCAAGCTCGGCCCGAAGGCCAGGACCCTGGGCACGCTGCTGACGCTCTCCGCCAAGGGCAGGAGCCTGTCCTTCGCCGACCTCGTCGCCTACGAGACCAGGCACAACCCCGACCGCAAGGACAAGGGCAGCGCCGTGGACTCCTACCCGTTCGGCGTCGCCCCGCTGGCCGGCGGCGGCGCGCTGGTCGCCGACACCGGGGGCAACTCCGTGCTGCGGATCAGCCGCAAGGGGAAGATCAGCACCGAGGCGGTCCTGCACGCCAGGTCCGTCGCCGCTCCCCCGGCGCTCAAGATGCCCAAGGGCAGCAAGATCCCGATGCAGTCGGTGCCGATGGGCATCGCCAAGGGCCCCGACGGCGCCTACTACGTCGCCGAGCACGGCGGCTTCCCCAACCCCGAGGGGGCGGCCCGGGTGCTCCGCGTCAAGAACGGCAAGGTCACCACCGCCGCGCGCGGCTTCACCACGATGGCCGACGTCGCCTTCGACGCCAAGGGACGGCTGATCGTCCTGGGCTCCGTGGGACCGCTGCCCGCCGACGGCATGAGCAAGACCACCGTCTACCGCATCGAGACTGACGGCACCCGTACCGAGCTTCTCAAGCCCGGCACGCTGACGACCCCCCTCGGCGTGGCCGTGGGCCCCGACGGCGCCGTCTACGTGGCTGACAAGGCCATGGCGCCGGGCAAGGGCGAGATCCTCCGGGTCCCCGTCCCGGAGTAGCCCGTGGGAACGGCGGGGGCGCGTCCGTCAAGGGCGCGCCCCCGCTCGGGATCCATCCGTGGCCCCAAGGACGTTGAATGGGGGGATCTGGACACCACGGAGGCATGATGCTCGCGGCACTGACAGGCCTTGGACTCTCCACCGCGGCGGGGCTGAACGCCTACATACCGCTGCTGGTCGTCGGCCTGCTCGCCAACTTCACCGACCAGGTACGGTTGCAGCAGGAGTTCGCCTGGCTGGCCAACGGCTGGGTGCTGGCCATCATCGCCGTGCTGCTGGTGGCCGAGTTCGTCCTGGACAAGGTCCCGGTGGTCGACAGCGTCAACGACATGATCCAGACCGTGATCCGCCCGCTGTCCGGTGGCGTGGTCTTCAGCGCGACCGAGGCCGCGGCCAGGATCGACGGCTCCGACTGGATGGCCCACAACCCCTGGGTCGGCTGGGTGCTCGGCATCGGCATCGCGCTCGCGGTGCACGTGATGAAGGCGACCGCCAGGCCCGTGGTCAACGCCACGACAGCCGGGGTCGGGGCCCCGGTGGTGAGCACGATGGAGGACGCGGGCTCGCTCGCCATGGCCCTGGTCGCGATCTTCCTGCCGGTGCTGGTCGTGGTCGCGGTCGCCGCGCTGGCGGTGCTCGCCTGGTGGACGATCCGTCGCGTACGGCGCCGCCGCGCCCTGCGGCGAAGTCCCGCCTGAGGCACCCCTGGGCTTAGGGAACGAAGCCCGCGCACCTCGCGAACCCCCGTATACACGGGCAGGCGGGCTATGCTCGAAGCACCTGTTTCCCCGCCGGGAGGTGATCGCGATCGGCACTTTCCTCACCATCGTGCTGGTGCTTCTGCTGCTGTTCCTCCTCACCGCGGGCACGGCCGTCTACTTCCTGGTCAAGGTCGGCAGGAAGGCCACGAAGAAGGCCCGCAAGGTGACCGAGCGGGTGGCCTCCCAGATGGCGGCGATGGACCCCGGCCAGGCGGGTGAGACCGAGCGGATGCGCCTGGACCTGCGCAAGGAGGTCTCCCTGACCCGGCAGGCCGTGGACCAGGCGCTGCAGGCCGGTTGGGGGCTCGGCGACCTGCCGAGGCTGGTGGCCGAGATCAGCGTGCACGCCGACCACCTGGACGGCCAGCTCGCGCTCTACGCCCGGCACAGCCGAAGCTCCACCTACGTGGACCACGCCTCCCTCGGCCGGCTGCGCGAGAACCACGCCAAGCTGACCACGTCGTGCGCCAGGATCCGCGCCGACCTGCTCAACGACCAGATGACGCACTCCGCGAACGGCATCGACGACATCCAGAGCCGGACCGACCTGGAGATCGAGGCGCGCCGCCGCGCCCCCGACCCCCTGGACGAGATCGACGAGCTCTACCGGCGCACCGCGGTGCCCCGCTCCCCCCACGACGACCGCCACTGAGGCCGCCGCCCGCCCTCGTGCTCACGCCCGCGGACCGAGCAGCCCCGGGGCAGGCGGGATCTCAGGTAGGGCCTGGGTCAGGAGACCCCCGCCTCACGCATGTCGCGGACCTCGCGCTTGAGCTCCTTGATCTCGTCGCGCAGCCGGGCGGCCACCTCGAACTGCAGGTCGGCCGCCGCCTGGTGCATCTGCTCGGTGAGCGACTCGACCAGGGACTCGAGCTGCGCCCTGGGCATCTCCCCCGCGATCGCCTTGGCGTGCTGACCGGCCTGCCTGGCCGCGAAGCCGGGGACCGGGGCCTTGCCGCGCGACTGCTGACGGCCGCTGCCCCCGAGGAGCTGGGCGGTGTCGGCGTCCTCCCTGTTCAGCGAGTCGAGGATGTCGGCGATCTTCTTGCGGAGCGGCTGGGGGTCGATGCCGTTTGCCTCGTTGTAGGCCATCTGCTTGACCCGGCGCCGGTTGGTCTCCTCGATCGCCCGCTCCATGGAGGGGGTGATCCGGTCGGCGTACATGTGGACCTGGCCGGAGACGTTACGGGCCGCGCGGCCGATGGTCTGGATCAGCGAGGTCTCCGAGCGCAGGAAGCCCTCCTTGTCGGCGTCGAGGATCGCCACCAGCGAGACCTCGGGCAGGTCGAGGCCCTCCCGGAGCAGGTTGATGCCGACCAGCACGTCGAACTCGCCCATCCGCAGCTCGCGCAACAACTCGATGCGGCGCAGCGTGTCGACCTCGCTGTGCAGGTAGCGGACCCTGATGCCCAGTTCGAGCAGGTAGTCGGTGAGGTCCTCCGACATCTTCTTGGTCAGCGTCGTGACCAGGACCCGTTCGTCCTTCTCGGCGCGGGTCCTGATCTCGTGGACCAGGTCGTCGATCTGCGACTTCGTCGGCTTGACGATCACCTCGGGGTCGACCAGACCGGTCGGCCTGATCACCTGCTCGACCACGTCGCCACCGGAGCGGCCGAGCTCGTAGCTGCCGGGGGTCGCCGAGAGGTAGACCGTCTGGTCGATCCGCTCCAGGAACTCCTCCCACTTCAGCGGGCGGTTGTCCATGGCGGAGGGCAGCCGGAAGCCGTGCTCGACGAGCGTGCGCTTGCGGGAGGCGTCCCCCTCGTACATCGCGCCGATCTGCGGGACCGTCTGGTGCGACTCGTCCAGCACCAGCAGGAAGTCCTCGGGGAAGTAGTCGAGCAGGGTGTTGGGCGCGCTGCCGGGGGCGCGGCCGTCCATGTGCCGCGAGTAGTTCTCGATGCCGGAGCAGGTGCCGATCTGGCGCATCATCTCCAGGTCGTAGGTGGTGCGCATGCGCAGCCGCTGGGCCTCAAGGAGCTTGCCCTGGCGCTCCATCCGCTGCAGGCTCTCGGCCAGCTCCGCCTCGATGTCCCGCACGGCCCGGTCCATCCGCTCGGGGCCCGCCACGTAGTGGGAGGCGGGGAAGATGTAGAGCTCCTCGTCCTCGGTGATCACCTCACCGGTCAGCGGGTGCATGGTGGAGAGCTTCTCGATCTCGTCGCCGAACATCTCGATGCGGACGGCGAGCTCCTCGTACTTCGGGATGATCTCGATCGTGTCGCCGCGCACCCGGAAGGTGCCCCTGGTGAAGGCCAGGTCGTTGCGGGTGTAGTGCATGTCGACCAGGCGCCGCAGCAGCGTGTCGCGCTCGATCTCCTGGCCGACCTTGAGCGCGGTCATGCGGTCCACGTACTCCTGGGGGGTGCCCAGGCCGTAGATGCACGAGACCGAGGCCACCACGACCGTGTCGCGGCGGGTCAGCAGCGAGTTGGTCGCCGAGTGCCGCAGCCGCTCGACCTCCTCGTTGATGGAGGAGTCCTTCTCGATGTAGGTGTCGCTTTGCGGGACGTACGCCTCGGGCTGGTAGTAGTCGTAGTAGGAGACGAAATATTCGACCGCGTTGTTGGGCAGCATCTCCCTCAGCTCGTTGGCGAACTGCGCGGCGAGGGTCTTGTTGGGCTGGATGACCAGGGTCGGCCGCTGCAGCCGCTCGATCAGCCAGGCGACCGTGGCCGTCTTGCCCGTGCCCGTCGCGCCCAGCAGGACGTTGTCCTTGTCGCCCGCCCTCACGCGTCGCTCAAGCTCGGCGATCGCGGTCGGCTGGTCGCCGGAGGGGGTCATGTCGGTGACGACCTCGAAGGGGGCCACCTTGCGCTGCAAATCTGTTACCGGCCTCACCTGACCCACTGTAGGACGCCCCACCGACATTCCCGGACCCCGCGTGGCCCGCCGTACGGCACGGCGTTCAATCGTCTGTCAAGCCAACCGCAAGCCACATGTTATTTACTGTTATCGCGTGCAAGTGATCACAAAGCGTGATATATCGGGCTTTCGGAAAAAAGACCAGGAAAAAGGACCCACGGAGGTGTGATGTCGCGGCCAAGAGAGGCCATGCAGGCGGCGGTCGCTGCCGCCCAGGCGTACGGCCAGGGCGGGGACCTGCGCCAGATCGCCGGGCAGGTCGCGGGCCAGCTCACCGGCCAGGCGCAGGGACAGGGCCAAGGCCAGAGCCAGGGCCAGGGCCAGGCGGGAGAACCGGGCTTCGCCCTCAACCCCACCGACTTCCTCGCCGCGCGTGAACAGGGCACGTCCGTCGGCACGCTGATCGAGGCCCGCAGCGCCTCACTGAACGAGGCCGGGGAGATCGTCAACCGCAGCTTCTCCGGCAGCGGCCCGCAGGGCGAGACCGTCCACGTCATCTCCCCCGTGGTGATCCCCAAGGGCACCACGGCCCGGGTCGTCGTTCCCCTTGTCGTCCTGGCGGTGCTCGGCCTGGTCGGACTGGTCGCGACGGGCCTGCCCGAGGGCGCGCGGGTGCTGTTCGGCCCGCACTACTGGGCCGTCCTGGTGCTGGCCGCGGCGTTCCTGTGGTGGCGGCGCAGCGTCGTCATGGTCCCCGAGGGCTGCAAGGCGCTGATCACCAAGTTCGGCAAGCTCGTCCAGATCGCCGAACCCGGCCGGGTGACGCTGCTCAACCCGTGGAAGCGGGTCAGCTACATCGTCAACACCACCCGGGAGTATCCCTTCAACGCCCCCATCCGCGAGGCCCCGACCCAGCAGGGCGTCAAGGCGAGCGTGGACCTCTTCCTGCAGTTCAGGATCGAGGACCCGGCCGAGTTCATCTTCGTCCTCGGCTCGGTCGGCGGTTTCCAGGCCAAGCTGCAGAACGCGATCAGCGAGGTGACCCGCTCCCTCATCTACGCCCAGCGCGCCGAGGACATCTACGACCTGGTCGGCGAGAGCACCCTGGGCATGCTGGACAACCTCAACCAGCAGTTCCTGCCCGCTGTACGGCTCACCGACGTGAACATCACCCACGCCGAGCCCTCCAGCCAGGAGTACCGGATGGACCTGGCGGCGCCGGAGATGATCCGGGTCGCCAAGGAGGCCTACACCTACGAGTACGAGCTTCAGCTGCGCAAGGAGCAGAACGAGGGCGACCTCGTCAAGGAGCTGGCCGGGCTGCAGGAGCAACTGTCGGCCATCCAGGCGGAGATCGCGAGCTACCAGGCGCGGATGGACACCGCGCTCGAACGCGCCTCCCACCAGGCCAAGGCCCAGGCCAGTCAGCGGCTGGTCGAGGCGGAGTCGACCGCCAAGGCCAACGCGGCGCTGCTCGAAGCCCAGGCGCTGGACATCAGGGCGCTGAGCGCGGCCCAGGCGCCGGAGATCCTGGACCACCGCTTCCAGCAGGACCTGCTCGACAGGCTCGAATCCGTCGCCTCCCACCTGCCCCGCGTGGTGCAGGTCGGTGAGAACACGGACATCGACCTGCTGGCCCTGGCCAGGCAACTGGTCGGCGGCGGTGAGGCCCGGCTGTTCTCCGAGGCGGACACCGCCGCGATCCGGGCCAGGATCACCGAGATCAGCCGCCGCGTCGAGGACCGGGAGGCCGAGATCGCCGTCCTACTAGGCCAGAACACCGGCCAGGCCGCCCAGGAGCACGCCGTACCGCCCGCCGCGCAGGAAGACGCCTGAAGATGAGCAGAGAGTTCTCCAAGATCAAGGAATCGCTGGCCTCCTGGTCGGAGATCCGCCAGCTGCTGCGCGGCGGCGAGTCCGGCCAGATCGTCCCCGTCGTGATCCCCAAGGACCGCAGGGGCTTCGCCTGGGTCGCCCTGCTGTTGCTGGCGCTCTACCTCGTGGGCACCGCGCTGCTCGGCGGCGGCGTCCTGTCCCTCCTGGCCGCCGCGGGCGCGGTGTTCTTCCTGCTGACCGCCCTGGTCTGGCTGTGGCGCAGGGCCATCGTCGAGATCGAGGAGGGCACCACCGGCGTGCGCAGCCGGTGGGGGGCGATCGTCGGCACCCTGGCTCCCGGCCGTCACTACCTGTGGCTGCCCTGGGACCGGGTGGACGCGGTCGTGGACACCTCGACCGAGATCCCCTACTCGGCGCCGATCGCGGCCTGCCCGACCGCCGAGAACGTGCCGCTGAAGTCGATCGAGTTCTTCCTGAAGTTCCGCATCGTCGATCCCGTCGCCTTCGTCAGGACGATCGGGGCGGGCAACTTCGACCTCGTGCTCAGCAGCGCCGTACAGGACGCCATCCGTCAGCGCAGCCGCAGGGTCCACACCGAGCGGGCCTACGACCTGCGCGGCTCCGACGTGGGTGACATGCAGGAGCTGCTGACCCGCCAGCTCGGCAGGTACGGCGTGCGCATCACCGGCGCGAACATCCCCGACGTGCAGCTTCCCGACCAGTACCAGCAGCACCTGGCGACGCGGGAGAAGGTCGCCAAGGAGCTGTCGGCCTTCGAGCGGGAGTGGGAGCTGACCCGCAAGCGGCGCATCGACACCCTGCTCATGGAGATCGAGCGGGCCAAGAAGACCAGGGACGCCCGTATCGTCGAGGTCAGGGCCGCCGCGAACACCGCGCGCAAGGACGTCGCCCGCATGCTTGAGGAGCACGAGACGCAGGCCCAGCGGGTGCGCTGGGAGATCGAGGCCAAGGGCAGGGCCGAGCTGACCTCGGCGGAGAACGAGGCCAAGGGACTGCGCAGGCTCGCCGACTCCTACCGCGACAACCGCGCCGTGCTCCAGTACGAGCTGGCCCGCCGCCGTCTCGACGTGGGCGCCAGGCTCGCGGAGAACGCCCCCCGCCCGGTCGTGGTGCGCACCGGCGGCGCCTCGGGAGAGACCTCCCCCCTGGCCACCCTGCTTCTCGCCCAGCTCCTGCCGCAGCTCGCCGCGGAGCACAGCACCGGGAACGGCCAGGTCAGGCCGTCCGTCGAACCTAACTAGAACCCTTTCACAACCCCCGGGAGAGTCCCCCAATGGTGTTCCGTAAACTCATGGCCGCCTTCGGCGCCGGCGTCGAGGTCGACACGGTGCTGCTGAACTCCAACGTCCGCCCCGGCGAGACCCTGCGCGGGCAGGTCAACTTCCGCGGCGGCGGCTCCGACTACCGGGTCGAGGGCATCTTCATCGACTTCACCGCGGTCGTCGAGGTCGAGAGCGGCGACAACGAGTACAAGACCACCTACAGCTTCCTGCGCCAGCAGATCACCGGCTCCTTCCACCTGGCCGCGGGCGCGCCGCAGTCGGCCCCGTTCGAGATCCCCGTCCCGTGGGAGACCCCGATCAGCGCCATCGGCGGCCACCCGCTGCGCGGCATGCAGCTGGGTGTGTCGACCGAGCTGGCGCTGGCCGGGGCGCTGGACAAGGGCGACCTCGACGCGCTGTTCGTCAACCCGCTGCCCGCCCAGGACCACGTGCTGGGCGCGCTCGACCACATGGGCTTCCGCTTCAAGAAGGCCGACCTGGAGCGCGGCACGCTGCGCGGCTCCCGCATGCCGTTCTTCCAGGAGATCGAGTACTACGTGGGCCCCGAGTACTCCCGGCACTTCAGCGAGCTCGAACTGACCTTCATCGCGGGCCCGAGGTCGGTGGACGTCATCCTGGAGGCCGACAAGCGCGGCGGCTTCCTGACCTCAAGCCACGACACCTACAACCGCTTCACGGTCCACTACGACGACCACCCCGGCCAGGTGGAGCAGTCGCTGCGCGCGGGCCTGCACTCCATGGCCCAGCACCGCGGCTGGTTCTAGCCGTTTTTTACGGCCAGGCCCCGGTTGGCGCCTCCCGCCGACCGGGGCCGCTCCCCCGCCCCCCACGCCCCCCGAGCGCCCCACCCCCCGCCGTCACGTCCCTCACGGCGAGCCCCGGTACATCCGCTGGAGCCAGGCGTCGTAGCGGCGCCCCGGGCCCGCCCGGTAGTCGTGGCGCCGGTAGACGGCGAAGGCCTCCCGTTTGGCCTCGTGTTCGGCGGCGGTGAGGTTGGGCGGCAGGGGCAGCGTGGGGTAGCCCCGGTAGACGACCACCCTGACGCCCCTCGGGGCGGCCGCCGCGGCGAAGCGGGCCGCGGCGACGTGGTCGGGATGGTCGGCGACGCCCGGGGGCGGGTCCGGGTCGAGGGTGTTGAGCACCGAGGGCCGGAAGGTCCGCATCAGCACGCGCAGCGCGTCCAGGACGTCGGAGTGGGTCAGGCAGACCGTGGGCCTGGTGAAGGGACGCACACAGGTCGGCCCGCCGGGATCGGCCCACAGGCGGCTCAGGGCGCCGCGTCCGCCGTCCGCCCTGGGGTCGCCGCCGTCGGGCAGCCCGGCGAAGACCAGCTGGACGCGCGGCAGGTCCGTCAGCGTGTCGACCTCGACCCGGGCCCGGCCCACGGTCATGAGGCTGCGCCGCCACCGGTCGCGGACCCCCGCCGCCCAGGCGTAGGCGGCCCTGACCCCCTGCTGCCTGTCGATGCTGTAGCGCCTCGGCGGGTGCCCGTCGCGCAGCCCCGCCACCCCCTCCCCCGCGGTCAGGTAGACCGTGACGGTGCGCGCGCCGCGCGCGAGCAGCCTCAGCAGGTCGGGGCTCATGAACAGCAGGTCGTCGTCCGGGTGGGCGGCGATCTGGAGATAGGCCCCCTCGGGCGCCCCGCCGGACGCCAGGGCCGCGAGCCCGGGCAGGCCGGGTCGCGGCAGCAGCAGGGGCGCGAGGAGAAGGACGACACCCGTCACGGCCGCCATGAATCCGCCCACGCCTCGTACGCCCCGCACGCCGTCCCCCGCCACCGCCGATGAAAGTATCTCGACGGTAGAGGCGCGGACCCCCCGGCCACCTGGGCCGATCGGATGATTTCCTGGGAGACGGCCTCATACGTAAGGCTCGTCCTGTCTCGTCCCCGTGGCGGAGCCTGACGCCCCCGGGGCTCAGGCCTTGGCGCGGGCGGCCAGGTCGGCCCAGAGGGCGTCCACCCGGCCCTCAAGCTCCTCCAGGGGCCCTTCGTTGGGCACCACGATGTCGGCGGCCCTCAGCCGCTCCTCACGGCTCGCCTGGGCGGCGAGCCTGGTCCTGACGTCGGCCTCGGTCATGCCGCGCAGCCTGACCAGCCGTCCGACGCGTGTCTCGTCGGCCGCGTCCACGACGATGACCACGTCGTACATCGGGGCGAGGTTGTTCTCCACCAGCAGCGGCACGTCGTAGACGACGATGGCGTCCTCGTCGGCCTGGCTCTGCAGCTCGGCGACCCGCGCCGCGACCAGCGGGTGCACGATGGCGTTGAGGGAGGCCAGTTTCTCCGAGTCGGCGAAGACGATCGAGCCGAGTTTTCCCCGGTCGAGTGAGCCGTCCTCGCGCAGGATCTCGGGCCCGAACAGGGCGACGATCCGTTCCAGCCCCTCGGTTCCCGGTTCGACCACCTCGCGGGCGATCCTGTCGGCGTCGATCACCACGGCGCCCCTGGCGGCCAGCCGCCGCGACACCTCGCTCTTGCCGGATCCGATTCCTCCGGTGAGCCCCACCTTCAACATGGTCCGCAGAATACGTGCCGCTACAGCTGCCTGCGCAGGTGGACCAGGGTCAGGTGGTCGCTCATCCGCTCCCTGTGGGTCTCGCGGTAGCCGTGGCGCCGGTAGAGCCGCAGGTTGCCCTCCGACAGGTGCCCGGTGAACAGGTCGAACGCCAGGGCCGTGTCCATCTCCCCGTGGAGGCCGTCCAGCAGGGCGCCGCCGACACCCCTGCCCTGCAGGTCGGGTGCGACGACCAGGCGTCCGACCAGGCAGGTGGTGCCCGACAGCCGGCCGCGGACCGCCCCGGCGATCCGCTCGCCCTGCCTGGCGACGAGCACGACGCCCGTCCTTATCGCCCTGTCCACCTGCTCGGCGGACTCGACCAGGGGCGGGATGAACGGGTCGCCGTAGAGCTGGGCCTCGCTCACGTAGGCGGCCCGCTGGACGGTGAGGATCTCGCCCGCGTCCGCGGGGGCCGCCCGCTCGATCTCGGTCACCCGGCAACCCTAGCGCGGGCCGCGGACCCGAGGGTGGGCGCGAAAAAGGGCCCCGCCTTCGGCGGAGCCCTTCCTCGGATCCTCAGATCGCCACATCAACTACCGGGAGAGGTCAGCTCTGACCGCCCGCGAGCTTCTCCCGCAGAGCGGCGAGAGCCTCGTCGGAGGCCAGGGCGCCCGCCGCCGGAGCGGAGGAGCTGGAGCCACCGGCGGCCGGGGTCTCGCCCGAGTAGGAGGTGGGGGCAGCCTCGCCCGCCTCCGCCTCGGCCTTGCGGGCCTCTTCGATCTGACGCCTGTGCGCCTCGAAGCGGGTCTGGGCCTCGGCGTACTGCCGCTCCCACTCCTCGCGCTGGCGGTCGAAGCCCTCAAGCCACTCGCCGGTCTCGGAGTCGAAGCCCTCGGGGTAGATGTAGTTGCCCGAGTCGTCGTAGGTCGCCGCCATGCCGTACAGCGTGGGGTCGAACTCGACGTCGGCGCCCGCGGCGCTCTCGTTGGCCTGCTTGAGCGACAGCGAGATCCTGCGGCGGTCGAGGTCGATGTCGATGATCTTCACGAAGATCTCGTCGCCGACCTGGACGACCTGCTCGGGGATCTCGACGTGGCGCTCGGCCAGCTCGGAGATGTGGACCAGGCCCTCGATGCCCTCCTCGACGCGGACGAACGCGCCGAACGGCACCAGCTTGGTGACGCGGCCCGGCACGACCTGGCCGATCTGGTGGGTGCGGGCGAACTGCTGCCAGGGGTCCTCCTGCGTCGCCTTGAGCGACAGCGAGACCCGCTCGCGCTCCATGTCGACGTCGAGAACCTCGACGGTGACCTCCTGGCCGACCTCGACGACCTCGGAGGGGTGGTCGATGTGCTTCCAGGACAGCTCGGAGACGTGGACGAGTCCGTCGACGCCACCCAGGTCCACGAAGGCACCGAAGTTGACGATCGAGGACACGACGCCCTTGCGGACCTGGCCCTTCTGGAGGGTGTTGAGGAACGTCTGGCGAACCTCGGACTGGGTCTGCTCCAGCCAGGCACGGCGGGACAGGACCACGTTGTTGCGGTTCTTGTCCAGCTCGATGATCTTGGCCTCGAGCTCGCGGCCCACGTAGGGCTGCAGGTCGCGGACCCGGCGCATCTCGACCAGCGACGCGGGCAGGAAGCCGCGCAGACCGATGTCGAGGATCAGGCCGCCCTTGACGACCTCGATGACGGTGCCGGTGACGATGCCGTCCTCGTCCTTGATCTTCTCGATCGTGCCCCAGGCGCGCTCGTACTGGGCGCGCTTCTTGGACAGGATGAGCCGACCCTCCTTGTCCTCCTTCTGGAGAACCAGGGCCTCGACGTGCTCGCCAACCTCGACGACGTCCGCCGGGTCGACATCATGCTTGATCGAGAGCTCACGCGAGGGGATCACACCCTCGGTCTTGTAGCCGATGTCGAGCAAAACTTCGTCTCGATCGACCTTGACGACGGTGCCCTCGACGATGTCGCCGTCGTTGAAGTACTTGATGGTCAGGTCGATCGCTGCGAGGAACTCTTCCTCGGAGCCGATGTCGTTGACCGCTACCTGCGGGGTGCTCGAGGTGGCCTCAGTGCTGCTCGTCATGTGTGGAATTGCTCCGAACGCGGACAGATGTCGATGTGGCGAACACGCGGCAGGCCTCTTATCGTTCAGCCGGGAATCCACCGGCCTGATCGAGCGCGAGCCCACTCCGTCCGAGACACGCGCGAGCCCACAGCGCAGCGATCAGCATATGAGAACAGACGAGCCTGGTCAATCCGGTAGCACGACACACCGATGGTTGAGCCATGGGTCAACGCCGTCAGTAGGCATTGATCCGCTGCTTCCACTGCGGGCTGATATTACCCCGAAGTTCCCGTGGAACGGAGATGCGTTCGGGATCGCCGTCCGCCGTGTATCGCCGGTCGGGGTGCTTGCCCAGCCACTCCAGCCAGTACTGCGAGCACCACTTGCGGCATTCGCCCTTCTTGCCGTTGCTCTGGACCCGCTGGATCGCCCGCCAGTCGTAGCCCTTGGTGAACGGCGAGTCCGACGGCTGCGCACCGGCCAGGAAGACGCCCTTGAAGGCGAAGGACGTGCCGTCCCACTTGCCCGACTGGACGGTCGAGCGCTTGCGCGGCATGGCGCCGAACGGCAGCGCCAGCGTGTCCGGGGTGCCCGCGCCGTACTTGGTCAGCATCCGCTGGACGCGGACGAGCTGCTCGGCGATCTTCTTCTTCGACAGGCCCGGCAGATAGGGGTGGTCCCAGGTGTGGTTGGCCACCTCGAAGCCGTGCGTGGTCAGCCACCGCACCGCGTTCTCCTGGGCGTGCGCGTCCCGGAGTCCGAAAGGCTGATGATTTACCCAAAATGTCGCGACTGGCCGAAACTCTGGGTATTTCTTGGCCACCTGATAGATGATCCCGACCGCGGTGTCCTTGGCCGGGGCACCGGCCTTGTCGAGCGCGAAGTGGCTCGGATGGCCGTCGTCGAAGGTCAGCACGACCGGGTGTTTGCCCGCGGGGATGCGGATGTCGCCGGTGACGAACTCGTGTGCGGTGACCGGCACGTAGCCGTTCCTGGCCAGCTTCTCCATCTCCTGGCGCACCTGGGACGGGGTCCTGTCGATGGAGGCCAGCCGCTTCTTCAAGATCCGGTGGTACATCAGCACCGGGACCATCCCGGCCTCGTTGGCCTTGACCTGCTTGGCGAACTCCGGCGAGGCCACCACCGGCGGCGGCAGCTCGGCGGAGGGCAGCGCGACCACGGGAGAGGGGCCGGGGGACGGTGTGACGGAGGGAGTCTGTGTGGGCGGCGGTGTCGGTGGTGTGCTGATCGGCGACGCCGTACCCGCCAGTGAGACGGAGGTCGGCGACGCCTCGGGGCGCACCAGGAGCACGGTCACCGCGGTGATCACGACCACCACGTTCGCGAGCATGATGATCTGTGTCAGTGGCGCTGAACTCCGCACAAAACTCCCGTATCCATCGAGATATCGACTGGATTACCAACCCTAGAACAGACTCGGGCAGGCCGGGCAAACAACCAAGGATCTACCAGGTCACCACTGCGTGTCTTGAGGGGAACCACAGCGTGACGGCACCCGCCCCGCGGAACATCGCGGGGCGGGTGGTACGAAAGGGGGCCTCAGTGGCCCGCGTCCTCCCAGGTGCGGCCGACGCCGACGGAGACCTCAAGGGGGACGCGCAGCGAGTAGGCCGCGTTCATCCGGTCGACGACCAGCTCACGCAGGGTCTCCAGCTCTCCGGGCGCCACCTCGAACACCAGCTCGTCGTGGACCTGGAGCAGCATCCGCGAGCGCAGCGCCGCCTCCTTGACCGCCTCGTGCACGCCGAGCATGGCGACCTTGATGATGTCGGCCGCGGAGCCCTGGATCGGCGCGTTGAGGGCCATCCGCTCGGCCATCTCCCTGCGCTGCCTGTTGTCGCTGTTGAGGTCGGGCAGGTAGCGGCGCCTGCCCATGATGGTCTCGGTGTAGCCGTCCTGCCTGGCCTGGGTGACGATCGCGTTGAGGAAGTCGCGGACGCCGCCGAACTCCTCGAAGTACTCGTCCTTGAGGGCCCTGGCCTCCTGCACCGGGATGCCGAGCTGCCCGGAGAGCCCGAAGTCGGACAGGCCGTAGGCGAGGCCGTAGTTCATCGCCTTGATCTTGGCCCGCATCTCCCCGTTGACCTGCTGGGGCTCGATGTCGAAGACCCGCGCCGCGGTCGCCTGGTGGAAGTCGTGCCCGGACTCGAAGGCCGCGATCAGTGACGCGTCGCCGGACAGGTGGGCCATGATCCGCAGCTCGATCTGGCTGTAGTCGGCGGTCAGCAGGGTCTCGTAGCCGGGGCCGACCACGAAGCCCTGGCGGATCCTGCGCCCCTCCGCGGTGCGGATCGGGATGTTCTGCAGGTTGGGCTTCTCGGAGCTGAGCCGCCCGGTGGCCGCCATGATCTGGTTGAACGTGGTGTGGATGCGGCCGTCGTCGGCGATCTCCTTGATCAGCCCCTCGACCGTGACGCGCAGCTTGGCCTGGTCGCGGTGCCTGAGCATGATGGCGGGCAGCTCGTGGTCGGTCTGCGTGGCCAGCCACGCCAGCTGCTCGGCGTCGGTGCTGTAACCGGTCTTGATCTTCTTGGTCTTGGGCAGGCCGAGCCTGACGAACAGGATCTCCTGCAGCTGCTTGGGCGAGCCCAGGTTGAACTGCTCCCCCACGGCGGCGTGCGCGGCGTCCACGGCCTGCTTGACCGCGGCGGCGAACTCGGCCTCAAGACCGCTGAGGTAGGGGCCGTCCGCGGCGATCCCGGCCCGTTCGAGCTCGGCCAGGACCGTCACCAGGGGCAGCTCGACGTCGCCCATCAGGTGGGTGCCGCCCTGCGGCTCCAGGAAGGCCTCAAGGGCGTCGGCCAGCTCACGAACGGCCATGGCCCGCAGCCCGAGGTCGTGGGCGGCGTCGGCCTCCTGGTCGTCGAACAGGCTGGCCTGGCCGCCGTTGTCCTCCTCGCCGCGCAGCTCCCTGCTCAGGTAGACCCGCACGAGGTCCTCAAGCGGGAAGGAGCGCTGACCGGGCATCGCCAGGTAGGCCGCCAGCGCCGTGTCGCAGGTCAGGCCGCGCAGGTCGAGCCCCTGGGCCCACAGCGCGAGGATCAGCCCCTTGGCGTCGTGCACGGCCTTCGGCCGGGAGGCGTCGCACAGCCACTCGCGCAGCGCCGCCTCGTCGGCCTCGGTGAGCGTCGTCTGGTCGACGAAGGCCGCGCCCGCGTCGCCGGGCGCGGCGATCGCGATGCTGTCGACCCGCCCGGTGCCGCTGCCGTGGGAGCCCTTGAAGGCCAGGCCCGCCCTGCCCTCGGGCATGGCCCGCAGCCACGGCCCGACCTCGTCGGGGCCGAGCACGACCGTCTCGACCTCGAAGCCCTCGCCCACCTCGGGCTCGGCCGAGGAGAGGGTCTTGAACAGCCGGTCGCGCAGCTCGCCCCTGAACTCCAGCGTGTCGAGGATCTTGTCGATCTCGGCGCGGTCGCCCTGGCCGACCGTCAGCGCCGTGACCTCGACCTCAAGCGGGACGTCACGGGTGAGCTGGGTGAGGCGGCGGTTCAGCAGGACCTGGTCGAGGTGGTCGCGCAGCTTGTCGCCGACCTTGCCCTTGACCTCGTCGACCCGGTTGACCAGCTCCTCAAGCGAGCCGAACTCGCGGATCCACTTGGCGGCGGTCTTCTCGCCGACACCGGGGATGTTCCTGAGGTTGTCGCTGGTGTCGCCCCTGATGGCCGCGAAGTCGGGGTACTGGGTGGGGGTCAGCTCGTACTTCTCCTGCACGGCCTCCGGCGTGAACCTGGTCATGTTGCTGATGCCAACCCTGGTCATCAGCACCGTGACGCGCTCGTCGACCAGCTGGAGGGCGTCGCGGTCGCCGGTGACGACCAGCACGTTCATGCCCTGCGCGGAGGCGCGGGTGGCGAGCGTGGCGATCAGGTCGTCGGCCTCGTATCCGGACAGCGACAGGTGCGGCACACGCAGGGCGTCGAGCATCTCGTGGATGAGGCTCATCTGGCTGCGGAAGCTGTCCGGGCTCGCGCTGCGGTTGGCCTTGTACTCGGGGTACTCCACGTGCCGGAACGTCGGCTCCGACCGGTCGAAACAGACGGCCACGTGCGTGGGCCGCTCGTCACGCAGCACGTTGACCAGCATCGAGGTGAACCCGAAGACGGCGTTTGTCGTCTGTCCCGTCGTGGTGGAGAAGTTCTCCTCGGGCAGGGCATAGAAAGCCCGGTATGCCAGGGAGTGTCCATCCAGCAGGAGCAGGCACGGACGCGAGGGGGTCGCTTCGTTCTTCGGCACAGGGGAAGCCTAGTCTCCTGGTGCGACAGAAAACGCTGGTCCCGCGACAAGGAGACGTCCCCTTGACCATGACAGACCCACAGGAAGTCGCCAGGATCGTCGAGGAGGTCCTCGGCGGCAACGGGGGCGCGCTCGTCGAGCGGATGGGCATCGAGCTGACCGGCGTCTCCGCCGAGCGCGTCACGGGCCGCATGCCCGTCGAGGGCAACACCCAGCCGTACGGCCTGCTGCACGGCGGCGCCTCGTGCGTGCTGGCCGAGACCCTGGGCTCGGTCGGAGCCGTGCTGCACGCGGGCCCCGGGCGGATCGCGGTCGGCATCGAGATCAGCGCCACCCACCACCGCGCCGTCAGCTCCGGCCACGTCGTGGGCGTCGCGACCCTGGTGCACGGCGGCAGGAGCGTGGCGACCTACGAGATCGAGATCACCGACGAGCGGGACCGCAGGGTGTGCAGCTCACGCCTGACCTGCATGCTGCGGGACGCCTGATCCGGAACTCACCTGTTTTCGATCATTAGCCGACCTCCCCTTTTTGCACTCTTGCCACAGGAGTCGCTACGGTGGGTGACATCGATGCCCGTGGGGGGACCGAGTAGAAAACGCGCAGGGTCGGGGAAGTCCTGTGCGGCGCCAAAGGTCTCCCCCGGGCTCGTGTCCTCTCCCCTCAGACGCCCGTACGGCCCGCGGGTGCGGGCCGTACGTCTCGGCGGATTCAGACGTCGGTGTGGGTCGGGTCGAGCACCCTGCGCAGGAAGCTCCTGGTCCGTTCGTGTCTCGGGGAGCCGATCACCTGGTCCGGGGGGCCGTCCTCGACAATCACTCCGCCGTCCATGAAGACCACGCGGTCGGCGACGTCCCTGGCGAAGGCCATCTCGTGGGTGACCACGAGCATCGTCATGCCCTCCTCGGCCAGTTTGCGCATGACCGTGAGCACGTCCCCGACCAGTTCGGGGTCGAGCGCGGAGGTCGGCTCGTCGAAGAGCATCAGCGCGGGGCTCATGGCCAGCGCCCTGGCGATGGCGACCCGCTGCTGCTGGCCGCCGGACAGCTGGGCGGGGTAGAAGGACGCCTTCTCCAGGACGCCGACCTTGGCCAGGTGCTCCCTGGCGATCCGCTCGGCCTCTGAGGCGCGGCGCCTGAGCACCCGCCGCTGGGCGATCATCACGTTCTGCAGCGCCGTCATGTGCGGGAAGAGGTTGAACTGCTGGAAGACCATGCCGACGCGGCGGCGGGCGGCGTCGATGTCGACGTCGGGGTCGGTCAGCTCGACGCCTTCGAGGACGACGCGGCCCGAGGTCGGCTGCTCCAGCAGGTTCACGCAGCGCAGCAGCGTCGACTTGCCCGACCCCGAGGGGCCGATGACGCACACCACCTGGCCGGGATCGACGGCGAAGTCGATGCCCCTGAGCACCTCCAGCCTGCCGAAGCGCTTGTGCAGGTCCCTGATCTCGACCGCGTGCGCCACGGGGGCCACCGGATCCTTCATCGCCGTCCCCTCCCCTGACGCCTCTCCAGCCGGTTCGCGAGATAGCCGAGCGGGATCGTGACGAGCAGGTACGTGATGCCGACGACCAGGATGGGCGTGGCGTTTGCGTGCGTGGAGGCCAGGTCGTTGCCGAACTTGGTGAGTTCGACGTACTCGCTGGTCACCCCGAGGAACAGCACCAGCGAGGAGTCCTTGAGCAGGGAGACGAACTGGTTGGTCGTCGGCGGGATGACGATCCTGACGGCCTGCGGGATGACGATGCTGATCATGGCCCGCGAGTGGGACATGCCCAGCGACCGCGCCGCCTCCGCCTGGCCCTTGGGTACGGCCTGCAGTCCGGCGCGCAGCGTCTCGGCCATGTAGGCGGACCCGACGACCGTCAGGCCCAGGATGCCCTGCCCGTAGGTGTCGCCGGGCACCTGGAAGCCGGGCAGCGCCTGCGGCAGGAACAGGATGAGCAGGAAGATCAACAGCGCGGGCAGCCCACGGAAGATCTCGATGTAGGCGACCGCGAGCCACCGGTAGGGCGGCACCGACGACATCCTCATCAGGGCGAGCAGCAGACCGAACAGGAAGGCGAAGACGAAGCCGCCGACCGAGTAGATGATCGTGTTCTTCAACGCGACCGTGATCACCTCGGGCCAGGCCTCCGCGGCGACCTCCGGCTTGGCGAAGTTCTGCGCCAGGCTGTTCCAGTCGATGCGCAGCACCAGGAACACGGCCACGGCCACCAGCAGGAGGTACTGGAGGGCGCGGCTGACGCGCTGTCTCTTTCGCGGGCTGAGCCGGGTCCTGCGGGCGCGCGGCCCCGCGGGACCCGGCTTCTCAGCCGTCGTTGACTGGTCGGCCATGGGTCAGCCGAGCTCTCCGGGCTTCTTGCCGAACCACTTGACGTAGAGCTTCTCGTAGGTGCCGTCGGCCTTGGCCGTGGTGATCGCCTCGTCGATGGCCTTGAGCAGCGCCGGGTCGGCGTTCTTCTTCAGGCCGATGCCGTACTGCTCACCGGTGTCCAGGCTGGCGAGCAGCTCGAACTTGTCGGCGACCTCCGGCTTCTTCAGCCAGGCCAGCACGACGGGCAGGTCCTGGACGATCACGTCGACCTGACCGGACTGCAGGCCGAGCAGCTCCTTGGGCGAGTCGGCGAACTCCTTGGGGTCGAAGCCCTGCTTCCTGACGTAGTCGAGCCCCGTGGTCGAGGCCTGCGCGCCCAGGCGCAGGTTCTTCGTCTTGACCTCTTCGAGGCTCTTGATGCCGATCCCCTTCTTGCCCAGCAGCGCCTGGGTCGCGTCGAAGTAGGGGACGGAGAAGTCGATGTTGGCCTTGCGCTCCGGCGTGATGGTCATGCCGGCCGCCGCCACGTCGCACTTGCCCGCGGCCATCGCCGCGCCGCTCTTGATGACCGCGAAGTCGATGTCCACGACGTCCTGTGTCAGGCCGAGCTTCTTGGCCGCCAGGTCGACGATGTCGACGTCGAAGCCGACGATCTTGTCCCCCTCCTTGAACTCGAAGGGCTCGTAGGGAAGGTTCGTGCAGGTCGTCAGCTTGCCCGGGTGGACCACCCGTACACCGCCCTCGGAGGGGGCGCTCGCGGAGGAACCGCCGCCGTTGTCGGTGCCGCAGGCCGCGAGGCCGAGCGTGCCGGCGACCACCACCGCCCCCGCCGCGAGCACACGACGGGAAACAAAACTCAGGCCCACAAGGCCTCCTTCGGTCAAAGTCACATCGCGGGCAGTTACCTCCGGGTAATACTGCCCACCTGTACGGACGTATTGATCACCGCTGCAACACGATTCGGACAACAAGCCCTTTCGGCGCAACCATGATCGGTATCATGCCCCACGCGGCTTCTGACACCTTCGGACGCCGGGCGGTCAACTCCCTCCACCGACCAGGGAACCATCAAGCCCCAAAACGGTGCAAATATTCTATATTCGCACTTCAGATGGGGTAAAGGCCGACGCGGAACTCCCGGCGTGGACGGGGACGAGGCATTGAGGAACGGCCCGCCTCTCGGTTACGTTGCCCGATGTGCGCAACCTCCCAAAGCCGTTCACCGGTGCCGCCCTGGCCGCCGCGCTCCTCACCGCCTGCTCGGCGCAACCCTCCCCCGCGCCCGCGGCTCCCACCCCCACCTACCAGCTCACGCCCCGCCCGGTACGGCCCGGCGAACGCCCGGTCACCGCGGCGCCCGTGACGGACGGTGACACCCGTTTCCAGGTGATCGGCCTGCAGACCGGTCTGAGCGAGTTCGTCGGCAGCCACGGCGAGTGGCGGGCGAAGGGCCAGTACGTGGTCGTGCGGATCGTCGCCGACAACCCGGGCCGCACCAACTCCCGCTTCGTCGCGGGCCGCCAGCGGCTGCTCACCGCCGACGGCGCGGCCCACGCCGTGGACAGGTTCGCCCAGGCCATCAAGCGCCAGCCGGACACCATCCCGCTCGGCGCCGAGGTCAGGATCGAGATGGACCTGTGGTTCGACATCCCCAGGGACGCCAAGGTCACCGGCGTCCGCCTGTACGGCGACCCGCCCCTCGGCGTCGGCGGCACCACCCAGGGCGCGACCGTCCCCCTGGCCTGAGCGGGTGTCCCCGCCACGCGGACGCGGCGGGGACACCCGGGACGGCTACTCCGCTGCGGGGGTCTCCTCCGCGGCCTCCTCGTGCCCGAGACCGCCGCCCAGATAGGCGGCCTGCACGTCGGGGTCGTTGAGCAGGTCGGCGGCGGGGGCGCTCTTGACCACCTTGCCGGTCTCCAGGACGTAGGCCCGGTGCGCCAGCTTCAGCGCCTGCTGGGCGTTCTGCTCGACCAGCAGCACCGTGGTCCCGCGACGATTGATCTCCTCGATGATCGAGAAGATCTGCTGCACCATCAGCGGCGCCAGCCCCATCGACGGCTCGTCCAGCAGCAGCACCTTCGGCTTGGCCATCAGCGCGCGCCCGATGGCCAGCATCTGCTGCTCACCGCCGGACATCGTGCCGCCCATCTGCGTCCTGCGCTCGGCCAGCCTCGGGAACAGCTCGTAGACCTCGGCCAGGTCCGCGCCGAAGTCACCGGAACGGGTGTAGGCGCCCATGAGCAGGTTGTCGTGCACCGTCATGCCGGGGAAGACACCCCGGCCCTCCGGCGCCTGCCCGAGACCCGCGATGACCCGCCGGTGACCCGGCAGCTTGCTGATGTCCTGGCCGTTGAAAACGATCTTCCCCGACGTCAGGCCACGCAGACCGGAGATCGTCTTCAGGGTCGTCGTCTTGCCCGCGCCGTTCGCGCCGATGAGCGTGACGATCTCACCCTCGTTCACCTCGACCGAGATGCCCTTGATCGCCGCGATCTTTCCGTAGTGGACGTGGATGTCCTTGACCTCAAGAAGCATCTGCGGGAGCCCCCAAATACGCCTCGACGACCCGGGGGTCGTTCCGCACCTCGTCGGGCAGGCCGTCGGCGATCTTCTGACCGAAGTCAAGCACCGCGATCCGGTCGCTGATGCCCATGATGAGGCTCATGTCGTGTTCGATGATGAGAATCGTCCGGCCCGCGTCACGGATGTCGCGGATCAGCTGCTGCAGGGCGACCTTCTCCGCCGGGTTCATACCGGCGGCGGGCTCGTCGAGCAGCAGCAGCTTCGGGTTGGTCGCCAGCGCCCTGGCGATCTCCAGCCTGCGCTGGTCACCGTAGGGCAGGTTCTTGGCGTGGTCGTTCGCCCGGTGCGAGACCCCGACGAAGTCGAGCAGCTCCATCGCCAGCGCACGGCCCTCACGCTCCGCCTTGCGGTGCGCAGGAAGCCCAAGCGCCACGCTCAGCATGCCCGAGCGGTGGTGCGCGTCCGCGCCCACCATGACGTTCTCGATGGCCGTCATGTTGTGGAACAGCCGGATGTTCTGGAACGTACGGGCGATGCCCCGCTTGGTGATCCTGAAGCGTTTGACGCCGCTGATCCGCTCGCCCTGGAAGAGAACCTGCCCCTCCGTCGGCTGGTAGACCCCGGTCACCACGTTGAAGACCGTGGTCTTGCCCGCGCCGTTCGGGCCGATGAGAGCGAAGATCTCCCCCTCGCCGATGGTCAGGTCGACCTCGCGCAGCGCCGTGACGCCGCCGAACCGCATGACGAGACCCTGCAGTTCCAACAACGCGCGGCCAGTGCGCCCATCGACCGTCCCGCTCACCTCGGTGCTCATCGGGAGGCCACCTCCTCACCCTGCGACTCGGGACCGGGCACCTCAGCGCCGAGGGTTCCCATCCCTCCCGATCCCTCTTGCAGCTCCGCCTTACGCTGGCGCGAGGGCAACAACCCCTCGGGCCGGAAGATCATCAGAGCGACCAGCACCGCGCCGAAGATCAGCATGCGGTAGTCCTGCAGACCACGGAAACGCTCGGGCAGCCACGCCACGACGAACGCGCCCAGGATGACACCCGGCAGGTTGCCTGCACCGCCCATGACCACCGCGGCCAGGATCGTCGCCGACAGCAGGAACTGGAAGTCGTTCGGGTTGATCGAGATCGCCTTCGCCGCCCACAGCACGCCCATCGCGCCGCCGATCGAGGCGCCGATCGCGAAGGCGAGCATCTTGAAGCGGAACGTCGGCACACCCATGACCTCGGCCGCGTCCTCGTCCTCACGGATCGCCGCCCAGGCCCGTCCGACCCTGCTCTTCTCCCACCGCTTCACCAGGACGATCACAATGACCGCCAGCGCGACCAGCAGGTAGTAGTAGGGGCGCGGGTCGAGCACGCCGTACTTGAAGATCTGCACACCGAACAGTTCGATGTCGGGCAGGCTCGGCGGGTGCGGGATGCCGCGGACACCGTTCGGGCCGCCGATCGCGTCGGTGTTACGCGCCGTGATCCGGATGATCTCACCGAAACCCAGCGTGACGATCGCCAGATAGTCACCACGCAACCGCAGCGTCGGGGCGCCCAGCGTGATGCCCGACAGCGCGCACAACCCGATACCGACCACCAGGATCAGCCAGAAGTTCCAGCCGAGCCTGGTGCCGAGCAACGCCATCGCGTAGCCGCCCACCGCGTAGAACGCGACGAACCCCAGGTCGAGCAGGCCCGCCTGACCGACGACCACGTTGAGCCCGATGGCCAGCACCACGTAGGTGCCGATCGGGAAGAACAGGATGCTCGCCCAGTCCGTGTAGGGCGACATGAACGAGCCGATGCTCTCCGAGGGCAGCAGCAGCGCCGCGACGATCAGGACCACATAGACGATCCAGCGCTGCCAGCCCGGCGTGTTCAGCCAGCGTTCGTGTACGGCGTCGCCGTACTGGCTGAACCGATGACGGAAACCTTCCACGGAATTCTTCTGGTTCATGCGCGCGCCTGCTGGAGTGATTCACCGAGGATTCCGGTGGGGCGGAACATCAGGACCAAGACGAGGATGCTGAAGGAGATCACGTGCTTCCAGTCGGAGCCCGCGAAGATCGCCCCGTAGTTCTCCACGAGGCCGAGCACCACACCGCCGACCAGGGCACCGCGCAGGTTGCCGATGCCGCCCAGGACCGCCGCGGTGAACGCCTTGATCCCGAAGAGGAAGCCGATGTAGTAGTACGTGTTCTCGTACGAGATCAGGTACAGCGCCCCGGCCACACCGGCCATGCCGCCGCCGATCAGGAACGTCATCCTGACGATCTTGTTGATGTCGACGCCCATGAGGACCGCCGCCTCGGGATCCTGCGCGGTGGCGCGGATACCACGGCCGATCTTCGTACGGTTGACGAGGGCGTCCAGCGCGATCATCATGCCGACCGCCGCCACGATCACGAGCACCTGGTCCACCCGGACCGAGTGACCGAAGATGGAGAACAGCTCGGTCCGCTCCATCAACCGGGGAAGGCCCATCTGGATGCGGCCCTGCTGCGGACGGTTGAAGACGTTCGGGATCACCAGGAGCGCGAACAGCTCCTGCAGGAAGATCGAGGCGCCGATGGCCGAGATGAGCGCCGCGAGGCGGGAGGCCCCGCGCTTGCGCAACGGCCGGTACGCGATCCGCTCAAGCGCCACCGCGGTCCCCGCGGAGGCGAGCATCCCGGCCACGACCATCAGCAGAATCACTCCGGCCAGCGCGATGCCGGTCAGCGGAGAACTGATGCCGAACACGAACGGGACGAACATCGCACCGAAGGTTCCGATCATGAACACTTCGGAGTGCGCGAAGTTGATCAGACGCAGCACGCCGTACACCATGGTGTAGCCGAGCGCTATGAGGGCGTAGATCGAACCGAAGGCCAGGCCGTCGATTGTGGCCGGCCAGAACTGATTGATGAAGTCATTGAGCACTAGGGTTTACCACTTCTAGCGGGGGTCGCCTGCACTGCCGGTAGCACACCGCTTCCAGCAGAACCTCGTGGACTCTGGTGGAAGTACACGGAAAGCGGGACCGCGCTTCGGCGATCCCGCTCCCCGTGCGCCAACTACCTTCTCTTCTCGCGGTCCGTCCCTAGCCCAGCTTGGCCTCGGTGGCCTTGCCCAGCAGCGTGATGGCGCCGCCCTTCACCTGGTAGATGTAGATGTCCTTGGCGACGACCTCACCGTTGTCGCCGAACTTCACCTGCTTGGAGACACCGGCCAGGTCAACGGTCTTGATGAACTCGTTGATCTTGTCGGTGGTGGTGTTGCCCGCCTTGACCGCCTCGACGAAGACCGTCGCCGCGTCGTAACCCTCGGAGGCGTAGATCGCCGGGTCGGCGTTGAACTTCGCCTTGTAGGAGTCGGCGAAGTTCTTCACCTTCGGGTCGGTGACGTCGGGGGTGGCGATGTAGCAGGGGCAGCCGACGAGGGCACCCTCGGCGTTCTGCGCGCCGGCGCCGTCGATGAGGCCCTTGTCCAGCGAGCCGTCACCGGAGAAGAACTTCGCGTCCTTCACACCCTTGTCACGCAGCTGCTTGAGCAGGTTGCCGCCCGCGGCGTAGTAACCGCCGAAGAAGATCGCGTCGGGCTTGGCCGCCACGACCTTGTTCACCACCGAGGAGAAGTCACTCTCGGCCGGGTCGAGCGAGTCGTTGGTCAGCTTCACACCCTTGGTGCCCAGCTGCCCGCGGACCGCGTCGGCCAGTGGCTTGCCGTACTCCGACTTGTCATCGATGACGAAGACGTTCTTCGCGCCCGCCGCACCCGCGATGAAGTCCGCGATACCGGGGCCCTGGACGCTGTCGTTCGGCAGCACGCGGTGCCAGAACTTCCAGCCGTTCTCGGCGAGCTTGGTGTTCGTCGCCGAGGCCGTGATGCTGGGAATACCCGCCTCTTCGAGCACCGGGGCGACCTGCGCCGACTCACCGGAGAAGGCCGGGCCGATCAGGCCGACGACCTTGTCGTTCTTGATGGCCTGCTGGGCCAGCGCGACGGCCTTGGAGGCGTCACCCTGGCTGTCGTACTTGACCAGCTCGATCTTCGTGGCCGGGTTGGTCTTGTTGTACTCGTCAACGACGAGGTTCGCGCCGTTCCACGGCGGAATGACGATACCCGCGTTGGCGCCGGTCAGGTCACCCATGAAACCGATTTTGACGGTGCTGGCAGCGGGGGTGTCGCTGGCGCCGCCGTCCGACGACTGGGCCTCAGTGCCACCGTTACCACAGGCAGCGAGACCGAGGGTGAGTGCCATACCGGCAGCGAGCACTCCACCGAGGCGAGCAGTCTTGGGCCGCAAGGTTGCCTTCCTTTCGCCCGACCCCTCATAGGGAGCGGGTTCACAGATGCCCTCCCTGGCGGAGTGGCCAGGGGGTTGTGTCGGTTAGTACAGCCAGCGGATGTCACGGGTCGATACAGGACAGGCCACCGTAACTGTTTCGTTATTACACCGATCCTTTTCAGCTATAACCGACAAAAGTCATGGTCACCGCCTGCATCACCACCCTCACATAGATCACTTCAAACACGCAAAAGCCCGCGTCAGACCCGGAACACCGGAGCCGACGCGGGCTCAACAAACAGGAAACCTTCCTAAAGGAAAGAGGGACCCGGCGACCGGGCCCACCCCTCAGCCCTCCTGCGCACCCCCCGCCCCCGACACCCCGTCAACCACGACCTGCGCCACCTGACGCATACTCAACCGGCGATCCATCGACGCCTTCTGAATCCACCGGAACGCCTGCGGCTCACTCCACCCGTGCTCCGCCATCAACAACCCCTTCGCCCGCTCAACCAGCTTGCGCGTCTCCAGCCGATCCGAGAGCGACCCCACCTCCCGCTCAAGCGCCACGATCTCCTCGTGCCTGCTCACCGCCATCTCGATCGCGGGCACCAGATCCGACTTCGTGAACGGCTTCACCAAATACGCCATCGCCCCGGCGTCCCGCGCCCGCTCAACAAGATCACGCTGCGAGAACGCGGTGAGGATCAGACACGGGGCGATCCGCCGCGACACGATCTGCTCGGCGGCGGAGATGCCGTCCAGGATGGGCATCTTCACATCCAGGATCACCAGATCGGGCCGGTGCTCGGCCGCCAGCGCGACAGCGGACTCCCCATCCCCCGCCTCCGCGACGACGGCGTACCCGTCCTCCTCCAGCATCTCCTTGAGGTCGAGGCGGATCAGAGCCTCGTCTTCCGCGATCACCACTCGCCGCTGCGTACTCACGAGCAAGAGAGTACCGATGTCCGCTAGATTAGGACCACGCCGGTGTCCACAGCTGATCCAGTTCTGGGTAAGCTCACCACCGACACGCAATCCGGACAAGTCCGGAAATATGCCCTGATATCCCAACGGCAGAGGAAATGGTCTCAAACACCATCTAGTGTGGGTTCGAATCCCACTCAGGGCACCAAAGGCAGTTCCCGCCGAAGCACCACGCGTTTCTGTCGTACCCTCCTGCGACACTCTCCGCATGTACGACCTCACCGTCCGTCAAAGGGTGCTCCGGCTTCTCGGCTCCGGCCAGACCGTCAGCGCGGTCAGCCGCCAGACAGGCGTCTCGCGGGCGACGGTCAGGCAGTGGCGGGACAATCCCGACCACCTCTCCTCACGGGTGGCCTCCTGCCCCCGGTGCCAGGAGATCCCGCAGCCACCCGCCCCCGGCGACGTCTACGCCTACCTTCTGGGCCTCTATCTCGGGGACGGCTGCATCAGCACCGTCGGAGACCCCGCGAAGCAGGTCTGGTCCCTGCGGATCATGTGCGCGGACGCCTGGCCCGGTCTCCAGGAGGAGTGCGCCCAGGCGCTGGCCGCCCTCAGACCGGGCAACAAGGTCCGCAGGCTCCCCCGCCAGGGGTGCACGGAGATCAACTGCTTCTCCAAACACTGGCCCCACCTCCTCCCCCAGCACGGGCCGGGAAAGAAACACGAACGCCCGATAAAGCTGGAGAACTGGCAACGGAAGATCGTCGAGGCCAATCCCGGCAGCCTCGCCCGCGGCCTGTTCCACTCCGACGGGTGCAGGCTGACCAACCGGGTCCGGCGAGAGTTCGACGGCCGGTCGCAGTTGTACGAATATCCGCGTTATCTCTTCGTGAACGAGTCCCGCGACATTCTCGCCCTCTGCGGGGAAACCCTCGACATGCTCGGTGTCGCCTGGCGACTGCCCAAGCCGAACACCATCTCCGTCGCGCGCCGCGAGGCCGTCGAGCGGCTGGACGAGTTCGTCGGCCCGAAGTACTGACGGCGGGTGGGGCGATTTGCCGCTGGAGGGAAGGATCGGGAAGAGTCGGCGCATCCGGCTCTTCGATCTGAGAGGCAGTCATGACTGGTGGCGTCGTCCCTGGGGAGCTCCGTCTGAGCGGGCACGGCCTGGTGTTGCGTGAGTGGGAGGACGACGACCTGGAGACGATGGTCGGTCTGTTCGACGATCCTCAGGTGGCCTACTGGACGCCGCTGGTCTCCCCGTTCGACCTGGAGGCGGCCCGGCTCTATCTGAAGCGTGCGCGGGAGAGGCGTTCGGCGGGGCAGGCGGTCCAGTTGGCCATCACCGAGGGCGCGGGGGCGGCGCTGGGTGAGGTGCTGCTGATGTGGAGTGAGCCCGGTTCGGAGGTCGCGGAGATCGGTTACAGCGTGGGGGCTGCTCACCGGGGGCGGGGGCTGGCGGTGCGGGCGGTGCGGGTGATGACGGAGTTCGCACGCGGCACGCTGGGGATCGACCGGTTGTTGCTGGAGATCGAGGCGGAGAACGTCGCGAGTGCGGCGGTGGCGGGTGCCGCGGGTTACTCCCTGACGGAGGCGCCGCCGATCCCCGGTGAGGAGAAGGGCAGGAGGCTGCTCCTGCGGACGTGGGAGTTCGACGGGCGTTGACTTTCGGTGCCGGTACGGCGGGCGTCGTGGGCGCCGCCGTACCGGATGGGGTGGGTGGGCCGCGTCAGGCGGGGTGGGAGACGGCGGCGCCGATGGTGTGGACGCGCAGGGCGTTGGTCGAGCCCGCGGTGCCGGGAGGGGATCCGGCGACGATGACGACCTTGTCGCCCTTCTCCAGGCGGGCGTTGGCCAGCAGGGAGGCCTCGACCTGGCGGACCATGTCGTCGGTGTGGTGGACGAAGGGGACCTCGAAGGTCTCCACGCCCCAGGTGAGGGCGAGCTGGTTGCGGACGTGGGGTGCGGAGGTGAAGGCGAGCAGCGGGATGGGTGAGCGGTAGCGGGCCAGGCGGCGGGCGGTCTCGCCGGACATGGTGAAGGCGACGAGGGCCTTGGCGCCGACGATGGCGCCGACCTCGGCCGCGGCGCGGGCGATGGCGCCACCGGTGGTCTCGGGCAGCCGGTCGAGGCTGTGGGTGGCCTGCAGCCAGGTCTTCTCCGCGGTGCCCGCGATGCGGCTCATGGTCTGGACGGTCTCGATGGGGTAGTTGCCGACGGAGGTCTCGCCGGAGAGCATGACGGCGTCGGCGCCTTCCATGACGGCGTAGGCGACGTCGGAGGCCTCGGCGCGGGTGGGCCGGGGGGCGGAGATCATGGAGTCGAGCATCTGGGTGGCGACGATGACCGGTCTGGCCTTCTCGCGGCAGAGTTCGATGGCGCGTTTCTGGACGATCGGCACCTCTTCGAGGGGGAGCTCGACGCCGAGGTCGCCGCGGGCGACCATGATGCCGTCGAAGGCCTCGATGATCTCGGGGAGCCGTTCGACGGCCTGGGGCTTCTCGATCTTGGCGAGCAGCGGGAGGCGGACGGCCTCCTGCTCCATGATGTTGCGGACGACGTCGGCGTCGGAGGGGCGCCGGACGAAGGACAGGGCGATGAGGTCGAAGCCGGTGCGCAGGGCCCAGCGGAGGTCGGCCTCGTCCTTGTCGGTGAGGGCGGGGGCGCTGACGTTGACGCCGGGCAGGTTGAGGCCCTTGTTGTCGGAGATCATGCCGCCGATGATCACGCGTGTGGTCACGCGGGGGCCGTCGATGCGGGTGACCTCCAGGTGGACGCGTCCGTCGTCGACGAGGATGCTGTCGCCGGGGCGGACGTCCTTGTGGAGGCCGAGGTAGGTGGTCGAGACCTGTTCGCGGTCGCCGGGGACGTCTTCCGTGGTGATGGTGAAGACGTCTCCGAAGCCGAGGCGGACCGGGCCCTCCTCGAACTTTCCGACGCGGATCTTGGGGCCCTGCAGGTCGGCGAGCACGCCCACACCGCGGCCGAGTTCGGCGGCGGCCTCCCTCACCCTGTCGTAGACCTCCTTGTGCAGTTCCTGGCTGCCGTGGCTGAGGTTGAAACGAGCCACGTCCATGCCTGCGGCGATGAGTTCGCGGAGGCGTTCAGGGGAGGAGGTGGCGGGGCCGAGGGTACAGACGATTTTTGCGCGACGAGTCACGGGTCCCACCCTAATTGGTACAGACCACTTGGTCGTTACGTTGGCCGGAGCAGGGGTGAAAAACTCGATGACATCGTGTCACCGGCGTGGATCCGGGGGTTCTCATTGGATCCTCATGGGGTGTCAAGGGGTTGTTGAGCCGGCGGCCCGAGGTTGTGGCGCATGGATGTGCGCGGGGAACCACGGTGGTCGAGGTGGTCGCTGGTCGCGGTGTGCGCGGTGGCGGCGGTTCTGTACGGCTGGGCGCCGGGGTCGCTCGGGTACGGCAACTCCTACTACGCGGCGGCCGTCCGGTCGATGGGGGTGAGCTGGTCGAACTTCTTCTTCGGGGCGTTCGATCCGCTGGGGGTCGCCACGGTGGACAAGCCGCCGGGGGCGTTGTGGGTGCAGGCGTTGTCGGCGCGGGTCTTCGGTTATCACGGGTGGGCGTTGATCCTGCCGCAGGTGGTCGAGGGGGTGCTCGCGGTTGTCGTGCTGCATCGGGCGGTGCTGCGCTGGGCGGGTCCGGTGGCGGCGTCGGTCGCGGCGGTCGTGCTGGCGTTGACGCCGATCACGGTGGCGGTGAACCGTAATGACAATCCGGACACGTTGCTGGTTCTGACGTTGGTGTGCGCGGCGTACGCGGTGACGCGGGCGGTGCGGGAGGATCGGGCGCGTTGGCTGGTGGCCGGGGGTGTGTTCGTCGGGCTGGCGTTCACGGTGAAGATGCTGCAGGCGTGGGTGGTCGCTCCGGCGCTGCTGGGGTCGTGGCTGGTGGCGGGGGTCTCGTGGCGGCGGGTGCGGGCGTTGGCGGTCGCGGGCGCGGCGATGGTGGTGACGTCGCTGGCGTGGGTGGTCGCGGTCGAGGTGTGGCCGGGGGCCAGGCCGTACGTGGGGGGCAGCAGGGACGGCGGCGCGTGGGATCTGGTGGTCGGTTACAACGGGTTTGGCCGGTTGCTGGGGACGCGTGACGGGGCGGGGACGGGGCTGGGGAACGCGGGGCCGAGCATGGGCGGTGATCCGGGGTTCGGCCGGTTGTTCAACGACCAGGTGGCGGGGCAGATCAGCTGGTTGTTGCCGTTCTGCGTGGTGGGGGCGGTCGCGGCGGCCGTGACGCTGGCGGCGCGGCGCGGGGAGGCCGCCCGGTCCGGGGAGGTCGCCGGTTGGGTGGTGTGGGGTGGCTGGCTGGTGTCGTGCTGGGCGGTCTTCGGTTTCGCCGAGGGGATCTTCCATCCGTACTACACGACGCAGCTGGCTCCCGCGGTGGCGGCGGTCGCGGGTGCGGGGGCGGTGGCGATGTGGCGGCTGTACCGGCGTCCCGGGGGTTGGGCGTGGGCGCTGCTTCCCGTCGCGGTCTGCGGGTCGGCGCTGTGGGCGCTCGTCGTGGTACGGCGGACGCCCGACTGGTTGCCGTGGCTGGCGCCGTCGGTGGGGGTGGCGGGGGTGCTGGGGGTCGTGGGTCTGCTGGTGGGGCGGTTGTGGGGCAGACCGGGGAGGGTTCTCGCGGTGGTGTTCTCGGTGGTCGCGGTGCTGCTCGCGCCCGCCGCGTGGTCGGTGGCGGAGCCGTTGGAGGGGCCGGGCGGGACGGGCGGGGTGAACCCTGCCGCGGGCCCGGAAACAGGGTCCGGCGGCGGCGCCCGGAGCCGTGGTCCCCGAGGCGGCGGTCCCGGCGGTGGCCCCAACCGGGGGCGGATGAACGGGGGTGGGTTGTCGACGTGGGGGGTGGCGACGGGGACGTTGACGGACGGGCAGCGCCGGGTGCTGGAGTACGTCACCGCCCGGCGGGACGGTGCCAGGATCCTGCTGGCGACGCTGTCGGCCAGCGGGGCGGCGCCGTACATCATCGCGACGGGTGGGGATGTGGTGGCGATGGGCGGCTACAACGCCACGGACCAGGCGGTGGGGCTCGACGAGCTCAAGCGTCTGGTCGCGGCGGGTGACCTGCGGTTCGTCCAGTTGTCGGGGTTCACGGGGCAGGGGGCGGACGCCGATCCGCGGCTGGCGTGGATCGAGGCGAACTGCTCCCCCGTCGCCCTTGAGGGCGTCACCGACCTGCGCCGGTGTGACGCCCTGGACGTCAGGGGGTGATGGTCGCGGCCCTGGCCGCGTCGACGATGCCGTGGCCGTAGAAGCCGTTGTGGGCCTTGGAACCCTGGCAGGTGTGGGCGTTGTCCCCGGTGAAGCCCTGGTAGACGTAGCGCCGGGGGCTCGGGCAGGAGGTCTGGGAGGCGCTGGCGTAGAGCAGTCGTTCGACGTCGGCGGGCCGCATGGTGACGCCGTCCTTGGCGGGCTTGCCGAAGCGGCTGATGATGATGGCGGCGACGCCGGTCACGTGCGGGGCGGCCATGGAGCTGCCCGCGAGGTACTGGTAGTAGGCGCAGGTTCCGCCCTGGCAGTCGCGGACGACGGAGTCGGTGCGCGGTTTGCCGTCGGCGTCGATGAGGCGCCCGGCGCGGAGCACGTTCTCGGGGACCGCGGCGAGGACGGTCCTGGTGATGTCCTGGCCGCCCTTGCCGTCGGGTGAGTCGGCGGCGTCGCCGCCGGGGGCCGCCAGGTCGGTCTGCTCGACGCCGTAGTCGGAGTAGGAGGCCTTGCGCTTGCTGGGGCCGACTGCGGAGACCGAGATGACACCGTTGGACTCGGCGGGGACGCTGAGGCAGGAGTTGTCGATCTCGCGGTTGCGCTGGGTGTCGAGGGGATAGTCGGGGCTGATGGGGTCGATCTTCGGGCTGCCGAGGTCGGTGGCCTCGTTGCCGATGGCGCTGATCAGGGTGACGCCGTGGTCGCGGGCGTAGTCGAGGGCGCGCTGCATGCCGGTGATGACGCCGCGCTGTTCGAGCTGTTCGGCCTTGGAGTCGCTGGGGTTGGCGGTGCAGTTGAACAGCCACGGGTCGATGTAGTAGCTCATGTTGACCACGTCGATGCCGTGGTCGGCGGCGTAGGTGAGGGCGTCGAGGCTGGGTTTGAGGAAGAACACCCCGGAGTCCTGGCCGGCGCGGAGGTTGATGAGGGAGACGCCGGGGGCGACGCCCGCGACGCCCAGCCCGTTGACCGGGGAGGCGATGGTACTGGCCACGTGGGTTCCGTGGCCGTCGTCGTCCCAGTCGGCGGGGTCCTTGCAGCCTTCGAACTCGCAGGGGCCGTCGAGGTCCTTGCCGTTGGGGTCCTTGGGGATGTCGGTGACGAAGTTGCGGCTGAGGTCGCGGTTGAAGTTCGGGGCGATGTCGGGGTGTTTGCCGTCGATGCCGGTGTCGATGACGCCGACCAGCACCTTTTTGTCGCCGGGGGCGGTGAGGTGGGATCCGCCCGCGGTCGCGCCGATCATCTTCATGTCCCACTGCCGGTCGGCGAGGGGCTCGCCTCCGGCGACGGTGAGGCTGCGGATGTCGGAGGCGCTGACGCCGGTCACGGGGACCGAGGCGGCGCGGCCGATCCTGTGGTCGCTGGAGATCCCGGCGACGGAGGGGTCCGTGGCGAGGCTCTCCACGAAGCGGGTCGCGGGGCCCCTGGCGATGACGTATCCGAGCTTGGGCTCGGTGGAGACCGGGGTTCCCCCGGCCGCCTCGATGGCGTCGACGGCTCCGGTGCGCGCGCCGTCGGCGTAGAAGACGAGGTAGTCGCGCGTCGCGGCGGCCTGGTTCACCGGGGTCACGGCGGTGAGGCTCGCGACCACGGCGGCGGTCGCCCCTGCCAGGCGTGTGCGCCAGCGGTTCATCGATCCTCCACATCCGTCAGGGCCAGGAGAATCATCCTCAAGCCATCCAACCCGCAAAGCAAACCGGTGTTCCCGGTACGGCTGGCGGGCAGCCGTACCGGGAACACCGGGTTCGTGGTCAGACCAGCGGCCTGGCGGTCGGCGGGATCGCCACCGGGAGGGCGGTCTGCCCGGTGAGGTGGCGGTCGACGGCGGCCGCGGCGGAGCGGCCCTCGGCGATCGCCCAGACGATCAGCGACTGGCCGCGTCCCATGTCTCCGGCGACGAAGACGCCTTCGACGGAGGTCTGGTAGCCCTTGTCCCTGGCGACGTTGCCGCGGGCGTCGAAGAACTCGCCGTCGGCGCTCTCGGCGAGGTCGTCGAGCAGTCCGGCCTTCTCCGGGCCGACGAAGCCCATGGAGAGGGTGACGAGGTCGGCGGGGATCTCCCGCTCGGTGCCGGGGATGGGCTTGAAGCCGTTGGCGGGGCCCTCGACCTCGACGAGGCGCAGTGCCCTGACGTTGCCATTGGCGTCGCCGACGAACTCGGTGGTCGAGACGGCGTAGACGCGGTCGCCGCCGCCCTCGGCCAGTTCCTCGTGGGCGCTCTCCATCTTGAACAGGATGGGGAAGGTGGGCCAGGGCTGGCTGCCGGGGCGTTCCGCCGGGGGCTGGGGCATGATCTCCAGCTGGGTGACGGAGGCGGCTCCCTGGCGGATGGCGGTGCCGATGCAGTCGGCTCCGGTGTCGCCGCCGCCGATGACGACGACGTGCTTGCCGTTGGCGTCGATCTGCGGGGTGGCGCGGTCGCCCTCCTGGACCTTGTTGGCCAGGGGGAGATACTCCATCGCCTGGTGGACGCCCTTCAGGTCGCGTCCGGCGACCGGCAGGTCACGCCACTTGGTGGCGCCTCCGGCCAGGACGACGGCGTCGAACTGTTCGCGGAGCTGGGCGGCGGTGATGTCGACGCCGACGTTGACGCCGGTGCGGAACTCGGTGCCCTCGGCGCGCATCTGGGCGAGCCTGCGGTCGATGTGCCGCTTCTCCATCTTGAACTCGGGGATGCCGTAGCGCAGCAGGCCGCCGACGCGGTCGGCGCGTTCGAACACGACGACGTCGTGTCCCGCCCTGGTGAGCTGCTGGGCGGCGGCGAGGCCCGCGGGTCCCGAGCCGACGACGGCGACCTTCCTGCCGGTCCTGGCGGTGGGGATCTGGGGGGTGACCCAGCCCTCGTCGAAGGCGCGGTCGATGATCTCGACCTCGACGCGCTTGATCGCCACCGGGTCGGAGTTGATGCCCAGCACGCAGGCGGCCTCGCAGGGCGCCGGGCACAGGCGGCCGGTGAACTCGGGGAAGTTGTTGGTCGCGTGCAGGCGTTCGATGGCCTCGCGCCAGTCGTCGCGGTAGACCAGGTCGTTCCACTCGGGGATGAGGTTGCCCAGGGGGCAGCCGTTGTGGCAGAACGGGATGCCGCAGTCCATGCAGCGGGAGGCCTGCTTGGTCAGGGCGGCCTTGGGGAAGTCCTGGTAGACCTCCTTCCAGTCGCGGATGCGCACGTCGACGGGACGGCGGGCGGGAAGCTCGCGTCCGTGAGTGAGGAAACCCTTCGGGTCAGCCATCGGTGTGTACCCCCCTTATCCCTGCACCGCGGCCGTCATGACCGCCTCGTCGATGTCCCTGCCCTCGCGTCTGGCGGCCTCGGCCGCGCGGAGCACGCGCTTGTAGTCGGTCGGCATGATCTTGCGGAAGCGGGACGGGTCCCAGTCGGCGAGGAGTTCCCTGGCGACGGCCGAACCGGTCTCCGCCAGGTGGGTCTCGACGATCTCCCGCAGCGCGTCGGCGTCGGTCTCGTCCAGGTCCTCGATCTCGACCATCTCGCGGTTGATCCGCGCGGTGTCGGGGTCGAGGAGGTAGGCGACGCCGCCGGACATGCCCGCGGCGAAGTTGCGGCCCGTGGGGCCGAGGACGACGGCCCTGCCGCCGGTCATGTACTCGCAGCCGTGGTCGCCGACGCCCTCGACGACGGCGGTGGCCCCGGAGTTGCGGACGCAGAAGCGTTCGCCGACGACACCGCGGATGTAGGCCTCGCCGGAGGTGGCGCCGTACAGGCCGACGTTTCCGGCGATGATGTGGCCGTCGAGGGGGGCCTCCTCGTAGGGCCTGACGGTGATCCGGCCGCCGGACAGGCCCTTGCCGAGGTAGTCGTTGGCGTCGCCGGTCAGGCGCAGGGTGACGCCCCTGGGCACGAAGGCGCCGAAGGAGTTGCCCGCGGAGCCGGTGAAGCGGACGTCGATGGTGTTGTCGGGCAGGCCCGCGCCGCCGTACCGCTTGGTCACCTCGTGGCCGAGCATGGTGCCGACCGTACGGTTGACGTTGCGGATGGGCAGGTCGAGCGTGACCCTGGTGCCGTTGGCCAGGGCGCCCTCGGCGAGCTGGATCAGGGTGTGGTCCAGGGCCCGCTCCAGGCCGTGGTCCTGCTCGGTGACGCGGCGCAGCGCGGTTCCCTCGGGCAGTTCTGGGCGGTGCAGGATCGGCGTGAGGTCGAGGCCGGACGCCTTCCAGTGCTGCTCGGCGGAGACGGTGTCGAGCAGTTCGGCGTGGCCGATGGCCTCCTCGATGCTGCGGAAGCCGAGGGCGGCGAGATACTCGCGGATCTCCTCGGCGATGAACTCGAAGAAGTTGACGACGAACTCGGGCTTGCCGCTGAAGCGCCTGCGCAGCTCAGGGTTCTGGGTGGCGACGCCGACCGGGCAGGTGTCCAGGTGGCACACGCGCATCATCACGCAGCCGGAGACGACCAGCGGGGCGGTGGCGAAGCCGTACTCCTCGGCGCCGAGCAGGGCGGCGATGACCACGTCGCGGCCGGTCTTGAGCTGGCCGTCCACCTGCACGACGATGCGGTCGCGCAGGCCGTTGAGCAGCAGCGTCTGCTGGGTCTCGGCCAGGCCGAGCTCCCAGGGGGCGCCGGCGTGCTTGAGGGAGGTCAGCGGGGAGGCGCCGGTGCCGCCATCGTGGCCGGAGATGAGCACGACGTCGGCGTGGGCCTTGGACACGCCCGCCGCGACCGTGCCGACGCCGACCTCGGCCACGAGCTTGACGTGCACGCGGGCGGCCGGGTTGGCGTTCTTCAGGTCATGGATGAGCTGGGCGAGGTCCTCGATGGAGTAGATGTCGTGGTGCGGCGGCGGCGAGATGAGGCCGACGCCGGGGGTCGAGTGCCTGGTCTTGGCGATCCAGGGGTAGACCTTGTGGCCGGGAAGCTGGCCGCCCTCGCCGGGCTTGGCGCCCTGGGCCATCTTGATCTGCAGGTCGTCGGCGTTGACGAGGTACTCGGAGGTGACGCCGAAGCGGCCCGAGGCGACCTGCTTGATGGCCGAGCGGCGGGCGGGGTCGTGCAGCCGCTCCGGGTCCTCACCGCCCTCGCCGGTGTTGGACTTGCCGCCGAGGCGGTTCATCGCGATGGCGAGGGTCTCGTGCGCCTCCATCGAGATGGAGCCGTAGGACATGGCGCCGGTCGAGAAGCGCTTGACGATCTCGCTGACCGGCTCGACCTCGTCGATCGGGACGGGCTCGCGCACTCCCTCGCGGAGGGTGAACAGGCCGCGCAGGGTCATGAGCCGCTCGGCCTGGGAGTCGACGAGGGAGGTGTACTCCTTGAAGATCTCGTAGCGGCGGGAACGGGTGGCGTGCTGGAGCTTGAAGACGGTCTCGGGGTTGAACAGGTGCGGTTCGCCCTCGCGGCGCCACTGGTACTCGCCGCCGACCTCAAGGCGGCGGTGGGCGTTCTCGGCCCTGGGGTAGGCGCGGGCGTGGCGCAGCGCGGTCTCCCTGGCCAGGACGTCGAAGCCGACGCCGCCGAGGCGGGAGGTGGTGCCGGTGAAGCAGGTGGCGATGACGTCCTCGCCGAGGCCGAGCGCCTCGAAGATCTGGGCGCCGGTGTAGGAGGCGACTGTGGACACGCCCATCTTGGACATGACCTTCAGGACGCCCTTGCCATACGCCTTGATGAGGTTGCGCACGGCCTTGTCGCGCTCGACCTTCAGGACGCCGGAGGCGATCATGTCCTCGACGGTCTCGATGGCGAGGTAGGGGTTGACCGCTCCGGCGCCGTAGCCGATGAGCAGCGCCATGTGGTGGGCCTCACGCGCCTCGCCGGTCTCGATGACCAGGCCGACCCGGGTGCGGGTCTTCTCGGCGATGAGGTGGTGGTGGACCGCGCCGGTGAGCATCAGCGACGGGATGGGCGCCAGGACGTCGGAGGAGCCCCGGTCGGACAGCACGATGATCCGCGCCCCGCCCTCGATCGCGGCCGAGACCTCGGCGCGGATCTCCTCGATGCGGTGGAGCAGGGCCTCGCCGCCGCCGCGGACCTCGTAGAGGCCGGAGACGACGTGCGGCCGGAAGCCGGGCAGCGCGCCCTCGTCGTTGATGTGGATGATCTTGGCGAGCTCGTCGTTGTCGATCACCGGGTAGGGCAGCACGAGCTGGCGGCAGGAGGAGGGCTCAGGGACGAGCAGGTTGCCCTCCGGGCCGAGCGTGCTGGCCAGGGAGGTGACGAGCTCCTCGCGGATGGCGTCCAGCGGCGGGTTGGTGACCTGCGCGAACAGCTGGCTGAAGTAGTCGAACAGCAGCCTGGGCCGGTCGCTGAGGACGGCGACGGGCGTGTCGGTGCCCATGGAGCCGATGGGCTCGGCGCCCGCGCGGGCCATGGGCGCCAGGATGATCCGCAGTTCTTCCTCGGTGTAGCCGAAGGTCTGCTGCCGCCGGATCAGGGCCTCGTGGGTGGGGATCTCCCGCGAACGGGCGGGCAGTTCCTCGAAGCGGACCAGGCCGGCGTGCAGCCAGTCGCCGTAGGGCAGTTCTGCGGCGAGCTGGGCCTTGATCTCGTCGTCCTCGATGATCTTGCCGCGGGCGGTGTCGACCAGGAACATCCTGCCGGGCTGCAGGCGGCCCTTGCGGACCACGTCCTGCGCGGGGATGTCCAGGACGCCCGCCTCGGAGGCGAGCACGACGAGGCCGTCGGTGGTGACCCAGAACCGGCCGGGACGCAGGCCGTTGCGGTCGAGGACGGCGCCGACGAGGGTGCCGTCGGAGAAGGTGATCGAGGCGGGGCCGTCCCAGGCCTCCATGAGAGTGGAGTGGAACTCGTAGAAGGCCCGCCGCGCGGGGTCCATCTCGGTGTTGTTCTCCCACGCCTCGGGGATCATCATCAGCACGGCGTGGGGCAGTTCGCGTCCGGCGAGGTGGAGCAGTTCGAGCGTCTCGTCGAAGGAGGCGGTGTCGGAGCCCTCGGGGTCGCAGATGGGGAACAGCCGCGACAGGTCGCCGGGCAGGGCGGCGGTGTCCAGCATGGCCTCGCGGGCGCGCATCCAGTTGCGGTTGCCCTTGACCGTGTTGATCTCGCCGTTGTGGGCGACGTAGCGGTAGGGGTGCGCCAGCGGCCAGGAGGGGAAGGTGTTGGTCGAGAAGCGCGAGTGGACCAGCGAGATCGCGCTCTCGTAGCGCTCGTCGCTCAGGTCGGGGAAGAACGGCTCGACCTGGCCGGGGGTGAGCATGCCCTTGTAGACGATCGTCCGCGAGCTGAGCGAGGGGAAGTAGACCTTCGCCTCGTGCTCGGCCCGCTTGCGCAGGCAGAAGGCGAGCCTGTCCAGTTCGAGGCCGCTCTCGCCGCCGGGGGAGCTGACGAACAGTTGCGCGAAGTGCGGCATCGTCGCGCGGGCGCTCGGGCCGGGCAGCGTCGGGTCGGTCGGGACCTCGCGCCAGCCGAGAACCGTCAGGCCCTCCTCGTCCGCGATCCGCTCGATCAGCCGTACCGCGTCGCCGCGGGCCTCGGCGTCGGCGGGCAGGAAGGCCGTACCGGCGGCGTAGGAGCCCGCGTCGGGGAGCGGGAAGCCCGCTTCTGCGCGGAGGAAGGTGTCGGGGATCTGCGTGAGGATTCCGGCACCGTCACCGGTGTCCGGCTCGCTTCCCTGGGCCCCCCGGTGGTCGAGGTTGCACAGGGCCGTCAGCGCCTTCGTGACGATGTCGTGGCTGCGGCGTCCCGCGACGTCGGCGACCATGGCGACGCCACAGGCGTCGTGCTCGTTCGAAGGGTGGTACAGGCCCTGAGGCTCGGGAAAACCGAGGTGGGCAGCAGGCATCGAATCCCTCCCGTCGTCTCACTGCTCTGGATCAAGCCAGGGACGACGTTGGCCCTGCTGCGTGGTGGGTAGACATTACCGTACCCTGCCGGAAACCTACCTACCCGGTCCGCATAGCGACCATTTAGCATAGGTTTGCCCATCTCAACCAACATTCCTGTACGGCCCGGCATTCCCCCTGCCAGTCCCGCCGTCCCCGCCGCGAGAACGCCCGCGTCCACCACGCGGCCCCGGCGCTTCCCAGCACGGCGAAGGTCCCGGCGAACACGCCCTAAGGTTGGCGCATGGACGCGATCGCGGATCTCCTCACCCGGGCGGGAGTCGACGGCAGGAGGCCGAGGGCGGTGCTGGCCGCGCTGGGCGAGGGCCGCTGGTGGACCCTCGCGGACCTGGTCAGGCAGACCGCGACCTCGCGGCGGACGGTGGAGTCCCTGCTGCGCGAGCTGGACCTCGAACGTTCCGGCGAGCGTTTCCGGCTCAGGGCCCCGCTGCCGGAGGTGTCCCCGACCCGCGCGCCCGCCGACCCGGTGGCGCACCTGCTGCCCGCCCACGCCGACCTGGTCGCCACGATGGAGCGCCTGATCGCCGGGGCTCCCCGGGGGCGTCACACGCTCGACCACGTGTCGGCGACCGCGGAGACCGTGGTCAGGCGGGCCCTGCTGCTCGACGCCAGGTTCTGGCTCGACGGCGCCCGGCTGCTGTGCGTCGGCGACCACGACCTGACCTCGCTGGCCGCCGCGGCGCTGCACCCCGGCCTTGAGGTGACCGTCGCCGACATCGACGAGCGCATCCTCGGCTACATCGCCGAGCAGGCCGACCGCCTGAACCTGCCGGTGCGCACCCGCTGGGCCGACCTGCGCCTCGGCCTGCCCGCCTCCACGCGTGGCTGGGCCGACCTGGCGATCACCGACCCGCCCTACACGCCCGAGGGCGTCGGGCTGTTCGTCGCCCGCGCCGCGGAGGGCCTGCGCGACCGCGACCAGGGCCGTCTCCTGCTGGCGTACGGCGCCAGCGAGCGGACTCCCGCGCTGGCGCTGAAGGTGCAGAACGCCCTGGCGGCCCTCAACCTGGTCAGTGAGGCGATCTACCCCGACTTCAACCGCTATCTCGGCGCGGAGGCCATCGGCTCGGCCGCCGACCTGTACGTCCTGCGGCCGACCACGAAGACCTGGCCCGCCGTCGCCGCCCGCGTCGAGGGCCTCAGCGCCGCCATCTACACCCAGGGCCCCCAGGCTGTCGAGTCGGCCGCCTCCCCCGCTCCCCCGGCCCTGCTCGACGGGACGCCGGAGGTGCTGGTCGGCGACTGGCCCGCCCAGTTGCTGCCCCGCGTCCCCAGGGCCCGCCTGACGACCTGGCTGGCCAAGCCGTACGCCACCGATCCCGCCGAGGTCGCCATCGCGGTGCCCGCGGGGCTTGAGGCCGCGCTGTCCCGGCTGCTGCTGGCCACCCGCGCCCGCCGCGTCCAGGTCACGCTCGCCGAGCCACCCGCGAGCCCGCCCGCCGAACTGTCCGCCGTCTACGAACTGACCGTCCACGGCAACACCATCCACGCCGTACGGCTGCCGCCCCCGTCAACCGACGAGGGGCGCGTCCTGCGGCGCGTCCTGGACAACGCCCACGGCAAGGTCGCCAACACCTGGCGGGAGGCTCTCATCTCGGTCAGGGGTGAGCTGACCAAGAGGCAGGCCAGGGCACTCGTCGCGGAGAGCGCGCCGTGGGCGCGGGACGTCACCGTGCTGGAGCTGCCCGCGCACCGGCTGCGGGAGCTCGGGGACGCGGTCGCGCGCTCCCTGACCGCGCCCGTCCCGGCCTCGGACTAGGTCTCAGCGCACCAGGCGGTGCTGGATCAGCAGGCTGGGGCTGTCCACGGCCACCTGCGGGAAGGTCAGGTCCACCTTGCCCGCGTCCGGCGCGGGGGCGACCCAGCTGACGGTGACGTAGTGGCCCAGGGCGCGGGCCTGCGCCCAGCCCGTGCTCCCCTGGAAACCGTCGGCGGCGGGCCGTACGAAACCGCCGTGGCCCAGCGCGTCGACGAGCCGGTCGGCGGCGGCGGAGTCGGCCAGGTTGAAGATGACGAACTGCCCGAGGACCAGGCCGTCGCCGGTGGCGTAGCGGGCGCGCAACGCCTGGGTGCACCCCGCGACGGCCTCCCGCGCCGTGCCCCACACCGCCGAGGCGCAGTCGGTGAGCTCCTCGGTGCCCTGGCTCGCGAGCGTCGTGCCGCCCGCGCTCACCGAGCCGGTGGGGAAGATCTCCGCGACGGTCAGCGGGTCGGGGTCGGCGGCCCGGGTGGCGATGGGCTCGTAGTGCGCCGTGGTCCGCTCGGCCCTGAACGTGGCCGGGCGCTGGGTGTCCTCCTCCGCCCGCGACCACAGGAACGCCGCCGCTCCCCCGGCGGCGAGGAGCACGACGACGGCGGCGACGATCCACTTGCGCATGGGCGATGAGCTTACTGTCCGTGAGGTCACGAGGGGGGCGGAGTGGGACTCACCGCGACGACACGGCGGAACACGGCCTTCTCGGCGTCCCTGACCGCCAGCGACAGGGAGACGAAGTCGTCCTTGGGGCCGGGTTCGGCGCCGTCGGTGCGGCCGATCCAGACCAGGGCCGCGTAGTGCCCCATGGCGTGACCGCTGGCCTCGCTGTGACCGGTCGAGGAGAAGACCGTCCTGCCGCCCTGCGTGAGCGGCTGCGCCCAGCCTCCCCGGTAGCCCGCGGTCAGGGACTGGACCAGCGCGTTGGCCGCGGCGGTGTCACGCAGGTTGAACAGGGTGTACTGCGCGGCGTAACGGCCGTCGGCGCTGGTGTAGGCGCCGCGCAGCGCCTGGGTGCAGCCCGCCCCGGTGAGCTGACCGGCCAGCTCCTGGCCCCAGACCGCCGCCGAGCAGGTCGTGTCGAGCTTGGTCGCGCCCAGCCGCAGCGTGATCGCGCCCTCCTTGAGGGTCCTGACGGCGAAGATCTCCTTGAGGGTGAGCGGCGCCGGGTCGGCGGTGTTGCGCTCGATGGGCGCGAACAGCTTCGGCGAGTTCCATCCCTTGTAGGCGTCGGGCCTCGGCTGGGTCACGATGGCCGCGGCGGTGGCCCGCTCGGGCACGAAGTCGTTGCCGAGCGCGGAGATCACGAAGGCGAGGACGACCGCGGCGACGACCACTCCCACGACGGAGCCGCCGATCACCAGCAGCCGCTGCTGCAGGGGGCTCAGGCCGAGCTCCTGCAGCCTGGTGCCGTCGGTTGGCTGCGTGGCCTTGGACGCCCGGGACGGCTTGGTGGTCCTGGCGGGGCTGCGGCGGCGCCTGCGAGGCGGCGGGGCCTGCGGGCCCGGTGAACTCTGTGGGGTCTGCGCGTTCACAGGCCGTTCCCTCCCAGCAGGTGGCCGAGGCCGAAGGTCAGCAGCGCGGCGAGCGCGCCGACGCCGAGCTGGCGCAGCCCGCTGTACCACCAGCTGCGCGCGGTGACCCTGGAGACCAGGGCGCCCGCCCCGAACAGCGCCAGGCACGAGACGATCGCGGAGCCGACCAGGCTGGTCACCCCGAGGAGGTACGGCAGCAGCGGCAGGACGGCGCCGACGCTGAAGGACAGGAACGAGGAGACCGCGGCGATCTTGGGTGAGGGCAGGTCCTTGGGGGTGACGCCGAGTTCGGCGCTGGTGTGCACCTCAAGCGCCTTGTCCAGGTCGAGGGAGATCTGCCTGGCCACCTCCGCCGCCAGCTCGGGTTCGACGCCGCGCGACTCGTAGAGCTGGGCCAGCTCGTACCGCTCGGCCTCGGGGTTGCGCTCCAGCTCACGCCGCTCGACGCCGATCTCGGCGACGGCGAGCTCCCGCTGGCTGGCGACCGAGACGTACTCGCCGCCCGCCATGGAGAACGCGCCCGCCGCCAGGCCCGCGATACCGGCCAGCACGACGACCCGGGTGCTCGTCGTGCCGCCCGCGACACCGGCGATCAGCGCGAAGTTCGACACGAGCCCGTCCATCGCCCCGAAGACGGAGGGCCGCAGCCAGCCGCCGGTGACGTCCCGGTGGGCGTGGTGGATCTCGGCGCGCTCCTGGGCGCCGCCCTGACTCATCGTTCCTCTTTCTTCGCCTGGTTCCTCCGCAGGGGGGACACGGCTCACGCCGTGCCGCCCTCCCCGGTGGTGCCGCGCTCGCTCTTGACCGCGCTCCTGCCCGCTGCCGTCTCGGCCTCGTCGGCCTGGTCGGCGGCGTGGGCGGGATCGGCCTCTCCGCCCGTCTGGGCGAAGGTGGACACGAGCGCTGTCTCCCCATCCTGCCCCTCGGCCTCGCCGGCGTCCGCCTGTGACCCCTGTGACACGGTCTCGTGGTCGTCGGCCTGGTCGGCCTCGTGGGCGGGGTCAGCCGGGTGGCCGTCCTGCGGCTCCGTGACGACCCGCTCCTCGCCGGTCTTGTTCCTGGAGAGCCAGAACCACACCAGCGCCGCGACGAACAGCACGACGGAGGTCCACTGGTTGAGCCGCAGCCCGAGGATGTGGTGGGCGCTGTCGATGCGCAGCCCCTCGATCCAGAACCGGCCCAGGGTGTAGCCCGCGACGTAGAGCATGAACACCCGGCCGTGCCTGAGGGCGAACTTGCGGCCCGCCCAGACCAGCACGAGGGCCAGGCCCAGGTCCCACAGCAGCTCGTACAGGAACGCGGGGTGGTAGGTGGAGATCCCCGGCAGCGTGCCCGGCTTGTCGGGGTCGATCTCCAGGGCCCACGGCAGGTTCGTCGGGCTACCGAACAGCTCCTGGTTGAAGTAGTTGCCCAGGCGGCCGATGGCCTGGCCGACCGCGATGGCGGGGGCCGCGACGTCGGCGACCGCGGAGATCGAGATGCCCCGGCTCCGGCAGCCGAACCAGACGCCGAGCGCGCCGAGCGCGACGGCCCCCCAGATGCCCAGCCCACCGTTCCAGACGTAGAGCGCCTCGATCGGCGTGTGGATGGCGTCGGGCCCGAAGTAGAGCTGCCAGTCGGTGATGACGTGGTAGAGACGCCCGCCGACCAGGCCGAACGGCACGGCCCAGACGGCGAGGTCGACGATGGTGCCCGGCGTTCCCCCACGGGCGCGCCAGCGGCGCTCGCCGATGGCGACGGCGACGATGACGCCGAGCACGATGCACAGCGCGTAGGCCCTGATGGGGATTACACCGAGGTACCAGACCCCCTGCGAGGGGCTGGGAATCGAGGCGAGGGGCATGTCAAGTGACGTTACCGTGTCGCGGGCTACTTGGCGGCATCGAGAACGGCTTTACGGAGATCCGCGGGCTTGAACGCGACGTCGTTGCCGATCTCGGTGCCGTTGATCTTCAGCGTCGGAGTGCCGCTGAGCTTGGCCGACTGCACGATCCTGGTGCTGTAGTCGAGCTGCTCCTGCGCCTTCTGCTGGCTCGTCACGCAGGTGGCGAACGCCGAGCCGGTGACCCCGGCCTCCCTGCCCCACTCGACCAGGTCGTCGATCTTGAAGCCCTCGACGGTCTCCGGCGGCTGCTCCTTGAAGAGCCTGTCGTGGAACTTCGACCACGGCGTCCCGCCGGGGATGCACCGGGAGGCGGCCCCCGCTCGCAGGGAGTTGCCCCTGGTGATGCCCTGGTTCATGTCCTGCGAGAAGATCGTGATGGGGTGGTAGACCACCTTGACCTTGCCCTCGGCGGCCAGGTTCTTGATCGTGGGCCCGCTGGTCTGCTCCATCGCCCGGCAGGCCGGGCACTGGAAGTCCTCGTAGACGTCGAGCACCGGCTTCTCCACGCCCGCGACGGACATCACGACGGAGCCGTCCGGGGAGGCGGTGATCGGCGCGAGCGCCTGGGTGACCTCCTCCGGCTTGCTGCCGTTGGCGGCGTACCACCATCCGGCGCCGATGGCGCCGAGCGCGACGATCACCACGGTCGTCACCGTGGCGACGCGCTTGAGCCGGTCCTTCTGCCGCTGCTCCTCCCGCTGTGCCTTGATCCGCTCACGCACCGACTGCTCTCGCGCGGACTTGCCCATCAGTTGTCCTCCTCTTCCCGTGGCTCCTCCTCGCCGTCCATCTCGTCGTACGGCTCCCGCTCCGGGGCCAGCCCGAGCGCGGAGTCAAGCGCGAGTCGTCCCGGACCGAACCGGGCGACGAGCACACCGAGGACGAAGAGACCGGAGTCCCGCAGGATGTCGACGAGGTAGTCGGGCTCGATCCCCGGTTTGAGCTGGCCGCCGCCGCCGAAGCAGCCGCAGTCGATCCGCAGGCCGCGCGCCCACACGGAGGCGATGCCGATGACGAACGCCAGCATGAGCAGCGCGGAGATGCCGCCCACGACACGGGTGAGCAGTCCGACAACCAGCAACACCCCTATGACGATCTCCAGGATGGGCAGCCCGTAGCCGACCACCGTGGCAAGCGAGTCTGGAAGCAGTTCGTACGCCTTGACCGACTGGACGGAAAGCACAGGCGTGCCGATCTTGCCCCAACCTGCGACAATGAGCACCCCCGCCAGCACCAACCGCGAGACGGTCGTTACCCAGGGTAGCGTTGAACTCGCTGTGCGCGACCTCGGGGGGGCCTGCTTTTCAGAAGTCACGAGCATCATCGTCTCCCATTCCGGACCTGCGTCGCGGCCGACGTCGGCGGCTACACGCGTTCCTGAGGAACCCCATCACGTGCTGGATAAGCGTCGGGTAAGTCAATCGGCGGGCCGTAACCCGCTCCACGACGGTCCCAAATCGCCGGTGTCCCGGTTTCCGGGTGTCCGGCCGGGCGTGGCGCGACGCGGAGGCGGCAGTGAAGGCGACAGTGGAGGCGGCGACCGCGTGAGCGCCGTCCCGCCTCGTCCGCCACCGGCACACGCCCTCCAGGTCCGATGACCGTCCCGGTCTCTCCCATGTCCCCCCGCCTGTGTGATCGGCGGGCAGAGCCTGTCTGAACTGGGAAATCGTAGCCGAGGTACGGCCCGCGCGGCGTTTTCAGATCAATGAGGGGAGCGTTCGGACTGAACCGGGAGCGAAGTGACACGCCCCCGGGGCCGATGCGCCGCTTTCTGCGGACGCATCTCCAGGGTACGCCGTGGCCTTTCCCGCAGGTCGCCGGGCATGGCGGGGCTCGCCGTACGGGAACGGGAGCGTGAGAAAACGCGGCCGTCCCGGGTGGGGCGGCCGCGTCGTGTGAGATCTCAGGCGTGTCCCGGGCAAGCCGGGTCTTCAGGGGTGAATCAGGCGCGCACGCCGGCCGCCATCTCGGCCCCGAGCTTCCTGACCGCGGCCAGGCCCGAGGCCTCGTCCTGGGCGTCGAGCAGGCGCCGGATGAACGCCGAGCCGACGATGACGCCGTCGGCGTAGCGGGCGACCTGGGCCGCCTGCGCGCCGGTGCCAACCCCGAGGCCGACGCAGACCGGCAGCGAGGTCTGCTTGCGGGTGCGCTCGACCAGGCCCTCGGCGGCCTCGCTGACCGTCTCGCGCGCCCCGGTGACACCCATCAGGGAGGCGGCGTAGACGAAGCCCGTGCAGCACTCGGCGACGGCCTTGATGCGCGTCTCGGGAGAGCTGGGCGCGACGAGGAATACGGTGTCGATACCGGCCTGCGCGCTGGCCTCCCGCCACGGCCCCGACTCCTCGGGGGTCAGGTCGGGGGTGATGGTCCCCGTCCCGCCCGCGTTGGCCAGGTCACGGGCGAACCGGTCGGCACCGTAGCGGTCGATCGGGTTCCAGTAGGTCATGACCAGCGTGGCGGCGCCCGTCTTGGCCACCCCCTCGACCGTGCGCAGCACGTCGGCGATGCGGGTGCCGTTGACCAGCGACCGGTGCACGGCGTCCTGGATGGTCGGGCCGTCCATGAGCGGATCGGAGTACGGCAGGCCGATCTCGATCACGTCGCAGCCGGACTCGACCATGGCGGTCGCGGCCGCGATCGCTCCGTCCTTCGTGGGGAATCCCGCGGGGAGATATCCGATGAGGGCGGCGCGATCGTCCGCCTTCGCCTTGGCGAACACCGTCTGAAGAGTCGTCATCGTTGGTTCCGTTGTCGGTCGTGGCCTCCGTCCCCTCCGCGGGGCGGAGGGGAAGCAAGTCGGTCGTCAGAGGTTGAAGTACTTCATGGCGGTGCCCATGTCCTTGTCACCCCGGCCGGAGAGGTTGACCAGGAGGAGCGCCTCGGGGCCGAGCTCACGGCCGAGCTTGAGGGCTCCGGCGAGCGCGTGCGAGGACTCGATGGCCGGGATGATGCCCTCGGTCCTGGCGAGCAGGGCGAAGGCGTCCATGGCCTCGGCGTCGGTGATGCCGTGGTAGGTGGCGCGCCCGGTGTCCTTGAGCCAGGCGTGCTCGGGGCCGACACCGGGGTAGTCGAGGCCCGCGGAGATCGAGTGGGACTCGATCGTCTGGCCCTCGTCGTCCTGCAGGACGTAGGTGCGCGACCCGTGCAGGACCCCGATGGAGCCCTCGGTGAGGGTCAGGGCGTGCTCGCCGTTCTCCTTGCCGCGTCCGCCCGCCTCGTAGCCGTGCAGTTGGACGCCCTGGTCCTCGATGAAGGCGTGGAAGATGCCGATGGCGTTGGAACCGCCGCCGACGGCCGCGGCGACCGCGTCGGGCAGGCGGCCCGCGAGTTCGAGGATCTGGCGGCGGGCCTCGACGCCGATGATGCGGGCGAAGTCGCGGACGATCTCGGGGAAGGGGTGCGGTCCCGCGATGGTGCCGAACAGGTAGTGCGTGTGGTCGACGTTGGCGACCCAGTCGCGGAAGGCCTCGTTGATGGCGTCCTTGAGGGTCTGGCTGCCGTTGGTGACCGGGACGACACTGGCGCCGAGCAGCTTCATGCGGGCGACGTTGAGCGCCTGGCGCTCGCAGTCGACGGCCCCCATGTAGATGACGCACTCCAGGCCCATCAGGGCGGCGGCGGTCGCCGTCGCGACGCCGTGCTGGCCCGCGCCCGTCTCGGCGATCAGGCGGTTCTTGCCGAGCCGCTTGGTGAGCAGGGCCTGGCCGAGCACGTTGTTGATCTTGTGGGCGCCGGTGTGGGTCAGGTCCTCACGCTTGAGGACGATCCGGGCGCCGCCCGCGTGCTCGGAGAAGCGGGGCACGTCGGTGAGGGTGGTCGGCCGGCCCGCGTAGGTGCGCAGCAGGTGGTCGAACTCCCCGATGAAGGCGGGGTCGTTCCTCGCCTTGTCGTACTCGGCCGCCACCTCGTCCAGCGCGGGGATCAGCGCCTCGGGGACGTAACGCCCACCGAAGACGCCGAACTTGCCGTCGGTGTCCGGGTCGTCGCCGTGGACGCCGTGGCCCGCGAGGTCCGCGGAGGTGAGGATGCCGTCTGTCACTGTCACGTGCTCACTGTCCCTCTGGTCGGGATGCGGGGTGGGCTCCGGCGGTGACCAGGTCGACCACGGCGGCCCTGGGGTCCTTGCCGGTCACCAGGCTCTCGCCGACGAGGACGGCGTCGGCCCCCGCCCTGGCGTAGGCGAGCAGGTCGTGCGGGCCGCGCACACCCGACTCGGCGATCTTGATGACGCCGTCCGGGATCTTCGGGGCGAGCTTGGCGAACACCTCGCGGTCGACCTCAAGGGTCTTGAGGTTGCGCGCGTTGACACCGATGATCTTCGCTCCGGCGGCGAGCGCCCGGTCGAGCTCCTCCTCGGTGTGCACCTCGACCAGCGGGGCCAGCCCGATCGACTCGGCCCGCTCGATGAGCGAGACCAGCGCGTTCTGCTCAAGCGCGGCCACGATCAGCAGCACCAGGTCGGCGCCGTAGGCGCGGGCCTCCCACAGCTGGTAGGCGGTGACGACGAAGTCCTTGCGCAGCACCGGGATGTCGACGACGGCGCGGACGGCGGCCAGGTCCTCCAGGCTGCCGCCGAAGCGGCGGCGCTCGGTCAGGACGCTGATGACGTGGGCGCCACCCGACTCGTAGTCACCGGCGAGCGCGGCGGGGTCGGCGATGGCGGCCAGCGCGCCCTTCGACGGGCTTGAGCGCTTCACCTCCGCGATGACCGCCACCTGGTCGCCGCCGAGGGCGGCGTAGGCGTCGCGGGGGGCGGGTGCCCGCTCCGCGCGTTCCTTGAGCTGCGCCAGCGACACCGTCTGCTGCCGGTCGGCCAGGTCCGCGCGGACCCCTTCGAGGATCTCCTCCAGCACGCTCACCTGTCCTCCTCGCGAAACTCGGAGGTCATGTCGGCGAACGCTGCCGTGCGCATGGTCCGCTCACTCCACTCGCTCACGAGTAAGGCCCCTCCCGATCGATTGCCTTGTCCCGCCGATGCTATCGGCCTTGCCGTGGTCGCCCCGCCACCGGGTGACGCCTATAGGTGACTATGGAGCCAAGAATTCCCCAAAGGGAACATTCCGCACTATCCAAAAAACGATCATTAAACCAAGAAATGCCCATATATAGGCAGGGTTTATAGCTTTTCCGACATCTCGTCTCCCCTGCCAGGAGAACAGCGTCCAACGCCCCCACAGCAGGACCACCACGGGAATCATGACCACGACCAGCGGATTGAACCCCAGCGCGGTGATCGGGTCACCGTGGGTGAGCGCGTGCACCGCCCGCAGTCCCCCGCAGCCCGGGCAGTACAGACCGGTGAGCGCCAGGAAGGGGCAGGTGGGATAGTGTCCCGGCTCTCCGGGGTCGACCAGCGCCACCAGGAGGGTCCCGGCGCCCGCCGCCACGGCCACGGCCAGCGGTGCCAGTACGGCCCGCGCCCGCCGTACCCTCGGCTCTCTCGCCCTCGCGGCCCCGCCGGTCACCATCGGCCCGTCCGCACCCCTTCTTCCTGCGACGACTGTCACCGGCAACGATACTCAAGGTGGCACGAAATGACCGGCGACGCCCCGGACGGGGCTCTCAGTAGCCGTAGGTGGCCGAACCCGCCAGAACGCCTATCGCGACCAGCCAGATCACCAGCACGACCAGCCAGCAGGCGACGCCGAAGTAGGACATGACCAGGCCCGCGATGGCCATGCCCCGTCCCTCCTCGCCGGTGCGCTTGATCTGGCCCAGCGAGATGTGGCCGAGCACGATGCCCACGATGGAGGTCACGCCGCAGATGAAGAGCCCGGCGATGCCCATGATGAGGGTGGCGATGGCCATGCCGTTGTTGCCGCGGGGCGGCGGGGCGCCGTAGCCATAGGGATCGTAACCGCCCCCGGGCGGCGTGCCGTAACCGCCCGGCGGCCCGTAGCCACCCGGCGGTGGCCCGCCGTACCCACCGGGCTGATTCCCATAGCTCATGAATTACTCCCTCTGCACACGTTGCGGGCGAAATCCTAGCGAAATCAGATCACCGCGGCGGGGCGCCGCCGGGTCCGTGGGCAAGTTGTGACCGTGTGCCCCGCTTCAGTGCCCGTCCTGCCGGGGATCGGTGTGATCGACTGTGGGATCGGCACCCAGGTCGATGGCGTCCCACATGGCCCGCTCGCTGCCCGCGACCCCCGCGCGCACGGGGGTCTCGCGGCCCCTGCGCTCGTAGCGCTCCGACATGCCGGGCCAGTGCCCGCCCCACAGCGCGGCGGCGACTCCCCCGGCGAGCAGCGTCAGCCCGCCAACCCCGGCGAGCACCGGCCACAGGAGCGGGGCCGCGACCCGCACGGCGTCGGCGGCGGCGACCAGAGGCGCGTGCTCGGCCGCGGCGGCGAGCCCCGCGTCGGGACGGCCGCCGGTCACCGCGGCGGCGATCACCCCGGCGCCGCACAGCGCCATCACGACGCCGACGACCCTGCGCCACACACCCCCGGTGGCGAGCACCGCGACCACCGCGGCCAGCCCCGCCCACGCGGCGGGCGCCAGGGCGGGGGCCAGTTCCGTCGCGGAGACGGGTACGGCGCGCGTGCCGTACGTCACCGTGACCCAGTCGCGGCCGGCGGCCAGCAGCACCAGGCCCGCGCCCGCCGCGCAGGCGGCGACCCAGGTCCACAGGGCGCGGCCCGCCCTCACGCCGGGGTCACCGCCAGCCGGTCGGCGTCGAAGCAGGTCCGGTCGCCGGTGTGGCAGGCGGCGCCCACCTGGTCGACCCTCAGCAGGATCGTGTCGCCGTCGCAGTCGAGGGCGACGGACCTGACGTGCTGGACGTTGCCCGAGGTCTCGCCCTTGACCCAGTAGGAGCCGCGGCTGCGCGACCAGTAGGTGGCGCGGCCCGTGGTGAGCGTGCGGTGCAGCGCCTCGTCGTCCATCCAGGCGAGCATGAGCACCTCGCCGGTGTCGTGCTGCTGGACCACGGCGGGCACCAGCCCGTCGGCGGTGCGCTTCAGTCGGGCCGCGATGGCGGGGTCAAGGGGCATGGGGCAATTGTGCCGCACCCCGGTGGAGGTCCCGTGTCCGGTGGTCAGCGGGTGCGGTCGTCGTCGAACAGGTCGGCCGCGTGCACGACGATCCTGGGGTCGGGCTCACCGACGATCTCGTGGTCCTTGTTGGTGTAGTCGAACCGGCTCAGGAGGTGGCGCATGGCCTCGACCCTGGCGCGCTTCTTGTCGTTGCTCTTGATCACCGTCCACGGGGCCTCCTCCGTGTCGGTGTGCAGGAACATGTCCTCCTTGGCCTGGGTGTAGTCGTCCCACTTGTCCAGCGACTCCAGGTCCATCGGCGACAGCTTCCACTGCCGCACCGGATCGACCTGGCGGATGATGAAGCGGGTGCGCTGCTCGGAGCGGGACACCGAGAACCAGAACTTCACCAGGTGGATGCCGTCGCGGACGAGCATGCGCTCGAAGGCGGGCGCCTGCTCCATGAACTCCATGTACTCCCCCGGCGTGGCGAAGCCCATCACGCGCTCGACCCCGGCGCGGTTGTACCAGGAGCGGTCGAAGAAGACCATCTCCCCCGCGGCGGGCAGGTGGGAGATGTAGCGCTGGAAGTACCACTGGGTGCTCTCGCGCTCGCTGGGCTTCTCCAGCGCGACCACGCTCGCCCCGCGCGGGTTGAGGTGCTCCATGAAGCGCTTGATCGTGCCGCCCTTGCCCGCGGCGTCGCGGCCCTCGAACAGGATCACCAGCCGCCCGCCGGTGTCCTTGATCCAGTACTGCAGCTTGAGGAGCTCGATCTGGAGCAGCCGCTTGGTCCTGTCGTAGTCCGCGCGGTCCATCCGCTCCGGGTAGGGGTACTTCTCCCGCCAGGTGTCCACCGGGGTGCCGTCCAGCCGTACGAGAACCGGGTCGTCATCGTCGTCGTCGAGGACCCGCAGGTTCGGCAGCTCGTCGAGCAGGTCACTGCGGGCCGCCGCGGAACGCGTGTCGAGCACGGGGTAGCTCCTACCCTGTACGGGTTCCTCACCCACAAGACCTGTCATGGACATCCTTCCCCCGGAGAGAACCCTGGGAGGCGCCCCTGAGCGGCGGCCCCCGGCTCTCCCTCTACCTCCATGTCAGCACGTTAATCCCCGACATAAGCCCACCAACAGCCCATTTGGCGTCTTGTAGGCCACTGTTCACCCCTCCCCACTTCCGACATGACAAAAAACCCACTAAACAAGTAGGTCTTGACGGGATTGGGTTCCTGTGTTGAAGTGAGGCCATGCAGGCCGAGCTCCCATCGGCGATCCGCGGCCACCTCGCGCCGTGCCGCGCGCTGTCCTGTCCCTGTCGCCCCTGACCCCGCGCCCTCAGTCCCGCGCGCCCGCCCCCCGGGCACCGCAGCACATACGCCGCACATCCGCCGCGCACCCGCCGTGGCGCCGCAACGCCCCCCGCCGCCCAGACGACCTGCCAGAAAGGCCTCAGTCATGCCCGTCGAGTTCCTAGGCATAGGTGCCACGAACGACGGATCGGAGACGACGTCCCGCTCCGGGCCCGCGTTCGACAGACAGTTCACGCTACGGCTGGCGCGGGCCCACCACGAGCACGGCTGGGACCGGGTCCTGTTCGCCTACGGCTCGGGCTCGCCGGACCCCGCGCAGGTCGCGGCCTACGTCGCCGGGCGGGTCGAGGGGCTCCAGATCCTGCTCGCCCACCGGCCCAACGTCTCCTACCCGACGTTCGCCCTGAAGACCTTCGCCACGCTCGACCAGATCAGCGACGGCAGGCTGACGGTGCACTTCATCACCGGGGGCAACGGCCACGAGCAGGCCCGCGAGGGCGACTTCCTGTCCAAGGACCAGCGCTACGCGCGCACCCGGGAATACATCCAGATCGTCAAGAAGGGCTGGACGTCCAGGACCCCCTTCTCCCACGAGGGCGAGCACTACCGCTTCGAGGACTTCCTGTCCGACGTCTTCCCCGTGCAGCAGCCCCGGCCCCGGGTCTCCTTCGGCGGCTCCTCCCCCGCGGCCTACGCGGCGGGCGGCGCCGAGGCCGACATCTACTGCCTGTGGGGCGAGCCGCTGGCCCAGACCGCAGAGCAGATCGCCGCGGTCAGGAGCGCGGCGCTCGCCTCGGGACGCAGGGACCTGCCCAGGTTCCAGGTGGCCTTCCGGCCCATCATCGCGCCGACCGAGGAGCGGGCCTGGGAGAAGGCGGCCCGCACGCTTGAGGCGATCAGGGCGCGCGGCACCTCCTCCCGGCGTCTTCCTCCCGGCCGCGCCCCGGAGAACGCGGGCTCGCAGCGGCTCGTCGCGATCGCGGCCGGAGGCGACAGGTACGACCGGGCGCTGTGGACCCCGACCGCGGCGGCCACCGGCGGGGCGGGCAACTCCACAGCCCTGGTCGGCACCCCGGAGACCGTGGCCCAGGCGCTGCTCGACTACTACGACCTCGGCGTCGAGATCCTCTCCGCCCGCGGCTACGACCTGCTTGAGGACGCCGTCGACTTCGGCCGTCACGTCATCCCCATCGTCCGCGAGGAGGTGGCCAAGCGGGACCGTGAGCGCGAGGCCGCCGAGGCCGGACAGCAGACCAGTCTGGTCGGCCGGTGACCCGCCCCGCGGTCGAGACGAGGCCGCAGGACAGCGAGGCCGTCGAAACGGCGGAGGCCCCGCCCACACTGAAGGTCGTCACCACCAAGCATCCGGGCCGGTGGGTGGCCGCGGCCGGGGTCGGCGTGCTGCTGGCCATGGCCGCCAGCGCGCTGATCACCAACCCCGCCTGGGACTGGAACGTCGTCGGGGAGTATCTCTTCGCGCCCTCGGTGCTGCACGCGGTGCTGTTCACCCTGCAGCTGACCGTGCTCGGCATCGGCATCGGCTTCCTGCTCGGCACCGTGATCGCGATCATGCGGCTGTCCAGGAACCCGCTGCTGTCGTCGGTCGCCTGGGGCTACGTCGCGCTGTTCCGGTCGATCCCGCTCATCCTGCAGCTACTGTTCTGGTACAACCTGGCGCTGCTGTACCAGCGGATCTCCTTCGGCGTCCCGTTCGGCCCCGCCTTCTTCGACATCGGGACCATGGACCTGATCAGCCCGGTCACCGCCGCCGTGCTGGGGCTCGGGCTGCACCAGGCCGCCTACTGCTCCGAGATCGTCAGGGCGGGCCTGCTCTCCGTCGACCCGGGCCAGCGTGAGGCCGCCGCGGCGCTGGGCATCCCCTGGAGAAGGCAGCTTTTCAGGATCATCCTTCCGCAGGCGATGCGCTCGATCGTGCCCACCGCGGGCAACGAGATCATCGGCCTGGTCAAGGGCACCTCGGTGGTCTACATCATGGCGCTGCCCGAGCTCTTCTACCAGATCCAGGTGATCTACAGCCGCAACGGCAGGGTCATCGCGCTGCTGCTGGTCGCGACCGTCTGGTACCTGATCATCACCTCCGTGCTGTCCGTGGCGCAGCACTACGTCGAACGTCACTACGCCAGGGGTCGCAGATGAGCGCCGCGATGGTCGATCTGCGGGACGTACACAAGAGCTTCGGCTCCCTGAAAGTCCTGCGCGGCGTCGATCTGCGGGTCGCCAGGGGCGAGGTCACCGTGATCCTCGGCCCCTCGGGCTCGGGCAAGTCGACCCTGCTGCGCACCGTCAACCACCTGGAGAAGGTGGACAGCGGATCGGTGCGCGTGGACGGCGAGCTGGTCGGCTACCGGCAGTCCGGCGACAGGCTCTACGAGCTGCGCGAGCGCGAGATCCTGCGGCAGCGGACCCGGATCGGGTTCGTCTTCCAGCACTTCAACCTCTTCCCGCACCTGACGGCGCTGGAGAACGTCGTCGAGGCGCCGCTGTCGGCGCAGCGCAGGCCAAAGGCCGAGGTGCACCGGCTGGCCGTACGGCTGCTCGACCGGGTGGGCCTGGCCGACAAGAAGGACGTCTACCCCGGCCAGCTGTCCGGCGGGCAGCAGCAGCGGGTCGCCATCGCCCGCGCGCTCGCCCTGGAACCGAAGGTCATCCTCTTCGACGAGCCGACCTCCGCGCTCGACCCCGAACTGGTCGGCGAGGTGCTCGACGTGGTGAAGGACCTCGCCAGGAGCGGCACCACCATGATCGTCGTCACCCACGAGGTCGGGTTCGCCCGTGAGGTGGCCGACACCGTCGTCTTCATGGACGACGGGCGCGTCGTCGAGCAGGGGCCACCCGCCCAGGTTCTCGACGCCCCCAGGCACGAGCGGACCCGTGTCTTCCTCAGCAAGGTCCTCTGAAAACCGACAAATCCGAGCAGAACACCCCTCCACTGAAATCCCAGAAAAACAGGACTGAAATGTCGTTCCTCTCCAGGTTCACGCCCGCCCTTCTCGCCGCGCCGCTTCTGCTCGCCGCCGCCTGCAGCTCGACCACGACCACCTCGGCGGCGCCGCAGGACAGCGCCAAGCCCGCGGACCAGGCGTCCGCCCCCGCGGAGGCCGGTGGCTCGAAGATCAACACCTCTCCGCAGCAGAACCGGATCCAGGCGGAGAAGGTCGACGCGATCGCCGCCCTGGTGCCCGAGGCGATCCGCTCGAAGGGCGAGCTGGTCGTCGGTTTCAGCGGTGACGGCGCGCCGCCGCTGACCTTCCTTGCCGACGACGACCGCACCATCATCGGCGTGGAGACCGACCTCGCCCACATCGTGGCCGACGTCCTCGGCCTGAAGGCCAAGGACGAGGTCACCTCCTGGGAGAACCTGTTCCTCTCGGTGAAGTCCGGCAAGTACGACGTGGCCTTCAACAACGTCACCGTGACCGAGGAGCGCAAGGACATCTACGACTTCGCCACCTACCGGGTCGACCAGCTCGCCTGGCAGACGGCGAAGAACAACCCGATCACCTCGATCAAGCAGCCCTCCGACATCGCGGGCCGCAGGGTCGCGGTCGGCTCCGGCACCAACCAGGAGAAGATCCTGGTCGACTGGGACGCGCAGAACCAGAAGGCGGGTCTGAAGCCCGCGCAGATCCAGAACTACCAGAAGTACGTCGACGCCCTGCTCTCCCTGAAGTCGGGCCGCATCGAGGCCTACTTCGGCCCCAACCCCTCCCTCGCCTACCAGGACGCCGTCGGCGGTGACACCAAGATCGTCGGTACGGTCTCCGGCGCCGGTCCCGACCTGCAGGGCCTGATCGCGGCCATGACCAAGAAGGACAACGGCCTCGTCAAGCCGCTCAGCGCCGCGATCAACGAGCTGATCAAGAACGGCAAGTACGGCGAGGTGCTCAAGCGCTGGAACCTCACCAACGAGGCCATCCCCGAGTCGCTGGTCAACCCGCCCGGCCTGCCCAGGCAGACGGCGAAGTGACGACGGAGGCCGTCCAGGTCCGCCACGTCACGGTCCGCGACCCGCGGGTCAGGCCGCTGCTCGACGACCTGCACCTGGAGTACACCAGCCGCTACGGCCCGAACGACGAGCTCAACAGCTATCCCGACGACGAGTTCACCGCTCCCCGGGGCGGGGCGTTCCTGATCCTCGTCGAGGACGGTCTGACGGTCGCCGGGGGCGCGCTGCGCCACCACGACGAGCGGACCGCCGAGTTCAAGCGGATCTGGACGCACCCCGGTCACCGGCGGCGCGGTCTCGGAGCCGCCGTCGTGCGCGAGCTGGAGCACACGGCCGTACGGCGGGGCTACCGGAGGGTCTACCTGACCACGGGACCCCGGCAGCCGGAGGCCACGGCTCTCTACCTGGCCGCCGGATACACCCCGCTCTACGACCTGGGCGCCGATCCCGAGGCCGTCGGGCCGCATCCCTTCGAGAAGGATCTCGGGCCGCTGGCCCAGGAGATCCACGGATAGCTCCCGGGCGGCGCGCCATCCTCGTGCCGCGCGCCGCCCGGGTCCCCTCTGTACCGGGGTGTCAGGACCTCGCGGCCGAGACCCAGGAGGCGTGCAGGCCCGCGTAGACGCCCGGCTCGCCGACCAGCTCCGCGTGCGGGCCGCGCTGGACGACGCGGCCCGCGTCGAAGACCAGCACCTCGTCCGCGGCCTCCGCGGTGGACAGGCGGTGGGCGATGGAGACGGCGGTACGGCCCCGCGTCACCCCGTCCAGCGCGCGGGCCAGCCGTACCTCGGTGGCCGGGTCGACCGCGGAGGTGGCCTCGTCGAGCAGCAGGAGGTCCGGGTCGGCCAGGTAGGCGCGGACCAGGGCGACGAGCTGGCGCTCCCCCGCCGACAGGGACTCACCCCGCTGGCCGACCGGGGTGTCCAGGCCCTCCGGCAGCCCTTCGAGCCAGTCGGCCAGCCCCAGCTCGGTCAGGGCCAGCAGGATCTCCTCGCGCGTCGCGGAGGGACGGCCGAAGCGGATGTTCTCCTCCAGGGTGCCGTCGAACAGGAAGCCGTCCTGCGGCACCATGACGATGCGCTCGCGCAGCGAGGAGAAACGGACCCCCCGCAGGTCGTGCCCGTCCACGGTGACCCGTCCCGAGACCGGGTCCATCAGGCGGGTCAGCAGCTTGGCGAAGGTCGTCTTGCCGGAGCCGGTCTCCCCGACGACCGCGATCCGCGAGCGCGGCGGGATGTCGAGCGTGACGTCGGTCAGCACCGGAGCGCCGCCCGGGTAGGCGAAGCCGACCTCCTCGAAGGAGACGGAGATGGGGCCGCGCGGCAGCTCGACGCCGTCCTCGCCGGGGTCGGCGACGTCCGGCGGCGTGTCGAGCACGCCGAGGATGCGGCGCCAGCCCGCGATGGCGTTCTGCGCCTCGTTGAGCATCTCGGTCGCGGTCTGCATCGGCGAGACGAACAGCGTGATCAGGAACAGGAAGGCGATCAGGCGTCCCGCGGTGATGTCCCCGGCGACGCCGAGCCGGACCCCGATCAGCACGACCGCGGTCGTGGCCAGCGCCGCGACGATCTCGGTCACCGGGAAGACCGTGGCCACGATGCGCTGGGTGCGGGCCTGGGCCGCCTTGTTCGCCTCGATGGCCACGTCCAGCCGCTCGGCGGTACGGGCCTCCGAGCCGTGGGCCCTGATCACCGCGGCCCCGACGACCGACTCGCCGACCGCGGCGAGCAGGTCGCCCGCGCGCTCGCGCACCTGCGTGTAGGCGCTGGACAGCCAGCGCTGGAAGCGCGGCAGCACGACCAGCAGCGGCAGGAAGCACACCCAGACCGTCAGGGCGAGCTGCCAGGAGTAGACGAACATCAGCACGGTCGCGACGAGGAGCTGGCCCATGGCGATGATGATCATCAGCCCGCCCCACTGCATGAAGACGCTGATCTGGTCCACGTCCCCGGTGACCCTGGAGACCAGGGCGCCGCGCCGCTCGGAGTTCTGGGTGAGCACGGACAGGTCGTGCACGTGCCGGAAGCCGCGTGTCCTGAGCGTGGCGAGGGAGGCCTCGGTCGCCCGGTACAGGCGCACGTTCATCAAATAGGCGCACAGCGCGGTGAGCACGACGGCCGCCGCGCACAGCAGCACGGCGGTGCGGATGTAGGGCAGGTCGGGGATCGAGCCCTTCAGTCCCCTGTCGATGGTCTGCTGGACGGCGATCGGGACGATGACCTTGCCGACCGTCGCCAGCACGGCGAGGGCAAGCGTCCCGACCATCCCCTTGCGAAACTCCGGTGTCAGCGACAGGCCGTGCCGTACGGTGGCCAGCGCCGACCTTTCGACTCCGTGGAGCGAGCTCACGCGCTGACCTCTTCCTCTTCCTCGGCGTCGAGCGCCTCGCGCTCGGCCTCCTCGCGTTCGTAGGCGGTGACCAGGTTGCGGTAGCCCCGGCACCGCAGGAGCAGTTCCCCGTGTGGCCCCCGGTCGGCGACCCTGCCGTGGTCGAGGTAGACGACCTCGTCGGCCAGGGCGATGGTGGCCATCCGGTAGGCGACGACGACCACGGTCGAGGCCTGGGAGGCGTCCCGCAGTCCCTGCAGGATCTTGGCCTCGACCTGGGGGTCGACGCTGGAGGTCGCGTCGTCCAGGACGAGCAGCCTGGGGCGGCGCACCAGCGCGCGGGCCAGGGCCAGGCGCTGGCGCTGGCCACCGGACAGGGAGGTGCCCCGCTCGCCGACCTTGGTGTCGAGTCCCTCTGGCAGGGCGCTGACGAAGCCGTCCGCCTGGGCCAGGCGCAGCGCCGCCCAGACGTCCTCGTCGCCGACGGGCAGGCCGAGGGTGACGTTGCCGCGTACGGTGTCGTCGAACAGGAAGGTCTGCTGCGGCACCAGCGCGACCGTCTCGCTGACCCCGCCGCGGACGACCTCGCGCAGGTCGACGCCGTCGATCATGACGGCCCCCCGTGCCGGGTCGACCAGGCGGACGAAGGTCTGGGCGAGGGTGGACTTGCCCGAACCGGTCGGCCCGACCAGCGCGACCGTACGGCCTGGCGGAACGTCGAGATCGACCTCGTGCAGCACCGCGGAGTCGCCGTAGGCGTAGCCGAGGCCGCGCACCCGCAGGCTCGCGGGGCTCTCCCCGGTCAGGTTCGCCGAGCCGTACTCCATGGAGCCCGTCGTGTCGAGCACGGAGCGCACCCGCTCGTAGCCGACGACGGCGCGGGGCAGTTCGGCAAGGACCCAGCCGAGGGCCCGGATGGGGAAGGCCAGCAGGGTGAACAGGTAGGCGACCTGGACCAGCACGCCCGGGGTGATCGCCCCGCCCTCCAGGCGCCCGGCCCCGGCCAGCAGTACGGCGAGCACGCCCAGCGTGGGCAGTGCCTCAAGAAGGGGGTCGAACAGGCCGCGCACCCGGCCGACGGCGATGTTGGCGTCGCGCAGTTCCTCGGCCCTGGCGCGGAACCTGGCGGCCTCCTCGTCCTCGCGGCCGAGGGTCTTGACGACGAGGGCGCCGTCGAAGCTCTCGTGCGCGATCTCGCTCACCTCGGCGCGCAACTGCTGCGCCTTGGTGGCCAGCGGACTGAGTTTGCGCTGGTAGACGAAGTTGAGCACGGCGATGGCCGGGAAGATCAGGAAGCCGACCAGCGCGAGGACCGGGTCGGTGGCGACCAGCGCGAAGGCCGCGGTGATCAGCATGACGACCACGCCGACCGCCATCGGCAGCGGGGCGAGCGGCCCCCACGCGGCCTCGGCGTCGGCGCTGGCGTTGGACAGCAACTGGCCGGTCGGGTGCTTGTGGTGCCAGGCGAGGGGAAGTTTGAGGTACTGGCGGGTGACCTCTCTTCGGGAGCGGGCCTGCATCCGGTACTGCATGACGCCGGCGAAGTAGCGTCGTCCGGCGACGCCGAGCGCCTTGAGCAGCGCGACGCCGAGGATGAGGAGGACGGTCGCGGTCAGCGCGCCTGTCGCGATCCGGCCTTCGGAGAGGGAGGGAAGTACGAGATTCTGGGTGGCCCAGCCGAGAGCCCACGCGGAGGCTACGGTCATGACGCCGTAGACGGCGCTGGACAGGACCGCGACGGCGAAGACCCCTCTCTCGGCCCGGATGGCGACCCCCAGAACGCGGAACCCTTGACGCATGACGGCGGAGGTCACCTTGCTCGCCACTCGGGGGGTGTCCTTTCGATGAGACTGTCACTACTTATGTGACTATCACTCTCAATCAAGCGCTTATTCCCCCATGCCCCTGAATCCGGTGTTTTCGTGGCGCGGAGCCACGTCCTGGGCGCGAAGGTTGTCCGGTTCGACCACCCCCTAGGGCGATTTCACATAGTGCCGGATATATCACTCTACGTCATGCGAGGGGCGTTGTTAGGATCGTCGGATGACCCATGCCAGCGCCGAGCGCGCCGCGCTCGCCGACCTGCTCGACCGGCTCGGCCAGGGCGCCCCGACCCTCTGCGAGGGCTGGACCACCTTCGACCTCGCCGCCCACCTCGTGCTGCGGGAGAGGCGCCTGGACGCCGCGGGCGGCATCGCGTTCGCCCCGCTGGCCGGGCGCACCGCCGCGGTTCAGGAGTCCCTGAAGGTGAGGTACGGCCACGCGGGCCTGACCGAGCTGGTCCGCACCGGCCCCGCGGGCGTCTACGGCCTGGTCCCCGGGCTGGACGAACTGGTCAACACCCTGGAGTTCTTCGTCCACCACGAGGACGTCCGGCGCGCCCAGCCTGACTGGGAGCCGCGCGAGCTTCCTCCCGGCCTCGACGAGATCCTCTGGAAACGGCTGCGGATCCTGGGACGTGTGCAACTGCGCAGATCCCCGGTCGGCGTCGTGCTGCACCGCACCGGCGGCGGCGTCGTGCTCGGCGGCCCCAGGGACGGCGGCAGGGTCGAGGTGCGGGGCACCGCGGGCGAGCTGACGCTGTTCTGCCTCGGCCGCCAGCGGCACGCCAGGGTCGAGACGGTCGGCTCCGGCGAGGCCGTCTCCCGGCTGCTGGGCACGTCCCTGGGCCTGTGACCGAGCGGCCCTGAGACGGGCCCCGGTCAGCCGCACAGGCGCAGCAGCGGGCGGTGCGGGTCGGAGTAGTGGTCCAGGACGCCGTCGCAGAAGCCCGCGTACGTCTCCATGAACAGGTGCGCCTTGGCCTGCCAGCTCCGCTCGGTCTCCTCGTCGATCCCGGGCATCCTGGCGAACAGCGCGCGGCTGAGCGCCCCGTGGCGGCGGGCCGCCCCGGCCCTGGCGTGCGCGCGCATCGGCTCGACGAAGCCGGGGGTCAGCCCGACCGTCTCGCAGGCGGCCAGGAAGGGGCAGCGGGCGACGGGCTCCTCGTTGTCCGCCTCAAGGCGCTCCTCGATGACGCCGAGCGTGGCGACGAAGAACAGCGGGTCGGTCCGCGCCCACCAGGACAGCATCTTGATCAGGGCCGCGGTCGTCGGCAGCGGGCGGGCACGCAGCAGGTCGCCGCGGGTGGCGCCGAGGGACCTGAAGGCGCGCACCGCGACGTCGTCGTGACGGCTCCCCCTGCGGTCGAAGTCGTCGAGCGCCTGCCTGAGGTCGGCGTTCTCCGCCAGGGTCTGTACGGCCGAGCCGAGCCCGCTCTCCCTGGAGAGCAGGAACCAGTTCTCAAGGCCGAAGCCGAAGAAGACGTTGGGGTGCAGCCGCTGCGGGCGCTCCAGGATGCGCCGCCAGAACGGGCCGGTGAGGACCAGGTCCTCAAGGAGGTCGTTGAGCAGGCCCTCAAGACGGGCCAGGGCGGCCGTTCCCGGGGAGACGACGGGCACGGCGCCCTCGTCGATCAGCCCCCACCCCACGGCGGGCTCGACGACCTCGCGCACCACCTCGCCGTCGAGGCCGGTCTCGCGCTCCAGGTCCTCAATGGTCCTGCTGCCGTCGAGGCGCCCAAGCAGGTCGAGGAAACCGTCCCTGCTCACGCCATCGGGGACGTCGACCTCCACAATCCCTGAGGGGGTATGCAATTCCGCCTCGCCCTTCTCGCCGATGCGAAGGGAGGCTCGCAGACAAGGCTTCACCGGGAGGGAGTTCACAGCCAATGTCAATTTCCTTTGATGTCGGAGAACGCGCGAAGCGAGATGACACACGGGAGGAAGGCCCGTAGCCAGGACACCGACCCCCCTGGTCGGTCACGGCCGGTCACATCATCGGTGAGCGGCAGAAACGGCGGTCACCCCGGCACAACGCTTGATCCGCACGGCACACCCCCTCGTCTCCCCGTAGATCGCAGAAACTGCCCCGCCGTACATACTGGCAGATTTACCAGCATGCTCCGATCAATGTCAGACATTAAAGCTGTTACATACGCCCGTCAACCCTGACATACTCAGTTGACATGAATCCCAATTTTCAGTTGATGTCACTATGAGGCGTTACTTGAAGTGATTTTTCGTACTAAGGCACTACACGGCGGAGTACGTCCGGGTTCATCGCGCCGGGGCACCTACCCCTCCCCGGTAGCCGCCCCCTCGGGCCCCGCCGGGGCCGCGCCTTGGCGCCGCACGTCCTCCCAGTCCACGTTCTCCCACTGGGCGCTCTTCCAGTCGTCGCCGAACAGGCGGGCGGAGACGTTGGCCTGGGCGATCCGGCGCAGCGCCGCGACCAGCGCGTCCCCCAGCGAGGTCCCGACGACGACGATCTCGATCATGCGCTCCAGGTTCGGCTCCTCGGCCATGCCCGCGACGTCGGCCCCGGCGATCACACCCGCCGCCTCGGCGTAGTCGTCGAGCCGGGCGAGGATGCCGTCGTAGCCGAGCCCGCGCAGGGTGAGCAGCACCCCGGCCACACTCCGCATCGGCGGGCTGTCGGGATGGTGCCGCCAGCCGTGCCTGGCGATCAGGTCCTCGGCCTCGCGCATCGCCGCGGCCCACTCCTCGCCCTCCCCCGGCTCACGCCGGGTCGTGATGCTCGTCTGGGCGTGGCCGAGACGGTCGTGCAGGCCGTGCGAGGGATCGTCGAGGTGGCCGAGCACCTCGCGGATCGCGGCGATCGACAGGCCCGCGTAGTCGGCCATCGCCCGCACCAGCCGGATCCGCCGTACATGCTCCTGGCCGTATTTCGCCTGGTTGGGGCTGGTCCGCTCCCCGCTGGGAAGCAGCCCCTCCCGCAGGTAGAACTTGATCATCGGGACCGAGACACCCGTCGCCCGACTCAGGTCCGCCATCCGCACCGCAGCCACCTCCTCTTGTGATCACGCCTAAGTTTAGCTATAGATAACGGATAAATCCGTTATCTATATGAAGGACCTTGGATGACCCGCTGGCACCGCCCGCTCCTCCTGATGTCCGCGATCATGGCCGTCCTGGCCGTCATCTCCCTGTTCGGCGTCTTCCTCGACCATCGCGTCCTTGACGGCCTGCCCATCTGGCTCAAGCCCCTGAAATTCACCCTCTCCTTCGTCGCCTACGGCCTGACCTGGGCCTGGCTACTGTCCCTGCGGCGTACGGCACAGCGCCTGAGCTGGCTGCTCGGCAGCGTGATGGCGATCGCGTGCGTCGTCGAGATCACGGTGATCATCAGCCAGGTCATCCGGGGACGGCACAGCCACTTCAACTTCTCCACGGCGCTGGACTCGTCCCTGTACGCCCTGATGGGCACGACCGTCATGGTCCTCATGCTGACCAACCTGGCCGCGGCCTTCCTGGTGCTGTTCGAGCGTCAGGCGACCCCGGCCGACACCTGGGCGATCCGCATCGGCCTCGTCGTCTCGGCGGCCGGTCTCGCCGTGGCCATCCTGATGCTCCCGCCGACCTCCGCCCAGCTCGCCGACACCACCGCCGCCGTCCTCGGCGCGCACAGCGTCGGCGTCCCCGACGGCGGCCCCGGCCTGTCCCTGCTCGGCTGGAGCACGACCGGCGGCGACCTGCGCGTGCCGCACTTCTTCGGCATGCACGCCCTGCAGGTGCTGCCGCTGCTGGCCCTGCTCACCCGGGGCATCCGCGACCAGGTTGTACGGCTGCGCCTCATCCTGATCGCCGGAGCCGGTTACACCGGCCTGGTGGCGCTGGTGACCTGGCAGGCGCTGCGCGGCCAGCCCCTGGTGCGGCCCGACGCCCTCACCCTGGGCGTGGCGGGTCTGCTCGTGGCCGGGATGGCCGTCGCCGTACCGCTGTGCCTGCTGCCGCGGCGCGGGCGTGTGAGCCCCGTCACCGTGGAGCCCGTCGCAGACGTGCGGGAGAGCGCGACGGTCGAGGCGTAGGGCGGTCACGGCAGAAAACCGGAAAACCAACCGTGACCGGCGCGAGGGGCCGGTCCGCTGGTCACAGCCCGTGCCCCGGTCCCAACGATCTTCGGACCGCCCTAACGCCAGCGGTATACCTGGCATTCGGGATTGGACAGAACCGCTTCGCCACCGCACCATTGCGGAGGTGACTCATGCCAATCTAACGATCTGGCCATGGATTCCCACCGCTCAACAGGTATGATCATCAAAATCCGGGAGCCACCCGGGCCGAAGATGCCAAAGATCATTAAAATCCGGGTATAACGGCTGGGACTGGAGCAGCAGGAGGCCCCCCATGCAGGTCAAGAAGGTCGCCACCTATGTCGCGGTGGCGTTCGTGGCCTTTTATCTGTTCACCAGGCCCGCCGACGCGGCGAACGCGGTGAACGGAGTCTTCGACGGGATCGTGAGGGCGGCGGACCAACTGTCGCTGTTCTTCACACGTGTGTTGAGCTGACCGACGGTGGGGGTTCTCCCCACCCCTGACCTGTTTCTCAGGCGCTTCCGCACGCCCCACGCGGAAGCGCGTACCCCGTGACGCCGCGTCGCCACGCGATGTGCTTCCACTGCCCTTCGGGACGTGTTACCCAGGGAGCATGGCAGAGCGCTACAGCGTCACCGGGGTCCATCCACCCGATCCCGCGGAGCGGCGCGTCCTCGAACGCGTCGAAACGGAGGGCATCGAGCTGGTCCGTTTCCTGTACGCCGACCACGGCGGGGTGATCCGCGGCAAGGCCGCCTCCCGCTCCCGGCTCGCGGAACGGCTCGGCTCGGGCATCGGGCACACCGTGGCGATGATGGCGATGAACATGCTCGACCAGCTCCAGGAGGTCGAGGGGCTCGGCCCGGTCGGTGAGGTCCGTCTGGTGCCTGATCCGTCCACCTTCGTCGCCCTCCCCTACGCCCCCGGCGCCGCGGCCATGCTGGCGGACCTGCGTCAGATCGACGGCTCCCCGTGGGCGGCGTGCCCGCGCACCTTCCTCCGCGAGGCCGTCGCCACCCTGGCGAAGGAGGGGCTCGTCGCGGTCGCCGCCTTCGAGCCCGAGTTCACCCTGGGCCGCCGCGTCCCCGGCGCCGACGGCGAGCCGGACAGGCTCGTCCCGCTGGACGACAGCCTCTGCTACGCCACCTCCGGTTTCGACCTGGCCCACGACTACGCCATGCGCCTGGTGCGCGCCCTGCAGGCGCAGGGGCTGCGGGTCGAGCACTACCACCCCGAGCTCGGCCACGGTCAGCAGGAGCTGTCCGTCCGGCACGCCCAGGCCATGCGCGCCGCCGACAACCAGGTCATCTACCGGGAGACCGCCAGGGGCGTAGCCTTCGGCATGTCGCTGTGGGCCTCCCTCGCCCCGAAGCCGATCGCCGACCAGGCGGGTAACGGGGCGCACCTGCACCTGTCCCTGTGGGATCCCGAGCTGCGCGCCAACGCCTTCGGCGACCCCGCCGACCGGTACGGCGCCTCGGCGATCGCCTACCGGTTCATCGGCGGCCTCCTCGCGCACCTTCCCGCGCTCACCGCCCTGACCTGCGGCTCGGTGAACAGCTTCCGGCGTCTGGGGCCGAGGATGTGGTCGAGCGCCTACGCCTGCTACGGCATGGACAACAGGGAGGCCGCGGTGCGGATCTGCTCCCCCATGCGCGGGGCGGCCGAGGCGTCGGCCAATCTGGAGATCAAGCCCTCCGACTCCTCGGCCAACCCCTACCTGTCGCTCGGCGCCGTCATCCACGCGGGCCTGGACGGCATCCGCAGGGGGCTCGACCCCGGCGAGGCCGTCGACGTCGATCCCGCCACGCTCCCCGAGGGCAGCCTCCCCCGGCTGCCGCGCTCGCTGGAGGAGGCCCTGGACGCCCTTGAGGCCGACGAACTGCTGATGAACGCCCTCGGTCCGCTCCGGGCCTCCGCCTATCTGGCCGTCAAGCGCTCCGAGGCCCGTGCCTTCGCGGCCGAGGACGTCCCCTACGAACTGTTCAACCACTTCCGCGCCTTCTGAGAACTCACCTCCGGCGCGGCTCGCGCAGCACGAGGAGGGCGACGGCGAGGGCGGCGAGGAGAAGTCCCGTGCCGACGGTGAAGGCCAGACGGTAGCCACCGGTCAGCGCCACGGCCTGGCTCGCGCCGCCGGTGAGCAGGTCCCCGGTGCGGGAGGCCGCCAGGGTCGAGAGCACCGCGACACCCAGGGCCATGCCGATCTGCTGCGTGGTGTTGAACAGCCCGGAGGCGAGCCCGGCGTCGCCCTCCCCCGCGCCGGACATGCCGAGCGTGGTCAGCGCCGGGAGGGCGAGGCCGAAGCCCGCCGCGAGCAGCATCACCGGGAGCAGGTCGGTGACGTAGTCGGCACGCACCGGAAGGCGGACGAGCAGCCCGAGGAGCACGACCAGGAGCACCAGCCCCGCCAGCAGCACCCTGCGCTCCCCGAAGCGGACGTTGAGCCTGGCGGAGACTCCCAGGGAGACCACGCCGATGACCACGGCGGCGGGGAGCATCGCGAAGCCGGTCCGTGCCGCGCCGTACCCGAGGACCCGCTGCAGGTAGAGGGCCAGGAGGATCTGGAAGGAGAACAGCGCCGCCACCATCAGGACCTGGACCAGGTTGGCCCCGGAGACACCGCGTGACCTGAGGATCCGCAGCGGCATGAGGGGGGTCCGCGCGGTGGCCTGGCGGAGGAGGAACCCGGCGAGCAGGGCGAGGGACAGGGCGCCGAGGCCGAGGGTGCGCGCCGAGAGCCAGCCGTGCTCCCCGGTGCCGACGACGGTGTAGATGCCGAGCATCAGACCGGCGGTGACCAGGAGGGCGCCGAGCGCGTCGGCCCCCGCGGCGAGGCCGAGCCCACGGTCGGTGGGCAGCGCGGGTACGGCCACCGCCAGCGCCGCGAGCCCGATCGGCAGGTTGATGAAGAAGATCCAGTGCCAGGAGAGGGCGTCGGTGAGGAGGCCGCCGAGCACCTGGCCGATCGAGGCGCCCGCGGCTCCGGTGAAGCTGAAGACGGCGATCGCCCTGGCGCGCTCCCGGGGGTCGGTGAACAGCGTCACCAGGATGCCCAGGCCGACCGCGGAGGCCGCGGCGCTGCCGACCCCCTGCAGGAAGCGGGCGACGATCAGCGTCTCGGCGGTGGTGGACACCCCGGCCAGCACGGAGGCCGCGACGAAGACCACGGTCCCCGCCAGGAAGACGCGTTTGCGGCCGACCAGGTCGCCGAGCCGTCCGGCCAGCAGCAGGAGGCTGCCGAACGCGATCAGGTAGGCGTTGACCACCCAGCTCAGTCCGGCCGGGGAGAATCCCAGGTCGTTCTGGATGGCCGGCATCGCCACGGTCACGATGCTGCCGTCGAGGATGGTCATCAGCAGGCTCGTGGCGATGGCCCCGAGGGCGGTCCAGCGGGACCGTGACATGGGAGGGGCGGAGACGAGGGACATGGATTCTCTCCTGTCGGACGAGGACGACAGGAGAGACCGTAGCAGATAGTTTTGTAGTAGACGATTTCTTTCGGGACTAGCTTGTCCGCTGGCGGGCGCGCCGTACCGGCTGGGGGTTCTCCGCGGGGGTGGCCAGGTGGCCGGTCGCCAGGCGCCCGAGCGCCCGCAGGAGGATCTCCCGCTCCTCCTCGGGGAGCGCCGCGAGCGCCTCCCGGTGCACGCGGTCGACGATCTCCTGGCTCCGCTCGGCGATCCGCGCGCCGTCCTCGGTGACCGCGATGATCCTGGCCCGCCGGTCCGTGCTGGACGGGCGGCGCTCGGCGAGACCGGCCTGCTCCAGGGCGTCCACCGTCACCACCATCGTGGTCTTGTCCATGTCACCGATCTCGGCGAGCTGGATCTGGGTGCGCTCCTCCTCAAGGGCGTGCACCAGCACACAGTGCATGCGGGCCGTGAGCCCCAGCTCGGCGAGCGCGGCGGCCATCCGGGTCCGCAGGACATGGCCGGTGTGGTCCAGCAGGAACGACAGGTCGGGCGCTGTGCTGGTCGGTGCCATGGCGGTCATGCCCACCAGCATAGTCACCGGTTCCGTAGCGGATCATCCGGCGAGAATCCACCCCGACCGGCAGCGCGGCGAGCCGCCCCCGGCGGGGGACTTCGCCTGGAGACGGTGTTGGGCGCGCTGCGCATCCGGATCGTGCGCGAACTGCTGGTCGAGCGGGAACGGTTCGGCCTCGACCGCCCCAAGTCGTCGCTTTCACCACTTCAGAGGCCGGGCTCATCAGGCGGCGTCAGTACGGCCTGGAGCGTCGCGGTCACGTGCGCGTGACCGATCTGGAGGCCCGCTTCCCCGGCCTGCTGGACCTGATCGTCGCCCGGACCCCCGGCTGAGCCGCGCGGAGGCCCGGCGAGTCACCTCAGCGGACGGGATGCCCCGCCGCGCGCAGGGCGTCCTTCACCTCGCCGATCCTGAGCTGGCCGAAGTGGAAAACCGAGGCCGCCAGGACCGCGTCCGCCCCCGCCTCGACGGCCGGGGGGAAGTCCTCAAGCGCCCCGGCCCCGCCGCTGGCGATCACCGGCACCGAGACCACCGCCCGCACCGCGCGGATCATCTCCAGGTCGTAGCCCTGCTTGGTGCCGTCCCCGTCCATGGAGTTGAGCAGGATCTCCCCCGCGCCGAGCTCCTCGGCCCTGCGGGCCCACTCGACCGCGTCGAGCCCGGTGCCCCGGCGCCCTCCGTGGGTGGTGACCTCGAACCCCGAGGGGGTCGGCGGGCCGTCCACGACGCGGCGGGCGTCGACGGACAGCACGATGCACTGCGCGCCGTACCGCTGGGACGCCTCCGTCAGCAGTTCGGGCCTGGCGATGGCGGCCGTGTTCAGCCCGACCTTGTCGGCGCCCGCCCGCAGCAGCCTGTCCACGTCCTCGACGGAGCGCACTCCCCCGCCGACGGTCAGCGGGATGAAGACCTGCTCGGCCGTCCTGCGCACCACGTCGTAGGTCGTGGAACGGTCGGAGCTCGACGCCGTGATGTCCAGGAACGTCAGCTCGTCGGCCCCCTCCGCGTCGTAACGGCGGGCCAGCTCGACCGGGTCCCCCGCGTCGCGGAGGTTCTCGAAGTTGACTCCCTTGACCACCCGCCCGGCGTCCACGTCCAGGCAGGGGATCACACGTACCGCGACGGTCATCCGACAGCCGCCAGGGCGTCCTCCAGGGTGAACGCCTGGGCGTAGAGCGCCTTGCCGACGATCGCGCCCTCGACGCCGAGCGGGACCAGCTCGGCCAGGGCCCGCAGGTCGTCCAGGGAGGAGACGCCGCCGCTGGCGACCACGGGCCTTTCCGTGCGGGAGCAGACCTCGCGGAGCAGGTCCAGGTTGGGGCCGCGCAGCGTGCCGTCCTTGGTGACGTCGGTGACGACGTAGCGGGGGCAGCCGTCGCGCTCAAGGCGTTCGAGCACCTCCCACAGGTCGCCGCCCTCCTCGGTCCAGCCCCGGGCGGCCAGGGTGGTGCCGCGCACGTCCAGGCCGATCGCGATGCGGTCGCCGTACTCAGCGATGATCTTGGAGCACCAGACGGGGTTCTCCAGGGCGGCGGTGCCGATGTTGACGCGGCGGCAGCCGGTGGCCAGCGCCGCCTCAAGGGAGGCGTCGTCGCGGATGCCGCCGGACATCTCGACCTTCACGTCGAGCGCGCCGACCACGGAGGCGAGCAGCTCACGGTTGGAGCCCCGGCCGAAGGCCGCGTCGAGGTCGACCAGATGGATCCACTCGGCGCCCGCCTCCTGCCAGGCGAGTGCGGCGGACAGCGGGTCGCCGTACGAGGTCTCGGTGCCCGCCGCCCCCTGGACCAGGCGGACCGCCTGGCCGTCTGCGACGTCCACGGCGGGCAGCAACTCTAGCGACATCTGATCAGGACCTCCGGTCGAAGACGAGAGTGATAAAAACCGGTACAAGCAGAATAGAAAGGACAAACACCCCGAACCGTGCGGCCCACGAGGACCACAGCAGCCAGGCGATGACCTGCGCGATGAGGAACAGCACCGCCACGAGGCCGTTCTGCGCCCTGCGGCGGCGGGCCTTGATGCCGCGCTGGGCGGCGATCCTGACGGGCCTGCGGGGCAGCAGGGCGGTGACCCGGCCCGCCAGCTCACGCCGCCGCGCGAGCCTGGCCTCCCGTACGGCGCGCAGGGCGGCCTGCTTCGCCTGCTCGGCCTCGCGTTCCGCCCTGCGCCTGGCCCGCTCCCTGCTCACGGGAGCCTCGACGGCGAGGACATCACCCGAGGCTGTCGAGCCAGTTGGTGAGCAGTTGCGCCCCCGCGTCGCCCGACTTCTCCGGATGGAACTGGGTAGCCGTCAGCGGGCCGTTCTCCACCGCCGCGACGAACGGCACCCCGTGCTCCGACCAGGTGACCAGGGGGTCGGTGAACCCCGGCCCCGCCTTGAGCTCCCAGTCGCGCACGCCGTAGGAGTGCACGAAGTAGAAGCGCGTCTGCGGGTCGAGCCCGGCGAACAGCACGCTGCCCTCGGGAGCGTTGACGGTGTTCCACCCCATGTGGGGCAGGACCGGGGCCTCCAGCCGCTCGACGGTGCCCGGCCACTCGCCGCAGCCCTCGGTCGTGACACCGTGCTCGATGCCCGTCTCGAAGAGGATCTGCATGCCGACGCAGATGCCCAGCACCGGCCTGCCCGCGGACAGGCGGCGGTCGATGATGCGCTCCCCCCGCACGGCCCGCAGCCCCGCCATGCAGGCCGCGAAGGCACCGACGCCGGGAACGACCAGCCCGTCGGCCTCCATCGCCTGGTCGTAGTCGGAGCTGACCGTGACGGTCGCGCCGACCCTGGCCAGCGCCCGCTCGGCCGAGCGGAGGTTGCCCGAGCCGTAGTCCAGAACCGTGATCCTCATCGCCACAGCACCGCCGCGGTGACCGCCATGGCCGCGAGCGCGCCCAGCAGCAGCGCGCCCTTCTTCAGGCCCTGCTTGAGGAAGGACACGACCCCGCCCACCAGGAACAGGGCGAGGAAGGCAAAGGCGACGGTCGTCCAGTTGTCGATCACAGGACGCCCTTGGTGCTGGGCACCCCGGTCGCCCTGGGGTCGAGCTCACTGGCCTCCCGCAGCGCCCTGGCCAGCGCCTTGAACTGCGCCTCGACGATGTGGTGGGCGTTGCGGCCGTAGGGCACGTGGACGTGCAGGCAGATCGCGGCCTGCGCGACGAACGACTCCAGGATGTGCCGGGTCATCGTCGTGTCGTAGGCGGAGCCGATCATCGGGGCCATGCCCTCCGGCTCGCTGTGCACGAGGTACGGCCTGCCCGACAGATCGACCGTGACCTGCGCGAGGGCCTCGTCCAGCGGGCACGACGCGTTGCCGTACCGTCTGATGCCCGACTTGTCGCCCAGCGCCTCACGGAAGGCGGCGCCCAGCGCGAGCGCGGTGTCCTCGATCGTGTGGTGCGAGTCGATGTGCAGGTCGCCCTCGGTCTTCACGGTCAGGTCGAACAGACCGTGCTTGCCGAGCTGGTTCAGCATGTGGTCGTAGAAACCGACCCCGGTGGACACGTCGACGTATCCGGTGCCGTCGAGATCGACCTCGACCAGCACGGACGTCTCCTTGGTCGCGCGTTCGACGCGGCCGAGGCGCCGGGTGGGCTCGGCTCCGGCAGGACTGCTCACAGGGTTCCCTCCAGGGCGGCGCGGAAGGCCGCCATCTCCTCGGTCGTTCCGATGGACACGCGCAGCCACCCGGGCGGGCCGACCTCGCGGATCAGCACCCCGCGGTCGAGCATGTCCCGCCAGACGGTGCGCCTGTCGGGGAAACGGCCGAACAACACGAAGTTGGCGTCGGAGTCGGCCACCTCAAGCCCCTTGGAGCGCAGCCAGCCGACCGTCGCGTCACGCTCGGCGCGCAACGTGTCGACGGTGCCGAGCAGCTCCTCGCGGTGGGCGAGCGCGACGCGCGCCGCCGCCTGGGTGAGCGACGACAGGTGGTACGGCAGCCGCACCAGCAGCAGCGCCTCGATCACCGCCGGGTGGGCGGCGAGATAGCCGAGCCGGGTTCCGGCCATGGCGAACGCCTTGGACATGGTCCGCGTCACGATGAGCCGGGGGTTGGCCGGCAGCAGCGTCAGCGCCGACGGCGTCCCGGTGCGGGCGAACTCGAAGTAGGCCTCGTCCACGACGACCATGCCGGGCGCCGCCTCGACGACCCTGGCGATGACCTCGGGGTCGAGGGCGGTGCCGGTCGGGTTGTTCGGCGAGGTCAGGAACACGACCGCGGGCCGGTGCTCCTCGATCGCGGCGACGGCCTTGTCCGGGTCGATCCCGAAGTCGTCCTCCCGCGCCCCGGCGATCCACTCGGTCGAGGCGCCGGTGGTGATGATCGGGTGCATCGAGTAGGACGGCTCGAACCCGAGCGCCGAGCGCCCGGGGCCGCCGAAGGCCTGCAGGATCTGCTGGATCACCTCGTTGGAGCCGTTGGCCGCCCAGACCCGCTCGTGGGTCAGGCCGTGCCCGAGGTAGGCCGCCAGGTCCTCGCGCAGCGCGACCGCGTCCCGGTCGGGATAGCGGTTGAGCTCACCCGCCTGGGACCGTACGGCCTCGGCCAGGTCGGCGACCAGGGCCTCGGAGGGGCCGTAGGGGTTCTCGTTGGTGTTCAGCCGCACCGGGACGTCGATCTGCGGCGCGCCGTACGGCGTGCGTCCTCGCAGGTCGTCACGGATGGGCAGGTCCTCAAGCCTCATCGGGGATCTCCCATCCGAACCGGGCGCGCACGGCGGCGCCGTGCGCGGGCAGGTCCTCGGCGTCGGCCAGCACGCACACGTGCGCGGCCGAGCACGCCAGCGCCTCACGGGTGTAGTCCACGACGTGGATGCCACGCAGGAACGTCTGCACGGACAGGCCTGAGGAGTGACAGGCGCAGCCGCCGGTCGGCAGCACGTGGTTGGAACCGGCGAGGTAGTCGCCGAGCGAGACCGGCGCGTGGGCGCCGACGAAGATCGCACCCGCGTTGCGCACCCGGGCGGCGAGCGCGGCGGCGTCGGCGGTCTGGATCTCCAGGTGCTCGGCGGCGTAGGCGTCCACCACCCGCAGCCCCGCCTCCATGTCGTCGACGAGCAGGATGCCCGACTGACGCCCGGACAGGGCCTCGGTGACGCGCTCGCCGTGCTTGGTCGCCGCCACCTGGCCGGGCAGCTCGCGCTCCACGGCGTCGGCCAGCTCGACGGAGTCGGTGACCAGCACCGAGGCGGCGATCACGTCGTGCTCGGCCTGGCTGATCAGGTCGGCGGCCACGTGCACCGGGTCGGCGGTGGCGTCGGCGAGGATCGCGATCTCGGTGGGACCCGCCTCCGAGTCGATGCCGATGACGCCCTTGAGCAGCCGCTTGGCCGCCGCGACCCAGATGTTGCCCGGGCCGGTGACCATGGTGACCGGCTCGCACTCCTCGGTGCCGTAGGCGAACATCGCGACCGCCTGGGCGCCGCCGACGGCGTAGACCTCCTCGACCCCGAGCAGCGCGCACGCGGCCAGGATCGTCGGGTGCGGCAGCCCGCCGAACTCCTTCTGGGCGGGCGAGGTGACGGCCAGCGAGGGCACGCCCGCCTCCTGGGCGGGGACGACGTTCATCACGACGCTCGACGGGTAGACCGCCCTGCCGCCCGGCACGTAGAGGCCGACCCGCTCGACGGGGACCCAGCGCTCGGTGACGGTGCCGCCCGGCACGACCTGGGTCGTGACGTCGGTGCGGCGCTGGTCGCGGTGGACCAGGCGGGCCCTGCGGATCGACTCCTCAAGGGCGGCCCTGACCCTGGGGTCGAGGTTCTCCAGCGCCTTGGTGATCTCCGCCGCGGGCACCCGGGTCGAGGCCAGCTCGACGCCGTCGAACCTCGCGGTGAGCTCCCGTACCGCCTCGGCGCCGCGATGATGCACGTCCTCGCAGATCGGCCTGACCGCCTCAAGGGCGGCTTCGACGTCGAGCTCGGCACGGGGCAGCACGACGCGGAGGTCCCTCGGCAGGGACCCGCGCAGGTCGGTACGAGAAATCACCCGTCTAGTCTACGGAGGTCCGGCACCCGGTCTTGTTCCGTACCATCATCCGGACACGCCCTTTACATTGTAGATTTTTCTGGGTGGTTAGACTCCCTCCGTGAGCAAGAGCAGGAGCAAGGGCGGTCAGGGCACCCCGGCGACGGTCGCGCTGACCCAGGCCAAGGTCGGCTTCACCCTCCACCCCTACGAGCACGACGCGAACTCCCAGGCCTACGGCGAGGAGGCGGCCGACGCGCTCGGCGTGCCGTACGAGCGGATCTTCAAGACGCTGGTCGCCGAGGTCGAGGGCGGGCTTGCCGTCGCGGTGGTGCCCGTGGCGGGCAAACTCGACCTCAAGGCGTTCGCCGCGGCGCTCGGCGGCAAGAAGGCCGCCATGGCGGAGGCCGCCAAGGTCGAGCGGGTCACCGGCTACGTGGTCGGCGGCATCAGCCCGCTCGGCCAGCGCAGGGCGTTGCCGACCGTGGTCGACGCCTCCGCCCTGGAGTTCGACACGATCTACTTCTCCGCCGGGCGCAGGGGCCTGCAGATCGAGACGGCCCCCGCCGAGCTGGTACGGCTGACGCGGGCGACCACCGCCCCCATCGGCAAGACGGACTGATGTTCTACCTGACCGCCCTGGAGATGCTGGAGCTGCTGCGGACCCGGCAGGTGGGGGCCGTGGAGCTGCTGCGGGCGCACCTGCGCAGGATCGAGGAGGTCAACCCGCGCGTCAACGCGATCGTCACGCTGACGGCCGAGCGCGCCCTCGCCGAGGCCGAGCAGGCCGACCGCGACCTGGCGCGCGGCGAGTGGCGCGGCCCGCTGCACGGCCTGCCGGTCGCGCACAAGGACCTGACCGAGACGGCGGGCATCCGCACCACGTACGGCTCGCCGCTGTTCGCCGACCACGTCCCGCCGCGCGACTCCCTCCTCGTACGGCGGATGCGCGAGGCCGGGGCGATCACCCTCGGCAAGACCAACACCCCCGAGTTCGGCACCGGCTCCCACACGGTCAACGAGCTGTTCGGCGTGACCCGCAACCCCTACGACCTGTCACGCTCGGCGGGCGGCAGCAGCGGCGGGGCGGCGGCGGCGCTCGCGGCCGGGATGGTCCCGCTGGCCGACGGCTCCGACATGGGCGGCTCGCTGCGCAACCCGGCCTCCTTCTGCAACGTGGTCGGGCTGCGGCCGACGCCGGGACGGGTGCCCGCCCCCTCCCCCACGGCGGCGTGGTTCACCCTCGGCGTGCCGGGGCCGATGGCCCGCACCGTGACGGACCTGGCGCTGCTGATGAGCGTGATCTCCGGTTTCGACGCCTCCTCCCCGCTTTCGGTCACCGAGAGCGGCGCGGCGTTCGCCGGGTCGCTGGAGACCGACCCCGCGCGGCTGCGGATCGCCTGGAGCCCCGACCTCGGGGGCCTGCCGGTCGATCCGGAGACCGCCAGGGTCACCGCGCTCGCCCCCCGGGTCCTCGAAGGTCTCGGCGCCAGGGTCGAGCAGGTCAGGCTCGACCTGTCCGACGCCGAGGAGGCCTTCCGCGTCTATCGGGCGTGGTACTACGCGCTGTCCTACGGCGGCATGCCCGCCGAGCGGCTCGGGGCCAACGTGCGCTGGAACGTCGAGCAGGGCCTGAAGGTCACCGGGGCCGACCTGGCCAGGGCCGAACGGCTGCGCAGCGGCCTGTACCGGCGGATGAGCCGTTTCTTCGGCGACCACGACTTCCTGGTCGCGCCGGTCAGTCAGGTGCCGCCGTTCCCGGTCGGCGAGCCGTACGTCTCGGAGATCGCCGGGGAGCCGATGCCCGACTATCTGGCGTGGATGCGCTCGGCCTACTGGGTCAGCGTGCTGCACGCCCCGGCGATCTCGGTGCCCTGCGGCTTCACCGGGGACGGGCTGCCGGTCGGCGTGCAGATCGTCGGGCGGCCCTTCGACGACCTGGGCGTGCTGCGCCTGGCCCACGTCTTCGAGCGGGCGACCGGCCACGGCGCACGCAGACCCGCCCTGCGCTGAGCGGCCCCCTCAGACCCGCTGCCGCCTCGATCCGCGTACGGCGGGCAGGAGCAGGATCAGGCACCCGGCCAGGCTGGCGGAGGCCCCGGCGCCCAGGAGCACGGCGGCCGTGTGGCGGGAGCCGTACTCCTCCTCGTCCGCGGCGGCGAAGCCGCTGTAGCGGGCCGCCTCCCCCGCCAGCTCGTCGTGGCGGACCTGGTCGGTCTCCTTGACGCCGTCCGCCTCGGCGAGCAGCTCCGCCACCTTCCGCCGCTGCCCGTCGAGCCTCTCCCGCGTCTCCTCGGCCCGCAGGAACGTCAGGGTGCTCAGTCCAGCCAGGACCAGGGCCAGGGCCACCAGGGCCACCCCGATCCATCTGCGTCTCGCCGTCGTCATGGCAGGCGACGGTAGCCGGGCGCCGTGGACACCCGAACCCGCCGCCAGGGGGACCCCGCCTCCCCCTGCCGGATGACCGGGAGGCTAACGCCCGCTGATGTCGTAGCCGGACAGCGGGCCGTAGGGGTCCTGGCCGCCGAAGGGCGTGCGCAGCGGCGAGTCCCGGTAGCCCGCGATGCCCTCAAGCGCGAAGAACAGGCCGACCGCCAGCGTGGGCCAGGCGAACATGAACCCCTTGGCGGTCAGCGCGAGCGGCCCGGGGAACAGCGAGACGGAGTTGCCCGAGGCCATGACCGGGGCCGGGGCGAGGTTGATCGTCCCGCCGATGAGGGTCGCCAGGTAGGCCCCGAGCAGGCCCCCCGTGGCCAGGCCGACCACGATCGCCAGCGGCCTGCCCCGGCGCGAGAGGGTGTAGCCGACGGCGCCGCAGGCCAGCCCGATCACCCCGGTGACCAGGGCGTACAGCCCGTCTCCCGCGATCAGCGCCTGCGTCGAGGGATCGGCCAGCAGCGGCCCCTGCCCGGTCATCACGTACGGCGGGCGTGGCGCGAGCATCGACCACAGGACACCGGCCACCACCCCGAGGACCCCCAGGACCAGCACGGTGACGGCGAAGTCGCGCGCATGCCGCAAAGTCTCCCCCTACCCGCTGTACTGATGTCTGTACTGATGTGCCCGATGTTACCGATCCCGGGTCGTGTTCCCGGAGAGTCAGGGCGAATCCCGTTACGCTGTCCGGGTGAACGAAGAGGTGTGGCTGATCGAGCCTTCCGGACCGCTCCGCGGCGACGTCGAGGTCCGCGGCTCGAAGAACGGCGTGTCCAAGCACATGGTCGCCGCGATGCTGGGCGCGGGGGAGAGCACGATTCACAACGCCCCCGACGTGGGCGAGGTCGGCATCACCGCGCAGATGCTGCGGGCGCTCGGCATCGACGTCGAGATCACCCCCAGGGAGATCAGGGTCGCCAGGAGCGAGCGGATCAACCCGCACGTCCCCGCGGCGTTCACCGGTCTCAACCGCATCCCCATCCTGATGCTCGGCCCGCTGCTGCACCTGGCCGGTGAGGCGTTCGTGCCGCTGGTCGGCGGCGACCCGATCGGGCGCAGGCCCGTGGACTTCCACGTCGAGGCGCTGCGCGCGATGGGCGCCGAGGTCGAGGTGAGCGACACCGGGGTCTACGCCAAGGCCAGGCGGCTGCGCGGCACCCGGATCGAGCTGCCCTACCCCAGTGTGGGCGCGACCGAGACGATCCTGATGTCGGCGGTGCTCGCCGAGGGCAAGACGGTCCTCAAGGGCGCCGCCATGGAGCCTGAGGTGGTGGAGCTCGCCCTGTTCCTGCAGCGCATGGGCGCGCGCATCGAGCTGAGCCCGGACCGGCGCATCGTGATCGAGGGCGTCAGGAGGCTGCGTGGCGCCTCGACCTGGCTGAACGGCGACCGCATCGAGGCCTTCTCCTACCTCGCGGCGGGCCTGATCACCGGGGGCGAGGTCAGGGTGCACGGCTGCCCGCAGGACCGCCTGGTGACCGCCATCACCACCCTCGCCAGGATGGGCGCGGAGATGGACATCACCGACGACTACGTCTCGGCCTCGGCACCCGAGGGACTGCGGGCCGCCGCGGTGCAGACCGACACGCACCCGGGGTTCATGACCGACTGGCAGACACCGCTGATGGTGCTGTTCACCCAGGCCCAGGGCATGTCGGTGCTGCACGAGACGGTCTTCGAGAACCGGCTGGTCTACGTGCCCGCGCTGCAGAAGATGGGCTGCGAGATCGAGGTCTTCGACGTGTGCCTCGGCGGCCCCGCCTGCCGCTACCACGACACCAACGCCAAGCACTCCGCGGTCGTGCGGGGCGTGTCGAAGCTGCGCGGCGCCGACGTGACGCTGCCCGACATCCGGGCCGGGTTCTCCGCCGTCCTGGCCGCCGCCGCGGCCGAGGGCACCTCGACGCTGCGGGGCGTGCACCACATCGAGCGGGGCTACCACCGCCCGTTCGAGCAGTTCGCCTCCCTGGGCCTGCGGGTCAGCAGGGAAGCGGTCGTGGAAGAGTAAAGATTCACGGTCGGGCGTTTGCCCCCGCCCCCATGGCCGCACGTTACTGTCTGTGACATTGCGATCATCCGAGGTGAGGCGCGGGCTCGCCGCGTGCCTGTGGGGCCTGACGGCCTGCGGCGTGCTCGGCGGGCTCCTGGTCGCGGCCATCGCCCTGCCGACGGTCGGCGGCGCGGGCATCACCACCAACACGGTCACACGCCTGTTCACCGACCTGCCCCCCAGCCCGAGGGAGGACCCGCTTCCCGAGCGGACGGTGCTCCTGGACAGGAACGGCAAGCAGTTCGCCCAGTTCTACACGGAGAACCGGAAGATCGTGAAGCTCGACCAGATCGCCCCGGCCATGCGCCAGGCGATCGTGGCGATCGAGGACTCCCGCTTCTACGAGCACGCGGGCCTGGACATCAAGGGAACGCTGCGGGCCCTGGTCACCAACACCCAGGCCGGTGGCGTACGGCAGGGCGGCTCCTCCCTCACCCAGCAGCTCGTCAAGAACATCCTGGTCGAGGGCGCCGAGACCGAGGCCGAACGCGACAGGGCCCGCGAGCCGAGCCTCAGACGCAAGATCACCGAGCTGCGCTACGCGCTGGCCATGGAGAACAAGTACTCCAAGCCCGAGATCCTGGAGCGCTATCTCAACATCGCCTACTTCGGCGCCGGGGCGTTCGGGGTCGAGGCGGCCGCCCAGCGGTTCTTCTCCGTCTCGGCCGCCGACCTGACCCTGAAGCAGGCGGCGACCCTGGCCGGGGCGGTGCGCACGCCGTACGCGACGGATCCCTCGCTCGGGCCGCAGCGCAGGCACCGGCTGCGGGAGCGCAGGGACATCGTGCTCGACCGGATGGCCCAGCTCGGCAACGTCCCGGCGGCGCAGGCCAAGGCGGTCAAACGCACCCCGCTGGACATCCACATGCGGCCCGAGCCCGGTGGGTGCGCGGGAAGCGCCTATCCCTACTTCTGCCTCTACGTGCACAAGGAGCTGGTGAACAACCCCGCCTTCGGCCACACCAGGGCGGCTCGGGAGCGGCTGCTGGCCAGGGGCGGCATCGTGCTGCGCACCACCCTCGACCCGAAGGCCCAGCGGGCCGCGCAGCGCGCCATCACCTCGCGCGTCTCGGCGAAGGACACCGAGGTCGCCGCGGAGGCGATGATCGAGCCGGGGACCGGCAGGATCAGGGCGATGGCGGCCAGCAAGAAGTACGGCGTCAACTCGGGCAACGCGAAGAACGGCCCGAGCACCACCTACAACCTGCCCGCGGACATGGCGCACGGCGGCGGGCAGGGCTTCCAGGCCGGGTCCACGTTCAAGGCGTTCACCCTGGCGACCGCGCTCGGCAGGGGCTGGCGTTTCGACGACGGCTTCATGACGCCGGGCAGTTTCGTGCCCTCCGGGGGCTACTTCGACTGCCACGGTCACCGGGTGAACGACCCGAACACCCAGATCTTCAACGCCAGCGGCGAGGGCAGCGGCGGGCCGCACAGCATCTCGACCGGCACCTGGAAGTCGGTGAACATCTTCTACATGATGCTGGAGCGCCGGGTCGGCCTGTGCCAGGTGGTCAAGACCGCCAAGGCGCTCGGCGTGGTCCGCGCCGACGGCACCCCGCTGCGCGAGGTGCCGACCTTCACCCTCGGCGTCAACGAGATGGACCCGGTGACGGTCGCCGCGGCCTTCGCCGCGTTCGCCGCCCGGGGCCGCTACTGCAGGCCGATGGCCATCGTGGACATCGTGGAGCGGGACGGCACACACGTGCCGGTGCCGCCGAGCTGCGTTCAGGCGATCGAGCGGGACGTGGCCGACGCGGTCAACCACGTGCTGTCCGGGGTGTTCACCAAGGGGACCATGACGGGGCAGGGCATCGGGCGTGACGCGGCGGGCAAGACCGGCACGAACAACGGCTACACCTCCGCCTGGTTCGCCGGTTACACCCCCGACCTGGCCGCCGCGGTCAGCGTCGGCGACATCAGGGGCGCCTACCGCTACCCGCTGCGTGACGTGACGATCGGCGGCGAGTACTACGGGCAGGTGCAGGGCGCCTCCCTGCCGGGTCCCATCTGGGTCTCCTCCATGGAGGGCGCCCTGGGTGACGTCGAGGAGTCCTCCTTCCACCATCCGGACATGTCACGCTTCGGCGGCGGCTACACCCCGGGCCTGGAGAAGGAGGACAAAAAGCGCGACGGCAACGGGGACGACCGCGCGGACGGGCAGGACGCCGACGCTCCCGACGAGCGGCGCAGCCTCGGCGCGGACCGTGGCTACCGGGGTGGCAGGACCCGCTGGAAGAAGCACAAGCACCAGCAACAGCAGCGCCAGCAGCAACGGCACCGCCAGCCCCGCCTGCGGCCCCCGGCCCGCTGACGCCTACCGCTTGACCAGGACCTGCTGGGTCGGGAAGGGCGTCAGGGTCGTCCCCCTGGCCAGGGCCGTACCGGGACCGCACAGTGCCCGCAGCAGGTGGTCGCCGAGCGCGTAGTCGATCGGGTGCGGCTGCAGGACGCCGTTGTCGTCGAAACGCTGGTACTTCATCAGGTTGATCCCCAGGGAGATCTGACGGCGGCCGTCCTGGCTGGACAGGGAGAAGGTGCCCATGCCGAAGACCCCTCCGTCGTGGCCCCAGAACCGGCCGCAGGGCAGGTCCTGGGCGTAGATGCCCAGGCCGTAGTTCATCAGGACGTTGCCCTGGGCGTCGGTGACCGGCACCGTGGTCCGCATCTGGGCCAGTTGTGCCCTGGGCAGCAGCCCGCCGCCGAGCAGCACCCGGTAGAACCGGTCGAGGTCGTCGGTCGTCGAGACGATGGCGCCCGCGGTGTGGGCCCACGACATGTCGTAGACGCTGTAGTCACGCGGTGGGTCGATGAGCCCGTAGAGCGACTCGTAGGCCTTGGAGTGCGGCCCGGGGATGACCGGCGTGCGCGGGAAGGAGGTCTCGCGCAGCCCGGCCCGCTGGATGACCTCCCGGGTGATGTACCGCTGCGCCGACTCGCCCGTCACCTTCTCCAGCAGCAGCCCGGCGATGACGTAGTTGGTGTTCGAGTAGGACCAGTTCTGCCCCGGCTCCCCCGTCCTGGGCGCCGCGACGCCGAGCCGCACCAGTTCCTCCGGGCGGATCGTACGGAAACGTCCCTCGTCCAGGCTCGCGGCCGAGCCCTGGGCCAGCGAGGGGAAGGCGCCGACGACGTAGTCGCCGATCCCGCTGGTGTGGTTGAGCAGCGTCCGCACGGTGACCTTCCGCCCGAGGTCGGCGGGCAGCAGCCTCGGCAGGTAGCGCGCGACGGGCGCGTCCAGGTCGACGCGGCCCTTCCCGGCCTGCTGGAGGATCGCGACCGCGGTGAAGGTCTTGGTGATGCTGCCGACCCGGTGGCGCATGCCGGGCCGTACCGGTCTGCCCGTCTCCACGTCGGCGACCCCCGCCGCGCCGTCCCACTCCTGCCGGCCGTCCCGGACGCTGGAGTAGACGCCGTACATGCCCGCGTCGCGGATCGCGGCGAGGGTCTCCTCAAGTCCTGCGCGGTCGAGCGTCCCCTCCTGCGGTTCCGCCGCCTGCGCGGGCAGGGTGGCGCCCGCCACGAGCGCGGCGCTCAGTCCAAGTCCGACGATCACAACCCCACGACGCCCCACGAAGGTCACTCCTCGAAGCCGGGAACACGACCTCATCATGATCGCGAATCCGCCGCCCCCGAACCTCCCCTTTCCGGACGATCCGGCATTCGTCCCCAGGGGGGACAGCACGGTTGAATGATCACGAGGAAGGATGACCGACACCGGAAGAAGGAGAGTATGGAGCACGAGTACGAGGCCACGTTCCTGTCCGTCGACGTCACCGCCCTGCGGGCCGGGCTGACCTCCCTGGGGGCCGTCCAGGTGTTCCCCCGGACCCTCATGACCAGGAGGATCTTCGAGAGCGACGCCTTCGACGACGGCCAGTGGCTCCGGCTGCGTGACGAGGCGGGCCGTACGACCCTCACGCTCAAGCAGGTCACCGACGCCACAGTCATCGACGGCACCACCGAGATCGAGACCGAGGTCGGCGACTCGCGCGCCATGGCCGAGATCCTGCGGCGGCTCGGCCTGCGAGAGGCCCGCTACCAGGAGAACTACCGGGAGGAGTGGCGGCTCGGCGAGGTCGTCTTCGACATCGACACCTGGCCGGACCTGCCGACCTTCGTCGAGATCGAGGGACCCGACGAGGCCTCGGTCCGCGAAGCCTCGGCCCTGCTCGGGTTCGACTACGCCACGGCCCGCTTCGGCAGCGTGGACAAGATCTACCGCGGCGAGACGGGCCGCGACATCCTCGCCGAGCCCACGCTCCTGTTCTCCCGGCCTTCCCAGGCTTCCCGGACGGAGTGAGCGTCAGGCGCCCAGGCAGGCCGGGCCGAGGAGCTGTTTCAGGTCGCCCATCAGGGCCGGGGAGAGCGCGACGCGCAGGCGGTCGTCGAGGCGCACGACCGTGGTCTTCGGCCCGTTGTGCACCTGGAGGTGGACCTCGGTCTTGCCTGGGTGGGCGATCAGCACCTCCTTGAGGCGGCCGATCAGCGGCGGGGTGCAGCGGGCCAGCGGGAGGCTGACCGGCAGCGGGCCGCCTCCCTCCCCGGTGAGGTCGGGGGCGGTGACCTCCATGGCGATGATCTTGCCGACGTCCTCGCGCTTGTCCAGGCGGCCCTTGACGAAGACGATGGCGTCCTCGGCCAGGACTGTCGAGCAGAGCTGGTAGGCCGAGGGGAAGATCATCACCTCGATGGCGCCCTCCAGGTCCTCCAGCATGGTCAGGACCCAGGTGTCGCCCTTCTTGGTGACCTTGCGCTGCACGCCGGACAGGATGCCGCCGACGGTGACGATCTGGCCGTCGGGACGGGTCTCGTCCTGCAGGGCGGCGACCGAGCAGTCGGCGCCCGCGGACAGGATGTGCTCGACGCCGAAGAGCGGGTGGTCGGAGACGTACAGGCCGAGCATCTCGCGCTCGAACTGCAGCACGGTGTTCTTGTCCCACTCCCCCGCCGGGATCCGCACGTCGAACGTCTGGTCCTCGGCTCCCTCGACGGCGCCGAACAGCGAGTCCTGCCCCTGCGCCTCGTTCTTCTTGATGCCGATGACGCTGTCCACGGCCTGCTCGTGGATCAGGACCAGGCCCTTGCGCTCGTGCGCGAAGGAGTCGAAGGCACCCGCCTTGATCAGCGACTCGATGACCCGCTTGTTGCAGACGATCATGGGGACCTTGCGCAGGAAGTCCTTGAAGTCGGCGAAGCGGCCCTTCTCCCTGCGCGCCGAGATGATGCCGTCGACCACGTTGCCGCCGACGTTGCGGATGGCCGAGAGGCCGAACCTGACGTCGCTGCCGCGCGGGGTGAAGTCGAAGTCGGAGTCGTTGACGTCCGGCGGGAGCACCTTGATGCCCATGCGGCGGCACTCGTTGAGGTAGAGCGCGGACTTGTCCTTGTCGTCCTTGACCGAGGTCAGCAGGGCGGCCATGTACTCGGCCGGGTAGTTGGCCTTGAGGTAGGCGGTCCAGTAGGAGACCAGTCCGTAGGCGGCGCTGTGCGCCTTGTTGAAGGCGTAGTCGGAGAAGGGGAGCAGGATGTCCCAGAGGGTCTTGATCGCCGCGGCCGAGTAGCCGTTGGCCTTCATGCCCTGCTCGAAGGACTCGAACTGCCTGTCCAGCTCGGCCTTCTTCTTCTTGCCCATCGCGCGGCGCAGCAGGTCCGCCTTGCCGAGCGAGAACCCGGCGACCTTCTGCGCGATGGCCATGACCTGCTCCTGATAGACGATCAGGCCGTAGGTCGTGCCGAGGATGTCGGCCAGGGGCTCCCTGAACTCCTCGTGGATCGGGACGATCTCCTGCTGGCCGTTCTTGCGCAGCGCGTAGTTGGTGTGCGAGTTGGCGCCCATCGGTCCCGGGCGGTACAGCGCGCCGACGGCGGAGATGTCCTCGAAGTTGTCGGGGCGCATCAGCCGCAGCAGCGAGCGCATGCCGCCGCCGTCCAGCTGGAACACGCCCAGGGTGTCGCCCCTGCCGAGCAGCTCGTAGGTCCTGCGGTCGTCCAGCGGCAGCTTGAGCAGGTCGATCGCGGTGCCGGTGTTGGCCTCGATCATCTTCAGGCAGTCGTCGATGATCGTGAGGTTGCGCAGGCCAAGGAAGTCCATCTTCAGCAGGCCGAGCGTCTCGCAGGTCGGGTAGTCGAACTGCGTGATGATCGCGCCGTCGGAGTCGCGGCGCATGATCGGGATGTAGTCGGTCAGCACCTCCGACGACATGATGACGCCCGCGGCGTGCACACCGGTCTGCCGGATCAGGCCCTCAAGACCCCTGCCGAGGTCGATGGCCGACTTGACGTCGACGTCCTCCTCGTACAGCCTGCGCAGCTCACCGGCCTCGTTGTAGCGGGGGTGGTCCCTGTCGAAGATGCCCGAGAGCGGGATGTCCTTGCCCATCACCGCGGGCGGGAAGGCCTTGGACACCCTGTCGCCGAGCGCGTACGGATATCCAAGGACGCGAGCCGCGTCCTTGATGGCCGCCTTCGCCTTGATGGTGCCGAAGGTGGCGATCATGGCGACCTTGTCGGCGCCGTACTTCTCCGTCACGTAACGGATCACGTCACCGCGCCGACGCTCGTCGAAGTCGATGTCGACGTCGGGCATGGAGACGCGGTCGGGGTTGAGGAACCGCTCGAAGATCAGGCCGTGCGGCAGCGGGTCGAGGTCGGTGATGCCCAGCGCGTAGGCCGCCAGCGAGCCCGCGGCCGAACCACGCCCAGGGCCGACACGGATGCCGTTGTTCTTGGCCCACATGATGAAGTCGGCGACCACGAGGAAGTACGAGGGGAACCCCATCTGGAGGATGATGTCCATCTCGTAGTCGATCTGCCTGCGGTGGACCTCGTCCACGCCCTCGGGGTAGCGCCGCCGCATGCCCCGCTCGATCTCCTTGCGGAACCAGCTCTCCTCGGTCTCCCCCTCGGGCACGGGGAAGGTCGGCATCAGGTTCCTGAAGCCGAACATGCCGGTGGGATCGACCCGCTCGGCGACCAGCAGCGTGTTCCTGCACCCCTCGGCCCACAGGTCCGAGGTGTCGACAGCCCGCATCTCGTCGGCGGTCTTGATGTAGTAGCCGCTGCCGTCGAAGCGGAACCGGTCGGGGTCGGCCAGTTGCTTGCCGGTCTGGATGCACAGCAGCGCGTCGTGGGAGGTCGCGTCCGACTCGTAGGTGTAGTGGGAGTCGTTGGTGACCAGCGGCGGGATGTTCAGCTTCCTGGAGATCTCGGTCAGGCCCTCGCGGACCCGGCGCTCGATGTCGAGCCCGTGGTCCATGATCTCCAGGAAGTAGTTGTCCCTGCCGAACAGCTCCTGGTACTTGGCCGCCGCGGCGAGCGCCTCGTCGAACTGCCCCAGCCGCAGCCGGGTCTGGACCTCGCCCGACGGGCAGCCGGTCGTGGCCATCAGGCCTTCCGAGTGCTCGGCCAGGATCTCGGCGTCCATCCTCGCCCACTTGCGGACGAAGCCCTCGGTGTAGGCGCGCGAGGAGAGCTTCATCAGGTTCTTCAGGCCGCGCTCGTCGCGCGCCCAGATCGTCATGTGGGTGTAGTAGCCACCCGCGGAGACGTCGTCGCGCCGCTGGTGCGGCTCACCCCACAGCACCGGCTTCTTCCGGTGCCGGGAGCCGGGCGCGACGTAGGCCTCGATGCCGATGATCGGCTTGATGCCGGCGCCGGTCGCCTGCCGGTAGAAGTCGTAGGCGCCGTGCATGTTGCCGTGGTCGGTCATCGCGATCGCCGGCATGCCCAGGTCACCGACCTGTTTGAACATCTGCTTCAGACGGGCGGCTCCATCGAGCATGGAGTACTCCGTGTGAACGTGAAGATGCACAAACGAGTCGGACATAAGGCCTCTTTCCTCCCCTGGTCGCGTGTCCGCGTGGGAAGCCTACGCCGTTCTCCGCTCTTCGGGGGCACCCGACGCCGCACACTCAGAGCGACGATTGGATACTGTCCGTAACGTTGTTTCCGGGGTGGTGCTGACGGGGGGACCCATGAAGACGGACGAGGGCGGCGAGGGCTACGTCCACGCGCTCGGCAACCGCCAGGTGCAGATGATCGCGATCGGTGGCGCGATCGGCGTCGGCCTGTTCCTCGGGGCGGGCGGGCGGCTGCACGCGGCCGGTCCCGCCCTCGTGCTGTCGTACGCCGCCGCCGGGCTCGCCGCCTTCTTCGTCATGCGGGCCCTGGGCGAGCTGGTCCTCTACAAACCGACCTCGGGGTCGTTCGTCGAGTACGCCGGTGACTTCCTCGGCCCGTGGGCCGCCTTCGCCAGCGGCTGGATGTACTGGGTCAACTGGGCCTTCACCGGCATCGCCGAACTGACCGCCATCTCCACCTATGTAGGGATGTGGGCGCCGCACTTCCCCCGCTGGGTGACCGCGCTCATCGCGCTGGCGTCCGTGCTGGTCGTCAACCTCCTGTCGGTGCGGCTCTTCGGCGAGCTGGAGTTCTGGTTCGCCATGCTCAAGGTCCTGGCCATCTGCGCCTTCCTGGTGGTCGCCCTGGCGCTGGTCGCCTTCGGCACCTCACTCGGCGGGAGTACGGCGGGCCTGGGCAACCTCGTCGCGCACGGGGGCTTCTTCCCCAACGGCTTCCCCGTGGTCCTGATGAGCATGCAGTCGGTGATCTTCGCCTACTCCGCGATCGAGCTGGTCGGCATCGCCGCGGGCGAGACGAAGAACCCCAGGCAGGTCATCCCGAGGGCGATCAACGGCGTGATCTGGCGGATCGCGATCTTCTACGTCGGCTCGGTGCTGCTGCTGGCCATGGTCCTGCCGTGGACGGCGTACGGCCCCGGCCAGTCGCCGTTCGTCACGGTCTTCGCCGCTCTCGGCGCCCCCTGGGCTGCCGACGTCATGAACCTCATCGTGATCACGGCGGCCATGTCGTCGTGCAACTCCGGCCTGTACTCCACCGGGCGCATCCTGCGGGCCATGGCCGTCAAGGGCGAGGCCCCGGCGTTCGCGGGGAAGATCGGCTCCCGTCACGTCCCCTACGGCGGCATCCTCATCACGGCGGGCGTGTTCGTGGCCGGGGTCGTCCTCTACTACTTCGTGCCCGAGCGCGCCTTCAACATCGCGACCGCGGTCGCCTCCCTCGGGGTCGTCACGACCTGGGGAACCCTGCTGATGTGCCAGATCCGGCTGCGTGAGGCGGCGGACAAGGGTCTGCTCGTCCGCCCCTCGTTCCGGATGCCCGGCGCGCCGTACACCGGCTGGGGCAGCCTGGCCTTCCTCGGCCTCGTGGTGTTCCTGATGCCGTTCGCCGACGACGACCAGCGCGTGGCCTTCTTCTGCATCCCGCTGCTGGTCGCCGGGATCGTCGCCGGGTGGCGGATCGTCGGCTCACGCCGTTCGACCGGAACACCCCTTGATCAATAGTACGTTGCACGATATATATCGACCGTGGGCTTACGCGAGCAGAGTTACCTGATCCTGCTGGCCCTTTCCGAGGGCCCCCTGCACGGATACGGCGTGACCAAAACCGTGCGGGAGCTGTCCGAGGATCGGGTACGGCTCGGCGCGGGCACGCTGTACGGCGCCCTGGACCGGCTGGCCACCGACGGCCTGGTGACCGTGGCGGGCGAGGAGGTCGTCGAGGGCCGCCACCGCCGCTACTACGACCTGACGGAGCACGGCCGCGAGGTCCTCACCGAGGAGACCGCCCGCCTGTCCCGTCTCACCGCGACCGCCCGCCGCCGCCTCGCCCTCCGCCCCGCGCCGGAGCCGTGAGCCTTCCGAAGGTCAGTCGAGGCCCGAGGCGCGCTCCTCGGCGAGATGGAGCCCGGCCTCGATGACGGCGTTCATGATGGGGGCCAGGCGCTCCTCACCGAGGGTGGGGGCGCGGCGGGCCATCTCGGCGACCAGGCGGCGCTCACGGTCCATGTCGCGGCCCGCGAAACCGCCGACGGGCTTGAGCCGCTGGATGGTGCCCGCCAGCTCCGCGCGGCGCTCCAGCAGCACGGCCAGGACCGCGTCCACCCGGTCGATGGCGCCGCGGGCCTCGGGCACCGAACCCGGCCTCTCCCAGCGGACGACCACGCCGACGATCCTGGCGACCTCACCGGCGTCCAGCGCGGCCTGCTCGGTCGCCCCGGGGGCGAGCAGGAGGCCGTCGGCCCCCGCGGCGACCGCCGCCGCGGCCAGCGTGGGGTCCTCACCGAGATCGACCAGCACCGGCCTGCCCGAGCTCCGCCGCGCCTCCCGCATCAGGGCCAGGTCCAGGGGGTGCGTACGGCTGCCGCTCTCGCACAGCACCACCTGGTCGTTGCCCTCCGCCACGCAGTAGTCGGCGATGGCCAGCCACTCCTGAAGCGTCGCGGCGGGACCGCGCTGCACGACGACCGGAAGCCCGAGCCTGGCGACCGCCCTGACCAACTGGAAGTCCTGCATCCAGGCCGCGCCGATCACGACCCCGTCGGCGTTGGCCGCGATCTCCCGCAGGTCGGCGGCGGAGAACGGCTCGACCAGCAGGGGCCCCGACCATCCGGCGCGGGCCTCGGCGACGGCCCTGGCAGCGGGTATCCGCCCATGGTGGTCACGCAGGCTGATCCAGCGGGCCTGCGCCCCCTCGCCGCCGATCACCACGGCCGGTCCCGCTCCCACCGCGAGCGTCCCCACCCGTACGGCTCCGCGTTCCAGGTGGCGCTCCAGGTCTGCGGTCAACGACATCTCGGCTCCCATACTCAGCCGGCACGCATTCCCATGGGCCGGCGAATCGTAAGAAACAAAAAAGGCAGAGACCCTGTCTCTGCCTTGTGCCGGCTCCGAACGGTCGCTACATCACGCTTTCACGACCGGCTCCCCGGAGCCGGCTCGGTAAACACGAAGTAGAACGTCATGAAAAAGACGATAGGGCATCCTCGTCCCAGGCGCCACTCGCAGGCCAGCGCACTGCGAGGGGTAGGGAGATCCAGATCTCCGGAGAGTCGATCACCCTCCTCGGCCTATGAGAGTATTCGGTGGTTCCAGAAAGGGGGAGGTGCGATCGATGGCCGAAGCACAGCCTGAGGGACGTCGCGTCGCCTCCCGTTACCACCTGCTCGAACCCATCGGCCGGGGCGGGATGGGCATCGTCTGGCGGGCGCACGACGAGTTCCTCGACCGTGAGGTCGCCGTCAAGGAGGTCCGCTACGCCGACATGCTCGGCGAGGACAGCCAGGAGGACTTCAACCGCCGCACCAAGCGCGAGGCGCGGGCGGCGGGGCGGCTGACGCACCCCAACGTGGTCGTCGTCCACGACGTGGTCGAGGAGGACGGCAGGCCCTGGATCGTCATGCAGCTGGTCGAGTCCCGCTCGCTCGGCAAGGTGATTCGCCAGGAGGGGCCGCTGCCGTACCGGCGGGTGGCGGAGATCGGGTCGCAGGTCCTTGAGGCACTGCGCGCCGCCCACGCCCAGGGGGTGCTGCACCGTGACGTCAAGCCGGAGAACGTGCTGCTGGCCGACGACGGCCGGGTGGTGCTGACCGACTTCGGCATCGCGACGCTGGAGACCGAGACCGCGCTGACCATGACGGGGATCGCGGGCACGCCCGCGTTCATCCCGCCGGAGCGGATCAAGACCGGGACCGCGCAGCGCGAGTCCGACCTGTGGTCCCTTGGGGCGACGCTGTACGCGGCCGTCGAGGGCAAGCCCCCGCACGACCGGGGCGGGGCGCTGCCGACCATGCACGCCGTACTGAACGACGAGCCCGAACCGCCCGTCCACGCCGGACCGCTGGCGCCCGTGCTCGAAGGGCTGCTGCGCAAGGACCCCGACCTGCGGATGTCCTACGACGAGGCGGCCCGGCTGCTGCGCCAGGTGGCGGAGAGCCCCCAGGAACGGCGCCAGCCCGCCAGGACGGCCGTCATGCCCGCCGTCGCGGGCGAGGCGAGCGCCGAGACCGACCCGGGCGTCCAGTACCGCCCGGAGGCCGTGCCCGCGACGGGAGTGAAGCTGGGCTCCTCCACGGCCGAGGAGCCCCAGGCGCGCGGAGACCGGCCCCCGGCCGCCCCCGTCTCCGGGGCGGCGAACCGGCCCGCCGCGAAGCCCCCGTCGAAACCGCCGTCGAAACCGGCCGCCAAGCCCGCCCAGCAGGCCGTACAGAAGAGCCCGCAGGCCGCACCGCAGCCGGTGACGCGCAAGGTCACGCCGAGGCCCGCCGCCAAGCCGGTGCCGCCGCGCCCCGTGAGTCCCCCCAGACCCGCCGAGCCCGCGGTCAGGCGTGAGCCCGCCCCATCGGTACGGCCTCCGGTGCCCGTCTCGCGTCCCGAGACCAGGTCCGTCCCCCCGGCGCCGTCCGTTCCCCCGGCCGTGGAGTTCTTCCCCACGTCGCCCTCGGGGGGCGGAAAGTCTCCCTGGAACTGGGACTCCATGCCGCCGCTACGGCGGTGGCTGCTGCTGCTCGTGCCCGTGCTGGTGCTCATCATGCTGGTCGCGGGCTATCTCGGGATGCGCTCCGGAAGGGCGGGCGGTCTGCCCGAGCCCAGGCCGAGCGGATCAAGCGAGTCGAGCGAGGCGGGCGGGTCGGGTGACTCCGTCGGGGCCGCCGACAAGCCCGCGGAGACGGCCACGGAGCCGGTCTCCGAGAACTCCACCGAGCCCGCGGAGAGCCCCAGTCCCAGTCCCACGGAGAGCACCCCCACGGACAAGGACGAAGAGAAGGAGAAGGAGTCCGGGCTGCCCGAGGGCTGGCGCACGCACAAGGACTCCAACGGGTTCTCCGTCGGCCTGCCCAAGGGGTGGGACGTCGACCGTCGTTCCGGCCCCTCGGTGTGGTTCCGCGGTCCCGACCGGGTGAGCTACCTGCTGATCGAGTACACCAACACTCCCAACTCCGACCCGAAGAAGGACTGGGAGGACCAGGAGCGCTACAGCAGGGGCAACTTCCCCGGCTACAAGCGCATCCAGATCGAGAAGGTCGACTACATGAAGAAGGCCGCCGACTGGGAGTTCACCTGGAACACGAGTTCCGGCAAGGCGCGCGTGATCGACCGGGGCTTCGTGACCGAGGGTGGCAGGGGCTACGCGATCTACTGGCACACCATGGCCGACGAGTGGGACAAGAACCTCGCCCTCTTCAAGGGATTCACGGCGACCTTCTCCTCCAAAAAGTAGGCGAGCCTCCCAACCGGCTACGATGCGTGGGTTTGGGAGGGGCTGGAGAGAATGACCGAACGGAAGGTCGCGGGCCGGTACCGCCTGCTCGAACCCATCGGCGAAGGCGGAATGGGCGTCGTCTGGCGTTCCCACGACGAGCTTCTCGACCGGGTCGTGGCGGTCAAGGAGGTCCGTTACCGCGGGATCGACGAGGCCGCGCGGGCCGACCTGAACCGGCGGACGATCCGGGAGGCCAGGAGCGCCGGACGGCTCGACCACCCCTCCGTGATCATCGTGCACGACGTGGTCGAGGAGGAGGGGCGGCCCTGGATCGTCATGCAGCTGGTCCGCTCGCGCTCCCTCGGCGAGGTGGTGCGCCGGGGCGGGCCGCTGCCCCCGGCGCGGGTCGCCGCGGTCGGGCTGCAGGTGCTCGGCGCGCTGCGGGCCGCGCACACGGCCGGGGTGCTGCACCGTGACGTCAAGCCGGAGAACGTACTGCTGGCCGACGACGGCCGGGTGGTGCTGACCGACTTCGGCATCGCCTCCATGACGCAGGAGACCGGGATCACCCGCACCGGGGGGATGGTCGGCACCCCGGCGTTCCTGCCTCCCGAGCGGCTGCACGGCATGCCCGCGACCCCCGAGTCGGACCTGTGGTCGCTGGGGGCGACGCTGTACGCGGCCCTTGAGGGGCGTCCGCCGTTCGAACGGCCGACGGCCGCGGCGACCATGATGGCCGTCCTGAACGGCGAGCCGAGCCCCATGTCCCACACCGGCTCCCTCGTCTCGGCGATCCTCGGCCTGATGGCCAGGGAGCCCGCCGCCCGGCTGAGCGCGGACGCGGCCGAGACGCTGCTCACCCGCGCCTGCACCGAGACGGCGGGGGCCGCGGGAGCCTCCCGGCACGGCCGTCCCGCCTCCCCTCTGGACGACCCTCTGAGCGACCCCCTCCCTCCCGCTCCGCCGTATCCGAGCGAGGCACCGTACGCGGACCCCCGCCACGGCGGTGAGGCCTGGCGGCAGCCGACCCCCCAGCCGGGGATCCCCCCGCAGAACGCCGCCCCGTGGCACCCCGGCCTGTCCGGGACGCCCCACGACCCGTCGGCCGCCGGGCAGACGCCGTACCCGCAGATCCGCGACGGCGGGACCCGGGCCGGGCAGCCCGCCTACCCCAACGACCCCTTCCAGGCCTACCATCCGGGTGGCCAGGCGCCTCCCGGCGAGCCCGCCCAGGCGGGTTTCCATCCCCAGGGGGGGTATCCACTGTCCGCCGACCCGTTCGGCGGGCACCATCCCGCGTCGTCCCACGGCACCGAGCCGTCGTACCGGAGGTCCGGTGGGCGGCGGGGCAGGCGTGCCGCGCCCGGTGAGCCGGTGACCTCGCGGCGGACGGCCGTACGGCGGACGGCCCTGATCGTGGGGATACCGGTGCTGGTCGCGGGGCTCGGCGCCGGAGGGTGGTTCCTCGTGGACAACCTCGGTGACGGCCGGACCGTGACCCCTCCCGCGACATCCGCCCCGCCGAGCCCGTCCGCCAAGCCGTCGAAGAGCCCGCGCCCGTCCCCCACGGCCTCTCCCACGGCGCGCCCGGCCAGGCTGCCCGAGGGCTGGCAGTACTACAAGGACCCGGTGATGGGCTTCACCGTGGCCCTGCCGCGCGGCTGGGCGAGCAAGCGCTTCCCCGGGCGTGACCGGGTGGAGTTCAGGAAGGCCGGTTCGTCCGCCCTGCTGTGGATCGAGTCGACCGACGACCCGGAGAAGGACCCGGTCAGGCACTGGGAGAAGCTTGAGAAGGACCGCGTGGTCGAGAAGCTGTGGCCGGGCTACGAGCGGATCGGCATCACACCGCTGCGCTACCGTGGTGTGGAGGCGGCCGACTGGGAGTTCACCTACCTGAAGAACGGCGTCCGGACACACGTCCTGGACCGGGGGTTCCACACGATCACGGGCCGTCCCTACGCGATCTACTGGGAGAGTCCCGAGTCCGAGTGGGACCGGGCGTTCTTCGACAGGTTCACCGAGACCTTCCGTCCGTGACCGGCCGGGGGTCGGGCCTGGAGAGACCACTGGAGACGAAGGAGACTGCGCACTTCTGGCGCAATCCGGCGCTGCCCGGGGTCGATCTGCTCAAGGCGAGATACGTGACCCACTGGTTCACCCGGCACGCCCACGCGGGCTACGCGATCGGGGTGATCCTGTCCGGGGTCGAGGAGTTCGACTACCGGGGGTCGCGGCACCGCGCGGGCGCGGGGAGCGTGGTCCTGGTCGATCCCGACCAGGCGCACAACGGGCACGCGGGCGAGCCGGGAGGCTGGGCGTACCGGATGCTCTACCCCTCCGTCGAGGTGCTGACCGAGATCGCCGAGGAGCTGCTCGCCGGGCGGGGCACGCCGTACTTCCCCGAGCCCGTCGTCTCCAGCGCGCGGGGCGCCGCGCTGCTCAGGAAGGCGCACGACGCGGCCGAGCACGGTGACAGCCTGGCCTCCTCGACGCTGGCCCGCGCTGCCTTCGGCACGCTGCTGCGCCTGCACGCCGCCCGCCTTCCCCAGGAGAGCACCCATCCGGGCGACAACGACCTCGCCGTACGGCTCGCGCGGGAGATCCTGCACGAGCGGCTCGTCGATCCGCCGACGATCGAGGACCTGGCGCTGGCCGTGAGGGCGAAGCCGTTCGCCCTGATCAGGGCCTTCAAGGCGGCGACCGGGCTGCCCCCGCACGCCTACCTGAACACGCTGCGGGTCGCCAGGGCGCGTGGCCTGCTCACCGCGGGAGTGCCCGCCGCCCAGGTCGCCGCGGACGTCGGCTTCACCGACCAGGCCCATCTGACCAGGCACTTCAAGCGGATCGTCGGTGTCCCCCCGGCCGCGTACCAACGTGCAGGAACGTACAAGACCGAGCCGGAAAGCTCCACATAACCTCACCAACATGGAAATATCCACTCGTTCCTCAGCGACAAGGGACGGACTGGGGGTGGGGATCGCCGTCGGACTGTCCGGCGTCGCGTTCGGCGCCAGCGCGGTCACCGCGGGACTGAGCGTCGCCCAGGCGTGCGTGCTGAGCCTGTTCGCCTTCACCGGAGCCTCACAGTTCGCCCTGGCGGGCGTCATCGCGGGCGGCGGGAACCTCCTCGCGGGCACCGCGGGCGCCCTGCTGCTGGGAGCCCGCAACAGCCTGTACGGCCTGCGCATGGCCGACGTGCTCGGCGCCAGGGGAAAAGCCAGGTTCCTCACCGCCCACGGCGTGATCGACGAGACGACGGCGGTCGCCCTGGCCCAGCCCGACGAGGAGTCGGCCAGGAGGGGGTTCCTCGTCACGTTCGCCAGCCTCTACCTGACCTGGAACCTCACCACCCTGCTCGGCGCGGTCGGCACCTCGTGGGTCGCCGATCCCGCGACGCTCGGCCTGGACGTGGTCGGGCCCGCGACCTTCCTGGCGATCCTGTGGCCCAGGCTCACCGGTGACGGCCCCGAGAAGGGCGCGCTGCGGCTGGTCGCGGGGGCCGGCGCCGCGATCGCGCTGGCCGTGACCCCGTTCACCCCTCCCGGGGTGCCCGTGCTGGTCGCCTCGGTGGCCGTACTCGCCGTGACCCTGAGGAGGCCCCGATGAGCGCCGCGTGGTGGGCCGTGATCGTCACCTGTGCCGGGTGCTACGCGCTGAAGCTGGCCGGGATCTCCGCGCCGCGCAGGCTGCTCGACCACCCCCGGGTGCAGCGCTTCGCCGCGCTGGTCCCGGTCGCGCTGCTCGCCGCGCTGATCGCGGTGCAGATGTTCGCGCACGGTCAGTCGCTGCACCTGGACTGGCCGCGTACGGCGGGGCTCGGCGCCGCCGTCGTCGCGCTGCTGCTGCGCGCCCCCTTCCTCGTGGTGCTCGCCAGCGCCGCCGTCGTCACCGCGGCGCTGCGCTGGCTGGTTGGCTGAGCGGGGATGACCGGGCTTCATGACCGGACGCCAACTGTTGCGGTGATCTGCGTAGTTCATCCTGAATACCGGGACGTATCACGGGTAGACGAGGCCCATGTCCGACTCTGGAGAGGTCATCGGCGCCCGTTACCGGCTGCTCGAGCACATCGGCCGTGGGGGCATGGGCACGGTCTGGCGGGCGAAGGACGAGGTGCTCGGCCGCGATGTCGCGGTCAAGGAGGTCATCCCCTCTCCGGACCTGACGGGCCCGGAGCGTGAGGTCTTCACCGTCAGAACGCTCAGGGAGGCGCGGGCCGCAGGCAGGATCGGCCATCCGGGCGTCGCGACGGTCTACGACGTGATCGAGGAACGCGGGCGTCCGTGGATCGTCATGCAACTCGTCGAGTCCAGGACGCTCGGGGCGGTGGTCCGCGAGGACGGGCCGCTGCCCGCCGACCGGGCGGCCCGCGTCGGGCTCGACGTGCTCAGCGCGCTGGTGGCCGCCCACCACGCGGGCGTGCTGCACCGCGACGTCAAACCGGACAACGTACTGCTGGCCAGGGACGGCCGGGCCGTACTGACCGACTTCGGCATCGCCGTGCTTGAGGGCGACTCGTCGGTCACCAGGACCGGAGCCCTCATCGGCACCCCGGCGTTCATCGCGCCCGAGCGGGCGGGCGGAGGACCGGCGGAGTTCGCCTCCGACCTGTGGTCGCTGGGGGTGACGCTCTACGTCGCGGTCGAGGGGCGCTCCCCCTTCGAGCGCGCCCACCCGCTGGCCACGCTCAGCGCGGTCATGCACGAGGAACCGGCCCCCATGAAGCTCGCCGGACCGCTGGGACCGGTGATCCACGGGCTGCTCCGTAAGGACCCCGCGCAGCGCATGGCCGCCCAGGACGTGCAGGTCCGCCTGCGCTCCATCGTGAACGGCATCGCCCCGCAGGAGACCATGCCGATCGACCTGCCCTCCCCACCGGCGACGGGGCCTGTGGGCGTGGTCGCCGCGAACGAGGCCGTGAACGAGGCCGTGGCCGTGGCCGGGCGGACTGTCGCCTCCGGCTCCCCGGCCCCTCGACGACGGCGGCGGGGTGTGGCCGCTGTCGCCGTCGCCGCGCTCGCGGTCACCGCGACCGCGAGCGCGGCGGCCTGGGTCGCCATGAGCTCCGCTCCCCCAGCCCTGCGGGGGCCGGTCACCCCGGCGGGGGTCTCTCCGAGCGAGCGCACCCCCGCGACGAAGCCGGAGCAGGCACGGCTGCCCGCGAAGAAGGACCCCGCCCCAGAGCGGAAGCAGGAGAGCGGCGAGAGCCGTACCACCCCGGAGACCCCGCAGAACAAGCCCGAGAAGCCGGCGGAACCCGAGAAGACCGGGAAGCCGGAGGCGAGCGAGTCTCCCGCTCCCCCGAAGAAGGAGAAGCCCCCCAAGGACGACAAGCCAGACAAGAGCCAGGACGAGGAGCAGGACCCCGGTCCGGCCGAGGACGGCGGCGAGGACATCCCCGAACAGGCCCCCGAGGACGACCAGGAGCAGGAGCCGGTCGGCGAGGTGGCCCCGGCCGACGCCCTGAACGCCCTCGCCGAGCTCTCCTGACGCCCTACCGGATTACCAGGACTCCTCGCCGACGACCTTCAGCGCGTGGGCGAGGTCGTCGGGATAGTCGGTGGTGAAGGTCATCCACTCGCCCGTCACGGGGTGCTCGAAGGCCAGGGAGACCGCGTGCAGCCACTGGCGGGAGACGCCGAGCCGCGCGGCCAGCGTGGGGTCGGCGCCGTACATCATGTCGCCGACGCACGGGTGGCGCAACGCCGACATGTGGACCCTGATCTGGTGGGTCCTGCCGGTCTCCAGCTTGATGTCGAGCAGTGAGGCGGCGCGGAAGGCCTCGATCGTGTCGTAGTGGGTGACCGAGTCCTTGCCGCCCGCGACGACCGCGAACCGGCCGTCCCCCGAGGGATGGCGGTCGATCGGCGCGTCCACGGTGCCGCGCAGCGGGTCGGGGTGCCCCTGGACCAGCGCGTGGTAGCGCTTCTCCACGGTGCGCTCCTTGAAGGCCCGCTTCAGCCGCGAGTAGGCGTGCTCGCTCTTGGCCACGACCATCGCGCCGGTGGTGTTGGCGTCCAGGCGGTGCACGATGCCCTGGCGCTCGGCGGCGCCGCTGGTCGCGACCCGGTGCCCGGTGCCGAGCAGGCCGCCGATCACGGTCGGGCCGGTCCAGCCCGTGGTCGGGTGGGCGGCCACCCCGATCGGCTTGTTGACGACGACGATGTCGTCGTCCTCGTGGACGATCGTCATGCCGGGGACAGGTTCGGCGACCGGGGTCGGCGCGCTCGGCGGGGGCGGCAGGGTGACGTCCAGCCACGCGCCCGCGTGGACCCGGTCGGACTTGGCCGCGGGCGAGCCGTCGACCAGCACGTCCCCGTCCACGATCAGCTCCGCCGCCCGGGTCCGCGAGAACCCGAACAGCCGGGACAGGGCCGCGTCGAGCCGTTCGCCCTCAAGCCCGTCGGGGACGGGGAGACTCCGCTGCTCAGCCATCGTTCCTGCTCTCCGCCCTGTCGATGGAACCTTCCTCGTCCTGGATCTCCGGCTCCTGCTCGTCGTGGGCGCCGTCACGGGTGCCGTCGAGCTGGTAGCCGCGCCAGGCCAGGTAGACGGCCAGGATTCCGCCGCAGACGATCGCCGAGTCGGCGACGTTGAACACCGGGAAGTGGCTGGGGAAGACCTCGACGAAGTCGACGACGTGCCCCTGGAACCCGCCCGGAGCCCGAAAGAGCCGGTCGGTCAGGTTGCCCAGCGCCCCGCCGAGCATCAGGCCGAGCGTGATGGCCCACGGAAGGCTGCGCAGCTTGCGCGCGGTACGCAGGATGGCGACCACGACGCTGGCCGCGATGATCGTGAACACGATGGTCATGCCCGTGCCGATACTGAAGGCGGCCCCCGCGTTGAAGATCACCCGGAACTGGAGCAGCCCGGGGATCAGCACGAGCGGGTCCTTGCCCTCCAGGGTCCTCAGCACGGCCGTCTTCGTCGCCAGATCAAGGCCGTAGACGACCACCGCGAGCGCGGCCAGCAGCGCGACACGCCTCCTGCGCGGAGATCTCCGCGGGTCCCCGCCGGGACCCTCCACGGTCGTCTCTCCGGTCAGCGCCGCTCCTCCCGCTGCTTGCAGGCCACGCACAGCGTCGCCCTCGGGAACGCCTGGAGGCGCTCCTTTCCGATCGGCTTGTGGCACGATTCGCACACTCCGTAGGTCCCTGCGTCGATCCGGGCGATCGCCCGTTCGTTCTGCGCGACCAGGTCGCGCGAATTCAGGGTAAGGGCGATCTCGCGTTCCCGCTCATACGTCCGGGCACCCGCGTCGGCCTGATCGTCCCCGGCTCCGTCCGTGACGTCACCCGAGGCGATCTCGCTCTCGGCCTTGAGGATCTCCTGGTTCAGCTCGTCGATCTCCGCGGTCAGCCTCTCGCGGACCTCGGCGAGTTCCTCGGCCGTCCAGGTGACGGTGCCGCCGTTCCCCGACGGGGCTACCGCGCTCTCGTCCGCGCGTACGGTCGCGGCCATGGCGGCCTCCTTGCTCGATCGGACCGTATCCGGTGTGGTAAACGGTGCGGGCAGCTTAGGTCCCCCATAACAGAACGGCAAACGACCCGCCGTGATGTTTACCACTCCCGTAACATCCGGCCCCCCTCCCCGGATTCCGCCCGAGCCTTGACATCGCCGGGGAAAATCGGGAAGTTTCGCGCGTGCCCGTACGTTAGGGTGTGAGCCTGCAAGGCGTTGATGGGGACGAGTACCTCCGAGCCCCTCGCACGAGCGACCCGGGGACGGTGCGAGCCCGGGGCGATGCCCGGAGAGAAGATCACCCCTGAGCCGCCGGAGGAACGGCCGCGCGAACGGCGCCGCCCAGTAGAACCGGCAGCAGACCCGAAGGAAGAGGGCCTTCTCGCGAAGGTCAAGGAGGGTGGTACCGCGGGGCCGTACGGTCTCGTCCCTCCACGCCACTGCCAGCGCCAGCGTGGAGGTCCAGCCCGTCATGTCCGCCTATTTCCGCTCTCTTCCCGCGCAGGTCGATCTTCCTGCGCTCGAACACGAGGTGCTCGGCCGCTGGCGGGACGGCAAGGTCTTCGAGCGCTCGGTCGAGCAGAACGCCGACGGCCCCAACTGGGTCTTCTACGAGGGCCCGCCGACCGCCAACGGCATGCCCGGCGTGCACCACGTCGAGGCCCGCGTCTTCAAGGACGTCTTCCCCCGCTACCGCTCCATGCTCGGCTACAACGTCCCCCGCAAGGCGGGCTGGGACTGTCACGGCCTGCCCGTCGAGGTCGGCGTCGAGAAGGAACTCGGCCTGTCCGGCAAGAAGGACATCGAGGCGTACGGCATCGCCGAGTTCAACGCCCGGTGCCGCGAGTCGGTGCTGCGGCACGTGGACGCCTTCGAAGAGCTGACCGAGCGCATGGGCTACTGGATCGACCTGTCCCAGGCCTACCGCACGATGGACCCCTCCTACGTGGAGTCGGTCTGGTGGTCGCTCAAGGTCATCTTCGACAAGGGCCTCCTCAGCCGTGACTTCCGGATCACGCCGTACTGCCCGCGCTGCGGCACCGGCCTGTCCGACCACGAGCTGGGCCAGCCCGGCGGCTACGAGACCGTGACCAGCCCGTCGGTCTACGTCCGGATGCCCGCGACCTCGGGCCCGCTGGCCGATCTCGGCGCCTCGCTGCTGATCTGGACCACCACCCCGTGGACGCTGGTGTCCAACACGGCCGTGGCCGTGCACCCCGAGGTGACCTACGTCGCGGCGCGCCCGGCGGGCTCCGACGAGGTGCTGGTCGTCGCCGAGCCGCTGCTGGTCTCCGCCCTCGGTGAGGGCGCCGAGGTGCTGGCCACCTTCCTGGGCAGCGACCTTGAGCACACCACCTACTCGCGGCCCTTCGACCTGGTGGACATCCCCGGCGCGCACTATGTGGTGCTCGGCACCTACGTCACCACCGAGGACGGCACCGGCCTGGTCCACCAGGCTCCCGCCTTCGGCGCCGACGACATGACCACCTGCAAGCGGTACGGCCTGCCCGTGGTCAACCCGATCGGCCCCGACGGGCGCTTCCTCGACGACGTGCCCCAGGTGGGCGGCCAGTTCTTCAAGGACGCCGACGAGGGCCTGACCGCCGACCTGCGGGACCGCGGCCTGCTGTACCGGGGCGACCACTTCGAGCACAGCTACCCGCACTGCTGGCGCTGCCACACGGCGCTGCTGTACTACGCGCTGCCCGCGTGGTACATCCGCACCACCGCGGTCAAGGACCAGATGCTCGCCGAGAACGAGAAGACCAACTGGTTCCCCGAGACGATCAAGTGGGGCCGCTTCGGCGAGTGGCTGCGCAACAACGTGGACTGGTCGCTGTCCCGCTCGCGCTACTGGGGCACCCCGCTGCCGCTGTGGGTCTGCTCGGCGGACGACTCCCACGTCACCTGCGTCGGCTCTCTTGAGGAGCTCGGCGGCCTGGCGGGCCAGGACGTCTCGGCCCTCGACCCGCACCGCCCCTACGTGGACGACGTGACGCTGCCCTGTCCCACCTGCGGCGCCGAGGCGCGCCGGGTGCCGGACGTGATCGACGCCTGGTACGACTCGGGCTCCATGCCCTTCGCCCAGTGGGGCGCGCCGTACCTCAACGAGGACGTCTTCGCCAAGGCCTATCCCGCGCAGTTCATCTGTGAGGCGACCGACCAGACGCGTGGCTGGTTCTACTCGCTGATGGCGGTCGGCACGCTGGTCTTCGGCAGGTCGTCCTACGAGAACGTGCTCTGCCTGGGCCTGATCCTCGCCGAGGACGGCCGCAAGATGAGCAAGCACCTGGGCAACGTGCTGCAGCCGATCCCGCTGATGGACAAGCACGGCGCCGACGCGCTGCGCTGGTACATGGCCTGCTCCGGCTCCCCGTGGGCCGCCCGCAGGGTCGGGCACGCCGCCCTTGAGGAGATCGTCCGCAAGGTCCTGCTGACCTACTGGAACACGACCTCCTTCTTCACCCTCTACGCCAACGCCGAGTCCTGGTCGCCGGCCCAGCTCGCCGAGGCCCCGCCGTACGACGAGCGGCCGCTGATCGACCGCTGGGCACTCGCCGAGCTGCACCGTACGGTGGCCGAGGTCACGGCGTCGATGGAGGAGTTCGACACCGCGAAGGTCGGGCGGCGCCTCGCCGACTTCCTCGACGACCTGTCCAACTGGTACGTGCGCCGCTCCCGGCGCCGGTTCTGGTCCGGCGACACCTCGGCGTTCGCCACGCTGTACGAGTGCCTGGAGACCGTCACCCGCCTGATGGCCCCGGTGACGCCGTTCCTGACCGACTACGTCTGGGACGTGCTCCGCGACACCGGTGCCCCCTCCTCGGTACACCTGACCACCTGGCCCACGGTGAAGGAGGAGCTGCTCAACCGTGAGCTTTCAGAGCAGATGGCGCTGGTGCGCCGCCTGGTCGAGCTTGGCCGCTCCGCCCGCGCCTCCTCCGGCGTGAAGACCCGGCAGCCCCTCGGCCGCGCGCTGGTCGGGGCCAGGGGCTGGGGCGCGCTCTCCCAGGAGCTGCGCGACCTGATCGCCGAGGAGCTGAACGTGCAGCGGCTTGAGAACCTCGGCGGCGTCGAGGCCGACCTGGTCTCCTTCACGGTCAAGCCCAACTTCCGCGCCCTGGGCAGGCGGTTCGGCTCGCAGACCAAGCTGGTCGCCTCCGCCGTCGGCGCGGCCGACGCCGCCGGGCTGGCCCGCGCGCTGCGCTCGGGGTCGGCCGTCGCGGTCGAGGCGGGTGAGCTGGGCACGGTCGAGCTGACCGCCGAGGAGGTCATCGTCACCGAGCAGCCGAAGACCGGCTGGGCTGTGGAGACCGGGGCGATCGACACCGGCACCGGTGAGACGGTCGCGCTCGACCTGGCCATCACCGACGAGCTGCGCAGGGCGGGTCTGACCCGCGACGCCATCCGCCTGCTCCAGGACGCCCGCAAGTCCACCGGCCTGGCCATCACCGACCGGATCGAGGTGTGGTGGTCGGCCGCCGACGCCGACCTGGCCGAGGCCCTGCGCGCCCAGGGCTCGGTGATCGCCGCCGAGATCCTCGCCGACTCCCTCACCGAGGGCTCGGCGGAGGACCTGCCCGTCCACCACGACGCCGACCTGGGGCTGACCTTCCAGCTCCGCCGTACCGTCTGACCGGCTCCTGACCCCGAGGGGGCGGGTGGCACCACGCCGCCCGCCCCCTCGCCCGTTCACGCGGGAGGTTTCAGCACCAGGTCGAGCAGGCCGGGGAAGCGGGTCTCCAGGTCGTCGCGGCGCAGCGTGAGATAAAGCCTGCGGCCCTCCCTGCGCTGGCGGATCACCCCGCTCTCACGCAGGGCCCGCCAGTGGTGGGTCATGCTCGACTTGGGAAGGTCGGGCATGATCTCGCCACAGAACCGCTCCTCCCCCGATGCCAGGGCTCGCGCGATGTCCAGGCGCACGGGATGCCCGAGCGCGGCGAGCACGTCGACCAGCTCGATCTCCCCGGCGGCGGGATGGTGCAGTACGGCCACGCCAACACTGTACGGGATTCTCGTACAACCGCTTCCCCCAACTTGACACCCTCGATTCGACTGTACGAACATCTCGTACCGTCATAGTACGAAATTACCGTACAGTCGAACCAAAAGGAACGCCGTGAACACGTCCCTGCACGACGCCGCGCTCGCACACTCGCTCGAAGGGTCCTTCTCCAGCCGCCACGCGCGGGTGAACGGGGTCGGCCTGCACTATGTCGAGGGCGGCGAAGGCGAGCCGCTGCTCCTGCTCGGCGGCTGGCCGCAGACCTGGTGGCAGTGGCACAAGGTCATGCCCGCGCTGGCCCGCCGGCACCGGGTGATCGCCGTTGACCTGCGAGGAATGGGCGGCTCTGACAAGCCCGATGACGGCTACGACAAGAGGACCATGGCCGAGGACATCCACGCGCTCGTCCGCCACCTGGGCCTGGAGACCGTCAGCGTCGTGGGTCACGACATCGGCGCCATGGTCGCCTACGCCTTCGCGGCCAACCACCCCGAGGCGGTCGACAGGATCGCACTGCTGGACGTCGCCCACCCCGACGAGACCTGGACCTCCTTCGGCCTGCTCCCCGGCCCCGACCAGCACGTCGGCTCGGTCATCGAGGCCGGAGCCCGCCCCTACCTGTGGTGGTTCGCCTTCAACCAGGTTCGCGGCCTGCCGGAACAGTTGCTCGACGGCCGCAGCCGGCTGCTCGTCGACTGGCTGTTCGACCGCCAGGCCAAGGACCCGGCCACCATCGACGAGCACTCCCGGCGGGTGTACGCCCACGCCTACTCGACGGCCGACGCCGTACGCGCGGGCAACGGCTGGTACCAGACCTTCAACCGCGACATCGAGGACGAACGGACCTACGGCCGGGTGAAGACGCCGATGCTCGTCCTCGGTGGCGACGAGAGCAACCACGCCTACCTGAGCGAGCTGATGCCCTCGAAGGGCACCGACGTGACGGTCGTGGAGGTCGCGGCCTGTGGCCACTACGTCCCCGAGGAGCAACCCCAGGCCGTCATCGACGCCCTGACCGCCTTCCTCTACTGAGGCTCAGGTGGCCGGTCGGCAGACGGAGCAGCTGCGCATGCCCGCGGCCTCGGCGTCGGCCAGGGGGAGGGTCTCCAGGCCGCTGCCGACGCTCTTCATGACGTCCAGGCCCCTGATCAGGGGACAGGTGGGGCTGTGGAAGCGGCGGGTGCCGACGATGATCTTGACCATCTCGGGCTCGTCCGTCTCAGACTTCTCCTCGGCCGCGTCACCTTCGACGGCGGCCTTCTTCCCGGCCTCCGGCTTCACGGCATCCGGTACGGCGGGCCGCTCGGGGTCCGTGGAGGTGGAGCCGACCGGCACCGGTCGCCCGGCGCGCCCGGGTCCGGTCTCGGCCGGCTCCACCGGCTCGGTGCCCTCCGCCGTGCCCGGCGTGGGAGCGGGTTCGGCCGTCTTGTCCGAGGACTCCTCCGCGGGGGCGGCGTCCTTCTTCTCCTGTCCGGCCTTCTCCTGACCGGCCGCGGACGCGTCATCGGGCACGAGATGCCGGACGATGTCACGGCTGAACCAGCTTGTGGCGTTGGGGTCCTCCGCCTTCCCGGGCTCGGGGGCCTGCGCGGAAGGCTGGGGAGGAACGGGTGACTCGGCGGCGCGCAGCGGGGGCGTGGTCCGCTCCTCGGTCCGCGGACGCTCCTGGCCCGGCGGGCGGGCGGGCTGTTCCGCGGCGGGCGGCCGTCCCGCGCCCTGATCCGTCCTGCGGGCCTGCTCGGGAGGGAGCGAGGGGCCCTGGACGTAGGGGCGGGTCACCGGGGTGTCGGGGGCGCCGGGCGAGACCGGCGTGCGGGAGGTGGGTCCCGCGACGTCCTTCCGGTCGGAGGAGCCCGGCCCCTGGGGGGAAGGGGACACGGGTTCCCGGGTCTCCGGCGGGGCTTCCTGCTGGAGTCCCGCGGTGAACTCGGGCAGGCACGTGGTGCAGGGCGTGAAGCCCTCCTCCCGCGCCTCCTCGTGAGTGAGTTCCTCATGATCCCGGCCGGCCAGCTGACGGCATCCGGCGACGTGGTAGCGCTTACGTCCGGGAATCACCAGGACGAGCGCCTCGTCGCCGAGGGAACCCCGCCTCGCGGCCGCCGTACGGCCCGGCCCCGGCTGGGGCACGACGGGGGTCGGCTGCCTGACGCCGTGCGGCACCGTGGGCAACGGCGCCTGCAGGACGGGCTGGTTCGGCACGGGCGGCCCCGGCGGAACCGTCCCCTTGCGCGGAGGCGGCGGAGCTGCCCCGCCGCGTCCGCCAGCGGGGAACAACTCGTGGCGGCGTAGCAACGCACCGATCACCAGGAAGACCGCGGACAGCACACTGACCGCGATCGACCACATGACCAGGAATGGCTGGGACATCACGAATCCCGCGATGAGCAGGACGATGGCCGTGAGCACCAGACCAGCGCTGATAAGGATCACAGAGGAACTCCTGGATACGGGTCAGACGGATGACCCGAAACCCTAGCGGCGGCGGTCGTCAGCGGCGGTCGTTGTGCGGGCCGTCGACTCCCTGGAAGGCACCGGAGTGCTGCGTGGGCTCGCCGCCGAAAGGACCGGCCGCGGCCTGGATGGACGGCTGGCCGCCCGGAGCGACGGCGTGGGACATCGCGGGCGGGCCGCCCACGATCGGGAACCCACCGCTGCCCTCGGCGGCGACGGTCAGCTCGGCGAGCTGGTTCTCCAGGTAGAGCTTCAGGCGGCTGCGGTACTCCCGCTCGAAGCTGCGCAGCTCCTCGACCTTGCGCTCCAGCTCGTCACGGGTCTGCACCAGCGACCCCATGGCCTGGCGGTGACGCTCCTGGGCGTCGCGCTCAAGCGTCTCGGCGCGGGCACGGGCGTCGCCGATGACCTGCTCGGCCTGGCGGCGCGCCTTCCCGAGGATGTCGTCGGCCTCACGGCGGGCCCTGGTCACCGTCTCGTCCGCCTCCCGGCGGGCGTCGGCGATCGCCTGGTCGGCGGTCTGCTGGGCGAGGGCGAGGACACGGGCCGCGGTGTCCATGTTGTCCTCGGCGGGGGGCATGCCCATCGCGACGGGGACGGGCTGCTGGTGCGGCACCGGCTCGGGGGGCCTGATCGGCTCAGGCTGCTGCATCATCATCTCGGGTTTGGGCTCGGCCACCGGAGCGGGCGCCATGGACATGCCCATTCCGCCGGGCACCTTGCCCCTGAGGCACTCCGCCAGCTTGGCGCGGAGCTCCTCGTTCTCCTGGATGAGGCGGTCGAGCTCCGACTCGACCTCGTCGAGGAAGGCGTCAACCTCCTCCTCGTCGTATCCCGGCCTCAGCCGGGTCGTACTGAATTGCTTGTTCCGCACATCAGCGGGCGTCAGCGGCATTTCGGTCTCCTTGGCGCGCTTGGAGTCTGTCCGGAGGACGGTACCCGATCAACGAAGCGCGGACACGAGTTGGATCAAGCCCAAGACCCCAATGAACAGCAGGGTGAAGCTTAGGTCAAAGGCCACCGTACCCAACCGGAGTGGTGGAATGAAACGTCGGAGGAACTTGAGAGGTGGGTCGGTCAGTGTGTACACGACCTCCGCCAGGACCAGGACGATCCCGGTGGGGCGCCACTGGCGTGCGAACGACTGCACCATCTCAAGCACGATCCTGCCGATCAGCAGAATCAGGTAGAGGGACAGGACGGCGACCACGATCTCACTAACGATCCCCACGGCCTGCGCCCGCCTCCACTCCGCTGTTCCGCCGCCCCCGGTCTCGTAGTGACCCGTCCGGCCGGTAACTGTTCATGGTGGAACTCTAGCTCTGGTTGAAGAACCCGCGTTCCGCGATTCGAGCCTTGTCCTCGGCGGTCACCTCGACATTGGCAGGGGACAACAGGAACACCTTGTTGGTAACACGTTCAATGCTGCCATGTAGGCCAAAGACAAGACCTGCCGCGAAATCCACAAGACGCTTCGCGTCACTGTCAACCATCTCGGTCAAATTCATGATGACCGGAGTACCGTCGCGGAAATGCTCACCGATCGTACGGGCCTCGTTGTAGGTCCGAGGGTGAAGTGTGGTGATACGCGCCAGATCGGTCGTACGACGCTCCAGAACAGCCGTCGAGGGCCTCGGGGCGGGCACCCCCGGGTCGGTCTCGTCCTCACGGTCGTGGACCGTGCCAGACCTCTCGTCGCCGGGTCGGCGCGCGTCCTCGAAATCCTCGTACTCGTCGTCGGGATAGCTGTCGTATCTCTCGTAACGGTCGTCCTCGACAAGACCGAGGTAGACCGCCATCTTGCGCATCGCGCCGGCCATCGCTACTTCTTCCTCCGCCTTACCTCGACCTGTCTGGGGCGGTAGCCGTACCCCCTTGGAGCTCACCACCGAACGACCTCTGTATGTGTATGTGGACGCCAAGGTCCACTTGAAGGGACATTACCTGACGAAGGGCTTTCTGCGACCGAGCAACGCCGTACCGACACGCAGGTGTGTCGCGCCGTTCTCGACGGCCTCGGCCAGATCACCGCTCATCCCCGCGGAGATGACGTCCGCCTCCGGATGGTCCGCCCGTACGGCTCGCGCGATCTCCCTCAGCCGCGCGAACGCCCTGCCGGGCTCCTCCCCGAGCGGCGCCACGGCCATCACCCCGCCGAGCCGCAGGCCCTCGGCCTCGGCAATCGCGTCCGCGAGCGCCTTGACCTGGGCGGGAACGACCCCGCCCCGCCCCGGATCGTCGTCCAGGGCCACCTGCACCAGACACGTGATCTCCCTGCCCGCCCGGACCGCCTCGTGGCTGAGCGCGGTCACCAGGCGCGGGCGGTCGACCGAGTGGACGACGTCCGCGTATCCGACCACGGAACGGACCTTGTTGGTCTGCAACTGACCGATGAAGTGCCAGGTGAGCCCCAGGTCCGCGCACTCGCGGGCCTTGACGGAGGCCTCCTGGTCACGGTTCTCCCCCACGTCCCGCACCCCGAGCGAGGCCAGCAGGCGCACGTCGGAGGCGGGGTAGGTCTTGCTCACCGCGACGAGTGTCAGCTCCTCGCGTGTACGGCCCGCGGCCCGGCAGGCCTCGGCGATGGTCGCCTCGACCCCGGCCAGACCGGCCGCGATCTCGTCACGTCGTGTTGTCTCCGTCACATCTCCGCCGCTCGCACGCTGGGGAATTGGCGGAGCCCATTCTTCCCGCCACGGCCAGGTGGTCCGTCGCCCGCCCGGCCGTGAGCAATGTCACTTCAGGAAGTCGGGAACGTCGAGCTCCTCCTCCTGCTCCTCGAAGACCACCCGAGGCCGCCTGGCGGGGTCGGGGACCCTCGCGGAGATCGGGGTCGGCTGCGGCGGCTCGGGGGCCGGGCGCGGGATCGACACCGGCGGGGCGGCGGGCTCCTCCGCCCTGTGCGGCTCGGTCTGCTCGGCCGCGGGCGGCGTGTGCGGGACGGGCGGCGCCGGGGAGACGTGGTGGAACGGCTGGGGCGCGGGCTGCGGGGTCTCGACCACGGGCGGCGGAGGCGGCGTGCTGACCACCGGCCTGACCGGGGCGGCGGGCTGCTCGGCCCTCGGCTCGACCCTGGGCTCGACCTTCACCGTCGGCGCGGGCGGGCGCATCTGCACACCGACCGAGGGGGGCGGCGAGACCTGCGCGGGACGCGCCGCGGGCTGCTGGCGCGGCGGCGGCTGCGCCGCCACCTCCTTCTTCTCCGCCACCTCGGGCTCGTCGAACCCGGCCGCGATCACCGTGACCCGCACCTCGTCGCCCAGCGCGTCGTCGATGACCGTGCCGAAGATGATGTTGGCGTCGGGCGCCGCCGCGTTCGAGACGAGCTGGGCGGCCTCGTTGATCTCGAAGAGCCCGAGGTCGGAACCACCCGCGATCGACAGCAGCACGCCGTGCGCGCCGTCGATGCTGGCCTCAAGCAGCGGGCTGGAGACGGCCATCTCGGCCGCCGCGACCGACCGGTCGTCGCCGCGCGCGTGCCCGATGCCCATCAGGGCCGAGCCCGCCCCGGACATGACCGACTTCACGTCGGCGAAGTCGAGGTTGATCAGACCGGGAGTGGTGATCAGGTCGGTGATGCCCTGGACACCCGAGAGCAGCACCTGGTCGGCCGCCTTGAAGGCGTCGAGCACGCTCACCTGCCGGTCGGAGATCGACAGCAGCCGGTCGTTGGGAATCACGATGAGGGTGTCGACCTCCTCGCGGAGCGTCTCGATGCCGGCCTCGGCCTGCATCGCCCGGCGCCTGCCCTCGAAGCTGAAGGGCCGGGTCACCACGCCGATGGTCAGCGCGCCGAGGGAGCGCGCGATGTTGGCCACGACCGGCGCGCCGCCCGTGCCCGTGCCACCGCCCTCTCCGGCGGTGACGAACACCATGTCGGCGCCCTTGATGACCTCTTCGATCTCCTCACGGTGGTCCTCGGCCGCCTTGCGCCCGACTTCGGGGTTGGCCCCCGCGCCGAGGCCGCGGGTGAGTTCACGCCCCACGTCGAGCTTGACGTCGGCGTCACTCATCAGCAGCGCCTGGGCGTCGGTATTGATGGCGATGAACTCGACGCCCTTGAGTCCCTCCTCGATCATCCGGTTGACGGCGTTGACTCCGCCTCCGCCGATTCCTACAACCTTGATGACCGCGAGGTAGTTCTGCGGTGCTGCCACGACGAGGGGCCTTTCCGCTCGTTGACTTGCAATTTCATGCGGCACGGGGCCCGTGCCGTCGTTTCCAAAACCCTCACCCTCAAGTTGAGATTTAGATTTATGTCAACCTGAGGAGTGATACGGACAGTAGGAGTTGCCTCCAGGTGGGTCAACTAACCGCGCCGCAAGCGTGCCCGGCGTGTCGCGGGCCGTCCCTTTCCGGGAACGCCCGCCGAGCCGTCGATCACTTCACCGTCACGACGTCGGGCGAACTCACGTCGTAACTGTCGGCCGGACGTTTCAGCAGCGTGGCGAGGATGCCCGCCTTGTCGGCAGGCCTGTCGGGACCACCCCACACGACCTCCCGGCCGTCCTTGAGGCGCAGGGAGACCGTCTCCGGCGAGGGAGCGCGGACCTCGGCCACCTTCGGGACCAGGCTCCGCGGCAGCGCGCCTATGACGGTCAGCGCCGCGACCGTGGCGGGATCACCCGTCTGCGGGTGATCGACCCGCAGCAGCGGAAGCATCGGCGGCGCCGTGGCCGCCACCTCGGTGACCACGCCGTGCCGGTCGACGACCGCGAACTTCCCGCCGACCGGGATCGCGGCGACCGCCTCACGCTCGACCACCTTCACCCGCAGGGTGCCCGGCCAGTCGCGGCTGACCGCGACCGACTCGACCTGCCTGATCCGCCTGAGCCTGTCCGCGACCTCCGCGACGTCCACGGTGGCCAGCGGCGCGCCGTCGGCCACCCCCGTCGCCTGCCGGATCTGCTCGGCGGGGAGGGTGAGGTTGCCCACCACCTGGATGTCCCGCACCCCCAGCACCGAGGAGAAGAACACCAGCCACGCGGCACTGCCGACCACCCCCGCGGTCAGCAGCGCCAGGAAGGCGGGCCGCCACGCCCCGTTCATCGCCTCACCCCGTCCCACGCCTCCACCCCGTGACCCCTGCGGCCCCGACGCCCGTGCCCCGTGGCGTCCGCGGCCAGGGTCACCGTACGGCCAGCTCCGCCACGATCAGGGGACCGAGTTCGGTCACGTCACCCGCGCCCATGGTGAGCACGATGTCGCCCGGCCTGGCGCGCCCGGCGACCAGGGCCGGGACGCTCTCCCGCTGCGGCGCGTAGACCACCCGCTCCCCGGGCAGCGGCACCCTGTCGGCGACCATGGCGCCGGAGACCCCCGGCTCCGGGTCCTCGCGGGCGCCGTAGACGTCCAAGACGACGGCCTCGTCGGCCAGGCCGAGGGCGACGCCGAACTCGTCGGCGAAGAACCTGGTGCGCGAGTAGAGGTGCGGCTGGAAGACCGCGATCACCCGGCCGGAGCCGGAGAAGGACGCCACCACGTCGCGGGCCGCCCGCAGGTCGGCGGCCAGCTCGGTCGGGTGGTGGGCGTAGCTGTCGAAGACCGCCACTCCCCCCGCCTCGCCCTTGGCCTCGAAGCGGCGCTTGGCCCCGGTGAAGGCGGCCAGCCCGTCGCGGATCTCGTCGAAGGAGACCCCCAGCTCCGCCGCGACCGCGACCGCCGCGGCGGCGTTGAGCGCGTTGTGGCGGCCGGGGACCGAGAGCCTGACCTCCCCGTGGCCGACGACCGTGAAGCACACGCCCAGGCCGTCGGGGACGATCTCGGTGATCCTGAGGTCGGCCCCCTCCGCCTCGCCGTACGTCGTCACCTTCAGGCCGCGCGCCCTGGCGATCGGGATCAGGGCCGCGGAACCGGGGTCGTCGGCGCAGGCGATCAGCGTCTGCCCGATCCGCTCGGCGAACCTGGCGAAGCTGTCGTAGACCGCCCGGGGATCACCGTAGTTGTCCAGGTGGTCCGGCTCGACGTTGGTCACCACCGCTATGTCGGGGGCCAGCATGAGGAAGGAGCCGTCGCTCTCGTCGGCCTCCGCGACGAAGACCCCGCCCGCGCCCTCGTCGGCGCCGAGACCGGTGGTCACCAGCTGGCCACCGACGCAGTAGGACGGGTCGGCCCCGCACTTCTGCAGCGCGACCGTGAGCATCGAGGTCGTGGTGGTCTTGCCGTGGGTCCCCGCGACGGCGATCCCGGTACGGCCCGCCATGACGGAGGCCAGCGCGGCGGCCCTGGGAATCACCCGCAGCCCCTGCCGCAGCGCCTCGCCCAGCTCGGGGTTGGAGTCGCGGATCGCGGTCGAGACCACGACCGTGTCGACGTTCTTGATGTGCGAGGCGGCGTGGCCGATGTGGATCCTGCCGCCCAGCTCCCGCAGCTCGTTCACCAGCTCCGAGCCGCGCGAGTCGCTGCCGGACACGGGAACGCCGCGCTTGAGCAGGATGCGGGCGATGCCCGACATTCCGGCGCCGCCGATCCCGATGAAGTGCACCCGGCCGAGCTCCTCGGCCGCGACCGGATCGACCAGCTTGACCAGACTCATCGCCCGTCCACCCCTCCCCGGCCTTCGAGGACCCGTCTCCCGGCCATGAACCGCTCCCCCCGCTCGCTCAACCCGCTGTTCATCGTCTCGCCTCGGCCGCGATCTGCAGCACCCTGCGGGCGAGCGTCACGTCGGCGTCCTTGCGGCCCATCCTGACCGCGGCCTCCGACATGGCGACCACGCGGTTGGGGTCGGACAGGATGGGCAGCACGTTCTGGATGATCCACTCCGGTGACAGGTCCGCGTCGTCGACCATGAGGCCGCCGCCCGCCTGCACGATCGGCTCGGCGTTGAGCCGTTGCTCGCCGTTGCCGTGCGGAAGCGGGATGTAGGCCGCGGGCAGGCCCACGGCGGTCAGCTCCGCGCAGGTCATGGCGCCGCTGCGGCACAGGGCGAAGTCGGCCGCCGCGTAGGCCAGGTCCATCCGGTCCACGTACTGCAGCACGACGTACTGCGGGTCGCCCGGGGGCGGCTCCACCTCAAGGGTGTTCTTCGGGCCGATGACGTGCAGCACCTGCACCCCGGCCCTGCGCAGCGCGGCGGCGGCACCCAGGGCCGCCCCGTTGAGCGAGCGCGCGCCCTGCGAGCCGCCGGTGACCAGCAGCGTCGGCAGGTCGGCCTCAAGCCCGAACCAGGAACGCGCCTTGTCTCCCATGGAGAGCCGGTCCAGCCCCACGATCTCGCGGCGGAGCGGGATGCCCACGTACTGCGCCTTGGGCAGCGGCGTGTTCGGATGACCGGTGAACACGTGGTCGGTGAGCCGGGCGCCGAGCCGGTTGGCCAGGCCCGGCCTCGGGTTGGCCTCGTGGACCACGATCGGCACACCCCGCCTGCGCGCCCCCAGGTAGGCGGGGGTCGCCACGTAACCGCCGAAGCCGACCAGCACGTCGGCCTGGACCCGCTCCATGATGCCCGCGGCCGTGTTGATGGCCCCGGCCAGGCGTCCCGGCACGGTGAGCAGCTGGGGCGTGAGGGCCCTGGGCAGCGGGACGGCGGGCACGAGCTGTAGCTCGTAGCCCCGGGCCGGCACCAGCCTGGTCTCCAGGCCGCGCTCGGTACCGAGGCAGGTGATCCCGATGTTCGGGTCCAGTTGGCGCAGCGCGTCGGCCAGAGCCAGCGCCGGCTCGATGTGTCCGGCCGTCCCGCCGCCTGCGAGGACCACCCTCATGTCGGTCCTTTCACTTATCGTCTCTCTCGGGCCGGCCGTCGTTTCCGCGCCGGACCACCCAGGCCAAGCCAGCTTAGGCCCCGCGCAACCGGTCCGGGGCCACGCAGGGCGAGAGCCTCGCGCGCTCCCGGCTCCTGTTTGGCGAAGGAGAGCAGCATGCCGAGGGCGGCCAGGGTCGGCAGGAGGGCCGACCCTCCGTAGGACACCAGGGGCAACGGGATGCCGGTGATGGGCAGCACCCCGATGACCGCCCCGATGTTCACGATCGCCTGCCCTGCGATCCAGGCGACGGCGGAGGCGGAGGCCAGGCGGACGAAGGGGTCCTTGACCCTGGTCGCCACCCGCAGGCCCGCGTAGCCGAGCAGGCCGAACAGGGCGATCACCACCAGGGTGCCCATCAGGCCGAGCTCCTCACCGAGGATGGAGAAGATGAAGTCGCTCTCCGCGTGCGGGAGCCTGCCCCACTTCGCCCTGCTCGATCCGAGTCCCAGCCCGAACCAGCCGCCGCTGCCGATCGCGATCTGCCCCTGGACGGCCTGGTAGCCGGTCGTCTGGGCGTTGGCCCACGGGTTGAGCCAGCCCTCGATGCGGTCGGAGCGGTAGCCCTCTGTGCTGATCATGATGATGGTCGCGAGCATGGCGACCGCCAGGACGCCGCCGAACAGCCGCAGCGGGGCTCCTACCACCCACAGCAGCGACAGGAAGATCAGCAGCAGCACCAGCGTGGTGCCGAGGTCGCGTCCCAGCATGACCATGACGGCAACGATCACGGTGCCCGGCATCAGCGGGATGAACAGGTTGCGCCACTCGATCAGCCCGCCCCGCGCCTTGCGGGCCAGCAGGTCGGCGCCCCACAGCAGCAGCCCGAGCTTGGCGGGCTCCGAGGGCTGCAGGTAGATGGGCCCCAGGTCGATCCAGCGCTGCGCGCCAAGCTGGGAGGTGCCGACGAACAGCACCAGGACCAGCGCGAGCACGGACAGGACCATCAGCGGGTATCCGGCGAGCCTGAAGAACCGCTGGGGCAGCATCGAGCAGATCCACATGAGCGGGATGCCGAGCCCGACGGAGACCGACTGCTTGAAGAACCAGTAGAACGGGTTCCCCTTCTCCTGCAGGGCCTCGATGCTCGACGCGGAGAGCACCATCATCAGGCCCAGGGCCAGCAGCAGCGCGCTGCAGCCGAGGATCAGGTAGTAGGAGGTCAGGGGGCGGTTGAGCAGCTCACGGAAGGCGGCCAGCTGGTCGTGCACCCTCGTGCCCCCGGCCCGCGTCTCAGGCGCCGCCGGCCTGCGGCGCCCGACGCCCTCCTGCGCCGTGGTGCTCACTCGGGCCCGCCGTCACGTCCGTCCGCGAGCCGGTGTACGGCCCGCGCGAACGCCTCCCCCCTCGCTGGATAACCGGCGAACATGTCCAGGGAGGCTCCCGCGGGGGCCAGCAGCACGGTGTCCCCGGGGGCTGCGAGCCTTGCGGCTTCGGTGACGACACGGTCCATGACCCCAGTGTCTTGCCCCGCCACCTCAACCACAGGAACATTCTCGGCGTGTCGCGCCAGAGCCTGACGAATTCGCGCACGGTCGGCGCCGAGCAACACTGCGCCACGCAGGCGTGGGGCGGCCCGCCGTACCAGGTCGTCCACCTCGGCGCCCTTGAGCTGTCCTCCGGCGACCCAGACGATCGACGGGTAGGCGGCCAGGGAGGCCGCGGCGGCGTGCGGGTTTGTCGCCTTCGAGTCGTCAACGTAGTCGACCTCGCCCACCCTGGCGACGTGCGCGATCCGGTGCGGGTCGGGGACGAAGTCGAGCAGGCCACGCCGTACGGCCTCCGCGGGCACCCCGTAGGACCTGGCCAGCGCCGCGGCGGCCAGGGCGTTGGCCACGTTGTGCGGCGCGAAGGGCCTGACGTCGGACAGGGAGGCGAGCTCCTCGGCCTCGCGGACCGGGTCGGCCACGAAGGCCCGGTCGACGAGCAGGTCCTCGACTACCCCGACCTGCCCGGGCCCCGGCACCCCGAGGGTGAACCCGACCGCCCGCCCTTCTTCGAGGTACGGCAGCGCCAGCCGGGTCGGCCACTCGTCGTCGGCGTTGTAGACGACAGTCCCCGCCCTGACGAAGATCTCCCCCTTGACCCTGGCGTACTCCTCAAGGGAGCCGTGCCAGTCGATGTGGTCGGGGGCGACGTTGAGCAGGGCCGCGGCGTGCGGGGCTATGCCCGGCGAGCGGTGCAGCTGGAAGCTGGACAGCTCGACGGCCAGCACGTCCCAGGGGCCGGTGACCGCCTCGACGACGGGGGTGCCGACGTTGCCGACGGCCAGCGCCCTGTGCCCCGCGGCGTTCAGCATCGAGGTGAGCATCCGGACCGCGGTGGTCTTGCCGTTGGTCCCGGTCAGCGCCAGCCACGGCGCGGCGCCCTCGGGACGCAGCCGCCAGGCCAGCTCGACCTCGCTGACGACCTCGACCTCCGCCCGCGCCGCGGCGCGCATCAGCGGGTGGCTCGGCGGCCAGCCGGTGGTGACCACCAGGCCGGTGCCGTCGGGCAGCTCCTCGACGGAGGCGCCGAGGCGGACCTCGACGCCCGCCTCGGTCAGCTCGGCGGCGCTCCGCCGGATGCGGTCGCCGTCGCCGCTCTCGACGACGACCACCTTCTCTCCCCTGGCGGCCATGGCACGGGCGGCCGCGGCGCCGGAGACGCCCAGACCGGCGACGCAGATCATCACTGCTTCGGCATCCATTCGACGTAGAACAGTCCGAGCCCGGCCGCGGCGCACAGGGCCGCGATGAGCCAGAAGCGGACCACGATGGTCGTCTCCGCCCAGCCTGACAGCTCGAAGTGGTGCTGCAGTGGCGCCATCCTGAAGACGCGTTTGCCCGTCATCTTGAACGACCCGACCTGGATGATCACCGAGAGGGTGATGACCACGCACATACCGGCCAGGATGATCAGCAGGAGCTGGGTGCGGGTGGTGATGGCCAGGCCCGCGATCACGCCGCCCAGCGCCAGCGACCCGGTGTCGCCCATGAAGATCTTGGCGGGCGGGGCGTTCCACCACAGGAAGCCGAGCAGCGCCCCGAGCACGGCCGCGGCGACCACCGCCAGATCGAGGGGGTCGCGGACCCAGTAGCAGTTGGGGCCGAGCTGGGTGCTGCAGTTGTTGCGCAGTTGCCAGTTGCCGATCAGGACGTAGGAGGCGAGCACGACGCCGGTCGCGCCACTGGCCAGGCCGTCCAGGCCGTCGGTGAGGTTCACCGCGTTCGAGAAGCCCACGATCATGATGAGCACCCAGATCGTGAACCCGACGATGCCGATGGAGGGCCCGAAGTCCCGCAGGAACGACAGGCGGGTGTCGGCCGGGGTGACCAGGTAGGCGTTCGGGAAGCGCGTCACCAGGATCGCGAAGACGGCGCCGACGACGAGCTGGCCCAGGGCCTTGGCACCGCTGCGCAGACCGAGGCTGCGCTGCTTGTAGATCTTGATGAAGTCGTCGAGGAAGCCGACCGCGCCCAGGCCCGTCATCAGGAACAGCACCAGGCTCGCCGAGGGGGTCGGCGGGGTCCCGCTGTAGAGGTGGGCGCAGGCGAAGCCGAGCAGCGCCGCGATCACGATGACGGTGCCGCCCATGGTCGGCGTGCCGCGCTTGTCGTGGTGGCCGGAGGGGCCCTCCTCACGGATGCTCTGGCCGTAGCCCCGCCGGGAGAACAGGCGGATCGCCAGCGGAGTGCCGAACATCGACAGCAGCAGTCCGACCGCCGCCGCGATGAGGATCTCCATCATTGGCGCTCACCCCCGGTCAGGGCCTGCGCGACGCGTTCGAGACCGGTGGCGCGCGGTCCCTTGACCAGCACCACGTCTCCGGGGGCGAGCAGCGCCGCCAGCCCGGCCGCGGCCTCCTCGACGTCGGCCACGTGCACGACCCTCGTCCGGGAGGAGGCTCCCGGTGGCGGCCCCGGTGGCGGTCCCACCTCGGGGGCCTCGCCGGTGGCGGACGCGGCGCCCGCCAGGACCGGGTCGGCGTCGGGGCCGACCACGAACAGGGCCTCCAGGCCCGAGCTCGCGGCCATGTGCCCGACCTCGGCGTTCAGCGCGTCGCCGTCCTCGCCGAGCTCCCGCAGGGCGGCGATGACCGCGAACCTGCGCCTGCCGCCCGCGAGGGCGTCCAGGGCGCCGAAGGCCGCGCGCATGGAGTCGGGGTTGGCGTTGTAGGCGTCGTTGATCACGGTGACGCCGTCCGGCCTGTCGGTGACCGCCATCCGCCAGCGGCTGCGCGGCTCGGCCTCCGACAGCTCCTCGGCGATGACGGCGACCGGCAGGCCGAGCTCGTAGGCGACGGCGGCGGCGGCCAGCGCGTTCTCCACGGCGTGCTCGCCGTACAGGCGCAGGGTGACCGGCGCGACCCCCGAGGGGGTGCGCAGGACGAAGCGGGCGCGGCCCCGCTCGTCGAGGGTCACCTCCTCGGCCCGCACGACCGCCTGCGGCCCCCTGCCGAACCAGGTGACGCGGGCGGCGGTGCGCCCGGCCATCCCGGCGACCAGCGGGTCGTCGGCGTTCAGTACGGCCACGCCGTCCGGGGGCAGTGCCTCGACCAGCTCGCCCTTGGCCTGCGCGATCGCCTCCTTGCCGCCGAAGACGCCCAGGTGGGCGGTTCCGACGTTGAGGACGACGCCGATCTTCGGCGGCGCGATGCGGGCGAGGTCGGCGATGTGGCCCGCGTGCCTGGCACTGAGTTCGAGCACCAGGTAACGCGTGTCCTCGTCGGCCCGCATGACGGTCAGGGGGTGGCCGATCTCGTTGTTGAACGACTCGACGGGGGCGATCGTCGGGCCCAGCCTGGCGGCGAGCCTGGCCAGCAGGTCCTTGGTCGTGGTCTTGCCCGCGGAGCCGGTCACCCCGATGACCGTAGCCTGCGGCAGTTCGGCGGCCACGGCGGTGGCCAGCGCGGCGAGGGCCGCCAGGACGTCGCCGACGACGACCGCGGGGGCGTCCACGGGCCTGGAGGCCAGGACCGCGACGGCTCCCGCCTCGACGGCCCCGGCGGCGAAGTCGTGCCCGTCCGACCGCGTGCCCTTGATGGCCACGAACAGCGACCCCGGCTCCACGGCTCGGGAGTCGATGACGACCGGGCCGCGCACGACGGCACGGGGATCGGCCATGCCGGCGAGGGCTCCCGAGGTGATCTCGGCGATCCTGGCCAGCGGCAACGGGATCATGATGAGTCTTCCCTACTCTCCATACGTGCTTGTGTGCTGGGGCCGGTCGCCTCGCCTGGCGATCGCGTCGGCGACGACCTGCCTGTCGTCGAACGGGAGCACCCGGTCCCCGACGTACTGGCCCTGTTCGTGCCCCTTGCCCGCCACGACGACGACGTCGCCGTGGCCCGCCCTCGCGACGGCGAGGTCGACGGCGGCGGCACGGTCCGGCTCAATGATCACATGTGCGCGTTCGTCCTGGGGCACGGCGAGGACCCCGTCCAGCATCTCGGCGAGGATCCGCAGCGGGTCCTCCGAGCGTGGATTGTCACTGGTGAGGACGGCCACGTCCGCGAGCCTGGCCGCGGCCTCCCCCATCATGGGGCGTTTCCCCTTGTCACGGTCGCCGCCACAGCCGAGCACCACGGTCAGCCTGCCCTCGGTGACCGCGCGCAGGGCGTTCAGCACCGACTCGACGGCGCCGGGTTTGTGCGAGTAGTCGACGACCACCTGGAAGCCGTCGCCGCCCGGCACCCGTTCCATCCGGCCGGGCACCCCGGCCAGCGTCGCGACGCCCGCGACCGCGACGCGCAGCGGCACCCCGGCCTCGACGAGGGAGACGATCGCGCCCAGCGCGTTGGCGACGTTGAACGGGCCCGGCAGGGCCACGCTCGCCTCCTCCTCGACGCCTCCCGGACCCGCCACGCGGAAGGAGCTGCCCTCGGCGCCCAGGCGGACCTCGACGGCCCGCCAGTCGGCCTCGGCCGCGCCCGTCGCCGAGAAGGTGGTCATCGGGATCTTGCCGATGCCGAGGAGCTCACGCCCGTGGGCGTCGTCGAGGTTGACGACGCCCATCCGGCTCATCTCCGGGGTGAAGAGCCTGGCCTTCGCCGAGAAGTAGTCGTCGAGGTCGCGGTGGAAGTCGAGGTGGTCCTGCGACAGGTTCGTGAACAGCGCGACGTCGTAGAAGACCCCGTCGACGCGGCCCAGCGCCAGGGCGTGGCTGGAGACCTCCATCGCCGCGGCCGTCACGCCCTGCTCCCGCATGAGGGCGAGCAGCCCCTGCAGGTCGCTCGCCTCCGGCGTGGTGAGCTTCGGGGTGACGCGCAGGTCGCCCGCGTGGATCTCGACGCCGCCGATCAGGCCCGTACGGTGCCCGGCGGCCCGCAGCCCGGCCTCCAGCATGAAGGCGATCGTCGACTTGCCGCTGGTCCCGGTGACGCCGATGAGCATCACGGCCTCGGCGGGCCTGCCGTACACCCAGGCGGCGACCTTGCCGAGCACGGCGCGCGGGTCGGGCACGACGAGGACCGGCAGGCCGGTCGCGACGGCGGCCGCACGCCCCGCCGGGTCGGTCAGGACCGCGCAGGCCCCCGCCGCCAGGGCTTGGGCGGAGAAGTCGGCGCCGTGGGAGGTGCTTCCCGGCAGGGCGACGTAGAGATCGCCGCGCCGGACCTGGCGCGAGTCGATGGTGACCCCGGAGATCGGGGCCAGCGGCGCCCGTGACGTGCCCGAGGGCGCGCCGAGCAGGCTCGCCAGTCCCGAGAGCGGGCGGGGTGAATTGTTCGAAGGTCGCATGGACGACGGGGAACGCACGGCGAGAGCGTACCTTCCCTCCTCATTCCCCGGCGCGTATCCGCACCGCGGGCGGCCGGGTTCCGGTTGGCGGGATCTTCTTGCTCTTCAACGCGAACGTCATCACTTTCTTGAAGACGGGAGCGGCGATCTCCCCACCGTAGTATCCCCGGTGGGGGTCCTGGACCACCGCGAGGACGACCAGGCGGGGCTTGTCCGCGGGGGCGAAGCCAACGAATGTCGCAGTGTATCCGCAGTAGCCCTGGCACCTGGCGTCGTAGCGCATCGCGGTGCCGGTCTTGCCCGCCACGCGGTAGCCGTCGATGGCGGCGAGGTTGCCGGTGCCCTCCGCGCTCACGGCGGCCTCCAGCATGTTCGAGATCTGCGTCGCGGTGTTCTGCCCGATCACGCGGGTCCGCGCCGCAGGCGCCGAGGGGGTGAAGTCGCCCTCCCCGTTGGTCGTCCCCGCCACGATCTGCGGGGTGACGCGCACGCCGCCGTTGGCGATGGTCTGGTAGACGCTCGCGGTCTGCAGCGCGGTCACCGAGACACCCTGGCCGTAGGCGACCGTGCAGCGCTGGCTGCCCGACCACTTGCGCCAGTCGGGCAGCAGCCCCGCCTCCTCGCCCGGCAGCCCGGTGCCCGGCTTGGCACCGAAGCCGAAGCGCTGCAGCATCTCGTAGAGCTTCTGGTCGCCGACCTTCTGCGCCGCCAGGATCGTGCCGACGTTGCTCGACGTCGCCACGACGCCGGAGAAGGTCAGCCGCTCGACCGGGTGCGGGTGGGAGTCCCTGAGCACCTGGTCGGCGCAGCGGATGTTGTCCCTGACCGAGAAGACGCTGTCGGGACTGACCGCCCCCGACTCCAGGGCGGCCGCGGCCGTGATGACCTTGTTGGTGCTGCCCGGCTCGAACACGTCCGTCACCGAGCGGTTGACCCAGTCCTCGGGGGCGGTCTTCTGCCAGTTCTTCAGGTCGAGCTCGGGCGCGTTGGCCATGGCGAGCACGTGCCCGCTCTGGACGTCCAGGACGATGGCGCTGCCGGTGCGCGCACCGACGGCCTTGACCTGGTCGGTGATGGCCTTCTGCGTGGCCCACTGGATGTCGCGGTTGATGGTCAGGCGCACGCTTCCGCCGTTGACCGGTGTCTGCAGCGTGTTGCCGGTCATCGGGATGCGCTGTCCCTCGATGCCCGTCTCGACGAGCTGCTCCCCGTCGCGGCCCGCGAGCAGCTTGTTGTAGGTGCTCTCCAGGCCGCTCAGGCCGCTGCCGTCGGCGCCGACGAAGCCCAGCAGGGTGCCCGCGAGGTTGCCGCCGGGGTAGTCGCGCCGGTAGCGGTGCTTGCTGCCGACACCCTTGAAGTCGCGGTCCATGATCCGCTGGGCGATGACGGGATCGACCGCCGCCGCCACCTGCTGGTAGCGGCCGCCCGCGGCGAACTTGGCCATGATCTGCTCTTTGGGCACGCCCAGCTCCGTGGCCAGGGCCGTGGCCACCCGGTCACGCTGCTGCGGGGTGGTCACCACGCCGGGATCGACGAAGATCTCGCGCGCCTCAAGGGTCAGCGCGAGTTCGTGGCCGTTGACGTCGGTGATCGCCCCGCGCCGCGCGGGCAGCTTCTCCGGCCTGATCCGTTGCTCTGCCGCCTTGGCCGCGTAGACCTTGGAGTCGAGTCCCTGGAGCTGGATCAGCCGCCCGGCGAAGATGGACAGCACGAAGGTCATCCCGATCAGGCCGATGCTGATGCGCCGCCCGGGATTGCCCAGGCGCAGTACGGCGGGCGGCCTGGACGGCGGCCCCGGACGGAACCTGCCGGGCTCACCCGTCCCGGTGCCGGGCCGGACCTCCCGCAGCATCTGGGCGAAGGGCGCGTGCCACGGGTTCCTGGGGCCTCGCGGCGCGCCAGGTCCGCGCCGGGTGGGGTTCCCCTGCGAGGGGCCGGACGCCGGCGCCTGGCGGGGCCGTCCCCGGGGAGGCGGGGCCTCGGCCCGTGATCCGGTCGTCCTCGGTCCCGTCGGCCTGCCGGTGTTCCGTGTGGAGCCGTCCTGGGAGGCTCCCTGACGGGGACGGCCCGACTGCCCGCCACCCCTGCCGGTCGTCCGTTCCTGGCGCGGCCTGCCCGTCCCCTGGGACCCGGCGCCCGTCCCCTGGGAGCTCCCCTTGGAGCCGCCCTGCCTGCCCTGGGCGCCCGAGCCACTCTGCTTCCCTGCGCCACCCGGCTTGCCCGAGCCGCCCTGCTTGCCTGAACCGCCCTGCCTGCCCGAGGTGCCCGGTTTGCCGGACGTGCCCTCCGGGCGTGCCTGCCTGCCCGAGCCGCCGCCCTGGGCCGCCTGCCTGCCCGGCCGTGCCGTACCGCCCGATCTGCCGCCCGCGCCGTCCTGGCGTGGCCTGCCCGCGCCGTCGCGGCCCGAGCCCTGCTGCCTGCCGTCCCCGCCCTGTCCCTCGGGACGCCGGGGACGGCCAGGCTCGCCGGACCCGTCCTGGCGGGAGGGGCGGCCCGTGCCGTCCTGGCCCGGGGGTCTTCCGGTACGGCTCGGCCCGCCCGGACCCCTGCGGCCCGGGTTTCCGGCGGGTCCGCCGCCCGAGCCGCCCCTTCCGGGGCCCGGGCCCCGTCCGCCGGCGTCCCTCACCGGCCCGTGCCCGGCGCTCGCTCCTGCCCCGTGGGCCTCTCGTCACTCCCGGTGGTGCCCGTGGAGGCACCGTCCTGGGCCGTTCCCGCGGCGGGACGGTCGGGGACCATGACGTTCGGGTTGTCCCAGTCGGGCGCAAGCCCCTGCTTCTCGACGTTGCCCGCCAGCCACTCCGGGGTGTCCATGAGGGCGTTCTGGTGCTTGAGCGACTCCTTCTTCTGACGGAGCTCGTTGTTGCCGTTGCGCAGCTCGTTGGCCCTGAAGGAGTCCTGGTTGAGGATCGTGTTCAGCACCAGGAGGCTGACCAGACCGCCACAGAGCAGGCCGACGACGAGCAGCACGAACGGCGTGCGCGGCGCCTTGCGCCCACGGGACGCCGACGCGGAGGCCGCGGCGGGCCTGGCCGCCCCGGCCGCTCCCGCGGCGGGAACGTTCCTGGCCGGGCGCGTCCTGCGCACCTGGGGTGTCGTGCGGGGCCGTCCGCCGCGAACCGGCGTGCTGCGGACGTCTTGCTCACTCCTCGTCAACTGCCTCACGGATCCTCTCTGCCGCCCGGCACCGGGCGGAGGCCGCCCGCGGGTTGCGGGCGATCTCCTCTTCGCTCGGGAGCTCGGCTCCCCTTGTCAGGAGGGCGAACCTCGGCTGGTGAGCCGGCAGCGGGACGGGCAGCCCGGGGGGGCCCGTCTCCTTGGTTCGCGCCGCGAGGACCCGCTTGGTCAGCCGGTCCTCAAGGGAGTGGTAGGCGAGCACGACCACGCGCCCGCCGAGCGTCAGCGCGTCGAGCGCCGCGGGGAGGGCGCGTTCCAGTGCCGTCAACTCCCCGTTCACCTCGATCCGCAACGCTTGGAAAGTCCTTTTGGCCGGGTTGCCCCCGGTTCGTCGAGTGGCGGCGGGGATGGCCTCACGGACAATCTCCGCAAGCCGCTTAGTCGACGTTATGGCCTCCTTGGCCCGTTCCTTGCCGATTAGGTGCGCGACACGCGGGGCGAATCGCTCCTCGCCGTAATCCCTGAGGATCCGGATCAGGTCGGGGACCGGGTAGGTGTTGACCACGATCTCCGCGGTCAGCTCCTGCTCCCCGTCCATCCGCATGTCCAGCGGCGCGTCGTAGGAGTAGGCGAAGCCCCGCTCGGCCTCGTCGAGCTGGGGCGAGGAGACGCCCAGGTCGAACAGCACCCCGTTGACCCGGGGGCGCCCGGCCTCGGCCAGCACCTCGGTCAGCTCGTCGGAGACGGCCTTGACCAGCGTGATCCTGTCGGCGTACGGCGCGAGCCTGGCCGTGGAGCGCTCGATGGCGGTCGGGTCCCGGTCGATGCCGACCAGGTGCAGCGCGGGGTGGGCCGCGAGCAGTGCCTCGGCGTGGCCTCCCAGACCGAGGTTGGCGTCGACCACGACGGGAGCGGGCCCGGAGAGCGCGGGTGCGAGGAGCTCAAGGACCCGGTCGAGCATCACGGGAACATGGCCACCCCGGCCCTGGGAATCTCTCTTGTCGTCTTCGGCGCGCATGAAGCGCCAACCCCCTCTCGCCGCGTCTCCCGCGGCGGACGCTCACCGGTGTCTTTCTCCTGGCTCCCACCCCCGGGGGCCGTCCGGCCAGGTCCCCATCCGCCCCCGCGTTCCGCCGCCACCTGACACCGGGGAAGGTGCATCAGCTGGCGGACATGTGGTTGCGGGTGGAGACCTCGCCGAACGACGTTTTCACCGATGAGTCGACCGTGCAGTCACAGAATCCCTGGCAGCACCTCCTCCGACAGATCGGAGAAGGCCTGCTCCTGGTCGGCCAGGTACTTGTCCCAGGCCTGGGCGTCCCAGATCTCCAGCCGGGTGTTGGCGCCGATCACGGCGCAGTCACGGCTGAGTCCGGCGTACTCGCGCAGGGCCTGTGGGACGGTGACCCGGCCCTGTTTGTCGGCGACCTCGTCGGAGGCGCTCGCGAAGAAGACACGGCTGTAGTCGCGGACCGCCTTGGCGGTCACCGGCGCTGTGCGCAGAGCCTCGGTGATGCGCTGGAACTCCTCTACGGGGAAAACGTAGAGGCAGCGCTCCTGGCCTTTGGTGATCACCAGACCCTCCGCCAGCTCCTCACGGTACTTCGCCGGCAGGAACAGCCGTCCCTTGTCATCGAGGCGCGGGTAATGAGTGCCGAGGAACACCGGCCTCACCTCCCGTGCCTAGCGGAGCACCTGGCGCTGTGGCCCCTGCCCTCCACTGCGCACCACCATACTCCACTTCTCCCCACCGTCAACTGATTCCGTGGCTCTTAGCGAGGGGTTTCGCCGTTATTTCCCCAGCTCAGAACAGGTGGGGCGGAGTGGAGGGGGTAAGGCGCCCCCCGCTATGTCACGGGCGTGTCGGGAAGGTAAGCGATAGCCGGACAATCGAGGAATGAACCAATCGACGGCGGCGCGGGAGGAAAGTGGAGCGCGCGACCGTCGGAAGGCCTTGCCCCACGGCCCGTCACGAGATCCGGACACACCCTCCACATGAACGGAACGCTCAGCTCACACACTGTGGCTGTCCATCCAGAAACAGCCCTAATACCCACATAGAGTCGCTCTGGAACCTCGGGCGTCGTAGTGTCGGTACGCACAATGGAAAAGGGCCTATAAAGTCCCCCAAATACCAACCCCCGGCGTGAAACCGCCGCAGCTTCATGGAGGCCTGGTGGCAGTAACCCATGACATCTCCCCCCGGCTCGATGATCTGGTCGTCACGGCGCACCGCATCCGCCAGGCGATCGAGTCGGTGATCGAGGGCAAGGGGGACGCCGTCCGCCTGACCTTGACCGTTCTTCTGGCGGAGGGGCACCTGCTCATCGAGGACGTGCCCGGTGTCGGCAAGACCATGCTCGCCAAGGCCCTGGCCCGCTCCATCGACTGCCCGGTCCGCCGTATCCAGTTCACTCCCGACCTGCTGCCGAGCGACATCACCGGGGTCAGCGCCTACAACCAGCAGACCAGGGAGTTCGAGTTCAAGCCCGGCCCGGTCTTCGCCAGCATCGTGGTCGGCGACGAGATCAACCGCGCCTCGCCGAAGACCCAGTCCGCGCTGCTGGAGTGCATGGAGGAGCACCAGGTCACCGTGGACGGCGCGACCTACGCGCTGGAGAGCCCCTTCATGGTGATCGCGACGCAGAACCCCATCGAGATGGAGGGCACCTATCCCCTCCCCGAGGCGCAGCGCGACCGCTTCACCGCCAGGATCGCGATGGGCTACCCCGAGGCGAGCGCCGAGTTGGAGATGCTCGACGTGCACGGGGCGGCCTCACCGCTGGACAAGCTGGAGCCGGTCGCCACGACCGCGGAGGTGCGGACCCTCATCGAGGCGGTGCGCGCGGTCTACGTCTCACAGCCGATCAAGAAGTACGCCGTCGACCTGGTGACCGCGACCCGGCAGAGCCCCGAGCTGCGCCTGGGCGCCTCGCCGCGATCGACCCTGCAGTTGGTCAGGGCGGCCAGGGCGCACGCCGCGCTGGCCGGGCGCGACTACGTCATCCCCGACGACCTGCAGGACCTGTGCGTGCCGGTGCTGGCCCACCGGCTGCTGCCCAGCGTCGAGGCCCAGGGCCAGCGGCGCATGCCGGAACAGGTGGTGGCAGACCTGGTCCGCCGGGTGCCCGTGCCCGAGGTCCAGACGAAGTGACCTCGGGCCTCAGAGCGCTCACCGCCCGCGGCTGGTCCTTCCTCGCCTCCGGCACCGCGGCGCTGCTGTGCGCCTTCTTTCTCGGCGAGCACGACCTGCTCAGGATCGGGGTGCTGATCATCTCGCTGCCGCTGCTCGCGGCGATGGTGGTCAGCCGTACCCGCTACCGGCTGAGCTGCGCGCGCCGTCTGGACCCGCCCCGGGTCCCGGTCGGCGGCGAGGCCACCGTGACGCTGCGCCTTGAGAACGTCACCAGGCTGCCGACCGGCCTGCTGATGATCGAGGACACCGTCCCCTACGCCCTGGGCGCCCGCCCCAGGTTCGTCCTGGACCGGGTCGAGGCGCTGGGGGTCCGCGAGATCGACTACCGGGTCAGGTCCGACCTGCGCGGCCGCTTCGGCATCGGCCCGCTCACGGTGCGGATCACCGACCCGTTCGGTCTGGTCGAGCTGACGAGGTCCTTCACCATCAGCGACACGCTCGTGGTGACGCCCCAGGTCGTGGCGCTGCCCCGGGTCCGTCTCTCCGGGGAGCTGGCCGGCGGGGGCGAGAGCCGTACCAGGAGTGTGGCGGCGGCGGGTGACGACGACGTCGCGCCGCGCGAGTACCGGCAGGGCGACGACCTGCGGCGGGTGCACTGGCGCTCGACCGCGAGGTACGGCGAGCTGATGGTGCGGCGCGAGGAGCAGCAGTGGCAGAGCAGGGGCGCGCTGCTGCTGGACACCCGCAGGTACGCCCACCGGGGTGAGGGGCCCCGTTCCTCCTTCGAGGTCGCGGTCTCGGCGGCGGCCTCCATCGGCGTCCACCTGGCCCACGAGGGGCTCGGCCTGCGCCTGGTGACCGACCAGGGCGCGGAACGGCTCCCGGAGACCGGATTGAGCTGGGCGCTGCTCGACACCCTCGCCGAGATGCGCACCAGCTCGGCCCGCTCCCTGGAGTACGGCACGGCCGCCCTGCGGCAGGGCGGCGGCGAGGGCCTGATCGTCGCCGTGCTCGGCGCGCTCGACGTCGAGCAGGCCCAGGCGCTGGCCAGGATCAGGCACGGCAACATGACCGGGGTGGCCGTGACGCTGGACATCGCGGGCTGGGACCGGCCCGAGTCGGGCGAGGACGAGGGTCAGCTGGCGGCCCAGGCGGTGCTGGCCGGGGCGGGGTGGCGCGTCGTGCCGCTGCCCTCAAGCACGACGATCGCGAACGTGTGGCCGAAGGCCGCCCAGGGCGGGCGGTTCGCATTCAGTGGGGGCGGCTCATGAGACTTCCGATCGCGGCGGGCGCGGCGACCATGGCGGTCACCATCGCGCTGTATCCCCTCTTCCAGGGCGGCGCCTGGTTCTGGGCGAGCCTGGGGGCCGTGGCCGTGGTGACGGCGGTCGGCGTGCCCGTCAGCCGCTACAGTCTGCCTCCCTGGCTGGCACCGCTCGGCCAGGCCGTGGCGATCTGGATCTACCTGACCGCCGTCTTCTCCCCGGAGAAGGCGTGGGCCAGGGTGGTCCCGACCAGGGAGTCGGCCGTGGGACTGGCCAAGATGCTGGTCACCGGCTTCGCCGACATCCAGCGCTTCGCGGCGCCCGTGCCCGCCAAGCCCGCCATCACCCTGCTGACCTGCGCGGGCGTCGCGCTGATCGCCATCGTGGTGGACGTGCTCGCCTCCCGGACGCGCAGGGCGGCGCTGTGCGGGCTGCCGCTGCTGGCGCTGTTCACGGTCCCCGCGGCGGTGGCCACCGAGCCGATCAGCTGGCCCGCGTTCATCCTCGCGGCCGTCGGCTATCTCGGGCTGCTGGTCGCCGACGGCAGGGAGCGAGTAGGCCACTGGGGCAGGGCGGTGCTGGTGCGCCGCTCCTCGGTGACGTCGCGGGCGGTCGCCGACGTCGGCCCCCTGCGCCTGTCGGGCAAGCGCATCGGGCTCACCGCGGTCGTGCTCGCGATCCTGCTGCCCGCGCTGCTGCCCACGCTCGAACCCTCCCCGCTGTTCGGCTTCGGTGTCGGCAACGGCAGGGGGAAGGGCACCAACTCGATCAGCATCTCGAACCCGATCGTCAGCCTGCGGGGCGAACTCTCGCTGCCGAACAACTCCGAGGTGCTCAGCTACACCACGACGGACAACCTTCCGCGCTACCTGCGGATGTACGCGCTGGACATCTTCGACGGCCAGCAGTGGACGATGACGGGGTCGAGCGGCCTGCCCGAGGACCGGATCTCGCAGGAGCCGCTGCCCCCGCCGCCCGGCCAGAGCCGTCAGGTGCCCGCCGTGACGGTGACGACGAAGATCACGGTGAGCCCCGCCATCAGGGGCATGGAGTTCCTGCCGCTGCCGTACCCGCCGAGCCGCGTCCAGGTCGAGGGCGACTGGCGCCCCGACCGCGACACCCTGATGGTCTTCTCGACCGAGGACACCGCGGGAGGGCTGACCTACACGGTCGTCAGCGACGAGCCCAAGCCGACCGCCGAGGCGCTGAGGTCGGCCGCTGCGGCGCCCAGGGAGATCGCCGAACGCTACCTGCAGTTGCCCAGGGACCTGCCCAGGGAGGTCAGGGACCTGGCGGTGCGCGAGACCGCGGGTGAGACGAACCCCTACGAGCGGGCGATCAAGCTCCAGGAGTTCTTCACCAGCAAGGGCGGCTTCACCTACACCCTGGCCGCCCAGGGGCACGACGAGCAGGCGCTGACGGACTTCCTGATCCGCAACAGGGCTGGATACTGCGAGCAGTTCGCGGCCTCGATGGCGGTGCTGGCCAGGGTGCTCGGCATCCCCGCCAGGGTCGCCGTCGGCTACACCGGGGGCGCCAAACTCGGTGAGCGCTGGCAGGTGCGCACGCACGACTCCCACGCCTGGCCCGAGCTCTACTTCGAGGGGACGGGCTGGCTGCGCTTCGAGCCGACCCCCGCCGGCCTCACCGGACAGGGCAGCGCCACGGTCCCCGCCTACAGCCGCGCGCGGGCCGCGGACGCGCCCGACGACCAGCCCTCCGCCGCTCCGGCGACCGGTTCGGACTCCTCCGACCCGGCCAGCGGGTCGGCGAGCAACCCCCGCAACCGCAGGCCCGACCTCGAGTACGGCGGCAGCGGGCCCATCGTGGTCGAGGAGGGCACGCCCCTGGCGGCCAGGATCGGTCTCGGCGTGGTGGCCGCGGCGCTGGTCGCGCTGATCCCGGCGATGCTCCGCTGGCAGCTGCGCGCCCGCCGCCGCAGGGTCTCCTCCCGCGCGGCCCGGCCCGCCGTCGTCGTGGCGGAGGCGCCGGGCGCCGTCACGGTCAGGACGAGCCTGTGGCACCAGGCGACGACGGCCACCTGGGCGGAGCTCTGCGACACCCTGTACGACCACGGCGTCTCACGCGGCCCGAGCGAGAGCCCCAGGGCGCTGGCCGTACGGCTGGCGGCGCAGCACGGGTTCGACGCGCCGGCCGAGGAGGCCGTAACGCGGATCGCCACCTCCGCCGAGCGGATGCTCTTCGCCAGGACCCCCGGCGAGAACGGCCCCACGCGTGAGGACCTCCGGGTGGTACGGCGGGCACTGGCGGCCTCCGTGCCCCGGGGCAGGAGGATCCGCGCCGTGCTGCTGCCGCCCTCGACGCTCGCCAGGGCGCGGGCCGTCGGCACCGGGCTGCTGGACGTCTTCGACCGGCTGGAGAACCTCCGCCTCACCGGCAGGAAGGCCTGACCCGTCCGCCCGCGCCTCGGGGGATCCGTGGCGCGGGCACGGCCTGACCGGGGCTCCTGGCGGGGGCTCCGGTCGGGGGCGTGGTTGGACCGGACGGGGCGAGGACTCTGTCTCTCAGGGACCGCGCCGTCTTCTGGACCGTCTCACCGGGGCCGTGGGGGCTCAGCGCTCGTCGTGGCGACGGCGCCAGCGCTCCTCCATCCGCTCCATGAAACTCGGCCGGGGACCGCCTCTGCGACCCGGCCTGCCCGCCTGGCGGGAGGGCCCGGCCCCGGCGGTCTCGCCGAAGCCGTTCATACGCTTCCAACTGGACAGACCCCACAGACACGCGGCGAGCATGACCACGAAACCGCCGACTCCGAGCGGGATGTAGTTCACGACGCCGACCATCAACAGGACGACACCCAGGACGAAGCCGATGGAGGCCTTCACCAGGCGGCGCTTGTAGTGGCTGCGTGGATCACTGATCCTTACGGTATTGGCCCACTTCGGGTCCTCGGCGTAGAGGGCCTGCTCGATCTGGTCGAGCAAGCGCTGCTCGTGCTCAGAGAGCGGCACGGCGCCTCCCAAGGACAGCCCCAGTACGGGGAAGACGGTGACGGACGACACGGGGTGTCCGAACCTCGCGGTCGGTTATCCCCAGAATACGAGGCTGTAGACGTAGACGAAAGAAAACGTCCAACGTAGTCCAAACCGGAGGCGGTGTCATAGATCTATTTCACCAAACGACGGGCGAACAAGCGACGCCGGGAGCACCGCATCGGGACCGAACCTGCGGGCCGCCCTGTCCATCGCCTGCTCGGCCTCCCGCCAGCCCGTCTCACGCTCTCCCAGGCCGAGTTGCCTGGTCATCCCGGCCGCGGGGACGAGGTTCTCCACCCGCACCCCGACCAGGCGCAGCCGTACCCCCTCAAGGCCCGCCGCGCCGTACAGGTCGCGGGCCGTGGAGTAGAGCACCTGGGCGACGTCGGTCGGCTCCCTGAGGGTGCGGGACCTGGAGATGGTGCTGAAGTCGGCCCTGCGGAGCTTGACGCTGACCGTCCTGCCCGCGTGGCCCCCCTGCCTGAGCCTGGCCGCGACCCGCTCGGACAGCCGCAGCAGCTCCCGGTGGATCCGCTCGGGGTCGTTGACGTCTGTGGCGAATGTCTCCTCGGCGCCGATGCTCTTGTCGGGGGTGTGCGGGGTCACCCTGCGCTCGTCACGGCCCCAGGCGAGCGCGGCCAGGTGTGCTCCGACGGCCTGGCCGAGCTCGTGCTGGAGCGTCTCGACGGGGATCCTGGCGAGGTCACCGACCGTCCTGACCCCCAGGCGCGCCAGGGACTGCTCGGTGCGCTCCCCGACCCCCCACAGCGCCGCGATGGGCAGCGGGTGCAGGAAGGCGACGACCTGGTCGGCGGGGACGACCATCAGGCCGTCCGGCTTGCAGTGCTGTGAGGCGAGCTTGGCCACGAACTTGCTGTTGGCCACCCCGACGGAGCAGGTGATCTCGTGCTCACGGGCGACCCGCTCGCGGATCATGGCGGCGATCACGGCGGGCGGGCCGAGTCTCCTGCGTGCCCCGGCGACGTCCAGGAAGGCCTCGTCGGAGGCGATCGGCTCGACCTCGGGGGTGAAGGTTCGGAAGATCTCCATCACGCCCCTGGAGACCTCGGAGTACTTTCCCCGGCTCGGCGGGATGATCACGGCCCGGGGGCACAGCCGTCTGGCGCGGGTCATGGGCATGGCCGAGTGCACCCCGAACCGCCTGGCCTCGTAGGTGGCGCTGAGCACCACCCCGCGCGGGCCGGGGGCGCCGACGATGACGGGCAGGCCGCGCAGCTCGGGACGCTCACGCAGCTCGACGCTGGCGTAGAAGGCGTCCATGTCGACGTGGAGGATCGGACAGCCGGTGTCGTCCATGCCCAGCGCGGAGACCGGACGGGGCACCTGCTGTTTCCTCGACACGAGGCCATTGTACGAGACGCATGGGAACACACGTTCGGCGAAAGGCTCACTTTCTGCCGAGGACGTGGAGCTGGGTGGCGATGTCCCTGAGCACGGGGTGGGCGGCGGCTGCCTGTTCGAGGGCGACCAGGGCACGCGCGGCCCCCGGCTCCCCGTCGAGCAGGCGGCTGGGCACCAGGTCGGCGAAGATCCGCACCCCGTGGACCTCGCCGGGGGTGAACCCGGCGGCGGACAGGAGCATGGCCAGGGCCTCGCGGGTGAAACGCCGCGGCGTGGGGTCGCGCTCGCCCCAGCGGCCCTCGGGGTCGTCCAGGACCTGCAGGGCCTCGTCGAAACGGCCCGCGATGGAGCGGTGCAGCGCGGCGGCGAGCGGGTTGGCGGCCAGCACGCTGATGGCGCCCCCCTCGCGCAGCAGGCCCGCGATGGCGCTCAGCGCGCCCGCGGGGTCCTCCACGTACTCCAGGACGCTGTGGCAGAGCACCAGGTCCGCCCCGTCGGTGGGGAGGATCTCCTTCAGGTCGGCGGCGTCCCCCTGCAGGGCGCGCACCCCGACCCCGGCCTCGGCGGCCCTGCGTTCGAGGGCGGCCAGCGAGTCGGGACTGGGATCGACGACGGTGACGGCGTGCCCGAGCCCGGCCAGCGGTACGGCGAAGCCGCCCGTGCCCCCTCCGGCGTCGACGATGTCGAGCCGATCCCTGCCGGTCGCGGTCACCCGGTCGGCGAGCACTGCCCGCAGCACGTCCCACACGACGGCGGTGCGAACCGCCGGGGTGGCTGACGGGCGTGAGATGCCTACGGCGCGCAACTTCAGATCGCCTCCTCTTTCGCGGTACGAGCCCCAGCCTACGCCGGGCCGTACCCGGTGCCGTCCGGGAGGAACCGATCCCGGCACGGGCGGGCGCGCGTGGTTCAGGAAGGCGTTATTCAAGCAAACAGATCAGGAAAAATCCGTATAAGCCCACCCGCGGAGAGTCTCCACGGGTGGGCCTGGAACGTCCCTAGAGCGCCAGGGAGGGCTTGAGCTGCTTGAAGCGGGCCATCAGGCCGTTGACGAACTGCGGGGACTCGTCGGTCGACAGCTCAGAGGCCAGCCCGACCCACTCGCTGATCACGACGCCCTCGGGCACGTCGGGCATCCACAGCAGTTCGTAGGTGCCGCCGCGCAGGAGGTTGCGGTCAACCGCGGGCATGCGGTCGAGCGTCCATCCCTCGGCGTAGGTGGTGATCAGCTCGTCGATGCGCGCGCGGTGCCTGCACACGCCCTCGACGATGGTCGTGGTGTACTCGTTGACGGGCGGCTCCGCCCTTTCGAGACGCTCGGCCAGGACGGCGAGCGGGTCCTGGCTGCGCGCCTCGGCCTCAAAGAGGATGTCCAGCGCGCGCCTGCGCGCCTTACCCCGTGCCGACATCAGGCGCGGCCGAGGTATTCGCCGGTGCGGGTGTCGACCTTGACCTTCTCGCCGGTCGTGATGAACAGCGGCACCTTGATCTCGGCGCCGGTCTCCAGCTTGGCGGGCTTGGTGCCACCGGTGGAGCGGTCGCCCTGCAGACCGGGCTCGGTCTCGGCGATGATCAGGTCGACGGCCGCGGGAAGCTCGATGTAGAGCACGTTGCCCTCGTTGACCGCGACGGTGGCGAGCATGTTCTCCAGCAGGTAGTTGGCGGTCTCGCCGACGGCCTCGCGGGAGACGTTGAGCATGTCGTAGGTCTCGGTGTCCATGAAGACGAACTCGTCGCCGTCCATGTAGGAGAACTGCATCTCGCGCTTGTCGACGTTGGCCACCTCGACCTTGACGCCCGCGTTGAAGGTCCTGTCGACGACCTTGCCCGACCGGATGTTCTTCAGCTTGGTGCGGACGAACGCACCGCCCTTACCAGGCTTGACGTGCTGGAACTCCACAACGGTCCAGAGCTCACCGCCGTCGAGCTTGAGCACCAGGCCGTTTTTGAGGTCGTTCGTCGTCGCCACTAGTTTCTCCTGCGTACGGCCGCTCTTATAGGACAAGCAGCTCTTTGGTCGTCCGTGTGAGAAGCTCCGGTCCGTCATCACGCGTCACGAGCGTGTCCTCGATGCGGACGCCGCCCATACCCGGCAGGTAGACACCAGGCTCGACGGTGACCGGAACTCGATCCTCTAGTCTAGCGTGCTCGGCATCGCTGTCTGGCTTCGGCGGAGCCAGGAACGGCACCTCGTGGATCTCCAGTCCGACCCCGTGTCCCAGGCCGTGCCCGAAGCAGTCGCCGTGCCCGGCCGCGGTGATCAGGTCGCGCGCCGCGGCGTCCACCTCGTGGGTGAGCGCGCCTGGCCGTACGGCGTGGCGGCCGGCCCGCTGGGCGGCCCTGACCAGGTCGTAGAGCTCCCGCTGCCAGGCGGCGGGCTCCCCGATCGCCACCGTCCTGGTCATGTCGGCGTGGTAGCCGCCGTACAGCGCCCCGAAGTCCATGGTCACGAGGTCTCCCCCGCGCAGGGGGCGGTCCGTTGGCGAGTGGTGCGGGATCGAACCGTTCGGGCCGGAGGCGACGATCGAGTCGAAGGCGGGCTTGTCGGCGCCGAGCTCGATCATCCGGGTCTCCAGCGCCCTGGCGACCTCCCGCTCCGTAATGCCGGGCCGCAGCCTGGGCAGCACCTCGGCGAAGGCCTGGTCGGTGAGCGCGCACGCGGTGCGGATGAGGTCGATCTCCTCCTCGTCCTTGACCCTGCGCACCGACTCGACAAGCCCGCTCACCCTGGGCAGGTCCCCGCCGAGGCGGAAGTAGTCGGCCACGGACATGTGGTGCGCCTCGACGGCGGTCCTGCCCGTGGAGCGCGCGGCCAGGCTCGCCGCGACGTCGCGTTCCTGGAGCACCTCGACGTCCGAGCACAGGCGCCTCGCGGTCTCGGTGTAGCGGGAGTCGGTGGCCAGCGTGGCCGTGCCGTCCGCCGTGACCAGCACCGCGGCGTTCGAGCTGGCCAGGCCGGTCAGGTAGCGCACGTTCACGTCCCGGGTGACCAGGACGGCGTCCACCTCGTGGGCGGGCAGCAGTGCCGCGAGACGCTCACGGCGCAGGGCGTGGGTGGAGGTCATGCTTCGCATGCTATTGACCCCGTCCGCCCGTGTCTCCACCCCGGGCGGTGGCGGGTCCGGGAAGGGACCCGCCACCGCCGGGCGTCAGGCGGGAGCGGGGGCTCCCCCGGTGACCAGCGGCCTGGTGGACACGTCGTCCAGGGGGACGGGCGGGGCGTTCAGCACCGCCTCGTCGAGACGGCCCTCCGAGCGGGCGACGAGCACCGGCACCACGATCTGCCCCGCCACGTTCGTCGCGGTGCGGATCATGTCGAGGATCGGGTCGATGGCCAGGAGCAGGCCGACGCCCTCAAGGGGCAGACCGAGCGTGCTCAGGGTGAGGGTGAGCATCACGATCGCGCCGGTCAGGCCCGCGGTCGCGGCGGAGCCGACCACGGAGACGAACGCGATCAGCAGGTACTGGCCGAGGCCGAGCGGCACGTCGTACACCTGGGCCACGAAGATCGCGGCCAGGGCGGGATAGATCGCGGCGCAGCCGTCCATCTTGGTGGTCGCCCCGAAGGGCACCGCGAAGGAGGCGTAGTCGCGGTCGACGCCCAGGCGCTCGACGGTGACCCGCTGGGTCAGCGGCAGGGTCCCGATCGAGGAGCGGGAGACGAAGGCCAGCTCGATCGCGGGCCAGGCGTTGCGGTAGAAGGTGAGCGGGCTGACCTTGCCGACGAGGGCGAGCAGCGCCGGGTAGCTCACCAGCAGCACCAGCAGGCAGCCGATGTAGACGCCCGCGCCGAGCTTGGCCAGCGGGGCGAGCAGGTCCCAGCCGTAGGCGGCCACGGACTTGCCGATCAGGCCCGCGGTGCCGATCGGGGCCAGCCTGATGACCCACCACAGGGCTTTCTGCACCAGTTCGAGCACCGAGCGGCTGAGCGTGAGGAACGGCTCGGCCGCCTCGCCGACCGCCAGGGCCGCCGCGCCGAGGACGACCCCGATGAAGACGATCTGCAGGACGTTGAGCTCGGTGAAGGCGGTGACGAGGTTGGTGGGGATGATCCCGGTCACGAAGTCGAGCCAGGTTCCCGCGCCTTCGAGGTCGGGTGCCTTGGCCCCCGCCGTGGAGATCGTGACGCCCTCGCCGGGGTTGATGACCAGGCCGAGGCCGAGTCCGATGGCCACCGCGATCAGCGAGGTGACCAGGAACCACAGCAGGGTCTTGCCGGCGAGCCTGGCGGCCCCGCCGACGTTGCGCAGGTTGGCGACGCTGACCACGACGGCGGTGAGGACCAGCGGCGGGACGGCGAGTTTGAGGAGTTGGACGAAGATCCTGCCGATCTCGGTCAGGGTCGTGGTGAGCCAGGCGATCTCGCCCGCGCGGGCGAGGAACCCGAGGGCGGCGCCGATCACCAGACCGAGCAGCAGCTGCAGGGAGAAGGAGATTTTCTTCATGAACGCGACTCCGGCGTGAGAACGTGCCCGCGCGGGGCGGGAGGGGAGCGGGAAATGCGTTCAGTGACAGAGCTGGCCGTTCAGGCGGCACAGGTCGATGTACGGCCGCCCGACGAGCAGGGGGGTCACCGGGGAGAACCTCACAGGGCGTGAAACCACCTATTCTGGTAGGAAATTTCGCCTCCAACTGTGATCCATATCATGTTCTCCCCGGGCAGAGAAGGCCCGGCCAGGCTCAGGAGGCCAGTTCCCTGATCTTCTCGACGAGCCGGACGCGCTCGGCATGGGTACGGCCCAGTGGGGTGACGTTGACGGTCGTGACGCCGGAGTCGCGCATCGCCTGCAGACGGTCACGCACGTGTCCCTCGGGCCCGATCAGCGAGACCGCCTCAAGCAGTTGCCTGGGGACCAGCGCCGCCGCCTCGTCCTTCTTGCCCGCGAGGTAGAGGTCCTGAATCTCCTCGGCCTCCTTCTCGTAGCCGTAGCGGCGGGCCAGGTCGTTGTAGAAGTTCCTGCCCCTGGCCCCCATGCCGCCGATGTAGAGGGCCGCGACGGGACGGCCGAGGTCGACCAGGCCGGAGACGTCGTCGCCGATGGCCAGCGGGGCCTGGGCGATGACGTCGAGGGCGCCCAGGGAGGGGTCACGCCTGGCCGTGCCCGAGGCCAGGGAGGGGCCCCAGACCTCCGCGGCCTTCTCCGGCATGTAGAAGATCGGCTCCCAGCCCTCGGCCAGCTCGGCGCACAGCTCGACGTTCTTGGGGCCGATGGCGGCGATCACGATGGGGACGCGCTCGCGGACGGGGTGGTTGATGAGCTTGAGGGCCTTGCCCAGGCCGGTCCCCCGCTCCCCGGGCAGCGGCAGGGTGTAGTGCCTGCCCTCGTACTCCAGGCGCTCGCGCCGCCACACCTGCCTGCAGATCTCCACGACCTCCCGGGTCCTGCCCAGCGGCGCGGTGTACGGCACGCCGTGGAAGCCCTCGATCACCTGGGGCCCGGAGGCGCCGAGGCCCAGGGTGAAGCGGCCCCCCGAGACGTAGTCCATGCCAGCGGCGGTCATGGCCAGCAGGGCGGGCGTGCGCGAGTAGATGGGCAGGATGCCGGAGGCGATCTCCAGCCGCTCGGTCCTGGCCGCGATGTAGCCCATCTGGCTGACCGCGTCGAAGCTGTAGGCCTCGGCGACGAAGACGATGTCCAGCCCGGCCCTCTCGTAGTCGGCCAGCTCGTCCACGGTCTCCTTGAAGCCCTCCGAGTAGCTCAGGGCCATACCGATACGCATCGTCAGGATCGTCCTTCCCGCGCCACAGGAACCGAATGTTATTCCGTTCTCTCTGCGCAGAAGGCTATCGACTCCCTCCGGTCCGCTCCAAGCCCCGCACCGCCCGTACGGGGCCGGTAGCGTACGGATCTCGGGTGCGGGAAGCCCACAAGCACGGACGGGGAGCGGTGTGCTGAGGCGGTCGATCATGGTGGTCGCGGGGGTGCTGGCCCTCGTTCTCGGCGGCCACGGGCTCCTGCCCGACCTCGGCGGGTTCACCCCGGTGCTGGAGAGCCTGCTGCCCTGGCTCGGCGTCACCGTGCCGTTCCTGCTGGCCGCCGCCCTGTTCACCCGGTCGTGGCCGGTGGTCGTCGCGGCGCTGCTGCCCGCGACCGTCTGGGGGGTCATGTTCGGCCCCACGCTGCTGCGCTCCCCGCCCGGCGGCCCGAGCGACGTCTCGGTCGCCACGATCAACGTGGGGGCGACCAACGGCGACTCGGCGCAGGCCGTACGGAACGTCTCCGGCGGGCGGGACCTGGTCGCCGTGCAGGAGCTGACCGAGGGCGGCCCAGCGGCCAAGGAGCTCGACGCCCGCTTCCCGCACCGCTACCAGGTGAACACGGTCGGCCTGTGGAGCAGGTTCCCGATCCGGCAGGCCCGCAGGGTGGACATCGGCCTCGGCTGGGCCAGGGCGCTGCGGGCGGTCGTCGAGACGCCGAAGGGCAAACTGACCGTCTACGTGATGCACCTGGCCTCGGCCCGTCCCGGCCAGACCAGCCAGCGGGACGAGACCCTCACCCAGGCGGGCAAACTCGTCGAGCGTGACCGCAGCGAGCACCTGCTGCTGCTCGGCGACCTCAACACGGCCACGACCGACCGCAAGCGCTCCGGCCTGGTGCCGCCGCTGCTGGACGCCCAGCAGGAGGCCGGGTCCGGCTTCGGCTTCACCTGGCCCGCGTCCTTCCCGGTGACCAGGCCCGACCACATCCTCTACCGGGGCCTCACCGCGACCACCGCGGGCGTCGAGGCGGCGGCGGGCAGCGACCACCGCGCCGCCGTCGCCTCCTTCCGCCTGGCGCCCTCCTGAGTCACGCCCGCCGCCAGGCCTCCAGGTCAGCGGGGGTGTCGATGTCGGCGGGATCGCCCACGTCGTCGCAGGGCACCTCGACGACCAGCTCGGGACGGGCCCGCAGGAAGGCCCTGGCGCCCACGTCGCCGACCGCGAGGGCGGCGGCTTCGGCGAAGTGCTCCCTGGCGACCAGCACCGGGTTCCTCCGCCTGCCCGCGTAGGTCGCCACGGCGACCGAGGCCCCGCCGCGCGCCGCCTCGACCAGCCGCAGCACGGCCTCGGGCCGGACGGACGGCTGGTCGGCCAGGGCGATCACCACCCGCTCCGCGTCGCCGGGAAGCGCCGCGAGGCCGACCCGCAGCGAGGAGCCCATGCCGGTGCGCCAGTCCGGGTTGTGCACGACGACCGCCCCGCGCACCTGCGCGTCCGCGGCCCCGAGCACGACGATTACCGGGTGGCAGCCGCCCTCGCGCAGCAGCCTGACCCCGCGGTCGACCAGCCGCTCGCCGTCCAGCTCGACCAGCGCCTTGGGCTCGCCGAGCCGGGAGCCGCCCCCGGCCGCCAGCAGCAGCCCCGCGCTCTCCGCCCGCGTCATGTCCGGTGGCCCGGCGCGTGGATGCGGCCGGAGCCGCCGCTCAGCGGCTGTCCCGAGCCGCCCCAGCGGAGCTGGATCAGCTCGGCGGCGATGGAGACCGCGGTCTCCTCGGGGGTCCGCGCGCCCAGGTCGAGGCCGATCGGCGAGCGCAGCCGCCCCAGCTCCTCCTCCCCCAGGCCCGCCTCGCGCAGCCGTGCCAGCCGGTCCTCGTGCGTACGGCGTGAGCCCATCGCCCCGACGTAGCCCGCCGGGGTGCGCAGTGCCACCTCAAGCAGCGGGACGTCGAAGCGGGGGTCGTGGGTGAGCACGCAGATCGCGGTCCGCTCGTCCACGGTGACCGAGCTGAGGTAGTCGTGCGGCCACTTGACGACCACCTCGTCGGCCTCGGGGAAGCGCCTTGCCGTGGCGAAGACCGGGCGGGCGTCGCACACCACCACGTGGTAGCCGAGGAACTTGCCGATCCTGGCGACCGCGGCGGCGAAGTCGATGGCGCCGAAGACCAGCATCCTGGGCGGCGGCGTGAAGGAGTGCACGAAGACCGCCAGGTCGTCCAGGCGCCGCTCGCCGTGCGGGCCGTACCTCCTGATGCCCGTGAGCCCCTGGGCGAGCATGCCCCGGGCGTCGTCGTCAACCGCGTCGTCCAGCCTGGCCAGGCCGAGTGAGCCCGAGGCGCGCTCGGGGCCGACCACCCGGCGTGCCCCGACGGCGCCGGAACCGGACAGCACGGTCGCGACCGCGACAGGCCCGTGCTCCCTGACCGTCTCGGCGACCTCCCCGAGCTGGGGGAACATCTCGCGCGAGACCGGCTCGACGAAGACATCGAGGACGCCCCCGCAGGTCAGCCCGACGGAGAAGGCGTCGTCGTCGCTCACCCCGTACCGCTGCAGCACCGGGGTCCCCGAGGCGGCCACCTCCCGGGCCAGCTCGTAGACGGCGCCCTCCACGCAGCCCCCGGAGACGCTGCCGACCGCCTCCTCCCCGAGGACCGCCATCGCGGCGCCCGGCGGGCGGGGCGCGCTGCGGAAGGTCTCGACGACCGTGGCCAGGCCGAACGTCTCGCCCGCCTCCCACCAGCGCACGATCTGCGAGAGGATGTCACGCACGGCGCCCTCCCAGCAGCCGGGCCAGCGCCTCGAAGGCCGCCAGGCTGTGCCCCGCCACGAAGTCGTCCACGTACGGCAGCGCCGCCCGCATCCCGGCGGTGAGCGGGAGATAGCCCTCCTGCCCCTTGTGCGGGTTCACCCAGACCACCCGGTAGGCCGTCCTGGACAGCCTGGCCATCTGCGCGCCGAGCAGCGCGGCGTCACCCCGCTCCCAGCCGTCGGAGGCGATGACGACGGTCGCGCCCGCCGCGTCGTGCAGCCGCAGGAAGCTCCGCAGCTCCTCACCGAGGCGGGTGCCGCCGCTCCAGTCGGGGATGGCGGCGGAGACGGCCTCCATCGCGGCGGCCGGGTCGCGGCGGCGCAGTTCGGCGGTGATCCTGGTCAGGCGGGTGCCCACGCTGAACACCTCGGTGGCCCTCGGCTCGGCGCGGACCACGGCGTGCCCCAGGCGCAGCAGCGTGTCGGCGTAGGGGCTCATGGAGCCGCTGACGTCGACGAGCAGCACGACCCCGCGGGGCCTGGTCCGGTGGGCGCGGTGGCGCAGCCGTACGGTCTGGCCGCCGTGCCGCAGGGTCTCGCGGATCGTCGCCCCGCCGTCGAGGCGGCCCCTGCGGGAGGGGCCGAACCGCCGCGACCTGCGCCGTTCGCGGCCGACCCGCAGCAGGGCGAGCAGGCGCCGTACCTCGGCCAGTTCCGCGGCGGTCATCGCGGCCACGTCCCTGGTGCGCAGGACCTCGGCCGGGCTGGCGGCCGCCGCCCGATCCTCCCGCTCCCTTTCCTGTCCCGGGATGCCGGACAGGGTCGTGACGCTCCGGGTGACGGTGACCATGGGCGGGGACGCGGGGCGCGGACGGGTGCCGCCGAAGTAGGCGTCGAAGACCCGGTCGTAGCGGGGCAGGTCGTCGGCGGAGGCGCACAGGGTGAGCCTGCCCGCCCAGTAGACCCCGCGCGGGCTGTCCGCGCCGAGGACGGTCAGCGCGCGCAGCAGGGCCTGGGTCCGCTCGTGGTCGGCGGGCACCCCGGCGGCGCGCAGCGTCCTGGCGAAGCCGGTCATGACCGCCACCAGGTCACGCTCGCCACCGTGGGCTCCCTCAGCCATCGGGAAACCCCCTCCCGAGGACCGTCTCGTGGTCCTCGCGGTGCTTGAGCAGGGCGCCGAGGGTCGCCGCGGCCAGGCCGGGGTCCAGCTCGCGGGCGCCGAGGGTCAGCAGGGCCTCGGCCCAGTCGATGCTCTCCGCGACACCGGGCGGCTTGACCAGACCGGCGCCGCGCAGCCGTCCCACGGCCCCGGCCACCTGCTCGGCCAGGGTCCGCGAGCAGCCGGGGAGCCTGCGCAGCAGGATCGCCACCTCCCGTTCGAAGGAGGGGTGTTCGAGCCAGTGGTAGAGGCAGCGGCGCCTGAGCGCGTCGTGCAGCTCACGGGTGCGGTTGGAGGTCAGCACGACGACCGGCGGGCTCTGCGCGCGGACCGTGCCCAGCTCGGGGATGGAGATCGCGAAGTCGGAGAGCACCTCAAGCAGGATCGCCTCGAACTCCACGTCGGCCCGGTCGACCTCGTCCACGAGCAGCACGCTCGGCTGGGTCTCCACCGCCCTGAGCAGCGGCCTGGCGATCAGGAAGCGCCGGTCGTAGACCTCGCCCTCAAGGCGTGCCGCGTCGGTGGCCCCGCTCGCCTCGGCTGCCTTGAGGTGCAGAAGCTGGCGGGCGAAGTCCCAGTCGTAGAGCACCTGGGGCCCGTCGAGCCCTTCGTAGCACTGCAGCCGGATCAGTGGCGCGCCCAGCACCGTGGCGAGCGTCCTGGCCAGCTCGGTCTTGCCGACCCCGGCCTCACCTTCGAGCAGCAGCGGGCGGCCCATCCGCAGCGCCAGGAACGCCGCCGTGGCCAGCCCCTCGTCGGCGAGGTAGGCACACCGGTCGAGGAGTTCTCCGAGGTGTCCCGGGGACTCCACGTCCGAGGCCTTGACCGTCCCCCTCAGCATCACCTCAGGCTACGCCCGCACGGGCCGCCCACGCCCCAACGGCACGGAATGGTGGACCGGGCGTATTCTCACCCCTCGTGAAGAACGTTCTGCGGCGGATCAACACGCCGTCGAGAGTCGTCGTGGCCGCCTTCCTGGTCGTGGTCGTGGTGGGCTCGACGCTGCTGTCGCTGCCCGTCGCGGTCGAGGCCGGGCAGCGGGCCTCGTGGACGTCCGCGCTCTTCACCGCGACGTCCGCGGTCTGCGTGACCGGCCTGGCCGTACAGGACACCGCGACGCACTGGACGCTCTTCGGTGAGCTGGTGATCCTGGCGCTGATGCAGATCGGCGGGTTCGGGATCATGACGCTGGCCTCCATCCTGGCGCTGGTCGTCTCCGGCAAGCTCGGCCTGCGCGCCAGGCTCAACGCCCAGGCCGAGACCAGGACCCTGGGCCCCGGCGAGGTGCGCAGGCTGATCGCGGGCGTCGCCAAGGTGACACTGGCCGCCGAGGCGCTGACCACCGCCGTGCTCGCCGCCCGCTTCTTCCTCGGGTACGGCGAGCCGCCCGGCCGTGCCCTCTACCAGGGGCTCTTCCACGCGGTCTCCTCCTTCACCAACGCCGGGTTCGCCCTGTGGCCGGACAGCATGATGCGTTTCGTCCACGACCCGTGGATCTGCCTGCCGCTGGTGGTCTCCGTGGTGGTCGGGGGGCTCGGCTTCCCGGTCTACACCGCGCTGCGCCGGGGCCCGTTCCATCCGGGGCGCTGGTCGCTGCACGCCAGGGTCACCGTGGGGATGACCGCGGTCCTGCTGTTCGGCGGGACGCTGGCCGTACTCCTCACCGAGTGGGACAATCCCGGCACCTTCGGACCGCTGCCGCCCGGGCAGCGGATCATGGCCGCCCTCTTCCACAGCGCCATGACCCGCAGCGGCGGCATGAACTCCGTGGACGTCTCGCAGATGCACGAGAACACCTGGCTGATCAGCGACGTGCTGATGTTCGTCGGGGCGGGCAGCGCGAGCACCGGCGGCGGAATCAAGGTGACGACGTTCGCGCTGCTCGGCTACGTCATCCTGGCCGAGCTGCGCGGTGAGCCCGACGTCACGGTCGGCCGCCGCCGCCTGCCCGAGCAGCTCCAGCGGCAGGCGCTGACCATCGCCCTGCTCAGTGTGGCCTCGGTGGTCGCGGGCACGTTCGTGCTGATGATGCTGACGCCGTTCAAGCTCGACCAGGTGCTGTTCGAGGTGGTCTCCGCGTTCGGCACGGTCGGCCTGTCCACCGGGATCACCGGCGACGTCGGCACCGCGGGGCACCTGGCGCTGACGGTCCTGATGTTCGTCGGCAGACTTGGACCCGCGACACTCGGCGCGGCGCTGGCACTGCACGTCCAGACCCGCAGGTTCCGTTACCCGGAGGAGGGCCCCCTCGTTGGCTGACAGGAAGGACCGCGGCGACGCGGTCGCGGTGATCGGTCTCGGCAGGTTCGGCAGCGCGCTCGCGCTCGAACTGGCCGACCGCGGCGTCGAGGTGCTCGGCGTGGACAACGACTCGAAGAACGTGCAGCAACTGTCCGGGCAGCTCACCCACGTGGCCTGCGCCGACTCCACCGACCCGGACGCGCTGACCCAGCTCGGCGTCGAGGAGTTCGGCAGGGCCGTGGTCGGCATCGGCAACGACATCGAGGCGAGCATCCTGACCACCTCGATCCTGGCCGACTTCGGCGTGCCCGACATCTGGGCCAAGTCGATCAGCCGCCAGCACAGCAGGATCCTGCAGCGGGTCGGCGCGCACCACGTGGTGCAGCCCGAGCACGACATGGGAGAGCGCGTCGCGCACCTGGTGACGGGACGGATGCTCGACTACGTGGAGATCGACGAGGACTACGCCCTGGTCAAGACCAAGGCGCCCGGCTGGGCGGTGGGAAAGACGCTGGGCGAGCTGGGCATCCGCACGAAGTACGGCGTGACCGTGGTCGGGATCAAGAGCCCGGGAGGCAGGTTCACCTACGCCACCTCCGAGACCACCATCCACGGGCACACCGTGCTGCTGGTCGCGGGTGAGACGGGCATGGCCGAGCGCTTCGCCGAGGAGACCTGACTCAGCGACCTTCCCCCGCCTCGCCGCGCTCTTTGATGAGCGCGGCGAGCTGGCGGACCTGCTGGACCGTCCGCTCCTTCTCCGAGCCCTGCAGCCCCATGGCGCCGATCGTCGCGCCGTCGGTGAAGTCGATCTTCGCCCAGGGCTCGCTGTCGGTCAGCGTCACCGCGAGCACCTCGGGCCACTCGTAGCGGTGCACCCGCAGCGCGTTGACCAGGGTGATGCCCGTCTCGTCCGCCTCGACCCGGCAGCGGCCGAGCAGGTGCAGCACCCCGGCGATGGCGGCGCCGAGCACCACCATCGCGATCTTGTCGACCAGGGTGAACGGCGGCGGCAGGAAGATCGCCAGGATGACGGCTCCCACGATGACCAGCCCGGCGAAGCCGTACGCCACGACGCGTCCCTTCCGCGGCCGCCACACGACGGGCAGCGGGGGGGCCGGGACGTTCTCTGGACTCACCTGACGATCACGTTCCTTCGGGAAACCACCGGTCACAGCGATACGCAACCTACCGCACGGCCAGGGCGCCCCCGCTTCCGAGGACCTCAGGCGTCCCTGAGGTCGCGCAGCAGCAGCGCCGTCTCCAGGGCGGCGACGGTGGCCTCGTAACCCTTGTCCTCGTGGCTGCCGGGCAGGCCCGAGCGGTCGAGGGCCTGGTCAAGGGAGTCACACGTCAGCACCCCGTTGCCGACCGGCGTCCCCTCGTCGAGCGAGACGCGGGTGAGCCCCGAGGTGACCGACTCGCAGACGTAGTCGAAGTGGGCGGTCTCCCCGCGGATCACCGCGCCCAGGGCGACCACGGCGTCGCAGCGCCTGGCCAGGGCTTGGGCGACGACCGGGATCTCCAGGGACCCGGCGACGCGGATCACCGTCGCGCTTGCCCCGCTGTCGGCGCTGGCCAGCACCGCCCGCGCGACGAGCTGGTCGGTGATCTTCTCGTGCCAGCGGGCGGCCACGATGCCGACGGTCAGTCCGCCCGCCTCGACGGCCTCCGCCTGGGGACGTCCCGCTCCGCTCATGTGCTCTCCTCGTGGATCTCGTGACCGAGGCGGTCACGTTTGGCCGTCAGGTACTTCTGGTTGTGGGGGTTCATCGCCACCGGCATCGGCTCCCGGCCGAGGACCTTGACGCCGTAGCCGTCCATGCCCCGCAGCTTGGCCGGGTTGTTCGTCAGCAGCCTGATCGACTTCACGCCCAGGTCGGCGAGGATCTGACCGGCGTTGGAGAACTCCCTGGCGTCAACGGGAAGGCCCAGCTCCAGGTTGGCGTCCACGGTGTCGCTGCCCGCGTCCTGCAGGCTGTAGGCCCGCAGCTTGGCCAGCAGGCCGATGCCGCGGCCCTCGTGCCCGCGCAGGTAGACCACGACGCCGCGGCCCTCGGCGGAGATCTCCGCCATCGCGTGGTCGAGCTGGACCCCGCAGTCGCACCGCAGGGAGCCGAACACGTCCCCGGTAAGGCACTCCGAATGCGCCCTGACCAGGATGTTCTCCCCGTCCTCCAGGTCGCCGTAGACCAGGGCGACGTGCTCGCCGCCGTCCAGGGCGCTGGCGTAGCCGTAGGCGCGCCACATCCCGTACACGTTGGGCAGACGCGTTTCGGCGACCCTGCTCACCATCCGCTCGGTGCGGCGCCTGAACTCGACGAGCTGCTCGATGGAGACCAGCGCCAGGTCGTGCTCGTCGCAGAACTCGCGCAGCTCGGGCAGCCGCTTCATGGTGCCGTCGTCGTTGACGACCTCGGCGAGCGCGCCGGAGGGCCGCAGCCCCGCCAGCCTGGCCAGGTCCACGGCCGCCTCGGTGTGGCCGCGCCTGACCAGCACACCGCCCTCGCGGTAGCGCAGCGGGAAGACGTGGCCGGGCCGTACCAGCTCGAAGGGTTCGGTGGCGGAGTCGCACAGGGTGCGGATGGTCCTGGCGCGGTCGGCGGCGGAGATGCCGGTGGTCACCCCGTCGCGGGCGTCGACGCTGATCGTGTAGGCGGTGCGCAGGCGCTCCCTGTTCTCGCGCACCATCAGCGGCAGGCCGAGCCGGTCGAGGTCCTCGCCAGGCAGCGAGACGCAGATCACGCCGCTGGTGTGCCTGATGGTGAAGGCGAGCAGCTCCGGCGTCGCCTTGGCCGAGGCGAAGATGATGTCGCCCTCGTTCTCGCGGTTCTCGTCGTCGACCACCACGACGGGCCTGCCCTCGCGAATGTCGGCGATCGCCCGCTCTATGGGGTCAAGCGCGGTCACACAGCCTCCTTGGGAACGAGCACGGTCCTGGACCGGTACTCCTTGAGCCAGTTGAAGAATCCGATGAGGACGAGGACGAAGAAGACCCCGTAGACGGCCCCGGAGACGACGAGACCGGAGCTGAAGGCCAGGGGCACGCCGACCAGGTCCACGGCCACCCAGATGATCCAGAAGTCCACCAGCGCGCGTCCCTGGGCCCAGGTGGCCACGGCGCTGCCGACGAAGATGTAGGCGTCGGCGGCGACCAGCAGGTAGCCCTGCGGCGGCGGCACGAGCGCGCCCCAGGAGAGTTTGGCGACGAAGAACAGCACGCCGACGGCGGCGGTGCCCAGCAGCATCGTGCCGGCCATCGCGAGCCGTTCCCGCCCGGTCGCGGGCCGTACGGCGAGGGCCTGGCCTGACCGGGTCCCGCGGGTCCAGCGCCACCAGCCGTAGACGGCCAGCGCGCCGAACATGAGCTGCTTGAGGGCGTTTCCGGTGATGTGGGCGCTGAGGGAGGTGACGAACAGCAGGACCGCGGCGGTGAGCTGCACCGGCCAGGTCCAGATCGACCTGCGGATCGCCAGGAGCACGGTGGCCAGCGCGGCCACGTTGCCGACCAGGTCGGTCCACAGGACCTTGACCCCGAGGAGCTGGAAGCCCTCGTTGACCCAGTTCATGACCCGTTCCCCGAGGTGTAGGCGCTGACGAGCCGCTCCACGTGCTTGGCGATCACGTCGACTTCGAGGTTCATCGGGTCGCCGGGCTGCTTGGCGCCGAGGGTGGTCAGGCGCAGCGTGGTGGGGATGAGGCTGACGGAGAAGCCCTCGTCGTCCACGCCGACCACGGTCAGGCTGACGCCGTCCACGGCGATCGAGCCCTTCTCGACGACGTAGCGGCCCAGCCCGGCGGGCAGCGAGATCCGGACGACCTCCCAGTGCTCGTCCGGCTCGCGGGCGAGCAGCACGCCGGTGCCGTCCACGTGGCCCTGCACGATGTGGCCGCCGAGGCGCTGGTCGGCGCGGACCGCGCGCTCCAGGTTGACCCTGGAGCCGGGACGCAGGGCGCCGAGGCTGCTGCGGTCGAGGGTCTCCTTCATCACGTCGGCGGTGAAGACCTCCCCCTCGACGTCGACCACGGTCAGGCAGACCCCGTTGACGGCGATCGAGTCGCCGTGCCCGGCGTCGGCGGTGACGACCTCGCCGCGGATCGACAGCCTGGCGGCGTCGCGCAGCGTCTCGATCTCCGCGATCTCGCCGAGCTCCTCAACGATTCCGGTGAACATTCACAGCTCCTTCGCAGGGGGCGCGTAGGTGACATCGGGAGTGAACCCGCGCGGGGCCGCCTGTCTTCCTGATCCGGCCGGGATTCCCGGGTTTCCCGGCGGGTTTCCTGCAACGGACAGGCGGGCACGGCGGAGGACCGCGGGACCACACGCGGCGAGAAGGGAGAGGGGACCGGCGGCGCCGCGACCACGCGCGGGCAGGCCGATCGGTTGGCGCGGGTGCGCCCGACCAGACATCCGGGACTCCTACTCGCCGGTAGCGTTCTGCCACGGCGGGCCCCGGGGGATCACAGGCACGTACACCCATCGGCGGCCGGGTCACCCCCGAAGGGGACGTCCCTGCCGCCCGCGCGCTTCCTCCCATCCGGACTTTGACCGTCGGTCCTGGAGTTTCACCAGGTCAACCGGTCGATGGCTTCGACCGGGTCGCGGACTTTAACCGCCGGCTCGGAATTTCACCGACCCCGGAGCACGCTGCTCTCCCCCCAGTGTGCCACGTCCGGCAAATGAGACGAGTCCCCCTCCCACCAGATGGAACAACCGGACGCTTGCTCGGATGCCGTACGGCACGGCGTCCCACGCTTCGAACAACCCTTCGCACGGGGGTGGGGCCGGTGGTACGAAAGAGGGAGGGGGCTCAGGACGCCGGAACGTGACCTTCGCGGGTCGCCCTTTCCCCGCGCCCGGGCGGGCGACGCCCTACCCTGCCTGCGGACATACGCGCGGCGAGGGGTGACACGACGACCGCACAGACCGTCATGGTCGTGTCATAGGTATGTCACAAATCCGTGAATAACAGACGGTGGGGAATCTCATCATTCCATCTGACCCCCCACCCAGGTCAATGGAATTGCAGCTACAACCTGATCTATATTGCACAACAAAAAAACAAGTAACAGCTAGGCCATTGATTTGCCCCTGACTGTTTTGCAATGGTTCCCCCAGATCCCGCTCAGTCATGCCGTTGGGGGCTCCCGCACGATGACCATCCCTGCACCTGCCGCGACCACCGCCGACGAGGCGCCCGTGGTGAAGGCACCGGAAACGGTGGGCCGCTCACCAGGGCAGCTGATGTGGCTCCGCTTCCGCCGTGACCGGACCGGGGTCGCCTCCGCCATCGTGGTGATTTTCTTCATCCTGGTAGCGATACTCGCGCCGGTGATCTCCTGGCTGTACGGCAAGGACCCGTACACTCTCTACGGCCAGGACACCCCGGGCCTGCTCAACGACTTCGGCTATCCGATCGCCCCGAACGGCGGCATCAGCTCGCAGTTCTGGTTCGGCATCGAGCCCAATCTCGGCCGTGACGTGTTCACGCAGCTCGTCTACGGAATCAGGACCTCGCTGCTGATCGCGCTCGTCACGACCATCCTCACCACGCTGATCGGCATCGTGATCGGCATCGTGGCCGGATACGCCGGTGGCAAGACGGACTATTTCATCGGTCGTGTGATCGACACGGTGCTGTCCTTCCCGTCGGTGCTGTTCATCATCGCCTTCATGCCGGTCGTGGAGAACCTCTTCGTCAGTGCTGACGAGGAGACGCCGGTCTGGCTGCGCGCGGTGACGCTGGTGCTCGTGCTGACGCTGTTCGGCTGGGCAGGTCTGGCCCGTCTGCTGCGAGGCCAGGTCCTCACGCTCCGCGAACGCGAGTTCATCGAGGCCGCCCGGGTCACCGGCGCCTCGCCCGCGCGGATCGTGTTCAAGGAACTGCTGCCGAACCTGTGGACGCCGATCCTGATCCAGGCGACGCTCCTGCTGCCCGCCCTGGTGACCGCGGAGGCCGCCCTGTCCTTCCTCGGTGTCGGCATGATCGAGCCGATCCCCGACTGGGGCCGCATGTTCCGGCGCGGCACCGAGGTCTACACCAACGACATCACGTACCTGATCTTCCCCGGCGTCGCACTGGTGATCTTCGTGATCGCCTTCAACCTGCTCGGGGACTCGGTCCGCGACGCCTTCGACCCCAAGCTCAAGCGCTAGCCCCCAGCTCAAGCGCTGGACAGATAGGAGAGAGATGCGAGTTAGAAAGCGTTCGGCGGTGGCCGTCCTGGCCATCGGCGTGCTGGCGGTCACCAGCGCATGTGCCGAGGGCAACTCGGGGGCGCCCGCCGCGTCGTCCGGCAGCTCCAACGGGGCCTCCGCGGCCCCCTCCGCGGCCTACAAGCCCGCGGTCATCACCCTCGGCACCGCGGAGGACTCGAAGGGTCCCGCGATCCCGCCGGAGGGCGTCGTCAAGGGCGGAACGGTCACGATGATCGACCGTGACGACTTCTCCCACCTCGACCCGGCGCAGGTCTACGTCAACACCGAGGGCAACTTCTTCCGGCTGATCGGCCGTACCCTGACGGGCTACAAGCGCGTCGCCAAGGGTGAGTTCAAGCTGGTCGGTGACCTCGCGACCGACACCGGCACCCAGTCCGACGGCGGCAAGACCTGGAAGTTCACGCTGAAGGACGGCGTGAAGTGGCAGGACGGCTCGCCGATCACCTCCGCCGACGTCAAGTGGAGCATGGAGCGGACCTTCGCTCCGTTCGTCACCCAGGGCCCCACCTACATCCAGCAGTGGCTGACCGACGTCGACTACAAGAAGGCCTACGCCGGTCCGTACGACGGCAAGGAACTCGACGCGATCGAGACGCCGGACGACAAGACGATCATCTACAAGTTCAAGACGCCGCACGCCGACGCGAGCTACGCCTTCGCCATGGCCGGGTACGGCATCGTGCCCAAGGCCAAGGACACGAAGGAGCAGTACGACAAGGAGCCCTTCTCCAGCGGGCCGTACATCATCAAGTCGCACGTGGTCGACAAGACCATGGACCTGGAGCGCAACCCGCACTGGGACCCGGCGACCGACCCGATCCGCGGCGCCTACCCGGACAAGTGGCACCTTGAGTTCGGCTTCGAGGCCCTGCAGGTGACCGACCGCCTCATGGCGGACTCCGGCGCCGACCAGACCGCCTTCACCTTCTACGGCTCCACTCCCCCGGAGCGGCTGCAGCAGGTGCTCGGCGACGCCAACCTGGCCAACCGCCGGATGAACAGCCCGTCGCCGTACGGCAACTACTACTACTTCAACCTCGACCGGGTGAAGGACATCAAGATCCGCCAGGCCATCAACTACGCCTGGCCGTCCAAGCAGATCCAGCAGGTTCTGGGTGGCCCGGCCGCCGCGGCGCTGCCGACCACGATCCTCAACGAGAACACCACGGTCGGCTACGAGTCCTACGACCTGTTCGGCAAGAAGACCAAGCCCGACGGTGACGTCGAGAAGGCCAAGGAGCTGCTCGCCCAGTCGAGCAACCCGACGCCGACCATCGTCTACGCCTACAACCAGACGCCGGTCCAGGAGCAGGTCACCGTCGCGATCAAGAGCGCCCTGGCGAAGGCCGGCATCAACGTCGTCGCCAAGCCGCTCGACCGCAAGACCTACTACGACTCGATCGGCAAGCTCAAGAACGAGTTCGACATGTACTGGGGCGGCTGGGGCGCCGACTGGCCGTCCGGTTCCACGGTGCTCCCGATCATCTTCGGGCCGGTCGCCGACGGTGCGCCCAACTACTCGCACCTGAAGGACCCGGCTCTCACCGCCGAGATGGACAAGATCACCGCCGAGACGGACATCGACGCGGCCAACACCGCGTGGATGGCCCTGGACAAGAAGATCCAGGAGACGATCACCCCGCTGGTCGTCGCGGAGAACCGGATCGCCACCATGCTCCACGGTTCCAAGGTCGGCGGCGCCGAGATCGACCCGCAGATGTGGATCGTTCAGCCGGACACCATCTTCGTGAAGCCGTAGAGACGGCAAAGGCCGTGGTTCCGCGTCAGCGCGGGGCCACGGCCCGCGGGGGCCTCACGGCCCCCGCGGCGGTCTCCCAGCAACCGTCGGGAAACAGGCAATGTTTCGATTCATCACTCGCCGCACCCTGGGCGCCGTGGTCACCCTGCTGATCATCGCCGCGTGCACGTTCTTCCTCTTCTTCGCCGTTCCGGCCGACCCCGCCCGGCTCGCCTGCGGCAAGGTCTGCCCGCCCGAGCTGCTGGAGCAGGCACGGCACAACCTGGGCCTGGACCAGCCGCTGTTCGTCCAGTTCCTGACCTGGGTCGGCGGCATCTTCCTCGGTCGTGACTACGAGGGCCTGGGGTACTGCTCCGCGCCCTGCCTGGGCTTCTCCTTCGTCAACAAGGCCCCGGTGCTGGACACGATCCTCGACCGCATGCCGCTCACGATCTCGCTGACGCTCGGCGCGGCCGTCGTCTTCCTCTTCTTCGGTGTGGCGACGGGCATCGTCGCGGCGCTGAAGCAGGGCAAGGCGCTGGACAAAATCGCCAGTGTGTCCTCCCTGATCGGCGCCTCGCTGCAGATCTACTTCATCGGCACGCTGGCGCTGTACTTCCTGGTCTACAAGAACCACATCCTGCGGCAGCCGGGCTACGTCCCCTTCACCGAGAATCCGCTGAACTGGGCGGCCGGGCTGATGCTGCCCTGGGTGGTGCTGGCGATCATCTTCACCGCCAACTACACCCGTATGACCCGTTCGACGATGGTGGAGCAGCTCACCGAGGACTACGTCAGGACGGCACGGGCCAAGGGCATGGCGAACCGCTCGGTCGTGATGAGGTTCGCGCTGCGCGGCACCCTGATCACCATCGTCACCATCCTCGGCGTCGACCTGGGCACCCTCATCGGCGGCGCGATCATCACCGAGCAGACCTTCGGCCTGCAGGGAATCGGACAGCTGTCCATCAGGGCCGTCTGGAGCTCCGACCTGCCGATGCTGATGGCGACGGTCCTGGTGGCCGCGGGTGCGATCGTCGTGTTCAACATCATCGTGGACGTTCTGTACGCCGTCATCGACCCCCGCGTACGGCTGAGCTAGGAGCTGGAAGAAGTGTCGAACCCGTTCCTGTCGGTCCGTGACCTGACCGTCGACTTCCACACCGAGGACGGCCTCGTCCACGCGGTGGACGGGCTCTCCTTCGACGTGGAGAAGGGCACCACCCTGGGGATCGTCGGCGAGTCGGGTTCCGGCAAGTCGGTGACCAACCTGACCGTACTCGGCCTGCACAACCCGGAGACCACCAAGATCAGTGGTGAGATCCACCTGGACGGCCAGGAGCTGATCGGCGCCTCCCGGTCCACCATGGAGAAGCTCCGCGGTAACAAGATCGCGATGATCTTCCAGGACCCGCTGACCGCGCTCTCGCCGTACCACACGATCGGCAGGCAGATCGGCGAGGTCTACCGCAAGCACACCGGCGCGAGCAAGAGCGAGGCCAGGGCCCGCGCGGTCGAGATGCTGACCAGGGTCGGCATCCCGCAGCCGAAGACCCGGGTGGACGACTACCCGCACCAGTTCTCCGGCGGTATGCGGCAGCGCGCGATGATCGCCATGGCCCTGGTCTGCGACCCGGACCTGCTGATCGCCGACGAGCCGACCACCGCGCTGGACGTGACCGTGCAGGCCCAGATCCTGGACCTGCTCAAGGAGCTCCAGGACCAGACCGGCACCTCCATCATCATGATCACGCACGACCTCGGCGTGGTCGCGAACACCGCGCACAACGTGCTGGTGATGTACGCGGGCCGGGCCGTCGAGCGCGGCACGGTCAAGGAGGTCCTCAACACCCCGCGCCACCCCTACACCTGGGGTCTGCTCGGCTCGATGCCCCGGCTGAGCTCCTCGGTCGACATCCCGCTCAAGCCGGTCCGCGGCACCCCGCCGAGCCTGCTCAACGTCCCCTCCGGCTGCCCGTTCCACCCCCGGTGCGACTACATGGACCTGGCGGGACCCGAGCTGTGCAAGGGCGAGCGGCCCGAACTGTCCCCGCACCGCGGCCACGGCGACGCGTGCTACCTGACCCTCGCCCAGAAGCGGGAGATCCACAAGTGAAGCAAGGACGGCCAGTGAACGGGCGTTGCGGCTCGCGGACGCCGTCTGCGAGGGAGGACGCGTGAGCGAGGAACTGCTGGAGCTGTCCGGGCTGGAGAAGCACTTCCCGGTGACGGGCGGACTGCTCTTCAAGCGACAGGTCGGCAAGGTGCACGCGGTCGACGGGGTCGACCTGACCGTGCACGCCGGCGAGGCCCTCGGCCTCGTCGGCGAGTCCGGCTGCGGCAAGTCGACAACGGGACGGCTCGCCGCCCGGCTGCTCGAACCCACCGGGGGCACCATCCGCTACCGGGGTCGCGACATCACGCACTCCGGCCGCAAGGAGCTCAAGCCGATCAGGTCCGAGATCCAGATGATCTTCCAGGACCCCTACTCGTCGCTCAACCCCCGCCACACCGTGGGCACGATCATCAGCGGCCCGATGGAGATCAACGACATCGAGCCGCCCGGTGGCAGGGAGAAGCGCGTCAAGGAACTGCTGGAGATCGTCGGTCTCAACCCCGAGCACTACAACCGCTTCCCGCACGAGTTCTCCGGCGGCCAGCGTCAGCGCATCGGGGTGGCCCGCGCCCTAGCCCTCAACCCCAAGCTGATCGTCGCCGACGAGCCGGTCTCCGCGCTGGACGTCTCGATCCAGGCGCAGGTCGTCAACCTGCTCCAGCAGCTCCAGCGGGACCTGGGGATCGCGTTCCTGTTCATCGCGCACGACCTGGCCATCGTCAGGCACTTCTCGCAGCGGGTCGCGGTCATGTATCTCGGCAAGATCGTCGAGATAGCGGACCGGACCTCCCTCTACGAGCGCCCGCGGCACCCCTACACCCACGCGCTGCTGTCCGCGGTGCCCGAGGCGACCACGGAGGAGGGGTCCCGCGAGCGCATCCGCCTGGCCGGTGACGTGCCCTCCCCCATCGACCCGCCGTCCGGCTGCCGCTTCCGCACCCGCTGCTGGAAGGCCCAGGACAAGTGCGCGACCGAGGAGCCGCCGCTGACCCGGCTGGAGGGCAACAGGGAGGGGCACCTGACCGCCTGCCACTTCCCCGAGGAGCCGACCGTGCACGGTGAGGACGTCGTCCTCGACCCGGCGCTGCTGGGCTGAGGCTCCGCCTCCACGAGGCCTCCACGAGGCCTCCACGAGGCCTCCGCGAGGCCTCCACGAGGCCTCCGCGAGGCTTTCGAGGCCCCGAGGTGCCCCACGGCACCCCGGGGCCTTACTCATCCTGGGGTACGGCTCGGCGCAATGTCACCCATGACAGTGCGCGAGCGGGGTCAGACCTTCTCGGCCGTCGCCCGCAGCCTGTCGATCGCGCGGGCCGGGTCCTCGGCGTCGTAGACGGCGCTGCCCGCGACGAACACGTCGGCCCCCGCCGCCGCGCAGCGCTCGATCGTCTCGTCGGAGACGCCGCCGTCCACCTGCAGCCAGACCTGGCCGCCGCGTCCGTCGAGCAGCGCCCTGGCCCTGCGGATCTTGGGCAGCACGATGTCCAGGAAACGCTGCCCGCCGAACCCGGGCTCGACGGTCATCAGCAGCAGCATGTCGATCTCGCCGAGCAGGTCCTCGTACGGCTCGACCGCCGTGGCGGGGTTCAGCGCGAGCCCGGCGCGGGCGCCCGCGGCGCGGATCTGCCGCAGGGTGCGCACCGGCGCCCTGGCGGCCTCCACGTGGATCGTCACGCTGCCCACCCCGGCCTCCGCGTAGGCGGGCGCCCAGCGGTCCGGATCGTCGATCATCAGGTGGCAGTCGAGCGGCGTCGAGGTCGCCTTGAGCAGCGACTCGACGACCGGCAGACCGAAGGTCAGGTTGGGCACGAAATGGTTGTCCATGACGTCCACGTGCAGCCAGTCGGCGTTGGGAACCATCGCGGCCGCCTCCGCGAGACGGGCGAAGTCGGCGGACAGGATGCTGGGTGAGATCTGTACGGCCATAGTGCGGCCGAGTCTATTGCGCCCCGCCGATCGTGCGCCGGGCGGGCGGAGCCCACTCAGAGTTTGAGCCGCACGCCGTACTCCTCAAGCCAGGCGTTGAGCCCGGCGAAGCCGTCCAGCGCCGCCCTGGTCCCCCGGTCCGGCTGGTCCTGCGGCTGGTCGAGGAGGGCCCGCACCTTGCCCAGGTCGGCCAGTTGCGCCGCGGCGACCTCGCCGTGGTCCAGCAGCCCGGCCACCTGCTTCCTGAGGGCGTGCCCGTAGGCGGGGTCCTGCGTCGAGGGATAGGGGCTCTTGCGGCGTTCGAGCACCGACCTGGGCAGCAGGTCCGCCGCCGCGGCCCGCAGCACGCTCTTCTCCCGCCCGTCGAAGCTCTTGATCGCCCAGGGGATGTTGAAGACGTACTCGACCAGCCGGTGGTCGCAGAACGGCACCCGGACCTCAAGCCCGACGGCCATGCTCATCCGGTCCTTGCGGTCCAGGAGGTTCTGCACGAACCGGGTCAGGTTCAGGTAACTGACCTCCCGCATCCGCCGCTCAAGACCGCTCTCGCCCGGCAGCCTGGGCACCTCGTCCAGCGCCTCCCGGTAGCGCCTGGCACGGTAGGCGGGCAGGTCCAGCTCCCGCAGCAGGTCGTCGCCGAGAATCCCGACCACCCCGTTGAACTGCTCGATGCCCGGCGTCGCCAGCCACGGGAAGGTGTCGCTGTTGACCGCGACCGGCTCGTGGAACCACCGGTAGCCGCCGAAGACCTCGTCGGCGGACTCGCCGGAGAGCGCGACCGTCGAGTGCTCCCTGATCGCCCTGAACAGCAGGTAGAGCGAGGTGTCCATGTCGCCGAGCCCCAGCGGCAGGTCCCTGGCCCGCAGTACGGCCGCGCGGGCCGCGGGGTCCATGAGGTCTGCCGAGTCCAGGACGATCGAGGTGTGGTCGGCGCCGACGTGCCGGACGACGTCGAGGACGTACGGCGTGTCCGGGGTGGAGCGCATCGAGTCCGGGGTGAAGTGCTCGTTGTATCCGGCGAAGTCCACGGAGAAGGAGCGGACGTCCGCCCCGCCCTCCCGCCGCAGCCGTTCCATGGCCAGCGCGGTGACGGTGCTGGAGTCGAGGCCGCCGGACAGCAGGCTGCACAGCGGCACGTCGGAGACGAGCTGGCGCCCGACGATGTCCTCAAGCAGCTCACGCACCCGCTTCACGGTCGTCGCGACGTCGTCGGGGTGCTCGCGGGCCTCAAGACGCCAGTAGAGGCGCCGGCGCAGGCCCGCGCGGCTCACCCGGATCACCTCGCCGGGCCGTACCTCGTGCATCCCCCGGTAGATGGCGTGCCCGGGTGTCTTGCTGAAGGCGTAGACCTCCCGGATGCCGTCGAGATCGACCACGGCGGGCTGGGCGAGCGGGTTGGCGAGGATCGCCTTCGGCTCGGAGCCGAACAGCACCCCCGAGGAGGTCGGGTGGTAGTACAGCGGTTTGACGCCCATCCGGTCGCGCGCCAGCAGCAGCTCCTGACGCCGGACGTCCCAGATCGCGAAGGCGAACATGCCGTTCAGCCGGTCGAGGAGGTCCTCGCCCCACTCCAGGTAGGCCCGCAGCAGGACCTCGGTGTCGCTCCGGGTGCGGAAGCGGTGGCCCCGCGCGGCCAGCTCGGCGCGCAGCTCGGGGAAGTTGTACAGCTCCCCGCTGTAGACCAGGACCGCGAGCGGCTCACCGTCCTGGTCGGCCACCATCGGCTGGCGGCCGCCCTCGACGTCGATCACCGCGAGCCTGCGGTGGCCGAGCGCGGCGTGCGGGGACGTCCACAGCCCCTCGTCGTCGGGCCCCCGGCAGGCCATCGTGTCCGTCATGGCCTGCGCGACGTCCCGGGACGGCCCGAGGTCACTCTCGAAGTCCACCCACCCGGAGATTCCACACATCAGTAAATCCCCACGTCCTATCGGCGATTTCCTGCATTGTCCGCAGAACCGATATTCATCTCAACGTGGTGCCTGGATCCGGGCTTCCGTAACTCATCTTCACAAAGGGTTCAAATCCCCGTTACCGGAAGAGGACTCACCGACGGCGCAGCAGGGCGAGGAACATCGCGTCCGTGCCGTGGCGGTGCGGCCAGAACTGCGCGTACGGCCCCTCCCCCAGCCCCTCGACCTCCGGCAGGAAGGACCGGGCGTCCAGTGCCTCCACGTCCGTACGGCGCCGCAGCGCGTCACCCACGACGGTCACGGTCTCGGCCAGATGCGGCGAACACGTCACATAGGCGACGACTCCCCCCGGCCGGACGGCCTCCAGCGCCTGGGAGAGCAGCTCGCGCTGGAGCGCACCCAGCTCGGGGAGGCTACGGGGATCACGGCGCCAGCGGGCCTCGGGACGGCGGCGCAGCGCGCCAAGCCCGGTGCAGGGCGCGTCCACCATGACCCGGTCGAACACCCCCGGCCGCCAGGCGGGCACCGTACCGTCGGCGGCGACCACCGCGGCCTGACGGGTGGCCTGCCTGACCAGGCGGGCGCGGTGATACTGCAGCTCCGCCGCCAGCAACCTCGCCCCGCCCTGTACGGCCAGCGCGTCCAGCAGCCCCGCCTTCCCCCCGGGCCCGGCGCACACGTCGAGCCAGCTCTCCCGCCCGCCCTCGACCGGGACCCGCGTCAGCGCGAGCGCCACCAGCTGACTCGCCTCGTCCTGTACGGCGGCACGCCCCTCAGCCACCGCCAGGATGGAACCGGGATCGCCCTCCCGCAGATAGGCCGCGTACGGGGAGTACTCGCCCGGCTCCGCGCCCGAGGAGAGAAGCTCCTCGACCGAGGACCGCCCGGGGCGGGCGACCAGGGTGACGCGGGGACGCTCGTTGTCCGCGGCCAGCAGCGCGGCGGTCTCGTCGAAGTCACCGCCGACGGCGTCGCGCAGCGCGGTGACGATCCACCGGGGGTGGCTGTGGGCGACCGCCAGATGGCCGACGGGGTCCCGCTCCGCCTCGGGGGCCACGATCGGGATCCACTGGTCGAGCGAGCGGTTCGCGACCTTCCTCAGCACCGCGTTGGCGTACTTCGACGCCCCGGTCCCCACCCGCAGCCGCACCAGGTCGACGGTGGTGCCGACGGCGGCGTGCGGCGGGACGCGCGTCTTGAGCAGCTGGTGCACGCCGAGCCGGATCGCGTCGAGCAGCGGCGGGTCGATATCTTCGGGGGCGCGGTCGCTGCAGGCCGCGATGACCTCGTCGTAGGTGCCGAGCCCGCGCAGCGTCCCGTAGGCCAGCTCGGTCGCCAGGCCCGCGTCGCGCCCGGAGAGACGGCGCTCCCGCAGCAGCGCGGGCATCAGCAGGTTCGCGTAGGCGTCCCGCTCGTCCACGGCGCGCAACAGGTCGTAGGCGACGTTCCTCGCCTCGTCGCGGACCGGCTTCGGCGGCCGGGGCCGCTTGTTCCCCCGGCCCGCCCCCCGTCGCTCCCCGCCACCGGGTGAGGCGGCGTGGTCGTCCCGTGAGTGGCCCGCCGCGCGGCGGCCACCGCTCCCCCGCTCGTTCATGTCCTAGCCCAGCCGATCGTCTTCTGTGAGCCGCACACCGCGGGCCCACTCCCCCGCGCTCATCGCGCGCTTGCCCTGCGGCCGCACCTCACCCAGCTCGACCGGGTGCGTGGCGGTGCCGACCAGCACCGTGTTCTTCGAGGCCGCGATCCGCCCGGGGGCGAGCGCGGGCGCCTCGGGCGCGAGCCGTACCGGACCGAGCTTGACCCGCAGGTCACGAAACTCCGTCCAGGCGCCGGGCGCGGGGGCGCAGGCCCGGATCAGCCGGTCCACCCGCATGGCGGGCGCCGACCAGTCGACCCTGGCGTCGTCCACGGTGATCTTCGGGGCTACGCTCACCCCCTCGGCAGGCTGGGGCACCGCCTCCAGCGTGCCGTCCTCGATGCCGTCGAGGGTCGCGGCCAGCAGCCCGGCACCCGACTCGGCGAGCCTGGCGAGCAGCTCCCCGCTGGTGTCGCCCGGCCTGACCTTCTCGGTGACCACCCCGAAGACCGGCCCCGCGTCCAGCTCCTTGACGATCTGGAAGGTGGCCGCCCCGGTGATCTCGTCACCGTGCAGTACGGCGTGCTGCACGGGCGCGGCACCACGCCAGGCGGGCAGCAGCGAGAAGTGGAGGTTGACCCACCCGTGCGCGGGGATGTCCAGCGCGCTCTGCGGCAGCAGCGCCCCGTAGGCCACCACGGGACAGCAGTCGGGGGTGATCAGCCGCAGCCGGTCGAGGAACTCGGGGTCCCCCGCCCTGGCAGGTCTGAGAATCTCGATCCCCGCCTCCTGCGCCAGCTCGGCGACGGGACTCGGCTGGAGCTTACGGCCCCGGCCCGACTGGGCGTCGGGGCGGGTGACGACGGCGGCGACCTCGTGGCGCGGCGAGTCGAGCAGGGCCCTCAACGAGGGCAGAGCGGTTTCCGGAGTTCCGGCGAAGACCAGACGCAAGGTTCCTACAGAGCCTTCCCATGGGTCGCGTGCGGGGAGAACTTGAACGCGGGGGCGGACAGACCACTCCACTCGGCCGCGCGGATCTCCCGCATCGCGAGTTTGCGCTGCTTGAGGTCCATCCGGTCGATGAAGAGCACCCCGTCGAGATGGTCGGTCTCGTGCTGGAAACACCGCGCCATGAGATCGGTGCCCTCAAGCGTGACGGGGTCACCGTACATGTTGAAGCCCGTCGCCACCGCCCTGATCGCCCTGGGCGTCGGGAACGACAGCCCCGGGAAGGACAGGCAGCCCTCCTCCCCCTCCTCGTCCCTCTCCTCGGACAGGTCGAGGTCGGGATTGATCAGGTGGCCGAGCTGCTTGTCGACGTAGTAGGTGAAGACCCGCAGGCCGACCCCGATCTGCGGCGCCGCGAGCCCCGCCCCCGGCGCGTCCATCATCGTGTCCGTGAGGTCCTTGACGAGCCTGCGAAGCTCCTTGTCGAAGTCCTTCACCGGCTCCGCCGGCGTACGCAACACCGGGTCGCCGAAAAGCCGGATCGGCTGAATGGCCAACAGGGATCTCCTCGTACTTTCTAGGGAGTCCAGTGTATCTTTGCGCCGCCTGGCGGCGGCGCGAGGCTTGGCTGTGCTTGCTTTTGCGGCGCCTGGCGGCGCCGCGGGCTTGGGCGCCCCAGGTCGGTGACTTCCCTCGTCGCTCCTCCGCTTCGCTCCGTCGCTCCTCAGTCCAGCTCACCGACGCGCCCAAGCCGGACACTCCTCACTCACGGCGCCGGTACCCCCAAACCAAAACCCCTCACGCCTGACACCGGTAGGCCTAGGCGCCCTCACTGTCGGAAGTGAGGAGTTTGTCTGGGCTTTACCGGTGCCAGGTGTGGAGAGTTTGGCTTGGTCGCGCCGACGCTTGGACTGAGGAGAGAGGGAGCGAAGCGGACGAACGACGAGGGAAAGCGTTGGCCTCAGGCGACCAAGCCCGCGACGCCGCCAGGCGTCGCAAAAAGGCACTGCCTCGCGGCGCCGAAGGCGCCGCAAAAGCAAGCACAGCACTAGCGTGAGCGAGACTTCATTGCCGCCTTGCGGGCCGACTTCGCGACCGTGGGGTCCGGGTGGCGGGAGCCCAGGAGGTCGAGGACGGTGATGGTGTCGGGGTGGTCGGCGGCGGCCATCTCCTCGACCAGTCTGACCAGGTCCTCGCCGGGTTCGAGGGCGTCGAACTCGCGGATCGCCTCGGCCGTCCTGCCCAGCTGGGCCAGGGAGGCGAGTGTGTCCACGGCGATCCAGGTGCGGTCCTCCTGGGCGAGGGCCGGGGCGGGAAGGTCGCGGATGTGCAGCCAGGAGGCGGCGTAGCGCCACAGGGACGGCTCCTGGAGCGCCTCCCTGAGCGGGGTCTCCGCCTCGGGGCCAAGCTCCTCCAGGATCGTGCCGACGGTGCCACGCTGGCCCGCCGTACCCGAGGAGGCGACCCTGACCAGCTCGCGGGCGGCGGTCTCCGGGGTGCGGGACTCCAGCCAGACGGTGACGGCGCTGGGGGCCGCGGAGCGCTTGATGATGGCGTCGACCAGCTCGGTGGCGCCCAGGTCGGCGAAGACGGCGACCTCGGCCCCGGTCGGGGCGTCGTGGCCCTCGCGGATCAGGTCCTGGCGGACCGCCCAGACGCCGAGGGGGGTGAGTCTCGGCCTGCCCGCCTCGGACGGCTCGATGAGGCCGCAGTAGCCGAGCAGGGTCAGCGCCGTGTCCAGTTCGCCGGGCAGGGAGGCGCTCAGCGCCCGCATCTCCGTGGGGCGGGCCTGGCAGGCCACCTCGTGCGACTGGAGGATGCCCTTGACGAGGGTGGCGGCGGACAGGCCGTCACTCACGGCGTACATCGTGGCGAGCATCTCCGCCAGGTGGTCGTCGACGACCGCGGAGCCGGTCAGGCCCTCGTCGGCGCGGTCGAGCACGTCCATGACCACGCCGTCCCAGAACTCCAGCATCGCCCGGTGCGGCAGGTCGGCCGACAGCGCCAGCGGGCCCGCCGTCGCCACACCCCTGGAGATGCGGAGCATGCCCGTGTTGACCGCGACGACCCACAGCAGGTGCAGTCGGGTGGGGCTGGGCAGGCCGAGTTCGGCGCACGCCAGGAAGGGGTCGGGCAGCAGGCCCTCGGGGGTCACCTGCCGGGTGCCGGTCCAGGTGGCCAGCCGCTGGGCGTCCAGCACCAGGGGGACCCGCAGCACGGCCTCGGCCAGCTCGTCGTCGGCGGCCAGCTCGACCGGTGGGAAGCTCAGCACCTCGGTGCCGCAGTCGGAGCAGTCGCAGTCGCCGTCCGCCTCGGTGGCGCCGGCCGCGTCGAGCACGGCCGCGCGCAGCTCTCCGGGTGCCGCCCCGAGCTCACCGACGAGCCTGCGCAGCTCGCCGAGGTCGAAGACGTTGCCCGTGTTCCCGCTCTTTGCCACTCGTGAAACTTACTGCACTTGAGCCCCACGGGTGTACGGCTAGCCGATCGCGCGCGATCTGGCCTTGAAGGCCGCCTTGCGTGCCGCCTTGGCCACGTTCTGGTCGTGCAGGGAGCGTCCGAGCAGCTCCAGCACCTGCACGACGTCGGGGTGATCTACCCGCCACATCTCGTCGATCATGTGGGCGGGCGGTCCCGAGGCCGCCATGTTCTCGGCGAACGTCTCGGGGTCGTCCTCGGCGGCGGTGATCGCCAGGGCGAGGGTGTCCACGCTCATCCACAGGACCTCCTCCTGGGTGAGCGCGGGGGCGGGAAGGCCGCGTGCCGCCAGCCAGTGGATGACGTGGGGCCGCAGCTCCGCCTCCTGCAGGTGCCCCCTGACCGCCCGTTCCGCGTCGGGGCCGAGCCTGTCGACGATCGTCACGGCGATGCCCCTGGCGACGGAGGGGGCGCCGGAGACGGCGCCGAGGAGGTCGGCGGCGGCGTCGATCTCGCTCCTGCTGCGCAGCCACTCCTCGATCTCGGCCTCGGCCAGCTCGGTGGGGATGCCGGACAGCAGCCCCTCGATGAGCTCGGAGGCGTCGACGGTGGACAGGGCGGCGGCCTCCGGGGCGTCGAGGCCCAGGCCGGTGTAGAGCTCCCGCAGGGCCCACACGGCGTGCGGGGTGAGAGCGAGCTCCTCCCGCTCGGGTTCGAGGACGCCGCAGTAGGCCAGGCGCACGAGAATCTCGTCGGTGTCGAACTCGGCCTCGTCGGTCAGCCCGGCCTCCTGGGCGTACTCCAGCAGCAGCGGCACCGGCATCGGCGACTGCAGCCGGTAGAGCACGTCGCACAGGCCGTAGAGCTCCTCGTCGAGAGCCGGGTTGCCGGAGACGGCGCCGCCGGTCTCCTTCTCCACGACGAACTCGACCACCGAGGCCCACACGTCGAGCGGATCGGCGTCGTCGGCGTCGAAGACGGCGGTGCCCTCGACCTCCACCAGCCCGGCGTAGACCGCGAGGTCCCACAGCAGGGCGGGTTCGGCGACCGCGAGCTGGGCGGTGGCCTCTGCGGCGTCGCGGACCCGCAGGCGGCCCTTGACGGTCGGGGTGCGGCCCCCGGCGAGCATCCACTGCACCAGCCGCCGCGCGTCGGTCACCATCGGGACCCGCAGCGCCGCCTCGGCGAGCGCCTCACGGGCGGCCAGCCGTACGGGGGGCAGGGGGGCGCATCCCGGGCAGTCGCACGGCCCGTCGGCGCTCTCGTCCTGCTCGTCCCGTTCCTGCCGCTGTGCCGCGGACCGCTCGGTCGCGGACAGGGAGAAGCCCTGTTCGAGGGCTTCGGCGCCCATCGCGCTGAACAGACTCTTGGCCATGCCGAACCGGGAGGTGTCGGCGAGCGCGATCGGCATCTCCGGCTCGATCCGGTCAAGCACGGCCCGCATCCTGGTCGCCATCTTGCCGCCGATCTCCTCGGTGGCGAGGAGGAAGTCGACGAGGGTCCGGGCGGCGGCGACGGTCTCGGGGGCGCTCTCCGGCGGGGCGATGACCTTTCGCGGGTAGATGTTGAGCAGCAGTTCCTCGAAGGTGCCCGGGGTGAAGTCGCCCAGCTCGTTCACGTCCAGGTAGTCGCTCGCGTAGTCGCAGAGCAGACGCACCTCGTCCACGTCAACGGCCAGGCCGTGCGCACGCCCCCACGCGCGCAGATCGTCTACGGCCTGATTCACCCATTCGATCGACACAGAGGAAAATTAACGGCTTACTGTCAGCACCGCGAATCGGGGAAACACCTCAAATGACGTCCAGGGGGTCAATGCACACTCGGACCACCTCCGGGGACTTACGGGCCGAGCGCACTCCCGCCGCCCCCTTCAGCGCCGCCGCCAGCGCCGTTCCCGCCGCCTGTGGGACCCGCACCATGGCACGTTCCCGCACCTGGTCGCCCCTTGGCGCGTCGAGGGGGACCGGGCCGAGAACCTGCGCCTCCCCGGGCAGCTCGACGTCGCCGAGCATTTCCCGCACCGCGGCGGGAGACCCGGTGAGGGTCGCGATCCTTACCGCGGGGGGAAAACGGAGTTCTGTCCTCTCCGCCAGTTCACGCTCGGCGTGGGTGACCGGATCCCAGCGCAGCAGCGCCTGTACGGCGGGCAGCGAGGAGTCGGCGAGCACCACCAGCTCGGCCCCCGGCCGCAGCAGCGCCGCCGCGTTCATCCACCGGCGCAGCGTCTCCTCCGCGGCCCGCAGGTCCGGCCTGCCCAGCAGCGCCCAGCCGTCCAGCAGCACCGCCGCCGCGTAGCCGCCCTCCGCGACGGGCTCGGCCCCCGGGGTCGCCACGACCAGGGCCCGCGCGTCGCCGACCGCGGCGAGCACCCCGTCCCTGCCCGAGGTCCTGACCGGCACCGAGGCGAAGGCCCTGCCCAGCTCCTCGGCCGTACGGCGGGCGCCGACCACCTGCGCCCGCATCCGTGCCGCGCCGCAGGCCGCGCAGCGCCACTGCCCCGCGATCCGGCCGCACCAGCGGCAGTACGGCATGGCGTGCCCCCCGCGCAGCGCGAGCGGCCCCCTGCAGTGCCCGCACCTGGCCGTCGTCCGGCAGCTCTGGCAGGCCAGGCCGGGCAGGTATCCCCTGCGGGGGACCTGGACCAGCACCGGCCCGGCCTCCAGGCCCGTGCGCAGCGCCCGCCAGGCGAGGCTGGGCAGCCTGGCGGCCCGTGCCGCCTCGTCCCTGGCCAGCTCGGCGTCGTCCCCGGCGGGGCGGACCCTGGGGGCCCTGGCCCTGACGGTCTCGCGGGCCGCGACGATGGGACCCGCCCAGCCGGTCGCGACGAGCCTGGTGGCCTCCGCCGTACGGGCGTGGCCGCCGATGAGCAGGCCCGCCCTGCCGTGGTGGGCGCGCAGCGCGAGGACCTCCCTGGCGTGCGGGTATGGCGCCAGCCGCTCGGCGTGCAGGTCGTCGCCGTCGTCCCAGATCACCGCCAGGCCCAGGTCCCTGACCGGGGCGAAGACGGCGGCCCTGGTGCCCACGGCGACCCGCACGTGTCCCCTTCGCACGCGCAGCCAGCGCCGGTAGCGCTCGGCTGGCCCCAGGTCCGAGGTGAGCGCGACGTGCCTGCCGGGGCCGAGGGCGGCGCTCAGGGCGGCGTCGGCGAGCGCGACGTCCTTGCCGTCGGGCAGGACGACGAGGGCGCCCCTGTCCCCGTTGAGCGTCTCCCGCACGGCAACCGCGACCGCCCGGGGCCATTCGAGGCCGTCCTGTCCGGTCCCGGGCAGCGCGCTCCACACCGCGCGGGGTGAGCTCCCCTCGGCCAGGGCCGCCAGGAACGCCTCCCCCTCCGGGTAGTCCGCCCACGGCCCCGGCCCGCCCGACGCCGCGTCCTCGCCCGGCTCCGGCTCCTGTGGCTTCTCGGCCTCGACCCTGGCGTGACGTGGGGGGACGGCGAGCCTGAGCACGTCGGCCATGGTCCCCGCGTAGCGGTCGGCCACGATCCTGGCCAGCGCGGCGATCTCGGGGGTGAGCACCGGCTCCGGCGAGACGACCCGCTCCAGCCTGGCCAGGCCGCCCTCGTGCTCGGTGTCCTCGGCCCGTTCGAGCAGGAAGCCGTCGACCAGCTTGCCCGCGAACCTGACCCTGACCCGGACGCCGGGCACCGCCTCGGCGTCCATGGGGGCGGGCACGAGATAGTCGAACGGCCGGTCAAGGTGCGGCAGCGGCGTGTCCACGACGACCCGGGCGACCGGCAGTGTCGCGGCCGGCTCGGGCACCCCCCTGGGCGACCTGGCGGCGGGGACGGGCCCACGGCGCACGGCGTCGAGCGGCAGCAGGGCGTCGTCGTCCGCGGGGAGGCTGGTGTGGGTCACCCACTTGTCCTACCAGATGCGCGGGGACCGTCCCGCCAGACGCGGGAGGGGTTCGGCCAGTGGGTCACGCCCGACACAGGGAAAACCCCAACATACTTCAGGTGGAAGGGGACCCCTCCCTCAAGACCACCCGACGCTGCGGAACGCTGGAGCACACGGTGTCCCACTGGCCACCTCCATGATGACCGCTCCCACACCCCTCCCGCATCGGGCGATGTGCCTATGTCGAGGACTGATAATCGCTTTCCGCGACCCACGCGGCGACCTGGGTGCGGGAGGCGAGGCCGCCCTTGGCGAGGATGTTGCGGACGTGCGCGTCCACGGTGCGTTTGGCGATGTCCAGCCGTACGGCGATCTCGGGGTTCGAGAGTCCCTCGGTGATCAGTTTGGCCACCTGGAGCTCCCTGGCGCTCAGCGTGCCCGCGGGCCTGGCCGTCCCGCCTGGCTGGCGGGGGGAGGGCAGCCGTCCCCCGCCCCGCAGCGGGCGCTGTACGGCGGGCCGCCACGGGCCGCCCGACGGTTCGAGGCCGACCCTGCGGTAGGTCTCCAGCATCCGGTAGCGCTCACCGGGCTCGCGGAGCACGATCGACCCCTCGACCAGCTTCGCCAGGACCGGCGCGACCCGCTCCCGGGGCAGGTGCCCCTGGCACGCCGTACGCGCGTCCGCCAGGTCGAAGGAGCCCGCGAGCGCCGCCAGCAGCGCCCACAGCGCTCGCTGCTCACTGTCGCAGAGGTCGTAGCTCCACATGACCGCGGCCCGCAGGTCGCGGTGGCGCGGCAGCACGGTCCTGCTGACCCCGGTGAGCAGGGTGAAGCGGTGCTTCAGCTCCTCCAGCAGGTCCCTGGCCAGCATGGAGCGCACCAGGGTCGCGGCCAGCTCGATCGCCAGCGGCAGCCCGTCGAGCCTGCCGCAGATCTCCGCGACGACCGGCGACGTGGCGGGCGTCAGCGCGAAGCGGGGATCGACCGCCATGGCCCGGTCCTCGAACAGCCGCACGGCCGAGGTGAGCGGCAGCGGCGCGAGCTGGAGCACCCGCTCCCCCGGCAGGCCGAGCGGCCTGCGCCCGGTGACGACGATCGCGGTCCTGGGCGCCTCGGCCAGCAGGTCCTCGGCCAGCGCGGCGACCTCGCCGGGGATGTGCTCGCAGGTGTCGAGGACGACGAGCGGGCGCCGCTCGCGCAGGGCGGCCCCGATCTCCCGCGCGGACAGCGACCTGGGCAGTTCGAGCGCCTCGGCCAGCGCGGTCACCGGGTCGGCGGTGCCGGACAGCTCCGCCCGCCAGGTCCCGCCCGCGAAGCGGCGGCGCAGCCTGGCGGCCAGGCGCAGGGCCGTGCGGGTCTTGCCGACGCCCGCGGGACCCGTGACGGTCATGATCCTGGCCTCCGTGAGGTGGCGCAGGCCCTCGGCCAGTTCCTCCGCCCGTCCCACAAAGCTGGACAGGTCAACCGGCAGGTTTCCCGGCCCCCGCGCCATGTTCGTCCTCCGCTTCGGTCGGTGCGGTCCTCGATGAGGGACAGCCGTGCACTCGTGGAACATCCGCCCACGGCAAAAAATTCACGCCAATCAGAACATTCACGTCCGACGAAATCGCCTGCCCTCACGACCTGCCCGTACACGCGGGGGATTCATGGCCGTCTGGGTGAGTTGTCCGTTCAGTCGCCGCTCGTACGGCCGGCACGCCTCACACGTGTCCCCTGCGCTGCCTGATCGCCCAGGCCGCGATCTGGGTGCGCGCGGAGAAGCCGAGCTTGGCGAGGATGTGCTCGACGTGGGAGTCGACCGTGCGCTGGACGACCACGAGCCGGTGGGCGATCTGCCGGTTGGTCAGCCCCTCCGCGACCAGCTCGGCGACCTCACGCTCCCTGCGGGTCAGCGGCGCCCAGCGTGAGTCCCGTACGGCGGGCCCCCCGGCCAGCTCCTCGCCGAGCGCGTAGGCGATCGCCCGCTCCGAGCCGAGCGCGGCGCCCTCCCTGACCGCCTGTTCGGCCTCCCTGCGCGGCAGTTCCTTGGCGACCCGCTCGGCGCAGCGGGCGCTCTCCTCGATCACCACCGGGTAGCCCTGCTCGATCAGTCCCTTGTCGAGCCGTTCGGCGCGGGCCGCGGCGAACAGCCGCCCGGCCCTGGCGAGGTCGCCCTGGTCCGCCGCGGCGCAGGCCAGCAGTTCGAAGCAGGAGACGACACCCATGGTGTCGGAGAAACGCGTCTTGACCCGCAGGGAGTCGCGGGCGTGCCCGACCGCCCTGGCGGCGTCGCCCTCGGCCCTGGCCACCAGGCCGAGGACGTAGTCGGCCTGCGCGTTCGACCAGACCTCCCCCAGCTCGTCGCACAGCTCACGGCATTCGAGCAGGACCCGGCCCGCCGGCTCCGGCTCGCCGCCGAGCACCAGGCAGGTGCCCAGCTCGACCATCGCGGGCAGGAGCACCTCGGGCAGCTCCCGGTTGGGGCGCAGCCGTTCGATCACCGTGCCGAGCATGCTCTCCGCGGCCCGAGGGTCACCCTCGACCGAGGCCAGCGTGCCGTTCATCTTGAGCTGGACCAGCTCGACCAGCTCGGCGCCGGGCGTCCCCGGCGGGCTGTGCAGCCTGCACCGTTCCAGCAGCAGCCGCGCCTCGTCCAGGTCGCCCCTGGCGTTGGCGATGTAGACGAGGGTGAGCAGCCCCCAGGACCAGGCCTGGCTGTCGGGCAGGGGCTGGGCGAGCAGCCGTTCGAGCTGGTCGCGGCCCTCCCTGAGCATCCCGCAGGCCACCCAGAGGTACCACAGGCCCGCCGCCATCATCAGGCCGGTCTCACGCAGCTCGGGGTCGTCGACGCACAGGTCGAGGGCGGCGCGGATGTTGGGCCACTGCCTGCGGACGCGGCTCCACGACTCGACCTGGTCACCGTGGCGGCCCGACTCCTTGCCCCTGAGGGCCAGCTCGAAGTGGTAGCGCAGGTGCCTGCGGCGCAGCCACCCCTCGTCCCCGCTCTCGGCCAGCCTGGCCGCGCCGTACTCCCTGATGATGTCCAGGAGCCGGTAGGCCGTGCCCTCCTCGCGCTTGACCGGGATCACGATCGACTTGTCCACCAGGCCGAGCAGGGTCGGCAGGATCCGCTCGGCGGGCAGCGCCTCGTCGGCGCAGACGCCCTCAGCGGCGGCGGCGTCGAAGTCGGAGACGAAGACCGGCAGCCGTGACCACAGCAGCCGCTCGTCGGGGGTGCACAGGTCGTGGCTCCAGTCGACGGTCGCGCCGACCGTGGGGTGCCTGCTGGCCGTCACCCGCCCGGAGAGCAGCCAGAGCCGGTCGTCGAGCAGGTCGCGGACCCGGCCCAGGGTGAAGGCGCGCATCCGCACGGCGACCAGTTCGATGGCCAGCGGGATGCCGTCGAGCTTGGTGCAGATCTCCGCGATCTCCTCGGCGTTCTCCCCGGTGAGGGCGTAGTTCGGCCTGACCGCGGCGACCCGTTCGAGGAACAGCGTGACCGACTCGCACCGGGAGAGCGCGCCGACGGACTTCATGGCGCGCGGCCCCGGCAGGGCCATCGGCGGCAGGGCGACGATGTGCTCGCCGGGCACGCCGAGCGACTGCCTGCTGGTGGCCAGGATCCGCAGGTTGGGGCTGTTCTCCAGCAGGGTCTGGGCGAGCCTGGCGCAGGCGTCCACGAGGTGCTCGCAGGTGTCGAGGACCAGGAGCATCTGCCGGTCGCGGAGATGCTCGACCAGGACCTCGGTGTCCGGCCGCACGGACAGGTCGACCAGTTCGAGCGCGTACGCCACGGCCTGTTCGAGACGGCCCGGGTCGCTCACCCCGGCCAGTTCGACGAACTTGACGCCGTCGGCGAAGGTTCCCAGCACCTCGGCGGCCGCCCTGACCGCGACCCGGGTCTTGCCGATGCCGGCGACCCCGGTGACGGTGACCAGCCGAGAGACCTGGAGCAGTCGCCGTACCTGGCGAAGCTCCTCCTTGCGTCCCACGAAGCTTGTCGCCTCCATGGGCAGTTCGCCTGTCCCAAACCGCCTGATCACGTCTCTCCCCCAAGATCTCCAAAAGAGAAGTTACACAGAATTCGACGGTTCAGGGGGCACAGTTGGTGGTCAGGCTCCATATGTGAGTTCCTGACCCGTGATGGGCGGGGGATTCCGGCACCGTACGGCGGGCCAGAGGGAGCCCCTGGAAGGCCGTGGAAGGCGCGGGAGGAAACGGCACGGCCCCCGCGAGAAGGTGTCTCGCGGGGGCCGTGTCAGGGCGGTCAGAGACCGGCGGCCCTGCGCAGGGCGTCGGCGCGGTCGGTGGCCTCCCAGGAGAACTCGGGGCGGCCGAAGTGACCGTAGGCGGAGGTCGCCGAGTAGATCGGGCGGAGCAGGTCGAGGTCGCGGATGATCGCGGCCGGGCGCAGGTCGAAGACGCTGAGCACGGCCTCCTGGATCTTCGTGACCGGGACCTTCTCGGTGCCGAAGGTCTCGACGAACACGCCGACCGGGTGCGCCTTGCCGATGGCGTAGGCGACCTGGACCTCGGCGCGGTCCGCCAGGTCGGCGGCCACGATGTTCTTGGCGACCCAGCGCATGGCGTAGGCGGCCGAGCGGTCCACCTTGGACGGGTCCTTGCCGGAGAAGGCGCCGCCACCGTGGCGGGCCATGCCACCGTAGGTGTCAACGATGATCTTGCGGCCGGTCAGACCGGCGTCGCCCATCGGGCCACCGATCTCGAAGCGGCCGGTGGGGTTGACCAGCAGCCGGTAGCCCTCGGTCGCGATCTCGAGCCCGGCGAGCACCGGGTCGACCACGTGCTCCTTGATGTCCGGGGCCAGCATCTCCTTGAGGTCGATCTCGGCCGCGTGCTGGGTGGAGACGACCACGGTGTCGAGGCGGACCGGCTTGTCGCCGTCGTACTCGATGGTGACCTGGGTCTTGCCGTCGGGACGGAGGTAGGGGACGGTGCCGTTCTTGCGGACCTCCGACAGGCGCTCGGCCAGGCGGTGGGCAAGCTGGATCGGCAGCGGCATCAGCTCGGGGGTCTCGCGCGAGGCGTAGCCGAACATCAGGCCCTGGTCGCCCGCGCCTTGGCGGTCGAGCTCGTCGGAGCCCTCGCCCTCGCGGGCCTCGTAGGCGGCGTCCACACCCTGGGCGATGTCGGGCGACTGCGCGCCGATGGACACCGAGACGCCACAGGAGGCGCCGTCGAAGCCCTTGTGCGAGGCGTCGTAACCGATTTCGAGGATCTTCTCCCGGATGAGACCGGGAATGTCGACGTAGGTCTCCGTCGTCACCTCTCCGGCGACGTGGACCTGACCGGTGGTGATCAGCGTCTCGACCGCGACACGGCTCCTGGGGTCTCCCTTGAGCATGGCGTCGAGAATCGCGTCACTGATCTGGTCGGCGATCTTGTCCGGGTGGCCCTCTGTGACCGACTCGGAGGTGAACAGGCGACGGGACAAGTCAGTGGCTCCTCATGCAGCGGCTGCTGGCGTCTGGGACTTCGGGGCACGCGGCACCGAAGCGCTCGCCGAATTCTAGCCCCACCAGGTACGGCGCCGCGAAATCACCCCTAATCCGGCGTGCCCGAATCTTGGTGCTCCACCGTCCAACTGGCCCGAAATCACACCAAACCGACCGCTTTACCCTGATATTTCGTTACAAACTGTCTCGTGGGAGAGAAGGGTCACAGGTCGGGCAGCGGGTCGGGAGGCAGCGTCTCCGGCGCGAAGACCTCGGCGTCCGCCGCGCACACCACCGCCGCGTACTCCTCGTCGATCTCGAAGACCATCCCGCCGAACTCGATGGCCGCGCCCGAGGAGAACTCGACCGGCCCGAGCCGGGTACGGCGCGCGTGCGTCGCGTAGACCGAGCTGGGCATGTCACGGTCGAAGAACTTGGTGGACATCACCAGGATCGACCGGTCGGTGACCACGATGATGAAGGCCGCCGTACCCGGCGAGCTGACGGAGAGGGCGGGAAGGACGTAGCTGATGTCCTCCCCCGGCGGGAGCAGGGCGCGGCAGCGCGCCCTGACGGCGGCGGAGACCGGCATGGTCGCAAAACCTTCCGGGCGGGACGTTCCAGGTCGTTCCGGACGCAGTATCCGTCCCCGGAGGATCTCCGGCAAGGGAGTCAGGCCAGGCGTTCGGCGACGAGGTCCCAGACCACGTCCGCCAGGGCCTCCTTGGGACCGAGCGGGATCTCGACCTGGTCACCGTCGGCGGCCAGCACGACCGCCGCGTTGTCCGGGGTCCCGAAGGCGAGGTTCTCTCCGACCTGGTTGACGACCAGCAGGTCACAGCCCTTGCGGGCGAGCTTGGCGCGTCCGTTGGCGAGCACGTCGTCGGTCTCGGCGGCGAACCCCACGATGACGCGCGGACCCAGCCCCTCCCCCTGTCGCCTGCGCTCCCCCAGCTCAGCAAGGATGTCCGGATTTTTCACCAAATAGATAGGGTCGGGGTCGGCCGAGGTCTTCTTGACCTTCGACCCGCTCCGCCGCGCGGGCCTGAAGTCGGCGACGGCCGCGGCCATGACCACGGCGTCCGCCTCCTTGGCGGCCTTGAGCACGGCCTCGCGCAGTTCGAGTGCGGACTCGACCCGGACGACCGTCGCCCCCGCGGGGTCGGGCAGGGAGACGTTGGCGGCGACCAGGGTGACCCGCGCGCCGCGGGCCAGGGCCGTACGGGCGAGAGCGTAGCCCTGCAGGCCCGAGGAGCGGTTGCCCAGGAAGCGGACCGGGTCGATGGCTTCGCGGGTGCCCCCGGCCGAGATCACCAGCCTGCGGCCCCCAAGGTCGGCGGGCCGTCCGGCGAGCACTCCCCGGCAGAACTCGAAGATCTCCACGGGGTCCGGCAGCCGCCCCCTGCCCGTGTCGGCGCCGGTGAGACGGCCGACGGCGGGCTCGACGACGAGCGTGCCGCGCTCGCGGAGGGTCGCGACGTTCGCCCGGGTCGCGGGGTGCTCCCACATCTCGGTGTGCATCGCGGGCGCCAGGACCACCGGGCAGCGCGCGGTGAGCAGCGTGTTGGTCAGCAGGTCGTCGGCCAGCCCGTGGGCGGCCCTGGCCAGCAGGTCCGCGGTCGCGGGAGCGACGACGACCAGGTCGGCGCCCTGGCCGATCCTGACGTGGGGCACCTCGTGCACCGACTCCCAGACGTCGGCGGCGACGGGGTTGCCGGAGAGGGCTGCCCAGGTGGGCTCGCCGACGAAACGCAGAGCCTGCCTGGTGGGGACGACACGCACGTCGTGGCCCGACTCGGTGAACAGGCGCAGCAGCTCACAGGCCTTGTAGGCGGCGATGCCGCCACCCACCCCGAGGACGACAGACGGCCTGCGGCGCGGGCCGGGGAGCGCCTGTTCCGCAGCGGCTGGAGAGGAGGGGAAGGCGGTCTCGCCCTCGCCAGGCGTCCGCATCGGCGGGACTAGCCCTCGATCGGCTCTGAGGTCAGCAGACCCTCGCTGACCTCGCGCAGCGCGATGGACAGCGGCTTCTCCTGGGCGTGGGTCTCCACGAGCGGCCCGACGTACTCCAGCAGGCCCTCGCCGAGCTGGGAGTAGTAGGCGTTGATCTGGCGGGCGCGCTTCGAACCGAAGATCACCAGACTGTACTTGCTGTCGACGATGTCCAGCAGGGCGTCGATCGACGGGTTGGTGATGCCTTCGGAGTAGGCCGCGTTCGTTGCCACGTTGTGTTTTCCCCTAGCTAGGTGAACGTCCGGGGCTCGAAGCCTCGGGAGCATCAGCCAACAAGGCTATCAGCCTGTGGCATACCTCCTGGACCGACGTGTTCACCAGCGTGAGGTCGAACTCCTGCTCGGCGGCCATCTCGATCCGGCCCGCGGCCAGGCGCCGGGCGATGACGTCCTCGGGCTCGGTTCCCCTGCCGCGCAGGCGCTTCTCCAGCTCCTGCCAGCTCGGCGGGGCGAGGAAGACCAGCAGGGCCTCCGGCATGCTGGCCCTGACCTGGCGTGCCCCCTGGAGGTCGATCTCCAGGAGCGTGGGCACCCCGGCCGTGAGCTTGGCGAGCACGGGGGCGCGCGGCGTGCCGTACCGGTTGCCGGCGAACTCCGCCCACTCCAGCAGCTCGCCGGAGGCGGCCAGGCGGTCGAACTCCGCGTCGTCGACGAAGAAGTACTCGACGCCGTGGGTCTCCCCAGGGCGCGGTTTCCTGGTGGTCACCGAGACCGACAGCCACACCTGGGGGTGTGCCCGCCGAAGCTCGGCGACGACCGTGGACTTACCAACGCCTGACGGCCCTGAGAGGACCGTCAGGCGGTTGCCGGTCGGCCCGGGGAAGGCTCGTGCCCCCTCCGGACCTTCGACCGGGGACACGGAGCCACCGGACCCGCTCTCAGCGGTCTTCCCCGGAGCCCGACTCCCGTCGGACCACGATGTTCCGGTCAACTCCACAACCCCCCGTGATGCCGTTCCCGCGCAGGGCGCGGATGAGCGTGTCGTACCGGACCGAGACTAGCCCTCGGCCCCGCCGAACTCACGCTCAAGGGACGCCCGCTGGTTGGCGCCCAGGCCCCGCACGCGGCGGGACTCTGCGATGCCAAGCCGCTCCATCAGCTGCTTGGCGCGGACCTTGCCCACGCCGGGGAGCGACTCCAGAAGAGCCGACACCTTCATCTTGCCGATGACGTCGTCAGCCTGCCCGTCTTTGAGCACCTCAGCCAGAGAGATAGCGCCGTGCTTCAGGCGGTTCTTAACCTCGGCACGCTCTCGGCGGGCCTTGGCAGCCTTCTCTAGGGCTGCGGCGCGCTGCTCAGGGGTAAGGGGAGGAAGAGCCACGCCGGGTCACCTCGAATTTCCTGTCGATGTACTCGGACGGGAAGGGAAACTAGCTGGTCATGGCGCTTCAAGCAACGTCAAGACCAGTTTCTTCCCTTAGAAAATCTACTTCGTCACTTTGTGTAGCGAGAAAGTCGCCGAGCGTCGATGAAACGACGCTCAACTCCGTGTTTTGCGGCGACGTGGATCACATCATGGATCAGGCGTCCCGGCCGGTCGAGGTGAGGGCCCGGCGGAGCGCGGCGGCGATTCCCGCGGCGGCCGCGCCGGGGTCGGCGGCGCCGGTGATCGGGCGGCCGATCACCAGAAGATCGGCCCCGTCGGCCAAAGCCCTCTCCGGAGTCGCTACTCTTGCCTGGTCCTGAGTCGCGGAACCGGCGGGGCGGACGCCGGGCGTGATCAGGGTGATGTCCGGGCCGACCTCTGCCCGCACCGCGGCGACCTCGCGGGGCGAGCACACGAGGGCCTGCGCGCCCGCGCCGACGGCCAGCGTGGCCAGGCGGCGCACGGCGTCGTCGGGAGAGCCCTCCAGGCCGATGCCGTGCAGGTCGGCCGCCGACAGCGACGTGAGCACCGTCACGGCCGCGATCCGGGTGTCCGGCAGCGCCTCGACGGCCGCCCTGATCATGGCGGGGCCTCCGGCCGCGTGGACGGTCAGGATGGCCGGCCTGAGCCGTGCCACGGCCCTGGCCGCGCCCGCGACCGTGTTGGGGATGTCGTGGAGCTTGAGGTCGAGGAAGACCTGGACGCCGCTGGCGCCCCTGACCGAGGCGATCACCTCGGGACCGTAACGGAGATAGAGTTCGAGCCCGACCTTCACGGTGCTGACGTGTGGGGTGACCACGCTCGCCCAGTGGGCTGCGGTCTCCAGGTCGGGCGCGTCCAGGGCTACGGCGATGGGTGCGGACGTCACAGGGAACTCTCCTCCAGGTCTATTCGGTGCCGGGTCGAGGTCCCCGGCGGACGATGGGCCAGCCCGACCGCGTCGGCGAGGCGGTGGAAGCCGCGCGCCGCCAGGAGCTCCTCAAGCTCCCTCAGGACGCGCAGGCAGGCGTAGGGGTCGTGGAACAGGGCGGTGCCCACGGCGACGACGCAGGCGCCCGCCAGGATGAGCTCGAAGGCGTCCCTGCCGGTCAGCACGCCGCCCATGCCGATGATGGGCACGCTGGGCAGTGCCGCGTGCACCTGCCACACGCAGCGTACGGCCAGCGGCCTGATCGCCGGTCCCGACAGACCGCCGGTGACCGCGGCCAGGGAGGGCCGCATGGCCTCGGTGTCGATGCTCATGCCGATGGGGCTGTTGATCATCGAGAGGGCGTCGGCGCCGCCGTCCACGCACGCCCTGGCCACGCTCACGATGTCCATCACGTCCGGCGAGAGCTTGGCCACCACCGGGACGTCGTAGCGCATGACCGAGCGCACCGAGGCGACCACCTCGGCGGAGGCGGCCCCGTCGCGGGCGAAGACCCTGCCCCGGTCCTCGATGTTCGGGCACGACAGGTTGACCTCGACGGCGGTCACCCCGGGGGCGTCGGTGAGCCTGCGGGCCAGCGCGGTGTACTCGGCGACGGTGCCGCCCCCGATGGAGACCACGGTCCTTATCCCCCGCTGGGCCAGCCAGGGCAGCTCGCGCTCCAGGAAGGCGTCCACGCCGGGCCCCTGCAGGCCCACGGCGTTGAGCAGCCCCGAGGGCGTCTCGGCGACCCTGGGGGTCGGCCTGCCCGCCCTGGGGGCCATGGTGATCGATCTGGTGGTCAGGGCGCCGATCCTGGCCAGGTCGAAGAACTGGGCCAGCTCCGCGCCCGAGGCGGCGCACCCGGCGGCCGTGGTGATCGGGTTGCCCAGCTCCACGTGCCCCAGGTAGGTCCGCATGTCAACCGACATTCCGTGTTCCCCCACCCGGCGCTCCCAGCGCGTCGAACGGGATCGTCCCCACGTCGTCGAAGCGGACGCGCTCGCCTCTGAAGACCGGTCCTTCGACGCACGAGCGCACCATCCGGGTGACGCCGTCGTCTCCGATGACCGGGAGCACGCACGTCATGCACACGCCGATGCCGCAGGCCATCCGCTCCTCGACGGCCACCTGCACCGGGATGTCGAACTCGACCGCGACGGCGGTGACGCCGCGCAGCGTGTCCATGGGGCCGCACGCGTAGACCGCGTCCGCCCTGACGTCGGCGATCACGCCGGGGAGCACGTCGGCCACCCTGCCGCGCATGCCGAGGGATCCGTCCTCGGTGGTCAGGGTGGTCGTCTCCCCCATCCTTCTGGCGCGCAGCGCGCCGAAGACCCGGTCGGCGGAGGCGGCGCCGAGCACGAAGTCGACGCGGCAGCCGCGCTGCTGGAGGGCGTCCGCCACGGTGAACAGCGTCGCCGAGCCGTACTCCGCGCCGACCAGGACGCAGGTCGCGGGGTCGCGGGGCAGCGGGAACGGCCTGCCGAGCGGGCCGACCAGGTCGAGGGTGTCGCGGGCGCGGCGCTCGGCGAGCCAGGCAGTGCCCGGTCCCCTGCCGGTGAAGACGAACTCGACCGTGCCTCCGTAGTCGGGCTTGACGTCGTGGACGAAGAAGACACGGCGCGTCAGCATCGACGTCTGCGGCCCGCCGACGGCGACCGAGACGAAGTGGCCCGGCCTGAACCGCTCGGCGACGCCGGGGGCGACCACGGTCAGCGCATGGTAGGCGTCGACCCGGCGCGTCGTCAGCACCGTGCCCGTCACCTGCACCGGAGTAACAGCCGTCTCTCTCACCTCCGCCTGGGGGCAACCCCGCAGGGGTTCTCGTCCTCGTGGCGTCCGGTCCCTCGCTCGACCCCGTCCTCCCCGGCCGGACGCGCCCACGGTCGCGTCCGGCTCCTCATTCTCCACGCCCACGGCCGGTCCCCGCCCGTCACGGGGGTCGCCGGGGCCGTTCCTCGGCGGGCTCAGCCCCGCAGCCGCCGCGCGTGCTCCTGCAGGGAGCGCACGCCGACGTCGCCGCGGACGATGGCCTGGATGCCCTGTACGGCCGCCGCCAGTCCCTGGACGGTGGTGATGCAGGGCACGCCCCGCAGCACCGCGGCGGTGCGGATCTCGTAGCCGTCCAGCCGCGGCCCGGACTGGCCGGGGCTGCCGAAGGGCGTGTTCACGATGAGGTCCACCTCGCCGTCCAGGATGCGCCCGCCGATGGTCGGCTCCCCGTCGGGACCCGGGCCCTCGCTCTGCTTGCGCACGATCTTGGCATGGACGCCGTTGCGGCGCAGCACCTCGGCGGTGCCCTCGGTCGCCAGGATCTCGAAGCCGAGGTCGGCCAGCGCCTTGACCGGGAAGATCATCGCGCGCTTGTCACGGTTGGCTACCGAGACGAACGCCCGCCCCTTGGTCGGCAGCGAGCCGTAGGCGGCGGCCTGCGACTTGGCGTAGGCGGTGCCGAAGAACTCGTCGATGCCCATGACCTCGCCGGTCGAGCGCATCTCGGGGCCGAGCACGGTGTCCACGCCCCGGAAGCGGTTGAACGGCAGCACGGCCTCCTTGACCGCGATGGGCGCGTCGAGCGGCAGCGTGCCGCCGTCGCCCTCGGCCGGGAGCATGCCCTCTGCCCGCAGCTCGGCCACGGTCGCGCCCATCATCACCCTGGCCGCCGCCTTGGCCAGCGGGACCGCGGTCGCCTTGGAGACGAACGGCACCGTACGGCTGGCCCTGGGGTTGGCCTCAAGGACGTACAGGATGTTGGCCGACATCGCGTACTGCACGTTCAGCAGCCCCCGCACGCCCACTCCCCTGGCGATGGCCTCGGTCGCGGCGCGGATGCGCTTGATGTCGTGGCTGCCGAGCGTCATGGGGGGCAGCGAGCAGGCCGAGTCGCCGGAGTGGATGCCGGCCTCCTCGATGTGCTCCATCACGCCGCCGAGGTAGAGCTCCTCGCCGTCGAACAGGGCGTCCACGTCGATCTCGACGGCCTCGTCGAGGAACTTGTCCACCAGGACCGGGTGGTCGCTGGCCGCGCCCGCCCTTGCCATGTAGGTGCTCAGCGTCCTGTCGTCGTAGACGATGGCCATGCCCGCACCGCCCAGGACGTAGGAGGGCCGCACCAGCACCGGGTAGCCGATCTCCTCGGCGATCTCCAGCGCCTCCTCGACCGTGACGGCGGTGCCGTGCTTGGGCGCGGGCAGCTCGGCCTCGGCCAGGACCCGGCCGAACGCGCCGCGCTCCTCTGCGAGGTGGATCGACTCGGGCGAGGTGCCCACGATCGGCACCCCGGCGTCCTTGAGCGCCTGGGCCAGGCCGAGCGGGGTCTGGCCGCCGAGCTGGACGATGACGCCCGCGACGGGGCCGCTCTGCTGCTCGGCGTGGACGACCTCAAGGACGTCCTCCAGGGTGAGCGGCTCGAAGTAGAGCCGGTCGGAGGTGTCGTAGTCGGTCGAGACGGTCTCCGGGTTGCAGTTGACCATGACGGTCTCGTATCCGGCGGCCGACAGCTCGAACGAGGCGTGCACGCAGGCGTAGTCGAACTCGATGCCCTGGCCGATGCGGTTGGGGCCCGAGCCGAGGATGAGGACCTTGGGACGCTCGCCCTGCGGGACCTCGGTCTCCTCGTCGTAGGTGGAGTAGAGGTAGGGCGTCTGGGCGGCGAACTCGGCGGCGCAGGTGTCCACGGTGTTGTAGACGGGCCGCACGCCCAGCGTGTGCCGCAGGGCGCGGATCTCCGGCTCCGACGTGCCGCGCAGCTCGGCGATCTGGATGTCGCTGAAGCCGTACCGCTTGGCCGTGGTGAGGACCTCGGCGGTGAGGGCCTCGGCGTCGCGCAGCTCGGCGGCGACCTCGTCGATCGCGTAGAGCTGGTCGAGGAACCACGGGTCCACCGAGGTCGCCTCGAACAGCTCCTCCGCCGTCGCGCCCGCGCGGATGGCCTGCTGCATCGTGCGCAGCCTGCCGTCATGCGGTGTACGGCAGGCGTCGAGCAGCGCGTCCTTGTCGCCGGGCTCCCCGGCCCAGGTGAAGGTCGCGTCCTTCTTCTCCAGGGAGCGCAGGGCCTTCTGCAGGGCCTCGGGGAAGGACCTGCCGATGGCCATGGCCTCGCCGACCGACTTCATGTGGGTCGTCAGGGTCTGGTCGGCCCCGGCGAACTTCTCGAAGGCGAAACGCGGGACCTTGACCACGATGTAGTCGAGCGAGGGCTCGAAGGAGGCCGGGGTCTCCCTGGTGATGTCGTTGGGGATCTCGTCCAGGGTGTAGCCGATGGCCAGCTTGGCGGCGATCTTGGCGATCGGGAAGCCGGTGGCCTTGGAGGCCAGGGCGCTGGAGCGGGAGACGCGGGGGTTCATCTCGATGACGATCATGCGCCCGGTCTCCGGGTTCACCGCGAACTGGATGTTGCAGCCGCCGGTGTCCACGCCGACCTCGCGGATGACCGCGATGGCGACGTCACGCATGTTCTGGTACTCGCGGTCGGTGAGGGTCAGCGCGGGGGCCACGGTGACGCTGTCGCCGGTGTGCACGCCCATCGGGTCGAGGTTCTCGATGGAGCAGACGATGACGACGTTGTCGGCCTTGTCGCGCATGACCTCCAGCTCGTACTCCTTCCAGCCGAGGATGGACTCCTCAAGGAGCACCTCGGTGGTCGGCGAGGCGTCCAGGCCCGCTCCGGCGATCCGGCGCAGCCCCTCCTCGTCGTGGGCGAAGCCCGAGCCGACGCCGCCCATGGTGAAGGAGGGCCGCACGACCAGCGGGTAGCCCAGCTCGCCCGCCGCGGCCACGCACTCGTCCATGGTGTGGCAGACGAACGAGCGGGCCGACTCGGCGTTGAGGCCGCGCTCGGCGGCGACCTTGGCCACGATGTCCTTGAACATCTCGCGGTTCTCGCCCGCCTGGATGGCGTCCACGTCCGCGCCGATCAGCTCGACGTCGTACTTGGCCAGGACCCCGGCCTCGTGCAGGGCGATCGCGGTGTTGAGCGCGGTCTGCCCGCCCAGGGTGGGCAGCAGCGCGTCGGGGCGCTCCTTGGCGATGATCTTCTCGACGATCTCCGGGGTGATCGGCTCGACGTAGGTCGCGTCGGCGAACTCGGGGTCCGTCATGATCGTCGCCGGGTTGCTGTTGACGAGGATCACGCGGAAGCCCTCGGCCCGCAGCACGCGGCAGGCCTGGGTGCCCGAGTAGTCGAACTCGCAGGCCTGTCCGATCACGATCGGCCCCGAGCCGATCACCATGACCGACTGGATGTCCGTGCGCTTAGGCACCCTTGTTCCCCCCCGTCGTGTTCCCTGTCTCTTCCATCAGCGCGCAGAAGCTGTCGAACAGCCCGGCGGAGTCGTGCGGGCCCGCCGCGGCCTCCGGGTGGTACTGGACGCTGAAGGCGGGCCGGTCGACCAGCCGCAGCCCCTCGACGCAGTCGTCGTTGAGGTTGACGTGGCTGACCTCCGCCGGGCCGTACGGCGTGTCGAAGGTGCCCTCAAGCGGGGCCCGTACGGCGAAGCCGTGGTTGTGCGCGGAGATCTCCACCTTGCCGGTGCGGCGGTCCTGGACGGGCTGGTTGACCCCGCGGTGGCCGTAGCGCAGCTTGTAGGTGCCGAGCCCGAGGGCGCGGCCGAAGATCTGGTTGCCGAAGCAGATGCCGAAGAACGGCTTGCCCGCTTCGAGCACGCCGCGCAGCGCCTCGACCTGGTGGTCGGCGGTCGCCGGGTCGCCGGGGCCGTTGGAGAAGAACACCCCGTCGGGGTCGAGGGCGAGGATGTCCTCGACGGTGCTGGAGGCGGGCAGGACGTGCACCTCGCAGCCGCGCTCGGCCATCCGGTGCGGGGTCATCGCCTTGATGCCGAGGTCCACGGCCGCGACGGTGAAGCGCTTCTCCCCGACGGCGGGCACGACGTACGGCTCGGCGGTCGAGACCGCCTCGGCGAGGTCGGCGCCCTCCATGGCGGGGCTGTTCCTGACCCTGGCGAGGAGCTCCTCCACCGGCGCGAGGGCCTCGCCGGAGAAGACGCCCGCGCGCATGGCGCCGCGCTCGCGCAGGTGGCGGGTGAGGGCACGGGTGCCGGGGATGGCGATGCCGACGACGCCCTGGTCCTTCAGGTAGTCGTCGAGGGAGCGCCTCGATCGCCAGTTGGAGGGGACGCGGGCGGGTTCGCGGACCACGTAGCCGGAGACCCAGACGCGGGAGGACTCGGGGTCCTCGTCGTTGACCCCCGTGTTGCCGATGTGCGGCGCGGTCATCGCGACGATCTGACGGTGGTAGGAGGGGTCGGTGAGGGTCTCCTGGTAGCCGGTCATCCCGGTGTTGAAGACCATCTCGCCGAAGGTCTCCCCCTGGGCCCCGTACGGGGTTCCGTGGAAGACACGGCCGTCTTCCAGCACTAGCACTGCGGTCACTCAAACACCCCGATCATCTCGGTCATTGCTCCGCAAAGTATGAAATATCTGGCACACCTGAGGGGTGTCTCTCCATGATGTGGGACGGCTCCGTCCCGGACGGGGACGCCCCACCGCCGGGGACGTCCGCGCGCCGCGGGTGAGAGGCGTCAGGCGAGCTTTCCGTCCAGGACGGTCGGCCTGCCGCGCAGGAAGGTCGCCACGACCCGTCCCGGCAGGGCCCTGCCCTGGTAGGGGGTGTTGCGGCTCTTGGAGGCGTATCCAGCCGGGTCCACCTCGGCGCGCACGGCCGGGTCGTAGAGGGTGACGTTGGCCGGGGCCCCCACCTCGATCGGCCGGCCGTGGTCAGCGACCCTGCCGATCCTGGCCGGGGCGAAGGACATGCGCTCGGCGACACCGGCCCAGTCGAGCAGCCCGGTCTCGACCATGGCCTCCTGCACGACCGAGAGCGCGGTCTCCAGGCCGATCATGCCCATGGCCGCGGCGGCCCACTCGGTCTCCTTGTCCTCGACCGGGTGCGGGGCGTGGTCGGTGGCGACGCAGTCGATCGTGCCGTCGGCCAGGGCGGCGCGCAGCGCCTCGACGTCGGCGCGGGTGCGCAGCGGCGGGTTCACCTTGTAGATGGGGTTGTAGGAGCCGACCGGGGAGTCCTCGACGAGGTCGTCGGTCAGGAGCAGGTGGTGCGGGGTCACCTCCGCGGTGACGTCCCAGCCCTTCGACTTGGCCCAGCGGACGATCTCGACGGAGCCCGCGGTGGACAGGTGGCACACGTGCAGGCGGGAGCCGACGTGCGCGGCCAGCAGGCAGTCTCGGGCGATGATCGCCTCCTCGGCGACCGCGGGCCAGCCGTTCAGGCCGAGCCTGCCGGAGACCGCGCCCTCGTTCATCTGCGCGTCCTTGGTCAGGCGCGGCTCCTGGGCGTGCTGGGCGACCACGCCGTCGAAGGCCTTGACGTACTCCAGGGCGCGGCGCATGAGCACCGCGTCGGAGACGCATTTGCCGTCGTCGGAGAAGACGCGGACCCGGGCGGCCGAGTCGGCCATCGCGCCGAGCTCGGCCAGGCGCTCGCCGTCGAGCCCGACGGTGACGGCGCCGACCGGGCGCACGTCGCAGTGCCCTGCCTCCTGGCCGAGGCGCCAGACCTGCTCGACGACGCCCGCGGTGTCGGCGACCGGGTCGGTGTTGGCCATGGCGTGGACCGCGGTGTAGCCGCCGAGCGCGGCGGCGCGGGTGCCGGTCTCCACGGTCTCGGCGTCCTCGCGGCCGGGCTCGCGCAGGTGGGTGTGCAGGTCGACCAGGCCGGGCAGCGCGACGAGCCCGGTGGCGTCGATCGTCTCGTCCCCGCTCAGGTCCTGGCCGATCTCGGCGAAGACGCCGTCGCGGATCAAGATGTCGGCGGGCTCGCCGCCGAGGATCCTGGCGCCCTTGATGACGATGGTCTTCACTGGATCTCTCCTCCGAGGTCGGCGCCGCCGAGCAGCAGGTAAAGGACGGCCATGCGGGTGGTCACACCGTTGGCGACCTGTTCGACGATCGTCGAGCGGGGCGAGTCGGCCACCTCGGCGGCGATCTCCATGCCCCGGTTCATCGGGCCGGGGTGCATCACGATGGCCTCGTCGTGCAGCCGGGCGACGCGCTCGCGGTCGAGGCCGTAGCGGCGGCTGTACTCGCGCTCGGTGGGGAAGAAGGCGGCGTTCATCCGCTCGCGCTGCACGCGCAGCATCATCACCACGTCGGACTTGGGCAGCACGGCGTCCAGGTCGTAGGAGACCTCGCACGGCCAGGAGCCGACGCTCACCGGCAGCAGGGTCGGCGGGGCGACCAGGGTCACCTCGGCGCCGAGGGTGGACAGCAGAAGCACGTTGGAGCGTGCGACCCGGCTGTGCAGGACGTCGCCGACGATGGTGATCTTCCTGCCGTCGAGCGGGCCGAGGCGGCGGCGCATGGTGAAGGCGTCGAGCAGGGCCTGGGTCGGGTGCTCGTGGGTGCCGTCCCCGGCGTTGACGACGCTGCCGCGCACCCAGTTCGCCAGGCGGTGCGGGGCGCCCGAGGCGCCGTGCCTGATGACGACGGCGTCGGCGCCCATGGCCTCAAGGGTCAGCGCGGTGTCCTTCAGCGACTCGCCCTTGGAGACGCTCGACCCCTTGGCGGAGAAGTTGATGACGTCGGCGGACAGGCGCTTGGCCGCGGCCTCGAAGGAGATGCGGGTGCGGGTGGAGTCCTCGAAGAAGAGGTTGACGACCGTACGGCCCCGCAGGGTGGGCAGTTTCTTGATGGACCGTTCCGAGATCTTCGCCAGTTCGTCGGCGGTGTCCAGGATCAGCAGGGCGTCGTCACGGCTCAGGTCGGCCGCCGAGATCAGGTGCCGCTTCACTTGTCGTCTTCCTTCAGCAGCAGGACGGCGTCGCGGCCGTCGTTCTCCTCCAGGCAGACCTTGACGATCTCGGACTTGGAGGTGGGGAGGTTCTTGCCCACGTAGTCGGCCCTGATCGGCAGCTCCCTGTGGCCCCGGTCCACCAGGGCGGCGAGCTGGACGACCTGGGGGCGGCCCAGGTCGTTGAGGGCGTCGAGGGCGGAGCGGACCGTGCGGCCCGAGTAGAGGACGTCGTCGACGAGGACCACGGTCCTGCCGTCGATGCCGTCGGCGGGCAGCTCGGTGCGGCCGAGCGCGCGGGCGGGACGCAGGCGCAGGTCGTCGCGGTACATGGTGACGTCGAGGGAGCCGACCGGCACGGAGCGGCCCTCGAACTGCCTGATGTAGGCGGCCAGGCGGCGGGCGAGGTAGACGCCCCTGGTGGGGATCCCGAGCAGGACGATGTCCTGGGCACCCTTGGTGCGTTCGAGGATCTCGTGGGAGATGCGGATCAGCGCGCGGTTGATGTCGGGTCCTTCGAGGACCGCGTGCGCGCCCCCGCGGGCATGCGAAACGGAATCAGCCAATGAGAACACCACCTTTCCCGCCTCACGGGACGGGTCTTAAAGGAAGCTGACGGTTTCACGTTAGCAGCCGCCCGGCGATGCCCCTGAACCACCCCCTTGACTCCCTGACCACTACAAAGAAGACATATAACTCGCATGACCCGGACGGCCCGCCGATTGGCGAAACCTGGCCCTCCTCCGGCCATAGCCGCAGACCACGCCGGGCAGTCCCCTTCCAACCGGCCGTGGACCAGGGAGGGGGTCATGGGAGCCGAACTCCGCGCGATCCGCGCGCGCATCCGGTCCGTCACCTCGACGTCCAAGATCACCCGTGCCCAGGAGCTCATCGCCTCCTCGCGGATCCCCGAGGCCCGTAGACGCCTTGAGGCGGCCAGGCCGTACGCGAAGGAGATCACCGGGGTGGCCTCGATCCTGGTCAGTCATGGGCTCCACATGAACCACGCGCTGCTCAACCGGCGGCCGGACACCTCGCGGGTGGCCGTGCTGGTGCTGACCTCGGACCGGGGCTTCTGTGGCGCGTTCAACGGCAACGCGCTGCGTCAGGGCGACGCGCTGGCCGCCTACCTGCGCGAGCGGGACAGGGAGCCCGTGTTCTACCTGTACGGCCGCAGGGCGGCTGACTTCTACCGCTTCAGGCGCAGGAGCACGGAACGGGAGTGGACCGGCCTGTCCGCCCGCCCGACCTACGAGGCCGCAGCGGAGATCGGGCAGACGCTCGTCGAGGCCTTCGACAGGCCGACCAGGGAGGGCGGGGTCGGCGAGGTGCACGTGGTGTTCACCGAGTTCGTCTCCATGCTGACCCAGCGGACCAGGGTGCACAGGATCCTGCCCATCGAGGTCGAGGAGCGCGAGGCAGAGGGAGACGAGGATCTGCCTCCGCCTCCGCCGTACACCTTCGAGCCCTCCGCCGCGGTCGTGCTGGACCTGCTGCTGCGGCAGTACGTCAGGGCGCGGATCTGGCGCATGCTGCTGGAGTCGAGCGCCGCCGAGCACGCCGCGCGGCGTCAGGCGATGACGTCGGCGACGGACAACGCCCGCGAGATCCTCGCGTTGCTGACCCGGCGGGCCAACTCCGCGCGCCAGGCGGAGATCACCACGGAGCTGACCGAGATCACCGGCGGGGCCGAGGCGCTGGCCCACCCCGAGGGCATCCGGTAGGAACGAAGATCTACACTCCCCAACTTGGCAAAACCCGACAAAGTGGCATTAAAATCCTTCGGGTCATCGTCAGCCACCGGGGGATCGAGAACCATGGGCCTGTCCGCTCGCGAAAAGCGCGCCCTTGACGGAATCGCCGACCGGCTCTACGTCGAGGACCCGCTCCTGGCCGAGACGCTGTCGTCGTTCGCGACCGGCGCGGTCACCGCCGAGCCGCTACCCGTCCGCCGCAGCCCCTTCCCCGGCGTCCTGATTCCCGTCGCCCTGCTGGCCGCGATCATGGCGATCATGGCCGTGGTGCTTCCCCCGATCTCGGGCTCGACGGCCGAGGTCGCCCCCTCCCCCACCCACGCGCTGACCCGCGGCTGATCGCACCGTCCGCCCTGGTAGGGCGGGTTTCGCCCCTTCCTCCCCTGGGGACCCATTGGGTATTGGCACCGTGCCGGGGGGCGTGGATGGGAGATTCCTTCGGCGACCGTCCGCGAGGGCGCACCGCCGCAGAGAACGCCGCCGCTGAAGAAGCGGTGATCCGCGACAGGGCGGCCGAGGAGATCGCCGAGGAACACGGCAAACTCGGTCTCCCCGCGGCGATCTCCCTGATCGTGGGCAACATCGTGGGCACGGGCGTGTTCCTGCTTCCCGCCTCGCTGGCCGCCTACGGCACCGTCAGTCTCCTGGCCATGGCCCTGGTGTCGGTCGGCGCCATCGCGCTCGCCGTGGTCTTCGGCAGGCTCGGCGCGCGCCTGCCCGCGGGCGGCGGGCCGTACGCCTACGCCAAGGACGCCTTCGGGGAGTTCTCCGGCTTCTGGAACGCCTGGTCGTTCTGGCTGACCGCCTGGATCGGCAACGCCGCCATCGCCGTCGTCTGGGTCAACTACGTCAACTACTTCCTGCGCTGGGAGTCCCCGGCCGCCCAGATCGCCCTGGCGCTCGTCGCCCTGTGGATCCCGGCGCTGATCAACCTGAGCGGGGTGCGCAACATCGGCGCCTTCGCGGTGGTCACCACGGTGCTGAAGTTCATCCCGCTGCTCTTCGTCGCGGTGGTCGGCCTGTTCTTCATGCGGGGCGCCAACTTCGGCCCCTTCGTGGCGACCGGCGGCTCCTGGATCGCCGCGCTGTCCACCGCGGGCGCGCTCGCGCTGTTCATCTACTCGGGTGTGGAGAGCGTCACCATCGTCGCCGAACGGGTCAGGGACCCGGCCCGCAACATCGGCAGGGCCAGCGTCTACGGCGTGCTGATCTGCGCCGCGATGTACATGCTCAGCACGGTCGCCATCTTCGGCACCGTCCCGCACGAGGCGCTCGCCAACTCCACAGCCCCCTTCGCCGACGCGATCAACGGCATGTTCGGCGGGAGCGTCGGCGGCGGCATCATGGCGGCCTGCGCGATCGTCTCCGGCATCGGCGCCATCAACGGCTGGACCATGCTGGTCGCGGAGATGCCGATGGCCGCCGCCAGGGACGGCCTGTTCCCCTCGGTCTTCGCCGCCCGGTCACGCCGGGGCGTGCCCTGGTTCGGCATCGTCGCCGGGACCGCGCTGACCTCGCTTGTCGTGTTCTACAACTACCTCGGCTCGGAGGGCGGCTTCGACAGGATCCTGCTGATCGCCACCTTCACCACGGTCATCCCCTACTTCTTCTCCGCGTGCGCCCAGCTTTTCTGGCTGGTCACCGGGGCCCGCAGGGTCGAGGGGGTCAGGCTCGGCCGCGACCTGACCGTCACCGCGGTCGCCATCCTGTTCGCCTTCTGGATGACGTACGGCGCCGGCACCCAGGCCATCTTCGTGGGCTTCCTGATGCTCCTGGTGGGCATTCCTGTCTACATCTGGACAAAAGCCAAACGCGGCGAGTACGGCCCCGCCGACGAGGTACCCGGCCGGTCCACCATGGAGGAAGAGAAATGAGCTTTCACGTCGACTCCGAAGTCGGACGGCTCCACAAGGTCCTGCTCCACAGGCCCGAGCTGTCCCTGAAACGGCTCACCCCGTCGAACAAGGACGACTTCCTCTTCGACGACGTGCTGTGGGTGCAGCGCGCGGTCGAGGAGCACGAGGAGTTCCAGCGGGTGCTGACCGAGCGCGGGGTCACCGTCTACCTGCTGGGCGACCTGCTGCGCGAGACGATCGACATCCCCGAGGCCCGCAAGTACATCCTCGACCACGTCATCGAGGAGCGCTTCTTCGGCCCGATGGCCGTCGACGCCCTGCGCAACGCGCTGGACGCGATGCACTCCGACGACCTGCAGCTCTACCTCACCGGCGGGATCACCAAGCAGGAGCTCGTCGACCGGGGCACCGACCCCAAGAGCCTGGCCTTCCACACCCTCGGCCCCGACGACTTCGTGCTGCCGCCGCTGCCCAACCACCTGTTCACCCGCGACACCTCCTGCTGGATCTACGACGGCGTCTCCATCAACGCCATGCGCAAGAAGGCCCGCCAGCGCGAGACCGTGAACTACGAGGCGATCTACCGCTTCCACCCGATGTTCGCCCGGGGCTTCGACAGGCCGGACGAGGGCGGCTTCAACCTGTGGATGCCGGGCCTGGCCGCCGCCCCGGCCACCATCGAGGGCGGTGACGTGCTGGTGATCGGGCGCGGCGCCGTACTCGTCGGGATGAGTGAGCGCACCCAGCCGCAGGCTGTCGAGATGCTCGCGCGCAGCCTGTTCGCCAAGGGGGCCGCGCGGAAGATCGTCGCCCTGAACATGCCGAAGGCGCGGGCCTTCATGCACCTGGACACCGTGATGACCAGCGTGGACGTGGGGGTGTTCACCAAGTTCGCCGGGCTGGGCATGCTGCCCTCCTACACCGTCGAGCCCGGCGACACCGAGAAGGAACTCAAGATCACCGACCACGCGCCCGAGGACATGCACCGGGCCATCGCCCACGCCATGGGCCTGGACGAGGTCAGAATCCTCACCCCGACCCAGGACGTCTACGCGGCCGAGCGGGAGCAGTGGGACGACGGCTGCAATGTGCTCGCGCTCAGCCCCGGCGTCGTCGTCGCCTACGAGCGCAACACCACCACCAACAACTACCTGCGCGCCAACGGCGTCGAGGTGATCACCATCAGGGGCAGCGAGCTGGGCAGGGGCAGGGGCGGCCCCCGCTGCATGAGCTGTCCCCTCGAACGCGACGGCATCTGACCTCTCACCAGGGACACGCACATGGCATTCAACCTGCGCAACCGCAGCTTCCTCAAGGAGCTCGACTTCACCCCTGAGGAGTTCGGATTCCTCGTCACCCTCGCGGCCGAGCTCAAGGCGGCCAAGTACGCGGGCAACGAGAGGCCGCGCCTGAAGGGCAAGAACATCGCCCTGATCTTCGAGAAGTCCTCGACCCGCACCCGGTGCGCCTTCGAGGTCGGCGCGCACGACCAGGGGGCGCACGTCACCTACCTCGACCCCAGCGGCTCCCAGATGGGCCACAAGGAGTCGGTGCGCGACACCGCCAGGGTGCTCGGCAGGATGTTCGACGGCATCGAGTACCGGGGCAGCAAGCAGGCCTACGTCGAGGAGCTGGCCGCCTGCTCGGGAGTCCCGGTCTGGAACGGCCTCACCGACGAGTGGCACCCCACCCAGATGCTCGCCGACCTGCTCACCATGCGGGAGCACAGCGACAAGCCGCTGCGGAAGATCTCCTACGCCTACCTCGGCGACGCCCGCAACAACATGGGCCACTCGCTGCTGGTCACCGGCGCGCTGATGGGGATGGACGTGCGGATCGTGGCCCCCAGGGAGCTGTGGCCCGAGGAGGCCACGGTCGCCAAACCGGCCAGGGACCTCGCCGAGAGGACCGGCGCCAGGATCACCGTCACCGACGACGTCGCCGAGGGCGTCAGGGGCGTGGACTTCCTCTACACCGACGTGTGGGTGTCCATGGGCGAGCCGAAGGAGGTGTGGGACCAGCGCGTCAAGCTGCTCATGCCGTACCAGGTGAACGCCTCGGTCGTCGAGGCGACCGGCAACCCCGGGGTGAGGTTCATGCACTGCCTGCCCGCCTTCCACAACCGGGAGACGAAGGTCGGTGAGGAGCTGTACGAGAAGACCGGCCACGACGCCCTTGAGGTCACCGACGAGGTCTTCGAGTCGCCGATCTCGATCGTCTTCGACCAGGCGGAGAACCGCCTGCACACCATCAAGGCCGTCATGGTCGCCACCCTGGGAGACTGAGGATGCGGGTTCTGGTCGCCCTCGGGGGCAACGCGCTGCTGCGCAGGGGGCAGAGCCCCGACGCGCTGACCCAGCGGGAGAACGTCCAGGTCGTCGCCGCCTCACTGGCGAGGCTCGCCGAGCGGCACGAGCTGATCATCACGCACGGGAACGGCCCCCAGGTCGGCGTGCTGGCGCTGGAGAGCGCCAACGACCCCAACCTGGCCAGGCCGTACCCGCTGGACACCATCGGCGCCGAGACGCAGGGCATGATCGGCTACTGGATGCTCCAGGCCCTGCAGAACGCGCTTCCGGGGCGGCAGGTGGCCGCCACGATCAACCAGACGCTCGTCTCGGCGGTCGATCCCGCCTTCGACGACCCGACGAAGTTCGTCGGCCAGGTCTACGAGCGGGCCGAGGCGGAGAAACTGGCCGGGGAGTACGGCTGGACCGTCAAGCCGGACGGTCAGTACTGGCGCCGCGTCGTGCCCTCCCCCGCCCCGCAGCGGGTCGTGGAGACCCGGCTGCTGCGCCGCCTGGTCCGCGACGGCGTCGTGGTGGTCTGCGCGGGCGGCGGCGGGATCCCGGTCATCCGCAACGACAGGGGCCAGCTCCAGGGCGTCGAGGCCGTCATCGACAAGGACCTGACCGCCTCGGTGCTCGCCGAGGCCCTTGAGGCCGACGTCCTGATGATCCTCACCGACGTGTCGCGGGTCGCCAGGCACTTCGGGACGCCGCGGCAGGAGGAGATCACCCACACCACGCCGCACCAGCTTCGCGCCGAGCGCTTCCCCGCGGGCTCCATGGGCCCCAAGGTCGAGGCCGCCTGCCGCTTCGTCGAGACCACCGGCGACATGGCCGCGATCGGGAAGCTGGACGAGGCGGAGCTGATCCTGGAGGGCGAGGCGGGCACCATCGTCACCCCCAACGCCACCTGGCCGCTGGCCAGCACCCTTTGACGGTCTCTTCGAGGAGGGCAACACGTGGACTCCGTGGTACGGCGGCTCCTGCGCACCAAACCCGCCGAGCAGATCGTCGCCGAGGGCGGTCACGGCGAGGGCGGCGAGCTGCGCCGGACCATGACCCTGTGGCAGCTCACCCTCTTCAGCGTGGGTGCCACCCTCGGCACGGGCATCTTCGTCATCCTCGGCCAGGCCGTGCCGAAGGCGGGACCCGCGGTGATCCTCGCCTTCGTCCTGGCGGCCGTCACGGCGCTGTTCTCCGCGCTGTCCTACGCCGAGCTGGCCGGGACCATCCCGGTCTCCGGCTCCTCCTACTCCTACGCCTACGCGACGCTGGGCGAGCTGGTCGCCTGGGTGTGCGGCTGGTGCCTGATGCTGGAGTACGCCGTCTCCGTGGCGGCGGTCGCGGTCGGCTGGGGGGAGTACCTCAACCACTTCTTCCGCGACCTGTTCGGCTGGCAGCTTCCCGCCGCCATCACCCACTCCCCCGGCGACCAGGGCGGCGTGATCAACGTCACCGCGATCCTGATCGTCCTGCTGGCCACCTGGCTGCTGCTGCGCGGCGCCTCGGAGAGCGCGACCGCGAACGCGATCTTCGTGCTGATCAAGATCGCGGTGCTGGTGTTCTTCTGCGTCGTGGCCTTCACCGCCTTCGAGAGCGGCAACCTGACCCCCTTCGTCCCGATGGGCGTCGCCGGCATCACCGCGGCCGCCTCGCAGGTCTTCTTCTCCTACATCGGCTTCGACGCCGCCTCGACCGCCGGTGAGGAGGCCAGGAACCCCAAGCGCGACCTGCCGCTGGCGATCCTGCTGTCGCTGGTCATCGTCACTGTCGTCTACGTGCTGGTCGCGCTGGCCGCCGTCGGCGCCATGCCCTGGCAGCAGTTCGACCCGGAGACCACCGAGGCCAGCCTCGCCCTGATCGCCGACCGCGCGACCGGCTCGACCTGGGCGGGCCTGATCATCTCCTTCGGCGCGGTCATCGCCATCGCCAGCGTCGTGCTGACCGTGCTGTACGGCCAGACCCGCATCCTGTTCGCGATGTCCCGCGACGGCCTGCTGCCGAGGATCTTCGAGCGGATCGACCCGCGCCGCCAGGTCCCGGTCGCCAACACGCTCATCGTCGCCACGTTCGTCTCCGTGCTGGCCGGGTTCATCCCGCTCGGCCAGCTCGCCGAGGCCACCAGCATCGGGACCCTGTTCGCCTTCGCCATCGTCAACGTCGGCGTGCTGGTGCTGCGCCGTACCCAGCCGGACCTGCCGCGCAGCTTCAGGACCCCGCTCTTCCCGCTGACCCCGATCCTCGGGGTGATCTTCTGCGTGGTGGTCATGCTGGGCCTGGCCGGGGTCACCTGGCTCGCCTTCGCCATCTGGATGGCCGTCGGCCTGCTCGCCTACTTCCTGTACGGCTTCCGCCACTCACGCCTCAGCAGGAGCGTCCGATGAAGATCGAGCACATCCTCGCCGGATTCGTCCCCGGAAGCCGGGGACAGGACGGGCTGACGCTGGCCGTACTGCTGGCCCGCCAGGCCGGGGCCCGGCTGACCGTCGCCCACGTCCACGTGCCCGCCTGGCCCACGCCGGGGCCGGGGAAGATCGACGCCGAGTGGCGGGCCTACGTGACGGCGCAGGCGAAGGCCGTCCTGGACCAGGCCCGCGAGCTGCTGGCCGACGTGCGGGACGTGCCGGTCGAGTTCGTCTCCCACGGCCACCGGGGCAGCGGCAGGGGGCTGGTCCAGCTCGCCAAACAGGTCGAGGCCGACGCGGTGGTCATCGGCTCGGCCCCCGGCGGCGGCAGGGGCCGTATCCGGGTCGGCAGCACCGCCGACCAGCTCCTGCACACCTCCCCCGTGCCCGTCGCCCTGGCCCCCAGGGGATACACCGAGACCCACCCGCCCGGCCTGCGGCGGCTGACCGTCGCCTACCGCCGCGACCCCGCCTCCGACGAGGCAGTACGGCAGGCCTTCGTGCTCGCCGAGCGGATGGACGTCCCGCTGCGCCTGGTCACCCTCGTGCTGAGCGGGGGACGGCGGGGCAGGATCGAGACCGAGATGCTCGGCAGGCTCAGGGAGAAGGTCACCGCCGACCTTGAGGAGATCATCCGGGGGCACGACGACGTCCGGGTGGACGTGGAGGTGCTGGAGGGCAGGGACGTGACGGCCGCGCTGGCCGGAACCGACTGCGAGGCGACGATGGTGATCTGCGCGTCGAGCGAGACCGGGCCCGTGCGGCGGGTCTTTCTCGGCGACGTCTCGCTGAAGATCATACGTTCGGCGCCCTGTCCGGTGATGATGGTGCCCAGGACCCCCTCCGGGAAGCCAGGGTCCGCCGCACAGCGGGGGAAGCGGTGATGATTCACTATCCGCGATGGGACAAGCACGGCGTTTGAGGCGGACCACATCGGATCGGATTCGACATCTTTTTTCCAATCAGCTTGACCTTAGGCGCCCACAGCTTTACCGTCACTGTCCGTAACCACACCTCGCGGCGTTATCGGGTAAACCCCGACGCATCAGTCACCGAAGGTGCCTACCCCAGGCCAACCCGGTGGTTGGGGCATAAGTTGCGAGGGAGGACAATCAACTGAAAGCAGTACATAACCGAGCCGGGGGGCCACACGATGCCGTCTGAATACGCCAAGTCGCTGGGTGCAAGACTCCGCGCGATTCGCACTCAGCAGGGCCTGTCCCTGCACGGAGTCGAAGAGAAGTCCCGCGGCCGTTGGAAGGCCGTTGTCGTCGGCTCCTACGAGCGTGGGGACCGTGCGGTCACGGTGCAGAAGCTGGCCGAGCTGGCCGACTTCTACGGTGTTCCGGTCAATGAGCTCCTGCCAGGGGGCAGCGCTCCGAGCCCGCTGGGCCCCACGCCGAAGCTTGTGATCGACCTTGAGCGTCTTGCCCAGCTACCCAAGGAGAAGGCGGGTGCGCTGGCGCGTTACGCGGCCACCATCCAGAGCCAGCGTGGTGACTACAACGGCAAGGTGCTGTCCATCCGTCAGGAGGACCTGCGCTCCCTGGCCGTGATCTACGACAAGTCCCCCAGCGAGCTCACCGAGGAGCTCATCAACTGGGGTGTGCTCGACCCGGAGGCCCGCAGGGCCGTCGAGTCCTTCTGACGACCCGTCCGGTCGCGGGCCCCCCGCGGCCGGGCGTGCCCGGCGAGCCGTAAGTCTTCCTCTCTCGTTAGAACATGGCCCGCACGCCGCCACGGATCACGATCGCTGTGGTAGGAAAAGGCAAACATGGCATTTAACGAGATGTGGTGGACATGGCCCGGGGAGAGGATCGTCACGATCCCTCTCGACCGCGCCCGAAAAGCCGTCTCGCCTCCCTCAAGGCCGCGCTCGGGTCCACCAAGACCCGGGCGTTCCTGCGGCTGCTGACCTCCGTCGGGGCGACCAGGACCCAGGAGACGCTCAGGCTGCTGCCGTTCGTCGTCATGGGCCTGGTCGCGCTGATCGACTTCGGCTCGGGGCCGACCTCGGGGCTGCTGCCGCTGCTCGCCCTCGGTCCGGCCTTCGCCAGTGTGGCCTGCGGCCTGGCCAGGACCACGGTCGCGGGCCTCATCGCGCTGACGCTGTGCGTGGCCCTCGGCGTCTACAACGACATCCTGTGGACCTCCCGCACCAACATCACCATGGCCGCCATCCTCGGTGTCACGGTGGCCAGCGTGCTGGCCAGCGCGGGACGGCTCAGGCACGAGCGTCAGCTCGCCGACGTCCGTTCCGTCGCCGAGGCCGCCCAGCGGGTGCTGCTGCGGCCCGTGCCGCGCAGGGCGGGCCCCGGCATCGGCGTGGCCGTCTCCTACACCTCGGCCACGGCCGAGGCCCGCATCGGCGGCGACCTGTACGAGGTGGTGACCACCCCGCACGGGGTGCGGATCATCGTGGGGGACGTCCAGGGAAAGGGCCTGGAGGCCGTCGAGACGGCCGCCGTGGTGCTCGGCGCCTTCAGGGAGGCCGCCCACGACGAGGCCAAGCTACAGGGCGTTGTGGCGCGCCTGGAGAACGCCCTGTCGCGGGAGCTGTCGGGCGAGCAGTTCGTCACCGCCATCCTGTCCGAGATCACCGACCTGACCGATCTCGGCGAGGCGCAGGAGGGGACCTCCATCACCGTCATCAACTGCGGCCACCCGCCGCCCATGGTGCTGGCGGCCGACGGCAGCCGCTCCTTCGCCGAGCCTCCCGACGAGGCCCTTCCGCTGGGCATGGCGTCGCTGAAGGGAGGCGAGGCGGTGCCGCACCAGATCCGCTTCGAGCCCGGCGACCAGGTGCTCTTCTACACCGACGGGGTCATCGAGGCGCGCGATGGAACGGGCCAGTTCTATCCGCTGGCCTCCAGGGCGCACCTGCTGAGCGGCTCGGACCCGCAGCTCGCCCTCGACGCGCTCCGCGCCGACCTGCTGCGTCACGTGGGCAGGCCGCTGAGCGACGACGCCGCCATGCTCCTGCTGCGCCACCGCACCGCCCGCCCGCTGACCTCCTCCGCGGCCTGATCGGGAGGTACGGCCTGCTAGCCCGCCATGGGGACGCGGGCCGGGAGGGTGGTCTGGGCGGGCAGGCCGAGGAGGGTCTCCACGGTGACGACGAACCGCTCGGCCTCGGAGATGAGCTCCTCGGCGTCCCGCGCGGAGACCATGCGGGTCATGCCCGCCTCGGCCGCGGCCCGCTTGGTCGCGCTGATCTCGAAGTAGGGCGCCCACTCGGCGAGCCTGGGCTCGGCCTCGGGCAGCAGCTCCCAGGCGCTGCGCAGGCGGCGCCTGCGGCCGTCCATGGGGCGGGGCCGTGCGGCCAGGATGGCCGCGGCCGCCCGCAGGGCCGCCAGGTGGGCGGCGACGTATCGGGTGGCGGGGGTCCTGGCGGCACTGGCCTCCTCAAGGCAGTCGCGTGCGTCGGCCAGGTGCGCCCGCACCGTGGATGAGAGCCGGGGCCCATCGGAATCGCTGAGCCGAGGGGTCATGTGCTTCAGCCTCCTTGGTCGCAAGCGGCTCCCGGCGAATCCGCCGGTCAGGTCAACACTCGCAGACCCCACCGACAAATCCTCCGGGCGGCCGGACGAGGAGCTTCCCCTCTCCCCGTCCGCCCCGGCCTCGCCCTGCCCGCCGTGGCCGACGGTCCTGACGAGGGCCAGCCACCTGGACGTGGGCCGCGAGCCCCACGTCATCACATCGAACATAAATTCGATCACAGGTAGTGTCAAGTAAACGCACGAACAAAAGTTCGACACCACGAGGCAGCCGGGACCCTCACGAACCATCCGCCCCCGGCGCCCCGCTCCTCGCCGTGGGTCGCGCCGGGACAAGCGAGGGCGGTCACGGACAAGGGGTTTCGGACACCCTCCGGAGCCCCCTTCACACGGCGGGTGTACGGCGGCAGCCGCATCCTTTTCCCCATCCCATCGACTGATTTATAGGCATATGCCTGCTTTAAATGTTCAAGGTGGGCTTTGGAGGGTTGTGCGGTTTTCCATAGCCCCCGAGAGACCCGGGACATGGAGGCCGTGCCGTTCCGTATGGCGGGAAAGCGGCACGGGACCGGTGTTCACAACGGAGGCAAACACCCGTCAAGACGACCGTGCCCCCGGCCCTTCCCAGGACCGGGGGCACGAGGAACCACAATCACATCGTCAGCGGACGAACTTCCCCCGAACGTGCACCGGGACCCCGGTGCCGAGCAGGCCGGGCAGGACCGCGGCGACGTTCATCGGCAGCCGTACGCAGCCGTGCGAGGCCGGGGCCAGCGGCACGGAGAGCGCGCCGTGCAGGGCGATGCCGCCGTTGAAGAAGATCGGGTTGTAGAGCTGCCCGAGGTAGGACCTGTGCCAGCCGCTCCTGCGCCAGGTCGTCTTGTAGTCACCCGTGGGCGTGCGGGCGTTGCCGCAGAACCGCTGGGTCTTGCCCTCCCAGGTGGCCGTCTCGCAGTACGGGATGCCGCTGCCCGAGGAGATGTGGCTGATCAGCTTCACCCTGCCGTTGAGGTACAGCACCATCACCTGCTGGGTGAGGTTGACCTCGACCCTGGTCGGCCTGCCGTTGGGCACCAGCACCCTCGGCGCCCTGGGGTTCTGTAGAGCGTTCCAGGTCTTCCTGGTCACGGTGCTGGTCGGCGCGATGCCGTTGATCTTCTGGAAGGCCCAGAGCGCGGTCAGGGTCGTGCCGCCGTAGCGCCCGTCCACCGTGCCCGGCAGGTAGCCCAGCTCCCTCAGCCTGGTCTGGAGCGCCTTGACCGCCGTCCCCTTCGCGCCGAGCTTCAGCGTCTGGCCGGGGGCGACGAAACCCGGCGCCGCAGCCGTGACCGCGGTCGCCGCGGAGGTGGCGACCTGGGCGTCGGCGACGCCGGGCGAGGCCGACAGCACCGTCCCCGTCGTCACCAGCGCCGTCACCAGCGCGGCCACTCCGAACCGTCCTCCCATCCCCATCACCATCATCCCCTCCTGTAAGTCAAGTCCGAACAACGGACCATAGCGCACGAACCACCTACTCCCCGACAACGGTTATGAAGAGGTAATGGATGGTCAACCCGTTTAGAGTGGCCGGGTGCCAGAAAAGTTGCATCCCAACGTCGAGAAGGTCGCCGCCGCCCTGCGGGAGCACGGCGTCACCGGGGAGATCGTCGTCTTCGACGAGGCGACGCCGACCGCCGCGACCGCGGCGGCGCAGCTCGGCTGCGAGGTCGGCGCCATCGCCAACAGCCTGATCTTCGACGCCGACGGCGCGCCGCTCCTCGTGCTGACCAGCGGCGCCCACCGAGTGGACACCGACCTGATCGCCGAGACGGTCGGCGCGGTGAGGGTACGGCGGGCCGCCCCCGACTTCGTCCGCGCGGCGACCGGTCAGGTCATCGGCGGCGTCGCCCCGCTCGGGCACCCCGCCCCGATCAGGACGCTGGTCGACGTCTGGCTCGACAGGCACGAGGTGGTCTGGGCGGCGGCCGGACACCCGCACACGGTCTTCCCGACCTCCTTCGCCGAACTGGTCCGCGTCACCGGCGGAACCCCGGCCGAGGTCGAGCGCTGACCACCGGCTCACCCGCAGGTCACTTTGGTACCTTCGAGCGGTCCTCATGTTGATTGTCCTGCTAGGGTGCGTTGCGTGATCGAACTGCGACGGGTCGACCCCGAGGAGTTCACCGCGAAACTCGACGCGGTTCTCGACGTCTACACCGCGGCGATGCTCCCGCCCGCCGACCAGCTCACCGGGCGAAGGGCGATCATCAGGGGCCACGCCTCCTACACCGGGTTCACCTGTCTGCTCGCCGAGCGCGCCGACGGCAGGACGGTCGGCGTCGCCTACGGCTTCCACGGCGAGCCCGGCCAGTGGTGGCACGGCGTCGTCCGTCAGGCGCTCACCGAGCACGACGGGCAGGCCAGGACGGGCGAGTGGCTCGACGACGCCTTCGAACTGGCCGAGATCCACGTCCACCCCGACTATCAGGGCAAGGGCGTGGGCAGGGCCATGGTCACCGGCCTGTGCGCGGGGCGCCTGGAGCGCACCGCCGTACTGTCGACCCGTGACCAGGAGACCGCGGCCCGTCACCTCTACCGCAGCCTCGGCTTCGGCGACCTGCTGACCGGGTTCGTCTTCCCCGGCGGCCAGGAGCGCTACGCGATCCTCGGCACCCGGCTCCCCCTGGCCGGTTCCTAGACCGCCAGCGGGGCCGCCCCGGTCCTGACGTCGAGGGCCTGGAAGACCTCCCGGGTCGCGCTCGACCGGTTGAAGGTGATGAAGTGGATGCCGGGCGCGCCCTCGTCGAGCAGCGTCTGACACAGCTCGGCGGCGTGCTCGATGCCCAGGCTGCGCACCGCTGCGGGGTCGTGCGCGACGGCCTCGAACCTGGCGGCGACCTCGGGCGGGAACGGCGCCCCGGAAAGCTGCTCCGAGCGGGCGATCGTGCTCATCTGGGTGACGGGCATGATGCCGGGAATGATCGGGGTCTCGCATCCGCGGGCGGTCACCCGGTCACGCAGCCTCAGATAGTCCTCCGCGCGGAAGAACATCTGCGTGATCGCGTAGTCGGCGCCAGAGCGGCACTTGCGCACGAAGTGCTCGGTGTCGGCCTCGACCGAGACGGACCTGGGGTGCTTGTAGGGGAAGGCGGCCACGCCGACGCAGAAGTCGCCGGACTGGCGGATGAGCCTGACCAGCTCCTCGGCGTACTGCACCCCCTCGGGGTGGCGGATCCACTCTCCCGTCACGTCGCCGGGCGGGTCGCCCCGCACGGCGAGGATGTTGCGCACGCCCGCCCCGGCGAACCTGCCGACCAGGTGACGCAGCTCACGCAGGGAGTGGTTGACGGCGGTGAAGTGGGCGACCGGGGTCAGCGTCGTCTCGTGGGCGAGCCGCTCCACGATCTCGACCGTCCGGTCGCGGGTGCCGCCACCGGCGCCGTAGGTGACCGAGACGAACGTGGGCCGCAGGGCCTCAAGCTCCCTGATGGCTCGCCAGAGCTGCCGCTCCCCCTCGTCGGTCTTCGGAGGGAAGAACTCGAACGAGAACGACCGGCCACCGGTGGCGAGAAGCTCGCGGACGGTGGGCACGCGTTCGGGAAAGACTGACGAGCGACCCAGAGCCATGCTCCTAGGGTACTGGCCGCCCGACCGGCCGCCACAATCGTGATCGCCCCAATGTCCTTGCCGCTCCCCCTGATCTCCGTGGTGGGCCTCCACAGGACACCGCGGACATAACCCCACATCTCCGGGCCGATAATCTCGGTGCATGACCCCTTCCGCGGCCGCCCTCGACACCATCCGTTCCGAAGTGGATCGCTCCCTGCGGGAGTTCGTCGACCGGCAGCGCCCCCTGGTCGGCGCGCCCGAGCTGGCCCCGCTGGTCGCCGCGGCCGAGGAGTTCCTCGCGGGCGGCAAGCGGCTGCGGCCCGCCTTCTGTTACTGGGGCTGGCACGGCGCGGGCGGGGACGACGACCCGGCGCTGTTCACCGCCGCCGCCTCCCTTGAGCTGCTCCAGGCGAGCGCCCTGGTGCACGACGACGTGATGGACGCCAGTGACCTGCGCAGGGGCATGCCGTCGGCGCACCGCAGGTTCCAGGCGATGCACGAGAAGTCGGGCTGGCGCGGCTCGGCGGAGCAGTTCGGCGAGGGAGCCGCCATCCTGCTCGGCAACCTGCTGCTCATCTGGTCCGGGGAGATGTGGCGCAACAGCGGGCTGCCCGCCGAGTCGCTGGCCGCCGCCCAGCGGATCCACGACCACATGCGCACCGAGCTGATGTGCGGGCAGTACCTCGACCTGCTTGAGCAGGCGCACGAGGAGAACACCTTCGACAGCGCGCTGCGCGTCGCCCTCTTCAAGAGCGGCAAGTACTCCGTCGAGCAGCCGCTCAGGCTCGGCCTGGTGCTGGCCGCGCGGGGGCGCGAGCCGTGGATCGACCGGCTCTGCGAGGAGTACGGCCGCCACGTCGGCATCGCCTTCCAGCTCCGCGACGACATCCTCGGCGTGTTCGGCGACCCTGCGGAGACGGGCAAGCCCGCCGGGGACGACCTCCGGGAGGGCAAGCGGACGATGCTCGTCGCCCGTGCCCTGGCCGCGGCGACCCCGTCGCAGGCCAGGACGGTCGAGGAGACGCTCGGCGACCCCGACCTGGACGCGGCCGGGGTGGCCGGGCTGCGTCAGATCATCGAGGAGACCGGGGCCCTCGCGGCGTGCGAGAACATGATCAAGGAGTATCTCGACCATGCCCTCGCCTCGCTTGAGGGCGCCCCGATCACCCCTGAGTCCCGTACGGCGCTGGCCGACCTGGCCGTCGCCGCCACGTCACGGCGTACCTGACGGGGAACACGATCAGGGGAGTCCGGCGGTCAGGCGCCTCCTGAACTCCCCCGCCGCGGCCTTCGGGTCGTCCGCCTCGGTGATGGCCCGCACGACCACCACCCGGCGTACGCCGTACGACATGACCTCGTCGAGGTTGGACAGGTCGATGCCGCCGATGCCGAACCAGGGCCGGTCCGTCTCCAGCGCCGCGGCGTGCCTGAGCAGCTCGGGGCCGGGGGCGTGCCTGCCCGGTTTGGTGGGTGTCGGCCAGATGGGGCCGCAGCAGAAATAGTCGACTCCCGGCTCGACGGCCGCGGCGGAGGCCTCCTGCGGGGCGTGAGTGGAACGCCCGATGAGGAGGTCGTCGCCGAGGATGTCGCGGGCGACCCGTACGGGAAGGTCGTCCTGGCCGAGATGGAGCACGTCGGGGCGGGCGGCGTGGGCGATGTCGGCCCTGTCGTTGACCGCGAGCAGTTTGCCGTGGCGGTCACAGGCCTCGCGGAAGACCTCAAGGAGGGCGAGTTCCTCGCGCGCCTCAAGGCCCTTCTCACGGAGCTGGACGATGTCGACCCCACCGGCGAGGGCGGCGTCGAGGAAGTCGGCCAGGTCACCGCGGTCGCGGCGCCCGTCGGTGCAGAGATAGAGGCGGGCGTCAGAAAGCAAGCGCCTGGGCACGTCTCTTGACCTCGGTGTGGCGGCCCGCGACGATCGCGTCCACCGGGGACCCGGGAAGGGTCTCGTCTGGGGTGAAGAGCCACCGGAGCGACTCGACGTCGTCGTATCCGGCGTCGAGCAGCACGGTGAGCGTGCCCGGCAGTCCCTTGACGACGTCGCCGTCGGCGAGGAAGGCGGCGGGAACCTGTGGCTCGCCACCGCCCCTTCGCACTCCGATGAGTTTGCGGTCCTTGAGAAGTTGCTTCGCGCGACCGGTGCTGAGGTTGAGTCTCCTGGCGACCTCGGTCAGGGTGAGCCACTCGCCCACCAACTGGTCTGTTTCCCGGTCGATCTGCGCAACAGAAAGCGTCACGAATCCACCACTACCACATCGAGCCTTCCGCCAAACACCCCGGTGAGGAGGTCAGGCTACCGTGCAGTCGCGCAGCGCCACCGCGGGATCGGCCAGACGCCGAGCGTCGAGCCGCTGACCGCCCTCGATGAGGCGGCGCCCCTGCAGGAGGTCGCGGGGGCGGTTCACCGCCAGGACCGCGGCCAGCCTGCCGTCCTCGCGGACCCAGCAGGCCCCCCACCTGGGGTCGGTCGCCGGATCGCCGCGCAGGACGAGGAGCTCGTCGTCGTGGTGACCGGCGTACTGCACCATGTGCCCGAACTGCTCCGACCAGAAGTAGGGCACCGGGTCGTAGACCGCGTCGCCACCCATGAGCGCGGCCACCGCGACCTCGGGGGCGCCGAGCGCGGTGTCCCAGTGCTCGACGCGCAGGCGGCGGCCGTACCGGCGCGACCACCAGGCGGCGCAGTCGCCGACGGCGACCACCCCGGGCAGCGAGGTGCGCAGGTGCTCGTCGGTGACGACGCCGTTGTCCAGCTCGACGCCGGAACCGGCCAGCCACTCGACGGCGGGCCGTACGCCGACGCCGGTGACGACCACGTCGGCCCTGACCCGTGAGCCGTCGGCCAGGGTGAGCCCGTCATGGTCGACGGAGGCGACCTGGACGCCCAGGCGCAGCTCGACACCCGCCTGTTCGTACCAGCGGGCGGTGTGCGCGCCGACGGGCCCCAGGGCCTGGGAGAGCGGCAGGTCGGCCGCCTCGACGACGGTCACCGCGCAGTTCGCCCTGGCGGCGGCGGTCGCGACCTCGGCGCCGATCCAGCCCGCCCCGATGACGGCGACCCTCGTGCCCGCGACGAGCCGCTCGCGCAGGGCGAGCGCGTCGTCGATGGTGCGCAGCACGTGCTGCTCACCGTCGCCGCGCAACCGGACGGGACGGGCACCGGTGGCGATGACCAGCCCGTCGTAGGCGACCTCGCCCTCGGTGGTCTCCACCACGCCCGGCCGCAGCCCCTTGGCGGCCACCCCCGCGCGGAAGTCGACCTCAAGGGCGTCGAGATCGGAGTCGACGACCGTGGAGTCCGTCTCCCCCAGCAGGACGGACTTCGACAGCGGGGGACGGTCGTAGGGGCGGTGCGCCTCCTCGCCCATCAACGTGATCGTGCCGGCGAACCCTCGGGCTCGTAACGCCTCGACACTGCGTACGCCGGCCAGCCCGGCGCCAACCACCACGACATGATTCACAACTCACGAGCCTAAGCGCCCTGCCCGACCCTCTGCCATTAGCTGTTTGATAACGAAAACGGTATTTAGCTCACATCCAACGCAGTGAGGGCGTCACCACAGCCCTTAAGGTGGAAGCGAACAGACGCGCGGGAGCCCGGGGCGTACCGGGCTGAGAGGAGGGCTACGGAGCGACGCGGACCGTCGAAAGCCCGCTGACGTGCTGATACACCGTGCCGGGCGCACGGGTCACACGGACGGCGGCGACGATCCAGGCGCGACCGTCAGCGGCCCTCGACCGCCAGGAACCTGATCCGGGTCATGCCGGCGAAGGGAGCGGGGGGTACGGATGTCACACCACTTCGACGTGCTCGTCATCGGCGGAGGCGTCGCGGGGCTCTCGGTGGCCTGGCGCGCGGCCAGGAGGGGATCGCGGGTGGCCGTGGCCGACCCCGACCCCGGTTCCGGCGCCTCGCACGCGGCGGCGGGCATGCTGGCGCCGGTCAGCGAGGTGACCTACACCGAGGAGCCCCTGCTGCGCCTCGGCCTGGCCTCCCTGGCCAGGTGGCCCGCCTTCGCCGCCGAGCTGACCGAGGACGGCGGCCTCGACCTGGACTACCGCGCGGAGGGGACGCTCGACGTCGCCTTCGGCTCCGACGACCTGACCGCGCTCGACGAGCTGGCCGCCTTCGTCGACAAGCTCGGCCTGCCCGCCGAGCGGCTCACGGGCCGCGAGTGCCGCCGCCTCGAACCGATGCTCGCCCCCTCGGTGCGCGGCGGCCTGCTGGCCGGCGGCGACTCCTGGGTCGATCCGCGAAGGGTCGTCAAGGCGCTGCTGACGGCGCTGCAGCGGCGGGGCGGCGCGCTGGTCCGCTCCCGCGTCGCGGGCCTCACCGCCGACGCCTCCGAGCGGATCACCGGCGTACGGCTGGCCTCCGGCGAGACGATCGGCGCGGACCTGACGGTCCTGGCCATGGGCGCCTGGTCGGGCGACCTGGACGGGCTGCCGCCCGAGGCGGTTCCGCCGGTACGGCCGGTCAAGGGGCAGATCATGCGGCTGCACTCCCCCGCCCCGATCCTGGGGCGGTGCGTGCGCGGCGTGGTGCACGGCTCCTCCGTCTATCTGGTGCCGCGCGGCGACGGGGAGCTGGTCGTCGGGGCGACCCAGGAGGAGATGGGCTTCGACACCCGGGTGACGGCGGGAGGGCTGTGGGAGCTGCTGCGTGACGCGCGGGAGCTCGTCCCCGGCGTCACCGAACTCCAGGTCCGTGACGTGGTCGCCGGACTTCGCCCGGGCACCCCGGACAATCTGCCGCTGGTCGGGCCCTCGGCCGTGGCCGGGCTCTCGCTGGCCACCGGCCACCACAGGGGAGGCGTGCTGCTCGCCCCGCTCACCGCCGACCTTCTCCTCCAACCCCCGTCAGGCGAGGTGGACGAGCTGCGGACGATCTGCTCTCCACTGCGTTTCCAGGAGCACCGATGAACGTGACGATCAACGGAACCGCCCACGAACTGCCCCAGGGGGCGACCGTGGCGCTGGCCGTACGGCGGCTGACCGAGACCATGAGCGGCGTGGCCGTGGCGGTGAACGACGAGGTGGTCTCGCGCGGCGCGTGGGACTCGACCCCGCTCGCCGAGGCCGACCGGGTCGAGGTGCTCACCGCGGTGCAGGGAGGCTGAGGAACATGATCCAGGACACACTGACGGACGCGGGCGACGACCTGGTCCTCGGCGGGGAGAAGTTCTCCTCTCGGCTCATCATGGGCACCGGGGGCGCGCCCTCGCTTGAGGTCCTCGAACAGGCGCTGGTCGCCTCGGGCACCGAGCTGACCACGGTCGCGATGCGGCGCCTCGACCCCGCGGCGCGGGGCTCGGTGCTCGACGTGCTGCGCGGGCGCGGCATCAAGGTCCTGCCGAACACCGCGGGCTGCTTCACCGCCGGGGAGGCGGTGCTGACCGCGCGGCTGGCCAGGGAGGCGCTGGAGACGAACTGGGTGAAGCTGGAGGTCATCTCCGACGAGCGCACCCTGCTGCCCGACCCCATCGAGACCTTCGACGCCGCCGAACGGCTGGTCGCCGACGGCTTCGTCGTGCTGCCCTACATCGGCGACGACCCGGCCCTGGCGCGCAGGCTCGAACAGGCCGGGTGCGCGGCGGTGATGCCGCTCGGCGCCCCGATCGGCTCGGGGCTGGGCATCAGGAACCCGCACAACATCGAGCTGATCGTGGAGGCCTCGGGCGTCCCGGTGATCCTCGACGCCGGGATCGGCACCGCGAGCGACGCGGCGCTGGCGATGGAGCTCGGCTGTGACGCGGTCCTGCTCGCCACCGCCGTGACCAGGGCGCGCCGTCCCGACCTGATGGCCGGGGCCATGCGGCAGGCGGTCGTCGCGGGCCGCATGGCCAGGGCGGCGGGCCGCATCCCGCGCCGCAGGTACGCCGAGGCGTCCTCCCCCATGACTCCCTAGAGACCATGACTCCTTAGAGATCGGTCAACTTCTCCGCATCGGTTTCGAACACGCCGACCCTGTGGGCGCCAAATCGCCCGTAAACTCTGCCGGGTGGACACGACGCTTACGGACCCCCTGGTCGGGAAACTCCTCGACGGGCGTTACCGCGTCGAGTCCCGGATCGCCCGGGGCGGGATGGCGACCGTATACCTGGCTCTGGACGTCCGGCTCGACCGCACGGTCGCCGTGAAGGTGATGCACCGCAACCTCGCCGAGGACCCCGCCTTCGTGCGCAGGTTCATCGGCGAGGCCAAGTCGGTGGCGAGTCTGTCGCACCCCAACGTGGTGCACGTGTTCGACCAGGGGACGGACGGGGGCAACGTCTACCTGTCGATGGAGTACGTCCCCGGGCGCACCCTGCGCGACGTGCTCCGCGAGCGGGGCAGACTGCCCGCCCGCGAGGCCCTGGAGGTCATGATCCCGGTCCTGGCCGCGCTGGGGGCCGCCCACCAGGCCGGGATGATCCACCGGGACGTCAAGCCGGAGAACGTGCTGCTCGCCGACGACGGGCGGGTCAAGGTCGTGGACTTCGGCCTGGCCCGCGCGATCGAGGCGACGAACCAGACGCGCACGGGCGTCATGATCGGCACCATCGGCTACATGTCGCCGGAGCAGGTGACGGCGGGCTCCGCCGACGCCCGCAGCGACGTCTACGCCGCGGGGATCATGCTGTTCGAGCTGGTCACCGGGCGTCAGCCGTACGAGGGCGAGACGCCGATGTCGGTGGCCTACCGGCACGTCCACGACACCGTGCCGCCGCCCTCCTCGCTGCTGCCGGACATCTCACCGCTGATCGACACGCTGGTGGCCCAGGCGACGGCGCGCGATCCCGCGATGCGTCCGGTGGACGCGACCGCGCTGCTGGTCGCCGCGGTCGAGGCGCACAGGACGCTGCCCAGGGACAGCGGCCCCGCACCGGCCGGTGCCACGGGACAGGCGACGGGTCCCACGGGCGGGCACGCCGCCGCGGGGTTCCGTCAGCCCCCCGCCCCACAGGCCGGTGTCAACCACACGCTGATCCAGCCCAGGGGCGACCTGCTCACCGGCCCCGCGGCCGACCTGCAACCGCCCGCCCCGGCGCGCAGGAGGTTCCGGCCGAACTGGTACCTCGTCGCGCTGGCCGTGGTGATGGTGGTCGCGGTCGGGGTGACCGGCTGGCTGTTCTCCCAGAACAGCACGATCGTCGTCCCGGTCCTCACCGGCAAGAACGTCAACGTCGCCGAGAGCGAGGCCAGGGCCCGCGGCTTCCTCGTCGAGATCGGCAAGCCGGAGAACAACGAGAAGGTGCCGAAGGGCAACGTCATCAGGACCGAGCCGGTCGCGGGCGCCGAGGTGGACAAGCAGACCAAGCTCGTGCTGTTCCCCTCCGACGGTCCCAAGCGGGTCGCGGTGCCCAACGTGGTCGGCATGACCGAGGCGCAGGCGCGGTCGGACCTGGCCAAGGTGGCGCTGACCGTCGACGAGGTCAAGAAGCAGCCCAGCGACACCGTGCCGCGCGGGCAGGTCATGCGGACCGTCCCCGCCGTGGGCAACCGGGTCAGGGAGGGCACCAAGGTCGATCTGCTGGTGAGCGCGGGCGTGGTCGCGCCCGACGTCAAGGGCATGCCCCGTGACCAGGCGGACGCCTTCCTGCGCGGCGCCGGGTTCGTGCCCGAGTTCGTCGAGCAGACCGACGCCGCCCAGCCCTGCACGGTCATCGCCCAGGACCCGCAGCCGAACGCGGAGATCGACAGGGGCGCGACCATCAGGCTCACCCTGTCGCTGTGCAACAACCCCCAGTGGCACTGGCCCTGGGAGATCAACAACAACTCCGTGCCCGGCGACAACGGCGCCCAGCAGGGCCAGCCCCTGGTGGTCGTCCCCAACGTGATGTTCAAGGACGTCAAGGCGGCCCGTGAGGAGCTGCGCGTCGCGGGGATGAAGGTGTCCGTGCGCAGGGGGATGGGCAGGGGCAGGGTCCTGGCGCAGCGCCCGCCCGGCGGCCAGCAGGTCCCCCCGGGCACCGAGGTGACCCTCTGGCACTGAGCCCGCTGGCCACTGAGCCTTCCGGTGCCTTCCGGTGCCTTCCAGGGGCTTTCGGTGCCAGGGGCTCCAGTGCTGAGGGCTCTGGTGCCGAGCCTTCCCGGCCCCGCCCCGGTGGGTCACAGGTGCTGGCGCGCCACGGTCTCCGCGAGCCGTTCGAGTAGCGGGCCCGCCTCGGCCAGGCACACGGCCCGGTCGGGTTCGAGGTCGGTGAGCGGGTAGGCGGCCGTGATGCCCGCCGCGTTCAGTTCCTCCTCGTCCAGGTCACACCGGCCGCACACCGCCACGACCGGCACCCCCGCCTTCGCCGCCGCCGAGGCGACCCCGGCCGGGGCCTTGCCGCGCAGGGTCTGCCCGTCGAGCGCACCCTCGCCGGTGATGACGAGGCGGGCGCCTTCGAGCCGCCGGTCGAAGCCGAGCAGGTCGAGCATGTACTCGATGCCGGGGCTGAAGGTGGCCCGCAGGAAGGCCAGGGCGGCGAAGCCCGTCCCTCCCGCCGCGCCCGCGCCCGGCATCCCCGCCACGCCCATGGCACGGACGACGCCGTCGTGCTCGACGGCACCGGCAAGGCCGTGGGTGTGCGTGGCGACGGCGGCGAGCCTGGCCAGGGCCCTTTCCAGTATCTCGACCTCCTCGGGGCTGGCGCCCTTCTGCGGGCCGTAGACGGCGGCGGCGCCGTACGGGCCGAGCAGGGGGTTGTCCACGTCGCAGGCGACGACGAACTCGACGCCGTCGAGGGGCAGGGTTCCCGAGGTGTCGATCCTGTCGAGCAGGCGCAGGGCGCCGCCGCCGTCGGGCAGTTCCTTCCCCTCGGCGTCCAGGAAGCGCACGCCGAGCGCCCGCATCATGCCCGTGCCGCCGTCGGTCGAGGCGCTGCCCCCGATGCCGAGCACGATCCTGCGCGCGCCGCGCCACAGGGCGTCGGCGACCAGTTCGCCGGTGCCACGGGTGGTCGCGGTCAGCGGGGCGCCCGCGCCGGGGCCTCCCGGCAGCCTGCGCAGCCCGGAGGCCTCGGCCAGCTCGACGACCGCCGTCGGCCCCGCCTCTCCCTCGGTGGCCTCACGCCAGGCGTAGGCGGCCCGCACCGGCTCTCCCGTCGGGCCGGTGACCTGGGCCTCGACGCGGGTGAACCCGGCCGCGACGGCGGCCTCGACGGTGCCGTCACCGCCGTCGGCGACCGGCAGCGCTACCACGGTGACGCCGGGGCCGAGCCCCCTGGCCACGTGCGCGGCGACCTCGGCCGCGCTCAGCGACCCCTTGAACTTGTCCGGGGCGACGACGACATGGCCCGGCGACTGAGACAACCCTGCTCCCTGGGGCGAAGAACGGGCGGACGACGGCACGCGCCGCCCTCCGCTTGACGAACGCCCATCATCACACCACGCCCATGCCGTACGGCGGGGCCCGAGGGTCCCCCTAGACTGGCTCCGTCATGAATCACGTGTCCCTCATCGGCGGACACGTCTCCGTCGCCGGTGGCCTGGCCACGGGCGGCCTGCGGGCGGCCTCGGAGATCGGCGCCGAGGTGATCCAGGTGTTCGTCACCAACCCGCGTGGCTGGGCGCTCGCCGAGGGCGACCCCGCCGAGGACGCCCTGCTGCGCGAGTCCGGCATGCCGTGTTTCGTGCACGCGCCGTACCTCGTCAACCTGGGTTCCCCTAACCCGGAGACCCTGGACAGGTCGGCGGCGACCGTACGGCACTGCCTCAGGCGCGCCCACGCGATCGGCGCCAGGGGGGTTGTCGTCCACACAGGGTCCGCGGTGACCGACACCCGCGAGAAGGCCATGGGCAGGCTGCGTGAGCGGCTGCTCCCGCTGCTCGACGAGGTCCCGGACGACGGCCCCGACCTGCTGCTCGAACCGATGGCGGGGCAGGGCGCGATGCTCTGCGCGACAGTCCAGGACCTGGAGCCCTACCTCGCGGCCCTCGACTGGCATCCGAGGGCGCGTGTCTGCCTGGACACCTGTCACACCTTCGCGGCCGGTCACGACATCTCGACCGAGGCCGGGGTCGCCGAAACCCTCGACGCCCTGCACGCGCTGGCCCCCGGGCGGCTCGGGCTGGTCCACGCAAACGACTCCAAGGACGTGTGCGGCTCGAAGAAGGACCGGCACGCGAACATCGGCACCGGCCACATCGGCGTGCGGGCCTTCGGTCACCTGCTGCGGCATCCGGTGGTCGTGGGGGTGCCGGTCTGCGTCGAGACCCCCGGCTCCGCCGCCCGCGCGGACATCGAGACGCTCAAGGGGCTCCGTCCGGCGGTCCGCCGTTCCCGGGTGACCGCGGGAACGACACTCTAGACCATCGGTTTCCGGGTGTGACGGGACGCCCGCGGCCCGCAATCCGGCCGCCCCCGCGTGGCCGGATCGCTCGGACCCGCCCCCGCAGGTCGGCGCGGGCGTCCCGTCACACCGGAGGCCGCCGGGCCCCCTCCCCCGATTGGGGCCCGGCAATGGGTGACCACGTGCTGGGTGTCACCCGGGGTTCCGCGGACCAGGAACTTCGAGCCTTCCGGCTCTGTCCCCCTCTCTGGCGCCGCGGGTTTGGCTCTCCGATGTACGGAACACTAGAGGGGACGCTCCGGGGACGACTCACCATTTTTTGACCAGCACGATTAACGGTGTGTAGCCGTCGATGTACGGAGCGTTCTCAGACGACGAGCGGCAGAGCGTGGACGACGAGCGGTCGCCCCCGTCAGGTCCGGTCCGCGGTCAGGACCCCGGTGCGGTGGAGGTGGTCGCGGGCCGCCGCGATGGCCTGCGGCGTGGTGGCGAAGACGTGCCCCTCCTCGTCGAGGCGGGCGATGACGCCCAGGGCGTTCAGCGGCTGGTGGTGACCGTCACGGATGCCGGAGACGTAGACGGTGATGCCGCGCCGCCGCAGCCGCCCGATGGCGTCGGCCAGGACCAGGGCGCCGCTGGCGTCCACGGTGGTGACCCTGGACATGCGCAGGACGACCACCGAGACGTCGGCCACCTGCGAAAGCTGCAGCAGGAAGCGGTGGGCCGCGGCGAAGAACAGCGGCCCGTCCAGGCGGTAGGCGACGATGTGCTCGGCCAGCAGGGCGTGTTCCTCGTCGGTGTGGTCACCGGGCAGGTCGGGGCGGAGCGACACGGCCTCAAGGCGGGCGTCGCGGGCGACGGCCCGCAGCGCCAGCGCCCCGGCCACGACCAGGCCGAGGATGACGGCCTGGACCAGGTCGAGCGCCAGGGTCGCGACGGCGGTCAGCGCCAGCACGACGGCGTCGCCGCGGGTCGAGCGCAGCATGGCGGCGACCGAGCCGACCTCGACCATCCGGATCGCGGTGGCCAGCAGCACCCCGGCGAGCGCGGCCAGCGGGATCCTCGCGACCAGCCCGGCGGCGGTGAACACGATCAGGCCCAGGATCACGGCGTGCGCGAGCGCGGCCAGCCGTGACTGGGCGCCCGAGCGGACGTTGACGGCGGTGCGGGCGATCGCGCCGGTCGCCGGGACGCCGCCGAACAGCGGGGCGACCATGTTGGCCAGCCCCTGCCCGAACAGCTCCCGGTCGGGGTCGTGCCGGTGGTTGACGCTCATGCCGTCGGCGACGGCGGCCGACAGCAGCGACTCAAGCCCGGCCAGCGCGGCCACCGCGACGGCGGGGGCCAGGAGCGAGCCCAGGGCGGTGAGATCGAGGAAGGACAGCGAGGGGGCAGGCAGCCCCGAGGGCAGCTCGCCGATCCGGCCCGCCTCGATCCCGGTCAGCTCGACCACGACGGTCGCGCCCACCACGGCCAGCAGGGAGAAGGGGATGGTCGGCCGCCACCGGGCGCCGACGAGCATCGTCGCGGCCACCCCGAGCGCGATCACCGGCGCCCATCCGCCGGGGTGGGCGGCGAAGTCCAGCACGGCCCGCCAGGCCACGACCGTGACCTTGTCCCCCTCCGGGGTCGCGACGCCGAGGGCGGCGGGGATCTGCTGGAGGCCGATCACGCAGGCGATGCCGAGGGTGAAGCCCTCGACCACCGGGGCGGGCACCAGCGCCATGTACCGTCCGGCGCGGGCCAGTGCGAGCGCGACCAGCAGCACCCCGGCCATCACGCCGACGGTCAGCACCCCCGAGGCGCCGTACTCGTGCACGATCGGCACCAGCACCACCGTCATCGCCCCGGTCGGGCCGGACACCTGGAGGCCGGAGCCGCCGAAGAACGCGGCGACCGTGCCCGCGATCACCGCGGTGGCCAGCCCGGCGGCGGCGCCGAGGCCGGAGGAGATGCCGAACCCGAGGGCCAGCGGCAGCGCGACGATCGCCACAGTCAGCCCGGCGAGCAGGTCCCTGCCGGGGCGGCGGCCCATCGCGGCCAGGTCCGCCCGTCCTGGCAGGAGCGCGCGCAGGCGGCCGCCCGGTGAAGCCACCGTGTTCACGAGGTGCCGCTCCCCGTACTGTCCTGCAGCAGCTCGTCGAGCAGCTCGTTCTGCCCGGTCAGCTTCTCCGTCAGCAGTTCTCGTGCCGCCCGCAGCAGGCCCGCGACGCGTCCACCGGCCAGCGCGTAGACCACGGTGCTGCCCTCGCGCTGCGCGGTGACCAGGCCGGAGCGGCGCAGCACCGCCAGGTGCTGGGACAGGCCGGTCGGCTCGACCTCGATCGCGGCCAGCAGTTGCCGTACCGGCCTCGGGCCGTCCTGCAGCAGCTCCAGCACGCGGATCCGCACCGGGTGCCCCAGCAGGCGGAACAGCTCGGCCTTGGCCTCGTACAACGGCACCGACATCACGAGTCCAGCTCCTCGGGGGAAAGGGGGCCGACGTCCAGGCTCACCCCGTGTTCACGGGCGAGGCGCTGGACGTCCTCCCACTCGTTACTGGCCGCCAGACCGGCGTGCGCGTCATCGTCCTCACGGGCCTCCTGCAGGGCCCGCCATGCCTGGCGTGCCCGCTCCCTGACCGCCGCGGTGAAAGCCGTACTCACGTCACCCCTCGCTGTCGCGGCGCGGCCCGGGGGGACACACCTACGTAATTGCGAACTTTCGCAATTACGATACCTCGTGACCGGGGTGGTTCCGCGACCGCCCCTCCCGGGCCCGCGGCGAAGGGGTCACTCCTCGCCGGAGAAGCGCTCCCAGGCCGACTGGCGCGTCATGTCCAGGGCGGCGCCGATCCTGGCCCAGGTGACCCCGCGGCCGCGCAGTTGCTCGACCCAGGCCTTCAGGTCGGCCTCGACCCTGGCGCTGGCCGCCGCGACGCGGGGCAGGTGGGAGAGGATCTCCTCGTCGGTCATGCCGTCGGGCCAGGGGATGTCGGGGACCCGCTCCTTCTCGGGGGCCGACTCGTCCGGCGACGGCCGCTCGGTGGCGACCCGCGTCTCGGCGAGGATCGCGACGCAGAGATCGACGCACTCGTTGCAGATGTAGACGCCGGGACCGGCGATCACCTTCTCGACCTTGGACTTGGACTTGGCGCAGAAGGAGCAGAGGATGTCCTGCTCGGTGAAGGATGACGCGGGCATGCGGCCCTCCAAGGCACACGGCTGTCAGGCCCACCCTGACAAGCATCACCGTGAGCCTATAGCGTCAGGCCGAGCCTGACAACGTCAGTCGAGTGCCCCCTGGGCGGGGGGACGGTCCTGGAGCTGGCGGACGAGCCGCTCCCTGACCCGCCGGGTGTGGCGGCGGCTGACCGGCAGCGTCTCGGCGCCCACCCGCAGCGTCACCTTGCCGCCGTCGAAGTGCAGCTCGCTCACGTGCCGGGCCGAGACCAGCGTGCTGCGGTGCACGCGGATGAAGCCGGAGGAGGCCCAGCGGCGCTCAAGCGCGGCCAGCGACATGCGCACCAGGTAGTTGCCGTCGACGGTGTGCAGCCGCACGTAGTCGCCCTTCGCCTTGGCGAACCTGACCGCCTGCTGGGCGACGAACCTGGTCTTGCCCCCCAGCTCGACCGGGATCACGTCGTCGATCTCGGGCTCGCCCGGCGCCTGCGTGGCGCTTTCGAGGCGTCGTACGGCCTCGGCCAGCCGGTCGGGTCTGACGGGCTTGAGAAGGTAGTCGACAGCCTCAAGCTCGAAGGCCTGGACCGCGCAGTCCTCGTGGGCCGTGACGAAGACCAGCCGGGGAGGGTTGGGGAAGCCCCCGATGAGACGTGCCATGTCGAGGCCGTCGAGACCGGGCATCCTGATGTCGAGGAAGACGCCGTCGAGCCGCTCGCCCGCCCCGATCATCTGGACCATGTCCTGCAGCGCGTTCACCCCTCCGGAGGCGGTGAAGACGTGCTCGATGCGGGGGTCCTGACGCAGGAGGTAGGCCAGCTCCTCCAGCGCGGGGACCTCGTCGTCGACAGCCAGGACTCTCAACATGGCCCCACGCTGCCCGCTGTGGCCGCCCGCCGCAAGGGGGGTGACAACTTAGCGTAACGAGATGACTACAATTAGCTATGCCCGGCAGGAGATCTTGGGAAGGCGCAGCCGCACCTTGGTCCCCGCGCCCGGCGCGGTCTCGACCACCAGCCCGTAGTCCTCGCCGTAGATGTGGCGCAGCCGTACGTCCACATTGGCCAGGCCGATGCCGCCCTCGCCCCGCTCGCCGCGCGAGTCGTCGCCGAGCAGCAGCCTGGCCCGCTCGGGGTCCATGCCGAGGCCGTCGTCCTCCACGCTGACGTGCGCCTCGGAGCCCGCGTCGGAGACCAGCACCCGCACCTCGCCGCAGCCCCCGGTCGTGGCCATGCCGTGCTTGATGGCGTTCTCGACGAGCGGCTGCAGGCACAGGAACGGCACCGGGACCGAGAGCACCTCGGGGGCGACCCTGACCGTGAAGCGCAACCTCTCGCCGAACCTGGCACGTTCCAGCAGCAGGTAGCGGTCCACGCAGTGCAGCTCGTCGGCGAGGGTGGTGAAGTCACGCTCGCGGCGCAGGGCGTATCTCGTGAAGTCGGCGAAGTCCATCAGCAGTTCGCGGGCCCGCTCGGGGTCGGTGCGGACGAACGAGGCGATGGTCGTCAGCGAGTTGTAGATGAAGTGCGGGGAGATCTGCGCGCGCAGCGCCCTGGTCTCCGCCTCCATCGCCCGCCGCCGCGAGGAGTCGAGCTCGGCCAGTTCGAGCTGGCACGAGACCCAGCGGGCGACCTCGGTGACGGTCCTGACCAGCGCGGGGCCCACCGCCGAGTCGTAGGCGGCCAGCGCGCCGACGACCCGCCTGTCCACGGTGAGCGGCACGACGACCGCCCCCCTGATCGCGCACCCCGGCAGGCCGCAGGCCAGGGCGTGCCCGGTCACCACGCGCGGCCTGCCGGTGGCGAGGACCGCGCGGGCGTGGCCCGGGGCGTGCTCGCGCTGGCAGTCCGCCTCGCCGTCCCAGGCGAGCACGCCGTCCACGTCCGTCACCGCGATGGCGCCCGCGCCCAGCAGGGCGTGCAGGTGGCGGATCGCCTTGCGGGCCGAGTCGCGCGTCAGGCCAGCACGCAGGGACGGGGCCGCCAGCGCGGCGACGTGCAGGGTCGCGAAGGTGGCCTCGTCCGGTGAGCCGCCCGCGCGGCGGGAGAAGACGGGGGTGACGGGAGTACGGCCTGGCACAACGAATCCCAGGAGAGTCCTGACGGCGCAGAGCAGCGCCCAGACACTGGTCGACATGCGGGAAACCGTAGTCAAACCCGCCTGTCAATCAGGCAAGAACGCCGATCACGGCGGCCCTTCACCCGGTTCCTCCTGATAGGAGTAGCGCTGCTCCCGCCACGGATCGGCGACGTTGTGGTAACCGCGCTCCTCCCAGAAGCCACGCCTGTCCTCGACGAGATACTCGACGGCGCGCACCCACTTGACGCTCTTCCAGGCGTAGAGGTGGGGCACCACGGCGCGGACGGGGAAGCCGCGCTCCGGGGCGATCGGCTTCTCGTCCAGTTCGAGGGCGAACAGCGTGTGGTCGTGGGCGAAGTCGCTCATCCGCACGTTGGCGCTGTAGCCGTACTCCGCCCAGATCATGACGTGCCTGACCTCGGGGGCCGGGGGGACCAGCTCCATCAGCGTGGCGGCCGAGACGCCGCACCACTCGTTGCCCATGATCGAGAACTTGGTGACGCAGTGGAAGTCCGCGATGACGCTGGTGCGGGGCAGCTCGGAGAACTGGGGCCAGGTGAAGCTGTGCGGCTCCCCCGAGGCGGTCGCCCCCATGACCTGCAGCCGCCAGGAGGCGGGCCGGAAGGTGGGCACCCTCCCGTAGTGGATCACCGGATGTCCCCGGGGGACGTACTGCCCGGGAGGCAGGCGCGCGTCCTCCCCCGCAGGTTCGGGCTGCTCCACCGTCACTCCCTCGTCACTCCCCTCGCCGTCGCGCCCCCGTCACACGGGGCGATGCCGTCGCGCCCCGGTCACACGGGGCAATCCTGCCACCGCGCACGTGTCGCTCCTACGGCGGCCACCCGCTAACGCTCCCCGACGTCACCCGGCGTTCACGGGTCCGCCATGGTCACCCGCCCGCCCGTCAGGGTGTTCCGGCGGTGCGCTACTATTGCCCGCGATGCGTACTGCGTTCTGGTTTTGGTATGGCGACGGACCCGTGGGTTGGACCGTTCGCCTCCAGATGCTGCGCTAGACAGCCTGGCGAACGTGAAGGCCCCGGGTCCGGACAACGGACCCGGGGCCTTTCGTCTTTCCCGGCTCTTCCACCTGATCGGCGAATCCCCCGGATCAACGAAGGAGAGAAATGGTCATCGTCATGGGCCCCGAGGCGACACAGGGCGACATCGAGGCGATCGTGGAGATCATCGGCAGCGCGGGCGGCGACGCCTTCGTCAGCCGTGGCGTCAGCCGTACGATCATCGGCCTCGTCGGGGACGTGGAGCAGTTCGGCACGCTCAACCTGAAGGGCATGCGCGGGGTCGCCGAGGTGATGAGGGTGACGGCCCCCTACAAGCTCGTCAGCCGGGACAACCACCCCGAGCGCTCCACGGTCAGGGTCGGCGGGGTGCCGATCGGCCCGGGTCTGGTCACCCTGATCGCGGGCCCGTGCGCGGTCGAGACGCCGCAGCAGACGCTCGACGCCGCGTTGATGGCCAAGGCCGCGGGGGCGACCCTGCTGCGGGGCGGCGCCTACAAGCCCCGCACCTCCCCCTACGCCTTCCAGGGGCTGGGCGAGGCGGGCCTGCGCATCCTGGCCGACGTGCGTGAGGAGACCGGGCTGCCCATCGTGACCGAGGTCGTGGACGCCCACGACGTGGAGCTCGTCGCCTCCTACGCGGACATGCTGCAGGTCGGCACCCGCAACGCGCAGAACTTCGCGCTGCTGCAGGCGGTCGGCGGGATCGGCAAGCCGGTCATGCTCAAGCGCGGCATGAACGCCACCATCGAGGAGTGGCTGATGGCGGCCGAGTACATCGCCCAGCGCGGCAACCTCGACATCGTGCTGTGCGAACGGGGCATCCGCACCTTCGAGACGGCCACCCGCAACACCCTCGACGTCTCCGCGGTGCCGATGGCCCAGCGCCTTTCCCACCTGCCGGTCATCATCGACCCGTCCCACTCGGGCGGACGGCGTGACCTGGTGCTCCCGCTGACCAGGGCGGCCATCGCCGTCGGCGCGGACGGTGTGATCATCGACGTCCACCCGCAGCCCGAACTGGCCCTGTGTGACGGCCCGCAGGCGCTGGTCCAGGGGGACCTCGACGAGCTGTCCGAGGTGATGCGCCGCCTGCCTCCGCTGCTCGGCAAGACCGCAACCGGCGACGCCCTCGCCACCGCCTGACGATCATCGACGGGTACGGCCCGCGGGCCGTACCCGTCAGTAGCATCGTACTCACCGGTAACTGAGTAGGAACGCCCACGCGCGGCGCCCCCCGAGGCCGGGATCGTGGAGACATGACCAAGACGATCCAGCCCCGGCACACCGGCGCCTTCTACATCCAGTCGGTCCTGTCCTTCTGCGTCTCCGTCTCGGCGGTCGCCATCGGCGTCGCCTATCTCCCGGTCGAGGCCTGGGTCCGCGCCTTCCTCGGCATCGGCGTCCTGTACGTCGTCACCTCGGCCTTCACCCTGGCCAAGTGCGTGCGCGACCGCCAGGAGCTGACCGACGTCACCAGCCGCGTCGACCGGGCACGGCTGGAGAAGCTCCTGACCGAGCACGACCCCTTCAAGCCCGTCTGAGCCTCACACCTGCAGCTTGTACTCCTGCAGGGACCCGGCAAGCTGTACGGCCAGCTCCTCGGCGTCCAGGCGTCGCTCGATCTGCTTCAGATCGGCGATCTTGGCGGCGGTCTCCGCCCTGCGGGGCGCCAGGAGCGTGCAGCAGTCCTCGTCGGGCAGCTCGGAGATCTGCAGGGTGCCGATCCGGCGGGCCTCCGCCATGATCTCGGTCTTGTCGAGGCCGATGAGCGGGCGCAGGATCGGCATGTCGACCGCGTCGTCCTGGGCGGTGATGTTCTGCAGCGTCTGGGAGGAGACCTGCCCCAGCGAGTCGCCGGTGATCAGCGCCCCGGCCCTGAGGCGGCGGGCGACCTCCTCTGCGGTCTTGAGCATCAGGCGCCGCTGGGAGATGACCGCGAGCCGGTCCTGGCCGGAGGCCTTGATGGACTGCTGGGCCTTGCCGAAGGGCACGACCCACAGCCGGGACCCGCCCTGGAACTTGTCCAGCGCCCTGGCCAGGGCGTACGCCTTGTAGATCGACTCCGAGGTGGTGAAGGGGATGCCGGAGAAGTGCAGGAAGTCCACCCGCAGGCCCCGGCGCATCATCCGGTAGGCCGCGACCGGGGAGTCGATGCCGCCGGACATCAGCACCAGCCCCCTGCCGCTGGTGCCGACAGGAAGGCCGCCCTGGCCCGGCTGCCCGCCGGTGAAGACGAAGATCTCGTCGCGGTCGACCTCGATGGAGACCACGAGCTGCGGGTTCTTCAGGTCGACCGGCAGGCCGTAGATGTCGTTCAGCTCGCCGCCGACGGACCGGTCGAGCTGCATCGAGGTCAGCGGGAAGCGCTTGTCGCGGCGGCGCGAGCGGACCGCGAAGGAGACGCCCCGCCGTACGTCCTCGCGGTCGGCGAGCAGTTCGATGGCCGCCTTGGTGACCGCGGCGGGGTCCTTGGCGACCCGCCACGCGCGGTGGATCCAGACCAGGCCGGGCACGTTCGAGACGCGTTCGGCGACCACGTCGGCGCGTTCGACCCCCGAGCCCTCCGGCAGGAAGAGCGCGATGACCCCGTGGCGCTGCCGCAGGTCCACCTTGAAGTCCAGGTCCTTGACCGAGGCCTTGATGTTGCTCTGCAGGCGGCGTTCGAAGAGCTCGCGGTTGTTTCCCTTGAGGACGACCTCGCCCAGTTTGAGCAGAACGCAGGGCTCGCCCAAGGCCGACATCGTCATGGCGCAACCTCCGGTGGAACTTCGAGGGGAAACATGGGTGCACGGCACCGCCGTCACGCGGCGGGAACCCTCGGGACCACGCCACAACGCCAAGTGTCGCGCGTTCCCCGATAAAGACAACTCACTTTAGTCGCCCCCGGGACCGTCGAGCCCCTGCTCGATGGCGTAGCGGATCAGCTGTGCCCGGTTGTGCAGCTGAAGCTTGTTCAGCGTGTTCTGGACGTGGTTCTGCACGGTTCTGTGCGACAGGACCAGACGCTCGGCGATCTGCCGGTAGGACAGTCCCTTGGCGACCAGGCGGAGCACCTGCGTCTCCCGCTCGGTCAGGCGGGGACCGTCTGCGGGGACCGGCTGGGCGGCCAGCCTGCGGTACTCCCCTAGCACGAGCCCGGCCAGGCCGGGGGTGAACACCGCGTCGCCCTGCGCGGTACGGCGGACCGCGTCCAGGAACTCCTGCCGACTCGCCGATTTCAGCAAATATCCGGATGCGCCTGCCTTGACGGCCTCAAGCACGTCCTCCTGCTCGCCGCTGGCCGACAGCACCAGGATCCGGGGCTGGGGGTCGTGGGCCGCGAGCCTTCTGGCCACCTCCACCCCGGACAGGTCGGGCAGCCGCAGGTCGAGGACGACCAGCTCCGGCCTGACCGCGGCCGCGGCCCGAAGGGCCTGCCCTCCCTCGCCTACCGTCGCCACGACCTCGTATCCCGCCTCGGTGAGGTCCCTGGCCACCCCGTCCCGCCACATCGGGTGGTCGTCAACCACCATCACGCGCATCCGCCCACCTTAGACGGGAACGGACATCTCGATCTCGGTCCCCTCGCCCGGTGACGACATGATCGTGACCGTGCCGCCGAGGTCGGCGAGGCGGCCCCTGATGGACTGGGCGACGCCGAGCCGCCCGGCCGCCGCGGCCTCCTCAAGGCGTCCCTCGGGGATGCCCGGCCCCTCGTCCCTGACGGTGACGGTGACCAGGCCGTCGTCGCTCTCGGCGAAGACCCAGGCGGGGGCGTGCGGGCCGCAGTGCCCGGCCACGTTGTCCAGGGCGGCGCCGACCGCGGCGGCCAACTGCCGGGCGACGGCCTCGGGCAGGGTCAGCGGGGTCGCGGGGACGGAGACGGTCACCGAGGCCGAGCCGTACGCCTGGAGCAGGGCGCGCAGGTCGGCGACGCCGTCGCGGGGCGGCTCTGGGCGGAGCCTGACCAGCTCGCGCAGCGCGGCCTCCTGCTCGCCCGCGAGCCTGCCCAGCTCGGCCGCCTCTCCCCCGATCTCCTGGCCCCTACGCTGGACCAGCGCGAGCACCTGCAGCACCGAGTCGTGGATGTCCCTGGCGATCCTGTCGCGCTCGCGTCCGGCCGCCTCGATCTCGATGGCCCGTTGCAGGCGCGCCTCGGCCCGTCTGGCGAGCTGGGCGACGTGGCCGACCAGGACCCCGGCGAGGAAGAGCAGCACGCTTCCGTTGATCGGCAGGTTCTCGAATCCGACGCCCGGTCCGCCCAGGTCGTGCAGCCACAGGTCGGCCATCGAGACGACCAGCGCGGCCACGGCCCCGGCGCGGCGCCCGCCGTACACGCCCCACGCCAGCACCGCGCCGCCCATCCAGGTGCCGGTGACCGGCAGGCTGCCCGTCCGGTAGACGCCCTGGACCAACGGGGTGGCCAGCAGGCAGACGAGCGTCACGAGCATGTCGACGGCCAGGAGCGTACGGCCGCGCAGCTCGGGCGAGGAGTAGGCGTAGGTCGTGGCCGCGGTCCACAGCGCCATGAGGCCGATCACCAGCCAGCCGGTCATCGGGTGGGCGTAACCGCCCGCGCGCAGCAGCAGGACGATCGCGTAGACCAGGGACGCGACGCGGAAGACCGCGATGACCCGCCAGAACGGACCCTCGATCCCCGTCACGCCCCCGACCCTACCGCCCCGTACGTCCCGCTCTTTCCCTCCTAGAAAACCCCCCTTTTACGCACAACGACCATCAACTGTCATAATCCAACAAATCACCCACTGACTCAGAAATTGGAACATGTCCCACGTAGACCACTTCTCATATGGCCTGGTCACCCCCATCGCGGCCTACATCGTCTCGACCATCGGGTGCATGCTGGGCCTGGCGCTCACCGCCAGGGCACGGGCGACAACCGGTCCCGCGCGGGCGCGCTGGCTGGTCGGCGGCGCCCTCTCCATCGGGGGCACCGGTATCTGGGTCATGCACTTCGTCGCCATGATGGGCTTCACGGTCGGCGGCAACCCCATCCGCTACGACGTGCTCCTGACGACCGGCTCCATGCTGCTGGCGGTCGTGGTCGTCGGCGTCGGCCTCTTCCTGGTCTCCTCAAGGGGCGACAGGCCCGCCTGGCTGCTGCTCAGCGGCACGATCACCGGCCTCGGTGTGGCCGGGATGCACTATCTCGGGGTGTTCGCGATGAACATGTCGGCGGCCGTCTACTACGACGTGACGCTGATCGCCCTGTCGGTCGTCATCGCGATCGTCGCCTCGACCGTGGCGCTGTGGTTCAGCCTCAGGACGGGTGGGACGCTCGCCACGGCGGGCGCGGCCCTCATCATGGGTATCGCGGTGTGCGGCATGCACTACGTCGGGATGTTCGCGATGGAGGTGCACCCCCGCATCTCCCTGACGCCCGTCGAGGGGGCCCGCGGCATCGACTTCATGCTGCCGATCCTGGCGGTGGTCAGCCTGCTGACCCTCGGTCTGCTGCTCGCCGCCATCCTGGCGCCCTCGGAGCAGGAGATGCGCGCCGACGCCGAGCTGCTGGCCCACCTGGAGAACCGCCGCACCGCCGCGCGCCACGCCGCGACCTCCGCCACCCCCGCCGCTCCCACCGCGCCGCCCGCCTCCGCGGAGCGGCGGCCCCCCTCGCTGTTCGACGCCCGCGAGAGGTGATGTACGGCTTGCGCCCGGTCAGGCCGCCGCTGAGGCGCAAGCCGCACATGGAGGGGTGACGGATCGTCGCTCATCCGCGACCCCACGTTACGGCCCGGGGGTTGCAGAACGTTTGCAAGCAGATACAGGGCGTCGGCGGCACCCGGCCGCCGACGCCTGTCCGGCCTGTCAGCCGAAGAAGACCTCGGCCTCCTCGTAACGACTGACCGGCACGGTCTTCAGCTCCTTGGTGGCCTCGTCGAGGCCGACCGTGACGACGTCCGTGCCGCGCAGCGCGACCATGGTCCCGAAGCGGCCCTCGTTCACCGCGTCGATGGCGTGCAGCCCGAACCGGGTCGCCAGCACCCGGTCGAAGGCCGTCGGCGTGCCGCCGCGCTGGATGTGGCCGAGGACCGTGGTCCTGGCCTCCTTGCCGGTGCGCTTCTCGATCTCCTTGGCCAGCGTCTCGCCAATGCCGCCGAGGCGGACGTGCCCGAAGGCGTCGAGCTCACCGGCCTGCAGGGCCATCTGTCCCTCGATCGGGTGCGCCCCCTCGGCGACCACGATGATCGGCGCGTAGCGGGTCTTGAACCGTGACTCCACGTAGGCGCAGACCCGGTCGATGTCGAAGGGCTTCTCCGGGATGAGGATGACGTTCGCCCCGCCCGCCATGCCCGCGTGCAGGGCGATCCAGCCCGCGTGACGGCCCATGACCTCGCAGATCAGGGCGCGATGATGGGACTCGGCGGTGGTGTGCAGCCGGTCGATCGCCTCGGTGGCGATGTTGACCGCGGTGTCGAAGCCGAAGGTGTAGTCGGTGGCGTTGAGGTCGTTGTCGATGGTCTTGGGCACGCCGACGACGTTGACGTCCTTGTCGAAGAGCTGCTTGGCCACGCCGAGGGTGTCCTCGCCGCCGATGGCGATCAGCGCGTCGACCCCGGTGGCGACCAGGTTGTCCTTGATCCTCTCGACACCGCCGTCGATCTTGATCGGGTTGGTCCGCGACGAGCCGAGGATCGTCCCGCCGCGCGGCAGGATGCCACGGACCGCCTGGACGTCCAGGGGCATGGTCTCGCCTTCGAGTGGCCCTCGCCACCCGTCGCGGAAGCCGACGAACTCGTGGCCGTAGACACTCACGCCCTTGCGCACGACGGCGCGGATAACGGCGTTGAGGCCGGGGCAGTCGCCGCCCCCGGTAAGCACTCCAATACGCATGGCATCCTCCGGTGGTGGTTCCGAGGCAAGCGGCCAGACTTTAATGGGGTGACGCGGCCGGCGATCGAGGGATTTTCGGACGCCGACGCAAGGCATTCTGCCTGTCGACAAGCCAATGGTCTAGACCAAAACGAAGGAGTCCCTCATATGTCGGTTCTCGCCATCGACGCCGGGACGACCGGGGTCACCGCGCTGGTCGTGACCGAGGACGGCCGCGTCGACTCCCGTGGCTACCAGGAGTTCCCCCAGTACTTCCCCGAACCCGGCCGGGTCGAACACGATCCCGGGGAAATCTGGCGGGCCACCCTGGCGGCCTGCCGTACGGCGTTGGAGGGGGCGGGGGCGAGGCCGAGCTGTGTGGGGATCACCAACCAGCGCGAGACCGCGGTGGTGTGGGATTCGGACACCCTCGACGCGCCGCGCCCGGCGATCGTCTGGCAGGACCGCCGCGGTTCGGCGATCTGCGCGCGGCTGCGCGAGGCCGGGCACGAGCCGCGCGTCAGCGAGTTGACCGGGCTGCGGCTCGACCCCTACTTCACCGCGACGAAGCTCACCTGGCTGGCCGAGAACGACCCCGGCACCTGGGCGCGGGTGCTGTCCGGCGAGGCCGTCGTGGGCACCGTCGACTCCTATCTGGTGGCGCGGCTGACCGGTGGGGCCCGGCACGTGACCGACGCCTCGAACGCCTCGCGCACGCTGCTGTACGACCTGGAGGCGGGCGGCTGGTCGGCGGAGCTGTGCGGGCTGTTCGGGGTGCCGCGCGAGGCTCTGCCGGAGATCGTGCCCAACCACGGGGAGATCGGGGTGACCGACCCCGACGCCTTCCTCGGCCTGGCCCTGCCGATCGGCGGCATGGCGGGCGACCAGCAGGCGGCGCTGTTCGGTCAGGCGTGCTTCTCCCCCGGCGACGTCAAGTGCACCTACGGCACGGGGTCGTTCGTGCTGATCAACACCGGGAGCGAGCCGGTACGGCCCGGCGGGGGGCTGCTGACGACGGTGGCGTGGCAGGCGCCCTCCGGGGAGATCACCTACGCCCTTGAGGGCTCGATCTTCGTCACCGGGGCCGCCGTGCAGTGGCTGCGCGACGGGCTCGGGCTGATCGGCCAGGCCGCGGAGTCGGAGGCGCTGGCCCGTACGGTCCCCGACAGCGGCGGCGTGGTCTTCGTGCCCGCGCTGACCGGGCTGGGCGCGCCGTACTGGGACCCGGACGCGCGGGGCGCGATCCTCGGCCTCACCCGGGGCACGACCGCCGCCCATCTGGCCAGGGCGACGCTTGAGGCGATCGCGTTCGAGGTGCGCGACGTCGTCGAGGTCATGACGGGCGCGGCGGGCCTGCGGATGCCCGTGCTGAAGGCGGACGGCGGGGCCAGCGGCAACGACCTGCTCATGGAAACGCAGGCCGCCCAGCTCGGCGTGCCGGTCGAGCGGCCCGCGATCCAGGAGACCACCGCGCTCGGGGCGGCCTTCCTCGCCGGGCTCGGCACCGGTGTCTGGTCGTGCGCGGACGAGCTGCGCGAGACCTGGACCCTGGACCGGCGCTTCGAGCCCGGCGGGCGGGACGAGAAGGCTGTCGAGGAGAGCTACGCCCGATGGCTCAAGGCCGTCGGCCGTGCCCGTTCCTGGGCTTGACCCGGTGCCGGTCGTGGCGGGCGCCGCGCGCCACGGGACGGTGCCCGGCCCGCTGACGCTTCCAGCGGCCCATGGGCACGCGGCTCTTGGCAGCGTCGCGGGCGCGGTCCTGGACGTGGCCCCTGACCCGCTGCAGCGGGCTCAGGCCCAGGGCGGCGAGGTTGTCCCTGGCCGGGTGCGTGAGGGCGGCGGGGCCCTCGGCGAAGACCTTCAGCACGTTCGTCGTGGCGGCGCGGACGAAGAGCGCGGCCCGGTCGGTGACGCCGTGGCCGCAGGCGGAGCCGCGCATCGCGCAGACCCAGCGCATCGTGCCCGTGCTGAACACGCCCGCGCCGCTCGGCGCGTTGTAGTAGGCGGTGTGCGCGGTCGTCGGCCGTCCGCTGCAGTCGACAGGGGATATGGACAGAACCTCCATGGGTCGTGGCAGCGGCATGGTCGGCAGCACCTCGTCGGTCTCCACCCCCGCCAGGCCGGGGAAGGAGGTGCCGCGCCGTACGCCGGTGCCCTCGAAGACCCAACTGTCGGGGGTGTGGACCACGTAGGTCGCCTCCGCCGGGAAACAGGTATACATCGGGCCGGTCAGTGAGCTCTCCGGCTCCGTCACCCGCCAGCGGTCGGTGGTCGGGTCCACCCGGCCGTCCTTGTGGCAGATCACCATACGGTTGTGGCCCAGCGGGGTGGAGGCGAAGCGGATGCGCCAGTAGACGGCGTTCGCGCCGAGGAAGGCGAGGTTGACGCCGCGGTCGCGGGCGGCCTCGACCGTACGGCGCATGCCGACCGACCAGTACTCGTCGTGCCCGAGGGAGACGAGTCCCCTGGCGCCGTCGAGGATGTGCGGGTCGTCCTCAAGTTCGAGGTTGGTGATGTAGGCCAGCGGGACACCGCTCTTCTCGGCGACCTCGATCGCGGGGCGCTCCATGTCGAGGAAGAGTCTGGCGCCCGAGGTGTCGTAGGGCCGGTCGAAGCTGACGGCCGTGGACCTGTCCTCGAAGCCGCCGGGGCCGAGGTAGAGGCTGCGCCCGCCCCAGAGGTTGTACGCCTGCCAGGTGGTGACCCCGTTGACGACGACCAGGCGGCCCTCGGTCGAGGCCGACCTGACGGTGATGGGGACGAACCTCCTGGCGCCGGTGGAGGCTTCGAGCCGGATCAGGTAGGAGCCCTCGGGCCAGTCCGCGGTCTCGACGGCGGGGCCGGGCTTCCAGTGGACGGCGGTGACCATGCGGGTCTCGGGAACCGTCCTGGCGGGCTCCTGGACGATCCCGGGCAGCTTGGGCGACTCCCAGACCTTCCTGGCCCCGGCGCCGCCGTACCAGCCCATCCTGAAGGCGGTCGCGGTGTAGTGGGCGGCCGTGGTGGACACCCGCAGCCTGAAGGTCTCGCCGGGCAGCACGCTCACCTTGTCGGCGTAGCCCTCGATCTCGTGCTCGCCGCCCCTGGGGGTGGCCTGCCAGTGCGGGTCGCCCGGTTTCGCGTTCTCGGCCTCGGTGGTGTTGGGATCCTCCTGGGGCGCCGTGACGGGCAGGGTCGCGGCGACGGGCCGCGCTCCACCGTCCAGGGTGGCGCCGGGGGCGACGGCCACGGTGCCGGTCGCCGGGGCGCACCCGGCGACCGCCGCGGCCGTGATGGTCACGGCCAGCGTGACCGTCAGATGAGTGAACGCTCGGAACATGGCCCCAGCATGATCACCGGCACCGTTCTCACCGGGGAGGCCCGTCCGTGGCTGTCCGGGGACTTGGCCGGATCTTGGTCCTCGCGCGCCTCACGACCCCAGCGGGGCTCTCAGGGCAGGGTGAGCACGCATGAAGGGGTTCCGGTGGCGAAGACCACCGGGTCCGGCTGCGGGATGCCGTCCTTGAGCACCAGTACGGCCACGCCGTCGGAGCGCTGGTTGGCCACGTACAGCCGGTCGTCGGCGATGGCGAAGTGCCTGGGCCACGATCCACCGCAGGCGACCTCGGCGACCGGCTCCAGGGTGTGGGGGGAGAGGACGGAGACGGTGTCGGGTCCCCGGTTGGCGACGTAGAGGAAGCCTCCGGCGACCTCCAGGTGCGAGGGGTAGTTCGTGCCGGGCGCCGAGCTGGCCGGGGCCGCCACGAGCTCGTTCCAGGCGTCGTCGTAGACGCGCACGGTGCCGTCGAGCTCCCCGACCACGTACCAGCGGTCCGCGAAGCGGGTCATGTGCCGGGGCCCCATGCCCGGCGCCAGCCGTACCGGACCTTCGGGGTGGGGCACGACCCTGTCGTCGGCGGGGTCTGTGAGGTAGCGGCGCACCTCGTCGGCGCCCAGGTCGGGCACGTGGAGCACGCCGTCGGGGCCGAAGACGGCCTGGTGGGCGTGGGAGCCCTTCCGGTAGGGGAAGGAGCACAGCTCGGTCAGCAGGCCCGCCTGGCTGACGTGGTGCACGCTCACCGTGCCGTCGCCGTAGTTGGCGACCGCCAGCAGGCGCCCCGTCGGATCGACGGCCAGGTGACAGGGGGATGAGCCGCCGCTGGGGCGCTGGCCCAGGGGGGTGGGGGCTCCCTCGCCGAGGGCGTAGACGCCGACCGTGCCGCGCTCGCTCTCTCCCACGGTGTAGAGCACCGGGAGCCGGGGGTGGACCGCGAGGAACGACGGCCCGCTCGCGGGCGTGGTGCCGAGCCTGGTGAGGCTGCCCAGCTCGACCACGGTGATCCCCGTGCCGGTTCCTCCGGTGTCGGGGGTGTATCCGCCGATGTACGCGACCTCAGCCATCATGCTCCCGTCCCTGGGTCGGACGGCGCGCCGCCCGAAAATCTTCAACCGTTCTCGGCCAGTCTGCGAACTTAGCGCAGTGTCCCACCCCCCGGGCACCCTCCTTTTCCCGGATCCCGCCGTGTTCACCCATGCCCCGCGCGGGGGCCTTCATTGACCTGGACAACGGGAAAGTTGATCGTGTCAACCATGGAGAACCTCGTCGCGCGGATCCGCGCGTTCAACCACTTCTACAACGAGGTCATCGGCGCTCTCCACCGGGACATGGTCAACACCCCCTACTCCCTCACGGAGGTGAGGGTCCTGTGCGAGCTCAACCTGCGGGACCGTATGGAGACCGGCGAGCTGCGGCGGCTGCTCGAACTCGACTCCGGCTACCTCAGCCGGATGCTGGGGCGCTTCGAGACCGACGGGCTGGTCATCCGCGAGCGTTCGCCCGCCGACGCCAGGCGGCAGATCGTCGCGCTGACCGAGGCGGGCAGGATCGCGTTCACCAACGTCGACGAGCGCTCGGCCGCCCAGGTGCGCGACCTGCTTGAGGGGCTGACGGAGGAGGAGCGGGAGCGGCTGGCCGCGAGCATGGCGACGGTCAGGGAGATCCTCTCCAGGAACAGGAGCGCGGCGCCGTACGTCATCCGTCCGCCCAGGACAGGGGATCTCGGCTGGGTCGTGCAGCGGCACGGGGTGCTCTACAGCCAGGAGTACGGCTGGGGCCTGTGCTTCGAGGCCAGGGTCGCCAGGCTCGTGGCCGACTACGCGGAGAAGTACGACCCCCGGCGGGAGGCGTCGTGGATCGCGGAGATCGACGGCGACCGGGTCGGCTGTGTCTTCTGCGTCCGCAGGGACGACGAGACGGCCCAGCTCAGGCTGTTGCTGGTCGAGCCGTCCGCCAGGGGGATGGGCATCGGCAGGCGACTCATCGAGGAGTGCCTGCGCTTCGCGGGGAAGACGGGCTACCGGCGGATCATGCTCTACACCAGGGACGTGCTGACCGACGCGCGGCGGATCTACCGGACGGCAGGCTTCGAGCGGGTCGAGGAGCACACCATGGGCGGCGTCGTCGAGGAGACCTGGATCATGGACCTGTAGGGTAATTCCTTCTATCTTGATAGGTATTATCTGGTTAGTATCTGAGCAACCACGAGGAAGGGGGCGGCGACGGTGCGGTTCCACTGGTTCCTGCCGACCACCGGTGACGGTCACCACGTCAGGCCCGCCACGACCACGGTCGCGGCGGGGACGGCGGCGGACCGTCCCGCGACGCTCGGCTACCTGACCCAGGTGGCCGGGGCCGCCGAGGCGTCCGGCTTCGACGCCGTGCTGACCCCCGTCGGGGCGGGCTGCATGGACCCTCTCGTGGTGTGCGGCGCGGTCGCCGCGCGGACCGAGCGGCTCAGGCTGCTGGTCGCCTTCAGGCCGGGGTTCACGCTGCCGACCCTGCTCGCCCAGCAGGCGCAGACCTTCCAGGAGATCAGCGGCGGACGGCTGCTGCTCAACGTGGTGACCGGTGGCGACCCGCTCGAACAGCGCGCCTACGGCGACTTCCTCGACCACGACGCCCGTTACACGCGCACCGGGGAGTTCCTGAGCGTGCTCCGCCGTACGTGGGAGGGCGGGCCCTTCGACCACGAGGGCGAGCACTACCGGGTCGAGGGCGGCGGGCTGGCCAAGCCGCTGGCCGACGTCCCGGAGATCTACTTCGGCGGGGCCTCCCCCGCCGCCGAACGGGTGGCCGCCGCCCAGGCCGACGTCTACCTGATGTGGGGCGAGCCCCCGGCGATGGTCGGTGAGCGGATCGCCAGGATGCGGCGGCTGGCCGCGGAGGCGGGCCGTGAGCTCCGCTTCGGCATCCGGCTGCACGTCATCGCCCGTGACACCTCCGAGGAGGCGTGGGCCTGCGCCCGGCGCCTGCTCGACGGCATGGACCCCGAGCGGATCGCCGCCGCCCAGGCGCGCTTCGCCCGGATGGACTCCGTGGGCCAGAGCCGGATGGCCGGGCTCCACGGGGGTTCCGCGGATGCGCTCGAGATATCACCCAACCTCTGGGCGGGGGTGGGACTCGTCCGCGAGGGCGCCGGCACGGCTCTGGTCGGCAGCTACGCGGAGGTCTCAGAGCGCATCCGCGGGTACGCCTCACTCGGCCTGTCCGAGTTCATCCTGTCCGGGTGGCCGCACCTGGAGGAGGCCTGGCGGGTCGGCGACTTCGTCCTGCCCCGCCTGACCGCTCCCGTCCCCGTGCCATGAGCACGATCACCGCTCCTTCGGAGAACACGACCGGCGAGCAGGCCCCGGCGCGGAGCGGGGCGCCGAGCCTGTGGCGCTCGCTCGCCCTGCGGGCCGGGGCGGTCGTCGCGCTGGTCGCGATCTGGCAGGCCGTGGCGATGGCGCGCGTCTGGCCACCGGTCTTCGTGCCGGAGCCCGCGGCCGTCTGGGAGCAGTTCCTGCGCACGACCGGCGAGGGCGTCAGCGGCTACACCCTCCAGGAGCACCTGCTCGTCAGCCTGCGCCGCATCCTTCTCGGCTGCCTGTACGGCGTGACGGGCGGGGTCGTCCTGGGGCTGCTGATCGGCATGGTCCCGACGCTGCGGGCGCTGCTCGGGCCGCTGGTGACGTTCGTGCGGACGCTGCCGCCGCTGGCCTACCTCAGCCTCCTGGTGATCTGGTTCGGCATCGACGAGGAGCCCAAGATCTGGCTCCTGCTGCTGGCCGCGCTCCCGCCCGTCGCGGTCGCCACCGCGGACGCGGTGCGCGGCGTGCACGAGGACTACCTGAACGCGGCCCGCTCCCTGGGCGCCCGGGGACACGAGCTGCCGCTCAGGGTCGTCCTGCCGAGTGCGCTGCCCGAGATCGTCACGGGTGTCAGGGTCGCCGTCGGCGTCGCCTACACCACGGTCGTCGCCGCGGAGACCGTGAACGGGGTGCCCGGGATCGGCGGCATGGTCCGTGACGCGCAGCGCTACAACCAGACCGACGTGGTGGTGCTCGGCATCCTCGTCATCGGGCTGTCCGGCCTGCTCATCGACTTCCTGCTGCAAACGCTCGACCGGCGCCTCGTTCCGTGGCGCGGCCGTACCTGAACGAGGCCCGAACGAGGCCCTGAGAGAGAGCACCACCGATGAGACGCACTACCCCCCTGTTCTCCCTGCTCCTGGCGGCCGCGCTGACGCTGACGGCGTGCGGCTCCGGCGAGCCGGAGGCCAAGCCCGCCGCGGACGGCTCCCCCGCGACCCTGCGCATCGGCTACCAGCTGATCCCCAACGGCGACCTGATCGTCAAGGACCAGAAGTGGCTGGAGACCGCGCTGCCCAACACCAAGATCGTGTGGAGCAAGTTCGACTCCGGCGGCGACGTCAACACCGCCGTGATCGCCGGTTCGCTCGACATCGGCCTGGCGGGCAGCAGCCCGGTCACCCGTGGCCTGTCGGCGCCGCTGAACATCCCCTACCGGGTGCCGTGGATCTTCGACGTGATCGGCGACAACGAGGCGCTCGTGGCGCGTGGTGGGGTGACCGACGTCAAGGGGCTGGCGGGCAAGCGGGTCGCCACGCCGTTCAGCTCGACCTCGCACTACAGCCTGCTGGCCGCGCTCAGCGAGGCCGGGCTCTCCGAGGCGGACGTGAAGATCCTCGACATGGAGCCGCCGGACATCCAGGCCGCCTGGCAGCGCGGCGACATCGACGCCGCCTACGTCTGGACGCCCAACCTGGCCGAACTGCAGAAGAACGGCGGCACGACGCTGGTCACCAGCAGGCAGCTCGCCCAGCGCGGCAAGCTGACCGCCGACCTGGCCGTGGTCCGCGACGAGTTCGCCACCAAGTACCCCAAGGCCCTGCAGACCTGGCTCCAGCAGCAGGACCGCGCCGTCAAGCTCGCCAGGAGCGACAAGGACGCCGCGGCGGCGGCGATCGGCCGTCAGCTCAACCTCGACCCCGCCGAGGCGGCCCGCCAGCTCGGTCAGCTCGTGCTGCTCGACGCCACCGAGCAACGCTCCGCCGAGTATCTCGGCACGCCCTCGGCCCCCGGGAAGTTGGCGGAGAACCTGCACAGCGCCGCCGAGTTCCTCAAGACCCAGAAGAAGGTGGACGCGGTGCCCGACCTCGGCGTCTTCCAGAAGGGCCTGGCCACCCAGGAACTGGCCGATGCCTTCCCCGGAAACTGAGCCCGCGCTGGCGCTCGCGGGCGTCTCGCACTCCTACCGGAGCCGGGGCGGTACGGTCGCCGCCCTCGGCCCCCTCGACCTGGAGATCGCCGCCGGTGAGTTCGTCACGGTCGTCGGGCCCTCCGGGTGCGGCAAGAGCACGCTGCTGCGGCTGGTGGCGGGCTTCGCGGCGCCGTCGTCGGGGAGCATCACCGCCTCGGGGACGCCGGTCACCGGTCCCGACCCCGCGAGGGGTTACGTCTTCCAGCAGCACAGGCTCTTCCCCTGGCTGACGGTCGCCGGGAACGTGGGCTTCGGGCTGCGGGGCCTGCCGAAGGCGGAACGGAAGGCCAGGGTCACCGAGCTGCTCGAACTGACCGGGCTCGGCGACGTCGGCCGGGCCAGGCCGTACGAGCTGTCGGGAGGGATGCAGCAGCGGGCGGCCATCGCCCGCGCGCTGGCCCCCGGGCCCGCGCTGCTGCTGATGGACGAGCCGTTCGCCGCGCTCGACGCCTTCACCAGGGAGCGCATGCAGGAGGAGGTGCGCGAGCTGTGGCGGCGGGCCGGGACCACTGTCGTCTTCATCACGCACAGCGTGGACGAGGCGGTCTATCTGGGCACCCGGGTGCTCGCGCTGAGCGGCAGGCCGGGCCGGGTCGTCTTCGACCGCGCCTCGGGCCTGCCGTACGAGGAGCAGCCGCGCGGCGGACAGTCCTTCGCCGCGCTGCGCGAGGAGCTGACGGAGGTCGTACGGCTGGCCGCCTCGGCGGCGTGACCGTCAGCGCGGCAGACGCGAGAAGGGGCCGGTGACCTCGTAGGTGAGGCCGCCGGTTCCTGCGGCGTCGCCCCTTCGGCCGCGCTGGGAGGAGAAGTAGAGGCGGCGGCCGTCCGGGGAGAGGGCGGGGCCGGTGATCTCCGAGCCGGGGTGTCCCTCGACCCTCAGGAAGGGGGCCGCCGTGTGGTCGGGGCCGACCAGGGCGAGCTCCATGGTGTTCCCCGCGTTGCCCGTCCCGACGGTCTCGATCCACTCCCGCTCGGCGTCGTAGGCCCAGATCCGTCCGTCGTTCCCGCCGCTGAACAGGAACACCCCGGCCGAGTGGTGGCAGGTGCCCGCCCCGTCGAACCTGTGGGCCGTCTCCACCTGGTGGCGGGTCGCCTCAAGCAGCGCGGCGGGGTTGGGCACCCGGCGCCAGGTCACCGGCCCCTCGTCCCCCGTGGCGCACAGCACCTCAAGCCTGCCGGTCGTCAGGTCGCCCCAGCAGGAGGGCACGAACCGGTAGAGGCAGCCGTCCGGCTCGTCCTCGGTCAGGTAGACCACCCTGCGGACCGGGTCGCAGACCGCGCCCGCGTGCCGAAACCTGCCCATGGCCAGGCGCGGCATCGCGGCGCGCACGCCGTACGGGTCGCACTCGAAGACCTGGCCGCGCGCGGTCTCCTCGCACGAGAGCCAGGTCCGCCACGGGGTCGCGGTCCCGGCGCGGTTGAGGTCGGTGCCCGACAGGATCCGGTAGGCGCCGTACACGCTCCCGTCCTGCCGGAACCTGATGGCGGTGGCGCCGCCGAGCAGCGGGATCTCCGAGTTGGACACGTAGATCCAGCCGTCCCCGTCGGGGAAGCAGGCGCCGTCGCCGGGGGCCGGGTGCCAGAGCACCCCGCCGACCCGGTGGCCGGTGCGGGCGACGACCCTGCTGGAGAAGCCGTCGGGCAGCGCGACCCCGTTGGCGTCAGGGGACCCCGGAGGGCCGTAGGGGCCGGACAGCACGGCCAGGCCGCCACCGGATCCGAGGGGTCCCGCGAAGGCCGTTCCCGCAGCCACGCCCCCGGTGCTCACGAACGTACGGCGAAGCATCGCTCCTCCTCGTCACCTTCACGGTAGGCGGCCAGTCGATCGGACCCACATGAACAGGGCGACTCCCCGCGCCCAAACTTTGCGGAAACCGGAGAGCAAGCGTTTCCCAAAACCGGGCGTTCCCTGCCCGATGTCCCGGGCCGTCGTCACCCGTACCCCCACAGTGGAGATCACACCGTCGTCAGGCCGGGGGGCACCGTTGGGCGAGGGACTCACGTTCGCCGATCTGAGGACCGGGACCGTCCCCGCGGAGGGCGGCCGCAGGGCGCTGGTCCTTCTCGACACGCCCGAGCCCTCCCTGCAGGAGGGCCTCCCGCGTCCTGACGCGCGGCTGGCGGGCGCGCTGCGCGCCGAGGGGTTCGCCGTGGAGGCCGAACACGGCCAAGGGGCGCAGCGGGACGGCGAGCGGGTGTGGGAGTTCCTCGACTCGGCGCGGGAGGGTGACCTGCTGGTGATCCGGCTGCCCTCCGACGGCGGCTGGACGCCGGGGCAGCTCGGCGCGATGATCGGCGCGTTCGGCAGGCGGGTCGGCGAGTCGCTGGCCACGGCCGTGCTGCTGGTCGTCGACTTCGGCTGGAGCGCCCTTGAGGGGACGGCCTCCCCGGTGCGGCAGCTCGCGGTGGCCGGGGAGCCCAGGATGGCCGCGGCGGCCCTGACGCTGACGCTGCGGGTCGGGGAGACGCCCAGGGGACCCGCGCGGAGCCTGACGGACGTGCTCGCCGAGGGACTGGCGACCAGGGCCGCCGACCTCGACGGCGACGGCGTGATCACCGTCGGCGAGCTGCACGCGTACGCGCTCGGCCACTACGCGGCCTCCCGCACCGCCCGCGTCCCCATCCTGATCGCCTACGGCGCCGTGGCGGGCGTCCCGCTGACCGGTCCCCCCGACACGTCGGCGACGGTCCCCGCGGCCCTCGCGCGGGCCGCGGCCAGGCTCGGCGGGGCCGTGGCGCCCATGTCGGGGCCCGAGGTCGTCAGGCGCGTCTACGAGCTGCACCTGAGCGAGGCGGGCAGGCAGTTGCTGCGCAGGGCCTCGCTGCTGGCCGAGGACGAGTCGGTCGAGGAGGTCTTCGGCGACGCCTCGGAACTCGGCCGGTGGGGGCTGCTCGGCGAGCACACCACCTTCTCCCACCCGGACGTGCGGGCCTTCGGCTACTCGCGCCTCACGGCCGCCGAGCGCGCCCAGACCTCCGCGCTGCTGCGCCGCAGACGGGCGGGGCTGCGGGCCGTACCGCCCAGGGCGCGGCTGACGGCCGACCGGTGGACCACGCAGGACCAGCTCGGGCACCGGCTCTACGCGGAGGCCGTGGCCGCCTTCGTCAGGCACCCGGAGACGCGTCCCCCGCTCACCATCGGCGTCAAGGGGCCGTGGGGGGCGGGCAAGACCTCCCTGATGCGGATGATCCAGGACCTGCTGGACCCGGGGGCGGCGGGAAGCGCCCCGGTGGAGATCCACCTTCCCGGCGCCGGTGTCGGCGGGACACCGACCAACGCCGAGGTGCTGGCCCGTGCCGGGCGGCGGGAGCGGGACGGCGAGGGCGGGGCGCGCGCGGTGCCCGGCGACCTTCCCGTACGGCGGGCCGACTGGCGCCCGACCGTCTGGTTCAACCCGTGGATGTACCAGAACGGCGAGCAGGTCTGGGCCGGGCTCGCCCACGAGATCATCGGCCAGGTCACCGAGCGGCTGCCGAGGGCGGAGCGGGAGCGCTTCTGGCTGCGGCTCAACCTGGCCAGGATCGACGGTGAGGCGGTACGGCGGCGCGCCTATTGGCTGGCGCTGACCCGGCTCGCGCCGCTGGCCCTCGGCCTGGTCGCCGGGCTCGTCATGACCTGCGCGCTGCTGGCGGCCTCGGCGCTGCTGCCCGCCGCCGGGGAGCTGATCCGTCTCGTCGCCGCCGCCGTCGGCACCGTGGGCTCGGCGGGCGTGCTCGGGGCGGGAGCCGTACGGCTGGCGCGCTTCTTCGGCGAGTCGGCGGACAACGCCTTCGCCGAGCTGGTGCGCAGCCCCGACGTGCTGGCCAGGGAGGCGGCCGACGGGCTCCTTCCCGAGATGGGCTACCGGTCGAGGACGGGGTTCCTGCACTTGGTGCAGACGGACATGCGGCACGTGCTCGACCTGGTCGCCACCGAGGAGCGGCCCCTGGTGGTGTTCGTCGACGACCTCGACCGGTGCTCGCCGGGGACGGTCGCGCAGGTCATCGAGGCCATCAACCTGTTCCTCGCCGGGGAGTTCCCCAACTGCGTCTTCGTGCTGGCGATGGAGCCGGAGGCGGTCGTCGCGCACGTGGAGGCCGCCTACCGGGACCTGACGGAGACGCGTCCCGGCCACGGGGCCGGGCTCGGGTGGCGCTTCCTTGAGAAGATCGTGCAACTGCCGCTGAGTGTGCCGTTGCTCGACGACGCCGACCGGCTGCCCGCCTTCGTCAGGGCCCTGCTCGGCGTGCCCGACCCGGCCGAAGGGCAGGTGCCGTATGTCGCGCCGCCCCGCTCCCCCGTCGATCTGCCGATCCCCGAGCCGCTGCCGTACCCGGCCGAGCCGCCTGACCCGGTCCAGGTGAGCCGTCTTGAGGAGGAGATCTGGGCGCTGCGGCCGACGGCGACGACCCTCGACGAGGCCGCGCGGCTGGCGCAGGAGAGGCTGGGCATCGAGAGCAGGGACACGATCGGCGGGCTGTCCTCCGCGGCGCGCGAGGCCGCCGACCGGGTCTTCGACGACCTCTACAGCGACGAGAACGCCTACCGGGCGATCGAGTTCGTGCTGCCCGCGCTGACGTTCTCCAACCCGCGGCAGATCAAGCGCTACGTGAACGTCTTCAGGTTCTACTCGTTCCTGACCTACCGCAGGGCGCTGGCGGGGGCCGAGCCCTCCTCCGACGCCGAGGTCGCCAAGCTCGCGGCGCTGACCGTCAACTGGCCGCACCTGCTGTCGCTGCTGGTCACCGAGGCGGAGGGGCCGAGCGCGCTCGACAACCTCGAACGCGCGGCGGACGCCGGTGACGACGCCGCCTGGGAGCTTGCCGTACGGCGGGCGGGCCTGACGGACCGTGGCACCTGGGACGAGACCGACCTGGGCGCCCTGCGGGGGCTGCTGTCCCGCCCGCACCCCATCGCCGGGCTGGCCCGCCACCTGCTCTGAACGGCACTCAGGACCTTCTCGCGAGCCGGGGCAGGCGGCGGATGGGCCAGGCGACGACGAGGGCCATGGCGCAGCCCAGGGCGATCACGGCGGCGGCCAGCAGCATGTCCCTGATGCCGAACAGCGCGCTCGCGGGACCGGCGATGGCCTGGCCGAACGGGACGGCCAGGATCGACCCGGCGATCTCGTAGGCCGCCACCCGGTTGAGCCGGTCGGCGGGGATGTGGGTCTGCACGGTCGTAGCCCACTGGACGCCCCAGAACGCCCAGCCGAGACCGCTGACGCCGTACCCGAGCATGAGCAGCGGCAGGGAGGGGACCAGCGCCGCCACCAGCGGCATCAGCGGGAAGAGGAACATCGCGACGCCGCCGCCGAACAGGGGGCGGGAGGGGCGCAGCCTGAGCGCGGCCAGGCCGCCCAGGACGCAGCCCGCCCCGAACGCCGCCTCGGCGAAGCCGAACGCCGCCTTGCCGTGCGCGGTGATGATGGAGGCCGCGCCGAGCGGGGTGATCGGTCCCCAGACGAACACCCCCAGCACCCACCAGATCAGGATGACCCCCCACAGCCAGGACCGGGAGCGGAACTCCTTCCAGCCGGTACGCAGGTTCTGCAGGGTCGTGGCCGACCGGTCCACCTCGAAGGCGGGCAGCCGCAGCGCGACCAGGCAGATCCCGCTGACGGCGAAGGTCGCGGCGTCGATGGCGAACACCCACCCGGCGGAGGTCACGGCCAGGAGCGTTCCGGCGATGGCGGGACCGGCCATCGTGGACAGGCCCTCGCTCACCTTCAGCACCCCGTTGGCCTGCTGCGGGTCGGCGGCGACCTGCGGCACCAGGCTGGAGACGCCCGGCTGGAACATCGCGGTCGCCATGCCGCCGAGCACCGAGGTGACGATGATGAACCACACCGGCGGGTGACCGAGCCCCAGGTAGAGCGCGAGCGAGCCCTGGATCAGGAACCGGGCCGCGTCCGAGCCGATCATCAGCGGGCGGGGGTGGAACCGGTCGGCCAGCACGCCGCCGAACACCACGAAGAGGGCGAAGGCCCCCATCCAGGCGGCCAGGGCGAACCCGGCGCCGCTCACCCCGTAGCCGAGGGAGAGCATCGCGACCGAGAGAGCGACCGGGAACATCGCGTCGCCCAGCATCGACACGATGCGGGCGACGAAGTAGAGGCGGAAGTTCCTGGTCCAGAGGCGGGCGGGGGCCGCGACGGGGGTGAGCACGCGGGCACCCTGCCAGAAACCCACTTTTCAGACAACTCTTTTTCTTGGTGACATTTCCCCCATACCCCCGGGCCGTGCCTCCCCGTACGGCGAGGCACGGCCCGACAACCGTCTCAGTCGTCCGAGGCGGTGGGCGGGGCGGTGATGTGCCGGGCGATCACCTCGTCGAGCCGGGTGATCGCGGGTCGCCAGTCGGCGGGCAGGTCGTGACAGCGGGTGGCGTGCCTGCCCTGGTACTCCAGGGTGTAGGTGAAGTGGTCGGGAACGTCACAGCCGACCGGGGACGACGACCACGTCCTGACGTAGGACAGCCCCTGCAGCAGGAAGCGGAACTCGGCCGGGGTGAGCCGGAAGGTGACGGAGGTGGTGCCCGACCTGCCGCGGGCCAGGCCGTACCGGTCGACGACGAGCGTCTGACGGATCCCGGCGAAGCCACCGGTCTTCTGGTAGAAGACCGTCCGCTGGGGAGCCTCCGGCGCGCCGTCCCCGGGGACGCCCGCCCGGGCCGTCGCCGGGCTCATCGCCGTTACGGCCAGGATCGCGACGGCGAGCAGGTGTTTCACCATGACGTCTTCCTCTCGTTGTCTGGAACGTTCCAGAAGTCACCGGACAGCGGGTCCAGGCTCGCGGCGACGGCCGCCGAAGACCATCCGCCGCGCCGGTCACCCGTGACGGAAGTTCCCCCACCTGAGATCGTGATCATGCAGTCGCCCGAACGAAGGAGATCCTTTGACCGACCTACCCGTGGAACAGCTCACCCGCGCGCTGGCCGCCGTCGATCCCCTGGTCGCCGGGGTCGAGGACGGGCAGTGGTCCGCGCCGACCCCGTGCGCCGAGTGGACCGTGCGCGACCTGGTCGCCCACCTGGTCGTGACCAACCGGATGATGACCGCCTTCCTGACCGGCCAGGCGCCCCCCGACCGCTCCGCCGACCCGCTGGGCGGCGACCCGCTCGGCGCCTACCGCGAGTCCGGTACGGCCCTGCGGGCGGCCTTCGCCCTGCCCGGCGTCCTCGAAAGGACCCATGAGGGCGCGCTGGGGGCGGCCACCGGTGCCGTACGGCTGCGCTGGCGCCTGGCCGACCTGCTGACCCACGCCTGGGACCTGTCCCGGGCCACCGGCAGGCCCGCCGAGATGCCGCAGGACCTCGTGGAGCAGGCGCTGGCCTTCGTCGGGGACGCGCTGTCCGACGAGGCCCGCCCCGGACGGTTCGCCCCGGCCCAGCCGGTCGCCGACGACGCCCCCGCCCTCGACCGGCTCGCCGCCTTCGCCGGCCGTTCCGTACGACCCTGAGCCCGTTATTCCCGTGACCGGGGAAAGACGCCTTTCCTGATGCCTTCGGGACGGTCCGCACGCCGTCACGAATGAGAGCCGGACCACCGGGGCACCCGTCACGACCTTGGAAAACGACCCGGCAACAGACCGGGAATCGGCTGCCCACAACGCCTTTCTGGCCCGGAGGAAATCCGCTCCCCGATTCGGGAAAATCCGCTTACCGGAAAGCATTCCTTCCCGACGGGAAGCGTCACCCACGAGCCTTCCAGGAAGCTTTTCCGTCACCACGGTGACTACTCACGGTCACCATTGACCAGCCGAAAGTAAGGCAAAAAGCTGCTTTTACCCCTCTTGCGCCAGCCGGATTCGGCGATCTATGGTTCTCCCCGAAAACGACAACCGTTTTCACTGTCGAAAGGAGCACCATGAACAAGGATCTCGGCTTCGAGGAGCTGACCTCCGCGGCGGCGCTGCCCGCCCTGCAGGGGCCGGGCACCAACGCCCTCGTCCACACCCCGTTCGGCTTCGAGGAGCTGGCTCCCGCCACGGCGCTGCCCGCTCTCCAGGGGCCGGGCACCAACGCCCTCGTCCACACCCCCTTCGCCTGGAACTCCTAGTTCCAGAAACGGACGGCCCGCTCCCAGTGCGGGCCGTCCGCCCATCCCATCCTTCCCCCTTTGCGAGTCGCGGAGAAGAACAGCCCATGGAGTCGATCGCCCCCGGCCACCACCTGTACGTCGGCCCGGACGGGACGTGGCGCTCGTGCGACGAGAACGAGCGGTTCACCCGCCTGACCGGCCGGGCCGACCTGCTCGAACGCATGCGTGAGCAGGCCTACCTCGGCGGGAACGCCCCCGACCTCGAACCGCTGGTCACCGCCCTGCGCGAGCGGGGCGTGCTCACCGACCCCTCCCCCGGCGGCGGCGAGCCGCTGCGGGTGTGCGTGCGCGGGGAAGGCCCGGTGGCCGCCGAGACCGTACGGCTGCTCGCCGGCACGGGGACCGCGCTCGCCGTGGACGACCCGGCCACGGCCGACGCGGTGGTCGAGTGCGCGGGCTGGCTCCCCGACGGGCACTGGCTGCGCCTCGACGACGACGGGGCCGTCAGGCACCGCTGCCACGTCGAGGGCCGCAGGCTGGTCGTCGGCCCGATGACCGTGCCCGGCCGTACCGCCTCCTACCGGGACCTGCGGGGACGCAGGCTCGCCGCGGCGGCGCTGCCCGACGAGCTGGCCGGGCTGTGGACCTACCTCGACGAGGGTGTGGCCGGTACGGTGCCGCTCCCGCCGGTGCCGTGGCCGAATCCCGGCGCGGTCGCGGTCGCCGCGGGCCTGCTGGTCAACGACCTGCTGACCTGGTGGGCCGGTGACCTGCCCGCGACCTCGGGGCTCCAGCTCGTCGTCGATCCCGCCTCGGGACGGGTCGAGCGGCACCCGGTGCTGCCGCTGCCGGTCCGATGAACCGGTTCAACCTGCGGCTTCCCGGCTGGGACGGCACCCCGCTCGCCCTCGACGTCCACCTGCCGGAACCGTCCTTGTGGCCCGTCCCCACGGTCGTCACCCGCACGCCGTACGGGCGGGGCCGTCACCTGGCGGAGGGGGCGGGGTGGGTCAGGCGCGGCTTCGGCTACGTCGTCCAGGACGTGCGGGGCCGCTATGACTCCGACGGCGTCTGGGAGTGCTACCGCAACGAGCGCGGGGACGGCGCCGCCCTGGCCGACTGGATCGCCGCCCAGGAGTGGAGCGACGGACGGCTGGTCGGATACGGCGGCTCCTACGGCGGATACACCGCCTGGGCACTGGCCGTCGAACGCCCCGAGCTGGTGCCCGCGGTGGTGAGCATGGGCCCGTCCATGGCGCTGCACCGCACCAAGTTCGAGGACGGCGTGCTGCGGCTGGCCGAGCACGCGGCCTGGTGGCTCGAACGGGCGGACAGCCGTACCAGCAGAGACGGCCTCGCCGCGCTCCTGCTCGGCGGGGAGGGCGGCGGCGCGCTGGCGCATCTGCCGGTGACCGATCTGCCCGAGCGGCTCGGGGCACGCCTGCCGGGCTGGGCCGGGGTCGTCCTGCGGGGTCCCGGCCACCGCCCAGCCGAGGAGATCACCGAGGAGGAGCTGGCCGCGCTGCCCACGGCGGGGCTGCACGTCGGCGGCTGGTACGACCTGCTGGCCGACGAGACCCTCCTGCACTGGCGGACGGTCGGCGCCGCCCGCACCCCGCGCCCGCCGCAGCGGCTGATCATGGGACCGTGGGGCCACGACCTGGCCTTCACCGGGCGGACCCGGCACATCGACCGGGAGCACGGCCCCCAGGCCCTGCTCGACCTGGGCGCGGCACAGGTCACCTGGATCCGCGCCTGCCTGGCGGGCGAGGATCCCGGTCCCGACCTGGTCCTTCCCGTCGGCGGAACCGCCTGGAGCCCCTGGCCGACCACGACCCGCGAACACGTGCTGCACGCCCACCCGGAAGGGCGGCCCGACGAGGGGACCGTGACCGGCCTGTTCGGCAAGCTTGAAGAGGTGCCCGGGGACGGGCCTGGCTTCGGAGGGACCACACCCGACGAGGTCCCCGGGGGCGGTTCTCCCTTCGCAGGACTCAAAGCGTTTCCCGCGAATGAGCTGTTCGGCGGGAGGCTCGACGAGGTTCCCGGGGACGGGCCCTGTGGGGTTTTCGTGTACGACCCGGCCGACCCGTGCCCGTCCCTGGCTCCCGGCACCGACCGGCGCTTCCTCGACGGGCGGCCCGACGTCCTGCGGTTCAGCACGCCGCCGCTGACCGCCCCGCTGTCGTTCACCTCGGCCGCCGTCCACCTTGACGTCACCGCCTCGGCCCCCGGCGCCGACTGGATCGTACGGCTCGCGGAGCACACCGCGGACGGCCGGGTGTTCGAGCTGGCCAGGGGCAGGGCCGCGGGGTCGGGGCGCCTGGCGCTCAGCCCGGTCTGGGCGAGCCTGCCCGTGGGGTCCCGGCTCCGGCTGGAGATCACCGGCAGCGACTTCCCCCGCCTGGCCCGCTCCCTCGGCACCGGGGCCGACCGCTACACGACCACCGCGACCGCCCCCGTCCGCCAACGGGTCCGCACCGCCCGCCTGGTCCTGGAGGTCCCGGAGACTCCGGATGCCCTGGCGGCCCCGGGAGCCGAAAAGCCCCAGAGAGGCTCGGCGGGCCAGGAAGACCCGACATCCCTGCCAGGCAGGAAAGCCCCAATACCCCTGCAAAACCCGAAAAATCCGGGAGACCAGGAAGGCATGGAGAGCCCGTGAACAGCCCGGAGGACCTGCTGGTCGACTCCCGTACCGGCGTGCTGACCGCGCTGGAACCCCAGCCCCGCCGTCCCGGTCTGCCCCGCTGGTGGACCGGGTACGGCGCGGCCGTCGCCGACACCCGGAGGTTCGCCCCCTGGACCGCCGACCGGCACGGGTTCGGCGCGACCCTCGGCGACCCCTCGCACGCCCGCGCCGCGGCGCTCGGTGAGGCCGTCGAACGCTACTGCGGCAACGCCGTCCCCGCCGGGCTCACGGTCTCCTCCTGGCGTGACCTGACCGAGGCGGCCCTGGACCCGGAGACGGTCCCGCTGTACTCGGCCGCCCAGTACCGCGAGCCCGGTTTCCCCTTCGTCCCGTTCACCCGGGACCTGCCGGTCGCCTGGACTCCGGCGCGGGACATGCGTGACGGCTCCCGGGTGCTGGTTCCCGCGTCCCTGGTCTGGCTCGACTACTTCCACGGTCCCCGTGCCGCCGAGCCGCCGACCCACGCGCTGCCGTACTCGGGCATCGCGACCGGGCGGAGCCGGGATCACGCGGAGCGGTCAGCCCTTGAGGAGCTGTTCGAGCGGGACGCCACCACGATCTGGTGGTCGAGCGGGGCGGCCTGCGAGGCCGTGGCCGACCCGGAGACGGTCACCGCGGCCCTCGGCGGTGGGGAACAGGAACCACGGATCCGGTTGCTGGCCGTACCGTCGCCGTTCGGGGTGCCGGTGATGGCGGCCTTCCTTGAGGATCTCGACGGCGGGATCGTGGCGTTCGGCGGCGCCTGCCGGTCCACCCCCCGTGAGGCCGCGGCCAAGGCGCTGGTCGAGGCCTTCGGCCTGTACTCCCTGACGCTCCAGCTCGCCGACCCCGCGGGCGCGGTGTGGCAGGCCGTGGCCGCCGGGGTGCTCGAAGAGCACGTGTTCCGGCCCTACCGGGCCGACCGTTCCTACCGGGACGCCTTCCGCCCCGACTACCGGGACCTGACCGACCTGCCCGCCATCGCGCAGCTCTATCTCGACCCGCGCATGCGGGGTGAGCCCCTGGAGCGGCTGCGCGCGGCCCCCGGTCCGGCCCTGGACGACCTGCCCTCGGCCGACCCGGGGAGCTACCTCGACCGCCTTGCCGGGGCCGGGCTCACCGCCTACAGCGTGGACCTGACCACCCCCGACGTGGCCGAGGCGGGGCTGTGCGTGGTGCGGGTCCTGGTGCCCGGCCTGGTGGGAAACGCCCCACCGGCCTTCCCGCTGCGCGGCGGAAGGCGCCTGTACGAGGTGCCGAAGGCCCTCGGCCTCACCTCCCACGTCCTGGACGAGGACGACCTGTTCCCCCACCCTCTCCCCCTGGCATGACATGACGACCATCCTCACCTCCCCCGAAGCGGGGCCGTACTCCTCGCTGCTCGACCCCCGCACCGGGATCGTCCGCGCCCTGGTCCGCTCCGCGACCCCCGCCCAGCTGCCCGTCTCGTTCGAGCTGGTCACCGCCGTGCTCTCGGACACCACGAGGTTCGGCCCGTGGCCCTCGGACTCGGCGGGCGCCGGATACGCCTTCGCCGACCCGGAGGCCGCCAGGGGCGCGGCGCTCGGCGAGGCCGCTGAGCGCTACTGCGGCAACCTCGTCCCTCCCCGCCTTGTCCTGGCCTCCCACGCCGACCTGACCGCCCAGGGCGCCCGCGCCCTCGACCCCGCCGACCTGGCGCTGTACTCCCCCGCCCAGCACGCCGTCCCCGGTTTCCCGCTGGCGCCGTTCACCCGTGACCTGCCGGTCGAGTGGACGGAGGCGGTCGATCTGCTCGACGGCCGGGGGACGCTCGTCCCGGCCGGGCTGGTGTGGGTGTCGTACTTCTCCGCCGACGTCGCCCCGCCGACGCCCCGCGTCAACCCGGTCATCCAGGCCGGGCTGGCGGCCGGGCCGACCCGCGAGTACGCCGTCTGGGGCGCCCTGGGTGAGATCGCCGAGCGCGACGCCATGACGCTGGCCTGGCACGGGCGGGCCGGGCTGCGCGCCCTGACCCCGCCGTCCTGGCTGGCCGCCTTCGTCCCCGGGCCGCTGCGGCGGCTGCACGTGCGCTTCCTCGGCTTCCCCACCGCGACCGGCCTGCACGTGACCGGCGCGCTGGTCCGCGACCGGGAGACCGGCCACCTCACCCTCGGCATGGGGGTACGGCGCGACGCCCAGGAGGCGATGGTCAAGGCCTACGGCGAGGCGTTGCAGTTGCAGCTCTTCGTCGCCGGGCTCGACGACCCCGCCGGGCCGTACTGTCAGGTGGCCGCCGACCCGCGCAGTCCCCTGAAGCCGTGGCGGGCCGACCGGGCCTACGGCTCGTCCTACCGGTCCGACCTGGCCGACGTCGTGGACTACGGCTGCCACCTGCAGTTGTTCCTCGACCCCGCCGTCCAGGAGGAGTTCGAGGAGGAACTCGCCGAGGCGCTGACCGAGCACGTGCCCGCCCGCGCGGTGCCACCGCCGAAGGACGCCCGTGAGCTGGCCGTACGGCTGGGCCGTCAGGCGCTGGTCGCCGAGGTGACCACCCCGGACGTGCGGGGGGCGGGCCTGCGCGTGGTGCGGGTCGTGGTGCCCGGCACCTACTCCAACACCGCGGCCGGACTGCCGTTCCTCGGCGGCACCCGGCTGGCGGAGACCCTGGGCCGCCGCCCCCGCCGCCCCCTGCCTCTCCCCCACTGAAGAGAGTCCTCCTTGACCTCCTCCCGTCTCATCTCCGGGCGGCGCTACCCGCTGGCGGTGGCGTTGCTGCTGGTCGCGGTCCCGCTCGCGATGGTGGCCGCCGTCAGCCTCGGCGCCGTCGACCTGCCCGCCGCGGACGTGTGGCACACGGTCGTCGCCCACCTGACGACCGGGCGGCGTCCCGTGGACGTCAGCGGCATCGACGACGAGATCATCTGGAACTCCCGGGCCCCGAGGACCGTCCTGGCCCTCGTCGCCGGGGCCGGGCTCGCCGTCGCCGGGGCCGTGCTGCAGGCGGTGGTGCGCAACCCGCTGGCCGACCCCTACGTCCTGGGGGTCGCCTCCGGGGCGTCGCTGGCCGCGGTCGCCGTCATCACCCTGGGCGGCATCGTGGGACTCGGCGTGCCGGGGGCGGCCTTCGTGGGGGCGTGCGCCACGCTCGCCCTGGTGCTGCTGCTCGGCAGCAGGCGCGGCACCCTGGCGCCTACCCGGCTGATCCTGGCCGGGGTCGCCCTGTCCTACCTGCTGCAGGGGGCGACCGGCTACCTCCAGCTCCGCGCCCAGCCGGGGCAGCTCTCCGGCATCCTGTTCTGGCTGCTCGGCTCGGTCTCTGGCGCGGGCTGGGACGACCTGGCCGTGCCGTGCGCGGTGGTCGTGGCCTGTACGGCGTGGCTGACGTTCCAGGGCAAGCGGCTCAACGCGATGCTGCTCGGCGACGAGACGGCCGCCATGCTCGGCGTCGCCGTACACCGGTTCCGGCTGACGCTGCTCGCCGTGTCGGCGCTGCTGACGGCTGCCGTCATCTCGGTCGCCGGGGGCATCGCGTTCGTCGGGCTGATCGTGCCGCACGCCGTACGGCTGCTCGCCGGTCCCGACCACCGCCGTGCCCTGCCGCTGATCGCGCTGGGCGGCGGCCTGTTCCTGGTCCTCGCCGACCTGGCCGCCCGCACCCTGTCGCCGCCGCTCGAACTTCCGCTCGGCATCCTGACCGCCGCGATCGGCGCGCCGTTCTTCCTGTGGCTGCTGCGCCGGGAAGGGCCGGTGTCCTGATGCGGGTGGAGATCACGGACCTGGACCTGCCGCTCGGCGGGGTCGCGGGGGTCGGGCTGCGGGTCGAGCCCGGCGAGTTCGTCGGGCTCATCGGCCCGAACGGCAGCGGCAAGTCCACGCTGCTGCGCGCGCTGTACCGGGCGCTGCGTCCGGACGACGGGGTGGTGCTGGTCGGCGGGGACGACGTGTGGCGGAGCCTGACGGCCCGCGAGTCGGCGGGGCGGATCTCCGTCGTGGCCCAGCACGGCGGGGACGGCTTCGACTTCACCGTCGCCGAGCTCGTGGCCACCGGCCGCACCCCGCACCGGACCTCCCCCTCGGCCGACCGGGAGATCGTCGCCGCGGCCCTCGAACGGGTCGGGATGACCGGGATGGCCGAGCGCCTGTACTCGACGCTGTCCGGAGGCGAGCGGCAGCGGGCGCTGCTGGCCCGCGCCGTGGCCCAGCGGGGCGCCCTGCTGGTGCTCGACGAGCCGACCAACCATCTCGACGTCAACGCGCAGTTCGAGCTGCTCGGCCTGGTCCGCTCCCTGGGCGTGACGACGCTGGCGGCGTTGCACGAGCTGAACCTCGCCGCCGCCTACTGCGACCGGCTCTACGTGCTTGAGGCGGGCCGGATCGTCGCCCACGGATCCCCCGGCGACGTGCTGACCCCGGCCCTGCTCGCCGAGGTGTTCGGGGTCCGCGCCCACGTGGGCGTCAACCCGCTCACCGGGCGGCCGAACCTCACCTTCGCGCCGCTGAAGGACACCTTCGAAGAAACTGGAGACCCCCGATGAGAACGCCACGAGCGGCCCTGTGCGCCCTGACCCTCCTCGCCCTGACGGCGGGCTGCGGCGCCGGTCCCACCACGGCCGCCGCCCCCGCCGCCCCGGGCGGTGAGGGCGCCTTCCCCGCCCAGGTCGTCAACTGCGGGCGGAGCGTTCAGGTGGACAGCCTGCCGAAGCGGATCGTGTCGTTCTTCCCGTCCAACACCGAGCTGCTGCTCGCCCTGGGGGTCAAGGACCGGCTCGCGGGCCAGGTGTGGGCCGACCAGTCGCCGCCGAAGCCCGCCTACGCCGCCGACTACGCCGGGGTCAAGGTCCTGTCCGGGGGCGAGGTGTCGAGGGAGACGCTGCTGGCCGCCCGTCCCGACTTCATCCTGGCCGACGGGGAGTACAACTTCGACGGCAAGAAGCTGCCCACCATCGCCGAACTGGCCGAGCTGGGCGTGCCCGTCTACGTGGACGCCGCGTTCTGCCCGGGAACCACCGGCTCGGCGACCCTCGCCGACGTCGGACGCGACCTCGACGCCCTCGGCGGGCTGCTCGGTGTGCCCGGCCAGGCGGCTGGCGCCAAACGCGACGTCACCAGGGCCCTCGACGGCCTGCGCCGCCGCCTCGACGGACGCGCCCCGGTGCGCACCGCCATGGTGCAGGTCTTCGACAGGCAGCTGTACGGCCTGGCGGGCGGCCTCTACTCCGACATCCTGCGCGTCGCGGGCGGCGCCAACGTGCTCGACGGGCAGGTCCCGACGGGCAAGAACTTCGACGTCGTCTCCGTCGAGGCCGTCGCCAAGGCCGACCCGGAGACGATCGTCTACCACTACACCGACGAGGCCGACCGCGCCTCGGCCGAGAAGTGGCTGCGTGAACACCTGGGCCAGACGAAGGCGGTCAGGAACGGCCGTCTGGTCGCCACGCCCGCCGCCGACTACTCGGGGCTGCGCGCGGTCGACGGCGTCCAGACGATCGCCCGCGCCCTGCACCCGGACGTGTTCTGATGCGCCGTTACCTCGCCGCCCGGATCACCTCGTGGGCCGGGTCGTCGATCACCCTCGTCGCGTTACCGGTGCTGCTCTACCAGCGCACCGGCGACGCCGCCCTGACGGGCCTGCTCACCGCCATGGAGGCGGTCCCCTACCTGCTGCTGGGCCTGCCCGCGGGGGCGCTCGCCGACCGGTGGGACCGCCGCCGCGTGCTGACCCTCACCAGCCTGCTCAGCGCGCTGCTCGTGGCGAGCGTCCCGCTGGCCGCCGCGCTCGGGCTGCTCACCACGCCGCACCTGTTCGTCGTGGCGGCGGCGACCTCCTCGTCCTTCGTGTTCTTCGACGCCGCAGCGTTCGGCGCGCTGCCCGCGCTGGTCGGGCGGGAGGGGGTGGCCAGGGCGACCGGCGTCCTGATGACCTGGAGCACCCTGGTCTCACTCGTCGGCCCGGCCCTGGCGGGGGTGCTGGTGGCCGCGACCGGCGCGGCCCCGGCGATGGGGATCGACGCGCTGAGCTACGTGGCCGCCGCGCTGCTGCTGGCCCGGCTGCCGCTGGCCAAGCCGGAGCCCCGGCCCCGCCGTGACCTGCGGGCCGAGATCCTCGACGGTGTCCGCTACATCCGCGCCCACCCGGTGGTCGGGCCGCTGACCTTCCTCGGGGTCGGCAACAGCCTCGCCGAGGGGGCCGTGATGGGGCTGCTGGTCGTCGTGGCGGTCGAGCGGCTCGGCCTCGGGTCCGCCGATCCGGCGATCGGCCTGCTGTTCGCCGCGACGGCGGTCGGCGCCATGGCGGCCGGGCTGGCCGTGCCCCGGCTGCGGCTGCGGTTCAGCACGCCCGCGATCTCCCTCACCTCGCTGACGGCCGTGGGGATCCTGCTGGTGGTGTGGGCCCTCACCGAGCACCTGGTCGCGGGGCTGGTGGTGCTGGCCGTCTGGCAGGCGGCCAACAGCCTGGTCAGTCTGAACGGCATCATCGAACGGCAGGAGCGGACCCCCGACCACCTCCAGGGCCGGGTCAACACCACCGCCAGGATGATCGCCTGGGGTGGGCAGCCCGCGGGAGCCGCCCTCGCCGGGCTCCTGGCCGAGCTGACCTCTCCCAGGACGGCTCTGCTGGCGACGGCGGCGGCCGTACTGCTGTCGCTGCTGCTGCCTCCGGCGCGTGCCCTGGCCCGGCTGACCCCCTCCGCGTCCCGGGACTGAATTCTCAGCCGGAGGAATTCCCGGTTGCTCCCATAAAGTGCAGATTTCAGGCCATAGCAGGAAAAATCAGTATCGGGTCGAGCGGTCCGTATTCCCCTTTACGGAAATATTGATCTTGTTATATTTTGATAATAAGACCGGTATTCCTCGGGGGCGGTCATCCATTGACGGATACGGACGAGGACATATGGCCAAACAGCTCGTACGGTGGGAGATCGACGGCGGAGCGGTGGTCGTCGAAACGGACGAGGACTACGTCACGGACTGGGTTCCGGTCTCCACGACCGGCGACCGGGTCATCTACGACGCGAAACAACGGTTCGAGGACGCTCTCAAGCACGTCAGGGGCGCGGCGGAGGCGGCGCTGCGGACCTTCCGCGAGGGCACGACCGGCCCGGACGAGGTCGAGGTCGAGTTCGGCGTGAAGCTGGGCACGGAGGCGGGGGCCGTCATCGCCAAGGCGTCCGTCGAGGGGAACCTCACCGTCAGGATCAAGTGGTCGGGGCCGCGGAACACCGAGCACAGCGGATGAGCCGTGCTCACCACGTGGCGGGCCCGGATCACCGGGAAAGGAGAGCGCTCCCCGGTCACGGGAGCGGGCGTCCTCGTGGACGCAAGACATCTGCTGACCTGCGCGCACGTCGTGCACGGCTGCTCGGATCTCACCGTCAGCTTCGTGCAGGCGGGCCGGGGAGACCTCCAGAACATCCCCGTTGACGTCTCACACCTCGGCCCCTGGCGATCCCCGGGAGATCCCGGAGACATCGCCGTTCTCGAACTTCCCGACAAAGTTGATCTCTCCCCGGCCAGGTTCTCCCTCAGGCCGGACATCACTGCCGAGTTGAACGCCCACGGCTTTCCTAAGGACGCGGGTCCTTTCGGTTCCGCTCTCGGATTACGGGTGACCTCCTCGCACGGCATCGGTGAATGGCTGAGCATCGAGGCCACGACCGGGCACGCGGAGTTTCCCCGTAAGGGATTCAGCGGTTCCGGCGTATACGAGGAAAACAGCGGCGAGGTCCTCGGGCTGGTCTCGGACGCCTCACCCGAGGCGAGCCGCCGTACCGGCCGCATGATTCCCGTCGAGACGATCCGCCGTCACTGGGAGGACTTCGACGACCTTCTCGACCTGCCGTGGCTGCCCAGGGAGGCGCGCATCCGCCTGCGGGCGATCGTCGGCGCCGCCGTACCGGAAACCGGGCTCGCGGAGCTGGTCGCGGGCGTCTTTCCCGGCACGCCCCGCCCGAGGGACCTCCACTCCCCCTGGGACGCCGTCAGGTTCGTCGCCGAGGAGCTCCGCGTGGAGCTTCCGCTTGACGACCGGCTCACCAGGATCGTCACCGCCCTGTCCACCCGGCTGACCGGCCCCGGCGTCCGGACCGGGCTGGCGGAGTGGCTCGGGACCACCCGGAGCGCTCCCCCCGCGAGCGCCTTCTTCCTCTCCCACTGCGAGGAGGACGCCGCCTACGCCGGGCGGCTCGGCGAGCACCTGCGCCTCCACGGCGTGCCCGTTTCGCACGACGGCATCTCCCGGGCCCTGGGCGTCATCGTGCTCGTCTCGCCCGAGGCGGAGAGGTCAGGCCGGGTGATCGGGGAGGTCCTGGAGGGCCAGCGGCACAACCGCAGGATCATCCCCGTCCTCCTGCGCGGGGAGCCCCTCTCCATCCTCGGTTCCACCCGGCACTTCGACGCCCGCGACGGCGCGCTACCCGACGAGGAATATCTGCGCGAGCCGCCGCAGGCACCGCGGCCACTACCGCGACCGCCGATCCGGAGCACGCCCGCCACCGGGACGGCCCCGATCAGGAAGCTCACCTCCCTCCTGGACGACCGCGCCCTCGAACACGCCGACCTCTGGACGACGACCCTCCTGCTCGACACGGCGGGACGGCTCGGGACCGGCTGGATGCGCAGGCTCGACGGGGAGCTTCTGCCGTACGGCCTGCTGGAGGAGGTGGACGCGGTCTGGGCGCGCGCCCTGGACGGGACGCAGGGGTTCGGGACGCAACTGGCCTGCTACGACGGCCCTCCCCCGGGCACTCCGGCCGGGCACGCCGGTGACTTCTTCGCGCTGGCCGACGCCCTCGGCTGGCGCAGGGACCGTCAGGCGACCCCGAGATACGGGGAGTTCGTGCCCGCGGGGCCGCTTCCCACGGGTTTCTTTCCCACGCTGCGCAACCCGCAGCTCGAACACCACCGAGGCTGGCACGACCAGTGGAGGCAGACGGCGATGGCGGTTCACCTACGGCTGAGGAAGAACCCACGGATGGGGACGAGGGGAGGGCGGCGATAGTGGCCGGGCTCGTCGTCAAGCTCTCCAAGGGAGAGATCGGCATCGTCCGGCGCAGGTTCGGCCGGATCCACCCGGAGGACGAGGGCCGTGAGATCCGCGTCCAGGAGACCTCCCCTGGCGTCCAGGCCGCGGTCCTGCAGTCGGACCGCATCCACGTGCTGCCGAATGCCCTGTACGAGGTCACGGTGGTCAGGCGGACCGAGGTGCCACTCGGGACGATCGGCGTCGTCGTGGCCAAGGACGGCGCCCCGCCCTCGCCCGTCAGGAACCTCGCCCCGCACGTCGAGTGCCGCGACTTCCAGGACGGCGTGGCGTTCCTGCGCGGCGGTGGGACGCGGGGCAGACAGCCCGGGGTCCTGCGCGGCGGCGCCTCCTACGCCATCAACACGGAGCTGTTCGAGGTGATCACCGTGAACACCCCCGTGGAGGCGAGGCACGGCCTCACCGACGACGACCTGAAGGAGATCACCATCCCGGAGGGCACCGCCGGGGTCGTGGTGGTCCGCGAGGGCGAGCCCGCCGGAGAGGAGGAGGGGACGCTCGGCCGCCGGGTGCCGGGGCACGCGAGCTTCCAGCTCCCCACGGTCTTCCTGGACGGCGGCGGGCAGCGGGGGGTGCAGGAGGAGACCCTCGGCGGCGGCGACTACCGCATCAACCCCTGGTTCGCCAGGGTCGTGCAGATCCCCACCCGGGTCCTCGTCCTCGAATGGAAGAGGTCGGACAAGAAGCGGCCGAGCAACCTGGACTCCTCGCTGGACCAGATCCGGATCAACGTCGAGGGCCACTGGGTGCGCTTCGACATGAGCCAGACCATCCAGATCCCGGCCAAGGCCGCCCCCGTGCTGGTCAGCCGGGTCGGCGAGCAGAAGACCGCCCAGGACGACCCCCCGGTGCGGCGGTTCATCGATCGGGTCCTGGCGCCGACAGTGGAGAGCTACTTCCAGCGCGCGGCGGCGGGCCGCCAGATCCTCGACTTCCTCGACAGTCCCGAGGCGATCCGGCTCGAACTCGCCGGGCAGGTGTGCGAAGCGCTGGAAGGCTGGCAGGTCAAGGCGGGCGAGACCTCCCTCGGCGACTTCGAGCCCGAGAAGACGACCATCCACGAACTGCGCATGGAGATCGTCGCGGCGCGTACGCGGAACCAGGAACTCCAGCACATCAACGAGAACGCGGACATCGAGGAGGAGATCAAGCGCAAGCAGCTCAGGACCGAGCGGGAACGCCGCAGGCTGGACGCCGTCATCCTTGAGGAGCACGTCCGGCTGCTGGGCGCCGACCGCGTCGCCATGGAACGGTTCATGTCCCACCTCAAGGAGGTGGACGTGCCGACCTACGTCGGCGGCAACGCCGAGGGGATCCTGCAGTACATGCCGCTCCAGGTCGCCCAGGAAATGATCAACACCGCCCTCGGCGGCCCATCACGGCGGCAGGAGATCCCCCGGGGAGCGTCGGGAGGCCGCGTCGAGACCGCGCTGAAGCGGGCACTGACCGGCCAGCGCTCGGCGCTGCTGGCCGACGTGGGCGGCGGGCCGTCCCCCGAGCAGGACGTCGTCGTCTGTCTCGGCCGGGAGGACGACCACGCCGAGGTCAGGGACGCCCTCGACCGGTTCCTCCGGTCCTGCGGCTGGACCGTCGCCGGGGAGTCGGAGCCCGTCACCGGCCCGTGGCTCCAGACGGTCACGATCAGGGCGGCGGACGCGGGCAGGGCCGCGACCTCCGAGGAGCTTGAGGACGAGCTGCGCCGCGCCACGGACCGGGAGTCCCCCGGCTCGGGCCTCGCGGCGGAGCTGGCCGAGGTCCTGGCGGGCACGCCGCTGGCCGTGCTCCTCGTCGGGCCGGTCCTGCTCACCTCCGCCAACGGGGAGCACGCCGTGCTCCGCCTGGGGCACCGGCAGCTCAGCCACCTCATCCGCAGACCGAACCGGCTGCTCACCGAGCCGCTCGCGGTCGTCGCCGAACTGCGCGGGAGCGGCGGATGACCGCCTACGGGATCGACCTCGGGACCACCTACTCGTGCATCGCCAGGGTGGACGAGACCGGCAGGCCCACGGTGCTGCGCAGCCTTGAGGGCACCGACACCGTCCCGTCCGTGGTGTTCTTCGAGTCGGCGGACAACGTGGTGGTCGGCGCCGCCGCCAAGGACGGCTCCGTCCTCGAACCCGGCCTCGCGGTCAGCCTGATCAAGCGGGAGATGGCGCACGGCACCCTCTACAGGAGGCACGGCAGGACCTACACCCCCGAGGAGATCTCGGCGTTCATCCTCAGGAAGCTGGCCGAGGACGCCCGCGTGGCGACCGGGGAGACCGTCCGCGACGTGGTGATCACCGTCCCGGCCTGCTTCGGCGCCGCCGAGCGCGACGCCACCCGCAAGGCGGGCGAGATCGCCGGGCTCACCGTCGTGGACGTCGTCTCCGAGCCCGTCGCCGCGGCCATCACCTACGGCCTGCTCACCCCGGGGCAGGACCGCACGGTCCTCGTCTACGACCTGGGCGGCGGCACCTTCGACACCACGGTCATCACGCTCAGGGGCGGGAACATCGAGGTGGTCTGCACCGACGGTCACGACGAGCTCGGCGGAGCCGACTGGGACGAGCGGCTGATGGAGCACCTCGTCGAGGAGTTCACGCTTGAGCACCCCGACGTCGACAGCCCACTGGAGGACCAGCAGGCCGAGCAGCAGCTCCGGGTGGACGCCGAGGCCCTGAAGAGGACCCTCTCGTCGAGGAACCGGCACGTCGTGCGGGTCGCGCACGAGGGCAGGGTCGCCAGGGTCGAGTTCACCCGCGAGACGCTTGAGGAGCTGACCAAGGACCTGCTCGACCGCACCGTCGAGATCACCAGGCGGACGATGCGGACGGCCGCGGCGAAGGGGGTGCGCGACTACGACCAGTTCGTCCTGGTCGGCGGCTCGACGAAGATGCCCGCGGTCGCCGAGGCGCTGCGGCGGGCGTTCGGGGTCCCGGTCCTCATCCAGGATCCCGACCTGGCGGTGGCCAAGGGGGCCGCGCTGTACGCCTTCGAGGAGACCTACCGGCGCCTGCTGCGCTCCGGCGACCACGCCGGGGCCGAGGCGGTCGCCGAGCGGGCCGGGCTGACGACGGCCCAGCGGGAGCGGATGGCGGACAGGACGATCGGCACGGTCGCCTCCCGCGCCTTCGGCATCGTCATCAGCGGAGAACCCGGCGAGGCACGGAGCGTGCTCCACCTCGTGCACGCCAACGACCCCCTCCCCGCGTCCGTGACCGAGGAGTTCTACACCGTCGTGCCCGACCAGACCGTGGTCGACGTCGAGATCGTGGAGCAGGCGGGAAGCGCCGAGTCGTCGCGCCTCGACGACAACACCAGGATCGCCGGAGGACAGCTGCCGATCCCGCGCGGCAAGCCGAAGGGCTGGCCCATCGAGGTCACCTTCGACCTCGACTCCTCCGGCCTGCTGCACGTGACCGCCAGGGAACGGGAGACCGGCGAGCATCTCGACCTGCGGGTCCAGATAGGAGGCATGTCCGAGGAGGAGGTCAGGGCGTCCCGCACCGAGCTGTCCCGGGTACGGATCGGCTAGGCGGCCCCGATGCCCTTCGACCACGACCGTTACGTCGAGGAGGTCCTCGAACCCGCCCGCCTGCCCGGTGGCGCGCTCCCCGACGATCCGCGCGTGCGCTACCGGGTCGACGAGACGATGAGCGCCGCCGAGGTCACCGAGACGGTCCGGAGAGTACGGCAGAGCTGGCGGCTGGCCAGGGGACAGCTGAAGTTCAAACGGCTCGTCAACCGGCTTGAGGCCGACGACCAGGGGAGATACCGGGAGATCTTCTCCGCTGCGGGGCGGGGGGATCTCGGCCCGTTGCACACGGCCCTGGCGGAGACGGCCGGGCACGCGGCCAGGCGGCGCGCGGACGCCGGGGAACGTCTGCGGGCCGCGGCGGGACGGCTGCGCCTGGTGCTCCCCGACGTCGTCGAGCGCATCGCGGAGGACACCGGGCTCGGGACCGAGGAGACCCTCCTGCTCTGCGCCGAGCTGGAGATCGAGCCGCGCGAGCCCGGCCGGTTGCCCGAGGCCGTGCCGTACGCGGGGTACGGCGAGGTCCGCGCGGCCCTCGACACGCTGGGCGAGCGGCACCTGGCGCGGTTCGTGTTCAGCGACGCCTGCCGGGAGATGCGGGTGCTCGGCGGCTTCGCCATGCCGGACGGCAGGCCACTCGACCAGGACGCCCTTGAGGGGGTGCGGGCGAGGTGGGCGACCGAGCCGAGGGGGGCGCTGACGACCAGGGCGGAGACCGTGCTGACCGCGCTGGCCGCCGCCACCGACCCTGCCGAGCTGGCGCGTCACGACCTCGTGGCCAGGGTGCGCGAGCGGGCCCGCGAGCACGCCGACGACGCCACCCTCGTACGGCACGCCGTCAGTCATCTCGGCCTGGCCCTCGACGAGGCGCGCGGGCTGGTCTTCGCGGTCAGGCACGAGAGCCGGTACGGCGGCCCGCCCGGCGACACGGCGGCCCGCCTCAAGGAGCTGATCGACGGCGGCGACGTCGTGGGCGCGGTAGCCCTGGCCCGGACCCTGGGCGGGGCCGCGCTCTCCGGCGAGGTCGGCGACCTGGTGGCCGAGGCCCAGACCAGGCTGGACACGGCAGTGCGGCTGCGGAACGAGGCAGTGCGGGAGGGCACGGACCCCGACCGGGCCTGGCTGATGCTCCAGGACGCGCTCAGGAGCGTGCCCGACCTGCCGGAGGCCGGGCAGCTCCAGGCCCGGCTCGCCCCGCACCCGGCGGGACCCGTCACGGCCGAGGTCCGCGAGAAGGACGTCCTGGTCGGGTGGGAGCCCTCCGCGTCGAAGGTCGGGGAGATCGGCTACGAGGTGCGCAGGAACGGCGTGCCACTGGCCGTCGTCGCCGGGTCCCCCTTCCTCGACGAGAAGCCCGCCGTCAACGTCGTCCTCCGCTACGAGGTGGTGGCCCGCCGTGGTGAGGGCGCCGCCGTACCCTCCCGCGCCGGACCGCTCGTCCTGCGGCCCGAGCCCGCCGACGTCCGGGTCACCGCGGGCGACGGCGTCGTGTCCGGCGGGTGGACGCCTCCCCCCGAGGCGTCGCGTGTCGTCGTGTCCAGGGACGGGACACCGGTCGAGGCCACCCCCACCGGGTTCCTCGACGCCGGGGTGGTCAACGGCGTCGAACACACCTACGTGGTCGCCGCCGTCTACCCGGCGCCGGAGGGCGAGGCGGTCACCCCGGGCGTGCGCAGGGCCGTCACGCCGAGGGGCCGCCCGGAGACGGTCCGCGCGTTCGACCTCGACCCCGACCCCGCAGAGCCGGGGGCGTTCCTCGTCCGCTGCGCGCCGCCCGCGACCGGCGCGCTGGAGATCGTCGCCCTGCCGGGTGAGCCGCCGTGGCCGGTGGGCACGACGGTCCCGGTGGCCGACGTGCGCGCGGCGGGCCGTACGGTGCCGTCGTCGCCGCACCGGGACGGCCTGACGGTCCGGCCAGAGGGGGTCAGCGCCGTCCTGCTCGCGGTGACGGTCTCGGGGGACCTCGCCACGGTCGGCGGCCACCGCGAACACGTGAACCTGCCGCCCGTCACCGGTCTCACCGCAGAGCGCCGGGGCGAGGAGGTCCACGTGGGGTTCGTCTGGCCCCCCGAGGTGAGCGAGGCCGTGGTCCGCTGGAACGGCCGGGAGCGGATCCTCTCCTCCGCGCTCTACCATGGCCGGGGCGGCGTCCGGCTGACCGTCCCCGAGACCGAGGACCTGACCGTCGAGGTCGCCCCGGCCCTGTTCCTGGGCGGCGGACACGTCTTCGGCCAGGCGAGCGCCGTACGGCTGCCCGCCAGGACGCCGGTCCGCTACGACCTGGCGCGCCAGGGCCCACCGTGGCGGCGCCACCTGCTGCTCACCCTCACCTGCGCGCGTCCCGTACGGCTGGCACGCCTGTCGCTGGTGCTGCGGCGGGGCCGCCTCCAGCCGATGTCCGCCGGCGACGGCGTCGTCCTCGCCGAGTGGAACGACCTGGCGGTCCCGGCCACGCTGGAGATCCCGGCCCCCGGCGTGGCGGGGCCGTACTGGCTGCGCTGCTTCGCCGACCCCGAGGCCGAACTCGTCGATCCGCCCGTGCGGCGCCTGAGGGTGGGATGAACCGTGATCACCTGCGCAAAGCCGTGTCCCCACCGAAACGAGGCGGGCCGTGACCACCTCCGCGAAACCGCGTCCCGGCCGTCGGGTTGAGGTGAGGGAGACGTGATCACCTGTCCGCACTGTTTCGTGAGGCTGCGGCCCGGTCAGGTCGAGTTCCGGTGTGTGGGGGCCTCGGGGCGCAGGGGAGGGTGTGATCCCGAGCCCGACGAGGTCCTGGCCCGTTATCTCGGGTCGGCGGGAGTCTCGCTGCCGCCCGCGTTCGCGGTGCCCAGGCGGGTGCTCCGGCCCGGCCCCAGGGCCGACTGTCCCCGCTGTCACCGTCCGACCGCGCGCCGGGTCTGCCCCCGGTGCCACAACGCGCTGCCCGCCGAGTACTGCCGGAGGCCGGGACGCATCGTCGCCCTGGTGGGGGCCAAGGGGTCGGGGAAGAGCACCTACATCACGGTCCTGCTGCACGAGCTGGCCAACCAGGTCGGCGAGGAGCTGGAGACCACCCTGATGGGCTGCGACGAGCGGACCATCAAGCGCTACGGGAGGGACTTCGCCAACCCGCTCTACCGGGAGAACCGGCTGCTCGACGCGACCCGTTCCGCGGAGACCGAACCCGGTGGGCCGCTGGTCTACCTGCTGTCCAGGACGCTGTGGTCGTTCGACCGGCCGTTCCGCGTGCTCGGGCGGGAGTTCAGGATCAGGTGGCGGTGGACGCGTTCGCTGGCGCTGGTCCTGTTCGACACGGCGGGCGAGGACCTGCGCAGCCGTGACCGCAGCGAGCTGTACCTGTCCTACGTCGGCGCGGCGGACGGCGTCGTCCTCCTCCTCGATCCGCTCGGGCTGCCGGGCGCGGGCCCCTCGGTGCGCGGCGCCACGGACCACCCGGACGACGACCCGCTCGACGTGATCGCCAGGGTCACCGAGCTGCTGCGCGAGCGGCACCGCTCGCGGCGGCTGCGGATCCCGATCGCGGTGGCGCTCAGCAAGATCGACGCGTTGCGGCCCGAACTGGGCCGTCAGTCGGCCCTGCACCGGGCCCGTCCCCGCACGGGCCGTCTCGACCTCGACGACAGGGAGGCGGTGCACGAGCAGGTGCGGGCGCTGCTCGACCGGTGGCAGGCGGGCGCGATCGACCGCTATCTGGGCCAGCACTACGCCGACCACGCGCTGTTCGGCCTCTCGGCGCTGGGTGGGGAGCCCGACGTCCGGGCCGGACGGGTCGGGCCGGGCGGCGTGCGTCCCCACCGGGTCGAGGATCCGTTGCTGTGGCTGCTGCACAGGTTCGGCATGCTGCGCGCGGGGCGGTGAGACGGTGGCCTGGCAGCTGCACTACACCTCGGTGGCGGCGGGTCCGACGGGCCGGGCGGGGTTCCAGTTCGTCGCGGAGACGCCGGGGCTGCCCCCGGGCGTGCGCTCGCGCGTCGCTCCCCTGCTGGCCTACCGGCCACCGCCCAACGCCCCACTCGCCCCGACAAATCAGGAAATATCATGTTTCCCTGTCGCCCTGACCTACGACCTCCTCGGCTCCCACCGGGTGCTGACCCGCTGCGTCTATCTGGGCCGGGACTACTCGGGGCGGTACGGCAACTTCCTCGGCCACGCCCTGGTGGTCTCCCCCGACGAGCTGACCGGCCTGAGACCGGTCGAGCTGTGGGAGGCCCCCTTCTGGAAGGACTCCCCGGACGCGGCCCTGCCCGGTCTGACGGAGATCGTCCCCGGCGCCGCGACCGATCCCGAGTCCCTGGGTGAGTGGCTCGCGCTCCAGGGGGACGGCGGTTACGCCCGGCTCGGCTTCCTGCTGGAGACGACGGTACGGTCCCTGACCGGGGGACACGGACGGCTGGTCCTGGTGGCCGGGGACGTCGAGGAGATCGTCCGCTGGATCACCGTGATCTCCTACTCGCTGCCGTGGACCGTAGCCCTCGGCCTGTCGTTCACCACCTACAGCGCCGACCCGGCGACGGCCTCGCAGACCATCGTGGGGACCACGCCGGACGTCTGGCTCCCCTCGGACCTGGACGCCGAGGTCGTCGATCTCACCGGACCGGTCACCGGCTCCGGGACGGGCCGCCTGGCCCGCACGGTCGTGGACTGCTGGCGGCGGATGGACATGGCCGCCCTGGACGGCATGGCCGAGCTGGGCCGGACAGACCCCGAGGCCGCCGCGGCGCTCGTGGCCCTCTGCGACGGCGACCCCACCGTCACCCGCGCCGAGCAGCTCGACGTGGCACGCCTGCTCGGCGCCGGTCTTCCCGCCCGGGTGTGGCGGGCCCTGGAGGGAGCGGCCGACCGGATGGAGTACGAGCTGGCCGCCGCCGCGAGCGCGACCGGCCCACCGGAAACCGCCGACCGGTATGCCGCCCGGTGCGTGGCGCTGGCCCTGCGGAACCCCGAGCTGCCGCTGCCCGCCGTACGGCTGCGCGCGGCGGCCCGGCAGGCGCTCGAACCCCGGGTGCGGGCCGCGCTGGGCGAGGCGGCGAACCTGACCGGCCTCGCCGACGTGACCCGGCTGATCACCGAGGCCGGGCTGGCCGTACCCGGGCATGATCTTGAGCGCGGGGCCGCCGCGCTCGTCCGCGCCGGGGCGGCCGACTTCCCGCGTGCCGTGGGGCGGATGCCGTACGACCTGCGTGGCAGGCTCGTCGCGGGCGTGCTGGCCGGGTTGGAGACGGCGTCGGCGCGGGTCAGGGCACGCCTGCTGACCGACGAGGTCTGCGACCTGCTCGCGCCCGCCGACCTGGCGCGCGCCCCGCGCACCGGCGCCGCCGTCGTCCACTCCCTGGTACGGCGCGACGCGCTGGGCCGGATCGACGCGACGGACCGTCTGGTACGGCTGGCGCCGGAGCCGGGGCGTGACACGGTGCTGCGGGAGATCTGGGCCGGGCCGCCGACGGCCGCCGAGTGCGGGGCGCTCGCCGAACGGCTGGGCGCGTCGGTCGGGGTCTCCCCGGTCCTGACGGAGCTGCCGGGCCGCGCGTTCCGCGCCGAGGGGCCGAAGAAGGAGACGACGGCGCTGGCGAGGCTGGTGACGGCGCGGATGCCCGTGAGGAGCGCCGAACTGGTCGTCGCCGTCGCGGAGATCACCGACGCGCCCCGGCCCCGCGACCTGGCGGGCCCGCTCGAAAGGCTCCTCGACGCCGGGGAGACGGTCACTCCCGACCTGCGCGGGGCCGTGGCGAAGGCGGTGCTGGGAGTCCTGGACGCCCGGGGGCCGGAGTTCCTGGCGAAGGTCGTCATGACCGCGTCCCGGCGCGCCGCCGCGTGGCTGGTCGACCTGTGGCTGAGGCGCGTCAGGTCGCGGGAGGAACAGGCGAGGCTCCTGGAGGTCGCGATCAGGCTGCGGATGAACGGGGCCGCCTCGGAACGGCTCGACGCGTGGGCCCGCGAGTCGCCCCTGGGCTCCATGCGGTCCAGATTCGCCCGCGATCCCGAGCTCCTGCGGGGTTACGAGGAGCTGGTGCGTCCGCGAGCCGCCCTCTGGGAGCGCGTGCGTCCCCGGCCGCCGTGGAAGCGGGAGTGAGCCGTGTCCCTCGATGTCGTGTTCGCGGTCGTGGTCGCGGTCGTCATGCTGCCCGTCCTCGTCGGCGCCGCACCCGCGCTGGCCGTCACGGTGCTCACCGCCGTCGGGCACCATCTCCTCCAGTCCTGCCGGGTGCTGCTCCCCCGTACGGCCGACGGCCCGTCCGACGTTCCCCGGCCCGGTAGAGGAGGCGGAGAACCGGCCTACCGGATCTACGCGCTGCGGCAGATCTGGCGTGACTGGGCGGTGCTGGACAGTGCGACCCGCCCGGTCGTCGTCGACAGGGTCAGGGCCATCCGGGACTGGGTCGGGCAGCGGTGGGGGGAGCGGCCGCAGGTGTACTTCCTGTTCCCGGTCTGGTTCGGCGTCGAGACGGGCGTCGTGCTGGCCGTGGTCCTGCTCACGCTGGCGCTGGCCGTGCCGCTCGCGGCATACACGCTGGTCGCGACCGTGACTTTGCTGGTGTGGCTGCCCTGCGTCCTGGTGCTGCGCGGTCTGGACCTGGCCTTCACCGTCGCCAACCGCGTCCTCCAGGTCTGTCAGAACGCCGACTGCTACGAACGGCTGACGCTCCCCGAGTACGCCTGCCCGTCCTGCGGGGCGCGTCACCGGCGGCTGCGCCCCAACGGGGACGGCGCCTTCCGGCACGTGTGCGCGTGCGGCGCCCGGCTCCCCACGACGATCCTCCTCGGCAGGCACCGGCTGACCGGCCACTGCCCCGGGTGCGGCAGGGCGCTGTCCCCGAGAACCGGGCGGGTCAGGGCCGAGCCGCTGCCGTTCGTCGGCGGCCCCGACGCGGGCAAGACGACGTTCATGACGCTGGTGGTCGCCGCGCTGCACGCGGCGGTGGAGGCGAACGGCGGGCGGGCGAGCTTCGTGACCAGGCAGGACGAACTCGCCTTCACCCGCAGCCGGGACGAGATGCGGCAGGGCGGGGTGTCCAAGACGCCCACTCCCCTGCCGACGGCCATGACGCTGGACGTCTCCGGGTTTCGCGGGGGTGACCGGATCCTGCACCTGTTCGACCCCTCGGGTGAGCACCACACCGGGGCGACCACGGTCGAGGCGCTGGGCTATCTGACGCACGGCGAACGGATGGTCCTGGTCGTGGACCCGTTCGCGCTGCCGCTCGTGCGGGGCGGCCTGACCACCGCCGAACGCGACGCGCTCTCCTCGGCCGGGGTCTCCTTCTCCATGGAGGACCCGGCCGACACCTTCCAGCGGGTGCGCGCCGAGCTGGCCTCCCGTCCCGGGGGAAGCGGGCTGCGGCGGGTCGCGGTCGTCGTCAGCAAAGCCGACCTGCTGGAGCGGACGGGGGTCGGCCGGGGATGCGGCGAGGTGTCGCGCTGGCTCGGCGAGATGGGTCTGGGAAACATGGTCAGGGAGCTGGCCGCCAGGACCGGCGAGACCCGCTATCTGGCGTCACGCCTTCCCGCCGACCCCGTCGCCGTCGCCCGGCTCGTCGCGTGGCTGGTCGAGCTGCCGCTTGCCGTACCGGACGAGCTGCCTGAGGGGCGGCCGGTCACCGCCGACTCCCGCAGGCCGTGGCGGGCGTCGCCGCGCCGGGAGGGTCTCGTGCCGGTCGGCTACGCCGTCACCCGCTGGGCCGTCCTCGCCGTCTCGGTCCTGCTGCCCGGCGCCGTGGTCGTCATCGCGATCTTGGCCCTCGTGGTCAGGTGACCCTCGTCGCCGGGCAGAAAACCAGCGGCCGAGGAAACCGCCGATCGGGAAGAATGCCCCCTATGTCCCAGGCGACCCTGCGCACCGACCGCATCCTTCTCGTCCCGCTGGCCGACGAACACCTTGAGGACGAGGTGGAACTCGACTCCGACCCCGAGGTCATGCGCTATCTCGAAGGCCGGGCCCGTACCCGCGAGGAGGTCGAGTCCTTCCACCGCAGGCGCCTCGCCGCCGCGGACCGGGTGCCGGGCCTGGGGTTCTGGGCCGGTTCCGTGGATGGCCGGTTCGTCGGCTGGTGGATCCTCGAACCCCCAGAAAACGGGACCGAGGGCGAGGCCGAACTCGGCTACCGCCTCCTGCGCCGTCACTGGCGACAGGGCCTGGCCAGCGAGGGAGCGCGGGAGCTGCTGCGGCACGGGTTCGAGGATCTCGGACTGGACCGTGTCTTCGCCGAGACGATGGCGGTCAACACCGCCTCCCGCGCGACGATGGCCTCGCTCGGCCTGCGGCACGTCCGCACGTTCCACCAGGAGTGGGACAACCCGCTTCCCGGCAGCGAACACGGCGAGGTCGAGTACGCGATCACCCGGCAGGAGTGGCTGTCCCGGGGTCCCGGAAAGGCTTGACGTCCACGACGAGGCGGAGCCGCGTGGTGCCGAGGGTGCCGGTGATCTGCCAGCAGCCCGCGTACGGCAACAGCATGCCGGTCGGCTGGAAGCCCGGCGCGTGGTAGCCGCCGGGAACGCTGCCCTCGACGCTCTCGCCGGTCCGCAGCGAGACCAGCCGGAGGGTCAGCTTCTCGTCACGGCCCCGCCACCACGGCATCTTGATCCGCAGGCCGCCCTCGTCCTGCGGGGAGGCGTACCGCGTGGCCTCAGGGAACGTCCACAGGTCGCCCGTGCCGTACCACCCGGCCGAGTCCTTCTCCCCCTGGGTGTCCAGCCAGGCGAGCAGCGGGGCGGACGGCCGCTCGGGCCGGTCCGCGACCTCGGTCACCGGGCAGGTACGGCTCCCGCCGACCGCTTCCGGTTCTCCCCCGGTGCAGGCCGAGAGCGTCCCGACCAGCGCGAGGGCCGCCACCCAGCGCCGTCCGGCCCACTCAGGAGACCGGGAAATCGAATTCACCGTCCTTGACCCCGCCAAGGAAGGCCTGCCACTCGGCCCGGGTGTAGACGATCACCTCGGCATCCCTGCGACGGCTGTGCCGTACCGCCACCCGGCCGCTACCGTCAGCCAGCGGACCGGCCTCCACGCACTGACCGTTGGTGCTGGGGCTTCGCGTGCTGATGCGCCAGGCGACGCCCGCCAGTTCCTCGGGGGTAAGCATGTTCACGAGACCGGGAAGTCGAACTCGCCGTCCTTGACCCCGCCAAGGAACGCCTGCCACTCGGCGCGGGTGTAGACGATCACCTCGGCATCCCTGCGACGGCTGTGCCGTACCGCCACCCGACCACTGCCATCCGCCAGCGGACCGGCTTCCACGCACTGACCGCCACCGTTGGCGCTTTTCGTGCTGATGTGCCAGGTGACACCCGCCAGTTCCTCGGGGGTAATCATGAGCTGCTCCCTGTGGTTCATTTGAAACGGTCAACCGCATTTCGAATAACGGTCGCGGAATCATCCGGAGTGAGCACGGTGTTCAGGAGCACATCGTATGTCTGAACGAAGTTTTCGGCACCATCTGCCTCGGTATAGACGGCACCTCCCCTGGTCTCCACATATGTCACGTCCGAGTAGGGCTCGGGCATGCGGAAAACGGTGAAAGCACCTTCCGGACTGGCGTGCGCTCCGACGGAGAACGGCAGGATATGGATGGTCACGTTCGGCCTGGAAGCGACCTCGGAAAGGTGCTTCAACTGGCCACGCATCACCTCGGGACCACCGACCGCGCGGTGGAGCACGGCCTCGTCGAGGACGACCATCAGCTTCGGCGGCGTCTCCGCGCCAAGAACGCTCTGTCGGCTGACTCGGAACTCGATCCACTGCTCGACCTGACGGGCGTTGGCTCCCACCGCTCCCGCCGTAATGACGGCCGAGGCGTAGTCGCGGGTCTGGAGAAGGCCCGGGATGACCATCGCGTCGTAGGAGTAGATGACTTTGGCGCGGGTTTCCAGCCAGGCGTGGTCGAGCATGCCGCCGAGGGAGTCGGCGGAGAAGCCGTCCCACCAGCCCTTGCGCCAGATGTCGCGGCTGAGCTGCTCCAGCCCGTCGCGGATCTGCTCGTCGTCGATCTCGTAGAGGTTGAGCAGCGCCATGACGTCGGACACCCGGGCCGGGATGATGCCCGACTCAAGACGGCTGATGGTGGCCGCGTCGCGCTGGAGATAGTCGCCCGCCTGCCTGAGCGTCAGCCCGGCGGCGTCGCGGTATTCCTTCAGGTGCTTCCCGAGCCACTGCGCCCGCAGCGTCGGCCCTCGCCTCGCGGCCATCTCATCTCCTTTGGTTTTTGTTTCCCTTACGGGTCTAATGCCGGGTAAATACGGACATTCTCAACTACCTTGTTTCGTAAGCTTGCGCTTTTATGAAGGCAATGTCACGCTACCACCGCACCAACGGTCACGCTCAGCATTGGCACGAGAGCGTAAAGAAACTTTCCCCGGCAGGGTCGCGCGCCCGATCTCCGCCCCGGATTAACCCGCGGAAGGAATTAACCGACATGGAACGCCAAAACGGATTCAACCGGTCGTCGGCCGAACCCGGAACGGACCCCAACCCCGCCCCGCACGCGACGCACCCGCTGCTCGGCGACCTGCCGCGCATGTTCGCGTTGGTCCAGGGGTTCGACGACGACGGCGACGGCGGCGAGGAGGAGGCGGACGTCGCCGTCGAGGTGGTGGCGTACGGCATCGCCCTGCCGAGCGGCCAGACGACGACCTTCGGGACCAACGGCCGGAACTTCGGCGTGTGGAACAGCCCCCGCAGCGCGGCCAAGCGCCTGCACTCCGACCTCGTCTGGCTCGGGGAGTAAGCCCCGGGGAACCGCAAAACGGACCGTCGATAAGGCGAAGCCGTACAAAAAAACAAAATGAGCGCCCGGCAGCCTGCCGGGCGCTCCAGACCCATGCGGCAGCCCTCAGGTGGTGGCGTCGTCGCGCCTGTGACCGAGCACCGCGGCGATCGGCAGGGCCGCCGCCAGCCCGCTGATCAGTACCGCGGCGAGTGCTCCCAGGATGGCCTGGCTGCCGTCGAAGGCGATCCCGACGGCGGCCAGCGGAGGCCCCGCGTTGCGCACCGCCGCGATGCTCCCCATGGTGGTACGGCGCGCGGACGGCCCGGTGGCCAGCAGGGCGCCGACGGCGAACGCGACCACGGCCAGGACGAACCCCGCGAGCAGGGTGCGTGAGCCGAGCAGCGCGGCGACGTCGTGCCAGTTGCCCAGCAGCATGCCGACCAGCACCATCATGAACGTCACGTTCGACACGAGGACGGCGACCGGGTGCCACGAGTGCGCCGTGGAGTGCGCGTAGTGGCGCACCACCAGTCCGATGCCGAACGGCACAAGCTGCAGGATGGCCACGGTCCACACCAGCGCGGCGACGTCCAGGGAGACCGTGGTTCCGACGTCGGCCACGGTGAGGATGGCGGTGCTCATCGGGCCGAAGGTGAGGCTGGCCAGGGCGGCCAGTAGCACCTGCATCGCCGTACCCGCGCTCACGTCCCCCTTCTGCACCACGCTCAGTTTCGCCCCGAACGGCCCGCCCGGGGAGGCGGCGACCAGGATCAGGGCGACGAAACCCGCGGCGGGCAGGGCGAACAGCACCGCGACGCCCCAGCCGAGCAGCGGAATGGCCACCAGATTGGCCAGCAGCGCCAGCACGGGCAACCGCAGGTCGGTGAAGACCGCACGCAGCGCGGACACCGTGGTCGCCAGTCCCGCGGCGAACATGGTGACCGCGATGAAGATCACGGTGATCGCGTTGAACAGCGACTGCAGCGCGTTCATGGAACCTCCAGCCCGGCGGACCCCGGCACCGTGTGTCAGTCTTCGAGGTCGCCCAGCCAGCGCAGGGCACTCAGCGAGGGCATGAAGCAGTACTCACCACCGCGTGTGACCACGAACCGCGGCAGCCCCCGCAGGCACCGCCGCAGTGGCCTGCGGGGAATCGTGAAGTCACCGGAGCCGGTGACCGGGTCGCGCGCGTCGCCCGCGCCGAAGAAGACGCCGTCGTTCATCCACTCGGACTGGACGAACTCGAACTGCCTGCCGAGATGCGCTCCGACGAAGGCGAACATCAGCCCGCGGTCGGCTCCGTCGTCCTCCAGTGTCCCTTCGGGCAGCGGCGGGCCGTAGGCGGTGCCGCGCCGGATCATCCGGTGCAGCCTCGGCACGCCCGCCACCGCCGCGTCGCGGGGGTTGCCCCTGCGGATGTGGCAGCCGCCGGGGGTGGTGAATCCGGCCGGATCGTCCCGCTCGTAGCCGAAGCCGTTGTTACGGTACGGATCGGCGCCAAGGCCGGGATCGTCGTGGTCCGGGCTGAGCGCCAGAGGGGCGCCGCTGCGCCAGCGACCCATGATCTTCGCTGCCAGCCACTCCTCGTCCGCCGGATCGGTGGCGTTGTCGCGCAGGTAACGCCGGAAGGCGGCGACGCGCTGGTGGAGCTTACGGAAGACCACGTAGCTGCCGTTACGGCCCAGCACCTCCGGCTCCAGCCTCTGGAGGCCGCCGAGTTCGTCGGGATAGCCGAGCACGAACTCCCCGGCCCTGAGTGGCGTCTCCAGCTTGTTGGACCCGGCGATGCCGCTACCCTCGACGGCCGGGTGGCTGATGCCGTCGCGGTAGCCGAACGGCTCGGTCTCGGTGGGCAGCGCGTGGCAGTCCTGCCGCCAGATCGCCGTGATGCCTGGCAGAGCGTGGTAGGCGGGCCGGGCGCGGTCGACGGCCGCCTCCAGCTGTGCGCCATCAGGGGCGAGGGCCACCAGCACCACGTGGACCTCGGGTGTGCCCAGCGGAGCCTCCCAGTTCGCCGGAGCGCTCTCGCCGACGTCGCCAAGCGCTGGGGCCCGGGCGGCCATCCCCTGCCGGAACTCCCAGGAGAAGGTGTCCAGCGACTCTCTCGGCACCCCCAACGCCCCCAGCCCGTGGTAGGTGAGTGCGACGCTGACCCAGGTCTCCCCCAGGGGACTGGTCGTGTCGGCGGCCGAGGTGACCACCGCGCTGAGACGCCGCATCAGTTCTCGTCCGTGTGCGCGCTCGTCGACGCGGAACAGGATGTAGGTCGCCGCGTACGGGCTCGGCCTGGGGCTGAGCGCCCCGCGCTGGATGTCGTCGAGTTCGAGTACGGCCCGTGCCTGTCCGATCATCGGTGCCCACCTCCTTTGGGTGCTACCTGGACGTGACGAGGTTTCTCCAGAAGGCGCGCAGGCTCTCGTCGCCGCCGAACAGCGAGCTGAAGACCGTGGAGTCGGCCAGCAGCACGTCACCGGCCCGTTCCCCGCCCGGAGGCATCCACAGGAACACATCGAACTCGGTGTTGCCCGCCTCGGTGAAGGGGTGCGAGGGCCGTGACAGGTCGATCGGCTGCCTGCCCAGCACGTGGACGACGTCCGGGTCGTCGGTCGTCACGGCGTAGTGCGGCAGATGCATGTGGAAGTTGAAGGTGGTCACCCCCTCCAGCCATCCCCTGGTGTCCAGGTCCCTGGCGATGGACAGTGGCGCGATCTGCTTGGGCCCGCTCACCGCGGGGCGCAGGCCGTAGCGGTTCTCCACCGGCACGCCGAGCTCTCGCATCAGGGAACGCAGGTACCGGGCGAAGCGTTGCTGCCGGGGCACCAGGGGGTCGCCGTGGTGGCGGTGCTCCCTGTCGCGCACGGCCAGGTCGTCCGTGGCCCCGACGTCGTGGTGCGGCCCCAGCACCAGGCGGGTTCCCTCCCTGGCGAGGAAGGCCCGCACCGCCTCGACCTCCTCGGGCGCCGGTTCCTGTCCGGTGATCATGTGGTCCAGTCCGAACACCAGCAGGGTGTCGGTGTCGGCCAGTACCCGCTCGTCCAGCGGGGTGGGGAAACCCGCCTGGTCGATGCGCTGGTACACCGGCACGGGGTGGCCGGTGGTCTCCTGGACGAACTGCTGGAACGGCAGCCAGCCCCAGAAGAACAGTTCCAGCGACCCGGCGACGCCCTGCTGGAAGCGCAGCGGGTCGGACCACTTCGGGTCCTCGTAGGCGGGCCAGGCAGTCCGCCGGACCTCGGTCATCGTGGAGAAGCGGTTGTCGAGCTCGGCCGGGTTCCTGCCCGCCTCCGCCGGATAACTCCACGCGACGTAGATGCTCACCCGCTGCCCGCCGGGGGTGTACGGGCGCGGCACGTGGTTCTGGTTGTAGGTGCGTGCGGTCGTCATCTCGTCTCCCCTGGACGGCGGGCCATGCGTGCGCGGGGCCCGCTCTCACTGCATCTGGTCGAGCATCTCCGACAGGGCACTCTTGATCCGCAGCGCCTTCTTGATCTCGTCGGCGGTGACGTAGGGGTACTCCCCGTACTCGATGAAGCTCGGGCAGTGGTGGTCGCGGACGAACCTGACGAACGCCTCGGGGTTGGTCCTCCAGTCCTCGGGAAAGCCTTCGAGGTTCTCGAAGGCCGTGCTCACCCCCGACCTGGTGAACAGCGCGACGGCGTCCTCGGTGTACTTGTCGAAGTCGGTGTCGAAGATCCCCTGGTACATGAAGCGTGTGTCCTCGTCGAAGAGCACCCAGCGCAGATAGTGCAGCTTGAGCGGAGCCAGAAGGTACGGGTCGGCCTCCAGCGCCCTGGCCAGGGTGTGACCGTGGTTCCTGATCGCCTCGGCCCGCCCCGGTTTGACGTCGGCGATGATGGTGAACCCGTAGCACGCCGGGGTCCTCGGGAAAACAGGGCCGTACTTGCCCTGTTCGAGGTGGTCGGTCTCCTTGGGAATGACGACCGCCCGAGGGATGATGTCCATACCCGCTCCCCCTTTCACTTGGTCAGGGGGAGACAGGTGAGGCTGCCTGACCTGCAGAATTATCCCACATCCCGATTCGGTCGAGTCCGCGGGCCGGGCATCGTGGCGATCTCCGCCGACCGGCCGGTTACGACAGCTCTTCGACCGCGCGTTCGTAGGCGTCCAGGGTGTCGAGGAACATCCGGCGCTGTTCGGGGGTGAGCGGTTCGAGCACCCTGCGCCAGGCGACGGCGCCCCTGGCCAGCCAGTCGTCGATCACCGGACGGCTGGACTCGGCGATGCTGATGATCCTGCGGCGCCGGTCCTCGTCGTCCTCGCGCCGGTCGAGGACGCCCTTGCGGCTCAGCTCGCCGACCAGCAGGCTCGCCGTCGTCGGCGCGACCTCAAGGCGCGCGGCCAGTTCGTTCACCGTCATCGGCCCGTCGAACAGCAGGTAGGACAGCAGCGACAGGTGCCGTGGCCCCAGCGAGAGCGACTGGAGCCGCTCGGGAACGGGCAGCCGTTTCGCCCGCCCGACCATGCGTGGCATGAGCAGCAGCAACGCCCGGATCGCGTCGTCAACGTCCAGTCCGGACTCCCGGCCTCCGCTTGACATCTCCTGCCCTCCAGGCAATACCTTTGCCATCAAAGATGTTTTGCTTGCAAAGCAAATCAGTTGTGTCACTCATCGTAGCCGGGAGCAACCATGACCATTCTCGTCACCGGCGCCAGGGGCAACATCGGCGGCCGTCTCGTCAGCCTGCTCGCCGAGGGCGGCCACCGGGTGCGCGGCTCGGCCAGGGACGCCGCGACCCTGCGGCTGCCCGAGGGCGTCGAGACCGCCGAGCTGGACCTCACCGACCCGCACGGGGCCGAACGGGCCCTGCGGGACGTCGAGACGATGTTCCTCTATCCCACCCGGGGCGATCTCGGCCCCCTGCTGAAGATCGCCCACGGGACAGGTGTGCGGTACGTCGTGCTGCTGTCCTCCCCCGCCGCCTACGACGCCGGGGAGTACGACCAGCCCATCGGACTCGTCCACCGGGAGGCGGAACGGGCCGTCGAGGAGTCCGGCCTGCCGTACACCGTGCTGTATCCGAGCTGGCTGGCCAGCAACACGCGCCGTGACTGGGCCGAGCAGATCCGCTCCCTCGGCCGGGTCGGCGTCGCCCATCCCGAGGCGCAGGTCAACCCGATCCACCTCGACGACGTCGCCGAGGTGGCCGCGCACCTGCTGACCGACGACAGGCACCGGGGGCGGATGCAGGTGCTCACCGGCCCCCGGTCGATGCGCCTGCGCGACGTCGTCACGGTTCTGGGAGACGTCCTGGGCAGATCCATAACGCTGGACGAGCTGACCGAGGAGCAGGCGATCGAACAGCGCGCCCCCTGGATGCCCGAGGCGATCCTGCGGACGCTGCTCGCGGTGACCGCCCTGGGCGTCGGCGTTCTCGCGCCCGTCACCAACAACGTCGAGCGGATCACGGGCCACCCGGCCCGCGAGTTCGCCGAGTGGGCGAGAACCCACCGCGCCGACTTCGAGTGACACGCGAGGCGCCCCGGCCACAACGGGCCGGGGCGCCTCCGAGCACGGTGAAGGACGATCTAGCGCTGGGCTTCCATCATCCAGTGCTGTTCCTCCAGTTTCTGGGTGATCTCGATGAAGATGTCCTGGGTCACCGGATCCGGCTTGTCGGTCGCCTCGATGCGCTCACGCATCCTGCGGATGATCGATCCGAGGATGTCCGTCATCGCGGCGACGACCTTGCCGTCGTTGAGGTAACCGGCCTCCAGCTCCGGAAGCTCGCTGGTCTTGGCGAGCGTGGAGGCGCGCCCATCCGGGTTGCCTCCGATCGCGACCTCCCGCTCGGCGACGGTGTCGGCGTACTTCCTGGCCGATGTGACGATCTCGTCGAGCTGCAGGTGCAGTGAGCGGAAGTGGTGGCCGATCACGTTCCAGTGGGCCTGCTTGCCCAGGAGCGACAGCTCCAGAAGATCCACGAGTGCGCCCTGGAGCGCGGTGGTGACGACCTTCTTGTCCTCGCCCTTGAGCGAACTGGTGATCGCGGACATGTGGTGTCCTCCCCCTGCTTTCAGGATCGGTTCCGTTTTGTACGGAAATGCCCCTACCCATCAATCCCGCTCTTATGTTGACACTGTCATCGTTACAGTGTCACTATCGCCGTATGGAATGGACCATCGGTGAGCTGGCGGAGCGGGCCTCCGCGGCACTCTCCCCGACCGCCCAGCTCAACGGGCGGGTCAGGGACGTGCCCAACGAGCGCCTCATCCGGTGGTACGCCACGATCGGCCTGCTCGACCCGCCCACCTCCCGCAGGGGACGCGTCGCCCTGTACGGCAGGCGCCACCTGCTCCAGCTCGTCGCCGTCAAGCGCCGTCAGGCCGAGGGGCTGACCATCGCCGAGATCCAGGCGGAGCTGGCCGGGGCGAGCGACCAGGCCCTTGAGACCATCGCCGACCTCCCCTCTCCCCCACCCGCGCCTCCCGCCGCGAAAAGCGAGAGCACCCGTCCGAGGTTCTGGGCGAAGCCGCCCAGGACGCCACATCCCACCCAGGTCAACGGCGTACGGCTGGCCCCCGGGGTGACGCTGATGCTCGACGGCGGCCGTCCCCTCTCCCCCGCCGCGCTCGCCGACATCGGCACCGCCGCCGAGGCGCTCCTGGCGGTCCTGCGCGAACACGACCTCGTCCCCGATCACGAAGGGAACCAATCATGATCACCGAGATCACGGCGCTACGCCCCGAGGAGTGCGAGCCGGTCCCCGGCGCCGGTCTCGGGGCCCTCGTCACCGACCGGGGCAACCTGCCGCTGGAGAGCGTCGAGGTGACCGCGGGCGTCTGCGGCCTCGCCGCGGGGGTCGAGGTCGTCCAGACCTTCCGCAACCCGCACGAGGTGGCGCTTGAGGCGACCTACGTCTTCCCGCTGCCCGACCGGGCAGCCGTCACCTCCTTCACGATGGAGGCGGACGGCAGGGTCGTCGAGGGCGTCCTGAAGGAGCGGGGCCAGGCCAGGGCCGACTACGACCAGGCCCTCGCCGAGGGCAGGCGGGCCGCCATCGCCGAGGAGGACCGTCCCGACGTCTTCACGATCAGGGTCGGCAACCTCGTGCCCGGCGAGCGGGTCACCGTACGTCTCGGGCTCGACCAGCCACTCCCCTACGAGGACGGCGCCGCGACCTTCCGCTTCCCGCTGGTCGTCGCGCCCCGATACATCCCCGGTGTCCCGCTCGACGGGGACAGGGCGGGCGACGGCTGGGCCGACGACACCGACGCGGTGCCCGACGCCTCCCGGATCACGCCCCCGGTGCTGCTGCCCGGCTTCCCCAACCCGGTGCGCCTTTCGCTGGCCGTCTCCATCGACCCGGCCGGTCTCGACCTGCGCGAGATCCGCTCAAGCCTGCACGTGGTCCAGGAGGAGGGCCACACCGTACGGCTGCGCCCCGACGAGCGGCTCGACCGTGACTTCGTGCTCCGCCTGACCTTCGACGCCTCGACCTCGCTCGCCCTGGTCCCCGACCCGGAGGACGGCTCCCAGGAGGGCACGTTCGCGCTGACCGTCGTGCCCGATCCCGCCCAGGTCACGGGCAGGGCGAAAGACGTCGTGCTGGTGCTCGACCGCTCGGGGAGCATGACCGGCTGGAAGATGGTCGCGGCCCGGCGGGCGGCGGCCCGCATCGTCGACACGCTCACCGGCGGCGACCGGTTCGCGGTGCTGTCCTTCGACACCGTGGTCGAGTGGCCCGAGGGGCTCGGCGAGGGGCTGTCCGAGGCGGGCGACCGCAACCGCTACCGCGCGGTCGAGCACCTGGCCCGCCTTGAGGCCCGGGGCGGCACCGAGATGCTGGCCCCCCTTGAGAAGGCCGCCGCCCTGCTCACCTCCGACAAGAGGGATCGGGTGCTGGTGCTCGTCACCGACGGCCAGGTCGGCAACGAGGACCAGATCCTGGAACGGCTCGCTCCCCGCCTCACCGGGACGCGGGTGCACACGGTCGGCATCGACAGGGCCGTCAACGCCGGGTTCCTGAGCAGGCTGGCCGGGCTCGGCGCGGGCCGGTGCGAGCTGGTCGAGTCCGAGGACAGGCTCGACGAGGCCATGGAGCACATCCACCGCAGGATCGGCTCCCCCCTGGTCACCGACCTGACCCTGGAGGCCGACGGACTCGACCCGGTCCCGGAGACCGTGAGCCGCCCGGGCTCGCTCTACCCGGGGGTCCCGCTCGTCGTCAGGGGACGCTACCGGGGCGCCGCCGAAGGTTCGCTGGCCGTGCGGGGAACGGACGCCTCTGGCCACGCCTGGGAGCGCCGGGTCGCGGGGAGCCTCACAGACAGCCCGGCGACCAGGGCGATCTGGGCACGGGAGCGCCTGCGGACGCTTGAGGACCGCTACGCGACCGGGGACCACTTACTGGAGGAGGAGATCGTCGCGGTCTCTTTGAGGTACGGCGTGCTGTGCCGGTTCACCGCGTTCGTCGCGATCGACAGCCGGGTGGTGGCCGAGGGCGGTCCCGGGCACCACGTGGTCCAGCCGGTCGAACAGCCCAGCGGGTGGGGGTATCCGGTTCCTGCGGCGGCGCCGATGATGCTGGCCGGGATGGCGGCCCCCGCGAGTTATGGGGGTGCCCCCCTCCCGCCGCCCGCGCCCGTCGCCGCCGCCCCGCGCGCCGCGGCCCCCGGCGCCTTCCCCAAACGCGCCAGGGCCGCCAAGCCCGCTCCCGCTGCTCCCCCGGCGTCCCCGCAGCTTGGGGACCTGGTCGCCGAGGAGCTGCGTGGGCTGCGCGCCGCGGCCTCGCTGCCCGCCGCAGACCGGCGGCGTCACCTGGAGGACCTGGCGGGCAGGCTCGCCGTGTTCGCGCTCTCCCTGGGCGGTCACGCCGGGCTTGAGGCCCTGGTCGCGCGGCTGCGGGCGGGCGGCGACCTGGAAATCCTGTGGCGCGAGACGCTGGAGGGACTGGAGGCGCTGGGCCGTACCGGAAAACGCCGCTCTTTCTGGAGGCGATAAGGCCCATTTCTCGGAAGATATAACCCATTTCATATGGAGGGCATAACGCCCCATCTCCACAGGGGATAGCTTCCTCTTATAAGGGTCAGGACGTTATGCGATGAGTGATTAGTTGCAGGTCAGGTTGGTTACAGTTCCCGCGTGACCAGTCCCATTTTTTCCCTTTGCAATGAATATGTTTCGCGTTCGGCGGCGCTCGACCCGGTCGCCGCCGGAGCGGCGGGCATCGCCGTCGAGTTCGCCGCCGCGTCGGACTACGGACCCGACGGCCACGCCGCGCGGGCCGCTCTGATCAGCGAGACATTGACCAGGCTCTCCGCCCTGACCCCCGAAGGTGAGGCGGACGTGCGGGCCGCCGCCCACCTGCGCGAACGCCTTGAGGCCGAACGCGCCTGGCACGAGCTTGGCGAGCCGCTGCGCGCGGTGCAGGCGCCGTTCGGGCTCGTCAACGACCTGCGTGACAGCGTGGACCTGCTGCCGAACGCCACCGACGACGAGTGGCGGGACGTGGCGGCCAGGCTGGCGGCGATGCCCGAGATGCTGGACGGCTGGCGGGCGAGCCTGGAGACCGGCCTGTCCAGGGGGCTGCGGGCGGCCCGCCGCCAGGCGCTGGAGTCGGCGGCCCAGGCCAGGCTCCTGGCCGAGGTCGGCACCCACGACTCGCTGCTCGCCCGCTACGGCGACGGGCCGGTGCGCGAGGAGCTGTCCAGGGGGATCGCCGCCGCGCACGGCGCCTACGCGCGGATCTCCCGCTACCTGCGCGAGGACTACGCGCCCAGGGCCGGGGAGCGCGACGCGGTCGGCGCGGAGCGCTACGCGGTCGCCGCCAGGCTCAACCTGGGCGCCGACATCGACCTGGTCGACGCCTACGAGTGGGGCTGGTCGGAACTCGAACGCATCGAGGCCGAACTCACCGTCGAGGCCGACCGGATCAAGGCGGGCGCCTCGATCGACGAGGCGACCGAGATCCTCAACGACACCCAGTACGTCGTGGGCCGCGACGCCTACCGCGACTGGCTCCAGGAGCGTCACGACAGGGCCATCGAGCAGCTCCACGGCACCCACTTCGACATCGCCGAGCCGCTGCGCCGGGTGGACGTCACCCTGGCCGTCGGCTCCTCCTCGGGGGCGCCCTACTACACCTCGCCGAGCGAGGACCTGTCGCGGCCCGGCCGTACATGGTGGCCCGTCAGCGAGGACAGGAACCGCTTCGAGACCTGGCCCGAGCTGACCACGGTCTTCCACGAGGGCGTCCCCGGGCACCACCTGCAGTTCGGCGCTACCAAGGTCGCCGGGGAGAGCCTGTCGCGCTTCGGCAGGAACTCCTGGGTGAGCGGACACGGGGAGGGCTGGGCGCTGTACGCCGAGCGGCTGGCCGACGAGCTCGGCTGGTTCACCGAGCCCGGCACCCGTCTCGGCATGCTCGCCGGGTCGGCGTTGCGGGCGGCCAGGGTCGTCGTGGACATCGGCGTCCACCTGGACCTGCCGCTGCCGGACGGCTCGCGCTGGACCTTCGCCAGGGCGTGCGAGGTGCTGGGCGAGCGGGGCAGGTGCGAGCCGCACCGGATCCACGCCGAGATCGTCCGCTACTTCGGCTGGCCGGGGCAGGCGATCTCCTACAAGCTCGGCGAACGGGCGTGGCTGGCCGCCAGGCAGGAGGCCAGGACGCGCCTCGGCGCCGCCTTCGACCTGCGCCGCTGGCACACCGCCGCCCTCGAACTGGGCCCGGTCGGCCTGTCCAGTCTGGCCGAGGCCCTGCGCAGGATCGACTGAACGCCGGGCGGCCGGGGAACCATCCCTTTTCCCGGCCGCCCGTTACGCCCGTAAAGTGAGGAGATGACGGTTCTTGACGGTGGGCTGGCCACACATCTCGAAGCGCTCGGCGCTGACCTGCGTGACGAGCTGTGGTCGGCGAAACTCCTGGTCGAGGACCCCTCGGTGATCCGTCAGGCGCACCTCGACTACTTCGCCGCCGGGGCCGAGGTGGCCACGACCGCCAGCTACCAGGCGAGCATCCCGGCCTTCACCCGGCGCGGGCTGGACGCCGCCCAGGCCGAGCGGCTGATCCTGCTTTCCGTACGGCTCGCCGCCGAGGCCAGGGACGCCAGCGGCGGGGGCACGGTCGCCGCCAGTGTCGGGCCGTACGGCGCGGCCCTGGCCAACGGCGCCGAGTACACCGGTGACTACGACCTCGACGAGGACGGCCTGTTCGCCTGGCACCGGGACCGCTGGCACATCCTGGCGGGCTCCGGGGCCGACCTGCTGGCCTGCGAGACCATCCCGTCCCACGCGGAGGCGCGGGCGCTGCGGCGGCTGCTGGACGAGACGCCGGGGACCAGGGTGTGGGTGAGCTTCTCCTGTCGTGACGGGGAGCGCATCAGCGACGGCACCCCCCTGCGTGAGGTCGCCGCGCTGTTCGCCGGTCATCCGGGGGTGGTCGCGGTCGGCGTCAACTGCGTCGCGCCCCGCCACGTCCCCTCCCTCATCAAGGAGGTCACGGACGTCCCGGTGGTGGTCTACCCCAACTCCGGCGAGTTCTGGAACGCCGCCGAACACCGGTGGGAGGGGCTGGCCGATCCCGTGGAGTACGGCGCCGCGGCGGCCGAGTGGCACGCGGCCGGGGCGACCCTGGTGGGGGGCTGCTGCCGTACGACACCCGAGCACATCCGCCGGGTCCGTGAGCACCTGCCTGGCTGAGCGGCGCTCAGTCCCGCCGGGGCTTCCCCTTGGCGGCCTCCCTGGCCGCGCGGGCGGCCTCGACCTTGGCGCTCGCGGCGTACTTGTCGACGTACTCCTGACCGGACAGCTCCATCAGCGCGTACATGATCTCGTCGGTGACCGCGCGCAGGACCAGGCGGTCCTCCTCCATCCCGTAGTAGCGGGAGAAGTCGAGCGGCTTGCCGAACTTGACCCCGGGGCGGATGCCGAGCTTGGGAAGGGGCCGTCCCGGCGGCATCATCTCGAAGGTGTTGACCATCGCCCACGGGATGACCGGGACCCGCGCCTCAAGCGCCAGCCTCGCCACGCCGGTCTTGCCCTTGTAGAGACGCCCGTCGTGGGAACGGGTCCCCTCGGGGTAGATGGCCAGGACCTGGCCCTCACCCAGGATGCGCTTGCCGGTGCGCAGCGCCGCCTCGCTGGCCTTGCCACCGGAGCGGTCGATCGGGACGGTGCCGACGCCGCTGAAGAAGGCCCGGCTGAGCGCGCCCTTGATCCCGCGTCCCGTGAAGTAGTCGGACTTGCCGAGGGAGATGACCTTGCGGGGCAGGAAAAGCGCCCCGAAGAAGTGGTCGGCGAACGACAGGTGGTTACCGGCCAGGATCACCGGCCCCTTCCTCGGCACGTTGTCCACCCCCTCCGCCCAGGGGCGGAAGACGAAATGGAGGAAGGGCCAGAGGATGGCCTTCACCACCCAGTAGAACACGCGAGGCTCCTTCGGTCGGCAGGGGGGACCTGGAGCAATCCTCCCACTTCCCGGACGGACGACCTACATCGCCAAACCACACATATCGACCTCTCGCAAAACACGCCCCAGTCGTGCGACGATCGGGCGAACCTTACAAGGAGCTGCGATGCCAGTCATGCCCGGCGCGGAGCCGTACCACCACAGAGGGGGGCGGGTCGGGGTCCTGCTCTGTCACGGATTCACCGGGTCGCCGCAGTCGCTGCGCCCCTGGGCGGAGCACCTGGCCGCCGCGGGCCTGAGCGTCGAGCTTCCCCGGCTTCCCGGCCACGGCACCACCTGGCAGGAGATGAGCCACACCCGCTGGGAAGACTGGTACGCCGAGCTGGACAGGACGCTGGCCAACCTGCGCGGCCACTGTGACGAGGTCTTCACCGCCGGGCTCTCCCTGGGCGGCTGCATGGCGCTGCGGCTGGCCGAGGTGCACGGGACGGGCATCAGGGGGGTGGTGGTCGTCAACCCGTCGATCGCCAACGACGTCCCCCTGCTCGCCCTGGCGCCTCTGCTCGGACTGTTCGTGTCCTCGGTGAAGGGCGTGGCCGGGGACATCAAGAAGGAGGGGGCGTGGGAACTCGGCTACAGCCGTACCCCTGTCAAGGCCGCCGCCACCCTCCCCCGGCTGTGGGCGCTGACCCAGTCGGAACTGCACAAGGTCACCCAACCGGTACTGGCTTTTCACAGCCCGCAGGACCATGTGGTGAAACCAACTAGTTTGCGCATTTTGCGTGAAAAGCTGACCGGGGGGAACCTTGATGTTGTGGAGCTCAATGACAGTTACCACGTCGCCACCCTCGACAACGACGCGGACCGGATCTTTGCGGGGAGCCTGGAGTTCATCAACGCGAACGCCTCTGTACCCTTGCAGGGAGACTGAAGGCAGGCGGGGAATGCGTGGTCTCCGGGAGGGACGGGCCAGCTAAGTGACACCCCAGAGCGATGAGGACGAGGTCTGGCGCCAGATCGTCGCCTCCTTCAACGACACCTCCGAGCTCGACTCGGCCGACCAGCCATGGCCGGACAGCGAGAACCTCCCCGCCGAGCCGCCCAGGAGGGTCGTCAAGGCGCCGGAGGAGGTGCGCCACCCGCTGCCCGAGGAGTTCGCGAACCTCGGCCAGGAGAGCGAGACCGAGGCCGCGACGGAGGACGACGAGGGGCACTACGTCCCCCCGCCGCCGCCCCCGCTGCCCAAGACCGACACCGCCACCAAGCTCGCGTGGCTGGCCCTGTTCGGCGGCCCCGCCTACCTGCTGCTGAGCGCGGCGCTGAGCTGGCGGCTCCAGGGGTGGATGCTGTTCACCGCCGTCGCGGCCTTCATCGGCGGCTTCGTGGCGCTGGTGGTGCGGATGGGTGACGGCCCGCCCACCGACGGCTGGGACGACGGCGCCGTCGTCTGAGCGCTTCTATGGTTCGGTACGGCCCGCCGCGCCGAACCGCTCGACCACGTCGGTGTAGCGGCCCGAGGCGTCGACCACGTGACCGACGGTCCACACCGTCCCGGTGGACGCCAGATAGGTCACCGACTGCAGCCTGATCGTCCTCGGGGCCGCGCTGTCGGCCCCGCGCACCGCCTTGACGGCGTGGCCGTCGTAGGTGAGCAGGAACGCCTCCCCCGGCCGTTCCATGTCCACGCCGGAGATCCAGAACCGGCCCTTCCTGTCGCCGGTCACCCCGTACAGGCGCACGTCGTCGCCGGGGGCCTTCACCCGCGACCAGCGCTTGCCGTTCCACGACAGGATCAGCGGGTTGACCTCGCCCGAGCTCTGGTAGACGCCGCCGACGGCCAGCGCCCGCTTCGGCGAGTCGAAGTAGACGTCACGCAGGTAGCCGCCGGGCACCGCGGGGACGGAGATCTGCTTCCAGCGGTTCCCGCTCAGCCGCGCGACCAGCGGCCCCGTGCCGGTGTCGCCGACCGCGAGCCCGTCGCCCTTGCCCGACAGCGCGACGCCGTACAGCGTGCCCTTGCCCTTGAGCTGGGTGAGCTTCCACTTGGCGCCGTTCTGGGTGAGGATCAGCGGCTGCTCACCCCTGCGGCCGACCGCGGCCATCCGGCCCGGCACTGCGGCGACCCCGGCCAGCCAGTCGCCCACGTGCAGCTTGTCGACAACCACCCGGTCGAAGGTGGACCCGCTGCCCACCGCGAGGTACGGCAGGCCGTCGTGCCCCTCGCCGACCGCCCACACCTGGGTGGGTGAGGCCGCGGCCACCGAGCGCAGCAGCCCGGCGCCCGTCGGGTCGTTGCGGATGCCGACCTCGGCCCAGGCGCTGCCGTTCCAGTGGGTGATCGCGCCCCGGCTCTGCCAGATGTCCCACACGCTCTCCTGGCCGACCGCCCAGATGTCGGAGGCGGAGACGCCGACCACGTCGGACAGCGATCCGTCCGTGCTCAGGCGCGCGCTCGTCGGCGCCTGCCACGCCTCCGCTGCAGAGACGGGACGGGGATCGGCGTGAGCGGCGGGCGGCAGAAAGGCCGTCAGGAGCAGTCCTCCCGCGCACAGCGCCAGCGCACGCCGCGGAAGGCGACGGGTCATGCCCAAATGGTACGGCGCGCGGCGCGGCCCGTGTGCGTGCCCGCTTCAGTTGCCCTCCCGATGGGGATCTCCGGGAAAAGCGCCTACCCCGGCCTTCCTGGCCCTTGGCATCGTTCAGCCGCATCTCAGCCGCGTCGTCCGGGGAGCGCGAGTTCGGCGACCACCGGGAGATGGTCGGTCGCCAGCCGCAGGTCATCGGGGTCGGCCCCGATCTCGCCGCAGGACAGCACCCGTGCCTCCGGCGCCGCGAAGATCGCGTCGATGCGCGCCCTCGGCCCCCGCGCGGGGAAGGTGCGGCCGTCGCCGCGCGGCGCGAGCGGATAACAGTCGCGCAGTCGTTCCGTGACGAGCCGCCAGGCCGGTTCGCCCGCCTCCTCGTTGATGTCCCCGGCCAGCACGGGCAGCGCGTCGAAGCGCTCGGCGACCTTCCCGAGCAGGGCGAGCGCCTGGCGCGCGTGGAAGAGCCTGGCGGACGGCTCCAGGTCGAGGTGGACCGAGCCGACCGCCACCCGGTGCCCGCCGTACTCGACGACGGCGATGGCGACCGCGCGCTGTTCGAGGCCGGGGAAGAACCGCAGCAGCCGCCCCCGCCCGTGCAGCGGCCGTACGGCGGGGCCCGTCAGCACCGCCACCCCGCCCAGGCGGCGGCCGGCGACGACGGACATGCCTCCCGAGGCGGCCAGCCGTACGCGCCGGTCGCGCCAGCGCCAGAACCTGGGCGCTTCCTGCACGCACAGCACGTCGGCGCGCAGGGCGGTGATCACCCGGCCGAGCGCGGCCTGGTCGTCCTTCATGGAACGGACGTTGTAGGTGGCGATCCTCAGCGGATCCTGGCCAGGTCCGCGGCTCCGACCAGTCCGGCGGAGGCGCCCAGCTCCGCCAGGCGGATCTCGGGGAGCGGGCGGTGCCCCCGGCCCGTCACGTTGGCGGCGAAGGCCGCGCGGACCTGGTCGATCCACAGGTCGGCGGCGGTCGAGACGCCCCCGCCCAGGACGAAGCAGCCGGGGTCGAGGATCGCGGTCAGGTCGCACAATCCCTGGGCGAGCCAGTCGGCCATCGAGGAGAAGGCGGCGAGCGCGGCCTCGTCGCCCCGCCTGGCCGCCTCGGTGACGGTCTTGCCCTCGATGCCCTCCGGCGTGCCGCCCGCGAGCTCCAGCAGGATGGTGGCGCGGCCCGGGTCGGCCTCGGCGATCTTTTTCGCCTCGGCGACCAGGGCGTTTCCGCTGGCGTACTGCTCCCAGCAGCCGAGGTTGCCGCAGCCGCACAGCCGCCCCTCGGGGACGACCTGCATGTGGCCCAGCTCGGCGCCCATGCCCCAGCGGCCACGGAAGAGCGCGCCGTCCAGGACGATGCCGCCGCCGATGCCGGTGCCGACCGTGACGCACACCAGGTGGCTCTCGCCGCGTCCCGCGCCGAACCTGGCCTCGCCCCACGCCATGGCGTTGGCGTCGTTCTCCACCACGACGGGCAGGCCGACCAGGGCGGAGACCTTCTTCTGCAGCGGCTCCTCCCGCCAGGCCAGGTTGGGCGAGAAGCGCACCACGGAGCATGTCTCGTCGACGAAACCGGCGGCACCAAGCCCGACGGCCTCGATCTCCCGGCCCTCGGACAGCTCGGCGACCGCCTCGGCGATGCTCTCCGCGACCCGCTCGGGGTCGGTCGCCGGAGTCGGCCGCAGAAGATGCTCGACGATGTGGCCGTCCTCGTCCACGACGCCTGCCGCGATCTTGGTGCCGCCGATGTCAACGCCGATGGTCAGCGCCATTACCCGTCCTCTCTCCCCGGACTCATCCCAGGTCGATGTGCTCCACAGGGGTCTGTCCCTGGTCCCGCTCCCGCGCCCGCTGCCCGGGGGCGGGCCGGTTAAGCCCGTCGACCGCGGACCTGAACGCGGCGAACAGCTCACTGCCCGCCTGCACGAGGTGGTCGGCGACCGCGCCGCCCGCCTCACGCTGCGCGGCCATCGCCCGGCAGACGGGGCAGGCCCGGCAGATGTACTCGTCGTGCTCGGAGACCGCCTCCCCCCACACGTCCCGGCTGCTGCTCCCGCCACCGGTGAAACTCCCGGTGAAGGCGCCGCCGAGCCCGCCCAGGCCGCCGATCGTGGTCTTGACCAGGCCTTTTCTCAGCTCCCTGGTCGCCTTCTGCTGGAGCGTGTCGAAGAGTTTGAACGCCTCCTCGGCCGCGCTGCCCAGCGGGTCCCTTCCGTCGCCCGTGGCGCCGGTGCCCGTCGTCGTGTTGTCGGTCTTCTCAGTCATCAGGCCCTCCCGTCTCGAACCGTACCCGGAGAAGGCCGTCGCGGAGCACCGCCGCCTTGACGGCCCTGCGCGCCAGGGCCGCCGGCAGCGCCAGGACCCTGCGGTGCGAGCCCGCGTCGACGATCAGTTCGTCGCCCTTGCGGGCCACGTTCACCTGGCTCCTGTCGGCGAGCGGCAGCGCGAGGATCAGCTCGCCCTCGGGGGTGATCCGCAGCGGCGGGTCCCCCTGCGGCGGGGCGAACGGGTCGGCCTGGCCGTACATGACCTCGGCGACCTTGGCCAGTGCGGCGGGGCCGACGGGTTCGGCGTCGAGGTAGGGCACCGTGTGCACGGGAAGCGGGGCGAAGGACTCGGCGACCTCGGCCAGCCGCGCCGCCTGGGCCTGGACCCACCCGCTGCGCCACGCGTCGGCGCCTTCCCCGGGGAAGACCCGATTGGCGATCACCCCGTCCACGCGGTAGCCGTACAGGCTGAGGGAGGTGAGCGTACGGCGGGCCTCGGCGAGCACGACGGCCTCGGGGGTGAGCACGAGGCGGACGCTGGCCGAAGGGCCGGTGAGCAGTTCGCGGACCTCAAGCAGGCCGCGGTGCAGGCGCTCACCCGCCCCGATCACGTGGTCGTCGGGGACGCTGACCTGGGCCACCCTGCGCACCAGCGGCGCGACCGTGCGCAGCAGCCGCCTGCCCGCGGGCAGCAGCCGGTTGACGTGCCAGTCGAGGGCCTCGGGCAGGGCGAGCAGCCTGAGCGTCTCGGCGGTCGGCGCGCAGTCGACGACGACCACGTCCCACGTCCCGGCACGGGCGTGCTCGCGCAACTGGAGCAGCGCCAGGATCTCCTCGGCGCCGGGCAGCACCGTGATCTCCTCGGCGGTGATCTCGTCGAGGCCGAGTTCGGCAAACAGTCCCCTGGCGTAGTCGCGCAGCTCGCCCCACTGGCGTTCGAGCGCCCGCTGGGTGTCCACCTGGTGCAGGTAGAGCCCGGACACGACCTCGGCAGGCTCGCCCCCGGCCTCCACGCCGAGGGCGTCGGCGAGCGAGTGGGCGGTGTCGGTCGAGACCACGATGGTCTTCAGACCCTCCCTGGCCGCCCTGACGGCGGTCGCCGCCGCCGCGGTCGTCTTGCCGACCCCGCCCTTGCCGGTGAACAGCAGGATCCTGGTCACGAACCCTCCCCCTGGGTCAGGAACCTTCGACGCGCTTCTTCAACCCTCTCAGGGCGGTGTCGATGATGACCTTCTCCGCCTTACGCCTGATCATGCCGATCATCGGAACCTTGAGATCGACAGCCAGCTCGTAGGTCACCTCGGTGCCGCCACGCGTCTCTGTCAGGCGGTAACTCCCGGTGAGCCCAGAGATCATCCTGCCCGCCTCGGAGACACTCCAATCGACGGACTCGTCCCCGTTCCAGGTGTAGGCGAGGGTGTACTCGTCACTGATCACCCCGGCGTCGAGGACGAACCTGACGGTCTCCGGCAGGCCGTCGTCCCCGGTGGTCAGGACACGTGCCGCCTTCACCTGCCCGGCCCACTCCGGATACGCGGGGAAGTCGGCGATCACCTTCAGGATGGTCGGGCGGTCTGCGGCGATGACGGTGTTCGAGGTGGTGCGGTCAGCCATGGGTTCACCGTACTCTTTCGACCGTTCCGCGACGATCTCCCACGCACCGCCCATCACCACTCAAGGGCGAAGGGCACTCCCCTGCCACGGAAGTGGCCGACGTTGAGGCACTCGGTCCTGCCGACGCGCGTGCGGGCCGCGAGCGGCTGGTGCACGTGGCCGAAGAGCGCGTAGCGCGGCTGGGTGCGCCTGATCGCCTCAAGGGTGGCCTCGCTGCCCCGCTCGAACCGCCGGGCCACCACGTCGTAGAGCAGCTCGGGGATCGCCGGGGGGATGTGGCAGCACAGCACGTCCACCTCGCCGACCGCCTCGACCTTGCGGGCGAACTCCTCGTCGTCGATCTCGTTCGGCGTCCGGTACGGCGTGCGCAGCCCCCCGCCGACGAAGCCGAAGCGCAGGCCGCCGATCTCGACGCTCTGCCCGTCGAGCACGTGGTGGCCCCGCCTGACGTAGTCGCCCCAGTAACGCGGCACGTCCACGTTGCCGTGGGTGATGTAGGCGGGGGTCGGCATCGCGGCGAAGATCTCGGCGTACTGCTGGCGCACCAGGCGCTCGATGTGGTCGGCCGGGTCTCCGTCGAGGGAGGCCCACAGCTCGGCCGCCATCAGCCTGGCCTCGTCGAAGCGGCGGGCCAGCCGCAGCCGGACGAGCCTCGTGGCCGTCTCGGCGCCGAACAGCGCGGGGAAGATGCCCTGGGAGTGGTCGGCGTAGTCGATGAACAGCAGCAGATCGCCCAGGCAGACCAGCGCGTCGGCGCCGTCCGCCGCGCGGGCCAGGGCGTCGGCCCTTCCGTGCACATCGCTGACGACATGGACCCGCATGCCGTCATCCTAGAACGCCCGTCCGGCGCCTTCCGCGACACGGACGTTCTGTCATTGGTCAGGAGGTCTCACGCGGCAGGGCTGATACCGTGAGATCGCCCCCGGGAACGCCTGGTGACCAATCCACCGCGACGACCTCCAGGCGTCCGCCGACCGCGCGTCTTCTGGAGTCACCCGTGCGTGAGTACAGCGTCCCCGTTCTCGTGGATGTCCCCGCCTCCGCCAGCCTGACCGACACGGTCTTCCTGCGTGGCGAGCGGGAGCCGGGCCGGGTCTCGCTGCGCCGCAAGTCAGGCGACGACTGGGTCGCCGTGACCGCTGGCGAGTTCCGCGACCAGGTCGTCGCGGTGGCCAAGGGGCTGATCGCCGCGGGGGTCGAGCCCGGTGACCGGGTGGCCCTGATGTCGCGGACCCGCTACGAGTGGACCGTGATCGACTACGCGATCTGGGCGGCGGGGGCCGTCGGCGTGCCGATCTACGAGAGCTCCTCGGCCGACCAGGTCGGGTGGATCCTCTCCGACAGCGGCGCTCGGGCGGTCTTCGTCGAGCTGGACGCGCACGAGGAGACGGTGCGCGAGGCCCGCGAGAACACGGCCGTGCCGGGGCTCGACCACGTGTGGAACATCGAGGCCGGCGCCCTGGACAAGCTGACCGAGACCGGCGCCGGGATCGACGACGAGACCGTCGAGGAGCGCAGGAGCGGGCGCGGCGGGAGCGACCTGGCCACCATCGTCTACACCTCGGGCACGACGGGCCGTCCGAAGGGCTGCTCGCTGACCCACGACAACCTGCTGTTCACCGCCAGGAACGTCGCGGCGGGCCCGCTGGAGCCGCTGTTCACCTCCGACAGCGCGGCGCTGCTCTTCCTGCCGCTCGCGCACGTCTTCGCCCGAATGATCCAGCTCGTGCTGCTGGAGACCGGCACGGTCCTGGCGCACACCCCCAACATGAAGAACGTCGCCCCCGACCTGCAGAGCTTCAGGCCGACGTTCCTGCTCGGCGTACCCAGGGTGTTCGAGAAGGTCTACAACGCCGCCGAGCTGAAGGCCACCGTCGAGGGCAAGGGAAAGATCTTCCACGCCGCCGCCGCGACGGCCATCGCCTGGAGCCGCGCCGAGTCGGCGGGCGGTGCCGGGCTCGGGCTCAAGCTCAGGCGCGCCCTGTTCGACAAGCTGGTGTACGGCAAGCTGCGCGCGGCGACCGGGGGCAGGCTCTCGGCGGCCGTCTCCGGCGGTTCGGCGCTGGGTGAGCGCCTGTCGCACTTCTTCAGGGGCGTCGGCATCGAGGTCTACGAGGGCTGGGGCCTGACCGAGACCTCCGCGCCCTCCTCGGTCAACCAGCCGGGCGCCAACAAGATCGGCACGGTCGGCAAGCCGTTCCCCGGCGTCACGATCGGCATCGCCGACGACGGCGAGATCCTGGTCAAAGGCCGCCACGTCTTCACCGGCTACTGGAACGACGAGAAGGCGACCGCGGAGGTCCTCGACACCGACGGCTGGTTCCACACCGGCGACGTCGGCGAGCTCGACCGGGACGGCTACCTGCGCATCACCGGGCGCAAGAAGGAGATCATCGTCACCGCGGCGGGCAAGAACGTCTCCCCGGGGCCGATGGAGGACCGCATCCGCGCCCACCCCCTGGTCAGCCAGGCCATGGTGGTCGGCGACGGCAGGCCGTTCGTCGCGGCGCTGGTGACCCTCGACCCCGAGGCGCTGGAGCGGTGGCAGAAGACCAACGGAAAGGCCGGGGCGAGCGTCGCCGACCTCAGCCGGGACCCGGCGATCCAGGCCGAGGTGCAGAAGGCCGTGAACGACGCCAACAGGACGGTCTCCAAGGCCGAGCAGATCAAGAAGTTCACCGTGCTCGACATCGACCTCACCGAGGAGAGCGGGCACATCACCCCCTCGCTGAAGGTCAAGCGCGCCCTGGTCGCCCGTGACTTCGCCGACCAGATCGAGGCCCTGTACGGCAACGCCGCGCACACCCCCTGACCGTGCCGTCCCCGCCGCGGCGACCGTCCGGGTCGCCGCGGCTTTCGTGTTTCCGCACTCTTGGTGTCGCGGATGCGACGATGCCACGGCGGGCGGTCACGCGTCTGCCATGGAACCCGGCTCTTGTGCCTGGAATATGCGAAGGTATGGTGATTGTTCGTGACGACGTTTCGGATCAGCGAAGCCGCCACGCTGCTCGGGGTCAGCCCCGACACCGTCCGCAGGTGGGTCGACGCGGGCAGGCTCATCGCCCGCCGCGACGACAACGGCCACCGGACGGTTGAAGGGGCCGACCTGGCGGCCTTCGCCCGCTCGCAGATCGAGACGGGCGGCGGCACGGGGCACTCCTCGGCGCGTAACCGCCTGCGCGGGATCGTGACCGAGGTGATCAAGGACTCGGTGATGGCCCAGGTGGAGATCGCAGCGGGGCCGTACCGGGTGGTTTCGCTGATGAGCCGCCAGGCCGCCGACGAGCTGGGCCTGGAGGCGGGGGTGGTGGCGGTCGCCGTGATCAAGTCCACCAACGTCGTCGTGGAGATCGCCGACCCCGCTCGCGCGGTGAGTCAGTAAGGAGTCCTCGTTGCCCAAGCGGTTGCCCAGACGACTGTTCACCCGCCTTTCCCGGCTGACCGTGGTCCCGCTCGTGCTCGCGGCGACCCTGTCCGGCTGCGGCTCCGGCGCCCAGGACGCCTCCCCCAGCGGGACGTCCTCGGACCCCTCCGCGGGCGGTGGGGCGACGACGCTGACCGTGTTCGCCGCGGCGTCGCTGACCGGCACGTTCACCGAGCTGGGCAAGACCTTCGAGGCCGCGAACCCGGGCACCACGGTGCGGTTCAACTTCGGTTCGAGCGCCACGCTGGCCCAGCAGATCGTCCAGGGCGCCCCCGCCGACGTCTTCGCCGCGGCCAGTCCCGCCACGATGAAGACCGTCACCGACGCCTCCCTGGCCGCGGCCCCGACCACGTTCGCGCGCAACACGCTGCAGATCGCCGTGCCCGCGGACAACCCTGCCAAGGTTGACGACCTCGCGGACCTCGCCAACCCCAAGATCAAGGTCGCCCTGTGCGCCGCCCAGGTGCCGTGCGGCGCCGCGGCCGTCAAGGCGCTCGACGCCGCGGGCCTGAAGGTCACCCCGGTCACCCTGGAGCAGGACGTCAAGGCGACCCTGACGAAGGTCGAGCTCGGCGAGGTGGACGCCGCCCTGGTCTACAGGACCGACGTGATCGCCTCCGGGGGCAAGGTCAAGGGCATCGACTTCCCCGAGGCGGGCAAGGCGATCAACGACTACCCCGTCGCGACGCTGACCAAGGCGCCCGCCCCCGACCTCGCCAGGAAGTTCGTCGACCTGGTGCTGTCGCCCCGGGGCAGGGACGTGCTGACCAAGGCGGGCTTCGACGCCCCCTGATCCCGTGATCCGCTCCCGGCGACGGCCACACAGGAGCCAGGGCCGCCCGCCCTGGCTCCTGCTGCTGCCCGCCACGCTGGGAATCGCCTTCCTGGTCCTGCCGCTGGCCGGGCTGCTGGTGCGCGCGCCCTGGCCGACCATGGCCGAGCGGCTGGCCGAGCCCCAGGTGCTGCAGGCGCTGCGCCTGTCCCTGGTGACCGCGACCCTGGCCACGCTCGCCTGCCTGCTGCTCGGCGTGCCGCTGGCCTGGCTGCTCGCCCGCGTCACCTTCCCCGGGCGGCGCCTGCTGCGCGCCCTGATCACCGTCCCCCTGGTGCTGCCGCCCGTGGTCGGCGGGGTCGCGCTGCTGCTGGTGCTGGGACGGCGCGGCCTCATCGGTCAGTGGCTCGACGAGACGCTCGGCGTCACCCTGCCCTTCACCACCGCCGGGGTCGTGGTCGCCGAGGCGTTCGTGGCAATGCCGTTCCTGGTCATCAGTGTCGAGGGGGCGCTGCGCGCCGCCGACACCCGCCTTGAGGAGGCCGCCGCCACACTCGGCGCCTCCCGCATGACCGTCTTCCGCAGGGTGACGCTGCCGCTGGTCGCCCCGGGCGTGCTGGCGGGAGCCGTACTGTGCTGGGCCCGCGCGCTCGGCGAGTTCGGAGCGACGATCACCTTCGCCGGGAACTTCCCCGGGCAGACCCAGACCATGCCGCTGGCGGTCTACCTGGCGCTGGAGACCGAACCCGAGGCGGCCGTCGTGCTCAGCCTCGTCCTGCTGGCCGTCTCCGTGGCCATCCTGGCGAGCCTGCGCGACCGGTGGACGGGCACGGCGTGAGCGCGCGTGAGCGGTGGCCGGACGGCCCCATGACCCTGCGGGCCCGCGTCGTCGTCACCAGGCCCTCCTTCCACCTCGACCTCGACCTCACCGTCGCCCCCGGCGAGGTCGTCGCGCTGCTCGGCCCCAACGGCGCGGGCAAGACGACCGCGCTGCGGGCGCTGGCCGGGCTGACCCCCGTGGACGACGGCCACATCACCCTGGACGGGCGGCCCCTGCACACGCTGGCGGCCGAGGACCGCCCGGTCGGCATGGTCTTCCAGGACTACCTGCTCTTCCCCCACCTGTCGGCGCTGGAGAACGTCGCCTTCGGGCCGCGCTGCCGGGGGGTGGGCAGGGCGCGGGCGCGCCGTACGGCACTGGAGTGGTTGCGGCGGGTCGGGCTTGAGGAGTACGCGGCGGTCAGGCCGGGACGGCTCTCCGGCGGGCAGGCCCAGCGGGTGGCGCTGGCCCGCGCCCTGGCCGCCGAGCCGCGCCTGCTGCTGCTGGACGAGCCGCTGGCCGCCCTCGACGCCCACACCCGGCTGGAGATCCGCTCCCGGCTCCGCCGTCACCTGGCCGACTTCGACGGCGCTACCGTCCTGGTCACCCACGACCCGCTGGACGCCATGGTCCTGGCCGACCGGCTTGTCGTCGTCGAGAACGGCACGGTCGTGCAGGAGGGCGCCCCGGCCGAGGTCGCCCGCCGTCCGCGCACCGACTACGTCGCCCGCCTGGTCGGCCTCAACCTCCACCGGGGTGCCGGGGCCGGGTCTCAGGTCGCCGTCGGCGAGGTGAGCTTCAGCGTGGCCGATCCCGTCGAGGGCCCGGCGTTCGTGGCGTTCTCCCCCTCGGCGGTCGCCCTGTACCGCACCCGCCCCGACGGGAGCCCGCGCAACCTGTGGCAGGCCGTGATCGAGGGCATGGAACGCCACGGCGACAACGTCCGCGTCCACCTCGAAGGGCCGCTGCCCGTCGCCGCCGACGTCACCCCCGCCGCGGTCGCCGAACTCGGCCTGACCCCCGGCCAGCCGATCTGGGTCTCGGTCAAGGCGACGGAGACCCACGCCTACCCGGCCTGAGCACCGTCACGGTTCGGCGTCGAGCAGGCGGGCGAAGCGGCCGGTGACGTGGCTCCAGTCCCACTCCCGCTCGGCCCAGGCCCGCCCACGCTCCCCCATCTCCCCGGCCCGCTCCGGATCCTCAAGCAGCCGCACCAGGGCCCCGGCGACCTCCTCGGGGCGGGTACCGTCGACGACCAGGCCCGTCTCGCCGTCGAGCACCGCGTCGGGGGCGCCGCCCGAGGAACCCGCGACCACGGGCAGCCCGGTGGCCGAGGCCTCCAGATAGACGATGCCGAGCCCCTCCACGTCAAGCCCTCCCAGTCTCGTACGGCACGGCATCGCGAAGACGTCTCCCGCGTCGAGATAGGCGGGCAGCGAGGCCCACGGCACCGGCCCCGTGAGCCTGACCGAGCCGCCGAAGGGCCTGGCCAGGCGTTCGAGGGTGCCCCGGTAGGGGCCGCCGCCGACGATCAGCAGGACGGCCCCGGGGACCACGCCGAGCACCCTGGGCCAGGCCCGCAGCAGGACGTCCTGTCCCTTGCGCGGCACCAGCCTGGACAGGCAGACCACGACGGGACGCCCCTGGAGGCCGAGTTCGGCGCGGACCTCCTCTCCCCCGGCGCCGGGGCGGAACAGGGAGGTGTCCACGCCGGGTGCGAGCCGTACCAGACGGTCGGGGGGGATCACCCGGGCCAGGCGGCGCCGGGTGTACTCGCCCAGGTAGGTGACCGCGTCGGCGTGCGCGCCGATCCTGGCCAGCAGCCCCCTGGCGAGCGGGACCCCGGCCCAGGCGGCCTCGTGGCCGTGGGTGAGCATGACGATCCGCCGCGCCCCGGCCGCGCGCATCCTGGGCGCGAGCAGGCCGAGCGGCGCCGCCGCCCCGAAGACCACGGTCTCGCACTTGAACTCGGCGACCAGCCGCGCGGCCCTGCGGCCGACCGCCCGGGTGGGCAGCATCAGGGAGGTGGGGTGGCGCACGACGGGGTACGGCTGCCGCGCGTCGAAGGCCGCCGAGCCCGGCCAGCGGGGGGCGTAGACCACCACGCTCTCCGGGGGGCGCCCGGCGGCCAGGCCGTGCACGAACGACTGGATGCCGCCCGCCCTGGGCGGGAAGTCGTTGGTGACGATCAGCGTGCGGGTCACGGTTCCCCGGCGCCGTTCAGCAGGGCCCAGGAGCGGGCCATGGCGATGCGCTGCGGTGTCGTGGGATGAGACGCATAAAGCAGATATTCGATGATATTTGGGGACAAATCAGAGATGTTGGTGACGGCGAGCCGCTTCTGCATGGCGACGAACGTCGCGGGCTGCCTTGTCAGGTCCAGCGCGTGCGCGTCGGCACGGGCCTCGATGTGCCTGCTGACCACGTTCTGCGCAGGGCCCGACAGCACGGTCGCCAGGCTCAGCAGCCCCATCAGCAGCCCGACCGCCCGGGGATCGGCCGCCGAGGAGACGCCGGTGCGGCGCCGTACCGGACCGGCTGAGGTGATCAGGTAGAGCAGGCAGGCCCCGCAGGCGGCGCCGAGCGCTCCGACGAGCGTGCCGTACAGCACGTCGCCCGCCTTGGCGTGGCCCAGCTCGTGCGCGACGACCAGCTCGACCTCGTCGGCGGGAGCGCGCAGCAGCGTGTCGTAGACCACGATCCTGCGGGTCGCGCCGAACCCCGAGACGTAGGCGTTGAGCGCGGTCGTGCGCCGGGAGGCGTCGGCCACGAGCACGTCCTCGACCGGGACGCCGTCCTTGGCCGCCATGGCGAGCAGGTCGGAGCGCAGCGCCCCCGCAGGCATGGGCTTGAAGTCGTTGAACAGGGGCTCGATCACCACCGGGTAGGCGAAGGAAGCCAGCACCGTCAGCGCGAACGCCCCGACCGCCGCGGGCAGCCACCAGCGCCGGTAACGACGGGCAAGCGCGATCACGGCGACCACCATGATGGCCGTCAGCACGGCGCCGATCGCGGTGTTCTTGATCCGGTCGGCCGACCACGACCCCCAGGTCTGGGTGGACAGGCCGTACTCGCGCAGGTAGGTCTCCGACCACATGCCCAGCGGCCAGCGCAGGGCCGCCACGACCGCCGAGATCGCCAGCACCCCGAGCAGCGCCCGCAGCCACCACGGCCCCCGCAGGCGGCCGAGCAGCCGCGCGCCGAGCGGGGTCGCGACCAGCACCCCGGCCACGACCAGCGTCAGCCCCAGCGACAGGTAGGACGGCAGGCTCACCGCCGCGTCGAACGCCTCGGCCCTGGCGATCTGCTCCGGGCTGAAGTCACGGGCCGGATCCGGCGCGACGTACGGCGCCGCCTCGGGCAGCGCCCGCCACGGCGTGGTGAACGCGACGACGGCCAGTGTGACCGCCCCGAGGACGGCCAGGGCGATCCCCGCCCCCCGCTCCCGTTTGGGCGTCTCCCGCGCACTCCGCGTCATCCGAGTTCCCTCCGGAGATGGTCGCGCCACGCGGCGGTGAACTCCGCTCGCGACAGGCCCAGCGTGCTGTCCACATCGCTACCGTAAAGCCTCACCAGTCCCTTCTCGCCGAAGCGCTCCGCGACGTACCGGCACGCGAGCCAGGCCTCCTCGTAGGCCTGCGCGAGTCTGGGTGAGCCGGGGGCGAAGTCGGCGAGGCCGGGCAGTTCCGTGGGCAGACGGCCGGCGCGCACCTCGGCGGCGAGTTCCGCGGCCACCGTCCGGGTGGGAATCCCCGCGTCCCGGTAGCCCACGTAGTCGGCGAACCCCTCGGAGAGCCACATCGGGACCCGGCCGCCCCTGGTCGCCCCCGTCGCCAGATGGGTCAGCTCGTGGGTGATCACCACGTCCCTGCCGGTCCCGCTGAGCCTGGCGTATCCCGTGGGCACCACGACCACCCGGTCCACGGTCGCCAGCGCGGCCAATCCGCCGGTCCGCCCCGCTCCCGCCAGGAGCGCGGCCTCCTCGTCGGTCGCGGGAACCACGACCACCGCCCTGACGGGCCCCCAGACCTCGGCGATCGTACGGCAGGCGCGGTCGGCCCTGGCCGCGAGATCACGGAGTTCGGCGGGCGGGACGCGGTGTCCGACGACGAGCGAGCGCTCTCCCCTGACCACCTCGGCGGCGCCCGGCCACAGGTCGCGGGCCGTCTCCGGCGTGGGCCTCGCCCCGCCGAGCCCGGCGCCCGCCAGCGCGAGCATCCCGGCGAGCACGGCGCGGCGCCCCTTCGGGACGGACATGTCAGCCGATGCTAGCCGACGTTCGGCGGTTTCCCGGGTACGCGACGGCCCCGCCCGTCCGGAGAAGGATGGGCGGGGCCGTCCGCCGCTGTCAGGCGCCGGGACGAACCGCTCCGGCGAAGGCGGACCTGTAGTACCCCTTCAGCGTCACGATCCTGACCGTCTTGCCACTGCTCGGCGAGTGGATCATCTTGCCGTGGCCGACGTACATGCCGACGTGGCCCTTGCCGTAGAAGAACATCAGGTCACCGAGGCGCAGCTTGCTCCACGGCACCTTCTTCCTGACCGCGCGGTACTGGCTGCCCGTCACCCGGGGGAGGGAGATGCCGGCCTTGCGCCACGCGTACTGGACCAGGCCCGAGCAGTCGAACGCGCCGGGACCGGAGGCACCCCACCGGTACGGATCGCCGATCTGCTTCCTGGCCGTCGTCACGGCCGTCCTGGCCTTGGTCCGCTGCCGTGCGGCCCGGCTCATCGCGACCTTCGCCGTGCGCTTGACGCGAGCCTTCTTCGCGACCTTCGCCGTGCTCTTGGCCGTGCTCTTCGCCTGGACCGCGACCGCGGTCTCCGTTGTCGCCTGCGCTGTCGCCGGACCCAGTGCCACCGCTCCGGTTGAGGCGGTCAGCGTGAGGACGAATCCGCCCAGGTAAAGGCGGAAAAAGCGCGACAAACGGGGGTTTTGCAGGGTGGTAGACAGGATTTCTCCTTGGGACTTCCACTGATGCCTACCGGGTTAGCTGACGGGTTCGGGCTGGGAAGACGCCCTACGACGAAGAACACGTCGATTCACCCCTGGCCACACGTCGAGGGCCGATGGTTCCCCGGCTCCGTGCCTCCTGGCTGCACGAACTCGGCGGGCCGCCGCGGTGTGGGACCAAGCCCTTGGGGGAGCGGCGACCAACTGGATATCTATACGGACACCGGCCTTCGGGACCGGCATTCGACGCGGCGGCATGGCTTGCTCACCGCGACCGCCAGAAGGTACCCCGATTACCAAGTCCCGGCAAAGACCCCACCAAATCCCAAGGCCCCCGGGAAAGGGTTTCACGTTTACGAAATGCCTGCTTGTGTGGCATCACGATCTTATAAATATGACCCTTGTCACATTTATAATGATCTTCGGGAAAGACGTGGCTTATGTCACATAAATCACATCACCAAACAGCTTTCCCGGTCTACGCTCCGGGGGCCGTACGGCTTGCTTCCCCCTCAGAACGCCCGGAAACGACGAACGGCCCGCACGCGGACAGCGTGCGGGCCGACAGGCCAAATGCTCTCAGAGGCCCCGTCAGGGACGGACGGCCCCAACCAGGCGGCCGCCGTACGAGGAGAGGGGAACGACCTTGACGACGTCCCCGGTCTGGGGAGCGTGGACGATCTTGCCGTCGCCCGCGTAGAGGCCGACGTGTCCCAGTCCCTGGCTGAAGAGGATGTCCCCGGGCTGCAGGTCGCTCAGCGAGACCTTGCGGTTGGAACCCCAGCTCCACTGCTCCCAGGTGGTGCGCGGCAGGCTCACGCCCCCGGTGCGCCAGGAGGCCTGCACCAGCCCCGAGCAGTCCCAGCCGTCGGGGCCCGTGCCGCCGTACCGGTACGGCTTGCCGATCTGGGCGAAGGCGAAGGACAGGGCGGCCCTGGCGTTGCCCGAGGCGGGGCCGTTGTACTGGATCCCGGCGCTGTTGGGGTCGCCGGGCCTGAAGGTGCCGAGGTCGCGCAGCGTCTTCGTCTGGATCTTGATCAGCTTCTCGACCTTCTCCTTCTCCTCGGCCAGTTCGTCACGCGTCTCGTCCGCGTCGGCCAGCGCCTGCTTGGCCTGGTCACGGTTGTCGCGCAGCGTCTTGGTGGCCTCGTCGAAGGCGTTCAGGGCCTCGGCCCTTGAGGCGGAGATCTGGTCGGCCGTGGCCAGGCCGCTCAGCACCTGGTTGGGGTTGACCTCACCGACCAGGTTCGGCCAGCCGACGACCCCGCCCTGGTAGGTGGTGACGGCCATGGTCACGAGGTCCTTGCGCAGACCCGCGACCTTCGCGGTCTGCTTCGTCAGGTCCTCGTTGAGGCCCTCGTACTTCTTGCGGGCCTTCTTCCACTTCTCGCCCGCCTGGTTGTACTTCTCGACGAGCTGGTCGGCCTGCTCGTTGAGCTTGGCCAGCTTCCGCTTGGTCTGCTCGATCGTCGGCTTCGGCGCGGCCGTCGCGCTCCCCATTGGAGCCAGGAGCAACGCCAGGGCCAGTCCCGCAGCCATCGGCACACGCACGAACCCACCCGGCATACCCGCCACGGCCACGACGCCGCCTCCCCACGCAAAGACCTGGGGCGAAATAGTACAGAATCGGTAAGGTCCAGCTCACCTTTTTGGCGGTTTTGTTCTTTACCGGGAGACGATCAGGCCCGCCCGAGCCTGCGCAGGAGAAGCACCGCGGGGACGGGCCGCGCGCCCATCCGCCGGACCGACTCGGCGACCTCGCGGTCGGAGGAGACGACCGCGACGGCCCGCCCGACGGGTTCGGCCCGCACGAGCTGGCGGATCAGGTCGTCGGCGATCTGCCCGGGGGCGCTGAACATCACCCGGACACCACGCGGCGCCGAGACCGGCACCGGGCCGTTCAGCTCGGCGCCGTCGAAGACACAGGTCAGCTCGGTGCGGGTCTGCGCGTACAGCGCGCCGAGCCCGGTCAGCAGCCGGTTGCGCTGGTCGGCCAGGGTCAGCGAGCCGTACCCCGTCTTGGTCACGTTGTAGCCGTCCACGATCAGGTGGATCTGCGGCAGCGCGAGCAGCTGGTCGAGCAGGACGGGATCGTCGTCGGCCAGGGCCCGCGCGGGCACCGCCTGCACCCCGTGCCTGCCCGGCGCGACCGAGGAGACGGAGTCGGCGGGCCGGTGGATGCTCGACGGCAGCGCCAGCTCCCTGCGCAGCCCCGCGGCGGCGTCCTGCAGGGCGTCGAGCAGCATGCGGACCTTGGTGTCCTCGACGCTGCGGCCCTCACGGGCGGCCCTGCGCGTGGCCTCAAGCTGCCGCTCGGCGTCGGCCACCCGCTCCCGCAGGCGGCGCAGCTCGCTCTCCCCCGCGCTTCCCGCGGCGGTCGCGGCGGCCTTGGCCTCCTGCGCGGCCTCCTCCATCTCGGCGGCCTGCGCCTCGGCGGCCTTGGCGCGCTCCCTGGCGTCGTGCAGCCTGCGGCGCAGGTCGGAGATCTCGGACCTGGCTCCCTTGAGCTGCTCGCGCAGCCGGTCGGCCTCCTCCTTCGCCGCGGCCTTCTGCGCGGCGAGCTGCTCACGCAGCCGGGTGAGCGCCTGCTCCTGCGCCGACCCCTCGGCCACGGCTGCCGACCGCTCCAGGTCGTCGCGGGCGGTCTCGACCATGTCCACCCAGCCGGGCGGCCTGGTCAGGTAGGCGGCGGCGGCCACCAGAACGGGCTCGGCCGCGGGCGGCACGACGCCCTCCGCGAGGCTCTCGACCAGCTCGGGCCAGCTCGCGGCCAGCGTCTCGGCGACCAGCTCGCGGAACTTCTTGTCGGTCTCCAGCTGGGCGGCGATCGGCGCGCCCCCCAGTTTGGCCCGTTTTCTCGGGTCGAACCTGGCGATTCCCCGCAGCGGCGCGGGCACCGTCGCCTGCGGCATCGACCCGAGGATCTGGGATGCCAGCTCCACGACGTGTAAGCGGACCTGCTCGGGCAGTGGACGAGACAGGCCCTCTCCGGCTGAACTCATCACGGCCCCTACTCGGATCGGTCTTCACGTCAAGGGTACGGCTACCGCACCCGGACACCGACCTGACCGACGGTCACCGCCCCCCTTCCCAGGTGAACGTGACGTCGCGAAGGGACGTCCGGCGGGAGAACGGGGGGTGTCCGGCCAGGTACCCCGGACATGCCCGCGACAGCGGCTCCCATACCCCTTCCCCGCCCGTCGGCTCAGATCAGATGGCCCGCGTCGTGGACGGTCAGCGCGATCTGGACCCGGTTGTTCAGCTCCAGCTTCGTCAGCACCCGGGAGACGTGCGCCTTGACCGTCGCCACGCTCATGTAGAGTTCGGCGGCGATCTCCGCGTTGGATCTCCCCCTGCCGACGGCGAGCGCGACGTCACGCTCCCGGTCGCTGAGTACGGCCAGCAGCGCCCGCGCCTGTTCCCCGCGCGTGCCGGCGCCACCGTCGGAGACGTGTGCGATGAGCTGGCGGGTGACGGCGGGCGACAGGATCGGCTCTCCCGCGCCGACCTTGCGGATCGCGGTGACCAGGTCGGCCGGAGGGGTGTCCTTCAGCAGGAACCCGGCCGCTCCCGCCCGCAGGGCCCGCAGCACCTGGGCGTCGGCGTGGAAGGTGGTCAGGACGACCACCTCGGGAGGGGCGCAGGTGGCGCGCAGCCGCTCGGTCGCGGTCAGTCCGTCGACCCTGGGCATGCGGATGTCCATCAGCACCACGTCCGGCCGGTGTCTGGCCACCAGCTCCGGCACCTCGAACCCGTCGCCCCCCTCGCCGACGACGAGCAGGTCGGGCGCGCCGCCGAGGATCATCGAAAGGCCGGCGCGGACCAGGGCGTCGTCGTCCACGATCAGCACGCGGATCACCGGTCCCGCGGACGAGGGAGTCATGTCCGCCACGTTAGCCACCCTTCCCATGCCGTACGGCTCACGCGGCCCACGGCAGCCACGCGTTGAGCCGGAAGCGGCCCTGGTCGTCGACCCCGTAGGCCAGGCGTCCGCCCACGAGCTCGGCCCGCTCGGTGAGCCCGATCAGGCCCGTCCCGCTGCCCGGGATGGCCTGCCCCGCGGTCGTCGGGTTGCCGATCTCGACGGTGAGCCCGTCGCCGGGCCCTCCCCTGACGGTAACGTCCACCCGGGCGGCCGTGGCGTGCTTGCGGGCGTTGGTCAGCCCCTCCTGGGTGATCCGGTAGACGTTCCTGCCGAGCGCGGCCGGTGCCCTGCCCGGTTCGGCCACCCGCATGTCGAGCGTCACCTCCATGCCCGCGGTCCTGGACTCCTCGACGAGGCCCTCCAGGTCGGCGAGGGTCGGCTGGGGCCGGTCGGGGGTGGTCTCCTCGCCGCCGAGCCGCAGCACGCCGATGACCTCCCGCAGGTCCTGCAGCGCCTGGTGCGCCCCGGTCCTGATCACCCCGGCCGTCCTGACCAGGTCGTCGCGGGGGATGTCGGGGCGGTACTCCAGGGCTCCGGCGTGCACGCTGAGCAGCGAGAGGCGGTGGGCGAGCACGTCGTGCATCTCCCTGGCGATGCGCTCGCGCTCCAGGTGCCTGGCCCGCTCGACCCGCAGCTCGGCCTCGACCTCCGCCCGTTCCGCGCGCTCGCGCAGCGAGAGCACGAGCTGGCGCCTCGCCCTGACGAACATGCCCCACATGACCAGCAGCAGGTAGGACAGCACGGAGAACGCCATGGCCCCCCAGAAGGAGACCTCGGGGTCGGGCCGCCACCACAGCTGGGGCGCGAGCACGGCGATGTGCAGCCCCGTGACCACGGCGACCGTCCTGAAGGGGCGGTGCACGGCGACCGTGAAGAGCGCCACGGCGACGGCACCGGCCGCGGTGCCCGAGGCGAGGGCCGCGGGCACCATGACGAGGGCCAGGCCGACCGGCCAGCGGCGGCGCAGCCACAGCAGCGCGCACGCCGCGGCCCCGATCACCTGGTCGGCGAGGACGACGGCGGGCGGCAGGGAGCTGACGGGATGCATGGCCAGCGCCGCGGCCAGCCCCATCAGCGCGGCCACGACGAAGACGACGATGTCCACGCCCCAGTCGCGGGCCGAGCGCCGCGTCGGCGACCGCTCACCCACGAGATCGCCGTGCAGGACCGCGGGCAGCAGCCACCGATACTCCGTCACGCTGTCCGAGGGTAGGACCCGCCGGGAACCGTCCGGTACCGACCAAAGTCGATGTCCGGGCGACTTTCGGCCGACGCGTCCCGCCCGGCTCCCCCGTCACCATCGAGGCATGAGAGCGACCCTGTGGATCCTCGGGAGCGTCTGCGTCGTCCAGGCCGTCGGCGGCGCGCTCAGCGCCCTGTGGGGCCGGGGGCGCGGGTGGTTCCTGGTGCACCACGTGGGCCCGCTGGAGGGCTACGAGATCTTCGCCTGCATCGTGCTCGGCGTGCTCGGACTGGCGCTGTGGGCGGCGGGCGCCGCCGTACGGAAAGAGTGATCTCTTCTGTTTCCCAGGGGTGAGACGGGGGTTACGTGAGGGTTGCCGGGACACCACGGGGGAACGACGGCAGGCGGACCCCGGAGCGGTAAATGTCGGTCGATGCTCCTATGGTCGTGAGCCGTGGAGTACGCCGTGCAGGGGACGCTTGACGAACTGGGCACGCCGCTCGACCAGATCACGTTCGTCGTGTTCGATCTGGAGACCACGGGGGTCTCCGCCGACGAGCACGCCATCACGGAGATAGGCGCGGTCAAGGTGCGCGGCGGCGAGGTGCTCGGCGAGTTCGGCACGCTGGTCGACCCGGGCTCACCGATCCCGCCCTTCATCTCGGTGCTCACCGGCATCACCGACGCCATGGTCACCGCGGCGCCGAGGATCGACTCGGTGCTGCCCTCCTTCCTGGAGTTCGCCCGGGGCAGCACGCTCGTCGCGCACAACGCGGGCTTCGACCTGTCGTTCGTCAGGGCGGCCTGCGCGGCCCTCGGCTACCCGGCCCCGGGAAATCCCGTGGTCGACACCGTCGTGCTGGCCCGCAGGCTGCTGACCCGCGACGAGGTCCCCAACTACAAGCTCGCCACGCTGGCCAAGGTCTTCAGCAGGACCGAGCCGTGTCACCGCGCGCTCGCCGACGCCAGGGCCACCGTGGACGTGCTGCACGCCCTGATCGAGCGGGCGGGCTCCTTCGGGGTGCACACGCTTGAGGAGCTGAAGGGCTTCGTGCGGGCGCCGACGCCCGAGCAGCGCCGCAAGCGCCACCTGGCCAACGGGGTGCCCGGCGAGCCGGGGGTCTACGTGTTCGAGGACGACCGGGGTGAGCCCCTCTACGTCGGCAAGAGCACCAACCTGCGCAACCGCGTCCGCAGTTACTTCACCGCGGCCGAGACCCGGCCCAGGATCCGCGAGATGGTCGCCATCGCCGAGCGGATCAGGACGATCGTCTGCTCCACCCCCCTTGAGGCCGAGGTCAGGGAGCTCAGGATGATCGGCTCCGCCAAGCCGCGCTACAACCGCAGGTCGCGCTTCCCCGAGCGGATGGTCTGGCTCAAGCTCACCGACGAGCCCTTCCCCCGCCTGTCCGTCGTGCGCGAGGTCAGGGACGACGGGGCCGGATACCTCGGCCCGTTCGGCAGCACCCGCGCCGCCGAGGACGCCCGCGCCGCGCTGCACGAGACGATCCCGCTGCGCCGGTGCACCGAGCGGATCACCCCGCGCACCGGCCGCCCCGCGTGCGCGCTCGCCGGGATCGGCCGCTGCGGCGCCCCCTGCGAGGGCCGCCAGAGCGTCGAGGAGTACGGCCTGCACGCCGCCGCGGCCCGCAGGGCCATGGAGCTCGACGCCTCTGAGGTCTTCTCCGCGATCGAGGCCAGGATGGAGCGCCTGTCCCGCGAGCAACGTTACGAGGAGGCCGCCGCCGACCGCGACCGTCTCGCCACCTACGTCCGGGTCTCGGCGCGCATGCAACGCCTGCGCGGGCTGACCTCGCTGCCGGAGCTGGTCGCCGCCGCCCCGCTGACGAACGGCGACTGGGAGATCCACGTGGTCAGGTACGGCAGGTTGGTCTCGGCCGGGGTGATGCCCAGGGGCGCCCACCCGACGCCGTTCGTGGACGCGCTGGTGGCCACCGCGGAGACCGTGGTGCCCGGTCCCGGCCCGGTTCCCGCCGCCAGCGCCGAGGAGACCGAGTGCGTGCTGCGCTGGCTTGAGACCCCCGGGGTGCGCCTCGTGCAGGTCGAGGGCGGCTGGAGCCTGCCGATCGGCGGCGCCGGGCGGTTCAGGGCCCGCATCGAGCTGGCCTACCGCTCCCGCGAGCGGTACGGGGACCGCGAGGGCCGTTCCCGGCGCTGATAGCGTCGAAGGAAGCAGTCCCCAACGAGGAGGAGAGTCAGTGGTCACCGCGATCGTGCACATCAACGCCGAGGTCGACCGGATCCCCGAGGTGGCCCAGACGATCGCCGAGCTCGACGGGGTCAGCGAGGTCTACTCCATAACCGGCGAGTACGACCTGCTGGCGATCGTCCGCGTCCCCGCCTACGAGCAGGTCGCCGAGGTCATCCCCGGCAAGCTGAACAAGGTGGCCGGGGTGCTGCGCACCGAGACGCACATCGCCTTCCGCACCTACTCCCGGCACGATCTTGAGGCCGCCTTCTCCATCGGCCTCGGCGAGTCCGACTAGCTCACGTCGGCAGGCGGGTCCCCGGGCGGGGCTCGCCCGTCGTCGGCAGGCGGGCCCGCACCTCGAACCCCCCGCCGGGCAGCGGCCTGGCGTCCAGGGTGCCACCGAACATCGTGGCGCGCTCGCGCATACCGAGCAGCCCCGTCCCGGTGACGGCCCCGACGGGCGCGGGTACGGCCCTGCCGTCGTCGCGGACGAGCACGTCGAGGAAGCCGGGGCGCCAGCGCAGTGTGACGTGGGCCGAGTTGGCCCCCGCGTGCTTGAGCGTGTTGCCCAGCGCCTCCTGGACGATCCGGTAGGCCGCCAGCTCCAGGGTCAGGCCGATCTCCATGGGAAGGCCGTCCTCGACCACCTCGACCCGCAGCCCTGCCGTACGGACCTGGGTGAGCAGGTCGCACAGGTCGGACAGCCGGGGCTGGGGGTGCCTGGTCGCCACGGGGGCGCCCTCGACGGTCAGCAGGCTCAGGATGCGCTGCAGCTCGACCAGCGCCTGACGGCCCGACTCCTCGGCGACACGCAGCGTCTCGCGGGCCCGCCCCGGGTCCTTCTCCATGATCATCCGGCCCGCGCCGACGCCGAGCGTCATCATGCTGACCCCGTGGGCGACCACGTCGTGCAGCTCCCCTGCGATGCGGGCGCGTTCCCGCATCGCCGCGGCGCGGCCCAGCGCCTCCCGCTGCCCGGCCAGCCGGGTGCGCTCGGCTGCCAGGCTCAGCAGCAGCAGGCGCCGCTCACGCGCGAGCCTCGCGGCGGCCAGCGAGAGGCAGACGACCGCGAGGACGAGCAGCCCGAACGCCACTCGCCAGGCCGGAAGGTCAACACGCCACATGGGCGCAATCTAGGACGGCCACGGCGGGGGGTGCATCCCCTCACGGGAGGATCTTGCGTCCGCCCGCGAGGGGAGGACGCGCGGGTCAGGAGTTCTTCAGTCCCTGGCTGATCTCGACCCAGCGGTCGAGGAGGGTCGCCGCGGCGCCGGAGTCGACGACCTGCCCGGCCCTGGCGTAGGCGGCGGCCATCGAGGCGTCCAGGTCGTCCCCGGCGGCGTCGTGGGCGACCAGCGCGGCGGCCGCGTTGAGCAGCACCGCGTCGCGGACGGGCCCGGTCTTGCCGCTGAGCAGGTCGCGTACGGCCTGCGCGTTGAAGACCACGTCCCCGCCGCGCAGCGCGTCCGGCTCCGACCTGGGGATGCCGAGCACGGCCGGGTCGAAGACGGTCTTCCTCGCGGTGCCGTCACGCACGACCCAGACGGTCGAGGTCGTCGCGGTGGTCAGCTCGTCGAGCCCGTCGTCGCCGCGGAAGACCAGGGCGGAGACGCCGCGCTCGGCGAACACGCCCGCGACCACGGGGAGCATGACCGGGTCGAAGATGCCGATGGCCTGGGCCTGCGGCCTGGCGGGGTTGGTCAGCGGACCGAGGAAGTTGAAGACCGTCGGGATGCCCAGCTCCTTGCGGGCGGGTCCGACGAAGCGCAGCGCCGGGTGGTAGTAGGGCGCGAAGCAGAAGGCGATGCCCGCCTCGACGGCGACCCTGGCGGTGTCCTCGGGGGCCAGGTCGAGCACGACCCCCAGGTGCTCCAGCACGTCGGCGGCCCCGCAGAGGGAGGAGGCGGCCCGGTTGCCGTGCTTGACCACCCTGGCGCCCGCGGCGGCGGCCACGATCGCGGCCATCGTGGAGACGTTGACGGTGTGGGCGCGGTCGCCACCGGTGCCGACGACGTCGACGACGGGCCCCTCGACCGACAGCGGGGTCGCCCGCTCCAGCATGGTGCGCGTCAGCCCGGTCAGCTCGGCGACCGTCACCCCCTTGGCCCGCAGCGCCACGGCGAAGCCCGCGATCTGCACGGGGGTCGCAGAACCGGACATGATCTCGTTCATCGCCCAGGCGGTCTCGTCCGCGGTGAGGTGCTCACCCGCGAGCAGGGCGGACAACAGCGCGGGCCAGGTGGTGCGCGCGTCCATGTGGGGTCTCCAGAGGGTTCGGTCTACCGGGAGGTCAGGCGGGTCGACAGGCGGCGGCGCATCAGGTCGGCGACGGTCTCGGCGAGCACGACCGGGTCGATCGGCTGCGGCACGACGGCCTCCGCGCGGGACCACTCGGCCAGCCACCGGTCGTCACGGCGGGCGATCAGCAGGCAGATCGGCGGGCAGTCGTACACCTCGTCCTTGGCCTGCCTGGCGACCCCCATGCCGCCTGCGGGCTGGGTCTCGGCGTCGAGCACGGCGACGTCGATCTCCCCCGAGTCGAAGTGCTGGACGACCTTCGCGTGGGTGGCGCACTCCACGATCTCCACGAGGGGCACGTCGGCGGCGGGGCGCCGGCCGATCGCCTGCCGCACCTTCTCGCGGGTGCTCGCGTCGTCGCTGTAGACGAGGACCCTCAGCTTGTCGTCGGTGCTCACGGTGGCGCTCACTATCCCTTGTCGATGTATGGTCACCTGGGATGGTACCGGGCTGCTCGCCCGGAGACCCAGGCCGGACGCGTCCATGAGTTAATTGCGTCGTAAGCCCGGTTTGAGGGGACACGGAGACCCCCTAGTGGGGGGTCGTGCGGCGACCCGACCAGGAGAGCCGCAATAATGCTGCCCGTGGCGACAGCATCCGCAATATCTACGACGACGACAGCGCACTCGTCCCGCAGGCCAGACCTGGTCAGCGTCGGGACGATCGTCTGGCTGTCCTCTGAGCTCATGTTCTTCGCGGCGCTGTTCGCGATGTACTTCACCATCCGGTCGGTCAGTCTCGGTCAGGGTCTCCCCTGGCCGGAGGCTCACCTGAACGTCCAGTTCTCGCTGGTCAACACGATCATTCTGGTCCTGTCGAGTGTGACCTGTCAGCTGGGCGTGTGGGCGGCTGAGAAGGGCCAGGTCGCCAAGCTGCGCTTCTGGTACATCGTCAGCTTCCTGATGGGTGCCGTGTTCGTCGGTGGCCAGCTGTACGAGTACAGCCAGCTGGTCCACGAGGGGCACACCCTGTCGCACTCCGCGTACGACTCGGTGTTCTACCTGACCACGGGCTTCCACGGCCTGCACGTGACCGGTGGACTGATCGCGTTCCTGTTCATGCTGGGACGTACGTACGCCGCGAAGCGCTTCACCCGTGAGCAGGCGACCAGCGCCATCGTCGTGTCCTACTACTGGCACTTTGTCGATGTGGTCTGGATTGGCCTTTTCGTGACCATCTACGGCATTCATTAAGGAATCGGGGATCTCTGTGAATAGGATCACCGCTGGGCGGCGGCATCCCCTCGCGAGATACGCCGTCCTGCTTCTTGCCCTTGGGCTGCTCGGGGGGTTCTACACCCTGGCGGCCCCGACGAGTGAGCGGGCTGACGCGGCCATCGCGTCCGGCAGGGCCGACGACGTCGCCGAGGGCAAGAAACTCTTCGAGCAGAGCTGCTCCAGCTGCCACGGCCTCAACGCCGAGGGCACCAAGAACGGCCCGACGCTCGTCGGCGTCGGCGCCGCCGCCGTGGACTTCCAGGTCAGCAGTGGCCGCATGCCCCTGGCCAACCCCGGCGCCCAGGCCCCGCGCAAGCCGACGGCCCCCTGGGTCAACGAGGACACCATCCGGCAGCTCTCCGCCTACATCCAGTCGCTGGGCGGCGGCCCGACCGTCCCCACCGACGAGCAGGTGGACCCGGCCAAGGGCGACAAGTCGAAGGGTGGCGAGCTGTTCCGCGCGAACTGCATCCAGTGCCACAACTTCGTCGGCGCCGGTGGCGCCCTGACCCAGGGCAAGTACGCCCCGCCGCTGAACGAGGCCACCCCGAAGCAGATCTACGAGGCCATGATCACCGGCCCGCAGGCGATGCCGGTGTTCAACGACAGCATCATCACCCCCGACCAGAAGCGGGACATGATCGCCTACATCGTGGGCGTGCGTGAGGAGCCCAACCCGGGCGGCGCCGGCCTCGGCCGCATCGGTCCGGTGACCGAGGGCATCGTGGCCTGGATCGTGGGCATCAGCCTGCTCGTCCTCGCCGCCATCTGGATCACCGCCAAGAAGCGACAGGCCCACCAATGACAGACAACAACCACGACATCGAACAGTCCGAGGGGCGCGTGCCACACCGCGTCATCGGCACCCCGTCGCCCGCGACGAGCACCTCGCTGCTGGGCAGGGAGGAGCACGCCGGAACCGACGTCGACGTCCCCGGCGTGAACCTGCAGAACGAGCAGACCGCCAGGAAGGGTGAGCGGGCCGCGGCCCTGTGCTTCCTCATCACCTTCCTGGCCGCGGTCGCCTTCGTCGTCTCCTACGTGGTCTTCCAGGTGGGCGACGTGGAGTCCACCCAGACCTCGACCCTGGCGCTCGGCGGCTCGCTGACCCTGGCGCTGCTGTCGCTCGCGGCGGGCGTCGTGTTCTGGGTCCGCATGGTCATGCCGAAGTACAACCTGATCCAGGAGCGCCACGAGATGGCGTCCTCTCCCGCGGTCAGGGACGAGGTCGGCAGGACCTTCCTGCAGGGCGCCGCCGAGAGCGGCGTCACCAAGCGGCCGCTGCTGCGCCGTACGCTCCTGCTGGCCGCCGCCCCGCTGGGCGTGCTGCCGCTGGTGCTGCTGCGCGACCTCGGGCCGCGCTACACCAACTTCCCGCAGAAGCTGCGGCACACCGTCTGGGGCGAGAAGACCAAGGACGGCAAGGACCGCAGGCTCGTCGTCGAGGGAACCGGCGCGCCGATCCGCGCTGCCGACTTCAACTCCCCCGGCGGCATCCTCTCGGTCGTGCCCGAGGGTTACGAGCACGACCTCAACGCCCTGGCCAAGGCGACGCTGATCCTGATCAAGTTCCGCCCGGAGGAGATCAAGTCCGGGACGAACAAGAACTGGACGCACGACGGCATCGTGGCGTACTCCAAGATCTGCACGCACGTCGGCTGCCCCGCGGCCCTCTACGAGCAGACCACGCACCACATCCTGTGCCCGTGCCACCAGTCCACCTTCGACGCCGCCGACGGCGCCAAGGTGATCTTCGGCCCGGCCGCCAGGCCGCTGCCCCAGTTGCCCATCGCGGTGGACAACGAGGGCTACCTGGTCGCCACGGCTGACTTCGCCGTCCCGCCAGGACCGAGTTTCTGGGAGCGCGGCGACGCCGAGGCCGAGGTCCGTGCGAAGGGAGGCCACGCATGAGCACCGGAACGGTTCCGAAGCCCATCGCGGGCGCGAGCGGTTTCCTCGACGACAGGCTGGGCGCGGGGAACTTCCTCAAGCGCAACCTGCGCAAGGTGTTCCCCGACCACTGGTCGTTCCTGCTGGGTGAGATCGCGCTCTACTCGTTCATCATCCTGCTGCTGACCGGTACCTTCCTGACGTTCTTCTTCAAACCCTCCATGGCGCACGTCGTCTACGACGGCTCCTACGAGCCGCTCAGGGACGTCACGATGTCGGAGGCGTACGCCTCCTCGCTGCACATCAGCTTCGACGTGCGCGGTGGTCTGCTGATGCGGCAGATGCACCACTGGGCCGCCCTGCTGTTCGTCGCCGGCATGATGGTGCACGCGCTCCGGGTGTTCTTCACCGGTGCGTACCGCAAGCCGCGCGAGCTGAACTGGCTCATCGGCGTGCTGCTGCTGACGCTGGCGCTCGCCGAGGGTCTGACCGGCTACTCCCTGCCCGACGACCTGCTCTCCGGCGCCGGTCTTCGTATCACCGAGGGTGTGGCGATCTCGCTGCCGCTGGTCGGCACCTGGATCACCTTCTTCCTCTTCGGCGGCGAGTATCCCGGCGAGGACGTGATCTCCCGGTTCTACTCGCTGCACATCCTGCTCATCCCCGGCATCCTGCTCGCGCTCATCTCCGCCCACATGGTCCTCATGTGGGTGCAGAAGCACACCCAGATGCCGGGCAAGGGCCGTACGAACGAGAACGTGGTGGGCGCGCCGTTCTACCCGGCCTTCATGGCCAAGGCGGGCGCGTACTTCATGTTCACGTTCGGGGTGATCGCACTGCTGGGCACCTTCGCCCAGATCAACCCGATCTGGCTGTTCGGTCCCTACACGCCGGCCGACATCTCGGCGGGTTCCCAGCCCGACTTCTACATGGGCTTCCTCGAAGGCGCACTGCGTCTGATGCCCTCGTGGGAGATCAACTTCCTGGGCTTCACGCTGCCGATGAGCGTGCTGATCCCGGCGCTGGTCCCGATGGGCATCATCATGACCGGCCTGGCCCTGTATCCCTTCCTGGAGCAGTGGGTCACCGGGGACCGCAGCGAGCACCACGTCGCCGACCGTCCCCGCAACAACCCGCACCGCACCTCGATCGGCATCTCGGCCATCACGTTCTACGGTGTGCTGTGGCTGCTGGGCGCCAACGACGAGATCTCCTCGGTCTTCCACGTCTCGCTGAACTGGACGACCTACATCGGCCGGGGCCTGATCTTCCTCGGTCCGCTGGTGGCCTACATCGTCACCTACCGGATCTGCCTGGGCCTGCAGCGCAGCGACGCGGCGGTGATCGGCCACGGCGTGGAGTCGGGTGTCATCAAGCGCCTGCCCCACGGTGAGTACATCGAGGTCCACGTTCCCGCCGAGGCCTCCATCGAGGCGCACATGCGGGGCAAGACCGCGGTTCCGATGATCGCCGGGACCGACACCGACAAGGACGGCATCCCGCCCAAGGGGATGCGCGGTCCGCTCGGCAGGCTCCGCGCCAAGATGAGCAAGGCCTACGGCGGCGAGAAGATCCCGCTGGACGACGGCCACGGTCACGGCGACGAGCACGACGAGCACGCGCAGGTCGGCCCGGGCGGGGACGACAGGTCCCTGACCCACTAGGCCGCCAAGGCGTCGCCACACGACGGGGCCCGGACACCGACTCGGTGTCCGGGCCCCGCTGTCTGTCTCCGGCTCTCCCACGGTGACCCCCAGGAGGCTCCTGTACGGCTCGCGGAGCCCCGGAAAACGGTCTGCCGCAATTCCCCACACCCACGGGCCCGGAAAGGCGCACAGGGCCTCTCAGCGGCCCCGAGGCGCGCGGGCCGTCACAGGGAGTCGGCGGTGAAGTACTTGACGCTGCTCCACTTCAGCCACTGCTTCCAATCCTCCTGCCAGTGGCCCCACCCGTTGGTCGGCTCCAGCTGGCGAGGACTGCCGGTGATGATGATCGGGTCACCGATGAGGGTGTTGTTGATGAACCAGGCGGCGTTGTCCGGGCTGACGTTGACGCAGCCGTGGCTGACGTTGGAGTACCCCTGGGAGCCCACCGACCACGGCGCGCTGTGCACGTACTCGCCGCTGTTGGAGATGCGGACCGTGTTGTAGACCGTCATCTGGTAGTAGCCGGGAGAGCCGGGCCCGATGCCCGGGGAGGTCATGACCGTGACGGGCTCCCTGGACATGGCCAGGTGCACACCGCTGGTCGTGTAGTACTTCCAGGCGCCGCCCTGGCCCGCGCTCATGGGGATCTGCCGGACGACCTTGCCGTTGCGCCTGACGGTCAGGTGGTGGGTGAGGGTGCTGCCCTTGGTGATCTGGGAGCGGCCGATCCGGAAACGGATGCTCTGGTTCTGCTTGCCGTACACGCCCCTGCCGCCTCTGACGCCCTCAAGATTGGCGTCCACGCGGACCGTCGTGTTGGCGGGCCAGAAGGTCTTGGGGCGGAAGTGCACGGTCTTGTCGTCGAACCAGTGCCAGGCCCCGACGACCGGCTTCGAGGCGCTGATCGCCAGGTTGCGCTCGACCTCGACGCGGTCGGTGATCGGCTGGTCGAAGGTGATCATGACGGGCATGCCGACCCCGACCGTCAGGCCGGTCAGGTCCTTGTCGGGGAGGAACTCCTTGATCGCGAAGGTCTTCTCCGCCCTGACGGTGGAGAAGGAGGTGCGGGTCTCGGTGGTCTTGCCAGCCGGGTTCACCGCGACCGCGGTGACCTCGTAGGTCGTCCCCGGCAGCGCGGTGTCCTGGCTGTGCCACTGGGACCCGTCCGCGCTCAGCACGCCCGTCAGGGTGTTCCTGGGGCCCTTCACGGTGACGCTCTTCAGCGTCCCGCCGTTGGCGGCCACCAGGACCGTCGCGTGGGTCGGCACGTTGCCCGCCTTGTCGAGCGGGACCACGCTGACCGCCGCGTCCGCGTGCGGCGCCGACCCTGCCGGCCCCAGCGCGGCGGTGGTGGAACCGTCCGAGCATGAGGTCACCAGCAGCAGGGCCAGCAGCCCGGCCCCCGGAATCGAAACACGCATCGTCTGTCCCACGTGCCCCACGTGTACTCCCCTGTTCAGGACCGGTCCGGTGATCCTGTTATTACCCGTAGTAAGCGGAGCGCCACATATGGCAGGGGGTATGGGTCCCCAATAAACACCAAAAAACGGACCACGGAAGTTCCGTGGCCCGTTTCTGGGAGCCGGGGCTCAGTGCGAGAAGTGACCCCGGTAGTACTCGAAGACGAACCCGATCATGCTCATGATGACCGCGAAGACGCCGATCAGGAACAGCCACCAGCCGATGACCAGGCCGACCGCGGTGAGCGAGACGGCCAGGCAGACGAACAGCGGCCACCAGCTGTGCGGGCTGAAGAAGCCGAGCTCCCCCGCGCCGTCGCTGATCTCGCCCTGCTTGTTGTCCTCAGGCTGCTCGCCGATGCGGCGGGCGGTGTACATGAGGTAGTAGCCGATCATGAAGGCGAAGCCGACCGAGATCGCCATCGCCGTCGTGCCGACCGGTTCCCTTGACCAGAACCAGTAGACGACGTCCACGGCGGCGAAGAAGATGCCGCAGAGGATGAACAGCCAGCCCTGGACCTTCATCGGTTCTCCTCCAGCTCAGGCGAGGCCGAGGTGATGTGCGGATACTTCAGGTCGAACGCGGGGCGCTCGGACCTGATGCGCGGCAGCGAGGTGAAGTTGTGCCGCGGCGGCGGGCACGAGGTCGCCCACTCCAGCGAGTTGCCGTAGCCCCACGGGTCGTCGACCGTGACCTTGGGAGCGGACTTGTGGGTCCGCCACACGTTGTACAGGAACGGCAGCGTCGAGGCGCCCAGCAGGAACGCGCCGACCGAGGAGATCATGTTCAGGTCGGTGAAGCCGTCGGCCGGGCTGTAGTCGGCGTAGCGGCGCGGGAAGCCCGCGGCGCCCAGCCAGTGCTGCACCAGGAAGGTGGTGTGGAAGCCGATGAACAGCGTCCAGAAGTGCACCTTGCCCAGCGTGTCGTTGAGCATCTTGCCGGTGAACTTGGGCCACCAGAAGTAGAAGCCCGCGAACATCGCGAAGACCACGGTGCCGAAGACGACGTAGTGGAAGTGGGCCACCACGAAGTAGGAGTCCGACACCTGGAAGTCCAGCGGCGGCGAGGCCAGGATGACGCCGGTCAGGCCACCGAAGAGGAAGGTCACCAGGAAGCCGATCGAGAACAGCATCGGCGACTCGAACGACAGGTGTCCCCGCCACATCGTGCCGATCCAGTTGAAGAACTTCACACCGGTCGGGACCGCGATGAGGAAGGTCATGAACGAGAAGAACGGCAGCAGCACCTGGCCGGTCGGGAACATGTGGTGCGCCCACACGGTGATCGACAGACCGGCGATGGCGATGGTCGCGCCGACCAGGCCGATGTAGCCGAACAGCGGCTTGCGGCTGAAGACCGGCAGGACCTCCGTCACGATGCCGAAGAACGGCAGCGCGATGATGTACACCTCGGGATGGCCGAAGAACCAGAACAGGTGCTGCCACAGCATGGCACCACCGGTCGCCGAGTCGAAGATGTGCGCCCCGAGCTTGCGGTCGGCCTCCAGGGCCAGCAGCGCGGCGGCCAGCACCGGGAAGGCCATCAGCACCAGGATCGAGGTGAGCAGGACGTTCCAGGTGAACATCGGCATGCGGAACATCGTCATGCCGGGCGCGCGCATGCACACGATCGTGGTGATGAAGTTCACCGAGCCGAGGATCGTGCCCAGACCGCTGATGGTCAGGCCGACGATCCACAGGTCACCGCCGATGCCGGGCGAGTGGATCGCGTCCGACAGCGGGGCGTAGGCGAACCAGCCGAAGCTTGCCGCGCCGCCCGGGGTGATGAAGCCCGACAGGGCGATGGTGCTGCCGAACAGGAACAGCCAGTAGCTCACCATGTTCAGACGCGGGAAGGCGACGTCCGGCGCGCCGATCTGCAGCGGCATGAGCTCGTTGGCGAAACCGGCGAACAACGGCGTCGCGAACATCAGCAGCATGACCGTGCCGTGCATGGTGAACAGCTGGTTGAACTGCTCGTTGCTGGTGAGCTGCAGGCCCGGCTGCGCCAGCTCGGCCCGCATGATCAGCGCCATCACGCCGCCGATCAGGAAGAACACGAACGAGGTGATGAGGTAGAGGTGCCCGATGATCTTGTGATCGGTGGACGACATCCACTTCGCGATGACCGAGCCCTTGCGGGTCGCCACCGGGGTTAGGGCGATGGGCTCGTTAAGTGCGGTCACTGGGCACCCGCCTGACTAGCGATGTACTTGTCGAACTCGTCCGGGGTGACGAGCTTCACGGAGAAGAGCATCCGGCTGTGGTCGGTACCGCACAGCTCGGCGCAACGGCCCGCGAACACACCGGACTTGTTCAGGGTCTCGACCTCGAACTTGTTCTCCACCCCGGGGATGACGTCACGCTTGAAGTGGAAGGCCGGCACCCAGAACGAGTGGATGACGTCGGGCGAGACGAGGTCGAACTCCACAGTCTTGCCCGCCGGGAGGACCAGCTGCGGTCCCTCGCGGTAGTCACCGACCGGCGTGCCGACCACCGCGGCCTTCTGGCCGTTGTAGTCGGTGGTGAAGCGCCAGCTCCACTGGAAACCCTCGACCTTGACCTTCACGTCGGCCTTGCCGGAAACCGCGTTGACGTAGTTCTGGTCCCGCGCGGTGAAGTAGAAGAAGACGCCGACCATGATGATCGGCACAACCGTGTAGAGGATCTCGATCGGGAGGTTGTAGCGCACCTGCGGCGGCAGGCTCTCCTTGGAGTTCTTCCTCTTGCGGTGGAAGGCCACGGACCACAGGATCAGGCCCCACACGACCACACCGGTGGCGAGAGCCGCGATCCAGGATCCGTTCCATAGATTCTGGATGGTGTCGGCCTGCTTGGTGATGCCCTCGGTCATACCGCCACGAGACCATTCCCCAGCGGTGTTCTCAGCACTGCACGCCGTCACGGACACCAGCAGCAGCGCCAGAGCGGCAGCGCATGGCACCCGGCGGCGGACCAACGGACGCCGTGCGGAACGGCGGGTCGGACTCACGGATCGCCTACCCCACAGATGAAGCCCAGAAGTCACTCCTGGGCGGTCGTTTGTTCATGTTCACAACTTGTTGTTCACAGCTTTACGCTGGGGGACACATTAGCGCGGACCACCCCCGCCCCCCCGCGCAGCCCCCGATTGCGCCGCACGTGGTGCGACGATTGGGGCGTGGCGTACTTCGACGCGGCCTCGACAGAGCCGCTGCACCCTCAGGCACGTGAAGCTCTGATCGCGGCGCTCGACGTCGGCTGGGCCGACCCGGCGAGACTGTACGGCCCCGCCCGCCGGGCAAGGATGTTACTGGAACAGGCGCGCACAGAGGTCGCCGAAGCTCTCGGAGCCCGTCCCGACGAGGTTTCCTTCACCTCCTCGGGGACCCAGGCCGTGCATCTGGGCGTGCTGGGAGCCCTGCACGGGCGGCGCAGGGTCGGGCGCCGCCTGGTGACCTCGGCGGTCGAGCACTCCAGCGTGCTGCACGCCGCCGGGGTCCACGAGCGTGACGGGGGAAGCGTCGAGACGGTCGGCGTCGGCCTCACGGGCGCGGTCGATCCGGCCGCCTTCCGCGCGGCCGTCCTGGCGGAGGGTACGGCGCTGGCCTGCCTGCAGAGCGCCAACCACGAGGTTGGCACGCTCCAGCCGGTCGTGGAGGCCGCGGCGGCGTGCGCGGAGGCGGGGGTGCCGCTGCTGGTCGACGCCGCGCAGACCGCGGGCAGGATGCCGCTGCCGGGCGGCTGGTCGGTGCTCACGGCCAGCGCGCACAAGTGGGGCGGCCCGGCCGGGGTCGGGGTGCTGGCGGTCCGCAAGGGCACCCGCTGGCGCAGCCCGCTGCCCGAGGACGACCGCGAGCGGCGCAGGGTCCCCGGGTTCGAGAACGTGCCCGCGATCGTGGCCTCGGCCGCCGCGCTGCGCGCCATGGTCGCCGACTCGGCCAGGGAGTCGGCACGGCTGGCCGCGCTGGTCGACCGGATCAGGAGTGAGGTGCCCCGGCTCGTCCCGGACGTCGAGGTGATCGGCGACCCGGTCTCCCGGGCACCACATATCATCACCTTTTCCTGTCTTTACGTCGAAGGTGAAGCGTTACTGACAGAATTGGACAAGGCAGGGTTCGCCGTATCGTCCGGCAGTTCCTGCACGGCCAGTACGCTTCGTCCGTCGCATGTTTTGGAGGCCATGGGCGTGCTTACGCACGGGAACGTACGGGTATCGCTGCCCCAGGGCGCGTCCGCGACGGATGTCGACCGTTTCCTCACCGTCCTGCCGGACGCGGTGAGGAAGATTCGTGAGGACGCGGGAGTCAGGTCGTGACCGAGAGATGCGGGGGGTGAGGCGCTCCATGGTGTCCACACAGGCGGCCGAGGCAGAGGCGGGTCAGCCTCCGGCACTGACCATCGACGCGCTGGGCAAGAAGTGCCCGATCCCCATCATCATGCTCGCCGAGCAGATCAACTACGTGCCGCGCAACGCCATCGTCTCGGTCCTGGCCGACGACCCCGCCGCGTTCACCGACATCCCGGCCTGGTGCAGGCTGAAGTCCCACCACCACGTGGCGAGCTACGAGCTTCCCGACGGGGGCTGGGCCATCCACGTGCGCCGCAACTACTGACGGCCGATCACCTGGCCCCTCCCGGCGCGGGAGGGGCCGGTGCGCGTCTCAGGCGTGGTGGCACCGTACGAAACGGCCCGCTTCCTCGGCGGCCTCGGTGCCGTAGGCGGCGGCGAAGCGCTCAACGAAGGCCCGCTGACCGAGCTCGTACTCCTGGCCGCCGACCCGCTCAAGGACGTGGGTGGCGGTGAGGTTGCCGAGCTGGCCGCAGCGCTCAAGCGGCAGCTCCCAGGCCAGGCCCGCCAGGAAGCCGGCCCTGAAGGCGTCGCCGACGCCGGTCGGGTCGGCCTTTCCGTTCTCCGGGGCGGGTGAGACGTGCAGGGACGGCTCGCCCCTGCGGTCGATCACGACGCCCTTGGGGCCGAGCGTGGTGACACGGACGCCGACCCGCTCCAGGATCTCCTCGCCCGACCAGCCGGTCTTCTGCTCGATCAGGCCGCGCTCGTAGTCGTTGCCGAACAGGTAGGCCGCGCCGTCCACGAGCTTCCTGATGTCCTCACCGGGCATCCGCGCGAGCTGCTGCGAGGGGTCGGCGGCGAAGGGGATGCCCCGGTCGCGGGCCTCGTCGGTGTGCCTGAGCATCGCGTCGGGGTCGTTGGGGCTGACCAGGACGAGGTCCAGGCCGCCGAGCCGCTCGGCGATCGGGCCCAGCTCGATCAGCCTGGCCTCGGCCATCGCGCCGGTGTAGAAGGAGGCGATCTGGTTGTGGTCGTCATCGGTCGTGCACAGGAACCGGGCCGTGTGGTGGACCTCGGAGGTGTGCACGGAGTCACAGTCGACGCCGTGCCGTTCGAGCCAGGAGCGGTAGTCGGCGAAGTCCGTGCCGACCGCGCCGACCAGGACGGGCCGAAGGCCAAGGCTGCCCATGCCGAAGGCGATGTTGGCCGCGCAGCCTCCGCGGCGGACCTGAAGGTCGTCCACGAGGAACGACAGGGAGACCCGGTCGAGCTGGTCGGCGATGAGCTGGTCGCCGAAACGCCCCGGGAAGGTCATCAGATGGTCGGTCGCGATTGAGCCGGTGACGGCGATGCGCACGGGGTCATTCTCCTCGTTGTCAGCATCTTCTGGATGGACGGGGTTTGGAGCCCCGCAAGAATACGTGACCATGCGGACGCACGGCGGCCCCGCGAGGTGAGAGATCTCACCCCGCGGGGCCGCCGTGCATCAGTTGTCGCGGGACCGCCCGCGTATGTCTGACTAGTTGAACGAGTCGCCGCAGGCACAGGAGCCGGTGGCGTTCGGGTTGTCGATCGTGAAGCCCTGCTTCTCGATCGTGTCGACGAAGTCGATGGTCGCCCCACCGAGGTACGGCGCGCTCATCCGGTCGGTGACAACGCTGACACCGTTGAAGTCCGAGACGACGTCGCCGTCCATGGAACGGTCGTCGAAGAAGAGCTGGTAGCGCAGGCCCGAGCAGCCACCGGGCTGCACGGCGACGCGCAGCTTGAGCCCTTCCTCACCCTGCTGCTCCAGCAGGTTCTTGACCTTGGCCGCCGCCGCGTCACTCAGGACCAGGCCCTGCGTCGTGGTCTCGCTGCTCTCAACCGACATGTGGTGACTCCCGCGTCTGCGTCAGCCGCCCGGCCGGGTCGGCTGTCTGTGTGTGACGTCCTTCTTAGACGCTACCAACACGTGCCGACCGCTACACATTCCTGGGCCGACCGCCCCCGCCCCCACCCCGGAATAAAACCCCGGGGAGCGTGTGTCATCATTAGTCGTCAGTTCGACGATAAGGGGGTGTGGTCGTGACGACCACCGAGACCGGCCTTCCGCTTTTCGTCCTCGGCAGGGGGACAGACCCGCACAGCGAGCGCGGTGTCGACTGTCCCGGGGAGCTGCCGACCGCCTCGGACCCGGCGCTCGTCGAGCGCGCCAGACGGGCGAAGGCGGCGCTCGGGGAGCGGGTCTTCGTCCTCGGCCACCACTACCAGCGTGACGAGGTCATCCAGTTCGCCGACGTGACCGGCGACTCCTTCAAGCTCGCCCGCGACGCCGCGGCCAGGCCGGAGGCGGAGTACATCGTCTTCTGCGGCGTGCACTTCATGGCCGAGTCCGCCGACATCCTCACCAACGACGACCAGAAGGTCGTGCTGCCCGACCTGGCCGCCGGGTGCTCGATGGCGGACATGGCGACCTTCGACCAGGTCGAGGAGTGCTGGGAGGCACTGGAGGACGCCGGGATCGCCGAGACGACGGTCCCGGTCACCTACATGAACTCCAGCGCCGACATCAAGGCCTTCTGCGGGCGCAACGGCGGCGTCGTGTGCACCTCCTCCAACGCCAGGCGCGCCCTCGAATGGGCGTTCTCCCGGGGGGAGAAGGTCCTGTTCCTGCCCGACCAGCACCTGGGGCGCAACACCGCGGTGCTGGAGATGGGCCTGTCCCTCGACGACTGCGTCGTCTACAACCCGCACCGGCCCAACGGCGGCCTGACCGTCCAGCAGCTCCGCGACGCCAAGATGATCCTGTGGAAGGGGCACTGCTCGGTCCACGGCCGCTTCACCGCCGAGTGCGTCGACGAGGTGCGCGAGCGCGTCCCCGGCGTCAACGTGCTGGTCCACCCCGAGTGCAGGCACGAGGTGGTCACCAAGGCCGACTACGTCGGTTCGACCGAGTACATCATCAACAGGCTCAGGGAGGCCCCCGCCGGGTCGTCCTGGGCGGTCGGCACCGAGCTGAACCTGGTCAAGCGGCTGGGGCACATGTTCCCCGACAAGGACGTGACGTTCCTCGACAAGACCGTCTGCTACTGCTCGACGATGAACCGGATCGACCTGCCGCACCTGGTGTGGGCCCTGGAGTCGCTGGCCGCGGGCCAGGTGGTCAACCAGATCACCGTGGACCCGGAGACCACCCGCTGGGCCAAGGTCGCCCTGGACCGCATGCTCGCCCTGCCCTGAGCCCCGCTCGGGCGTCGCTCGTAAAATCAGCCGAGCCCGTAGACCACCCTGACGCTGACGGAGACGGTCTGCTGGCCGGGGCTGACGGAGGCCTTCTCCGCCGCGAACCCCGCCCCGTAGGCGACCGGCCTGGGCGGGGTGACGCTCTCCTCGGAGATCGTCACGACCCGGCCGAGCTCGCGGCCCGCCAGGCTCGCGTACTGCTCGGCGCGGGTCCTGGCGTCGGCGAAGGCCAGGTCGCGTGCCGCCGTGAGTGCGCCACGGCTGTCGGAGACCTCGAAGGACAGGCCGTTCAGGCGCACCTCCTCGCCGACGGCGACCGCCGCCTCGATGACCCGGTCCGCGCTCTCCAGGTCGCGCACCACGGCCTCGACGCCCTGGGCCGCCCGGTAGCCGGAGACCTTGGGGTAGTTCTCGTACTCGGGCCCCAGGGACAGCTCGCTCGTGCGCAGGTCCTCGGTGGCGACCCCCGCCTGACGCAGCGCCGAGGTCAGCTTGGCTGCGGCCACCCTGGCGGCGGCGAAGGCCTGGCTCGCGCTCGCGTGGCGCACCTCGACGCCGGTGTTCAGGCGCATGATGTCGGGGGCCGAGGAGACGCTGCCCTCCCCCACGACCGTCACCTGGGATCGGTTCTCTTCCACGATCACCCTCGCAGTATCGGAAACGGTGCCGGAGTCCGCGGACGCGACTCCGCCGAGCGTCCCGGCGGTGAGGAACGCCGCCGTGGCCACGATGTGAGACAGCTTGATCATAGGCTCATGGCACCACGGAAGGGCAGTCGCGCCGGGGAGGCACCCCTGCCCCCTGCCGTGTTTTGAACACCGATTACGGCTCTCTCAGTCCTCGTGGGTGAAGCGCATGTACTGCTTCTTGTACTCCTCGGCGTTGGTCGTGGTGGCCAGGAGCCGCTTGACCTTCCCCTCGAAGTCGATCACCACGGCCTCGTAGCCGCTCCCCTTGGGCCGCCAGCCCGCGATGTGCCGGTCGTCGTACCAGCCGATGAGCTTGTCGGTCTCGAACGGCACCTGGAACAGGGCGTCCGCGTCGGTGGCGGTGGACCAGATGCAGATCTTCTTCTTGTCCTGCTTGCAGTAGGTCATGATCATCGTGCCCGACGGGGAGACGTCGTCGCCCTCGACGGTGACCGGGGTGCCCACGTCGAGCAGGGTCTGCAGCACCGTGCCCTGCAGGTCGTAGAAGCGGATGCGCTGGGTCTTGCCGGTGAGCGCCCAGGTGCCGACCGCCCTGCTGTCACCCCGCCAGAAGTAGCTCCACTTCCCGGCGTCCTTCTCCCTGACCTTGACGGTCCTGACCTTCTTCGTCGCGATGTCGATGATCGCGTAGCCGTACTCCTTGCTGGTCTTGCCCGCCGACTCGTACAACGTCACCAGGCCCTTGCTGCCGTCGGGGGACCACTGCGGGATGGTCGGGTAGACCGGCGCCTTGGCGATCCTGAGCGTCGTCGCGGAGTTGGTCCTGCGGTCCACGAGGGAGACGACGGCGTAGTTCTCCGAGTCGTAGACCTTGTCGACCGCCAGCGCCTGGGTGCCCGTGGGGTTGACCACGTACTGGAAGTACTTGTCGTTCTTGCTGAAGGCACCGGCCCGGGAGCGCGTGTAGAGGATCTTGTCCCAGTCGAGGCTGTAGGAGGTGAGCTTGACCGGGTCGTCCGGGTTCTCGTGGAGCGTGATCGAGCTGCCCGGCAGCTTGATCGCGTTCGTCTCCTGGGGCGGGTCGGAGACCGTGGGGCTCGGCGTCGGCGGGGCGTCGCTCCGGTCGGGCTCCCAGGGGCCGCCGGTGTCCGCCGTGTCGATCGTGCCGGTCTCCGTGCCCTGCTCGCCCTCCCTGTTCGTCAGCAGCGCGAGGGCGCCCCCGCCCAGCAGGACGACCACGATCCCGGCCACGACCGCGATCCAGACCCCCGTCCGCCTCTTCTTCCCGTACGGCGCCGCCCCCTGGGGCGGGTAGCCCTGCACGGGCCCCTGCGGGTAGCCGGGGCCGGGGAAGGGCTGGCGTCCCGCCGGGACCGTCCCCACCGCGCCGGGTCCCGTCTGGTCGGGACGGGGGTAGTGCACGGTCGGCGGGTAGCCGCCCTGGGTCGGCTGCTGGAAGTGCTGCTGGCCGTACCCCCCGGGCGACCCACCGGGGCCCGTCCGCTGGGCGGCGGCGGCCGATCCCTCGGCGAGGATGCCTCCCGGCGCGGCCGGTGCCGCGGCGCCCGGCATGACGCCGGGAACGCCTCCCGGGACGGTGCCCGCGTGCCCGAGCAGCCTCAGCAGGGCGTCGCCCGCGCTCGGCCGTACTGCGGGATCCTTGGCCAGGCACTGGCCGACCAGTTCGCGCAGCGCCGGGTCGGCGATGGCCCGCAGGTCGGGCTCCAGGTTCATGATCCGGTTGAAGATCGCGGGCAGGCTGTCCGTCCCGAAGGGAGGGCTGCCGGTGGCCGCGAAGACCATCGTGCAGCCCCAGGCGAACATGTCGGCGGGCGAGCCAGCCTGCTCCCCCGCAAGCTGCTCCGGCGTCATGTAGGAGGGGGTGCCGATCGCCGTGGCGGTCAGCGTCGAGGTCCTGTCCAACGCCTTGGCGATGCCGAAGTCGATCACCCGGGGACCGTCGGGGGCCAGCAGCACGTTGGACGGCTTGAAGTCCCGGTGCACGATCCCGGCCTGGTGGATCGCGACGAGCGCGGTCACCGTGCCGATCGCCAGGCGGTGCAGCGCCGAGCCCTCGCGCGGTCCTTCGGCGGCCACGACCTCGGCGAGCGTCGGGCCGTCGATGTACTCGCTGACGATGTAGGGACGGTTGCCGTCCACCCCGGTGTCGATGACCGCGGCGGTGCAGAACGGCGCGACCCGTCTGGCGGTGCTGACCTCGCGGACGAAACGTTCCATGGCCTCGGCGTCCTGCGCGAGGTCGGCACGGAGCAGTTTGACCGCGACCCGGGCACCCGTCGGGGAGACGCCGAGGTAGACCGTGCCCTGCCCGCCCTCGCCGAGCCGCGCGGTGAGCCGGTACTCCCGGACCCGCTCGGGATCCCCAGACCGCAAGGACGCAAGGTCCGGCATACCTACCCTCCCTTTAGGGGCCTTTTAGGCTCCATTGTGACGGCAAATAGTCACGGTCAGTGCATCAGTGCCCCGCGACGCCGAGCGTCCTGACCGCCTCGGCGATCGCCTCGGGCCGGTCGAGCTGAACCTCGTGCCCGCTGGCGGGCAGCGGGACCAGCCGGGCGCCGAGCAGCCGGGCCAGGTCACGGTGGCACGGGTCGTCGTCCCCCGCGCTGAGCACGACGACCGGGACCGGGGGCAGGGGGTGGGTCCGGCGCAGCTCCCCGAGTTCGGCGGCCATGTCCGGATAGGCGAGCCACTCGGCCAGCGCCGCGGCCAGCACCCTGCCCCTGCCGTACACCGCCCCTGCTCTCTCGTGCGCCCCCATGAGGAGGCGGTGCGCCGGAGGCAGGAGCAGGCGGGCGAGCGCGGTCGCGCCGAACGTCCCGCCAAGCGCGGGCAGCACTCCCTGTACGGCCCGCACCGCCGCCGCCCGCGTCCCGCTCCCGCGCCCCAGGTTCGGCTCGCAGCTCGGATCGACCAGGACCAGGCCCGCCACCCGGCCGGGGTTGAGCCGGGCGAAGGCCTCGGCGTGGAAGGCCGCGACGGAGTGGCCGACCACGACCGGCCTGCGCGCGAGCGCGGCGATCCGCTCCGCCTCCTCCGTCAGGGACGGCGGCCCCGGGTGGCCGGAGCTGAGCCCGAGCCCAGGACGGTCGAAGCGGATCACCAGGTGGTCGGCTCCCAGGTCCTCGGCGACCCGGTCCCAGTGGAACCACGCCCCCGCCATCCCCGCGCAGACCACAACCGGCGTGCCCGCCCCCTGGAGCAGGACGTGTGACTTCTGCGGGACTGCGCGGGTCCTGTCGCGCCACAGCGCGGCCCCGACCAGCAGCAGCCAGAGCGCGACGATCCCCACCTGGAACCGCTGGGCGAGGCCGACGGGGACGGCGCTCCCGCCCGCCTCGGCGACCAGGGTGAGGGTCCACACCGTCGCCACAGCCATCAGGACGGCCAGTACGGCTCCGCCGTACACCAGAGAGGGCCAGCGGCGGCGTCGCAGCGCGCTCACCGGCAGCGCGACGAGACTGAGCCCCGCCCCCGCCAGGGCCAGGGAGCTGACCGCCGCGTGGAGCGTGTGGGAGGCGGACAGGCGCCCCGCCGCCTCGGCTGCCGCGCACGCGGGCTCGCTCAGCACCGCGCAGTCCAGCGGGAAGACACCCGCGTCCAGCACCGTCATCGCGCCGAACAGCGCGAGACCGAGCCACCCGGCCGCGCCCGCCCTGCCGGGACGCTCATCAGGCGCCAGGGCGACCCCTGCCAGGCAGGCGGTTCCGGCCAGCACGTCGGCCAGGCGTACCAGCCACGACCACGGCTGGTCGGCCGCGGCCAGCTCACTGAGGTAGGCGAGGGAGCTGTCGACGCCGGGGTTGAGGAACTGCAGCGGCACCCAGGCCGCGTAGCACAGTCCCGCCAGGAGGAACGCCAGGGCCGCGACCCGCGTCACGTCTCGCCTTGAGCGCACGGCTCACAGTCCGGGGGCGCCCCAGAGGGGGAACCAGCGGCCGAGGTCGGGCTCGATCCTCAGCTCCCCGTCGAGCGCGCCGCGCACCTGAAGCTCAAGGGAGTTGTCCCTGCGCTGACCGGACAGCGGCGCGAACGGGTAGAAGGCGCCCCGCTTGTAGAGGTAGACCAGCGCGAGCCGCCCCTGCGGGGAGGTGAAGGTGACCAGTGAGCAGAGCAGGGAGGGGCCGAAGCCCGCGGCCTCCAGCGAGGAGTTGACCGCGTGCAGGTCGGTGACCAGGTCGCCGAGCGCGGCGGGGTCGCGGCGCACCACCAGCCAGGTGTAGCCGTAGGAGTCCTTCACCTCCTCGACCGGCGGCCCTCCCCCCGCGGCGAGCAGTTCGACGACGTCGCGCTCAAGCGCGCTGAACGCCCCACCCTCGGCGGGACGGAAGCAGACGGAGCCGATCCCGTTGGGTTCGAGCCCGGTCGCGGCCTGCAGGGTCACCGCGGCCGACGGCAGCGCGAACAGCGCGTCCAGGTCGGGCTTGACGGGTTCGGTACGGCCCAGCAGCGCGTCCCACCACCTGGCCACCGCTCACACTCCCTGTCCGAGCTGGCCGGAGATCCTGCGGAGCTGGTCGAGACGCCGGTCGAGCGGAGGGTGGGTGGCCAGCAGCGAGGCCAGGGAGGCTCCGGCACGGCCACCGGCGAGCGCGGGGGCGAAGAAGAAGGCGTTGAACGGCTCGGCCTCGCGCAGGTCCCTGGTCGGGATGCGGGCCATGTCACCGGAGACCTTGACCAGCGCGCTGGCCAGGGCGGAGGGCCGCTGGGTCAGCAGCGCCCCCGCGCGGTCGGCGGCCAGCTCGCGGTAGCGCGACAGCGCCCGGGTGAGCAGGAAGCTGATCGCGTACACCAGGACGGAGACCAGCATCACGATCAGCCCGATCGGCGGCCCGTTCTGGTTGTCCCTGCGCCCGCCGAGACCGCTGTAGAGCGCGACCCTGGTCATCAGCCCCGCCACGATGCCGAGGAAGGACGCGATCGTCATCACCGCGACGTCACGGTGGGCGACGTGGGACATCTCGTGGGCGAGCACGCCCTCAAGCTCGGCGCGGTCAAGGCGCCGCAGCAGGCCCGTGGTCGCGCAGACCACGGCGTTCTTCTGGTTGCGGCCGGTGGCGAACGCGTTCGGAACATCCGAGTCGGCGATCGCCACCCGCGGCTTCGGCATGTCGGCCATGGCGCAGAGCCGGTCGATCACACCGTGCAGCTCGGGCGCCTCCTGGGGGCTGACGACCCGTCCGTGCATCGCGAACAGGGCGATGCGGTCGGACATGAAGTACTGGACCAGGAGCATGGCGCCCGCGATGACCAACACCGTGACGGCGTGGACGCCCAGTGAGATCAGCACGCCGACGAACACGACATAGAGCAACCCCAGCAGGAACATGGTCAGAACCATGCGGCTGGTCAGGCCCCGGTCCGGGGCGAACCGGGTGTGTGCCATATGCCCAAACTATCCGGGAATCAGACCCTCATTGCCGAGCATCTCCCGCACTTCGTCCATGGAAGCGTCAGCCGGAGGCAAAATCAGCTCCGACGGCTCAAGGCTGTCGTCGGGCAGCGCCTTGCCGACGTGACGGACCTTGTCGAGCAGGTCGTGCAGCCTGCTTCTGAAGGACTCCTCGTCACCGGCGGCGATGGCCGCCTCAAGCTCGCTGTCGAGGGCGTTGAGGACGTCGAGATCGGCCTCGGCGATGTCGATCTGACCCTCGCCCATGATGCGTACGATCACAGCCCCTCCCCCGGCTGGCGGAACTGCTGGGTCTGCTGGTTCTGCGGCTGCTGCTGCGGTTGCTGCTGGGGCTGCTGGTAGCCCGGCTGGGCCGGACCCTGCTCGATCGCGCTCTTCGGCGCGGGACCCTGGCCGAGCTCAGCCTTCATGCGGGCGATCTCCAGCTCCACGTCGTGCCCGCCGCCCATGCGGTCGAGCTCGGCCTGGATGTCGTCGCCGCGCTGGCCGCTGAAGTCGTCGAGCGCGCCGCTGGCGAGCAGCTCGTCGATGGCACCCGCGCGGGCCTGCATCGAGGCGGTCTTGTCCTCGGCCCGCTGGATCGCCAGACCGACGTCGCCCATCTCCTCGGAGATGCCGGAGAAGGCCTCGTTGATACGGGTCTGCGCCTCGGCGGCGGTGTAGGTCGCCTTGATCGTCTCCTTGCGCGTGCGGAAGGAGTCGACCTTGGCCTGCAGGCGGTGCGAGGCCGTGGTGAGCTTCTCCTCCTCACCCTGAAGGTTGTCGTGCTGCACCCGGAGGTCGGCGATCTGGGTCTGCAGACTCGACCGGCGGGTCAGCGCCTCACGGGCCAGGTCCTCACGGCCGACCCCCAGCGCCTTGCGGCCCTGCTCCTCAAGCTTGCGGGACTGAGCCTCGATCTGGTTGATCTGCAGTTCCACCCGCTTGCGCGAGGTGGCGACGTCGGCCACGCCACGGCGCACCTTCTGCAACAACTCCAGCTGACGCTGATAGGAGTAGTCGAGGGTCTCGCGCGGATCCTCCATCTTGTCCAAGGCGTTGTTCGCCTTGGACTTGAAGATCATTGAAAGTCTCTTCATCACGCTCATGCGCGTCGGCCGTCCCCTTCTTCAAATGCGCTTCGGGTCACCCCAGTGATTCCAGCCCCCCAAGCAAAGCACCGGAGCCACCTAGGTTCACCCTACGCATAACGCACGAGGGCGTCACTAAGTTGCACTCCCGGTAGGCTGACGATGTGTTCCGACGTACCCAGACCACCGCGGACGACTCCCCCGTCTCCGTCAACGATCCTAAGCCTGCGGGCAAGGGGCGTCCCACACCCAAGCGCCGCGACGCCGAGGGGCGCCGCCGTCAGCCGGTGAACGCCCCCCAGAACCGCAAGGAGGCCTACCGGCAGCTCCGTGAGCGCCAGGCCAACGAGCGCGTCAAGGCCCGCGAGGGCATGCTGCGTGGTGACGAGCGCTACTTCCCGGCCCGCGACCGGGGCCCGGCCCGCAAGTTCGCCCGTGACTGGGTCGACTCCCGGCGCCTGCCCAGTCAGTACTTCCTGCCTTTCTCCCTGTTCATCCTGCTGGTGACCTGGGTGCCCTTCCCCGAGCAGATCCGCGGTCAGGTCTACGTCGCGGTCATCACGGTCGGCTGGCCGCTCATGATGATCGGCGTCGTGCTGACCTCGGTCTGGGTGGCCTGGAAGATCAAGAAGCTGACCGCGGAGAAGTTCCCCTCGGAGAACCTCAAGGGTGTCGGCTTCTACGCCGCGATGCGCGCGCTGCAGATCCGCAAGCTGCGCTTCCCGCCGCCGGCCGTCCTGCCCGGCGGCAGGCCGGTCCCGCCGAAGAAGTAAGAACGCGCGCCACGGCCCCCGTCCGCACGGACCGGGGCCCGGCGGCGTCACGGGCTGCCGACGACGTCCCAGTCGAGCACGCCCTCGACCACCCTGGGCCGCCAGTAGCCGATGCGCCCACCGGTCTCCAGGGCGTCGGCGGTCGCCTTCAGCAGCGCGTAGTAGGACTTCACCCGCACCCCGCCCGGCGCGAAGCCGATCGGCGAGTCCTCGCAGCTCCTTCCCACGTCACGCACGACCGAGTCGACGAGCAGGTAGCAGCCGGTGCCGTCCGCGGTGAACGGGATCATCCGCCCGTCCCACCACTCCGACCTCTCGTCCGTCTCATCGGCCAGATGGTCGTCGGTGCCGTCGACCTCGCACAGCATCCGCCAGGAATCGCGGATCCTCCTGACATCCAGCGGGTCCTCCCCCAGGAGAGAGACTCCCCCACCGTTGTGCCGCAGCAGGGAGGCGCGCAGGTCCTCGGGCAGGCGTAGGCCCATCTGCGCCTCGGCCACGGCGATGGTCCCGGGCCTCGCGGGGGCGGCGAGTGTGCCGTAGGTCCGGGGGGCGTTGACCCGCAGCCATCTCTCGATCCTGACCCACTGCCGGTTTACGGCCCTGGTCACCTTCGGGTTACGTGCCCTCAGGTGCGGCCTCCGCGCCGCCGGATGACAGTCGGCGTCCAGGACAACGGGCGCGGGCGTCTCCTGGACCTCCGGCACGCGTCCGACAACCGGTTTCCCCGCGTGCCCCCGCCCGGAGAAGACCGTGCTCTCCAGGAACTGGGCGCCCACGGCCAGCAGGCACAGCGCGCACGCGACGGCTCCCCAGCGGGTGAGAAAACGCCGGGTCGCGCGGTCAAGCGGCGGGCGCGGCGCGGGGCGCCGGGTGAGGAAGCCGGGCAGCCGGGCAGGTGTCGCGTACCCCCTGAGAATCTTGGTGTCCGGCGTGCCCAGGATCGGAGCCGGTGGCCACGCCTCCACCTTTGAGGCGACCTCGGCGCGGGTCGGTTCGGGGACGGCCACCGGGCGCCGGGCCGAGGAGGGGCGGCGCAGGCGCAGGACCGCCACGACGACCGCCGTCACCACGGCCGCCGCCAGCGCCAGCCGTACCCATCGAGAAGTGATCAACCGCGACACGCCGGGCAGAGTATCCCGAATCCCTCCCTTCTATGGCGCCCACTAGGGTCGGGGCATGGAATTCCGTCACCTCGGCCGTAGCGGCCTCAAGGTCAGTGAGATCAGCTACGGCAACTGGATCACCCATGGCTCCCAGGTCGAGGAGGACGCCGCGAAGGAGTGTGTGCGGGCGGCTCTCGACGAGGGGATCACCACCTTCGACACCGCGGACGTCTACGCGGGCACCAGGGCCGAGGAGGTGCTCGGCCGGGCGCTGAAGGGGGTGCGCCGCGAGTCCCTGGAGATCTTCACCAAGGTCTACTGGCCGACCGGGAGCGGCCCCAACGACCGTGGCCTGTCGCGCAAGCACATCACCGAGTCGATCAACGGCTCACTGCGCCGCCTGCAGACCGACTACGTGGACCTCTACCAGGCCCACCGCTACGACCACGAGACCCCGCTTGAGGAGACCCTCAAGACCTTCGACGATCTCGTACGGCAGGGCAAGGTCCTCTACGTCGGCGTCAGCGAGTGGACCGCGGACCAGATCTCCAGGGCGCTGCGGATCGCCGACGAGATGGGCTTCGACCGCCTGGTGTCCAACCAGCCGCAGTACTCGATGCTGTGGCGGGTCATCGAGGCCGAGGTCGTCCCGCTGTGCGAGAAGGAGGGCCTCGGACAGATCGTCTGGTCCCCGATCGCCCAGGGCGTGCTCACCGGCAAGTATCTCCCGGGTCAGCCCCCGCCCGCCGGGTCCAGGGCGACCGACCCGACCGGGGGCGGCTTCATCTCCCGGATGATGGACGACGACCTGCTCACCAGGGTGCAGCAGCTCAAGCCTGTCGCCGCCGACCTCGGCCTGACCATGGCCCAGCTCGCGGTCGCGTGGGTGCTGCAGAACCAGAACGTGTCCTCGGCGATCATCGGCGCGACCAGGCCCGAGCAGGTCCGCGACAACGTCGGGGCCTCCGGGGTGAAGCTGGGCGAGGACGTGCTCGCCAGGATCGACGAGATCATCGGCGCCGTGGCGGAGAAGGACCCCGCCAAGACCGTCAGCCCGGAGAGGCGTCCCTAGTCTCCTCCCCTCCCGTGGCCCCGGTCGACGGGGCCACGGGAGGGGGTGGCTCACTCGGGGCGCAGCGGCATGTTCGCGTACTCGACCCGGCCGTCCTCAAGCAGCGTGACGCTCTCGACACCCGCGTCGAACAGCTCGCGCCAGCTCTCACCGAGCCACGACTCCGCGTCCGCCTGGCTGGGGAACGCGTCGGACGGCGTGACTCCCTCGGTCACCTCGCCGCCGTTCGCGTCTTCGTAACGCCAGTGCCACGTCATGCCATGCGCTCCTTCTCACGAGTTCTCACGAGTCCGGCGATCTTTTTCTGACGGTTCAGCGAACCCTACATCGCCCGAGGCCGCCCCGGGGGTCGGCCGTACGCTGGGGGCCGTGAAGGTCCTGTTCTCCGGTACGGCGGGCACCGAGGGATGGCCGGTTCCCGGCTGCGGATGCGCCTCCTGCTCGCGTCTCTCCCCCGGCCACCGGCGCCCCGCCGAGATCGTCCTGGATGGGACGGTACGGCTCCCGCACGACCTGTCCGGCTCCCTCCCCCCGGGGCTCCAGGTCGCGGCGGACCCCGGCGGCCTGCTGCTCACCTCCCCCGGCGGCCACCGTGTCCTGTACGCCGTCCGGCCCCACGTCCGCTCCGTCGAGGGGCCGAGGGGGCGGGCATGTGACCTGGTGCTGGTGGACGTGCTCGACCGGCCCGAGTTGCTCGGCGGGCTGCGGCGCCGGGGCCTGGTCACGGAGGGGACCCACGTGGTCGCGGCGCATCTCGACCACCGGGTGTCCTCGGAGACGGAGCTGGCCAGGCGGGCGCTGCTGTGGGGGGTGCGGGCCGTACCCGACGGGACCGTCCTCGACCTGGACGGGCCCGCGCCCGCTCCCGGGCCGCCTCCCCGGCGGACACTGCTGCTCGGCGGGTCCCGCTCGGGCAAGTCGGCCGAGGCGGAGCTGAGGCTAGCGGCCGAGCCGGAGGTCCGTTACGTGGCGACCGGCCCCCGGGGTGACGGGGACGACGAGTGGGCACGCAGGGTCAGGACGCACCGGGAGCGCAGGCCCGCCCACTGGGAGACGGTCGAGAGCACCGACCTGGCCGGGTTGCTGCGCGGTTCGCGGGCGCCGCTGCTGGTCGACGGGCTCGGCACCTGGGTCGCGGCGGTCTTCGACGAGTGCGACGCCTGGTCCGGCGACGGGGGCGGGGAGGCGGTCGAGGCGCGGTTCGCGGAGGTGGTCGAGGCCTGGCGGCAGGTCGGCTGCCGGGTGGTCGCGGTCTCCGACGAGGTCGGGCTCGGCGTGGTGCCCGCGACGGCGAGCGGCAGGATGTTCCGCGACGCCCTCGGTTCGCTGAACCGGCGTCTGGCCGCCGAGTCCGAGGACGTCACCCTGGTCGTCGCGGGCCGTCCGATGTCCCTTCCCCTGTAGGACCCCGTAGGAGAGACCGTGTCCGCTGATCCACCGCCCGGGGAGCGGCGTTCGACGTTCGCCGACGGCCTGCGTCTGGCGGCCGGGACGCTGAGCGTGTTCCCCGTCAGGCCCGGGGTCGTCGATCGCCGGACCGGAGGGATCGCGATGACGGTAGCGCCCCTGGCCGGGGCGCTGCTCGGCGGTGCCTGCGCGGCCGTGCTCGCGGTTGCGCTGTGGCTCGGCCTGGCTCCCCCGCTCGCGGCGGCGCTGGCCGTGGCGGCCCTGGCGCTGTTCACCAGGGGGCTGCACCTGGACGGGCTGGCCGACCTGGCCGACGGTCTTGGCAGCGCCAAACCCGCCGAACAGGCCCTCGAAATCATGAAAAAGTCGGATATCGGGCCGTTCGGGGTGGTGACGCTGATCCTCACCCTGCTGGTCCAGGTGACGGCGCTGGCGCAGGTCACCGCCTCGGGGACGGGCCCCGCCGCGCTGGTGGTCGCGTGCGCGACGGGCAGGCTCGCCCTCACCTGGGCCTGCCGTGCCGGGGTGCCCGCCGCCCGCCCCGGCGGTCTCGGCAGCCTGGTCGCGGGCACCGTACGGCCCGGCCCCGCGCTCGCCGTGACGGCGCTGACGCTCCTGGGGGCCGCCCTGGCCGGGCCACGGGCCGTGCTGGCCGTCCCGGTGGGCCTGCTGGCGGCCTGGGCGCTGCGGCGGCGGGCCGTACGGCGGCTCGGTGGCGTCACCGGGGACGTGCTCGGCGCGCTCGTCGAGACCGCGACCGCCGTGGCCCTCGTGGTGTGCGCGACGGGCGGCTGACGTTCAGCCCTCCGCGGGTACGGCGGGCCGTACCGGGGCGCGGGTGAACAGCAGGAGGGAGAGCACGGCCAGCAGTGCCGAGCCGACCAGGCCGGTGGCCCCGGCGACCACCAGGCTCGGCGGGTGCGCGGCGTCGGCGACGAGCAGGATCAGCCCTCCCGAGGCGTTCAGGGCGCCGTGGCCCACGACGGCGGGCCAGACGCTTCCCGAGCGCAGGCGCAGCCAGCCGAGCAGGGCGCCGAAGGCGACGCAGAACACCACGAAGAAGGGGGCCGCCCAGGCGCCCAGCTCGGGGTAGTTGTAGCCGCGCAGGGTGAGCGGGGCATGCCAGGCCCCCCAGATCACCCCGGAGACCAGGACCGCCCGCCAGGTGCCGAGCGGCATCAGCCTCGGCAGCAGCCATCCCCGCCAGCCCCACTCCTCGCCGAAGGCCGGGATGGAGTTGACCAGCGGCGCGACGAGAACCGCCAGGGCGAGCTGGACCACGACCACCGGCCCGAGCGACGACGGCACGGGCCGTCCCTGGGACGTCTGCTCCAGGGTCTGCCGGAACAGGCTGAACCCGTCGAGGTCGAGGCCGAACAGCCCGAGGGCCGCGCTGAGCGCGATCGCCGCGGCCACGAACAGCGGCACGCCGAACCACGCGAGCGCGAAGAGGGCGACCGTACGGCCCGGCCGCTCCCCCAGCGTCAGGCCCGTGCGCCCGGCCCACTCACGCCAGGTGGTACCCGGCTCGCCGCGGCGCCTGCCGTACAGCCAGACGGCCAGGACGCCGAGCGCGGGGGTGAACATCATCACGGCGGCGGTCACCACCACCGGCGCGGAGCCGAGGGGGGAACCGTTCAGCCAGATCGGCAGGGCGAACAGCCAGGACAGGCCGAACGCGACGATCAGGAACAACCACAGGTCCGTGGAACGACGGGACATGACACCACCTTCTTGGAGGACTTCGCGGGAGGACGGGTCCCGGGGGTCAGTGGGCGGCCTCGGCGACGTAGGCGTTCAGCAGGGCGGCGCCGTTGCCCGCGTCGTCCACGGAGACCGCGAACTCGCCCCCGGTGACGCGCCGGATGACCAGGCACTCGCCGCCGCGCAGCATGAACGTGACCCGGCCCGCGCCGGGCACGCCCCGGACACCCCAGCCGCCGACCTCGGTCGGGCTGCGCGTCTCGACCCAGGCGGACTCGATCCTGTCGATCGGCGTACGGCGCGCGAGCCCGCCGAACAGGCCGAAGCCGACGCGCAGGCCGTTCTCGTCGACGCGGACCCGGGTCGAGCAGGTGGCCAGCCCGACCAGCGTCGCCAGGGCCAGCGCGCCGAGGAGGGTCAGGGCGGAGCCCTCCAGGACGCCCGTCACGGCGAGCACCGCGCAGACCAGGGCGCCCGCCAGGGACGCCAGGGACAGCCCGAGCAGCCAGCCGTTGCTCGCGCGGCTCACCCAGACCGCGCGCCGCCCCGCGCGCAGCCGTACGGTCGGCAGGGCGGCCGGGTCACGGTGCGGGTCGGGGGCTCCCCTGCCGAGGAACCCCGCCAGCACACCGACCGCGAGCGCGGCGAGGGACACCGCGATCGCCTGCCAGACGGGCAGCCCGGCCTGCCGCCAGTCGGCGGCGTCGAGGTTGGCCGCGACGGTCGTGCCCTGCATCCCGACGGCCAGTACGGCCCAGCCGAACAGGAAGCCGGTCCAGCTCGCGCGTCCGAGCCGGGTGGCGAGCGCGGGTCCCCGCAGGGCGAGGACGGTCAGGACGATCCAGGCCACCCCCCACAGGGCCAGACCGGCCCACAGGGCGGTGGTGAAGGACATGTGCCCGTTGGGGGTGCCCGCGCCGTTCCAGTGGGTGGCGAGCGGGTCGGGCAGGCGGTCCCGCAGGGCGAGCGGAATGCCGGCGACGGCGGCGGTGACGAGGACGCCTCCGCCGAGGGCGAGGACGGCACGACCCTTGGAGGTCATCGCGCCTCCTTCCGTTGAGGGGGAGCCGTGGAGCGGGGAGGTCACGTCAGCTCCCTGATGATGTGGATCACTTCTTCCGGGCCGTAGCCGTACCGGTCGGCCTCGGCGAGCAGTTCGCGCGCCGCCTCCGCCAGCACGGCCCTGGCGTCGGGTCTGCTGAGCACGCTGACCCCGCGTCCCCTGCGGAACTCGAGCAGCCCCTCGTCCCGCAGCTCGCGCAGCGCGCGCAGCACGGTGTTGGCGTTGATGCCCAGCGCGTCGGCCAGGTCCCGCGCGGGCGGCAGCCGGTCGCCAGGGCGGTAGGAGCCGTCCGCGATGGCGCGGCGGATCGCTCCCGCGACCTGGTCGTGCAACGGCCGCGGATCGTTCAGGTCCAGAGAGAGCAACATAGTGATAGTGACACTAGCACCATCACTCAGATGGTGCTAGTTCAAGTAGCTTCATCGTGGGTTCGGCCAATTCATAGGACGAACCCTCGTTTATGCGTACGGCCCAAGCACGGCTAGCATCGGGCGCGTGACCACTGTGCGGGTGAATTCAACTGACAACGTCGTCTCGTTCGAAACCGATGCGCTGGTCGTCGGCGTCCATCCCGGCGAGGACGGTCCCCGTCTCGCTCCCGGCGCCGAAGGACTGGACGATGCACTGAACGGCAAGCTGGCCGCGACCCTCGGCGCCGTAGGCGTCAAGGGCAGACCGGGCGAGATCGCCAAGGTCCCCACCTTCGGCGCGCTCGCCGCCCCGCTCCTGGTGGTCGTCGGTCTCGGTGACGCCCCCGGCTCCGGCGCGGACTACGACCCCGAGACCCTGCGCCGCGCGGCGGGCTCCGCCGTACGCGCGCTCGCGGGCACGGCCCGGGTCGCGCTCGCCCTGCCCTCCGCCGACGCCTCGCGGGTGGGCGCCCTCGCCCTAGGCGGCCTGCTCGGCGCCTACTCCTTCACCAAGTACCGCACCAACGGCGAGCAGCCCGCCCCGGTCGACGAGCTGACCCTGCTGAGCGGCGCCGAGGGCGCCCAGGCCGCGGTCGAGCGCGCCGTCACCGTCTCGGAGTCGGTCTCCCTCGTGCGCGACCTGGTCAACACCCCGCCCTCCGACCTGTGGCCCGCCCGCTTCGCCGAGATCGCCGAGGAGACCGGCACCGCGGCCGGTCTCTCCGTCGAGGTGCTGGACGAGACGGCCCTCAAGGAGGGCGGCTACGGCGGCATCGTGGCCGTCGGCCAGGGCTCGGCCAACCCGCCGCGCCTCGTCCGCCTCGCCTACAGCCACCCCGAGGCCGCCAAGACTGTCGCGTTCGTCGGCAAGGGCATCACCTTCGACTCCGGCGGCCTCTCGCTCAAGCCGTCGGCCTCGATGGACTGGATGAAGTCGGACATGGGCGGCGCGGGCGCGGTCTTCGGCGCGCTCGTCGCCATCGCCAAGCTGGGTCTGAAGGTCAACGCGGTCGGCTACCTCTGCCTCGCGGAGAACATGCCGAGCGGCACCGCCCAGCGTCCCTCCGACGTGTTCACCAGCTTCGCGGGCAAGACCGTCGAGGTGCTCGACACCGACGCCGAGGGCCGCCTGGTCCTGATCGACGGCATCGCCAGGGCCGCGCAGGACTCCCCCGACGTGATCGTGGACATCGCCACCCTCACCGGCGCGCAGATCGTCGCGCTCGGCTGGCGCACCGCCGGGGTCATGTCCAACGACGACGCACTGCGCGCCGAGGTCGTCGAGGTCGCCGGTGAGCAGGGCGAGGGCGCCTGGGGCATGCCCCTGCCCGAGGAGCTCCGCAAGGGCCTCGACTCCCCCGTCGCCGACATCGCCAACCTGCACCCCGAGCGCTGGGGCGGCATGCTGACCGCGGCGATCTTCCTCCGGGAGTTCGTGCCTGACGGCGTCCGCTGGGCCCACATCGACATGGCGGGCCCGGCCTTCAACAAGGGCGAGGCGCACGGTTACACCCCCAGGGGTGGCACCGGCGCGATCACCCGCACCCTGCTCGGTCTCGCGGAGCGCTACGCGGGCTAGCCCGTGCGGGACACGAGCGGCACAGACAGATGAAAAGATGCGGTTGCCGAGGTCAGGCCACGGGCGAGAGAGCCGACGGCGGGCATCGGCACGGCGGCGAACCGAGGGCCCAGGGACACGGCCGCGGACACGAACGGGTGTCCGCGGCCCCCTGGGCACGGAGCGGGCGCGACCGCGACACGGTACTTCGATCCGACAAGGAGCTTTCCTGTGGCTGATGGCAGCGGCCCGTACGACCTCGTCGTCCTGGGGGGCGGTAGCGGTGGGTACGCCTGCGCTCTGCGGGCGGCCGAGCTGGGCAAGACGGTTGTCCTCATCGAGAAGGACAAGATCGGCGGCACGTGCCTGCACCGGGGGTGCATCCCCACCAAGGCCCTCCTGCACTCGGCCGAGGTGGCCGACGAGACGCGGGAGAGCGAGACCTACGGCGTCAAGGCCCGCTTCGAGGGCATCGACGTGCCCGCGGTCCACGCCTTCAAGGACAAGATCGTCACGCGCGCCTGGAAGGGTGTGCAGGGCCTGCTGAAGAGCAAGGGCATCACGATCGTCGAGGGTGAGGGCCGCCTGGTCGGCCAGAACCGGATCGCCGTCGGCTCCGACGTCTACGAGGGCCGCAACATCGTGCTGGCGACGGGCTCCGCGCCCAGGTCGCTGCCCGGCCTAGAGATCGACGGCGAGCGCATCATCACCAGCGAGCACGCGCTCAAGCTCGACCGGGTGCCCGCCTCGGTGATCGTCCTGGGCGGCGGCGTCATCGGCGTCGAGTTCGCCAGCGTCTGGCGCTCCTTCGGCGCCGAGGTGACGGTCGTCGAGGGCCTGCCGCACCTGCTTCCCCTTGAGGAGGAGTCCAGCTCCAAGCTGCTGGAGCGTGCCTTCCGCCGCAGGGGCATCAAGCAGGAGCTCGGGGTCTTCTTCGAGGGCGTCAAGACCACCGACACCGGTGTCGTCGTCACCCTCGCCAACGGCAAGACCCTTGAGGCCGAGCTGCTGCTCGTCGCCGTCGGCCGTGGCGCCGTCGTGGCGGGCATGGGCTTCGAGGAGGCGGGCATCGCCGTCGAGCGGGGCGCCGTCGTGGTGAACGAGTACTGCCAGACCAGCGTCCCCGGCGTGTACGCCGTCGGCGACCTGATCCCCACCCTGCAGCTGGCCCACGCGGGCTTCGCCGAGGGCATCCTGGTCGCCGAGCACATCGCGGGGCTCAACCCGGTGCCGATCGACTACGCCGGTGTCCCCAGGATCACCTACTCCGACCCCGAGGTCGCCTCGGTCGGTCTCACCTCCGCGCAGGCCAGGGAGAAGGGCCACGAGATCGTCGAGCTCACCTACGACCTCGCGGGCAACCCCAAGAGCCAGATCCTGCAGACGCAGGGCGCCATCAAGATCATCTCGGAGAAGGACGGGCCCGTTCTCGGCGTGCACATGGTCGGCCGCCGTATCGGAGAGCTCGTGACCGAGGGTCAGCTGATCTACAACTGGGAGGCGCTGCCCGCCGAGGTGGCCCAGCTCATCCACGCGCACCCGACCCAGTCCGAAGCCGTCGGCGAGGCGATGCTGGCCCTGGCCGGCAAGCCTCTGCACGTCCACAGCTAGTTCGAAGCCCTCACTCGGAACACGAGAGAAGACATCATGCCGAAGTCCGTACAGATGCCCCAGCTCGGCGAGAGCGTAACCGAGGGCACCGTCACCCGCTGGCTGAAGAAGGAGGGCGAGCGCGTCGAGGCCGACGAGCCGCTTCTCGAGGTCTCGACCGACAAGGTCGACACCGAGATCCCCTCCCCCGCCGCGGGTGTCATCACCAAGATCATTGTTGGTGAGGACGAGACCGTCGAGGTCGGCGCCGAACTGGCGATCATCGACGAGAACGCGACCGAGGGTGCCACGCAGACCGAGGCTCCGGCCCCGGCGCCCGAGCCCGAGCAGGCTCCCGCCCCGGCCCAGCCGATCTCCTCGATCCCGCAGCCCGCTCCGCCGGCTCCGCCCGCTCCGGCTCCGGCCCCCGCGCCCGCGCCCGCCCCGGCTCCTCCCGCTCCGGCCCCGGCTCCGGCCGCCGCCCCCGCTCCGGCTCCCGCCCCGCAGGCCGCCCCGGCGCCGCAGGCTCCCGCCCCGGCCCCGGCCGCGGAGCAGTCCTCCGGCGAGAGCCCGTACGTCACCCCGCTGGTCCGCAAGCTCGCCAGCGAGCACAACGTCGACCTGGAGACGCTGACCGGCACCGGTGTCGGTGGCCGTATCCGCAAGCAGGACGTGCTTGAGGCGGCCCGCAGCCAGCGTGAGCGCGCCGCGACCGCCCAGGCGCCCGCGCAGGCTCCCGCCCCGCAGGCCGCCGCCCCCGCGCAGGCGCCCGCCGCCGCCCAGGCCCCCGAGCCGGTCGCGGTGGACACCACGCTGCGTGGCCGTACCGAGAAGATGTCGCGCCTGCGGCAGACCATCGCCAAGCGCATGGTCGAGTCGCTGCAGGTCTCGGCCCAGCTCACCACGGTGGTCGAGGTCGACGTCACCAAGATCGCGAAGCTGCGCGACCGCGCCAAGGCGGAGTTCCAGCGTCGCGAGGGCGTCAAGCTCTCGTTCATGCCGTTCTTCGCGCTGGCCACGATCGAGGCGCTCAAGCAGCACCCCAAGCTCAACGCCACGATCAACAGCGAGACCAACGAGGTCACCTACTTCGACGCCGAGCACCTGGCCTTCGCGACGGACACCGAGCGCGGCCTGATCGTCCCGGTGATCAAGGACGCGGGCGACCTCAACATCGCCGGTCTCGCCCGTAAGATCGCCGACCTCGCCGAGCGCACCCGCACCAACAAGGTGAGCCCCGACGAGCTCGGCGGCGGCACGTTCACGCTGACCAACACCGGCAGCCGTGGCGCGCTGTTCGACACGCCGATCCTCAACCAGCCGCAGGTCGGCATGCTGGGCACCGGCGCGGTCGTCAAGCGGCCCGTCGTCCTGGACACCGCCGAGGGCGAGGTCATCGCCGTCCGCTCGATGGTCTACCTCGCGCTCAGCTACGACCACCGCCTGGTCGACGGCGCCGACGCCGCCCGCTTCCTGACGACGATCAAGCGTCGTCTTGAGGAGGGCCGCTTCGAGAACCAGCTGGGCCTCAACGTCTAGTCTCCGTTCCGCGTCTCCGGGCCGGTCCGCGTTCCCCGCGGGCCGGCCCGCTCGTTTTCCCTCCTCCGGGACACGTGCGTCCGCGGGCCGTCCGGCTCTCGAAGACCTTGGGGGAGGTCGTTTAGATTGAACGGTATGACGATCATCGTGACCGGTGCCTCCGGCCTGCTCGGCTCGGCCCTGACCGCGGCCCTGCGGGCCGAGGACGCACGGGTGGTCCGCCTGGTACGGCGCGAGCCCCGGGGGGCCGACGAGGCGTTCTGGAACCCGGCGGAGGGTGTCCTCGACCCGGCCGCCGTCGAGGGCGCCCAGGCGGTGGTGCACCTGGCCGGGGCGGGCATCGGCGACCGGCGGTGGAACGCGGACGTCAAGCGCGAGATCGCCCGCAGCCGCATCGAGGGCACCAGGACCCTGGTCAGGGCGCTGACCGAGGCCGATGCCCGGCCAGAGGCGCTGCTCTCCGGCTCGGCGATCGGCTTCTACGGCGACACCGGCGACCGGGAGGTGGACGAAACCGCCCCGCCCGGCGAGGGGTTCCTGGCCCAGGAGGTGGTCGTGCCCTGGGAGGCGGAGACCGAGCCCGCACGCGAGGCGGGCATCCGGGTCGCGCTGCTGCGCACCGGCCTGGTGCTGAGCCGCGAGGGCGGCATGCTGCCCAAGATTCTGCCGATCTTCAAGCTGGGGCTGGGCGCGCCGCTCGGCTCAGGCCGCCAGTACTGGTCGTGGATCACGGTCGACGACTGGGTCGGGGCCGTGCTGCGCGTCCTGCGTGATCCAGGCCTCTCGGGGCCGGTGAACCTGACCGCGCCGCACCCGGTCACCAACGCGGAGTTCACCAAGACCCTCGCCCATGCCGTACGGCGGCCCGCCATGCCGCTGGCCGTACCGGGATTCGCCCTGAAAACGGCCATCGGGGGGTTCGCCGATGAGGGGGTGCTCACGGGGCAGCGGGTGCTCCCCGGACGCCTGACCGAAGCGGGGCACACGTTCCGGCATATCCGTCTCGGTGACGCACTGACCGCCGTACTCTAGGGTCCCTGTTTCCGCCACATCAGCTGGGAGATCACCTATGGGTAGGTCCGGGCAGTCGCACATCCTCGCCATCGGGGGCGGCTCCTTCCGCGCCTCGCGACGGCAGGGGGTCATCGAGGCGAGCGCGCTGCTGCGGTACGCCCTCGACCTGACCGGCCAGGACCGGCCGAGGCTCGGCCTGCTCGCCACGGCGACGGGCGACGACGCCCAGTGGCTGCTGAGCATGTACGGCGCGTTCGGCGCCTGGGACGTCGAGATCAGCCACCTGACCGTCTTCCCGATGCCCAACGTCGACGACCCCCGTGAGTGGATGCTGAGCCAGGACGTCATCTACGTCAGCGGCGGCAGCGTGGCCAACCTCACGGCGCTGTGGCGGCTGCACGGCCTCGACGAGGCCTTCGAGGAGGCGTGGCGGTCGGGTGTGGTGCTGTGCGGGCAGAGCGCGGGGGCGCTGTGCTGGCACGTGGGCGGCAACACCGACTCCTTCGGTCCCGAGCTGCGGGTGTGGGCCGACGGCCTCGGACTGCTGCCGTACTCGTGCGGGGTGCACTACAACTCGGAGCCGCAGCGCCGTGAGCTGCTGCACAGGGCGGTGGCCTCCGGCGAGCTGCCCGGCGGTTACGCCGCGGACGAGGGGGTGGCGCTGCACTACGTTGGCACCGAGTTCATCCAGGCCGTGAGCGTCGACCCGAAGGGGTACGCCTACCGGATCGAGCACGACGGGCAGGACGGGGTCAAGGAGTTCCGCATCGAGCCTCGCCTTCTCACGACTTGAGCATGAGCGGGTCAACTACTCTTTAGGCGTGACTGAGCTGGCGATCGTTCGTCTTGGCGTTGACTTCCCCTACGAGCAGGCTTGGGATCTTCAGCGGCGCATTCACGCCCGCCGCGCGGCCGACGAGATTCCCGACACCTGTCTGCTGCTCGAACACGCGCCGGTCTACACGGCCGGCAAACGCACCGCCGCGCACGAGCGGCCAACGGACGGCACCCCGGTCATCGACGTCGACCGGGGAGGCCGCATCACCTGGCACGGTCCAGGCCAGCTCGTCGGCTACCCGATCATCAAGCTCGGTGACCGGCTGAGCGTCACCGCCTACATGGGACTGCTTGAGGAGACCCTCATCCGGGTCTGCGCCGACTTCGGGGTGCAGGCGGGCCGGGTCGAGGGCCGCAGCGGCGTCTGGGTCCCCGGGGACCCCTCCCACGGCCTCCCCGACCGCCAGGTCGGCGCGATCGGCATCCGGGTCACCCGGGGGGTGACGATGCACGGCTTCGCGCTCAACTGCTCCAACGACCCGAGCTGGTACAACCGGATCGTCCCGTGCGGCATCAGCGACGCCGGGGTCTCGTCACTGTCGGCGGAGACAGGCCGCAGGATCGTGGTCGACGAGGTCACGCCGTACACCGAGAAACGCCTCGTAGAAGCCCTCGACGCCCAAGCCTTCGACCTCCCAGAAGAAGACCTCTTCCGCCGCTGACCCCCTCCCTCGCTTTTCGGGACTCTCCCGGTGCTGGGAGGGGTTTTGGGGTACCGGCGCCAAGTGTGAAGAGTGTCCGGCTTGGGCGCGTCGGTGATCTGGACTGAGGAGCGACGGAGCGAAGCGGAGGAGCGACGAGGGAAGACACCGACCTCAGGCGCCCAAGCCCGCAGCGCCGTTAGGCGCTGCAAAGAGGCGCAACCCCAAGTACAGCCGTCTCCCCACGGGACATAAGCTGAATGATGTGACCGTTGCTCCTGAAGGCCGAAAGCTCCTCCGCCTGGAGGTGCGCAACAGCCAGACCCCCATCGAGCGCAAACCCCCGTGGATCAAGACCCGGTTGAAGACCGGGCCCGAGTACACCGAGCTCAAGTCACTGGTGAGACGCGAGGGTCTGCACACGGTTTGTGAGGAGGCAGGCTGTCCCAACATCTACGAGTGTTGGGAGGACCGGGAGGCCACCTTCCTCATCGGTGGTGACCAGTGCACCCGGCGCTGTGACTTCTGTCAGATCGACACCGGCAAACCCGCCGAGTACGACACCGACGAGCCGCGCAGGGTGGCCGAGTCGGTCCAGCAGATGGGGCTGCGCTACGCCACGGTGACCGGCGTCGCCCGTGACGACCTGCCGGACGGCGGTGCCTGGCTGTACGCCGAGACCGCGCGGCAGATCCACGCGCTGCTGCCGGGGTGTGGCGTCGAGCTGCTGGTGCCGGACTTCAACGGCGACCAGGGGCAGCTGGAGGAGGTCTTCTCCGCCAAGCCCGAGGTCTTCGCGCACAACATCGAGACCGTGCCGCGGATCTTCAAGCGGATCCGTCCCGCGTTCCGTTACGAGCGTTCCCTGGAAGTGATCACCAAGGGCCGCGAGGCCGGTCTGGTGACCAAGTCCAACCTGATCCTCGGCATGGGCGAGGAGCGGGAGGAGGTCGTGCAGGCCATGCGTGACCTGCACGAGGCCGGTTGCGACCTGCTGACCATCACCCAGTATCTCCGTCCGACCCCCCGCCACCATCCGGTGGACCGCTGGGTCAAGCCCCAGGAGTTCGTCGAGCTCCAGAAGGAGGCCGAGGAGATCGGCTTCGCCGGGGTGCTGTCGGGTCCGCTCGTCCGCTCCTCCTACCGGGCGGGCCGTCTGTACCAGCAGGCCATCGAGGCCCGCAAGTACGCCTGACCGTCGTCGCCTGAGGGGCCCGGTGATCCTTTCCGGTCACCGGGGTCCTCGCGGGACGGCAGGTCACGTTTTCATTTCTTGACCCCAGGATTTGTATCCTCAAGACATGGCGAAGAAGCCCGAAGACCCAGAGCGCCCGGGGCGCATCAAGCAGCTCCGCATGATCGCGCAGATCATCAAGCAGGCAAACCCCAAGGGGATGCCGATCGTCTACGCGTCAGCGCTCGGCACGCTCGCCCTGTGCGTCGTGATCGGCCTGGTCACGGGCTTGATCTGGTATCTGCTGTTCATCGGGGTCATGCTGTCGCTGACCGTCGGGCTGGTGGTCTTCGGCCAGCTCGCCCAGCGCGCGCAGTACTCCATGTTGCACGGCCAGCCCGGCGCGGCCGCCGCGATCCTGCAGGGCATGCGTGGCACGTGGGAGGTCACCCCGGCCGTCGCGGTCAACCGTGACCAGGACATCGTGCACCGCGTGATCGGCTTTCCCGGTGTGATTCTCGTCTCCGAGGGACCGGCTTCCCGGGTGCAGAAGATGCTGGTGGCCGAGAAGAAGCGTGTCCAGCGGGTCGCCCTTGACGTTCCCGTCTACGACGTCCAGTCGGGTGACGGCGAGGGGCAGATCCCCATCGCCAAGCTGCAGCGGCACCTGATGAAGCTGCCGAGGAACCTCAAGAAGCCCGCGGTCTACGAGGTCAACAACCGGCTCAAGGCCCTGCCGCAGACGCTGCCGATGCCCAAGGGCCCGCTGCCGCGTGGCGCGAGGATGCCCCGTCCCAAGATGCGCTGATGGACGTGGCGGGGATCGACCGGCGCCGGGTGGGCGCCGAGGAAACCTCGCGGGCCAACCGCGGCTGGTGGGACGGCGCGGCGGACGAGTACCAGGCGGAGCACGGGGACTTCCTGCGTGACAGCGGGTTCGTCTGGTGCCCGGAGGGTCTGGACGAGGCCGACGCCCGCCTGCTGGGTGACGTGGCGGGCAGGGACGTGCTGGAGATCGGCTGCGGCGCGGGCCAGTGCGGGCGGTGGCTGGTGGGTCAGGGGGCGCGGGTCGTCGCCTTCGACCTGTCGTTCCGGCAGCTCCAGCACTCTCACAGGATCGACCTGGGCGGCGCCTCCCGGCTGCCCGTGGTCCAGGCCGACGCCGAGGTGCTGCCGTTCGCCGACGGGTCGTTCGACCTGGCCTGTTCCGCCTTCGGCGCCCTGCCGTTCGTGGCCGATCCCGGTGCCGTCCTGTCGGAGGTTCGCCGGGTGCTGCGTCCCGGCGGCCGTCTGGTCTTCTCGGTGAGTCATCCGATCCGCTGGGCCTTCCCCGACGACCCGGGTCCCGCGGGGCTTACCTCGGACCGGTCCTACTTCGACCGCTCGCCGTACGTGGAGATCGGTGCGGACGGCGAGGCGTCCTACGTCGAGCACCACCGCACGATGGCCGACTGGGTGGGACACATCGTCGGCTCCGGGCTGGTGCTGCGCGGGCTGACCGAGCCGGAGTGGCCGCGGGGCCACGAGCGCGAGTGGGGCGGCTGGAGTCCGCTGCGTGGCCGCCTGTTGCCGGGGACGGCCATCTTCACCTGCGTCAGGGCGTAGCTCACATGCGCACGACCACGGTGCCGGCCGCGCGGTCGTGCAGGCCCCGCTGGTCGCGGTCCCAGACCAGCGCGGGTACGGCCAGGCACAGCAGCACGGTCCGCACGAGGATCGAGGGGAACGGGGCGCGTCCGCCGTTGAGCGAGGCGATCCTGATGCCGGTCAGACGCATGCCGAAGGTCATGCCCATGGCGCCCGCGAGCAGGAGGTATTCGGCGGCGAGCACCACGACCGGGACCCAGCTCTGGTGGGCGGGGTTGATCCGCAGGAGCCCCTGGGTGATGGCCCAGGTGCAGATCAGCCAGTCGATCACCAGGGCACCGATCCTGCGGCCGAACCCGGCCACCGAGCCGCTGCCCTCCTGGGGCAGCCCGAGCCGTTCCCCCGGGTAGCCCAGGTCGACCCCGGCGGATCTGACACCGCCGAGCCAGGTCTGGGTCCAACGGGGCTGCTGCCTGCTGTTCATGGCTCAACGGTATCCGCCCCCGAGGTCGCTCTCGAACTCCCCCAAACCCCCCATCTCCGGAGCACCCCCCAATGGCTGACATGGACGACCTCGACAAGCGCTTCGCCGAGCTGGTCTCGCAGATCGAGCGCAAGGAGCAGCGGCAGATCAAGAAGGAGGCCGCCAAGGAGTGGTCGCACCTGCCCCGTTACCGGCGTCAACGCCGACGGCGGATAGTCCTGGCCGTGGCGTCCATCCTCGTCGTGGCGGCGGGAGCGGTCGTCGTCTACCGGCCCGGGTGGGTCGCTCCGGTCGGCAAGGCCCTCTCCTCCCGTTTCGTCGAGACGCGGGAGAACCATCGTGGCCCGGTCCCCGAGGAGACCGCGCCGGTCGCCGTCACCCCGGAGCCGGTCTCCCCCTTCGAGGGCTCCCCCGCCAAGGACTACGCCGAGGGGGTCAAGGGGATCACGCTGCCGAAGGCGCGGGCGACGGGCGGGCTGAGCCGCGAGGACGTCGCCACGGCCCTGCGGCACGCCAGGAAGCTGCTCGTGGCCGCCCACCTCGACCGTAAGACCCTCGCGGGCGGCAGGCCGACGGCGCTGGTGAAGCTTCTCCCCTTGGAGCAACGTGAGTGGTTCCTAAAGAATCTGGACAATAGGAAGCCGAAGAAGGGCCACTTCAACACCAGATACTGGGTCACCAGCCTGGCCCCCAAGGCCGCCGAGCTGGCCACCGGCGTGATCAAGGTCAACGGGCGGACGAAGTACGTCCGGTTCCACGAGGGGGGCCGTACGGGAGTGAAGGTCACGACGAACTACCTGTTCGTCTATGCCGTACGGCGCCCCGGACAGACCGGGCAGGGCGAGCGGATCATCGTGCACAGCATCGGCGAGCTGATCGCCTACCGCGAGGACGGCCGGCTGGTGCTCTGGCCGGTCAGCTGGAACGACGGGGGCGTCACGGGCGCCCGCTGTGACGTCGAGGACGGCTTCGTCCACCCGTACTACGACGACTCCGTCCCCGACAAGGAGCTCGCCAAGGCCACCGGCGCCCCGGTCGATCCCTACACGCTCGACCCCGAGTCCCAGGACGAAGATTGCACACTCGCCTCCCGGGTGTGAAAAATCCGGCAAAGGTGGCGTTCGCCTGCCTGGTACGGCCCTGTTCCAGGGCTAACGTGGGGCGATTCTCCTTAACACGGGTGAAACAAACGAGACACGGGGCGGTAACGGCTCGGCCGTACGTTCGAGCTGAAAGCTCGTCCCCTTGGGAGGTTCGCGTGTTCAACTCCGCCGACGACGTCCTCAAGTTCATCAAGGACGAGGGGGTGCAGTTCGTCGATGTCAGGTTCACGGACCTGCCCGGGACGACGCACCACTTCACCTTCCCCTCGGAGAACTTCGGGGCAAACGTCTTCACCGACGGCCTCATGTTCGACGGCTCCTCGATCCGCGGCTTCCAGGCCATCCACGAGTCGGACATGCTGCTGCTGCCCGACCCCTCGACGGCCGTGCTCGACCCCTTCCGCAAGCACAAGACGCTCAACATCAACTTCTTCGTGCACGACCCGCTGACGGGTGAGGCCTACAGCCGCGACCCGCGCAACGTCGCCCGCAAGGCCGAGGAGTACCTCAAGGGCACCGGCATCGCCGACACGATCTACTTCGGCCCCGAGGCCGAGTTCTACATCTTCGACGACGTGCGCTTCGAGACCAGCGCGCACGCCAGCTACTACCACATCGACTCCATCGAGGGCGCCTGGAACACCGGCAAGGCCCAGGAGGGTGGCAACCTCGGCTACAAGCCGCGCTACAAGGGCGGTTACTTCCCGGTCCCGCCGATGGACCACTTCACCGACCTGCGTTCGGAGATGGTGCGCCGTCTCATCGAGGCGGGCATCGAGGTGGAGATGCAGCACCACGAGGTCGGCACCGCCGGACAGGCCGAGATCGACTTCCGGTTCAACACGCTGCTCAAGGCCGCCGACACGATGATGCTCTACAAGTACATCGTCAAGAGCACGGCCCTGGAGCACGGCCACACCGTCACCTTCATGCCCAAGCCGATCTTCGGTGACAACGGCTCCGGCATGCACTGCCACCAGTCGCTCTGGAAGGACGGCGCGCCGCTGTTCTACGACGAGGTCGGCTACGCGGGCCTGTCGGACACCGCCCGCTACTACATCGGCGGCCTGCTCAAGCACGCCCCCTCGCTGCTGGCCTTCACCAACCCGACGGTGAACTCCTACCACCGCCTGGTCCCCGGTTACGAGGCGCCGGTCAACCTGGTCTACTCCCAGCGCAACCGCTCGGCGTGCATCCGCATCCCGATCACGGGCTCCAACCCGAAGGCCAAGCGCATCGAGTTCCGGGTGCCCGACCCGTCCTGCAACCCGTACTTCGCCTTCGCCGCGCAGCTCATGGCCGGGATCGACGGCATCCGCAACAAGATCGAGCCGGTCGAGCCGGTGGACAAGGATCTCTACGAGCTTCCCCCGGAGGAGGCCCGCAACATCCCGCAGGTCCCCGGCTCGCTCAGCGAGGTGCTCGACGCACTTGAGGCCGACCACGACTACCTCCTTGAGGGCGGCGTGTTCACCCCGGACCTGATCGAGACCTGGATCGCCTACAAGCGCGAAAACGAGATCGACCCCATCCGCCTACGCCCCCACCCCCACGAGTTCGAGCTTTATTACGATGTGTAGTCACTGAGTTACGAAAGAGACCGCGGGCGTTGTCCCGCGGTCTCTTTCGTTGTCTCACCGTACGGCGGGCGGGGTGGTGAAGATCACGTCGAAGTCGATGGTGGTTCCGGCTGCCGCGTGCCCCCGGCCCTCGCTAGAGTGCGATCTTGTCGTGCGGCATTTCGTCGTCCTTGCGGCGGTTCACTCACCTACTAGGGGGATCGGTGTTCCGGTGGATGACCAGGGCGGCCACGCCGGTGCCATCGGATTCCGAGAGCCGAGCGCACGCGCACGGCACCCGGATGTTCGCCGAGGCCCGTGAGGAGCTCAACCGGGCCGACGCCAAGGCCCAGGTGCTGCTGGGCGTCGCGGGGGTGGGCATCGGCGCGGTCGCCGGTGGCCTGCTCGCGGGGAACTGGTCGCCGCTGAAACTGCACACGGCCCTGCAGTGGCTGTGGTGGGTGGGGGCCGGGTGCGCGCTGGGCGCCCTGTTCTGCCTGGCGAGCGCGGTGTATCCACGCATCACCAAACGGCCCCTCGGCATCACCTACTTCGGAGACATCCGGCGCTACCGCTCCACGGGGGAGATCGCCGAGGCGTTGCGTGGCCGTACCGACGGCGACCTGACCGAGTTGGCCGAGCAGATCAGGGCGGTCAGCGTGATCGTCATGAGGAAGTATCTGCTCATCCGGTGGGGCTTCTGGCTGCTGCTCGCCTCCATCGGAGCGACCGTCGGCTCCGCAGTGCTCCAGCTCGCCTTCTGACCCCGTCGCCGGGGCCCCAGAAGATCTCACGAGGCCCGGAGAAAAGCCCGAACGGTTGTCGCAGGTCAGGTTTTCCGAACAGCGCGGTTCGCATTCTCGCCTGTCTCCGTTTACCCCGGAGACGGGAAACGGAGTCGTTCCGGTGCGGAAAGTGAAGATGCGAAACGCCAGAAGGATAATCCTTACTCTTCTCAACCTTACCCGTTAGAATAACACGCCCAACTTGGGGTCGTCATCGTTCACCACGTGCGATGAAAACTCATCGAAATTCACACAGCACGTCGGGGGGTAAGGTGGAAATCCGCATTCTTGGCCCTGTCGGAATATGGCGCGGCGAACAAGCCATCGCGGTCGTGGGGCCGAAACAACGAACTCTGCTGGCTCTTCTCGTGTTGCGGGCCAATCAGGTGGTCTCCCACGATCGCCTGGTGTCGGCGCTGTGGGGAACGAAGATTCCCCCCACGGGAAGGCGGCTCCTGCACAACCACCTCTGGTCGGTGCGCCGCCTGCTCTCGGACGGTGAGGCGCTGGTGGGCACGCCGACGGGTTACACGCTGCGGCTGCCTCCTGGCGCCTCGGACCTCGACGTCTTCACCACCGAGACCGCCGCCGCGCGCAGGGCGCTGTCCGGCGAGAACTTCGTCGAGGCCGCCGAACGGTTCAGAACGGCGCTGGCGCTGTGGCGCGGTCCCGCGCTTGGCGGCACGGATCCGGAGCTGCAGGCGACGGAGGGTGTCGCCCTGACGGAGCTTCGAACGGCCGCGCTCATCGGCCGGATCGAGGCGGACCTCGCGTGCGGGCGCCACTCCGAGCTGGTCGGCGAGCTGCGGCTGCTGATCGCCGAGCATTCCCTGAACGAGGAACTGCGCGGCCAGCTGATGCGCGCGCTGCATCGTGTCGGCCGTACGGCGGAGGCGTTGGAGGAGTTCCAGAAGGCCCGGCGGCACTTCCACGAGGAACTGGGACTGGACCTGGGCAGGGAGCTCACCGAGATCCACCGGACGATCCTCACCCGCGAGGACGCCACCGCTTCCACGCCTGCCCCCGCCGTACCGGATCGTCGTGTTCCCCGTCAGCTGCCTCCCGCGATCACCCGGTTCACCGGCCGGTCGCAGGCACTGCGTGAGCTGGACGGCCTCCTGCCCGCCCAGGGCGGAACGGCGATGCTGGTCTCGGCGGTCTCGGGTGCCGCCGGAATCGGCAAGACCGCCCTGGTGACCCACTGGGGACACAACGTGTCCGACCGCTTCCCGGACGGTCAGCTCTACGTCGACCTGCACGGCTACTCGTCGGAGAGGATGATCGGCGCGTCACAGGCGCTGAACAGGCTCCTGCGAGGGCTGGGAGCAGACGAGGAGGAGATCCCGCACAGCCTCGACGAGCGCGCGGCGCTCTACCGATCGTTGCTGGCGGACAGGCGCATGCTCGTCGTGCTGGACAACGCCGCGACGGCGGAGCAGGTCAGGCCGTTGCTACCCGGCGCGTCCCCGTCCCGGGTCGTCATCACGAGCCGCGACGCCCTGCGGAGTCTGTCGGTCACCCACGACATCCGCTGCGTCATGCTGGACGTGCTGTCGACCGAGGAGGCGGTCGCCCTGCTCAACGATCTCCTCGGAACGGACGGGACGGTCCACGACGCGGACGTCATCACCGAACTGGCCCACCTCTGCGGACGCCTGCCCCTGGCGCTGCGGCTGGCGGGCGCGCAGCTCGGCGGCGGTTCCGCCTCCCGGGTCCGGGACTTCGTGGCCAGGCTCCGCAGGGAGAACCGGCTGACCGTCCTGGAACTGGCCGAGGATCCGAGCGTCGGGGTCCGCTCCGCGCTCGAACTGTCCTACCGCGCGCTGCCGGAACCGGCCCGGCGGATGTTCCGGCTGATCGGCATCCACCCGGGACCGTCCCTGGGCACGGACGCGGCGGCGGTGCTCGCCGACATGTCCGTCGAGGAGGCCTCCGACGCGATCGAGACCCTGGTCAACGCGCATCTCCTGCAGCGGAACACCGAGCGACGGCTGTCGATGCACGATCTCGTGCGCGTGTACGCGGAGGAACGCGCTGCCAGTGACGAGACGCCGGAGGAACACGACGCCGCTCTGACGAGAACGCTCGACTGGTACCGGTACACGGCGTCCCAGGCGATGAAGCACGTGTACCCCAGGGACAGCCCGACGTTCTCCGTCCTCCCCGTCGAAAGAACACCCGACCTTCCCGGCCTCGACGAGGCGAGGGCCTGGCTGGAGAGTGAGCAGCCGACCCTTACCGCCCTGATCATCCACGCGGCCGCCGTGGGACGGCATGTTCACGCGTGGCAGATATTCAAGCGGCTGTCGTGGTTCTTCTACTCACGCAACTGTCTGGACGACCTTCTCCTGACGGGCGAGATCGCCCTGTCCTCCGCACGTCTGGCCGGTGCCCGTGACGGCGAGGCGGGAATCATCAGCGACCTGGGGTACGCGAAGATGTTCCTCGGGCGGTACGCCGAGCACCTCGCCTGTCAGCAGGAGGCGCTGGAGATCTGGCGGGCCTTGAACAACCGTGACGGGGAGACCGAGGCACTCAAACACATGAGCTACGCCCTGCAGGTGACTGGGCAGCCTCTCAGAGCGATCGAGGTCGGTGAGCAAGCCCTGGCGCTCCACCGCGAACTCGGAAACCGTGTCGGCGAGATCTCGATCATGAGTCACCTGGCCGTGAGCTATTTCGCCCTCGACAGGTTCGACGAGAACGTGAAGCTTCTGGTGGAGTGCCGGGAATACTGGCGGGAGGTCGGCCGAGAGTACGATGAGTTGTATTGTCTGATTCAGCTTGGCGCGACCCACACGGAGCTGGGGAAAATGGACGCCGCCCTGGAGTTTTTCCAGCAGGCGTTGCTGCTGAATCGCAAGCAGGGAAGCCACCACGCGGAAATCGACGCGCACACCTGCATCGCCTTCGCCCTGTGCCGTCAGGAACGGTACGAGGAAGCCTTCGACCACCACGAGAAAGCGCTCGCCCTTGCGCGGAGCATAAGAAGCGGACCGAAGGAGGCGGAGGCGCTCATCGGTCTGGCGAACACCTGTCTCGCCTCGGGCGACCCCCAGACCGCGCTGCTCCACTACCAGGGGGTTCTGAACGCCTTCGGCGACGTGAACGACATCTATTACCAGGCGCTCACCCACGAGGGGGTGGGCGACGCGCTTCACGCACTGGGACGCTCGGAGGAGGCCGCGAAGCCGTGGAAGGCCGCCTTCGACATCTGGGAGCGGATGGGTGCTCCCAAAAGCGCGAAGCTCCGGGAACGGATGCACGAGGCCGGTCTGAACTGACAGGGACAGCGCTACATTCGAGAAGTAAGCAGGAAGAACGACCGGGGTGGGGCGTTTGCGGCGGTGGGTGGGGTTCTCCGTGGTGGTGGCAGGGACCCTGCTGGTGTGCGGGGGTTCGGTGCCGATTCTGCCCGCTCTGCTGAACCGGGTCACCACCATCGCCTACGCGATCAAGGCCGGGCAGCATCAGCCCGGTTGGCAGGGTGGGCGGATTCCCTATTCCTGGGGTGGCGGCCACGATGAGGTTCCCGGGCCCTCCCTCGGCACCTGCGTGGGATACCGGGGCGCGATCAAGCCGTGTCCGGCGACGACCACGCGGGGGCTCGACTGCTCCGGGCTCGCCAGGTGGGTCTACTCGCTCGCCTACGGCGGGGACGTGCTCGGGCCCGGCAACACCGACGACCACCTGCGGCGGCTGAGCAGGATCCCGGCGTCCGTGGCACGCCCCGGTGACCTGGTGTTCTACGGCAGGCTCACCGGTCGCGCGAAGACCCACCACGTGGGCATCTACGTCGGCGACGGCAAGATGATCAACGCGTTGCGGACGGGAACGCGGGTCAGGCTCGACCCGATCACCACCGTCAAGGACTTCGCCGGATACTTCCGCTACCTGTAGACGTCAGAGTTCCAGCAGGGCTGGGGCCAGTTCGCGCCACTGCCGGAGGGGCAGGCCCTCCTCCGCCGACAGGACCTGGACACACACGTGGTCGGCCCCCGCGTCGAGCTGCTCACGCACCCGCCTGACGACGTCCTCGACGTCTCCGTACGCCACCAGCGCGTCGACCAGCCGGTCGCTGCCGCCCTCGGCCAGGTCGTCGTCGCCGAAGCCGAGCCGCCTGAGGTTCTCGACCTGGTGGCGTGCCTGGCCGTACCCGGAGACGAAGCCGCGGGCGACCTCGCGGGCGCGCTCGGGCCGGTCGAGGACGACAGTCTGCTCGACCGCGAGCAGCGCGTCGGAGCCCAGGGCCTGCCTGGCCCTGGCGGTGTGCTCGACCGGCACGAAGTAGGGGTGCGCGCCCCGGGTGCGCTCGGCGGCGAGTTTGAGCATCCCCGGGCCAAGGGCGGCCAGGAGGCGCGGCGAGGGTTCGGCCGGTGCCGGGCCCTGCAGGGGCGCCTGGTCCATCGCGTCCAGATAGGCCCGCATGGTGGGCACGGGACGGCCGTGGTGCGGCAGGAGGCCCGGGGGCTGGTCGGTGGTGCGGTGGCCGCCGAGGCCGAGCAGGAAGCGGCCGGGGAAGGCCTCGGCGAGGGTGCGCTCCCCCGCGGCCATGGCGATCGGGTCCCGCAGGAAGATGTTGGCGATGCCGGTGGCGACGGTGAGCCGCCCGGTCGCCCCGAGCAGCAGTGCCGCCTGGGTGAACGCCTCCCTGCCGAACGCCTCACCGAACCAGATGGCGCCGTAGCCGAGCTCGTCCAGCTCGGCGGCCGCCTCCCGCACCTCGGTGGCGGGCCTGCCGTCGAAGGCGAAGGTCCACACACCGACACGTCCGAGATCCACACTCATGGGTCACGCCCCCGAAGGAATTACCGGAGGCTATCTCCGGTTGCGCCAACCATACGGAGGCGGACTCCATTTATCAACCCGAGCGGCTCCCGCGGAAGCCCGTGAGCCTGCGCAGGATGTCCCACCAGAAGGAGGCGCCGAACAGCAGGGCGAATATGGTGATCAGGTAGCCGGGCCAGTGGCCGACCGTCGTCAGGCGGTCCCACCAGGCCCCGACGTTGAAGGTGAAGGACGGGCCACCCGACTCCTCGGCGGGGATCGTCACGCTCATCACGGCGTGGTCGAAGATCTTGACCAGCGCCGGGGAGCTGAAGACCTCGGTCACGCAGGAGTACGGCTCGACGGACCCCGCGACGGCGCACCTGTCCTTCAGGGAGTCCTTCAGCTCGGCCGTGCTCTCCCCTCCACCCGCGATGGCCGTGACAGCGGCCCGGTAGGCGTTGTCCCGCAGCAGGGTCTTGCCGTACTCCAGCGAGTCCATGCTGAACAGCAGGGTCAGCGCCACGGCCAGGGTGAAGACCACCCACTTGACGTAGCGGCGGTAGAGCAGGGACAGCCGCTGCATCTCCCCGTCGAACCAGTCCTCGACGCCCTTGCGGAACCTGCCCATGTCGCGCTGGGCGGCCTCCCACACGCCTCTCAGGTGTCCGGCGAGCGGGCTGCGTACGGCCTCCAGCTTGGCGATCAGCCCCTCGACGCCACCTTCCTCGGCGGCGACCAGTTCGAGCAGCGCCCAGGAGAACCGCTCCGGCGGGATGTCGGAGATGCTGGTCCTGGCGCCCTCGGGACGGTCGATCTCCTGCAGACGCTCGTAGAGCCGCCTGGTCATGTCGACAGTCGGCGCGGGCGCCTCCGCCGCGAGCACCACCTCGGGATCGACCGGCACCGGCTCGACCACCGACGGCGCCGGGTCGGGATCGTGCACGGGCCGTGGATCGTGTTTGGAGAAGGGCAGCCGCGCGAAGACGTCGCGGACCCGCGACGGGATCCACGACAGGCCCTTGCCCCGGCCGCCGTCCAGCGTGTCACGGAGATAGGCCCACAGGAACTTGCTGCGGATGGCGAGCAGCCTGACGATGGCCTCGTTGAGACCGCTCACCAGGAGCGACAGCAGCAGGAAAGCCAGTACCAGGCCGATGGCCAGGTCAACGTATACGGATATCACAGTAGTTGACTTCCTCCCCACCTGAAGCCGGGGGGTCTCGTGGCTGAGGCGTGTTCACGCTGCCTTCACCTCGGGTGGTTGACGCTTCACAGACCGCCCATCGGCGAGGTCTCCACGTCCTGTCACCGCCAGCCCGGCGGCGAGGATGTTCTTTGCGGCGTTCACGTCAGCGTTGCCGGTATGAGCGCAGGAGGTGCAGGCGAAGACCGCTTGGCTCTCGCGGGACTTCGCATCCACCGCCCCGCACGCCGAACAGCGCTGGGAGGTGTACGCGGGTGGCACCCGCACGACACGGGAACCGTTGTAACGAGCCTTGTGTTCCAGGCCGGTCAGCAGGCCGCCCCAGCCTTTGGAGAGGATGGCCCGGTTCAGTCCGGCCTTCCGCCGGACGCCTCTTCCGGGGGCGTCGCCGGTGCCTTGCGCGCTGGCCGTCATGCTCTTTACTTTCAGGTCCTCCACCACGACCAGCCCATGGTCACGGGTGAGCCGGTCAGCGGTCCACGCCAGAAAGTCGCTACGCCGGTTGCGGACACGCGCGTTCAGCCTGGCGAGCTTCGCTCGTGTGGCGGCGCGCCGGTTCGAGCCCTTGCGTTGGCGCGCGAGCTGCTGCTGAAGCCGCCTCATTCGGGCCGCCTCGCCAGGGGTGACGAACCATCGGTCGCGCATCGTTCCATCCGACGTGGCGACCGCGACCTTCACACCACGGTCCACACCCACGGCGGGTTTGCCGTTCGGCGTGGTCTCGGCTATGCCGTCTTCTACGCAGAACGAGATATGCCAACGTCCACCGTCCTTCAGCACGGTCGCGTTGCGGAGTTGCCCGCCGAGCGGCCTCGTCCAGCGGAAGCGGACCCATCCCAGTTTGGGCAGTTTCACCCGGCCCCACCGGCGCGAGATGCGCTCCACACTGATGTGCCTGGGGTCGGGGAAACGGAACGTCGGCGCGTTCATGCGCCTCGAACGCCACTTCACCCTCCACGTGCCGTGCGTCTTGCATGCCCGTTCCAGGTCGCGCAGCGTCTGCTGAAGCGTGTGCGAAGGGGCCTCGGCCAACCACGTGAAGTCCTTCTTTGCCTCAGCCATCTGCCGGGCCTGCTCCACGTAGCTGACAAACGCCCCGCGACGGCGGTAGGCGCGCCGCTGCTCCAGGCCGGTGTTCCACACCATACGACAGGCGTCACCGATACGTTCGGCGAAGGTCTCCTGCTCGGGAGTGAATGCCAGCAGGTAGCGACGGCCGGTCAACATCTACCGGCTTTTCTGCTGCTCGGCGTAGCGCTTCACCACGGTGCAGGAGTTCGTCCACAAGGTCGGAAGCCGTGACTTCAGATGCGGGAAGTCATCGCACCGCGCCCTGGAGAAACGGCCTTTGACGGCTTTGACCAGCCGGTGAACGCCGTACTGCGGATCGACCTCCACCAGCAGGTGGACGTGGTCGGGCATGACCTCCATTTCCACCAGTCACGCCCTCTTCTCGTCCACCACCTCGCGGATGAGGTCCTTCAGCCGTGTTCCGATCCGGCTGTCAAGCACGTGTCTTCGGTACTTCGGACACCGCGCAACATGGAACACGCACCGGAAGACAACGTTCCGCGCAGTATAGCTATCTAGTGATCGACAGTTCAGAGAGATGGGCTGAATGCACGAATAGACCCAAGGTTTCCGATCACCGGAAACCGGTAAAACACTCATTCGCCATAGAAGACGCGTTCCATGACCAGGCGGGCGCGGCGGGTGACTCGGCGGTAGTCCTCGACGAGGTCCCCGCTGTCGTCCGGCGGGTAGCCGAGGGTGCGGGAGATGAGCGCGCGCTCGCGGACGTCCACCGGGATGGAGTCCGCGGCCCTGCCCCTGACCAGCATGATCGCGTCCCGGACGCGGGAGGCGAGCCGCCAGGCCGCGGCGAGCGCGGTCTCGTCCGTCTCGGAGAGCAGGCCCTCGGCGACCGCGGCGCGCAGTGTCTCCAGGGTGCGGGTGGTCCGCAGCGACGGCAGCGGTCCCGCGTGGCGCAGTTGGAGCAGCTGCGCCACCCACTCCACGTCCGACAGGCCTCCCCTGCCCAGTTTGGTGTGTAGAGCGGGATCGGCGCCCCTGGGCAGCCGTTCGGCCTCCATCCTGGCCTTCAGTTTGCGGATCTGCAGCACCGCATCGTCGGGGATGCCCTTCGCCGGGTAGCGCAGCGGGTCGGCCACGGCGAGGAACTCCGCGCCGAGGTCGGCGTCCCCCGCCGAGAAGCGGGCACGCAGCAGCGCCTGGGACTCCCAGGGGGACGACCAGCGCCCGTAGTAGGCGGCGTAGGAGGCCAGCGTGCGGACCAGCGGTCCCTGTCGGCCCTCGGGACGCAGGTCGGGGTCGATGAGCAGCGGCGGGTCAGGGGCGGGCAGGGCCAGCAGGCGGCGCAGCTCGTTGGCGACCGCGAAGGCAGCCTCCGTCGCCTCCCTCTCCACGACCCCTTCAAGGGGCGAGTGCACGAACATCACGTCGGCGTCGCTGCCGTAGGAGCATTCGAGGCCGCCGAGACGGCCCATCGCGATCACCGCGAACCTGGTGGGAAGCGGGGTGCGCCGCTCCATCTCGACCTTGCCGATGGCGGCGTCGAGCGCGGCCTGGAGGGTCACGTCGTTCAGCGCCGACAATGCCTGTCCGACCCGCTCCACGTCGAGGAGCCCCGACAGGTCGGCGGCGGCCGTACGGACGAGTTCCCTGCGCCGCAGTCCACGGGCGGCGGCGACCGCGCTCTCCGCCTCGCCCGGGTAGCGTCCGACGGTCGCCCGCGCCTCGGCCAGCAGCGCCTCTGGGGGCCGGGGGGCCAGGTCGGTGTCGGAGCCGAACATCGCGACCGCCTCCGGGGCGTGCAGCAGCAGCCCCGTCACGTAGCGGCTGGTCCCCAGCAGCCTGGCCAGGCGGGAGGCGACGGCCGTCTCGTCGCGCAGCAGCCGCAGGTACCACGGGGTCGAACCGAGCTTGTCCGAGACCTGACGGAAGCCGAGCAGGCCCGCGTCCGGGTCTGGGGCGTCGGCGAACCAGCCGAGCATGACCGGAAGCAGGGTCCGCTGGATGGCGGCGCGCCGGGAGACCCCGCTGGTCAGCGCGCTGATGTGGCGCAGGGCTCCGGCCGGGTCCGCGTAGCCGAGCGCCTCAAGGCGGGCCTGCGCGGCGGAGGTCGAGAGGCGGTCCTCCGACTCGGGCAGCCGGGCGACGGCCTGCAGCAGCGGCCGGTAGAACAGTTTCTCGTGCAGGCGTCTGGCCTCCATGGCGTGCCGCCGCCACCGGGTGGTGAACTCGCCGACCGGATCGACGGTCATGCCGAGCCCGCGTCCGAGCCGCCGCAGGTCGCCCTCCCCCTCGGGCACCACGTGGGTACGGCGCAGCCGGTGGAGCTGGATCAGGTGCTCGACCCGGCGCAGGAAGGTGTAGGCCTCGGCCAGGGCCTTGGCGTCGTCCCTGCCGACGTAGCCGCCCCTGGAGAGCGCGGCCAGCGCGGGAAGGGTGGCGCGGCGGCGCAGCAGCGGGTCGAGGCGGCCGTGGACGAGCTGCAGCAGTTGCACGGCGAACTCGATGTCGCGCAGTCCCCCTGGGCCGAGTTTGAGCTGGCGTTCTGCCTCGTCGCCGCGCACGTGGGCCTCGACCCTGCGGCGCATCGCCTGCACGTCCTCGACGAACCGTTCCCGGGTGGCGGCCTGCCAGACCATCTCGTTGGTCATCGAGACGTACTGCTCGCCCAGTTCGAGGTCTCCCGCGATGGGCCGGGCCTTCAGCAGCGCCTGGAACTCCCAGGTCTTGGCCCAACGGTGGTAGTAGGCGCGGTGGCTGGCGAGGGTGCGTACCAGTGGCCCCGACCTGCCCTCGGGGCGCAGCGCGGCGTCCACCTCCCACAGCGCGCCCTCGGGGGTGTTCGCCGAGCAGACCCGCATCATGCCCTGGGCCAGGCGGGTGGCCAGCCGGATGGCGTCGGACTCCTCCGTGCCCTCCCCGGGTTCGGCCACGAAGACGACGTCCACGTCGCTGATGTAGTTGAGCTCCCGCGCCCCGCACTTGCCCATCCCGATGACGGCGAGCCGTACGGCACCGGCACCGGGGTGTTCGGCCCTGGCCACGGCGAGGGCCGCCTCCAGGGCGGCGCCCGCGAGGTCGGACAGCTCGGAGGTGACCTCCGCGAGCGAGGCCTGACCGAGGACGTCGCGGGCGGCCAGGCGCAGCAGGCGGGCCCGGTAGGCGACGCGCAGCGCGACCAGGGTCTCGGTGCCGGTGGCCGCCGCCCTGGGCTCGGGATCCCCGGGATCGGCGCCGACCGCCCGCAGCAGCTCTTCCCGCAGTTCGGGAGCGGTCGGCCGTCTCAGCTCCCGGGTGCCGTCCAGCAGGTGCCGGTGTTCCGGGTGCCTGACCACGTGGTCGCCGAGCGCGGCGCTGACCCCGAAGACGCCCAGCAGCCTCGCCCCCAGGACGGGGTCGGCGACGAGTGCCCCGACGGCCTCCCCGTCCCGCTCGGCGAGCCGGTTGAGCGAGGTCAGCGCCAGGTCGGGATCGGCGGTCGCCACGAGGAGGTCGAGCAGACCGCCCTCGCGCTCCGCGGGGGTGCCCAGCTCGCCGAACAGCCGTCCCGCCCTGGCCGCGTCGGCGAACCCGAGCCTGGCCATCCGGCCCTCGGTCGTCTCCATCCGGGGCACGGCGCTCATCCTCCCTCGTCCGCGGTCACCGGGCACGTGTGGCCTTCCCCGATCACCGCCCCGCCACCCCCGTCCTGTACGGCCAGGCCGCTCAGCCGGACGCGGCGGTGGACGCGACGACGGCGGCGAAGCGCTGGGCGAACGTCCGCCAGGTCCGGATCAGCCTCTCCTCGGCGGCCTTGACCCCCGCGTTGAGCTCCTCGACCGAGTGGCCGAGCCCGGTGAGGTGGTCGGCGGAGTGGCCGGTCCAGTCGGTGAAGACCTCGACGTCCGCCTCCGGGTGGAACTGCACCCCCCAGGCCCGCTCCCCCAGCCGGTATGCCTGGTTGGGGTAGAGGTGTCCGGTGGCCAGCGGCACGGCCCCCTCGGGGAGCCTGGTCATCGCGTCGCCGTGGTACTGGACGGCGGGCACCGGGCCGAACCCGGTGAACAGGATGTCGTCGTCGGCGTCAGGAAGGGGGACGATCTCGGTGGCGCCGATCTCAAGGCCGTGCTCACCGCGTTCGACAGTGCCGCCGCAGGCGAGCGTCAGCAGTTGGGCGCCGAGGCAGACACCGAGGGTCGGCACGCCGTCCTCGACCGAGGTCCTGAGCAGGTCGCGGGTCTCGGGCAGCCAGGGGAAGCGGTCGTCCTCCCAGGCCGCCGCCGTCCCGCCGAGCACGATCAGGCCGTTCCCGGCCCGTCGTGGGATCGGCACTCCGGCGTACGGCCTGATGACCTCGCACTCGGCGCCGCTGTCGGCCAGCCATCCGGCGAAGGCGCCCAGGCCCGCTTCGGCTTCGTTCTCGACGACGGTGATTCTCATGCCGTAATTATCAGCGAAAGCCGTACAAGACCCCATACCAGGTGATTCGGGGGGTGCGGCCCCCGATCCCGTACGGCCTCAGGCGGAGGCGATCCAGACGGCCTTGGCTGTGGCGACCAGGGTGCCGTCCACCTCGTAGACGGCGCTCTCGCCGAAGAGCTTGCGGCCCTCGCGGCCGGTGGCGCGGGCGACGACGGAGTAGGTGCCGCCGGGGTAGACGCGCCGCTCGACCTGGGCGGTCAGCCTGCCGAGCAGGGCCGACTCACCGGGCGTGAAGTGGGCCCAGCCGGTCGCGCAGTCGAGGGCGGCCCACAGGACCGCCTCGGGGACGACGCCGTCCTCGTCGGTGACGGTCATCGGCACCCGCCAGCCCGCGGCGACCAGGTCGGTGCCGGGCACGGAGCCGGGGAAGATCCGCAGGCCGTCCCCCGGGTCGCGCAGGCCGCAGACGAAGCAGCCGGGGAAGGGGTGCCCGGCGACCCCCGCGAAACCGCTCTCCGCGCGGGCCGCCTCGTTGAACGGCACGAACTCGGGGGCGGTGAGCCGCTCGGTGACCGGGATGGCCTCGACGAGCAGGGTCTCACCGCTGGTCAGGGTCGCGCTGTTGGCCAGGTGGCGCAGGGACAGCTCGGTCTCAAGGGGTGTGGGCGCGTGCAGTGTGACCTCGACGGCCGAGTCGTGCCGGGCGCCGTGTGACGCCTGTGAGACCGTGCCCGCTATCCATCCGCCGTTCGCCGAGCCCTCGGGCCCTCGGAAACGCGCCGGGACGGTCACCACGGTCTGCAGCTCGGCAGCCGTTGTCATACGGCACCTCCTAATCGCCCAATACGGCGATTTATCCTCGAAAAATCCCTATAAATGGACCGACCGATTTTACCGGAGCCGCCACGCGGCCAGCGAACCAGGTGACGGTGACGTGCGGGTCAACGGCGCCTTGCCACCCGCCGTCCTGAGAGGAACCGCGGGGGGCGCGTCCTGGCCGGTGAGTCCCCGGTGACGGCCCGCCGACCGTCTCCTCGGAGTCTCGTACGGCCCACGCTCCGTGCCCCGCGGACCGGCCGGCCCACGGGCACGCCGAAGCAGCCCGCATGATCGGGGGTCACAGGGTACGGGCGCCGGAACCGCCCGCGTGGCTGAACCCTACCGCGCCCGGGAAGCGTCCGCGCGAGCCAGGTGGGGGTACGGCCCTCGGCCGCACCCCGGGACCGTCACAGCACCGGCAGGTAGCGGCCGAGCTCGAACTCGGTGACCTGGCGGCGGTACTCGCTCCACTCGGCGCGCTTGTTGCGCAGGAAGTAGTCGAAGACGTGCTCGCCCAGGGTCTCGGCGACCAGTTCGCTGCGCTCCATCACGGCGATGGCCTCGTCGAGCGACTGCGGCAGCGGCTGGATGCCCAGGGCACGGCGCTCGGCCGAGGTCAGCGCCCAGACGTCGTCCTCGGCGCCGGGAGGCATCTCGTAGCCCTGCTCGATGCCCTTCAGGCCCGCCGCGAGGATCACCGCGAAGGCCAGGTAGGGGTTGCAGGCCGAGTCGAGCGAACGGAACTCGATGCGGGTCGAACCGCTCTTGTGGGGCTTGTACATCGGCACCCTGACCAGGGCGGAGCGGTTGTTGTGCCCCCAGGAGATGTAGCTCGGCGCCTCACCGCCGGCCCCGGCGATCGCCTCGGCGCCGCCCCACAGCCGCTTGTAGGAGTTGACCCACTGGTTGCAGACGGCGGTGATCTCGGCGGCGTGCGCGAGCAGCCCCCCGATGAAGGACCTGCCGACCTTGGAGAGCTGGTAGTCGGCCCCCGGCTCGTAGAAGGCGTTGCGGTCTCCCTCGAACAGCGACATGTGGGTGTGCATGCCGGAGCCGGGGTGCTCGGTGAACGGCTTGGGCATGAAGCTCGCCCAGATGCCCTGTTCGAGCGCGACCTCCTTCATGACCAGCCGGAAGGTCATGATGTTGTCGGCCGTGGTGAGCGCGTCGGCGTAGCGCAGGTCGATCTCCTGCTGGCCGGGGGCGCCCTCGTGGTGGCTGTACTCGACCGAGATGCCCATCGACTCCAGCATCATGATCGCGCTGCGCCGGAAGTCGTGCCCCGAGCTGTGCGGGGTGTGGTCGAAGTAGCCGCCGTCGTCGATCGGCTCGGGGCGCTTACCCGCCTCCGGCCTGTCCTTCAGCAGGAAGAACTCGACCTCGGGGTGGGTGTAGAAGCTGAAGCCCATGTCGGAGGCCTTGGCCAGGGTGCGCTTGAGCACCCAGCGCGGGTCGGCGTGCGAGGGCGAGCCGTCCGGCATGAGGATGTCGCAGAACATCCTGGCGGCGCCGGGTGTCTCGCTGCGCCAGGGCAGGATCTGGAAGGTCGAGGGGTCGGGCTTGGCGAGCATGTCCGACTCGTAGACGCGGGCGAAGCCCTGGATGGCCGAGCCGTCGAAGCCGATGCCCTCCGCGAAGGCCCCCTCAAGCTCGGCGGGGGCGATGGCGACCGACTTCAGGAACCCGAGCACGTCGGTGAACCACAACCGGATGAACCGGATGTCGCGCTCCTCAAGGGTACGGAGAACAAACTCCTGCTGGCGGTCCAAAGCCTCTCCTCCACTGCCGAGGCCGGCACGGCGCACATCTGCGGGCACACGTTCGGCCTCCTACCAGTCTGCCCGCCCAGTGTTTCGGACACGTTACGAAGAAGGTGGCCAGACGCCGTTTCGCCCCTTTCCTGCCCCTCCGGTGTCTCCCGTTGTGTCCCCTCACACGCCGCGACAGCCGTACAACCCCGCAGGTGGGGTCAAAAGCATCGGGACACGCCCGGAGTGACGGTGCTGGTACGCAGGGTGACCGGGCGAAACAATGCGGGCCACCGGCCCGCGCGCCGATCACCCGGGCGGTAGGCCGCATGGCGCCCACGGCGAACCGGGACACCCCGGGCCGCGCGCACCCACGTCCACCACGTCCTTCTGACGTCCTTTCTGGGGGAAGACGATGCGTACCCGGCCCAACGCGACCTCGCGGGAGATCCCACTCAGAGAACGGCTGGCGGCACTGTCGGCGCCCTGCCCCATGCATCCGTCCGCGCACCGGATCGAGGCCGCGGTCATCGACTGGGCGCGCAGGACCGGCCTGGACGCCGACCCGGCGCAGGGCGTCCACCGGCTGGCCGGGCGGGCCTTCGCCCGGCACGACACCGGTACGGCCACGCTGTTCGCCCGCTGGCTGACCCTGCTGACCCGGCTGCGCCGCGAGCCCGCCGCGCTCCCCGGGGTGCTCGCGGTCGCCGGGGGCGGTGAGCCGGGGCCCGCGCCGGTCGAGCGGGCCTTCGCCGACCTGTGGGGGACCTGCGCGCCCGCGATGGGCGACGGGTGGCGCGAGCGGTTCGTCGCCGGGCTCGCCGTACCGGACGCGGCGGGGTTCGGGCGGCGCCTGCTCGACCTGGCCGAGCCGTGCCTCGGGGTCGAGGTGCCCGCGCCGCTGCAGGAGAGCCGCCGGTGGCGCGCGACGACCGAGGCCGGTGGCGACGTGGTGACCTGGTGCGACGCCCTGCTGACCGGCCACCTCCCGGTCCCCACTGCCAGGACCGCGGAGACCTCGGGCAGGGCGGCGCACGCCCTGGTGATCGACCGGGTGGTCGAGCGGATGGAGGAACTCTGGAGCGCCGCCCGCGCCCTTCCCCCGCTCGTCGGGCGCCACGATCTCGGTCTCGACGCCTCCCGCGAGGTGATCCAGGTGGCCTGTGCCTTCTTGACGATTCCGAGGGCTTACCTGGAGGGACTTCTGGAATCCCGTCGCTATCGTCACCTAGAGTAACCGCCTGTGTCCCACAAGTAACGTGGAGGTGTAGGATGAGCACAGAGCTTCTCAAGCGCAGGTTGGATCATGCCTTCGGGCAACTGGACGCCGACGGCAACGGGCGGGTCGAACGCGATGACCTGCTTGGCCTGGGCGCCCTGATCCTGGTCGGCTTCGGCGAGTCGCCGACCTCGGCGGCGGGCAGCAAGCTGGTCGATGGGTTCGAGTCGGTCTGGCAGGCTCTGTCCGGTGAGGTCGGCGACGGTGCCATCTCCCCGGAGGAGTTCAGGACCGGCATGTCCTCGGTCCTTTCCGAGGACGAGCGGTTCGACGCGGTGCTGCGACCGGCGGCCGAGGCCGTCGCGGAGATGTGCGACACCGACGGCGACGGTGTCGTCGAGGCCGCCGAGTTGCGGCTTCTGCTGAGCGCGTTCGGCACCCCGCACGGTGAGGCGGAGACCGCCTTCGAGCGCCTTGAGCGCGACCGCGGGGTCTCGGTCGACGAACTGGTCGAGGCGACCAGGGCCTACTACACGAGCGTCGTCCCGGGTGTCGCCCTCGCCCGGTCGGCCGGTTCGCTGTAGTGCCCGTCATCGACGCGGCGACCAGGACCGTCGAGCGGGCCTCCCCGGTCGCCGCCGCTCTGCTGCTGCCCCTCGTCGACCGGGTTCCGGTCATGGCCGCCCCGTGCCGCATGCACGCCTCGATCGACCGGATCACGGCCGCGCTCGCGGACTGGACCCGCGAGGTCGGCCTGGAGACGCCCGTGCTCGCGCGCTTCGACCGGATGGCGGGCCGCGCCTTCGCCGGGTTCGGCACCGACTCGACGCTCCTGTTCGCCAAGTGGCTGACCTGGCTGTTCCACTTCGACGACGAGTGGGACGAGAAACCGGCGGGACGCGCGGCCGGGATCGTCGAGGCCACCTTCTCCCGGCTCGTCCGCCACACCGCGGAGGCCGCCGTCCACGAGACGCAGGCGGTCAAGACGGCCATGACGCTCACCGCGACGAAGCCGAGGCCCGCGGCGCCGGTCATGACGTGGATCCCCTCCCCGCTGCCGGTCAGGACGCCCAGGCCCGAGGGGGTCTCCCCCGTCGAGGCGGCCTTCCGTGACCTGTGGGGGGCCACCGCCCCCCGGATGAGCCGCCGCTGGCGGGAGCGCTTCGCCGACGGGCTCGCGGCCCAGGGGGCGGCGTGCCGTACCGAGGCGGAGAACCGGTGCGCGGGGCGGGTGCCCTCGGTGGCCGAGTACCCCGCGCTGCGCAGGGGGACGGTCGGTCCCTACCTGTTCGACCTGGTCGAGCCGTGCCTGGGGGTCGAGGTCCCGGCCGAGTTGCGGGAGAGCCCGACCTGGCGGACGCTGGTCGACGCCTGCAACGACGTCACCGCCTGGTGCAACGACGTCGCCTCGCACCACAAGGAACGGGCCAACGGTGACGTGCACAACTACGTGACGGTCGCCGCGCACGCCTTCGGCCTGTCCGACGCCGAGGCCGTGGCCTGGGTGAACGACCGGATCGCCGAGCGCGCGGAGGACCTGCGGGCCGCGGCGCGGCGGCTGCCCGGCCTGTTCGACGCGTTCGGGCTCACGCCCGTCGAGGCCAGGAACGCCAGCAAGGTCGCCTGTGCCTTCCTCACCGCGCCGAGGGCACAGCTCGAATGGCTTCTGGAGTCGCGGAGATACGACGTCACGTCCTGAGCCCCACCCCCGCTCAGGACGCGCAGGCCAGGGAGTCCCCCATCGGAGTGCGGCGGTAGACGACCTCGCGGCCGAGACGGCGGCGGGTCACCAGCCCTCCGTCGGTCAGGACCGTCAGGTGCTGGCTCACCGCGCCGGGCGTCAGGGCCATCCTGCGGGCGAGCGCCGAGGTGGTGGCGGGGTCGGCCAGGGCGGTCAGGATCTGCGCCCTGGTCCGGCCGATCAGCGCGGCCAGCGCTCCCGGGGCGGGCGGCGGGCCCGCGGTCCACAGCGTGCCCGCCCCCGTCACCGGATAGATCAGCATCGGCCGGTACGGCATGACCATCACGGTCACGTCGGGCCAGGAGAAGGAGGTCGGCACGAGGACCAGGCCGTCGCCGCCGAGCGGCGCGTGGTGGCTCCAGTGCCTGGCCACCACGAGGCGGTCGCCGAGCCAGCGCACGTTGGGGTGCAGGTCGGCGAACAGCTCCCTGGCGCCGCCCGCGGCCAGGTGACGGGAGCGCCGCAGGACGTCGGCCTCAAGCAGGCCGTGGATCCTGGGCCAGAACTCGGCGAAGGCCGTCTCCCAGTAACGCTCAAGGGCGTCGGAGAACCGGGCGACGCCCGCCTCCGGGTCGTCGAGGAAACGCTCGACGGCCCGTGGGTCGGTCCCCGCGACACGGGCCGCCTCCCTGGCCGCGCGTTCGGGGGGCGTGCGCCGTACGAGATCGAGTTCGGCGGCGAAGTCGGGCAGCGGGGTCAGCGGGGTCGGGGTCGCGAAGTCGACGATGTAGCCGTGCAGCGGCACGAGCGCGAACAGCTCGGCCAGGTCGGCCCCCGAGAGGCGGGACCGTACGGCGCGCAGCCACGGCAGGTGGAAGGAGTGCCTGGCCGGGTCGCGCAGGACGCGCAGGCTGGCGATCAGCTCCCAGATGGGGGAGAACGCGAACCGGATCCTGGCCACGTCGTCAGGAGCGAAGATCCACTCGACCTGATTCGACCTTTTAGGCACGCCTAAAACAGTGGGGCATAACACTGCCCTTGTCCAACCCTGTGGACATGAAGAGTGACTTGACCGGTTTCCTGCGGTCGAAGGTCGGCGGCCTGCCCAGGGCGTTCTGGGCGCTGTGGACCGGGACGCTGGTCAACCGGGTGGGCATGATGGTCCAGCCGTTCATCGGGGTGTTCCTGACGCAGGAGCGCGGCATGTCGTACGCCGCGGCCGGGGCGGTGATGACGGTCTTCGGCGTCGGCTCGCTGCTGTCGCAGGTCCTCGCCGGGTGGCTGACCGACCGGTTCGGCAGGCGGATCACCCTGACCGGGGGCATGGTCGCCACGGCCCTCACCATGGGGGCGCTGGGGTACGGGACCTCGCTGACCGCCGTCGTGGTCACCATGTTCGTGCTGGGGGTCGCCGTCGACGTCTACCGTCCGGCGTCGAACGCCCTGGTGGCCGACCTGGTCCCGCCACAGGACCGGCCCCGCGCCTACGGCCTGATCTTCTGGGCGATGAACCTCGGCTTCGCGGTCGCGATGGTCGCGGGCGGCTGGCTCGCGCGGGCCGGGTACGGCTGGATGTTCGCGATCAACGCCGCCGCGGCGCTGGGTTTCGGCCTGCTGGTGTGGCGGGCGGTGCCGGAGACGCTCCCGGCGCGCGGCACGGCGGAGCCGCGCGGGGGTGGCTTCGCCGTCGTGCTCACCGACCGGCTGATGGTCGCCTTCTGCCTGGTCACGCTGCTGTCCACGCTCGCCTACGCGCAGGTGTTCACGACCCTGCCGCTGGCGATGACGGCCCAGGGCCTGTCCACCACCGACTACGGCCTGGTCGCCGCGGTCAACGGCGTCCTGATCGTGATCCTGCAGCCGCTGACCGGTGACTGGCTCGGCAGGCGCGACCACGCCGTCGTGCTCGCCACGGGCCTGGCGATCATCGGCGTGGGCTTCGCGCTGACGGCCCTGGTCTCCGACGTGCTGGGATACGCGGCGACCGTGGTCCTGTGGACGATCGGGGAGATCGTCACCGCGGGCATCGCGGGCGCCATGGTGGCCGCCCTCGCCCCACCCGCGCTGCGCGGACGTTACGCGGGCCTGTACGGCCTGGCCTGGTCGGGCGGTTCCATGGTCGCCCCGCTGCTGGGCACCCGGCTGCTCGAACTGGGGCCCTGGGCGCTCTGGCCGGTCATCGGGGCCGTCGACCTGGTGGCAGCGGTGGGGGTGCTCGCCCTCGGGCCCGCGCTGCGGCGCCGTACGACACGCGCGGGGGTGGCGGATTCGGCGGCCGCGGCCGTGAATGCCCGGTGATTTCTCACAGGATGCGAACGATGGTGGGTATTACCGTATGACGTCAGACCAGCTAGCCCTACGCTTACCCTGCGATGCTGATATTTCGTGCTCTCGGACCGTTCCAGGCTCGCCACGGCGACACGGTGATCGATCTCGGCGGCCAGCGCCAGATGGCCGTCCTGGCCCGCCTCCTCGTCGCGGGCGGTCGCGCCGTGCCCGTAAGCATGCTCATCGACGAGCTCTGGCCGGGCGAACCCCCCGCTCAGGCGCTGTCGACCGTACAGGGATACGTCTCACGCCTGCGGCGCGCCCTCGAACCGGGCCGCGCTCCCCGGGAGGAGGCGGAGGTGCTGGTCTCGGCGCCGCCGGGGTACGCGCTGCGCGCCGAGGCCCGGCAGGTGGACGCCTGGAGGTTCGAGGACGCCGTCAAGACGGAGGGCGATCCCGCGACCGTGTGGCAGCGGCTCGGGGAGGCCCTGTCGCTGTGGCGGGGACCGGCGCTCGCCGAGTTCTCCGACCTGCCGTGGGCGGTGACCGAGGCGGGCAGGCTTGAGGAGCTGCGGCTGATCGCGCTGGAGCGCCGCGCGGACGCGGGGCTGGCGCTGGGCCGGTCCGGCGCGCTGGTCGCCGACCTGGAGGCGCACGTCTCGGCCCATCCGCTGCGTGAGGAGGCCTGGCGGCTGCTGGCCCTGGCGCTCTACCGGGGCGGCAGGCAGGGTGACGCGCTGGGAGCGCTCCGACGGGCCAGGGCGACGCTCCGCGAGGAGCTGGGGCTCGACCTTGGCGCGACCCTGCAGCGTCTTGAGTCGGACATACTCTCGCAGGCCGCCCACCTGGACCCGCGCGGGAGCACGCCGCCCGTGCAGGAGAGCGTTGTCGTACGGCCCGCCGCCCCGGCGCTGCGCGTGGTGGTGGCCGACGACCAGGCGCTGGTCCGCACGGGCCTGCGCGTCGTGCTCGACAGCGAGCCCGGCTTCCAGCTCGTCGGCGAGGCGGAGAACGGCGAACACGCCATCGCGGTCGTCCGCGAGACCCGTCCCGACCTGGTGCTGATGGACATCCAGATGCCCCGGCTCGACGGCCTGACCGCCGCCCGGCGCATCCTGGCCGACGAGGCCCCGCCGAAGGTGATCATGATGACCACGTTCGGCACGGACGACAACCTCTACGCGGCGCTGCGGGCCGGGGTGAGCGGGTTCGTGCTCAAGACCTCCGCCCCCGAGCAGCTCATCAGCGCGATGCGCGCCGCGCAGGCCGGTGACGCGCTGATCGACCCCGCGGTCACGACCCGTCTGATCGCGGGCTTCGCCGGGCGGGCCAACCCCTCGGCTCCGCCCGGTCTCGCGGGGCTCGGCGACGCCGACCTCGACCTGATGAAGCTGATCGCCAGGGGGCTCACCAACCGGCAGATCGCGGTGACCCTGGCGATCTCCGAGCGGGCGGTCGGCCAGGCGGTGAGCAAGCTCCTCGACCACCTGGGGCTGTTCGACCGCGCCCAGCTCGTCGTCGCCGCCTACGAGTCGGGCCTGGTCAACCCGGGTGACGTAGGCAGGTGACGATGCCGGTCGTGACCCCGTCCGGCCGTCCCCCCGACGGAACGGACGTCGTGCCTACCGTGCCCGCCATGCCCGCGCGACGGGCGATCTCCCGGCCCAGGCTCGCGGTCATCGCGCTCTCGACCGCCGCGTCCGCGCTGACGGTGGTCGCGCTGGCGCTCGCCTGGGACCTGCCGTCCGGGTGGGACGTCGGGCTGCTCGTCTCCCCCGACCTGTCGTGCGCGCTGACCTTCCCGCTGGTCGGCGCCTTCCTGCTGGCCCATCGCTCCCGACCGCCCGCGGCGTGGCTGATGTGCGTCGGCGGGATCGCCTGCGCGGTCAACGTCCTGGGCACCGCCCTGATGCTGCGCTCAGGGGCCCAGGGCGACCTGGCCGCGGCCGGGATCCACCGTTACGCCGCCGGGATCGGCTGGGCCGTCGGCGGGGTGACGCTGGCGGTCCTGCTGCCGCTCTACTCCCCCGACGGCAGGCTTCCCTCCCGGCGCTGGCGTCCCGTCGTGGTGCTGTCGGCCGTGGTGATGGCCGTCGAGGCGTTCCGCCTGGTCGTACGGCCCTCGCCTCCCCTGGACGACTACCCGCTGCCCAGGGTGCTGCCCAACCCGCTGGCGATCGAGGCGCTGACGCCGTACGGCGCGGTGCTGCAGAGCGGCATGCTGACCCTGATCATGGGGCTCGCGGTGCTGGCGATGCTCTCGCTGGCGCTGCGCCTGCGCCGGGCGGACCCGGTGATGCGCCGCCAGATCGCCTGGCCGCTGGGCGCGTTCGCCGTCTACATCGTCTGCATGCTCGGCGGGAACGACTGGGTGCTCGCGGCCACCGTGTGGACCGGGCTGATCCCGGTCGCCATCACCTTCTCCGTGCTGCGCCACCGCCTGTACGGCATCGACACCGTGATCAGCCGCGCCTTCGTGGCGGCCGGGCTGATCGCCGCGGTCAGCGTCGTCTACTTCGGGGCCGGAGCGGTCGCCGGGTTCGCCCTGTCCGGCTACGACCGGGTGGGCGGCCTGGCCGCCGCACTGCTCGCCGGGGTGTTCTTCCACCCGCTGCGCACGATGCTCAGGCGCTGGGCCGACCGTCTCATGTACGGCACGCACGGCGATCCCGCCGCCCTGGCGGCCCGGCTGACCAGGGAGGTCCGCCAGGCCGAGCCCGCGAACGCGCTGGCCGCCGTCGCCTCGGTGGTCAAGGACGGCCTGAGCGTGACCGGGGTGGCGGTCGAGGCGCGCTCCCCGGGAACGAGGCGGGTCGAGATCGGCCTGCTCGGGCCCACTCCCCGCGTGGTGCCGCTGGTCTGGCACGGCGAGCCCGTCGGGCGGCTGATCCTGGGCTCCCCCGGCCCCCGCAGGTTCGCCGCCGCCCACAACGACCGGCTGATCGCCGTGGTCACGCCGTACGTCGCGGACGTGGTGCACGCCGTGGCGATGACCGCGGACCTGCGGCGCTCCCGCGAGCGGATCCTCACCGCCCGCGAGGAGGAGCGCAGGCGCCTGCGGCGGGACCTGCACGACGGGCTCGGCCACGCGCTGACCGACATGGCGATGTCGATCAACATGGCCAGGATCAGCCTGCGTTCCGCCCCGGCCTCCGCGGACCGGCTGCTGGCCGAGCTGCGCGAGGGGATGGACACGGTCGGCCAGGAGATCAGGGAGCTGGTGTACGGCCTGCGCCCGCCGACCCTGGACGAGTTGGGGCTCGCGGGAGCCGTACGGGCGCTGGCCGCGGATGGTGAGCCCGAGGTGGCCGTGGAGACCGAGGGCGATCTGTCCGACCTGCCGGCGGCCACCGAGGTCGCCGCCTACCGGATCGCGCAGGAGGGACTCACCAACGTCCGCAAGCACGCCGGGGCCCGCTCCGCGGTGGTCTCGCTGCGCCGGGGCGAGTCGCTGGTCGTCCGCGTCCAGGACGACGGGAACGGGCTGCCCGAGGGGCCCCGCGCGGGCGTCGGACTGATCTCGATGCGCGAGCGCGCCGCGGAACTCGGCGGGACGTGCGTGATCGGCTCGGCGCCGGGAGGCGGCACGGTCGTGGAGGCCGTGCTGCCGATTTCCACAGCCTGAGTGTGAACCTTTCGCCGCTTCCGCGGGTCAGACAAGGCGTTGCTGAACTTATCCGAGGAGTTTCGCGTGAAGCACCTGGCTCTGGCCGTCGGCGCCGCACTCGCCGTGTCGGCCGTCGCGTCCACAGCGGCCGTCGCCTCCCCCACCCGGGCGACCACCCCGGGGGCCGTCTACTTCGGCTACAAGGGATCGGGGGTCGAGGTGACCACCCACCAGGGCGGCCTGAGCAAGCTGTCCGTCGGCGGGGGCGGCTTCATCGCGCAGTTCGCCGCGGCGCCCGGGGGCGGGAAGGTCGCCTGGATCGACGGCAAGGGGCGCCTGCACGTCAAGACCGCCACCGGCGACAGGGTGGTCGCCGCGAACGCCGCCTACGGCGGGCCGTGCCTGACCCCCACCTGGAGCGCGGACGGCAAGCGGATCGCCTACGTGACGAAGGGCAACGCGACCAGGGCGACCGTCGCGCTGGTCGGCGAGAACGGCGGCAGGCCGGTGGTCGCGGGCAGGACCGCGGGCGTCTGCCACCTGGCCTGGTCCGCCGACGGCAGGACGCTCGCCGGGTACGCCGGGGACACCCGGGGCGTCTACCTGCTGAACACCGCCTCGCACGTCTCCACCAAGGTCCCGGGGATCCGCCTCGCCAACCACGTCGACAGCGTCTCCCCCAAGGGTGACCGGGTCGTGGTGCACGCGATCGGCGCGAACGACCCGGGTGGGGACGGTTCCTGGCCGCTGTCCTACACGCCGTCGCTGTACGACACCAGGACCGGCAAGAAGATCACCATCCCGGTGCGGGGCACGCTGATCGGCGCCAGGTTCCTGAGCGACGGCACCCTCGTGGTCCGGGTCAAGGGCAGGAGCGCCAACACGTGGGTCGTGCTCGACCCCGACACCTACAAGGTGAGCCAGCGCGTGCCCGAGATCGGCCAGGCGAAGAACCTCGGGCTGCTCAGCGTCATCGGCTGAGCCCCGCCCGCGCCGGAGGGGGTGGCCGCAATAGGGTAGGGCTCGTGGCCCAACTGCGCATCGCCCTTGCCCAGACCAACCCCGCGGTGGGCGACCTGGCGGCCAACGCCGCCAGGATCGTCGAGTGGACCGGGCGCGCCGCCGAGCGCGGCGCGCACCTGACGGTCTTCACCGAGATGTCCCTGACCGGCTACCCGGTCGAGGACCTGGTGCTGCGGACCTCCTTCGTCGAGGCCTCGCTCGCCGCCCTTGAGGCCCTGGCGACGCGCCTCGCCGAGGAGGGGCTCGGCGAGATGCCGGTCGTGGTCGGCTACGTGGACCGGGCGAACCTCGCCCCGCGCGTCGGCCAGCCGAAGGGCGCCCCGCTGGACGGCGCGGCCCTCATCCACCGGGGTCAGGTCGTGGTCAGGAGCGCCAAGCACCACCTGCCCAACTACGGGGTCTTCGACGAGTACCGCTACTTCGTGCGCGGTGACCGGCTGCCGATCTTCCGGCTGCACGGGGTGGACGTGGCCATCGCCGTCTGCGAGGACCTGTGGCAGGAGGGCGGTCCCGTCGCCGTGGCCGCGGACGCGGGGGCCGGGCTGCTGGTCACGCCGAACGCCTCGCCGTACGAGCGGGAGAAGGACGACGTGCGGCTCGCGCTCGTCTCGCGGCGGGCCAGGGAGTCGGGCTGCGCCATCCTCTACGTCAACCAGGTCGGCGGCCAGGACGAGCTGGTCTTCGACGGCGACTCGCTGGTCGTCTCGGCCTCCGGTGAGCTCGTCGCGCGGGCGGCGCAGTTCGCCGAGGAGCTGCTGGTCGTCGATCTCGACCTGCCAGAGGCCCGGTTCGGCGGGCTGGGGACCTTCGAGACCGAGGCGGGCGACGGGACGGTCATCACGGTCGAGCGGGTCGAACTGTCCGCCCGGCCGCTTGAGCCGTACGAGCCGCTGACGCCCACGGTCGCCGAGCATCTGGAGGACACCGCGGAGGTCTACTCGGCGCTGGTCCTCGCGGTGCGCGACTACGTGCGCAAGAACGGCTTCCAGTCGGTCATCCTCGGCCTGTCCGGCGGGATCGACTCGGCGCTGACCGCCACGATCGCCTCGGACGCGATCGGCCCGGAGCGGGTGCACGCGGTGCTGATGCCCTCGCGCTACTCCTCCGAGCACTCGCTGGGCGACGCCAGGGAGCTGGTCGAGCGGCAGGGGATCAACTCCAGGCTCGTCCCGATCTCCGGGGTGGTCGACGCCTTCGAGAAGGAGATCGAGCTGTCCGGGCTGGCCGCGGAGAACCTCCAGGCCCGGGTGCGCGGCACGATCCTGATGGGGCTGTCCAACCAGCACGGTCACCTGGTGCTGACGACCGGCAACAAGAGTGAGCTGGCCGTTGGATACTCCACCCTCTACGGCGACTCGGCGGGCGGTTTCGCGCCCATCAAGGACGTGCTCAAGACCCTGGTCTGGGAGCTCTCACGCTGGCGCAACGCCCAGGCGGGCAGGTCGGGCGAGTTCCTGTACGGCTTCGCGCGCCCGCCGATCCCGGAGAACTCCATCGAGAAGGAGCCGAGCGCGGAGCTGCGTCCCGGTCAGCGGGACACCGACTCCCTGCCGGAGTACGACGTGCTCGACCCCCTGCTGCACGACTACGTGGAGAAGGACATGGGCTCGGCCGAGCTGGTCGCGGCGGGCCACGACCCGGCCCTGGTCGCCAGGATCATCCGCCTGGTGGACCTGGCCGAGTACAAGCGCCGCCAGTATCCCCCGGGTCCCAAGATCACTCCCAAGAACTTCGGCCGTGACCGCCGTCTGCCGATCACCAACCGCTGGCGCGAAACGACCCTCTGACCCCCTCTGACCTGTTTTGTGCCGTGCATGAGCGCTCGGGGTGGGTATCACCGCTGGTAGGAGCACCGACGGCCGGGGAGGGGGCTGAGTTCGGCCGCGGTGGTCCGGCGTGCGGCGAGCGGGCGCCGTCACCTCCCCTCCACAGGTCCGCCCGCGTTCCGCGGCTCGCCGGAGTCCAGGAAAGAGGGGGAGATCAGATGAAGGCAGCGGTAGGCGACAGGCTCGTCGTCGAGGGCACCCGGCACGGGGAGACCCGGCGCATCGGCGTGATCGTGGGGCTGGTCCACGAGGACGGTTCCCCGCCCTACATGGTGCACTGGGAGCACGACGAGCACGAGACCATGGTGTTCCCCGGCCCTGACGCGCACGTGGTCACCGAGGAGCGCAAGGACACCCCGCTCACCACCTCGTGACGTGAGGTGATCCGCTCGCCGTCGTCCCTGTTCAGGGGCGGCGGCGAACGCGTTTCCGCCCCCCGGCAGCAACTCTTTACGACATAAGCTATTCTTGCGCCCATGAACTCCTTACGATGTACGGAGTTACCTCACGCCACACGAGAGAGGACGCCGATGTCCACGGTGACCCTGCACGACGCGAGCACCATCGAGGTCGAGATCCACGGGGAGGGACCCGTCCTGCTGCTGCCCGTCAACCCCCGGCCCGTCGAGGGACCTCAGGCCGACGCGATGCGTGCCTGGGGTATGGATCCCGCGCTCGGCCGCTCCCTCGTCGAGGGCCTGCGCGACGCCTTCACGGTGGTCGCCTTCGACTACGAGGGCCACGTCCTGGCCAACCCGAAGCCCGAAACCCTGACCCCCGCGAACATCACCCGCGACCTGCTCGCCGTCGCCGACGCCGCGGGGGCCGACCGGTTCGCCTACTACGGCTACTCCTGGCTCGCGCTGAGCGGCCTCCAGCTCGCCCTCAGGACCGACCGGCTGTCCGCCCTGGTCATGGGCGGATTCCCACCGGTCGGCGGGCCGTACAAGGAGATGCTGCGGGTGACCGGGGCGACCCACGCGATGGCGCTCGCCGGACCCTCGGGCAAGGCGTCCCAGACGTCGGAGGCGGGCGACTGGTCGTCGGTCGAGGTGACGATGTCGCCGGACCAGACCGGGCAGTTCGTCACGCTGTACGAGGAACTGCAGACGTTCGACGACCTGGCCGCCCAGGCGCGGGTCACCTGCCCCAGGCTCTGCTTCGTCGGGTCGGCCGACGACATCGAGTACGGCGAGCGCTGGGGTGACGTGCGCGTGGGCATCGCGAGCGCGGTCGTCGAACGGCGGGCGGAGATCGAGTCACTCGGCTGGGACGTGACGGTCCTCGACGGGCTCGACCACACGGGGGCCATGCAGCCGCCCGCGGTCCTGCCCGTGCTGCGGCCGTGGCTTGAGGCGAAGATCAGCCGGTAGGGGTCAGCGAGGGACCAGGCCGACGAGCAGGTGATCGACGACCTGCTCGGCGGCCCCCTCGGGAAGATCCTCGTGGCCCGGCTCGAAGCCCCTGACGTACCAGACCATGGTCCCGATCAGCGAGGCGAGGGCGATCGGCACGTTGAGGTCGGCCCTCAGCTCGCCGGTCGCGACGCCGCGCTCCAGCAACGCGGTCAGCACCGCCCTGCGCGGCGCGATGGTCGCCTGGTGGATGCGCTGCACGAGGCGGGGATGCCGTTCGGCCTCGTTCATCGCGATGTTCATCACGCACCGCGACCGCGCGTTGCGCGTCTCGCGGAGGAAGACCTCGGCGCAGGCGACCAGATCCTCGCGCAGCGACCTGCCCGCCAGCGTGGGCAGCGGCGCCTTGAGGGCGGCGAGGGCGTCGACGAGCAGGTCTTCCTTGTTGGACCACCGGCGGTAGATCGTCGTCTTGCCGACGCCCGCGCGGGCGGCGATCGCCTCGATCGACAGCTCACCGAGACCGCTGCTCTCGCTGATCAGGTCAAGGGTCGCGTCGATGATCGCCTTCTCCGCCCGGGCGCTGCGGGGGCGGCCCGCGGGGCGGGTCGCCTGAGTCTCGTCCGTCGTGGTCATCGTCTTTCCACACTACCTATACGCTGGCCGGTTCCCTGTCGGGATCGTGCTGTTCCGCGGCCTGTGCCGGGGCGTTCCTGCCCGGCAGCCACCTGAGCACCACCAGCGCGCCGAGGAGCGCGAAGGCGGCGGAGACCAGGGCGGTGACGTGCATGCCGTCGAGGAAGGCGTGCTTGGCCGGTTCGATCAGCGCGACGCCGCGCTCGCCGAGGGCCTTGGCCACGCCGAGCGTACCGGTCAGGGACTCGCCTCCCAGGTGCTGCAGGTCGGCGGGCAGGCCGGCCAGGCTGGGGGCGATCTCGTCGCGGTAGGTCGCCGAGAGCAGCGAGCCGAGCAGCGCGACGCCGAGCGCGCCCGCGACCTGGCGGACGGTGTTGCTCATGGCCGAGCCGACGCCCGCCTTCTCCCTGGGCAGCGACTCCATGATCGTGGTGGTCGCGGGCGGCATGATGTTGGCCATCGCCGCGCCCTGGACGAAGAAGACGATCTCGATCACCAGGATCGGGGTGTGCTGGTCCATCAGCGCGTACGAGCCGAGGGCCGCGGCCACGACGACCATGCTGACGGTCGCGCTCACCTTGCTGCCGAAGCGCCTGACCATCTGCTGGCTGAGCGGGGCGAAGATGATCTGCGCCGCGGCGAACGGGATCATCAGCGCGCCCGACTCCATCGGGGTGAAGCCGAGGACGATCTGCAGGTAGAAGATCAGGAAGAACATCGCGCCCATCATCGCGAAGAACACGATGCCGATCATGCCAACCGCGGTGGAGAAACGGGCGTTGGAGAAGTAGCGGACGTCGAAGGCCGGGTGGTCGATGCGGCGCTCGTACCAGATGAAGGCCGCGAGCACGGCCAGACCGAGAATCGTCGGGACCAGCACCTCGGCGCTGGCGACCGTGGCCAGCTCACCGCCCCTGATGATGCCGTAGGTGATCGCGACGAGACCGATGATGGACAGCAGCACGCCGACCGGGTCGAGCCTGGAGGGCTTGGGGTCACGCGACTCGGGCACGACGAGCGCGATGAGCACCATGCTGATCAGCACGATCGGCAGGTTGATCAGGAAGACCGAGCCCCACCAGAAGTGCTCGATGAGCAGGCCACCGGTGATCGGGCCGATCGCCACGGCGATGCCGACGCCTCCCGCCCAGACGCCGATCGCCTTGCCGCGCTCCTGCGGCGGGAAGACGTTGGAGATGATCGCAAGGGTGGCCGGCATGATCGCCGCACCGCCGACGCCCATGAACGCCCGCGCGACGATCAGTTGGGTCGGGTCCTGGGCGTACGCGGAGGCCAGCGACGCCAGGCCGAAGAGCACCATGCCGATGAACAGCATGCGCTTGCGGCCGGTGCGGTCGCCGATCACCCCGAAGGTGAACAGCAGTCCGGCGAAGACGAGGGTGTAGGAGTTGATCGCCCATTCGAGCTGGCTCTGCGTCGCCCCCAGGCCCTCCTGGGGGTCGGCGATCGTCTTCAGCGCGACGTTGAGGATCGTGTTGTCCAACACGACCGCCAGGAGGCTGAAGACCAGCACCCCCAGGATCTGCCACCGTCTCGGGTGGCCGGTTTGGTGTTCCATGGATGCCCCGTTTCGATACACAAAAGTTTCGAAACAGTACCGTATCGGTAGATCTTACGATACGCAACCGTTGCGTTTCGTATTTGCCGGATATTTCCGGCAAATTCAGACGGAAACCGGTACGGATCCCTCAGCGGGGACACCTGTTCGTCGCCAGAACGGCAGGGCGAGCAGCACCATGGCCACCCCCACCAGGCCCGCGACCGCGAAGGCCCAGCCCGGTCCCCAGGAGTCGATGAGCGCCCCGGCCATCGGCGCCGACGCGGCACCGCCGATCAGCAGCGCCGTACCGTGCAGGCCCATCGCCTCGCCGCGCGCCCCCGCGGGGACCCAGCGGCTCAGGGTGTCGACCGTGGCCGACAGCCCCGGCGCGCACAGCACCCCGGCGGGCAGGAGCGCGATCATCAGCCAGCGCCAGTCGTCGCCGACCAGCCCCACGGGGACGGTGAGCACGCCCATGGCGCCGATCAGCAGCAGCGGGGAGAAACCCCGCGACAGGCCACCGTACACGAGGCCGCCGACCAACGAGTACGCGCACCAGACGCCGATGGCCAGGCCCGTCCACGCGGTGTCGCCCGACTGCTTCATGGTCGCGACCAGGGCGAGTTCGGTCGTGGTGAGCACGAAGGTCGCCGCGCACACGGTGCCGAGCAGGCCCGCGACCGCCGGGGTCAGCCAGCGGCGCCTGGACACCTTCTCCCCCGCCTGTGCCATCTCCTCGGCCTCCTCGGCCTCCTCGTCCGAGCGGACAGGCGGGTTCATGAAGAACAGCGCCGCGCCCGCGCCGACGAGACCGACCCCGACCACGCACATCGTCCACGTGCTGCCGATCAGGGTGACGCCGAGGACGCCGAGCGCGGGGCCCGTCATGTAGGACAGCTCGATGAGGATCGAGTCGAGCGAGTAGCCGAGCCTGCGCTGTTCGAGCGGGACCATCGCCGCGACGCACTGCTTGAGCACGCTGAACAGCGGCAGGCTGAGCAGCCCGGCCAGCGCCGTGGCGGCCAGCAGCGCGGGGAACGGCAGCGCCCAGGCCGTCGCCCAGAAGGCCAGCTGCGCCAGGGAGGTCACCAGGACCACGGGCCGCAGCCCGCGACGGTCGACGAACCGTCCCGCGAGCGGCGAGCCGACGGCCGTGCCGATCGCGCTCGCCATCGCGGCCAGCCCCGCCTGGGCGAAGCCGAGCCCGAGGCCGTTGACCACGTGCAGGGTCAGGGTGATCCCGGTCGCGGTCGCCGGTATCCGGGCGACCGTCCCCACCAGCAGCAACGACCGCACACCGGGCACGGACAGCAGACGACGGTAAGGCTCCAATGCCATTTGATTACTTACCTCCCCGCGTATTGTGTCGTATGGCACCGACACGCTCCGCACCGGATTACGGACGGGACCGGGGGTGTTTATCAAGACGTCCGCGTGCAATCATCGGAAGCAGTCCGGGGACGTCACAGGGACGCCTCGAGACTCCGCTGGAGGCTTTTCATGCCCTCTTCTGTGTCTTCATCCATGTCCTCTTCCGTGCCCTCTTCCATGACCGGCCAGCCGACCGCTCTGTACGGCGGCAAGGCCGGGCGAAGGGTCACCGTCAGGGACATCGCCGCCGCCAAGGAGCGGGGCGAGAGGTGGCCGATGGTCACCGCCTACGACGCGATGACGGCGAGGGTCTTCGACGAGGCAGGCATCCCGGTGCTGCTCGTCGGCGACTCGGCCGCCATGGTCGTCTACGGCTACGACTCGACGCTGCCGGTCTCGGTCGACGACCTCATCCCGCTCACCTCGGCCGTGGTGCGCGGCTCCTCCCGGGCGATGGTGGTCGCGGACCTGCCGTTCGGCTCCTACCAGGCCTCTCCCCAGCAGGCGCTGGAGACGGCCGCCCGCTTCATGAAGGAGGCGGGCGCCCACGCGATCAAGCTGGAGGGCGGCCGCAGGGTCATGCCCCAGGTCGAGACCCTGGTCTCGGCGGGCATCCCGGTGATGGCCCACCTGGGCCTGACCCCGCAGTCGGTCAACGCCTTCGGCGGCTACCGGGTGCAGGGACGCGGCCAGTCGGGTGACGAGCTGATGGCCGACGCCAAGGACCTGGAGTACGCCGGGGCCTTCGCGGTGGTCCTGGAGTGCGTCCCCGCCGACCTCGCCGAGCGGGTCACCGCCTCCCTGTCGATCCCGACCATCGGCATCGGCGCCGGGCCCTCGACCGACGCCCAGGTCCTGGTCTGGCAGGACCTGATGGGCCTGACCCCCAACCCGCCGAAGTTCGTCAAGAGGTACGCCGACCTCGCGGGCGAGATGGACCGGGCGGTGCGCGCCTTCGCCGACGAGGTGACCGGCGGTTCCTTCCCCACCGTCGAGCACAGCTACCGCTGACCCTCTCTGAGCCGGTGGTCCCCGGGGGCCACCGGCTCAGAGAGCCAGCACGAACTTCCGCACGGCCTCGCCGATCTCGTGCGGGGAGTCCTCCTGCACGTAGTGGACGCCACGGACCGTGACCTCCCGCTGGTTGGGCCACGTCCTGGCGAACTCCAGGGCCCGGCCGACCAGGATCGCCCCCGGCTCGGCCGAGATCAGCAGCTTGGGGACCTGGCTGCCCGCGAGCCAGTGGCCGTACGCCTCGACCGTCTCGGCCACGTCGGCGGGCGTCCCGTCGATGGGCAGCTCACGCGGGAAGACCAGGGTCGGCAGGCGTGACTCCCTGGTGCGGAACGGCGCGCGGTAGGCCTCCATCTCGGCCTCGTCGAGCGTCCTGAGCACGCTCTTCGGCAGCACGGTCTCGACGAAGAAGTTCTCGTCCAGGATCAGGCGCTCCCCCTCGGGGCCGCGCATGGCGCGGAACAGCGTGTCGCGTCCCTCGGGGAAGTCGGCCCAGAGCCGGGGCTGCACGATCGCCTCCATGTAGGCGATGGCGCGCACCCGCTCCGGGTGCCGGTGCGCCCAGTGGAAGCCGAGCGCCGAGCCCCAGTCGTGCAGCACCAGCGTGACCTGCCCCTCCGGCAGCACCGCGTCGAACCAGGCGTCGAGATGGCGGGCGTGGTCGGCGAAGCGGTAGGCCCCGTCGGGCGCGGGCCCCGAGGCGCCCATCCCGACCAGGTCGGGGGCCAGGCAGCGGTTGACGTCCGCCAGGTGCGGGATCACGTTCCGCCACAGGTAGGACGACGTCGGGTTGCCGTGCAGGAACACCACCGGCTCACCGTCTCCGGTGTCCACGTGGCTCATGTACGTGCCCGGCACCTCGACCCGCGTCCTGGGATAAGTCATAATCATCGGTTCCTCTCATTCGTGGGGGTACGGCCCGGCGCGAGCAGGGCGTCGAACACGACCGTCTTGAACCGTTCGAGCGGTTCCGGGGAGCGTTCGACCTTCATCCTGAGCATCGCCCCCTGCCAGGAGGCCATCAGGAAGTCCGCGAAGCTCAGGGCGGGCAGCGGGAGCGTGACCTCCCCGGCTCTCTCCGCCTCCAGCAGGCAGCGGGCGAACGGCTCGTGCCACTCGGCGAACACCTCCGAAAGCCGGACGCGGATCGCCTCGCTGGTCTCCGTCGAGTCCAGGCTCGTGTTGCCGATCAGGCACCCGTCGTGCCAGCCGCGCCGTTCGAGCCGGTCGGTGATCTCGTCGAAGTAGGCCCGCAGCCGGGCCAGCGGCGGCCGGGAGGTGTCGTCGAGCGTCGCGGCGACGATCTCGCGGACCCCGGCGAAGTAGTGGTCGATCACCGCGAGCCCGAACGCCTCCTTCGAGGCGAAGTGGTTGCCGAACGATCCCAGCGGCACCTCCGCCGCCGCCGTGATGTCGCGGACGCTCGACCCGACCAGGCCCGTCCTGCGCACGGCCCGCATCCCCTGGTCGAGGATCTGGTCCTTCTTGGAAGCTCTCGCCATGCATCCAATATGAACGTTCGTATTGGAAAAGTCAAACGGCCCGGCGCCACCGGCGCCGAGCCGTCGCTCACCGGCTCAGGACAGTGCCTGGGAGAAGTCGTCCCACAGGTCCTCGATGTGCTCGATGCCGACCGCGACCCTGACCGTGCCCTCGCGGATCCCGTGCCGCGCCAGTTCCTCGGGCGTCAGCGAGCGGTGCGAGGTGGTCGCCGGGTGCAGGACGAGTGTCTCGACGCCGCCGAGTGAGGGGGCCAGCAGCGCCAGCCGTACCGAACTCATGAACTTCTCGCCCGCCGCGCGCCCGCCGACCAGGTCGAAGGAGAAGACACCCCCGAAGTCGGGCAGCAGCTTCCTGGCCAGGGCGTGCGAGGGGTGCGAGGGCAGGCCGGGCCAGTGCACCGCGGCGACCGCGGGGTGGTTGTCCAGGCGCAGCGCCAGCTCCCGGGTGTTGGCGCAGTGGCGTTCCATCCGCAGCGGCAGCGTCTGGATGCCGCGCAGGGTCAGCCAGGCCGCGAACGGGTCGGCGGTCGCGCCGAGCTCGACAGCGAAGTGCCACACCCTGCGGTAGAGGTCGTCCGAGGCGAAGACCGCGATGCCGCCGAGCACGTCGGTGTGCCCGCTCAGATACTTGGTCGTCGAGTGGACCACGATGTCGGCCCCGTGCTCGATCGGACGGCACAGCACCGGCGAGGCGAAGGTGTTGTCCACCACGGACACCAGCCCCGCCTCACGGGCGGCCGCGCACATCCCCGGCAGGTCGGCGACCTGGGTCACCGGGTTGGCGATGGTCTCCAGATAGACCAGCCTGCTCTCGGGGCGTACGGCGGCGCGCAACGCCTCGGGGTCGTCCTCCGGCACGTAGGAGACCTCGATGCCGAAGCGCGAGGACAGGTCGTTGAGCATCGCCGCGGTGCCACCGTAGAGGGGCTTCTGCGCGATCAGGTGGTCACCGGGCTTGAGCAGGCCGAGCAGCACCGAGTTGATCGCCCCCATGCCCGAGGCGGTCGCCACCGCCCCGACGCCGCCTTCGAGCCCGGCGATGGCCTCCTCAAGGGAGCGGACTGTCGGGTTGGACAGCCTGCCGTACACGAAGGCGCCGTCGGGACGGCCCATCCCCTCGGCGAAGACGGCCGGGTCCTCGAAGACGAAGCCCGAGGTCTGGTAGATCGGCACGGCGATGGGGCGGCTGCCGTTCAGCGAAGGGCGGGGCAGGTGGACGGTGCGTGTCTCCGGGCGAAGTTCAGTCATGTGTCAAGGATGTCCACCCACCGCGGACCTAGTCGGGGCGGGTCCGGGGACTTTGCCCTGATGCGCCAGACATGTGAATTCCTCACTGCCGAAGCGAGGCGCCGATCCGCATGCTCTTGAGGTGTGACAGCGATTCAGGTGGACGGGCTCAGGAAGAGCTACGGGGACTTCACGGCCGTCAGGGACGTCTCCTTCGAGGTGGCGCAGGGAGAGATCTTCGCCCTGCTCGGGCGTAACGGCGCTGGGAAGACCACCACGGTCGAGGTGCTGGCGGGCTTCCAGGCACCCGACGAGGGAACGGTCAGGGTGCTCGGTCTCGACCCGGTCAGGGACAGGGCCGCGGTGCGCCGCAGCAGCGGGATCATGCTCCAGGAGGCGGGGTTCTTCCCCGACCTGACCGTGGCGCAGACGGTTGACGCCTGGCGGGACTTCGTCGCCGCGCCGAGGCCGAGGGACGAGGCGCTCGGGCTGGCCGGGCTCGACGCGAAGGCGGGCACCAGGGTACGCCAGCTCTCCGGCGGGGAGAAACGCCGTCTCGACCTGGCCCTGGCCATCCTGAGCAGGCCGGACGTGCTCTTCCTCGACGAACCGACCACCGGGATGGACCCGCGGGCCCGCAGGGACACCTGGGAGGTCATCCTGGACCTGGCGCGGCAGGGCACCACCATCCTGCTCACCACGCACTACCTGGAGGAGGCGCAGCACCTGGCCTCCAGCATGGTGATCATGGACCGTGGGACTGTCGTCGCGGGCGGCGGGATGGCCGAGACCCTGGCCGCCCAGACGGGCCGGGTCGCCTTCGAGCTTCCCCCCTCGGTCGGCCTGCGGGACCTGCCCCTGCCCGGCGCGACCCCGGAGGGCGACCTCGCCGTCTACCGCGTCCCCGACCCCGACCTCGCCGCCCACACCCTGCTGGACTGGGCCGCCGGACGCGGCCTGCGCCTGCGCGACCTTGAGGTCCGTACGGCGACGCTCGAAGACCTGTTCCTCGACCTCGCGACCGACGAGCGGTCCGAGACGGACTCCGAGAAGGAGGTGGTGTGACCGTGTCCGCACGTGACCTGGCGGTCGTCACCCGGTTCAACGGCCGCCTGTTCTGGCGGGACCGTACGGCGCTGAGCACGTCCGTGGCTCTGTTCCTGCTGCTCGGCACCGGCATGCCGCTGATGATGGACCGGCTGCAGCCGGGCAGTCCGGAGTTCCTGCTGAACATGCACCTGGGGGTGCTGGCGACGGTCCTCGTCGTCGCGACGTTCCAGCAGACCGCGGTCACCCTGTCCGCCCGGCGCGACCAGCTCCTGCTCAAGCGGATGCGGGCGACCGGCCTCGGCGACCGCGACATCCTCGGCGGGGAGGTCGCCAACCTCGTCCTGCAGAGCACGGCGCTGACGGCGGTGGTCTCGGTCGCGCTGTACGCGCTGACGAGCCTGCCGGTGCCGCGCGACCCGCTGCTGTACCTGTTCGCCGTGGTCGCGGGCGCCCTCGTGCTGTGCCTGCTCGGCGCGGCCTTCACCGTGGTCGTGCCGCGCAGCGAGCTGGCCGCCCCGATGGCGATGCCGTTCTTCCTGCTGGCCGGGCTCGGCGCGGGCGGCTTCGGCCCCGTCACCCAGATGCTGCCCGGCTGGGTCGGCACGGTCCTCGGGGTGCTGCCGACCGCGGCCGTCACGGACATGGCCCGCGTGGCCTACGCGGCACGGGGCGGTCTGGTTGACGACCTGGGGGCGGCCGCCGTACCGACGCTGAAGCTGGCGCTGTGGGCGGCGGCCGCGCTGCTCGTCATCGCGCGCCGGTTCCGCTGGGAGAGCAGGAAATCGTAGGTTGTAGGTTCCTGACATGCGGATTACCCCCCAGCACATGGCCGTGGGTGTCGTCTACGTCATCGCCGTCGGCTTCACCCTGGTCCTGTTCTTCATCACCGGGTCCGCCCTGGAGCTCGCGGCGCTGACGGCCGCCGCCCTGGCCTTCCTGGTCCCGCACCACCTGGTGGTACGGCGGGCGCTGCGGGGGCGGGAGCAACGCGGCGTTCCCGTCGCCCTGATCGTCGAGACCGCCGTCACCTACGGCGCCATCCCGGTGCTGTACTCGCTGTCGCCGGTCCTCGGCTACAACTGGGCGTCGAGCACTCAGACGATCCTGGCCTCCGCGGTGCTCCTCAGGCTGCGGGAGCGGGTCGCGATCCCTCTGGTGGCCCTGATCGGGGTGCTCGACCTGTCCATGGGACTCGCCGTCTCCGGCGGCAACCTGCCGCTCGCCGTCTACAACCTGACCACGGTCGTGGTGACGAGCGGGGTGACCTACGGGGCGGTACGGCTGGTCGTCGTCAGCAGGCAGCTCGCCGAGGCCAGGATGGAGCTGGCCGAGGCGGCGGTGCTGCGGGAGCGGCTGCGGATCTCCCGCGACCTGCACGACGGCCTGGGCAGCAGCCTGACCGCCATCGCGCTCAAGGGCGACCTGGCCCGCAGGCTCGTCGACGGCGACCCCGAGGCCGCCAAGTCGGAGCTGGCCGAGCTGGCGGCCGTGGCCAGGGACGCCGCGCAGGAGGTGCGTCAGGTGGCCAGGGGATACCGGGAGATGTCGCTGGCCCAGGAGGTCCACCGGGCGGTGGCGCTGCTTGAGGCCTCCGGCGTGAGCTGCAGGACCGAGCTGGCCGACCTGACGGTGCCCCGCCCGGTCGACGAGGCGCTCGCGTGGGCCGTGCGCGAGGGCGTCACCAACGTCGTACGGCACAGCCAGGCCACGACCTGCTCGATCAGCACCCTGGCGCACGAGGGTACGGTGCGCCTGGAGCTGGTCAACGACCGCGCCCGCAGGGGGGCCGGGCGCGGCAACGGGCTGACCGGGCTGCGGGAGCGGGCGGCGGGGCTCGGCGGCTCCGTCAGCGCCGAACGGACCGAGGGCGGCGGGTTCCTGCTCGCGATGGAGGTGCCCGCGTGATCAGGGTGCTGCTGGCCGAGGACATGCACATGATCAGGGCGGCGCTGGTCGCGCTGCTGCGGCTCGAACCCGACATCGAGGTGGTCGCCGAGGTCACCGGGGGCGACGAGATCGTCCCCGCGGCGCTGCGGACCCGCCCGGATGTCGCGGTGCTGGACATCGAGCTGCCCGTCGTGGACGGCATCACCGCCTCCGTCGAGCTGCGGAAACGGCTGCCCGGCTGCCGGGTGCTCGTGCTCACCGCCATGGGCCAGCCGGGCCAGGTGCGCAGGGCGCTGGCCGAGGGCATCGAGGCCTTCCTGGTCAAGGACGCCCCCGGCGACCGGCTGGCGGACGCGATCCGCCGCACCGCCCAGGGCCTGCGGGTGCTCGACCCCGAGCTGGTCGCCACCGCCCTCGCCTACGGCGCCAGCCCGCTGACCCCCAGGGAGGCGACCGTGCTCAGGGAGGCGGCGCGCGGCGCCCCCGCCGAGGAGATCGCGGCGCGGCTGCACCTGTCGGCGGGGACGGTCCGCAACTATCTGACCGGGGCGATCGCCAAGACCGGCGCGAGGAACAAGGTCGAGGCCATCAGGATCGCCCAGGACGTCGGCTGGATCTAGCTCAGACGTCGGTGACGCGCAGTCCGGCGTGGGCCTTGTAGCGGCGGTTGATCGAGATGAGGTTGGCGGTCAGCGCCTCGATCTGGTGCGCGTTGCGCAGGCGCCCGCCGTACACGCCGCGCACCCCGTTGATCCGGGCGGCCAGCGCCTGCACGGTGTCGGTCGCCTCGCGGTCGTCACCGAGGACGAGCACGTCCAGGTCGATCTCCTCGACCTCGGGGTCGAGCAGCAGGACGGCGGAGACGTGGTGGAAGGCGGCGACGACCCGGCTGTCGGGCAGCACGGCGGCGGCCTGCTGGGCGGCACTGCCCTCCTCGACGGGCAGCGCGTAGGCGCCCTGCTTGTCGAAGCCGAGCGGGTTGACACAGTCGATGACGATCTTCCCGGCCAGCTCGGCGCGCAGGGACTCAAGGGTCGAGCGGTGGCCGTCCCAGGGGATGGCCACGATCACCACGTCGGCCTCGGCCGCCACGGTCGCGTTGTCCGCGCCGCTCACCTGCCCGCCGAGACCGGCCGCGGCCTCCTGGGCGCGCTCGGCGCTGCGCGAGCCGATCAGCACGGGGTTGCCCGCCAGGGCGAACCGCCTGGCCAGACCCTTGCCCTGGTCTCCCGTGCCACCAAGGATCCCGATGGAGATGCCGCTCACGTCTGGAAGATCGGTGCTCACTGATCGCTCCCCGTTCACTGTCTGCCCCGCGGGCAGCCCCGGCCGTTGTCTGTCCAGATCATGCCAGGATCGTGTTCCTCCGGTCACACCGGGGCGAGCCGGGGCACGATGAAGGGATGGACTCTCGGTCAGTGGAAATCCTTCGCGAGATTCTCGGCCCGTCCGGCTGGGTGGAGCGCACCCGCGAGTTCGGGCTCGCGCTGCGCGCGACCCGCTCCCCCGGCGGCCTCATGGTCGTCGGCACACCCCACGAGGAACCCTGGCACCTGACCGCGCACCTGGGCGACGAGGCCAGGCTCGCCGGGCTCCCCCAGCTCGCCCCGACCCTGGTGCGCTGGACGCCCGCCCCCGACGCCCCCGCTCACCTGCGCGTCGGACTCGACCGCATCGAGCAGGCGCGGCGGGGCGAGACGCTGTTCGTCGTGACCGAGGAGCAGGCCCCGGCGCCGTTGCTCGAACGGGTCAGCGACGCCCGCAGGGTCGGGGCGACCATCCTCGCGCTCGACGGCGGCGACCCCGAGCTTGAGGGCCTGGCCCACGACGCGCTGGCCGTCACCGAGCGGGCGCCGCTGTCCTTCGACGGCGCCCAGCACCTGATCAGCCTGGCCGCGGGCGAGACCGGGCGGCGGCCGGGGCTGCGTGACAGGCTGGCCAGGCTGCTTGACAGGGTCAGCGGCCCCCGGGTCCCATCCTACTGACCGTTCCAGGTGAAGCCTGACCGTTCCAAGTGAAGCGCCGCCGTCTCGGTGCCCCGTAGCGTTTGCCGACCCGGGCGCCGAGCGCCTGCGCCGCCTCCCTGAGCGCGGCGATGACCACCGCCTGCACCGGGCCCGGCTCCCCCGAGCGGGCGCGGCTGACCCGGGTCACGACGCCGAGGCTGCGGGCGCCCACGTTGGAGATGCCGGTCACCACGACCTCGCCCGCGGAGACCTCCAGCAGGGCCAGTGAGGGGACGATCGCCACCCCGTGCCCGGCCGCGACCAGGGCGAGGGTCGGCGGGAACTCCTCGATGAGGTGCGCCCTGCGGGGCGTGAACCCGTGCAGGGCCGCCAGCCGTTCGAGCGCCTGCCCGCAGGCCTGGTCCGGCGGCCCGGCGATCCACGGCACCCCGCCCAGGTCGGCGACGGTCCTGGGGATCTCCGCCCAGCCGGGAGGCGCCACGATGCGGTACTCGTCCACGTAGAGAGGGTGGGAGACGAGCGCGGCCTGGGCGGGGACGGACTCGTCGGCGTCGTGCTCGGTGATGGCCAGGTCGACGCCGCCGAGCCTGAGCTCCCGCAGCGCGGGCGCGCCGTACAGCTCGTGGACGCGCGGGACGACCTGGGGGTGGCGTTCGGCGAGCGTCTCCAGCGCGGGCAGCACCAGGTGCCTGATGACCGTGGGGAAGGCGGCGATCGAGACGGGACCGGCGAGCAGCTCGGTGAAGCGGGTCAGCTCCCGCCTGGCCTCGCTGAGCTCCTCCTCGATCCGCTCGGCGTATCCGGCGAGCACCCGCCCCACCGGGGTGAGGGCGACCCTGCGCTGGGAGCGGTCGATGAGCGCGAGCCCGACCTCGCGTTCGAGCTGGGCGAGCTGCTGGGAGACGGCGGAGGCGGTCAGGTGCAGCGCCTCGGCTGCCCGCATGACGCCACCGCGGCTCGCGACCTCGTGGAGCACGAGCAGCCGCCGTGGATCAATTTCCATGCAGCTCAGCTTACGCGCCTGTTTAGAAGACTTTATTTGCACTTCATCAAGGGGGGCCGAGACCATGGAGGCATGAGCGCCTTCCCCACCGGGACGTGATCCGGTGCCCCTGTTCGCCGATCTCCTCGGCTGGATCAGCGCGGCCGTCATGCTGTACGGCTACGCCATGGTCTCCTCGTCCCGGATGGCCGGGGACGGCCTGCCGTACCAGGTGATCAATCTTGCCGGTTCGGTCGCCCTGATGGTCAGCGCGGCCTCGCACTCCGCGTGGCCCTCGGCGATCCTCAACGTCGCCTGGGCCATGATCGGTCTGGCGGCCGTGATCAGAAACGCCCGCAGCGACAGAAGGACGGTAGGTCTCCGATGACACGGCTGATCGAGCTGAGCCACCGCATCACCGAGGGCATGCTCACCTACCCGGGCGTTCCCGGCCCCCGGCTCGGCGTGCACCTGAGCCGGGAGGCCTCACGCGAGGTCTACGCCCCCGGCACCGAGTTCCACATCGGCACCGTCGAACTGGCCGCCAACACCGGCACCTACCTCGACACCCCCTACCACCGCTATCCGGAGGAGCCCGACCTGTCGGGGGTGCCGCTCGACGCGGTCGCCGACCTTCCCGGCCTGGTCGTCAGGGCCGAGGGAGCGCGGTCGGTGGGGGCCGACCGGTTCGCCGGTCTGGAGGTGCGCGGCAGGGCCGTACTCGTCCAGACCGGCTGGGACCGGCACTTCGGCACCGAGGCCTACTTCCACGGCCACCCCTACCTCGAACCCGAGGCGGCGCGGTGGCTGAAGGAGCAGGGGGTGGCCCTGGTGGGGATCGACTCGCTGAACATCGACGACACCCCGCCGAGGGGCGAGCGTCCGGCGCACACGCTGCTGCTCGGCGCGGGCATCCCGATCGTCGAGCACCTGACCGGTCTGTCCGCGCTTCCCGACAGCGGGTTCCGCCTGCACGCCGCTCCCCCGATGATCACGGGTCTCGGCACCTTCCCGGTCCGCGCCTACGCGGTCGTGGACGGGCGGTAGCGCCCGCTCAGTCGTCGTCCCAGGCCTTGTCCTGCTCGCGCCAGGCCTCGTTGCGCTCGGCCGCGGTCTTCAGTGCGTTGGCCGCGGCCTCACGCGTCGGGTACGGCCCCAGCCTGTCCTTGTTCGGGCAGCCCTCGTCGGGTTCGACCGCCATGTGCGTGAGGCAGAACCACCATCTATCGCTCATACGATCAATCCTGCCCAGTGAGAACCACAACTAGACTGGGGGACCATGACGACACTGCTCCAGCCCGGGCGGATCTCGCCCACGCGCAAGGTCCCCGCCCACATCCAACGGCCGGAGTACGTGGGGAAGAAAACCCCGAAGACCGGGGAGCCCGACGTCAAGACCCCCGAGATCATCGAGCGGATGCGCGTCGCGGGCAGGATCGCCGCCCAGGCGCTTGAGGAGGTCGGCAGACACGTGGCGCCCGGCGTCACGACCGACGAGCTCGACCGGATCGGCCACGAGTTCCTCTGCGACCACGGCGCCTACCCCAGCACGCTCGGCTACCGCGGCTATCCCAAGTCGCTGTGCACCTCGATCAACGAGGTGATCTGCCACGGCATCCCCGACGACACCGTGCTCCGTGACGGCGACATCGTCAACGTCGACATCACCGCGTTCATCGGCGGCGTGCACGGCGACACCGACGCGACCTTCCTGGTCGGCGAGGTTGACGAGGAGTCACGGCTGCTGGTCGAGCGCACCCGCGAGGCGACCAACCGGGCCATCAAGACCGTGGCCCCCGGGCGTCAGCTCAACGTGGCGGGCCGGGTTATCGAGGCCTACGCCAAGCGGTTCGGCTACGGCGTGGTGCGCGACTTCACCGGCCACGGCATCGGCACCACCTTCCACTCCGGGCTGATCGTCCCGCACTACGACGACCCGTCGCTGGCGGTCACGCTTGAGCCCGGCATGACGTTCACCATCGAGCCCATGCTGACGCTCGGCACGATCGACTACGAGATCTGGCCCGACGGGTGGACCGCGGTGACGAAGGACCGCAGGCGGACCGCCCAGTTCGAGCACACGATCCTGGTCACCGAGACCGGGCACGAGATCCTGACGCTTCCCTAGAGGCTCAGACGGCTGTGGGGGACGGTGCCGGTGACGGTGGTCCCCCCTCCGAGGACGCCCTTGACGCTGAGTGCCCCGCCGATCCCGGCGAAGTGCCCGCGCATGGCGGCTATGCCCCGGCCCGAGGGCGAGCCGTAGATGCCCACCCCGTTGTCGCTGACCGTCATGCGCAGGCCCGTTGGCCCCACGGTCACCGCGACGGAGACGACGTCGGCCCCGCTGTGCAGCAGGACGTTGGACAGGGCCTCCCGCAGGGTGGCCAGGACGGCGCCGGTGACCTCGTCCGGCACGTCCTGGGTGGGCAGCGCCCAGATCTCGACGGTGACACCGTTGTCGCGCGCCCACCCGGTCAGAAGCTCGTCAAGGGTCTGGGCGAGGGTTTGGTCCGCGCACATGCTCAATTCCTTGGCCACTGCTCACCCCTTCCGCCGCCTGCGGCGGTCACCGGCTCCCCGACCGTACACGTGACCCCGTACGCGTTGGGCGTGGCGCGCGGTGCGAACGCCGCCGCGATGGCGCTGATCCCCGTTTCCTCCAGATTACCGGCAGGACGCGCCAATGGCCTCCGGGGAAAGAATCGCCTGACGTCCAGGCGAGGGGACTCAGCCTTGTGCGGGATCGCGGTTACTGGGAGTTGTCGCGCTGGTTGAGCTTGGTCAGATAGTCGTTGTAGGCGTCGAGCTGGGCGTCGCCGCTGCCCCCGGTGCGGGCCGCGAGCGCGTCGGCCCTGCGGTCGGCCCTGCGCGCCTTGCGGTCGTCGTCGCGCCACCACTGGAAGGCCAGCGCGATCAGCACGATCAGCGTCGGGATCTCCCCGAAGCCCCAGGCGATGGCGCCACCGGTCTGCTGGTCGGACAGCGCCGAGGCCCCCCACGTACGGCCGAGCTGGTCGTACCACTCGGCGGCCATGACCGTCCCCATGCTCATCAGCGCGATGCCGAAGAACGCGTGGAACGGCATCGTGACGAACAGGACGATCAGCCGGGCCACGTGGGGCAGCGTGTGGGGCGAGGGGTCGATCCCGATGATCACCCAGAAGAACAGGCAGCCGCTCAGCAGGAAGTGCGCCGTCATGGCCATGTGGCCGAGGTGCTCCTCCATGGCGGAGGTGAACAGCGGGGTGAAGTACAGCGCGTAGGTCGAGACCACGAAGATCGCGGTGGCGATCGCGGGGTGGGTGACGAACCGGACGAACCTACTGTGCAGGATCGTGGTCAGCCACTCGCGCGGGCCTCGGTCCCCCCGGCGCGCGGCGGGCTTGAGCGCGCGCAGCGCCAGGGTGACGGGGGCCCCGAGGACGAGGAAGATCGGCACCAGCATGGCCAGCGTCATGTGCTCGGCCATGTGCGCGCTGAAGAGCACCTTGGCGTAGCGGGCGACCCCGGTCTGGGTGGCGAGCAGCAGGATCAGCAGGCCGACGAACCACGCGACCGTACGGCCGGCGGGCCAGTGGTCGCCGCGTCTGGCCAGCCGTACGACCCCGGCAAGGTAGAAGCCGCCGAGCAGGGCGATGAGGGTGCCGGAGAAGAGGTCGAACCACCACAGCGACGCGAGGTTCGCCAGCGAGATCTCCGGCGGCAGGGGGTAGCCGAGCAGGTCGACGACCGGGTCGGTCTGCAGGATCTCCTGGGGCGGGGCGGTGCGGGCCAGCACGACGGCGACGCCGACGGTCGCGAACATGATGAGCAGCTCGACCGAGGCGAACCTGGCGAACGCGCCGGGCACCCCGGTGGCCAGCCGCGGCAGCGTGTGTTTCCTGTGCCACCAGCCGAACACGCCGAGCACCGCGAACGCCGCCGTCTTGGCCAGCAGCATCAGGCCGTAGGCGGAGGTGAACAGCTCGGAGAGGGAGGTGAGCCTGGCCACCGTGCTGAACAGGCCGGACAGGCCGACGGCGACGAAGCACCACAGCGCCAGCGAGGAGAAGCGGGTGGCGGCGATCTCCAGGGAGGGTCGCCGCCGCAGCGCGTGGACGCACAGGATCGCCAGGCCGCCGACCCACAGGGCCAGGGCGAGCAGGTGCGCGGCGACGCCGGTGGTCGCGAGGTCGTGGTTGGGCGCCGAGGAGGAGTGACCGGTCAGCGCCGGGGGCAGCAGCGTGGCCATGGCCAGCACCAGCAGCCCTCCGCTTGCCCCCACGGTGATCGTCCCCCGGGCGAACAGCGCGATCGCGACCGAGAACAGCACCACGAGCGTGAGCGCGATGCCCTGGGAGATCTGGCTGGCGAAGCTCGTCAGCTCGTCGCCGCCGAGCACGTCGGCGACGGGCACCCTGAGCGCCTCGGAGAGGCTGAAGATCATCGTCGCCGCCGCGGCGGCGGCCCAGGCGAGCGCGAGCCACGAGGCCGCCTTGACGTAGGCGAGCGCGGGCTTGCCGAGCAGTCCCTTGTCACTGGGCAGGAAGACCGTGGCGGCCAGCAGTGCGCCGACGGTGAGCACCCCGGAGGCGTCCATCAGCAGCTTCGACAGCGGCAGGCCCCAGCGGGTGAACGGCCCCTCGTCCGGCAGGCCGGGGATGACGCGCGGGGTGGCGGCGCCTCCGGCGATCATGGCGATCGCCAGGGCGACGACGGCGACGACCGCGCTGGCGAGGGCGATCCTGACGACCCTCTTGTTGTCCGGCGTCGTCTCCGCCGCAGGCACGGCCCGCTCCCGCTTGTTCACGACCGCCCCTTCTTCTTGCCTCGGAGGCTGAACACCAGCCCGATGCCGATGCCGGCGAGGCCGCCGACGACGATCCACACCCACCCGGGGATGCCACGGGAGGGCTCGCTCACCGTCTCCGCGACCGGGCTGGCCGCCGGGGAGGCCGTGGCGGAAGGCGTCGCCGGGACGGCGGACTCCGTGGCGGCCGGGGTGCTCTCGGAGGGCGTCGGTTCGGCGGGGGCGCTCAGTTTGAAGGGGATCTCCCCGTCGATCGGGTGCCCGTCCGAGGAGACCACCTGGTAGGCGATGACGTAGGAGCCCGGCGGCAGGTCCGCCTTGAGCCGCTGGGTGACGACCGTGCCGTCCACGGCCGGCTTGCCCTCCTGGTAGGCGGCGCCGTCCTTGGTGTGCACCACGACGATCGGGAAGTTGACCTTGGAGGTGAAGGTCAGCTTCACCCGGTCCAGACTCTCGACCGTGGCGCCCTTCGCGGGGTCGCTGCTCTTGAGCGCGTCGTGCGCCAGGGCGGGCGAGGCGGGGGCCGTACCGAGGAGGAGGGCGGCCAGGAGCGTGAGGGCTGCCGCAACAGGGGAAGTCTTCATGGCACCCCCAAGGCTACCGACGCCGTCATGCGGTCCCTACCTCCCTGTCTGCGTGCGCCGGAGACCCGCCTCTGCGGCCGTCCGTAAAACGTCCGAGGCCATGCCCGGCAATTGCCGGACACGGCCTTTCGGATGTCACCTTTCTCCCCCTGCTCCGCCTGGCCCACGGGACCCGGCGGGGCGGGGTGGTTCCTACAGCCCCACGCAGGCCAGAGCCTTCTTGTAGGCGTCCACGCTGCGGTCGGGCTCGTCGATGCGTTCCAGGACGCGCGCGGCCGTCAGCCAGGCGTGGGCGGTGTAGCGGGTCGCGGGCAGCTTGTCGAGCGCCTCGGCCGCGGCCTGGAGCTCGTGCAGCGCCCGCTGCTGGCCGTCCAGCTCAGCGGCGGTCTGGCCGTGCAGCAGACGTGCCTCCATCTGCAGCGGCCTGGGCATCCCGTCGAGCATGTCGCAGACGGCCTTGATGTGCTCTCCGGCCCGCTGGGGGTTGGCGAGCAGCAGCTCGGCGCGGGCGAGGTTCATCGCGCAGCGCATCTTGTCCATGGGGTTGGCCGAGCTCTCCGAGAGCTCCTTGTCGACCTTGGACAGCAGCTCACGCCAGGTGCCCGCCTGCATGGGCCGTACGGTCAGCATGACCTGGGCGTAGTCGTTGCGGAGCCTGGCCAGTCTGCGGGGGTCACCGTACTCGGACTGGATGGCCAGGGCGCGCTCGACGTGGCCGACGGCGTCGTCACCGCGACCGCTCTCGACCGCGACGATGGCCGCGCCCCAGTGCGCCAGGGTGAGCGCCTGCGGGGTGCCGAGGACCTCGGCCGCGGCGAGCACCTCGGCGGAGAACTGCCTGGCCCGCAGCAGGTCACCCCGCTCGACGTAGGCGGCCAGAAGCTGCCCGCCCAGCCTCATCAGGCCGTCGGTCCAGGCCGGCCTGACCGCGCCGCCGAGGATCTCCTCCACGACGTTCACCGCCTGGGCCAGGTCTCCCTGCTCGCGGTAGCAGCGCGAGAGGGCGACGGCCACGGCGATGTGGCGCTCCGGGGTCATCGTGGCGGGGTCGTTCTCGCGCAGGCCGTTGAGCAGGGCGATCGCGCCGTCGAGGTCGCCGCAGGCCTCGGTGGCCAGGGCCAGGCCGTACTCGGCGTCCTGTCTGTGCTGGGGAAGGCCCGCCAGGCCGCTGTCGGCGAGGAGCTCGGCGTAGCGCGTGCGCGCCTCGCTGACCTCGCCGTTCTCCATGGCCAGCCTGGCGTAGCCGAGGCCCAGCTCGATCTCCTGCATCTGCTCGGCGGTCACGCCGTTGATGAGGTAGGTGAGGGAGCAGTCGAGCTTCTCGGCCAGCAGTTCCAGGACCGCGGGCGTGGGAGTACGCTTGCCGCTCTCGATCAGCGACACATAACTGTCGGATAGTTCCGGATGGGCGAGTTGCGCCTGGGAAAGACCACGTTGACGTCGGACGGTCTTGATGCGTTGCCCCACCAAGTCTTGACCAGCCACGTTACCCCTTGAAAGATATCGTTCGAGCAGCAGAACCCACGACAGGAGCCTCCCCCGTGCGCCGACGCCTCGCTTTGTCTGCCCTCGCCGTCCTATTTACGGCCACATTTGCAGCCATGAGCAATGCTACGACTGCAAGTGCTGATTCGTCTGCCCCCTCACAGAGCACCAGTCAGTATTCTTTGCAGCTCAACCAGGAGAACAGGACAAGCTGGAGCTATCCCGACTAGCAGCGGGTCAGCCCGTCTGTAAAGCCGGTGCCAGTCCGGCACGGCCCGTCACCGTGGAGAGATCCCGACCGGTGAGCTTCGCGATCCGGTGGATACGGTGGCGGGCCGTTCCGTTGCCCGGAGGAGGTTCCCTGAGCATGGGAACGCTCCAATGCCCCGAGATCCTAGCCCAGGCTCCTCGCCGCCGACATCGCGCCGGAGCCACGGGGGTAGGAACCCGATCATCCCCGGGGCGATGGGAGGCCCATGGACCGGTTCTTCGAGCTGTCGGCGCGTGGTTCGACGGTCGGCCGCGAGGTCAGGGGTGGGATCACCACCTTCATGGCCATGGCCTACATCATCCTGCTCAACCCGATCATCCTGGGCGGGGCGACGGACGTCACCGGGGCGAAGCTGACGATCACCCAGCTCACCACCTCGACCATCCTGGCGGCTGCGGTGAGCACGCTGCTGATGGGGATCGTCGGCAACGCCCCCTTCGGCCTGGCGGCCGGGCTCGGGCTGAACGCCGTCGTCGCCTACCAGGCGGCCCCGCACATGACCTGGGCGCAGGCGATGGGCCTGGTGGTGCTGGAGGGCCTGGTCATCGTGGTGCTCGCGGTCTCCGGGCTGCGCAGGCTCATCATGAACTCCATCCCGCTGGCCCTGAAGCACGCGATCAGTGTGGGCATCGGGATGTTCATCGCGCTGATCGGGCTGGTCGACGCCGGGTTCGTCGGGCGGGGCACCGGGACGCCGGTCCAGCTGGGCAGGACCGGGCACCTGACGGGCTGGCCGGTCGCGGTCTTCTGCTTCGGCCTGCTGCTGATGATCGTGCTCTACGTGCGCAGGACCAGGGGCGCCATCCTGGTCAGCATCGCGATCACCGCCGTGCTCGCGATCGTCGTCAACGCGGTCGCCACGATCGACCCGGCGGCCTGGGGGGTCGTGGTGCCCCGGGTGCCCGAGGGGGTGGTCTCGGCGCCGGACTTCGGGCTGGTCGGGCAGATCGACCTCTTCGGCGGCTTCTCCAAGGCCGGTCCGGTGACCGCGACGGTCGTGCTGTTCACGTTGGTGCTCTCCGGGTTCTTCGACGCGATGGGCACGATCATCGGGGTGAGCGACGAGGCGGGACTGGTCGACGAGCAGGGCCGGGTGCCCCGGCTCGGCGCGATCCTGACCGTGGACGGCGTGGCCGGGGCCGTCGGCGGCCTGTCGAGCGCCTCGGCCAACACGGTGTTCGTGGAGTCGGCGGCCGGGGTCGGCGAGGGCGCCAGGACCGGTCTGGCGGCGCTGGTAACCGGTGCCCTGTTCACGCTGAGCCTGTTCTTCACCCCGATCGCCTCCGTGGTGCCCGCCGCGGCGGCGGCCCCGGCGCTGGTGCTCGTCGGCGCGCTGATGATGACGCAGTCCAGGAACATCCCCTGGGAGGACCTGACGCTGGCCGTACCGGCGTTCCTGACGATCGCGCTGATGCCCTTCACCTACAGCATCACCAACGGCGTCGGGGCCGGGGTGATCTCCTACACGGTCGTCCAGGCGGCCGTGGGAAGGGCCGGACGCATCCCCTGGCTGCTGTGGGTGGTCACCCTGGTCTTCACCGCCTACTTCGCGATCGAGGCCGTCCAGGGGCTGTTCTAGGGCTTCTTGAGGTCGTCCGGATCGCAGGCGACGCCGTCGCCGTCCTTGTCGGTGTACCAGGTGTACTCCTGGTGGGTCTCCTTGAAGTAGGGCCCGTAGCCCGCCTTCGCCGCGGCCTCGCAGTCCGGGAAACGGGGACCCGTCGTTCCCGTGGCGGCAGGCGCCGTTGTGGGCGCCGTCGTGGGCACTGTGGCGGGCGCTGTGGTAGGCACCGTCGTGGCTTCGGGGGTCACCGGAGCCGCGCTGGGGGTCGTCGCCGGGGGCGAGGGGGTTCCGGCGCCGAGGAGGCGGGCGACCATGGCGTCGGCCTGCTCCTTAGTGAAGGAGCCCGCGATGCTCAGGCTGTCCTCGGTGATCACCTGGGCGACCCTGGGGGCCGCGACGACCCGCTCCCCCACGACGATCGCCATCTGCTGGGTGACCGTCTCCTGGGTCAGGTCGTTGATCTGGTCGCGGAAGGTGGGCGCGAACACGATCTTGACCGAGTAGGCGCCGGTGCGGTCCTGGACCGCCTCGATCCTGCGCACCGCGTCCACGCTGACCCCCGCGGCCAGCGTGTAGCAGACCTGCCCGAGGTCGTCGGGCCTGGCGTCGGGGTCGGTGCACGGCCCCTGCTGGGCACCCGTCACCGGCGCGAAGTGGATGGGTACGGCCAGCCGCCGGGGAGGCGTCGCGCCGAGCGGCAGGTCGGGGTTGCGGGTCATCAGCACCGCGAGGGTGCCGAGCACACCGGCGGTCAGCACGACGATGACCAGGGCGACGACCAGGGCGATCGTGGTGATCCTGGTCGCCTGTGGCGGCGGAGGCGGGACAGGCCGGGACTGCTGTGGATCCCGGGGATCCCGGGGATCTCTGGGACGGCCGTGACGGGCGGGTGGCGGCCCCTGCGGCACCCGTGGATCGTCCGTGCCGCCAGGACCGGCGCGCATCTCCATCGTTTCGTCCCCGTATCCTCGCGTCCCTCGCGGGCGAGCCTACCGATCACTCAAAATCCCCGGTAATCGGACGGTCAATCGGGCATCCAGAAAGATGACGACCTCTGTGGTTTGACAGCGTGTTATCAACGATGAGCGATTCATTGCATCTTGCGCGTAGTGCCCTCTTTCTCGGGAACGCAGAGTGAAGATGACATAGGTGCACGAATCTGGAGGAGCCGTGAAGATCGCTGTTCCCCGCGAGGTCAAGAACCACGAGTACCGTGTGGCCCTCACCCCCGCCGGAGCCCAGGAACTGGTCCGGCATGGTCATCAGGTGTTCATCGAGAAGGACGCCGGAGTGGGGTCGTCGATTCCCGACTCCGACTTCCAGAGCGTCGGTGCCGTCATCATCGACTCCGCCGACGACGTGTGGGCCGAGGGAGATCTCGTCCTGAAGGTCAAGGAACCCGTCGCCGAGGAGTACCACCGGTTGAGCAAGGGGCAGGTGCTCTTCACCTACCTGCACCTGGCCGCCTCGGAGGCCTGCACCCGGGCCATGCTGGAATCGGGTGTCACCGGAATCGCGTACGAGACCGTGCAGAACGCCAACGGCTCCCTGCCGCTGCTCGCCCCGATGTCCGAGGTCGCCGGGCGCCTGGCGCCACAGGTCGGGGCCTACCACCTGATGCGGCCAGAAGGGGGCCGTGGAGTGTTGATGGGCGGTGTCTCCGGGGTGCACGCCGCCAGCGTGGTCGTGATCGGCGCCGGGGTCTCCGGCATGAACGCCGCAGTGATCGCGCTCGGCATGCAGGCCGAGGTGGTCCTGCTGGACAAGAACATCGACAGGCTCCGCCAGGCCGACCTCATCTACCAGGGCCACTGCCAGACGGTCGCCTCGAACAGCTTCGAGGTGGAGCGCGCGGTCCTCAACGCCGACCTGGTCATCGGCGCCGTTCTCGTGCCGGGCGCCAAGGCCCCGAAGCTGGTCAGCAACGAACTGGTCTCGCGGATGCGGCCCGGTTCGGTCCTGGTGGACATCTCCATCGACCAGGGCGGCTGCTTCGAGGACTCCCGGCCGACAACCCACGCGGACCCGACCTACCGGGTCCACGACTCGGTCTTCTACTGCGTGGCCAACATGCCGGGTGCCGTACCGCACACCTCGACCTACGCGCTGACCAACGTGACCCTGCCCTACGTCCTGTCCATCGCCGACCTCGGCTGGCGCAAGGCGCTGCGCGAGGATCCCGTGCTGGCCCCCGGCCTGAACACCCACGAGGGGCACCTGACCAACCAGCCGGTCGCCGACGCCCACGGTCTGGACGCGGTGTCCCTGGAGCAGGTCCTGGCCTGACGTGACCGCCCCCGCCCGGCCGGAGACGTCACGGCCGGGTCGGGGTACGGCGTGCCGTACGGGAAGATCAGGTCAGGAGCTGCTCGGCGCCGGGGTCTCCGGAGCCATCGTGGGCGCCGTCGACGCACCGGAGGCGCCGGGGCTCGGGGTGGCCGTCGGGATCGGGGCCTCGGCCGTGGTCGTGTCCACGGCACCGCTGCAGGAGGCGCCGAACTCCGGGGTCTCGGTGCTGTTGTTCCTGTACTTGGCGATGTACTTGGGCAGGCGGGGGTCGTCGGCCCCGTCCAGCTTGATCTGCTTGTTCCAGGAGCTCGCGACGACCTTGGCGGGCAGCCCGGGGTAGGGGCTCAGCAGCATGTAGTCCTGCGAGGCCAGCTCCTTGAGCTTGGCCACCTGGTCCTTGGGCAGGTCCGGCTGGTAGGTGATCCACACGGCGCCGTGCTCCATCGAGTGCACGGCGTTCTCGCTGTTGATCGGCTGGTCGTAGACGCCGCAGTTCTGCCAGGCCGGGTTGTGCTCCCCGCCCATGGGCGGGTTCTCCTTGTACTGCACCTTGGTCAGGACGTGCATGCTGCCCGGATACTTGGCGCTGGTGACACCGTCGAGTGAGGTCGTCGCCCGCTCGTTGACCATGTAGAAGCCAACCAGCCCGACGAGCAGGACGACGACGACACCGCCGACGCCCCACATCAGGAACGCGGCCCTGCGCTCCTGCCGCCTGTGCTCCGCACGCATCCGGGCGAGATTCTCCCGCCTCGCCTGCGCCTTTTCCTTCGACATCGACCCTCCAGCCGGCGACCAACTCCGGGTCAGACTATGCCCTAACCGTGTGTGTGGAGAATAAAGCGAATCACAATGCGTGATACAGCAACGATTCGCCACAGTGGGTACGCTGGGCACGCGATGGAAACCCCCGCAGGAAACACCTCGAAGCCCGGGCGCCGTACGGCACTCGTCGTACTGCTCGCCTGTCTCGCCGCCGCGGCCGTGTTGCTGCTGGTCGTCGGCAGGACCGCGGCGCCGACCGACGCCTCGCCCGAGGCGGGTTTCGCCCGTGACATGGCGACCCACCACGCCCAGGCCGTGGAGATGTCGTTCATCGTCAGGGACGGCAGCAAGGACGAGAACGTCCGGCGGCTGGCCTACGACATCATCGTCACGCAGACCGCCCAGCGCGGGATGTTCAGCGGCTGGCTCCAGCAGTGGGGGCTCGACCAGTCGACCGAGCGCCCCCCGATGGCGTGGATGTCAGGTCACGGTCACGGCGTAACGGCGGCGGCTCCGGGCGCGATGCCCGGTATGGCCAGCCAGGAGGAGCTCAAGAGGCTCCGCGAGGCCACGGGCAAGGACCAGGAGATCCTCTTCCTTCAGCTCATGATCCGCCACCACGAGGGCGGCGTGCAGATGGGCCAGGGGCTGCTGAAACTGTCGGACCGCGCCGAGGTGGTCACCACGGCGCGGCACATCGTCGAGGGCCAGACGGGAGAGATCAAGCTGATGACCGACATGCTGGCCCAGCGCGGAGCAAGGCCACTGCCCTCGATCCTCTAGGGTGTGTTTCCCGGATCTTCGCCATGGCGAGGATCGTCCGGGTGGACGCGCCGGGACGCAGGAGAGGCTCGTAGCGAAGGTTCTGTGCGACCGCCCCAGGTTTCTCCCGGCTCTCCCGTGCCCACCCCCCTGTACGGCGTCCGCCTCGACGAGGTCGGCGCGCCCCTGCGCCGCCCGTTCCCCCGGCCAGGGCAGCATTGAGCAACCTGGCCGGAGGAGATAGAACAGAAATGGTGAACGACGAACCGGAGAACCGCCTGGAGGTGAGCATCTCCGCCGAGGTCGAGGCCGGGCAGTACGCCAACTTCGCATCGGTGTGGCACACCGAGGATGGCTTCGTCCTGGACTTCGCGGTGATCACCAGACCGCCCCAGCTCGCCAACGACCCCTCGTCCGGCCAGCACTTCGTCAGCGTGCCGACCAGGATCGTCAGCCGGATCCGCATCCCCCCGAGCCAGGTGTTCGAGCTCATGAAGGCTCTGGAACAGCAACTGACCGCCTACGAGAAGGAGACGGGCCAGAAGTGACCCGTCCCCCCTGCTCCTCCCCGCGGCGGCGGTCCCTCCGACCGGCCCGCGGGGCTCACGCCTGCGCGCGCATCTCCTCGGCCACGGCCGCGGCGAAGGCGTCCACGTCCGCCTCCGTGGTGTCGAAGGCGGTCATCCACCGGACCTCCCCGGTGGCCTCGTTCCAGGTGTAGAAGCGGAAGCGCTTCTGCAGCCGCTGCGTCACCTCGGCGGGCAGGATCGCGAAGACCGCGTTGGCCTGCACGGCCCTCGGCACCTCGACCCCGGGGATCCTCCGCACGGCCTCGGCCAGCCTGGCGGCCATCGCATTGGCGTTGCGCGCGTTGCGCAGCCACAGGTCACCGGCGAGCAGCGCCTCGAACTGCACCGAGACGAACCGCATCTTCGAAGCGAGCTGCATCGAGTTCTTGCGCAGGTAGCGCAGCCCCCTGACGGCGTCGGGGTTGAGGACCACGATCGCCTCGCCGAACATCAGCCCGGCCTTGGTGCCGCCGAAGGACAGCACGTCCACCCCGGCGTCCGTGGTGAAGGCGCGCAGCGGCACACCGAGCGCGGCGGCGGCGTTGGTCGCGCGGGCGCCGTCGAGGTGGACGAGCATGCCGAGCTGGTGGGCGTGCTCGCAGATCGCCCTGACCTCCTCGGGCGTGTAGAGGGTGCCCAGTTCGGTCGCCTGCGTGATCGAGACGACCCGGGGCTGGGCGCGGTGCTCGTCGCCGAAGCCCCACGCCTGGGTGTCGATCAGCTCGGGGGTGAGCCTGCCGTCCGGGGTGGGGACGGTGAGCAGCTTGAGCCCGGCGGAGCGCTCTGGGGCGCCGCCCTCGTCGGTGTGGATGTGCGCGGACTCGGCGCAGACGACCGCCTCCCAGGGGGCGGTCATGGCGCGCAGCGCGACCACGTTGGCCCCGGTGCCGTTGAAGACCGGCCACGCCTGCGCCGACGGGCCGAAGTGGCCGCGGAAGACCTCCTGGAGCGCCCGGGTGTAGACGTCCTCGCCGTAGGCGGTCTGGTGCCCCTCGTTGGCCAGGGCGACGGCCTGGAGGATCTCCGGGTGCACCCCGGCGTAGTTGTCGCTGGCGAAGCTCTTGACCAGCGGGTCGTGTCTGCGGATGGCGTCTGTCACTTCTTCCCCTCGGTCAGGCGGCCGGGCATCGGTGCCCGGCCGCCCGTGTCGCTCCCGCCCCGGCTCAGGGGGCCAGGACGATCCTGTCGCCGTTCCTGCCGGTGTCCCACAGGCCCTCGATCGCCTCGGCGAGGTCGTCCACGTCGGTGAACCCGGGGAAGGCCCGCTCCGGGCTCGCCTCCCGCATGGCCTGGTTCACCAGGGCCTTGACGACCAGGACGTTGGCCGTCGAGCCCGACCCTTCGAGGGCGTCGGCAAAGGCCAGGGTCCAGGCCTCGGCGGCGGCCTTGGCGGCGCCGTAGGCCGCGTTGCCCTGGGTGGGGCGTTCGGCGGCCAGCGCGGAGACGATGGCGAACCTGCCGTTCCCGCTCTCCCTCAGCAGCGGCTCGAAGGAGAGCGTGACGTGCTGCAGGGTGCGGATCAGCAGGTCGTGCAGCAGGTCCCAGTCCTCAAGCCTGGTCTCGGCGAAGGTCTTCGAGCCGCGCCAGCCGCCGACCAGGTGCGCGACGCCGTCGACCTTGCCGTGCTCGGCCCGGATGTCGGCGGCCAGCCTCTCGACAGCCTCGGCGTCGAGCAGGTCGACCGGGAGGGTCCCCTCGGCACCTGACTTGTCGACGCCGATGACGGTGTGCCCCCTGTCCGTGAAACGGCGCACCACCGCCCGGCCCGCGGGACCTGCCGCGCCCGTCACCAGAATGATCATGCCCGGATCCCCCTCGTGGACTCGACGACATCGCCGAGCTTACGGCGCAGGGCCTCGTAGAACATGCTCAGGGGGAACTCGTCGGACAGCACCGCGTCCACCACGGCCTTGGGGAAGCCCTCGACCGGCAGCGCGTCCACGCCCCGGTGCCAGACGGAGGCCGGGTGCGGCTCGACGTAGGCGGCGACGAGTTGGTGCGCGGCCAGCCAGTGGGCGAGCTTGGAGCGGTCGATCCCGTCGCGGTAGAGCTTCTCCACCTCGCCCCGCAGGTCGGCGACACCGTCGGCGACCCGGCTCCAGTCGACGCTGAGCCGGTTGTCGGTCCACCTGACGACGTCGTTGCGGTGCAGGTAGGCGAAGAGCAGTTGCCCGCCGAGGCCGTCGTAGTTGCGGACCCGGTCACCGGTGATCGGGAAGCGGAACAGCCGGTCGAACAGGATGGCGATCTGGACGTAGCGGGCGTGCGGCACGCCCTCCCGCTCCAGCTTCACGGCCTCGCCGAACGCGGTCAGGTCGCAGCGCAGCTCCTCCAGGGAGTACAGCCAGTACGGCATGCGCTGCTTGATCATGAACGGGTCGAAGGGCAGGTCGCCGTGGCTGTGGGTGCGGTCGTGGATCAGGTCCCAGAGCACGAAGGTGTCCTGGGCCAGCTCCTGGGAGGCGATCAGCCGCGCCGCGTCCGGCGGCAGCGCCAGCTTGAGCGTCTCGGCGGCGGCCCCGCTGACCGCGCGGAAGCGGGCGGCCTCCCGGTCGCAGAAGATGCCACCCCAGGTGAAGCGGGCCGGGGTCTGGCGCACCGCGACGGTCTCGGGGAACAGGACGGCGGAGTTGGTGTCGTAGCCGGAGGTGAACTCCTCGAACGCGATCGGCACGAAGAGCGGGTTGTCGTAGCGCTCCCCCTCCAGGTCGGCCAGCCACTTCGGCCAGACCGTGCGGATCCACACGGCCTCCAGGTGGCGGCGGACGCTTCCGTTCTGGGTGTACATCGGGAAGACGACCAGGTGTTCGAGGCCGTCGATCCGCTGGGCGTCGGGGTGGAAGGCGTCGAGGGAGTCGAGGAAGTCGGGGACGCCGAGGCCCTGCTCGACCCACTTGCGCAGGTCGGCGACGACCGCGGTGAGGTAGGCCTCGTCGTGGGGGAAGCGCGGGGCGAGCCGTACGACATGGTCGATGATCTCGGCGATCAGCTCGACGGCCCTGTCCCGGTCGCCCTCGACGGAGCCGTCCTTGGCCTGCAGCGGCTGGAGCGCCTCGACTGCCTTCTTGAGCCCGAGGAACGCCTCGCGGGCACCGGAGGCGTTCTCCTGAGTGCCAGTGGGGACGGGCACCCGGGCGGCCCAGGTGACGAGGTTGCCCCAGAGCGCGGCGTGGTCGTAGTCGCCGATGGAGTCGTCACCGAACAGGTCGGAGTCGGCGACGACCACGACCCTGCCCTCGCCGTGCCGTACGGCCAGCGCGAGGGGCGCGTCGGCGGGGTCGGCGGTCGGTGAGGTCCGGAACAGCACGCTCGCGTGCTCGGGGCCGGTCAGGACGCCCGCCCGGTAGAAGCACGCCCTGCGCGCCCCGGCCAGCGGGTCCTCCTCGTGGGAGGGGTCGGCGGGGACGCCCAGGACCCAGGAGGCCACGCCGTTGTGGGAGTTCCTGGGGTCCTGGACGGTGGTGTGGGTGACGGTGACGCCGAAGCGGCCGAGCAGTTCGGCGAGGTTGCTGCCGTACTTCTCCTGCTCGCACTCGGCGAGCACGACCAGGCCGCCCCCGGCCGTGACGTAGTCCTCGATGGCGTCGAGCTCCTCGACGGGCAGGACGGGGCTGCCCAGGCCCGTGGTGCGCTCCCAGCGGTCCGCAGAGGGGTGGGCGACCACGAGGACGTCCTGCGCCGCGAGGAGAGCCGGGGTGACCGGTCCACCGGTGTGCGCGGCCACGGTGTGCCCGAGGCGGCGCAGCGACTCGGCGGCGCGGGCGTAGCTGTTGTCGTCGGGATGCCCCGGATTCATCGTTTCGGCCACGTCCCTGCGGATGGTCCATGACTCGTTGTGCGCTTCGTCGAAGAGCACCCGTGGGAACGCTCGCACGATAAATCCTCCCTCAGATGTGTGCCAACGACGGAAAATATACACAAGATGCCCGATTTTTGACACATCACTTACGGTGCGACGATGTGGATCATCGGCGCATGGAGAGGATTACGGGCAGGCCGATACGCGGGACGGGCCCTGACACCGGGCCCGTCCCGGGAGGGTCACCTGCCGGCGAAGTAGTCGGCCACGATCCTGGTGTGCAGCGGGAAGGCCAGCTCCCGTGGGCCGTCGATCGTCAGCCACTCCGTCGTCTCGTCGGTCGGCACGACCGGGGGAAGCGCGGCGGAGGCAGTCTCCGGCCCCCTGGCGAAGATCAACACGGTGCCGTCGGGGGCGCTGAGCACGTCGAGGAGCCGGACGTCGTCCGCCCCGACGACGACCCCGGTCTCCTCACGCAGCTCCCTGACCGCCGCCTGCTGCCAGGACTCCCCCACGTCGACGAAGCCACCGGGCAGGGCGAGTTCGCCCCGGCGCGGTTCGACGCCGCGCCGGATCACCAGCACGCCGTCGTCGACGGGCAACAGCATCACGGCGACCGGCAGCGGGTTGAGGTAGGCGGTGTTGCCACAGAAGGAGCAGGTGCGCGGCCACGCCTGGTCGAGGGCGTATGCACTGCCGCAGAAGGAGCAGTGCGAGTTCCTGGTCATCACGCCGCGAGACTACGGCTCACAGGCGCTTCAGCGGTCCGTGCCGTTCCAGCCAGTTCCGGTAGGCGGGAGAGCGCTGCGACTCCGTCCAGTAGGTGGTGGTCAGCGCCCGCACCAGGTCGTCGGCGTGCGCGGTGATCGGCCCGGGAGCGGTCCACCCGATGAGGTGGCGGAAACGCAGCGGCGAGTCGGTCAGCGGACGGATCGCGATGCCCTCCCTGGCCGGGACTGTCGCCTGGAACAGGCTGACGCAGCGCCCCTCGGCCACCAGGTCGACCCCGACCTCCAGGTTGACGCCGTAGGCCACCCTCGGGGCGAAGCCGTGCGTGGCGCAGGTGTTCCAGAAGTACTCCCTCGGCCCCGATTCGAGCGGGGTCGGCAGCGCCCAGTCCTCCTCGGCGAGGTCGCGCAGCTCGACCTCCTCCCGCGCGGCCAGCGGGTGCCCGGCGGGCAGCCCGACGAAGAGCGGCTCGACCGCGATGGCGGTGTACACCGCGCCCGGTGGCGCCGAGAGCCTGTGGTCCGGGTAGTCGTCGAGGGTCGCCAGCTCGATCCGCTCCGATTCGAGCAGGCCGGGCAGCGTGTCGATCGTCTGCTCGGTGAGCAGTCTGATCTCCGCCCCTGGCAGCAACTGGCGGAGGGTCTTGGCCAGGTAGATCCGCAGCCGGGTGGGCGCGCAGCCGACCCTGATCGGCGCCGTCTCCACCTTCGGGGGCGCGTAACGCCTGGCCGTACGCTCCAGTTCGTCCACGGCGGAGACCAGGGAGCGGGAGCGGACGAGCAGCCACTCGCCGAGCCGGGTCGGGCGGGCACCCTCTGGCCCCCGGTCGAACAGGGGGTCGCCGAACATCTGCTCGATGCGGCGTAGCTGAGCGGTGAGCGCGGGCTGGGACATCTTCAGGGTGGCGGCCGCCCTGGAGATGCTCCCGCTGTCCGCGATCGCACACAGCACCCTCAGATGACGAACCTGGAGATCCACGCATCGAGAGTAAAAGCAAAGAAGCTTTCCAGTAAGGCCTAATCGGCGAAGTGCCCAGGACACGCTTCGGACACATCGGCCTCCCCGGCCACCCGGGGGCGGTTTTCGGACCGTCTGTTACCGGGTTACAGGTCCGTCCGGTACGGCTCACCGCCTCGACGACCCCCTCCCGAGGCCTCCGCCGTACCGGAAATTTGTGGCTTTAGTGGGTTATTTCTGGACTTTGGGGCGGCGGCGGGGTGGCAGCGTGGAAGGGGCAGGATCGTGGGAACGAGAAAGCCTGCCTTGTCTGGTTCCCGGCTGGCGCCTCCGGGGTCGCCGTTGGGAAAGTCCGCAGGTGGGGGGCTGCGGGGCTGCCGCCCCCAAGGGGCTTTGACCCCCTTTTTCGTCTCATACCAAGCTTTTTCGGTGGAGATTCAGGAAATTCCACGAAATAGCGTGGCGGGCGGCAATAGAGTGTGGCCTCGCTCGGGGGTCTCGTCTCGCCCGGGCCGTGCTGTGCGGCAGGGGCGCACGACCCGAAGGGGTTGATGGTGCCACCTCGTGTCCGTACGGCGCTGCTCGTAGGACTTCCCGTGCTTCTCCTCGGGCTGATGGCGAACGTCGTCAGCAACCGGCTCCCCGTCTGGGTGCAGGACAACTCGCCGTTCCTCCTCGTGATCGCCTTCCTGCTGGTGGAGGCGGGAGCCGCCTGGGCCACGAGCCCCACCAGGAGGAAGCGCAGACGCGCCCGCCTGCGGACCGAGGTGGTCCGCGCCGTCGCCGCCGACACGGCGCGGATCCTCGACAGCGCTCTCGGCGGCATCCCGCGCATACCGCCGTGCCTGTCCGAGCGATCTGAGCCCACGGCCCCGTCGGTGACCGGGATCGGCGCCGTGGGCGCGCGGGCCGTACGACGGGATGACGGGCCGCTCGCGGCGTTCGACAGGTCCGGCTCCTCGCTGCTGCTCCTCGGCGCGGGTGGCTCGGGCAAGACGGTGCTGCTGGCGGAGCTCTGCCGCGACCTCGCGGAACGGGCGCTCGCGGACAGGACCGAGCGCGTCCCCGTCCTGGTCGGCCTGGCCGGGTGGACCAGGAAACAGGGTCCTCTCGAACGGTGGCTGCGCGACACCGTCGCCGCGAGATACGGACTGTCGCGGGGGCTCGTGGACGAGCTGATGGACGACGACGGGCTCACGCTCCTGCTGGACGGCCTCGACGAGGTGCGGGGAAAGGACCGTGGGGAGTGCGTGGCGCAACTCAACAAGCTGATCACCGAGCGGGCCCCGTTGCCGGTCGCGGTGAGCTGTCGCAGCGTGGAGTACGGCACGACCGGCGACGTGCGGGCGCGGCTGGTGGCCGAGATCCAGGTTCCCGACGCCGACACGGCCGCCACCTACCTCAAGGCCCTGCGCAGCCCGACTGCCGACGCCGTCGCGGCCGTGCCGAGGCATGACGACGCGTGGTGGGAGCTGGTCACCTCCCCGCTGATCCTGGGGATGATCGTCAGGATCGCCGCGCACGACCCGACCGCCGTGCTCGTCGGACGGGGATCACCCGCGCGGCGGCGCGGCCAGGTGGTCGACACCTACGTAAACGTGATGCTCGGGCGCAGGGCGAGCGGGGAGGAGGCCGATTCCCGCAGGTGGCTGGCGTGGCTGGCCCACTCGATGGACAGGACGCGGCTGTCGAGCCTGCCGATCGACCGGCCGCCGACAGCGTGGCTCGCCCTGTTCTGCGACCCGCCGTCCATCAAACACCTGGTGGTCAGGGCCTATATGGTGTGCGCGGCCTCGACCGTCGTCGTGGGCTCGGTGCTGGGCGTGGTCCCCGGCCTGGCGATCTCCCCGACCGCCTTCATGATGATCTTCCCCGCCCTGCTCATCCGGTACGACCTGGCCAGGCACCACACGGACGCCGACGCCCCGGTACGGCTCATCGCCCGCATCGGGGTGCCGCCCTCCGACCTCATGCCCGCGACCCTCGCCAGGGCGGGGATCGTGCTGCTCGCCGCGGCGCTGCTGGCCCTCATCCCGGGTGTGCCCGCGGCGTGGCCCCTGGCCGTCGTCCCCGCGGCGTTCGCCACCGAGGCGCTCACCCTGACCACCAGCTCGGAGCCACGGGAACTGCCCGACAGACAGGCCGCCCTCCCCGGTTTCAGGATCCGCCTCTCGACGAGGAACGCCCTGCGGGGCCTCGTCTTCCTCGGCGTGCCCGCCGCGGCGATCATCGCCGGGGCGTCCTGGATCGCGCAGGGGCCCGAGTACGTCCTGCCGACCTTCGTGGCCGAGACCGGTCCGCTGTGCCTGGGGGCGTGGCTCGCTGCGGGCGGCGCCCCCGTGGTCCAGCTCAGGCTGATGCTCAGGCGGATCCACCGCCGTGGCCTCGGGCCCCGGCGCTATCTCGACTTCCTCGACTCGGCGGCCGACCGTCTCATCCTCAGGCGGACGGGGACGGGCTACGTCTTCGTCCACCACCTCGTGCGGGACCGCCTCGCCCAGGAGTGGCGCCGGGCCCATTGACATCCTCCTGTTATGAACGTCCGTTCATAACAGGCCGAGGAGGAACCATGAACGCCGTCGTCAACGCCCACCAGGCCGAGGCGTGGAACGGCTACCGGATTTGTCCCTAATGTCTCGGCATTCGCACCGAAGGCGAAGCGGCCCTTCTCGCAGAGCGAGATAGAAAAAGCCGATCCGCCGTCATGACGAACCAGCACCTGATAGCTTCGCCGCGTCAGGTACCGCCGGGCGGGCGGGAACGGAGCCGCAAGGCTCAAAAGCCTGTGGAGACCTGATAAGACCATTTCGGTGGCACAGGTCGCTGAAGCAGGAAGCCACAGAAGTACCGCACATGCTGCACAGGTTGAGTCTCCGGCGTTCACGCTGGAGAGCACGTCAAGAGGGCAACCACTGGGCTGATCACCAGGACCGCTGATAACGCCGAGGGCGTCGCCCAGGTCCACCCGCTGCCCCCGGCGGGTTCGACGTGGCGGTGAGCCGGTTCGGGATCATGTTCTTCGCCGACCCGGTCGCCGCGTTCGCCAACATCGGCCGCGCGCTGCATCTCGGCGGACGCCTGGCCATGCTGTCGCTGCGGAGCATGGCGGAACAGGACCTGGGCCCCGTCTTCGCCGCGATGACCCCGCACCTGCCGGGACGGCCCGCCTCGACCGAGCCCGGCCACCCCGGCCCCGAGTCACTGTCCGACCCCGCCCGCGTCCACGAAGTCCTCACCGGGGCGGGCTTCGAGGACGTGGCCACGACCCCCGTGGACGCGCCCCAGACGTGGGGCGCCGACGCCGAGGACGCCGCGGCGTTCCTGGGCGCCTGGGGCCCCGTCCGGTTCATGCTCGGCCAGACCGACCAGGACTCGGCCGCCCGCGCCCTCGCCGCGCTCACCGAGGCGATGCGCCCCTTCGAGCGTCCCGGTGCCGTACGGCTGCGCGGCGCCGCCTGGCTGATCACCGCCACCCGGCCGTGACCCACCGGCCTCACCAGAACGCCTCGCTGGGACGCCTCGCTGAGGACGTCTCACTGGGACGTCTCACTGGAACGTCTCACTAGGATGCGGGGTGATGTCACCGAGAAAAGCGGCAGCCCTGCGTGACGGCGCCGACGGCCTGAGCCTGCGCGACCACCTCGTCGCCACCGCCGCGCGGCTCATCGCCGAGCGCGGCACCGCCGGACTCACCGTCCGCGACATCGCCCGCGAGGCGCGGGTCGCGGACGGCGTGCTGTACAACCACTTCGAGGGCAAGGAGGAACTCCTCGCCCTCGCCCTGCACGCCCACGTCCGCTCCGTCGAGCGCGACCTCGGCCCGCTGCCCGCCGTCCCGGGCGAGAACACCGTCGCCGACAACCTGCACGCCTGCCTCACCTACGGCCTCGCCCTGCACACGGCCTTCCTGCCCGCCTTCGCGGGCCTGATCTCCCAACCCGAGGTCCTCGCCCGCTTCCACGCGCTGCCCAACCCCCTGGGCAGCGGCAGAGGGCTGAAGACGCTTCTGGCCGACTACCTGCGCGCCGAACAGACCCTCGGCCGCCTCTCCCCCGTCGCCGACCCCGAGGCCGCCGCCGCCATCATCGTCGGCGCCTGCCACGAACTGGTCCTCCCCCGCCTACTCCAGGGCGCGCTCCTGACCGAACCGCCCCCCGGCCACACCGAAACCCTGATCACCACCCTGATGAACGGCCTCGCCCCTTCCACCTGAGACGCGTCCCGCATCCCGTACTCAGACCGGCATCCTCTTCGCCACAAGACGCGCCCGGTCGAGAAACTCCCGCTCCTCCTCGCCACCCGGAACAAGAACGCGCCCCGACCGTTCGAGCATCACCACCGAAACGGTGAGGGTTCCACTCATCAGCTCCCTGCGACGACACGAAATACTCCTGGAACATCCGCCTGTTCAGCGTTTCGAAGGCCACGATGTCAATCTCACACATGTCACCGGATATCTCGACCACGCCGGACGGCTGACCGAGAAGTTCGGATATCGAACGCAGGAGGGAAAGATAAGTCTTGCCCACTCGTAACGCCGGGCTCCATACGGTTTCCTCCCCGACCTCGAAGACGTAACTCATCCCCACTCCAACCAGATGTCACGGTTCTTCGGCTTCTTTCCACGAGTACCGTTCTGCCTGTTCCTCCAGGTAGGACCTCCACCGGGCGAGCATGGTGACCTCTCCGCAGGACGAACCGCCCGTCAGAACGACATCGACGTCCTCGCCCAACCACAGGACGCCTTCACGGTCACCTCCACCCGCCCTCATCAGGAGGATCACGGCTCCCGTGGAGGGATGCACAAGGCGCGCCCCGAGTCCGCCAGCCTTTTCCGCGGGAAGACGAAACCGCAGGATCTCCCCGCGCACGGCGCACCTCCTACCAAGGGCACGACACCTGCTCTCCCCCGACGCCGCCACCATCGGCTCCTGCTCAGAACACGGCCCACCCCTCTACTAAACACCTTTCATGCGATTCAGCATCCTCCTAAGAGAATCTATATCAACAGACTCCCATCCCTTGAGATCACACTCCTCGATCACCCGTAAGGCACATTCCTTCACTGATTCAAAAAAGACATCATAAGATATCTCGATCAATCGGCCGCTGTTTGCGCTTCTGGCCCGGAAGAGGTTTGCAATACATCTTTCACCATCGAAGTCCAGGATGATCTCCCAAGGGCCGTCCATGAAAGATAATTCGATACTTCCAGCCGCACCACCTCTGCTCTCGGAAGATAGAACAGCCTCTGTCCACCAGCCCAGAACGACAACGGGGAAATCCATCCACTCCAACTCCGGAAACGGCTCCTCCGCTCCCTCCACCCAGATGGGACCAACGATCGATCCGGAAGCCAGCCTCTCCAGCGCCGAGACATCGACCATCACGCGGACTTCTTTTTTCATAGCATCGTCACAGAACAAGCGGTTTCAATCACCTTAGTTTTGAGGTATCGGCATGACCGAAAGGATATTTCGTCACTCGCGCTACTCCTTCACCACCGCCGACGAGGGAAAGTGACGCGGCGACACCATGGAACTGTCAGTCCGCGTCCGAGTCGCCGTCCTCCAAAGCCTCATCCATCAATCCTTCGATCTCCCTTCAAGGTCATCATGAAACGCAACATGCGAGCGAAGATCACCTATCCACTCCGGGCTGAGGACAACCATTTCCTTGGCAGCCGAAAGACTCAGATCATAAATTTTTGACACCATATATATGGCCTCCACGGTCGAACGGCCCGCCGTACGCAGGCGGGAAATAATTGCCCTCGGTTCCTCCCCATCACCCCCTGCACACACCAGGCGATCACATTCATCGTCAATCTCGCGCCTATCCATCACCATCCCACAAATTTTATACAGTTCGGACGACACATTCCATCGGACAGGATTCTGACATATTTAACACACCAACCCGGAGGACAATTACTTTGGCATCAAAATAGACGTACTGGTCTACTTCCACCCCGGCATCAGCCGTCGCCAACCACTCGACGACTTCAGGAGCCAGCGATATTCCCTTCTCCATCGAGTCGTCAGCATCGCGAAACTCCTGTACCACCACCAGGGATATCTCCCAACGTCCCTCCGCGTGCAATGTGTGAAACTTCCCGGCCATGGGAAGGCCCCACGAGACCAGCTCGTCGAAGGCGTCTTCCGGCCTTTCGAAGCCGCCCTCCGGCCCGATCTCAACACTCCACGAACTGAACCGATGAGGCTCTCCAGTCCTCGGCGACCTCTCCCCAGCCCGGAACATCCGATCAGCCGTTATCCCCGTAATGACTGACACCTCAGCAGGATCAGCACTCTCATTAACGAGCCGCAGGGATACTCGAAACAAATTAAATCACCACTTGCATTTCCGATTTAATCTTCACCTTGCCATCTTTACTGGTAAGCCGGTGATAACCATCCGATCCGTACATCACCTCCCCATACGAGCGTGACGTTGTCCAAGCGTTCCAACCGGACCAACGAACCCCGAGCGCGACGGAAAGAAAAAGGAGTGGTCTCCTATCCCAGCGGGGAAAGGATGGCACTCGCTTCCGGTTCTCCGCTCAGGGGAATGATATTCCCCGGACCGTGCTTCTTCGCCTTATTTTCTCCCGTACCGCTCTGCCTGTTCGTCCAGGTAGGACCTCCACCGGGCGAGCATGGCGGCCTCTCCCACCTCGGCACCGGCGGGCGCGGGCATATACCGAACGAACCCCTCCAGGGCCTCCGGGTGGTCGAAGTCGGAATACAGCGCCTCAACGACTTCGAGAGGCTCGTTCACCTTCTCCCTGTTCTCGTGGAGCCAGGCGAGTGACAGGTAGAGCCAGACGGCCTTCCTGTCCGAGGTCCGGCAGTCGGCCTGACGGCTTCCCAGTATCTCGTCCACCCGGCAGAGCTCCTCCCGGAGAAGGAAAGCCAATTCCTGGAACAGGGGATCGTCAACACCCTCGCAAACGGCCATCAGGCAGAGGGAGACGACCCCTTCACGATTGAGCCATCCCATCCGGAACCCGCACGCCACATCTTCCAGATGGAGCCTGACACGCGACCAGACGAAATCCGCGGGAATGGTGAAACCGATCTCCGGCATCCTGTCGATCATTTCGCCTCCGACGGGCAACGGTAGCCCGCCCTCCCGTCGGCACCCGATGGCGTCGGCGGGGTGATACGCCGCCGGAGGGACGGCGGGTCCGTCCGGGGGCGGACGACCTGGGGTTGGGGGCGGATCTACCGTCCTTGGGACAGTTCCGCACAGCAAGGCACAGCAAGGAAATTCCCGATGTTCAAGGACTCAGCCGACTTCAGGCGTATCGCGTCCGGCACGCTGCTGATCGTCGCACCCCTCCTGCAAGCGATCGCCGTCATCATCGACCCCGGCACCTGGGGTGATGACCGGGAGGCCGTCAGCTTCGGCGACAACCCGGCCCTGGCCCAGGCGCAGTCGGCCCTGTACCACTGGGCCTACCTGCTCATGGCGCTGGTCGCCATCGCCCTGCTGCACGTGATGCGCCGCAGGATGGTGGTCTTCGGCCACGTCGTGGGCTCGCTCACCGCGCTCGGCTACATCAACCTGTCGGGCATGCTCATGATCGACCCGGTGGAGTGGTGGCTGGGGCAGCGCAACACCCCCGAGCAGTCCGCCAAGATCCTCGACGAGATGCTGAACCTGCCCGGGGTCGTCTTCGCCTTCCAGATGCCCTGGCTCTTCTTCGCCATCCTCGGCATGCCGGTCCTGCTGGTGGGCGTGTGGCGGGCAGGGTTCACGCACTGGTGGGTGCCGCTCGTGGTGGCGGTCGGTTACGGCACCTCGCTGGTCGTGCCGTACGGCCCGGCCTCGGTTGTGCTGTGGGGCGCGTGCGCGGTCGCGATCGGCTCGCTCGGCGTCAAGGTGCTCAGGATGAGCCGTACGGAGTGGGTGGCCTATTACCCCACGGACGCTCCCGGCCGGACGACGCCCGACTCGTACGCGAACACCACGGCCTGAGCCCGGTCCCGCAGATGGAGTTTCATGAGCACCCGCGCGACGTGCGTCTTGACCGTGGCCTCACCGACGAAGAGCTCCCCGGCGATCTCGGCGTTGGTCATGCCCCTGGCCAGGAAGCGCAGCACCTCAAGCTCGCGCGGGGTCAGCTCGGCGAGCTGCGGCGGGGGCGCGGGGTCGTGGCGGCCGGCGAAGGAGGCGATGACCCGGGTGGTGACGGCCGGGTCGAGCAGCGCGTCGCCGCCGACGACGACCCTGATGGCCTCGACGAGCTGTTCGGGCGGCGAGACCTTCAGCAGGAAGCCGCTGGTCCCGGCGCGCAGCGCGGCGTAGAGGTTCTCGTCGGTGTCGAAGGTCGTCAGCATGACCACCTTCGGCGGGGCGGGCTGGCCGAGGAGCTGCCTGGCCGCGGTGAGGCCGTCCATCCGCGGCATGGAGATGTCCATCAGCACGATGTCGGGCCGGGTACGGCGGGCGACGGAGACGGCTTCGAGGCCGTCGGCGGCCTCCCCGACGACCTCCATGCCCGCCTCGCTCTCCACGACGAGCTTCAGCCCGGCGCGGACCATCGCCTGGTCGTCGGCGATCACGACGCGAATGCTCGACTCACTTGATCCGTTCATCGGCGAACACCTCCTGGTGGGAGATAGGCAGGGACGCGTGGACACGGAAGCCGCCCTCGGGACGCGGGCCGGCCTCGAAGTCGCCGCCGAAGAGCGCGGCGCGTTCGCGCATGCCGACGAGGCCGTTGCCCGTCGACAGTTCGGACGGGGCTCCGCCGCCGCCGTCCAGGACCTCAAGCTCGACACGGTCCCCGTGGTAGGTGATGGTGATCGTGATCTCGGACTCGCCGCCGTGTTTGACCGCGTTGGTCAGGGCCTCCTGCGCGATGCGGTAGGCGGACAGGTCGAGGCCGGGCGGCAGCCGTACCGGATCGCCGACGATGTCGAGACCGATCCGCAGGCCGGAGGAGACCAGCGAACTGACCGTGCCGGCCAGCAGGTCGAGACCCGGCTGTGGGATGGCCTCGTCGAGCGGCATGCGCAGCGCGCCGAGCATGACGCGCAGTTCGTCGACCGCCTCCCGGCCCATCCGTTCGATGCCGAGCAGCATCTCCTCGTGCGGGCTTCCCATCCGGCGAAGCACCCCGGCCTGCATGACCATCATGCTGACGCTGTGGGCCACCACGTCGTGCAGCTCGCGGGCGATGCGGGTGCGTTCCTGGGCGACGGCCTCGGCGGCCTGGCGCTCCCTGTCACGTTCCAGTTGTACGGCGTGGGCCGCGAGGCGCCGTGCCCTGGCGGCGTAGGCGTGCACCGCGAGACCGGTGAGGTAGGCGGCGCCGAAGACGACGGTGAGGAAGATGACCTCGTCGAAGGGCAGCCAGCGGTGGTCGACGGCGCCGGAGTCGAAGACCAGGATGCCGGTCACGGCCCAGGCGAGGCCCGGCTTGAAGGGCAGTTCCGCGGCGACCGTGTGGAAGACGATCAGCAGGGAGAACAGCTGCCAGGTCTGGCAGGATTCGTAACCCTGCCGGTGCCAGGCGTACTGGGCGAGGATCATCAGGATGAAGACCGCGACCGGTGCCCTGCGCCGGAACCACACCAGCACCCCGGTGACGAGCGCCTGGCCGATCCACCACAGCTCGGGGGTCTCGGCGGCGCCGTGGTCGGCGGCGACGGTGAAGGCCTCCAGGGTGCCGAGCGCGATGATGGCCAGGCCGATCAGCAGGTCCACCCTGGGCACCGCGCGGAGGTGCCGGGCGAGGAAGTCGACGCCGGAGCGCTGCAGGAGGGGAGAGGGAACCGCCATGCGGGGAGACTAATCGCTCCCGCCCGCCGTGCATATGGGACAAACCACCCAGACAAGTGGCTTACAAGTGGGCCACAAGTCAGGAGGTCCCGAAGGACACGCTCCGCACGAAACGGTTGGCCAGCGCGCTGTCACAGGTTCCCGGGGCGCAGAAGTAGATCATGAGGGCGGGCTCGTCCTGCCGTTCCACGGCCCAGCCGGTGAAGTCCAGCCTGCCGCCGCGCTGCGGGTCGGTGATCGACCCTTCGAGCCGTACGGCGGGCTTGCCCCCCACCCGCACCTGGACGACCTCGGAGAAGACGTTGACCGTGCCCGGCAGCGAGGACTGCAGGGTCTCCTGGAGCTGCTGGGCCCCGCTCCTGGGGTCGAGAGTGTCGAGGGTCTGCGCGTAGATCCCGGTCGCCTCGGTGGGGGACGCCTTGATGATCTCGTTGACCGCCGCCCAGTCGGCGGTGACCGGCGTGCCGAACAGCGTGTCGAACTCCCCCGCCTTCGGCGAGACGACCACGAACACGTCGGCGTGCGCGCGTGGGGTCCAGCCGGACGGGTGCTCGAAGGAGATCGGCACGGCGGCCGTCCCCGCGTACGGCGCCCAGGTGTCGCCGCCCCTCAGGACCGTGGCGAGCACCGCGACCAGCGTGACGACGGCCGCCACGGCGAGGACCGCGCCGATGACGATCCCCCGTGAGGACTTCTTCCGCGCGGCCTTCTTCCGCGGCGGCTTACGCTTCTCGCGCGCGGGCTCGTCCTGCGGGGCGGTCTGCGTGAGCCGGTAGGACTGGCCGCTGATCGCGTCCCGCAGCTCGGCGACGAACTGCGTGCAGGTGTCGTAGCGCTGCTCGGGCGACTTGGCCAGCGCCCGCGCCATGACGCCGTCCACCTCCATCGGCAGTTCGGGCCGCAGCGTGCTGAGCGGGGTCGGCGCCTCGGCCAGGTGCGCCCACAGCAGCGCGATCTCGTTGTCCCGCTGGAACGGCAGCCGCCCCGACAGCGCCTCGTAGACCACGCAGGCCAGGCCGTACTGGTCGCAGCGGCCGTCGATGCGCTCCTTGTTGATCTGCTCGGGCGACATGTAGCGGGGCGTGCCGATGAACTGGTCGGTGTGGGTCAGCCCGGAGATCGAGGTGCGGTGCTTGGTGATGCCGAAGTCGGTGAGGTAGGCGTGGTCGCCCTCGGTGTGGCCCGCGACCAGGATGTTGGCGGGCTTGACGTCGCGGTGGATGAGGTCGTGCGCGTGCGCGGTGTCCAGCGCCGCCGCCACCTGGGCGAAGATCCTGTTGACCTGGCTGACCGGCATCGGTCCCCGGTCGTAGAAGAGGCGGCGCAGGTCGGGACCGGCCACGTAGCGCATCGCGATGTAGAGCGTGCCGTCGTCCGCCGCGTCGGCCTCGTAGACCGGGATGATGTTGGGGTGGTCGATGCTCGCGACAGTCCGCGACTCCAGCACGAACCGCTGGCGGAAGCGCTCGTCCTCACCGAGCAGCGGGTTGAGGATCTTCAACGCGACCTTGCGGTTCAGCCGGGGGTCGATGGCGAGGTAGACCACCGCCATGCCGCCCTTGCCGATGATGTCCTCGACGCGGTACCCGGCCACCTCCTGGCCGATCAGGGATCTGTCGTTCTGGGCCATCACGCCTCCGTGGGGTGCCCGCAGTAGCCACAGAAGCGGTGCGCGGGCCCGAGGCGCATCCCGCACGCGGTGCAGTACTTCTGCACGACGGTCCCGCTCTCCCCGGTCCCGGTCTCCTTGGTCGCAGGTCCGGCGCCGGGGTCACGCGCGACCAGCACCGGACCTCCTGGCTGGCCGGGCGCGGTGTTCGTCCTGGGCAGCGCGGGGAAGGACCTGCCGACCACGACTGTGGCGTCGGGCACCTCGTCGGGCGGCGTCACCCGCGGCACGGGCCGTTGTTCGAAGGGCGGCGGCTCCTCGGCTTCCTCCTCGGTCCCCCTCCTGCGCCACAGCAGGAACGCCCCGGCCAGTACGGCCAGCACCAGCACGCCGCCCGCGACGAGGAAGGGCCATAGCGGAAGCCCGGCGGAGGTGTGGTGGGCGGCGGCGTCGGCCTTCTTCGCCCCCTCGTCCTCGGCGGTCCCGCGCTTCTGCTGGGAGGTCTTCAGGTGGGCCGCGGCCAGCACGTGTCCCGGATAGAGGTCGAGGACGCGCTGGAAGGCGGGCACCGCGTCACCGTAGTAGTGCGTGTGGAAGCGGGTCAGCGCCTGCTCGAAGGCCGCGTCGATCGGCCCTCTCCTGGCGGTGACCTTGGCCTCGGCCAGGGCCTTGGTGACCTCCCTGACCCCGATCATGCGGCCGTCCTCGCCGCCGCCGACCAGCAGTCCGACGACCTCGCCCTTCTTGTCCTCGATCACCGGGCCGCCCAGCAGGCCCCGGTCGACGAGCGCGCCCAGCTTGCGCGGTTCGTCGACCTTGTTCTCCGGGTCCTTGAACTTCCTGCCGCCCTCACCCGCTCCCCCGGCGGTCAGGTGGCCGATGTCCACGGTCTCCGGCAGGTTCGGCGCGGGCCGTCCGGTGAACCCGGCGACCGCGACCGGCCAGGAGTCCTTGTCGGGCACCTGGGCCGCGAGCGGCGCCGTCGGCAGGCCCGCGCTGGCGTCGGCGCGCCCGACCGGCACGAGCACGGCGGGGCTGTCCGGCTTGTCCCCGACCCGGGTGATCTCGGCCTTGAAGCCCTCCTCGTCGGGCCGGGAGATGTTGGGGAAGACGCGGACCTCGGTGGTGACGTCGATGATGCAGGTCGCCGTCGGCAGCTTGGGCGGGTAGCACTCCTGCAGGTGGTGGTTGAGCTGGTCGTCCTTCAGCGTGTGCCGCTTGAAGTCCTCGGGGATCTTGACCTTGTGGTGCTCGGCGAAGATCTTGTTGGCGGCGTAGACCGCCACGTCCTTGTCGGTCTTGACGACCCGGGTGAGGGTGACGACGGCGCCGTCGGGGTTGACCACGGTGCCGGTGCCGACGCCGATCGGCACGTCGTAGGAGCGCTCCACATGGACCAGCTCGCCGACGTGGTCGAGCAGGGTGATGTCCACGCGCGCCTTGGCCTCGACCCTGACGACGGCGGGGGTCACCAGGTCGGTGATGCCGCTCGGGTGCTCGTGGGCGAAGGCGGGGACTGTCGCGGCGGTCACGGGGACGAGAACGCCGAGGAGTGCCAGAGCCAAGACGAACCGCCGCATAGCCACTCCATAGGGGGGATTAGGACAAGCGTGGCAACCGTAGTGCAGAAGTCAATAGAACAGCATGCGGATAAGCGTTTGATAGACGAACAATCGATGTTCTGCCAGGACACACCCCACCAGAACCCCGGCAACAACGCCCACACCAGCCGTTAACCCCTACATATCGGACAGCCCAGAAGATGGTTCCGGTACGGCCCGGCCGCTCCGGTCCATCCAGTCGCGGGTGCCCCGCCGTACGGCATCGTGGACCGCGCGGGCCACGCGGGCGCCCCAGGTCGAGCGCGGGCCGCCGAACAGCTCGGCCCCACCCTCTTCCCGTACGGCGACGCAGACCGCGTCCGAGGCGGTGCCCGTGCCGGGGAAGCCCTCCTCGACGAGTGCCTGGGTCTTGGCCTCGGTGACCGTCATGACCGCGTTGACCAGGGCGGCGTCGGTCATCGCCACCGGCACCGCGACGACGATGTTGATCGTCCCCGGGAGATACATCGGCGCCAGCTCGGGATCGGGGGTCCCCTCGGGGGCCGCGGCCCAGGTGGGCACGCGCAGGCCGACGGTGGCCGCGACCTCGACTCCCCCGTCGGCCGCCGTGGTGAACCGGTCGACGGCCGCCGCGGTCAGCATCCCGACGCCGGGACCGGGCGGAGCCATCTCCAGCAGGTGCGCCACCGGGTCCATCCGCGAGTAGCCGCCGGCCACCTGGGCGTTGAGCACCCACCCGACCGGCCCGATGCCGCCGCCCAGCATCGCCGAGGAAATCGCCCGCCAGCCGGGCCCGCACTCCCACAGCAACGAGGCGAGCCTGGCCCCGTCCTCCTCGCGGTGACTCAGCCCGAGCCTCACGGGCGCTCCAGGTGGACCTGCGGCCTGCCGCCCGTACCGGCCACCACCCGGACCCGGGCGTCGAAGTGCTCGCCGATCAGTTCCTCGGTGAGGACCTGCTCCGGGGTGCCCGTGGCCGCGGCGCCGCCGTCAGCGACCAGCGTCATCCTGTCGGCGTACTGCCCGGCGACGCTCAGGTCGTGCAGCGTCGTGACCACGGTCAGGCCGTCGGCCAGCCTGAGCCGGTCGAGGAGTTCGAGGACCTGCTGCTGGTGCCCCAGGTCCAGGGCCGTGGTCGGCTCGTCGAGCAGCAGCACCGACGCCCGCTGGGTCAGCGCCCTGGCGAGCACGACCCGCTGACGCTCCCCGCCCGACAGGTGGCCGAGCGTGCGCCCGGCCAGCGCCGTCAGGTCGAGCCGCTCCAGCACCGAGCCGGTCACCTCCCGGTCCGCGCGGCTCTCCCTGCCCAGATGCGGGATGTACGGCGTGCGCCCGAGCAACGCGTAGTCGAAGACCGTCATGTCACCCGGCAGCGCCGGGGTCTGCGGGGCGTAGGCCAGCAGGCGGGCCCGCTCCCTCGGTCTGAGCCCGCGCACCGGCGTGCCGTCCACGAGCACCTCACCGGAGTGGGGCAGCAGCCCGGCCAGCGCCCTGAGCAGGGTGGACTTGCCCGCGCCGTTGGCCCCGATGACGGCCAGCCACTCACCCGCGTCCGCCCGAAGATCCACCCCGGCCAGTACGGCCCGGCCCCCGAGGACGACGCCGAGCCCCCTGGCCTCGACGCGGCTCACGTCTCCACCCGCCGGGTCAGGCGCAGCACGGTCACGAAGAACGGCGCGCCGGTGAACGCGGTGACCACCCCGATGGGCAGCTCGGCCGGGGCGATCACGGTCCTGGCGACCAGGTCGGCCACGACCAGGAAGGCGGCCCCGCCGACCAGGGACAACGGCAGCACCGCCCGGTAGGACCCCCCGGCCAGACGGCGCACCACGTGCGGCACCACGATGCCGACGAAGCCGATGAGCCCGCTGACCGCCACGGCCGAGGCCGTCGCCAGCGAGGCCGCGAGCAGCACCACGAGCCTGACCCTGGCCACGTTCACCCCGAGGCTGGACGCCTCGTCGTCGCCGACCGACAGCACGTCCAGCAGCCTGCCGTACAGCAACATGACCACGACGGAGACCACCGCGTACGGCAGAACCAGCCTGACCTGCTCCCAGCCGCCGCCGACGTTGCCGAGGATCCAGCTGTAGACGCGCTGGAGCTCCTCCACGTCGAGCTGCTGCAGGAAGGTCTGGATCGCGGTGAGGAAGGAGGTGACGGCGACTCCGGCCAGGACCAGCGTCGCGGTCCCGCCGCCCCGTCCGGCGACGTTGCCCAGCGCGTAGGCGAGCATGACGCCGCCGATCGCCCCGGCGAACGCCGCCCCGGGCACCAGGAGCGTGCCTCCCTCGCCCGTCGTGAACACGATCACCGCCGTCGTCGTCAGCCCCGCCCCCGCCGCGGCCCCCAGCAGGTAGGGATCGGCGAGCGGGTTGCGGAACACGCCCTGGTACCCGGCGCCCGCGCAGGCCAGCAGACCGCCGACGATCGCGGCCAGCAGGACCCTGGGCAGCCTGAGCTCCAGCAGCAGCGCCCGCTCGACCGGCGCGAGCCCGGAGTCGGCGGAGACGAACGGCAGCCAGTCGAGCAGTTGCAACGCGGCCCCGCGCGGCGCGATGTCCGCCGCCCCGACCAGCAGGGCGGCGAGCATGCTCACCAGCAGCAGGCAGCAGGCCGCGAGCGTGACGAGCAGGCGCGGCCCCGCCGTCCTGACCTTCCCGGCGGGCGGGAGAGAACCGGTCACCTAGCTGTTCGCGGTCTTCTTCACGGCCTCGCCGACCTGCTTGACGAGATCGACGACCCGCGGACCCCAGCGGGAGGCGAGGTCGTCGTCGAGGGGGACGACCCGGTCCTTCTTGATCGCCGAGAGCCCGGACCAGCCGGGACGCTTGGCGAGGGTCTCCCTGGACTCGCCGCAGCACTTGGTGTCGGCGAGGAAGACGAGGTCCGGGTCGGCCTTGACGACGAACTCGGCGGAGAGCTTGGGGTAGCCGCCCGCCGCGTCGGGCGCCTTGTCCGCGATGTTGGTCAGCCCGAACAGGCCGTAGATCTGGCCGACGAAGGTGGTCGAGGTCGCCGAGTACGGCGTGCTGTCCAGCTCGTGGTAGTAGGTGAGCTTCTTACCCTGGGGCGCGTCGGCGGCCAGGGCCTCGATCTCCTTCCTCATCCCGGTGGCGACCTCCTCGGCCTTGTCCACGTTGCCGGTGGCCAGGCCGAGGTCGGTGATCTGGTCGTAGGCGTCGTCGAGCTTGGTGGCCGCGGGCTCGACCAGCACGGGGACGCCGAGCGTGCTCAGCTTGCCGACGACGCCGTCGATGTCGTTGGCGAGCACGACCAGGTCGGGCTTCTTGGCGACGATCGCCTCCACGTTCGGCTTGAAGCCGGACAGGGTCGTCTTCGGCGCCTGCTCGGGGTAGTTCGACTGGTCGTCAACCGCGACGACCTGGGGACCGGCCCCGACGGCGAAGAGGCCCTCGGTCGCGGTCGGCGACAGCGAGACGATGCGCTCGGGACGCTTCTGGACGACGACCGGACCGTTGCCCGCCTGGACCGTGACGGGGAAGCTCCCCCGCTGCGGGGACCCCGTCGCGGAGGGCTGCGCGGTCGTGCTGTTTCCTGCGTCTCCCGCGCCTTCGGGGTTCCCGGCGCATCCGGACAGGGCAAGCACACCGGACAGCGCGCCGACGAGGGCGATACGTACGGGCCTCACTCGGGGGTCCTTTCGGTCATCGGAACAGAGAGACCCGTGAAGGGACGGGGTCACCCTTTCCACGAGGGCAGACAGCGTCGGCACAGCGGAAGGCGACCTGGCTCGATCAGGGAACGCTCCCCTGACCATGACAGTTGCGGGACAGCGCCGGACTCACACCGGACTTCGCTACACACTGCACGTCAAACAAACGCTATCAATCCCCCAAATCCCCTCCCAGTCAAGCCCAACCTCCTAACTCCCCAGCCCGAGCACCGACGCCAAGCGTGAGGAGTTTCCGGCTTGGGCGCGTCGGTGAACTGGACTGAGGAGCGACGGAGCGAAGCGGAGAAGTGACGAGGGAAGTCACCGACTTCGGGCGCCCAAGCCCGCGCCGCCGAAGGCGTCGCAAAGAGGCAGGGCAGCGGAGGAGCGACGAGGGAAGTCACCGACTTCAGGCGCCCAAGTCCCGCGACGCCGTCAGGCGTCGCAAAGGGGCAGGGTCCCCCAGCTCCCTCTCCGCCGCCGCGATCACCTCCTGCAACCTCAGGCCGTGGGCGGCGTCGAGGGGGTGGCCGCCGCCTCTGGCGACGGTTTCGGCGAACTCGGCGAGCATGACGGCGAACGAGTCCGGCCCGAGGCGGCTCCCGTCGAGGTGTTCGCTGCCGAGACGGCCGTAGACGTCCACCCTGGAGGGCGGGGTCTCGCCGGGGACGCTCATGCACAGCGACGCCTCGCTGACCGCGCCCGTCTCGTGTTCGAGCAGCAGACCGACCCAGCCGCGCGGGTTGCCGTGGGCACGCACGCCGGTGACCCGGCCGAGGGCGGCGTCCAGCATGTCGATCATGTGCGGGCCGATGTCGAGGATCGCGCCGCGCTCAAGGCGCCAGGGGGTGGCGAAGTCGCCGCCGAGCATGGAGCCGGAGACGCTGACCGCGTTGCCGCCGAAGGGCTCGATGGCCGAGACCCTGGCCAGGAAGGCCCTGGTCGCCGCCGAGTACCGCCAGGTGAGGACCATCTGGGAGGGCACCCCGGCCTCGGCGACCGCGTCGGCGAGCCGTCTGGCCCCGTCGAGATCGGCGGCGAGCGGCTTCTCCAGCAGCAGCGCCTTGCCCGCCCGCGCGGCGAGCACCCCCAGCTCGGCCTGTACGGCGGGCGGCACGGAGAAGGCGACCGCCTCGCAGTTGTCGAACAGCTCCTCGATCCGCTCGTAGACCGGGACCCCGAACCGGGCGGCGGCCTCGGGGCGCCGCGCCCACACGCCCACCAGGCGCGTGTCCGGTCCGGCCGCGAGGATCGGTGCGTGCACCATCTCCGCCCACGGCCCCGCGCCCACCAAACCCACAGATATCGTCACGGCCCCAGCCTCTCACGACCTCTTCCGCCGGTCGTGCGCTCATCCGGGACCCACCCCACCAGAGACGCCGGGCCGTACCGGCATGATGGATCACCTATGGACGAGATGATTCTGCTGCGGCACGGCGAGACCGAGTGGAGCAGGGACGGGCGGCACACGGGGCGCACCGACCTGCCGCTGACTCCCGTGGGCGAGGACCAGGCGCGGGCGCTCGCGCCACTGGTCGGGGACGGGTCCTTCGGGCTCACCCTGGTCAGTCCCGCCTCGCGGGCCCGCCGTACGGCGGAGCTGGCCGGGCTGACCGGCTACGAGGTCGATCCGGACCTGTGGGAGTGGGACTACGGCGGCTACGAGGGCGTCACGACCGTGGACATCCGGCGCACGCGTCCCGGGTGGTACCTGTGGCGTGACGGGGTGGTTCCCGGGGACGCCGAGCATCCCGGCGAGAGCGTGGAGGAGGTCGCCGCGCGCACCGACCGGGTGATCGCCAGGGCCCGCGCCGCGGACGGCACGGTCGTCGTGGTGGCCCACGGCCACCTGCTGCGGGTGCTGTGCGCCCGCTGGCTCGGCCTTCCCGCGCGGGACGGCCGGCTGTTCCGGCTGGACACCGGGACCTACTCCCGGCTGGGGTTCGAGCACGGCGAACCGGTGGCGCTCACCTGGAACGCCCCCGTCTGAGGGCCGGACCACGAGCCGGGCCGAGGACCTCGGCCCGTCAGCCATTCCAGCACCGCGCGGTGGCCCCTGCGGGCCTCCTCGTAGTGCTTCCATCTCCAGTAACGAGACTGGTCGCGTACTCCGGTGACCCATGTGCGGTAGGACACCGGAGGAGTGGTCGCACCGTCGCCCGTGGCCTGTGAGGCGACACCATATGTGCGGATCACGACGCGACCGCCCGGTGCGAACAGCACGTCGTCGGCCACTGGATACAGGGTCATCCGGTCGAGCATGGCTTGAGCCCCCATTCGCTGTTGGCTCACACTCTTTCCCGCCGACCCGCTCCCCGGGTTACGTCATCGGCGCGGCGAGGTTAACCACTCGCCCCCGATGTGAAAACGGCGTTACACCGTAAGGCTGTCGAACTCCCCGTCTTTCACCCCGAGCACCAGCGCGCGGATCTCGTCGCGGGTGTAGATCAGGGCCGGCCCCCCGGGAAAGCGGGAGTTCCGGACCGCGATGCTGCCGTCGGGCAGTTCCGCCAACTCGACGCAGTTGCCCGTCGAGTTGCTGTGACGACTCTTACGCCAACTCGCCCCGGCCAGGTCCGTGGCGGGCATGCCGTTGTAGGTGTGGTTCATTTAGATCTCTCTGAGAAGGTCGCCGAGGATCTCGGCGGTGCCCCCAGGCGTGGTGCTTTCCACGCACAGCTGCTCCATGGCCGTGAGGTATGGATCAATGTCCTCACGTTTGTCCAGGTAGAGGGCACCCCAGAGCTGCTCGACATAAACGACGTCCGACAGGTCGGACTCGGGAAACCGCAAGATGCTGAACGCACCACCCTCGGCCGCGTGCATGCCGAACCGGAAGGGCATCACCTGGATGGTGATGTTGGACAGCGCGGCCACCTCCAGCAGGTGCTGGAGCTGTTCGCGCATGATCTCCCGTCCTCCGATAGGACGCTTCAGGGCCGCCTCGTCGATGACGGCCCACAGACGTGGCCCGTCCTTCTTCGTCAGGCGCTCCTGCCGCTGCATGCGCATATGCACACGACGCTCGATCTCCGCCTCCGGCACGTCCGGGTAGCCCAACCGGATCACGGTTCTCGCGTAGGCCGCCGTCTGCAGCAGGCCGGGAACGAACTGCACCTCGTAGGTGCGGATCACGTTCGCCGCCTCCTCCAGCCCCACGTAGGTGGTGAACCAGTTCGGCAGGAGATCGCCGTACTTGTGCCACCAGCCGGGGGTGTTCGCCTCGCGGACCATCTCCAGCAGGCCGCGCCGTTCTGCGTCGTCGAGCACGCCGTACAGGGTGAGCAGGTCTTCCACGTCTCGTGTCTTGAAACCGACGCGACCCAGTTCCATCCGGCTGATCTTGGACTCCGAGGCGCGGATGTGAAATCCGGCCACCTCACGGGGGAGCCCTTTCTCCTCACGCAGGCGACGCAGGCTTGCGCCGAGCATGATGCGCCGAACGGTGGAACCGGTACCGGGCGGGTCCATGGACACGTGGTTGCTCCTCGCTCGCTTTCCTGATCGACAGTCTGTCACTTCGCGGCCCAAGATTTCCCAGCCGCGGACAAGATCCCCTTTCTGTCCGATTGCCGATTTCATGGGTAACCGTAGCGGTTGCACGCACCTTATGCACGTGCATTCGCTCTTGCACCTGCACGGGAGTTTGCACCATGATGATCGCTGTGCAGTCCGCCCACACCGCGCTCTCCCGAACCTCCTGGACGGCGCTCGACTGGTGGCCCCCCGTCGGCTGGTGGCCAGATACGGCACGCGATCTCCTCTCCGGATCCGCGGCCATGGCAAGCGCCACCTTCGTGCTCCCCCCGCAGGCCGAGTCGGTGCACTCCGCCCGCAGCTTCGCCGCGGGGACGCTCACCGGCTGGAAGCTCACCGACCTGGTCGAGAACATGGAGCTCGTCGTCTCAGAGCTGGCGACCAACGCCTTCAGGCACGGCCTTCGCCTGGCCGAGACGCGTGCGAAGGAACCGATCAGGCTCTCGCTGCTGCGCCGGGGAGGACTGGTCACCTGCGCGCTCAACGACCCGGGATCGGGCTTCCCCACGCTGCGGGATCCGTCACCCCTGGACATCGGAGGGCTCGGACTGCACATCGTCGAGTCGCTGAGCGTGCGCTGGGGCTGGGCGCCCCTGGCCCCCTACGGAAAGATCGTCTGGGCCGTCCTCGGCTGACCGGACACCACGAAGACCATCTCGGACGGCGCCGCCTCTTCCCTCATTGGCGCCGGCCGGTCCCGGGTCCGTGACGCACCCCCGCGAACGGCCTCGGGACCGGCCAAACAGCCGCCGAATCCCGCCGGTCACCCACCGGTGGACCGGTGAACGTCACGTGAACCTGTCGCATTCTGCGCGGTGCGTCCCCTGGCGACGCCCTCTGCATTACCGTGGATGTTTATGGCTCACGGAGAGTCCCCGTGTGAGATTCCTGCAGAGAGCTGCGAGATGGACGATCACCTGCTCGGCTGGTTGAAGACCCTCGACGAAGAACGGCTCACCCTGATCCTGGCCAACCGGCCGGACGCCATCGCGCCGCCGTGGCCGCGCCGCCTCGACACCCTGGCGCAGCGGCTGGGCAACGGGTCCGCGATCTCCGCGGTCATGCGTTCCCTCCCGCTGCCCTCGCTGGAGATCGCGCAGGCGGCCCTGGCCCTGGGCGACCGCGTCGACGTCGAGACGCTGGCCAGGTTCATGGGCGTCTCCGAGGCCGAGGCCGCCCCCTGGATCGACCTGCTGTCCGACCACGCCCTGGCCTGGCCCGACGGTGAGGGCCGCATCCGGCTCGCCGGGGCCCTGGCCCGCTGGTGGACGGCCCCGTGCGGCCTCGGTGAGTCGCTCTCCCACTACCTGAACTCGTGGACGGTCAGCGCCGACGCCCTGCGCGCGCTGGCCAGGACGCTCGGCCTGCCCAACGGGCAGAAACGCCAGACCGTCGCCAAGATCTCCGAGACGCTCGCCGACCCCGGCCGCCTCGCCGCCCTGCTCGAACGGGCGCCCGAGGGGTCCAGGAGGCTGCTCGACGAGTTCGCCTGGGACGGCCCGTCGCGCGGCGTCGACGGCGGCCGGTTCGTGGTCCCCGGCTCCCCGGAGAAGTGGGCGGGCGACCACGGCCTGCTCTTCCGGCCGAGCTGGAACATCGCGGAGATGCCCAGGGAGGTGGCGCTGGCTCTGCGCGGCGCCGACTACCACCCCCCGTTCACCCCCGCCCCGCCCGACCTGGCGACCGTCCCCGTCGATCCCGAGGCCGTCGACCACCTGATGACGCTGGCGGCCCCGCACGTGGTCGAGCGCTGCGCCGCGATGCTGGAGAACACCGCGAAGATCCCGCTGCCGCTGCTGAAGGCGGGCGGGGTCGGCGTGCGCGAGGTGCGCAGGCTCGCCAAGGACACCGGCTGCGACGAGGACGAGACCCGGCTGCTGCTGGAGATCTGCGCGGTCGCCCGGCTGCTGGCCTGGGACGACACCGCGGGCGGCCTGGTGCCGACCGAGAAGTTCGACCGCTGGCGGCTCGACGACGCGGCGGCGAGGCTCCGGGTGCTGCTGGCCGCCTGGTGGCGCATGGAGCGCTCCTCGCTGCGCCGGATCGACGGCAGATACGGCACGGTGCTCGGCGACGACCCGGCGGGCATCCTGGTCGCCCGCGCCAGACGGGCGGTGCTGGGCGTGCTGGCCCGTCTACCTGCGAGTACGGCGTGCGCCGACCGGGCCGGGCTCGTCGAGGCGGCCCACTGGCACGCCCCGCTGCTCGACCGCCCGCTCCTGGGCGAGTGCGCCCCCGCCGTGCTTGAGGAGGCCAGGATGCTCGGCCTGGTCGCCTACGACACGATCACCGACCTGGGACGCGCGCTGGCCGCGCTGCAGGTGGCCGGTGACGAGAACGACGACTCGGTGCCGCTCGTCGAGAACGACCCGCTCCTGGCCGAGTGCTCGACCAGGGCCCTGGCCAGCGTACGGCGCAGCGCGCTGTTCGGCGCCGACCTGACCGCCGTCGTGACGGGTCCCCCCTCGGCCGAGCTGGCCGAGCTTCTCGACCGGGCCGCCGACCGCGAGTCCAGGGGCGCCGCCTCGGTGTGGCGCTTCAGCCCGGCGAGCGTACGGCGGGCGATGGACGCCGGGTGTTCCGCCGACGACCTGCTGGCCGATCTCGCCGAGGTCGGCACGGTGCCGCAGCCGCTCGAATACCTCGTGCACGACGTGGCCAGACGGCACGGGGAGATCACCGTGACCACGGTCGCCTGCATCGTGCAGGCCTCCGACCCGGCGCTGCTGGCCGAGATCGCCGGGCACCGGAAGCTGGGCAGGCTGGGGCTCCGGCTGCTCGCGCCGACCGTGCTCGCCAGCTCCATGCCCGCGGCCAGGACCCTGGACGCGCTGCGGGAGAACGGCTACGCCCCGGTCCCGGTCGAGGACACCGGGGAGATCACCGTCCGCCGGGCCCGGATCGAGGAGCCCCAGGGCGGGCGGCTGATCCTGCTGCCCGGGGGGCGGGTCGCCGAGTTCGAGCAGCCTCCCTACCCCGTCCTCGACACCCCGCCCGACCCGCGTGAGCACGCCAGGCGGCTGCTGGCCACCGAGGAGGGCGCCCGTGGCACCGGCAGGACGTGGGCGGTGATCGGCCGGATGGCCTCCCGGCTGCCAACCGCCCAGCAGTCGCTGCTCGGTTTCGTGGTCGACCGGGGGGTGCGGGCCGCGATCACGCTGGCCGACGGCCTGACCGCGACCATCAGCCACGGTGAGCTGCGCGGCGGGGCGCTGGACGCCTGGTGTGAGGAGGCGGGCGACTATCTGGAGTTCCCCCTGGCCGACATCGTCGAGGTCCGCGGCACCTTCGTCTGACCCTCTCCGCCAGGGAACCGAGCATCTGCACAGGGCGTCTGCACGTTCGCCTGCACACGTCTCCCGCCGTGGGGGCGCATGCCTGGCCGTACTCGACGGTCAGGACCGTCGCGTGCTCGGCGGCCAGCGGGGCGAGCGGAAGGCCACGTGCGGGTGCCAGAACCGGTAGGCGCCGCCGTGCTGCTTCCCGGGCCAGGCGGCTGGCCGCGCTCGGTTACGCCCGCGACCGCGAGTACCGCGACGGCATCCAGGACCGGGCGACGGCGGGCCTGCCCGTCGAGTCCGGCGTCAGGTCCTGACCCCGCAGCGCCGTACGGCCAGCAGGGCGAGGGCCCGGCTGACCTCGAACACCTCCCGCAGCTCGACCCGCTCCCTGGGCGCGTGGGCCAGGCGCACGTCCCCCGGCCCGTAGTGCAGGGCCGGCACCCCCCGCGCGGCGTACAGACGCAGGTCACTGCCGTACGGCGCGGCCGTCTGGATGGGACGGACGCCCGTCGCGTCGGTGACCGCGTCGGCGACCTGGCCCGGCAGCTCGTGGCCCTCGGGCACCCGCCCGCTGGCGAACTGCCCACCCGGCCAGGTGAGCGTGACGGGGTGCTCCCGCAGCCACGGATGGTCGATCCCGGCGAGCGCCTCCTCCAGGGCGAGACGGGCCCTCGCCGGGTCCTCCCCGAGGCGCACGCCGAGCCTGCCCTCGGCGACGAGCAGGTCCGGCACGCTGCTGGCCCAGTCGCCCGCGCGGACCGTGCCGACCTCGATCGGGTAGGGCAGCGGGTTGCCCGCGAAGAGCGGGTCCGGGTCGCGGTTGCGTTCGGCCTCAAGGCGTCTGAGCGTCTCGAAGACCGGCCAGAAGACCTCCAGGGCGTTGACGCCCTCGTGGCGGGTCGCTCCGTGGGCGGCCCGCCCCTCGACCTCGATCCGGAACGTCAGCGCGCCCGCCGTCGCGGTGATGACCGTCCCCCCGGTCGGCTCGGTGATCACCGCGGCCTCGCCCCGGTGCCCGCGGGCCAGGGTGGCGAACGCGCCGAGCCCGCCGTCCTCCTCCCCGGCCACGCAGTGCACGGCCAGGGGCCTCGCCAGCCGTACTCCCGAGGCCCGCAGCGCGGCGGCGACGGCGAGGTTCGCCGCGAGGCCGCCCTTCATGTCGCAGGCGCCCCTGCCGTACAGGAAGCCGCCGCTGGTCCGGGCGCCGAAGGGGTCGGTTCCCTCCCAGCGGGCCGGGTCGCCGATCGGCACCACGTCGACGTGGCCCTGCAGGACGAGGGCGGGCTCCCCCTGTCCTCCGGTGACGCCGACCACGCCGTGGGCCCGGGTGCGCGGCGCCTCGGTGCCGGGGAAGCCGGGGGTCGCCCTGAGCGCGGCGAGGTCGATCTCCCACAGGTCGACGTCGAGCCCCGACTCCTCAAGCAGCCGCGCGCAGCGGTGCTGCAGCTCGGACTCCGCGTCGCTGCCGGTCACGCTCGGCACCCTGACCAGCTCGGCCAGCAGGGCGGCCGTCCGCGCGTCGTCGAGCGCGTCCAGCACCCGTCCCTCGGCTTCCCGCGTCATGGCCGCCTACCCCTCCAGGGCGACCCTGCGGGCCAGGCCGAGGGGAAGGCCGCCGGAGCCCGCCAGCCTGTCGTGGAAGGTCCGCAGGTCGCCCCGGCCCGCGGCCAGGTAGTCGTCGCGGATCCGGTCGATCTCCAGTGCCCCCGTCAGGTAGGACGGCGCCTGGGTCGGCCACGCGCAGTAGCGGTCCACCTCGCCCTTGGCGGTCCCCGGGGTGAGCGAGGACCTCGTCGTCATGAACTCCTCGGCCTCCTCGACGCCCATGTCACCGCAGTGCAGCGAGGTGTCCACGATGATGCGGGCCGCCCTGAAGAGCCGGAAGTCCAGGTGGGCCAGCTCCTGGGCCGCCGTGGTGAAGTAGCCCTGCTCCCGCATGACCTTCTCCACGTACAGGCCCCAGCCCTCGACGAAGTACGGCGTGCGGAACAGCTTGCGGACCCTTCGGGGGCTGCCCGCGACCCAGGACAGGTGCCAGTGGTGGCCGGGGTAGGCCTCGTGGACGGCGATGGAGGGCATCTGCGCCCTGGCGTTCGTGCGCAGCCGCTGGCGCACCTGCTCCTCGGTGAAGGAGTCGGGGGTGAACGGCACGAAGAAGTGCCCGATCCGGGAGGTGGACAGCGGCGGGGGCTGCAGGTAGGAGGCGACGGCGAGGATGGGCCGCTGGAACTCCGGGGAGGGCACGACGCGGCACTCCTCTCCCTCGGCGAAGGTCACCAGGCCGCGCTCGCGCACGAACCGCCTGGCCCGCTCGGTCTCGGCCTCGTACTCGGCCCGCATGTCCTCAAGGGTGGGCGCGTGGTCGTCCTGGAGCGCGGTGACGGCCGCGTGCCAGTCGCCGGTGCCGCCGGGCAGCCGCAGCGCGACCTCCCGCATCTGCGCGTCCAGCTCCTCGTAGGCCTCCTGGCCGCGCTTGAGCAGTTCGGCGGCGCCGTACCCCAGCGTCTCCCGCTCGCGCAGCAGCCTGGAGTAGAGCTCCTCCCCCATCCGCCAGGTGCCGCCCGCCCGGAAGCCCTCAAGGAAGGCGACGAGGTCGTCGAAGGCCGCGGCGGCGGGCTCGGCCGCCTCGGCCAGGCGGGCGCGCAGCCGTTCGTCCCCGACCAGGCCGGGGACCGTCACGGTGAGGAAGTTGCGCGCGGTGCGGGCCTGGCCGAGTCCCCGCCTGACCAGCAGCTCCGAGGCCAGCGCCGGGTCCAGGTTGGCCTCGCAGGCGGCCAGGACGCCGGGCACCTCGGCCAGCCTGGCGACCGCGGCCTCGACCAGTTCGGCCTCGGGTGCCAGGCGCTGCAGGAACGGGCTGAACATCGAGGCGAAGACCGTGCCCACGTAGACCGCGGGGTCGCGCCGCCAGGTCGGCCAGTCCTCGTAGGCCAGGGCGCCCCGCAGCGTCGAGACGACGAGCTCGCGGTCGATCTCCTCCTCGAACCCCTCCCCCTCCGGGGTCGCCGCGAGGCGTTCGAGCCAGCGCCGGGACCCGCGCTCCCTGTCGAGGAAGCCCGCCTCGGAGAGGTCGCCGAGGGTCCTGTCGTAGCCCTCGGCCCCCAGGAGGGTGGCCTGGACGGGGTTGGTCTCCAGATGCCAGGTGACGAAGTCGTTCACGAGCTCAGAGGACGTCATAGCGGAAAATCCTACTTTCGGCCCCCCGGAAGGCTTCAAGACTCACGGTGCCGTACGGCCCGCGCGAGGCGATCGCAGGTGGCCGAGGGGCTCCGTTCCCATAAGCTTCTCCTGTGGGTGACCCGAAGTTCGAGATTCAGATGCTCCACGACCGCGTCATGGTCAGGATCGAACAGGAGTCGGAGGAGCGCCGCAGCACCGCGGGCATCGTCATCCCCGCGACGGTGAAGATGGCCAACCGGCTCGTCTGGGGTGAGGTCTGCGGCGCGGGCGCGAACGCCCGTTCCGTCAAGGTCGGCGACAAGGTGCTGTTCAACCCCGAGGAGCAGTACGAGGTCGAGGTGCACGGGCAGCTCTACCTCGTCATGCGCGAGCGCGACCTGCACGCCATCGCCACGCCGCAGACCGACAACGGCACCGGCCTGTACCTCTAGTCGCCGGGCGCCGCGAGGCGGCACCCGGCGGTGACGGTCAGCCGCGCGTGTAGCTCAGATAGATCTTCTTGTCCCAGTCACGCGCCGAGACGTCGGCCAGGACCCGCAGCCCCTTGCCCTTGACGTCGATGACCACGACCTTGTAGACGCCGGAGCCGGGCAGGACGGCCACGAAGCTGCGCTCGTCCCACCAGCCGAGCAGGGCCTTCGGCTTGACGCCCTTGACCTTGACGGCGAGCTTGCCCGAGCTGCGGTCCCAGACGCAGACGTCCTCGGCGTAGCTCGCCGGGCACCAGGTCATCAGTCCCTTGCCGGAGGGAGAGAAGACGTCCTCTCCTCCCGCGGGGGCGCCGGTCTTGGCCAGGGTGCGCCTGACCGTGCCGTCCTGGCCGTAGAAGCGGACCCCGCCCTGGTGGGCGGCGACGAGCTGGGCGTTGTCCGGGGTCCAGCGGAACCTCGCGGTCTTGTCCACCCCGGAGACGTTCACGGTGCGGGCGGTCTTCGCCGCCACGTCGACGACCACGAAGCCGGTCGTCTCCCAGCCCCCCGCCGCCTTGCGCTGGACGGTCAGGGCCACCTTGCGGCCGTCGCGGGACCAGTGGGCGAAGTGGGCGACGAACGGCTTCTGCACCGTCTGGATCTTGACGGCCTTCTCCGTGACCAGGTCGGCCAGCAGCACCGAGTCGTGTCCCGAGGCGTAGGCGGTGGGAACCGCGAGCGCCTTGGCCCCGCCCGGCGCGACCGTGATCTCCTGGTATCCCTTCTGCTTGGCGAACGCCTCGCCCCTGCGCAGGTAGGCGAGGTTGCCGAGGGTGTAGGAGGTCACCGTGAGCGGGTCCGCCGGGCTCTCCCTGACGGTCACCCCGGTGTCGGGCAGCGAGACGTCCGCCGGGAGGGCGGCGTGGGCTGCGGACGGGGCGAGCGCGGTCAGGCAGGTCGCGATGACAGCGCCGCCGAGCATTCTGTTGATTACAGGAGTCACAGGCACGGGCGCAGCCTAGGACGGGAGTTACTCATAGTTTGTGATCTATACCGAATCGGTTTCCCTGACAAGGGCGCTTCTTTCGATGAGAACCGCCGGGATTGGCCAGGAGAGGACCGACGAGGGAGGGGTTGGGGTGGTTTCTGATGGGGAACGGGAGAATTCGGAGACACGCGGGCCGGGTGGGGACGATCGTCGCCGTTCCCGCCCGGCCGGTCGTGCTCGTCAGAAGTAGCTCGCGCCCGTGACGGTGACCGGGGCGTCGCCGACGTTCTTGATCTTGAGGCGGACGCACTCGGGCACCTGGGACTCGGTGGCGGCGACGTAGGCGGCGTGGTCGCCCGCGGGGATGGCCACCTTGCCCAGGGAGCGGCCGTGGCAGTTGTTGACCTTCACCTCGGTGGGCTGGCTGTTGCCCTTCAGCCGGACCAGCACGTTGCCCCGGTAGGCGGCGGTCGGGGTGAGCTGGGGGCTGAGGAACGCCTCGGCGCCGGGCTCGACCGTCGCGCTCAGGTTCGCGCTGTCGGCGTGAGCCGTACCGGGCAGGACGACCAGCGCCGCGGTGGCCAGGGCGGCCAGGGAGGACAGGGTGCGCATCGGGCGTCACTCTCCTTGTGTCCGTGTGGATGAGCGGATGGGACGCAGAGGACACTACGGAGGGCGACGCATGGCCTACGCCATGTGATCCTCGGCGGAGGGCAAAGGATCACCCGGCCCGGTCAGCGGTTCAGGAGGGCGCGCGCCTCGGCGATCAGGTCGATGTGGAGGCTGAGCCTGAGGCCGTAGTAGACGATCACCATGGCGGTCAGGGCGGCGGCCAGGATCACCAGGATCTTGACCGGCCAGGCCTGGCGCCCGAGCCAGGCGGTCCAGGCGGCCAGCGTCCGTTTGCCGAACTGCAGCAGGCGGTGCGCCCAGTGGAACTCCGTCGCCAGCACGGCCAGACCGGCGAAGACGACCAGCCAGCCGGGGCCGGGGAAGGGGACCATGATGAGCCCCGCGATGACCAGCACGGAGCCGATGACGCCGATGACGATCTTGAGAGTGAGGCGGCCGGTCCTGGTGGTCCTGATGCCGTCGAGCCATCCGTGGATGCCCGAGCGCCGGGCCGCCTCGTCCTTCAGGGCGTCGGCGTCGCCGGTCTCCGACGGGCGCCCCGAGGCGTCACGTTCGTCATGCGTCCTGTCGGAAGTGGCCACCTGATCCCCTCGACGTTGGCTTCGTCAAAGGATAGGCGCCTTCGCGTGGATCGCACCCACCTCAGCCCCTGAGTTCGACGACGATCAGCGTGTTGCCGTCGGGGTCGGCCAGGTGCAGCGAACGGCTGTCGGCGTCCTCCCGCTCGTTCCACACGCGCACGCCGTACTCGGCGAGGCGCGGGGCGAGGCGGCCGAGGTCGGCGGTGTAGAGCACGAGGGAGGGCCTGCCGCCACCCGGGGAGCCGCCCGGGGGGTCGCCCACGGGCATGAGCCACACCCCGACCGGCTCCTGGCCCGGCAGCCCGACGTGCAGGTAGCGGTAGCCGCCGTCGGTCTGGTCGTGGAGCACGGCGAAGCCGAGGACGTCCCGGTAGAAGGCGAGCGCCACGTCGAGGTCACCGACGGGCAGGACCATCCGCCCGACGGCGGAGAGCAAAGTTTTCTGTGAGGTAGCGATCACGGGAGGGACCCTAACGGCGGCGACCGACGTTTTCCCCGGCGTTACGCGCTCTTGGTCGTGACGGGTTCTCGAAACTGGTCTTACAGGTCCAAGGTAAAAACCCTGGTCAATTGGGTGATTTTAGCCCCAAAAGTGGGTTAATGTCCGTCCATGTCTGAGGCTCCCCTTGTCAAGACCGTCAGCGTGAGGACGGTCAGCGGCCCCTGCGCCGTGTCCGCCATCACCGGATCGGTCCTGCCCCGCGAGCGCCTCCGTACCGACCTGCGCTGGGCGGCGGGCGTTCCGTCCGACCCTCAGCGCTGGCTGGACGAGGAGGACGCGGCCGCCGTAGAGCTGCGCGAACTGCGCAGGTCCGACGGGCTCGGCCTGGTGGTCGAGCTCAGCTCCATAGGAACCGGTCGCGACGCCGCGACCCTGTCCAGGATCTCGGCGTGCAGCCGGGTCTCCGTGATCGCCGGAACCGGGTTCTTCTCGGAGCCGTTCAGCCCGTCGTGGGCGCTGACCGCCGACGTGGACGCGCTCACCGCCCACCTGATGGACGAGATCAACGACGGCCTCGACGGCACCAGCTCCCGTCCCGGCGTGATCGGTGAGATCGGCGCCTGGGGCGAGGAGCCGACCCCCGCCGAGGAGCGGTACGCGGTCGCCGCCGCCAGGGCCTCCCTGGCCTCCGGCCTGCCCGTCGCCGTCAGCGAGCGCGGCGGCCTGCCCCTGATGGAGATCCTCCTCTCCGAGGGGGTCCCCGCCCACCGGATCAGCGTCGCAGACGCGGGCACCGACCCTATGACCGCGCACAAGGTCGTCGAGTCCGGCGGCTACGTCTGCCTCACCTCCATGGGCGGCGACCGGCTGCGGGACGCCCTCGTCCTCATGGAGGACGGCTACGCCTCCAGGCTGCTGTTCAGCAGCGGTCTGTCCAGGTTCTCCGAGATCGAGCGGTACGGCGGCGCGGGCTACAGCCACCTGTTCCGCACCCTCCTGCCCAGGCTGCGCGAGTCGGGCGTCGGGGAGGGCGCCATCCGCATGATCACTCATGACAACCCCCTCCGCTGGCTGACCTGCGCCCCCTAGGCCATGTCGATCAAGGTCGCGAACGCCCCAGTCAACTTCGGGATCAACCGGGCGGAGGGCGGTGCACCGAGCCCCGACCTCCTGCTCGACGGGCTGGCCGAGGCCGGTTACGAGGGAATCGACTCGGGGCCGATCGGCTACCTGGGCACCGGTGGCGGTCTGCTCGACCGGCTCGCCAGGACCGGGATGGGCCTGGCTGGTGGCCAGGTGGACCTGCGCTACGACGACGAGGACGCCTTCGCCGCCGGACTGGCCGGGCTGTACACGGCGCTGGCGGTCTTCGCGAGCGTGCCGGTCGCCGACTCACGCTTCGCCCCCCGCCTGACCCTGGCCTGCCCGCCCCACCGCAGGCGGTTCACCCAGGGCGTCGCCCCCGGCCTGCCCGGCGAGGCGTGGGCCGACTTCGCCTCACGAGTGCAGGAGGCCGCCGACCGCTGCCGGGACCGGGGTCTCGAACCCGTCTTCCACCACCACCTGGGCACGCTCGTCGAGACCCCCGAGGAGGTCGAGAGGTTGCTCGACCTCACCGACGTCTCGCTCTGCCTCGACACCGGCCACTTCTGGCTCGCGGGCGGCGACCCGGTCACCGCGCTGCGGCTGTGGGGCGACCGGATCAGGCAGGTTCACCTCAAGGACGCCAGCAGGCGGGCCCGCGACCGGGCACGGGCCGCGGGCGGTGACCTGGCCGCGGTCATCGCGGGCGACGCCTTCCCCGCGCTCGGGGCGGGCGAGGTCGATCTGGCGGGCGTCCTGCGCGAGCTGCGCGACTACGAGGGCTGGCTGGTCGTCGAGCAGGACGCGCCGGGCCCCGGCCAGGACGTCGGGCGCGCCATGGCCGACCAGCGCGCCAACCGGATCTGGCTGAGCGCGCACGGCCTCTGAGAACGGCTCAGGCGCAGGCGGCCCCGGTCCGCGGCGGATCGCAGTCCACGGAGCACTCCCGTGGCGGCAGCATCAGCCGCGAGCCGGGACCGCCAGCCGCGGCCTTGTCGTCGGGGTTGATCAGCGCGCAGCGGTCGAGGGACAGGCAGCCGCAGCCGATGCAGTCGCTCAGGCCGTCCCTGAGTAGCTGTAACTGTTTGATGCGGTCGTCCAGCTCGCTCTGCCAGGCCGCCGAGAGCCTGGCCCAGTCGTCGCGGTTCGGGGTGCGCTCGTCAGGCAGGGCCGACAACGCGTCCTGGATGGCCCTCAGGGGGATCCCGACCCGTTGCGAGACCCGGATGAAGGCGATCCTGCGCAGCGTGTCACGGCTGAAACGGCGCTGGTTGCCCGCCGTACGGCGGCTGCTGATCAGGCCCCTGGACTCGTAGAAGTGAAGGGCGGAGACGGCGACCCCGCTGCGCGAGGCGAGTTGGCCGACGGTGAGCTCCATGTTCGCGGACACGTTCCACTCTAACTTGACCTTCACCATGATTGAGGTTGCACGCTGGAGGCATGACCTTCACGCGGGCAGAGCTCGACTACCTCTCCGACCAGTTCCTCGGGCGTCTGGCGACCGTCGGACCGGACGGCGCGCCACAGAACAACCCGACGGCCTTCACCGTCGTCCAGGAGACGGGGACGATCGACATCCACGGCCTGGCCATGGGCAAGACCAGGAAGTTCCACAACGTCAGGCGGGACGGCAGGGTCTCCTTCGTCGTGGACGACATCGCCTCGCGGACGCCGTGGAAGGTCAGGGGGCTGGAGATCCGCGGGGTCGCCGAGGCCGTCGAGGGCGTGGAACCGCCCGAGCCCTACCTGAGCCGGGAGGTCATCCGCATCCGCCCGACGCGGATCATCTCCTGGGGGCTCGAACCCGGCCAGGAGGACATGCGTGGCCGCGACGTCTGATCCCGTACGGCATGCCGGACATGAGCCGTGACCGCGACAATGGGGACATGACGAGAGCACTGGTGCTTGGCGGCGGAGGAATCGCGGGGATCGCGTGGGAGGCGGGCATCGTGACCGGCCTGCGGCGGGCGGGCCTGGACCTGGGTGAGGCCGACCTGGTGGTCGGCACGTCGGCGGGATCGGTCGTGGGGACCCTCATGACCACCGGCGTCGATCTGGAGGAGGCGGTCGTCGCGCAGGCGGAGGCCGAGCCCGCCGCCTCCCCCCGGGTCGATCCCGAGGCGGTGATGGCGGTCTTCGGCCTGCTCCACGACTCCTCCCTCGACCCCGAGGAGGCCAGGCGGCGGGTCGGCGCGCTCGCCCTGGGCACCGAGGACACCGGGGCCAGGACCGAGGAGATCGGCAGGCGGCTGCCCGTGCAGGAGTGGCCGGAGCGCAGGCTGCTGGTCACCGCGGTCGACACCGTGACCGGCGGGTTCGTGGTCTGGGACCGTCACTCGGGCGTCCCGCTGCCCTCGGCCGTCGCGTCGAGCTGCGCCGTGCCGTGCGTCTTCCCGCCGGTGGAGATCGGCGGGCGCCACTACATGGACGGCGGGGTCCGTTCGGTGACCAACGCCGACCTGGCCGCGGGCAGCTCGGCGGTGGTCGTCGTCGAGCCGCTGGCGCACCTGGAGACCAGGGAGCGCTTCGACGCGGAGATCACCACGCTCGGGGACGCGGCGGTCGCCCACGTGGCGCCCGACCAGGCGGCCGTCGACGTCTTCGGGATCGACATCCTCAACCCGGCCCTGTGGCGGCCCGCCTTCGCGGCGGGCCTGGTCCAGGCCGCCGACGTCGCCGAGACCGTGGCCAAGGTCTGGCGGATCTGAGCCCGTCCCCCGGGGTCAGCGTTCGACGCTCCAGTCGTGGCGGCCGACGGCGTAGGCGGCGCCGTCGGCCCTGAGCCAGCCCGCCTCGGCGAGGGTTCCGAGGCTGTGCCGTACGGCCTCCTCAGGCAGGTCGGTGGCGTGGACGATCTCCTCGACCGTCGCCGTCCTGTCGTCGACCGCGAGCACGGCCACCGCCTCGTAGACGCGGGTGTCCGTCCCGGACAGCGCCTGGACGTCGGCCTGTCGTTCCTCGCTCATGTCGTTCCGCTTCCCTTCCTCGGTCCGTTCCTTCGAGGCCCCCGATGGCCCCCAGAGGGCCGGTCGACTCCGGCCTCATAGTCACTCCCCGTCACTCCCGTACGCCCCTCCACGGCCCTTTCACGGGCTTCTGTGGGGCTTCTGGAGGGCCGCTACCGGCGGCGTGCGCCCTCGCGCAGCCGTTCCGGATCAACGTCCCGCCCCGGATGGCGCCGGAGATATTCGCGTTCGAGCTCCTCGGTGCGCGCGGTGTGGTTGGCCAGCGCTTCGTCTGATGCGTGCAGAAATGTCTCGGTGCGAGTAACGTGCAGGTGACGCAGCTCTCGGAGCAGGCCTTCCTCGGTGAGACCACGCGGACTGATTCCCATTCCCATAGGGAACCGCCTACCCCGTCCCGCCTCCGCCGCACCTCTTCGCATTCCTCGCTTCCTTCGCATTGGAGCGCTTTCACGAAATTGAGTCAGATTTCGTGACACGTTTGCATTGCGGCCATAACGTCTTAGCCTTACCTTCCCGGTATGGATCTCGAGCTCCGACACCTCAGGATCGTGCGCGCGGTCGCAGAGGCCGGGAGCGTCACCAAAGCTGCCAGCCATCTCGGGCTGGCACAGCCCGCGTTGACCGCGCAGCTCAAGCGGATAGAGCGAGTGCTCGGGGGAGCTCTTTTCGAACGCGACCACAACGGCGCGCGGCCCACACCTCTCGGGGAACTGGTCTTGTCCAGGGCGATGGTCTTGCTACCGGCCGCCAGGGAACTCCAGGAAGAGGCGGTCCGCTTCGCCAACGCCACCGGCGACATTCCTCGTTACCGGCTGGGCGCCACCAACGGTCCCATCCTCGGCGGGCTGGTCGACCGGCTCGCCAGGGCGTGGCCGTCGACACCGGTGAGCACGTACACGTCGTGGTCGGCCAGGGAGCTGACCACGATGGTCATGCTCGGCCGGATCGACTTCGCGCTCATCGGCGCCTGCGGGGAGAGCGCCCCGCCGGTCGAGGGACCGGTGGTCTGGCTCACCGTGGGAATGGACCCGGTCTTCGTCCTGCTCAACGAGGACCATCCCCTCGTGGACCGGAAGGAGGTGACACTGGCCGAACTGGCAGGAGAGAGCTGGGCGGTCACCCCCGGTGACAGTTGCTTCGGTGACTGCTTCGCCACGGCGTGCGCCCGCGCGGGCTTCACGCCGCAGACCATCTACGAGACGGACGTGGCGACATGCATGCACCTGGCCAAGGTGGGCCGGGCGGTCGTACTGTGCCAGGCGACCTTCCAGCCGACGGCCGGGGTGGCGCTGGTACCCCTCGTGGACGCGCCACTGCGCTGGCGGCAACTGCTTGGCTGGCATCCGGAAGGCCCGGGTGCGCGAGCCGCCGCCTCGATCGTCGAGCACGCCAAGGCCGCCCACGCGGACGCGGTACGGCAGAGCACCCGCTACGCCGCGTGGCTCGCGGACAATCCACGTTTCGGCACCTCTCCGTGACACCGCGGTGAGGCACCAGACGCGGAGCCCACGGAGAACCCGTACCCCCCGCGTTCACCGTCCGCCCGGCCTGAACGGCCGGGCCCGAACCCCCCAACCCGTGAACGCCGCCGCCCCTTCCAGAAGGGACGGCGGCGTCCTGACGTTCAGGGCCGGGTACGGCGGGGCGGGAACGTCGAGAACAATGGACGGGTGAGTGACCTTCTTACGCTGAGCGAGGGCGCGGTGCTGACGCACCTGGCCACCAGGGCCGAGCTGACGGGCGGTGCCCTGCGGGCCGTGGACGACCTGCGGCTGTGGGCCCGTCTCGCCGACGGCGACGGGCTGCCGCTGGCCGGGGGCGGCACGGTGCGCACGGTGGTCGAGGCGGGCGAGCCGTACCTCACCGGGCCTCGGGGCTGGCTCGCGGCGGTGCGGCCCGAGGAGGTGGTCGCGCTGCGCCTGCGCGGGGGCGGGTTCGAGCTGTCCACCACGACGCTGACCGGGTTCTCCGCCGAGCGGGCGGTCCGGGTCACCGAGGAGTTCGCCCAGCGGGCCCTTGAGGCGCTGCGCGCCTTCGCCGAGGGGCTAGAACCGAGTCCCGGGGTCTCCATCGACGTGGCGGTCCTCGGTCTGCTGGCCAGCGACCCCGAGACGTTCGCCGATCCGCTGCCGCCGCTGGCCCCGCTGCTGAACGGCGCCTCACTTGAGGTGCGGGGCGGCCGGGTCGGCATCGTCGGCGCGCCGTGGGAGACGGACTCGGTGGCCGACCTCTCCCCCTCGGACGTCGTCAGGCTGGCCCTGGTCCGCAGCGCGCTGCGCACCTACGGGGAGGGCGCCAACCTGTCGCGGGCGCTCACCTACCTGGGCCGCTCGGAGACGGTGCTCACCAGGATCGCCGACGAGGTCGAGCGGGAGCCGCTGCCCGCGCGCCTGGTGGAGGCGCTGCCGCGCACCGACCCCGCGGCGCTGCTGCTGGCCGCCAGGACCGCAGAGGGCGAGGGCCGCTCGTTCGAGGCCGCCGGGATCGTCTCCGAGGTGCTCACGCTGGCTCCCGGGCTCACCCCGGCGGAGCGGGACGCGGCCGAGTACGCCGCGTGCCGTACGAACCCGAAGGACCCGCTGCCCGCGCGGGCGGCGCACCTGTTCCGGCAGCTGCTGGTGTACGGCGACCGCCCGGCCAGGCGCCGCCTGGTCGACGACCTGGTCGCGCTGAGCGTCCGGGTCGCCGAGCCCGCCCTGGCCGACCTGGCGCTGTTCGAGAACGACGTCGTCGGCGAGTTCCTGGACGCGCGAGGCGAGTGGCTGCGCGAGGACGAGGTCCGGCTGCTCGAATCGTGGCGCGGGACGCCGCTGCGCCTGTGGGAGGTCCTGGAGGCCGGCGACGGCCGGATCACCCTGCGCGACGCGGCCGAGGAGGCCGGGCGGCCGGTCACGCTTGCCGACGAACTGCTGCCCTCCCAGGCGCTGCCCGGCGACCTGATGCTGACCAGGCTGCTCGACGACGGGACGGGGCCGCACGTGTTCGGCCACCCCTTCAAGGTGGATCCGGCGCGCCGTCAGGAGATGCTCGCCCTGCTCGCCGACCCGGTCGATCCCTACGCGGTCGCGGCCTTCTTCAGACGCGCCGCCCGGTGACGGGGCTCAGCCGCTGGTCTGCGGCAGGACCGGTCCCTCGCTCGCCTGGACCAGGACGAACCCCTGGCCCTGGAAGGCGAGCTGGACCGCCTCGCCGCTGCCGCGCCCGATGAGCGCCGCGGCCTTGAAGGTGCGGTTGACGCCGACGCGCAGGCTGGTGCTCCAGCACACCGCGGACTGGCTGTCGGCGTAGGTGGGCGCACGGGAGGCGTCGAGCAGGACGGGCGCGCCGTGCGCGGTCACGGCCACCCACCCGGTGCCCTGGACCGTGGTGTTGAACAGGCCGCCGGTGGCGATGCCCGCGCCCTGCACCCGCTGGATGTCCCAGGTGAGCTGCGGGTCGAAGGCCAGCAGGTTCCTGCCGTTGACGGTGATCGCCTCGTTCTCCAGGTAGAACAGGTGGATGTCGTCGGCGTTGTCGGCCACAAAGAGCAGGCCCTGGCCCCGCACCCGCATCAGGGGCACGCCCTCGCCGGTGACCATCTTCTTCAGCAGGCGGCCGACGCCGCCTCCCTCGTAGTCGAAGTCCATCTGCCCCTGGAAGGCGACCATCGACCCCTGCCTGGCCAGCACCTCCCCGTTGAGCTGCACCCGCAGCATCTTGGCGTTCTGCAGGGCGAAGTGACCGGGAACCTGCGCCTGGTCGAGGTTTCCGAAGAACGAGCTACGCACGGGTGATGCCTCTCGATGTCGGGGGATTCACACCGGAACGACGCGCGAGGGGACGGAGGAGTTCCCCCGGTTCCGGGACACCCCAATCATCAGGCCAATCACCGATAAATCAGCACATCGGGTCGTTACGCTACCGCTTCGTGACCGGATCCTGACGGACGGGCAGCCGTGGCCGGTCACCGGCCCGTCCCCACCGGACCCGCCCTGTCGGCGCGGCGGAGGGCCACTCCTATCGACAGGACCGGAATTGCGATTAATGATCGTAAATAATCGCGACTGCCGCCGGGGCAGCGCATGCACAAGGAGAAGACGTGACCGCCGAGATCGCGGGCTGGCTGTTCCACACCATCAGGCGCGAGGTCGCCGGCGCCGAGGCCCTCGCCGCGGAGACCGACCTCGTCTCCACCCTCGGGGAGAGGACCCTCGGCCCGGGAAGCGGCCGAGGGTTCATCGAACACATCCGCTCGAACAGCGAGGCGAAGATCAGGATCGTCGAGATGTTCACCAGGAACCGGGCGGTCCTCGACGACCTCGAAGGCCGCATCCGCGAAGGCGAGAGCCTCACCGCGGGCGAGGCGCACGCCCTGGCCGTCGCCGCCATCCGCGACGAGGTGCTCACCGAGGCGCTCACCGAGACGGCGTACGGCTACCGCCTGCGCCCCGGCTGGAAGGAGGAGTGGAAGCCGTGACCACCCCCGTCAGGCCGTCAGATGAACGCGTAGCACTCGACCTCGGCGCGGCGGAAGGTCAGGCCCTTGGCGAGCGAGTCCCGCACGCACGCCCGCTCGGAGGGACTCAGCCGCAGCGGGCCGCACACGGTGACCCCGGAGTACGTACGGCAGTCCAGGTCCGGGTTCTCCTCGGCGCCCACCCGGAAGTCCTGCCTGACCGTGTCCCGGCACGTGGCCCTGCGCCGCGCCGTGGCGGCGTAGGAGCACTGGTTGAGGAGTGTCTCGTACTGCGACCGGTTCACCGGTGTCCTGCCGTTCTCCCTCGGCAGCGCCCGCGCCGTGGTCCCGGTGACGACGAGCCCGGCCGTGCTGACCATGACAAGCGCCGTGACGGCGATGATGCGTTTCATGACGCCTCCCCCTGTGACCAGTCATGACGTCCCTCTGTGACCAATCCTCAATCCACAGTAACGGGCGCATGGCAAAGAACACTTCCGGGGCACAAGGGGCATAGCGTTACGGAAGGACGGTTCCGCGAGAACGGGGAGAGCGTTGGACGACCACGGCTGGCTGCGGCTCGCGTGTGACCTGGCCGGGCGCTGCCCGCCGTCCTCCTCGGCTTTCTCCGTCGGCGCCGTGGTCGTCGGCGCGGACGGGGTGGAGATCGCCAGGGGGCACTCCCGGGAGACCGGACCCCACCTGCACGCCGAGGAGGTCGCGCTCTCCAGGGTCTCCCCCGGCGATCCCCGGCTGCCCGGTGCGACCGTCTACAGCAGCCTCGAACCGTGCAGCGTGCGCCACTCCCGTCCCGTCCCCTGCAGCTCGCTGATCATCGCCAGCGGGGTGCGGCGGGTCGTGCTGGCCTGGCGGGAGCCGCTGCTGTTCGTCGACTGCCGCGGCGCCGAGGAGCTCACCGCAGCGGGCGTCACGGTGCTGGAGATCCCCGATCTGGCCGGGGCCGCCCGGAAACCGAACGCGCACCTGCTGACGGCCTGAGGGTCACCGCGGGTCGATCACGGCCCTGGCGCGGGCCAGCCGTACGGCACGCGAGAGGGTTGTGATGTCGTAGGCGCCCTGGTGGCGCCGTCCGTTGACGAAGAACGTCGGGGTGCCGGAGACGCCGCTCAGGTCGGCCGTGTCCACGTCCTCGGCGATCCTGGCCGTGCCCACGTGCTCCTGGAGGTCGCGGCGGAAGCGTTCGACGTCGAGCCCGAGCGCCTCGGCGTGGCCGACCAGGTCGCGCGGGCGCAGGTCGTCCTGGTGCGCCAGCAGGCGGTCGTGCATCGGCCAGAAGGCGCCCTGCGCCGCGGCGGCCTCCGCGGCCTCCGCGGCGAGCTGGGCGCGCGGATGCACGTCGTTGAGCGGCAGGTGCCGCCAGACGTAGCGCAGGTCGCCGAACCCGGCCAGCAGGTCACGGACGACGGGCTCGGCCTGGCCGCAGTAGGGGCACTCGAAGTCGCCGTACTCGACCAGCGTCACGGGCGCGTCCTGCGGCCCGCGCACGTGGTCGCGGCGCGGATCGACCGGCGCGACCAAGTCCACGATGGACTCCGAGGTGCCCAGCAGCGCGCGGATCCGCAGCGGTTTCGGCAGCAGCGTGGTCGCCCGCGACAGCAGCCAGGTCAGCGTCGAGGCGCACAGCGCGGCGGCGAGCACGCCGACCTTCGCCTCTTCGAGCTGGGGGCCGCGCAGGGCGATGGTCGCCACGAGCAGGGAGACGGTGAAGCCGATGCCCGCGATCGTGCCTCCGCACAGGACCGCCGCCCACCCGACGGGAGGGCGCAGGCGCCCGCCGCTGAGCCGGGTGACCAGCCACGCGGTGCCGGTGATGCCGACCGGCTTGCCCAGGACGTAGCCGAGCAGGACGCCGATCGTGACCGGCGAGGTGACGGCGCGGCCGAGCAGCTCGCCGGTCACCTCGATCCCGGCGTTGCAGAGCGCGAACAGCGGGACGATCAGGTAGCTGGTCCACGGGTGGTAGAGCCGCTGCAGCCGTTCGTTCGGCGAGATGGCCGAGGCGAGCCCGGCGCGGACCGAGCGTTCGAGTTCGGGGGTCGGCTGCTCACGGAAGAGCCGGAACAGACCACTGGCCCGTTCGAGGTCGGTGCGGGCCGCCGGGTAGGCGTAGGTCAGCAGGCCCATCGCCAGCCCGGTGATGAGCGGATCGACGCCGGAGACGAACAGCGCGGTCCACGCCGCCACGCCCAGCAGCACGTAGACCAGTCCCCTGCGCACGCCCAGCGCCCGCACGACCAGGACCAGGGCGAAGATCCCGAGCGCGGTCAGCAGCGGGGGCACCGCGACGTGGCCGCTGTAGACGGTCACGATCACCACGAGGGCGACGATGTCGTCCACCACGGTGACGGTGAGCATGAAGACCCGCAGCCGGTCGGGCAGGCGCGAACCGGCCAGGGCCAGCATGCCCAGCGCGAAGGCCGTGTCCGTGGACATCGCCACGCCCCAGCCGTACGCGGAGGGCAGGCCCGCGTTGATCACGAGGTAGATCGCGACCGGTACGGCCATGCCGCCGATCCCGGCGAGCACCGGGAGGGCGGCCCGCCGCCGTTCGCGCAGCTCACCCATGTCGAACTCGCGGCGGGCCTCAAGGCCGACGACGAAGAAGTAGAACGTCATCAGCCCGCTGTTGACCCAGCCGCGCAGGTCCTGGGACAGGGCCGCCCCGCCCAGGTCGATCGTCAGCGGCGTGCGCCAGAGCGCCTCGTAGGCCGAAGGGACGAGGTTGGCCCAGGCGAGCGCGACGAGCGTCGCCACCAGCAGGACCGCGGCGCTGCCGGTCTCGGTGCGCAGGAACTCCCGCAGCGGGGTCCGCAGGCCGCGCGCCCACACGGTCCTTCCGGCCCTCTCGGTGCTCATCTCCCGGGGCGGGTCGTCAGGCCAGGCAGCGCAGGGCGGCCCTGACCCTGCGGTCGATCGGGTAGTCGTCGGGGAGCCTGCCGACTGTCGCCTCGACGAAGACCGGGACGGGCAACTGGGTGGTCGTGTCGTAGGCGTGCACCCAGATCCGCTCCGCGGTCGGCTCAACCTGGGCCTGCGAGCCCTGCTCCTCAAGCACGAAGACCGCGACCCTGGCCCGCCACCAGGCCCGGTCGTCGGCCTCCTCCTCGGAGACGGGCGCCCCGACGTCGTCGGCGTGGGTGGCGTACTCGGAGTCGTAGTGGAAGGTCTGCCTGCCGACCGGGTACGGCCCGGCCAGGGTGGGCAGCGACGCGTCACGGCCGAGTGCCCGTATGCGCGCCCGGGTCACGCCGTTCGCCTCCCGCCACTCCTGGAGCACCTCCTCGACCGGCAGATCCCTGCGGCGGCGCACACACCAGTCGTTGAAGGCGTTGAAGCCGCCCTCGACCCCCTCGCGCCTGAGCATCGCCGAGAACCCGTCGAGGTCGTCGTCGAGACAGGCGTGGTTGTACAGCTCCTCCCCCGCCAGGTGCCCAAGGACGTCGCGGACCGACCAGCCCGCCGCGCGGGAGGGACGGTTCCAGCCCTCCTCGTCAAGGCCGGAGAAGAACCGGTCGAGGCGGGCCGCCTCGGTGTCGAAGATGTCGAAGGGGTCGAGATCCGGCAGGGGATCCTTCGGTGATGGGCTCATGCCATGAGCGATACCCCGCCCGGCACGAGGGGCAACAGGCCATGTCTCCGCAGGTCAGCGCTGTCGCACGGGAGAGGTGAGGTAGGCGAGCCCGGCGCGGGCCAGCTCGTCGCGCAGGTGGGCCGACGACCTCGGCAGCCCCGGCCCCTCGCCGAGGCCGTACGCGGTCAGGAAGCTGCCCAGGCACATGTGGAACACCGTCAGCAGGGCCGTCTCCGGGTCCTCGTGCCGGATCTCGTCCCCGTGGCGCAGCACCGCCTGCCTGAAGGCGGCGAACATGCGCTCGCGGGCGCGGAGCCTGCGGGCCCTGAGCGGCTCGTCGTCCGTCGAGTGCTCGGCGAGGGGGTGCACGGCCTGGGAGGCGACGTCCTCGGACAGGCAGGTGACGAAGGCGCGCACCACGTCCGCCAGGGAGGTGTCGGCCTCGCCGAGCCGTTCGGTGAGGTCGTCCTCAAGGCGGGTGAGGACCATGTCGCCCACGGCCCGCATCAGGCCCTGTTTGCCGTCGAAGCGGCCGTAGATCCCGCCGATGGAGATGCCGGAGGCCTCGGAGACTGCGGCCATCGTGAACCCGTCCACGCCGTCACGCGCCAGCACGGCCCTGGCGGCGTCGAGGATCTGCAGGGCGGAGCGGCGGCTGCGGCGCTGCTGCGGCTCCTCAAGAAGGCCCTCGTGCAGGCCGGGCAGCCAGCTGCCCCCCGCGTGGTCCTCGGGGCCTGCCGGCATGCCATTCCCTCCGCCCAGCGTGGACGCGCGAGAGTTTCCACCCTCAGCGCGTTCCCACCACGGTAGCAGGATCCGAAGATCCGTTCTGATGTGCGCGCACCCCGCGTGGCGGGGGGACGACGCCGCGTCCGCAGACTTCGAGTCCCACGGTGCGCAGTTGGTCGAGGACCCGCTCGCCGGGATGCCATCCGCGTCCGTCACGGCCCTCGGCGACGTTGAGGGCGGCCCCGAGGGGGGTCGGCCAGCCACGCAGGGCGTGCACGATGGTGCGCAGGGCCTGCAGGGTCGTGACGGCGGCCTGCCAGCCGTACGCGGTGGTGACGCAGCCGACCGCGCGGCCCGTCAGGTAGGGGCGGGTGTCGTCCCTGAGGTCCTCGGCGTAGTCGAGGGCGTTCTTGACCAGGCCGGAGACGGAGCCGTGGTAGCCGGGCGAGCAGACGATCACGCCGTCGGCAGCGCGCAGCGCCTCGACCAGGCGCCGTCCCGAGCCGCCCGGGGGACGGTCCGGGTCGTACATCGGCAGGCCAGACAGGTAGTCGGCGCCGAACAGCTCCGTGCGGGCCCCGGCGGCGGCCGCGGCGTCGAGGGCGAGGCGCAGGGCGGTCTCACTGGTCGAGGAGGCGCGCGTCGTGCCCCCGAGTCCGACGACGAAGGGCTGCATTCCACTGTCTCCTCGGTGGGGAGGGGTTCCTGAGCGGCGGCGCGTTCCAGCGGTACCAATCCGAATCAGTATTCTTTTTCGAGTATCAAGCGCGCTTTCCCTTCCGTCAAGACCGCTCAGAACGGGCCTCCGGGCGCCTCGGTCAAGCCTTGACTTAGAATCCGAATCCGGATTTTACTTAAATGCGACGCGTGGGTACGGCTCCCGCGTGGCAGGTCCGGCGGACGGTCGCCTCGACGTCCGGTCCGGGCCTCACCGGGCGGCGCGGCCCGGCCGGTTGACGGACGTCCCGGCGCGGCGGTCGGCGCGGATCGAAGGCCCGGATTCCAGCGACTCTTCGGGTGCACAACCGCAGGACAGGAGAGGTCATGACTTTTCAGGAAAACGGGGCATCTTCCGGCGAGGACGCCACGAGGCACCGGATCGCCGACCTCGCCCGCAGGGCGGCGGCCCTGCGCAGGGAGTTACCGGAGAGCGCCGCAGAAGCCGACACCGCCAACACCGACACCGCGTTCGGGATGCGGCGCCTCTGGGAGGAGGGCCTGTTCGCCTTCTGCCTGCCCCACAGGTTCGGCGGGATCAACGACGCCAGGCCCGAGGTCCACACCGAGGACTTCTTCAGGATCGTCCTGGACGTCATGGCCGGGGACTCCTCCGCCGGGATGAACTTCCTGGTCCAGTCGCTGGTGACCTTCGAGGTCTTCAAGGAAGACAACAGCCTGCCCGAGACCACGAAGGCGGAGCTGGCCCGCCTGATCCGCGACGAGGGGGTCAGGCTCTGCGCCTCGAACTCGGAGGCGGGCTCGCCGGGACCCGTGACCGCCAGGCGCGTGCCGGGCGGCATCGTCGTCACCGGCACCAAGGCGTTCAACACCAACAGCGGCGGGGGTGGCTGGGCCTCCGTCGGCCTCACCCTCGAAGGCCGCAGGGGCCGCTACAACGCGCTCGTCCCCCTCGACCAGCCCGGCGTGGCCATGAAGCACGACTGGGACAGCATGGGCCAGCGGGGCACCCACAGCCAGACCATCGTCTACGACGAGGTGTTCGTCCCCGACGGTCACCACTTCGACTCGGGGCCCGTCTCCCCGTCCTACCTGTCGTACGTCTTCCTGACGCACGCGGCGATCATGCTCGGTCCCGGGCTCGGCGCCTTCGACGCCGCCCTCGACTACGTGCGCAAGCTGGACCGGCCGAGCCTCCCCGAGTTCGACAGCGCGACCGAGGACGTTCTCGTACGGCGCCGCATCGGCGGCTGCGCGGTCGACCTGCGCGCCGCCCGCGCCTTCCTCCTGGACACCGCCCGCAGGATCGAGCGCAGCGCCCCCGACGAGGACACCACGGAGCTGTTCGTCGAGGCGTTCGGCGTCAAGGTCGCCTGCGTCAGGGCCGCGCTCTCCGTCACCCAGGAGATCTTCGACCTCACCGGCGCGCGCAGCACCTCGGGCAGGTACGGCTTCGACCGCTTCTGGCGCAACGCCCGTACCTTCGCCACCCACGACCCGACCGACGCCAAGGAGGTCTGGATCGGCGACTGGTACCTCACCGGCAAGGAACCCCCGATGGCGGCGATGCTGCGCGTCTGAGCCCGCGGGCCGTACCGCCGCGCTCCGTGAACTATGTTTGGCGGGAGCGAACAAGGCGGAGGAGGAGCCGGTGGTCGTGCCGGAGCACCAGGACGGCGCAAGGCCGGGGGTCCACGGCGACGTCGGCGCCAGGATGCGGCGCTTCCGCAAGGAACGCGGCCTGACGCTGCGCGGGCTCGCCGCCGCCTCGGGGCTCTCGATCGGATTCCTGTCCCAGGTCGAGCGGGGCATCTCCGCCATCGGCCTGACCGCGCTGAACGGCGTCGCGGCGGCCCTCGGCCGGAGTGTCGCGGACTTCTTCGGCGACGAGCCCGGTCAGGAGGCGCCCGCCGTACCCGCTGTGCCGCAGCCGGGTCACTTCACGCTGACCCGCGCCGAGGCGGGGGCGACCGAGTACATCTCGGGGCAGCAGACCTACCGGATGCTCTCCGCCCGTGGCCCCGGTCTCGTCCTCGAACCGCTGCTGGTGCGCATCGCCCCCGGCGGGCGGCGTGAGGACGCCTACGGCCACGCGGGCGAGGAGTTCGCCTTCGTGCTCGAAGGGGAGCTGATCTACGAGGTGGACGGCGTCGAGCACCGCCTGCGCCCCGGGGACAGCGTGCACCTGAGGTCCACGGTGCCGCACAGCATGTACAACGACACCGACCGGGTCACGACCGTGGTCTCGGTGGTCACGCCCCGGCTCTTCTAAGCCTCTACATCGCCGTCCTGGCCGACCACAGCTCGGGGAAGACCTCGCGGCGCAGGCTGCGCTCCAGCCAGGTCAGCCCGCTCGAACCGCCCGAACCGGGCTTGGCGCCCATGGACCTGCGCACCGCCATGAGGTGGCGGTAGCGCCAGTCGGAGAAGCGCTCGGACAGGTCGGTCAGGGCCTCGCCGAGGGTCCACAGCTCGTCGCCGGGTCCCTGGTCGGCGTAGATCGCGACCCAGGCCGCCTCGACCAGCGGGCTCGGGACATACTCGGCGGTGAGGTCCTGCCGTACCGGAATGTCGAAGCCCCGCCTGCCCAGCAGGGCGAGCGTGCTGTCGTAGAGGCTCGGGGCGCTCAGGGCGTCGAGCAGTTCCCGGTGGACCCTGGGGTCGCGCCGGTGCGGGCGGATCAGCGCCTCCGACTTGTTGCCCAGCAGGAACTCCAGGTGCCGGTACATCGACGACTGGAACCCCGAGGCCTCCCCCAGTTCGTCACGGAAGGAGTTGAACTGGGCGGGCGTCATCCAGCCGAGCGCCGTCCAGGCCGCGTTGAGCGCCTCGAAGTGGCGCACGCTCCTGCCGATCACCGTGGTCGCCCCGGTCACGTCGTCCTCGTCGAGCAGCCGCCTGGCGAGCGTCCACTCCGAGCGCAGCAGGCCGAAGTAGAGCTCCATGACCTGGGTGGTCACCAGGAACGCCAGCTCCTCGGGGGCGTCGGTGACCGTCCGCTGCAGGTCGTGCAGGACCTCGGTGCCGACGTACTCGTCGTAGGGGGTCCGGGCCGCGAACTCCAGCGTCGGCGCGCCCGCGTTGGCCGCCGCGCGGGCGGCGCGCCCGTGCCCGTCGACCACCCCGACCCGGCCCGCCGAGCCCCTGGTGCGCCTCGTCGTCATGTCGCCTCCTTCGTTCAGCTCTATGTTCACGCCTGCTGAACGTTCCTGAAATCAGGACTGTGAGGTGATTGGCGGCTTTCGCCTTATGCGCCGAAGGTTATCCGCGGATCGAGTTTCGGCGTGACGGATCGTGACCCCCTCATGCCCCATCGGCCGCGGCGCCCGGGGAGCGGTCGAGCAGCGGGAGTACGGCGGTGCCGAGCAGTTCGACGCCGCCGTCGTCGGTGAGGCCGTGCGGGGTGCCGAACTCCACGCGCCGCACCCCGGCGTCGATGAGCGCCTGCGCCTGCGCGGCGACGTGTTCTGGGTCGCCGGAGAAGGCGAACAGGTCGAGCAGGTCGCCGGGGATCAGCCGTCCCGCCTCCTCGTGCCGTCCCGCGTCCACCAGCTCCTTGACCCCGGCCAGCAGGTCGGCGGGGACGTGCGCGGTCGGGTCGAGGTCGGCGACGACCGCGAGATACATGGCGACCTCGGTGCGGGCCCTGGCCCTGGCTGCGGCGCCGTCCCGGTCCACGACGGTCACCGCGCCGAACACCAGCCCCACCTCCCCCGGGTCACGGCCCACCTCGGCGGCGCCACGGGCGACCCGCTCCCGGATCACCGGGACCATCGCCGGGTTGGCGCTGCCGCCGACCTTCAGCTCGTCGGCGATCCGCCCGGCCAGGGCCGCCCCCTTCGGCCCCCACGCGCCAAGCAACAGCGGCGGCCGGGGCCGGTGCACGGCGTAGCGCAGTGCGGTTCCCGGGGCCAGGCGGAACATCTCCCCCTCGAACCCGTCCCGGTCGCCCGCGAGCAGCAGGTGGATCACCTTCACCGCCTCCGCGAGCGCGGTCAGCGGCCTGGGCTGGGCGATGCCGACCGCGCCGAGCCAGGTGCCCCTGGCCAGCCCCAGGTAGGCCCTGCCGTGCGAGGCCAGGTCGAGCGCCGCCACCTGCCCCGCGATCTCGTACGGCGCCGCCGAGTAGGGGTTGAGACAGGCCGGGCCGAGCCGTACGCGACGGGTGGCGGCGGCCATCTCCAGCAGCGGGAAGATCGGGGGCTGGTACATCAGGTCGCCGAACACGCTGAGCACGTCGAAGCCGTGCTCCTCGGCGCGGCGGGCGAGCCTGGCGTAGTCGCCCGCCCTCTTGTCGCTCTGCAGGCCGAGGCCGATCTCGGCGACGGTCATCGGGGCTCCTCAAACTCAGGTCAGGTCGGCGGAGTTCATCCGGCGGCGGCGGGTGCGCTCGACCCGCATCACCAGCCGCTCCTCGGGGTCGGGGCAGGCGAACAGGGAGTCCTGGGCCAGCCAGTCACCCGAGGCCAGGTCACGCTGCTTGGCCGCGAGGAAGGGCAGCACCGAGGCCAGCGCGTACACGCAGAAGTGCCTGCCGTCGGGCAGCCGCAGGTGCGCGCTGTTCTCCAGCGTGAAGCAGTCGCCGACCTCCATCCCGCAGACGGACCTGCCCTCGATGCGGTCGACCACGACCCTCAGGTCGTACAGCTCCATGTCGCCGTCTTCCACGGGTTCCACGGGGGCGCCTCCTCAGGGGCCGAGCAGCTCGGAGTGGTGGTGGACGATGAGCCAGCCGTCGCCGGTACGGCGCAGCACGTCGGTCACCCTGCTGTGCTCGGCGGGGGCGCCCGGGGGCTCGGCGACGAGCACGTAGCGGGCGACGCCGGTGTCCCCCCACACGTCGATCCGCCTGTCCCGCGCGCTCAGCCCGTCGAGGACGGGCCTGGCGCCGGAACTGTCGCGCTCCTCACGATAGGCGTCCAGTTCGGCGCGGGTGCGCAGCGGCCCGGGCAGGTGGGTCTCCCAGACCGTGACCTCGGCGTGCAGGTGGGCGTCGAAGCGTGCCCGGTCCCCGCTGAGGAACGCGTCGTACATGTCGTCGATGCCCGCCGAGATCGCCTCGGCGTCGGTGGTCTCAGACATGGCTCACCTCTCCGGCCCGGTCGTCGCGGACGACCCGGCCTCCCTTCATCACCCAGCGGACCGCGCGGAAGGCCGACGCCGACTCCAGCGGGTCGGCGTCCATGGCGACGAGGTCGGCGTAGCGGCCCGCCTCGACGGTGCCGATGTCCTGGTCGGCGCCGAGCCAGCGGGCGGGGCCGAGCGTGCCCGCGTACAGCGCGCGGACCGGACCGAGACCGCCCTCCGCCATGTGTTCCAGCTCCCGAACCGTGGCGTTCGTCCCCTCGAACTCCCAGAACGGCGGCATGTCGCTGCCCAGCAGCACCTCCACGCCCGCCGCCAGGGCCATGGCGTAGCTCTCCAGGTGCCGGGGACCGGCCCCCAGGGAGCGGCACTGCATCCACTCGGGCACGCCGAGCTCGTCGAAGAACTCCTTGCACCGGGTGACGATGAGCGTCGGCACCAGGGCGGTGCCGCGCGCGGCCATCGCCGCCGCGACCTCGGGGGTGAGCTGGTAGCCGTGCTCGACGCAGTCGAGGCCGAGTTCGACGGCCTCGGCGATCACCGGGGCGGGACCCGCGTGCGCGGTGACCTTGCGCCCCCAGGCGTGCGCGGTGGCCAGCACCGCGGCCATCTCGTCGGAGAACAGCTGCGGGGTTTCGATGCGCTCGTGCTCCCCGGCGATGCCCCCGGAGATCATCACCTTGATGAGGTCGGCGCCCGCCCTGAGCTGGGTGCGGACCCCGCGTCTGAACCCGTCGGCGCCGTCGCACTCCAGGGTGTCGGACCCCTCGTGGCCGTGGCCTCCGGTGCAGACCAGCGCCTGCCCGGCGGTGAAAACGCGCGGTCCCGTCGCGGTGCCCGCCTCGATGGCCCGGCGCAGGGCGAAGTCCGCGTGGTCCTTCTCCGCGACGCACCGCACGGTGGTGACGCCGCAGCGCAGGGTGCGCCGGGCGCCGTCGGCCATGTGGAGGGCCAGTTCGTGGGGGTTGAGCCCCTTGACGCCCTCCCCGGCGCTGCCCGGCAGCGACAGCGAGAAGTGGGTGTGCATGTTGACCAGGCCCGGGGTGAGGTGGGCGCCGTCCAGGTCGATCGTCCTCGCCCCCTCCGCCTGGGGCAGGACCTTTTCGCGGGGGCCGACGAGCGCGACGCGCTCCCCCCTGACCAGCACGGCGGCGTCGGCGAGCGGCTCCACGCCGTCGGCGGCCCTGCCGTCGGTCACGGTGCAGTTGACGATGACGAGGTCGCCCATCGGCCGTCCTTTCCCTGACCTTCCTGGTCGCGGGGGACGGTCACCTCCGCCGCGGTCCGTCCGTTCTATCAGGCAAAAGTTTCATGAACAAGGGATGGGTCGTCGTTCACGGGTAAAGCCGCTCCAGCCAGTGGGATGTTCACCGGGTTTCACACCGGCGTTACCGGGTCGATGCTTGACGCCGCGTGGAGCGGGCAGGCGGCATACACCGGTATTCATGAGCGGAGGGGGTTGACCATGACCAAGCGGCAGCGGGTCGTCGTCGTGGGAGGGGGGTTCGCGGGCTTCACCGCGGCGCGCACCCTCTCCAAGCTGGCGCGGGGCGCGATCGAGATCGTCCTGATCAACCCGACCGACTACTTCCTCTACCTCCCGCTGCTGCCCGAGGTGGCGGCCGGGATCCTCGACCCCCGCAAGGTCGCGATCCCGCTGGCGGGCATCTGCCCCGGGGTACGGCACCTGCTCGCCTCTGTCGACTCGGTCGACGTGGCCAACCGCCGGGTGCGCTGCACCGACGCCGAGGGCCAGAGCCGTGAGCTTGGCTACGACCGCCTGGTGCTCTCGGTCGGCAGCGTCAACAAGCTGCTGCCCGTCCCCGGGGTGGCCGAGCACGCGCACGGCTTCCGCAGCATCGCCGAGGCCCTCTACCTGCGCGACCACCTCATCCGGCAGATCGAGCTGGCCGACGCCTCCGACGACCCCGCCGAGCGCAGGGCGCGCTGCACGTTCGTCGTCGTCGGCGCCGGATACACCGGGACCGAGGTCGCGGCGCAGGGCCAGTTGCTGACCCTGGACACCCGGCGGCACCGGTCCGGCCTGCACGACCAGCAGATCCGCTGGATCCTGGCCGACCACGCGCCGCGCATCCTGCCCGAGCTGGACGAGCGGCTCTCCGACGTCGCCCACCGCACCCTGGCCGGTCGCGGGATGGAGATCCGCACCGGCACCAGCGTGGCCGAGGCGACCTCGGAGGGGGTCAGGCTCTCCGACGGGGAGTTCGTGCCGACCCGCTCACTGATCTGGTGTGTCGGCGTACGGCCCGACCCGCTGGTGGAGTCGCTCGGGCTGCCGACGGAGCGGGGCAGGCTGCTGGTCGACGAGTATCTCGGCGTGCCGGGCCATCCGGAGATCTTCGCCTGCGGGGACGCGGCGGCCGTACCCGACCTGACCAGGCCCGGAGAGTACACCACGATGACCGCCCAGCACGCCGTACGGCAGGGCAGGCGGGCGGCGCTCAACCTGGCTGCCTCCTACGGCAGGGCGGAGCGGGAGCCGTACCGGCACCATGATCTGGGGTTCGTGGTCGATCTCGGCGGGGTGAAGGCGGCGGCCGACCCGCTGGGGGTGCCGCTTTCCGGGCTGCCCGCAAAGGTGGTAACCCGGGGTTACCACCTGCTGGCCATCCCGGGAGGCAGGGCGCGCATCGCGGGCAACTGGCTGCTGGACGCGCTGCTGCCGCGCCAGACGGTCCAGCTCGACCTGGTGCGCGGGCAGGAGGTGCCGCTCGACTCCTCCTCGCCGTATCCCGTCCTGCCCGGGGAGCGATCGAAGGAGCACGCGGGCTAGGCGACTCCGCAGGGGGGTTCAGGGGCGGGCCGAAATTACCGTCGGCTCGGCCCTTGACTCATCTTCCCAGGCAAGTATCTTCCTATTTAGGAAACTTTCCTAAAGGAAAGGCCCGGCCGGCGCTTCCACCACTCCAAGAACCCCCCCTCGGAGGAATGAAGACGTGAAAGCCAGTAAGTGGGCAGCTGCCCTTTCCACAACCGCGTTGCTCACCACCGGAGTGCTGATGGGCACGGTCTCCGGCGCGAACGCGGCACCCGACAGCTGCACCACCTCCGTCTCCGGGTCCACCGGCGCGGCGACGGGATCGAGCTACTGCGCGAGCGGCACCGGGGAGCACCAGGTCTCCGTGGTGTTCCGGCACCTCAACCCGTGGATCCCCGGTCTCCAGCAGATCTCGGGGCCGTGGAAGCCCGCCGGGCAGACCTCCTCCGTCACGGTCGTCGGCACGATCGTCTCCGTCAGCGTCCTCAAGCGCTGACCCTCCCGTTCCACCGCCTCCGGGGCGTCACGCCACCCCCGGCAGAGCGGACGCCGGAGGACACGCTCCGGCCGCCACGCGGACGGCTCCGCCGTTCCCCGCGAGCCGTACCCCACGTGGCATCCCCCCACCTCTCCAGCCACCAGAGGAAACACACGTGAAGACACGTCTTCGGGCTCTCGCCCTGTCCGCGACGACCCTGCTCACCGGCGCGCTCCTGGTCGGCGGGGCCGCGGGTGCCAACGCCGCCCCCGACAACTGCACGGTCTCGACCTCGGGGTCCTACGCCTCCAGCTACTGCGCCTCGGGCAGCGGGCAGCATCAGATCGCCATCACCGTCCTGCACGCCAACCCCTCCGTCGGCTACGTCTACAACACCGGGCCGTGGGTCTCCGCGGGAGCCACCTCGACGGCCTACATCCCGCCGGGGACGATCGTCTCCATCCGCACCAACAAGCGCTGATCCCCCGTCCGTACGGCTGACGCACCCCCCGGACCATCACGATCCCGCCAGCCGGGACACCACATAGAGAAAAGGAACGGCCACCCCGACCGGGTGGCCGTTCCCGTTCTAGTTCTGGCTCTGGGCGTCCTCGTCCGCGAGCCACAGGTCGGGGCCGAAGACCTCGTAGTGGACGTCACGCGGCGCGACCCCCGCGCGGATGAGCTGGGTGCGCGCCCTGCGCATGAAGGGCAGCGGCCCGCACAGGTAGGCGACCGCGCCGTCGGGCACCCTGACGCCGTCCAGGTCGATCAGTCCGGTCCTGGCTCCCTCGGGAGCCCCGTCCTCGTACCACAGGAAGCTCTGCGCGCGGGGCAGTGACCCGAGGTGCTCGGCCGTCTCCTCGCGCAGCGCGTGGTTGACCGGGGAGCGGTCGGCGTGCAGCAGCATGACGGGACGCTCGGAGCCGGTCGCGGCCAGGTGGCCCAGCATCGCGGTGATCGGGGTGCACCCGATGCCCGCCGAGGCGAGCACGAGCGGGCGGTCGCCGTCCTCCAGGGTCACCTCGCCGAACGGCGCCGAGAGGGTCAGCTCGTCACCGGCCCTGACCGTGTCGTGCAGCAGGTTGGACACCTCGCCCGCGGGGACACCTTCGCCGTGCACCCGCTTGACGGTGATCCGCCGCAGGCCGTCCCGCCCACCGGACAGCGTGTACTGACGGAGCTGGTGAACACCGTCCGGCATCAGCACCCGGACGCTGACGTACTGCCCTGGCCGCGCCGGAGGGACCGGTTCTTCGCCGAGCGGCCGCAGCAGGAAGGAGGCCACCTCGGGTGTCTCCTCGCGGCGTTCGACGACGCTCCAGCGCCGCCAGGTGCTCTCCCCGTCCTCGGCCCCCGCCTCGGCGTACAGGCGGGCCTCCATGGCGATCAGCGCTCCGGCCATCAGCCAGTACACCTCGTCCCAGGCCTGTGCGACCTGCGGGGTCACGGCTTCTCCGAGCACGTCGGCGATCGCCCCGAAGAGGTATTTGTGCACGATGACGTACTGGTCCTGGGTCACTCCGACCGCGGCGTGCTTGTGCGCGATCCTGGCCAGCAGCCGGTCGGGACGCTCGTCGGGCCGGTCGAGCAGCGCGGTCGCGAACGCGGCGATGGACCCGGCCAGTGCCCTGCGCTGCTCACCGCTGGCCTGGTTGCCGCGGTTGAACAGGCCGTCGAGGAGCTCGGGGCGGTCGGCGAACATCGTGGCGTAGAACCGCGTGGTGATGGCGTCGAGCGAAGCTCCGATGACGGGGAGCGTGGCGCGGACGATCTCGGCGGACTCCGGGGAAAGCACGTGGCCTCCAGGGGAGGGACAGGGGTTAAATATTCATCTGATATGCAAATTAAAGCCCGTGATCCAACCTGCCGCTGAGGGCCGAAAGCCATCTCCCCTAGGGACGAAGGTCCCCCTCCTCCCGGCCCAGCAGGACGAGCACCGGACCGGTCGGGGAGGCCACCAGGGACTCCACGGTGATCGGGTCGAGCGAGGCGAAGAACGCCTCCCTGGCCTCGGCCAACGCCGTACGGAGCCTGCACGCCGCCCGCAGCGGGCACGGCGGGTCGTCCTCGCACCCGGCCAGGTCACCCCCGCTCTCCAGCGCGCGCACGATGCCGCCGATCGACGCGTTCCGCCCCGCGCCGGTGAGCCACAGCCCTCCCCCGCGCCCCCGCCTGGTCTCGACCAAGCCCAGCTCGACCAGGCGCGCCACCGCCTTCGCCGCGTGCGAGTACGGCACGGCCAGCGTCTGGGCGACCGTGCGGGTGGTCAGCAGCTCCTCGTCCCGCGCCACGGCCAGCCTCATCACGATGCGAAGCGAGATGTCGGTGAAGGCGGTCAGGCGCATGCCCTCACCGTAGGCCGTCACCTCCCCCGAATGGCCCGGGAACAGCGGAAACGGGGGAGAATCGGAGGGTGGAACGTACCAGGCGCGCCGGATGCTGAGGCTGGACCGGCTGGTCAACGTGCTCGGCGGCTACGGCGCCCGGCTGTGCTGCGCCCCGGCCTCCCGGGACGTCGAGCTGCGCAGCGTGGTCGTGCACGACCCGACCGACACCCGGCCCGCGACCGGTGACGTGTTCCTGTCCGTCGGCGTGGACTCGGCGGCCGAGGCGGTCCGCCTGGCACGGGCGGCGCGGGCCGTGGCGATGCTGGTGCGCGCGAGCCCGCCGCTCGACGAGGGCGTGCTCGCCGAGGCCGTCGAGGCCGGGATCGCCGTGCTGCTCGTCGAGCCCGAGGTCTCCTGGAGCCAGCTCTCCGGGGTGGTCTACGGCCTGGTGCTGGAAGGACGCGAGACCGACGCGGGCCGGGGGCCGACCGACCTGTTCGCCTTCGCCGACACCCTCGCCGCCGAGCTCGGCTCCGCGGTGACGATCGAGGACCAGATGTCCCGCGTCCTTGCCTACTCGGGCTCGCAGCAGACCGCGGACCCGGCCCGGCTTGAGACGATCCTGGGCAGGCGGGTGCCCGAGGCCGTGCGGCGGCTGTTCGAGGACAAGGGCGTCTTCGCCCACCTGGCGACCTCCGACGAGCCGCTGTTCGTCGGCCCCTCCCCCGAGCAGGGCATCAGGGGCCGCATGGTGGTCGCCGTGCGCGCGGGACGCGAGCTGCTCGGGTCGATCTGGGTCGAGTGCGAGCGCCCCCTGGCGGACCGGCGAAGGACGGTCCTGGCCGACGGGGCGCGGGCGGTCGCGCTGCACCTGCTGCGCTCCCGGGTCAGCGCCGACCTGGAGCGTCAGGTGGAGTCCGACCTCGTCATCCGCCTGCTTGAGGGTACGGCCGACGCCCACGCGGTGATCACCAGGCTCGGCCTGCCGAGGGGACGGTTCCGGGTGATCGCGCTCCAGGCGCACATCGCCGAGGAGCGGCACGCCGCGGCGCTGCTGGCCTTCGAGCGCGCGACCACCGGTTTCGGCTGGTCACGCCCTGGGCGCAGCACGCTGTTCGGCAACACCCTGTACACGCTGCTGCCCTGCGGCAACGACGTGACCCCCGCGCTCGACTGGCTCGCCGCGATGGTTCGGGTGCTGCCCCGGCAGGTCACCGTGCTCGCGGGCGTCGGCGGGGCGGCGGACCCGGCCCAGCTTCCCTCGTGCAGGCAGGAGGCCGACGAGAGCCTCGCCCTGCGGGCGGCCCGGCCCGGCGGCGGAGTCGCGGTCGTCTACGACGAGTCGTGGGACGAGATCCTGCTGCAGCGCCTGCGGGCCGCCGCCTCCGCAGGACGCGTCCCCTCCCGGGGACCGGTCGCCGACCTGACCAGGCACGACGCCGAGCACGGCACCCGGCACATCGCGACGCTGCGGGCCTGGCTCGAAGCCCAGGGGGACCTGGCGGCCGCGGCCGAGCGTCTCGGCGTGCACCCGAACACCGTGAGATACCGGCTCAGGAGGATGGCGGAGATCACCGACCTGCGGCTCGACGTGCCGGAGAAGCGGCTGGCGATGATCATCGCCCTGGCTGTCTGATCTCTGTTTTCCGCTCCGGTCTTTGTCGTTTCCGGTCAAACTCCCCCGGTCCACTTGTCCGGCGCCCACAGTTCGCTTCCGCCCCGTCCGGGCGATGCTCGGGTGACAGGCGCGACAGGCGCGGGAACCCTCGAAAAGTGGAGAAGTGGTCATGGGTGTCGGTGGTGGGCCGCGCACGGTCGTGGTGATCGGAGCCGGTGTGGTGGGCCTGTCCACCGCGTGGTTCCTGCAGGAGCGCGGGGTAGAGGTCACCGTCGTCGACCGCGACGGCGTCGCCGCGGGCGCCTCGTGGGGCAACGCGGGCTGGCTCTCCCCCGGCCTGGCGATCCCGCTCAACGAGCCGGGCGTCCTGAAGTACGGCCTGCGCTCCCTGCTCGACCCCCGCGCTCCGCTGCACGTGCCCGCGAGCCCCGACGTCAGGCTGTGGTCCTTCCTCACCCGGTTCGCGGCGAACTGCACCTGGCGGTCGTGGAACCGCGCCGTGCGGGCCAACCTCGCCTTCAACGAGGAGTGCCTTGAGGCGTTCGACGTGCTGACCTCCAACGGCGTCGAGGCCCCGACCATCAAGGCCCCCATCACCGCGGCCTTCGAGAACGTACGGCAGGCGACCGGCCTGCTGCACGAGCTGAGGCGCATCGACGGCTCCGGGCTGAAGATCGACTACACCGCGCTCGACGGCGACGCCCTGCGCGAGCAGGTGCCGCAGCTGTCTCCCAAGGTCCGGGCGGGCATCCGGCTCGACGACCAGCGCTACGTCGATCCAGGACACTTCACCCACTCGCTGGCCGAGGCCGTCGTCGCCAGGGGCGCCGTCATCCGCTCCGGCTTCCGGGTGACCGGGGTGCACGAGGAGGCAGGCGGCCTGGCCGTACGGTCCGGGGCGGGTGAGACCGTCGTCGCGGACGCCGTCGTCCTGGCGACCGGCGCCTGGCTGAACGGCCTCGGCGCCTCCTGGGGAGTGCGGGTCCCGGTGCGCGCGGGACGCGGCTACTCCTTCACGGTCCCCACCGAAAAGCCGGTTCCCGGCCCTGTCTACCTGCCCGCGGTGCGGGTGGCGTGCACGCCGTACCGGGGCGGGCTGCGGGTGGCCGGGACGATGGAGTTCCGTGACGCGGACGCCCCGCTCGACCGGGCGCGCATCGACGCGATCATCGCCTCGGCCAGGCCGCTGCTGTCCGGTGTCGCGTGGGACGGGCTCACCGACGCGTGGGTCGGCCCTCGGCCCGTGACCCCCGACGGCCGTCCCCTCGTCGGGGCGACGCGCGCGCCGGGCAGGTTCGTGGCGGGCGGGCACGGCATGTGGGGGCTCACCCACGGGCCGGTCACCGGGCGCATGCTCGCCGAGCAGATCACCACGGGCAAGCAGCCCGCCGCCCTGCGGGACTTCGACCCCGTCCGGTAGTGGGCGGGGCGTCAGGCGAGGGTGACCGTGACCGGCAGGTCCTTGATGCCGTTGACGAAGTTCGAACGGACGCGGCGTGGCTCACCGGCCAGCCTGATGTCGGAGACGCGGGGCAGCAGTTCCTCGAACATGACCCGCATCTCCAGCCTGGCGAGCGCGCTGCCCAGGCAGAAGTGCGGGCTGCCCTTGCCGAAGGTGATGTGGTCGTTGCCCGGACGGGTGATGTCGAAGCGGTAGGGGTCGTCGAAGACCCGTTCGTCCCGGTTGCCCGAGGCGAACCACATGACGACCTTGTCCCCCTCGCGGATCCGGGTGCCGTGCATCTCCACCTCACGCGTGGCCGTACGGCGGAAGTGGTAGACCGGGGAGGACCAGCGCAGGAACTCCTCGACAGCGCCGGGCATCAGCGACGGGTCCCGGCGCAGCCGATCGGCCTCGTCCGGGTTGTCGATCAGCGCGAGCATGGAGTGCGAGATCGCGTGCCTGGTGGTCTCGTTGCCCGCGACCACCAGCAGCAGGAAGTAGTTGTCGAAGTCGCGCTCCGACAGCGGCACCCCGTCCGCGGGCGACTCGTTGACGAGCCTGCTGACCAGGTCGGTGCCGTCGCCGCCGCGTCGCTGACGGGCCAGCTCGCGGCCGTACTCGAAGACTTCGAGCGAGGCGGGGCTGCGGAAGGGCAGGTCGCGGTACTTCTCGCTCTCCTGGCTGTGCAGCAGCACGTCCGCGTAGTCGAGGTCGGTGTTGCCGATGATCCGGTTGCCCCAGTCGATGAGCCGCTGGGTGTCGTCGTCGGGGACGTCGAGCATCCTGGCGAGCACGTTGATCGGGAAGTCGGCCGCGATCTCCCTCACGAAGTCGAAGGTGCCCTTGGCCAGGGCGGCGTCCAGGGTCCTGGCGGTCAGGCCGCGCAGGAACACCTCGTATCCGGCGATCGCGCGGGGCGTGAACTGACGCTGCAGGATGCGGCGGAGCACGCTGTGCCGTGGGCCGTCGGTCTCCATGAGGGAGCGGCGGATGGTGGCCTGGCGGTCGTCCACCTCTTCGAGGTTGGTGAACTTCGTCGAGGTGAAGGTCGCGGTGTCACGGTCGACGGCCACGACGTCGGCGTGACGGGTGACCGACCAGAAGCCGCTGCCGTACTCGCCCTCGTCCTGCCAGTGCACCGGCGCCTCGGCCCTGAGCACGTCGAACATGCGCCACGGGGTTTCGCCGTCAAGGAACCTGTCGTTGTCCGCGAGATCGACCTCGTCGAGGCGCATGGATCTCCTCCTGATGATCATCAGAACCGATGGGGCTTCCCGTCACTCCTGGACGGCGTCGCCCTCAAGCAGGTAGTAGGGACCCGCTTCGAGCAGGTAGTGATCGAACTCGACACCGGCCGAGAGGCCGTTCAGGATCGCGGCGTCCCACGCCCCCGAGCGCTCGGAGGCTCCTTCCACGGACTCCATGCTCATTGTGTCTCCTTTGATTCGCCTCGTTTGGCTGCGAACCATATGTTCGGAATCGGCGCCGAACAGGACGCAAAAGCCAGGGAAAAAATCCGCCTACGCGTAGATCTTCGCAGCTCAGGGCGGATCGTATGGGTCCGAACAAGTATAGGTCACCCCTGCGGGAACGCCCAGCCCCCTCCCCGATCCACGCGTGGGCGACGGGATCCACGGACCTGGACCTCCGGATTCGTTCGCGCCCATACGAACCGCATGGCCGGGATCGTATGCAGTCAAATGAACACGGCGCAAGGGTCCGCCCCCTCGGCGGCATGGGGTGGACACGTGCCGCACGCCGCCGGACGGCGACCCCCGCCCCCGACCTGCACGATCACCCTTTTTCCCGACATCTCAGGAAACGCCCCGCGAATGACACCCCGGCAGTTCATTTGAGTCCAAACGAAGTAAAAGTGTACAAAATTCTGTCTTGACCGTCATCACCGGCAGGCTCTAGCTTGTTTGGAGTCAAACGATCAACAGAAGCGGGTAGCGCGCCATGGGTCAGGTAGTCGGGGCGGGCCTGCTGGCCCACGTGCCCACCATCGTCCTTCCCGAGGCCACCCGGCGGGAACTCAACAACGGC
>NZ_JACHJP010000003.1:0-532091 GCF_014203715.1 Streptosporangium saharense
CCCAATGGATGATTGGGTTGATAGGCCGGGTGTGGAAGCGCGGTAACGTGTGGAGCTGACCGGTACTAATAGGCCGAGGACTTGACCACAAAGCTAAGTATGTTTTCTTGTTTGCTCGCGTCCACTAGGCAATTCTGAGGCAACAAGCACCGTGTGTCACGGTTGGTTGTTTCGCAGGGTTACGGCGGTTATGGCGGAGGGGAAACACCCGGTTACATTCCGAACCCGGAAGTTAAGCTCTTCAGCGCCGATGGTACTGCACCGGGGACGGTGTGGGAGAGTAGGTCGCCGCCGGACAATCTTTTGAGGGGAGGGTCACCCATTGACGGGTGGCCCTTCCTTTGTTTTTGCGTGTGGACAGTGTGTGGGGGGCTGCGGCCCCCCTTTTTTTGTGCCCAAAAACAGGGCCGTTCCCTGGACTGTGGGACATGCCTGTTCTGGGCAATCCGCTGGTCATGAGTGATGCGTCGTTTGGCTGTTCGAGGGAAAGACGCCCGGGCCACGGATCGTCGGTGAAACGCCGGCCTCGGAGCGGCGGGCCGTACGGTGGCCAGGTCGGAGGGTGTGGGGTTGGGGGGAGGGCGGCGGCGGGGTCAGTAGGCTTGAGGCGTGGAATATCGAGCGGTCGAACAGGCAATCATGGAACGCGGCGTCGAGTGGAACTTCGAGCCCACGCTCGACAGGATCGCCGCGCTCATGGACGTGCTCGGTTCTCCGCAGGACGCCTATCCGATCGTGCACGTGGCGGGCACCAACGGTAAGTCGAGCACGACGCGCATGATCGAGACGCTCCTGCGTGAGCGCAATCTGCGTGTCGGCCGTTTCACCAGCCCGCATCTGGTGTCCATGCGCGAGCGCATCTCCATCGACGGCGTCCCGCTGAGCGAGGAGCGTTTCACCGAGGTCTACCTGGACATCGAGCCCTACCTCAAGATGATCGACGACCAGGGACGCAGGCTCTCCTTCTTCGAGACGCTCACCGCGATGGCCTTCGCCGCCTTCGCCGACGCGCCGGTGGACGTCGCGGTCATCGAGACGGGGATGGGCGGCAGCTTCGACGCGACCAATGTCGCCGACGGCACGGTCGCCGTCATCACCCCGATCTCTTTGGACCACATGGACTACCTCGGTCCCGACGTCGCGACGATCGCCGGGGAGAAGGCCGGGATCATCAAGCCGGGGGCGACAGCCGTACTGGCACAGCAGCAGCTTCCCGCCGCGGAGGTGCTGGTGCGCAGGGCCGTGGAGACCGGGGCGACGGTGGCCAGGGAGGGTCTGGAGTTCGGCGTGCTCAGCAGGGAGCTCGCGGTCGGTGGGCAGCTGCTGAGCCTCAAGGGGCTCAAGGGGGTCTACGAGGAGGTCCTGCTTCCCCTGTACGGCGCGCACCAGGCCGGCAACGCCGCCTGCGCGCTGGCCGCCGTCGAGGCGCTGACGGCGGGGGAGGAGCCCCTCGGCATCGATCTGGTACGGCAAGCCTTCCTGAACGTCACCTCGCCGGGCAGGCTGGAGGTCGTACGGCGGGGCCCGACGGTGCTCGTGGACGCCGCGCACAACCCGGGAGGGGTGCAGGCGACCCTGGAGGCCGTCCACGAGTCCTTCGGCTTCGGCAAGCTCATCGGCGTGGTGGCGATGTTCGCGGACAAGGACGTCCAGGGCATTCTTGAGCTGATGGAGCCCATGATGGACGAGATCGTGGTGACGAGGAACTCCTCGCCGAGGTCCATGGAGCCGGACAGGCTCGCGGCGCTGGCCGGGGAGATCTTCGGGCCCGACAGGGTCCGCCTGGCAGAACGGCTCGACGAGGCCATCGACGTGGGGATCGGCCTGGCCGACGAGGAGGGGGAGCACAGCGGCGCCGGGGTGCTGATCATCGGTTCCGTGGTCACGGCCGGGGACGCGCGGCTGCTGCTGAAGGCGGGGGAGGCCACGTGAGCGGGCAACAGCAGGAGAGGCGGGGGTTGTTCACCGTCACGCCGGGGATGCGGCGGCTGTGCGCCAGCGTGCTGGGCATGGAGGCGATCGTCGTCGGTCTCCTCACCCCGGTGGCGATCAACGTACAGGGGGTCGCGCCCGCCTTCGCGGTGACGGTCGGGCTTGGCCTCGCGGTCCTCTGCGTCCTGGTGATCGGCATGCTGAAGCGCCCCTTCGCCTACATCGTGGGAAGCGCGGTCCAGGTCCTGGCCATCGCCTCGGGCTTCCTGGTCCCGACCATGTTCTTCCTCGGAGTGATCTTCGCGGCGCTGTGGATCACGGCGATATTCGTCGCTCGCCGTGTCGAGGGCGTGACTTCCCGCTAAAGTCGGCCAACATGGCCGTCCCTCCCATGCAGCCGGCCCGGGGGGTGGCCGCCGGGTCCGCTGACCTGGCGCGTCCTCTCCGTGCCTCGCTGATGCTCGACGTCATCCTCGGACTGCTCGTCGCGGTGACGCTTCCGCTGGCGATCGTCGCCGTGCCCAACACCATCTCGGTGGTCGCGGCGCTGCTCCCGCCTGAGATCTCGCAGATCGAGATGGTCAGGGCGCACGGGCTCGCGCTGCCCGCGATGGTGCTGACCGTGCCGCTCGCCGCGCTGTTCTTACGCCGGATACGGGCGGTTCCGGTGCTGGTGGCCGGGCTCGCGCTGCTGGCGCTCGCCGACGCCGCCGGGGGCTACGCCGCCTCGGCGTCACTGGTTGGGGTGTTGCGGGCGCTGCACGGCGTCGGTGCCGGGCTGCTGCTGCCCGCCAGTCTCGTGGCGGTCTGGGAGCGGTCCGTCGTCCTGCGGGCCGTCTGGGCGGGCATGCTGGCGGTGAGCCTCACGGCCGCGCAGGCCCTGGCCCTGTGGCCGCTCGACGAGGTCAGCTCCTGGAAGGTCACGCTCCAGCCGTACCCCATGCTGACCGGGGTCGCCCTGGTAATCGCCGCCGTCTATCTCGTGCTCTGGATAAGGAACGGCGACGGTTTCGCGACCCCCGGGGGTATGCGGGGCGGGCGGCTGCCGGTCGCGGCGGGATCGGCCGTGGCGGTGGCGACGCTGGCGCTGGGCACGACGTTCGACTGGCCGCCAGGCCTGCTCATTCTGGCCGCGGCGTTGTCGATCCTCGGGTTGTTCCTTCTGGCCTCCCTGGCCTCCGCGTGTGGGGGAGAGGAAGGTTCGGGCCGGGCCGCCGCCTACACGACACTGGTGGTCGGGGTTGTGGTCCTGCCGACCGCGGCGCAGGTCACCAACGTCGAGCTGGGCGGTTTGAGCGGTCCCGGGCTGAACGGGCTGTGGCCGGCGTTCGTGATCGCCGGGGTCGTGGGCCTGGTCGCGGCCGTCGGGGTGAGCAGGCTCGGCGGCACCGCCGCTCCCCTGTGCGCCGCGGGTGGCCTGGCGGTCATGGTCGCCGGGCTGTGCGCGGTCAGGGCACTGCTGCCCGCCGCCGAGGGTCCCTCACTCGTTCTTCCGTTCGCGCTGCTCACCGCGGGGGCGGCGGTCGCCCTGACCGCGGTGCTGCGTCCCGTTGGCGCGGGGGCCGCGTTGTTCGCGCTCTCGCTGTTCCTGCCCGGCGTGCTGTCCGGGTTCCTGCTGGGGACCGGTGTGCAGCTCACCCTGCTGAAGCAGGCGGGGACCCCGCAGGCGATGGTGGACGCCTTCGTCGGGGCGCTGCACCTGTGGGCGCTGGTCGGTGGCGGTCTTGTGGTGGTCGCGATCGTGCTCGGTGCCGTGCTGGCCCGCCGTACGACGGTGGCCCATGCGAGTGCTGAGCCTGAAGAGAGCGAGCGGAGGATCTCGGTTCCCGCGCCCGCGCTCCCGGTTGATCCCGCGTCGTCCATGGTGGTGTCCACGGTGGCGTCCACGGAGGTGAGCCTCTCGGTGGGGGAGAAGCCGGAGGAGGACGGGCCTGAGCGGGCCGAGCCCGAGGCGTGTCCCGGTCCCGAGACCGGTCCTCGGCGGGACCCGGGGGCGGTCGACGTGCCCGAGCCGGGGGCGCTGCCGGTGGTGCCGCCGCCGACCCCGTCCCCGGAGGGGGCGCTGGGAGATGGGGCGGATCGCCCATGACATCGCCGACCACGGGGAAACGGGCCGAGGGCGATAAACTTCGCGCGTTCCTCGCAGTCCGCGAGTCATCCCTGTTCAAAGGAGAACCTCAGTGTCCGAGCGCACTCTTGTCCTGATCAAGCCCGACGGTGTCGCGCGTGGTCTCGTCGGCGACGTGATCGCCCGGATCGAGCGCAAGGGCCTGAAGGTCGCGGCGCTCGAGCTGCGCACCCTGGACGTCGACACCGCCAAGGCCCACTACGCCGAGCACTCGGAGCGGCCGTTCTTCGGCGAGCTGGTCGAGTTCATCACCTCCGGCCCGCTGGTGGCGCTGGTAGCCGAGGGCCCCCGCGCGGTCGAGGCCTTCCGCGCCCTGGCGGGTCTGACCGACCCGGTGAAGTCGGCCCCCGGCACCATCCGTGGCGACCACGCCCTGGAGATCGGTGAGAACGTCGTGCACGGCTCCGACTCCGCCGAGTCCGCCGCCCGCGAGATCAAGCTCTTCTTCCCGGACCGTTTCTAGGGTTCCGGTCTCATCGAGCCCCGTCGCCCGAGAGGGTGACGGGGCTCGACGTGTTTTCAGACGCCTTAAGATTTTCCCGGAGCTGGGGGGCTCATTGCGCTCAGTGGTGGGTACGTCACGTTACGATTCGAGTGCGTTCTGTAGTTTTCGCCGACGACCTGACGGAAGGAGGGCCGCCTTCCTCATGAGCAGCAAGCTTGCATTCCTCGGCCGCGACATGGCGGTCGATCTCGGCACCGCCAACACCCTCGTCTACGTGAGGGGCCGCGGAGTGGTTCTCAACGAACCCTCCGTCGTCGCGATAAACACGACCACGGGAAAGATCGTGGCCATCGGCATCGAGGCCAAGCGCATGATCGGCAGGACGCCCGGGAACATCATGGCGATCCGGCCCCTCAAGGACGGCGTGATCGCCGACTTCGACGTCACCGAGCGCATGCTCCGCTACTTCATCCAGCGGGTGCACCGGCGCCGCCAGTTCGCCAAGCCGCGCATCATCATCGCGGTGCCGAGCGGGATCACCGGCGTCGAGCAGCGGGCGGTCAAGGAAGCCGGTTACCAGGCGGGGGCCCGCGGGGTCTACATCATCGAGGAGCCGATGGCCGCCGCGATCGGGGCCGGGCTGCCCGTGCACGAGCCGACCGGGAACATGGTGGTCGACATCGGCGGCGGGACGACCGAGGTGGCGATCATCTCGATGGGCGGGGTCGTGACCAGCCAGTCGATCAGGATCGGCGGTGACGAGCTCGACCAGGCGATCATCACCTTCGCCAAGAAGGAGCACTCGCTCATGCTCGGCGAGCGGACCGCCGAGGAGATCAAGATGGCCATCGGCTCCGCCTGCCCGCTTCCCGAAGAGGGGCACGCCGAGATCCGTGGCCGTGACCTGGTCACCGGTCTGCCGAAGACGATCGTCGTCTCCGCGGCCGAGATCCGCAGGGCCACCGAGGAGCCGGTGAACGTGATCGTCGACGCGGTCAAGACGACGCTGGACAAGTGCCCGCCCGAGCTCTCCGGGGACCTGATGGACCGTGGGATCGCGCTCACCGGGGGTGGCGCGCTGCTCAAGGGCATGGACGAGCGGCTCAAGGACGAGACGGGCATGCCGATCCACCTGGTGGACAACGCGCTCGACTCCGTCGCGCTCGGTTCCGGCAAGTGCGTCGAGGACTTCGAGGCGCTGCAGCAGGTCCTGGTGTCGGAACCGCGTCACTGATGAGGGACACGCGCCGGGCACGGATGAGTCTGGGGATGCTGCTGGCCGCGGCGCTCGTGCTCATGACCGTCGATCACCGGGCGGGGGCCAACTCCCCGCTCAGCCCGCTCAGGGGGGCCGGTGCCGAGTTGTTCGGCGCCGCAGAGAACTTCGGGTCGGGGCTCGTCAGGCCGGTGGGGCACTTCTTCGAGACGATGGCGGCCGCGCCGGACGCGCAGCGCCGCATCGACGTGCTGCGCGCGGAGAACCAGCGGCTCAGGCGGGATCTGACGGCCCAGGCGCTCGACCGTGAGCACTCGGTGGAGCTGAAACGGCTGCTCAACGTCGCGGGGGTCGCCGGATACCGGCTGGTGACCGCCCAGGTGATCGCCCGGCGTGGCACCCCCGGGTTCGAGGAGGCCGTGCAGCTCGACGTGGGCAGCGCCGACGGGGTGCGCTCGGAGATGACGGTGCTGAACGGCGACGGCCTGGTCGGCAGGGTGGTGCAGGTGGGCACCTCGACCTCGACGGTGGTGCTGCTCAGTGACCCGGCCTCCGCGGCGGGGGCGCGTCTTGAGGGGAGCAACGAGATCGGGCTGGTGCACGGGATCGGGCAGAACGGTCGCCTGCTCCGTTTCCGGCTGCTCGACTCCTCGGCGCAGATCGTGCCGGGACGCCGCATCGTGAGCTTCGGCTCCCAGCGGGGCGCGCCGTACGTGGCGGGGGTGCCGATCGGGGTGGTCGAGCATGTGGAGGCGACGCCGGGTGAGCTGACCAGGATCGCCTACGCGCGGCCGTACGCCGACCTGACCGCGCTGGACGTGGTCGGGGTCGTGGTGCAGGCACCTCGGCGCAACCCTCGGGACGCCGTGCTGCCGATCGTGCCGCGCGGGAAGACGCCGCGTGAGGACGCCTCGCGGGAGCGCGCGGAGGCGTCGGGGGAGGCGGAGGGTGAGCCGTGACCTGGGGGCCGTCGTGGTGCTCCTGCTGGCCCTTCTCGTCCAGGTGACGTTCGTGAACAGGCTTCCGCTGCCCGGTGGGGCCGCGCCCGACCTGGTGTTGCTCACGGTCGTGGGCTACGCCCTGGTCCGTGGCGCGACCGGGGGGGCGGTGATGGGGTTCGCCGCGGGGTTCGCCGGTGACGTGCTGCCGCCCGCCGCGCACGTGCTCGGGCAGTACGCGCTGGTGCTGTGCCTGATCGGGTTCGCCGCGGGCAGGGCGGGGGAGAGCCGTCCGGAGGCGAAGCTGCCCGTCGCGCTTGCCTGCGCCGCCGCCGGGCCGCCCGCCGTCGTGGCGATCAGCGCGCTGCTCGGCGACCCCGCGGTCGGCGGGGACGTGCTCGCCTCCCCGCTGCCCTGGGCGATCGGCTACAACCTGCTGGCCGCGCCTCCGGTGGTGTGGCTGGTGATGAGGATCGTCAGGGGGCCGCGCGAGCGGGAGTTGCGGCCGGTCACACATCTGGTTCGGGGACGTAGATGAGCGTACGGCGTGACGGGGGAGGGACACCGGTCCCGGCCCGCGGGAGGCAGGCATGATCAGGACGCGGACCAGGCTGGTCGTGATCCAGGTTCTGGTGGCCTCGATGCTGGCGTTGCTGGCCGTACGGCTGTGGCAGGTGCAGGTGGTGCGCGGGGCCGAGTTCGTCGAGGCGGCGACCGAGACGCGCACCCGTGACGTTGTCGTTCCCGCGGTACGGGGGCAGATCCTCGACGCGGCGGGACGGCCGCTGGTGCGCAACCGGACCAGGCTCGTGGTCTCCGTCGACCGGACGAGCCTCAACCGGATGGAGGGCAACGGCAGGGAGGTGCTGCAGCGGCTGGCGACGGTGCTGAACCGTAAGCCGTCCGAGCTGCGCATGCGCATCAGGGCGTGCGGCCCCGGGGTCACCAGGCCGTGCTGGCCGGGCTCGCCGTACCAGCCGATTCCGATCGATGACGACGTCACGACCCGGGAGGCGCTGCAGATCCTGGAGCGGCAGGAGGAGTTTCCCGGGGTCACCGCGGAGGTGCAGGCGGTCAGGGAGTATCCCGGCAGTTCCGCGGGCGCGCAGGTGCTGGGATATCTGCAGCCGATCACTCAGGAGGAGCTGGAGAGGCGCGACGGGTTCAAGGCGGTCTTCTCCGGGGTCGATCTCGTGGGCCGTGACGGTCTTGAGGCGGTCTACGACAAGGAGCTTCGGGGGATTCCGGGGCTGCGGCGGGTGCAGGTCGACCGGCTCGGCAAGGTGATCGGGGTTGAGCGGCAGGTGCAGCCGACCCCGGGGGACACGCTCATCACCAGCATCGACTCCAAGGTGCAGGCGATCACGGAGCGGGCGCTGGCGGAGGCGATGAAGTCGGCGCCGACCGCGGACGGCGCGGCGGGGGTCGTGCTCGACGTGCGAACCGGCAGGGTGCTCGCGCTGGCCAGCGCGCCGACCTACAACCCGGCGGTGTGGACGGGCGGGATCTCCGAGCCCGAGTACCAACGCCTGCTCTCCGGCAAGGCGGGCAAGCCGCTGGTCTCGCGGGCGATCAAGGGGGAGTTCGCGCCGGGCTCGACGTTCAAGATCTCCTCGGTCTCCGCGATGCTCAGGGACGGCTATCCGCTGCACGGTCACTACGACTGCCCGGGGTCGTTCATGGTCGGCAGCAGGCCGTTCAACAACTTCCACGGCATCGGGATGGGCACGCTGACGCTGCACACGGCACTGGTGAAGTCCTGCGACACGATCTTCTACCGGGCGGCGTACGAGCAGTGGCTGCGTGACGGGGGGCTGCGGCCCAGGGGCAAGACCAAGGAGCCGATGGCGGCGATGGCGCGGGCCTTCGGATTCGGCAGGGCGACGGGGATCGACCTGCCCGGGGAGTCGGCGGGGCGCATCCCCGACCGCGAGTGGAAGAAGCAGCTGTGGGACGTGACCAAGACGGAGAACTGCAGGCGGGCCAAGTCCGGGTATCCGGAGGTCGCCAGGTCGAGTCCGTCGCGGGCGGCCTTCCTCAAGCAGTTGGCGTACGAGAACTGTCTGGAGGGCTACCAGTGGCGGCCCGGCGACGCGGCCAACTTCTCCATCGGGCAGGGTGACGTGCTGGTGACCCCGTTGCAGCTCGCCGCGGCCTACGCGGCGCTCGTCGGGGACGGCAAACTGCGCAGCCCCCGGATCGGCTGGGCGCTGGTACGGCCCGACGGAACCATGGTCAAGGAGATCAAGGTCCCGGTCGTCGGCAAACTGCCCCTCTCCCAGGCGGAGCGGACCTACATCAGGGGGGCGCTCAGCGAGGTCGCCTCAGACGGCACGGCCGCCGGGGCCTTCTCCGGCTTCCCCATGGACAAGGTCAGGGTCGGTGGCAAGACAGGAACCGCCGAGGTGTACGGCAAGACCGACACCTCGTGGTTCGCCTCGTTCGCCCCGGCGGAGAGACCGCGTTTCGTGGTCGTCGTGATGGTCTCCCAGGGTGGGATGGGCGGTCAGACCGCGGCCCCGGCGGCACGGAAGATCTACGAGGGCATCTACGGCATCGCGCCGCAGGACGGCCAGGACAAGGGCAAGCCGGTGCGCGCGGCACTGCCGGACCACCGGCCCGCGACCCAGCTGCCGATGATCAAGCGGGACGGGACCGTGGCCCGGTGAGCCGCTCGATGGCCATGCCGGCCGGTGGTTCCTTCGCGCGCAGGGCGGTCGCGGCCTCCTCGGCGGTGCGCAGGATGGACGGGGTGCTGCTGGTCGCGGTCGCCGCGCTGACGGTGATCGGGACGCTGCTGGTCTGGTCCTCGACCAGGACCTGGGCGCCGGGCTCGACCGGCCTCGTCAAGAAGCACATCCTCAACGTGGCCATCGGGATCGCGCTGACCAGCGCGGCGGTGATGGTCAACCACAGGTCGCTGCGGGTCTACGCGCCCCTGGTCTACGTCGTGAGCCTGATCGGGCTGGTGCTGGTCATCACGCCGCTGGGCTCGACGGTGAACGGCGCCCATTCGTGGATCATGCTGGGCGGGGGGTTCGCCTTCCAGCCTTCGGAGTTCGCCAAGCTCGGGCTGGTGCTGATGCTGGCCATGCTGCTGGCCAGACCGGTCAGGGGCACCGACCGGCCCCGCACGCTGGACATTGGGCTCTCGCTGGGGGTTGCCGGGTTCACCATGGGGCTGGTGATGCTCCAGCCCGACCTGGGCACCACGATGGTCCTGGGGGTGATCACTGCGGGGGCGCTGGTGATCGGGGGCGTCAGGAAGCGCTGGATTCTCGGGCTGGCGTTGCTCGTGGTCTGCGGGGTGGTGGCGGTCTGGCTGCTCGACGTGCTTGAGCCGTACCAGATCGCGCGGTTCACCGCCTTTCTGAACCCGGCGAGCGATCCGCGGGGCGTCGGTTACAACAGCACTCAGTCGCTCATCGCGATCGGCTCGGGGGGGCTCTTCGGCAAGGGGTTGTTCGAGGGGGGTCAGACGACGGGGCGGTTCGTACCGGAACAGCACACCGACTTCATCTTCACGGTCGCGGGAGAGGAGTTCGGATTCCTGGGATCGGTCGCCGTTGTCGCGTTGATGGGGGTGATCCTGCTGCGTGGCATGCGGATCGCGCGGTTGTGCGACGACAGGTTCGGGACGCTGGTGGCGGGGGTGATCGTCTGCTGGCTGGCGTTCCAGTCCTTCGTCAACATCGGGATGACGATTGGAATCATGCCGATTACAGGTCTTCCGCTGCCTTTTGTCTCGTATGGTGGTACTGCGACCTTCGCCAATATGATCGCCATAGGCTTGCTCCAGGCCATACACATTCGCGAGCAACCATTCTGAATCGGCGAACATGAGAGCCGTCCGCATGTTCGTACCCCTGGATTCTCACTGGATTTCTGTGCGTCAAGCGAACATTCTGGGAACGATGACGGAACTCGCGATGACGGAGGGGCCGTGACATCGGAGCTCGCCGAGCGGCAACGGGCACTGGAACTGCTACGTACCGCGTTCCCGGACTATCGGATCGTGTTCAGCAAGGGTCGTTGGGCCGCTGTTTCGGCCGGGAATCCGCCTGCCGTGTGGTTCGCCGAAACTCCGAGCAGCCTGTGCGGGCAACTGTTCCAGGCTCAGCTGCGCAACGGCGGGACGGTGGTTCCCTTCGGCGGTAACGGTTCATGAGGGAGAAACTCTCCCGAACCGGCGAAATGCTCTCAGGTCCACCCGGTGTCAATCAGACCACTAGCGTGGGGGCTGACCCCATCGGGAAAGGGCCGAAAAAGCCTATGACCCAGAGTTCGAGGGGCGGAGACCGCGCCGCCCTCGCCTGCGCGACCATCATCCGCAACCGCACGCTCGCCACCCTGCCGGGACCGCCGTCCGCGGCCGTCATCCAGCAGATGGTCGAGGAGATCCACAGTTGCTGCCCGCAGCAGAGCCTGTTCAAGTGCCGCAGGCTCGCCCACGGGTGGACCGTCGAAGAGGCCATCGAGCACTTCCACGCCCTGTGCGACAGGGCGGGCGTCAAGCGACGTGGCCTGACCGAGCGTTCGTGGCGGGAGTGGGAGGCGGGCGCCAGGCCCGACCGTGACTACACCGACCTGCTGTGCAGGCTCTTCGAGACCGGCCCCGTCCAGCTCGGCTTCGCCAACGACTACACGCCCGAGGGGCTGCGGGCCGTACCGTCCGCGCCGCCGGCCTTTGACATGATCACGGTCGCGGCCGACGAGGCGGGCGCGCACGCGGAGGAGGCCGAGGCGAGCGAGCTGGGCGCGGGGGCGCTCGAACGGCTGCGCACGCAGGTCATCTGGGTCGGCAAGCGCTACGTCGCCGAGGCGCCGCTGCCGCTGTTCGTCGAGATGCGGGAGTTGCAGGAGCGCACCAGGAAGGCGCTGGACAAGCGCATCCACCCCGGCCAGGCCAGGGAGCTGTACTTCCTCACCGGCGCCCTGTGCGGGCTGATGGCCAACGTCAGCATGGACATGGACCGCCGCATCCCCGCCGACACCCTCGCGCGGGCCGCGTGGACCTACGGCAAGGTGGCCGGGCACATCGCGCTCATGGGCTGGGCCCGCGGCATGCAGTCGTCCGTCGCGCTGTGGGACAGACGCTACGGCGACGCCGCCAGATACGCCGAAGAAGGGCTGACCTACCTGCGCACCGGCTCGGGCGCGGCCCGCCTGCACATGCTGTGCGCCCGCTCCTACGCCATGCTCGGCCGCAGGGGTGAGGCCGCGGAACAGCTGCGCAGGGCCGAGGACGTCAGGGGCGGCGGCTCCGACGAGCTGCACGACGAGATCGGCGGCGAGTTCGCCTTCCGCCCGGCCAAGGAGCGCTACTACGCGGCGGTCACCCACCTGCACCTCGACGAGCCGGCCTCGGCCATCGAGGCGGCCCGCGAGGCGCTGGCGCTGTACGCCGCGGGGGAGCCGGAGAACCGCTCCTACGGGTGCGAGTCCATGGCCAGCGCGCACCTGACGGTCGCCCACATCATGGAGGGCGACGCCTCCGGGGCCGAGCAGGCGATGGCCCCGATCCTCGCGCTCGCGCCGGACAGACGCATCAGCAGCCTGGGCGCGACCCTCAGCACGGGTCGCGAGCTGCTGGCCTCCCGGCCCGGCGGGCAGCAGCTCGCCAGGCAGATCGAGAGTTTCTGCGCGGTCGGCCTGCCCCAGCGGGCCCGCAACGCCATCTCAGACAGGAGCGGACGATGACGATTGCCGCCGAGGGCTCGCTCCTCACCAGGGCAGCCGTGGCACTCAACGAGGCATGCCGGAAGGCCGACCTGGACGCGGACGGGGTCACGTTGCTGCGTGACTTCGCCAACACCGTCTACCACCTGCCTGCCGAGCGCGTCGTCGTACGGCTGGCGCAGGCGAACACCCCCGGCAAGTTCGACCGTCTGGGAACGTCGGTGAAGGTCACGCGCTGGCTGGTCGAACAGGGATTTCCCACGATCAGACCGCTCGACGTCAAGCAACCGGTCGTCGCCGAGGGGTTCCTGGCCACCTTCTGGCACCACGAGGAGCACATCGGCCCCCCGCCGGACCCGGCGCAGCTCGGGCCGCTGCTGCGGCGACTGCACGATCTCCCGCCGGTGCCGTTCGAGCTGCCGACCCACGACCCGTTCGGGACCGTGCGCAGGTCGATCCAGGCAGGTCTGGCCCTCGACGAGGCCGACCGCGCCTGGCTCCTGGAACGTTGCGAGGCGCTGGCGGAGACCTACTACGAGCGGCTCGACTTCGCGCTGCCGTACGGGCTGGTGCACGGGGACGCGCACCGGGGGAACATGATCCGCACCCGTGACGGGTTCCTGCTGTGCGACTGGGACGGGGTGTGCGCGGGGCCGAGGGAGATCGACCTGATCCCGACGCTCGCGGGCGTGCGCTTCGGGCTGACCGAGCGTCAGCGGAGCAACTTCAGCCAGGCCTACGGCTACGACGCCACGAGGTGGGAGGGGTACCCGGTGCTGCGCGACATGCGCGAGCTGCAGACCCTCACCGCCGTGCTGCGCAACGCGCACCGCGACGAGGCCGCGTTCGCCGAACTTCGCCACCGCCTCGACTCGCTGAGGGCGGGTGACGATCGCCAGTGGCACCCTTTCTAGGCGGATAGTCTTGGCCTTATGCCTGTCGAGTCGTTGTTTCCCCGCCTGGAAGCGCTCCTGCCCAAGGTGCAGAAGCCGATCCAGTACGTCGGAGGTGAGCTCAACTCGACCGTCAAAAGCTGGGACGAGGCGACGGTCCGCTGGGCTCTGATGTATCCGGACGCCTACGAGGTGGGCCTGCCCAACCAGGGCGTGCAGATCCTCTACGAGATCCTCAACGAGATGCCGGAGACCCTGGCCGAGCGGACCTACGCGGTCTGGCCCGACCTTGAGGCGCTCATGAGGGCCGAGGGAGTGCCCCAGTTCACCGTTGACGCGCACCGGCCGGTGCGGGCGTTCGACGTGTTCGGGATCTCCTTCTCCACCGAGCTCGGCTACACCAACATGCTCACCGCGCTCGACCTGGCCGGCATCCCGCTGGAGGCCGCGGACCGGGGCGACGACGACCCGATCGTCCTCGCCGGAGGTCACGCGGCCTTCAACCCCGAGCCGGTCGCCGACTTCCTCGACGCCGCGGTGCTCGGGGACGGCGAGCAGGTCGCCATCGCGATCACCGAGGTGATCCGCGAGTGGAAGGCCGAGGGCTCGCCCGGCGGGCGCGACGAGCTGCTGATGCGCCTGGCCGAGTCCGGTGGGGTCTACGTGCCCCGCTTCTACGACGTCGAGTACCACCCCGACGGCAGGATCCGCCGGGTGGCGCCGAACCGCTCCGGCGTGCCGTGGCGCGTCCACAAGCACACGGTCATGGACCTCGACGAGTGGCCCTACCCGAAGAAACCGCTGGTCCCGCTGGCCGAGACCGTGCACGAGCGGTTCAGTGTCGAGATCTTCCGCGGCTGCACGCGCGGCTGCCGTTTCTGCCAGGCGGGCATGATCACCCGTCCGGTCAGGGAGCGTTCGATCACCACGATCGGCGACATGGTCGAGGCCGGGGTCAAGGCCTCGGGATTCAACGAGGTCGGCCTGCTGTCGCTGTCGTCGGCGGACCACTCCGAGATCGGCGAGGTAGCCAAGGGGCTCGCCGACCGCTACGAGGGCACGAACACCTCGCTCTCGCTGCCCTCGACCCGGGTCGACGCCTTCAACATCGACCTGGCCAACGAGTTCTCCCGCAACGGCCGCCGCTCCGGTCTGACGTTCGCCCCGGAGGGCGGCTCAGAGCGGATGCGCAAGGTGATCAACAAGATGGTCACCGAGGAAGACCTGATCAGGACCGTCAGCACGGCCTACAGCCAGGGCTGGCGGCAGGTGAAGCTCTACTTCATGTGCGGCCTGCCGACCGAGGAGGACGCCGACGTCCTGGGCATCGCCGACCTGGCCAGGAAGGTCATCAAGGCCGGTCGCGAGGCCACCGGCTCCCGGGACGTGCGCTGCACGGTCTCCATCGGCGGGTTCGTCCCCAAGCCGCACACTCCCTTCCAGTGGGCGGCCCAGGCCTCCCACGAGGTCGTCGACCACAGGCTCAAGGCGTTGAAGGACATCCTGCGCGGCGACAAGGAGTACGGCAGGGCCATCGGCATGCGCTACCACGACGGCAAGCCCTCGATCGTCGAGGGACTGCTCTCCCGGGGTGACCGCAGGGTCGGTGAGGTCATCCGCGCCGTGTGGCAGGACGGCGGCAGGTTCGACGGCTGGAGCGAGCACTTCTCCTACCAGCGCTGGATGGACGCCGCCGCCAAGGTGGGCATCGACGTCGACTGGTACACCACGCGCGAGCGCGAGGAGAACGAGGTGCTCCCCTGGGACCACCTCGACGCCGGTCTCGACCGCGAATGGCTCTGGCAGGACTGGCAGGACGCCGTCAACGACGTCGAGGTCGAGGACTGCCGCTGGACGCCGTGTTACGACTGCGGCGTGTGCCCGACCATGGGCACCGAGATCCAGATCGGGCCCACGGGGAAGAAGCTGCTGCCACTGACGGTTGTCCGAGATAGGCCGTGCGTGAGCACGGCCCGTCAGAAAGACGGCCATCACGACTTGGGAAGGACGAAACCACTCTGAAACCCGTTCCCGATGGGCCAGCGCCCGCGCCGGTCGCACAGCGTCTGCGTGTCCAGTACGCCAAACGCGGCCGCCTGCGCTTCACCAGCCACCGTGACATCTCCCGGGCCGTGGAACGCGCGATCCGTCGCGCCGACGTTCCGGTGGCGTTCAGCGCGGGCTTCTCACCCCACCCAAGGATCTCCTACGTGGGCGCGGCCGCGCCGACCGGAGTCGCCAGCGAGGCCGAATACCTCGAGATCGCCGTGACCCGGTGGTGCGACCCCGACCTGCTGCGCGCCGCGCTGGACGACTCGCTCCCGCCGGGCCTCGACGTGCTGGCGGTCGTCGAGGCGGCCGGGGAGAGCCTGGCCGACCGGCTCGAATGCTCCGCGTGGGAGGTACGGCTGCCGCAGGCGGACCCCGCTCTCGCGGCGGTCGCGGTCGAGGCGTTCAAGGCCGCCGAGCGCGTCGAGGTCGAGCGCCTGACGAAGAAGGGGCTGCGCCGCTTCGACGCCAGGGAGGCGGTGCTGGGCCTGGAGGCCCGTGGGGCCACTGAGGGAACTGAGACAACAGCAGGTCAGGGGTCCAGTCAGCCATGTGTCATACTTCGCATGGTTGTACGGCACGCTACTCCTGCCGTTCGACCCGACGACGTTCTCACCGGACTACGTCTTGTGGCTGGCTTCGCGCCGCCGGTGCCCCCCGAGGTAACCAGGCTGGCGCAGGGACCGCTCGACGTGACGACCGGTGGGCCCGCCGACCCCTTCGGCCTGGACCGCGACATCACGCGCGGCGGCGAAACGGAACCGGTGGGCGGGCACGTCGGCGGCGACCTATAGGACTTGGCGCCGGGCCGTGGCCCGGCGTACAGCGAGAGACGAGAGCTCCCGCGCGGCGCGGAGACGCGCCCGGGAGCTGACGGGAGAACGCCCGCATGCTCGACAACGAGCCCGCTACCGGGGCCACAGGCCCTGGCGGGGATACAGACGAACAGCCGAAGCAGGCCCCGCGCAGGCGGGCCGCCAGCAGACCGGCGGGTCCTCCGCCGGAGGAGCCGGAGACCGCCCCACCGGCGGTCGTGGTCACCAGGACCGAACCGGAGCCCGAGCCCGCCCGGGAGGCGGAGCCGGTCTCCGCGGCGCCCGCCGTACCGGACGAGGAGCCTGAGGAGGCCGAGGAGGCGCCCAAGCGCGCCGCCCGGCGCAGGACGAGCGCCGCGACGGGCACGGCGACGGGCACGGCCACGCGGCGGAGCCGTACGCGGAAGACGGCTGAGGAAGCCGACACGCCCGCCGAGGAGAGCGCGCAGGAGGCCCCCGCGCCCGCCAGGCGCAGCCGTACGCGCAAGAAGGCAGTCCAGGAGGAGACGCTTCCCGAGACGCCCGCCGAGACCGAGGACGTCGCGGCGGCGCTGGTGGTCGCGATGCCCGTGGACGAGCCGCTGGACGACGAGCCCGCCGGTGAGGACGTCGTCGAGGAGCGTCCCGGCCTGTTCGCCGACCCGTTCGGCCTGGCGGCGCAGGAGCGCTTCGAGGCGCCCGCCGTCACCTTCCAGGCGCCCGCCGCGGTGTTCCAGCCGCTGTTCCAGGCGCCGGACCCCTTCCGCGCGGAGCCGCCCGCCCGTCCCGCCGCGCCGCAGCCGCCCGAGCCTCCGCAGCCGGAGCCCGAGCCCGTCGAGGACGAGGCCGAGGAGACCGAGGAGCAGGAGGACGACGACTCCGAGGGCGACGAGTTCGAGGGCAGCCGCCGCCGTCGCCGCCGCAGGGGCGGCCGGGGCCGGGGCAAGACGCGTGAGCTCGACGAGGCCGAGGAGGAGGACTCCTCCGGGCAGCCGCAGGAGGAGGAGACCTCCGCGGAGACCTCCCAGGACGAGGAGCAGGAGAGCGGCACCTCCCGCCGTCGCCGCCGTCGCCGCCGCAGGGGCGCCGACGACGCGGGCGAGCCGCACGACGACCCGCCGAACACGGTCGTGCGCATCCGCGCGCCCCGCGCCGGGCGCAGCACCTCCGCAGACGAGGTGCAGAGCGTGCGCGGCTCGACCCGCCTTGAGGCCAAGAAGCAGCGCCGCAGGGAGGGCAGGGAGCTCGGCAGGCGGCGTCCGCCGATCATCACCGAGTCGGAGTTCCTGGCCCGCAGGGAGTCGGTCGAGCGCGTCATGGTCGTGCGCCGCACCGGTGGCCGCACCCAGATCGCGGTCCTTGAGGACGGCGTGCTGGTCGAGCACTACGTCAACCGTGAGGCGAGCCAGTCCTACGTGGGCAACGTCTACCTCGGCAAGGTGCAGAACGTCCTGCCCAGCATGGAGGCGGCCTTCGTCGACATCGGCAAGGGCCGCAACGCGGTGCTGTACGCCGGTGAGGTCAACTTCGACACCGTGGGCCTGGAAGGCCAGCCCAAGCGCATCGAGGTGGCGCTGAAGTCCGGCCAGTCGGTGCTGGTGCAGGTCACCAAGGACCCCATCGGGCACAAGGGCGCGCGGCTCACCTCGCAGATCAGCCTTCCCGGCCGGTACCTGGTCTACGTGCCCGACGGCTCGATGACCGGCATCAGCCGCAAGCTCCCCGACAAGGAGCGCACCCGCCTCAAGGGCATCCTGAAGAAGGTGATGCCGGAGAACGCCGGCGTCATCGTCCGCACCGCCGCAGAGGGGGCCTCCGAGGAGGAGCTCGCCCGCGACGTGGCCAGGCTGTCGGCCCAGTGGGAGAACATCCAGCGCAAGGCCAAGTCGGCCAGCGCGCCCGAACTGCTGTCGTCGGAACCCGACCTGACGGTCAGGGTGGTCCGTGACGTGTTCAACGAGGACTTCACCTCGCTGGTCGTCGCGGGTGACGTGTGGGAGACGGTCGACGAGTACGTCCGCTACGTGGCGCCGCACCTGGCCGACCGGCTCGTCAGGTGGCAGGAGCAGGGCGACGTCTTCGCGGCCTACCGGATCGACGAGCAGATCGCCAAGGCGATGGAGCGCAAGGTCTGGCTGCCCAGCGGCGGCTCGCTGGTGATCGACAGGACCGAGGCCATGACGGTCGTGGACGTCAACACCGGCAAGTTCACCGGCCAGGGCGGCAACCTTGAGGAGACCGTCACCCGCAACAACCTGGAGGCGGCCGAGGAGATCGTCCGCCAGCTCAGGCTGCGCGACATCGGCGGCATCATCGTCATCGACTTCATCGACATGGTCCTGGAGAACAACCGGGACCTGGTGCTGCGGCGGCTGCTCGAATGCCTGGCCCGTGACCGGACCAAGCACCAGGTGGCCGAGGTCACCTCGCTCGGTCTGGTCCAGATGACCCGCAAGCGGGTCGGGCAGGGCCTCCTTGAGGCCTTCTCGACCGTCTGCGACTGCTGCAACGGCCGTGGCCTGCACGTCTCGACCGAGCCGGTGGAGAGCAAGCCAGAGCCGCGCGGCACCCAGGGCAAGATGGCCGTGGAGAAGTCCGTGGCGGAGAAGCTCGCCAAGGACGGTCACGCCGTCGCGGCGAGCGAGGTGTCCGGCCGTGATACGGTGACCGATGCGCTTGATGACGTCCGAGGTGAGGACGCGCAAGCCGTACAGGCTTCGGGCCGGGGGCGGCGACGCTCCCGTAAGGCCAGGGCGGCCGACTAGGGTCTGTTTTGTGGATCTTCGCCGTTGCGAGGATCGTCCAGGTGGATGCACCGCGAGGCGGAGGAGCTCATAACAGGGTTATGGGCGACGACGGCAGCGAAGCGGGACGCCACCTGGACGACCGCGACGGGTGTAAAGATTCACACAACGATCCTGGGGTCACCCCGCAGGATTTCGTACGAGGGACGGGCCTGGCCCGGCCCACCGACGTTCCGCCCGGTTCGACCAGGAGACCGGTAATCCGGTACCCTGGTGAACCGGTGCGCTCATGGCGTGCCCTGTTCGCGCGCCTACCTGGTTCGTCGGTCACAATCAATGACCACGGCCGGATGCGGGGCGCAGCATCCAGCGAGCAAACAGTCAGAAGAAGGGTTCCGCGGTGTACGCGATCGTTCGTTGCGGCGGCAGGCAGCAGAAGGTCTCCGTCGGTGACGTCCTTGAGGTGGACAAGGTCGCCGGCGAGGTCGGTTCCACGGTTTCGCTGCCGACGGTGCTCGTCGTCAACGATGGCGATGTGACCACCGAGGCGGGCAAGTTCACCGTCGCCGCCGAGATCCTCGGCGAGACCAAGGGTCCGAAGATCCGGATCCTCAAGTACAAGAACAAGACCGGCTACAAGAAGCGCCAGGGTCACCGCCAGCGTTACACGCAGGTGAAGATCACCGGCATCAACCAGGCCTGAGTTTCGGGAGTTTTGCGAGATGGCACACAAGAAGGGCGCGTCGTCCACTCGGAACGGCCGTGACTCCAACGCCCAGCGGCTCGGTGTGAAGCGCTTCGGCGGCCAGCTGGTCAACGCCGGTGAGATCATCGTCCGCCAGCGTGGCACCCACTTCCACCCCGGCGACAACGTCGGCCGCGGTGGAGACGACACGCTGTTCGCGCTGGCCGCTGGCCACGTGCAGTTCGGCGTCAAGCGCGGTCGCCGCGCGGTGAGCATCATCCCGGTCGCGGAGTAGATCCGCACCGACAGACGTCAACGGCAGGGGTGGATCGCATAGGCGGTCCACCCCTGTTCGTGTTTTAAACCGGGTATTTCCGCAGATGGGGGTAGGGAGCAGGCATGCCGGACTTTGTGGACCAAGTGGTCCTGCACATCAAGGCCGGTGACGGGGGACATGGCTGCGCCTCTGTCCATCGGGAGAAGTTCAAGCCCCTGGGCGGCCCCGACGGGGGCAACGGAGGCCGCGGCGGCGACGTGATCCTTGAGGTCGACGCCAACACTGCGACGCTGCTGGACTACCACCGCCGCCCGCACCGCAGGGCGGACAACGGCAAACAGGGCCAGGGATCCAACCGTGACGGGGCCAACGGCGCCGACGTCGTGCTGCCCGTCCCCGACGGCACCGTCGTCAAGGACGCGGAGACCGGCGAGATCCTGGTCGACATGATCGGCGCGGGCACCCGCTACGTGATCGCCGAGGGCGGGCACGGCGGGCTCGGCAACGCAGCCCTGGCCTCGGCCAAGCGCAAGGCCCCCGGTTTCGCGCTGCTCGGCGAGCCCGGCGACGAGCTCGACGTGATGCTGGAGATGAAGAGCGTCGCCGACGTCGCCCTCGTCGGCTTCCCCAGCGCGGGCAAGTCCTCGCTCATCGCCGCGCTCTCGGCCGCCCGCCCCAAGATCGCCGACTACCCGTTCACCACGCTGATCCCCAACCTCGGCGTGGTCACCGCGGGCGACACGATCTTCACCGTCGCCGACGTGCCCGGCCTGATCCCCGGCGCCTCCGAGGGCAAGGGTCTCGGCCACGAGTTCCTGCGGCACGTCGAGCGCTGCAACACCCTCGTGCACGTGATCGACTGCGCGACCATGGAGCCTGGCCGCGACCCGATCAGCGACTACGAGGCCATCGAGGCCGAGCTGAAGGCGTACGGCAGGCTGGAGGACCGGCCGAGGCTGGCCGTGCTCAACAAGGCCGACGTCCCCGACGCCCGGGAGCTGGCCGAGATCGTCAGGCCGATGCTTGAGGAGCGTGGCCTGAGGGTCTTCGCGATCTCCGCGGCCACCCACGAGGGCCTCAAGGAGCTGACCTACGCGATGGGCGAGATGGTCGCCGCCGCGAGGAAGGCCGCGCCGGTGGCCGAGCCGACCCGCCTGGTCATCAAGCCCAAGCAGCTCGGCGACACGGGCTTCGCGGTGCGCCGGGTCAACGACAACACCTTCCAGGTCACCGGGGCCAAGCCGGAGCGGTGGATCCGCCAGACCGACTTCACCAACGACGAGGCCGTCGGCTACCTGGCCGACCGTCTCGAACGGCTGGGGGTCGAGGAGGAGCTGACCAAGGCGGGAGCGAAGGCGGGCGCCGAGGTGATCATCGGCTCCATGGAGAACGGCTACATCTTCGACTGGCAGCCGACCCTCAACGCCGAGGCCGTGCACCAGGGGCCGCGCGGCTCGGACAACAGGCTCGGATAGCCTGCTGTCCGAGCGGTGATCTTCGATCTGGGAAAGGTGAGCGTTTCGTGGACTCTGTGCGCGATCGGATCCGTACGGCCTCGCGTCTCGTCGTGAAGGTGGGTTCGTCGTCGCTCACGACCTCGCAGGGGACGATCGACGTCGACCGGGTCGACGCCCTGGTCGACGTGCTCGCCGCCCGCCGTACGGCAGGGACGCAGATCGTGCTGGTCTCCTCCGGGGCGATCGCGGCCGGGCTCGGCCCGCTCGGGCTGTCGGCCAGGCCGCGTGACCTGGCCACCCAGCAGGCCGCGGCCTCGGTCGGGCAGGGCGTGCTGGTCGCCCGCTACACCTCCTCCTTCGCCCGCTACGGCCTGCGGGTCGGCCAGGTGCTGCTGACCGCCGACGACATGATGCGCCGTTCGCACCACGTCAACGCCCAGCGCACGCTGAGCAGGCTGCTCGAACTGGGCATCGTCCCGGTGGTCAACGAGAACGACACCGTGGCCACCGACGAGATCCGCTTCGGCGACAACGACAGGCTCGCAGCCTTGGTCGCCCACCTGACGCGCGCCGACGCCCTGGTGCTGCTGTCCGACGTGGACGCCCTCTACGACGGCGATCCGCGCCGTCCCGGTGCCCTGAGGCTGCAGGAGGTGCGCGGCCCCCAGGACCTGGTCGGGGTCGAGCTGGGCAAGGGCGGCGCGGTCGGCACCGGCGGGATGGTCACCAAGGTGCAGGCCGCCAGGATCGCCACCGGCGCGGGCGTGCCCGTGGTGCTGACCGCAGCCGCGCACGCGGCACAGGCCCTCGCGGGCGCCGACATCGGCACCTGTTTCCATCCCGACGGCCGTCACCCCGGCACCCGGCTGCTCTGGCTGGCGCACGCGACCACCGGGCGGGGCAGGCTCCACCTGGACTCGGGGGCTGTCGACGCCGTGGTCGGGCGCCGCAAGTCGCTGCTGCCGGCGGGGGTCACCGCGGTCGAGGGGGACTTCGCCGCGGGTGACCCGGTCGATCTGTGCGGGCCGCTCGGCGGGGTGGTCGCCAGGGGGCTGGTCAACTTCGACGCGGGTGAGATCCCTGACCTGCTGGGACGCTCGACACGCGAGCTGGGCCTCAGCCTCGGTCCGGAATATGAACGTGAACTCATCCACCGTGACGACATCGTCATACTGGAGTCCCACCACTAGTTCTTTTGGAGCGCGAGATGTCCGAGGACTTCCTGAAGGTAGCCCTGGCGGCTAAGGAGGCCGCCGCCGAGCTGGCCCCGCTGCCGCGGGCCCCCAAGGACGCCGCGCTCCGTGCGATCGCCGACGCCCTGGTCGCCAGGTCCGCCGAGATCGTCGCGGCCAACGCGCTCGACGTCGAGCGGGCTGAGCAGGGCGGCGTCCAGCCGTACATGATCGACAGGCTCAGGCTCGACGAGGGGCGGGTCGTCGCCATCGCCGAGGCCGTGCGGCAGGTCGCCGACCTGCCCGACCCGGTCGGTGAGGTCGTCAGGGGAAGCACGCTGCCCAACGGGCTCGAACTGCGTCAGCTCAGGGTGCCGCTCGGCGTGATCGGCATCATCTACGAGGGCCGTCCCAACGTGACCGTGGACGCCGCCGCGCTCTGCCTGAAGAGCGGCAACGCGACCCTGCTGCGCGGTTCCTCAAGCGCCTACGAGTCGAACACGGTCCTGGTGCGGATCATGCAGGAGGCGCTGGCGGGCACCGAGGTCCCGGCGGGGGCCGTGCAGCTGGTGCCCGGGCAGACCCGGGAGTCGGTCAAGGAGCTCATGCGGGCCCGCGGGCTGGTCGACGTGCTGATCCCGCGCGGCGGGGCCTCGCTGATCAACTCGGTGGTCGAGGAGTCGACGGTCCCGGTCATCGAGACCGGCGTCGGCAACTGCCACGTCTACGTGGACGCGGAGGCCGACCTCGACCTCGCCGTGGAGATCCTGGTCAACGCCAAGGCGCAGCGTCCCTCGGTGTGCAACGCCGCCGAGACGTTCCTCGTGCACGCCGATGTCGCCGACGCCTTCGTGCCGCGCGCGCTCGCCGCCCTGGCCGAGGCGGGGGTGACAGTCCACGGCGACGCCAGGATCGCCGCCCACGGTGACGGCGTGGTGCCCGCCGGGGAGGAGGACTACCTGGCCGAGTATCTCTCGCTGGACATCGCCGCCGCCGTCGTCGACTCCCTGGAGGAGGCGGTCGCGCACATCAGGAGGTACGGCTCGGGCCACACCGACGCCATCGTCACCCGCTCCGTCACGGCCTCCCGGAGGTTCGTCGCCCTGGTCGACTCGGCGGCGGTCGCGGTCAACGCCTCGACCCGCTTCACCGACGGGGGCGAGTTCGGCTTCGGCGCCGAGATCGGCATCTCCACCCAGAAGCTGCACGCGCGTGGCCCGATGGGCCTGCCCGAGCTGACCTCGACCAAGTGGGTCTACATCGGGGAGGGGCACCTGCGCACCGGGGAGGGCACGGTCATCGCCTCCCCGGCGAGCTAGGGTGTGTCGCTCCAGGTGATCGGGGTCCAGGGTGGTTTGACTGGGCCCCATGGAGACCGTGATCGCGTTGCTGTTCGTCGTCGCCGTACTGGTCTGTCTCGACCGTCTGATGCTGTGGCTTGAGGCAAGGGGCCACGTGCGCTGGCGCCGTACCGGACGACGGGATCTCTCGGCCGCGCCGACGGCGGAACTGGACAGCCTCCTGGAGGAATCCCGCCACCCCTGACCCATGGATCTTTCCCCTCGTACGGCGCGCCTCCGGAAAATCGTCATATTCGCCCGCTATGGTGAGGACTCCTATGGCTGGAGAGCAGGGGAGCGCGGGCGGACGTGCGACCCGGTAGGCACAGCGGTCCCCCCCAGGGCCATGTGGCCGACGCAGGAGGTCACGTGGGTCGTCTCGGGCGCGTCGGCTCCTACACGTTGGTTGAGCGCTTAGGCCGGGGCGGCATGGGTGAGGTCTACCGGGCGACCAACAAGCGTGGTGACAGCGTCGCCCTCAAGATGCTCCACGACGCCGTGGACGCCGACGCGGAGGCGCGGGTGCGCCTCGAACGCGAGGTGCGCGCGCTGCGCCGGGTGGAGAGCCCCTATGTCGCCCGGGTTCTCGACGCCGACCTCGCCGGTGAGCGTCCCTACCTCGTCATGGAGTACATCGAGGGCGACACCCTCCTCGACCGCGTACGGCGCGGCGGCCCGCTCAGGGGGACGACCCTGATCAACCTGGCCCACGGCCTGGCGACCGCCCTGTCGATCACCCACGCCGCCGGGATCGTCCACCGCGACCTCAAGCCCGCCAACGTCCTGGTCAACGTGGAGGACGACCCGGTCCTGATCGACTTCGGCATCGCCCAGGTGCTGGACGCCACCCGGCTCACCCTGACCGGGACCTTCCTGGGCACCCCCAGCTACGCCGCTCCCGAGGTGTTCGCCGACGAGCCCGTCGGTGAGCCCGCGGACGTGCACGCCTGGGCGGCCACCGTCGCCTTCGCCGCGACCGGGCGCCCCACCTTCGGCAGGGGTCCCGCCGAGGCGCAGATGTACGCCATCCTCAACGGCCAGGCCGACCTCGCGGGTGTCCCGGCCGCTCTGCTTCCGCTGGTGCGCGCCGCCCTGCACCGCGAGGCGGCCAAGCGTCCGACCGCGGCCCTGCTCACCGCCCGGCTCAGCCGCCTGGCCAGGGCCGCCGTCGCGGAGCCCGATCCGCGCGGCGCGGTGCGGCAGGTCCCCGCGGCGGCCACGGCGGGTACGGCGCGCAGGGCGGAGGCACGTGTCCGGTCCGGAGGCACCAGGACGGAGGAGCCGCCGCGCGCGGGACGGCCCGTCCAGGGGCACGAGGGGCCCGTGCGTCAGGCCGTGACCGGTGAGCCGCCAAGGGACAGGGACAGGCCCGTCCGGCGGATGGTCAGGAGGACGCGGGCTGAGGGCGCAGGGGAGGAGCAGAAGGGCAGCGCGGCGCTGGTGCTGCTGCTGGCCGTACTGGCCGTGCCGTGTGTCGTGGCGACCGTGATCTGGCCGGTGGCCACCTTCGCGGTGACGGGGGCCTGCGCGGCGCTGGCCCGCGCGGTCTGGGCCGGGCACCGGCTGGCGCGCAGACGAAGGACCGTCAGGTCGCGGGCCGTCCTGCGGACCGTGACCTTCCTGCCCGTCTTCGCGGTCTCGCTGCTGACCGTGCTGGCCTGGCCGGGGATTCCCGCGGCCGCGGTGGCCTGGGTGACGGTGTGGCTGGCCTGCGGGGGATCGCTGCCCCCCGACTGGTGGTTGCAGCCCGCCCCGGTCATCCTCGCCGGTGTGGTGTCCGGCGCCGTCTGCGGCATGATCGTCAGCCGTGAGGTGGAGCGGGTCGGCGCGAGGTTCCCCGACCTCCACAAGGAGGGGCTGCGCATGCTCACGCTGCTGGGCGGGTTCGTCGCCCTGTGCGCGGCCGCGGTGCGGGCGATCGCGCTGCTGATCTAGCGCGTTTGTTGCGGAAAAGGCCCGGAAGGCGGCCTTCCAGACCTTTTCAGGGAGCCATGCTCAGTTGCCGTCGCGACGGGCGAACCGGTTGAAGATGCGCTCACCGGCGTTGACGGCCCCCTCGGCCACGTCGCGCAGGACGCCGATGAACGGGTCCTGGGACTGCGACCAGGACTCGCGGTAGGAACGGGCGGCGGCCCTGACCTCTTCGGAGATCTTGGCGTTGGCGTCGTCGGCCCGGCGGGGGTAGTCGCCGGAGAGGATCGTCTCGTACTCGCCGCTGCGGCGCCACTTGTCCAGCTCGGCCACCCGGGAGACGGCGAACGGGTGGGTAGTGCCGAGCAGGTTGAGGACCTTGAGCAGACCGTCGCGGACGTCACCGGCCGTGTCGTACTCGCGGGCCTGGTCGAGGAAGGCCTCGATGTTCATCTCGTGCAGGCGGGAGCCACCGGCGAGCTTCATCAGCGCGCGCAGCGCGGCCTCCGGGTCCTGGCCGCAGAGCAGACCGCCGCGGTCGGCGGAGAGCTCCGACTTGCGGTGCCACTCCTCAAGGCCCGCGACGATCGCGCGCAGCCCGATGTAGCCGAGCGGGATCCAGGCGACGCGGGTGGCCAGCCGGGTCAGGATGTCCAGCATGGTGCGGTAGACCGCGTGGCCGGACAGGATGTGGGCGGTCTCGTGGCCGACGACGAAGCGAAGCTCCTCGTCGTCCATGAGGTCGAGCAGGCCGGTGGTGACGACGATGAACGGGTCGTCGAAGCCGATCGCCATGGCCTGCACCTGCGGGCTCTGCTGGACGTACACCTCGGGGATGCGGTGCAGGTCCAGGGTGTAGGCGGCGTCGCGCCCCATGTCGTGCAGCGTGCGGAACTGGGTCTCGCCGGTGCGCACCGCGGAGGCGAGGTAGATCAGGCGCAGACGGCGCTCGCTGATCAGGCCGGACATCTGCTTGAGAACCGTGTCGAACCCGCTGAGCGAGCGCAGGGCTACCAGCGCGGACCGGTCGGCGGGATGTTCGTAGGCACGTGAGCTTACGCCGGGAAGCTGCACGCGATTGCGATCCGGGGTGGTGGTCATGTCCGGCATGCTACGTCGGGCCCGCCTGGCATGCGCGGGGGGTGATTAAAAGGCGTGTACGGCTTACGCGTATGGTCCGTTTCATGATGAAAGCGGCCAACGGCACGGGGAAGCGACGCCTGGGAGTCATGGGTGGCACCTTCGACCCCATCCACCACGGGCACCTCGTCGCCGCCAGTGAGGTCGCGCATCACTTCCACCTCGACGAGGTGGTCTTCGTCCCGACGGGACGGCCTTGGCAGAAGGCCGACAGGACCGTCTCGGCCGCCGAGGACCGCTATCTGATGACGGTCATCGCGACAGCCTCGAACCCGAGTTTCTCGGTCAGCCGCGTGGACATCGACCGCCCCGGCCCCACCTACACCATCGACACCCTCAGGGAGATCGCCGCGGCCGGGGGGCCCGACGTCGAGCTGTACTTCATCACCGGGGCCGACGCGCTGTCCCAGATCCTGAGCTGGCGCGACGCCGACGAGCTGTTCACCATCGCGCACTTCGTCGGGGCCACCCGTCCCGGCCACGTCCTGCGTGACCCCGGGCTGCCCGAGGGCAAGGTCAGCCTGCTGGAGATCCCCGCGCTGGCCATCTCGTCCTCCGAGTGCAGGGAGCGTGTCTCCTCGGGACAACCCATCTGGTATCTGGTTCCGGACGGTATCGTGCAGTACATCAATAAACGCGGTCTTTACCGCCATGTGCGCTCTTCGCCGGACCGTCAATCCGTTTGCGGCGTGGAATCGGGTGGCACACGATAGGCGTTGTACCTGAAGGCGGCTCTTCGACAAGCGTTCGATCAGGCACCCTGATAGGTGACAGCGCCGACTACTGGAGGACTAACCGCAACCGTGACCGCAACTGACAGATCCGTCCAGCTCATCAGAATCGCCGCCGAGGCCGCGGCGGACAAGCTGGCCGACGACATTCTCGCCTATGACGTGAGCGACCAGCTCGTCATCACCGACGCCTTCCTGCTCTGCTCCGCCACCAACGACCGCCAGGTCCGCGCCATCGTCGACGAGATCGAGGAGCGGCTGCGCGTCGAGGCCCACGCCAAGCCCGTCCGCCGTGAGGGAGAGCGTGAGGGCCGCTGGGTTCTCCTCGACTACATCGACATCGTCGTGCACGTCCAGCATGAGGAGGACCGCACCTTCTACGCCCTGGAGCGGCTGTGGAAGGACTGTCCCTCCATCGCCCTGCCCGACAGCGTCACGCAGGTCGCCGCCCAGCGCGCCCGCCAGGCGGTAACTGAGTGAGCCGCCGCGTCGTCTGCCTGAGACACGGCCAGACGCTGTGGAACGTCGAGCACCGCTTCCAGGGCCACAGCGACATCCCGCTCGACGAGACCGGCATGGCCCAGGCGACCAGGGCCGCCTCGCTGCTCGCCGCGCTCCGCCCCACCATGATCGTCTCCTCGGACCTCCAGCGGGCCTACGACACCGCCTCGGCTCTCGGCGACCTCGTCGGCCTGAACGTGTCCGTCGACAAGGACCTTCGTGAGCGGGGCGGCGGCGAGTGGGAGGGGCTCACCCGCGAGGAGATCTCCGCCCGGTGGCCCGAGCAGTACGTCGCCTGGGAGGCCCCTGGCGGTGAGGAGGTCACCGACGTCGCCGCGCGTGTCTCGGCGTCCATCCTCAGGTGGGCAGCGCGGCTCGATGACGACGGCCTGCTGGTCGTCGCCTCCCACGGGGCGGCGATCCGGCTCGGCATCGCCCATCTGCTGGGCCTGCCGGAGGACCTCTGGTCGGCCCTCGGCGGCCTGGGCAACTGCTCCTGGTCGGTGCTGGAGGAGGGACGCAGGGGTTGGCGCCTGATGGAGCACAACGCCGGAACCCTCCCCGAACCCGTCCAGAGCGACGACAGTCCCGAGGTGACACAGAGCTGACCTCTCGTACGGCTCGCGCCCCGGGTGAAGGGCGAGAGCCGTACGGTCGTCGATTAGGTGAACCCACGGGTGTCCTTGTATGCTTCCCAAGCGCCGCAACGAGAGGACTCGGAGCGGTGACCAGGGGCTATGGCGCAGCTGGTAGCGCGCCTCCATGGCATGGAGGAGGTCTGGGGTTCGAATCCCCATAGCTCCACAGCGAGCGTCTCGACGAGATCCCGTCCGATCACCCGATCGGGCGGGATCTCGTCGTCTGTACGCCGGGGACCGGGTGAGGAGAGCGTTTCGGCGGCCCTGACGCCCTGACCCCGGCACAGGTCCCGGCGCCCGTGAGGGCCGGTCGGCGGGGAAGGCCGAACCCGGACTGACCGGATCGTGGGGCGCACGATAATCGACCCATGTGGTTCGGCTTGCTGGGCGCGACGGAGATCAGGGACGCCGAGGGTGGCCCGCTCCCCGTCGGCGGGCCGAGGACGCGCGCCCTGCTGGCGATGCTGGCGCTCGACGCCGGGCGGGTGGTGACCGTCGAGCGGCTGATCGACGGCCTCTACGGTCACCAGGCGCGCGGAAACGTCGCCAACGCGCTGCAGGCCCAGGTCTCCCGGCTCAGGCAGCTGCTCGGGCGGGCCGCGACCGTCGAGTTCACCCCCGCCGGTTACCGGCTCGCCGTGAGCCCACAGGAGGTGGACGTCCACCGGTTCGAGACGCTGGCCGCCCGGGGACGGCGGGAGCTGGAGTCGGGGGACGCCCCGCACGCGGCCGCTCTCCTGCGCGAGGCGCTCGCCCTGTGGCGGGGACCCGCGCTGGCCGACGTGGGCGAGGCGCCCTTCGCCCGGGGGCAGGCCGTACGGCTTGGGGAACTGCGCCTGTCGGCCGTCGAGGAGCGGGTCGAGGCGGAGCTCGCCACGGGCGGGCACCGGGCCCTGGTGGCCGAGCTGACCGACCTGGTGGCCGCCCACCCGTTGCGCGAGCGGCTGCGGGGGCAGCTGATGCGGGCGTTGTACGGCACGGGCAGGCAGGCGGAGGCCCTGGCCGTCTACGAGGAGACCAGGCGGCTGCTGGCCGAGGAACTCGGCGCCGAGCCGACGGCTGAGCTGGCCGCCACCCACCTGGCCGTCCTCAGGGCAGACCCCTCCCTCACCGTTCCCCCCGCCCCTCATGAGCCCGTACGGCACGCGCTCACGGCCCAGCTCACCAGCTTCGTCGGCAGGCGTCGCGAGCTCGAACGGGTCGGCGCGCTGCTCGGGCGGGCACGCCTGGTCACCGTCACCGGGCCCGGAGGGGCGGGCAAGACCCGGCTGGCGGTCGAGGCGGCCTCCCGGTACCCGGGCGAGGTCCGATTCGTCGATCTCGCGCCGCTGAGCCGGGACGCCGAGGTGCCCCAGGCGGTCTTCGACGTCCTCGGGCTGCGGGAGGCGTGGCTCACCCCCGGGCTCGGCAGGCCGGGAGGCGACGCCGTCGAGCGGATGGTCGCCGCGCTCGCCGAGCGGAGCGTCCTGCTCGTCTTCGACAACTGCGAACACCTCGTCGAGGCCGTCGCGACGCTCGTGGGACGGCTGCTCGGGGCCTGCCCCCGGCTGCGGATCCTCGCCACGAGCCGGGAGGCGCTCGGCATCACCGGCGAGAGCCTGTGCCCGCTTCCCACGCTCGCCGTACCGCCACCGGGAACCCCGGCGCGGGACATGTCCGGCTATCCGGCCGTCGAGCTGTTCGCCGACCGGGCGGCGGCCGTGCTGCCCGGCTTCGCCGTCGGGGAGGACAACGCCGAGGCCGTGGGACGGATCTGCCGGGCCCTCGACGGGCAGCCCCTGGCGATCGAGCTGGCCGCGGCCAGGTTGCGCTCCCTGCCGGTCGGCGAGGTCGCCGCCAGGCTGGACGACCTGTTCGGACTGCTGTCGCGCGGCAGCCGTACCGCGCAGCCGAGGCACCGCACGCTCAGGGCGGTGGTCGAGTGGAGCTGGGACCTGCTGGCGGAGGACGAGAGGACGCTGGCGGGGCGGCTGACCGTCTTCGGGGGAGGCGCGACGCTTGAGGCGATCCGGGCGGTGTGCGGGCTGCCGGACGGTGACACGGTCGAGGCGCTGACGGGCCTGGTGGACAAGTCGCTCGTCGAGGTCTCCGGGGGCCGCTACCGCATGCTCAACACGATCAGGGCGTTCTGCGCGGAACGGCTCGCGGACGCGGGGGAGACGCGGCGCGCGCACGCGGAGTACTTCCTCGCGATGGCGGCCGAGGTCGAGCCGCGCCTGATCACCGCGGACCAGCTTGAGTGCCTGGCCGCGCTGGACGCCGAGCGTGACAACCTGCACGCCGCGCTCGGCTGGGCCACCGAGGAGGGCGAGGCGGCCAGGGGTACGGCGCTGCGGCTGCTGGCGCGGCTGACGACCTACTGGTGGCTGCGGGGGCTGCGCAGCCAGGGGGCGGCGCGCGCCGAGGAGCTCCTGCGCGGGATCGGCCCGTACCCTCCCGAGGGGCTGGAGGAGGAGTACACCGTGGGCGTCCTGAGCATCGCCTCCGGCGGGTCGCGCGGCACGTTCGACGCCCACCTGGACAACGCCGTCGCGGTGATGCTGGCCGGGGGCCGTCCGCCCCGCCAGCCCTTCATGACCATGCTGCTCGGCATGGCCATGGGCATCCCCGAGGCGCGCACCGCGAACCTGGACGACAGGTGGTACGCGCTGGTCGGCGCCGACCCGTGGAGCCGGGCGCTCAGCCGGTTCGGCGAGGGGATCACGGCCGCCTACGACGGGCGGATCGACGACGCAGAGGAGGCCATGACCGTCGCGCTCACCGGGTTCCGCGCCCTCGGGGAGCGGTGGGGGATGTCGGTCACGCTGTCCGACCTCGCCAAGCTGGCCGCCTGGCGGGGAGAGGCCGCGCGGGCGTGGGAGCTGTGCGACGAGGCCCTGCGGCTGGCCCGCGAACTCGGCGCGGACGAGGACGTCGCCGGGATGCTGGGCCAGCGGGCCGGTGTGCGGCTGCGGACGGGAGACCTCAGGGGGGCGGAGGAGGACGCGGAACGGGCCGCCGCGCTGGCGCGCCGTACGGGCGCCTCGGAGATGCTCGCGCTCGCCCGCCACGTGCTGAGCACCGTCGCCAGGGCGCGGGGTGAGACGGCGCGGGCCAGGAGCCTGGCCGAGGAGGCGCTCGCCGGATGCCCCTCCGGGTGGTTCGGGGGAGAGGAGACCAGGGCCGTGATCATGACCGGCCTCGGGCTGATCGCCGAGACCGAGGGCAGGGCAGGGGAGGCGCTCGGGTGGTATCACCGGGTGCTGGTCTCCGCCGAGGGGCTGCGCAACGTGGCGATGACGGCCCTGGTCACCGAGCTGATGTCCGGGGTCGCGCTGCTTGAGGGGGACCCGGCCAGGGCCGCCCTGCTGCTCGGCGCGGGTACGGCGGTGCGGGGGACCGCGCTGGCCGGTGACGCCGACGTGGTCCGGCTCGCCGAGGCCGCCAGGCGGGCGCTGGGCGATCGGGCCTACGGGGAGGCGTACGGCAGGGGCGCGCGGATGACGGCTGAGCAGGCGCGGGCGGTGACCGGGGCCTTCTGACGGGTTCGCCGGGTCAGTGGGGCTCGTCCTGGAGGTCCTGCGTGGCGTCCTTCCTACGGGCCCAGCGCCTGGCCGTACGGGAAGGGGTCTCGTGCTGGTCGGTGCGCAGCCACAGCTGGACCTGGGCGCCGCCGAGGATCGAGGAGTCGATCCGCAGCGCGCCGCCCGAGCTCTCCGCGAGCCTGCGGGCGATGTCCAGGCCGAGACCGGTCGAGCCCGCGCCGCTGGTCCCGCGCCGCAGCGCCGCCTCCGGGTCGGCGATCCCCGGGCCCGCGTCGGCGATCAGGATGCCGACCGCGTCCGACCCCTGGTGCAGCGTCACCGTGAACGCGGTGCCCTGGGGGGTGTGCCGGAAGACGTTGCCGAGCAGCGCGTCGACGACCGCGCTCAGCTCGGTGGCCGCGACCGGGATCCTGACCTGCCCGGTGGCGCCGATCAGCTGCCAGGGCCGTTGCTGGTCGTCGGCCAGCGCCGACCAGAAGGTCAGCCGTTCGCGCAGCACGTGGGCGGCGTCGCAGTGGACGAGCGCGGGCGCCCGTGACGGCTGCCTCGCCGCCGCGATGATCTCGTCGACCTCGGCTTCGAGACGGCCCAGGGCGCGGCGGCTCTGCTCGGCCTCGGGACCCAGGTGGTCCAGGCTCAGGCGCAGCGCGGTCAGCGGCGTGCGCAGCCGGTGCGAGAGGTCGGCGGCCATCTCCCGCTCCGCGGCGAGTAGCTGGATCACCCGGTCGGCCATGGCGTTGAACGCCTCCCCGGCCGCGACCAGCTCCGCGGGTCCCTCGGGGTCGATCCTGACGCTGAGGTCGCCCGCCCCCAGGGAGGTCGCCGCGTGGCCGAGCCGCCGGGAGGCGCGTACCACCCGGGCCCCGAGCCGGTCGGCGACCAGGACGGAGACGACCATCAGCACCAGCGCGACCCCGGTCAGCACCGCCCAGGACGCGGCGACCCCCCTGGTGAGGTCCTCGGCGGGCACGAAGATCTCGATGACCGCGGTTCTGCCGTTCTCCAGGGTGACGGGACGCAGCACCAGGTAGTCGCCGCCCATGCCCTCGAACACCGCCCGGCTGACGCGGGCGGCCGAGGCGACGGTCCGCGCCGGGGCCCTGGGAGCCCCTATCTTCCTTCCGTCGGGCAGGTGGAGCGCGACGCGCTCCGGCATGCCCGTGCTGGCGACCGCCCGGGTCAACCGGTCCGGGGCAGTGGTGATGGCAAGCACCGGGACCAGTGCCGACGCCTGCCGTTCCGCCTCGGAGATCGCCCGTTCGTGCGCGATCTCCTTGACGATGACCCCCAGCGGTACCAGGAAGGCCAGGGCGATCATCGAGGCTCCCGCGACGGCGAGCAGGGCCAGGGTGCGTCTCACGTCGGTGTGATCAGCATGACGCCGACACCGCGCACGGTGTGCAGGTAGCGGGGGGCCGAGGCGCTCTCGCCGAGCTTGCGGCGCAGCCACGACAGGTGGACGTCGATGGTCTGGTCGTCGCCGTAGGACTGCTGCCACACCTCGGTGAGCAGCTCCTTGCGGGGGACCACCCGGTCGGCGCGGGCCGCGAGGTAGGCGAGCAGGTCGAACTCCCGCCGGGTCAGCGCGAGCGGCTCGCCGCCGAGGGAGGCCTCGCGCCGGTTGAGATCGACCGCGAGCGCGCCGACGCGCAGCACCGGGGGCGGTCCCGCCGCCCGCGCCCTGCGCAGCACCGCGTCGAGCCGGGCGTTGAGGTGGTCGCCGGAGAACGGCTTGACCAGGTAGTCGTCCGCGCCCGCCTCAAGCAGACGGACGATCTCCGCCTCGTCGTCCCTCGCGGTGGCCACGATGACCGGGACGCTGGAGACGCTGCGGACCATCTTCAGTGCTTCCGACCCGTCCAGATCGGGCAGGCCGAGATCAAGGATCACCGCGTCGGGGGGATTCTGGGTGATCTCCCGCAACGCGTCGAGCGCCCGTCCCGCGCTGCGCACGGCGTGTTGGCGCCTGCCCAGCTCCTGGATCATCGCGGAACGCACGTACTCGTCGTCTTCCACCACGAGAACCGTCGCCATACAACGTAACCGTAGTGAACAAAGAAGCACATGAGGTAATAATTCACCGCATGAGGCAAACCGTGGGATTCATTGTGGTGTGGTGTAGTGCCACGGTCCTGGCCGCCTCGATCACCTGGTTCGGCGTCCGTGACGTGCTGAGCAGCCAGGTCTTCGACGACGTGAGGGTCGAGTCCCTGGACTCGGAGCTGTCCCGGATCGGGGCCATCGCGCTGCCCTCACGGCCACCGACCGGTACGGCCACCGTCTCGGGCCCGCCGAGCGCCTCCCCACAGGGCAGGCGCACCCCCGGCCCCTACAGCTCCCCCTACGGACGCCGTAGCACCTCCAACCCCCGGGCCAGCGGCCAGGCGAGGGACGACGCCGGGGGACTCGTCAGGCCCAGGCGGATCTCCGGCCACTCGCGCACGACCGAGGCCCCGCCCAAGCCGACCGGGACGCCCACCAGGACGCCGACCAAGGCCCCGGCCAAGGCGCCGACGAGCGCGCCGGAGCCGGAGAAGGCCGCCCCCACGACCCCCAGCCCGACCGCCCAGCTCGCGGCCGACAACGGGGCGAAGACGGTGAGCGCCAAGAACGGCTCCGTCTCCTTCAGCATCACGGCGGGCGTGTGCAAGGTGGTCTCCGCCAACCCCAACCCGGGCTTCGAGGCCCAGGTGACCCAGGCGGAGGGGTGGGTCAGGGTGGACCTGGTGCAGGGGCAGCACGGCTCCGCGGTCTACTGCGTCGGCGGGGAGAGCCGCACCGACGTCTGGGAGTACTGAAAAGCCCTTCAGGCTCCGGACAGCTCGCGCAGCCGTACGGCGGCGGCGGGGATCCTGTCCTCGCCGAACACCGAGACGCCGTGCCGTTCGAGCAGGGCGGTGGTGACCCCGGCGCCGGGCAGGCGGCCGCCGCCGAAGGTGCCGTCGTGGACGGTCAGGCTCCCGCAGGAGGGGCTGCCCTCCTTCAGGATCGCCACCCGCGCGCCGCAGGAGAGCGCCGCGTCGAGCGCCGCCCGCGCCCCGGCGAGGAAGGCCGCCGTCACGTCGGTCCCGTCCGCCGTGAGCACCCTGGCCGTCCCGGACAGTACGGCCCCGCCGCCCGCGCCACCCTCGATCTCGGCGGGCGGCCGGGGAACGGGAAGGCCGCCCTCGACCTCGGGGCAGAACGGCACCAGCCGTCCCTCGGCCCGCCAGGCGGCCAGCAGCGCGTCACCGCTGGTCTTCGCGGCCCCGTCGAAGCGGACCCGCCGTCCCATGAGGCAGGCGCTGACCAGGATTCTCTCCACGGAACCAGCGTATGCCGAAGCGGAGAATGGGGCGGCGACGGCGGGCAGTACCCTACTGCCCATGCCTCCTGCCACGGTGGCCGTCACGGTGATGTCCCGATGATCGGCCCGCTCGCGACCGCCCTGATCATCCTGGCGCTGGTCATCGTGCTGGCCGCCGTCGTGGCCGCGGGCCGTAACCGGCCGATGGGCACCGTGCTGCTCGTCATGCTCGCGCTGCTCGAACTCGGCCTGCTCGTCCAGGCGGGCTTCGCGGTCGCCGGGGTGGTCGGGGGCAGGGAGCTGGAGGAGACGGCGACCTTCGTCGGCTACCTCGTGGGGGCGCTGTTGATCCCGCCGGGGGCGGTCTTCCTCGGGCTCGCCGAGCGTTCGCGCTGGGGCTCCGCGGTGGTCGCGGTCGGCGCCTTCGCGGTCTGCGTCATGGTGGGACGGCTGCTGCAGCTCTGGCAGGGGACGGCATGAGCGAACCGGCGATCGGCTCGGGGCCGGGACGCGCGCTGGTCGCGGTCTACGGGATCTTCGCGCTGGCCGCGGGGGCACGGGCCGGGGTGCAGATCGCGACCCGCTTCGGCGAGGCGCCGCTGGCCTACTCGCTGTCGGCGTTCGCCGCGCTGGTCTACCTCGTGCTGGCCGTGGCGCTGGTCAGGGGGGAGCGGCGCCTGGCCCTGGCCGCCTGCGGCGTCGAGCTGGCGGGGGTGCTGATTGTCGGCACGCTGAGCCTGGCCGACCCCGCGGCCTTCCCGCACGCGACGGTCTGGTCGGGCTACGGCAGCGGTTACGTCTTCATCCCTCTTGTGCTGCCGGTGCTGGGCCTTTACTGGCTTTTGCGGCGCGGGTAGTTACGTCCCCGGATCGTCGGGCAGGTGCGCCTTTCGAACCCACGAGAGGGAGGCAGACCTGTGAGCACGATCGAACAGTCCGTCGATGTGAACGTCCCGATCAGGACGGCCTACAACCAGTGGACCCAGTTCGAGAGCTTTCCCGAGTTCATGGAGGGCGTCGAGTCGGTCAAGCAGCTGGGTGACACCCGGACCGCGTGGGCCGTGGAGATCGCGGGCGTCCACCGTGAGTTCGAGGCCGAGATCACCGAGCAGCACCCGGACGAGCGGGTGGCGTGGAAGTCCCTCGGTCAGCCGCACCAGGCGGGGGTGGTGACCTTCCACCACCTGTCCCCCGAGACCACCCGTGTCACGCTCCAGATGGAGTACGAGCCCGAGGGCTTCGTCGAGACCGCGGGTGACTGGCTGCAGATCGTCCGTCTCCGCGTCCGCGGCGACCTGGAGCGTTTCAAGACGTTCATCGAGTCGCGTGGCAACGAGAGCGGCGCCTGGCGCGGTGAGGTCCCCGGTCCCCACGACCGTGGAGGCTCGGGCTTCGGTGGTGGCGGCGTGACCGTCACCGACAGGCCCGGGGACGGCGGCTACGGCTACGACGAGCCGGTTCCGCCGCGCACGGTCGGCCAGGACTACCCGCCGTCCTCCCCGCTGGCCCCTCCCGGCAGCGGCCCGCTGCCCGGGGCGGGAAGGCGCCCCGGCGAGGAGCCGCCCGCCGCACCGGGACCGCGCATCTGAGGTCTCTCTGAGGTGAGGAGAGCCGGGTCACGCTCTGTAAGGGAGAGCGTGACCCGGCTTTCACTGTGTCAGGGCTTTGGCAAGCTTGCGCATTGCCAGGAACAAACCAACTTTTAGGTCCTGTTACAGTTGGAGTCAGCCAATCATCCTACGATTGGGTGAATTCGACTGAGGAGGACTGAACCCCGCATGAGCGTGCTAACCCATCAGACTCGGGGCCGCACCGGTGGAACGACAGGGTCTTTCGCCTGGTTGCTCGTGCTGGGAATCGTCCTCGCCGCACTGAACCTGCGCACCGCGGTCACCAGCGTGGGGCCGGTGCTCGACCGCATCTCCTCCGGCCTCGGCATGTCGGGCGTCGGAGTAGGGCTCCTCACCACACTACCCGTTCTCATCTTCGCCTCGGTCGGTGCCGTGACACCGGCCCTGGCCAGGAAGATCGGCGAGCACCGGCTGCTGCTGAGCGCCCTGGTCGCCCTGGGCGCCGGACTGCTCGTCCGCGCCATGGTCGACTCCGCCGAGGTCTTCCTGTTCAGCAGCGCGCTCGCGCTGTCCGGCGGCGCCGTGGGCAACGTGCTCATCCCCACCCTGATCAAGCGCCACTTCCCCGGCCGGGCCGGGACCATGACCACCGTCTACACCACTGCCCTCGCGGCCGGCACGATGCTCGCCGCCGCCGCGACCGTTCCGATCGAACGGGCCGCCGACGGCAACTGGCACGTTGCCCTCGGGGTGTGGGCGGCGTTGGCCGCTGTCGCCGCCATTCCGTGGCTTGCGCTGTCGCGCAGTGAGCCGGAGCGGGACACGGGCAGCACCGACTTCGGTCCCCGGAGCCTGGTCAGGAGCAAGCTGGCCTGGGCGGTCGCCGCCTACTTCGGCACGCAGAGCATGGTCGCCTACATCATGTTCGGCTTCCTGCCGAAGATGCTCATCGACGGCGGCTACACCGCGGGCCAGGCCGGGCTGACGCTGGGCGTCTTCACCGCGATCGGCATCCCGGTCTCCATGGTGGTGCCGTGGATCGCCTCGAAGTTCGCCGACCAGCGGCCCGTCGTCGCGGCCTTCGTGGCCTTCTACACGGTCGGGTTCCTCGGTCTGTGGCTCGTCCCCGCCGTTCCCGCCTGGCTGTTCGCCGTACTCGTCGGAATCGGGATGGGATCGTTCCCGCTGGCGCTGACCATGCTGGCCCTGCGCACCCGCACTCCTGAGGCGACCGCCGCGCTGTCCGCCTTCGGGCAGAGCGCCGGATACCTCATCGCGGGTGCCGGTCCCCTGGTCGTCGGCGTGATGCACGAGGCGAGCGGAGGCTGGTCCCTGGCCTTCCTGCTGCTGCTCGTGGTCGTCGGGGTGCAGCTGGCCACCGGCTGGTACGCCGGCCGGGCGCGCTACCTGGAGGACGAGGCCGCCCTGACCCCCTGAACACCCGGTCTTTCGCGGTACGGCCCGTGCCTCCTCGGGGGCGGCGCGGGCCGTACTCATGTGGCTGACATGATGGAGGGGCGGAAAGGGGACAGGGGGGAAGAATGGTGATCGAGGGATCGACGCTCGTCGGCTATCCGTCGGGGGAGGTCACAGGGCGCTCCACGGTCGTGGCGCGGGTGCCCGTGGGGGAGCGGCACGGGACGGTCGTCGCCGAGACCCCCTTCCATCCGCTCGACCACACCTGGCCCGACCAGCCCGCCGACCGGGGGACCGTCGCCGGGATCCCGGTCACCGACTGCATGACCGGCGCGGTGGCCGACGGCGAGCGGCAGGTCCACCTGGGCGAGAACATTCCGGTACGGCGCGGCAGCCCCGGCTGGAGCTGGCTGGTCGTCCACGTCACGCCGGAGCCGGTGCCCGACGGGGAGGTCGATCTCGTGGTGGACGCCGAGCACCGTCACGCGCTCTCCACGGGACACACCGCCTGCCACCTCGCCGCGCTCGCGCTCAACGCGGCGCTGGCCGACCGGTGGCGCAAGGAGGTCCCCGCCGACGGCCTGGGGCACCCCGACTTCGACCAGACGGCCATCGCCTCCTCGCGAATCCTGCCGGGCGGCAGCCTCGACGTCTACCGGCTGGGCAGATCGCTGCGGCGGAAGGGCTTCGCCGTGGAAGGGCTCGGGGAGAGCCTCCCGGAGATCACTCGGCGGGTCGGCGACACGCTGAAGGAGTGGGTCGCGGCCGACGCCCCGGTCACGATCGAGAGCCCGGGACGTGAGCTGACCGCGCGCCGTACCTGGCGGTGCGGTCTGCCGGAGGGGGAGGCGGCCATCCCGTGCGGCGGCACCCACCTGGCGAGCACCGCCCGGCTCGGCGCCGTCGCCGTCGCCCTCGAACTGTCCGGGGACGGCACCGAACTGACCATGCGCACCACCGCGGGCTGACGCCGTTCCCGCCTGCGGAGATGCTCTCCGAGAAGCCCGTGACCATAACGTCTGGGACGTATCTCGCTACCCGTGACGTGACATGACCCAGTAGATGACGTTTTCTGACGAGCATTTACCATCTCATTGCGCAAGTTGATGAGAAAAGAGGGGGATCATGGCAGGAGTGGCCGTCGCCGAACTCGGTGCCGCCCGCCAGAGCAGACAGCTCTGGCTCACCCTCTTCGCCCTCTCCATGGCCGGGATGGTCGTCTCCGTCCAGCAGACCGTGGTCATCCCGCTGCTGCCGAGGATGATGGTCACCTTCGGCGTCTCGGTCGACGAGGTCGCCTGGGTCTTCACCGCCTCCCTGCTGGTGGGCGCGGTCGCCACGCCGTTGCTGTCCCGCCTGGGGGACATGTACGGAAAAAAGCGGATGATTCTGTTCACCGTCGGCCTGCTCGTCCTGGGCTCCGTGATCTGCGCCGTCTCGCTCACCCTGCCTGTGCTGATCGTGGGCCGCGCCCTCCAGGGGGCCTCCGCCGCGCTGATCCCCCTGGCCATCGGCATGATCAGGGACAGCTTCCCTGCCCACCGGGTGATGACCGCGATCGGCGTGGTCAGCGCGACCATGGGCGTCGGCGGCAACATCGGCATGATCGTCACCGGTCTCATCGCCGACAGGACGCCCAGCCACCACCCGGTCTTCTGGATCACCGCCGGGCTCGGCGTGGTCGCGGTCGTCCTCATCGCCCTGAGCGCCCACGACACCGGGATCCGCGCCGGGGGCCGTCTCGACTTCGTCGGCGCGCTGCTGCTGTCGGCCTGGCTGGTCTGCCTGCTGCTCGCGGTCTCCAAGGGCAACGACTGGGGCTGGAGCTCCCCCCGGGTGACCGCCCTGTTCGCCGCCACCGCGGCCATCTGCGCGGTGTGGGTGTTCAGCCAGCTCAGGCTCAGGGCGCCGATGGTCCGGCTCGACCTGCTCGTCGGCCGCAGGTCGCTGCCCGCCAACCTGGCCGCGCTGCTGCTCGGCTTCGCGATGTTCGGCTCCTTCACGCTGGTCTCCAGCTTCGTGCAGACCCCGCCCTCGGCCGGGTACGGCTTCGGCGGATCGGTCCTTGACGTCGGCCTCTACGCCCTGCCGAGCACCGTGACCATGCTGCTGTCGTCCTTCATGGCGGGACGGATCTCCGGCCGCCTCGGCGCCGCCCGCTCCCTGGCCGTCGGCGCGGGCATCACGGCGGCCGCCTTCGGCTGGTTCGCGATCTTCAACACCTCGGTGCTGGACCTGATCGGCGCCAACACGCTGCAGGGACTCGGCTTCGGGATCGCCTACGCGGCCCTGGGGACGCTGGCCGTACAGCATGTGCCGATGGACCAGAGCGGCATCGCCAGCGGGGTCAACTCCCTGGTCCGCTCCATCGGGGGCAGCGCCTCGGGAGCGGTGACCGCCGCGCTGCTGACCTCGATCACCATCGGGAACAGCGCCGTCCCCGCGCGTGGCGCCTACGTGCTGTCCTTCACGATCGTCGCGGTGAGCGCCGTGGCCTCCGCCCTGGTCGCCCTCGCCGCCGTCGCGATGGCACGAGGGGTCCCGGAAGTCGGCTAAGATTTCTCCTGCACCACAAGGGGCTATGGCGCAGCTGGTAGCGCGCCTCCATGGCATGGAGGAGGTCTGGGGTTCGAATCCCCATAGCTCCACAGCGAACACGAGGTCCCGTCCGATCCGGACGGGACTTCGTTGTTTTTCCGATGCGGCCACGGTGGGCCGGGGATCGGGAAACGCCATCGGGTTGCCCTTGTGCTCAAAGACACGTATCTTTCGAGCAGGCACGGAGTTCGGAATTGGGTCTGAACCACCGCCGACACGCTTTCAGGTGCCTGGTCTCGTTGTTTATGACCTGGCACCGCATCCTTCTCTCCTCGAGTCGACTGGACCTGATGCGTCCTTTCGGCTGAAAGGACGCATCCCCATGGCCATTTACTCCCAGCATGCGAATCGTGGAAAAGTACAGATTCTGGCCACCTATCGTGCGCCGGACGCCGTTCGGTCGGTGACCGTGACGAGCGTGGAGAACGCCGCGCTTGCCACACCCCTGGTGAATGCGCTCAACAGAGTCTCCGCTTATGCGACCGTGCCCGTCGCCGTGTGGGACGAGCGCGGAAGGGGCGTGAAGGGATATCCCGCCGACCACCTCGCCGCGCTCGTTGACGAGAAGGCGCGAGAGGATCTGCTGAAGGGGGCGCACAGCCTCTGGTACGCGTACGTGAAACTGCTGCTCAACCAGGCCCTGATCGAGCTGGACGCCGCGACGTCTTCGCTGCCCGCCCCCGTCCGGGCAGCGGTCAAAGCCGAGCTCGAAACGGAGGCGGGCGCCTTGGCCGTCTCCTCAGAGGACTCCGACGTCGAGGAGACGGAAGACACGCGCCTGTGCGAGATTAAAAATCCGTTCGTCACCTTCGACAGTCACCGAGGGAATATCTACCTCGGCGATCCTCACTGTCTGGAAGGAGAACACTCCCGCTTTGACCGTCTCGAAAACGGCGCTTTCCCCGAGCGCCTTGAACGGGCGGTTGATGACCTGCGGCTTCTCTACGACGTCTACGTTCGGTGTGACAACGATGAAGTGAATTTCGTCATAGATAGATCTCTCTCCATCGAGTACGAACCCTTGGACGAGTCGGGTCGCTACTTTCTCAGCATTCTCGCCCCCATGCCCGTCGATGACGACGACGCCTGGAATCTGGAGATCGTGCAATGGATACCCGATGACCCGGAGGACGATGACGGTTCCGCGACCGGAGAGCCAGTTCTTCGCTGTGTTCGAGCGACCCCACCTACCGCCTCCGAGCTCATAGAGGTGCTGAACCTTGGCGGGAAGCGAGCCCGGCAACTGGCTGACTGGGCGGCGACTCCCGTCGGAGAGGCACTTGAGGGGACGACGTTCGTGGTGACCCACCGCTACGACAACTAGTGCGTCCTGGGAAGTGATCTTCGAAGGTCCCGTCCGGCTCGGGCGGGACCTCGTTGTTCCTACCGAGGTGGGTGTCCCGCTTTTGCGGGAAATGTCTTGGTGAAGTAGCGTTGCGCACGTGACTGCCGGGTCGGCCTTGGGCCACGCACCAGAGAGCAGCCCGGCTGACGTTTGATCGCCGGGCGGGCACGTGGCCCGCCGCATTCTTCTCCATTCAGTACGGCAAAGCAGTAATGCGACCACCAATGGAGAAGAGTGGATTTCAACAAGCAGATCATCGACGAGTTCCGGGCCAACAACGGCCAGGTCGGCGGCTATTTCGAGGGAGCGAGACTGCTCCTGCTCACCACCGTCGGCGCCCGTTCGGGCAGGCCGCACACGACCCCGCTCGGCTACCTGCCGGACGGCGGCGACCGCATGCTGGTCATCGCCTCCGCGGGGGGAGCGCCGACCAACCCGGCGTGGTACCACAACCTGAGGGCCAACCCACGCGCCACCGTGGAGACCGGCGTCCTCGACTTCGACGTCGAGGCGGAGATCCTGGAGGGCGCGGAGCGGGACGCGGCGTTCGCCCGCGCGGTCGAGGGCGACCCCGGCTGGGCCGACTACCAGGCCAAGACCACACGCGTCATCCCGGTCGTCGCGCTCCGCGTGACCGGTCCGCCCCGGAGCAACGCGCCGTCCGGCGGCGCCTACCTCAGGCTGGTGCACGACGGCTTCCGCCGCGAACTCGCGCTGATCCGCAAGGAGCTGTCGGAGTCGGGACGGCCCGGCCTGGGCGTTCAGCTGCGGATCAACTGCCTGACCGTCTGCCAGGGACTGCACCATCACCACACGGGCGAGGACACCATGATGTTCCCCGCCCTCGCCGAACGGCATCCCTCGCTCGCCCCCGCCCTGGAGCGGCTGACAAGGGAGCACGGGCGCGTCGCCGTACTCGTGGAGGAGTTGAAGCGGGCCCTGTCCGGTGAGGATCCGCAGCAGGTGCGGGCCGAGGTCGAACGGCTCACCGACGAGCTCGAAGCGCACCTGACGTACGAGGAGGAGCAACTGATCCCGATCCTCGACCTCGCCTGAACCCCGGGCGGGACCTCGTCGCGCGGCACGGGGATCGGATGGGCCGGGTGACGCGTCTATCCGACATGAGATGGTTTTCGATCATCGTGCTCCTCGTGCTCGCGACGGCCTGCGGTTCCGGCCGCGCGCCCGTCACCGCCGAGGAGTTCGCCGACCGTGCCCGTGAGGTCGCCGGCCACTGGCGGGACTCGGCGGAGCGGGAGCCATGGGTCGCGGGGTTCGTCCCGCTGCGGAATCTCACCCTGGAGCCCGACTGGAAAAGCACGCCTCGCTGGGTCGGACGGAGCGAGATCAACAGCGCCTGGAGGCTGGAGACCGACCTCCCGGTCGAGGCGCCCGCCCCGGCCACGCTGCGCTGGGTCGACGGGGGCACGCTGAGCGTGCCGGTCCTGACGGCCGCGGCCGCCTACGCCGGGCTGAGCAAGCCCAAGTCCTTCGTCGACGAGAAGTGCCCGGCCGGGGGCTGCCGGCCGCTGCGCGTGGTCGCGGTGGCGCGGGGTGAGGCCACGGTGCCCAGCAGCCGGGGGGAGGTTCGGGTTCCGACGTGGGACTTCACCGTTGAGGGGGTGCCACGGCCGTTCCGGCGGGTGGCGGTCGATCCGGCCGCGATGGGCGGGCCGCCCCGGCCGCTCGACGACGGGATCCAGGAGGTGAGCACCTACGAGGTGCACGCGCCGACCAGGCTCAGGCTGAGCTACGAGCACGGCGTCTGCGACACGACGTACGGCGCACGCGTCCACGAGACACCGGAGGCGGTGGTCGTCGACGTCGATGTCCGGGACGACGACGTGAGGGTCTGCGTCGCGATGGGCAGGACGGACGTTGCCGAGGTGACACTGCGGGAGCCCCTGGGGCGCCGGGTGGTGCTGGACTCCGGCAGCGGGTTGCCCGTGCTTCCGGAGAGCGACGTCCACCTGGGTCGGTTCAAGAACTACGACCCGCGCCGCTCGTGACCCGGTGGCAGGTCGATTTGTCGGTATGGAGGGCCGTGAATACCCTGGGGGGTATGGAGCTGACGGAATCGATGGTGGGCGACGCCGTGACGCGGCTGCGCCGGGCACATGGGCAACTCGCCGGGGTGATCTCGATGATCGAGGCGGGGGAGGACTGCGTGAAGGTCCTGACCCAGCTCGCGGCGGTGTCCAAGGCGCTCGACCGGGCGGGGTTCAAGATCGTGGCCAGCGGTCTGAAGCACTGCCAGGACGCCGAGGCCCGTGGGGAGCAGGCTCCGATGAGGCTGGAGGAACTGGAGAAGCTCTTCCTGTCCCTGGCCTGAACCGGGCGGCGGGGTGCCCGCTCGCCATGTGTCCCACACATACCCCCCGGAGTATCTATGGAAGGAAGGCCCACGATGGAGGTCATCTCGTTCCGCACACCCGGTCTCGGGGACCAGAGCTACCTGCTCGTCCACGAGGGACGCGGTGTTCTCGTCGATCCCCAGCGCGACGTCGGCCGCTTCCTCGACGTGGCCGCCGAGCGCGACGTCGAGCTGCGCCTCGTGCTGGAGACCCACCTGCACAACGACTACGTCTCCGGCGGCGCTCAGGCGGCGTCGCGCACCGGCGCCGAGCTGGTGCTTCCCGTCGCGGCCGCGACGGCCTACCCGTACACCCCGGCCTTCCACCTTGAGGACATCCCCGGTGAAGGCGGCCTGACCATCCGCCCGCTGCACACGCCGGGCCACACCCCGGAGCACACCAGCTACCTGGTGCTGGTCGACGGCGAACCGGCTGCGGTCTTCTCCGGCGGCAGCCTGCTGGTCTCCGCCGCGGGACGGCCCGACCTGCTCGGACCCGAGCGCGCCCGCACCCTGGCCAGACTGCAGTACGGCTCGCTGCACCGGCTGGCCGCGCTGCCCGGCGAGGTGGACCTGTTCCCGACCCACGGCGAGGGGTCCTTCTGCGGCACGGCCGGAGTGGGCCGCCACACCTCCACGATCGCCGACGAACACCGGGACAACCCGCTGCTCGCGCTGCCCGACGCCGATACCTTCGCCGACGAACTGCTGACCGAACCCATGCCGATCCCGGCCTTCTACGCCCACGTGGGACCGGCCAACCTCCTCGGGGCACCCGCCATGCCGGACGGACGGCCCCCGGAGATCCCGGTCGAGGAGATCCCCCGCGACGCGCGTGTCGTGGACATCCGGCCGCGTGCCGTACAGGCCGCAGGTTTCCTGCCAGGCTCGACCGGCGTCGCGATCGGCGACGACTTCGGTAGCTGGGTGGGTTGGCTGGTGCCGTACGGCGAGGCGATCGTGCTGGTGGCCGAGCCTGGGCAGGACGTCTCCGAGGCCCTCACCCAGCTGGCCAGGGTCGGCATCGACGACGTGCGGGGCGTCGTGCGTGATCTCGGCCGGTACGCGAGTGCGCGCTTCGAACTGCTCGACCTGACGGCCTTCCTCGGGCGGATGCCCGGGGCCCGGGTGCTGGATGTGCGCATGCCCAGCGAGTGGCGGGCCGATCCGCTGCCCGGCGCGGTCGAGCGCTTCCTGCCGGACCTGGTCTCCCAGGGCCTTCCCGGGCGGCTCCGGGGTGAGCGGCAGGTGCCGGTGGTCTGCGGCTCCGGGCGCCGCGCCGCTATCGCCGCGACGATCCTCACCCGCCACGGCCTGCATCCTGTTGTGCTGGACGGCGCCGGGGCGGCACAGGTGGCGGCGGCCCTGGCCACGCGCGAAGGGGTCCGCTGACCGGGCGTTTGCGGACGCGTCTCCGGGGCAGCCGCAGGCGGGTAGACCCATGGCGGCCCCACAGGAGGATCCATGCTGCGGCAGGCGGGCGGAGCGGGCACGGTCGCGGTGATCGCCCACCGGCGGAAGACACTCGGCGGCGGTCTGGACGAGCTGCGCAGGCTCGTCGCGGACGAGGGCGTGGACAAGCTGCTGTGGTACGAGGTGCCGAAGAGCAAGAAGGCGCCGAAACAGGTGCGCAAAGCGCTCAAGGAGGGCGCCGAGCTGGTCCTGGTGTGGGGTGGGGACGGCATGGTGCAGCGGTGCGTCGACGCGCTCGCCGGTTCCGGGGTGCCCGTCGGGATCATCCCCGCGGGGACGGCCAACCTCTTCGCCCAGAACCTCGGCGTCCCCGAGGACCTTCCCAAGGCCGTGCGGATCGCCTTCGGCGGCAAGGAGAGGAAGCTCGACCTGGGCAGGGTCAACGGCGAGCACTTCGCCGTCATGGCCGGGGTCGGCTTCGACGCCGAGATGATCAAGGACGCGGACCGGGGGCTGAAGGACAGGCTGGGCAGGGTCGCCTACCTGTGGACTGGACTGCGGCACATCCGGGGGGACCTCGTCTCGATGACCGTGAAGATCGACGGTGTCCCGTGGTTCGAGGGGGAGGCGAGCTGCCTGCTGTTCGGCAACGTCGGGACCATCACCGGGGGCATCGAGGCCTTCGACGACGCGCGACCGGACGACGGCTGGCTGGAGGTCGGCGTCACCACGGCGAAGGGACCCGTCCAGTGGGCCCGGGTGCTCGGAAGGATGAGCGCGGGCCGTTCGGACGAGTCCCCATTTGTCAGGATGACCCGGGCGCGCAAGGTGACCGTCAGGCTCGGCGCCCCCATGACCTACGAGCTGGACGGCGGCGCCAAGGGAACCGTCACCCGGCTCAAGGCGAAGGTCGTGCCCGGCGGGATCACCGTCCGCGTCCCCTGACCCCGTGGACTATCCGGTCGTCACGGCGAGCTGGATCTCGGTGACCCACCCCTCGTGGTCGTCCGGGCATTCGAGGCTGACCTCCCTGGCCAGGCCCAGGCTGCGGTAGCCGTGCTCCTCGACCCAGTGGGCCAGGATCTGGTAGGTCGCGTCGACCTGCTCCATCGGCCCCCGGTGGATGATGGTCGCGGCCTTCTCGACCTCGGGCAGGTCCACGATCGCGAAGTCGTGCTCTGGGGACGGCTGGGCCGCCACCTCGACCCCGGCGTGCACGACGACCGAGCCGTCCTCGGCGGGCTCGTAGCAGGAGATGCCGTACCCCGAGGGCGCGACCCCCGCCCTTCCGAGGCGCTGGAACAGCTCCTCGTACAGGGGCTGGATGACGGGACCGATCTCCTCGCTGTCGTAGCTCGCCGCCACGGCGCTGACCTCCGCGACCCGCACCGGCGGGACGCGCTTGACGACGACCTCTTCGACGGCCATGTGGCCCTCCCTCTCCATCGTCCGGAGCCTCGCCTCGATCCGCAGCAGCCGCGCGGTGTCCGCGGCGATGCGCTCCTCAAGCTCGGCGCGGCGCAGCCGTACCATGCCGTGGAGTTCCGTCACGGTCACCTTCTCGTCGAGGATCGCGCGCACCTGCTGCAGGGTGAGGCCGAGATCCTTCAACGCGAGGACGCGGTTGAGGCGCGAGAGCTGTTCGGCGCGGTAGAAGCGGTAGCCGCTGGCCGGATCGACGTGGGCGGGCCGCAGCAGCCCGAGCGCGTCGTAGTGGCGCAGCATCCGTACCGAAACACGGCCGAGCTGGGCGAAGTCTCCGATGCTGAACATGATGGTTCCAGGTATACGGACTCACACGGTGTCAGGGTCAAACGGCCGTTCTCAGGTGAGGGCCGCGAAGGCTCCGGCGCCGACGAGGGCCACGGCCCAGGCGAGGTCGAGGTTGAACCACGCCTTGCGCAGCACCGCCACCCCCAGTTTCTCGTAGACCAGCAGGGCGATCGCCGTGACCGTCGAGAGCATCGCCACGGTGTGGACCGCCGTCGCCAGCAGGCTCTGCGAGGCGAGTACGGCGGCGCCGTGGCCACCGCGCAGGGTGATCGGGAGCACCATCAGACCCGCCCCGTGCGCGGTGGCCATCAGGAACGACCACCCGGCAAGCTGCCACCGGGTCACCCGCATGCCGACCCAGCGGGGGTGGCGGCGCCGTACGATCCGCCAGATCCCGAAGCCGCACACCACGGCGGCGACGCCGTACGAGACGGCCTTGGGGGGAACGGCCAGCCGCGCGAGGGACACCAGCGCGAGCGTGACCAGCACCGAGCCCGCGTGGCCCAGCACGATGGGCGGCAGGGCCCGCAGCACCGCGGCGCGTGAGCGCTCCTGCAGGCCGAGGGCGACGGCGAACAGCCAGCCCATGGCCGGGTTCAGGCCGTGGAAGGCACCGAGACCGGCCAGGACCAGCACGGACGTCAGGTCCATGAGGCCCGCAGGAGCGTTCATGAAGGAGGCCGACCCCTTTCCGCGATCGGACGAATCAGGACGGGAAGCAGTAGGAGTCGGAGGAGGAGTCGCCTCCCTGGAGCCTGATCTGGTGGGCGCGGCGGCCGTCCGAGGCGAAGTCGACGAAGAAGTCCTCGTCGAGGGTGAGCGAACCGTCGTCGCCGATGTCCACCTTGGCGATCCAACTGGAGACGCCGTCGGGGTAGAAGACGTCGTCCCAGGAGCGGTAGAGCGAGTTGGAGAAGTAGACCCGCCGCCCGTCCCTGCTGGCCTCGACCATCTGCGGACCGCCGTTCAGCGCCCGCTCCGGGTGCGCGGGGTGCGCGGCGCGGCCGACGATGCCGCCGACGCGCACCGAGCCGGTCTCACGCGGGGAGAACGGCTCTGAGACGTCGTAGGCCTTCAGCTCGCCCGTTCCCCAGCAGGAGACCAGCAGGATGCGGTCGTCGAGGGTCAGCGAGATGTCGGTCACCAGCGGCGGAACCGCCCCGAACTGCTTGAGCGGCTCGGGCAGCAGGTCGGCGTCGGCGGGCTCGGCGGGGATGGTGATGATCTTCTTCGCCTTCCAGACGCCGTTCTCCTGGTACCACGTGAAGATGTTCGCCGACAGGTCCTCGACGCTGATGACCGTGTTGACGAACCCGTGGGTCTTGGACGGGTCGTGCGCGGGACGCAGTTCGAGGGCCATCTGGTGCTGGTCGCCGAGGTCGATCTCCTGCAGGTGCCTGCGCTTGGTCAGGTCCCAGACGTGCAGCCTGTGGCCGTACTGCCTGCCGACCAGCAGGTCGAGCGAGGGGCCCGCCTCGATCTGGTTGGGGGTGCCCCACTCGCTGGTGATCATGGTGTCGTTGCCGAGGTGCCACCAGAAGTCGTAGTGCAGCTCCTGCGGGCCCCGGTCGGCCTCCCAGCGGCCCTTTGGCTCGAAGGTGTCGTGGTCGAGGGTGAAGACGCCGCCGGGCGCGTCGCCGTCCACGTTGCCGAGCGCGCTGACGTAGATCGCGTCGGTGCCGCAGTGGACGGTGTGCGGACGGCTGTAGCCGGTCTTCTCGAAGACGGTCTCCGGCTCGATCGTCTTGACGAGCCTGGGCCGCCGAGGGTCGTCCTTGACGTCGAAGACGTAGATCCTGCTCGACCGCAGCCCCGGCAGGACCAGGTAGCGCCGCTCGACGTGCGGGTGCGGGGCATACGGGCACAGGGCGGCGCTGCAGACGTTCCACCCGAAGTGGTGGAGCTCGTCACCCGCGTTGGGCATGTCGGCGACGCTGACGATCGACCCGTTCGACAGGTCGATCGTGGCGAGCCCGTCGGGACGGCCCTGCCCTTCCGCGTCGAGCAGGGCGACGTAGGCGAGCTCCTCCTTCGGGGCCCGCATGGCGTCGCGGGCCGACGGATAGAAGGTGGGATCGGGCTGGATGAGTGCCACGGGAACTCCTAGGCCGAGATCAATATCCCACTAATCTTGTAGGAAAACTCTCTGCTGTCTAGGGGTGATTTTACGTAGTCGCTCCGGTACGGGTCATGCGGGGACCGGGACGCGGATCTCCTCAAGTCCCTCGGGAACCTTGCCCGGATAGGCGCCCGACAGCATCGTGGCCACCGTGTAGAGGTGCCAGGCCTGGGCGGGCTTGGTGACCGCGGGCGTGGCGAACAGCTTGCGGACCTCGTCGGGGGAGACGATCGGGGCCAGCAGGTCGAGGTGGCCCAGGACGTGTTCGCGCAGCACGCCGCTCAGCGCCTCGCCCGGGCTGGTGCGCCAGCTCCAGCCGCCCCCGGTCTTCGGCGCCGTCAGGAATCCCGGCCTGCGCTGCCAGGGGTAGTAGCGCCGCTCGGCGGTGAAGCGCCACGGCTTGCCCTCGATGGGGATGTGGCGAAGCTTCGGGGCGAGGGTGGTGATGAGCTCGTGGACGACCTCCTCCGACAGCCGCCACGCCTGGTCGAGTCCCAGGGCCGCGCGCACCACCCGGTTGTCGAGGAACGGCCAGACCGGGTCGCCTCGGCGCTGTGATCCCGCCCTCGACCCGGCCTGCCAGCGGCCGATCCGGTAGAAGACGTACATCTGGTCGAGCGCCTCGATCCCCTCGCGCTCCTGCCAGGGACGGGCCAGCTCACGGGCGTGCTCGTTGGCCTCGGCGCTGAAGAGGGCCTGGTCCCGCAGGAACGTGGTGTCGATCCTGCGCCGCAGGGCCTTGGGGCTCAGGTCGCTCTGGAGCAGCAGGAAGCTGCCCGCGCGCAGCACCTCCCCGCTCTGCCCCGACATGGTCGGCCTGGCGTTGTACGGCAGGTAGCCGACGATCGACTCGTAGGCCGAGGTCATCCCCTCGCAGGTCCGCAGCGTCTCGTAGGTCCTGGCCAGCGGGTGCTCGACCAGGACGGCGTCCCTGCGCTCGGTGCGGGCCGGGGGGATGACCGTGTGCTCGACGCCGAGCGCCCCGGCGATCCGCCCGGCGAGGATCACGTCGGGGTGGCTGTCGAGGCCGTTGGTGGTCGCGCGCAGCGGGATCCCGGCCGCGTGCAGCACCGCCGCGGCGAGCCTGCTGTCCCGGCCGCCGGTGAGGGCGAGGTTGACCGGCTCGCCCGCCGCGCGCAGCGGCTCGACCGAGGTCAGCAGCGCGTCGGCCAGCCCCCCGATGAGGGCCCTGCGCCGCCTCGACGACGACGGCGCGGCGACCGCGACAGGCAACGGTGCCTCGGCGACCGTACGGCTGCCGCCCCTGACGCTGACGGTCGCGGAGGGCGGCAGCGCGCTGACCCCCCGGTAGGGCGTCTCGTCGGACAGGAAGTAGCCCTGCCTGATCATCGACTGCAGCGCGAGCACGTCCCACTCGACCCGATCGCCGAAGGTGGCCAGGCTGACCAGCAGCGCCCTGCTGCCGATCACGTGCACATCCTGGTTCTCGGCGTAGTAGACCGGGCAGACCCGGTGGATCGCGGTCGCCGCGGCCAGCTCGGTGCCGGTCGCGCGGAACACCGAGAAGCAGCCGCCGACGGCCTCCGCGCTCAGCTCCGGGGCGCCCGCGAGGTAGTCGACCTCGTTGGGCACGGCCAGGTTGCCGTTGACCCCGGTCACCCGGTCGTGGCCGACGGCCAGCAGCGGGGGCATCCGGGAGTCGTCGGGCTCGTTGGTCCAGGCGAACAGGCTGATGCCCGGCCTGTGCCACTCACGGGACCTGATGACCTCGGGCGGGACGGGGAAGGCGGTCTCGATCGAGGCGCGCACGGTGTGCAGCATCGCCTCGGGAACTCCGGCTTCTGGACGTTTGGCGGCCAGTCCGAGATACACGCGCATGGCCCCGAATCATATGTCTCCTTTTTTCGGCATGAAGCGGGATTAATAAGGAAATCATGTGGCACCGAGGGCGTCCGGGCAGGGGAGAGGCCGGTCACGCGCCGGGCACGGTTTGCGCTCGCTTGGGTCAAGCCCCCGGCGCGAGCCGCGAAGGGGTCGTCGTAGGGGGTGGCATACGAATCCCCGTAAAACCCTGTAAATCCCGGTGAATTCCTCGTGGCTCCCTGTGGAGGCGAACATGAAACAACGCACGCTCGCCATCTTCCTGGCCGTCCTCGCCCTGTGGTTCACAGCCGCCTGCGGGTCGTCGGCGCCCACGGCGGACAGCGCGAACAACACCCAGCCGAGAAGCGGTGGAACGGCGCAGGCGCCCCAGGAACGTGAGGACGGCGCCGAGGACACGAACGACACCACCGTCGACCAGATCTCGACCTTCGCCCTCGACGTGGACACGGCCTCCTACGACTACGCCAGACGCGTCATCGGGGAGGGAAGACTGCCGGAACGCGACAGGGTCAGGCCGGAGGAGTTTGTCAACTCCTTCCGCCAGGACTACCGGGAACCCGACGACGACGGCTTCTCCGTGCGGATGGACGGCGCGCGGATGCCGGGCAACGGTACGGCGCTGCTCAGGGTCGGCCTGCGCACCCGCCAGGCGCAGGCGCAGGAGCGGCGCCCGGCGAACCTGACGTTCGTGGTCGACGTCTCCGGCTCGATGGGCGAACCCGGCAGGCTCGACCTGGTCCGCGAGGCGCTGCACCAGCTCATCGGCCAGCTCGGCCCCGGCGACCGGATCTCCATCGTGGCCTTCAGCGACGAGGCCGAGGTCGTGCTGTCCATGACCCCGGCGACCGAGCGGCGGGAGCTGGACGCGGCCGTCGAGCGGCTTGCCGTACAGGACTCGACGAATCTTGAGGCGGGGCTGACCAGTGGATACCAGGAGGCGGCCAAGGCCTTCAGGCCGGTGGCGACCAACCGGGTCATCCTGCTCTCCGACGGCCTGGCCAACAACGGCGACACGAGCTGGCAGGGCATCCTGGACCGGGTCGAGGAGTACGCGGGCCGCCAGATCACCCTGCTGTGCGTCGGCGTCGGCCGCGACTACGGCGACCAGCTCATGGAGCAGCTCGCCGACAACGGGGACGGCGCCGCCGTCTACGTCAGCTCGGTCGACGACGCGCGCAAGGTGTTCGTCGAGCAGCTCGCCGCCAACCTCGACCTGCGGGCCCGCGACGCCAAGGCGCAGGTCGTGTTCAACCCCGCGACTGTCGAGTCCTACCACCTGATCGGCTACGAGAACAGGCGGATCGCGGCCGAGGACTTCCGCGACGACAGCAAGGACGGCGGCGAGATCGGCCCCGGCCACACGGTGACGGCCCTGTACGAGGTACGGCTGCGCGAGGGCGCCTCCGGGCAGCTCGCCACGGCGACCGTGCGCTGGCAGGACCCCGACACCCGTGACCCGGGGGAGGCCAGCGGCTCCATCGGGCGGGCAGACCTGGCCTCCTCCCTGTGGGAGAAGCCGTCGCCGAGGTTCCAGGTGGACGTGGTCGCCGCGGCCTTCGCCGAGTATCTCCGCACCGGTAAGCCGACCGCGGGGATCGAGACGGAACAGCTCGCCGAGCACGCGGGCCGTCTGGCGGCCTCGACGGAGGACCCCGCGGTGGCCGAACTCGCCACCCTGATCACCCGCGCCCTGTCCTTCCGCTAGCCGTACGGCCGCCGGGGAGCCGCTTTCCCCTTTTTCCCCGGCTTTTCTCCGGCGGCCACGACGGTTACGGAGCAGGGCGAGATGTCCTATACACTGGCGTGGTGCCGCCGAGCGGCGCGAAACGCAAGGGGCTATGGCGCAGCTGGTAGCGCGCCTCCATGGCATGGAGGAGGTCTGGGGTTCGAATCCCCATAGCTCCACAGCGAACACGAGGTCCCGTCCGAACCGGACGGGACCTCGTCGTCTTTCCTGCCGGGCCGTACGAAAACGGGAAGCCGGGCATATGCCCCCATCTGGAGCACCACTACGCTCAGCCTCGGACGACGCGCGTCACCGAGCCCAGGAGGAGCAGAGGTGCCTGACGACCCGGCCGCCCGTGAGGGGTGGGGGAGCCCATGACGACCACCCTGCGGATCACGGTCACCGACGCGACCGACGACCAGTACAGCGCCGTCGTGCAGGCGCTCCGTGACGCCGGGCTGCCGCCCCGCCAGTGGAGCGTCAGGACCCAGAACGAGGCGAGTCCGTCGGGTCCGGCCATGTGGGTGGCGCTCGTCCTGTTCGCCGTGGCCGTGGCGATGCTGCTCGCCTGGATCTGGGTGGGGGAGTGGCGATGGGGCGTCACGGCGGTCTTCCCGCTCCTGGCCGGGGTCATCAGCCTCGGGATGTCGCTCCCGCAAGGGAGATAGCGGTTCTCCATGGAGGAAGAAGGATGAGCGAGATGCCGGTCTTCGGGGTTGAAGGGTTCGATGTCCAGTGAGCCCCGTGTGGATCGTGGACATCGACGGCACCCTCGCCCTGCGCGGAGACCGGCGCCCCTACGACTGGAACCGGGTGGGGGAGGACACTCCCAACCCTCCCGTGGTCGCCGTCGTCCAGGCCCTTCTCCTCGCCGGACACCCCGTCGCGTTCGTCTCGGGGCGCAAGGAGCAGTGCCGCCGCCAGACCGAGATGTGGCTCGCCACCCATGTCACCAGCCTCGACGACACCGAGGTGTGGATGCGTCGTGACGGCGACAACCGGCCCGACACGATCGTGAAGCGCGAGATCTACACCAGGCACTTCGCCCACCGCCCCGTCGCCGGAGTCATCGACGACCGCGCCTCCGTCACCGCCATGTGGCGCTCGCTGGGCCTGACCGTCCTCCAGGTCGCCGAAGGGAACTACTGATGACCGGTTGGATGAAGCACGGCGGCCCCGATTTCCAGGAGATCGCCGACAGGCACACGATCTTCCGCTTCCAGGTCGGCTCCGGGCTGCACGGCACGGCCATCGCGGGCACCGACGACCGCGACGAGATGGGCATCTGCGTCGAACCCGCCTCCTACGTCGTGGGACTGCGCAGGTTCGACCAGTACGTCTACCGCACCCAGCCCGAGGGTGTCCGCTCCGGTCACGGCGATCTCGACCTGACCGTCTACAGCCTCCGCAAGTGGATGCGGCTGGCCCTGGACGGCAACCCCACGGTCCTGCTGGGGCTCTTCGTGCCCGAGGCCGAGATCGTCTCCATCACCGACCTCGGCCGTGACCTCCTCACCGAGGGGCCCGGTTTCATCCTGTCCCGTCAGGCGGGCCACCGCTTCCTCGGCTATCTCCGGTCCCAGCGGGAGCGCATGGTGGAGCACCCCAACGGGAAACGCACCAACCGCCCCGAACTGATCGCCCTGCACGGATACGACACGAAGTTCGCGGGCCACATGGTCCGCCTCGGAGCACAGGGCGTCGAGCTCATGGAGCACGGCACGATCACCCTCCCCATGCCCGAACCGTGGCGCTCCCTGATCACCGGCATCAGGAAGGGCGAGCACACCAGGGAGGAGACCCTCGCCATCGCCGCCGACCTCGAAGCACGCCTTGAGAAACTGCTGTCTACCTCCCCGCTGCCCGAGACCCCCGACCGGGACCGCTCCGACCAATGGTTGATCAACGCCTACACCCAGACCTGGTCCACGGAGGCGTGAGAGCCTGACTCCTCAGGCGCGCAGGGACTCCAGCATCCTGGTGAGGGCGGCCAGGGTGTCGGGGAGGTTTTGGGGGTCGGGTGAGTCGGCGAGCCATAGGGCGGCCTCGTTCATGGCGCCGGAGAGCAGGTGGGTCAGGGGGGCGACCGGCTGCTCGGCGATGACGCCCGCCTCGACCAGGCCGGTCAGCGCCTCGGCGAGGTGACGGGCCGAGGCCGCCTCGTCGAGCGCGCGCCACTCCTGCCAGCCGAGTACGGCGGGGCCGTCGATCAGCATGATCCGCCGGACGTCCGGGTCGGTGCTCGCGGCGAGGAAGGCGTGGCACCCGGCGACGAGCTGGTCCCAGGGGTCGGTTTCGGCGTCGGCGGTCGCGGCCACGCGTCGGCCGACCTCCTTCTGCACCTGCGCGAGGACGGCGCGGAACAGCGCCGCCTTGCCGTCGAAGTGGTGGTAGAGGGCGCCCTTGGTGACGCCCGCGGCGGTGACGATCTGGGACAGGCCGACAGCCCCGTAGCCCTCGGCCGCGAACAGCCGTCTGCCCTCCCGCAGCAGTGCGCGCCTGGTCTGTTCGCGCTGCTCGGCCCTGCTCATGCCGTTCCTCCGGGACGCCGACGGCCTTTTGACATACCGATGGTACGCCAACTAGCTTTCACATACCGACGGTATGTGAAAGGGGTTCGCCATGATCCTGACCAGCTTCTATCCGGTCGTCTGCACCGAGCGCCTGGCCGAGAGCCGGGACTTCTACGTCGAGCTGTTCGGCTTCGAGCCGACCTTCGAGGCGGACTGGTACGTGAGCCTGCGGCGCCCGGGGGCGCCGCCGTACGAGCTGGCCCTGCTCGACCACCGCCACCCGACGCTGCCCGAGCCGTACCGCGCGCCGGTGCGGGGGCTGCTGCTCAACTTCGAGGTCGAGGACGCCGACGCCGAGTGGGAGCGCCTGGTCGTACGGCACGGCCTGCGGCCCGAGCTGGAACTGCGCAGCGAGGACTTCGGGCAGCGGCACTTCATCGTCGCCGACCCGAACGGGGTGCTGATCGACGTGATCACGCCGATCGAGCCGTCCGCCGAGTACGCGGAGCGGTTCACGGCGTGATCAGCCGTCGGGGAACAGCTCGTTGAGGAGCGTGTGACCCGGCATCGCCCGGGCGGGCCGTACCCCGACGGCGAACATCTCCGGGGTGTCGAACACCGGCTCCCCGCTGGGGCGGCGCGCGTAGGGGACCCGCCCGTAGTCCACGCCGTCGCCCTCGTGGAAACTCATCCAGGTGATCGTCTCCTGCTCCCCCTCGCGCAGCGGGTGGTTGGACACGGCCCGGCTGTAGACCGCGTCGGGCGTGGTGACCCACACCAGGGGGACGGCGAAGACCCACCGCGTCGCCCGGATCTCCTGCGCCCTGACGGCCGCCCGCTCCTCGAACAAGGTGGCCGAACGCGGGTCACGGAGATAGTCGTAGTCGCTGAGCACGAGCCGCCGCTCGCCCTCGATGGCGACGACCGCCGGGCAGTGACGGGCGACGATGCTTCGCTGGAGACGCTCGACCACGTCGAAGAGCAGGGTGACCGTCTCGGCGTTCATCGTGTCCTCCGGAACTCACGAGGGAACTCACGAGGGCCCGCGCCGGGGAGGCCCCGGCGCGGGCCGCGCGCTGTCAGACCTCTTCGACGCTGCTCGGCTCGCGCCGGGACAGGTCGATGCCGAGCTCTTCGGCGGCGCGGAAGACGTCCTCGTCGGTGTCACGCATCTCGATGGACATGCCGTCGCTGGAGAGCACCTCGACGTTCAGGCACAGCGACTGCATTTCCTTGATCAGAACCTTGAAGGACTCCGGGATGCCCGGCTCGGGAATGTTCTCGCCCTTGACGATCGCCTCATAGACCTTCACCCGGCCCAGCACGTCGTCGGACTTGATCGTCAACTGCTCCTGCAGGGCGTAGGCGGCACCGTAGGCCTCCAGCGCCCACACCTCCATCTCGCCGAAACGCTGACCGCCGAACTGCGCCTTACCACCCAGCGGCTGCTGCGTGATCATCGAGTACGGACCCGTCGACCGGGCGTGGATCTTGTCATCCACCAGGTGCAGCAGCTTCAGGATGTAGATGTAGCCCACCGAGATCGGATGCGGGAACGGCTCCCCGGACCGCCCGTCGAACAGACAGGCCTTGCCGCCGCGCTGCACGAGACGCTCCCCGTCACGGTTGGGGACCGTGTTGCCCAGCAGCCCGACGATCTCTTCCTCGTTGGCGCCGTCGAACACCGGGGTGGCCATGTTGGTGCGGGGGTCGACCTCGGCGAAACCCTTGTCGCGCAGCCGTTCGGCCCAGGCCTCCCGCACGCCGGTGATGTCCCAGCCTCGGGCGGCGATCCAGCCCAGGTGGGTCTCCAGCACCTGGCCGACGTTCATCCGGCCCGGCACGCCGAGCGGGTTGAGGATGATGTCGACCGGGGTGCCGTCCTCCAGGAACGGCATGTCCTCCACGGGGAGGATCTTGGAGATGACGCCCTTGTTGCCGTGTCGGCCGGCGAGCTTGTCGCCGTCGGTGATCTTGCGCTTCTGGGCGACGTAGACGCGCACCAGTTCGTTGACGCCCGGCGGCAGTTCGTCGCTCTCCTCGCGGGAGAAGACGCGTACGCCGATGACCTTGCCCTGCTCGCCGTGGGGCACCTTCAGGGAGGTGTCGCGCACCTCGCGGGCCTTCTCGCCGAAGATGGCCCGCAGCAGCCGCTCCTCGGGGGTCAGCTCGGTCTCGCCCTTCGGGGTGACCTTGCCGACCAGGATGTCGCCGGGGACGACCTCGGCGCCGATGCGGATGATGCCCCGCTCGTCGAGGTCGGCCAGCACCTCTTCGGAGACGTTGGGGATGTCCCGGGTGATCTCCTCGGGCCCCAGCTTCGTATCCCGGGCGTCGACCTCGTGCTCCTCGATGTGAATCGAAGAGAGTACGTCGTCCTGGACCAGGCGCTGGGACAGGATGATGGCGTCTTCGTAGTTGTGGCCCTCCCACGGCATGAACGCCACCAGCAGGTTCTTACCGAGTGCCATCTCCCCGTCGTCGGTGCAGGGGCCGTCGGCGATGACCTGGTTGACCTCGATCCGGTCGCCCTCGGCCACGATGGGCTTCTGGTTGAAGCAGGTGCCCTGGTTGGAGCGCTTGAACTTCGCCACCCGGTAGGTGGTGCGGGTGCCGTCGTCGTTCATCACGGTGACGTAGTCGGCCGAGACCTCCTCGACCACCCCCGCCTTGTCCGCGGTGATCACATCCCCCGCGTCCGTCGCCGCCCGGTACTCCATCCCGGTCCCGACCAGCGGCGCCTCACTCTTGAGCAGAGGCACCGACTGACGCATCATGTTCGCGCCCATGAGGGCCCGGTTGGCGTCGTCGTGCTCCAGGAACGGGATCATCGCCGTCGCCACGGACACCATCTGACGCGGGGACACGTCGATGTAGTCGACCTCCTCGGCGCGGGCCAGCTCGGTCTCCCCGCCCTTGGTGCGGACCAGGACGCGGGCCTCGGCGAACGAGCCGTCGGCGTTGAAGGCCGTGTTGGCCTGCGCCTTGACGTAGCGGTCCTCCTCGTCGGCGGTCAGGTAGTCGATCCGGTCGGTGATCTTCCCGTCGACGACCTTGCGGTACGGCGTCTCGACGAACCCGAAGGCGTTGAGCCTGGCGAAACAGGCGAGATACCCGATGAGGCCGATGTTGGGTCCCTCGGGCGTCTCGATCGGGCACATGCGGCCGTAGTGGGACGGGTGCACGTCACGGACCTCGAACCCGGCCCGCTCCCGCGACAGACCACCGGGACCGAGGGCGTTCAGGCGGCGCTTGTGCGTCAACCCGGACAGGGGGTTGGTCTGGTCCATGAACTGCGACAACTGGGAGGTCCCGAAGAACTCCTTCAACGCCGCCACGACGGGACGGATGTTGATCAGGGTCTGCGGCGTGATCGCCTCGACGTCCTGCGTCGTCATCCGCTCACGAACGACACGCTCCATCCTCGCCAGACCGAGACGGATCTGGTTCTGGATCAGCTCGCCGACGTTGCGGATCCGCCGGTTGCCGAAGTGGTCGATGTCGTCGGCCTCAAGGGGCAGGTCCGTGGACTCCTCACCGGCGTGCAGCCGCACCAGGTATTCGACCATCGCGACGATGTCGTCCTCGGTGAGGGTTCCCTGGGTGATGTCGGCGTCGACGCCGAGCTTCTTGTTGATCTTGTAGCGGCCGACCTTGGCCAGGTCATACCGCTTGGAGTTGAAATACAGATTCTCCAGCAACGTCTGCGCCGACTCCTTGGTCGGCGGCTCACCCGGCCGCAACTTGCGGTAGATGTCCAGCAGAGCGTCATCCTGGCCGGCCGTGTGATCCTTCTCCAGGGTCGCCCGCATCGACTCGTAACGCCCGAACCGCTCCAGGATCTGCTCACTGGTCCAGCCCAGCGCCTTCAACAGCACCGTCACGGCCTGCTTACGCTTACGATCGATCCGGACCCCGACACTGTCACGCTTGTCGATCTCGAACTCCAGCCAGGCACCCCGCGACGGGATCACCTTGCAGCCGAACAGATCCTTGTCCGAGGTCTTGTCGACACTCCGATCGAAATAGACCCCCGGAGAGCGCACCAGCTGAGAGACCACGACACGCTCGGTGCCGTTGATGATGAACGTCCCCTTACCCGTCATGAGCGGGAAATCGCCCATGAACACGGTCTGGCTCTTGATCTCACCGGTGGTGTTATTGATGAACTCCGCCGTCACGAACATCGGGGCGGAGTAGGTCATGTCCTTGTCTTTGCACTCATCAACGGAGTACTTGGGCGGCTCGAACCGATGGTCCCGAAACGACAGGGACATAGTCCCGGAGAAGTCCTCGATGGGACTGATCTCCTCGAAGATCTCTTCGAGACCCGACTGGGCCGGAACGTCCTTGCGCCCGGCCTGGCGAGCCGCCTCGACCCGCCCCTTCCACTTCTCGTTGCCCAGCAACCAGTCAAACGACTCGGTCTGCAAAGCGAGAAGGTCAGGAACTTCGAGCGGCTCCTGAATACGCGCGAAAGACACGCGACGGGGACCAGCGGGTACGGCGGAGGCGTTGCGCGAGGCTGCCAACAGATGTCCTTCCGGAGATCACGGATGGAATCGACTGCGCGCACGCCAAACGCCCCGGAAAGACCCGGGGGCGTCGACAGACGGCGCGAGGGCAGCAGCATAGCGCAATTGGCAAACGAAAAGCCACAAATACTATAAGCGTCAACCTCGGTGCCACCGTCAGGATGTCACAGGGGCAATGACCCCGTCAACTTCCCGGCGCGCCGTACCTCTGAAAAAGACGGCTCGCGGTTGAACGGCCGGTTGGCATGTGGGATCGTCTCGTCATGGACTTTCTTGACGACTATCTCGGGGGTGTGCGGGCGCGGGGCGCGGTGTTCTGCCGCTCGGTCGTCGAACCGCCGTGGAACGTCCGCTTCACCGGCCCGGTGCCGCTCGGCCTGGTCACCGTGCTCACCGGGGACGCCTGGATCCTCATGGACGGCTCGGCCCCCGAGCCGCTGCGCAGGGGGGAGGTCGCGCTGGTCCGGGGCGGCAGGCCGTTCTCCGTCGCCGACGACCCGGCCACCCCGCCCCAGATCGTCATCGAGGACGAGACCACCTGCCACACGGTCGGCGACGGGCCCATGCTGGACGCCGACGACCTCGTTCTCGGGCCCAGGACCTGCGGCCTCAACGCCGAGGCGACCGGCACGTTCGTGGTCGCCGGATACCCGATCCGGGGCGACGTCGGCGACCGGCTGCTGCGCTCCCTGCCGGACCTGGCGATCGTCCGGGGCGAGCGGGACCTGGCGCCGCTGCTCGGTCTGCTGGCCGTGGAGATCCTCAGCGAGGAGCCCGGCCAGCAGATCGTCCTGGACCGGCTGCTCGACACGCTGCTGGTCAAGGCGCTGCGCTGCTGGTTCGCCCACCCGGACTCCGAGCCTCCCGCCGGATACCGGGCGCTGGCCGATCCGCGGGTGGGACGCGTGCTGCGCGCCCTGCGCGACGACCCGGGCCGCCCCTGGACGGTCGCGAGCATGGCGGGGGAGGCCGGGTTGTCGCGGGCGGCGTTCTCCCGGGTGTTCACCGAACTGGTCGGGACGCCGCCCATGACCTACGTGACCGAGTGGCGGATGACCCTGGCCGCCGACCTGCTGCGCGAGAAGGGCGCGAGCGTGGCGTCGGTCGCCCGCAGGATCGGCTACTCCGACGGGTTCGCGTTCAGCAACGCCTTCAAGCGCGTGCGTGGCCGCTCACCCGGCGCCCTGCTGGCCGAGGCGCGCCGTTCCTGAGCGGTCAGGACTTCCACGCTCCCGCCGCGGCGGCCTCCTCGGCGAACGCGGCGAAGGAACGCGGCTCGCGTCCCAGGGCGCGCCGTACGCCGTCGCCGACCCGGTCGCCCACCCCGCGGGCCAGCTCCTCCATCAGGTCGGCGACGGCCTCGACGACCTCCTGCGGGTAGCCCTGCCCGGACAGGGCGGCGCCGTAGGTCTCCCGGTCGACGGGGACGTAGCGGACCCGGTGCCCGGAGACGCGGGAGATGACGGCGGCGACGTCACCGAAGGAGATCGCCTCCGGGCCGGTCACCTCGTAGGTCTGGCCCGCGTGCCCGTCGCCGGTGAGCGCGGCCACGGCCACGTCGGCGATGTCGGCCACGTCGACGAACGCCTCCCGTCCCTCACCCGCGGGCAGTGCCAGCTCCCCGGACATGACAGGTTCGAGCAGGAAGTCCTCGCTGAAGTTCTGCGCGAACCAGCCCGCCCGCAGGATCGTCCACTCGGGCACGGCGTCGCGGACCGGCTTCTCGAACGGATCCTGCGACGGGTGCCCCTGGCCGTCCTCCCCGCGCGCCGACAGCAGGACGATCCGCCGGACGCCCGCCTCGGCCGCGCGGGCGACGAAGGCGGCGACGGTCGAGGGATCGACGGCCTCGGCCATCGGGACGAGATAGACGGCCCTGACCCCCTCAAGGGCGGGTCCCCAGGTCTCCGGGTCGCCGTAGTCGAACAGGGTGCCGGTCGAACGGGAGGCGACGCGGACGGGGACCTCCAGGTCGCGCAGGCGGGCGACCACGCGGCGGCCGGTCTTGCCACGGCCGCCAAGGACAAGAATCGGTGCTTGGCTCATACCCCCATCACACCGCCACCGACGAGACGATCACATGGTCGTACGGCTCGCACGCATGTGAATTCGTCTCATCGACGGCTCTCAGCCGAGTTCGTAGTCCAGGTGGTAGGAGTGGGCGCCGTTGTCGTTGACGATGCCGCCGGAGCCGCGGACGCCCGTCAGCTCCCCGGTGCCGGAGTCGGGCAGGACGTCCCAGGTCAGGGCCGACTCTCCCGCGTACGCCGTGGCGTTGTGGTGCAGCACGAAGGTGCCCTTCCTGCCGTGCAGGGTCCCGGTGAAGCGTTCGAAGCCCGCGTAGGCCGCCGAGTCCTCGACCTGGGACGTCGCGGTGATGATGTCGGTGGTGCTGGTGCCCGCGAGGTCACCGGCGAAGGTCTTGGTCACGTGGACGAGGGAGAGCGTCGCGCCCTCCGCCTCGTCGTAGGTCTCCGGTTCCCAACTGTCCAGGGTGAAGGTGCCGGTCGCGCGGGGCATGGGGATCTCCTTGTTCGTTCTTCGTTCTTCGTTCTTCGTTCGAGGTGCGGTCCCCATCGTGCCGCCCATACCTGTCACCTGCTGTCAGCTATGACCTCGATCTCAGCCCAGGCTCCACCGGTCCATGTTCCAGGTGATGGTGGACTGCGCGGGGTTCGGCACGACGTTGCGGATCGACTCGTCCCACGCGCTGAGGGTCGAGTGCTGGAAGAGCGGGATGGTCGCCACGTCCGCCCACAGTTGCTTCTCGATCGCCCCGATGATGGGGATCTGCGCGTCCAGCTCGACTGTCGCGTTCAGCTTCCTGATGAGCCGGTCCACCCTCGCGCTCGAGTAGCAGCCGTTGTTGTTGCCCTTGTTCTCGCTGTCGCACTTCTTGGGCGTGGTGTAGGTGGAGGCCCAGCCGCTGACCAGGGACGACGCCGACCAGGCGAACAGTGCGACGTCGTAGCCGTTGGCGGGCATCACGGTGCCGAAGAAGTCGTCGGAGCCCTTGTCCACGACCTCGAAGCCCGCCTTGTTGCAGGCGTCGATGATCAGCTGCACCTCGACGGTCCGGCGCGGGTTGGGGGTCTGGTAGCCGATCTTGACCTGGACGCCGGTCTTGCCCGCCTTGGCCACCAGGGCCCTGGCGCCCTCGATGTCCTGCTTCGCGTAGACGCCCGCGCCGCCGGAGGCGGCGATGACCGCCGCCGCGTTGGCCTGGAACGGCGCCACGTTGCGGATCTCCAGGGGCTTGGCGTCCGGGATCACCGGTTTGATCAGGCTGTCGACGATGAGCTGCCTGGGCACGCACTTGGCGAAGGCCTGGCGCAGCCGTTTGTCCCTGAAGGGACTCGAATCGACGTTGAAGTCCAGGTGCTCGTAGGTGTACTGGTCGGCGACGTTGACCTTGACACCCTCTATCCTCTCCAGATCCTTGAGCACGCCGGGTCCCGGCTGCGGCTCGATGATCTGGACCTCCCGGTTGTGCAGCGCCTGGGCCTGCTCGTCGAGGGTGATGAAGCGCTCGATGATGGTCGGGGTCGCCGCCGGGGTGCCCCACCACCTGTCGTTGGCGACGAAGGTCAGCGACTGTCCCGTGTCCATCTTGGAGAGCTTGTAGGGGCCCGAGGACGGGATCAGCTCGGCCGGGGGCAGCGAGACCTCGGAGACCCAGCCGTCGTTGAAGAACTTGATGGACCTTTCGAGCCTCTTCGCGTCACGTGCCTTGACCGCCGCGATGAACTCGTCCTCGGAGAGGCCGCCCTGCTTCGCCACCACGTGGGCGGGCAGCAGCTCGGTCGCGCCGGGCCCGCCCGCGATCCAGTCGGCGAAGGGCTTGTCGTAGACGAGGGAGAAGCTCCTGTCGCCCTTCTCGCAGGCGGGCAGTTCGGTGTCCTCGACGCCGGTCGTGCCGGAGGTGGAGAAGCCCTTGATCTTCCCGGACTTGAACCCCCACCACAGCAGCACGTCGTCGCAGTCGATCGGGGTGCCGTCGGACCAGACGGCCTTCGGGCTGATCGTGTACTCGACAGTCAGCGGGTCGTCCGAGGTCTTGACGTAGCGGCCGAAGTCCCGGTCGGCGGTGATCTCGCCGTTCTCCCCGTAGAACCAGAAACCGGTCAGGACCCGCTGCAGCGGCCCGGCGTTGCGCGTGGCGTTCTCCGCGGCGGTGTTGTTGTTGTAGGAGTGGAACTCCTGCTCGTAGGCGTAGGTGATGCTCCTGGCCCCCGAAGAGACCGGCTTCGAGGCGGCGGACCCGGCGTCGCCGATCCCGCAGCCGCTCAGCACGAGCGCGCCCCCCAACAGCGCCGGCAGGAACCTGCCGGACCTCCGCGCATGGAACACGGTAGAACTCCTTAGTAGCCCGGCGCTCGCTCGCTCACCGGCCCCGGTCGAGCAAAGCTGAACATCATCCCCTATTTCCGACAAGTGGGACGAGCCGGGTGTTGTACATCTGAGATGGGCCGGTCTTGGCACATCTCTCTTATGGCCTGATTCTTACGGATATTGGCGCTCGGGCCACTCGTGGGTCCGGAGAGCCACCTCCATGATGGGCCACATGACAACCACCCCTCTTCGCACGCGCAGGTCTGGGGTGCATCGCGCCTGGATCGTGGCCGGGGTCGCCTTCGTGGCGATCCTCGGCGCCGCCGGGTTCCGGGCGACCCCGGGCGTGCTGATCACCCCCCTGCAGGAGGAGTTCGGCTGGTCACGCGGCACGATCTCACTGGCCGTCTCGGTCAACCTCATGCTGTACGGCCTGACCGCCCCCTTCGCGGCCGCCCTCATGGACCGCTTCGGCATGCGCAGGGTCGTCTCGTGCGCGCTGCTGCTCGTCGCCGCGGGCAGCGGGTTCACCATCCTCATGAACGCCTCCTGGCAGCTCGTCCTGTGCTGGGGCGTGCTGGTCGGGCTGGGCACCGGCTCGATGGCCCTGGTCTTCGCCGCGACCCTCACCGACCGCTGGTTCGTCCGGCACCGGGGCCTCGTCACCGGCGTCCTCACCGCGGGCGGCGCGACCGGTCAGCTCGTCTTCCTGCCCGTCCTGGCCTCCCTGGCCCAGACCTCGGGATGGCGTACGGCCTCGGCCACGGTCGCCGGGGCGGCCCTGGTGGTCGTCCCCCTGGTGTGGTTCCTGCTGCGCGACCACCCCGCGGAGGTGGGCACGACCGCCCTGGGCGCCGACCCCGGCCAACTGGTATCCATACCCGCCCCCAGGGCCGGGAGGGGAGGAGCCGCCGCACGGGCGCTCGCCGTACTCGGACGGGCGGCCAGGACCCGGTCCTTCTGGCTGCTCGCCGGAGGGTTCGCGATCTGCGGGATGAGCACGAACGGCCTGGTCGGCACCCACTTCATCCCCGCGGCCCACGACCACGGCATGTCGGAGCCGGTCGCGGCCGGGCTGCTCGCGGTCATCGGGATCTTCGACGTCGTGGGGACGATCGCCTCCGGCTGGCTGAGCGACCGGGTGGACTCCCGGGTCCTGCTCGGCGTCTACTACGCGCTGCGCGGACTGTCGCTGATGGTGCTGCCCAGCCTGTTCTCGGCGACGACCGAGCCCAGCATGCTCGTCTTCATCATCTTCTACGGCCTCGACTGGGTCGCGACCGTGCCGCCGACGGTCGCCCTGTGCCGCCAGGTCTACGGCGCCGATGCCCCGGTGGTCTTCGGCTGGGTCTTCGCCTCCCACCAGGTGGGCGCGGCCATCGCCGCGGTCGGCGCGGGCCTGACCCGCGACCTGTCCGGCGCCTACGACCTCGCCTGGTACGCCGCGGGAGCCCTGTGCCTGGTCGCGGCCCTCATGTCGGTCTCCGTCACGGCCGCCAGGAAGAACGCCGTCCCCGCCTGAGCGGGGGAGGGGGCATCCTTGGAGGGTGAGTGAGACGGAAGTGAACGGTCAGAGGGTGCTCCCGCTGGTGGTGCGGATCGAGCGGACGGCCCCACCGACGCGCACCGACGCCCTGGAGGCGGCCGTGCTCGCCGTACTCACCCTGCTGGACGACCCCCGCGCCGCCGAGGACGGCGAGTGGGCCGAGCCGGTCAGGGCGTGGGAGACCCTCGGAATCAGGAAGGTCGTACGGCGCGCCCGCGGCGCCGAGTGGCGCAGGGTGCTTGACCTGCCCGGCATCACCGTCACCTCGGGCACCGCCGAGGTCCGCGTCCACCCTCCGGTGCCGCTCGACGACTGGCCGAGGGACCTGTCCAGGCTCCAGGTCTCCGGCACCGACCTGACCGACCCCGAGGAGCCGGGCCCCGCGCCGGACGGCGGCGTCGTGCTCTGGGTCAACCCCACCCTGGAGATGTCGGCGGGCAAGACCATGGCCCAGGCGGGACACGCCGCCCAGCTCGCCTGGTGGGGCAGCGGCGAGGAGGCCAGGCGTGCCTGGCGGGAGCGGGGCCTGACCTGCGCGGTCCGCACCGCCGAGACCGGACGCTGGGCAGGGCTGGCCGACTCCGGCCTGCCCACGGTCAGGGACGCCGGGTTCACCGAGATCGCGCCCGGCTCGTGCACGCTTGTCGCGGACGCGCCGTGGCTGCGCGGCGAAGGCTTCCGCCCGGCCACCTCGGGACCGCTCAGGTCAGCCTGACGACGTCGGCGAGCACCCCGCCCTCGGGCGTCAGCCGCCAGGCGGCCGGGCTGTCGTAGACCACCAGCAGGTGCTCGTCGTCGAGCATGCTCATCCCCTCTGCGTGGTCGTCGCCGTCGCCGTGGGGCAGGTCCATCACGAGCCTCGGGTCGTGCTCGACGGACGGCGTCGCCCCCGGGCTCCAGCGCAGCAGCCGTACCGGACCGTCGAGATCCATGGTCGGCCCCGCCAGGATCATCAGGTCCCCCTGGTGCGGGCACAGGTCCCGGATGCCGAGCCCGCCGAGGTTCAGGAAGTGCATCCGGTACGGCTCGCCGTCGATCGGCGCCAGCACCAGCCGCTCGGGACGGCGCGGGTCACTCTCGGGCCGGATCTCCAGCAGTACGGCCCAGCCACGCAGCACGGGTCCGCGAAGGCCGACGAAGACGCGTTCGCCGAGCACCGCGATGCCCTCGACGTCCAGGCCGTTGTCCTTGCCGGGGATCTTCAGGAAGGGGGCGAGGTAGGGGTCGTCGGCCATCAGGTCGGCCAGGTTCCTGCCGCGCCCCGACAGGATCGCCGCGGTGCGGGAGCCGTCCGCGCGGACCGGCTGGGAGCCGACCAGCGGCAGCCGCAGCAGGACGTAGCGGTTCTCCTCGCGCACGAGACTGCCGAGCCTGCGCAGGGACTTGCCGACGGGGTGGTCCCTCCTGACCCGCTTGCGCTTGAGACTGTGCGAGCCGATCGCCCACAGCCAGCCGTCGGCCCTGGCCAGTCCCTCGATGTCGGCCTCGTCCTCGGGACCTGCGGGCAGGTCGACGAAGTCCGCCAGGGCGTAGGTGCGCTGGTCGTCGTAGCGGCCCTCGTGGAGGGTCAGATACTCCACGGTCGCGGTCTCGTCACCCGCGAGCCAGAGGCCCGCGCCGTCGGAGCGGACGGCGGACAGGTTCGTGTGGGTCCTCGCGTCACGGGAGGTGACGTGGAAGCGGAGCTCTACCCGGCGTTCTGCAAGCACGGTGGCATCATGGCAGGAAGGTGCAAGAAGGGGCATACCGGACCAGAAGACGGGAGGGCACTCGTTCCCTAAGTGTGATGGGGATCCCGCACGGGAAAACCGGATTTGTCGTACGCTCCCGATCGTGCTCGATGGGGTGGGTGGGACTCAGGGGACCCGGGAACCGGGTGCCGTAACGACGCGTGTGACCGCCGAGGCGGACCCGTCCGACCCGCGGAGGACCTCCGTCCCCCGCCCACCGAAGCCGCCGAAGCGCTCCCGCATCGGCGACCTGTCGATGCGCGTCGTCTACCGGGTGCTGGCCGTGGCCGTGGTGCTGGTCGTCGCCGCTGCCGCCGTCGTGGCCGCCCTTGTCTTCTCCGGCACCTCCGATCGACCGGGCGAGGTGTCGTCGGGGCAGGTCGCCGCGCCACCTGCCGCGACACCCTCGCCCGGTTCCAGCCCCGTGTCCGCCTCCCCTTCCGTCTCTCCCTCTGCTTCGGCTTCCGTTTCGGCTTCCACGACTCCTGAGGCGTCAGCCTCGCCCTCGCCGTCCACCCTGGAGGGGGTCGCGCGCGACCGGAGCGCGGTCGTGGCCGCCTTCGCCGACCCCCGCGTCCCCGAACTGCCGCGCGACAAGAAACTCGCCCGGCTGTACGGCAAGGCCCACCACAAGGGCAAGCGCGTGCTGAAGGACCGCAGGTCGGGCGTCTGGCTCGCCAGGCTGAGCAAGCCGTGGAAGATCTTCGGGGCCTCGCCGTTCTCGACCAAGCAGGTCCTGCCGAAGGTGAAGGGAGCGCCCGTCAGGGCCATGGTCGTCAGCTGCCCGGTGCCGATCCAGGCGCAGCGCCACGCCAAGGACACCGCGCTGCTGGCCGCCCGCTGGACGCTCAACCACCACCCCGAGGACTCCAGGATCTCCTGGCTCGCCTCGCAGCCGATCAAGAAGGGCTGGCTGCTCACCTACAAGGTGAAGTACAAGGTCAAGGGCAAGGCGCGCTTCTCCGTGGCCGCCGTCGCCGTGACGAGCAGCTCCGCCTCGCGGCCCGCCATGGTCTTCGTGACGATCCCCGACGTCCAGCGCCCCTACTGGCGCGACGTCAACACCGTCGTCTCCTCCATCAAGCCGAAGTAGTCGCCTTTCCGGGGGAGTGCTTCGGGGGCGCTAGGCTCGGTCGGCGTGACCCGGATCGTGCTCGCCTCCGCCTCCCCCGCCCGCCTCGCCCTGCTCCGCAGCGCCGGACTCGACCCCAAGGTGATCGTCAGCGGGGTGGACGAGGAGGCCGTCACCGCGCAGACCCCGGCGGACCTCTGCCTGGCCCTGGCCAACGCCAAAGCGTCGGTCGTCGCGCGTGACCTCACCTCGGGCCTCGTCATCGGCTGCGACTCGGTGCTCGAACTGGACGGCCAGGCGTACGGCAAGCCGTCCTCGCCACAGGAGGCCGTCGCCCGCTGGAAGTCCATGCGCGGGCGTCAGGGACGGCTGCTCACCGGCCACTGCGTGATCGACGCCTCGGACGGCAGGCAGGTGTCGGAGGTCGGGGCGACCGTCGTGCGCTTCGGGACGCCCGGCGACGAGGAGATCGCCGCCTACGTGGCCACCGGCGAACCCCTGCGGGTCGCGGGCGCCTTCACGCTGGACGGTCCCGGCGGCTGGTTCGTCGAGGGCATCGACGGCGACCACGGCAACGTCCTGGGCATCTCCCTGCCGCTGCTGCGCCGCCTCTTCGGCGAACTCGGCGTCTCCGTCCCCACCCTCTGGCAGTCCTGACCCTTCCTGATTGGAAGCGTCGCGCGGCGATTCGCCGATGCCGCTAATCTTCCGGCATGGGTCATTTCCGCTCCTTCGTGGAAGGTGCCGGGTTCTTCTTCCAGGGACTGAGCTGGGTCGCGAAGAACCCCCGTTGGTGGCTGTTCGGGCTGATCCCCGCTCTGATCGTCTTCATCCTCTACGCGGTGGGGCTCTACTGGCTCGGCACCCACGCGACCGACATCGCCGAATGGGTGACGCCGTTCGCCTCGGGATGGGCGCACGCGGCGCAGACAGCCCTGCGGGGCCTGGTCGGGCTGGCGGTCTTCGGCGCCGGGCTGGTCCTGTTCGTGGTGACCTTCGCCGCGGTGACGCTGATCGTCGGTGAGCCCTTCTACGAGAAGCTCTCCGAGCAGGTCGAGCTGTCCCACGGTGACCTGCCGGTCGGGCACGATCTCCCGATGTGGAAGGCGATCCCCAGGTCGATCAGGGACAGCCTCATCACCCTGTGGTACGTGCTGCTGTTCACCGTCCCGCTGTTCTTCCTCGGCTTCGTCCCGGTGATCGGGCAGACGGTCGTCCCGGTGCTCGGCGCCCTGGTCTCGGGCTTCTTCCTGACCGTCGAGCTGACCGCGCTAGCCATGGAACGCAGGGGGCTGGCGCGTAAGGAGCGCTTCGCCGTCCTGCGCCGGAACAAGGCGCGTGCCCTCGGGTTCGGCGTGCTGATCTTCCTGATCTTCCTCGTTCCGCTGGCCGCCGTCGTGACGATGCCCGCGGCGGTCGCGGGCGCGGCCATCCTGGTCAGGACGCGGCTGGCCGTACCCGGTGCCGCCCCGGAGATCCGCGAGAGGGCCTGAGTCCCTCGGTTGTTCCCGTTTTGTACGGCTTTGTGCGGCTTTGTACGGCGGAGCCTGTGGACAACCGGCCGCTCCCCGGAAAGTTGTCCACAGAACGGCGTTCGGTCGCACGGCGAGAACGGCAACCAGGCGATGCTTCGCCCATGACAACCGACGTTCCCGCTCCGCCCATCCCCTCCGCCTCCTCGCCCGCCCTCCTGCTCGCCTCCACGCAGGACATCCTCGGCGCGGTGCCCTACCTCGTGGGCTTCCACCCCTCGGACAGCCTGGTCGTCATCGGGCTGCGGGGCAGACCACCCCGCTGCCGGCTGCACCTCACCGTCCGCTGGGACCTACCGCTCGCCCCTCCCGGCCCCGGCAAGCTCCTGCCGCTGCTCGCCGAGGAGGGCATCACCCAGGTCATCGTCGTGGGATACGGCCCCGGCGCGCTGGTGACCCCGGCCATGGACCTGACCGTGACGCTGTTCCGCCAGTCGGGCGTCACGGTGGTCGACGCGCTACGGGCCGAGGACGGCCGCTACTGGTCCTACACGTGCTCCCGCGCCGACTGCTGTCCCGCCGACGGCACGCCCTACGACCGTGAGACGGGTGTCGTCGCCGCCAAGGCGACCGTGCACGGCCTGGTCGCGCTGCCCGACAGGCGGACCCTGGAGCGTTCCCTCGATCCCGTCGGCGGGGCGGAGCGCCTGGCCATGCGCCGGGCGACCGCGCGTGTCACCCGGGAGCTGAGAGCCGGGCTCGCCGAGAGCGACGCCCCCGGAGGGCTCGCCGCGGAGTTCGTCGCCGACGGGATGGCACGGGTGCGCTCGGCGATCGCCCTGCACGCCTCGGGAGGGCGGCTGTCCGACGAGGAGGCGGTCAGGCTGGGGTTCGCCCTCGCGGTGGTCAGGATCCGTGACGAGGCGTGGGCGCTGACCGCCGACCGCGCCCCGACCGGCGACGCGGTTTCGGCCGATGCCTGTCTCGGGCTGTGGCGTGACCTCACCCGCAGACTGGAGCCGAGGTTCGTGCCCCCGGCCGCCTCCCTGCTCGGCGCCGCGGCCTGGTGCCGGGGTGACTCCGCCCTGGCGGGCATCGCGCTCTCCCGCGCGTGCGACATCGACCCGGGCTACTCGATGGCCAATCTGCTCATGTGCGCGTTGCGGCACCTGCTCCCACCACGGGTGCTCAGAGACAGGATGCCCACCTCGCAGGAGCTCGACAGGGAGATGGGGGCTCCCCGGATGGCGTGGCTGCTGCCGATGATCGCGTTACTTGGGGAGCCTGAGGACCACGCGGAGTGACCGGCTCAGCCCTCGGCGCGCTTGCGCCGCTCGTTGTAGGCCCGCATCCGGGCGGGGTAGCCAGTCAGCTGCACGTCGTAGACCGGAAGGGCGAGGTCGCGAGCCACCTTTCTGATCACCGCGGGCGAGCCGACCCGGCGGCGTGTCCACTCGCCGTCGTCCGCGATCGCCATCGCGGTGGTGTCGGTCGCGAAGGTCTCAGGCTCGACGTAGAACTCAACGCCCTGGCGTGACTTCGCGAAGGCGATGAGCGCCTCGACGTCGGAGTCGGTCGCCTCTCGGTCGAACCTGGCGATCTTCGGCCCGCGCAGACGCCTTAATCCATAGCGATCACGCCATCTCATGTCTCCTTGTATACATCCCCTGGTCGTTTCATGGTGAAAGCCCAGGGTGGACTCTAAGGGACATCCAAGGGTTCACCCGGATAGACCGGTCAAAAGTTGTCGCTGAATATTGAGATCGACGGCGGAAACGAAAGGTATGTCGGTTCTATGACAGGCACAGCGACACCGGCGGCGGGCGCATGGCGCGGCGGCGCGGCACTTTCCGACCCCGGATTCGAGCACGCCAGGCTCCGGGTGAGCAACCAGGACCGGGAACAGGTGGTCGAGCACATCAAGGCCGCCTACACCGAGGGACGACTTGACAAGATCGAGTTCGACGACAGGGTCGAGCGGGCGATGACGGCCCGCGTCCACGCCGACCTCATGCCGATCATGCACGAGCTGTACGGCTCCCGCCCGCCCGTGCCCGCGCCGTACCCGTTCACCACGGGGGCGGCTCCCGCCTACCACGGGGCACAGGCGCTCACAGGGGGAGACCGGGTGGGGGCCGCGGCCGCGCACCTGCTCCCGCTGACCGGCCTGCTCGCGATCGGTCCGTTGATCATGATGCTCACCGCGGGCAAGACCTCGCCCTACGTCCGCAGGCACGCGGTCGAGGCGCTCAACTTCCAGCTGACCCTGCTCGGCGCGACCGTGCTGCTGGCCATCACGGTCGTGGGCACGGTCCTGATGCCCGTGCTCTGGCTCGGAGGCATGGCGCTCTCGGTGGTCGGTGGCCTGGCGGCGCTGGGCGAGGGCCGGTTCAACTACCCGTTCACGATGCGGCCGGTGAAGTAGGAGGCCGGAAAGGAGGGACTACCTGGCCAGTACCTCGTATCTGACGTGCATGACCCCGGCGTTGATGCTGCCGATCGCGGAGAAGGCCGCCCTCGACAGGTCGAGGCAGCGTCCGCCGATGTAGGGACCCCGGTCGTTGATCCTGACCGTAACCGACTCGCCGTTGGCGGGGTTGGTCACCCGGACCCTGCTGCCCATGGGGAGGGTCTTGTGCGCCGCGGTCATCGCGTTCGGGTTGAACCGCTCACCGCTGGCGGTCATCTGCCCTTCCGCGTAGTAGGACGCGCCACAGGTCCCGCTTGAGATCACGCGCGGCTTGGGTTTCGCGGCCTTCCGCGTCTTCTCGGGCTTCGGGGTGTCACTGGCCTCGGGGACGGCGGTGGGGGAGGGGGTGGCCGTTCCCTGGGTGGGGGACCCGGGGGAGGGCGAGCCCTGCGGGATGGTCGCTGTGTCGGAGGGGGACGCAGCGGCCGTGCCGGAGGGCGACACCGGAAGGGGAGCCGGAAGAGAACCGGTGGGGGAGGGAGGGGCGGGGGAGGGGACGGCACCGCCGGGAGCGGCTCCAGGGGGCTGGGTTCCAGGAAGCGGGGTGTCCTGGGGCTGAGGGGCGTTGGTGCTCTGCCGGGCTCCGGTGAGGGCGACGGTCGTCGCCAGGTGGGCGTCGTCGTTGGAGATCGCCCATGCGGTCGCGGAGATCACGGCGACCACGGTGGCGCCCGCCGCCAGGGCGATGATCCGCCGCTTTCTCGGGGAGGGGCTCTTCGGGGGAGTGGGGGAGGGGGTGTGGGTGTGCAGGCCCAAGGTGAACCACGGTCCAAGATAGGGGGCAGGACAGGGACCGTACGGAGCGGAGGGGGCGGGGGGTGCGCACCGGCCGGTCCCGTCGGCGGGGTGCGGGGGTGCTTCCCGCCGTGACGTGGGCCGACCATATGCGACAAAGAGCGGGCAAAGCCACGTTAATGGGACATAAAGTGATTTATGTCACTTTCATGTCTAAATGATGATGAAAGTGATGAAGATCGTTGTTTTTGGTGGCGTGGAGTGGGCGGGGGTGTGGAGTCGTGACCCCCGGTGGATGCGGGGATTCGTGGCCATGTGAATGACCTTCCTGGCTCCGGGAAAGGGCGATTTGATCACCGGTCGTCCCTGGTCAGGGGCGTGCGGGGCCGTACGGGAAGCATGGGCTTGGAAATCACGGAAAACTCCGCTGTTTCATCGGTCCCATGGGTAACAAAGGCTTTCCGGTGTCACAGGAATCTCCGCCGCCCCGGATTCGGCGAGGTGACCCGGCTGGCGAACGCCATACCGATCAAGGCTTCACAGGTTGAAAGACGGAAAACGGCACCGGAAACGATGAGCGGAATCGGAAGCTGAGATGAGCCGCGTTCGCCGGGCGCGAGGCGTGACGGTGCCGACAGGGCATCCGGCGGCTGGATCCCTCGATCATCGGAACGCTTGGGACCTGCTGGAGCGCACCTCAGGACATCTCAGACACACAGGAGCAGGTTCAGAGCATGAGGGTGCGTACGGTCTCCACCGTGTCGGCCTGGGCGGCGCCCTTGTCAGGGCGGTAGCGCAGGACACGGGCGAAGCGCAGCGCCATGCCCCCGGGGTAGCGGGTGGACCGCTGGACGCCGTCGAAGGCGATCTCGACCACCAGTTCGGGACGGACCGGGACCACCCAGGCGTCCGACGGGCCGTCGGCGAGGGCGAGGAGACGTTCGGTCTGCCAGGCGAGCAGTTCGTCGGTCAGCCCCTTGAAGGTCTTGCCGAGCATGACGAACCCGCCCGTCAGAGGGTCGAGGGCCCCCAGGTGCAGGTTGGAGAGGCGGCCCTCGCGGCGGCCGTGCCCCCACTCAGCGGCCAGGACGACCAGGTCGAGCGTGTGCCGGGGCTTCACCTTGACCCAGCCCGCCCCACGCCTGCCCGCCGCGTACGGCGCCAGCAGGGACTTGACCACCACTCCCTCGTGGCCGCCCCTGATCACGTCCCGGTAGAACTCCTCGGCGCTCTCGACGTTCTCGGTGACCAGGCGGGGGGTCACCAGCTCCGCGGGGACGGCCTCGGCCAGGGCCGCGTGCCTGATTTGACCCGGCTGGTCGAGCAGGTCGGCGCCGTCGACCCGTAGCGCGTCGAAGAAGAACACGCTCAACGGGGTCTTGCCGCGCACCGTGGCGACGTCGGTGCGGCTGGAGACACGGCCCGAGGTGATCTGGAAGGGCTCGGGGCGGCCGTCGGGGCGCAGCGCGATGACCTCGCCGTCCAGCACCAGATCCTGGGAGGGCAGGGCGCCGACCGCCTCGGCGACCTCGGGAACCTGGGCGGTGATGTCGTCGAGCGTCCTGGTGAAGACGGAGACCGTGTCGCCGGAACGATGGGCCTGGATCCGCACGCCGTCCAGTTTCCACTCGACGGCGGCGAGACCGCCGATCTTGCCGAGGGCGACGGCCACCGAGGCCGCGCTCTGCGCCAGCATCGGCGAGACCGGGCGGCCGACCTCAAGGCGGAAGGCGCGCAGCGCCTCGACCCCACCACCGAGGGCGGCGGCGCCGACGGCGGGCAGCCAGCCGCGCAGCGTCAGCGCCCGCCTGACCTCCGTGGCCGGGACCTCGGCCGCCTTCGCGATCGCCTCGATCATCACACCGTCGAGCGCGCCCTGCCGCAGCTCACCGCGGAGCAGCCGCGACAGGAAGGCCTGCTCCTGGCGGGTGAGCGCCCCGAACAGCTCGGTGACCAGGGTCTTGCGCGCCGCCTGGGAGCCGGGACCCGCCTGGGCCTTGATGCGGTCGAGAAAGTCGTCCACCTGACGCAGGGTCGCGGTCGCCGCCAGACGCGGCTCGGGCGGATCCTGCAGGCTCGCCCAGCCGACGCCGACGTTGCGCTGGGGCAGCTCTCCCGAGAGGTAGGAGATGGCGATCTCCGCCTCGCCGGGATCGACCCTGCCGAGGAGCTCCGCCAGATGACGGATCTTCACCAGCCGGGCGGGGTCGGCGGTCACCGCCGCGGAGGTGCGGACAAGGTCGATCAGCAGCACGGGCTCAGCCTATGAGCAGCCGGTGACATTTCGCCGAGGCGGGTCCGCCCTTTTCCGCGTGACCCGGCCTCCGGAGCCCGTTCCGAAGTGGCCTACGCCCGAAAAACAAGCCTTGGTCCCGCGAGGAAGCCCCTGGCCCTCCGAAGCCGAAGCCGAGGAAACGGCCAATCCTGAGCCGTGGAAAGCGGCCCGACCCCGAAGCCTTGCTCCAGAGTGATCCACTCCCGACGTGGCCCGAACCACGAAACGCAGCCCAACCCCGAGCCTTCGTTTGGAGCGATCCGCTCCCGCCGAAGAGGCGATCGGCCCCCGAGCCTGCTCCCGACGAGGCCCGAACCGAGAAAAGCGCCCACCCGGAAGCCTGATCCGAAGCGATTCGCCCCTGGCGGAGAGCGGCTGGCCCTTGAGTCTGCTCCGACACGGCTCAATCCGAGAAGAAGCGACTCGCCCCGCGACCACAGGCGACCCGCCCCCGAGAACCACGAACGGGCCGCCCCCGTAAGGAAGGACGGCCCGTCCGTGGGTTCGTGTGGGTGTCAGCTGACGCCGAGCAGGTCCACGACGAAGATGAGCGTCTCGCCCGGCTTGATGCGGGCGCCCGCGCCGCGGTTGCCGTAGCCGAGGTGCGGCGGGATGGTGAGGCGGCGGCGACCGCCGACCTTCATGCCCGCGACGCCCTGGTCCCATCCGGCGATGACCCGGCCGCCGCCGAGCGGGAACTGGAAGGCTTCGCCACGGTTCCAGGAGGCGTCGAACTCCTCGCCGGTGGAGAAGGCGACGCCGACGTAGTGCACGCTGACCTGGTGGCCCGGCTTGGCCTCAGGACCGTCTCCTTCGACGATGTCGACGATCTGCAGTTCCGCGGGCGGCTCGCCCTCCGGGAAGTCGATCTCAGGCTTCTCCAGTGCCACGTTGGTCTCCTTGGTTGGGTGCACGTCGGGTTGAGGGGCGCCGGCCGCTTTCCGGTCGGCCGAACGACTCTACGGGGTTCGGCCGACACATGAGATGCGGGGGGACGCGCGTCCCGTGACCTGTCGCCGTGACCTCGGCGGGAGGTGCCACGACGGCCAACGGTGTGCCGAGCGCGCCGCGATCGGCGTGGGGGCAGGCGCTCCGGACCGTCCGTTCAGGCCGCTGACGCATAATGCCGGATAATGCCGAGCAGGCCGGGAGACCGGCGCGGACCCGCGACCTCGCGCGCCGGACTCGCCACCCGAGGGCATTACGCCATGGTGTCGAGGATGCGGGGGAAACAGATGAGAAGACCCACCCTGGAGGCGGTCGCCGCCCGTGCCGGGGTGTCCCGTTCGACCGTCTCCCGTGTGGTCAACGGCCAGCCGACCGTCACCCCCGACATCCGTGACGTGGTGATGCGGGCGGTCGACGAGCTGGGGTACGTCCCGAACGGCGCTGCCAGGAACCTCGTCACCCAGCGGACCAACTCCGTCGCGCTGGTCGTCTCCGAGCAGCCGGACCGGGCCTTCTCCGACGACCCGATGTTCTCCACGATCATCCGCGCCGCGAGCCTGGAGCTTGAGGCCGTGGGCAAGCAGGTCGTGCTGCTGCCCGCCGGATCGCAGGAGAGCCAGGCCAGGGTGGAGAAGTACGTCGCGGGCGGCCACGTGGACGGGGTCATGCTCGTGTCCGGTCACGGGTCCGACCCGCTGCCCGGCGCGCTCACCCGCCTGCGCGTCCCCGTCGTCTCGTACGGCAGGCCCGCCGCGTCGGTGGCCGTGCCGTACGTGGACGGGGACAACGTGGGCGGCGCGAAGCTGGCGGTCGGGCACCTGCTCGAACGGGGCAGGCGGCGGATCGCGACCATCGCGGGGCCACTGGACATGACCGCGGGTCAGGACCGGCTCACCGGGTACCGCGAGGTGCTGCGCGACTCCGACCGTCGTTCGATCATCGCGGTCGGCGACTTCAGCAGGGAGTCGGGCGCGGTCGCCATGCGCCAGTTGCTGGCCGACGACCCGCTCCTGGACGCGGTGTTCGCCGCCAACGACCTGATGGCCATCGGCGCGATGCGGGCCCTGCGTGAGGCGGGGCGGAGCGTCCCCGACGACGTCGCGGTCGTCGGCTACGACGACGTCGAGGCGGCCCGCTACACCGATCCGCCGCTGACGAGCGTCCACAGCCCGCACGCGGAGCAGGCGGCCGCCATGGTACGGCTGCTGCTCGGCCTGATCCAGGGGGACCCGGCCGAGCCGCTGGTCATGCCGACGAGGCTCGTCGTGAGGTCATCCTCGTAGTCAGGGGCGCGGCGCGGGGCCCTCGGGGTGGGGCAGGTCGGGGCTCGTCGATCCCGCGGCGGCGGGGTCGTACGGCCCGGCCGAGGGCGCGGGATCGACGATCACCGTGTCCGCGGGCCTCGGGCCGCCGTCGAGGACGGCGCGGGCGTGGTCGAGGTGGGAGGCGGCGACCAGCACGTCGTAGCGGCCCGCCACGATCGCGCTGCGTGAGGCGAAGTCCCTCTTGCCGCCGGTGAAGAAGTGGTTGATGAAGCCGAACGCCGCCCCCGTCACCGCGCCCCAGAGTGCCGCCCAGAGCACCAGGACCAGGAACGACATCGTGGTCGAGGTGAACACCCCGAGGAACATCCCCACGACGGCGCCGAAGATCGCGCCGCTTCCCGCCCCGGTGAGCGCGGCCCTGCCGTTGGTCACCCTGCCAGTGACGGTCTCCTCAAGACGGAGGTCGCTGCCGACGATCGTCACGTGCTCGACGGGGAACCCGGCGTCGGAGAGTCCGTCCACGGCCCGCTGGGCCGCGGGGTAGTTGTCGTAGCCGACGAGGACCCTGCGGTCGACGACGACGGGGGTGCCCGGGGTGGTCGTTAACTGCGCCATATCCGTTCGCCTTCCCTTGTGTGGTCGGGGATCCGGGCCGTCGGCTACCCCGTGGGAAGGGGGACATGCATTCGTCCTGGTCATGGCTTGCGCACCCCTGGTAGTCTGCGAGAAAGCTTCCAAGTGAAAACTTTTCCCACGAAAGTGGACATCGGGGGACAAAAGCCCCGATTCACTGTTAAGGTTCTTACGAGTGGCGCGGACGACGGGTGGGCAGGGATCGTCGGCGCCAGGTCCGCGAAGGAACCCGAAATGATCGCATTCATCATGATGATCGAGGCAGTGCTCGCCCTGGCGGGGCTGATGGCACTGTGCAGGCTCACTCGCTACCAGGGCAGGCGCATGCAGCTGGAGGACCGCGCAGAGCACGTGTTGCAGACGCGTTACCGCAGGTGACGCACTTTCGCGCCGGGGCGGGCAACGCCCCGGCGCGAAAGCGGCGCACAGTGAGCGCACGGTGACCGGGTCACCAGCTCTGGTGCAGGGGCATTCCCTCGGTGTAACCCGACGAACTCTGAACCCCCACCACCGCGCGCTCGTGGAACTCCTCCAAGGTGGAGGCCCCCGCGTAGGTGCACGAAGATCGCAACCCTGCCACGATCGCGTCGATCTGGTCCTCAACGCTCGGACTGGCCGGATCGAGATACATCCGGGAAGTGGAGATCCCTTCCTCGAACAGCGCCTTGCGGGCCCGCTCGAACGGAGAGTCCTCCGCGGTCCGCAGCTTCACGGCGCGGGCGGAGGCCATGCCGAAGTTCTCCTTGTACTTGCGTCCCTCCGCGTCGGTCCTGGCGTCGCCGGGAGACTCGTAGGTCCCCGCGAACCAGGAGCCGATCATCACGTTCGCCGCCCCCGCCGCCAGCGCCAGGGCCACGTCCCTGGGGTGCCTGACCCCGCCGTCCGCCCAGACGTGACGGCCGAGACGGCGGGCCTCGGCGGCGCATTCGAGCACGGCGGAGAACTGCGGGCGCCCGACCCCGGTCATCATCCGGGTCGTGCACATCGCCCCCGGTCCCACCCCGACCTTGAGGATGTCCGCCCCGGCCTCGACCAGGTCGCGCACCCCCTCCGTGGTGACGACGTTGCCCGCGGCGACCGGTACGCCGGGGCCGAGCGAGCGGACCGCCCGCAGGGCGCCGATCATCTTCTCCTGGTGGCCGTGGGCGGTGTCCACGACCAGGCAGTCGATCCCGGCCTCAAGCAACTCCTTGGCCTTGGCCGCCACGTCCCCGTTGACGCCGACCGCGGCGGCGACGCGCAGCCTGCCCGAGTCGTCGGTCGCGGGCCGGTACAGCGTCGCCCGCAGTGCGCCGGTCCTGGTCAGGATGCCGACCAGGCGGCCCTCGCCGTCCACGATCGGGGCGAGCCTGTGCCGTCCCTCGTGCAGGCGGTCGAAGGCCTCGCGCGGGTCGAGGCCCGCGGGCAGGGTGAGCAGGTGGTCCGACATCACCTGGGACAGCTGCGTGTACATGTCGGCACCGGCGCAGTCGCCCTCGGTGACCACGCCGACGGGACGGTTGTCCCAGTTGACGATGATGACCGCGCCGTGCGCCCGTTTGGGCAGCAGGCTGAGGGCCTTGCCGACGGTGTCGTGCGGGGTGAGGGTGAGCGGGGTGTCGTGCACCAGGTCGCGCTTCTTGACCCAGTCGACCACCTCGGCGACGACCTCGCTGGGAATGTCCTGGGGGATCACCGTGATCCCGCCGCGCCTGGCGACGGTCTCGGCCATCCTGCGTCCCGCGACGGCCGTCATGTTGGCCACCACGACCGGGATCGTCGTTCCCGTACCGTCCCGGGTGGACAGGTCGACGGCCAGCCGGGAGCCGACGGAGGAGCGTGACGGAACCATGAACACGTCGCTGTAGGTCAGCTCGTGGGCAGGAACCATCTCGTTGAGAAATCTCACGTTCTTCCATCCTGTTCCGGTGAATGATCCGGTGAATAGTCCGATGAATGGCTACGAATAGGCCTTCCCGCTTTTGAAGATCTCAAAGAGGAGCCAGCACTCTGGGAGAGCACTAGGATCCGGTTTGCGTGGAGTTCACGGGAAGGTCGTAGGGGAGGCGCTGTGATCGTTGTCGATCGGTCCGAATTGCTTGTCGTCGGCCATGCCGTACGGACCTCCAACGCGGAGGAGATGGAGCAGGGGCGGGGGCGGCTCGGCCCGCTGTGGGCGCGGGCGAGTGTCCCCGGCGCCTTCGCGCACGTGCCGGGACGGATCGACGAGAACCTCTACGCCGTGCTGACCGACTACGAGAGCGACCACCACGGCTCCTACACGCAGATCGTCGGGGTCGCCGTGCGCAGCGCGGCCGCGCTGCCCGAGGGCATGGTCGCGGTACGGGTGCCCGGTGTCCAGGCGCTGAAGGTCGAGGCGCGCGGACCCATGCCGGGGGCGATCGTCGAGGCCTGGCAGCAGGTGTGGAAGCACACCGAGTCGGGCGGCTCGCCCGCCCGCGCCTTCACCACCGACCTGGAGATCCACCACGCCGAGGGCGCCGACCTCTACGTCGCGGTCTTCCCCTCGCTGCGCCCGGCGGTCTAGGCGAGCACCCCCGCCTCGCGCAGTTTCGCCTGCTCCTGCGGGGACAGGCCCCAGGCTGACAGGTCCGTGAGCCGGGTGGCGGGGGAGAGGTCCTGGCCGGGGACACCGAGCAGGCGCGGCGCGGGAGCGGGCTGGTGGACGCCTCCGGCCTCGACGAAGGTGCCGCGTGCCACGTTGTGCGGGTGCCGGGCCGCCTCGGCCGTGTCGAGCACCGGGAAGACGCACGCGTCGGAGCCCTCGAACACCTCCTGCCACTGTGCCCGCGTCCTGGACCCGAACGCCTCGGTCAGTCTGCGCCGCAGCTCGGGCCAGTTCGCCCGGTCGTTCCGGTCCGGCAGGTCGGTCAGGCCCATCAGGGAGACCAGCTCCGCCCAGAACTGCGGTTCGAGCGCGCCGACCGCGACGAACCCGCCGTCCGCGGTCTCGTAGGTGTCGTACATGGGGGCCCCGGTGTCGAGCAGGTTGGTACCGCGCGGCCCCCACGAGCCGTCCTGGAGCAGGTGGTAGAACATCGCGAACAGCGTCGCGGCCCCGTCCACCATGGCGGCGTCGATCACCCGGCCCCGCCCAGTGCGCTCGCGTTCCAGGAGCGCGAGCAGCACGCCGTAGGCGAGCATGAGGCCCCCGCCCGCGAAGTCGCCGAGCAGGTTGACCGGCGGCAGGGGACGCTCGCCCTCGCGGCCCAGCGCGGAGAGCACGCCGGAGGCCGCCAGATAGTCGATGTCGTGCCCGGCGGTCCGCGCCAGCGGCCCCTCCTGGCCCCAGCCGGTCAGCCGCCCGTAGACGAGACGCGGGTTGACCGCGTGCAGGTCGTCGGGGCCGATGCCGAGCCGTTCGGCGACGCCGGGCCGGTAGATCTCGATGACCACGTCCGCGTTCTCGGCCAGCCGTTTGAAGGCGGCCACGCCCTCGGGGGACTTCAGGTCGAGCCCGACCGTCCGCTTGCCCCGGTCCATGACCTGGTGCCGTGGGGTGTCTCCCTCGGCGGTGACGACGGCGACGCGCTCGATCCGCAGCACCTGGGCGCCGTGGTCGGCCAGCATCATCCCGGCGAACGGCCCCGGCGCCAGGCCCGCAAGCTCCAGCACGCGCACTCCGGCCAGCGGCCCACTCCTGGTCAAGATCCCCCCAGACTCACTCCACGAACGACGGGGACCCGGCGGACGATCCCTTGGTAAGGTCGCGGGGTCTCCTTCCGGCAAGTAGAACAACGTTCGGCTTTCCGTGGCAAGACATCTCTCGGCGACCCACGGGGTGCCCGAGTGATATGGGAAACTTGCGCCCTATCTGGATGGGACTAGGGGTCGTGCGATGACATATCCGCACAGTGAACGGGTGGTCGCTGGGCGCTATCGGCTGTTGCGAGAGCTCGGCCGCGGGGGCATGGGGGTGGTGTGGGAGGGGCACGACATCCTTCTCGACCGTCCGGTCGCGGTCAAGGAGGTCCTCCTCCCGCCGAACCTCGCCCCCGCGGAGCACGAACGCCAGCTCGCCCGCACCTCCCGCGAGGCCAGGACCGCGGCCAGGCTCAACCACCGCAACATCGTGGCGGTCTACGACGTGGCCGAGCAGGACGGGCGTCCCTGGATCGTGATGGAACTCGTCCGAGCACGGGGGCTCGACGAGGTGGGCATCCTGCCGGTCAGGCAGGTCGCCGAGATCGGCCGCCAGGTGCTGTCGGCCCTCAGGGCGGCCCACGAGGCGGGCATCCTGCACCGCGACGTCAAGCCGAGCAACATCCTGCTGGACGCCGAGGGCAGGGCCGTGCTCACCGACTTCGGGATCGCGACTGTCGAGGGCGACACCTCCCTCACCCAGACCGGCATGGTGACCGGTTCGCCCAGCTTCCTGCCGCCGGAACGCGCGACCAACGGCGACACCGGGCCCTGGTCGGACCTGTGGGCGCTGGGCGCGACCCTCTACGCGGCGCTGCTCGGTCACGGCCCCTTCGAACGCCGTGACGCCATCGCCACCCTCGGCGCGCTCCTCACCGAGGAGCCCGACCTCGGCAGGGTGCCTCCCGCGATGCGCGAGGTGCTCACCGGGCTGCTCCAGCGCGACCCGGCGCGCAGGCTGAACCCCGCGCAGGCCGACATGCTGCTGGCTGCGGCGGCCGACGACCCCTCGGGGACCGCGCCGCGCCCCATGGGACAGTCCGCGACCGCCACGATGCCCGCCAGGCGGCGGCGCAGACGGCAGGCCGGCATGGGCGGCGGCAAGGTCGCGCTGATCGCCGCCGCGGTGGTCCTCGTCATCGGTGGCGGCGCTGCGGCGGTGGCGATGACGGGTTCGGACACCGTCGTGGTCTCTCAGGTCAAGCCGCCCCCCGAGCCGATCGACTCCGCCATCCCCTCACCCGTCGCCGAGGCGAGCACCGAGACGGCCACACCGTCCGCGACCCCCACCCCGACCCCCACGAAGACCAGGACCGCCGCCCCGTCCTCCCGGCTGCGCACCTGGCGGGCCAGGTCCCCGGAGAACTGGTCCATCGGCTACCCGGCGAGCTGGAAGGGCGACTACGCCGCGGAGACCGGCTACACGCAGTGGCTGCGTCCCGACGGCAAGGCCCACATGGCGGTCGAGGTGCTCCCCGGACCGCTGGGCAGCCTGGAGACGGTCCAGCGGACCGTCAAGGAGAACACGGCGCAGTGGAGCGACATCGGCTCAGACCGCACCACGCGCGTCCCCCTGGCGTACGGCGCCGGCCTGCAGTGGGAGTTCACCTGGAAGGCCAGGGACGTCGGCGGTGTGCCGTGGGCGACCCCGGGGACGACCTATCACGAGATCAGCCGGTTCGTCGCGGTCGGCGACACGGTCATGGTGCTGAGCTGGACCACCGCGGCCTCCGAGTGGAAGGAAGGAATCGGCCTGATGAACCAGGTCATGGGCAGTTTTCACCCTCGCGGAGGTGAGTGACGACGGAGTCGGCGGTGGCCGGAGATACGCCGGTGACGGAACCCCCGTAGAGTTTCCACGCGTTTAACGTGTCCCGCATGGCTCCCGGGACATCAGAGATATAACGTGCTAGAGGCGATCTTTACTGTGGGAGCCCTGGGGGTGAGGACCTGTGGAACAGATGACACAGATGTCGGCACATCGCCGTGCCGTTGAGCAGATCAGGGACTCCTACGCCGCGATTCCCGGCGGCTCCGCGCCGCGTCTGGCGAAGGCGACCACCAACCTGTTCCGCTTCAGGGAGGGCTCCCAGGCGGCGCGCCTGTCGGCCCGCGACCTCGACCGGGTCATCGAGGTCGATCCGGTGACGATGACCGCCGAGGTCCAGGGCATGACGACCTACGAGAACCTCGTGGACGCCACGCTCGCGCACGGGCTCATGCCGTACGTCGTGCCGCAGCTGAAGACGATCACGCTGGGTGGCGCGGTGACCGGGCTCGGCATCGAGTCGACCAGCTTCCGCGACGGGCTGCCGCACGAGTCGGTCGAGGAGCTGGAGATCCTCACGGGTGACGGCCGCGTCGTCGTCGCGCGTGACGACAACGAGCACCGTGACCTGTTCCGGGCCTTCCCTAACTCCTACGGCACGCTGGGCTACGCGCTGCGGATCCGGATCAAGCTCAAGCGTGTCCAGCCGTACGTCCGGCTGACCCACATCCCCTTCACCGACGCCGACAAGTGCATGATCGCCATGAAGGAGATCTGCGAGCGCGGCGAGCACGACGGCGAGCCCGTCGACTTCGTGGACGGCACCTTCTTCGGCCCCGGCGAGCTGTACGTCACGGTCGGGCGCTTGGCGGAGAAGGCGCCTTACCTGTCTGACTACACGGGCATGCGCATCTACTACCGGTCGATCCAGACCAGGACCCGTGACTGGCTGACCGTCCGCGACTACCTGTGGCGCTGGGACACCGACTGGTTCTGGTGCTCGCGGGCCTTCGGCGTGCAGGAGCCGCTGGTGCGCTCGCTGATGCCGCGCAAGTGGATGCGCTCCGACGTCTACCGCAGGCTCGTCGGCCTCGACCGTAAGTACGGTGTGATCGCCAGGGTCGACCGCTGGCGTGGCCGTCCGCTGCAGGAGTCGGTCATCCAGGACATCGAGGTGCCCGTCGAGCGCGGCGCCGAGTTCCTCGACTTCTTCCACGACAAGGTCGGCATGGAGCCGGTGTGGATGTGCCCCCTGAGGTCGACGGGACAGTGGCCGCTCTACCCGCTTGAGCCGGGGCGGTTGTATGTCAACTTCGGCTTCTGGGGTACGGTGCCGTTGCCCAGAGGGCAGTTCGACGGCTACTACAACCGTCTCATCGAACGCAGGGTGCACGAGCTGGAGGGGCACAAGTCGCTGTACTCGACGTCGTTCTACTCGGAGGACGAGTTCTGGCAGTTCTATAACGGAACGGCCTACTGGCCAGTAAAGCGGGCATACGACGCGGGTGGCCGGTTGCTCGACCTCTACGACAAGTGTGTGCGGGGGCGTTAGGAGGTTGAATCTGTGAAGCTCGCAGAGATCTTCGAGATGGTCGTCGGCTCGGAGGCGGGGATCCGTTTCAAGGCGTACGACGGCAGCAAGGCGGGCCCGGACAGCGCGGACATCGGCATCGAGGTCAAGTCTCCGATCGCTGTGGCCTATCTAGCCCAGGCTCCGGGTGAGCTGGGTCTGGCCAGGGCGTATGTCTCGGGGCACATTGACGTCGAGGGAGACATGTACTCCCTGCTGGCGCGGATGTGGTCACTCACCATCAACGACATCAGCACGGCGCAGAAGATCGCGGCGGTCCGCGCGCTCGGTCTCAAGCCGCTGATGATGAGGGTGCAGCCTCCTCCCCAGGAGGTACGGCGCAGCATGCTCGCGAAGATGGGAAGCAGGCACGCCAAGCAGCGTGACGCCGAGGCGATCCACCATCACTACGACGTGTCCAACAAGTTCTACTCCTGGGTGCTGGGTCCCTCCATGGCCTACACCTGCGCGGTCTACCCGACCGAGGAGTCCTCACTTGAGGAGGCGCAGTACGCCAAGTTCGACCTGGTGGCCAGGAAGCTCGGCCTGAAGCCGGGGATGCGGCTGCTGGACGTGGGCTGCGGCTGGGGCGGCATGGTCATGCACGCGGCCCGCGAGTATGGCGTGAAGGCGCTGGGGGTCACCCTCTCGCGCCAGCAGGCCGAGTGGGCGCAGAAGGCCATCGCCGAGGCGGGGCTCGGTGAGCTGGCCGAGGTCCGTCACATGGACTACCGCGACGTCAAGGAGAGCGGCTTCGACGCCGTGAGCTCGATCGGCCTGACCGAGCACATCGGCAAGGACCAGCTGCCGTTCTACTTCAAGTTCCTCTACGACAGGCTGGTGCCGGGCGGGCGCATCCTCAACCACTGCATCACCAGGCCGACCGGCGTGGAGAAGACCATCAACGCGGGCGGCTTCATCAACCGCTACGTCTTCCCCGACGGCGAGCTTGAGTCGGTCGGCCACCTGGTCCGCCAGATGGAGGACACCGGCTTCGAGATCCGCCACGAGGAGAACCTGCGCGAGCACTACGCGCAGACCCTGCGTCACTGGTGCGCCAACCTCGACGACCACTGGGATGAGGCGGTCGAGGAGGTCGGGCAGGGGACGGCCAGGGTGTGGCGGCTCTACATGGCCGGGTGCGTGGTCGGCTTCGAGCGCAACAAGGTCCAGCTCCACCAGGTTCTGGGCGTGAAGCTCGACGACAGGGGAGAGGCCCGGATGCCGCTGCGTCCCTCCCTCGACTGGCCCTGACCGGAGTTCTCACCAGGGGCCGCGGCCCGCATCTCGACGGATGCGGGCCGCGGCCTTCCGGTTTTGGGACGGCCCCCGCGGAGGTATGCAGGGGTGGTGAGAAGATCGGGTCGCCTACCTCAGCTCACGCTTGAGGATCTTGCCGGTGGCGGTCATCGGGAGGGCGTCCCGGAACTCCACGAACCGCGGATACTTGTAGGCCGCCATGTTCTCCTTGGCCCAGGCGGCCAGCTCCTCCTCGGTGAGCGTCGCTCCCTGGACGCGGATGACGTAGGCCTTGACCTCCTCGCCGTGCGAGTCGTGGGGAACCCCGACCACCGCGGCCAGCGAGACGGCGGGGTGGGTCATCAGGACCTCCTCGACCTCACGTGGGTAGACGTTGAAGCCACCCCGGATGATCATGTCCTTGGCCCGGTCGATGATCGAGTAGTAGCCGTCACTGTCGCGCACGGCGATGTCGCCGGTACGGAACCAGCCGTCGTTCATGACCTCCGCGGTGGCCTCGGGGCGGTTGTAGTAGCCCTTCATCACGTTGTGGCCGCGGATGGCGATCTCCCCGGGGCCGTCGCCCTCGACCGTCTTCCAGTCGCCGTCGATCAGCCTCATCTCCACGCCCCAGACCGGGGTGCCGATCGTGCCGGGCTTGGTCGGCCTGCCGAGCTGGTTGAAGCTGGCCACCGGCGAGGTCTCCGACAGGCCGTAGCCCTCCAGGATGCCGATGCCGAAGGTGGCCTCGAAGTCCCTGAGCACCTCCCCGGGCAGCGAGGCGCCGCCGGAGACCGCGACCTTCAGCGAGGTGGGGACCTCGTCACCGCCCTCGTGGACCCTGGTCAGCATGGCCCAGTACATCGTCGGCACACCCGCGAACAGCGTGACGTTCTCCGCGCGCATCAGTTCGAGCGCGGGGCCCGGCTCGAAGCGCGGCATGAGCACGACGGTCGCCCGGCGCCGGAAGCCCAGGTTCAGCACCGTGGTCTGGCCGAAGGAGTGGAACAGCGGCAGCGCGGCCAGGAAGGCGTCGCCCTCCTCGGCGCGCGGGAACATCTCGTCGGAGACCATGGCGTTGAGCAGCATGTTCTGGTGGCTCAGCTCCGCGCCCTTCGGCTGGCCCGTGGTCCCGCTGGTGTAGAGGATCACCGCGGTGTCGTCCGGCGCGGTCTGCACGGTCTGGAACTGGCCGGGCACGCCGTCCAGCGCCGCCCACAGCGTCTCGCCGTGCTCGGACTCGGTGGCGAAGGCGGTCGCGGGCAGCACGAAGAAGTGCTCGGTCAGCTCGGAGTCGTCGAAGCCCGCCCTGCCCCGCTCGCCGAGCGGCAGCTCCGGGGTGCCCTCGAAACAGAAGAAGGCCTTGGCCTCGGCGTCCCGCAGGTGGTAGGCGATCTCCCTGGGCTGCAGCAGCACGTTGAGCGGCACGACCGTGGCGCCCGTCTTGAGGATGCCGTAGTACACGAAGGGGAAGTAGGGCAGGTTCGGGCAGGCCAGCGCGACCCGGTCCCCCTTGCCGACGCCCCTGGAGACCAGCAGGTTGGCGACCTGGTTGGCGATGGTGTCGACCAGCGAGTACGGCAGCCGCAGCTCGCCGAAGACGATCGCGGTGCGGTCGGGCTGCTGACGGGCGCTGTCCTCCAGGACGATCGACAGATTGAGCATGGGCGTCCTCCTCCAGGGCGGGCTCTGTCCCGTGCCATCTTTTCAGGGCGGAGATACCTACCGGTAGGTAACAATGGTTACGAATTGACGCGTAAAGCACCCCACGGTAAGCAGATGTGAGCCCGCTTACCGGGGGGAAGGGGCCGTCCGTTCGTGCGACGAGGGGCAGTGGGCAATGGAGTACGACTATGTGATCGTGGGGGCGGGATCCGCGGGGTGCGTGCTGGCGAACCGGCTGTCCGCCGACCCGGCGACGACGGTGGCCCTGATCGAGGCGGGTGGCCCCGCCGACAAACTTGAGGTCCGGATGCCCGCCGGGTTCGCCAAGCTCTTCAAGACCGCCCTCGACTGGGACTTCACCACCGTCGAGCAGCCCGGTCTGTCGGGCAGGCGGCTCTACTGGCCACGAGGCCGGATGCTCGGCGGCTCCTCCTCGATGAACGCCCAGATGTGGGTGCGCGGCCACCGGGCCGACTACGACGGCTGGGACGTGCCCGGCTGGTCCTACGAGGAGGTCCTGCCGTACTTCCAGCGCGCCGAGCGCCGCGTCGGCTCCAACCACGGCGGCGTGTACGGCACGGCCGGACCGATCAGCATCTCGGAGCTGCGCAGCCCCAACCGGCTGACCCCGGTCTTCCTGAAGGCCTGCGAGGAGGCAGGGCTCACCCGCCTCGACGAGCTGAACGGCCCCTCGAACGAGGGCTGCTCCCCGACCCCCGTCACCCAGGACAGGGGCCGCCGCTGCAGCTCCGCCGACGCCTACCTCAGACCGGCCTCAAGGAGGCCCAACCTCACCGTGCTCACCTCCCGGCACGTGCGCAGGGTGCTGGTCGAGGAGGGACGGGCGACGGGTGTCGAGTGCGCCTCCCCGGACGGCGACGGCGGCACGCTCGTGCGGGCGCGCAGGGAGGTCGTCCTGTCGGCCGGTGCGATCGGCTCGCCGCACCTGCTGATGCTGTCGGGCATCGGCGCCGCGGATGACCTGCTGGCCCAGGGGATCAAACCGCTCCTCGACCTTCCCCAGGTCGGCGCCAACCTCCAGGACCACCTGGCCTCCGGGGTCATCCTGCACTGCCCGGAGCCGGTCACCCTCGCCAGGGCCGAGTCGGTCGGCAACCTGTTGCGCTTCCTGGTCGGCAGGAGCGGCATGCTCACCTCGAACGTGGGCGAGGCGGTGGCCTTCATCAGAACCTCGCCGGAGGAACCCGCCCCCGACATCGAGTTGATCTTCGCCCCTGTGCCCTTCATCGACCACGGTCTCACCCGCCCGCCCGCGCACGGTCTGACCATCGCCTCCATCCTGCTGCGCCCGGAGAGCAGGGGACGGATCTTCCTCCAGGGGCGTGACGTGGCGATCGACCCCGGCTACCTCACCGCGGAGGCCGACCTCAGGCGGCAGGTCGCCGGGCTGCGGAAGGCCAAGGAGCTGTTCGCGACCTCGGCGCTCCTGCCGTTCGCCGGGGCGCCCATGGAGCCGTACCGGGGAGCCGAGACCGAGGAGGAGCTCGTCCACTGGATCCGCGAGCGCAGCGAGACCCTCTACCACCCGGTCGGGACCTGCCGCATGGGTGAGGACGCGGACGCGGTGGTCGATCCCGAGCTGCGGGTCCGCGGGGTCGCGGGGCTGCGGGTGGCCGACGCCTCGGTCATGCCGGTGATCAACCGGGGTCACACCCACGCCCCCACGGTCATGATCGCCGAGAAGGCCGCCGACCTGATCGCTGGGAGTTCCCTTCGCGGCGGTTCGTAGACGCCTGAGAGGTTCCCGTCCCCTCGGCCACGTGCGGCTTTGCGATCCACGGGGGATTCTGCGGGGAATCCCGGCCCACGGCACGGGACGGATGTTAGGTTCCGCCATGGGATCGAGGTCGTGACTCCCCGTGTGCGTACGTGCGGGATCCGTCATCGACACGTCAGGTCTTCACGGCCCCTGTACGGTCCCGGCCGCACCGTTCGAACGGAAAGTCACATGATGCGATTCCATGGGGAGCTGGGGTGACCGTCTCGCTGTCGGACATCGACCTCTCCGACCTCTCCTTCTGGGAGCGTCCGATGGTCGAGCGGGAGGAGGCCTTCGCGCTGCTGCGCGCCCAGCCCGCCCCGGTCAGGTTCACCGAGCCCGACATCAGCTTCGCCCTGCCGGGCACGGGCTACTACGCGCTGGTCAGGCACGCCGACATCGTCGAGGCCAGCCGTAACCCGGAGATCTTCTCCTCGGCGCGCAGGGCGACCGCCATCCACGACCTGACCCCCGAGTTCGGCGAGTACTTCGGGTCGATGATCAACATGGACGACCCCCGGCACGCCAGGCTCCGCCGGATCGTCTCCCGGGCCTTCACCCCCAGGATGATCGGCAACGTCGAGGCCGACGTGCGCGCGGAGGCCGCCAGGATCGTGGACGACCTGATCGCCAAGGGACCCGGCTGCGACTTCGTCACCGAGGTCGCGACCAGGCTTCCCCTGAAGATCATCTGCGACATGATGGGCATCGGCGCCGAGCACTACCAGACGGTCTTCGACGCCTCGAACGTCATCCTGTCCGGCAACGACCCCGAGTTCCTCGAAGATCTCAGCCGGACCGCCGAACGGCTCCTCAGCGCGGGCAAGTGCCTGCAGGACCTCGTCGTCTCCCTGGCGGCCGAGGGCGGCGGCCCGTTGATCACCGCCCTGACCGGCGCCGACATCGACGGTGAGAAACTCACCCTGCGTGAGCTGGGCTCGTTCTTCATCCTGCTGGTCGTGGCGGGCAACGAGACCACAAGGAACGCCATCTCCCACGGCCTGAAGTTGTTCACCGACCACCCGGAGCAGCGCGCGCTGCTCCTCGACGACCTCGAAGGCCGCCTGCCCGGCGCGATCGAGGAGATCATCCGCCTGGCCTCACCGGTCGCCTGGATGCGCCGCACCCTCACCCGCGACCACGAGATGAACGGCCACCTCTACCGCGAGGGCGACAAGGTGCTGCTCTACTACTGGGCGGCCAACCGCGACGAGGCCGTCTTCACCGACCCACTGCGCTTCGACATCCGGCGCTCCGGAGAGCCCCACGTGGCCTTCGGCGGCCCGGGACCGCACTTCTGCCTGGGCGCTCACCTGGCCCGCAGGGAGATCTCCGTGATGTTCCGCGAGCTGTTCACCCGGCTTCCGCACATCCGCTCCGTCGGCGAGCCCGTACGGCTGCGCTCCAGCTTCGTCAACGGCATCAAGCACCTGGAGTGCGACTTCTGAGCCCCTACGAGGACAGCGCCTTGATCGAGGTGAAGACGGTGTTGATGTCCGGCATCAGGTCCTTCTTGTTGTCGGGCACCGACATGTAGACGATCGAGGGAAGATCGGCGCCGGTGCTCACGGCCGCCACGACCACGGTGGTCTTCGTGTCGCCCGTGGTGATCTCGTAGGCGGCGAGCTGGCCGGGCAGGCCGTTGACGGTCAGGGTCTGCTGGGCGGTCTTGCGGGCGGTGTTGCCCTCGGGGAAGAACTTCTTGCGCGCCGCGGCGGCGACCGCGTTGGTCACCGGGGCGAGGTTCTCCGGCGAGGTGTACCTGTCCTTCAGCCGGGGCGAGAGCACCCCTGACATCAGCTGGGCGAACTGGGCCCTGCCGGCCGTGTCGGTGCCCGCGGCGACGTACTGCCGGGTGGTGAAGCCGTAGACCGTGGGCACGGTCCTGCGCTGGTCCTCCCGCCACTCCCCGCCGAGCCGCGCCACGCTGATCGCCGCCGCCTGGTCGGGCAGGGTGCCCGCGACCGGGGACGCCTTGCCGGGGAACCGTGGCAGACGGCCGATCGACTGGGACTTCGCCGGCTTCTTGGACGTGACGGAGGGCTTGGCGCTGGGGCTGGGGTCCGCCTCGTCGGTCGCGGCGAGCGGCCCGGCCATGAACGCCCACAGCAGTGCGCCGACCAGCGCGATCACCACGGAGCCGACCAGCGCGAAGACCCAGACCGGCCTGCCGTTCCCGTCGAGGTCGTCATCGTCGCCCATGGCCTGGTAGTTGTCGCCGAAGACCGTGTCCCACAGCTCCTGCTGGCGCTCGGGCGGAGGGGTCTTCGGGCCACTGATCTGACCGGCGGTGACGAACCGCCTGTTGGGGTCGGACGGATCCTGGCTCAGGTGATGACCAGCCTGCCCGTTCTGTCCGTGCTGGGCGGGTTGTCCGTGTTGCGGGTGCTGGCCGTATGGTACCGGCTGGCCGAAGGGCTGGTGGGCCTGCGGCGGGTGCGGGAGGTCGGCCGGAGGCCGCATCACGGGCGCGTCGCCGGGGGGAGCGGTGGTGGCGGGAGCCGTCAGGGGGCCACCCAGCGGATCGGCCAGCGGGCCGGTGAGCGGATCCGTGAGCGGGTCAACGCGTGGTCCGGTGAGCGGATCCGTGAGTGGGTCGATACGGGGGGCGGACTCGGGCGCGCTCGTCGCGGCCATGGCCCAGAGCGCGGGGTTGTTCGGCACGCCGAAGCTGCCCCGGGCGGCGTTCTCGTCGAGGGGCGCGCCGTCGCGGCCCGGCTCCTCCTGGGGAGAGCTCGACCACGTGTGCGACAGCGGATCCCGCGCCGTCGTCTCGGCCGCGGCGGGCGGCCACACGGGGTTGTCTCCCGGTACGGCGGACGGCCACGCGGTCGCCCCCGGCGCCGGGAATCCGAGGGGAGCCTCGGGGGCCGGGGTGGCCGGTGGCCACCCGGTGTTCTCCGTGGAGGCCGAGGGCCAGGCGGTGCCGTTCGCCGGGGCCGAGGGCGGCCACACGGCGTTGTCCTGCGGGGTCGCGGACGGCCAGGAGGGGTTCGCCGCGGCCGTGGGCGGCCATACGGCGTTGTCCTGGGGGGAGGCCGGAGGCCATCCGTTGTTCTCCGCCGTCGCGGGCGGCCACACCGGGCTGTCGGTCGGCGCCACCGGACCCCCGGGCAGGGGCTGCGGGTCCCGCCAGGGCTCGGTGCCGTTGGGCGCCGCCTGGCCACCGGTCTCTATGGGGCTCCCGTAGGGGCCGGGCGCGTCGGAGTCCGGCCTGAGGTTGTCCTTCGGCTGCGGGGTGAACGCGTCACTCCAGCTCGTCGTGGCGTTGGAGGCGGGACGCTCCAGGGGGTCGGCGGGAGCCGTACGGGATGGCTGGTCCCAGCCGCCGCCGACGGGAGGCTGGTTCCAGCCCGCGGCCGGGTCCGTGGGCTGGGCGGGGACACCCTGGCGGGGGGTCTGGATGTCGTCGGGGGAGGCGAGTGCCTGGTCCCAGCCGCCGCCGAGGGTTCCGGGGCCGTCGGAGACCTGGGAGGGCGTCGCCTGGCTCCAGCCGTACTCCAGCGGGTTCGCCCCCGCCTGCTCCCAGCCGGTCCCCGCGAGGGGCGCGCCCGGCTGGCCCTGGCGGTCGCCGGGCGCGGCTGGGGAGCCCGGCGCGTCCTGGGGGAGGGGGAGCCGTGGCGAGGTGCCGAAGGAGTCGTTCGCCCAGCCGGACGTCGTCTCCGCCGTCTCCGGCCATGCCGGAGGCAGGTGGGGCTGGCTGGACTGCTCCGGGGCCATGGCTTCCTTACCTTCCGCACGGGTGCCCGAATTATGAGTATTCGGCATGGTCTCACGGGAGGCAGGGGTGTTCGCAGGGAAACCGGAGAACGCCCCCCTGAACTGGAGTCCTGTGGGGTCGGTCGGTGGGTCCTGCATCGGCAGGCCGGCCTCCAAGGGATCCGGGCCCTGCCCCGGCTCGACTGAGTGTGCCACGGTGAGAAGAGTAAACTGACGGGACATGCGAGGTCACAACGGATGTGTCCCCATCAGGTCTCGGCCCGCTCCAGACACGTGATTTCTCTCATTGTGCTGGATCACCGGGCGGGCGTCCTCCGTTTACCGTGATCCAGTTTGTTTCCCCAGGCCACGAATAGGACTTGCGGACTGCGATAGTCTTGTCATATGCGTGCCGCGACCCTGCTGCTTACCAGGCCGCATCGGCCTTCTCGGCGTTAGACGCCCCGCCGGTGCGGCTGCCCTCCGCGTGAGCGGGGGGTTTTTCTATTGGTCCGGACATGTCAGATCAACGCAGCAGACGTATACCGAGGGAAGATTGACGTGAGCGAGCGAGCCGACATACAGAGCGACGAGCAGCACTACGACCCGCAGACACTGCAGGTCAAGTGGCAGCGGCGGTGGGAGGAACTGGACCCGTTCCACGCCTCCGACGACCCCGCCGACCCGCGCGAGCGTCGCTACGTGCTCGACATGTTCCCCTACCCCTCGGGCGACCTGCACATGGGGCACGCCGAGGCCTTCGCCATCGGCGACATCGTCTCGCGCTACCTGTTCCAGCGCGGCTACAACGTGCTGCACCCGATCGGCTGGGACTCCTTCGGCCTGCCCGCGGAGAACGCCGCCATCAAGCGCGACGCGCACCCGGCCGAGTGGACCTACGCCAACATCGAGACCCAGGCGGCCTCCTTCAAGCGCTACGCGGTCTCCTTCGACTGGTCGCGGCGCCTGCACACCAGCGACGTCGACTACTACCGGTGGACGCAGTGGCTGTTCGTCCGCTTCTTCGAGCGTGGGCTGGCCTACCGCAAGGGTGGCCTGGTCAACTGGTGCCCCAACGACCAGACCGTGCTGGCCAACGAGCAGGTCAAGGACGGTAAGTGCGAGCGCTGCGGTGCCGAGGTCGTCCGCAGGGAGCTGACCCAGTGGTACTTCAAGATCACTGACTACGCCGACCGGCTGCTGGACGACATGAAGCAGCTGGAGGGCCAGTGGCCGGAGCGCGTGCTGACCATGCAGCGTAACTGGATCGGCAGGTCAGAGGGCGCGGACGTCAACTTCGTGATCGAGGGCCGTGACGAGCCGGTCACGGTCTACACCACCCGGCCCGACACGCTGTACGGCGCGACCTTCTTCGTGGTCGCCCCGGACGCCCCGCTGGCCGAGGAGATCGTCTCCGACGAGCAGCGTGCGGCCTTCGAGGCCTACCGCGCCGAGGTCGCCAAGCTGTCCGACATCGACCGGCTGTCCACCGAGAAGGAGAAGACCGGCGTCTTCCTGGGCCGCTACGCGGTCAACCCGGTCAACGGCGAGCGCATGCCGGTCTGGGCGGCCGACTACGTGCTGTCCGACTACGGCCACGGCGCGATCATGGCGGTTCCCGCCCACGACCAGCGCGACCTCGACTTCGCCCGCGCCTTCGACCTGCCGGTCCGGGTCGTCGTCCACACCGGCCTGGCCGACCCGGGGGAGACCGGCGTCGCCACCGCGGGTGAGGGCACCCTGGTCAACTCCGGGCCGCTGGACGGCCTGTCCAAGGCCGAGGGCATCCGCAGGATCATCGAGGTGCTGGCCGAGCGCGGGACCGGCAGGGCGACGGTCAACTTCCGCCTGCGTGACTGGCTGCTGTCCCGGCAGCGGTTCTGGGGTTGCCCGATCCCGATCATCCACTGCGCCGACTGCGGCGAGGTCCCGGTCCCCGATGACCAGTTGCCCGTCACGCTGCCCGACCTGCGCGGTGAGGCCCTGGCTCCCAAGGGGGTCTCCCCGCTGGCCTCGGCCGAGGAGTGGGTCAACGTCTCCTGCCCCAAGTGTGGGGGAGCGGCCAGGCGTGACACCGACACGATGGACACCTTCGTCGACTCCTCGTGGTACTACCTGCGTTACGTGGACCCGACCTACGAGGGCGGTCCCTTCGACGTGGAGAAGGTCCGTAAGTGGGGGCCGATCGACCAGTACGTCGGTGGTGTCGAGCACGCGGTGCTGCACCTGCTGTACTCGCGGTTCTTCACCAAGGTCCTGCACGACATGGGCATGCTGGACTTCACCGAGCCCTTCGTCAGCCTGCTGAACCAGGGGCAGGTGATCAACCAGGGCAAGGCGATGTCGAAGTCGCTGGGCAACGGGGTCGACCTGGGCCAGCAGATCGACAGCTACGGCGTCGACGCGGTGCGGCTGACCGTGCTGTTCGCCGGTCCGCCGGAGGACGATATCGACTGGGCCGACGTCTCCCCGGCCGCGTCGCAGAAGTTCCTGTCCCGGGCCTTCCGCGTCATGGCCGAGGCGGGTGCGGCCTCCGCGCCCGGCGTCGACTTCTCCACCGGTGACCTGGAGCTGCGCAAGGTCGTCCACAGGACCGTCGACGAGGTCACCAGGCTGCTGGACTCGCACCGCTTCAACGTCGCGATCGCCAGGATGATGGAGCTGACGACCGCCGCCAGGAGGGCCATCGACTCCGGCCCTGGCGCCGCCGACCCCGCGGTGCGCGAGGCCGCGGAGACCCTGGCGGTCATGCTGTCCCTGGTCGCGCCGTACGCGGCGGAGGAGGGCTGGGAGCGGCTGGGACACCCCGCCTCCGTCGCCACCGCGGGGTGGCCGGTCGCGGACGCGGCGCTGCTGGTCCAGGAGACCGTCACCTGTGTCGTTCAGGTCGCGGGCAAGGTCCGTGACCGCCTGGAGGTCTCCCCGGAGATCTCCGAGGCCGACCTGGAGGCGCTGGCGCTGGCGTCGGAGAAGGTGAAGACCTTCCTGTCCGGTGCCCCCCGCAAGGTCATCGTCCGCGCCCCCAAGCTGGTCAACGTCGTCCCCTGACCACCCGGAGACGCGTGAAGGAGTGACCCTTGATGGAGGGTCACTCCCGGTGTCTTCCTGGAGAGGCGCGCCTCAGAGCTTGCGCAGCACCGCCACGACCTTGCCCAGGACGGTGGCCTCGTCGCCGGGGATCGGGTCGTAGTTCGCGTTGTGCGGGACAAGCCAGACGTGGCCGTCCTTGCGCTTGAAGGTCTTGACCGTTGCCTCGCCGTCGATCATCGCGGCGACCACGTCGCCGTTGTCGGCGACCGGCTGCTGGCGGACGACGACCCAGTCACCGTTGGCGATCGCGGCCTCGATCATGGAGTCGCCCGTCACCTGGAGCAGGAAGAGGGTCCCCTCGCCCACGAGCTGCTTGGGCAGGGCGAAGACGTCCTCCACGCTCTCTTCGGCGAGGATCGGGCCACCGGCGGCGATCCGTCCGACGAGCGGCACGTAGGCCGCGGTCGGGCGGCTGACCGGCGTCTCCTCGGAGTTGGCGTCGGGATCGACCCACAGCACCGGCTCGCCGGGCAGGCGCACCTCAAGGGCACGCGGGCGGTGCGGGTCGCGGCGCAGGTAACCCTTGCGCTGCAGGGCCGTCAGCTGGTGCGACACGCTGGAGGTGCTGGTCAGCTGCACCGCCTCGCCGATCTCCCGCATCGACGGCGGATAGCCGCGCTGCTGCACCGAGTCGCGGATCACCTCAAGGATCTTGCGCTGTCTCGGGGTGAGGCCAAGAGAGTCACGCCTGCGGACCGCCAGGTCGCTGACGGCCGATCCGTTCTCGTCGCGCTCACTCATATGGTCTCCTCGCTCCCGGTCTGTATTGGTTGTGTCGCACACAGCGACCGTACCTCCGCCGAAGATCATACTCAAACAATTGTTCGAATGGTCCTCGAAATCGGTGGCGGCGTGGTGTACAACATCGTACGGGAGTTCGATCGACATCGTGTTCGATTCGCCGATCTTTCTTCGACATGTGTTCGGCCAGGTCGAGGAGATGGGGGGCACCGTGAAGGCGACCGCGAGGACAACCAGGCCCAGGCTGACGCTGGTCAGGGGCACAGGGGAGACGGCCGCCAGGGGTGCGGGCCGTACGGCGCCCGCGGGCGTGCGGCCTGTTCCACGCCCCCGTGGCGCGGGCCGTACGGTCTCGGGAGGCTCGGGAGGCCCGGTGGGGCCGAGAGGTGGGGCGCGGCCGGTCAGGCCCGCCGTGGGGAAGGTGGGCCGCGCGCCGGTCAGGCTCACCCGCAGGGGGCGGGTCGTGGTGGTCCTGACGCTCGCGCTGCTCATCCTGGTGGCCTTCTGGGCCGGAGCCCTCGTCGACGCGGCCTTCGCCTCGGGGGTGTGCGACCCGCGGGCGTCGTGAGGGGGCTGACGACGGAGCGTGACGACGCGCTTCTCGTCCGCCCGATAATGGATCTCGGCCGTCCGCCGGAAACGGCGTCCTGAGGGGCGACACGCCCGGCCGGGGGCTCTGTGGTGCGCTGATCAGCGACTTCGCTCTCCGTGGCCTTCCTAACTTGCGTTCATGGTCGGACCCTCCTACGGTTGGACCACAACATCTAGTGGCTTCATCATTTCGCTCCACAATAGATTGTGTTTCTATTACCGCATCTCGACCATTCGAGGGCGTGCGTGAGCGTCTCCGCACGGAGACCGCAGAGCAGGCGGAGCAACATGAGGAAGTTGGGCCGCTGGGCAGGTCAAGGAGGCGACGCGCGTGCACTGTCCGTTCTGTCGTCATCCTGACACGCGGGTCATCGACAGCCGGTCGACCGAGGACGGCAGCGCCATCCGGCGCAGACGCACCTGTCCCGAGTGCGGGCGCAGGTTCACCACGCAGGAGACGGTGTTGCTCATGGTGAGCAAACGCAGCGGGGTGACCGAGCCGTTCTTCAGGGACAAGGTGATCGCCGGGGTCCGGCGTGCCTGCCAGGGGCGCCCGGTGAGCGAGGACTCACTTGCCCAGCTCGGGCAGCGGGTCGAGGAGAGCATCAGGGCGACCGGGGCCGCGGAGATCGCGGCGCACGAGGTCGGCCTGGCGATCCTGGGACCCCTCCGCGAGCTTGACGAGGTCGCCTACCTGCGTTTCGCCTCCGTCTACCGGGGGTTCGAGACCCTGGCCGACTTCGAGGCGGAGATCGAGCAACTGCGCGCCGAGCGTTCCGCGCGGCGCGACTGATCCAGTCCCCGGGCGCCGGGGGAGCACGCGGCGCGTCGAACTGGTCCGGCTGGGGACTCCGGTGGAGTCCCGGAAGGGGGAAGTCATGACGGAGACGGTCAACGGCGCGGTCGCGCGCGGGGGCAAGCGACCACGCAAGGGGCTGAAGATGAAGCGCATCTTCACCACACCCGGGGTTCACCCGTACGACCAGGTGACCTGGGAGCGCCGTGACGTCGTCATGACCAACTGGCGGGACGGGTCGGTCAACTTCGAGCAGCGGGACGTCGAGTTCCCCGACTCGTGGTCGGTCAACGCCGCCAACATCGTGACCACCAAGTACTTCAGGGGGGCCGTCGGCACCCCGCAGCGCGAGTGGAGCCTGAAGCAGCTCGTCGACCGGGTGGTCGGCGTCTACACGAAGACCGCGGTCGAGGAGGGCTACTTCGCGACCGAGGAGGACGCCGAGATCTTCGACCACGAGCTCAAGCACGCCCTGGTCAACCAGATCTTCAGCTTCAACTCACCGGTCTGGTTCAATGTCGGCACAGCCTCGCCGCAGCAGGTCAGCGCCTGCTTCATCCTGGCCGTCGACGACCAGATGGAGTCCATCCTCGACTGGTACAAGGAAGAGGGTGTGATCTTCAAGGGCGGTTCGGGCTCCGGCGTGAACCTCTCCCGGATCCGCTCCTCGAAGGAACTGCTCTCCAGCGGCGGTACGGCCAGCGGCCCCGTCTCCTTCATGCGCGGCGCGGACGCCTCTGCGGGCACCATCAAGTCCGGTGGCGCCACCCGCCGCGCGGCCAAGATGGTCGTCCTCGACGTCGACCACCCCGACATCGAGGAGTTCATCGAGACCAAGGCGCGCGAGGAGGACAAGATCCGCGCGCTGCGCGACGCCGGGTTCGACATGGACCTGGGCGGCAGGGACATCGTCTCCGTCCAGTACCAGAACGCCAACAACTCCGTGCGCGTCTCCGACGAGTTCATGCGGGCCGTGGAGAACGGCGGTGACTTCGGGCTGCGCGCCCGCCTCACCGGCGAGGTGATCGAGAAGGTCGACGCCAAGGACCTGTTCAGGAAGATGGCCAAGGCCGCCTGGGAGTGCGCCGACCCCGGCGTCCAGTACGACGACACGATCAACGACTGGCACACCAGCCCGGAGACCGGCCGCATCACGGCGAGCAACCCCTGCTCGGAGTACCTCCACCTGGACAACTCCTCCTGCAACCTGGCCAGCATCAACCTGCTGAAGTTCCTCAGGGACGACGACACCTTCGACGTCGCGAGCTTCGTGAAGCTCACCGAGCTGATCATCACCGCGATGGACGCCTCCATCACCTTCGCCGACTTCCCGACCGAGAAGATCGACCGGACCACCCGGGCCTACCGGCAGCTCGGCATCGGCTACGCCAACCTGGGCGCGCTGCTCATGGCCACCGGCCACGCCTACGACTCCGACGGCGGCCGGGCCGTCGCCGGGGCCATCACCTCGCTGATGACCGGCGTCTCCTACCGCCGCAGCGCCGAGCTGGCCGCGGTCGTCGGGCCATACGAGGGCTACGCTCGCAACGCCGAGGCGCACAAGCGCGTCATGCGCAAGCACGCCGCGGCCAACGACGACCTGCGCACCCTGGGCGGGATGGACCGCGTCATCCACACCGAGGCCTCCCGGCAGTGGTCCGACTGCCTCAAGCTCGGCGAGAAGAACGGCTACCGCAACGCCCAGGCCTCGCTGCTGGCGCCGACCGGCACCATCGGCCTGATGATGGACTGCGACACCACCGGCATCGAGCCCGACCTCGCGCTGGTCAAGTTCAAGAAGCTCGTCGGCGGCGGCTCCATGCAGATCGTCAACCAGACGATCCCCCGCGCGCTGCGCCAGCTCGGCTACCAGCAGGAGCAGATCGAGGCGATCGTCGAGTACATCGCCGCGCACGGCCACGTCGTGGACGCCCCCGGCCTGCGGCCCGAGCACTACGAGGTGTTCGACTGCGCCATGGGCGAGCGGGCCATCGCGCCCATGGGCCACGTGCGGATGATGGCCGCGGCCCAGCCGTTCCTGTCCGGCGCGATCTCCAAGACCGTCAACCTGCCCGAGTCCGCGACGGTCGAGGACATCGAGCAGGTCTACCTGGAGGGCTGGAAGCTCGGCCTGAAGGCCCTGGCCGTCTACCGCGACAACTGCAAGGTCGGCCAGCCGCTGTCCGCCGCGGGCAAGAAGACCGAGGAGAAGACCGAGGCCGCCGAGCCCGAGGTCCAGGTCGTCGAGGTCAGCCGCCCGACCCGGCGCCGGATGCCGAACCAGCGGCCCAGCACCACCACCCGCTTCACCGTGGGCGGCGCAAAGGGCTACATGACGGCCTCGTCCTATCCCGACGACGGTCTCGGCGAGGTCTTCCTGAAGATGTCCAAGCAGGGTTCCACCCTCGCGGGCGTCATGGACGCCTTCTCCGTCGCCATCTCCATCGGCCTGCAGTACGGCGTGCCGCTGGAGACCTACGTCGGCAAGTTCGTCAACATGCGCTTCGACCCGGCGGGCATGACCGACGACCCGGACATCCGCATGGCCGCCTCGGTGATGGACTACATCTTCCGCCGCCTGGCGCTGGACCACCTGCCCTACGACGAGCGGGCCGCCCTGGGCATCTTCTCGGCCTCCGAGCGCGCCGCCCAGCAGCGGGGTGAGGACCCGGCCCCGATCACCACGGACGAGGTCATCGCCGAGCTGGCCACCTCCGCGCCCATCGAGCGGCCCCAGCCCCGCTCCGAGCCCCGCGTCCAGACCGTCGCGGTGGCGGCCCCCGAGCGGGCGGCGGGCTCCCTGGAGTCGCACCAGGGCCGCACCGCCGACGCGCCGCTCTGCATGACCTGCGGCACCAAGATGCGCCCCGCGGGCAGCTGCTACGTCTGCGAGGGCTGCGGCTCGACCAGCGGCTGCAGCTGACGCGGCGAAACGCCCGGTAAGGGAGCCGGTGAGCCTCATGGCTCACCGGCTTCCTGCTTTTCACGATCATGAGGAAAGGGAGTTGAGTCTCCAGTGAGTGGAGACGGCACAGTGGTGGCGTGAGCGAAGGCACGGAGCTTTTCACGATCGGGCAGCTTGCCCGTCGTACGGGACTGGCGGTGCGGACGATCCGGTTCTGGTCGGACAGCGGTCTGGTGCCGCCGACCGGGCGGTCGGCGGGCGGCTACCGTCTCTACGACGCGCGGGCGCTCGCCCGGCTCGACCTCGTCAGGACCCTGCGCGAACTCGGGTTCGGTCTTGAGGCGGTCGAGGAGATCCTGTGCCGGGCCACGACAGTCGCCCAGGTCGCCGAGACGCACGTCGCGGCGCTTGAGGCGGAGATCCGTACCCTGCGGCTGCGCCGCGCCGTGCTGAGCACGGTGGCCAGGCGTGGCAGCACGATCGAGGAGGCGTCACTGATGCACAGACTGGCCAGGCTGTCCGCGCGGGAGCGGCAGCAGATCATCGACGACTTCGTGGACCGCGTCCTCACCGGGGTCGACCCCCAGGAGGGCCCGGCGGTGGGCATCGCGAACGGCATGCGGCAGGTGAACGCCGAGCTGCCCGACGACCCGAGCCCGGAGCAGGTGGACGCCTGGATGGAGCTGGCCGACCTCGTCGAGGACGAGGACTTCCAGCACCGGGTCAGGCAGATGGTGGTCGTGGGGCAGAGCGCGGACACCCCCGCCCATCAGCCGGACCACCAGGCCGTCATCGAGCACGCGGGCCGGGCCGAGGCGGAGGGCGTGGCGCCGGACTCCGCGGAGGGCCGGGCCGTACTCGACCTGATCGTCGCGCCGGAGACCACGGCGGAGGAGAGGGTACGGCTGGCGGAGCAGGTGGAGACGTTCAGCGACCTGCGGGTCGAGCGGTACTGGCAGCTTATGGGTGTCATCAACGGGCGCCCGCCGTTCCCTCCGGCCGTGGCCGCCTTCCTCTGGCTGGCCGCCGCGCTCAGGGCGTCCGCGAGGGCGTGAGCCAAGACCATGGACGTGACCTCCGGTTAGGTTGGACCGAACACGACACCTCAACCGGAAAGACACTGATATGCAGGCTCGTCTGAGCTTCGTGGGAATCGTCGTCAAGGACATGGCCAGGTCGCTGGCGTTCTACCGTCGGCTCGGTTTCGACCTGCCGCCCGAGGCGGACAAGGAGCCGCACGTCGAGGCGGAGCTGCCCGGGGGGCTGAAGCTCGTCTGGGACACGGTCGAGACGCTCCACAGCTTCGATCCCCACTGGCAGCCGCCCGTGGGAGGCGCCCGGGTGGCGATCGCCTTCGAGTTCGGCACCCCCGCCGAGGTGGACGCCGCCTACGACGAGCTCGTCTCCCTGGGCTACGAGGGGCACAAGGAGCCGTGGGACGCGTTCTGGGGGCAGCGCTACGCCATCGTCCACGACCCCGACGGCAACGGCGTCGACCTGTTCGCCCAGAACGGCTGAGCGTCAGCAGGCGCAGGAGACCCCGGAGACGGGGACGGTCAGCGGGTCGGGCACGCGCCGGGAGATCCCCTCCGAGGTCTCCACGGGCAGGCCCTCCCGCGCCCAGTACTCGAAGCCGCCGAGCATCTCCTTGACCGGGTGACCGAGCCTGGCGAACTCCAGGGCGGCCCGGATGGCGCCGTTGCAGCCCGGCCCCCAGCAGTAGGTCACCACGGTCGCCCCCTCGGGGACCACCTCGGCCGCGCGGGCGGCGATCTCACCGGTCGGCAGATGTACGGCTCCCGCGACGTGGCCCTGCGACCAGCCCTGGACGCCGCGTGTGTCGACCACGACGACGTCCGGGGCTCCGGTCGCCAGGGCCGCGGCCACGTCGGAGACGTCGGTCTCGAAGGCGAGACGGGCGGCGAAGTGGGCGACCGCCACGGCGCTCTCCGCGGCGGGGACCACGGTGACGGGGGAGGAGAGGAGGGGCATTTCCAGCCTTTCTCGGAGAACGGTCCAGCCATGCTCCCGCTCAGGACACCCCTCCGAAAAGTGTCGTAAACGCCGCTTATCGCTAATATCCCGCCATGTCGCTTCCCTTCCCGGTACGGCGGGCACGCACCGTGGCCGCCGTCGCCTTCGACGGCATGGCTCCTTTCGAACTCGGCTGCGTGGTGGAGGTCTTCGGCATCCCCAGGCCCGAGCTTGAGGTCCCCTGGTACGACCTGACGGTCTGCGCCGAGACCCCGGGCGACCTGCGGATCGTCGGAGGGTTCACCATGCGGGCCGGGTACGGGCTCGACGCGGTGGCGTGGGCGGACACGGTGGTCGTGCCCGCGGTCGCGGACGTGCGCGGGGAGGTGTCGGCGGAGCTGGTCGCGACGCTGCGGACGGCGCACGAGCGCGGGGCCAGGATCGTGTCGATCTGCTCGGGGGCCTTCGCGCTGGCCGCGGCCGGGCTGCTCGACGGGCGCGAGGCCACCACCCACTGGAGGTACGCGGGGCTGCTGCGGGAGAGGTTCCCGCTGGTCAGGGTCAACCCCGACGTCCTGTACGTGGACGGCGGCGACGTGCTGACCAGCGCGGGCAGCGCCGCGGGCCTCGACCTGCTGCTCCACCTGGTCCGCACCGACCACGGCCCGGCCGTGGCCAACTCGGTCGCGCGCAGGCTGGTCATCCCGCCGCACCGGGAGGGCGGGCAGGCCCAGTTCGTCCAGGCCCCGGTACCGCCGGTGGAGGGGGACGACGCGGTCGCCGCCGCGATGGCCTGGGCGCTCGACCGCCTGGCGGAGCCGATCACGGTCGCCGGGATGGCCGGGGCCGCCCACATGTCGCAGCGCACCTTCCTGCGGCACTTCGCCCGCCAGACCGGGACCAGCCCGCTGCGCTGGGTGATCTCCCAGCGGATCGCGGCCAGCCTGGAACCGCTCGCCTCGGGCTCCGCCCCGGTCGAGGAGGTCGCGGCGGCGGTCGGCTTCGACAGCGCCGTGACCTTCAGGCACCACTTCGCCAGGACGATGCGCACCTCGCCCTCCGCCTACCGCAGGGCCTTCAGACGGTCCCCGTGAGCCTGGCGCCCGTGAGCTCTGCCACCCTGGACGGGTGGTCGATGAGTTCGAGGAACTGCGGCGGCGGATGTTCGGCCTGGCCTACCGGATGCTCGGCTCCGCAGCGGAGGCGGAGGACGTCGTCCAGGACGCCTACCTGCGCTGGCACACCGCCGACAGGCGGAACGTGGAGGTCCCGGGGGCGTGGCTGGCCAAGGTGGTCACCAACCTCTGTCTCAACCGGCTGACCGCCGCCCGCGCCACCCGCGAGAGCTACGTCGGCCCCTGGCTCCCCGAGCCCGTCGAGTCGGCGGCGCTCGACCCGCTGGAGACCGCCGAGCGGCGTGACTCGGTCTCCGTGGCCTTCCTGGTGCTGCTGGAGCGCCTCACCCCACCGGAACGCGCCGTCTTCGTGCTGCGCGAGGCCTTCTCGTACGGCTACCGCGAGATCGCCGAGGTGCTCGACCTGTCCGAGACCAACTGCCGTCAGCTCCTGCTCAGGGCGCGGAAGCGGGTGGGTGAGACCCGCAGGTTCGACGTGCCCGGCGAGCAGCGGCACAGGATCGTCGAACGGTTCCTCGACGCCGCCCGCGGTGGCGACCTCGCCGAGCTTGAGAGGGTGCTCGCCGTCGACGTGGTCGCCTGGTCGGACGGCGGTGGCCGGGTCGGCGCCGCGCTGCGTCCCGTCGTCGGCAGGGACAAGGTCACCCGCTTCCTGGTCGGCCTCGCCGCCAAGTTCGGGGCCGGGGGCGAATTCACCCACACCGAGATCAACGGCCAGGAGGGCCTCGTGGTGCGGTACGAGGACACGGTCATCGCGGTCTTCGTGATCGAGGTGGCCGAGGGACGCGTCGCGGGGGTGCAGGCCGTACTGAACCCGGACAAAATCGCGCGGTTCGCAGCCCCGGGTTGCCAGAAATAAGCAGACCGGTCTATTTTTCACAGGTATGGGACGCAAGGGCGAGGAGACCAGGTCGCGGCTGCTCGACGCGACGCGGGAGCTGATCGAGAGCGGCGGCTACTTCGGGGCCGGGCTGAACCAGGTGGTCGCGGCCAGCGGAGCGCCGCGCGGCTCGCTCTACTTCCACTTCCCCGGCGGCAAGGACCAACTCGTCGGCGAGTCCGTACGGCGGGCGGGCCACGAGGTCGGCCTGGTCATGCGGGAGCTGGCCGAGTCCGCCCCCGACGCCACGGCCCTGGTCACCGGGGTGCTCACGCTGCTGGGAGACCGGCTTGAGGCCTCGGGGTGGCGCAGGGGCTGCCCGGTGGCCACGGTCGCGCTGGAGATGGCGGCCGTCAGCGACCCGCTGCAGGAGGTCTGCTCCGAGGTCTACGGCTCGTGGGAGGAGGCGCTGCGCCACCGGCTCGCCGTCGACGGCCACCCGGAGCCCGCCGACACGGCCGTCACCGTCCTGGCCCTCGTCGAGGGGGCGTTGCTGCTGGCCAGGGCGCACCGCAGCCGGGAGCCGCTCGACCGGGTCGCGCGCGGAGTCGTCGCGTTGCTGAGGCCGTAACCGGCCATAACGCCGATGTCCCTTCGCGTGCCCATGGAATATGTAGACCGATCTATTATGAGGTGATCGTGTGACCCCCGACTCCATCGTCTTCGGCGGCGCCGGACTCATCGGCCGTTCCCTGGTCGCCGAGCTGCTGCGCCGGGACCGTACGGTCGCCGCGGCCCTGCGCGGACCCGCGGACCGGCTGACCGGCTGGCTCGCCGGGCAGGGGGTGGACACCGCGCGGCTGACCGTCGTGTCCGCCGACATCGCCGTCCCCGGCCTCGGGCTCGGCGCCGCGCCGGATCTCGGGGAGGTCCGCGACGTCTACAACTCCGCCGCGCGCTTCGCCTTCGGGCTGGAGGCCGCACAGGCGAGGGCGGTCAACGTCACCGGGGCCGTCAACGTGGCCGACTGGGCCGCCGCCCGGGGGAGCCTGCGGCGCCTGGTGCACGTCAGCGGCTACCGCGTCAGCGGTGGCCCCGCCGACTACCGGCGCGACGGGGCCTACGAGGCCTCGAAACGGGAGGGCGACGCGGCGGTGCGCGCCCGTGCCCGTGAACTCGGCGTCCCGCTGACCGTCGTCAACCCCAGCACGGTCGTCGGGGAGGACCAGTTCATCGGCCTGGCCTCGCTGGTGCGCGACCTGTGGCGCGGACGGCTGCCCCTGCTGCCCGGAGACCGGGAGACCTTCCTGCCGGTCGTGGACGTCGGCTACCTGGCCCGCTTCATGGCCGAGGTGCCCGGCCACGAGGAGACGGCGGGCGAGGCCTACTGGGTGCTCGACGACGCGACGCCGAACCTGCCCGAGCTGGTCGGGCTCCTGGCCGCGCACCTGGGCGTCCGCGCCCCGCGTGCGGCGGTCCCGGTCTCTCTCGTACGGCGGCTGCCCCGCGCCCTGACCGGGGCCGACCCGGAGACGCTGTCGTTTTTGTCCGGCGACCGCTACGAGACCGCCCCGGCCCTCGCCTTCGCCGAAAGGGCCGGGTTGCGCATGCCGCCGGTCGGCACGGTGCTCAGGACCTGGGCGGACGGCCTGGTCGCCACCGGTTTCGGGGAGAGAGCGCGGTTCGGGGAGAAGGCCGGGTTCCAGGACGTGGCGGGCAGCCGTACCTGGGTGACCGGGGAGCGGGAGAGCCCCCAATATGTGCTGCTGCACGGGCTGCCGCTGGACGCGGACTCCTGGGCGCGGGTCGCCGGGGAGCTCGACGGGCCCGTCCTGGCCGCCGACCTGCCGGGACTCGGCCGATCCGCACCCGCCCGCTCGGCGGAGGAGCCGGAGGAGCTGGAGGAGTGGACGCGGGACCTGCTCGAACCCGTCGGGACACGCCCGGTGCTGGTCGGCCACTCCTTCGGCTGCGGCCCCGTCCTGCGCCACGCGCTCGCCCACCCCGAGCGGGTCTCCGGGGTCGTGCTCCTGGCCCCGGCCTTCCTGCAGGCCCCTTCTGGATGGCTGACCCGCTCGGCCGTCGGCGCCGCCGTACTGCTCGGGACCTCCCCGGCGCGGCTGGCCGGCAGGCTCGGCGTGCCGGTGGACGCCCTCGCTGACCTGCGCCGTCCCGGGGCCGCCAGGCGGGTGATCGAGGCGATGCGCGCGGGCCACGCCGCCGGACAGGAGCTGCGGAAGGCGCTCGACCGGATCGGGGTGCCGGTGACGGTCGTCACGGGATCGGCAGATCCGCTCGTCACGGGCGAAGCCGACGTCGTGATCGAGGGCGCGGGGCACTACCCCCAGCTCACCCATCCCCGGCAGGTGGCGCGTGTTCTGCGAGAAGCCGTCGCGCGAGCTCCCCGAGGGCGTTGGTGATCCGCTCGGGATCGAGTCCGCGTCCCTCGCGCTGGAAGGTGTAGACCTCGGGGGCGAGCGGGGCGAGCACGACCTCGACGAGCGCGTCCGGGTCGGGCACGCCCGCGGCGACCAGCAGCGAGCGCACGTGCACCCGCCAGAAGCCGTAGGCGCCCGTGGCGAAGCGTGAGCGGCCCGTCTCCGCGCCCAGCACCAGGTGCGCGTGGGATTCGAGCAGCTCGACCATCGCGGCGTAGAAGGCGGCGAGCCGCAGCGCGGGCGACGCCCCGGGGCCGAGGGGCGGCTCGCCCCCGATCAGCTCACGCTGCAGCGCCTTCTCGTGCTCGTCGAGCATCGCGGTCGCGATCGCGGCCCGGTCGGGATAGCGCCGGTACAGGGTGCCCCGGCCGACCCCGGCCGCCTTGGCGATGTCCTCCATGGTGACGTTGGGCGCCCCTTTGGCGGCGAAAAGCCTCCCCGCGGCCTCCAGGATGCGCGCCCGGTTACGCGCGGCGTCTGCTCTCTCCATGCCCCCAGGGTATATGTGGACACTGTGTCCGGATAGCGCCGGGGGTGACCGGAAACGCGAGAAGACCCGCGGGTCGCGGGTCTTCTCGTCTGGCGGGGCCGCCGTTCAGGCCGCGGGAGTGGGACCGCTCGCGACCGGGAACCGCAGGACGTTCCGCCCCGTGTAGGCGCGCAGATCGACGACCTTGGTGTCCGGCGCGCCCCCATGACGCCTCACGGACCGGATGTCCCTGATCTTGAGCCGCGCGACGGACGGCGGCACAACCACAAGTCTCTTCATTGAGCCCCCCGCGTGACGCTTTCGTTATACGAAATGTCTACAGATCACCCCGTAAAACCGTCGTAAAGATCTGATCGTCAGTAGGGAAGCCTGCGACCTGACGGGGTGCGAAGATCCAGATCGAAGGCGCGGGTACGGCGGCGCCGGTGCTGCGAACGGGTGACCTTCGCGCGACGCATGGCTCGTACCTCCTCTCCTCGGGCTCGCCTGCCGGGGGTGCTGTGACCGCCCATGACTGCCAACCTAGTTCGCCCTGACGAGCCCTATCAACCGAATTGATCGCCGGAGGTCGTCACCGCTGACCTGAGGAACTCCTGAGTGTGTGACATCGGCCGAACTATGGTGTCCACCGGCGCGTCCAACAAGCCGTTGAACGGAGGCGGGAATGAGCACCGGACTGGTCGACGGAGATCCGCAACGGCTCGGGGGGTACTGGCTGGCGGGCCGGTTGGGCGCGGGTGGGCAGGGAGTGGTCTACGAGGCCTACGACGCGCGGGGTGAGCGGGTCGCGGTCAAGGTGCTGCACGGCGACGCGGCGGCCGATCCCGAGCTGCGCGAGCGGTTCGGCCGCGAGGCGGCCTCCGCCAGGCGGATCGCCTCCTTCTGCACGGCGGCCGTGGTCGACGCCGACCTTGAGGGGCCCAGGCCGTACATCGTCTCCGAGTACGTCGAGGGGCCGAGCCTGCGCAGGGCCGTGCTTGACGGGCGCCGTTTCACCGGGGGCGACCTGCACCGGCTCGCGACCGCCGTCGCCACCGCGCTGACCGCGATCCACGACGCCGGGGTCGTCCACCGCGACCTCAAGCCGGACAACGTGCTGCTCGGCCCCGACGGTCCCCGGGTGATCGACTTCGGCATCGCCCGTACGGCCGACATGTCACTGACCGCGACCGGGATGGTCGCGGGAACCCCCACCTACATGGCCCCAGAGATCTTCATGGGCGAGCGCGCGACCGAGGCCGTGGACGTCTTCGCCTGGGGCGGGATCATGGTCTTCGCCGCCACGGGGTCCGACCCGTTCAGGGCCGAGAGCCTGGGCGGCGTCATGCACCGCGTCCTGTCCGTGCAGCCCCAGCTGGACATGCTGCCGGAACGGCTCCGCCCGCTGATCGCCGCCTCCCTGGCCAAGGACCCGACCGCCAGGCCGACCGCCAGGGAGCTACTGCTCGCCCTGGTCAGCGGGGACGGCTCGCTCGACACCCACCGGTTGCTCACGGCGGGCAGCGAGGCGGGCGGCCGGATGCACACCGGCTCGCACGACCCCGCGCTCGGCTCCCTCGCCGAGGAGGCCTACGGCGCTCTCGGGCAGACCGAGCGGGACCTGGCCCCCGAGGTGTTCCTGCGGCTGGTCACCGTGACCGACGACGGCGAGCTGGCCGTACGGCGCGCGCAGCTGGCCGAGCTCCTGCACGGCAGGGGCGAGGAGGAGACGGCCGCCGTCCGCCGAGTGCTCGCCGCCTTCGCCTACCTGGTCGGCCACGACGAGCACATGCTGTGGCTCTCACGGCCCGCGCTGACCCAGGCCTGGCCCCGGCTGCGCCAGTGGGTCAGGGCCAACCGCGACGGCCTGGTCGTGCACCGGCAGATCCTCACCGCGGCCTGGCGCTGGCAGAGCCAGGGCCGCAGGGACGGCGACCTGTTCCAGGGAAGCAACCTGGAGAGCGCCATGAGCTGGGCGGCGACGGGACGGCGCAACATCACGCTGAGCCCGGTCGAACGCGACTTCCTGGAGGCCGGGGCCGCCCTGGCCAGGCGCCGCGCCCGCAGGAGCAGGCTGCTCTCCGTGACGCTGGCCGCGCTGCTGGCGGTCGCGCTGGCCGCGGGCGTGCTGGCCGTACAGCAGGGCAGGGTCGCCGAGGCGCGCAGCGTCACCATCGCGAACCAGCGCGACCAGGCGCAGGCCCGCCAGCTCGCCGCGACCGCCGACGCGCTGCGGGTCTCCGAGCCGGTCAGGGCCATGCTGCTCAGCGTGGCCGCCTGGCGGCTGAACCCGGTGGTCGAGGCGCGGGCCAGCCTGACCGGCTCGCTGGCCCAGCGCGAGGCGGCCGCCTTCCACGACCCGGCGGCCGAGGTGCGCACGCTGCGGGCACTGAGCCGCGACGGGCACACGCTCGTCAGTGTGAGCGACGGCGAGGCACGCGTCTGGGACGTGCGGACCGGCGGGCGCGTGGACGGGTTCGACGGTCTCGGCGACGAGGTGACGGGGATCGCGCTGAGCCCGAGCGGCAGGCTGCTCGCCGTGGTCAACGGGACGAAGCTCAAGATCTGGGACATGACGACCGGCAAGCCGACCGGTTCCACCTTCACCGTTCCCGGCAAGGGCGTGGACGGCGTCTCCCAGGTGGCCTTCGGCCGCTCGGAGGACCTGGTCCTGATCAGCAGGGAGGAACTGCTGACGGTCTGGAACCGCAGGACGGGCGTCGAGGCCGCCCAGCTCACCGCGGGGATGGGGTTCGACAGCTCACCGGACGGCGGCGCGGTCGTCGTCGCCGACCTCGGGGGGAACACGGCGGTCGTGACCCTCGCGGACGGGCGCAGGGTGCCGCTCGGGCAGCAGTGCACCTGCGGGCGGCGCGTCGCCTACAGCCCGGACGGCAGGATCGTCGCGGTCCGCAGCGGCGCGCTCGTCCGGCTCCACGACGCCGCGACCGGCGCCGATCTCCAACGCTCGTTCGCCGGGGCCGACGTGCAGGGCTTCCACGACGAGAGCGGCGTGGACACGCTGGGCTTCAGCCCCGACGGGCGCTTCCTGGTGTCGATGAGCGAGTCGAACATCAGGCTCTGGCGCGTCGCGGACGGCGGCCTGCTGTTCACCCACGCCGTCACCGCGTTCCGGCCGGTCATGGCCTTCGACCCGGAGGGGCACACCCTGCGCTACCTGTCAGAGGACTCGGTGACCAGCCTCGACATCGCCTTCGCGACAACTCCCGACCCGCTCGGGAAGGCCGACTTCGCCCGCGCGGCGTTCAGCCAGGACGGCCGTCTGCTCGCCTCGAAGGGGCCGGGGGCCGGGAAGGTCAAACTTTGGGACGTGCGCCACCGCAGGTCCCTGGCGGCCCTCGACGTCGGCTCGCAGGACCCCGGCGGCTACTTCGAGATGGCCTTCAGCGGCGACGGCAGGCGGCTGGCGGTCGTCACCGGCGACATGGCGGGCGAGGCGCAGGTCTGGGACACCGGGACGTTCAAGAAGATCATGACCGTCACCGCGCCGAGACAGGGCAACCTGACAGCCATCGCGATGAACGCCGACGGCACCGCCCTCGCCGGGCATGTCGCCTACCCCGACTCCGCGAGCGGGGACGACGGGGAGATCCACCTGTGGGACGTGCCGGACGGCCTGCACCGCTGGGCCAGGAAGCAGGGCTACCCCGACGGCCTGCGCTTCTCCCCGGACGGCCGGTCCCTGGCGGTCGCGGGCGGCGAGCAGCGCATGCTCGACACCCGCACCGGCAAACCCTTCGGCCCCTCGTACGGCTCGCCGACCGTGGACGTCCCCGTCGTCTCGCTCGCCTTCGGCGGGGACGGCTCCCGCTTCGCCATCGCCGACCAGGCGGGACGGCTGTCGGTCTGGGAGACCTCGACGAGGAAGCGGGTCGGCGGGACGGTCAGGACCGGGGTCGGCGAGGCCCAACTGCTGACCTACTCGCCGCGCGGCGACGTGGTCGCCGCCAGGGCGGGTGACGGCTCCGTGGCGCTGTGGGACGTCGGGACCGGGATCCGCCTCGGCGAGCCGATCGTGACGGGTCCCGGGCAGCCCACGGCGCTGGCCTTCACCCAGGGCGGGAAGGGGCTGGTCGTCGCCGACTCCTCGGGGGTCCTGGCCGAGCACCAGGTCGAGCCCGAGGCCGTGGCGGACGCGGTCTGCGCGCGGGCGGGCCGTACGCTCTCGACGCAGGAGTGGCGGACCTACCTGGGAGAGACGCCGTATCGCGACGTATGCCCCCGATGACCCAGAACTTTCCGCGCTGAGATCGCATCCAACACCGTATGAGAGTGGCGGCGAAGCTGATCGAGGGGGATCCGCAGCGGCTGGGGGACTACCGGCTGGCGGGCCGTCTCGGGGCGGGCCGCCGGGGCGTGGTCTACGAGGCCTACGACTCCGGGGGGCGGCGGGTCGCGGTGAAGGTGCCGCACGGGGATTCCGAGCTGTGGCGGCCCCTGGCCGGGGAGGTGGCCGCGATCAGGGCCGCCGCGCCGTACTGCACGGCCAGGGTGATCGACGCCGACTGCGCGGGGGCGCGGCCGTACGTCGTCAGCGAGTACGTGGCGGGGCCGAGCCTGCGCGGGGCGGGGCGGACCCTGGCCGGTCCCGACCTGCTCCACCTGGCCGCCGCCCTGGCGACCGCGCTGACCGCCCTCCACGAGGCCGGGATCGTCCACCGCGACCTCACCCCGGACAACGTACTGCTGGGTCCTGACGGCCCCAGGGTCGTCGGGTTCGGGCCTGTCTCCCCGACCGAGACGACGCTGACCTGGCCCAGGCTGGCGATGAGCGCCCCGGCCTACACCGCGCCGGAGGCGTTCACCGGCCGGGAGTACGGCCCCGCCGCCGACGTCTTCGCCTGGGGCGCCGTCGTGTTCCACGCCGCGACGGGGCGGGAGGCGTTCGAGGGCTCCAGCCTGGGGACGGTCATGCACCGTGTGCTGTCGGTAGATCCCGACCTGGGGCCGATCCCGCAGCCGCTGCGCGCCCTGGTCGCCGACGCCCTGGCCAAGGACCCCGAGCGCAGGCCGACGGCCCGTGACCTGCTGCGGGACCTGGTCCACGCGGACGCGACGGTCCGGCTCGGGGCGCCCTGCCTCGCGCCCGACTGCCTCACGCACGCCTCGCCCGCGGCCTGTCTGCCCGCCGCCTGTCTCGCGCCCTCCGGCGGCGAGGCCCCGAGGTGGGCACAGGAGTGGACGGCGGAGCGGCTCACCGCGGAGGAGGTGCTCGGCAGGCGGGTCTGCCTCGCCGACGCCCTGCTGGTCGCCCGCGCGCCGCTCACCCTGGACTTCCTGCTGGCGGCCGGTGGCGCCATGGCGGCCAGGCTGCGGACCCCGTGCGACGACCCGGGGCTCGGCACGGTCGCCGAGGACGCCTACGTCACACTCGATCCGGCCGACCGCCCGTTCGCCCCGGCGATGTTCCTCAGGCTGGCCGACGGTCGGGGCGGCCCGCGCGGCACCCGGGGGACCGAGGAGCGGATCGCCGAGGCGTTCGGGCCGCTGGTCGTCCGTGCCGGGGACCTGGCCCGGCTCGCCGATCCCGCGCTGCCGTACGCCTGGCCAAGGCTGGCCGGGTGGATCGAGGCGGACCGTGACGCGCGCGCCCGCCTGGCCCGCGACCGCCTGTTCTGGCTGGCCCTGACGACCCTGCTGACCCTCGCCCTGGTCGTGGCCCTGGCGACCCGGGGAGGACCTGTCTGAGCACGGCCTCGCCGGGTAGGCATAGCCGGGAGAACGCCGTGAGTTTCGGGGGGAAGACATGGCGCGATGTGAGGTCTGCGGCAACGACTACGACATGTGTTTCGAGGTGCACGCGCAGGGGGTCGTGCACGTCTTCGACAGTTTCGAGTGCGCGATCCAGCGGATGGCGCCGGTGTGCGAGCACTGCGGGGTGAAGATCGTCGGCCACGGGGTCCAGGCGGGCAGACGCTGGTTCTGCTGCGCGCACTGCGCCCGCTCCGAGGGGGCCGACGCGATCGTCGACCGGGTCGGCATCCCGATGCAGCAGGGGGCCTGAACGGGCGGGCACCGCTAGTGTGCAGGGGTGTATGTGAAGATCTGCGGGCTGCGAGAGCCCGGCCACGTCGCGGCCGCCGTCGAGGCGGGAGCCGACGCGATCGGCTTCGTCCTCACCCGGAGTCCCCGGCGGATCACCCCTGAGCTTGCCCGCGAGCTGGCCGCCGCGGTGCCCGCCCACGTGCTGACTGTCGCGGTCTTCGCCGGTGAGACTCCCGACGAGGTACGGCGGGCCGCGGTCGAGTCGGGGGTGCGGGCCGTGCAACTGCACGGCGCCCATCCGCACGGGGACTTCACCGCGCTCAAGGACCTCGGCCTGACCTTGGTCCGCGCCGGGGCGGCGGCGGGCGCCGACCTGCGCTGCGGGGCCTTCGACGAGGACCTGCTCATCGTCGACGCGCCCAGGCCCGGTTCCGGGGAGCCGTGGGACTGGGCCGCGGTGCGCGGACGCCCGCAGGGCCGCTGGATGCTGGCCGGGGGACTCGCCCCGTCGAACGTGGCCGAGGCCGTCGCCGCCGCGCGGCCGTGGGGGGTCGACGTCTCCAGCGGCGTCGAGACCGCACCGGGGGTGAAGGACGCCGGGCTCATCAGGGAGTTCGTGGCCGCCGCGCGCGGCTAGCGCCGGGCGGCCGTTCTCGGCGTCCGCAGGACCGGCAGCGCCGTACCCGTGCCGGCGAGGGCGCCCAGGACGTTGAAGAGCACGTCCGCCACGTCACAGCTGCGTCCGGCGGAGAAGGCCTGGGCGACCTCCAGGGAGAGGGAGGCCAGCGCCAGCCCCGTCACGACCGGCAGCGGGCGGCGGGTCACCAGGACCCCCAGCAGGGCCGGGACGGCGTAGAGCAGGAGGTTGAGGAGGTTCTGCGCCTCCACGGGGGAGGTCAGGCCACCGGTCGCGCAGAAGGCCACGCCGTGCGTCGCCAGGCTCGTCGGCATCGTGAGGGCCGGGATCACGGCCAGCGAGAACAGCCAGAGGAACGCCGTCGGCCGGTTCACCGCGAACACGGCGGCGGCCCCGCGGCTCAGCGGGACGCACACCGCCGTGAGGACCGTCAGCAGGCAGGCGACCGGCACCCAGAGGTCACGGTTGGCGAGGAAGACCTCGACGGGCAGGGGCAGGTGGATCAGCAGTCGCCCCAGACCTTGGTGACGTACTGGAAACGGGTCGCGGTGTTCAGCATGACCCCGTGGTAGCAGCCGGGGGAGACCGGCAGCGAGAAGCTCCTGAGCGTGGTGCCGCCCGCCCTGGCCGTCACGGTGGACCCGTAGACGGGCTTCCTGATCCCGACGCCCGAGCTGTCGGTCCGCTGGTAGCCGAGCCTGACGGCCGTCGGTGCCCCCTTCGCCTTGTCGTAGGCGACGTTGATGCGGCGCAGGGAGCGCGTCCCGCTGACGCAGAACCCGGCGCTGAGCGTGCCGTTGTCGAGGTAGCCGAAGGCGGAGCCGGAGAAGGACAGGGTGCCGCAGTCGCCGACGGAGCCCGTGCCAACAGCCGTGTCCCCAGCCAGGGCCGCCGGTCCTACGCAGGTGACCGCCCAGGTGCCGAGGAGGACGGCGACGGCGGCGGTGCGACGCCGTACGACCGGGGGAGACAGAAGGCGATCCAGCAAGACGAGTCCCTCCGCTGGTGGTTTCGCGACGACAGACAAGCGAAAGAAAAAGGACTTAAATGACAAACTACGATATATGGGCAATGTTCTGATTGCCGGATATCTCCGTTTTTCTCTCGCGCTTCGCGGTCAGTAGGGGAACCTATCCGCAAACGAGCACGTGATCAACGAAGCATGGCCGAGGAGTCGCGCCGCGGTACCGGGTTCCGCGCAGGTGGGGCCTGGCGTCGGCCACCCGTTATGCGGTATTTGTGGAATATGTTCGGGGTCGGGGAAGGGAATCCTGCACGGTCCTACACAAACCTGTGGGTGTCCTACAGAAAACAAAACTCAATGTGCGGACAGATCGTCGCAATCATGTGGCTGCCGAAAGTCGACTCCTCGGGCACCCTTAGATGAAGAAACGACCGCGCACCCCTCCCGCGCCGAAAGGAGAAACAGCAATGAACGCTTACGATCCGACCGTCCGACTGGCTGCCACCCGCGTCGCTGAACGGCTCGGGAACACCGTCACGGGATCACGTGGCCGCCCCGGGGGTGGGGGAGGTCCGTGTCACACACGCCACGAGTCGCCCGCACGGCGCCGTGGCGGGCGGGCACCGGTGTGTCCCGCCGACAGAGCAGGGGTGATCTGGACGGTCAGGCCGTCACACGACGCCCCCTATGCCGGGTGTGGTGGCGCGATCTGGAGGGTGAGCGCCACCACACCTCGGACCACGGCATCCCGGTGCCGTAGGCGGACGCCGTAGTCGAGGCGCCGCGGACGACGGCCGAGACCACGGGCCGTCAGGCCGGGCCGTTCCCTCCTCACGGGAGGGGACGCGGCAGGAAGGGGGGCGGTCACCGGTCCGTGGGGCGGACGGGTGATCACCGGCCCGCGGTCTCGACCGGCTCCCCGTCAGTGACGATCCGGCTCCGTGGCGACGGTGCCACGGGGCAGCAGCAGGGTGACGGTCACCGCGGTGGCGCCGAGCAGCAGCGCGCTCACCACGATCGTCGAGTGCAGACCGCTGACGAACGCGATCCTGGCGGCCGTCAGCAACGCGACCCCGGTGTCACCGCCGATCTCCTGCGCCGCGTGCGCGGCGGCGGCGAGCGACTGACGTGCGAGGGCCATCAGGCCGGAGGGGACCCCGGCGACCGGGGCCAGCGAGGGCGCGTAGACGGCGGTGGTGACCGTGCCGAGGACCGCGACCCCCAGACCGGCGCCCAGCTCGTAGGCGGTCTCTTCGACCGCCGCCGCGCCACCGGCCCGCGACTCCGGCGCCGAGGACATGATCGTGTCGGAGGCGGCGAGCAGGGTGACCTGGATGCCGAACCCGATGCCGACGAAGCAGAGCGCGAGCATCAGGGTGTGCGGCTCCGTGCCCCAGGCCAGCGTGGGCAGCAGGCTGAGCGTGGTCAGCGTCAGACCGCCGCTCATCGTCGCGCGCAGCCCGAAGCGGTGCAGCAGCCGCGCCCCGGCGAGACCGCCCGTGACCGCGGCCGCCATCAGTGGCAGCAGGCGGACCGCCGCCTGGAACGGACTGTCGCCGAGCACGAGCTGGAGATACTGGGCGAGCATCAGTTCGAGCCCGACCAGGGCGAAGACCGTGAGCAGCACGGCGGCGACCCCGATGGAGAACGCCCGCTGCCTGAACAGGCTGAGGTCGAGCATCGGGAAGGCCGCCCTCCGCTGCCTGCGCACGAACCAGGCAAGCAGCCCGATCCCGGCCAGGAACACCACGGTCCCCCCGGATTCGCCGGTCCCCATCTCCTTGAGGCCGAAGGCCAGGGCGAGGATGCCCACGACCGACAGCAGCGCGCTGAAGGCGTCCCACGGGTGCAGCGCCCGCGAGCAGGAGTCGGGCAGGAGCCTGACGGCCGCGGGCAGCAGCACCAGCAGGATCGGGACGTTGATCAGGAAGACGGCGCCCCACCACAGGTGCTCGACGAGCAGCCCGCCGATGAGGGGGCCGACCGCGGCTCCCGCGGCGGCGACCCCGCTCCACACGCCCAGGGCGACGGCGCGTTCCCGCCGGTCGGTGAAGACCTGCCGGATGATGGAGAGCGTGGCGGGCATGATCATCGCGCCGCCGACGCCGAGCAGGGCCCGCGCGCCGATGAGCGCGGGGGCGCTGGGTGCGAACGCCGCGGCCGCCGAGGCCACGCCGAACACCACGTACCCCATCAGCACCAGGCGTTTCCTGCCGTAGTGGTCGCCGAGTGTGCCGAAGGTCAGCAGCAGCGGCGCGACCACCAGAGAGTAGGAGTCGATGATCCACAGCAGTTGGACCGAGGAGGGTTCGAGGGCCGCGGTCAGCGCGGGAACGGCGATGTGCAGGACCGTCGCGTCCACCGCGATGAGCAGCAGACTGAAACACAGCAGGATCAGGACCGACCAGCGGCCGGTCCCTCGCCTTCGCGGGTCGATCCCCGTGCGGACCGCACTGTCCAGAACTCCCATTGAGCTCATGAACTGCTGAAGGGGCCGCTGAAGGGATTGCCGGCCTCGACGGACATGCCACGCAGCTTAGGCGAAGCCGGGTAGTGGGGAAGCCAGGAATCGGAGATTGGCTTACCGCTAAATGTGGATTTTGTCCCCATATATCCGACCTCTCTAGAGAGATACAGGGATATATCTGTCATCTAGGCAAACAGTGATCTCACGCGCACGATGACGGTCGTGGGGAGTCAGCGTGAGGTCCATGAGCAGCCCGTGCCGCCCTCGGTTCCCGGCGACCCACGTGAGCGGTGCGCGAAGGCCGCCGCCCTGCTGGAGCTGGACCGGCCCCGGGAGGCCATTGAGGCCATCGGCCAGGCGAACGGGGTCGCCGACTGGGGATACCGGCTGCTGAGCCTCGCCTTCGAACGCCTCGGCAGGGACGCCGAGGCCGTGGCCGCCGCCGAGGAGGCCGTACGGACGGCCCCCGGGTCGTGGGCCGCGCGGCTGCGCCTGGGCGCCGCCCTGCGCCGGGTGCCGGGCCGCGGGTGGGAGGCCGCAGTCCAGGCGGACAGGGCCGTCGGCTACGCCCCTGAGGAGCCCGACCCCCACGTCCTCGCCGGCGACCTCGCGCTGCTGCGCGGCGAGCACCGCGAGGCGGAGGCCTCCTACCGCGCCGCGCTGCGCCTGGCGGACGACCATCCGCTCGCGCGGGTCAACCTCGGGCTCGCCCTGCTGCGCTGGCGGCCCCCACGCGGCCACCACGACCCCGCCTGGCCGATCGACCCTCGCGAGACCGGCCGCGTGAGGGACGTCGTCGAGGCCTGGTCCCGGCAGGTCCGCGTGCTGCTGGCCGTCGCCCTCGCCGTGGCCGCCCTGCTCGCCTTCAGGATCGGCCTCGCCAGGACGGCCGGTGCCTGGGGCGTGGCCGTACTGGCCGGGGTGCCCGCGATCACCTTCAGGCGGGGCCGTGAGGTCAGGCTCTGGCGCTACGTGCCGCGCATGCTCGTGCGCGACCCCTGGCTCGGCGTCTCGGTCTCGGCCGCCACGCTCGCCGTCGTGGCCTACGTGGCGGCGATCGCCACCCTCCCGCCCGTCCTCACCCCGTCGGGTACGGCCTGGCCCGTGCTCGCGGGGTTCGTCCTGCTCAACGGCGCCGCCCTGCCCTTCCTGCGGGTCCCGGCGCGGGCTTGGCGCGGGCGTCCGGTCAGGGCGCTGGCCGAGTTCGCCGCCGTCCCCATGGACCGTACGGCACGGCGAAACGTGGGGGCGGCGCTGTGGATCCTCACGGTCCGCGCCTGGTCGGCGCTCGTGGCGCTCCTGGTGGTCGGGGCGCTCGGCGGGCCCTGGTTGGCCCTGGCCGCCCCCGCCGTGCCCGTCGCGCTCGCCCTGGCCCGTCCGAAGGGCACGGCGGCCTACTGCTCCGACCTGGCGCTGGCCGCCGACCGCCTGCTCGTGGCCACCCGGCACCTGCTGACCCTCGCCTCGGTGGCGCTCGCCGCCGTCGCGGCCATGACGCTGCTCGGTCTCCCGGCCGTCACGGGCGGCTGGGCGTGGTCGGCCTGTGCCGTGCCGCTTGCCGTACCGGCCGGGGCCCTTGCCCTCAGGACCGTCAGGGCCGCGCGGGACCAGGACGGGCGCGGGGTGCCGGGACCGTGGTGCGCGGCCCTGGCCATGCGCGAGGGCCGTGGCACGCGACCACCGGGGGACACGCGGGCGCCGGTCGTGCTCGACGGCGGAGTACGGCGGGCACTGGCCCGGTCCAGGGGAGTGGTCCTGGCCTTCGCCGACTGGGAGGGCCCGAGGACCCTGGCCGCCGAGGTGGCCGCCGAGGTGGTCGGCGCGGACGGCGAACTGCGCCTGGCCGCCCCCGCCGAGGCCTGGGAGGCGGTCGGAAGGGACCCGAGAGTCGCGGTGTTCGTCACCGATCCGGTGGAACGCCGGTTCTGGGCCGAGGTGCGGGGGGTCGCGGTCGGCGACGCGGAGACGGGCGTGCTCAGGATCACCCCGAAGCGGGTCCTCGTCCCCCACCACGGCCGTTACCGCGACCGCCGTCGGCGGCACCGGCACGGGGTCACGCGGACGCGCTGAAACCACGGAAAGGCCCGTGGGACAGACCGTTTCGGCGTCGGAGGGCGGGGCAGGAACCCGGCACCCGGATCGTGGGGTTCATCCGGACTCATCCGTTTATCTGATCGTGTCAGTGTGGCGGCGTGGCGTGGCGCTCACGCACGCGCAAACGTCTGCCCGGTGCGGTATAACCGGGGGCGGATCCGGGGAGGCGTGATGCGGGAACCCGACAGGGCCCGGCCTGCGGGGCGGGCGGCGGTGCGGGATGCGTTCGAAGGGGTACGGCTGCGCTATTTCCAGCTCACCCCCGGCAAACGCCGGTTGATCTACCTTCTCGCGCTGGTCCTGGCTGTCGGGCTGACCCTGGGCATGGGCTGGTCGCGCGACACCTTCCTGACGATCCTGGTCCTGCTCGGCTTCGCCGAACTGACCCTGCGCTTCCCCCGCGCCGCGGCGACCCTGGTCGTGGTGGTCGCGTGGCTGCTGCTCATGCCCGCCTTCCAGAGCCTGTACGGCGTCGGGGTGCCCGCCTCGATGCCGCTGACGCTCCTGGCGCTGCCCGTCGCCGTGGCGGCCCACCTCATCCGCTGGGTCCCGCCGTGGCTGACCACGCTCGCCGCGCTCGTACCCGCCGCCGTCGTGGCCGCCGCGATCTCCTTCTTCGCCCCCGGCGTCGCGCCGTGGGCCGCCTACGGCGTCGCCGCCGCCGTGCTGGTCTACCGGTTCGTCCAGGCCCGCCAGGCCAGGGCCGCCCTCAGGGCGGGCGACCAGCGGGTGCGGGTCAGGGCGCGCGAGAGCGGACAGCCCGTCCAGGCGCAGGGCGAGCCCGCCGCCCCGCCGCAGATCTCCGTCGAGGAGGCGCTCGGCGAGCTGGACAACATGATCGGCCTGGCCCCCGTGAAGGAGCAGGTGCGCTCCATCGCCGCCTCGATCGAGGCGGCCAGGCTGCGCAAGGAGGCGGGATACTCCACCGAGCCGCCGATGCGCCACTTCGTCTTCGTCGGCCCCCCCGGCACCGGCAAGACCAGCGTCGCCAGGACCGTCGCGAAGATCTTCTACGCCTTCGGCCTGCTCGACACCCCCTACGTGGTCGAGGTTCAGCGGGCCGACCTGGTCGGGGAGTTCCTCGGCGCGACCGCGATCAAGACCAACGAGGTGATCGACAGGGCGCTGGGCGGGGTGCTGTTCATCGACGAGGCCTATGGCCTGATCAACTCGGGGGACGGCCAGCCCGACCGGTTCGGCGCCGAGGCGGTGCAGACGCTGCTCAAGCGGGCCGAGGACGACCGCGACCGACTGATCATCATCCTGGCCGGATACGAGAAGGAGATGGCCTCCTTCCTGTCGTCGAACCCCGGCCTGTCCAGCCGTTTCTCCAGCCGGGTCCGCTTCCCCAGCTACGCCCCCGGGGAGCTGCTTGAGATCACCGAGCTGCTGCAGCGGCGGCGCGGCGACCAGCTCGCCGACGACGCCAGGCCCGCGCTGCTCGACCGCTTCGAGGACGTGCACCGGCGCGCGCTCGTGGACGAGCTGGGCAACGCCAGGTTCGCCAGGAGCCTCGTCGAGGCCGCCGCCCAGGCCCGCGATGTGCGGGTGGTCGGCGCGGGCGGCTCACCGACCGCGCAGGACCTGGTGACCACGACCGCGCAGGACGTCGCCAAGGCCTTCGACGAGCTGACCGCCCGCTACCGGGGCTACCAGGCCACCCCCTCTTTGGAGGAGGCGCTGGCCGACCTGGACAGGATGGCCGGGCTCGAACCGGTCAAACGGCAGGTGCACGCGATCACCGCCCAGCTCAAGGTGGCCAGGATGCGCCAGGAGCGGGGGCTGCCGACGCCCCCGCAGACGCGGCACTTCGTCTTCACCGGCCCGCCGGGCACCGGGAAGACCACCGTGGCGCGCATCCTGGGCCGCATCTTCGCCGCCCTCGGCCTGCTCACCCAGCCCGACGTGGTCGAGGCCCAGCGAGCCGACCTGGTCGGCCAGCACCTCGGCGCGACCGCGATCAAGACCAACGAGCTGGTGGACAGGGCGCTGGGCGGGGTGCTGTTCGTCGACGAGGCCTACAGCCTGGTCAACCCCGGCTACGCGGGGGGCGACGCCTTCGGCACCGAGGCGGTGCAGACGCTGCTCAAACGGGCCGAGGACGACCGCGACCGGCTGGTGATCATCCTGGCGGGCTACGAACGGGAGATGGACGCCTTCCTGTCGACCAACCCCGGCCTGGCCAGCAGGTTCGGCCAGCGGGTGCGCTTCCCCTCCTACTCGCCCCAGGAGCTGGCCGAGATCGCCGGGCTGCTCGCGCACAACGCGGGCGACCGCTTCGACGAGGCCGCCGCCCGCGACCTGGACGAGGTCTTCGCCTGGGTCTGCGCGGACGGCCTCATCGACAGGCTCGGCAACGGCAGGTTCGCGCGCTCGCTGTTCGAACGCGCCGCGATGCGCAGGGACGTGCGCCTGGCCGCCCAGACGGGCGGCACCGCGAGCGCGGCCGACCTGACCACCATCACCAGCGCCGACCTGCGCGCCGCCGTCGACGAGCTCGCCGGCCGCTGACCCCGCTCCTTCTCGTACGGCGCGACCTGGCCGACATGTGCTTTTCGGTTCCACAACCGGAGAGATAGCGTGGTAAACACCGCCCTTGACCGAGATCGAACTCCCGATTGAGCACTCCCTGTAGTTGAGTGGCCGCAAGATGTAGCAGGATGGCCATCGACAACAGGGACGACGGTGAAGGGGGCGCTATGGCGGGGTTTCTTCTCCGCAGGCTGCTCAACTATCTGGTGCTGATCGTCGTCGCCACGAGCCTGGCCTACATGCTGGCCGCCTCCGCGCTCAACCCCCGCTCCAACTACGAGGGCCGCAACCCGCCGATCCCCGAGAAGGTCATCGACGCGCGCCTGTCCGAGCTGAACCTGAACGACCAGACGCCGCTGGTCCAGCGCTACCTGACCTGGGCGGGCGACGTCGCGCACGGCGACTTCGGCAGGACGGTCGCCGGTGGCTCGGTCAACGACGACCTCGGGCGGCGCGTCGGCGTCACGCTGCGCCTGATCACCGTCGGGGTGGTCCTGGGCAGCCTCACGGGCGTGCTCGTCGGCGCCTACGCCGCGGTCAGGCAGTACGGCGTCTTCGACCGCCTCGCGACCGGGGCCTCCTTCGCCGTCCTGGCCATCCCCACGGTCGTGCTCGCCAACATCCTGATCATCGGCGCGGTCTCGTTCAACGAGCTGACCGGCACCCAGGTCTTCCTGGTCAGCGGTGAGGAGACCCCCGGCCTCGAAGGAGACCTCCTGACCCAGCTCGTGGACCGTCTGCGGCACCTGATCCTGCCCACGCTCTCCCTGTCGCTCGGGTTGATCGCCGTCTACAGCCGCTACCAGCGCAACATGATGCTCGACGTCCTCGGCGCCGACTTCGTCCGCACGGCCATGGCCAAGGGGCTGCGGCGCCGTACCGCACTGGTCAGGCACGCGTTGCGCACCGCGCTGATCCCGGCGGTCACCTACTTCGCCTTCACCTTCGGCGCGCTGCTGGTCGGCACGACCTTCACCGAGAAGATCTTCGGCTGGCACGGCATGGGCGAGTGGCTGGTCGACTCCATCTCGACCAACGACGTCAACACCGTCGCGGCGATCAGCTGTTTCGCGGCGCTGGCGGTGCTGGTGGCCTCCCTGGCCTCCGACGTCCTGCACGCGGTCCTCGATCCCCGGGTCCGGGTGGGGTGAGATGGCCATCACGGACGAACGGTTCGCCGAGCAGGAGGCGGCTGCCGCGGGCCTCGCGGCGCCCTCCAGGCTGCGGGTGGTCGCGGGCCGCTTCTTCGGCTCCCTCCAGGGCCGTGTCGGGTTCGCCCTCCTGGGGCTGCTGTTCCTGCTGGCCTTCGCCGGGCCGTACGTCGGCAGGTGGGGTTACACCGACAAGGACTTCATGGCGTTCCTGCAGCCGCCCTCGCCCGAGCACTGGTGGGGCACCCTGCAGACCGGCGCCGACGTGTACGCGGTGACGCTGCGCGGCATGCAGAAGTCACTCATCGTCGGGCTGCTGGCCGCCGTGGTCGGCACGTCCCTGGCCGCCGTGGTCGGCGCCTTCGCCGGATACTTCCCAGGCTGGGCCGACCGAGTGCTGACGTGGTTCACCGACCTGCTGCTCGTGCTCCCGGCCTTCCTGATCCTGGCGATCATGTCGCCGCTGTTCGCGGGGGGCCAGTGGCCGCTGTTCGTGCTGCTGCTGGCGATGTTCCTCTGGATGATCACCTCGAAGGTCGTCCGGAGCATGACCGTCTCCCTCAAGGAGCGGGAGTTCATCCAGGCCGCGAGGTTCATGGGCGTCCCGCCGACGACGATCATCTTCCGGCACGTCATCCCGAACATGTCCTCGCTGCTGGTGGTCGACGCGACGCTGAACGTCAGCGCCGCGATCCTCACCGAGACCTCCCTGTCCTACTTCGGCTTCGGCATCCAGCCCCCCGACGTCTCGCTGGGCAGTCTCATCGCCGACGGCGCGCGGACGGCCGTCTACGCCCCGTGGACGTTCTGGTTCTGCGCCGGGCTGCTGATCGTCACCGTGCTCGCGGTGAACCTGGTCGGCGACTCCCTGCGCGACGCCCTCGACCCCGCCTCGAAGAGAGCCGTCAGGAGAGGAGCACGGTGAGCGAACGCGACGAGTGCCGGGCGGGGGCGCGTTTCCCCGGGCGGCTTCCCCTCTCGCAGTTCCAGGGCCTCATGGCCAGGCAGGAGAGAGGGGGACGGCACCGGCGTCGCGCCCTGCCCGTGCCCGCGGTGACCACCGGGCCGGTCCTTGAGGTCACCGGCCTCGACGTCACCTTCGGCACCGGGCCGGACGCGGTGCACGCCGTGCGGGGGGTGAGCTACGCGGTCAGGCCGGGGGAGGTGCTCGGCATCGTCGGCGAGTCGGGCTCCGGCAAGTCGGTCGCCTCGCTGGCCGTGATGGGCCTGCTGCCGCCGCACGCCCGCGCCACCGGCTCGGTGCGGCTGCTCGGCAGGGAGATCCTCGGCGCCACGGAGAAGACGCTCACCGCCTTCCGCGGCAAGACCATCTCGATGGTCTTCCAGGACCCGCTCTCGGCCCTGACCCCCGTCTACCGCGTGGGCGACCAGGTGGCCGAGGCCGTACGGATCCACCAGCGCGTCTCCAGGCAGCAGGCGGCCAAACGGGCCGTCGAGCTGCTCGACCTGGTCGGCATCCCCAACGCCGCACAGCGCGCCAGGGCCTTCCCGCACGAGTTCTCCGGGGGAATGCGCCAGCGCGCGGTGATCGCGATGGCCATCGCGAACGACCCCGACGTGATCATCTGCGACGAGCCGACGACCGCCCTCGACGTCACCATCCAGGCCCAGGTGCTTGAGGTGCTCAAACGGGCGCAGCGGGAGACCGGGGCGGCGATCATCATGATCACGCACGACCTCGGGATCGTCGCCGGGTTCGCCGACCGGGTCATGGTCATATACGCGGGGCGGTCCGTGGAGACCGGCTCCGTCGACGACGTCTACTACCGCCCCCGCATGCCGTACACCATGGGGCTGCTGGGCTCCATCCCGCGCCTCGACACGGGCGGCGGCCGGCCGCTGGTGCCCATCGCGGGCAGTCCGCCCTCACCCGTCGCGCTGCCGCCGGGCTGTCCGTTCGAGCCGCGCTGCCCGATCGCGGTGCCCGCCTGCTCGGAGAAGGAGCCCGCGCTCGAACCGGTGGACGCGCCGGACCACCTGGCCGCCTGCGTCCGGGCCGGGGAGATCGAGGCGGAGGGCTGGTCGCCCGCCGAGGTCTACCGGGTCGCCGAGCCGCAGGTCCCGACCGAGGAGACGGCCTCTCCTGTACGGCCCCGCGAAGAACGGGAGGTGGTGTTGGCGGTCGACGGCCTGACCAGGCACTACCCCCTGATGAGGGGGGCGGTCTTCCGGCGCAGGGTCGGCACGGTGCACGCGGTCGACGGCATCAGCTTCGACATCCGCGAGGGCGAGACGCTGGGCCTGGTCGGCGAGTCCGGCTGCGGCAAGACGACGACCCTGATGGAGATCCTGGAGCTGGCCAGGCCGCAGCACGGCACGATCGTGGTGCTGGGGCACGACACCTCGGCGCTCGGCGCCCGCGACCGGATGGCCGTCAGACGCGACATGCAGGTCGTCTTCCAGGACCCGCTGGCCTCGCTCGACCCCAGGATGACCGTCTACGACATCGTCGCCGAGCCGCTGCGCGCGCACGGCTTCGGGAACCCGGGGCCGAGGATCCAGGAGCTCCTCGGCCTGGTCGGGCTCGATCCCGGCCACGCCGCGCGCTACCCGCAGGACTTCTCCGGCGGTCAGCGCCAGCGGATCGGCATCGCCCGCGCGCTCGCCCTGGAACCTCGGCTGGTGGTGCTTGACGAGCCGGTCTCGGCGCTCGACGTCTCCATCCAGGCGGGCGTGGTCAACCTGCTGGAGGACCTGAAGCGGCGCCTGGGCCTGTCCTACCTGTTCGTCGCGCACGACCTGGCCGTGGTCAGGCACATCGCCGACCGGGTCGCGGTCATGTATCTCGGCAGGATCGCCGAGATAGGCGGGGTCGGCGATGTCTACGACGCCCCGATGCATCCCTACACGCAGGCGCTGCTGTCGGCGGTCCCCCTGCCCGACCCGCGCAGGGAACGTTCCAGGAGGCGTGTCCTGCTGGAGGGCGACCTGCCGAGCCCGGCGGCACCTCCCTCCGGGTGCCGTTTCCGTACCCGCTGCCCCTTGTTCAGGACCCTCGACGAGACCGGCCAGAGCCGATGCGTGAACGAGGAGCCCCAGGTCCGGCCGTTCGGCGAGGACCACGGCGTCTCGTGCCACTTCGCCGAGAAGGTCGAAGTCGTATAACCCTGGAGGAACTGTGACAGCAATCCGGCGTGTGGGCGTGCTCGCCACCGCGCTGACCATGGCGGGCTCGCTGGCCCTCACCGGCTGCGGGAGCCAGGGGGGAGCCAGGGGAGGCGGCCCGGGCAGCGACGGGGACGAACGCGGCAACTCGATCAAGGCCTACGACATCAACCCGGTCCCCCGCGACAGGGTCAGGGACGGCGGCCTGCTCCGCGTGGGCATCAACGAGTATCCCGCCAACTGGAATCTCAACCACCTCGACGGCAACCTGGCCATGGTCAAGAAGGTCGTCGACGCGCTCATGCCCTCGGCGTTCCGCTCCAACGAGAAGGGCGAGATCTCGGCGAACACCGACTACCTGCTGGCCGGGAAGGTCACCGAGACCAGGCCGAAGCAGGTCGTCACGCTGACCCTCAACCCCCGCGCCAGGTGGTCGGACGCGACCCCCATCACCTGGGAGGACTACCGGGCCCAGTGGCAGGCGATGAACGGCTCCAACCCCGACTACCGGGTCGCGAGCACCACCGGCTACCGCGACATCGAGGACGTGGCCAGGGGAAAGGACGACCACGAGGTCGTCGTCACCTTCGCCAAGCCGTTCGGCGACTGGCAGTCCCTGTTCGGCCCGCTCTACCCGAAGAGCACGAACGCCACCGCCGAGACCTTCAACACCGCCTGGCTGAACCGCGTCCCGGTCACCGCGGGCCCGTTCAGGTTCGCCTCCTTCGACCAGACGGCCAAGACCATCACGATCGCCAGGGACGAGCGCTGGTGGGGCCAGCGGGCCAAGCTGGACAGGATCATCTACCGGGCCCTTGAGAGCGACGCCCTGGTCGGCGCCTTCAGCAACGGCGAGCTGGACACCTTCGACGTGGGGCCGTCCGCTCCCGACTACGCGCGGGCCAAGAGCAGCCAGGGCGCGATCATCCGCCAGGCGGCGGGGCCCGACTTCCGGCACTTCACGCTGAACGGCGAGAGCGCGCTGCTGTCCGACGTCAACGTCCGCAGGGCCGTCGCCATGGGCATCAACCGCCAGGCCATCACCCAGTCCGACCTGCAGGGTCTCGACTGGCCGATCGTGCTGCTGAACAACCACTTCTTCATGAACACCCAGGAGGGCTACCGCGACAACGCGGGCGAGGTCGGCGTCTACAACCCCGAGCGGGCCAAGCAGCTGCTGGACGCCGCAGGCTGGAGGCTGTCGGGCCAGACCCGGACGAAGGACGGCCACGAGCTGAACCTGCGCTTCGTCATGCCCTCCGGCCTGCAGCTGACCAAGTCGGAGGCCGAGATCACCCAGAGCATGCTGGCCCAGATCGGCGTCAAGGTCACCCTCCAGGCGGTGCCCAGTGACGACTACTTCACCAAATACATCATTCCCGGCAACTACGACATCACCGCGTTCGCCTACGTGGGCACGCCGTTCCCGGTCTCCAGCGCCTACGGCCAGTACGCCAACGCCGTCCGCGACTCCAGGGGCCAGCCGCAGTGGAACGCCAACCTCGGCCGCATCGGCTCCCCGGAGATCGACGCCGCCATGGACAAGGCGACCAGCGATCTTGAGGGCACCCAGGCCATCGCGGACACCAACGCCGCCGACAAACTGATCTGGGAGGCGGTGAACGTGGTGACGCTCTACCAGCGCCCACAGAACGTGGCGGTCAACAAGAACATCGCCAACTACGGCGCCCGCGGCTTCTATGACCTGAAATATCAGGACATCGGGTTTACCCGGTAGCGCGTTCTGTCGGGGCGACACGATAGAAGTTGTCCCATGGCTCTCTCCACGACCTGGTCCAGGGTGCTCGCATGGCGGCTGAGACGGCAGTTCGTCGATCCCGCCTCCGGCCCGGACGTCGTGTCCGTCGTCCGCCGCCTGGCGGGGGTGCAGGCCCAGGTGGCCTCCTCCGCCGAGCTGGCCGTCGCCGTACGGCGCGCGGATCCCCGTCCCGGTGAGGTCGGCGAGGCCCTGTGGCTGGACCGCACGCTGGTCAAGACCTGGACGGCGCGCGGCACCCTGCACCTGGTCCCCTCCGACGAGCTGTCCTCCTACGCCGCGGTCCTCGGCTCCTTCCGCAACTGGGAGAAGGGCTCGTGGCAGCGCGGCCACGGCGTCACCGCCGACGAGGTCGCGGCCATTCTCGATGCGGTCCCCAAGGCGCTCTCGGGGCACGTGCTGACCCGCGAGGAGCTGGTCGAGGCCGTTATCGAGGTCACCGGCGACGAGCATCTGCGACAGGCCCTCACCTCGGGCTGGGGGGCGCTGCTCAAGCCGCTGAGCTACCTCGGCGAGCTGTGCTACGGCCCGCCGCGCGAGGGCCGCGTGACCTTCGTCAGCCCCCGCGACTGGGTGTCCGGCCACTCCTCGGCGCCGCCCTCCCGCGACGAGGGCGGCATTCGCCTGGTCAGGTCCTTCCTCGGCGCCCACGGCCCGGGGACCCCGGAGACCTTCAACGGCTGGCTCTACCGCAACGTCGCCCCGAAGGCCGTGCTGCGCGGCTGGTTCCGCGACCTCGCACCGGAGCTGGCCGAGGTCGAGGTGGACGGCCACCCCATGGTCGTGCTCGCCGAGCACCTCGACGACCTCATGACGACCGAGCCCGCGACCGGCGTCCACCTGCTGCCGGGCTTCGACCAGTACATCCTGGGTGCTCCCCGCGACCTCGAACCCCTGCTGCCCGCCGAGGCCAAGTCCAAGGTCAGCCGGGCCGCCGGATGGATCTCCCCGGTCGTGGTCCACCAGGGCAGGGTCACCGGGGTCTGGCAGGTCAAGGACGGCGTCATCGACCTCGACCTGCTTGAGGAGGTCCCCGCCGCGGCCCTGGCCCAGGAGATCGAGCGGGTCGCCGCGCTGCTCAGATAGCCCTCACGGGGGAGCGAGCCGATCGAGGCGGAAGCGCACCCGGTCTCCCGGGCGGAGCTGGGCCGCCGCGCCCAGGCAGTCCGAGGCGAGCACGGCGATCACCGGATACCCCCCGGTCGGGGGGTGGTCGGCCAGGAAGACGATCGGCTGACCGTCCGGCGGCACCTGCAGGGCCCCGGCGACCATGCCCTCACTGGGCAGCTCTCCCTCCCGGGCCCGTGGCAGCGGCGCGCCGTCCAGCCGCACGCCGACCCGGTTGCTGTCCTGACTCACCACGTACGGCTGGGCGCACAGCGTCTCCAGGGCGCCGGGGGCGAACCAGTCGTCCCTGGGCCCGGCGACGACCCGCAGCACCTCCCGGGGCGTGCCCGGGGGCACGGCGTCCACGGTGAGGGCGGGCAGGTCTTCCGAGGGGCCGACCGGCAGCACGTCACCCGCGCCGAGCGGGGCGGGCCCGAGCCCGGACAGGGAGTCCGTCGAACGGCTGCCCAGCACCGCGGGCGTGTCGAGTCCACCCCTGACCGCGACGTAGGTCCGCAGTCCAGCCAAGGGAAACGCCACCCGCAGCTCACCCAGCGGCGGCACCCAGAACGGCGCCAGCATCGCGGGCCTGGTCATCATGCCGTCCGCGACCACCTCAAGCGGGCAGGCGGCCCCGGTGACGGCGACCCAGGCCCCCGTGGTGAAGCGAAGCCCGGCGCCGCCGAAGGTCAGCTCGATCCCGGCCGCCCCCTCCGGATTGCCGACCAGCCGGTTGGCCAGGCGCAGGCTCGGCGCGTCCGCCGCCCCCGAGCACGGCACCCCGAGATGACCGTAGCCGGGACGGCCAAGATCCTGCACGGTCGCGTACGGCCCCGCCGCGATGACCTCGATCATGAAGCGGTCACGGCCTCGAACCTGACCCGCGTCCCCGGCGTGAGCAGGGCGGGCGGATCGGCGGCCACGTCCCACACCGTCATGGGGGAGCGGCCGAGCAGCCGCCAGCCGCCAGGGGACGCCGAGGGATAGACCGCCGAGTACGGCCCGGCGACCGCGACGGACCCGGCGGGCACCGAGGTCCGTGGCGTGGCGAGCCTGGGCACGTGCAGCGCGGGGTCAAGCCCGGTGAGGTAGGCGAACCCGGGGGCGAAGCCCAGCCAGCCGACGACGAGCTCCCGCCCGGTGTGCCGCTCGACGACCTCTGTGGGGGACAGACCGGTCAGGTCGGCGACCTCCCGCAGGTCGGCCCCGTCGTAGACCACGGGGACCGTCACGGCGGGGGCGCCGGGAAGCTCCTGCCCAGCGTGGGCGGCGGCCGTACCGAGCAGGCGGGCCAGTTCGGGCAGCAGCCGGGACGGGTCGGCGCCGGGCGCGCTCACCAGGACGGTCTCCGGGCCGGGCACGATCTCGGCGACACCGGGCGGGCGGTGGGCCCGCAGCAGGGCGTCGAGCCGGTGGGAGACGTCGAGCGACCCGGTCTCGACCAGCAGCGCGTGCTCCCCGGCCCTGCGGATCACCCGAACGCCCGCAGGGTGACGCCCGCCGCGACCAGACCGTCACGCACGGCCCGCGCCAGCGCCACGGCGCCGGGGGTGTCGCCGTGCACGCAGATCGACCGGGCGCCGACCGTGACCTCCGAACCGTCTATGGCGGTCACCGTCCCCCTGGTCGCCATGCGCACGGCCCTGGCCGCCACCTCGCCGGGGTCGTGCAGCACCGCCCCGGGACTGCGGCGGGACACCAGCGTGCCCTCCGGGGTGTAGGCGCGGTCGGCGAAGGCCTCGGTGACCGTGGGAACCCCCTCGCGGACGGCGATCTCGTGGACGACGGAGCCGGGCAGGCTGAGCAGCGGCAGCCGCTCGCCGTGGTCGGCGACGGCCGCGACGACCGCCTCCGCCTGCTCGCGGTCACGGCAGATCCGGTTGTAGAGCGCGCCGTGCGGCTTGACGTAGGAGACCCGCCCGCCCATGGCCCTGGCGATGCCGTCCACCGCGGACAGCTGGTAGAGCACCTCGGCGCACAGCTCCTCGGGATCCACGTCCATCTCCCGGCGCCCGAACCCGGCCAGGTCCCGATAGGACACCTGGGCGCCGATCAGCACCCCCCGGTCGACCGCGGCCGCGCAGGTGCGGCGGATGGTCAGCGGGTCGCCCGCGTGGAACCCGCAGGCGACGTTCGCGCTGGTCACCACGTCGAGAAGGGCCGTGTCGTCACCGAGCCGCCAGACACCGAAGCCCTCCCCGAGGTCGGCGTTGAGGTCGATCACCATGGCTCACCTACACCGGAGGCTCGTCGGGAATGTCGGCGATGTCGTCGAGGGCGATGGAGAGCTCCTCGGGGTCGTCGCCGATCCGCTCGGCGATCTCGATCAGCACGTGCAGCACGTCGTGCCGGTCGTGCCCCAGGTCGAGCAGCCGCTGGGCGGCCTCCCAGAGCTGCGGGGGGTCACCCTCCCAGAGCCTGCCGGCGATCTCCTCGTGCCAGGCCAGATGCTCGTCGTAGTCGGGCCGGTCCAACTCGCCCGCGTGGTCGATGCCCAGCAGTATCCTGCGGTCCGCCTCGTCCGAGGGGTTGAGCAGGTCCAGCTTGATCTCGCCGTGGGTGCCCTGCAGGAACGGGAAGGCGAAGACCCTGCGGGCGAGCGCGGACAGGTCGCCGTCGGGCAGCAGTCGTTCGAGCAGGTCACGGTCGAGCCCGAAGGTGGTCGGGTCGCGGTATGCCTCGGCGAACCTGGCCGTCGCCTCCCAGATGCCGTCCAGCGTGGCGCGCAGCCCCCGGTCAGCCAGCCCGCTGCGCCGCGCCGCGAACCGCGCCCACGCCCCCAGCACGTACGGCACGGCCTCCTGCTCGGCCGGGGTGAGCAGCACCTTGCGCGGCAGCCAGTCGAGCAGGAACGTCTGGCACTTGGTCGGGCTGACCCGCAGCGGCCTGCCGAAGTCCTGGTCACAGCCGTAGTCGATGATGTGGTCGGCGCACCGCGAGGCCGCCGACGGGTCGGACAGGTGCTCGGCGGCGTCGGAGGAGAGGAACTCCGCGGCCAGCATCGCCCTGCGGTCACGGCTGTAGGGGGCCTCGCTGTACAGCGGGGCGGGACGCTTGCGCCCCGGCGGCAGCGCCTTGATCCTGGCGCGGGCGAAGGCGTGGTAGGCGCTGTAGCTGTCGCTGACCGGGACGTTCGTCCTGCGGTCGCCGTACTCTGCGGTGGCCTTCATGGCCGACTCCAGCAATGCCCTGGCCTGCTGCGGCTCGATCTCCTCGAACCTGAGCATGGGGTTGGCCCCCGCCTCGGTCCTGGCCTGGTCGAGCAGCTTGTCCACGTGGGAGGAGACCCAGGCGTCGCGGGCGATGCCCCGCATGTTGTAGTCGACGACCATGACCAGCGCGTGGCGGTCCTCGTCGTTGTCGGCGCCCCGGTAGCCGAAGGTGCACACCACCGTGTCCTGGTCGCCGTAGGCGTCGCGGGAGACGTAGCAGCCGGTCGGCTTGACGACGCCGAGCCGCTCGGCCCAGCGGGGCTTGGCGACGCCGCGCTCGATGAGCGCGAGGGCGGCACCCTCCGCCTTGGCGGCCTGGCGCGCGGTGCCGAGGTAGGCGAGGGCGATCAAGAGGGTCAACGCGGCGGGGGAGCCCGCCTTGGCGGCGTAGTCGACAAGACCCTCGCCGAGGACCTGCTCGGCGTCCCCGCCCCGCAGCCGCCGCCCCCACCAGGCCCCGACCATGTCGGAGACCATGAGCTCGGCGTCCAGCGGACTGCGTACGGCCAGCAGCTCCCTGGAGGCGAGCAGCATCTCGGCGAACACCTCGTCCGGGGACTGGCTCTCTCTCGGGTGCCGCCGGTGCCGCCGGTTCAAGCCGCCCCCTCCGTCGGCGGCATGGGCCCGGTGCCGTGCCGATCGGCTCGCTCGCCCTGCTCGCTCACGTCCCAACCTTCTCGCGTTCCCGAGCCGAACGGCGCGTGGAAAACGGCCCGGTGATCTCGATGTTACCGGGGACTCCGCGGTGGCGGCGCTGAGTTGACGAGGGCGAGCAGATGCTCCCGGGCGACGCGTTCGACGACCTCGGGTGTCGCCTCGATTCCGAGGTGCTCGGCACGGGCCCGCGCGTCGGCCACGCGGCGGGCGACGGTGCCCGGCGGGACGGTGGGGAACTCGGCGGCGAGGCCCGAGCTCACCCGGTCACGGAACGCGGGCGGGCCGTCGAGGCCTGTGGCGAGAGCGGGCATGACGTCGCCTTCCTCCGGCTTCTCCGTGAGGTGATCCCCAGACGGACGACGGGGACGTGCGTTCCCATTCCACAACGTATCGCCGGGGTGTCAACCCTCGTGAGGCCGTGTCGGCCGATGTTTGCGAGGAAGAGGTGCGAGGTGAGGCGTGTCTTGACTGGATTTGTCGACAGGGGAGTAAACCACTGTCCCCGAAGGGGGAGCCAAATCGGGAATGAGTCAGTAGCCTGATCTTCCCTGGGACGCTCGTGGGAGACGAGGTGGGCAGTTGTCGGGACGGTCCGGCTTGATCCTGCTAGGGTCCTGGCCGCAAACGTTTGAACGCGCCGGAGGCGACCGCCCCGGTGTTTCGGGAGGGCGGTGGGAGCGACATCGGGCCCCGGCCGACGCGGCTCCTTCGGGGCGGGTGACCGCGCCGCGCGCGGAACGCTCCCGGGCCGTCTCGCCCGTGGCAGTCCAGGGGCAGGGCCCACCGGACGCGCCGACCGCATCATGGGCGGGGCTTCCGTCCGCCCCCGCCCATCGCCGATGATGTACTGCAGGATCCGGTCCCCCGGAGCTGCGCTACGCCAATTCGCAAGTTTGGAGATGTGCCTCGTGGGAGACCCTGGCACGCGACGGAGGTGCCGACCATGAGCGCCGAAACCTCCGTGCCCCGTCCCCGGAAGTCGGGTGTGGACATCTCGGACTCCGGCCTGCTGCAGGGCCTGCTTTCGCAGTCACCGTTCGCCTTCGCGTTCTTCGACCCCGAGGGCCGTTTCCACCGCGTGGACGAGGTCTTCGCTGACGTGGTCGGCCTGCCCGCCGAGCGCCTGGTCGGCCGGACTCCCGGCGAGATGCTCTCCGCCGACCTGACCGCCCTGATCGAGGGATCGGTCAGGGCCATCGCCGAGGGCGCCGAGGTCGAGGGGGACCAGCGCATCCGGGTCAGGACGGCCGACGGGGAGACCCACCACTGGTCGCTGACGTTCTCGCCGGTCCACGACGAGGAGGGGACGCTCAGGGCGGTCTGCCTGGTCGGGGTGGACATCACCGAGAGCCGCCAGGTCGAGGAGGACCTGAGGCGCAGCGAGGAGCGCTACCGCTCGCTCGTCGAGGCGCAGTCCCAGCTCGTGTGGATCACCGCCCCGACCGGGGCCGTGCTTGAGGACGCCCCGCAGTGGCGGGCCATCACCGGCCAGGGGCTTGAGGAGTATCTCGCCCACGGCTGGCTGGACGCCGTGCACCCCGACGACCGTCAGTACACCGAGGAGGCCTGGCACGAGGCCCTCCGTGGCCGGACGATGTTCGAGTGGAGCTACCGGGCCCGCACCAGGGCCAGCGGCTACCGCCACTTCGAGGTGCGCGCCGTACCGATCATCAGGCATGGGCGGGTGGTCGAGTGGGTCGGCGCTAACACCGACGTGACCCCGCAGCGCGAGGCCGAGGAGATGCGCGGCAGGCTCACCGACCAGCTCGGGGCCGCCGCGCTGCGCACGGCCCGGCTGCAGGGCGCCACGGCCATACTCGCCGAGGCGCTGACCGTCGAGCAGGTCGTCCAGGTCATCATCGACGTCGGCCGTACGGCGCTGGCGGCCGACCGCTCGGCCGTGGCGCTGCTCGACGTCGAGCGGGCCGCCCTGAAACTGGTCAACAACGGCGGTATCCCTGACATCCCCGGCGCGCCCGGCGAGGAGATCCCGCTGACCCACTCCAGCGTGATGACCATGGCGGTCAACAGCCGCCGCCCGGTCTTCGCCGAGTCACCCGAGAGCCTGCGCGCCCAGCTCGTGGACGCCGGGGCCGATGACGACGCCATCGCGGGCTTCCTGGCCCACAGCGACGAGCGGGCGTGGGTCGGCCTGCCGCTGCTGGCCGCGGGACGCGCCCTCGGCGCGCTGCGTTTCTCCTTCACCAGGCCTCAGAAGATATCCCAGGAGGACGGGGTCTTCCTTGAGGCGCTCGCGGGGCAGTGCGCCCTGGCCGTGGAGCGGGCGACGCTGTTCGAGCGTGAGCACCGTACCGCCGAGACGCTGCAGCGCAGCCTGCTGCCCGACCGCCTGCCGGTGGTCCGGGGTCTGGTGCTGGCCCAGCGTTTCCGCTCGGGAAGCCGCCACGTGCAGGTCGGCGGCGACTGGTACGACGCGTTCGTGCTGCAGGACGGCAGGGTCGCCGCGGTGGTCGGCGACGTCATGGGCAAGGGCGTCAAGGCGGCCGCGGGCATGGGCCGCATCCGCAACGCCATGCGGGCGCTCGCGCTGACCAACCCGCCGCCCGCGGCTGTCCTCACGGGCCTGGACAGGGTCTTCGAGGCGACCGAGGAGGAAGAGCAGGTCACCACCCTGGCCTACATGGTCGTCGAGCCGGGGACCGGCGAGGGCACGCTGGCGCTCGCCGGGCATCCACCGCCCCTGCTGGTCTCCCCGCAGGGCGTGCCCCTGCTGTGCGAGGGCGAGCCCAGCACGCCCCTGGGCTGGCCGACGAGCCGTCGCCAGTTCCGCTTCTGCGTGCCGCCGGGACACACCGCGGTCCTGTATTCGGACGGTCTCGTGGAGAACCGTAAACGCGGTCTGGACGCCGGCCTCGCCGATCTTTGCTCTGTTGTGACCGAAGCGCCGCCAGAAGTTGTTGGAAGTCCGCATATGTTGCTGGATTTCCTTGTTGACCGGATGCTGTCTGGGTATGAACAGGATGATGACGTCACGGTGCTCGCGATTCATGTCCCCCTGGCCACGAAGAGTGACTGAATGAAACAGTCATAACGGTTGCTTTCGGGTATCGGTGCCTCGCTTCCGTACGCACTACTCTCTTGGTCGGCCTAGGGTGGAGGGCAACCGCCAGGAGGCGGCCGTATGGATCACGGTGTCGTGTCACAATGCTGGACAGGTGCGTCGCGGTTCGCGCGGCCTCGTTCATCAACAACTAGAGGTTCCGCCCCTAGTGGGGCACCTTGGTCCATTCTCGTCACGCTTTCCTTCGAGAGGTGTTCGTGTCGCCTGCAAGTTCGACTCGCTCGAAGCCATCCGAGCTGAACGAGCCCGTCATTCAGCAGCTGATGGAGCGGGGGCGCTCGCAGGGGTTCCTCGAGTCCGAGGATGTCCGCAAGGCCGTCGAGGAAGCGGACATTCCGATGGCGCAGGTCGCAGGGATTCTGCGCAGCCTCAGCAAAGAGGGCATCACCGTACGGCTGACTGCTGAGGACTCCGCGGCTCCCAAGAAGTCCCGGACTTCGACCAAGCGTCGTACCCCCGCCGCTCCCGCCCCGGTCAAGAAGACGAAGACCGCCGCGGCGGCCAAGGAGCAGCCGGAGACCGTCACGGCGGTCGTCAGCGGCTCCGAGCCCGCTCCGGCGGCCAAGAAGCCCGCGCCCCCGGCGAGGAAGATCGCGCCGTCGGCGAAGAAGCCGGTTCCCACCCCGCCGAAGAAGTCCGCCCCGGAGGCGGCCGCTCCCGCCGCGCCCAAGGCCGAGCCGAAGCCCAAGGGCTCCGGTGACGACGAAGAGGTCATCGACCTTGAGGACGTCGAGATCGAGGACTTCGACATCGACGTCGAGGTCGAAGCCGAGGTCGAGGTCGACGTTGAGGTCGAAGCCGAGGCTGAGACCGAGACGGAGGAGGAGCCGAAGGCCGAGACCGTCAGGCAGAACGAGGACGAGGTCCTCATCCTGTCCGATGACGACGATGACGCTCCTGTCCCGCAGGTCGCCGCGGCCGGTGCCACCGCCGACCCGGTCAAGGACTACCTCAAGCAGATCGGCAAGGTTCCCCTGCTCAACGCCGAGCAGGAGGTCGAGCTGGCCAAGCGCATCGAGGCGGGCCTGTTCGCCGAGGAGCAGCTGGGCACCGACGGCGAACGGCTGCCGGTCGACGTGCGCGCCGAGCTTGAGTGGATCGCCGAGGACGGCCGCCGCGCCAAGAACCACCTGCTTGAGGCCAACCTGCGTCTGGTGGTCTCGCTGGCCAAGCGCTACACCGGCAGGGGCATGCTCTTCCTGGACCTGATCCAGGAGGGCAATCTGGGCCTGATCCGCGCGGTGGAGAAGTTCGACTACACCAAGGGCTACAAGTTCTCCACCTACGCCACCTGGTGGATCCGGCAGGCGATCACCCGTGCGATGGCCGACCAGGCGCGGACGATCCGCATCCCGGTCCACATGGTCGAGGTGATCAACAAGCTGGCCCGGGTGCAGCGGCAGATGCTCCAGGACCTGGGTCGCGAGCCCACGCCCGAGGAGCTGGCCCGCGAGCTGGACATGACCCCCGAGAAGGTCGTCGAGGTCCAGAAGTACGGCCGCGAGCCGATCTCCCTGCACACCCCGCTGGGTGAGGAGGGCGACAGCGAGTTCGGTGACCTCATCGAGGACTCCGAGGCCATCGTCCCGGCGGACGCCGTCAGCTTCACCCTCCTGCAGGAGCAGCTCCACTCCGTCCTGGACACGCTGTCCGAGCGTGAGGCGGGCGTGGTCTCGATGCGGTTCGGGCTGACTGACGGCCAGCCGAAGACGCTGGACGAGATCGGCAAGGTCTACGGGGTCACCCGCGAGCGCATCCGCCAGATCGAGTCCAAGACCATGTCCAAGCTGCGTCACCCGTCCAGGTCCCAGGTCCTGCGCGACTACCTGGACTGATCTCTCACGGTGAGGGGGCCGCGCCATCCGGTGCGGCCCCCTTGTCATGCGGAGGGATCAGGCGGTGACGTCGAGGGTCCACGGCCTCTTGCCCGTGGGGGCGGGGCCGAGCGCCACGGTGTGGCCGAGTTCGTCCAGAATCTTGGCCAGTTCCTGAGGCGTCTGAGGGTCCGCGTCCCCCTCCAGGAGGGCTCGGGCGATCACCCCCCGGGTGGCCTTGGCCATGTGGCTGACGACCTTGCCGTCCTTGAGGACCCGCACCCCGACCGCCCGCTGCCCTGGCTGCCAGGCCGCCGCGTAGGTGCTGGAGCGCAGGTCGACGACCAGGCCGGGTTCGGCGTCGAGGACCGGAGTGATCGCCTTGCGCCAGTAGGGCCCGAGGGCGCCGATCGGCGGTAGCCGTACGGCCATGGACAGGCGGTAGGGCGGGATCCGGTCGGTGGTGCGCAGCAGGCCCCACAGGCCGGAGAAGATCAACAGGCTGCTCTCGGCCCGTTTGGCGGCGCCGGGAGACAGCGAGGCCAGGTCGAGGTTGTCGTAGAGCACACCGGTGTACAGCTCTGCGGCCGTCAGTGTGGCGGCGGTCCGCAGCTGCCGGTTCTTGCCGAGCTCACCCACCTGCCCGGGAGACAGACCGAGCACGTCCTGTGCCCGCGTCTTTCCGGACAGTGTGACGAGTGTGCCCAGGACCTTCCTCCTGGAGGAGGTCAGGGCGGGAAAGCTCAGCAGGGACAGGTCGAGGGCGGGGCCGTCGCCCAGCGCGGCCTTCCCCTCGGATGGCGGCAGCAGAATCAACACAGTCGCCGAGCGTAACGCGGCGGGACACGGCATGCCGGTGAAGGCCGCGTGCCCCGCCTCCGATGGCATGGAGGCGGGGCACGCGGCGGTAATATCCGATGATGGTCAAGCCGGGCCGCGGGATGGGCCGTTCATGGGAACGGCGTCACCCCACGACGTCGGTCCGGTGGCGCCACCGGACCTGCCGGTCTCTATCGTTCGTCGTTGCTGGCGGTTGCCGGGGTGTCGCTGAGGCGCGCCGACTCGTCCTGGATGTCGGCTCCCTTGTCTCTCAGCACGGCTACGTGCTGTCGCCCGTGGTGGGCGCAGAACAGCAGCTCCCCACCTGCGGGCAGGGTCGCGCGGATGTAAGCCTGGGCGCCGCACCGGTCACAGCGGTCCGTGGCCGTCAGCTGCTTGGTGGGGGCGAGTGTTCCAGTCACGTATCGCCTTTCAGGTCATCCCCTTGTGTGGAGGATCTGGCGTCAGTCACTTGAGACAACATCTAACCGGATGCGAGGCTTCCCAACCGGCCCCCGGCTACGCCGAGAGCGGAAAGTGCCCGAAAGTAACGGGCTTTTCACTCGTCGTAACGCCGTGGTGGTCGCGTGAGAAGGTTGTACCCGTCGTGGCGGGAAGAACGGTAAGCTGCGCACACGTGTTCGAGCAGAGTGGGAGTGGGTGTGACCGCAGTTAGCGCGGAGAAGGGCTATACGGCGCGCCATCTGTCGGTGCTTGAAGGTCTTGAAGCCGTCCGCAAACGCCCGGGCATGTACATCGGGTCGACCGACAGCCGCGGTCTCATGCACTGCCTCTGGGAGATCGTGGACAACGGGGTCGACGAGGCCCTGGCCGGATACTGCACCCGCATCGAGGTCGAGCTGCACGCCGACGGCTCGATCGAGGTCCGTGACAACGGTCGTGGCATCCCGGTGGACATCGAGCCCAAGAGCGGCCTGGCCGGAGTCGAGCTGGTCTACACCAAGCTGCACGCCGGAGGTAAGTTCGGCGGCGGCTCCTACGGTGCCTCCGGTGGCCTGCACGGCGTCGGCGCCTCCGTGGTGAACGCCCTGTCCTCCCGCCTGGACGTCGAGGTGGACCGTGACGGCCGGATCCACGAGATCAGCTTCCGCAGGGGTGTGCCCGGCGTCTTCGACGGGGACGGCCCCTCGGCCAAGTTCAAGAAGAAGTCCGGCCTGCGCGACGGCGGCCCGCTCGCCCGCAAGGGCACCGGCACCCGCGTCCGCTTCTGGCTGGACCACCAGATCTTCCTGCCCGAGGCGGAGGTCTCCCTCGACGAGATCCACGTACGGCTCCGCCAGACGGCCTTCCTCGTCCCCGGCCTGACCCTCACGGTGCGTGACAGCCGTGGTGAGGAGGTCGCCGAGGAGGAGTTCCGCTTCGACGGGGGCATCTCGGAGTTCACCGAGTTCCTGGCCCGTGACGAGGCCCTGTGCGAGGTGCTGCGCCTGCAGGGCGTCGGCCACTTCCACGAGACCGTCCCGGTCCTCGACGAGCTGGGGCACATGACACCGACCCAGGTGCAGCGTGAGCTCACCGTGGACGTCGCGCTGCGCTGGGGCAAGGGCTACGACAGCACCGTCAGGTCCTTCGTCAACGTGATCGCCACCCCCAAGGGCGGCACCCACGTCAACGGCCTTGAGCGGGCCCTGGTCCGCACGCTGAACGAGCTGCTCCGTGAGACCCGGCTGCTGAAGAACGGCGACGCCCCGGTCACCAGGGAGGACATCCTGGAGGGCCTCACCGGGGTCGTCACGGTGCGGGTGCCGGAGCCCCAGTTCGAGGGGCAGACCAAGGAGGTCCTCGGCACCTCGGCCGCCTCCAGGATCGTCGCCCACGTCGTCTCCCGGGACCTCAGGGAGATCTTCACCAACCCGCCCCGCGGCGCCAAGCAGCAGCTGCGCGCGGTGCTGGAGAAGATCACCGCGGCGGCCAAGGCCAGGATCGCCGCCCGTGAGCACCGTGACAACCAGCGGCGCAAGACCGCCCTGGAGAACTCCGCGCTCCCGGCCAAGCTGGTCGACTGCCGCAGTGACGACGTCGACCGCAGCGAGTTGTTCATCGTCGAGGGTGACTCGGCGCTCGGCACCGCCCGCGCGGCCCGCGACTCGGAGTTCCAGGCGCTGCTGCCGATCCGCGGCAAGATCCTGAACGTGCAGAAGGCGTCCGTCGCCGACATGCTCAAGAACGCCGAGTGCGCCGCGATCATCCAGGTCGTCGGTGCGGGATCGGGACGCTCGTTCGACATCGAGGCGGCCCGCTACGGCAAGATCATCCTGATGGCCGACGCCGACGTCGACGGCGCGCACATCCGGTGCCTGCTGCTGACGCTCTTCCACCGCTACATGCGGCCGATGGTCGAGGCGGGCAGGGTCTTCGCCGCGGTGCCGCCGCTGCACCGCATCGAGGTCACCAACCCGGGACGCGGCCAGGACAAGTACGTCTACTGCTACTCCGACGCCGAACTGCACCGGGTCCTGCGTGACCTGGAGCGCAGGGGCAAGCGCTGGAAGGACCCGGTCCAGCGTTACAAGGGCCTGGGCGAGATGGACGCCGACCAGCTGGCCGAGACCACGATGGAGCCCCGGCGCAGGACGTTGCGCAGGGTCAGGATCGAGGACGTCCAGGAGGCCGAGCGCATCTTCGACCTGCTGATGGGCAGCGACGTGGCCCCGCGCAGGGAGTTCATCGTGGGCAGCGCGGCCGAGGTCGACCGCGACCACATCGACGCCTGAGGCGCCTGAGGCGCCTGAGGCGCCTGAGGCGCCTGAGGCGCCTGAGACATCCGAAGCACGGGAAGGGCCGGTCCCCGGGAAGGGGACCGGCCCTCTCTCACACCTCGACGGGCAGGATCTTCCCCGTGCGCACGTCGTAGACGGCGCCACCGACCGACAGGCCATTGGGCAGGAACGGGCTGGTCCTGATGCGCGTCAGGTCGTGACGCAGGGCCGCGCTCTGGTCGGGCACGGTGTGGAACTCCAGGCTGCGGGTGTCGACGCCGCGCTCCGCGGCGAGCTTGTGCACGTCGTCGTCGGTGGCCTTCGACATGCCGCAGTCGGTGTGCGGCATGACGAGCACCCGGTTCACCCCCAGCAGGTAGACCGCGAGCACCAGCGTCCTCAGGACGTCGTCGGTGACCCGGGCGCCCGCGTTTCGCAGGATCTTCGCGTCCCCGGCTTTCAGGCCGAACAGCCCGAGCGGGTCGATCCGCGAGTCCATGCAGGTGACAACCGCGAGGCCGCGGGCTGCCGTGCCGGTGAGCTCGGAGTCGGTGAACGTGGCGGAGAACTCCTCGTTTGCGGCCAGAAGGTCGTCGAAGGCACCCACGCAAACACCTTTCGGTCGGCGGAAACTATGGATTGATAATCCCTCATGCGGCTTTCCTGATGCCTTCCGGGGCGGCCTTCTTCACCTGGACTTCATCCCGTGGGGAAAGATCCCACCATCTCCCCTCACGATGGGTGATGATGTCGTGACGCAGAGTCCGGATTTTGGGGGAGTCATGGGCAGGATCGCATCGCTGGCCGAATACCTGCGTGCGCAGGCCAGGCGGAGACTGGACCGGGTGGAGACCCGCGACGGGGGCCGTAACGCGCGTTCGGCGCTCGCCCTGCTCGACGCGGCGATCTACACCGAGTCTCTCGGCGAGGACGACCCGCTGGTCGAGGTGCTCGCGGAGGCGGGGTGTTTCGGTCCGCACGGTTTCGACGACTTCCAGCCCGGCGAGCAGGTCGCGCGGCTCATCCGCTCCTGGGAGTCGGGGGAGCCCTGGCAACTGCTGATGGCGATCAGGTTCGCCCTGCAGACCTCACCCGCCTGAGCGTGCCGCGCCGTACGGCAGGGGAGCGTTTTCAGGGGTACGGCGCGGCCTGGGCGGTGGTGGTGTGACGCGGGTGTGCGGGGGAAGGACAGCCGCGTAATTTCGTCGTTGGTGTTTTTGGGAGGGACCATGGCAATCGCGCGTATGCGGTCGGTCGTCCTCGACTGTCCGGATCCGAAGAGCCTGGCCGACTTCTACGGTGCCGTCCTGGGGTGGGAGACGGCCTCGGTCGAGGACGACTGGGTGGTCCTGACCGACGGGCGGAGCAGGCTCTGTTTCCAGTTGGCCGAGGACTACCGGCCGCCGAGCTGGCCCGGTGCGGAGAGCCCCCAGCAGTTCCACCTCGACCTCACCGTGGACGACATGGAGAAGGGCGAGGCCGGGGTGCTCGCGCTCGGCGCGGTCAAGCACGCCCACCAGCCGAGTGAGGACGACAGTTTCCGCGTCTTCCTCGACCCGGTCGGGCACCCGTTCTGCCTCTGCGTGGGAGAGCCCTCTCACACCGGGTGATTGCCAGGCCGGAAAAGGGGACAGGGAGGGCCCTGAAGGGCCCTCCAGGCTCTCCCGCGGGGTAAGCCGGGAAAAACCCCCGCCCTACGGGCTGTGAGGGCGGGAGAGGGCTCCCGGAGGACGGAAGGTTCAGCTCTCGGCGGGGGGCTCGTCGCCGGAGGCGCCGAGGGAGCCGCCGACGGCCGCCACGGTGTGGGTGAGGCGCAGGCCCGACCCGTCGCGGCGGCCAAGCTCCTCGGGAAGCGGGACGGGCTTGCCGACGGTCGAGACGGCGCGCACCGGGGCGGGACCCGCCCAGGCGAGCAGCAGGACGTCCTCGCCCTTGAGGAAGCGCTGGGCCCGCACCCCGCCGGTGGCCCTGCCCTTGGGGGGATACTCGGCGTAGTCGGAGATCTTCGCGCCGCCGATCTGGGTGCCGGGCAGCGCGGTCGAGGAGCCCGCGATCGTCACGACCCTGGACTCACGGGTGGGATCGACCACGCCGAACCAGATCACCCGGGCGTCCCCGTCGAGGCGGATGCCCGCCATGCCGCCCGCGGGACGGCCCTGCGGACGGACGCTCGTCGCGGGATAACGCAGCAGCTGGGCCTCGGAGGTGATGAAGACCAGGTCGTGGTCCTCCGAGGTCAGCTCGGCGGCCCCCACCACGGTGTCGCCCTCCTTCAGCCCGATGACCTCGAAGTCGTCACGGTTGGCTGGATAGTCGGGGACGACCCGTTTCACCACGCCCTGCGCGGTGCCCAGGGCCAGACCGGGGCCCTCGGGATCGAGCGAGCCGAGGCCCACGACCGTCTCGCCCTGCTCCAACGTGACGTACTCGGAGACGGGATGGCCGCCGGACAGCGACGGCGGGCTGTTGGTCGGCGGAAGCGTCGGCAGGTCGACGACCTGGACCCGGATCATCCGGCCCAGGTTGGTGACCACTCCGACCTCCCCCCTGACCGTGCTGCGCACCACGGACACCAGCACGTCGTGCGCCGAGCGCTCGCCGCCGGCGGGCAGTGGGGAGGCGTCAGCCGTACGGGCCAGCAGGCCGGTTGAGGAGAACAGGACCAGGCACGGGTCGTCGGCGACCTCAAGGGGCACCGAGACGTTCCTGGCGACGCCCGAGGACTCCAGCAGGACCGTACGGCGGGGCGTGCCGAAGGTCTTGGAGACCTGCGCCAGCTCGTCGGAGACGACCTTGCGGAGTTTGGTCTCCGAGGCGAGGATCTCGCTCAGCTCGGCGATCTCCGCCTCCAGGGTCGCCTTCTCCTGGTCGAGTTCGAGCTTGTCGAAACGCGTCAGGCGGCGCAGTGGGGTGTCCAGGATGTAGACGGCCTGGGTCTCCGACAGCGCGAAGGTCTCGATCAGCCGCTGGCGGGCCTGGCTCGAGTCGTCGGAGGAACGGATGACCTGGATGACCCTGTCGATGTCGAGCAGGGCGATGATCAGGCCCTCGACGAGGTGCAGACGCTCCTCCCGCTTGCGCCTGCGGTACAGGGAACGGCGCCTGGTGACGTCGATGCGGTGGTCGACGTAGACCTGGAGCAGCTCGCGCAGGCCCAGCGTGCGCGGCTCGCCGTCGACCAGCGCCACGTTGTTGATGCCAAAGGTCTCCTCCATCGGCGTCAGCCGGTACAGCTCCTCCAGCACGGCCTCGGGGATGAAGCCGTTCTTGATCTCGATGACCAGGCGCAGGCCCTTGTGCCGGTCGCTGAGGTCCTTCAGGTCGGAGATGCCCTGGAGCTTCTTGGCGGTGACCAGCTCCTTGATCTTGGTGACCACCCGCTCGGGGCCGACGTTGAAGGGCAGCTCGGTGACGACGATGCCCTTGCGCCTGGGGCTGACCTGCTCGACGGCGCACCTGGCGCGCATCCTGAAGGTGCCGCGGCCCTTGGCGTAGGCGTCGCGGATGCCGTCGAGGCCGATGATCGTGCCGCCGGTCGGCAGGTCAGGGCCGGGCACGAAACGCATCAGGTCGTCGAGCGTCGCGTCGGGCTTCTTGATCAGGTGGCGGGCGGCGGCGACGACCTCGACCAGGTTGTGCGGCGCCATGTTGGTCGCCATGCCGACCGCGATGCCGGTCGCGCCGTTGACCAGCAGGTTCGGGAAAGCCGACGGCATGACCGTGGGCTCGGTCTCCTGCCCGTCGTAGTTGGGCTTGAAGTCGACGGTGTCCTCGTCGATCGACTGCACCATCGACATGGCCGCCGCGGCCAGCCTCGCCTCGGTGTAGCGCATCGCGGCGGGCAGGTCGTCGGGGGAGCCGAAGTTGCCGTGCCCGTCCACCAGGGGCAGCCGCATGGAGAACGGCTGCGCCATGCGCACCAGGGCGTCGTAGATGGCGGTGTCGCCGTGCGGATGCAGCTTGCCCATCACGTCGCCGACGACCCGCGACGACTTCACGTGCCCCCGGTCAGGGCGCAGGCCCATCTCGCTCATGGAGTAGAGGATGCGGCGCTGGACCGGCTTGAGGCCGTCCCTGGCGTCCGGCAGCGCACGCTGGTAGATGACCGAGTAGGCGTATTCGAGGAAGCTGGTGCGCATCTCGGCGGAGACGTCGATGTCGACGATCCGCTCCTCGAAGTCACCGTCGGTCGGGGGTGTGGTCGTCCGTCGGGCCATCAGTTTTTCCTGCGCGGGCGCCTCGGTTTTCTGCCGAGGGAGAGCGCATCCTCCTTTGAGTCCTCGTGGTGTGGTTCAGCCTGGGTGCCGGGCGGGCGTCGGAGGCTCGGTGGTGGCGGTCCCCGATCGACGTGACCGTACATCGTGTGGAGTCCCGCCACCATACTCACCGTGGCCGACACTCCCCGCGTTCACTGTTCTTCCGGCCCCGCGCGGGGTCCCGCGCCGGGCCACGGACCGGGGGTGGTTCCCTCGTCCTCGTCCCCCGGGGCGCCGTGCCGGGTGTCGTAGAGCCGGAAGCCCCGGGCCCGGTAGTTGGCCAGGGCGTGCGGGCCGTCGAGGGAGCAGGTGTGCAGCCACACCCGCCGGGTGGGCTCACGGCCCTCGTGCCGGTCGGCGAGGTCCCAGGCGCGGGCCGTACCGGACTCAAGGAGACGGCCGCCCAGGCCCCTGCCCGTGGCCCAGGACATGAGGCCGAAGGAGCTGATCTCGACCTCCGCGTCCTGGCCGGGGGTGAGCTCGACGTAACCCGCCGGTGTGCCCCTGTGGTAGGCGACCCAGGTCTCCACGTCGCCGTCGAGCAGGTCCTTCCACTCCCGCCAGGTCCAGCGCAGCCTGTCCGTCCACTGCCAGTCGCCTCCGACGGCCGTGTAGAGGAACCTGCTGAACTCGGGGGAGACGATCTCGGCGCGCACGATGTCGGCCTCGATCGCGGGCGTTCCTGCCGGGAGCAGGTCCGAGCGCGAGGTCTGTTCGAGGTACCACGTTGTGACGTCCATGTTGAGATGCATCAAACCACGACGTGGAACCAGGCAGGCCCGCCGAACGGCGACGGGACCCGGGTGAAGTGAAACGGTCACCCCGACCTGGTACCAATAGGCCGGTGAGCGAAGAGCAGATGCTGCGCGAAGAGGCAGAGGAGCGGCTGCGGGCCCTCGCCGGTGAGCACGCCCGGCTGCGCGAGGACCAGTGGGAGGCCATCAGGGCGCTGGTCGTGGACCGGCGCAGGGTGCTCGTGGTGCAGCGGACGGGCTGGGGCAAGTCGGCGGTCTACTTCATCGCGACCGCGCTCCTGCGCGAGCTGGGCGAGGGCCCGACCGTCATCGTCTCCCCCCTGCTCGCCCTGATGCGCAACCAGATCGCCGCCGCGGAGCGGGCCGGGATCAACGCGGTCACCGTCAACTCCGCCAACCCCGAGGAGTGGGAGCAGACCTACGGGCAGGTCGCCGAGGGCTTGGTCGACGTGCTCCTGGTCAGCCCGGAGCGGCTCAACAACCCCGAGTTCCGCGACCGGGTCCTGCCCGAGCTGGCCGAGAGCGCGGGCCTGGTCGTGGTGGACGAGGCGCACTGCATCTCCGACTGGGGTCACGACTTCAGGCCCGACTACCGCAGGCTGCGCACGCTGTTCCAGGACCTGCCCGAGGGTGTCCCGGTCCTGGCGACCACGGCGACGGCCAACGCCAGGGTCACCCACGACGTCGCCGAGCAGCTCAGCGCCGACGACACGCACTCCGGTGAGACCCTCGTCCTGCGCGGCCCGCTGGAGCGCGAGAGCCTCCACCTGAGTGTCGTACGGCTGCGCGGCGCGGAGCAGCGCCTGGCCTGGCTTGCCCAGACGCTGCACGAGCTGCCGGGCTCCGGCATCGTCTACACCCTCACCGTCGCCGCGGCCCAGGAGATCGCGGCCTACCTGCGGGAGCAGGGGCACGAGGTGCTGTCCTACTCGGGCCAGACCGAGCAGGCGGAACGGCTCGCCGCAGAGCAGGCCCTGCTCGACAACAAGATCAAGGCGCTGGTCGCGACGTCGGCCCTCGGGATGGGCTACGACAAGCCCGACCTCGGGTTCGTGGTCCACGTGGGCGCCCCGCAGTCCCCGGTCGCCTACTACCAGCAGGTCGGCAGGGCCGGGCGTGGGGTCGAGCGCGCGGAGGTGATCCTGCTTCCCGGCGCGGAGGACCGGGAGATCTGGGCTTATTTCGCCTCGCTCGCCTTCCCGCCGGAGCCCGTGGTGCGGGCCGTGCTCGACGCCCTGTCCGAGGGCGGGACGCTGTCCACGGCGGCGCTGGAGAACCGGGTCGATCTCAGCAGGAGCAGGCTGGAGACGATGCTCAAGGTCCTCGACGTGGACGGCGCGGTGCGCCGGGTCAAGGGCGGCTGGGAGGCCACCGGCGAGGAGTGGGCCTACGACGCGGGCCGCTACGCCCGGGTCACGGCCGAACGCGAGGCCGAGCAGCGGGCCATGCTCGACTACCTGGAGACCACCGAGTGCCGCGAGCGGTTCCTGCGGCTGCGCCTCGACGACGAGAGCGCCACGCCGTGCGGGCGCTGCGACAACTGCACCGGCGCGCACCGCTCACCCGAGGTGGACGCGCGGGCGGTCGAGCGGGCGGCCGAGAGCCTGAGCCGCCCCGGGGTCGAGATCGAGGCGCGCAAGCAGTGGCCGAGCGGCCTGAGCGACCTCAGGGGGCGCATCAAGCCCGAGCTGGGGGCCGAGCCGGGCAGGGCGCTGGGCAGGCTGACCGACATCGGCTGGGGCAACAGGCTGCGCGGGCTGCTGGCCGAGGGCGCCCCCGACGGCCCGGTCCCCGACGACGTCTTCGCGGCCGTGGTCACGGTGCTCTCGCACTGGGAGTGGCGACACCGCCCGGCCGCGGTCGTCGCGGTTCCCTCGGCGAGCCGTCCCCAACTGGTCCGGAGCCTGGCCGAGCGGCTGGCCCAGGTGGGACGCCTGCCGTACCTGGGTGATCTGGGATATCGCTCCGGGCCTCCCGGGCGTCAGTTCAACAGCGCCCAGCGGGTCCAGGCGGTCCGTGCCACGCTGGCCATGCCCGCCGCGCTGTCCGAGGCCGTCGCGGAGGTGGGCGGGCCGGTGCTGCTGGTCGACGACCGTCTCGACACCGGCTGGACGCTGACCCTGGCCGCCGCCATGCTCCGCCACGCGGGTGCCCCAGCGGTGCTTCCGCTCACCCTCGCGGTCACGGCCTAGAGACATGTGGAGGTACGGCCCGCGCAGGGCCGTACCTCAGAAAGATCTAGAGGCGGGGGCGGGCGCCGAGGTGGGAGATGGCCTTGGCGGCCAGGCGGCAGCCCGCGGCGAGGGCCTCGGTCGGCGGCTTGTTCTCCAGCCAGACGGGCAGGAACCCGGCGGTGAAGGCGTCACCGGCCCCGGTCCCGTCGACCACGCGCTCGACGGCCTCCGCGGCCACCTGGATCGGCTCGGCACGGCCGTTGTACCACAGCGCGCCCTCGTCGCTGAGCTTGACGACGACCTGCGGGAACCAGGCGGTCAGCACCTTGGCGGCAGCGGCGGGGTCGTCACGGCCCGTCAGGACCTTGGCCTGGTCGGCGTTGGCGAAGAGCAGCTTGGCGTTCTGCGTCCACTCCAGGAACGGCTCGGCGCCGGTGCGCTCAAGCGGGGCCGAGGAGGAGCAGTCGACGGAGACCGACATCCCGGAGCGGCGGGCCATCTCCAGGGCGGCGAGCCCGGCCTCGCGGGAACCCTCGTTGATCAGGGTGTAACCGGACAGGTGCAGGTGGCTTCCCTGGGTGAACAGGTCGCGGGGCAGGTCCTCCGGCGAGAGGGCGGCGTTGGCGCCGGGGTCGGACAGCATCGTGCGCTCGCCCTTGTGGGTGACGAGCACCACGCAGGTGCCGGTCGGGCGCTCGGGATCCATGACGAGGCGGGCGTCGACCCCGTAGCCCATCAGCTCCATGTCGCGGTTACGGCCCGTGATGTCGGCACCCCTGCGCCCGATGAAGGCCACCTCGGCCCCCTCGACCGCGAGCCAGGAGGCGATGTTCGCTCCGGAGCCGCCGCCGTGCATGGTGACGATCGCCGGTGTGTCGCTGGCTCGTGCCAATGGGTAGCGGGCTCGTGCGACCGCATCGGTCATCAGATCGCCCACCACGACCACCCGCGTCATGATGTCACCGCCTTGCTGCCTTCGATGCTGACGTGCCTCTAGCCGCGAAAAACTTAACAGCTTCCGGCCAGCGTATGGGGTCCGGACCGGACAGCGTGCCATAGTCGATGCACAAGCGTTGCGTGAACCGGGCGCGAACCGCCCTGCCGATCTGGCATACGCGTCTGACGTCTACTCTCGGGACTGTGGAGGCTGCTCAGTATCCCGCTCACTGGGAGGCGGACGTCGTCCTTTCCGACGGCGGCACCGCCCATGTACGACCGATCAAACCGGCCGACGCCGATCGGCTCCGCTCGTTCTACTCCCGGCTGTCCGAGGAGTCCATTTACTTCCGTTTCTTCGGTCCGAGGCCCCGGCTGTCCGAGCGTGAGGTCACCCGGTTCACCAACGTCGACTACGTCGACCGCGTCGCGCTCATCGCGACGATCGGCGCCGACATGGTTGCGGTGATCCGCTACGACCGGATGGGACCGGGGGAGGCGGAGGTCGCCTTCCTCGTCGAGGACGCCCACCAGGGCCGTGGGGTGGCCTCGGTGCTGCTCGAACACCTGGCGGAGACGGCCAGGGAGCGGGGCATCACCCGCTTCGTCGCCGACGTGCTGCCCGCCAACCGCAAGATGACGGCCGTGCTCAAGCAGGCCGGATACACCGCGCAGAGCCGCTTCGCCGACGGCGTCGTGCGGATGACCCTCGACCTGACCCCGACCGAGACCTCCCAGGAGGTGACCGCCTCCCGCGAGCACCGGGCCGAGTCCCGCTCCATCGAGCGGCTGCTCTCGCCGGGCTCGGTCGCGGTCGTCGGGGCGGGCAGGGAACCGGGTGGAGTCGGCCAGACCGTGCTGCGCAACCTGCTCGCCGCCGACTTCACCGGTCCCGTCTACCCGGTGCACCGGCAGGCGCGGGCGGTGGCCGGGGTGCGCGCCTACCCGAGCGTGACGGCCATCGACGGGGAAGTGGACCTCGCGGTGCTGGCCGTACCCGCCGACGGGGTGATCGAGGTGGTCAAGGAGTGCGCGGAGAAAGGGGTGCGCGGGCTGGTCGTGGTCTCCTCCGGGTTCGGCGAGACCGGTCCTGAGGGGCGGGAGCGGCAGGACGAGCTGGCCCGCATCGCCCGCGCGTACGGCCTGCGCGTCGTCGGCCCCAACTGCCTCGGCATCGCCAACACCGACCCCTCGGTCAGGCTGAACGCCACGCTGGCCGCGACCATCCCCGGCCACGGCAGGGTCGGCTTCTTCAGCCAGTCGGGCGCCCTGGGCACCGCGTTGCTGCAGCGGGTCGCCCAGCGGGGCATGGGCATCTCCTCGTTCGTCTCCGCGGGCAACCGCGCCGACGTCTCGGGCAACGACCTGCTGCAGTACTGGGAGGAGGACCCCAGGACCGACGTGATCCTGCTCTATCTGGAGTCGCTGGGAAACCCCCGCAAGTTCGCCCGTCTCGCGCGGCGCATCTCACGGCGCAAGCCGATCGTGGTCGTCAAGAGCGGCGGAACCACCCAGAACGTGCCCAGAGGTCACGCGGCGCCGGTGCTCGGACTGCCCGACACCGCGCTCAGCTCGCTGTTCGAGCAGGCCGGGGTGATCCGGGTGGACGACCTCATCCAGCAGTTCGACGTCGCCCAGTTGCTGGCCTACCAGCCGCTGCCGAAGGGTCCGAGGGTCGGCCTGGTCGGCAACTCCGACGCGCTGGCGCTGCTGGCCGCCGACGCCTGCGTGCGGGCCGGGCTGGACCCGGCGCCGCCGGTCAACCTCGGCGCGCGGGCCGGGGCCGCCGAGTTCGGTGCCGCGCTGACCTCGGTCCTGCAGGATGTGGACGCGGTCGTCGTCATCTACATGCCGCCGATCCCCGGCCCCGCCGACGAGGTGGCCGCCGAGCTGCTGCGGGTCTCCCGCGACTGCGGCAAACCGGTCCTGGCCACCTTCGAGGGAAGGGTCGGCGTGCCCCAGGGACTGCGGACCGGCGCGACGCCCGAGCGGGGGTCCATCCCGTCCTACGCCGCCCCCGAGGAGGCGGTCCGTGCCCTGGCCCATGTCGTACGGCACGCCCGCTGGCGCAAGCGGCCCCCCGGGGTGCCCGAGGAGATCGAGGGCGTGGACACCGCCGCCGCGCGACGGCTGGTGCTGTCGAGATTGGGAGAGCCGCACGGGGATGTGCGGATCGACCCCTCCGAGCTGCTGGCCTGCTACGGGCTGACCGTGTGGCCCGCCGAGGTGGCCGCCTCCCCCGAGGAGGCCGTCGAGGCGGCGGAGCGGCTCGGCTGGCCGGTGGTGCTGAAGGCGGCCGACCCGGAGGCGGCCAAACGCGCCGGAACGGTACGGCTCGGCCTGACAGGTCCCGACGGGGTGCGCGAGGCCTTCGCGGGGCTGAAGGAGCAGCTCGGCCAGGACGCGGTGCTCGCGGTGCAGCGGATGGTCCCGCAGCCCGCGGTGCCGACCGTGGTCAGCGTCATCGAGGACTCGGCCTTCGGCGCCGTCGTCTCCTTCGGGCTCGGGGAGGTCACCGCCCGCCTGCTGCACGACGAGGCCTACCGGCTGGCCCCGCTGACCTCGGAGGACGCCGCGACACTGGTCAGGTCGCCGCACGCGGCTCCCCTGCTGTTCGGTGAGTACGGCTATCCGCCGGTCGCGGTCGAGGCCCTTGAGGAGCTGCTGATCCGGGTCGGGCGACTGGCCGACGACCTTCCCGAGGTGGCCAGGCTCGACCTCGACCCGGTGCTGGTGGGAGAGTCGGAGGTGATCGTGCTCGGGGCGCGTGCCGTACTGAGCAGTCAGGAGGGGCCGCGGGTGGACGCGGGACCGCGCCGTCTCGGCTGGGCGGGACGCGGGTGGTGATGAAAACCCCGCCACCGCCTTATCAATACAATTAACGCCAAAACCCGAATTAACCGCCTACCTACTTCGGGGAAACCGCATTTCGCGGGGAGCGTCTTTTCGCCGATGGCCGAACCTCCCGGCCTCCAGGCGAAAGCGATGCCCCGGACAGGGCAGGATGGACCCATGAGGGAAACCCGACTCTCGGCCGCCGGTCTGCGCGAGGCAATCGATCGCAGCGGCTATTATCCCGACCTGGTCGCCGACGCGGTCGACTCCGCCCTGGGCAAGGAGCAGGTGGGCGCCTACGTGGTGCACCACGAGGCCACCTTCGACCCCGCCATGGAGGTGCGCAGACACGTCACCGTCCTGGTGCTCACCCCCAGCCGCCTGCTCGTCTGCCACACCGACGAGCACTCACCGGTCGAGGGCGTCTCGGTCTCGCACGCCTCGACGACCACCGAGGCCGTGCGCCTGAGCCGGATCCAGTCGGTCGCCGTGACCAGGGTCGTGCCCGATCCGGCCTCCTACGTGCCGGGCGTCCCGCCGAACGAGGTCACCCTCACCATCGGCTGGGGGGCCATCTCCCACGTGGACCTCGAACCCGCGACCTGCGGCGACGAGAACTGCGAGGCCGACCACGGATACACCGGCGCTATCACGGCCGACGACCTGTCCCTGAGGGTGAGCGAGGCCGCCGACGGCCCCGAGGCCGTCTCACACGTGCTCGCCTTCGCCAAGGCACTGTCCGAGGCCACCGCCCACGCCGCCTCATGACGGCCCCGCTCCTCCCGGCGTACGGCACGGCCTCCCTGGCCGACCTGTCCCGCTCCCTGCTCGCCGTGCTCGGGATGGGTTCGGGGCCTGGCGACAACCCCCTGGGGCTGGAGCCCGCCAAGCGCGTCCTGGTGTTCCTCGTCGACGGCCTGGGCGCCGAGCTGCTCGACGCCCACCCGGAGACGGCCCCGTTCCTGACCGCGAGACGGCCGAGGGTGCTCACCGCGGGCTTCCCCGCGACCACCGCGACCAGCCTCAGCACCCTGGGCACCGGCCTGCCGCCCGGCGAGCACGGCATGCTCGGCTACCAGCTCGCCATGCCGGGCACGGGCCACCTGCTCAACTGCCTGCGCTGGACCTCGGCGGGCCCGACGGTCCCGCCGGACGAGTGGCAGCCGACCCCGACCGTCTTCGAGCGCGCCGCCGCCGCGGGCGTCTCCGTGAGCTACGTCGCCCCCTCCGAGTTCGGGCCGACCGCGTTCAACCGGGCCGTCTACCGGGGCACCGAGTTCATCGGTGCCGACACCCTCGACGACCGGGTCGAGGGGGCGCGCGTGGCCCTGGCCAGGCCCCGCTCCCACGTGACGGTCTACTACGGCGACCTCGACGCCGCGGGCCACAGGTTCGGCTGGGGCTCCCCGCAGTGGCTCGAACGGCTCGCCGCCGCCGACAACCTCGCCGAACGGCTGGCGGGCACCCTCCCGCAGGGTTCGGCGATGTACGTCACCGCCGACCACGGCATGGTCAACGCCACCGAGTGGATCGACGTGGACAGCCAGGAGGGGCGCTACACCGCGCTGCGTGAGGGCGTGGCCCTGCTCGGCGGCGACACCAGGGTCAGGCACGTCTACACCGCGCCGGGCGCCACCCAGGCCGTGCTCGGCACCTGGAGTGAGCTCCTGGAGGGCAGGGCGTGGGTCGTCTCCCGGCAGGAGGCCGTCGAGTCCGGCTGGTTCGGGCCCCGCGTGCGGCAGGACTGGCTGCCCAGGATCGGCGACGTCCTGGCCGTGCCGTACACCGACTGCGTGATCGTCGCCTCGGCCAGAGAGACGCTGGAGTCGTCGTTCATCGGCGTCCACGGCTCCCTGACCGCCGCGGAGCAGCACGTTCCCCTGCTGGAGGTAAGCACCCGATGAGCCCGCTGATCACCCCGTCCGAGCTGTCCGCCCTGACCGGGGCGACGGTCCTGGACGTCCGCTGGAAGCTGGGCGGCCCGCCGGGGGCCGACCTCTTCCGCGAGGGACACATCCCCGGCGCCGTCTTCTGCGACCTGGACGCCGACCTCGCCGCCCCGCCGGGGGAGGCGGGCCGCCACCCGCTGCCCGCCGCCGACCACTTCCAGGAGGCCGCGCGCCGCCTGGGCGTCTCCGGCTCCCGCACGGTCGTGGTCTACGACGAAGCCGACTCGACCGCCGCGGCACGGGCCTGGTGGACGCTGCGCCACTTCGGCCACCCGGACGTCCGGGTCCTGGACGGCGGCCTGCGCGCCTGGGTCTCGGAGGGGCTGCCCCTCGCCGAGGGCGACCAGGAGGCGGTTCAGGGCGACTTCGTCGCGCGCCCCGGCGGGATGCCCGTCCTCGACGCCGACCAGGCCGCGGAGCTGGCCGGGGACGGGGTCCTGCTCGACGCCCGCGCCGCCGAGCGCTACCGGGGAGAGGTCGAGCCGATCGACCCCGTCGCGGGACACGTCCCCGGCGCGGTCAGCGCCCCCACGGGTGAGAACGTCGATCCCTCGGGGCGTTTCCACCTGCCCGACTTCCTGCGTGAGCGCTTCAACACGCTCGGCGCCGTCCCCGGCGTGCGGGTAGGCGCCTACTGCGGGTCCGGTGTGACGGCCGCCCACGAGGTGCTGGCCCTTGAGGTCGCGGGCATTCCCGCCGCCCTCTACGTCGGCTCCTGGTCCAACTGGGTCGCCGACCCCTCACGGCCCGTCGCCACCGGCTGATCGCCGTAGCCCAGGCAGACGAAACCGGTCACCCCCGTCTTTGCGTTCGCCGTGGCGAGCGCCTGGGCGGGGCAGTGGCCCGTGGCCAGCAGTTCGTGGAAGACCGTCATGAGGTCGAGGGTCTCCTCGTCGCGCACCGGGACCAGGCTGGCCACCACACACCGCGTCCCCAGAGATAGGAAGGCACCGGCCAGCCCCAGCGGGGCGCCGTCCGCGGGGGCGTGGGCCATCCCGGCGTCACACGCCGACAGCACGACCAGCCCGGGCGGGGTGCGCAGCCGCAGCAGGTCGTAGGCCATCAGCCTGCCGTCCTCAAGATCGATACCGGACAGCAGCGGGCTGCGCGAGCAGAACGTGCCGTGCGCGGCCAGGTGCGCGACCTCGGCCCCGCGCAGCGCCGCGACCACCTCGGGACGCAGCGCCGCGACCCGCTCGGCGCCGGGGTGACGGGTAACGACCATCTCCGCCTCCGCCTCGGCGTGCCGCAACCCGGGCCCCGCGGCCACCACAACTCTGCCTGCCCGTATGGCCCGGCCCCTCCCTCCGGCCAGCCAGGCCGCGGCTGAGGAGGCCACCGAGACCCGGCGCCCGGAGTTCGACGGCAGGACCGGCCACGGCAGCGTGTGCAGCGCCCCCGTCGGCACGACGACCAGCGCCCTGTCACCCACGATCCCCGCCAGGGGGCCGAGCAGCAGCCGTTCGAGCAGGGCCGCCTCCCCGGCGACACAGGCCGCGCTCCCGTCACGCAGATGCGCCCTGCGCAGGCCGTACCTCAGCCGCACGACGGCCTCTGCGACGACGGAGAAGGAGCCCAGGCGGCGCAGCGCGACGCGCTCCGGCGCCACCGCGACGGCGAGGAGTTCGTCGCCGTTCCTGGCGAACTCGACCAGGACCGCGTCACCGAGTGCCGCCCTGAGCTCCTCGACGTCAGGAGCCAGCGGCCGTCCCGAGCCACCCGCCACGGCCCGCCAGCGCTCGGCCCAGGCCAGGAGCGTACGGCCCCGCCCGGTCCGCAGGGCCAGCGTGAGCCCGAACCCGGCCAGCGGCTCCCCGGCCCTGGCGGCGTGGGCGCGGACCCGGGGATCCTCAGCCGTGACCGTACGGGCGGCGACCTCGGCGAGACCCGCCCTGACCTCGGCGAACGCCCCACGCCTGTCTCCGGCGAGCTCCCGCCTCAGCGCCGAGGCGTGCCGGGAGACCAGTCCGGGGCCCCGGGCGAGACGGTCGAGCTGGCCGTCGGCGACCGCGCGCTCACCGACCAGGAGCGCGACCTCGGCGGCGGTGAGCCGCAGCTCCCCGGAGACCTCCGCGTGCCCGGCGGCGTCGAGGTCGTCGGCGCAGGAGAGCAACTCGGTGAGCAGTTCCCGGTCCTGCGGACCGAGGGCCAGCCGGGCCCGCAGGACGATCTCCGTGGTGAGCGGCACCAGGACGGCGTGGCCCTGCGCGGCCAGCGCGGCGCCCGCGCGTTCCGCGGTCCGCAGGGCGCGGTGCGGCTCACCCGTGCGCAGCTCGGCCCTGGCCAGCAGCAGAAGGGCCTCGGCCAGGGCGCCCCGCGCGCCCGCCGCGGTCAGCTCGGGCACCGCCAGGTCGAGCAGCACCCGCGCCTCACCCGGCAGGTGGGCCGCGACCAGCGCCTCGGCCAGGTCACAGCGCATCGTGGCGAGGCGTTCGGGATAGCCGAACAGGCTGTTCTCCGCCCGCCGGTAGGCGGCGAAGGCGGCGGGCAGGTCACCGCGCCGCGCGGCCAGGAAAGGCAGGTTGCCCTCGGCGAGCGCGAGCACGTGGTCGAGACCCGCCCGTCCGGCCAGCTCGGCGCAGCGGGTCAGGTCGGCCTCGGCGGCCTCGAACTCCCCGAGGAAGGCCCGTGCCAGACCCCGGTTCAGCAGCGCCCCCGCCAGGAACCTGGGATCGTCCTCCAGCAGGCCGATGGCCCGGTCGCACTGCTCGGCGGCCTCGGCGTAGCGGCCGAGCCTGGCCAGGGCGACCGCCCGGTGGACCCCCAGCTTGGCCACCTCGGCCGGATCGAGGTACGGCTCGGCGGCGGCCGCGACGGTGAGGGCCTGCGCGGGACGGCCGAGCTCGGCGCTGACGTGGACCAGGGAGAGACGGGCCTGGGCCGCCCGATGCCGCAGGCCCGCCGACAACGCGATGCCGACGGCCCTGCGCAGATGGCTCTCGGCCAGCGGCAGGTCTCCCAGCTCCCTGGCGGCCAGCGCCAGCGCCCGGTGGGCGACCGTCGCAGCCTCGCCGGAGACCGCCGCGGGGCGCAGCACCTCACGTGCCAGCTCGGCGGCCCGCGCGGGGTCGCTGCCGGACATCTCCAGCGCCCGTTCCGCGGCGGCGACCGCCTCGTCAGGAACCACCTAGGGACGGATCCGGGTCCAGCTGGTGACGACCGGACCGTGACCGGGGCGCCTGCACACCACGCTGAACCAGCCGGGCGGCAGCCCGGTGACGGCGAACTGGCCCGTCGCGGAGACCTCACGCGACTCGGTGAGGTGCGGGGTGCGCACCTCGACCGTCGTGCCCGCCTCGGGAAGGGGCGAGACCTGACCGGCCAGGTCGACGAGGCCGTCCACGGGGACGATCTCCAGCTCCACGACGAGGGCACCCACGGTGAAGCGCAGCAATCGCGCCTCCTCGGACGACCGCACCCCCGCGGGGACGGCCGTGGCCACCGGCGCCGCCGTCGAGGCGCCCGGCACCCGGAGGGCGAAGGCCGCCCTGGCCTCCGCCAGGACGTGCGCCGGGACGGGATCCCTGCCCGCGGCCAGGCGGAGCGCGGCGACCAGGGACTCGTCGTCGATCGCGGGGGGATGTCGGGTGGTCACGGTTGCGCCTCCTGGGCGGTGAGCATGGTGCGTAGCCGGTTCAGGCAGCGCCCCCTGGTGGGGCCGTAGCTGCCGCTGGGCATGCCCAGCCGTACGGCGAGCTGGTGGACCCCCGCGTCCGGCGCGGTGGCCATCAGCAGGAGCAGCGAACGGCAGGGCTCGTGCATCGTCTCGACGGTGCGCCACAGGCGGCGGCCCTCGTCCGCGGTGAGCACGATCAGTGCCGGATCGGGGTGGACGGCGAGGTCGGCCCGCGTGGGGTTGTGATCGGCCTGCTCGGCGGCGGGGTCGGCGACGAGCCGCTCACCCCGGGTGCGCCTGCTCAGGAGGCAGGCCTCGCGCCTCACCGTGGTGAGCAGCCACGAGCCGATCCGCTCGGGGTCGCGTATGGTGTGCAGGCTCTCGACCAGCCGCAGCCACGTGCCCTGCACCACGTCCGCGGCGTCGGCCGCGCTCAGACCGTGGGCGCGGGCCACCGACCAGAGCCTGCCCGAGTGGTGGGTCACCAGCGCGTCCCACGCGGCCTGGTCGCCTGCCAGCGCGGCGTCGATCGTCTGCTGGTCGCTCACCGGCGCCTCCGAGACCGCGAAGAACACACTCCGTGTTCACGTGAAGACCTTGGGTGAGACTTTACCTTGGCGTGGGCACGACAACCCCCAGATCGGGAATTTGGCGGTTGCGCGCGGGGTCGAGGACGTGGGCTGCGGCCTCCAGGGGGGAGCGCTCTCCGGTCGCGGCGGCGATCGCCCCGCTGACCACGGCGGCCGAGAAGGAGGTCCCGCTCCACGCCGCGTAACCGCGGAACGCTCCATGACGCAGGAAGGCGCTGCGCAGCCACTCGCCGCGCGTCCAGGCGTCCACCCACGGGCCGTGCGCGGAGAAGGGCGCCCTGGCCTGCTCCGCCGCGTCCAGCGCGCCGACCGCGATCACCCCGGGCAGGGCGGCGGGCCAGAACGGGCGGGCCGAGGCCGTGTTGCCCGCGCAGGCGACGACGGCCGTCGCGCCCAGCCCGGCCAGCGCGGCCTCGACCAGCGGGGAGGGCCTGTCGTCGAAGGTGTGGCAGCCGAGGGAGAGGTTGAGCACCTGCGGCGGGTCGCTCGCGAGCCTGCCCAGGGCGCGCAGCAGTCCGGCCTCGTCCCCGATGCCCCGGCCGTCCAGCACCCGCAGCGGGCGCACCCGCGCCTCGGGGGCCGAACGCAGCACCAGGCCGGTGACGAAGGTGCCGTGCCCGGCCTGGGCGTCCAGCAGGCCGTCGCCGTCGCCGTCGGGGACCTCGGTCTCCTGCCGTCCCTCCCTGAACCAGGCCGACTCCCGCCACCAGGGGTGCGGGGCCAGGCCGGTGTCGGCGATCGCGACGGTCACCGGCACCTCCCCGAGGGCCTCCGTGGACGGGGGAACGGGATCGACGGGGAAGGGGCGCGAGGCCGGGCCGCCGAAGAAGAGGGGCTGGCCGACCAGCACGTGGTTGGGTGACGCAGTGTGACCTTGGTCACGTAGCGTGGCTGCCAGGTCGCAGACGTCGACCCCGGGCGAGAGCCGTACGCGGAAGACCCCGTCGGTCTCGGCGAGCGCGATCGTCCAGCGCGCGGCGGCCGTCGCGCCGGGGGCGTCGGTGAGCAACTGGCCTGGCCTGATCAGCGAGATCACTCCCGCGACGGGCTCCACACGGGTGATGTCGGCGTCCATCCGGTACTCCAGAGTTGATCACCAGGTCGATGGGTGTGTTCCTCTCAGAGGATGCCGCAGACGCGCCTGCGCGTCGCAACATCTCGGTATGACCCCCCTCTGGTGCGGCGTCACAACCGACGGTAGTCTTCCTTCAGTCACTTGTGATCATCCTGGCGAGGCCGTTGGGGAAGGCGCACCTCGTACGAAACGGGAGGTCCGGTGTCTGCTCGTGGCGTGCTCTACGTCCACTCAGCTCAGCCTGCGCTGTGCCCTCATATCGAATGGGCGGTCGCGGGCGTTCTTGGCGTGCCCGTAGACCTGACCTGGACTCCACAGCCCGCCGCGCCCGGTCACGTGCGCGCACAGGCCGAGTGGGAGGGCCGCCCGGGAACCGCGGCGGCCATCACCTCGTCACTGATGGGCTGGCAACGGATCCGCTTTGAGATCACGGAGGACGCCACACCGGGCGCCGACGGGTCACGCCATGCCTACACCCCCTCACTTGGCGCCTTCACGGCGGTGATCGGGGCCGCGGGAGACATCCTGGTCCCCGAGGACCGGTTGCGTTCGGCCATGTTGATGGCGCGCCAGGGCAGGGTGGTCCTTGAGGAGGAGCTGGATCGCATGCTCGGCAAGCAGTGGGACGCCGAGCTTGAGTCCTTCCGATACGCGGGTGAGGGCGCCCCGGTCCGCTGGCTGCACGCCGCCGTGTGAGGGGGAGGGCCGTCACCCACCGTGACCGCCCTCACGCCCCCATGGCGTACGGTCACGCCCGGCTGGGAGAGCGCTCCCGCGAGAGAACACGACACCCCCGGCGGCGTGGGCCGCGCGGGGGTGTGTGATGAAAAGTCAGATCACAGGGGGATGTTGCCGTGGGCACCTCGGGCCGGGGTCGCCCGGGCGAGCACCTTGGCCACCGCGCTCCGGGTCTCCTCCGGCTTGATGACCTCGTCCACGACACCGAGCTCGATGGCCTTCTGGAGCCCGCCCACCTGGGCGTCGTACTCCTCGGCGAGCCTGTTCTCCAGGGCGGCGCGCTCCTCCTCGGAGGCGGCGGCCAGCTCGCGCCGCTTGAGGACGCGTACCGCGGCGACGGAGCCCATGACCGCGATCTGGGCGGTCGGCCAGCCGAAGACCTTGGTCGCGCCCAGGGAGCGGGAGTTCATCGCGACGTAGGCGCCGCCGTACGCCTTGCGGGTGATCAGGGTGACGCGCGGGACCGAGGCCTCGGCGAAGGCGTGCAGGAGCTTGGCGCCGCGGCGGACGACGCCGTCGTGCTCCTGACCGACACCCGGCAGGTAGCCGGGGACGTCGACCAGCACGATCAGCGGCACCCCGAAGGCATCGCACATCCGGACGAACCGTGCGGCCTTCTCCGCCGAGGTCGCGTCCAGGCAGCCGCCGAGGCGCAGCGGGTTGTTGGCGACCACACCGATGGTCCTGCCGCCGAGGCGGCCGAGCGTGGTGACGACGTTCGGCGCCCACTTGGCGTGCAGCTCGACCCCGGGCTCGTCCAGGATGCCCTTGACCAGCGGCTTGACGTCGTAGGCGCGGCGCGGGTTGTCCGGCAGCAGGCCGGAGAAGTCGACGTCCTCGACGTCGGTGCGGACCCTGCCCTGGTGGCCGAGCAGCACCGCGAGGTGCCGGGCCTGGAGGTAGGCGTCGGTCTCGGTCTTGGTGGTGACGTGGACCACGCCGCTGCGCTTGCTGTGCGGCTCGGGACCGCCCAGGGCGGCCATGTCGATCTGCTCGCCGGTGACGCTGCGCACCACGTCGGGACCCGTGACGAAGATGCGGCCCTCGTCGGCCAGGATCACGATGTCGGTCAGCGCGGGGCCGTAGGCCGCGCCACCGGCGGCGGGGCCCACGACCACGGAGAGCTGCGGGACGACACCGGAGGCCCTGGTCATCGCGGCGAAGACCCGGCCGACCGCGTGCAGCGACTCGACGCCCTCGGCGAGCCTGGCGCCGCCGGAGTGCCACACGCCGATGACCGGCACCCGCTCACGGACCGCGACGTCGTAGGCGTGGACGATGTGCTCGCACCCCTGGCTCCCCATGGCGCCGCCCTGCATGCGGGCGTCGCTGACGAAGACCACGACGGGGACGCCCTCGACGCGGCCCGTCGCCGCCAGCACACCACTGCGGTCCACGGGGGAGATCAGCCTGACCGAACCCTCGTCGAGGAGAGCGGCCAGACGCACCTGGGGGTCACGGGGATCGGTGGCCTCGTCCGCTGAGGCGTCGCCCACCGCCCTGTTGTCGAGCACAGTCATACGGGCTCCTGTCAGACGCTGGTGAAGGCCACAGCGACGTCGTGTCCGCCGAACCCGAAGGAGTTGTTGATCGCGGCGATCTGGCCGTCGGGCAGGGCACGCGGCTTGTCGCGCACGATCTCCACCGCGACGCCCTCGTCGAGCTCCTCGATGTTGGTCGTGGCCGGGGCGATCCGCTCGTGCAGCGCCAGGATGGTGAAGACCGACTCGATGCCGCCCGCTCCACCGAGCAGGTGGCCGGTCATCGACTTGGTGCTGGTGACCAGCGGGTGGTCGCCGATGACCTCGTTGATCGCCAGCGTCTCGACCACGTCGCCCGCGGGGGTCGAGGTGGAGTGCGCGTTGATGTGCTTGATGTCGGCGCCGGTCAGGCCGGAGTTCTCCAGGGCGCGGCGCATGGCCAGCACGATGCCCGCGCCGGTGGGGTCGGGCTGGGCGATGTGGTGCGCGTCGGCCGAGTAGCCGACACCCGCGGCCACCGCGTAGACCTTGGCGCCACGCGCGCGGGCGTGCTCCTCGGACTCCAGCACCACGATGCCCGCGCCCTCGCCGAGCACGAACCCGTCACGACTTTTGTCCCAGGGCCGCGAGGCGAGCTGGGGGGCGTCGTTGCGGGTGGACATCGCGCGCATGGCGGCGAAGGAGCCGATGTTCAGCGGGTGGATGGCCGCCTCGGTGCCGCCCGCGACCACCACGTCAGCGCGGCCCGAGCGGATCATCTCGATGCCGTAGCCGATCGACTCGGCGCCGGTGGCGCAGGCGCTCACGGTGGCGTGCACGCCGGCGCGGGCACCGAGCTCGATGCCGATCCAGCCCGCAGGGCCGTTGGGCATCAGCATCGGCACGGTGAACGGCGAGAGCCGCTGCCAGCCCCGCTCCTTGAAGGTGTCGTAGGCGGCCAGGACGGTGGTGATGCCACCGATGCCGCTGCCGACGACCACGCCGAGACGCTCGGGATCGACCTTCTCGATCGCCGCGTGCGCCCAGGCCTCACGGGCGGCGACCAGCGCGAACTGCTCCGCGCGGTCCAGCCGCCGTGCCTCCGGCCGGGGCAGAACCTCGGTCGGGTCCACGGCGGCCGTGGCTGCGAACTTCACCGGGACTGAGTCGACCCAGTCCTCGGTGAGGTTGCGAACCCCCGACTGACCGGCGAGAAGCGCCGACCAGGACGAGGCGACGTCCCCACCGAGGGGCGTGGTCGCGCCGAGCCCGGTGACGACGACGCGTACCTGGTCTGTGTTCACTGTCTGCGCTCCTTGTGATTCGCGGGCCGAAGCCGGTGGGTGTCCAGAGACCTTCGTTCAGTTCTGGATGAAGTTGATGACGTCCTTGACGGTCTTGAGGTTCTTGAGCTGCTCGTCGGGGATCTCGACGCCGAACTCGTCCTGGGCGGCGACGGCGATCTCGACCATGGACAGCGAGTCGATGTCGAGGTCGTCGACGAAGCTCTTCTCCGGGCTGACCTCGGAGGCCGGGATCCCGGTGATCTCGTTGATGATCTTGCCGATACCAGCGAGGATCTCCTGCTCGGTCAGGGCCATGTCGAGTGTTCTCCTTGGGATTGGGTGATGATGTTGGGTCTTCTTGGGTTTTGCACGGCCGAAGCCGTACAAGCGTTTCGTACGGCCGGGGCCGTACAAGCTCTAGGGGATCTCGACGACCTGACCGGCGTAGGTCAGGCCGGCGCCGAAGCCGAGTAGCAGGGCGAGTCCGCCCGACTGGACCTCGCCGCGCTCGACCATCCGGGACAGGGCCAGCGGGATCGAGGCGGCGGAGGTGTTGCCCGCCAGGACGATGTCCTTGGCGACGACGGCGTTCTCCGCGCCGATCTTGCGCGCGATGGCCTCGATGATGCGCAGGTTGGCCTGGTGGGGCACGAACGCCGCGAGGTCGGCGGGATCGACCCCGGCGGCCTCGCAGACCTGCCTGGCCACCGGGTGCAGGGCCGTGGTGGCCCAGCGGAACACCGTCTGGCCCTCCTGGGACAGGGAGGAGTCACGGTCCTTGATCATGATCGCCTCGGCCTTGTCGCCCGCGCTGCCCCACACCACGGGGCCGATGCCCGGGGTCTGTGAGGGGCCGACGACCGCAGCTCCCGCGCCGTCGGCGAAGATCACCGCGGTGCTCCTGTCGGTCCAGTCGATCCACTGGGAGAGCTTCTCGGTGCCGATGACCAGGACGTTGGTCGCGGAGCCGGTGCGGATGGCGTTGTCGGCGACGGCCAGGGCGTAGCAGAAGCCGGAGCAGGCGGTGTTGACGTCGAAGGCGCCGGGGGACTCGATGCCGAGGCGGACGGCGACCCTGGCCGAGGCGTTGGGGATCTGGGTCTCAAGGGTGCAGGTGGCGACGATCACCAGGTCGATGTCGGAGGCCGCGAGCCCGCTGGCGGCAAGGGCCTTGCCGCCCGCCTGCACGGCGAGGTCGATCTCGGACTCGGAGTCGAGGGCGACCCTGCGCTCCTTGATGCCGACCCGGCTCTGGATCCACTCGTCGTTGGTCTCCATGGTCGCCGCGAGGTCGTCGTTGGTGACCACGTTGGACGGCTGGTAGTGCCCCAGCGCCAGGATCTTCGCGCCAGGGGAGCCCTGCCGTACTTTCACTTGAGGGCCTCTCGTGCCGCGTCCAGGTCGTCCGGAGTCTTCAGGGGGACGGTCTTCACACCGCGCAGTGCGCGCTTGGCGAGGCCGGTCAGGGTGCCGCCGGGGGTCAGCTCGATCATGGTGGTGACGCCGAGGTCGGCCATGGTCGCCATGCAGGCGTTCCAGCGGACCGGGTTGGCGATCTGGTTGACCAGGCGCTCGACGAACTCCGCGCCACTGGCGACCGCGGCGCCGTCGGCATTGGACAGCAGCGTGACGGCGGGGTCGTTCGGGGTGACGGCGGCGGCCGCCGTACGCAGACGGCCGACGGCGGGGGCCATGTGCTCGGTGTGGAAGGCACCCGCGACCGACAGGGCGATGAGCCTGGCGCGGGCGGGCGGGTCGGCCTTGAACTCCTCGATCTGGGCCAGGGTGCCGCCCGCGACGATCTGCCCGGCGCCGTTGACGTTGGCGGGGGTGAGACCGTGCTTGTCGATGGAGGCGAGCACGTCCTCCTCCTCGCCGCCGAGGACGACGATCATGCCCGTCTCGGTGACCGCGGCGGCCTCGGCCATGGCCAGGCCACGCTCGCGCACGAGGGTCAGGGACTGCTCGGGGGTCAGCACCCCGGCCAGGGCGGCGGCCGTCAGCTCGCCCACGCTGTGCCCGGCGACGATGTCGGGGGAGGCCCCGAGGACCTCGGCGACGGCCAGCCCGGCGGCTACGAGCAGTGGCTGCGCCACCGCGGTGTCGCGGATCTCGTCCGCGTCCGCGGTGGTTCCGTAGGAGATCAGGTCGAGGCCGATCAGGTCGGACCACGCGGACAGGCGGTCCGCCAGACCCGGTATCTCAAGCCACGGGGTCAGGAAACCTGGAGTCTGGGCGCCTTGGCCCGGCGCGACGAGTACGAGCACGAATCCCAGCGTGCCCTGTAGAACTTCGCTACACGGATGGGGATTCTGACGAACTTTGTGTTCACTCTCTTGTAGGAAGCCTACAACGGGGGTTTCCAGGATATTTCCGAAAAACCCCTACGTAATGTCTGTTTCGGACAGACGGCCGAGAATGAGCCCCACCTGGAGGGTGAAGGCCGAGCGCCCCTCGGTCGGCTGGTAGCCCGTCAGTTCGGTGATCTTGCGCAGACGGTAGCGAACCGTGTTGGGGTGCACGAACAGTAACCGGGCGGTGGCCTCCAGGGAGGTGCCCTGCTCCAGGTAGGTCGCCAGGGTGTCGAGCAGCGGCGTGCCCGCGAGCGGGACGTAGACGTTCTCGATCAGCTGGCTCCTGGCGTCGGTGTCGCCGTCGATGGCCCGCTCGGCCAGCAGGTCCTCCGCGTGGACGGGCCGGGGGGCGTCCGGCCAGCCCGCCGCAGCCCGCAGCCCGGCCATCGCGGCCCTGGCCGAGCTGGCGGCGGCCTGCAGGTCGTTCACCTCGGGGCCGATCACGACGGGGCCGGGGCCGAAACGCGGCACCACGTGCCTGGCCGCCGCGCCGACGCTGTCCGCGCCGCCCACGATCACGATCAGACGGCCGCCCTGGACCCCGGCCAGCATGTCGAGACCGGACCTGCGGCCCCGGTCGCGCAGCCCGTCGATCACGGCCTGCGGGTCGTCGTCCGGCGTCTGCCCGGCCAGCACGACGACGGGGGAGGAGGTCCAGCCGAGCGCGGCGGCCCACGAGTGCAGGCCGTCGTCGACCTCACCCCTGACCAGCGCGTCCACGATCAGCGCCTCAAGCCGCGCGTCCCAGGCGCCGCGCGCCTCCGCCTCGCGGGCGTAGACCTGCGCGGCGGCGAAGGCGACGTCCCGGGTGTAGCGGAGCATCGCCTGCTGGAGCTGGTCCTCCCCGCCAGGCGCGGCCAGGTCGCCGGTCTGCGCCTCGACGACCTCGACCACGATGCGGACGATGTCGACAGTCTGCTGCAGCGAGATGGACCGCTTCAGCTCTCTCGGCGCGGTGCCGAAGAACTCGATGCTGGGGGTCAGGCGGCCCTCCCCGGCGTGCTGGAACCACTCGACGAAGGCGGCGATGCCCGCCTGGGCGACCAGCCCGACCCACGACCTGTCCTCGGCCGACAGGGCGCGGAACCACATCAGCCGCTCGTCCATCCTCGCCATGGCGGCCGTTCCCAGCGCTCCCATGGCTCGTTCCAGCCTGCGTGTGGTGTCCTGCCGTGTCCGGTCCGAGGCGAGATCTCCCTGCCCGGCCCCTGCCACGGCGTCGCTGTTCCTGCTGGCTCGCTCGCTCCGCTCCCTCACGTGACTAAGAGTGCCAGGTCGCGCGGGATGCGCCAGCCGCGGCGCTGATCCCGGGCGGCGTTCAGATGACGGCGACGGCGGTGATCAGGCCGATGACCACGTGGGTGACCGCGAGAAGACGTGTGCCGGGCTGCAGGTCGGACTCGGTGACGAGTTCGCGGACGGAGATCCCCACGACCTTGTCGAAGGCGACCATCGCCACGGTCTGTACGGCGATGCCGGCCAGCCCGAAGACCAGCGTGGCGAGCAGTCCCTCGTGCAGCGCCCCACCGGAGGACCAGATGGAGGCCGCGACGATCAGGCCGACGGCGGTCAGGCCGGAGGCGGTGAGCATGGTGGCGTTGGGGTTGCGGTCCTCCCTGATCAGCTTGCTGAGCTTGCCGGGGATGGCGAGGTCGATCACGTAGAAGCCGATGATCATCAGGATCACGCCGAGCGCGGCGTAGGAGGCGATGGCGAGGGCGCCGCGGCCGAGGGTCTCGGCGAGCGAGATGGCCTCGACGGCCGTGAGCGGCTGGGGGTTGGGGGTCATGGTCGCTCTTTCTTGGGGCTTGAGGGCTGCCGCCCTCAGAGTTCGATGCGGTGCGGGACGAAGGAGGAGGTGTCGTCGGTGACGAACCCCGAGGTCTCGCGGATGCCGGCCCCGGCCGCCTCGTCGTGGACGACCCAGGCGCCGAGCACGGGCCGCCACCCGTCGAAGAGCGGCAGCGCCATGAACTCCTGGTAGACGTGCCCCTCGGCGCCGTAGCCGCCCGGGGTCTCGACGTTCCCGCCGGGGGTGACGACCCGCATGTTCGCGCCCTCCCTGCCAAGCAACGGCTTGACGATGTAGGAGGTCATGTCACGGGGGCCGTCGAGATAGGCGGGCAGCAGGTTGGGGTGGTCCGGATACAGCTCCCAGAGCACCGCGAGCAGCGCCTTGTTCGACAGCAGCATCTTCCACAGCGGCTCGATCCAGGTCGAGGAGACCTGCTGGCGCACCGCCTGGGCGCCGAACGGGTCGGCGACGGCCCACTCCCAGGGGTACAGCTTGCACAGCGAGCGGATCACCCGGCGTTCCATGTCGACGAAGCGCAGGTTGAGGCCGTCCCAGCCGATGTCCTCCATGGCCACGGCGATCGTGTTCAGCCCGGCCTGCTCGGCGGTCTCCTGGAGGTAGGCGATCGTCATCGCCTCCTCGCCCGTCTCGTCCATCCTGGTCCAGGCGAAGTGCGAGGGACCGGTCGGCAGCCCCTCGGCGATCTTCCGCCATCTGTCGATCAGCCGCTCGTGGATGGAGTTCCACTGGTCGTCGCCGGGGTGACGGTCACGCAGCCAGAACCACTGCACGACCGAGCTCTCCAGCAGGCTGGTGGGGGTGTCGGCGTTGTACTCCAGCAGCTTGGCCGGGCCCGTCCCGTCGTAGCGCAGGTCGAAGCGGCCGAACAGGTGGGGGTCGCCGCGCTCCCACGAGGCGGCGATCTCCCGCGCGGCCCACTCGGGCACGGCGAAGTCGGCGTAGCGGCCCCGTTCGACGACGTGCTCGACGGCGCCCAGGCACATCCGGTGCAGTTCCTCCACCTGTGCCTCAAGGCTGAGCACCTCGTCCATGGAGAAGACGTAGTGCGCGCCCTCGTCCCAGTAGGGACGCTCAAGGCCGCCGGGGTGGGCCGTACGGTGGTAGGCCAGACCCTGGCTCTCGATGATGGCCTCCCAGCCGTCGCGGGGAGGTGAGGTCTCGCGTCTCATCCGTCCGGGTCAGCTTCCGCCGCTGCCCCAGCGGCTCCCGAAGCCGCCCCGCTGGATGACCGTGCCCTTGCGGGTCACGATCCGCACGTCGGAGGGGCGCACCGTGGTGCCGTGCCCGATCCTGGCCCCGATCCTGGTGCCGCCGTAGTACCACCGGTAGGCGCCGTGGGAGCCGTGGTAGTGGGTCACGTTGTCGTCATCGTCGCAGTAGTCGTCGTCGACGATCGTGTAGGAGCCGTCCGGCTGGTAGCTGTTGAGATCGACGCACTCGGCCCCGACCTCCTCGTAGTCCTCCTGCGCCGAGCAGTAGCCGATCAGGAGCAGGGAGACGACGCCGATCCCGGTGAGGGTGATGACCTTCGTCGCCTTGGACCCCGAGGGGCTGGCGCCGGGCTTTCCACCGGGGGGCTGACCGGAGGCCATGGGATACATAGGACTTGTGGCCATCGAGCTCCAATGAGATGCGTCGCCACAGGGTATCGGTGCTGTTTTGTCCGTTCAACCGCCCAACTGTGTGTTCAACCGGCGGGATACGTTGGGAGTGTCGGTATCAGCGCGTAACGTCGCAAGTGTGAACCGTACCGACCGGCTCCACACCCTGCTCGGGGAGCTTCGCGCCGCCGCGCCCGAGGCCCTGCCCGCGGGAGAGCTCGCCACCAGGCTCGGGGTGAGCGTCCGCACGGTCGAACGTGACGTCTCCGACCTGCGGCGGGCCGGGATTCCGGTCCGCACGGCGGCGGACGGGCACGGCGGCTACCTCCTCGCCGAGGGCACGACGCTGGGACCGCTCGACCTCACCCCGCGGGAGGCCGCCGCGGTCGTGGCCGCGCTCACCCCGCTGGGGGAGGGTCCCGCCCGCGACGCCCTGCGCAAACTCCACGCCGCGCTGCCCGCCTCCGTCTCCACGCAGGAGCTCGCCGTACGGCCAGGCCCCGCCGCGGAGGCCGAGCCGTACCCGAGGGTCTCCGCGGTCGTCGAGCGGGCGCTGCTGCACGGGCGGGTGCTCAGGATCGAGTACGAGGACCGGCGAGGACGCGTGAGCGTCCGCGAGGTCGAGCCGACGGTCCTGGTCGGCGGGCGCGGCGGCCACTGGTATCTCGTGGGCGTGTGCGGGCTCAGGCAGGACGCCCGCGCCTTCAGGCTCGACCGCGTCCGCAGGGCCGAGGAGACCGGCGAGACCGCCCCCGAGCACCCGGCGGACCCGCTCTGGGGAATCAGCCCCGGCGCGAGGCCCGGTCCCCGAGGGTGAGCAGCACCTCGCGCAGCAGGTCGGCCAGGGCCCGCGCGCTCTCCTCGGAGACGCCCGCCAGCAGGTTCTCGTGCGCCTCGGTCGTGGCCAGGGCGAGTTCCTCGGAGCGGCGAGAACCCAGCGGTGTCAGGCGCACCCAGGAACTGCGGCCGTCCGCCGGGTCCGGCTCACGCTCGACGAGCCCGGCCGCGGTCAGCCGCTGCAGGATGTTGCTCGTCCCCCCGGTGGTCAGTGAGGAACGGGCGGCGAGCGTGCTGGGCTTGAGGCGGTAGGGGGTGCCCGCCCTGCGCAGCGTCGCCAGCACGTCGAACTCGGCGTAGGTCAGGCCGTACTCGCCGAGGACGGTCTGGGTGACCTCCTCGACCATGGACTTCAGCCGCCCGACGCGCTTGATGATCTCAAGTTGGACGGTCGCGGCCTCGGGCAGCTCGCTGCGCCACCCCTCCATCATCTCGTCGACGTGGTCACGTCCGGCGCTGTCTCCCGCTGCCATGGATTGAGGATAGCTCTCCTTCCTGATAGCTTTTACAAAAGCTTTTCTGATTACTTTTGGAATGAGGAGATGCTCGATGCGCACGCTCATCGCCAACGGAACCGTCGTTGACACCGACCCCGAGGTGCGGGTCCTGCCGGAGGCGGACGTCCTCGTCGAGGACGGGGTGATCACCGCCGTCGGGACGGGCCTGGACGCGGGGGATGTCGAGGTCCTCGACGCCACGGGCCTGATCGTGCTGCCCGGCCTCGTCGACACGCACCGGCACCTGTGGCAGAGCGTCCTGCGCTCGGTCGCGGCCGACACCACGCTGGGCGACTACCTGGCCTGCCAAAGACCGGTAGGTTCCGTGGCTTCGGCGTCACGACGGGGCTCGGCGTGGACACGGTCACCGCGGCGCCGAGTGACATGTTCGCCGTCATGCGCGCCGCGTTCGCCGCCGAGCGGGGCCGGGGCGGCTCGCTCACCGCGGCCGAGGTGCTGCGGATGGCCACCGTCGAGGGGGCCGCGGTGCTCGGCCTGGACGACAGGATCGGCTCCCTGCGGCCGGGGAAACAGGCCGACCTCGTCATGCTCCGCGCCGGGGACCTCGGCCTCGCGCCGGTCCACGACCCGGTCGGCGCCGTGGTGACCGCCGCGGGCCCGGCCAACGTGGACACCGTGCTCGTGGCGGGCCGCGTCGTGAAGCGGGACGGGCGACTGCCGTACGCCGACACCCGTGGGGCGCTCGACCTGGTGTCCCGCTCGGCGGCGCGGATCGCACGGGCCGTGGCGGTCGCCCTCTGAGCCGGGGAAGCCTCAGAGCAGCGCGTTCAGCACCGAGTCGAGCAGGCCGGGAAATCGCGCGTTCAGGTCGCCACGCCGCAGTCTGACCAGGCGTGAACGGCCCTCCATGGTGGTCAGCGTGACCCCGGCCTCCCGCAGGACCCGGTAGTGGTGGGACATCGTGGACTTGTGCACGTCGATGCCGCTGCCGATCTCCCCGCAGTTCCCGCCCTCGCCCCTGGCGAGTCTGGTCAGGATCTCAAGGCGCACCGGATCGGCAAGCGCGTGCATGACCTCGGCCAGCTTGATGTCATCCGCGGCGGGATGCCATGGCTCGCGCATCAGTTCACCCGCACCTTCACGGAGCTCATCTTAGTGCCGAGATAGCACAGTTGAGGAAATGTCAAACCATTTATTGCCTCGTGGGCTTCTCGCCGGAAGTCAGGAGGTCACGGTGAGGGACAGACTGTGCCGTTCTCGGGGACCTTCCCGTCGAGCAGGTAGCCGTCGGTGACCCGCTTCACGCACGAGTCGCCCGACAGGTAGGCCCCGTGCCCCTCGCCCTTGTAGGTGACCAGCACGCCGGTCTTGAGCTGGGAGACCAGCTTCGGCGCCCACTCGTACGGCGTCGCCGGGTCCCCGGTGCCGCCGATGACCACGATCGGGGCCGAACCGCTGGCGTCGATCCGCCTGGCCTCGTCGCTGCCCGGCACCGGCCACACCGCGCACAGCGAGCCCATCCCCGAGCCGCCGAACAGCGGGGAGATCTCCAGGGCGGCCTTCTCGGTCTCGTTGAGCTGCTCCCGCGCCGGCCGCTCCGAGGTGTCCACGCAGGTGATCGCGGGGAAGCTGCTCATGATCGTCGAGTAGGAGCCGTCGGGCATGCGCGCGTTGTAGGCGTCCGCGAGATACAGCAGGATCCGGCCGTCGCCCTTGAAGCCACGGCCGAAGCCCTGTTCGAGCAGCGGCCAGGTCAGGTCGGAGTACAGCGCGGCGGCGATGCCGGTCACGGCCAGGCCCTGGGTGAGCTTGCGGTCGCCGACGGGCAGCGGGTTGATCCGCAGGTCGTCCAGGAAGGACTTGACGTTCTTGTTCGCGTTCGTGACGTCCGGCCCGACCTCGCACTCACCGGGACCCCTGATGCAGCTCTTCAGGAAGGAGTCGTAGGAGTGCTGGAAGGCGGTCGTCTGGGCCAGAGAGCGCTGCTCAAGCGTGGCACTCGGGTCGAGCGGGCCGTCGAGCATGAAGCGGTGCACCCTCTTGGGGAACAGCGTCGCGTAGACCGCGCCGAGCTGCGTGCCGTACGAGATGCCGAAGTAGTTGAGCCGTTTGTCGCCGAGTGCCGCGCGGAGCCTGTCCATGTCGCGGGCGGCGTTGACCGTGCCGACGTACGGCAGGATCTTGCCCGAGGTCCGTTCGCAGGCGTCGACGAAGGTTTTGATGGTCTCGTTCTGTTCGGCCCGTTCAGCCTCGTTGGTGACCATGGTGTCCATGGACAGGAAACGGTCCATGTCCCTGTCGGTGCCGCACCTGACGCCCGCGGTGCGCTCGACCCCCCGAGGGTCGAAGCTGACCAGGTCGTATCTGCCGTTCAGGCTGCTGAAGATCTTGTAGGACTGGGCCATGGTGTCGACGCCGGAGGCGCCGGGGCCGCCGAAGTTGAACACCAGGGAGCCGAGCCGCTTGCCGGGCTCCGTCGCCTGGACGCGGATCACCGCCATGTCCAGCTTGTCGCCGTCCGGTCTGCGGTAGTCGAGCGGGACCTGCAGCCGTCCGCACTGGAACCTGGGGTCGGGCCGGGGTGTCGCCCCGTCGGGACGTCTGATGTCGGTGCACAGACCCCAGGAGATCTGGTCGGGTTTGGCCGCCGACGGCGAGCCGGAGCCGGGCGACCAGGGCGGGGGAGGGCTGGGGCTCGGATCTGAGATGTTCGCAACGGCCCCGTATCCACCGGGCCCGTTGGCGCTGCCGCAGGCGGTCAGCGCGACGGAAAGAGCCGTCGCCACGGTGGCGGCGGGCAGAATTCTTCGCATTGGGCGCCCCCCTCGAATCAGATTGTTCGCCGGGGGAAGCGATTCCACCCTAACCGGGCGAGGCCCTCCGAAGAAGGACCCGCCCGGCGGGTGATCAGGTCACAGTCCCAGGGACTGCGTGTCGTTGCTCTCGGCGCCACCGGCCTCGGTGACACCGTTCCTCAGGTGGTACTTGGCGACGGCCTCCTTCAGCACCCGGCCGTCGAGCTCGCCACGCTTGACCAGCTGCGTGAGCACGGCCAGCGTGATCGAGGCGGCGTCCACGTGGAAGTGGCGGCGCAGCGCGGAACGGGTGTCCGACAGACCGAAGCCGTCGGTGCCGAGCGAGGCCCAGTCACCGGGGACCCACTGGGAGATCTGGTCGGGCACCGCCCGCATGTAGTCGCTGACGCCGACGAACGGCCCCTCGACCGCGGAGAGCACCTTCGTGACGTACGGCACGCGCTGCTCGGCGTCGGGATTGAGCAGGTTGTGCTCCTCGACGGCCAGCGCCTCGCGACGCAGTTCCGTCCAGGAGGTCGCCGACCAGAGCTCGGCCGCGACGCCCCACTCCTCGGCCAGCATCCGCTGCGCCTCGATCGCCCACGGACCCGCCACGCCGGAGGACAGGATGTTGGCCTTCGGACCGGTGGAGGCCGGGGCGGGGGCGAAGTGGTACAGGCCCTTGAGCAGGCCCTGGACGTCGAGACCCTCGGGCTCGGCGGGCTGGGCGTAGGGCTCGTTGTAGACGGTCAGGTAGTAGAAGATGTTCTCCGGCTGCTCGCCGTACATCCTGCGCAGGCCGTCCTTGACGATGTGGGCCAGCTCGAAGCCCCACGACGGGTCGTAGGAGACCGCGGCCGGGTTCGTCGAGGCGGTCAGCGGAGTGTGACCGTCCTCGTGCTGCAGGCCCTCCCCGTTCAGCGTCGTACGGCCAGCGGTCGCGCCGAGCAGGAAGCCCCGGCCCATCTGGTCGCCGAGCTGCCACATCTGGTCGGCCGTGCGCTGCCAGCCGAACATCGAGTAGAAGATGTAGATCGGGATCATGTGCTCGCCGTGCGTGGCGTAGGACGAGCCGACGGCGATGGTCGAGGCCATCGACCCCGACTCGCTGATGCCCTCGTGCAGGATCTGACCCTCGGTCGACTCCTTGTAGGACAGCAGCAGCTCGCGGTCCACGGCGTCGTAGGTCTGCCCGTGCGGCGAGTAGATCTTGGCGGTCGGGAAGATCGCGTCGAGACCGAAGGTGCGGGCCTCGTCAGGGATGATCGGCACGAACCGGTGGCCGATCTCCTTGTCGCGCATGAGGTCCTTGAGCAGCCGGACGAACGCCATGGTCGTGGCGACGTTCTGTTTGCCCGAGCCCTTCTTGAGCTGCGCGTAGGAGGCGTCACCCGGCAGGGTGATCGGCTTGGCGCGCACGACGCGCTTGGGCAGGAAGCCGCCCAGGGCCGCGCGGCGCTCCATCATGTACTGGATCTCGGGGTCGTTCTCGCCCGGGTGGAAGTAGGGCGGAAGTTCGCCTTCGAGTGCGGAGTCCGGGATCGGCAGGTAGAGCCGGTCGCGGAACTCCTTCAGGTCGGCCTTGGACATCTTCTTCATCTGGTGCGTGGCGTTGCGCGCCTCGAAGTCCTTGCCGAGCGTCCAGCCCTTGATGGTCTGGGCGAGGATGACCGTCGGCTGGCCGACGTGCTCACGCGCCGCCTTGTAGGCCGCGTACACCTTGCGGTAGTCGTGGCCGCCGCGCGACAGCTTGCGGATGTCCTCGTCGGACAGGTGCTCGACCATCTTGCGCAGCCGCGGGTCGCCGCCGAAGAAGTCCTCGCGGATGTACTCGCCGCTCTCGACGGAGTAGGTCTGGAACTGGCCGTCGGGGACGGTGTTCATCTTGTTGACCAGCACGCCGTCCACGTCGGCGGCCAGCAGCGGGTCCCAGTCACGGCCCCACACGACCTTGATGACGTTCCAGCCCGCGCCCCTGAAGTAGGACTCCAGCTCCTGGATGATCTTGCCGTTGCCGCGTACCGGGCCGTCGAGGCGCTGCAGGTTGCAGTTGATGACGAAGGTGAGGTTGTCCAGCTCCTCACGGGCCGCGAGACCGATCGCGCCGAGCGACTCGGGCTCGTCCATCTCGCCGTCACCGAGGTAACACCACACGTGGCTGCGGCTGGTGTCCTTGATCTTCCGGTTCAGGAGATAACGGTTGAACCGGGCCTGGTAGATCGCGCCGATCGGGCCGAGACCCATGGAGACCGTCGGGAACTCCCAGAAGTCCGGCATCAGACGCGGATGAGGATAGGAGGGCAGGCCCCTGAAGCCGTGGGAACGCTCCTGCCTGAAGGCGTCGAGCTGGGCCTCGTTGAGGCGGCCCTCAAGGAAGGCGCGGGCGTAGATGCCCGGCGCCGCGTGACCCTGGATGAAGACCTGGTCACCGGACTCGCCGTGGTCCTTGCCGCGGAAGAAGTGGTTGAAGCCCACCTCGTACAGGGAGGCCGCGGAGGCGTAGGTGGCGATGTGCCCGCCGACGTTGGTGCGGGCGTTCGCGCGCGTCACCATGACGGCCGCGTTCCAGCGGATGTAGGCGCGGATCCTGCGCTCGACGTACTCGTCGCCGGGGAACCACGGTTCCCGCTCAGGAGGAATGGTGTTGATGTAGTCGGTACTGCGCAGGCCGGGAACCCCAACCTGATGTTCGCGGGCCCGCTCCAGTAGGCGAAGCATCAGATAACGGGCACGAGTGCGACCTTCCGTCTTGATGACGTTGTCGAGCGACTCGAGCCACTCCTGGGTCTCGCTTGGGTCGACATCAGGGAGCTGGCTGGGTAGGCCGTCGCTGATAACCGAGAAACGCTGGCGTCCGGAAGCCACTGGGTCTCGCCTTCCGAGGATGGACTTTTGTCTGGTGTAGGTCGTCTTCCATCCTGGTCGCTTACCCCGGAAAGTGCATCTCTACTGGCCGGTAACCAGGAAGTCCCTGCTGGCAGGGCCCCATAAGTGGCGTAGACCACCGATGGTAGGACGAATTGTCCCCAAAGGGTACATGGGCTTCGGTTCCCCGCGACGGCCCGGGAGACACGAAACACACTGTTCTTTCGAGGGATGGGCAGATGGCGGCGTGCGGGGTAGGGATCCGGGCCCCTGCCCCGGCGCTCGTCCGTCGTCCCAGCTCAGCGCGGATCGTAGGATCGGTATGTGAGATCCATGACGATCGAGGTGACGACGGGCTCCCGAGAGAGGGTGCACGACATCACCCGGGAATGCGAGGACTTCGTCCGTTCGTGCGGGGGTGACGGGCTGCTGCACGTCTTCGTCCCGCACGCGACAGCCGGTGTCGCGCTGATCGAGCTGGGCTCGGGAAGTGACGACGACCTGCTCGCGGCGCTGGAGGACCTGCTCCCGGCCGACGACAGGTGGAGGCATGCGCACGGTTCGAGGGGGCATGGACGCTCACATGTCATGCCGGCTCTCATTCCGCCGTACGCGACAGTCCCGGTCCTGGCCGGACGGCTCGCACTGGGCACCTGGCAGTCCATCGCGCTGGTGGACCTCAACGTCGACAATCGGGAACGCCAGGTCCGTTTGTCATTTTTGTCGGACTAATTCATACGTAGCCCAGTCGTTGCCGTGGCGACCGTTGACGACCGAGGGTCACAGCGTGTGGACTGTGCCGAAGCACTCTGAGCACCGTGTAGCTGCGGGGCCATTCAAGCAGGAGGGACAAACGTGAGCGCGACCGCGGGTCAGGCGCAGGGCGAACGCAGCCTGGCCGAACGACTCGGTCTGAAGCCGGGTCAGGTGGTGCAGGAGGTCGGTTGGGACGAGGACGCCGACGACGATCTGCGCGACTCCATCGAGGAGCTGACCGGCAACGAACTGGTCGATGAAGACTTCGAGGACGTCGTTGACGTCGTGTTGCTGTGGTGGCGCGACGGCGACGGCGATCTGTTCGACGCCCTGAGCGGCGTGGTGACCAACCTGAGCGACGGCGGCCAGATCTGGCTGCTCACTCCCAAGGCCGGTCGCGACGGGCATGTGGAGCCCAGTGACATCGGGGAGGACGCCACCACGGCGGGCCTGTCGCAGACGAGCAGCATCAGCGCTGCCCCCGACTGGTCGGGAACGCGGCTGGTCACACCCAAAGCACGCCGATAAGGTTCGCCCTGCCGTACGGCTCGCGGTGAGCCGTACGGCAGGATGATGGTCCTGTCTGTCATCCGATGAAAGGACCTTTGACCATGACGGTGGATGTGGGCTCCCCGGCTCCGGACTTCGAGCTGAAGGACCAGCACGGCACCCCGGTCAAGCTTTCGGACCATCGGGGTAAAAAGGTCGTACTGATCTTCTACCCCCTCGCGTTCAGCGGTGTCTGCCACGGCGAGCTGTGCGCCCTTCGCGACGAGTTCGTCGCCAGGGCGCCCGAGGACGTCCAGGTGCTCACCGCCTCGGTCGACTCCGTCTTCACCCACCGCGCCTGGGCCGACCAGGAGGGGTACACCTTCCCGCTGCTCTCCGACTTCTGGCCGCACGGGGAGGTCGCGCGGGCGTACGGTGTCTTCGACGAGGAGAAGGGCATCGCGACGCGCGGCACCTTCGTCATCGACGGCGAAGGCGTGGTCCGCTGGAGCGTCGTGAACCCCATCCCTCAGGCGCGAGACATCGCCGAGTACCTCAAGGTGCTCGCCGACCTTTCCTGAGTTCCAAGCAGCGGTGGGCCCGCGGGCGTCCATGGGGCGTCCGCGGTCCACGACATTTCGGAGGCGATCATGCCCTGCTTCTCCTGCGGGGCCAGGCAGACCGACCCCGTCCGTGGCGCCAGTCCGTGGAAGCGCGGGGTGCGCGGGGAGGCCCAGGTCCTCGTCTGCCCGGACTGTCAGCGTACGCACGACCTCGATCTCGACACGTGCTCCTCGTGCGGCTCGGCCGCGCTCATCTGCAGGCTCGGCGAGGTCGAGTGCCGTTCCTGCGGGGCGGTACGGCCAGCGGCGGCAGGGGGGTCCCGGCCTTCCGGCCTGTCGAAGGAGCTGGCCGACGAGGTCGAGGCCGCGCTCGATCGGGTCCTGGGACGCGTTCATTAGTGCTCATAAATCTGCTTTAAGCGCATTTATGGGCATCTGTAGTGATGTGGCGTTATTGCCATGCACTATGGTCAGGCTCGGACCCCTTCCTTCGACCTGCTGGATGCGCGCATGAGCTCCTTCGTTGTGGCCCTTGACGTCGGTGGCACGTCCATGAAGGGAGGCGTCGTCACCCACTCGGGGGAGATCGCCTTCACCGAGCGGCGTGACACCCCGCGCGAGAGGGGCCCGGCGGCGGTCGTGGAGTCGATCCGCTCCTTCATCGACGACCTCGCCGTCGCGGGCGGCGGCGATCCCGCGGGCGTCGGCCTGGCCGTACCGGGACTGGTCACCCCGAACAGGGCGCTCTACTCGGCGAACATCGGCTGGCGCGACGTCAAGGCTGAGGACTTCGTCCCGCTGGACGTGCCGGTGATGCTCGGCCACGACGTGCGCACCGGGGGCCTGGGAGAGAGCGTCCTCGGCGCGGGCCGCGAGGTCTCCGACTTCCTGTTCATCCCCATCGGCACCGGTATCGCGGGCGCCATCGTCCTGCACGGCGAGCCGTACGGCGGCAGCGTCGGCTGGGGCGGCGAGATCGGTCATATCCCGGTCTTCCCCGACGGGGAGCCCTGCGCCTGCGGCCAGGTCGGCTGTCTGGAGACCTACGCCTCCGCCTCGGCCATCGGCCGCCGCTACTCGGCCAGGTCCGGCTCGCACGCGACCTCCAAGCAGGTGGCCGAGCTGATCGCCTCGGGTGACCCGGTGGCGAACGCGGTGTGGGACGACGCCGTGGAGGCGCTGTCCCTGGCCCTGACGACCTACACCCTCCTGCTCGACCCCGAGACGATCGTCCTGGGTGGTGGCCTGGCCGAGGCGGGGGACCTGCTGGCCGTACCCCTCGCCGAGCGGCTCAGGAAGCGCCTGGCCTTCCGCGCGGCGCCTCCGCTGCGCAAGGCCGCCCTCGGCGTCAACGCGGGCATGCTCGGCGCGGCCCTGCTCGGCTGGCGCGCGGCGGGCTGGCCGGAGGCGGGCACCGCGTGGTCGCTTGATGTGCTGAAGTCCCCTCCGGTGGCGTAAGGTGTTGTCCCGTCCCTGTGGCGGGATGACGGGGCGCTTAGCTCAGCGGTAGAGCGCTCGCCTTACAAGCGAGATGTCACTGGTTCGAACCCAGTAGTGCCCACCCAGCACCTTTTCCCTTTCTTCCCTTCCCTGTGAGGCCTGTTCCGGCATGGGTAGGGAGGAAAAGAGGGGGATGGTCTTTTCGCCCGTCCCGTTGGGTGGACAGGGATAGCCCGAAGAGGCCTGGCCGTCATGAGGAAGCATGGGAAGACCTCGTACGAGGTCAGGGCGCCGGAGAACGGGCAGAGCAGGATCTGGTCGGAGATCTCGCCGACCGGGGAACGGCCACGTAGCGCGCTCAATTTGCGGATGGCGCTGGCGATCTTCGGGCTGGTCGTCTGCGGGGTGTTCGCGGTCCTGGCCGGTACGGCGGGGCTGACCTGGCTGGCGGTCGTGATGGCCGTGCTCGCGCTCGTCGCGCTGGTCGACCTGGTCGTGGTGGCCCGCCGCCGTCACCGGCGCGGCGACGGGCACACCCTGTTCGAGTAGTGGCCGGTCAGCAGACGGGCTCGCCGCGCTGGGCGGGGACGGAGATGGCACTCCAGGCGGCCCTGGTCGCGTTGAACTCGGCGCAGCTCTTCGGATAGAGCGCCTTTGCGGCCCTGAGGGTCGCGATGCGTGCCTTGGCGTAGGTCCAGGGGGCGTTCTTGTACTGCAGGCCGCTGTAGAAGATCTCCGTGGCCTTGCGGATGCCGATGCCGGTCAGCGGGGACGGGCCGTAGCAGACCGGGCTCGGGGGGTTGTTCGGCGGGTTGGTCCCCTCGGCGAGCAGATAGAACCAGTGGTCCTGCGGTCCGGGACTCGACGACCCCGGGGTGTAGCAGTTGGGCTCGCCCTGCAGGGCGGGGTTGTACATGTTGCGGACCCCGCTCGGACCGATGTCCAGGTCCTCACCGACCAGATAGTTGGGCGGGTCCAGGGGCGGGGCGTGGTTGACGTAGTGCTCGGTCGCGGTGCCGAGGATGTCGCCCGTCGACTCGTCGAGGGACAGGGCCTCGGCCGCGTTGCCGCCGTTGGAGCCGGAGTACTGGAAGACGGCGTGGCCGTACTCGTGCCCGACCAGGTCGAGCGAGGTGAGCTGCCGCGTGTTGGCCGGGTTGTGGCCGAAGAAGGTGGCCGAGCCGTCCCAGTAGGCGTTGACGGTGTTCAGGCCGACCCGCGCCGGGAAGGAGTGGCCCGCCCCGTCGAGGCCGTTGCGGCCCAGCCAGGTGCGCAGCATGTCCCACTCCTTCTGCGCCGCGAACAGGACGTCGACGCAGGCCGTCTCCAGGTTGGTGCCCAGCCCGTTGCCCCAGGTGTCGACCGGCTTGGAGTAGGGGGCGCCGTTCTGGCCGCCGCAGGCGAGCCCGGGCCGGGACGGGTCCCGCATGACGTAGGCGCTTCCCGAGCCCGTGGTCTGGATGGTCACCGGGTTGCCGTTGTAGAAGCTGTTGCCGGTGCCGTACCTGACCTGGTCGTAGGTGTCGATGACGGTCGCGTCGCGCGCGTCGACGAAGACGCGCAGCGCCTCGGGGGCCTGCTCGGTGCCGCCGGTGACGGCCACCTCCCAGGCGAGCCGGGGGCGCGTGGTCGTGGCGTGGACGACCAGGCTGGGTGTGCCGACCTCACGCACGGCCCTGACCTGGCCTTCGGCGACGGCGGCGGCTCTGGTGGCGTCGATCACGGGCGTGGTGGCGACGCCCTCAAGGGAGGCCTGCTGGCCGGTGATCACGGTGTGGACCACGGTGCCGCCGCTGTCGGTCGAGGCGATCACGTCGCCGCCGTACACCGGCAGTCCGTTGTGGGTCCTTCGGTACAGCAGGTACTGCAGGCCCCGCACGCCCGAGGTGACCACGGGAGGCGCGAAGGCGTCTCCCCGCCCGACGCGCAGCTCCCCGGCCCGCTCTGCCAGGACCCTCGCCACACCCGAGACCGCGCGCTCGCGTGCCTCGGCCCCCGGTGGCGCGAAGGCCGAAGCGTCGGGTACGGCTCGCGCGGGGACGCCTGTCAGCGCCGAGGCGCCCATGGCGACGACCGTCAGGAGAGCGGTCGCCCCCACCTTGACTCTGGGGACTCTAGGGTTCATTCGCTGTGACTCCTTGTCCGCAAGGAGCCGTGGCCGGCCAGGGCTGCCCCAACGGTGACACCGGCCGCCGGGGAGTAGAACCCCATGAATTCCCATATTTTTGTCGTATGGCCAGGCCTGGGAAAAGGGCGGCCGGATTCTGGGAAGCGGTTCGCGTGAAAAGAGGGCGCACCGGTCTCCCGTCGATCATGTCACGATCCGGTCTTCAGCGCAGGAAGTTCCCCTTTCCCGATTTATTCGTATTTGGCATGAATAGGTGTGACCTGGGAGAAGGGCGGATTCTGATAGTCAGTCGCGTTTTCTGGTGGCATGGGCCGGATGGAAGGGGGAAGTCTTCTCCGCGCCTCATCGGGGAAGGCCCGCTTCGCCGTGTCCATCCTCCGATGAGGACCTGCTGTCAAGTCCGATGGAGGACACACATGGAGGACATGGTGAAGCCAACGAACGATGACAGACCAGACGATACGCGGCGGCGCGTCCCGCGCTCGCTGAGCCTCGCGGCGGCCGTCGTGCTGGTGGCGTCAGGGGGCATCGGAGGTGCCGCCTCGGCGGCGCCCGTCCCCGCCCCCACGGGGCCCGAGACGCCGACACCCACGGCGAGCCAGCCTCTCCCGACCGACATCCCCACCTCGACCCCGACGCTGACCCCGACCCCCACCCCCACACCGACCGTCGTCCCGACCGCCACCCCGGCGCCCCGGGTCCCCCGGGTGGCCTTCCCGGGAACCCTGCACGGGGAGTTCGTGCTGCCGTCGAAGGACGGCTGCGGGTTCACGGTGCTCTCCCAGACGGGGGAGGCGACGGCGCTGACGGAGGGCTCCGTCACCGTGCGAAGCCAGGACGGCTTCGAGAAGGTGTACACGATCGACGACTCCACGAAGGTCTACGCGGGCAGGCGCGGCAACGAAATCAAGCAGGGGGACTGGATTTCGGTGACCGCGACGGCCACGGGTGAGACGGCCACGGCCGCCCACGTCTTCGACCTGTCACGGCCCAGCAGGAAACTCTGGCGCGGTGACTGGTGGTCGTCCCTGTCGCGGTGGCCGGGCGGCAAGTGGCGCACCCCGGCTCTCTGCGCGACCCCCACGGCCACCCCGACCCCGCCTCCGACGGAGACGCCGACGGAACCTCCCACGGAGACGCCGACCGCGCCCCCGACCGAGACGCCGACGGACGTCCCGACGCCCCCCGCTCCCGAGCCGACCGCCACGGTGACGGAGACCCCGCCCCCGCCGCCCCCGGTCTCCTGACCTTTCCGTAGCGGAATCCGAGACGGCCGCGACGGCACCCCCGTCGCGGCCGTCCCCGTGATCTCCGGGGCGGCCTAGAATGCCGCCCATGACCAGCGGGGACGGTTTCGGCGAGCGGGTCGAGGAGCACCGGCGCGAGCTGCACGTGCACTGCTACCGGATACTCGGCTCCTTCGACGAGGCCGAGGACCTGGTGCAGGAGACGTTCCTGCGGGCCTGGCGTGGACGCGGGGCGCTGCGTGAGGAGGGCGGGCTGCGCGCCTGGCTGTACCGGATCGCGACCAACGCCTGCCTGGACCACCTCAGGGCGCACCCACGGCGCCCGCAGCCACGTCCCGCCCCCGCGATCGAGGCGGACCCGGGGCTTGAACCGCCCGCCTCGGGCGCCGTGCCGTGGCTGCAGCCCTACCCCGACACGTTGTTGGACGCGGCCGAGGAGGTCGTGGACCGCGAGACGATCGAGCTGGCCTTCCTCGTCGCGATCCAGCACCTGCCGCCCAGGCAGCGGGCGGTGCTGATCCTGCGCGACGTGCTCGGCTGGTCGGCGCAGGAGACGGCGGCCTCGCTTGAACTGACCGTCGCGGCGGTCAAGAGCGCCCTGCAGCGCGCCCGGCCGACGCTCAGGGAGCACCTGCCCGCGCGGCGCCTCGACTGGGCGCCCCGGGCCACGCCGTCCCGGGGAGAGCAGGCGGTGCTGCGGCGCTACGTCGAGGCCCTGGAGAAGGCGGACCCCTCCGCCCTGGCCGAGGTGCTGCGGGCCGACGTGTGGCAGACGATGCCGCCCACGCCCATCTGGCTGCTCGGCCGTACGGCGTTCATGGCGTCGTGGACGCCCGCGATGGTCGGACCGGAGGCGTGGGGCGACTGGCGGGTGCTCACCACCGGGGCCAACCGTCAGCCCGCCGCCGCCGCGTATCTCCGCAGACCGGGCGAGACGGTCTTCTCACCCTCCTGGATGGGGGTCCTGCGGGTCGAGGACGGGCTGGTCACCCAGATCACCACCTACGGGGGAGACGTCTTTCCCGCGTTCGGTCTGCCGTCCTCGCTCTGATCCCGGCACGTGCCCGATGCTCTGATCCCGGCGCGGGACCGATTCCTTTTCCGCGCGGCCCTCGTCCTACGGGGGAGCAACCAAGGAAGGAATCACCATGACCGATCTTCAGCGGGCCGTACTGACCGTCGTGGACGAACTCGTCGAGTCGGGGGCGGAGCGCGGCGTGCAGGTCGCCGTCTACCGTCGCGGCGAACTCCTGGCCGACGTCGCCCGTGGCGTGGCCGACCCGGAGACCGGCCGTCCCCTCACCTCCGACACCCCCGTCTACGCCACCTCGACGGGCAAGGGCGTGACCGCGACGCTCGTCCACGTGCTGGCCGAGCGCGGGATCGTCGACTACGACACCCCGATCGCGGACGTGTGGCCCGAGTTCGCCGCCCACGGCAAGGAGAAGGCGACCGTACGGCACGCCCTGACGCACGCGACCGGGATCCCCGGCGTGCCGGTCGGCACCACCCCGGAGGACCTGTGCGACTGGGACCGGATGTGCGCGGCCGTCGCCGACGCCACCCCCTGGTGGGAGCCGGGGACCAGCTCGGGCTACCACCCGCAGAGCTACGGCTACATCCTCGGCGAGGTCGTGCGCCGGGTCACAGGAAAGCGCGTCTCACAGGTGCTCCGCGAGGAGCTCACGGAGCCGCTCGGCGTGGCCGGCGAGCTGTTCTTCGGCGTTCCCGGCTCCGAGCTGGGCAGACTGGCCAGGATCGAGGAGGTGGGACCCCCGATGGAGCTGCCCGCCGAGACGCTGGCCCAGATCCCGTTCTTCAGGGTGGTCCACGGTTACACGGCGGCGCCCCTCGCCGCGATGCCCGACGCGGCGTTCAGCAACCGCGCCGACGTGCTGGGCTCCGACATCCCGGCGGGGGCCACGATGACGGCCCGTGCGGTCGCCCGCATGTACGACGCGCTGCTCGGCGGGGAACTGGTCTCCCCGGAACGGCTGCGCGAGCTGTCTTCCCCGGCGGTGACCGGGGTGGACGAGGTGACCGGGGCCCCGGCCACCTGGGGGCTCGGCTACTCGATCGGCCTCACCCAGGCCCTGCCCGCGCGGACGCTGTTCGGGATGGCGGGCAGCGGGGGGACCGCCGCCTTCGCCGACACCGCGACCGGCCTCAGCGTCGGCGTGACGAAGAACCGCATCTCGGCCGGTGACTTCGGCACCGTAGAAAGGATCGCCAAGGTCGTCCTCGGACTCGTCTGACCGGGAGGCGCGCGTTCTCCGGTTCCCACCGGTGTGGGCACTGTGTCCTCATACAATGGCGCGGTGCCCACCTCCGAGAACGGTCCTGACATCCACGACGCCGGGGACGAGACCTGGGGGAGCGAGGCGGCACAGGTGCTGCAGCGCGTCTTCGGGTACGCCTCGTTCAGGCAGGGGCAGCAGGAGATCATCGACCACGTCGTCGGGGGTGGCGACGCCCTGGTGCTGATGCCGACCGGTGGCGGCAAGTCCCTGTGCTACCAGATCCCCGCTCTCGTACGGCAGGGCGTCGGCGTCGTCGTCTCCCCCCTCATCGCGCTCATGCAGGACCAGGTGGACGCGCTGAGGGCCCTCGGGGTGCGGGCCGGGTTCCTGAACTCCACGCAGGACTACGACGAGCGCGCCTCCGTCGAGTCGGCCTTCCTGGCGGGTGAGCTCGACCTGCTCTACCTGGCGCCGGAGCGGCTGCGGACGGAGGCGACGCTGCGGCTGCTCGACCGGGGCAAGATCTCGCTGTTCGCCATCGACGAGGCGCACTGCGTGGCCCAGTGGGGGCACGACTTCAGGCCCGACTACCTGGCGCTGTCCACGCTGCACGAGCGCTGGCCCGACGTGCCCCGCATCGCGCTGACCGCGACCGCGACCCCGGCCACCCACGCCGAGATCGCCTCCCGGCTGAACCTTGAGCAGGCCCGGCACTTCGTGGCCAGCTTCGACCGCCCGAACATCCAGTACCGCATCGAGCCGAAGAACGAGCCGAAGCGGCAGCTACTCAAGCTCATCCGCGCCGAGCACCCCGGCGACGCGGGCATCGTCTACTGCCTGTCGCGCTCCTCGGTCGAGAAGATCGCCGAGTTCCTGACGGACAACGGCGTCCAGGCCCTGCCGTACCACGCGGGGCTCGACGCGCGGACCAGGGCGGAGAACCAGTCGCGCTTCCTGCGGGAGGACGGGCTGGTCATGGTCGCGACCATCGCCTTCGGGATGGGCATCGACAAGCCGGACGTGCGTTTCGTCGCCCATCTCGACCTGCCCAAGTCGGTCGAGGGCTACTACCAGGAGACCGGCAGGGCGGGGCGGGACGGCCTGCCCTCGACGGCCTGGCTGGCGTACGGCCTGCAGGACGTGGTGCAGCAGCGCAAGCTGATCGACACCTCGGAGGGCGACGACGCGCACCGCAGGCGTCTCGGCACCCACCTTGAGGCGATGCTGGCGCTCTGCGAGACCGTGGAGTGCCGCAGGGTTCGCCTGCTCGACTACTTCGGCCAGCGGGGCGACTCGTGCGGCAACTGCGACACCTGCCTGACCCCGCCCGAGTCGTGGGACGGCACGGTCGCCGCGCAGAAGGTCCTGTCCACCGTGTTCAGACTCGACCGGGAGCGGCGCCAGAGGTTCGGCACCGGGCAGATCGTGGACATCCTGCTGGGCAGGAGCACGCCCAAGGTGCTCCAGCACAGGCACGACTCGCTGACGGTGTTCGGCGTCGGCACCGAGCTCGGCGAGGCCGAGTGGCGTGCCGTGGTACGGCAGTTGCTGGCCCAGGGGTTGCTGACCGTCGAGGGCGACTACGGCACGCTGCTGCTGACCGAGGCGAGTTCCGAGGTGCTCGGACGCAGGCGGCAGGTCATGATGCGGCGTCAGCTCCACAAGCAGCCCCAGGGGGAGGCCCGCGCCAAGGGCGCCAAGCCCCGCCGGATGACCCAGGAGGACCTGCCGGAGGAGGCGGTGCCGGTCTTCGAGCGGCTTCGGGCCTGGCGCGCGGCCACGGCGAAGGAGCAGGGGGTGCCCGCGTACGTGATCTTCCACGACGCGACCCTGCGGGAGTTCGCGGCAAGGATGCCGTCGAGCCTGGCGGAGCTGGGCACGGTCAGCGGCGTCGGCGAGAACAAACTCGCCAAGTACGGTCAGGAGATCCTGGACGTCCTCGCGGAGGAAGGGGCCTGACGGGGGCTCTCCTCTGACACGCGGGGACGCGCTTGTCAACAGTGCCGAAATGAAGTCGTCAGTGCCGAAATAGAACTTTTCGTAGACATTGGCGGAATTTGTCTCGATAATTCGGTTTCGTTGCACCTGTTGTTCGCAAGCCCCCACCAACGCGGCCCGTAACCCGCCGCGTCGTCAATGCCCGGCGACTTGTCGTGCCGGGCGACAGAAGGGTCACCCCCCATGAAGCGAACCCCCCGCCTACTGGCGCTGGCAGTGTCATTCCTGCTGGCAGCGGTAGGTGTCCTCATCACGCAGACGTCGGCCTTCGCGGCCAACGTGGTCGTGAACCCGGACTTCGAGGCCGGATCAGTCTCGCCGTGGTCATGTACCGGAGGGCTGGGCTCGGTGGTCAGCTCGCCGGTGCACTCCGGCAGCGGCGCGCTCGCCGGCGCGGCCAGCGGTTCCGACACCGCCCAGTGCGCCCAGACCGTGACCGTCAAGCCGAACTCCGCCTACACCGTGAGCGCCTGGGTGCGCGGTAGCTACGTCTACCTCGGTGTGAACGGCGGCTCGTCCACCTGGACCTCCTCGGCCTCGTCGTACACGAAGCTCAGCGTGTCCCTCAACACCGGCGCCAACCAGACCAGCGCGGTCATCTACCTGCACGGTTGGTACGGCCAGGGCACCTACTACGCCGACGACATCAGCGTCGAGGGCCCGCCCGGACCGACGCCGACCGTCACCCCCACCGTCACGCCGACCGTGACCCCCACGGTCACCCCGACCGTCACCCCCACCGTGACGCCCACGGTCACGCCGACCGTGACCCCGACGGTGACGCCCACCGTGACCCCGACTGTGACCCCGACCGTCACGCCCACCGGCAGCACCTGCGCGGTGAAGTCGCGGCCCGCGGGCAAGGTCATCCAGGGCTACTGGGAGAACTGGGACGGCGCCATCAACGGCGTGCACCCGCCGTTCGGCTGGACGCCGATCAACGACCCCCGCATCCTCCAGCACGGCTACAACGTGATCAACGCCGCGTTCCCGGTCATCCGCTCCGACGGCACCGTGCTGTGGGAGGACGGCATGGACGCCACGGTCAAGGTCTCGACCCCCGCTGAGATGTGCGCGGCCAAGGCCGCCGGTGCCACGATCCTGATGTCGATCGGCGGCGCGACCGCGGGCATCGACCTCAGCTCCAGCACCGTCGCCGACAAGTTCGTCGCGACCGTCGTGCCGATCCTGAAGAAGTACAACTTCGACGGCATCGACATCGACATCGAGACCGGTCTGTCCGGCAGCGGCAACATCAACCAGTTGTCCGCCTCGCAGTCCAACCTCATCCGGATCATCGACGGCGTGCTCGCCCAGATGCCCTCCAACTTCGGCCTCACCATGGCCCCCGAGACGGCCTACGTGACCGGCGGAAGCGTGACCTACGGCTCCATCTGGGGCGCCTACCTGCCGATCATCAAGAAGTACGCGGACAACGGCCGCCTGTGGTGGCTGAACATGCAGTACTACAACGGCAGCATGTACGGCTGCTCCGGTGACTCCTACTCCGCGGGCACGGTCCAGGGCTTCACCGCCCAGACCACCTGCCTGAACAACGGTCTGGTCATCCAGGGCACCACGATCAAGGTTCCCTACGACAAGCAGGTTCCCGGTCTGCCCGCGCAGCCCGGCGCCGGAGGTGGCTACATGTCTCCCTCGCTGGTCTCCCAGAGCTGGAACGCCTTCGGCGGTCAGCTCAAGGGCCTGATGACCTGGTCCATCAACTGGGACGGGTCGAAGAGCTGGAGCTTCGGCGACAACGTCAAGGCACTGCAGGGCCGCTAGCCGGTCCGCGAGGGCCGTCCCCGGACGTGAGGTCCGGGGGCGGCCCTTCGCCTTTCCGGAGGCGGAAAGTGTGCCCGGGAGGCCCCGCGCGGGCCACGACCGTCACTTCCGTACGATCTCGTCACGGACGTAGGCCCCTGTTTGGCGAACAAGTTGCCGACATTCTGGAATGATCGCATTCATATCCTGTCGGACATCGAGACTGACGGACAGTGAGTGAGATGCCCCCCATCGACGAAATCACCGCCTTCGCGTCGGACAAACCGGTCGTAACGGTCATCATCTGTGTGATCGGCCTGGCGCTTCTCGGCGTGGCCTACCTCGCGGTCAGAGCCCTCTACCGGGCCGCGAACCAGTTCTTCCACCGCTACGTCGCGCCCCGCCCGGCCGAGGACATCCTCACCATCGTGGCCGCCAGCATCGCCACCGGCGTGTCCGCCCAGGGCATGTGGCGCTTCTCCGGCGACGTGCTCGGCTTCGACGGCCCGCTGCGGCTGCTGCTCTTCGCGTTCATCGAGGTCGCGGTGATCACCAGCGCGGTGCGGGCCCGCCGCAACATGCGGGAGAACTACTCCGCGGGCATCGACGGCATCGCCGTGTGGACGCTTACCGGTCTGTCCGCCGTACTGTCCAGCATGGACGCCCGCAGCCTCGCCGAGGCCGTCTTCCGCCTGGCCGCCCCGCTGGTCGCCGCCTGGCTGTGGGAGCGGGGCATGGCGATCGAACGGCACCGCATCACCGGACGGCACCGCATCAACTGGCGGCTCACCCCCGAGCGCATGCTGGTCCGCGTCGGCCTCGCCGAGGTCAGCGACCGTACGGCCAGCGAGGTGGACGCCCACCGGCGCCTGACCAGGGTCGCGCTCGCGGCCAAGCGCGCCCGTGCCCTGCGTGAGGCGGGGGCCTCGGACAGGAAGATGCGCGGCGCGCTCACCAAGCTGGACAAGGCGATGGACCGGGCTGTCGAGCACACCGGCCTGGCGGTCGACAGCGCCCGCCAGGAGGCGCTGCTGTCCCAGATAGGCGCGCTCTACAACACCTCCGCCCTGATCGACCTGACCCCGCCGGTCCCGTGGGCTCCGGAGGAGGAGCAGCCGCGTATGGCGCACGCGCTGCCCGCGGCGGGGATGGACGACGACGACGAGGGCGAGGTCGAGATGCTCGACTCTCCGGCGCCCGTGGTCGACACCGCCCAGCGCGCGGCCCTGCTGCGCGCCGCCAGGGAGTACTGGGACAAGCAGATCGAGCGCAAGTTCGTCCCCAGGGCCTCCGACATCGCCCACGAGATCGGCATCTCGCTGGCGACCGCCCGTGAGTACCGCGCCCTGTGGAAGCTCGAACCCCGCGCCCACGCGCTGATCGAGGCCGCCTTCAAGGAGCACGGCATCGTCGACACCGGCACCTTCCCGGCGATCGAGACCCAGCAGGAGCGCGTCCTCACCGTCAACGGCTCCTCACACGGCTGAGAGCGCGGAGCGGGGCCGCCGTCACACCGGCGGGTCCCGCTCCTCGACCTCCGCGCTGCCGTTGACGCGGAGCTTGCGGCGGGCGCGCTCGTAGAAGGTCGTGTCGCCGAGCCGTACGACCCAGGCGGCCGCGCGCAGTGCCGTGACGGTGAGCCGGTCTCCCGGGGACAGCTGGCCCGCGACCGCGCCGTCCACCTCGACGGCCAGCGTGCCGCTCGCCGGGAGCAGCTCCAGCGTGACCTCCTCGTCGGCCGAGAGCACCATGGCCCGGTTGAACGCCGAGTGGGCGGCCGCGGGCACGACGAGGAACCCCTCGACAGTCGGGGAGACGATGGGGCCTCCCGCGGAGAAGCTGTAGGCGGTCGATCCGGTCGAGGTGGCGACGATGACGGCGTCGGCGGCGTAGCTGACGAAGGGGTGCCCCTCGACGGAGACCGCGACCGCCGAGAGCCCGTCACCGGGGACGCGCACCAGGGCGACGTCGTTGAACGCGGTCACCGTGCCCGCCCCGGGCAGCGTGGCCTGGACCGCCATGCGGGGCTCGACGGTGTGGCGGTGGCCGTCGATGGCCGACAGCGCCCTGGGCAGCCCCTCGACGTCGATCTCGGGCAGAAATCCCAGCCTGCCGAGGTTCACCCCGAGGATGGGCGTCGGCCGTCCCGCGATGAGGCGCATGGTGCGCAGCATGGTGCCGTCGCCGCCCAGGCTGACGAGCAGGTCCGCCCTGCCGACCAGCGTCTCGGCGTCGACCGCGACCGCGCTGCAGTCGATGCGCCCGACCTCCTCAGGCAGGCCGAGCACCGTGACACCACGCCCGCGCGCCCAGTCGATGACGGCGTCGATGGCCGTCTTCGAGTCGCGGCGCGGGTGCAGAACCAGTCCGACCGTCTCGACCAACCCCATCCCGCCACTGTACGGCGCGCCGCGCGGCCGTCTCCGGACCCGGGGCCGCCCTGTAAAAGATCACTTATGTGTGGACAGCGCATGATGACTTAGGGTTCCGCCCAAAGAATCCTTTATAGCCGTTCGATCCGAATTTTCCGACAATGGCGATTTTTGTATTTCACCGAATGATGTTTAATGCTTGACAACCTATTTAACGAACCACCAAGATTGGATCGCTCCGCGACGACTGCCTGTGCCCGAACCCCCGTGTCAGGGGCGGAATGGCGCTGTGAATTCGGTCGCGGTCAATCCCCCCGGTCTCCTTTTCTCTGATTCAGGTTCCCGGCCCTTTTCGATCCGACTACGGATGGACGGTGTGTTGTGACGGAGCTCGATCCCGGAAGGTCGCAGCTGAGCCTCGGCGTGGACGCGGCGCGAAATCTCGCGACCACGACCAAGACGGTTCCGCAGATGCAGGAGATCTCCTCCCGGTGGCTGCTGCGCATGCTGCCGTGGGTGCAGGTCTCCGGTGGCACCTACCGGGTCAACCGGCGCCTCAGTTACACCCTCGGCGACGGGCGGGTGAGCTTCACCACCGCCGGTTCCGAGGTGCGGGTCGTGCCCGCCGAGTTGCGCGAACTGCCCTCGCTGCGCCAGTTCGACGACCCCGAGGTGCTGCAGGCGCTCGCCGACCGCTTCACCCAGCGGGACTTCTCCGCCGGGGACGTGCTGGTCCAGGCGGGTGAGCCCGCCGACGAGGTGGTGCTCGTCGCGCACGGCAAGGTCAACAAGATCGGTGCCGGGCCGTACGGTGACGAGGTCGTGCTGGCCGTGCTGGCCGGGGGTGACCACTTCGGCGACGAGGCGCTGACCGGGCAGCGGGGCGACTGGGACTTCACGGTCAAGGCCCAGACCGCGGGCACCGCGCTGTTCCTGCCGGGAGACGCCCTCCGCGAGCTCGTCGAGCGCTCGCAGGAGCTGCGCGAGCACCTGCGAGCGCTGGAGACAACTCCGAAGGGCCCGCAGAACAAGTACGGCGAGGCCGCCATCGAGGTGTCCGCGGGACACAGCGGTGAGCCCGACCTGCCGGGCACGTTCGTCGAGTACGAGCTGTCCCCCCGCGAGTACCAGCTCAGCGTCGCCCAGACCGTGCTGCGCGTGCACACCAGGGTCGCCGACCTCTACAACGACCCGATGGACCAGGTCGAGCAGCAGCTCAGGCTGACCATCGAGGCGCTGCGCGAGCGCCAGGAGCACGAGCTGATCAACAACACCGAGTTCGGGCTGCTGCACAACGCCGACCTCAAGCAGCGCATCCACACCAGGACGGGCCCGCCCACCCCGGACGACCTCGACGAGCTGCTCAGCCGCCGTAGGAGGACGCAGTTCTTCCTCGCGCACCCGCGCGCCATCGCCGCCTTCGGCCGGGAGTGCACTCGCAGGGGGATCTACCCCGTCGGCGCCGAGTTCGGCGGGCACACCGTCCCCGCCTGGCGGGGTGTCCCGATCTTCCCGTGCAACAAGATCCCGATCACCGGCAGCCGCACCACGTCGATCCTCGCGCTGCGGACCGGAGAGGACGACCAGGGGGTCGTCGGCCTGCACCAGACGGGCATCCCGGACGAGTATCAGCCCAGCCTGTCGGTCCGTTTCATGGGCATCAACGAGAAGGCCATTATCTCGTACCTGGTCAGCGCCTACTACTCGGCCGCGGTTCTGGTTCCCGACGCTCTCGGAATCCTGGAAGACGTCGAACTCGGGCACTGAGAACCGGACATGAGGTCTTTCGCGCCCCTCACTTTCTTCGTGTCGTGTCCAGGGTGCGGAAAATCTCATCGGAGAATGGCGCTCACGCATATCGAGAAATGGGTGTGCAGGCCGGTAGCATCCGAATACGGGTGCTACCGGACGGGCATGCTCACCCGGGACCCGCGCGCGTGTGACGCCACAGGAGACGGGTCTCCACGCGCGCACACCCACCCGGACACGCCAGATGAGGAGTTCGACCTCATGACCGACCGCTACGAGGGCGTGAAGACATGACGGCGGTTGACAGGGGCCAGACGGCGAGCACCACGGCTGACATGCCCGGACCCGTGGCCGGGGAGTGTTCCCCGGCCACCGGCCGGAGACCGGCGTCCAGGCAGGACCTGGCGGCCGGACCGGCAGGGGAGGGCCGCCAGACGACCAGGAGGGCCACCGAGGAGGGCCGCTCGGTGGGCGAGGTGCTCCGCTGGAGCCGTGACACGGTCGAGCCGGTCCTGCGGTCCGCGATCGACACGCTGCCCTCCTCGATGCGGCACATCGCCGGATACCACTTCGGCTGGTGGGACGAGCAGGCCCGGCCGACCAGGGCCGACAGCGGCAAGGCGATCCGGCCCGCGCTCGTCCTGCTGGCCGCGGAGGCGGTCGGCGCGAGCGCTGCCTCCGCGCTGCCCGCGGCGGTCGCCGTCGAGCTGGCGCACAACTTCTCCCTCCTGCACGACGACGTGATGGACGGCGACCGGACCCGCAGGCACCGCCCGACGGCCTGGAGCGTCTTCGGGATCAGCCCGGCGATCCTGGCCGGAGACTCCCTGCTGGCGCTGGCCTACGACGCCCTGTCCGCCGGTGGGCACCCGACGGCCCAGGAGGCGACCCGTGTCTTCGGGGCCGCGATCCAGGACCTGCTCGAAGGCCAGAACGCGGACGTGGCCTTCGAGGGGCGTCAGGACGTCGAGCTGGCCGAGTGCCTGGCCATGGTGGCGGGCAAGACGGGCGCCCTGCTGGGATGCTCCTGCGCGCTCGGCGCCCTGCTCGGCGGCGGCACCCCGGAGCAGGTCGAACGGCTGCGCGCCTTCGGTGCCGATCTGGGGCTGGCCTTCCAACTGGTCGACGACCTGCTGGGCATCTGGGGCGACCCCGAGGTGACCGGCAAACCGGTCTACTCTGATCTGCGCAGCCGCAAGAAGTCCCTGCCCGTGGTGGCCGCGCTCGCCTCCCAGACTCCCGCCGGGCGTGAGCTGGCGGGTCTCTACCACCGGGAGCACCCGCTGAGCGATGCCGACCTGGCCCACGCCGCCGACCTCGTCGAGGCCGCGGGCGGCCGGGCCTGGAGCCAGGAACGGGCCGACGAACTGCTGACCGGCGCGCTGCGCCACCTGCGCGAGGCCGACCCCGCCCCCAGGGCCGCCGCCGAGCTGAGGGCACTCGCCCGGCTTGTCACCCGTCGCGACCGCTGACCCGTTCGGGGCATACCGCTGGATGATGGTCAAGTGCGGGGTATGCCTGCCTTGACCGCCGATGGCAACCTGATCGCAAGTTCGTTGTCGACTGGCTCGGATCAGATTGGATCGGCGTCGTGAGGGTGGCATTCGTCGGTAAGGGCGGCAGTGGGAAGACGACCGTGTCGGCGCTGTTCGCGCGCTATGTGGCGAGCCGGGGGCTGCCGGTCGTGGCGATCGACGCCGACATCAACCAGCACCTGGGCATGGTGCTGGGGATGGAGGATCAGGCGCTTCCCCGCCCGATGGGCTCGCACCTGACGGAGATCAAGGAGTGGTTGCGGGGCGACAACCCGCGCATCTCCTCGGCCGCCGCGATGGTCAAGACCACCCCACCAGGCTGGGGCTCGCGGCTGCTGGACCTGCCGCCCGCCGCCGTCACCGGCCTCCCCACGACGGACCCGATCCATGAGGAGTTCGCGGTGGCGGCGCCGTACGGGCCGTGGCTGATGGCGACGGGGCCGTTCGGTGAGTCCGATCTGGGGGTGGCGTGTTACCACTCCAAGGTGGGGGCGGTCGAGCTGTATTTGAACCATCTGGTGGACGGGCCGGGGCAGTACGTGGTGGTGGACATGACGGCCGGGGCCGACTCCTTCGCCTCGGGGTTGTTCACCCGGTTCGACCTGACGTTCCTGGTGGCCGAGCCGACCCGCCAGGGGGTGGGGGTGTATCGGCAGTATCGGGAGTACGCCGCCGACTACGGGGTGGCGGTCGCGGTGGTCGGCAACAAGGTGCAAAGCCCCCAGGACGTGGCGTTCCTGCGCGAGCACGTGGGCTCGGACCTGCTGGTGTGCCTGGGGCACTCGGGTGTGGTGCGCGGGATGGAGCAGGGCCGGCCGTTCGGGCTGGAGGACCTGGAGCCGGAGGTCTCCTCCGGCCTTGGGACACTGCTGGAGGCGGTGGACGGCCGGGAGAAGGACTGGGAGCGCTTCGGCCGTCAGACGGTGGAGTTCCATCTGCGCAACGCGCGGGCCTGGGCGAACCGGGCCACGGGAGAGGATCTGGCGGCCCAGATCGACCCCGACTTCGTCTTCGGACCCCAGATCACGGCCGCGGGCTCCCCGGCCTGACCGGCCTCTCTCCCGGGGCGCCGCGGGCGCGGTGTCAGGGCTTCCTGCCCACGCCGCACACGATCAGCGACTCCGAGGGGTCGTCGTAGATCGGGAAGTCGTCGGGGCGCCACTCGGGCAGCCAGACGAGCCCCGGCCTGACCAGGTCGAACCCGTCGAACAACCGCCGGATGTCAGTCCGCGACCGCAGGACGAGCGGTGAGCTGGCCCGCTTGTAGACCTCCGTGCCCTTCCTCGCGGCCTCCAAGCGGTCGTCGTGGGTGCCGTGGGAGAGGACCAGATAGCTTCCCGAGGGCAGGGCGTCCCTGAGCGTGGCGACGATGCGCCGGGGGTCGTCGGCCTCGGTGATGAAGTGCATGATGGCCACCAGGAGCAGGGCCACGGGCTTCGAGGGGTCCAGGTGGTCGCGGATCTCGGGGGATTCCAGGATCTCCTCGGGCCGCCGCAGGTCGCCGGAGACGACCCTGACCTCTCCCTTCGCCCCCCGCAGGAGGGCCCTGGCGTGCGCCAGGACGATCGGGTCGTGGTCGACGTAGGCGACCCGGGCTTCCGGGTTGATCTCCTGCGCGACCTCGTGGACGTTGCCCTGGGTGGGCAGTCCGGTGCCGATGTCGAGGAACTGGTCGATGCCCTCGCGGGCGAGGAACCTGACGGCCCTGCCGAGGAAGGCGCGGTTCTCCTTGGCGGCGGTGCGCACCTGGGGAACGGAGGCGAGGATCTCCTCGGCGGCGAGACGGTCGGCGGGGAAGTTGTCCTTCCCGCCAAGGTAGTAGTCGTACAACCTGGCGACGCTTGGAGTGTTGACGTCGATCCCGCGTTGCGTCCACTCTTCGTCGGCCACGTTCACCCTCCGCCTGGACAGTCGTGAAGATCTCTAGCCTGAGCGTAATGCCCAATGTGTAGTCATAGGCAATATTTTCAGCAGCAAGCATTACCGGACTTGCGTCCGCCGTACCTGGGAAGATGTGGGAGCGCTACCACGACGGTGTCGCGGCGGGGTCGCGCCGGAGGTGTCGTCCTGACGCGAAAAAGGGGCGGAAGCCCGGGGTGTCCCGGGCTTCCGCGCCATCACACGGGGCCGCCCGAAGGGGGCGGGCGCCGCCTGTGACCGGAGACCTCGCAGGGTCAGCGGTGCCAGCCTCCGCCCCAGACGCGGACGCGGACCGAACGGCTGGTGCTGTCGTCGAGCCTGCGGTCGCCCTCGAAGACGGCGCGGTACTCACCGTCGCGGGTGGCGCGGGCCTTGGTGCGGAACTGGCCACGCCAGCCGGTGTCGGTCGAGGCGACCCACTTCCAGGCGCTGGAGCCGCGCGTGCGGAAGTAGATCCCGACCTCCTCGTTGCGCACGCCCGCCCAGTGGCGGCGGTCGCGGACCTCAAGGCGGCCGGTGAAGTAGACCGAGCGGCCCTTGCGGACCGCGGTGGGGCTGACGCGGAAGCTGGCGATGCGCGTCTCGGCCTTCCTGGCCTGCTCGTGCTTGACGGAGAAGTTCACCTGGTCGGTGAGCTTCTTGCCGTCCTTGTCGTAGGCGTCGGCGATGGCGAGCCAGCGGCCCTCGATGTCATCGCTGTCGAAGCGCGTGCTGAAGCGCCACAGGTCGCCCTCGTGGAAGAGCTTGGCCTCGGGCGCGTCCTGCGCGGCGAGGGTGTTGACGGCGGGCCTGAGGCGGAGCTCGACGCGGGTCGCCTCCGTCGTGCGGACCTCGACCGTGACGTTCGTGTCGTGGCCCTCGGTCACCACGACGGGGTTGGGGTTCACGCTGTCGATGTGCACGCTGAGGGACGCACGCTGGGCGGAGGCCGGGCTCGCGCCCAGCAGGAGGGAGCCGCCCAGGGCTGCGGACAGTAGACCGACGGTGATTCGTTTCATGAAGACGTTTCCTTTTCCCCGTTGCCGAAAACGATCAGGGGCGATCGCTTCCACCTCTATAAGACAGGCTGCTAGGTGCAAAAGTTGCTACAAATCTTGAAAAAGCCCGAAGAAAGTTGCCTCGGAGTAACGTTTGTCGGTAAACCCGCAGGTCAAGGCGATGAAGGTAAGTCGTCCCTTTCTTCGACCTCGAAGTAAATCTTGTCCGATTTGTCGGGAATAGGCGTGTTTGGGGTTTTTGTCCGTGATGGAGTACGGCCCGGCGGGGGATCACGGATAGCGTTTCCCCCATGAGCGCCACGATCGTCGCCAAGGATCTCGCCGCGGGGCACGGCGACCGCGAACTGTTCTCCGGCCTGGATCTGGTCGTCGCCCCCGGCGACGTGGTCGGCCTGGTCGGGGTGAACGGCGCGGGCAAGTCAACGTTGATGCGCATCCTGGCCGGGACGCTGCCCCCCGAGCACGGGTCGGTACGGCTCAGCCCGCCGACCGCCGTGGTCGGCTACCTCCCGCAGGAGCGTGAGCGCAGGCAGGACGAGACGGTCGCGACGTTCCTGGCCAGGCGCACCGGGGTCGCCCAGGCACAGCGCGACCTGGACGCCGCGACCGAGGGGCTGGTCGAGGGGCGTCCCGGCGCCGACGACGACTACGCCGTGAGCCTGGAGCGCTGGCTCACGCTCGGCGGCGCCGACCTTGAGGAACGCGCGCGGGAGGTCGTCGCCGAGGTGGGCCTCGAAGCCGGGCTCGACCGGCCGATGACGGCGCTGTCCGGCGGCCAGGCGGCTCGGGCGGGGATGGCCTCGCTGCTGCTCAGCCGCTATGACGTCTTCCTGCTGGACGAGCCGACCAACGACCTCGACCTGGACGGTCTCGAACGGCTCGAACGCTTCGTGACGGGGCTGCGCGCGGGCACGGTCCTGGTCAGCCACGACCGCGAGTTCCTGGCCAGGACCGTGAACCGGGTCGTGGAGATCGACCTGCCCCAGCGGCGGATCCGCTCTTACGGCGGCGGCTACGAGGCCTACCTCGCCGAACGTGAGCTCGACAGGCAGCACGCCCGCGACGAGTACGAGGAGTACGCGAACACGCTCAGCTCGCTCAGGCAGCGGGCCGGGATGCAGCGCGCCTGGATGGAGAAGGGCGTCAAGAACGCCCGGCGCAAGGCGCAGGACAACGACAAGATCGGCAGGAACTTCCGTACCGAGGCGACGGAGAAGCAGGCCGCCAAGGCCAGGCAGACCGAGCGGATGATCGAACGGCTCGACGAGGTCGAGGAGCCCCGCAAGGAGTGGGAGCTGCGGATGCAGATCGCGGTCGCGCCCAGGGCGGGAGCGGTCGTGGCGACCCTGCGCGGCGCGGTGGTACGGCGCGGCCCCTTCACCCTCGGGCCGGTGGACCTGCAGATCGGCTGGGCCGAGCGGGTGGCGATCACCGGGGCCAACGGCTCCGGCAAGTCCACGCTGCTGGCCGCCATGCTCGGCCGGATCCCGCCGGACGAGGGCGACGCCTCACTCGGCCCCGGCGTGGTCGTCGGTGAGATCGACCAGGCGCGCGGCCTGTTCCTGGGGGAGGAGCCCCTGGCGGACGCCTTCGCGGCGGCGGCCGACGGGATGACCCCGGCGGACGTGCGGACGCTGCTGGCCAAGTTCGGCCTGCGCGCGGCCCACGTGACGCGTACGGGCGCGACCCTGTCACCCGGGGAGCGAACCAGGGCCGCGCTCGCGTTGCTGCAGGCCAGAGGGGTCAACCTGCTCGTTCTCGACGAGCCGACCAACCACCTGGACCTGGCGGCGATCGAGCAGCTTGAGTCCGCGCTCGCCTCCTACCCCGGCACGCTCCTGCTGGTCACCCACGACCGCCGGATGCTCGGCGCCGTGCGCACCACCAGGCACCTGCACGTCACCGAGGGCCGGGTGACCGAACGCTGAGGGCCGCTCACTTCGACAGGTAGACGACCTTCCAGGTGCCGCCGTAGACGCAGTTGAGCGAGGGCTTGGCGGCCTTGGCCTCGGAGCAGACCTTGGTCTCGATCTCGTAGACGTTCTTGTCGGTGAACGTGAAGGACTTGGGCGTGCCGTAGGTGCAGTTGCGGATCCCGCGCTGCTTGAAGGGCAGGTTGCCGTCGGCGGTCCGGTAGGTGATCCGGAAGACCACCCAGCCGCAGGAGGCGTCCTTGGTCCTGTCGTGGACCTTGCCGGTGACGCGGGCCTTCGCGGCGACCGGGAGGTCCGCGTGGTCCTCGCCCGAGACGGTCAGGGAACCGGCGGCCCGGGCCCGGTGCCCGGCGGAGTCGTAGGGACCCCAGGCGGTGGCGGCGGTCTCCTGGGAGACGGTCGCGGCGCTCGCGACGGCGGGGGCGGCGAAAAGAGCGAGGGCGGTGGCGGCGGCGAGACCGGCGAAGGCCCGGGTGATCGTCATCGGAGCGATCCTTTCCTGCGGTGGTGTCCACAGTTTCGGCCGGGCCGCTTTCAAACCGGTTGACCGCCCACTGCAAGCGAGTATCAGGGACGTGCCGGGGGGAAGAGCCCGGAACAGGAGGAGGTCGTCATGGAGACGCTGGGAATCGACATCGGCGGGTCGGGCATCAAGGGGGCTCCGGTGGACATCGCCAGGGGGGAGCTGACCCAGGAGCGGTTGCGGATCCCCACCCCGATCCCGTCCAAGCCGAAGGCGGTCGCCGAGGTGGTCGCGGAGATCGTCAGGCACTTCGGCTGGACCGGTCAGGTGGGGGTCACCTTCCCCGGGGTCGTGATCGACGGCGTCGCGCGCACCGCGGCGAACGTGGACCACGAGTGGATCGGCACGGACGCGCGGGCGCTGTTCGCCGGGGTCACGGGCCTGCCGACGGTGGTGCTCAACGACGCGGACGCGGCGGGCGTGGCCGAGATGGAGGTCGGGATCGGCAGGGGGCAGGGCGGGGTGGTGCTGATGCTGACCTTCGGCACCGGCATCGGCAGCGCGCTGTTCGTCAACGGCCAGTTGGTGCCCAACACCGAGCTCGGCCACCTGGAGCTCAGGGGCAAGGAGGCCGAGAAGCGGGCTTCCGACCACGCCAGGGAGAAGGACGAGCTGAGCTGGGGCAAGTGGGCGGCACGGGTCGAGGAGTATCTCCGTCACGTCGAGGCGCTGTTCTCTCCCTCGCTCATCGTGATCGGGGGCGGGGTCAGCAAGAAGGCCGATAAGTTCCTGCCGCTGGTGAAGGTGAACACCCGCGTCGTCCCGGCGACCCTGCAGAACGAGGCGGGCATCGTGGGAGCCGCGATGGCCGCCGCCGCGCCCTAGATAGCCGTTGAAGATCCACAACAGTGTCATATGCCGGAAAGGCCGCGAAGATTTGGATCTTCCTTTGACGGACACGCCCTCTGGCCTGGGTAGGTAGCGGGAGTTGGCAAGATCGCATCTGCTGGGGGAGACGTGTTGCAGTCGACTTGCGTGCTGGCCCGCTGGGTGGTGGTCGCCGGGATGACCGCCCTCGCGGTCACCGGGACGGCGGGGACGGCCGTGGCGGACGGGGAGGGCGGCGAGGAGGTACGGCTCTCGCCGTACCGCGCCGGGCCCGGCGCCGACCTCAGGATCACGGCCTACGACTGCCGGGGACCCGCCTACGCCCGGTCGGACGCCTTCCAGAACGAGCCCGAGCTTGAGGAGGACGACTCGGGCGTCGCCGTCGGCTGGGCGCAGATCGACTACGGCGCCAGGGGCGGCCCGCACACGGTCGAGGTGGGCTGCCGGGGTGACGGCGGCACCCTCTACGGCGAGTTCTACGTCGTGGACGGGTACGGCCGGCGCGGCGGTGGGGGCGGTCTGGGGGGTGGCCTGGCCCTGGCCAGGGGGGCGGCCCGGGCGGTCGAGAGCTGGGAGACGGCTCCCCGGCACCGGGAACCGGGCTTCACCCCCGGCTGGGAGACGGGCGCGGCCGTGATGATCGCGGGCGCCGGGGCCCTGGCGCTGATGCGACGACGCGGCCCGGTGCGACGCGGCTGAGGCCGTACCCGAACAAGACGGGGCTGAGGCCGTACCCGGACAAGGCGAGGCTGGGGCCGTACCGGAAGATAGGGGAATATTGGAGTGCGGCGGGGGGCCGCCTCGGGCACGATGGGCGGTTGGTCCGTGCCCCTCGGGCCGAACGTATTCTGGTCGCAGTATGGGAACGCCTCCGTTGACATCTCCACTCGCCGAACTCCAGGCACGCCTGCCCGAGCTCACGCTGCGTGACCAGCGACGGCTGCGGCGCAGGCTCGACGGCGCGCGCCGGGTCAGGAACCGCGCGGCGCAGCAGAAGATCGCCGCGGAGATCACCTCCGACATCGAGCGGGCGGAGCGCAGGGTCGCCGACCGCAGAGCCGCCGTGCCCGTGATCACCTATCCCGAGGCGCTGCCGGTCAGCCAGCGCAGGGACGACATCCTGGAGGCGATCCGCGACAACCAGGTCGTGATCGTGGCCGGGGAGACGGGTTCCGGCAAGACGACCCAGCTTCCGAAGATCTGCCTTGAGCTGGGCCGGGGCGTCCGGGGCCTCATCGGGCACACCCAGCCCCGTAGGATCGCCGCCAGGACCGTGGCCGAGCGCGTCGCCGAGGAGCTCGACACGCCGCTGGGCGAGGCCGTCGGATACAAGGTGCGCTTCACCGACCAGGTCGGCGACGACACCCTCGTCAAGGTGATGACCGACGGCATCCTGCTGGCCGAGCTGCAGAGCGACCGCGACCTCGCCCAGTACGACACGCTGATCATCGACGAGGCCCACGAGCGCAGCCTCAACATCGACTTCATCCTCGGCTACCTCAAGCAGCTATTGCCCAGGCGCCCCGACCTCAAGGTCGTCATCACCTCGGCGACCATCGACCCCGAGCGCTTCTCCAAGCACTTCGGCGGCGCGCCCATCATCGAGGTCTCCGGGCGCACCTACCCCGTCGAGGTCCGCTACCGCCCTCTCGGCGAGGACGACGACCAGATCCAGGCGATCAGCAGCGCCGTGGACGAGCTGTGCGCGGAGGGGCCGGGCGACATCCTGGTCTTCCTGAGCGGCGAGCGGGAGATCCGCGACACCGCCGACGCGCTGTCCAGACGCAAGGACGCCGAGGTGCTGCCGCTGTACGCCAGGCTGTCGGCGGCCGAGCAGCACCGGGTGTTCCAGCGGCACTCCGGGCGCAGGATCGTGCTGGCGACCAACGTCGCCGAGACCTCGCTGACCGTGCCGGGCATCAAGTACGTCGTCGATCCCGGTTTCGCCCGGATCTCCCGCTACAGCCACCGCACCAAGGTCCAGCGCCTGCCGATCGAGGCGATCTCCCAGGCGTCGGCCAACCAGCGAAAGGGACGCTGCGGCCGTGTCTCCGAGGGCGTGTGCATCCGCCTGTACGAGGAGGACGACTTCGTCACCAGGCCCGAGTTCACCGACCCGGAGATCCTGCGCACCAACCTCGCCTCCGTCATCCTGCAGATGACCTCCATCGGCCTCGGCGACATCGCGGCCTTCCCGTTCGTCGAGCCGCCGGACCAGCGCCAGGTCAGGGACGGCTACGACCTGCTGCTCGAACTCGGCGCCTTCGACCAGTCCCGGCAGATGACCCCGCTCGGCCGCAAGCTCGCCGGGCTGCCGGTCGATCCCCGGCTGGCGCGCATGGTGATCGAGGCCGACCGCAACGGCTGCGTCCGCGAGGTCATGGTCATCGCCGCCGCGCTGTCCATCCAGGACCCCAGGGAACGGCCCGCGGACAAGCAGCAGGCGGCCGACGAGAAGCACCGCCGCTTCGCGGACAAGGAGTCGGACTTCGTCTCCTACCTGAACCTGTGGAACTACCTTCAGGAACAGCAGCGGGAGCTGTCGTCGAGCGCCTTCCGGCGGCTGTGCAAGAGCGAGTTCCTGAACTACCTGCGCGTACGCGAGTGGCAGGACGTCTACAGCCAGCTCCGCCAGATGTCGAAGTCGCTCGGCGTCGCGCAGAGCGACACCCCCGGTGACGAGCAGAAGATCCACATCTCACTGCTGTCCGGCCTGCTGTCCCACGTCGGCGTCAAGGACATCGACAGGAAGACCACAAACGACGGCCCCCGCAGGCCCATCACCGAGTACATCGGCGCGCGCAACGCCCGCTTCGCGATCTTCCCCGGCTCGGCGCTGGCCAAGAAGCAGCCGCTGTGGGTGATGTCCGCCGAGCTGGTCGAGACCTCCAGGCTCTGGGCCAGGGTCAACGCCAAGATAGAGCCGGAGTGGGTCGAGCCGCTCGCCCCGCACCTGATCAAGCGCACCTACTCCGAGCCGCACTGGGAGAAGAACCAGGGCGCCGTGATGGCCTACGAGAAGGTCACCCTGTACGGCGTGCCGATCGTGGTGCAGCGCAAGGTCAACTACGGCCGCATCGACCCGGAGCTGAGCCGGGAACTGTTCATCAGGCACGCCCTGGTCGAGGGCGACTGGGAGACCCACCACGCCTTCTTCAAGGAGAACCGCAAGCTCCTGGAAGAGGTCGAGGAGCTTGAGGAGCGGGCCAGGCGCCGCGACATCCTCGTGGACGACGAGACGCTGTTCGACTTCTACGACCAGCGCGTCCCCGCCGACGTCGTCTCGGGACGCCACTTCGACCTCTGGTGGAAGAAGACCAGGACCGACCAGCCCGACCTGCTGAGCTTCGAGAAGTCGATGCTGATCAGCGAGGCGGCGGGCGAGGTCAGCCAGCGCGACTACCCCGACGTGTGGCGCCAGGGCGGTCTGCGCTTCCCGCTGACCTACCAGTTCGAGCCGGGAACCGACGCCGACGGCGTCACCGCGCACATCCCGCTCTCCCTGCTCAACCAGGTCAACGTCGAGGGCTTCGACTGGCAGATCCCCGGCCTGCGCGAAGAACTGCTCACCGCGCTCATCCGGTCGCTGCCGAAGCACGTCCGCCGCAACTTCGTGCCCGCCCCCAACTACGCCAAGCAGGTGCTCCAGCGGGCCAAGCCGACCCAGGAGCCGCTGCTCGCGGTGCTGGAGCGGGAACTGCTCAACCTGACCGGCATCCAGGTGCCCAGGGAGGCCTGGCAGCCCGACCTGGTCCCCGACCACCTGAAGATCACCTTCCGGGTTGTCGACGGCCGCAAGCACAAGCTGGCCGAGAGCAAAGACCTGGCCGAGCTGAAACGCAAGCTCGCCCCCCGGCTGCGCCAGACCCTCTCCAAGGCGGCAGACGGCCTCGAACGCTCGGGCCTGACCACCTGGAACGTGGGGGAGCTGCCAAAGACCTTCGAGCAGCGCAGGATGAAGGCCTACCCCGCCCTTGCCGACGAGGGCGCCACCGTGGCCGTGCGGATGTTCGAGACCGAGGTCGAGCAGCGCAGGGCCATGTGGGAGGGCACCCGCAAGCTCCTGCTGCTCAACACCCCCTCCCCGGTCAAGTGGGTGCTCGGCCGCCTGGACAACCAGGCGAAACTCGCGCTCAGCCGCAGCCCGCACGCCGGTGCCGTCGCCCTGTTCGACGACTGCGTCGCCTGCGCGACCGACGAGCTGATGACGAGGTACGGCGGGCCGGTGTGGGACGGCCCCGCCTTCACGACCCTGCACGACAAGGTCCGCGCGGAGCTGTTCGACACCACCGCCGAGGTGGTCGACAGGGTCAGGGACATCCTCGCCGTCTGGCACACGGTCGTCACCCTGCTGCCCGAGGGCGCCTCGACCCCGGCCGTTGAGGACATCCGCGACCAGGTGGACGATCTCATCCATCCCGGCTTCGTCACCGAGACCGGCTACCGGCGCCTGCCCGACCTGCTGCGTTACCTCAGGGGCGCCCAGCGCCGCCTGGAGAAGCTGCCCGACGACCGCTTCCGCGACGAGGAGCGCATGCACCGGGTCCACGACATCGAGGACGAGTATCACGAGCTGGTGGAGAAGCTTCCTCCCGCCCGCCGTACCGGCGACGACGTCCGCCAGATCCGCTGGATGATCCAGGAACTGAGGGTCAGCTACTTCGCCCAAACCCTCGGCACGCCGTACTCGATCTCCGACAAACGCATCCGCAAGGCAATGGAGAAACTGTGAGCGGCCGGAGGCCTCAGAGGAAGATCGAGGTGTCGAGGTCGAAGTCGACGGGGGAGGGAAGCCTGACCGGCTTGCCCAACTGGACGTGGTTCATGCTCCGGTAGGCGCCGTCCTCGGGGTCGCTGAGGATCGTCACCGTCGGAGGTGAGGCGACGGGGTCGATGATCAGCATGATCGGGATCCCGCCGCCCGCGTAGATCCTGGGCTTCGTGGCGCGGTCCATCTCCATGCTTCCCGCGGAGACCACCTCGGCCGCCATGATCAACCCGGAGGAGAGCAGCTCGCGCTCTCCCCAGAGCGGCGCGTCCACCGGAGCCAGACAGTAGTCGGGAACGACGGTGTCTCTCGGCCCCTCGATGCACACGTCGACGTTTCCCACGAAGCTCTCCCAGTCGTGCTTCTCCAGTAGGGGAAACAGCGCGAAGGCGAGGCGCATGGCGATGCGGCCATGCTGGGGGATGCCGGAAGGACTCACGATGAGGTTCCCGTCGACGATCTCGGCGCGAAGGCGGAGAGTGGGGGGCAGGGCTTCGAAGAGCTCCCTCGGTGTGCCGGGGTCACCCTGCTCCTCCGGCTTCCGGGAGGCGGGCTGCTTGCCGAGGGCGCGGTGCTGAGCGGATCGCTGCGGGGCTGTCATGACCATCGACCTGTATCCCTTCGTGTCCGAACAGGCACTGTGAGTGTTCCATGAACTACCCGGGGGCGGAAGGACATGCGGATCCGCCCTCAGAAGGGAGGCGGAAAGTAGGATCGGCTGGCCGATCGAAGGGGGAGTGTCGTGGTCAAGGCCGTGGTGTTCGATGTGGGGGAGACCCTGGTCGACGAGACGCGGATCTGGTCGCGGTGGGCCGATCGGCTGGGGGTCACCCGGTTCACGATGCTCGGGGTGCTGGGCGGGATGGCCGCGCTCGACAGGTCCTTCGAGGACGCCTTCCAGCTCCTGCGGCCCGGGTTCGACGTCGAGGCCGAGCAGGAGGCCTGGCGGCGGGACGACCCGGACGGACTGCGGGTCAACTTCGACGCCGACGACCTCTATCCGGACGTACGGCCCGGCCTGGCGGCGCTGCGTGACCTCGGTTACGAGCTGGTCGTCGCGGGCAACCAGCCGCCGCAGGCCTACGACGCGCTGGTCGCGATGGACCTTCCTGTCGACTCGGTGCACACCTCGGACGGCTGGGGGATCGCCAAGCCCGACCCGGCGTTCTTCACCAGGGTGGGGGAGGTCTGCGGGCGCGAGCCCGGCGAGATCCTCTACGTGGGCGACCGGCTCGACAACGACATCCTGCCTGCCCGTACGGCGGGCATGCGCACGGCGCTGATCCGCAGGGGGCCGTGGGGCCACCTGCACGCGCTGCGCCCCGAGGCGGCCCTGGCCGACCATGTGGTGCACGGCTTCCCGGAGCTGGTGAAAGCCCTCTCCTGAACCCCGGGCCGGGTCAGTCCGGCTCTATGTGGATGGCGCGCTCCTCTGCGGACAGGTCGCCGCCGTCGGGGCCGATGTCCGTGGCGTACTCCTCCGAGGTCTCGTCGGGGCCGATGCCCTCGTCCGGCGCCACGAGTCGGTCCTCGGGGCGCGGGGTGTGCTCGCGGTCGCGCGCCTCACGCCAGAGGCGTTCGTCGAGGGTGTCCCGGTGCTCGGGGTCGTCCGGGAGGATCTCGTGGTCGAAGCCGAGGTCGTCGGTCCACCCCTCGACCTCGGTCGCCTGCTCGTCGCTCAGACCTTCACGGTCCGGAGGCATCTCACTCATACTCCCGCCCTACCCGTTTTGCGAGATGCAATCCCGCACTCGAAACTGTACCGGTTGGCCGGTATAGTTTCAGGTATGCCACGACCGAGTTCGAAGGACCGGCTGCTCGACGCGGCGGCCGAGGTGCTGCTCACCGAGGGGGCGGAGTCGCTGACCCTGGAGGCCGTCGCGCGCCGCGCCGGGGTCTCCAAGGGTGGGTTGTTCTACCACTTCCCCACCAAACAGGCCCTGGTCGCCGGGATGGTCGAGCGCCTGGTCGGGGCCTTCGACGCGGCGCTGGCCGACGCGGGAGACCGTCCCGGCGACGTGCTGCGGGCCTACGTCACGGCGACGATCCCGGAGACCCCGGAGCCCGCCGAGAGCCTGCCCGCCGACCGGATCACCGCCGCCCTGCTCGCCGGGGTGCTCGTCGATCCAGCGGGCCTGGCGCCGCTGCGGGAGCGCTACGCGGCCTGGCAGCGCAGGCTGACCGAGGACGGGGTCGATCCGGCCGTGGCCACCCTCGTGCGGCTGGCCGTCGACGGCTGGTGGGCGGCTCGGCTGCTCGGCCTGGCCGTACCCGATGCTGACCTGCACGGGCGCGTCCGCCGTCACCTCCTGGAGATGATCGACAGTGGCCGGTGAGATCGCGGTGACCAGGAGGCTGATGCTCCTCACCGACGTGGGGTTCCTGGTCTACTTCTCGGTGACGGGGCTGGGGCTCGTCCCTGCGGCCTGGGCCTTCGCCGACTACGCCAACCCGCTGATGGTCGCGTGGAACTGGTCGTTCCTCTGGATCGACCTGCTCGCCAGCGCGACCGGCCTGCTCAGCCTCCACCTGCTGCGCCGGGGAGTGCCCGAGGCCGAGCGGCTGATGCTGGTCTCGCTGGTCCTCACCTCGGCCTCCGGGTTGATGGCCGTCGCCTTCTGGACGCTGCGCGGGGACTTCTCCCTGGCCTGGTGGATCCCCAACCTCTATCTGCTGCTGTTCCCGCTGCCCGCGATCGTCCGCCTCGCCGGGCTCACTCGCCGTATATATCGGGATTGACTTATATAAGCGACTGTCGATAGTTTTTTCTCGTGCACGCGTTCGATGTGCTGGGTGACCCGGTGCGCCGCAGGATCCTGGAGCTGCTCGCCGACGGCGAGATGACCTCGGGTGCGGTGTGCGCGGTCATCCAGCGGGAGTTCGAGATCTCGCAGCCCGCCGTCTCCCAGCACCTCAGGGTGCTGCGGGACAACGGTTTCGCGGACGTGCGCCCCGAGGGGACCCGCCGTTTCTACACCGTGCGGTACGAACCCCTGCGGGACCTGGACGCCTGGCTCGGCCGCTTCCGCGGCTTCTGGGCCCCGCGTCTGGACGCCCTGGCCACCGAGCTGGCCCGGGGCAGGCGCGAGCGCCGCCTGGCCGGACAAGAGCCCCCAAACGACGACAGGAGCAGTTCATGATCGAGACAACCCACCAGATCAACGCGGTACGGCGTCGCGTCGGCACCCGTGTGCTCGACGAGGGAGAGGCCCGGGTCACCGCCATCAGCCAGACCTACGACGCCTCCATCGAGGACGTCTGGGACGCCTGCACCAACCCCGAGCGCATCCCCAGGTGGTTCCTGCCGATCTCGGGCGACCTGCGGCTGAAGGGCCGCTACCAGCTCGAAGGCAACGCGGGCGGCGTGATCGAGACGTGTGACCCGCCCAGGGGCTTCACCGCGACCTGGGAGTTCGGCGGGGGGATGAGCTGGATCGAGGTCAGCCTCGACGCCGAGCCCGGCGGTGGGACGCGCTTCACGCTGGAGCACATCGCCCAGGTCGGTGACGACCTCTGGGCCCAGTTCGGCCCGGGGGCGGTCGGCGTCGGCTGGGACCTGGCGCTCGTCGGCCTCGCCCTGCACCTGTCGTCGGGCCAGGCCGTGAGTCAGGAGGACGGGCTGGCCTGGACGCTCTCCGAGGAGGGCAGGCGGTTCATCGCGCTCAGCAGCCAGGGCTGGCGTGAGGCGAGCGTGGCGGCGGGCACCGACGAGGCAGAGGCCCGGGCGGCGGAGAGCCGTACAACTGCCTTCTACGCCCCTCCGCAGGAGCCCGAAGCCTGAATTACGGTGATCGGATGAGGCTCAGGCTGTTGTGCGTGCACGCTCATCCGGACGACGAGGCGATCTGGACCGGGGGAACCCTGGCGAGATACGCCGACGAGGGCGCCACGACCGCCGTCGTCACGTGCACCGGGATGGAGAACCCCCGGAGGGTCGCCGAGCTCGAACGCTCCCTGGAGATCCTCGGCGCGGGAAAGCCCAGGCTGCTGGGCTATCCCGGTTCGGGATACGGGGTGCCGGGCTTCCTTGAGGCGCCGTTCGACGAGGCCGTGGGACGGGTCGTCGAGCACATCCGGGAGTTCAGACCCGATGTCGTGCTCACCTATGACGGATACGGTGCCTACGGGCATCCCGAGCACATCCGCACGCACCGGGTGACCCTAGCCGCGGTCGAGGCAGCCGGATATGACCAGCTTTATCAGGATGCGGGGACGGCCTGGCGCACCCGTGCCCTCTATCTGGTGACCGTTCCCCGCTCCCTCGTGCTCGCGCAGTGGCAGAAGGTGTTCGGTGCGCCCCCCGAGCCGGGCCAGGCGATGCTGGGCATCCCCGACGAGGAGATCACCACCCATCTCGACGTCGGGCCGTGGGTGGAACGCAAGCTGGCGGCCATGCGTGCCCACGAGTCCGAGATCGAGCGGGGCGCGTCGCTGAACATGCTGCTGTCCCTGCCGGACGACCTGCGGGCGCTCGCCCTGGGAAACGAGTGGTACCGGCGCCTGTCCCACACCGGTCCCAGGGAGAGCGCCCTGTCGGCTTAGGTCAGCCAGACGAGGTCGGAGTGCAGCCGCTTCGCGGCGTTGCGGGCGCTCTGCCACCTGCCGAACCCCTGGACGACGCCCACGGTCGCGGCGATGCCGGTCGGCAGTTCGAGACCGTAGGCGACGACCTCGGTCTCTCCCTCGTCGATCTCCTGGACCAGCGCGAACGCGCGCACCGGGCCTGGGGGTGAGGGATAATCGGGGGATCGGAATGGATCAGTGAGGTGCTCCATGCGGGTGCTTCCCTTCCGGTGTCGGAGGCCGGGGCGGGCTGCCCTTCAAGCAGAGCCCGTCCCGGCCTTTCTTTTGCCTTCGCTCGGCGGAGGGCTTTCCGGTGATGTATTCACCGTGACCTTGTAATTACCGTGTGTATAGTGGCACGCGTACAGACGGCTCGACAAGTTGTCCAGCATCTTTACTTGGAAAGTTCCGTGTATTGCGTGGGTATGCCCGGAAAGGTGAGTTATGGCTGCGGTGAAATGGGTTACTCTGCGTTCCCAGTGGCTCGGTCAGCAACTGCGGGATCTACGCGAGGCCAACGGCCTGATTCTCAAGGACGCCGCCGAGTATCTTCAGCGCGATCCAGGAACCGTCAGCCGCTTCGAGACGGGCGGCTACCCCATCCGCCGCCCCGACCTGCTGGCCCTCCTCGACCTGTACGGCGTCGCTGACCCCAGGCGCCGTGAAGAGTTCGTCAGGCTCAGCCAGGAGGTCTGGAAGAAGGGCTGGTGGGACGGCTACGACGGAGAGGTGACCGGTGCGCTGGTCGACTTCGCCTGGCTGGAGGCCCGGTCACTTGAGATCCGGGGTTTCGACAGCATGATCCTGCCCGGTCTGTTCCAGACCCCACGGTACGCGCGGGTGGTGATCTCGACGCTCGAACGCGACGCGAACGAGGCGCAGATCGACCGCTGGATCGAGTTCCGTATGGGGCGTCAGAAGATCCTCGAAGGAGAGAATCCGCCGCGTTTCATGGTGATTCTCGACGAAGCGGTGCTGCGTCGTGAGGTCGGCGGCAGGGAATGCCAGGTGGAACAGCTCCGTCACCTCGTGGACCAGGCGGCCAGGCCGAATGTGGAGATTCGCGTTCTGCCGCTCAGCGTGGGAGTGCATGCCTGCGTTACAGGCGCATTCCGGATTTTCACCCTGGGAGAGGGTTTTCCTGGGGTCGGCTATGCCGAAACCCCGAAGGGAGCCATCTACGTGGAGTCGCCGGACAGCGAGAGCTTTGTGAGGATGTACGAAGAGGCGCTGAAGCTCACGCTCAGTCCCGAGGAATCGGTTGAATTCATCGCCGCGATAGCGAGGGAGCTTTCACGGTGAGCGAATGAAAGGTATGGCATGTCCATTTCTGAGGACCTGGCCCAGGTGGCCTGGCACATCAGTACGAAGAGCAGCGAGAACATGGGCGGAAGCTGTGTGGAGGCGGGGCCGTTCGCTGATGGGAGTGGGCGGGTGGCCGTACGGCACAGCCATCGTCCCGATGGTGAGGTGATCGTCTACTCGCGAAGTGAGTGGAAAGCGTTCATCGGCGGCGTCAAGGACGGCGAGTTCGACTTTCCCGCCTAGAACCTTCCCGGCCTAGAGAACCGAAGAAGGGCCGTCCTGGTTGGGACGGCCCTCTCGTATGGGTTCAGGCGACCGGCAGGCGGCCGTAGTGGTCGTCGAGGCGGGCGCGGTAGGCGGGTGACCGGTAGGTGTTCTCGTCGAACTCCGGCGCCCCCTCGATCTCCTCCTTGCCGAGGGAGAAGTGGACGCTGCGGGCGTGCGGGTCGATCCGGGTGACGGCCGCGGCGGGCAGCAGGACCCTCTTGCCGAAGCTCAGGAAGCCGACGTCCGCGACCACGAAGCTGTCACCGGCCACGTTGCTCTCCTCGTCCACCGTGCCGATCACGCCGTCGGTGGTCTCGACGTCGAAGCCGATCACGCTCAGGCTCTCGTCCTCGAAGACACCGGCACGGTAGGTCCACAGGTTCTCGACGGTCATGTCCGTCCCCCCTCACCGATCATGGGATGCGCAAGGGATGGCTACCCATGATGACCGGGATAAACGCCCCCGGAGAGCGCTTTCCGATCAGCGGTCAGGCGGGGGCGAGGGCGGCGTCGCGCCGTACGAGAGCGGCGTAGTGACCGTCGGCGGCGAGCAGTTCGTCGTGGGTGCCGCGCTCGGCGACGCGCCCGTGGTCGAGGACCACGATCTGGTCGGCGTCACGGACGGTTGACAGGCGGTGGGCGATGGTGATCGTCGTACGGCCCCGCGACAGGGTGTCCAGGGCCTCCTGGACGGCACGCTCGGTGCGGGTGTCCAGGGCGCTGGTCGCCTCGTCGAGGATCAGCACGGGCGGGTCGCGCAGCAGCGTGCGGGCGATGGCCAGGCGCTGCTTCTCGCCCCCGGAGAAGCGGTAGCCGCGCTCGCCGACCACCGTCTCGTAGCCGTCGGGCAGCGACATGACGTGGTCGTGGATGCGGGCGGCGCGGGCCGCCTCGACCAGTTCGGCGTCGGTCGCGGACGGCTTGGCGAAGCGGAGGTTGTCGGCGATCGAGGAGTGGAAGAGGTAGGTCTCCTGGGAGACCACGCCGACCACCTCGGCCAGCGTCTCGAAGCTCAGCTCACGGACGTCGACGCCGTCAACGGTGACCCGGCCCCCGGTCACGTCGTACAGCCGGGGCAGCAGGTAGCTCAGCGTCGTCTTGCCCGAGCCGGTCTCGCCGACCACGGCCAGGGTCGTGCCCGCGGGCACGGTGAGGTCCACGTCCGACAGCGTTGGAACGGCTTCCGCGTCGGGCCCGGCGTAGGAGAAGTCCACGTGCTCGAAGCGGACCTCGCCGCGCACGTCCTTCAGCGACTTGCGGCCCGGGTGGATGTCCACGGGCAGGTCGAGATACTCGAAGATGCGGCCGAACAGCGCCAGGGAGCTCTGCACGTCGACGCCGAGCCGCAGCAGGGAGACGGTCGGCCGGAACAGGCTCATCTGCAGGGTGGTGAAGGCGACGACCGTGCCGATGGAGACCGCGGAGGTCAGCCCGGCCGCCCAGTAGATCACCGCGGGCATCGCCGACATGACGATCTGGATGGTGGACTGCCGCCAGCGCCCGGCCATGCTCGACCGGACCCCGAGGTCGGCCAGCTCGTCGGAGGCCGCGGTGAACCGCCCGGTCAGCTCGGGGGACTGGCCCATCGTGCGGCCGAGCAGGATGCCGCTGACCGACAGCGACTCCTGGACCATCGAGGAGAGAGCGGCCAGTTTGCGTTGCCGCTCCGAGGTGATCTTCCTGCGCTCCTGGCCGACCTTGCGGCTGATCCACACGAAGACCGGCAGCAGCAGGAGGGAGACGAGAGTCAGCCGCCAGTCGAGAACGACCATGGCGATGATCGTCGCGATCACGGTGGTCAGGTTGGAGACGATCGAGGCGGCGGTGGAGGTGACCACCGACTGCATGCCGCCGATGTCGTTGGCGATGCGCGACTGCACCTCGCCGGTGCGTGTTCTGGTGAAGAAGGCCAGGGACATGCGCTGCAGGTGCGCGTAGACGCCGGTGCGCAGGTCGTGCATGACGCGCTGGCCGACGGTGTTCGACACGAGGGTCTGCACGACGTCCAGGACGCTGGTGACGACGGCGACCGCGACCATGCCGAGCGCGAGCAGCGTCAGCAGGCCGGTCCTGCCGTGCGGGATGGCGTCGTCGAGGACCTCGCGCAGCATGAACGGCGAGGCGAGTGAGACGAGGGAGGACAGACCGATGAGGGCGCCGACCACGGCCAGGCGGCCTCGGTAGGGACGGAACAGGGTGACGATGCGCCGCAGCGGCGCACGGGGTTCGTCGGTCATATCGGGTCTTTCGTGGGAGAAGGTTCCTTCGGTTCGTTCAGGCATGCAACCCCTTTCTGATGTTCTCTCAAACAGAGGTTAACTCATATTCATTCCTGTGGACAATGAGATACGTTCAGGGGGTGGAGACGGAACTGGCCGAGCTGCTGCGAGGGGTCAGCCATCGGCTGCGCCGGGGGTACGGCGCGCGGTTCGGCCCGCTGGGCCTGACCCCCGGGCAGGTGCGGGCGCTGCGGGTGATCGCCGAGGCCGAACCGCCGCTCAGGATGGTCCAGCTCGCCGAGGCGCTCAGGATCGTGCCGCGCTCGGTGACCCCGGTGATCGACGCCCTTGAGGAGATGGGGCTGGTGCGGCGCGAGGTCGATCCGGCCAACCGCCGTTCGACCCTCCTGGCGCTCACCCCCGAGGGAGAGGCCCGCTACGAGCAGGTCCGCGAGGCGCGCAGGCAGGCGGCCGAGGAGCTGTTCTCCGTGCTCACCCCCGACCAGCGGGAGCAACTGAGAGATCTGCTGAGCCTGGTCGAGGGGCGTTAGGATCAAGGTCATGCCGCGTCGGTCGTCGGGTTCGTAGGTCACCGTGGCACTGCAACCTCCGCCCGAGCTCGCCGCCGTCCTCAGCCTCGTCACCCCCTGGCCGGTGATCGACGAGGACAAACTCCACGCGTCCGGACAGCGGTGGATCACGTTCGCGACGACGATGAGCCGTAACACGTCGGCCGCCGAAACCCACGTCGCCCAGACCACGTTCCGCAACGACGGCGACGACATCAAGGCGTTCGACCACGACTGGCGGGACACCTCGAAACGGTCCGGCGACGCGATAGCCGCCGCCCTGTTCATCGGCTACGCCCAGCAGATCTCGGCCATGGCCGTGCTCGCCATGAAGGTCTCACTGATCGCCGTTCTCGTACGGCTGGCGCTGAACCTGCGGCGGCTCGCCACGGCCTCGGGCCCCACGGGCGGAGCCTCCCTGACGGCCGTCCCCGCCCTCGTGGGCAACGCCCGCCAGGCCGTACGGCAGATCATCCGTAAGGCGGTCGAACTGCTCAGGCGGAGCGCGCTGCGCCTCTTCGAGCGGGCCTCCAAGCTCCTGCGGAAGCCCGCCGAGCGCGCGGGGGCCGGGCCGCCCCTGCTACCGAAGAGCCCGAAGGGCCCGCAGCGCCCGCCCACGCCGCCGCGCGGTCCGGACAACTACCTGGAGGCCGCCGCCGACAGGAGTGTGGACGTCAGGACGATCACTCCCTATCCGATCTGGCGCAGGGACCGCGAACCGCTCTACCGGGCCGACAACAGGTCACCGGACGAGGTGTTCGAGCAGGGGTTCCACCCACGGGACCCGTCCGCGACCGACCTGGACGCCTACGTGCACCGGGGCTCCTCCTCCGCCTTCGTGGGGACCAGCACGCGCCGGGACATCTCCAACGTCCTGCCGCGCCGCTACACCTACGAGGTGGACGCCCCCGGTGGGATCGACGCCAACCGCACCTTCGCCACGGGCAGCGCCCGCCTGCACCACGAGCAGGAGATCGCCTTCCCCGGTGGCGTGCACCGGCGCTACGTCTCCGGCGCCTGGCCGGAGGGCGTGCCGAAGACGCCGGAGCACTTCATCCCCAATCCGCACTTCGATCCCTATCCCGGCTACCCACAGGCATGATCAGGAGACGTTGAGTGAACGATTCCCTGCCGCCCCCGCCGCTCACCGACGAGCTGCGGGAACAGGCGCGGCGCAGTCCCGGGGCGTGGTTGTACGCGATCGACCCCTTCTTCGACCCCGAGGGCGAGGTGCCACCGTACGGCGTCGTCGGGGCGTGGCAGGCCGACGGGCGCGGTGAGATCACCGGGGAGTTCCGCCGCAATCCGAACTACCGGCCCTCGCCGGTGGCGCTCGGCTACCCCGAGCCGTCCGACCCGCTGGACGCGGCGGTCCAGCTCAGCGCGACCGGCTACGACACGGGGGAGAGGATCGTCCCCCTGCTCCGGGAGGTCGAGGTGATCGTGGCCGCGGGTCCCGGAGGGGGCATCCCGGTGTTCGACACGGGCGAGGGGCGGGCGGCCTTCGTCTACACGGCCCAGGAACACCTGCCCGGTGAGCTTCCCGAGGGCGCGACGGGCTGGCAGCGGATTCTTGGCGGTGACCTGATCGCCCTGCTGCCCCCGGCCGTCGGTGTCGCGATCAATCCCTCGGGACCGGTGGGGGTGATCCTGCCCCCCGGGGACCTGCGCCGTTGACGTCCTGGAGGGACCGGGTGATCCGGTCGGCCTCCTCCTCGCTCCGCTGCTCCGCCACCTGGTAGCTCGCGGCCATGAACGCGGCGCCGTCGCCCGTCGTCACCTGACGCTCCGCCAGTGACTCGTAGACCTCAAGCGCGTGCCGGGTCACCGCGTGGTAGGTCGCGCCGACCAGGCTGCCCAGCTCGTCGTCCCCCCAGGGGTCGCCCTCGCCCTCAAGGAAGGCGCGCAGGGCCCGGACGTTCTCCGCCTGGCTCGTGCCGGTCCCGGAGAGCCCGGCGCCCGTGCTCCTGAGGTCCGCGCGCGAGACGTCCACCCCGTGACTGTCGGTCACCGCTCCTCCAGACGTCGTACGGCGAGCTCGACCCCCGAGGCGAACTCGTCCAGGCGGCGCGCCACGTCGGCCTGGACGTCCTCCAGGCTCTCCGTGAGCCTCCGAGGGTCCAGGATCGCCGCGGGGTCCAGGCCGGGGATACCCGCGCGGAGGTCGTCGAGAGCCGCGTTCACCGCGGTGAGGATCTCCCGCGCGAGGTCCTCCGACGCCATCCGCATGACCCGCGGATTGAGGTTCAGCTCGGCCAGCCGTCCGTCAGGGCCGACCAGGACGCTCACTTGGCCGTCCGCCGCCTGGCCACTGCCCCGAAGCGTCTCCGGCGCCGGATCTCCCGGATCCTCCAGCGCGGAGAGGGACCGGATGGTCTCGGCGAGCAGGTCGTCGAAGGGCTGCCCGTTCTGGTGCACGTTGATCGCTCCCGGTAGGTCTCAGGCCGGACGCCGCACTCCGCCGTCCGCGCTCTTGGTGCCCTCGTCGAGCCGCCAGCGGGGACGGCCGCCGACGAAGGTGGCCACGCAGCGGCCCGCCCCCTCGACGAGCAGTGCGGTGCAGGCCGTACGGGCGCTCGCCTCGACCGTGAAGACGGCGAAGTCGGCGCGGCTGCCCTGGCCGAGGCAGCCGACGCGGTGCGGGCCGTGAGCCATGCCGAGCGCCTTGGCGCCGCCCGTGGTCGCCGCCTCGACGAGGACGCGGCCGGACGTGGGGGACTCGCGCAGCAGCGTCCTGGCCAGGGTCAGTGGGTCGCCGCCCGTCCTGGTGCCGAAGGCGACCGTCTCGTCACCGTCGAGCAGCCCCTCGACGGCGAACGGCGAGGTGATGGCCACCGCCGTACCCCTGATGCGCAGGAGTTTGCGGTCGGCCTCGTCGAGCGGCCTGGAGACCGCCACGTGGCAGCCGGGGCCGAGCGCGCCCACCTCGTCGAGGAAGGCCAGCGGGTGGCGGCCGAGCTCGATGTGCAGGCGCAGGCCGAAGGTCCGCGACAGGATGGCCAGGTCCTCCATGACGACCGGGTCGGGGGAGTGGGCGGCGATGCCGATGGCCCCCGGGTGGTCGACCTCGCGGATGGCGGTGATGAGCTGGTCGCGTCCCTCGCGCTCCCAGGTGCCCTCGTCGGGGCAGCGCGTCTCCAGGTAGGTGATGCCGCCCATGCCGGTCGCGCCGAAGACGGAGGCGGAGTCGAGGTCGCCCACGACCCCGGCGACCGCCGTGACGCCGTGGGCGAAGGCGGGGCTGTAGGCGCGGTCGAGCCTGAGGTGGGCGTCGACGAGGCCGGGGACGATCATGCCGGGCCAGCGGGTGGGGGCGACGCCGGGGAAGGCGCTCTCGATCTGCCATCGCGGCCCGACCCGGAGCACCCGGTTTCCCCTGACCGCGACGGCGCCGTCCTCGACGGGAGGCTCGCAGACCGGCAGGACGAGCGGCGCGGTGTGCACGCTGACCGCTGGGAGCGCACGCGCACCGGCGATCCGGCCGGCGGGCGTGGGCATAGGCACTCCTGGCTGTTTGTCCCTTTTAAGAGAGATTAAGTGTAGCGACCTGGTGATCTCAAACGCCGCACCGGCGAAGTCAGGAAGATTCTCTTCCTACATCTGACAGACGACCTTCCTACAGAAGTCGATTGATCAGTCGGAAAGCGATCTATAGCGTCATTTTTCGTGACTCGTCCCCCCAGGTTACTGAAAGCGTTGATCGCGGCCGCGGTGCTGATCCCGATCGGAATCGTCTCGGCCCCCGCCTCCGCCGATCCGTCAACCGACCCCGAGCACCCCTGGCGCCTCGACCAGTGGCCTCGGACCCAGCCGTGGCAGCAGGACGAACCCGCCGACACCGCCCTGCGCGGCAGGCCCGGCGACCCGCCGCCCATCGACCCGCAGAACTGGAAGAACCCGGACCACATGACGTGGGCCGACTACCGCAAGCCCCCGGGAACCAAGTGGGCCGACCCCTCCGTCAAGGGATCGAAGCGGACCTTCCGTGGCGCGCTCGTCCTGCTCGACTACCCCAACCAGCAGTTCGTGGTCACCCAGCCCAAGGGCTCGACGGTCTTCAGGAACCCCAGCGCCGAGGCCCACGACATCCCCCGTGACAAGGTCGCCACGTTCTACAGGGACTTCCTGAACACCCCGAACCAGCTCAACCGTGGACACACCATCCACGAGTACTGGATGGAGGACTCCGGGGGACGCTACGGCGTCGACCTGACGGCCTTCGGGCCCTACCAGATGCCCGGCAAGTCGCACGAGTACGCCATGGAGTTCCAGGCGGGCACCGGCTGCCCGGCCGGGGACAAATGCGACAGGAATATCAGGACCGACGGCAGGGCCGCCTGGACCGCGGCCGAGGGCCAGGAGGTCCCCGCGGGCTTCGACTTCGTCTTCTACCTGAGCGCCGGACAGGACGAGTCGGCCACCTGGCAGGAGTTCGGGTCGATCAAGTTCCCGACCAAGGAGGCGGTGACCGACGACTTCGGCCCGCCCGACCCCGCGCTGCCCAACTGGGCCAGGACCCGCTACGTGGAGTGGACCTCCTGGGCGTCGGCCTCCTCCATCTGGCCCAACGCCGGGGGCGGCTCCTCGACCCAGGCCGAGAGCTCGGGCCAGGGCGTCTACGCCCACGAGTTCAGCCACATCCTCGGTATCGGCGACAACTACAACAACCCGTTCGGGGTGCCGCCACGCCGCGCCTACACCGGCATCTGGGAGATGCTCAGCCGGGGCAGCTTCAACGGCCCCGGCGGCCCGCACAGCCGCTGGCTGATCCCTCCGACCTCCGGCGGCTCCATGGGCGCCCAGCACATGCTCCGCAACAAGATCAAACTGGAGATGGTTGACGAGCGCAACGTGCTGCGCCTGTCCCGCGAGGCGCTGGCCCAGTCGGGTCTCGTCGTGGCCAGGGTGACCGCGCGAGCCGTACAGCCGGGACCGCGTGACCTGTCGGGCGTCAACATCGCCTTCGGCGACGGCGACCACGCTCCCGCCTGCGACATCACCAAGGACGCGTTCTGCGACGGCGGCGGCTACGACAACTACACGGTCGAGGTCGTGGACCGGATGGGCGCCGACTCCTTCACCCCCGACTCCGGCGTGCTGCTGGCCAAGACCAAGAACGCCGACAACGCGCCCTTCGAGTGGGTCGTGGACGCCAACCCCCAGGACATCGGGATGACCGACTACGTCCTGCCTGACGGCACCGCCGTGCCCATCACGATCGGCGACTACCGGCAGCTGTCCGACGCGCTGTTCCACGCGGGCACCAACTCGGGCTCGGAGTTCGAGTACGTGGACAAGGCCAACCGGCTCCACTTCTACGTCCTCGACGTGCGGCGCGACCGCAAGGGCGTCCTGTCCTACACGGTGGCGATCCGCTCGCTGGACGGTGCCGGTCCCCAGAAGCGTGGGGTACGGCTGCTGCCCACGGCCGGTCTGCCCACGGACAGGGGGCTGTCCACCTGCCGCTTCCCGCTGTTCAACACCGGCAGGAACGCCCCCGCGAAGGGCAACCACCCCGAGGACGTGAGCGCCTACCTGGGTGAGGACGTCTACCGTCTTTCGGCGACCGTCGAGGGGAAGGGCTGGACCGCCTCGCTGCCCAACCAACTCGCGACCGCGGGCTTCGGCGAGCAGACGCTCGTGGCCGTCAACGCCCAGCGGGCCTCCGGCGGCACCCGCCTGGCCAAGGTCACGCTGACCGCGACCTCCGAGAGCGACCCGTCGAAGACGGCCAGGGCGACCTGTCACGTGGTCGGCCTGTAGGCGACCCCAGTCACGGCCTCCCCGCTCCTCAGGGTGGGGAGGCCACCATTTCCCGAAATATCCATCTATTAGGTGATCAATAGCCACCGGGCGTCTGGTTGAATCAAGGCAGGGACGACGCGTCGGAGTCGGGGGACCGCGACGCGGTGTGGTTCTCTCCGGAGGGTGTGGATGCCCGGTCCGCCGAACGTGCCTGACCGTCGTGAAACCGGCTCGCCCAGGCGCCGGATACCGCTCGCAGCCCCGGTGACACTGGGGATCGCCGCGGCCGGGGTCAGCGTCCTGACGGCCCTGCCCGACGTGGTCTCGCTGTCGCCGTGGTGGACGGTCGCGATCGTCACGGCCTCGGGCCTGCTGGCAGGGTCGATCGCCTGGGCGACCTCGCGGGCGCGACGGCAGGAGGCCGTCACCGACGACGGGGCGCTCTGGCGGCCGCCCGACCAGTGGCCGCCGATCCCCGCGCACTTCACCGGGCGCGTCGAGTCGCTGGCCGAGCTGCGCGGGGTCTTCGCCGAGCACCGCCGTGACCGCTTCCGCGCCGAGCACCGCCCGCCGCTGGTCGTCTCGGTGTACGGCAGAGGCGGCGTGGGCAAGTCCGCGCTCATCGCCAGGTTCGGCCAGGAGGTCGCGGACCGCTTCCCCGACGGGCGGCTCCACGCCGACCTGCGCGGCACGGTCGAGGCGCCGGTCCGCCCCGAGGAGGTGCTGATCGGCTTCCTGCGGGCGCTGGGCGTGCGGCTGACCACCGACCCCGGCGGCCTGACCGAGCTGCGCAGGCTCTGGCTGACCTGGACCAAGGACCGGCGCATCCTGATCGGCCTGGACAACGCCCAGGAGGCGGGCCAGGTCATGGAGCTGATCCCGGCCGACCCCGGATGCGTGGTCATGGTCACATCGAGGAACCCGTTGTTCCTGCGCAACGCCTACGACAAGCAGCTCTCGGTGTTCAGTTCGGCGCAGGGCGTGGAGCTGCTCGCCAGGCTGGCCGGGGGTGAGCGGGTCGCCGCCGACCTGGAGGCGGCCGAGGAGATCGTGCGGATGTGCGACCATCTCCCGCTGGCCATCAGCATCTGCGGCGGGCGCCTGGCCACCCGGGAGAACTGGACCCTGCGCCAACTGGCCGACCGCCTCAGGGACGAGCGGCGCCGTCTGGACCAGCTCGAACTCGGCGGCGGCCAGGATCGCAGCGTGCGGGCCTCGCTCCAGTTGAGCTACGACGACTGCACCGGCATCCAGCGCCGCCTGCTGCGCACGCTCAGCCTGCTCACCGCCCCCGACGTGCCCGGCTGGGTGCCGGGGGAGCTGCTGGCGACCTCGGAGCTTGAGGGGGCCGACCAGCTTGAGGTGCTCATCGACGCCCAGCTCGCCGACTCCTCCGGCGTCGACTTCTCCGGCGCCATGCGCTACCGCCTGCACGACCTGGTCCGGATCTTCGCCCGTGAGGTGGCCCTCGCCCGCGACGACGACACGCACAGGAGGGCGGCGATCGAGCGGGTGCTGTCCGGCTACCGGCGCCGCGCCGAGGCCGCCGCGGTGGCCCGCTGGCCGCAGGACTGGGGGCGCAGCGGCAGGCGGACGGAGCTGGCCGCCTCGGGCGAGCTGACCCAGGCGTCGGCGGCCGACTGGCTCAACGCCGAGCGCCGCACCCTGGTCGCCATGATCCACCAGGCGAGGAGCCTGGAGATGTGGGAGCTGACCTGGAGCCTGGGCCGCGCCTTCTGCTCGCTGTGCCACTCGCTGCGGGCCTACTGGTCCGACTGGCGGGCGGTCGCGGAGATCGTCTGCGAGGCCGCCACCCGGCTGGGCGACCGGCGGGCCCTGGGCATCGCGCTGCTGGACCGGGCCGCGGTCGCCGGAGGACAGGGCGACCGCGACGGCGCCAGGAAGGACGCCGAACTGGCGCTCGACGTCTTCACCGAGCTGGGGGAGTCCTGGTGGGCGGCACGGGCGATGCGCTCGGTCGGCATGACCCTGTTCAACGAGGGCAGCCTCGACCGGGCCCAGGGCTACCTGATCGGGGCGATCACCGCGTTCAAGGGCGAGGACGACCGCTGGTGGACGGCCAGGAGCCAGCGCAACCTGGCCGAGCTGAGGCTCGCCCAGCGCAGGCCCGAGGAGGCCGGTCAGCTCCTTGAGGACGCCCTGGGGGTCTTCCAGCGCGACCGCAACCGCTACTCGGAGGCGCAGACCCTGCGTGTCTACGGCGAGGTGCTCGGCGCGACCGCGCGGACCCTGGAGCTCCAGGGCGACGCCAAGGCCGCGGCGGAGAACTTCACCCGGGCCGGGTTCAGCCTGGACCGGGCCGCGGAGATGTTCCGGCTGCGCGGGGAGCTGTGGGAGGAGGCCCGGTGCCTGCGCGCGGCCGGTGAGGTGGGCAACCCGGCCAACGGGCTGCGCGAGCTGACCTATGTACGGCGGGCCGCCGAGATGCTGGCCGCGATCGGCGACTCCTGGGGTGTGGCCAGGGCCGAGCTGTCGGCGGGACGCGCCCACGGCAGGCTGGGCCGTACCGGAGAGGCACAGCAGGCGCTGACGCGGGCCGTGGGGCAGTTCGAGGAGCTGGGCGACCGGTGGTGGATGGCCAGGAGCCTGCGCTACCTCGGTGAGCAGCACCTGGAGGCGGGCGACTGCGGGACGGCCCTGACGCTGCTCGGGCGGGCCCAGGGCATCTACCGCAGTCTTGGCAACCAGGCGGGCACCGGCCGTACGCTCGAACTGCTCCGCAGGGCGGAGGAGTGCGCGGAGAGAACGACCTCCTGAGAAAACCCCCGGCGTCCCAGAAAATAGGACACTGAGTAATAGGCGCCGTTATTTGCGACAAATGGTCCCGGGTGTTCACTGACTGGTCATACCCCGACGTATAAGCTCTTCAGTGATGAACGAACTGACGCGATGGATTCATCTTGAAGGTGCCGTCAACGTCCGTGACCTCGGCGGGCTCACGACGAAGGACGGCGGGACCACACGCTTCGGCCGGGTGTACCGGTCGGACAACCTGCAGGGACTGACGGAACGCGACCTCGGCCTGCTCGTCGGGGACCTCAAGCTCCGCCACGTCGTTGACCTGCGCTCGGTGGCCGAGGTGACCCTGGAGGGTCCGGGACCACTCACCCGCTTCCCCGAGGTGAGCATCCACCACCTCACCCTCTTCGCCGAGGGTGGCGTGAACACCGACGTCGAGGCCGACAGGATCGACGCCGAGCGGGTGCTGCCCTGGCAGGACATGGACGAGGACACCCTCGCCGAGCTGCGGGTGACCGGCTTCTACTACGGCTACCTCCACAACCGCCCCGACTCGGTCCTGGCCGCGCTGCGGGCCCTGGCCCACGACGACGGCGCCGCCATCGTGCACTGCGCCGCGGGCAAGGACCGCACCGGCGTGGTCAGCGCCCTGGCCCTGGAGGTCGCCGGGGTCACCCGGGAGGCGATCGTCTCCGACTACGTCGCGACCGGCGACCGCATCGAGCACATCCTGGCGCGCCTGCGGTCGAGCCCCACCTACCGTGACGACCTCGACGCCCGCCCCGCCGACGACCACCGGCCACGCGCGGAGTACATCGAGCAGTTCCTCGACGTGCTCGACAACCGCTTCGGCGGGCCGCTGGCCTGGCTCGGCGCCCAGGGGTGGAACGAGAACGACTCCCAGGCCCTGCGTTCGCGCCTGCGTGACTAGAGCTTCACGCCGACGCCCTCGGTGGCCGAACGGCGGGCGGCCTCCAGGACCGTGAGGGTCTCGACCGCCTCCCAGGGATCGACCGGGGCGGGCGCCCCCTCGCGCAGGCTCGCCACGACGCCACGGTAGAAGTCGAGGTAGGCGCCGGGTTCGGTGCGGACCGGATGGAGGTCCTCACCGGCCCCCAGCGTGCCCCACCGCTGCGGCGGCTCGTCGCCGAAGCCGGGGGCGCTGGGGGAGAGCCCGGCGCGCAGCCGTTCCTCCTGCACGTCGAGCCCGTGCTTCAGGTAACCGGTCTTCGAGCCCGCCACCAGGAACCGGGGGCCGGGCATGGGCGAGACCGCGCTCACCCACAGGTGGGAGCGGGCGCCCTCGGCGTGCGTCAGCGCGACGAAGGTGTCGTCGTCGGCGGAGATCCCGGCCCGCCTGGCGTCGGACTCGGCGTAGACGTGCGTCACCGGCCCCAGCAGGCGCAGGGCCTGGTCGACCAGGTGACTGCCGAGGTCGTACAGCAGGCCGCCGACCTCCTCGGCGCCGCCCGCCTCCCGCCAGCCGCCCTTCGGGACGGGCCGCCAGCGCTCGAACCGGGACTCAAGGCGGTTCACCGTGCCCAGCTCCCCGGACGACAGCAGCCGCCTGATCGTCAGGAAGTCGCCGTCCCAGCGCCGGTTCTGGAACACGCTCAGCATCAGGCCGCGCTCACGCGCCAGCTCCGCCAGCCCCCTGGCCTGCGCCGCGGTCGCCGCGAGCGGCTTGTCGACCACGACCGGCACCCCGCTGCGCAGCGCGGCCTCGGCCAGTGGGACGTGGGTGCGGTTGGGGGAGGCGACCACGACCAGGTCGCAGGCGCCCCACAGCTCCTCGGCGTCGCCGACCACCCGCGCGCCGTACTTCTTGGCGATCTCGGCGGCCCGCTCGGGGGAGCGCGTCACCACGGTCGACAGGCTCAGCCCGGGGGTCGCGGCGATCAGTGGGGCGTGGAAGAGCGATCCGGCCACGCCGTACCCGACGAGACCGACACGCAGGGCGGGCACCGTCTCACCCATCGCGGGACACCCGCCCTGCCCGGTCAGTCACCGCGCTGCTCGTCGCGCTCGGCGAGGAAGGCCTCGAACTGGGCGGCCAGCTCGTCACCGGTGGGCATCTCGGAGGTCTCGGCCATCAGGTTCTCGTGCTGCGAGCCCGCCGCGAAGGCGTCGTACTGCTGCTCCAGGCCCTTGATGGCCGTCGAGAGCTCGTCGGAGGCGCTGATCTGCTCGGCGATCTCGGCGTCGGTCCTGGTCGCCGCCTCACGCAGGCCGTCGAGCGGGAACGCCAGGCCGGTGCTCCTGGTGACCGCGTCGAGCGCGGCCAGCGCCGCCGCGGGATACTCCGCCTGGGCGAGGTAGTGCGGGACGTGCACGGCGTATCCGAGGGCGTCGTGCCCCTGGGCGCCGAGCCGGAACTCCACGAGCGCGGCGGCGCTCCCGGGGACCTGGACCCTGCCGAAGGCGCTGCCCTGGCCGGAGACCAGCTCGGGGCGGCTGCCGTGACCGGTGATCCCGAGCGGGCGGGTGTGCGGCACGGCCATCGGGATGCCGTGCAGGGTCACCAGCCTGCCGACGCCGAGGCGGGTGACGAGCGTGCCGAGGGCCTCGGCGAACAGCTCCCACTCGCGGTCGGGCTCGGGGCCGGTGAGCAGCAGGAACGGGGTTCCCGTCGTGTCGTGGGCCAGGCGCAGGGCGAGCTCGTGGCTCTCCACGGAAACCCAGCGGTCGGTGTCGAAGGTCATGATCGGACGCCGGGACCGGTAGTCGAGCAGGCGGTCCACGTCGAACGTCGCCACGACGCGGTGCTCCAGCTCGCTCAGCAGGTGGCCGAGGGCGAGCCGCCCCGCGCCGCCCGCGTCCACGAACCCGTCGAAGTGGTAGAGAAGCACCGGATCGGTCAGCTCAGGGACCTCTTCGCTGAGCCGGTAGAGATCCGTCGGGTCGAACACCGTCTCCCAGCCTTTCCTCGGTCGTCTCTCCACAACATGAACCCCCGGGCCGTCCGGTGAATTCCTCGGAATTCCGCCTGCCCCCGGCGATCACAGGGAACCCTACCGGGGCAGAATGGTTCGCATGCAGTCCGACCCTGAGCTGGAGGAGTTCGCCACCCGCCTGTTCGACCTGGCCAGAGCGGGCGAGACCGACAGACTCCGCGCGTACGTCGAGGCCGGGGTCCCGGCCAACCTGAGGAACGACCGGGGCGACACCCTCGTGATGCTCGCCGCCTACCACGGCCACGCCGAGACCGTCAGGGCGCTGACCGCCCTCGGCGCCGACCCCGGCCTGGCGAACGACAGGGGGCAGACCCCGCTGTCCGGGGCGGTCTTCAAGAAGGAACCCGAGGTGATCAGGGCACTCCTGGACGCGGGCGCCGATCCGGACCAGGGAACCCCCTCCGCGAGGGAGGCCGCACAGATGTTCGGCCACGAACAGTATCTGAAGTGGTTTGAACGTTATCCCGATTTGTGATGTCTCCTATATGGCGACATATTGAAATCATCTGGCGTTCAGCGATCCTTGACAGGTGGGAACTACTACTACACCTCAGTCCGATCAGCGTCTGCACATCCCCCCGCTCCCCTGCCCCTTCCCGAGTGAGGTGAGTCCCCACGTCGAGAGAGTCGACCGGGAGACCCTGGAGTGGCTCATCGCCTCGGGAATGCTCAGGGACGCCGAGACGGTCGAGCGCTACAGACAGGCGAGGTACGGCTGGCTCGGTGGCCGGACCTACCCCTACGCGGAACACGACCTGCTCCGCCTGGTGACCGACTGGTGCGTGTGGCTGTTCGCCTTCGACGACGCCTTCTGCGAGTCCGACCGCAGAGCCGCCGAGATAGCCCGTGCGCTGCCCCAGTTCTACGCCGTCCTCGAAGGCCTGGACGGCGGATACGTGGTCGAGGACCGGTTCGCCAGGACGCTGCTGGAGATCAAGAACAGGATCGCCGCGCACGCCGACGGCGACCAGCTCGACCGCTGGTGCGCCGTCACGAAGGACTACCTCTTCGCGCAGGTCTGGGAGGCCGCCAACCGCGAGGACGAGGTGGTCCCCTCCCTTGAGGACTACCTGTTCATGCGGCGCAGGACCGGCGCCATGCTCACGGTCTTCGCCCTGATCGACATCGCGGCGGGCCACCGCCTCACCCCCGAGGAGTGGCGTCACCCCGCCATGCGCGCGATCACCGAGAGCGCCAACGACGTCGTCGTCTGGGACAACGACCTCATCTCCTACGCCAAGGAGAGCGAGGGCGGAAACGCCCGCAACAACCTGGTGAACGTGCTGGCCGTACACGGAAAGGTCTCCCGGCAGACCGCGATGGAGCGGATCGGCACGATGCGCAACCAGGCCATCGCCAACATGATCGAACGGCGTCCCTCGCTGGAGGCGCTCGGCTCCGAGGCGGTGCGCGCCTACGTGCGCGGCCTGGAGTTCTGGATCAGCGGAAGCGTCGACTACTCACTGACCAGCTCCCGCTACACGGTGGCCTGGCAGAAGCGGCTCTCCGAGGAGTGAGGGGACGCCTCAGTCCTGGAGGAGCGGGTCGGCGGTCTCCTGCCCGTGCTCCCCGAGTGCGAGGGCGATCAGCTCCTCCAGGCTCAGCTTCTTCCCGGCGGCGAAGGCCTCCTCGTGCGCCTGCTCACCCAGAAGCTCCTTGCACTCCTTGACGCAGCGGTCGTGCTCGGCGTTGAAGAAGGGCGAACCGAGCTGCGGCAACCCGAACGTGCGCCAGTGCGCCTGGCCACCGCCCATCAGCCGCGAGGCCAGCTCGGGCTGGTTCGCTTCGAGGGCCTGCCTCGCGACCACCTCGATCGCCAGGCCGACACCCAGGACGTCGTGGAAGTAACCCTTCAGCCGCAGCGCCTCACGCGCGTTCGTCATGGCCTCTGCGGGACGGCCCATCGCCTGCGAGACGCTGGCCAGCGCGTAGATGGCGTAGGAGCGCAACCACAGCTCACCGCGCTGGGTGCACACCGTGATGCAGTCGCGCAGCAGCGTCTCGGCCTCGCCGGGGTCGCCCTGCATGAGCAGCACCATCGACAGCTCGACGATCGAGGGCAGCAGACCCGGGTTCAGCTCCCTGCCGCTCTTGTGGAACTCGATGGCGACACCGAGCAGCGCGCTCGCCTTGTGCAGGTCGTTCTGGAGGAAGGCCGCCGTGCCGAGCATCTTCGTCGCCAGGATCACCGCACCCGAGTCGCCGATGCGCACCGCCTCCGCGCTGCACTTCTCGGCAGCCTCGATGGCGCCGGTGATGTTGCCCTGGGCACTGTTGATGTAGGAGAGCACCCACAGCGCCTTGCACCGCTCGGGACACGGTTCCGGTGACAGCTCCAGGGTCTTCTCAAGGTAGAGCCTGCCCTCGCGCGCCAGCCCGCAGGCCACCCACATGAACCACAGTGAGGAGAGCAGCTTCAGCCCCGCGACCATCTCGCCCGGAGTGTTCAGGCAGTAGTCGAGGGCGACCCTGACGTTGTCGTGCTCGTGGCGCATCCGGACGTGCCAGTAGACCTGGCGGGCACCCGACCAGGCCTCCTCGCTCTTGAGGGCAAGCTGCAGGTAGTAGTCACGGTGCCGCTCCTTGATGCGCTCCTTCTCGTTCAGGTGCTTGAGCCACTCCTCGCCGTAGTCGCGCAGCGTGTCGATCAGCCGGTAGCGGTGCCCCGACGGGGTGCCGCTGCTGAGCAGGATCGACTTCTCGACCAGGCTGGAGATGAGGTCGACGATGTTCTCGTGGGGAAGGTTGTCCCCGGCGCACACGTAGTGGGCGGCGTCAAGCTCGAAGTCACCCGCGAAGACCGAGAGCCGCGCCCACAGGAGCCGCTCGGCGGGCTCGCACAGCTCATGGCTCCAGCCGATCGCCGCGCGCAGCGTCTGGTGCCTGGGCAACGCCGTACGGCTGGCGCCCGCGAGCAGGCTGAACCGGTCGGCCAGCAGGTCGATCATCTGCTCGACGGACAGCGCCCGCAGCCGCACCGCCGCCAGCTCGATGGCCAGCGGGATGCCGTCGAGGCGGCGGCACAGCTCGCTGACGGAGCTGACGTTGCGCTCGTCGAGCTCGAAGCCGGGAACCGCCGCGCTCGCCCGCTCGGCGAACAGCATCAGGGCCTCGTTGGTGAAGACGTTCTCACCCGGCACGCTGCCGGGCAGGGCCAGCGGCGGCACGGTGACCGTGTGCTCGCCCCTGGCGTTGAGCGAGTGGCGGCTGGTCGCCAGGATGGTCAGGCCGCTCACCCGGGTCAGCAGGTCCTCGAAGAGCCTGGCGCAGGCCTCGGTCACGTGCTCACAGGCGTCGATGACCAGCAGGACCTCGCGGTCGTTGAGCCACTCGACCAGCGTCTCCTCCGGAGAGCGGGACGACTGGTCGGCGATGCCGAGGGCCGAGTTGATCGTGTGCCTGAGCAGGCTGGGATCACGCTGCCTGGCGATGTCGGCGAACCAGATGCCGTCCTTGAACTGGCCGCGCATCTGGTGCGCGACGCGCAGCGCCGTACGCGACTTGCCGACCCCGCCGATGCCGGTCACGGTGACGAGGCGGTGCTCGCGCAACCGCTGTCGCAGAATGGTCAGGAGCCTGGTGCGCCCGACGAAGCTGGTGAGCTCGTTCGGGAGATTGCCGTCTCGCCGCCATCCTGATGGCGCTGCCATGGCCGCCTCACGGGGGTAGCTGACACCTGACCTTCCGCATCGTACCCGTCCGGACAGTCGGCTGTCCCTGAGGACGGGAAGCGGGCAGGAGTTTCCCCAACCGTCCACTCGTGGTGCGGAGGAGTGGGCGTCACGCTGGCTAGCATGGACCCGTGACTTCGCTTGAGCCCGACGACCTGCATCCTGATGATCTGCGTCCCGTCGATCTCTCTGACGACGGCCCGCCGATCCTGCCCGACCAGACAGCGGACGACACCGACATCGGCTGGGGCGCGTGGCGCGAGCCCAGCGACGACGACAGGCTGCTGGAGGATCGGCCGCCCCACTGGTAGGAACGGCCCCAGCTCACGAGACCACGTCCCTGCGCCGGAACCGGCGGAAGGCGAGGGCGACCAGGACCACCGAGTAGGTGACCGAGACGGCCACGCCCTTGACCATTCCGCCGTAGTCGGGTTGCGGCGCGAGGGCGTCAAGCCACGCCGTGCTCCAGAACGTCGGCAGGAACTCCCGCAGCGAGCCCAGCGCGTCCACCGCCTGCAGGATGCCGCTGACGATCACCAGGCCGACCGCCCCGCCGACGGCGCCGAGCGGTGAGTCCGTGCCGACGGAGAGCAGGAAGGCGAGCGCGGCGACCACGAACTGGCTGACCAGCACGTAGCCGACCACGATCCCGAACCGGGGCAGCACGTCCAGCGCGGCGACCGTCTCGCCGGTGCCCGGCACCCGCACGTCGTTCCAGCCGAACGCCAGGGTCCCGGCGAGCAGCGCCATCACCGGCAGGCAGACGACCGCCGCCGCCGAGTAGGCCAGGGCGACCACCAGCTTCTGCCGCAGCAGTCTGTCCCTGGGGACCGGGGCGGCCAGCAGGTAACGCAGCGAGGACCAGCTCGCCTCGCTGGCCACCGTGTCGCCGCAGAACAGCGCGACCGCCACGACCAGCAGGAAGCTCGCCGAGACCGACAGCGCGAACGCCGCGAAGTTCAGGCCGCCCTCGGTCGCCAGGTCGGACATGCGCAGCGTGCCCGTCGGCTGGCCGGAGCCAGCGCCCAGCTCGAAGGCGGCGACCAGCACCCACGGCAGCGCCAGCAGCAGGCCGAACATCACCAGCGTGCGGCGCCGCCTGAACTGCCTGGCGAACTCCACGGAGAGCGGCAGCGTACGGCCAGGCAGGTAACCGGCGGCCCGGCCGTCGCCCCGCCCCGGGGTCTCGGGGACCTCCTCGACCGCCGAATCGGCCCGCGCCAGGATCTCGCTCATGCCTTCTCCCCGATCAGGTCAAGGAACACGTCCTCAAGACGGCTGCCCGAGCCGTTACCCGGACCGTGCCCGTTCAGCAGTTCACGTACCGGCCCCGCGGTGACCAGGCGTCCCCGGTGCATGACCACCACGTGGCCGCACGTCTGCTCGACCTCGGCGAGCAGGTGGCTGGAGACGATGACCGTACGACCCCGCGCCGCGTAGGCGATCAGGACCTCGCGCATCTCCCGGATCTGGGGCGGGTCGAGGCCGTTTGCCGGTTCGTCGAGGACCAGCAGGTCGGGCAGGCCGAGCATGGCCTGGGCGATGGCCAGGCGCTGGCGCATGCCCTGGGAGTAGGTCCGCACCGCGCGGTCGAGGGCGCCGCCGAGCCCGGCGATCTCCAGGGCCTCGGCGAAGTGGGCGTCCCGCTCAGGACGCCCTGTGGCCCGCCAGTAGAGCTCCAGGTTGGCCCGTCCCGTCAGGTGCGGCAGGAAGCCGGGCCCCTCGACGAAGGAGCCCAGCCGCGACAGCACGGCGGCGCCGGGGGAGACCCGGTGGCCGAAGATCCTGATCTCGCCCGCGTCGGGGTGGATCAGGCCCATCATCATCCGCATCGTCGTGGTCTTTCCCGCGCCGTTGGGGCCGAGCAGGCCGAGCACCTGGCCGCGTTCCACGGTGAAGGACAGGTCGTCGACCGCCAGTTCGCCGTTGCGGTAGGCCTTGGTCAGGCCGTCGATCCGCAGCGGGACGTCGGCCAGGTCCGGGTCGTGGTCCGTACGGCGGCGCCGGCGCCCGGCGAGCAGCAGGAGCGCCGCGACCACGACCGCGACGGCGGGCAGCGCCCACGTCCACCAGGACGGCCCGTTGGGCGGGGTCCGCAGCGCGGCGTCCGTCGGGACGGTCAGCGCGGGGGAGGCCAGCTCGACCTGGTAGACGGCCGGGGCGGCCGGGGTGCTGTAGCCGAGGTCGGTCGTGGTGAAGGCGACCCGCAGCCGGTGCCCGGCGTCGAAACGGTGATCGATGACGGGCAGCGTGACGGTGGCTTCGCCCGTACCGCCGGAGGAGACGGCGACCCGCACCGGGGCGACCAGGCCGTCGGGCAGGACCGGGGCCTGGGTGCCCACGCCGACGTCGTAGAGCTTGGCGAACAGCGTCACCCCGTCCTTGGAGTCGCCCTCGGTACGCACCCTGACCCGGACCGTGGAGCCACCGGTGACCTGGAGCGGGGCGGTGAGCGGGGCGGAGTCGAAGTGGGCGCTCTGCCCCGGCATCTCGGTGGACAGGCTCAGCCCGGCCCCCGTGGGGACGCCGAAGCCGGGCACCGAGGAGATCGAGGAGGGGGAGCCGCCGGGCGGGTTGGCGACCGGCTGGGCGGGGCCCTCCAGGGGGATCTGGGTCGTCGCCGCGCCGTACAGGCCGGGGTAGGCGGGGGAGGTGGCGTGAAGCTGGACGGGGCGGCGGGTGCCGGGGTCGCGTCCGCCGTCGCGGGTGACGGTGAACGGGGCCTCGGCCTGCCCGCTCTCGCCCTTCAGGTAGCGGGCGAACCAGGCGGCGGTCCGCTCGTGGAGCCAGTCGATCTCGCCGTCGCCGCCGTCGTGGCCGCCGTCGAACCAGGCGACGGAGACCGGGGCGCCGGTCGCGGCCACGGCTCTGGCGTTGGCGTCGGCCTGGGCGAGGGTGAACAGCGAGTCGCGTGTCCCCTGGATCAGTAGCGTGGGGATCCTGATCCTGCCGGGCACGGAGACGGGGCTCGACCTGCGCAGGGTCTCGACCGCCTCCGGCGTCGCCCGGCCCGTCTCGGCGATCTTCTGGTAGACGTCGCACAGCTCGGGCAGGAACCGGCCGCACCTGACCTCCTGCGCGCTCGCCGGTGGCGCCTCTTCGGTGACGGCCCTCGGCGCCCCGGGGACGGGGGCGGGGGAGGTGCCGCCCCTGCTGAAGAACAGCCCGGCCCACATGCGCTTGAACACCCCGTCCTGCGGGCCCCTGCCGCCCGCCTCGGGGAAGAGCGCGTCGGCCAGGTCGTGCCAGGTGATCTGGGGGACGATCGCGTCGATCCGGTCGTCGTGGGCGGCGGCCATCAGCGCGATGGCGCCGCCGTAGGAGCCGCCTGCGACGCCGACCCTCGGGTCCCCGGCCTCGTCGAGCCTGACCTCGGGCCGTCTGGCCAGCCAGTCGACGAGCTGGCGCACGTCCTTGACCTCGTAGTCGGGGGAGTTGAGCGCGATCTGTCCCGTCGAGCGGCCGAAGCCCCTTGCTGACCAGGTCAGCACGGCGTAGCCGTCTCCGGCGAGCCGTACGGCCGCCTCCCGGACGCTCTGCTTGCTGCCGCCGAAGCCGTGGGCCAGCAGCACCGCGGGGGCCCTGCCGCCCCCGGCGGGCGGGAAGAACGTCGCGTCCAGTGTGACCCGCTGGTCGTCACGGGGGCCGTCGAGCACCGTGATGCTCTGCTCCTGGGGACGTGCCCCCGAGGGGGACGGCCACAGGATCCAGACGGCCACGGCGGCGGCCAGTACGGCGACCAGCGCGATCCAGGCGACAGGCTTGCCCGCGAGCTTCATGCGGTGAGCTTACTGAGGGCAGGCTGAGAGCCTCCTGAGACGGTCAGACAGCGAGAACATGAGGAGCAAGTGGCGACAAAACCCCTTGAAGGGTGCAAGCATCGCCGTATGGGACTAACCCCTGTCGATCTCTCAGGGATGTTCCTGATTGCGGACCAAGGTAAAGGACGGGCATCATTTCGCGCGTGAAGTTCGTCGTGAGTCCAAAACGAAGCGCCATCCAGGCCATCCAGTGGGCGCTGCCCTACTGGACCAGGGGAAAGGCGGGCAGGCAGACCCCCGAGGACCTGTTCCGGGTGCTCTATTTCGGCTGGCTTGTCGCCTTCTCGTTCAAGGTCCTCGGCGCCTCGTGGGACGTCTCGTGGCATTTCAAGTGGCTGCGTGACGACCTGGCGCCACCGCACCTGCTCAACAGCGTCGGCACCGCCATCGCCCTCACGCTCACGATCGTCCACCTCTACACCGGTTACGGCGTGGACAGGACCTCGCAGCGTCTCATCGGCTGGGGCACCGCGGTCTTCCTCATCGCGGTCCCGCTCGACCTCATCAACCACCGTGTCAACGGGCTCGACATCACCTCGTGGAGCCCGTCGCACATGATGCTCTACATCGGCACGCTGCTGATGGTCTCCGGGGTGACCAGGGGCTGGTTCATGGGAGCGCCCCCGGGGCGCACGCGCACGGTGGTCCTCGGCGCCCTGTGCGTCTTCCTGCTGGAGAACGTGTGGTTCCCGGCACAGCACCAGGAGTACGGCGTGTTCGGCATCGCCGCCTGGGACAGGGGACGCCCAGAGGCAGAGCCCATCCTGCTGCAGTTCGCCGCCGACCAGATGGGTCGCGCCATCGACCGGCCCATGGTGGTCAGGTTCTCGCTCCCGGTGCCCGACGAGCTCTACCCGGTCTACGGGGTGGCCGCGGCCATGATCGTCCTGGTCGTCGCCCGCGCGATGACGGGACGGATCCTCACCGCGACCGCCGTGGCGGCCTCCTACGTCGCCTACCGCGCCCTCATCTGGCCGCTGCTGGCCGTGACGGGCTTCCCGCGCTCCGCGGTCCCGGTCTTCATGATCGCCGGGGCGCTCATGATCGACCTGGCGTTCCTGATCAGGAACCCGGTGGTGCGGGCGCTGGCCGGGTCGGTCGCGGTGACCGTCGTCGTGGACCAGGCGCTGCGCCTGCAGAGCGCCGCCTACCTCACCCCGCCGCTGGTCCCGACGACGGTCGTGGCGATGGGCGGGGCGCTGCTGGCGCTGCTCTGGCTGGGCGCGGAGTGGGCGCTGACCCGCTTCGGGCTCCGGGGTCAGGATATGGAGGCCGTGGTGAGCGCGACCGCGAACCCGTAGGCCAGGCCCATCACGGTGAGTTCCGCCGCCGCCCACGCGACGACGGCCGTTCCCTGCCGCGCGGCGATGCGCGGCAGCAGACGGAACCTGATGTGGGCGGCGAACGGGATCAGCAGCGCCACGCACCCGGCCTTGGCGAGCAGCAGCAGCCCGTAGTCGCGGTTGAGCAGCGCCCCGGGCAGTTCGACCCCCGGGGTCAGGGCCATCGAGGCCAGGCCGGTGACGAGCCCTGAGAGGCTCACCAGCGCCAGGGCCAGCGTCGCGAGCCTGGAGAACCTGGGCAGGACCGCGGCCAGCAGCTCCCGGTCCCTCGCGACCAGCAGCATGATCACCAGCAGCCCGCCGGTCCACGCGGCCGAGCCCATCACGTGCAGCTCCATCGAGATCATGATGGGGTCGTGCCACACGGAGTTCACCGCGTGCCCGGTGACGGGGATCGGCAGCAGGCCGAAGAAGGCAACCACGATCCTCAGCTCCGCGGGCACCTTCTCCCCGAACCGTACGGCCAGCAGCCCGATGCCCGCGTAGGCGAGCGCGCAGGCGGCGCTGAAGAGCATCCCCTGGCCGTTACCGAACCTGCTGACGTACTGGGCGATCAGCGCCGGGGTGGGGACGGTTCCCGGGTTGAGCTGGGCGGTCTGGAAGACGATGACGACAAGGGCCAGCACCGCCCACGCCCAGGCGAACGTCACCGCGGCGGGCCTGGCCCTGCGCATCACCGGCTCGGTGCGCTCGGGGTCGTCGAACCCGAGGATTCTCGGCAGCAGGCTGAGCCCCACCACGGCGACCGCCGCGAGGTCCAGCAGCACCCGCAGCACGGGCAGGCCGTACTCGACGAGGGGGCCGGGCACGGCGATGCCCGGCACGGCCTTCTCGGCGGTCATGGTCGTCGCGGCCAGTACGGCCAGCAGCGCCCCGGAGACGAAGCCTCCGATCAGCAGCCTCCTGACCGAGACGGCCTCGGGGGCGCGCTCCAGTGTCGCGGTCACCGCGTCTCCTCCCGGCTCCCGTTGCGGCGCATCGCGACGACGGTCGCCCCGCCCAGCAGCACCAGGGCGCCCACGATCCACAGCACGGCCATCCCGGCCCCGCCGTTCTGCGCGGCCTCGGCGGCCTGGGCGCTCAGGTCGGGCGCCTGCGCCGGGGCCGTGGCGGCGCCGGGGGCGGCCTGGGCGGGGGTTCCCGTGCCCGCGGCGGTCAGGGTGAAGGTCACCTTGCCCGACACCGGGTGGCCGTCGGAGGACAGGATGCGGTAGCCCGCCACGTACTGCCCGGCCGGGCCGAGCGGTCTGACCTCGACGCTCACCTTCTCGTCGGAGACCGTGGTCTTGCCCTCCTCCCAGCGGGTGCCGCCGGGGCCGGTCACGCTGATCTGCGCGAAGCCCTGCCGTACCGTCTGGTCGAAGGTCAGGGTGATCCGCGCGGGGCCCGTGGCCAGAGAGGCGCCGTTCTCCGGGTCGCTGCCGATCAGCACGTTGTGGGCCTGCGCCGGGGTGACCACGCTCAGGAGCGCGGCGCTCGCGAGCAACAGGACAGTCAGTAACCGCCTCACCGATCGTGGCCTTCCTATGGGTTCGTCGTGTTCCCGCAATGCTCCCATCTTGGTGGGCGGGTGCGGGAATCGGCCGGGAAGGCGCCGGGGGAGGCGGAAAAACGGGGGCGCCCGGCGATCCGTGGCAGGAATGGATCGCCGGGCGCCGATGGGAGAGGTGGCTAGTTGAGGCGCAGCCAGAGCGCGGGCACGTTCGCGGGCTCCCAGCCCACGGCGGAGGTGTGCGCCTGGCGGCACTCGTAGTTGACGCCCGAGTAGGTCACCCGGGTGCCCGAGGTGTAGGACGTACCCGCCTTCCAGGCCGGGAAGTTACCGGTCGGCGTGACGGTGGGCGTCACGGTCGGGGTGACGGTCGGGGTCACGGTGGGCGTGACCGTCGGGGTGACCGTGGGCGTCACGGTGGGGGTCACAGTGGGAGTGACCGTGGGCGTGACGGTCGGGGTGACGGTGGGGGTCACGGTCGGCGTCACCGTGGGGGTGACGGTGGGCGTGACGGTCGGGGTGACGCAGGCGCCGAGGTCGGTCCAGACGCTGTTGGTGCCCGGCTCGTTGTTCTGCGTCCACCACTTGGCCTGCCACACGTGGCCCTTGTGCGAGACCTTGGCGCCGCCGTTGTAGACCTCACCGGCCGACCACGGGGGAGCCGAGCAGTCGCCGCCGGGACCGCCGGTGCCGGTGGGCGTCGGCGTCGGGTTGACCACCACGCCACCGCGGGCGTAGTCGCCGGTCAGGCCGTAGGTCTTGCCGCCGAAGCTCACGGTGAAGTTGGCCGGGGCCGGGGCGGGCAGGTAGTAGACGTAGTCCATGCTCAGCGACGCGCCGGGCGCCAGCGACTCGTTGGCCTTGAGCTTGAAGGAGACCCGGTTGAAGTCGCCCTTCAGGCCGCCGATGTTGTTGCCGCTGCCGTGCTCGCTGCTGATCACGGTCAGGCCGTAGCCGGACTGGTCCTTGGCCGTCCTGGGGGCGGAGCTGGCGTAGTCCCACTGGAACTCGGCGCCGCTGGGGATCGTGGTCCTGGAGTTGTTGGTGACCTTCAGCTTGCCGGTGATCGGGTAGTTGCTGTCACCGGAGGGGAACCCGCTGATGTCCACGCTGACGTCGAGCTTCTCGTCGGGGATGCTGACCTTCGCCCGGGTCGCGCCGTACGGCGTGGCGGTCTTGAAGGTGTCGTAGACCTGGTTGGTGAGGGTGTTGCCCATGAACCACTCGCCCTTGGCGGAGTCCCAGGCGTAGTCACCGGCCAGCTCCCAGATCATCAGGCCGCCGATGCCCTTGTCCTTGACGTAGTTGGCCTTGACGCCGATCGACTGGTCGTCCTCCATCGACAGGAAGACCTTCTTGCTGTCGTTCCACAGCCACGGCGCGACCAGGGTCGAGTTGTAGTTGCGGGTGTAGGTGCCGGTCAGCTTGTCGTCGGGCTTGTTCGGGTCGAGACCGTAGGCGGGGCCGTACGATCCGGCGCGGCCGTCCAGCAGGTTCTTGACGTGCCAGAGCGGGTTGCCGCCGCCGCCGACCTCGCTGTTGTTCTCCAGGTCGTGCCAGAGGTTGTCGATGCCGCGTGCGCCGTCACCGCAGGTGGTCAGGCCGATCGGGCAGCCGCTGGTGCTCTTGGAGATGCCCCACAGGCCGTTGGTGCCACCGGTGACGTTGCGCCATCCCCGGGTGTAGTACGGCACGCCGATGTTGATCCGGCCCGCCGGCATCGCGCCGCGGAAGTAGTGGTAGGCCCAGTCGGTGTTGAGGTAGCCGATGCCGCCGTACGCCTCGGTGTTGTAGACGTTCCACTTGGCCAGCTCGGCGTCCTTGCCGTCGTCGTAGAGCGCCGCGTTCGGGCCGACGAACTCGTTCCAGGCGCCGTGCAGGTCGTAGGACATGATGTTGACGTAGTCCAGGTACTGGGTGACCTGGAAGGTCTCCATGCCGCGCAGCAGGTAGCCGGAGGAGGGCGCCGCGACCGAGAGCAGGTAGTACTTGCCGTCGGCGGCGGAGGCCGCGTTGAGCTTGTCACGCAGCGTCTTCATCAGCACCGCGTAGTTCTTCATCAGCGAGGCGCGGCGGGCGTTGCCGACCTGCCAGTCGAGCGGGTTGCCCGCGTCCTTCATGGACGTCGGGTACTCGTAGTCGATGTCGACGCCGTTGAAGCCGTACTTCCTGATGAAGGCCACCGAGGAGTCGGCGAAGGCGTTGATCCCGGCGGTGTTGGCCGAGCCGTCGGCGTTGGTGGTCATCGTGTAGAAGCCACCCGACGCCTGACGGTTGCCCGCGTCGTCGATGTAACCGCCGGTCTCCGCCCAGCCGCCGACGCTGATCAGCGTCTTGACGTTCGGGTGGGCCTTCTTGTACTTGTTCAGCAGGTTGAAATGGCCCTTGTAGGACAGCGACGGGTCGAGGGTGTCGATCCCCGGCCACTCCATGCCGGTCGCGGGGTTGTTGGCCCCGTCACCGCCGACCGAGATCTTGTTGTCCGAGCCGACGTGCGCGAACGCGTAGTTGAGGTGGGTGACCTTGTCCCAGGGGATGTCCTTGGCCAGGTAGGACGGCTGGCCGTTCTTGCCGGTCCGCCAGCTCGTGAAGTAGCCGATGATGCGGCGCGGGTGGTCCGCGCCCATCTTCTCCCGGCCCGCGTCGTCGTAGACCTGGCAGTAGGGCACGTCGAGGCCCGGGGTGGTGTAGAGACCGTCGGGGCGGCACGACGAGTCGTCGGCCGCGGCGGTCGCCGTGCCCGCGAGGGCACAGGCGATGAGGGCGAACGACGCACCGGCCGCCGCGAGGCCCGCGCGTAAACGTGAGGACATGGGAGAGCTACCTCCGAATGAGGAAACACAGCAGTTACCCCAACCCCGAGGCCCCCCACGGGTTGTTGATTTTGGAAACTATGCGCTCCCACCTGGTCCGTCAATGCTTTCTTTTAAGAAAGTTTCCTGATAGTTAGTTGGGGGTGGCTCTGCTGGGCCACGGCGGGTCACGGCCCTTCCCCCGCGAACGCACGCTCCAACGACCCCGGATCCGTGCGGCGCGCCGGGACGGCCCGTGCCCGTGTCCAGCGGATTCGCATCCCGGGTAATCCCCGGCGACTCCGGCGGCCCTCCGGCGCGGTACCCCCGCGACCGGAGAGGCCGCATCGGCTTCGGGCCTGGGGCTCGGGCGAGGGGTGACAGGAACCTCGCGCCGGGGTGAGGTCATTCACTCAACGTGGTATTCAGGCCACTCCACCACGGACTTCTCGTCCCTTCGGTAGCTGGGCGTAGTGGAATCCTGCTGTCATGGCAGCGGTCTCCGCTCCCCGCCCCCTCATGGGAGCCGTCCTTCTGTTGTTCGTCAGCGCCGCCTGGGGGTCGGCCTTCCCGCTGATGAAGGACCTCATGGCCCGCATGCCCGTCGCGGACCTGCTCACCGAGCGCTACGCCGTCGCCACGATCGCCCTGCTCGCCCTGCGGCCCCGCTGCCTGCGTGGCCTGTCCCAGAACACCTGGCTGACCGGCGTGCAGCTCGGCCTGCTGTTCGGCGTCGGCCAGACGGCGCAGGCGATCGCCCTGCACGACCTGCCCTCGTCGGTCTCCGGGTTCACGGTCGGCTCCTACGTGGTGATCACCCCGGTCCTCGGGCTGGTCCTGCTCGGCGCCGAGGTGCCCTTCCGCACCTGGGTCGCGGTCGCGCTGGCCACCGCCGCGATGACGATCTTCACCCTGCTCAGGGGGACGGAGGGCGGAGCCGTACCGCTGCCCGCCCTGGCCGTCACGCTGCTTTCGGCCGTGCTGTACGCGGGGCACACCCTCGTGCTCGGCGACTTCGAGGGGGCCGGACGCGACGCCTACGCCCTCGCGGTGATCCAACTCGGCGTCATCGCGCTCATGACCGGGGCGCTGGCCGTACCGGACGGTCTCACCCTGCCCGGCACCGTGGCCGACTGGGCCGCCATGGCCCACCTGTCGGTCGTCGCCTGCGCCCTGGGGTTCCTCGCGCGCTCCTTCGGTCAGGCCCACGTGCCCGCCGCGCCCGCCGCGGTCATCCTGTCCGCCCAGCCCCTCTGGGTCACCGCCCTGGCCATCATGCTGTACGGCGAACGCCTCACCTGGACCGTCCTGGTCGGCGGCGGGCTGATCGCCCTGGCCATGCTCCTGGTCCTGGTGCCCGGCGAGAGGGTCAACGGCTGAGGGGCAGCCGGAGGACGAAACGGGCGCCACGTTCGCTCTCCTCGATCACCAGCGTCCCGCCGTGCGCCTCGGCGACCTCCCTGGCGATGGGCAGCCCCAGGCCGGTGCCCCCGGCGTCCTTGTTACGTGAGGCGTCGAGCCTGGTGAAGCGGCGGAAGACCACCTCCCACTGGTCGCGGGCGATCCCCGCGCCGTCGTCGAGCACCTCGACCACCGCCGTGTCCCCCCTGGCGGCCACGGTCACCACGACCCGTGAGGCCGCGTGCCGCTCCGCGTTGTCCAGCAGGTTCGTCATCAGCCGCGCCAGCCGCAGACGGCTGCCCTGCACCATGACGCCGGACTCCGCGTCGCAGACGATCTCGACGCGGCGTCTGCGGTGGTCCATCTCCTCCCGGCACAGCTCGCCCAGGTCGATCGACTGACGGGCCATGGGCGCCCCGGAGTCGAGCCTGGCCAGCATCAGCAGGTCAGAGACGATCGCCTGGAGCCGGTCCAGGCTGGCGAGCATCTCCCCGGCCTTCGCCTTCCAGTCGGTGTCCTCTGGATAGTGCAGCGCCTCCTCGACCTGCGCCCGCATCGCGGTCAGCGGGCTGCGCAGATCGTGTGAGGCGTCAGAGGCGAACCTGCGCTGCTGCTCGGCCGCCGCCTCAAGCCGGTCGAGCGTCTGGTTGATCGTGACGGCCAGTTCCTTGATCTCCCCCGCCGCGGGCGGGACGGGCACCCGGCGGCCGAGGTCGGTCGCGGTGATCTCGGCCAGCTCACTTCTGATCGCGTTCACCGGGGCCAGCGCCCTGTTGACCGTCTGGTAGGCGCCGACCCCGGCCAGCAGCACCAGCGCCAGGCTGGTGCCGACGATGACCGCGAACAGGCCGGGATGGACGTACCACGGGACGATGTCATCGGCGGCGTAGATGATCCAGTCGCCCCCGGGCCGGTGCACCCTGAACGCCACGACGACCATGCACCGGTCGGGGAACTCGGGGCTGTCGCACACCTGCCGGTCCGCGCTGACGCTTCCCGGCGGAGGGACGAAGATCGCCATCCGCGGCCTCCCCCGCAGGTTGGGCGTGGAGGACAGGACCCGGCCCGACGGGTCGAGCACCTGGACCCCGTCCAACGCCCCCTGGGGAAGTACGGCGGGCAACTGCTCCCGGACGGTCAGGTTGATCGTCTCCAGGGCGGCGTTGGTGATCTCCTGGGCCCGGTAGCTGCCCGCCAGGCCGTACAGGGAGAGGGTGGCGACCAGAGAGAGGGCGAGTCCGGACAGGGCGGCCACGGTGACGGCGATCAGAGTCAATCGGGTCCGCACCGACCAGGAGCCCTTGGTGACCACGCCAGCTTCCCCCGAGATCCGACGATCTTCCTAGGCGGATTAATTGCCGTTTCCTGGCCATTAATGGCCAAGGAGGGGCAAAGTTCCGCTCCCCTTCCATTGGGGGGAAGCCCGGCGTGCCTCAGGTCTTCAGCACCGAGGTGACCAGCTCGGCCAGCAGTCTCGTCCTGGCGGGCATCTCCCCGACGATGACGTGCTCGTGCGGCGCGTGCGCGCCACCGCCGACCGCGCCGAGCCCGTCGAGCGTCGGGCAGCCGACCCCCGCGGTGATGTTGCCGTCGGAGGCGCCGCCGACCGACGCGGAGCGCAGCGGCTCCATGCCCAGGTCCCTGGCGATCTCGCACGCCAGCTCGAACAGGCGCGCCGAGGACGCCTCCTCAAGCGGGGGGCGGTTCGGCCCCCCGGCCACCTCGATCCGCGTCCCGGGAAGGCGGGGGAGCAGCCCCCTGACCAGGCGGTCGATCCGCTCCTGCTCGGCGACGCTCGGCACCCGCACATCGACGGACACCCCCGCGGTGGCGGGCACCGTGTTGACCGTGGTCCCCCCGGACAGCGTGGTCGGGGTCACCGTCGTCAGCCCCTCGCCCATCGCGCTGAGCGCCAGGATCTGGTGGGCCAGCTCGATTCCGGCGTTGGCGCCCTTCTCCGGTTCGAGACCCGCGTGGGCGGCCCTGCCGTACACGGTGATCCGGTAGTCGGAGGTGCCCTTGCGCGAGGTCTTGAGCGCGCCGCCGTCCGCGCTCGCCTCAAGGACGAACGCCGCGGCGCACCCGCGCGCCGACTCCTCGATCAGCTCGCGCGAGGTCCGTGAGCCGACCTCCTCGTCCCCGGTCACCAGCACGCACACCCCCTCAAGTGAGGGCAGGGAGGCCAGGGCGTGGAAGGTCTGCACCAGCCCGGCCTTCATGTCGAAGACCCCGGGGCCACGGGCGATCCCGTCGTCGAGCGACCACGGGTGCTCGCGCAGCGTGCCGATCGGCCAGACGGTGTCGTGGTGGCCGACCAGCAGGACCCTGGGCGTGCCGAAGGTCCAGCGCAGGTGGGGGACACCGTCGATCACGATCGTCTCGGGGCGCGCGCCGAGCCTTCTGAACCCCTGGTCCGCGACCACGGCGGCGCTGCGGGCCAGCGCCTCGTGGTCGGCGGAGAAGGATTCACAGACGACGAGTTCCTCCAGGTCGTCGAGCATCAGGTCGAGGTTCATGCGGGCCTTCCCAGTTCGGAACGGAACAAGCGCAGCACATTGTCGCCGAGGATCTTGACGATCTCTTCGTCCGAGAAGCCATGTTTGAGCAGGGTTTCTGTCACCAGGGGCAAACCGGCCGGTCCCGCCAGCCCCGGAAGGGTGGCGGTGGCGTCGAGTCCTTCGGGGGCGGCGTCCTCGCAGCAGGGTGGGGTGGTGTCGTGGAGGACTTCGCGGACGAAGTCGGGGCCGAGGCCGACGTGGTCGATGCCGGCTACGCCGGCGATGTGGGTGATGTGGTCGACGAGGCGGTCGAGGGTGTAGTCGTCGGGGTGCTCGGCCAGGAAGGGGGGGAAGAAGTTGACGCAGATGAGGCCGCCGGTGGCGGCGATGGCGCGCAGGTGGTCGTCGGGGAGGTTGCGGTGGTGGTCGCGCAGGGCGCGGGCGCTGGAGTGGGTGGCGATGAGGGGGCGGGTGGTCAGTTCCAGCACGTGGTCGACGCCGGTGGCGCTGAGGTGGGAGAGGTCGAAGAGGATGCCCAGGCGTTGCATCTGGTGCAGGGTTTCCACTCCGGCGGTGGTGAGGCGGCTGGCGGTGGCGTCTTCGCCGCTGCCGTCGGCCAGGGGGGTGCGGCCCCAGTGGGCGATGGAGGCGATGCGCACCCCGAGGCGGTGCAGGGTGGGCAGGAGTTCGACGTTGGTGTCGAGGCCGGGGGCGCTTTCCAACGCCAGGACGAGGGCGATCTTCCTTTCGGCCAGGGTGTGGTCGATCTGGGTGCCGTCGAGGCAGAGGCGGACGTGGTCAGGGTTGCCTTCGGCGAGGGTGTGGGCGCATTCGATCATGCGCAGGGTTTCGCGCAGGGCGCCTTCTGGGCGGTGGCGGTCGTCGATGAAGACGGGCAGGACCTGGAGGTTGACGCCGCCGTCGTGGAGTTGGGGGAGCCAGCGTTCGCGGAAGAAGGAGGCCCACCGGTGGGGTGGCCGCGCGGTGACCGCCATCAGCAGGTCGTTGTGGGTGTCGGCGACCACGGCGTCACGATGGAGATCGACGGACAAGGGCGGGTCCTTCCTCACGGGCCTCACGAGAAGGTGGTGTGGATCATCGGCGGCGGGCGGGCCGGTAGTCTGCGCACGTGCCTACCCTTGCCGACACGGTCGGAGAGCTCGAATCAATCTATGACCCAGCATGGGCGGAGTCGTGGGACGCGGTCGGACTCGTCTGCGGGGACCCCGGCGCCCGGGTGCGAAAGATCCTGTTCGCGGTCGACCCGACGGCGGTCGTCGCCGCGGAGGCCGTCGGGTGGGGCGCCGACCTGATCGTCACCCACCACCCCCTCTACCTGAGGGGAACCACCAGCGTCGCCGCCACGACCTACAAGGGCCGCCTCGTCCACACGCTGATCAAGAACGACGTCGCCCTCTTCACCGCCCACACCAACGCCGACGTCGCCGATCCCGGCGTCTCCGACGCGCTGGCCCGTGCCGTCGGGCTGACCGGGCCGCTCACCCCCCTCCTGCCCGCGGCCGCCGACCCCCGCCGCGGCCTCGGCCGCGTCGGCACGCTGCCCGCCCCGCTCTCCCTGCGGGACTTCGCCAGGCGCGCCGCCGAAGGTCTTCCCGGTACGGCGGGCGGCCTGCGCGTCGCGGGAGACCTCGACCGGGAGGTCAGCCGTGTCGCGGTCAGCGGAGGCTCAGGCGACTCCCTGCTCGGTACGGCCCGCGCCGCCGGGGTCGACGTGTTCCTCACCGCGGACCTGCGCCACCACCCGGCCAGCGAGTTCGTCGAGGAGCCGGGAGGCCCTGCCCTGATCGACGCCGCCCACTGGGCGACCGAGTGGCCCTGGCTCGCCGACGCGGCACACCGCCTGACGTCCGCCTTGGCCGCGCGGGGGATTACTGTTGAGACGCGCGTCTCCGAGACGGTCACGGACGCCTGGAAGACAACAGCAGAGTGCGAGGAATTGAAGTGAAAGCAGCCCCGGCAGCCCAGAAGCGCCTGCTCGACCTGGCCGAACTCGACTCCGTGGTCGACCGCCTGGCCCATCGCCGCCGTACCCTGCCGGAACTGGCCGAGATCGACGAGTTGTCCGCCAAGGTGGCCAGGCTCGCCACCCAGGTGATCGCCGCCGAGACCGAGGCGGGCGACCTGGCCCGTGAGCAGGCCAAGGCCGAGGCCGACGTCGACGCCGTCCGGGTCCGCGCCGAACGCGACCAGAAGCGTCTCGACTCCGGCCAGGTCTCCTCCCCGAAGGACCTGGCCAGCCTCCAGTCGGAGATCGCCTCCCTGCACCGCCGCCAGAGCGACCTGGAGGAGGTCGTCCTGGAGATCATGGAGCGCCGCGAGGCGGCCGACGCCCAGGCCACGAAGCTCTCCGCCGAGCGCGACGAGCTGGCCACCACGCGGGGCGGCGCCGAGGACCGCAGGGACGCAGCCTTCGCCGAGATCGACAAGGAGGCCGGCGAGGCCAAGGGCAAGCGCGCCACGATCACCGCCGACATCCCGGCCGACCTGCTCGCCCTCTACGACAAGCTCCGCGACCAGTTCGGGGTCGGGGCCGCGATGCTCCAGGGTGGCCGCTGCCTCGGCTGCCGCACCAGCCTGTCGATCGCCGAGATCAACCGCATCAAGGCGGCCTCCCACGAGGAGGTCATCCGCTGTGAGGAGTGCCGCAGGATCCTCGTCCGTACCCCGGAGTCGGGCCTGTGACCTCTTTCGTCGTCGAGGCGGACGGCGGGTCCCGGGGCAATCCGGGACCGGCTGGCTACGGCGCCGTCGTCAAGGACGCCGCCGACGGCCAGATCCTGGTGGAGGTCGCCGAGTCCATCGGCACCCAGACCAACAACGTCGCCGAGTACCGCGGGCTGATCGCGGGACTGAGGGCGCTGCTCGACCTCGCCGGTGACGACGCCTCCGTCGAGGTACGGATGGACTCCAAGCTGGTCATCGAACAGATGGCGGGCCGCTGGAAGATCAAAAACGAGGGTCTGCGCCCTCTGGCGACGGAGGCCGCCTCCCTGGCCCGCCGCCTCAGGGTCACCTGGCGCTGGATCCCCAGGGAGAGGAACAAGGACGCCGACCGCCTCGCCAACGAGGCCATGGACGCCGCCGCCAAGGGCGTCCCCTGGCAGTCGTCCTTCACCGCGGCGCCTTCCGAGCAGGGCTCCCTCTTCGACCCTCCTTCTGAGTCGGCCGTACCGGTTTCCGGGGCGGGGACCACCTCGGCCTCGGGGGCGACCGGCGCCGGGGCCGTTCCGGCTCCGGGAACGAAGGCCGCACCGGTTCCTGGGGCCGACACTGTTTCCGAGGCGGAGGCCGCCCGGGTCACCGGGGCTGGAGCCGTGCCGGTTTCTGCTCCGGAGACGAAGGCCGCACCGGTTCCAGGGGCTGGCGCTGTTCCCGAGGCGAAGGCCGTACCGGCTCCAGGAGCTGGTGCCGTTTCTGAGGTGGAGACCGCTCCGGCTCCCGGGGCGAAGGCCGTACTGGACGTCTCCTTTTCTGAGGTTGGGGCCGGTGGCGTCTCAGACGCGGAGACCTTCCCGACCGCCTCCGCGACCACCGGCACCGGCTGGCGCCCGCCGACCACCACGGCGACCTCACTGCTGCTGCTCAGGCACGGAGAGACCCCGATGTCCGTGGAACGCAGGTTCTCCGGCCTTGGCGACCCCGAGCTCACCCCCAACGGCCTCGCCCAGGCGCGGGCCGCCGCGGCCAGGCTGACGCGGGAGCCGTACGGCGTGCAGGTGGTTGTCAGCTCGCCGCTGAGGCGGGCCCTCGTCACCGCCGAGACCGTGGCCGCCGGGCTGGGCCTCGACGTCGTCGTGGAACCCGAACTCAGGGAGGCCGACTTCGGCGCCTGGGAGGGCCACACGTTCACCGAGATCCAGCGACGCTGGCCGGACGAGCTGGCCACGTGGCTGGCGGACCCGTCCGCCGCGCCGCCGGGTGGGGAGAGTTTCGGGGATGCGGCGCGGCGGGTCCAGGTGATCGGGGACCGGCTGGTCGAGCGTTACGAGGGCAGGACGGTTCTCGTCGTCTCCCACGTCACGCCGATCAAGATGCTGCTGAGGTCCGCGCTGCTGGCTCCCCTCGCCGCGCTGTACCGCATGCATCTCGACCTGGCCTCACTGTCCCTGATCGAGTACTACGCCGACGGGCCCGCCGTGGTGAAGGCGTTCAACGACACCTCTCACCTGCGCTGACCCACACCCCTCCCCGGGCGGTACGGCCGGGCGGCCCCGTCGGCGGCCTCCGGTCGCCCCGGTTGCCTGATCACATCCCACCCGGTCCCACTTGTCGCCCGGTTGGAGACCACTTGGGAACCGGCGGGCTCCGGGACACCGGTAGGCTTTGGGATACGGCGGACGAGCCGGCCGGGCGGCCGCGTCGGGTCTGTGAGGACCCGCCGAGGAAGGTCCGGGCTCCACAGGGCAGGGTGGTCGGTAACGCCGACCCGGGGTGACCCGCGGGACAGTGCCACAGAAAACAAACCGCCCCCTTCGCGGGGGTAAGGGTGAAACGGTGGTGTAAGAGACCACCAGCGCCCACGGTGACGTGGGCGGCTAGGTAAACCCCACCCGGAGCAAGGTCAAGAAGGGACGCTCTCCGGAGCGTCCCGCGCGCGACGTCTGAGGGCTGCCCGCCCGAGCCGCGCGGGTAGACCGCTCGAGACCGGCGGCAACGCCGGCCCTAGATGGATGGTCGCCCCTTCAGCAATGAAGGACAAAACCCGGCCTACAGGCCGACTCGTCCGCCCTCTGGCGCATGCACGGAATGATCAATAAAGATCGCTCATTCTGTGCTGGATTACCAAGCCGAAATGGCGACATCCCTAGATGACGACCACTCTTTTAAAGCGATGTCTTCCGAACTGGTCATCTCCGCATGAAGGGGACCACGTAGGAGGGCCGCTGACCGTTCATCGCCTCTGTCAGGTTGTCTTCGATCAGGCTGAGAGCGAGGGCGTTGCCCGCTCGGTGCGGGCCCCAGCCGTGGCGGAGAGCCCTGCGGATGGTCGCCGAAACAAGTGCGGGCCTTACGGCCATCGCTCGCTCCCCGAGCCAGGCGTCCGGCCGGGAGCAGGGAAGTGACACCAGGAGGACGCGCCCCGGCCCATCGGCCAGTTCCACCGCGAAGGTCAGAGGTCCCCAACTGTTCGCCTGGCAGTACGTGGGCTTACGACGGATCCGCCAGCGGTAGGTGACGCCGTTGACCGTGATGAGTCGCGAACCCTTCTTGGGGATCGACACGGGGCGGCCTCCTGTTCTGTTCCGTGGGAAAGCCGAAACCAGTGACAAGCGACGCGATACGCCCGCAAGCGTAATTCCTTCTCAGTGGCATGATCGAGCCGTTTTCTCAGGTGGCCCGATCCGGGGCCGGAGATCACCCAGATCTACGAGGGCAGGGCGCAACGAGGGCACATGGGGGTGTGAGACGACCGGAAGTACGGAGAAGCGATGAAGGGGTCGGAGCGCAGGTCAGGCTCCACCCCGCGATGTCGGCCCAGGTCTCAACTGCCACCCTTGCTGAAGTGCTGGTAGTCCCGTCCCCCGTGCCAGGAAGAGAACACCTCAGGAGGATGTCACTGGCATCCGATTGGATGAGGCTCATGACCGCTCATGATGTGGCCCGGCTGCTGCCCGATGTCCCGATGCTCCGCGACCTGTGCCGGTCCATGGCAGTACTGGAGGCCGTTCTGAGTCCGGACTGGGGGAGCCGCTACCACTCCTTTGACGCGGGGTGGAGCCCCGGGGAGGAGATGGCCTCGATGCGCAACGGTTCCGGAGACGAATACTCCATCGTCTTCTCGGCGGCGGGTGTCTACATTTGTGGCTTCGACCATGAGGCGGTGATGAGCCCGTACGGCAACGACGGCCCTTGGCCAGGAGTGCTCGACTCTGTCCCCGAGGTCTTCCGCCACTATGTGGCCGAGCCCGCGTTCTGCGACGAGGATGGCATGCCGGTCGTGACCGCCTGCCTGTGGCGCGAGACTGGCGACGACCGCTGGCGGGTGGGCGAGATCGACTACCCGGACGGCACAAGCGACCCCGATGGAGCGTCATACCTGTTCGCGAGGCTCGTCGATCCGTCTCCGGAGACGTTCCGGCGGTTCGCCGAGGACTACTACGAGGTGCCCGTGGATCTCGACGCGGTGCGGCACGTCTACGCCCTCCACCCGCTGACACAGGCGGTGGTAACCGCGCTGAACGCCGACCTCACCATGAAGGATCTCGCCGACGACCTTGTGGCAGTCCGGTATCCGTCCGTCGCCGGTTGAGAAGGGTGGCGATGCGTAACGGCTTGCGCTCTTCGATCTGGACAACACACTCGTGAACCTGGACGAGGCGTTCCGGATATGGGCTGCGGAGTTCGCCGATGAGCACGGTCTTGGGCATGAGGCGGTTGACCGACTGGTCGCTTTCGACCGGGTCGGCTACCCGCATCGCGAAGTCTTCTTCGGTAAGGTCCGTGTTTCGGCGTCGATCGAGGAACTGTGGGGCCGCTACCGCGAGCGCATGCCGTACCTGGCTCGCTGTCGTCCCGAGGCGGTGGAGGGACTGGCGCGGCTCCGCGCTGCCGGATGGAGGGTGGCCATCGTCACCAACGGGACAGCGGACAATCAGCTCGGCAAGACCCAGTAGACGGGACTGGCCGAAGCCGTCGACGCCTATGCGCTTTCCGGACTTGAAGGCATCCGTAAACCTGACGTCGGTCTCTTCGAGATCGCCGCCAAGCGGTGCGGCATGGCCCTTGCGGATGGGGGATGGATGGTCGGTGATCACCTCGTCAAGGACATCGCTGCGGGCCTCCGTACCATCGGATCGACCGAGGGATGCGGCCGGACCAGGAGGACGGGGTGGACCACGTCGTCACAGACGTGCTTCAGGCGATGGAGATTCTCCTAGCGGACCGGTGACCTGTCCAGAGGTCGAGGTAGCGCGAACCGCAATCTTGTTAACGCGGATCCTAACAACAGATCTGGGCGGACCTGGGCGACCATGGACCGAGGGGCCCTGTAAGAGTCCGCCTCATCAGGCCGCGAAGGTAGCGGTAGACAGTCCTGGACGGTCGTGATCTAACTCGTAATGAAGTGTTCAGAACCTAAGTTGAAGATCGCCGATGCCAGACCTATTCGAGTTATTGGCTGCTACGGCCCCTTCTTCGTCTGATGCTGTCACTGGAGACCCCGGCGGAGCGACAGCAGTAGTGACGCAACGTCGCGTAGGTCGAGCACGCTCGTCGCCGTATGCTGAGCCGACTACCAGGCATTACCTGTGGTTACATCATGCCGCCAAGCCTCCGGAGCTTTTCATCAAGGGAACGTAGGACGCCGGGGAGCGTCTCTGCTGCGTACGATAAGGACGCCGCAGTTCTGCTGAGATTGTTTCCGTCGAACACTTCCGCTGCATAGGCAAGGCGGCTCGCTGTGAGATTGTCCACCCCTACGGCGGCGTTGTTCATCACTGAGATAATCTGCCTCAACTCTTGTAAGGCGTCTATGTTGAGACTACCTGTCCGTTCCAGTTGCTCAGCAATGCGCTCAAGGCGAACCACGGGTGGCTCAAATGCTTCTACCAGCAAGGCTTCGATCAGTTCGTCGGTCATTGGATTGCTGATGCGCGCGAGGTGTTTGCCGTGCTCTCCTTCGTGCTTGCGTTTCCATTCAATCAGGAGCTCGGGCGGGTAGAGATCCGCACCTGTTTTCTGGTCATCAACCTCTGCATGATGCGCCAGGCATAGGAGTATTAGATTGCGAAAGGAGTCTCTTTCCTGCTCCTCTTCGAGGGTACTGCAGGGGCGATGACGTGCGGATCCAGGTTGCACGCCATAGATGTGAGCAATCTGGGCGTTCTTCTTGTAGACACCAGGTCTGACTTCGAAAATCACTGGAAAGGGGCAATCTGGGGCATAGCACCGTCCGTTGCTAAGCGCCCAGAGCGCCGCCTGTATGGGGGCTGGAATATTCTTTCGCCTGTCGCGCTTCTCGACCATGCCCAGAGACTAGGTCGCCTGGCGAGCTTCGTAAAGACAGCCGAGCGGTGGCAGCGCGTTCGCCTTTCACCCCTTACTTGGCGAGCTCGCTACAGGCAATCCGCTCCAGGAAGTCGGCCTTACTGACTATCTCTATATGGCGACCTTTCGCGAGGAGTTCTTCAGCCCTCCTGCTCTCGTCGTACCTTGGCGGGGTCCTGGGCGCCGATTACCAGGACGTTAGTCTTGCGGGTCGCGCCGGCTGCGGGCTGGCCACCAACCTCGGCAAGGTGGGTATGAGCTTCCTTGCGGCCCAGGCTGAACGGCGTGCCGGTGAAGCGGACTGTTAGTCCGTCGGGGTTCGCATCGGGTATGGAAGCACGTGCGTTGCTGTTTGCGCTCTGACATCGTGACCAGGAGTCCACGGAAAGCCGCCCCATCTGGATCTCGCAGCTGGCGAGAAGATCATGAAGCGTAGTGGCCTCATGTATACGCAGAGTGTCGAGCATAATCTCGGCGGCAGCGCGGGCGTCGGCACCAGCTTTGTGATGACGTAGTCCATGCTGCCTGCAGCATGGACTACGTAGGGAAAGCTATGCAAGGAAAGGATCCAGGTTTGTCTTGCGACGACTAGAGAGCAGACATAGCTAATGTCCGGCCATGGGATGTTTGATGTGGTGTAGGCTTCCCGGAGAACGTCGAGGTCGAAGGCAGCATTGTGGGCAACAAGCGGTCGCCTGCTCACGAATGCAAGGATCTTCTGAAAGGTCTCTTCCCAAGTGGTTGCATTCTCCCGTTGCTCTCGCTGATCCCGCGTAAGCCCACGTTGAAGGGGACGGAGCAGGAGTATCTTGCGGGTGGATGAATCAAGGTATTGAAGGACTCACTAATCCTCCCTGCCTCGACGCTCACCATACCAACCGCGTACGGGCCCCTGCGGTGTGAGTTTGCGGTCTTGAAGACGATCGCAACCCAAAAGTCGTTCATCTTGTTCCTCGGAAAGAAGGCTCTTCCCTTGATTCGGATACGTCAGCTTGTGTCGCTATTGCCGCCGATGGAGGGCCGCTTGGACCCACGAGAATGGTCAGCGGCTCGACTCTGCCCCTGGCCGTCAGCGTCGACCAGCAAGAACGCCCCGAAGCGACTACCACTCCGGGGTGTTTTCGTTCTGTTTACGGAAAATCTGGATCGGATTTAGGTGTCTACCTCATAGCGGTACCAGCGCCGTGGATCCCCGTCCTCGTGTAGCCACAGCGTCCCGTCTCTGCCGATTTTCCCTCGCGCCCAGCCGGTCGGGTTTCGGTCGTCTGGTAACAGCAGGTGCTCGCGTTCCGTTTCGGTGACGACTCCGTCCTGCCGGAGGGCTCTGCGGATCTCCCAGCGGAATCCGCGGCGCGCTCGGTGCTGGTCGAAGAAGGCAAGCTCGGAACCGGAGACGGCCAGGCCGCTGCATCGGGTGACAGGGTTCGGTGTGATGCTCCGGACGCCGTCAGCGTCGATCTCGATCAGTGGAAAGTCGGTGTAGGGGCACGCATGGATCACGTCGTGGCCGACGTTCAGTGCGTAGCAGTCGCACCAGAAGACACCTGGAGTGTGGGACGGCGCCATCCAGGGCGGGCCGCCGTCGCTGTTCCAGCGCGCCAGACCGATCATGCAACCGTAGGAGCGGGTGCCGTCCAGATTGGGGGACCAGTAGTTCGACTCGTCGAAGTAGCTGGTCCAGATGTTGCCTTGGGCATCTGTCATGAGCTGCTCGATGCCGTCACTGGCGTAGAAGGCCGACCGGGTCTGCCCGCCTTCGTCGATTGCCCGGACGTTGTCGGTGAGGTGTAGTTCGTCCTCGGGAACCGATTTCTGATAGCGCTCGAAGTCGATGCCCACGGGCTCACAGCGGGCGGCGACCAGCACGACACCGTCGCCGAGGGTGTCGATGTGGGTGAACCGTAGGACGAGCTCTGTCAGCGGGATCTCGTGGGTCTCGACTTCGTCGCAGATGACGGCGATCGCGTCGTAACGTGGGGGAGGCCGGAGCTTGGAGGATCGCGGGATGGGAGTGAAGCCCTGGGCGGGGTCGGCGACCAGGGCGACCAGTCGGCCGCGGTGGTCGATGGTCGAGGCCAGGACCTCGTAGCGGGCGTAGCGGCCGGGAAGCGTCGCGTGCAGTGCGAGCCGACGATCAGCGGCCATGGGCCTTTCTTGTTGTCATCCGTCGATGATCGCACACGAGGCGGCGCTGGGTCGTCGATGCGTGTGACTCCACATTCAAGAGCGACCGGTGGGCCAACAAGGTCAACCTGCATCGGGAGTTGTTCCGCACCACGCACGTAGAGGTCGGAGTGGAGTGGCGGCAGTCGGTTCACGCAGCGGTTAGGGAAACGACATGGCCCTTCTCGGCGAATGCCGTACTGGCGAAGGCGGGCCGTAGACCATGGAAGGTCATTCCACCGGCAACCCGCCCGCGAGGGCCGAGGGCTTGAGGATGTCGGCGTTGAAGTAGTCCTGTGCATAAAGCATGTTCGAGCATGGGAGCTCCCGTAGCCGGAGCCGGTTCGATCCGACCACGGAGTCGATGCCTTGTCGCGGATGGCCATCGTTGGAACAAATCACGGACATCTCATGAGTGGCTGAGGTAGGCCTGAGTTGAGCAAGTGAGACGTTTGATCAACTTGGCGGGACTCGTTAGGGTTGGGCGCTTTCGCTGATCATTTCCTCCTCCCAGGAGTTCCCCCATGCGCCGTCACCGCTTCGGCGGGATCGCGGTCGCCCTCGCGGCGGTCTACCTCGCCGCCGTGGTCGGCCTCGGTGTCATCGCCATGATGACCGGCGACATCACCCCCGTCTGGGGAGTCGTCATAGGTCAGTACGGCTTCGTGTCCGAGGACCTCAGGCCATGGTGGTGGCTTCTGGTTCTGCTGGTCCTGATCGCGGCGGTGCAGGCCTGGGCGTACTGGCAGGTGCTGCGCGGTCGCGAGCGCGGGGAACCGGTGCAACGTGGCGGAGAGGTCCGCCTGCTGCGGGTCGCGCTCTACCTCAACGTCGGATACAACCTGGTCGCACGTCTGCCGATCCCGTACGGCTGGTGGTTCTGGCTGGTCGGGGTGCCGCTCCAACTGGCGGTGGCCTGGCTGTTCTTCCGTGTGCTGCGCGACACCGCTCCTCGATGGCTACGACTCCTGGTTCTCGTGACGGGGATCTTCAGCGTGTTGGTGAACCTGGGTGTCACCCTCGAATGGGCACTGGGGGCTGACCTGTTCATCCGGATTCCCGCCCTGGACTGGATCGAGCAGTTCGCCTGGCCGCTGTGGATGGTGGCGGTGCTGCTGGCGCAGGCGCGTGATCCCCGTTGGAGCGGGACGACCGTGCGCGTCGGCGTGATCGCGTTGGTCATGTCGTTCGTCCAGCCCTCCGGAATCATCGGGTTCGGCTACGTGAACGAGATCTCCTGGCGCGAACTGTTCCTCGATGCGATCGGCGCGTTGTCCTTCTTTGGACTGGTCTGGTGGGCTCGATCCGCGCACGACCTGGGCAGCGTCCTGGCCCCGTCGTCACGGCCCCCGCGGGCGCCCGCCAGACGGTGGCCGCTGCCGGTGGTGGCGATCACGCTCCCGCTGCTCCCCGCGGTCGTCAACCTCGCGCACGGAGTGCCGTTCTGGCTTGGCCCGAAGAACGCGGTGTGGAACGTCCTCCGTGAGTTCACCAGCTTTGAGCTCACTCTCGCCTGGTATGTCCTCGACCTGCTCGTGGGGGTCGGTGTGCCGTCGCTGCTGATCCTGGTGGCCGTCTGGCGGCGCACCTACCGCCTGACGCGGGCTACGACGCTGACCCTGTTCTTCCTGGCCGGTGTCGCCGTCGTGAGCGCCTCCACCACGGCGGACTCAAGCCTGCTCGGGGAACTGCAGCTCTACCCGAGCGGCCTGTTCGTCAAGGACGGCACGCTCGTCTCCGCCGGGATCTCCCCGCTGTGGTACGGACTCGCGCTCACCGGTTCCGCCCTCACCCTGACGATCCTGTACGGCGCGCCGCCTGCCCGCCGTACCCGCCGCCAGGTTCTTCTGGTGAGCCTCGCCGTGGCGGTGACGCTCTGTTTCATACCGGCGGCGGACCAGGCCCGCGGACCGGTGATCACGGCGCAGGAGTGCGACCCACCCGAGCGTTGGGAACTGGAGCCTCGTGAGCTGACCGCCGAGCAGAAGTTCGTCTGCTCGCTACGCCAGCCGGACAGGGGCCTTCGCCGGTTCTCCGACACCACACCTGACCAGGTCGTGATCGCGTACGGGCGCTGGATGTGCGAGCTGTACACCCGCGACGACCCGCGAGAGCTGGCTCGCTGGAAGGTGAACCGTGCTGCCCTGACCTACCCGCTCGCCGGTATCTGCCCGCGCGCCGCCGCCGTCGTCAACGCCGAACGCGCCGAACAGGATCGGGAACTCGCGGAGATGCAGGCGGACGCCCAGCGCATGTGCGATGCGACGCCACACCACCGCCCGCGCGTCAAGCCGGCCAAGGCGATCCGGATGAAGGAGCCCCAGTGGACCGACTACGGGGTGCTGCAGACGTACGAAGACGAGGAGGCGGAGGCCGTTCCGGATCTGGACCCCGGCAACGGACTGGTCTCCACCAGCTCCGGCACCCTGACCGTCCTCACGCACTCCGACTTCGACATCTGCGTCACCGTTGAGACGTACAGCCGCCGCCCGCCCGTGGAGACCAAGGGCTGGGACAAGGTCGTCGAGGTCGGTTACCGCAGCCCCACGGGCGAGATCGTGCTCACGGACAGCCTCAGCGGCACCACCCTGCCCGACCTGTCACTCAACGGCCGCAGCGGTCGTTACCGGATCCGCGTGCACTACGCCTGGTTCCCATGGAAGGGCGAGGAGGAAGCCGGTCAGCGACTGCTGATCATGGCGTACCCCAGCCCCGGCGACAAAGACGGCGACGACAAGGAGATCGTCTACCGCAGGTGATCCCGATGTCGGTCGGTGAACCTTCTGTCACAGGAGGATCACATACCGGAAACTCGCCTCTCCCGATAATCATCGGGGTGTGAATCTCCTGGTGGGAACGTTACAGGAGGCCATGTGGGTTATGCCGTAATCGACTTTGAGACCACCGGGCTGCGGCGGTCGTGGAACGACCGGATCATCGAGATCGGCGTCGTTCATCTCGATGGCGAAGGCCGGATCACCGGCGAATGGAACACGCTCGTCAATCCGGAGCGTGACCTCGGGCCGCAGCACATTCATGGGATCAGCGCCGCCGACATCCGTCACGCCCCGCCTTTCGCAGACGTGTCCGGTGCCCTCGCCGACCTGCTTCGAGGGCGTGTTCTCGTGGCGCACAATCTGCGGTTCGAATGGACGTTTCTCGAGCACGAGTACGCGCGACTGGACGCATCGGTTCCGAACGTCGACGGATTCGGCGTCTGCACGATGGTCGAGGCGGCTCGGTTCCTGCCTGACGCGCCGCGCAGTCTCGCCGGTTGCTGTACGGCGGCGGGCATTCGTCTGGACGATCACCATCACGCCCTCGCCGACGCCCGGGCCGCCGCGGGCCTGCTCGGGCACTACCTGGCCTCGGCGCGTCCCCACGTTCCGTGGCGGGCGTCTCTGGATCTGGCCGCGGAGCTTGCCTGGCCGACGATCGGAAAGACCGACGTCGCCTGGGTGGGACGCGGCGTCGCGGCCGAACGCGCCACCCACTTCCTGGCCCGCCTGGTGGACCAGCTTCCCCGCGCCCCTGAGCCGCCCCTCGCCGACAGCTACCTTGCCCTGCTCGACCAGGCGCTCCTGGACCATCACATCTCCGCGAGCGAGGCCGACGCGCTGGTGGACCTCGCCCGGCAGCTCGGGCTCTCACGCGGCGACGTCGAGCACCTGCACCGCGACTATCTCGCCGGCCTCGTCTCGGCCGCCCTGGCCGACGGGGTCGTCACCCCGGCCGAACGGCACGAACTCGAACTCGTCGCCACGCTCCTGCACATCCCGTTGACCACCGTCGACGTCCTGATGGCAGAAAAGCCAACGTTCCCGGCTCCCCGCTCCCGCTTCTCCCTCGCTCCCGGCGACCGGATCGTCTTCACCGGGGACATGGAAGGCGGGCAGGAGAACTGGGAGGAACGCGCCCGTCAGGCGGGTCTCGTACCCCACGGCAACATCACCAAGAAGGTACGGCTGCTCGTCGCCGCCGACCCCGACACCCTGTCCGGCAAAGCACGCAAGGCACGGGACTACGGCATCCCCATCGTCACCCCCGAGGCGTTCGCCCGGATGATCGCGAGCTCGACGCACCTGGCACCGGGCGGCTCCTGATCCGGACACCTCGGGGAGGTCTCTGAGCATGGTCGAACCCGGATCGCGCCGGGTGGTGTAAACCGATCAGTATGGATGGCTGTCCTCCTGTGACATGGCACACAGTCGAGGAGGACGCCCGTGATGGAGTACCGGTTCAACTCGCCTCCTGGATGGCCGGTTCCGCCCGCGGGCTGGCAGCCTCCCCAGGGGTGGCAGCCGGATCCGTCGTGGCCTCCGGCACCGCCTGGCTGGCAGTTCTGGGTATCCGTACAGACCTCTCCGGCGCCCGCGTTGCCGGAGCGGAGCGGCGCGGGACTGTTCGGCGGAAAGAAGAAGCTGGAGGCCGAGAACGCCGAGCTTCGCGCGTGGATCGAGCGGCTGGGCGGGATGGACGCCATGGGGGTCGCCGCGCTGACCGAGGAACTGCGCGCCGAACACGGACGGCTGCGGGCGGCCCTCGCGGATGCCGTACGGCGGTTGCACGAGGTCGAGCGGCAGGTCGTGCAGACCGAGGAGACCGTGCTGTTGCAGGAGGCCGGGGTCTACGACTACCAGCATCCGTTGAGCGACGCGGTCGCGTACAAGGAGCGGCTGGCGCAGGTCAAGGCCCGGATTAAGGCGATGGCCAGGGAGAACAAGGCGGTGCTGGGCTCCACGGGCTGGCAGGTCAACGGGTCGGCGGCCGAGGGGCGCCGGATGGTGCGTGACTTCTCCAAGCTGATGCTGCGTGCCTACAACGCCGAGGCCGACAACTGCGTGCGCACGATGCGTCCGTACAAGCTGCAGTCAGCTGTCGATCGGCTGGAGAAGGCCGTGGAGATGATCGTCAAGCTGGGCAAGACGATGGACATTCATGTCAGCGGCGAGTACCACCGGCTGAGGGTCTACGAGCTGGAACTGACCGCCGACTACCTGGCCAAGCAGGAGGAGGAGAAGGAGCGTAACCGCGCCCAGCGGGAGCAGCAGCGCGAGGAGGAGGCCGCGCGCCGGGAGTTCGAGCGGGAGAAGGCCCGGCTGCGCAAGGAGCAGGCCCACTACAAGGCGGCGCTGGCCAAGCTGATCGCCAAGGGCGACGAGGCAGCGGTGGAGGAGCTGAAGGCGAAGCTGGAGGAGATCGGTGCGGCGGTCAGTGACGTCGAGGCGCGTGAGGCCAACGTCCGGGCGGGCTACGTGTATGTCATCTCCAACATCGGCGCCTTCGGTGAGGACGTCGTCAAGATCGGCATGACCCGCCGCCTTGAGCCGGAGGACCGGGTGCGGGAGCTGGGGGACGCCTCGGTGCCGTTCAGGTTCGACACCCACGCGTTGATCTTCAGCGACGACGCGGTCGGTCTGGAGGGACGGTTGCACGCCGCGCTGAACGACCGTCGGGTCAACAGGGTCAACCCGCGCCGGGAGTTCTTCCGTGCCACGCCCGCGGAGGTCAGGGATCTGCTCCAGCAGATCGCGGGCCAGCATCTGCTGGAGTATCGGGACGTTCCCGAGGCGCTGGAGTGGAGGCAGTCGGCCAACGAGACGGCACACGCCTGACGGCCTGGCCGGGGACGGCAGGCCACCCCCGTCAGTTCGAACGCGCCGTTCACGCCATGAACCATCTCCTCTGCGTACGGCAAGACCGGATGCCCCCCGTCAGGCTGTCGCTCACATCCCTGAGTAACCGCCCGCGAACATGGCCGCTGTGGCGGCGCGCCCCACGCCGCCTACCTGACCTGCCAGGCGACCGACGTTCGCTGACACGACCGGGGAGTACGGCACGACCGGCCGGTCATCACGCGCGAAAGGCGCCCGGGAAGCGGTTCCCGGGCGCCTTCTCACGAAAAAGCCCTACGGCGTCACAGGGAGTCGATCGCCGCGTGGAGGTTGGGGCGGGGGCCGATGTGGTGGGGGTCGCCGGTGGGCTGGGCCGTGCCGGTGAGTTTGAGGGTGTCGCGGACCTGGGCGGGGGTGAGGACGCCGCTGCCGGCCTTGGCGGCGCCCTGGAGGGCGGCGACGGTTCCGGCGATGATGGCGCTGGCGCTGGAGGTGCCGTTGAAGGTTCCCGCGTAGGTCTTGTTCGGGTTGGTCGCGGAAGGGGTCAGGTCCTGCCAGCCCGGGGCGCTCGTCGTCGCCACACACGAGCCGTAGGCCTGGACGTCCAGGCGGGAGCCGTACGTCGACAAGGGGAGGGCGGTCCGCTCGGCGGGCGGGGATGAGCCGAGGCAGTTGGTGCCGCCGGGGCTGGGTGGCGCTCCGGCGCCGACCATGACGGCGCCGGAGTCGGGGCGGCCCATGATCGTGGTGGCGTAGGTGTCGGTGGGGTCGTCGAGGTTGTTGCCGCCGTTGCCCGCGGCCTCGATGACGGTCACTCCGGCGGCGGTGGCCAGGACGGTCTGGTCGTAGACGCTGCTGTCGTACTCCCAGGGGTACCACGGTCCGCCGGAGCCGTCGGGCACCAGGGCGACCTCGTACAGGATCACGTCACCCGGCTGGGAGTGGGCGGTGGCGTAGGCGACGGCGTCGAACACGGCCGTGCCGGACAGGTGCAGGGTGGCGTGTGGCGCGATGCCCGCCATGCCGAGGCCGTTGTCGTCCTGGGCGCCGATGATCCCGGCGACGGCGGTGCCGTGACGGATCGAGGAGTCGTTGGTGCAGGGGTCACCGAACAGGCTCGGCACCTGGACGATCGCGCCGGTCGCGACGCGTCCCGCCAGGTCCTCGTGGCACAGGTTCCACTGGTTGGTCAGTCCGACCAGTTCGGTCGGGCTGGTCCTTGGGGTGGTCGTTCCGTCGCCGAGCTGCCCGCTGGCGTTGGCGCCCCAGACGTAGAACCACTGGCCGAGCTTGCTGACCGTGTGGGCCAGCCCCGCCACGGCCGACTCGCTGTTCGCCGAGGTCGCGACCGGGGAGGTCCTGTCCGTCGTGGTGCCGTCGCCCAGCTGGCCCTGGCTGTTGTCACCCCAGGTGTAGGTGGTCGAGGAGACCGAGGCGGTGGTGGCGACGCTGTGCAGGGTCCCCGCGGAGACGCCGTTGACATCGGTCAGGCCGGACACGGCGACCGGGGTCTTGCGGTCGGTCGTGGTGCCGTCGCCGAGCTGCCCCTGGCTGTTGTCGCCCCACGCCTTGACGGTGCCGCCGGTCAGGAGGGCGAGGACGTGGTCGCCGCGACTGCTGACCTGGCTGACACCGGTCAGCCCGGTGACGGCGGCGGGGGTGGTGTGGTCGGTGGTGGTCCCGTCGCCCAGCTGTCCCTGGGCGTTGTCGCCCCACGCCTTGACGGTGCCGTTGGACAGGAGGGCCACGGAGTGGGCGCCGCCCGCCGCGACGCCACCGGGCCCGGCGGACACACCGGTGAGGCTGGGAACGGTGATCGCGACCGGCGAGTCGGATCCCGCGTAGCCGAGCTGGCCCTGGCTGTTGTCTCCCCAGGCGCGTACGGTGCCGTCCGACAGGACCGCCAGCGCGTGGCCGGGTCCCGCGCTGATGCCCACGGCGTTGTAGATCCCGGCGACCTGGACGGGGACCTTGCTGTCGGTCAGGGTGCCGTTGCCGAGTTGCCCCTGGCTGTTGTCACCCCACGCCCACACGGTGCCGTCGGTCTTGAGCGCGACCGAGTAGTCGTTGCCCGCCGAGACCGAGGTGACGTCGCTCAGGCCGGGGACCTGCGAGGGGACCTTCTTGTTCGTGGTGTTCCCCAGCCCGAGCTGGCCCTGGCTGTTGTCGCCCCAAGCCCACACCTGCCCGAGCGTCGGGGTCCACGCGACCATCAGCGAGTGGTCGTCGCCCGCGGCGAGGGACTGCGCGCCGTAGGAGGGGGCGACCACGGACTGGACCTCGATGTCGGTGACGGTGATGCCGTCACCCTTGCCGCCCGGCTGGGCGTTGGCGTAGTCGGCGTCCACCCCTCCGCCCAGGACGGAGGTCGAGGGGTTGCGATACCTCTGGTGCGAGGCCAGCGGCTCGGAGGGGGCGACGGGAACCGGCCTGGCCTGGGCGATCTCCACCGAGGACAGCGCGTTGAGGTCCCTGAGCAGTCCTTCGACGCCGCTCCTGGGGGCGGTGACGACGAACCAGGAGTTCAGGTCGGGCAGTTCACGGCCGGTCCGTTTCTCCAGTTGGAGGCGCTGCTCGGTGATCTTCGTCTCGGGGGTCGAGGACAGCGGCCGGATGGTGGCGTCCCTGTACTTGCCCAGCACGTGCTGGATCTCTGCGGCGTCTCCGGAGTCCTTGGCGACCAGCCCACGATCGCGCAGCCGTACGGCGAGGCCCGGCTTGAACTTCACGGTCAGCTGGGTCGTGGAGAAGCCCTTGGGCAGCGGGCCGTGGGTGCCCGGGGCGGTGCCCTTGTCCTTGCTGTGGTCGTAGGCGGGGGCGGGTTCTGCCGAGGCGGGACCCGCGGTGACCACGGCGGACAAGGTGCCGACGGCCACCGCGAGCAGGGCCGCGGCGAGCCGCCGTGAGGGTCCCCCGGAATCAGAGCGAAGCGACAACAAATTCTCCTCAGACGTCGTTTAAGAGCATTTTCGATTACTCATGCATCGCCGTGCGTCATGAGAACAACAGATTCGACGAGCCAGCATAGGCTGACGACCCAGGTGAAAATCAACCGTGAAAAATGATTTATACGATCGGCTTCCAGGCGAATGCGTGAAGTGATTTCCGGCGATTCCAGGAACGGCCTGGTAGCGGATCCCGCGTGGTTGACAGGGGTGGAAGCGCATCATACAAATGATGGTTCGCTGTTACGCGGAAACAGAGAACGGACCGCTCTCCGCTTTTTCGCCCGGGAAGACGAAAAGTCGGTCCTCCGTAAGGAAACGGTCGCCCTCCGTGCGGACCGGAAAAGTAAATCGGCGCGTCCAGCCCGCTGGCTGGACGCGCCGATCTGCGTGAAGCAGAGGTCAGGCGGGAGCGGGAGAGCTCGCGCCGGGAACGAGCAGGCGGGGGGCGCCGGTGCCGTCGGAGGGCACCGACCAGACGTTGTTGGTGCCGTCACCGGTCTGCAGCGCGTAGCCGACGGTCCGTCCGTCGAGCCAGACGGCCTGGTCGTCCACGCTGCGGGTCTCGGCCAGGGGGGTGACGCGCCCGGTGGCCAGGTCCAGGACGGAGAGCCGCCAGCCCTTCTTCGGGTCGGCGTCGACGGCGGACTTGTAGGCGATCCGGGTGCCGTCGGGGGACAGGGACGGGCACTCGACGTTGTCCCGAAGCGTCCTGACGGTCCCCGCCGCGAAGTCGCCCTCGACCAGATGACGGCGGCCGTTCGTGGACAGCGTCGCGTAGAAGCGGTTGTCGTCCGAGGCGAACGTGACGCCCCAGAAGTTGACGTCGGCGTTACGGTACGGCCTGCCGTCCAGCGTGATCGAGAAGTCCTCCAGCGACTTGACCAGCCGCCCCGTCCGGGTGTCGAGGATGCCCGCCCGGGTGGAGAAACCGGTCGTCGCGTAGGAGTGCCCGTCGATGAACAGCGTCCAGGCGACCATCCGGCCGCTGGCCGAGACGCGCAGCCGGTTCGGGAAGCCGGTCAGCGGCAGGCTCCTGCGTTCGTGGAGGGAGGGGGCGAGCACGAGCAGGCCGGAGGAGCTGAGCGGGCCGACGGGCTTGAGGCAGGCGAGCGTCCCCCCTGCCACGTAGGCGCGGTCGCAGCGCAGCTCGGTGACCTCGCGCGGCCCACCGGGGTCGGCGCGGGAGACCGTCGACAACAGGCCGTTGGTCAGCACCTGCAGCTTCGGCCCCCCACCGGGAACTCCAGCGGAAGAGGGACCGGAGGAGACGGGGGAGGAGGCCAGGGCCGTGTAGGTGACGGCGACCCCGGCGAGCAGCAACGCGGCCAGGACCGTCACGAGGACACGTGTTCGCGGGCTGAGAGTGATCGTGACTCCTTGGTGAGCAGGAAGACGGTCAGGGGGAGGGCGAGCAGCGCCGCGACGGCCGCGACCAGGCAGGCGGCACCCGCTCCCCAGGCCTGCCAGGCCAGGCCGAAGAGCACGGAGGAGACGGAGTAGGACAGGGCCTGACCGCTCTGCACCAGCGCCATCCCGGTCGCGCGCAGCTCCGGAGGGAACACCGAGCCCGCCAGCGCCATGAGGACGCCGTCGGTGGCCGCGTAGAAGGTCCCGTAGAGCGCCAGCACCGTGACGACCAGCGGCCATCCGCCGAGCGGACCGTACAGCAGCAGGTAGACGGCGGCGAGTGTGGCGTTCCCGCCGACGAACACCCATAGCCGTCCCACCCGGTCGGCCAGCCTGCCCAGCGGGGCGGCCAGCAGCAGGTAGACCAGACTCGTGCCGACCGCGAGGAGCGGGAACCACCCGATCCCCAGGTCGACCCGCCGCTGCAGGACGAGGTAGACGAACCCGTCGCCGATCGTGACGAGGCCGAGCAGGCACGCGGCCGGCAGCAGGCGGCCCCGCCCGAGCCCGGCGACGGCCCGCCACGAGACCTCGGCCGGGCGGGGGCGTGGGCCGCCCGCGTCCGGCACGAACATCACCAGGATCAGTACGGCCAGCAGCGCGACGCAGAAGCTCGTCACGAAGACCGGGCCGAACGCCCCGTTCCCCAGCGCCAGCACGCCGAGCGTGACGATCGGCCCGAGGAAGGCGCCGGTCGCGTCCATCGTCCGGTGCACCCCGAAGGCCCTGCCGAGCCGGTCGTGCGGGGTGGCGAGGGTGATCAGCGCGTCCCTGGGCGCCGTGCGCAGGCCCTTGCCCGCCCGGTCGACGGTGACCGCGAGCCCGATGAGCGGTCCCGAGGCCCCGGCGGCGAGCAGCCCCAGCTTGGCGAAGGCCGACAGCCCGTAGCCCAGCCCGGCGACGGTCTTGTGCCGGTTGACCCGGTCGCCGACGTATCCGCCGACCAGCCGCAGCAGCACGGTCGCCCCGGTGTACAGGCCGTCGATGACGCCGTAGGCCGCCGGGCTGAACTGCAGCCCGACGACGAGATACAGCGGCAGGATCGCGGTCACCATCTCCGCCGAGATGTCCGTGACGAGGCTGACGGTGCCGAGCGCGAGCACCGTGCCGCCGACGGACCTCACGGGTCCGCCGGCGGTCCGGTTCCTGTCGAGGGTGGAGAGGTACACGTCGTCAGTGGCAGGCGGTGGTGCCGCTGTCGGTGAAGGTCTTGCCCGCCTCGGGCACGAACTGCCAGCTGTAGCCGCTGGGGTGCAGGGTCAGCTTCAGGACGCCGTAGGTGTTGCTGTTGCGGACCTCGCTGTTGGGCAGGATCGTCCCGAACGAGTAGTGGCTGGCACCGCCGGAACCGACCACGAAGTGCCGGATGCCACGGGTGTTGTCGAGCTGGTTGGCCGGGTTGATCGGCGCGAACCGCTCGTACTGGTGGTTGTGGCCGGTCAGGATCAGGTCGGCGTTGTTGTCGTACAGCGCCTGCACGATCGGTGCGACCGAGGTGTCGGGCGAGTGGTTGGCGCCGGAGGTGTAGCGCGGGTGGTGCCACATCGCCACCGTGCACGGTTTGGTGTTCGCGGCGAGGTCGGCGCGCAGCCACGTCTCCTGCGCGGACCCGGTGCCGCAGCCGCCGACGGCCGAGCAGTTGGAGTTGACCACGATGACGTGCCAGTTCGAGCCGAGGTCGTAGGAGTAGTAGCCCTTGGACGGGTCACCCGCCGACGAGCCGAAGTAGCCGTAGTAGCCCGAGGCCCCGGAGGTGTTGTAGTCGTGGTTGCCGGGAACCGGCCTGGTCCGCGCCTTGTGCCGTCCCCACGTCGGGTTGTAGTAGGTGTTGAACTCCGAGGCGGTGCCGTTGTCGTAGACGTTGTCGCCCAGCGTGAAGACCGTCCCGGGGATGGAGTCGAGCAGCGCGGCGGTCGCGCTGTCGCCGGAGCCCGAGTTGGAGATGTCACCCGCCCCGACGAGCACCGGGTCGGCCGAGGAGGTCGAGGTCGAGGTGGGGGTAGGCGTGGGCGTCGAGGTCGGACCCGTACCGGTGGTCACCACGAGCTGGGGCGCGGTCGAGGCCCCGCTCTCCCGCGCGTCGTAGTCGGCGCCGTCCGAGCCCGACGAGGTGACGCCGATGCTGTAGGTGCCGTTGCCGGTCACGTACGGCGTGACATCCAGCTCGTACCACGCGTTGCGGGCCACCGAGCCGAGCGTCCCCAGGGTGGCGCCGTCGATGGCCGGCTGGTTGTTCCAGGTGGTGCCGGTCTCCGACCAGGTGGTGTTGCCGACGGCCTTGAACGTGCCGCCGTTGTCGCTCTCCGCGCCGCTCACGTCGTCGGTGTGGACGCGCAGCTTGACGTTGCCGACCGTGCCGGTGATCCCGGTGACGGTGAAGCGCAGGAAGAACCGCTTGACCGGGGAGCCGTCGACGCCGAGCTGTCCCGAGGTGCCGTAGTTGGTGCCGGTGTGGCTGTTGTCCACATAGGTGTCGGCCACCGGGGTGAAGGTGGCGGTCGCGGCGTTGGCCACACCGGTGGACAGGGAGACGGCCGCGAACACGGTAGCGCCACCGACGGCGGCCGCCGTCGACACCGCCGTGAGGGCCTTGCTTCTGAACGGTCGGAACATGCGTCACTCCTCGCGCACGGAGGGTCAGGGGGGCAACCACGGACGCTAGGCCGCCGAGGACTCGGTTCAGTGAGCGCAGAGGAATCGGACGGAGACGGGAAGGTTAATGACCCACATGCCGACCGGGAAAAGCATGGTGGCGGCCTCGGGGTCACGGATGTCTATCCACGAGGTCAGGTAGCGACCCCGTGGAAGGCGGCTGCCCGAGCACGTGGACCCGGGCCGCGGAGATGTCGAAGTAGAGGCCGACAAGCTCCAGCCGTCCCTGCCTGACCAGTTCGTCCACCCTGGGAATGGTCCGCAGGTTCTCCAACTGCTGGATCACGTTCGTACGGCACAGCCGGTCGAGCGGCCCCGTCCCCCCGCCCTCTTCGAGCCCTTCGAGCCCTTCGAGCCCTTCGAGCCCTTCGAGGCCGGAGTCGGCGTCGAAGCGCGCCAGGGTGTGGTCGCCGTGCCGCAGCCAGCGGCCGAGCGAGGGCAGCCCGGCCGCCCTGTCACCCCCGGCGAGCAGCGCGGCCATCGCCCCGCAGCCCGAGTGGCCGCAGACCGTGATGGTCCTGACGCCGAGCGCGCCGGTGGCGTACTCGATCGCCGCCATGACCGAGTCGTCACGCGGTGCCGATCCCCAGCGGGGCACCAGGTTGCCGATGTTGCGGACGGTGAACAGATCACCCGGGCCGCTGGCCGTGATCAGGTTGGGCACGACCCTGGAGTCGGCGCAGGTGATGAAGAGGTGGGAGGGGTCCTGTCTACGGGCCATCGCGTGCAGGAACGGCCTGACCAGCGGCGCCGTGCGACGGTGGAACTCCCTGGCCCCGGCGAGCAGGTGGTCGGGCGCGGGAGGCGGCCCGGCCCGCTCAGAGGGGACCGCGACCGGCCCGCGCCGGTGCGCCCAGGGCAGCCACCAGCGCTCGGGGGCGCGGGGCGGCGACTTCACCGGGAAGACCCTGGCGCCGCTGGCGGCCATGGCGTACCACTCGTCGTGAAGCTCGTCGATGTCCACGCTGCCGCCCCCGCGCTCGTGCTCCTGACGCCAGGCGTGGACGGCCTCGAAGGCCGCGTTGTCCATGAAGTCGATGTTCAGGTCGAGATCGACCGTCACCCCGGGGGGAACGGTGTGCAGCTCCGCGACGATCCTGGGCACGCCGAGGAAGGTCAGCGAACCGCCGACCAGCACGTGCCAGCGGCCGTCGGGCTCGGGCCTGGCCCGCACGGTCACCCTGGTGAGGCGGCGCAGCGCCGACAGCGCGGCCAGGCCGAGACCGAGCAGGACCCCCTCGGGAAGGCCGAGCAGCACGACCCCGGCCATGGTGGCGAAGTAGACCGGGACCTCACCGTGCCCGTGCAGGCCACGCAGCCGCCCCAGGTCGGTCATGCGCACCCCGATGAAGATCAACAGGGCGGCCAGCGCCTCGACGGGGATCAGCGTGATCGCCTGCCACAGGCAGAGGGCGAACACCAGGATCCACAGTCCGTGCATGACCGCCGACCAGCGGCTGCGGGCCCCGGCGCGCAGGTTGGCCGTGCTGCGCACGATGACCCCGGCGACGGGCAGGCCGCCGAGCGCGCCGCTGACGATGTTGGCCACGCCCTGCGCGGCGAGCTCCCTGTCCAGGTCGCCGCGCCCGCCGTCGCGCCGCTTGTCGACGGCGACCGCGCACAGCAGTGACTCGACCCCCGCCAGCAAAGCGACCAGCAGCACCGCCTCGATGATCCCGTGCCAGTCTCCCCGAGGCCAGACCGGCGCCACCCAGCCGACCAGGCTCGATGACAGGTCGAGCCGGGTGACGTCCCAACCGGCCAGCAGGGCGGTCGCCGAGGAGACGACCAGGGCGGCGAGCGGCGCGGGCACGACCCGCAGTCGCCGGGGCAGCCGGTTCCAGCCGATCATGACGCCGACGGTGAGCAGGCCGACGAAGACCGCGTGGCCGTGGATGGTCGCGACCTGCCCGGGCAGCTCGACCAGGTTCTCGACGGCGGAGCGCTGCGGGGTGCCGCCGAGCACCACGTGCAGCTGGCCGAGGGCGATCACCAGGCCGATCCCGGCGAGCATGCCGTGCACCACGGCGGGGGAGACCACCAGCATCGCGCGGGCCACCCTGAAGGTGCCGAGCAGCAGTTGCAGGCCACCGGCCAGCAGGGTGATCAGGCAGGTGGCCCGCCAGCCGTACACGGCGATCAGCTCGGCGACCACCAGTGAGAGCCCGGCGGCGGGCCCGCTGATCTGGACGGCGGAGCCGCCGAGGAGGCCCGCGACGACCCCGCCCGTCGCCGCGGCGATCAGCCCGGCGGCGGGCGGTGCTCCCGAGGCGACCGCCACTCCCAGTGACAGCGGCACCGCGAGCAGGAAGACCACCAGGGAGGCGGGCAGATCATGACGTAGTACGGAGGCGAGGGCACTCTTGGTGAGTGCCTGATTACTCTTCGTGTCCGTCCCCATGGACAGACACTACGTTGTCGGCGCCTCGCGGTTGAGTGGCCCGGCGTGGCCTGTTGCGGACGCCGGGATGGTCGGATCAGCGGTAGTAGTCGGGGTAGTCCGGCTCCTGGGCCCGGTGACGGCTGCCACGGGGGGAGGTGCGCCCCGGCTCGGGGGTCGTCGCGACCTCGGGGCCGGTGCCGTACAGCTCGCCGTAGCTCGGCCACACCGTGCCCGTGCCGCCACCGGGCGCGGGGACCGGCTCCTGCCAGGCGGCGGGAGAGGGGATCGGGTCGCCGGACGGCCTGCCCGCCGTACGCGGCTGGTCGTCGTAGGAACCGACGGCCCTTGAGGGGGCGGTCGGGGTGGAGATCGCCGGGGTCGGACCGGTGAGCGCGTCGTCGTCGATGGTGGCCCAGCCCGGGCTCACCTCGTAGGAGTTCGCGGCGGGGGTCTCGTACACCGGGTTCTGGTAGGAGCCGTAGGACGGCGCCGGGTCGTCGAGGATGTCGGGGCTGTTCGCCGCGGCCCAGCCGCCCGAGGTCGGCGAGGTGGCCCGGGCCCACGGGTTGTCCCCGACGGGCGCGGACGGCTCGGGCACCCCGCCCGTGCCGTACGGCGTGGGCGAGGGGGCGGCGTTCGGCGTCGCGCCCCGCGAGGGGGGCGGGGACGCGGGGAAGCCGCCGCTGGTGGTCGGGCCCATCGGAGGCATCGGGGGAGGCAGCGGCCCCGCCCCGGTGTCCCGGCCGGAGCCACGTCCCGAGGGGCCGGAGGGGGCGGTGCCGCGCGGACGGGGAGCGCCGAGCGGCTCGTTCAGCGGGTCGGGCCGCGCGGGTGCGCCGGGCAGCGGGCCGGGGCCCGTGTTGCCACCGGCGGAGGCGGCGCGGCCGCTCCTGCGGGAGCGCGGTGTGCGGGGCTCACCGAACGCGCCGGGCGTCGGGGCCGCGAAGGTCACCGTCTTCTGCTCGGCGAGCGCGGCGGACGTCGGGGCCGGGTTCGGCTGGACCGGCTCGATCAGGTCGGCGAGACCGGAGGGCAGCGAGGCCGAGGCGACGGCCGGAGCGGGCGGCGGCACCGGGGCCTGCGCGGGCCTGGGAGGCTGCGGCCTGTTCGGCAGCGGAGCCTGCACGGTCACCGCGTCGGCGTCGGCCGCGGAGGCGGAGATCGGGACGACAGGGGAGACCGGGTTCGCGGGGGCGGGACGACCCGCGGGCCGCTGGGCCGGTGGCTCGGACGCGGGACGGCTGGCACCCATCCTGGCTGCCAAGGACCCTCCGAAACCGCCCTCGTCAGCCTGGAGCCGCGTCCAGTAGTCGTCGTCGTAGTCGTCGGCCTCGCCGAACTCGTTCACGCCGCGTTTACCACGCGAACCCGCGGGACGCGGTGGCCGGGGCGGCTTCGGCTCGTCGAACGGGGTCAGATCGGGACTGAAGTGGTTCATCTTCGGTTCCCGCGTCGCGAAGTCGTCGATGGACAAGGCAGGCGTCTGCGCCTCCTTCTCCTCCAGTTCGCGAAGGCGTTCCGCGGGGAGCGCACTCTCCCTGCGGTTCATCGACCGCATGCCCAGTGCCACGACGACGAGCACGAGGAGCACGACGGCGACCAGACCTGCTACGACCGCGATCATTGCACCACCCTCAAGGCCATGGCCTTCCAGCGGCGCCGGTGAGGTCGCGCGGCCATCGACGCGACCTGCCCCCTTGCATCACCTGCGCACGGACATTGGATCTGATTGTGTCGGACCACTATGAGCGTTGTCACACCCTAAGTGAAGAATTGGTAACCATTACTACCTCCGGTGTTTGGCCTGTCACTCGATGTGCGTCGTGGTGAGCCGACCCCAGGCGATCGTCTTGGACGCGATGCTCTTCAGGGTCTTCTCAAGGGAGGCGCCCTTGGGAAGATCGACCTGGTCGTTGAGCGCGTAGACGGTGAAACGGTAGTTCTCCTGGTCGCGGCAGGGCGGGCTGTATCCCGTCTTGCCGCTGGTCGTGCTTCCCTCCACGGCGCCGACCGGGACACTGTCGTCGGCCAGCTCGTTGGTGCGCGGGTCGATGTCGAACACGACCCAGTTCACCTCTCCACCGGTGCGTGAGTTGTTGTCGACCACGATCGCGACCGACTTGGTTCCGTTCGGGACTCCCGACCACCGCAACGGCGGATTGCCCGCCGACCCCTTGCACGAGTAGTCGGATGGCAGAGCCGCGCCGTCCCGCAACTGGGGGCTGGAGACACTGATCGGCTCCAGCTGCAGCCGGTCGGCGGAAGCGGAGCCACCTGTCAGCCCACAGCCAGAGGCAACGACGACGAGCGCCGCGGCCAGCGCCGTCCCCACGGCGGGTCGCGGGCGGCGCGTAGACGTCCTTGGCTGCCCCATGCCCGATGATGCTACGCGGATCCGGGAGATGCGCAGACCGGATCGCGAGGTTCCATGACGCGGAAAACACGGGAATCGGACATGATCCCTGGTCCGTGGGAACGGTCCAGGGGCCGGCGGCCGCCTCACCCGCGCGACAGGCCCGGCCCCTCGCACCCGCTCCGACCTGCCATGATCCGGCGTCCCCCGCCGCCGGGGCCGATGACCGTCACGGGGTACGGCCCGCGGCTGGTGGGACGGCCGCCGCCACCGGGGGCGGTCCGATCCGGTCACCGGAATCCTGGCGGAGCCCCGGCGCCAGGAGCCCCCTGCCGCCTTCCACGGGCGTCGCCGGGGTCTCTTTGCGCCCCGGCTCTCCCGGTGTCCCCACGGGCCTCTGGGGCGACGTCAGGGGCCGTGTCGCTCCAGGGCCGGACCGCCGGTGTACGGCAAGCCACACAACGCGGGCATGACGGTCAGCCACCCGGGACGGGACCCTTTAGGCTGGCACCGTGAGCGACCACGCCGAAGAGCACGCCGAGCGCGCGAGCGCGGCCACGGCCGTGCCCGGCACGGGGGGCCGGGTCCCGCTGCGGGCACCGGCGAACCCCGTCTCCCGCAAGGCGGTCGCGCTGTGGCTGTTCGAGGGGGTGTTCTGGTCCGCCGTCCTGATCGGAGGATCGTTCCTCCTCACCCGCTGGATCGACGGTGACCGCTGGTCCTGGCTTCCCGGCTGGGCGCTCGGCAACATCTGGTGGCTGCCCGCGCTGGTGACGCTCGCCACCCTCCCCGCCGCGATCGTGGAGCCGTTCTGGCGCTACGCCGTGCACCGCTGGGAGCTGAGCGGGGACGTGGTCTACGCCCGTTCCGGCTGGATCAGCAGGGAGTGGGCGTTCGTCCCGGTCAGCAGGATCCAGACGGTCGACAAGGCGCAGGGCTGGTTCGAGCGGGTCCTGGGGCTGGCGACGGTCGAGATCCGCACGGCCTCCCACGCGGGGTCCTCCACGATCAAGGGCCTCGACTACGGGGTCGCCGCGACCCTGGCGGAGGAGCTCGCGCGGCGGGCCGAGGAGCTGAGGGACGACGCGACGTGACCGGGCAGGACGGACGGCCTCCGCACCCAGCGGGTGAGCCCGCCCCCGTCCCGTGGCCGCGGCCCGGCCCAGGACAGAGCGACCCGGGCGAACCGGGCGTCCCGCCCGTGAGCCCGCCGCTGCGGCTGAGCCCCAAGGTGCTGCTGACCGAGCCGATCAAGATGCTCCCCTCGCTCTTCCTGCCGCTGGCCGGAGTGCTGTTCGTCGGGGGCTTCTCGCCGGGTTCGTTCTTCTGGGCGGCCCTCGGCGTCGCCGGTTCCGTCGCCTACGCCGTGGTCCGCTGGGCCACCTTCACCTACCAGGTCGTCGGGGACAGGCTTGAGCTCACCCGTGCCCTGGTCAGCAGGTCCGTACGGACGATCCCGCTGGAGCGCGTCCGTGGCGTCGACGTCAGCAACCCGCCGCTGCACCGCCTACTCGGCATCGCCGTCCTCAAGATCGACACGGGCGCCGGTGGCGAGGACAAGCAGGAGGGCGAGCTCGACGGGGTGACGGTCGCCGAGGCCGAGCGCCTCAAGGCCGTGCTCCTCCGGCACGCCCGCGCCGGTGCGGCACGCCGTACCGCGAACCCGGAGACGGTGGCCGAGACCGCGGGGCCGTACGGGCAGGAGGTCTCGGCGCCGGTACGGCACGCGCCCGCCGAGCGGGTGCTCTTCGTCGTGCCCCGCCGGTGGCTGGCCTACGGGCCGCTGTCCGGCGCCTATCTCCTGACCCCGTTCGCGCTCGCCGCCGGTGCCGTCGGCCTGGCCTTCCAGTGGGGAAACGAGCTGCGCATCGACGGGCGGTTCGTGGTCGGCGCGGGGGAGTGGATCTGGGACCACCCCGTGGTGCTGCTCGCCGCCCTGGTGCTGCTCGTGCTGGCCATGCCGGTCGCGGGCGGCGTCATGTACGCCGTGTTCAACTGGGACTTCACCCTGCGCGTACGGGAGGGCTACCTCGTCGCCGAGCGCGGCCTGCTCACCCGCAGGAGCGTTTCACTCGAACGCCGCAGGGTGCGCGGATTCGAGCTGGTCGAGGGGATCGCCGAACGCTGGGCCGGGGTCGCCAGGGCGTGGGCCGTCGTGACCGGGCTCGGCGACTCGCAGACCCGGGGCCAGCTCCTGCCCGTCGTGCCGAAGGCGAAGGCGCTCGACGTGGTCGGCGAGGCGATCGGCCCGGCGATCTCCCGGCTGCGGCCGCACCCGCCCGTGGCGCGCAGGCGCAGGCTCTTCAGGGCGGTCTTCCCGTGGCTGCTGGTCGCGCTCTGCGCGGGCGCGGCGGCTCTGGCGTGGTCGCCGCTGTGGTGGGTGCCCGCCGTCGCCGCCCTGCTCCTGGCGGTGCTCGGCGTCCCGCTCGGCCTTGACCGCTACCGCTCACTCGGCCACGCCTACGACGGGACGCGCCTTTCCGTCAGGTCGGGTTCGCTGCGCCGCTCCCAGGCCGTGATCGAGGAGCGCGCGGTGGTCGGCTGGAAGCTGACCCAGACCCCCTTCCAGCGCCAGGCCCGGGTGCTGACCGTAACCGCGGGGGTCGGGGCGGGCAGCGGGGGCTACTCGGCCTTCGACGTCGGTGAGGCCCAGGGCGTGGCCTTCGCCGCCGAGGTCACCCCCGCCTGGCTCGCGCCCTTCCTGCTGAACGAACCCCAAGAGTGAACATCCGCCCGTACGGCGAGGCGGGGGCGGCCGGTTTCCCGTGCCACCCCCGCCTTGTCACGCGTCCACGCGGTCATTCCTGACGTCTGGCGCCGAACATGATCTCGTCCCAGGTGGGCACCGAGGCGCGTCGTCCCCTCGCCCGCTTCGCCGGTCGCGCGGGTGCCGGCTTCTGCGGCGGCTCGACCGGTTTCTCCTGCACGGGTTTCTCGGCGACCTTCTCGACGGGTTTCTCGACGGCCTTTTCCGGGACCGGCTTGGCGGCCTCGGGCGGCGCGGGCGACACTGCCTTCTCCCGCTCGGCGGCCTCCCGCTCCGCGGCTTCCTGCCTGGCCCGCTCGTCCAGGCTGGGACGCGCGGCGGGCACCGCGACCGACTCCTCCTCGACGGGAGCCTCGGCCTTCGGCTCGACGGCCTCGACAGCTTCAACGACCTCGGCGGCCTCAGCGGCTTCGGGGACCTCAGCGGCTTCGGGGACCTCGGGAACTTCGACGGTCTCGGCGACCTCGACGGGTTCGGGAGCGGGCGGGGTCACCGGTTCGGGCTCCCTGATCTGCTCCTGAGCGGCCAGTGGCCTGGGCGTCACGAGCGACGGGGGCTCCTGGGGCCGCATCCGCGTGACGGGCGCGGCCTCGGGGGTCCTGATCGGCTGCTCGAAGGGGGCCATGGAGTCCGGGGCGCGCAGCGGCGGCACCGTCGGCCTCGGCGGGTCGTAACCCGGGGGCAGCGGCGGCATGGGGGGCTGCGTGTAGGCGGCGGGCTCCTCCCGCGGCGGCGCGGGAACGTCGTCGGCGGGAGGCTGCTCCTGGCGCAGGACGGAAGGGAAGGAGACCGGGGGTTGGCTCAGCGGCTCGGGCGCCAGTGGCGGCACGGGAGCGAGCTTGGCGACCCGGGGCACGAACGGGGTGACCGTGGTGTCCTCGACCGGCTCGGCCTGGTCGCCCGACGACAGGCGCATGGCCTCGTCGTCGTGCGGGGTGATGTGACGCCGTCGTGGGTCGAAGATCCACTCCGCCCTGCGGCTGTGACCGTTCCACACGAAACCGAGCCTGATCCGCCACAGGTTGTCGTCCCGCTTTGCGGAGTCCCAGTCGATCTCGTCGGCGGGCACGCCGCGACGGGTCAGTCGCTCGGCGACCAGTTCACCGAGAGTGGGACCGGGAGCGGAGTCACCCGGCAGCCGTACGGCGCAGCGTTGCGCCTGCTGAGCCATGTACTCACGTTCCTGGAGCACGGGGCCCTCGAACCACCGCACGCGCTCCACCGGGATGCCCGCCGTGGCGGCGATCTCCTCGGCGGTCTCGCCGGCGCGGATCCGGGCCTGGATCTCCTTGGGGCGCAACGGACTCTCCACTTCGATCTCGTACTGGCCGAGACGGGAGAAGTTGCCGCGGACGGCAGCGCGGAGCCGGTCGTCGACGGGCAGCGTGAACCGGGTGCCCCGGCCGGCCGTGGCCAGCACGAGGTAGGTCCCGTCCTCACTCACCGCGACGAGTCGGAGCTCCTGCATGCGAGTCCCTTCGTCGTCGTGCTCAATCTTCCCCCGGACCCTTGAGTCTCTCGCGTGTGCCGGTTGCCTGCCAGCACCGTACCCGGCATGTCCGAACATCGCCTTCCTGGATGGGGCTCGCAGCGATGTGACGCCGGTCACATTTGCTCCATTCATCTACTTATCGGGCACCGTTGTGGAGCAGTACATTCGGAGTCCTCGACGGATTCTCCCCAATAACCCAGGGTGCCGTCGCGAACTTGGTGCAAGAGCCCCCGGGTCGGGGCTGCTGGCCTGGCTGGCCTGGGCGGTGGGAGAAGGTCATCTCCTGCGGACTCCCTCAGGGTCGAGCGGCGCGGGCGTCTGCGAATCTGCCCCCAGTGCCCGCCACGGCGACGGCGGGACACGCCGACGCGTCACTCTCCGGAGGAGGCTTTACGCACGCCTTTACCGGAACCTTGTGACAAGGGGCCGATTCGGGGAACGGCACGGCGAACGCCCATTCGGCCCCGGCGTCCCCGGAGTCCCCTGGATCGCGGGATGTGCCGGGTCAGCCCAGGACGGTGTCCAGATAGTCGTTGGCGAACATCCGTCCCGGGTCGAGCAGGTCACGAAGCCGCAGGAAGTCCGCGAAACGCGGGTAGACCGTGGACAGGTACGCCGCGTCACGGGTGTGGAGCTTGCCCCAGTGCGGACGGCCACCGAGCCGGACCATGATCTCCTCGACGCCCTCGAAGTAGTTCGGGTTCGGCGTCGGCCGGTAGACGTGACAGGCGACGTAGGCCGAGTCGCGGCCGTAGGCGGTGGACAGCCAGGCGTCGCTCGGCGGGGTGACCCGCACCTCGATGGGGAAGGTGATCCGCCAGCCCCGCCGTTCGATCAGGTCGCGGGTCTCCCTGAGGGCCTGGGCGAGGTGTTCGCGCGGGACGGCGTACTCCATCTCCAGGAAGCGCACCCGCCGTACGGTCGCGAAGACCTTGTAGGAGGTGTCCACGCGCTCGGAGGCCGACAGCGCCGAGGCGGACAGGGCGTTGATGCCGGGGATGGCGGCGGGCAGGCGGGCGCCGACCCCGCACAGCGCGCCGAAGACCGTGTTCTCCAGGAAGACGTCGTCGAGCCAGTGCCGCAGGGCGCTCTGCGGCCTGGCCGGTCCCGGATGGCGGTTGTTGCGCTTGGTCAGGCAGGTGTCGGTGTGCGGCAGCCAGAAGAAGTCCAGGTGCTCGTTGTCCGCGGTGATCGTGTCGAGCGTGTCGAGGATCTCGCTCAGCCGCATCGGCCTCCTGACGCTGTGCAGCAGGAACGACGGCTCGACCGCGAAGGTCAGCGCGGTCACCACGCCGAGCGCGCCCAGGCCGACCCTGGCGGCGTCGAAGAGGTCCCGCTCGGTGATCCCGTCGCGGATTTCCGCGGTGCCGTCGCGGGAGACGGTGACGCTCTCGCCGTCGGCGAGCACCAGGTCCAGCGCGATCACCTGGTCGGCCAGGCCGGCGATCCTGCCCCCGGTCCCATGGGTTCCCGTCTGTACGGCTCCCGCCAGGGTCTGGGCGGTGATGTCCCCCATGTTCGCCAGCGCCAGGCCCCTGCGGGCGAGTTCCTCGTTGAGCGCGCTGAGCGGGGTCCCCGCCGCCGCCCGCACCCAGCCGTCGCCGGTCTCCAGGACGCCGGTCAGTCTCTCGGGCCGCAGGAGCAGGCCGTCGGTCAGCGCGACGCCGGTGAAGGAGTGCCCGGTGCCGACCATGCGCACCCGCCGCCCTGTCTCGGCCGCCCGCCGTACGGCCAGGGCGACCTCCTCGGCGGAGGAGGGCGTGTGGACCTCGGCGGGGACGGCGGACTGGTTGCCCGCCCAGTTGCGGAAGGCGGCGGGGGGTCGGCTCATGGTCGCTCCTCGGCCGGGGGCGTCGCGAGGCGTGCCCGGTTCACGCCGCGGGCACGGGTCCCTGTCCGTCCCGCCGGAGAACATGAACCTTACTCATGACTACTGCTGGAGACCAGGGGAGCGGGGGTGCGCAGCCAGGCCGAGCCGCCGATGCCGACGACCACGGCCAGCAGGGCGCAGCCCAGCGGGAAGATGTAGGCGTTCGAGGCGCCGTAGAGGTCGGTGAGCCGTCCCGCCGCCCACGAGCCGAGCGCGACGCCGAAGCCGATCGCGGTGGACAGCCACGCCATGCCCTCGGTCAGCAGACGGGCCGGGACCAGCCGCTCGATCAGCGAGTATCCCGTGATGAGCGTCGGGGAGACGGCGATCCCGGCGAGGAACATGAACGGGGCCATCACCCCGACGTGGTCGATCAGGGCGAAGGGGGAGACGCCGAGGGCGAAGATCCCGAGGGTGGTGACGAACCGGCTGCGCAGCGAGGACTTCCAGCGCCGCGCGCCGTACCAGAGGCCGGACAGCAGGCTGCCCGAGGCGATGACGGAGAGCAGCAGACCGGCGGCGGCCTTGGCGCCGTGCTCCTCGGCGAAGGCGACCGTGATCAGGTCGACCGAGCCGAAGACCGAGCCGACCGCCAGGAACACGCACGACAGCAGCGCGACGCCGGGGATGGTGATCGGGCTGCCCGAGCGTTCGCCCCCGGTGACGATCGGGGGCTCGGTGCCGCGCTGCATGGCGAAGGCGATGGTGCCGATCACCGTGGAGACCAGGGCGACGACCAGTCCGGCGTACGGGCTGACCATGGTGGCCAGGGCGGTCACCAGCGCGGGACCGGCCACGAAGATGACCTCGTCCGCGATCGACTCGAACGAGAAGGCGATGTGCAGGTCGTCGGAGCCGCCGAGCAGGTGGGACCAGCGGGCCCGCACGAGCGAGCCGAGCGACAGGGCGCTGCCACCCGCCAGGGCGCCGGTGACGAACAGGGTCCACGCGGGCGCGCCGAACGCGCCGCAGATCATCAGGCTCGTCAGCGCGACACCGTGTGTCAGCACCAGGGGGACGGCTATCCTCGCCTGGCCGTACCTGTCCACCAGGCGGCCCGTCAGGGGACCGGCGATGGCGAAGGCGACGCTGACGGTGGCCGCGACCGCGCCCGCCATCCCGTAGGAGTCGGTGAGGGCCTCGACGAGGAGGACGATGCCGATGCCGAGCATCGACATGGGCATCCGCCCGAAGAAGCCCGCGATGACGAACCCCTTCACGCCGGGCCTGTTGAACAACTTCCTGTACGGCCCGACCACGAATGCCCCTCTCACACGTTCTCGCGGTCGATGGTATCGACCGTTTCTATCCAAACCATCACTTGGCACCCCATTCTTCGCGCACATGGGCGAATCAGGGACGCTTGGGCTAACGTGAGAGCAGTGTCACATCATCCCAGGTTGGGGGTATTGGTCGCGATACTCGCCGTGACCGCCCTCGCGGTCACCGCCGGTGCGGTGTTCGTCGTCCTGCGCCCCTCCGAGACCCCGGCACAGGCCCGTACGGTCGCCCCCGACCAGCGGCGGGACATGACCGTGGGTGATCTGGCCAGGCTCGCCCCGCAGGCCGACCTCAGTCAGGCGAGCCCGCCGCCGGTCAGCCCGACCCCGGTGGTCGCGGCGACCGGGGGACCCGGGATCACCCTCACCCCGCCCCGGCTCTTCGTGGTCTCCCCGTCCACGCTTCCCGAACGCGTCAAACAGGACATCGCCCGGCTCGGGCACGTCCAGAAGGTGGACTCCTTCGACGGGGGAGCGGTGCGGCTCTCCGGCGCCACGCTCAACCTGCTCGCGGTCGAACCTGCCCGCTTCCGCGCCTGGGCGCCCAGGGCCGTCGCCGACCAGCCCAGGGTCTGGGAGGCGCTGAACAGGGGAGAGCTCGTCGCCGACAGCGCCGCGACCGGACGGCTCGGGCTGGTTCTCGGCGCGAGATACCAGGTGGACGCGGGCCCGGTGCTGCGGGTCGCCGCCTCCGCCTCCTTTGGCCTGCTCGGCGTCGACGGCCTGGTCAGCGCCGAGACGGGACGGCGGCTCGGCCTGCTGCCCGGGGTCGCGCTGCTGGTCAACGGCCCGGAGAAGGAGGTCGCCGCGATGGAGGCCGGGGTGCGTAAGGCGCTCGGCCCCGGTGCCCAGGTGGTGGTCGTCGGCGGGAGCCGTACGGTCAGGACCAGGACGGCGAAGGCGCGGACCGAGCAGGTGAAGGAGCGGGCGGCGACCAGGGCGACGGTCGGGCGGCCGGGCAGCTACCTGGAGCTCTACCGCAAGGCCGCCGCCGTCTGCCCCGGCCTGTCGTGGACGGTGCTCGCGGCCATCGGCCAGGTGGAGAGCTCACACGGGCGCAACAACGGTCCTTCGTCGGCGGGGGCGCTCGGTCCCATGCAGTTCATGCCCGCCACCTGGAAGGTCTACGGCGTGGACGGGGACGGAGACGGCGTCGCCGACATCTGGAGCCCCTACGACGCCGTGCCCGGCGCGGCCAACTACCTGTGCGCCAACGGCGCCGGCCAGGGCGGCAGGAAGCTGGAGAAGGCCGTGTGGTTCTACAACCACTCCTGGGCCTACGTCAACAAGGTCCTGTCCACCGCCCAGGCCTACGCCCGCGCCTACCCGTGACGGCGGGGCGGGGCCGGACAGCAGGTCGCCGCGCACGGGACCGGCTCAGGCTCGGCGAGCAGCTCGCCGACCATCGCGACGAACCGGGGGTGGACGCCCACGGTCGCGGCCCTGGCCAGCGGGAGCCCCAGCGCGGCGGCCGTCTGGGCGGCCTCGACGTCGAGGTCGTAGACGACCTCCATGTGGTCGGAGACGAAGCCGATCGGCACCAGGACGACAGCCGGGGCGTCGATCTTCGGCAGGTGGTCGCAGACGTCGGGCTCAAGCCACGGCACGTGCGCCGGGCCGCTGCGGCTCTGCCAGACCAGGTCCCACTCCCGGTCCCCGCCGAGCCCCGCGACGACCGCGGCGGCGGCCTGGCGAAGCTGCGCCTCGTACTGCCCGCCGCCGGGCCCTGCCGTCCTGGCCATCGAGACCGGGACGCTGTGCGCGGTGAAGACCAGGCGCGCGGCGTCCCTGTGCTCGGCGGGCAGCCGGTCGAGGGCCTGGCGCGTGTGGTCGACCATCGCCCCGACGAACCCCGGGTGGTCGAAGTAGTGCCTGAGCTTGACGACCTCGGGAGCGCCCTCGACCGCGGCCCTGGCCAGGGCGATGTCGTCGAGATACTGCCTGCACGCCGAGTAGGAGCCGTAGGCGGAGGTGACGAAGGCGGCGGCCCTGCGCACACCGTCGGCGGCCATCCGGCGCAGCGTGTCCTCAAGATAGGGGTGCCAGTTGCGGTTGCCCCAGTAGACCGGCACGTCGACGGTCGGCTCGACGGCGGCGATCAGGTCGCGGCACTGCTGGTTGATCGGGCTGCGCCCGCCGAAGCGATGGTAGTGCGCCTCGACCTCAAGCAGCCGCTCACGCGGGACGCCCCGGCCCCGCACCACGTTCTCCAGGAACGGCATGACGTCGCCGGGCTTCTCCGGCCCTCCGAACGAGACGACGAGCAGCGCGTCGTAAGTCCCCATGACACTCATCAAACCGCATGCGGGGCAGTCCTCCCGCATCATCACGCCGGGGGGTGCCGAGTGGTATGGAAAGTGGCCTTCGCCAATGGTGATCGAGGAAGAAGGGCAGGGTAGGTTCCAAGCGTGACCCCATTTAGCGACATCCGCGATTATGTCGGCGTCCCGCGGGTGGTTTCCCTGCGGCTCTCCCCCGACGGAACTCGCCTGGTGAGCGTGGTCCAGGCACTCAACCCCGACGGAAAGTCCTATGGCACGGCCCTTTGGGAAATTCCCACGGATGGGCGTGAGCCGTACCGGTTGACCCGGTCGGTGAAGGGTGAGACAGGAGCGGAGTTCACGGCGGAGGGCGATCTGCTTTTCTGTTCCCGCCGCCCCGACCCGACGGTCAAGGAGGCCGAGGAGGAGGTCTCCGCGCTCTGGCTGCTGCCCCGCGCCGGAGGCGAGGCACGGCAGATCGCCTCACGGCCCGGTGGGGTGACGGGGATCGTCACCGCGGGCGGGCACGTGGTCTTCGGCTCCGACGTGCTGCCCGGTGACGAGGCGACCGAGGCGGAGCGGCGCAGGACGCGCAAGGACAACGGGGTGAGCGCGATCCTGCACGAGGACCCGCTGGTCCGTCACTGGGACCACGACCTCGGGCCCGGTGAGGTCAGGCTGTTCGCCGGGGCCCTCGGGCAGGAGCGGCTGACCGGGATCAGGGACCTCACCCCGCAGCCGGGCAAGGGCCTGGCCTTCGCCTCGTGGGACCTCACGCCGGACGGCGCGACCGTCGTGACGAGCTGGACGGTCCACCTGCCCGGCGGGGAGTTCGGCTTCCACCTGGCGGCGATCGACGTGGCGGACGGCACCCGGAGGATCCTCGCCGAGCAGGACGGTCACGACTTCGAAGGCCCGGTCGTCTCCCCCGACGGGCGGCTGGTCGCGTGCGTGCGCTCCAGGCAGGGAACGGGAGAGGTGGCCACCGAGACGGTCCTGTGGATCGTCGACCTGGCCACGGGGGAGGGGCACGTCGCGGGTCACGTCGGCGACCACGACCTGTGGCCGGTGGACTTCGTGTGGGCGCCCGACTCCCGCTCGCTCTACCTGGCCGCCGACCACCTGGGGCGCCGCCCGATCTTCCGCGTCCCCGCCGACGGTTCCGAGCCGGTACGGCTGACCGCCGACGACGGCGCCTACCTGTCGCTGCAGGCCGCGCCCGACGGCTCGGTCTACGCGCTGCGCGGCGCCGTGGACAGCCCGCCGACCCCGGTGCACGTCACCGCGGACGGCACGGTCGAGACGCTGCCCTCTCCCACCCCTCGCCTCGACCTGCCCGGCACCCTGACCGAGGTCAGCGTGACCGCCGACGACGGCCAGACCGTCAGGGCCTGGCTGGTGCTGCCCGAGGGCGCCTCCGCGCAGAGCCCGGCGCCGCTGCTGCTGTGGATACACGGCGGCCCGGTGGCGACCTGGAACGACTGGTCGTGGCGGTGGAACCCGTGGATCATGGCGCAGAACGGCTACGCGGTGCTGCTGCCCGACCCGTGCCTGTCCACCGGGTACGGCGCGCGGATGATCCAGCGGGGCTGGGCCAACTGGGGGCCGCGCACCCACGCCGACCTGATGGCGATCACCGACGCCGCGCTCGAACTGCCCGAGCTCGACGCGTCGAGGACCGCCGCGATGGGCGGCTCGTTCGGCGGTTACATGGCCAACTGGATCGCCGGGCACACCGACAGGTTCAGGGCGATCGTCACCCACGCCTCCCTGTGGCACCTTGAGCAGTTCACCGGCACGAGCGACGCCTCGATGTACTTCCAGCGCGAGTTCGGGCTCCCGGGCGGGCGGATGTACCGGGAGTTGTCACCGCACCTGTTCCTGGAGCGGATCTCCACCCCCGTGCTGGTCGTCCACGGCGACAAGGACTACCGGGTGCCGGTCGGCGAGGGGCTTCGCCTGTGGTGGGACCTGCGGCGCACCGGGGTCGAGTCGAAGTTCCTCTACTTCCCCGACGAGAACCACTGGGTGCTCAAACCGGGCAACGCCGTGGTCTGGTACGAGACCGTCCTCGCCTTCCTCGCCCAGCACGTCCTGGGCAGGGAGTGGAAGCGGCCGGAGTCGCTGTCATGACGGACGTGCGTCTCCTCGGCAGGCTCGCCGAGGAGATCTCCCGGGAGGCGGGGGAGATGCTCCTGGCCAAACGGCCCGCCAGACCCGAGATCCTGGCGACCAAGTCCAGCCCGACGGACGTGGTGACCGCCCTCGACCGGGCCGCCGAAGAGCTGATCCGCGACCGGATCAGGCGGGCCAGGCCGTACGACGCGATCCTGGGTGAGGAGGGCGGCGCGACCGGTGAGGGCCGGGTCCGCTGGATCGTCGATCCGATCGACGGAACCGTCAACTTCCTGTACGGCCTGCCCGAGTGGGCCGTCAGCGTGGCCGTCGAGGTGGACGGCGAGGTCGTCGCAGGGGTGGTCAACGTCGTGCCGAGGGGTGAGGTGTTCACCGCGGTCAGGGGCGGGGGCGCCTGGCTGGCGGGGGAGCGGCTGCGCTGCACCGTCGGCGTGCCGCTCGACCGGGCGCTGATCGCCACCGGTTTCGGCTACGGGGCGGGACGGCGCGCGGTCCAGGCGCGGGTGCTCGCCCACGTGCTGCCGCGCGTGCGTGACATCCGCAGGGGAGGCTCGGCGGCCTCGGACCTCTGCTCGGTCGCGGCCGGGCGGGTGGACGGCTACTACGAGCGCGGTCCGCAGTACTGGGACCACGCGGCGGGCGGACTCGTCGCCGTCGAGGCGGGGGCCAGGATCGGCGGCCTCGCGGGCAGACCGCCGAACCCGGACCTGACGATCTGCGCGGCGCCCGGCCTGTTCGAGGAGTTGCACGACCTGCTAGCGCCGCTGGACCCGGAACGCGACGACCCGTGAACGGACGCGGGCACGGGCAGGCCCCCCGGGCAGGGGCACCGGAGGGCCTGTTCGCTCAGCGCTGGACGGGAACGACGCCGTTGTCCGTTGCCAGACGGCGGAGATCCTCGATCTCGGCGGTGAAGGTGTCGGCGAGGTAGTGGTCGCCCGCGGACCTGGCTTCCTGCAGGTTCTTGTAAGCCTGGTCGAGGCGGTGTTCGATCGTGGTGGTGAACTCGCCCATCTCACCTTCTTTCTCACGGGGGCTGAAGGATAGGGCTGGCGGGGGACTGGGTGTGAGCTCTACCCATGGCGATGGCCTGGTTAAACCTATATGTGTCTTACATCACGGATTGTTCGTACGGTGAGACCGGCCTTACCCCCGTCTTACGCGGGGTATGGCGACAATGAACAGTCGTTGCCGCGGGTTTCGCGGATCTTTCACGGGAGGTAGCAGAGGTCGTGCGCGTGCTTGTGGTTGAGGACGAGCGGGTGCTCGCCGACGCGATCGCGACGGGGCTCCGGCGTGAGGCCATGGCCGTCGACGTCGCCTACGACGGCGCGGGCGCGCTCGAAAGGACCGGCTACGTCGACTACGACGTAATTGTCCTGGACCGCGACCTGCCCAAGGTCCACGGCGACGAGGTCTGCCGCCGCCTGGTCGCCGACAGGACGGCCTCGCGGATCCTGATGCTCACCGCCTCCGGTGACGTCGACGACAGGGTCGAGGGGCTGGGACTCGGCGCCGACGACTATCTCGCCAAGCCGTTCGCCTTCGTCGAGCTGGTCGCGCGGGTGCGGGCGCTCGGCCGCCGCTCGGCCCCGGCGCTGCCTCCCGTGTTGGAGCGCTCCGGAGTCCGTCTCGACCCGGGCAAGAGGCTGGTCACCAGGGACGGCGAGGAGATCGCGCTCACCAAGAAGGAGTTCGCGGTCCTTGAGGAGCTGATGCGCGCCGAGGGCGCGGTCGTCAGCCAGGAGGACCTGCTCGACAAGGCCTGGGACGAGAACATCGACCCGTTCACCAACGTGGTGCGCGTGACCATGATGACCCTCAGGAAGAAGCTGGGTGAGCCTCAGGTGATCGAGACGGTACCCGGGGTCGGGTACAAGCTGTGAGCGGCGGCGAGGGCGCGGGAGAGGGCCGGTTCGCGGGCGGACCTGCCGACGAGGCCGGACAGGGGGTGCCGACCCACCCCATGATCAGTCCGCACTCCGAGCGCGGCCGCCAGGCGACCGTCTCACCGGTCCGCCTCCAGGCGCCCCCGCCGACCGGCCCGCCCGCCTGGGACGGGCCGCCCCCGCCCGGTGGCACCTCGCTCTCGCCGACCCCGCTCGAACGGCTGCACTCGACGGTCAGCAGGATCAGCATCCGCTGGCGCCTCACCATCACCTACGGTGTGCTGTTCTTCATCGCCGGGGTCCTGCTGCTGTTCGTCATCTACATGATGGTCGGCTGGGCGATCGAGTCGGCGTGGCCGACGGCGGTCACCGACGACATGCCCAGCGACGTCGCGGCCCAGATCCAGCAGTGGTGGAACTCGAACCTGCACCTGGCGGTGACCGGGGCGCGCAAGGCCCTGCTGACCCGCTCCGTGCCCGCCCTGGCCGGGGTCGGCATCCTGGCGATCATCATCGGCTATCTCGCCGCCGACCGCGCGCTCAGGCCGATCCAGCAGATGACCACGACCGCGCGCAGGCTCTCCGACAGCACCCTCGCCCACGAGCGGATCGGCCTCGAAGGCCCCGACGACGAGCTCAAGGAGCTGGCCGACACCTTCGACGCCATGCTGACCAGGCTCAACGTGGCCTTCGACACCCAGCGGAGGTTCGTGGCCAACGCCTCGCACGAGCTGCGCACCCCGCTGACCATCAACCGGACCGTCCTGGAGATCGCGCTGGGCGATCCGCAGGCCTCCGAGGACCTCAAGGCGCTTGGCCGTACGCTGCTTGAGGTCAACGCGCGCAACGAGCGGCTCATCGAGGGGCTGCTGCTGCTGGCGCGCAGCGAGCGCGAGCTGAGCGTGCGCAAGCCGGTCGACGTGAAGGACGTCGCGGAGACCGCCGTCGAGCAGCTCCTGCCGCGCGCCAAGGAGGCCGGGGTCGTCGTGACCACCGAGCTGCGCGGCGCCGAGACGGTCGGCGACCCGGTGCTCCTCGAACGATGCGTCTCCAACCTGGTCGAGAACGCCATCAAGCACAACCTCCCCGACAGGGGACGCGTGTGGGTCCGCACGGGAATGGTCGAGGGGGCCCTCGTCGTTCAGGTGGCCAACACGGGGCCGCACGTGCCCGCCTACGAGGTGAACAGCCTGTTCGAGCCGTTCCGCAGGCTCAACGCCGAGCGGGTCGACTCCTCCAAGGGAGCGGGGCTCGGGCTGTCCATCGTCCGCGCGGTCGTGCGTGCTCACGGGGGTAACGTGGCCGCCGTTCCCAGGGACGGGGGAGGTCTCGTGGTGACGGTGAGACTTCAGTCGCGCTGATGCGGCGGGGGGCGTCTCGTTCACGCCGTACATGTGGTTGGATGTGCCGTCGAACACGGTGGTGCATGCCGCCAATGTTGTGGTTTACGCCATATTTGGCTAACCACGCCCATTGGCGGGAGGTCCCTCACGTGTGGGGAGGTTCACCGACCATTCCGACGGGGTACCGAAGCAGGAATCTATCTGGCGGATCGGGCACAAGTTGAGCCTCTCGAACGTTACACACGCGCGAACGAGCGCGAACGGACCACAAGCGCGGACAGATAGATAGATGAGGGGGATGGAGCAGACCGATGGCTACCGACTACGACAGCCCACGCAAGACTGACGACGACCTCGGTGAGGACAGTCTTCAGGAACTGCAGGCCCGCCGTACGGACAAGTCCTCGGGCAGTATCGACATCGACGAGACCGACCTCGCCGAGTCGCTTGAGCTGCCGGGCGCGGACCTGTCCAACGAGGAGCTCTCACTGAGGGTGATTCCTCGTCAGGCGGACGAGTTCACCTGCGCGCGGTGCTTCCTCGTGCACCACCGCAGTCAGCTCGCCACCGAGAGGAACGGCCAGCAGATTTGCAAGGAGTGCGCGGCCTGACGATATTCCGACGGCCGTCCGAGGTTGTCCTTCCCACGGTGGGCAGGACTCCGGGACAGCCTTGAGGAGGTTCCGCGACATGACGTCAGAGAACAAACAGACCGGTGCAGAGCCGGGCGACTCCACGGCCGGGGAGTCGACCGGCGCACCCGTGAACAAGGACCACGAGACGGACGGATCCCCCGAGCCCGCGAAGACACCGGAGGTCACGGCCGAGGGGGCCGTCGACCGCGAGGTGGCCGAACTCGTCGGCAGGCTCACCGAGCAGGAGGGGCTGGCGGGCCCCGAACGGCGGCGACTGCTCGGCCGCCTGACCACACTCCTGGCCAGGGGGTCGAGGAGGGCGAAGGACACGGGAGTCGGCCGTGGCCGCTGGCTGGCCGAGGTGTTCACCGCGGTCGCCCCCCGCATCCCCATCCGTGATCTCGCCACCCTCTCCGAGCACCATCACGGCCTGGCCTCCGAGGCCCTGGCCGACGACCTCGTGCGGACGGCCGCCAAGGCGACCATGACGGTCGGCGCCATCGGCGGTGCCCTGGCCGCGGCCGAGTTCGCCGCCCCGCCCCTGCTGCTGTCCGCCCCCGCGCAGCTCGTCGCCGAGACCCTGGTGGTCGCCGCGATCGAGGTCAAGCTTCTCGCCGAGCTCCACGAGGTCTACGGCATACAGGTGCCGGGCACCGGGACGCAGCGCGCCATGGTCTTCGTGACCGCCTGGTCCAAACAGCGCGGCGTCGATCCCCTGTCTCCCGCCACGGTCAGCATCGCGCTCGGCGCGGCCGCGAAGGCGGGGCTGCGCAACAGGCTGCTGCGCACCCTCGGCCGTCACCTGACCACCCTCGGCCCCTTCCTCACGGGCGCCGTCGCAGGTGGGGCCCTCAACCGCGCCGCCACCCGGAGACTCGCCGAGGCGGTCAGGGCTGATCTAAGAATTAATCGGGCGCTTCCACCCGGTAAGTCATAGAAACGCCTGAATTGGGTAGTTGTTAGGAGTAGTCCGACTACCTGGAGGATTTTGTGCAGGGCCGCAGCTCGTTTCTGATCGTCGCAAACCGCCTCCCCGTCGACCGTGTGGGTGACGACATGTGGCGGCGTAGCCCCGGCGGCCTGGTCACCGCGATCGCTCCCGTCCTTCAGCGACGTGAGGGCGCGTGGATCGGCTGGCACGGCGCCCCCGGCGAGTATCTCGACCCCTTCGAACACGACGGCATGCACCTCATCCCCGTGCCGCTGTCGGAGTCGGAGGTCGAGCTCTACTACGAGGGCTTCTCTAACGCCACCCTGTGGCCCCTCTACCACGACGTGGTGGCTACCCCGGTCTACTCCCGCGTCATGTGGGAGGCCTACCGGGCGGTCAACGAGCGCTTCGCCAGGGCCGCCGCCGAGGAGGCGGCGGAGAACGCGGTCGTGTGGATCCAGGACTACCAGCTCCAGCTGGTTCCCGCCCTGCTCCGCAGACTCCGTCCTGACCTGCGCATCGGGTTCTTCCTGCACATCCCGTTCCCGCCGGTCGAGCTGTTCTCCCAGCTCCCCTGGCGAAGGGAGATCGTCGAGGGGCTCCTCGGCGCCGACCTGGTCGGCTTCCAGCGCCCCGGTGGCGCCTCGAACTTCATCCGCCTGTGCCGCAGGCTGCTCGGCCTGCAGCACCACAAGAACGAGATCTACGTCGAGGACCGGGTGGTGCGGGCCGCGGCCTTCCCCATCTCCGTCGACTTCGGGGAACTCGACTCGCTGGTGCGCGAGCCGCACATCATCGAGCGGGCCAAGGAGATCCGCTCCGAGCTGGGCGACCCCGAGTGCCTGCTGCTCGGCGTGGACCGGCTCGACTACACCAAGGGAATCGGCCAGCGCCTGAAGGCCTTCGGCGAACTGCTGTCCGAGGGCTCGATCAAGCCGGGGGAGGCGGCCTTCGTGCAGATCGCCACCCCGAGCCGCGAGCGGGTCGAGGAGTACATGCGCCTGCGCGACTCCATCGAGCTCCAGGTCGGCCGGATCAACGGCGAACAGGGCGAACTCGGCCAGCAGCCCGTGCAGTACATGCACCAGTCCTACGGCAGGGAGGAGCTGGCCTCGCTCTACCTGGCCGCGGACGTCATGGTGGTGACCCCGCTGCGTGACGGTATGAACCTCGTCGCCAAGGAATACATCGCCTGCCGCAACGACCTGCGCGGAGCCCTGGTGCTCAGCGAGTTCGCCGGGGCCGCCGACGAGCTGAGACAGGCGTTCATGGTCAACCCCTACGACGTGGACGGCCTCAAACGGATGATGCTCGCCGCGATGCGGGCCACGCCGCACGACCTGTCACGCCGGATGCGCTCGCTGCGCAGAAGGGTCGCGACCTACGACGTGGACCGCTGGGCCAAGGAGTTCCTCGCCTCACTCGAATCCTGACCCCGGGACGTCTCATCCCCGCGGGAGTCCCGCGGGGATGAGACGCGGCGTCAGACCGAGATCTCCTTCGCCGTCTCCCGTACGGACTTCCACGCGTCGTAGCGCTTCCTGGCGGTGCGGGCGACCACGATCTGCGCCACCTGCATGCCGACCCCCATCACCACGGCGTAGCCGATCGCCTCACCAAGACTGATGTCCAGCGACTCGTTGTCCGCGGGGGGCTTCTTGCCCGTCGTCTTCTCCCAGGCGAAGCCGATGACCTTCCGCGCGGCCCAGGCGGTCGCCAGCCCCGCGAGGCCGCCGATGACCCGCCACGCCAGATCCTGCTTCTCGGACTTGTCGGCCATGTGGCCTCCTCCCCGCTTTCGCTCTCCCAATTCTCGCGTCGTTCTCGCGTCGCGCGAGAATTCCCGCCTCGAACAAGAACACTAGTCTCCTCCGTCACCCGGGCACGTGACGCCATACCATAGGGAGGCATGACACCACAGCGACCGCGCTATGCGCCCATGCCCGAGAAACCCTCTCTCGACGGGCTGGAAGCCGTATGGTCGGGCCGCTGGGAGGCCGAGGGCACCTACCGTTTCGACAGAACGCGCACCCGCCCCGAGATCTACTCCATCGACACCCCGCCGCCGACCGTCTCCGGCTCCCTGCACGTCGGGCACGTCTTCTCCTACACCCACACCGACACGATCGCCCGCTTCCAGCGCATGCGCGGGCGGGAGGTCTTCTATCCCATGGGGTGGGACGACAACGGCCTGCCTACCGAGCGCAGGGTGCAGAACCACTTCGGGGTGCGCTGCGATCCCTCCGTCCCCTACGACCCGGCCTTCCAGCCCCCGGCCAAGCCGGACGCCAAGCGCCAGATCCCCATCTCCCGCGGCAACTTCATCGAGCTGTGCGAACGGCTCACCATCGAGGACGAGAAGGTCTTCGAGGAGCTGTGGCGCAGGCTCGGCCTGTCGGTCGACTGGTCGCTGACCTACGCGACCGTCGACGGCCTGGCCCGCGCCGCCTCCCAGCGCGCCTTCCTGCGCAACCTGGCCCGCGGCGAGGCCTACCTCTCCCAGGCTCCCACCCTGTGGGACGTGACGTTCCGTACGGCAGTCGCCCAGGCCGAGCTTGAGGACAGGCCGTGGCCCGGCGCCTTCCACCGCGTCGCCTTCACCCCCACCCAGGGAACGGGCGAACGCGTCTGGATCGAGACGACCAGGCCCGAGCTGCTGCCCGCCTGCGTCGCGCTGGTCGCCCACCCCGACGACGAGCGCTACCGCCCGCTGTTCGGCACCACGGTCACCACGCCGCTGTTCGGCGTCGAGGTGCCGGTGCTCGCCCACCGCCTCGCGGAGCCGGACAAGGGCTCGGGCATCGCCATGATCTGCACCTTCGGCGACGTCACCGACGTCGTCTGGTGGCGTGAGCTCGACCTGCCGACCCGCGCCGTCCTCGGCAGGGACGGCAGGCTGCTGCCCGACGCGCCGCCCGGCGTGCCCGCGCAGCCGTACGGCGAGCTGGCGGGAAAGACCGTGCACGGCGCCCGCGAGCGGATCGTCGAGCTGCTGCGCGCCGGTGGCGACCTGGACGGCGAGCCCCGGAAGGTCACCCGCCCGGTGAAGTTCTACGAGAAGGGCGACCGCCCCCTGGAGATCGTCACCACCCGGCAGTGGTACATCCGCAACGGAGGCCGGGACCGGGAGCTCAGGAAGGCGCTGCTCGCCCGGGGCGCCGAGCTGTCCTGGCACCCGCCGCACATGAAGGTCCGCTACGACAACTGGGTCGAGGGCCTGTCCGGCGACTGGCTGATCTCCCGGCAGCGCTTCTTCGGCGTGCCGATCCCGCTGTGGTACCCGCTGGACGAGACGGGGGAGCCCGACCTCTCCTCGCCGATCGCCCCCGACGAGTCGGCGCTGCCGATGGACCCCGCCTCCGACGTGCCGCCCGGCTACACCGAGGACCAGCGCGGCAGGCCCGGCGGCTTCGTCGGCGACCCGGACGTCATGGACACCTGGGCGACCTCCTCGCTCACCCCGCAGATCGCGGGCGGCTGGGGCCGCGACGAGGACCTGTTCTCGCGGGTCTTCCCGATGGACCTGCGCCCCCAGGCCCACGAGATCATCCGCACCTGGCTGTTCTCGACCGTGGTCAGGGCGCACCTGGAGGAGGGCACCCTGCCCTGGCGCGACGTCGCGATCTCCGGGTGGATCCTCGACCCCGACCGCAAGAAGATGTCCAAGTCGGCGGGGAACGTGGTCACCCCGCTCGGCCTGCTCGAACAGTACGGCTCCGACGCCGTCCGCTACTGGGCCGCCTGCGGGCGTCCCGGCACGGACACCACCTTCGACACCGGCCAGATCAAGATCGGCCGCAGGCTGGCAATCAAGATCCTGAACGCCTCCCGGTTCGTGCTGGGGCTCGGCGAGGACGGCGCCGAGACCGGCGAGGTCACCGAGCCGATCGACCTGTCGATGCTGGCCAGGCTCGCCGAGGTGGTCGAGGAGGCCACGCGCGCCTTCGAGGACTACGACTACGCCCGCGCCCTCGAAAGGACCGAACGGTTCTTCTGGGAGTTCTGCGACGACTACCTGGAGCTGGTCAAGGTCAGGGCCTACGGGGAGGGCCCGGAGGCCGCCTCCGCGCACGCCGCGCTGCGCCGGGCGCTGGACGTCATGCTCAGGCTGTTCGCCCCCTTCCTGCCCTTCGTCACCGAGGAGGTCTGGTCCTGGTGGCGCGAGGGCTCGGTGCACCGCGCCCCCTGGCCGACGCCGTACGGCCTGGCCGAGCGGGCGGAGAAGAAGGACCTGCTCCCCACGGTGGCCGAGGTCCTCGGCCACGTCAGGAAGGCCAAGTCCGACGCCAGGCTGTCGATGCGCGCCGAGGTCGCCCGGCTGACCGTCACCGGAGGACCGGCCGCTCTGGTGCGTCAGGCGCAGGACGACCTGTGCGCCGCGGGCGCCGTCGAGGAGTTCGTGCTCAGGGAGAGCGAGGGAGACCTGCTGGTCGAGGTCGCCCTCGCCTGAGGGGTGTTCCCTTTCCGTGCGGCGGATGGAAACAGCTGATTCGCTGCTGAGGCGGATCGGTGTCTGTTAGCGTCGCGGCGTTGGATACCGCCGGGCGGGCGGGAACGGGGCCGTAAGGCTCGAAAGCCTGTGGAGACCTGGTAAGACCGTTTCGGCGGCGCGGGTCGGTGAAGCAGGAAGCCACAGGGGTGCCGCGTCAGCGGTGCGGACTGAATCTTCGGTTCACGTCGGAGAGCGCGTCAACTCGACGACAGGGTGATCGCCCGGCCGCCCGAGGAGCGCTGATCCACACGCCGTGGGGCCCGCCGGGGCCCCACGGTCTCCTTGCGGTCTTCGGGCCGCCGCTTTACGTGTCGGGCCGATAACCATGCGCGTCACAGGCCGTGGCATGACAGTCTGGAAGCGTGATCTCCGATCGGGAACGCCTGACGAACCTCGTGCCCCGCATTCTGCTGCGGGTGGCGACCTGGTGCCTGTGCCTGATCATCATCGGCTGGGCGGTCTTCTACTTCGCGCAGTTCATCGCGACGTTGCACATCGTGGTGCTGCCGCTGGCCGTCGCGTTACTGCTGACGGCGCTGCTGTTCCCGATGACGCGCAGGCTCAGATCGGTCGGCATCCGGCCCATATACGCCACCTGGATCACGATGCTGGTGGCCTTCGGGGTGCTGGGCGGCACGGGCTGGTTCATCGGCCTGCGGGCCAACGACGAGTTCCCCGGCCTGGTCAACCAGGTGCGCGAGACCTCCAAGACCGTCGAGCAGTGGCTCTACACCGGCCCCCTGCACCTGCAGCCCAACCAGCTGACCTCCTGGATCGACGAGATCACCGCCCAGATCACCGCGCAGCGCAACCAGATCACCCAGACCGTGCTCACCGGCGCCACGGTCGCCTTCGAGGTGCTCGCCTCCCTCGTGCTGCTGATGTTCGTCACCTTCTTCCTGCTCAAGGACGGCGACCGCATCTGGACCTGGTTCCTGAAGGGCTTCGGCTCCGCGGCTCCCCGGGTGGACAGGGCGGGCCGTACGGCCTGGGTGACCCTGTCGCACTACGTGCAGGGCACCGTGGCGGTCGCCGCCGTGCACGGCGTGATCATGGGCATCGTGCTCGCCGGGATGGGCGTCCCGCTCTGGGCGCCACTCGCCGTGATGATCTTCCTGGCCAGCTTCATCCCGATCGTCGGCATCTTCTTCGCCGGAGGCGTCGCCACCCTGGTCACCCTGGGGGCGAAGGGCCCGATCTACGCGCTGATCTTCCTCGGCGTCCTGATCGTCGAGCAGCAGTTGGAGAACCACGTCCTGCAGCCGCTGATCGTCGGCAGGGCGCTGAGCTTCCACCCGCTGGCGATCATCCTGGTGCTGGCCGTCGGCGGCATCCTGGCGGGCATCGCCGGGGCGGCGGTCGCGGTCCCGGTCGCCGCCGTCATCTATCGGGCGATCCCCGAGCTCATGGCCGATCCACCGATCGCCCTGCCTCCGGCGCCGGAGCACCCGCCACCCGGGGACGAGCCAGCGGACGCCGGGACGGCGACGCAGGAGCCGGACTCCGCCGTGGATGAGGAGTCCGCCCAGCACAGGGGGTAACGTTCTCCTCCGTGACCCGTTCCACCCCGTGCCCGGTTCCCGCACGCGGCGGCCCGCTTTTCCCGGTGTGCGCCCGGCGCGCTTCCGATGCGGCTCCGAAGGCGTACGGTGAGGCTGAGGGACGTCGCGGCCGTCGGTACGGCCCGGCCGCCACGCGTGCCGTCGCGTCCCGCATCGGCGAAGACGCCGGCGCGCCCCCGGAAGAGCACGCCGGTGAGAACAGGGAGCGCTCCGCCCGCGCCGAAGGCCGGGCGGCGACCGACGAGCACCACGATGACGAGGGGAACCCGTGACCGGCAAAGTCGAGGTGTTGATCCACCGGCTCGACACCGACCTGCCCATGCCTTCGTACGCCCACCCCGGTGACGCGGGAGCCGATCTGCGCGCCGTCGAGGACGTCGAGCTGCTCCCGGGAGAGCGGGCCACGGTCGGCACCGGCGTGGCGATCGCCCTGCCCGACGGATACGCCGCGTTCGTCCATCCGCGCTCGGGCCTGGCCGCCCGGCACGGCGTGACGCTCGTGAACGCGCCCGGCACCGTGGACGCGGGCTACCGGGGCGAGATCAGGGTGACCCTGATCAACACCGACACCAAGGAGGCCGTACGGCTGCGCAGGGGAGACCGCATCGCGCAGCTCGTCGTCCAGCGGGTGGAGAAGGCGGTGTTCTACGAGGTGGACCGGCTGCCCGGCTCGGCGCGGGGCGCCGACGGGTTCGGGTCCACCGGACGCTGATGCGGGACGGGGCCCGGATGGCGAGCCTCCAGTGAACGTTCGAGGAGCGTGAGGAAAGTGTTCAGAAGGAGCCGTCGCGAGGAGCCCCCGGCCCTCGCAGAGGAAGTCGAGCAGACCGAGGAGCGCGGCGAGGAGCCGCGGACGCGGCCCTCGGGGCCGTGGGACTCGGCCGAGCCGTACCCGGAGCGGGAGAGGGTTGACCTCGGCGGGCTGCGCCTGCCGGTCGACTCCGGCTTCGAGGTGCAGCTCAACCTGGCCGGTGAGCAGATCGTCGGCGCGGTCGTCATGGTCGAGGACAGCGCCCTGCAGGTGCACGCGTTCGCCGCGCCCAGGCGCAGCGGGATCTGGGACGAGGTCCGTTCCGACCTCGCCGAGGGCGTGCGCTCCGCGGGCGGCACGGTCGAGCAGCGCGAGGGGCCGTTCGGGCCCGAGCTGGCCGCGCGCATCCCCGCCGAGGGGGCGAACGAGCCCCAGCCGGTGCGCTACATCGGCGTCGACGGGCCGCGCTGGTTCCTGCGCGCGGTGATCAGCGGCCGCGCCGTGGTCGACGAGGACGTCGCCGCGATCCTGGAGGGGGTCGTCCGCGACATCGTCGTGGTCCGCGGTGACGAGCCGATGGCCCCGAAGGAGTCGATCGAGCTGCGGCTTCCTCCCGAGGCCAGGCAGGCCGCGGAACGGCAGGAGGCCGACCCCGAGGTGCCCGACCTCAACCCCTTCGAACGCGGTCCCGAGATCGCCGAACTCCGCTGACATGAGGGATCGCGTACGCTGATTCAACACGTATGCGAAGGAGAGGTCGTGGGTTCTCAGGAACCGCATAAACAGCGCGGATTTCGGGGCTTCTTCCGTCGCCTGACGACGAGCCAGGCGGAGCTGGAGGCCGACGAGCTCCAGCAGGACCTCGATCGCCACGGCGCGACACCGATCGTCTCGTGTGGCGGGCGACGCAGATTCTGCGTAACCGGTACGCTACGTACGGTCACGTTGCGCCCCCGGGGTGGCGCGCCCGCCCTTGAGGCGGAGCTCTACGACGGCTCCGACGTGATCGACCTGGTCTGGCTCGGTCGCAGGAAGATCGCGGGCATCGAGCCGGGCAGAATGGTGCTCGCCGAGGGGCTGGTCAGCCTCCAGGACGGGCGCAAGGTGATGTTCAATCCCAAGTACGAGCTGCGCCCGGCGGGCGGTGCGTGAGTGAAGACGACCACGGAGCGGTGAGCGAGAAGATGAGCACCACCGAGGAGAACGCGGCGCACGTCACCGTCGAGGCGGCGATGCGCGGGCAACTCGCCAAGGCCTTCGGCGGCGTGCGGGGCACCATCGAGGCCGCCGTGCCCACGATCGTCTTCACGGTGATGTGGATCACCATCTCCGACCTGAGGACGTCGCTGATCGTCAGCGTCGCCACCTCGGTGGTCCTGCTGGTGGTGCGCGTGCTGCAGCGCTCGACGCCGCAGTTCGTGCTCAACAGCCTGTTCGGCATCGCCATCGGCGCGTTCTTCGCCTCCCGGACGGGTGAGGCGAAGGACGTCTTCCTGCCCGGCATCCTCTACAACGCGGGCTACGCGGTGGCGATGCTGATCTCGATCGTGGTCCGCTGGCCGGTGGTCGGCTTCCTGATCGGATCCGTCACCGGCGACCCGACCGCCTGGCGCTCCGACCCGGCCGTGGTGCGGCTGTGCTCCAAGCTGACCTGGCTGCTGATGATCCCCTGCGTGGTCCGGGTGGCCGTGCAGCTGCCCGTCTACCTCATCGGGGGGAACGACGCGGTCGCCGAGCTCGGCATCCTGAAGATCGTGATGGGCTGGCCGCTGCAGGTCGCGGGCCTGGCCGCCATGGTGTGGCTGCTGACGAAGGGCAGGACCCCGGTCAGACCCGCCTCCCCGTGACCTTCACAAGAACGGTCCCGTACGGCCTAGCCGTACGGGACCGTTTCGTTTGTGCGGGGGTCAGGCGGGGCGGTTGTGCGGGGAGAGCAGCCTGCCCAGCTCCTCCTCGACCTCCTGGCTGGCCACGAACATCAGCTCGTCACCGGCCTCAAGGGGGTCGTCCGCGCTGGGCACCAGCACCCGGCCCTCGCGCAGGATCGCCACCAGCGCGGTGTCGGCGGGCCAGGGCACCGAACCCGCCCGGTGGCCGACGACCGGCGCGTCCTCGGGGAGGGTGAGCTCGACCAGGTTGGCCTGGCCCTGACGGAAGGTCATCAGGCGGACCAGGTCGCCGACGCTCACCGCCTCCTCGACCAGGGCGCTCAGCAGCCTCGGGGTCGAGACGGCCACGTCCACGCCCCACGACTCGTTGAACAGCCACTCGTTCTTGGGGTGGTTGATCCTGGCCACCACGCGTGGCACGCCGTACTCGGTCTTGGCGAGCAGGGAGACGACGAGGTTGACCTTGTCGTCACCGCTGGCGGCGACGACCACGTGACAGTCGGCCAGGCCCGCCTCGTCGAGGGAGGAGATCTCGCAGGCGTCGGCGAGCAGCCACTCCGCCCTCGGCACGGTGTCGATCTTGATGGCCTTGGGGTCGATGTCGATGAGCAGGACCTCGTGGCCGTTCTCCAGGAGCTCGGCGGCGATGGACCGTCCGACGGCTCCGGCGCCCGCGATGGTGACGCGCATCAGTGGCTCCCCTCGGGAGGGCCGGAGAGCACCTTGTTGATGCGCTCCATGTCGTTCTCGGCCGCCATGACGTGCAGGATGTCGCCCTCCTGCACCACCGAGTCGTTCTTGGGCAGCAGGGTCTCGCCCATCCGGTTGACGAACGCGACGCGGGTGCCCGCTGCCTCCTCAAGGTCCTTGCTCCTGGTGCCGATCCAGGCGGGGTGGTAGGCCACCTCGGCCAGCACGACGGAGCCGGTGGGGTCACGCCAGAGCGGCTCGGCGCCCTCGGGCAGGACACGGCGCAGGATCTGGTCGGCGGTCCAGCGCACCGTGGCGACGGTGGGGATGCCGAGACGCTGATAGACCTCGGCGCGCCGGGGGTCGTAGATGCGGGCGACGACGTTGTCCACGCCGAAGGTCTCACGGGCGACCCTGGCGGAGATGATGTTGGAGTTGTCGCCGCTGCTGACCGCGACGTAGGCGCTGGCCGAGCCGATGCCCGCCTCCTCCAGCACGTCACGGTCGAAGCCGATGCCGGTTACCCGGCGGCCGCGGAAACCGGCCCGCAGCCTGCGGAAGGCCTGCGGGTCCCGGTCGATGATCGCGACCGAGTGGCCGCTGTCCTCAAGGATGTGCGCCAGGGTCGATCCGACCCGGCCACATCCCATGATCACGATATGCATGCTCCCCCGCCGCTCAGATTGAGGCGGATCTTGTTCATCCGTACCTAGTCAGTATGGCCCGGTTCGGGAGTGCCGCGTCAGTGGGACGGATGGATGGGGACTAGCATCGGCAGACGTGTCAAAGGTGACGGACCTCGTCAAGCGCCTCTTCATCGGGCGCGCGCTGCGCAGCACGCAGTTACATGAGCAATTGCTCCCCAAGCGCATCGCGCTGCCTGTTTTCGCGAGTGACGCCCTCTCCTCGGTCGCCTACGCGCCGCAGGAGATTCTCGTCATCCTTTCCATAGCCGGACTTTCGTTCTACCACTTTGCGCCCTGGGTCGCCATCGCGGTCGTCCTGGTGATGCTCACGGTGGTCGCGTCCTACCGGCAGAACGTGCACGCCTACCCCAGCGGGGGCGGCGACTACGAGGTGGCGACGGTCAACCTGGGGCCCAACGCCGGTCTCACCGTGGCCAGCGCCCTCATGGTCGACTACGTGCTGACCGTCGCGGTCTCCGTGGCCAACGGCGTGGACTACGTCGGCGCGACAGTGCCCTACGTCGCCGAGCACAAGCCGATGGTCGCCATCGTCATCGTCGTGCTGCTCACGCTGGTCAACCTGCGCGGCATCCGCGAGTCCGGGGTGGCGTTCGCGATCCCCACCTACGCCTTCATGATCTCGGTCATCGGCCTGGTCGCCTGGGGCGGCTTCCGGCTGCTGGTCCTGGGCGACGAACTGCACGCGCCGACCGCCGACTACCAGATCGTCGCCGAGCAGGGCGACCTGACCTCGCTGGCCGCTGCCTTCCTGATCCTGCGGGCCTTCTCCTCGGGCTGCGCGGCGCTGACCGGCGTCGAGGCGATCAGCAACGGCGTGCCCGCCTTCCGCAAGCCGAAGAGCAAGAACGCCGCGACGACCCTGCTGATGATGGGCCTGATCGCGGTCACGATGTTCGTGGGCATCATCGCGCTCGGCCTGGCCTCCGGCGTCAAACTCGCCGACCCGGCCACGGCCGCCCGCGACGTGCTCATCAACGGCAGGCCCGCGGGACCCGACTACTACCAGCAGCCGATCATCGCCCAGGTCGCCGACGCGGTCTTCGGCAACGGCTCGCTGTTCTTCATCGCGATCGCCGCGGTGACGGCCCTCATCCTGTTCCTCGCGGCGAACACGGCCTTCAACGGCTTCCCCGTGCTCGGCTCCATCCTGGCCCAGGACCGCTACCTGCCCCGTCAGCTACACACCAGGGGCGACCGGCTTGCCTTCTCCAACGGCATCGTCATCCTGGCCGCGGGTGCCTGCCTGCTGCTGTGGGGGTTCCAGGCGGACGTCAGCCGCCTGCTCAACCTCTACATCGTCGGTGTCTTCGTCTCGTTCACGCTGAGCCAGATCGGCATGGTCAGGCACTGGACCAGACACCTGAGGACCGAGACCGCCCCGAAGTCCAGGGCGCAGATGAAGCGCTCGCGGATCATCAACTTCTTCGGCGCCGTCATGACCGGCGTGGTGCTGGTGGTCGTGCTGCTGACCAAGTTCACCCACGGCGCCTGGATCGTCTGCGTGGCCATGCCGACGCTGTTCCTGATCATGAAGGGCATCCACCGCCACTACGAGAACGTGGCCGCCGAACTCGCGGTTGACGACGAGCTCCAGGTGGACGAGTCGATGCTGCCCGCCCGCAACCACGCCATCGTCCTGGTCTCCAAGATCCACAAGCCCACGCTGCGCGCGCTCAGCTACGCCAGGGCGACCCGGCCCTCGACGCTGGAGGCCGTCACGGTCGGCGTCGAGGGGGAGGAGGCGCGGGCCCTGCAGGAGGAGTGGGAGCGCAGGGGCATCCCGGTCCCGCTGAAGATGCTGGACTCGCCCTACCGGGAGATCACCCGGCCGATCCTGGAGTATGTCAAGTCGCTGCGCCGCCGTTCGCCCCGTGACGTGGTGACCGTCTACATCCCCGAGTACGTCGTCGGCCGCTGGTGGGAGCACCTGCTGCACAACCAGAGCGCGCTGCGGCTCAAGGGGCGCCTGCTCTTCCAGCCGGGCGTGATGGTCACCAGCGTGCCCTGGCAGCTGCACTCCTCCGACCGGCTCAGGGGCCGTCCCGAGCCCGCCGCCCCCGGCGCGGTCCGCCGTCCCCGCCACGAGATGGCTCGGGACCGGAGCCCGAAGGCATAACCTTTCGTATGACTCGTGATCACGAGGAGGCCGGACCGACGAAGAGACCTGGGGGCGTGACGATGGCGATCGAACTGACGGTGGGACCCGTCGCGCACGGTGGCTGGTGCGTCGCGCGCCACGAAGGACGGGTCGTTTTCGTACGGCACGCGCTCCCCGGTGAGCGTGTCCTCGCCGAGGTCACCGAGGAGACCACCCGGTTCCTGCGGGCCGACGCGGTCGAGATCCTCGACCCCTCCCCGGACCGGGTGACCCCGCCCTGCCCGTTCGCGGGCCCCGGCCGCTGCGGGGGCTGCGACTGGCAGCACGTCTCCCTCGACGCCCAGCGCCTGCTGAAGACCGACGTGGTCGCCGAACAGTTGGGACGGCTCGCCGGGATCGAGTGGAAGGGCGTCGTCGAGGAGGTTCCCGGCGCCCCCGACGGGCTCGGCTGGCGCACCCGCGTCCAGTTCGCCGTCGACCGCGACGGCGTCCTCGGCCTGCGGCGCCACCGTTCCCACGACATCGAGCCGATCGACGCCTGCCTGATCGCCCACCCCGAGGTGGAGAACGTCGGGGTGGAGGTCATGAACTGGCGCAACGCCTCCTCTGTCGAGGTCATCGCCTCCAACACCGGGGACCAGGCAGTCGTGATCGCCCCGAGGCCGCGCCGTACGGTCGCGGTGCCCGACATCGACACGAGCGTGGCCGTCTTCGTGGACGAGGGCGGCGGCAGGAGCCGGGTCGTCCACGGCCGCAACCACCTCGTCGAGCGGGTCGGCGACCGCGACTTCCAGGTCACGGGCAGCGGCTTCTGGCAGGTCCACCCCGGCGCCGCCAAGACCCTGCTCGACACGGTCATGGAGTTCGCCGCCCCGAGGCCCGGGGAGTGGGCCCTCGACCTCTACTGCGGGGTCGGCCTGTTCGCCGCGGGCCTGGCCGAGGCGGTCGGCCCCGAGGGCGCGGTCTTCGGCGTCGAGTCCGAGTCGGTGGCCGTGCGCGACGCCGAACGCAACCTCCGCGACCTGCCCCAGGCCCGCTTCGCCAGGGGCCGGGTGGAGAACGCCCTCGACCGCTTCGGCATCGAGCGCGCAGACCTGGTCGTCGTCGACCCGCCCCGCGCCGGTCTCGGCCGTGACGTCGTCGAGAGCCTCACCGCCCTCGGGGCGACCCGGATCGTCTACGTCTCCTGCGACCCGGCGACCATGGCCCGCGACCTGGCCTGGTTCGGCGACCGCTCCTACCAACTGTCCGACCTGCGCGCCTTCGACGCCTTCCCGATGACCCACCACGTGGAGTGCGTCGCCCTGCTGACCAACGCGGTGAGTTAGGCGCCCCCGCCGGGAAAGGGCGGGGGCGGCGGCGTGCTCAGCGGGCGGCCACCTGCGGTGACCGGATCACGTTCGCGCTGTGCGCGGGTCCGGCGACCATCAGCAGGACCGCGACGATTCCCAGGACGGACAGAACACGGCGGATCATGGGACTCCCATCGACGAGGGACGGATCACCCGCAGTGTGCACGGTTCCCGCCCGGTCGCCCATGGCAGGCAGTGCCGTCAGTCGTACAGGGTGGTGCTCCGGTACCACACCGTGCCCGGGAAGTTGACCGACGACGTCTCGCCCACCCCCACCCGGGGGCCGGTCATGGCGACCCATCCCACCGCGGGGTTCACGTGCACGCCGCTCACGTAGACGGCCTGCGTGCCCGTGCCGCCGGTGCACCTGCTGTGGGCGACGTATCCCTCCTGCCAGGTGGTGCAGCCCGTCAGGGTGGCGTGGGCGGGGGAGGCGGTGCCCACCAGCAACGAGGCGGTGAGCAGGGCGGTGGCGGATATGGCCGTGGTCCGGCTTGTTCTCACGTGCGGTTCCTCCGGGTCCGAAGGTTTCAGGTAAGAAACTTTCCAGATCGGACGATACCCGCAGAGGAAGCCGCGTCAAGAGCCGGTCGTGAGGGAGGCTCGGGAGCTGAGCGCCAGTAGGCCCATGGGGCCTACCTGGAATCGAACCAGGAAGAAGGAAGCCCTCGAATGGCCTCACGACCGGGGGCGAGGAGAGCGGGGAGACTACCGGGAAAAGGTGTGTGAGAAGGAAGTCCCCTCATGGCCTCGCGGCCCCAACCGTATCAGGCGGGGATCACCTCGTGCAGGGTCGCCGGGGTGAGCACCCGGGCGCCGGGCGGCGCGGCCGAGGCGTCGAACCCGAGGTAGGTGACGTGCTCCTCCGACGACTCCTTCGCGCGCCACAGCTCGACCAGGTGACGCACGCGCAGGTAGTCGCGCTCCACGATCGAGCGCACCAGCAGGGAGGTGGTGAGCCGGTTGGTCTCGACCTGGTTGAACCGGGGATACCCCTGCAGGTACAGGTGCAGCCACTTCACCCGCCAGCGGTCGTCGTCACCGCGCAGGAAGACGAGCGGCAGGGCGATCTGCCCGGAGCCGCGCAGGTCCGACTTCATCCGCACGGTCCGTGGCTCGAACGGCATGCCCTCCTGCTCGGCGTCCCTGGTCATGTAGCCGAAGAACGCCTCGGCCGCCTCGTTGAACCGCTCCCCGCAGAAGACGTTGACCTGGGGAATGACGATCGGGTGGGTGGCGTCGGCGAGCCGGATGTTGACGAACTCCGAGGCGCCGTGGGGCGCGGGCGCCTCGACGAGGTCACCGGAGTACTGGGCGAAGCCGTTGGCGAGGTTCGTCCACGAGATGTGCTCGGGGGAACCGTAGAAGGCGTCGAGCATGAGCGCCGACAGGTCGTAGTCGGTGCGCTGCCCGGCCTCGCGCCAGTGGACGAAGAACCTGAGCAGCTCGCCGTCCACCGCCGACAGCGATCCCCTGGGCAGCATGCCGAACCCGGGGGAGACGGCCTTGGCGGACAGCGGCAGGGCGACATCCAGCATGTCGGGATCGACGATGAGTCGCCCGGGGTCGGGAAGCCGCCGGACGATCTCGGCGTCCAGTACGGCCAGCACCCGCGTCAGGACCTCCCTGGCGAGCGGCGGACGGACGTCGGGAGCCGTCCACGCCCTGGCCTGCCGGTTGACGAAGACGCGGCCCGCCGCGGGGGCGAGGCGGTTCTGCAGGTGCTCGCGCAGGGACAGCAGGACACGGCCTGAGGCGCCGGTGACCGCCCTCTCTGCGGCCTCCAGCACGACCCGCTCATCCGGCCCGGTCCGCAGCAGGTGGTCGAGACGGCGCAGCAGCGCCCCGGGCGACCTCTCCAGCAACCCGACGGCCTCGACCGTACGGCCCGCAGCCAGGGCGGCCTCGACCCGGCTGCCGGGTCCCTCGACCCGCAGGTCACCCCTGGCCACCTCGAAGACCCGGGCGGCACGCGGGAAGGCGGGGTGCTCGTGGGGGTGCAGCCGCTCCCCGAGCCGCTTCCACCGCTCCCGGTGGCGTGCCACGTCGCCGAGCCCGGCCTGGGTGGCCACGGAGTCGAGCGCCCGCAGCAGGGCCCGCCGCTCGGCGCGGCGGAACGAGCGGAACTTTGTGGGTACGGCCAGCGTGACGTCGCCCCCGGACAGGCCGCAGGCGAGCCTGAGCACGTCGGTCACCGTGTCGACGAGGAGGGGAAGACCGGCGGCGAGCCGTACCTCGTTGAGGACCGCGCGGTTCTCCCGCACGGGAACGCGCTCGGGGTGGGCGGCGCCGGAGCTGGCGTGGAAGGAGGCCAGGGCGCGCAGCGCGACCAGGTCCTCGGCGGCCAGCGGCGCCTCGGAGCCCGCCAGCGAGAAGTACAGCTCCCGCGCCTCGGCCTCCAGGCTCCCGCCGAGTTCGAGCACGGTAACCCGGTCCCCGGCGAGCGGGACCAGCTCGGCGTGGACGGCGAGCAGGTCGGCGTGCGTGTGCCCGTAGCGGCCGTAGCCCGGCAGGTCCAGCAGGTTGAGCGCGGGCCCCTGGACACGGTCGGCGGCGACCGGGTCGAGCAGGGTCTCACGCAGCAGGCCCGCCCAGAACTCCAGGGTGTCGGGCACGTTCCTGGGGAAGTCGGCGAAGTAGACGTTGTGCTGGACGTGGTCGCCGACCAGCTCGCGGACGGCGGACAGGACCCGCACCCCGAGGTCGATCACGTCCCCGCCGGGCAGGCGCGACAGGCGTTCGAGCAGGTCCGCCGAGCAGGTGAACCCGACGCTCAGCAGGGCGGCGTCGAGCTGGCGGGCGGCCGTCTCCCCCCAGTCCGACGTGGCCTCGTGGAGAGCGTCGATGGGGACCCGAAGCCGTCTCGTGATGACGAGGCTTTCAAGATTGTCCACGAGCGCACCCTATAGCCAGGGCAGATGGCGACTCAGGGGATTTTCCGGGTTTTGCAGGGGATGAGGCGGTATGGCTCAGTCGGGTGGGCAGGCGTCCCGGGTGGACCTGGCGGTCGCGACGGCCTTCTGGACGCGCTCCTCCTCGGCGGCGCCGAGCGTGGTGCGGATGACGTGCCCGCCGTACGGGGCGATGACGTCGATGGTCTCCTCGATGCCGGAGGTCAGCAGCAGGAACAGGGCGGCGCCGCCGGGGGGAAGATGCTCGCTCAGCTCCCTGACGAAGCCGGTGTCGAGGCTGTCGTTGTCGGCCTCCTTGATGGCCGCGCCGGTCCCGGCCCCGGCCAGCGCCGCCGTACCGGCTCCCAGGACGGTTCCCCCTGCCGCCGCCGCGGTGAGCCCGGCCGCGGCCAGGGCGATGCCGATGATCGGGCCCAGCGTGACCAGGCCGATCAGCGCTCCCGTGACCGCCCCCTCGACGGCGTAGGTCGAGGCCCTGTGGTGGGTGGGGTGCACGGCGACCCGGCCGTCCGCCCGGTGCTCGACCAGCTCGAGATCGGCCAGCCCGGGGCGGGGCTTCGATGACAGCAGCGCCCGCCTGGCCCGCAGCGCGTCGTCCAGGTGGGGGTAGGCGACGGCGACGAGTTCGCTCATGGTTCCTCCCGACAGGCCGGTTCCCTGGAGCGATTCCCGCCACCGGCCCGTGCCGTCCCTCCCGGCGGCATGTTTGCGGGAACTTTGCCCGGTCCGGCTCACTCTCGTGCGGTACGGCCGAGCCGTTCCTCAAGCCGTTCCAGCCGCTGGACGAAGGGCCGCAGCTCCTGACGCACGGTCTCGGTGAGGGGGTCGGTATCCACGCTCCGGTGCTGTGCCCTGAGGTGGACGTAGCCCGCGAGCGCGGCGGTGACGGCGCGGCGGGTCAGCCTCGGTTCGGCGCCGAGCCCCCGCAGGACGCGTCCCGCCGTCCCCTCCGGCTCCGCGACCAGGCCGAGGAGCAGGTGCTCGCACCCGACGTAGTTGTGCCCGAGCGCGACGGCCTCGGTGACGGTCAGTTCGAGGGCCGCCGCGGCGGGCCCGCCGAAACGCGCGGGAGCGGTGGGCATGGTGGAGGTGGCAGGGGTGGCGTCGCTCCGGCCCAGGGCGTCCAGCTCCCGCCGTACCTGCCCGGGATCGACCTCGACGGCGCGCAGGACGTGCAGGGCCAGGTTGGTGCCCTCGGCGAGCAGACCGCCCAGCAGGTGCTCGGTGCCGACCTCGGCCGCCCCGCCCGCGCGGGCCTCCTCGATCGCGAGGCTCATCGCCGTACGGGCCCGCTGGGTGAAGCTCGCGAAACGGGCGTCGGAACCGTCGAGCCCCGGGGAGCCGAGCCCGGTCTCCCTGATGGCGGTGATGCGCCGTACTGCCTGCTCCAGGGCGCGCTGGCACACGGCGGAGACCGGGACCCCGGCCGCCTTCACCGCCTCGGCCAGCTCGTCGGGCAGATACACGTTGATCTTCGGCATGTCTCCCCTGTGGGCTCGACGAGGCTGCGGCGCATGTATAACCCCATGTGGGGTGTCTGTCTAGTGAGTCAGACCCACCAGCAGCCGGGACACGCTCCAGGAGGGGGTGGCTCCTCTGGTGGACAGCCAGGCCATTCCCTTGCGGGTGCTGAAGGCGACCAGCTTGCGGGCGTCCGTGGTGGTCAGGTCCTTCGCGCCGGTCAGGAACGGGGACAGGGCGATACGGCATCTCGTGCCCGTCCCGCCCAGGGACCTGACGATCTGGGGATGGGCGGCCCGTACGGCGGCGGCGATCGGCCTCAGGTGGGAACGGCGTCCCTGACCGGCCCGGATCGGGACCATGAGGCTGACCGTGGAGATCTCGGCCCCGCGCTCCCGGGTCATCCTGAGCATCTCCTGGTCGGCGCGGCTGAGGCCGTCGCCGTCGGCGGGCAGGGTGAAGCTCACCGTGAGGGTCCTGCCCGTGGCGGCGGCCTCCCGTTGCAGGGACGCGATGGCCGCCGCGCGGCGCAGGACGGTCGCCCCGCCGTCCCGCCCCCCGAGCTCGAAGTCGATGTAGCCCGCGTCGAAGGCGCTCACCGCGCGCCGGTAGGCCCCGGTGAGGCGCCCGAGATCGGTGCAGGTCGCGGCCAGTTCCCTGCCCGGACCGCCGAAGACGAGCCCCGCCTCACCACCGGCGGCCCGCAGGGCCTCCAGGCGCCTGGCCGGTGACAGGTCGCGGTCACGCCCGCTCCACACGGGAGTGCAGCCGTCCCCGCCCGCGGTGAGGTGCCCCAGGGTGAACCAGTGCGCCCGGCCTGGCGCGGACGTCTCGGGTGGCGCGAACGACGGGGTCCGGGCGGCGTCGACGAACGTCACGAAACCGGAGGGACGCGTGACGGGACCGGGCCGCCCGACGGCGGAGGGCGTGGGGCTGGGCGCGACGGGGGCCGGTGGGACGTGGATGGGCCGCTGTGCCCGTGCGGGCCGTACGGCACCGCTGGGCAGTATCCAGAGGGCGGCGCCCGTCCCCGCGGCGAGGGCCAGGGAGGCGAGCACGACGAGGGAACGCGGTGGGGTGCCGGGCTCCCGGAGACGGCGGTCGGTCGTCGCCCCCGTTTCCGGTCCGGGTTCCGGCTCTGTCGCCACCGACATGGGATCTTCCTCCTCGACGGCACGGCCTTACGGAACAGAACGGTGGCGATGGGTGCCTGTACGGTCACTTTGCGCACCGGAGAATGAACGGTAGCAAGTGTTCTCGCCACGCCGTCGAGTTTCCACGGATGGCGTCCGTAGTGCCCGGATAATGATGTTCATGGAGTTGAGGATCTTCACCGAACCGCAGCAGGGCGCCACATACGACGAGCTCCTGACGGTCGCGCAGACCGCGGAGCGACTGGGCTTCGACGCCTTCTTCCGTTCCGACCACTACCTGCGGATCGGCCCCGGCGACCCCGGGCCCGGCTCGACCGACGCCTGGGTGACCCTCGCGGGCCTCGCCAGGGAGACCTCCACGATCAGGCTCGGCACCCTGGTCACCCCCGCCACCTTCAGGTATCCTGGCGCGCTGGCGATCAGCGTGGCCCAGGTGGACAGGATGAGCGGCGGACGGGTCGAACTCGGCCTGGGCACCGGCTGGTTCGACACCGAGCACACCGCGTACGGAATCCCCTTCCCGCCGCTCGGCGAGCGCTTCGCCCGCTTCGAGGAGCAGTTGGAGATCCTGACCGGGCTGTGGGGGACGCCGGTCGGCGAGACGTTCTCCTTCGAGGGCGCCCACTACCGGCTCGCGGACTCGCCCGCGCTGCCCAAGCCGGAGCAGAGCCCCAGGCCGCCGATCATCATCGGCGGGACCGGCGCCAAGCGCACCCCGCGCCTGGCCGCGCGGTTCGCCGACGAGTACAACGCCCCCTTCCACACCCCCGGCGACAGCGCCGCCGCCTTCGGCCGGGTCAGGAAGGCCTGCGAGGAGGAGGGACGCGAGCGGCCGATCCTCCTCTCCGTCGCGCAGACCGTCGCCGTCGGCACCGACGAGGCCGAGGTCGCGCGCCGCGCCCGGGCCACGGGTCACGGGCTGGACGCGCTGCGGACGGACGGTCTGGCGGGCACCCCGGCCGAGGTGGTCGACAAGATCGGGCGGTTCGCCGAGCTTGGTGTCGAGCGGGTCTACCTGCAGGTCATGGACCTGTCGGACCTCGACCAGCTCGAACTGATCGCCGCCGAGGTGCTGCCCCGGGTGTAGGCCGGACGCCGGGTCCTCGGTAAAGACACGTGCAGCGGGAGGGCATATTCCCCGATGTATCCATTGTCCCTCCCATATCCCTCCTTACTGTGGTGAGAACCCGACCATCAGGGGAGGCGCCGTGGAATTCGAGCGATTCGATCGTGCAGCTCTGCGGGAGGTCGTCTCCATGCACGACGAACAGGGAGTGCTGTCGTTCTACGTGACGGCCTCCCCGCAGGAGGAGGCGGCGGTCAAGCCCGCCTGGCGGATCCGCTTCGGCAACGAGCTGTCGGAGCTGCGGGAGCAGATGGCCGCCGTCCCGGACAGGGAACGGCGGCTGGCCGTACTGAACCGGCTCGACGAGCTGGAGGCCGACTTCGAGCAGCTGCTCGACCCGACCGAGTCGGGCGTGGGACGCGTCATGTTCGCGCCGGTCGGCGACGACCGGGTGCGCTCGTTCTCCTTCCAGCTTCCGGTCACCGACCAGGTCGTCATGGAGTCGACGGCTTACGTGCGCCCGCTGGTCAACGCGGTCGAGACCGCCCCGCCCGCGGGACTCGTCGTGCTCTCCAGGGACGGCCTGAAGATGATCGACTACCGGTACGGCCTGGCGGAGGACCTGGGCGGCACGTCCTTCGAGATCCCCGTCGAGGAGTGGAAGCAGATGCGCGGCCCGGCGACCGCGGAACTCGCCAGGTCGGCCGCCACGCACCGCGACAAGTTCGAGCGCCGCGTCGAGGAGAACCTCACCCGTCAGCTGCGCGCCGCGGCGCCGGGGGTGGCCGAGGAGGCCAGGCGGCGAGGCTGGCAGACGGTCGTGCTCCTCGGCGACGTCCAGTTGACCGAGATCGTCGCGCCCCTGGTCGGCGGTGACGTCCTCCAGGTGGACGCGGTGGTGGACTCGCTGCCCCCGGCCAAGCTCGCCGAGTACGTCGAACCGCAGCTGCGGGCCGCGCGCACCAGGCACGGCGTCGAGCTGGTCGACCGGACCAGGGACGCCGCCCTGTCCGGAGGTCCGGGAGCCCTGGGCCTCGACGCGACACTCGGCGCGCTGAACGACAGCCGGGTGGCCCAGCTGCTGCTGGACGAGTCCGGCGAGTGGGAGGGCGGCCAGGCGCCGGACGGCCTGCTCTACGCCCCGGGCGGGTCGGCGGAGGCGGTCCCGCCCGACCCCACGATGGGGGAGCGCATGATCGAGCGCGCCCTCGACATCGACGCCGAGGTGATCGTCCTGGACGGCGAGGCCGCACAGCATCTCGCCGAGTCCGGCGGGGTAGCCGCCATGCTGCGCTGGTGACCCGTTCCGACGCTTCGCGGGCGAGCCGTACGGCTTTCGCGTGGGGTGTCGTGAGACACTCCAGATAGGGGTGTTTCCGCAGTTCAGATTAGGTTTCGAGGCTACGGTCCAGGCAGGGGGACCTCGCGGGGCGGCCCGTTAGGCACTTGGGTTTCGGGGAAAGGACTGTCATGGTCGGTACCGCCCCTTCGGGCACCCCCAAGGAGAACCTCGGGCACGTCGTCTTCATCACCGCCGCGGCCGCCATCGGCGGGTTCCTCTTCGGCTACGACAGCGCCGTCATCAACGGCGCCGTCACCGGCATCCAGAAGCACTTCCAGGTCGGTCCCGTCCAGATCGGGTTCGTCGTCGCCATCGCGCTGCTCGGCTCGGCGCTGGGCGCGTGGATCGCCGGGCGCATCGCCGACAGCTGGGGACGCACCAGGACGATGCAGGTGGCCGCACTGCTGTTCGCGGTCAGCTCCATCGGCCAGGCGCTGCCGTTCGCGATCTGGGACCTGGCCCTGTGGCGGGTGCTCGCCGGTGTCGGCATCGGCATGGCCTCGGTGATCGGCCCCGCCTACATCGCCGAGGTCGCGCCGCCCGCCTACCGGGGACGCCTCGGCTCCTTCCAGCAGCTCGCGATCGTGCTGGGCATCGCGATCTCGCAGCTCGTCAACTTCGCGATCGCGCAGCTCGCCGGGGGAGACGTCAACAACAGGCTGCTCGGCCTGCAGGCCTGGCAGTGGATGCTGGGCGCCTGCCTGGTGCCCGCCCTGCTCTATCTGCTCTTCTCGACGATCATCCCCGAGTCACCGAGGTTCCTCGTCGCCGTCGGGAAGACGGAGATGGCGCGCAGGGTGCTCAAGGAGGTCGAGGGGGACAGGGCCGACCTTGAGGACCGGCTCAAGGAGATCCAGGACTCGCTGCGCCTGGAGCGCCGGCCCCGGCTCAGCGACCTGCGTGGCCCCAGCCTCGGCCTGCTGCCGATCGTCTGGATCGGCATCCTGCTGTCGGTGTTCCAGCAGTTTGTGGGAATCAACGTCATCTTCTACTACTCGGCGTCGCTGTGGCAGTCGGTCGGCATCAACCAGAGCGACTCGCTGCTGATCAGCTTCTCCACCTCGATCATCAACATCGTCGGCACGTTCATCGCCATCGCGCTGGTCGACAGGATCGGCCGCAGACCGCTGCTGCTGATCGGCTCCGCGGGCATGGCGGTCGCGCTCGGCGTCGCCGCCTGGGCTTTCAGCGCGGGCGTCCACGTCGGGGAGACCGTACGGCTGCCGTCGCTGCAGGGCACCGTCGCCCTGGTCGCCGCGCACGTGTTCGTGCTGTTCTTCGCGCTGTCATGGGGTGTCGTGGTCTGGGTGCTGCTGGGAGAGATGTTCCCCAACAGGATCAGGGCCGCCGCGCTGTCCGTCGCCGCCGCGGCCCAGTGGGTGGCCAACTGGCTGATCACCGTCTCGTTCCCGTCCCTGGCCGCGTGGAGCCTCGCGGGCGCCTACGTGGGCTACTCCTTCTTCGCCGTGCTCTCCTTCGTCTTCGTGCTGTTCAAGGTGCGCGAGACGAAGGGCAGGAGACTGGAGGAGATGGGCTAGGTTCGTCCGGTGAGCCCCTCGGACATCCCGCCCTCGACAAAGCCGATAAAGCCGACGAAGGCCGAGCTGGCCGCCGCGGCCGACCTGACCATCGACGACGTGCTCGGCCCCTCGATCGAGGTGCTGTTCTGCGGCATCAACCCCGGTCTGTACTCCGCGGTGACCGGTCACCACTTCGCCAGGCCGGGTAACCGCTTCTGGCCCGCGCTGCACCTGTCGGGCTTCACCCCCAGGCTGCTGGCCCCCGCGCAGCAGTGGGAACTGCCCTCCTACGGCCTGGGCATCACCAACGTGGTCGCGCGGGCCACGGCGCAGGCGGCGGAGCTGTCCCCCGAGGAGTTCCGCGAGGGAGGCGTACGGCTGGCGCGGCTGGTCGGCGAGGTCAAGCCGAGGGTGCTGGCGGTCCTCGGTGTCACCGCCTACCGGACGGCCTTCGCAGAACGCGGGGCGGCGGTCGGGCCGCAGGAGAGAAGGATCGGCGAGACCGCCGTGTGGGTGCTGCCCAACCCCAGCGGGCTGAACGCCCACTGGACGCTGGACCGGATAGCCGGTCAGCTGCGGGAGTTGAGAGAGTCCCTGGCCTGACCCCTTCCTTGGAAGGAAGGGGTCAGGGGCGGATCACCTGTGGCCCATCCGGTGGTGCCTGCGCCTGTGGTGGAACATGCCCACCAGCGCCATCACCATCAGGGGCAGGAACAGGATCTTGAGAATGCCGAATCCCATGATCGCCGTCAGGGCGACCACCCCGATCAGCACCGGCGCGAACGGGGGAGCCCCCCGGCGGCCAGCCCGGTGGCGCTGGGCGGCGGCCCACCGCTGGGCGGTCAGCCGCTGCAGCGCGGCCTGGTTCTGCCACTGCTGCTGCCACTGACCGGGGTGGGACCAGCCGTGGTGCCCCCGGCGGTGGGCGTGGTGGTGGAGCCTGCGCGCCTCCCGCCACTGCGCCCGCCACTGCCTGCGCCACTCCTGCCGGTCCCATGAGGGATCCCACCGCTCCCCGTACTCCGCTTCGGCCACCGGGACGGCGCTGTGTCCGTCGTGCCCGGGGGTGCCGAAGCCGTACATGCCGGGCAGGTCAGGCAGGTCGGCGCCCGCGCGGGCCAGCTCGCGACCGGTACGTGCCGTCATGATCGTTTCGAGGCGCTCCTCGAACTCCTCGTGGGTCAGCCTGCCCTGCGCGTAGTGCTCGCGCAGGGACTCGGTGGCGGCGTCGCGTTCGGCGTCTCCGATGCGGAGATCGTCGGGAAACGTCATCGTGGGATCACTCCTCGCCGGGTTCGCCGTCTGCCAGGATCTGGTAGAGCTTGCGGCGCGTGTCGATCATGATCTGCCTGGCCTGTCCGATCTGCGCCTCACTGCCATTCTGCAAGACCTGGAAGAGCGCGACGGCTGACTGGCGGGCCAGATCCATCAGTTCCCAGGAACTCTCCCCGAGATCGGGAGTCATGTCCTCCCACGGGGCGCGCAGCTCCTCCTGGTGCTCGGCGACGTAGGCCCTGCCCGCCTCGGTGAGCTGGAAGGACTTGCGCCCGTCGGTCTCCTCGGACAGGACGAGGCCCTCGTCGGTGAGCTGCTGGAGCGCCGGGTAGACCGCGCCGGGACTGGGCTTCCAGCCTCCCTGGCTGCGCTTGGCGATCTCCTGGATGATCTGGTAGCCGTTGCGCGGCTCCTCGGAGAGCAGCGCGAGGATCGCGGCGCGGACGTCACCCCGCTTCGCCTTGCGCCCCCGCCCGAAGGGCCCCCCTCCGCCGAACGGACCTCCGCGTCCGAATGGACCGCCCCTGCCGAAGTCCCAGGGGAAGGGGCCACCGGGGAACGGCCCGCCGCGACGGCCACCGCGCTCCCGGTGCTCCCGGTGCCGGTGCTCGTGCGGGCCGTGCTCGTGCGCCTCGGGGCCGTGGTGCCAGGCGGCGGACATGTTCCCGAAGACCTGCCTGGCGGCGCGCTTCATCTCACGCCTGATCTCGTGCGGTACGGCTCCCGCGGCCCAACCGCCCATCGCTTCCGCTGACATGTGGGTACCCCCTGTTCTCGGCGATCGTCTTTCGACCGCTCTTGATGCGTCAAAGATATATCGAGAGCGTTCTAAGAGCAACCCTTCGATATGGCATTATGCTGTAACCATCTAAATCGTTTTGGAGGTTAGCTAGCGATGGTTCACGTGGAACGGGCGCCGCGGCGCAACGAGGCGGTGCTCGTCGGTTTCACCGTCGCGACCAACCTCGCCGACGGGGTGGCCAAGATCGCGCTGCCCCTGCTCGCCGTCGAGCTGACCGACTCACCCGGCCTGGTCGCCGGGGTCGGCCTGACCCTGACGCTGCCCTGGCTGTTCGCCTCCCTCCACGTGGGCGTCCTCGTCGACCGGGGCGACCGCAGACGCCTGGCCGCCCTGGCCAACCTGGTCAGGCTCGCGGTCGCCCTCGCCCTGCTGGCCGCCATCGGGGCGGAGGCGCTGACCCTGCCGCTGCTCTACCTGTCGGGCGTCCTCATCGGCCTGGCCGAGGTCGTCGCGAACTCCGCGGTCGGCGCCCTGGTCCCCGCCGCGGTGCCCAGGCAACGGCTCGGCCGGGCCAACGCCTGGATCGCGGGCGCGGAGACCGTCGCGAACGAGTTCGCGGGACCCGCCGTCGGCGGCCTGCTGGTCGGCGTCGGCGCCGCCTTCGCCCTCGGCTCCTCCGCCGCGGCCTTCGCGCTCGGCGCCGTACTGCTCGCCCTGCTCGCGGGCCGCTTCCGCGTCACCCGCCCGGCCGGTACGGCCATGCGACCCAGCCGGGTGCGGGAGGAGATGGCCGAGGGGCTCGGCTTCCTGTGGCGGCACCGCCTGCTGCGCACGATGTCGCTGACCATCGCGGTGCTCGTGGCCTGCTGGAGTGCCTGGCTGGCCCTGCTGCCCACCTACGCCGTGCGGACCCTCGGTCTCGACCCCGCCGCGTACGGCCTGCTGCTCGGCTCGATCGGGGTCGGCGGCCTGGCCGGCGCGGTGCTCACCGCTCCGATCAACCGCCTGCTCGGCGTGCGGTGGGCGCTGTTCGCCGACCTCGTCGGCACGATCCTGATGATGATCGTCCCCGCGGTCTTCCCCCAGGCCTGGGCGGTCGGCGTGGCCGCGTTCGCGGGCGGCATGGGCGGCACGCTCTGGACGGTCAACAGCCGCACCCTGGCGCAGTTGATCGTCCCCGACCACCTGCTGGGACGCTACTCGGCCGCCTCACGCCTGCTGAGCTGGGGAACCCTGCCCATCGGTGCCGGACTGGCCGGGGTGCTCGCCGAACTGGTGGGGGTGAGAGCCGCCTTCGCGGGCTTCGCCGTACTGGCCCTGCTGCCGGTTGTGCCCTTCCTGCTGACCGTCACCGAGAGTGAGCTAACCCTCGCGCGACGAGAAAGTGAGATAGATCACGTAATTCCCGGCTGAAATTGGAACAACTCCTGAGACCTGCACGTTACAAAGGACATAGACGGGATTCGTTCCGCGCCGGAAGGGCTGGGGGGTGCTTTCGGCACGGAACGGTCCCGTCTGTCGTTTGTGGAGTATCGAGGCGGCCCGCGGGAAATCTTCCCGCGGGCCGCCTCTCGTTGTGCGGGGGACGGCCGCTGTTAGCCGCTCCCGGGCCCCGGGTAGAACCGTCCTGGAGATCTGCCCCCTGAAGATCGAACGGACCAGGGGGGAGAACCCGGATGAGCATGATGCGCGCCGGACTGATGGCCGTGCTCGTGGGGACCGCGGCCGTGGGAGCCGTGCAGCACTCGAAGCCGGGACACGACAGATCGACGAGCTGGACGGTCAAGCGGCAGGGGCCGTCGGCGGGCAAGCACGCCGGAAGGTGGACCACCCGGCGGGCGAATCAGGGCAACGGGCGACGCGGCTGGCACTGGGGCCGGGGGAACAGGCGCTCGGCGGGCACCGAGTGGGCCGACAACTGGCGCTCCGGCTGGTCGAGACGCTCGGCGGACCGGAACACCCCGCGCACCGGAGGCGGGCGGGGTTTCTTCGGGGACGGCGTGTACGGCGGGCGTGACGGGCGGGCCTCCAGGAGGTGGACGTTCGAGCGCTCCGACGGCCGAGGCCGGGGCTACGGGCGGTCGGGTGGTCGTGGGGACGACCGCTTCTCGCGTGACGGCCGGTTCTGGAACGACAACCGGTCTCGGTACGGCGGGCGATCCTGGAACGACGACCGGTCCTGGAGTGGCGGGCGGTTCCGTGGACGCGGATACGAGCGGGGTGACGGGATGACGCGGGAGCGGCGTGCCGTACGGCCTCCGTGGGAGGGTTCGCGCCGGGCGCGGCAGAGGGAGCCCTGGACGGCCGGCTGACGTCGGCGCGCTGACTTCATGTGAATGGCCCGGGGGAGCGGCTGGAAGGCGCTCCCCCGGGCTTCGTCATGAGTAGGTTTCCCGTCGGACACATACGGCCGACACGCCGACGGTGGAGGATGATAGATCCTCCGCTTGGGGTGGGCTTTGCCGTACAGTCGACCAAAGTGATCTTGATGGGAGTGTTTGGCCGATGATGGGGCACACGCACGCGCTGACGGGGGCGGTGGCGTGGCTGGGAGTGGCGCCGACGCTGGCGGCCCTGCCGCTGCTCACCGAGTCTTCCAGGTTCATCGAGACCGGCGTCATGGTGCACGCGCTCAGTCCCGCGGAGTTCATCGCCGGGACGCTGATCTGCGCGGGGGCCGCGATGCTGCCGGACCTGGACCATCCGAGCGCGACGATCGCCCAGACCTTCGGCCCGATCACCTGGGGGCTGAGCAAGGCCGTCTCGTGGTTGAGCGGGGGGCACCGGCACGCGACCCACTCGCTGCTGTTCGCGATCGCCGTCGGGTTCGGGGCGCACTACCTGGCCAACACCTATCCGATCGGCAGGGACGTCCTCGTCGTGCTGCTCATCGGCCTGGCGCTGCGGGCCATCGGCATCGGCGTGCCGGGCAAGAAGGTCGCCTCCGCGATGGTCAACATCGGCCTGACCTTCGGGCTGTTCGCGGTCTTCCACAACGAGAACGTGGGATACGCCTGGCTGGGGGTGGCCGTCGCGGTCGGCTGCCTGGTGCACGTCGTGGGAGACTGCTGTACCGAACAGGGCTGTCCTGTGCTGTGGCCGATGCGTCAGCGCTGGCTGCTGCCCTGGAAGATAGGCATCAAGACGGGGCGGGCCTTCGAGCAGAAGTTTCTGGCCCCGGTGCTGTCCGTGGTCGTTCTCGGGCTGCTCTACTTCCGTCTCGTCCAGCTCTGACTTACCCATGGGTAACTTGATATCGAGATACATGCCCATATATCTTGATATCGAGACAACCGCTGCAACCTGTGGACGGTCTACCGGTTAGGCATACCTAACCGAATGAGGCGATCCGGCGGTGCGGCAGGATTCAGTTGCGCCCTTTTCGTGTGGGTGCTTCAGACAACACAGGGTGACATAGGGAGGCGAACCGTGTCCGCGAACAGCTTCGGCAGCCGTGACACGCTCCGCGTCGGAGACGCGGAATACGAGATCTACCGGCTGGACGCCGTCGAGGGGTCGGGGCGCCTCCCGTACAGCCTGAAGATCCTCTTGGAGAACCTGCTCCGCACCGAGGACGGCGCCAACATCACCGCCGACCACATCCAGGCTCTCGGCCAGTGGGACCCGAACGCCGCGCCCAGCGTGGAGATCCAGTTCACCCCGGCCCGTGTGATCATGCAGGACTTCACCGGTGTGCCCTGCGTCGTGGACCTGGCCACCATGCGCGAGGCCGTCCGCGACCTCGGTGGCGACGCCGCGAGGATCAACCCGCTGGCCCCCGCCGAGATGGTCATCGACCACTCCGTGATCGTCGACTTCTTCGGCGGCCCCGACTCCTTCCAGCGCAACGTGGACAGGGAGTACGAGCGCAACCGCGAGCGCTACCAGTTCCTGCGCTGGGGCCAGACGGCCTTCGACGAGTTCAAGGTCGTCCCGCCGGGCACCGGCATCGTGCACCAGGTGAACATCGAGCACCTCGCCCGCGTCGTGATGATCCGCGATGGCAAGGCCTACCCGGACACCTGCGTCGGCACCGACTCCCACACCACCATGGAGAACGGCATCGGCGTCCTGGGCTGGGGCGTCGGCGGCATCGAGGCCGAGGCCGCGATGCTCGGCCAGCCGATCTCCATGCTCATCCCGCGCGTGGTCGGCTTCAAGCTCACCGGCAAGCTCCCCGCGGGCGCCACCGCGACCGACCTGGTCCTCACGATCACCGAGATCCTGCGCAAGCACGGCGTCGTCGGCAAGTTCGTCGAGTTCTACGGCGAGGGCGTCTCCAGCGTGCCGCTGGCCAACCGCGCCACCATCGGCAACATGAGCCCCGAGTTCGGCTCGACCTGCGCCATCTTCCCGATCGACGGTGAGACGGTCAACTACCTGCGCCTCACCGGCCGCTCCGAGGAGCAGGTCGCGCTGGTCGAGGCCTACGCCAAGGCCCAGGGCCTGTGGCTCGACCCGTCCGCGCCCGAGCCCGTCTTCTCCGAGTACATCGAGCTCGACCTGGCCACGGTCGTCCCGTCGATCGCCGGTCCCAAGCGTCCGCAGGACCGCATCGCGCTGTCCGACGCCAAGCGGGCCTGGCGGGCGGCCGTCAAGGACTACGCGCCCAGCATCCAGGGGCCGGTCGACGAGGCCTCCGCCGAGTCCTTCCCCGCCTCCGACTCCCCGGCGGTCGGCCACGACGGCAACGGCGACAAGCCGCACGCCGCCGGGCTCAACGGCGACCGTCCGTACCGGCCCGTCCAGGTCACCCTGGCCGACGGCACGAGCTTCGAGATCGACCACGGCGTCGTCACGATCGCGGCCATCACCAGCTGCACCAACACCTCCAACCCGTACGTCATGATGGGCGCCGCCCTGCTGGCGAAGAACGCGGTGGACAAGGGTCTGACCCGCAAGCCGTGGGTGAAGACCTCCCTGGCCCCCGGTTCCCAGGTCGTGACCGGCTACTTCGAGCGCTCGGGGCTGCAGCCGTACCTCGACAAGATCGGGTTCAACCTGGTCGGCTACGGCTGCACCACCTGTATCGGCAACTCCGGTCCGCTGCAGGAGGAGATCTCCGCCGCCATCCAGGCCAACGACCTGGCGGTCACCGCGGTGCTGTCCGGCAACCGCAACTTCGAGGGGCGCATCAACCCCGACGTCAAGATGAACTACCTGGCCTCGCCGCCGCTGGTCGTCGCCTACGCCCTCGCGGGCACCATGGACATCGACCTGAACAACGAGCCGCTGGGCACCGGCCTCGACGGGAAGCCCGTCTTCCTCGCCGACATCTGGCCCTCGCCCGAGGAGGTCTCCGCGGTCGTGGCCTCCTCCATCGACCAGGACATGTTCCTGCGCGACTACGCCGACGTGTTCAAGGGCGACGAGACCTGGCAGTCGCTGCCGATCCCGACCGGTAACACCTTCGAGTGGGACCCGGCCTCGACCTACGTCCGCAAGGCCCCCTACTTCGACGGCATGCCGCAGGAGCCGGACCCCGTCAACGACATCACGGGCGCCAGGGTCCTGGCCAAGCTGGGCGACTCGGTCACCACCGACCACATCTCCCCGGCGGGCTCCATCAAGGTCGGCACCCCGGCCGCCGACTATCTCAAGGCCAACGGCGTCGAGGTCAAGGACTTCAACTCCTACGGCTCCCGCCGCGGCAACCACGAGGTGATGATCCGCGGCACCTTCGCCAACATCCGGCTGAAGAACCTGCTGCTCGACGGCGTCGAGGGCGGCTACACCCGCGACTTCACCGTCGAGGGCGGGCCGCAGTCCTTCATCTACGACGCCTCGGTCAACTACCAGGCCCTGGGCATCCCGCTCGTCGTCCTGGCGGGCAAGGAGTACGGCTCCGGCTCCTCGCGTGACTGGGCGGCCAAGGGCACCGCGCTGCTCGGCGTCCGCGCCGTCATCGCCGAGTCCTACGAGCGCATCCACCGCTCCAACCTCATCGGCATGGGCGTGCTGCCGCTGCAGTTCCCCGAGGGTGAGACGGTCGACTCGCTGGGCCTGACCGGTGAGGAGACCTTCGATTTCGTGGGGGTCGAGGAGCTCAACGGCGGCGGCATCCCGCGGACGGTGACGGTCAGGGCGGACGGCAAGGAGTTCCAGGCGGTCGTGCGCATCGACACGCCGGGAGAGGCCGACTACTACCGTCACGGCGGCATCATGCAGTACGTCCTGCGCTCCCTGCTGGCCAAGTAGGCACGTGTTCGAGCGGGCGAGACCTTCCGGGGTCTCGCCCGCTTCGGCGTTCTTGGGGACCGTTGTCCTTGGGAGCCCGTTCCCGGGGCCTTGGTTGTTCTTGAGGGCTTTTGTCCTGGGGGCCGTTGCCCTTTGGAGGCGTTCTTCGGGGGCAGTTCTTGGGGCCTTGGGGGTTCCCTAGGGTTGTTCTCGAGCGTTCTGATGGGCTGTTCATCAGGATGGGGAGTTGTCTCGAAGGCGGATCATCGGGACAATCTCCTCAACGGGGAAGGGGAGTACCCTCACGCTGCCTGGTCGTCAGTACGGCCTGCGCCCGGTCAGGCAGGGTCCGCGCGGACCAGGGGAGACCTTCCGGCTACGTCGACGTGGCTGGAAGGAGAGGCATGCGCGGCCTGTACATTCGGATGCTCATCGCGATGGTGCTGCTCGGCGCGGTCTACGCGATCCCGGTGACCGTCGCCCTGCTGGCCGGGGTCCCCTCGCCCGTCGTCGTCGGCCTGGCCGTACTGACCGTCGCATTGCAGTGGTTGGGCACCGAGCGGCTCGCCCGGCGGGTCGCGGGGACCAGGTTCGTCGACGCGGAGCGCGAACCCGAGCTGCACGCGGCGCTCGACCGGCTCTGCGCGCTCAGCGCCCTGCCCAAGCCTCGCGTCGCCGTCAGCCTCGACCCCGTCCCCAACGCCTTCACCGTCGGCCGCTCCCGCAGGCACACCACCCTGATCGTCACCAGCGGGCTGCTACGCGCCCTGGAACCCGACGAACTCACCGCGGCGCTCGCCCACGAACTCGCGCACATCCGCCACCGTGACGTCGCGGTGGCGACGCTGGCGGGCTCGTTCGCCATCGTGCTCGCCTGGGCGGGCCGCGGCCTCGGCGAACTTTTCGAGACGGGACTGCCCATCGTGGTCGCCGGCACCCTCATCGCCCTGGCCCAGCTTCCGCTACGCCCCCTCAGCCGCTACCGAGAACTGGCCGCCGACCGAGGCGCCGCCGTACAACTCGGCCACCCCGCCCTGCTCGCCTCCACCCTCGCGAAGGTCCACACGCCTCTCGACGCGGATCCGTACCCCCTCCGCCTCCCCGCCCTCGGCCTGGTGGCTCCTCACTCTTCACTGACCCGAAGAATGGACAACCTGAGGTCGCTGACCCGCGAATGATCGGACAGCACCGCGCAGGCCATAACTCCGTTCCTGAAGTCGGAGTCCATCACTGTACGAAGCCGTTGGAATGCGCTGGGGATTGTCGCTGAAACGTTTCCTGTTTTGCTGTTTGCGGATGGGCGAAATGTAGGTTGCATTTCGATGCTCAGGGGATTGGTCGCTACCCTGAGTGATCGTTTGTGTGAATTCTGAGCGCTTCTGTCGTCCTCTGGTTCTTCGCCTGTTTTTCCTCTCGTAGGCCTTGTTTTCCTCGATGATCTATGTCTATATTTTGATCGTTTGTGCTGATTTGTGCTCCAGGCGCTGATGCGGCCCCACTAGGGGTTTGGGGCTGGAGTGGTGCGTTGACTGAGCCTTTTTCATCTTGCTTCGCGGAGTTGAAGCGTGAGGATCGCTTTGACGAGTTGTCCTGCGCGAAGAGGGCAGCAGTGGAGCTTGCGCAGGATGCGCCAGGCCTTCAACTGCGCGTTCGCTCGCTCGCCGGGGCCACGAAGCCTGGCGTGGGCGGGGTTGGCGTCCTTCTGCGAGGTGGGCTTGTTCCTGCCCTTGTACGGCACGCGGACGTGTTCACCGGCACCGATGTAGCCCTTGTCGGCGAGGGTGATCAGACCGGTGGTCTTCAAGCGGTGCGGGATGCCCCAGATCCGGGCGGCCGTCAGGTCGTGTGCCGACCCCGGTAGCGAGCCGGAGGTCCACAGCAGGGTGCCGTCCGGTGCGGCCAGGACCTGGATGTTCGTCCCGTGGCGGCGGTGTTCGCCGGAGTAGTAGGACCGGTCGGCGGCCACTCGGTCGATCGGGATGAGGGTGCCGTCCAGGACGACAAAGGCGCATCCGGAGCGTTTGGCGGCCCGCAGGGGCTTGGTTCAAGGTCGGCGATCGACGGGCGAGCAGGGTGATCGCCTCACGGATGTGGCACCAGGCGGTGGCCACGCCGACTCCGAAACCGGCCGCGATCTCGGCGAGGGTCTCTCCTTCGCGCAGGTGAACGAGAACGAGCAGGGCTTGGCGTCCGGGGTCGAGACGGCGCCAGGGCGAACCGATCACCTGACGGTGGCGGCGGATGAGGCCAGATAGGTAGGACAGTATCTGATGTGACAATGACAGCGCGGCACGGTAGAACAACGACTCGGAACCTCTGGTGCATAGGTTGATCTTGGTCGACAACCCTTCTACTAGGGGCTTCTTTCTTTGTCGATCAGATGTCGCACTGCGCACCGCGCCCATGACCTGCGCCTTCAAGTTGAAAAAGGCTCAGTAAGTGCATGCCTATGCTGGACAATCTCGATGTTGGCTACTGATTATTCCGAATGGAATGCACGATGCTAGATATACTTAGACTCGGTGACTTTGACTGGGAAACCCTCCATCACGATCAAGGGAATGCGAGCGATCTCCCGGTGATATTTAGAGAATTTTTTTCGGCTTCCAGCGATGAGGGGGCAGCCAGAGCAGTCGGTTCCCTGGCGGAGAGGGTCTGCTACGCGGGCGAGGAGGTTGTCGAAGCTACCGCCCCTGCTGTGAGAGTCATGTGGCGAATTGCTGGCGTCGAGGATTTTGAATGGCGGCATTTCGCGATCCAGTTCGTAGACGCTGTTGCCGCCGTCGATGGCCTGTTTTATCGGAGGTTAGAGGGGGGCAAGATTATTGATTCCTGCCGGAAAGCCATTGAGGACGGGCTTCATATCCCCTGGTCCCTTATTAATGACTCAAATGTCAATCTCAGAGGGTCAAGTATAGAGATTCTGGGAGATGCCGCACCTTCCGATGCCATCGTTCCTTTTCTACTGAAGATTCTGCGCGAAGAGAGTGACCCGATACTGCGCGCCGATGCCTCCGCAGCGTTGGTTTCTTCTTTGATAAGGTCCGAAAGGGAGGGGGAGGCGGAAGAGGCGAGAAAATTCGCGGAAAGGTTTCTGCTGGAGGGCGACTCGTTGGTTCGGCTCAAGGTCGCTCAACTTCTTGCCGTGACTTGTCCGTCCTGGATTATCGAATCTGACTTGGATTCGATAATCAATTCCGCATATCGTGAAGTAGTAGAGACTGGCCTCTACAGGAGTGAATACGCTTAAAATGATCATTGTTGGCGAAGGGCAGCTCGCGCTGAAGCCTCAATCTCGGCGTTCCTGGCCACAATCACCAACCTCAACACCAGGCGGGCGTACGACATCGCGCTACGCGCCCTAGCCGCCAAATCCGGCGAACACGCCGTACTGACCGAATGGGAGGGCGAGGGCGGTGTTGACCGGCTAGCGTTCTGGTTCACGGCGCGATAACGCGACCTGGCGATGTGCCACCTTCGCTGAGGCGCGCCACGCTCACTGTCTTCTGCACCACTTCTTCTACTGGTGTCCTGTCTCGTTGAACTTGAGGTACGGGATGGCGCTGGGCTGCGGTGCCTCAGATTGGATGAGACGCGGGGAATCTGAGGCGTCTCATCGATCATGAGGCAGATCCTCCTTTCGATTCCGACTCCTGTCGGTTGAACCTGGCCAGGGGCATGCCGTCTCACGCATCTGAGGCATCCGACCGAATGCCTCACGATCGGTGCGACATGCCTTGGGTCCGATGAGACTGGACAACTGGGTCGGCGGTGATGGAGATGTGGGCGTGGCCGAGCAGCTCCTTGATCACGACTAGGCCCACGCCCTGGCCCGGCGAGGGCAGGGCACACGAATGTCGGATGTTATGGAAGGGAGTTGTACGCTTTCTCGCTGTCCTTCCAAAGGGCCCGGGAGGATCCGGCCCATCAGGACCTGGTGAAGTCCTTTGTCCAGGCCCAGCAAGACGATGCTTCCCGAAAAGAACGGCGTCAGGCGACCTTGGAGGCCGGGGCGGTGAAGGTGTTGCAGGCATCGGGGGAGTCGGCGGCGAAGCCTCGGCGGATCCAGTAGTTGATGTTGGCGTGTTTGCCGTGGGTGGAGTTGCCGATGGAGACCTTGATCATGTAGTTCAGGGCGCTTTTGCGGCGGCCCAGGGACATCCAGACGCTGCCGATGAAGGCGCCGCTGAGGCATTCGGCCTGGAGCTCTATCCTGCGGGTCGCGTCGAGCTTCGCCGCCTTGCTCCTGTACTTGCGGTTGAGATACGACGACATGATCCCGGTGAGCTGCTGCACGTGGTGGCCGTACTCGTGGGCGATCGTCGCGAACAGGAGCAGTTCCGTCTGCTTCGAGAGGATGCTCGGGTTGAGCAGGAAGGTGATCCGCTGGTTGTTCGGGCAGTAGACGGCCTGGGCGGTCTTGGGATATCTGCCGCAGCCGGTCTCCAGGTTCGTCCGAGTGGTCGTGACGAGCTTGGGCTTGGAGAAGGCGAAGTTCGCCTCGGTGAGATGGTTTCCCCAGCCGGTGTTCAGGCAGTCGAGCAGGAACTCCAGGTCAACGCGGGCGGCGTCGAGGTCGTCGGGCTGGGTCGGCTGCTCGTCACACGACTTGATCCTGAGCTGCCCGCTGTTGTAGATCCGGTTGCTCTTCGTGGGGTCCTTGCTCGCGGCGGCCTGCGCGAGGGTGCCCGCGTCGGCCGTACCGGCGAACAGGAGGCTCGCCAGCACACCGGAAATAAGGGGGATGGCGGGGATACGCATGTTCCCGAACCTTAATGGAGGTAAAGGGGGAGGGTAAAGCGAAATGCCCCGGGTGGGTATGGTCAACGGCGTGGAGGAAAGCAGTAACTATCGGACGTTGGGGCTGAAGGTGGTAGGGAAGGCGACCTGGGCCGACCAAGATTGACCGGGCGCCCCGGTGGGCTGCCGCGGCTGGAAGACAACCCGGGGACGACTTAGAGATGGCTGAAAGGCGAGATAAGGGACAACCGAAAAAATCCGAAAAAGAAGGATGAAAGACGAAAAATCCTGAAAGTGCCAGAAGAGCCCAAGAAAGGAGGTGCCCAAGGAAGAGCGTCAGGAGGACCGTGTTTGCGGGGGTGTTCAGCCCGGACGGGCACGCGTTCAGGAGGAAGTTGTTCAACAGGCCCGGCACGAAGGGGTTCAGCCCGCTCAGGAGACCCGGTTCGCCGGGGCCGTCCAGGTGTTGCAGGCCGAGGGGGAGCCTACGGTGAAGCCGCGCTGCATCCAGTAGGCCTGGCTGCGGCCCCTGCCGTGGTCGTTCCTGAGCCAGTTCTTGTGGCCGTTGACCGTGACCCACTCGATGATCGAGTCCCAGTCGGCCCGCTCAACGGCCAGGTCCGTGGAGACCTGCCGGAGGAAGGCGGAGCCCAGGCAGTCGGCCTGCAGCTCCAGGCGGCGGGAGAAGGCGAGCTTGGTCGAGGGCCCGGCGTTCCAGACGCTCCTGCCGTAGTAGTCCATGACGCCCATGAGCTTCTGCACATGGTGACCGTACTCGTGGGCCATGAACTGCGCGTGGTTGATCGGGTAGGGGTTGCGCAGCGCGTCGCGGAGGATGCCGATGTAGATCGTGCGGTTCGTCGAGCAGTAGAACCCCGCGGCCTTGGCCGGCCACCTGCCACACGGGCTGCTCACCCTGGTCGTGGTGGTGAAGCGCAGGGACGGCCGGGAGAAGGGGAGCCCGGCGGCGGTGAGCCGTGCCCGCCACATCCGGTCGAGGCAGCGGGTGATGCGGGTCATGAACTGCCGGTAGGAGGAGGCGCTTCCCTCCTGGATCCCTCCGGCGGCGCAGCGTGAGGGCGGCAGGGTGCCGCGCACCCGGTAGAGGGGGCTGGTCGTGGCGGCGGCACGCCCGACGGGCGGCTCACGCCGCGCACCACCCGGGGTGGGAGACGGAGAAGCGGCGGGGGAGTCGGCCGCCGGGGTGTCGAGGTTCGTGGTCGCCGAGGCGGCCGTGGCGGGGTTGGCGCCGGGGAAGGGGGCGAAGGGTGCGCACGCACTCACGGTGCCGACGATCACGAGCAGGAGGAGTGTCGTGATCGCGGTGATGAGTGATGGTTGTTGCCGGAAGGGGGGAGTGCGCATGGTGAGGCAAAGGGTATTGCAAGTGTGGATAAAACGTGCAGAATCACCGTCTCCGGGGGAGGTGTCCGCCATGCGAACTAGACTCGGCTCTGACGCTGACCGACAGAGGGGATGATTCCGTGAGTGAGCGGACCGGGCGGCCTGGCAGTCTGCTGGATTCGGTCAAGGGGCCACGGGACCTCAAGGCGCTGGGGGCGGACGAGTTGCCCCGGCTCGCCGCGGAGATCCGGGATCTACTGATCAGTTCGACGGCGCGCGGCGGCGGTCACCTGGGCCCCAACCTCGGTGTGGTCGAGCTGACGATCGCCCTGCACCGGGTCTTCGACTCCCCGCGTGACAACATCCTGTGGGACACCGGCCACCAGGCCTACGTCCACAAGATGCTCACGGGCAGGGCCGCCGACTTCGACAGGCTCCGCCAGGAGGGCGGCCTGTCCGGCTACCCCAGCCAGGCCGAGTCCGAGCACGACGTCATCGAGAACTCGCACGCCTCGACCGCGCTGTCCTACGCCGACGGCCTGGCCAAGGCCCACAAGCTGCGCAGGGAGCACGACCGCACGGTCGTCGCGGTGATCGGCGACGGGGCGCTCACCGGCGGCATGGCCTGGGAGGCGCTCAACAACATCGCGGCGCACAGGGACCTGCCGTTGATCATCGTGGTCAACGACAACGGCCGTTCCTACTCGCCGACCATCGGCGGCCTCGCCTCGCACCTGGCCTCGCTGCGCACCACCCAGCGCTACGAGGACATGCTGGAGTTCGTCAAGGACAACCTGGCGAAGGTGCCCGTGGTCGGTTCCCCGGTCTACGACGCGCTGCACGGCGTGAAGAAGGGCATCAAGGACGTCCTGGCCCCGCAGGTGATGTTCGAGGACCTCGGCCTGAAGTACATCGGCCTGGTCGACGGCCACGACGAGCAGGCCGTCGAGGCCGCGCTGCGCAGGGCCCGCGACTTCCGCCGCCCGGTCATCGTGCACGTCCTGACCAAGAAGGGCTTCGGCTACTCCTTCGCGGAGAACCACGACGAGGACTGCTTCCACTCGCCCAGCGCCTTCGACCCGCTGACCGGCGAGGAGAAGCCCAAGCCGCACGGCTGGACCAACGTCTTCAGCCAGGAGATCGTACGGCTCGCCGCCGAGCGCGAGGACCTCGTGGCCATCACCGCCGCGATGCTCGGCCCGGTCGGCCTGATCCCGTTCTCCGAGGCCTACCCCGAGCGCCTCTACGACGTCGGCATCGCCGAGCAGCACGCGCTGACCAGCGCGGCGGGCCTGGCCCTCGGCGGCCTGCACCCGGTCGTCGCGCTCTACTCGACCTTCCTCAACCGCGCCTTCGACCAGTTGCTCATGGACGTCGCCCTGCACCGCCTCCCGGTCACCGTCGTGCTCGACAGGGCGGGCGTGACCGGCGACGACGGCGCCAGCCACAACGGCATGTGGGACCTGTCGATCCTCCAGGTCATCCCCGGCCTGTCCATCGCGGTGCCGCGTGACGAGCCGCGGCTGCGCGAGCTGCTGGCCGAGGCGGTCGCGGTCGAGGACGGCCCGACCGTGGTCCGCTACCCCAAGGGGCCGGTGTCCACCGAGATCGAGGCGGTCGGACGGCTCGGCAGGATGGACGTGCTGCACGCCGGACGGCGCAGCGCCGACCACGACGTGCTGCTGGTCTGCGTCGGCCCGATGGCCGAGCTGGGGGTCGAGGCGGCCGCGCTGCTCGACGCCCAGGGCATCTCGGCGACCGTGGTCGATCCGCGCTGGGTCAAGCCGCTCGACGAGGAGGCGCTGGTCAAGGCCGCCTCGGCGCACAAGCTGGTCGTGGTCGTCGAGGACAACGGCCGGGTCGGCGGCGTCGGCGACGCGGTGGCCAGGGTGCTGCGCGACGCCGAGGTGGACGTCCCGGTGCGCACCCACGGCATCCCGCAGCGTTTCCTCGACCACGCGAAGCGGGCGAAGATCCTCGGCGACATCGGGCTGACCGCGCAGGACGTCGCCCGGCAGATCACCGAGACGGTCGCGCGGCGCTCTCCGGACCTGGAGAACCAGCCGGCCCGCTGACCTCCGCCGCCTCGGCGGCCGGTGACACGGCCGCCCTGGCGGCGCGGCTGCGCCGTACGATCACGAAGAGACCGACGGCCAGTACGGCGGCGCAGGCGGAGATCGGGACCAGCAGGTGCTGGTGCTCGCGGGCGAAGGTGCCCGCCACGGAGCCGAGCGTCAGGTAGGTCGTCACCCACAGGGCGCTGCCGGGGACCGCCCAGCGGATGAACCGCCCGTACGGCACGCCGAGGCTGCCCGCCAGGACCGGGGTCAGCCCGTTGACCAGCGGGAGGAAGTAGGAGGCGGCCAGGGCGGGGCCGCCGCCCTCGCTCGTGGCGATCCGCTCGGCCCGGTTCCAGCGGCGTTCGCCGATCCACCGGCCCGCCCTGCTGTGGCGCACGCGTGAGCCGTACCGGCGGCCGAGCAGCCAGCCACCGGTCGAGCCGAGGAAGCAGCCCACGACCCCGGCCAGCGCCGCGACGGCGATCTCGGCGGGGCCGGTCAGCGCGCTTCCCGCCACGAAGATCGCGGCGTCCCCGGGGACCACGGTCCCGACCAGCAGGGAGCCGTCCAGCGCGAGCAGTGCCAGCAGCGCCGTACCGACCAGAAATGGGTCCAGCTGGCCCAGCATGTCCAAGAGCATGACCCCATGCTTCCCCTGGACGGGCAGGGAGACATCCGGATTTTCCCCTAAAGAACCCCGAGTATCACCGTTCATCAACTGATCGGGTTGGGCATGACATGCCTCATAAAGGTTGGCGACTGTGGATGGTCAAGGAGGACCCCATGGGTGCGCGGCGTTCCAGAGGAGTGTTACGCGTCAAGTCGGTCGAGCAGTCGATCAGGGACACCGAGGCCCCCGAGCACCGGCTGCGCAAGGACCTCTCGGCGATCGACCTGACCGTGTTCGGCATCGGCGTCATCGTCGGCACCGGAATCTTCGTGCTCACCGGACGGGTCGCGAGAGACCTGGCCGGGCCCGCGGTCGCGCTGTCGTTCGTGGTGGCCGGGATCGTCTGCGCGCTGGCCGCGCTGTGCTACGCGGAGTTCGCCTCGACCGTGCCCGTCGCCGGGTCGGCCTACACCTTCTCCTTCGCCACGCTGGGGGAGTTCCCCGCCTGGATCATCGGCTGGGACCTGACGCTGGAGATGGCCCTGGCCGCCGCGGTCGTCGCGGTCGGCTGGTCGGGCTACCTGACGTCGTTGCTGACCTCCTTCGGGATACATCTGCCCGAGGCGATAGCGGGGGAGGGGGCGGCCTTCAACCTGCCCGCCGCGTTGATCGTGCTGATCCTCACCGCGGTCCTGGTCGCCGGGGTCAAACTGTCGTCCCGGGTGAACCTGATCATCGTCGCGATCAAGATAGCCGTGGTGCTGCTGGTGATCGTCGCGGGGCTGTTCTTCATCAACGGGGCGAACTACACGCCGTTCATCCCGCCCGCGCAGCAGACGCCCGCCGTCGAGGGGCTGGCGGCCCCGCTGATCCAGGTGCTGTTCGGCGTCACGCCGGTCGCGTTCGGGGTCTTCGGCGTCTTCGGCGCGGCGGCGATCGTGTTCTTCGCCTACATCGGCTTCGACATCGTGGCGACCGCCGCGGAGGAGACCCGCCGCCCGCAGCGCGACCTGCCGATCGGCATCATTGCCTCACTCGGCATCTGCACGGTCCTGTACGTCGCGGTCTCCCTGGTGGTCGTGGGCATGCAGCCGTACTCCAAGCTCAGTGAGGCCGCGCCGCTGGCGGACGCCTTCAAGGCGGTCGGGCAGACCTGGGCGGCCACGCTTATCAGCATCGGCGCGCTGGCCGGTCTCACCACCGTCGTGATGATCCTCATGCTGGGCCAGTCGCGGGTGCTGTTCGCGATGTCCCGGGACAACCTGCTGCCGAGGAGCCTGGCCAAGGTCCACCCGAGGTACGGCACCCCGGCCAGGATCACGATCATCATGGGCGTCGTCGTCGCGGTGCTGGCCGGGCTGGTGCCGCTGTCCACGATCGCCGAGCTGGTCAACATCGGTACGCTCTTCGCGTTCGTGGTCGTCTCGATCGCGGTGATCATCCTGCGCCGGACCCGTCCTGACCTGCCGCGTTCGTTCCGCACGCCGCTGGTCCCGCTGGTGCCGATCCTGTCGGTGCTGGCCTGCCTCTACCTGATGCTCAACCTGCCGGTGGAGACCTGGCTCAGGTTCGTGGTGTGGATGATCATCGGTGTCGTCATCTACGGCCTGTACGGCTACCGCCACAGCCGCGTCGCCCACCCGACCGAGACCGGAACCGGGGTGTAGCGGTCAGAAGGAGAACACCGGGCCGGTGAGGGCCGTCAGCTCGCACCGGTTGTCGTAGGTGTGCTCGAAACGCACGGCTCTGCCCTCCCACGTCCCCGAGGCGCTCACGGTGTGCGGCACCCGCTCCTCGTCGCAGATCATGTCGATGTCGTAGGTCATCCTCGTCAGGTCGCCCCCGAACCTCCCGAGCATGCCGCAGGCGGTGGCGAAGGAGGGACGGGAGTCGTCCCGGTCGCACCGCAGCAGGACGCTCCTGGCCGGACTGTCGCCGACCGACAGGCTGAGCGTGACCGCCGACTCGGAGACCGCTCCGGAGAGCGGGGAGGGCATGGTCGCGGCGGTGAGCGTCAGGACGGTGGCCACGATCTTGACGGTTCTCATGCCATCGGTCATTCCCGCCACCGGGCAAAGATCGGGACCGGATCGTCCCAAAGATCATCCGGCGGTGACCGCCCCCGGCGAGGGGACGGCCACCGCGCGTGTCACGCGGGGACGGAGGCGACGCCCCGGGGGAGGAAACGCGGCTCGGCGACACCGGCGCGGTCCAGGTAGGGGGTGACGCCCCCCAGGTGGAACGGCCAGCCCGCGCCGAGGATCATGCACAGGTCGATGTCCTGGGCCGCCGCGACCACGCCCTCGTCGAGCATGATGCGGATCTCCTCGGCCAGCGCGCGCAGGGCGCGCAGCCGTACCTCCTCGGCGGTCGAGGGAGAGGTCCCACCGGCGAAGAGGGCCGTGGCCTCCCGGTCCAACGAGAGGTCGGGGGCGTAGACCCCGGGCTTGCCCGCCGCCACCAGCCGGGCGAGGTTCTCCGAGACGCCGTAGCGGTCCGGGAAGGCCGCGTGCAGGGTCTCCGCGACGTGCAGCGCGACGGCGGGACCGACGAGCTGGAGCAGCGTGAACGGGGTCATCGGCAGCCCGAGCCCGTCGAGCGCGTGGTCGGCGACCTCGATCGGGGTGCCCTCGTCGACGGCGCCGATGACCTCGCCCATGAACCGGGTCAGCAGCCGGTTGACCACGAACGCGGGCGCGTCCTTGACCAGCACCGACGACTTCTTCAGTGTCTTCCCGACGGCGAAGGCCGTGGCCAGCGTCGCGTCGTCGGTCTCCGCGCCCCGGACGATCTCCAACAGCGGCATCACGGCGACCGGGTTGAAGAAGTGGAACCCGACGACCCGCTCGGGATGCCGCAGGCCCGCGGCCATCTCGGTGACCGGCAGGGAGGAGGTGTTGGTCGCCAGCACGCACTCGGCGGAGACGACCTCCTCGACCTCGGCGAACACCTTCTTCTTGACCCCGAGGTCCTCGAAGACCGCCTCGATCACGAAGTCGGCGTCGGCGAAGGCGTCCTTGGTCAGCGACCCGGTCACCAAAGCCCTGAGCCGGTTGGCCTGGTCGGCGGACAGGCGGCCCCTGCCGAGCAGCCGGTCGATCTCGGCGTGCACGTGGCCGACGCCCCTGTCCAGCCTCTCCTGGTCGAGGTCGGTCATCACGACCGGCACCTCAAGGCGGCGGGCGAACAGCAGCGCCATCTGGGAGGCCATCAGGCCCGCGCCGACGACCCCGACCTTGGTGACCTTGCGGGCCAGCTCCCGGTCGGGGGCTCCGGCGGGCCGCTTGGCCCTGCGCTGCACCAGGTCGAAGGAGTACAGACCGGCGCGCAGCTCGTCGCCCATGAGGAGGTCGGCCAGCGTCTGGTCCTCGGCGGCGAAACCCTCGCTGCGGGAGGCGGTCCGGGCCAGCTCGATCAGGTCGAGGGCGCGGTAGGGGGCGGGGGAGGCGCCGCGCAGCTTCATGTCGACCAGGAAGCGGGCGTCGGCGAGGGTCTTGGACCAGTCGTCCACGGTGTGGTCGGTCCGGGAGACGGTCTCCTCGCCGCGCAGTACCCGGGCCGCCCAGCGCAGCGACTCCTCAAGGAAGTCGGCGGGCTCGAACATCGCGTCGGCGACGCCCGCCGCGAACGCCTCGGGGCCCTTGATCATGCGGTTCTGGGAGAGCGGGTTCTCGACGATCAGCTTGATGGCGGTGGCCGGGCCGACGAGGCGGGGCAGCAACTGGGTGCCGCCCCAGCCGGGCACCAGGCCGAGGAAGCACTCGGGCAGCGCCACGGCCGTCACCCCGGAGGAGATCGTCCGGTAGGTGCAGTGCAGGGCGATCTCAAGGCCGCCGCCCATGGCCGCGCCGTTGACGAACGCGAACGACGGCACGTCCAGCTCGCCGAGGCGGCGGAACACCTCGTGGCCGAGCTGACCGATGCGCAGCGCCTGCTCCTGGCCGGTGATCACCGGCAGCCCCTTGAGGTCGGCGCCGACCGCGAAGATGAACGGCTTGCCGACGACGCCGACGGCCGCCAGGTCGCTCCTGGCCGCGACCGCGTCGAGCGCCTCGCCGAGCGACGCGAGCCCGGCGGGGCCGAAGGTGGACGGCTTGGTGTGGTCGAAGCCGTTGTCCAGGGTGATCAACGCCATCAGACCGGCGCCGTGGGGCAGCTCGACGTCGTGGACGATCGCCTTCGTGACGACCTCGTCGGGGAACAGTGTTTCGAGGTTCTTTCCGTTTTCGGTCACTTCGCGCCCTCCCAGGCGAGGTTCTCCCAGACGACCGTTCCGCCCATGCCCATGCCGACGCACATCGTGGTCACGCCATACCGTACGGCGGGGCGCTCCCCGAACTCGCGGGCGAGCTGCGTCATCAGCCGCACCCCAGAGGAGGCCAGCGGGTGACCGTAGGCGATGGCGCCGCCGTACGGGTTCACCCGGGGATCGTCGTCGGCGATGCCGAAGTGTTCGAGGAAGGCCAGCACCTGCACGGCGAAGGCCTCGTTGATCTCGAACAGGCCGATGTCGGAGACCGAGAGCCCGGCCAGGCGCAGTGCCCGCTCGGTCGAGGGGATGGGACCGACCCCCATGACCTCGGGATCGACGCCCGCGAAGGCGTAGGAGACCAGGCGCATCCTGGCCGTCAGGCCCAGTTCCTGGGCGACGTCGGCGGCGGCCACGACGCAGCCGGTGGCGCCGTCGTTGATGCCGGAGGCGTTGCCCGCGGTGACCCGGCCGTGCGGGCGGAAGGGGGTCTTGAGGGTGGCGAGCGCCTCCAGGTTGGTGCCGGGGCGGGGCGCCTCGTCCGCGCCTGCCAGCCCCCAGCCCCGCTCGGCGGAGCGGGTCGCCATGGGGACCAGGTCGGGCTGGATGTTCCCGTCGGCGTAGGCCTTGGCTGCCTTCTCCTGGGAGGCGACGGCGAAGGCGTCCGCGCGCTCCCTGGTGATCGACGGGTAGCGGTCGTGCAGGTTCTCCGCGGTCATCCCCATGACCAGGGCGGAGCCGTCCACGAGCCGCTCGGCGAGGAAGCGGGGGTTGGGATCGACGCCCTCGCCCATCGGGTGGCGGCCCATGTGCTCGACGCCCCCGGCGATGGCGACGTCGTAGGCGCCGAAGGCGATGCCCCCGGCGACCGAGGTCACCGCGGTCATGGCGCCCGCGCACATCCGGTCGATCGCGTAACCGGGCACCGTCTTCGGCAGCCCGGCCAGGACGGCGGCGGAGCGGCCGATGGTCAGGCCCTGGTCGCCGATCTGCGTGGTGGCCGCGATCGCCACCTCGTCGACGCGCTCGGGCGGCAGGTTCGGGTTACGCCGCATCAGCTCACGGATGACACGGATCACGAGGTCGTCCGCTCGCGTCTCGGCGTACAGGCCCTTGGGACCCGCCTTGCCGAAGGGCGTGCGCACACCGTCGACGAATACGACGTCACGAGACGAAGGCACGGGTTCGCTCCTCGTTGCTGGGTGGCTACCCACCCCATGCTACTCGTCGGTAACAACCTTTGGTACGACCGGGCGGGCTGTGTCCCGGTTGTGGGGGGTGTCGGTATATCGAATTTCCGGTTGAGATGACGATTAGGGGTATTTCTCGGAAATATCAGTTAACCGGAGATTCGCTCCGTGTTTGATGGGAGAAATGGCATCCATCCAACGCGCTTTTCGGGTGTCGCCGCAGGTAGAGATATATTTTTGGATGGTTGGCGGCATTATCCGCCTAATCGACATCTATATCATCGTCAAACACTGATATTTGTGCGGTTATTGCTGCTTGAGACGTTCCGTCTGTTCCCGCCTCGTTGAAGTCCAGGCCCTCGACTGGCCGGGGCGGGAGACAGAAGGGGCAACTCGTGAGACGAGTCGTCACCGCGGCTCTCGCCGCCCTCTTTCTCACCCTCCTCACGACCGGTACGGCATGGGCCACCCCGCCCGGTATCCCCTCGCCGTCCACCGCCGCCGCCAGGCTCGGCACGCTCACCGTCGCGAGCGAGTCGCACCAGTCCACCTACGACCGCGCTCTCTTCCCCCACTGGATCACCATCAGCGGCACCTGCAACACCAGGGAGACCGTGCTCAAGCGCGACGGTTCCGGCGTGGTCGTCAACTCAAGCTGCGCCCCGACCTCGGGTAGCTGGTACTCCCCCTACGACGGCGCCACCTGGACCGCCTCTGGTGACGTCGACATCGACCACATGGTGCCGCTCGCCGAGGCGTGGCGCTCGGGGGCTTGGGCGTGGAGCACAGCCCAGCGACAGGCCTTCGCCAACGACCTCAACGGCCCCCAGCTCTGGGCGGTCACCGACAACGTCAACCAGCAGAAGAGTGACCAGGACCCCTCGACCTGGCAGCCGTCCCTGCCCGCCTTCCGCTGCGCCTACGCCTCGGCGTGGATCCAGGTGAAGTGGGCCTACGGCCTGTCCCTGCAGAGCTCGGAGAAGACCGCCCTGCAGAACATGCTCGCCTCCTGCTGACCCCTTCTTCCCGTACGGCCGCCGCCCCATGACCGGGCGACGGCCGTACCCCTTTTCCGGCGTTTCCAGAAATTTCCGGAAAAGGCTTATGCCTTGCTACCTGCTGTTGTTTCGATAAGTCTGTGAGCAGAGGTCCGCTTCGGTCGCCGTGACAGCGAGGAACACACACGTGAAGTACGTGCTGATGATCTACAACAACCCCGAGACCTGGGAAGACCTGTCGAGCGAGGAGCAGGGCGGCCTGATCGGCGAGGCCAGGGCGCTGGTGGCGGAGCTGACCGCCTCGGGGGAGTGGGTCGGCGGCGAGGCCCTGGCCGCCTGGTCGCGGGGCAGGACCGTCCGGGTGCGGGACGGAGACCCCATCATCACCGACGGGCCGTTCGTCGAGGCGAAGGAGTATCTGGCGGGATACTGCGTGATCGACTGCGCCACCGAGGAACGCGCCCTGGAGATCGCCGTCCGCTGGCCCGACGCCAGGATCTGCGCGATCGAGGTCCGGCCGGTCGAGCCCCCCTGACGGGCGCGTCCCGTGAGGGGGGCCGGGCAGGTCAGTCGTCGTCCTCGGTCTCCTGGTCGGTCTCCTGGTCGTGCTCCAGGATCGCGCCGGTCGTGGCGTCGATCTCGAAGTCGTGCTCGACGGAGTCCTTGCGAAGCTCGATCTCCCAGGTGGTCGGGGTCTCGTCGCCGTCGAACTCCGCCTCGGTCAGCTGGGCGCCCGGCACCTTGTCCAGAGCGATCTTGACGGCCGCGTCCCGCTGGATCTTCGCCTGGGCCTCACCGGGGGCGGGGGCCTGCTCGGCGGAGGTGGAGGAGGGCGCCGGGGAGGGGTTCGCCGCGAAGGCCGCGCCACCTCCGGCGACGGCGAGGGCGAGACCGGCGGTGACGATGGTGGCTCTCATGATGTTTCGCATGCCCTTACTGTGCGGCCCGCCGCGATAGCGCCACGCTGCGGGAACGCTAAGGGAAGGTTAAGACCGCGCGGGCGGGCCGAAGGCCACCTCGACGCGGGCGCCGCCCTCCCCGGACGCGCGCACGTCCAGCGACCCACCCGACGACTCCGCGGTACGGCGGGCGATGTCCAGCCCCAGGCCGGTCGAACCGCCCCCGCTGCTGCCCCGGTCCAGCAGCCCGGCGTCGAAGCCGGGACCCGCGTCGGTCACGGCCAGCACCGCGCCGCCCCCGGCGCCGGGCGTGAGCCGTACACCAAATGGGGTGCCCTCTGGGGTGTGCGCGAAGACGTTGCCGAGCAGCGCGTCCACGCACGCGGCCAGCTCACCCGCGGAGACCGCGACCGGCAGCTCCTCCCCGGGAAGGTCGAGATCCATCGTCCGGTCCTGGTCCTCGGCCAGCACCGACCAGAACCGCACCCGGTCGGCCACCACCGAGGCGGCGTCACACGACCTCCCCACGGGTGAACGCTGCCTGGCCGTGTCGATGATCGAGGTCACGGCCCGTTCCAGCTCGTCAACGCGTGCCCCGATCTGTGCCGCCTCTGCGGGGTCGGACAGGGCCTCCGCGGTCAGCCGCAGCCCGGTCAGCGGGGTGCGCAGGCGGTGGGAGAGGTCGGCGACCGACTCCCGCTCCGCGGCCAGCAGGTCGTCGATCCGCCCGGCCAGGTGGTTGAGGGCCGAGGCGACGGAGCGGACCTCCGGCGGTCCCTCGGGTACGGCGCGGGCGGTCAGGTCACCCCCGGCGAGCCGGTGGGAGACCCCGGCCAGGGCGGTGATCGACGCCGTCACGGTCCTGGCCAGCCGGTCCGCGACCGCGATGCCGAGGCCGGTCAGCGCCAGCCCGAGGATCAGCAGCCCGGCCCACGCCTCCCGCACCCCCCGGCCGAGGTCGGCGTCGCTCACGAACGCCCGCACGACCACGGTGCCCAGCGTCGGGCTCTGCACCGAGACGAGGACCTCGACGCCACCGGGCACCCGCGCGGTGACGCTGCGACCGAGCGCCGCCAGGCGGACCGCGTCGGAGCGGGGCGCGGCTTGGCCGATCGTCTCCCCGCCCGGCAGGAAGACCGTCAGCGGGTAGCCCCCGGACGCCGCGACCTGCTCGACCGTGAGCGTCAGGTCTCCCGCCGACAGGGTGCCGACGGCCGCGGCTACCGATTCGGCCGTGTCGGTAGCGCGGTCGACGGCGGCGTTCTCCGCGACCGTGCCGATCAGCAGGGCCATCGGCACCAGAAGGGCGACCAGCACCAGCGAGGTGGTGGCCGCCATGACCAGCGCCAGCCAGCGCCTCACGACGGTTCGACCAGCTTGACGCCGACCCCGCGCACGGTCACCAGGTAGCGGGGCTCCTGCGCCGTCTCACCGAGCTTGCGCCGCAGCCACGACAGGTGGACGTCCACCGTTTTGTCGGCTCCGCCGTACGGGACCTGCCAGACCTCGGTCAGCAGCTCCCGCTTGGTCACCACCTCGCCCGCGCGGACCGCCAGGAAGTGCAGCAGGTCGAACTCGCGGGGCGTCAGTTCGAGCGCCGCCCCGTCCAGGGTCGCCTCGCGCGTGCGCGGGTCAAGGCGCAGCCCGGCGACCGTGACCGCCGTGTCCTCCTGGGCCCGCTCCTGCCCGGCGCGGCGCAGGACCGCCCGGACCCGGGCGTCGAGCTGCGCCGCGCTGAACGGCTTGGTCACGTAGTCGTCGGCCCCCGCGTCGAGGACGGGCACCATCTCGGCGTCCCCGCCCCGGGCGGTCGCGACGATCACGGGCACCCGGCTCACCGCCCTGAGCATGCGCAGCAGCTCGGCACCGTCGAGGTCGGGCAGCCCGAGGTCGAGAACCACCAGGTCGGGGCGGTCACGCAGGGCCACGCGCAGCCCGTCGAGGGCCGTCGTGCAGGAGGAGACGGCGTGACCCAGCTCCCGCAGGCCCCGGGTGAGGGCCGTGCGGATCGTCACGTCGTCCTCGATGAGCAGGATCTCGGCCATGGTGATGCCCACCGTAGACGCTGAACCGGGGTGCGTGACCTACCCTGGCCCTGACGGAGGGGAGAGGGAGATGCGAAGACGGCTGCTGCTGGCCCTGACCGGGTGGCTGGCCACTGCGGCCGCCGCGACCGTCGCGGGGGTCGCCGTCCTGAATGTGCTCGGCGCCCCCCTCAGCGGCGCCGCCGGTCACGCGCTGACGCCCAAGGAGGTCCGCGCCGAGCTGGCCGCCGCCTCCGCGCGTCCGCCGCTGCCCTCCCCGGCCTCCTCTCCCGGCGCCTCCGCCCGCACGAAGGTGATCAGCACCCCCGGCGGCAGCGTGGTCGCCGCCTGCCAGGACGGTCTGGTACGGCTGCGCTCCTGGAGCCCGGCCCAGGGCTACTCCGTCGACGACGCGGAACCGGGCCCGGCCTCGAAGGCGACCGTCGAGTTCGAGTCGGGCGACACGGAACTCAAGGTCGAGGTCCGCTGCGCCCCCGGCGACCAGCCCGTCCACACGGTGAAGCCGTAGAACTCAGACGCGCGTGGTCTCCATCAGCGCCAGATAGCCCTCCTCAAGGGTCGGTTCCACGGGTTCGGCCTCGGGCGCGGGGCGCTCAGGGGCGACCACGCGGTAGCGCGTCCCCGCGTCCGTGGGCAGCGCCGAGACGATCCTGCCCGAGGGCGCCGGACCCGGCGTGGTGACCGTCCACACCAGCCCCTCCGCCCGGGCGACCAGCCTCGACGTGGAACCGTCGAACAGCAGCCGCCCCGCCGCCAGCACGGCCAGCGACCGGCAGGTCTCGGCCACGTCCTCGACGAGGTTCGTGCTCAGCAGCACCGTGCGCTCCCCGGCCAGCTCGCCGAGCATGATCCGCAGCCGGATCCGCTCCTCCGGGTCGAGGCCGGTCGTCGGCTCGTCGACGACCAGCAGCTTCGGATCGCCGAGCAGCGCCTGGGCGACGCCGACCCGCCGTACCATCCCCCCGGACAGGCGGCCCAGCCTGCGGTCGGCGACCCCAGACAGGCCGACCACGTCCAGCAGCTCGCCGATCCTGCGGCGCCTGAAGGGACGCGAGTCGAGCCCCTTGAGCAGCGCGACGTAGTCGAGGAACCCGCGCGCCGTCATGTCGGGGTAGACGCCCAGGTCCTGCGGCAGATACCCCAGCTCCCGCCGTACGGCCAGCCGCCCCGCCGAGGTCGTGACGTCGTGCCCGCCGATCCTGACGGTCCCCGAGGTGGGCCTGAGCAGCCCGGCCAGGACCCGCATGAGGGTCGTCTTGCCCGCCCCGTTCGAGCCGAGCAGGCCGTACATGCCGGTGGGCACGTCCAGGTCGATCCCGTCGAGGGCGTGGACCCCGCCCCGGTAGGTCTTGGTCAGCCGGGAGATCTCGATGCGCATGTGATGCTCCGTGGTCACGCGGTACGGGAGGTGTGCAGGCGGACGAGCAGCAGGACGGCCACGGTGAGCACGGCCATCACCCCCATCCACAGGAAGGCGGCGCCGGGGCTCGCCACGGGCCGCAGGACGTTCAGCACCGCGTCGGGCCAGGGGCCGTAGGGCAGCACGTAGGGGTCGGACGGGGCGGTGTAGAGGAGCCCGAACTCCGCGTAGTGGGCGCCGGGTGAGAGGACCGTGTGGGACAGGGTGGGCATCATGTCCGCGGGGATGAGGCTCCCCCAGAACCAGTAACCGACGAACAGCACCCGGAACAGCGGCAGCGGGACCAGCAGCGGCCCGGCCAGCGCGAGCGCCCCGACGAAGAGCAGACCGGGCAGGGCCGTCGCGGCGAAGACCAGCACGGACAGCGGAAGCGCCCCTGGCCCGCCCTCGGTGACCGCGTAGACGGCGACCCGGCCGAAGTAGACGAGCGCGATCGGCACCGCGGTGGCCGCGCAGGCGCCCAGATACTTGCCGAGCAGGCGGCCCGTACGGCTCGCGGGGGCGGCGTCCAGCACCTCGGAGACGCCGAGCCGCCCGTCCCTGACGAGCCGGTCGGCCAGCAGGCAGCCGTAGGCCATCGGCATCAGCACGTTGACCGTGCCGACCACGGCGAGCAGGTCCGTGGTGACGCTCCTGGGGACGCGGCCGATGTCGGGGATCAGGTATCCCTGCCGGAAGGAGATCACCAGCAGGACGAACGCCAGGCCGTAGACGATCCACAGGGCCGGGCGGCGGATCTGCATGCCGAACTCGTGGCGCAGGGTCGCGATCACCGCTCCCCACCCCCGAGGACACGCTCGTCGTTCCCGAGCAGAAGCCACGCGGCCACCGCCAGGGGTACGGCGCTCACCAGCAGGAGCAGGCGGTTGGGCAGCCAGCTCTCTTCCGCCACGCCCCGCGTGGTGGCGAAGAGGTCGAGCGGGCCCGGGACCGTGCCGCCCCCGGAGACGCCGAACAGCGTCAGCCCGGCCAGCCAGACCAGCGCGACCGTGGCCGCCGCCGCGACCGTGCTCCTGGAGAGGGTCCAGGCGAGCAGCCCGAGGGCCGTCAGCCACAGGGTGGGGGAGAGCCAGACGAGCTGACCGGCGAGAACGCCGGGGGAGACGGGCAGCAGCCGCCACCAGTCCCTGGCCGACAGCAGCGCGAGGACCGGCAGGGCGCACAGGCCCGCCCAGCCGACCGTGACGGCCACGCGGCGCAGCACCGTGGCCCGGTAGGGGGAGGGCAGCGACAGCCGCAGCTCGGCGGCCCGGTCCCCGCCGACGAGCGAGGCCGCGAGCAGGCCGGTCAGCAGTGGGACCCCCATCTCGGCCACGCCGAGGAGCAGACGTGCCGCGACCGGCTCACGCGCGCCGATCCGGGGGGCGAGCAGGCCGAGCAGCACGGCCGTGAGCGCCAGCGCCGGGGGCGTGATCAGGGCCGCGGGACCGGCCCCTCGGGTCTCGTGCGACCACAGGTGGAAGTGCTTCATGATCGGTTGGTTGCGCGCGGACGCCGGAACGGTTCACCCAGACCGGCGACGGCGACGGCGGCCAGCGTGAGCGCCAGCGCCAGGCCGATCGTCCCGGGACCTGTCGCCCGTGGCCACCAGGAGGACCAGCCGGTGAACGAACCGGTGAGGGAGCCGGTGAAGGAGAACGCGTACAGGCCCCACGCCACGAGGGCGCCCCCGGCGGCGGCCTCGGCGCGCCAGCACACAGAAAGCAGCAGGCTGAGCGCCGAGATCACCGCCGTCGGCCCGAGCCACACCATGACCAGCGCGAACGGCCCGGCCGGGACCGGGCCGAAGGGCGACAGGGAAGGCAGCACCGAGGCGGCCAGCCCCAGCAGCAGGTCGTAGCCGAACACCAGCGTCATCCTGGCCAGCAGGATCACCCGGGGCGACGTCGGCGTGACGGCCACCAGCTCGGCCACCCCGTCGTCGCGCGGGCCGTACGCCGCCGCGATGCCCGCCCCCGCGACCAGCGGCGCGAGCAGGGCGAGCACGGGCCCCGCCGTGTACGGCCTGGCCAGCATGAGGGCGATTCCGGCCGCCATGACCAGCGCCGAGACCAGCCAGATCGACACCGGCTGGACGCGGGCCTCCATCACCAGCAGCTCCCACGCCCTGACGATCCTCGGCACCGAGGGAGCCCGCCCGCCCGTGAGCGCCGACCTGCGCAGCGCCTCCCGCACGATCTCCCGCCCCGGGGGCGGCGGCAGGCCGTCGCCGATCCCCGTCAGCTCCGGCCACCGGTCCTGCTCGCTCATCGGAGCACCCCCCTGAGGGTCGCGCGGGCGTGGTGCAGGCGGCTCTTGACCGTGCCGGGCGGGATGCCGAGGATCTCGGAGATCTCCCGGTGGCCGAGGTCGCACAGGAAGGCGAGCACCACCACCTCGCGCTGCGCGAGCGGCAGCCGTACCAGGGCGTCCTGCACGCGCCCGGCCCCGACGGCCAGCTCCTCCGGACCGGGCACGTCGTCGGCCCGCTCGTACGGCTCGGCCGCCGACGGCGGGGGAAGTCCGCGCAGCCGGTTGTGCGCCTGCCTGCGCGCGACCCCGAACAGCCAGGTGCTCACGCTGGAGCGGCCCTGGTAGGTCGTGGCGGAGCGCCACACGGCGAGCAACGTGTCCTGCAGGATCTCCTCGGCCGTGCCCCGGTCTCCCGCGAGCCGGTACAGGAAGCCGAACAGCGGCCCGGCGTGCCGTTCGTACAGTTCACCGAGCGCTTCCGCGTCGCCGTCCGCGACCCTCGCCAACACCCGCGTGTCATCCACCTGTCCCCGCGTCCGTCCGTCGCCGTCCCGTCATGATGGCCCGTTCGACGGGTCTGTAGCGGCGCGCCCAGGCCGGGGTTCACGGCTGTCTGCTACGGCCCAGGGGGACGACCATGGGGGTGCCGGAGACGGGGTCGGCGACGACGGTGCACGGCAGGCCGAAGACGTCGCCGACCACGGCCTCGGTGACGACCTCGGCGGGCGGGCCCTCGGTGTGGACGGCGCCGTCCTTCATGGCGACGAGGTGCGTGCCGTACCTCGCGGCGTGGTTGAGGTCGTGGAGGACGGCGACGATCGTACGGCCGTCACGGTTGAGGTCGGTGAGCAGCTCAAGCAGCTCGATCTGGTGGGCGATGTCGAGGAAGGTCGTTGGTTCGTCCAGCAGCAGGAGCGGGGTCTCCTGCGCCAGGACCATGGCGATCCAGACCCGCTGGCGCTGGCCGCCGGACAGCTCGTCCACGTGCCGGGCGGACAGGCCGGTGACGTCGGTCGCCCGCATCGCGGACACCACGGCGGCCTCGTCGGCGGCCGACCACTGCCTGATGAGCTTCTGGTACGGGTAGCGGCCCCTGGCGACCAGGTCGGCGACGGTGATGCCCTCGGGGGCGATCGAGCTCTGCGGCAGCAGGCCGAGCAGGCGGGCGACCTCCTTGGACCGGTAGGAGGTGATCGTCCTGCCGTCGAGGACGATCCGCCCGGCCGTGGGCCGCAGCAGCGCGGACAGGCCGCGCAGCAGGGTGGACTTCCCGCAGGCGTTGGGGCCGACGATCATGGTGAACGAGCCGTCGGGGATCCGCAGCGACAGGTTCGCGGAGATGACCCGCCTGTCGTAGCCGATCGTGACGCCGTCCGCGCGCAGCCGGGGGGCCTGGGTGGTGGTCATGGCGCTCCTGTACGGGGGTGGTGGTCAGCTCCGGTTGGACTCGCGCAGCAGCAGCCAGACGAAGTAGCACCCGCCGATGGAGACCGTCATCACGCCGACCGGAAGCTGGGACGGGGCGAACAGGCGCTGCGCGGCCAGGTCGGCGGCGCCGAGCAGGAGTGCTCCCAGCGCGGCCGAGGGGATCAGGGCGACGCCGGAGGTGCCGGTGATCCGCCGGGCGATCTGCGGCGCCACGAGGGAGACGAAGGCGATCGGCCCCGCCGCCGCCGTGGCCAGCGCCGTCGAGGCGACGCCCACGACCACCAGGGCGAGCCTGGCCGTACCGCCACGCACCCCGGTCGCGGCCGCGGCGTCGTCACCGAGTTCGAGCTGCCGCATGACAGGGCCGAAGGCGATCGTGACGGGCAGCAGCACCGCCGTGACGGTCAGCACCGGCCAGAGCTGGTCGTGGCCGAGCCCGTTCAGGGACCCGGCCCCCCAGGTGGCGGCCTGCATCGCCTCGTTGAGGCTGGCGGTCAGGACCAGCCAGGTGTTGACGGCGCCGAGCATGGCGGTGACCCCGATGCCGACGATGATCAGCCGGAACCCCTGGACGCCCCTGCGGTAGGCCAGCAGGTAGACCAGCACCGCGGTGGTGAGGCCACCGGCGAGCGAGCCCGCGGCGATCTGGTAGTAGCCGCCGCCGATGATCACGATGACGACAAGCGCGCCGGTGTAGGAGCCCGCGGAGAACCCGATGACGTCCGGGGAGCCGAGCGGGTTGCGGGTCAGCGACTGGAAGATCGCGCCGCTGACGGCGAGGGCCGCGCCGAGCAGTACGGCCAGCAGCGCCCTGGGCAGCCGCCAGTCGACGACGACCATGTGTTCGGCGGCCGTTCCACCGCCGAACAGGGCGCGCACGACCCGCGGCAGCGGGATCGGGGCCTCACCCGAGGCCAGCGAGAGCAGCAGCACCACGACGGCCAGGGCGAGGAAGACCGTCGTCGTCACGATCGTCCTGGTGTCCAGGCGCAGGGAGAGGGCGCGGGTGCGCACGACCAGCGTCCCGCGCCCGAAGTCGACCGGGGTCACAGGGCGCTCACCTTCGCGCGGCGGGCCAGCAGGATCAGCACCGGGGCGCCGACGAAGGCGGTCACCACGCTGACCCGCAGCTCCTGCGACGACAGCACGACCCGCCCGGCCACGTCGGCGACCGTGAGCAGGATCGGCGCGCACACGATCGTGTAGGGGATGATCCAGCGCTGGTCGGGCCCGACGAACCAGCGGACGACGTGCGGGACCATCAGCCCGACGAACCCGATCGGCCCGGCCGCCGCGGTCGCCGCCCCGGCCAGCAGCGTGACCGCGGTGATCACGGCCACCCGGGTGCGGGTGATGCGGGCGCCGAGCGTCCTGGCGAGGTCGTCGCCGAGGGCGATCGCGTTCAGCGGCCTGGCCGCGACCAGGGCGAGCGCCAGCCCGGCCAGGACGAAGGGCAGCACGACCAGCACGGTGCGCCCGTCCCGCCCGGCCAGCGAACCGGCGCCCCAGGAGCGCATCGTGTCGAAAACCTCGGGCCGCAACAGGGTGATCCCGGTGGACACGCCGCCGAGCAGCGCGCCGACGGCCACCCCGACCAGGGTCAGCCTGATCGGCGTGGCCCCGGCGCGGCCGACCGAGCCGAGCGCGTAGACGAGCGCCGTCACGGCGATGGCGCCCGCGAAGGAGAACCACAGGTAGCCGGTGATGTCGCTGAGGCCGAGGAAGCCGACGCCGAGCGTCACCGCGAAGCCCGCCCCCGCGTTGACCCCGAGGATGCCGGGGTCGGCCAGCGGGTTGCGGGTCAGCGCCTGGATGAGCGCGCCGGAGACCCCGAGCGCGGCGCCGGTGACCAGGCCGAGCAGGGTGCGCGGCAGTCGCAGTTGCCACACGATGATGTGGTCGCCGGAGTCGTCGTGGTGCAGCAGCGCCTCGACGACAGTCCGCAGCGGGATGTTCTTCGACCCGACCGCGATGCCGAGCAGCAGCACGAGCACCAGCGCGCCCACGCAGACGAGCAGCCACAGGCTCCGCCGCGCGTTCGTCCCCACCAGGCCGGGCGCCGCGGCCTCACGAGCGGTGCTCACAGTCCCGCGCGCTCCAGGGTCCGCTCGACCTCGTCGCGGATCTCCTCCTCGTCCCTGCCGGACTCCCAGACGGAGTCGAGCCGCGCGCGGACCTCCTCGTCGAGCGCGTCGTAGCGGGCCTGCCACTCCTCGGCCCGGTGCGTCCAGTACCCGATGATCTTGTAGCGGTGTCCGGGGAGTCCGAGCCCGTGGCGCAGGTGACGGCGGATGCCGCGCAGCATCGTGCTCTCTCCCGCGGCCCAGACGTAGCCGGGTCCCTTGGGCAGCGGGAGACCGCGCACCGCCTCCGGCAGCAGGCTGGGGGCCACCCCGTTGCCGCTGCCGTACAGCCAGGTGAACGTGACGTCGGCGGCCGCGTCGATCCGCTGCGCGTGCGACTCGTGGGCCACCTCGACGATCGCGTGGGCCCTGGCGTGCGCGGGAAGCTGCTCGACGAGCCTGCCGAGCGCGGGCAGGCCGGTGGCGTCGGCGGCGAACAGGTGCCAGACGGTGTCGGCGGGCGGTTCGTAGAGCCCGCGCGGCCCCCCGACGAAGAGCTGGTCACCCGGCCTGGCCGCCCGCGCCCACTCGCTGGCGACCCCGCCCTCGTGGACCACGAAGTCGATGGTCATCTCGCCGCGCGCGGCGTCCAGGCGGCGCACGGTGTACGGCTGGCAGGGGGAGGGTGTGCTGCCCTCGGGATAGCTCCATCCGCGTCCCTCGGGGTTGTCGACCGGCAGGACGAACTCGCCGGTCCCGGGGACCGGGAAGTGCAGGCGCAGGTACTCGTCCCCCACGCCGGTGCCGGGGAAGCCACGCAGCTCCCGGCCGCCGAAGACGACCCGGACCATGCCCGGGGTGAGCCGGATCGTCTCGACCACCGTGCCACGGCGCAGTTCGATGCTCATCGGTGCCTCTCTCAGGGGAAACGTGGGGACTCAGAACAGCGTCGCGGCGCGTTCGAGCACGTCCAGGAAGATCGTCGCGGTGAGCGCGAACCCCTGGTTGTAGCGGGCGTCGGTGTCGATCACCTTCCCGGCGGCGACGGCGGGCAGCCTGGCCCACACCGGGTTGGCGGCGGTCGCCTTCCGCCAGGCGGGGTCGCTCACCTGCGCGATGATCAGGTCCGCCTCGTCGAGGCGGCCGAGCTGCTCGGCGGACAGCGACAGCCCGTTCTCCGCGTCGTGGTCGTCCCTGAACGGCAGGTCGAGGCCCGCCTCGGCGCACACGGTCGTGGTCAGGGTGCGCCGGTGCACCAGGAAGCCCGACTCGGCGTAGACGCCCAGCACGATCTTCCTGCCGCCGAGCCGCTCCCGCAGCAGCGGCCGCAGCGCGGCCAGCCTGGCGTCGTAGTCCCTGGTCGCCGCCCGGCTCTGTTCGGTACGGCCAAGCTGGGCGGACTGCCGGTCCAGCGCGGCACGCCAGTTGACCGGGGCGTCCCGGTAGGGCGGCACGTCGTCGCCGACCACGAGCAGGGGCGCGATGGTGGCCAGGCGCTCGTTGCCGTACCAGTCGCTCCGGTAACCGTAGGCGTTCATCACGATCAGGTCGGGGTCCAGGCCGAGCAGCCGCTCGAAGTTGACCCTGTAGTCGCCCGCGGTGTTGACCGGCTGGGCGGTCTCGATCGTCCGCCCGGGGAACTGGAAGCCGATCCTCTCGCCGGGGAACCAGAAGTTGCCCGCCCCGACGATCGGATAGCCCATCAGCATCGCGAACTCCAGATCGACCCGGCCGTCGAGCACGACGACCCGCCGGGGGTCCTTCGGCACCTGCCCGGTGAAGCCGTCCCAGCCGTAGCGCAGGGTGCCGCCCCCTGACGTGCCCTGGGCGCGCGGCTCCTCTGACCCACATCCGGCGAGTACGGCGGAGGCCGCCAGGACGGCACCCGCGCCGAACAGCCCTCGGCGGGTGAGGTCGTCCACGATCCGCTGCCACTCGGCGTCGTGGACGCGGGGGCTCATGGTCCTCACGCGGCCGCCACCTTCGTGTAGAGCGCGTCCCAGCCGTCGGCGACCTTCGGCGCCGTGTAGATCGAGCCGTAGTAGACGTCGCCTTCGAGCAACGTCACCGCCCCGCGCTTCACGGCGGGAAGCCTGCGCCACAGCGGGTGGGACATCAGGGCGTCGAAGTCCGCCTGGCTGCCGTTGATCATGAAGCCCCGGCAGTCGGCGATGCGGTCGAGCTGCTCCATGCTGAGCCCGTTCTCCGCGGAGGAGAACAGCTTGGCCTCGGGGGAGGTGCCGCCGAGTTCCTGGAGCGTGGCCGCGGTCGGCAGCAGTCCCTTGTCGGTGCTCCACGTGCTGCTGACGTAGACCTGTCCCTCGTCGGGGAGGTAGGAGATCGCGGCGACCTTGGAAGCCTTGATCAGGTCGCCGTGGCGGTTCTTGATCTCGGCCATCCGCGCGTCGTAGTCGGCAGTCAGCTTCGCCAGGCGGTCGGTGCGCCCGAGCCAGGTGGCGAGCCTGGTCAGGTTCTCCCGCCAGTGGATCATGAAGTCGGTGGTCAGCACCGGGGCGATGCTCCTGAGCTTGTCGTCGGGCCACCACTCGCCGCCCGCGTGGCAGCAGACGATCAGGTCGGGGCCGAGCGACAGGATCTGTTCGAGGTTGGGCTTGTCGCTCAGGAAGGGCACCCCGGGGTCCACGGGCACCCAGGGTCTGGCCTTGCTGTGGTTGTAGCCGATCACTGGCAGGCCGAGCGCGAGGGCGGGTTCGAGGTCCACCCGCGAGTCCACCGCCACGACCCGTCTGGGGTCGGTGGGGATGGCGTAGCTGCCCAGGGGGGTCGTCACCGTCCGGGTCGTCGGCGCGGCGGCCTTCTTCTCCGGCTCCTCGGGGCCGGACTCGCGGGAGCACGCGCTCAGCAGTCCGGTCGCGGCCAGTGTGGCCGTCATCCCCAGGAATCCCCGCCTGGTCGGCGTGGTGGCCGGATGTGGTCCTGCCTTCACCGCGTGTCCTCCTTGATGGCCGATTTGATTAGGTATGCCTTACCTAATCTGGTGGATCACGGAAAGTCATCTGGGCAGGTGGACGAGTTGTCCCGGTTTTTGGACAGCCGCTATCTCCTTCGCTGACCCTCCAGGCCGAGTTCGGTGCCGTCGAGGGTGGAGAAGGTGCGGAAGTACACGGCCGGGGTGTGCCCGGTCACCTGCCGGAACAGGTCGATGAAGGTGCTGGGGTTGGCGTAGCCGAGCCGCCCGGCGACGACGGTGACCGGCCGCCCCGCCGCGATCTCGATCAGCGCGGTACGGATCCGCACGAGGATGCGCCACTGGGTCAGGCTCAGCCCGGTCTCCCGCAGGAAGCCGCGGGTCAGGGTGCGCGCGCTGAAGCCGAGCCGCAGCGCCCACTCCTGGGTCGTGCGGTCGTCCGCGGGGTCGGCGACGATCCGCTCGGCGATCCCGCGCAGCCGCGCGTCGGCGGGCATGCGGATGTCCAGCGAGGCGGCCTGGACGGGACGCAGCAGGTCGACGGCGAGCCGCTGTAGCCGTAGCCGCAGGTCGGCGGGCATCTCCTCGTTCATGTTGTACAGCAGCAGCTCCCGCAGCACCGAGGTGAGCGCGATGCCGACGATGCCGTCCCAGCCGATGTCCGTGCGCTCGGGGGCGAAGCAGGTGGCGAAGGAGACGCTGCCCGACTCGGCGCGGACACGATGCGGGACACCCGCCGGGATCCAGATGCCCAGCACCGGGGGAACCATCCAGAGCTGCCCCTCGGCCTCGACGGTCATCACCCCGCCGCCCGACCAGATCAGCTCGTGCTCGTGGTGGGCGTGGGTGTCCCACACCTCGGGCGTGTCGTTGTCGTACCGGCTTGAGGTGAGGAGCCACGGCTCGGGGACCATCCTGCCGGGCGGGGAGACAGGCTCACTCCAGACCGGAGGCTCCAGGGTGGGGGCGCCCCACAAACGGATGGTTGGTGCGGTTTGGCGGTTTACCGGCATGAAGTGTCAAAGTACCGCATTGCTGGCTGAACCCCAGAGTCCATAGCGTCGAAGAATGCCCGTGGTTCCCCCAAATCCACCCATCCCTAACGCCACCCAGGACGCCATCACGCATGCCGTACGGGACACCCCCCGGGACGCCATGCAGGACGATTCCGCGCGGGACACCGTGGAGAAAGCCGCGCAGGCCGCCCCACGCGCCGCCGTACAGGACGATCCTGCGCAGGACACCGCGAAGGCCATCGTGCGCGATGCCGTACAGGATGACCCCGCGCGGAGCGTCGTGGAGGCCGTACAGGACACCACGCCCGCCGCTCCCCGGAACGCCGCCCGAGAAGTCCCGGAAACCCGGGAACCCCCGAAGGACCTCGGGCCAGGTGGGCTGATCCGGTACGCCTGTCTCGCCCACGGGCGTGGCCGTCTGCTGGCGGTCGCCGGCGCCGGGCTCGCGGGACACCAGGTCGCCGAGGCGCTGGTGCCCGTGCTGATCGGGGTGATCGTCGATCGTGCCGTGGGCGGCGCCGACGTGGCCGCCCTGGCCGGGTGGCTCGGGGCGCTGGCCGCCGTCTTCGCCGGGCTGATCCTCTGCTGGCGGGTCGCGACCCGGCTGAACACGCGCGTGTACGTCTACGGCGAGCACGAACTGCGGCTGCTGGCCGCGCGCAGGATCCTGCATCCCCGGGGCATGGCGGTGACGCGGGCGCCCGGCGAGATCCTGACGATCTCGACGTCGGACGCCTCGAACGTCTCGGGCTTCTCCTGGGTCGTGAGCGAGCAGGGCGCCTGCGTGGCGGCCCTGGTGACGGCGGTCACGGCCCTCGCGCTGATCTTTTGGCCGCTGGCGCTGGGCGTGCTCGCCGCGACCGCCGCGCAGCTCGCGCTGGTCCACCGGCTGAGCCGTCCCCTGGACGAACGGGTGTATGCAGAACGCAGGCAGGCGGCGCGGGCGGGCACGCTGGCCACGGATTTCACCGTGGGGCTGCGGGTGCTGAAGGGCTACGGCGCCGAGGGCGCGGCGGCCGCCCGCTACCGTGACGCGAGCCGCGCCTCGATGCGGGCCGCGCTGGCGACCGCGGACGCCCAGGCGCGGCTGTCCGCGGTCAACGCGGGCGTCGCCGGGATCTTCCTCACCGGGATCGCCCTGGCCGCCTCGTGGCTGGCGCTGAACGGGACGATCACGGTCGGCGGGCTGGTCTCCGTGGTGGGACTGGCCCAGTTCGTCCGCTCGCCGATGGAGCAGCTCGGGTTCCTCGGCGCCGAGCTGGCGGCCAAACGCGGCTCGGCCCGCAGACTCGCCGAACTGCTGGCCACGCCGTACGCGACCTCCGAAGTGGGACACGTCGGCCCCTCGGAAGGGGAGCAGGGGCCGGTGCTGAGCGTGCGGGTCGGCGGGGAGACGATCGAGGCGCGTCGGGGCGAGTTGCTCGGGATCGACGCCGGGGACGCCGCCGCCGAACTCCTTGACGTGCTGGCCTACCGCATCCCGGTCGAACCGGGCCGGTACCTGCTCGGCGGTGCCGACGCCGTACGGCTCGGCCCGGAACGGGTGCGTGAGCGGGTCTTCGCCCCGCCGCGTGAGGCGAGCGTCTTCACCGGCACCGTGGCGGACAACCTCGCCCGGGAGGGTTCCGACCCCGCCGCGCTCGCCGCCTCCGGTCTCGACGAGGTGCTGACCCACCTGCCGCACGGGCTGCGCTCCGAGGTCGGGGAACAGGGGCATCTGCTGTCCGGCGGCCAACGTCAGCGCCTGCTCCTGGCCCGCGCGCTGCACCAGCCGCAGCCGGTCGTGGTGCTGCACGAGCCGACGACCTCGGTGGACAGCGTCACCGAGCAGCGCGTCGGCCAGGCCCTGCGCGGCTTCCCGGACAGGACGATCATCCTGATCACCCGCAGTCCCGGCCTGCTGCACGCCTGCGACCGGGTCCTGCGTCCGGCGCTCGCGGGGGAGGGCCGATGAGCCAGGAGAGGCTGCCCGTCGCCTCGACCGGGGAGACCGTCCGTCAGGCGGTACGGCTGCTCGCCCGCCACAGGCTCCTGCTCGCTGGGACGGTCGTGGTGCTGCTGACGGGAACGGCCGCGGGCCTCCTCGTCCCCGCGCTGCTGGGCGCCATGGTCGACGCGGTCGTGCGCGCCGATCCCCTCCCGGCGCTGCTGTGGCCCGCGGGCGGGCTGCTGGCCGCGACCGCCGCCGGCGTCGCCCTCGGCCGGTGGGGCGCGGTCCTGCTGGCCAGGCTCACCCAGGGCGCGTTGAGCGAACTGCGGGAGCGGGTGTTCGCCACCGCGCTCGCGCAGCCCGCCGCGACTGTCGAACGGGCGGGCAGCGGCGACCTCGTCTCCCGCGTCTCCGGCGACGCCGAGGCGGTGAACGTCGCCATCGGGCGGGTGCTGCCCTCCTGCCTGTCGGCGTCGTTCACCATCGCGCTGACCGTCGTCGGCATGGGCCTGCTCGACGGATGGTTCGTCCTGGCCGCCCTGATCGCGACCCCCGTCCAGTACGGCGCGCTGCGCTGGTTCCTGTCCCGCTCCGGCCCCGTCTACCGGGAGGGCCGCGCCGCGGAGGCCGAGCGGGGGCAGCGGCTCATCGAGACGCTCGGCGGCGCCACGACCGTCACCTCCCTGCGCCAGGGAGACCGGCACCTGTCCGAGATCGCCAGGACCTCCGAGCACGCGATCGGCTACGACCTGCGCGCCGTACGGCTGCGCACGATCTTCTTCGGGCGCCTGAACATCGCCGAGTTCGCCGGGCTCGCCGCGGTCCTCGTCACCGGATACTGGCTGGTCACGACCGGTAGGGCGAGCCTCGGCGAGGCGACGGCCGCCGCGCTGTACTTCCACAACCTGTTCGCCCCGGTCGGGGCGCTGCTGTCGAACGTGGACGAACTGCAGGGAGCCGCCGCGGGCCTGGCCAGGCTGTTCGGCGTCACCGCCCTGCCCCTCCGGCGGGAGGACCATCCGAAGATCCCCGAAAGGTACGGCCCGGCCGTCGAGGTCGAGGGGGTGAGCCACTCCTACGTCCCCGGCCGCCCGGTCCTGCGCGGGGTGTCCCTGTCGCTGGAACGGGGACGGCGGATGGCCGTGGTCGGGGCCAGCGGTGCCGGGAAGTCCACGCTCGCCAAGCTCGTCGCCGGGGTCCACCCACCCCAGGAGGGCCGCGTCGCGGTCGACGGCCTGGCACCGGCCGCTCTCTCACCCGCCGAACGCCGCGACCGGGTCGTGCTGCTGAGCCAGGAGGTCCACGTCTTCTCCGGCACCGTCGCCGACGACCTGCGCCTGTTCGCGCCGGACGCGAGCGAGGAGGAGATCCTGCGGGTCCTCGGCCTGCTCGGCGCGGACTGGGTCGGGGACCTGCCCGACGGGATCCACACCGAGGTCGGCGCCGGGGGGCACCGCCTCTCCGCGGCGCGGGCGCAGCACCTGGCCCTGGCCAGGCTCGTGCTCGCCGACCCCCCGGTCGCCGTGCTCGACGAGGCCACCGCGGAGGCCGGGACCGTCGCCGCCGACCTGCTCGACCGGGCCTCGGAGGCCGCCCTGGCCGGGCGCACCTCGGTGGTCGTCGCCCACCGGCTGTCCCAGGCGGCCACCGCCGACGTCGTCGTCGTCATGGAGGACGGCGCCGTCGTCGAGCGGGGCACGCACGAGGACCTGCTGGCCGCCGGGGGCCGCTACGCGACGCTGTGGCGGGCGTGGTCGCGCGCGACACCGGCGTAGCGCAGGCCGTACGGTCAGACCTCGCCCTTGGTCTCAAGGCGGACCAGCGCCTTGGCCATGGGGTGGGCGGTCAGCCCGATCTGCCACTCACGCGCGCCCAGCTCCCGCAGCCGGGCCGCGACGGTCTCGTCGTCGATGACGGCCGGAGGCTCCCAGGTCAGGCGGCGTACGGCATCCGGCTGGACGAGGTTCTCCGTCGGCATGTGGTGCTCGTCGGCGAGCGCGGCCACCACGGCCCTCGCGGCGGCGAGGCGCCTCGCGGCGACCGGGTCGCGGTCCATCCACCGGTTGGCGGGCGGCGGCCCGTCGCCGGGCGCGCTCGGCTGCGGGAGCTGGGACTCGGGCAGCGCGCGGGCCCTGCCGATCGCGGCCAGCCAGTCGCGCAGGTGCCTGCGGGCGCTGCGGCCGGTGAACGGGGGGATCTCGGTGAGCGCCTTGGTCGTGCGGGGCTGTTCGAGGGCTGCGGTGACGATCGCCGCGTCGGGCAGCACCCGGCCAGGCGCGAGGTCGGACTCCCTGGCCAGGCGGTCACGCAGCGTCCACAGCTCCCTGACCACGGCGAGGCCGCGCAGCGAGCGGACCTTGTGGATGCCCGAGGTGCGCCGCCACGGGTCGGAGCGCGGCGCGGGGGACCTGTGCGCCAGCACCGCGGCGAACTCCTCCTGCGCCCAGGGCAGCTTCCCGCTGGCGTCAAGCTCCCGGTGCAGGACGTCCCGCAGCTCGACCAGGACCTCGACGTCGAGTGCCGCGTAACGCAGCCAGTCCTCGGGCAGCGGCCTGGTGGACCAGTCGGCGGCCGAGTGGCCCTTCTCCAGCCTCAGGCCCAGGACGTTCTCCACCATCATCCCCAGGCCGACCCGCTCGTAGCCGAGCAGCCGTCCGGCCAGCTCGGTGTCGAACAGCTCACGGGGGTGGAAGTTCAGCTCGGCCAGGCACGGCAGGTCCTGGGAGGCGGCGTGCAGCACGATCTCGGCGTCGGCGAGCACCGCGTCGAGGTCGGACAGGTCGGGGCAGTGGGTCGGGTCGATCAGCGCGCTGCCCGCACCGGCGCGGCGCAACTGCACCAGGTAGGCGCGCCCGCTGTAGCGGTATCCCGAGGCGCGCTCAGCGTCGACGGCGACCGGCCCGGTGCCCTCGGCGAAGGCGCGCACGACACGTGCGAGGTCGGCCTCGTCCTCGATGACGGGTGGGATTCCCTCTCGCGGCTCCAGCAGCGGAACGATGGTTGTCTCGTCGGTCACGTTCGGAAGGACTCCGGATCTTCGCGACGGCGTGGCGGCAGGCTCGCCACGTCGGGTGGCAGGGGTGGTATACCGGCCGCGAGGCACATCAGATCGCACCAGGCGGCGACATGGCCGGAGAGGTCCTCCTCCAGCGGGGACCAGGAGGCGCGCAGCTCAAGCTCCGTGGTCACCGGGTCTCCGTCCTTGTTGCCGAAGCCCTCGGAAACCGCCTTGGTGACGGTGCCTCCGGCGGCGGCGTAGGCGACGCCGTGCGCGTCGAGAGACTCGGTGAGCCAGCTCCACGCGACGGGGCCGAGCAGTGGATCCTCGGTGATCTCCGGCTCCATGTCGGCCCGGACGTAGGCGACCAGCCGGAACTGGCCGTCCCAGCCACGCTGGCCGTCCGGGTCGAAGAGCATGATGAGACGGCCGACCGCGAGTTCGTCGTCGTCGCGGTAGACCGACGCGCCGATGGCGGCCGAGTAGGGGGCGAGGCGCTGTGGCGCCGGGATGTCCTCCAGCTCGATCTCCGGCCTGACCTCGGCGGGACGCATGCTGGCCGCGGCCCGCGTGAAGGCGGCGGGAGCGGGCGGCGCGTCACCGGCGGTCATACCGGAAGCGTAGGTCGGAACTGAACGCATGGGGACCACTGGGGTGTGTGTAGGAGCCATCGGGACCGATCAAGCCACTGCCGCCGCCCGGTGGGGGGCGGGCGCGTCCGCGTAGTGGGGGAGGGCACGGGGGGAGTGCTCGGACACCCGCTCGTCGGCACAGGAAGCGCAGTGCTCACCGCGGTGCTCGGGTGAACCCCACATCGTGGACATCGCACAGGCCTTTCGTCGGGTCGTGGTCCGACGTTGGCACGTCGCGCCGACATTTCCGCGCAACGTGCTCGGCGTGTCCCGAAAGTGGTGCCGGAATGATGCCGCGCGGTGACTTGGCGAACATTTGGCCCAGCCGAGGACCGGACCAGATTCGTCAATGGGAGGAACTGTACCCGGAAACATGATCGCTCCGCGCGGCGCCGCACCTCCCGGGGCGTGCCGGTCCCGGATTCCGCCTCCCGAGACAACGGACGAAGCGCTCGAAACGGGTAGAACCCTATCGTCATCATGACTTGAAGCTGTCTAGGCGTTGTTAGGTCTGATCTCATTTAATAACCGGTGATTTCATACCCAGATCGACGCTGAGCAGCCGTGAAGAAGCGACCGCGTCACCGGCATGGCACTCTGGTGTGGTGACTCCCGAGCTCGTCGACTCTCCGTTCCTGCGCGCGTGCCGCCGCCAGCCCGTCCCGCACACCCCCGTGTGGTTCATGCGGCAGGCGGGCCGCTCACTGCCCGAGTACCGCGCGGTGCGTGGCACGGTGCCCATGCTCACCGCGTGCGCGACCCCCGACCTGATCGTGGAGATCACCATGCAGCCCGTGCGCCGCTACGGCGTGGACGCGGCGATCTTCTTCAGCGACATCGTGGTGCCGCTCAGGGCCATCGGGATCGACCTCGACATCGTGCCCGGCGTCGGCCCCGTCGTCGCCGAGCCGATCAGGGACGCCGAAGGGATCGCCAGGCTCCGCCCGATCGAGCCCGGCGACGTCTCCTACGTGACCGAGGCCGTCCGCGCCCTGACCGCCGAGCTGGGCGCGACCCCCCTCATCGGCTTCGCGGGCGCGCCGTTCACCCTGGCCTCCTACCTCATCGAGGGCGGCCCCTCGAAGAACCACGACCACACCAAGGCCATGATGTACGGCAGGCCCGACCTGTGGCACGCCCTGATGGAGCGGCTGACCGGCATCACCGTCGGCTTCCTGCGCGTCCAGGCCGACGCCGGGGCCTCGGCCGTGCAGCTCTTCGACTCGTGGGTCGGCGCCGTCGCGCCCGACGACTACCGCGAGTTCGTCATGCCGTACACCACCCGCATCTTCGAGGGCCTCGCCGACCTCGGCATCCCGCGCATCCACTTCGGCGTCGGCACCGGCGAGCTGCTCGGCCTGCTCGGCGAGGCCGGGGCTGACGTGGTCGGCGTCGACTGGCGGGTCCCGCTCGACGAGGCCGCCAGGCGCGTCGGCCCCGGCAGGGCGCTGCAGGGCAACCTCGACCCGGCGACCCTGCTGGCCCCGTGGGAGGTCGTCGAACACAGGGCCGCCGACGTCCTGCGGCGCGGCGCCAAGGCGGAGGGGCACGTCTTCAACCTCGGCCACGGCGTGCTGCCCTCGACCGACCCCGACCAGCTCGCCCGCCTGACGGACTTCGTGCACGAGACCTCGGCCCGCTGACCCGTCAGGACTCCTCGGGCTCCTCCTGATCCGGTACGGCCTGCGCGGGCTTCCCTCTCCTGAGCAGGCGCCGCAGGAAGGCCCCGGCCAGCCAGAGCAGGACCAGCACGGCCAGCCAGGGCAGCAGCGCGCCCAGGACGACGAGGCCGGTCTCCACGGCCGAGACGAGGGCCCGCCAGCCGGAGCGAAGCCCACCGAGGAAGCCGGGGGAGTCCTCCTCGGGGTCCTCGACGGTGACCTCGGGACCGATCAGGTTCAGCGTCAGCGTCGCCATGCTCGTCTGCGAGGCGAGGGTCTTCTGCCGGGCCTGGAGCGACTCAAGGTCGGCCTCGCGGGAGGAGACCTCCCGCTCGACGTCCAACACCTCGCCGATCGTCTTGGCCTTCTTCAGCAGCGCGCGCAGCGAGTCGAGCGCGGCCCGCTGCGACCGGAGACGGCTCTCCACGTCGGCGACCTGCTCGGTGACGTCCTCGGTGTTCTGCTGCAGCGACTCGCGCCTGCCCAGCTCCCCGCCGAGGCGCTGCAGAACCCCCGGATAGGCCGTGGGCGGCACCTTGAAGGTCAGGCTGGTCGAGGCGCGGTCGCCGGAGCTGGTGTCCGACTTCTCCGTCGCCAGGTGGCCGCCCGCCGCGGTGACGATCCGCCGCGCCGTGTCGGCCGCGGTGACGACGTCCTTGGCGCGGACGGTCAGCTCGGCCGTGTAGATGATCGCCTGGTCCTGCGCGACCAGCTTCACCTGCTCCTTGCCTGCCTGGTCCTTCGGAGCCGCCTCGGGCTTCCGCTGCGAGTACTCGGCGGCCAGCGGCGCGGCGGCCCGCTCCGCGGAGCCGCCCATGTCCGGGACCCCCTGGGAGCCCGATCCGGCACAGGACGACAGGGACAACGCGATGGCCGCGACGCACACGCCGTACGCGAGTTTTCTCATGCCCCTGAAGACGGTCCCCACGGCGGCGTGGTTTTGCCCGCGGGATCACGATGGCGTCACGTTCCTCGTACGGCCAGGTGCGCAGGGCAGGACACGCGGGCGGCCATGGAGGGCGGTACGGTCAGGAGTCATGGAAGGCAACCGGTGCCATGTGGTGGTCGTCGGCGGGGGGATCGCGGGTCTGGCGGCCGCGTGGTACCTCAGGCAGGGCGGTGAGGGCGTCCGGGTGACCGTGCTCGACGGCGCCCGGCGGATCGGCGGCAAGCTGTTCGCCTCGGAGGTCGCGGGCGTCCAGGTGGACGCCGGGGCGGAGGCCATGCTCGCGCGGCGCCCCGAGGGGAAGGCGCTGGCCGAGGCCGTCGGTCTCGGCGGAGAGCTGCGCGACCCCGGGACGACCAGGGCGTCCATCCTCAGCAGGGGCGCGCTGCGCGCGATGCCCGCCGGGCAGGTCATGGGCGTCCCCTCCGACCTCGCGGCGCTGGCCAGGTCGGGCGTGCTGAGCCCCGTGGGGCTCGCCCGCGTCCCGATGGACCGGATTCTGCCCGCCACCCTCGTCACGACCGACGTCTCCGTCGCCGCCTACGTCCGGGCCAGGATGGGCGAGGAGGTGGTCGAGCGGCTGGTCGAGCCGATGCTCGGCGGCGTCTACGCGGGCCGGGCGGAACGCCTGTCCCTTGAGGCCACGATGCCCGCGGTCGCCGCGGCGGCCAGGTCGGAACGCTCCCTGCTCACCGCCGCCCGCGAGATCGCCACCGCTCCCAAGCAGAAGGGGCCGATCTTCACCACGCTGCGCGGCGGCATGGGAAGCCTGCCCGCGGCCGTCGCCGAGGCCTCCGGCGCGGAGATCAGGACCGGGGTCACGGTCAGGGAGCTGCGCCGTACCGAGGGCGGCTGGCGCCTGGTCACGGGACCGGTGCCCGAGCCGGAGGTGATCGAGGCGGACGCGGTGATCGTCGCGGTGCCCGCCCCCGCGGCGAGCCGTCTGCTCGCGGCCGAGGTGCCAGGGGCCGCGGCCGAGCTGTCCAGGATCGAGTACGCCAGCATGGCCGTTGTCACGCTCGCCTACTCCAGGGACGCCTTCCCCGAGCCGCCGACCGGCAGTGGCTACCTGGTCCCGCCCGTCGAGCGGCGCGCCGTCAAGGCCGCCACGTTCAGCTCGGTCAAGTGGCCGCACCTGGCCGAGGCCGACCCCGGCCTGGTCGTGCTGCGCTGCTCCATCGGCCGTCTCGGCGAGGAGGCGCTGCTGCAGCGCGACGACGCCGAGCTGGTCGCCCTGGCGGTGAAGGAGATGGCCGAGGTCGCCGGGGCGCGCGGGCTGCCCCGTGACTCACGGGTGACCCGCTGGGGCGGCTCCCTGCCGCAGTACGACGTCGGCCACCTCGACCGCGTCGCCCGCGTCCGCGCGGCCGTCGCCCCGCATCCCGGCCTTGCCGTGTGTGGCGCGGCCTACGACGGCCTGGGCGTTCCCGCCTGTGTCGCGACGGCCCGTACGGCGGCGGCCCGGATTCTGGACCACCTGGATCCGGCGGGACAATGGCACAGGAAAGCTGATTCACTGACGAAGGGGTGAGGACGACGGACGGGAACCCGCGGCCGAAGGCACGCGACCTGAACCAGGTGATCCGCTACACCATGTGGTCGGTCTTCCGGCTGCGCGATCGCTGCCCGGCCAACCGCGAGGGCATGGCCGACGAGGTCGAGGACCTCCTCGCCCAGGTGGCGGAGAAGGACGTGGTCACCCGGGGCCTGTACGACGTGGCCGGGTTCCGCGCGGACGCCGACTTCATGTTCTGGTGGCACGCGCCGACCGCCGACGACCTGCAGGAGACCTACTCCAGGTTCCGCCGCACCGAGCTGGGACGGCTGGCCGAGCCTGTCTGGTCGGTCATGGCGCTGCACCGGCCCGCCGAGTTCAACAAGTCGCACATCCCGGCCTTCCTCGCCGAGGAGGAGCCGCGCGGATACGTCTGCGTCTACCCGTTCGTCCGCTCCCTGGAGTGGTACCTCCTGGAGGACGCCGAGCGCCGGGCGATGCTGGCCGAGCACGGCAGGATGGCCCGTGACTACCCCGACGTCAGGGCCAACACCGTGGCCTGCTTCGCGCTGAACGACTACGAGTGGATGCTCGCCTTCGAGGCCGACGAGCTGCACCGCATCGTCGATCTCATGCGGACCCTGCGGGGGGCGAAGGCCAGGCTGCACACCCGTGAGGAGATCCCCTTCTACACGGGCGTCCGCAAGCAGCCCGGAGAGCTGATCGCCGCACTGCCGTGAGGCCCAGGACCAGAACACCGAGAAAACGGGAGGGAGACCGGTGGTCACCGGCGAACGGGGCGGGAACCGCCGCAGGAGGAGCCGGTCCCGCCTCTCGCGGATCATCGGGCCCCTGATCGGGACGGCCGCCCTGGTCGCGGCACTGCTGGTGCTCGGCGGCTCGCTGCTGCGGCCGGGGACGCCCACCCAGCAGCAGGAGATGGCGCAGGCGATCGTGACCGTCCTCCCTTCCGTCCCACCGGCCAAGCCGCAGGCGGACAAACCTCGCAAGGCGAAGAAGGGGGAGGAGTCCAAGGCCGGGGGGCTGTCCAAGCACACCGACAAGCAGGCGCTGGCCTACTTCGTCGCGCACAAGGCGACCAAGCGGCTGAAGGACATCCGTGTCGTCGGTGGTTACCTGCGCATCTACACGGACCTGCCCGAGTCGGCGACCAACTCCAAGCAGGCCCTCAAGCTCTGCGAGACGGGCCGTGACTATCTCGTCGGGGAGGTCGGGGACCCCAACCCCGTGGTCTTCGTCCAGGCGAGGTTCGGTGAGAACGGCAACCCCGTCCTGGCGAACATCCTTGGCCCCAAGGACCACGACTGCCGTCTCACCTACCCCGAGACGAGGTGACGAGGCCGTCCTCGAACCGGGGCGGCCCCTGTGCCTGGACCGTCCCCGGGTGAGGGAGAGGCGGGGCGGTGTGGCCGGTCATCTCACCCGGACCCTGGTCTTGCCACAGATCCTGCAGCGCTGGGTGACCACCCGGCCAATGGTCTCGACGATCTCCCACCTGTGCCGGAGGTGCACGGCTGCTCCCTGGGCAAGAACACGTTGCGGAGATGACCACGTACTTTGAGTTATGAGGCTGTGCCGTACCGGACGTCCTCGCTCTCCCAAGGGGGATCGCGCCGCGAGGCGCCGGGGCCGGGCACGCGAGGTGCCCGGTGGGGGGAACGCGGCCGGTTACTCGGCCGGTTCGAGCCGCAGGGACACGGAGTTGATGCAGTAACGGTCGTCGGTCGGGGTGCCGTAGCCCTCGCCGTGGAAGACGTGACCGAGGTGGGAGTCACAGGCCGCGCACCGGACCTCGACCCGGGCCATGCCCAGCGAGCGGTCCTCGATCAGGGTCACCGCGTCGGACTGCGACGGCTCGTAGAAGCTCGGCCAGCCGCAGTGGCTGTCGAACTTGGTGTCCGAGCGGAACAGCTCGGCCCCGCAGGCCCGGCAGCTGTAGACGCCCTCGGTCTTGGTGTCGACGTACTCGCCGGTAAAGGGGCGTTCCGTGCCCGCCTGGCGGAGCACGTGGAACTCCTCGGGAGAGAGCTGGACACGCCACTCGGCGTCGCTCTTGACCACCTTTTCCATATCTCAAGCCTATGCGCTCCCGGCGGTGTTCCCGAGCGGTTCCCGCCGCACACCCCGGGAGGAAAAATCTTGTGGGCGAAGCATCCATTTATGCCCTATTTGGCGTCTTTAAGGGTGTGGGGGGTATTTCACCTTCCTGTTGAAGGGTGAGACCGTCCGCCCGGTCGTCCAGGGATCAACGGGACGGCCGAGAACGCCGCCGGCCGGGTGACGCGCCAGCGCTCGGACCGGAGAGCGGGTGGATGGTCACGTGGTCCGTCCCGTCGAGTACGCGGTCCCGCCGCCGCGGCGGCTCCGGGACGGACCCACCCCACGCGATTCGCGCGGCGGAAGCGGGCCCCGGAGGGTTCCCGGAGGGTACGGTCGGACGTATGCCGTCGCCGTACATCGAACTCACTGTCGGAGACAGGGTGATCAAGGTCACCAATCCCGACAAGGTCTACTTTCCCGCCATCGGGGGGACCAAGCGAGAGCTCGTCGAGTACTACGTGAGCGTGGGCGAGGGTGCCCTGCGCGCCCTGTACGACCGCCCGACCCACCTCAGGCGCTACCCGGACGGGATCGAGGGGGAGGAGATCTACCAGAAGCGGATGCCCGTCAAGCGGCCCGACTGGCTGCGCACGGCCACGGTCCGCTTCCCCAGCGGGCGCACCGCCGACGCGCTGTGCGTGACCGAGATCGCCTCCCTCGCCTACTGCGCCAACCTCGGCACCATCGACTTCCACCCCTGGCCCGTGCGCTCCGGCGACCCCGAGCACCCCGACGAACTGCGCATCGACGTCGATCCGCAGCCGGGGACGGGCTTCGAGGAGGCGCGGCAGGTGGCCTTCACGGTCCGCGAGGTCCTCCAGGAGCTCGGCGTCACCGGCTTCGTCAAGACCTCGGGTGGCCGGGGCATCCACGTGCTCGTGCGCATCGAGCCGCGCTGGGACTTCATCCAGGTGCGCCACGCGGGCATCGCCTTCGCCCGCGAGGTCGAACGCCGGGTGCCGCACCTGGCCACCACCGCCTGGTGGAAGGAGGAGCGGGGCGAGCGGATCTTCATCGACTACAACCAGAACGCCCGCGACCGGACCCTGGCCGCCGCCTACTCGGTGCGGGCCAAGGAGAACGCCCCGGTCTCGACCCCGCTCACCTGGGAGGAGCTCGTCGACGCCGACCCGCGCGACTTCGACATTCGTACGGTCCCGGCCCGCTTCGCCAAGCTGGGCGACGTGAACGCCGCGATCGACGACCGGGCGTTCTCGATCGAACCGCTGCTCGAATGGTACGAGCGCGACGGCGCCCAGGACCTGCCCTATCCCCCCAACTACCCCAAGATGCCCGGTGAGCCCAAGCGCGTGCAGCCCAGCAAGGCACGCGAGGACTAACGGGCCAGGATGTCGTCCAGGTCGTAGGAGACGGGCTGTTCGAGCTGCTCGAACGTGCACGACTCCGGGGTGCGGTCGGGTCGCCAGCGGCGGAAGTGGGCGGTGTGCCGGAAGCGCGTGCCCTCCATGTGGTCGTAGGCGACCTCGATCACCAGCTCGGGCCGCAGCGGCACGAACGACAGGTCCTTGGTCGCGCTCCACTTGGAGATCGCCCCCGGCAGGGACTCGGCGCTCCACGGGTGGCCGTCCTGGCTCACGTACGGCGCCAGCTCATCGACCAGCTCCGCCCTGCGCTTCATCGGGAACGACGCCGCGACGCCGACGTGCTTGAGGGCGCCCTCGGCGTCGTAGAGGCCGAGCAGCAGCGACCCGACCACCGGCCCCGACTTGTGCTCGCGGTAGCCCGCGATCACCGCGTCGGCCGTGCGCTCGTGCCTGACCTTGAACATCACCCTCTTGTCCGGCTGGTACGGCAGGCCGCCTGGCTTGGCCACGATGCCGTCGAGCCCGGCGCCCTCGAACGTCTCGAACCACTCGGCCGCCCGCTCCTGCGAGGTGGTCACCGGCGTCAGCCGTACGCTCCGGCCAGCGTTGCCGAAGATCGACTCAAGGCGCGCCCTGCGCTCGGCGAAGGGGGCCTCGACCAGGGACTCGTCGCCCAGAGCGAGCAGGTCGAAGGCGATGAACGAGGCGGGCGTCTCCTCGGCCAGCAGCTTCACCCGGGAGGCGGCCGGGTGGATGCGCTGCTGCAGGGCCTCGAAGTCAAGCGTCTGGCCGCTCCTGATGACGATCTCCCCGTCCACGACCACCCGCTCGGGCAGCTCGGCCCGCACCGCCTCGACCAGCTCGGGGAAGTAACGCGTGAACGGCCGCTCGTTGCGGCTGCCGAGATAGACCTCGTCGCCGTCGCGGAAGACGATGCAGCGGTAGCCGTCCCACTTCGGCTCGTAGAGCATGGCGCCGTCCTGCGGCGGCAGGGACTTGACGGCCTTGGCCAGCATCGGCGCTACCGGGGGCCGCAGCGGCAGGTTCATGTCACTCCTCGTCGTCCGTTCGTGGGGCTCGCCTGACCTTTCTACCGGAGAGGACGGACATACCTGGTGAACAGGAATCCGTCCTCCTCCAGGACGTGGGCCAGGTCCAGCCGGACGGACGCGGGGGGACCGTTGAGGATGCGCGCCGCGGCGCCCCCGGTCAGCAGCGGGCTCACCGTCAGGCACAGCTCGTCGACCAGGTCGGCTTCGGCGAGCTGGGCGTTGACCTTGGGGCCGCCCTCGCACAGCACCCGTCCCAGCCCGCGTGAGGCCAGCTCCGCCAGCGCCGCGGCCAGGTCGATCCGGTCGCCCCCGGCCACGATCACCTCGGCGACCCCGGCCATCTCCTCCCGCCGTTCGGCGGGCGCGGCCTCACAGGTGACGACGATCGTCCTGGCGTACGGCTCGGCCTCGGTGAACAGCGCGCTCTTCGGGTCCAGGTCGAGCAGCCGGGTGAGCACGGCGACCGGGGGCGCCGGGGGACGGCCCTCACGCAGGGGGCGCCACGACTCCCTGGGCCTGGCGGGGCCGTACCCCTCGGCCCTGACCGTCGTCGCCCCGGCCAGGACGACGTCGGCCTGCCCGCGCAGCACCCCGAAGATCCGCTTGTCGCCGCGCCCCGACAGCCCCCCGGACAGCCCGTCGAGCCAGGCGGCCCCGTCGGCGCTGGCCACCATGTTGAGCCGGACACACCGCTGACGCGGATAGGCGTAGAGCCGGGCGAGATCGACCTCGTCGGAGGCCACCGGATGGATAAGGCGCATCCCCCCAGCCTTCCACAGGCCATCCCATAAGCGCGTTCGGTAACGGATTCGACACTTCCGGTGAAAACGGGGCGAGTGACGTTACATGATGCGGCGAAAGAGACCGGGAGGCAGTGTGGGGCTGGCCGCGATCGTGACGTGGTTGATCACCGCGATGCTCGGGATCCGCCTGCTGCGGTTGTGGCTCTCCCACGGCGGGCCACGGCGCCAGGCGGCGAAGGTCACCCGCTTCCCCGCCGTGCTGCTCTTCGCCCACCCGGCCCTGGCCCTGACGGCCCTGGGCTGCTGGGGCGCCTACCTGACCACCTCGCACCGGATCCTGGCCTGGCTGGCGTTCGGGGCCCTGGCGCTGACGGCCCTGCTCGGCTTCACCATGTCCACCCGCTGGCTCGGCGGCGGTCGCCACGCCCGAGGCGCCGACCAGCCCCTACCCCTCCTCACCGCCCTCCTCCACCTGACAGGCGGCCTGACCACCTTCGTCCTCCTCCTGCTCACCAGGGTCTAGGGACGGGGACAGCGCAGGATTCTGATCGAGCGGGAGGTCACGGGGACGTGGGCGTCGGGGGGCCAGGTCGTGGCGTCGTTCTCCTCGGCGGTGTTCAGCACCGGCTGCCAGTGCGCGCCGTACCTCCCGTCAGGGATCGTGAAGGCCAGGTCCTCGTGGTGGCCGTTGATCAAGAGGAGGAACGAGTCGTCCACGATCGTCTCGCCGCGTGGGCCCGGTTCGGTGATGGCCGAGCCGTTCAGGAAGACGGTCAGCGACTTGGCGTAGCCGGTGTGCCAGTCGGCGGCCGACATCTCCTCGCCCGAGGGGGTGAACCACACGATGTCGCGGGTGCCGTCCTCGGCTCTGCGGCCGTGGAAGAAGCGGCGCCGCCGGAAGACGGGGTGCTCGCGCCGCAGCTCCGACAGGCTCCTGACGAAGTCGAGCAGCTCCTTGTCGGTCCCGGCCGGGGACCAGTCGATCCAGGAGATCTCGTTGTCCTGGCAGTAGGCGTTGTTGTTGCCGCCCTGGGTCCTGCCGAACTCGTCACCGGCCAGCAGCATCGGCACGCCCTGGGAGACGAACAGCGTGGTCAGGAGGTTGCGGCGCTGGCGGTGGCGCAGGGCGGTGATCTCCGGGTCGTCGGTCGGCCCCTCCGCGCCGCAGTTCCACGAGCGGTTGTCGTCGGTGCCGTCGCGGTTCTCCTCGCCGTTGGCCTCGTTGTGCTTGCGGTCGTAGGAGACCAGGTCGGTGAGGGGGAAACCGTCGTGACAGGTGACGAAGTTGATGGAGGCGACGGGACGGCGCCCCGAGGTGGCGTACAGGTCGGCCGAGCCGGTCAGCCGCGAGGCCAGCTCGGGCAGCGCCGAGCCGTTGCCGCGCCAGAAGTCACGGACGCTGTCGCGGTACTTGCCGTTCCACTCGGTCCACAGCGGCGGGAAGTTGCCGACCTGGTAGCCGCCGGGGCCCACGTCCCACGGTTCGGCGATCAGCTTCGCCTGGGAGATGACCGGGTCCTGCTGGATCAGGTCGAAGAAGGCGCTCAGCCGGTCCACGTCGTGCAGCTCACGGGCCAGGGCCGAGGCCAGGTCGAACCGGAAGCCGTCCACGTGCATCTCCAGGACCCAGTAGCGCAGCGAGTCCATGATGAGCTGCAGCGCGTGCGGGGAGCGGACGTTGAGGGAGTTGCCGCAGCCGGTGTAGTCGAGGTAGTAGCGCCGGTCCCCGTCGTGCAGCCGGTAGTAGGCCGCGTTGTCGATGCCGCGGAAACCCAGCGTCGGCCCCATGTGGTCGCCCTCGGCCGTGTGGTTGTAGACCACGTCGAGGATGACCTCGATCCCGGCGTCGTGCAGCGCCCGCACCATCGCCTTGAACTCCTGCACCTGCTGCCCGCGCTGCCCCGAGCTTGAGTAGTCGGCGTGCGGGGCCAGGTAGGCGATCGTGTTGTAACCCCAGTAGTTCGTCAGTCCCCTGGCGACCATCGCGTGCTCGGGCACGAACTGGTGCACCGGCATCAGCTCGACCGCCGTGACGCCCAGGGTCAGCAGGTGGTCGATGACCGCCGGGTGCGCCAGCCCCGCGTAGGTGCCGCGCTGCTCCGGCGGCACCGCGGGGTGGCGCATGGTGAGCCCCCGCACGTGCGCCTCATAGATCACGGTCTGGTGGTACGGCGTGCGGGGCGGACGGTCGTTTCCCCAGTCGAAGAACGGGTTGACCACCACGTTCTTCGGCATGAAGGGGGCGCTGTCGTCGTCGTTCCTGCTGGCCGGGTCGGTGAACGGATAGGAGAACAGCGACTCGTTCCACCTCAGCTCGCCCTCGACCGCCTTGGCGTAGGGGTCGAGCAGCAGCTTCGCGGGGTTGCAGCGATGGCCGCGCGAGGGGTCGTAGGGGCCGTGCACGCGGTAGCCGTACCGCTGGCCGGGGGTGACACCGGGGAAGTAGCCGTGCCAGACGAAACCCTCGACCTCGGGCAGATCGACGCGCTCCTCACGGCCGTGGTCGTCGAAGAGGCACAGCTCGACGCGCTCGGCGATCTCGGAGAACAGCGAGAAGCCGGTTCCCGCGCCGTCCCACGTGCCGCCCAGGGGGTACGGCTCTCCCGGCCAGATCTCGCGCATGCGGCCCTCAATCTTCCTCAGCTAGGCCCTCGTGTCGCTCTCCTCGCCCTGGTTCCGGGAAACACGGAGGGGAGGCGGCGGGGAGCTCACGAGTAACGGTCTCGGCCGGACGGAGGCCGCTGACGGAGGACGGCCCGCCCGGATGAGTGGGGGTCGCCTGAGTGTACGTGCCGGAAGTCACCGGGTGGAACGCCTGGACACAAGGCTTTAACCTGCGCTTTTGCCGCATCACGCGGGTCTCCCGGCCGCGCCGTCACGACGGGCACGGCCGGAAGACACAGGCCGATCAGCTGACCAGTTCGGCGTTCAGGCTGATCGTGGTGCCGGAAAGGGCCTTGCTCACCGGGCAGTTGGCCTTGGCGGTCTCGGCGGCCTTCTGGAAGTCCTCCGCCGACAGGCCGGGGACCTGACCGCGGACGGAGATGACGATCCCCGTGATGCCCTCGCCCGGCTGGAAGGTCACCTCGGCCCTGGTCTCCAGGGACTGCGGCGGGGTGCCCGCCTGGGCCAGGCCGTGGGACAGGGCCATCGAGAAGCAGGAGGAGTGCGCCGCCGCGATGAGCTCCTCGGGCGAGGTCTTGCCGTTGGCCTGCTCGGCCCTTGAGGGCCAGGACACGTCGAACGTGCCCACCTTGGACGAGTCCAGCGAGACGGTGCCCGATCCTTCGAGGAGCGAGCCCTGCCACTGGGTCGTCGCGGTACGTGTCGTCGCCATGGCGATGTCCTTTCGATCACGATGCGTTAACCAGGAACGACCCTACTCGCCGAGATCACGAGGCTCGTCCCCGGAGCCGCCCGTCGCCCCCGTCCCGGGGCGTTCCGGTCACCTGGCGTTACCTTCTCTGTGGAATCTGTAATCGAACCCTTGGTGGTGGACGTAAGAGACATGACACCGGGTTGGGGAGGGGCGAGGGTGCCGGAGGAGGACGAGGAGAAGTGGTTCGAGGAGATGTTCCGCGCCTTCTACGAGCCCGTCTGGGCCTACGCCGCCCGCCGGGTCGGCCTCACCGGGGCCGACGACGTCGCCTCGTGCACCTTCCAGACCGCCTGGCGCACGAGGAACAGGATCCCCAGGGACGACGACCGCGCCGTCGTCGCCTGGCTGTACCGCGTCGCCTGGGGGCACGTGCGCAACGCCACCCGCGGCGAGGGACGCAGGCAGCGCCTCATGGCACTGCTGAGACAACTGCCACCGGAGCTTTCCGGTGACGGGACACACGACGAGGAAGAGGTCAGGACCGCGATGGAGACGGCCATGGCGCGCCTGCGCCCCAAGGACGGGGAGATACTCCGCCTGCACTACTGGGAGGACCTCGCGATCGAGGAGATCGGCGGGGTCCTCGGCCTGACGCCGAACGCGGTCAGGGTACGGCTGTGCCGGGCCCGCACGCGGCTGGCCGACATGCTGCGCGGCATGTGCCTGTGGTGCGAGGAGGCGGGCCGGTGAGGGCGCGGGGACGCGACAGGTTCCGCGAGTTCATGGTCCGCCGCAACCCGGTGCCCCCGCACGAGGCGCGGCGGCTGATGGGCGACGGGCAGGAGGAGGTCCTGCGGCGGATCATGAGCGAGGGCGCCCCCCGGCGGTCACGGGGCAGGGGCTCGGCCCTGGCGGTCGCCCTGCTCGCGGCGGCCGTCGCGGTGGCGGTCCTGCCGAGGATCGCCCCGAAGGGGCAGACGGGAGACCAGAGCGCCCCGGCCGCGCCGCGCACCGGGCCGCCCATCACCGAGGACCTCGCGCGGATCGTTCACCTGTCCGCGAGCGAGCCGCTGCGTGACCCGCCCCGCCCGATGTCGTCCTTCCCCGGCGCCGCGGCCGGGCTGCTCGGCCTGGCGCGGCTCTCCGGCTCCCTTCCCGACCGGGACGAGGGGGCCTGGAGCTACGTCGAGACCGAGGAGTGGCTGCTGGCGACCAGCGTCACCCGGGACGGCACGACCTCGCGGATGGTCCCGTGGGTCGTCAGCCGCTGGACGCCGGAGAACGGGCAGGGCACCTACCTCAGGACCCGCAGGCCGGGCAGGCCGTTCGGGGACGCCGGCTGGGCGGGCATCGCCCCCACGGCCGGTCAGGTGACACCCACCGGGGGTGGCGAGACCAGCAGTGAGACCGGCGACGTGGCCGACCTCGGCCCGAGGGCGGCCACGCTGTCGCGCTCCCGGGAGGAGCTGCGCGACCAGTTGCTCGACGGTGAGCCGCAGGCGGGCATGACGCGCACCCACCGCCTGGTCAGGGCTGTGGAGGACCTGCACTCCCACGACGTGGTCGGGCCGGGCCTGCGCGCCGCGCTGTGGCGGACCCTCGCCGCCCAGGACGACCTGCGGGCCATCGGGCGGATCAGGGACCGCAACGGCAGGCCGGGACAGGCCTTCGGGTTCGAGGACGGGCCGCTGCTCGGGGTGTTCGTCGTCAGCACGGTGACCGGGCGCCTCCTCGCGACCGAGCTGATCAGGCTCGGGGACGCGGGGGAGCCCCACCCGGCCGTCGAGGAGTACCGGACCTACCTCACCGCCCGGTGGGTCACGGAACCCGGCCGGACCTCATGACCGGCGGCGGCGCCGTACGGTGGACTCCCGCCCAAGCCGTACGGCGCCGCCGCCCCTTCACAGCGAGGGGCACGCGCGCAGACTGGGGTGGGCGTTCACCCAGCGCTGGTCGGCCACGCCCCGCAGGTTGCCGGACCTCGCCCCACCGGGGAAACAGGTCCCCCCGTCGTCCCTGCTCCGTTTGACGAGGAAGACGAAGGGGCGGTCGTTCCTGAGCGACATGAACAGGCCGGTCCCGCTGAGCCTTCGCGGCCCCGGCACCTTGATCGCCTGCCGTGACCCCTCGAACGCCCTGCGGTCGTAGAGGCAGACCGCGTTTCCCGGGACGCCGTCCTCGTCGCAGTCGTCCTCGGCGCCGCGCCGCGCCGGACCGCACGAGGGCGGCCTGAAGGTGATCACCTCGGCGCCGCCGTCGTAGGAGAGCGTGTCCGGCGGCGTGAAACGCCCCCTTGGCGCCCTGGCGAGCTGCTCGGCGACCGCCCGCGCGACGTCGGCCTGACACGGCGTGAGACGTTCCACCGCGGGCGGAACCGGTGCGGTCGGCGGGCCCGTGAGCAGGCAGGACAGCGCACCGCACACCGTCCCCAGGGCTATCTGGCTGGTCGTCATGTTCGATCCTTCGGTGGGGGTTGAACCGGCCGTCTTCCGAGGGCGGAGGACGGGCCGAAAAGGCGCGCCCACCGGGGAGGGGCCGCTTCTCGCCCTCGCGGATCAATGAATATCCGCCCGCCGCCCGTAATGAACCCCGCCGCGACGGACGTTTACCACCGGAGAGCATTTCTTTGTCAGGACGGAGCGCTTCGGATGAGGACCCCCGCATCGACCCGCACCGGCCACCGCGATCCGCTGCCACGGGACGGCAGCCGTGACTGCGGGGTGCTGGAACGGGTGATCCACCGGCGTTGGACGGGGACACCGCGCAGGGAGCTGGTGGCCGCGGTCGACGAGCTGGCGAGCATGCCGGTCCACCTGGCGACCAGGCTGGCCGAGGACCTCGACGGCATCTGGCTCGGTGCCGACCTGCTGCCCGAGCCGCCGGAGCCCGACGACTCCTGCGACGCGCGGGTCGCGGCGGAGTCGGCGGGCATCCACATGGGGCGCACGATCATCGTCACGGGCGGGGCGCACTCGTCGGGCTCGCTGGTCCACCACATGATCGGCCACGTCCTGTGCCAGCTGGACGAGACGGACGAGACCCCCGAGTGGCGGCGGATCATGCGGTTCTGCCGCCCCCTGCTGGTCCTCGACCGCTACCGCGACTGCCCGGCCGAGTGGTGGGCGGAGAGCTACGCCCTGTGCGCCGCCAACCGGCTCGACCGGCTGACCAGGCTGCTCGCCGACGACGTCCAGAGCGCGGCGGCCGTCGCGGCCTACCACCAGCGCCGCCAGGGCTGGGTCAGATGACCGCCCTGCCGACGATCCCCTCCAGATCGAGCCTGGAGGGCAGCGTGCCGAAGGCGCGACCCCCCTCACCGGCCAGCCGGGAGGCGCAGAAGGCGTCGGCGACGGCCGGGGGCGCGTGCCGTACGAGAAGGGAGCCCTGCAGGACCAGCGCCATGTCCTCGGCGACCCTGCGGGCACTCGTCTCGTCCGGTCGCGAGCCGAGCAGGGCGCGCAGCCGTACGATCGCCGCGTCCAGGTGCCCGTCGGCGCCGGAGGCGAGTTCGACCTCGGCGAAGTAGGCCTCGATCGCACCGGGTTCCTTCAGCGTCACTCTCAGCACGTCCAGCGCCGCGACGTTTCCCGAGCCCTCCCAGATGCCGTTGAGGGGTGACTCGCGCAGCAGTCTGGGCATCTGGGAGTCCTCGACGTAGCCGTTGCCGCCCAGGCACTCCATCGCCTCGGCCGCGTGGGCGGGGGCGCGTTTGCACACCCAGTACTTCGCGACGGCCAGTGCGGTACGGCGCAGCGCGGCCTCGGCCGGGTTCCCGGCGACGGCCCGGTCGGTGGCCCCGGCGAGCCGGGTCATCAGGGTGGTCGCGGCCTCGGACTCCAGGACGAGGTCGGCCAGGACGTTGCGCATCAGCGGCTGGTCGGCCAGCCTCCTGCCGAAGGCGCTGCGGTGCCCGGCGTGGTGGACGGCCCTGACCGCCCCGTGTCTCATCCCGGCGGCCGAACCGATCACGCAGTCGAGGCGGGTCATGTTCACCATCTCCAGGATGGTCCGCACGCCCCGCCCCTCCTCGCCGACCGGCCAGGCGAGCGCCCCGTCGTACTCCACCTCGGCGCTGGCGTTCGACCGGTTGCCCAGCTTGTCCTTCAGCCGCATCAGGCGCATGGCGTTGCGGGTCCCGTCGGGCAGGACGCGGGGCAGCAGGAAGCAGGTCAGGCCCCCCGGCGCCTGGGCGAGCACCAGGAACACGTCGCACATCGGCGCCGAGTTGAACCACTTGTGGCCGGTCAGCGCGTAACCGCCGTCGGCCAGGGGCTCGGCCCTCGTGGTGCCCGCCCGGACGTCGGAGCCGCCCTGCTTCTCGGTCATCGCCATCCCGGCGAGCACCCCGCGCTTGCCCAGCGGCGGGCGCAGCCCGAAGTCGTAGCTCCGTGAGGTCAGCAGCGGCTCCCACGCGGCGGCGAGCGCGGGGGCGTGGCGCAGCGCCGCGACCGAGGCGTAGGTCATCGAGACCGGGCAGCCGTGCCCCGCCTCGACCTGGCTCCAGAGGTAGAACTTGGCGGCGCGGGCCACGTGCGCGCCGGGCGCCGCGCTCGCCCAGGGGGCGGCGTGCAGGCCCTCACCCACCGCCGCGGCCATCAGCTCGTGCCAGGAGGGATGGAACTCGACCTCGTCGATCCGGTGACCCCCGGCGTCGTGGGTACGCAGGACCGGCGGATGCTCGTTGGCCAGCCGTCCCCACTCGATGGCCCGCTCCGAGCCCGCGAGCGTGCCCAGCGCGCGCAGCTCACCGATCGCCCAGCCCGCCCCCTCGCGCTCGACCCCGGCCGTCAGGGCGGCGTCGGCGGACACGTCGTGCCCGGTGAGCGGCGGAACCTGGTTGAAGACGTCGTGGGTCATCCGCATCCTCCGTGGCGGGTCAGGCTCCCTTGACCAGGTCGCGCAGGTAGTCGTCGTCCTCGTCGCTCTCGGCGAGGACCCGCTCCGTCCCCCGCGCAGCCCTGGGGTCGCCGCGCAGCAGCAGGCCGTGCGTCGCCTCGGCCACCGTGCTCAGGTCCTCGTCGTCGAGCCGCGCGGCCAGCGCGTCGCGGATCGGCTCAGCGTCCTCGGCGAGCCCGGCCAGGCCCATGGTCGCCCACTCGCGCACCTCCGCGTCGGGGTCCTCGCTCATCGAGATCAGCAGCGCGAGCCCCTCGACGTGGCCGGGCGGCAGCACCGCGGCCAGCGCGGCCGGATCGGCCTGGGTGCGGGTCCAGCCGGGGGAGGTGACGATCTCCAGCACCTCGGGCAGGGCGCGGGAGTCGGCGTGGTGGCCGAGCGCGCCGAGCACCGAGCGCAGCACCCGCTCGTCGCCCTCGGTCGCGGCCATCCGCCGCAGGATCGGCAGCGTCCTGTCGAGGAAGGGCCGCTCCTCTTCGGTGAAGCCGAACTCGGCGAGCACGTCGACGCCGAACTCCCGCCTGCGCGGGTCCTCACTGACGCACAGCCGCGCCACCGCCTCGAACGTCTCCTCGTCCCCCCGCCTGCTCAGCGCGCTCGCGATCGCCCACCAGGTCTCCGCCTCCTCGTCGACGTCCCGGTACGGCAGCGCCCGCTCGACGAGCGTCTCGACGCCGGGCAGCTGGTCGGTCGCCTCCTCAAGGAGGGTCGCCACGGCCGCGTGACCGCGCTGGCAGCGCAGCTCGGCCAGCCGTTCCCCGTCCTGGTTCACGGCGGCGACGGTCACCAGGTCGGTGCCGTCGGAGGCGCGGCTGCGGCCCACGACGAACTGGGAGTCCTCGGGGACCTGCTCGGTGAGCTGTTCGAGCAGCGCGCTCTCCAGCTGGGTGCCCAGCCAGTCGTAGGCGATGGCCAGCGGGGTGTCGCCCTCGCCGTCCGGCCTGTCGGCCTGGGCCCCGCGATCGAGGAGCACCCGGACCGCGCCGAGCGCCCCGCGCCTGGCGGCCAGGGTGAGCGCGGTCTCGCCGCTGTCGTTGGCCTCCTCGGGGTCGGCCCCGGCGTCGAGCAGCACCGTGAGGGCCTCGTCCCGGCCGTTCGAGGCGGCCCAGAGCAGCGCGGTCCAGCCGCCCTCCTCCTTGGCCGTGGGGTCGGCTCCGGCGCCGAGCAGGGCGCGTACGGTCTCCACGTGGCCCAGGGCGGCGGCCGCGCCCAGGGGCAGCCCCTCCTCCTCGCCGCCGCTGATCCTGCCCGGGTCGGCCCCGTGTGCCAGCAACGCCTCGACGACCGCCGTCCTGCCGCCCGCCGCGGCGGCGTACAGCGCCGTGCTGTGCCCGGCCGTCTCGGGGTCGGGGCCGGTACCGTCCCGGAGCAGGCGCTCGACGAGCTCGGCGTCGCCGCGGGTGGCCGCATCAAGAAGTTCTTGGTACATGAGGGGACCCTAGCCTGTTCCCGTCGGCTCCCGGGGTGGCCATGTCCTCCTCAGGGAGGAGCCATTTTCCGGAAAACTCGCGATATGTTGTGAGTTATGAACGATCCCGGTGCGATGCGAATCTCGGACGCCGAGCGGGAGGCAACCGTCGAGCGGCTGCGTGTCGCCTCCGTCGAGGGGCGTCTGACGCTCGGGGAGCTGACCGAGCGCACCGAGGCGGCCTACACCGCCGTCACCCAGGCCGAGCTTGCCGTCATCACCTCGGACCTGCCCGGGGTTGGACAGGCCGCCCCGGCCCCCGTCCCCGCTCCCTCCTACGGGTCGCAGGCGCCGAGTCCTGGCGGGGTGCGGAAGTGGTTCGTCGCGGTGATGAGCGAGTCGAAGCGCCGGGGCAAGTGGCGCATCGACCAGGGGCTCAGCGCGGTCGCCGTGATGGGCGGGGTCGTGCTCGACCTGCGCGAGGCCGAGGTCCGCACCAACGTGGTGGACATCGTCGCCACCGTGGTCATGGGCGAGGTGAAGATCATCGTGCCGGACGGCGTGGACGTCGAGCTGGACGGCATCGCGATCATGGGGGAGAAGAAGGTCAAGGTCGGCGAGGCACCGCCCAGCCCGAACGCGCCGCTGATCCGGATCAAGGCGTACGTGCTCATGGGCGAGGTCAAGGTGATCGGCGACTCCAGGACCAAACCCCTGAAGAAGCAGTGGGCCGCCTGGCGGGAGCAGTGGCGGGAGATGCGCGGGGAACTCCCCGGGGAACCGCGCGGCCCCCAGCCCTGGCAGTACGGCTCACCGCACCGCGACGACCGGCGCTAGCCGTACGGCCGTGCAACGTCCCGGGGGGTCCTGACGGTAGTGGTCGGTGACATCACCGACCAGTGAGGACCTCGGATGCGAGACCGGGCCGACTTCGAAGGCTATGTCGCGCAGCGCTCAGACCGTCTGCTGCGCACCGCCTACCTGCTCTGCCGTGACTGGGGGGCAGGCGGAGGCCCTGACTGCGCCCCCGCCCCCGAGAACGCCCCCCGGCCTTCGCCGGGCGTCACCATCACCCCTGTCTATCCCACCGCCGGGGCGCCGTCAGGCGGTGGCTGAGCGCTCCAGCCCGCTCAGGGCCTGCTCGTAACGTTCGATTAACACGGTGGCCAGCTCGGGGGCGGCGCCGAGGACGTCCGCGACGATCTCGGCGCCCACGGCCAGCGTGTCACGGCGGATCTTGTCGGCGAAGTAGCCGGGAGCCAGCAGGTAGGGGGCCACGACCACGCGCGGGGCCCCCGCCGTGAGCAGCCTCTCCACCTCCTGCCGCGGCGTCGGTTCGGCGGCCGAGGCGTAGGCGGCGGTCACCGACCACCAGCCACGGCGCCGTCCCCACTGGGCGGCCACCCCGGCGACCGTCGCGTTGGCCCTGCGGTCACTCGACCCGGCCGAGACCAGCACGACCGCGGTTGCGGGGTCTCCGGCCTCGACCCCCGCCTCGGTCAGACGGCGCTCAAGGGCGGTGACCAGCAGCGGGTGCGGGCCGAGCGTCGCGCCCCTGTGTACCCGCAGCCTGGGGTTGCGGGCCGTGGCCTCGGCCAGCGCGCCGGGAATGTCCACCCGGCTGTGGTATGCCTCGGTGAGCAGCAGCGGCAGCACCGCGGCCTCGCTCAGTCCCGACAGCGCCATGGCGAGCGTCGGCGGGGCGTGGTCGAGGTAGGCGGTGCGCACCGGGATCTCGGGGCGGGCACGCCGTACGACGTCGAGAAGGTCCTCGACCGTCGCGGCGGCGCGCGGGTCGCGGGACCCGTGCGCCACCGCGATCAGCGGTGGCACCGACGTCACGCCACGCGGGCGCCACGTCGTGGTTGTCATAGATGCAGCCCGCATTCCGTCTTTCCCATCCCCGCCCAGCGGCCGCTGCGCGGGTCCTCGCCGGGCGCCACCTGACGGGTGCAGGGCGCGCAGCCGATCGAGGGGTAGTTGTCGTAGTGCAGCGGGTTGATCAGCACGCCGTTGTCGGCCATGTAGTTGTCGACGTCCTCCTGCGTCCAGCGGGCGATCGGGTTGATCTTCACCATCTGGCGCTTGGCGTCCCACTCGACGGCCTTGACCCCGGCGCGGGTGCTCGCCTCGTCGCGGCGGATGCCGGAGATCCAGGCGAGGTACGGCTCAAGCGCGCGGTTGAGCGGCTCGACCTTGCGCAGGTAGCAGCACAGGTCGGGGTTGCGCCCGAACAGCCGCGGCCCGAGGTCGCGCTCCTGCTCGGCCACCGTCCGCGACGGCTTGACGTCGATCACGTTCACGTCGTAGACCTGCCGCACCGCGTCACGGGTGCCGATCGTCTCGGCGAAGTGGTAGCCGGTGTCGATGAACAGCACGTCGATCCCGGGCTTGACCCGGCTCACCAGGTCGATCAGCAGCGCGTCACTCATGGAGGAGGTGAGGCACAGCCGGTCGCCGAACGTGGCCGCCGCCCACCGGATGATCTCCAGCGCGGAGGCGTCCTCAAGGAAGCGGGCCGCCGACTCCACGATGTCCTGGAGGTCCAGCGTGCCGCTCTGCTGCCGTAATCCGACTTCGATGTCCACCAGGCTCATGACCGCACTCCGATTCCAAGAAACTTCAGCTTGAAGGCGCGGGCGCACGAGCGGCAGTACCAGCCGCCGTCGCCCTCGTAGGGTTCGAGGTCCTCTTCGCCGCAGTAGGGGCAGTGAAAGGGGACAGCCCGCTCACTCATCTCCGCCCCTTACCCGTACGGCCTGCCGTACCGGTCACTTGAGGTCCGCCTCGTCGGCACGCTGGACCCACTCGGAGAAGGTCTCGCCCTCGTTTCGCTGCTTGTCGAAGTTGCGCACCACGCGCTCGACGTAGTCGGGAAGCTCCTCGGCCGTCGTCTTCAGGCCACGGACCTTACGGCCGAAGCCCGCGTTGACGCCCAGCGAGCCGCCCAGGTGGACCTGGAAGCCCTCGACCTGCTCGCCCGCGTCGTTGACGACGCGCTGGCCCTTGAGGCCGATGTCGGCCACCTGGACGCGCGCGCAGGAGTTGGGGCAGCCGTTGAGGTTGATCGTCAGCGGCTGCTTGAAGTCGGGAAGGCGCCGTTCGAGCTCGTCGATCAGGCTGGCGCCGGTGGCCTTGGTCTCGACGATCGCCAGCTTGCAGAACTCGATGCCGGTGCAGGCCATGGTCTGGCGGCGGAAGGTCGAGGGGTTGACCCGCAGGTCGTTGGCCTCAAGCTCGGCCACGATGCTGTCCACCTGGTCGGGGGCGACGTCGAGGATGACCAGCTTCTGCTCGACGGTGGTGTGCACGCGGTCCGAGCCGTGCCGCTCGGCGATGTCGGCGATCAGGTGCAGCGCGTCGCCGCTGAGACGGCCGACCCTGGGGGCGAAGCCGACGTAGAAGTTGCCGTCCTTCTGCGGGAAGACGCCCACGTGGTCCCTGCGCCCGTTCCTGGGCAGCTCGGGGCCGGGGCCGTCGGCCAGCGCGTGGCCGAGGTACTCGGTCTCCAGGATCTGCCGGAACTTCTCGACGCCCCAGTCGCTGACCAGGAACTTCAGCCGCGCCCTGTGCCGCAGGCGGCGGTAGCCGTAGTCGCGGAAGATGCCGATCACCCCGGCCCAGACCGCGCTGACCTGCTCGGGGGTGACGAAGACGCCCAGGCGCTTGGCCAGCATCGGGTTGGTGGACAGGCCGCCGCCGACCCACAGGTCGTAGCCCCGCTCACCCTGCTCGTTGACCACGCCGACGAAGGCCACGTCGTTGATCTCGTGCACCGTGCAGTGCGCCGGGCAGCCGCTCACCGCGGTCTTGAACTTGCGGGGCAGGTTCGAGTAGGCCGGGTCGCCGATGTACTTGTCGTAGATCTCCTGGATCAGCGGGGTGCCGTCGAGGACCTCGTCGGTGTCGATCCCGGCCAGCGGGCAGCCCAGGATGACGCGCGGGGTGTCGCCACACGCCTCGGTCGTGGACAGGCCGACGGCCTCCAGCCGCTCCCAGATGTCGGGGACGGACTCGATCTCGATCCAGTGGAGCTGGATGTTCTGCCGGTCGGTGACGTCCGCGGTGCCCCTGCCGTACAGGTTGGAGATCTCGGCGATGGCGCGCAGCTGCGCCAGGTTGAGCCTGCCGCCGTCGATCCTGACCCGCATCATGAAGTAGCGGTCGTCGAGCTCCTCCGGCTCCAGGACCGCGGTCTTGCCGCCGTCGATGCCGGGCCTGCGCTGGGTGTAGAGCCCGTACCACCGCATCCGGCCCCGCAGGTCGGCCGGGTCGATGGAGTCGAACCCGCCCTTGGAGTAGATGTCGATGATGCGCTGGCGGACGTTGAGCCCGTCGTCGTTCTTCTTGCTCTCTTCGTTCTTGTTGAGCGGTTCGCGGTAACCGAGAGCCCACTGACCTTCGCCTCGTGGGCGTCTGTGGTGGCGGTTAGCCGGCCTGGCCGGGGTCGTCATGTGCGCGTCCTTTAAATCGGTGGAGTGATTTCCGGACACGCGCAGACGTTGCCTGCCGCCTCTTCATTGAGTGCGGGGGTTGTCGCTTACGGAGCGATGACGTCTGTCACGCGCCCGAGCTGGGTGAAATCAGCGGAGGGCGACGGTCAACGGACGTCACGACAGATGGCGCTGCGGACACGGAGCAGGTCGACGTGGCGTCGCACGACGAGCAATGGGTCCGCAGGCATGTCCATGACGATACCTTGGCGGCCCGAGATGTCCAATGCGGGGTCCGGAATCTGGACTTTCCGCATCTTCGCCTGGCGTCGCCCGCGCAGCCCTGGCGCGGTCAGGCCGACACCGGTGGTCACCCCTGTCTCAACCAGTTCGTGGGAGGCTCCGGTTCCTCGTCGGAGTCGTGGTCCTGGCGGGGCCTGTGGTGCTGGCAGTCGCACCACGAGCCGCCCCTGCACTCGTCGTGCCTGCGCTGCTTACATTTGTCGCAGATCACCCCTCCATTGTGCGGCCGTGTGGGCCGTACACCGTGGAGCGGCACTCCGTCCGGATCGGGGGCTTTCCAGGGTTCCGCCAGGGGTATGCCCGATGGAGTCGTCTGCCCCCTTACTGACATGCTCGAAGTATGCGCACGTTGTTGAACGTCATCTGGTTGGTGTTCGCGGGGGTCTGGCTGGCTCTCGGCTACGTCGTCGCGGGCATCGTCTGCTGTGTCCTGATCATCACTATCCCGTTCGGCATCGCGTCCTTCAGGATCGCCGCCTACGCGCTGTGGCCCTTCGGCCGGACCGTGGTGCGCGACCCCGAGGCGGGCTGCCTCTCGACCGTCGGAAACGTGATCTGGTGCGTCGTCGCCGGGATCTGGCTGGCTATCGGCCACGTGCTGACGTCGATCCCGCTGTTCCTGTCGATCATCGGCATTCCGCTGGGCATCGCGAACATCAAACTGATCCCGGTCTCCCTGCTGCCGCTGGGCGCCAGGATCGTCGACGTGGACGACCCGGAGGCCTTTTACCGCAGGTGATGACGACCGACCCGAGACTCGATCGTTGCCGCCCTAGCTCGTGATCAAGGGGCACTGCGCATACCGTGGTGTGCCATGACCTCCACCGACGCCCCGGCGCGCAGGCGAGGGCCACGCAGGCGCGAGCCGGGCGTGGCCAGGGCACGGCTGCGTGCCGGGCTGTCCTGGGTGGGGGGGACGGACGCCTGGGCCCTGGCGCGGGCGACCACCGGCGCGGGCGTCGCCTACCGGGTCACCGGGCTGGCGGGGGAGGCCGCCTTCTTCGCCCTGCTGTCGCTGCCGCCGTTCATGCTCGGCCTGATCGGCGTGCTCGGCCGCTTCACCCGCGTCTTCGGGCCGGAGACGGTCAAGGACGTCAGCGTCTGGATCGAGACCCAGGCGCACCTGCTGTTCACCGACAACGCCGTGGACAAGGTCGTCTCCCCGCTCATCGACGACGTGCTGAAACCGGAGAACCAGGTCTCCCTGATCTCCGTTGGCTTCCTGCTGGCCCTGTGGTCGGGCTCGCGGGCGCTGTTCGTCTACGTGGACCTGATCTCCCTGGCGTACGGCCTCGGGGAGGAGCGCGGGATCATCCGCACCCGCCTGATGTCCTTCGGCCTCTATCTGGCGGGCCTGCTGATCGGCCTCGTGGTCATGCCGGTCCTGGTGCTCGGCCCGGTCGCGCTGCGCGGCGCCCTGCCACCCGACTACGCGGGCCTGGTCACCGGCCTCTACTGGCCGGTCGTCGTCGCGGGCTCGGTGCTCTTCCTCACCGTCCTGTACCACGTGAGCGTCCCGGTGCGTACCCGCTGGTGGCGGGAGACCCCCGGGGCGGTGCTCGCGCTGATCATCTGGATCGCCTGCGCCGCCGTGCTGCGCGCGGTGCTGGCCGCCTGGTTCTCCCCGGTCTCCATCTACGGCTCGCTCGCCGCCCCCATCGCGGTCCTGCTGTGGCTGTACATCACGGCCCTGGCCGTGCTCATCGGCGCCACCCTCAACGCCGAGGTGGACAGGCTCTGGCCGGTGGACGGCGGAGGCCGCGCAGCGCGTGTGGGGTGAGTACGAAGGGTCCGCTATCGTCTAAAGCGCGACTGGCGCATTGGGTGGGAGCGACCACCGGGGAGCGAAAAGCGGAGGCCGTACGCCTGGGTCTTCGCACGTTGTCAACGATGACAGGGGAGTGAAGGCGCCATGGGTTCTCTATCCAACGTCGATCCGCAGATCGCCGAGCTCATCAAGGCCGAGGAGCGTCGCCAGGCTGACACGGTGAAGCTGATCGCCTCGGAGAACTACGTCTCCAAGGCGGTCCTTGAGGCCACCGGCACCGTCCTCACCAACAAGTACTCCGAGGGGTACGCGGGCAAGCGCTACTACGAGGGCCAGCAGGTCATCGACCAGATCGAGACCGTCGCCGTCGAGCGCGCCAAGTCCCTGTTCGGCGTCGAGCACGCCAACGTCCAGCCCTACTCGGGCTCGCCCGCCAACCTCGCCATCTACCTGGCCTTCCTGCAGCCCGGCGAGACCGTCATGGGCATGGGCCTGCCGTTCGGCGGCCACCTGACCCACGGCTGGTCCGTCTCGGCCACCGGCAAGTGGTTCAACCCGGTCCGGTACGGCGTGCGCAAGGACACCGGCCGCGTGGACATGGACGAGGTCCGCGAGATCGCCCTCCGCGAGCGCCCCAAGCTGATCTTCTGCGGCGGCACCGCCATCCCGCGCACCATCGACTTCCCCGCCTTCGCGGAGATCGCCCGTGAGGTCGGCGCCGTGCTCGCCGCCGACATCGCCCACATCGCGGGCCTGGTCGCCGGTGGCGCCCACCCGTCGCCGGTCGGTCACGCCGACGTGATCTCGACCACGACCCACAAGACCCTGCGCGGTCCCCGTGGCGCGATGCTCATGGCCAGCTCCGACGAGCACGCCACCGCCCTCAACAAGGCAGTCTTCCCCGGCCTGCAGGGCGGCCCGCACAACCACACCACCGCGGCCATCGCCGTCGCCCTGAAGGAGGCGGCGACCGACGACTTCAAGGACTACGCGCGTCAGGTCGTCCTGAACGCCCAGGCGCTGGCCGAGGAGCTCAAGGGCCGCGGCTTCGACCTGGTCTCCGGTGGCACGGACAACCACCTCATCCTGGTCGACCTGACCCCCAAGGGCATCGGTGGCAAGCCCGCCGCGCAGGCCCTGGACAAGGCCGGGCTTGAGACCAACTACAACGCCGTGCCCTTCGACACGCGCAAGCCCTTCGACCCCTCCGGCATCCGCATCGGCACCGCGGGCGTGACCAGCCGCGGCATGGGCGTGACCGAGATGCGGCAGATCGGCGCCTGGATCGACCAGGTCGTCAGCGCCCTGGCCAAGGACGAGGACGAGGCCAAGCACGTCATCACCCGCGTCCACGGCGAGGTCCGCGAGCTGACGAGCCACTTCCCGGCCCCCGGCCTGTAGGACGGCGACGAGCCCCGGGACCGCCGTCCCGGGGCTTTTTCACGATTACGGGAAAAAGGGTTTGCGCGATCCCGGGGAGATCGCGCTAATGTTCTGCGAGTGGGCGCTGTCGCGCCCGTGGGCGACGCCGTCCCCGTGCGGGGCGGTCTGAGATCGGGAGGTGAGGACATGCGGGTCTTCTTCCTTGGCATGCCTTCAGCCGTCCTCCGGGTGCCCCTCTAGCCGACTTCCTTCACGGGCACCCGACCTTCTCGAAAAGGGTGTACCCACGTTGTCTGCTTCACGTTTTCCCGTCTCGCACGACCTGTCCTCGCTCGGCTGGGACGACTCCCACGCCGCCGCGCTGCCCGACGGTCTGATCCCCGCCCGGGTGGCGCGGGTCGACCGGGGCGCCGCCGAGGTCCTGTGCGCGGCGGGCCACTTCCAGGCCCACTACGGCGCCACCGTACGGCGGGCCGCCGCGGCCGACCCCGTCGCCCTGCCCTGCGTCGGAGACTGGGCCGGGCTCAGGAAACTCGCCGAGGGCCGCTTCGAGCTTGAGGCGCTGCTGCCCCGCCGTACGGCGTTCGTGCGTGGCGGGGTCGCCAGGCTCTCGCGCGGTGGCCTCTCCGGCGACTCGAAGGGGCAGGTGCTCGCGGCCAACGTCGACGTCGTCTTCGTCGCCGAACCCGCGCTGCACGCCACCGACACCGCCGACCTCGGCCGGATCGAGCGGTTGCTCGCGCTGGCCTGGGAGAGCGGCGCCCAGCCCGTCGTGCTCGTCACCAAGTCCGACCTGGCCGGGGAGAGCCTGCCCTTCCTGATGGGGGAGGTCGCCGCGGCGGCGCCCGGGGTCGACGTGCACGCGATCTCCTCCCTGACCGGCGAGGGGGTCGACGTCGTGCACGGGCACCTGGCCGGGACGCGCACCGCCGTCGTGCTCGGGGCCTCCGGCGCGGGCAAGTCCACCCTGGTCAACGCGCTGGCCGGGACCGAGGTGATGGAGACCCAGCAGGTCAGGGCCGCCGACGGCAGGGGCCGTCACACCACGGTCCACCGCGAGCTCATCCCGCTCGGTGGGGGCGGTCTCATCATCGACACCCCCGGCATCCGCCGTATCGGCCTGTACGACATGGGGGAGGGCGTCGACCTGGTCTTCTCCGACATCGAGGAGCTGGCCGAGCGGTGCCGTTTCGCCGACTGCGGGCACGACAGCGAGCCCGGCTGCGCGGTGATCGCCGCCGTCGAGGACGGCACGCTCCCCGAGCGGCGGCTGGAGAGCTGGAACAAGCTCCAGCGTGAGGCCCTGTGGATGGCCTCGCGGACCGACGCGCGCCTGCGCAAGGAGCTCCAGAACAGGTGGAAGATCATCCACAAGGAAGTGCGCAAGTCAGGACGGAACCGTCCCTGACCGCTTGGATCGCGCTCCCCGGGTGTTGAGCCCGGGGAGCGGGGTCCGGCACGGCGCCGTGTGTTTCAGCGCTCCGGCGACGATCGCGTTTCCCCCGGAGCCATACCGGTGACCATGGGTCGCGTTTTGTTCACCGAGAGTAGGCAAACCTTGTAGGTGTGATCGCAGGAACGCTCTCCCGGCGCCGTCGGACGGTGCCGTGGGTCCTGCTCGCCGTCTGTCTCGGGCTCTGTCTGAGCTGGCAGTCCGGTGGCCTGGTCGGCCTGATGGTCGAGCGTCAGTGCGTCGAACGGGTTGAGGAGGGGCCGCGTCCGGTCGACGAGACGCCCGCCTCACCCCTGGCGCACGACGCGGGACGCGGACGTGAGCCGCGCCCGCCCGCGCCGCAGTCCCTGGAGGACGCGCTGGCGTCCGAGGGGGAGAGGCCGGTCCGGAGGTGGCACCGGGAGAGGGTCCTCGCCGCCCCGGCCGCCGGAGTCAGCAGGCTGATCATGATCGGTGTGTCTCGCATATAGGCCGACCGTCCTGCCCACAGGCCAGTACGGAACCCATGCGAGAAGAGAGCACATGCGAGAGATCAACGCTGTCGCCGAGGCCTGGGACTTCCAGTGCCTGCGCTGCGAGCACGTCTGGGGAGACCTCTACGAGACCTGCCACGCCGACGACGGGCGTCCCGTGGTGTGGCGAAGGAGGGGAATCGTCACCACCCCGCCGTGGGTGGACCTGAGCTGCCCGGAGTGCTCGGCGTCCCACGTCAAGCCACTGCCCTCCCGGGGATACCGGGACACCCCGAAGATCCCCCGGCAGAACTGAGAGCGTCCCCAAACGACAACGTGTGATCTCGCAGGGGAATCAGCGAGATCACACGTCAGGGGGAAGCCGGGTGGAGGTACTTGCTCAGGCGACGGCGCTGATGCCGGCGCTGGCGGCGCGGCGCATACGACGGCGACGCTCGGAGGCGCGCTCGTCCTCGTTCAGACCGCCCCAGGTGCCGTACTTCTCCGGACGGGACAGCGCGTAGTCCAGGCACTCCGCGCGGACCGGGCACTGGGCGCAGATGGCCTTGGCCTTCCGCTCGCGGATGTCACGCTCAGGCTGACGCTCCCCGTCAGGACCGAAGAAGAGCACGAGGTCCTCACCCCGGCACGCGGCGTCATCCTGCCAGCCCCAGCTGGGCCGTGGCCGGGCGGTCTGCCGACGTACCTGAGACATGAGAAAACCACCTTTTAGTGAGAGGTATTTCGGGTTGATGCCGCATTGGACGTTTCCGGCGTCCTTGGGTCCAACGCCTGGATAGGCCGTGATGTTCCCTCGGTCAGGTCAGGACAGGCGTGGCGTACCGCACAGGGGTGAGCCTGTCCAGTACGACCAGCCGATAGGTAGTGATTTCTTCGGCGCAAGCCGTACCACATGGCGCTTTCAACGTCATGGGTTCAACCACTACCCGAAAACGAACGCCACTACCGCGCACAAATGCCTCGGTGGTGGCGCCGTCCGACCTGGAGGACTCCACGGCCACTCCGCCAACCGAGAGCTCGCCCGTGTGGGCGCGGACGAAATGCTCGGCGGCCTGCAGTGGCTCAGGGATGCCTGAACGTCCCCGGAAACGGTCGAGGGTGACCTCGCCGGACCGGTACGCATCGGCTGCCGCGATCGCAGCAGCCTGAGACATGCTGCCGTAGTAGAGGCCGTGTGGCAAGCACACAAGGTTGGCGGCGTAGCGATCGCCGCCAACATGTGATGTTTCCCATACTCTGTCCGGCAAAACCTTCGCCAGGGAACGAGCTAGGGGAAGTCCAATGCGGGCGCAGCACGCGTTGCGTTTGGCATGCGTGCAGACCAGAAAAACCGGCTCACTCACAAGTATGCAGGACTCCGGGACCACTCCGGCCACCAAAGCGTCCAGGTCAAGATCGTCCGGACCTGCGATGACGCCCTCGGCGAGCCACGGCTCGGCGGCGGTCGAGTCGGCGACCATGACGTGGATCCCGCCCTCCACGGGGGTTCTGCGCCCCGGACGGCGGATCAGTTGGGGCCGGACGCCGATGGCCAGGGCCCTGTCGACGAGAGTGCGCACACCGCTGGGAAGGCGGCAGTCCTCCAGGTGGGAGGCCCAGGGGCCCGGGTGCTCGACGAGCAGCCAGAAGCGGGCGCCGACGGTGGCGCTCGCCAGAACGGGCAGGTCACCGGTATGGCAGCCCTCGGGATGTGCGCAGCCCTTGAGTGTCATATCCGGAACGCTCCCCCCGTCAACGTCTTCGTTAATGCTTACTTAGGTAAGACTAACCTAAGAGTGTTACGAGTGTGTCAGAGGAGAAAAGGGCGATCCTTGGGCGAATCGGATATTCCTTACGCCCTTCGATGATCCGCTGTCAACGGAACCGTCGAATAACCCCGTTCCCCCGTGCGGGCGCCCGCCCCCCTGCTTCAATGGACCGGTGTCAACGGGCTCGTACCGGCAGGCGCTCGCCTGCCGTCCCGAGCCGGCGGTCAGGGGGCGGCGGGTGGGCCGTCGCTCCAGGCCAAGCTCCTTCTGAAGTTCCTGACCCTTCCCTTTTCATGCCCGCTGATGCCCGCGAGGGCTCACGGGAACCGTCGTACGGTGCCGCCGCTCAGCGGTCGAGCGCCGCCCGCGCCGCGGGCAGGGCCACGGCCCGGTCCTCGGCGACCAGTCCGATACGGGTGCGGCGGTCGAGCAGGTCGTCAACGTCGAGGGCACCCTCGTGCCTGACGGCCCAGACCAGCTCGGCCACGGTCACCCCGGTCGGCAGCGCCTCGGCCAGTGCCGGATCCTCCCGCGCCAGTGCCTTGACCGCCGCCGCCTCACTCCCGTAACGCCCGGCCAGCCGTCCGGGCGTCCCCTCACCACCTCTCCCGTCCGCGCCCACCAGGGGCAGGCGGGCCGTACGGCAGGCGCCCGCGGGCAGGGCGCGCAGCCATACCGTCAGATCGACCGCGTCCTGGGCCATCCGCCGGTAGGTCGTCAGCTTGCCCCCGGCGACCGTCACGACCCCGTCGCGGGAGACCGACAGGGCGTGCCTCCTCGACAGGTCGGCGGTGCGCCCGTCGGCGTCGAGCAGCGGGCGCAGCCCGGCGTAGGCCCCGGCCACCTCCCGCCTGCCGATCGCCGTGCCGAGCACCGAGTTGAGCACGCCGAGCAGGAACGTCACGTCCTCCTCCGGGACCGTGGGCACGTCCGGCAGCGGGCCCTCGACCGGCTCGTCGGTGAGGCCCACGTGGATCCTGCCGTCCGCCTGGGGCAGCACCAGGACGAACCGGTTGGTCTCCCCGGGGACCGGCACGTGCAGCCCGGCCGTCAGGCCCGGCAGGGTCTCGGGGCGCAGCACCAGGTGGCTGCCGCGTGAGGGCCGCATCCTGATCTCGGGGACCAGCGTTCCCGCCCAGACGCCGGTGGCGTTGACCACCGCCCTGGCCCGGACCGTCAGGGTCTGCCCGGTCAGCTCGTCGCGGACCAGCGCGCCGTCCCCGGTCAGTTCGAGCGCGCGGCAGCGGGTCAGGATCCTGGCGCCGTGCGCGGCGGCCGTCCTGGCCAGCGCGACCACGAGCCTGGCGTCGTCGGTCAGCCGCCCGTCCCAGGAGAGCAGGGCGCCGCGCAGGCCCCGCGGCTCAAGGGCGGGGACCAGGCGCAGCGCCGTACGCGCGGGGATCCGCGAGGGGCCGGGCAGCAGGCGCCGGGGCGTGCGCGCGGCGATCCGCAGCCCGTCGCCGAGCCGGTAACCCGTCATCACCGTCGCCGCCCTGCCCCGGGAGACGGCCGGGGTGAGCGGCAGCAGGTACGGCTGCGCCCGTACCAGATGGGGGGCGGTCCTGGTGAGCAGAACGCCGCGTTCGACGGCGCTCTCCCGGGCCACGCCCACCTGCCCCCTGGCCAGGTAGCGCAGCCCGCCGTGGACCATCTTTGAGCTCCACCGCGAGGTGCCGGAGGCCAGGTCGCCCGCGTCGATCGCCGCGACGGACAGGCCCCGCGAGGCCGCGTCGAGCGCGGTGCCCGTCCCGGTGACCCCGAGCCCGACCACCAGCACGTCGACCACGAGATCGGGGAGTTCGGCCAGCTCGCGGGCTCTGCGGGCCGCGTTGAGGGAGGAGTTCACGGCCGGAGGTACCTTTCCAGGAGTTCGGTCAGCTCGGCGTCGAGGGCGTCCCCGGTGAGCGGGGCCAGCAGCACGGCGCCGGACAGCAGGAACGACTGCGCGGTCAGCACGACCGTCCCCGCCAGCCGTGCCGGGTCGCCGGGCCGTACGGTGCCCCGCTCCTGGCCCCTGGTGATCGCCGAGGCGACCAGCGAGAGCATGACCTCGTGGCTGGCGCCCCTGCGCCACAGGAGGTACGGCAGGAGCAGCTCGGGGTCCACCTCGACGATCTTGCGCCAGAGCGGGTGGCCGCGCAGCGCGCCGACGGTCGCGACCGCGGCGGTGACCGGGTCCTCGGTGGCGAAGCGGCCCGCGACCCGCAGCCACTCGCGGGTCATCAGGTCGGCGACGAGGGCGTGCACGTCGGGCCAGCGCCGGTAGATCGTCATGCGGGACAGCCCTGCCCTGCGGGCCACGTCGGTGAGCGTGGTCCGCCTGACGCCGACCGCGAGCACCACCTCCCTGGCGGCATCGAGGACCGGGTCGGACGGGGACTCGTTGTGACGAATGGACGTCATATGTCACAGTGTAGAGGTGGAAACTTCCAAGGAAGGCGCCGAGCCCATGCTGTGGTCCGGGTGGGGCGATCCCGCCGAGGCTGTCGAGCTGCCCGAGGCCGTACGGTCGCTGCTGCGTGACCTGCTGGGTGTGCGCGCGCCGCGGACGCCCGCGGTCGGGCTCGAAGAGGTCAGGCCGCCCGCCGTCGCGCTCGCGCCGTCCGTCCTCGACGCGCTGCGCGCGGTCGTCGGGGCCGGGCACGTCCGCTCCGACGACGAGAGCCGCGTCCGGCACACCCGGGGCAAGTCGACCCCCGACCTGATCCGGCTGCGCGCCGGTGACGCCTCCCTGGCGCCGGACGCCGTGGTGCTGCCCGGCTCCCACGAGGAGGTGCTGGGGGTGCTGCGGGTGTGCGCGGAGCACCGGGTGGCGGTCGTCCCGTTCGGCGGGGGCACCTCGGTCGTCGGCGGTCTGAGCGCCGAGAGGGACGGTTTCGCCGGGGTCGTCGCGTTGGACGTGGGCAGGCTCGACCGGCTCGTCTCCCTCGACGCCGAGTCGATGGTCGCCGAGTTCGGGCCGGGGCTGCGGGCGCCGGTGGCCGAACGGCTCCTGGCGGAGCACGGCCTCACCCTGGGGCACTTCCCGCAGTCGTTCGAGTACGCCACGCTCGGCGGCTTCGCGGCGGCCAGGTCGAGCGGGCAGGCCTCGGCGGGCTACGGCAGGTTCGACGACATGGTGGTCGGCATGACGGTCGCGACCCCGCGCGGCACCCTCGACCTCGGCCGCGCGCCCAGGTCGGCGGCCGGGCCCGACCTGCGCCAGGTGATGCTCGGCTCGGAGGGCGCCTTCGGCGTGATCACCTCACTCAGACTTCGCGTACGGCGCTCGCCCGCCGAGCGTCACTACGAGGGCTGGCGCTTCGCCTCCTTCCCCGAGGGCGCGGCGGCGCTGCGGCGGCTGGCCCAGGACGGGCCGCTGCCGACCGTGCTCAGGCTCTCCGACGAGACCGAGACGATGATCGGGCTGGCCAAACCGGGGGAGATCGGCGAGTTGGCCGCGGGGGCGGGCTGCCTGGTCGTGGCGGGCTACGAGGGTGACCCCCTGGAGGTCGCCGAGACGCGGGAGCGGGCCGCCGCCGTGCTGTCCGGACTGGGCGGGACCTGCCTGGGCGTCGAGCCGGGACAGGCGTGGGCCCGTGGCCGCTACGCGGCGCCGTACCTGCGGGACGCGCTGCTGGCCGAGGGGGCGACCGTGGAGACGCTGGAGACGGCGGGCTTCTGGTCCGGGCTGCCCGGCCTCTACGACGCGGTGCGCGGGGCGCTGACGGCCTCGCTCGGCTCGCCGCTGGTGATGTGCCACATCTCCCACGTGTACGGCACGGGCGCCTCGCTCTACTTCACGGTCGTCACGGCGCAGGAGGAGGACCCGGTGGCGCAGTGGGAGCGGGCCAAGCGGGCGGCGAGCGCGGCGATCCTGGCGGCCGGGGGCACGATCTCGCACCACCACGGGGTGGGCCGCGACCACCGGGAGGCCTACGCCGTGGAGATCGGGGAGCTGGGCGCGGAGATCCTGCGCGGGATCAAGGAGCGGCTCGACCCGGAGGGGATCCTCAACCCCGGGGCGCTGATCCCGTGATCTACAACGTAAAGGCGTGGGAGGTTCCGGACCGTCCATGACCGGGTTCGCGGACGGGCGCATTAGCCGCGAAACGGGTGCGGCTCGGTAAGATCAACGCCAAGATATGACCATGGTCGATGTCGGGCGGGCCGCCAGGCGCGGGCGTGAGGTCTCCTCGCGGGTCTCGGAGGAGGGAGCGGGCTGGTCCTGCGCCCAGATGGGCACCTTCAGGTCCCTCGTGCCCGACAGGAAGACCTTCAGCTGGCTCAGTCCGCGCGTGCTGTGGAAGTCGAGGAACCAGGTCCTCGCGAGCATGTTCGGCGACCCCTCCGGGGAGGTCAGGGCCCGCTGGGTCGCCACGCAGCTCGAACGCGGCGTCGATCCCGCCTTCCGCGTCCCGATGGACGTGGGGCCCGAGTTCTCCTTCCTGCTCCTCGGGGACACCGGGGAGGGCGACCTGTCGCAGTACGCCGTGGTCCCCGGCATGCTCAGGATCGGGGCGGACACGGCCTTCGCGGTCATCGCCAGTGACGTGATCTATCCGGCGGGGGCTGGCGACGAGTACGAGGACAAGTTCTTCCGGCCCTACCAGGACTATCCGGCGCCGATCTACGCGGTCCCCGGCAACCACGACTGGTATGACGGGCTCGGCGGCTTCATGCGGGTCTTCTGCGACGCGCCCGCGCTCGAACCGGAGAAACGCGGGTTCAAACTGTCGCCCTCCGGCCTGCGCGGCACGCTGTGGCGGGAGCCGGAGACGATCGACGAGGCCCGCCTCACCGGGGCGCGGGAGCGCAGGGCACGGCCAGAGCAGCGGACCACCCAGCCGGGACAGCCCGGGCCGTACTGGGTGATGGACACCCCGAGCCTGCTGGTCGTCGGCGTGGACACCGGAATCGACGGGGTGCTGGACCGGGAGCAGGGACGCTGGCTGCGCGAGGTCTCCAGGGACCCCCGGCCCAAGATGCTGATCACCGGCAAGCCGATCTACGTCCGCAATAACTACAAGCCGTCCAGGATCGAGGGCGGCGGCACGATCGACGACGTCGTCACCGACCCGGCCAACAACTACGTCGCGGCGATCGGCGGTGACGTGCACAACTACCAGCGCTTCCCGGTCAGGGTCGGCGACCGGACGATCCAGTACATCGTGGCGGGCGGCTCCGGCGCCTTCATGCACGCCACGCACACGACTCCCAGGATCACCGTGGGCGGCGTGCACGAGGACGACTACCGGTGCTACCCGCTGCGCGGGGACTCGCTGTCGTTCTACAGCAAGCTCTACAGCGAACGGCTGCGCATGCGCTGGCTCTACCTCACCCCGGAGGAGGGGGTGGCGCTGATGTCACGGCACATCGGCAACACCCCGCCGAGGGACATCGGCCCGGTCCCCATCACGCGCAGGATGCGGTGGGCGGCGCGGATCCTGGGTGGCTGGCCCATGCCGCTGCGGCTGCCCGTCGGCAAGACCTTCCACCGCTATCTGTCCGAACTGTCCGACTGGGACACCCCGCCGTTCTTCAAGAGCTTCCTGCACGTGTCCGTGACCCCGGCCAGCCTGCGGATCCGCTGCTTCGCGGCGACCGGCTGCCTGCCGCAGGAGATCGAGCCCCCGCTTGAGGACGAGGTCGAGATCCCGCTCGTCTGAGTCCCCACCTGGGCGGAAGTGTCGGTCCGGCGTGGCAGGCTGGCCGGATGAACGTGGCAGTCGCCGTCGGACCCGGCACCTCGGGGGTCCTGCGCCCCGACGGGCGGCAGGCGGAGACGGCCGCCGACCTGGCGGCCGCCGTACGAGAGTGTGAGGCGGGGTCCGCGCCCCGCTGGGTCTGGGCCGACACCCGCGAGATCTACCCCGCGCTCCTGGACCGGGGCGTACGGCTGGCGCGCTGCCACGACCTGGCCCTCGTCGAGGGGCTGCTGCTCGGCCACGAGGGGCGCCACGACGAGCCCCGCTCCGCACGGGCCGCCCACGCCCGGCTGCATGGCCTGCCGGTGCCCGAGGACCGGCACGGGCCGCAGGCGCGGCAGGCGACGCTGTTCGAGGAGGAGACGCCCCCGCCGGACGCCGACCTGGTCGCCGAGGTCCACGCCGACCAGCTGAGGCGGATCGAGGCCCTGCCCGAGCCGGGGCGGTTCCGGCTGCTGGCCGCCGCCGAGTCGGCGGGGGCGCTGATCGCCGCCGAGATGGCCCACGAGGGCATGCCGTGGCGGCGGGACGTGCACGAGGAGCTGCTGACCGGCCTGCTGGGGCCAAGGCCCGTGCACGGCATGCGCCCGGCCAAGCTCCAGGCCTTGGCCGACGAGGTCGCCGCGGCCTTCGGCGGGCCGGTCAACCCCGACTCCCCGCAGCAGATCGTCAGGGCGTTCAAGTCGGCGGGCCTGTCCGTCACCTCGACCAGGGCGCACGAGCTCAGGGAGGTCGACCACCCCGGGGTCGCGCCGCTGCTCGCCTACAAGGAGCTGGCCAGGGTCTACAGCTTCCACGGCTGGGTCTGGGCCGACCAGTGGGTGCGCGAGGACCGCCTTCGGCCCGAGTACGTCGTGGCGGGGGTGGTCTCGGGGCGCTGGGCGACCAGCGGCGGGGGCGCGCTGCAGATTCCCAAGACGCTGCGCAGGGTCGTGGTGGCCGACGAGGGCTGGACGCTGGTCGTCGCCGACGCCGCCCAGCTCGAACCCCGGGTGCTGGCCGCGATGGCGGGTGACCGTGGCCTGGCGGCGGCGGCTGGGCAGATCGACCTCTACCAGGCGCTGGCCAAGGCGTTCGGCGGCGAGCGCGACCACGCCAAGATCGCCCTGCTGTCGGCGATGTACGGCGGGACCAGCGGGGACGCGCCCAAGTTGCTGGCGGTGATGCGTCAGCGCTTCCCCGAGGCCTACCGGTTCGTCGAGGACGCCGCGCGGGCGGGGGAGGAGGGCAGGACGGTCCGCTCCTGGCTCGGGCGCACCGCGCCGCCGCCCTCCGCGCGCTGGCGGGAGCTGGTCTCGGGTCCCGAGGGGGCCAGGGCGGCGCGTGACCGGGGGCGTTTCACCCGCAACTTCGTGGTCCAGGCGACCGCGGCGGAGTGGGCGCTGACGTTCATGGCCGTGCTGCGCGGCCTGCTGCCCGACCCGGCCGCGCTGGTGTTCTTCCAGCACGACGAGGTGATGGTGCACTGCCCCGCCGAGCTCGGCCAGGAGGTGGTCGCGGCGGTCGGCAGGGCCGCGGAGGAGGCCGCCGCGCTGCTGTTCGGCCGCACGCCGGTGCGCTTCCCCATGCACGCGGTGGCCGTGCGGTGTTACGCCGACGCCAAGTGAGCCGGTCGCAGGGCCAGCCAGGCGCCGGTGACGGTCACCATGACCGCGACGATCGCGCCGAGCACGCCGTAGGACAGGGTGCCGACGACAACCCCGGCGAGCACCGCGCCGACCGCGCCGCAGACGTTCATCAGCAGGTCGGACATGCCCTGTACGGCGGGGCGGTGCTCAAGCCGTACGGCCTCGCTGAGCATCGCGGAGCCGGAGATCAGCCCGCAGGACCAGCCGAGGCCGAGCAGCGTGAGCCCGGTCGTCACCCGGGCGACGTCGTGGGGACCGGCCCCGCCCGCCAGGACGGCGGCGGCCAGCAGCAGCGCCATGCCGAGGACGAGGACCCTGACCCGGCCGATCCGGTCGGCCAGCCAGCCGACCACCGGGGACAGGATGTACATGCCCGCGATGTGCAGGCTGAGCACGATGCCGATGACCGAGTAGCTCGCGCCGCCGTGGCCCAGGTGGACCGGTGTCATGGACATGATCGACACCATCGCGGTGTGGCTGACCGCGATGGCGGCCAGTGCCCGGGTGGCGGTCGGTTCCTGGCTCAGGGCCTGCCAGGCGGTGCGCAGCGTGCCGTTCCCTCCCTTGTCCTCCGTGGGAGTCTCCGGTCTCAGGGAACGGGCGACCAGCAGGGGGTCGGGGCGCAGACCGGCCAGGATGACGACCAGGGCGACGGCGAAGGCGACCAGGGAGAGCGCGAAGGGGCCGGTGTCCGGCGCCAGGCCCAGGGTGCGGCCGAGGCGTTCTGCGGGCTCGGCCAGGTTGGGGCCCGCGACGGAGCCGATCGTCGCGGCCCAGACCACCCATGACAGGTGCCGGGCGGTGTGCCCGGGCGGGGACAGGTCGGTCGCCGAGTAGCGGGAGGCCAGGCTGCCCGCGCTGGCGCTGCCGAACAGCACGAGCCCGCCGAGCAGCAGCGGCCACGACCGCACGGTGATGGCGACCACGGTGATCACACAGCCCAGCAGGGCGCAGCCGTAGGCGAGCGCCAGCCCGGCCCGCCGTCCACCCTTGCCCGAGGTCCTAGCGGTCGGCAGCGCGAGCAGCGCGGCGCCGAGCACGGTCGCGGTCCCGGCGAGCCCGCTGATCGTCACCGAGCCCGACAGTTGCGCGACGACGAGGGAGCTGAGGGAGAAACCGACGGCGGTGCCGATCCCGCTGACGATCTGCGCGGTGGACAGCACGATCAGCGTTCGCCGCTGCAGCGCGGCTATTTCCCGTGTTTCTTTATGGGAAATGGCGCTATTTGTGGGGATTGCGGTCACAAATGGATTTTGTCACCACATGCAATTCTTTATCGGGCGGGGCCGTTCAGGCGGTCGGCCGGAACGTCGCGAAGAAGACCCGCCGCGCCTCGGCGCCCTTCGCCCAGTCGAGGTCCTGGGCGGTGAACGCGATCAAATAGGCGTTCTGCCCGTCCACCGCGACATAGCGGGTCAGCCCGTGCATGGGGACGGCCCCCGGGGACCGGACGTAGGTGTACTCCCAGTCGGCCGCCCGCCACGCGCCGTACGGCACCGTCTCGACCCCGACCTCGGTGTACTCGTCCAGGTCGTCCTTGCCGATCCCGTCGAGCGCCGTCACCGGGTCGGTGACGGCGGCCTGGGAGACGACGACGCTCTGCCCGCTGTTCCTCGGCCCCTGGAAGGTCACCACCCCGTCGTCCTCGCGGACCGTCCAGCTCTCCGGCAGCGCCGCCGTGACGCCCCCCGCGCCCAGCGTCCGGTAGCCGCCGGGGACCTCGAAGCGCGTCGGCGCGGCCGAGGGGGAGGCCGGGGAGCTGGCGGCGGGGGCGGGGGCGGGGGCCGCCTGCGGGGCCGAGGAGCCGGGGGCGAGCAGCAGGAACAGCACGGCGGCGACCGCGGCCAGCGCCGCGACCGCGCAGACGGCGATCAGCAGGGGGGTCGGGCGGCCCTCGCGCATCCAGGGTCCGTCGTCCGCCGCCCTGCGGCGCGCGCCCCTGCGGCCACCCGTCGCGGGAGGCCGGGTCCCGGCCAGCGTGTCCTCCTCGTCACGCCCGTGCGCCGGACGCCGAAGGGAGGCAGGGGGAGCCTCGGGAAGATCGACGAAGGAACCGCGCCCGAGACCCGACGCCGGACTGCGCAGCGCGTCGTAACCACGGCCGTGCCCCGGCTCCTGGGAACCGGGAGGAACGTCGTGGGGCACCCGCACGGGACCCGAGGGCGTCTCGATGATCCGGGAGGGCAGCGGCCCCGACGGCTGCGTGAGCGACGGCGCCGACGAGAGCTGCGGGGGCGCGGGCCGTACCGGGGTGAGGATCTCGGGCACGGGCGGTACGGCGGGCACCTGGTCGCCGGTCGCGGAACCGTGGCTGCGCAGCACCCGGCCGAGCAGCTCGGAGACCTGTGCCGCGGTCATCCTGTCCGCCGGGTCCTTGCGGAGCAGGCCCTCGATGACGGCGATCAGCGCCCCGGCCCGCTGCGGCCGGTTGGGTTCCTGGGTGAGGATCGCGCCGAGCACGGCCACCGCGTCCGGCCCCTCGTACGGCGGCCGTCCCTCGACCGTCGTGTACAGCGTCGCGCCGAAGGACCACAGATCGGCGGCCTGGGTGATCGGTTTGCCGGACAGTCGCTCCGGCGGGATGTAGGCGGGCGAGCCCATCAGCAGGCCCGTCTGGGTGACCGAGACGTCGCCCTCGATCGCGGCGATGCCGAAGTCGGTGAGCACCACCCGGTCCGAGGTGAGCAGCACGTTGCCCGGCTTGATGTCGCGGTGCAGCACCCCGGCGGCGTGGGCGTGCCGCAGCGCGTCGAGCACCCGGACGGCGATCTCCGCGGCCTGCACCACGGGAAGCGGCCCGTTGCGCCGTACGGCCTGCTCAAGGGACCAGGCGCGGACCAGCTCCATCACGATCCAGGGGCGGCCGTCCTCCTCGACCACGTCGTGCACCGTGATGATGCCCGGATGACTGAGGCGGGCGGCCGAGCGTGCCTCGCGCAGCATGCGCCGGTGCGCGGACCGCATCCCCTCCTCGTCGAGACCGGGGGGAAGGATCAGCTCCTTGACCGCCACGTCACGGTCGAGCAGCACGTCGTGCGCGTGCCACACCACACCCATACCGCCCCGGCCGACCGGTGAGATCAGGCGGTAACGCCTGCCGACCAGTCTGCCCTGCGCCTCCGCCTCGGTCGTGCCGATGGTGTCGCCCTCCGAACCCATGGGGGGCACTCCCGGCAGACGATCGGTCATCATGCCTTGTCCCCACAACCAACCCTATGCGCAAGGTTGGACACGATATCGGCATCGCGTCAGGCAACGGAAGTCGGCGGCCCACCGGCGTCCGCGACCTTGGCGAGCGCCGCCAGGGCAGAGGTGAAGGCGGAGGCGGGCGGGGTCACCAGACCGGCGCCGACCTGCCCGGTGCCCGCGACCCTGCCCGCGATGCCGGTGTTGACGACCGGCAGCACCCCGGTCCTGGCGACCAGCGTCACGTCCACGCCGACCGGGGTGCCGCGGAAGCCGAGCCCGGGGATCCGGTAGACGGGGTGCTCGGCGAGGGTGATCTCGTACATGGCCAGGGTCGCGGCCGTCGCGGCGGCCACCTCCCCGCCGACGAAGCGGACGATCGCCGGGGCCGCCGCCATCGCGAAGCCGCCGAGGCCTGCCGTCTCGGTGATCGTGGAGTCGCCGATGTCGGGGTTGGCGTCCCGCGGGCCGTACGCGCCGAGATAGAGGCCGTCGGGCACGGCGGCGGGGCCGGTGAACCAGCGTCCGCCGAGCCCGGAGACCTGCACGCCGAAGTCGGTGCCGTTGCGGGCCATCGCCACGACCAGGCTGGAGCCGGGGACGTCCCTGGCGGCGTCCGCGCTCACCTTGCACGCCGCCATGGCCGCGTTGAGGAAGAAGTGGTCGTTGCCGCCGACGAAGCGCAGCACCTCGGCCGCGTGCAGGGGAGCGGTCTCGACCAGGCCGCAGGCCAGCTCCCGCACCAGCAGCGAGGTGGCGGCGCGGTTGCGGTTGTGCAGCTCGTCGCCCATCTGCAGGGCCTGCGCCATCAGCGCCCCGAGGTCGAGCGGCCCGGTCGCCGCGAGGGTCGCGCGCAGCGCGGGGCCGAGCACCTCGTCCATCCAGCGCAGCCGCCGCAGCACCTCGGCGTCGTAGGCGCCGTAGCGCAGCACCCTGCCCAGGCCCTCGTTGAGCGAGCAGTGGGCGGTGCCGCCGTGCTCGGCGTCGCGCACCTCGAACATCCACATGGACGGGCTGACCACGCCCGCCATCGGCCCGACGGCACCCCGTCCGTGACAGGGTTCGAGGCGGATCCGTCCCGTTTCGAGCAGCCGCGACGCCTCCTCCGCGTTCTCGGCCAGCCCTTCGAGCAGCGCCGCCCCGACGAGCGCGCCGCGCAGCGGTCCCGAGGCGCGTTCCCAGCCGATCGGCGGCCCCGCGTGCAGGAACGTCCCCGGGGGCAGGTCGAGGGCCTCGCCCGCCCGCCGTACCCCGACGAGGTGGGGTCTGGCGGACGTCATGCGGCCGAGCGCCGTCTCGTTGGCGCGGTGTCGGCGGGGGTCGGCCAGCACCCGCGCGACGTCCTCCCCGGTGCCGGGCAGCGGCGGGCGCCAGTCCACGGCCCTCCTCGGTACGGCCTGCGCGTCCAGGGCCTCGCCGAACACCTCCGCCCCGGCCGTGACGACCCTGGGCTCCCCGGTCAACGCGGCCAGCGACGCCGGGATCACCGGGCACCCGCCAGGAGGGAGGCCGCGTGCCCGGCGGCGTGGGCGTTCGAGGTGAAGACCGAGGCGCCCGCCGCCCGCAGCGCCTCCGCCTGGGCCGTCAGCCCCTGCGGGTCGTCACGCGAGCCGACCAGCGCCACCACGACCGGCACCCCCCTGGCGACCGCGGCGGCGATCCCCGGCGCGAGCCCGGCGGCCGGGTCGGGGTCGGCGGCGTGCCCGAGGACCACGTCCAGCAGCGCCACGTCCCCGCGGGGCACCCGGGCCAGGGCGTCGAGCCGCAGGGAGGGGTCGATCATCGGGTGGGCCCTGCCCCGGGTGTAGGCGTCGTCGCCGAAGTCGGTGAACTCCCCGCTCCCGGCGACCAGCTCCGCCTCCGCGCACAGCGTGCCGCCCGAGTAGACGCCGCGCAGCGTCCCGGTCCCCGGCGGGCTCGCGGGCGCGGGCCACGAGGGCCACTCGGGGACGGAGATCCCCAGGGCGCGCAGTACGGCCTCGGCCGCGCGGGTCAGGTCGTCTCCCTGGCCGAGCAGCGCGGTCACCACCGGGGTGGCCAGCTCCCGCGCCGCCTGCCGTACGGCCCGGGCGGTCTCGGGGACGGGCGGCTTGGAGACCAGCACGATCAGCTCGGTAGCGGGGTCGGCGTCGAGCGCCGCCAGGGCGCGCAGCGTGGACAGCCCCGCGACCTCGGCGGACAGGTCCCTGCCGCCGACGCCGAGCACGTGGCTGACCCCGACCCCGGCCAGGTCCAGCAGGCAGGTCACCTGCTGCGCGCCCGTTCCCGAGGCCGCGACGACGCCGACGGGACCCGGCCGCAGCACGTTCGCGAACCCGAGGCCCGCGCCGCCGATCACCGCGGTTCCGCAGTCCGGCCCCATGACCAGCGTCCCCAGCTCGGCCGCGCGCCGCTTGAGCAGCACCTCCTGCTCGACGGGGACGTTGTCGCTGAAGATCATCACCGAGAGACCGGCCTCGATCGCGTCCATCGCCTCGGCGAAGGCGTAGGGCCCCGGCACCGAGACCAGCGCCAGCGTGGCGGGACCGTCGCCGACCCCGCGCAGCGCCGCAGAACGCACCGTGCGCGCCGACCGTTCCTCGTCACGGCCCTGCGCGGTCCGTACGGCGAGGCCCGCGAGCAGCCGGTCCAGCTCGGCCCGTGCCGCCTCCAGCTCGGCGGGACCGGCGCCGCGCAGCGCGACCAGCAGGTCACCCTGGCCCGCCTCGGGCAGCGCGAAGCCGAGTCCGGCGGCGAGACCGAGGTTCAGCTCGGTGGCCATCGCCACGACCGCGACCTCGATCCCGGGCAGCCCGGCCAGGGCCGCGCTGACCCGCATCAGGCTCACCGAGTCGTGGTAGACCCCGGGACGCGCCTCGACCAGGTCGGCGCTCAACGGTCCGCCCCCGCCAGGGCGACCACCGCGGCGAGACCGGCGCGCACCCCCCACGCCAGGTCGGCTCCCGAGGTGTGGCCGAGCTGGAGCAGCCGGTGCAGCGCGGGTTCGAGCGCCTGCCGCCCGGCCAGGCCACGCAGTACGGCCAGCACCTCCCCGCTCGCCTCACCCCTGGCGGCGCAGTGCAGCAGCGCGGCCGAGATGGGCGTCGTCCTGCCACCGGCGTCGAAGGTGACCGCCGCGGCCAGCCAGTCCGCCAGCCACACGGCCCTGGCCACGTTGGCGGCGGTACCGAGGTGGCGCAGCGCGACCAGCAGCCCGGCGATCATGTCGTCACCGCTCGGGGTGAGGCCGGGACCGAGGCCGACGAGCTGCTCGGCGGCCGTGACGCCCCGCAGCAGCGACCCCTCCGCGCACCCCAGCGCCAGCCGTACGGCCGCCTCGTTGCCCTCAAGGCCGGAACGCCGCGGCGAGCGCTCGCACAGTCCGGACAGCAGGGGAAGCCAGGAGGCGAGCAGCGCGGGTTCGGCGGGCCCGAGCGGCGGCGCCGGGTCCCACCAGCGGTGCGCCCGAAGACCGAGGCCGCCGATCTCGACGCAGCCGTCACCCACCCACGCCTCGTCGCCGACCGCGACCCCGGGCATCGGGCCGTTGATCACCATCGCGTTGGGCAGCCGGACCGCGTCCCCGCGGAGCACCGCGATCACGCGGGGCTGGAGCTCCGTGCGGACCTCCAGATAGACCCCCGCGGGGAAGGCCGCGAGCACCCGCGCGGGACGGCGGGGCGATTCGAGCAGCGCGCGCAGGGCCGTACTGGCGGCCCCCGTCGCGTGCGCCCGCACGTGCCCACGCTGGGCATCCTGACCCCGCCGGGCCCTCGGACGCGCTCCGACGGTCATGAGACCCTTCGCCTGCCTTTCACGTGCTGTGCCGTGCTGTGCCGTGCTGCGACATGCCGCGTCGCCGTGCGCCGCATGACCGTGGACGCCCCCGTTCCACTGAGCCGACGGTAGAACGCCCGGTGATCCCCGCCGTACGGAGAAAGGTGCCAACAGAAACCCCAAAGGTTGGTTCTTCCTGACAGACGGCCTTATCGGTGACAATCACGTCATGGAACCTCCTGTACGGCTGGCGAGCACCGGAACCATCACCCACGGCGTCGCCGTCGGCGAGGTCCTCGGCGCCTCGACCCTCGCCGGGGCCAGGCTGCTGGCCGGGGGCCGCGGTCTCGGCAGGATCGTGCAGCGGCTCAACGTCATGGAGGTCCCCGACATCCTCGCCTGGGTGAAGCCGAACGAGTTGCTGCTCACCACGGGCTACCCACTGCGCAACACCCCCCAGTCGCTCGACCGGCTGGTCAGCGACCTGGACGAACGCGGACTCGCCGCGCTGGCCATCAAGCTCGGCCGCTATCTGGACCGGCTGCCCCAGGAGATGGTCGAACAGGCCGACCGGCTCGGTTTCCCGCTCATCCAGCTCCCCGACGACGTCGGGTTCGACGACATCCTCAACCAGGTTCTCACCGACATCCTCAATCGGCAGGCCGCCGCGCTGGCCAGGGCCGAGGAGGCGCACCGGGCGCTGGTCCAGGTCGTGCTCGCGGGCGGCGGGCTGCGCGAGGTGACCGAGGAGGTCGCCGGGCTGCTCGGTGCGGCCGTCGCCGTACTGGACGGGACGGGCCAGGTGCTCGCCGCCGCGGGGCCCGCCGAGCAGGTGGCAGGATTACGCGTCCCCGGCACGCGGGATCGCGAGGAGCACCTGTCGGTCCCCGTCGTCGCGGGCGGCCACCACCACGGGCGGATCGTCGCCCACGCTCCGGCCGGGGCAGGGGAGAGCGACGTCGGCATCCTGGAGCGCGCGGCGACCGTGGCCGCGCTCGTGATCACCAGGCAGGAGGCGGTGAACGCCGTCGAGAGCAAGTACCGCGCCGACTTCCTGCGCGACGTGCTCACCGGCAGGGCGGGCAGCGCGGAACGGGTCGCCGCGCGGGCCAGGGCCTTCGGCTGGGACCTGCGGCGTCCCGTCACCGTCCTGGTCGCCGAATTAGACCCGGACGGCGACGAGCGCGTCGCCCAGGACCGGCTGGTCACCTGCTGGACCAGCGCCATGCGCCGCCACGACGGGCACGGCGCCGTCGCGGGCTTCTCCCACGAGGTCGTCGCGGTCGTGGACGCCGCCGTGGACACGACCCGCCTGGCCAGGGACGCCGTCGCGGCGTTCGCCGAGTGCCTGCCCGCGACCTTCTCGACCGGCGCGAGCCGTACGGCCGCCGGAATCGAGGTCCTGCCCGAGGCGTACGGCCAGGCCGTGAAGGCAGCCAGGGTGGGCCGTCAGCTCCACGGCCCCGGGGCGGTCGCCCACTTCGACCAGCTCGGGGTCTACCGGCTGCTGTCGCTGGTCAACGACACCGAGGAACTGCACGCCTTCGTCCGCGAGACCCTCGGCCCGCTCGCCTCGGACACCGACGCCGACAACGGCGACCTGCGCAGGACCCTGCAGGTGCTGCTGGAGACCAACCTCAACGTGGCCGAGACGGCCAGGAGGCTGCACTTCCACTACAACACCCTGCGCTACCGGATCGCCAAGCTGGAACGGATGCTCGGCGACTTCACCGAGGACGCCCACCTGCGGCTGAACCTGACCCTGGCACTGCACGTTCTGCGCATGCGCGGCATCTAGACTCACGGGCGTGGACGAGACCTTTGAGCTGGAGACCGACTACATCCCGCTGTGCGACCTGCTGAAGTACTGCGCCGTGACCGACACGGGCGGCCAGGCCAAGCACTTCATCGCCGAGGGCAACGTCATGGTGGACGGGGAGGTCGAGCTCCGCAAGACCTGCAAGATCCGCGCGGGACAGGTAGTCGCCGGGGACGGCTTCGAGATCCACGTCGTCGCCCCCGGCGGCTGAGCGTCACACAGGCTGGGACCGCGCGGCGGGGACGGCAAGCCTGGCCGCCGAGGTGCCGAGTCCCGAGGGAGTCCTGAACGCCGCGACCCCCGTCGGCTCCGGGGCCGTGATCGGAGACACCGAGGGGGCGACGGCGGGGCGGGGACGCAGGGCCGAGGTGCCCGGGCCTGAGGGCAGCAGCCGCGAGACCGCCGCCGTCGGCGCGGCGCCGTGGTGGTGGCGGCGCAGCTCGGCCTCGGTGTAGCGGGCGCACCTGCGGTGCCACTCCAGGATCCCCGACATCCACTCCTTGAGGCCGTCGGCGTGCCGGGTGAGGATGCCGCGGACCTCCTCGCCCAGCTCGAACTCCTCGAACATCGCGGGCAGGTCCTCGGTGACGATGTGCTCGAACTGCCGCATCCGCGCCGTCATCAGGTCGGCCACGACGTCCCGCGCGGTCAGCCGGTCCACCCGGAGGAAGTTCTCCACGACCAGCACCATGTTGTGGACCTCCCCCTCGAACTCGATCTCCTTCTGGTAGGAGAACAGGTCGTTGGTGAAGGTCGCGTAGTCCTGGGCGGCGGTGTCCAGCTCACGCATCACCCTGGTGTGGTACAGGTCAGCGGGAACCAGGTCGTAGTGCGCGAGCTTGGCCAGGCTCATCGTCAGGTCGGAGCCGAACGTCCTGCGGCGCATCTCCACGTAGTCGACCGGGTCGGGGACGCGGTTGCCCGTCTGGTTGCCCAGCTCCCACAGCCAGCTCCCGGTCATCGCCTCGACCGCCGCGCGGAAGTCACGCCTTGCGGCCTCACCCATCGGCGTGGCCGTACGGTGCCACAGGTCGGCCAGGCCGCGTTCGATCGGGTTCAGCGGCTCGGGGGTCGCGCCCAGGTCGATCGGCATGAACAGGCGGAGCCGGTCGTCGCAGAGCTTGGCCGCCGCCAGGTCACGCGAGGCGCCGAAGACCAGCGGGTAGTAGTCGTCGCCGTAGGTACCCCAGGCCAGCCAGTCGGCAGACAGGTTGAGCTGCTCGCGGCTCGCGTCGGCGTGGATCATCGCGGCGCAGTGCGCGAAGTCGAAGAGCAGGAAGCGCCGTTCGTCCCAGACCCCGCCCGCCTCGACGCCGGGGAGCGAGTCGAAGAAGCCGACCCCGCGCGCCCAGCCGACCGCGTCGCGGCGGACGGCGTCCAGGTGGGGGCTGACCCGGACGGGATAGGGCATGTGGAAGGCGGGCAGCGGCAGGTGCCCGACCGGTTCGAAGGGCCGGTGGGACTGCTGGCGCGTCCTGCGGGCCAGGCCGGGCGTCAGCGTCGCGGTCGGCAGCCGCGCCGCCGAGGTGCCCAGGCCGAGCGGCGCCCTGGAGAGGACGGGGGTGGTGGTCGCGCCCTCGTTCATGTAGCGGCTGGACCTGGCGTGCCACTCGTGGCCGCCCGACTGCCAGTCCTGCAGGCCCTTGACGTACAGGCCCACCGCGGCCTGCTCGTCCGGGGGCAGGGCGTGCTCGGCCAGCAGCGCCGGGATCTCGGCGAGCGCGGTGTCCTCGAACTGCAGCAGCCGCGAGGTCAGCAGCTCGTTGACCAGCTCGGCGGCCTCCTGGGTCGGGCAGTCGAGGAAGCGCTCGAAGACGAGGACCGCGTTGGAGTTCTCGCCCTCCTCGCGGACCTCGCGCTGGTAGGAGAACAGGTCGTTGCGCAGGTGCACGGCGTCGGCGAAGGTGTCGCACAGCACGTGCAGCGGCCTGGTGTCGGCCAGGACGTCGGGGATCTCGGCGCCGACGGCGTACTCGACGAGGTTGGCCGACCAGGGGGCCCCGCCGACCCGGCGCCGCATCTGGATGTACTCGATGGGGTTGGCGATCCGGCCCTGGTCGATGTTGTTCAGCTCCCACATCGACTCGATCATCAGGTTGTGGGTGCTGGTGATGAACCGGCGCCGCCACGCCGGTGACATCGAGGGGATCGTCCGCTCCCACAGGTCCTTGAGCCCGGCCTCCGCGGGGTTGTGCGGCTCCGGCGGCTCCTGGCCGTCCACGGTCATGAACAGTTCGAGCCGGTCGAGGTGCGCCTTGGCGCCGCGCAGGTCGCGCGAGTGCTTGAAGTGCTCAAGGAAGTGGTCGTCGAAGAAGAACACCCAGACGTACCAGTCGGTGATCAGGTCCAGGGCGGGGCCGTCGCAGTCGGGATGGGTGTAGGCGCACATCAGCGCGTAGTCCATCTTCGCCAGCGCCCGTTCGTCCCAGACGAGGCCGCCGCCCGGCTTGGGGGAGTCGAGCATGCCCATCTCGCGGGCCCAGGCGTTGCTGTGCTCGCGGGCACGTTCCAGATGGGGGTTGAGCCTGGCGGGATACGGGATGTAGAAGTCGGGCAACGTGAATGCCTGCATGGGGGCGTGCCTACTCTTCTCTGGGGGCCGACCGGGACGGTTCACTCAAAGTCGCGACAGCGCCACTCACCGTACTGCATGGCCTGCCCGTACCGGGAGGTCTCTGATCAATCTCCGTAACTCTCCCCACTCGCCGCCCCCATGATCACACAGCCGGGTTTCGGTCGCACCGCCTCCGGGAAACCCTCCGTAGACCCGTGCCCCGTACGGCGCGGGAACGGCCCGGTGAGGGGTGGGCTCAATTGGTCGCGCGGTGGACCAGGCACGGCGACGGCAGGACCCTGGCGCCCGGGGAGGTCGTCAGGCCTGACGAGCGGATGTCCTGGCCGCGCATGGTCGGCTTCGGCGCCCAGCACGTCGTCGCGATGTTCGGCGCCACGTTCGTCTTCCCGCTGGTCATGGGCCTGGATCCCAACGTCGCCATCATGTTCTCCGGCGTCGCGACGATCATGTTCCTGCTGATCGTGCAGGGTAAGATTCCCAGCTACCTCGGCACCAGCGCCTCCTTCGTCGGGGGCGTGCTGGCCATCAGGTCGCTGTACGGCGGGGACACGCCCGCCGCCGACGCGGTCGTCACCGGCGCCATCCTCGTCGTCGGGCTGGTGCTCGCCCTGGTCGGCCTCGCCGTACAGCGGCTCGGGGTGCGGATCATCAACCGGGTCTTCCCGCCGGTCGTCACCGGGGCCGTCGTCATGCTGATCGGCTTCGGGCTGGCCTACGTGGTGGCCGACGTCTACTGGCCGCAGGACCAGTGGGTCGCGCTGGTCACGATGACCCTCACCTTCCTGTTCCTGGTGGTCCTGCGGGGGTTCGCGGGCCGGATCGCGATCCTGCTCGGCCTGGTCGCGGGCTTCGCGCTGTCCTGGGTGGCCGACCGGCTGCTGGGGGACGTCACGGCCTACAACGCGGTGACGCAGAAGGTCGACACCCACCCCAGGGTGGATCTGTCCGGGGTCGCCGACGCCGCCTGGATCGGGTGGCCCGACACGCACCTGCCGGACATCAGGTTCTCCGCGGTGCTGCTGGTGCTGCCCGCGGTGATCGCGCTGGTCGCGGAGAACGTCGGCCACGTCAAGGCGGTCGGAGAGATGACCGGCACCGACGTGGACCCCTACCTGGGCAGGGCCATCGCGGCGGACGGCCTGGCCACCGCCGTCGCCAGCTCCTTCGGCGGCTCCCCGACGACGACCTACGCGGAGAACATCGGCGTCATGGCCGCGACCAGGGTCTACTCGACGGCTGCCTACTACATCGCGGCCGTCATCGCGATCCTGTTCGGCCTGTGCCCCAAGTTCGGCGCGCTGATCGCGGCCACCCCGGGCGGGGTGCTCGGCGGCATCACGGTGATCCTCTACGGCATGATAGGCCTGCTCGGCGCGAAGATCTGGGTCGAGAACCGGGTCGACTTCTCCGACCCCCTCAACATGGTGCCGATCGGGGCGGGGATCATTCTCGCGATCGGGCCGGTCAAGCACACCTTCGGCTCGGCCTTCGCCCTTGAGGGCATCGCGCTCGGCACCATCGTGGTCGTCGGCGGCTATCACCTGCTGCGGGTGCTGCGGCGACGCGAGACCCCAGAGAGCGGGCGGCGGGAATGAAGCCGCCGCCGTTCGACTACCACGCCCCCCGCTCCGTCGGCGAGGCGCTGGAGATCCTCACCGAGGCGGGGGACGAGGGCAAGGTCCTGGCCGGGGGGCAGAGCCTGATCCCGATGCTGAACATGCGCCTGACGCATCCCCGGCACGTCGTGGACGTCAACGGGCTCACCGAACTGGCCACCGTCGAGGCGGGTCCGGGCGGCGTGCTGGTCGGCGCGCTGGCCAGGCACGCCCAGGTGGAGCGTTCCGAGCCGGTCGCCGCCGTCCAGCCCCTGCTGCGCCGGGCCCTCGGGCTGGTCGCCCACCCGGTGATCCGCAACCGGGGCACCGTGGTCGGCAGCCTGGTGCACGCCGACCCCGCCGCCGAGCTTCCCGCCGTGCTGGCCCTGCTCGGCGGTTCTGTACGGCTGGCACGCCCCGGCTCGACCAGGGACGTCGCCGCCGACGTCTTCTTCACCGGCCCCCTTGAGTCGGCGCTGCGGCCGGGGGAGCTGGCCGTCTCGGCGCTGTTCCCCGCCCTGGGGCCGCGTTCGGGCACGGCCTTCCACGAGGTGGCCAGGCGGCACGGCGACTATGCGATCTCCGGGGCCGCCGCGCTGGTCGTCCTGGACGAGGACCTGCGGGTCGTCACGGCCAGGGTGGCGTGCGTGAGCGCGGGTCCGGTCCCGGTGGTCGTGGACGTCACCGGCGTCTGCGGCGGCGACCGGTGGGAGGCGGCCGACTGGCGGGGCGCGGCGGCTGCCGTATGGGATGAGACGGAACCGGAGGGCGACATCCACGCGAGCGCGGACTACCGGCGGCACCTGCTCGGGGTGCTGGCGGAACGGGCGCTGACAGAGGCGGCCCAGGAGGCGGGAAACCGGTGAGGGACATCGCGATCACCCTGACCGTCAACGGGATCGTACGGCGGGCCACGGTGCCGGGGCGGCGGCTGCTGTCGGACTGCCTGCGGCACGACCTCGGGCTGACCGGCACACACGTCGGGTGCGAGCACGGCGTCTGCGGCTGCTGCACGGTGCTGCTCGACGGGCAGCCGGTGCGCTCGTGCCTGATGTTCGCGGCGACCGCGGACGGGCACGAGGTGACGACGGTCGAGGGGCTCGCCGAGCCGGACGGCACGCTCTCACCCGTGCAGCGGGCCTTCGCCGAGTGCCACGGCCTGCAGTGCGGGTTCTGCACGCCGGGGTTCCTGTGCACGGTCACCGCCCTGCTGCGCGACAACCCGGCGCCCGGCGAGGAGGAGGTGGTCGAGGGGATCTCCGGCAACCTGTGCCGGTGCACCGGCTACCAGAACATCGTCAGGGCGGTACACCGAGCCGCGGAGATCCTGGCGGAGGAGCGGTGACGACGCGGCTGTTCGGGGAGCCGGTCCGGCGCAGGGAGGACCCCAGGCTGCTGACCGGCAGGGGCCGCTACCTGGACGACATCGGCGAGGGCGCCTACGAGGTGGCCTTCGTCAGGTCCCCGCACGCGCACGCCAGGATCCGCGACATCGACGTCTCGGCGGCGATCGACGTCGAGGGGCTGGTGGCGATCCACACCTGGGAGGACCTGCCCGCCCGGCTGGCCGAGCCGCTGCCGCTGCTGATCCCGCACCCGGCGCTGACCCACGGCCGCACCGCCTACCCGCTGGCGCGGGACGTGGTCAGGCACGTCGGCGAGCCCGTCGTGATGGTCGTCGCCCGCGACCGCTACCTCGCCGAGGACGTCTGCGGGCTGATCGAGGTGGACTACGAGCCGCTGGCGCCGGTCGTCGGCATCGAGGAGGCGACGCGCGCCGAGGCTCTCGTCCACGAGGACGTGCCGGGCAACGTCGGCGCCCACCTGGTCCAGGAGGTGCGCTCGGCGACCGGTCTGGGCGCGCGGGAGGCGATCGAGGCGGCGCCGTACCGGCTGGAGTTCGGACTGGACATCGAGCGCAGCGCGTCGATGCCGCTTGAGGGGCGCGGCGTGCACGCCAGGTGGGACGCGGGGGACAGGTCGCTGCGGGTGCATTCGAGCACCCAGACCTCGACCAGCGTCAGGATGGCCATCGCCGCCAAGCTCGACCTGCCGCTGCCCCAGGTCGAGGTGGTCGCCCCGGACGTGGGCGGCGGGTTCGGCGTCAAGATCGTGCATCCCTGGCCCGAGGAGGTGCTCGTCCCGTGGGCCGCCATGCTGCTCGGCCACGAGGTCAGGTGGACCGAGGACAGGCGTGAGCACTTCGTCTCCTCGGCGCACGAACGGGCCCAGACGCACCACGTCCGGGTCGGCTTCGACGAGCGGGGGCGGGTGCTCGGTCTCGACGTGACGATCGTGCACGACCACGGCGCCTACACGCCCTACGGGATCATCGTGCCGATCATCACCTCGACCCAGCTTCCCGGCCCCTACAAACTGGGCGCCTACCGGGTGGAGTTCTCCTCGGTCTACACCAACACCGTGCAGGTCACGCCGTACCGGGGGGCGGGGCGCCCGCAGGCGGTCTTCTGCATGGAGCGGACGATGGACCGCGTCGCCGAGCACCTCGGCCTGGACCGTACGGCGGTGCGCGAGGCCAACTTCATCCAGCCCGAGGAGTTCCCCTACGACCAGGGCCTGATCTTCCAGGACGGCCGTCCGCTGATCTACGACAGCGGCGACTACCCGGAGTCGCTGCGCAGGCTCAAGGACCTCGTCGGCTGGGACGACTTCCCCGCGCTCAAGGAACAGGCCGCAAAACAGGGACGCAGGATCGGCATCGGCCTGGGCTGCTACGTGGAGGGCACCGGGGTCGGGCCGTACGAGGGCGGCCACGTCCAGGTCACCTCCGACGGCCGGGTGCACGTCTCGACCGGCCTCACCTCGCAGGGACAGGGCCACGAGACGGTCTTCGCCCAGATCGCCGCCTCCGAACTCGGGGTGCCCATCGAACGGGTCAGCGTGGTCACCGGAGACACGCGCAGGTTCGGCTACGCGGTCGGCACGTTCGCCTCGCGGGCCGCGGTGATGAGCGGCAACGCCATCGCCCTGGCCTGCGGGAAGGTCAGGGAGAAGGCGCTGCGGATCGCCGCCGACGCCCTGGAGGCCGACCCCGGCGACCTGGAGATCGTCGAAGGTGAGGTGCGGGTCGTTGGCTCGCCGGGTACGGCCCTGCCGCTGGCCACGGTCGCGGTGCTGTCCAACCCGCTGCGCTACGCCTTCGACGAGGAGGCGGGCCGGGCCACCCAGTTCGCGGGCACCTCCTCCCCGGACAGGCCACCGGTCGCGGAGGGGGACGAACCGGGCCTCGAAGGCCGCGACTACTACTCGCCGATCCGCTCGACCTTCGCCTCCGGCATGCACGCGGCGATCGTGGAGACCGACCCGCTGACCGCGGAGATCCGCATCCTGCGCTACGCCGTCGTCCACGACTGCGGCAACCTGATCAATCCCATGATCGTTGAGGGGCAGATCCACGGCGGGGTCGCCCAGGGCGTCGGCGGCGCGCTGTACGAGCGGATGGTCTACGACGAGCACGGCCAGCTGCTGAACGCCTCGTTCATGGACTTCCTGATGCCCTACGCCACCGAGATCCCCCGGGTGGAGACCGCCCACCTGCAGACGCCGTCGCCGCTCAACCCACTCGGCGTCAAGGGGGCGGGGGAGGCGGGGGTCATCCCGGTCTCCGCGGTGATCGCCTCCGCCGTCGAGGACGCAGAGGGCATCAGGATCGACAGGATGCCGATCTCCCCGTCAGAACTGTTCGACCTGCGCCGCGCGGCCTCCTCCGGATGAACGAACGCCATCGGGCGGGGGCGAAGGCAGAGGTCCTTGCCGCCGTGGACGGCGATCGTGCCGGGGATCGTCGGTTCAGAGTGGGTTTGCGGCGTGCCGGATCTCCGGGCCGAGCCGGGCCTGACGGCCGAAGACCCGCCGTGACTTCCACACCGTGGAGATCGCCCGGGGCTTCCATCCCAAGAAGGAACCGCTGGCCACGATCCACCTGTTGAACCGGGCCTACGAGATCAGCCCGGACACGGTCTCCTACAACCTGTTCACCCGCAGGACCACCGACGAGCTGATGACCACGGGCGGCGCCACCGTACGAGACGAGGCACGCACTCTCGCCCGGAAGATCAAACTGGTTCCCGCAGCCTGAATCCCGAGGGGGAGGATGCCTCCCTCTCGACGTGAGGGAGGCAGCCTCCCTTGGGTGTTGCGAACCCTTCAGGGTGATGAGCGACTCGTGTTCCCTCCCGGCGTGACGCACATGGCGTCCGGGTTGCGAACCCTTCAGGGTGATGAGCGACCCACGACACGGTCGCTGACCCGTGGCCGAAGCTCGTGTTGCGAACCCTTCAGGGTGATGAGCGACTCCGGCGCTTGATGGCGATACTGACGCTGGTACTGCGTTGCGAACCCTTCAGGGTGATGAGCGACCCAACACCTGGTAGGCGCCGTTGGCCGTCTTGATCCGTTGCGAACCCTTCAGGGTGATGAGCGACATCGAAGAAATCCAAGCGGACGGTGTCGATCCCGCGGTTGCGAACCCTTCAGGGTGATGAGCGACGTCGAAGTATCGCGGGGCGGCCGCTACCTGCCGGTTCCGTTGCGAACCCTTCAGGGTGATGAGCGACCCGAGGGTAAAGCCCCTGGTCAGGTAGGGCGAAATGCGGGTGGGGCGGACTGTTTTTGCAGCAGTCCGGCGGTAGTGCAGAGGTGCAGGTCAGGGCGTTGATCATTTTTTGGTACGGCTCGGCGTATGAAGCTCTGTCCATGATGACGGGCTCGTGGGGCAGAAGTCGAATGTTCCGAGTTTCGTGTCCTCCACGAAGGTGTTCCGTCTGAAGGCGCCGGGTTCTCTGCTTTCTCGGGCGGGTGGATGTGTCCATGAGCCAGGTGGAGATGAGCCGTCTCGGCCCCGGGGGCACTCGGGAGCATTTCGATGAGATTCAGCGGGTCTACGCTGTCGTGTTTCCGGGTTATGACCTGGAGGATCACCGGCGGCGGACTCTCCGGCAGACCGAGTCGGCCGGATTCGAGGCGGTCACAGTGCGGGAGAACGGTGTGCTGGTCGGCTTCGCCTATGGTCTGCCGCTCTCGGCACGCTCGACCTGGTGGGACGGGCTTCGGCCGTCCCCGCCTGATGGTTTTGCCGTTGAGACCGGGCGGCGGACGTTCGCGGTGATTGGTCTGGCGGTGCTGCCGTCCCATCGAGGCCGGGGGCTCGGCAGGCGTCTGATGGACGAGTTGCTCAGCTCGCGTCCTGAGGAGCGGGCGACGCTGGCCACCGTTCCGGACAATCAGGAAGCGCAGCGCATGTACGAACGGTGGGGATGGAAGCCGACAGGCCAGACCCCGGGGGTCGAGGGCGAGACCGCAGACGCGTTCGACCTTTACGTGACCGCCCTACGCCCTGAGGTGGCGAGCAGCTCCCGATAGTTGGCCACTGCGTGACACCGCCTCAAGGAGTGTCGAAGGCGCCGGTGTTCACGCGGCCGATGAACGAACGCCACTGGGCGGGGGTGAAGGTCAGGGCCGGGCCGGAGGGGTCCTTGCTGTCGCGGACGGCGACCAGGCCGGGGAGGTTGGTGGCGACCTCGACGCAGTTCGCGCCCTCATTGGTGCTGAGGCTGGACTTGTGGAACTCGGCGCCTGTCAGGTCGGGGGACATGGCTTTCCTCGCCTTCGCTCGGGGGTTCCTGGTCCCACTGTGCGAGCGGCTCCCACTACAAGCAAGACCCCGGCGCCGTGGGGGGTGCCGGGGTCCTTGGGAGCGAAGGTGATCAGGCGTCGAAGTCGCCGGTCTTCGTCCGAAGGAGGAACGAACGCCACTGGCCGGCGGTGAACGCCAGCGTCGGGCCGGAGGGGTCCTTGCTGTCACGGACAGCCCGAGTGCCCTCTGGGAGATCGGCGACTTCCACACAGTCCGCGCCCTCATTGGTGCTGAGAGAGGACTTGCGCCAGGAGTACGGTTGCGTGGAGTCCATGAGCTTCACCTATGTGAGTCGGGTGACCATTGAGGACAGGTAGTCCCGCGTCGCGTCGGCGTTCAGAGCCTTCTCACGGACGTGGTCGTACTTGAGTGTAAAACGCGAGAGATCCTTCTCCGCCTCCAAGTACAGGTCTCCGGCTGCGGTCTCCACGTACACGATGGGCTCGTCGCCGGTCTCCTCGTAGGTGAAGATCGTGAACGGTCCACTCACCGAACCGTGCGCACCAATCTCAAAGGGGAGAATCTGGATCTCCACCCCGGGCCGATGGCTCATGGCGATCAGGTGCTCCGCCTGCTCGCGCATGACGGCGGGACCGCCGATCATGCGGGACAGCGCGGCCTCGTCGATCACCGCAGAGAAGGCGGGCGGCCGGGCGCGGTCGAAGATGGCCTGGCGGGCCATCCGGGCGGCGACCCTGCGCTGGTCGGTTCCCTCGAAGAGCGCGGCGGTGTAGGCGGGAGTCTGCAGCAGTCCCTGAATGACCATCGCCCCATAACTCCGGATCGACGACGCGTCAGCCTCGGCTTCGGCAAGCATGCCGAGAATGTCGCGGTACTCGTACAGCCAGCCGCGCTGGCGGGAACCTCGGGCGAGGCTGATCATCTCTTCCCTAAGATCGGGATCGGTGACCCGGTAGACCTTGAGCAGGTCTTCCACGTCTCGGTGGTTGGGGCGCTCCCAGTCGTTGCGTTCGACGTAGGTGACCTTGCTCTTCGACCAGCCGAGCGCCTGCGCCACTTCGAGGGCGGTGAGCCCGGTGTCCTCGCGGAGGCGTCTCAGCTGCGCGGAGAGTCGTCGCTTGCTCAGTGTTGGACTGCGCATCGTGTTTCGCTCCCTCCCATGCCCGTTCGGCATTAAAACTTAGGTTTCCTAAGTTAGCCCTTGCGGATCACCTGCTGGTAGGTACACACTGTGGGTCTCCAACCCACAACGCAGGGTGAGGGAATAATGACAGCGTCAGTCGGAGCACGAGTGCCGAATGGCACACATCGCAGTGACTTTTCTTCTCAGCGGGTGGTGTCACCCGCCGTCGGCGAGATCGGCCTCGGCGCGCCACTGGTCCTGCGTTGTGACGAAAGTGCCCACGCCCGTCTCGGCGCGGATCATGTTCAGGCCGGTCAGGTGCCGCAACGCCCTTCGGATGGTGTCCCGGGAGACCCAGAACTCCTCCTCCAACTGCGTGATGCTGGGGATGGCGCTCCGCTGTCGATAACGACCGGACGTGATCCGTTCCTGCAGCTCGGCGGCGACCTGCTTCCAGATGGCCCGATCCTCATCCCAGACCGGCTGCCCCTGATCCCTTTTGATCATGGTGCAGACGGTAGAGGGGCGTTCCCATGCCCCTTCGGGCGTCCCCCGGAGCCTCGGGGAGCCCACGGGTGCCCCCCGGTGCATCACACTCTAGATCTTGAAAAGCCGCCCGCCGTACGGCCTGCCGAGCCTCAGCGAATTCGGTCCTGGGGTTCACGGTCCTGTACGGCTCAACGCTTCGTTCCTCTCCCGACAGGTCCCCCGAACAGGGGGAATGGGGCGGGAGCCCTCAACCGGATCATGGAGGTGCGTTCCATGTACGACGACACTCCCGTTCCCACCACCCCGGCCATCCCGGGCTGGCGGCTGATCGTCAGTGACACCGGCCGCTACTGGGCCATCCGCAACCGTGCCTTCCCGCGTGTGGCGTTGCGGGCCGGGGTGGAACCGGCCGTGGACGCCGACACCTTCGAGGAGGTCCAGGCCGCCGTGGCTGAGCAGGAGGAGAAGGCTCGCGTCGCGGTTGAGGGAGTGGTCTCGTGACGGGGCGGCACCGGGAGGGCCAGCCGTACAGCCTGGTGTATCGGCGGGTGTGGGATGGTCCCGCGCGGGCCGAGGCCGAGAGGCTCAGCCAGGTGTGGCCTGAGTGGACGGTGTTCTACAGCCTGAGTAAGCGGAGTTTCCACGCCGTGGCCTCCTGGGACAGCCCGCACTTGGTGATGGTCGAGGACGCCACGACCGAGGGGCTGGAGGAGCGGATGCGGGAGGCGGAGATGAACCGTCTGCTTCGGGCCGCACCGCCCCAGCGCGGCGGCGGGGAGAGCCCGTCCGCTGAGGGAACCGCTGGGAAGCGGCGTCGGGGTGGGAGGGCGGCATGATGCCCCTGCTCAACACGACCCGTCCACACGCGGATCGAACCTGCGACACCGTGCAACAGGCCCACCCGGGCTGGCTGGTCTTCCACAACGCGCAGACCGGTCTGTGGAACGCCTACCGGCATGCGCTGTCCGGCAGGCCGGAACCCGGCGCCGTGCTGCTGGTGCGGGCCGAGTCGGCGGAGGAGTTGGACCGCAAGCTGGCCGCCCAGAAGTCCCCGGCGGTGCCGCCGAGCATCCAGGCCGTCGCCGTCGCCCGTGCCCTCCAGACCCACGCCGCCCACGCCATCCGCGCTGGTCGGCGGCCTGTCGGACTGCGCAGGTTGCTGCGCTCCTAAAAGCCGGTACGGCGGGCGGTGGGACCTCATCCCACCCGCTGCCCGCCGTACCCCATGAACGTGCGGCCCAGTCAGGAGGGGTCTGGGCCGCACACCTTCGCGAGGCGGCTCCCACACACGTCGGGACATGGCAGGGCGTGTTGGGGAAGGGGGAGCCGTCTCGCGCACCGGTCTCGCGTCCCCACACGCGAGGCCGGTCCCTCTACCGGGTGCCCGGCCTCATGCTCCCCGGCTCGGGGCCGGGCACCCCCCGTCTGAACCGGCAAGGCCTCCCCGCGTGAGGCGTGTTTCCCGAAGCGAGACGACCATGACCGAAGACGAGTACGAACAGCGCGTGATCGACGTGCTCATCAGCACCCACCCCGGCTGGTACTACGAGCAGCGTGACCTGCCCGGACTGCCCCGGTGGTGGGCCACCCGGTACTACCCGCTGCGGCCCGACCAGCGCAGGGCCGGGGCCAGGGACGTGCTGGGCCGTACCAGCCTGCGGCGGCTGTCCAGTGCGCTGGCTCGGCACGACGAGATCCTCCACCGACTGCGTTACTGAAGGAAGCCCCCATGTCCGCGAACAAGAACGACACCGGCCCTGCGGAACGGCTCCTCACCCCCGGCGAGGTGGCCCATATCTTCGGGGTGGACCCCAAGACCGTCAACCGCTGGTCCCTCACGGGGAAGATCCCCTCGTTGAAAACCCCCGGCGGACAGCGCCGCTACCGCGAGACCGACATCAACGCCCTGCTGAACGGCTGAACGCCGTCCAGGTCCGGCTAGTGGCGTGTCACGAACTGGTCCATGAGCGGATCGGGGAGTTGGCCGCGAAGCTGACCGTGGGCCGGGCGTGCCGGTTGTGCCAGCGGATGTAGGCGCGATGGCGGCTGATCGAGGTCATCAGCCGCAACTCGATCAGGTGGGTGGCGAGCTTGGACAGGCTCCGGGTGGAGAAGCCGGTGAGGCCCCACTCGGCGGGGGTCGTCCGGGCGATCAGGCAGATGCGCTCGCGCACCCGCTCACTGGTCCTGCGTGGACGACCTCCGCTCCATTCCGGGTCCAAGGCCTCGAACCCCCGCTCGTTGAACACGTGCACCACCTGGCGCGCGTAGTCGTCACTGACCTGCGTCAACGACGTGATCGCCGAAGCCGACTGTCCTTCGCGGACATCAGCACCACGATCGCTCGCCGCAGCTTCACCGGATCCTTGGCAGGCGCCGTCCCTCCTCCATCGTCAGCGCACGGACGAATATCTCGGATTTACGTGCCATGACCACTTCCCAGAACTACTCCGGGACTGCTCACCCGCCGAGATCAAATAGCCCAGCAAGGTTCAGTGACACGCCACTAGACTCGTGCCGGGCCGCAGGCCGCACGACTCTCACACCATCCATTGGGGTCTCATGTCCGGCGCAACATTCATCTCCACGACAATTCCGTACGTCAACGCGAAGCCACACCTCGGCCACGCGCTTGAGTATGTGCAGGCGGACGCGTACGCCCGGCACCGGGCGCGCCAGGGTGATGACGTGCTGTTCATGAGCGGTTCCGACGAGAACAGCCTCAAAAACGTACTGTCCGCGGAACGGCTGAACATCTCCACCCGCGAGCTGGTGGACACCAATGTCGTCTATTTCGAGCGCCTGATCGAGCATCTGGATCTGCGTGTGGACCACTTTGTGCGCACCAGTGTCGACATCGACCACATCAAAGGTGCGACCGAGTTCTGGCGACGTATGGAGAAGTCCGGCGACATCTATTCCAAGGAGTACGAGGGCCTCTACTGCGTCGGCTGCGAGCAGTTCTACGGCGAGGCCGAACTGGTCGAGGGAAAGTGCCCCGAGCACCTCACGGTGCCGGAGCTCGTTCGGGAGCGGAACTACTTCTTCCGCCTGTCGCGCTACCAGGACGCGCTACTTGAGGTGATCGAGTCCGGGGCGCTGGCCGTCTGGCCCGCGTCGCGGATGAACGAGGTGACCAGCTTCATCCGGGGTGGCCTTGCGGACATCAGCATCTCGCGTTCGATTGAGCGGGCGCGCGGCTGGGGAATCCCGGTGCCCGGGGATCCCGGTCAGGTCATGTACGTGTGGATCGACGCCCTGACCAACTACGTCAACGGCCTCGGATTCGTCCGCGACGCTGAGGGCTACCACAAGTACTGGGAGAACGCCGACCGCCGGGTGCACGCCGTCGGCAAGGGCGTGATCCGATTCCACGCGGTGTACTGGCCGGCGATGCTCTTGTCGGCCAGAGTGCCGCTGCCCACCGACGTCGTGGTGCACGGGTATATCACTCTGTCCGGCCAGAAGCTCAGCAAGTCCCTCGGCAACGTCGTCGACCCGGCCGAGCTGGTCCAGCAGGTCGGCACGGACGCGGTCCGCTACTACCTCCTCGCCGACATCTCGCCGTTCCTTGACGGTGACTTCAGCGAGGAGCGGATGGTCAGCCGGTACAACTCCGACCTCGCCAACGGTCTCGGCAACCTGGTGAGCCGGGTGACAAGCATGGTCACGCGCTACCGCGACGGAATCGTGCCCGAAGGCGGCGCCGTGACCGAAGCCGACACGGCCCTGGTGAATCAGGTGGCGGCGAGCACGGCCGAGGCCACCGCGGCCATGGACCGCTTCGATGGCCGCGAGGCTCTCGCCCGGATCTGGGATCTGGTCCGGCACACGAACGCGTACATCGATGGGCGCGCCCCCTGGCACCTGGCGAAAGCCGACGACGCGGCGTCACAGGAGGTGCTCGACACGACGCTGCTCCACCTGGTCGGTGCGGTGCGGCGGCTGGGCTGGCTTATCTCGCCGTTCCTGCCCTCGGCCTCCGACGCGATCCTCGGATCCCTCGGGGAGAGCCTCAAGTCGGTGTCCGTGGCCGAGCCGTGGCTGGACGGGCTGCCGGGCTGCGGAATCGAGAAGGCTCCGGCGATCTTCCCCCGGCTGGAGCTGCCGGTCGACTGAGGCCGGGCCGGGCTCAGCGGGCGTGCCATCGCGCCAGCAGGCCGGCCTCCTCCTCCTGGCTGAACTGGATCGAATCCGAATTCGCCGCACCGCGTTACTTCGCCCTCAACGGCACCGGCCACCCCAGGCAGAACGCCGCCTACATCCGCTGGCACAACCGGCACGCCCAGCTCCCCGATCCGCTCATGGACCGGTTATCCCACCAAGGTTGCGTGACACGCCACTAGACCGGCTCGGCGACCAGTCGCCTGCGGAACACCCAGTAGGACCAGGCCTGGTAGCCGAGCACGAAGGGCAGCGCGGCCAGGCCGATCCAGGTCAGCACCCCCAGCGTGTACGGGCCCGAGGCCGCCTCGGTGACGGTGAGGTTGGGCATCGGGGCGGGCCACAGGGCGCCGAAGAGGGCGAGACCGCCCAGCGCGAGACAGGAGGCGGTGGCGGTGAACGCCCAGCCCTCCCTGCCCCGCCAGACCAGCGCGACCCCGGCGGCCAGGGCGGCCGTCGCGGCCAGCGCGCAGACCCACAGCCATGGCGCCGCGGTCCAGTCGGCGACAGCCGTACGGGCCGAGGGGATGCCCGACAGCGCGATGACGGCGGCGGGCACCGCGACCGCGGAGACGGCCATCGCGGTACGGCGGGCACGGGCCCGGACGGCGCCCGTCGTCTTGAGGGCGACGAAGACCGCGCCGTGCAGCGCGCAGACCGACAGCGAGAACACCCCGCCGACCAGCGCCGCGAGGGCGTCGCCGTGCAGCAGGTCGGCGAAGACGGCGCCCCACAGGAAGGCGGGCAGCCCGCTGCCGACCATGATGCCCAGGTCGCACCAGGCGCGGTCGGAGGCGTGGTGGACCTTGCCCCGCCATTCGAGGCCGACGCCGCGCACGATCAGCCCCGCCAGGACCAGCGTGAGCGGCAGGTAGAACGAGCTGAGCATCCCGGCGTACCACGCGGGGAAGGCGGCGAACATCGCGCCGACGGCGGTGATCAGCCAGACCTCGTTGCCGTCCCAGACGGGGCCGATCGTGCCGAGCACCTGCCTGCGCTCGGCCTCGTTCCTGGAGAGCGCGGGCGCCAGCAGGCCGACGCCGAAGTCGAAGCCCTCAAGGACGAAGTAACCGGTCCACAGGAACGCGATGACCGCGAACCAGAAGGTGGTGAGTTCCATGGTCTCCGCCTCAGTACATCAGGGTCGGCTGGAGGTCGGCGGCCGTGTTCCCGCCGACGCCGGAGGGTGCGTCGGGACGGCGCGCGGGGGCGACGGGCTCGGGGCCCGACTTGACGTGCCGGACGATGAGTACGGCCTCGGCCAGCGCGAGCGCGCCGTACAGGGCCGTGAACAGGGCGAGGGAGACGGCGACCTCGCCGAGTCCGACGCCGGGGGAGACACTGGCCGCGGTGAGCAGTTCGCCCTGGACAGTCCATGGCTGGCGGCCGATCTCGCTGAGCAGCCAGCCCGCGACCACCGCGAGGGTCGGCAGCGGCAGGGCGAGCAGGAACGCGCGGGCCAGCCACGAGGGCACCTGACGCGGGTTCCGCTTCCTGCGTCCCCTGGTCAGCCACAGGCCGAGGAAGGCCAGGCCGACCGTCGCGAGGCCGAAGACGATCATCACGCGGAAGGACCAGAAGACCACCGGCATGTTGGGCCGGTAGTCGGCAGGGCCGAACTGCTGGGTGAAGCGTTTCTGGAGGTCCTCGGTGCCCTGGACCACGGCGTTCGGGTCGTTGGTGGACAGGAGGCTGAGCATCATGGGGATCTCGACGCCGGGCACCGGGGAGAACGGCGCCCCCGCGGTGTCGTGCCTGAGCCCTTCGGCGGCGGCGAGCTTCATCGGCTGCTGCTCGTACATCAGCTTGGCGGAGGTGTCACCGCTGACCGCGACGACGGCTCCCGCGATGGCCGTCATGACCAGCGCCGCCCGGATCGGGGTCCGCCACATGTCGGCGCCGCGCCGTACCGGCCGGGTGCGGTCGGGGTCGCGCCGCTCGCGCAGGACGTGGTAGCCGCACACCGCCAGCACGAACCCGCCCGCGACCACGAAGGAGGCCGCCACCACGTGCGGCACCTGGGCGGTCGCGGTCGGGTTGGTCAGCACCGCCCACAGGTCCGTCATGCGGGCCCTGCCGTCCACGACCTCGTAGCCGACCGGGTGCTTCATCCACGCGTTGGCGGCCAGGATGAAGTAGGCCGACAGGTTGGAGCCGATCACCGCGGCCCAGATGGTGGCCAGGTGGACCCGCTTGGGGAGCCGGTCCCAGCCGAAGATCCACAGCCCGAGGAATGTCGACTCCAGGAAGAAGGCGAGCAGGGCCTCAAGGGCGAGCGGGGCGCCGAAGACGTCGCCGACGAAGACCGAGTACTCGCTCCAGTTCATGCCGAACTGGAACTCCTGCACGATGCCGGTGACCACGCCCATCGCGAAGTTGATCAGGAACAGTTTCCCGAAGAACTTCGTCAGTCTCAGGTAGTGCTCCTTGCCGGTACGGTGCCATGCGGTCTGCAACCCGGCCACGAAGACGCCGAGGCCGATCGTCAGAGGTACGAAAAGAAAGTGGTAAACGGTGGTGACCCCGAACTGCCACCGTGCCAGGTCTAGTGCGTCCATCTTCCCCTCGCGGGCCTGGAGCTCTACAACTCGTAGTTCTACTATTAGTAGTACTACACGTTGTAGAGCATTGAGGGGGGTTGGCGCCGCGAGCACATGCGATCTCTGTCACACGGCCCGGTAGGAGACCGCACATCTCCTCCGAGCCAAGATCGTCCCCTCCGGCTCGCGGCGCCTGCTTTCCCCGTGCAACCGGGGCCCCGCGCCCCGGACGTCCCCGGCGGGCGGGGTGCGCGCCCCACCTCGCCGGGGGAGGGCTCGCGGGTCACCAGGTCCCGCGAGCACATGACCATCGTCGGTCACGCGACCCCCACGGGTCGTCAGCCGCCGGAATGACTCCGGGGTACGTCGGGCGGCGGACCCGCCTCCTCACCAAGACGCACGGGCGACTACCGCAGCGCGGCCTTCAGGTAGGCCTCCAGGTTGCCCAGCTCGAAGCCCCTGCGTTCGATCTTGTCCACGAGGATGCGGAAGTCCTTCGACAGGTTGGGCCTGAAGTGCAGCAGCAGCACGTCGCCGGGGCGCAGCTTCTTGTCCGGCACCTGGTAGGCGATCTTCCCGCCCGGCTGCACGGTCGCGGTCCACAGCAGCAGGGCGTCGATCCCGCAGGACTTGGCGGCCCTGCGGGTCAGGGAGTTCTGGTTGCCGAACGGCGGGCGCAGCAGCGTCGGCGCCCTGCCGGTCTGCTTGCGGATCACCGTCGAGGCGCCGCAGATCTCGGCCCGCTGCCCCTCGTACCCCAGCGTGACCAGGTTCGGATGGGTCAGCGTGTGGTTCTCGATGGGCGAGCCCGCGTCCCGCAGGTCGCGCATGTATCCCCACTTGCCCGCGCCGAGGAACCTGCCGCCCTGGGCGGTCGGGTCGGTGGCGCCCCTGGCCTCGACGGCGTCGCGGGTGACGAAGGCCGTGATCGGGACCCTGCGGTCGCGGACCTGGGCGAGGAAGCCGGGGTCCTGCTCCCAGCCGTCGTCGATGGTGAGGAAGACCACCTTCCTGGTGGTCGGGATCGAGCTGACCACCGGGGGCAGCCCGTCGGCGGTTTTGGGGATCCGGCCGACCTCCCCGGGCCTGGGCGTCGCGCCGGACGGTCCCTGCGGGCGGGCGGGGGACGGCTTCGCCGACGGCTCCGCTGCCGGTTTCCCCTCCTTGGCCGATCCGGCTGGTCCCGCCGCGCACGCCGCGCTCGCCACCAGGGCCGTGAACACGGCCGCCGTCCTGATCGCCCACGACGTCCCCGAAGTCATGGGCCACCATCCTGCCAGTAACAGAAGCCTCAACTGGCTGTTAAACCCCTGAACTCCCTGTGAAACCCCCCATAACCCCTGCATCGGGGTAGGGCCAGCACTACCACCGGGCGGGGTGGCCACGGGGGTCCGCCACCCCCGCCGCGCCCGCGATCCTGTGGCGGGGGCGCCATTTCCGGCATCCGCGGACCAAGGGGGAAACGTGCCCGAAAAGACCATGACCAGGAGCGCGAGGGGCAGCGACTTCGCGCGCCTGTCGCGCCGCGTCACCGAGGCGGGGCTGCTGGACCCGCGGCCCGGTTACTACGCCCTGCGGCTGGGGATCGTGGGCGGCCTCTACCTCGGGGGCTGGGCCGCCTTCTTCGTGGTCGGCGACTCCTGGTACCAACTGCTCGTCGCGGTCTTCCTCGCCGTGGTGTTCGCCCAGGTCGCGCTGGTCGCCCACGACCTGGCCCACCGGCAGGTCCTGCGCGCCAGAAGCGCCGCAGAGGCCGCCGGTCTGGTCGCGGGCAACCTGGCGATCGGCATGAGCTACGGCTGGTGGATGGACAAGCACACCCGCCACCACGCCAATCCCAACCACGCCGACCACGATCCCGACGTCGCCCCCGACGTCCTGGTCTGGTCCAGGGAGCAGGCGGCCGAGAGCAGGGGCCTGGCCAGGCTCATCGGCGGCTGGCAGGCCTACCTGTTCTTCCCGCTGCTCACCCTGGAGGGCTTCAACCTGCACGTGTCGAGCTTCAGGGCGCTGACCCGTCCCCACCTGCGGCGCAGGGGACTTGAGGCGGCGCTGCTGACCGTGCACGTCGTGGCCTATCTCGGCGTGCTGTTCACCGTGCTCTCGCCGGGCCTGGCGGTGGCCTTCCTGCTCGTCCACCAGGCGGTCTTCGGTGTCTACCTGGGCTGCACCTTCGCCCCCAACCACAAGGGGATGCCGATGCCGAGCGACGAGGACAAGCTCGACTTCCTCAGGAAGCAGGTGCTGACCTCGCGCAACGTGCGCGGCGGCCGGGTGGTCGACACCCTGCTCGGTGGCCTGAACTACCAGATCGAGCACCACCTGTTCCCCGGCATGCCGACCCCCAACCTGCGCCGCGCCCAGCCGATCGTCAGGAGGTACTGCGCGGAACTGGGCGTCCCCTACCTGGAGTGCGGCCTGTTCGAGTCGTACGGCCAGGCCCTGCGGCACCTGCACGAGGCGGGTGAGCCGTTGCGGACCGGGCGCGCCTGACGGCCTATGGTGCTGTGGTGAAGGTCGCAGGCAGTGCCGTACTCGGCATCGACAGAGAGCGCGTGTGGTCCGCGCTGCAGAACCCGGCCGTGCTCGTACGGACGATCCCCGGCTGCGAGCGCCTTGAGGAGACGGGGCCGGGCGTCTACCGGATGACGGTCACCGCGGGGGTGGCCTCCGTCAAGGGCGTCTACCGGGGGGAGGTCGCCCTGCTCGACCCGCAGGCCCCGCACCGGTTCGTGCTCAGGGCCAGGGGCCAGGGCGCGCCGGGCACCGTCGAGGCGACCGTGGAGGTACGGCTCAGCGAGGTCGAGGACGGCACCAGGATCGACTACGACGCCGAGGCCGTGGTGGGGGGCATGATCGGCGGAGTCGGTCAGCGGGTGCTCGGCTCGGTCGCCAAGCGGACGGCCGGTGAGTTCTTCGCCGCCGTCGAGACCCACCTGTCCGGCGCGCCCGCCCCCGATCTTGAGACCGAGGTCGCTTCCGAGGTGCCCGGTCCGGTCTTTGAGCGTCCTGCTGTACGGCCCCGCGAACACGGTCCCGTCTGGCCGGTGCTGACGGCGTTCGGCATGGGCGCCGGGGTCGCACTCGGCAGCGCCGTGATCGGCTGGCTGCTCGGCCGTACCACCAGAAAGCGCTGATCCCCGCGAAGAGCGAGCCTGGTCAGACGGGCGCCGACCCCTGGGGGGCTGGCCATGCGGGGCGCCTGGCCGTATCGCCAGAGGCGCTGATTCCCGGCGGGCCGGGAGGTTGATCAGGCGGGGGTGAAGGCGGGGCGCTTTTCGGGTCAAGGCGCCGGTGCGCCGGGCGAGGAAACATCCGGCTTCTGGGACTTTGGGCTGTGCCGACCACGACGGTGCCCCGGGGGAACATGGAGTCGCTGCTGATCCTGCACGCCGTCGCGGCGGTGTGCGCCCCGGCGCTGGTCCGCCGTCTCGGGCGCGCGGCCTTCCTCGTGCTCGCCGCCGCGCCCGCCTGCGGGTTCGCCTACACGCTGTGGACGGCTCTGAGAGGGGTTCCCACCGGGTCGAGTCACGCCTGGGCGCCCGTCCTTGGACTCGACCTGGCCTTCCGCGCCGACGCGCTGGGCGTGCTGATGATGGCGCTGGTCACCGGGGTCGGCGCGCTGGTGCTGGTCTACTGCTCGCGCTACTTCGACGCCGACGAGGAGGGGCTCGGCCGGTTCGGCGGCGTGCTCGTCGCCTTCGCGGGGGCGATGCTCGGCCTGGTCGTCGCGGACAACCTGCTGTTGCTGTACGTGTTCTGGGAGCTGACCACGGTCTTCTCCTACCTGCTGATCGGTCACGACCCGCGCAGCAGGCAGGCCCGCAGGGCGGCCACCCAGGCGCTGACCGTCACCGCGGCCGGGGGGCTGGCCATGCTGGCCGGGATGGTCATCCTGGGCGAGGCCGCGGGCACCTACCGGATCTCCCTGATCGTCGAAGAGCCGCCCTCCGGCGCCCTGATCCCCGCCGCGGTCGTGCTGCTCCTGGCCGGTGCCCTGTCGAAGTCGGCGATCTTCCCGTTCAGCATGTGGCTGCCCGCCGCGATGGCCGCCCCGACCCCGGTCTCGGCCTATCTGCACGCCGCCGCGATGGTCAAGGCCGGGGTCTACCTGCTGGCCAGGTTCGGACCCGCCTTCGGCACGCTGCCCGTCTGGCGGGCGGTCGCCGTACCCCTCGGACTGCTCACCATGCTGCTTGCCGGGTGGCGGGCGCTGCGCGAGTACGACCTCAAACGGCTGCTCGCCTACGGCACGGTCAGCCAGCTCGGCTTCATGACGGCGCTGTTCGGCGCCGGGACCGGGGACACCGCGCTCGCGGGGGTGGCCATGCTGCTCGCGCACGGCCTGTTCAAGGCGTCGCTGTTCCTCGTCGTCGGTGTCATCGACCACGCCACCGGCACCCGTGACCTGCGGGAGCTGAGCGGCCTGTGGCGCACGGCACCCTGGCTCTGCGCGGCGGCCGCCGTCGCGACGGTCTCGATGGCCGGGATACCGCCGACGCTGGGGTTCGTCGGCAAGGAGGCGGCCTTCGAGTCGCTGCTGGGCGACCCCGTGGTCCTCGCGGTGGTCGTCGCCGGGTCGGTGCTCACGGTCGCCTACAGCGCCAGGTTCCTGTGGGGAGGCTTCGGCGGCGCACCGGGGACGGTGGCGCGTCCCAGCGTCGCGGCGACCTTCGCCCCGCCCGCGCTGCTTGCCGTACTGGGCGTGGCGCTCGCCCCCTTCGCCGCCGGGTACGGCCGGGCGATGGAGGGCTACACCGCGACCTTCCCCGGCACCGGGCACGTCCACCTCGCCCTGTGGACCGGCGCCGTCGTGCCGCTGCTGCTGTCGGCCGTGGCCCTGTGCGGCGGGGCGCTGCTGTTCGCGGCGGGTGGCCTCGTCGAGCGGCTGGGACGAGTCCTGCGGATCGTGGACTCGGGACGGGTCTACTGGGCGCTGATGCGGGGGCTGGAACGCTTCTCCCTGCAGCTGACCGGGGTCACCCAGCGCGGCTCGCTGACCGACTACCTCATGATCGCGTTCGTCTCCGTCGCGGGCATCGGGGTTTTCGCCGCGCTGTACGGTCCCATGCCGGACCTCCACCTCGACGTGGTCTCCTGGACCCGCCCGGAACAGCCGCTGGTCGGGGCGCTGGTCGTGGCCACGGCCGTCCTCGCCCCCAGGATCCGCACGCACATCGTGCTCGCCCTGGTCGCGGGCCTGACCGGTTACGGTACGGCGCTGCTGTTTCTCGTCCACGGCTCGCCCGACCTGGCGCTGACGCAGTTCCTCACCGAGACGCTGAGCCTGGTGGTCTTCGTGCTCGTGCTGCGCAGGCTCCCGCTCGGCCCCAGGGAGGGCAGGCCACGGGTTCCCCTCGTCGTACGGCTCGGCCTCGGCGTGGTCAGCGGCGTCGTCGTGACCCTCGCCGGGATGCTGGCCGTCTCCGCCCGCCAGGCGCCCCCGGCCGGGGCGCTGATCCCCGAGGCCGCGCGGGAGGCGGGGGCCGCCAACGCCGTCAGCGCCCTCCTGGTGGACATCAGGGCCTGGGACACCATGGGGGAGAGCTCCGTGCTCGTCGTCCTCACCCTCGGCGTCACCAGCCTGGTCTTCCTGCGCCGCCGCGCCTACACGCTGGAGCGCCCCTCGGGGGAGCGCGTCCCCGAGCGGGGGGCGCACTGGCTGGCCGCGACCCTGCCGAAGGACGAACGGGCCGCCGTCCTGGAGATCGTGGCCAGACTGATCTTCCACACCGTGCTGCTCATCTCGGTCTTCCTGCTGTTCACCGGGCACAGCGCGGTCGGGGGCGGCTTCGCGGGCGGCATCGTGGCCGGGCTCGCGCTGGTGATCCGCTACCTCGCGGGCGGCCGCTACGAGCTGGCGCTCGCCGTACCCGCGCACGCCGGGGTGCTGATCGGTTTCGGCCTGCTGCTGTCGACGGTCACCGCCCTGTGCGGGCTGGTGTTCTCCGGCACCCCGCTGACCATGCTCTCGGCCGACGTGGAGGTCCCGCTGGTCGGCACGCTGCACCTGTCGACCGTGCTGCTGTTCGACGTCGGCGTCTACGCCGCGGTCGTCGGCATGGTCCAGGACTTCCTGCGCAGCCTCGGCGCCGAGCTGGACCGGCAGATCGAGGAGGAGGGCCGGTGACCGTCTCGCTGGTGCCGTTCGTCGCCTCGGGCACGCTGGTCGCGGCCGGGGTGGCGCTGCTGCTCGAACGGAGCCTGGTGCGGCTGCTCGTCGGCGTCATCCTGCTCGGCAACGGGGTCAACCTGCTCATCGTCCTGGCGGGTGGCCCCGCGGGCGAGCCGCCGATCCTCGGGGTCTCGCCCAGGGAGCGGATGGCCGACCCGCTGCCGCAGGCGATGGTCCTCACCTCCCTGGTGATCACCCTGGGCGTCACCGCGTTCCTGCTCGCCATGGTCCACCGGTCCTGGCAGCTCACCGGGGGCGACGAGGTCCAGGACGACACCGAGGACCGCAGGGTACGGCTGCGCGCCCGCAGGGGAGAGCTGGCCAGGTCCGTGCTCGCCAGGCGGGAGGCCTACCGGAACCTGGTCAGGCAGCAGCGGGCCGAGCTGGCCCGGCTCGACGCGGCCAGGCGCGAGCGGGAGCGCAGGGACGCCGAGGAGGCCTCAGAGGAGGCGTCGAAGGAGGGCGGGAGCGAAAGAGCCGCCCGGCTGCGCGCCGAGTTCGCCCGCAGGGAGCGGGAGCAGGCCGCGCGGGAGCGGGAGATCCGCAGGAGGCTGCGCAGGCGCCGCCGCCAGGCGCGCGCCGAGATGCGGGAGGCGATCAGGCAGGACAGGGAACGGCAGGCCAGGGCGCAGGACCCGGAACTCGAAGGGGACGACTGATGGTGGGGGAGCTGGTCGCGGTGCCGGTGCTGCTGCCGCTGTTCGCGGCCGGGCTCAAACTGGCCATCGGCGGCAGGTCGCGCAGGCTCCAGGCGCTCATCAGCGTCGTCACGCTCAGCGCGGTGCTCGTGGTCTCGCTGCTCCTGCTGGCCGCCGCCGACACCGGTGGGCCGCTGGCCGCCCACGTCGGCGGCTGGGCGCCCCCGGTCGGCATCGCCCTGGTGGCCGACCGGCTCTCCTCGCTGATGCTGGTGGTCTCCTCCGCGGTGACGCTGTGCGTGATGATCTACTCGCTGGCGCAGGCCTACGCCGACCAGGAGTACGCGGCCCCGCTGGCGATCTTCCATCCGGCCTATCTGATCATGGTCGCGGGTGTCTCCGACGCCTTCCTCTCCGGTGACCTGTTCAACCTCTTCGTCGCCTTCGAGATGCTGCTCAGCGGGTCGTACGTGCTGCTCACCTTCGGCGGGACCGAGTCGCGCATCCGCGCGGGCGCCACCTACGTGCTGATCGGCCTGGCCTCTTCGCTGCTGTTCCTGGTCGGGATCGCGGTCTCCTACGGCGCGACGGGCACCGTGTCGATGGCCCAGCTCGCCGAGCGCTTCCAGGTGCTGCCCGACTACCTCAAGCTGCTGGTGGAGCTGACGCTGCTGCTGGTCTTCGTGGTCAAGGCCGCGATCTTCCCGATGTCGGCGTGGCTGCCCGACTCCTACCCGACCGCGCCCGCCCCCGCCACGGCCCTGTTCGCCGGGCTGCTCACCAAGGTCGGCATCTACTCCGTCATCAGACTGGAGGCGCTGCTGTTCCCCGGCGGGCCGGTCAGCGTCCTGCTGATGTGGGCGGCGCTGCTGACGATGCTGGTCGGGATCTTCGGCGCCGTCGCCCAGACCGACATCAAACGGATGCTCTCCTTCACGCTGGTCAGCCACATCGGCTACATGGTCTTCGGGGTCGGCCTCTCGACCGTCGCGGGCATGTCGGGCGCCGTCTTCTACGTCGTCCACCACATCACCGTGCAGACCAGCCTGTTCCTGGTGACCGGGCTCATCGAGCGGCGCGCGGGCACCACCTCCCTGGACGACCTCGGCGGCCTGATGCGGCTGGCGCCGGTCATCGCGGTGCTCTTCTTCGTCCCCGCGATGAACCTGGCGGGCATCCCGCCGATGTCCGGCTTCCTGGGCAAGCTCAACCTCGTCCAGGCCGGGGTGGCTGTCGGGGGAGCCCTGCCGTTCCTCCTGGTCGCGGGCGGTCTGGTGACGAGCCTGCTCACCCTGTACGCCATGGCCACGGCCTGGAGCAAGGCGTTCTGGCGGGCCCCGGCCCCCGGCACGGCCGACAGGGCGGGAACCGTCCTGGAGAGTGAGGAGACCACCCTCACCCGGGCGCCCGGCACCGAGGGCATCACCGGGGGAGAGATCGTCACCAGCACCACCATGCCCGCGCCGATGCTGGGGGCGACCACGGCCCTGGTGGTGCTCGGGCTCTCCTACACGGTCCTCGCCGGGCCGCTGTCCGCCCTGACCAGACGGACGGCCGAGGAACTGATCGCCCGCGAGCCGTACATCTCGGCGGTCCTGGGGAGCACGCGGTGACACGGACGGGAGGCGGGGGAGGGCGGGTGCCGCGCCTGCTGGGCAGGCCGGTCCCGCTGGGCGAGGTGGCCTGGCTGACCGTGGTGTGGCTGCTGCTGTGGGGCGACCTGACCGTGGGCAACGTGCTCGGCGGACTGCTGGCCGCCACGGTCATCGTCTGGGCGCTGCCGCTGCCCATGCTGGACTCCGGGGTCAGGATCCAGCCGGTCGCGGCGGCCGTCTTCCTGACCCGCTTCCTGGGCGACCTGATGCTGTCCAGCTTCCGGGTCGCCTTCTGGGCGCTGCGCCTGGGCGTCCAGCCGCCCGTCGAGGTGGTCACCGTACGGCTGCGCACCTCCTCGGAGGTGATGACCGTGCTGATCACGATCGCCCTGTCCGCGCTTCCCGGCAGCCTCGTCCTTGAGGCGCGCTTCGCGGACAGACAGCTGGTCCTGCACGTGCTCGGGGTCGAGGGAGACGTCCCCACCACGGTCCAGGCCGACGTGACACGGATCGAAGGGGCCATCGTCGCGGCCTTCGGCACTCTCAGGGACAGGGAGGAACTGCGGTGACGGCGGTGTACCTCGTGGCGCTCGCCCTGCTCGGCGGCGCGGCGGCGCTGACGCTCACCAGGCTGGTGCGCGGCCCGTCCATGCTGGACAGGGCGGTCGCGCTCGACGTGCTCACCGCCGTGGTCATGTGCGGGATCGCGGCCGGGGCGACCGCCCTGGGCGCCTACTCCGCGCTGCCGGTGCTGCTGGTGCTGTCGCTGGTCGGGTTCGTCGGGTCGGTCTCGCTGGCCAGGTTCTTCGCGGGACGTGCCCGGTGACCCCGCTCGACGTGGCCGCTGCGGTGTGCGTGCTGCTCGGCGCCGCGTTCGCCTTCGCCGCCGGGGTGGGGATGCTCAGGTTCCACGGCACCCTGTCGCGTATGCACCCGGCGACCAAGCCCCAGGTGCTCGGCCTGCAGCTGATCCTGCTGGCCATGTGGCTGCGCCGCCCCACCTGGGCCATCGCCGGGACGCTGCTGCTGACCGGGGTGTTCCAGGTGATCACCGCGACCGTCGCCGCCTACATGGTCGGCCGCGCGGCCCACAGGGACGCCTCCTCACAGGACGACGGCACGGCCATTCCCGACGAGGACCCCGCCGGGTGAGCGGCGGCCCTCGCGCGGGGTTGGCTCCCGGCGTAATCTGACGCGTATGCGCGAGGAACGTGCGGAGGACGCCCGAACCGAGGCCAGACGACTGATTCGTGACCTTTTCGGAGACGGACAACCCGACGCCGTGACCCTGCTCGGCGAGGCGCGGGCCGTGCTCGGCGCGGAGCGGGTCACGCTCTGCGCGGACCTCGCCAGAGGGGTCCCGCTCACCCGGAGGTCGGCCGAGCTGGCGGCGCTCGCCGCGCTGCTGGTCGGCACCCGCGACCTCGGCGAGGGATGGTGGTCACGGTCGAGGGGGGAGAAACTGCCCTCCCCGGACGAGGTGCTGCGCACCGCGACCGCGATCGACCCGTGGACCGACCTGACCGTGCTGGAGATGCTCGCCGCCTGGATCGCCGACGACGCCGCCGACGAGCAGTGGGGCCGCCCCCTGGCGGCGACCGACCTCAACTCCTGGCAGGCGGAGGACCGCGTCGAACTGCCCGGGGGAGCACGGCCCGGCGAACGGGTCCTGGTCTCCTTCGACGTCGGCGGCAGGCTCGACGCGGTCGTGGTCGTCCGCCCCGACGACACCCTCGGCTCCAACCTCGACTTCCACTCGCTGCGCTACTCCCGCCCCGCGGAGGCGCAGTGGAGCTGGGGCGTGGCCGCGGGCCTCGGCCCGCACCGGCTCGCCGGTGAGGACCCCGACCCCTACGCGCGGCCGGTCGATCCCGCCGCCGCCGAGGTCCTGCGCGCCTGGGCGCTGCGCCACGGCGTCCACACCGAGGACGTCGGTACGGCCTGGCGCGACAGGGGCGACGTGGTCGCCGCCATCGAGCGGGTCGACTGGATGTGGCGCAGCGGCGAGTGGTTCGCCTGGTGGCGTGCCGCCGTCGCGCTGGCCGAGGGGGACGGGGAACGTCTCGCCGCCCGCCTTGAGGACATCACCTCGGCCCCCTGACTCCCTTCCGGAATCAGTGGGGCTTCGTCCTGGTTGGAGCCTTCTGTGAAGGTTGAAATCTACTCGGACGTGGTCTGTCCCTGGTGTTACATCGGTCATACGCGTTTCGCCCGCGCCGTCGAGCGCTACCGCGCCAGGGGAGGCGAGGTCGAGGTCGGGCTACGGCCCTTCCAGCTCGCGCCGGACGCGGAGTCCACCGGGTCCCCCCTGCTCACCTGGGCCGCGGCCAAGTTCGGCGGCGAGGAGCGCGCGCGGCAGATGTTCGGCCACGTGACCCAGGTCGCCGCCCAGGACGGCCTCCAGATGCGCTTCGACCGCGCCGTCCACGCCAACACCCTCGACGCGCACCGGCTCATCCAGGTCGCCGGTGAGCAGGGCAGGGGCGAGGAGGCGCTGTACCGGCTGTTCGCCGCCCACTTCACCGACGGCCTCGACGTCGGCTCCCGCGAGGTCCTGGCCACGATCGCCGCCGACCTGGACGTCAAGGTCGATCTCGGCGGTTCCGACGGGACGGAGCAGGTGCGCCAGGAGCTGTCCAGGGCCCGCGCCCTCGGCGTCTCCTCGGTTCCGCTGTTCCTGTTCGAGGGCCAGTTCGCCGTCTCCGGCGCCCAGCCGGAGGACACCCTGCTCGCCGCCCTCGACGAGGTCGCGGAGAAGACCGGCACAAAGGGAGAGGCCTGCGACGACGGCCACTGCGCTATCTGACGTCGCCGAGATCGCCCGCGCGGTAGTGGCGGCGGCAGAGCACCTGGTAGCGGATGGCGGCCTCACCCGTGTCGCCGATGACCACCTGCTCCCCGGTGCGCACCAGCTTGCCGCCGACCACGCGGGCGTTCAGACGCCCCGGCCTGCCGCACCAGCACAGCACCTCGACCTGCAGCCGGTTGATCTCGTCGGCCAGCTCGAACAGGCGCTGGGCGGCGGGGAACATCTGTGACCGGAAGTCCGAGGCCAGGCCGAAGGCGTAGACGTCGATGCCGAAGTCGTCGGTGAGGTCGGCCAACTGCTCGATCTGCTCGACCGTGTAGAAGCACGCCTCGTCGCAGATGACGTAGTCGACGCGCCGGTGTCCGCGCACCAGCGCGACCAGGTCGAGGTCGTCCTCCACCTCGACGGCCTCGCTGCCCAGGCCGATCCTGCTCGTCACCCGGGCGTCACCGGAGCGGTCGTGCTTGGTCAGCACCAGCCCGTGCCTGCCCTGACGGCGATGGTTGTAGTTCATCTGCAGGGCCAGGGTGGACTTGCCGCAGTCCATCGGGCCGAAGTAGAAGCGGAGCACCCCGTCCCTGTTTCCTGTGGGGACGGCGGAGAGCGCGGACGGTTCGGTCACAGGCGGCCAGCTTAGTGGTTTCCGCACGGGTGTTTGGGGGCGCGGTGCGCTGGTAGGAAAGTCGGATCCCGCGCCAACCCCCTGGATTGGCTTGATTGCGCAAAGCGTGGGAGATTCGTTGAGGCTCTATCAAGAAGTGGGAGAACCCGTGACGACCACCAAGAACTCCGCCCCACCCATCGGGAAGGCGCCCGCGGTGACCTCCGCCGCGGTGCCCCCGGTGGCTCCGACCGGGGAGACCGTCGAGATTCCCGTCGCGCTCGCGGCGATGATGACCGAGGACGAGGCCGTGGCCGCCAAGGCCGAGGCGGCCCGCTGGCGCTACGGGTTCTACGTCGTGGTGACGGGCCTGGTCGTCATCCTGATCGCCTTCGTGGTGGTCGCCATGCGCGGCGGCGACTCGACGGCCCTGTTCGCCGGGCTCGTCGGCGTCTCCGGCGCGATCATCGGCGCCTACTTCGGCGTCCAGGTCGGCCAGTCGGGCAAGGACAGGGTCGAGGCCGAGCTTCGCCGTACGAGCGAGATGGCCATCCGGCTCGCCGCCAAGGTGCACGCCCACGACGCGGACTCGGTGATCGGCTCGACCATGGGCCCCCGCCGCCGCTGAGGTCGCCGGGGTACGGCCGTGCCCGGTCAGCGCTGCGTGACCGCGTAGCCGGGCACGGACGGCCACCTGACCGTCAGCACCACCGACTCCTCCTCCGCGACCCAGGAGTGGTCGACCCCCTTGCCCCACACGACGTAGTCACCCTGGCGTTCGAGCAGGACGCTGCGGCCGGGCAGCTCGACGCGGAACCGGCCGCTGACGAGCACCAGCAGCGCCGTGCGCTCCTCGCCCCGCACCCAGTGCTCCCGCCGGTCGCCGGGCGGGTGAACCCCCCACTTGATCTCCACGTCCTCGCTGTGCCGTGGGTCGCCCGCCTCCTTGAAGTGCCCGAGGAGCCACCCCCGGTCCAGTGCCGCGTCCTCACCCGCGTTGCCCACGTACACGCCGTCGTCCATGCGACCGGACGTTAGCAGCCGCCCTTGCGCGGACGCTCCCGGCAAGGTTGCATGAGGACATGCCCTCGACGATCACCGCCGTACGGCACGGCCAGAGCGAGTCCAACGAGGCCCACGCCAGGGCCACGGCGGCCGGGATGGCCGTCGCCCTGACCGGCGCTGACGAGGACGTCCTCCTCACCCCGCTGGGCAGGCGGCAGGCCAGCGCGCTCGGCAGGCGCCTGGCGCGGGAGCCCGAGCCCGAGGTCGTGTGGTGCTCGCCGTACACGCGGGCCGTGCAGACCTGGGAGCTGGCCGCCGCCGAGCTGGAGAGCGTCCCCGAGACGCGGACGGACGCCAGGCTCGGCGACCGGCTGATGGGCGAGCTGGCGGGGATGAACCTGGCCGCCATCAGGCAGCGCTTCCCCGAGGAGGCGGCGGCGCTGCTGCGCGCCGAGTACGGCTACCGCCCTCCCGGTGGCGAGTGTTTCTCCGACGTCGCGGACCGGGTGCGCGCGGTGGTCGGCGACATGCGCGCCGAGTGCGCGGGGCGCCGGGTGCTGGTCGTCGCGCACGACGCGATCGTGCTGATGCTCAAACACGTGATCGAGGAGGTCCCGCTGGTCTCGGTGGCCGCGTTCGCGCCGGTCACGAACGCCTCGGTCTCGATCTGGCGTGGTTCACGGTCCGAGGTCTTCAACGACGACGGGCATCTACGGGGCATATCACTCTGAATCCATTCGGCGATCACCCATTGACGGGCGCCCTTTCCTGCGGTCTGCTGCGCTAGTCACCGGTATCCGGCACCGGCGAGGCCCAGGGAGGCACAGGCATGCGTCCGCGCGCGATGGTGGTGAGTCTCGTGCTGGCCGTGGTCTCGGCGATGGGGCCCAGACCCGTGCTGCCCGTCATGGCTCCCGCTCCGCCGTCCGACTCGATCCCGGCTCCCTCCTCGGCGCAGCCCGCCGGATGCGACCCGGTCGCGGGACCCGAGTGCCTGCTGCCCTTCCCCAACGACTGGTTCACCGTGAACGCCCGCACCCCGACCGGCCTGCGGGTCGCGCTGTCCGCCGACGCCATGCCCCGCAACAAGGGTGGGGTCCCCGTGGACCCGGCGGCGTGGAACACCGCGGACGGTTTCTCGCCGGGGTCCATGCTGCTGGCCCACGTGCCGGGACTCGACCTCGCCAGGACCGGGGCCGCGCCCGTCACCGACCTCGGGTGGTCCCTGCGGCGCGACGCCCCCATCGTGATCGTGGACACCGTCACCGGGGAGCGCTGGCCGTACTGGGCGGAGCTCGACGCGGGCGCGACCGATCCGGCGCGGCGGGCGCTGATCGTCAGACCGGCGAGGAACCTCACCGAGGGCCACCGCTACGCCGTCGCGCTGCGCGGCCTGAAGGACGCGGAAGGGCTGACCCTGCGGGCGCCGGAGACCTTCACCAGGCTCACCGGGGCGGACCTCCCGCCCAAGGACCCGCTCGCCGGACGTCAGCGCGCGCTGCGCAGGACTCTCGCCGACCTCGCGACGGCCGGGGTCGAGGGGCGGGGCCTCTATCTCGCCTGGGACTTCACTGTGGCCAGCCAGCGGGGCTTGTCGGGTTCCGTGCTGAGCATGCGCGACCAGGCGCTGCGCGCCCTGAAGGGGGCCGCGCCGCGCTTCACCGTCGAGACCGTCACCGACCTCACCGAGGCCCAGGACCCCGACATCGCCCGCGAGGTCACCGGGGAGATCCAGGTCCCGAACTACCTCGACAAACCGGGCGCGCCCCCCGGGGCCAGGCTCAACCGGGACCAGGACGGCAGGCCGCGCCCGCTCGGCGACACGCTGCGCACGCGCTACCAGTGCGTGATCCCGCGCTCGGCCTTCACCAGCCCCGCCACCCCCGCCCTGTACGGCCACGGCCTGCTCGGCAGGGCGGCCGAGGTGCGCTCCCGAGACGTGCGGGCGATGGCCGGGCAGCAGGGCTTCGTCTTCTGCGCCACCGCGTGGATCGGCATGTCCGAGGAGGACGTCCCGCACGTGATGGGCGTGTTCCGCGACCTGTCGGCCTTCGGCACGGTCCCCGACCGGCTGCAGCAGAGCCTGCTGAACTTCGTCCTGCTCGGCCGCGCCATGGTCGGCAGGGACGGGTTCACCGGCGACAAAGCGTTCAGGAACGACCGGGGCGTCCCGCTGCTCGACCGGCGGGCCGGGCTCGCCTACGACGGCAACAGCCAGGGCGGCATCGCGGGCGGCGCGCTGGTCGCGGTCTCCCCTGACGTGCGCAACGCCGTGCTCGGGGTGACGGGCATGAACTACAGCACCCTGCTCAACCGCAGCGTCGCCTTCCAGCCGTTCCAGCGGATCCTGGACGACGCCTACCCCGACCGGCTGACCCAGCAGGTCTGCTTCGCGCTGATGCAGGTGCTCTGGGACCGGGGCGAGACCGACGGCTACGCCCAGCACCTGACCGACGACCCGCTGCCCGGCTCGCCCAGGCACCGGGTGCTGCTGCACGTCGCCTACGGCGACCACCAGGTCTCGACGGTGACCGCCCAGGTCGAGGCGCGGACGATCGGGGCGCGCGTCCACCAGCCCGCCGTCGCCGCGGGCCGCGACCCCGACGTCACCCCCTACTGGGGCATCAGGGCGCTGCCCCCGCGTCCGTTCGCCGGGTCCGCGCTCGTCGTCTGGGACAGCGGGGCCGTCACCCCGCCGCGGACCAACGCGCCGCCGCTCGGCTCCGCCTACGGCAGGGACCCCCACCACGACCCGCGCAACGACCCCGAGGCCCGGGTGCAGAAGGCCCACTTCCTGCGGGACGGCGTGGTCGTGGACGTCTGCGACGGCGCTCCCTGCACGGCGACGCCCGTGACGGTTCAGGCACGTCCCTGAACCCTGACGAACTCCCCGGGGACCAGGGAGCCCTCGACCAGCAGGTCGGCCCTGGCGCGGGTGTCGTCGGTGACGAACCACGTCTCCTCGGCCCGCCGCCAGCTCAGCCACTGCTCGGCCAGGTGCTCGCCGTCCCTGGCCAGCACCCGGGCCTTTCGGACCGGCGCGGGCGCGTACACCCACACCGCCAGGGCCGCCGGGGCCGTACGGCGGGCCGTACTCACCCCCTCAAGGACCAGCGCGGGCGCGACCGGGACCTCGACCCGCTCCGCGTAGCCGCCCCCGGCCCAGTCGTAGCGCCGGTAGCCGCCCGGCTCACCCGCGGCGAGCGGGCCGAGCACCTGCTCCTCGACCAGCCGGAACCACTCCCTGGGCACCTCGTCCCACGGCACCGGGAAGTCGTCGCTGGAGACGACCTGCGCCCCGAGCGCCGTGCCGAGCCGCCGGGCGAAGGTCGTCTTGCCCGACCCGGCCGGGCCGTCCACCGTGACGAGACGGACGGGCCCGCACGAGGGGGGAAGCCGCAGGACCGTTTCCGCGAGCTCCTCGAAGGAGACGATCTCGTCCATGTCCTCCATGATGGCCCCGGGCCGAGTGGAGGGGCCGGGCGGAGAGCTGGGAAGATCTTCGCTGGGTGGCGGGGGACGCCCCTTTCCCGGTCCGGTTCGGCTAGGCTCGGCGACCACCAATGGAGGTTGATCTTGCAGGGAGCCCTCGGCGACATCGTCGTGCTCGACCTCTCCCGCGCGCTGGCGGGACCGCACGCGGCGCAGATGCTGGGAGACCTCGGCGCCCGGGTGATCAAGGTGGAGCAGCCGGGGTCGGGCGACGAGTCCCGGAGCTGGGGACCGCCCTTCGTCGGTCCCGGTCACGACATCTCCACCTATTTCCTCGCGGCCAACCGCAACAAACGCTCCATCACCGTCGATCTGAAGACGGACGAGGGCAAGGCCCTCATCGAGCGTCTGGTACGGCAGAGCGACGTCCTGGTCGAGAACTTCCGCACCGGCGTCCTGGACCGTCTCGGCTTCGGCGTCGAGCGGCTGCACGAGCTCAACCCCCGCCTGGTCGTGCTGTCCATCACCGGCTTCGGGCACGACGGCCCCGAAGGCGGCAGACCGGGCTACGACCAGATCGCCCAGGGGGAGGCGGGCCTGATGAGCCTGACCGGTCCCTCGCCCGCCGAGCCGTACCGGGTGGGAGCCTCCATCGCCGACCTGCTCGGCGGCATCCACGGCGCCTACGGCGTGGTCGCCGCGCTCTACGAGCGGGAGCGGACCGGGCGGGGCAAGGTCGTGCGGACCTCGCTGCTGGCCGCGGTGACCGGCGTGCACTCCTACCACGGCACGGCCTGGACGGTCGGCGGCCAGGTGCCCGGGGCGGGCGGCAACCACCACGCCTCCATCGCCCCCTACGGCGCCTTCCGCTGCGCCGACGGCATGATCCAGATCGCGGTGGCCAACGACGCGCAGTGGCGCAGGGTCGCCGAGCTGCTCGGCCTCGACCCTCAGACACCGGAGTACGCGACGAACAGGGAGCGTTTCGCGCACCGCCCCCGCCTGATCGCCGACCTCGAACACGCGCTGGCCGGGCACGACCGCGCCCACTGGCTGGCCGCGTTCGCCGGGATCGGGGTGCCCGCCGGGGCGATCAGGACGATCGACGAGGTCTACGCCTGGGAGCAGACCCGCTCCCAGGGCCTTGTCGTCGAGGTGGACCACCCGGTGCTGGGCACCATCGAGCTTCCCGGCCCGCCGCTGCGCTTCGACGGCGATCCACCCGTACGGCACAGCGCCCCGCCCGCCCTCGGCGAGCACAACGACGAGGTCCTCGCGTGGCTGGAGGAACGTGAAGGATGACGACGCCTCACCCGTACTCGTCGCGTGCCGGCCAGAGAGCCAGGGCATGAGCCCCGTGCGCCCCGACGCCCGCGCGCTGATCGACGCCTTCCTCGACCCGGGGACGTGGCGGTCGTGGGACGAGCCGCCCGTCGATCCCGCGCCCCCGGGCTCCGGCTACGCCGAGGAGCTCGCCCAGGCCCGCGCCAGGACCGGCTACGACGAGTCGGTCGTCACGGGGGAGGGGCTGCTCGACGGCCGCAGGGTCGCCCTCGTCGCCTGCGAGTTCTCCTTCCTCGCCGGGTCGATCGGGGTCGCCGCCGCCGAACGGCTCACCGCCGCGATCGAGCGGGCCACCGCCGAACGGCTCCCGCTGCTGGCCGCCCCCGCCTCGGGTGGCACCCGCATGCAGGAGGGCGCGCTTGCCTTCACGCAGATGGTGAAGATCACCGCCGCGGTCGCCGCGCACCGCGCCGCGGGCCTGCCGTACGTCGTCTATCTGCGCCATCCGACCACCGGCGGCGTCTTCGCCTCGTGGGGGTCGCTGGGGCACGTCACCATGGCCGAGCCCGGCGCCCTGATCGGCTTCCTCGGCCCCAGGATCTTCGAGTCGCTGCACGGCTACCCGTTCCCCGAGGGCGTCCAGGTCGCCGAGAACCTCCTGGCCCACGGCCTGCTCGACGCGGTAGTCCCCGCTCACGAGGCCAGGCTGCTCGCCGTACGGGTCCTGTCCGTGCTGTGCGCCCCCCGTGAGGTACGGCGGGGCGGACCGGAGCCCGACGAGCGCGTCCCCCCGGTCCAGGCGTGGGACGCGGTCACCCGCTCCCGCAGGGACGACCGCCCCGGGGTGCGCGAACTGCTCGCGCACGGCGCCCGTGACGTCACCCCGCTCAACGGCAGCGGCGAGGGGGAGGCGGACCCCGGCCTGCTCATGGCCCTGGCCATGTTCGGCGATGCCCCGGCCGTCGTCCTCGGCCAGGACCGGGGGCGCAGGCGGGTCACGACCCCCTTCGGCCCGGCCGGGCTGCGGGTCGCCAGGCGGGGGATGCGCCTGGCGGCCGAACTGGGCCTGCCGCTGGTCACGGTGGTCGACACGCCGGGGGCCGCGCTGTCCAAGGCGGCGGAGGAGGGCGGCCTGGCCGCGGAGATCGCCCGCTGCCTGGCCGACCTGGTCACGCTGGAGGCGCCGACGGTCTGCCTGCTGCTCGGCGAGGGCGCGGGCGGCGCCGCCCTGGCGCTGCTGCCCGCCGACCGGGTGCTGTGCGCCCAGCACGCCTGGCTGTCGCCGCTGCCGCCGGAGGGGGCCTCCGCGCTGCTGTACCGGAGCGTCGACTTCGCCCCGGAGACCGCGGCCGCGCAGCGGGTGAAGTCGACGGACCTGCGGCACGACGGCATCGTCGACCGGATCGTCCCCGAACTGCCCGACGCCGCCTACGAGCCCGAGGCCTTCTCCCGCAGGGTCGCGCACGCCCTGGAACACGAGATCGCCGGACTGCTGCGCACGGCCCCGGTCGACCGGATCACCGCCCGCCTGGCGCGCTACCGGGCGCTCGGGAGACGGTGAGGCATCACGGCTCCGACTCCGCGGGGGCCGGGACGAGGGGCAGCGGGACGCGCTCCACGCGGATGGAGAAGACCTCCTCGCGGGGCACGACGACCTCGTAGGCGCCGTGGTCGACCATCCAGTAGCCGAGCGCCTCCGCCTTCAGGCCGCTGTGGCCGGTGTAGGCGATGTGCAGGCTCTCCTCGCCGTTCTCCTCGGAGACGTCGAGGACCAGGCAGGGCTCACCGCCGAAGGCGCCGACCGTGCGGACCAGCACCAGCCATTCGAGCTCCTCGCGGGGCACCACGGCCCGCCAGTAGCCGGAGCCGCGCTCGAAACCCGGCCGGGCCTGCTCGTCGAACAGCACGACCTCGGAGTCGCCGGGGCCGAGCGCCGCCACGTGGGTCCGCTCGCCGTAGCGGGCCAGGAAGCCGGAGGCGACCGGCTCGATCGCGCCGCTCACGAGGCCCGCCGCCAGGCGAGACCGTCGTAACGGCCGAACAGGCGCTCCTCGCCGGGTGTCACGTGGATGATCTCTGCTCCCGCGGGGATCGGGACGGGTGTGGTGTGGAACTGCGGCACGACGTGCTCGCGCGAGGTGGTGAAGCCGTTGCCCGCGAACGGGGGAACGTCGTTCCAGTCACCCCCCATGTGCGGGCCGTACGGCACCGCGTAGGAGTCGACGTCGCGGGCGAACCATCGCATCAAGTAGAGCTCGGGCACGGTCGCGGTCAGCTCGGAGCCCTCGAAGGCCAGGTCGAGGCCCGCGAAGAGCTGGGCGGGCGTGGTCAGGCGGGCGCAGTCCTGCACGCGGTAGACGTATCCCGAGATGACGCTCCGCCTGCCCGCGAGATAGGGCACGAGCAGGCGGGGCGGAATGACCTTCTGCATCTGCGTTCTACGCCCAGGTGGCTCACTCACGGTCGCATTTTACGATCTGCCGACCTGAAGTCGCCGGTGTTCCAGGCAGGGCAGGGCATTCCGGGTGGCAATCGTGATCTGTGGGTCGAGCACGCAGGTCCGCACCGAGGGCGCGGGCCCCAGGTCGGTGTGGACGACGCCCATCGGATCGATGAGCATGCTCCTGCCGATCCCGAAGCCGTCGGCGGCCTCGGGGTTCGGCGCCTGCCCGACGGCCGCGACCCAGGTGGTGTTCTCGATCGCGCGGGCCCGCACGAGGGTCGCCCAGTGCTCCTCCTTCATCGGCCCAGAGCCCCAGGCGGCGATCACCGCGAACACGTCGGCCCCCCGGTCGACCAGCTCCCTGAACAGCTCGGGGAAGCGGATGTCGTAGCAGGTGACCAGGCCGACCCGCAGCCCGGCCAGCTCGACGACCACCGGCTCCTCCCCGGGCACGACCAGCTCCGACTCCGTGGCGCCGAAGGAGTCGAACAGGTGGATCTTCCGGTAGACGGCAACGAGCGTGCCCGTCCCGTCGAGGGCCACGGCGGTGTTGTGCACCCGGCCCCCCGGCTCCTCCCCGGTCTCGAACACCCCGGCGACCACCGCCAGGCCGGTCTCCTTCGCGGTCTCGGCGAGCCCGGTGACGAACGGCCCGTCCAGCGGCTCGGCCAGATCGGTGATCCGCCTGCCGTACCGGGTGAGGGTGGCCTCGGGGAGGATCGCCAGCTCGGCGCCGTCCTCCGCGGCGGCCCGCAGCGCCTCGCGGGCGCGGGACAGGTTGACGACGGGGTCCTCGGACACCGGGATCTGGCACAGTGCGATACGCGTCACACCCTCGACCCTATCCGGCGGTTGGGCACCCGTTCCATCCATGTCAGGCATCGCCACGCCCATTCCAGCGGGCCGTAGCGGTGCCAGCGCAGCCACGCCCTGCTGAACAGCACCTGCGCGGCCAGTACGGCGAGCGTCAGCGCGACCACCGTGATCCTGGTCGGGTCCGCGGTCAGCAGCGGCAGCGCCGCCAGGATGGCCAGCGTGCTCGTCAGGTAGTTCGTCAGCGCCATCCTGCCCAGCGGCGCCAGGACCGCCAGCAGCGGCCCGCGCGACCTGCCCCGCAGGAGGAGCAGCAGCCCCGTGCAGTAGGCGGTGGCGGCGGCCAGCCCGGCCGTCGCGTAGAGGCCGCGGAAGTACAGCAGGCGGCTGACCCACAGGTAACCGAGCACGACGGCCAGCGCCGTGCTCACCGCGAAGACGGGCGCGACCAGCCACCCGGGCGGCTCGTACTCCATCGCCGCCATGCCCAGCAGGAACAGCCCCGGGATGAGGATGACCCCGCCCCCCTCGCGCACCCCCCACACCGTCACGACGATCCCGAGCAGCAGCACGGCCCGGCGCGGCAGGAACGAGGCGGGCAGCAGCACCAGCGCCCCGAATATGGCGTACGGCAGGAGCACCTCGCCGGGGTTGACCGTCTGGTGGAGCAGGCCGACGGCCCCCAGCACGGCCAGCCTGCGCAGCAGCACCAGCCGGGGGTGTTCCGCGCGCCCGGCGGCCGAGCCGAGGAACAGGACGAGGCTCACCCCGAACAGCACCGAGAAGATCGGGTAGAAGCGGCTCTGCGCCAGGTTCTCCACGGCCCAGTCGAGCGCGCCGCGCTGGGCGGTCGGCACGCGCTCACGGACGTGCTGCCAGGTGTTGACGAGCATGATCCCGCACACCGCGAACCCGCGCAGCGCGTCCAGCTCGTGAAGCCTTCCCGACGTTCCTTGGGCGGGAGCCGTATGGGTCACAGGAAACAGACGTATCACCGCACAAGCGGTCTCGCCTAGACGACCTCCGTCATAAGACGGCAAGCCCATACAAATCTGGGTGACGGCCCGGCACTCGATCTGCCGGACGGCCGAGGCTACTGTTGCCGTGTGAACGATCCCCTGGTGGCGCGGATGCGCGCGTTCGGCACGACGATCTTCACCGAGATGTCGGCGCTCGCCGCACGGACCGGTGCGATCAACCTGGGACAGGGCTTCCCCGACACCGACGGGCCCGCCGCGATGCTGGAGCGCGCGGCCACGGCGATCAGGGAGGGGGCCAACCAGTACCCCCCGGGGCCCGGCGTCCCCGACCTGCGCCAGGCCGTCTCCGAGCACCGCAAGGCCTCCTACGGCCTCGACTACGACCCCGACGGCGAGATCCTGGTCACCGTCGGCGCCACCGAGGCGATCGCGGCCTCGGTCCTGGCGCTGTGCGAGCCGGGTGACGAGGTGATCGCCTTCGAGCCCTACTACGACTCCTACGCCGCGGCCATCGCCCTGGCCGGGGCCGTGCTGCGCCCGGTCACCCTGCGGCCGGTCGAGGGACGCTTCACCTTCGACCCCGCCGAGCTGCGCGCCGCCGTCGGCCCGCGCACCAGGGCGATCCTGGTCAACTCACCGCACAACCCGACGGGGACCGTCTTCACCCGCGCCGAGCTCGACGAGATCGCCGAGCTGTGCCGGGAGCGCGACCTGGTGGCCGTCACCGACGAGGTCTACGAGCACCTCACCTTCGACGGCGTCGAGCACATCCCGCTGGCCACCCTGCCCGGCATGCGCGAGCGCACGGTGATGATCTCCTCGGCGGGCAAGACGTTCTCGGTCACCGGCTGGAAGACCGGCTGGGTGTGCGGCCCGGCCCCGTTCGTGCGCGCCGTACAGACCGTCAAGCAGTTCCTCACCTTCACCGCCTCCGCGCCCTGGCAGCTTGCCGTCGCCCACGGCCTGCGCCACGAGATGGAGTGGGTCTCCCGGCAGCGGGCGGACCTTGAGGCCAAGCGCGACCGCCTGACGGCCGGGCTCGCGGCGGCAGGCTTCGAGGTCTACCGCCCCGCGGGCACCTACTTCGTGCAGACCGACATCCGCCCCCTCGGCTTCACCGACGGCCTCGCCCTGGCCCGCGAGCTGCCCGAACTGGCGGGGGTGGTGGCCATCCCCACCCAGGTCTTCTACGCCCACCCCGAACGCGGCAGCCACTTCGTCCGCTTCGCCTTCTGCAAGAAGGAGGCGGTCATCGACGAGGCCGTCGCCCGGCTCTCGGCTCTCAGCCGACGATCCTGACCGGCAGGCGTTTGGCGCGCAGCGCGGAGCGGACGGCCCTGGCGAGCATGGCGTACTCGGCGGACCTGGCCGAGCTGGCCCGGTAGGCCAGGCCGATGGTCCTGCCGGGGGCCGGGTCGGCGAAGCGGCGCAGCGCCAGCCGTACCCTCTTGCCCGTCTCGACCGGGACCGCGGACTCGGGCAGCAGGGTCACCCCGAGACCGCCCGCGACGAGCTGGACCAGGGTCGGCAGGCTGGTGGCGTAGGTGGCGGCCGTCGCCCGCGCGCCGACCTCGCGGCATACGTCGATGGCCTGTTCACGCAGGCAGTGGCCCTGGTTGAGCAGCACGATGTCCAGCCCCTTGAGCGCCTCGCGGCCGAGCGGGGTGTCCGTCTCGGCCAGGGGGTGGCCGGGGGAGAAGGCGAGCAGGAAGTCCTCCTCGTAGAGGGGCTCCTCGACCAGCCCGGCCACCTCGGTCGGCAGCGCCAGCAGCACCATGTCGAGACGGCCCTCGCGCACCTCCTCCAGGATGGTCTCGGTCTTGGCCTCGTGCACGGTCAGCTTGAGCCGGGGGAAGCGCCGCGCGAACATCGGCAGCAGCGCGGGCAGCACGTAGGGGGCGACCGTGGGGATCACCCCCAGGTGCGCGGGGCCGTTGAACGGCTCCCTGTTCTGGGCGACCTCGCCCATGAGGTCCTCGACCGCCCTGAGCACCCGCGCCGCGTGCACCGCGACCCGCTCTCCGGAGGGGGTCAGCAGGACCTTCCTGGTGGTCCGTTCCAGTAACCGGGTGTGCAGGGTCTCCTCAAGGGCGGAGACGGCGCTCGACAGCGCGGGCTGGCTCATCCGCAGCGCGGAGGCCGCCTCCCTGAAGTGCAGATGATCGGCGACCGCGAGGAATGCCCGCAGTTGAGCGATGGTGGGGGTTGGCTCACTGATAAGGATCACCTGTCAGATTCGTTCGACTGCTCGATTTCTCGAATCAATGCTAGGTGCGGCAATGTTGGCTCCGACAACGACGTCCCCTGTGAAGGAGATCCGGACTTGCTCACCATCGGTGACCGCTTCCCTGAGTTCGAGCTGACCGCCTGTGTCTCCCTGGACGCGGACAACGCGTTCGCCCAGATCGACCACAAGTCCTACGAGGGCAAGTGGAAGGTCTACTTCGCCTGGCCCAAGGACTTCACCTTCGTCTGCCCGACCGAGATCGCCGAGTTCGGCCGTCTGGAGGGTGAGTTCGCCGACCGCGACGCCCAGGTCCTGGGCTTCTCCGTGGACTCCGAGTTCGTCCACCACGCCTGGCGCAAGGACCACCCCGACCTGCGCGACCTGCCCTTCCCGATGCTGTCCGACGTCAAGCGCGAGCTGTCGTCGGCGCTGGGCATCCTCGGCTCCGACGGTGTCGCCCAGCGCGCCACCTTCATCGTCGACCAGAACAACGAGATCCAGTTCGTCATGGTGACCGCCGGTTCCGTCGGCCGCAACGTCAAGGAGGTCCTGCGGGTCCTCGACGCCCTCCAGTCGGACGAGCTGTGCCCCTGCAACTGGAACAAGGGCGAGTCCGGGCTGGACGCGAAGAAGCTGCTGGCCGGCGTCTGATGTCCGTCGACAACCTCAAGGGCGCCCTGCCCGACTACGCCAAGGACGTCAAGCTCAACCTGGGCTCGCTCGTCACGACCTCCTCGCTCGGCGAGCAGCAGCTCTGGGGGACGCTGCTCGCCTGCGCGGCGGCGACGAGGTCGCAGCGCGTGATCGCCGAGATCGCGGCCGAGGCGGCGGACAACCTGTCGGCGGAGGCGTTCAGGGCGGCCAAGGGCGCCGCGGCCATCATGGCGATGAACAACGTCTACTACCGGTCGATGCACCTGATCGGTGACGAGACCTACGCGACCATGCCCGCCAAGCTCCGCATGACCATCATCGGCAACCCCGGTGTGGACAAGGTCGACTTCGAGCTCTGGTCGCTCGCGGTCTCCGCGATCGGCGGCTGCGGCCGCTGCCTGGAGTCCCACGAGCAGGTGCTGCGCAAGGCGGGGCTGCCCCGCGAGCAGATCCAGGAGGCCATCAGGATCGCCGCGGTCGTCAACGCCGTCGCCGCGGTGCTGGAGTCCGAGGCGGCCCTGGCCACGGTCTGAGGCACTCCACACAGAGGCACTCCACACAGAGGAGGGAGCGGGATGTCCCGCCCCCTCCTTCTTCGTGTTCCGTCAGCTCGCGTCGGTGGGGGCGCTGCGCGCGGAGCGCAGCGGCAGCTCCTTGAGCATCAGTGCCGCCAGCGCGGCCAGTACGGCGATCGGCACCCCGACCAGGAAGACGGTGTTGATGGCCCGGGTGAAGGCCTCCAGGATCACGTCGAGCACCGGGGCGGGCAGGTGGTGGATGGCGGCGGGGGAGCCCAGGCTCGGCGTCGCGCCCCCGGTCAGGGGCAGGTGCGCGGCCCTGGCCAGGGAGACCAGCTCCGAGGTGAGCCGGTTGGACAGGATCGCGCCGAACGCGGCCACGCCGACCGCGCCGCCGAGGGAGCGGAAGAACGTCACGCCGGAGGTGGTCGAGGCCATGTCGGCGCGGGTGACGGCGTTCTGCGCGGCCAGGATCAGGATCTGCATGGAGGCGCCGAGCCCGACGCCGAGGACTGTGATGTCGACGCCGACGACCGCCAGTGAGCTGTCCACGTGCAGCCGGGAGAGCAGGAACAGGCCGAGGCCGACCAGCAGCATGCCCGCCACGGGGAAGGCCTTCCAGCGGCCGGTCCTGGTGACGAAGCGGCCGGTCACGATGGAGGAGGCCAGCAGGCCGAGCACCATGGGCAGCGTCATCAGGCCGGAGGCGGTCGGGCTCATGCCCTTGACGATCTGCAGGTACTGCGGCAGGAACATCAGTGCGCCGAACATCGCGGCGCCGACCAGCAGCGAGGCCAGGCAGGTGAGCACGAAGGTGCGGTTGCGGAACAGGTGCGGGGGCAGGATCGGGTCGGACGCCGCGCGTTCGGCGACGACGGCCAGGCCGAACAGCACCAGACTCAGCGCGCCGAGCCCGTAGGTCCAGCCCGAGCTCCAGGCGAACTCCTTGCCGCCCAGGGACAGCAGCAGCATCAGCGCGGTCGTGCCGCCGGTGATGAAGGTCGCGCCCCACCAGTCGACCCTGGCCTGCCGGTGGGACGGCGGCAGCTTGAGCACCTTCTGGATGACGAAGAAGGCGACGACGGCCAGCGGCACGCAGATCCAGAATGTCCAGCGCCAGGACATGTTGTCCACGACGAATCCACCGATGAGCGGCCCGGCGACTGTCGAGACGCCGAAGACCGCGCCGATGTAGCCGGAGTAGCGCCCCCGCTCCCTGGGCTCGACCACGTCACCGAGGATGATCTGCGGCAGCGCCGCCAGGCCACCGGCGCCGATGCCCTGCACGGCCCTGGCCGCGATGAGCTGGCCCATGTCCTGGGAGAAGCCAGCGGCCACCGAGGAGAGCACGAAGACGAGCAGGGCGGCCTGGAACATGAGCTTGCGGCCGTACAGGTCCGACAGCTTGCCCCACAGGGGGGTCGAGGCCGTCATGGTCAGCAGCGTCGCGCTCGCCACCCAGGCGAGCTGCTCCTGACCGCCGAGCGTGCCGACGATCGTCGGCAGCGCGGTGCCCACCACGGAGGTCGAGATCATCGACGTCAGCATGGCGAGCATCAGGCCAGCCAGGATCTCCAGCACCTGTCTGTGGGTGAACCTCGGTGCCGCCTCGGCCTGGACCTGTTGTTCGGTCAGCATGGACCATCCCCCAATGTATGTACGATACACATGAAGTTAGTAGACGCTTGTTTACCCGTCAAATCTGGAAGGAATGGAAAAGTGGACGAGATACGGCGTCGTGACAGGGAAGGCACAAGGTGCCGCATCCTGGACGCCGCTCGTCGTCTGTTCGCCGAACTCGGCTACGACCAGGTGACGATGCGGCTCATCTCCGCCGAGGCGGGGGTCAACATCGCCCTGATCAACCGCTACTTCGGCACGAAGCGGGACCTGTTCGCCGAGGTGCTGGCCGTACGGGGACGGTTCCCCGGGGTGCTCGACGTGCCGCGCGGGCAGTTGCCGCGGCGCCTGGCCGAGTACGTCGCCGACCTGCTCGGCTCCCGGGAGGAGGGGCCGGTGCTGGCGACGCTCAGCCGCTCGACGGTCTGCCCGGAGATCCACGGGATCGTCGCCGACCGGGTCCGTTCGGCGATCCTGGAGCCGCTGGCCGCGCGCCTGCCCGGTGAGGACGCCGCCCTCGGGGCGACCGCCGCGACCGCGCTCATCGCGGGCGCGGGGACGCTGCGTCAGCTCTTCGGCCCCGGGGTGTTCGACGAGGAGGGCAGGGAGGCCGTGGTCGCGCGGCTCACGAAGGTCTTCGAGGCCTGCCTCGGGTGACCCCGGTCAGGCCGATCTCTGGCGGCCCGCGGCGATCCGGCAGGCGTTGCCCGGGACGTGGTCGACCTGCAGCGTGCTGTGGTCGATGTGGAAGCGCTCGTGCAGCAGGTCGGCCAGCTCGCGGCGGACCCGGTGGCAGTCGCCGCCGGGGGCGACGGTCACGTGCGCCGACAGCGCGGACAGCCCGCTGGTCACGGTCCACACGTGCAGGTCGTCCACCCTGGTCACCTCGGCGTGGGCGGCGATGGCCGCGTTCACCTCGGCGGGAGGAGCGCCGTGGGGCGCCGCCTCGAACAGGATGCGCCCGGCGTCGCGCAGCAGGCCGTACGCCGCCTTGCCCATCAGGGCCGCGACGACCAGGGCGGCGATGGCGTCCGCCCTGCTCCAGCCGGTGAGCCAGACGATCGCCCCGGCGACCGCGGTCGCGACGAAGGCGTACATGTCGTTGAGGATGTGCTGGAAGGCGCCCTCGACGTTGAGGCTGCTCCGGTCGGCCCTGGCGATGAGCCAGGCCGCCGTGGCGTTGACCGCGATGCCGACCAGCGCCGTGCCCAGGACCAGCGTCCCCGTCACCTCCGGCGGGTGCAGGAGCCGCCGGACGCCCTCGTAGACGAAGTAGACGACGAGCGCCACGAACGTCAGCCCGTTGATCGCGGCGGAGAGGATCTCGGCGCGCTTCCAGCCGAAGGTGTAGGCGCCGCTCGCGGGCCTGGCCGCCATGCCCATCGCCACCAGGGCCAGCGCGATGGAGGCCGCGTCGGTGAGCATGTGCCCCGCGTCCGAGATCAGCGCGATGGAGTTGGCGATGACGCCGACCACGACCTCGGCCGCCATGAAGGCCGTCAGCAGCGCGAGCGCCGCGACCAGGTAGCGGCGGTCGGAGTTCGCCCCGTGTCCATGCCCGTGCCCGTGCCCGTGGCCATGCCCATGGCCGTGTCCGTGACCCATCCCGAGATCCGCCTCATCAACACTTGAACAGTTGCTCAGACGTTAAGCAAGGTAAGCCTAACAGAGCAAGATCTGAAGCGCGGAGGCACCGGCAGGACAGGAAATGCGCGACCCGCACAACACTGTTTCCCCACCCGTCACCCCGGAATCCCGGCGTACCCGCGGTGTCCCGTCCCGGCCATCCGAGGACGGCACATGTGGCCATCCCCCTCGCGTGCGCCGTACCCGGGAGGCGATCATTGAAGGGACCCCCCGAGTCCACAGGATCGGGTTCACAGCACCGGAAGGAACCGACATGACCTGGCTGCGTCCCCTCAAGCCCAGGCCGAGGGCCACCACGCGGCTCATCTGCTTCGCGCACGCGGGCGGTTCGGTCACCGCCTACCGCGACTGGCCCGACCTGCTCCCCGGATCCGTCGAGCCGTACGGCGTGCAGCTCCCGGGCAGGGCGGACCGGTTCGGCGACCCCATGCCCGCCGACATCCACGAGATCGTCGGCCACGTGGTCGAGGAGATCCAGCCCCTGCTCGACCGGGACGTCGTGCTGTTCGGGCACAGCATGGGCGCGACGATCGCCTACGAGGTCACCAGGGTGCTCGAAGCCAGGGGAAGCGGCCCCGTCCGGCTGTTCGTCTCGGGAAGCGCCGCGCCGCACGAGCCGAGACGCAGGCGGGAGATCTCCTCCTTCGACGACGAGACCTTCCTGGCCGAGCTGACCAAACTCGGCGGTACAGAACTGGAGATCCTCTCCCACCCGACGATGCGGGAGATCGTCTTCCCCTACATCAGGGCCGACTTCCGCCTGATCGAGGACTACCGCCACACCCCGGGGCCCGCGCTGCGCACCCCCGTCTCCGTCATCGTCGGCGACGCCGACCCGGTGGTCACCCCGCTCCAGGCCAAGGAGTGGCAGGCCCGCACGACCTCGGGCTTCTCCCTGACGATCCTGCCCGGCGGCCACTTCTACCTCCAGCCCCAACGCGCCGCGGTGGTCGCCGAGATCCTAAAGAGGATGGGTTAGGGGTTTGGTTTTGACCGAGACGTAGTCGATGAGCATGGGGCGGCCCGGGAGGGTGGTTGGGGTTGGGCCGCCGCCGAGGGCTTCGGGGAGGCCGCCGCCGATGGCGACGTTCAGGATCAGGAAGAAGCCGTGGGCCGTCGCCCTGCGCCAGGTCTGCTGGTCCATCCGGGCGGCGGCGACGGTCAGGACCGGGGTGTCGTCGAGATACCAGCGGATCTCCTTCTCGGAGATCTCGACGGCGTAGCGGTGGAAGCTCCCGTGACAGGTCGGGCAGGGCCGCTCGCCGGAGCCGATGCCGGACGGCTCGCCGCACGGCCCGCCCGGCATCACCCCGCAGTGCATGGCGGCCATGACCGCAGGGCGGCCGTTGACCGCCTCGACCACGTCGATCTCGCCGATGGCGGGCCAGCCGGTGTAGCCGTCGCGCAGCGGGGCGCCGAGCATCCAGAACGCGGGCCAGTAGCCCGCGCCGTCCGAGGGGGTCACCGCGGGCAGCTGGATCCTGGCCTCGACCCGCAGCACACCCCCCGGCGGGGGCCTGAAGTCGGAGCGGGTGGTCTCGACCCGGCCGGACGTCCAGGCGCCCTCGCGCAGCAGGGGGGTGATGGCCAGGTTCCCCGCGCCGTCGAGGGAGACGTTCTCCGTCGAGTCGGTCATGGTCTCGATCTCCCCGGTGCCCCACCGGGGGGCGGGGCAGCCGGGGTAGCAGGTGCCGAGGTCGTGCAGCCACCCCGAGGGCAGCGGGGACCCGGCGGCCCCGGAGAAGTCGTCACGGAAGATCTCGGTCCAGCGCGCCTCCTGGCCGGGCCCCGAGCACCCGGCCAGGAGGACGATCAGGGCGAGGAGCACCCGGGCGGCGGGCCTCACAGCACCGTGGGGATCAAGTCGAGGTCCTCCAGATCCTGTTCGAGCCGGGGGGCGAGCCGTACCGCGAGCGTGTCGGTGATGTGCGCGTCGTCGCGGTAGAGCACGATGCCGTCGAGCGCCGCGGGGCAGGTGTCCGGCCCAGGGGGGCACAGCAGCGGCGTCACGTCCAGCAGGCGGACCCCGGGCCGGTCCCCGGCGGCGATCTGCTCGGCCAGCGGGTCGGGACGCAGCCCCGCGGCGCGCGGGAACGCGCAGCTCGGGACGGGAGCACCGGACAGGCAGGCGGGCACGTCCTTGCCGGGCAGCGGCGTGTCACGCAGGTAGACCAGCGAGGCGCCGAGCCGCGACAGCGGGGTGAGAGTCGCGTCCCAGGCACGGGTCAGCGCGGCCCTGTCGGTGGTGTAGGCGTTGAGCGAGGCCACCAGGACCAGCCGGGGCGGGGACTCGGCGGCCAGCCGCTTCAGCGCGTACTCCCGCCAGGCGTCGCACTCGCGGTACTCCCTGCCCAGCCGGGGATCGACGACCGTGAGCCTGGGCAGCGGGCAGCCGGGCTTGGTGAGGACCTCAAGGGCCCATCCTCTCCGTACGGCGACGCGCTCCGCGGCGGCGAACCACTGGCCCGCGTGGGAGTCGCCGATGAGGACGACCCTGTCCTTGGAGGCCGGGTTCCCGAACAGGCACGGCGGGCTCGTCGTCGCGGTCAGCGCGATCTCGCAGCCCTGAGACTTGGGGAAGTCGGTCCTGGCCTGCGCGGGCGTCGGGCGCAGCGCCGTACCGGGTGCGCCGGGAGCCTCCGCCGACCGCGCCACGGTGGCCGTGGTGGTCGTGGCGCCCTGCACGATCCCGCCGTTGAGCAGCAGGGCCGCGGCGACGGGGACGGCCATCGCGCTGGTGCCCAGGGCCAGGCCGTGCCGGGGCAGCGCGGCCACGACCCGCGACATCCGCAGCGGCCGTTCGACCAGCCTCAGCGTCAGGGCGGCGGGAAGCGCGCAGGCCAGCACCAGCGCCAGCCGTACCGGCCATGACTGTTCACCCAGCACGGCCTCGGTGAGGACCAGGACCGGCCAGTGCCACAGGTACCAGGAGAACGACAGGCGCCCCGCGAGCCGTACCGGCGCCCAGGACAGCGCCGCCGAGACCGGGGAGCGGAACATGATGACCGCCGCCGTGCCGAGCGTGGGAACCAGGGCGGCCGTCCCCGGGTAGGGGGTCTGCGGACCGAGCGCCACGACCGACCAGGCGATCGCGGCGGCCCCCGCCAGTCCGAGTGCCCCCGAGGCGACCCGCAGGGAGAAACGCGGAGCGTCCCGGCGGCCCTCGCCGCCGCCGGGACGGGCACCGGGAAGCTGGCCGTACGGCGTGAGCAGCGCGGCCAGGGCACCCACGCCGAACTGCCAGGCGCGGGAGGGGGAGGACAGGTAGGCCAGCGGGGCGCTGGTGCCGGTCCACCACAGGGAGAGTGCGAACGAGACGCCGGTCAGCGCCACGACGGCTACCGCGACCGCGGGCAGGGGGCTGCGGCCGAGACGGCGCGCGACCAGCACCAGGACCAGCAGCAGCGGCGCCCACAGCAGGTAGAACTGCTCCTCGACGGCCAGCGACCAGTAGTGCAGCAGCGGGCTCGGGTCCCGTGCCGCGGCCAGGTAGTCGGTCTGCCCCGCCACGAAACGCCAGTTGGCGAGGTACAGGGCGGCGGCGACCACGTCACCGGCGACGTCGGTGCCGCGCAGCGGGGGCAGCAGCAGCCAGGCCCCCGCCGTCGTGGCGAGCAGCACGACCCCGGCGGCGGGCAGGATGCGCCTGGCCCGCCTGGCGTAGAACTCGGCAAGCGAGAAACGGCCCCGCGCCGAGACGTCGCGCAGCAGCAGACCGGTGATCAGGAACCCGGAGATGACGAAGAACACGTCAACCCCGGCGAACCCCCCGGCCATGCCGGGCACGGTCGCGTGGAAGGCGAGCACGGCCAGGACGGCGACCGCTCGCAGCCCTTCGATGTCCGGCCTGAAGCCGAGACGGTAGCGCGGGGTCATGGCAGCAGCGGCGGCAGTACGGCGAGACCCGAGGCGAGCAGCACGCCGAGCGTCAACAGGACGGTGATGGCCAGGGCCTCTGGCCAGCGCAGACGGTGGTTCATCGGAGGATCCTCCACAGATCACGGATGAGGGGGAGGGCGACGTAGGTGGTGCCGGCGGCGAACAGGGTCAGCGCCCAGTACTCGCCCCAGCCGTAGACGGGCGCGCGCAGCGCGATGCCGATCCAGGTGGCGCCCGTGGTGAGGGTCAGCCAGACGAAGGCCATGCGGGCGACTGTCGAGACCAGCGTGCTCTTTCCCGCCGCCGCGCCGCTCGGCACCCACGCGGCGGCCTGGTTGCGTACGGCGTGCACGATGGAGATCAGGTGACAGTAGGCGTACAGGGTCTGGGCGCGGGTCACCTCGAAGCGCCAGCGGCTCACCGAGACCGTGGGCAGCAGCACCAGCGCCACCCAGAGCGGCCCCACGAACGGGATCATGTGCCACGCCCTGACCTCCTGCGGATAGAAGGTGAGCATGACGAGGCCCGGCAGCGGGACTGCCGCGATGTTGGCGGCCGAGACGAAGTAGCTCAGGAAGCCGCTGTAGTAGGAGAGCCGGACCCGCCACGACATCGGCGTGCGGTGGAAGTCACGGTCGAACAGCAGGCTCATGCAGCCCATGGCCCAGCGGTACTGCTGGGCGATGTAGGAGGCGACGTTGTCGGGGGACAGGCCCTTGGCCAGCAGCACCGGGACGTACTTGGTGCGGTAGCCGTGCTTCATCAGCGCGACGCTGGTGTAGATGTCCTCGCTGTGGTCGATCTTGGGGAAGCCGCCGATCTCCTCAAGCGTCGAGCGCCGGTAGACCACGTTCGTGCCCACGCAGATGGCGCCGCCGTCGGCGTCCCTGGAGGGCTGCAGCCAGCGGTAGAACATCTCCTGGGCGGCACCGGCCGTACGCTGCAGCCAGGGCATGTCGGCCGTGGTGTCGAAGTACTGCGGCGACTGGGCCACGGCGATCCCCGGGTCCTCCAGATAGGGGACCAGGTGGGAGAGGAAATCGGGTCTCGGGCAGAAGTCGGCGTCGAATACCGCGACCACCTCGCCCGAGCTGATCGACAGGCCGTGGTTGAGGTTTCCGGCCTTTTTCAGATATCCCTGGTCGGGCCGCGCGCTGTAACGGAAGCCATGCCGTACGGCCAGCTCCTCGACTTCGGCGCGGGCGGCGTCGTCGAGCACCCAGACCGTGACTGGACCGTTCCATAGCAGTGCGCCCACGTGGCGGAAGGTGTTGCGCAGAATCTCCATGGGCTCGCCCCTGGTCGGCAGGAAGACGTCCACCGACGGCAGGTGGGCGGGCCGCCAGGAGCGTACGAGCAGCTCGTGCGACTCCCAGGTGGTCAGCCGCTGACGCTGCCCGTCGACGAACGACATCGTCCATCCGGCGAGGTTCAGCAGCAGGGCCACGAAAAAAGGCCACAATGCGGGATGGCGCATGGAGAATAGGAAAAGCGTCCCCGTGGTGAATGTCAGGGAAAGGGGAACCGACAGAAGTACCCAGCGCTTCTGCGGACCAAAATATAGTTTCAGCTCGTCGTCGGACGGAGGCTGTGGAAGGTGTTGATCGGCCTTGTCAGGAGGCGCGTCAAGTAATGCGAGCATGCGGAGAACCCCGTTTTCTCAGCTGCGTGGCGCGGCTCGTTTTCCACCGCGGACCCAACTGTAAACAAAGTTATTGGTGCCGCGTGCGCGGGCAGATGAGCCGGTGGGAAACGCGACGTTAACTGAACGCCATTCTGTGCTGTGAAATATCCGCCGATGTTCTGAGAAGTGGTGATATGTCCAATTCATCGGATGTTCGGATGTGTTGGAGATCACAAGATCTTCAAGGGTGGGTTCGCGCCGCATGGTGAGCGCCGGGAAACAGGACGTGATCGCCAGGCGGGAGAGCGATTGCTGATCGCGGAAAGTGCAAACGTGCACATCGCCTGATCTCGCATCGCGAACGGGGAACCGCTCTCCCGGGAGGCCGGTGCCCGGCCCCACCCGGTGGGTATCGCAACCCCGACCGCCGAAGTCGCTCGACAAAAGGCGACAAAAGTATCGAAAGGTGGCAGGAATGCCGGAACCCATCGAAGTGCGCAAGGTGGCCATCGAGAGCGTGACGGACGCCTCCGGGCTGTCCCGGCTCATCGACGACGGGGTGATCGAGGCGCACCGGGTCCTCGCGGTGATCGGCAAGACCGAGGGCAACGGCGGCGTCAACGACTACACCCGCATCCTGGCCGACCGCGCCTTCCGCGAGGTGCTCGCGGACAGGGGGCACCCGGCGCCCCAGGACGTCCCGCTGGTCTGGTCGGGCGGCACCGACGGCGTGCTCAGCCCGCACGCGACGATCTTCGCGACCACGGCGGACGCCGAGCCGAGCCAGGAGCCGCGCCTGAGCGTCGGCGTCGCGATGAGCGAGGTCATCCTGCCCGAGGACATCGGCCGTCCCGCGATGGTGGAGAAGGTCGCCGCGGGCGTCAGGAAGGCCATGGAGGCCGCCGGGATCGACGACCCCGCCGACGTCCACTACGTCCAGACCAAGACGCCCCTGCTCACCCTAGCCACCATCACCGAGGCCAGGTCCAGGGGACAGGACGTGGTCACCGAGGACACCGGCCCCTCGATGGACATCTCCAACTCGACGACAGCCCTCGGCGTGGCCGTCGCGCTCGGCGAGATCGAGAAGCCGACGGCCGAGCAGATCCACCGCGACCTGTCGCTGTACTCCTCGGTCGCCTCCTGCTCCTCCGGCGTCGAGCTGGACAGGGCGCAGATCGTCGTCGTCGGCAACGTCAGGGGCATCGGCGGGCGCTACCGGATCGGCCACTCCGTCATGCGGGACGCGCTGGACGCCGACGGCATCTGGGAGGCCATCCGGTCCAGCGGGATCGACCTGCCGGAGCGCCCGCACCCCTCCGACCTGGACGGCAGGCTGGTCAACGTGTTCATGAAGTGCGAGGCGGACCCCTCCGGCCGGGTCAGGGGCAGGCGCAACATCATGCTCGACGACTCCGACGTGCACTGGCACCGCCAGATCAAGGCCACGGTCGGCGGCGTCGCGGCCAGCGTCACCGGCGACCCCGCCGTCTTCGTCTCGGTCGCCGCCGTCCACCAGGGGCCCAGCGGGGGCGGTCCGGTCGCCGCCATCGCCGACCTGGGGTGAACATCCTGAATGCCGGTGTTTGACCGTAGGGTGACTCCGGTGAACGCGATCGGCGGATACGTGCTCAGGCGCGAGCTTGGCCGGGGTGGCATGGGCGTGGTGCACCTCGCCACCACCCCGACCGGTGGCCTGGCCGCGGTGAAGGTGATCCATCCGCGGCTCACCCACGACCCTGACTTCGTGCGGCGCTTCGAGCGCGAGGTGGCCGCGGCGCGCAGGGTGGCCAGGTTCTGCACGGCCCCCGTGCTCGACGCCGGGATCGAGGGGGAGACCGCCTACCTCGTCACGGAGTACGTCAAGGGGCCGAACCTGGCGCAGGCCGTACAGGAACAGGGGCCGCTGACCGGCGCGAACCTGGAGGCGCTCGCGGCCGGGATCGCCACGGCGCTGCACGCCATCCACGAGGCCGGGGTGATCCACCGCGACCTCAAGCCGTCGAACGTGCTGCTGTCGCCGCTCGGCCCCCGGGTGATCGACTTCGGCATCGCGCGGATCGTCGGCGACGACAGCCTGGCCAGCCAGGCGATCCTGGGCACGCCCGCGTTCATGGCGCCCGAGCAGGTGCGCGGCGAGCCGCTGACGCCCGCGGCCGACGTCTACGCCTGGGGCGGGGTGATCGCGTTCGCGGGCACCGGCCGCCTGCCGTTCGGCGGGGGCTCTCCCTCCGAGGTCCTGTACCGGATCGTCAACGAGGGACCCAACCTCGACGGCCTTGAGGACCGGATGCGCGCCGTCGTCGAGCGGGCCATGGCCAAGGACCCCGGACGGCGGCCGAGCGCCGCGCAACTGCTGGGCGAGCTGATCGGCGGCAGCCCGACCCCGGCGACCGCCACCCAGGTCGTCGAACGCTCCTGGACCGCCCCGGAGAAAACCAGGCGCCGGTGGCCGTGGATCCTGGGCGCGGCCACCCTCGCCACGGCCGTGGCCACAGGAGCGGCTTTCTATCTCGGCCGCCCGGAGTTGCTGCCCTACCACGCCGACTTCGGCGACTCCTGGGCGGTGGGCGTGACCGAGGGCGGCCGGAGCGAGCGGGACGGCACCGCCTACGTGCTGACCGCCAACCCCGGCTGGCGGCTGTGGAAGTCGGCCCCCCGCTCCGGTGAGTCCGAGGACGGCGTCGTGGTCAGCTCGGCGGCCAGGCTGGAGAAGGGGTCGGGGGAGTTCGGCGTGTGGTGCCGCGGTGACCTGGGCACCGGCGACCGCTACGAGTTCACGGTCACCGGCTCCGGCACCGCCTCCATCGTCAAACGGAGCGCGGGCCGGGGCACCGTCCTCGCCGGACCGGCCCAGGTGGCGAAAAAAGGCGACAACCGGCTCGTCGCCCGGTGCGGGCAGCGGGGCGCGGGAGCCGCCCTGAGCATGTGGGTTGACGACGTCCTGGTCGCCGAGGCCGTCGACACCCGCGATCCGTACGGCCCCGGCGCGAGCGGCGTCCACGCGGCCCCGGACACGGCGGAGGCGGTCCGGGTCAGGTTCGCCTCCTTCGACCTCAGCGGGCGGAAGGGCTGAGGACGGTGCGGTTCTGCGTGCTGGGACCGCTGCGGGTCCTCGACGGGGAACGCGACCTGACCCCGGGGCCCGCCAAGCACCGCGCGCTGCTGGCCGCCCTGCTGCTGCGGCCCGCGCGTCCGGTGGCCGTCGAACGGCTCATCGACGAGGTGTGGGACGGGCGGCCGCCCGCCTCCGCGGAACCGGTGCTGCGGGTCTACGTCAGCGCCCTGCGCAAGGTGGTCGAGGGGATCCGCACCGTGCCGGGCGGCTACCTCCTCGACGTCGATCCCGGCCGGGTGGACGCGCACCGGTTCGAACACCTGGTGGCCGAGGCCAGGCGGGCGGGGGAGGCGGGCAGGAGGGCCGAGGCGGCAGAGGGGCTGCGCGAGGCCCTCACGCTCTGGCGGGGACCCGCCCTGGCCGACGTCGAGTCCGACACGCTGCGGCGCGCGCACGCCGTACGCCTTGAGGAACTGCGGCTGACCGCGGTCGAGGAGCGGGTCGAGCTGGACCTGACGCTCGGCAGGGGCGCGCGGGTGGTCGGGGAGCTGCGCGCGCTCGTCGCGGCGCACCCGCTGCGGGAACGGGCCTGGGGGCAGCTCATCGCGGCCCTCGACCAGGCGGGACGCAGGTCCGAGGCACTGGGCGCCTACCGGGAGGCGCGGCGGCTGCTGGTCGAGGAACTGGGCCTCGAACCGGGGGAGGACCTGCGCGCGGCGCACGAACGCGTGCTGACGGGCTCCCCCGCGCCACGGACCGTGCCGAACGAGACACCTCCCGACATCGCCGACTTCACCGGACGCGAGCACATACTGGAGTGGATCCGAGGATCGGTGCCGAAGGCCGGAGGCGCCCCCGTCCACCTGGTGCTGCACGGTCCGGCGGGGGTGGGCAAGTCCGCGGTCGCGGTCCACGCGGCCACCGCGCTCGACCTCCCCGACGGACGGCTGTACGCCTCGCTCGGCACCAGGACGCCCGAGGCGGTGCTTGAGGATCTGCTGCGCTCGGTCGGCTGCCCCGAGGCGGCGATCCCCGCCGACCTGGACGGGCGGGTCCGCCTCTACCGCAGCACGGTCGGCGGGCGGCGCCTGCTGGTGGTGCTCGACGACGCGGCGGACGAGGCCCAGGTGCGCCCGCTGCTGCCCACCGGGCCCGGCTGCGTGACGCTGGTGACCAGCCGCTCGCCGCTGCCCGGCCTTGAGGCGGCCCGTGCCCTCGAACTTGACGTGCTCGACCGGGACGAGTCCGTCGCGATGCTCGCCGGGGTGGCCGGGGAGCATCGCGTCCGCGCCGAGCCCGAGGCGGCGGCGCGCGTCGCCGAACTGTGTGGCGGGCTGCCGCTCGCGCTCAGGATCGCCGGGTCCAGGCTGGCGCGGCGCCCCGGCTGGACCCTCGCGCACCTGGCGGGGCGCCTTGGGGACGAACGCGGACGCCTGGACGAGCTGAGCGCGGGCGACCTGGCCGTGCGCGGCAGCCTGGCGCTGGGCTACCGCGCCCTCTCGGAGCGGCAACGCCTGCTGCTGCGCCGTCTCGGCGCGCTGTCCGCCCCCGACGTCGCCCCGTGGGTGGCCTCGGCGCTGCTCGGCGGGCCCGCCGAGGAGACCCTCGACGCGCTGGCCGGGGCGGGCCTGCTGCAGGCCCGCGGTCTGGACCCCGCGGGCCAGGAGCGGTACGGCTGGCACGACCTGACCAGGCTCTACGCGGCCGAACGCCTGGCCGAGGAGGAGGGGCCGCCCGCCGGGGTCCTGGCCGCCGTGGCGCCGGAGATCCTGGAGCGCGCCCGGCGCGCCAGGACGCTGCTCCTGCCCGCCGAACCGGGTTCCGGCCTGACCCTGGCCCGTACGGCTGAGCAGATCACGGCTCCGGAGACCGCGCTGTTCAGGGAGTCGGCCCGCTGGCTCGCCGCGGAACGCGGGTTCCTGGTCGCGACAGTCGCCGACGCGCGGCGGGCGGGCCTGGACGAGGTCGCCTGGCGGCTCGCCTTCTACCTGACGCCCTTCTTCGAGCTGGGCGCGCACCGCGAGGACTGGCGCTCGACCGTCGAGGAGGGGCTGCGGGCCGTACGGCGCGCGGGGCACCGGCACGGTGAGGCACTGCTGCTGAGGTCCCTGGCCGACCTGCACCGGGTCGAGGGCCGTCTCGCGGACGCGGCCGAGACGTTGCGGCTGGCGCTCACGCTGGCCGAGACGGGCGAGGTGGCCCGCACCCGCTACCGGCTCGGCCTGGTCCACCTCGCGCAAGACCGGCTGCCCGAGGCGCAGGCGTGCTTCGTGGCCTGCCTGGCGGCCTTCTCGGCGGCGGGGGACCGGCGCGGCAGGGCCGACGCGCTGCGCGCCCTCGGTGGGCTGCGCCGGGAGCCGGACCTGCTGTCCAGAAGCCTGGAGGCCTACCGCGAGCTGGGCGACCCGAGGGGCGAGGCGGCGGTCTCGCTCGACCTCGCCGGACTGCTCCTGGACGCGCGGCGGCTCCGGGAGGCGCGCGGGCGGGCGGAACACGCGCTCGGCCTGGCCAGACGCCTCGGGGACCGGCTGCCCGAGGCCACGGCGCTGGTGGTCCTGGCCGGGATCGCCCTGGCCGAGGGCGGCCCGGACGTCGCGAAACAGAGCGCCCGGCAGGCCCTGGAGACGTTCCGCGAGCACGGGGACCGTGGGGGAGCCGCGCGGGCGACGCTCGCCCTGGCCGAGGCCGCTTTGGGGCTTGACGAGATTGATGAGGCGTTTGATGGATTAACGCGAGCTATGGGAGAGTTTGACGCTCTTGGTGATGGACGGGGCCGCGCCATGGCCGAGAAGCTCGCCGCCGAGGTGCGACGCCGCCGGGGCGTATAGCGCGCTATACGGGTTCTGAAGGTGGCCCGCCTACGGTCGAGGCCGAACGTGAACCACAACGGGGCAGGGGTGGAAACCAGGATGAGAAGAGGGATCACACCGGCGCTGGCCGCCACCGCGCTGGCGGCCGTGCTGAGCGGGTGCGGGATGCTCCCCGGGCAGTCCGGGCAGCAGGGCGGCGGTGGTGAGGAACGACAGCCGCTCTCCGCCGCCTCGACCACTCCCGAGGAACGAGCCACGGAACAGGCCCCCGAGCAGCCGGACGCGCCCGTCGAGCGCGAGAGGACGATCGCCGCCAGGGAGGTCAGGTCGGGCGGCGCCAAACTGGTGGTGCGGATCACCGGTCTCAAGCGGCAGGGCAGGCTGGCCATGCTGACCTGGACGGTCACCAACGAGGGCGACACCAGATGGCAGATGACCAGCAGCCTGGGGGACACCCCCGGCGGCCTCGGGCTCACCGTCGCGGGGATCGGCCTGGTCGATCCGGTCAACGGCAAGCGCTACGTCGTCGCGCGCACCGGCGACTACCCCAAGGTCACCTGCCTGTGCTCCGACTACGACGTGTTCACCGAGCCGGACGAGGTGCTGCCGCTGAACGCGACGTTCGCCGCCCCGCCCCCGGACGTCACGAAGATCAACGTGGATCTCAAGGTGCTGGGTGTGTTCGCCGATGTCCCGATCTCCTGAACGCCTCACGGCCCTGGCGCTCACGTTCGTCCTGGTCGCGGGGCTCCCGGTGACCGCGTGGGCCGACGAGGAGCCCACGGCCGGGGTCGAGGAGATCGTCGCCCCGGTCGAGGACATCGTCGCCGAGGTCGAGTCGCTCGACGGCGCGGAGAGCGAGTCGAAGCGCGGCGAGGAGGTCACCGTGGCGCTCACCAGCGACGTGCTGTTCGCCCTCGACAAGGCCGTACTGACCTCCGGGGCGAAGCAGCGCCTGCGGCGGGTCGCCGAACGGATCAGGGCCGAGTCCGCGGGCGGGCAGGTCAGGATCGAGGGGCACACCGACGACCAGGGGAGCGACGCCTACAACGACGCGCTCTCGCTCAGGCGGGCCCAGGCCGTACGGCAGGCGCTGCAGGCGGCGCTCGCGGGCACCGGCACGACCCTGCTGGCCAAGGGGTTCGGCGAGTCCAGGCCCAGGGTTCCCAACGTGGTCGACGGCGCCCCCGTCGAGGCGAACCGCGCGAAGAACAGGCGGGTCGAGATCGTCTTCGCCGCCGCCCGGTGACCCTCCGGTCGGCGCGGGTAGGCTTCGGATTCGTGCCGAGCATTCCCCAACCCCTGGTCCCCGGCGACGACGGCTCAGCCGACGCCGCCGTCTCGTCCGCGCTCGCCGCCTTCTCCGCGGGTACGGCCGACGCGGGTACGGTGATGGCAGCCCTCGGCGGGGCACGGCTGCTCGTCCCGGTCGTCGCCCTGCTGACGGAGTCCGAGGTCGGCGAGCACGGGCTGCGGCAGGAGAAGGAGAGCGAGATGGCCCTGCCCAAGCTCGTCGGCAAGGACGGCAGGCAGGCGGTGCTCGCCTTCACCGGGACCGGCCCGCTGAAGCTCTGGCGCCCCGACGCCCGCCCGATCCAGGCGACGACCCCGCAGGTCTGCCAGGCGGCGGTGCACGAGGACGCCGCGGCCGTCGTGGTGGACGTCGCGGGCCCGGTGCCGTTCGTGATCGAGGGAGCCGTCCTGCGGGCGTTCGCCGCGGTCGGGTCGGGGACCGTCGACCAACTCGGCCAGGAGAGCCCCGAGGTCACCGTGGCCAGGATGGAGCAGGCAGCTCCCCGGCGCCGCCGCCTCGGCTGGCCCCTTTTCGGCCGCTAGGCTGCGGGCCGTGAACGGCTTCACGAGCACCCGGTGAACCCGCTGCCCCTCGCCGCCGCCCTGGCCGGGCTGCCGCTCGGGTTCTGGGCGAGAGAGCTGGCCATCCGCCACGCGGTCGGCGAGGACGCCGCCCCCGGGCACGCCTGCCCGCACTGCGCGGCACCGGTCGGCGGAGGTCTCGCCGCGTCCGTACGGCTCGCGGCCGGACGCTGCCCCGGCTGCCGGGCACCGATCGGGCCGCCGCCGCTGGTGGCCGAGATCCTCACCGCCGCCGCGCTGGCCGTCCTCGCCCTGCGCCGCCCCTGGCCGGAACTGGCCGCCTACGGCTGGCTCGCGGCCGTCGCGGTCGCCCTGATCATCGTGGACGTCGCCGTCCACCGGCTGCCCGACCGGCTCACCGCCGCCGCCTTCCTGGGCACCGTCACCCCGCTCGCGGTCGCGGCGCTGACGCGGGAGGGCGCCCCGGGGCTGGCCAGGGCGCTGCTCGGCGGCCTGGTCCTGACGGGCGTCTATCTCCTGCTGTTCCTGGTCAACCCCGACGGCATGGGGTTCGGCGACGTCAAGTTCGCGGCGGCGCTGGGCACCGCGCTCGGCTGGCTCGGCTGGGACGCGCTGCTCACCGGCGCCTTCCTCGGCTTCCTCGCCGGAGGCCTGTACGGCGGAGCGCTGGTGGTCACGCGCGGGGCGGGACGCGGCGGTGAGATCCCCTTCGGCCCCTTCATGGCCGCGGGCGCCTTCGCGGTCATCCTCACCGGTCCCTGAAGATCTCGGACGTCCACGGACACGCCCGTCTCAACCAGTGAGCCTCGGCCATTCCAGTGGGCGGCACATGGAAGACTTGTCACCATGTTGCGCTGGTTGACCGCCGGAGAATCCCACGGCCCCGAGCTCGTCGCGATCCTTGAGGGCCTGCCCGCAGGGGTGGAGGTGACCACGGCCGACATCGACGGGGCGCTGGCCAGGCGCCGCCTCGGATACGGACGCGGCGCCCGGATGAAGTTCGAGCAGGACGTGGTGAACATCGTCGGAGGCGTACGGCACGGCCGTACACTCGGCAGCCCCGTCGCCATCCGCGTCGGCAACACCGAGTGGCCCAAGTGGGAGACCGTCATGGCGGCCGACCCGGTCGATCCCGAGCTGCTCGAAGGACAGGCGCGCAACGCGCCGCGCTCCCGGCCCAGGCCCGGCCACGCCGACCTCGCGGGCATGCAGAAGTACGGCTTCGACGACGCCCGCCCCGTGCTCGACCGGGCCAGCGCCCGCGAGACCGCCGCCAGGGTCGCCCTCGGCCAGGTCGCCCGCTCCTTCCTCAAGCAGGCCCTCGGCGTCGACATCGTCAGCCACGTCGTCTCCATCGGGGAGGCGCGGGCGACCTCGGGCGTCCTGCCCGGCCCCGACGACATGGCGGCCGTGGACGCCGACCCGGTGCGCTGCGCCGACCCTGAGGGCAGCGCCGCGATGGTCGCCGAGATCGACAAGGCCCACAAGGACGGCGACACCCTCGGCGGCGTCGTCGAGGTCGTCGCCTACGGCCTGCCGCCGGGCCTGGGCAGCTACACCCACTGGGACCGCCGCCTCGACGCCCGCCTCGCCGCCGCGCTGATGGGCATCCAGGCGATCAAGGGCGTCGCCGTCGGCGACGGCTTCGAGACCGCCCGCCGCCCCGGCTCCCGGGCCCACGACGAGATCGAGAACACCGCCGACGGCGTCCGCCGCATCACCAACCGCGCGGGCGGCGTCGAGGGCGGCATGACCAACGGCGAGCCGCTGCGGGTCAGCGCCGCCATGAAGCCGATCTCCACGGTGCCCAGGGCCCTGGCCACCATCGACGTGCTGACCGGCGAGGCCGCCAAGGCCCACCACGAGCGCTCCGACGTGTGCGCCGTACCCGCCGCCGCGATCGTCGCCGAGGCGATGGTCGCGCTGGTCCTGGCCGACGCCGCCGTGGAGAAGTTCGGCGGCGACTCCGTCGAGGAGGTCGCCAGGAACCTGTCCGGCTACCTCTCCTCGATGGTGATCAAGTGAGCGCGCGAACCGAGGAGGCACGGTGAGTCCCCGCGTAGTCCTGGTCGGCGCCCCCGGCGCCGGCAAGTCGACGGTCGGCCACCTGCTCGCCGAACGGCTGGGGGTCGCCTTCCGCGACACCGACGCCGACGTCGAGGCCACGGCGGGCAAGCCGGTCGGCGACATCTTCGTCGAGGACGGCGAGGAGCACTTCAGGGAGCTTGAGGCGCGGGCCGTACGGCTGGCGCTGGCCGAGCACGACGGCGTGCTGTCCCTGGGCGGCGGCGCGGTGCTGGCCGAGGCGACGCGCGAGCTGCTCGCCGGGCACCCCGTGGTCTACCTGGAGGTCGGCCTGGCGCAGGCGGTGCAGCGGGTCGGTCTCGCCTCGGCGCGGCCGTTGCTGGTGCTCAACCCGCGCAGTCAGCTCAAGAAGCTCATGGAGGCCCGCCGCCCGATCTACGAGGGCCTGGCCGTCCTCACCGTGGCCACCGACGAACGCGACCCCGAAGAGGTCGTTGAAGAGATCGTGAAGGGAGTCGGGTCGTGACGACCTCCAGGATCAAGGTGTCCGGGGAGACCCCGTACGACGTGGTGATCGGCACCGGGGTGCTCGGCGAGCTTCCCGCCCTGCTGGGTCCCGCGGTCCGCACGGTCGCGGTGGTCCACCCGGAGAGCCTGCCGGAGATCGCCAGGCCCGTGTGCGGGGCGATCGAGGCGGCCGGTCACCAGGTCGTGGCGCTGCCGGTGCCCGACGGCGAGCAGGCCAAGACGGTCGAGGTGGCGGCCGGGCTCTGGTCGGCCTTCGGCGCGCACGGCGTCACGCGCTCCGACGCGGTCGTCGGTGTCGGCGGCGGGGCGACCACCGACCTGGCGGGCTTCGCCGCCGCCACCTGGCTGCGCGGCGTCAAGGTCGTGCAGGTGCCGACCACGCTGCTGGGCATGGTGGACGCGGCGGTCGGCGGCAAGACCGGGATCAACACCCCCGAGGGCAAGAACCTCGTCGGTTCCTTCCACCCCCCGGCGGGCGTGCTGTGCGACCTGGCCACGCTGGTCTCGGTGCCCCGCGACGACTACGTCGGCGGCCTCGCCGAGGTCATCAAGGGCGGCTTCATCGCAGACCCGGTGATCCTCGACCTCGTCGAGGACGACCCGCAGGGGGCCAGGCACCCCGAGGGGCGGCACACCCGCGAGCTCATCGAGCGCAAGGTGCAGATCAAGGCAGACGTGGTCGGCGCCGACCTGCGCGAGGGCGGCCTGCGGGAGATCCTCAACTACGGCCACACCCTGGCCCACGCCATCGAGCGGGCCGAGGGATACCGGATCCGCCACGGCGAGGCCGTCGCCATCGGCATGGTCTACGCCGCCGAGCTGTCCCGCCTGGACGGGCGTATCGGCGCCGCCGTCGTCGAGCGGACCCGCTCCATCCTGACCTCCGTGGGGCTGCCCACGGCCTACCGGCGCGACGCCTGGCCCGAGCTGCGCGAGCACATGCGCCTCGACAAGAAGAGCCGGGGCGCGAAGCTGCGCTTCGTCGTCCTGAACGACCTGGCGAAGGTCTCTCCCCTTGAGGACCCGCCGGAGGAGCTGCTTGAGGCCGCCTACGAGGAGATCGCCCGGTGAGGGCGGCGCGAGAGGTGATCGGATGAGACCCGTCTACGTGCTCAGCGGACCCAACCTGTCGAGGCTGGGCACCAGGGAGCCCGACGTCTACGGCGCGGAGACCCTGGCCGACCTCGCGGCGCTGTGCCGGGAGACCGGCAGGGAGCTGGGCCTGTCGGTGGACGTCAGGCAGACCGACGACGAGGCCGAGATGATCTCCTGGCTGCACGAGGCGGCCGACGCCAGGATCCCGGTGGTGCTGAACCCCGCGGCGTTCACCCACTACTCCTACGCGCTGCGCGACGCCATCGCCCAGCGGACCGCACCCCTGGTCGAGGTGCACATCTCCAACCCGGCCGCCCGCGAGGAGTTCCGGCACAACTCGGTGGTCGCGGGCGTGGCGACCGGCACGATCGCGGGCTTCGGGCTGAGGTCCTACGTGCTGGCGCTGCAGGCCGTGGCGGAGCTGGGGTAGTGGCCTACCGTTCCTTCGTCGCCCTCGGCGACAGCTTCACCGAGGGCCTGAACGACCCCGGCCCCGACGGCGTCGCAGGACCCTTCAGGGGCTGGGCCGACCGGGTCGCCGAACGGCTGGCCGAGCTCGAACCGGACTTCCGCTACGCCAACCTCGCCGTGCGGGGCAGGGTGCTCGGCCAGGTCGTCGAGCAGCAGGTCCCCAGGGCCGTCGAGATGCGGCCCGACCTGGTCAGTCTCTGCGCCGGGGGAAACGACCTGCTCCGCCCCGGCTGCGACCCGGACGCGCTGGCCAGGCGCCTGGCGGGAGCCGTACGCGACCTGAGGGCCACCGGCGCGCAGGTGCTGCTGTTCACCGGCGTCGATCCGCGCGACACCCCGATCATGCGCCGCGCCCGCGGCACGTTCGCGATCTTCTACATGCACATCAGATCCATCTCCGACCTGTACGGCTGCCGCCTGGTCGACCAGTGGTCGATGCAGGGGCTGCGCGACTGGCGCGCCTGGAGCGAGGACCGGCTGCACATGAACGCCGAGGGGCACCGGCTGGTCGCCGCCAAGGTGTGCGACGTCCTGGGCGTCGAGTGCGCCGACGACTGGCGCAAGGAGTGGCCGTCGCGCGGGCGGGTCACCGCGGGGCTGCGGCGCCGCGAGGACGTCAGGTGGGTCCGTGAGCACCTCGGGCCCTGGGTGGTCCGCCGCCTGCGCGGCCGTTCTTCAGGTGACGGCCTCGACCCGAAGCGCCCCGACCTCCTCGGTTTCTAGCTTTTCGCGAGGCGCCTGAGCGCGTCGCGGACCTTGCCCGGGTCGTTGGTCGGCCAGAAGGGCGGCAGCGAGTCGCGCAGGAAACCGGCGTAGCGGGCGGTGGCGAGCCGGGGGTCGAGGACCGCGACCACGCCCTTGTCGTGCTGGCTGCGCAGCAGGCGGCCCGCCCCCTGGGCCAGCAGCAGGGCGGCGTGAGTCGCGGCGACCGACATGAAGCCGTTGCCGCCCCTGGCCGTCACGTGGCGCTGCCTGGCGGAGCTCAGCGGGTCGTCGGGACGCGGGAACGGGATGCGGTCGATGATGACCAGCCGCAGGGAGGGGCCGGGCACGTCCACGCCCTGCCACAGGGTCAGGGTGCCGAACAGGCAGGTCGGCTCGTCCTCGGCGAACCTCTTGACCAGCAGCATCGTGGAGTCGTCGCCCTGGCAGAGCAGCGGCACGCTCAACCGGTCACGTAGCGCCTCCGTCGCGGCCTTGGCCGCCCGCATCGAGGAGAACAGGCCGAGCGTGCGGCCCCCCGCCGCCTCGATCAGTTCGGTGATCTCCTCCAGGTAGGCCTCGGGCAGACCGTCCCGGCCGGGCTGGGGCAGGTGCTTGGCGACGTAGAGGATGCCGCTGCGCGCGTGGTCGAAGGGGGAGCCGACGTCAAGCCCTCGCCAGCCGTCTTTTTCGCCCTTGCCGTCCCCCGAGCCGAGACCCCACTGGCGGGCCAGGCCGTCGAAGGCGCCGCCGAGCGCCAGCGTCGCCGAGGTGAGGACCACCGTACGGTCGCCGAAGAGCTTGTCGCGGAGCATCCCGGCCACGGTGAGCGGGGCGATCCGCAGCACGGGCGGGCGCCGGTCGGTCGCCGCGTCGAGCCAGACCACCTCGGCCCGGTCGGCCTCCTCGGCGTGACCGAAGGCGTCCAGCATCCGCTGCGCGGTGTCGTGGACCTCGTCGAGCGCGGTGAAGGCCGCCTTGCGCAGGCCCGCGCCCTCCGGGTCGTCCTTGTCGCCGCCGGACCTGGGGCCGAGCGCCGTGACGCAGGCCCAGGCCGCGTCGCGCACCAGGGCCAGAGTCAGCCCCAGCACCGGAGGCAGCTCGTCGAGACGCCCGGCGGGGGCGACGGCCAGCAGGTCCTTGAGCTGCTCGCCCGCCTCCATCAGCCGGTCGGAGACCGACTGCTCGATCAGCCGCCCGACCCGGCGCACGGTCACCGAGATCATGGTCTCCGACAGCTCGCCGCTCACCACCGAGGTGACCCGGTCGACCAGCTCGTGGGCCTCGTCCACCACGACCACCTCGTGCTCGGGCAGCAGGGAGAAGTCCTCCATGGCGTCGATGGCCAGCAGCGCGTGGTTGGTGACGACGACGTCGGACTCTCCGGCGCGGGCCCTGGCCAGCTCGGCGAAGCACTCCGGGCCGCTCGGGCAGCGCGCCGCGCCGAGGCACTCGCGCGAGCTGACGGAGAACTGCCGCCAGGCCTGCTCGTTGACGCCGGGCACCAGCTCGTCGCGGTCGCCGGTCTCGGTCTCCTCGGCCCACTCCTGGATGCGCTGGACCATCCGGCCTGTCGCGTTGACCTCGCGCGGGTCGAAGAGCTGGTCCTGCTCCTCCTCGGGCCAGCCCGCCGCGGCCTTGTAGCGGCACAGGTAGTTGCGGCGGCCCTTGAGGATGGCGAAGGTCGGCTGGTGCGGCAGCTTGGGGGCGAGCGCCTCGGAGAGCCGGGGCAGGTCGCGGTCGACGAGCTGGCGCTGCAGCGCGATGGTCGCCGTGGAGACGATCACGGCGCCCTTCGTGGTCATCGCGTGCCGGATCGAGGGGATCAGGTAGGCCAGGGACTTGCCGGTGCCGGTGCCCGCCTGGACGGCGAGGTGGTCGCCGGAGGAGATCGCCTGCTGGACGGCCCTGACCATCTCGACCTGGCCGGGGCGCTCGACGCCGCCGACCGCCTCGACGGCGGTGCTCAGCAGCTCCTCGACCCGGGGCAGGTCAGGCGTGGTCGCGGGGACCGTCGCGGGGGCGTCTTCGGCGGTGGTGATCGAGTCGGTCGGCACGACAGCCAACCGTACCGGCTTCCCCCGACAGACGCGGCTGGCTCCGGTGAGTCACCTCACGTGCGCATCCCGGTATTCCGGGACGCGGGGCTCGCGACGCGTGGCAGACTTGGCTGGATCAATCCGGATCACCGTCCCCGCAGGGTCAAAGAAGATCGTCCATTCCGGTGTCGCCGCGGTGGGAGATGGGGATGGAAAGACCGGTTCGGTAGGGTTTTCCGGGGTTGAGTGGACGAATAAAGGCTGGTTAAAGCACTATGTCCTCTATGTCGGAAGTTGTCCCCTTGCCGTCGTTCGGTGAGGTGTTCTTCGACGAGCGTGGCCAGGAGCGGGTGCTCCGGGTCACCTGGCACGAAGGCACCCTGGTTCTGAGCCTGTGGCGTGGCGAGATGTGCACCGCCAGTTTCCGCATGCCCATGAACGACGTCGGCCGCCTGGTCGACACCCTCGACGAGGGATTCGTCGAGGCCGGGGGGCAGTACCCCGACGAGGTCGGCGAGCCCGCGGGCCAGGGCGGCGCCTACCAGGACCCCAACGGCTTCCCCGGCACCGGGCAGTACGCCAGGCCGGTTCCCGAGGACTACGCGAGCCCGCCGCAGTACGCCGACCCCGCCGCCACCCAGGTCGTCCCCATGGCGGAGGAGCCACGGCCCGCCGCGCTCAGCCCGACCGACGTGCTCGTCGCCAGGGGGACCGTTCCGCCTCCCCCGGTCCAGCAGCCCCCGGCCGGATACGGTCCCGACGGCGTGGTGCCCCGCGAGAACATGATCGTCAACGACAGCCTGGCCTACGGTCAGCCCGCCGAGCAGGCCGGTCACGGTCAGGCGGAGCCGGTCTACCAGATGCCCGGCGACCTCTACCCGCCCCAGCAGCCCGCCTACGGGGGAGCGGCCCCTCAGGGCTACGGCGCCCAGGACTACGGCACCCCGCCCCAGGACCCGTACGGCACGGCCAGGCAGCCCGACCCGTTCGCCACTCCCGCCCAGCAGCCGGACCCCTTCGCCCAGCAGCACCGCCCCGACCCCTACGGCGCCGCTCCTCAGCAGCCTGTCGATCCGTACGGCGCCGCGCCCCAGCAGCAGCCTGTCGATCCGTACGGCGGCGCGCCCCAGGGGCAGCGGCACGCCGACCCCTACACGCAGGCGGGCATGACCGACCCCTCGGGTTTCACCGCGCCCTCCTACAACGCCCCGCCGAGCAGCCCGCCGCAGCCCGACCCCTACGGCGGCTATCCGCCCCCGGCGCAGCCCGATCCCTACGCCTTCGGTGCCCGGCAGGCGGGCCATCCCGCCGACCTGCGCGACCTGTACGGCGCGCCCGGCTACCAGGAGCAGCAGCCGCAGCAGCCCGCCTACCAGGAGCCGCCCGCCTACCAGCAGGACGTCGATCCCTCCGACCCGCTGGGCATCTTCGGCGGCCAGCAGCAGGAGAGGCGCTCGCGCTCCCGCTCCCAGGACGCGCACTCCACCGGCGAGCGGCTGCGCCCCGACCGCGAGGAACGCCGCGACTGGTGACCTGACAGGTCATGGAAAAGGTCATCCCGTAGTCTGATCACCCGAAACGGGTGAGGAGTGGGATGAGCCAGGCGTCCGCCGTGCAGCTTCTGGTCGTTCCGATCATCGCGATAGCGGTGGCGGCCGTGGCCAGGCGCAGGGGATGGCCGTCGCCGCTGCTGCTGGTGCTCGCCGGGCTGGTGCTCTCACCGTTCGTACCCGGCTACCAGCTCGACCCCGAGCTGGTCCTGCTGGTCTTCCTGCCGCCCCTGCTCTACTCCGCGGCCATCGACAGCTCCTACATGCGGCTCAAGGCGGTCCGGCGGCCGGTCGCGCTGCTGTCGATCGGGCTGGTGCTGTTCACCACCTTGGTCATCGGCTGGGTCGTCCACCTGCTCCTGCCGTCGCTGCCGCTGGCCGCCGCCTTCGCGCTCGGCGCGATCGTGGCGCCGCCGGACGCGGTGGCCGCCGTCGCGGTAGCCCGCAGGCTCGGCCTGCCCCGCAAGGTGGTCACGATCCTGGTCGGGGAGAGCCTGTTCAACGACGCGACCGCACTGACCGCCTACCGGGTCGCCGTCGCCGCCGCGATGGGGGAGGGGATCAGCTGGCTGGACGCCACGGGCCGCTTCCTCTACGCGGCGGCGGGCGGCGTGGTCGTCGGGCTGCTGCTCGCCTGGTGCCTGGCCAGGATCCTGCTGATGCTGCGGGACGCCCTGGTCGAGAACACCGTGATGCTGCTCATCCCGTTCGGCGTCTACCTCGCCGCGGAGGCCGTGCACGTCTCCGGCGTGATCGCCGTGGTGATCGTCGGCCTCTACGTCGGCCACCGCATGCCCCGCGCGGGCTTCGGCACCCGGCTGCTGTCCGGCGCGGTCTGGCGGGTCGCCGACTTCTTCCTGGAGACGATCGTCTTCGCCCTGATCGGCCTGCAGCTGTGGCCGATCATGAGGGAGCTGCGGGGCGCCGACCCCTGGGCGCTCGCGGGCATGGCGGTCGCGGTCTTCGCCGCCGCGGTGCTCTCCAGGGCCGTCTGGGTCGTGCCCAGCATCTATCTGCCCCGGATCCTGTCCAGGGGAGTGCGCAGGAACGAGCCACGGGCGCCGTCGTGGCGCAACGTGGTCATCGTCAGCTGGGCCGGGATGCGCGGCGTCGTCTCCCTCGCCGCCGCCTTCGCCGTCCCCCCGGACTTCCCCGGGCGGCCGACGCTGCTCTTCCTCACCTTCGTCGTGGTGATCGGCACCCTGCTCATCCAGGGGCTGTCGTTCCCCGCGCTCATCAGGCGGCTGCGGATCTCCAACCGGGAGGAGGTCTTCAACGACAACCTCACCGAGGCCGCGGCCCAGCAGGCGGCCGCCGCGGCCGAGCTGGCCCGGCTCGACGAACTGGTCGCCGAGGGCATGGACGAGGTGCACAGGGAGGTCGTCGAGCAGCTCAGGGCGCGGGCCGAACGCCGGGCACTCACCGCGTGGGAGCGCCTCGGCGGTGGCACGGGGCCCAGGGGAGAGGAGACGCCGAGCGCCGTCTACCGGCGTCTTCGCAGAGAGATGCTCGCCGCGGGCCGCGAGGTGTTCGTGCGCCTGCGTGACGAGGGACGTCTCGACGACGAGGTGCTCAACAGGGTCATGCACGAGCTCGACTTCGAGGAGGCGACCCTGGAGCGGGACTGAGACGCCCTCTCAGCCGAGGAGGTTGTCGACGTAGCACCACCGCCAGTTCTCGCCGGGCTCGAAGGAGGCGACGACCGGGTGCCCCTCCTGGGAGAAGTGGGCGGTCGCGTGCTTGTTCGGCGAGGAGTCGCAGCAGCCGACGTGCCCGCACGACAGGCACTTTCGCAGGTGGACCCAGCGGCCTCCGGTCGCGAGGCACTCCTCACACCCCTCGGGAGTGCGCGGGGCCGGGTCCTGGGCGTGGGCGAGGTGGTCGCAGGTGGACATGGTTCCTCTCGGTGGATCATCGTGCCGGCCGTACGGCGCGGTCAGGGCCGCGAGCCCGCCCCTGCGAGATCTCCGGACGGCACCGTGGCGGGCCAGTCCACTTTACTTACCCCCGTGGCGGCAACCGTCTCCCCGGGGTGACAGGCCACTGAGGCCTGCGCGCCCGATCCCTTGGGTAGTGTCGGGACATGCGACCCCTTCCGCGACGAATCCCCGCCATCGCCGCCTCCGGGCTGGCCGCCGCTCTTCTCCTCACCGGCTGCTCGGAACTCCAGCAGGTCTCGGACGGTGTCGACAAAGCCCAGCAGTGCGTGCAGGCCGCGGGCATCGTCACCGACACGGTGAAGAAGCTCACGACCCTGGCCGACGACCCCGCCGCGGTCGAGAAGGCGCTGAACGACGGCGCGACCAAGCTGGGCGACCTCGCGGACAAGGCGTCCAACACCACGCTCAAGCAGGCCGCGGACGACGTCTCAGAGCGGCTGAAGAACTTCGACGTCAACGACGCGCACAGCGCCGTGGACGCCGTGCAGAAGGCGGGCACCGAGTCGGTCGCCTGGGTCAGGCAGCTGACCGAAGCCTGCAGCTGAGAGACGATTGTCCCGTCAGGGAAAAGGGGGAATGCTCCCCGCATTCCCGGGTTCTCGATGGGAAATATGGCTGAACTAGCGTCGTCGATATGGACATATCCAGGGACGAACCGGACCCTCGTTTCACCCTCGCGAACGAACGTACGTTCCTCACCTGGCTCAGTACGTCGCTCGCCCTGAGCGCGGGCGGCGTCGCGATGGCCGCCGTCTCCGCCGACGTCTTCGTGCCGTGGATGCGGACCGTGCTGGCGCTCACCCTGGTCTCGCTGTCGGCGCTGTGCGCCGCGATGGCCTACCCGCGCTGGCGTAGGGTGCAGCGCGCCCTGCGCCAGGCGGCGCCGCTGCCCGCGCCCGCCATTGCCCCTCTCCTGGGGTACGGCGTCGCGGCGGTGGCCGTGCTCGCCATGATCCTCATCCTCCTGGGCCGATGATCCCCATCTGGGACGAGGGCCTGCAGAACGAGCGGACCCGGCTGGCCTGGGTCCGTACCGCCGCGGTGCAGGCGGTCGGCGGCCTGGGGGCGGGCGGTGTCGCGCTGCGCGCCGGGGTGCCCCCGGTCGCCGTCGCCCCCTTCGTCCTGTCGGCCGCCTCCGGCGCCCTCCTGCTGGCCCGTACCGGCGTCCGCTACCGGCGCGTCCAGCGCGCCCTGCACGAGGGCAGCCCCCTCGACGTCCGCGTGGACGCCGTCATCGCCTGGCTCGGCACGATGTCCGCCGCCCTCGGCGCCGCCGTCTTCGTCGTCCTCCGCTAGGCGTGTTTCGGCGCGAATATTCGTCCGGTCGGCTGTTTCCGCCGCCTAAGTACTCCTGCTTCAAGGAAAATACGGCAGGATAGCGCAGCATGTCACGGTTCGATGATCTGCCTGGCTACGCGGCGTCGATCGCCCCGCTGATCGACGCCGTCCACCTCGGCGTCCTCATCGCGAGCAGGCCGCTCGGCCGGGAGCTCGTCGAACGGTCGGGACTCCAGACGGACCTGCTGGTCGATCTCCGATACGTGCTCCCCGCCCGGCCACTCACCCGCGGCGGACTGGCCGCGCTCTACCGCTACAACCCGTTCGACGACGCCGAGATCGGGGCCCAGCTCGTCCAGGGAACCCTCGTCGTCGACCACGAGGGCGGCCTGCGCGCCACCGCCAGGGCCCTGACCTTCATCACGGAGCTGTACGGCCTGCACGCGGCGGTGACCGGGGAGCTGTGGGCCGAGCACGCCGAGCGGCTGCCCGAGCTGGCCGCCCTCGCCGGGCGGCTCGTCGCGGCCTCGGCGGACAGCGGCGGGGAGGCCTTCACCCAGGCGGCGCCGCCCCACGAGCCCGAGGGGACCCCGGAGGGGGTGCTGCTGTTCAACCGGCTGGCCGCGCTGCGCTACCACCGGGCCGACGCCCACGCCGCCGCCTGGGGCGAGGCCGGTCTCACCGCCGCCCAGATCGTCGGCCTGCCCTCGGGCCCCTTCCGCGACCGCATCGAGGAGGAGACGAACCGCAGGGCCGCCGTGCCGTACGAGGCGCTGACGACCAGGGAGCGGCAGACACTCCTGCTCGGCCTGAACGCGCTCGGCCACTAGGCACGTTCCCGCGTTCCCGCTGGACACAGGCTGGATACAGTGGGCGCGAAAGGGGCGCGATGATCACGGGTGTGCTGGTCCTGGTGCTCGGGTGGTACGGCCTGCGCGGGCTCGCGCGGGGGTGGGAACGGGCCGCCCACCTCGTCGGGCTGCTCTCGCCGTACACGCGCAGGCTGCACGCGTGGGTGCTGGCGGCTCCGGCGACCTTCGCCTACGTCGCGGTGTTCACCAGCTCGACGCTGCTGCAGAAGACGGGTCCGCCGGGGCTCGTCCGCCTGCTGACCACCACGCAGAGCACCAACCTCGCCCACCTGGGCACCCGCCCGCTGGTCGTGCTCGCCGACAGCGCGCTCTGGGTCGCGGACAAGGGTTCGGGGCTGCTCTTCTACATCGCGGTCTTCGCCACCGTCGTCGCCTGGGCCGAGCAGCGGTACGGCACGCCGCGGATCGTTGTGATCGCGCTGTGCGGGCACGTGTTCGGCTCGCTGCTGACCGCGTTCGTCGAGTGGCACGCGATCAGGGCGGGACGCGCCCCCGCCAGGCTGGCCTACGCGACCGACGTCGGTGTCAGCTACGTCATGGTCGCCGGATGTGCCGCCGCCGTGGTGCTGATGCGCGGCCGGTGGCGGGTCGCGGGGGCCGTGGCACTCGGGGTGGGAATCGTGCTGCCGGTGTTCGTCACCCACACGATCTGGGACCTGGGGCACCTGCTGGCCACGCTCTGCGGTCTCACGGCCGCCCTGTTCGCGCTGCGTCTGGCCCCGCCCCGCGTCCCGCCGAGCCTGGAGCCCTGTCTGCCGGGCCGTACGGGGACATGAGGGGTGTGAGCGGGGGCGGCGCCCGGGACCCGTGGATCCCGGACGCCCGGAGAGTGTTCCCTTCCCCTGGACACTCCCCTGGTCAGTACCAGTTGCTCGACCGGAAATGACCCCACGCGCCGCACGGTGACCCGTAGCGGCTCTTGATGTAGCGCAGACCCCAGTGGATCTGCGTGACCGGATTCGATCGCCAGTCCCCGGCGACCCCCCTCATCTTCGATCCAGGCAGGGCCTGGGGGATGCCGTAGGCACCCGAGGAGGGATTGTGCGCCTGGTGGTTCCAGTTGCTCTCCCTGGTCCAGAGACTGTCCAGGCATTGGAACTGGTTGTGTGACCACGAGCGGCGCGCGACGAGGCGGAACGCGATCGCCTTGTTCCTTCCCTTCGATGTCCTGGCCACCGTCCTGGCCCTGGGCACCGCCCGGGTGAACCAGACGGCCCGGTGGACCCTCCTGACCTGAGGTCTCATGGCCGGAGCCGCGACCTCCTCGGCCTGGGCGGGTTTCTCGGCCACCAGAGGTTCCTCGGGCTCCGCCGGTTTCTCCGGGGTCGCGAGGTTCTCGGCGGCGGTCGCCTCGGCCGTACCGAGGCTCGTGGCCGCGCCGACGTCCTCGGCCCTTCCGATGGCCGCCGACCCGACCACGGTCGAGGCGGCGATCATGCTCAGAACGGTGTTGCGCAGAACACGGTTTCTGTCCATTTGCGTCCTTGTCCGCTGGCCGCGTGCGGGAGGGCACGGAGAACCGAGGTTCCCCGTGCGCTTGACGATCCCGCGCCCGTGGCTCGGGCGGGGACGCCCACGTGGTCTCGCCGGCCCGTTTCCGGCGTGAGACACCGCGACGTGTTTCCTAGGCGGCTTTCTAGTACGCCGGGGGAGCGGCGACGGGCGCCTGCGACACGCGGTGGGAAGGTGTTTGCCCGATCTTCGCGGCCAGCGGGTGGTTCGGCGGTGACCGCCTGACCGATGGTGATTCGCCTGGAGGCCGGCGGGAGGCGGAAATCACCCGGCCTTGGGGTTTGGATCTAGTACCAGCCGTGTGAGCGGAAGTGTGCCCACGCTCCGCACGGCGAGCCGTAGCGCTGCTTGATGTAACCGAGACCCCATCTGATCTGTGTCCTGGGGTTGGTGCGCCAGTCTCGGCCCGCGCTCGCCATCTTTCCTCCGGGTAGCGCCTGGGGGATTCCGTAGGCGCCGGAGGAACGGTTCTGTGCCCTGTGGTTCCAGTTGCTCTCCCTTGTCCAGAGTCGCCGGAGACAGTCGAAGTGGGCGCCGCCCCAGCCCTTGGCGGACACCATGGGTGCCGCGATGGCCTGGTTGCCCCGCAGCGCGGACGACGACGCGGCGGCGGGGGAGGCGTGGACGACCGTGGCGGTGGTGCTGACGGCGAGCGCCATGAGGCCCAGCGACAGGCTGGTACGGCGTGGCGTCGGCATAGGAAAGTGACCTTTCGCCGGTTTCGGGGGACGCCGTCACGATGCCTCAGCGATTTCCGGCGAAGCCAGCCGACAAGTTTTGTCAGGCCTCCTGTCAAAGATCAGTTAGAAAAGGATCAAGTGCCTGCTCAGGGGACCACAGCCCTCTCTGTGGCGTCCATCACATTTCCTTTCCGGGACGTCATAACTCTTGGACGTGACAACGGGTTTAGGGTGCAGATCATGAGCATTCGTGATATTCCTCTGCGCACTCTCGCCGACGCGCCGACGACCCTCGCCGAGCTCGCGAAGGACGGCGCCGCCCTCGTCGTGAACGTCGCCTCCCGCTGCGGTCTCACCCCGCAGTACTCCGGGCTCGTCGAACTCCAGCGGACCTACGGCGGGACGGGGTTCACCGTCGTCGGCGTCCCCTGCAACCAGTTCATGGGGCAGGAGCCCGGCAGCCCCGAGGAGATCCAGGAGTTCTGCTCGACCACCTACGGCGTGGACTTCCCGCTGCTGGCCAAGACGGACGTCAACGGCGACGAACGGCACCCGCTGTACGCCACGCTCACCGAGGTCCCGGACGCCGAAGGGGTGGCCGGGGACGTGCAGTGGAACTTCGAGAAGTTCCTCGTCTCGCGCGAGGGCGAGGTGCTCGCCAGGTTCCGGCCGGGCGTCGAGCCCGGCGACCCCGCCGTCATCGCGGCGATCGAGAAGACCCTCTAGGCCCGCAGCTTCCCCTGACGATCAGCTCGGTCGGCAGGAGCACGCCGCGCGGGCGCCTGCCGCCCGCGCGGAGCACCAGCTCGGCCGCCCGGTAGCCGATGTCCCGCGCGGGCTGGGCGATCACCGTCAGCGGGGGCGAGCACAGCTCCGCCCAGGGGACGTCGTCGAACATGACCAGCGACATGTCCCTCGGCACCCGCACGTCCAGCTCCCTGGCGGCGAGCACCGCCGCCTCGCCCAGCAGGTTGCCCCCGGCGAGCACGGCGGTCAGGTCGGGCCGGTGCTGGAACAGCCCGGCCGCCGCGGCGTAGGCGGAGTCCCTGGTGCCGCGCGCCAGCACGATCAGCTCCTCGTCGACCAGGGGGCCGAGCGCCTGGCGGAAGGCGGTCAGCCGCTGTGACTGCCCTGGGCCGCCGAGATAGGCGATGCGCCGGTGGCCGAGGCCCGTCAGATAGTCGATCGCGGTCCGCACGCCCGCCCGGTCGTCGGCCAGCACCGCGGGCACCTCGTCCCGCCCGCCCGAGCTCCGGTGCGCGAACACCATCGTGAGCCCCGCCCGCAGGGTCGGCGCCCAGATCTCACCATCCCCGGAGGGCACCGCGATCACCCGGTCCACGCCCTGCTCGACCAGCATGCCGATCAGCTCGGCCTCGCGCTCCTCGTCGTCGCCCGTGGTGCCCAGGATCACCGGCTCGCCCGCGGAACGGGCGCAGGCGAGCACCCCGTCGGCAAGCCGCCCGTAGAAGGTGTCGGTGATGTCGGGCAGCAGCAGCCCGATCCCGCCCGAGCGCTGCTGGCGCAGGTTGCGGCCGAGCGCGCTCGGCCGGTAGTCGAGCTGGGCCGCGACGGTCAGCACCCGCTCCCGGGTCTCGGGACTCGCCGACCCCCCGGACAGGACCCGCGACACCGTGGCCACCCCGACCCTCGCCGCCTCCGCGACGTCCTTGATGGTCGTACGACGCATGCTCATGGAAACGATTCCATCATGTTTTCCGTGTTCGATCCAGCGCGGAGGGATAACGGAAGCGTCATTGACGAGGTGGAATCGGCTGAGGGGTTGACAGGGATCTTCGTTTCCGGTGAGATGCATGAAAACGTATCCACATCGGGTGAACGCGGGTTTGGCCCGAGGCGCTAAGGACTGTCATGGCATCCATCGTTCTCAGCAAAGTCGACAAGATCTACGCGGGCGGTGTCAAAGCCGTGAACAGCCTTGACCTCGAGATCAAGGACGGCGAGTTCATGGTGCTGGTCGGCCCGTCCGGCTGTGGCAAGTCCACCGCCCTGCGGATGATCGCCGGCCTTGAGGACATCAGCGGCGGCGAGATCTCCATCGGCGGCCGGGTGGTCAACCACCTGCCCCCGAAGGACCGCGACATCGCCATGGTCTTCCAGAACTACGCGCTCTACCCGCACATGACGGTCGAGGAGAACCTCGCCTTCGGCCTCAAGCTCCGCAAGATGCCCAAGGCGGAGATCTCCAAGCGGGTCAACGAGGCCGCCAAGATGCTCGGCCTTGAGCAGTACCTCAAGCGCAAGCCCGCCGCCCTGTCCGGTGGTCAGCGTCAGCGTGTCGCGATGGGCCGCGCCATCGTGCGTGAGCCGCAGGCCTTCCTCATGGACGAGCCGCTGTCCAACCTGGACGCCAAGCTCCGCGTCTCCATGCGCGCCTCCCTCAACACGCTGCACGACCGCCTCGGCGTCACCACCGTCTACGTCACCCACGACCAGGTCGAGGCCATGACCCTCGGCGACCGCGTCTGCGTGCTGCGCGACGGCCTGCTCCAGCAGGTGGACACCCCGCAGAACCTCTTCGACAGCCCGGTCAACCTGTTCGTCGCGGGCTTCATGGGCTCACCGTCGATGAACCTCGTCAACGCCGAGCTGGTCCGCGGTGACGGCGGCGCCTACGTCGCGTTCGCCGGTCTCAGGCTCCCGGTGCCCAACCAGAGCTTCGCCGACAAGCCCGGCCTCGACCAGTGGATCGGCAGGAAGGTCATCCTGGGCGTCCGGCCCTCCGACTTCGACGACGCCGTCGCCGCCAACGGCGCCCCCGGCAACTGGAGCCGCCTCCAGGTGCGCGCCGAGGTCACCGAGGAGCTCGGCTCCGAGATCAACGTCCTGTTCCTGATCGACGCCCCGCCGGTCCAGCACCAGGACACCGTCGCCGCCGCGGACGCCGGTGAGGACGAGGAGACGACGCTGCCGCTGGTCGGCGACAAGTCGCTGTGGACCGCCCGCGTCAACTCCCGCAGCCACGTCCGTCCCGGCCAGAACGTCGAGCTGGTCGTCGACACCCACAACCTGCACTTCTTCGACCCGGTCTCCGGTCTGGCGATCGGCCACCCGGCCAACCTGCACGTCTGACCGGACCGGACGAAGGGCCCGCACCGCAACCCCCTCCTGCGGTACGGGCCCTTCCCCTTTCAGCCGCCGGTTACCTCCGGCCGAGCCGCTGGGAGACGAGGGCCGCGAGGCTCCTCGGCACCAGCTTGCCCGCGCCGACGATGACCTTGTAGCGCAGGTCGGGCACGCTCACCCGCCTGCCGACCGCCAGGTCGCGCATGGCCTCCCTCACCACGTCGTCGGCCGACAGCCACAGGAAGCCGGGGATGCCCGAGGTGTCCATCGAGGCGCGCTCGTGGAACTCGGTCCTGACGAACCCCGGGCACAGCGCCATCACCCGCACGCGCGTCCCCGCCAGCTCGGCGGCCGTCGACTCGCTGTAGTTGACGACCCACGCCTTGGAGGCGCTGTAGGTGCCGCGGTTGAAGAAGGCCGCCACCGACGCCACGTTGATCACCGCGCCCCGGTCGCGCTTGCGCATGCCGGGCAGCACGGCCATCGTCAGCCGCAGCACCGCCTCGCAGTGCAGCTTCAGCATCCGCAGCTCGTCGGCGACCGAGACGTCGAGGGCCGCGCCGGGATGGCCGAAGCCCGCGTTGTTGACCAGCAGGTCGATCCCCTGGCGCAGCCGCGCCTCGACCCGGCCGAGCCCTTCGTCGGACGTCAGGTCGGCGGCGAGCACCTCGACCTCGACCCCGTAGCGCAGGCGCAGGGACTCGGCGGCGGAGGTCAGACGCTCCTCGTCGCGGGCGACCAGGACGAGGGAGAACCCGTCGGCGGCGAGACGTCGCGCGAAGGCGGCACCGATGCCGGCCGTCGCGCCCGTGATCAGTGCTGAAGGCATGCCCGAAGTCTAGTTCCTGTGATCGGAAACGCTCGCGAACCTGGGACGCATGATTGAGGCATGAGGAATGTGTCGTTCTCCCGTGGAACCGGGCCGGGAGCGCTCGCGCTGTGCGCGGCCCTGATGGTTTCCGCCTCGGCCTGCTCCGCCCCGGCGACCTCGACCGCCGACCCCGCCCCGGCCCAGACCGCCGACTCGCCCGTACGGTTCACCGAACTGGCGCGGCTCGACATGCCGGTGGCGATGGCCGTGCGGAAGGGCGACCCGACGCTCTACGTCGCCGAACAGACCGGGCGGCTGCGTGCGGTGAAGGACGGGAAGGTCGCGCCCGAGCCCGTCGTGGACCTCTCCGCTGAGGTGAGCGGGGGCAACGAGCAGGGCCTGCTCGGCGTCGCCTTCCACCCCGAGGGCGGCCACCTCTACCTCGACTGGACCGACGCCGAGGGGCACACCCACGTCACCGAGTGGGCCTTCGACGGCGTCAGGGCCACCGCCCGCAGGGACGTGCTCGTCCAGCGCCAGCCGTACGCCAACCACAATGGGGGACAACTCGCCTTCGGGCCAGACGGCTACCTCTACATCGCCCTCGGCGACGGGGGCAGCGGGGGAGACCCGCAGGGCAACGGCCAGAACACCGGAACCTGGCTGGGCAAGATCCTCAGGATCGACCCGCGCGGCACGCCGTACCGGGTGCCCGAGGACAACCCCCTCAGAACCACCCAAGGAGCAAAACCCGAAATATGGGCGTACGGCCTGCGGAACCCATGGCGGTTCTCCTTCGACAGGAAAACGGGTGACATGTGGATCGGCGACGTCGGCCAGAACTCCTGGGAGGAGGTCGACTTCGCGCCGAAGGGCAAGGGCGGGGTGAACTACGGCTGGAACCGCAGGGAGGGCAAACACGACTTCCAGGGCGGCAAGGCCGAGGGGACGACGGAACCGGTCATCGAGTACCCCCTGCACGAGGGCGGGAACTGCTCGGTCATCGCCGGACACGTCTACCGGGGAACGCGTGTTCCCGCCCTGTCGGGACGCTTCCTCTACGGCGACTTCTGCGCGGGCTGGATCAGGGCGACCCCCGCGGACCGGCCGGGAACCGGTGAGCAGGTGGGCCAGGTCGAGCAGCTGTCCTCCTTCGGCGAGGACAACGACGGCGAGCTGTACGCCCTGAGCCTGTCCGGCCCCATCTACAGGATCGAGGCGTCGGCGACCCGCTGACCAGCGTCAACGCCCGGAGAACAGTCCGCGATCCTTCGGCAAGCCCCTCGCGGGTCGTGCGGGCCGCCCCCGGCCGTGGCAGATACCACGGATGGAGTTCACCACAGGCGGGGGAGTTCGAAATGGCCACACGACGTATGACGCCCATCCTTGTCGGCATCGCCCTGGCGGTGGCCGGGCCACTGGTCGCGACCACCGGGGCGGGCGCGGAACCCACCCCGGCGCCGACCACGACCACGACCACGGCCACGGCCTCGCCCCGCCCGGGCAACGACGGCCAGAACGCCGCGGAGCGCGAGTTCACCGGCCGTCGTTTCGCCGACCGCAAGCTCTCCAGGAAGTTCGCCGCCTACCTGAGGAAGCGCTCCGGCCGCCCCCACTCCGGCGGGTTCACCCTCTCCCCTCGACGGAGGCGGTGAGCCTTCTCGTACGGCGGGCGTGGAGTGGGGCGGGATAGCGCCCCGGCGCCCGCACCAGCAGTGCCAGCAGTCCGGCACCGGCGCAGACGACGCCGGGGAGCGCCACGGCCCCCGGCACCCGGCCGAGCATCACGTGCATGCCGAGCAGCCCCGTCACCGTGGCCGCGCCACTCATGACCAGGGCGACCTGACGCGTGGTGAGGCCCACGGCCACACAGCGGTGCGCCAGGTGGTCGGGGCCCGCGAGCAGCCAGGGACGGCCCGCGCGCTGCCGGGCGGCGACCGTCAGGCAGATGTCGAGCACCGGGACGAAGGCGAAGAGCAGGAGTGCCGGGACGACCGCGACCGGTTCGGCCTGACCGGAGACCGCGACCGCGCACGCCGCCAGGGTGAAGCCGACGAACAGCGGACCCGACTTGCCCATGCGGATCCTGGCCGGGCTCCAGCCGTGGGCGGCGAAGCCCGCGCAGCCGCAGGCCAGGGAGAGCAGGAGCAGGGCGAAGTCGGGCTGGCCCGAGGCGAGCGCGGTGACGGCCAGGACGCCCGCGCCCACGGCGCCGACCGTTCCGAGCACGCCGTCGGTGTTGTCGATCATGGTGAACGCGTTGGTGACGAGCACGATCCACAGCAGCGTGCCCGCCATGCCGGCCAGGGTGCCGAAGGCCTCGACGCGCACCCCCGAGGCCACGACCAGGGTCGCCGCGACGCTCTCGACGGCCAGCCGCCACACGAGCCGCAGCCGCCTGCAGTCGTGGATCACCCCGAGCAGGGCGACGAGGACGGCGCTCATCATGATCATGATGAGCTGGAGGCTCCACTCGCGGACCAGCGCCCCGGTGGGCAGCAGCGCCCCCGCGACGACGGCCAGGCCGCCGAGCCGTGGTGTGGGGCGCCGGTGCGGCCGGTGCGGGCCGGGGCGGTCGACGATCCTCAGCCGCAGGGCGAAGCGCCGGACGAACTCGGTGAGTACGGCCACCAGGACGAACGCCACGGCGCCCGCCGACGCGATGACGACGATCGACTCCCCGGAGACGACCTCGGAGATCATCGGGCGCTCCCGGCGCCGTCGGTCGCAACGATCCTCACGGTCAGTCACCTCTCGCTAGCTTGGCGGCCGTGCGCACGGTCGGCGCGTCCCGTCGGCCCCCTCGCGGGTGCCGTCCTCGTGCCGGTCCTGGCCGGTGACGTGTCCGGCCGTACACCCACCCGTCGTCTCGCATCAGGTGCCTCTCACCGACGGATCGCCGGTGGACCACCGACCGATCATGGACATGCCGAGAAGTTAGCCGGGAGTTCGACCGTTCCTTTGCCGCCATGACGGTGGTGGCGAGATGTTTCCTCATTCCCTGCCCACGCATGATCGAGGCGTGGCGGGGGCCGTACGGCCCGGGGGTTTCCCGGGGGAACCGGATGCCCGGTTCCCCCGGAGGGCGGCTCAGCCGAACTCGCCGTCCTTCACGCCGCCGACGAAGGCGTCCCACTCACCCTGAGTGAACGCCAGCGCCGGGCCGTCGGGGTCCTTGGAGTCGCGGAGGAGGTAGAGCGCGTCGGCGTCGGCCTTGTGCGCGGCCAGGGCCGGGTCACCGGGGACGACCGCGACCTCCACGCAGTCCCCTCCGTTGGTGCTGCGGCTGCTCTTGCGCCATGCGACGCTGGACAGATCCATCGATGGTCCTCGTACTCTCTCTTTCTACGGACTGGAACATCGCCTCGCCATCTGGGCGATGAAGGTGGCCGACGCCTCAGCGCCGAGAGCCAGTGCCGAAAGGCTGCCGAACATGAGGGTGTAGCGGCGCACCTCCTCCGGGTCCTCGGGCATGAGCCCGCTCGTGGCCTGCTCTAGGTAGACCAGATCGGGATCCTCGGGCTCGGGGAAGCTGAGCAGGCAGAACTTGCCGTCCATCGCGGCGTGCGCCCCAGAGGAGAAGGGGATGACCCTGATCTCCACGTTCGGCAGCCTGCCGAGCTCGACGAGGTGTTCAAGCTGCTCACGCATCACCGCGCGGCCGCCGATCTGACGCCGGAGTACTGCCTCGTCGAGTAGCGCGACGAGCTGGATCGGGTCACCGGGGCCGTGCAGCAGCTGCTGCCGTGAGATGCGCACGGAGACCTTCTCGTCGACCTCGGAGGGGGCCAAGGTCATGGCGGTCGCCTCGATGACGGCGCGTGCGTACGGCTCGGTCTGCATCAGGCCGGGGACGACGAGCGGTTCGTAGGTGCGCACCACCGACGCCTCCGCCTCAAGCCCGATGTAGGAGTCGAAACCAGGTTTCAGTGCCTGTCTGTGCCGGTGCCACCAGCCCCGCTGGCGAGCCTCCCTGGCCATCTGGATCAGTGAGGCGCGGGCCTCCCCGGTCACGCCGTACACATCGGTGAGGACGGACACGTCTGAGGGTTTCGGACGGGTCAAACCCGTCTCGTATCGCCAGAGGGTGGTGTCGGTGGAGCCGATCCGTTCAGCCACCTCCACCCGCGTCAGTCCACTGTTCTCTCGCAGACGGCTCAGCTCAGCCATGAGACGGCGGTGCCTCGCCGTGGGGCTACGACGGGGAGCCATGGTGCATACCTCCGTTCCAATGACAACGAAACTGAGGAATCTCAATATGAGCTATTGAAGTCCCTGATAGAACAGTTCACCGTGAGTGAGTGTGCCATCTCAGAGCGCGACGCGCATGGGAATGTGCGTGTCGGGGAGCGAGGCCAATCATGGCGGTCGTGCAACGGGTCCTGCCGCTGCGGTCAACGATGTTCCTGCGGGGTGTGCCGGAGGCGGTCTCCGAGGCGAGGGACCGGGTCCGGGGCTTCCTCGGCGAGGAACACCCCGTCTCGGAGGACGTCGTCCTCCTGGTCAGCGAGGTGGTGACGAACTCGGTGGTCCACTCCGCCTCCGGCGCGGGCGGGCAGGTCGCGATGACCGTCGAGGTCGGCGCGCGGAGCGTGCTGGTCGAGGTCTCCGACGCCGGATCCGGCGCGTCCGCGCCGCACGTGCGCAACGACCCGCAGGCCGAGAACGGCCGGGGGATGTTCCTGGTGGACCTGCTCGCGAGCCGGTGGGGCGTCAGGGACGACCGCGGGGGCGGCCGCCGTACGGTCTGGTTCGAGGTCGGCTTCTGACCCGCTCCGACCTGGGTGCTTTACTCGGCGGAGCCGATGCCTGACTCTCGGTTGTGGCGCGTGGGAACGTCCGAGTCGCGCCGGGGGAGGACATCAGGTGAGAGGCCGTCCGATCATGGTGCTCGTGGTCCTGGCGCTGTCGTGTCTCGGCGTCACCACCGCGGGCGCGTCCGGCGAACCGCCACCGAGCGGCCGCTACCGCGTCCAGGGGCCGAGCGACCCGCGCGAGCGCAGCGCCGTCGCGGCCACCGGGGCGGTGATCGACCAGGTGGAGGCGGCCTCGGTCGTGGTCACCGCGGGGGAGGCCGAGGTCGAGGCGATCAGGAGGCTGGGCTACACGGTCACGACGGTCCAGGGACCCCCCTCCCGCGAGGCGAGCCCGTTCGACTTCCCCGTCGCGGACTCCGGCTACCACAACTACGCCGAGACGATCGCCGAGATCGACCGGATCGTCGCCGCCCATCCCACGATCGCGCGCAGGAGCGGCTACGGCACCTCCGCGGAGGGACGCGCCCTGGTTGTCGTGAAGATCAGCGACAACGTCGGGACGGACGAGAACGAGCCCGAGGTGCTGTTCACCCACCACCAGCACGCCAGGGAGCACCTCAGCGTGGAGATGGCGCTGTACATCCTCCACCTGCTCACCGACGGCTACGGCGTCGACAGAAGGATCACCTCGCTGGTGAACTCGCGGGAGATCTGGGTCATGCCCGACCTCAACCCCGACGGCGGTGAGTACGACATCTCCGGCGGCTCCTATCGGTACTGGCGCAAGAACCGGCAGCCGAACGCGGGCTCGGCGTACGTGGGGACCGACCTGAACCGCAACTGGGCCTACCGGTGGGGCTGCTGCGGCGGCTCGTCGGGGCTGACGTCGAGCGGGTCCTACCGAGGCCCGGCGCCCGAGTCGGCACCCGAGGTCAGGGCGGTCGCCAACTGGGTGCGCCGCAGGGTCGTCGGCGGCGTGCAGCAGATCAGGGCGGCCATCGACTGGCACTCCTACGGCGAATACGTCCTGTGGCCGTACGGTTTCACCTACGCCGACACCGCCCCCGGCATGACGCGGGACGACCGCGACGCCCTGGCCGCGCTCGGCGCGAACATGGCCTCGACCAACGGCTACGCCGCCAGGCAGTCCAGCGACCTCTACATCGCCGACGGGGCGATCGACGACTGGATGTGGGGCACCTACAAGATCTTCGTCTACACCTTCGAGATGTATCCGATCACCGCCTCGCCGGGCTTCTACCCGCCCGACGAGCAGATCCGCCCGCAGACGGCCCGCAACAGGGAGGCCGTGCTCCGCCTGCTGGAGTACGCCGACTGCGTCTACCGGATCATCGGCAGGCAGTCGGCGTACTGCGGCGTCACCCGCACCCCCTGACGCGGGCCGTACGGCGGGGCGGGATCAGGGGCGGCAGATCAGCTCACCGTGGAGCACGGACAGCCAGCCGTCCCGCGCGGCGGCCCAGGCCAGCCAGCCCTCGGAGATGCGGCGCAGGTCCTCCTCCGTCGCGGCCCCCGAGGCGAGCGCCTGGCGGGCCATGTCGGACTTCAGGATGCGCTCGGCCCACATGCCGCCCCACCAGTCGCGGTCCTCGGGCGTCGCGAAGCACCAGGCGGAGGCGGAGGCGGTGACGTCGGCGAACCCGGCCTCGTGCGCCCACGAGAGCAGCCGCCGTCCCGCGTCGGGCTCGCCGCCGTTGCCCCTGGCCACCCGCTGGTAGAGGTCCAGCCACTCGTCCAGCTCCGGCAGCACGGGGAACCAGGTGAAGGCGTCGTAGTCGCTGTCGCGGACCGCGACGATCCCGCCGGGCGCGCAGACCCGGCGCATCTCCCGCAGCGCCTGGACGGGGTCGCCCACGTGCTGCAGCACCTGGTGGGCGTGGACGACGTCGAAGGCGCCGTCGGGCAGGTCGAGGGCGTGCACGTCGGCGACGGCGAACTCGACGTTGGACAGGCCCCGCCGTTCGACCTCGGTCCTGGCCAGGGCCAGCGCCTCCTCGGTGACCTCCACGGCGGTGACCGTCCCCGGCGATACCAGGGCGGCCAGCTCCGCGGTGATGGTGCCGGGGCCGCAGCCCACGTCCAGCAGGGACATCCCGGGCCTCAGGTGCGGCAGGAGGTAGGCCGCGGAGTTCTCCACCGTGCGCCAGCGATGGGAGCGCAGCACCGACTCGTGGTGCCCGTGGGTGTAGACGGCGTTCTTGGACGTCATGGCGGATCACTCCTTCGGTTGATCTGGTCGAACCGTATCATCCATCTCATATATTAAGAGAAATCGTCTCAAAATATGGTCGTTACGGATTTCGTATCATTCGGACACTTGCTGTCACGGTGAGGTGGGATCACACTCGGGTCCGGTACCGGCGTTCCGGTACCGGTGTCGCCGTGGGGGTGGTCCTCGTGACCGAGGAGTTCAGCACAAGTGAGACCTGGCCGATGGAGTGCCTGCGTTGCTGGCACGTCTGGCAGGAGGAGTACGTCGTCCGTCATCTGACCGACGTGCACGGCCACGATGTCGTGGTGTGGCTGCGCAGGGGCACGCCGGTCCAGCCGCCCTGGTCGGGAACGAGCTGTCCCGGCTGCGGGCACAGCCGCGTGGCGGCCTTCCCCCCGGGAAGCCGTCCGCTCATGGTTCCGCTCGCGCTACCGGAACCCGCCGCAACCGTCCCGGCCCTGGCCGACGAGCGGCGTCACATACCCGCACAGAGACCGGGAACCCGCGAACGGATCGTCTCGACCCTCACCGGGCAGCCCGCCCTGCTCTACGCCCTGCTCGGCATAGTGTTCCTCCTGGTCACCGGCTTCGAACTGGTAGAACGAGTAGCCATCCACCACTGAACCAGGGGAACCCTTCCGCCCCGCCCCGGCCTGAAGGGTTGGGGTACCGGTGCCGTGCGTGAAGAGTTTCGGCTTGGGCGCGTCGGTGAGCTGGACTGAGGAGCGACGGAGCGCAGCGGAGGAGCGACGAGGGAAGTCACCGACTTCAGGCGCCCAAGCCCGCGCCGCCGAAGGCGGCGCAAAGAGGCACTACGCAAAAGCAAACACAAGGGACCGCGCCGCAGCACGCGGTCCCCTGTGTGCCCCGGGAGGGCTGCGGCCCTTCCAGGTGGATGACGGTCGCGCCGCCGTACCAGAACACGTTCCGGTACGGCGGCGCGCGCCGTCGCGTGGGGGACGGGACCGGTGCCGTCACCCGTGTGGCAGCTCCACGCGGGGAGGTCGCCCGCCTCCCGTGGCCCGCAGGCCGCCGGGGGCGTCCGTCCGTCTCACCGGAAGACATCCCGCGATCATGATGGGGAGAACCTCCCGAATGGGCAAAGTCAGAGCCTGAAGTCCGGATCGGGGATGATTTCGGCGACGTCCATCTGGGCCTTCTGGAGTTTTCCGGAGTAGTCCCAGTTCAGCGCCTGCCAGCGGGTGAACTGGTCGAGCACCCACACTCCCGACTGGCGGCTGCCGTTGCCCGACTTGCCGTTTCCGCCGAAGGGCAGGTGCGCCTCGGCGCCGGAGGTCGAGTTGTTGACGCTGACCATGCCCGCGCCGATGCCCGAGCGGAACCGGAAGGCGGACTTCGGGTCGGTCGTGTAGATGGAGGAGGAGAGCCCGTAGCCGGGCCGGTTGGCGAGCCCGATCGCCTCCTCAAGGGTGGTGAAGCCCGTCACGCCGACGATCGGGCCGAACGTCTCCTCAAGGAACAGCCGGTCGCCGGGGCGCACACCGTCCACGACGACGGGGTGGTAGTAGAGGCCGCCCTCGCCGGTGAAGCTCCCACGGGGGTTGTCCGGGGTGATCCTGCCGGTCGGCCCGGAGACGACAGTGTGGTGCGGTTCGATCCAGCCGAGATACTCCTCGAACCGGGCGGCGAACTTCTCGTCGAGCAGCGGCCCGCACAGCACGTCGCCCGCGGGGTCGCCGACCACGGCGTCGGCGACGGCGCGCGTGTAGCGGGTGAGGAACTCCTCGCGGACGCTCTCGTGCGCGATCACCGTGCCGAGCGAGGTGCAGCGCTGCCCTGCCGTACCGAAACCGGCGAACAGGGCGCCTTCCACCGCCAGGTCCAGGTCGGCGTCGGGCATGACCACCATGGGGTTCTTGCCGCCGAGTTCGAGGCAGGGCGACTGCAGGTGCCGTCCGCACAGCTCGCCGATCCTGCGGCCGACCTCGGTCGAGCCGGTGAAGCCGACCTTGTGCACGGTGCCCTCGCCGAGCGCGGTCTCCAGCCCCCGGTAGGCGGTCGCGCCGTCGGTGAGGACCAGGTTCAGCACGCCGTCGGGCAGCCCGGCCGCCGCGAACAGCCGGTAGAGCGCGTGCGCCGAGGCGGCGGCGTACTCGGCGGGCTTCCACACGACCGCGTTGCCCGCGAGCAGCGCCGGGACCAGATACCACGACGGCACCGCGACCGGGAAGTTGCCCGCGGTGATCACCGTGGCGACCCCGACCGGAACCCTGAAGGTGAACAGGCTCTTGTCGGACATCTCCGAGGGGACGGTCTGCCCGTAGAGGCGCCGCCCCTCGCCGAGGAAGAAGTCACACGTGTCGACGATCTCGCGGACCTCTCCCAGTGCCTCCGCGTACGGCTTGCCGATCTCCCGGGTGACGAGCCGGGCGAGTGTCTCGGCGTTGGCCTCGACCAGCCGTCCGACGGAGGCGATCACCCTTCCCCTGACGGGCGCGGGGACGGCGGCCCACTCGGCCTGCGCGGCGGCGGCCGTACGGCACGCGGAGGAGAACGTCTCCGCGTCCGCGAGCCTGACCCGGGCGACCACCTCGTCCAGGCGGGCCGGGTTGACCGACTCGTAGACGTCGCCGGACGCCCCGGACGTCTGCTTCCCCCCGATGACGGAGACGATCTCATCGGTCACCGTTGACCTCCTCGTATGGTTGTGACCGCATTCTTCCCCCGGGGACCTTCGTCAGATCATGCGGAAGTCGGCGAAGTCGAAGCCGGGGGAGACCACGCAGCTCACCAGCACGCCCTCGTCCCCTACGGGTCGGGCGGCCTGCCAGGTGCCCGCGGGAACCAGCGCCTGCGGGACCTGGCCCCGCTCGACCAGCGGGCCGAGCACGATCGTCTCGGTCGGCTGGCCCTCGTGGCCGCCGAGGATCAGGGTCAGCGGGCCGCCCCTGTGCCAGAGCCACACCTCGTCCGAGCGGACCACGTGCGGACGTGACTCCTGCCCCGGTTCGAGCAGGAAGTAGATGCCCGTCGCCGTGGCCCGGGGGCCGTCGTAACCGGCCGGGGTGAGGGCGACGGAGGTTCTCCAGGTCTCCCTGTACCAGCCCCCCTCGGGATGCGGCAGCAGATCCAGGGCCTCGGCGAGCGCGGGACGCGTTGTCGTCATTGCACCGATCCTAGGTCGCGCTTCCCGGGCCTTCACGCCTACGCGGCCGTCCAGGCGGGCCAAAACGCTCCACGACCCCCGCGACGGCGAAGATCCACAAGACATGCCCAAGTAGTGCTTTGTTAGGTGGTTAGGGCGGCCGCTGGTGGCAGGTCGGGCATCGGCCTGCCCAGATGGCCAGCAGCGTCTGCAGTTCCCTGAGGACCGCATAAAGCGTCAGGCCGCCCCAGCCGCTTTTGGGCTGCTCAAGCGCAGTTCGGTGCAGAACAGATGCGCAGCGGTCACCAGCGTGACGTGCCGGTGCCAGCCGCTCCAGGATCGGCCTTCGAAGTGGTCCAGCCCCAGGCCGGTCTTCAGCTCCCGGTAGTCGTGCTCGATACGCCATCGAATCTTGGCCAGGGTGATGAGGTCGGCCGGTGGAGTTTCGGCGGGCAGGTTCGACAACCAGTACGCGGTCGGCTCGGAGGCCTCTCGGGGCCACTCGGCGATCACGTGGCTGACCGGCAGTGATCCGTCGGCGGCCAGCCGAGGCCGGTGCCCGGCGATACGGGCCGGCACAATCACAAATTCCGACCGCAGGCACCCTTTGGAGCCGTTGCGCCAGGCCAGCGAGCGGGCCGCGGCAGGCCCGGCGGCCAGGACATGCTCGCGCAGGCTGACCGGCCGGGTGCGATAGCGCGCCTTGGGGTGCGGCCCCAACCCCGAATACGCGAGCTTGGCGGGGACGGCATCGATTGCGTGCGCGGTGACGGAGCCTTTGACCTGCACCACGTAGCGCAGGTGCCGGTCGCTCAGTGCGGCGCGCAGGGCCGCGTTGTCGCCGTAGGCGGCATCGGCCACCACCACCGCCGGTGTCAGTCCCTGCCCGGTCAGCTCATCGAGCATCTCCAGGGCCAGCTGCCATTTGGGGCGGTGGCCTTCGCCTGCCGGGATGGCGCAGCGGGCGCGCCGGGCGGTGATGTGCCTGGCGGCCTCCGGGTCGGCGGCCTGGGCGGCGTCCCAGCAGGCGGGCAGGAACAGCCGCCAGGTCAGCGGGCAGGAGGCGACATCGGTGACCGCGTGCACGCTCACGCCGATCTGGCAGTTGCCGACCTTGCCCAGGGTGCCGGAGTACTGGCGGGTCACCCCCGGTGAGGCGGTGCCGTCCTTGGGGAAGCCGGTGTCGTCGATCACCCAGGCGAGTGGGGTGATCGCCTGGGTCGCCCGGTGGGCCAGGCGGTGCCGTACCGGGCGGAAGTCCCAGGTGGAGGAGGTGAGGAACTGTTGCAGGCTCTGGTGGTCCACGCCGAGGCGTTCGGCCATGGGCTGCATGGACTTGCGGCGGCCGTCCAAAAGCAGGCCGCGCAGGTAGGTCAGGCCCTTGGCCCGCTGATCGCAGCGGGTCAAGGGGGTGAAGATCTCCGCGGCGAACGCTTCCAGCTGTTGTCGGGTATGCGTGAGCTGTTCGGGGGTCACATCCGGAGCGAACCATCACTCGATGGCATCGACCAGTCACAACAGGATGACCTAACAAAGCACTACAAGGCGGCCTCCTTTTTTGTCGGCGGCGTTCGTTAGCGTTCGGCGCGTGATCGAACGGTGGAATCGGGATCAGGTGCTCGCGCTCGCGCCTGACGCCCCGTCGAGAAAGGCGGCCCAGGGGGTCTCCTCGCCCGGCAAGTGGTCGGGCGCGGGCGCCACGGCCGAGGCGGTGTGGGGTGAGTGCAAGGGCAGCGGCGCCACGCCGTACCGCGCGTGCGTCGACCTTTCGGAGCCCGCGTACCGGTGCAACTGCCCGAGCAGGAAGTTCCCCTGCAAACACGCCCTGGGCCTGTTGCTGCTGTGGTCGGCCGACGCCGTCCCCGCCGCCGAGGAGCCCGCCGACTGGGTCGGCGAGTGGCTCGACCAGCGCAGGGCGCGTGCCGAGAAGACCGCCACCCCGGAGGGGAGTAAGGCCAAGGCGGTCCCCGACCCCCGCAGGGCCGAGCAGCGTGAGCAGCGGGTGAGCGCGGGCCTGGCCGAGCTGGAGCTCTGGCTGGCCGACCAGGTCAGGCAGGGCATCGCCGGGTCGCGGCGGCACGACCACTGGGACGGCCTCGTCAAGCGTCTCGTCGACGCCCAGGCTCCCGGTGTCGCGGGCACCGTCTCCCGCCTCGGTGACGTGCTGGCAGGGGAGGACTGGCCCGCCCGTCTCCTCGGCGAATACTCCCTGCTGCACCTGCTCGCGGTCGCCCACCGCCGCATGGCCGCCGCGCAGCCGTACGGCGCGGGCCATGAGAGTGAGCACGGCGACGGGCTGGTTCGCACGGTCCGTGACCGGATCGGCTTCCCCGTCGCGAAGGAGGAGGTGCTCGCCGGGCAGCGGGTCCGCGACGTGTGGGACGTGCTGGGGCGCCGCGACGCCGAGCAGGACAGGTTGGTCACCCGCCGGGTCTGGCTGCGCGGCAGGAACACGGGCCGGGCCGCCGTCGTGCTCTCCCACGCCCCCGTCGGACAGGCGCTCGACGCCTCCCTGGTCACCGGGGTCGGCCTCGACGCCGAGCTGGCCTTCTATCCCGGCGCCACGCCGTTGCGCGCTTTGGTCGCGGCCCGGCACGACGGCGCCGTCCCCGCGCTGCCTCCCGCGGGACACGCGCCGCGGGAGGCGCTGGGGGAGGTGGCCCGCGCGCTCGCCGGAGATCCGTGGCTCGACTCCTGGCCCGTCGTGCTCGGGGAGGTGACGCCGATGACCGCCAGGGCGGGGACCGGGTCGTGGCTGCTCGGCCGTCCTGACGGAGCGCTGCCGCTGCACCCGTCGGCGGGCACGCCGTGGCGGCTCGTCGCGGTCTCCGGCGGGCGTCCGCTGACCGTCGCCGCCGAGTGGACCCCGCAGGGGCTGCTGCCCCTGACGACATGGGACGACCAGGGACGGGTGATCGTGCTGTGAACACCACCTACGGCTGGGAGGACCTCGTCTCCGCCGCGCTCGTCGGCACGGAGCGCCGTCCGCTTCCCTCGGGGGAGAGCACCCCGGAGGCCGAGCTGCTCGACCACGCCGCGCTGCTGACCGTCAGGGCACGCGCGGGCCGCCTGCCCCGCGAGGGCAGCCCGCTGGAGGCCGCCCCAGAGGAGCGGCAGCCGGAAGTCCCCCGGGCGGCGAGCGCCAGGCTCGCCCGCGTCCTGGGCGGAGAGCGGTCGAGGCTGCTCGCCGAGTGGCTGCAGGCCGCCGCCGAGCGCGGCTACCGGCTCAGCCCGCACCTGCTGCCCGAGCTGCTCGACCAGGCGGTCAGGGACCGCTCGATCCGTCCTCACCTGGGCGTCCTCGCGGGTGCCAGGGGGCGCTGGCTGGCCGGGCTCAACCCCGCCTGGGGCTTCCTGCTTGAGGAGGTCACCGCGCCGGGCGCCGCGCACGAGACGTGGGAGCTCGGCACCTCGGGTGACCGTAGGGCCCATCTCGGCGCGGTGCGGGCGGCCGATCCCGCACGGGCCAGGCTCCTGCTCGATGAGACCTGGGAGAAGGAGACCCCGCAGGACCGGGCCGCCTTCCTGGAGGTCCTGGCCGACGGACTGTCCGCGGACGACGAGCCGTTCCTGGAACGCGTGCTCGACGACCGCCGCAGGGAGGTCCGTCACGAGGCCGCCGACCTGCTGACCCGGCTGCCTGGCTCCCGCCTTGCGCGGCGCATGGCCGAGCGGGCCGCCGCCTGCGTGCGGACGGAGAACGGCGAGGTCCAGATCGTCCCGCCGCTGACCTGCGACGCCGCGATGGAGCGTGACGGCGTCAGGGCCAAGCCCCCGAGGGGGACCGGCGAGCGGAGCTGGTGGCTCCAGCAGATCGTGGCCAGGGCGCCCCTTGAGGTCTGGTCCGGGCTGCTCGGGCTCCCGCCCCGCGAGCTGGTCCGGATGAAGATTCCCGACTGGGGGCGCGAGGTCATGGCGGGCTGGGTCAGGGCGACCGTGCTCCAGGGCGACCCCGAGTGGGCCCGCGTCTTATTCGCCTGGGACCCGCTCGCCGACCTGCTGGCCGTACTGCCGAGGGGGGAGCGGGAGGATCTGGCGGCCGGATTCGTCCGCGGGCACGGCCTCGACGGACAATTGATCATGGTTCTCGGTGGCGCCGCGGCGCCCTGGGGACCCGACCTCGCGCTGGCGGTGCTGGAGAAGATCCTCCAGGTCTCCAGCACCCAGCCGTGGAACCTCAGCGAGCTGAGCAGGCTCGCGGGCGAGCGCATCGACCCCGCCCTGTCGGGCATGGCCGAGCGTCTCTCGCCGGAACCCCCTGTCCAGGAGGTCGCAGCCCTCCTGCGTTTCCGTGACGACATGTTGAAGGAGCTTCAGTGACGACGGTCCTGCGGGCCCACGCCGAAGACCAGTACGCCGAGGAACTGGCGATCCTGGCCAAGGACGACGACCGGCCCCGCCCTCCCGGCTGGAAGCTGTCCCCCTGGGCGGTCACCACCTACATCCTGGGAGACGGCGACCGGATCACCCCCAAGTACATCGGGCCGAGGCGCATCGTCGAGGTGGCCGTCGCGACCCTGGCGACCGACCGGGCGCTGCTGCTGCTCGGCGTCCCCGGCACCGCGAAGACCTGGCTTTCCGAGCACCTGGCGGCGGCGGTCAGCGGTGACTCGACCCTGCTCGTCCAGGGTACGGCGGGCACCGCTGAGGAGGCCGTCCGCTACGGCTGGAACTACGCCAGGTTGCTCGCCGAAGGGCCGTCCCGGCAGGCGCTCACCCCGAGCCCGGTGATGCGCGCGATGGCCGAGGGCCGTCTCGCCAGGGTCGAGGAGCTGACCCGCATGCCCTCCGACGTGCAGGACGCGCTGATCACCGTGCTGTCGGAGAAGACGCTGCCCATCCCCGAGCTGAACGAGGAGGTGCAGGCCACCCGGGGGTTCAACGTCATCGCCACCGCCAACGACCGCGACCGGGGCGTCAACGAGCTGTCCAGCGCGCTGCGCCGCAGGTTCAACACCGTCGTGCTGCCGGTCCCGGCGACCGCGGAGGAGGAGGTGGACATCGTCTCCCGCCGCGTCGAGCAGCTCGGCCGCTCGCTGGAGCTGCCGCCCGCGCTGACCGGCCTTGAGGAGATCCGCCGCGTCGTCACGGTCTTCCGTGAGCTGCGCACCGGGGTCACCGAGGACGGCCGCACCAAGGTCAAGTCCCCCAGCGGCACGCTCAGCACCGCCGAGGCCATCTCGGTCCTCACCAACGGCATCGCGCTGGCGGCCCACTTCGGTGACGGCGTGCTGCGCCCCGCCGACGTGGCCGCCGGGATCGTCGGTGCCGTGGTCCAGGACCCGGTCTCCGACAGGGTGGTCTGGCGCGAATACCTGGAGACCGTCGTCCGCGAACGCCAGGACTGGCGCGACTTCTACCGGGCCTGCCGTGACGCGGGCTGAGCCGGTACGGCCTGCTGTGACGCGGGCTGCTGAACCACGGGGCACGCGGGGCCTGGTCTTCGGGGGGTGGCGGTGAGCGTCTCCGTGCTGGGGGTCCGGCACCACGGGCCCGGCTCGGCGCGTTCCCTGCGGGAGGAGCTGACGCGCCTCAAGCCCGACATCGTGCTCATCGAGGGGCCGCCCGAGGCCGACGACCTGGTCGGCCTCGCCGCGGACCCGGAGCTGCTGCCTCCGGTCGCGCTGCTGGCCCACGTCCCCGGTGAGTCGTCCAAGGCCGCGTTCTGGCCGTTCGCGGTGTTCTCCCCCGAGTGGCAGGCGATCCGCCACGCGGTCGAGACGGCAGTCCCGGTCCGGTTCTGCGACATGCCCGCCGCGCACAGCCTCGCCGCCGCCCCCGGTGAGGACGAGGCGCCCGCCGTACGGACCGATCCGATCGGCGCGCTCGCCCGCGCCGCCGGATACGACGACCCGGAGCGCTGGTGGGAGGACGCGGTCGAGCACCGGGGCGACACGCCGTTCCAGGTGATCGCCGAGGCGATGGCCGAGGTCCGCGACGGGCACGTGCCCGACGAGGAGGAGGCCAGGCGCGAGGCCTTCATGCGGCGCGCGATCCGCACGGCGGTCAGGGAGGGCTTCGAACGGATCGCCGTCGTCTGCGGCGCCTGGCACGTGCCCGCGCTGGCCGGCTCGCGCGAGGGCGCCTGGGGGGCCGGGCTGCCGACGGCCAAGGCTGACGACGCGCTGCTGCGCGGGCTGCCGAAGGTCAAGGTCGAGACGACGTGGGTGCCGTGGACGTACGGGCGGCTGGCCGCCTGGAGCGGCTACGGCGCCGGGGTGACCTCGCCCGGCTGGTACCACCACCTGTTCTCCGCGCCCGACCGCCCGGTCGAGCGCTGGCTGACCGAGGGGGCGGCCACGCTGCGCGCCGAGGACCTGCCCGTCTCCTCCGCCCACGTCATCGAGGCGGTACGGCTCGCCCACAGCCTGGCCACGCTCAGGGGCAGGCCGCTGGCCGGGCTCGCCGAGGCGACCGAGGCGGTCAGGGCGGTGCTCTGCGAGGGCGACGACCTGCCGGTCGAGCTGGTCCAGCGGCGCATGGTCGTGGGGGAGCGCCTTGGCGCGGTCCCCGAGTCGACCCCGATGGTCCCGCTGCAGCGTCACCTGCGTCAGGAACAGCGCCGGGTGCGGCTCAAGCCGGAGGCCCTGGACCGCGAGTACGACCTGGACCTGCGCAAACCCCTCGACCTTGAGCGCAGCAGGCTGCTGCACCGCCTGCGCCTGCTCGACATCGGCTGGGGGACGCCGAGGGAGAGCAGGGGCAAGGGCACCTTCCGTGAGTCGTGGACGCTCACCTGGCGGCCCGAGTTCGACGTCGAGCTGATCGAGGCGGGCGTGTGGGGCACGACCGTCTCCACGGCCGCCGTCGCCCGGGTCCGTGACCTGGCACGCGGCGGTCAGGAGGGGCGGGAGGTCCCGCTGGCCACCCTCACCGGCCTGGTCGAACGGTGCCTGCTGGCCGACCTGCCGGACGCGCTGCCGTACGTGATCGGGGTGCTGTCGGAACGGGCGGCCCTGGACGGTGACGTCACGCACCTGATGGCGGCCTTCCCCGCGATGGTCCGCGCCCAGCGCTACGGCGACGTGCGCGCGACCCCCGCCGAGGGGCTGGCGGCCGTCGCCGACGCCATGCTCACCAGGATCTGCCTCGGGTTCGGCGGCGCCGCCTCGGGGCTCGACGAGGACGCTGCCCGTGACCTGCTGAAGCACGTCGACGCCGTGCACGCGGCAGTCGCCCTGCTCCAGGACGCTCCCGCGCCCGAGGAGTCACCGTCGGGGCGCTGGCTCGGCGCGCTACGTGGCGTCTCGGGGCGCTCCGGGCTGCCCGGGGTGATCGAGGGGCGCCTCACCAGGATCCTGCTGGATGCCGGAGACCTCGACACCGGGCAGGTGGGCGCCGCCATGGCCAGGGCCATGTCCGCCGGTCATCCTCCGGCCCGTGCCGCGGCCTGGGTCGAGGGGTTCCTGTCCGGGGGCGGTCTGCTGCTGGTGCACGACGCCCGGCTGCTCGCGCTGGTCGACGATTGGCTGACCGGCCTGGCGCCGGAGACGTTCGTCGACGTGCTGCCGCTGCTGCGCCGTACGTTCGGGGCCTTCGCCGCGCCCGAGCGGCGCTCGATCGGCTCCCGCGTCAGGTCGTTCGGCACGCGGCAGGACACGGCTGAGACCGGGGACGCCGAGGAGATCGACGAGGAGCGCGCGGCGGGGGTCACGCGCACCGTGCTGGCACTTCTGGGAAGGACGGAGATCGCGTGACGGACGAGAGGCTGCGCCGCTGGCGGCTCGTGCTGGGCGGCGGCGAGGCGGACGGCACCGGATGCGCGCTCGCCGGGGCCGACGCGGGGATGGACGGCGCCCTGGCGGCGCTCTACGGCGGGGGCGGTGACGGGGGCGGCGAGCGCAGCGGGGGCCTTGGCGCCTCCGCGCCGAGGGTGGCGCGCTGGCTGGGGGACATCCGTTCCTACTTCCCCTCGACCGTCGTCCAGGTCATGCAGAAGGACGCGGTCGAGCGGCTGAACCTCACCCGGCTGCTGCTCGAACCGGAGATGCTGGAGGCCGTCGAACCCGACGTCCACCTGGTCGGCACGCTGCTGTCCCTCAACCGGGTGATGCCGGAGAAGGCACGCGAGTCCGCCAGGGCGCTGGTCGCGCGGGTGGTGGCTGACCTGGAACGCCGTCTCAACCAGAAGACGAAGGCGGCGGTGACCGGGGCGCTCGACCGCGCCGCCCGGACCAACCGCCCACGCCGGGTCGCCGACATCGACTGGAACCGTACGATCAGGGCCAACCTCCACAACTACCTGCCGGAGCGCGGCACCGTCGTGCCCTCAAGGCTCGTCGGGTACGGCAGGCGCCAGCGCGCGGTCCAGCGGGAGGTCGTGCTCTGCATCGACCAGAGCGGGTCCATGGCCGCCTCGGTCGTCTACTCAAGCGTGTTCGGCGCGGTGCTGGCCTCGATGCGCTCGCTGAGAACCTCGCTGGTGGTCTTCGACACCTCGGTCGTGGACCTGACCGACCAGCTCCACGACCCGGTCGAGCTGCTCTTCGGCACCCAGCTCGGTGGCGGGACCGACATCAACCGGGCCATCGCCTACTCCCAGACGCTCATCACCCGGCCGACCGACTCGATCTTCGTCCTGATCAGCGACCTCTACGAGGGCGGCGTCAGGCAGGAGATGCTCCGCAGGGTGGCCCAGATGACGGCGGCGGGCATCCAGGTGATCGTGCTGCTGGCGCTGTCCGACGAGGGCGCGCCCTTCTACGACCACGACAACGCCGCGGCTCTGGCCGCCCTCGGCGTGCCCGCCTTCGCCTGCACGCCCGACGCCTTCCCCGGCCTCATGGCCGCGGCCATCGAGCGCCGTGACATCGGCGTGTGGGCCGAGCGGGAGCTGGGGATCGCGGCCACCTGAACCGTCCTCGGCGGAAAATCCGCCGAGGACGGTGCTGGAAAGGTCAGGTGACGGGGCTGAGCAGCGGCTGGACGGCCTCGCGCAGGGCGGGGGTGATGGGGGAGGGGCGGAGCGTGGCCGGGTCGAGCTTCACCTGGACCCGCCGCCCTTCGGCGTGCACGACCGACATGTCGGGCGACAGCACGCGGAAGCCGTACACGAGGCTGCTCGTGCCGAGGTGTTCGACCCAGAAGTGCACGGACGCCTCGCCCACCTTGGCGATCGGGGCGTGGTAGGTGACGGAGAACTCACGAACCACGAAGAACAGGTCGGCGAAGTGCGGTTCGGAGGGGTCGAAGGACCAGCCCCGTCCGGCCCAGTAGCCCGCCAGCGCCCGTTCGAGCAGCAGGACGTAGCGGGCGTTGTGCACCACGCCCATGGCGTCGAGGTCCTCGAAGTGGATCTGGACCGGGTGGACGTGCCCGGGTCGCAGGGCGGTCGTCATGTCAGGCCTCCGGGAGGATGCTGGGGTCGGTCGCCAGGGCGCGGAGCCGGTCGAGCACGGCCCTGCGGGCCCGCTCACGACTCCGTTCGTCCTGGAGCAGGCGGGTGTGGACGACCACGACCGCGCCGAGCGCCTCGATCTCGAAGGCGAGTTGGCGCGGGTCGGTCTCCGGCCGGAGCTGGCCGAGCGCGACGGCCCGCTCGGCGAGGTCGGCCAGCAGGTCCATCCAGCCGTCGATCGCGGCGGCGACGGCGTCGCGCACCGGTCCTGGCCGGTCGTCGAGCTCGCTGCCGACGGCCTGGAAGAAGCAGCCTCCCGGCAGTTGCCCCGAGGCGTAGAAGTCAAGGCGCAGCTCGTGCAGGGCCAGCAGCCTGGGCAGCCCCCGGGGGGCGCGCAGGGCGGGCTCGACGATCCGCTCGATCCACTGCCGCCTGGCGTGCTCGACGATCGCGAGCTGCAGGGACCGCTTGTCCGGCCAGTGCGCGAAGAGGCCGGACTTGCTGACGCCGAGCGTTTGAGCGAGCCGGGCGAGCGAGAGGCCGTCGAGGCCCTCGACCGAGGCCAGCCCGACGGCGGTGTCGAGCACCGTCCTGCGGGTCCGTTCGCCGCGCAGCAGCCGTCCGTCGATCACGGGCCCACCCTAGCAAACAATATGACCGATCGGTCGCACATATTTTTGGGGGTGGTCCTACGACCATCGGCGGACCTGCGGGGCCGATGTTCAGGGCGGGGCGGTAGCCGTACCGTCCGGTGCATGACTTCCACGGTGGTTGAGGCTCCCTCGGGAGGGTTGTTCGCCGAACGTTATCGCGCGCTGACGGTCGGTATGGTCGCGTTGATCGTCCTGGTCGCCTTCGAGGCGCTCGCGGTCGCGACGGCGATGCCGGTCGTGGGGCGCGAGCTCGACGGGATCGCGCTCTACGCCCTGGCCTTCAGCGGGGCGCTGGCGGCCGGAATGGTCGCCACCGTCCTTGGCGGGCGCTGGGCGGACCTGCGCGGACCGGTCGCCCCGCTCTGGACGGGGGTCGCGGCCTTCGTCGCCGGACTGGTGATCGCGGGGAGCGCGCCGACCATGGATGTGTTCGTCCTCGGCCGGTTCGTCCAGGGGTTCGGCGGCGGGATCTTCCAGGTGGCGCTGTACGTGCTGGTCTCCAGGGTCTATCCGGCGCGGCTGCACCCCAGGGTGTTCTCGGTCCTCGCGGCGGGCTGGGTGGTGCCGTCCATGGTCGGACCGCTGGTCGCGGGCGTCGTGGTCGAGCAGGTCGGCTGGCGCTGGGTCTTCTTCGGCGTGCCGATGTTCGTCCTGCCCGCCGCGCTGCTGCTCTGGCGGGGCCTGTCCGTCACCCTCACCCAGGACCGGGAACAGGAGACGGGCGGGCGCACCCCCATCGCCAGGCGTCTCGGCTGGGCCGCCCTGACGGCGGTCGGCGCGGCCCTCATGCAGTACGGCGGAGCGGCCCGCGGCGCCGGGTTCGTCCTGCTGGCCGCCGGGCTGGCCGTACTGGCGCTGTCGCTGCCCAGGCTGCTGCCGCCCGGAACCCTGCGGGCCGCGCGGGGCCTGCCCTCGGTGATCGCGCTGCGCGGCATCGCCGCGGGCACCGCCCTCGGCGGCGAGGTCTTCCTGCCGCTCATGCTCACCGGGGAGCGGGGCCTCTCACCGGCCATGGCCGGGATGGTGCTCACCTCGGGCGCGCTGGCCTGGGCGTTCGCCTCGTGGCTCGTCGGGCGCGGCTGGTTCGGCAGGGCCCTGATCCTGCGCGCGGGACCCGCCATGATCGCCCTGGGCATCGCGCTGATGGCCCTGACGGTCTTCCCCGAGGTCCCGGTCGCGCTGGCCGTCGTCGGGGAGACGATCGTCGGGCTCGGCATCGGAAGCGTCTACCCCACGCTGTCGGTGCTCGTCCTGGAGCTGTCGAAGCCCGGGGAGGAAGGGGAGAACAGCGCCTCGATGGGCATCGGGGAGTCGGTCTTCACGGTGGTCGTGGTCGCGGTCGTCGGCGCGATCGTCGCGGCCTTCGGCGCCACCGGGCCGGTGTACCTCGCCTGCTTCGCGCTGACGGCGCTCGTGGCCCTCGGGGGCGCGCTCGTCGGGAACCGGTTCAGGACCTGAGCGTGGGACGCGGCCGGGCGGGAGGGTCCACGGCCGTGGCACCATGGGGAAGACGCCAGGTGCGTTTCGTGTTGGGAGAAGGAGTCCCGCCCCGGTGCGGGACTCATTGTGTTTCCGAGACGTCTCCCACGGCGTTTTCCCGGCCTGTACGGAATCGAGGGGGTCCATGCCGCGCGTACGTGAGCTTGAGGTGTTCCGGCTGGTCCTGCCCTACGGCAGACGGCCGGAGACGGTCCTCGTCCGGCTCACCGACTATGGGGGCATGACCGGGTGGGGAGAGATCGTCGACCCGGCCCCCAAGACCTGGAGGCTCCTTCAGGAGAGGCTGGGCGGCGCGCTGATCGGCCTCGACTGGGAGCACCCCGACGAGCTCGGCGACATCCCCGGCGGACCGGCCGCCGACATGGCCTGCTGGGACCTGTGGGCGAGGATGCGCGGGGTGCCGCTCTCCCACGCGCTCGGCGGCAGCCGTACCTCACTGATGGCCACCGTCAGGATCGGCGCGGAGCGCAACCTGGAGAGCCTGGTCGCGCGGGTGAACCGGCACGTCTGCGCCGGATACGCCCACGTCACGCTGGACGTCCACCCCGGCTGGGACGTCGAGCCGCTGCGCGCGGTGCGCCTGGCCTACCCCGCCCTCGGCATCGGCGTCGACGCCCACGGGGGCTACACCGACGCCGAGGCCCTTGAGGCGATGGACGCCTACACGATCTCCTCCATCGAACGCCCCTTCACCGGCCTCGCCGGCCACGCCGACCTGCAGGAACGCGTCGCCGCCCCGGTGCTGGTCGAGGTGTCCTCGACCGCCGAGCTCGACGAGGCGGTGGCCACGCGCGCCGGGCGCGCACTGCTGCTGCGCCCCGCGACGATCGGCTCCCTGCGTGAGGTACGGCGGATGCACGACATCGCGGCGGCGGCCGGGTGGGAGATCGCCTGCTCGGGAGGTCAGGGCACCGGCCTGGCCAGGGCGGCGACGGTCGCCGCGGCCAGCCTGCCCGGCTGCGGCCTGCCCTGCGACGTGGCCGAACCCCCACGCAGCGCCCAGATCGTCACCCCACCGGTAGGCGCCTCAGGAGGCGTGATCGCCGTCCCCCTCACCCAACCGGGCCTCGGCCACACGGTCGACGTCAACCGCGTCCGCCGCCTGGCCAGAGAGGCCTACGTCGCCTGAGCCTTACGGTCAGGCGCAGCCTTCGCTGATTTCTTTGACCGGGGCTGGTTCGGTTGGCTTGGTCGCTCTGGTTGGGGTGCTTCGGGTGGCGCTTGGCGTGGCACTCGGCGTGGTGGTGGCGGTGGCGGCGAGTTGTTCCCGGGACGAGGTGTGGACGGCCTTGGCGGTGATGGAGCGGATCTTGGACCAGTCGGGGTAGCCGGTGTTGATCAGTGGGGGGACGAACTGGACGCTGGTCACCTCGGCGCCCTTCACCTTCAGGGCCAGTGGGACCAGGTGCTCCAGCATCGGGCGGGGGATGTCGGTCTGGAGGAGTTCCTTGGTGGCCAGCGCGATCCGGTTGAACCGGGAGAGCACGGTCGCCGGGTCGGCCTGCTGGAGCAGGGCGTTCAGCACGCAGCGCTGACGGCCCATCCTGGTGTAGTCGTCGCTGAAGGTGCGTGAGCGGGCGAACCACATCGTGTCCGCGCCGCCGAGCCTGCGGGTTCCCGCCTTGACCAGGCCCTCGTTGTACTTGCCGAAGACCACGTCGTGCGGCACGGTCAGCCGCAGGCCGCCGATGGCGTCGATCAACCGGGCCAGGCCCCACATGTTCACCAGGGCGTACCAGTCGACCCGCAGGCCGAGCGTGTAGCCGACCGTCTCCATGAGGGTCCTGGCGCCCTGGTTCTTCCGCCCGCCGAAGAGTTCGGGGTGGGAGTCGGCGTACTCCCAGACCGAGAACAGCAGGTCCTCCCGTGAGCCGTCGGGGTTGGCGGGCAGCCGGAAGCCGTCGGGGAACTGCCTGGCCATCGAAGAGCCGGGGACGAACCGGATGTTCTCCAGGTTGCGCGGCAGCCCGAGCAGCACGGTGTTGCCGGTCCTGACGTCGATGCTGGCCAGGTTGATGCTGTCGGTCCGCACGCCGATCCGGTGGGTGTCCGCGTCACCGCCGAGCAGCAGGATGTTCACCCGGTCGCGTCCCTCCCACGGGTCGCTCTGCGCCGAGGAGCTGACCTGGGGGCCGGGGGTGGTCGGCGGGGCGTTGAAGATCCGGTCGAGCGCCGACTGCGAGACCATGGCGTACTGCCCGGCCAGGACGAACGGCAGCACGACCGCGATGGCGAGCAGGCCCGCGAGCGCGCCCGCGACGGCCTGTGAGGGACCGCGGAGCATGCCGGGCCTGAGCACCGTGAACGAGTGCACGATCAGCGCGAACCAGGCGAGACCGAGCACCGGGGCGCCGACGGTGATGGCGGACAGCCAGGACGAGGTGACCAGCAGCCCGGCCAGGTCGCCGAGGTCGGTGGTGAGCAGCACCCACAGCACACCGAGCAGCAGCAGGGCGTAGCCCGACAGCAGGGCGATCCCGGTCCTGCGCCATCCCGCCCTCAGGTGGGCGGCCCCGGGCGCCACGGCGGACAGCGCCGTCCAGCCGACGACCGCGCCGAGTCCCCGCGGCCCCCGCGACCCCGGTCTCCCCGATCCGTCCCGCACCCGCTTCCCCGATCTCCCCACGCGCTTGAGCGCCGCAGGGGAGATGGTAGGTCGGATGTCGGGACCAACGGGCGACGCGCGGATGAACACCCCGGAAAGGAAATACGCATTTATCCTGACATATTTCCTAAGGCCGCGCTCTATTCACACTTTCTTGGCCGAAACCCGGTCCGGGAGTGACGTCCCCCCACCTCCCAGCCCGGCAAACCACACCTTCCCGGAGGTTCTCCCCTACCAGGGCCTACCAGGGGAAGGAGAACAGGTCGTAGTAGGCCGCGGCGACCAGCAGCAGGCCCGTCCCGCCGAGCACCCCGATGACCGCGGTCCACTGCGGACGGCTCGGCTGCCAGCCTTCCCGCAGCCCGGAGACGACCGCCGCGACGGCCGTCACCTCCTGCAGCAGCATGAGTACGGCCAGCATCCTGATGACGAGCCACCCGGCGAGCACCGCGGGCCAGGCCCCCGCCTGGTTGACCGAGAACAGCACCAGCATCGTGATGAGGGCGACGACCGAGACCAGCAGCCCGGCCCCGGTCCACGCCATCCGCCGGAACCTGCGCCTGACCGGCGGCCAGATCCTGGCGCCGGTCTCGCCGGGCGACTGCCTGCCGCGCAGCCGCAACACCATCTCGGCCACCGGCCCGACCACGTAGCCGACCGCGGCCAGGCACAGCGTCATCCCCAGGACCGCCCCGCCCGCGTACCACGGCGCCGCGGGGACCTCACTGGCCTCGTAGCGCTGGACCGGCGTCGCGCCCGCGATGTGCACGGCGGGCCTCGCGGTCTCCGGCAGCCCCGTGACCCAGTTGGCCAGCGTCTCCAGGTAGCCCGGCGCGAAGGGGCCGCCGTGCAGGCGCATGCCGTGGTCGGCGCCCTTCAGGTAGCGGATCGTGTAGTCGGGATTGCCCGCCTCGGCGAGCGCGCCGGTCAGGGCCTTGCTGCTCTCCACGAACGGGATCGATGGATCGCCCGTGCCGTACAGGGCCAGGACGGGAGCGCGCGTCTGCCGCAGCGCGGGCATGCCGTCGTAGCGCAGGAAGTTCATGTGCACCGCGCTCATCGCCCTGACGAGCAGCTCCCTGGTCCCCGCGGGCGCGTGCAGCCGGTCGAGCTGCTCGCCGAGGGCCCAGGTGACCTGGCGTAACGGTGAGACGTTGGGCGCGGAGACCAGCACGGTGAACCCGACGTCCCGGCTCCTGGCCGCCGCGATCGGCGCGACCCAGCTGCCCTCGCTCACCCCCCACAGGCCGGTCCTGGCGGGATCGACGTCGGCGCGCAGCCGCAGCCTGGACAGGACGCGCAGGGCGTCGTCGGCCAGCAGTTCGAAGTCACGGCTGCGGAAGTCGTACCGGACGGTCCGCTTGTCGTAGACGAGCGTGACGATTCCCGCCCTGGCCAGCCACTCGGCCTGGGTGGTGAACTCGTCGCGCAGCCCGGGACCCGCCCCCTGGACGAAGACCAGCGCCGGATGCCTGCCGGGGGACAGCGGCGCGCGGACCGTCGCCCCCAGCGTCGTGTCCCCGGCGTCGACGGTGATGTTCTCCACCGAGAACTGCCCGTTCGCCGAGACCGGCCTGGTTTCCGCCGCCGGTTGGGCCGGGAGGTTCTGGAAGATCGGGTCCACGTTCAGCGGCGCGGGGTCGAAGGGCGGCGGCAGGGTGTAGCCGACCGTCGCCAGGGCCAGCAGGACCACGCCCGCGGCCACGCTCACCATGCCTCGGCCAGCCCGCATGCCGATCCGCTCCCCGATCGTGTTCGCCTCCGGGAGACTCCGGGAGAAACGTACGATCTTCAGCGTACCCACGACCGGTCATGCGTGACAGGACGAACGGGAGCAGAGTGGTCACAGTGGCCGCGCGTGCGTCCGGGGCCTGTTAGCTTCACGTGACATGCGAGTGCTCCACACCTCGGACTGGCACCTGGGCCGTTCGTTCCACCGCGAGAGCCTGCTGGCCGCCCAGGGCGCCTTCGTCGACCACCTGATCGAGACGGTCAGGAGCGAGCGGATCGACGTGGTCGTCGTCTCCGGCGACGTCTACGACAGGGCGCTGCCCTCGGTCGACGCGGTGGACCTGTGCAACCAGGCCCTGCGGAGGCTGGTGGCCGAGCGGGTGCGCGCCGTACTCATCAGTGGCAACCACGACTCGGCGCGCAGGCTCGGCTTCGGCGCGGACCTGATCGACGCCGCGGGCGTCCACCTGCGCACCGACCCCGCGCGGGCGGGCGAGCCCGTCCTCGTCGAGGACGCCTCGGGAGAGGGGCCGGTGGCCTTCTACGGCATCCCCTACCTGGAGCCCGAGCTGGTCCGCGAGCCGTGGGAGCTGCCCGAGCGCACCCACACCGCGGCGGTCGGGCACGCCATGTCCCTGGTCCGCGCGGACCTGGCCCGCAGGGGGACCCGCTCCGTCGTGCTCGCCCACGCCTTCGTCACCGGCGGGCAGGCCAGCGAGAGCGAACGCGACATCAGCGTCGGCGGCGTCGCGCACGTCCCGCTGTCCGTCTTCGACGGCGTCGACTACGTGGCGCTGGGCCACCTGCACGGCCGCCAGCGGATGAGCGAGACCGCGCGATACTCCGGTTCCCCGATCGCCTACTCCTTCTCCGAGGAACGCCAGGTCAAGGGCTCGTGGCTGGTGGACATCGACGCGCGGGGCCGGGTGAGCGTGGAGTTCGCCGAGGCCCCCGTCCCCCGGCCGATCGCCAGGCGCAGGGGACGTCTTGAGGACCTGCTGACCTCGGACGAACACGCGGGCTACGAGGACCACTGGCTCCAGGTCACGCTGACCGACCCGGTCAGGCCGAAGGAGGCCATGGAACGCCTCAGGACCCGCTTCCCGCACACCCTCAGCCTCATCTTCGAGCCGGAGGGCGGTGTCCAGCAGGGTGCGGTACGGCCCAGCGTGAGGGGAAAGCCGGAGATCGAGGTGGCGCTCGACTTCGTCCGTGAGGTCCGGGGCGAGGAGGCCGACCCCGAGGAGACCGCGCTGCTCCGCAAGGCCGTCGAGGAATGCCGCATCAAGGAGGCGAAGGCGTAGATGCGCCCGCACCGTCTGTGGATCACCGCGTTCGGCTCCTTCCCGGGTGAGGAGGAGATCGACTTCGACGCCCTCGCCGAGGCGGGGCTGTTCCTGATCCACGGCCCGACCGGCGCGGGCAAGACCACCGTGCTGGACGCGCTCTGCTACGCCCTGTATGGCAGGGTGCCCGGCAGGCGCGACAACGCCAAGAGCCTTCGCTGCGACCACGCCCCACCCGGCAGGGGACCCTCGGTCGCCCTGGAGGTCACGCTCAGGGGACGGCGGCTGAGGATCACCCGGTCCCCGGCCTGGCAGCGTCCCAAGCTCAGGGGAGAGGGCACGACCAGGGAGAACGAGAGGGCGCTCGTCCAGGAGTTGACCCCCTCGGGGGAGTGGAGCGGGCTCACCACGCGGGTGGACGAGGCCGGTGACCTGATCGGCACCCTGCTGGGCATGAACGCCGACCAGTTCTTCCAGGTGGCGATGCTCCCGCAGGGGGACTTCGCCAGGTTCCTGCGCGCCGACGGCGAGGACCGCCGCAGGGTGCTCGAACGGCTGTTCTCCGTGAAGGTCTACGCGGGCGCCGAGTCATGGCTCGCCGACCGGCGCACCGAGGCCCACCGCGAGCAGCAGGCGCTGCGCACCGAGGTCGACTTCGCCGTCAAACGCATCGAGGAGGCGGCGGGCCCAGAACTGCTCGCCCTCATCGAGGAGGAGCCGGATCCGGAGGACCCGCTCGGCTGGGCCGCCGCGCTTGAGGCGCTCGCCGCCGACGCCGAGGACAGGGCGGGCCGTGACGGCGACGGCGTCACGGAGACCGTACGGCTGACGCGGACCGCCCTTGAGCGGGGCACCGCGCTCGCCGACCGGCGCCGCCGCCACGCCGAGGCCCTGGTGCGCGAACGCGCCCTTGAGGAGACCGCGCAGGAACGCGCCGACCTGGAGGCCGTGCTCGCCGAGGCGGCCAGGGCCGACCGGGTGCTGCCCATGATCCGGGCCGCCGAGCAGCGCGAGGAGACCGCGACCAAGGCGCACAGGATGGCCGCCGATGCCGTCGCCCGCACCCTGCCCCTGGCCGAGAACGCGGAGGCGCTCGACCCGCGAGCCACAACCGAGGGCGATGCCGTACGGCCCGGCGTCGAGGTCTCCTCGGAGCGGCTGACCGCGATGGCGCTTGAGCGGCGGGAGGAGATCACCAGGCTGGAGGAGCTGCGCGCGCAGGAACCGCTGCTGCTCAGGGCCGTCCAGGAACGCGAGACGCTCGTCGGTCAGATCGCGGAGCTGGGCGACCGGCAGAAGGAGACCGACGCCCGTCTCACGGTGCTGCCCGGCCTCAGGCGCGAGGCGGAGGTCAAACTCGCCGCGGCCCGCCTCGACGCCGCCAGGATCCCGGCCGCCGAGGCGGTGCGCGACGCCGCGCAGGCCCGGCTGCGGGCCGCTAAAGAGCGTGACGGCCTGGCCACGGCCCTGGAGGAGGCGCGGCGGCACCTGGCCGTCGCGCTGCAGGCCGTACCGGACCATGACAACGGGGACGAGGCGTGCACGCGTGAGCTGCTGGTCGCGCGGGAGCGGGAGCACGGGCGGCTGCTCGCCGGACTCGAAGGGCTGCGGGGCGACGAGGCAAGGCTCACCGAACTGGCCAGGTTGCTGGCCGAACTCGACGCCGAGATCACCGAGGCGGCGGAGCGGGAGAAGTCCCTCACCGCCCGCTGCGCGGAGCTTCCCGCCAGGCTCGCCGAGGTCGCCGCCAGGCTCACCGAGGCCGGGGACAGGGCCGCGGAGATCCCCGAGGCGCGGGCACGGGCCGACGCCGCCTCGGTCGCGCTCGACGCGGCCAGGCGCCGCGACGGCCTGCGCGCCGACCTGGAGACCGCCAGGGCACGCCTGACGGAGGCCGTCGATCTCGCCCAGCGGCTCCGCGACCGTCACCAGGACCTCCGCCAGGCCAGGATCGACGGCATGGCCGCGGAACTGGCGGCCAAACTCGTCCCCGGCGAACCCTGCGCGGTCTGCGGCTCCCCTGAGCACCCCCATCCGGCCGCCAGGAGCGGGCAGGCCCCGACCGCCGAGGACGAGCGCGCCGCCCAGGACGCCTACGACGCCGCCGCGGACCAGCGCGGGAAGGCGGAGACCACGGTCGCCACCCTCACCTCCCGCCTTGAGGAGGCCCTCGCCATCGCGGGGGAGACGCCCGTGGAGGAGGCGCGGGAGGCTCTCGACGAGGTACGGCGCGCACTGGCCCTGCTGGCCGAGGTCGCCGGGACGCGGGCCGTACTTCAGGAGGAAGCGGAGCGCGTCACCGCCGAGCTGGACGAGGCACGGGCCGGAGCCGAGGACGCCGCCCGGCTGCTCGCACGGAGCCGCGCCCGCCAGGAGGAGTGGCGGGCGGAACAGGACAGGCTGACCGCCCGCCTCGACGAGGCACGCGGCACCGACCCCACAGTCCAGGCCCGCAGGGAGCGCCTGACCCTGGAGGCGGCCCTGTTCGCCGCGGCGGCCGAGGCGGCCGGTCGCGCCGCCGAGCTGGCGGCCGCGCACCGGGAGGCGGCCGAGGAGACGGACGTCGAGACCGAGCAGGCCGTACGGGAACTCGCCAGGGCGCGGGAGGTGCTGGCCGCGCTCACCGAGTCGGCACGGGCGGAGTCCGCGCTGGCCGAGGAGGCGGAACGGACCGCGACCGAGCAGGCCGGGCTTGAGGAGCTCTCACGCGAGCTCGCGGTCACCCTGGCCGCTGGCCGTACCCGCGAGGAGAGGCTCGCCGAGGACGTCGAGCGGCTGACCGCGCTCCTGGACGGGGCGCGGGGCGAGGATCCGACGCTGGCCGACAGAATCGACCGGCTGGCGGACGAGGCGGGGCTGCTCACGGAGGCGGTCGAGGCGACCAGGCTGGAGCGGACCGCCACCGCGGAGCTGGCGGCGGCCCGCGTCGCCGCCGCGGCGGCAGCCGTCGAGGCGGGCTTCTCCGGCGTCGAGGACGCGAAAGCCGCGGTCCGTCCGTCCACCGAGCAGGAGGAGAAGGCCGAACGGCTGCGCGGGCTGGAGAGGGAGCGCGCCGCGGTCGCCGCCCTGCTGGCCGACCCCGAGCTGGTCGCCGCCTCCGCGGAGCCGGAACCCGACCTCGACGGGCTGCGGGCCGCGCGTGACGCCGCGGAGACCGCCCAGGCGGGGCTGCTGTCCGCGGCGAACCAGGCGAAGGCCCGGCTCGCCAGGCTCGTCACGCTCCGCGCCGAGCTGGCCGGGTGCCTGGACCTCTGGCGTCCCGCGCGGCGGCGCCACCGGGTCGCGGAGAGCCTCGCGGCGCTGACCGGCGGGACCTCGGGCGACAACCGCTGGAAGATGCGCCTTTCCGCCTACGTGCTCGGCGAGCGTCTGCGGCAGGTGGTCGACTCGGCCAACGAGCGGCTCGACCGCATGTCGGGCGGGCGCTACCTCCTCGAACACGGTCTCGGCCGTACGGCGGGTGACCGCAGCAGGTCGGGAGGCGGGCTCGGCCTGCGGATCGTGGACGGCTGGACCGGCAACGACCGTGACCCGGCGACCCTGTCGGGCGGTGAGAGCTTCATCACCTCGCTGGCGCTCGCCCTCGGCCTGGCCGACGTGGTCAGCGCCGAGGCGGGCGGGGTCGAGCTGGGGGCGCTCTTCATCGACGAGGGGTTCGGCACCCTCGACGAGGAGACCCTCGACGGGGTCCTGGACATCCTCGACGGCCTGCGCGACGGCGGCAGGGCCGTGGGCATCGTCAGCCACGTCACCGAACTGCGCGCCCGCGTCCCGGCGCAGCTCCGCGTCAACAAGGGCCGCAGGGGTTCGACGGTCGAGGTCTCCGTGCCCTGACGTGCCGCGTGGATGGGAAGGTAGGGTATACGGAGGCGGTCTCCGAGTAGGTGTGGGGACGCCGGGAGAGCGAGGAGCCAGGTGGAGACGGTCCAGCGCCCCATGCGCGCCGACGCGCGGCGCAACTACGAGCGGCTGCTGACCGCCGCGCACGCGGCCTTCGCCGAGCAGGGCACGGAGGCCTCCCTTGAGGAGGTCGCGCGCACCGCGGGGGTCGGCATCGGCACCCTCTACCGGCACTTTCCCACCCGCAGGGCGCTGCTTGAGGCGGTGCTCCACGACAGCCTGGCCGGCCTCGACACGCGGGCCCGCGAACTGCTCGGCTCCGGCTCCCCGGGGGAGGCGCTCCTTGAGTGGACGCGTCACCTGATGGCCCACGTCACCGTCTACCGGGGGCTGGCCGCGACGCTGATGAGCAGCTTCGACGACCCGGCCTCCGAGCTGTACGGCGCCTGCGAACGGGTCCGGGTCGGTGGGGACGCGCTGCTGGCCTCGGCCCAGCGGGCGGGAGCCGTACGCGACGACGTCACCGGGGCCGACCTGACGAAACTCGTCAACGCGGTCGCCTGGGCCGGGGAGCACTGCGACGACGACACCGCCGAACGCCTCCTCACCCTGGTGATGGACGGCCTGCGGGCGGGGAACCGGCGGTCGTGAGGGCCGGACGCGTCAGGGGCCGCTGTGGATCAACGGGGCCCACAGGTCGGGGCGGTCCGGGTGCTCCTCGCGCAGACCGAGGGTGACCCTGTTCAGGACGGCCGCGGCCTCGTCGGCGACCGGGGTGCCGGGCAGCTCGCCGTAGAACGAGCGGGCGGCCTTGACGGCGACCTCGTCGGCCAGCGGCCAGAGGGTCGCCACCACGTGCCGGAAACCGGCGAGCTGGAAGGCGGAGGCCAGGTGCAGCACCTCGTCGGCGTAGCGGGTGCCGTGGTTCGCGGTGGAACAGGCCGACAGGTAGGCGAGCTCCGCCTCGGCCAGCCGTAACCCGCCGATCTCGGGCAGCCGTAGCGTCCTGTCGTGCAGCCGCAGACCGCTCTCGGCCGGGGAGGCCGGATCGACGATCCCGTGGCAGGCGAAGTGCGCCCACGTCGACCGCCCGAGGGCGGAGAGGACGCGATCGGCGGTCGCCTGCCCGTCGACGAGCGCCGCGCCGCCCAGAACGGTGGCCTCGGCCGCGGCCCCGGGTAGCTCCGGCAGTCCAGGGGTGTGCCGCAACGCGACGGTGAGGTCGCTGCGGCGCCCGCCCGGCGGGCGGTTACGGGCCTGCCTGAGTGAGCGCAGGGACGGCACGAAGGAGGAGACCACGACGTCGAGGGCTCCGGGCTCTCCGGGGCGTCCGGCGGCGTGCAGCGGCAGCAGCCCGAGCAGCCCGGTGGGCAGCCACCACACCCGGTACGGCGCGCCGCCGCGGGAACGCAGCGTCTCCACGACCGGTGCGACCACGGTGTCCCACAGCCAGCCCAGCACCTCGGCCACCACCCGGCGCCTGAGCAGCACACCCGCCAGCGAGAAGCCGCTCTCGACGGCCGTCAGCAGCGCCGTGACCTTAGCCTCGACCTCGGCCAGGCGCAGGCCGGGCAGCTCGATCGTGACCGGGGCGCCGTCGGCCCGGATGACGACGGCGTCGCCGCGGTCGCCACCGGCGTTGACCAGCACCGCGTGACCGCCCGCCGCTGCGGGCCGCAGGTCGGCCAGTCGCGGCACCGCCAGGAAGTCCTCAAGGCCGGGCAGCGCGCGGATGTCGGTGAGCAGGGCGTCGTAGTCGGCCCACCAGCGCCTGCGCTCGTCGGCGGGGAAGTCCGGGGTGTTGAGCCGGTCGCACACCCAGCGGAACCTGTCGGCGAGACGGGGGCTGCGGTTCCTCAGCTCCACCAGGTCGACCCTGGTGTTCGCCTGGCTCGCCAGCAGCACGCCACGGCCCAGTTCGGCGATCTCCACCGCGCCCGCCGGGTCGCCCGCCGCGCAGTGCGCGGCCACTCCCGTGCCGACGAGACCGAAGTGCTCGCCGATCCGGTGCTGCTGGTCGGCCCAGCCCGCCTCTCTTGGCGCCACGGAGGGCAGCAGCGTGACGGCGGCGTCCAGCATCGTCACCGCGAGCCCGGTCTGCCCTGCGGCCTGCGCCAGCGCGCCGACCGCGTGATGGGCCGCGACCCGGTCGACCGGGGACGCCGTGCGTGTCCCGGACACGGTCCCGGCCAGCTCGCGCAGCCGTTCCGGATCCGGCGAGGGCCCCCCGCCGGTGACGCGTTCGAGATAGGCGTCGCACAGGTCGGCCGTCAGCCGCGACCGGCCGGGGTGGCCCTCCGGGACGATCGCCAGCGCCCGCTCGCCGAGGCCGACGGCGGCGTCCAGGTCCTCGGGCGCTCCGCCGAGACGATGGCGGGCCAGCCGCGCCGCGGCGAGACCGGCCAGCCATCCCGGCAGGTCGGCGTGGTCGTCGGGGGTACCGGCCACGGCCCGTTCCCCCAGGTCGATCGCCCGGTCCAGGTCGGTCCTGTCTGTCGTGCCGTCTGCCGGGCCGCCGGGCGAGTGTCCGTGGCGGCGCCAGTAGGCGGTCGCGAGCCGGGCCCGGCGACCGGCGAGCGCGAAGTCGTCCTCGCCGGTCGCGGCCAGTGACCTCTCGCCGAGGTCGATCGCCCGGTCCAGGTCGGAGACGGCGCCCGTGGTGGGATAGCGCTGCTGGTAGGCGCCGCCCAGCGTGGACAGCCACTTCGGCGGGCAGGCGGCCGTACTCGCCAGGACCTCCTCGCCCAGTTCTATGGCCCGGGCCACGTCAGCCAGCACGCCGGTGCGCGCGTGGCGCGTCAGGTGGACGGCCGCGAGGTCCATGGACGCCCGGGCCCGGTCGGGGTGACCGGCGGGGACGGCGGCGAGCGCCCAGCCGCCCAGGGTCACCGCGCGGTCCAGGTCGGTGTCGGACCCGGCGCTCAGATAGCGCCGGTGGAGCGCCGCGGCGAGGCCGCCGAGGGCATCGGCCCGGCGCCGGTCCTCTTCGGGCAGGGCCGACAACGCCTGCTCGCCGAGTTCGACGGCGCGGTTCAGGTCTTCCAGCGCCCGGCTGCGTTCGTGCCTTCTGAGCAGGACCGACGTGGCGGCGACGAGGTGGGTGGCGCGCTCCGGGTCGTCCTCAGGCAGGGCGGCCACGACCCGTTCGCTGATCTCGGCCGCCCGCCACAGGTCCGCCCGTGCCCCGGAGCGCTCGTAGCGGCACAGCAGGCAGGCGCCGAGACCGGCCAGCACGGACGGGTCGGCCCGTCCCTCGGGCAGCGCCGCCGCCTGCTCGGACAGGGCCACCGCCCGTTCGACGTGTGTGGGGTCGCCGGTGTGCTCGTGGCGCAGGCGGTAGGCCGTTCCCAGATCCGACAGCAGGGCCGCGCGCGGACCGGACAGCGCCAGCACCCGCTCGAACAGGTCGATGACCCGTCGCAGGTCTGCGGGGTCGGCGTGGAGCCGATACCGGCACCGGTAGGCGAAGGCGAGACGGGACCACGACGCGGGGGCGTCGGTGCCGTGCTCGGCCGCGATCGCCACGGCCTCCTCACCCGTGCTGACGGCCTGGGCGAGGTCGGCCGCCGAACCGTCGCGTTCATGACGCAGGCGATGGGCGAGGCACAGGTGCGACAGCCTGGCGGCCCGGAGGGGGCTGCGCCTCGGCGACGCCGCGGCCGCGGGCGTCAGCAGCAGGATGCCGGCGTCGAGCAGGGCGGGATCCGGTCCGGAGGCCGACGCGCGCAGCAGGGTCAGGGCCGTGTCCGCCTGGGCGTCGGGGTCGGTGAACCGCCCGACCAGCGGGTTCAGCTCCGCCGGGACGCGGTGGACGTCGTCGGAGACCGCTTCCAGGCACAGCAGCGCCCTGGCGAGCTCGGCGTTTCTCCGCTCCCCGGAGGACTCGCGGTAACGCCAGTAGTGCAGCCTGCCCAGGGCGGTGCTCGCCGCGGTGAACTGCGCGTCCAGCGAGGGGGACGACGTGTCGAGATCGACCACCCGCACCGCTCTCCACAGTGCCACGGCGTCCCCGCTCGCCTCCGCGCCGAGGATCGTCTCGGTGTCGCCGGTCCACCGGTACTCGTCGACCAGCTTCTCCACCCGCCAGGTCAGGTCGTCGATGGGCATCGGGGGCGTTCCCTCCGGCCGTCGCGGGCGGCTACCACCGGATGTCCAGCCGCAGGACACGGGCCGGGCTGTCGTTCTCCCTGCCCGTGGCCAGCAGGAGCGCGCCGTCGTGCCGGGCCACGAGGCTGACGGATGTGCGGAAGCCGTTGTCCTCGTGCCTCAGCCTGGCGAGTACGGTGCCCGACTCGACGTCCCAGGCCAGGGTCTCTCGGCCGCCGGTCGCGGCGACGACCACCCGCAGGTCGGGCAGGACGGCGAGGGCGACGTCCCCGCCACCGTCCTCCGGCACGGACAGGGTCCGCACCACCTGGCCGGTGTGACCGTCCCAGACCCGTACGACGGATCCGGCGACGGCCGCGATCCGGAACGAGCGGTCAGCCAGGGACGCGACCGCCACCTTCGGCGGTGCCGACGCGAGGCCGTCACCCTCGATGATGAACTCGTGCGACTTCTGCCCGGTCGTGGCGTCCCAGACGTGTACGGTGGCCGCAGCTTCCATGTCCTCGGCCGCCGCCACCACGCACACGTGGCCGTCGGAGAGAACGGTCGCGGCGACCGACCACACAAGTTCGACGCCCGCTACCCCGACCTGGAAGGTCCGTATGTCCAGCTCGGTCTCCACGTCCCAGACCCGCACCGTCGCGTCGTCGCCACCCGTGACCAGCAAGGGCGCCTCACCCGGCGGGCAGGCCCAGGCGACGGAGTTGACGGGGCCGCGGTGCGCTTCGAGCTCCTGCAGCGCGTCGCCCTCGCGGGCCGACCAGAGCCGGGCGAGCCCGTCCTTGCCGCCGGTGGCCAGGGCGACCCTGCCGTCGCCGAGCACCGTCAGCGCGACCGCCAGGACCCATTCGCTGTGCCCGGAGAACGTCCGGACGCTCCGGCCGTCGCCGACGCTCCAGATGTGGGCCGCGCCGTCGTGGCCCGAGGCGAGCAGCTGCCTGCCGTCGGGGAGCGTGGCCAGGGCCAGGGCGTTGGGGCGCAGTTCGCCATCTGTCCCGCCCCACACCGCCGGGGTCACGTCCCGGACCTTCACCTCGGCCGGGCCCCAGTCTCTGGGTTCGGCCGTCATCCCGCTCACCGGGGCCGGTGGGACGGCGGGGATGGCTGCCTTCGGCCACTCCACGCGGGACGGCGGAAGGTACATGCGCTTGTAGGCGTCCAGGTCGTCGGAGTCGAGGATGGTCCCGGAGGACAGGACGGTGAGGCCCTCGGGAGGCCTGGACCTGCGGTCGACCGGCACGGAGGGGATGTCGCAGACCTGGTAGGGGAAGTCCTCGTCCAGGTTGTCGTACACGGCCTTCTCGTACTCCGCCTCGGCCCGCCTCCGCTGGGGGTGGTCGACCACCCGGTAGTCCGAGCCCGGGTCGCGGGCCGTGATGACGGCGTGGCGCCTGCTCCCGTCCAGCGGATCGTCGTACTCGACCAGCTCGATGTATCCGCCGAAAAGCGAGTGGGTCTCGGTTCTCCGTGACGTCGTGCCCGAGGCGATCGCGGTGGAGAATCTCTCCCAGAGCGGGTCCTTTCGACGGCCCCAGTACGAGTAAAGGCACGCGTCGTCGTTCATGTCGTAGAGGACCCGCGAACCGTCGGGACGAAACACCGTGGAGAATGGCCCGGAGTTGAGGGCGATTTGCTCCCAACGTCCCTTATGTCGGCCCATTAGTTCGCGTATGGCGTTCCAGGCGGCCTGTTTGTCGCCGAACCGCCGGCCGCCGAACCCCAGGTGGCGCACGTACCAGCCCTCACCGGCGAGCGTGCCGACCTGGATGTGCGCGGAGCCATCCAGTGGGCCGTGGTCCTTCAACGCCCACTGCATGACGGCCCGGTATCGTTCCGCGTCCAAGGCGACTTCCGCACATGGGTCGATCTCCACCCAAAGAATCCTAGCCACGACGCAATCCCAGGAATGCTGAAATCAGCGACATGGCGAAGGTGGCGAATCAGGAGGATCGGGTGACGCTCCGCCGAGGATTGCGGATAACGTTCCCGTTCGTGGAAAAGGAACAGATGGACACTTCGGAACGGCGCGCGCTGAGCATGCTGTGCGACGAACTGCCCGCGCTGCGGGCGCTGTGCGCCGTGGAGCCCGAGGAGAAGCGGTCGCTGCTGTCCAGGATCGAGACCGAGGCACGCACCCGCGGCCCGATCCTCGAACTGCTCGGCGAGCTTCTGGGCACCGGCGTGACCGGCACGGAGCGGGGACTGGGCGCGGGGCTGCCGGGAGCCGGGGCCGGACGGGCCGACGAGGAGAGCTTCGGCTGCCCCGACCACGCGTGCGACCGGGTCGCGGACACCGTCCCCGCGGGACCCGTGCCACGCTGCCAGATCACCGGCCTGCCCATGCGCCGGCGCTGACACCGTGGGCGACTTCTTCGGCGAACTGGCGAAGAAGCTGGCGGAACGGTGGGTCGGGCTGCTCGCCCTGCCCGGGCTGTTGTTCGTCGCCTGCGCGTGGGCGGGCCTGCAACTCGGGCACGCCCACGCCGTTGACCCGGACCTGCTGGCCGCGAAGGTCACGGCACTCGGCTCCTCCCTGGGCCGGTCGCCCGGCCCGGTGCAGGCACTGACGGCGGCCGGGCTGCTGCTGGCCTCCGGCGGAGCCGGGCTGGTGGTGCAGGCGCTCACCGGGCCGGTGCGCGCCTGGTGGCTCGGCCGGTGGCCGCCCGGGTTGCGCTGGGCCGAGAGACGACGGACCGCGGCCCGCGCGAGGCGGTGGGACCGGCTGGTGACCGCGCGCAGGAAACTGCAGAAGCGGTACCCGAAGACGAACCGGCCGCCCGCCCGGCAGGCCGAGATCGACATGATCGCGCACCGGGTCAACCGGCTCTCCCCGGCCACGCCCACGAGACCCACCTGGATGGGCGACCGCGTCGCGGCGGTCGAGCAGATCGCCCTGAACCGCTACGGGCTCGACCTCGGCTTCGGCTGGCCGCGCCTGTGGCTGGTGCTGCCCGACACCGTGCGGGCCGAACTCGCCGCGGCCAACGGCCAGTTCGCCGTCACCGTGGTCATCGCCGCCTGGACGCCGCCCTACCTCCTCCTGGGAGCGCTGTGGTGGCCCGCGCTGTTGATCGCGTTGGCCGTCGGCCTGACCGGATGGACCCGGGCCAGGACCGCGATGGCCGAGCTCACCGACCTGAGCGAGGCGACACTGGACCTGCACGGCCGCACCCTGGCCGTCGCCCTCGGCGTCGCCCCGCCCGACAGCACCGGGCCGCTCGACCTGTCCGAGGGGGAGGAGATCACCGCTCACGTGCGGAAGGGTCGCTGACCCGCTCAGTAGCCCCGGGTACGGCGGGCCGCGGGGCGGCTGATGAACGCGCGGGGACGGCCACCCCGGCGCCTGACCCTCCTGGTCAGGTCGGAGCCGGTGACCGCGCGCACGATCTCCCCGCCGAGGATGACCCCCGCGCCCAGGGCCAGCGCCGTGGAGAGCGCCTGGAGCAGGCTCTCCTGACCCGCCGCCCCGTGACCGAGGTTGACCTCAAGCATCCCCCGGTAGAGCGCGGTTCCCGGCAGCAGCGAGCCGATCGCCGGAATCGTGATCACCATCGAGGGGACCCTGGCGCGCCGGGCGTAGGCGCCGCCGTACAGGCCGACGACCGCGGCGGCGACGGCCGTGGCCAGGATGATCGGCACCTGCCAGACGTGCAGCTGCACGAAGACCATCCAGACCAGCACGCCGCCGAGCGCCGCGGGAAGCAGGTGGCGCGGCGGCACGAGCAGCGCCACGGCGAACGACAGCGTCACCCCGACGGCCCCGAGCAACTGTTCCGGCCTGATCAGCAGCGGCGCGGACGGCACGTCCTCGACGGTCAGCGGCACCCCGAGGCGGACGGCGGCGTACAGCGTGATGCCGATGCCGGAGATGATCGCGGTCAGGATGAAGAAGATCTCGAAAAGCCGCCCGGTCGCCGTGACGTACTCACCCGCGATGCCGTCCTGCACGCACGCGACCATCGGCCGTCCGGGCAGCAGCGCGATGACGGCGCCGACCACCACGGCCTCCGCCCGCACCGGAACGCCGAGCGCGACCATCAGCACCGCGACCAGCGAGCCGAGCATCGCCGCGACCGTGAGCTGGAAGAACTCCGCGACGCCGCGTCTGGCGAGCCAGGCGCTGGCCCGGTCGCCGAGCACGGTCGCCGCGAACGCCGCCGCGGCGACCAGCGCGCCACCGCCGACCAGGATGCTCGCCGAGGCCGCGATCAGCGCGAGCGCCGTGATCAGGAACCAGTCCGGATAGACCCGGACCCGGCGGGTGATCTTCCGTAGCCGGGATTCGGCCTCCTCAAGGGGGACGGACCCGCCCGAGGTCTCCCTGATCATCTCGTGGACCGCGATCAGCCGGTCGTAGTCGGGCAGGCGGCGCCGTACCCGGCGCTCGGCGGTGACCGGGACGCTCCCGTCGGAGGGGACGTGGGAGAGCGTGATGGCCGACAGGTTGACGTCCGCCTCGCAGTGCGGCACGCCGTAGGCGTTGGTGATCCTGCGCATGGCGCCGGAGACCGTCTCGGTGCTCTCGCCGCTGCCGAGCAGCAGCTCACCGACCCGCAGCGCCAGCGCCATCGCCCGGTAGAGGTCGTGCTTCGGGGGTGTCCGATCCAGCGGCGACGCCGACACCGATCCTCCCTGACCCTCCCGGCCGCCACCGGCCGTACCTCCTGCGAGGTTATCCGGTCAGCCGCCCCTCTCTCACCGTTCGTCCCCCACGGCCGGTTCCGCACCGTCCGTCTCCGGTGTCCGCCTGGCCACCGCGGTGGCCAGCGCCCGCACCCGCTCCGCGTGATTGTCATGGCCGACGATCACAGGCGGCTCGTTGTACGGCATGGCGTCCGAGGAGCGGCGCAGCTTGATGTACTGCCCGCAGGCGTCGACCGCGTAGGGCTCCATGTCGTCCTGGAGCGCGCCGATCACGGTGATGCCGTAGGTCTCGCCGATCTTCCTGAACAGCGCCACGGCCTCCCTGCGGTGCTCCTTGCCCAGGTTGCGGCCGAGCTCGTCGAGGACGAGGCACAGGTGGCCGCCGCCCGAGGAGGCGATCGCCGCCGCGCAGACCAGCTTGACCGCCTTCTCGTCCATCAGCGCCGTGTTGGCCCGCCGGTTGTACGGCACGAAGCCCTGGCCCTCGCCCCTGCGCCACTTGGGGGTGACCCGCCACGCCCAGCGCTGCTCGGGGTCGGCGGGCGCGGGCGGCACCGGGAACTCCAGCGTCGCGCCGTAGCCGCCGTAGGAGGTGTCCAGCCGGTCGAACTCCTCGGCGACCCGGGTCAGCCGCGCCCTGATCGCCGCGCTCAGTGCCGCCCGGTGCACGGTGGTCGACTGCGCGGCCTCCTCGGCGCCCTTCGCCGCGGCGGCCAGGTCGCGCTGCCTGGTGGCGAGCTGGGACTCGATCTGACGGCGCTGGTGGCGTTCGTACTCCTCCTGGCCGCGCAGGTAGGACGCCAGGGCGGCGCAGACGCCGGGGAAGGTCGCCTGCTCACGGGCGGTGCGCCCGGCGCCGGGCTCGGTGCGCTGCCGTACCAGGAAGGCGAGCTCCTCGGGCATCTCGTCGTCCTCGCCGGGGAAGGTGTCGCGCAGCGCCTCGTCGAGGCGGCGCTCCGCGGCCCGCCACCACTCCTCGGCCGTCAGCGGGGACTCCTGCTCGCCCAGCGCCGTCAGCCACTCGCGGGCGCCCTCCACGGTGCCGCCCCACTCGGCGGCCAGCGCCTCGATGCCGAGCGCCCGCCGCTCAGCGGTGACCGTGGCCGCCCGCTCCGCCGCCCGGTCGCGCTCGGCCTCGTGCCCGGCCCTGCGGCCCTCAAGGCGCTCGATCTCCATGTTCCTGGTCCTGGCGCGGAAGTCGAGGGCGCCCGCCCGCCGCTCCGCGTCGCCGACCTTCGGCCCGGTCTCGGCCAGCGCCTCGGTGAGCCCGGTGAGCGCCTCGCGTCGTTCGGCCAGCCGCCGTTCGACGTCGGCGAGCCGTACGGCCGCCCTGGCGCCCTCCAGCCTCCGGCCCGCCTCAGCGACGCCGTCCTCGGCGGCGCGCACCGCCTCCGCGGCCGCCTCCTGCGCGTCACGCGCCCGGTGCAGCCGCAGTTCGGCGGCCTTGATGCGCGCCTCCCTGCCGGTCGTGACCGCCTCGAACGCCCCGACGACCGTGACGCCCGCCGCGCTCACCAGCACGGAGCCGGGCAGCGCGTCCAGCGCCCGGGCCGCGGACGCCAGGTCGGCGGCGTCCACGACCACGGCGTGCTCCCTCGGCCAGCCACGGGCGCCCAGCGCCGCGGCGACCGCCCGTCCGGCCAGGTCACCCGTGTCGTCCCTGGCGTGCTCTGCGACGTCGAGCGCGTCGAGCAGGCCGCTCGCCTCGACTCCCGCGGCGGCGAGCGCGTTGAGCTGCGCCGCGGCGGGGCCGCCCTCGGCGTCGTCGAGCGCCGCCTTGGCCCCCTCGGCCTCGCGGTCGGCGACGCCCAGGGCCTTCAGCGCCTCGTTGAGCCTGAGCCTGGCCTGTTCGAGCTCGCCCTGCGCGGTCCGCACGTCACGGCCGTCGGCGAGTCGCCGCTGCTCCTCAAGGCCGGGGATCTGCCCGCGCAGCTCGTCCACCGCGTTCTCCGCGACCGCGCGGTCGGCGTCCAGCTTGGCCGTACGCGCCTGGAGGGCGGTCAGCTCCCTGCGGGCCTCGGCCAGGCCGCGGTCGAGGGTGTCGTCCTTCAGGGTCGCGATCTCCGCCCTCACCTCGGCGATGGTCTCGGCCGCCCGTTCACCCTCGGCGAGCGCCCGCTCCAGGTCGGCGGCGAGCGCCTCGTCCCGCCGCGCGGCGTCGGCCAGCCTGCGCGCCAGCCGCCCACGCCAGCAGCGCGTGCTCTCCGCCAGCCGTACCCTCGCCCGGTCGCGCCTGTCGAAGGTCTCAAGCAGCGACCGTGACTCGTCCTCGAACTCCCTGAGCAGTTCGGCGGCCCGTGCCGCCCGCACCCGTCTGGCGTGCTCGTCGCGCCGGGCGTCGCGCTCCTGGTCGAGCTCGGTGTCCAGCCCGGTCAGCGCGGCGATGGCCTCGAAGACCCGCTCGGGGGAGATCTCGTTGAGCGGCTGGGACAGCAGGTTCGTCGCGATCTTGCTCCGCACCGAGGTGGACAGGAACGACACGCACCTGACGCGGTCGCCGTACAGGAACCTGGTCAGGTCGCGGGCGACGACGTCCCTGCGGCCCGCCGAGCGCGGCAGCGTCGCCCACAGGTGGTCGGCCCGCGTCACCCGCTCGGCCTCGGAGGCGGCCGTGGCCACGCACACCCCGGGCGTCCAGCGGATCTCCAGGTGCGGGGCCTCCTGGTTGACCCGCAGCCACACGGTCAGCGCGTCGTCCAGCCCGTCGCTCTCTCCGGCGCTCGCGAAGACGCCCACGATGTAGCCGTGGTCGGCGCTGGCCCACGTCCTGCCGCCCCCGCCCGCGGCCAGCTCGGCGTTGAACAGCAGCTCGGAGACCGCCTTGGCGCCCGAGGCGAAGCGCCACTGCTCGTCGCCGAGCAACGCGGTGATCATCGCGATGAACGAGGACTTGCCCGCGCCGTTGGAGTCCTTCGGCCCCGCCCCGGCGACCACGATGAGCGTCCCCGGCACCGTCGGCACCGGGTGGGTGGACAGCCGGGAGATGTTGACCGCCTGCACGGCGATCAGCACCCGGTCGCCGACCACGTTCTCACCCGGCGCCGCGGCCCTGGCCTCGACGGGCACCAGGCTGGCCTGCCCCGGCCCCCTGCCTGCGCTGTCCGGCTGCTCGGTCACCCCTGTCGTTCCCTTCGTCTGTCTCATCGGCGGTTGGCCCTCACGGCGGCGGCCAGCGGGGTGTGCGGTCCCGCGGCGAGGATCAGCTCCTCCTGCAGGCGGCGCCTGGCCTGCGGGGTCAGCCGGTGGAACTGCGGCCCCGGGATGTAACCCCCGGCCTCCTCTCCCGCCTTGACCTGCGCGACCAGGCCCGCGTGGCGTAGCGTCCGCAGCGCCGCGTCAAGCTCGCCGACCGGCAGCCTGGTGTGCCTGCGCAGCTCGTCGGCCTGGGCGGGGAAGGGCGAGAGCCAGCTGTCGGCGGGCAGCAGCCCGTCGGCGCGGGGGATGGCCACCGAGTGGACCAGCACCAGCACCAGCACCGCGCGCTCGGCCTCCCCGAGGGACGCGCCGACCAGCATGGCCGTGCCGTCCTCGTAACCCGAGGTCCACCGCTCACGGTCCTGCACCAGGACACGGCCCCGCCGCCGCAACATCTCCGCGACCGTACGGCGGGGCGCCGGGTCGCGCAGCGCGGGGAAACGCGCCTCCTCGACGGGCTCGGCCGCGTGCTCGACCGCCATGAACGCGGCCACGATCTCGGCCCTGCGCCGCTCGTCGAAGGGCGTGAGCAGGTCCTCGTCCACCCCGTCGGGCACCGAGACGCCAGCCCCCTCTACAACCTGGGGCTCGGCCCGCTCCTGGGTGGGCAGGACGTCGAGCCCGGCGGAGCCGTCCTCCCCCGAGGGAAGGCGCCGCAGCAGCTCCCTGAGCTGGGCGTGCGAGGCCGGAGGCCAGCAGGCGCAGCGGGGGCCGAGCCGTACGAGACCGGCGTCCACGTCGAGCCAGGCCGAGTCGTGCAGGCGGCGCAGCGCGCCGATCGCCCAGTTGCGCATGAGGTCGTCGCCACGGCCGATCAACGCCCGGTAGGCGGACAGCACGTCCTCGACCGGCGCGGGGGAGCCGGGCCACGGGTCGGCGGACAGGTCGCTCCAGCAGCACTTCAGCGCCGCGGCCAGCACCCGCCTCGTCTCTCCGGCCCGCTCCACGTTCACCGGCGCGACCTGGTACTCATCGAGGAGGGACGGCGTCGCCCCGTCGGGCCAGGCGGGCAGCGCCGTACCGGACCCGTCGGGGTTGTCCAGCCGGGTCATCCCCGGGGGCGCGGGCTCACCGGCGTCGAGCGTGAGGGGGCCGTCCGCCCTGGCCCGCGCGTGCGCCAGCTCAGGCGTCATGGCCCGACCTCTCCAGCAGGCCGTGCGAGAGCCACGTCGGCTCCGCCTCCGGGTCCGCGGTGAGGTCGTCCGACCAGCGCAGCCGGTAGGGCGACTCGGGACGCAGGTCGGCCGAGACGAGGTCGGCCAGCAGGCGGCGGGCGGAGACCCACTCGCCGTCCGCGGTGAGCAGCTCCTCAAGACGGGCGCTCGACCGCCCCGCGAGCGCCGCCTCCGCGACGGCCGTGAGATGGTCGAGCCCGCCGCCACCGGCCTCGTGGGAGTCGGCGGGGCCCGGGTCGGGCAGCACGGAACGCGGCGGCGTCGGCTGGGCGGGGGCCGGACGGGGACTCTCGTCCACGGCCCTGACGATCGCCGCGGGATCGTGCCACGGCGCGGGGGCGTCGAAGACGAACCCGTCGAGCACCGAGGCGAGTCGCTCTCTCGGGGCGGTCTGGGCGAACGTCCGCCAGGTCTCCGCGGGCAGCAGGGTGAGGTTCCTCGTCGTGCCCGCCGAGTCGGCGAGGCGGCCCGCGGCGCGGCGGGAGGCGTCGCTGTAGGAGTAGATCGAGGCGCGCAGCTCGGTGCAGGTGCGGTCCAGGTCGGGCCAGCGGGTCAGGATCGTGGCGTGCAGGCTCTGCGCCCTGCGGGCGATCTCCTCGGTGCCCCAGAGCTTGGGCGCCTGCTCACGCAGCTCCTCGATGGTGCCGCTGGTCAGCGTGATCAGCTCCAGCGCCCACAGCCTGAAGGCGCGCGACAGGTTCTGCGCGCTGAGCCGCGCCTCCTCCATGGTCGTGCGGGGGTCGGCGACGTTGAGGTCCTCAAGGGCGAGCAGCCGGTGCATCTCCGACTGGCCGCCGTCGTCCATCATCCGGCGGACGAACATCAGCCCGACCACGCTGGTGAACGACGCCCGGTAGCGGAGCTGGTTCGGCTTGGGGAAGACCTCGCGGATCGCGCCCAGGCCCCTGAGCACCCGCAGGCGGTTCTCGAACTGATCGAGGGGGTAGGCCCGGCAGACGTGCCGCATCTGCTCGTGGGTCAGCCACTCCTCGCCCGCCTCGGCGAACGCCGCGAACAGCGTCTCGGCGATGTCGACCAACGCGGGGTCGTCGACCACGGCGCCGCTGTCGCGCGCGAGCGCGGCGAACATGCGCCGGTAGGTGGCGAGCACGGCCTCCTCCGAGAGGGCCGAGTCAAGCGTGATCTCGTGGTTCGTCTCTGGCACGCGCCCTACCGTAAGGCTTCCCCCCGACAATCACGGCCCCGACACCGTACGGCCCGGCGCCCACGGTGGGACCGTACGGCACGCGAAGGTGATCAACCGGAAAGGGGATGGTTTCGGCCACCCCTCGGAGGATAATGGATCTACACGAATTCCCATTCATGCATGATATTTCCCGATATCTCCCAGTTTAACGATTTATGGTGGCCTTGGGGTGTTTGTGGCGCGGGTCCATTTTGCGGCCGCGGGCGGGGATGCGTACCCTTCGCCGTGCGGCTGTGACCTGGACCGGGGGCGCCTCTCAGGAGAAGATGGTTTTCGCCTGGTACGGGGGAGAAAATCCGTTCCGGCTTTCCGATTTTTCGGATTCGTGTCCTCGGGGAGGCTTAATCCGTGTGGGGTGGGTACTCGTCTGGCCTATCCGGGTGGCGAACGGCTCCAGCGGGTAGCACAATGATTTCCGCGGGTGACATCCGGAGCAATTGAGACACGAGCTTCCCGCCGAAAAGGGGACACGACCCGTGATAAGCGTCCTGATCGCCGAGGACATGCACCTCGTTCGTGGAGCGATGGCCGCGTTGCTCTCCGCCGAGCATGACATCAAGGTGGTCGAGGAGGTCGGTCACGGTGACGACGTGGTGCCCTGCTGCCTGCGGGCCAGGCCGGACGTCGCCCTCCTCGACATCGGGCTTCCCGGCACCGACGGCCTGTCCGCGGCCTGCGAGCTGACCCGGGTGCTGCCCTCGTGCAAGGCCGTCATGCTGACGGGCCTGGCCACCCCCGCCGCGCTGCGGCGCGCGCTCGACGCCGGGGCACGCGGCTTCGTCGTCAAGGACGCCCCCGCCGGAGAGCTGGCCGACTGCGTGCGCAGGGTCGCCGCGGGCGAGCGGGTCATCGACGCCGAACTGGCAGTCGCCGCCCTCCACGCGAGGGAGAACCCCCTCACCGCCCGCGAGCTGGAGGTGCTCAAGGTCGCGGCGGAGGGGGAGCCGGTCAACGAGATCGCCAAGCGGCTCTTCCTCTCCGGAGGAACGGTCCGAAACTACCTGTCGCGGATCCTCGCCAAGATGGGGGCCAGGACCAGGGTCGAGGCGGTCACGATCGCCCAGGAGGCGGGCTGGCTGTGGCCGGAGGACGTCAGGCGGATCGGCCTGATCCGCTACCGGTCACGCGCCTGAACCACGGGTGAGACCGGTGTGCCGGGCCAGGAAGGCCAGCATGTCGGCGGCCAGGTCAACCGACCGGCTTGCCGATCTGGCCCCGTGACCGACGCCGTCCTCGTGGCGCAGCACGACCGGTCCGTCCCCCGAGGTCGCCCACTGCAGGGCAGCGCACATCTTGCGGGCGTGCAGCGGATCGACCCGGGTGTCGCCGCCGAAGGTGGTCAGCAGCGTCGCCGGATAGTCCGTCCCCGCCACGACCCGGTGGTAGGGGGAGTAGCCCAGCAGCCAGCCGAGCTGCTCGGGGTCGTCGGCCGAGCCGTACTCGCCCCGCCAGGCGGGACCGAGACCCCAGCGTTCGTAGCGGACCATGTCGAGCAGCGGGGCCGAGCAGACCACGGCGGCGAACAGGTCGGGACGCTGCGTCAGCACCGCGCCGGCCAGCAGGCCCCCGTTCGACTCCCCGCACACGCCCAGTCGCTCCGGGGTGGTCCAGCCCTCGGCGACGAGGTGTTCGGCCGCCGCCACGACGTCGTCGAAGGTGTTCTGCTTGGCGCCGAGCATGCCCGCCCTGTGCCAGTCGGCTCCTTCCTCGCCGCCGCCCCGGGCCTGGACGAACGCGAAGACCCCGCCCGCCTCCACCCAGGGCAGCACGTAGCTGGAGTACGACGGCGCCAGCGGACGTCCGAATCCGCCGTAGCCGTACAGGACGGTGGGCCGGGGACCCGAGCCGGGGCGGGCGAGCACGAGCATCCGCACCGGGGTGCCGTCGGCGGAGACGCAGACCAGCCGGTGTGACGCGACCGAGGGCACCTCGACGGCACCGGGAGCCGCCTCCCAGAGCGTGGTCCGTCCCGTCCGGGCGTCGTAGCGGTGCACGCCGACCGGGGTGAGGCCGTCGGTGTAGGTGAACCAGACCTCGGGTCCCCCCTCGGGGCGGGTGGACATCCGTCCGACGGAGCCGAGACCGGGCAGCGGGACCAGGCCGAGCCGCCCACCGGTCGCCGGGTCGTGGACGCTGATCTCGCCGGTCGCGTGGCGGGTCCAGCCGACCAGCAGCACCGGCCCCCCGGCTCCCTCGGCGACCGTGAAGTCCCCGATCACGGCCTCGGGGTCGGGGCCGACCAGTTCGCTCCAGTCCTCGGGCGAGGGGCGCGCGGGGTCGGCGACGCACAGGCGGCCCCGGGGCGCGTCCCGGGTGGTCAGCAGGTACAGGCGGCCGTCGGGGCCGACCCCGGCGACCGTCACCGCGTCCGTCCCCTCCTGGACCGGCCGCAGCGCGGGCCGTTCCGGGGGCGAGGCGGCCAGGTCGGCCAGCCACAGGTCGTTGCCGCCGGGACGGGCCGCGGAGATCGTGAGCCAGCGCCCGTCCGCGCTGATCCCCAGGCCGTAGGACCGCTCCTCGGCGCGGACCACGACGTCGTCGTCGGCGGGGGTGCCGAGCCGGTGCAGGCAGACCCGGCGCCCGCGCACGTAGAAGAAGGACTTCCCGTCGGGCAGCCACGCCACCGGCGAGTAGCGGCAGCGGTCGATCGGCCCGTCCAGGACCTCACCGGTCGTGACGTCCGCGACGTACAGGTGCGAGTGCTCGTCACCGCTCCTGGAAAGCTGGAAGGCCAGCGACCGGCCCTCGGCGTCCGGCTGCCAGTGGTCGAGCGTGACCAGCCCGGCGGGATCGAGCGCCCCGGGATCGACCAGCGCCCTCTCGTCCTCTCCCAGACCCGCGACGTGCAGTACGGCGTGCTCCTGCTCGGCCGTGCGACGCAGGAGGAAACGCCGCCCGCCACGCCACATCGGCGTCCCGGCCGTCCCCGCCCCGGTCAGCGCCGCCACCCTGGCGTGCCACCCGTCGCGCCCGGGAAGCGTGGCGGCGTGCTCGCGCCACAGCCCGTCCTGCGCGGCGAGCCAGTCACGCGTCCTCGGGTCGTCCCCGTCCTCAAGCCAGCGATACGGATCGGGTACGGCCCGCCCGAACAGAACGTCGACGACCGGTTCCCGCTCGGCGGGCGGATAGATCATGGGACGAGCTCCTGGGTCTCCGCGGGGTTCCAGTGCCCCGCCAGTTCCGCGTACGGCGGGCACGAGGCGAGCAGTTCGTCATGGGTCCCCAGCCGGACGTCGGTGCCGTCCATGACGAGGATGCGCCCGGCCCGTCTCGCCGAGGTCAGCCGGTGGGCCACGACCAGCAGCGTGCCGCCCCTGCGGGCGAAGGCCTCCTCCGCGACGGCCTCGGCCGCCGGGTCCAGGTGGCAGGTCGCCTCGTCGAGGATCACCAGCCGGGCCGGGCTCAGGTAGGCGCGGGCCAGGGCGACAAGCTGCCGCTCACCGGGTGAGAGCAGCCCCGGGTCGACCTCGGCCGAGCAGCCGCCGAGCCGCGTGACCAGGGCGGTCAGCCCGACCGCGGCCACCGCCTCCTCGACGGCCTCCGCCGGTGCCTCGGCGAGGTAGGTCAGGTTCTCCAGCAGCGTGCCACGGAAGACGTAGGCCTCCTGGGGGATCAGCACCCGGCTCGCCGGGTCGAGCAGCTCGGCGGGGACGCCCCCGACCAGGACCTCCCCGGCGTCCGGCGTCAGCACCCCGGTGACGAGCGCGGCCAGCGTCGACTTGCCGATGCCGCTGGGCCCGACGACCGCGACGTGGTCGCCGTCCCCGATCGACAGGTCGAGGCCGGAGATCACCGGCTCGGCGTGCGGGCCGTAGGCGAAACGCACGCCGCGCAGCCGTACCCCGGCGTCCTCGGGGGTGCGCCGTTCCACCGCGGGCAGGGGCGGGGCGCCGTGACGCAGGACGCGTTCAAGCGAGACCCGCAGCTTGACGCCGCTCATCCCGAGCCCCTGCACCAGGTTGCCCAGCGCCGGGGCCAGCGACTGGGTGACGTAGACCAGGGCGCCGAGGATCACCCCGGCCCCGGCGCCGCCGCGCACCAGCCAGGGGGTGCCCACCAGGATCAGCAGCACCGGCAGCCAGCCCCCGACGGCGAGCGAGGCGGTGCGCAGCGCGGTCACCCCGGCGAGGGCGCGTCCTGCGCGTTCCTGCAGCCGCACCTGGCGGCCGAGGTCGTCGGCGACCCGCCGCTCCGCGCGGCAGGCGGTGATGTCGCGCAGCGCGCCCGCCATGTCGGCCAGCGACTCCGCGGTGCGCTCGTCGGTGAGGATGAACTCCCGCTGCCGCCTGGCGAGCGCGGGCAGCGACACCAGGAACAGGCACAGGCCCGCGACGAACGGCGGCAGCACCAGCACGAGCACCTCGGGGGCCAGGGCGCCCAGACCGAGCATGACGCTCACCACGGTGAAGGCGAAGGACCTGACGACCGTGATGACCGAGGCCAGGGCGTCCCTGGCCAGCTCGACCTGGAGGTTGGCCCTGGCGACCGCCGCGGTCCCGGGACCGTTGCCCGTCGCGGCCGAACGGCGCAGCGCGCCGCCGACGACGTGACCGAGCAGATCCTCACGGAACGGCTCGACGATCGCGCCGACGGTCAGCACGACCTGACGCGCGCCGACCGCCGCGACCAGCCATGCCCCGCCGAGTACGGCGAGCCACGCGAAACCGGTCCAGACCCGGCCCGCGGCGAAACCGTCGTCGATCGCCCTGGCCACGGCCAGCCCGACCAGGAGGGCGGGCGCGGTCTCGGCCACAGACCAGGCGCAGAGCCTCAGCAGCAGGCGGGGCTCACGCAGCAGCGCCCCGCGGACGGGACCGCCCCCCACGGCCCTCACGACGTGCCCGCCCGCACGGTCTCCTGGGCCTGGAAGACCGCCCGGTAGGCGGGGTCCCGCCACAGCCTGGCGTGCGTGTCGCAGGCGCGCATCCGTCCCTCCTCAAGCCAGACGACCAGGTCGGCGGCGGCGGCGGTCGCGGCCCGGTGCGCCACGATCAGCCGGGTACGGCCCCGCAGCTCGCCCGCCAGCGCCCGGCTGACCTGTCGTTCCGTGACGGTATCCAGGCTTGATGTGGCGTCGTCGAGGACGAGCAGGCGGCGGCCGTGCGCGAAGGCCCTGGCCAGGCCGAGGCGCTGCCGTTCCCCGCCGGACATCGGGGCCTCGCGCAGCGGCGTGCCGTACCCGAGCGGAAGTCTGCGCACGAAGCCGTCGGCGCACGCGGCGCGGGCGGCGGCGCGCACCGTGCTCTCGCGGTCGTCCGCGTCGGCGACTCCCAGGCCGATGGCGTCGGAGATCGTCTCCCCGGGCAGGACCGGGCGTTCGAAGGCGTAGCCGACGGCGGCGCCGAGCGCCTCGGCGGAAAGGTCGGGCAGCGGCACCCCGTCCAGGCTGACCCGTCCCGCCTCGGGGTCGGCAAGCCGTCCCGCGAGGGCGGCGAGCCGGGACTTGCCCGCTCCCGACCTGCCGACGACGGCGACCGAGGAGCCGCCGGGGACGACCAGGTCGATCCCGCTGAGCACACCCGCGCTGACGCCGCGCAGCTCCAGGGTGCCGGGGCCCTCGGGCAGCGGCAGGCCGCCGTGGGCGGTCACGGGCACCTCGGTCAGCTCCGCGAGGCGTCCCGCCGCGGCGCGCGCCCTGGCCAGGCGGGCGACGTGGCCGAGCGCCGCGCCGAGCCCGGCGCCGAGCACGACGTAGCGGGCGGCGGCGTACAGCTCTCCCGCGGTGAGGTCGCCCGCGGCCAGCCGGAGCCCGCCGACGCCGAGCACGGCCACCTCAAGCAGCGGCACCACGGCGCCCGCCCTGACCCCCGCCTGGGCGTTGGTCCGCCACATGTCCATGGCGTGCGCGCGCAGCCGGGGCAGGGCGTCGAGCACCCGGGCGCGTTCCCGCTCCTCGGTGCCCGCCGCGGCGATCGTGCGCGCCCCGGAGAGGGCGTCGACCAGGCGCGCGGCGATGTCGGCCTGCGTCCGCTGGTAGTCACCGGCGAGCGAGGTGGTCGTGCTGAGGAAGGCCCGCAGGACGAGCGCGATGAGGACCAGACCGGCGACCAGGGTCAGGGCAAGCCAGACGTCGATGAGGACGAGCGCGACCAGGCCGCCCAGGGTGGGAACGAGCAGCGCCGCCCCGGTGACGATCGACTCGGGCCCCCGCCCGGTCTCGTCGGCGTTGACGCCCATCCGGGTGACCAGGTCGCCCTCGGGGAAACGGCGGGTCATCGCGGGGCCTACCCCGAGCACGTGCCGCAGGATCCGCAGGCGCAGCCACCGGGTGGCCCGCGCGCCGCCGCCCCCGGCCGCCCAGACGCCGAGGATGTCGCACAGCGCGATCAGGACCACGACGGACCCGCAGGTCACCAGCCAGGTACGGCTCGCGGGCCCGGCCGCGACGAGGGTGTCGACGGTTCTGCCCAGGACGTAGGGGAGCGCGAGCTCGCCGAGGGAGCCCGCGAGGGAGGTGAACACCAGCACGTACAGCCAGGGACCGCTGTGTCTCAGCGTCCGCACGACCAGCCGATCCGCCGTCCGCACCGCTCCTCCTTCGGCGACTCCTGGAAAAGGGCGATGCCCGGGACGGCTGCCGTCGCCGGCCGTCCCGGGCATCCGCTTACTAGTGGCAGAGAACCAGGCTGAGGTTGCTCGGCGTGTGGGACTCACAGCCCAGGACGGTCAGCGTGCTGCCGCCGCCGCCACCGCCGTGGCCGCCGCCGGGGGTCTCCAGGGTCTGCAGGTCGAGAAGAACCATGGTGTTGCTCCACTTCTGGGAGTTGTGCTGGAAAAGCTGGGGGAGAACAGGGGGCCTCAGGAGAGGCTCAGTGGCACAGGACCAGGCTGAGGTTGCTGGGCGTGTGGGACTCGCAGCCGAGCACGGTCAGCGTGCTGCCGCCGCCGCCACCGCCGTGGCCGCCGCCGGGGGTCTCCAGGGTCTGCAGGTCGAGAAGAACCATGGTGTTGCTCCACTTCTGGTG
>NZ_JACHJP010000003.1:532185-769875 GCF_014203715.1 Streptosporangium saharense
CTGGTGAGCCGGAAGGTTGGGGGGATCAGTGGCAGAGAACCAGGCTGAGGTTGCTCGGGGTGTGGGACTCGCAGCCCAGGACGGTCAGCGTGCTGCCGCCCCCACCGCCGCCGTGGCCGCCACCGGGGGCTTCCAGGCTCTGCAGGTCGAGAAGTACCATTGCTCTACACCTCCTTCGATCTTCGAGGTTCGCGGGAGTAAGGTCGCTCGGCGGTTCACACAGGCGTTGCCTTGGTCAGGGAGCCTGTGCCGCCGGGCGGCCCGGTAAAGGGGAGGAACACCGGCTCGTCGCCGAGCACGGTGCTCATCGCGAAGAGGACTCCGGCCGTGCCGGTCGCGAAGTCCATGGAAAGCCGCATCAGTTGGTCGCCGGGGAAGGCCAGGCCACCCTCGTAGGGCAGGGCGTGCCAGCCGAGCCCGCCGAGCTGCGCGGTCACAAGATCATCGGTTGCGGGGTCCTTCCGCCGGGCCCGCCGCGCGCCCAGGGCCGCGATCATGCCGCTCCGGCCGGTGAACAGGCCGGGCTGGACGTAGAAGCCGCCCCCGGTGACACGTTCGCAGCCTTCGAGCGCGGTCCCGAACTCCGCGTCGTCGCGGTTGGCCAGATAGCGGGCCAGGGCCAGGGCGATGCCGACGGACCCCTCGTCGAGGTAGGGCAGGATGCGCCAGCCCTGGGTGACCTGGAGCGAGCCGTCCTCGCTCTCGGTGCACCGCCGCAGGTCCTGGCGGAGCGCCACGGCGGCGGCGTCGAGCATCGAGGGGTCGCCGCCGTGTTCGTAGGCGTGGGTGAGGAGCAGGGCCGGGCCGCTCGATCCGTACATCAGGCCCGCCCGGGGGTTGCTCCCGCCGCTGGTCTCCGGCACGTCCTCGGGGCCGCCGAGCCGCTCCGCGCAGAGGCGGGCGATCCGGTGGGCCAGGTCGGTCAGGCCCGTCTCGCCGGTCGCCGCGCCCAGGTGGAAGAGGTTGAGGCCGATGCCGGACAGGCCGCCGAACAGGCCGAGATCCAGGGCCTCCCACTTCTCCCGCATGCACTTCTCGACGATGTCCAGCGCGTCCTGACGGTGCCCGAGCAGGTCGAGCACGTACGCCACCCCGTGCAGGCCGTCGTAGAAGCCGAGCCCGGTGCCGGGGGAGGGGTCGAGGGCCCCGCGCCGCAGCCACTCCTCGTGCTCGGGGAAGCGGCCGCAGCCCGCCCGCTCCAGGGCGTACAGCACGCCCGCGGCGCCGTGGGCGATGCCGAGACCGCCGCCGGTACGGAACTGGGCGATGTCGCCGGGGAAGAGACGGTCCCGCCGCTCGGGGGTCGCGCTGGCCAGGATCGCCCTGGCCATCGACTCCCTGACCTCCGGCCAGCCGTCGCTTTCCGGCCGGGGGATCCGAGCGGGGGTCGCCTCCGTCGTCCCGAGGATGGTCGTGACCGCCTCCTGAACCATCTCGGGCGGCACGGGGAAGGTCCGGGTGACGAGTTCGCCCAGGTGCAGGACCTTGGCCCGGTCGAGCGGCAGCATGATGGTCAACTGCGGCGCGAACAGTCCGAGGCACAGGCAGGCCAGGGCGTATTCGTCGATCTCGACGCCGGTCCGGTCGCGCGGCGCCCCGAAGGCCGGGTGGCCCAGGGTGGCGCGAGCCCGGTCCTCGGCCAGCGTCGCGACCTCGTAGTCGATGAGGACGAGGCGCCCCTCACCGGTGACGAGGATGTTGTTGGGGTGCAGGTCACCGAAGACCACGCCGCGCTCGTGCAGCGTCGTGACGGCCTGCCTGACCTTGGGGAGAGTCTCCAGCGCCCAGGCGGTGTACTCGGCGAGGTCCTCCTCGTCGCAGGTCGCCCTGGTCAGGGGGTAGCGCTTGACCAGGAGCCGCTGCAGGGGGTTGCCGTCGACGAACTCCTGCACCAGGAAGTGGTGCTCGCCCAGCGTGAAGTAGTCCACCAGCGCGGGCACCGCGTCGAGACCGGCCAGCCTGCGCAGCATGTCGCGCTCATGCGCCAGCCGCGCCACCGCGTCCCGCCCCGCCGCGTCGAGCCCGGCGTGCGGCCGCGCCTCCTTCAGCACCACCCGCCGCCCGGTGCTCCGGTCACGCCCCAGATAGACGCCCCCGCCGTTGGAGAACTGCAGCACACTCTCGATGTCGTACGGCAGGCCGCCGGTGGTGACCGCGTTACGGGCCGCGAGATGGGGTTCGAGGAAGGCGGGCAGCCGTACCCAGGGAGGAAGACTGAAGGCGGCGCCGCGGACGTCGGGGACGAGACGCCCCTCGTCGTTCTCGACGGCCAGCACCAGCTCGCCGTTCTCACCCACGCAGTGCCTGGGCACGAAGCCCCCGTAGCGCACGAACAGCGGGCCCTCGCCGTAGCGCAGGTCGCTGAGCACGTAGGGACCCCTGACGCCGCGCAGCAGCTCGTCGAGCTCCTTGAGGATCAGTTCGAGCTGGGCCTCGTCGACGGGGTAGATCGTCACGAGCTTGCCGCTCGACCCCCGGGCGGCGGCCTTGGAGTTCAGCATGGCCATGATCGGCAGACCGCGCAGGAACTTGAACGCCACGCCCCGGGGCACGCAGTAGTCCCACACGGCGTCGAGGGCGCGCTCGGCGTCCTCGACGCACGCCGAGACGTGGATCTTCCACCCCTGGGCGGGCGTCCTGCCGTCGGCGGGCGCGTAGTGCATCCAGGTGTCACCGGCCTGGTGCCTCCATCCCGGCGGCACCTCCCGCTTCGCCTGGGGGAAGTCGGTGAGCTCTCCCCGGGAACCGTCAAGGGTGTCGTAAAAGATCCGGTCAGCGAGACAGTAAACCTCATACTGGGCATTCACGGCATTCTCCCTGCTGTCTTCCATACCGAAGAATTCCGGATAACCAGAGAAATGACTAGTTACAAACTCCATGAGTCGCATGTGCGAAACTCACAGGTTTAATCGTGAGATCAGGCGCTACCTGGGCATTTGCGATATAAGTGAAAGTTATTCAGAAAACTTTTCCGGCACCTCGGCGACGAGCCGGAACCACCCGTCCCCGTCCGCCGTGGTCCGCAGCGTGCCGCCCAGCCCGGTGACGCGGTGCCGCAGGTTTCCCAGGCCGTCCCCGCCGCCGGGCCGTTCCCCGTGCGGCCCGTGGGGCGCGCCGTCGTTGGCGACGCTCAGCCGCAGCCGCCCGTCCCTGCCGGTCAGCTCGATCACGCACCTGCCGGGCTCGCTGTGCCTGAGCATGTTCGTGACCCCCTCGCGGACCACGGTCCCCAGCACCGCGCTGACGTCCGCGGGCAGCCCGGGGCGCGCGACGCTGACCGAGCAGTCGATCCCGAAGCCCGCCAGGAGGCTCTGCGCCCGCGTGCTCTCCCCCTGCAGCGAGAGCCGCCGCTCGCCCCTGGTCCCCCTGGAGACGTGTCGTACGGCGTGCGCGGCGTGCCGTACCGCGTCGAGGGCCTCGGCCAGCTCGTCGCGCAGCCGCTCGTCACCCGCGGCGTGCCGGTAGGCCAGCTCGCTCTTGATCGACGCCAGCCAGAGCCAGTGTCCGGCCAGGTCGTGGACGTCGCGCGCGAGCTCCTCCCTGGCCAGCCGTACGGCCCTGTCGCGCTCGGCGCGCAGCCGCCTGATCCTGCACGCCAGGACGAGCGTGACCCCCAGGGAGACAAGCAGGATTCCCGCCGCGACCGCCGTGACGGCGTACAGCTGGTGCGGCATCAACAACCCTTATGAGGCAGGTGCATACATGGAAATAAAGTCAAAAAACCATTTAACTGTCAACGAATAACAACGCCACCCGGCACCGGACGGCAGGAAATGCCGACACCGGGCGTGCGGCGCGTTATGGATCTCTATCCGCGGGCCTTTTCCCCGCCGCGCATCGGCGGCGTGAGAATCAGCGCAGCAGGGACGACAACGACGAGAGCTGGAGCGGGCTCAGCAGCCAGGCGCCGACGGCCAGGCAGGCGAGCGCGACCAGCAGGAAAAGGAAGATCCAGAACCCGGCGGGCAGACCGGTCAGCCGGGCGAGCTGGTCGGCGTCGGAGTCGGGCGTGCGGCCGTAGCGGCGTTTACGGCGCAGCTCCAGGATCGGCCTGACCCCGCCGAACAGCAGGAACCACACCGCGAGCTGGGCCAGGACGGCGTCCACGTCCGGCGGGGAGTACCACGTGAGGGCGAAGATCGCCCCACCCGTCGCCAGCAGGCTCACCACGCCGAAGAGGTTGCGGATCAGCAGCAGCATGCACAGCAGCAGGCCGAGCACGACCGTGATCAGCGCCGTCACGTGACCCGACGAGACCAGCCACGCCCCGCCGAGCCCCAGCAGGGACGGCGCGACGTATCCCGAGGCGGCGGTCAGGATCATCCCCGGCCCCGTCGGCCTGCCCCGGGTCAGGGTGACGCCCGAGGTGTCGGAGTGCAGCCGGATGCCCTGGAGCTTGCGCCGGGTGAGCAGCGCCATCAGCGCGTGCCCGCCCTCGTGCGCGATCGTGACCAGGCCCCGGGAAAGCTGCCACGAGGTGGACCAGACCACCACGGCCAGGGCCACCAGTGCGACCAGCAGCACGGCCCACCCGGGCGGCTCCGTCTGGACCCCGGTCAGGGCCCGCCAGACCTCGGACAACGACCACCTCACCCCTCGCACCCCGCGGGCCTTCCACGGCGCCGGAGCAAAGCGTCCCACGACATCCGGTCTGCTGGCGATAAAGCCGTGACAGGACGGTCCCGGCTGGTTCGCCCGCCGTACTCCCCGCTGTCCCACGCAGGTCACCTTCACCCCCGAACCTGGGGCTCCCACCCTCGGCCAGAGGGCTGCTGATCAGCCCGGCCGCCGATTACACTCGGTCATCGGAACACCCTTGATCGGGGGAAATCACGTGAACGATCAAAATGCCGGGCTTATCAGGAATTTCTATGCCGCGCTGGCCCATGCCGACTGCGACGCCATGGAACGGTGCTACCACCCCGAGGTCTCCTTCGGAGATCCCGTCTTCCTGGAGCTCGAAGGCAGGGGCAGGGTCATGGGCATGTGGCGGATGCTGCTGAGCGGCGCGGGCGGCGTCGCCGTGGCCGTCAGGGACGTCACCGCCAGGCGCTACGACGGCGCGGCCCACTGGACCGCCAGCTACGTCTTCGGCACGACCGGCAGGCAGGTGGTCAACGAGATCGACGCCCTGTTCAGGTTCGAGGACGGTCTGATCGTCCGGCACCACGACGAGTTCGACTTCAGGCGCTGGGCCAGGATGGCCCTCGGCAGACCGACGGGACTGCCGTTCGGCTGGACGCCGATGTTCCGGGACACGATCCGGGGTAGAGCGATGCAGTCGCTTGAGGACTTCATGAGGGCCGGATGAGGAGAACAGGCGTGGCCGATCGGCAGATGCGCAGCATACTGAGCCTGGTACGCGGGCGTTCCGGGGGAGAGCGTGACTCTCCCGAGCGCTCGATGGACCCCAGGGCGGACGACCAGCCGCCCTCGCCCCGCTCGCACGTCATCGACAGCGCGATCTACGTGGACGGGCGCAGGGACGTGACCCCCGAGCTGCCCGAGGCCTTCGAGTTCCTGAAGAAGACACCGGGCAGCATGGCCTGGATCGGCTTCTACCGCCCCGAGGACGCGGTCATCGTCAACGTGGCCGAGGAGTTCGACCTGCACGAACTGGCCGTCGAGGACGCCATCGTCGCCCACCAGCGGCCCAAGGCCGACCGCTACGGCGACACGCTGTTCGTGGTGCTCCGCCCCGCCAGATATCTCGACGAGGCCGAGGAGGTCGACTTCGGCGAACTGCACGTCTTCGTCGGCCAGAACTTCGTGATCACCGTACGGCACAGCGAGACCCCCGACCTGTCCCAGGTCCGCAGGCGGATGGAGGGCGACCCCGAACTGCTCGCCAAGGGGCCGCAAGCGGTGTTCTACGCCATCCTGGACGCGGTCGTGGACGGCTACGCCCCGGTCGTCGCGGGACTGCAGAACGACATCGACGAGATCGAGGTCGAGGTCTTCGACAACAAGCCCGGCGTCTCCCGCCGCATCTACGAGCTGTCCCGCGAGGTGATCGAGTTCCAGCGCGCCACCCAGCCGCTGCTCGTGATGATCGAGGGCCTCATCGCCGGGGCGCCGAAGTACGGCATGGACCAGGAGGTGCAGCGGCACCTGCGCGACGTCGCCGACCACGCGATCACCGTGGCCGAACGGGTCAGCGGCTTCCGGCAGATGCTCCACGACATCCTCGTGGTCAACTCGACCATGGTCGCCCAGGCCCAGAACGAGCACATGACGAACCTCACCGAGGTCAGCAACGCCCAGAACGAGGAGGTCAAGAAGATCTCCGCCTGGGCCGCGATCCTCTTCGCCCCGACCCTCGTCGGCACCATCTACGGCATGAACTTCGAGGTCATGCCGGAGATCCACTGGTGGTTCGGCTATCCCTTCGCGGTTCTCCTGATGGCGGCCGTCTGCCTCACCCTCTATGTCGTGTTCAAACGCCGTGACTGGCTGTGACCACACAAACCACCCGCGTTTCCCACCCTTACCGAAGGACATTTCCCGTACGGCCCGGCGCCCACTTCCCCGGATTCTGTAAACGAATTTGTCGAGCTTTCCGTGAAGCGCGCTTTCCAGGCGGTCAGCCGAGCTTCGCCAGGATCAGGTCGAGCTTGTCGTCCATCGAGCCCACCCGCTTCTCCACGGCGTCCATCCGGCTGCCCAGGCTTCGCACCTCGGCGGTGAGCGCGCTCATCCCGTCCACGATCTCCTCAAGCGTCAGGGAGGTGCACGTCACGATCTCCTCCTGGACGACCAGGTGTGGCTCGCCCAGCGCCTCCCTGAGGTCGGCGAGGTCCGCGTCCGCCCTGAAGGCCCAGGATTCGAGCGCCGCCACTCGCCGGCAGGTGCTCGTCGTCGTCACGTCGGTCATGCGATCTCCTGGTCGAGGGGAACTCCGTCGGACGGCGGGTCGCGCCACGGAGCCGTCACGTTGCGTCGCCAATTGAACACGACAAACGGTATGGCGGGGGCGCTTTCACGAGGTCAGGCCAGCAGCTTGCGGGCGGCGTCCTCGATCTCGGCCTCGGACAGCAGCACGTGCCTGGCGGCGTCCCCGAGGGGGACGAAGCTGTCGGAGGAGGTCACCCGGGCGATCCTGCCGGTGAACCCGGCGTCGACCAGCCCGGCCACGATGCTCTCCGAGACGCCGCCCGAGCGGCGGGTCTCGTCGGCGATCAGCACCTTGCCGGTCAGCTCCGCCGCGCGCAGCACGTCCTCGACCGGCAGCGGGGACAGCCAGCGCAGGTCCAGGACGCGGCAGCCGTACCCCTCCGCGGTGAGCCTGACCGCGGCGCGCAGGCTCATCCGCAGGCCGTTGCCGAAGGTCACGATGGTCAGGTCGTGCCCGTCGCCGTAGCTGCGGGCCCTGCCGATCGGGACGTGCGTCTCGGTCCAGCGCGCGGGCGGCACGTACGGCGCCAGCCAGCCGTTGTCGCCCTCCTCGAACAGGTCGCGGGTGTTGTACAGGGCGATCGGTTCGAGGAAGACGCACACGCTGCCGTCGGTCCTGGCCGCGGCCAGGCAGGTGCGCAGCATGGAGGCGGCGTCGTCGGGCCGGGCGGGGGAGGCCACCACGAGACCGGGGATGTCGCGGAGCGCGGCCACGGAGTTGTCGTTGTGGAAGTGGCCGCCGAAGCCCTTCTGGTAGGCGTAGGAGGCCACCCGCACGACCATCGGGTTGCGGAAGGCGCCCCGGGAGAAGAACGACAGCGTCGCCGCCTCGCCCCTGATCTGGTCGAGCGCGTTGTGCAGGTAGGCGAGGTACTGGATCTCGGGCACCGGCACCAGGCCGGAGACGCCGGAGCCGAGCGCGAGACCGAGCACGGCCTGCTCGTCGAGGAGGGTGTCGAAGACCCGCCCGGGGCCGAAGCGCTTCTGCAGCCCCCGGGTGACCCCGTAGACGCCGCCCTTGCGGGCCACGTCCTCGCCGAAGACCAGCACGTCGGGGTGGGCGGCGAGCTGGTCGGCCAGGGTCCGGTTGATCGCCTGGGAGAGGGTCAGCGGGCCCTCGTGCTCGGGCAGCCTGCCGGCGAAGGCCTTCTCCCTGGCGTCCGAGGGGACCGCGCTGGCCGTGGCGACGGCGCGCGGGGTCCGGGGCGCCAGCGGCTCCACGACGTCGGCGGCCGAGGTCAGGCGCGGACGGCGTGAACTCTCCAGGGCCATCTTGAGCAGGTGCTCGCGCGTCGTCTCGTAGCGGGCCAGCAGCCCCTCCGGCGTGGCCAGGCCCGCCTCGACGAGCAGCCTGGCGGTGGCGACGAGGGGGTCGCGGACGAGGTCGGCGTCGATCTCCCGCTTCGTCCGGTAGGACAGCTCGACGTCCGAGCCCGCGTGCCCCATCAGCCGGACCGTCCTGAGGTGCAGCAGGGCCGGGGAGCGGCGCAGGCGGACGTGCTCGGCGGCGGCGGCGGCCACGTCGTGGACGTCGGCCAGGTCGCAGCCGTCGGCCGCGAAGTAGGTCAGCCGCGGGTGGCGCGACGCCTCGATCCAGCCCTGCGGTGTCCGCACGCTGATGCCCAGGCCGTTGTCCTCGCAGACGAGCAGCAGCGGCAGCGCCACCCCCTGGTAGGCGATGTAGCCCGCGGTGTTGAGCGCCGACAGCGCGCTGGCGTGGTTGACCGAGGCGTCGCCGAAGCTGCACACGGTGATCGCGTCCTGCGGCCAGGCCGAGGGCAGGCCGAGCGCCCTGGCGCGCTCGACGGCGAAGGCGACGCCGACCGCGCGCGGCATGTGACTGGCGACCGTGGAGGTCTGCGGGATCACCGCCAGGTCCGGATGGCCGAAGACCTTGTGGCGGCCGCCCGCGATCGGCTCCTCGGAGGAGGCGGTCAGGCCGAGCAGCACGTCACGCAGCCCCTGCTCGGGCAGTCGTCCCGCCATCGCCGACCTGGCCAGGTAGAAGGCCCCGGAGCGGTAGTGCAGGAGGGCGGGGTCGGTGACACGCAGCGCGGCGGCGACCGCGGCGTTGCCCTCGTGCCCCGCGGAGCCGATGGTGTAGAAGCCCTCGCCCTGCGTGCGCAGCCAGCGGGCGGCCACGTCCAGGAGCCTGCTGCCGAGTTGGTACTCGAACAGCTCCCGGCAGAGGTCCCCGGTCAGGCTTGTGCCCTCACGTACGGGAAGAGCGGGATCACGCGGGGCCCCCGGAGTCAGGGCGGCCACCGCCTCGGCGAAATGGGTCTCAACTGCGTCGCGCGCCACAGCCCGATTATGTCCCCATCGGAGAGTGTCGCACCGGCACCTTGACGTCTTTGGCGTCACACCCCGCCCGTTTCTGGACATCATGCCTGGTGAGCGGTGCCTTCGGTGAAAACTCACACCGTCTGCCGGATTTATCAACTAATAGCCCGACTTGTGTGTCTATTTGACGTAATGATGCGGGGGTTTCGGTCGGGTACGCCAATGGGAGGGGACATTCCCCCGAGGGCCGGTCTCGTTCATCCCGTCGTTAACGAACGCTAACTTCCGTCGTCGTTCAGCGTGGCGAGAGCCGTACGGGCCATGCCGAGCAGCAGGCGCGCCATGGCCTCCTCGGGCAGCTCGCCCGCGCTGTGCGGGGTCGAGTTGAGCAGGCCGAAGACGGCGTGCGTCGCGGCGCGCAGCCTGGCGGGCGGGCACGCGGGGTGCAGCTCGCTCAGCACCGTGACCCACTCCTCGACGTAGAGACGCTGGAGCCTGCGGATCTGGCGCCGGGCGGGTTCGGGCACGTTGCCCAGCTCGCGGTCGTGCACGGTGATCAGTGAAGGATGGCTGAGGGCGAACTCGATCTGGCCGCTGAGCAGGGCGTCCAGCGCGGCCTCCGGACTCGGGGCGGTCGTCACCCGGCTCGCGGCCGAGGCGTGCAGGCGCTCGCTGACGTCGAGCAGCATCTCGGCGAGCAGTGCCTCCTTGCCGCTGAAGTGCCGGTAGAGGGCCGGGCCTGAGACGCCGACCGCGCCGCCGATGTCCTCGATGGAGACGCCGTGGAACCCTCGCGCGGCGAACAGCCTGGCCGCGGCGTCCAGGATCTCCACGCGCCGCGTCCCACGGTTACGGGTAGGGGTACGAGCGGTCGTCACATCTCGCATGGTAGACGCTGACGTTAATGGTGACTAACATCGGCGGTGACGTTAGCGACCGTTAACCCACGACGACGGCGTCGGGGGAGCCCAGGGCAAGGGAGCTCGGATGAGTGGCTGGCCGGTGCTGCGAAGCGCCTGCGATCCTGGCGGTGAGGGGTTCAAGGGCAACGCCGAGACCAACGAGCGGCTCGTCGCCGACCTGGCGGAGCGGGTCGCCGCCGCCGGGCAGGGCGGCCCGGAGCGCTCACGCGCCAGGCACGTCGCCCGGGGCAAACTGCTGCCCCGCGACCGCGTCGACACCCTGCTCGACCCGGGCTCGCGCTTCCTCGAACTGTCCCAGCTCGCCGCGACCGGCATGTACGGCGACGCGGCCCCCGCGGCCGGGATCATCACCGGCGTCGGCCGGGTCTCCGGGCGCGAGTGCGTGGTCGTCGCCAACGACGCGACCGTCAAGGGCGGCACCTACTACCCCCTCACGGTCAAGAAGCACCTGCGGGCCCAGGAGGTCGCCCTCCACAACAACCTGCCGTGCCTGTACCTCGTCGACTCGGGCGGGGCGTTCCTCCCCAAACAGGATGAGGTCTTCCCCGACCGCGAGCACTTCGGCCGCATCTTCTACAACCAGGCGACCATGTCGGCGCGCGGCATCCCGCAGATCGCCGCGGTCCTCGGCTCCTGTACGGCGGGCGGCGCCTACGTCCCCGCGATGAGCGACGAGGCGGTGATCGTCCGAAACCAGGGCACGATCTTCCTGGGCGGCCCACCGCTGGTCAAGGCCGCCACGGGGGAGGAGGTCACCGCAGAGGAGCTCGGCGGCGGCGACCTGCACTCCAGGATCAGCGGCGTCACCGACCACCTCGCCGAGGACGACGCGCACGCCCTGCGGATCGTCCGCGACATCGTGGCCAGCTTCGGGCCACGGCCCCCCGCCCCCTGGGAGCGCGTCCCCGCCGAGGAACCCGCCCACGACCCCCGCGACCTGTACGGCATCGTCCCTGCCGACACCCGCACGCCGTACGACGTGCGCGAGATCATCGCCCGCGTCGTGGACGGCAGCCGGTTCCTGGAGTTCAAGGCCGAGTACGGCACCACGCTCGTCACCGGCTTCGCCCACATCCACGGCCACCCCGTCGGGATCGTCGCCAACAACGGCATCCTGTTCGCCGAGTCCGCGCTCAAGGGCGCCCACTTCATCGAGCTGTGCGACCGCAGGGGCGTCCCCCTGGTCTTCCTGCAGAACATCAGCGGCTTCATGGTCGGCAGGGCCTACGAGGCGGGTGGCATCGCCAAGCACGGCGCCAAGATGGTCACCGCCGTCGCCTGCGCCAGGGTGCCGAAGTTCACCGTGGTCGTCGGCGGCTCCTTCGGCGCGGGCAACTACGCCATGGCGGGCCGCGCCTACTCGCCCAGGTTCCTGTGGATGTGGCCCAACGCCCGCATCTCGGTCATGGGCGGCGAGCAGGCCGCCAACGTGCTGTCCACGGTCGGCGGCGCCGACCCCGAGGCCATCCGCGGGCAGTACGAGGAGCAGGGCAACCCCTACTACTCGACGGCACGCCTGTGGGACGACGGCGTCATCGACCCCCTCGACACCAGAACGGTCCTCGGCCTGGCCCTGTCGGCCGCGGCCAACGCCCCCCTCGACCCCGTCGGCTACGGCGTCTTCCGGATGTGATCACCTCATGACACCTGTGACCCAGGCACCCGCCCCGCGCGGCATGTTCGGCACCGTCCTGGTCGCCAACCGCGGCGAGATCGCCCTGCGCGTCATCCGCACCCTCGCCAGGCTCGGCGTCCGCTCCGTCGCGGTCTTCAGCGACGCCGACGCCGAAGCGCGCCACGTCAGGGAGGCCGACGTCGCGGTACGGCTCGGCGGCGGCTACCTCGACATCGACGGCATCCTGGCCGCCGCCGCGGCGACCGGCGCCCAGGCCGTGCACCCCGGATACGGCTTCCTGGCCGAGAACCCCGTCTTCGCCCGCCGGTGCGTGCGGGCGGGCCTGGTGTTCGTCGGGCCGCCACCGGAGGCCATCGAGGCCATGGGCGACAAGATCCGCGCCAAGGCGACCGTCTCCGCCGCGGGCGTGCCCGTCGTGCCCGGCGGGGCGGAGCCCGACGACGACCTCGCCGAGGCCGCGGTCCGCGTCGGCTTCCCCGCGCTGATCAAGCCCTCGGCGGGCGGCGGCGGCAAGGGCATGGTGCTGGTGCGCTCGGCCGCCGAGCTGCCCGAGGCGCTGGAGTCCGCCCGCCGTACGGCCGCCGCGGCGTTCGGGGACGCGACCCTGCTGATCGAGCGGTTCGTCGAGGGGCCCAGACACATCGAGATCCAGGTGATGGCCGACACCCACGGCAACGTCATCCACCTGGGCGAACGCGAGTGCAGCCTCCAGCGCCGCCACCAGAAGATCGTCGAGGAGGCGCCCTCCCCGCTGCTCGACGAGGAGGCCAGGGCGCGGATGGGCGCCGCGGCCGTCGAGGCGGCCAGGTCCGTCGGCTACACCGGCGCCGGGACCGTCGAGTTCATCGTGCAGGGCACGACCGGCGACTACTACTTCATGGAGATGAACACCAGGCTCCAGGTCGAGCACCCCGTCACCGAACTGGTCACCGGCCTTGACCTGGTCGAACTGCAGCTCAGGGTGGCCGCCGGGGAGCCCCTGCCCCTCACCCAGGACGAGGTACGGCTGCGCGGCCACGCCGTCGAGGCCCGCGTCTACGCCGAGGACCCCTCGCGGGGCTTCCTGCCGACCGGCGGCAGGGTGCTGGCGCTGCGCGAGCCCGAGGGGATCGTCGAGGGGGTCAGGGTCGACTCCGGCCTGGCCGAGGGCGGCGTCGTCGGCAGCGGCTACGACCCGATGCTGTCGAAGATCATCGCCTGGGGGCTAGACAGGGCGAGCGCGCTGCGGCGCCTCGACGGGGCGCTCGCCGCGACCGTGGTGCTCGGCGTGCCGACCAACATCGCCTTCCTGCGGGCGCTGACCACCCACCCCGAGGTGGTCGCCGGAGACCTCGACACCGGCCTGGTCGAACGCGCCCTGGACGACCTGCTGCCCTCGGGGGAGGTGCCCGAGGACGTACCGGTCGCGGCGGCTCTGCTGCTGCACCACGGGCGGGTGCCCGCCGTACCCGCGACGGCGGATCCCTGGGAGGTGCCGGACGGCTGGCGCCTGGGCGGGGCCGCGTGGACCGTCTGGCGGCTTGAGAGCCGGGGCGGGGTCGTCGAGGTCGGCGTGCGCGGGCTGCTCGGTCGCGGCGCCGAGGTCCGGCTGCCCGACGGCAGGACCGCGCGGGCGAACCTGACCCTGGCCGGGGACGACCTGCTGGTCACGCTGGACGGGGTCGGCAGGCGCTACGCCTGGGCCAAAGACGGTCAGGACACGGTCTGGCTGGGGCGCGACGGGGAGGCGTGGGCGCTCACCCGCCACCACCTGGGCGACCCCGGCGACCGGGCCGGAGCGGGCGGGGGAGGCGACGGCGTCGTCCGCAGCCCGATGCCGGGAACCGTCCTGCTGGTCAAGGCCGCGGTCGGCGAGCGGGTCACCCGGGACCAGCCGCTGCTGGTCGTCGAGGCCATGAAGATGGAGCACACCGTGACCGCCCCGGCCGAGGGAACCGTCACCGAGCTGCGGGTCAGGGCCGGACAGGCGGTGGACATGGACGCCGTGCTCGCTGTCGTCGAAGTCACGGCTGAGGGCGGGGAGGACGGGGCATGATGTGTGAGCCGTACAGGATCGAGGGGCGGGGGCTGCCCGAGCGGGTCACCGTCTACGAGGTCGGGCCGCGCGACGGGCTGCAGAACGAGGCGGCCGTCGTCCCGGTCGAGGTCAAGGCGGAGTTCGTCGCCAGGCTCGCCGCCGCGGGCCACCGGGTGATCGAGACCACCAGCTTCGTGCACCCCAGGTGGGTGCCCCAGCTCGCCGACGCCTCCGAACTGCTGGACCGGGTGGAACGGGTGCCCGGCGTGCGCTACCCGGTGCTCGTGCCCAACGAACGGGGACTCGACCGGGCGCTCGAACACGGGGTCGAGGAGATCGCGATCTTCGCCAGCGCCACGGAGACGTTCGCCAACAGGAACCTGAACCGGACGCTGGAGTCGCAGTTCGCGATGTTCGAGCCGGTGGTCGCGCGGGCGCTCGGCAACGGCCTGCGCGTCAGGGCGTACGTCTCGATGTGCTTCGGCGACCCCTGGGAGGGGCCGACCCCTCTCGCCCAGGTGGTCTCCGTAGGGCGCGGGCTCCTGGACCTCGGCTGCTACGAACTCTCGCTCGGCGACACCATCGGCGTCGGCACCCCCGGGCACGTGGCCGCCCTCATCGGCGCCTTCGGCGGACCGGAACGGCTCGCCGTGCACTTCCACGACACCTACGGCCAGGCCCTGTCCAACACCCTGACCGCCCTGCGCGAGGGGGTGACCGTGGTGGACGCCTCGACGGGCGGCATCGGGGGCTGCCCGTACGCCGAGAGCGCCACCGGCAACCTCGCCACCGAGGACCTGGTGTGGATGCTGCACGGTCTCGGCGTGGAGACCGGGCTCGACCTTCCCTCGCTGGTGGAGACCAGCACCTGGCTGGCGGAGCGGCTCGGCCGCCCCAGCCCCTCCCGGGTCGTGCAGGCCCTGGGAACGGCCCCGGACGTCAAGGAGTGACGATGCCCAAGCTCGCTGAGGAATACGAGGACCTGCGCAAGACCGTCGAGGCGTTCGCCCGCGACGTGGTCGCCCCGGTGATCGGGGACCTGTACGAACGCGAGGAGTTCCCCTACGACATCGTCCGGCAGATGGGCGCGATGGGCCTGTTCGGCCTGCCGATCCCGGAGGAGCACGGCGGCATGGGCGGCGACTACTTCGCGCTCTGCCTGGCCCTTGAGGAACTGGCCAGGGTCGACTCCAGCGTCTCCATCACCCTTGAGGCCGCCGTCTCGCTCGGCGCCATGCCGATCTACCGTTTCGGTACGGCCGAGCAGCGCGCCGAGTGGCTTCCCCGCCTGGCCTCCGGCGAGGCGCTCGGCGCCTTCGGCCTGACCGAGCCGGGTGGCGGCTCGGACGTGCCCGGGGGCATGCGGACCACGGCGGTGCTCGACGGGGACGAGTGGGTGATCAACGGCTCCAAGGCGTTCATCACCAACTCCGGCACCGACATCACCGGCGTCGTCGGCGTCGCGGCCATCACCGGGGAGCGGGAGAACGGCAAGAAGGAGATCTCCACGATCCTGGTGCCTTCGGGAACGCCCGGGTTCACGGTCTCGAAGAAGTACTCCAAGGTCGGCTGGAACTGCTCCGACACCCGTGAGCTGTCCTTCACCGACTGCCGGGTCCCCGCCGCCAACCTCCTCGGCGAGCGCGGCCGGGGCTACGCGCAGTTCCTGCAGACCCTCGACGAGGGCCGCATCGCGATCGCCGCCCTGTCCGTGGGCCTCGCGCAGGGCTGCGTGGACGAGAGCCTGCGCTACGTCCACGAGCGCCGGGCCTTCGGCCACCCGATCGGCCACTACCAGGCCATCCAGTTCAAGATCGCGGACATGGAGGTCCGTACCCACACCGCCCGCCTGGCCTACCACCACGCGGCGGAGCTGATGCTCGCTGGCGAGCCGTTCAAGAAGGAGGCGGCCATCGCCAAGCTCGTCTCCAGCAACGCCGCCATGGACAACGCCCGCGACGCCACCCAGATCTTCGGCGGCTACGGCTTCATGAACGAGTACCCCGTCGGCCGTTTCTACCGCGACGCCAAGATCCTGGAGATCGGCGAGGGCACCAGCGAGGTCCAGCGCATGCTCATCGCCCGCGAACTCGGCCTGTCCAGCCTCTGACCTTTCGGATCCCGTGCGTGATCTTCACGTTCTCCGCACGGGATCCGCACCTCTCCCTTGGTCGCGCTCGCCGTACGGCACGCGACGCGGGGTGACGGCCCCTCAGGTGGGGGCCGGGCCGCTGCCGTTCTGGGACATCGCGGTGGCGGCCTTCGACATGACGCGGGTCATGGTCTGCAGCTCCTCGGGGGTCAGCTGGTCGATCAGGAAGGCGCGGACGACGGCCACGTGACCGGGGGCGGTCTTCTCCAGGCAGCGCATCCCCTCGTCGGTGAGCACCGCGAGCACGCCCCGCTCGTCGGAGGGGCAGTCCATCCGCTCGACCAGCCCCCGCTTCTCCAACTGGCCTATCTGGTAGGTCAGCCCGCTCTTGGAGACGACAAGTTCGCGGGCGAGGTCGCTCATGCGCAGCCGCCGCTCCGGCGCGATCGAGAGTTTGGCGAGGATCTCGTAGTGGGGGTGGGTGAGCCCCGAGTCGGTCTTCAGTTGCTCCTCGATGCGCCGCTCCAGCAGGTGGGTCGCCTTGAGGTAGGCCATCCAGGCACCCAGTTCACCCTCGTTCAACCATCTCGTGTCCGCCACTTTTCCAGTGTATGGGTTGTTCGAATTTGAACCAGGGCGTTAGGGTGGTGGTTCAAATTCGAACAACCATGAGGAGTCCTCATGCTTTGGTTGGAGCGCGCGAGGCCGATCGCCCTGCTGCTCGCCCGGATCGGCGTCGGCGTGATCTTCGTCGTCCACGGCTGGCAGAAGTTCGCCACCATGGGCCTGAGCGGCACGACGGCCTTCTTCGAGCAGGTCGACGTCCCGCTGCCGGGCCTGGCGGCGCCGGTGGTCGCCGTGGTCGAGCTGGTCGGCGGCATCGCGCTCATCCTGGGCGCGGCCCTGCCGATCGCCGCGATCCTGCTCATCCTGGACATGCTCGGGGCGATCGTCTTCGTCCACGCCGGCAAGGGCTTCGACGTGGCCAGCGGCGGCTACGAGTTCGTCCTGGCCCTGATCGCGGCCCTGCTGGCCATCGCCTTCAGCGGTGGCGGCGCGCTCGCCCTCGACGACCTCTGGCAGCGGCGCCGTACGGTCAGTGCCTCCTGATCGCCCGGCGAACCTGGATGTCACCTCCGGCTCCATGGATCGCGGACGCGGTGCGGGCGACAATCGGCACCACGACCGGGACGAGCGAGGAGCCGGGGGGTCGATGTGGGGTGGTTACGGCGGATCGCCGGTGACCTCAGAAGACGGAGGAACATCGACGCCCACGCCCTGACCGTCGTCGCCGTGCTGTACGCCCTGGCGTCGATCTTCAGCGACACCATGGACGACGGCTTCCGGTGGGCGGTGCTGCTTTCGGGGATCGGCCTGCTGATCTACCGGACGCTCCCCGACGAGAACCCCGAGCCCGCGGCGGGCATCCTGCACGACCGGTCGGTCTACGACACGGTCCCGATGTCGTCGCTGTTCGCCGGGGTGCGCGACGTGCGGGTCTTCGCCCCCTCGGCGGTCAACCTGCTGTCGGCGCAGACCTGCGAGATCCTGCGCAACGGCGTGCTGGCGCGCGAGAACGGCAGCGTCAGGATCGTCGTCCTCGACCCCCGCGAGAAGACGGCGGTGCGGCAGGCGTCGCGACAGCTCGACGAGTCGGTCGAGTTCCCCGTCCAGCGTCTGCCCGCCGCGCTGGAGACCACGACGGAACGGCTGCGGCTGATGAGCCGCTGGAAGACCCCGGGCGCCTTCGACTACCGCCTGCTGTCCTACAGCCCCGGCTTCAGCCTCGTGCTCATCGACCCGGACACCCCGGCCGGCCGGGTGATCGTGGAGATCCACGGCTTCCACAACCCCTCGACCTCCTCCCGCATGCACCTGGAACTGACCCGCGGCCGCGACGAGCGCTGGTACAGATACTGGGTCGAGCAGTTCGACCACATCTGGCGGTCGGCGAGGGGCGACGTCACCCCGGTCCTTCCCCTCGCCTCCGGGGAGACGAAGGACCCGAGGGAGTGAACGCGAGGGAATTCCCCGGAGACCTTTTGTTTCGGGCGGGCGCGCCGGGTTGAATCGGCCTTTTCATATCCGGCGACATTCATCGGCCGTGCCGATTCTCCGGTCATAACCCCAGTTCAGCGTGGCGTACGGCATCGGCAGGGGTGCGCGGGGTATTTTTCCACGCCCCGGAAACTTGACTGCCGGGGCGAAGTCGTGCGACACAGGGAATGGCGCAAGAGAGGTGTGCCACATTTGTCAGAGAATCCCGCACTGGAAACACCGCCCGCCGGGAACACGTTTCCGGCGACGCTCGACGTGGCCGCCCTGCTGGCATCGGGATGGCGGCCGCTGGCCTTCCGGCAGTTCATCCTGAAGATCCACAGCAGGTGCGACCTCGCCTGCCGCCACTGTTACGTCTACGAGATGGCGGACCAGTCCTGGCGGGCGCAGCCGCGCCGGATGTCACGAGCGGTCGCCGACCGTACGGCGGGGCGGATAGCCGAGCACGCCCTCACGCACGAGCTGGGCGAGGTCGAGATCATCCTGCACGGAGGGGAACCGCTGCTGGCCGGGCCCGAGTTCATCTCCCACCTCGTCCGCACGGTCAGGGGGGCCGCGGCCGACGTGGGGACCAGGGTGCGCGCCGGGGTGCAGACCAACGGGCTGCGCCTTGACGACGACTACCTGCGCCTGTTCGACGGCCTGGAGATCCGGGTCGGGGTGAGCCTGGACGGCGACGCCCAGGCCCAGGACCGTCACCGCCGCCGCGCCGACGGACGGGGAAGCCACGCGGCCGTGGCGGCCTCGCTGCGCAGGCTGGCCTTCGGCCCCTTCCACCACCTGTTCGGCGGCCTGCTGTGCACGATCGACATCAGGAACGACCCGCTGACGACCTACGAGGCGCTCCTGGAGTTCGACCCGCCCTCCGTCGACTTCCTGCTGCCGCACGGCAACTGGGCGACACCCCCGCCCTTCCGGGACCCGGCCTCCTCGGCCACGCCGTACGCGGACTGGCTGATCCCCATCTTCGACAGGTGGTACGGCTCGGCCGCGGCGCAGACGGAAATCCGGATTTTTCGTGAAATCATGCGGCTGTTGACCGGGGGCGTCTCGCGCACCGAGGCGGTCGGGCTCTCACCCGCCAGGATGGTCGTCGTCGAGACCAACGGCGGCATCGAGCAGTCGGACATCCTGAAGTCCAGCTACCACGGCGCCGCGGCGACCCCGCTGCACGTGCTGCGCGACCCGTTCGACGCGGCGCTGCTGCACCCCGCCATGGCCGCGCGGCAGATCGGCGAGCGCGCCCTGGCCCCCGTCTGCCAGTCCTGCGACCTGCGCTCGGTGTGCGGCGGCGGCCTGTACGCGCACCGGTACAGCACGGTCGGCGGCTTCCTCGGCCCCTCGGTCTACTGCCCCGACCTCTACCGGCTCATCACGCACATCCGCACGAGGCTGGCGCGGGACGTCGCCCGCCTGAAGGGAAGGCGCTGATGCCCGTCCTCCCCCCGGTCACCGGCGGGACCTTCGAGGCGCTGGCGGCCGGTGGGGGAGGGGCCGGGGCGGTCGGCGAGCTGCGCGCCGCGCAGTCCCTCGGCAGCAGGCTGCTGGTGCGCGGCGTCGTCACCGAGGCAAGGGCGGCCGGGCACGTCCACGCGGACCTGACCGAACGGTCCTACGAGGCCCTCGCCGAGCTGGAGCGCCACGCGGCCCCCGAGGTCGAGTGGGTGCTGACCTACCCGGCGGTCGGCGCGTGGGCGCGGCGCACCTGCAGGTCGCTGCGGCGGAGCCCGGAGCCCGGAGGGGACGACCCCGCCGCGCTGGGGACGCTGGCCCTGGCGGCGGCGGTCAGGGCGGGCCTGCCCTGCGAGGTCGGGCTGCCCCGCGCGGACGGTGTGTTCACGCTGCCGTCCCTGGGCCGGGTCACCCTGCCGGACGGCGCGGGGGAACCGGACGAGATCGTCGCCGTCGCCGTACGGCCCGACCGTGACGGCGCCCTGCTCAGTGCAGCGGGCGCGTCGGTCCGCGTCGATCCCCGTCGCGACGGGGAGGGCTGGCAGGTCCTGCACCGCCTGCCCCCGCCCCCGGGGGAGGGGATCGTCATCGACGACCTCGACCCGTACCGCTGGCCCGCGCACCGCGACTCCGTCCACCGGGGACCCGCCCCGAGGCTGACCCCCGAGCAGCGCCGCAGGTGGCAGGCGTGCGCCGGGGAGGCCTGGCGCCTGCTGGCCACCGGTCACCGGACGGTCGCCGAGGAGGTCGAGCACGGCGTGCGGGTGCTCACCCCGCTCAGGACGCCGCCCCGGGGCCAGGACAGCTCCTCGGCGCGGGACACCTTCGGGACGGTCGCCCTCTCCGAGCCGAAGGACGGTCTCGGCCTGGCGGTCACGCTGGCCCACGAGATACAGCACGCCAAGCTCACGGCGCTGACCGAGGCCGTCGAGCTGACCGTGCCCGGCTACGACCGGCGCTTCTACGCCCCCTGGCGGGACGACCCCAGGCCCGTCTACGGACTGTTGCAGGGGGCCTACGCCTACCTGGGGGTGACGGAGTTCTGGCGGCGGCAGCGCCCGTTCGAGCGTGGGGAGACGGCCTTCCGCGCCGAGGTGGAGTTCGCGCGCTGGCGGCGGGGCGCCCACCGGGTCAGCGACCTGCTTCTGGGCTGCGGGGGCCTGACGGAACAGGGCAGGAGGTTCGTCGGACGGATGCGGGACGTGCTTGGGGAACGGCTGTCCGAGCCGGTCGGCGCCGCGGCGGCGGCCCAGGCCCACCTGGAGGCCGAACGGCACCTGCGGGCCTGGAAGGAGCGCAACCCGGGCGCGGAGACCGGGTAGCGAGGTCAGATCAGATCGGCGGCGGGTCGAAGTCGCAGTTGATGCGCTCGTGGGCCTCGGCGAGCAGGGCGTCGGCGTGGCCCGACTCCAGCGGCCGCTCGTAGCGGCGCATCGTGTCCGCGCGCAGCAGCGCCGCCTCCTCCCGCCTGCCCGCCGCCCGCAGGTCAAGGGAGAGGTTGGCCGCGCAGGCGAGCGTCAGGAAGTGGTTCTCCCCGAAGAGGGCGCGCAGCCTGCCGAGCGTCTCCTCGCCCAGGTCACATGCCCGGTCGGTCTCCCCGAGGGCCGCCAGGTCGGTCTCCAGGTTGATGGCGCAGGTCAGGGTGTAGTGGTGGTTGCGGCTGACCCGGGCGGTCAGGCCGCGCACGGCGCCCTCGTTCAGCGCCCTGGCGGTGGCGGGGGCGTCGAGCAGCCGGTGCAGGATGGCGAGGTTTCCCGCGCAGGCGTGGCTGTAGGGGTGCTCGGAGCCGAAGACCTTGGGATAGCGGGGGACGGTCCGCTGCGCGATGGCGAACGCCTCGTCCAGCTCGCCGACCGTCCGCAGCGCGTTGGACAGGTTCATCGCGGCGGCCATCGCGTCCGGGTGCTCGTCACCGAAGAGCCGCTGGAGCCGGGAGTGCGTGTCCCGCGCCAGCTCGACCGCCTCGGCCGTCTCGCCCGCCCTGCGCCGGGCGATGGACAGGTCCTTGGCCGTCAGCAGGGTGACGTGGTGGTCGAGCGTCAGCCCCTGCAGGCCGTAGGCGTAGGCCTCCTCGCCGAGGTCGCACGCCTCGCTGTAGTCGCCGCACAGCCGTACGCTCCTGGCCAGGCCGTTCCACGACAGCAGCAGCGTCGGCTTGCCGATCCCGGTGGCGTCGCTCTGCGCCAGGTAGGTCTCCTGGTGCAGCCTGCGCGCGGCCATGTAGTCGCTGGTGAGGGCGTAGTCGAGGGCGAGGTTGTTCATCACGCGCAGCGTCGTCGGGTCGGCGGGGCCGAAGACCCGCTCGTGGGCCTGCTTCGACTCCAGGTCCAGGTCCCTGGCCACGAGGAAGTCGCCCCTGGCGCGCAGGGCGGCGCCGTAGCCGTTGGTCGTCAGCAGCGTCTCCGTGTGGTCGGGGCCCAGGACCTCGCGCATGTCGTCGAGGGTCCTGTGGTCGATCTCGTACGCCTGGCCGTACTGGCCGAGGGCACGCAGGACGTTGCCGAGGTGCTTGGAGGCGATCAGCACGTCCGGGTGACGTGGGCCGCTGATCCTGCTCCACTGCTCGATGAAGTCGTTCAGGAAGGCGCGGGCCGACTGGTAGTTGCCCGCCATGTAGAGGTAGCGGGCGATGGTGAGCGCGAACCGGCGCACCCGCTCGTCCGGGCAGTCGCTCAGGTTCGAGGGGGTGATGTGGGCCACCAGCTCCTCGAAGTCGCGCCACTTGTCCGTCGAGTCGGGATCGGCCGGGGCGCCGCTGGCCAGCAGCACGTGGACCTCGTGCCGGATCTCCCGCTGGTCCTCCTCCGGCAGGTCGTCACGGAGCAGCGCCTGGACGAGTCGGTGCACCTGGATCGTGCGGGCGGTCGGTTCGATCCTGGCCAGCGCGAAGCGCCTGAGCTCGCTGAGCGCCTTGGCCAGCAGGATCGGGTCGGACAGGATCGGGCTCAGCCGGGGGACGAGGGCCTTGTTGCCCCGGCGGAAGATGTCACGCGGGATGGGCTCGGGGCCGAAGAAGGCGCAGCACTGCAGGACCTTGATCGCCTCGGGGAGGCGGTCCTCAAGGAGGGAGACAGAGACCCGCCAGGCGGCCGTCATCGACAGCGGGTATCCCGGCGCCCTGTTCACCCCCAGCAGCCTGCTGGCCTGCGCGTCGAGCTGTTCGAGGTACTCGTCGACCGACATCCCGGTCTCGTACTGCAGGGCGCCCGCCTGCTCCAGCGCCAGCGGCAGGTCCCCGAGCTGCTCGGCGAGCCGCGAGGCGTCCCCGGGCACGACCTCCCCGCGCAGGCGCTTGCTCAGGAACGCCACGCTCTCCGAGCGGGCGAAGACGTCGACCTGGAGGGTCTCGAAGTGGTCCTCCCACTTGGGGTTGCGGGAGGTGATCAGCACGTGGCCCGGCCCACGCGGGATGAACTCCTCGACGTGCCCCGGCTCCTCGGCGTTGTCGAAGATGAGCAGCCACCGCCGGTACGGCTCGCCGCTGTGCAGGGTCCTTCGCACCGCCTCCGCCGCCTCCTCGACGCCCGTGACGGAGGCCGGGGGAAGCCCGAGGAAGGGCGCCATCGCCGCGAGCGCGGACGGCACCAGGACCCGCTGGTCCGCGGGAATCCACCAGACGAGGTCGTAGTGCGAGCGGTAGCGCCAGGCGTACTCGATGGCCAGGTGGGTCTTGCCGACACCGCCCCACCCCTGGAGCGCCTGCGGCTGGGGCACGACCGCGGTGACGGTGCTGATGCCCTGACGGAGCTTGAGAAGGAGGTCCTCGCGACCCGTGAAGTTCCGGTTCCTCGGCGGAACCTTCTCCCATACCTCGGGCTGCCGGTCGGGGAGCGCGTTCGCCGCGTGTGAAAGATCCGCCACCTCTTCCTCACCCTTCCCCATCAAGGTGTGCACGGTCATCCTAAAGGTTGATTCGCGCGGGCGAGTATCACAGAATCACATAGAATGAGAAATCAAGAACCTGGTTCTCCGGCCTCCGATTTTCGGTTCGGCCGAAATTCGGGCGCCGGTGTCACGCAATCTCCGAGGAGCATTCATGCGTGAGGAAGAGACAGGGCGCGTCGCGCTCGTCGATGTTCACGATCTTTCCCTCGACGAGCTCGGGAAGATCGGGGAGGAGCGGCTCCGCCGCATTATCGAACCCCTTCTTGAGAACACGCACGACCCATCGTCCGGATTCCAGAGCTGGATCTGACCGATCGTCTCCAATCGTCGGAAAGTCGCGGCGGAAAGATGCTCATGAGATGTCCGCCAGGTTTCCCCCCGTCGTGGCCCTCGGGGGTGGGCCGCCGTCCGCGGGGAGGTGACCGCGCCGAGGCGCGCGCCGATGACGTCGTACGGCCTCGGGCCCGCGCTGCCGCGGGACCCACGCTGCGTGAGGTGGTGTCCCGCGTGCATGACATGGGGGAGGCGGAGTGGGAACGCCTGATCGACCAGTTGAGGAGCGGTGACTGCACGCCGTTCCTGGGGTCGGGGGCGTGCGCGGGCACCCTGCCGACGGGTGCGGCGCTGAGCAGGGACATGGCCCGCCGGTGGGACTACCCGTTCGACGACGACCACGACCTTCCCCGGGTGACGCAGTTCGCGGTGATGCGTTACGGCGACTCCGTGTACGTCAAACGGCGGATATGCGAGACGCTCGGCGCGGGCGGTCCCCCGGATTTCAAGGACCCCCACGAACCACACGCCCTGCTCGCCGGTTTCCCGTTGCCCGTGTATCTCACGACGAACTACGACGATTTCATCCTCCAGTCGCTGAGGGCCGCGGGGAAAAACCCGAACGTCGCCGTCTGCCCGTGGAACAGAGGGGTCGCCTACGCCGAGGACCTTTTCAGCGGGGAGGCCGGATGGAATCCGCAGCCGGACGCGCCGCTCATCTACCACCTGCACGGGAACCTGAACGACCCGGCGTCGATAGTCCTGGCCGAGGACGACTATCTCGAATTTCTCACCAATCTCGCCGTGGACGGCGCGGGGGGAAGCCAGAGAATGCTTCCCGCCTCCATTCTCGCGGCGCTGACGAGAAGGCCGCTGCTGTTCATCGGCTACAGCCTCCAGGACTGGACGTTCCGCGTCCTGTTCCACGGCCTGCTGAAGGCCGTCCCCGGCATCAACCGCAGGAGACACGTGAGCGTCCAGCTCGCGCCCTCCCTCGTGCGCACGAAGACGGACGTCCTGCAGGTCCAGCGCCAGCTGGCCAGATACTACGAGGACTGGCGGATCTCCATCTTCTGGGGAACGGCCGAGGAGTTCTGCCGGGAGCTGCGACGGCGGATGGGACCGGTCCCGTGAACCCCGGCGCCCTGCGCCCCGGCCGCCCGGGGGAGGGAACCGACCTGCCCTACGTCGGCCTGCGCGCGTTCCGCAGGGAGGAGGGGGCCAAGTTCTTCGGCAGGGCCAGGGAATCGCACGAGGTCTCCGACCTGTGGCAGGCCAACCGGCTGACCATCCTGTACGGCCCGTCCGGGGTGGGCAAGACCTCGCTGATCCAGGCCGGGGTCCTGCCGCTGCTCGACCCGAACAAGACCGACATCCTGCCGATCGGCCGGGTGTCGCACGGCTCGGCCTTCCCCTCGGCCGCGCTGTCCCGGCACAACCCCCACGTCTTCGCCCTGCTGTCCTCGTGGTCCCCCGAGGAGACCCCGACCAGGCTGGCCGGACTCACCCTCCACGAGTTCCTGCGGCGGCGCCCGGCACGCCAGGACCCCTACGGCGACCCGGTGCTCACGCTGGCCGCCATCGACCAGGCCGAGGAACTGTTCGGGGGGTTTCCGCACCGCGGGCCGTACCGGGAGTGGTTCATCGGCCAGCTCGCCCAGGCGCTGGACGACGATCCGAACCTGCGCCTGCTCATCTCGATCAGGGAGGACTACCTGGCGGCGATCCTTCCCCACGAGCCGGAGCTGGCGGGCCTGGGCAGGGGCAGGTTCCCGCTGGGCGCGCTCGACACGGCCGCGGCGGTACGGGCCACGGAGGGACCGCTTGAGGGCACGGGACGCTCCTTCGCCCCCGGCGCCGCCCGGTTCCTGGTGGACGACCTGCGGGTGATCAGGGTCGGCAGGGTCCTCGGCGAGGAGATCGTCGCCGACGCCAAGAAGGTCGAGCCGGTCCAGCTCCAGGTGGTCTGCTCCGCGCTGTGGCACTCCCTGCCCGACGACGTGCGCGTCATCTCCCTCGACCACGTCCGCCGCTTCGCCGACGCCGACCGCTCTCTCGGCGGCTTCTCCGAGCGGATGATCGCCGAGGTGGCCAGGGACCACCTGGGCGGCGACACCGCCGGGCTCAGGAGCTGGCTGCGCCGTACGTTCGTCACCGAACTGGGCACGCGGGAGGTCGTCTACCAGGGGGAGACGCTCACCGCGGGAATGCCCAACGCCGTGGTCAGGGCGCTGGTCGAGCGCCACATCCTGCGCGAGGACGTCAGGGCGGGGACGCGGTGGTGCGAGCTGTCCCACGAGCGGCTCATCCAGCCCATCCTGCGCGGCGGAGACCCCGGTGGAGGCGCGGAGGGGGACGCCGTGCCCGCCGCCCCGCAGGACTACCTGCGCGCGGCCGAGATCTCCCTGCGGGACGGGGAGTTCGGGGCCGCGGCGCGGCAGGCGGAGGAGGCGCTGCTGCGGTGCGGGGACGACACCAGGCTCCGCGCGGAGATCGAGTCCTTCCTCGGCAACGTCGCCCATGAACGCGACGACGTCGACCGGGCCGTCGCGCACTACCGTACGGCCGCCGTCCTGTTCGAGACGCTGGGGGCGAGCGCGGCCGTCGGCAGGCTGTTGGCGGGCATCGGGCGGCTGAGGCTGCTGCAGGGGCGCCCCGGGGACGCCGTGCGGGAGCTGTACTCGGCGGTCAGCCGGGTCCCCGGCGACATGGGCGTGCAGACCGAGCTCGCCTGGGCGCTGTGGTACGACGGGCATCCGGACGCCGCGCGGGACGTCCTCGACGAGGTGCTCAGCCGGGAGGGGAACCTCACCGAGGCGTTGCGGGCGCGGGGTGAGATCCTCGCCGACCTCGGCCGGGCGGAGGAGGCGTTGCGCGACCTCGGCGGGGTGAGACCGCTGCAGTGGCCCTCGACCAGGGCCGCCCACGCGCTCGCGCTCGCCTCGGTCGGGCGTCTGGCCGAGGCGGAACGGGAGATCACCGCGGTGCTGGCCGAGGCGGGGGACCACGGGCCCGCCCTGCTGTACGCCGCGCGGGTCAGGGCACTGACGGGCGACCGGGCCTCCGCCGCGGGCCTGGCACGGCTGGCCGGGCACGCCGTGGCGCCGGCGCTGCCCGCGCACATGCGTCAGGAGGCCGGTCGGCTGGCCGGGGGAGCCTGATCACCGTCTCCGAACCTGGGGACCCAGCCCAGGAAACGGGCGAGTGTCACGGCGACGGCGACGGTGAACATCACGCCGAACAGGCTCACCGCCGCGTCGTGCACGCCGAAGGCCGCGACGAGGAACCCTCCGAGGGGGGCGGCCAGGCACACCGCCCCGTAGACCGCGAGCCGCTGGACGCTCGCCACCCTGCCGAGCTTGCTCCGGTCCACCTCACGGATCTCGTAGGTCCGCACGGCGACGTTGTTGCGCGCCCCGGTGTAGCCGGTGATCAGCGTGGCCAGGCCGAAGAGGACGGGGTGGGCGTTCATGGCGGGCAGGGACAGGGCGAGCACCCAGATCCACATCTGGGTGAACAGTATGGCGTTCCCCGGTTCCGCGCTGGAGAGGAGCGTCGAGCCGAGCACCCCGCCCACGCCCCCGGCCGCGAGGACCAGCCCCACCTCAAGGGGGGACAGGCTCGCCGAGCTCGTGAGGAAGATCATGATGAGGGCGTTGACCATCAGGTTGGTGACGGTGGTCATGATCGTGGCCCTGCTCAGGAAGCCGTGTCTGGACAGCTCCCTGACGCCGTCGAACGTCTCGGAGACCAGCGAGCGGCCGGAGAACTCCCGAAGGACCCGCCGCCCGCCGTACGGCCTGGCCTTCCCGGTCCGGCCGAGCAGGCACAGCGTCGAGCCGAGGAAGAGCACGGCGTTCATCGCGAACGGCACCGCGGGGGCCAGCCCGAACAGCAGCCCTCCCAGCGGCCTGCCCGCCAGCACCGCGGCGTGGGAGCTCGTCTCACTGCGCGCCATGGCGGCGCCGATCCGCCCCTCGGGCACCAGGGAGGGCAGCAGCGCCGTCTCGGCCAGGGTGTACAGGACCCACAGGGTCCCCTCAAGGAAGGCCGCGGCCAGCATGTGCGGCAGAGAGAGCTTTCCGAGCGCGAGCGCGAGCAGGACGCTGACGACCGAGAGGCCACGGGCGATCTCGGCGAACAGCATCAGGGAACGCGGATCGACCCGGTCGGCCAGGACGCCCGCGGGGATGTAGAAGAGCAGGACGGGAAGGGTCAGGGCGAAACTCACCCAGCCCGCCCCGACCGGCGAGCCGCCGACCGCCAGGGCCAGCAGAGGATAGGCGACGCTCAGGGTCCTCGAACTCACCGAGGAGAGGGCCGACCCCGCCCAGACGCGGGCGAAGGCCGCGGTCCACAGGCCGGCTACGGGCGTGGGGGCGCCGGGCGGCTCGTCGGCCGCCGCGGGACTGCTGCAGGGATCCGCCCCCACGGTGTGTTCGTCCTTCGCTCCCGTCTGCGCCGTTGGGACACAGTCCACGGGCGCGGAGGGGGAGGAAGCCACACTGACGTTCCTTTTCGGAGAAACAATGGCGGGGTTTTTGCGCAGCCGATTACGGCGGCCCGGCATGGTTGAACGCCGGACTGTCGTGCCGCGCGGTTCAGCAGCATAGTGCCGGGGGGCGGCCGCCGCGCACAAGATCGACAATTCCGCCCCGCGCCCCACGTCAGGACGGTAGCTGGGCGTCCAGGCGGTAGCCGTCCACCGTTACGTACACCTGGTCGCCCGGGCGGGCGTTCAGGCGCATCAGGACCGGTTGCAGGGAGTCGAAGACCGGGTGGTCCCGCCAGACCAGCACCACCGCGTTGTCGCCGGGGCCGGTGACCGACAGCAGGGTGCCGGGGCGCATGCCGAGCTGGGTGGCGTACCCCTCCGGCACCGCGACCGGGGCGCCGCGCAGGTGCTCGCTGGTCACCTCTATCCGCTGCCAGCGGCTCGGGTCGGTGGCCGGGCTGGTCGGCGGGTGCAGCGGGGCGCGCTGGCTGGTGATGAGGTGGGGCCTGGTGTTGCCGGACAGGGCCGACAGCGTGGCCAGGGCCGCACGGGGGTCGATGGAGTTGGCGTTCACCTGCGGGATCGGGTGGCCGCCCCGGTGGTGGTGCCCGTTGGCCCCTGGCGTACGGCGGGGCAGCTGCCTGTTGCCGGGTTCTGCGGCGGCCTCGGGGGCGGCCGAGCCCTTCTCCTCGCTGGCGGCCAGGGCGTCGAGCCAGGCCTGGGCGGAGTGGGTGCGGATGCCGAGCCGCTGCTCCATCAGCGAGACCGTCTCGGAGTCGGCCGGTTTGCCGCCGAGGAGCTGCCGGGTGCGCTCCCGCAGGCCGCCCAGGTCGCCGACGACGAGCCAGCCGTCCTGGAGCCGACGGTCGGGCATGAGGGTGACCAGCACCCGCCACAGCGGGGTGCGCAGCGTCGGCACCTCGACGGGGTGGGCGGGGTCGGCGCCGATGAGCTGCTCCTGCGTCGCGGCGGCGCCGAGCCACTCGGTGAGCCCGAACATGTGGCCGGTGAGCGGGGCCGACTCCGAGGAGCGCAGCCACAGCAGGATGCGTTCCTCCGCGGCGCGCTGGGCGGCCGAGAGCGCGCCGAGGTCGGCGTTGAGCTTGTGGGCCAGGGCGCGCAGGCTGATCGGATCGACGGCGAACAGCCGGTCCACGGCGACCGCGCGCTCAAGCGGTCCCCAGTCGCGGAACATGTTGTCCACCAGGCCGACCAGCGGGTAGTCGCTGAGCCTGACCTGCGGCTCGGGGACGGGCGCCGGGATGGGCGTCCGCTGGGGCAGGGCGGGGGCCTTCTGCTCCTGCTCGGCCGGGGACTGCGCCTCGGCGGCGGGCCGTTCGGCCTGCGGGGTCTGCTCGGCGACCTCGGGGATGTCGATCCCGGGGATCTGGCTGAGCACCTCGCGGAAGACCGCGGTCATCACGATCTCGGGGGTGGTGGGCAGGGAGGAGCCGCCCAGGTCCCCGGCGGTCAGGCGGCGCAGCCTGGACCAGCCGCCGATACCGGTGATCGCCGCGCGGGCGGGTTCGGACCAGCCGGGCAGGGTCGGATCGACCGTGTGCACGTGCAGGGCCGGTAGGACGTCGCTCAGCGGGAGGTGGTCCCACCGGGACATGGAGAGGCGGGCCAGCCGGTCGCAGACCCAGTCGAGCCCGGCCGAGTTGAGGGCCTTGGGCAGGGTGACCGAGGACCACCATCCCGCGGGCAGGCGGGGATCGGCCAGGGCTTCGGCGACCTGCTGTGCTCTGCTCCAGCGCAGGGCCGGGACCAGATCGCTCAGGCAGATCGATGACTCGGCATCCATCGGCGGACCGCAACCTCCCCAAAGTGACACATGTGGCTAATGGTGCAGCCTACGCCGCAAGCTATCAATTAGCATGAGAGTGGGTAAAGCTGGTTGGAGCTAAACCCGACGTGAGAATGCGCGGCCGGCCGCCGACCGCTGTCACGGCCTCGGCTCCGGCACGGCGTCCCGCGTCCAACGCCGCCTCGTCGTCCTCCCCCCTCAGGAGGGCGGTCAGCAGACCGGCGGCGAACGCGTCACCCGCTCCCGTCGAGTCAACCACTTCCGTGGTGAGTCCGGGAAGCCGTGCGGTCAACTTTCCTTCCCGCGCCAGCAGCGCGCCCCGGGAACCGAGCTTCACGGCCGCGGCGCCGTAGCTCAGGCTCAACCGTCTGGCGGCACTCTCCGGGTCGCCCACGCCGGTCAGCAGCAGGGCCTCGTCCAGGTTCGGGATGACAAGCTGGGCGGCGGAGGTCTCCCTGACGAACCGCTCGGGGCCGAAGGCGCGCAGGAACCCGGTCGAGGCCGGATCGACGCTGATCGAGACGCCACGCCGTACGGCACGGGCCAGGGCGAGGCGGGACAGTTGCAGACCGGGTTCGGCGAACAGGGTGTAGCCGGACAGGTGCAGGTGGCCGACCCCGTCGAGCAGGTCCTCCTCCCAGTCGTCGGCGCAGATGTGCCCGCCCGCGCCCCGGTTGGTGAGCATGGACCGCTCGCCCGTCGGATCGACCATGGCGATGACCACGGCGGTGGGGCGCTCGGGATCGACGCGCAGGTGCGCCCTGACCCCGCCGCGGCGCAGCTCGGCGGCGTGCCACTCCCCGGTGTCGAAGCCGACCCTGGTCAGGATCCGCGCGTCCGCGCCCAGATGGGCCGCCCAGGTGGCGGTGTTGGCCCCCGAGCCGCCGGGGCGCAGCACGATGTCGGCCGCGGTGTCCGTGCCGACGGCCAGTCCGGCCAGCGCCGGGCCCTCGTGCAGCGCGACGACGTCGGTGACGACGTCACCGATGACGAGCAGACCCGATCCGGACACGACCGCCTCAGTTTCCCCGGCTCCAGGCCGCCGCGATCCGGCCCGCGAGGCGGACGTTGCCGCGCACCGCGGCCAGGTTCGCCTCAAGCGAGGCGCCGCCCGTCCCCCTGACCAGGTAGTCCAGCAGGAACGGGGTGATGGCCTGCCCGCTCACCCCCCGCTGCCGCGCCGCGGCCAGGGCCTCGGCCAGGACCCGGTCGTGCAGGGCGGGGTCGAGCTGCTCGTCGAGCGGGACCGGGTTGGCCACGATCAGCGCGGACTCGGGCCCGCCGAACGCGTCCTGGTTCCGCATGATGTGCGCCACCTGCTCGGCCGTCTCGACACGCCAGTCCACGGGCTGTCCCGAGGTGTGCAGGTAGAAGCCGGGGAACTCGTCGGTGCGGAAGCCCGCGACGGTGACGCCCTTGGTCTCCAGGCGCTGCAGGGTGGCGGGCACGTCCAGGATCGACTTCACGCCCGCGCAGACGACGGTGACGCGGGTACGGCTCAGCGTGTCGAGGTCGGCCGACTCGTCCTGGGTCTCGGTCCACTCCCGGTGCACCCCGCCGAGCCCGCCGGTCGCGAAGACGCGGATGCCCGCCCGCGCGGCCAGGAAGGAGGTCGCCGAGACCGTCGTCGCGCCGCTCGCGCCGAGCGCCGCGGCGGCCGCCAGGTCGCGGAAGCCGAGCTTGCGCAGGCCGGACTCGGTGGCGATCCGCTTGAGGTCGTCCTCGTCCAGGCCGATCCGCGCCACGCCGTCGAGCACCGCGATCGTCGCGGGCACGGCCCCGGCCTCCCGGACGAGTCCCTCAAGCTCCCGCGCGACCTCCAGGTTGCGGGGCTGGGGCAGGCCGTGCGAGATGATCGTGGACTCCAGCGCCACGACCGGGGCGCCCTGCGCCAGTGCCTCGGCCACCTCGTCGGACGGGCGGAGCACGCTGTCGATGGGCTGCTCGGTGGTACGCATGAGCGGGTTCTGTCTCCTCGTCCTGCCCGGATGGCTGCTCGGCGGAACCGGGTAAAGAAGCTGCTTGTTCCAGAAAGAGCACGTTACGGGGGATACCGGATGACGTCTACCGGGAGATCAGCCGATGGCGAGGACCCCGATCAGTGAGATAGCGCCGATGACAGCGGTCGCCAGCCCGCCGAGGGCCAGGGAACGGCCGCCGCGCGCCAGCGCCCTGAGGTCCACCCCCGTCCCCAGCGCGAAGAGCGCCGCCGCCAGCGAGAGAGACGTCACCTGGGGGACGATCTCGACGACCGTGTCGGGCACGACCCCCAGGCTCCTGACCGCGACCGCCGCCAGGAAGCCCAGCACGAACAGCGGCACCAGCGGCGGGCGCCTGCCCCCGCTCCGGCGCAGGGTGAGGGAGGTGAACGCGACCATCGGGGCCAGCAGCGCGACCCTGGCCAGCTTGACCACGACCGCACACGCCAGCACACCCGCCCCGGCCGCCGCGCCGACGGCCGCGACCTGCGCGACCTCGTGCACCGACGCGCCCGCCCACAGCCCCAGCTGGTACGGCGAGAGCCCGGCGAGGCGCGCGAGCACGGGAAGCACGACGAGGGCCGCGCTGCCGTACAGGACGACGACGCCGACGGCGCCCGCCACATCGTCGTCGTCGCTGTCGGCGACCTCGTGCATGGCGGCGATCGCCGCGGCCCCGCAGACCGAGACGCCGGTGGCGATCAGCAGTGACCTGCGCGGGCTCACCCCGATCCGCGGGCCGATCCAGCGGGTGAGGACGAACGCGCAGCCGGTCGAGACGGCGATCAGGGCCAGGGGCCGCCAGCCGAGCGCCAGCACCTCGGGCAGCGCGACCTGCAGCCCGAGCACCACGATCGCCAGGCGGAGCAGCCTGCGGGAGGCGAAACGCAGACCGGCGCCGAGTACGGCGGGCAGCCTGGTGAGGCTGCCCAGCGCGACCCCGAGCACGACCGCGACCACGGCCGCGCTCACCCCGGGCAGCGCGCGGCCCACCCACTGGGAGACGGCCACCGCGAGCGCCGTCAGGGCAAGCCCCGGCAGGAGCCCCAGGGCCGGAACCCCGGTGGGGAGGGAGACGGTCCGGAGCGGGAAGAGCGTCATGTTCCGAGTCTCGAAGCGGACAGGGGTGGCCGGTAGTCATGGTCTTCCTGGAAGGTCATAGCCTAGGGCTATGAGTGATCTGCCCGACCTGGAGTCCCTCCGGCTGCTCGTCGACGTCGAGCGCCTGGGCAGTCTCGGCCAGGCGGCCAGGGCGGCGGGCATCGCCCAGCCGTCGGCCAGCAAGCGGATCATGCTGCTGGAGCGCCGTCTCGGGCTGCCCCTACTCGAACGCACCCCGCGCGGCTCCACGCTCACCCCGCAGGGCGTGATGATCGCGGCCTGGGCGTCGCAGGTGCTGGCCGCCGCCGAGGAGCTCATGCGGGGCGCGCGGGCCGTACGGCACGGCAGGGAGGCGCATCTGCGCATCGCGGCGAGCATGACCGTGGCCGAGTACCTCCTGCCGCGCTGGCTCGGGGAGCTGCAGAGCCGCGAGCCCCAGGTGCAGGTCGGCCTGGATGTGCAGAACTCGGCGGAGGTGGCCAGGCTCGTCGGCGCGGGCATCGAGCTCGGCTTCGTCGAAGGACCCTCGGTGCCGCAGGGGCTGGCCTCCCGGGTGGTGGCGACCGACAGGCTCGTCGTCGTGGTCGCCCCCGGCCACCCGTGGGCGCGGCGCCGTACGGCGTTGCTGGCGGCTGAGCTGGCGGCGACGGCGCTGGTCGTCAGGGAGCGGGGGTCGGGGACCAGGGAGACCCTGGACCGCGCGCTGGCCGGGCACGAGGTGGCCGCGCCCCGGCTCGAACTCGGCTCGAACGCCGCCGTCAAGGGAGCGGCCGGGGAGGGGGCGGCTCCCGCGGTGCTCAGCGGCTACGCCGTGGAGGGGGAGCTGGCCACCGGGCGGCTGATCGAGGTCGCGACGAAGGGCATCGACCTCGAACGCCGGTTGCGGGCGATCTGGCGGCGGGGCCGTACGCCGACGGGGCCCGCGGCGACGCTGCTGCGGATCAGCCTGGCCACGGCACGGGAGTGAGCTCCTGGAGGAAACCGTCTTTTTCGCTATATGGTGCGGAACAGGGATCAGACGTCCTCTGTCCTGAGCCGCACGGGCGGACCCGGTCTCCGGGACGGGGTCGCCTCCGCCAACCGGCCCGCCGACACCCCGGGATGCCCCATGCTCCGTTCCCGTCATGACGTCGTGATCGTGGGAGGCGGCCACAACGGCCTGGTCGCCGCCGCCTACCTCGCCCGTGCCGGACGCCGCGTCCTGGTGCTCGAACGCCTGGACCACGTGGGCGGCCTGGCGGTCTCCGCCCGGGTCTTCCCCGGCGTGGACGCCCGGCTCTCGCGCTACTCCTATCTCGTCAGCCTGCTGCCGGGGAAGATCGTCGCCGACCTCGGGTTGGGGATCGAGCTGCGCGGGCGCAGGCACGCCTCCTACACCCCGGTCGGGGAGAGCGGCCTGCTGGTCGACAACGACGACGAGGGCCGCACCGCCGACTCCTTCGCCAGGGTCACCGGCGGCCCCGCCGACTTCGAGGCCTGGCGGCGCTTCTACGCCATGACCGCCCACGTGGCCGGACGGGTCGCCCCGACCCTGCTGCGGCCCCTCGTGGACCGCGCCGCGATGCGGGACCTGGTGGGCGCCGAGGCCTGGCGCGACCTGTTCGAACGGCCCGTCGGCGAGGTCGTCGGCGAGCGGTTCGCCCACGACGCCGTCCGCGGCACCGTGCTCACCGACGCCCTGATCGGCACCTTCGCCGACCCTTACGACCCTGATCTGCTGGCCAACCGCTGCCTGCTCTACCACGTGATCGGCGACGGCACCGGCGCGTGGAACGTCCCGGTCGGCGGCATGGGCGCGGTGACCGGGGCCCTGGCGGACGCCGCCCGCGCGGCCGGGGCCGAGATCCTGACCGGCGCCGAGGCCGTGGCCGTCGATCCCTCGGGGGAGGTCGTCTTCCGCGACGCGGCGGGGGAGCACACGGTCACCGGGGAGCGGGTGCTGGCCAACGTGCCGCCCGCCGTACTGGAACGGCTGCTCGGGCGGGAGGCGCCCACGCCGGAGGGCGCCCAGCTCAAGGTCAACATGGTGCTGGCGCGGCTGCCCCGGCTCAGGGACCCGCTGGTCGAACCGGCCGAGGCGTTCGCGGGCACCTTCCACATCAACGAGGGCCGCGACCAACTCGCCCTCGCCCACGCCGAGGCCGCCGCGGGACGCGTCCCCACGCTGCCCCCGGCCGAGGTCTACTGCCACTCGCTGACCGACCCGTCCATCCTCGGCGCCGACCTGCGGGCGCGGGGAGCGCACACGATGACCCTGTTCGGGCTGCACATGCCCGCCAGGCTGTTCCGCGCCGACCCGGACGGTGCCCGCGAGGCCGCGCTGCGGGCCACCCTCGCCTCGATGAACACCGTGCTGGCCGAGCCGGTCGAGGACTGCCTGCTGCGCGACCGGGACGGCGCCCCGTGCCTTGAGGTGAGGACGCCGGTGGACCTGGAGACCGAGGCGGGGCTGCCCGGCGGGCACATCTTCCACCGCGACCTGTCCTGGCCGTACGGCGAGGCGGGCCGCTGGGGCGTCGAGACCGGGCACGAACGAATCCTGCTGTGCGGCGCCGGGGCCACGCGCGGCGGCGGGGTCAGCGGCATCCCCGGCCACAACGCCGCGATGGCGCTGCTGACTTAAAGACTTAGCCGCCGAGGGCGAGCCGTACCGCGACCGTCATCGCCGCCTGGGCCCGCTCCTCGTCGGACAGGTCGAGGCCCAGCAGGGCCGGGGCGTTGCCGAGGATGAGCGCGATCACCGCGAGCCTGGCCTCGAACTGCCTGACCGGTGGGTCCCCGGGGCGCGCCAGCACCGAGACGATCCGCATCATGCGGTGCCGCATCTCCTCCCCGGCCGGGAACTCGGACATGACGGCCTGGTTGACCTGGGCGAACCTGATGAGGGGGCGCCACTGGTCGTCGAGAAGTGAGGCGATCCTGTCCAGGATCGCCCTGCGGGCCTCGTCCGTCGGCGGCTGGGCGTCCGCCCACTCGGCGAGCTCGTCGATCGAGCTGTTCAGGTCGCCGACGATGCCGTTGAGGATGTCCTCCTTGGCCTTGAAGTGGTAGTAGAGCGCGGGCCTGGTGATCTCCAGCCGCTCGGCGACCTCCCGCAGCGAGGTCTTCTCGTAGCCCCGCTCGGCGAACAACTCCAGCGCCACCTGCTGGATCCGCTGCCTCGTATCGCCACGCCGAGCACCCATCGCCTCCGCCGTTCCTGTCCGCGCTTGACGGGCCGATCCCGTTAACTTACTTTCATGTAAGTAAGTGGAAATGTCCGGCCTGTGAGGAGCAACCCTATGGCTCAGAGCTTTCCCCTTCCCCGTGGCTGCCCGTACGCGCCCCCCGAGGAGTACGGGCGGCTGCGGGAGGAGGCGCCGCTGGTCAGGGCGCAGTTGCCCAGAGGCGAGGTCTGGCTGGTGACCCGGCACGCCGAGGCCCAGCGGGTGCTCACCGACCCCGGGATCAGCACCGATCCGGCGACCCCGGGCCACCCCATGGCCGCCTTCACCGAAAGGCCGCCCACCCCGGAGGAGCAGGAGGTCCGCAGGAGGTTCCAGGTCGGCCAGTTCATCGACATGGACCCGCCGGAGCACGGCGTCTACCGGCGGATGCTCATCCCCGAGTTCACCGTGCGGCGGATCAGGGAGATGCGCCCGGCCATCCAGGAGGCGACCGACCGGCTCATCGACGACATGGTCGAGGCGGGGCCGTCCGCCGACCTCGTCGAGGCGTTCGGGCTGGCGCTGCCCTCGCTGGTGATCTGCGAGCTTCTCGGCGTCCCCTACGCCGACCACGACTTCTTCCAGTCCAGGACCCGCATGATGATCGACGCGGGGGCGGGCGGAGAGAGCGCGGTGACCGCGGCGACGGAGATCAGGAACTACCTCGACGGGCTGGTCACCGAGGCGGAGCGCGAGCCCCGTGACGACCTCATCGGGCGGCTGGTCCTCGCCCGCAGGGAGACCGGGGAGCTGACCCACGACGCACTGGTCGGCATGGTCTTCCTGCTGCTCGTCGCCGGGCACGAGACGACCGCGAACATGATCCCGCTGGGCGTGCACGCCCTGCTGCGCCACCCCGACCAGCTCGACGCCCTGCGCGCCGACCCCGAAGGCTGGCCGCTGGCGGTCGAGGAACTGCTCAGGTACCACTCGATCGTGGACTGGATCGCCTTCGACCGGGTCGCGACCCAGGACATGGAGATCGGCGGCCAGGCCGTACGGGCCGGGGAGGGCATGTTCGTCCTGGGGGCGTCGGCCAACCGCGACCCCCGGGTCTTCGACGACCCCGACACCCTCGACGTGGGCCGGGGTGCCCGCAACCACCTGGCCTTCGGGTACGGCGTCCACCAGTGCCTCGGGCAGAACCTCGCCCGCGCCGAGCTGGAGATCGCCTACCGCACGCTCTTCGAGCGCCTGCCGAACCTGCGGGTCGTGGGCGAGGACGACGAGCTGCCGTTCCGGTACGACGGGGTGATCTACGGGCTGGCCGCGCTCCCCGTGACGTGGTGAGCGCGTTCATGAGGCTCTCATGAGAGCCGTCTACCGTTGTGGGCATGGGTGACGGTGAGGCGGCGCGGGTGCTGGTCGTTGACGACGAGCCCGCGCTGCGGGAGGCGCTGCAGAGCAGCCTGGAGTTCGAGGGCTACCGGGTCGGCCTGGCCCAGGACGGGCAGACCGCGCTCGACGTCCTGCGGCGGGAGCAGTACGAGCTGGTGCTGCTCGACGTGATGATGCCCAGGCTCGACGGGCTGACCGCCTGCCGCAGGCTCAGGGCGGCGGGCAACCACGTGCCGGTGCTCATGCTCACCGCCCGCGACGCCGTGGGCGACCGGGTCTCCGGGCTGGACGCCGGGGCCGACGACTACCTGGTCAAGCCGTTCGAGCTGGACGAGCTGCTGGCCAGGGTCAGGGCGCTGCTGCGGCGCGGGGCCCTGGCCGCCTCCGCCACGAGCGACGAGGCCGTGCTCGTCTACGGCGACCTGCGGATGGATACCGCGAGCCGGGAGGTGACCAGGGCCGGGGAGCCGCTCGAACTGACCAGGACCGAGTACCTCCTGCTCGAACTGTTCATGCTCCACCCCCGCCAGGTGCTCACCCGCGAGCAGATCCTCAGCCAGGTCTGGGGCTTCGACTTCGAGCCGACCTCCAACTCCCTCGACGTCTACGTCATGTACCTGCGCCGCAAGACCGAGAGCGCCGGGCTGCCGCGCGTGATCCACACCGTGCGTGGCGTCGGCTACGTGCTGCGGGCCTCCTGAGCCGTGACGAGGAAACGCCGTTCCCTGCGCTCCCGGCTCACCCTGCTGGTGGCGACGGCGGTCGCGGTGGCGATCGCGGTGTGCGCGGCCGTGTGCTGGTTCATCGTCAGGTCCGAGCTGCTCGACCAGATGGAACGCTCCCTGGGCGGCCCCAAGGGCCCCCTGGGCAACGAGTGGATCGCGCGCAACTGCCCGCGAGCCCCGTCCGAGCACCAGCCGCCCTTCCCCCGCTTCCAGCTCCTGCAGGCGATCGACACCGGTGGCACCCGGTGCGTCATGGGCTACACCGGGGTACGGCTGGTGCCCGACGACCGCGCCGTGGCGAGCGCCCCCGAGGGCGTGCAGCGCTTCCGCGACGGCGTGACGGACGACGGCGCCCCGGTCCTGGTGCTCGTCAGGAGCGTCGGCTCGGGGCTGGCGGTGATGGAGTCACGGCCGCTCGCCGAGTTCCAGTCCACCCTCACCACGCTCGCCTGGATCCTGGCCGGGGTCGCCGCGCTCGGCGTGGTCGGCGCGGCCTCCGCGGGTTTGCTCATCTCCCGTACGGCGCTGCGCCCGGTCGGCCGTCTCGCCGAGGCCGTCGAGCACGTCGCCAGGACGGAGGACCTGGGGACCCGCATCCCGGTCGAGGGGACCGACGAGATCGCCAGCCTCGGCGCCTCCTTCAACGCGATGACCACGGCCCTGGCCGCCTCCCGCGAGCGGCAGCGCAGGCTCGTCGCCGACGCCGGGCACGAACTGCGCACCCCGCTGACCAGCCTGCGCACCAACATCGACCTGCTGCTGCGCAGCGAGAACACCGGTCGCCCGCTCGGCGCCGCCCCCAAGCGCAGGCTGCTGGCCAGCCTCAAGGCGCAGTTCGAGGAGATGTCCACGCTGGTGGGGGACCTGCTGCAACTGTCGCGTTCGGAGAGCGAGCACGAGCCGCACGTCGAGGTCGCCTTCCACGAGGTGGTCGAGACCGCCGTGCGCAGGGCCAGGCTGCGGGCCCAGGAGAGCCCGATCCGGGTCGAGCTGGAGCCGTGGTACGTCCGGGGGGACCAGGCCGCCCTTGAGCGCGCCGTGGTCAACCTGCTCGACAACGCGGTGAAGTTCTCCGAGGGCCCCGTTCTGGTACGGCTCGCGGCGGGGGAGCTGACCGTCAGGGACCACGGCCCCGGCATCGCGGGGGAGGAGCTGCCCTACGTCTTCGACCGGTTCTGGCGCTCCTCGTCGGCCAGGAGCATGCCGGGCTCCGGGCTGGGACTTGCCATCGTGGCGCAGGCCGTACGGGACGCGGGGGGAGAGGTCGCGCTGGAGAACGCCGAGGGCGGGGGCGTCCTGGCGCGGGTACGGCTCCCCGGCTCCAATCTGTCCTGAAATTTCCCGAAATGTCCTAGGAAAAGGGCCTGGTCTGAAGGGACCGCCTGCCCGTTGACTCGGGGCGCCGGTTTTCTCACCGGTCGTTAACGAACGGCTCAGGATCACCCAAGGTCACCCGATGAGCCTTGAGGCATGAGAGATCCGAGTCGTCGCCCGTGGGAGGCAGCGTGAAGCAGATGACCGCGTCCGTGCGCACCCGGCTGGTCGAGATCGTCGTCCCCGTGTACAACGAGCAGCGGGTGCTCGCCGAGAGCGTGCGCCGCCTGCACGCCTACCTGTCGGGGACCTTCCCCTACGGCTTCCGCATCACGGTCGCCGACAACGCCAGCACCGACGACACCTGGCGGATCGCCACGGACCTGAGCCGCGAGCTGTCCCACGTGCACGCCGTACACCTGGACGCCAAGGGGCGCGGGCGGGCGCTGCGCAGGGTGTGGTCGGCCAGCGACGCCGACGTGGTCGCCTACATGGACGTCGATCTCTCGACCGACCTGGACGCCTTCCTGCCGCTGGTCGCCCCGCTGCTGTCCGGCCACAGCGACCTGGCGATCGGCAGCCGCCTGTCCCGGGGCGCGAACGTCGTCAGGGGCCCCAAGCGGGAGATCATCTCGCGGACCTACAACCTGCTGCTGCGCTCGGCCATGGGCGCCCGCTTCTCCGACGCCCAGTGCGGGTTCAAGGCGGCCCGCACCGAGATCGTCCAGGCGCTGCTGCCCGCCGTCGAGGACGAGGAGTGGTTCTTCGACACCGAACTGCTCCTGCTGGCCGAACGGCACGGCCTGCGCATCCACGAGGTGCCCGTGGACTGGGTTGACGACCCCGACAGCCGGGTGGACATCCTCAGGACCGTCCTGGACGACCTCAGGGGGATGGCCAGGGTCACCCGCAAGACCCTGTCCGGCGCCGCGAGGATCCCGGTGCCGCCGAGGGTCCAGCGGGCCCAGCTCCCCACCGGCATGGCCAGGCAGCTGCCCAGCTTCGCGGTGATCGGCGCGGTCAGCACCCTGGCCCACCTCGGGCTGTTCGTCCTGCTGCGGCTGGTGATGCCCGCGGTGGCCGCCAACGCCGTCGCCCTGTTCGTCACCGCCGTGGCCAACACCGCGGCCAACCGCCGCTTCACCTTCGGCGTCACCGGCCGCACCGGCGCCCTGCGCCACCAGGTCCAGGGCGGCGTCGCCTTCCTGATCGGCCTGCTGCTGAGCACCGGAGGGCTGGCCCTGCTGCACCGGCTCGCGCCCGGCGCCCCGGCCGTGGCGGAGGTCACCGCGGTCGTCGTGGCCAACGCCCTGGCCACCCTCGTCCGCTTCCTGCTGCTGCGCACCTGGGTCTTCGGCCCGCGCCGCACGAAGGGGGCGGGCCGATGACCGTCACGGAGAACGAGGCCCCCGCGCAGGCACCCGCCGCCCGGATCGGGAGAGCGCGCCGGACGCTGCTGGGTGCCCCCGGCGACCCCCGGTGGGCGCGTCCCGCCCTGTGGGCGGTCCTGGCGCTGGCCGCCGTGCTGCACGGGTGGGCGCTCGGCCGCAACGGCTACGCCAATTCCTACTACTCGGCGGCCGTGCTGTCCGGCACCCAGAGCTGGAAGGCGTTCTTCTTCGGCGCCCTGGACGCCGGGTCGTACATCACCGTCGACAAGCCGCCCCTCGCGCTGTGGGTGATGGGGATCTCCGCGCGGATCTTCGGGTTCGGGACCTGGAGCGTGCTGCTGCCCCAGGCCGTCGCGGGCGTCGCCGCCGTCGGCGTGACGCACTCGGCCGTACGGCGCGCCCTGCCCGGCACGCCGGGCCACGCCGCCGCGCTGCTCGCGGCGCTGGTGCTGACGCTGACCCCGATCACCGTGGCTATCAACCGGGACAACAACCCCGACACCGTCCTGGTGCTGCTGCTCGTGCTCGCGGCCTGGTGCTGCCAGGAGGCCATCCGCACGGGCCGCACACGCACCCTCGTCCTGTCGGCCGTGTTCGTCGGCCTGGCCTTCAACACCAAGATGCTCCAGGCCTACCTGGTGCTGCCCGCCTTCGCCCTGGTCTACCTGGCCATGGCCCCGGGCACGGTGGCGCGCCGCCTCGGTCGTCTGCTCGCGGCGGGGGCCGCCCTGGTGGTCTCCAGCGCCTGGTGGATGGTGGTCGTGGACCTGTGGCCCGCCGCCGACCGTCCCTACATCGGCGGCAGCACGGACAACTCCGTCTGGGACCTGGTCGTCGGCTACAACGGCCTCGGCCGCGTCCTCGGGCAGAACTACGCCGGGGGCGGCGGCAGCGGCGGCGGCTTCGGTGGGGGAGCGGGCTTCGGCGGCGAGTCCGGGGCGGGACGCCTGTTCAACGACGTCATGGCCGGGCAGATCTCCTGGCTGCTGCCCTTCGCCGCCGTCGCCCTGGTCGCCGGGCTCGCGCTCACCACCCGGCCCTCCCTGCGCCAGACCCGGGTGGCGCTGCTGCTGTGGGGCGGCTGGCTCGCGGTCCACTACCTGGTGTTCAGCTTCTCCAGCGGCACCTTCCACCCCTACTACTCGACCGCCATGGCTCCCGCGGTCGCGGCGCTGACCGGGCTGGGCGGGGTGCTGACGTGGTACGCCCACCGGACCTGGCGGCGCTGGGCCTGGGTGCTGCCGGTGGCCCTGGCCGTCACCGGGGCGTGGGCGTTCACGGTGCTGCGCCGAACGCCGGACTTCGTGCCCTGGCTGGCCTGGGCGGTGGCCGGGGTGACCGTGGTCGCGGTGACGGCCCTGCTGGTATCGGGGCTGGTATCGGGGCTCCTCGCCAGGCGGTTGGCGGTGGTCGCCGTGGTCGCGGCGCTGCTGGCCGGGCTGGCGGGGCCGACGGCGTACGCGCTGACCCCGCTCGGCTCCGCGGTCAACGGCACCAACCCCACCGCGGGCCCCCAGACGGGCGGCTTCGGCGGGATGCGCGGTGGCTTCCCGTCGGGGGAGCGTCCCTCGGGGGAGCGTCCCGAGGACTTCTCCGGTGGCCGGGGTGGTTTCCCCGGCGGGCCCGGAGGCGGGATGAGCGAGCAGATGGTCGCCTACCTGAGGAAGAACATGGGTGGCGCGACCTGGCTCGCCGCGGTGGGCAGCGCGCAGAGCGCCTCCTCGGTCATCCTGTCCACCGGCCTGCCGGTCATGGCCATGGGCGGCTTCACCGGAAGCGACCCGGCCATGACGGTCGAGCGGCTCCAGGCGCTGGTCGCCTCCGGGGAGCTGCGCTACGTGATCCCCGGCGGCGGCAGAGGCGGCCCCGACGGGGGCGGCTCCGAGGTCACCGCGTGGGTGAGCGCCAACTGCGCGGCCGTCGCCCCCACCGAGTACGGCGGGAGCACCGAGGGCGGCCAGTCGCTCTACCGCTGCGGGGACTGAGCCTCCGGGGCCCCTTGACTGAACGGCTAGTCAGTAGTAGGGGCCCCGGTGTCGCGCTGCTGTAGTCTTGCGCAGTGCAGAGCGGAGGAGGGGCGCGCGGCAGCCGCGCGGACCAGGCCGACCAACGCCGGGCCGAGCTTCTCGAGGCCGCCCGGCGAGTGGTGCTGGAGCGTGGACTGGCCAGCACCCGCGTCGCGGACATCGCCAAGGCCACCAACGTGAGCGGCGGGCTGATCCACTATCACTTCGCCACCAAGGACGACCTCATCACCGAGATGCTCCGCAGCACCAGCGGCTCGGAGATCCAGCGGCTGAGGGAGATCGCGGCGGAGCCGGGCGGCGCCGTCGAGCGGCTCGACCGGGTCCTGCGGTTCTACATCCCGGCCTCCCGCTCCGACCAGAGCTGGATCCTCTGGCTCGACGCCTGGGCCGTCGGGGTGCGCGAGGCGCACGTCAGGACCATCCTGCTTGAGCTTGAGGGCGCCTGGATCGAGATCCTCGCCGAGGTGATCTCACAGGGCGCCGCGACGGGCGAGTTCACCTGCGACGACCCCCAGGGGGCGGCCGAGCGGATCGACGGGATGCTCGACGGCCTGGTGGTCCGCTACACCCTGCACGCGGGCGGCATGTCCCGTGGCAGGCTGCTGCACCACGCCAGGGTCGCCGCCGCCCGCGAGGTCGGCCTGGCCGTGGCCGTCTTCGAGGACCAGTCGCCCGCCCCCGAGGACTGACCCGCACCGCGCTCAGCCGAGGACCGGATAGTTGGCGCGCAGGACACCCCGGGGGTCACGAGCCCGCTTGACCTCACGCAGCCGCGCCAGGACGTCCCCGGGGAAGGCCGCCGCCGCGCTCTCCCCGACCCCCAGGAAGGTGTACGGCTTGCGCCCGCTGGTGTACGGCACCAGCGCCCCCGCGATCTCCTTCACCCTGGTCCCCAGGGCGGCCACGGCCTCGGGGCCGGGGGCGATGCCGACCGTGTAGAGCGAGTAGGGCTCCGTCAGGTGGCCGCAGGCCCCGCCGTCCGGCACGGGACGGGCCAGCGCGCCGCCCAGGTGCCGGATCTGCAGGCTGAGCAGCGGGGCGATGGGCTCCGACAGCAGCGTCTCCGCCACCGCGTCGTCCAGACCGGTCAGCAGCTCCGCGTGCCCGACGACGGGCCCCGGGTCCGACGGCTCCGCGCAGATGTCCCCGAGCGCGGCGACGGGCAGCATCCCCCGCGAGTCGGAGACGATCCCGCCGATCGCCTCGAAGCGGCGCAGCAGGTCACGGCCCTCGGCCGCCTGCCCGAGGAAGGTGACGTCGATCGCCACCAGGGACCTGCCACGCAGGTGCGGGGGCAGGAAGTCGAGCGGGGGGAAGTTCAGCAGCGTGAACCAGACGGAGAGTTCCTCGGGGGCCGAGGCGGTGACCTCCCCGAAGGCGGCGAGCACCTCACCCGCCCGCTCGACGGGCCACATCAGCCGCCCGCCGTACAGGTGGGGAGCCGGGTGCAGGTCGAACTCGACGGCCGTCACCAGCGCGAAGTCGCCGCCACCGCCGCGCAGCGCCCAGAACAGCTCGGGGTCGGAGCCCGCGTCCACCCTGAACGCCTCCCCCTCGGCGTCCACGACGTCGAAGGCGCGGACGGAGTCGGCCGCGTGCCCGTGGAGGCGGCTGAACCAGCTCAGCCCGCCACCGAGGGTGTAGCCGACCACGCTGGGCGCGGGGGAGCTGCCCGCCAGACCTGTCAGGCCGTACGGACTCACCGCGGACAGCACCTCACCCCACCGCACGCCCGCCCCGACCCTGGCGAGCCGCTCCCGGGCCCGAATCTCGACGCCGCCGAGCGCCCCGGTGCGCAGCAGGACCACTCCCTCGACGTCGCCGGTCGCGCCGTGGCCGCTGGGCTGGGCGGAGACTGTCAGCCCGGCCTGGCGGGCGTGCCGGGCCAGGGCGGCCACGTCGGCGGCGTCCCGCGCCTCGACCACGGCCAGGACGGGCTGGTCCACGGTCAGGTTCCACGCCGTCCTCGCCCGGTCGAAGCCCTCCTCGCCGGAGGCGAGCACCCGTCCCCTGACCACGCGCCGCAGGTCGTTCCCGATTGTCATGATCTTTCCTCTCGATCGATGCCCCCACCATGGCGTGACCGATTTGGAGGTGACTTGGGGTTGGTTTGAGGCCGACCCCAAGTCGGGATGGCCGGTTACGGACAGTTCCGTGGCACGACGCCGGAGGAACGGGGAGTAAGCGATGCTTGTGCCGCCGTTCAGGACGATCTCGAAGGGGAGGCGGGAGTGGAGGCCCTGCGGAGGCTGCGCATCAGGGGCACGCTGTCAGCGCTGGTGATCCTGGCGGCGGGGGTGACCGCCACCGCGACCTCGGCTGACACCCGGGCCGACGCGAGGGCCTGTGAGCCGTGGGCCCTGTGCGTCGGGACACCTTCCAAGGCTCCCGGCCGGCCCTGGACGATCAGGGACATCACCGGCGGCAGATGGTGCCTGTACGCGCGGCCTCAGGAGCGGACGGACCTCGCCGGGCTCCTCGGTGGCAGGGAGGGCAACCTCGAACGCTGGCTCAGGGACCGGGGTGCCGGGACGCCACGGCCCTGCTGACCGGGCCGAAGGAGCGGTCAGGCGGGCAGCGCGGCGAGCAGGAAGGCGAGCCGGGCGGCGGCGTCCTCGATGTTGTCGGTGCTGCCGAGCCGGTAGCCCCACGAGGTGATGAACCCGCCGTCCTGGGAGCAGGTCACGGTCTCGGCCAGCGTGCTGCTGAAGCGGTTGCGCACGGAGACGTAGGCGGGGTCGTCGAACGAGACCCGTTGCACGGCCAGATCGGCGTGCTGCCGCGCGGCAGCGGCGAACTTCTCAAGGCAAGACAGCGTGTCCAGCATCGTGCATCACCTCCGTCTCGACAGAGAATTGCACGATCTTGGGAGGTTAATCAAGCAATTGCGATGCTAATCCATAGATTGTTGTGTGAAATCCTCCAGAACCCTGACGATCACCGCCCTGGCGTCCTCCCTGAAGGACGCGGCCTGGTGGAACTCCTCGAAGCTGCGCTCGTAGAACGCGATGTCCTCGGGGTCGCGCAGGATCAGGTCACGGGTCCTGGTCGGCACCGCGACCTGCCCCCTGTCGTAGATCCAGAAGCCGTTGATCGGCGCCGCGGGCAGCGGGGCCTCGAAGGGCAGCACGCCGAACTCCACGTTCGGCAGCGCCGTGACCGCGAGCAGCCGGTCGAGCTGGCCGCACATCACCTCCGGCGGCGCCAGCCGGTAGCGCAGCGCGGCCTCGGACATGATGAACCGGAACTTCCTGCTCGGGTCGTAGAGGATCTCCTGGCGCCGCATCCGCACCCTGATGGCGGCGTCCACCTCGTCGGGGGCGTTGTAGAGGCGTTTGATCCTGGTGAAGACGCTGCGGGCGTACTCGGTCGTCTGCAGCAGGCCGATGATCACGCCGGGCTCGACGACCCTGAACGTCCTGGTCCGTGACTCCAGGTCGCGGATGTCCTCCTGGAGTGCGGCCAGGCCGCTGCGGTGGCGTTGCCGCCAGGAGTCCTGGCGCTCCATCAGGGCGCAGGCCTGCTCGACCAGTTCCTCGATCACCTCGGGGGTGGCCTCGACGGCCTGGCCCCAGAGGGTCACGTCGTCCTCGGTTGCCGTCTGGCGCGCGTTCTCGATGCGGGAGACCTTGGACGGCTGCCATCTCAGCCGCTCGGCCAGCTCCTTGCCGGACAGTTGCGCGGTCTCGCGCAACTGTCTGAGCCGGGCGCCCAGCTCGGTGCGGACCTGCTGGAACTCGCTCACCCGATCTCCTCCGCGGACCGCGGGGAGTGCGGCGCCCGCGCGCCCGTCGGCTCGCTCGTTCCGCGCGCCCGTGGAATCTCCCGCATGGTTCGCACGAGGGTAGACCGAGCGCGGGGATCGTGCCATAGCCGTCTCCCCAATCGTGATCAATATGTGTGGGAACGCGGGGGGCCGCCCTGTGACCCATGACGTGAGGCGGGCCGGACGGGTTCGGAAGGCGCGAACGCATGCCTAAATCCTTCCCCAATCCAGCATCTTCGGACAATTGCGCGCAATCCTAGACTTCGGAAGGTTGCATGAGGGTTTCAAATCCCGAAATACGCATATTTCGCGCTATATGGGGATTAATCGGATTTTTCCGGCGGGGGGTTCAGTCCTGTTCGGCGGGCACCCAGGACGGCGCGCGCTTCTGCATGAAGGCCGCGATCCCCTCCTGCCCCTCGGCGGAGGTGAAACGCTGCGCCGACAGCTCGGCCATCCGCCGCGTCCCCTCCTCGAAGGACAGCGCGGGCACCCCGCGCACCAGCTGCTTGGTGATCGCGAGCGCCTCGGGACCGCCGCGCAGCAGCATCCCGGTGTAGTGGGCGACCGTCTCGTCGAGCCTGTCCTCGGGAACCGCCCTGGTCAGCAGGCCTATCTCCTGCGCCCTGGCCGCGTCGAAGGTCTCGCCCGTCAGGAAGTACTCGGCAGCGGCCCTGGGGTCGAGCCTGCGCAGCACGGTCACCGAGATCATCGCCGGGACCACGCCGAGCCGTACCTCGGTGAACGCGAACGACGCCGTGTCGGGGGCGATGGCGAAGTCGCAGGCCGCGACCAGGCCGAGCCCCCCGGCGCGGGCGGTGCCGTTCAACCGGCACACGACAGGCTTGGGGCTCTCCCAGATGAGGCTCATGATCTCCGGGAAGGAGGCGGTCACCGGGGCCTCGTGCGCCCTGCCCGGCTCGGTCCGCTGCTCCTTCAGGTCCGCGCCCGCGCAGAAGACCGGGCCCGTCCCGGTGAGCACGATGACCCGCACCTCCTCGTCGGCGAGCGCCTGGTTGAGCCGGTCCTCCAGGTCACCGAGAAGCCGCACGGACAGCGCGTTCCGGTTGCGCGGGGAGTCCAGCGTGATCGTGGCGACCCCGCCGGACACCTCCTTGTGCACCAGGCGCTCCACTGGCCAGCCCGCGTCGGTGTTCATTCCCGCTCCTTGGTCACTCCTCGGCACCCCGTAACGGTACTCGCCGCGGACCGGGACGAGAGGGGCGGGACCGTCAGCCGCAGTGGCTCCAGCCGCTCTTCCAGGTCGCCGTGCCGTACGTGCCGCCCCAGATGACGCACTTCTTGACGGCGGCGAGCCGTACCGGGCCCGCGTAGGCGGTGAAGCTGCCCGGGTTGGAGCCGGAGGCGCCCCCCTTCACCTGGAGGATGGCGTTCATCTTGATCTTCCCGGGCACCATGTACTTCGACAGGGTGACGACGCAGTTCTTGCCCGCCGCGGAGCTGTAGAGCAGGTAGACGGTCCCGGCGCCGAGGCCCCTGGACTCGATCACCTTGTAGCCGGAGCCGCAGATCCCGGCCGCGGTGTAGATGTTCGGCTTCGGCTTCGGGGTCGGTTTCGGCGTGGGTTTCGGGGTCGGCTTGGGAGTCGGCTTCGGCGTGGGCTTGACCGTGGGCTTCACGGTGGGCTTCACGGTCGGCTTGGCCGTCGGTTTCACGGTCGGCGGGGCCGGGGGCTTGGTCGTCGGGGCGTCCGTGGGGTCCACGCTCGGCTTCTCGGTCGGCTCCGGCTTCGGGGTCGGCTTCGCCGTGGGCTTGGGCGTCGCCTTCGGGGTCGGGCTCGCCGGTGCCCGGCTGGGTAGCTGGGTCCTGCCCGTGCTGGGCTTGGCGGTGAGGTGGCCGACGGGCTCGGTGCTCTTGCGCTGGCCGGGACGGGGCGTCGCGGACCTCTGGGTGACGGGCGGATCGCTGGGCGCGGGATCCGGCACCCGCGCCTGGTCCGTGGCGGCGGGGGAGGTCGCGGTCCGCGCGCTCGCCGCCTCCTGCTGGCCCTGCAGGACCACGACGGCACCCGCCGTCGCGCCGAAGACGACGATCGCGGCGGCCCCCGCGAGCAGCATCCCCGAGGGGCGGCGCCGCCGTACGGGAGGAGCCGGGGGAGCGGCCGAGACGGCGGTGGGAGCGGCGGGCGCGGGGGCGCCGTGTTTGGTGGGGGAGGGGACCGTAGCCCCCATCAGGTGGCTGACCAGCTCCTCGGCGGTCGGCCGCAGTGCCGCGTCCTTCGACAGGGAGGCGGCGACCAGCTCGCGCAGATGCCCCTCAAGACCGCCCAGTTCGGGTTCGACGGTCAGGATCCGGTTCATCACCACGGCGATGGAGTCGGCGCCGAACGCGGGCCGCCCGGTCGCGGCGAAGACCATCGTGACGCCCCAGGCGAACACGTCGGCCGCCGCCGTCACCTCACCCCCGCCGAGCTGCTCGGGGGCGAGGTAGGAGGGCGTCCCCATCGTCGTGCCCGTCGCGGTGGTCCCTGGCGAGTCCAGTGCCCTGGCGATGCCGAAGTCGATAACCACGGGACCCTCGGGGCCCATCAGCACGTTGGCGGGCTTGAAGTCCCGGTGCAGGATGCCCGCCCGGTGGATGGCGGAAAGGGCGGTGGCCGTGCTGACGGCCAGGCGTTCGAGCGCCGCGCCGCGCCGGGGACCCTCCCGGTCCACGAGCTGCCGCAGGGAGGGGCCGGGGACGTACTCGCTCACGATGTACGGCTGGCTGCCCGCGAGGTCGGCGTGGAGCACCGGGGCTGTGCAGAACCTGGCGACCCGCTGGGCGACGGAGACCTCCCGCAGGAAGCGGGCCCTGGCCTCGGGGTCGGCGGTGAGCCCGTGGTGGAGGAGTTTGACGGCCACCTGCTCGCCCGAGGGCCCCCTGCCCAGATAGACGACGCCCTGGCCACCCTCACCGAGCCTGCCGGTCAGCTCGAACGGCCCGAGCCGTGGGGGATCCCCCGAAGTGAGCGGCTGTACCACGATGACCCCCCGACAAAACCTACGAATTGGGTTATGTGGGGCAGAACGCTACCAGTGTGGGCTGTGGTCCGGACGGTCCCTTCAGATGGCCTTGCCGGGGTTGAGGATGCCGAGCGGGTCGAAGACGCGCTTGATCCCGTGGTGGACCTCCTCGGTCACGGGTCCCGCCTCAAGGGCGAGCCAGCGCCGTTTCAGCAGCCCGACGCCGTGCTCACCGGTCAGCGTGCCGCCCATCCCGAGCGCCTCCCTGAAGACCTCGTCGGCAGCCGCCCACACCTCCGGTGGCGGTTCGGCCAGCCCGTGGTCGAAGACGAAGACCGGGTGCAGGTTGCCGTCGCCCGCGTGCGCGACCGTGGCGATCAGCACCCCGTGCCTGGCCGCGATGGCCTCGACCTTCTCGATCATGTACGGCAGCGCGGAGCGGGGCACGCACACGTCCTCGACCAGGCACTTTCCAAGGCGTTCCTTGGCCTGGTAGGCGAGCCGCCTGACCCCGACCAGTTCCTCGGCCTCCTGCTCGGAGGAGGAGACCGCGACGAAGGGCGAGCCGTGCTCCGCGCACAGCCGGGCCATCCGCTCGGCGACCGAGGGGCCGTCCGCGGCGTCCGACTGCGCGATCAGCATCGCCTGGGTCGTGGCCTCAAGACCGATGTTGCGCCAGTCGTCGATGGCCTTGAGCGTCGTGCGGTCGAGCATCTCCAGCAGCGAGGGCTGGCACCCGGCCGCGATGATCGCCGCGACCGCCGCGGCGGCGTCCCTGAGCGAGGTGAATTCGGCCGCGATCGTCGCCGGATAGACGGCCGGGGCCCTGCGCAGCCGTACCGTGGCGGAGGTGATCACCCCGAGCGTGCCCTCAGAGCCGACGAACAGGCCGGTCAGGTCGTAGCCCGTCACGCCCTTGACCGTGCGCCTGCCGGTCTCCAGGACGCGCCCGTCGGCCAGCACGACCTCAAGGCCGAGCGCCGAGTCGCGGGTCACGCCGTACTTCACGCACCGCAGCCCGCCCGCGTTGGTGGCCAGGTTGCCGCCGATCGTGGAGATCTCGTAGGAGGAGGGGTCCGGCGCGTACATCAGCCCGTGCGCGCGGGCGGCCCTGTCCAGGTCGGCGGTGATCACGCCGGGCTCGACCACGGCGATCTCGTCGGCGGGTGAGAGCTCCCTGATCGCCGTCATCCTGTGCAGCGCCAGGACGACGCACCCCTCGACCGACGTCGCCCCGCCCGCCAGGCCGCTGCCCGCGCCCCTGGGCACGACGGGCACCCGGTGCTCCGTGGCCCACCTGAGCGTGGCGACCACGTCGTCCCTGCCCTCGGCCAGTACGACGGCCAGCGGCCTGCCCGGTTCGAGGAAGGTCCTGTCCCGCGCGTAGGAGTCGGTGACGTCGGGGTCCGTCAGCACCCTCTCCGGCGAGAGGGCGGCGACGAGTTCGGAGATAACGCTCACAAGGGGACTGTACGGCCCGGCTCGCGGGCGGGATCACACGGACGTCACGTGATGATGCGGGCGAGGCTCGGTGAGGGTTCTGCCAAATGTGGTGACGCGACGGTCAGGTGGGGAGAAGTCTCGTTTCGTACGGCTGTCGCCCAACCGAAGGGAGCCGCGCTGTGACGACTGTGCAGCAGCGGGCCGCGGCCGAGCCCGTCCGCGGGGGAAAGGTGATCGTCTCGTGGCTGACGTCCACGGACCACAAGATCATCGGCGACCTCTACATCATCACGTCGTTCGTGTTCTTCCTGATCGGCGGGGTCATGGCCCTGGTCATCCGGGCCGAACTCGCGCACCCGGGGCTCCAGCTCGTCAACAACGTCCAGTACAACGAGCTGTTCACCATGCACGGCACGGTGATGCTGCTGTTCTTCGCCACCCCGCTGTTCGCCGGGTTCGCCAACGTGATCATGCCGTTGCAGATCGGCGCGCCGGACGTGGCCTTCCCCAGGCTCAACATGGTCAGCTACTGGCTGTTCCTGTTCGGCGGCATCATCGCGCTCAGCGGGTTCGCGACCAACGGGGGAGCCGCCGACTTCGGCTGGACGGGCTACACCCCGCTGTCGGTGGCGACCTACTCCGCGGGGGTGGGCGGTGACCTGTGGGTCGTCGGCCTGGTGATGTCGGGCCTCGGGACGATCCTGGGCTCCGTCAACTTCATCACCACGATCATCTGCATGCGCGCGCCCGGCATGACGATGTTCCGCATGCCGCTGTTCACCTGGAACGTGCTGCTGACCGGTCTGCTGGTGCTGATCGCATTCCCGGTGCTGGCCGCCGCGCTGCTCGCCCTTGAGGCCGACCGCAGCTTCGGCGCGCACATCTACGACGCCGCGACCGGCGGGCCGATGATCTGGCAGCACCTGTTCTGGTTCTTCGGCCATCCCGAGGTCTACATCATCGCGCTGCCGTTCTTCGGCATCGTGACCGAGGTGATCCCGGTCTTCAGCCGCAAGCCGCTGTTCGGCTACATCGGCCTGGTCGGGGCGACGATCGCCATCGCGGGGCTGTCCGTCACGGTCTGGGCGCACCACATGTTCGCCACGGGCCGGGTGCTGCTGCCGTTCTTCTCGTTCATGACCTTCCTCATCGCGGTCCCGACGGGGGTGAAGTTCTTCAACTGGGTGGGCACGATGTGGCGGGGGCACCTGACGTTCGAGTCGCCCATGCTGTTCTCGATCGGCTTCCTGGTGACGTTCCTCCTGGGCGGCCTGACCGGCGTCATCCTGGCCTCGCCGCCGCTGGACTTCCAGGTCACCGACTCCTACTTCGTGGTGGCGCACTTCCACTACGTCGTCTTCGGCACCGTGGTCTTCGCGATGTTCGCGGGCTTCTACTTCTGGTGGCCCAAGATGACCGGCAGGATGCTCAACGACACGCTGGGGAAGATCCACTTCTGGCTGCTGTTCATCGGCTTCCACGCGACGTTCCTGGTGCAGCACTGGCTGGGGGCGGCGGGCTTCCCGCGCCGCTACGCCGACTACAGCCCGGACGACGGCTTCACCTTCCTGAACGTGGTCTCCTCGGTCGGCGCCCTCATCCTGGGCGTCTCCACGCTGCCGTTCCTCTACAACGTCTGGTGGACCTTCAAGCACGGGCCGAAGGTGACCGTGGACGACCCCTGGGGGTTCGGCAACTCGCTCGAATGGGCGACCTCGTGCCCGCCGCCGCGGCACAACTTCACCTCGCTGCCGCGCATCAGGTCCGAGCGCCCGGCCTTCGACCTCAAGTACCCCAGGACCGGGCAGCAGCCGCGCCAGCTCGATCCCACGGCTCCCGGCGAGGAGCTCTGATCCCGGGCCCTGGGAGCGGTCTCACGGTGGCGGGCTTCCGGCTTTCACCGCGCTGACCTGCTGTGAAAGCGATGTCAACAGGAAAATTCTGGAAATCATCACCATTTCCTGTGAAGTGGTGATTCATTACAGTTTTACAACATCATTCAGCGGCTTTACTCCTGCTTTACCTTCTCGTCTAACGTCCCGCTCGGTGCGTACATAAGGCGCATCTGGGACGTTCGCGCCCGGCGAACCCGGGCAGGGAGGGTAAGCGTTGTCCAGCAAAGGCAGGGGTGCTCGAAGGCGCCTGCTCGCGATAGTGCCCGTCGTGGGCCTGGCCGCTGCGGGACTGGCGGCAGGGGGAGTGTCGGCTCAGGCGGACACCACGGTGGACACCACGGTCGCGAGGTACCAGCCGACCGCGGCCGACTACTACATCAACTACGCTCCGCCCCGGGACGAGCCCGCGGTGCAGGACCCGGCCGCTCCCAACTCCAAGGAGCGCCGGATCAGCCCGGCACGGAAGATCGCCCACAAGTATTCCGAGGGTAACCCCGCCGCGGCCCGCGTTCTGGCCGCGCGCGAGGCGGAGGCGGTCAGGACCGGTCTCAACCCCGCCGACCTCCTGTTCAAGAAGGCCAAGGTCGCCAAGCAGGCCAAGCTCCTCACCGTCCTGGTGGAGTTCAACGACAAGGCCAACGACGACTTCTCCGGCTTCAAGCGCCCGCCGAACGTCAACGACGACGACCCGGCGAACTGCGTCACCGAGCCGCCCGGCACGCTGCTCAACGGCCCGCTGCATAACAAGATTCCGAACCCCGCGTCCTTGGCACACAAGGACAACAACAGTTTCTGGGTGCCTGATTTCAGCCCGGACCACTTCAACAAGATGCTTTACAGCAAGGACGGCATCACCAAGCGGGTCCGTACCGATCTGACCGACCCCAGGGACGGTCGCAAGGGCATCGACATCGCCGGCTACACCATGCGGAACATGTACGAGGAGCTGTCCAAGGGCGCCTACACGGTCACCGGCCAGGCCACCCCGTGGATCAAGGTCCCGCACTCCGAGGCCTACTACGGCGCCCGCGCCTGCGGCAAGGAAGCGCAGGACATGAGCGGCCACCCGAGCAACCCGCTCGGCCCCGGCCAGCTCGCCATCGACGCGGTCGACGCCCTGGCCGCCGCCAACCCGAACTTCCCGTGGGCCGACTACGACGTCGAGGACGTCGCCGACTCCGACGGTGACGGCAACTTCGCCGAGCCCGACGGCGTGGTGGACCACCTGGTCCTCGTCCACGCGGGCAAGGACAAGTCCTCCGACGGCGGCGCCGAGGGCACCTACGCGATCTGGGCGCACTCCAGCGCCGTCGCGGGTGGCTACAAGGTCCCCGGCAAGAACGTGAAGATCTCCAACTACATCGTTCAGCCCGAGGACTCCGGCGTCGGCGTGTTCGCCCACGAGTACGGCCACGACCTCGGTCTGCCCGACCTCTACGACACCACCGGCAGCGCCTCCTCGGCCGTCGACTTCTGGGACCTCATGTCCGCCGGCTCCCACAGCGGCCCGATCTTCCAGTCGATGCCGACCCACATGGGTCTGTGGGACAAGTGGATCCTCGGCTGGGCCAACCCCAAGGTCTTCAACCCCGGTGACCACAGCCGCGTCGTGACCGTCGGCCAGTCCTCGCGCACGCCCAAGCTCACCGAGGACGGCGTCCGGGTGAACCTGGCCAGCACGCCGCTGAAGATGGTCGAGCCGCACAGCGGCACCAAGATGTGGTGGTCCAACCTCGACCAGGAGTGGGCCGACGTCAAGCTCGCCCGCGACGTCCAGGTTCCCGCCGGCACCGACGTGAAGTTCCGGCTCTGGAACAACTACGAGATCGAGGAAGACTGGGACTTCGGCTTCATCGAGGTCTCCACGGACGGTGGCGCCACCTGGGCCCCGCAGAAGGTCTACACCGAGGGCGGCGCCCTGGTCTCCACCGGTGACGACTACCCGGACCCGAACAAGAACCTGTCCAAGTTCAACAACAGGAAGTACGGCCTCACCGGCAACACCGACGGCTGGCGGCACGACTACGTCGACCTGGCCCCCTACGCCGGCAAGACGGTCAAGCTCAGGCTCGTCTACAACACCGACGCCGCCTTCACCCCGCGTAGCTGGCACGCCGACGACTTCTCGGTGACCAACGGCACCCAGACCGTGTGGAGCGACGACGTCGAGGGCGGCAACCAGGGCTGGACCCCCAGCGGTGGCACCTACACCAACACCCACGGTGAGGGCTGGGGCATCAACGACGGCTTCCGCGAGATCTCCCGCTTCTACCTCGCCGAGTGGCGTAACTTCGACGGCTTCGACAAGGGCCTGCAGTACACCTACACCACCGACTACTCGCGTGACGGCGCGTGGAAGGTGGAGAAGGTCAAGTACAACGCCCCCGGTCTGCTCGTCTGGTACCGCGACTCGACCTTCACCAACAACTCCCTGTCCAACAACCTGGAGCTGTCGCCGAGCATCGGCTCCAAGGGCAGCCTGCTCCTGGTCGACTCCCACTTCGAGCCGCTGCGGCGGACCGGCGTGGCCGCGACCAAGGACACCACGGTCCTGAAGAACATGCAGGGACGTGTGCAGACCTCGAACGCGGCCTTCTCCTTCCAGAAGACCTACCCGTTCAAGGAGTGCATCGAGGGCCCGAACGAGCCCTTCAGCGAGTACTGCACCAACACCGGCGCGCTGCCCGCGGTCTCGGAGTTCACCGACGCCAAGACCTGGTACCCCGGCTTCGAGGTGCGTGACGGCAGCCTGTACTACCGCGACTTCGACGCCTCGGTGGTCGTCCCCTCCAAGGGCGACCAGCAGTACAGCACCCGGGTGGTCAACTCCAACGGCACCCCGGCGACCGACCTGTACGGCCTCGACCTGGGCAACGGCAACGTCCTGGGCACCGGTAACCCCGGTGCCGAGGGCAAGGCGCTCGGCGTGAAGTTCAAGCTGCTCGCCCCGCTCCCCGGCAACCTCGGCGTCCTTCTCCAGGTGACCCCGCCCAAGAAGTGACCCCGCGCGTCCCCGCCCAGGCCAGACCTGGACGGGGGCGACCGGTGAAGCACGACCCGCGACGCCCGGCCGGATCCTCCGGCCGGGCGTCCGTCATACACGCTCCGCGAGCACGGAGCCCTACGATCTGACGGGAAGGCAGTCCTACAGGAAAAGGGGCAGCGTGGGAGAGTTACGAGGCAAGGCCGAGCACACCGAGGCCATCAGGACCGGGCGCAGGATCTGCGTGGTGGTCAACACCCACTCGCGCCGCGGCCGTCGTCTCTACCCCAGGGTGGTCGCCACGCTGCGCGCCGAGGGCTTCGAGCCGATCCGCTCCTTCGCCGTGGTCGATCCCCGCCGCCTGCGCGCCACCCTGGACACCGCCCTCGCCGAACGGCCCGACCTGCTCGTCGTCGGCGGCGGGGACGGCACGCTCAGCGCCGCCGTCAAGCACGTCGCGCACCGGGACGTGGCCCTCGGCGTGCTGCCGCTCGGCACGACCAACAACTTCGCCCGCAGCCTCGGCCTCCCCCTCGATCTGCCGGGCGCGATCCGGGTGTTCCACACCGGCAAGGTCGCCGACATCGACCTGGGCGTCGCGGGCGACAGGGAGTTCGCCAACCTGGCCAGCTTCGGCGTCTCCGTCGAGGTGGCGGGCACCGTACGGCCCTGGCTCAAGCGCCTGCTCGGGCGGGCCGCCTACCCGCTGACCGCGCTGACGATCCTGCCCCGCCACCGGCCCTTCCGCGCCTTCATCACCGCCGACGGCCGCCGCCACGAGCTGCTCACCCACCAGCTCAACATCGCCAACGGCCGCTTCCACGGCGGCTGGCAGGTGGCCAGGGACATCAGCATCGACAACGGCAGGCTCGTGGCCTACCAGCTCGGCTCGGGCAAACGCCTGAGGCTGCTGGTCGAGACCCTGGTGCGGGCGACGACCGGCCGCTGGCGCAGTCTCGCGGGCGGACCCTTCGTCGTCGGCCAGGAGATGTATCTCGAGACCGACCCGCCGATGGCGGCCGACGTGGACGGCGAGGTCCGCCTGATGACCCCCATCACGATCAGGACCGTTCCCAACGGCCTGCGCGTGATGGTCACCGACGACTTCGTCGACTCCTGAGGCGCCGGGCCGTACGTCACGGAGGAACTAGCGCCGTGCGGCCCGCAGGAAGCGGTTGCGCAGCCTGCCGAGCAGCATCGGCTCCCGCTCCCTGGGGAGCCCCTCGCGGGCCCTGCGCAGGTCCTCCAGGGCCTCGGCGGCCGTCGGCCTGCCGGTGGGGGAGGGGTCGCGCATCCGGCGCAGCAGCTCCATCACCTCGGCCGGGACGCCGGGCCGCGCCTCGCCCGCGCCGTCGCCACCGGGGGAGGGCAGCTCGCCGGTCAGTAGCTGGAAGGCGATCGCCCCGGCCGCGTACACGTCGGCGGCCGCGGTCATCCGCTCCGGCCTGGCCTGGCACTCGGGGGCGACGTAGTGGGTGTCGAGCACGTTGGGCAGCTCGTTGGCCACCGTGTGCGGGCGCGGCCCGGGCTTGGCGTAGTCGAACCCGGTCAGCATGGCCCTGCCGTCCTCGGTGACGAGGACGCGGGCGGGGCTGAGCGCCCGGTGGATGACGTGGTTGGCGTGCACGTGGGCCAGCCCGAGCAGCATGTCCTCGACCACGTCGAGGTCGGCCTCGACGGAGCGCCGCCTGCCGGAGGACGACATGTACAGGTGCAGCGCCTGGCCGTGCACGTCGTCCAGGACCAGCACGAACCGGCTCTCGTCGTCGATGGCGAAGAAGTCGCGCGAGCGCACGACGCACGGGTGCGGGGGGATGCGGGTGAGCGACTGGTAGGCGTTGGCGATCAGCCGCCGCTCGGCCGCCCTCGGCTCCTCCTCGGCCAGCGGGTCGGCGCGGTAGACCCGCAGCAGGACCGTCTCGCTCCCCGGCAGCGTCGCGTTGATCGCCCGGTACTCGGTGGTCCTATTGTCCCCGCCGAGCTGCTCCTCGACCTCCCAGTTGCCGAAGCGCGGCGGCGAGGTCGAGCGCCGCACGCTGCCGTTCAGCGCCTCGATCACCGCCGTGCGGTACGGCCCGGCGTCCGGGGTGTAGCCCCGCCTGACCCGGGAGACGTCGCTCAGCATGGGGACCAGGCCCGCCAGGTCGGTGACGTGCCGCGAGTCACGGCCCGCGGGGTCAACCAGCTCGGCGTCGGCGCCCGTCAGCACCACGACGCTGTCCACGTAGACCCGTTCGAGCTCCCGGTGGTTGCGGGTGAGCAGGCCCTTGAGCGCCCGCCCGTTGCCGCGCAGCTTGGCGACGGGGGAGCCGAATACGTCCCGCCGCGCGGGAAACCACCGCGTCCCGGACACCTCGATCCTGCCCCGGGTGCCCTTGACGTCGATGAGACAGAGCGAGTGGCCGGTCACGACGATCAGATCGACCTCGAAGGCGTCGTCACCCCTGGGCACCTCGATGTTGTGCAGCAACAGCCAGTCGTCCGGCGCGCTGTCCCGCAGATGTGCGATGACCCGCCGCTCCGCGTCGTTGACCGGGCGCCCGCCGCCGACGATCTGTGCCATCTCTAGCGTGCCGCCCTTCTTCTCTGTACGTGAAGTAGGGCAAGGGTCTCATGATCTCGCCTGTCACTACTTTTCGCCACTCCGCGAAAGTAGGCTCGGCGGACGTGGAACCCATGGAGATCACCGCCGGAGCGTTGCACCTGCGTCCGTGGAACCTCTCGGAGGCCGACGCCGCCGCGGCGGCGCTGGCCCTGGGGGACCTGCGGATCCGCCGCTGGGCCACCGGCCTGCCCGACGGGGCCGACGAGAGGGTCTGGCTCGCCCAGCGCGCCCTCGGCTGGTCCGAGGGCTCGGAGGCCTCCTTCGCGGTCACCGGGGCGACCGGCGGCGAGGTGCTCGGCCACATCAGGGTCAGGGTCGGCACCGGCGCGGCCCGCGGTCGCGGGGAGGTCGGCTACTGGGTGCTGCCCGGGGCCAGGGGCCGTGGCGTGGCGACCCAGGCGCTGGGTGTCGTCGGCCGCTGGGCGTTCGGCTTCCTCGGCCTGTCCCGCCTCGACCTGCGGCACGCCACCGGCAACGTCGCCTCGTGCCGGGTCGCGGCCAAGGGCGGCTTCGCCCTGACCAGGCTCCTGTCCGAGCCGTCGTGGGTCGAGGAGGAGGGGACGGAGGAGTTCCACCTGCACACCCTCACCCCCGGCTGAGTCCCGCTCAGCGGCCGTGCCGGGGGCTGACCAGGCCGCTCTCGTAGGCGAGGGCGACCACCTGGGCGCGGCTCGACAGGCCGAGCTTCGCCATGGTCCGGTTCAGGTGCGTCTTGACCGTCGCCTCGCTCACGCACAGCTCGTCGGCGATCTCCCCGTTCGACAGCGCCCTGCCGACCAGGCGCAGCACCTCCGTCTCCCTGGCGGTGAGCGTGTCGAGCCCCGCCCACGAGACGAGCGTGGTGTCCTTCTCCCTGGTGTAGGCCTCGACCAGGCGGCGCGTCACGGTCGGCGCGAACAGCATGTCCCCGGCGGCGATGGTGCGCACCGCCGCGATCAGCCGCTCGGGAGGGGTGTCCTTGAGGAGGAAGCCGGAGGCCCCGGCCCTGAGCGCGTCGTAGACGTACTCGTCGAGGTCGAAGGTCGTCAGGATCAGCACCTTCGGCGGGACCGGGCCCGTCGCGGCGAGGATGCGCTCGGTGGCCGCGATGCCGTTCAGGTCGGGCATCCGCACGTCCATCAGGATCACGTCGGGACGCGTCGCGCCCGCCAGGGCGACGGCCTCCTCCCCGCCCGAGGCCTCTCCGGCGACCTCCAGGTCGGGGGTCGCCCGGATCAGCGCCGCGAACCCGGCCCGCACCAGGATCTGGTCGTCCACGACCAGCACCTTGATCATTGGTCTCCTCGCTCCTCCTGAGGGGGTGAGAGCGGCAGCGCCGCCGTGACCTCGAACCCGCCCTCCGGCAGCGGGCCCGCCCGCACCTCGCCCCCGTAGAGCCTGACCCGTTCGCGCATCCCGATCAACCCGAGGCCGCCCCCCTCCTCGCCCCGCTGGACGGCGCCGTCGTCGGTGACCGTGATGACCAGCTCGTCGCAGCCGTAGCGCAGCCGTACCGAGGCGCGGGCGGGCAGCGCGTGCTTGATGACGTTGGTCAGGCTCTCCTGGACCACCCGGTAGGCGCACAGCTCGACCCCGGGGTTGAGCCGCCTGGCCTTGCCCGTCACGTCGAGGGCGACCTCGACCCCGGCCGCGCGGACGCGTTCGACGAGCTGGCCGAGCTGGGGCAGGCCGGGGGTCGGGTCGTAGACGCCGTCGATGCTCGGTCTCCGGTCGACCCTGAGCACCGCGAGCAGCCGCCGCATCTCCTCAAGGGCCTCGTGGCTGGTGTCGGCGACCGTGGCCAGCGCGGTCCTCGCCGTCCCCGGGTCGCTGGCGAACACGTAGCGGGCCAGCCCCGCCTGCACCGAGATCACCGACATGTGGTGGGCGACGATGTCGTGCAGCTCCCTGGCGATGCGCACCCGCTCCTCGGTGACCGCGCGCCTGGCCCGCGCCTCCTGCTCGTGCCCGAGCCGCTCGGTGAGGTCGGCCAGGCGCCTGTTGCGGTCGGCGAGCCTGCGGGTGCCCAGGCCCAGCGTCCAGGCCGTCAGGACGATCAGGATGCTCTGCGCCACGTTCAGCGCCGCCATGTCCTTCGCCGCCGTGAGCGAGGCCCACCACCAGACCGAGGCCGCGGCCACGACCCCGGCGACCCCCGCCGCGAGCGAACGCCGTACGGTCACCGTGTAGAGCGTCAGCAGGACGGAGAAGTTGTTCACGTTCGGCTGGTAGCCCAGACTGTGGTGCCACAGGGACGAGACGACGCACAGCGTGAGCGCGGTCCCGGGCACGCGCCACCGCACGGCGACGGGAAGGTTGGCCGCGCAGGTCAGCAGGATCGCGGCCGTGTCGGGGCGCAGCCAGGTGCCCGCCTGGTCCTTGACGGCCCACACCAGGGTGATCCCGGTGAGCGCCACGGCGAGGAGGGTGTCGACGATCCGCGGATCGACCTCGCCCGCCCGCCGCGCAAGCGCCGTCACTGTTGCCCGCATGCGCGGCATGCTAGCCATGCGCGGACCCTCCCCTCATCGCGCCGGTGGATGAGCGCCCGTACCGCGGAAGTTGTACGGCCCCGCCGCGCCTACCGCGCCGGTCACGGCCGGATCCGCCCGCGGGCCGATGTGGACCGGGTCCCGCGCGGCTTACGGTGGGTCCGCTGTGGGATGACGGCCCCGTCGTCACGGGTTCGTCTTCGTGGGTTCCGCCGGCGGCTCCGGCGCCCGCGGCCGGCGCCCCGGAGCTCTCCACCCGGGGCGCCGGCCGTGGGCGGGTCCTCGAAGGTGCGCGAACGGGGGCGGCTTTCGAGGCCACGGATCCGGTGCGGCCGGCGTGACCCGCGTCATGACACGCGGGGGGCAGGGAAAGTGCGGGCAACGGCCCGATCAATCGTCGGTGGGCGGGGGTTTGCCGTGCCGGTACGGGGTAGGCGCCTTCTCCTGTAGGGAGGAGGAACGCCATGAGCGGCAATCCCAAGGACACGTTGTCAACCGCCGACCTGATCCGGCTGATGTCACAGGAGGTCTCGCGCCTCGTCAGGGACGAGCTCCGCCTGGCGAAGCTGGAGTTCGCGGAGAAGGGCAAACACGCGGGGCTCGGCGCGGGACTGTTCGGCGGGGCCGGGGTGGTGGCCCTGTACGGCGGCGGCTGCCTGGTGGCCGCGGTGATCCTGCTTCTCGCCCTGGTGATGCCCGCCTGGGGCGCCGCGGCCGTCGTGGGCGTCGTGCTGCTGGTCGTGGCCGCCGTTCTGGGGCTCCTCGGCAAGCGGCAGGTGTCCGAGGCCACTCCGCCCGCTCCCGAGCGGACCATCGAGAGCCTCAAGGAGGACATCGACATGGTGAAGGAGAGTGCGCACCGATGAGCGAGAGCGACCCGGGAAGATCGGGAGGCGAGATCCATGACGCGGGCACCGTCGGGGCCCACAGGCAGCGGGTGGGCGCTCCGGTGACCCCCGACGAGGAGATGTCGCTGAACGTCCCGCCGAAACAGCCGGACGGGACCCCCTCCTCCGTCCCCGAGAGCCGGAGGGACAACGGCACCCCGAGGCTTCCCGAGAAGGACACGGGGCACCTCAGGGCCGTCGGGAAGACCCATGAGACCGATGTGAAAGAGACCGGAAAGACGAACAGGGAATCCGTGCGGCGGGACATCGAGAGAGACCGTCGTGAGCTGGGCGAGACCGTGGAGGCGTTGGTGCACAAGACGGATGTGAAGGGGCGCGTTCAGGAGACGGCCGCCCAGGTCGGCGACGAGCTGCGCAAGGTGGGGGCGGCGACCGCGGCCACCGCGACCGAGGTCGTCGAGCGGGTGAAGAACACCAGCCCGGCCGAGGTGAAGGAGAAGGTCACCACGGGGGCGGCGAAGCGCCCCGCGGCGCTCGTGGCCGCCGTGGCCGTCCTGGGCCTGGTCGTGTTCCGCGTGCTGCGGCGCGGCAAGAGGAAGTAGGGCGTCACCGGGACCCGCCGCCTCCGCAGCCCGCGGAGCGGCGGGTCCTGTCATGCGGTGATGTTTTGGGATGGGCGGATTCCGGGGATGGCGGGGTAATCTGGCCGTTTCCGGGTGGGCGGCGGACCCCCTCCTTTCCGCCCGCCCGGTTCCGGAAGCCTTCCCGCCCGGTTCCGGAAGCCTTCCCGCCCGGTTCTGGAAGACCGAATGGTCCCCCGCTGAACCGTTCCGGCCGCCCGTACGTAGTGATCGATGCGGGAGGTCCCGTCCGCGCGAGCCGTCTCGGCTCCCCGGGGGCCTTCGCCGCCGCGACGCGACCGTGGCCTCCCGCCACGGCGCGTCCCGAGTCCGGAGCGGGACCGTTGCGGCAGGAACCCCCTCTCCGGCCGACCCCCCAGGAGGACTTCATGCGCCGAGCAGTCGGCCTCACAGCGCTCACAGCGGGCTTCGCCCTCGTCGCGGTCGCCCTGTCACCCCTCGCCCCCGCGCAGGCGGCGACCTGCGTCAGCTCCGTGAAGAAGTGCGAGCGGGACCCCCTCGTCAAGATCAAGTTCAAGGCCAAGGGCACCCCGCGCGACCACCAGGGCGGGCGCGTCACCTACACCCTCGACTACACCATGACCTGGGCGGAGTCCTTCGCCCCCTACTGGGCCTCCTTCTGGGTCGGCGGCAGCCTTCCCAAGGGCGCCAAGACCCCGCGCTCGGCCACGCTCCTGAGCCCCTCGGGCAAGCGGCTGGCCACCTTCCCCTGCCACACCTACCGCGACGGCGTGTGGTGCGAGATCCCCAGCGACGTCTCCCACCCGGTCCCTTACAAGGGCACGATCGTCCTGAAGACCACCCTCGCCCGCCACGGCGGCAGGACGGCGACGGCCAAGCTGGGCTTCGACAGCGTCGACGGCCTCGGCCAGAAGGACTACGAGCGCAACTACAGCAGGACCACCTCGCGCGACCGCTTCTGCGCCTTCCGCACCGCCAAGACCGTGGTCACGAAGGTGCGCCGCTGACATCCGGCCCGGCCGGGGGGCTTGCCTGCCCCCCGGCCGCCATGTCGAAGAAACGCAGCTCAAGCCGTACGGCACGGCGGAAGACGTCGAGCACGCGCGCCCGCTCCCGCGCGTCGAGCGCGGGGCCGAGCCGGTCCAGCTCGCCGCGCAGGAAGGCGACCCAGGCCCGGAAGGCGGGCCCCTCGTGCAGCTCGACCCACTCGCGGTGCACGAAGTCACCGGGCGGTGGCTCCTCGGCCAGGCTCGCCCAGCCGAGATAGCTCCACTCCGCCACGCACAGGACCGCCAGGATGACCGGGTAGTCCAGGCTCCTCCTGGCCTCGTCCATCAGCGCGCGGAAGTCGACCGTCACCGGTTCGAGCGCGGGCGCCGTCAGGTCGGCCTCGCTCGCGCCGAGGGCGGCCAGGGCCCGGTGGAAGTAGGTCTTCTCCTCGGTCGTCGCCGTCTCGCCGAGGAAGCGGCCGAACGGCACCCGTGACTCGAAGCTGTCCGCGCTGGCCACCGCGGCGCCGAGCAGCGCGGTGAAGGCGTCGACGAACTGGAAGTCCTGCACCAGGTAGCGGCGCATGTCCTCCCGCGGGGTCAGCCCCCGGGTGATGGAGGCGGCGAACGGGTGGGTCACGACCGCCGTCCACCCGGGCTCGGAGCCGGAGCGCAGCCACTCGCTGAAGGCCGGGTCCGCCGCGTCCGCCCGCCACTCGTCGTAGGAGTCGCTCCAGGGGACCTGACGGGAATCTTGGGACACCGGTTTTCTCCTCCTGGGCGGGAACATGACCGGGGGGAATCCTATTCTGGGGGGATGTCAGCCGAGGGATGTCTGTTCTGCGCCATCGCCACGGGGGAGCGGCCGGGGAACGTGGTGTTCTCCGACGAGGTCGCCTTCGCCTTCCTGGACGTCAGGCCCGTCTTCAAGGGGCACGTCCTGGTCGCCCCGGCCGCGCACGCCGAGACCCTCACCGACCTGCCCGCCCCCTCGGTCGGCCCGTTCTTCGAGCGGGTCCAGGCCGTCGCCACCGCCGTCGAGCGGGGCCTTGAGGCGGGCGGCACGTTCGTGGCGATGAACAACCGGATCAGCCAGAGCGTGCCGCACCTGCACGTCCACGTCGTGCCCCGCAACCGCAAGGATGGCCTGCGCGGCTTCTTCTGGCCGAGGACCACCTACGACGGCCCAGGGGAGGCCGAGGCGTACGCCTCACGCGTCCGTGCGGCCCTCTGAGGCCTTCACGCCTTGAGGCGCCAGCCGCCGTCGACGGTGATGACCGTGCCGGTGACGAAGGAGTTGCCGACCACGAAGGCGATCGCCGAGGCGACGTCCTGAGGCCTGCCCACCCGCCCGGTCGGCGAGCCCTGCGCCGCGGTGGCGAGCACCCCGGCCTTGCCCTCCTCGTTGGGCCCGGTCCACCAGCCGGTGTCGATCACCCCGGGGGAGACCGCGTTCACCCGGATCGGGGCAAGCTCGACGGCCAGACCGGGGACGACCGACTCAAGGGCGCCGTTGACGGCGGCCAGCCCCGACACGCCGGGGGCGGACGAGCGCGCCGAGGCGGCCGAGACGAAGGTCAGCGACCCCTCGGGCGACAGGGTGTCGAGCGCGGCCTGCGCGGTCAGCAGCTGCGGGACGAGCTTGTCCTGTACGGCCGACGTCAGCTTCTCCCGCGTCAGCGTCCGTAGCGGGCCCGCCGCCTGACCCCGTCCCGACACGGTGACGACCACGTGGTCGACGACGCCGAGCCCGGCGAAGAAGGCACGCGTCGCCTCGACGTCCCTGGCGTCGAGGGCCTCCCCCGAGGCGCGGTCCCCGAGCCGCTTGAGAGCCGCCTCGACCCTTTCCGCCGACCGGCCGGTGACGACGACCTCGTGGCCCTCCCCGGCGAGCAGCTCGGCGGTCGCCAGGCCGATGCCCGAGGTGCCTCCCACGATCACAACACGCATTGAGTCCCCCAAAAACGAGTCATTGTGCCTCGAAATCGTAAATCGAGACATGGTGTCCTGTAAAGTGCGTGCCATGGTGGGCAGACCGCGCAGCGAGGAGGCCAGGAGGGCGATCCTGCGGGCCGCTCTCGGCCTGTGCGCCAGGGACGGATACCCCAACGTCACCCTGAAGGGCATCGCCGAGGCCGCGGGTGTCGGCAGGCAGACGCTCTACCGCTGGTGGCAGACCAAGGGGGAGGTGCTGCTTGAGGCGGTCGCCGACCTCGCGGGCACCGAACTGGCCCCTCCGCCGGAGAGCGGCGACCCGTGGCGTGATCTTGAGACCTTCCTGAGGGAGACGTTCACGCTGGTCGACGGCGTGGCGAGCCAGGCGGTCGTCGGCCTGATGGCCGACGCGCAGAGCGACCCCGTCTTCGCCGCGCGCCTGCAGACCGAGCTCATAGAGCCACGCAGGCGGATCCTGCGGACGGTGCTCGAACGGGGCGCGCTGCCCCCCGGCGTCGATCCCGGGCTGGCGGTCGACGTCGTCTTCGGCGTGATGTGGTACCGGCTGCTCAACCGGCACGCCCCGGTGGACACGGCCCTCGCGGACGAGATCTGCGCGCTGCTGGCCCGGATCCGTTGAGGAGTTCTTGATCTACAATGTAAAGGCGTGAGGGATATCCGTCGAAGGGGCGCCGACCCACGTGCGAGGATAGGGTCCGGGACGTGGAACCCCTCGTCGCAGCGCTGCTCGTAGCCGCCCTGGTGGGCGTCCCGGCCCTGGTGCTGTGGCGCGTACTGCGCGGCAGGCGCGAGCTGGGCAGCAGCCCGGCCGAGCGCGCCACCTTCGAGACCCTGCACACCGCCTCCCTGGCCGCGCCGCCGCTGCGGGCCGGGCTCACCGAGACGGGCACCCAGAAGGCCTCACGGCACCTGCGGGAGCTGCTGGGCTCCCCGGCGCTGGCCATCACCGACGGGCAGCGGCTGCTGGTCTACGACGGCGAGGGCGAGCACCACGCCGCCGACGCGTTCGCCTACGCGGCCAAGACCCTCGGCGGGGGCCGCACGCAGGTGCTCGGCCCCGAGGTCGTCTCGTGCGACCTCCCGGAGTGCCCGATCAGATACGCCGTCGTGGTTCCGCTCACCACGGACGGCCGGGTCGTCGGCTCCCTGGCGGCGTACGGCGGGCACGCCTCGGCGGGCCTGGTCAGGGCGACCCACGAGGTGGCCAACTGGGTGGACTCCCAGCTTGAGCTGGCCGAGCTCGACCGGTCGCGGACGCGGCTGATGGAGGCCGAGGTCAGGGCGCTGCGGGCGCAGATCTCCCCGCACTTCATCTACAACTCGCTGACGACCATCGCCAGCTTTGTACGCTCCGACCCCAACCGGTCCCGTGAGCTGCTGCTGGACTTCGCCGACTTCACCCGCTACTCCTTCAGGCGGCACGGGGAGTTCACCACGCTCGCCGAGGAGCTGCGTTCCATCGACCGCTACCTGACCCTGGAACGCGCCAGGTTCGGCGACCAGCTCCAGGTGACGCTGCGCATCGCCCCCGAGGTGCTCGCGGTCGCCGTGCCGTTCCTGTGCCTGCAGCCGCTTGTCGAGAACGCCGTCAGGCACGGCCTGGAGAGCAAGCCGGGCGTCGGCCGCATCTCGATCGTCGCCGAGGACGCCGGGGCCGAGTGCCGGATCAGCGTGGAGGACGACGGCGTCGGCATGGACCCCGAACGGCTGCGCCGGGTCCTGGCGGGGGACGCCGACGAACGCTCTGGGACGGGCGGGGTCGGCCTGGCCAACGTGGACGAGCGGCTGCGCCAGGTCTACGGCGACGAGTACGGGCTGGTGGCCGAGACGGGCAAGGGCGCGGGGACCAAGGTGAGCGTCCGGGTGCCGAAGTATCACCCGGGAGTCTCAGCCCACTGAAGCCCACCGAGGCTCACCGAGGCTCACTGAGTGCTTTCTGTGGATTCGGCAGGTCAGGAACTGTTGACAGGTGATGTCTGATTCATCACCCTCTAGGAATTCCCCCTCGACGATCCGGAGGAGCGCCCGTGACCGGTCTTCGAGTCCTGGCCGTCGACGACGAGATTCCCGCCCTTGAGGACCTGGCCTACCTGCTGCGGGACGACCCGAGAATCGGCGAGGTCGCCCAGGCGCGGGACGGCGCGGCGGCGCTGCGCGTGCTCGACAGGGCCATCGCCGACGGGCGGCCGATCGACGCGGTCTTCCTCGACATCCGGATGCGCGGCCTGGACGGGGTGGTGCTCGGCAGGCTGCTGTCGCAGTTCGCCAACCCGCCCCGGGTGGTGTTCGTGACGGCCTACGAGGAGCACGCGGTCGACGCCTTCGAGATCAAGGCGGAGGACTACCTGCTCAAACCGGTCAGACCCGAACGGCTGGCCGAGGCCGTACGGCGGGTGTGCGTGTCGGCGGAGCTGCCCGACGGGGACGGGACGGGCCGTACGGACCCGGGCACGATCCCGGTCGAGCTGGGCGGGGTGACCCGGTTCGTGGCCAGCACCGAGGTGCGCTACGTCGAGGCGCAGGGCGACTACGCGCGCCTGCACACCGCGGGCGGCAGCCACCTGGTCCGCATCCCGCTGGCGACCCTGGAGGAGCGCTGGTCGTCTGCGGGCTTCGTGCGCGTGCACCGCAGCCACCTGGTGGCCGTCAAGCACATCGACGAGCTGCACATCGACTCGGGGCGGTGCGTGGTGCGGGTCTGCGGGACCGAGATCCCGGTCAGCCGTAGGCACACCAGGGAGCTTCGTGACCTGCTGGTCCGCAGGGCCCGCAAGGGCAGGCCGGAGTGAGCAGGTCAGGGGCCGACCATCCGCGCGGGGACGACGGGCGTCCGCGCCGCGAGGTGGTCACCAGCCCGCGCACCACGGCCGCCCGCAACCCGCGCTACCCGGTGACCAGGGAGATCGACGAGCAGACCCGCCTGGGCGAGGTCTACATGCGCTCGCTGGTGCGCACCCAGTTCCGGCTCGCCCTGTTCGTGTGCACGGTGCTGGCCTGCGTGGTCGGTGGCCTGCCGCTGCTGTTCACGCTCGTGCCCGAGCTGCGCGCGGTCGTGGTGCTGGGCGTCCCCCTGCCGTGGGTGGTGCTGGCGGGCCTGATCTACCCGGTCTTCGTCACCGGCGCCTGGCTCTACGTACGGCAGGCCGAGCGCAACGAGCGTCACTTCGCCGAGCTGGTGGACCGGGCGGGGTGAACGCCGTCCACGGGGTGGCCGCGGTCGTGCTGGTGATGCTCACCACGGTGCTGATCGGGGCGTTCGGCATCCGCCTGTCCCGCACGACCTCCGACTTCTACGTCGCCTCCCGCACGGTCTCCCCGCTGTGGAACGCCTCGGCCATCGGCGGGGAGTACCTGTCGGCGGCGAGCTTCCTGGGCATCGCGGGGCTGATCCTGGCCTACGGCGCGGACATGCTGTGGCTGCCCGTCGGCTGGACCGGTGGCTACCTGGTGCTGCTGGTCCTGGTCTCGGCGCCGCTGCGCCGTTCGGGCGCCTACACGCTGCCCGACTTCGCCGAGGCGCGCCTGGGGTCGATGGCCGTACGGCGGATGGCCGGGGTGCTGGTCGTGCTGATCGGCTGGCTGTATTTGATGCCGCAGTTCCAGAGCGCCGGGCTGGTGCTGCGGGCCGTCACCGGGGCGCCCGAGTGGGCGGGCGGTCTGCTGGTCGCGTGCGTGGTCGGGGTGAACGTGCTGTCGGGTGGCATGCGGTCGATCACGTTCGTGCAGGCCTTCCAGTACTGGCTCAAGCTGACCGCGCTGGCCGTGCCGCTGGTCTTCCTGCTGCTGGCCTGGCGGGCGGACGGCGCGCCGGGGCTGGGCGCGGCGGACGCGGTCACCTGGGCGCTGCCGCTGTCCGGCGGCAGGGAGTACGGCCTCTACTCGACCTACTCGCTGATCCTGGCCACGTTCCTGGGGACCATGGGGCTGCCGCACGTGCTGGTGCGCTTCTATACCAACCCGGACGGGCGGGCCGCGCGCCGTACGACACTGGTGGTGTTGTCGTTGCTGGGGCTGTTCTACCTGATGCCCGCCGTGTACGGCGCGCTGGGGCGGATCTACCTGCCGGAGCTGCGGGGCAGCGACATGGTGGTGCTGACGCTGCCGGGGCGGCTCGTCGGGGGCGTGGCGGGCGACCTGCTGACCGCGCTGGTGACGGCGGGGGCCTTCGCGGCGTTCCTGTCCACCTCCTCGGGGCTGACGGTCTCGGTCGCGGGGGTGATCGGGCAGGACATCCTGCGGGGCGGGGTCCGCTCGTTCCGGGTCGCGGCGGTCGTGGCGGTCGCCGTGCCGCTGGCGCTCGCCTCGGTGGCGCGCTCGCTGCCGGTCGCCGACGTGGTCGGGCTGGCCTTCGCGGTCTCCGCCTCCTCCTTCTGCCCGCTGCTGGTGCTGGGCATCTGGTGGCGGCGCCTGACGCCGCCGGGGGCGATGGCGGGGCTGGTGGTCGGGGGCGGCCTGGCCTGCGGGGCGGTGCTGCTGACGATCGGGGAGGGGCCGCACACGGGCCTGGCGGGGGCGCTGCTGGCCCAGCCGGCCGCCTGGTCGGTGCCGGTCGCCTTCACCGTCATGATCGTGGTCTCGTTGCTGACCAGGAGCCGTATCCCGCCCGGGGTGGCCAGGATCATGGTCCGGCTGCACACCCCGGAGACGCTGGATCTCGACCGGGGTGACTGGCGCCCTCGCTCCACTTGACAATGATCTATTACATATGTCGAAATTACCTGTAATGTAAGGACATTTCTGTTATTCGAGTGACGAAAGGGAGCGTGCGATGGGCAACAGCAACTCCAACGGCCAGTCGCTTCTCAAACCGGACGGGTTCCAGCTGGAGGACAGCTTCTCGGTGACCCTGTCCGAAAGGGTGCTCCTCGACGAGTTCTTCACCATCCGGTTCGCCCCCGGAACCCTCTGACGACGATGGCGCGCGCCCAGCGCGAGCGCGGCACCGGCCCGGCCGGAGCGCTCGCCGTCATCGAGTCCGTCCTCGCGGACCGCGGGCTCTCGGCCGAGATGGTCTCGGCGGGTTCCGCGGAGTTTCCCGTGCACCGCTGCACCGTGCGCGACCCCGAGGGACGCGCGGTCACCGCCTCCCTCGGCAAGGGCGCGGGCGCCCAGAGCAGGGTCAGCGCGCTGTTCGAGGCCTGGCAGCACCTCCAGCACGAGGAGGGCCAGGCGGCGCTCGCCCACGACAGCGGGCGGGTGCGGGCGATGCCGGTCGGGACCGTGGTCTGCCAGCCCGAGCTGCGCGGGGAGGAGATGATCCAGCGCCTGGCTCGCGACTACCCGGACGCCGGTCTCGCCTGTCTGCGCGCCGAGCCCCTGAGCCCGGGACGGTCCCCGGTGTGGTACCCGGCCTTCTCCCGCTCGCCCTCCTGCCGCAGCCACCCGATCCCCGGGGACGACCTGCGCTACGAGCCCTACCTGCGCTACGCCTACGACAACGGCACCGCGGCCGGGGTCAGCGAGCAGGACGCCCTGCTGCACGGCCTCCTGGAGGTCGTCGAACGGGACGCGCTGTCACACGCCCTCCTTGAGTGGTACCTCGGCGGGCGATCCCGCCTCTCCGCGCTCGACCCGGAGAGCCTTCCCCCCGACCTGCGCCGCCTGTACGGCGAGGCCGCGGCCTACCTGGGAGCGCTCCCGCTGGTCATCGACATCACCTCGGACCTGGGCATCCCCGTCTACTGCGCGCTGCCCTCGCGGGCCGGGCCGTACCCCGGGGTGATCGGCTCCGGAGCCTCCCTCGACCCCGAGTACGCCGTCGAGCGGGCGCTCACCGAGGTCGTCCAGTCGTCGTTCAACCTTTCCCTGGGAGTCGACCTGACCCTGGGCCGCAGGCTGGAGAGCCTGCGGCGGTGGCCGCTGCTCGAACGCTGCGCCCGGCTCGACGCGGCCCCGCTGCTCGACCGGGTCACCTTCGACGCGCGGCCGCCCGAGGCCGGTCCCGGGGGTGCTCCCGGGGACGTTCCCAAGGGTGTCGGCGAGCAGATCGCCGTGGTCCTGGAGACGCTGGAGCGCGCCGGGTTCGGGGCCTACTCCTTCCGGTGGAACCCCGAGCACGACAGGTGCCCGGTGCTCACCGTGATCGTCCCCGGCCTTGAGGCGTTCTCCATGGTGCACAGCGCGGTGCCCGTGCTGCCCACGGGCCGGGCCCTGCGGCGGCTGGCGGGACCATTGACGTGTCGCTGACCCGTCGTTGACACCTCGGCCCGGCCGCTCGGCGCACGGAAAGGACCTTTCACCGCACACCATCACCAACTTGCCGCGACGCGACGCCACCTGGGCGAAGAGCCCCGCCCCGGCACTGCACGCGGGGTACCGTCCCCTCCTACGTTGTCCGTGATCCACATCACATATGCGGGAGGTCCGATGACCGCCGGGCGGCACGAACCATCGGTTTACGAGCGGATAGAGGCAGAGGAGAACTTCCAGGAACTCAGACGGCGCTTCCGGTCCTGGGCCTTCCCGATGACCGCGGCCTTCTTCGCCTGGTACCTGCTGTACGTGGTGCTGTCCGGATGGGCGCGTGACTTCATGGGCGTCAAGCTGTTCGGCAACGTCAACGTGGCCCTGGTCCTCGGGCTGCTCCAGTTCGTCTCGACCTTCTGGATCGCCTGGGCCTACTCCCGCTACGCCGAGCGCAGGCTGGACCCGCTGGCCGAGGAGATCCGCAACGGCGCCGAGGCGGAGAGGAAGTCGGCGTGAGCCACCAGACACTCTCCACGCTCCTGTTCCTGGTCTTCGTCGCGGCGACGCTGGGCATCACCTTCTGGGCCAGCCGCAACACCAAGGACGCCGCCGACTTCTACGCGGGCGGACGCTCCTTCAGCGGCGTGCAGAACGGCCTGGCGATCGGCGGCGACTACATGTCGGCCGCCAGCTTCCTCGGCATCGCGGGGATCATCGCCCTGTCGGGCTACGACGGCTTCCTGTACTCCATCGGCTTCCTCGTCGCCTGGCTGGTCGCGCTGCTGCTCGTCGCCGAGCTGATGCGCAACTCCGGCAAGTACACCATGGCCGACGTGCTGGCCTTCAGGATGAGCCCGCGCCCGGTCCGCACGGCGGCGGGCGTGTCCACCATCACCGTCTCGATCTTCTACCTGCTGGCCCAGATGGTCGGCGCTGGCGCGCTGGTCGGCCTGCTGCTCGGCGTCACCTCCCCGACGGGCAAGGCGCTGACGATCGTCGGCGTCGGCCTGCTGATGGTCATCTACGTGGTCGTCGGCGGGATGAAGGGCACCACCTGGGTGCAGATCGTCAAGGCCGTGCTGCTGATGACCGGCGCGGCCCTGGTCACCCTGCTGGTGCTCGGCCGCTACGGCTTCAACGTCTCCGGGCTGCTCGGCGCCGCCGCGACCGGCAGCGGCAAGGGCGACGCCTTCCTCATCCCCGGCCTGAAGTACGGCACCGCCGCCCAGGGCCTGGCCGGGAAGATCGACCTGATCAGCCTGGGCCTGGCGCTGGTGCTCGGCACCGCGGGCCTGCCGCACATCCTGATCCGCTTCTACACGGTCCCCACCGCCAAGGAGGCCCGCAAGTCGGTCCTGTGGGGCATCGGCATCATCGGCGTCTTCTACCTGCTGACCCTCGTGCTCGGCTTCGGCGCGGCGGCGATGGTCGGCGGGAAGGCGATCGCCGGGCAGGACAAGGCGGGCAACACCGCGGCGCCACAGCTCGCAGAGGCGGTCGGCAGGGCCGTGTTCGGCGAGGTCGGCGGCACGATCCTGCTCGCGGTCATCGCCGCCGTCGCCTTCGCGACCATCCTGGCCGTCGTCGCGGGCCTGACGCTGGCCTCCTCCTCCAGCTTCGCCCACGACCTGTACGCCCACGTGTTCAAGCGCGGCCAGGTCACCGAGGGGGAGGAGATCCTGGTCGCCAGGATCTCGGCCTTCGTCATCGGCGCCGTCGCCATCGGGCTCGGCATCCTCGCCCAGGGGCAGAACGTGGCCTTCCTGGTCTCGCTGGCCTTCGCGGTCGCCGCCTCGGCCAACCTGCCCGCCATCCTCTACAGCCTCTTCTGGCGGCGCTTCAACACCGCCGGAGCGGTCTCGGCCATCTACGGCGGCCTGCTGTCGGCCCTGATCCTGGTGGTCTTCTCCCCGGTCGTCTCGGGAAGCGCCACCTCGCTGTTCCCCGACGCGAACTTCGCCTGGTTCCCGCTGAGCAACCCCGGCATCGTCTCGATCCCGCTGGGCTTCCTGGCGGGCTACGTGGGGGCGCGGCTCAGCAAGGAGTACAACCCGGCCAAGTACGCCGAGATCGAGGTCCGCTCGCTCACCGGCATCGGTGCGGAGCAGGCCGTACGGCACTGAGGAAATCCGGGCACCGGTGGGCGGGGGCCCGCCGGTGCCCGGGACGTCAACGTGAGGCCTCGTCCAGCAGGGTCAGCTCCTCCTCGCCCAGCTTCAGCTCGGCGACGGCGAGCAGCGGGGCGAGCTGCTCGACGGTGCGGGCGCTGGCGATCGGGGCCGCGACCGTCGGCTGGGCCGCCAGCCAGGCCAGCGCCACCGTCGCCGGGGCCACGCCGCGCTCGACGGCCACGCTGTCCAGCGCGTCGAGCACCCGCAGGGCCCGCTCCGACGACAGGTACTCCGACGCCGAACCGGCGCGGGCGCTGTCCACCTCGACGCCGGGACGATACTTGCCGGTCAGGAACCCTCTGGCCAGCCCGAAGTACGGCGTGCTGACCAGCCCGTTGGCGGCGACCACGTCCCGCAGCGCGCCCTCGTACTCGCGTTCGAGCAGGTTGTAGTGCTGCTGCAGGGCGACGTAGCGGGCCAGGCCCTCCCGCTCGGAGATCGCCAGCGCCTCGGCGAGCCGTTCGGGACCGTAGTTCGAGGCCCCGATGTCACGCACCTTGCCCTCGCGGACCAGGGCGTCGAACGCGCCGAGCGTCTCGTCGAGCGGCGTCTCCTGATCGTCGATGTGCGCCCAGTACAGGTCGATGTAGTCGGTCCGCAGCCGCCGCAGCGAGTCCTCGACGGCAAGGCGGATGTTCGCCGAGGAAAGGCCGCGCCTGCTGCCCAGCGAGCCGACCTTGGTCGCGATCACGACCCGGTCGCGGTTGCCCCGCGAGGCCAGCCACTCGCCGATGATGGTCTCCGACTCGCCCCCCGAGTTGCCGGGGATCCACGCGGAGTAGGAGTCGGCGGTGTCGACGAAGTTCCCGCCCGCCTCGACGTAGGCGTCCAGGACGGCGAAGGAGGTGTCACGGTCCGCCGTCCAGCCGAAGACGTTGCCGCCGAGACAGACGGGGAAGAGGCTCAGTTCGGAGAAGGTCATGCCGCTCAGATTAGGCGCCTGGCGATCACGGTCCGCACCGGGTTCTCCCCGCCGGTGGTTCGGAATCGGTACGGCATGGAAAAACGCGTTACCGGGCGGTTATCGTCTGGCTGTGGGCAGCCTCAGACCGCGCTCCGGTGGCGCCACAGAGCCGGACGCGCGCACACGCATCCTCGACGCCGCGGAGAAACTGTTCGCCGGTGGCGGCTACGAGGCCACGCCGACCGCGGAGATCGCCCGGCTGGCCCAGGTGCCCAAGGGGCTCGTCTTCCACTACTTCCCCAGGAAGATCGACGTGCTGGTCGCGCTGATCGACGAGCGCACCCTCGTCGAGGAGGTCCCCGAGGTCGAGGCCGTCCCCGGCGACGCGGCGAAAAGCCTGTCCCGGCTGGCCCGCCGCCTGCCGCTGCGGGCCTCCCCGGCGATGCGCCGCATCCTGTTCCGCGAGGCCGACACCCACGGCTCTGTCCGTGACCGGCTCGGCAGGCTGAACGGGGAGATCGTCAGGCGGGCCCGCTTCGCCCTGGAGCTGGCGCTGCCGACCCGGCGTGGAGACGCGGCCAGGCTTGAGGTCGCGGCGGTCACCTTCGCCGCCGTGCTGCTGCACCAGGAGAACCTCTGCCAGCTCACCGGCCACCACATCGACCCGGACGCCGTCGCCGAACTGATCGCCCACGCGCTGGGCTGACGGCGCTCAGGAGACGCGCGGGTCGAGCGCGGCCAGCTCCTCCATCGCCTCCCGCAGGTGGTCCATCAGCCGCCACACGTCCTTCACCCGCTCCGGGCAGGCGAGGATCCCGAAGTCCAGCGAGCCGTCGTAGGAGAAACAGGTGATGTTGAGGCCGCCGCTCATGTCGCTCAGCGCCGAGACCGGGTGGTAGGCCAGCAGCCGAGCCCCGCACAGATAGAGCGGCAACTGGGGGCCGGGCACGTTCGAGACGATCAGGTTGATCGGCGGCATCGTGACCGAGGCGAGCCGGGAGATCGCCGGGGTCGCGACCGAGGTGAGGACCGTGGGCAGCAGCGAGGACAGCTCGTCGAGCCAGGTGGCCGGTGCCCCGGCGAAGCGGCGTTTGGCCACGCCCATCGTCCGCCCCATGGTCCGCAGCCGCTCCAGCGGGTCGGCCACGTCCGTCGGCATCTGGGTGATCATGACGGAAAGGCGGTTGCCGATCACACCCCCGGCCCGTGCCGCCGGGGTGCGCACCGAGACGGGAACCGCCGCGACCAGCGGCCGGTCGGGCAGCGCCTCACGCTCACGCAGCCAGGAGCGCAGCGCCGAGGCGCACACCGTCATCACCACGTCGTTGACGCTGAGCCCGAAGGACTTGGCGACGTGCCTGACCTCGGTGAGCGGGATCGAGCCGTAGGCGAAGCGCCGTTTCGCGGTGATCGGGCCGTTGAACGGCGTGCGGGGCGCGGCCAGCGGCGGCAGGTCGGGCAGCTCGGCCTGGTTCCCGCTGATCGACCTCGCGGTCTCGGCGACCGCGCGTGCCCCGGGCAGCGCCGAGAGCACCGGCATCGCGTCCAGGTCGGTCATCATCCTGCCCAGCGCGCGCAACGCCCTGCCCGGATACGACACGGACTTGGCCGCAGCGACGGTGAGCATGGCCAGCGGCCCCAGCACCTCCTCGGGTTCCGGTACGGCGAGCGCCCCCGGCGCCGGGGGGACGGCACGCGGCTCGGGCGTGAGGTCGAGCATGGCCGCCAGGGTCTCCGCGCCGGAGACGCCGTCCACGGCACAGTGGTGGATCTTGGCGTAGAGCGCGACCCGCCCCCCGGACAGCCCGTGGATCAGGTGCATCTCCCACAGCGGGCGGCGACGGTCGAGACGCCGCTCGTGGATGCGGGCGACCTTCCTGGCGAGCTGCCTGTCGCTCCCGGGGGAGGGGAGAGTCACCTCGTGGACGTGGGCGGAGACGTCGAGGTCGGCGACCTCCTCCCAGTAGGGCCGGTCCAGCCCGAAGGGCACCTCGACCAGGCGAAGGCTCAGCGCGGGCGCCAGGTGCAGCCGCTCCCGAAGCAGGCCGACCAGCGCCTCACGGGTCAGCGTGCCCCCCGGGCAGTGCTCGGGGTCGAGGATCGCCAGCCCGGCGACATGGGTCGTGGTCGTCGCCGTCTCGGCATGCAGGAACTGTGCGTCGAGGGCGGTCAGCTGGCGCATCGGTCGAACCTTCTCACGGAGAACAAACTGTTCACGTCCATCATCACCCCGCCCCTGCCTGGGGGCCTTCACCACCACTCAATACGCATGCCGTACAGAAAGGACGTCCTGCCCCTACCCGGTCAGGTAAGAGTTGTGTCTGGGAACGGCATGAAGCGCCGAGGGTCATGGACGCAGGAGGTCCAGCAGCCGTTCGACCGGCCAGGTGTTGACCACGTCCTCCGCGGTCAGCCAGGCGCGCTGCGCGACCCCGACCCCGAACCGCTGGTTGGCCAGGTGGGGAACCGCGTGGGCGTCGCTGTCGATCGAGAAGCGCACCCCGTGGTGGCGCGCCAGCCGTACCAGATCGGAAGGCAGGTCGGAGCGGTCGGGGAAGGAGTCGATCTCCATCACGGTGCCGGTGCGGGCCGCGGCGCGGAACACCTCGTCCCAGTCGGCGTCCACCGGCGGGCGCCTGCCGATCCTGCGCGTCGTCGGATGGCCGATCACGTGGACGTGCGGGTTCTCGCACGCGACGACGAACCGCCTGGTCATCTCCTCCCGCGATTGGGTGAAGTGGGAGTGCACACTCGCCACGCACACGTCGAAGCCCGCGAGCACCTCGGCGGGCCAGTCCACGGAGCCGTCGGGGGCGATGTTCAGCTCGGTGCCGTGCAGCAGCCGCATGTCCGGATAGTCCTCCTGGAGCCGCCGCAGCCGCTCACGCTGCGCCAGGGCCTTGTCCAGGGTCATCCGCTGCATCGCCAGGTCCGGGGCGTGGTCGGTCACCGCGTAGTAGGAGTGGCCGCGCGCGTGGGCGGCGGCGACCATCTCCTCAAGCGAGGCGATGCCGTCGGTCAGGTCGGTGTGGGTGTGCAGGTCGCCCCGAAGGTCCTCCTCGGTGACCAGGACGGGCAGCGCGTCCCTGAGCGCGGCGTCGATCTCGCCGCCGTCCTCCCGCAGCACCGGCGGGATCCACGCCATGCCCAGCGCCCGGTAGACGTCCTCCTCCCGCTCGGCGGCGACCACCCGGTCCCCGTCGAACAGGCCGTACTCGGAGAGCTTCCACCCCTTCTTCACCACGATCTCCCGAAGGTGCACGTTGTGCTCCTTGGACCCGGTGAAGTACTGCATCGCCGCGCCCCACGACCCCGCGGGGACCAGCCGCAGGTCAACCTGGAGCCCCTCGCGGGTGCGCACCGAGGTCTTCTTCTCGCCCGAGGCGATGACCTCCGCGACGTACGGCTGCGCCCTGAAGACCTCCATGAGGCTCTCCGGGCCGACGGCCAGGATGTCCACGTCGCCGACGGTGTCCTTCATCCTGCGCAGGGACCCGGCGTAGGCGATCCGCTCGGCGGGCAGCGAGGCGATGATCCGCTCGGCCAGCTCCATGGCGACGCCGATGTGCACTCTCCTGCCGGCCTGGTCGAGCTGCTCGATGCCCCTGAGCAGGTTCTCCTCGGTCTTGGGGCCGAAGCCCCGCACGCCCCGCAGCCGTCCCTGCCCGATGGCCTCGGCGAGCGCCTCTGGGGAGTCGATGCCGAGCTCCTGGAAGAGGAAGACGGCCTTCTTCGGGCCGAGGGAGGCGATCCTGGTCAGCCGCCGCACCCCCTCGGGGATGCGCGCCCGAAGCTCGTCGAGCTGGCGGAAGCTTCCCCGTTCGAGGTACTCCTCGACCTTGCCCGCGATGGCCGCGCCGACGCCCGGCACGTTCCTGACCGGGACGGCCGCGACGTCCTCGGGGAACCCGGCGATCGCCTTGGCCGCCTTCTGGTAGCTGCGCACCCGGAAGGCGTCACCGCCCGCCATCGCGAACAGTTCGGCGTACTCGTCGAGGGCCGCCGCCACGGCGTCATTAGCTCGTGCCATGGCAGCAGCCTAGATCTCCCGGGGACTCACCCCACGGGCGCGCCACCGATGGCGCACGCCCGGCACGGAGGCCGCCCGCAGGTGCACTGCGTGATGGCGTTCAGGACGCCGTGGTCGTGGTAGAGACACCGGTCCCGGCAGGTGTGGCGCGGGATGAACCCCGCCTGGATCTCGTCGGGCCAGGGCTCCTCGCCGTCACGGCAGCGCAGGAACAGCTCGGGGTCGGCCACGTGCAGGTCCTGCATGCTCGTCCTGGCCTGGCTCTCCAGCCCCCGCGTCTCGGCGGTCATGGCCCTGAGCTGGTCGGCGAGGCCGGAGTATCGCTCGTCGCCGGTCCGCACGTGCGCGGCCCGAAGCGCCATCACCGCGTTGCCCAGGAAGCGGACCGCGTCCTGCAGGTCGGTGGTGTGGTGCATCTGGACGCCGGTAACGCCCCGCACCCAGACGGCGTCGTTGTTCATGAAAGAATCCCCTGGATTTCGGCTGGGGCCAGCATAACCGGGCCTTTGCGCGTTCTTGGTGACGCGGCGCCGCCTTTTACGCTAGGCCGGTCACCGATTTCCCGGGGCGCGGCGAAAGCCGATCACCGGAACCCCTGTTTTTCCGGGATCGGGCCGGTGAGCTGCGAAGACACCGGGTTCCCGCCGCCTTGCGGATTCTTTGTGATAATTTTGGAAAACGGAAAGGCTCACCGCCTGGTGTAACGGTGCTTTCCTCCGGGCGGGAAGTACTCGGGGTCGCCCTTCTCCCTCAGGGAGACGACCGGGGGCTGCCGCGCCGGGGGCACGTACGCCGCGAACTCACTGTTGAGGCGCAGCAACTGGGCCAGGATCGACTCCCCGACCAGCCGCTCGGTCTCCTCGGAGCCGCGCACCCCGGCCGCCAGCTCGACCGCCACCGCCAGACGCCGGTCGTGCCCCGCGTCCTCGGCCACCTCAAGCACGAACCTGCCCGTCACCAGGGAGCTGACCTCCGGCTGTTCGAGCCCGGCCGCGATGTTCTCCGGATAGACGTTGGCGCCGTAGTAGGACACCGTGAAGTGGCTCCTGCCGAAGACGTAGACGAACGGCAGCCGCGGCTCCCGGGACGTCGGGCGGAAGCCGTACCCGGCCAGGAAGTCGAGCATCCGGTCGTGCGGGACCAGGCCGCCCTCGTCGGCGATGTGGTAGCGGACGAGCGGAACGCCGTTGTCCCCGGAGAACAGCAGCGTCCCCTCGTGCTCCTCGAAGAAGCGCACGGCCGGGTCGTACTGCAGGAGCGTCGGCAACGGCTGCCTTCCGAACAGTTCCTCGGCCACCTCGGGCCGCTCGGCCAGGAAACGGCGGATCCGGATGGACAGCGGCGTCTCGTTGCCGAGCACCCCGGCGTCGGCGGTGCCGTACAGGGAGGCGGTGTCGAGCGCGGGGTCGGTCATGCCCGTCCGCTCGGCGACCAGGGTGCGCCACTGCTCGCTGAACGACTCCCCGGCGGTGACCAGCTTGAGCGAGTAGTCGGCCCACGGCACCCCCTCGGCGATCCCGGCGTCGATGACGTCCTTGAGGAAGGGGGGATAGCCGAGCAGCACGACCTGGTCGAAGTGCGGGGCCAGCTCGGGGATCACCCGCAGGATCTCTCTCCGGTCGCTGCCGGGCGCGACGCAGGTGACCGGGTATCCCCTGGCGGCCAGGTGACGGCAGCAGGCCAGCGTGAACAGGCCGCCGACCCAGGTGCCGAGCGCGAAGCAGACCACCGCCAGCGTACGGCGGCCCGCCGCCCCGAACGCGTCCCTGAAGACCTCCTCGAACCGTTCGGAGATCACCTGCTCGTCGGCCACAGAACGCGGCCAGAACGACGGCGTCCCCGTCGATCCGGACGAGACCGAGATCATGTCCCCGATCACCCCGTCCCGGCACAGCTCGGGCAGGGGATAGCGACGGGTGTAGGTGTCCTTGCTGGTCAGCGGCAGCCGTACGAAATCATCAAATGTCTGGACCTGGGAGGGATCGATGCCCCGCTCCCTGAGGAACGCCCCATAGGCGGGCACCGACGCCGCCACCCGATGAAACAGCTCGACCACACGGTCACGAGGATCCATCGCCCGACTGTACGGCCCGGCCCCCCGGCCGGGCGAGCACCGGCCGGAGGCCGGTCAGGAGGGGTTGCCCGCCAGGCGGTCCGGGGTTACCAGGACGACCGTCCGCCGCTCCTCGGCCATGACCCGGTCGTAGGTCGGCCAGTCGTCGTGGGTCCCGCCCGCCGCGGCGAAGGCGAACCGCAGCAGGATCCGCAGATCCTCGGCGTCGAACCCGGGCATCGGGTCGTCCGGCCCGACCAGCTCGACCGGCCCGTCCGCCGAGGCCCACCGCCAGCCCGCCCGCAGCACCACCGAGGCGTACGGCCTGGCCCGCAGGTCGGTGAGCTTGCGGGCGTCACCCCTGACGACGAACGAGACCACCGGCCGCCCCGAGACGGGATGCTCCAGCACCCCCGCGTTGACCACGGAGGAGCGGATCGTCCCGTCGGGGCGGAAGGTCGAGGCGACGGCCAGGCCGTGGTCACCGTCGACAAGGCGTGAGAAGTCCGTGAGATCGGTCACAGACCGACCTTAACGTCCCTCCCGGGTCACGACGGTCTCTGAGGTGGTCCGTCCCGGTTTGCCGGGCTCACCGGCCGTGGCGCTGCTGCCCGAGTGGCGCCGCAGCAGCTCAAGGTGCTTCAGCAGGACGGGCTTGGCGCTGGTGGCCAGCCGCTTGACCTGGGGCGAGGCGCCCTCGGCCAGCTCCCTGGCCCCCCTGGCGAGCGCCGTACGACGGTCGATGGCCGCGACGGACAGCCACGCCCAGTCGAAGGCGTCCCCGCTCCTGGCGGAGATCCGGTTGTACTGGATGCGCTGCGCCGTGGTGGGCTCGGCGGGCAGGGTCACCGCGAGCCGCTGGGCCACCTGCCGGACCTCCGCGTCCAGCTTCGTGTGGTCGGCGACAAGGCGCTTGCCCAGGGCCCGTACGTCACGGTCGCGGCCCTTGTCGATGGCGGCCTTGCCCGCGGTGATCCCGGCGAGGTTGTCCTGGTGCGTCTGGACCAGGAACCTCCTGTCCTGCTCGTTGGCGTCCGGCGGCGCCGCGTTCGCGGCCGTACCGCTCAGCGCCGTGACGGCGACGACTGACAGGGCGATCATCTGCTGAATCATGCTGGCCTTTCCCCGGTGATCCGTGCTTGGAGACGTCACCTCCCTGCTATACGCGGATCCCGATCTAGAGACCGGCACGCGCACGGCAAGCCCGGGGAAAGATCGCGGCCGCCCGTCAGCGGATTCCGCCGACCAGCGGACTCATCGGCTTTTAGTGGATGACGACCCGGGGGCGGTACGGCTCGGCCAGCAGGGCGAGCTCCTTGTCGGTCAGGTCAAGGTCGAGCGCGGCCACCGCGTCGTCCACGTGCCCGGCCCTGGTGGCGCCGATGATCGGGGCGGCCACGCCCGGCTGCCGCAGCACCCAGGACAGCGCCACCTGGGCGGCGGGCACCCCGCGCTCCGCGGCCACCTGGGCGACGCGGTCGAGGATCTGCCGGTTGTTCTCCAGGTCGCTGTACAGGGCCCCGATCCGGGTGGCGTCGCTGTCCTCCCGGACGCTGCCCCGCTCAGAGCCCGCGCGGGCGAGCAGGCCCCTGGCCAGCGGGCTCCACGGGATCAGCCCGACCCCCTGGTCGGTGCAGAGCGGGATCATCTCCCGCTCGTCCTCTCGGTAGAGCAGGTTGTGGTGGTTCTGCATCGTGACGAACTTCGTCCAGCCGTTGACCTCGGCGACGTGCTGGGCCTTGGCGAACTGCCAGGCGCTCATGCTCGATGCGCCGATGTAGAGGGCCTTGCCCGAGGTGACCACGTCGTGCAGGGCACGCATGGTCTCCTCGATCGGGGTCTCGGGGTCCCAGCGGTGGATCTGGTAGAGATCGACGTGGTCGACGCCCAGGCGGCGCAGCGAGCCATCGATCGCGGAGAAGACGTGCTTGCGCGACAGGCCCCGGTCGTTGACCCCCTCGCCGACGGGCAGGAAGACCTTGGTGGCCAGCACGTAGTCGTCCCGGTTCGGGAAGATCGCGCGCAGCAGGCTCCCGGTGATCTCCTCGCTCCTGCCGCCCGAGTAGACGTCGGCCGTGTCGAAGAACGTCACCCCGGCCTCGGCGGCGTGCCGCACGATCGGCTCCGCCCGCTCCTCGTCGAGAACCCACTCGCCCCACCGGGACGGATCACCGTAACTCATCATGCCGAGACAGATCCTCGACACCTTCATCCCGGTACTGCCCAGCCGTACATACTCCATATGAACCACCCTATTGGCCCCTTTCCCGGTGCTCTCCGCCGGTCGGGGCACCGTCGGGTACGGCGAGCTTTGGCCGTCGTTTGTGGCCGGGCGGTTTTCTTTCCCCTTCCCGGAGCCCGGGTCTCCCGGTCCGCCATCACTCCTGCGTTACCCTCTGTGCCTGTCCAACGACAAGGAGTGATTGCTTTGCGCCGTGCAATGTCCGCCGCCCTGGGGGTTCTCGCCGTCAGCGCCGCGTTCGTCGCGACCACCCCCGGCTCCGCCTCCGCCGGGGCCGGAACCTTCAGCTACGAGACCCAGAGCGGGACGCGTGTCCTGAACAACCCGCACGACCTCAGGTGTTACCCCGTCGGCTACGCCAAGGGGGACGCGATCAACGGGACGAACCGTCTCGCCCTGCTGTACCCGAGCCCCTACTGCGACGGCGCTCCCGTGGGCTACGTCCCCTCGGGAGACACCCTGGAGTCCGCGGAGTTCGGCAGCGTCCGGTTCGTACGAGCCAACTGACGATCCGAAGCGGTACCGGCGGGCCTGTCGCGACACACAGCGAAGGCCCGCCGTCGCTCTCGGAGGGTCACGCGTCCTCCATCTCCGACATCAACATGCGGAGGGTCAGACTGTGCTTCTCCGGGGGAAGCCGGTCCAGGGCTTCACGCGCGTATGCGATGCCTCCATGGCGGTCGCCCGCCCGGACCATCATCAGGCCCCGGTGCATCTCCAGATGGGTGGCGAACCTGGGAAGCGAGAGGGGAAGGTGCTTCGCCGCGACGTCCTGCGCCCTGAGCGCGGCCTGTTCGTCTCCGAGGCGGGCCGCCAGCAGACTCATGAAGACGTTCATGCGCCACAGCGGTACCGCGTAGTCGGACTCCTGGTCCTCCGACCCCGCGGCGTCGAACACCCTCCGTCCCTCCTCGGCGAGGGTCCTGGCGGCTCTGCTGTCGCCGCGGATGGCCGCCACGTGCGCCTTGCCCATCAGCGCGTTCAGCCTGCCGAGAGACGGCCTGTCGGAGATCGCCAGTGCCTGGTTGGCGAACGACTCGGCCACGGACAGGGACGCCCCTTCGTAGCCGAGAGCGATCGCCGCCCGCCCGCGCACCCACACACGCACTGAGTCGTCGTCGGACCTGTCGGCGGCATTCGCGGCCATCATGTACCAGTTGACGGCCTTCGAGCCATCGGCACCGGGAAAGGTCTTCCCGTAAAGGGTCATCAGTTTGGCGGCAACCTCCCACATTCCGGGGGCGTCCACCTGTTGCTGGAGAACCAGCAGATCGCTTGTCAGGCGATTCTGAATTTCGGCCGCACCCAGGGACATGTAGTCGCTGCCGTAGGAGGCGAGTTTTGCGTGCCAGTGGTCCAGGGTGGGGCGTTTGGTTAGAGCTGCAGCGAATCCATGCTCGATCAGGTCAGATGCCACGATGGGGGCGATGGACGCCGCGGCGACCTCGCTGATGAACGCTCGACGGTTCACGGGATCAGCCTCCAGTGCTGTCAGGGGCACCTCCAGCACCGTGGCCAGATGCCTGAGCCAGAACGGCCTGGGGGTTCGCTTGCCTCTTTCCCAGCGGGAGACGTCCGCACGGGTGACGGTCGGATGCTGGGAAACCTCACACAGTTTGTCGGCCAGACCTGCCTGGGACCATCCGTGTTCTAGACGCAGCTTCCTGATCAGGTCGCAGTTCATACGGTCAGTATGCTCCGCGCGTCTGTCGCGCATTTGTGTTCGCTCTTCATGAGGCTCCCTGGCCCCTCTTTGGCCCCCGGCGTGGCCCTTTGTCGGCCATCCGTCAATGGCTCCTCCGGAAAACGGCTCTGGCCGCATTGGCTGGGAAGCGTCACACGCCGTCACTGAATCCGCTGGTCAAAACGTCAGCATACCTCTGACTGAATCGACAAAACGGTAAAAGCGGGCAGTTGAAACGGTGTACCGGAGGTGAATCGTGAACAGGTGCGGAACTGTCCCTGCCGTGGGTTTTCGGGTGCCGTCGTGAAGGGGGAGCGGCCAGTGATGACGGCGTTGCCCCGGTTGCCGGACACCCCGGCGGTACGGGCGGTGGAGCGGTTGCGACTGGCCCTGGCCCGTCGCGGGATCGGGGCTAGGACCTACGGTGGGTACGGCTTGGCCCTGCTGACGGTCGGCTCCCTGATCGTGTGGTGCAACGGATACCGGTTCTGGTGGTGCGCGGGCTGGGACGCTCAACGGCGTCGTCCCGTCATGGGCTCCCAGGATGCCCGTCAGACCGAACGGACCGCCCGGAGGGTGGAGTTCCACCTCGCCCGTCTGCGGCGATGGCAGGCCGACGGGACGCCTCCCACGAACGGGACGACGACCGGGTGAACCGCAGGAGACGGGCTCCCAGGGTGGTTTCGGGAGCCCGTTTCCTTGGTCAGACGGTCAGGCGGCAGATCAGGGACTCGGAGGGGCCGCGGAGGGTGGTGACGAGCACCCTGGTGGGGTAGTGGAACGCGCAGACGGCCTCGGGGTAGATGCCCCCGGCGTACTGGTCTCCGTTGTAGCCGCCGTAGCAGGCCAGGCCGTGGAGCTTGTAGAAGCCGACCCACGACCAGGAGGCGACCTTCTGGTGGCAGTAGTCGCCGATGCTCAGCGGGCTGACGACGGCGTCTTGGGTGGCGGCGTGGGCGGGAGCGGCGATGGAGAGGGCGGCGGCACAGGCGAGTGCCGTACCACCGGCCAGTGCGAGGGCGCGTCGAAGCATGGGGGGCTCCTCCAGAAAGGGTTGGTGAGCGCTTCCCCCGCGACTGTCCAAGGAGACCAGTCCGCCCCGGAACGGGGGGTGAAGAGGCCGGTCAGGGTGGATGATCCACAGTATTCATTAGGAAACTTTCTTAAGCAATACCTCGGTCAAAGAAGATCGCGAGATACGTCGTCCCAGGTGGGAAGGGGTGTCCGCGACAGGAATCCCGGTGGAAACAAGTCGTTTCCCTATGGTCTGGAGAGCTTTGTAGGGTGCCTGTATGGCTCAGCTTCTCTCCGTCAACATCGGCCACCCCCGCACGGCCGACTACACCGACGCCGCCTTCACCGGGATCGACAAGCGCCCCGCGCGGGGACCGGTGGCCGTGGCCGCGCCGGGAGGCCCGACGGGCACGGCGGGAAGCGGTGTCGCCGGGGACGTGATCGGTGACCTGCACAACCACGGCGGTGACGACCAGGCGGTCTACGCCTACGCCAGGGAGGACCTCGACCTCTGGGAGTCCGAGCTCGGGCGCGGCCTGTCCAACGGCGTCTTCGGGGAGAACCTCACCACCTCCGGCCTCGACGTCAACGGGGCGCTGATCGGCGAGCGCTGGCGGGTCGGGGCCGACCTACTGCTTGAGGTCACCTCCGCGCGCATCCCCTGCAGGACCTTCGCGGGCTGGCTTGAGGACAAGGGCTGGGTACGGAGGTTCACCCAGGCCGCCCGGCCCGGCGCCTACTTCAGGGTCATCGAACCCGGACGGATCGAGGCGGGCGACCGCGTCGAGATCGTCGCGCGGCCCGGCCACGACGTGACCGTCGAGGTCCTCTTCCGTGCCCTGACCACCGAGGCGGAACTGCTGCCCCGCACGCTCGCCGCGGGCGACGCCCTCAACGCGCAGTCCGCGGCGCGGATCCGCAGGCGCCTCGAACGCGGGCGCGGCGTGCCGTCCTGAGCACCGGCGGGACAATGCGGTGATGAGCTCATCACCGCACGACCATCCTCTGCCGCCCGCCAGGATCGAGGAGGTCTCGGACGGCGTCTACGCCTACGTCCAGCCAGACGGGAGCTGGTGGGTCAACAACACCGGCTTCCTCGTCGGCGAACGCGGGGTGATCAGCGTCGACTCCTGCTCGACGGAGCGCCGCACCCTGGCCTACCGCGAGGCGATCAGGTCGGTCACCGCGAACCCGATCACGACGCTGGTCAACACCCACCACCACGGCGACCACACCTTCGGCAACTTCGCCTTCCCCGAGGCGACGATCGTCGGCCACGAACGGACCAGGGAGGCGATCCTCGCCGAGGGCATCCCCGCCTACCGCACACTCGCCTGGACCGAGGTCGAGTGGGGCGACCTGCGGGCCTGCCCGCCGTTCCTCACCTACACCAACGGCGTCACCGTCTACTCCGACGAGCTGCGCTGCGAGGTCCGGCACATCGGCGTCCCCGCGCACACGACAAACGACTCCGTGGTGTGGATCCCGGAGCGGTCGCTGCTGTTCGCGGGGGACCTGGTCTTCAACGGTGGCACGCCGTTCGTGCTGATGGGGTCGGTCCTGGGGTCGCTCGAAGCCCTCGACCGGCTCGACGAACTGGGCGCCACGACGATCGTCCCCGGCCACGGCGACGTCTGCGGCCCCGAGGTCGTCGACCGGGTGCGGGGATATTTGCGGTTCGTGCTGGAGACCGCCGAGCGCGGCAGGGCTGCCGGTCTCTCGCCGCTGGAGACCGCCAGGGAGACCGATCTCGGCGAGTACGGCGGGCTGCTCGACCCCGAGCGGATCGTCGGCAACCTCCACCGGGCCTACGCGGACCTGGACGGCGGCCCCCTCGGCGGACCGCTCGACCTGGCCACCGTGATCACCGACATGCTGACCTACAACGGCGGCAGGCGCCTGACCTGCCTGGCATGACGACAGGCCCGCATCAGACCCGCATCGCCGTACGGCATGGCACTTGGGTCGCGGGCTGATTAGAAACCTTCAGCCGGGACAGGGAGGAGGCAACAGCAGGAGCGAGTGATCGGATGGTGCCGATGGGCCAGCAAGTCGACAAGGACCGCTTCACCGAGGCGGAGTTCGCCCGCTTCGGGGAACGGCTGGGGGAGCAGCTCGCCCAACTCCGGGAGCTGCTCGCCAGGCCGGGCTTCGGCGCGGGACCGGCGACGATCGGGGCCGAGCTTGAGCTGTTCCTCGTCACCCCCGAGGGCAGGCCGCTTCCCCGCAACCACGAGGTGCGCGAGGCCGCCGACGACGACCGGCTCGTGCCCGAACTCGGCAGGTACAACCTGGAGGTCAACCTGACGCCGCTGCCGGTCGCCGGGCGCCCCTTCACGGGGCTGCTGCGCGAACTGGACGAGACGATGGCCGCGGTGGACACGGCGGCGGCCACCCAGGGCGGGCGGGTCGTGGCGATCGGGATCCTGCCCTCGCTCAGCGAGTTCGACTTCACCCACGAGGCGCTCAGCGACGAGAGCCGCTACCGGGCGCTGAGCAGGGGGATGCGGCGGCTGCGGACCGAGCCGTTCCGGGTGAGCATCGAGGGGGTCGAGCAGCTTGAGCTCGAGGTCGAGGGGGTGATCCTGGAGAGCGCGAACACCTCCTGGCAGGTCCACTTCCGCACGCCCCCCGGTGACTTCGCCCGCGTCTACAACGCCTCCCAGCTCGCCATCGGGCCGGTCCTCGCGGTGAGCGGCAACTCGCCGGGCTTCCTGGGCAGGCGGCTGTGGGAGGAGACCAGGATCGCCCTGTTCGAGGAGTCGGCCGACGACCGCGACGTGGAGCGGCGTGACCGCAGGGACAGAAGGGTCGCCTTCGGCTCGGGGTGGGTGACCGGGGCCGAGGAGATCTTCGAGGCGTGCGTGCGCGACTACGAGCCGGTGCTGCCGATGACCTGGCGCAAGGAGAGCCCGGGGGAGGAGGCGCCGGAGCTGGCCGAGCTGCGGCTGCACCAGGGGACGGTGTGGCAGTGGAACAGGCCCGTCTACGACCCGGCGGACGGCGGTCACCTGCGGGTGGAGATGCGTTCGCTGCCCGCGGGGCCGACGCCGCTGGACATGGTGGCCAACAGCGCGTTCCTGCTCGGTCTCACCGCGGCCCTGGCGGTCGAGCCGGTCGAGGAGTTCCCCTTCTCCGCGGCCTACCGCAACTTCTACCGGGCCGCGATCCACGGCCTTGACGCGCCGCTGGCCTGGCCGGGCAGGCCGGAGGAGGTTCCGGCGGCGCAACTGGCCCTCGACCTGCTGCCGGTGGCCGCCGCCGGGCTCGAAAGGGTCGGCGTGCTGCCCGAGGAGGCCGAGTGGACGCTCGACGTCATCAGGGAGCGGGTCAGGCGGCGCCGTACGGGATCGATCTGGCAGCGGGAGGCGCTCGGCGACCTCACCGGAGACCCGGCGGCGCGGGCCCGGATGGTGGCCCGCTACCGCGAGCTGGCGCTGACCGGGGCGCCCGTGCACACCTGGCCGGTGTGATCCCCCAGATACGATCACAAAAGGGACCCGAGACCGGCATACTCGTGAACTCCACATCTCGACCGCCTGCCAGGACGGGCGCCGGAGAAGGAGAATCCCCCTATGGGTGCGATGACGGCCACGGCGGTGGAGCCGTTCGAGCTGAGACGTGACGACGGTGACCTGGCGGCCGGTCCCGTGGCACTGGGGAGATCACTCAAGCGGGTCCCGCTGGAGACCGTGCTGACCAAGGCGAACCGGGTGGCGGTCAGGAAGGGCGCGGCCGGGACCAAGGCGTTCGGCGCCATGAGCCCGAAACCGGTTGACTGGTACTGCTTCGACGCCGCGGACAACGAGGTCACCGACTGGTACCCCCAGGGCCTGACCTGCTCCTCGGCCGCGGCCCTGCCCAGGAGCGCCTTCGTGGTGAGCTGGTACTTCAAGCCGCAGTCCGTCCCGGAACGGGGCATCCGGCTGTCCTTCCTCGACCCCGTGGCACTGCGCTACCGGCACGTCCTGCTCGTGGTCGCCGATCCGAACGGCGGCATCTCCCCGATCAACATCCACGCGGGTGGTGTCGCCTGGCACGGCAACCTGCTCTACGTCGCCGACACCGAGCGGGGCATGCGGGTGTTCGACACCCGGCAGATCTTCGAGGTGAACGGCGACGGCACGACCACTATCGGCAGGAAGGGCGGGGTCTACAGCGCCTTCGGCTACCGCTACGTGATGCCGCAGACCGGGGCGTGGCGCCGTACGGGCGAGGCCAGGTTCTCCTTCGCGGCCGTCGACCGGAGCACCGCTCCCGGCATGCTGGTCTCCGGGGAGTACGTGGAGACCCAGCAGGAGGCCGGCAGGGTCGCCCGCTGGGCGTTCAATCCCGACGGCTCCCTGCGGGCCGACGCCTCGGGGGTCGCCAGGGCCGTCGACGCCTACCGGCTGCCCGAGCCGAAGATCCAGGGCGCGGTCTCCCACAACGGCACGTGGTATCTCAGCCAGGGCGCCGGTTCGACCAGGAACGGCGCCCTGCTCGTGGTGGGGGAGACGGTCGCCAGGCGCCCCTACCCGGTCGGCCCAGAGGACCTCACCTGCGTGCGCGACAAGAACGCGCTGTGGAGCATCACCGAGTTCGCGGGCCGCCGCGCGCTCTACGGCGTTCCCCTGTAGATCGGCCCGCTGTAGATCGGCTCAGTGCAGGGAGCCGCCGACCAGGCGCAGGTCGTCGCCGACGGAGACGGCGGCGGTCACGATGGCGGTCAGCGCCGTCGCCGCCGTGGCCGAGGGCATGGACGGCACGCCGCGCCCCAGGGCCTGCTCCGGGGTGAACGGCAGGTGCACGAACCCGCCGCGCACCATGGGCCTTTCGGTGGCGATCAGGTGCATCAGGCCGTAGAAGAGGTGGTTGCAGACGAACGCCCCGGCGCTCTGCGAGACGCTCGCGGGCACCGAGGCCGCCCTGGCCGCTGCGACGCACGCCTTGACCGGCAGCGTGGCGAAGTAGGCCGCGGGGCCGCCGCGGATCACGGGCTCGTCGATCGGCTGCCGTCCCGCGTTGTCCGGGATGCGGGCGTCGTCGAGGTTGACGGCCACCCGCTCGACCGCGACGTCCGGCCTGCCTCCCGCCTGCCCGACGCAGACGACGACCGACGGGTCGTGCTCGGACACCGCGGCCCGCAGCCGGTCAAGCGCCTCCCCGAACACACACGGCAGTCGTACGGCCCGCACCCCCTGGACGAGCTTGACCGCCTCCCAGGACGGGTTGACCGAGGAGCCGTCGAACGGCTCGAACCCGGTGAGCAGGACGGTCATCGCCGCTCCGCGGGCAGGGCGCAGGCGGGGGTGCCGCCCGGCAGCCGGTGACGGTTGACCGAGACGATCCGGTAGCCCCAGTGGGCGATCCAGCGCAGCGGCGGGACCCGCAGCGCGTGCCCGGCCAGGCTCCACGGTCTCCCCGCGGCCATCAGCACCCGGGCGACTGCCTGCGCGCCGCCGTACAGCCGGCCGTCCTGTGCCCACAGGACCTCGCGTTCGGCGCGCTCCCGCGTGGTGCCGAAGGCGGCCAGGTCGGCGGACTGCCAGGGGACCGGGCGGGCGCGAAGGCCGATCCTGCGTTCGGCGAACCTGATGCAGGCCATGCAGAAGCCGCAGTCGCCGTCATACAACAGCACTGGTTGTCCGCTCATGTTGAGAAAGGTACCCAGATGGTAGGAGAGATATCGGTTTCAGGGGAGTTGGCCGGGAATGGGGCCGTCGAGGTGGCGGAAGGCCTCGTGGGCGGAGCGGAGGCTGTCGCGCAGGGCGCGCCGCAGTTGCTCGGCGTCGTCGCTCAGGTTGCCGATCTCCGGGGCGAGGAAGCGGGCGGCACCCGTCTCGGCGACCAGTTGCTCGTACTCGGGCAGCTGCGCGCGCAGCACCTCGATCTGGCCCTGCGAGACGAGGGCGTGGTCGGCCTGCGTCACGTGGGCGGCGTACCGTTCGAGCGCCTCGACCCGCGCGACGACGGCCGCCTCACTGGCCGCCAGGGCCCGTTCCATCGGCGCCATCGCGGCGGCGACCTCGGGAGTCCTGCCGCCACGGGCCATATGACGGTGCCTGGCCCGCAGTGCGGACAGCTTGGTCAGCAGCCGGGCGATCTCCCACTCCTCGGCCGGGAGCATCACCGCGTTGCGCACGCTGTCGAGCATGCCCATGACGTTGACCCGGGAGCGCAGGATGTGGTCGATCGCCCGCTGCGCCCGGCCGAGCAACTGCCTGGCGCCGTGGTCGAAGTCCTCGATGATCAGGTAGCCGCCCCGGTAGTGCCGCGCGTGCCGGTACAGGACCCGCTCGATCGAGTCGGCGGGGGCGGGCTTCGTCGCCAGGTAGACGGTGGCCAGGACGGTCAGGCAGATGATGGCGGCGGTGATGGAGAAGGCCGGGGGGACGCCCACGAGGAGCGTGCCGGCCAGTCCCGCCAGCATCGTGGCGCCGAAGGCGGCGATGATCACCGCGGGAACCCGTGAGGCGCCGTCAGGTTCCGGGTTCCAGCCGGATCTGAACCGGGAGAGCAGGTGTCCGTTCCGGCGCATGAGGCTGGCAACGTCCGCCGGGACCTCCGGATCGACCACCACGCGATGCACAGGCTCGCCCCTTCCGGCCACGGCTGACGAACGCGGCGATCAACCGTTTTTCACGTTATGTGTCTCTCTATGGTGCCTCCTCGGCGGTAAGGGCCGCGTGTGAAACGCGACGGTGAAGTTCGATCGGTGTGGCGAGGCCGCGTTCCGGCTGCTCAGAGGACCCCGAGGACCGTCTTGCCGACGACGTCGTGGACCAGGTTCGCGTTCGGCGGGTGGAAACCGCCCGCCCTGACGTCGCGGTAGAGGCGTTCGAGTTCGTTCCTGCGGAAGAACGCGCCGCCGCCCGCGATCCGCAGGGCCAGGTCCACGACCTCCTTGGCACCCTCGACCGCGTTGTACTTGGCGCCGAAGAGCCTGGCGGGCCAGGTGGCGCCGTGGTCGGCGCCCAGCGCCCAGTCCCGGGCCACGATGTCGATCTGGGCCTCGATGGCCTGCAGCCTCAGCGCCGCCTCGGCGACGTTCCACTGCACCAGCGGATGCTCGGCAAGGGGCCTGCCCCCGAGCTCCAGGGACGTGGCCCGCCCGACACCCGCGACGGCCAGGTCCAGGGCCCGTTGGGCGATGCCGTAGTAGACGTTGCCGAACAGCGGGAAGACCCACCCGAAGATGCTCGCGACGAACGGGTCGTCCGTCGGCCCCGCGGGCAGCACCCGCGTGACGTACGGCGCCGCGGCCTCGACGCCCTCCAGGATCGTGTCGTGGCTGCTGGTCGCCCGCGCTCCCAGCGTGTCCCACACCTCCTCGATCCGGTATCCGGGGTCCTCACGGCGGACGAAGGCGTGCACGACCCTGGGGTTGTCCGGGTCGCTGTCGTCCAGGGCGTGGATGCCGAGCCAGTCCCAGACGGGCGACAGGGAGGTGAAGGTCTTGCGGCCGTGGAAGCGGTAGCCTCCGTCGCCGGTCGGCTCCGCCCTGACCACGGAGTATCCGAGTCCCAGGTCGTTGCCTACCTCGCCGTGCCCGGCCGCGATCACCCTGCCCGCCGCGGCCTCGCGCAGCAGCCAGTCCAGCGAGTCGTCCCCCGCGTGGTGCAGGTCGGCGGCCACACCGGTCCAGTAGAGGTGCATGTTGACGCCGAGCGCGGTCGGTCCCGCGTGATAGGCGAGCCTGCGCTGTTCGAGCGCGACCTCGGGCAGGGTGAAGCCGTGCCCGCCGAGGGCCTCCGGCACGGCGATCCCGAGGTATCCGAGGTCCCGCAGCTCCTCGAAGTCCTGGGTGAAGAAGACGTTGTCCCGGTCGTAGTCGGGGGCGCGCTTTGCGGCCCCTTCGAGCAGCTCGTCGGTGAGCAGTCTCCTGCCCTCCTGGTGACCCATGGTGCCTCGCTTTCGACGCCCTTCACTGATCGCCATCGAAACACCGCGAGCCCAGAAAAGCAACCAAACAAGTAGGAAATACATAGATATAGGCGGGAACGCGCGAAGCCCCGGTCCTTCGAAAAGGCCGGGGCTTCGTGGTGCGGTGGACGATACAGGGATTGAACCTGTGACCTCTTCCGTGTCAGGGAAGCGCTCTCCCGCTGAGCTAATCGTCCTCGGGGAACCTCAGAGCGGAAGACGGGATTCGAACCCGCGACCCTCACCTTGGCAAGGTGATGCTCTACCACTGAGCCACTTCCGCGTGACCGCCTCGGGTTTCCCCTCGGCCGCTCGCGCTACCTTACCGGATCCCGGAGGCTCCGATGTCGGTGCACTGAGGTGGAGACGGGATTTGAACCCGTGTACACGGCTTTGCAGGCCGTTGCCTCGCCTCTCGGCCACTCCACCAGTCAGGCCCTCGCGGGCCTGCCGGAGCGGAAGACGGGATTCGAACCCGCGACCCTCACCTTGGCAAGGTGATGCTCTACCACTGAGCCACTTCCGCGTAACAGCCGGACGATGTCCGGTGCACGGGGAAAACTCTAGCGCCTTCGGCGGGCGGATGCGCGCAACCAGGGCGGTGTACGGAAGATCGTCAGGATGAGACGACCTGGACGTCGGCGGCGCGGACGAACATCACCCGGTGGCCGAACTGGATCTGCCGGTAGCGCGCGTCCCCCCTGACGACCCGGTGCCGGACCGTGGCCGTGGCCGCCGAGCGCAGGTAGGAGCTCCGTGTCGTCAGGCCCAGGCTGTAGAACTGCCCGGCGGGCAGGGAGTACTGCAGGGGGACCACCTGCTGCGCGGACACGCCCCTGGGGTAGGCGGAGGCCTCGGGGTAGGCCCTGCCGTACAGCCTGACGGGGGAGCGGCCGGGTTTCGGGGTGACCAGGCGGCCCGAGGCGGGCACGGAGACCGGGGCGTCGGCGGGATCGTGGAACCAGGCCTTCTGCCCGAGATACCAGATGGCCGTCCAGTCACCCTCGCGGCCCGCCAGGGCGTAGCGCTGACCGGTCGAGGCGCGGGCCGCGTGGTCGTAGACGCTGTAGGTCGAGTCGTCGTCGGGGTGCCTGCCGACGTCCCTGACCAGCGGAGCCTCCTCGGAGGGGGCGCTGTGGAGCCAGACCGAGGCGGCGCTCCTCGGCGGGCAGTCGCCGGAGGAGGCGCAGCCGGTGAAGTAGGGCTGGTTGACGGCGTAGTCGGGCCTGATGATCACCGAGCGTGCGTCCCGGTTCCGCGCGGCGGTCAGCGGGTGGCCGAGCAGCTCGAAGTAGTGGGCCCAGTCCCAGTAGGGACCGGGGTCCTGGTGCATGCCGCGCACGGTCTGCGGGGTGGTGCCCGGCACGTTGTCGTGGCCGAGGATGTGCGCCCGGTCGAGGGGGATGTCGTAGCGCCCGGCCAGGTAGGCGACCAGCCTGGCCGACGCCTGGTACATCGCCTCGGTGAACCAGGCTCCCTTGGCGAGGTAGCCCTCGTGCTCGATGCCGATGGACCGGGAGTTGAAGTACCAGTTGCCCGCGTGCCAGCCGATGTCGTCGCACCGCAGGTGCTGGGCGACGTATCCGTCGGCGGAGCGCACGGTGTAGTGCCAGCTCAGGTAGTCGGGGTTCTTCACCAGCCTGGTCATCGCGTCGTAGGAGGTCTCCCCGTCGTGGATGACGATGTAGTCGATCTGGCGGCGCCCGTCGTAGCGGTCGTGGTTGCCGTGGCCGCCGTTCCTCGTGCGCCGGTAGGCGGCGGGGATCCACTCGCAGGAGATCTCCCGGGGACAGTCGGGCGTCACGGCGCCCGGCATCCGGCGCAGCGCGGGTGTCCCCGTCTCCGCCGGTGCCAGGCCGGGCGTTGGCGGCAGGACGATCCGTTCGCCGGTGTCGGTCACCCGGGTGGCTCCGGTGCGCATCGTCGCGTAGACCGCGTCGGCGAAGGCCCTGCCCGCGCCGGTCTCTCCAGGCCCCGGGTAGCGGGCGACGGCGGCGTACCACCCGGCCCCGCCTCCCAGGCGCCGATGGTGGTCGGCGAGCAGCGCGGCCCCCGCCCTGACGTTGGCGGCCGGGTCGGTCCGCAGCACGTCCGGGTCGGTCCCGGTCAGCTCGGCGGCCCGCCGCAGGGTGTCCTCGGGCGGGGTGGGCGTGACGTCCCGGATCATGACGCGGTACGGCCTGCTCTCGTCGCCCCGGGGATCGCCCTCGGCGTCCCGGTGACCGCCGGTCGTGACGGCTTGGCCGTCGACCAGGTGCATGGGGCCGTAGCCACCCGCGACGCTGGGCAGCCCCCGGTTGGCGTCCCAGCGCGACTCCATGTAGGACACGGCCAGCAGCACCCTCTCCGGCACGCCGTACTCCCTGGCCGCCAGGGTGAAAGCCTCCCGCAGCGGGGTCCCGTACGGCGGGGCCTGCCAGACGGGTGCCGGAGCCGCCAGTGTGAGGGCGGCGGCGAACGCTATCCCTGGCAGACGGCGCATGAGGGTTCCCTTCCGGCCAGATCACTACTCAGAGTTATGAGAGATTACCGATTGTCTTATGGCCGGGTGGAGGGAGATCCCCGGCAATGTTTTCTGCCCGGAATCGGGCAGAAAACTTGGTAAACACCAACATGGATGCGTATGGTCCTCCTCTGTGTCGACGGCATGGCATCCCCACGAGGACCTCATCGCCCATCTGACCCGGACGAGCGCGCTCGGCCCGGGGGAGGCGGCGCGGGTGGTCGCGGACGTGCTGGCCTACTTCTCCGAGTCAACCGAGGAGTTCGTCCGGCGGCGTCACGCCGAGCTCAAGTCCAGGGGGCTGGTCAACGACGCGATCTTCCCCAGGATCGCCGCCGAGCTGGACTCCCGCCGTGTCGCCGCACCGGAACTCTCCCTGCGCCAGCTGCGCCGGATCGTCTACGGGTAAGGAGCGGTCAGATGTGCGGAATCGTGGCCTACGTGGGGCCGAAGGACGCGGCCCCCATCCTGCTGGAGGGGCTGCAGCGCCTCGAATACCGCGGTTACGACTCGGCCGGCGTGGTGGTCTCCAACCGGGGCCTGAAGATGCGCAAGGTCAAGGGCAGGGTCGCCGATCTCGCGGCCGTCGTGCCCGCCAGGTTCAAGGGCACGCTGGGCATCGGGCACACCCGCTGGGCGACCCACGGCGCGCCCAGTGACGTCAACGCCCACCCGCACCTGTCCGCCGACGAGCGCATCGCCGTCGTGCACAACGGCATCATCGAGAACGCCGACGAGCTGCGGGCCAAGCTGGAGGCCGACGGCGCGGTCTTCCTGTCGGAGACCGACACCGAGGTGCTCGCCCACCTGATCGCCCGCACCGTCGAGGACGCCGAATCGCTGGCCGAGGCGGTCCGCGCCGCGCTCAAGCGGGTCGTCGGCACCTACGGCGTCGCGGTCGTCGACGCCCAGCGCCCCGGCGAGGTGGTCGTGGCGCGCAACGGCAGCCCGATCGTGCTGGGCATCGGCGAGAAGGAGATGTTCGCCGCCTCCGACGTGGCCGCCCTGGTCCGCTACACCCGTCAGGTGGTGCACCTGGAGGACGGCGAGCTGGCGGTGCTGAAGGCCGACGGCTTCAACACCTTCTCCAGCGACGCGCGGGAGACGGCCAAGGAGCCGCTGACCGTCGACTGGGAGGCGGGGCACTACGACACCGGCGGCTACGAGCACTACCTGCTCAAGGAGATCTCCGAGCAGCCGGAGACCGTGGCCAGGACGCTGCGCGGGCGCCTCGACGACCGCTTCCACATCGCCCACCTCGGCGGTCTCAACATGGACGCGCGGGAGAGCCGCTCCTTCCGCCGGGTCAAGATCATCGGATGTGGCTCGGCCTACTACTCGGGCCAGATCGGCGCCCAGCTCATCGAGGAGCTGGCGCGCATCCCGTCGGACGCCGAGCCCGCCAGCGAGTTCCGCTACCGCAGCCCGGTCGTCGAGCCGGACACCCTCTACGTGGCGATCAGTCAGTCGGGGGAGACCTACGACACCCTGGCCGCCGTCCAGGAGCTCAAGCGCAAGGGCGGCCGGGTGCTCGGCATCGTCAACACCGTCGGCAGCGCCATCGCCAGGGAGGTGGACGGCGGCGTCTACCTGCACGCCGGGCCCGAGGTCTCGGTGGCGAGCACCAAGGCCTTCACCTCGACCGCGGTCGCCTTCGCGCTGCTCGCGCTGCACCTGGGGCGGGTGCGTGACCTGTCGCCCGCCGACGGCCGCCGCATCGTGCAGGGCCTGCGCGCGCTGCCCGGCCAGATCGAGGAGATCCTCACCCTCGAACCCCGGATCAAGGAGCTGGCCGGGAAGTACGCCGACTCGCCGAGCATGATGTTCGTCGGCAGGGTCAGGGGCTACCCGGTGGCCAGGGAGGGCGCGCAGAAGCTCAAGGAGGTCTCCTACGTGCACGCGGAGGCCTACCCGGCCAGTGAGCTCAAGCACGGGCCGCTGGCGCTGATCGGCCCCGAGATGCCGACCGTGGCGATCGTCCCCGACGACGAGCTGCTGGACAAGAACCTCACCACGCTGGGGGAGATCCGCGCGCGGGGCGGGCGGGTGCTCATGGTCGGGCACCGCGAGGCCGACCCCAGGCTGGCCGACGACTGCCTGGTGGTGCCCAGGAACGAGATCGAGCTCGACCCGATCCTGCTGTCGATCCCGCTGCAACTGTTCGCCTACCACGCCGCCGTCGCGCTCGGTCGGGACGTGGACAAGCCGCGCAACCTCGCCAAGAGCGTCACCGTGGAGTGATCACGAAGCATCCCTGATGCCCCAATTGTGTTGCAGAAAGTGACATATCTGTAACGTGGGGTATCGAGAGATCTGGGGGATCTCGGTGGAAGGGACGCTTATGCACCGTAGGCGATTCCTCGCGCTCGCGCTGGGGGTCATGGTCGCCGGGGGCTGCGGTGACATGAGCGCTCCGGGAACAGGGCGCGCGGGCAGGCTGACCATCGTCGCGCCGGTCGCCCGTGGGCGGCGCTGGGACCACGCCGCCCGCGCGTTGGCCGCGATCCTGACCGGGGAGGGCATGGCCGGGGCGGTCGAGGTGAGCAGCGCAGGGGCGTCGGGGATGGCCGCGCTGACCGCGTTCGCGGCCCTCAGGGGACCCTTCGCGCGCGACGGCAGGGTGTTCCTCGCCGGGATGCCGATGCTGGCGGGTGGCGAGACCGCGGACGCGGACTCCGTGCTTGCGGCCTCGACCCCGCTGGCCAGGCTGGCCGGTGACTGGGCCGTCCTGGCCGTCTCCCCCAACTCCCTGCTGCGGACCTTCGAGGACTTCGCCGCGGCGCTGCGCCGCGACCCGGCGAAGCTGGTGGTCGGGGGCGGGACGGCGGGCGGATCCGACCACGTGCTCTACGGCATGATCGGCAAATGCCTCGGCGTTGACGTCAGGCTGCTGGACTACGCGGGCTACCCGACCGAGTCCGAGGCCGTCGAGGCGCTCGACGAGGGCCGGGTGGCCGCGCTCCTCGGCTCCGCGGGCTCCCTGCTGCCGAGGATCGCCACCGGCCGCCTGCTGCCGCTCGCGGTCTCCTCGGGGGAGCGGATCGACGGCATCGACGCGCCGACGCTGATGGAGCGGGAGGTGCGCGTCGAGTACGCCGACTGGTGCGGGGTGCTCGGCCCCCGCGCGATGACCCCCGAGGACCGGGACGAGGCGGTCGCCCTGTGCGACCGGATCGACGCCTCGTCCCGATGGCAGGCCGTGTGCGCCGCCAACGGCTGGCACCGGGCCTATCTGAGCGGTGACGACTTCCGCCAGTGGCTGGTCACGGAGACCCACCGCACCCGCGCGGTCCTCAACGAACTCGGGGTGCTGAGCGCCTCCGACACCAACTGCCGGGGCGGTTGCGCCGGGCGGCACTAGACATGCCGTTCCTGGGTTTCCACCCAACCCCCCAGGTCCGGTTCGACTGGAGGATTTCGGCCTATCAGATAGCAGTTGAGGGAAGTGTCGCTTTTGGCGGGGTATGCGGAATAGGCCGGGCGTCCCGGGGCATCCACCCGGCAAAGCGACCGTCAGGGGGGAAGACCGTCCGTGTCCAGATGGATCATCCTGATCACCTCGATGCTGGCCGCCATCGCCTGCGTGGAGATGGTACGGCGGGCGCTGCGCTGGAGGCTGATCGGCGAGCGGTGGGTCCTGGCAGGGCCACTCGTGCGCCGCTGCACCTGGCCCGCCTTCGCCCTGGCGGCCGTGGCGACCGCCAACACGCTTTACCGGCCCGGAATGGCGGAGGGGACGGTCGAGGACGCGATCGAGCGGACGATCACCCTCTTCATGATCGGGTGCGTCACCTGGCTGGCGATCCAGGCCGCCTACGCCGTCACCGACGTGGTCCTCGACCGCCTCGTCACCGTCGAGGGGGAGCGCAACCGGCGGGCCAGGCGGATCCGCACCCAGATCACCCTGGTCCGCAGGGTCGCCTCCGCGGTGGTCATCCTGCTGGCGATGGGCGCCATGCTGTTCACCTTCCCGCAGGTGCGCGCCCTGGGCGCCGGACTGCTCGCCTCAGCGGGCATCGTGGGCGTCGTCGTCGGCATCGCCGCCCAGTCGATGCTGGGCAACCTGCTGGCCGGGTTGCAACTGGTCTTCAGCGACGCGCTCAGACTCGACGACGTGGTGGTCGTGCAGGGGGAGTGGGGACGGATCGAGGAGCTCAGCCTCACCTACGTGGTGCTGCGCCTGTGGGACGAGCGCAGGCTGGTGCTCCCGGTCTCCTACTTCACCACCAACCCGTTCGAGAACTGGACGAGGCACACCAGCCGGGTGATCGGCGCGGTGATGTTCAGGATCGACTGGACCGTCCCCGTCGAGGAACTGCGCGTCGAGCTGTACCGGGCCCTGCGTGAGCACCCGCTGTGGGACCAGAAGGACTGGACCCTCCAGGTCACCGACACCCTGCCGAACGGGCTGCTCGAACTGCGGGCGCTGATGAGCGCCGCCGACTCGCCGAGCGCCTTCGACCTCAAGTGCGACATGCGCGAGCACCTGGTGAAGTACGTCAGGGAGCGGTATCCGGAGGCGCTTCCCCGGCTCAGGGTGGACATGACCTGACCCGCCGGATCAGGACGAGGGGCCGGGACGCAGCACCCTGGCCGCGCCCGCGATCAGCGCGGTGGCCAGGATCCAGCCCGAGGCGATCAGCGTCCAGGCCAGCCACCGCGTCCAGCCGACCGGATCCCACGCCCCCCGCTGCTCGAAGACGCTCACCGGGGCCAGCAGGTCCAGCGTGTAGACGAACGGCTGGAAGACCCTCACCTCCTCGGGATCGATCTGCGTCGGGGGAACCGAGGCGAAGACCCCGGTGCCCGCGGCCAGCAGCACCGCGACCCACAGCCCGGCGAGCCAGGGGCGGTAGCCGTACCCCACGAGGAGGTCCAGCAGTCTGCCCCAGGTCCTGCCCGCGGGCCTGAGCGTGTGACGTCGCCGCCGCTGCTTGGCCAGCAGCACCCGCCGGGCGTCCTGCTCGTGGCCGATCTTGCGGAACCACGCGGCAAGCTGCTCGTACGGCTGGGGTCGGTAGCCGTAGGGGTCCTTGTCCACCCAGGTCAGCCGGTCGGCGACGCTCCAGGCCGAGCCGCGCAGCGCCTCGTAGACGAGGCCGTTGAGATACACCCCGTCCGGATAGTCCGCGGGGGCGTCCAGCAGCACGCCGATGCGGGAGTAGGCGAGGTTGACCTCGCCCTCGATGGAGGCGGGCCGCAGGATCAGCTCGTCCAACTGGGCGTGGCTCAGGTGCAGCACCCGGCCCGGGGCCCGCAACGACGCCCCGTCGAAGGACAGGACGCCGTTGACGCGCGCGTTGCGCATCCTGATCGTGCCGGTCGCCTGGAAGCCGCTGCTGAGCTCGGCGGCCCCGGCCTCCATGAAGTCCGCCTGGATCGCGTAGGGGCCCGTCGCGGTGATGACCGACCGTTGCAGGTAGATCCCGCCGAGGAACTTCGCGCCGATGATCCGCAGGCCGCCGCTGACCCGCATGTCCCGCATGAAGGCGCCGCCCTCGACGGTCAGGCCGCCCGCCCACAGCGCCCACTGCCCGTAGCGGTGCCCCCGCTCCCTGAGCTCCTCCTCGGACAGCTTCCTGCGCACGTCCTTGGGCGTGCCGTCCGGGACCCTGGCGGCCTCCCCGATGCCCAGCCGCAGCCCCGCGAACCTGATCTGCCCCTTGACGTGGGCGTTGTCCAGCCGGATGCCGCTGTGGACGGTCGAGCCGTCGAGGTCGAGCATGGCGTTGACCGTGCACCCGGCCGCCCCGATCCGCGCTATCTCACATCCGCGCAGCCGTACCCCGACGGCGACCGTGTCGACCAGGGAGACGCCTCCCGGCAGGTAACAGTTGATCATGTGCAGCTTGCCGGTCAGCGTGGCGTCGGAGACGTCCAGCACGCCTGTGATGTGGGCGCCGGCCAGCCGCAGCCCGGCGCTCCTGCCCGGCTCCGGCTGCCGCGCGCCCAACAGCAGCGCCGCGACGACCTCGGCCCTGACCGTGCGCTCCGGCCCCCAACCGGCGCCGTTGGCCGGGTCGTCGGTCTCGTCGTCCCCGCTGCGCAGATCGACCCAGGCGCCCGTGGGGTAGGCGTCCCAGATCCGGCGCTCCGCGGGGCTCAACCTCAGGAAGGGACGCTTCAGCCGCACTGGCATCCGGCCTCTCATGTTCGGGGGGCGTTGGCGTTCCGTGAAGAACGTCCCGGAAGAATCTAACTCGTGGAGATCTTCAATGGTTTCGAATTGTCCGCCGACGGTCATGTCGCGACCCTGCGGATCAACCGCCCCGCCAAGCGCAACGCCATGACCGTGGAGATGTGGCGGGCGCTGCCCACGATCCTGGCGCCGCTGGTGGACGACCCGGCCGTACGCGTCCTCGTCCTCACCGGCGCGGACGGCACCTTCTGCTCGGGGGCGGACATCTCCGAGATCGCCGGACTGGCCGAGGCGGGCGACGACACCGGCCTGACCGCCGTCGCCGAGGAGGCCCTGGCGGCCTTCCCCAAGCCGACGATCGCGATGATCGAGGGCTTCTGCGTGGGCGGGGGCTGCCAGCTCGCCATGGCCTGCGACCTGCGCCTGGCCGCCGAGGACGCCCGCTTCGGCATCACCCCGGCCAGGCTCGGCGTCGTCTACCCGCTGAGCGCGACCCGCCGCCTGGTCGGCCTCGTCGGGCCCTCGGCCGCCAAACTCCTGCTCTACTCGGCCGACCTCGTGGACGCCCCGGCCGCGCTGCGCACCGGCCTGGTCGACGAGGTCCACCCGCCCAGGGAACTGGGGGAGCGCGTGTACGGCCTGGCCCGCACCTTCGCGGGTCGCTCCCAGCTCACCCTGACCGCGACGAAGGAGATCATCGGCGACATCGTGGCGGGCGGGGACGCCGAGACACGCGTGCGCGAGTGGCAGTCACGCTCCCGTGAGGAACAGGCAGAGGGGATCGCGGCCTTCCTTGAGGGCAGGCCCGCGCGCTTCCCGTGGAGCCGCGGCTACTCGGGGGACATGACCTCGTAGAGGTGGCCGTTGTCGTCGCTGAAGAACAGCCCGCGCGGGCAGAGCGGGTGGTCGATCCTGCCATTGTCCGGCGCGTCGGGGCGGCTGCCGTACGGCACGCCCTGCGCCCGCAGCCGGGCCAGGACACCGTCGAAGGTCGCCGGGTCCACGTCGAAGGCCAGATGGACCGGGTGGGGCTCCTCGACCGTCATGTAGTCGAGGGTGAGGGAGCCGTTGACCCGCACCGGGACGAAGTGGCCGTTCCTGCCCGCGGGCGGCAGGCACTCCAACCCCATGACGCCGGCGAGGAACCGGGCGGCCCGGCTGTTGTCGGTGGCGGGGACGATGGTGTGGTTCAGGGTGACGGTCATCGCTGGCCTCTCTTCACTTGAGGATGCCGTGGACGAACACGTCCACGACCTCGGTGATGCTCGACTCGGGATCGCCGGCCGCGCCCCGGGCACCGGCGAACATCAGGCTGAGGAAGAGCGCGGCGAGCCGTTCCGGGGGCAGCCTCAACCGGTCACGGTCGGGCTCGAACAGCTCGGTCAGGGCCTCGCGGGTCGCCCTGAAGGAGGTGGCGCGGTCGGGAAGCTCCCGTGGCTGGGGGCCGCGGGAGCGGCGCCCCGAGGCGTGCAGGGCGCCCAGGACCGAGCCGATCCGCGTCATGTGCGCCCGCATGGCGTCGGCCGCCTCCGCCAGCCGCTCGGTCAGCGGCTGGTCGAGGGGGACGGAGGCGAGCTGTTCGAGCACGTGGTCGGAGCGCAGCGCCTCGGCGACACAGGCGTCGAGCAGCTCGTCCTTGTCGGTGAACGCCCTGAAGACGGTGGCCTCGCCGATCCCGGCGGCCTTGGCGATCTGCGCGGTGGTGACCGCGGCGCCGTACTCCGCGACGAGGGGGAGCGCGGCCATGACGATCATCTCTCGCCGTCGCTCCTGGCTCATGCCCGGCGCCCGCCGTCGAGGCGGATCATCGGATTTCATGGCTTTCATGATGCGGAGTGAGTACTCACTCCGTCAACGAGAAATATTGCGATCACTGGCATGGGGTGACCGGACATATGCCTTTTTCGCAGGTCAGTGGGGCGGTGTGAGAGAAGAGGATCTTGGAAAAAGTGGCCGCGCGGCGCTTCGGGAGCGGCCAAGCTGAGACCCGCGAGGCCTTCCCCTCCACTTCCCACCCTCGCCGGCGTGGCCGGACTACGCTGAACGACGACGTACGGAGCCCCCCATGTCCACTCCAACCATCGAGGACCGGGTCACCCGCCTGGAGGAGGATTTCATCGTGCTCAGCACAAGGTGCGGACAGCAGGCATCGATGCGGGCCTACGAGGCGCTGACGCCCGTCTACACGAAGCTCGACGTGCTGACCGACCGGGTCGACCTGCTGGCCGAGGGGCTCAAGCAGGTCGAGCGGCGCGTCGAGCGCGTCGAGCGGCGGGTCGAGCGGGTCGAGCAGCGCGTTGAGCAGGTCAACGCGAAGGTGGACCTGCTCCGCGACGAGATGCGCGAGCGCTTCGATGCCGTCGAGCGGCGCTTCGTCGCGATCGACGACCGTCTCACCGCGATCGACGAGCGCTTCGAGACCATCGACAGGCGTTTCGAGGCGATCGACAGGAGGTTCGAGGCGATCGATCGGCGGTTCGAGGCCATCGAAGGACGGCTCGACCTGATGGACCGGCGCTTCGAGGCCATGGACAAGAGGTTCGAGGCCGTCGAGGGACGGCTCGAACAGATGGACCGGCGCTTCGACCGGCTCGAAGGACGGATGGACGAGATGGCCGCCACCAACGCCGCCATGTTCCAGGCCATCCTCGACCGGCTTCCCACCCGGTCCCCTGAGCTGAACTGACGTGACGGCGCTCCCGCGCGCCGTCGAGCGGCGCGCGGGACCCTAACGCTCGACGATCTCGTTCTTGCCGATGACCACGATGCCGTTCTGGGTCACCGCGAAACGGCTGCGGTCGTATTCGAGGTCGAAACCGATCCTGGCGCCGTCCGGGATGACCACGTTCTTGTCGATGATGGCCTTGCGGACGATGGCGCCCCGCCCGACCTTGACGTTTCCCATCAGCACCGAGTCCTCGACCCGCGAGTGGGAGTGCATCACCACGCCGGGGGACAGGACGGAGCGCTCGGCGAGACCGCCGGAGACGATCACTCCGGCGGAGACGAGCGAGTCGACGGCCCGCCCGACCCGGTCGCCGTCGTTGTGCACGAACTTGGCCGGGGGCAGCGGGTCGTGGCCGGTGTAGATCGGCCACTGGGTGTTGTAGAGGTTGAAGACCGGGTGCGCCGAGATGAGGTCCATGTGGGCCTCGTAGTAGGCGTCGAGGGTTCCCACGTCCCGCCAGTAGCCCTTGTCCCGCTCGGTCGAGCCGGGCACGACGTTGTCCGCGAAGTCATAAACCTGAGCAGTTCCCGCCTTGACCATCATTGGGATGATATTTCCGCCCAAGTCATGCTTGCTGGTGGGATCAAGGGCGTCCTCCCGCAGCGCTTCGAGCATCGCCTGCGTCCTGAAGACGTAGTTTCCCATCGAGGCGTACACCTGGTCCGGCGCGTCGGGAAGACCGACGGCGTCCTTCGGCTTCTCCCTGAAGGCCACGATCCTGCGCCCGGCCGGATCCGTCTCGATCACGCCGAACTGGTCGGCCAGTGAGAGCGGCTGCCTGATCGCGGCGACCGTCACGTCCGTGCCGGAGTCGATGTGCTGGGCCACCATCTGCCGGGGGTCCATCCGGTAGATGTGGTCGGCCCCGAACACGATGACGTGCTCCGGCATCTCGTCGTAGACCAGGTTCAGGTTCTGGAACAGCGCGTCGGCCGAACCGGAGAACCAGTGCGGGCCGAGCCGCTGCTGCGCAGGCACCGGGGTCACGTAGTTGCCCAGCATGGACGTCAGCCGCCAGGTCTGGGAGATGTGCCGGTCGAGACTGTGGTTCTTGTACTGCGTCAGCACCACGATCTGCAGATAGTTGCCGTTGGCCAGGTTCGACAACACGAAGTCGACGAGCCGGTATATCCCCCCGAAAGGTACTGCGGGCTTGGCCCTGTCAGCCGTCAACGGCATCAGCCGTTTACCTTCACCACCGGCGAGCACGATCGCGAGGACTCTCATAAGCAGGACCTTAACCTGACGCACAGGGATGAAACACTAGGGTGATCGCATGCGCGTTGATCTGCTGAGCCGTGAATATCCGCCCGAGGTGTACGGCGGTGCGGGGGTTCACGTCGAGTACCTCGCCCGTGAGCTGCGCCGGCTTGCGGAGGTCCGTGTCCGCTGTTTCGGTCCGCCCCGTCCGGAGGACGGAGTCACGGGCTACCGGGTCCCCGGTGGTCTTGAGGGGGCCAACGCCGCGCTGCAGGTGCTCGGCGTCGACCTGGAGATGGCGGCGGGCTGCGCGGGCTCCGACCTGGTGCACAGCCACACGTGGTACGCCAACTTCGCCGGTCACGTCGCCAAAATGCTGTACGGCACGCCGCACGTGGTCACCACCCACAGCCTGGAGCCGCTGCGGCCGTGGAAGGCGGAGCAACTCGGCGGCGGCTACACGCTGTCGTCGTGGGCCGAACGCGGCGCGCTGGCGACCGCGGACGCGATCATCGCCGTCTCCGAGGGGATGCGCCGCGACGTGCTGGCCTGCTACCCGGAGATCCCGCCGGAGCGGGTCAGCGTGATCCACAACGGGATCGACACCGAGGAGTACGCCCCGGACCGCGACAACGCCGTGCTGGCCAGGCACGGCATCGACCCGGGCAGGCCGTACGTCGTCTTCGTGGGGCGGATCACCCGGCAGAAGGGGCTGGTCCACCTGCTCCACGCGGCCAGGGACTTCGACCCGGGGGCGCAGCTCGTGCTGTGCGCGGGCGCCCCGGACACGCCGGAGATCGCCGAGGAGGTCACCGGGCTGGTCCGTGGGCTCGAACGCGAGCGGGAGGGGGTCGTGTGGATCTCGGAGATGCTGCCGCGTCCCGAGGTGATCCAGATCCTCACCCACGCCACGGTGTTCGTCTGCCCCTCGGTCTACGAGCCCATGGGCATCGTCAACCTTGAGGCCATGGCCTGCGAGACCGCCGTCGTCGCCACCGCGACCGGGGGCATCCCCGAGGTGGTCGCCGACGGCTCGACCGGCCTGCTGGTCCCCATCGCGCAGTCGGCCGCAGACGGCACCCCCGACGACCCCGAGCGGTTCGCCGCCGACGTCGCCGAGCGGGTCAACCGGCTGCTGGCCGACCCGGCGCTGGCCGCGGAGCTGGGGGCGGCGGGGCGGGCCAGGGCCGTCGAGCACTTCTCCTGGGCCAGGATCGCCGAACGGACCATGGACCTCTACCGTTCGCTCGCCCGTTCCTGACCGCCCGCGGGCCGGGGGTCAGGACGAGGTGATGAAGTGCAGGATCACGTTGTGCACGTGGTGGGCCTTCCCGTCGCCGCGGAACTCGACCTCGTAGGTGTGGGTTCCCACGTGGACGGCGATGGCGCCCGAGGAGAAGAACGAGCCCGCGAAGGACTTGTTGCTCACCACGCTCACCGCGGAGATCCTGGCGTAGGGGATGCTGGTGAGCGCGATCCGCTTGCCGACGAAGGACTTGTCCTGCACGATCACCCGCTTGTCGGTCAGCCCGAGGAAGCCGGTGCCCGTGCCGATCGCGTCGTAGACGGCGATGATCTGCTCTCCCGGCAGCAGGCCGCTCTCGATCTGCTGAAGCTGTTCCTTCCGGTCGTACGCGATCTTCGTCATGAGGGTCCCGTTTCGTGGGGGAGTGGGGGATACGTCGTCCGGACAAACGGATGGGACCGGGAGGGCGGTTCCGCCGGTCGGTAAGGTCGGGGCCGTGAATTTTCAGATGAGGATCACCGACCGCCACGGCGGCGTCAGCGCGAAGCCGTACGACAGCCGCAATCTCGGCGGCCTGTGCGGCGACGACCCGGAGGCGGTGGCCGCCAACAGGGCCAGGACGGCCGCCGAGTTCGGCCTCGAACGGGTCGTGTTCATGCGGCAGGTGCACAGCGCCGCCGTCCGCTACGTGACCGAGCCCTTCGGGGACGATCCGCCGCCGCTCGACGGCGTGTGCACCGACGTCCCCGGGCTGGGCCTGGCGGCGCTGTGCGCCGACTGCGCCCCCGTCCTGCTGGCCGACCCGGTGGCGGGGCTGGTCGGGGCGGCGCACTCGGGCCGGGTGGGCACCGTCCTCGGGGTCGTCCCGGCCCTGGTCGAGGAGATGGCCGGGCACGGCGCGGACCCGGCGCGGATGATCGCCCTGATCGGCCCGATGGCCTGCGGAAGCTGCTACGAGGTGCCCGCGGTGCTGCGCGCGGAGGTGGCGGCCGTGCTGCCCGAGGCGTGGTCGATCACGCGCGACGACACCCCCGCCCTCGACCTGCGCGCCGCGATCACCTCCCAGCTGGGCAAGGCCGGGGTGCGTGAGGTCACCCACGACACCCGCTGCACCATCGAGACCGCGGACCTGTTCTCCCACCGCGGGGAGGGACAGACCGGGCGCTTCGCCGGTTACGTCTGGCTTGAGCCCTGAGCCGCGACGGCGTCAGCCCGCGGCCAGGACACTCCCGTAGGCCCGGGCGGCGAGGTCGGCGATGAGCCCGTGCGCGCCCAGCGGGTCGGCGCACTCGGCGCCGATCCGTGCCGCGGTGGCCTCGGCGAGCGCGGTGTCCACCTCGGGGCCGATGACGCAGGGGGACAGCGCGATCCGCTGCGCGCCGATCGCGCGCAGCCGGTCCGCGGCTGCGGCGGGGTCGGGCGCGCTGTCCAGCGAGGCGACCAGGACGGGCAGCGTCAGCCGGGAGGCCAGCAACACCGCCGTCGGCTGTGCCTCCGCCGCCGCGGCCTCGCCGCCGACCGTGGCCAGGATGACCGCGTCCACCGGACTCGAAACGTTGAGCAGGCGCATCCGGTCGGCCCTGGCGAGGTCCCGCTCCGCGAGGCGGATGTGCAGCGCCTCGGCCAGCAGCGGGTGCGGCCCGAGCGGCTCGGTGACCGTGACCGCGACCCCGCTCGCCGCGACCGCCCCGGCGACCAGCCGGTCGGCGACCGGGTGCGGACCGGTCAGCAGCGGCACCACGACGGCGGCCGTGCCGTCCTGCGGCCGCTCGCGGGCGGCGTCTTCCAACGCGGCGGCCAGTTCCCTGCCGTCCTCGCCGAGACCGACGAGACGGACCTCGATCTGCGGGTTGTCCCCCCGGATCAGCGCCGTCAGGTCGGCGGCGACCCCGGAGCCGTCGCCGAGCGTGGTCAGCACCAGCGCGGGTGCCTCCGGCGGGAGGTGGGAGGGCACGGGTCTGCGGTGCCTGCCTGACGGCCGCACGGCGCGCCCGCGTACGGGGAGGATGGAACTCTCACTCACATGCGCGGACTCTAGGCCCATTTCACGCTTTCCGTCGGCGAAAAAGGCGGCAATTCCGTCACGACATTTCCCGGCATCGAGGAACACGCCGTATCGACCGTTCCAAGTTCCCTGAGCAGCGCCCGGCCGCCTTCCTCCCGGTGGGTCAGGCCGAGCCGTACCAGCCCACCCAGGCTGCGTACGCCGATCGGTCGTCGGCTGTCCCGGGAGGTCAGGCCTCCCGGTAGCCCTCCCACTCGTCCTCGATCGCCGAGTGGACGACGGAGTCGCGCCAGGCGCCGCGGGCCCGCACATGGTGCCTGATCCTGCCCTCCTCGACCATCCCGGCGACCAGCATGGTGAGCTGGGCGGCGGTGTTCGCCGGGGACCTGGCGCCCCAGATGCGGTGCAGTCCCAGGTGCCGGAAGCCGAAGACCAGGAGCAGCCTGACCAGGTCGGTGCCGATGCCCCTGCCCCACTGGTCGGGGCGCAGGCCCAGGCCGATCTCGGCGCTGTGCGGGTGGTCGTGCTCGATGTGCAGCCTGGCGACACCGATGGTCCCGCCCTCCGCCACGTCGGTCACCGCCAGGACGTACAGCCTCCGTGGTTCCGTCTCCGCGGCCCGCATCGCCTCGGCGACGATCTCCTCGACCTCCTCGCGCGTCCTGGGATCGAAGGGAAGGTGCTCGGTCGCCGTGGGGTCGCCGTAGACGGCGTGCAGCGCGTCCACGTCGTCCACGGTGACCTCCCTCAGCCTGAGCCGCTTGCCCGGGATATCAACGTGGCGCATGCGCAGACGCTAACGCCTTGGGAGGTTCGCCGCCAGAGATCATTCCGCGCGACAACTATCCCGTAGGTAACAAATGTCGCTGTATGCCTGGCTCGGTACCACCAGGTGGAAAGATCGGCCGAAGGTGCTGACGGGGAGGGTGTGCCCCCGCTAAAATGCCCCGTTTCAGCCGTTCTGCGCGGGCGACAGGGGGCGCCAGGGGACCGGGCTGGACAGGACCATCATGCTCGACGGGTGACCGTACGGCGCGAGCCTGTCGATCAGCTCCTCGAAGGCGGTCATGGAGGCCGCGGCGACCCGGATCAGGCAGCAGGTGTCACCGGTCACCCGGTGCACCTCCAGGATCTCCGGCCAGGCCAGCGCCTGCTCGTCGCGCAGCACGCAGCGCGGCCCGTAACACGACATCCTGATCAGCGCCGCCACCCCCCGCCCCGCCAGCGCCGGGTTGACCCGCGCGTGGTAGCCGGTGATCACGCCCGTCTCCTCAAGGCGCCGTACCCGCTCGGCGACGGCCGGAGCCGACATGTGCACCCGCCGTGCCAGCTCGCTGTAGGACAGCCGCGCGTCGCTCTGCAACTCCGCCAGGAGTGTCCAGTCCATCGCGTCCACTATCACGCTCCGTTATCCGTTAACCCGATCGGCTTCACGACCTTCCGCATGGAAGGGGGAGAGCGTCAACCGCCTTTCCTTATTATCCCGATGCCGGACAATGGTGTCGCACTTCGGAAAAGCCCCTCGCCGGAAGTGTGGGACGGCGCCTCACCTTTCATATCACATGAGGTGACCGGTTGATTACCCGGAGAATTCCTACTCGGGAGAGCGGGGAAGCGAGGAGCGCAGCGCCCGGGTGAAGGCCGCCAGCGCCGGGTGCGCGGCGGCCCCCCGCCGGAAGGCGACCTGGGTACGGCGGCGCGTCGGCAGCTCGGTGAGCCGGACGTTCCCCGGCGGGTCGGCGGCCCCCAGTTCGGGCACGAGCGCGACCCCCTGCCCCGCGGAGACCATCGCGAGCACGGCGGCGAAGTCGTCGATGTGATGGCGGATCCTGGGCGAGAACCCGGCCGCCTGACAGGCCCGCACGGTCATCTCGTAGCAGAGCGTCCCCGGCTTAGACACGATCCACGGGGCCTCGCGCCGCCCGGCGAGCGAGTCGCCGGCCCGGTCGGAGGCCAGGTACATCGGCTCATCGAGCAGCGGCTCGGTGTCCAGCGCCAGGTCGGTCGCCGCGGGCACGAAGTCGTACTCGTGGACCAGGGCGGCGTCCAGATCACCGGCCCTGAGCCGGGGGGCGACCTCGGCGGGGTCGATCTCGTCGACCATCGGTTCGAGCCGTGGATGGTCACGGCCGAGGGCGGCCAGGGCGGCGGGCAGGATCGTGCGGGTCGCGGTGGGGAAGGCGCCGATCCTGATCGTCCCGGCCAGCCCGGTGCGGGCGGTCGCCAGCTCGGCCGCCGCCTGTTCGAGCCGTTCAAGCACGGCCTCGGCGTGCCGTACCAGGGCGGCTCCCGCGGGGGTGAGCGTCACCCGCCTGCCGGTCCTTTCGAGCAGCGCGACCCCGGCCTCCCGTTCGAGCGCGGCAAGCTGCTGGGAGACCGCGGAGGGGGTGAACGTCAGGGCCTCGGCGACCGCGGCGATCGTGCCCCGGTAGGACAGTTCGCGGAGCAGCCGGAGACGGCGCACATCGAGCATCAGTTCAGCTTAACGGTTTCTGAAGAAAACGGAACTGGACCTGTACGGTCACCGGCCGGGAAGCTAAGAGCATGACTCTCAGCGGTGTTTACCTGCCCCTGATCACCCCGTTCGCCGAGAACGGCGAGATCGCCCTGGACGCGCTGGAGGACCTGGCGCGCACCGCCCTTGAGGAGGGCGCCGCCGGGCTGGTCGCGCTCGGCACCACAGCCGAGGTCGCCATGCTCGCCGAGGAGGAACGGCGGGCTGTCGTCGAGGTGTGCGCGAAGGTGTGCCGGGAACGCTCGGCCGAGCTGATCGTCGGCGCCGGGTCGAGCGACACCAGGGGTTCGGCCGAGGCGCTGCGTGCCCTGAAGGCCTGGCCCGAGGTGACGGGCGCCCTGGTCACCGTGCCCTCCTTCGTCCGCCCCTCGGAGGCCGGGGTGCTGGCCCACTTCACCGCGCTGGCCGAGCAGACGCCGGTGCCGATCGTCGTCTACAACATCCCCTACCGCACCGGCCAGTCCGTCGGCGCCGCCACCCTGCGGCGGCTCGGGGAACTGCCCATGGTCGCCGGGGTCAAGCACGCGGTCGGCGGCGTGGACCAGGACACGGTCTCGCTGCTTGCCGACCTGCCCGAGGGCTTCGCCGTACTGGCCGGGGACGATCCGTTCTTCTCGGCGCTGCTCGCCCTGGGCGGCACCGGGGGCATCCTCGCCTCCGCCCACCTGCGCACCGGCCTGTTCGTCGAGCTGACCGAGGCCTGGCGCTCCGGCGAGGTCGCCCACGCGCGCGACCTCGGCCACCGGCTGTCCGCGATGTCGGCGAGCGTGTTCGCCGAGCCCAACCCCACAGTCCTCAAGGGCGTGCTGCACGCCCAGGGACGCATCCCGACCGCCTCGGTCCGCCTCCCGCTGGTCCCGGCCGGTCAGGATTCCGTCGAGGCGACGTTGCGCCTGCTCTGACGCCTGCTGTGACGCCGGGCCTCAGCCGCCCTGGCAGCCAGGGCACCAGAAGAGGTTGCGTCCGGAGAGCACCCCGGTCCTGACCTCGGAACCGCACAGGAAACACGGCATGCCCGCGCGCCGGTAGACGTAGACCTCGCCGCCGTGCCCGTCAACGCGGGGCGGACGGCCCATCGCCTCCGGGGTGTGCTCCGGCCTGACCGTGTCGATGTGCCCGAGCCGCACCCCCTCGGCCATCAGCAGCACCAGGTCGTCCCAGATCGCCGTCCACTGCCCGTGGGTGAGGTCGCGTCCCGGCAGCGCGGGATCGACCCCCTGCCGGAACAGCGCCTCGGCGCGGTAGATGTTGCCCACCCCCGCCACGACCGACTGGTCCATCAGCAGGATCCCGATCGCCGTACGGCTGCGCCCGATCCGCCGCCAGGCCAGCTCGGGATCGGCGTCGGCGCGCAGCGGGTCGGGGCCGAGCCTGGCGTGCAGCGCCTTCTTCTCCACCGGGTCGATCAGCTCGCAGGTGTTGGGGCCGCGCAGGTCGGCGTAGTCGGCGGTGTTGCTCAGGCGCAGCCGTACCACACCGGTCGGGGCGGGAGGCGGCGCCTGGCCGAAGGTGTATTTGCCGTAGATGCCCAGGTGGATGTGGACCCACCGGTCGTCGTCGAAGCCCAGCAGCAGGTGTTTGCCGTGGGCGTCGGTCTCGCGGAGCACCCGGCCGTCGATCTGGGCGGCCCCGGCGGCGAACCTGCCCTGCGGGCTCCGCGCGTCGACGGTCGTGCCGGCGAACAGCTCACGGTGCAGCCCGGCGAGCCGGTGAATGGTGTGTCCTTCAGGCATGGTCCCCACATGGTACGGCCAGCGCTCATCGGCGGCGAAGGCGCAGCAGGAGGGTGTGACCCGCCCAGGACAGGGCGGCGCCGACGGCGTAGGCCACGAGGTCGGCGGCGCCGAACGTGCTGCCGAGGACCAGCCTGGCCAGCACACTCGTCTCGGACAGCGCGGCGGGCACCGGCGTGAGCTGGGCGAACTCGACAGCCCAGCTCAGGCCCAGCGCCCAGACCGAGGCCCGCGCCGGTGACAGGCGCGGCGCGACGACCACCACCAGCGCGTGGACGAGCACGGTGTAGAGGGCGTCCCCGGCGTACTTGCCGAACCAGCCGTCGGCGACCGCGCGGACCGCGAGCCCGGCGACGACGGTCACGGCGGCCGCCGCCACGGCGGTCAGCCGTACACGCAGAGTGGGGGACGGGCGGGCGGGGAGAACGGGCACCCGCCAACCCTAGGCCCCGCGGCTCCCGCACCGCTCAGCCCAGGCGGGCGGCCCGCGACTCCAGATAGCGCCGTTCCGGCAGGCTGGTGGTACGGCGCGCGGCCGCCCGGTAGCCCTCCCTGGCCGCCTCCCGCTCCCCGGCCATCTCCAGCAGGTGGGCGCGTACCGCGTCGAGCCGGTGGTGACCGGCCAGCCGTCCGTCGGAGTCCAGCGTCTCCAGCAGGGCGAGGCCCGCCCTCGGCCCCCTGACCATCGCCACGGCGACCGCGTGGTTGAGCGTGACCACGGGCCCCGGCGAGAGCCGGGAGAGCAGCTCGTACAGGGCGAGGATCTGCGGCCAGTCGGTCTCCTCCGCGCGGACGGCCTCTGCGTGGACCGCGGCGATGGCCGCCTGCAACTGGTAGGGGCCCACCACGGAACGCGACAGCGCCGCCGTGACGAGCGCGACGCCCTCCTCGATGCGGGCGCGGTTCCACAGGCCGCGGTCCTGGTCGGCCAGCGGGATCAGGGCGCCGTCCCGGCCGGTGCGCGCGGGCCGCCGCGCGTCGGTGAGCAGCATGAGCGCCAGCAGCCCGGCGACCTCGCCATCGTCGGGCAGCAGCCGGTGCAGGGCGCGGGTGAGCCTGATCGCCTCCCCGGTCAGCTCCCCGCTGTGCAGGTCGGGCCCCGAGGTCGCGGTGTGCCCCTCGGTGAAGACGAGGTACAGCACGTGCAGGACGACCCGCAGCCGCTCGGCCCGCTCCTCGGGCGGGGGCATGCCGAAGGGGATGCCGGTCGACCTGATGCGCTGCTTGGCCCGGCTGATGCGCTGGGCCATGGTCGCCTCGGGGATGAGGAAGGCCCGCGCGATCTGCGCCGTGGTCAGCCCCCCGACGGCGCGCAGGGTCAGCGCCACCTGGGAGGTCGCGGTCAGCGCCGGGTGGCAGCACAGGAACAGCAGGGTGAGCGTGTCGTCGTGGCCGGGAGGTTGCTCCTGCTCGGGGCTCGGCGCGAGCGACTCGTCGGCGGGCGTCCTGAAGGCGGCCGTGACCTCCCTGCGCCTGCGCGCCCGCTCGCTGCGCCACTCGTCGGCCAGCCTGCGGGAGGCGACCGTGACCAGCCAGCCCCTCGGGCTCTCCGGCACCCCCTCGCGCGGCCAGCGCACGGCCGCGGCCAGCAGTGCCTCCTGCACCGCGTCCTCGCACGCGTCGAAGTGCCCGTGACGGCGCACGAGCGCGCCCAGGACCTGCGGCGCCAGCTCGCGCAGGAGGTCCTCGACGTCGTCCCTGCCGGGGTCGTCAGTGGCCACGTCTCCACCCTCGTCGTCGCGGGACCAGGCTACCGACTCCCGGTGTGCCGGCCTCAGGGCATCGGGGGCAGGCGGGAGCCGTACAGCCAGGCGGACAGGACACCGTCGAAGGAGCGCGTCGTGTACTGCAGCGCCAGGTCGAGGAACGCCTCGGTGGTGACGGTTCCGTGCCGGTTGGCCGTGGCCCACTCGCGCAGCAGCGCGAAGAACATCCGGTCGCCCAGGATGCGCCGCAGCGCGTGCAGGGTGAGCGCGCCGCGCTTGTAGACGCGGTCGTCGAACAGCCGCCGCGCCCCGGGGTCGGCCAGCACGAAGTCCTGGGGGAGCGCGGCCAGGCGCCGGTGCCAGCGCGCCGCGTGGTGGTCGGCGCTCTCCTCGCCGCAGGACTCCGACCAGATCCACTCCGCGTAGCAGGCGAAGCCCTCGTGCAGCCAGATGTCACGCCAGTCGGCGGCGGTCAGGCTGTTGCCGAACCACTGGTGCGCCAGCTCGTGGGCGACCAGCCGTTCCTCGCCGCGCCTGCCGTCCACGTGGTTGACGCCGAAGACCGACATGCCCTGGGCCTCGACCGGGATCTCCAGCTCGTCGTCCACGACGACCGCGGTGTAGGAGCCGAACGGGTAGGGGCCGAACCGCTCGGAGAAGACCGCGAGCATCCACTCCTGCCTGCCGAAGTCGTTGCGGGCCCTGGTCGCCATCCCCTGCGGGAAGGCCAGGCGCGTCCCCGCCCCCGTCTCGGTCAGCTGGTAGCGGCCGATCTGCACGCTCGCGAGGTAGGTGGCCATCGGTTCGACCTGCTCGTAGACCCACGTGGTCGCCGAGGAGGCGCGCCGCCTGCCGGTCAGCTCCCCGTTGGCGATCACGGTGTACGGCGAGGCCGTCGTCACCGCGATCCGGTAGGAGGCCTTGTCGTCGGGCCTGTCGTTGCACGGGAACCACGAGGAGGCCCCGATCGGCTGGCTGGCCACGATGACGCCGTCGCTGAGCTGCTCCCAGCCCAGCTCCCCCCAGTAACTGGTGACGGGCCGGGGATTGCCCGCGTAGCGCACCTCGACGGTGAGGGGACCGGGCTCGATCCGCCCCCCTCCCTTGGGGGAGACGTGCAGCTTGCCGCCGTGGTGGGCGAAACGCGCCGCCCTGCCGTCGAGCAGCACCCCGTCGACCCGCAGCGCCCCCAGGTCGAGGGACAGGCGGGTGAGCGGCCGAAGCGCCCGCGCGGAGATCCTGGCCACGCCGCCCAGCCTGTTGGGGCCGACCCGGTAGTCCAGGGACAGGTCGTAGTGCTCGACCCGGTAGGCGTCGTCGCCGTGTGCCGGGAAATAGGACGGACGGGGGGTGATCGCGACCACGGACTACCTGTGTGCCTTCCTGCGACGCGGGGATGCCTACGCGCGCTTGTGCCACGCCGCGATCGGGTTGCCGAACCAGCGGGTCCCCCGAGGCACCGACTCGCCGCGCATCACCAGGGACGCCGGTCCGACCGTGGTGTTCTCCCCGATCGTCGCCGCGGGCAGCACCACCCCGTGCGGGCCGAGCGTCGCCCCGTCCCGCAGGACGACAGTATCGATGCTCATCACCCGGTCATGGAACAGGTGGGTCTGCAACACGCAGCCCCGGTTGACCGAGACCCCGTCGCCCAGGGTCACCAGGTCGATCTCCGGCAGCCAGTAGGTCTCGCACCACACGCCCCGGCCGACCCGCGCGCCCATCGAGCGCAGCCACAGGTTCAGCGGCGCGGTGCCCAGCCACATCCTGGCGAACCAGGGCGCGGCCAGTACCTCGACGAAGTTGTCGGCCAGCTCGTTGCGCCAGACGAACGAGCTCCACAGCGGCCGGTCGCCGACCGCGATCCTGCCGAGCAGCACCCACTTGGCCACGGTGGTCACCGCGGCGGCCAGCACCCCGGCGCCCAGCAGCACGACCCCGCCGAGCAGCGCCGCCACCGCGAAGCCGTACGAACCGGTCAGCCAGAGCAGGCACAGCGCGACGAGCACGGCGAGCCCGACCGCGAACATCGCGGGCACGACGCGGCACAGCTCGACGGCCGCGCGGGCTGCCCGCAGCCGGGCGGGCGGCTCGTAGGTGCGGCTGCGGTCGGAGTCCTCGGCGGTACGGCGCAGCTCGACCGGCGGCATGCCCAGGTAGGACGAGCCCGCCTTGGCCTTCTTCGGCGCGGCGGACAGCACCGCGACCAGCCCGTCCTTGGGCACCTTGCGCCCCGGCGCGGTCATCCCCGAGTTGCCGAGGAAGGCGCGCTTGCCGATCCGCACGTGGCCGACCCGCAGCCGCCCCGCGTCCAGCTCGTACGGCGCGACCATAGTGTCGTCGGCCAGGAACGCGCCGTCCCCGACGGAGGTCATCGACGGCAGCGCGAGCACCGTGGACAGCTCGACGTCCCGGCCGACCCGCATGCCCAGGGCACGCAGCCAGACGGGCGTGGCCATGCTGGCGTACAGCGGGAACAGCCAGACCCGCGCCATCGACATCAGCCGCCCCGTGGCCCACGCCTGCCAGGCCTGACGGCTGTGCACCGGGTGGCTGCCCGGCCGCAGCCCGATCGCGAGCAGCCGTACCAGAACCAGGATCAGCAGGGCCGTGCAGGCCATCCAGACGAGGGTGGCGACCGGCACCCGGTACGGCAGCCCGGCGGGGGAGCCGTCCAGCAGCACGGCCAGCGCGGGCAGCGCGGCGACGATCGGGACCAGGCTCAGCAGCGGCGCGGACAGCCCGTAGACGGCGGCCCAGCGGGGCGAGCGCGGCGGCCTGCCCGCGGAGGAGTGCCGGGCCTTGCCCATCCTGACCGCGGGAGCCCCGGCCCAGCGTTCCCCGGCGGGGACCGCGCCCGCGACCGCGGAACCCGGCGCCACCTGCGCGTTCTTGCCGACCCTCGCGCCGGGGAACAGGGTCGAGCGGGCGCCGACCGTGGCGGAGGCGCCGATCTTGATCTCGCCGATCCGCACCCGGTCACCGTCGATCCAGTAGCCGCTCAGGTCCACCTCGGGTTCGACGGCGGCGTTCCTGCCCAGCTTGAGCATGCCGGTGATGGGCGGGGCGGAGTGCAGGTCGGCGTCCACGCCCACCTGGGCACCGAGCGCCCGCGCGTAGTGGGTCAGGAAGGGCGCGGCGGACAGCTCCATGACCCCGAGCCTCTCCGCGAACCGTTCGGCGAACCACAGCCTCAGGTGCGTCGAGCCGCCCCGGGGATAAGAGCCGGGACGCAGGTTCCGCAGCAGCAGCCTGGCCGCGCCCGCGGCCAGCGCGATCCGTCCCGCCGGGGAGACGAAGAGCACGGTCCCGGCCAGCACCCACCACCACGAGACGACGGGCGCGCCGGGCGTGACCAGATTTGTCAGTACGGCCAGGCCGACCAGCCAGCGCAGCATGCCCGCGGTGAGCAGCGGCACGGTGAGCAGCGTCTGTAGCAGCGCGGCGCGGCGCGGCATCGGCACGACGGCCCGCTTGGTCCTCGCGACCTCCGCCGAGTCCCGCGCGGTCAGGTGCGCCGCGAGCCGCCGCAGCGTCGGGTGCTCGTAGACGTCGCCGACGGTCACCGAGGGGTGGCGGGCGCGCAGCGCGGAGACCAGCCGGGCCGCGGCGAGACTGGTGCCGCCCTCGGCGAAGAAGTCGCCCTCGGTCCCGCCCAGGACGTTCTGCCAGCACTCGGTGATCCACGGGTTCACGTCAGGCTGCTCCGCCGCCTGCCGGGGCAGCGGCCAGGGCAGGGCGTCACGGTCGATCTTGCCCGAGGTGCGGGTCGGCAGCTCGCCGACCAGCGCGATGCGCGGGACCAGCGCGGCGGGCAGCGCGTCGAGCAGCCGCTTCCTGGCGTCCGCCTGGTCGAATCCCTCGCCGGGTACGACGTAGCCGACGAGTAGCTGGTGGCCGCCCCCGGTGGTGCGCACCGCGGCCGCGGCCCCCGTGACGCCGGGCAGCGCCTGCAGGGCGGCGTCGACCTCGCCCAGCTCGACCCGGCGCCCGCCCAGCTTGACCTGTTCGTCGGCCCGCCCGACGAACAGCAGCCCCTCGGGTTCGGCCCGCACCAGGTCACCGCTGCGGTAGGCGCGCTCCCAGCCGAGGGAGACCAGCGGGGCGTACCGCTCGGCGTCCTTGGCGTGGTCCAGGTAGCGGGCCAGGCCGACGCCGCCGATGACCAGCTCGCCGATCTCGCCCATCGGCAGCGGATCGCCGCCCGCGTCCACGACGGCCAGCTCCCACCCGGCCAACGGCAGACCGATCCGCACCGGCCCCTCCCCGGTCAGCGGGGCGGCGCACGCCACCACGGTCGCCTCCGTCGGCCCGTAGGTGTTCCACACCTCCCGCCCCGGTACGGCCAGCCGCTCGGCGAGCTCGGGCGGGCACGCCTCCCCGCCGAAGATCAGAAGCCGGACGTCGTCGAGCGTCTCGACCGGCCAGAGCGCCGCCAGCGTCGGCACCGTGGACACCACGGTGATGCCCTTCTCGGTAAGCCAGGGGCCCAGGTCCATGCCGGTGCGCACCAGCGCGCGGGGCGCGGGGACCAGGCAGGCGCCGTACCGCCAGGCCAGCCACATCTCCTCGCAGGAGGCGTCGAAGGCCACGGAGAGCCCGGCCAGCACCCGGTCCCCGGGGCCCAGCGGCTCACCGGTCAGGAACAGGCCGGCCTCGGCGTCGACGAACGCCGCCGCGCTGCGGTGGGACACCGCCACACCCTTCGGCTTACCGGTCGAGCCCGAGGTGAAGATGATCCACGCGTCGTCGTCGAGACCCGGGCGGGCCTCTGCGTCGGGGTCGAGGGTGCCGCCGAGGGGGCCGGAGACCGTGACGGTCGCGCCCTCACCGATGACGGCGCTCACCGCGGCCTCGCCGAAGACCAGCTCGGCTCGCTCCTCGGGGTCGTCGGCGTCGACCGGCACATAGGCGGCGCCCGCCGTCAGCGTGGCCAGGATCGCGACGTAGAGATCGACGGTGCCGGAGGGCACCCGGATGCCGACCCGGTCACCGCGTCCGACGCCCGCCGTGCGCAGTTCCTCGGCCATCCGGCCGACCCGCTCGCGCAGGCCGGTGTAGTCGAGCCTGGTCCGCCCGTCGTCGAGGGCGGCGGCGTCCGGGTGGCGTCGCGTGGTCTCGTCGAGGATGTCGATCAGTGTGCGGGCGGGCGCGGCGGGCCCTCCCGAGAGGATCGCCGGTGCCGGGGCGTGCTCGATGTCCACCGTGGTCGGATGCAAGGTCTCTCCAGTCGGACGACCGAGGCGCGCGCCGGATTACGCTCGCCGCATGTGGCTCCCTGTGAGCTCACTCGTTGCCGTCGCCATCCGACGATCCTAGAACACCTGTTATTTCGGCATTCCTGGATTTTTGGTGTTATAGCTGGTCGTGACTTCCCCAGGTCAGCGGGATCATGGGGGTGGCGCCGTACGAGGAGTGTGATTCCCGCCACTTCACGCGGGTGGGCCGGGAGGCGCGCGGATCGCTGTTCGCCCAGGTCCGGAGGGTTATCCGGATGTTCACCCGATTGTCGGGCGCCGTTCTTCCGGTCGTGTGTGACGAGAAACTCCGGCGTCTCACCATCGTGATGGCCTGTTGATCTTGGCGGCAATTATTTGTTCACGTTTTAGAAAGCTAAAGTTAATTAGGAAGTTGGATAGTCCGATATTTCCGGATGCGGGAGATTGGGGTCGTCCCCGGCTCCCTCCGGAGGACCAGGGCCCCCGCCCCGGTCACACCTTCCGGACTACCGTACGGCGGCGCCACGCAGCAGCGGCAGGACGTGGGCGCCGACCCGGTACGCCTCCTCCAGGTGGGGCACCCCACCCAGGACGAACGCCTCGGCGCCGAGCGCGATCAGCTCGTCGAGCCGCGCCGCCACCTGCCGGTAGTCGCCGACCAGGCCGAAGGCGGGACCCGCGCGCAGCACGTGGAACCCGCCCCACACGTTGGGCGAGATCTCCAGCGCGCGGTAACCGCCCCGCGAGCCGTTCCCGCCCGAGCCCAGGTCCTGGCCCCGCTGCCAGCCGACGGAGTCGCCCAGCCCGACATAGGCCGGGGTCGCGGCGGGACCGGGCCGCACCCAGCCGCGCTCGACCTCCTGCCAGGCCTCCTCCTCGGTCTCCCTGGCCAGTACGTCGAGCCGTACGGCGAACCTCGGGGACCTGCCGATGCCCGCGCTGTGCTCACGCACCTGCTCGAACTTGGCGGTCAGCGAGGACAGGGGCTCCAGCCAGGACAGGTAGTAGTCGGCGTGCCTGCCCGCCGCGGCGATGGCCGCCTTCGACGAGCCGGTGAAGAAGACCTCGGGGAACGGCTGCCCGGCCAGCGCCGGGGGCAGGCCGCCGCCCCGCACCCGGTAGAAACGGCCCTCGTGGTCGTAGGAGTGGTCGGTGGCGTACCAGACCCCCCTGAGCACGTCGAGGAACTCCGAAGTGCGGACATACCGGTCGTCGTGCTCGACCTTGTCGCCCCACCACAGCTGCTGTGGGCCGCCACCGCCCGAGATGACGTTGTAGACAGTCCGCCCACCGGTGGCCAGCTGCAGGCTCGCCGTCATCCGCGCCGCCTGCACCGGATGCAGGAACCCCGGCTGGAAGGCGATCATGAACCGGTAGGTGCTGGTCTCCCGCGCGAGCGCCGCCGCCGCGGCCCACGGGTCGTCGGTGTGCGGGAAGGAGGGCAGCAGCGCCCCGACGAAACCGGACGCCTCGGTGGCCTTGGCCACCTCCGCCAGATAGTCGACGTGACTGTAGCCGTCGAGCTTGCCGTTCCTGAGGCCGGGCGCCAGCCCGCCGACCGCGCCGGGGGTGAAACCGCCCCGGCTCACGATCCCCTTCCTGCGCAGCGACGGCTGGTCGCCCTCCATGGCCATTCGCCAGTAGAAGTCAACCGGCATTATGGATCTCCTTAGCCAACAGCGGGAGCAGGTGTTCTCCCAGCCGGTAGGTCTCCTCCAGGTGCGGCTCGACCTCCAGGAAGAACGCGGAGACGCCCCTGTCGAGGTAACCGCGGATCGCCGCGGCGACGTTCTCGTAGGATCCGACCAGACCTGGCCTCCCGAAGCCGTGCCACAGCCTGGTCGCGCGCTCGGGCTCGGGGAAGGTCTCGCGCGCCCCCGAGCGCAGCAACCACAGCCGCAGGGCGTCCCTGCGCGCCTCGTCGTCGTCCTCCCTGGCCAGCAACGGCAGGCGCAGGCCGTACGCCGGACTGCGTCCCATCTGGGCGGCCAGCGCTCCCAGCTCGGCGATCGCAGCGTCGAGGTCGTCCTCGGGGCCGAAGACGTGCAGGTCGGCATGGCGGGCCGACAGCGCCATCGCGTCGGCGGAGGTGCCGGAGAGCTGGACGCGGGGGAAGGCCCGCCCGGAGAGCGGGAACAGCAGCCCCCCGCCGAGCACCTCGTAGAACCGCCCGGCGAAGCCGTAGTCCTCCTCGTGCCAGACCCCTCTGGCCACGGTGAGGAACTCCTCGGCGCGGGCGTAGCGTTCCGCGCCCTCGACGAAGTCGCCCTGGGACCGGGCCACCCGGGGGTCGAGGTCGACGGCCAGCCGCCAGTCGAGGCGGTCGCCGGAGAAGCGCTGCAGCGAGGCCGACAGCTTGGCCGCGTACACCGGCGTCGCGATCCCCGCGTGGAACTCCGCCGCGACCCGCATGTGCCGGGAACCGCGCAGCAGCCCTCCCGCCACGATCAGCGAGTCCTGCCCCGCCGGGTCGAAGGGCGCCAGCACCCCGCCCATCCCGGCCAGCTCGGCCGCCCTGCCGATCCTGGCCAGCCGCTCGTACGGCCCCGCCGCGCCGGGCCGTACATCGGTGACGAACCCCGGCAACGCGGGGAACACGCTCGCGCCGTCCTCGACGGGCAGGGTCAGATGGAACTCCGGTCTCACGGGCGAGCCCCCCGCTGAATCGCCACAGAAAACCTCAGAACGGTAAGAGGGGACGTAGGCGCATCACTCCGGTGCACACCGGAACGAACAGTCATCGAAATCCTTTCTGCGTAGGGACTTCAGGCTTCAGTCCTGCGGAAACGTGTTTCGGCGCTGCGTCCGACGAGGAGGGCTCACTTTTCCCACCGCCGGACAGGGGTCCCCAGACAGCGATCGTAAGATAAAAACCCTCAAAATCCATGAAGCACCCGATATTTCCCGTCAAGTTGGCGGTTGCGAGATTTCAGACCCCTCCGCCGCTTGTCGATCCTGGCCCCTGCCCTGCGCCGCCGTGGCGTCGGTCCGCTCGACGGCCCCTCCGCCAGGCGCGCTCCGCGGCAGGGCGCTCGTTCTGCGGGCTTTACGGACAGGACAAAACCAGCTTTCTCAACCGCCAGTCCTGCCGTGGGCCACGGGGTCGCGGTCTGGTTCCTACAGTCGAGGCGATCCCGTCAGGCGAATACGTCTGGATATTGTCAGATCACCGCTAAGGGAATTCGTGAGGCTTGTGAGATGAATTTCCAGTTTCGCGACTTCAGGGGCAAGCTTGATCTTCGTGGGACCCCTATGGGACTCTGACGCACTGTGGCGGGGAATGCGACGGGGGAGTTGGAAGCCGCGTTGTCGCGGGTCGTACGGCTGGGAGCGGACCACGCCTCGATGCTCGACGCGTGCGCGCGATGCATGGCCGCGCACGCATGGGTCGGCGGCGGCGCTCCGAAGTTCAACGAAGCGCTCGCCACCCGGCGTACGGCCCTCCAGGCGGCCTTCGCGGAGGCGGCCCAGGAAATAGCCCAGCGGATCAGGCGGCTCGGCGGGCAGGCGCACGTCCCCTCCTTCTCGACCTCGATCAGTGTGATGGCCCCCGTGCCAGGAGCGTTCTCCGGAATGGACATCGCCGCCATGACCCGCATGGTGGCCGACCTCCAGCGAGCCGGACAGGAACTGCCCCGCGCGGGGCAACGGCTCGGCGCCGAACTGTCCGCGCTCTGCGTTTCCTCCCCCTCGGTGCGGCAGGTTCTCGACACCGGTGCCTGGGCGGACGAACAGGCACGCGATCTGCGCCAGCGGCTGACCACGATCCAGCAGACACACGACGTCGGTACGGCCAGCAAGGCGACGGCCGCCTTCGGCCTCTTCGGCGGGCACGCTCCCGCCTCGGGCGAGATCAACAGACTGACGACCGCCGCCGGGAAGGGGGACGTCACGGCGCTGAAGACGCTGAAGGACCTGCAGGACACGGGAGAGGACGCGACCCTGGCCGGCAGGCTCACCGTGTGGTGGCGCGAGCTGGACAAGACCGCCCAGGACCAGTTGATCGCCACCTCCCCAGGCCTGCTCGGCGCCCTGAACGGCCTCCCCGCCACGGTCCGCGACCAGGCCAACCGCAAACACCTGGCCGACCAGAAGGCCACACTCGGTCCGGAGCTGGAGCGGTTGCGTGCATCGTCAGCGGAGCTGAAGAAAACGCTGAAAAGCCTGGTGGAACAGGAGGGCTCAACGCGCGATCCGCGCCAGATATCCGCCAACCCTGTGCAGAGAGCACAGGCGCTACAGGCCCTCGGGAAGAATGCCGCAGCTATCAAGGACCTGGAGCTGAAACTGCGGCAGGTCACATCCGTGGAGAAAAGCCTGGCACTCGGCGGTCAGAACGGCCGCCCTCCTGCCATGCTGCTGCAACTGGAGCTGGGCGGCCTCGGGAAGACCGCCGTATCGTTTGGGAACCCCGACGAGGCGGACAACATAGCCGTATACGTCCCCGGAACCGGAACCAAGCTGGATGGTTTCGGGGATTCCAATTCCGATGCCCACCGTGCGGCCGTCACCTGGGACCAGGCGAACGAGTTCCGGAGAGATAAGAAGACAGCTTCCATAGCCTGGCTCGGTTATGCGGCGCCACAGTGGGAGAGTTTTCTGGAGATGGAAGGAACGCCCGCTCTGGATTTCGCCGCCACCAATGGTGCTCCGCTTCTTGCCAGTTTCACCGATGGTCTTCGAGCTTCTCACGACGCCGCATCCGGCGTCCGTTTCACTGTTCTGGGTCACAGTTATGGGTCGACGACGGTCGGTGCGGCGGCTCAGAAGCGTCCGGGGGCTTTTGCGGACCAATTGATTTTCGTAGGGAGTCCTGGAGTGACCGCCAAGGAGGTAAAAGATCTGAAGGTAGGTTCGGTGTGGGTAGGGGAGGCTCCTAATGATCCTGTTGGCGATATCGGATCCGTTGTTCCTGCCCTGGGGCCCGACCCCAGCTCCGGTGTCTTCGGTGCTCAGACTTTCTACGTTCCGGACAGCGGAGACTCCGTTGTCAGTTTTAAGGGGCACTCCAGTTACTGGGGCGACAACTCCAAGTCGCTGAGTAATATTGCTCACATAATAAATGGTGATTATGGTTCTGTGATTCTTCACGCCGAGCCGTTCCCGAGTTCGACGGTTACTCCGCCGCCCCCTACCGGTCCGCCCTCTTTGTCGCTGAAAGGATCCAGTGCGTTGCCCACAGAGAGGCCATCGCCTCATCCGCAGCCTTCACCCGTACCGGCTGGGGAGTGAGATGCTGCGTCCTGCTTTGGCAATCATGGCTATCGTCATTCTTGTTTCCGGCTGCACCGGGGAAGGTAACGTGAGCGGTCCCACGATCACCCAGGAACAGGCGTTAGGGCGAGTTGAGCAGCTCATCAAGGAGACGGCCAGCATCATAACCCCCAAGCCTCGGCTCGACCTCTATCGTCCTAGCCTTAACGTCACGCCCTGCCTCGACCCTACGGATGGAGGGTCGGAGGATCGCGTTGTGATTAACCGCTCTTATTACCTGGAAGGCATTTCACAAGACCGGGTGCTGGAGGTGGTGAAGCAGGTCAAACAGTACTGGGAGCGGCAGGGGCACTACATTGAGGGCGTCTCCCCGAATGGTCTCAACATCTCGGGACGTTCCAAACCCGATGATTTTTTGCTCTCTTTGGCCCCAACTGGCCCCGAAAACAACATCGTGTTGAGCCTGGGAGTCTCGTCGTACTGCATATGGCCGAACGGTACGCCGGAGCCTTCTTCCAGCTCCTGATCTCTTCTCCGCGTACTCACCAGGGCCCGGCCGTCCGGTGAAACGGCCGGGCGGTTTGGGGGCCTCAGGCGGTGACGCTGGTGATGACGGCGAAGCGGGCGCCGTGGGGGTCGGTGAGCACGGCGTAGCTGCCCGCCCCGGGCACCTCCGTGGCGGGCAGGAGGACGCCGGCGCCAAGCTGCTCGGCCAGGGCGACGGTCGTGGCGCAGGAGGGAACCTCGAAGTAGGGCAGCCAGTGCGGCCTGTCACCCTCCTGAAGCGGCATGATCCCACCCAGGTCGGCGTTCTCCCCCTCGGCGGGGGAGACCACGATGAAGGTCACGTCGCCGAACGGCATCTCCTGGTCCCGCCAGCCGAAGACCGCCCGGTAGAAGGAACGGGCGGCGTCCGGATTCGGGACGTACAGCTCGGCCCAGGACAGGGAACCGGGGACGGCGGCCAGGTCGAAGCCCGTGGTCGCGATGGGCTGCCAGACGGCGAACTCGGCGCCCTCGGGGTCGGTGAACCCGGCCATCCGGCCCTCGCCGAAGACGTCGCAGGGGCCGAAACGCACCGTACCGCCCGCCTGCTCGACGGCCTTGGCCGTGGCCTCGACGTCGTCGGTGCCGAAGTAGACCGTCCAGGCGGAGGTCGCCCCCTCGTCGAGCGGTCCTACGGCGGCGACCGTCCTGCCGTCGAGCTGGAGGAAGCCGTAGTCTCCAGCCTCGGGGCCGGCCGGTTGGAGACTCCAGCCGAACAGGGAGCCGTAGAAGGCGGCCGAGGCCGCGACGTCGGGCGACCCCAGATCGATCCAGCCGGGGGTGCCGGGGACATGGTCGGTGGTGATCATGGCGTGCTCCCTGGGGAGAAGGAGGGGCTGCGGGAAGGCGGCCCTTCGAATCGCGCACAGCCTGGCAGGGGCCACCGACAGTTTCCGCCCCGCGACCGGAACAGGAGGTCAGAGAGCCCAGGTCCGTCTGTACTCGACGTGCAGCATGTCCGAGCAGTGGCGTGACCAGGACGCCGACCACCGGCCGGAGTCGATCTCCGCGCAGAAGTGGCCGTCCGGCCGCTCCGCCAGGTAGGAGGGGGCCTCGGTGACCAGCGGGCGGATCATGGTGGCACCCGTGCGCCGGAACGCCTCGGGGCCGCCGACGACGAACAGCGTCCTGGCGGCCACGGTGAAGTGGAAGTGGTCGCGATACTCCCGGTGGTGGACCCTGTCGTGGTCGATCGCGTCCTCGTCGGGGAAGACGTCCCCGGGCAGCGAGACGGTGTGTGGACGACCCGCCCCCAGCCTTGCCCGTACGGCGGGCCAGCGCGAGGCGGGGAACCGTACGGAATGCTGGACCAGCACCAGGTCCAGGGGTTTCAGGCCGGAGTCGTGCGCCAGCTCCTCGGGCGGGAGGTTGGCCCGCATGGGCAGGTAGACCAGCGAGTGGCGGGAGCGCGCGGCCAGCCCCCAGGCCACGGCCAGTACGGCCGCCGCCTCACGGTCCACGTGCATGGCCAGGCTCCAGCCCCTGTCGTCGAACAGGAAGGCCCGCCGTGGCGGCCGGTCGGGCCACAGCACCCGGTGGTCGTCGGGGCCGAGCCGTACCCGACTGACCCGCATCCGCCGTCTCATCCCGAGAGCCCTGAGAGCCCCGAGAACCCGGGAAACCCAGAACGCCCGAAAGCCTCAGGGAAAGCGGAGAGCCCGGCATCCCCCAAAAACCTGAAAAATCCGAAAAATCCTGAAAACGCGGAGAACCCAGGAAAACCCCAGAGAGACCGTCTCATCCGGGGAATCGCAGAAACGTCGGAGGAACATGGTCGGTGAGCCACACCCCGTTGGCACTGACCCTGAACTCGTGACCCGCCCCCCGCATCGCCGCCGCGTCCACGACGAGGACGACCGGGGCACCCCTGCGCGATCCGACCCGGGTGGCGGTCTCCCGGTCGGGGGAGAGGTGGACGTGGTGCCGGTTCATCGGCCGCAGCCCCTCGGCGCGGATCGCCGTCACGTTGCGCGCGACCGTGCCGTGATAGAGGAACGCGGGCGGCTCGGCGACGGGAAGGTCGAGATCGACGGCGACGGAGTGGCCCTGGTTCGCGCGGATCCGGCCGTCCTCGATGACGTATCTCCGCTTGTCGTTGTCGGCGACGACCCGTTCCAACTCGGCCGGCGAGAAGGGGAAGCCGTGCTCGGCGGCGGCCGTCAGGAGCGTGCCGACCTCGACCCAGCCACCGTCGTCCAGGGTGATCCCGATCCGCTCTGGCTGGTGCCGCAGGTGCTTGGCGAGATACTTGGAGATCCGTACCATCCGCCGCTCGTCCATCACACCCTCTTTCGCGCGCCAGGAACAGGGATCCGGTCCGCGTGAATTGTCACGCCCCGGTACGGCGAAGGCCAACAGGTTTTTCCGGGGGAAACGCGAAATCGCGGGCCGGAAACGTGTTCCGACCCGCGACAGGTGATGGTGGACGATACAGGGATTGAACCTGTGACCTCTTCCGTGTCAGGGAAGCGCTCTCCCGCTGAGCTAATCGTCCTCATGGAGCTGAGAGGTGGAGACGGGATTTGAACCCGTGTACACGGCTTTGCAGGCCGTTGCCTCGCCTCTCGGCCACTCCACCGGAGTGAGAGCCCGAAGACCCTTCGAGCGGAAGACGGGATTCGAACCCGCGACCCTCACCTTGGCAAGGTGATGCTCTACCACTGAGCCACTTCCGCGTGTTTTCGCCGGGTGTTTTCCCTGCGGCAACGAGAGAACTCTAGCGGGTTTTCCGGGTGGTTGCGTAACCGTGGTCACCCGGGGCCGCGGAGACGGCGGGCCATCCCGCGCTCCACGGCGGGCAGGGTGAGGAAGATCTCCAGGATCCTGGTGAGCCGGTGCACCTCGATGCGGTGGAAGGCGGGTCCCTCGGCACGGGCCAGCAGCAGGGCCAGGGCCAGCGGCGGCAGCGGGGCCGTGATCACGTGCAGGCCGGTGCCGAGCGTGGCGGCCGTGGGCCGGGCCGGGATCTCGGCGGGGAACGGAACCGGCGAGGGCGCCCGCCAGCTGGCGTGGACGAGGGCGTGGGGTTCCTCCTCGGTCCCCACGGCCGCCCAGTCGGCGCTGAACAGCACCGGCATGGAGTCGATCAGCGTGGCCAGGGCACGGTCGCCCGCCGTGGTGACGTATTTCAGGATCTCCAGCTCGGGGTAGGTCCCCGGCGCCTCACGGGTGCCCCAGACGCCCTCGACGGTGACCCCGGGCACCTCGCGCAGGCTCTCCGTCAGCAGCTCCCTGGGCGAGGCGTCCGGCCAGAAGACGGTGACGTCGTCAACCGCCTGCCCGCCGCCGCGCTCAAGCACGACGATCTGGGTGATGTCGGCCCCGGCGACGCCGAGGGCACCGGTGACCCTTCCCAGTGATCCCGGTTGGTCGGGCAGGGTGATCCGCAGCCGCAGGAGCATCCACGTCCTCCACTGTCACGCGACTGTCACGCGTGGGTCCACCCTATCCGGGCGTGATTCGTCCCATCGGGCCCGGTGCGGTAAAAACACCAGGTGGAGTCGTTGAAACTGGGGTCGCTCGAGATCTGGCCTCCCGTGGTCCTGGCCCCCATGGCGGGCATCACCAACGCGCCGTTCCGCACACTGTGCCGGGAGCAGGGCGGGGGGCTGTTCGTCTGCGAGATGATCACCACCAGGGCGCTGGTCGAGCGCAACGCCAAGACGCTCAAGATGATCCGCTTCGACCCGGGGGAGAGTCCGCGCAGCCTCCAGCTCTACGGCGTCGATCCGGTGACCGTGGGCCGGGCCGTCCGCATGGTCGCCGAGGAGGGCCTGGCCGACCACGTCGACCTCAACTTCGGCTGCCCCGTGCCCAAGGTGACCCGGCGGGGCGGGGGGTCGGCGCTGCCGTACAAGCGGAATCTGTTGCGGGCGATCCTGCGCGAGGCCGTGCGCAACGCGGGGACGCTGCCGGTGACGATGAAGATGCGCAAGGGCATCGACGACGACCACCTCACCTACCTGGACGCCGGGCGCATCGCCGTCGAGGAGGGGATCGCCGCGGTCGCCCTGCACGGCCGTACGGCGGTGCAGCACTACGGCGGGACTGCCGACTGGGACGCGATCGCGCGCCTGAAGGAGGCGGTGACCGAGATCCCGGTGCTCGGCAACGGCGACATCTGGAACGCGGCGGACGCGATGCGGATGATGGCGAAGACGGGCTGCGACGGCGTCGTCGTCGGCAGGGGCTGCCTGGGCCGTCCCTGGCTGTTCGCCGACCTGGCGGCGGCGTGCGAGGGGAGCGCCGAGGTGGCCAGGCCGACGCTGGGGCGGGTCGCCGCGACGATGGACCGGCACGCGACCCTGCTCACCGAGTGCTTCGGCAGCGAGCAGCACGCCGTCGCCGACTTCCGCAAGCACGTCGGCTGGTACCTCAAGGGGTTCGTGGTCGGCTCCGACCTGCGCCGCCGTCTGGCGACCTCGGAGACCCTGGCGGGCCTCAGGCAGGGCCTGGCCGAACTGGACGCCGACCAGCCCTGGCCCGAGGGGGAAGACACCCCGCGCGGCAAGACCCACCCGCGTGAGCGCGTCCACCTGCCCGCGGGATGGCTCGACGACCCCTACGAGATCGTCGTCCCCGACGCCGAGCTGGAGGTCTCAGGCGGCTGAGCGGCGCAGGTGCTCCGCGGTGAGGGAGCCGGTCGCCTTCAGGAGGTCCCCCGGGGTGCCCTCGAACACCACGGTGCCGCCCCGGTCGCCGCCTTCGGGGCCGAGGTCGATCACCCAGTCGGCGTTCTTGACGACGTCGAGGTTGTGCTCGATCACGATGACCGAGTTGCCCGCGTCAACCAGGCCGTCCATGACGGTGAGCAGGTGCTCGACGTCCGCCATGTGCAGGCCGGTGGTCGGCTCGTCCATCACGTAGACGCTGCCGGTCTTGCGCAGCTCGCTCGCGAGCTTGATCCGCTGGCACTCCCCGCCCGACAGGCTGCTCAGCGGCTGACCGAGCCTGAGATAGCCGAGGCCGACCTCGTTGAGCGCGCGCAGCACACGCCGGGGCTTGGGCTCGGTGAAGAAGTCCGCCGCCTGCGCCGCCGTCATCTCCAGCACGTCCAGGACGGACCTGCCGCGCAGGGTGTGCCGCAGCACCTCCTCCTTGAAACGCCTGCCCCGGCAGACGCCGCACCTTGAGGTGACGCCCTCCATGAACGCCAGGTCGACGTGGACGACGCCCAGCCCCTGGCAGTTCGGGCAGGCCCCCTCGGAGTTGAAGCTGAACAGCGACGGGCTCACCCCGGCCGCTCTGGCGAAGAGGCCGCGCACCTCGTCCATCAGCCCGGTGTAGGTGGCCGGGGTCGAGCGGACCGAGGTGCCGACCGCCGACTGGTCGACGACGACGGCGCCGGGGTGGGCTCTCAGGAACACCTCGTTGACGAGCGTGCTCTTGCCCGACCCCGCGACCCCGGTGACGACGGCGAGCACGCCGGTGGGGAAGGAGACCGTGACGTCCTTGAGGTTGCGCGCGTTCGCCCCGGTGACGGTCAGGGCGCCGGTCGGCTCGCGGAAGGTCTCCTTGGGCGGTCGGACGTCGCGCATGTGCCGCCCGGTGAGGGTGCCGGACTCGCGCAGGCCCGCGACCCCGCCCTCGTAGACGATCTCTCCCCCGCGGGTCCCCGCGTACGGCCCGACGTCGACCACGTGGTCGGCGATCTCGATGACGTCCCGGTCGTGCTCGACCACGATGACCGTGTTGCCCTTGTCGCGGAGCTTGCGCAGCAGGCCGTTCATACGGACCACGTCACGGGGGTGCAGGCCGATGGTCGGCTCGTCGAAGATGTAGGTCATGTCGGTGAGGCCGCCGCCCAGGTGCCGCACGATCTTGATCCGCTGCGACTCGCCCCCCGACAGGGTGGAGGTCTCCCGGTCCAGGCTGAGATAGCCGAGGCCGATGGAGACCAGGTGGCGCAGCCGTTCCATGATCGCCGCGGTCAGCGTCTCGGCGACGGGGCCGGTGATCGTGGCGACGACCTCGACCAGGTCCCCGATCTCCATCGCGCACAGCTCGGCGATGTTGCGCCCTTCGATCCTGCTGTCCAGCGCGGCCCGGTTGAGCCTCGCCCCCCGGCACACCGGGCAGACGGCCGAGGAGACGAACGCGAGCTGGGCGGCCTCCCTGCCCGACTCCGACTCGCCGTCCCGGTTGACGTAGAGGCGGTCGAACCTGGTGACGAGCCCCTCATACCTCTGCTGTACGGCACCGCCCCGCGTCTTCAGCGAGACTCCCGGTCCCTGGCCGTGCAGCAGCGTCTCCCACTCCCGCTCGGTGTAGTCGGCGAGTTTCCTGTCGTTGTCGAACAGCCCCGAGGTGGTGTACATCTTCCACAGCCACGTGCCGACCCCGGCGCCGGGCAGCAGGAGCGCGCCCTCGTTCAGCGACTTCGTCCTGTCGACGGCCCGGTCGAGGTCAAGGGTCATCCTCCTGCCGAGCCCCTGGCAGCCGGGACACATCCCCGCGGGGTCGTTGAAGGAGAAGGCGTTGGAGTAGCCCGCGTACGGCCTGCCCTCTCGGGAGTAGAGCAGCCGCAGCAGCGGGTGGACGTCGGTGATCGTGCCGACCGTCGAGCGGGAGTTGCCGCCGATGCGCCGCTGCCCGATGACGACCGCGGCGGAGAGGTTCTCGACGGCGTCGGCGTCCGGCCTGCCGTACTTGGGCATGCGGTTGCGGGCGAAGCTGGAGAAGGTCTCGTTGAGCAGGCGCTGCGACTCGGTGGCGATCGTGTCGAACACGATGGACGACTTGCCCGACCCCGAGACACCCGTGAAGACCGTGATCTGCCGCTTCGGAATCTTCAGTGAGACGTTCCTGAGGTTGTTCTCCCGGGCGTTCGTTATCTCGATATCGCTCATGGGCCGGACGCTAGCCAGGGTTCAGGACAGATTCCGGCCGCGATCGGTGGCATCGTGGAATCCATGGCCGACACCACGGGAAGGACGCTCAGGCTGCTGTCGCTGCTCCAGGCGCGCCGGGAGTGGCCGGGCCCCGAGCTGGCCGAACGGCTGGACGTCAGCGCCCGCACGCTCCGCCGCGACATCGACCGGCTGCGCGAGCTGGGCTACCCGGTCGACGCGACGAGCGGGCCAGCCGGGGGATACCGCCTTGAGGCGGGCAGCGCCATGCCCCCGCTGCTGCTCGACGACGAGGAGGCCGTGGCCATCGCGGTCGGCCTGCGCACCGCCGCGGACGGCACGGTCGCCGGGATCGAGGAGACCTCGGCCCGAGCCCTGGCCAAACTCGAACAGGTCCTGCCCTCCCGGCTGCGCCGCAGGGTCAACGCCCTGCAGACCCAGACCGTGCGGCTGGACGGGGTGCTCGGCCGTCCGTGGCCCACCGTCGAGCCGCACACGCTGGCCGTGCTGGCCCAGGCGTGCCACGACAGGGAGCGGGTCAGGTTCGGCTACCGCCGCCGTGACGGTACGGCGGGCAGGCGGGTGGTCGAGCCGTACCGGCTGGTGTCCACCGGGCGGCGCTGGTATCTCGTCGCCTGGGACACGGGCCGGGGCGACTGGCGGACCTTCCGGGTCGACCGCCTCGACGCGCCGCTGGCCACCGGGGTGCGGTTCGCGCCGCGTGAGCCGCCGGAGGGCTACGCCGAGCGCTCCATCATCGAGCCCCTCAGCCGCCACCGGGCGGTGGTCACCCTGCACGCGCCGCTGGCCGTCGTCGCGGACCGGGTGCAGGCCATGGCGCACGGGGAGCTGGAGGGCGCGGGCCAGGACCGGTGCGTGCTGCGCACCGGCGCCGACTCGCTGGAGTGGCTCGCGATGACCCTGGGCCTGCTCGACGTGGACTTCACCGTTCACGAGCCGCCCGAGCTGGTCACCTATCTCGGGCGGCTCGCCGATCGGTTGCGGGTCGCGGCGCGGGCCGGTCAGCGGACCATGTCGACCGGGCCGCCGCTGCGCCAGTAGACGTTGTTCTCCCGGCTCAGCAGCCCCTCGTCCACCAGATAGCGGCGCAGCGCCGCGAAGTCGTCGTGGAAGGCACGCAGCGCGACGTCCACCTCCTTCTCCGGATAGCGGACCCCGGGCTCGAAGACCTGGGCGATGTAGTTCAGCACGACCAGCTGCTTGTCCCGTTTGCTGGGAATCGCCCTGAGCCGCCCCTCGACGAGGAAGGACCGGAGCACCTTCTCCTCGGCCGAGACCGCGGGCTCTGCGGGCTTGGCCGTCGCGTGCAGCAGCTCGCGGAACCGCTCCCGCCGCACCTCCCAGCGCCCCTCCTCATCCCGTACGGCCAGCCCGCCGCGCTCCAGCCTGTCCAGCGCCCGCCGTACGGCCTGCCTGTCGGGCCCGGCCTCCTCGGGGGCACCGCCCAGGACCAGGGTGGCGAGCACCCGCAGCGTGTCCTCCTGGTAGAGCAGGCCGAGCACCTGCCTGATCGCCTCGTCGCTCATGCCCTCATTCTTGTCGGTCCCCTCTGGTATTCCTGCACCCATGCACAGTCGCGGAGTGAGTCCCGATGAGTTCCTGCGGATCGCGTCCTCGCTGCCCGGGGTCGAGCTGGTCCAGCACAGCGAGGAGTGGGTCGGGCTCAGGGTGAGGGGCAAGGGGTTCGGCTACCTGTCGGAGGCCAAGCAGAGCGCGCAGCTCAAGGCGACCCTGGCCGAGCAGGCGGCGATGGTCGGCGAGAGCCCCGAGGTCTACGGGCGCTCGTGGACCAACGGCCAGTTCGGCTGGGTCGAGGTCCGCCTGGAGCTGGCCGACCCCGAGGAGCTGACCGAGGTGGTCACCGAAGCCTGGTGCCTGACCGCCCCCCGCTCCCTGACAGCCGACCACGAACGCCTCCTCGGCCTAACCCCCCTCCCCCCAGACCTCGTAGACGACTGAGCAAGAGAGCCTTAACCCGTGTGCCCCGGCCCCAGGAGTGAAGGGTTTGGGGTACCGGTGCCGTGCGTGAGGAGTGTCGGCTTGGGCGCCGTCGGTGCTTGGACTGAGGAGCGAAGGAGCGCCAGCGGATGAGCGACGAGGGAAAGCACCGACCCGCAGGCGCACAAGCCCGCGGCGCCGCCAGGCGCCGCAAATAAGCAGAGTCCCGCGCCGCCGAAGGCGGCGCAAAGCAAGCACAGCCAAGCCCGCGGCGCCGAAGGCGCCGCAAAAACTACAGGCGATTCAAGCCCATCACATGCAGCACCGCACGTCCCTCCTCGTCGGAGGCGGCCAGGTCCACCTGGGCGTCGATGCCCCAGTCGCCGTCGTTCGCCGGGTCGGCGATGACCTGGCGGACCCGCCAGAACTCCTTCTCCTCCTCGATGCGGAGCAGGCCGGGGCCACGGGCGTCGGGGCCGGTGCCGATCTCCTCGTGGTCGTCGTAGTAGGCGTCGAGCGCGGCTCCCCAGTCGACGTCGGGGGCCAGTTCGGCCAGCTCGTCCTCCTTCTCCACGGCGGCGAGCTCGACCAGCCGGAACATCGCGTTGCGCACCAGCACCCTGAAGGCGCGGCTGTTGGCGGTGACCGGCTTGGTCTTCTCCTCAAGGGAGGGCGCCTCGATCTCCCCGGAGGGGTTCTGCAGCTGCTCCCACTCGTCGAGGAGGCTGGAGTCGACCTGGCGGACCAGTTCGCCGAGCCACTCGATAAGGTCGATGAGGTCCTCGGTCTTGAGGTGCTCGGGGATGGTCCGTGACAGCGTGCGGTAGGCGTCGGCGAGGTAGCGCAGTACGGTGCCCTCGGACCTGGTCAGCTCGTAGAACTGGATGTAGTCGGCGAAGGTCATCGCCCGTTCGTACAGGTCCCTGACGACCGACTTGGGGCTGACGGTGTAGTCGCCGACCCAGGGGTGGCCGCGCCGGTAGGTCTCGTAGGCGCCGAGCAGCAGGTCGGCGAGCGGCATCGGGTAGGTGACGTCGTTGAGGAGCTCCATCCGCTCCTCGTACTCGACGCCGTCGGCCTTCATCTGCGCGACGGCCTCGCCCCTGGCCTTGTTGAGCTGGGCGGACAGGATCTGCCTGGGGTCGTCGAGGATGGACTCGATGATCGAGACCATGTCCAGGGCGTAGGAGGGCGACTCCATGTCCAGCAGTTCGAGGCTGGCCAGGGCGAAGGTGGACAGCGCCTGGTTGAGCGCGAAGTCCTCCTGGAGGTCGACGGTCAGCCGGGCCATCCTGCCCTGGTCGTCGGGCTCGGAGAGCTGCTCGACCACGCCACCGGCCAGCAGCGAGCGGTAGATCGCGATGGCCTGGCTGATGTGCCGCCGCTGCCACCTGCGGTCCTCGTGGTTGTCGGTGAGCAGGTGCTTCATCGCGGCGTAGCAGTCGCCCGGCCGGTTGATCACGGCCAGGAGCATCGCGTTGCTGACCTTGAACCGGGAGGTCAGCGGTTCGGGTTCGGCGGTCTGAAGCTTCTCGAAGGTGTCCTCGCTCCAGCTGACGAAGCCCTCCGGCGGCTTCTTGCGGGCGTAGCCGCGCCGCCGCTTGGGGTCGTCGCCGATCTTGGACAGCGCACGTTCGTTCTCGATGACGTGCTCGGGGGCCTGGCAGGCGACGTAGCCGATGGTGTCGAAGCCCGCCCGACCGGCGCGTCCGGCGATCTGGTGGAACTCGCGGGCGCGCAGCCGCCGCACCTTGCTGCCGTCGTACTTGCTCAGCGCGGTGAACAGCACGGTCCTGATCGGCACGTTGACGCCGACACCGAGGGTGTCGGTGCCGCAGATGACCTTCAGCAGGCCCGCCTGGGCGAGCCGTTCGACCAGCCTGCGGTACTTGGGCAGCATCCCGGCGTGGTGGACGCCGATGCCGTGCCGTACGAGACGGGACAGGGCGCGGCCGAAGCGGGTGGTGAACCGGAAATTTCCGATCATGGCGGAGATTGCCTCCTTCTCCGCCTTGGTCGACATGTTGATGCTCATCAGGGCCTGGGCCCGTTCCATGGCCGCGGCCTGGGTGAAGTGGACCACGTAGACCGGGTACTGGTTGGTGGTGAGCATCTCCTCCAGGGTCTCGTGGAGGGGCGTGAGCCGGTAGGAGTAGACCAGCGGCACCGGGCGCTCGGCGTGCTTGACGACCGAGGTCGGCCTGCCGGTGCGGCGGGTGAGGTCGGTCTCGAACCTGGTGACGTCGCCCAGCGTCGCCGACATCAGGATGAACTGCACGTTCGGCAGTTCGAGCAGCGGCACCTGCCAGGCCCAGCCCCGGTCGGGTTCGGCGTAGAAGTGGAACTCGTCCATCACGACCTGGCCGATGTCGGCCTGGGCGCCGTCGCGCAGCGCGACGTTGGCGAGGATCTCCGCGGTGCAGCAGATGATCGGGGCGCCGGGGTTCACGCTCGCGTCCCCGGTCATCATGCCGACGTTCTCGGTGCCGAAGATCGCGCACAGGTCGAAGAACTTCTCCGACACCAGGGCCTTGATCGGCGCGGTGTAGAAGGTGCGGATGTCCCGGGTGAGCGCGGTGAAGTGCGCCCCTGCCGCGACCAGGCTCTTTCCCGAGCCGGTCGGGGTCGACAGGATCAGGTTGTTGCCCGAGACGACCTCGATCAGCGCCTCCTCCTGGGCGGGATAGAGGGTGAGCCCACGCTCGGCGTTCCACTCGACGAAGGCGTCGAAGATGGTGTCGGGGTCGGCGTCGATCTCTTCTGGCAGGCGATCTACAAGGCTCACGGTTCAATACTGCCGAAGAACTGGAGGTGGTCGGACCGGCTCACCGTTCACCCCGCGCCAGAACCGCCCCACCTAACCCTGATAAATCGGGATTTGGGGGGACTTCAGGGCCGGAGAGTGGCCGAGAAGCAGGCCCGCGACCAGCATGCCCGCCCCCACCACCGGCACGGGCCCGGGCACAAAGCCCATCACCGTGAAGACCAGCAGCCCCGCCCCGGTCAGCGCCCCCGCCGCCACGATCCGCACCGTTCCTCCCCGGTACGGCGAGGCCGAGCCGAGCGTCTCGAACCTGGCGAACCCCCGGAGCAGCGGCCACAGCGCCAGCACGAGGATGACCAGCCAGTGCGGCCACCCCGACAGCCACGCCGACGTCCCCGGCTCCGGCGTCGCCACCCCGAGGCCCACCACGACCACCGCGGTCACCACGAACAGCGCGCTCATGTGCCACAGGTAGACGGTCATCATCCTGGAACCGGCCCAGCGCAGCGCCCTGGTGACCCCCGGCCACCCCGCGAACTCCGTGATCCACGGGCGCAGCGCGGCGGCGAGCCCGATCTGGCCGACCCCGACGGCCAGCAGCGCGACAGTCGGCGGCGCCATGTTCGAGACGGCCGCCCCCGGCATCCCGATCATGCTGCCCGGGTAGGGCCCGAAGGCCACCAGGACCGCGGCCGTGCCGTACCCGGAGAGAGCGAGCAGCCAGGGGCGGCCGAGGCGGCCGTCGGCGTACAGGAAGCCGAGCTGGTGCACCGCGAGCCAGACCAGCCCGATGTTGACGAACCCGACGACCTCGATCCCGCTGGTGAAACGCGCGACGTCCACCATCACGGCCCCGGCGGAGAGCGCGACGGGCACCCGCCAGCCGTACACCATGTTGAGCCTGAGCATCCGCGGGGTCAGCGCCACCACGACCAGATAGATCGCCAGGAACCACAGCAGTTGCCCGGCGAGGCGCGAGGCCGTGACCACCGGCTGCTGCGGCATGCCCAGGGCGAGCAGCAGGTGCGGCAGCGGGATCCAGACCGCGGCGAGCGGCACGACGGGCAGGGCCAGCCGGCGCAGACGGGCCGCGAGCCAGACCGGGATCGTCTCGCCACGCCGTACGGCCCCGCGCCAGCTGATCGCGTTGGCCGCGCCGCCCGCGAAGAACACCAGCGGCATCACCTGGCTGATCCAGGTGATCGCCCACGCCCAGCCGGTCCCCAGCGCGTTGCCCGTGGTGATGCGGCCGTCGGCGAACGACAGGACCGGCATGCTCCAGTGCTGGAGCACCACCAGGGCCATGCCGAACACGCGCAACACGTCCAGGAACGGGTCACGCCCGGGGGGAGGTGGCGCGGAACGGGCCGTGGAGCGGGTGGCGATGAGGGTCACGGGGGTCTCGATTCTCGGGGGAACCCGGGGGAGGGGCGATGTCACGACCCTCCCGCGCGGCCCCCCGCCCACGCAGTAACGCCCGCATCAGTCTTGACCTCGGCGTCACCCCCCAGCCGGGGGTAGGGCCAGCCCTACCCCGTGACACCGGCACGCAGGGTCGAACGACTGCCCCGGCGCTCATACCGTTGGCGGCATGAGAAGCGTCCTGCGCCGCATCGGCTCCGACACCCGGTATCTGCTCGCCGGGTTCCCCGTCTCCATCGTCTTCTTCGTGCTGGCGGTCGCGGGTTTCTCCGCGGGCGTCGGAACCGTGGTCGTCTGGATCGGCCTGCCGATCCTGGCGGGGACGCTGATGATGGCGCGCGGCATGGCGGACGTGGAACGACGGATGCTGGCCGACGTGCTCGGCCGTCCCGTGCCCAGGCCGCGTTACCGGCCCGCGCCCGAGCGCGCGGGGCGGTTCCGCCGCCTGGTGAACCCGCTGACCAGCGGGCAGTCGTGGCTCGACCTGCTCTACGGCATCCTGTCCTTCCCGCTGACCGTCCTGGCCTTCGTCGTCACGGTCACCTGGTGGGCCGGCACGATCCTGGGGCTGTCCTATCCGCTCTACGGGTGGATCACCGCCAGGATCCCCGGCAACCAGGGACTCGCCGAGCTGATTGGGTTCGGCGACGGAGTCCTGGCCGACGTGATCCTCAACACCGCGATCGGGGTGCTGTTCGCCCTCACCCTGCCCCTGGTGCTGCGCGGCGCCGCACTGGTCCAGTCGGGTCTCGGCCGCGCCATGCTGACCGGCGTCGCCGAGCTGCACGAGCGCATCGACGACCTGGCCCAGGGCCGGGCGGCGGCGGTCTCCGCCGAGGCGAACGCGCTGCGCCGCCTCGAACGCGACATCCACGACGGGCCGCAGCAGCGCCTGGTCTCCCTGGCCATGGACCTGTCCCGGGCCCAGCGCCAGCTCAGCCGCGACCCGAGGGCGGTCGAGGCGATGCTCAGCCAGGCCATCACCTCGACCAGGGAGACCCTGGACGAGCTGCGCGCCCTCTCCCGGGGCATCGCGCCCCCCATCCTGACCGACAGGGGCCTGGCCCCCGCCCTGGCCGCGCTCGCGGGCCGCTGCACGGTCCCGGTCGAGCTCGACATCCAGGTCACCGGCCGCTTCGCCGCCGCGGTCGAGAACACCGTCTACTTCGTGGTCGCCGAGTCCCTGACCAACGTGGCCAAGCACAGCCACGCGAACGTCTGCACGGTGACGCTGAGCAAGGCCGGTGGCGTCCTCATGCTGACGATCGGGGATGATGGGGTCGGCGGTGCGCACACCGCCAAGGGACATGGCCTGTCCGGCCTGGCCGACCGCCTCAAGGCGGTCGACGGGACACTCGCGGTCGACTCGCCGCTGGGCGGGCCGACGGTGATCGTGGCGGAGGTTCCGTGCGGGTAGTCGTGGCCGACGACGCGGTTCTGATCAGGGAGGGCCTGATCAGGCTGCTTGAGGAGTTCGGGTGCGAGGTGGTGGCGGCAGTCGGCGACGGTGACCGGCTGGTCGAGGCCGTCGTCGAGCACAGGCCCGACGTCTCCGTCGTGGACGTCAGGATGCCGCCGAGCTTCACCGACGAGGGTCTGCGGGCGGCGGTCGAGGCCCGCAGGCGGGTGCCGGGCGCTCCGGTGCTGATCCTGTCCCAGTACGTGGAGGTCTCCTATGCCGACGACCTGCTCGCCGACGCCAGGGGCGCGGTCGGCTACCTGCTCAAGGACCGCGTGGTCGACGTCGAGGACTTCATGGCGGGCCTGCGCGGGGTCGCGGCGGGAGGCACCGTCTTCGACCCGCAGGTGGTGGCGCAGCTGATGGTACGGCGCCGCCGCGACGACCCGCTCGCCCAGCTCACCCCGAGGGAGCGCGAGGTCCTGGGCCTGATGGCCGAGGGCAGGTCGAACCCCGCCATCGGCCGCCAGTTGGTGATCAGCGACGGCGCGGTCGAGAAGCACATCCGCAGCATCTTCGCCAAGCTCGGCCTCTACGCCGAGGACGGCGACCAGCACCGCCGCGTCCTGGCGGTCCTGGCCTACCTGCGTTCCTGACGTCATGCGGGTCCACGACCTGTCGGCGGGCGAGGCGGTGCTGGCCCGGGTGCACGACGTCGCCCGCGAGGCGGCCGTCCTGTACGGCCTGCGGGACGCCGAGGTCACGCTGATCAACGTGTCGGAGAACGCCACCTACCGGATCGACGACCCGGCCACCGGGGAGCGCCGCGTCCTGCGGGTGCACCGGCTCGGCTACCACGCGGCCCCGGCCATCCTGTCGGAGCTGGCCTGGCTTGAGGCGCTCAGGCGCGAGGCCGGGGTCAGGACCCCCGAGGTGATCCCCGCGCCGGGGGGAGAGCGGGTGCTGACCGTCCCCGGCGCCCAGCCCCGCCACTGCGTGCTGTTCGAGTTCCTGCCCGGCGCCGAGCCTTCGAGGGACGACGCCCTGGTCGCCGGGTTCGGGCGGCTGGGCGCGCTCACCGCGCGGATGCACCGGCACACGCGCGCCTGGCGGCCTCCCGCCTGGTTCACCCGCTTCCACTGGGACCACGACGCGGCCCTGGGCGCCGAGTCGCGCTGGGGCCGCTGGCAGGAGGGGATGGGCGTCGACGAGCAGGCCGGTGCCGTACTGGGACGGCTCGACGCGGAGCTGCGGGGACGGCTGCGCCGCTTCGGCAGGGGGCCGGAGCGCTACGGCCTGATCCACGCCGACCTGCGCCTGGCCAACCTGCTGGTGACCGGGGACGGGGAGCCCAGCGTGATCGACTTCGACGACTGCGGCTTCGGCTGGCACCTCTACGACCTGGCCGCGGCGCTCAGCTTCATCGAGCACGACCCCAGGGTCCCCGAGCTGGTCGACTCCTGGCTGCGGGGTTACCGCACGGTCGCCCCCCTGTCCGTGGAGGACGAGGCGGAGGTCTGGACGTTCGTCATGTTCCGCCGCCTGCTGCTGGTCGCCTGGATCGGCACGCACACCGGGGTGGAGATCGCCGCGGAACTCGGCGCCGCCTACACCGAGGGCACCTGCGAGCTGGCCGAGCGCTACCTGTCCGGGGCGCTCTGAGCCGCCAGGCAGCTCGCGCAGCTCCCGGCCTCGCCGTACTCGCCGAAGACGAGCTGGTCGGGGGCGATCAGGTTGACGCCGTGGATGAAGTTCGCCCGGATCTCGGGGACGCCGGTGATGATCCTGACGACCGCGTTGGCGACCAGGTGGCCGGAGATCCCGGCGGAGGCAGCCGTCACGCCGGGGCCGCCGAGATCGACCGGCAGACCCTGAGAGTCGGCGTGCAGCGGGGACTGGCGGTTCCTGCGCCGGTCCTGCGCCTCGATGACGCACTCGTAGCACAGGCCGCGTCTCGGCAGGAAGACGCCGACCGTCACGAAGGGGCCGTTGTAGCCGCCGCCGACCCACGGCAGCCCCGCCGCGGCGCAGGCCCGGTTCGTCCACACCCTGATCCCGCCGGGGCCGCCGGGCTCGTCGGCGCACAGGGCCACCACGTCGTGGCCGTCCATCAGCCGGGCCAGGTCCTCCTGGGAGGTGGTCCTGGCCCGCTCGCCGGTGACCCGCACGTCGGAGTTGAGGGCCCGCAGCCGTTCCAGCGCGGCCTCCGCCTTCGGCCTGCCCACGTCCGGCTCGGAGTAGAGGACCTGCCGGTTGAGGTTCGACAGCTCGACCAGGTCGGGGTCGACGCAGTGCAGGGTGCCCACCCCCGAGGCCACCAGGGCCTGCGCCGCCGTCGCCCCGGTGCCGCCGAGGCCGACCAGGAGGACCCTGGCCCTGCGCAGGCGTAGCTGCGCCTCCCAGCCATGCTCCCTCGGGGTGAGGTCGGCCCAGCGGAAGAAGGCGTGGCTGCGGCTGTAGCGCTCCCGTTCGCGGGGAGACAGCTCCTCGGGCGCGCTGGCGCCCGCGTCCTCGACGTGGCCGGAGCGGATCAGCTCGCCGACCAGCTCGGCCGCCTCCGCGGGGGGCAGGGCGGTCAGCAGCCCGGCGATCTCCGCGGGGCTGCGGGTGCCGTCCATCGCCCGCAGGGCCTGCCACACCAGGCCGTCGGGATCCTCGATCTCCTCCGCGACGCCGTAGATCTGACCACCGATCCGGATCCTGCCGTCCGCCAGCCGGTAGGCGGCGTGTTCTCTCTTCACTCTTGGCAACCGCACGGTTTCCCTCGTCGGGACCTTCGGGGCCGGCCCGGCGTCACTCGGGAGACGCCGGACCGGCCGGAACCCTGGGTGTCAGTTGCCGCTGGAGTTGCTGGCGACGTTACCGGCCATCTCGATCTTGTCGAGCCTGCGGATGCGGATTCTGGTCTTGGTCTCGGCCGCACCCTCGGTGGGCCTCGGGCTCTTGTCGCTTCCGGCCATCACGCACTCCATCCGAATCGGTCGTGCTGGTCTTTCCTGCGAGCTATGCCGCCTTACTGATGATCATAATGGGAGGCGACGGAAACGACTTCAACCCTCTTTCTCGCTTTAGTGGGATATGGACGGTATTTACTTCTGAAGTATGTCGTTCCCGAAGTCAGGAGGGCCGTCAATGGCAGAGCGACCCCCGCGAAACCGGCGAGCAGAAGAACGGACGCACTTCCCAGAAGCGACTCCGCGGGGCCGGTGAGAATCAGGCCGAGAGGGGTGAGCGCGGAGGCGGCGATCCAGTCGAGCGAGACCACCCGCGCCAGCCGTTCCGCGGGCACCTCGCGCTGGAGCGAGACCACCCACTGCACCGAGAACACCTCGATCCCGAACCCGGCCAGGGCGAAGCAAACGTAGACGGTCCACGGCGCCTCGGACAGACACAGCGCCGGGGGCACCAGGCCGTACGCCGTCAGCCCCGCGATCGCCGCGAGCCCCGGTCTGCGGGGCTTCCAGAGCATGCTGACGACCCCTCCCGTCAGGCCGCCGACCGACAGCAGGGCGAGACTGGTCCCGTAGAAGGCGTCGCCGCCGAAGTTCTCCCTGGCCAGCACCGGGAGCAGCACCTGCGCCGGGGCGATCGTGAGCATCGACTGCAGCGCGGTCACCACGATGACGGTCCCGATCCAGCGCCGCCCCCAGACCTCGCGCACCCCCTCGGCGATCTCCCGCCAGGCCGAGGCCCTTGCCGTACGGACAACCAGGGGCTCCCGCAGGGGCAGCAGGACGCACAGGCTGACCGCGAAGGCCGCCAGGGCCGCGAGGAAGGCCGCCCCGACCGGCGCCGCCGACACCAGGAAGGCCCCGAGACCGGGACCCGCGATGGCGCCGACCCGCCAGGACACGGCGTTGAGGGCCGCCCCCGCGGGCCGCTGCTCCGGGGTGAGCACCGAGCCCAGGCACGCCTGGAAGGCCGGGCGGAAGAAGGCCTCCGCCGCCCCGGCCAGGAAGACCATCCCGCCGAGCACCCAGGCCGACGTGACGCCCGCCAGGCCCACCATGACCACGCAGCACAGGAACGCCTGCGAGGCGAGCATGACGTGCCTCCTGGGCAGCCGGTCGGCCCACACGCCGCCGAAGAGCCCGAACAGGACCAGGGCGGCCCAGCGTGAGGCGAGCACCGCCCCGACCTCCGTCGCGGTTCCTCCGGCGTCGAGGAGTGAGACGACAACCGCGACGGGAAATACCTGGTCTCCGGCCACGGAAGCGATAAGGCTTATCCACAGCGTCCGAAATTCCCGGTTTCCCAATACCGAGCCGGCGAGCCACTGCGGGGTAAACCTTCGGAGGGCGCTCATGCTGGTGAATGATGCGCTATTTCCCCGTGGGTAACAAGGTTGTCAAGGACGATGTAGTGCCTCTCTTATCTCCTCGTCGTCGGGAGCGAGATCCAGTGCCCGGGTGAGATCGGCCACGGCCTCCTCCTCCCGTCCCGCGGCGCGCAGCGCCATCGCCCTGTTGAACAGCAACGCCGGGTCGGCCCCGGGTTCGAGGGCGCGGGTGAAGTCGGCGACTGCTCCCTCGGGGTCACCGGTCTCGAAGGCCAGCATCCCCCGGCTGGCCCAGGCGGCCATCAGGGTCGGGGAGAGGTCGAGCGCGTGGTCGAAGGCGGCCCTGGCCCGTTCGGGACGGCCCTGCGCCATCTCGATCTGGCCTAGCGCGCACAGCAGGTACGGGTTGCGCGGGTCGATCCTCAGCCCCGCCTCGGCGTCGGCCCTGGCCCTGCCGTACTCGCCGAGCGCGGCCAGCAGCCCCGCCCGGTTGGCGAGCCCGTCCACGAACTCGGGGTCGAGGTCGAGCGCGTGGTCCAGGTCGGAGAGCGCTCCCTCATGGTCTCCGGCGGAGAAGCGGATCTCGGCCCGGTTGTAGTACGGCTCGGGGAAGGGCGGCCCGACCCGCATGGCCGTCTCGTAGTCGGCTACCGCCTCCTGGTCCCTGCCCAGCCGGTGGAGCAGGTTGCCCCGGTCGATGTAGTAGTCGGGATAGCCGGGGTCGATCCCGACCACGGTGTCCAGGTTCTCCAGCGCCTCCTCGGGGCGCCCGAGCGCGACGGCCAGCTGAGCCCTGTTGGCCAGCAGCACCATCCGGTGGATCGGGTGCTCACCCGGCGGCAGGTCGCGCTCCGCCAGGTCGATCGCCTCCTGGACGAGGTCGAAGGCCCGCTCGGGACGGCCGAGCCGCAGCTCGACCAGCGCCCTGCCGTTGAGGTCGAAGCCCAGCTTGAACGCCCGTTCGCGCGGGTCGGGGAGCAGCCCGGAGATGGCGATGGCCTGGTTCACCCACGCGAGCGCGGACTCGGGGTCGCGCAGCGCGGGATCGTGGTTGCGGACCTTGAGCATGGCCGTCGAGTAGGCGGCGGCCGCGTGCGTGACGGGGGAGACGCTCTCCCGCCTGGCCCGGTCGAACAGGGCCTCCGCCTCGGGCTCGCGGCCGAGCGCGCCCAGCGCGGTCGCGGTGCTGTGCGCGAGGCGCCACCAGGTCTCCTCCTGGATCTCCTGGGGATCGGCCAGGGCCAGCGCGCGGGAGCCCAGCTCGACGGCCGCGTCGTGGCAGCCCGCCTCAAGACACCACTCGACGGCGAAGCACAGTGCCTCGACCGCCCGGTGTGGCTGGGTGCCGTGCTCGCGGTGGTGGGGGATCGCGCCGAGCCGCGCCCCGACCGTCCCCTCCCGCTCCAGGGCGTCGGCGAGCGCGTCGTGCTCCTCGGGGCTGAGGGACTTCTCCGGCACGACCCGCTCACCGGTCACCACGGTCAGCAGCCCCGGGTCGATCCTGCGGCGCAGCACCGCGAGCAGCTCCCGGTCCGTCGGGTCCGCCTCGTGGACGTTCTCGACGACGAGGGTCCTCGGCCCGGTCTCCGCCAGGTGCTCGCGCAGGAACTCGGCGATCCCGTTCGACAGCCGGAGCGTACGGCGGGGCGCGTGGACCAGGATCCGTTCCGCCTTGGGCAGCAAGCCGGTCAGCGACCGGCGCCTGAGCGGGATCAGGTGGTGCGCGTCGGGGGCGACCGCCCGCAGCTCCGTGTCGTAGCGCGCCACGAGTTCCGGCCGCGCGTCGGGCACGAGCGCCGAGACGATCGCGCTCGCGGCGGTGTACGGCCCGCGCAACCGCCGGTCGGCGTCCACGGGAGGCAGGAGCAGCGGGGCGAGGGGCGGGTCCTCCTGGGGGAACGATCCCAGACTCACCGGTCTCCTTTATGTCACCAGGGTGTCCGTGTGGGGCCGGCGCCCACCACTGGGCGCCGGTTCCGGTGGCTCGACGTCAGCCGACATGCTTGGGGCTGGCGGCTCCGCTGAGCGTAATCATGCCGGGCTTGTGAACAATTACTCGCTTCATTGCGTTGCCTCTCCCATAAATAAGAACAAATCGCAAGTATTCGCACCAAGCATCTGGATTGACAAGGCATATCCCTCAGAGTGGCCGAATCAGGACACACCTCTGGACAAACCAGTTCAAGGGGCATATTTCTGGCGAGGTCGTGTCGAGCGGAAAGCCCACGCGCGCCTGATCGGAGGACCCGGCATGCCGGATCGCGCGAGCCCGTGCGCGTCCGATCCGGTGGCGCCGGACCCCGCCGCTGACGTGGCGAGACCGTACGGCAGGGCCCTTCCCCGTGGCAGGACGGGGGCGAGGGCCGGGATCACCTGGTGTGGGCACGCTCCCAGAGTACGACCGACTTCGGGATGGAACAGCACCGGTGTCGGAAACGACCCCTGACACACCCGGCGACCGGGTGGGGGGCCAGCGCTGCAAGCCCCCTCGGCCTCCCCGGCGGTCGCCGCCGTGATTCCGGCGAGCCTCCACCCCTCCGCGCCCCGCCCGGCGGGACGCGTGTGACGGCGGGGGCGGTGGACAGGCTTCGCGGGAGCCGTACGGCCCGGGCACGCGGGGCGAGTTCCAGAGGGAGAGGCGGTTCCCGAGGGGGGAAAGAGAAAGCCCTTCTCCCGCGAGGCGCTTTCCCCGAGAAGGGGCTCCGGTTCCCGGGGAGGGAATTCCGCTTCCCCCGGACGGGGGCCGGGGGAGAGGGGGACGTCCGGTGGGAGGAAAGCGCCTCCTGGGGAGGGAGAGGCGCGGTGGGAAACGGCTTTACCTCCGGGGGGTAAACAAAGGCGGCTTCCCCGGGTGAGCTTTCTTTCATGGAAAATTCAGGGGAAAGGTGGATTTTTCCGGAAAAGCGCTGGTATTTGGGGGGAAAGCCGGGAAAGCGCTCTCTTGGGCGGCTTGCCATACCGGATCGGGGCAGGTCGGGGCTCAGTGGGGCAGCGCCGCGCGTTCCCCGGAGGCGTCCCCCGCGCGGGAGTGCCGCCTGCGCCTGAAGGGGATGCCCGGGAGCGCGACGTTGATGAAGGCCTCGGCCTGGAGGGCGGCTATGCCGATGCGCGGCAGGTCACGGGCCGCCGGATAGACCACGAACCGGGGAATCCACAGCGGGTGGAACTTCGCGTTGAACCGGTACAGTGACTCGATCTGGAACCACCGGGACAGGAAGACGAGCACGGCGTGCCAGGCGCGCAGCACCGGTCCGGCCCCCAGCCGCTCGCCCCTGGCCAGCACCGCCCTGAACATCGCGAAGTTGAGCGAGACCCTGTCCACCCCCAGCTCGGGAGCCGCCTGCAGGGCCTTGACGATCAGCAGCTCGTTGAGCCCGGGGTCGGCGTCGCGGTCGCGGCGCATCAGGTCGAGGGAGATGCCGTCCGGTCCCCACGGCACGAAGTGCAGCACGGCCCTGATGTCCTCGCCGGGCGCGGCGGCGCCGTCGTCAGAAGATCGGTGCGCGGTGACGACGACGCACTCGTCGTCGGCCGGGTCACCGAAGCGGCCGAGCGCCATGGAGAAGCCGCGTTCGGTCTCCGTGCCGCGCCAGGAGTCCGCGGCCCCGCGGATGAGGTCCTTCTCCGCCTCGGAGAGGGTGCCGACCCGCCGCACCCGGCAGGTGTAGCCCGCGCGCTCGATGCGGTTGACCATCTGGCGGACGTTGCGCATCGCCCTGCCCTGCAGGGTGAACCCCGCCGTCTCGACGACGGCCTCGTCGCCGATCTCCAGGGCGGACAGCCCGCCCTCCCGCGTCCAGATCTCCCCGCCCGCCTCGCTGCAGCCGATCACCGCGGGCACCCAGGCGTGCCGTTTCGCCTCGTCGAGGAAGCGCCTGATCGCGCCGGGCCAGGCCTCGATGTCCCCGACGGGGTCGCCGCTGGCGAGCATGACCCCCGCCACGACCCGGTAGGCGATCGCGGCCTTTCCCGAGGGGGAGAAGATCACGCTCTTGTCGCGGCGCAGCGCGAAGTAGCCCAGCGAGTCACGGGCGCCGTGCCTGGCGAGCATGTCCCGTACGGCCTTCTCCTGCTCCGGGCTCAGCTCGGCGGCCGGCTTCTCCGGGCGCAGCGCCAGATAGGCGGTCGTCACCGCGGTGAGCAGCCCCAGCCCGGTGAGGGAGAAGTAGACCAGGTCGGCGGTCCGCTCCGAGGAGTAGACGACCGGCCCCTCAAGGCCGACGAGCCCGAGCAGCACGTGCTGGAGCCGCTCCCCGAGGCTGGGGTCCCCGACGATGGTGTGCGGGTGGGTGTTGACCACGACCCAGCCGATGGCGACGTCCAGGACGAACATGAGCAGGAAGTTCCACACCGCCCGCCAGCGCGTCCTGGGGTCGGACAGCGCGTAGAACTCGCGGCGGTTGGCGACGAGCACCGCGAACACCGCGAGGCTGATCGCGGCGCTGACGATCCTGTGCATGTGCACGAGTTCGATGAGGGCGCTCAGCGGCAGCAGCAGGACCACAGTCCGCCACGCCCGCACCTTCCTGCGCTTGAGGGCGTGCGCGAGCATGACGAGCAGGATGCCCATGACGAGCGAGGCCGCCTGGGCGATCGAGGTGACCGTCCCCGGCAGGAGACCCGCGATCTCGCTCACCCGCGTCCCCCTGAACGGCGGGACGACGGCCTTGACGATGTCCAGGATCCCGATCGTCAGCGACGCGTAGCCCGCGACCGCGGGTACCCAGGGACGGGAGATGGGTGGACGTTCCCTCATGAGAGGAGGCTAAGCCGTGATGACCATCGCTTCGCGCAGGCCCGGCCAACACGACGTTAACCGTGCCCTTACCCGCCCTGAGTAGATTTGCCGGTAGATCGAACGGGGGACGCGCGGTATGGGAATCACCGCTGTCGGACTGCAGGTGCTCCTCGGCCTGCTCGCCGTCGTGGCGCTGGTGGCCTCGGTCTGGGCTTGGCCGCTGCTCGGCGGGCGAACCTGGCGCTCGGTCCTCGGCCGGGTCGGGGTGCTCGCCGGAAACCAGGTCCTCACCCTGGCCGCGCTCGGCCTGGTGGCGAACGCCTACTTCGGCTTCTACGGCTCGTGGGGCGACCTGCTCGGCACCGACGACGCCGCCGCGCCGCCCATCGTCACCGGCGGCGGCCAGCCCGCCGCCTCCGGCCGTCCCGGCTACGGGGTGACCGAGGTCGGCCAGGTCGCCCTTCCACCCGGTACGGCGGGCAGGCTGGAGCAGGTGGTCATCTCGGGCGGGGAGACCGGCATCTCCTCACCCGGCTACGTCTACCTGCCCCGCGAGTACTTCGAGAAGAAGTACGCCGAGCGGCGTTTCCCGGTGATCCTCGCGCTGACCGGCTACCCGGGCGACGCCAGGAACCTCATCACCAGGCTGAACCTCCCCGCGACGGCCTCCAGGGCGGTCACCGCGAAGCGGATGCCTCCCACGATCATGGTGCTCATGCGCCCGACTGTCGTCCCGCCCCGCGACACCGAGTGCGTGGACGTCCCCGGTGGCCCCCAGGTGGAGACCTACTTCACCAGGGACCTGCGCGCGGCCGTCGCCGCCTCCTACCGGACGGGTCTCGACGCGCAGAGCTGGGGCGTCTTCGGAGGCTCGACCGGTGGCTACTGCGCGCTGAAGATGTCCATGCGGCACCCGGAGGCGTTCTCCGCCGCGGTCTCCCTGTCCGGTTACTTCCGCACGGCGATCGACATGACCACGGGCGACCTGTTCGGCGGCAGCGCGAGGCTGCGCGACGAGAACGACCTGATGTGGCGGCTGCGGAACCTGCCAATCCCGCCCGTCTCGGTTCTGGTCACCAGCAGCGAGAAGGGGGAGAGCGACTACGCCGACACCCGCGCGTTCCTGGCGCTGGCGAGGGACCCGATGCGGGCGGCGTCGCTGATCCTGCCCAGCGGCGGCCACAACTTCAACACCTGGAACCGGGAGATCCCCCAGGTCCTGCCCTGGCTCGGCAACCAGTTGCACACCCCGGCGCGTTCCACGGAAACGGCCGCGGGTGGCCACGCCGTACGGCAAGGGCGGAAATGACGAGATCCCTCTGGCCTTGACCAGGGGGATCTCGTGAGGTGGTGGACGATACAGGGATTGAACCTGTGACCTCTTCCGTGTCAGGGAAGCGCTCTCCCGCTGAGCTAATCGTCCTCGCCGAAGACCAGAGGTGGAGACGGGATTTGAACCCGTGTACACGGCTTTGCAGGCCGTTGCCTCGCCTCTCGGCCACTCCACCGAGCGGGGCCGTGGCCCCATTTCGAGCGGAAGACGGGATTCGAACCCGCGACCCTCACCTTGGCAAGGTGATGCTCTACCACTGAGCCACTTCCGCGTGTGTTTCCGGACGAGCCGGTCTCACGGACAGAACTCTAGCGAATACTCGCCGACTCCCCAAACCGGATACCGCCCCGGACGCTTCGATACAGGACGAAAGGTGTCGAAGGTAGCGTCAGGACATGGTCACAGAACACATCACGGCCGACGCCGACATCGCTCCGGTGGCCGCGCTCATCGCCGACCCGGCCAGGGCCGCGATGCTGACCGCGCTGCTGGACGGCCGCGCGCTGGCCGCCGGGGAGCTGGCCAGGGTCGCCGGGGTGAGCCCGCCGACCGCCAGCGCCCACCTGGCCAGGCTCCTGGACGGCGGGATGGTCGCCGTCGTCGCCCAGGGCAGGCACCGTTACTACCGGCTCGCGGGTCCCGAGGTGGCCGAGGTGCTTGAGGTCCTGGCGAGGGTGGGGCCGCGTCCGCGGGTCCGTTCGCTGCGCCAGTCCCGCCAGGCGCGGCTGCTGGGGGAGGCGCGGACCTGTTACGACCACCTGGCGGGCCGTGCCGGGGTCGAGTTGCTCGGCGCTCTCCTGGCCGCCGGATACCTCGTGGGACAGGAGGCGTTCGAGGTGACGGAACGGGGCGAGAGGGGCCTCGCGGGGCTCGGGGTGGACGTGGGAGCCGTCAGGGACACGCGGCGCGGATTCGCCCCCGGATGCCTCGACTGGACGGAACGCAGGTTCCATCTCGGAGGGGCCCTCGGCGCCGCTGTGACCTGCGCTCTTATGGACCGGGGATGGTACAGACGTGGGGTGGCCCGCAGAGTGGTCGAAGTCACAGAAAAGGGGAGAAAAGGCATAGCGGCGATCTACGCATGTAAGGAGCTAACATCGCATGCACTAGTTACTGAGATGCGCTGAGACGCGTTGAGTTCGAGAGAGTGACGCCATGGGTGACAGAGCGGTCGTGAACGTCGGGCCGGAACCGCTGAGCTTCGACGAGGTGACCATGGTCGCCCGGCACGGCGCCGAGGTGCGTCTCACCGACGACGCCGTGGCGGCCATGGCCGCGGCCAGGATCCGGGTGGACGAGCTCGCCGAGAGCCCCACCCCCGCCTACGGCGTCTCGACCGGCTTCGGGGCGCTGGCCACCCGGCACATCGACCCCTCGCTCCGCGCCCAGCTCCAGCGCTCCCTGGTCCGCTCGCACGCCGCCGGGTCCGGCCCCGAGGTGGAGAAGGAGGTCGTCAGGGCGCTGATGCTGCTGCGCCTGCACACCCTGGCCACCGGCCACACCGGGGTGCGCCCGAAGACGGCCAAGGTCCTGCAGGACCTGCTCAACGCCTCGATCACCCCCGTGGTGCACGAGTACGGCAGCCTGGGCTGCTCCGGCGACCTCGCCCCGCTCTCGCACGTGGCCCTCACGGTCATGGGGGAGGGCGTCGTCCGCGACGCGGCAGGGGAGCTGCTCGACGCCGCCGAGGCGCTCAAGCAGGCGGGCATCGAGCCCGTCGAGCTGGCGGCGAAGGAGGGCCTGGCGCTGATCAACGGCACGGACGGCATGCTCGGCATGCTCATCCTGGCCATGGACGACCTCCGCCGCCTGTTCAGGACGGCCGACGTCTCCGCGGCCATGAGCGTGGAGGCGCTGCTCGGCACCGACCGCGTCTTCGCCGCCGACCTGCAGGCGCTGCGCCCCCACCCCGGCCAGGCCGCCAGCGCCGCCAACCTCAGGGCACTGCTCAAGGACTCGGGGATCATGGAGTCCCACCGGGACGGCACCTGCACCCGGGTTCAGGACGCCTACTCCCTGCGCTGCTCCCCCCAGGTCGCCGGGGCCGCCAGGGACACCCTTGAGCACGCAGCCCTCGTCGCCTCACGTGAGCTGGCCTCCGCGGTGGACAACCCGGTGGTCCTTGCCGACGGCCGGGTCGAGTCGAACGGCAACTTCCACGGCGCCCCCGTCGGCTACGTGCTCGACTTCCTCGCCATCGCGGTCGCGGACGTGGCCAGCATCTCCGAGCGCCGTACCGACAGGATGCTCGACGTGGCCAGGAGCCACGGCCTGCCCGCCTTCCTCGCCGACGACCCCGGCGTCGACTCCGGGCACATGATCGCCCAGTACACCCAGGCCGCGATCGTCTCCGAGCTCAAGCGCCTGGCGGCGCCCGCGAGCGTCGACTCCATCCCGAGCTCCGCCATGCAGGAGGACCACGTCTCCATGGGCTGGTCCGCCGCGCGCAAGCTGCGCCGCGCGGTCGACGGCCTGACCAGGGTGCTCGCGGTGGAGGTCCTCACCGCGGCCAGGGCCCTGGACCTGCGCGCGCCGCACCGGCCCGCCCCCGCCACCGGGGCCGTCGTCGCGGCGCTGCGTCAGACGGTCGCGGGCCCCGGCCCCGACCGCTTCCTCGCCCCCGAGATCGAGGCGGTGACCAGGCTCGTGGCGAGCAACGCGGTAGTCGCCGCCGCCGAGTCCGTCACCGGGCCGCTGGAATAGCGGCGACCACCTCGACCTCGATCAGCAGTCCCGGCACGAACAGCCGGGACACCTCGACGGTCGTGCTCGCCGGGGGCTCACCGGTGAAGTGACGCCCCCGGACCGCGCCGTACTCCCTCAGCCGCGACATGTCGGTGACGAACGTCCGGATGTGGGTCACGTCGTCGAAGGAGCACCCCTGGTCGGCGAGGATGCGCGCCAGCATCTCCATCACGTACTCCGACTGACGCGTCATGTCCCCCTCGCCGACCACCCGGCCCTCCTCGTCGAGCGCCGCCTGACCGGAGACGAACAGCAGGTCCCCAACCCTGGTCGCGTGGGAGTAGTACCCGTTGGTCGCCGGGACCGAGGCCGGGTTCACCTTCCGCACCCTGCTCGCCGTACGGCCCGCCGCGACGTGCGCGAAGACGGCCGTCAGGTCCTGGTCGCCGAGCCCGGCGGAGACCGCCCCGCGCAGCCGGTCCCCGGCCGCCGCCGCCAGCGTCTGCGTCGTGTGCGCTGCCAGCGTCAGGTCCTTGGCGGCGAGGCCGAGGGAGTAGGCGGTGCGTGACGGCCCGCTCTCGACGGCGGGGCGGACCCGCTCGACGAGTGGGGCCAGCGGGGTCTGGCCGAGCACGTCGAGCAGCGTCCCGGCGTCCACGCCGTTCGCCGCCGCGTAGGCCAGGTTCTCCGCGAGCAGCACCTGCGCCGGGACCAGCGCGCTCATCACCGCCAGCTTCAGCGCCGCCCCGGAGCCGGGCCCACCGGTCTCCCGCACCCGCCCGAAGACCGAGAGCACCTCACGGCAGCGGGCCAGGTCCCCGGCGTGCCCCCCGGCCAGCACCGTCAGCGTGCCGTCCGCGGCGGGCCCCAGGCTGCCGAGCACCGGCGCGTCGACCAGCCCGACCCCCGGGGGCAGCAGGTCACGGAGCCCGGCGACGGTCTCGGGGCCGACCGTGGACATCTCGACCACCAGCGTCCCCGGCCGCAGCCCGGGCACCGCCGCGGAGAGCACCTCCCGCACCGCCACGGGGTCGGCGAGCATCGTGATCACGAGGTCCGCCTTCGCGACGGCCTCCGCCGCCGTCGCCGCGCTCACGGCCCCCTCGACCTCGCGGGGAGTGCGGTTCCAGACCGTGACCTCGTGCCCCGCCGTCACGAGCCGTCGTGCCATCAGGGCGCCCATGCGCCCCAGACCCAGGAAGGAAATCATGCCGGTCACGCTATGAGGGCCGAAGGCATTCCACCAGCGACTAGATTTCATGTCAGCCATGCCAAGGAGGAATGTGTTCGACATCGACGCCCTGCGCCTCATGGACGCCGTCGTCAGGACCGGCTCGTTCACCGGCGCCGCGACCCTGCTCACATACACCCAGTCCGCCGTCTCCCGGCGCATCGCCACCCTGGAGCAGCAGGCCGGCGGCCCGCTGTTCGAGCGTCTCCCCCGAGGCGTACGGCTCACGCCCGCGGGACAGGCGCTCCACTCGCACGCGCTGGCCGTGCTCAACAGGATCGCCATGGCCGAGGAGGAACTGGCGGGCATCCACGGCGGCTACCGGGGACGGCTGCGTGTCGGCTCCTTCGCCACCGCCAACGTCGCGCTGGTTCCCCGGGCACTGCGGGACTTCACCGGGGAGTTCCCCGGGGTCGCGCTCACCATGGTCGAGGGGCCGAGCGGGGGCCTGCTGCGCCGCATGCGGGAGGGCGCCCTCGACATCGCCGTGCTCAGCGACTACCCGGCGGGCCTGCCGTACGAGGAGGAGGTCGAGATCGTCGAGCTGGCCGAGGACGAGCTGCTGGTCGCGCTGCCCGCGGGCCACCGGCTCGCGGCGCTGCCGGAGGTGGACCTGCGGGAGCTGAGGGAGGAGACCTGGATCGAGGCGCCCCCTCCCGGTGGGACGACCGCGCTCGACGCGGCCTGCGCCAGGGCGGGGTTCAGCCCGCGCGCCAGGCTCAGGATCGCCGAGTGGACGGGGAAGTTCGGCTTCGTGGCCGCGGGACTCGGCGTCACGCTGGTCCCCGGCATCGCCGCGCAGGCCGTACCCGCCGATCTCGTCCTGCGCTCGCTGGGCGACCTCGCCCCGCGCAGGACCGTCTACGCCGCGCTGCCGCGCACCACCCCGCCCTCGGTGCTGCCCGCGGCCCGCACGCTGGCCCGCTTCCTGGCCGAGGCCGCGCGGGCTGCCGTGTTTTCGCCGGTGGGATCCTCCGGGCCGTCCGCGCGGGCATAACCTGGGGCGGCGCCCCGCGCGGTTCGGCGCCCGTTCCACCATCAGATCCGGCAGTTTCAGGAGGAGCCCGATGAACGTCCCCGTATGGGTCAACGGGCGGCTCGTAGAGCCAGAGCAGGCGACAGTCTCGGTGTTCGACCACGGCCTGCTGGTCGGTGACGGTGTGTTCGAGACCGTCAAGTGCGTCAACGGCGTTCCCTTCGCGCTCACCCGGCACCTCGATCGGCTGCTGGTCTCCGCGGCGCGCATGGGCATGGCGGAGCCGGACGTGGAGTTCGTCGCGGCGGGGATACGCGCCTGCCTGGCCGAGGCGCCGTCGTGGCCGCTCGGCCGGATCCGCGTCACCTACACCAGCGGCCCCGGCCCGCTCGGCTCTGACCGGGGCACGACGGACGGCACGATCATCGTGATCGCCGCGGAGCAGAAGCCCTTCCCGGCGACCGCGGACGTCACCGTCGTGCCGTGGGCCCGCAACGAGCACGGCGCGCTCGCCGGGGCCAAGACGACCTCCTACGGGGAGAACGCCGTGGCCCTGGCCTACGCCAAGGCAAGGGGAGGCGGTGAGGCGATCTTCGGGAACCTGGCGGGCGACCTCTGCGAGGGCACCGGCAGCAACGTCTTCGTCGTCCGCGAGGGACGGATCGTCACCCCGCCCGTCACCGCGGGCTGCCTGGCCGGGGTCACCCGCGCGCTCGCCCTCGAATGGTGCGGGGGAGTGGAGGAGAACCTTCCGCTGTCCGCGCTCGCCGAGGCGGAGGAGGCCTTCCTGACCTCCACGACCCGCGACATCCAGCCGATCAGGACGGTCGGCGAGAGGGTGCTCCCCTCGGCTCCGGGACCGGTCACGGCCAAGGCGATGCGGGTCTTCGCGGAGCGGAGCGCGGCCGACGTCGATCCGTGACACACCACGGGAAAAGCACGCCGCCCGCGGGCACGTGGCCCACGGGCGGCGGACGGAGCCTCAGGAGCTCCAGAGCATGTTGCTGAGCTCGGCGTCGAGGTCCATGAAGTCGGTCTCACGGCCCGCGGGGACCAGCTCGTAGGTCCGGTGCAGGAACTCGGTGAGGGGCGCGAGCGGCACCTCGAACAGCGCCTGACCGAACGGTGAGGTGAGACTGATGTGCAACGTCCGCTCGCCGTCGGCGCGCGCCGGCCACACCTGGACGTCTCCGTCGCCGACCCGTCGCACGATGCCGACGGTCAGCAGTTCACGGGCGAAGATCCACTCGACCGGTTCGTCGTTCCCCACATGGAAGGCCATTCTGATCGCGTAGGGATCATCGGCCGTGTAGCTGAGCCCGGCGAGCAGGGGGACGGTGGTACGGTCGGGGACCACAAGCCGAAGGCCCAGCTCGGCAGAGACGGTGGAGCTGTTCATCGTCAGCCAAACCTTTTTCGTCGTCGGTCCCCTCTGCGGGGCTTTCACTGCTCTGGCGGACTCTCTTCGTCCCGAGCTATGACGCGGAACAAAGAAACCTGTAGGGAAGATTCCGCCTCCGGGCCCTTCTGTAACGCACATCACAGCGCGACATTTGGGCGTCTACCTGGCTAAACATCACTAACAGGGCCATATTTGCAAGGGTTTTGCGTATCGTTTTGGTCACCGTCGACTCCCGCTGCAGGGCGTCTCGGGCGATAGAGGTCGAGCACGGGTCGTACGGTGCTTCTACGGATCAGGACGATGCTATGACACCGTAGCCCCCCGCCGGACGCATCCACGGACCTTTGGTTCGCGTCCGTGTCGCGCCCTTCAAGATCGTCCCCCTCCCGCGTCGCTTCGCCAGTGCCCTCGGATTGCTGTATGGTTTTCCACGTCGGCACCGCGAGGTGCCAACAGGGCGGGCGATTAGCTCAGCGGGAGAGCGCTTCGTTCACACCGAAGAGGTCACTGGTTCGATCCCAGTATCGCCCACGCACATGAGACGCAGGCACAGGCCCTCCGGGTTACACGACCCGGAGGGTTTTTTGCTGTCCCGGGCCGGGGCGTCCCGACCTCGGGAAACGAGCTTCCCGCTCGCTCCGGTACGGCTGTTCGCCTGGCTTGTCCGGAAAATGAGGTGTGACACGTTACGGCGTGGCGCTAGGTTCGTGCCGTGACGAAGCTCAACCAGATCCTCGCCGTCGAGAAGGGCGTCAAGTCCGACGTTCAGCGCAAGGTGACCGACGCGTACCACACGGTTCAGAAGACGCCGCTCCTGTCCGGCATCTCGCGGTCCTACCAGCCGATCGACGACGAGGGCGAGCAGCTCCCGCCCGAGTCGACCAGGGTCCAGGTCCAGGCGGAGAGCGTCCTCAAGGAGGTCGGCGCCTCCCTGACCCGGCTGTTCGACGTGACCGCGACGAAGGACTGGGCGAACTGCGCCGCGAAGGCCGACGTCAGGATCGACGGCGACGTCCTGCTCGCCGACGTGCCGGTGACCTACCTGCTCTTCCTTGAGAAGCAGCTCACCGACCTGCACACCTTCATCGCCAAGCTGCCGACGCTCGACCCGTCCGAGACGTGGGCGCTGGACGGGAACACCGACACCTGGCGCACCGAGCCGGTCAAGACCACCCGCACCAAGAAGGTTCCCCGCAACCACGTCCTCGCCGAGGCGACCGACAAGCACCCCGCCCAGGTGCAGGTCTACAACGAGGACGTCGTCGTCGGCTACTGGACCAAGGTCACCTTCTCCGGCGCGCTCCCGCAGCGCCGTGTCAACGAGCTGCTCACCCGCGTCCAGAAGCTCCAGGACGCGGTGAAGTACGCCCGCGAGGAGGCCAACGGCACCGAGATCACCGATCAGCGGATCGGTGAGAAGGTGTTCGCCTACCTGCTCGGGTAGGCCCGCAGACCCCCGTCCATGAGTGGACGGGTGCGCGAGGAGCGCAAGCTGAAGATGAAGCTCAGCCTGAACACGGTGACAGTGGAGGTTCGATTCCTCTCCCCGGCACCACCGCGCCGGGGTAGCCCAGTTGGCAGAGGCAGCCGTTCAAACTCAGACTCCCGCTCCAGATTCAGCATTGCCGTCGAGCGCCAGATCGACCGAGGTGGACTGTGATCGTTGAGATGCCGGTTCGAGTCCGGCTCGATGCTCTACAACGTGCATCGGTAGTTCAATGGCAGAGCGCGACGTCGTTATGACTGATCCACACTCTTAAACGCCGCTGGCGCCGCGATATGGCGGCTTCGAGACCCCCGGGGACATGGACAGGTGCCCGGGGGTCGCTCCTTTTCCTGCGGTTGAACAAACCCGTGGGACGCGACATCCAAACGGGTATGAACCTCATCGACAGTACTTACAGAGCACGGCGGCTGACAGCCGTCTCCATGGCGGCGGTCGCACTGGCCGCCGTCGCCGCGTGTGCCCCGGCTGCCGCCGCTGAGCCTCCGGCCGTGGCGGTGAAGGCGGCAGGAGGCGCGGCGGTTTCGGGGGGTACGGCGGGGCGCTGCCGTACCGGGGGACTCAGGGCGAGCATGGGCAGGGTGGACGCGGGGGCGGGGCAGCGGTACGCGCCGCTGGTGCTCACCAACACCTCCGGTAGGAGCTGCTGGGTCTACGGCTTCGTCGGCCTGGTCATGTTCGACGCCAGGGGAGACGCCCTGCGGACCAGGGTGCGCAGGGAGAGCGCCCCGGCGCACCGGGTGACGCTCCGCCCCGGGGCTTCGGCCCACGCCAGGCTCCACTGGACCACGGTGCCCAGCGGACGCGAGACCTCATGCCCGTCCGCGGCGCGCCTGATGATCATCCCGCCGGACGAGGTGGCGCACCTGGAGATCCCCTTCACCGGCACGGTCTGCGGCGACGGCAGGCTCGACATCACCCCGATGACCTCGGGCGCCAGGCTGTGAACGCGCCGGGCGCGCATCCGCAGAAAAACGATCAACAGGTGCCTAAACTGGCCGCAGTCACGAGAACGGAGTTCTGTGGTGCGGATCGGACTGTCGCTCGGTGAGCCCGGAGGGCCCGACGAACTGGCAAACCTGCGCAAGCAGATCGCGAGGGCGGCCGACGACGGCTTCTCCTCCGCCTGGCTGTCCAACATCTTCGGCCTCGACGCGCTGACCGCGCTCGCCGTCGCGGGCAACCAGGTGCCCGGGATCGAACTCGGCACCTCCGTCGTGCCCGTCTACCCCCGCCACCCCGCCGCGCTGGCCCAGCAGGCGCTCACCGTCAACGCCGCCCTCGACGGCAGGCTCGCCCTGGGGGTCGGCCTGTCGCACAAGGTCGTCATCGAGGGCATGTACGGCTACAGCTTCGACCGGCCCGCCAGATACATGCGCGAGTATCTTTCGGTCCTGGTGCCCCTCCTGCGCGGCGAGCAGGTGGCCTTCGAGGGCGAGACCCTCACCGCGCGGATCGGGCTGACCACCCCGGGCGCCGGGGACCTGCCCGTGCTGGTCGCCGCGCTGGCCCCGCGCATGCTCAAGCTGGCGGGCGAGCTGGCCGACGGGACCGTGCTGTGGATGACCGGCCCGAGGACCGTGGCCGAGCACATCGCGCCCGCCGTGACCGAGGCCGCGCGGGACGCGGGACGGCCCGCCCCCAGGATCGTGTGCGTCCTGCCGATCTGCGTCACCGACGACGCCGAGAGCGCGCGGGCGAAGGCCGCCGAGCTGTTCGCCCTGTACGGCGAGCTGCCGTCCTACCGGGCGGTCCTCGACAGGGAGGGGGCGGCGGGCCCCGCGGACGTCGCGATCGTCGGGGACGAGGAGAGCGCCTCGGCCAGGGTCAGTGAGCTGGCGGAGGCCGGGGTCACCGACTTCGTCGCCGCCGTGTTCGCCGAGGGCCGCAGGACACGGGAGTTCCTCAAGACCCTTTTGTGACGCGCGCCTTCATGACCGCCTTCCTGGAACGCCAGGCGAGGACGGACAGGCCCGAGAGCCCCGACAGGACCGAGCCCGCCGACAGCACGGAGCCGACCGAGAAGATCGAGACGGCCGAGGCCGCCGAGCCGATCGACAGGATGGAACCGGCCGACCCTATCGACAGGATCGAGCCGGACGAGCCAATGGACAGGATCGAGCCACTCGACCCGATAGACCACAGCGAATCACGATTTTTCGGCATAAGAGAATCATGCTGCACTCAGACGCCGAACGCGCTCAGGGCCGTCCACGCGGTGCCCAGCCCGACCAGTGCCCCGGCCCCCACCTGGGCCGGACTGTGGTGGCCGAGCCGTACCCTGGCCCAGCAGACGACGGCCAGGACCAGCGCCCCCGCGGCCAGTGTCGGTACGGCGGGCAGCACGCGGGAGAGCACGACCACGCTGCCCGCGGACACGGCGGCGTGGAAGGAGATCTTCCACCTGAGCGTGACCGGGACCGTCACCGCGAGGGCGGCCAGCATCGCGGTCACCGTGGCGACCAGCAGCGTCGGGGCGCGCAGCACGACCAGCAGCACCAGCGCGGCCAGCACCGCGCACACGGCGACGAGCAGCGGCTTCGTCCGGCTCGCGCGGTCCACCAGGTGGTGGGAGTCGAGCCGCCCGGAGCGGACCCCGGCCAGGATCACCCCGGCGGGGACCCCGCCGCACAGCGCCGAGGTCCCCAGGCCCCACAGGACGCCCGGCCAGCCGTCGGCCAGCAGCCCCACGACCGGGGGCAGCGCGATGACCAGCACCTGCGGGGCGAACACCCCGGTCACCAGCCGGGCCGTCGCCGTACCCGGCTCATCGCGTGCCATTTCCCGACCGCCCATGCCGCCCTCCCCGCCGATCCCGCCCGTACCGGTTCGCGGGGATAACCTTGGCAGGCAGGCGGCCCGAGGGTGACATCCCGCAGGCCGCCGGGGTCGCGGTGGGCGCGCGGGATCAGTCGTTGGCGTGCAGGGCGCTGTTGAGCTCGATGCCGGTGCCCGTGCGGGTCACGACCTCGACGGCACCCGTTGTCGAGTTGCGGCGGAACAGCAGGCCCGAGGCGCCGGACAGCTCGGCGGCCTTGGCGACCTTCCCGTCGGGCAGGACGACCTTCGTCCCGGCCGTGACGTACAGACCGGCCTCGACGACGCAGTCGTCGCCCAGGGAGATGCCCACGCCGCTGTTGGCGCCGAGCAGGCAGCGGCTCCCGATGGAGATGACCTGCTTGCCGCCGCCGGACAGGGTGCCCATGATCGAGGCACCGCCGCCGACGTCGGAGCCGTCGCCGACGACCACGCCCGCCGAGATGCGGCCCTCGACCATGGACGTGCCGAGCGTCCCCGCGTTGAAGTTGACGAACCCCTCGTGCATCACCGTCGTGCCCGCGGCCAGGTGGGCGCCGAGGCGGACCCGGTCGGCGTCGGCGATCCGCACCCCGGAGGGCACCACGTAGTCGACCATCCTGGGGAACTTGTCCACGCCGTAGACGGTCACCGGGCCACGGGCGCGCAGGCGCAGCCGTACGGACTCGAAGTTCTCCACGGGGCACGGGCCGTGACTGGTCCACGCCACGTTGGCGAGCAGGCCGAAGATGCCGTCCAGGCTCTGCCCGTGCGGCTGGACGAGACGGGCGGAGAGCAGGTGGAGCCGGAGGTAGACGTCGTGGGTGTCGACGGGGGCCTCCGACAGCTTGGTGATCCCGACGGAGACCGCGACGACCTCGACCCCCCTGGCCTCGTCGGGTCCGAGCAGTGTGGCGACCTCGGGACCGAGGGCCTGGACGGCCTCCTCGGCGGTCAGCCGCCTGGTGCCCGGCGAGACGGGGTCACCCAGTCGCGGGTCGGGGAACCAGGTGTCGAGCACGGTCCCGGCCGAGGTGCCTTCTGAGGTAATGGTGGCGATGCCGACGCCATGGGCGCCGGAGGTCTGAGCTGCTGCGTTCACGCCGACCAAGCCTAGTCAAAGCGGGTGCAACGGCCGTACGGCGAGGGTGTGGCCCGCGTGTGTGAGCGCCGTCCCGTCAATAGCCTGGCCGCCATGTTGTCCATGTTGCGTGGCATAGACGTGTCGAACTGGCAGGGGGCCGTCGACTGGGGCGAGCACGCCGACGACGGCGTGGCCTTCGCCTTCGCCAAGGCCACCGAGGGGAGCACCTTCACCGACCGGTGGTTCGAGCGCAACTGGACCGGCATGCGGGAGAACTGGATCGTCTGCGGGGCCTACCACTTCGCCAGGCCGACGGGAGACCCCGAGGAGCAGGCGCGCCGCTTCCTCGGGACGGTCGAGCGGGCGGGCGGGCTGCGCCACGGTGACCTGCTCGCCCTCGACCTGGAGACCGCCGACCGGCTGCCGCCGAGGAAGGTCGCCCGTTTCGCCCGCGCCTGGTGCGAGGCCGTCACCGCCCGCGCCGGGGTCAGGCCGGTGATCTACACCTATCTGTCCTTCGCCTACGAGGGCAACTGCGCCGGTCTTGAGGACCACCCGCTGTGGATCGCCGCCCCCGACCATCCGACGGGCAGACCGGAGATCCCGGACCCCTGGAACAGGTGGACCATCCACCAGTACTCTCACAAACCGCTGGACCGCAACGTCTTCCGCGGGACCAGGACGCAGCTCACCTCGCTTGGCTACCGGCCCCGGCGTCGCGCTGGAAAAAGGCGTGACAGAGACCGGTAGCATCGGATTCCATAGTCGGATTCTCAGGGAATCCAGCCTCACGCACACCAGGGAGCAACCGTGTCGCCCGTGTCAGAACTTCGCATCACCCTCGCCGGAGCCGAGCGTGTGGTGGCGGGGGGCACGACGTACGGCGACGCCCTCGGGGCGGACGGGCGATCAGTGGTCGCCGCCAGGGTCAACGGTGAGCTGAGGGACCTCGCGGCCGTGGTCTCCGACGGCGACCAGGTCGAGCCCGTCGAGGCGGCCAGCGCCGACGGCCGGGCCATCGTGCGCCACTCGACCGCCCACGTCATGGCCCAGGCGGTCCAGGAGATCTTCCCCGACGCCAGGCTCGGCATCGGCCCGCCGGTCGAGAACGGCTTCTACTACGACTTCGACGTCAAGGACCCCTTCACCCCCGACGACCTCAAGCGCGTCGAGAAGCGCATGCGGGAGATCGTCAAGCAGGGGCAGCTGTTCTCCCGCAGGAGGGTCTCCGACGAGGAGGCGCGCGAGGAGCTGGCGGCCGAGCCGTACAAGCTGGAGCTGATCGGGCTCAAGGGCGGCGGTGACGCCGAGGAGAGCGTCGAGGTGGGCGGCGCGGAGCTGACCATCTACGACAATCTCGACCCCAAGACCGGCGAGCTGTGCTGGAAGGACCTGTGCCGGGGGCCGCACGTGCCCAGCACCCGGTCCATCCCGGCGTTCAAGCTGATGCGCACCGGTGGCGCCTACTGGCGGGGAAGCGAGAAGAACCCGCAGCTCCAGCGCATCTACGGCACCGCGTGGGAGTCCAGGGAGCGCCAGGACGAGTATCTCCACATGCTGGAGGAGGCCGAGAAGCGCGACCACCGCAAGCTGGGCGCCGAGCTCGACCTGTTCTCCTTCCCCGACGAGCTGGGCTCGGGCCTGCCGGTCTTCCACCCCAAGGGTGGCGTGATCCGCAAGGTGCTTGAGGACTACTCGCGGCGCAGGCACGAGGAGGCCGACTACTCCTTCGTCAACACCCCGCACATCACCAAGGGTCACCTCTACGAGATCTCCGGCCACCTCGACTGGTACGCCGACGGCATGTTCCCGCCCATGGAGCTTGAGGGCGCCAGCTACTACCTCAAGCCGATGAACTGCCCGATGCACAACCTGATCTTCAGGTCGCGCGGGCGTTCCTACCGTGAGCTGCCGCTGCGGCTGTTCGAGTTCGGCACCGTCTACCGCTACGAGAAGTCGGGCGTCGTCCACGGCCTGACCCGGGTGCGCGGCCTGACCCAGGACGACGCGCACATCTACTGCACCCGTGACCAGATGCGCGACGAGCTGAAGTCGCTGCTGAGGTTCGTGCTCGACCTGCTGCGCGACTACGGTCTCGACGACTTCTACCTTGAGCTGTCCACCAAGGACCCGGAGAAGTTCGTCGGCTCCGACGAGGACTGGGAGGAGGCGACCGCGACGCTGCGCGAGGTCGCCGAGTCGGAGAACCTCGACCTGGTCCTCGACCCCGGCGGGGCGGCGTTCTACGGGCCGAAGATCTCCGTGCAGGCGCGCGACGCCATCGGGCGTAGCTGGCAGATGTCGACAATCCAGCTCGACTTCAACCTGCCGAAGCTCTTCGAGCTGGAGTACCAGTCGTCGGACGGCTCCCGGCAGCAGCCCATCATGATCCACCGGGCGCTGTTCGGCTCGATCGAGCGCTTCTTCGGCGTCCTGGTTGAGCACTACGCGGGCGCCTTCCCTCCCTGGCTCGCCCCGGTGCAGGTCGTCGGTATCCCGATCGGCGACGCCCATGTCCCCTACCTCCAGGACGTGGCCAAGAAGGCCCGCGAGCGGGGCGTCAGGATCGAGGTGGACGCCTCCGGCGACCGTATGCAGAAGAAGATCCGCAACGCCCAGAAGTCCAAGGTGCCGTTCATGCTCCTGGCCGGTGACGAGGACATCGCCAACGGCGCGGTCTCCTTCAGGTTCCGCAACGGCGAGCAGAAGAACGGCGTCCCCGTCGCCCAGGCGATCGACGAGATCGTCGACGCGATCGAGCGGCGCGTCCAGGTCTGACCCGGTTCCGGTGCGGCCCGTGACTCATGGGAGGAGCACGGGCCGCTCACCGGGGGTCAGGCGTCCTGCGCGGGACGGCCGGGCACGGGCTCGCCGGGCAGGCGGACGTCCTCGACGCCCACGTTGACCTCGACGACCCGCATGCCCAGCATCCGGCTGACCGTGCGGGCCACGTTGTTCTTGACCTCGTTGGCCACGTCCATCACGACGTGGCCGTACTCCGCGACGATCGAGACGTCGATCGCGACCGTGCGGTCCTGGACGTGGGCGCTCACGCCCCGCCCGCGCTTGCCCGTGGCTGTGGCTGTGGCTGTGGCGACCCGCTCGCCGATGGCCTCCAGCACGCCCGAGGGGTCCTCGCCGAGCCCCACGACACCGGCCACCTCCAGCGTCGCGAGGGCGGCGACCTTCTCGACCACCTCGTCCGCCACCCTGATGCGGCCCTTCACCACGGCGGCGGCCGCGGACGGGGCCTCGGTCACCACGGGGGCGGCGGCCAGGGACGCCGAGAGGTTCAGCGGGAACGGGCGGGTGGCCGGGGTCTCGGCGGGAGAGTCGGTCTCCTCGGCGATGTCCTCGACGGAGACGTCGGTCATGGGTGCTCCTCGGCTGTCGGTGGTCGTGCTCGCGAGGATTCTGCCGGAAAATAAGCCGCTTTGTCCGCATATACAGGCGGCACCGGCTGGGGACGGCCGAAACCGGTGGGCCTATGCTGCAATGCATGCAGGAGAGTGAGCCGATCGAGCAGGCGGGGGCTGGGGTCCCTGACAACTTCCAGCGACTGTGGACTCCGCACCGGATGGCCTACATCAAGGGCGAGAACAAGCCGGTCGGCTCAGGCCCCGGCGACGGCTGTCCGTTCTGCGAGATCCCGAAACTGAGCGACGAGGACGGCCTGATCGTCGCCAGGGGAACCGCGGTCTTCGCCGTGCTCAACCTCTACCCCTACAACTCCGGCCACCTGATGGTCTGCCCCTACCGGCACGTGGCCGACTACGCCGACCTCGACGAGGTGGAGACCGCCGAGCTCGCCGACTTCACCAGACGGGCGCTCACCGCCCTGCGCAAGGCCAGCGGCGCCCAGGGCTTCAACGTCGGCATGAACCTCGGCGACGTCGCCGGGGCGGGCATCGCCGCGCACCTGCACCAGCACGTGGTGCCCCGCTGGGGCGGGGACACCAACTTCATGCCGGTCGTCGGTCACACCAAGGTGCTGCCTCAGCTGCTGCGCGACACCAGGGAACTGCTCGCGGGCTCCTGGCCCGCCTCCGCGTAGTCTCCCGCGCCCTCGCCGAGGGCCCTGACGCCGACGGACAGCGCCAGCGGTACGGCCAGCGCCAGCGCCATGGACAGCACCGCGGCGCCCGAGTCGTTGACCAGGGTGCCGACGACCCCGCTGACCAGGGTGCCGATCAGACCGGCGCGCAGCGTGGGGGAGTGCTCGAACGCGGCGGGCAGCACCCCCGCGCTGGCGGTGTCCGGCCGCAGCAGCGCGTAGACCAGGAAGGCGAACGCGGCGATCACGATCGGCATCAGGTTCGGGTTGAGCAGCGTGCCCAGCATCGCGGCGAGCTTGCGGTTGACCACCTCGAAGGCCTCGCCGGTGAAGATCTGGCCGACGAACCGGCCCAGGTGCGTCTGGGAGCCCGGCGGGCGCAGATAGTCGAGGTAGGCGATGGTCATCACGATGACGCCGCCCGCCACGCAGAACGCGCCCAGCTTGACGATCGAGACCCGCCTGCCCGCGATCAGCAGCACTGTCACGGCGATGCCGGGCACGAAGGCGATCACCCCGCCGAAGTCGCTGCCGATCCCCGGCCAGCCGCCCAGGATCATCGCGACGCCTCCCAGCGCCGCCACGACCCCGACCGCCGCCTTCTTGTGGCCCGTGGCCGCGAGCCGGTGGGCGATGGAGGTCACGACCAGCAGCACCGAGGTGGCGAACAGCGCGAACGGGATGTTGCCCAGGCCCGAGTAACGGGCGCCGACCACGGCGGTGTAGCCCATGACGCTGTTGAACTGAAGGTACGTCCCGGTGATCAGGTCACCGGCGAGGGTCGCCGCGGTGACGCCCGTGACGAACACCAGCGGCCCGAGCGGGGCACGGCGCCACGGCCCGGCCAGCGCCGCCGCGGCCAGCAGCAGCGTGATCCCGGCGATCCCGCCGACCAGGGCGGCCATCGGCGTCCCCGCGTGCTCCCAGGCGAGGAGGTTGACCAGGTAGGTCGAGACCGGCAGGCAGGCCAGCGTGACCGCGGCGATTCTGATCCCGCCGAGCCCGCGCCTGCGGCGCATCAGCAGGAAGGCGACGACGTAGAACAGCACCTGCAGCACGGCCACGGCGGTGAAGAAGATCCCGCCCATGTCCCTGATCGTCTGACCGGCCCCGTCGTCGTCGACCAGCTCGGCCTTGGCTCCCTCGGTCCCGCCCGTACGGCTCGCCGAGACCTTCCAGGGCACCCCGATCACCGAGGGGGGTACGGCCACGCCCACGACGCCGAGCATCGTGGCCGTGATGTCGGGCAGGATGGAGACGTCCTCACGGTGGGTCGAGGGCGCCCCGAGGAAACGGCCGGAGGCGTCCTGTGCGCGCATCATGGCCACCCGCAGGTGCGGTGTGCCCCCGTGGTCTCCCAGGCCCGCCAGCAGCACGACGGCGTCCTGTGGGACGGCACGCAGCGCCGCCCCTACCTTGGCGTCCGCGAGGCGCAGCGCCCGCGTCCGCTGCTCGGGGGTGAGGGCGTTGTCCGTCTCGGGCAGCCGCCCGCCCGTCACGTACGGCCTGACCAGGTCGTCCACGTCGATCGCGGCGACCCGGCAGGCGTCGAACGCGCCCGGTGTCAGCTGCTCGGGCGAGGCGGCGTAGCGGTCGACCCGGCCCGACCGGTCGGCCAGGGCGATCGCCGCCCCCGGCCCGACCGCGAGCGTGCATCCGCCCGCGGCGTGTACGGCCTCGCCGAGCGTCCCGGTGCCGCGCTGTCCCGCGACCCGGTACAGGTAGTCGTAGCCGGGGATGACGGCGCCCTGACCCTCGGGAGTCGGCTCCGGCGGCAGGCCGCAGCCGTACCCGACGGCCGACCTGACACCGGCGGAGACCGTGAGCCAGCCGTCGTAGGAGCAGGTCACCCTGCCGACCGTGCGGACCGAGAGCGATCCGTTCGCGCTCTGGCCCGCCAGGGCCCACAGGTTCGGCGTGTCCCCGGGGCTCAGGTCGCTCCACAGCAGGCCGGGGACCCCGATCAGCACCACCCGCGCGGGGCCGTTCTCATGGGCCGTGACCCGGACCGCCGGTTGCGCCGCCGCGTGCGCGGCCCCAGGCCACAGCACCCCCAGGACCAGCGCAAACGCGGCAAGCGTTCGCCTCACCAGAGACCTCCCTGATTTCGCCGTGCGTCGGCGACGTAGGGGAAGGTAGGGGAAGAGCCCACCCGCGGTCTACCGGAAGAACAGATTCACCGGTATGAATCGGGTCAAGGTATGACGATCTTTGCAGTTGGACTCTCGTTCTGCAGCCGGTCGAGCGCGGTGACGAGGTAGGTCCCGCTCCCGCGCGTGGTGAAGCTCTGCCGTCCCTGGCCGGAGGCGGGCACGACGGCGACGAGGTTGCGGGCGTCCGCGGTCGCGCACTCACCGGCGTCGCCGGAGGTCACCCGGTAGACGGCGTAGGAGCGGGCGTCGGGGGAGGGGTTCCAGCTGATCGCGCCGTCCTGGGCCTTCAGGTCCGCGGGCGTCGCCGGGGCCTTGCCGCCGAGCCCCTTGATCAGCGGCAGCAGCGCGGGACGGGTGTAGTACTTCGCGACGACCTGGTCGAGCGCGCCGAGCGGGTTGGTCAGCAGCTGCTTGGCGCTGAAGTAGACGTCGCCGTTGACCTCCTTGTACTTACGGTTCAGGGCCAGGTGCGAGGCCAGCTCGCCCGCCTTCCTCCAGGCCGCGCTGTCGGTCGCCCCGACCCGGTAGAGGCCCTGCCCGATGTACAGGTCCACGTCGGTGCCCTTGACCTGCGCGGCCCACCACGGCACCAGCACGTCGTAGTCGGCGGCCTTGAAGCCACGCGGCCAGTACAGCTGCGGGATGACGTAGTCGACCGTGCCCTTCCTGATCCAGTGGCGGGCGTCGGCGTAGATGGAGTCGTAGGCGGACATGCCGCCGGTGGCCGAGCCCGACGGGTCCTGCGCCTTGTTGCGCCAGATCCCGAAGGGGCTCACGCCGAACTTGAGGTACGGCTTCACCTGGTGGACCGTCGTGTCGACCTGGGAGATCAGCGTGTTGACGTTGTCACGCCGCCAGTCGGCCCGCTTGGCGCCCTTGCCGTACTTCCTGAAGGCCGCGTCGTCGTTGAACGGGGCGCCCGCGCCGGGATAGGGGTAGAAGTAGTCGTCGAAGTGGATGCCGTCCACGTCGTAGCGCTGCGCCACGTCCTTGACGACCGCGGTGACGTGGTCGCGGACCGCGGGAAGACCGGGGTTGTAGTAGATCTTGCCCTCGTGCTTGACGATCCACTCCGGGTGCTTGCGGGCCGGGTGGTTGGCGGGCAGCCCTTCCATGCCCCCCTCGAACGCGGCGCGGTAGGGGTTGAACCAGGCGTGGAACTCAAGCCCGCGCCGGTGGGCCTCGGCGATCAGGAACGGCAGCGGGTCCCAGCCCGGGTCCTTGCCCGCCGTACCGGTCAGATATTCGGACCAGGGTTCGAGAGAGGACTTGTAGAGCGCGTCGGAGGCGGGGCGGACCTGGAAGAAGACCGCGTTGAAGCGGTGCTTGACCGCCTCGTCGAGGATCCTGACGTACTCGGCGCGCTGCCGGGCGGGCGTCAGGCCGGTGCGCGAGGGCCAGTCGATGTTCTTCACCGTCGCGATCCAGATGCCGCGCATCTCCCGCTTGGGGTACTTCGCGTCGGTCGGGCAGGCCGCCGTCACGCTGTCCGCCGCGAGCGTGCCCGAGGCCGACTTGGTCCCGGCCTGCGTGGCGGGGTCGGCGGCCTTGGTCTTGGAGACCTTGGCGTGCTTGGCCGGCTTGGCCGGAGGGGCGTCCGGGCCGAAGGTGTAGGCCGCGCCGGTCGTGACGACAGCGAGGGCGGTTGCGGCGAGCAAAGGACGTCCGGTTCGCATGGTTCATCAGTCTGTCATCGGGCCCGAGGTGCTTTGGCCATAAAAAAAGAAATCGTTCTGTGACGTTACTGTTATGTGGCCAAGTCTTTGGGGGGCGTGAGCGGCCACGCCCACGCCCCCGTGCCGGTCAGCTCGCGACCTTGTCCGCCAGGTGGGCGGGCAAAGGCTCGTAGCGCAGGAAGACGCGCCTGAACGTCCCCGTGCCGTGCGACATGGACCTCAGGTCGATCGCGTAGCGGGTGATCTCAAGCTCGGGCACCTCCGCGCGGACGAGCGTGCGCCCGGTGCCGACCGGCTCGGTGCCGAGCACGCGCCCGCGCCGGGAGGACAGGTCGGACATCACCGAGCCGACGTGGTCGTCGGGGACCAGCACCGTGACCTCGTCGACAGGTTCGAGCAGCAGCGTGGGGACCTTGGCGGCGGCCTCCTTCAGCGCGAGGGCCCCGGCGATCTGGAAGGCCATGTCCGAGGAGTCCACGGAGTGGGCCTTGCCGTCGTACAGCGTCACCCGCACGTCGACCAGCGGGTAACCGGCGAGCACACCGCGCTGCATCTGGGTGCGTACCCCCTTCTCCACGGAGGGGATGAACTGACGCGGCACCACGCCGCCGACGATCTTGTCGACGAACTCGAACCCCCCGCCGGAGGGCAGCGGCTCGATCTCCAGGTGGCAGATGGCGTACTGGCCGTGCCCGCCGGTCTGCTTGACGTTGCGGCCCAGGGCCTGGCAGCTGCCGCCGAAGGTCTCCCTGAGCGGCACCCGGAGCCCGATCTTCTCGACCTCGACGCCGTGCCGCCTGCTCAGGCGGTCCAGCAGGACGTCGGCGTGGGCCTCGCCCATGCACCACAGCACCAGCTGCCTGGTCTCCGGGTTGTTCTCCAGCCTGAGCGTCGGGTCCTCGGCGACCAGGCGTTGCAGCGCCTGCCCGAGCTTGTCGTCGTCGGCCTTCGACCTCGCCTGGATCGCCACCGGCAGCAGCGGGTCGGGCATGCTCCAGGCGGTCATCAGCAGCGGCTGTTCCTTGTCGGACAGGGTGTCGCCGGTCTCGGCGCGCGACAGCTTCGCCACCGCGGCGATGTCGCCCGCCACGCACTTGCCGGTCGTGCGCTGGAGTTTGCCCAGGGGAGAGGAGAGCGTGCCGATGCGCTCGTCCACGTCGTGGTCCTCGTGCCCCCGCTCGGCCAGCCCGTGGCCGGAGACGTGCACGGTCATGTCGGGGCGCAGTGTCCCGGAGAACACCCTGACCAGGCTGATGCGGCCGACGTAGGGGTCGCTGGTGGTCTTGACGACCTCGGCCACGAGCGGGCCGTCCGGGTCGCAGGCGATGTCGGTGACCGGCTTGCCGTCGATCGTGGTGATCTCGGGCAGCGGGTGTTCGAGCGGGGAGGGGAAGCCCTGGGTGATGAGTTCGAGGACCTCGAAGGCACCGACGCCGCCCCCGGTGGCGAGCACCGGGTAGAAGCCTCCGCGGGCCACGGCTTTCTCCAGGTCGCCGATGAGGGTCTCGGTGCCGATCTCCTCACCCGAGAGGTAACGGTCCATCAGGGACTCGTCCTCGCTCTCCTGGATGATCCCCTCGATCAGGGAGGGGCGGTAGGCGTCGATCCCGTCCCGCTGCGCGGGGCCGGGGTCGCTCTCAGAGCGCGTGCCGCCGCCGTAGCCGTAGAACCGCTGGGTCAGCAGCCCGACGAGGCCCTTCAGCTCGCCGCCCTCGGTGACCGGGAGGTACAGCGGGGCCACGCCGTCGCCGAAGGCGTCCTGGCAGGCGGCCAGCACCTCGTCGAACTCGGCCCGCTGGTGGTCGAGCTTCGTGATCACCACGGCCCGGGGCATCCCGACGGCCGCGCACTCCTCCCAGAGCATCCGGGTCAGGCCGTCGATCCCCTCCGAGGCGGAGACCACGAAGAGCGCCGCGTCCGCCGCGCGCAGCCCGGCACGCAGGTCACCGACGAAGTCGGCGTAACCGGGGGTGTCCAGCAGGTTGATCTTGACGCCGTTGTGGACCAGCGGGGCCAGGGTCAGGTTCACCGAACGCTGCTGGCGCACCTCGACCTCGTCGAAGTCGCTGACCGTGCCGCCGTCCTCGACCCGGCCCGCGCGCTGCACGGTCCTGGTCGCGGCCAGCAGCGTCTCCACCAGGGTCGTCTTGCCCGAGCCGGAATGGCCGACCAGCACGACATTGCGAATCATGTCCGGCCGGTCGGCCGCGGGCGCCCTACCCGCGGCTCCCGTTGTCCCGCCGGTTGCCTTCTCTGCCACGTCGCCTCCCGCGTCGTTGCCGAAGGAGCGCGGCCGCGTGCGGCCACACCCCGGGGTCCGCCGCCGCGTCCGTACACCGCAAGGACGCGGTGTGTTCACCAAATACCCATGTGGCGAATATCACAAGAGGGCCGAGGTGATCCGGTCGCGGAGCGTTGGATGCGCGCTCACAGGTTGTGTGGCCTACGATCGGAGCGCGATGCTGAAACTTCTGCGCCCCGCCGTGACCCGAATCCTGACCCCCCTTGGCAGGGCGCTCGCCCGCCGGGGGATCAGCCCCAACATGGTCACCGCGGTCGGCACGATCGGCACCGTGGCCGCGGCTCTTTTCTTCTATCCCCGTGGGCAGTTGTTCCCCGGCAGCGTCGTGATCACTATTTTCGTGCTGGCCGACCTGCTCGACGGGGTCATGGCCAGGATGACGGGCCCGGGCAGCCTGTGGGGCGCCTTCCTCGACTCGACCCTCGACCGCGTCGGCGACGCCGGCATCTTCTCCGGCCTGGTGATCTGGCTCATGCTGGACGGGCAGCGGGTGCTGGCGATGGTCGCGTTGTTCTGCCTGGTCGCCGGGGCCGTGGTCTCCTACGTCAAGGCCAGGGCCGAGGGGCTCGGCCTGACGTGCGACGTCGGTCTCGTCGAACGGCCGGAGCGGCTGGTCGTCGGACTGGTCGCCGCGGGGATCGGCGGGCTCGGCGTGCCGTACGTGCTGGCGGTCGGGCTCTGGCTGCTCGCCGTGGGAAGCGCAGTCACGGTCGTCCAGCGTCTCCTGCACGTCTACCGCCAGGCGTCCTCCCCGGCGTCACGCCCCCTCCGCTGATCGGGAAAAGCGATGACAGGCAAGCCCTCCCTCCAGGATCGTCTCGTCGCCGCGGGGTTCGGCGCGGGCTGGGCGATCGTCCCCCACCTGCCGAAACGCCTCACGGCCTGGGCCTTCAGGACGGCCGCCGACCGGCTGTGGAGGCGCCGTGGCTCCTCCGTCCTGCGTCTTGAGGCCAACCTCGCCCGGGTGAAGGGCACCTCGAAGGACGACCCGGCGATCAGGGAGCTGAGCCGCGAGGGCATGCGCTCCTACTTCCGCTACTTCCACGAGGTCTTCCGCCTGCCCTCCATGCCGAAGCAGGAGATCGTCTCCCGCATGCGCGCCACCGGCGTCCAGCAGGTCTACGACAACCTCGACGCGGGCCGAGGGGTCGTCCTGGCGTTGCCGCACATGGGCAACTGGGACATGGCGGGCGCCTGGTTCACCGCGGAGGGGCACCCGTTCACCACGGTCGCCGAACGGCTGCGGCCCGAGTCGCTGTTCCTGCGCTACACGGCCTTCAGGGAGGGGCTGGGCATGGAGGTGCTGCCGCTGACCGGGGGGGACGGGCACACCTTCGGCACCCTGTCGCAGCGGCTGAGGGCGGGGGGCGCGGTCGCGCTGCCCGCCGAGCGCGACCTCACGGCCAAGGGCGTCGAGGTCCAGTTCTTCGGCTCGGCCACGCGCATGCCGGCCGGGCCCGCCCTGCTGGCCGTGCACACGGGGGCGGCGCTGATCCCGGCGATCCTGTGGTTCGAGGGAGACGACTGGGGCCTGCAGTTCCACGACGAGATCACCGTCCCGGCGGAGGGCACCCGCGCGGAGAAGGTGGCGGTCGTCTCCCAGGCCCTGGCCTGCGTCTTCGAGAAGGGCATCGCGGAGCACCCGCAGGACTGGCACATGCTCCAGCGCCTCTGGCTGGAGGACCTGGAGCCCCGGACATGACCACCGTCACGGAGAACGACAGGAAGGCGGCGCGGCGGTGAGGATCGGCATCGTCTGCCCCTACACCTGGGACGTGCCCGGCGGTGTCCAGGCGCACATCCGCGACCTGGCCGAGGCCCTCATCGAGGAGGGGCACCAGGTCTCGGTCATCGCCCCCGCCTCGGAGAACGCCCCCCTTCCCGCCTACGTGACCTCGGTCGGCAGGGCGGTCCCGGTGCCCTTCAACGGCTCGGTCGCCAGGCTGTCGTTCGGCTTCCTGTCGGCCAACCGGGTGCGGCGCTGGGTGCGCGAGGGCCGGTTCGACGTGCTGCACGTGCACGAGCCCGCCGTACCGTCCGTCGGGCTGCTGGCCTGCTGGGTGGCCAGGGGACCGATCGTGGCGACCTTCCACACCTCCCACGAGCGTTACCGCTCGCTGTCGGTCACGACGCCGGTGCTCATGAGCGCGCTGGAGAAGATCAGCGGCCGGATCGCGGTCTCCGACGCCGCGAGGAAGACCCTGGTCGAGTTCATCGGCGGTGACGCGGTGCTCATCCCCAACGGGGTCGCGGTCGGCCGTTACGCCGACGCCGAGCCGCTGCCCGGCTGGGACGAGGGCGAGGTGATCGGCTTCCTCGGGCGGATGGACGAGCCGCGCAAGGGGCTGCCCGTGCTGCTCGACGCCTTCGCCATGCTCGCCGAGAAACGCCCCGGGCTGCGCCTGCTGGTCGCCGGTCCCGGGGACGCGCAGGAGGCCCTGGCGCGGGTCCCGGCCCCCTTCCGCGACCGCGTCGGCCTGCTCGGCATGGTCAGCGAGGAGGACAAGGTCCGCGCCTACCACTCGGTCGACGTGTTCTGCGCGCCGAACCTGGGCGGAGAGAGCTTCGGCATCGTGCTCACCGAGGCGATGTCCGCCGGTGCCGCGATCCTGGCCAGTGACATCCCCGCCTTCCGCAAGGTGCTCGACGACGGCCAGGCGGGGGCGCTGTTCGAGACCGGCGACGCCGCCTCGCTCGCCCGTGAGGCCGCGGCGCTGCTCGACGACCCGGTGCGCAGGGCCAAGCTGTCCGAGGGGGCGCGGCAGGCGGTGTGGAAGTACGACTGGTCGACGGTCGCCCGCGACGTGCTGCGGGTCTACGAGACCGTCGCCGGCACCACGGGCGTCGAGGAGGACGACTAATAGGTGACGACCACCCTGATCCTGGTCGTGGGCGCGATCGTGCTGCTCACCGCCGTCTACGTCTCCTGGCGGGCCGGGCGCCTGGACCGCCTGCACATCCGTCTTGAGCTGGCCCGCGAGTCTCTGGACGCCGCTCTGGTACGGCGGGCGGCCGTGGCCCTCGAACTGGCCGCCTCCCGGCTCCTCGACCCGGCGACGAGCCTGGTGCTCGCCACCGCGGCGCACGAGGCCCGCACCGCGGGTCCCGAGGAGCGTGAGCACGCCGAGAGCGACCTGTCGCGCGCGCTGCGGGCGGTCGTGGACCAGGAGCGTTTCCGCGACCGCCTGGCCGACGTTCCCGAGGGGGGTCCGTTGCTTGAGGAGCTGGACGCCGCGGTGGCCAAGGTGATCTACTCCCGCCGCTTCTACAACAACGCCGTGGACGTGACGCGCACCGCCCAGCGCCGGTGGCTGGCCAGGACCCTCAGGCTGGCCGGGCACACCGCCTATCCCGCCTTCTTCGAGATCGACGACACCCCCCCGAAGGCGCTCGCCATCGAATAGGGCGGACGGAACTCGGATATCCGGCAAGTCGGTCACAGGTAAGCTCTTGGGCGTTTCGTGGCCGATTTGAGGAGATGAGACCGTGCGGGTGCCCCGGATGATCGCCGTCGCGCTGGCGGGAGTGGCTGTTCTCGGGCCCGTGGCGGCCTGTTCCTCGAACGAGCCCGCAGCCGGAGGCAGTCCGCAGGCCGCTCCCTCCGCGTCGGAGACGCCGACCCCCGAGCCCCCGCCGACCCATCCCTTCACCGGGCTTCCCGGCGCCGCCCGCAGGCCCGTGCTCGCCGCGAAGATCGAGAACACCTCGGCGGGCAAGCCCCAGCTCGGTCTCAGGAGCGCCGACATCGTCTACGTCGAGCAGGTCGAGGCGGGGCTGACCCGGTTGATGGCCATCTTCTCCTCGAAGCTGCCGCCCAAGATCGGCCCGGTCCGCAGCGCCAGGATCTCCGACCTGCACATCCTTCCGCAGTTCGGCAAGCCCGCCCTGGCCTACTCGGGCGTCCAGACCAAGATGATCCCCAGGGTCCAGGAGGCGTCCCTGGTGGACGTCTCCGACAGCAGGGCCCCCGGCGCCTACTACCGTGAGCCCGGCCGCTACGCGCCCTACAACCTGTTCGCCACCACCAAGCAACTGCTGGCCAAGGCGCCGGGAGCCTCCAAGGCCAAGGACATCGGCTTCACCTTCGGCGACGCCCCCGAGGGAGGCGTGGACAGGAAGGCGTTCACGGTCAAGTATCCGGCGGCGCGCTTCACCTTCGCCTGGTCGCAGCAGGCGGGCAGGTGGCTGGTCTGGCAGGACGGTAAGAAGGACATGGCGGCCGAGGGCGGCCAGCTCGGCGCCCCCACGATCGTCGTGCAGTACGCCAAGACCGAACGCTCGGAGTATCACGACCTGAACCAGAGCTACACGCCCCTGGTGCACAGCGTCGGCAAGGGCAGGGCGGTCGTGCTCAGGGACGGCAAGGCGTTCAAGGCCACCTGGTCGCGCAAGACCGAGGAGGACGGCACGGTCTTCAGCACCGAGGCGGGTGAGCCGATGAACTTCGCCCCCGGCCAGGTGTGGGTCGTGCTTGCCGCACCCAAGCCTGTCATTCCCTGAAACCCGCTACGGTCCTTACCATCATGTCCAAGGAGATCGCGTAAGCGCGACAAGATGGTGTGTAAGGGCACATGCCACCCAGCGCCTACGATAGAGAACGCCGGAAACCGCCCAGGGAGGCGGACCGTGATCCGCATCCCACCCGTCGTGAGGTAGAGACCGTGTCCAGCAGCACGCCCGAAGTCACCGAGACCGCCGTCACCGGAACCGCCCGGGTGAAGCGCGGCATGGCAGAGATGCTCAAGGGCGGCGTCATCATGGACGTCGTCACCCCGGAGCAGGCCAAGATCGCAGAGGACGCCGGTGCCGTCGCCGTCATGGCCCTTGAGCGGGTCCCCGCCGACATCCGCGCCCAGGGTGGCGTCTCGCGGATGAGCGACCCCGACATGATCGACGGCATCATCTCCGCCGTCTCCATCCCGGTCATGGCCAAGGCCCGTATCGGCCACTTCGTCGAGGCGCAGGTGCTCCAGTCGCTCGGCGTCGACTACATCGACGAGTCGGAGGTGCTGACCCCGGCCGACTACGCCAACCACATCGACAAGTGGCGCTTCACCGTGCCCTTCGTCTGTGGCGCGACCAACCTGGGCGAGGCGCTGCGCCGCATCACCGAGGGCGCGGCGATGATCCGCTCCAAGGGTGAGGCGGGTACCGGCGACGTCTCGAACGCCACCATGCACATGCGCAAGATCCGCGGTGAGCTCAAGCGGCTGTCCTCGCTGCCCGAGGACGAGCTGTTCGTCGCGGCCAAGGAGCTGCAGGCGCCGTACGAGCTGGTGGCCGAGGTCGCGAAGGCGGGCAAGCTGCCCGTCGTGCTCTTCACCGCGGGCGGCATCGCGACCCCGGCCGACGCCGCGATGATGATGCAGCTCGGCGCGGAGGGCGTGTTCGTCGGCTCCGGCATCTTCAAGTCGGGCAACCCGGCCCAGCGCGCCGCGGCGATCGTCAAGGCCACCACCTTCTACGACGACCCGGACGTCATCGCCAAGGTCTCCCGGGGCCTGGGCGAGGCCATGGTCGGCATCAACGTCGACGACATCCCGGCCCCGCACCGCCTCGCGGAGCGCGGCTGGTAGGGCTGGACCACGGGAAGGCGGCGTCTTTGCGGGACGCCGCCTTTTTCATGACCGGGAACGTTAACGGCTGAGTCATGATCGTGGGTAAGGCTGGCGGTCGTCCACGTCCGACGACCCAAGAAGGGCCCCCATGTCCCGGCTCAGCCGACGCTCCTTCCTCGTCACCGGCGTCACCGGCCTCGCGGCGGCGCGCCTTGGCGCCCCGGCCACTCCCGCCGCCTCCGCCCGTCAACCGCGTTCCGACCCCTTCACCCTCGGCGTCGCCTCCGGTGATCCGAGCCCCGGCGGGTTCGTGATCTGGACCAGGCTCGCCCCCCAGCCGCTGGCCGAGGACGGCCTCGGCGGCATGCCCGACCTCCCCTTCCCGGTCCAGTGGCAGGTCTACGCCGACGTGGCGGGCCGAAGACTGGTCAGGCGGGGTACGGCTGTCGCGGACAGGCAGTGGGGACACTCAGTCCACGTCGAGATCGACGGCCTCGACCCGGGCAGGGAGTACTGGTACCGCTTCAGGGCCGGGCCGTACCTGTCGCCGGTCGGCAGGGCCAGGACCGCCCCGCACCCGCTGGCCCTCGGCACCGGCCTGACGATGGCCTTCGTCTCGTGCGCCCAGTACGAGCACGGCCACTTCACCGCCTACCGGCGCCTGGCCGAGGACGAGCCCGACCTGGTCCTGCATCTGGGCGACTACCAGTACGAGTACGCCCGCGACACCTACACCATCCCCGGCGGCAACGTCCGCGACCACGAGGGGCCCGAGACCGAGACGCTGGCGAACTACCGGCAGCGGCACGCGCAGTACAAGACCGACCCCGACCTGCGGGCGGCGCACGCGGCAGCGCCCTGGCTGGTCGTCTGGGACGACCACGAACTGGACAACAACTGGGCGGACGAGGTGCCGGAACGCCCCGAGGTCCCGCAGCCAGGCTTCCTCGCCCGGCGCGCCGCGGCCTTCCGCGCCTACTACGAGAACATGCCGCTGCGGCGCACCTCCGTCCCCCAGGGTATCGACACGCAGCTCTACCGGCGCGTCCACTGGGGAACCCTGGCCACCTTCCACATGCTCGACACCCGGCAGTACCGCGACGACCAGGGCTGCGGCGACGGCTACCGCGACTGCCCGGCCGCTACGGACCCGGCGCGCTCGATCACGGGGGAGGCCCAGGAGCGCTGGCTGCTGGACGGTTTCCGCAGGTCGCGGGCGAGGTGGGACGTCATCGGCCAGCAGGTCTTCTTCGCCCAGCGCGACAGTGACGAGGGACCCGCCAAGATCACCAGCCAGGACGCCTGGGACGGCTACGTCGCCTCGCGGCGGCGGATCACCCAGGGGTGGGTGGACGCGGGGGTGCGCAACCTGGTCGTGCTCACCGGCGACGTGCACGCCCACTGGGCCGCCGACCTCAAGCTCGACTACGACGACCCGACCACGCCGACGGTCGGCTCCGAGCTGGTCACGACCTCCGTGACCACCGGTGGCGACGGCGCCGACTCCGACCCGCGCACGCAGCCGTTCCTCAGGATCAACCCGCACCTGCGCTTCTACAACAACCAGCGCGGCTACGTGCTCACCCGGTTCGAGCCGGACCTGCTGACCGCCGACTTCACGGTCCTGCCGCAGGTACGGCAGGGCGGCGCCCAGGCGCACGTGAAGGCGACCTTCGTGGTCGAGGACCGGGTGCCCGGAGTGCGGCAGACCTACCTGCGCCCGGTCGCCCCCGCGGCGAGCAGGATGCCCATGGAGCCGGAGGCCGACCTCATCAGGGAGGTCATCGACCTGGAGACCAACCGCCCCTGACCCCAACGGGACGACGCATATCCCGCGTCGTCCCGTTTTTTCCGGAATAATGGTTAGTCAGGCTAAGTTAGACTGACTAACTATGACAACGGATGAACTCGCGGAGAGCCTCTCCAAGGAGCTGCGCCACCTGGTGCTGCTGCTGCGCCGCGCGGTCGCCGGCCAGCCGGTCACCAGCCAGCAGTACGCCGTGCTCGGCTCGCTGGAGGACGGCCCGCGCAGGATGACCGAGCTGGCCGAGGAACACGGCGTCCAGCTGCCGACCATGACCGTGCAGATCAACCGCCTTGAGGAGCCCGGCCTGGTCGCGCGGGGCGCCGACCCCGCCGACGCCAGGGTCCGCACCGTCGAGCTCACCGACGAGGGCCGCGCCCGGCTGGTGGCCGTACGGCGCGCCAGGATCGCCTATCTCGGCGACCGGCTCGACGCCCTCACCCCGGCGGAACGCGAGGCCGTCGCCGCCGCGCTGCCCGCCCTGGCCAAACTGGGCCGCCCCTGAATCCCCCTTCCTCCCAAGGAGTGCCTGCCATGTCCTCGTCCGCGCAGAAGGGTGACGGAATCCTCCGCCAGCCGATGTCCGTGTGGGCCACCGCGTTCGCCGCGGTCGTCGCCTTCATGGGCATCGGCCTCGTCGACCCGATCCTGCCCTCCATCGCCAAGGGCCTGAACGCAGGCCCGAGCCAGGTGTCCCTGCTGTTCACCAGCTACTTCCTGGTCACCGCGGTGGCCATGCTCGTCACCGGCTGGGTCTCCAGCAGGATCGGCGGCAAGCGCACCCTGCTGCTCGGCCTGGCCCTGGTCGTCGTCTTCGCCGCCCTGTCCGGCACCTCGGGCAGCGTGGCGGAACTCGTCGGCTTTCGCGCCGGATGGGGCCTGGGCAACTCCCTGTTCGTCGCGACCGCCCTCGCGGTGATCGTCGGCGCGGCCAGCGGAGGCGCCGAGGCCGCCATCGTCCTGTACGAGGCGGCCCTCGGCCTCGGCATCTCCATGGGGCCGCTGGTCGGCGCCGCCCTCGGCGACTGGAACTGGCGCGCCCCCTTCTTCGGCACCGCGACCCTCATGGCCGTCGGGTTCGTCCTCGTCGCGACCCTGCTGAGGGCCACGCCGAAGCCCGCGACGCGCACCCGCCTGTCCGACCCGCTGCGCGCCCTGGCCCACGGTGGCCTGTCCACCACGGCCTTCACCGCGTTCTTCTACAACTTCGCCTTCTTCACCGTCCTGGCCTTCACCCCCTTCGTCCTCGGCATGTCGCCGTACGGCATCGGCGCGGTCTTCTTCGGCTGGGGCGTCTGCGTGGCCCTGGCCTCGGTCTTCGGCGCCCCCGCCCTGCGGCGCGCGGTCGGCTCGGTCAACGCGCTCCACCTCGCGCTGGGCGCGCTCGCCCTGCTGCAGGTGGGCATCGCGCTGTCACAGCACGCGGGAAGCCAGGCGGGCGTCGTCGCCTTCGTCGTCCTGTCCGGCATCCCGATCGGCCTGAACAACACCGTGTTCACCGAGGCGGCCATGGAGGTCTCCGACGCGCCCAGGCCCGTCGCCTCGGCCGGATACAACTTCGTGCGCTGGATGGGCGGCGCCCTCGCCCCCTACGTCGTCACCAAACTGGGCGAGGAGGTCGGCCCCGCCGTGCCGTACCTCCTGGGCGCGGCCTGCTGCCTCGCCGGCATGACCGTCCTGTACGGCAGGCGCCACCACATGAGGAGCCTGCCGTACAGGACACCTCGGCCTGAGACCGGTTTGGGGCGGTACGCGTAGTGGCCATACGCTGAGGGGGCGTTCCGAGCCCTTGGAGAGGACCACTGTGAGCATCGCCCCGACCATCGGAGTGTTCGCCCTGCAGGGAGACGTGCGCGAGCACACGCGCGCCCTGGAGGAGGCGGGTGCCAGAGCCGTCGCCGTACGGCGCCCCGGCGAGCTGGAGAAGGTCGACGGCCTGGTCATCCCCGGTGGGGAATCGACCACGATGTGGAAACTCGCCGAGATCTTCGAGCTCCTCGAACCCCTCAGGCAGCGGATCAAGGGCGGCATGCCCGCGTACGGCTCCTGCGCGGGCATGATCATGCTGGCCGACCGGATCGAGGGCGGCATCGAGGGCCAGCAGACCGTCGGCGGCATCGACATGGTGGTCCGCCGCAACGCCTTCGGCCGTCAGGTGGACTCCTTCGAGGCCGACCTCGACTTCGCGGGCCGGGGCGCGATCCGGGCGATCTTCATCCGCGCCCCGTGGGTGGAATCTGTCGGTTCCGATGTCGAAGTGCTGGCTCGGGCCGAAGCTGGGGATAGGATCGTCGCGGTCCGCCAAGGACCGCTGCTCGCCACGTCCTTCCACCCGGAACTTACCGGGGATGTCGGTGTGCATTCATATTTTGTTGACATGGTGAGGGAGCTCTAGCCGATGTCCGGCCACTCCAAATGGGCGACGACGAAGCACAAGAAGGCCGCGCTTGACTCCAAGCGGGGCAAGCTGTTCGCCAAGCTCATCAAGAACATCGAGGTCGCGGCCCGAACCGGCGGCCCCGACCCGGACGGCAACCCGACTCTGTACGACGCCATCACCAAGGCGCGCAAGAGCTCGGTCCCGATCGACAACATCGAGCGCGCCCGCAAGCGCGGCGGCGGCCTTGAGGCCGGTGGCGCCGACTGGCAGACCATCATGTACGAGGGCTACGCCCCCGGCGGGGTCGCGGTGCTGATCGAGTGCCTCACCGACAACCGCAACCGCGCCGCCTCCGAGGTCCGCGTCGCGCTGACCCGCAACGGCGGCTCCCTGGCCGACCCCGGCTCGGTGTCCTACATGTTCAACCGCAAGGGCGTCGTGCTGGTGCCCAAGGGCTCCCTGAGCGAGGACGACGTGCTGACCGCGGTCCTCGACGCCGGTGCCGAGGAGGTCAACGACCTCGGCGACCAGTTCGAGGTCGTCTCCGAGGCCACCGACCTCGTCCCGGTCCGCAAGGCCCTGCAGGAAGCCGACATCGACTACGACTCCGCCGAGTCCAGCTTCGTGCCGACGATGAACGTCCCGCTCGACGAGGACGGCGCCCGCAAGGTCTTCAGGCTGATCGACGCCCTTGAGGACAGCGACGACGTCCAGAACGTGTGGGCGAACTTCGACGTCTCGGACGAGGTCCTGGAGAAGCTCGACGTCTGAGCGCCGGTTCCGGGCGGGACGGCCCGATTCGCCCCGCCCGGTTCGTGCCGCCTAGGTTGGGTGGCTGTGGAGCTACGTGATCTGACCGCGGACGACCTCGACGCGGTGACGGACAATCGCAGGCGGGCCTTCGGGCCGGTTTCGGAGGCGTTCCAGCGGCGCTGGGTCGAGATGGTGACCCCCGCGCTCGACGCCGGGAGATACCTCGGCCTCTTCGACGGCCCCCGCCTGGTCGCGACGAGCAGGATCAACGACTTCACCCAGTACTGGCACGGCAGGCCGATCTCCCTGGGCGGCGTCGCCTCGGTGACCGTCGCCCCCGAGGACAGGGGCAGGGGCGTCGGCAGGACCCTCATGCTGGCCACCCTCGACCGCTGCGCCCGTCTGGGGCACCCGGTCTCGGCCCTCTATCCGGCCACCACCCACATCTACCGCTCACTGGGCTGGGAGCACGCCGGGGCCATGCACCGGGCCGTGCTCGCGGCGGAGGCGCTGCGAACCATCAGACGGACCGAGGACGTCCAGGTCAGAAGGGTCGGACCCGACGACGCCGAGCAGGTGGTCTCCGTCCTGCGCGCCGTACACCTCGCCACCCGCGCGTGCGGGCCCGTCTGCTGGGACGCCGCGGTGTGGCGGGCGCGGCTGGGGAACGAGGACGACTTCGCCTATCTCGCGCACGACGGCCTCCTCGTCTACCGCTGGCAGGGCGAGGACCTGGAGGTTCCCGTCCTCGTGGCGGCCTCGGAGGCGACCGCGAGGACACTGTGGTCCCTGCTCGGCTCCTCCGCCTCGATCGCCAGGTCGGTCCACGCGGTCGTGACCCCCGACGACCCCGTCTTCTGGCTGGTCGGTGACCGTTCCGAGGACCGGGTCGGCCAGACCCGCTGGATGTTCCGCGTCGTCGACCTGGCCGCCGCGATTCGCGCGCGGGGCTTTCCGCCCGGCGTCACCCTCGACGTCGTGGTCCAGGTCGACGACCCCCAGCGGCCGGGGAACTCGGGACCCTGGCACCTGTCCGTCTCGGGAGGGGCGGCGACGGCCGAGCCCGCGGGAACGCTCCCCCCGGCCATGCCCGTCCTGACGGCCGGGGCGTTCTCCGCCCTGTTCTGCGGGGTCCCGGCCACGACCCTGCGCAGGACCGGTGGGCTGACCGGCCCCGAGGACGGCGACGCCGCCCTGGACGCGGCCTTCCAGGCCAGGCCGTACATGCTGGACCACTTCTGATAGCCGTGCGTCGGGTGCGCGCAGGCGGTAGAGTCTGGCACCGAACAGATGTTCGGCGAGTGGAGGCGTGCCGGTGCGGTTGCCCGAGCTGCGGGTGATGGGGGTCGATCCGGGGCTGACCCGGTGCGGGCTGGGTGCGGTCGAGGGGCGGCCGGGAGCGCCGCTGAGCCTGGTCAAGGTGGGGGTCGTGCGCACCCCTGCCGACGAGGAGATCGGCCCGAGGCTCGTGGCGATCGAGGAGGGCATCGAGAGCTGGCTCGACGAGGTCAGGCCGGACGCGGTCGCCGTCGAGCGGGTCTTCGCCCAGCACAACCTCAGGACCGTGATGGGCACCGCCCAGGCCTCCGCGGTGGCGATCCTGTGCGCCTCGCGCCGGGGTCTGCCGGTGGCGCTGCACACGCCCTCCGAGGTCAAGGCCGCGATCACCGGCAGCGGCACCGCCGACAAACGGCAGGTGGGCACCATGGTGACCAGGCTCCTGCGCCTCGACGAGATGCCCAAGCCCGCCGACGCCGCCGACGCCCTCGCGCTCGCGATCTGCCACGTGTGGCGGGGCGGGGTGCACAACAGGCTGGCCGAGGCGCTGGCCAGGGCGAACGACGCGACCACCACCCCGGCCGCCTACTTCCGCGGCAGGGGCAGGGCCGGATATTCGAAGGGAAACACGAAGTGATCGCCTCGGTGCGGGGACGGGTGGCCGTGATCGCGCCCGAGGGGGCCGTGGTCGAGGTCGGCGGGATCGGCGTGCTCGTCCACTGCACGCCCGGCACGCTGGCGGCGCTGCGGGTGGGGGAGGAGGCCAGGCTGGCCACCTCGCTCGTGGTCAGGGAAGACTCCCTGACGCTGTTCGGCTTCGGCACCGACGACGAGCGCTCGGTCTTCGAGATGCTGCAGACGGCCAACGGCGTCGGCCCCAAGGTCGCCCTCGCCATGCTCGCCGTGCACACGCCGAACGCCCTGCGGATCGCGGTCGCGAGCGCCGACGTCAAGGCGCTGACCAGGGTTCCCGGGGTCGGCCCCAAGGGCGCCCAGCGCATCATCGTCGATCTCAAGGACAGGCTCGGCACACCCGAGGAGGCGGTCAACGCCGCGCTCGACGGCGCCGTGGCCGTCCCGCCCTGGCGCGACCAGGTCCACTCGGGCCTGGTCGGGCTCGGATACTCGGCCAGGGACGCAGACGAGGCGGTCTCCGCGGTGGCCGTCCAGGCCGACGCCGAGGTCGCGCAGGGCCGGGCTCCCCAGGTGGCGGTGCTGCTCAAGGCGGCGCTGCGCATGCTGAGCGTCCGGTGAGACAGGACATGGGGAAGGCGGAGACGGCGTGAGCGCGGAACGGGATCTGGTCTCGTCCGAGGCCGAGGGCGACGAGCGCCTGATCGAGGCCGCGCTGCGCCCCAAGCGCCTTGAGGAGTTCATCGGCCAGGCGCGGGTGCGCGAGCAGCTCTCCCTGGTGCTGCACAGCGCGCTGCGGCGCAACCGTCCCCCCGACCACGTGCTGATGAGCGGCGCGCCAGGGCTGGGCAAGACGACCCTTTCCATGATCATCGCGGCCGAGCTGTCCGTGCCGCTCAGGATCACCTCTGGACCGGCCCTGGAACGGGCGGGCGACCTCGCGGCGATCCTGTCCACCCTCTCCGAGGGAGAGGTCCTCTTCATCGACGAGATCCACCGGATGGCCAGGCCCGCGGAGGAGATGCTCTACCTCGCGATGGAGGACTTCCGGGTGGACATCGTGGTCGGCAAGGGGCCGGGCGCGACCGCGATCCCGCTTGAGGTGGCGCCCTTCACCCTGGTCGGGGCCACCACCAGGGCGGGTCTGCTGCCCGCGCCGCTGCGTGACAGGTTCGGCTTCGTCGCGCACATGGACTTCTACGAGGCCGCCGAGCTTGAGCAGGTGCTGCACCGCTCGGCGCGGCTGCTCGGCCTGCGGCTTCCCGAGGAGGCCGCGCGGGAGATCGCCGGACGCTCCCGGGGCACGCCCCGCATCGCCAACCGGCTGCTGCGCCGGGTGCGCGACTTCGCCGAGGTCAGGGCGGACGGGGCGATCAGCAGGGACGTCGCCGCGGCGGCGCTGAACCTCTACGAGGTGGACGCCGAGGGGCTCGACCGTCTCGACCGCGCGGTCCTGGGTGCCCTGCTGGGCAAGTTCGGCGGCGGTCCCGTCGGCCTGTCCACCCTGGCGGTCGCGGTGGGGGAGGAGCCGGAGACCGTCGAGGTGGTCGCCGAGCCTTTTCTGGTACGGCAGGGCCTGCTCGCCCGCACCCCGCGCGGGCGCGTCGCGACCGCGGCGGCGTGGGTCCACCTGGGCCTGACACCGCCTCCCGGGGCCTTCGGCGCGGCGGTCGTGGCCGATCAGCGCCCTGACCTGCCCGATCTTGGGGATGACCCGGCGGCTTCCTGACGTTGAGTTACGGTGAGAAAACGCACGGGGTTGATCACAAAAAGGTGACAACCGTATCAAAATGGGAACTTCCCCGCGCGCCAGAACGTGACCTCGTTGCCGCGCTCCTAACAGCTCGCCTAAACTCCGTGGCTTGGCTGGCTGTGTAGGCTGACGTGCTGAGCGCGGCGTGGCCTCATATGACGTCCGGCCCCTGGCCGGTCATCCTTAACCGAAGGAGCGGCCCAATGGGCGGCAATTACTCCAGCCTTATCATGATCGCGCTGATGGTCGTGGTGTTCTACTTCCTGCTGATCAGGCCGCAGCGCAAGCGTCAGCAGGAGCAGTCCCAGATGCAGAACTCCCTCACTCCGGGGACCCGCATCATGACCACAACCGGGCTTTTCGCGACGGTGATCGCGATCGACGCCGACGACGTGATCCTGGAGATCGCCCCCGGCGTCGAGACCCGCTGGGTCAAGGCCGCGATCGGACGCGTGGTGGTCCCGGTCGACGACGCGCAGGACGACGATGTCAAGAATGTCGACACCGTGGATGACAATGTGGAGACCGCGCAGCCGCACGGTGACGACCATGACTCGCCGACCAAGAAGTGATGAGTAGGCTCGCCAACAATCCCTATAGCCGAAAGAACTGACGACCAGTGGCCCGACCGACCAGCGGCCAGAGCAGACCGGGGCGCGTGCTCCTCCTGCTTCTGGCGATTATTCTCGCCATGGCTGGGGTGATGTTCCTGAACAGGGCATACACCCCCGAATATGGCCTCGACCTCGCCGGCGGCACGACAGTGACGCTGCGGCCCGTCACCCCGAACGGCACGGCCCCCACCGAGGAGAGCCTGGATCTCGCCGTCGGCATCATCCGGAACAGGGTGAACGGCAGTGGCATCTCCGACGCCGAGGTCGCCAAATCCGGTGACAACATCGTCATCTCCGTCCCCGGAGTTGGCCAGGAGGAAGTCGTCAAGCTGGTCGGCACCACCGCGGAACTGCGTTTCCGTCAGGTGATGGCGGTCGCGGCCGGGGCGCCCCAGCCGCCGGGGCAGATGCCCACGCAGGCACCGACGCCGTCGGGTTCCCCCTCTTCGACGGCCCCCGCCAAGGGCGACAAGTCGCCCGCCCCGTCCGCCTCGCCCGCGGCCGAGCAGGGTGCGAAGACGCCGGAGCCGACCGCGACGGCCGCCGCGAGCCCGAGTGGCTCGCCCGCGGGCCGCGCCCTGTCGGCGGCGCTCCTCAACCCCAGCCCCGAGGCGACCCCGTCCGCCACGGGCAAGCAGGAGAGCGGCAAGAAGGGCGAGAAGGCCGAGGCCTCCCCGTCGGCCAAGCCCGGCGACCCCTCGCCCCAGCCCTCCTCTCCCGCGGACAACCCGCTGGCCGACGTGGACACCACCGGCATCGACCCGGCGGTGCTCAAGCAGTTCGAGGCCCTCGACTGTTCCAAGAACAAGGGCCAGGGCGCCCAGGACGACCCGAACAAGCAGTACGCGGGCTGTAGCCAGGACGGCAGCGCCAAGTACGTCCTCGACAAGGCCGCCGTCACCGGAAGCGCGATCGCCAGCGCCAACGCGGGCGTCGACCAGACCACCGGTGAGTGGCTCGTCCAGCTCGCCTTCAAGGGGCAGGGTCCCGACCAGTGGTCCAAGGTGACCACGACCGCGTTCAACTCCCAGCCCCCGCGCAACCAGGTCGCCATGGTCCTGGACGGTGTGATCATCTCCGCGCCGGTCATCCAGGAGCCCATCACCGGCGGCCGGGCGCAGATCTCCGGCAACTTCAACCAGGTGACGGCCAACGAGCTGGCCGGCCAGCTCAAGTTCGGCGCGCTGCCGCTGAAGTTCGAGAAGAGCTCGATCGACGAGGTCTCCTCAACCCTGGGCGCCGACCAGCTGCGCGGCGGCATGATCGCCGGTGGCATCGGCCTGGCCCTGGTGGTCATCTACTCCATGCTGTACTACCGCGGCCTTGGCGTCGTCTCGGTGCTGAGCCTGGCGACCGCCTCGATCCTGACCTACCAGGCGGTCGTGATCCTCGGTGCCTTCGCGGGCTTCCGCCTCTCACTGCCGCACATCATCGGCCTCATCGTCTCGATCGGTATCACAGCCGACTCCTTCATCGTCTACTTCGAACGCATCCGAGACGAGATGAAGGAGGGCCGCCGCTCGCTGCGGACGGCCGTCGAGGTGGCCTGGGTCCGTGCCCGCCGTACGATCCTGATCGCCGACGCGGTCATGTTCATCGCCGCCGTCGTGCTGTACTTCCTGGCCGTCGGTGGTGTGGCAGGGTTCGCCTTCGCGATGGGCCTGACCACGCTCATCGACATCGTCGTGGTCTTCCTGTTCACCAAGCCGTTCGTCACCCTGCTGGCCAGGCTGAAGTTCTTCGCCAAGGGACACAAGCTCTCCGGTCTCGACGCCGAGCGGATGAGCAGCACGACGGTCACCGGCGCCAAGACCGTTCCGCAGGAGGCATGATGTCCGGCATCGCGAGGCGGTTGTACCGCGGCGAGATCGACGTCGACTTCGTCGGCCGCAGGAAGCTCTGGTACGGCCTGTCCGCCGTGCTGCTGCTGATCTCCATCGCCGGTCTGATCTTCAACGGTGGCCTCAACCTGGGCGTGGAGTTCAGGGGCGGCTCGGTCTTCTCCTTCAAGGCGCCCAGCGCCCACATCGAGGAGGTCCGCGACACCTTCGCCGACGCGGGCGCCCACCAGGTCATCGTGCAGACGACCAACAACGGCTGGCGGGTCACCACCGACAGCATGCCCGCCGAGCAGGTGACCACGGTCCAGAAGGCGGTCGCCGAGAAGTACAGGCTGCCGCAGAACCAGGTCACCCTCCAGGTGATCGGCGCCTCGTGGGGCGGTCAGGTGGCCGACAAGGCGGTCACCGGTCTGATCGTCTTCATGCTGGCGATCATCCTGTACCTCACGGTCGCCTTCGAGTGGAAGATGGCGCTGTCGGCCGTCGTCGCGCTCCTGCACGACCTGGTGATCACCGCGGGCGTCTACGCGTGGACCCAGTTCGAGGTCACCCCGGCGACCCTGCTGGGCTTCCTGACGATCCTCGGATACTCCCTGTACGACGCGGTCGTCGTGTTCGACATGATCAAGGAGGTCACGGCCAAGCTCGGCACGACCTCCAAGATGACCTACACGCAGGCGGCCAACAACGCGCTGAACCACACGCTGATCCGGTCGCTGAACACCACCCTGGTCGCGATCCTGCCGGTGGCCGCGATCCTGTTCATCGGCACCACGCTGTTCGGCGCGGGCACGCTGAAGGACCTGTCGCTCGCCCTGTTCGTCGGCATGATCGTCGGTACGTACTCGTCGCTGTGCGTGGCCACGCCGATGCTGGTCACGCTGAAGGAGCGCGAGCCGCGTTACCAGGCCATCGCCCGCAGGCTCTCCTCCCAGGGCGGCGGGGGCAAGGGCGGCCAGACGGCCAAGAGCACCAGGCAACCGGTCCCCGCGGGGGCCGCCAACGGCTCGGCGCCCGACGGCGACAAGCGCAAGAAGAAATAGCGGGAAGTCAGCAAGGCCTCCGTCCCCGTAGAGGGGACGGAGGCTTTTCCTTGAGGGAAGTGACGATGAGTGACCTGAGCCGCCTGATCCTGGACCACGTCCGGGACATCCGCGACTACCCCCAGCCAGGAGTCCTCTTCAAGGACATCACCCCCCTGCTCGCCGACCCCGAGGCCCTGGCCGCCGTGGTGGACGGCTTCGCCGGGCTCCACCAGGTCGACAAGGTCGTGGGAATCGAGGCCAGAGGCTTCATCCTGGCCGCCCCCACGGCCTACCGGCTGGGCGCGGGCTTCGTTCCGGTGCGCAAGAAAGGCAAACTGCCAGCGGAGACGCTTGAGGCGTCCTACGATCTGGAGTACGGCTCCGCCACCATCGAGGTCCATCGAGACGCCTTCACCCCTGGAGAGCGCGTCCTGATCGTCGACGACGTGCTCGCCACCGGCGGCACGGCGCGTGCGGCGGTGGAGCTGGTCCGCAGGGCGGGTGCCGACGTCGTCGCCATCGCCGTGCTCATGGAACTGGCCTTCCTCAAAGGACGGGAACGGCTGGACGGCGTCAAGGTGCACTCCCTGGTGATTGTCTGATCCCACCCCGCCGGGGAAGGCACCCTAACCAGTCTGGATACACTGGGGGGATCTGGACTCGAACGTGAGGAGTCTGAGTGCCCCGTGATGTGGTCGTTCCCGACGTGACCGCCGACGGTGGCGGTCCCGAGACGGCCGTCCCGGCAGGCGATGCCGGTTCCGCCATGTCCGGAGCCGCCGAAGACAGGCCTGCGGTCAGGCGCAGGCTCGCCCGCTTTGGGGGACAATGGGGTGGCGCCATGAACCCGGTGCTTGAGCCGCTGTTCCGGACGGTCCGCGCGACACATCCGAAGGCCGACCTGCGGCTCATCGAGCGTGCCTACGACGTGGCCGCCTACCACCACCGTGATCAGAAGCGCAAGAGCGGGGACCCCTACATCACCCACCCGCTCGCGGTGGCGACGATCCTGGCCGAGCTGGGCACCGACGACGAGACACTGTGCGCCGCGCTGCTGCACGACACCGTCGAGGACACCGCCTACGGCCTCGACGAGCTGCGCAAGGACTTCGGCGACAACATCGCCCTGCTGGTGGACGGCGTCACCAAGCTCGACAAGGTCAAGTACGGCGACGCCGCCCAGGCCGAGACCGTCCGCAAGATGGTCGTGGCGATGTCCCGCGACATCCGGGTGCTGGTGATCAAGCTCGCCGACCGGCTGCACAACATGCGCACCATGCGCTACCTGCCCGAGCACAAGCGGCAGCAGAAGTCCCGCGAGACGCTGGAGATCTTCGCGCCGCTCGCCCACCGCCTGGGCATGAACACCATCAAGTGGGAGCTTGAGGACCTCGCGTTCGCGATGCTCTACCCCAAGCGCTACGACGAGATCGCCCGCATGGTCTCCGAGCGGGCCCCGCGCAGGGACCTGTTCCTGCAGGAGGTCATCGAGAAGGTCTCCGGCGACCTGCGCGAGGCCAAGATCCGCGCGGTGGTCAAGGGACGCCCCAAGCACTACTACTCGGTCTACCAGAAGATGATCGCCAGGGACGTCGCCTTCGACGACATCTACGACCTGGTCGGCATCCGGGTGCTGGTCGACACGGTCCGCGACTGCTACGCCGCCCTGGGAACGATTCACGCGCGATGGAACCCGGTGCCCGGCCGGTTCAAGGACTACATCGCGATGCCCAAGTTCAACATGTACCAGTCGCTGCACACCACGGTCATCGGCCCCGAGGGCAAGCCTGTGGAGCTGCAGATCCGCACCCACGGCATGCACCACAGGGCCGAGTACGGCGTGGCGGCGCACTGGAAGTACAAGGAGGACATGACCACCTCCGGTCCTCCCGGTGCGAAGCTCAAGCCGGCCAGCGACATGGCCTGGCTCAGGCAGCTCCTCGACTGGCAGAAGGAGACCGCCGACCCCGGCGAGTTCCTGGAGTCGCTGAGGTTCGACCTGTCGGTCTCCGAGGTCTACGTCTTCACCCCCAGGGGCCAGGTGATCGCGCTCCCCGAGGGCGGCACCCCGGTCGACTTCGCCTACGCGGTGCACACCGAGGTCGGTCACCGCTGCATCGGGGCCCGGGTCAACGGCCGTCTCGTGCCGCTGGAGTCGCGTCTCGGCAACGGCGACACCGTGGAGATCTTCACCTCCAAGTCGCCGGACGCCGGTCCCTCCCGTGACTGGCTCAAGTTCGTCAAGTCGGGCCGCGCCCGCAACAAGATCCGGCAGTGGTTCTCCAAGGAGCGCCGCGAGACCGCGATCGAGGCGGGCAAGGAGGCCATCGGCAGGGCGATGCGCAAGCAGGGCCTGCCGCTGCAGCGCCTGATGTCCGGAGAGTCCCTCCTGGCGCTCGCCAGGGACCTGCACTACGCCGACGTCTCCGCGCTCTACGCGGCCGTGGGAGAGGGCCACGTGGCCGCCCAGGCGGTCGTGCAGAAGCTCGTGCACTCCATCGGCGGGGTCGAGGGCGCCGAGGAGGACATCGCCGAGGTCTCGGTGCCGACGAAGCTGCGTGGCCGCCCCCGTGGCCGCGGTGGCGCGGGCGTGGTCGTCGCGGGCGACTCCGACGTCTGGGTACGGCTGTCGCGATGTTGCACCCCCGTCCCCGGGGACGAGATCATCGGCTTCGTCACCCGTGGCCACGGCGTCTCCGTGCACCGCACCAACTGCCCCAACGTGCACCAGCTGAGGACGGAGCCCGACCGTCTCGTCGAGGTCTCCTGGTCGGCGGCCGAGGACTCGGTGTTCCTCGTGGCCCTCCAGGTCGAGGCGCTCGACCGCCCGCGCCTGCTGTCGGACGTGACCCGGACACTGTCCGACCAGCACGTCAACATACTGTCCGCGTCGGTGACGACCTCCAAGGACCGCGTGGCGATCAGCAGGTTCACCTTCGAGATGGGCGACCCCAAGCACCTGGGACACGTGCTGAAGGCCGTGCGCAACATCCAGGGCGTCTACGACGTCTACCGGGTGAGCGGCGCCTCCTGAGAGCCCTGAAAGGCCCTCAGGGCCCCGCGTGCCGTACGGCGACGCGGAGCCCTGAGGGTCGGAGGGTGTCGGAGGGTCAGGAGAACTCGGCGAGCGTGCGCTCTGCCTCCTCAAGCCAGGAACGGCGGGCGGTCAAAGCCTCCTCGGCGTCCTTGGCCTCCTTGTCCCTGCCGGCCGCCTGGGCCTTGGCCAGGCGGGTCTCAAGCTGGCCGATCGACTTGCGCAGCTGGTCGACCGTGTTCTGCGCGCGGGCGCGGGCCTCGGGGTTGGAGCGCTTCCACTCGGCCTCCTCGGCCTTGCGGACCGCCTCGTCGATCTTGCGAAGACCACCTTCGAGCCGGTCGCGCTGCTCGCGCGGGACCGGGCCCGCCTCCTCCCAGCGCTCCAGGATGCCGCGCAGGGCGCCCCTGGCGGAGCGGGCGTCGGAGACGGGAAGGATCTTCTCGGCCTCGGCCAGCAGCTGCTCCTTGACCTCGGCGTTGGCCGCCAGGGAGGCGTCACGCTCGGCGAAGACCGCGGAGCGGGCCTGGAAGAACTGGTCCTGGGCGCCCTTGAAACGGCCCCACAGCTCGTCCTCGACCTCGCGTGAGGCCCGGCCCGCCGACTTCCACTGCTGCATCAGCTCGCGGTAGGCCGAGGCCGTCGCGCCCCAGTCGGTCGAGGAGGCCAGCGCCTCCGCCTCGGCGACGATGCGCTCCTTGGCCGAGCGCACGCTCTCACGCTGCTCGTCGAGCCCGGCGAAGTAGGCCTTGCGCCGCTTGGCGAAGGCCGTACGGGCCGCGGACAGGCGCTTCCACAGCGCCGCCTCGGTCACCCTGTCGATGCGCTCGGCGGCCTTCCACTCCTCGACGAGCTGGCGCAGCCGCTCCCCACCGGTCTTCCAGTGGGTGGTGTCGTCGGCGATGCGCTCGGCCTCGGCGACGATGCGCTCCTTGACGCCTCTGGCCTCGGCGCGAGCCACGTCACGGGCGGCCTTGACCTCCTCGCGGCGCTGGGCGACCAGCTCCGTGAGGCTGTTCAGCCGGCCCAGCAGTCCGTCGAGGTCGCCGACCGCGTGCGCGTCGACAATCGCCTCGCGGAGCTTGACGATCGTCGCCTCCGCCTGGGCGGGCGGCAGGTCCGTGCCGCGGACCCGCTGTTCGAGCAGCGTGACCTGTCCGGCCAGCTCGTCGAACTTGCGGTGGAAGTAGGCCAGGGCCTCTTCCGGTTCGCCGGCCTGCCAGGACCCGACGGCCCGCTCTCCCTCAGCCGTACGTACGTAGACGGTGCCGTCGTCGTCTACCCGGCCCCACGGGTCGGTGCTCACCGTGTCCTCCCGCAACTTTCATCAGCCTTTCGAGGCTATCCGCCTCTTGGATGTATTACGTCAGCTCTTGCCGGACATTGTCACGTCTTTGATTTCCACGGTTTCCTTCGGGGCGCCGGTGCCGTCCGGGCCCGGTGTGATGACACCCGCCTGGTTCACCCTGTCGATGATCTCCAACCCCTTCGTGACCGTGCCGAACGGGGTGTAGTCCGGGGGCAGCTGGGCGTCGCCGTACACGATGAAGAACTGGCTGCCGTTGGTGTCGGGGCCGCTGTTGGCCATGGCCACCACACCACGGGTGTACTTCGCGCCCTCAAGGTTCTCGTTGACGAAACGGTACCCCGGGCCGCCCTGGCCGTCGGTCTCGTTCTTGCCGTCGGCCTTGGCGAGCGGGTCACCGCACTGGAGCACGGGGAACTGCTCGGAGCCGAGACGGTGACACTTGGAACCGTTGAAGTACTTCTTCGAGGCCAGGAACGCGAAGGAGTTGACCGTGCAGGGCGTCTTCTCCGCGGAGACCTCGATGACGATGTCACCCCGGTTGGTCTTCAGGGTCATCGTCTTCGGCGTGGTGTCCACCTTCGCCGGGGGCAGGCCGACGTCCTTGGCCGCGCCGCCCTTGGTGTCGGGGACGTAGCCGCAGGTGCCGGTCGCGGGGTCGAAGGCCGCCGGGTTGGCGCCGGTGTCCGTCTCCGCCGGGCTCGCGGGCGCTGACGGGTTCTCGGAGGCGGTCGTCGCCGAGGACGTCCCACCGCCTCCCAGCAGGGTCGTCGCGGCGATCACACCGCCCACGACCACCACGACGGCCACACTCGTGCCGATGATCGCGTTGCGCTTCGTACGTGCCTCACGTTCGGCGCGCCGCTGTGTCTGCCGTTCGTAGTGCTCGCGGGCCAGTTGCTTCTGGCGGTCCTTGCCGCTCACCACTTCGCCCTCCCGAGTGCCGGAGTATCACTTATTGAGGTGGGCGAATCGTATCGGCCAATGGGTAATGGTTCGCAGCCCGCCGACCCGCACCGGTACCCTTCGGTTACATTCCCATCCGTTTTCTTGACGAGATCAGCTGAGGCAGATGCTCATCGCCGGCTTTCCCGCAGGGTCGTTTCAGACCAACTGCTACGTCGTAGCTCCCGCCGCGGGCGAGGAGTGCGTCATCGTCGATCCCGGTCAGGACGCCGTCGGTGACCTGGACGACGTGCTGCGCGAGCATCGCCTCAAGCCGGTCGCCGTGCTGGTCACCCATGGTCACATCGATCACATGTGGTCGGTCGCCCCGGTCTGCGGGGCGCGTGACATTCCCGCGTGGATCCACCCCGAGGACCGTGAGCTGCTGTCCGACCCGGGCAAGGCCCTCTCCCTGGCGGGCGGGCAGGAGCTGTTCGGCGGGCTGACCTTCTCCGAGCCGGACGACGTGCGCGAGCTGGCCGACGGCGAGGTGCTGAGCCTGGCGGGGATGGAGCTGACCGTTGACCACGCCCCCGGCCATACCAGGGGGTCGGTGACGTTCAGGCTGCCCAGGAGCGGGGAGATCCCCGACGTGATGTTCTCGGGCGACCTGCTGTTCGCCGGCTCCATCGGCCGCACAGACCTTCCCGGCGGTGACTATCCGACCATCCTGCGCAGCCTGGCGGCCAAGTGCCTGCCGCTGCCGGAGGACACGGTGGTCCTGCCGGGGCACGGACCACAGACCACGATCGGCCACGAGCGCGCCACCAATCCGTACATGGCGGAGGCGGCGCCGTACGCCGGTCCCACCAGGGGACTTTAGACAATGACTCTGCAGGCGCCCAAGGGCACCTTCGACCTGCTCCCACCACGGTCAGAGCGCGCGCTGGCCGTCAGGGAGGCGCTGACCGCCCCTGCCAGGAGGGCGGGCTACGGCTACATCGAGACGCCGGTCTTCGAGGACACCGCGCTGTTCGTGCGCGGCGTCGGCGAGTCGACCGACATCGTCTCCAAGGAGATGTACACCTTCACCGACAAGGGCGGGCGTTCGATCACGCTGCGTCCCGAGGGCACCGCCTCGGTCGTGCGGGCGGTCCTGCAGCACGGCCTGCACAACGGCAGGCTCCCGGTGAAGCTGTGGTACTCCGGCAGCCAGTTCCGCTACGAACGCGCCCAGAAGGGCCGCTACCGTCACTTCTGGCAGGTCGGGGCCGAGGCGCTGGGGGCGGAGGACCCGGCCCTTGACGCCGAGCTGATCCTGCTGGCCGCCGACGGCTACGCCGGGCTCGGCCTCACCGGGGTCAGGCTGCTGATCAACACGCTGGGCGACCGCACCTGCAGGCCCGCCTACCGCGCCGCGCTGCAGGACTTCCTGCGGGGTCTCGACCTCGACGAGCCGACCAGGGACAGGATCGAGATCAACCCGTTGCGGGTGCTCGACGACAAGCGTCCCGAGGTGCAGGCCCAGCTCGCGGGCGCCCCGCTGGTCGTCGACCACCTGTGCGAGGCGTGCAAGGCCTACCACGAGGAGGTCCGCTCGCTGCTGACGGCCTCCGGGGTCGCCTACACCGACGACCCCAGGCTGGTGCGCGGGCTCGACTACTACACGCGCACCACGTTCGAGTTCGTCCACGACGGCCTCGGCTCGCAGTCGGCGGTCGGCGGCGGGGGACGCTACGACGGGCTGAGCGAGATGCTCGGCGGCCCGCCGCTGCCCAGCGTCGGCTGGGCGCTCGGCGTCGACAGGACACTGCTGGCCATGGAGGCCGAGGGGCTGCTGGACGACGAGGCGGACGGCCCGCACGTCCAGGTGTACGGTGTGCCGCTGGGCGAGGAGGCACGCCGCCGGATGTTCCAGCTCATCACCGAGCTGCGCCGGGCGGGCCTCGACGCCGACATGTCGTTCGGAGGCAGGGGCGTCAAGGCCGCCATGAAGGGTGCCGACCGGTCGGGCGCGGGCTACGCCGTCATCCTCGGCGAGCGCGACATCGCCGCCGGGACCGCCCAGGTCAAGGACCTGGTCAGCGGCGACCAGAGCGCCGTACCGCTCGCCGAGATCGTCACGACCCTGAAGGAGAGACTGGAGAAATGATCCGCACGCACGAAGCGGGATCACTGCGCAAGGAACACGCCGGGCAGCAGGTGACGCTGGCCGGGTGGGTGGGGCGCCGCCGTGACCACGGTGGCGTGGTCTTCATCGACCTGCGCGACGCCTCAGGCTCCTGTCAGGTGGTCTTCCGCGAGGAGGACGACGCGCACGGCCTGCGCGCCGAGTACTGCGTCAAGGTCGTCGGGCAGGTGCGGGTCCGCCCCGAGGGCAACGAGAACCCCGAGCTGCCGACCGGTGCCGTCGAGGTCGTCGCCTCCGAGGTCGAGGTGCTCAGCGAGTCCGCGCCGCTGCCCTTCCCGATCGAGGGCGGCGCCGGGATCTCCGAGGAGGCCCGGCTGAAGTACCGCTACCTCGACATCCGCCGCCAGCAGGTCGCCAACGCCATGCGGGCGCGCTCCAAGGCCACCTACCTGGCCCACCAGGTGATGGACGAGCACGGGTTCGTCTACGTCGAGACCCCCACGCTCACCCGCTCCACCCCCGAGGGCGCCCGTGACTTCCTGGTGCCGGTCCGGCTCCAGCCGGGCAACTGGTACGCCCTGCCGCAGTCGCCCCAGCTGTTCAAGCAGCTGCTCATGGTCGGCGGCCTGGAGCGCTACTACCAGCTCGCCCGCTGCTTCCGCGACGAGGACCTGCGCGCCGACCGGCAGCCGGAGTTCACCCAGATCGACGTTGAGATGTCCTTCGTGGACCAGGACGACGTCATCGCGCTCGGCGAGGCGCTGATCGGCCGGGTCTGGAAGGAGACGATCGGCTACGAGCTGCCGACGCCGCTGCCCAGGATGACCTACGCCGAGGCCATGTCCCGCTTCGGCTCTGACAAGCCCGACCTGCGTTTCGGCCAGGAGCTCGTCGAGATGACGGAGTTCTTCGCCGAGACGACCTTCCGGGTCTTCCAGGCGCCCTACGTCGGCGCCGTGGTGATGCCGGGTGGCGCCTCGCAGACCCGCAAGGAGCTGGACGGCTGGCAGGAGTGGGCCAGGTCGCGCGGCGCCAAGGGGCTTGCCTACGTCCTGGTCGGCGAGGACGGCACGCTGGGCGGCCCGGTCGCCAAGAACCTGTCGGAGACCGAGACCGCCGGTCTGGCCGCGAAGGCGGGCGCCGCTCCCGGTGACGCGATCTTCTTCGCGGCCGGTACGGCTGCCGCCTCCCGTGACCTGCTCGGCGCGGCCCGCCTGGAGATCGGTCGTCGCTGCGGCCTGATCGACGAGTCGGCGTGGAGCTTCCTGTGGGTCGTGGACGCTCCCATGTTCGAGGAGGACGGTGAGGGCGGCTGGACGGCGGTCCACCACCCCTTCACCGGGCCCAAGCCCGAGTGGGCCGACAACTTCCAGGACCACCCTGGCGAGGCCCTCGCCTACGCCTACGACATGGTCTGCAACGGCATGGAGATCGGCGGCGGCTCGATCCGTATCCACCGCGCCGAGATGCAGCAGCGTGTCTTCGAGGTGCTGGGCATCTCCAAGGAGGAGGCGGAGAGCAAGTTCGGCTTCCTGCTTGAGGCGTTCAAGTACGGCCCGCCGCCGCACGGCGGCATCGCCTACGGCTGGGACCGGGTCTGCATGCTGCTGTCGGGCGGCGACTCGATCCGCGACGTCATCGCGTTCCCGAAGACGGCCTCCGGCTTCGACCCGCTGACGGGCGCGCCGACCCCGATCACGGGTGAGCAGCGCAAGGAGGCGGGCGTCGACGCCAAGCCCAAGGCCGACGCCTGAGACGCCCCTGAGAGCGACGGGGGCACCGACGGAGGCACGGCCCCGGGATGAGGAGTCCCGGGGCCGCGCCGTACCGGCTGGGGACCGTACGGCGCGGCGGGCCGGAAAGCGGGCCGGAAAGTGACTCAGAAGCGGACGGGCAGGGCGCGCAGCCCGCGGATGAGGGATCCGCTGCGGTTCCACCGGATGGCGCCGGGGTCGCAGTCGAGTTCGATGCCCGGCAGGCGTTCCAGCAGGGTCCCGAAGGCGACCAGCGCCTCAAGCCTGGCCAGTGGCGCGCCCAGGCAGAAGTGGATGCCGTGGCCGAAGGCGACGTGCCGGTTGTCCGCGCGGGTGATGTCCAGGACGTCGGGGCAACCGAAGACCTGGGGGTCGCGGTTGACCGCGCCGAGCAGGATGTGGACCACGCTGCCCTTCGGGATGTGGACGCCCCCGAGCTCCAGGTCCTCGGTGGCGAAGCGGAAGGTGGCGCGACCGACGGGGCCGTCGTGGCGGAGGAACTCCTCGACCGCCGACGGCAGCAGTTCCGGCCGCTCCCGCAGCGTCTTCAGCTGCTCGGGGGCGGTCAGCAGGGCCAGCATGCCGTTGCCGATGAGGTTGACCGTGGTCTCGTGCCCGGCGATGAGCAGCAGCGTCAGGCCGGCCAGGAGCTCCTGGTCGTCGAGCAGTTCGTCGTCGTCGCGGGCGAGGACCATCGCGCTGATCAGGTCGTCGCGCGGGGCGGCCCGCCGTTCGGCGATGATCGCGGTGAAGTAGTCGCCGACCGCGGTGTTCACCTCCTCGCGGTGCCTGACCTGCGCCTCGTCGAGCGCGGGGCCGACCAGCGTGCTCGACCAGTCGCGGAAGGCTGCCTGGTCCCGCACCGGCACGCCGAGCAGCTCGCAGATCACCGTGATCGGCAGGGGGAAGGCGAAGTCGTCGAGCAGGTCCGCCTCGCCCCTGGGAAGCATCGCGTCGATCAGGTCGTCGGCGATCGCCTGGATTCTGGGGCGCAGGGACTCGATCCTGCGGGGCGTGAAGGCCTTGGAGACCAGGCGGCGCAGCCGGGTGTGGTCGGGAGGGTCGCTGTCGAGCATGTTGCCGGCGAGGATCCGGTTGTCGGCGTCGAAGCGTGCGCGGAACGGCTCCGGCACCCAGGCGACGCTCTTGGCGAGGCGGGGGTCGTTGAGGGCGGGGCGGCCGTGCTCGTAGTCGAGGACCAGGAAGGCGCCCATGCCGGGAGGGAAGTCGACAGGATGGACGGGGCCCTTCTCCCTGAGCGCGGCGCAGGCGGCATGGGGATCGGGGCTCAGTATGAACTCGAAAGGTAACTTCTCCGGCATCGGCGCCCCCCGGGGAGATGGATCGGGTCCTGTTTCCCCTCCAGTCTGACCCGGGAGATCGCGGCTCGCCCGCCGTGCGGGAGATGGCGGCCGTCATGACCGGTATGTCCGTGCGGGCGAGCCTGCGGCGGCTGCCGTGGACTCTAGGCGAGCCGGACGTCCTTGATGATCACCGGGATCTTGGGGGCGTTCGAGCCGCCGTCGCCGGTGATGTCGTTGGGGTTCTCGATCCAGCCGCCCTGGTAGACCTTCTCAAGGATGTCCATGCCCTTGGAGACCGTGCCGATGGGCGTGTAGTCGGGCTGGAGCTGGGCGGTCTCGTCCGACAGGGAGATCCAGAACTGGCTGCCGTTCTGGTTGGACGCCTCGGCCGCCTGGGCCAGCGCGACCGTTCCCTTGGTGTAGGGGAGCCCGCCGAGGTTCTCGTCGTTGAAGACGTATCCTGAGCTGCCCTGCCCGTCGGTGGGGTTCTTGCCGTCGGCCTTGGCCTGCGGGTCGCCGCACTGCAGCAGGCCGAGCCCGGAGTTCTCCGGGGTGGCAAGGCGGTGGCACCTGGTGTTGTCGAAGAAGTTCTTCTTCGCGAGGAAGGCGAAGGAGTTGACCGAGCAGGGGGCCCGGTCCGTCACCAGGTTGATCACGACGTCGCCGAGGTTGGTGGTGATCGTCATGGTCTTCAGGTTCAGGTTGGGCTTGGCCGGGGGCATGCCCACGTACTTGGCCGGGCTGCCGCTGGTGTCCTTGCGGTAGGAGCAGGTCAGCTTGGCCAGCTCCGCCGAGGGGGTCGGCGTCGGCTGCAGGGCCGGGACCTGACTCGGGTCCGCCTCCACGTTCTTGTTCACGGAGGCGTTGCGCTTGTTGTCGTCGCCACCGCCGAGGAGGTTCGTCGCGGCGAACAGGCCCCCGGCCACGACGACGACCGCGACGCCGGCTCCGATGAAGGTGTTCCGCCTCGCCTTGGCAGCTGACGGCTGCTGAGCCTGCTCGGCCCGCCGGGCCTGCCGCTCCTTGTGCTCCCGCGCCAGCTGGCTCTGGCGGTCTTCGCCGCTCACCGCTTCGTCCTCCAGAATTGCCGATCCATGACTATTGACTGGGCGAAAGCGTACCCGCCTCAGCGTGTGATGGATGTAAGTGACAGAATCCGTCAGATGGGGTAGGAGAGGAAGACGCGGGTGAAGTGCCGCGTTCCAGGTAGCGTTCACGGTGGGATCGCCCACCTGCCAGCGCCTGCGGAAACGCCACCCACGACCGGAGCCCCCCTATGTTCGACGAGATCCTGGGACTGCCCGCCCACCCGCTGATCGTGCACGCCGCCGTGGTCCTGACACCGCTGCTCGTGGTGCTGTCCGTCGTGTACGCCCTGGTCACACGCACGCGTGCCGTACTGGCCTGGGCGGTCGCCGGGCTCGCGGTCGCCGCGCCGGTGGCGGTCCTGGCGGCCAGGCAGAGCGGTCAGGCGCTCAGGGGCGGCGACTTCTCCTCGGTGAGCGGGCAGCTCGGGCTGCGCATCGCCGAGCACGAGAGCTTCGCGACCCCGCTGCTGCTGGCCGTCCTGGCCCTCGGGGTGGTCTCCCTCGTCCTGGTCTATCTGGCGCGTTCGGGGAACACGCCCAGGGCCGCTGAGACGGTGCTGCGCGCGCTGACGGTGGTCCTGGCCGTGGTGTCCGGCTACTACGTGCTGCGCGCGGGCCACAGCGGCGCCGTCGCGGTCTGGGGAAGCTGACGCGGATCAGGAGCCCACGCGCTGACGGTACTGTCTGAGCGTGGACAGCCTGTTCGACGCGGCGGCAGAGGAGGCCCAGCGCGGCCATGAACCGCTGGCGGTGCGGATGCGCCCGCGCGGCCTGGACGAGGTGATCGGCCAGCGGCACCTGCTCGGCCCCGGCACCCCGCTGCGCAGGCTCGTCGAGGCCGAGGCCCCGATGTCGCTGTTCCTGTGGGGCCCGCCGGGCACGGGCAAGACCACCCTCGCCTACGTGGTCGCCGGGGTGACCAAGCGCCGCTTCGTCGAGGTCTCCGCGGTCTCCGCCGGGGTCAAGGAGGTCCGCGCCGCCATCGAGCAGGCCCGTCGTGAGCTGGGCATGTCGGGGCGCCAGACCGTGCTGTTCGTCGACGAGGTGCACCGCTTCAACAAGGCCCAGCAGGACGCGCTGCTGCCCGCCGTCGAGAACCGCTGGGTCACCTTCATCGGCGCGACCACGGAGAACCCGTTCTTCTCGGTCATCTCACCGCTGCTGTCCCGCTCGCTGCTGCTGACCCTGGAGTCGCTGTCCGAGGAGGACATCCGCGGCGTGCTCGAACGCGCCGTCGCCGACCCGCGCGGCCTGGACGGGCGGCTGCGGCTCGCGCCGGAGGCCACCGACCATCTGGTACGGCTGGCGGGGGGAGACGCCCGCAGGTCCCTCACCTACCTTGAGGCCGCCGCGCTGATCGCCGAGGACGAGATCACCGTCGAGGTGGTCGAGCGGGCGGTGGACAAGGCGGCCGTGCGCTACGACCGCCAGGGTGACCAGCACTACGACGTGGTCAGCGCCTTCATCAAGAGCATGCGGGGCTCCGACGCCGACGCCGCGCTGCACTATCTGGCCAGGATGGTCGAGGCGGGGGAGGACCCCAGGTTCATCGCCCGCAGGATCGTCATCTTCGCCTCGGAGGACGTCGGCATGGCCGATCCCACCTGTCTGCAGGTGGCGGTGGCCGCGGCGCAGGCCGTCGAGTTCATCGGCCTGCCCGAGGGGCGCCTGAACCTGGCCCAGGCCGTCGTCCACTGCGCGCTCGCCCCCAAGTCCAACGCGGTGATCACCGCGATCGACGCCGCCGCCCAGGACGTACGGCGGGGCGACATCGGCCAGGTCCCCGCCCACCTGCGTGACGCGCACTATCCGGGTGCCCGGGGCCTTGGCCACGGCGAGGGCTACCGCTACCCGCACGACTTCGAGCACGGCCTCGTCCGCCAGGACTACGCCCCGGCCGAGCTGAGGGACCGCCGCTACTACCGGCCCACCAAGCACGGCGCCGAGGCGGCCTTCGCCGACCGCTGGAGCAGGATCCGCGCCTTCCTGCGCGGCCAGTAGCCCCCAGGCTCTCAGGCTCTCAGGCGGGAGGCTCCTTCGGGACGCGGGGCCTGCGGCGGGGGAAGCGCATGGTCAGCAGCCTGGCGCGGGGGGCGAGGCGGCGGGCCAGCGTGAAAAGGGCGTCGGTGCGGGAGCGGTCGGCGTCGAGGTGGGTGAACAGGTTGACGCCCAGGTAGAAGGTGATCGCGGCGTAGGCGAGGTCGCGGGGCGGCATGAGCCTGGCCAGGGGTGAGCCGCCGATGACCCGCTCAAGTGTCTGCTCGACGAAGTCGATCCACGGGTCGGAGCGCTTGACGATCTCCGCCCTGAGCTCCGGCCTGGCGATGCTCGCGCCGACCAGCTCCGACAGGAGCGTGATGTGCCCGGCCTCCAGGTCGGCCTGGTAGATCGCGGTCGCGGTCTCGGCCAGCTCCTCCAGCGTGCGTGCCTGTGCGACCGCCCTGCCGTAGTCGGTCATCCGCTGCTCCGAGGCGCGGTCGAGCGCGGCGAGCAGCAGCGGATCGACCCCTCCGAAGTGGTAGAAGACCAGCGCCGAGTTGACCCCGGCCGCCTTGGCGATGGCCCGGGCGCTCGCCCCGGCGTATCCCTCGGTCCGCACGGTCTCGGCCGCGGCCTCGATCAGCCGCTCACGGGTCTCCGCACCCGCCTGCTTGTTCAACTTCGCCGTCCCCTCTTGCCATGACGATCTCTTCGATCATACGGTTTAATCACTTGATTAAACCGACTGATGAAGAGGGCGCCGCATGGACGACAGCTCCGGACAACCCCCGGACCCCGGGCCGCTTCCCGAGGAGCGGCAGGAGCGCAGGGCGCGCTGGAACCTCGCCGGTCTGCTCCTGGCCCTGTTCGTGGCGCTCCTGCTCTACCGGGTGCTGCACGCGGGTCATCTGGAGGAGACGACGCTCTTCTACGTCGGTCTTCCCGCCGTCATCGCCATCACGGTCGTGCTGGCGAGCAAGCCGAGGTCCGCGACCGGCTCGGTCGTGGCGACGGTCACCGTGGCCCTCGCCTTCGCGGGGCCGCTGCTCGGCGAGGGGATCGTCTGTGTGCTGTTCGCCGCGCCGCTCTTCCTCCTTGTCGCCCTGCTGATCGGGTCCGTCATCGACTACTTCAGCCGGCGGGGACCCCACGCGGTCGTCGCCCCGCTGGTGCTGCTCACGCTCGTCACCGTGGGCGCGGAACTGGCGGGACCGGCCCGCGAGACCGAGGTCACCGTGGTGCGCGCGGCCACCGCGACCGGGACGGAACAGGCACTGGCCGCCGTCCCCGTCTTCGGGCCGTTCGAGTCGGTGTTCCTGAGGATGGGTTTCCCCCGGCCGCTCGCGGCCACCGGAACCGGACTTGAGGTCGGCGCCGTGCGCGAGATCACCTTCAACCCGCGCCGCTCCCTCGGCATCGGCGCCGTTCCCGAGCCGCGCTCGATGACCCTCAGGGTGAAGGAACGCGGTCCCGGGCGGGTGACCTTCTCCGTGGTCCGCGACACCACGCTGGCTCGCTGGCTCGACCTGCGTGAGGCGGAGTTCTCCTGGGGGAGCGGGAAGCTCGCGGTGACGTTGCGCTACCGCCGCACCTTCGACCCCGGCTGGTACTTCGGCCCCCTGCAGCGCTACGCCGTCGGCCAGGCCGCCGACTACCTCGCCGGGACCTTCGCACGATGACGGGCGACCCCGCGCTGGTACGCGGCCTGGCCATCGCGGTGCCGGTCGCCGCGATGATCGTCGCCACGGCCCGCCGCAGGCCGGGGGAGCGGGACGTGGCCGCGGCGATCCTGGCCACGCTGTGGAACCTGGAGGCACTCATCGCGGTGAACCTCCTCGCCCAGGACCTCGGCTGGTGGCACTTCACCGCCAGGGAGGCCGTCTACCGGGGCATCCCGGTGGACCTGCTGCTGGGCTGGGCACTGCTCTGGGGCGCAGTGCCCAGCCTGGCGGCCCGCCGGGCGCCGGTCCCGCTGGTCGCCGCGCTCCTCGGCTGGCTGGACCTGGCGGTGATGCCGCTGGCCGAGCCCGTCGTCGTGCTCGGCGAACACTGGCTCGCCGGGGAGACGGTCGCGATCGCCGTCTCCCTGGTCCCCGGGCTGCTGGTCGCGGGCTGGACGGCCAGGGGAAGCCGTCTGCCGCTCAGGGCCACGGCCCAGGTAGTCCTGGCGATGGGCGGGGGCATGGCGCTGCCCATCGTGCTGACCGGGGTGTGGCGGCAGCCGACGTGGGTGCTCGGTCTCATGACGCAGGCACTGGCCGTGCCGGGGCTGCTCGGCCTGGCCGCGGTGCGGGAGTTCGCGCTCGTGGGCCGGGGGACGCCGCTGCCGTACGATCCGCCGGGGCGGCTGGTGGTCACCGGGCCCTACGCCTACGTCCGCAACCCGATGCAGGCCGCGATGACGGGCGGCTACCTCCTGCTCGCCCTGCTCGACCCGGTGTTCCTGGCCGCGGCGCTTATCGCCTTCGCCTACGGGGCCGGGCTGGCGGCCTGGCACGAGGGGGAGGGACTCACCGCCCGCTTCGGGCAGGAATGGGCCGCCTACCGGCGCGCCGTACGGGCGTGGGTGCCCCGGTGGCGGCCCGCCTCCTTCGCGGAGGACGCGGGGGATACCGCGTCCGTGTACGTGGCGAGCACCTGCGGGGCCTGCTCGCGGGTCGGCGCGTGGATCCTCGCGCGCCACCCGGTGGGGCTGCGGGTGCTCGCGGCGGAGGAACACCCCGACCGGCTGCGCAGGATCACCTACGAGTCGGCGGACGGGCGGCGCGCCCAGGGAGTGGCGGCGGTCGCCCACGTGCTGACCCACATCCACCTCGGCTGGGCCCTGGCCGGGTGGGCCCTCATGATCCCGGGAGTCGGCTGGTTCGCCCAGCTCTGCGTGGACGCCTTCGGGGGCGGCCCCAGGACGCTGGCCGTACGGAACGGGAGCACGTCGCCGGTGTCGGCGGGGGAGGAGGCATGAGCGGCCCGCCTGGGCGTCGTGTCACGGTATGCCGGGGAAGCGGTGCGGGACGCGGTAAGGTCTTGCCTGTTCCAGCCGGGTCAACCAAGGAGATCGGCGCATGCTTACCGCAGGAGAGGTCGCCGGGCTGATCGTCGCGATGGCCTGGGCGATCCTGGTCAGCTTCCTGGCCGTGGCACTGGTCAAGCTGGCCCGGCTGCTCACCGAGACCACCAAGATGGTCTCCGAACTGGGCGAACGCGTGGTGCCGCTGCTGGAGGACGTCACCGTCACCGTCAGCGAGACCAACCGCCAGCTCGTCGCCGTCGAGGCCATCGCCAGGGACGTCAAGCAGGTCAGCGGACACGCCGCCAAGATCAGCGACGTCACCCAGACCCTGGTCACCGGGCCGTTGATCAAGCTCGCCGCGCTGACCCACGGTGTCAGGCGCGCCCTGTCGGCCCGCAGGAACGGCAGGCCCGGCGCCCGGGTCCTCGAAGGGCGGCGGCGATGATCCGCAGGCTCTTCTACATCTCCCTGGGCGCGTTCGGCGCGGTGTGGGTGATGCGTAAGCTGCAGTCACTGCACCCGAACCACCTGGCCCGCCGCGCGGTACGCGGCGCCTCCGGCGTTCTGGACCAGGCACGGGACTTCGCGGCCGAGGCACTGGACGGCGCCGCGCGGCGGGAAACCGAGTTGCGCACCCGGTTCGGCCTCGACAGTGTTGAGAACACCCACACCTACGACGTAAAGGATGGCCGCTGATGGAGTCGGCAGAGATCGCCCGCCGCTTCCTGCGCTTCTTCGAGGAGCGTGGGCACACCGTCGTGCCCTCGGCCAGCCTCATCGCCGAGGACCCGACGCTGCTTCTCGTCCCCGCGGGCATGGTGCCGTTCAAGCCCTACTTCCTGGGCCAGCGCAAGCCGCCCTACCCCAGGGCCGCGAGCGTCCAGAAGTGCGTGCGCACCCCCGACATCGACGAGGTCGGCAAGACCACCAGGCACGCCACCTTCTTCCAGATGCTCGGCAACTTCTCCTTCGGCGACTACTTCAAGGAGCGGGCGATCCCGCTGGCCTGGGAGCTGCTGACCAAGCCCGAGTCCGAGGGTGGCTTCGGCTTCCCCGAGGACCGGCTCTGGGTCACCGTCTACCACGACGACGACGAGTCCTACGACATCTGGAACCGCGAGGTCGGCGTCCCCGCCGAGCGCATCCAGCGTCGCGGCCTGGCCGACAACTACTGGCACATGGGCGTCCCCGGCCCCGGCGGCCCCTGCACCGAGATCTACTACGACCGCGGCCCCGAGTACGGCAGGGAAGGCGGTCCCGTCGCCGACGAGAACCGCTACCTGGAGGTCTGGAACAACGTCTTCATGCAGTTCCAGCTCGGCGCGGTGCGCAGCAAGACCGACTTCGACGTCGTGGGCGAACTGCCCGCCAAGAGCGTCGACACCGGCATGGGCCTTGAGCGGATGGCCGCCATCCTGCAGGGCGTCGACAACATCTACGAGATCGACACCACCTACAAGATCCTCGACAGGGCCGCGGAGCTGACCAGGACCCGCTACGGCCGCGACGAGCGCGCCGACGTCTCGCTGCGCGTGGTCGCCGACCACGTCCGCACCGGCGTGATGCTCGTCGCCGACGGTGTGCTGCCCTCCAACGAGGGCCGGGGCTACGTGCTGCGGCGCATCCTGCGCCGCGCCATCCGCAACCTGCGCCTGCTGGGCGCGGGCGAGCAGCGCTACATGCACGAGCTGACCGCGGTGACCATCGACGTGATGGGCGAGCTCTACCCCGACCTCAAGGCCGACGCCCCGCAGATCCACGGCGTCATCGACGCGGAGGAGACCTCCTTCCTCGGCACCCTGCGCACCGGCACCGCGATCTTCGACGCGGCCGTCGAGGAGACCAAGCGCAAGGGACAGGGCACCCTCGGCGGTGACCAGGCCTTCCAGTTGCACGACACCTACGGCTTCCCGATCGACCTGACCCTGGAGATGGCCTCCGAGCAGGGCCTCAAGGTCGACGAGGAGGGCTTCCGCAGGCTGATGAAGGAGCAGCGCGACCGCGCCAAGGCCGACGCCGCCGCCAAGAAGACCGGCAACGCCGACATCTCGGTGTTCGGCCAGATCCTGGAGAAGACCGGCAAGGTCGAGTTTCTCGGCTACGACAACGTGACCGCCGAGTCCACGATCATCGGCCTGCTCGTCGACGGCCTCCCGGTCCCCGCCGCGGGCGCGGGCACGACCGTCGAGGTCGTGCTCAGCCGTACCCCCTTCTACGCCGAGGGCGGTGGCCAGCTCGCCGACCAGGGACTCATCCGCACCGACGGGGCCGAGGTTGAGATCGTCGACACGCAGTCCCCGGTCTCCGGCGTCATCGTGCACCGGGGCAAGGTCAGGACCGGCGAGGTCAGGGTCGGCGACCAGGCCCAGGCCGAGATCGACGTCGAGCGCCGTCGCGCCATCTCCCGCAGCCACACCGCGACCCACCTGGTGCACAGGGGCTTCCGCAACGCGCTCGGCGAGACGGCCGCGCAGGCGGGCTCGGAGAACTCGCCCGGCCGCTTCCGCTTCGACTTCACCGCCGCGGGCGCCGTGCCACCCAGCGTGCTCCGCGACGTCGAGGACGAGGTCAACGCCGTCCTGATCGGCGACCTCAAGGTCAACGCCTTCCACACCTCCCAGGCCGAGGCCAGGGCGATGGGCGCGCTCGCGCTGTTCGGCGAGAAGTACGGCGAGACCGTCCGCATCGTCGAGGTCGGCGACTACTCCCGCGAGCTCTGCGGCGGCACCCACGTGGCCAGCTCGGGACAGCTCGGCCTGGTCAAGGTGCTCGGCGAGGCCTCGATCGGCGCCGGGGTGCGACGGGTCGAGGCCCTGGTCGGCCTGGACGCCTTCCGCTTCCTGGCCCGTGAGAGCGTGCTCGTCGCCCAGCTCTCCGAGCAGCTCAAGGCCCGCAGGGAGGAGCTGCCCGAGCGGATCGAGGGCATCGTCACCCGGCTGCGCACCGCGGAGAAGGAGCTGGACAAGCTCCGTTCCGCCCAGGTTCTCGCCCTTGCGGGGGAGATGGCGGCGGGAGCACGTGATCTGGGTGGAGTGTCCGTCGTGACACACCGCGCGCCTGATGGCACCTCTGCGGATGATCTGCGTAAACTCGCCCTTGACGTGCGCGGACGGTTCCCTGGGGACCGGGCGGCGGCCATCGTCGTCGCGGCGGTCCCCGCCGACCGGCCGGTCGTCGTGGCCACGGTCAACGACGCGGGCCGCGAGCGCGGTCTCAAGGCGGGCAGGCTCGTCGGCGTCGCGGCCAAGGCGCTCGGCGGTGGCGGCGGCGGCAAGGACGACGTCGCCCAGGGCGGCGGAACCCGGCCCGAAGCGATCGGTGACGCGCTGAGCGCCGTCGAGCAGGCGATCGCCCAGACGCTCGCCTGAACAGCCGACGCCGGTGAGCCGCGCGCGGCTCTGAGGCGGAGGCGGAGAACATGATGAGAACTGGCATCCGGCTGGGTGTCGACGTCGGCTCGGTCCGCATCGGCGTGGCCCGCAGCGATCCTTCCGGACTGCTGGCCACACCGGTCGAGACCGTACGGCGCGGCAGAGGCGACCTCGACCGGCTCGCGGCGATCGCGGCCGAGTACGAGGCGGTCGAGATCGTCGTCGGCCTGCCGACCTCGCTGTCCGGCCGTGAGGGACAGGCGGCGGGGGTGGCCCGCGAGTTCGCGGCCAGGATCGCCTCGCGCCTCGCCCCCGTGCCCGTGAGGCTGTTCGACGAGCGGCTCACCACGGTCACCGCGCAGCAGGGGCTGCGCGCGAGCGGCGTCAGGGCCAGGGACCAGCGCGGCGTGGTCGACCAGGCGGCGGCGGTGGTGCTGCTCCAGGCCGCCCTGGACAACGAACGGGCGACCGGCAGGCCGCCGGGCGTGGCGGCCGGTCCACCGGCTGGCTCCCCGGCCGGTTCACAGGCCGGTCCTTCTGCCGGTTCATCGGGCGCCAGACCCGGCGAGTCACCGGGCGTCAGACCCGGCGAGGAGAGGCCGAGCGGCGGGACAGGGCGGTGAGCGGGCGGCTGACCTGGCTGCTGGCCTGCGGCGCGGGCGTCGCGCTGCTCGGGGCGGGCGGCTACGTCATGGCCAGGCCGTACCTCGCCCCCGCCGACTTCGAGGGGCCGGGCACGGGGGCGGTCACCGTACGGATCACCCAGGGCGCGAGCGCGGGAGAGATCGCCGCGACCCTGGCCGCCGCGGGGGTCGTGGCGAGCGCCCGCTCGTTCGTCACGGTCGCCGAGGAGCGGGAGAAGGCGGGCAGCCTGCTCCCCGGGCACTACCGGATGCGCAAGGGCATGTCGGCCGCCTCCGCCCTCGACCTGCTGACCACGCCCCAGGCCCGGATGGTGCGGCGCGTCGTCGTTCCCGAGGGGCTGCGGCTGCCCGAACTGCTCGACCGGCTCGCCGAGGGCACCGGGATGCGCAGGGCCGACCTCGCCGAGGCCGCCAGGGACGTCCGGGCGCTGGACCTGCCCGGGTACGCCGGGGGACCGGAGGGTTTCCTGTTTCCGGCGACCTACGAGGTGGAGCCGGACACGACCCCGGCCGAGCTGCTCGGCGCCATGGTGGAACGTTTCAAGGACGCCGCCGCCGAGCTGGACCTGGAACGGCGGGCCGCCGACAGGGACCTGACCCCGCTTGAGGCCGTCACGGTGGCCAGCATCGTCCAGGCCGAAGGTGGGAGATACTCGGACTATCCGAAGATCGCTAGAGTGATCTACAACCGGATCAAAGCCGGTACTCCCCTCCAACTCGACACCACGGTGCTCTACGCCCAAAGGCGCAGAAGCCTCATGGTTTCGGAGAAAGACACCACGGTGCGCTCGCCGTACAACACCTATCTGAGGCCTGGCCTGCCGCCGGGTCCCGTCGCCAGTCCCGGAGAGAGGGCACTGAGAGCGGCGCTCCGGCCGGGTCAGGGCAGGTGGTTCTGGTTCGTCACCACGGATCCGGCGCATAGAATCACGAAATTCACTGACAAAGAGAGTGAGTTTGTGAGATACCGGGAACAGCTGAACAGATATCTCGGGACGCACTGATGTCCGGCGGAACACCCCCCGTTCCGCCGCGCGCGGCGATCCACTCCGACGGCACACGGCGGTCCGAGATGTCCGGTCCGGGGCTCCTCCTCGGTTTGGCGGACCCGCTTGACGCCAGGCTGTCCCTGCCGGGAGATTGGCCAGCGCATCTATGAACGGGCTCGATATGGACTTTCTGGTCGGCGCCGAGGACGACGACGGGTCACGGCGTGGTTCCCGCGCGTCCTCAGGGCGGCGCGGCCGCCGGAGAAGGCGCCGCCGCAACCGGGGAGGCTTCCTCGCCCCAATGCTCGCGGTCATCGTCCTGATCGGCGGTCTCGGAGCCGGGGGTTACTACGGCTACACCTGGCTGCGTGAGGTGACGACCCCCCAGGACTACGCGGGGGAGGGCAGCGGCGAGGTCGTCATCGAGATCAAGGACGGCCAGACCGCCTCCGACGTCGCCCAGACCCTGGAGAAGCAGGACGTCGTCAAGAGCGCCAGGACGTTCACCGGCGCCGTCGCCGACGCGGGCAAGAGCTCCTCCCTGCAGCCCGGCGAGTACCGGATGCGCAAGCAGATGTCCGCCGCCTCGGCCGTCAAGCTGCTCGACCCGTCCCTGCGGCTGCTCGAAAGGGTGACGCTGAAGGAGGGCCTGCGCCTGTCCGACACCCTGGCGACGCTCGCCAAGGAGACCGGCAAGCCGCTCAAGGAGTTCCAGCAGGCCGCGAAGAATGTCAAGGCGCTCGGCCTGCCCGGCTACGCCAAGGGACGCCTTGAGGGCTACGCCTTCCCCGCGACCTACGACATCACCCCCAAGATGACCCCGGCGGACATCCTCACCGCGATGGTCGACCGCTTCAACCAGACCGCCGACAAGGACGGGCTGGTCTCCGCGGCCAAGAACCTCGGCCACACCCCGCACGAGATCATGACGATCGCCAGCATCGTCCAGGCCGAGTCGGGCAAGGTCGAGGACATGCCCAAGGTGGCCAGGGTCATCTACAACCGTCTCGACGGCAACCGCAAGCTGGAGATGGACAGCACGGTGATGTACGGGCTGAACAAGTACGGCATCTCCGCCACCAACGCCGACCTGCAGAGCAAGTCGCCCTACAACACCTACGCGCGGCTCGGCCTGCCGCCGGGTCCCATCGCCAACCCGGGCGACCACGCCATTCAGGCGGCGCTCGACCCGGCCAAGGGCGACTGGGTCTGGTTCGTCACCACCGACCCCAAGCGCGGCATCACCAAGTTCGCCTCCACGGAGGCCGAGTTCTTCCAGCTGAAGTCGGAGTTCGAGAAGAACAGGGCGGGCGGATGACGCGGGCGGCGGTCCTCGGTTCACCCATCGCCCACTCGCTCTCGCCCCACCTGCACCGGGCCGCCTACGAGGCCCTCGGCCTGTACGACTGGAAGTACGAGTCCTTCGAGTGCGACGAGGCGGCGCTGCCCGGCCTGCTCGACGGGCTCGGCCCCGGCTGGGCGGGCCTGTCGCTGACCATGCCGCTCAAGCGCGCCGTGCTGCCGCTGCTCGACACGGTCTCCGACCTGGCGGTCGAGGTCGGCGGGGCGAACACCGTGATCTTCTCCGAGGGCGGTCGCCACGGGGACAACACCGACGTGTACGGCATCGTCGCGGCGCTCACCGAGGCCGGGATCCGGCCGCCGCGCGGCGCCACGATCCTCGGCGGCGGGGCGACGGCCGCCTCGACGCTGGCGGCCCTGCGCGAGCTGGGCCTGTCCCAGGCGACCCTGGTGGTCCGCGACCCGGCCAGGGCGGGCGAGACGGCGCGGGTGGCCGAACGGCTCGGCACCGCCCTGTCGGTGCGCACCTTCGAGGAGCTGGAGAGCGTCCTGGACGTCGACCTGGTCGTCTCCACCCTGCCCTCCGGCGCCGCCGACGGCTTCGCCGGCCGGCTGGCCGGGGTGCCCGCGCTCTTCGACGTGGTCTACGCGCCGTGGCCGACCAGGCTGGCCTCGGCCGTCGAGGCCGCGGGCGGCATCGTGGTCGGCGGCTTCCCGATGCTGCTGCACCAGGCGGTCCGGCAGGTCGAGATGATGACCGGCCGGACCGACGTCCCGGTCGAGGCGATGCGCGCGGCGGGCAAGGCCGAGATCGTCAGGCGAGCGGCTCCGGGGAGCTGACCGTCCCCGAGCCGTAGGGCCGGAAACCCCTCCTGGCCACGACGAACGCGGTGGCCCCCACCAGGACCTGCACGAGAACGGGGAGCCATTCGTCATGCGGCGTCCCGAACCACGGCACGCCGCCGTAGACCACCAGGAGCAGCGGCACCAGTAGTGCGACGGCCCTGCGGCCCACCGGCGTACGGCTGGCCGCCCCGCAGGCCATGCACACCAGTGTCGTCAAGGCCAGAGAGCCGAGCGAGTACTCGGGGGCCAGGAAGTGTTCGAGGATGGAGACGCCGTTCATCGTCAGGACCGACACGGCGGTCCAGCGCAGGAGTGGACGGCGACCGATCAACTCCGCCCCCGCCGCGGGATCGGGGACGAGCGTCAGCAGCAGCGCGACGATCACACCGGGCAGGGCGTAGAACGCCAGCTCCAAGGGAGCGATCGGATAGGCGTTCATGTCGAGCAGTACCACGGAGAGCGTCGTACTGGCCGCCACCAGGGTCCAGGCGCACGCCGCGGCCGCCCATCGAAGGCCGCGCAGTGCGAGCCAGACGATCAGCAGGCGCGGCAGGGCGAAGACGAGGGGCGTGACGGCGTAGAAGAGAGGCTGGGTGCCGTCGAGGACCCACAGCGCCATGGCCCAGGTGCTCATCTCCAGGACCAGCAGGTGGAGCGGCGCGACGATCGCGGCGACGTTCAGCGCGTCGCGCCAGGAGCCGCCGCTGCCCGGGCCGAGGGCGTGGCGCGCGCGGATCAGCAGGGCGCCCTTGACCAGGTCGAGCGCGTCGCGCGGGTCGGGATGACGCCGCTCCCGCCCGGCCCGCGCCAGCATCACCCCGAGCATCTCCTCCCCGTGCCGTGCCCGGTGCTCGGCCGGGTAGAGGGCCAGCAGCCTGCGGTAACGCTCCTCCAGGATGCTCACGCCGTACCCCCGCCCAGGCTGGGGCGCAGGCCGCGCAGCCGGGCCGAGGCGGCCTCGGCGTGCCTGCGCAGCCGTTCCGCCTCGGTGGCGAGGCGGGTGCCGCCCTCGCCGGTCAGCCGGTAGTAGCGCCGCACCCGGCCCTCAACGATCTCCTCGCGGTCCGTGGTGATCAGGCCTTCCGACTGGAGGCGGTCGAGGGCGGCGTACAGGGTGCCCGCCCGCAGGCGCACCCGGCCCTCGGAGATCTCCTGGACGTCGGTGATCACTCCGTAGCCGTGCTGGGGCCCCGCGGCCAGGGCCGTGAGGATCAGGAACGTCGGTTCCTGCATGGACCTTTGGCTCATATGGTCTTTATATATCGACCATCGGCATATTGGGGAGACGGAACCGGGAATGATTCGGTGGGCATCGGGGGTTGTGGTAGAGTGACTACTCGATCGGTCCGGCATGCCTGCTGGACGCGCAAGCGGAGGTTCACCTCCCACCTGGTCGACCGAGAGGTCGGCAGGTCAAGGATCACAGCCGGGTAACCGGCCGGGCTCGCGGTCTGCTGATCGGCGAGTCCATGTGGCCCCGCATGCGCGACGTGCGGGGCATTTCGCGCTTCCCGACCTGGAAAACGGCCTGTGTTCCGCGACCCCCCGGCACGATCGAGTATGTGCAAAGCCGCCTGCAAGGACGGCGGCGGATCGCAACCTAGGAGGCCTCATCAGCGCCGAGCCCCGCATCAACGACCGTATTCGCGTCCCCGAGGTCCGCCTCGTCGGCCCGAACGGCGAACAGGTTGGCATCGTCTCGATCGGCGATGCTCTGAAGCTGGCTCAGGAATCCGACCTCGACCTCGTCGAGGTCGCGGCCACGGCTCGCCCGCCCGTGTGCAAGCTCATGGACTACGGCAAGTTCAAGTACGAGTCCGCGATGAAGGCACGCGAGGCACGGCGTAACCAGGCGTACACGATCATCAAGGAGATCAAGCTCCGGCCGAAGATCGACCCGCACGACTACGAGACCAAGAAGGGTCACGTGGTGCGGTTCCTCAAGGCGGGAGACAAGGTCAAGGTAACGATCATGTTCCGCGGGCGGGAGCAGTCCCGGCCCGAGCTGGGGTTCAGGCTCCTGCAGCGACTGGCGGAGGACGTCACGGAGCTCGGCTTCGTCGAGTCCCAGCCCAAGCAGGATGGCCGTAACATGATCATGGTTATCGGGCCGCACAAGAAGAAGGCCGAGGCCAAGGCCGAGAAGGCGGCGGCCAAGGCGCGGCGTGACGAGGATTCCGCGGACAGCCCGCAGGGCGACGACCAGGTGTCCGCTCCGCAGGAGTGACTCGCATAGCCTGAACCGTCAGGCAGCCGCGAGACGAAGCCGAGGCCGGGTCCGGTCTCACAGTCAGGCATGCCCTTGGCTCGGGTTACCGGCCCGGGCCATCGGCACGATCGAGGGAGAGACGGCTGAGATGCCGAAGATGAAGACGCACAGTGGTGCGAAGAAGCGGTTCCGGCTCACCGGCTCAGGCAAGATCAAGCGCCGCCGCGCCAACCGCGCCCACTACAACGAGTGGAAGTCCTCCAAGCTGACGCGTCGTCTCAAGCCCGAGGTCGTGCTCTCTGACGCCGACGCCAAGAAGATCAAGAAGCTGCTCGCTAAGTAACGGCCCCCGGGGAGATAGATACACATGGCACGCGTGAAGCGGGCGATCAACGCCAAGAAGAAGCGCAAGGTCGTTCTCGAGCGGGCGAAGGGTTACCGGGGGCAGCGCTCCAGGCTGTACCGCAAGGCCAAGGAGCAGATGCTCCACTCGATGACCTACGCCTACCGCGACCGCAAGGACCGCAAGGGCACCTTCCGTCGTCTGTGGATCCAGCGCATCAATGCCGCTGCCCGTCAGAACGGCATCACCTACAACCGCCTCATCCAGGGACTGCGGCTGGCCTCCATCGAGGTCGACCGTAAGATCCTCGCCGACCTCGCGGTCAACGACGCCGCCACGTTCGCGACCCTGGTCGAAGCCGCCAGGAAGGCGCTTCCGGCCGACGTGAACGCGCCGGTCGCCGGCTGAGTCCGGCATCGGCGAACGCGCTGAAGAACACGCGGCCCACAGCGATCACGCTGTGGGCCGCATTCGCATTCTTGGAGACATTCGTGGGGAACGGGCATGGCGGGATCTGAGCTGACCAACACCAAGTCGCCGAGGGTCAAGGCGGCCAAGCGGCTGACCAAACGGGCCTTCAGGGACCGGGACCGGTCCTTTCTCGCGGAGGGGCCGCAGGCGGTCCGTGAGGCGCTGGCGCTCGACGGCGTCGTGACCGAGCTGTTCACCACAGCCGAGGCCGGGACCCGGCACGCCGACCTGGTCGCCACGGCCGTCTCCGCCGGGGTGCCCGTGCACCGGGCCAGCGGCGAGGTGATGGCCGAGCTGGCCCAGACCGTCACCCCGCAGGGCATCCTGGCGGTGTGCCGGTTCGTGCACGTCTCCCTGGAGAGCGCCGTCACCGAGCAGGCGCGGCTGGTCGCCGTGCTCGCCCACGTCCGTGACCCCGGCAACGCCGGGACCGTGCTGCGCACCGCCGACGCGGCAGGGGCCGACGCGGTGGTCTTCACCGACGCCTCCGTCGATCCCTACAACGGCAAGTGCGTGCGCGCCAGCGCGGGAAGCCTGTTCCACCTGCCCGTCGTCACCGGCGCCCCGGTGGCGCAGGCCGTGGACAGGCTCAGGGGGGTGGGCCTGCGGGTGTTCGCCGCCGACGGCGCGGGGACGCGGACGCTCGACGACGTGGACCTCTCGGGACCGGCCGCCTGGATCTTCGGCAACGAGGCGTGGGGACTGCCGGAGGAGATCCTCGGGCTTGCCGACGAGGTGGTCAGGGTGCCGATCTACGGCGGGGCGGAGAGCCTCAACCTCGCGACCGCCGCCGCGGTGTGTCTGTATGCCTCTGCCCGGTCTCAGCGTGTACGTCCCCTGAGCGGGTGACGCCCCCCGTCCCGAGGCTGCCGGAGGACCCGCGAAACCCGCTATTGTCGGCGTTGTAGCGTCGAGGAGGCGGGGTCGTGCACGGCGAACACACCGACGAGCGGAGCGCTGATTCCGCCTGTGTGATCGACGTCGACGACCTTCCCGACGGCCTCGTGGTGACCGACCGGGACGGCCACGTGCTGAGCGTCAACCGGGCGGCGACCCGCCTGACCGGGATCGCCGGGGACCAGGCGGTCGGGCGTCACGTGCGGGACGTGTTCTCCTTCCGCGACCACGACGGGCGCGACTGGTGGAAGTGGCTCGACACCTACGGCGGTCTCTCGACCCGCACCCGCCAGCCCGAACTGCCGCTGCGCACCCCCGGCGGCCAGGAGATGCACGTCGCGGCCCGCCTGGTGCGCAGGCCCGAGCGGGGCGGCGAGATCGTCCGCGTGGTGATCACGATGCGCGACGCGGGCGCCAGGGCCAGGATCGAACGCAGCCGCGCCGACCTGGTCTCGACAGTCGCCCATGAGCTGCGCTCCCCGCTGACCAGCGTCAAGGGGTTCACCGCGACCCTGCTCGCCAAGTGGACCCGCTTCACCGACGACCAGAAGCTGGTCATGCTGGAGACGGTCAACGCCGACGCGGACCGGGTCACCCGGCTGATCACCGAGTTGCTCGACGTGTCCCGCATCGAGTCGGGGCGCCTGGAGATCCACCGCCAGGTGGTCGACATCCCGGCCAGGGTCCAGAAGATCATCGACGGCAGGGTCGCCGCGGGGGAGCCCGAAGGACGCTTCCTGCTGCGGGTGCTGGGCGAACTCCCCGAGACCTGGCTCGACCAGGACAAGATCGACCAGGTGCTGGCAAACCTGATGGAAAACGCCGTGCGTCACGGACGCGGTACGGTGACAATAGTCGTCGAACCGAACCAGTGGGGAGTGACCGTGTCCGTCCGTGACCAGGGAGAGGGCATCCCGCCCGAGCTGGCCACGCGCGTGTTCCGGCAGTTCTGGCGGGGGAACGCCCGCCGCCGCGGCGGCACCGGTCTCGGTCTCTTCATCGTCAAGGGGCTCATCGAGGCCCACGGCGGCAGCATCTCCGTGCAGCGGGGGCCCGAGGGCGGGGCCGAGTTCCGATTTATGGTGCCCACCGGCACTCCTGACTTCGCCTGAGCGCGGATGCCAGCCCGGTGGGCTTCCCCGACTAGACTCATGGCCGCTCAAGCCCTGGATTCGGAGCTCTCTCTTGTCTAACTACGACCCGGTCGAGGTGACCCCGCTGCACGCCGACGAGGTGGCGCGCATGCAGGCGGAGGCGCTCGACGCCGTCAAGGCGGCGCGCGACCTCGACGAACTCAAGCAGGTACGGCTCGCGCACGCCGGTGACCGCTCGCCGATCGCCCTGGCCAACCGCGAGATCGGCGCGCTTCCACCCGCTGCCAGGTCCGAGGCGGGCAAGCGCATCGGCGGCGCGCGCAAGGCCGTCGCCGACGCCCTCACCGAGCGCCAGGCCCAGCTGGAGGCCGAGCGTGACGAGCGGGTCCTCATCGAGGAGACCGTCGACGTCACCCTGCCCTGGGACCGTACGGCCCGCGGCGCCCGCCACCCGCTGACCACCCTGCAGGAGCGCATCGCCGACGCCTTCGTCGGCATGGGCTACGAGGTCGCGGAGGGGCCCGAGCTGGAGGGCGAGTGGTTCAACTTCGACGCGCTGAACATCTCGCCCGACCACCCGGCGCGCTCCGAGCACGACACGTTCTTCGTCGAGTCCGTCGACTCGGGCAAGGTGCTGCGCACCCAGACCTCCCCCGTGCAGATCAGGGCGCTGCTGAGCCGTACGCTGCCGGTCTATGTGATCTCGCCGGGCAAGGTGTTCCGCACCGACGAGCTGGACGCCACCCACACCCCGGTCTTCCACCAGGTCGAGGGGCTCGCCGTTGACGAGGGCCTGACCATGGCCCACCTCAAGGGCACCCTGGACCGGTTCGCCGAGGTCATGTTCGGCGAAGGCATCACCACCAGGTTCAGGCCGAACTACTTCCCCTTCACCGAGCCCTCGGCCGAGATGGACCTGCGGTGCTTCGTGTGCCGGGGCGCCTCCGCGGTGCCGGGCAACCCGCACTGCCGTACGTGCAAGTCGGAGGGCTGGATCGAGTGGGGCGGCTGCGGGATGGTCAACCCGCGGGTGCTGGTCGCCTGCGGCGTCGACCCGTCCCGCTACAGCGGGTTCGCCTTCGGCATGGGCATCGAGCGCACGCTGATGTTCCGCCACAACGTCGAGGACATGCGTGACATGGTCGAGGGAGACGTGCGTTTCACGCTTCCGTTCGGGATGGAGGTCTGATGAAGGTCCCGCTTTCATGGCTGCGGGAGTACGTCGATCTCCCCGCCGCGACCGCGCACGAGATCGCCGACAGGCTCACCGCCGCCGGTCTCAAGCTGGAGGCCGCCACCTCCTACGGCCATGACGTCAAGAGCGTCGTGGTCGGCGAGGTGCTCGCCATCGAGGAGCTGCAGGGCTTCAAGAAGCCGATCCGGCACTGCCAGGTCGAGGTCGGCGAGGCCGCCCCGCGTGAGATCGTCTGCGGCGCGACCAACTTCGTCGTCGGCGACCGGGTGCCGGTCGTGCTGCCCGGTGGTGTGCTGCCCGGCGGTTTCGAGGTGGGCGCGCGCAAGACCTACGGGCGGATGTCCGAGGGCATGATCTGCTCCGAGCGCGAGCTCGGGCTGAGCGACGAGCACAACGGCATCATGGTGCTGCCCGAGGGCACGCCCATCGGCGCGGACGTGGCCGAGCTGCTCGGCCTGCGCGACGACGTGATCGAGCTGGAGATCACCCCGGACATCGGCTACGCGCTGTCGATCCGCGGCGTGGCCAGAGAGGCGGCCACGGCCTTCGGGGTAGCCTTCCTCGACCCGGCCGACGTCTCCCCGCCCGCCGAGGCGGCCCCGTCCTACCCGGCCTCGATCGCCGACGCGAGCGCGTGCGACCGGTTCGTGCTGCGGGAGATCCAGGGCTTCGACCCGGCGACGCCGAGCCCGCTGTGGATGCGCACGCGCCTGTCGCGCGCGGGCATGCGGCCGGTCTCGCTGGCCGTCGACGTCACCAACTACGTGATGCTCGAGCTGGGCCAGCCCCTGCACGCCTTCGACGCGACCCGGCTCGACGGCGAGATCGTCGTGCGCCGCGCCGAGCCCGGCGAGAAGCTGGAGACCCTCGACCACGCCGTGCGCACGCTCGACCCCGAGGACATCCTCATCACCGACAGCTCGGGCGCCATCTCGATGGCGGGCACCATGGGCGGGCTGAACACCGAGATCTCCGGCACCTCGACCGACATCGTGATCGAGGCGGCGCACTTCTCGGCCAGCGGCGTCGCGCGGATGTCCCGCCGTCACAACCTGGTCAGCGAGGCGTCCAAGCGCTTCGAGCGGGGTGTGGACCGGGAGCTTCCGCTGTACGCCTCCTGGCGCGCGGTCAGTCTGCTGGCCGAGCTGGGCGGCGGCGTGATCCAGCCCGGCGTGACCCACGCGGCGATCGAGACCGAGCCGGTCCAGATCTCCATCCCGAGCGGCTACCCCGGCCGAGTCGCGGGTGTCGTCTACGACCGTGAGACGGTGGTCCGCAACCTGGAGCAGGTCGGCTGCACGGTCGTGGAAGGCTCTGTCGAGCCCGCCGACGAACTGGCCGCCAAGCTGGCCGTCACCGGCGACGACATGCTGACCGTCACCCCGCCCTCGTGGCGGCCCGACCTGACCGACCCCAACGACCTCGCCGAGGAGGTCATCAGGATCGAGGGCTACGACAAACTGCCCTCGATCCTGCCCGGTGCCCCCGCGGGCGCGGGCCTGACCCCGGGCCAGCGGCTGCGTCGCCGTACGGGAAGGGCGCTGGCGGCCTCGGGCCACGTCGAGATCCTCGCCTACCCGTTCTTCGGTGAGCGCGACCTCGACAACCTGCAGCTGCCCGCCGACGACCCCCGTCGCCTGGCCGTACGGCTGGCGAACCCGCTCAGCGAGGACGAGCCGCTGCTGCGCACCACGCTGCTGCCCGGCCTGTTCAAGACGCTGGTCCGCAACGTGGGCCGGGGCTTCGGCGACGTGGCGCTGTTCGAGACGGGACTGGTCTACCGGCCGTCGGAGGGCGCGCCCGCGACCGCGCCGGTGCTCGGCGTGGACCGCAGGCCCGACGCCGGGGAGCTGGCCTCGATCGAGGCGGCGCTGCCCGCCCAGCCGCTGTGGGCCGGGGTCGTGCTCGCGGGCGAGGCCGAACGCTCGGGCTGGTGGGGCAAGGGCCGTCAGGCGAGCTGGGCCGACGCCGTCGAGGCCGCCCGCGTGGTGGCCCGCGAGGCGGGGGTCGTCCTCGATGTCCGCGCCGACCGGCACGAGCCCTGGCACCCTGGCCGCTGCGCCGCGCTGTACGTGGGGGACGTCCTCGTCGGCCACGCCGGTGAGCTGCACCCGCGCGTCATCGAGGCCTACGGCCTGCCGCCGCGCACCAGCGCGATGGAGATCGAGCTGACCCGCCTTGAGGAGCTGACGCCGGGGCCGGTGCAGGTCTCGTCCATCTCCGCCTACCCGATCGCCACCCAGGACGTCGCGCTCATCGTCGAGGCCGCCACCCCGGTGGCCGAGGTCGAGGCGGCGCTGCGCGAGGGGGCGGGCGAGCTGCTGGAGTCGATTCGGCTGTTCGACGTCTACACCGGCGCCCAGGTCGGCGAGGGCAGCAAGTCCCTGGCCTACTCCCTGCGGTTCAGGGCGGCCGACCGGACGCTGACCGTCGAGGAGACCACCGCGGCCCGTGACGCCGCCGTCGCCCTCGCGGGTGAGCGGACCGGCGCCCGGCTGCGCGGAGCCTGATCGGATGTACGGCCCCGGCCACCACGGAGGTTCGTGGCGGCCGGGGCCTTTCCATGGGAGGGACGGATGAGGCATCTGCTGGTGTTCGCCGAGCGCGCGGACGCCGAGGAGGTCGCCGACCTGGTGGGGGAGGAGTTCCCCCTGGTGGGGACGCCCTCCGTGGTGCGCGAGACGCTGGCCGGTGAGGACGACGCCGAGGACGCCCAGTGGCTCGTGGTTGTCGAGGACCCCGATAACACGCTGCGGGATGAGGCCGTGGCCCGGCTCGACGAGCTGGCCGAGGAGTACGACGGCTGGCGCGAGCGGGACTGATCAAGCCTCGGCGACTGCCGTACGGCGGGCACGTTCGCGCACGGCGTGCTCGTCGGTGCGGGCGTCGTAGTGCCGGAAGGCGGGCAGCAGCGCCGCCATCGCCGCGACCGCGCCGACGCACAGCAGCCCGCCGATCCCCATGGAGAAGCGGGTGCCACCGAGCTGGGCCATCAGGCCCGCCCGCGCGTTACCCAGCATCGGGCCGCTGGTGTAGGAGAGCAGTTCGATCCCGGCCAGGCGGCCCCGCAGCTCGTCGGGGATGGTCTGGTTCCAGATGGTCGAGCGGAAGATGCCGCTGATCATGTCGGCGGCCCCGGCCAGCGCCAGGAAGGCGAACACGCCCCAGACGGTCGGCATGAGGGCCGCCGCCGCGACCGCGACCCCCCAGACGGCCGCCGCGACGATGACGCCCAGGCCGTGCCGGTGGACCCGGGCCGTCCAGCCCGAGGTGGCGGAGGCGACCAGCGAGCCGACGGCGGTCGCGGAGAAGAGCAGGCCGATCGCCTGCGGGGAGCCCAGTTCACCGGCGAGGAAGGGATACAGGGCGGCGCAGGAGGCGAAGACCATCGCCGCGATGTCCACCAGGTAGGTGCCCATCAGGTCGCGGCGCCGTACGGCGTAGCGGACGCCCTCGACGAGCGCCGCGATCGAGGCCGGGGGAGCGTCCTCGGACTGCGCGGGCATCCTGACCATCCAGAGCAGGACCATGGAGAGCAGGAAGGTGACCACGTCGAGGCCGTAGGCCGCCGCGACGCCGAACACGGCGGCGATCAGGCCGCTGAGCGCGGGACCGACGATGGCGCCGAGGGTCCAGCGGAAGCCGGAGAGCGCGGCGGCGGCGCCGACCTGGTCATGCCTGACCACCCGGGGCATCAGCGCCTCCAGGCTGGGCCGCTGCAGGCTGCCCAGTCCCGCGCTGAGCGCCCCGACCACGTACAGCACCCAGATCTGCGGCTCGGGCAGCAGCGCGTTGACCGTCAGGGCGACGACCGTGACGCAGAGCCCGGCCTCCGTGTAGAGGATGATCTTGCGCCGGTCCAGCGCGTCGGCGATCGCGCCGCCCCACAGGCCGCACAGCACCATCGGCACGAACTCGGCCGCGCTGACCAGGCCGACCGCCACGTAGGAGTCGGTGAGCTGCTTCATCTGCAGCGGGAGCGCGACCAGGGTGAGGAAGGTGCCGAACATCGTGATCGCGCCCGAGGCGAACAGCAGCCGGAAGTCCCGTGAGTCGCGCAGCGGCCCCAGGTCCATTCCGATCCTGCGCAGCAGGCTCCCCGAGGAGCGATCAGGATTCTTCGGCACAAGGAGCTAGTTTTGACACCGGCCCTCACCGGCGCAAACGGTTTTTCACCCGTCGGAGGCGGGTCAGGAGCCGATGACCTCCCGGCGCAGGACCGTCTTGAGGACCTTGCCGCCGGGGTTGCGGGGCAGCTCACCCTCACGGACCCAGAACCGGACGGGGATCTTGAAGGCCGCGATCCGCTCGCGCAGGAAGGTCCGCAGCTCCTCCTCCGCCACGGGGGAGGCGAGCCGTACGACCGCGCCGACCTCCTCGCCCAGCTCCTCGTGCGGGATGCCGATCACCGCGGCGTCCTCGACCGCGGGGTGCTCGAACAGCGCCGCCTCGACCTCGGCGCAGTAGACGTTCTCCCCACCCCGGATGACCATGTCCTTGGCCCGGTCGACGACGTAGACGAAGCCCTCCTCGTCGACCCTGGCCAGGTCTCCGGTGCGCAGCCAGCCGTCCGCGAAGGCCTCCTCGGTCTCCCGGGGCCTGTTCCAGTAGCCGAGGATCACGTTCGGGCCGCGCAGGCGCAGCTCGCCGACCTCGCCGACCGGCAGCTCCTCACCCGTGGGGCCGGTGATGCGCACGTCAACGACCGGCATGGGAAGGCCGACGCTGTCGGGCCTGGCCAGATAGTCGGGGCCGCTGTTGCCGATGGCCAGCGCGGTGGTCTCCGTCATGCCGTACCCGTTGGTGGGGGAGCGGCTCGGCAGCAGCTCGGTGAGGCGTTCGAGCAGTCTCGGCGGGGCGGGGGCGCCGCCGTACCCGAGGGAGGTGAGGCTTGAGACGTCGGCGTCGGCCAGGCCCGGGTGGGACAGCAGCTGCCAGACGTTGGTCGGCACGCCGCTGAGGTTGGTGACGCGTTCCCGTTCGATGAGTTCGAGCGCGCGTCCGGCGTCCCAGCGGTGCATCAGCACCAGGCAGTCGCCGCCGAACATGGTGGTCGTCATCACCGCGAAGCAGCCGGTGGCGTGGAACAGGGGGACGGTCAGGAGCGTGACGCGGCGCCTTCCCGCCTTCCGCGCCGGGTCCCTGCCCGCCCTGACCATGCTGCGGGTCGTGTTGTAGGCCACGGTCATGGGGGACTGGCCCAGGTTGCGGTGGCTGCCGAGCGCGCCCTTCGGACGGCCGGTGGTGCCCGAGGTGTACAGGATGGTCGCGGGGTCCTCGGGGGAGAGGTGAACCGGTGGCGGTGTCGCGTCCGGCTCGACGGTGCCCAGCACCTCGTCGAAGGCGCGGGCGCCCGCGGGGACCTCGCCGCGCGCCACGATCATCGGGCACCCGGTCCCGGCGAGCGCCGCGGCGCGCTCACCGTCGGCGATCAGCACCCGCGCCCCCGAGTCCGCGAGGCCGAACTCCAGCTCCCTGGCGCTCCACCACGCGTTGAGGGGTACGGCGACGCCTCCCGCGGCCAGCGCCGCGGAGAAGGCGATCACCCATTCGGGGTAGTTGCGCATGGCGATGGCCACCCGGTCGCCCCGGGCCACGCCGTACTCCCCGGCCAGGCGCCCGGCCAGGGTGGCGGCGCGCAGGTAGTGCTCCTCGTAGGTGACGCGCTCGTCCTCGTAGACGAGGAAGACCCTGTCGCCGTGGCGTCTGGTGGCCTCAAGCAGCGCGCGGAAGTGGGCCGGGGCGTGCTTCCAGGTCCTGACCGGGCCGCAGGGACCGGGGACCTCCTCCATCTCGAAGAGCTGCCCCGGGGCGGTGAGCCGAGCCAGGACCTGGTCGTGAGGGACGGCCATGCGTTCGTACTCCCCAGAGATGAAGGGGCGGGAAACATCACGATACCGGGAGGGACCGGAGCGAACCTCCGTGCCGGAAACGCATGGGTTTTGTCACCTTTTGTGGACCAAAGGGTAGATTGTCTGATGCTTGCATGGCGATCCCTTGGCGTGCATAATCTTTCTAGTAAGTTCATGAGTAAAGATGCATGAATATGCAGTGCTTGGGGGGCGGATGAAAGCGGCAATCGCGGGTGCCAGCGGTTACGCCGGAGGCGAGATCCTGCGCCTGCTGCTGTCACACCCGGAGATCGAGATCGGCGCGGTGACCGCCGGATCGAACGCGGGCACCCTCCTGGGCGCCCACCAGCCGCACCTGGCCCCGCTGGCCGGCCGCACGCTCCTGGAGACGACCGACGAGACCCTTGGCGGCCACGACCTGGTCTTCCTCGCGCTGCCGCACGGCCAGTCCGCCGCCGTCGCCGAACGGCTCGGCGAGGACACCCTGGTGGTCGACTGCGGCGCAGACTTCCGCCTCACCGACCCCGCCGCCTGGGAGCACTTCTACGGAGGCGCCCACGCCGGTGCCTGGCCGTACGGCCTGCCCGAGCTGCCCGGCCAGCGCGACGGACTTCGCACCACGCGCAGGATCGCCGTCCCCGGGTGCTACCCGACGGCCGTCACACTGGCGATGTTCCCGGCCTTCGCCGCCGGTCTCGCCGAGCCCGACGTGGTCGTGGTCGCCGCCAGCGGCACGAGCGGGGCGGGCAAGTCCCTCAAGCCGAACCTCCTGGGCAGCGAGGTCATGGGCTCGGTCGGCGCCTACGGCGTCGGCGGCGTCCACCGGCACACCCCCGAGATGGAGCAGAACCTCTCCCCGCTGGCCGGGGCCCCGGTGAAGGTCTCCTTCACCCCGCTGCTCGCCCCCATGAGCCGTGGCATCCTCGCCACCTGCACGGCGCCCGCCAAGCCCGGCGTCACACCGGGGCTGCTGCGCGAGGCATACCAGGCCGCGACCAAGGACGAGCCGTTCCTGCGGCTGCTGCCCGAGGGTCAGTGGCCCACGACCTCGATGACCCTCGGCGCCAACACCGCCGCCCTCCAGGTCACCCTGGACGAGCGGGTCGGCCGCGTCGTCGCCGTCGTCGCCATCGACAACCTCACCAAGGGCACCGCGGGGGGCGCGATCCAGAGCGCCAACCTCGCACTCGGCCTGTCAGAAGAACTCGGCCTTCCTCTCAACGGAGTCGCCCCATGAGTGTGACCGCCCCCCTCGGATTCAGGGCAGCGGGCATCGCCGCAGGCATCAAGTCCGGTGACGCCCGAGACCTGGCACTGGTCGTCAACGACGGCCCCTCCCGCGCCGCGGCCGGTGTCTTCACGAGCAACCGCGTCAAGGCGGCGCCGGTCCTGTGGTCCCAGCAGGTGCTGGCCGGAGGCAGGGTCAGGGCCGTCGTGCTCAACTCGGGCGGCGCGAACGCCTGCACCGGCGCCCAGGGCTTCCAGGACACCCACGCGACCGCCGAGCGCGTCGCAGAGGAGCTCCAGGACTCCGCGGGGGAGATCGCGGTCTGCTCGACAGGCCTGATCGGTGAGCGGCTGCCGATGGACGCCCTGCTCGGCGGGGTCGCCACCGTGGTCTCCCAGGCCAGCAGGGACGGCGGCCTGGCCGCGGCCGACGCCATCCGCACCACGGACACCGTCTCCAAGATCTCCTTCCGCAGGGGCGAGGGTGGCTACATGGTCGGCGGCATGGCCAAGGGCGCGGGCATGCTCGCTCCCGGCCTGGCCACCATGCTCTGCGTGATCACCACCGACGCCGACCTGCCCGCCGAGCAGCTCCAGACCGCGCTGCGCGAGGCGACCAGGGTCACCTTCGACCGGCTCGACGCCGACGGCTGCATGTCCACCAACGACACCGTCCTGCTGCTGGCCAGCGGTGCCTCCGGCGTCACCCCCGACCTCGCCGAGTTCGGACAGGTCGTCAGGGCCGTCTGCGCCGACCTGGCCCGCCAGCTCCTGGTGGACGCCGAGGGCGCGACCAAGGCGATCGCCATCGAGGTCATCGGCGCGGCCTCCGAGGAGGACGCCGTCGTCGTCGGCCGCGCCGTCTCCCGCTCCAACCTGTTCAAGTGCGCCATCTACGGCGAGGACCCCAACTGGGGCCGGGTGCTGTCCGCGGTCGGCACGACCGACGCCGTCTTCGAGTCGGAGCGGCTCAACGTGGCCATCAACGGCGTGTGGATCTGCCGTGGCGGCGCCGCGGGCGACGACCGCTCCAAGGTGGACCTGCGCCCCCGCGACGTGACGATCACCGTCGACCTGTCGGCGGGCCCGCACACCGCGACGATCCACACCACCGACCTCACCGTGGCCTACGTCCACGAGAACTCGGCCTACTCGTCATGACGTCCAGGGTCCAGGCCGCCCTGGCCAAGGCGCACACGCTGATCGAGGCGCTGCCCTGGCTCGCCCGTTTCCAGGGCGCGACCGTCGTCATCAAGTACGGCGGCAACGCCATGACCGAGGAGCACCTGAGGGAGAAGTTCGCCGACGACGTCGTCTTCCTGCGCTACGCCGGTCTCCGGCCGGTGATCGTGCACGGCGGCGGCCCCCAGATCAACGCCCAGCTCGACCGGCTCGGCATCGAGTCCACCTTCACCGCGGGCCTGCGGGTCACCACCCCCGAGGCCATGCAGGTCGTCAGGATGGTCCTGGTCGGCCAGGTCAACCGCGACGTCGTCGGCCTGATCAACCGGCACGGGCCGCTCGCGATCGGCATGTCCGGCGAGGACGCCCACCTGTTCACCGCGGTCCGCAAGCACGCCGTCGTGGACGGCGTCACGGTGGACATCGGCCAGGTCGGCGACATCGTCGAGGTCGAGGCCGGGGCGGTCAGGGCGCTGCTCGACGACGGGCGCATCCCCGTCGTCTCCTCCATCGCGCGCAGCGAGGACGGCACCGTCTACAACGTCAACGCCGACACCGCGGCCGCCGCCCTCGCCGTGGCGCTCGGCGCCTCCAAGCTGATCGTCCTGACCGACGTCGAGGGCCTCTACCGCGACTGGCGCCCCGACGCCGCCGACGGCGAGAACGAGGTCATCAGGCGGCTGACGGCGACCGACCTCGCCAAGCTCCTGCCCGGCCTGTCCAGCGGCATGGTGCCCAAGATGGAGGCCTGCCTGAACGCGGTCCGCGGCGGCGTGCCCCAGGCGCACGTGCTCGACGGCAGGGTGCCCCACTCGGTGCTGCTGGAGATCTTCACCGACGAGGGCGTCGGCACCATGGTCCTGCCGGACACGGCCGCACGGCGGGCGAGCACCACCAACGAGCTGAACGGGAGTGACACGTGAGCAACAAGTCGGAAGCGCTCAGCAGGCGTTTCGAGGCCGCCTTCATGCCCAACTACGGCGTGCCCCCGGTGGCGCTGGCGCGCGGCGAGGGCTCACGGGTCTGGGACGTCGACGGCGCCGAGTACCTCGACCTGATCGGCGGCATCGCGGTCAGCTCCCTGGGACACGCCCACCCCGCGCTGGTCGAGGCAGTCTCCCGGCAGGTCGCCACGCTCGCCCACACCAGCAACCTGTTCCTGCACGAGCCCGAGGTGCTGCTCGCCGAACGGCTCATCGGCCTGCTCGGCGCCCCCGCCAGGGTGTTCCTCACCAGCTCGGGCACCGAGGCGAACGAGGCCGCCCTCAAACTCGCCATCAAGTACGGCAAGGCCAACGGCCGCCCCTACGTCGTGGCCGCGGAGAACGGCTTCCACGGCCGCTCCCTGGGCGCGCTCTCCCTGACCGGCAAGGCCTCCATCCGCGACCAGTTCGGGCCGTTCCCGGCTGATGTCCGCTTCGTCCCGTACGGCGACGCCGACGCGCTGAAGAACGCCGTCACCGCCGAGTGCGCCGCCGTCTTCCTCGAACCCACCCAGGGCGAGGCCGGGGTCGTCCCGCCCCCCGACGGCTACCTCAGGGCCGTCAGGGAGATCTGCGACACCACCGGCGCGCTCCTGGTCACCGACGAGATCCAGTCGGCCATCGGCCGTACCGGACACTGGTTCGCCCACCAGCACGACGGCGTCCTGCCCGACGTCCTGACCCTGGCCAAGGGCCTCGGCGGAGGCCTGCCGATCGGCGCCTGCGTCGGCTTCGGAGACGCCGGGACACTCTTCGCCAAGGGCGACCACGGCTCGACCTTCGGCGGCAACCCCGTCTCGGCCGCCGCCGCGCTGGCCGTACTGGACACCATCGAAAGCCAGGGCCTGCTCGAACACGTCAAGACCGTCGGGACGCTCCTGGCCGAGGGCATCGCCTCCGTCGAGCACCCCCTGCTCAAGGGCGTCAGGGGCCGCGGCCTGTGGCTGGCCGTCGTCCTCACCGCCGAGCGCGCCGCCCGTTTCCAGACGGCCGCCCAGCACGCGGGCTTCCTGGTCAACGCGGTCCAGCCCGACGCCGTACGGCTCGCGCCCCCGCTCGTGATCACCGCCGAGCAGGTCACCTCCTTCGTGACCGCGCTCCCGGCCCTGCTCGACGAGGCCTCCCATGACTGAGCGGACCAGGCACTTCCTGCGTGACGACGACCTCTCGCCCGCCGAGCAGGCCGAGGTGCTCGACCTGGCCACGGCCATGAAGAAGGACCGGTACGGCTACCGCCCCTTCGAGGGCCCGCAGACGGTCGCCGTGCTCTTCGACAAGCCCTCGACCCGCACCCGGATCTCCTTCGCCGTCGGCATCGGCGAACTGGGCGGCCTGCCCCTCATCCTCGACGCCGGGTCCTCGCAGATGGGCAGGGGCGAGTCCATCGAGGACACCGCCAAGGTCCTGGAACGCCAGACGAGCGCCATCGTGTGGCGCACCTCGGGCCAGGAGAGGGTCGAGGCCATGGCCTCGGCCTCCTCGGTGCCGGTGGTCAACGCCCTGACCGACGAGTTCCACCCCTGCCAGATCCTCGCCGACCTGCAGACGGTCAGGGAGCACTTCGGCTCGGCGGCCGGGCTCACCCTGACCTACCTCGGGGACGGCGCCAACAACATGGCCCACTCCTACCTGCTCGGCGGCGCCCTGGCGGGCATGCACGTGCGGATCGCCGCTCCGGCCGGATATCAGCCGGACCCGGCGATCCTGCGCAGGGCCGGGGAGATCGCCGCCGGCACCGGAGGCTCGGTCGCCGTGCTGCCGGACGCCGGGACGGCCGTGGCGGACGCCGACGTCGTCGCGACCGACACCTGGGTCTCGATGGGCCAGGAGGACAGGGAACGGCGGATCGCCGACCTGACGCCCTTCCAGGTCAACGCCGAACTGATGGACCGGGCGGCCAAAGGCGCGATCGTCCTGCACTGCCTGCCCGCCTACCGGGGCCTTGAGATCTCCGCCGACGTGCTCGACGGCCCGCGGAGCCTGGTGTGGGACCAGGCGGAGAACCGCCTGCACGCCCAGAAGGCGCTGCTGCACTGGCTGGCCACGCGGCCGGGGCAGGAAAAGGGAGGGCAGGCGCCGTGACGATCCCCATGACCAAGGTGGCCCGCCAGGCGCGAATCGCCGAGCTCCTGGCGCGGCAGCCGGTCCGCTCCCAGCCTGACCTGGCTAAGCTTCTGTTGGAGAGCGGGGTGGAGGTCACCCAGGCCACCCTCTCCCGCGACCTGGACGAACTCGGGGCGCTCAAGCTGCGTGCCGAGGACGGCTCCCTGGTCTACGCCCTGCCGGGCGAGGGAGGCGGAAGGATCCCGCCGGCCAGGCTCGGCGGAGGTGAGACCCCGGCGGCCCGGCTGAGCCGGATCGCCGAGGAACTGCTCGTCTCGGCGGACGCGTCCGCCAACCTGGTGATCGTGCGCACCCCGCCGGGCGCCGCACAGTTCCTCGCGTCCGCCATCGACCACGCCGGCTGGAAGTCCATCCTCGGCACGGTGGCCGGAGACGACACGATCCTCGTCATCAGCCGCGACCCGATGGGCGGGGAGGCGGTCGCCGAGGCCCTGCTGAGGCACGCCGACCGACGTATGTAGCCCGCTCACGCGGGCCGCCCCAGCTCGAACCAGAACCACCTGCACAAGACTTTGGAGAAACTGATCATGACTGACCGGGTCGTACTCGCCTTCTCCGGCGGCCTCGACACCTCCGTCGCCATCCCGTTCCTCGCGGAGAAGACCGGAGCCGAGGTGATCGCCGTGGCCATCGACGTCGGCCAGGACGGCGAGGACATGGAGGTCATCCGCAAGCGGGCCATCGACTGCGGCGCTGCCGAGTCCGTCGTCGTCGACGCCCGCGAGGAGTTCGCCACCGACTTCTGCGTTCCCGCCCTGCAGGCGAACGCGCTCTACATGGACCGCTACCCGCTGGTCTCCGCGCTGTCCAGGCCGCTGATCGTCAAGCACCTGGCCGCCGCCGCCAAGCAGTTCGGCGGCACCCACGTCGCCCACGGCTGCACCGGCAAGGGCAACGACCAGGTCCGCTTCGAGGCCGGCCTCGCGGCGCTCTTCCCCGAGCTGAAGGTCATCGCCCCCGCCCGCGACTACGCGTGGACCAGGGACAAGGCGATCGCCTACGCCGAGGAGAAGAACCTCCCGATCGAGACCAGCAAGAAGAACCCCTACTCGATCGACCAGAACATCTGGGGCAGGGCCGTGGAGACCGGCTTCCTGGAGGACATCTGGAACGGCCCCGTCGAGGACGTCTACTCCTACACCGCCGACCCGGCCCAGCCGCGTGAGGCCGACGAGGTCATCATCAGCTTCGTCAAGGGCGTCCCGGTCGCGCTCGACGGGCGTCACCTGACCCCGTTCCAGATCATCTCCGAGCTCAACCAGCGCGCGGGCGCCCAGGGCGTCGGCAGGCTCGACATGGTCGAGGACAGGCTCGTCGGCATCAAGTCCCGCGAGGTCTACGAGGCGCCGGGCGCCATCGCGCTGATCACCGCGCACATGGAGCTGGAGAACGTCACCGTCGAGCGTGACCTGGCCAGGTTCAAGCGCTCCGTGGACCAGCGCTGGGGCGAGCTGGTCTACGACGGCCTGTGGTTCTCCCCGCTGAAGAAGGCCCTGGACGTCTTCATCGCCGAGGCCCAGCAGCACGTCACCGGTGAGATCCGGATGGTCCTGCACGGCGGCCGGGCCACCGTGACCGGCAGGCGCTCCGAGGCCTCGCTGTACGACTTCAACCTCGCCACCTACGACACCGGCGACACCTTCGACCAGTCCCTGGCCAAGGGCTTCGTCGAGCTGTGGAGCCTTCCTTCCAAGATCGCGTCGGCGCGGGACGCCCGGCTGGCCTGATTGGGCTAAGGTCGCGGATTGGAAATGGGGAGGAGAACAACGGTGACTGATGGTGGTAAGCCGATGCGGCTGTGGGGCGGCCGGTTCGAGGGAGGTCCGGCCGACGCGCTGACCAGGCTCTCGGTGAGCGTGCACTTCGACTGGCGGCTCGTGCCGTACGACCTGCTGGCCTCGCGCGCGCACGCCCGGGTGCTGCACCGCGCGGGCCTGCTCACCGAGGACGAGCTGGGACGCATGATCGGCGCTCTGGACGACCTTGAGCGGGCCTGCAAGGCGGGCGAGTTCCGGCCGACCGTGGCCGACGAGGACGTCCACACCGCGCTTGAGCGCGGCCTGCTGGAGCGCCTTGGCACGCTCGGCGGCAAGCTCCGCGCGGGCCGCAGCCGCAACGACCAGATCGCCACCGATCTCCGCCTCTACCTCCGCGACCACGTCAGGCACATCGTGTCCCGGCTGGTGGAGCTGGAGACCGCGCTGATGAGCCAGGCCGAGCAGCACGCCGAGACGGCGGCTCCCGGCATGACCCACCTGCAGCACGCGCAGCCGGTCTCCTTCGGCCACCAGCTCCTGGCCCACGTCCACGCCTTCGCCCGCGACATCGACAGGCTGCGCGACTGGGACAGGCGGGCCTCCGTCTCCCCGCTCGGCTCGGGCGCGCTCGCGGGCTCGTCCCTGCCACTCGACCCGCAGGCCGTGGCCAGGGAGCTCGGCTTCGACTCCGCGGCGCCCAACTCGATGGACGCCGTGGCCGACCGTGACTTCGCCGCGGAGTTCCTGTTCGACGCGGCGATGATCGGCGTGCACCTGTCGCGGCTCGGCGAGGAGATCGTCCTGTGGGCCTCGCAGGAGTTCCGCTGGATCGAGATGGACGACGCCTACTCGACCGGCTCGTCGATCATGCCGCAGAAGAAGAACCCCGACGTCGCCGAGCTGGCCAGGGGCAAGAGCGGTCGTCTCATCGGCAACCTCATGTCGCTGCTGACGACGCTCAAGGGCCTGCCGCTGACCTACAACCGCGACCTGCAGGAGGACAAGGAGCCGGTCTTCGACTCCGTTGACACCCTGCTGCTGGTCCTGCCCGCGATGGCCGGTCTGGTCTCCACCATGCGCGTCAACACCGCCAAGCTGGAGTCCTCGGCCCCCGACGGGTTCGCCCTGGCGACGGACCTGGCCGAGCTGCTGGTGCGCAGGGGCGTCGCCTTCAGGGACGCGCACGAGGCCGTCGGTCACCTGGTCGTCTGGTGCCAGGTCAACGACAAGGACTTCGACCAGCTCACCGACGAGGAACTGCTCAAGGTCTCGCCGCACTTCACCCCCGACACCCGCGAGGTGCTCTCGGTGCCGGGCGCGCTCGCGGCCCGCAAGGCCCACGGAGGCACGGCCCCCGACCGGGTGCGCGACCAGCTTCTCGACCTGCGAGAGACCGTCGACGGTCAGGCGGCGTGGGCGAGCGGCAACTGACCCGCGACTTCTTCGACAGGCCGGGACCCGAGGTCGCCCCCGACCTGCTGGGCCGTGTGATCGCATACGGCCCCGTCGCCGTCCGTCTCACCGAGGTCGAGGCGTACGGCGTGCCCGGCCAGGACCCGGCCTCCCACACCTTCCGTGGCAGGACGGCGCGCAACGCGGTGATGTTCGGGCCCCCGGGGCACCTGTACGTCTACTTCACCTACGGCATGCATTTTTGCGCCAACCTGGTCTGCCTGCCGGAGGGGATCGGCTCGGGCGTGCTGCTGCGGGCCGGTGAGGTGGTCGCCGGGGCCGAGATCGCCACGGCGCGCAGGGCGGCGGGCGCGAGCCGTACGGTCCCCGGGCGTGACCTCGCCCGCGGGCCCGCGCGTCTGGCGGTCGCGCTCGGGTTCACCCGGGAGCACAACGGGCTCGACGCCTGCCCGCCGGGACCGGTCACCGTCCTTGAGGGGGAGCCCGCCAAGCCCGACCTGATCCGTTCCGGGCCGCGCACCGGTGTCTCGACGGGCCGGGACACCCCCTGGCGTTTCTGGATCGACGGCGACCGTACGGTCTCTCCCTACCGGCCGCACGTTCCGCGGCGTCGGTAGGGGTTCGCTACCAAGTGGCGAAGTGGTGTGGAGATCGGGCAGGCTGTAGGCGAAGCCGTACCTGACCTTTCGAGCATTGGAAAGCAAAGATCGTGACCGAGATTCTGGATGACCTCGCCTGGCGCGGCCTGATCGCGCAGTCCACCGACATCGACGCCCTGCGCGCGGCGATGGCCGAGGGTCCGATCACGGTCTATTGCGGCTTCGACCCGACCGCGCCCTCCCTGCACGTCGGCAACCTGGTCCCGCTGCTGACCCTCACCCGCCTGCAGCGGGCAGGGCACCGGATCATCGGCCTGGTCGGCGGCGCGACGGGCCTCATCGGCGACCCGAGCGGCCGGAGCACCGAGCGGTCGCTCAACTCCTCCGAGGTCGTCGCCGAATGGGTCGCACGGATCCGGGTCCAACTGGAGAAGTTCCTCGACTTCTCCGAGTTCTCCGAGAAGAGCGGCGGCCTGCTGGTCAGCAACCTCGACTGGACCGAGGGCATGTCCGCGATCGACTTCCTGCGCGACGTCGGCAAGCACTTTCCGGTCAACCGGATGCTGGCCCGCGAGTCGGTCTCGGCCCGCCTGGGCGGTGACGGGCTCAGCTACACCGAGTTCAGCTACCAGATCCTGCAGGCCAACGACTACCTGGAGCTGAACAGGCGCTACGGCTGCACGCTGCAGATCGGCGGCAGCGACCAGTGGGGCAACATCACCGCGGGCACCGACCTGATCCGCAGGGTGACCGGTGGCCACGTGCACGCGCTGACCGTGCCGCTGATCACCAAGGCCGACGGGACCAAGTTCGGCAAGACGGCCGGTGGCGCGGTGTGGCTCAACCCGGAGATGACCTCGCCGTACGCCTTCTACCAGTTCTGGCTGAACGCCGACGACCGCGACGTGGTGAAGTTCCTCAAGATCTACAGCTTCAGGTCCCGTGAGGAGATCGAGGAGCTGGAGAAGGCGTCCGCGGCGCGGCCCGCGGCCCGGGAGGCCCAGCGCGCGCTCGCCGAGGAGTTCACCACGCTGCTGCACGGCGCTGACGAGTGCGCCGCCGTGATCGCGGCCTCCGCGGCCCTGTTCGGTCAGGGATCGCTGGAGGAACTGCCCGCGCGGACGCTGGGGGAGGCCCTGGAGGAGGTGCCGCGTGCCGAGATCTCCGAGTTGGGCGCCTCCTACGTCGACCTGCTCGCGCAGAGCGGGCTGGTCGAGTCGAAGTCCGCGGCCCGCAGGGCGGTCAAGGAGGGCGGCGCCTACCTCAACAACGTGAAGGTCACCGACGAGGCCTACGTGCCCACGGCCGAGGACCTGCTGCACGGGCGGTTCCTGGTGTTGCGGCGCGGCAAGCGCTCCGTCGGGGGCGTCGAGCTGCTTGGTGCCTGACGCTTCTGCGGGTCTGTGATGGATGCCTCGGTGACAACACCGGGGCATCCGTTGTTTAGAACGGTAACGTTTGGGTAGCGAAGGTCACCCGTTCTCGTATGGATCTACGCTGACCTGCGGTTTCCTCGGATGGGCCTGATTTGACGGGCCTCGGGGGCCCGCCTAGAGTTTCCAGTGCCCCGGAGCGAGCCGGACGCCTGATGCGCGGACGGGCCCCAGGGCGAACCCCTCTCGACGAACCTCGGTGTTCGGATCATGTGCTGTCCGGCCGGAAAACGGCTGGTTTGACACGGTCTGAGTGTCTAGGTAAGTTTGGAGGGTTGCTCCGGAGACGGGGCAGCGAGATCCTAGCGGGTCTGGTGGGTTGGTGTCGAGGGGCCGCGAACGCGGCGGTTTGACACGGGCCAGCCGGAAATGGTAGGATGGAGATGCGGAAGTTGCGCCCCTGAAGTGCTCAACCGAGTGGTTGGGTGGCCGACGGTGTACGCGTCCGTTTCTTGAGAACTCAACAGTGTGCTAAAAGCCAGTGCATGAAGCACAAACCCGTCCCACACACTTCAGGTGTGGGGATGGATTCCTTTGGTTGATACACCTCCTCGATGTGTTCGAGGTGGGTGCTTTCAGCCGGGGTTGACTCGAAAAGCATTGTTTGGAGAGTTTGATCCTGGCTCAGGACGAACGCTGGCGGCGTGCTTAACACATGCA